>NZ_CCDM010000001.1 GCF_000750635.1 Oceanobacillus jeddahensis
TGGAGCCTAGCGGGATCGAACCGCTGACCTCCTGCGTGCAAGGCAGGCGCTCTCCCAGCTGAGCTAAGGCCCCATGCATAATTAATTCATTTATATAATGGTCGGGAAGACAGGATTCGAACCTGCGACCCCTTGGTCCCAAACCAAGTGCTCTACCAAGCTGAGCTACTTCCCGATGGCGCGCCTGAGAGGAGTCGAACCCCTAACCTCTTGATCCGTAGTCAAACGCTCTATCCAATTGAGCTACAGGCGCTTATGGTGCCGAGGACCGGAATCGAACCGGTACGGTAATCACTTACCGCAGGATTTTAAGTCCTGTGCGTCTGCCAGTTCCGCCACCCCGGCAATATTTGGAGCGGAAGACGGGATTCGAACCCGCGACCCCCACCTTGGCAAGGTGGTGTTCTACCACTGAACTACTTCCGCATATTGCTTTTAGTTTAAAATTATGGTGCGGGTGGAGGGACTTGAACCCCCACGCCCGAAGGCACTAGATCCTAAGTCTAGCGCGTCTGCCAATTCCGCCACACCCGCAAATGGTGAGCCATGAAGGATTCGAACCTTCGACCCTCTGATTAAAAGTCAGATGCTCTACCGACTGAGCTAATGGCTCTTGCAAAAGAAAAAATGGTGCCGGCCAGAGGACTTGAACCCCCAACCTACTGATTACAAGTCAGTTGCTCTACCAGTTGAGCTAGGCCGGCGTTATGGTGGAGGATGCAGGGCTCGAACCTGCGACCCCCTGCTTGTAAGGCAGGTGCTCTCCCAGCTGAGCTAATCCTCCGGATTTAATATGTCTGGCAACGTCCTACTCTCGCAGGGGGAAGCCCCCAACTACCATCGGCGCTGAAGAACTTAACTTCTGTGTTCGGCATGGGAACAGGTGTGACCTCTTCGCTATCGTCACCAGACTTAAAGGGTATCTGTTATTCGGTCTTGTCCACAATTATTTCTATCAGGAAGAATGATCGTAATCCCGTGACATGGACTGTTTTAACCGAATATCCTTATTAATTATGTAACTTGAAGATGTTTCCTGAAAAACAAGGACAAGTTATATTATATGCATTTTAGAATAAAAATGCAACACTTTTTTTAATTTTGCACCCTGAAAACTAAATAAGAGTAACGTGACATAAAAAAACTTAGATAAGTCCTCAATCGATTAGTATCCGTCAGCTGCACGTGTCGCCACGCTTCCACCTCGGACCTATCAACCTCATCGTCTCTGAGGGATTTTACTCACTTCAAGTGATGGGAAGTTTCATCTTGAGGGGGGCTTCATGCTTAGATGCTTTCAGCACTTATCCTTACCACACGTAGCTACCCAGCTATGCTCCTGGCGGAACAACTGGTACACCAGCGGTGTGTCCATCCCGGTCCTCTCGTACTAAGGACAGCTCCTCTCAAACTTCCAACGCCCACGACGGATAGGGACCGAACTGTCTCACGACGTTCTGAACCCAGCTCGCGTACCGCTTTAATGGGCGAACAGCCCAACCCTTGGGACCGACTACAGCCCCAGGATGCGATGAGCCGACATCGAGGTGCCAAACCTCCCCGTCGATGTGAACTCTTGGGGGAGATAAGCCTGTTATCCCCGGGGTAGCTTTTATCCGTTGAGCGATGGCCCTTCCATGCGGAACCACCGGATCACTAAGCCCGACTTTCGTCCCTGCTCGACTTGTAGGTCTCGCAGTCAAGCTCCCTTCTGCCTTTACACTCTGCGAATGATTTCCAACCATTCTGAGGGAACCTTTGGGCGCCTCCGTTACCTTTTAGGAGGCGACCGCCCCAGTCAAACTGCCCGCCTGACACTGTCTCCGAACCGGATAACGGTCCTGGGTTAGAATGGTCATACAGTTAGGGTGGTATCCCACGGATGCCTCCACGTAAGCTGGCGCTCACGTTTCAAAGGCTCCCACCTATCCTGTACAAACTGCACAAACATTCCATATCAGGCTACAGTAAAGCTCCACGGGGTCTTTCCGTCCTGTCGCGGGTAATGCGCATCTTCACGCATAGTATAATTTCACCGGGTCTCTCGTTGAGACAGTGCCCAAGTCGTTGCACCTTTCGTGCGGGTCGGAACTTACCCGACAAGGAATTTCGCTACCTTAGGACCGTTATAGTTACGGCCGCCGTTTACTGGGGCTTCGGTTCAAAGCTTCGCTCCGAAGAGCTAACTCTTCCCCTTAACCTTCCAGCACCGGGCAGGTGTCAGCCCCTATACTTCGCCTTTCGGCTTCGCAGAGACCTGTGTTTTTGCTAAACAGTCGCTTGGGCCTATTCACTGCGGCTCACTCACAAGTGAGCACCCCTTCTCCCGAAGTTACGGGGTCATTTTGCCGAGTTCCTTAACGAGAGTTCTCCCGCTCACCTTAGGATTCTCTCCTCGCCTACCTGTGTCGGTTTGCGGTACGGGCACCTATGATCTAACTAGAGGCTTTTCTTGGCAGTGTGAAATCAGGAACTTCGGTACTCTATTTCCCTCCCCGTCACAGCTCAGAAACATGTCAGACGGATTTGCCTATCTGACTTCCTCGCATGCTTGGACGCACATCCATCGGTGCGCACTCCTTATCCTCCTGCGTCCCCCCATTGCTCAAACAATCATGAGGTGGTACAGGAATATCAACCTGTTGTCCATCGCCTACGCCTATCGGCCTCGGCTTAGGTCCCGACTAACCCTGAGAGGACGAGCCTTCCTCAGGAAACCTTAGGCATTCGGTGAAAGAGATTCTCACTCTTTTTTCGCTACTCATACCGGCATTCTCACTTCAAAGCGCTCCACCAGTCCTCACGGTCTGACTTCACAGCACTTTGAACGCTCTCCTACCATTGTTCGTAAGAACAATCCGCAGCTTCGGTGATACGTTTAGCCCCGGTACATTTTCGGCGCAGCGTCACTCGACCAGTGAGCTATTACGCACTCTTTCAATGATGGCTGCTTCTAAGCCAACATCCTGGTTGTCTGTGCAACGCCACATCCTTTTCCACTTAACGTATACTTTGGGACCTTAGCTGGCGGTCTGGGCTGTTTCCCTTTCGACTATGAACCTTATCACCCATAGTCTGACTCCCAAGTTAAAGTAACTGGCATTCGGAGTTTGACTGAATTCGGTAACCCGGTAGGGGCCCCTAGTCCAATCAGTGCTCTACCTCCAGTACTCATGATCTTGAGGCTAGCCCTAAAGCTATTTCGGAGAGAACCAGCTATCTCTGTGTTCGATTGGAATTTCACCGCTACCCACACCTCATCCCCGCATTTTTCAACATACGTGGGTTCGGGCCTCCAGTCAGTGTTACCTGACCTTCACCCTGGACATGGGTAGATCACACAGTTTCGGGTCTACGACCGCATACTCCTTCGCCCTATTCAGACTCGCTTTCGCTACGGCTCCGTGTCTTCCACTTAACCTTGCATACAATCGTAACTCGCCGGTCCATTCTACAAAAGGTACGCCGTCACCCATTAACGGGCTTCGACTACTTGTAGGCACACGGTTTCAGGTTCTATTTCACTCCCCTCCCGGGGTGCTTTTCACCTTTCCCTCACGGTACTGGTTCACTATCGGTCACTAGGGAGTATTTAGCCTTGGGAGATGGTCCTCCCGGATTCCGACGGAATTTCACGTGTTCCGCCGTACTCAGGATACACTCCGGAGAAAACGCTTTTTCGATTACAGGGCTGTTACCTTCTATGGCTGACCTTTCCAAGTCGATTCATCTAAAGCATTTTTTTGTAACTCCAATGGAATGTCCTACAACCCCAAGAAGCAAGCTTCTTGGTTTGGGCTCTTTCCGTTTCGCTCGCCGCTACTTGGGAAATCGATGTTTCTTTCTCTTCCTCCAGGTACTGAGATGTTTCAGTTCCCCGGGTATGCCTCATCTACCCTATGTATTCAGATAGATGTCCTGTTCCATTACGAACAGTGGGTTCCCCCATTCGGAAATCCTCGGATAATAATGTTTACTTACAACTCCCCGAGGCATATCGGTGTTAGTCCCGTCCTTCATCGGCTCCTAGTGCCAAGGCATCCACCGTGCGCCCTTATTCACTTAACTAAAGTTTTTGAATAAGCTCGTTGATTACAACATGTAATCATTTGTGTCGCTATATTATAGCTTCTTTGCCTTATTTCTAAAGTTTGATGTCGTTGTTACTCTTATTTAGTTTTCAAGGTACAAATAGAGAGAATTACTCTCTCAAAACTGAACCAAACAAACCAGTACAAATTCCGTTAATTATCCTTAGAAAGGAGGTGATCCAGCCGCACCTTCCGATACGGCTACCTTGTTACGACTTCACCCCAATCATTCGTCCCACCTTCGGCGGCTGGCTCCAAAAGGTTACCTCACCGACTTCGGGTGTTACGAACTCTCGTGGTGTGACGGGCGGTGTGTACAAGACCCGGGAACGTATTCACCGCGGCATGCTGATCCGCGATTACTAGCGATTCCGGCTTCATGTAGGCGAGTTGCAGCCTACAATCCGAACTGAGAACGGTTTTATGGGATTTGCTTCACCTCGCGGATTCGCTTCCCTTTGTTCCGTCCATTGTAGCACGTGTGTAGCCCAGGTCATAAGGGGCATGATGATTTGACGTCATCCCCACCTTCCTCCGGTTTGTCACCGGCAGTCACCTTAGAGTGCCCAACTAAATGCTGGCAACTAAGATTAAGGGTTGCGCTCGTTGCGGGACTTAACCCAACATCTCACGACACGAGCTGACGACAACCATGCACCACCTGTCACTTTGTCCCCGAAGGGAAAACTCTATCTCTAGAGCGGTCAAAGGATGTCAAGACCTGGTAAGGTTCTTCGCGTTGCTTCGAATTAAACCACATGCTCCACCGCTTGTGCGGGTCCCCGTCAATTCTTTTGAGTTTCAGCCTTGCGGCCGTACTCCCCAGGCGGAGTGCTTAATGCGTTAACTTCAGCACTAAGGGGCGGAAACCCCCTAACACCTAGCACTCATCGTTTACGGCGTGGACTACCAGGGTATCTAATCCTGTTCGCTCCCCACGCTTTCGCTCCTCAGCGTCAGTTACAGACCAGAGAGTCGCCTTCGCCACTGGTGTTCCTCCACATCTCTACGCATTTCACCGCTACACGTGGAATTCCACTCTCCTCTTCTGCACTCAAGTCCTCCAGTTTCCAATGCACGTTTGCAGTTGAGCTGCAAGATTTCACATCAGACTTAAAGAACCGCCTGCGAGCGCTTTACGCCCAATAATTCCGGACAACGCTTGCCACCTACGTATTACCGCGGCTGCTGGCACGTAGTTAGCCGTGGCTTTCTGGTCGGGTACCGTCAAGGTACGATCAGTTACTATCGTACTTGTTCTTCCTCGACAACAGAGTTTTACGATCCGAAAACCTTCATCACTCACGCGGCGTTGCTCCGTCAGACTTTCGTCCATTGCGGAAGATTCCCTACTGCTGCCTCCCGTAGGAGTCTGGGCCGTGTCTCAGTCCCAGTGTGGCCGATCACCCTCTCAGGTCGGCTACGCATCGTCGCCTTGGTGAGCCCTTACCCCACCAACTAGCTAATGCGCCGCAGGCCCATCTGTAAGTGACAGCAAAAGCCGCCTTTTAACTTATCATCAGGTGATGTTAAGTATTATCCGGTATTAGCTCGCGTTTCCGCGAGTTATCCCAGTCTTACAGGCAGGTTGCCTACGTGTTACTCACCCGTCCGCCGCTCGTTCCACGAACGTCCCTCCGAAGAGTTCTGTTCGCTTCCCGCGCTCGACTTGCATGTATTAGGCACGCCGCCAGCGTTCGTCCTGAGCCAAGATCAAACTCTCCATAAAAGTGTTTGAATACTTTAGCTTTCAGAAGTCTACTTCTGACTTAAATGTTTAAGAAAAACGAGGTTGTTTTTCTTCTTTCGTACTGGTTGTTTTGTTCAGTTTTCAAAGAGCAATTTGTTTGCCGCTGTTTCAAATTGGCGACTTTATTAATTTATCACATCTGCAATTCGTTGTCAACAAATTTTTAAAATTATTTTTTGTGTTAACCTGTTGAATCGTTTGTGTGATGCGTATTGCGTTATGCAACGATAATTAATTTATCATGATTCCAAACTGAAAGCAAGTCTTTTTTAAAATAAATTTACATCAGATAAATATTTCTATAATTCATTTTATTGAAGCATCTTAACAAACCCTCTGTAAACCGCTGTTCATAAAGCTTTTTACTCCATCATACATAAAAAGCACTGCCAGAATAGATTCCTTCCGGCAGTGCTTTTAACACAACAACATCATAAATTAACGGTTTTTCATTTGCGGGAATAATAGTACATCACGTATGGAAGGAGAATTTGTTAATAACATAACCAGACGATCTACTCCAATTCCTAAACCACCAGTAGGCGGCATACCATATTCCAACGCTTCTAAGAAGTCTTCGTCCATATAATGAGCTTCATCATTTCCTTGATCTCTTTCTTTCACTTGCGCTTCAAAACGCTGGCGTTGATCAATTGGATCATTCAATTCGCTAAAGGCATTAGCATGTTCTCTTCCTACAATAAATAACTCAAACCGATCCGTAAAACGATCATCCTCTTTATTCTTTTTAGCAAGTGGAGAGATTTCTACAGGATGCCCAAAAACAAACGTAGGTTGAACAAGTGTCTCTTCTACTTTTTGCTCAAAAAACTCGTTTACGATATGCCCGAATGTCATGGAATCCGTAATTTCAACATTGTGTTCTTTTGCTAATGCACGTGCTTCTTCATCTGATAGATGTTGCCAAAAGTCTACACCTGTCTCCTGTTTAACCGCATCTACCATATGCAGTCTTGTCCATTTTGGTTCCAGGTTTACTTCATCTTCACCATATTGAATAGTTGTTTTTCCATACACTTCTTTTGCAATATGCGCGATGAGGTTTTCAGTAAGGTCCATAATATCATGGTAATCGGCATATGCTTCATATAACTCAATCATTGTAAATTCAGGGTTATGCCTTGTCGATACTCCTTCATTACGAAATACACGACCAATTTCATATACTTTTTCCAAGCCGCCGACAATAAGGCGTTTCAAATGTAATTCAATGGCAATACGCATATATAATTCACTATCTAATGCATTGTGATGGGTAATAAAAGGACGTGCCGATGCTCCCCCGGGAATACTATGCATCATCGGTGTTTCCACTTCTAAATAACCTTGGCCATTTAAATATTCACGCATGGATTGAATAATTTTACTGCGGGCTACAAAGGTGTCTCTGCTTTCTGGATTAGTAATAAGATCCAGGTAGCGTTGACGGTAACGTTGTTCAATATCTTTTAACCCATGATATTTTTCTGGTAACGGACGTAATGATTTCGTTAATAGATGGAATTCTTTTGCTTTAACAGATAATTCCCCAACTTTTGTTTTAAACATCACACCTGTAACACCAACAATGTCACCTAAATCTGCTGATTTAAATACCTCATATGCTTCTTCTCCAATTGCATCTTTACGGACATACAATTGAATCTGTCCACTTAAATCTTGAACATGCGCAAATCCTGCTTTCCCTTTTCCACGCTTTGTCATTAGACGTCCTGCAACGGTTACCTCATCTGTAATTTCCTCTAACTCTTCTTTAGAATATTGATCGTATTTTTCAACTAAATCATTGGATAAATGCGTACGTTCAAATTTTCCGCCAAATGGGTCTAACCCTTTTTCAACATATTCTGTAAGCTTATCGCGTCTTACCTGCATATGTTCATTTAATTCTTCTGACACTGCTACCACTCCACTTCTCAAATAATTAATATCCTATCTTCTAACCCAATTATTCATACAACAGCTGATTTATCTTTACGAAAAATAACCTTCGATGCTTTTTATATCTCTTCCTTCCAGAGCCTGACATCTGTTCGATCCTTCTCTGGAATTTCTTTTAAGTAAGCTTCTACAGATTTCTCATGTACAGGTATAATAAAAGCCGGCGCGATTTCTCCTAACGGGATTAATACAAAAGCACGCTCATGCATGCGAGGATGCGGTATAATCAATCTTTCTACTCTACTATTTTCATGATTAAATGTCAAAATGTCAAGATCAATGGTTCGCGGACCAAATCGAATGTCGCGTTTTCTGCCAAGCTCCCTTTCAATCTGTTGACAAACATCAAGCAGATTCATGGATGACAAACTTGTTTGAAGCTCTAATACCATATTTAAAAAATCTGCTTGATCCTGATAGCCGACCGGGGCCGTTTCATATATAGAAGATTTTTTTTGGATGGATATATATTCATTTGCCTCCAGTAAGTCTAATGCTTGCTTCAAATATTCTTCTCTCGGTTCAATATTTGTTCCGAGTGCAATAAATGCCTGGTTCATTTCGTTCTCTCCCTATAAATTTCTACAGCTACCGATTCATAATAGCCTGGTATCGGTGGATCTGGTTTTGTTACGTGAATCGTACATGCTTCCAGGGACTCAAAGGAAGAAAAAAGTTCCTCTGCGATTTCCTCTGCCAAAGCTTCAATCAGATGAAAACTTTTTTCCTCTACGATATACTTTACCTTTTCATACGCTTCCCCATAATGTATGGAATCCTCCATCGCATCTGATTTTCCTGCTTTCCTTAACGGCAGATAAAGTTCAGCATCAACATAAAAACGTTGTCCCAATGTGTTTTCCTCAGGTAATAGCCCGTGGTATCCATAAAACTGCATTCGTTTCAAAACGATTTTATCCATTCTTGCCCTTCCTTTCTACTACAACCAGTTTTTCTCTATATAAATATTATCTATAACTCTGTATGGTAAATTGCATCCGCTACTTTTGCCGCTTCCAAGTTAGCTTTTACATCATGCACACGAATAATTCGTGCGCCTTTAGCAATTCCAATTACTGTAGTTGCTGCTGTTCCAATGTCTCTTTGATCCGCGGAAACATCTAAAATATCACCGATAAATCTTTTACGGGACGCTGCCAAAAGTACTGGGTAACCAAATGTATTCAGCTCTTGCAGCTCTTTAATCATATATTGATTTTGTTTCATCGTTTTCGCAAAACCGATGCCCGGATCGAGAATAATCTGGTTATCCTCTACACCTGCTTTTTTAGCAATTGAAATACTCTCTTGTAAATCAGCTTTCACATCCGTCATAAAGTCACCATAATCCATGTCCATCCGATTGTGCATAAGAACCATGGAGACCTGGTAACGAGCTGCAATTTCTGCAATTTCCGGCTCTCTTTTCGCTCCCCAAATATCATTTATAATAGAGGCACCGGCTTTTACAGCCTGCTCTGCTACCGCTGCTTTAAATGTGTCCACGGATATAGGTATCTGCAGAGAATCTTTTAAAGCCTCAATGACCGGGATAATTCTTTCTATTTCTTCTTCCGCGCTGACAGGTGTATGTCCTGGCCGGGTAGATTCACCGCCAATGTCAATGATATCTGCCCCGTCTTCTTCCATTTTCTTTCCTTTAGCAACTGCCTTTTCAATATCTGTATATTGTCCGCCATCTGAGAAGGAGTCAGGGGTGACATTTAATATCCCCATAATATGCGTCCGTTTATTTAAAGCTGATTGAAGTTCTTTTGCTTGCTTCACTTGTTTTTCCGCCTCTTTTCTCTCAAAAAGTATCTATTCTACATCCTACCTTAAGAAGTTAAAGAAAAAAAGTAGTAAGCGCTCGTGAAAAAAATAATAATAAAATCATATCCCATTCTTACCTACCACTATTTTACATAAAAAAGAAACCAGTATATCTTTATACTGGTTTCTTTTTTATGCCTATTTTATTCTTCGTCTTCAAATTGATAAAGCGCTGTAGACAGGTAACGTTCTCCGTTATCAGGAAGAATAGCAAGAACCTTCTTGCCCTTTCCTAGTTCTTTTGCTACTTTTAACGCTGCGGCAACGGCTGCTCCTGAAGAAATACCTCCAAGAATCCCATTCGTTGTGGCAACTTTACGAGCTGCTTCAAAAGCTTCTTCATTAGCGATTTGCAGAACTTCATTATAAATAGCTGTATCTAGTACTTCCGGTGTAAAGCCTGCGCCAATTCCCTGAATTTTATGCGGGCCAGGATTTCCTCCTGAGAGTACAGGTGAATCCTTTGGCTCAACAGCATAAATTTTCACATCATTGAAATGGTCTTTAAGTACTTTTCCGGCACCAGTAATTGTTCCACCTGTTCCAATTCCAGAAATGAAAGCATCTAAACCGTCTGACATTTGCTCTACAATTTCTTTACCCGTTGTTTTTGCATGAATTTCCGGATTCGCAGGATTGTTGAATTGCTGCGGCATAAAGTAGCCATTTTCTTCTTGCAGTTCCTTCGCTTTAGCAATTGCACCCTTCATTCCTTCTGCTCCCGGAGTTAAAACTAACTTCGCTCCATAAGCTTTTAATAAATTACGGCGTTCCTTACTCATGGTATCCGGCATAACAAGTATTGCCTGATATCCTTTTGCAGTAGCAACCATTGCTAAACCAATTCCTGTATTACCGCTAGTCGGCTCAATAATTGTATCGCCAGGTTTTAATTCTCCTGATTTCTCTGCAGCCTCTACCATTGCTGCAGCAATACGATCCTTTACAGAACTTCCCGGGTTCATAAATTCTAGTTTGGCATATACCTCTGCACTATCCTGATCAGCAATATTGTGAAGCTTTACAATAGGTGTTCCACCAATTAAATCTGAAATATTATTTGCGACTGTCATATAACCCCTCCTAAAACCAAGTAATTTTATATGATTTATATATAATGTATTTCTTTATTCGCAAAATGTCAATCCTAAAAACAAAAAAAGTGCCTATTTTTTCTATTCCACAAATGCTCACATATTAATCATCCAATTTGATTTATACAAAAACGGTCCATCATACCTTTTTTGTATCATGCTACCGCTAGTCGAATACCTTTTCTAAGATTGCTTAAGTTCTTCTAATTCTTCTTCAGTAAAAGTATATTGTTCATTACAGAAATGACAAGTTGCTTCTGCTCCGTGATCTTCATCAATCATTTGCTGAATTTCATCATTACCCAGTCCAACAATCGCATTTGCGAGTCTTTCTTTAGAGCATTTACATTGAAATTCAATTGGCATTTTCTCTAAGATATTTACATTATCTTTATCAAACAAAGTGTATAGAATTTCTTCTGGTGTTTTCCCTTCCCGAATAAGAGTAGATATGGCAGGGAAAGACTGAATACGGTCTTCTAATCGCTCAATCACTGCTTCATCTGCTCCCGGCATGACTTGCACAATAAAACCGCCAGCAGCTAAAATACTCAAGTCTGGATTAACAAGAACCCCTGCTCCTACGGCTGAAGGAACTTGCTCGGAAGTTGCAAAATAGTATGTGAAATCCTCGCTTATCTCACCGGAAACAATTGGCGTCTCACCCGTGAAATAGTCTTTCATCCCTAAATCCTTGATAACACTAATATTTCCCTCTGTTCCAACTGCTTTTGCTACATCCAGTTTGCCGTTTTCATTTAAATCAAAATCTACATGAGGATTAGTGGCATATCCACGTACATGACCTTTTGCATTTCCGTCTGCAACAATAGCCCCCATTGGTCCATTTCCCATCACTTTAACAGTAATAGAGTCATCTCCTTTTAACATGGCTCCCATCATGGCTGTCACTGTAATCGTACGGCCAAGTGCAGCAGAAGCTGTTGCCCATGTATCTTGTCTTTTACGGGCTTCCTCTACTGTATGCGTTGATGTAATCGCATAGGCACGAATCATATCATTATACGTTGTTGCTTTAATTAAATAATCCTTCACAATCATCATTCCTCCGTTTATTGATAATACGTTTTATAAATAAGATACAGCCCATTCAGCGTAAGATAAGGTTCGACAGCATCAATCGTTTCTGATTCATGTGCAATGAGCTTAGACAAACCGCCCGTTGCGATAACTGTTGAGTTTGTCCCTTTTTCTTGTTGGATTCGTTTGACCAGTCCGTCAATTTGACCAATATACCCATAAAACACACCAGATGTCATTGCCTCGACAGTAGAAGAACCAATTACACGTTGCGGTTTTTGAATCTCAATTTTCGGCAGCTTGGAAGCTCTCGAATTTAAGGCCTCCATCGAAATATTTACACCAGGTGTAATAATTCCTCCTGCATATCTTGCTTCTTCATCCACATAACAATACGTTGTCGCTGTTCCAAAATCAATAATGATTAATGGCGCTCCGTATTTTTCAATACCCGCAATGGCATTAACGATTCGGTCTGCTCCAACTTCAGATGGGTTTGGATAATTCATCTTAATTAGCTTATCATAAGAAGTTTTCCCGATAACCACGGCTTCTATATTAAAATAGTCTCGGCTCATTTTTTCTAAAGCAAACATAATAGGTGGTACAACAGAGGAGATAATCACGCCGGTAATCTCTTTAAAATGAATTCCTTTATATTCGAATAAAGAATGGATAAGCATGCCAAATTCATCTTCCGTCTTATACCGGTCAGTTTTTATCCGCCAGTGATGAATTAATTTATCATTATCAAAAACACCCAAAACTGTATTGGTATTTCCTACATCAAGAACAAATAACATCTGTCACCATACCTTCCTTTGTTTCTCTAAAATTTAATATAACATACTTCTTTTCAGGAAAAACCAAAAAAGCATGCGTACGAACCAAAAAGAAGCAGCCTTTCTATTCCTTTGGCTGCTTCTTATATATCTTTTCCAATCCTTTAGTTTTTACGATCGGAATCGGAGTCATCTTCCTTATTATTATCAGTGTGATCTGTTTCTTTTTCCTCAGAACCACTGCCCATAATTGGGTCATTAATGTAAGAGTCGGATTTCTTTTCCGCTTTTTCTTTTGCTTCCTCAAAAGAAAGGCCTTTTTTATCCTCATCCTCTTTTTCTTCCTTCGAATGGATGCTTACTTTCAAATCATCTGATTCTTCTTCTGGTTCTGGTAACGTTCCATTTTCAAAAAGAGATTTAATTTGTTTTGCATCCAGTGTTTCCACTTCTAATAATGTCTTTGCAATTAATTCTAACTGTGCTTTATGTTCCGTCAGAATTGTTTTTGCACGATCATAACAATAGTTAATGAAATTCTGCATTTCCTGATCAATTTCTTGTGCAATTGCATCAGAATACGTTTGTTCATTCTGAATATCACGGCCAAGGAATACATTTCCTCCACCGCCGTTGGTAAATTGAAGCGGGCCAATCTTATCACTCATACCAAATTCGGTAATCATCTTATTCGCAATACCTGTTGCACGCTGGAAGTCATTCGAAGCGCCTGTACTAACTTCACCAAATATGATTTCCTCTGCAACACGTCCGCCCAGCAAGCCGGTGATTTTATCAAACAGCTCTGGTTTGGTCATGAAGTAACGATCTTCTCTTGGAAGCATGACCGCATATCCGCCTGCTTGCCCCCGTGGAACAATGGTAACTTTATGCACGACGTCTGCATCATCTAAGACCATGCCGATGATTGTATGACCACTCTCATGGTAGGCAACAATATTTCTTTCTTTTTCAGAAATGACTCTGCTTTTCTTAGCCGGACCTGCGATAACCCGGTCAATTGCTTCATCAATATCTAGCTGGCTGATTTTCTTACGATCAGCTCTTGCTGCAATTAATGCTGCTTCATTAAGCAAGTTCTCTAAGTCTGCACCAGAGAATCCCGGAGTACGCATAGCGATTGTTTTTAAATCCACGCTTTCTTCCATTGGTTTATTTCTTGCATGAACACCTAGAACAGCTTCACGGCCTTTCACATCTGGACGGTCCACCATGATTTGTCTGTCAAAACGTCCCGGACGCAATAAGGCTGGGTCAAGAATATCTGCACGGTTGGTTGCAGCGATCATGATAATACCTTCATTCGCTCCAAATCCGTCCATCTCAACCAATAGCTGGTTTAATGTTTGTTCACGTTCATCATGTCCGCCACCAAGACCAGCTCCACGCTGACGGCCAACGGCATCAATTTCATCGATAAAGATGATACATGGTGCATTTTTCTTCGCATTTTCAAATAAATCACGTACACGGGATGCACCAACCCCAACAAACATCTCTACGAAATCTGAACCACTGATGGAGAAGAATGGTGTTCCTGCTTCACCGGCAACAGCTTTCGCTAATAATGTTTTACCTGTACCTGGAGGTCCAACAAGTAGAACACCTTTTGGAATACGCGCTCCTACTTGAGAGAATTTTCGTGGGTCTTTTAAGAATTCTACAACCTCAACAAGTTCTTGTTTCTCTTCATCAGCACCAGCGACATCTTTAAAGCGGACTTTTTTCTTATCTTCGGAGTACATTTTTGCCTTACTTTTACCGAAGTTCATCACACGGCCGCCACCGCCGCCACCTTGTGCTTGACTAAGGATGAACAGTAAGAATAGACCAATCAATAAGAACGGAATAATTCCAGTTAAAAATGTAAGCCAAGGACTTGGCTGCTCTTCTTCTTCGACCGTTAATTCGCTTTGTTCGCTCGCGCTATTTGTAATTTGTGAAACAAGTGCTTCATTATCCGGTACTTGAGCAACAAATTCTGTCTCATCGTCCACTAACGTACCCGTCAAACGAATGATACCGTGTGACGGTTGAAAGGTCAGTTCCTGAATTTCACCATTATTTAAAGCATTCATAAATTGCTGTACATCATACTGCTCCTGATCTTCACTTGGATTATTAAATACTCCAATTACACCAATAATGATAATAAATAAGAGCATCCAAACGAAGACCTTACGAAATATCTGATTCATTGCTTACCTCCTCCCAAATGGGGAAAAACTATAGTAAATCGTATCATAGTAAAATCGCTTTACACAAATAATTTAACCATTTTTGACGAATTATTTTTTTAGAATGTTCAAGAAGTCCAAAAAATTTAACTGTTCTTTGTGATTACGTACTTTTATGAAATAAAATATTGCAAAATTCCTGATGATACCCTCTTAAGGTTATTCTTTCACATTCATTTCCTGAGAGCAAAGGAAATAGCTGTATTTTCCAGTGATTTTATTGCAGGCTGTTTCTTCTTTCCAAATGCAGCTGCCCTATTTTACAGATAACCTCAGCCTCCATAAATTTCTGGTTTAAGAATGCCAATGTAAGAAAGGTTTCGGTACTTTTCTGCATAGTCTAAGCCGTAGCCGACAACAAATTCATCTGGAACTTCAAAACCAATCATGTCTGCTTTGATATCTGCTGTTCTCCCAGCAGGTTTATCCAAAAGCGTCACAATCTTGATAGAGTTGGCTTTACGGTATTTAAAGAGGTCTACTAAGTAACTTAATGTCAGTCCGCTATCAATGATATCCTCTACGATAATTATATCGCGACCCTCTACTTTCGTATTCAAGTCCTTTAGGATTTTTACTTCTCCTGTGGAAGAAGTTCCACCATCATAACTCGATACATCCATAAAATCCATTTCTAAATGTGTTTCTGTGTAGCGAAGAATGTCTGACATAAATGGTAATGCACCTTTTAACACTCCGATAGCTAAAGGAAACCTGCCTTCGTATTCTTCTGTTAATACAGCGCCAAGCTCCTTACATTTTTCTTGAATTTCTTCCTCACTGACTAAAATCTTTTCAATCTCGTCATGAATTGTTCCTTGTACCATTTTTTCTCCTCCTAATTATCGTCTCGAACTAAACGTTAACTTTATATTCATTCCTTTACCATGTTGCGCAGTCTCCGCTTTTTTTAGACCGACGACCCAAAGGATGTCCCCTTTATCATCCACTATAATTGGCCAATTATCCCGTAAATTTTTTGGTATTTTAGCATCAATAAAAATATCCTTCAGCTTTTTTGAACCATTTAATCCTCTTACAGACATACGATCTCCCGCTTTTCTTACTCGGATATGTAGTGGTAATGAAATAGAATCTAACGGAAAAACAAAAGTTGCTTTATCCTCTGCTGAGGCTTCTCTAATCATAGTTGCCTCGACTCTTGTTCCATCAAACCATTGTACTTCACCTGGAACGTTCAATAAAGAGGAATGAGCTAGCTTCGTGGATGGTTGATGACCAAATTGCAGATAAATTTGTCCATATATATTTGTCATACGGAGCCTTAATGGAAAATCTATACTTGAGCTTCCATTCCGGCGCCTTATTAGGTCAAAAAAGTTTACTTCGTGGGTATAGGATAGGTCTTTAGGTAAGGTTCCATATAGATAGTTTAATATTAGATGAAAGGCCCTTCTTTGTAAAGCCTGAGAAAACTCTAAAAAAGCTTCTGCAGCAAAACAAATTTCCCGTTTACCCTTGCCAAATTCCACGACTTTTTCTACCATTTCTTTTGCTTGCTCCTGCAAATAGTTTTCATCCTGAGATAATGTCTCACTAAGGGTCTGTATTGTCTCTGAAATATTTGGATTTTTTTCCTTCAGTAACGGTACAATATTTTTACGGTAATAGTTTCTCGTATACGTATCATCTGCATTTGTTTTATCCACCCGATAGCTTAATTGATACTTTTCCAAATAAGCAAGAATGTTATTCTTTGTTACAGCTAATAAAGGACGAATAATTTCACCACCTGCAAAGTCACGACGCACAGGTATTCCTTTTAAAGCATTCGATGTCGCAATTCTTACCATACGCATAACCATTGTTTCAATTTGATCATCGGCATGATGACCAAGAGCAAGAATATCAGCATTTTTTTCATACATTAGCTCTTGATACACGCTATAACGCAGTTCCCGCGCGGCGACCTCTTCACTGGTACCCTTTGCTTTTTGGTATTGCCTGACATCTACCGCTTTTGCCACACAAGGTATTCCCCATTCCTGGCAAATTTCTTTCACAAACTGGCAATCTTCTGCAGAATCTTCATAACGTAATTGATGATCTACTGTCACAACCACGAGGTTTAATTTCCATTTGGGTGGAAGTTTATGTAGAAAATGTAAGAGCGCAATCGAATCCGGTCCTCCTGAAACTCCGATAAGAACCTTTGCATGCTTTTGAATTAAATGATGCCTTTCGATAAATGCACACACTTCCTTTTCCATTTTATTCTTCCCCCATCCAAATCTTCCGCCTATCATACGGTTATTCTAAATCAGAAAAAATCTGTATGTTGACTATGCTTCTATCATACTCCTTTTTAAGAAACGGTTCAAAAAAGAGGATGCCAAAAAACATATTTTCGTTTCCTTTTTACAAATTAAGGTAACAACATAGAAATAATCCAAAAAACAGACGCCACTAAAGAAATACTAAATGACTCTTTTACAGGGTAAGCCTTCTTTTGCTGTGTCTGTTTACGATATTGACTGCGCCTGTTTTGCACCTGTTTTATTTTATTCATAACATCTTTTTTCATTTCTGTTGCGGTATGGTATTTCCCTTTTAGTGCTTTTTTTAAGACAGGGTGTAACAATTGTAAATCTTTTGCACGATATAGCTTCTTCTCCAATAATTTCTCGGAAGGTTCTCCTGCTATACGATCGAAACGTCTCGGATAATAAATATGGAGAAACACCATCGCAACAGCGAATAAATCATAGCTCGGCTCTGCTTTACGCGTCCCCATTCCCCAATATCCACGGTCAAAAAACTCTGTATATTCTTTAATTGAACGCCCCATCCTTGTTGTACCACCTACATCAACTAACCGAATTCTTGGTGGATTCGACTCAACAAGAATATTATCCGTTTTTAAATCGCCAAAGGTCCAACCAGCCTGATGAAGCTGATCCAGGTCCTCTAATAGCTGGACCATCAATACCCCAAGCCATTTTTTCCCTCTCGTTTGAATAAAAGCACCTAACGTTTGTCCCTCCATGTATTCCATCACATAAAATGAATACACTCTTCCATTTGGCGCCGTCCAATCATCCACATCCAATAAAGAAGGCCCAAGGCGGTACCCTTGAACCTTTTTCAATGCTTTAAGTACATTGACTTCTACCGTTACAGCTGCATCCTGTTCACTCATTTTCAAGGCAACCGGACGCCCGTGGTGCATGCAAAGATACACAGCTCCAATCGCCCCTTCACCAATTTTGCGTACCACGGTGTAAGATTGATGATGCCACTTCCCTATTACCTTTTGCTGAGCATGTAGATTAATACCCGGTTTCTTCCATGTCGAATGGTTCTTCATCCGAATTCCTCCGTAGCTGCTTCTTGCTAAATTGATACATCGCTGCACGTAATGCTGGTCCAGTTGGAGTGATACCGCCACTTGTCAATTTGGGAAAGACTTTTGAAATCCCATCCAACCTTGGCGACCAATCAAGCACAATTTCAATATCATTACGTTTTCCTGGGAATCGATAAATACAAAAACGGTTTTTCCCAACACGTGCATTTAAACTCATCGATAAATCAAAAAGTGCTTCCTTCACGGTTTCTAACTTGTCGCGCATGCTTGCACTGCTATCAACAAGTACAACCACCTCTAAATCACTGGTTTCGCCTAAATCCTCTACGACTTCCATAATTTCTCCGCGTTTTTCAGGATCGAGCTCCTCCATCGACTGCTCTTTTCCTAGGATACTACGCAATTCCTTATTGACAAACCCTTGCAACGTTTGTGTCATTGCTTGTCTTGTTACTATTTGTACGGTTTGTGATAATCGCTCACTATAAACAATTTGGCTAACACCACCACCAGAAACAGCAATATCCTCTACTTCCTGAAGACCTTCTGGCTGCTCTGTCTGATCATCATCTAAAATACCAATGACATTCACAGTAATTCCTTGTTGATTTGCTAAGTTGGCAACTATAGCAGGATCTTCACCTTTATTGGAACAGCCGTCTGTTAATAGCAAAATTTGTTTTAATGTTCCCGCGTTCATTTTATTTATACCTCCCTCATCTTCCATTACCATCATCACCAAATAATACTTTTGATATACGTATTTTTGAGTGATTTCATTAAGAAAAGGGAGCGTAAATGGAAGGCATCTCTACATAGAAAGCACCTTCCCCTGATGAATTGGAACATTTGCCCATTTCGGCGTGTTCTTCTTTACTTTAGCAACTAATACAGTCATATCGTCGTTAATATCTCCTGACCTGGTACGAATCACCTCTTCTAATAGTAAATCAGCTATTTCTTGTGGATCTTCTGTATCCATTTCTTTAATCTTTCTTTTTATCCAAATATCGATATTTTCTACATCTTTCGGTCCATCAAAGATCCCATCACTCATCATAATCAATAAGTCATTCGCCTTTAATTGCTCGCTGACAATATCTACGTCAAATTCCTTGATAATTCCCATTGGCAAATTACTAGCCTCAATTTTTATCATGGAGTTCCCCCTGCGGACAAAGCTTGGTGTCGAACCAATCTTTAAAAATTCAGCAGATGCATTATGCAAATCAACAACTGCTAAATCGAGCGTAGCAAACATCTCATCTGTGGTACGTAAAGCAAGAATAGAGTTGATGGTTTTGATGGCTACTTTTTCTCGTATCCCTGTCTGTAAAATTTGTTGCAGTAAGCGCAACGTTTCTGTACTTTCTTCCTTCGCCCGTTTCCCATTTCCCATTCCATCACTGATAGCTATTGCAAACTTACCAGCACCAAGTTCAATCGTGGTAAAGCTGTCTCCAGATACTAGCCCACCTCCTTTAGCTGCATTTGCTGCTCCTGTCTCAATGGCAAAATCTCTTGCAGAGCTAAAGACAAAATGACTATAGCCGTATGGAAAAGAAGAGATATCCTCCTGTTTTACAACAATCATTTCATCGAGTAACTCGGAAAGGATCGGAGCAATCAATTTTTCTCCTTCTCCGTGATATTCATAAAAACTTGTCGTCAATTCAATATCTACATTTCCTTTCTCTAATTGATAGATATCTAGCCGGACTAATTCGATCCCCATCTGCTTTAAAGCCTGTATGATTTGCGATTCCTGCAACTCATGATGCTGCCGCTCCTTTAATATTTCTTTAGCAAAATCATTCATAACGTCGGATACACCTTGAAGCTGGTCAGATACTAAGCGCTTACTTTCTGTCACCTGTTGTCTAAGTTGTTGATTCGCTTCATAAAAACTCATTTCTGACCGCATAGCATCCATAACCTGACGCGATTTCACACAATGGTTCTCAAATTCCTTTACGATATTTCGGTTAGGATCCTGACCGGCAGTTATATTCTGCTTCATGATTTCCATCAAAGAATAGGTTTTATCAAACTCCTTCTGCCAGCACTTATTTTTTAAAAAGCATCCTTGGCATGTTTTTTCTGTTACCTGACTTAAAAAATAATCTGTATCCCGTTTTTCATCTCTTTGTTCATCACTTAACGTTCTGTCCGTTACAGCAAAACTTTTAGATAGCGCTTCAAAAACACTTGAAAATTGCTCCACTCGTTTCGCTGTCACATTGCGAACCTTTTGAGAATACTGTTCCTGCTCATTGGTATATGCTTCTGTTCCTGGTATATAGCGAGCTATCTGTTCAAACCATGATGCTGGTGTAATTAGAAATAGCATCACTGCGATAAGTGATTCTGTTAAAGATGGTAATAGAGCAACACTTTCACCATAAACACCTATTAAGCCTGTCCCAATTAGAAGACCTAATGCTGTTCCCGGCTTCTTGCCTTCCTTCAATAAACCTCCGAGCACACCCGAAAATGCCAGCAAACTCATTTGATAAAGATTTGCAACATTAGCTAAAGATAAAATCATCCCTGCGACTACACCAACCGTCGACCCAATTGCTGCCCCACCGATAAATGCAAATACTAAAACAAAATATCTTGAAAAGACCTGCTCTAATGATGCTCCATACACTTCCCAACCAATAAATCCAGTTAATACAGAGGCAATAAGAATAATCAAGCAGACAATTTCTTCACTTTTTAAGGCAGGTTTATAACGTTTTGGTGATAATAGTGGAATACTTTGCATAAATATAAGTACAAGAATTGCTCCAAGTATTCCTTCAACAGCTAACATCATCCACTCAAAGGATGTGATGGTGTCTTGAATCGAATATAGAAACATTCTTGGCAAACTCGTAGCAAAAAAGACAGTAATAGGCAGCATCCATTGCTGGTTTTTGATAGACTTTGTTGCTGCCGATATGAAGATAAATAAGATAAAAGCAAGAAAGATATACATTACATGCTGCATAGAGTAGGTCAGTGCTCCTAAAATAACTGCAATCATCGACCGGAATGATTTTTCTCGATGGACAAACCACATACTTGCAATAAATGCCACGGCAAATGGAGATACCGTCTGCAAGATGACAGCTCGTCCTAATAAGAAACCAGTAATATAAAATAGCCAGCCTTGTGCGATTAGTATGTGGTTTACCTTCGCAGTAATCTGTTCTCTCCATTTTCTCTTTTTACTTGCTTTCTCGATTGCAATGCTTCCCGATTCCGCCCTTGGAATTGAACCTATCATTTTATCCACTCCTATCTTTCCAACTAGTAAAACACAGGTCACATTCTTTTTTTGTCAAAAAAACATGGCGATTTCTAAAAATCGTTCGACGTAATTTGGGCAAGTTAACAACATTTTACAAAAAGGGTCCAACCTAAAATAACCGTATATTTTCATTTAAATTGTAGAGGCAGCATCATTTTTCACCCTTAACCTGTACTTTTGATTATTTTAAAGCGCTGCAATTTTTTAGATATCACTACATCATTTGTAGAAAAAATGAGGTAACATGCAGTTCTTTTTTACACGATAGGACAGTATAAAACGAAACTTCATTCAGTGGGAGTTTTTCGACGCACAACTCTTTACGATGGGACGAGTAATCGCAGTCCCAGTCCCAGCCCCAGTCCCAGGACGTCGCTAACTTAGTCTGCTTCCTTCATTCTCCCACTAAATTAGCCTTAGTGATTCAGGGAGGTAGCGCCCGTTATCTCCCGCCTAAATAAATTTATTTTCGCTCTTTATTTTGAGGCGGGAGTTTTACGGGCGCTTCTCCGTGATAAAAAAAGATAGATTTAAGAAACTTCAACTAAGTTTCCCGGTTCTAAAGGAAAACCGTGGATTTATAGATTGAAAAAAGTACACGCAAAGAGACCTAAAAACAAGTTCTAAAAAACAAGCTTAGAAAATATAGGAAGAAACTATTGACACTTTGTTTTGTCTGTTGTATGATTTTTCTTGTTGGTTTCACATGGCGGCGTAGCTCAGCTGGCGAGAGCGTACGGTTCATACCCGTGAGGTCGTGGGTTCGATCCCCTCCGCCGCTATCCTAAATAAGTTAAGAAAGCAGAGAACTTTCCTATCATGTAAAAAAGCTCATTTTCCTAAAAAGGTAAATGAGCTTTTTTTTATGTTTTATTATACTTTTCTAAAATGCAAAAAAGCAGGAAACCGTGTCCTGCTTTTTCATCTATCCTTAGAGCATTATTAATAGACAGCAACTACTATCCTCTTCTAGCACCTCGCCCGCCACGCTTGGATTCTGTGTGCTTTTTCAAAGAGGCTAAACGATCCTCGGAATCCTTAAGGAAACGATTCATTTTGGACTCGAAGTTCTCTGTGCGTTCTTTTTGACTCTTTTGACTTTTTTGACGTGCTTGTGGGCGATCTTTCGCCTTTCTAATGGACAGGCCAATTTTGCCATCCTTTTCAACATTAATGACTTTAACGGTTACTTCATCTCCAACTGTTAAATGCTCATTAATATCTTTAACATAGTTGTCAGCAACCTCACTAATATGAACGAGGCCTGTTTTTCCCTCTTCTAACTCCACAAAAGCTCCAAAATTAGTGATTCCGGTTACTTTTCCTTGCAGCTTGCTGCCTACTTCAATTGACATAAAAGAAATGCTCCTCCTTAAAAGATTAAATGTTCTTCAATATATAGTATATTAATCAAAATAAAAAGTGTCAATATGATGGGTCTTCATCTGGTAATTTAAATATTAATTCTCCTTCATTTGAGAAGAAATAATTAGTCCTGGCAATTTCAAGGACATAATCTTCATCTTGCAGGAGTTCAATTTCATTATTTAAATTAGATTCTTCCTGCTTTAAATCTGCAAGTTGCTGTTCTAACTGTTCATATTCGTCCATTTTATCTGCTTGCGTTGCCCGTTGACTGAAATGGTATATGGACATACTTCCTACGATAACAGCCACAACTAATGCATACAGTAACAGCCTTCTGGTAAGGCGCTGTTTTTTTCTATTCTGTCTCTCTATGTACGCATCGTACTGGTGCACGGATTTAGATTGAAGCTTTGTTACTTTCTTCTTTCTTTCCTCCACAGCTTTTACCTCCTTCGATAAGAGTGAATCCATTTAAGAGATGCTTAAAAAGACTACTTAAAATAACACAGATAAAAACGGAACTTCTAGTAAGCCTGTCCAGCCCTGGGGCGGTTGTAGAATTCATCCCAACACATATAAGCTTATTAGCTTCTATTCGCGTTAAGGGTTATGATTACCTCTCCTGCGATTGAAAGCATATACTCCGCTACTCCACACCGCTGCACGATCTCCTACTTCCCATACACAAATATTATCGGTAGGACAGGTAAACACGAGAGCTTGGCCAGCTGCTCATTTTAATCGTTCTTTTTAAACACGTATTTATAAATTATATTCTTCATTTTACTATAAAATCCTGCTATTTGCAGAAAGAAATTTTGAATAGATTGTGGGAAAAGCCGAAAAAGTCCTTTTCCTATCCATCGGAAAGGAGTAAATAAGAACAGGCATAGCCATGTTATTATTTTGAGAATTCCAATCAGGATTGCTTTTATCATACGATAAAAAGTCAAGAATATCCACTGCAAAGGGGAAATAAACAAAAAATTTATCAATTTTTCTATACCCCGATAAATCGTTTTAAAAACATGAATTAAATATTCTAATATTTTTTTGTATACTTGTTTCGCCAATGCCTGATAAATAGAAAAACCAAGAAGGCACGCTAACACAATATAAAGTCTGAGCTCTCCCTGGTTAACCCGATATAAGATATAAAATAAAATTCCTGCCTGTGTCATCCAAAATAATATTTCTAAAAAATAGGTTAAAAATAGCCGTCCCTTCCAATAAATTGCGAAGCGACGGAAGGTTTCCTGAATAACACCTAAATAAAATCCACTTAAAATCATCGTGATGAGTGTTAAAAATTGTGTTGTTAAAGTCATCGGAATATCTTGCTAAAGAATCCTTTAGCTTTCTCCTGCTGCTGATCATCTACATAGGAAAGCTCGTATATTTTTCCTTTAATGGAAACAACACCTTCTGTCACGTCTAAATTCTTCAATTGCAAATTCTGCCCGCGAATAATTAAATAACCCATGACAGTCTCTAAAAGGAATGCTTCATTATCAAAACTGTCTACTTCTTTGACACCGGTAATTTCAAGGTTTTTTCGTTTGTCTACTTTTACCGTATGTTCTGGTTCCGTATGATTTCTTACATCTCTATTCTCATAATAATTCATATAAAAACCCTCCCTGTCATTAATAGCTTATGACGGGAGGGACAAGTATAGAACTATATTTCTACTGCTCTAATTTCTCTTCTTTCACAATGGTAAACAATGTATCTGCTTCGTCTTTACGGACATTTTCCCGCAAGGAATTTACTTTAACAGTAACCAGCTTTTGTCCAAAACGAATGACAAGTTCATCTCCTTCAGAAAGTGTCGTAGAAGCTTTTGCCGGACTGCCATTTACCGTAATTCTTCCTTGTTCTGCTACTTCTTTTGCTAATGTGCGGCGTTTAATGATACGGGATATTTTCAAAAATTTATCTAATCTCATCTTCATTCTCCTCTCGCAGCTTTATTTTTTTCGCTTCTTCCCAATAATCATCCATCTCCTGCAGAGAAGCGGTCTCAGGCGTCTGATTATTTTCCCGAAGCTTTTTTTCTATATATTGAAAGCGGTCGTTAAATTTCCGATTAGCACGCTCTAACGCAATCTCCGGGTTTACTTTATAGTATCTGGAAATATTCGCTAAGACAAACAATACATCTCCAAGCTCTTCTTCTATATCCGACCATTCCTTTTCCTGAACTGCTTCCATAACCTCATTCATTTCTTCCTTCAGCTTCTCCCAGACTTCATCTACATGGTCCCATTCAAAGCCGGCCTTCCCTGCCTTGGATACAAGCTTATATGCTTTTGCCAAGGCAGGCAAATGCGCCGGTATGCCGTCTAATACAGATTCTCTCTCTTTTCCTTTTTCCTGTTTTTTCAGCTCTTCCCAGTTCTGTAAAACAGCTTCTTCTGTATCTGCTACAGTTGCTTGAAATACATGCGGATGCCGATAGATCATTTTATCGGAAATCGACTGAATCACATCATCTATCGTGAAATAACCATTATCCTCGCCAATTTGACTATGTAATAAAATATGCATCAGCAAATCGCCAAGCTCTTCCACAATATGGTCGTCATCCTCTTCATCAATCGCTTCAATCAGCTCATAGACTTCTTCAATCGTATGATGGCGCAAGGATTCATGGGTTTGCTTCTTATCCCACGGACAGCCATCCGGCCCACGCAGAATTGCCATTATCTCTCGTAAAAATGAGAAAGTATGATGAAGGTATCCTTCTGGAACAGGGGGAATATATAACGTGGTTAAATTGCTTATTTCTATTCTATGGTCCAATTCCTCTAAAGGAACTTTTTCCATTTTTTCCGCGATACTCCCTGTTGCTTCTACGATATAGATCTCATAATCAGGCGGCAAATCTTCTAATAAAGTCAGCTTAACCTCTGATGCGATAAACGTATCATATACTTGGCAAATAAATAAATGATTGCGTAAATTAAGCTGATTGCGCCTGAAATCTGTTCCGTCTACAAATTGAAATCCCTCAATAGGGTCAATCTGAAGCGCTGTAAACATGTCATCTAAGTAACTTTGTCCGCCGGTAATCGACACTTCTACTTCCTTTTGCTTTAAAAGCAGCTGAACCGTTTTCTCTGCCAGCATAGGGTGGCCCGGGACAGCATAAATCACTGAACCGTCGCTTGTTTTAGCTGTTTCCACCAGTTTTTCTGTAATACGATGATAAATAGCTCCAAATTGCTCTTCCTCTTCATAAAGTGAATCAAAGGAAATAAAAGAAACCCCTTCCGCCTCTAACGCTTCAATTACGGGATGATCCAATGTCCTTGCATAAATGGTTTGCTGTGCTTGATTTAATTTTCGATATACACCGAGCGGCAGCTGATCCAAATCTCCTGCCCCCAGTCCAATGACCTCTATTTGCTTCAAGGGTATTTCCTCCTTTTATAACATGAAATTCATTTCCGTTCATTCCGTTTAAACCAATTTACTGCTTCCTGTCTGTTTTGGTGGAAGTTTTACAGACGTTTCCCTCGATAAATACGTAACAGGAATGCTGATTTTGGTAGTATACGAATCTGTGCTTCAGTTAATCCACCGGTCTTCAGTAATACAAAGAGGAAAAGACCTGCTCCCGATACCGAAATAAACAGAACATATACCAGCAATAGCCACCTGATATGCATCACAAATCCAGAAAATATACTTTGCATGATCAAAAGATAAATAATCATTGATACGCTCGCTATCGCCAAACTTTTCCATGATATGGAACGATATAGCGGCATGCCTGGTAATTTTCGATATAACTCCATAACTACGAGCAATAATAACACACTGAGACTCAAGACCGTTGCTATACTCGCTCCATACACACCGTAAAGCGGTATAAGAATAAGATTACTGCATACCTTTACCATAAATGAGATACCGATAAACACAGCTGTCCGCACAATCATTCCCAAGCTCTGCAGAATCGACGAACCAATAATAGAGATTGTAGACATGGCAATAGATAAGATTAATAACCGTAATTCACCTGTCCCTTGCACATTTTTATAAAGTAATTGATTGACCTCTGGAAAGATAATAAATAATCCTAAAACAGCGCCTATTGCAATAAAAATACCAACATGCATGGCAGTTTGAATGTAGTTCATGACTTGTCTTCTTTGCTCTTTTAATTTCTGATAGCTAATTGCTGGTATAATTGCTAAAGCAATCGATGAACCAATAATCGTCACTACTTGAATCAGCGGCTGTCCCCGATCAAACACACCTTTCATTTCTTTAGCAGCTATCTCTTCTACACCATCGGCCATTAATTTTGGTACAAATGTGAAAGCATCTGCAAGCTGCATAAATAAAAGCGTCATATGATTCATAGCAGCAGTAATCCCAAACAATAGCAGGGTTTTCACATATTTTTCCCAAGGGATTGCTTCCTCCGTGGAGGGAGCTTGTACGGCTGGATGAGCATTATTTCGATTTTTATAGTAGAAGCACAATAGCACAACAAGTGCACTAATTCCTCCCAGCAAGGATGCGAGCACTGCTGTTGTCCCAATAGCATACATTTGAAAAACGCCTAGGCTGACCAGCCACGCCCCTGTAATAATCGTACATACTCGAATAAGTTGTTCACCAATTTGCGAAAGTGCAGTAGGAGCCATCTCGTACCTTCCCTGTTGTATACCTCGAAATAAAGCCAAAACAGGTACAATTAAAAACATCGCAGCCGCCAACTGATACATCTCAATAAAATCCTCATCACCAGCTAGTTGAGCTAATAATGGGGCAGAAAAATAAATCAGCGCTGCAAGCAGGATATGGAAGCTGCCTAAAATAAGGAGAACGGGACGGTAGAACCCTTTCCAAGACAGGATATTTCCTTTTTCTAATTCAGTCGCTGTTAACGAGGAAATAGCTGAAGGGAATCCATATAATGCAAGCATCGTTGCAATTCCTAACAACGGATAGAGCTGCTGATATATATAAAAACCAATATCTCCAGTTAAGTTTTGCAAAACAATACGATATACAGCACTAAATACTTTACTTATTAAGCCAGCGATACTTAATAAAAGCGCACCTTTGACCAACTGACTTGTTTCATTATCTGACATTACGAATTTTTCCTTTTCCAAATGAATTTCTCTCAGTATATCACATCAGGAATAAAAGCACTTTATCATTTATACAACGGACTCTTTTTAATACGTGTTCAAAAAGTGCGATAAATAGGACCAAATCGGCTAAATTCGCGACGTCCTGAGACTGCGATTACTCGTCCCATCGTAAAGAGTTGTGCGTCGAAAGTTCAAGGCGGCGCAGCTTTGAGGAAAGTTCATACTAAAAAAGAAGCCTTTACTCTAGATTGGAGGTAACCTAGAGAAAGCTCCTTGTTGCAGTAAACGTTTAGTCTATTCCATTTGTTTTGCAAGGAAAACAGACGCTGTTTCTGCAGCCTTCTGTTCTACTTTATTTAACTTGTCATCTTGAGAAAAAATCATTACACAGCCGATTGGATCTCCATTGGCAATGATAGGATGAATCGTATAAGAGTGCAGACTCTGTTCCTTGCCATCTACAATTTCTATCTGAGACTTATCACCTTCATACACAGGGGAACGTCCTTCAATAATATTCGTAATCCGGCTGCTTAACGGTTTATTTAGATATTCTTTTTTAGACTCTCCTGCTATAGCAATAATTTCATCTCTGTCTGTGATCATAATTGGTGCTTGTAAAGATTGAAACAAGGCTTCAGCGTACTCTTTTGCAAAATGTCCCAGTTCGCTAATTGGTGAATATTTTTTTAAAATAACCTCTCCTTCCCGATCCACAAAAATTTCGAGAGGGTCTCCTTCGCGGATACGCAAGGTTCTCCTGATTTCTTTTGGTACTACCACTCTCCCTAAATCATCGATACGTCGAACTATTCCTGTTGCTTTCATCTAAGTATCCTCCCTTTCTGAATGATGATTCTGAACTGGAAGAAAGGTCTTTTCTTCCATGATTCATCACCGGTTGTTGTTATAGTATTAATCAACCAGAAATAACTATACATTCCAATTGAAATTTTTGTTATTTTTATTGAAATATATAAGAAAAATCATCCACTTCAAGCCTTTTTTCCATAAAAAAAGCTGCTCTCCTATCATAAGAAAGCAGCTATTTCACTGATCTATCGTATCTTTAACGATTCACATCGCTTAATTTTTTAATAAATTCAATTACCGTATCGTGGCGCTTATGGGCTTTATTATCGCTCCATTTAATGCCTGCTTTTAAGTTTTGATTTTCTGTGCCCAGGCTGACTTGACGATCGAACTGATTAGCTACCTCGAACAATTTAGACCCGTCAATTTCTTGGCTTCTTTGTTCATCAATCAGCATGGTAATTTTCTTCGGTGCTTCCGTAATAGATTGAACACGCTGCTTTTTCGCATGCATTCGCATGATGCTTACCGTAAATAAATTCTCAACTTCTGCAGGATAATCTCCGAAGCGGTCAATTAATTCATCTCTCAGGTCTTGAACTGCTTCTGGACTATCCAGATTTTGGAATTGTTTATACATTTCAATTTTTTGCTTCTCATCCTTTAGGTACTCATCCGGAATATATGCATCAATTTTCAATGAAATCTCTGGTTCAAATGGTTTGATGTCCTCGACTTCTTTTCCTTCTTTTCGGGCATCAATGGCATCTTTCAACATTTGAGAGTACATATCAAAACCTACAGAGTCAATAAAGCCATGCTGCTGCGCACCGAGTAAATTCCCTGCACCACGAATGGACAGGTCACGCATCGCAATCTTAAATCCAGACCCGAGTTCTGTAAATTCTTTAATTGCCTGTAATCTTTTCTCAGCAACTTCTGTTAGCACTTTATCACGCTGATATGTGAAATAAGCATAAGCTACACGGTTGGATCGTCCGACACGTCCTCTCAACTGGTAAAGCTGACTCAGCCCCATATGATCTGCATGATTGACGATCAAGGTATTTACATTCGGAATGTCCACACCTGTTTCAATAATAGTCGTGCTGACTAAAATATCAAATTCTCCTTCAATAAATCCGAAAATAACATTCTCGAGCTCTGACTCATTCATTTGTCCATGCGCAATAGCTACTCTTGCGTTTGGCACTAGCATACCAATATCGCGAGCAATTTTTTCAATATTTTCCACCCGATTGTGCAAGAAGAAAACCTGCCCGCCTCTAGACATTTCCCGATCAACTGCTTCCCGGATAAAGGATGGATTATATTCCATCACATAGGTTTGAATTGGAAATCTGTTTTCAGGTGGGGTTTCAATCACAGATAAATCTCTGACCCCAAGCATCGACATATGCAGTGTTCTTGGAATAGGTGTTGCTGTTAACGTTAAAACATCGACATTGGTTTTTAGCTGTTTTATTTTTTCCTTATGCTTCACGCCAAAACGCTGTTCTTCATCGACAACAAGCAAGCCTAAATCCTTATACTTCACATCTTTTGATAACAGACGATGTGTTCCTACAACAATGTCCATATTTCCATTTTCTAGACCCTTTATCGTTTCATTAGATTGCTTACGCGTCCGGAAACGACTTAATAAACCAATATTTACCGGATAATCCTGAAATCTTTCACGAATGGTTTCATAATGCTGCTGTGCCAAAATCGTTGTGGGTACAAGGATAGCAACTTGCTTTCCATCTGCCACTGCTTTGAAAGCGGCGCGAATAGCAACCTCTGTTTTCCCATATCCTACATCTCCGCAGAGCAGACGGTCCATTGGTTTTACTTTTTCCATGTCTTCTTTAATTTCTGCTATACAACGCAACTGATCTTCTGTCTCCTGATAAGCAAAAGAAGCTTCAAATTCACGCTGCATTTCAGAATCTGGAGAAAATGCATATCCTTGCCGGGCTTCACGTTCTGAATAAAGCTTGATTAAATCATCAGCAATGTCTTCCACAGAGCGTTGTACTTTCCGTTTTACCTTTGTCCACTCTGTACCGCCCAATTTATATAGCTTGGGTTCCTTTCCTTCTGAACCAACAAATTTCTGAACTAAATCAATTTGATCAATTGGCACGAAAAGCTTATCGTCACCGGAGTAACGAATCAGCATGTAGTCCTTATGCAGCTTATTGACTTCTAAAGTTTCAATTCCAAGATATTTCCCGACACCATGATTGGCATGGACAACGTAGTCGCCTACTTTCAGCTCTTGATAGTTCTGAATTCGTTCTGCATTCGTGATCTTTGGCTGTTTCCTGGAACGTTTCACCTGCTTTTTGAACAGCTCGTTTTCCGTAATAATTGCGAGTTTATGCATTGGGAATTCAATTCCCGAATGCAGATGACCCACGATAATTGTCGGCTTTTGTATAGGCAGCTTTAATACTTTTTCCACCTGTGTCTCAATATCATAATCTTCTAAAATAGAATGCACTTTTTGCGCGCGCTGTTCATTCGGTGTGAGAATAACAACAGAATAATCACCCTTTTCCCAACGCTTCAATTCATTTTTAAATAAAGGCATCTGCCCATGAAATTCCTGCATGGTTCTTGTCGATAGATTAATAACGTTTTGCGGATTGGTATTGGGAATATGTCGCATAAATACAGACATATATACACGGGAATGCGAAACACCTTCTATCAGTGTATTCCAACCGAAAGAAAATTGACTGCCCCGGACCATTTTATTTCCTTCCAACAGTCCGGTATACCATTCCAGTTCCTCATGGTCTAAATTAGTCGCTGTTTCTTGAATACGGCTCATTTCATCAAAAAAGACAACACCGTTCCGTGGCAAATAGTCTAATAAACTAGCGGGCTCATCGTATATATAGCCAATGTATTTATACATCCCCTGGAAACGGTTTAATTGTTTAAATTGATCAATATCCTGTTCAATGACCTCCACGAGTTCTTCTTTGTCATCCGGTTTTTTGACTTTTTTCAATGTATCTGAAAGCGCCTCTTCTATTCTTTCTGCTGCTTTCACCATTTCTTGTTCATCTATTAATAACTCCGTTGCAGGGTCAATCGTTACCTCTGCTACTTTGTCTAAAGAACGCTGTGACTCCGCATCAAAATAGCGGATAGAGTCTACCTCTTCATCAAATAGCTCAATACGGATTGGATGCTTCTCCGTAATCGGATAAATATCAATAATCCCGCCCCGCTGACTGAATTCACCGGGAGCTGTAACCATCGATGCACCCTCATATCCCATTTCCACGAGAGAACGCAGATAGGCCTCTACTTCAATGTCTTTTCCTACTTGAAATAGAAGCTGATATTTATCCCAATATGCTTTGGGAGGCAGTATCCTTTTTAATGCAGCAACAGGTGCTATTAATATTCCTTTATCCTTCTGTATCCAGGCAGTCAATGCTTCAATCCGCTGTGCACGCAGTTCTGGACTGGCAACAGCCATTTCAGAAGCTATTAACTCGTTGACAGGGTAAAGATATATCCCTTCCTCGTTGGTCAGCTCTGCTAAATCATCATATAGCTGCTGAGCTTGGGCGAGTTGATGTGTAACAATTAATAAAGGACGGTTCATGGATTGGTGTATGGTGGACAAGAGCAAGCTTCTGGCAGAACCACTTAAACCAGCTACCATCTGCTCTTTCATGCCAGCAAGCAATCCATCCATAATAGACTGAATATCTTCCTGTGATTTTAAATAATTATGAATTGCTTTCATTCGTATTTCCCCTCTAAATTGTTAAAGTATTTTATAAAACATGAGAAAACTACACTATCGGATTGGAAAATATACCGTGTTAGTGAATGTTTTTCGGCAGGCGAATAATCATAGTCCTCATAAAGGCGCTGCCTCACCGTTTTTTAAAGGCTTTATTTGCAACATTTTCTCTATAAAATGGTATATACGGTTATAGGTCCATCAAGAAAATGATTATCAGACTGGGACCCATTCAATTATTGTAAAAAATGGTCCAATTCATGATAATCAGGATGCGCATCAAGAGCCTGCTGACAGTATTCACAAATGACTTCTAAGCGGAAATAGCCATCTTTTTCAGAGACTACCATTTCTGCCATATCCTGTTCCTCCAAAAGCTTGAGAAAACGTAAGGATATATCGATTTCTGTATGATTCAATACACCAAGCTCTTTTCCGCAATGTCGACAACCATAGTAGATAACCATCTCATTCACCTCGATTAAAATACAAAAAGTTAGAGCGCAGCCTGTTCTTCGTTTAGAGAGGATATCTGCACTTTTCATTTAGTTTTAACCGAGAGGAATAAGAATATACCCTGCTTCCATTTCGTGTTTAAAAAGTTCGGTAAAAAGGAACTTCTCCCTAAAACCAAAGGTATGCTTTATTGGTTAAAATCATTCATTACTTCTATAAAAGGTTTGCCGCCTGCCCATGCTTCAATAGCATCAGCTGCTTCTTGAACACTTTGTTCAACGGCCTCTTTTTCATCTTTTGGGAACTTTCCTAATACATAATCTACGACAGGCATTGCATTTATCGGGCGTCCTACTCCTAGACGTACTCGTTTAAATTCTTTCGTCCCTAAATGATCGATCGTGGAACGAACACCATTGTGACCGCCATGGCCGCCTTTTTGCCGTAATCTGATTTTCCCAGTTGGTAAATCTAAATCATCATAAATAACAACAATATCATCTGTCTCTATATCATAATAATCCATCAACGGACGAATAGACTCGCCTGATAAATTCATATAAGTTTGGGGCTGTAATAATATCATCTTTTCTCCATTGAAATGTTCTATAGCATAATCACCATGAAATTTGGAGTTGTTTAACTTCCAGCCATGCCGATCTAATAGCGCATCAATTGCGCGGAAGCCAATATTATGACGTGTCTTCTTATATTTTCTTCCTGGATTTCCTAGTCCAACAATTAACTTCATCACCATACCCTCACTTTTTCCGAAGCCCTTTTTCTTTTAAACGCAATAACCCTTCTTTACGCATACCTGTATGGTATGCGTAAAGAAGGGAGGTATTACTTCTATTCGATTAACTTAAAAATTAATTTTCCTCTGAGTCAGATTTTTCTTTGATAACTTCCGGTTCTGCATTTTCATCTTCTTCTGTTTCTGTATCTAAATCTTCTTCTGTAGTTGGAGGAACAACGGAAGCAATTGTTGTATCCGGATCATCTAAAAATTCATAGTTCCCAGTTACTTCCAAATCAGAAATAGATAAATTTTCGTTTACATCCAGGTCAGAGACATTTACCACGATTTCCTCAGGAATATCTTTTGGTTTTGCACGAACTTGAATTTCATAAAATGGCTGCTGTAGTACGCCGCCTTCTTTTTCGCCTTTTGATTCACCTTCAAGACGAACAGAAACATCAACGTCCATTTCTTCAGCCATATTTACGATATAGAAATCGGCATGAAGTAAATCATCTTTGATCGGATCTATTTGATAATCATGCAGCATCACCTCTACTGTGTCGCCACCTTCGACTTGAAGTGAAATAATTGCATTTCGTCCTTCATCCCGAACGGTTTTCACTAAGTCAACGCTATCTACAGAAACGGTCTTAGAATCTTTATCCTTCCCATAGACAACCGCTGGAATTCTGCCGCTTTTTCTAATTTCGGTTGTTGTTGATTTTGCAAGATCTTCTCTTTTTTGTGCGTTTAATTTTACTGCCATTCGTATCACCCTCCAAGTTTATTAAAAAAATAATATGAAACATCGTTACTGCGTATGTTGCATTATTTCTTTTTCTAAATAAAATAAAACGGTCAATATAATACATACCCTAAATTGGAACAAGTTAAACCCCTAATCAAAAAGAATACTTACAGATTGCATTTCATGAACACGGACAATCGCTTCTCCGATAAGGGAAGCAACCGATAATTCCGTAATTTTATCAATTCTCTTTTCTTCCGGCAAAGGAATTGTATCCGCGATAACTAATTCTTTAATCTTTGAGTTGTCAATACGCTCAATTGCGGGGCCTGAAAGAACGGGATGTGTACAACAAGCATATACTTCTTTTGCGCCACTTTCAATTAATGCGTTCGCTGCTAATGTAATTGTACCAGCAGTATCGATTAAATCATCTATTAAAATCGCTGTTTTGCCTTCGATATTACCAATGATATTCATTACCTCAGAAACATTCGGTTTTGGACGGCGTTTGTCAATAATACCAATTGGTGCCTTTAGACGATCAGCCATTTTTCTTGCCCGGACCACTCCACCATGATCCGGCGAAACAACAATCACATCATCCAAATCTTTTTGCTCAAAATAAGTTGCTAAAATAGGAACACCTTGTAAGTGATCAATTGGAATATCGAAGAAGCCCTGAATTTGTGGTGCATGCAAATCAAGTGTAATCATGCGATTTGCTCCTGCTTTTTCAATTAAATCAGCTACTAATTTGGCTGTGATTGGTTCACGAGATCTTGCTTTACGGTCCTGACGCGCGTAACCATAATATGGCATAACGATGTTAATGGACTTTGCAGATGCACGTTTTAACGCATCAATCATAATAAGTAATTCCATAATATGCTGATTTACAGGGGAAGAAGTGGATTGTATAACGTAAACGTCAGATCCACGCACACTCTCCTCTATATTAATTTGGATTTCTCCATCACTAAATTGTGTTACTGTACATTTTCCTAATTTCGTTCCGATTTGAGCTGCAATTTTTTCTGCTAAGGCTGGATTCGAATTCAAAGAAAATACTTTCAACGAAGCGTCCTTATAGTTGGATGACATTCCTTTAACCTCCATGATTTTGTAATCTATTTTTTAAACTTTTTTGCATATCCTTCTTTATTTGTCTGCTTGGATCTTGCAATGGACAATGCTTCATCTGGCACGTCCTTTGTAATGGTCGATCCCGCTGCTACATAAGCGCCCTTACCAACTGTAACTGGAGCAATTAAATTTGAGTTGCATCCAATAAATGAATCATCTTCAATGGTTGTCAGGAATTTATTTTTTCCATCATAATTTACTGTAATTGTACCACAACCGACATTTACACGCTCTCCTACATTAGCATCTCCAATATAGCTAAGATGGGAAACCTTACTATTATCGCCAAGATCAGTTTTCTTTAGCTCTACAAAATTGCCGACTTTGGTATCATTTCCAACATTGGAGGCTGGACGAATATGAGCATATGGTCCAATATTCACCCGATTCCCAATACGACTATCTGCAGCAATACTAAATCGAATAATAGTATCTTCCCCAACTTCGCAATCTTTCACCTCTGTATGCGGACCAATTTCTGAACCAGCCGCAATAGACGTTTTACCTTTTAGAACAGTTCCTGGATGGAGGCACACGTCCGCAGCAATTTTTACATCTGGATCGATATATGTATTATCTGGATCCACAATAGTCACACCGTTACGCATATGCAGCTCATTAATACGCCTTTTCATAATTTTTTCCGCTTCACTTAAAGCAACACGATCATTAATACCTATTGTTTCATTAAAATCTTCTGCCACAACTGCGCTAACACGCCCGCCTTGGTCACCTAAAATTTTAATAACATCAGGTAAGTAATACTCTCCTTGAGCATTGTCATTAGAAACTAATTTTAAAGCTTCAAATAATGCTTTGTTGTCGAAGCAGTAGGTCCCTGTATTAATTTCTTTTACTTCTAATTCTGCTTCACTAGCGTCCTTATGTTCGACAATTTTCTCCACTTGTCCTGCTTTATTGCGAATTACTCGACCATACCCAGTTGGATCATCTGCGATAGCTGTCAGGATACTTGCTTTAGAATCCGTTTGTTCATGATGTTCAAACAATTTTTGGAATGTTTCTGCACGAATCAAAGGGGTATCGCCGCAAGCTACAATCGTTACCCCTTCCTTATCCTGCAATAATTGGTCAGCCTGCATCACAGCATGCCCTGTACCTAGTTGTTCCTCTTGCACTACAAAGTCACTGGACTCTCCAAGCTGAGTTTTTACTTGCTCTGCGCCAAAACCAACAATGGTAACCAGCTGATCTAATTTCGTTTGTTGCAATTGATCCACAACATGCTGTACCATTGGTTTGCCAACTACAGGATGAAGCACCTTATATAACTTTGATTTCATCCTTGTTCCTTGTCCTGCTGCTAAAATAACAGCAAATCGATTCGTCATTAGGAAACCTCCATCATCTCTAAATATCCATTTAAAAATATATCGTAAAAAAATCTTTATTTCAATAAAATTAAAGGTTTTATTTCTAATGTCTATGTTATCATATTTTTATTTTTTTCGTTGCATCGCTTTACCAAAACACGAAAAAAATTTCATCAGTAATCCAATAACCTTAGATAAAGTAAGACATCCTTATTTTCCTTTAGTACAGCTTGGTAGCTTTTAATTTTGCTTTCTACTTTTAATTCTTGTTTCTCTCTCTTACTGAAAAGATTCATGATTTGATATATAACTTCTCCGGCTAACAGCGCCAGCCCTCTTGATCCCAACTGGAACCCCATCGTATCCTTTTCTGATAAACTTGTTCCTGCAGCACTCTCCACTTGTCGTGCATAATCTCCTTTTACGATAATATAAGGTTCTTTTCTTTTGAATGCAGTCAGCAGTTCCTCTTGAGTATACACCTTAAAAGGGGTTTTTTCTTTTTCTAACATTTGAAGTTCTTGATGCACTGTTTCTGTATCTTGATCCACTGTAATGGATAGTGCCTTAATGATTTCGGCATGATACGAAGCTGCCTCCTGATTCAAATTCAATTTTTGCGTTTTTTCCATATTTGACTGCTCTATGACGTCCTGGCGCGTCTTATCATATTTTTGAAGATATACATCAATCAATCCCATTCTGGCGTCCTCCCTTTCTTTTTTATTCTTTTCCCTATCAACAAATGAATTAATACTGTTATGCAATAACTATAACAGCTCCATAAATTTTATACATAAGAAAAAACGCGTACATCCGTTCATCTTTTAGCGGATGCATGCGTTTTTTTCTTATGACTACGGTTATTCTTTATAAAGTGAAACTTCCTTCAGTGTTTTTTTCGACGCACAACGCTTTACGATGGAGGAGTAATCGCAGCAACGGTTTTAATAGACCGAGTAATCGCAGGTCTCATTGTTGTCAGGTTAGTGCGACCACTGCGACGGGTTATGGTGGGGTGAGTAATCGCAACCCCAGAAAAACACTACGCTTTCCACGTGCCCCGAGCTCATCTCCTCGGTAAAAAGAAGAACACTTTTTCCCTGCGGGGTCTTCCCACTGGGACTGCGATAAAAGATATATTTTTCTTACAAAAAAGAAGGCAAACCTTTATTCAGATTTCTACCTTCTTGTCCATTTACCATTTAATATATCTTTAGGAAACGCCAGCTTCTTCTTTGTAGCCTAATCCTTCTTCTTCGTTCTCACGTTCGCGATGATACTCCTCTAAAACAGCTTCTTGAATTTTTGAGCGTGTTCCAGAATTAATAGGATGAGCAATATCCCTAAATTCTCCATCTGGTGTGCGCTTAGACGGCATCGCAACAAATAATCCACTATTCCCATCAATAACACGGATATCGTGGACAACAAACTCGTTGTCTAATGTAATTGAAGCAATGGCCTGCATTCTTCCATCTGTTTTTACGCGGCGTAATCTAACGTCAGTTACTTCCACGATGTTTCACCACCTTTTTCCTAATTCAAAAATCACCCTTTATACTTATATTACTTCAACATAAATTACAAAAATCCTTCTTATAAATACCAATAAATTAAAATATTTTAAATTCACTCTCCCGTATACCTAAAAATTATTTTGTTATCGACATTTTTAGTCATTATTATCCACCTTTTTCTTCCAAACACGAATATCGTCTAAACAACGGGAATAAGGTGGTTTGGTAATATATGTAAAAAAAGACCTTAATCTGTATATTAAATTAAGATCTGTTCCAAATGCTTATCCGTTATTACATTCTTTTATTTATGACTCCATTTGATAATTCCCTGGCTGTACAGAAACTTGATGATTCTGAATATCAACAGGAGAAATTTTTAACAAAGAGGTATAATCCGTAATTACTCTTTCGTCTTCCTCATCATCAGCTTCTGCTAATACACCAACAGCTTGTACTGTTGCAGAGAATTCTTCTAAAAGGCTCTTTATTCCTGTGATTGTGCCTCCAGCTTTCATAAAATCATCTATAATACACACTTTAGAACCATCAGGTAAACTACGTTTTGGCAACACCATTGTCTGAATTTTCCTAGATGATCCAGAAACATAGTTAATACTTACAGAAGATCCCTCTGTTACTTTTGGATCCCTACGCGCTATAATAACTGGAACATTTAAAAAGGAAGCTGTTGCATATGCTAAAGGAATTCCTTTTGTTGCAACTGTTACAATCGCGTCGATCTCTAAATGTGCAAAACAAGAAGCAAAAACACGGCCAATTTCACGGACCGTAGACGGATCACCAAGGATATCACTCATATATAGATATCCTCCTGGAAGTATACGGGCTGGATCTTCTAATTTCTTCTGAAGCGTAGATATAAATGCTTCACTCTCTTCCACAGAGCTGGTAGCGATATATTTCACGCCCCCACCTGCGCCAGTTGTTCTCTCCAAATATCCTAATCCTTTATTTTGAAATACCTCATGTATAATATCTAAATCCTCGCTTATGGATGACTTTGTGGTGTCACAAAGCTCTACAAAGTAAGGCAATTGAATATGTTTCCTCGGGTTTTCCAGAAAGTATTCAGTTAACACAACCAATCGATTACTTCTTTTCAAAATCACACCTCAAATCCGAATGTTCTTAATATAATATAGCATTTTCATATGAATTTTAGCAATGCTTAGCCTAACATTCGAATTAATTGTACGTCCTTACAAAAGCCTCGCATGCTGTTGTAGATTCGCAGCGCTTTTCGATGATGCTTCAATAATCCAAACACGGTTGGCCCGCTTCCGCTCATCATCACACCTTCTGCTCCTGCAAGTCGCATAGCTTCTTTCAGCCTTGCAACCTCTGGATGCATAGAAAAAGTTATTGGCTCCAGTGCATTTCCTAAATGATTACATAGCTTTAAAAAATCACCTTCATCTAAAGCTTCTAACACTTGTTTCGTATTCGGGTGCTGTAATTCAGGGATTTTAATTTGTTCAAATATCGTATAAGAAGATACACCAATATCTGGTCTAGCAATAACAACCCAGCAGGCAGGCGGTGCAGGTAGAAGTTCAATAAACTCTCCATATCCTTTTGCTACCGCTGTTTTACTATGCACACAAAAAGCAATGTCCGCTCCTAATTTTGATCCCAAATCAGCTAATTCAGTTAAAGGTATATTTAGCCCCCATAATCGGTTTAGCCCCCGTAAAACAGCTGCAGCATCTGCACTTCCACCAGCTAAACCTGCTGAAACTGGAATGGATTTATCGATTCGGATGTGAACACCTTTTTTTATTTTATATGTTTCTTTAAATAAGACCGCTGCTTTATATGCTAAATTTCTTTCATCACTGGGAACATAACGGCTTTCCAAAGATAATTGTATCTTATCTGTAGGTAACTCCTGTAATTCTAAACGATCTGCTAAATCTATTGTTGTCATTACCATTTCAACATCATGATAGCCATCTTCCCGCTTATTTAATACATCTAATGACAAATTTATTTTAGCAGCCGCTTTCTCCATTACAAGCATCTTCAATCACATCCTCAAAGCGTTGGAAATTCGTTCACCTTTTTGAAACCTTACTTACGTCCGTAAAAATATGTTTTATTGTATCATAATCAAAACACTGAGGCTAATTTTGTATAGGTAATGAAAACTTTGGGCTTTCAAGTTCTAACCTTGTCTTATCTGCACTTTCATCGACGAAAAGGGATTACTTCCTGAAACAGTGAATAGAACTACGCTTCTTCGTCTCACCAAAAAATTAGTTAAATCATTCTTCTATAATGAAAAAAAGCAAGCCCGATCAGGACTCGCTTTTTTTCATACTCTCTTCTGCCATTTCTATCGCCCGTTTCACCATATTACCGGCATCACGAGCTTTTATTCCTCCCCAGCCTTCCTGCTGTACCGTATCGTAAAACCCTAATTCTTTCGCTATTTCTTCTTTCATTTGCGTGGACATAATCCCTCGTCTACCCATATAAAAGCTCCCCTTTACGAATGAATGTATTTCTCGATCGGCAATCATAGCTTATGTATTTTCTCTTCATTCACCCGGTAAAGAATTAACCAGGAAAACCATTTCTTGCTTTATTTTTTCCATCAGAAAAACTTGGAAGAGCTCGCACTTTACTAACCATTAGGATATATTTACTTGTTGAATAAAAAGAGCTATAGCAAATGTTGAAGCGGGGATATCGAATCATCATTCGCTATAATTGCTTTATACTTTCTAAAATTTTAAAAAAGCAGTAGACAAGTGCTTGTCTACTGCTTAAAAATTACCGCTGAACTTCCTTCAACAAAATTCAGCTCTACCGTTTCTGTCAATATGTCTGTATAGCTGTATGAAACTCGTTCGAATGCATTCTCGTCCTGGTCAAGCTCAACAATGAAAACAGAGGGATATGTCTCCGCTAGAACACCGCATCTTTCAACGGTTTTCCGTCTTCCACCATTCGCTCTGAGCCTTAACCGTTTACCTACCTGACCATCTAGACCTTGCTTAATTTCGATCAACGTTTTGCCCACTACACTCCACCTCACATATATTTATTTTAGCATATATGCCGATGAAAAGTCAAGTAAAACAAATAATTATATCAGCATATGTTTTTGGTTGTCAACTATTTATTTTGTCTATTTCTGATATTATTTGTCATACCTCTATTTTTATACATAAATTGTCACAAAAAAATGTATAATAGGCTGATTTTATAAAAATTACAAAAAAACAACTAATCTAAATGGTCTAATTAGTTATTTCATTTCATTGGAAAGAAGGAGGAAAAAAAGCATACCTGTGATTCCATTAACTCCTCCTTTTCAAGCATGAGTTTCTACTATATTTCACTTTCATTTTCATTGATTAAGTAAGGCATGCCTGTTCTTAATAACCCTCTTGTCTGTATTCCTCCCAACCCTTTTTCTCCAGTTAATGTGTTACGCAGCGCCTCCCATACAGATACACTCTCCATAAATGAAGTGTAAGCTACTTTTGCAACAATATACACTGGGTCCAGCGCATGTATATTAACTCTAGATGGGGAACTGGCAAAATTAGATCCAGCACGAATTAATGACTCAAAATGGGATTGGCATGCTCCCGCAAAAATAACGAGCTGATCCAAATTAGGATAGATACTTCTGGCTTCTCGTACAGCTTCTACAAAGTATTTTGAATGACGGTATGCACTTAAATCATTCTTCGTTCCTTTATTATGTGAATAGGCATCGTGGCCAGTAATTACCATTATATCTGGTTGAATTTTCTCCAATAGATCTTTTATTTGAAATGACATTTCAGTCTCTACTAAATGAACGCCATGCACTTGCAGCCCAATACGTTGATATAATTGGATACACTTTCTTAAATAAGATGGGTCTCCATCGATATGAAGTACCTTTGCTGGTAACTGGAAATAATTCGCAGAATCTGTATAACCCTCTGTCGCTTCATAATTTCTTTTTTCTTTCATCATTTGATAATCCTGACGAAATAAACGATAGGACGATTCTTGTTTTTCCCGGTCCATCGCTTTTCTTTTTTTATGCTCTCTTTGGTCCACTATCGTTAAATCGGATAGAGTCGCGTCTGCTTTTAATCGGAGTTCTTCCCCATGAAGGATAGCAACTCCTTTTTTTATCTCTGCCACACGGAATAATAAATCATGATGATATGATTTTCTTGTTACTAACGCACCATTCTGTATATCCATCGCTGCACCTCTCACCTTTTACTCTTTCTCATTGTATGAATAAAAGCACAGCTCTGTTCCATCTAAAAAGCTAATCAAAAGATATATCTTTTGATTAGCTTTGCGGCATTTCTTTATAAATAAGGTTGGATAAGATTGCAAATTCCTCCATGGTTAATGTTTCGCCACGTCTGCTTCCATCTATCGCTGCTTTTTCAAGAAGTGTTTCTAGTTGCTGTTTTTCCAAATTCTCCTGCAAGAACCTGTTTAAATTATTACGGAGAGTTTTTCTTCGTTGAGCAAAGCTTGCTTGGATCAATTCAAAGAAGAAATCCACATTATCTACATGAACAGGCGGTTCTTTACGCATCACAAGCTTTAAAACACTGGAATCCACATTAGGCTGCGGCATAAACACTTGCTTTGGCACATTTAATACGACACTTGCCTCCGTATAGTATTGTACAGCAATACTAAGCGAGCCGTAGCTTTTTGTATTTGGCACAGCTGCCATTCTATCTGCTACTTCTTTTTGAATCATCACAGTCAGGCTTGTAACTGGAAGCTGATCACGAACAAGCTTCATCAAAATTGGCGTCGTAATGTAATAAGGAAGATTCGCAACGACATGAATATCCTGACCTTCCTCAAAATGTGTTCGAATCACTTCTTCCACGTTTGCTTTTAAAATATCATGATGAATAATTTCTACATTATCGTAATCTGCTAACGTCTCTGCTAAAATAGGAAGCAGGCGCTGATCAATCTCAAATGCAACGACCTTATCTGCATGAATAGCTAATTGCTCTGTTAAAGCACCCATTCCAGGACCAATTTCAATGGCTCCTGTTTCTTTTGTAATCCCAGCCTGATGAATGATATTTTCTAATACATTCACATCAATTAAGAAGTTTTGCCCTAAGCTCTTCTTAAAAGCGAAACCATATTTGTTCAGCAGTTCTTTCGTTTTCGATGGGGTGGCAATATATTTTTTAGTCATCCTGCTCCTCCTGCTCTATAATTTCCATGGCTTTATCAACTTGTTCCTTGGAAATCTGGAATTGGGTAAGGCGTTTTAACAGTTGCTTCCCGTTCGTATGACCAATATGCAAAAGTTCTCCTAAACGTTTTCTGCGCCCGGAAGCTTCCTTGCCTCCAATTAATCCGTAATTAATCAGATTCTCTTTCGTAATATCATTCTCCCAAACGTCTGCTAATTCATAGACATCTGCAAGTGCTTTTTGAATATCCTCCACAGAAGCATGTTCAATTCCTAAGCTCTTATTTCTGGAATGCTTTGCTTTTGCTTGATCCCTACGTAAAAAAGCATGTTTACAACCAGGAACAGCCTGATTAACCAAGTGTCTGATCCGTTCACCCGGGTAATCCGGATCTGTAAATACAATTACTCCGCGCTTTTCCTTTGCAAGGCGAATTTTATCGAGCGTTGCCTTATTTACTGCAGAACCATTTGTTTCAATCGTATCCGCATCCACAGCCAGCCTGATTCGTACTGTATCATCTCGTCCTTCTACTACAATCATTTCTTTTATCTTCAATCGATTTCCTCCACTTTATTCTACAATACGAGGGAATGTATTATTTAATTTTAAAAAATCGTTTCGCATTCTCTGTGGTAATATTTCCAATCTCTGCTACTTCCATTTCACGTAATGCCGCAATATCTTCTGCTACACGAGCAACATAAGCCGGTTCATTTCTTTTTCCACGGTATGGATGCGGCGCTAAAAATGGCGCATCCGTTTCAATCAGTAATCGGTCTAAAGGAACCTGCTTTGCCACTTCTTTTGGTAATGGAGCATTTTTAAAAGTTACTGGACCGCCTAAGGAAATATAAAAATTCATATCCAGACATGTTTGGATATATTCGACAGAATCATTGTAACAGTGCATAATACCACCAACTTCTGCAGCATTTTCTTCCTGCAGGATAGCAATAATATCCTCAGTTGCTTCCCGGTTATGAATAATAATCGGCATATTTACTTTTTTTGCAAGTGCTATTTGCTGACGAAAGACTTTCTTCTGCACATTTTTTGGTGATTTATCCCAATGATAATCTAAGCCCATTTCTCCAATTGCTACTACTTTAGGATGTTCTGCCAATTCTTCAATCCATGTTAACTCTTTTTCTGTCATATCGATTGCATCAACAGGGTGCCAACCAACTGCAGCATAAATATTCTCATTCTCTTCAGCGATCTGTATAGCAAGCGGAATGGTTTCATGATCAAAACCAACCACAACCATATATTCCACACCTGCATCTCTTGCACGTTGAATCGTCTCTTCTCTATCTTCAGCAAACTGCCTTGCATTTAAATGAACGTGTGTGTCAAATAACATTTTAATCATCCTTTTTGGTTCTCTTCTATCGAAAAGGAAGGAGCTGACATGATGACAGCTCCTGTTCCATTTATTATTGATTAAGAAATCGGTGATCCGTTTGGTACACTTTCCGGCGCTGGTACGATTTCTAATTTCCCATCTTTCTCTGCAGAAAGGATCATTCCTTGACTGATCTCCCCACGCATTTTACGCGGCTTAAGGTTCGCCACGATAACGACCTTTCTACCAATCAATTTTTCCGGTTCTGGATAATATTCCGCAATCCCTGATAAAATTTGTCGATCTGCCTTATCTCCGGCATCTAAGCGGAATTTTAATAATTTATCTGCGCCTTCGACTTTAGTGCAGTCTTTTACCTCTGCAACTTTTAGCTCAACTTTATCAAACACATCATATTTGATTTGTTTTTCTTTAGTGGAAACAAGCTCTGTTTCATTCGGATCCCAATCTGTTTCTGCTTCTTCATCCACTGTAGCAGCTCCGCCCATTTGAGAGCGAATATAGTCAACTTCCTCTTCTACATCTAAACGAGGAAAAATTGGTTTTCCTTTTTTCACAACCGTAATGCCTTCCGGGAAATTGCCAAAATGAATATTTTCCCAAGATAATGCCATTTCCGGATCTAAACCAAGCTGCTCAATAATTTTCTTCGGTGCATGTGTCAGACAAGGCTGCAGCATCGTTGCAACCACACGCAAGGTTTCTGCTAAGTGTGCCATGACACTTGCCAGTTCAGCACGCTTTTCCTCATCCTTGGCAAGAATCCACGGCTGCGTTTCATCAATATATTTGTTTGCGCGGGAAATCAGCGTCCATACTTTCTTCAAGGCATCACTAAATTCCATTTGATCCATGTATTCCTGATAATCTTGAATAACAGACGATGCTGTCTTCTGTAAATCCGCATCTTCTTTATTAATAACACCTTTTACAGTAGGTGCTTTTCCATCAAAATATTTATTAATCATCGCTACCGTACGATTCAATAAGTTTCCTAAGTCATTTGCTAAATCATAATTCATTCTGGAAATAAAATCCTCTGGAGTAAAGACACCATCGCTACCAAAAGCAACTTCTCTCATTAAATAGTAACGTACAGCATCTAAACCATAGCGTTCGACAAGCATTTCAGGATATACTACATTCCCTTTAGATTTCGACATTTTTCCATCTTTCATCAACAACCAGCCATGTCCAAAAACTTTTTTAGGAAGTGGCAAGTCTAAAGCAATTAACATAATTGGCCAATAGATGGTATGAAAACGAACAATTTCCTTTCCAACCATGTGTACATCAGCCGGCCAATATTTTTGAAAGTTCGCGTCATCATCCGTACCGTATCCTAATGCAGTAATGTAGTTAGCCAAGGCATCAATCCATACATAAATAACGTGTTTTGGATTACTTGGAACCTTGACCCCCCACTTAAATGTTGTTCGGGATACAGCCAAGTCCTCCAAACCTGGTTTAATGAAGTTATTAATCATTTCATTTTTACGAGATTCCGGCTGAATAAAATCCGGATGATCTTCGTAGTATTGCAATAATTGATCTGCGTATTTACCCATGCGGAAGAAATAAGATTCCTCTTTAATCAGCTCAACAGGATGTCCGCTATCTGGCGATTTTCCACCAATAATATTTCCATCTTCATCTTTTTCAATATCTACGAGCTGTGTTTCCGTATAAAAAGTTTCATCAGGCACGGAATACCAGCCTTCATATTCATCCAGGTAGATATCTCCTTGTTGTAAAAAACGTTCAAAAATATCCGCCACAACTTTTTGGTGTTGATCATCTGTTGTACGAATAAATTTGTCATGACTTATTTCAAGTGTCTTCCATAAATCTTGCATTCCAGCTGCCATTTTATCAACATATTCTTGAGGTGATATGTTCTTTTCCGCTGCTTTTTGCTCAATCTTTTGACCATGTTCATCACTTCCTGTTAAATAAAACACATCAAACCCGAGCATACGCTTATATCTAGCCATCGTATCACAAGCTATTGTTGTATACGCATTACCAATATGTAATTTTCCGCTTGGATAATATATTGGTGTTGTAATGTAAAAAGTACTTTTGCTTCCCATCCGTCTTATGCCTCCTAGATTTCTTCCTATTTAAAAAATCTTACCTCGGAATATACAAATGCCGCTTTGCTTTCTCACACCATCTTTATTTAAGTGGATATATGCTATGCAACAAGCATTGCCACCTCATCCGAAAAAGATTCAAAATTAACTTTTTTGTTGATTTATTCATATATTTTACACCATAAACCTAAAAATGTTCACTCTCCATTGTAGCTATTATAACGTAATTTGCCAAATTGTGTACCTATTCACCTATTCTTTAGAAATTACACAAGAAATGATATATAGAAGAAACACTCTATCGTCTAAAACGATAGAAATGTATCAAATTCCTGAATATTTATAAAAAAGAGTTAAAACTTTTCCTTTTACAGTAAAATTGTATTGACAATACCAAATATTGTTGCTATTCTAAGATTATTAGTAACGACGGGGAACGACATTTTTTGTAAGTTATCTCACTATTTGAAAAATGTATAGCTCATTTATTCTCAAAATTCTATTAATCTACTATTGGAGGAATGAAGAAATGAAATCTACTGGTATTGTTCGCAAAGTTGATGAACTTGGTCGCGTAGTTATTCCTATTGAATTACGTCGTACACTTGATATCAAAGAAAAAGATACAATGGAGATATACGTAGATAACGATCGTATTGTATTGAAGAAATATCGTCCAAATATGACTTGTCAGATCACTGGAGAGTTAACAGATGACAATCAGACGCTGGCTGATGGCAATCTTATTCTAAGTCCTGAGGGCGCAAAAATTTTGCTGGAAGAAATTCAAAATCGTTTTAAATAATAATTGTTGTTTAAAAGGCGAAAAAGGGGTGACCTCTTCTGATTTCAGAGATCACCCCTTTTTCGCCTTTATAATATATGAAGCAATGGAAAGTCCTATTCAATATGGTAATTTTGATAAACTTCTCTTTTTGGTAAATTCCTATCTATTGCTGTTTGCTTAATTGCTTCTTTGCTTGATAAATGGTCCTTATACATTAATGCCTCTACATGTTCTTTCACGGATAATGCTTCCCACCAACTGGATTCTTGTCGAAATTGTTCTAAAGCAGACTCATTTTGTCCTTCGATGACAATAACAAACTCTCCACGCATCTCATTTTTCTTACTCCATGAAAAAAGTTCTTGAATGGTACCTCTAACAAATTCTTCAAATTTCTTAGAGATTTCTCTTCCTATTGCTGCCTGTCGCTCGCCCAGAACCTTTTCCATCACTTCCAACGTATCCTTGATCCGGTAGGGAGATTCATAAAAGATTAAAGTAGAATTTAAAATTTTTAATTTCTCCAGAGTTTCTTTTTTGTCTTTTTTCTTCCTGGGAAGAAAACCATAAAATGTAAAAGGTTGTGCCGTTAAACCAGAACCAACCAGTGCTACAAGAGCTGCATTGGCACCTGGTAAAACGATGACATGCAGCCCTTCCCGAATAGCTGCTTGTACCAGTTCTGAACCAGGATCAGAAATCGCTGGCATTCCCGCATCACTAACAACAGCAATGGATTCTCCATTACGGATCTTATCTAAAAGCTGTTTTTCTCTTTCCTGATGATTATGTTCATGATAGCTGACGAGAGGGGTATGAATCTCAAAATAATGAAGCAGTTTTTTCGTATTTCTGGTGTCCTCTGCAGCAATCAGCCTACATTCCTTTAAAACCCGGATAGCCCGGAACGTCATATCCTCCAAGTTTCCGATAGGCGTTGGGACGACATATAGTGCAGCATGTTCCTCAGATTGATAACTATTTTGGATGTTCATTCATCGCACATTCCTTTCTCATAGCCTTGAATCATTACCAGCTTCTCTTCACGAGTCAGCCTTTTCACTCTATACTCCGCACGCAAGGCATCTGATTTATTTTCAAATGTACATGTATACATAATTTCAAAAGGACCTCTGCCTCTTGTATATTTTGCCCCTTTTCCCGCTTCATGCATACGGATTCGGTATTCTAAATTATTTGTATATCCTGTATATAGTGTCCCGTCCTTACATTTTAAAATATATATCAAATGTTCTTCACTGGCCATATATAACTTCCTCTGCCTGTTGTGTGTAAGAACCATCCTGTTCATAAATGTAAAATGGCGGCAGAATTTTCACATCTGCTTTCCCATCACGGGTTCCTTCAACCAAAAGCATATTTGCTTCTTTACCCTGTTTAGGATAAACAAATTGTATTCGTTTAGGTTCAATACGATATTTTCTAAATTGCTCTATGATATCAACTATACGTCCCGGACGATGTACCATTGCCACTTTTCCTCCAGGTTTGACATACCTTTTGCATGCCTTCACAACGTCTTCTAATGTACAGTGCAGTTCATGTCTGGCGATAGTAAGGTATTCATTTTGATTGTGCTCTGTAGGAGAAGGCGTTTTAAAATACGGAGGGTTAACAGTAACCGTATCAAACGAACTGTGTTCAAGCGTCGTCTCCATTTCTTTTAGATCTCCATGAATCATTTGTAATTGATCATGTAAATTATTTAAAGCGACATTTCTTTTCGCCATCTGAAAAATTCGTTCCTGAATCTCCACACCTGTCATTTCTGCATTGGATTTTTTTGAAAGCAATAAAGGAATAACACCGTTTCCTGTGCACAAATCTAGAATCTTTCCTCTTTTTTTAGGGATCGAACTAAAATGAGCTAATAATACTGCATCCAATGAAAAAGCAAAGGCAGTCGGACTTTGAATAATTTTCATTGTTTCATCTGCTAATAAATAGTCCAATCGTTCATCATCATATAGCTCCACCATCGATTTATCACATCCTTATCTTCACTCTGAAAAGTCGTGTCAGAAAAAGAGCTGCCTTCATAAGGAAGACAGCCATCCAATACGATACACTTATCGCAGCTTATTTCGTTTTATCAAAAAAATCTAAGCAAAAAATACAATCTTCATTTCTTCTCGGACTGCCAAATTCCAAGCTGCAAATATGAAAACCTTCTTCGTAAAGACGAGCTAAATTATCATATCCTTCTCCTGGAAAGATCCCTTTTTGCTGTTTAGAGTCACTTTGTTTTTGCTCATTTTCCACAGATTCTTCTGTAAAATTATCCAGGTGATTGCGCAAATGATGATTTTCGTGAGCTAACCGGTGATTTTCTTCAAGCAAATCACTTAGCTTTCCTTTTAAATCACCTAATTGCTCATATAATTCACCAATTTGCTTCTCCATATCGGAAACTTGATCAAATATCTCTCTGTTTCCCACGATTGATCACCTCTATTCTGTGACTTGTGCTACAATTCCTTTTTCAATTAATTCATCTAATGTATACTCCACAACACGTTCTTTGTCTAAAAGTTCAATTTGAATCATTTTCTCTAATATATTCAAGCCAACAACCTTTCCTTCTCCGTGTGGTGTCGGCATTGTTTCTCCAATATCAGGTAAGTCTCTTTTTGCAGTTTCATACTCATCATTTTCATATTTTAAGCAGCACATTAATCTTCCACATAAACCGGATATCTTTGCTGGGTTTAAAGAAAGATTTTGATCCTTTGCCATCTTTATCGAAACTGGTTCAAAGTCTCCTAAAAATGTTGAGCAACAAAGCATACGCCCACAAGGACCGATTCCTCCAAGCATTTTTGCTTCGTCTCTGACTCCAATTTGTCTAAGTTCAATACGTGTTTTGAACATCGATGCAAGATCTTTTACAAGGTTTCTAAAATCAACTCTTCCGTCAGCTGTAAAATAGAAAATGATTTTATTACGGTCAAACGTATATTCTACATCTACTAGATTCATATCTAGCTGATGTTGCGTAATTTTATTGGTACATATGTCAAAGGCTTTTTTCGCCTGATCTTGATTTTCTACAACGGTTCGCTTATCCTTTTCATTTGCAACCCGAATTACTTTCTTTAAAGGTAAAACTACGTCTTCTTCATCTACTTGCTTTTCCGTGATGACTACTTTTCCAAATTCTATTCCTCTTACTGTCTCCACAATCACATAGCTATCTGGAGTTACCGGATAAGAGTCTGGATCGAAATAGTAGATTTTACCAGCTTTCTTAAAACGTACGCCAATAACTTCTAACATTTTTTCACCTCTGTATTTGAAGCGCTAGTTGTTCAATAACCAATGTTGGCTGAACATTTGCCTTTAATTTTCTTTTCGCCATTAAAATCTGATTTAAAATAGTCAATAATTGAGCTTGCGAAAAAGTGATGAGCCTCTTTTCCAGCTTGGATGGATCATTGGATAATAGTATCGTATTGGCGTCTGTATATATATGTTGATGTAATATATCTTTAAATCCTAGTATTAATAAGTCCAAACCTCGTTCTTGACTTTCTCTGTCTTTAAAATGAGGTATCCAATATTGATGGATATATGTGTAAATATCCTCAGGCTGTGTAGTATACATTTCTACCCATTGTATCACTATTTTTCGCGCCCCTGCAAACCAATCATCTTGGGCAAGTTCAAGTGCTTCGGTTAAACTATTCGTCAGTACGCTCAAAAGCTTAGCGTCCATCTCATTTAACCCTTCTTGCTGTAATTTTTCTTGTAAGGTTCCTGGTGCAAGCGGTTGTAAATCAATAATCTGGCAGCGTGATCGAATGGTGGACAGCATAGCATGACCATTCTCTGTAAGCATCATAGCAGTTGTTTCTATGCTTGGCTCTTCTAAAAATTTCAATAGACGGTTGGCAGCATTTACTGTTAATGTATCTGCATCCTTAATGATATAAACTTTCTGATTTGATTCCATTCCGGAATACGTAAACTCTTTCTGCAAATTTCGTACCTGTTCTATCTTAATAGAGGCTCCGTCTGGCTCAATCCAATGCATATCCGGATGATTTCCAGAGTCAATCCGCTGGCAATTGATACAGTTATTACATGGATTGACTCCCTGCCGATTCATACAAAACAAATATTTTGCCAGCAGAAGTGCCATTTCTTTTTTGCCGGTTCCTCTATCTCCTTGGAATAAATAAGCATGGGAGATACGATTTTTATTTATACTGTTCATAATGGTTCGACTTGCCACAGGTTGTATTTTTTCGATCTCTTCCCATGTCTGCATAATTACTTCCACCTTTAAACATAAGCTTCTTCTATTCATGTCACAAAAAGCTAAGCTTCTTCTTGTTCCGTTTTTTTGTCCTTTGGGAACACATATTTATGGGTACCATAGCCGAAATTCCTTTAAATCCATTGTTTCTCTACTATTTTTCTATCATGCAAAACAGGGCTTAATAACTCATGTATAAATATTAACTAACAACCCTTTAATCTCTCCAATTAATCCAAGAATATCAATGGTTTTCTTTTCTTCATCCATTAAATCTTCTGCTAATTGGGCAATTTTATCATCGATGACTTTTACCAAAGACAATTGTCTGCTTCCTTGCATGCTAAAGCTTTGTTTTTTCTCTAAAAGATACCCTTCTGATGTTGCTTTTTCCAGAAAACCTTTTACCATTCGCTTAAACTTCACTAATTCACGAAAGGAACGATAACGGCTCAGTTTATCACCCTGTTCCGCAATCTGCTTCACCATTTGCGTGAATTCCTGTGTTTTCAGCTGTTCCGATTGGGATTGAACAAGATTTTGAAAAGAGGTGTTATTTGTCTGCGCCGGGCGCTTCAAGTTGCCATCTCTTGGTGTTAATATCTCACTGGAAATCTTCATTGTTCTCCCCCTCTCGTTTGGTCATGTGTAAAAGCGATTCTATCTTTTAAAATTGGTAAAAGGACTCGATAGGCAAGATAAACACCGTAGCTCCGCCAACCTCTACTTTCACTGGTTTTGGAATATATGAATCGGCATTTCCTCCCATTGGAGAAATTGGTGCAACCATCTGTTCACGATGCGAGCAATTATCACGAATGATTTCAAGCGCATCATTCACATACTCATCCTCACAACCAATCATCAGCGTTGTATTTCCTTCCTTTAAAAATCCGCCTGTTGTTGCTAATTTTGTGGTTTGAAATTTATTTTCCCCTAATGCGTTTACTAAGCGATTAGAATCTTTATCTTGAATAACAGTAATAATTAACTTCATGATTGATCAGCCCCTTTTGGCTTATTTATTTTAGAAAATCTTGTATTCGCTCACTTTTTACTTATACAAGAATGTACCGACTTCAATGTCCCAAAAATGTCTTCTGTAGGACGAGTAATCTTAGTAATGTTGTCAGTTAATGCGACCGCTACGGGCGTAGAGAACAGTCAAAATTCCTTAAATATATCGTTTTTTATACCTCTCTATCGTGTAAAAAGGTAGTAATTCTTTCTAACACATCGTGATAGACTACTTCAAGCGAACGTTCCGCATCCACTGTTTGAAAACGCTCTGGAAAACGAGACCTAATTAACTGATATCCCTCATACACTTTCTCATGAAATTCAAGCGTTTCTAAATCCAAGCGATTTTTCTCTCTATCTGCATTTGCTGATATGCGCTCCAGCCCTTTTTGAGGGCTAATATCAAAATAGAAGGTTACATCCGGCATACAATCCTGAATGACAAATTTATTGATAGCATATACCTCATCTACCCCAATACCTCTTGCATATCCTTGATATACCAGACTGCTATCTACAAAGCGATCACATAATACAATTTTTCCTTTTTCTAATGCAGGAAAAACCTTTTCTACAAGGTGTTGCCTTCTTGCTGCTGCATATAATAATGCTTCTGTTCTTTCTTCCATTTCAAGATGGAGAGGGTCATGAATAATCTCTCTAATCTTCTCAGAAATATGGATACCGCCTGGTTCTCTCGTTTTGATTACCTCTATTCCCTGTGCCGTCAGTTCTTCATAAACTTGATTTAGAATGGTAGTCTTGCCAGCTCCCTCGCCGCCTTCAAATGTTATAAACAAACCAGTTGTCATCATCGTTCCCCTTTATTTCTATATATGCGTAGCCTCGAGTCCCTATGCTGTATTCGAACACCTTGTTCCACTAATTTTTTTAATTGCGTTATATGAACCTCTTTGATTTTTTCTCCTTTTAAAAGAAGTGGAATACCGGGCGGGTAAGGTATAACCGCCTCAGCAGCTATTTCTCCTACACTTTCCTCCATTGAGACCTGGTACGTTGAATAATAGTGCATTTCTTGATAAGACAAATCTAATTCCTGAATCTTTTCTGGAAAAAAATTTGTCCTCTCTATTGTAGCATGATTTGGTGATTTTTTTAATGGATGGCCCATTGTTTTCAACCTTTTTTCTAACCTATCTGTTTGTTCAAACGGAGCAAGCCCATGAACAAATAAAATTTGCTCTTCTGTAGCAAGTTCCGGGAAAATCTCTGCTTTTTCGAGTAACTGCACCACCGATTTTGTCGAAAAAGAATGTTTCACGTGGAACGTTAGCTTTAATGGATCAGCTGATGGAACAAACTCCCAAAAAGGAAAAGCAGAAAGGATGTTTTTTATATGTTCGACACTTTTTATCGTTTTTAGTTGATTTTCTTCTGAAAAATTTGCTAAAAAGTACCTTGCTATATCTAAAGAAGCCATAAGCACATACGATGGACTGCTCGATTGAACAATTTGTAAATAATGCGCCAGCTGAGATAAATTAATACGTGATGTCATAACATGTAAATAGGAGCCCATTGTCATTGCCGGGGCCATTTTATGAGCGGAATGTACCACAGCATCAGCCCCTAACTGAATCGCTGATACAGGAAAAGCATCCCCCAATGAAAAATGAACACCATGCGCTTCATCTACTAGTACAGCTATATTATGCTGGTGGGCTTTTTCAATCATTGCTTTCAGGTGATAGGTTTGCCCGAAATAATCGGGATATGTAAGGATTAATGCTTTTGCCTCCGGATGCTGTTCTATAGCTGCTGCTACCGTTTCGTAGCTTGGGCTGGTAAATCTTTGTACATTTTCTTCCCAATCCGGTGCTAAAAAAACGGGCTTGGCACCTGCTAACTCTACCCCATTCATGACAGATTTATGGCAATTACGCTGAACAAGAATTTTATCTTCCTGCTTACAAGTGGCAAGTATCATCGCCAAATTTCCCACTGTCGATCCACCAATGAGAAAGAAAGTGTGCTGCGTCTTAAAAAAATCTGCTGCTAAGCTTTCCGCTTCCGCAATGACACCTGTAGGAGCATGTAAATCATCCATTCCTGTAATTTCTGTTACATCCCACCGGAGCAGCTGTTGAAACTCCGCGAGGTAGGCAGACGCAAATACTTGTCCATGCTTATGACCTGGCACATGGAAAGAGATTGGATTATTTTTTGCAAATGCTTGTAAATGCTCTGCTAATGGCATACGCTGTTGATCCATTTGTTTGCCTCATTTCTTTTTATATCTAAATAAACAAACCAATTCATTCAAACTGATTTGTTTATTTTATATTTCACTTTATTATAACAAGCAGAGATAGTGGAATAAAAATTAAAAGAATAACTACAGTATATAATGAAATCCTATTTCTACCAGAATAGCTAAACTGGTACACAGACCCTGAATAGCTTGGGATTGATCGTCTTCGATGTGCTTATATTTAGTACTTAATCATTTTACTGCATCAAAATCTTTAGGGGCTAAAATATATACTTTTCCACTATGAAAAAAAGCCTTTGCACGCAAAGACTTGTTAAAAGGGGATTATTTTAAGAGTGTAATGTTGATTGATTAATATTTTTTAACTTTGAGAGATAGTATTGATACTTTTCTTCCCGCGGTTCCGTATGAATCATATTATGCTCACATTCCTTACATAGAAACATAGCGTACAAGTGAATCCCATCTTCCTTTGGTTCCTCACAAATTCCACAATATTCATATTCTTGAACCTTTTGCTGTTTCATTTCTCCACCTCCGTTAAAAATAGTATCTCCTAATCTAACGGATGTTATACCTGAAAAATATATTATGAAGCAATATTACTAGTGGAAGAAATATAAGGGCAGCCAAACAGCGTCTCAAAGAATAAATAAATGAATAGCTGCAAGAGAACCAACACCAAATACACCAAGAAATCCAGAAACCAGAACCGTAAATAGATTAATTGGAATATGCAGACCCACAGCCCCTCCAAATACATTCAAGAAAAACAGCAATAGTACGCCTATCCCTATCCTAACCGTTGCTTTTCCAACATACTTCATTGGTTTTACTGGCGCACCTACGATAAATAAAAGAATAATTAATCCAATAATCGTTCCAATAAATAGTGTTGAACTCATCCCTCTCCCCACTTTCCATACATCGCTTTTACCTATTTCTATGATTGGAGCGAAACGATTAGAACAGATTTAACAAGTGGATAAGTCTATTTATATTCTATTCCGTCTCATTGGCAGATTTCTTCTTCAACTGCTGAGAACGAATGATAAATAAAGTTATCGTCCCTGCAAACAGAAGAATAATAAATAGTAAAGACCATGTATTCATATAAGACGGAAAGCCTTTCGCAACACGAATACTATTTAAAGTGATTATAAAAGGAAAAAGAATGGCTATTTCATTTTTTAACAAATTCACTAACATTCTAGAATTGATATATTGATCTTTCACATTTGCTTCTGTTAGATTCCTCTAATTAAATAAATGTGGAAACCTCTCCAGAATGGTCATTCCAATCCATAACAGTAACCCAATGGCTAAAGGAATGAATAGCTCTTCTCTTCCTCCCCATCGTGTTACTTCACCAGACGCATTATAATGACCCGGTATCTGACTTGGAATGGAACTCCATGTGAAAATAATATAAAAAATCACCCCGGCGAAACTCACGAAGCCAAGAGTATTGAAAACTTTTTCTATAAAGGTTATTTTTAATTTAAGAATTGGCGGATTGTTTTCCATAATAAGCATCACCTCTTCTTTTTTGGGGCAGTAAAAAAGAATCAAGCAGCTTAACACATACATGATTCTTTTACAAAATTAGATTCTTTTAAAACCGTGTCGCCTTCACATTTCGAATTCGAGCTTCCTTTAACAGCATCATATATTTCGATCTTGCTATTAAAATTTCTCTCTCTCCATTTTGCGAAGGATCGATACTTTTTCGAACAAAATCTTGAAGCTGTCTCCACTCGCCTTCCACTTGATATAAAGCATTTAGAAGCTCTTGGTCCATATCTTTTTTCTTTAATTTCTTTGCCATATTTCCCACCAAACCTCATTATAAAAATAGATTTCATCCTAAGAAGAATTTATCCTCTTCACAGATAATTAGAAATAAAAGTTAGACATCTCTTCTTCCTTCTAACGCTTTTGACAACGTCACTTCATCCGCATATTCTAAATCACCGCCGACTGGCAGCCCATGGGCAATGCGTGTTGTACGAATCCCTGAAGGTTTTACTAAGCGAGAAATATACATTGCTGTTGCTTCCCCTTCGATATTTGGATTAGTAGCAAGAATTAGCTCTTCCACTTCTTCATCCTTCAAGCGATTGATTAAATCTGGTACATTAATATCTTCTGGGCCAATCCCATCCATTGGGGAAATAGCTCCATGCAGGACATGATATTTGCCTCGAAACTCTTTCATTTTCTCCATGGCAATGACGTCTTTCGGATCCTGGACAACACAAATAACCGATCCATCCCGGCTGGTATCCTGACAAATCGCACACGGATCTTGATCCGTAATATGCCCGCAAACCGAACAATGGGTAAGCTCCCGTTTCGCATTTACTAATGCATTAGCAAAATTCATCACGTCATCGTCTTTCATATTTAACACAAAGAAAGCCAGGCGTGCGGCTGTCTTCGGACCAATTCCCGGTAATTTGGAGAAACTATCCATTAGCTTCGTTATCGGCTCTGGATAATACATACTTTCTTACCTCCTCATGAAAACCCTCAATTAACAAATTCTATCCTTGGCGAAAATAAGACGCCTTGGCAAACAAGCCAGACGTCTTATCTTTAAATGAAAAAGGAATTAGAACATTCCTGGCATATTCATTCCTTTTGTAAATTGTCCCATCGTATCATTTGTTTTTTCATCGATTTGTGTTAACACATCATTTGTAGCCGCTAAAATCAGGTCTTGCAGCATTTCGATATCATCCGGGTCAACAACCTCTTCTTTGACCTCTACATCTGTAATTTCTTTTTTGCCATTTGCACGGACAGTTACCATACCGCCACCAGCTGAAGCTTCAAAAGACATTTCATGTAATTCGTCCTGTGCTTTCATCATTTTCTTTTGCATTTTCTGCATTTGCTTCATCATGTTATTCATATTTCCCTTCATGGAAAATACCTCCTTTTAGTTTAAGTTAATCATGAATTTCTAAAAGATCATCACCAAAGAGCTTTCGAGCCTCATCTACAAGCGGATCTCCTTCTGGTTTCTTTGGTTCATCAGGTTTTTCTTGCTTTTGAATATATTCACTACGCAAATCATTCCATTCTTTCTCCGGAATTGGAATAATCGTGCGATGTTTATCTAAATTACCTAATATGGATTCTACCATTTCTCGATGGTCAAGGAATAAAGAGCAGTGAATCTCATATTTAAATGCAACAATTAGTGTATCTGCGGATGCCGCTGCAGGTTTGCTGTCCTGAATTGTAGCATGTGCAGGTGCGTTCGTTGTTTTTAATTGATTTAAGAAGTTTGCCCATTGTGCATGAACATCTTTCAGCTCTTTTTTCTCTGCCTTCCCTAGTGTATCACGAATCCGATCAAATGGAATCTTATATGTGTTTCGTGTATTTCTAGAATTAGGACGGCGTCTTTCAGGTGCAGAAGCTGAACCTCCAACCTCCTGCTGCTGCGGCGGAGCTTCTTTTAATTTCGCTATATCGCGCTCCATCGCCTGCAATTTCTGCTGAAGCTGCCCGACAACAGCTGACTGTTCCACTGCTTCTGACTGGATTTGCCCCGGTGCTTGCGTTTTTCCAAATTGATCTGTAATGGATAACAGCGCCACCTCAATAAAAATTTTCGGACTGTTGGACCATTTCATTTCCTGCTGGCATTGATTCAGTTCTATAATCGCATGCTGGATCCAACTATTTTCAACCTGTTCAGACAATGCTTCAAAAGCTTCATTTGCTACAGCCCGCTCTAATAAGTTACCCAATCCTGGCGAACTTTTATATAAAAGTAAATCACGCATAAAGTAGATTAGATCCTGCACAAACTTCCCTGGATCTTTTCCTGTTTGAATCATCTGGGCCAATCCATTAAGCACTGTCTGTACGTCCTGCCCAATCATTGCACGAACAATCTCCGTAAGGACCTCTTGAGATACCCCGCCGGTTACGGCAAGCACATCTTCTAACTCCACCTGTTCCTCACTATAGGAAATAGCCTGATCTAAAATACTCAAAGCATCACGCATACCGCCTTCTGCTGCTAATGCTACAGACTCTAAAGCTTCCTCTGTAACAGAAACATCCTCTGCATGCATAATTTTCTGCATTCTATCCACAATGGCCTGGTTGGAGATCGGTTTAAAATCAAAACGCTGACAACGGGAGATAATCGTTAATGGTATTTTATGCGGTTCTGTCGTTGCAAGGATAAATACCACATGCTTCGGCGGCTCTTCCAATGTTTTCAAGAGCGCATTAAATGCATTGACAGATATCATATGCACCTCATCAATAATATACACTTTATAAGGCACAGCGCTTGGCGCATATTTTACTTTATCGCGGATATCACGGATATCATCAACACTTGTATTCGATGCTGCATCAATTTCAATGACATCAGAAATAGAACCATCCTGAATTCCCCGGCATGCCGCACACTCATTGCACGGTTCATTGACGGGTGCATGCTCACAATTGATCGTTTGCGCAAAAATCTTTGCAGCACTTGTTTTCCCTGTTCCTCTTGGGCCAGAGAATAGATAAGCATGCGAGAATTTATCTTGGGTAATGGCATTTTGTAACGTTCTCGTGATATGCTGCTGTCCTACAACATCTTCAAATGTTCTTGGTCGCCAGACGCGGTATAAAGCTTGATAACTCATGATTTCGATTCCCCTTATTTGTCTCGTTTCTATTATACCCGATTAGAGGGTTGAATGAAAACCTTGGAATAGATTATCTGGAAGTAATTTATGCATGCAGATAATTATTAAAGAAATTAATTTTTATAAAATTTATTAAGGGATAATAAAGATCTACAACGAAAATATAGAACTAATGTTCCTATTGTGGTATAATACCTATAAATACGCACAGTGAAAAGTTTAACAACGGAAGGTACCATCTCCTATAGGAAAGGAGGTGATGCCTATGGCTACTTTTGAAGCCCTTTCTCTGATGATTAGTTTTGGCTTGCTTATTATAGCCATTCTTTCGTTTCACGATAAAGACCAAAAGTAAAACCACCCTTCGCTTGCCGGCAAATAGGGTGGCTTCGTCACTTTAAAGCAGCCTTCCCTCTCTAAGAGAGAAGTAACTGTGTGTATGATTAGGGGAGTATGCTTTAGCATACTGCCCCTTCTTATATGATATGCTTTTCAACAAAATTATATCACATACCTTGTTTCTAGTACAATTTTACTTATTAAAAGATTAAATGAAGTTCCAGCTGTTATCCGCTAGTTCTTTTGCTAATTAAAATATATATTTTATTTCATCATTACTCAACTTTTGCACCTAAAAATAAGCATATATATCTTGCTATTTCAGGAAGAACATATTCTCCATTACCATGCAGCATGAAAAATAAGTTCTATTTGATCAAACATCTATTGGGTGAGTTGTTTTCCACGTATAGAACACTTACTAGCGGAGGCGGACCGTTTTGACTCCTGAGGGATCAGCACCATCTGAAGATCCACTTTTGCCAAGCGTTCTTGTTGGCAAAAGTTAGCTGAAGAGCGTGCCCCTAGGCAGACTAAAGTCGCAACGTCCTGGGGTTGGGGCTGCGATTACTCGCCCCATCGAAGAGCTTTTGCGATTACTCGCCCCACCGAAGAGCTTTTGCGGTTACTCGCCCCTTCGAAAACATTTGTACGTCGGAAAGCAAAACGGTCCGCCGCAGCGGTGCTTTACACTTCACCTTCTATTCATTATTTAGGGAGTCATCAAAGGAACGATCAACTCCCGTTTCTATGGAAATGAAGTTACTTTTAATATACGAAAGTTGACTTCATTATATGGATGTTCATATAGCTTATGTTCATCAATAACAAATCAACCGTTGATAAATGACTTAAGGTCGCAATATGATAAGGAAAAGTAAGTGGATGAATCATTAAAAAATGGAATATACACTACGATTAAAATAAACTTAGAAAAACAATGTGATAATGAAGTTATAGCTTCATTATCACATTGTTTTTCTATACGTGGCAGATTCATTTTTATTTATAGTACCTTATTTGACTTTAAAACAAGCAAATCATGATATGTTCACTTCCTCGGATAAGCCCGCTTATATTGCCTTGCCGGTTCCATGGTATCTCCAAGCTGTTCACTTGCCCGAATTGCCCAATAAGGATTTTTTAACATCCCGCGGCCGATAGCAATTAAATCCGCATCTCCATTTCCAATAACAGATTCTGCTAGTTCAGGGTCTTCTAAGATTCCTACAGCAATGATGGGCATATCCAGTTCTTCTTTATATCTGCGTGCAAAAGGAATCTGATATCCGGGGTTGGTTGCTGGTTTTTGTTTTCCAGGAGGTGCTTCTCCCCCACTGGAAATATGGAACATATCGATACCAGCTGCTTTGTATTTTTTGGCTATTTCTAATGAATGATCTATATCGTAGCCGCCATCCATATATTCAACAGCTGAAATCCGCATTAACAATGGCATATCCTCAGGAATGACATCTTTAACCGCTCGGATAATTTGTACCCCAAAGAAGGATAACTCTTGATATTCATCCTCTCGCTGGTTGATTAGCGGAGAATGGAATTGATGAATCAAGTAGCCATGTGCTCCATGTATTTCAATCGTATCGAATCCAGCTTCAACTGCCCGTTTTGCTGCATCCTGAAATTGTTGAATCGTATCCCTGACTTCTTCTGTAGTTAAGGCGCGGGGCATTTTACTGTCTTCCGTAACAGGGATTGCCGATGGGGCAACTGGCGGGTTCGCATCTTCCGCCTTTCTGCCGGCATGCGCAATTTGAATACCTATTTTAGCACCTTGCCGGTGAACAGCATCAACCATTTTTTTATAGGCTGGAATTTGTTCGTCTGACCAGAGACCAAGATCATTATCGGTAATACGCCCATCCGGGTCTACATCTGTCATCTCAACTAAGATTAAACCAGTACCGCCCACTGCACGTGATGTGTAATGAACAAAATGCCAGTCATTTGGAATCCCGTCCTTAGCATCAACGGAATATTGACACATTGGAGCCATAACAACTTTATTTTTTAAGGTTAAATTTTTTAATGTAAAAGGTTGTGTTAATTGAGCCATTTTCGCACCTCACTTATAAATTTCGAAGTAATTCATAGCATATGCTTTCTTATTATTTCGTGCAAATAATCTGTTTATCATGGTAATGAAGCTTTTCAACCTGTACAACCAAAAACGAATGGGAAGAATTACAATAATCTAGGATAGAGGAAAAATAAGCCATTCGCTTGCAAAAGCTTATTTTAATACACATTACATCTAATTTTTTAGTCTATCTATTCCCCAAAATACGGTACTTGGGTAAAAACTGATTAGTATAAAAGCTCCAATATCATAATTATTCGTCATAACAGGACTAAATCCAGAACCAGTAATAAAGCTGATAAACCATATAACTGCAAATCCGGAAAAAAGATATAAAAGAAACCTGACAGTTTCTTTAACTTTAGAATTCTTTAATTTACATACTATCTTGTCAATAAATATGGACACTGTAATTCCTATTATAAAAACAACAGGGCCAACGTATACGATAATAATAAGGAATGCAAATAACATTATATTCTTTAAATATTCCAATAAGTTTGTATCGGCAGATTCCGTTGAATAAGCATAGAGCATAAATACAAACGCACAATTAATTGTTGTTATTATTGCAGGCAACCATTTCTTACGTAATATGGTTTTTATTTTTTCAGACATCCGGCATCTCCTCATTCTCTTTTTCATATAGTGAAAATTATCCTGAGGTAAACGCTGTAGCAAGATTGATTTCAGCTGCAAAAAATCAGTCTAAACAAATCCATTCACAAATGGAATAACAAATACCTTCAAGCAAAATCCTATAATTAGAGATAAAAAAAAGAACTGCATTCACAGTTCTTTTTCTTTCATATGTAACGTGCACCTGCTTTCGATGGAATGACCATATGCGCTACATAAGTTCATGGCTCAGCCCAGGTTTCCCTGCGGCACACAAGAATAACCACTTACTGCTGCTTCCTTCCGGACCTGACAGGGTTCATGGGTTCCTGTTGCGCAGGACCCGAACGTCAACACCAATCCCTTATGTCAGACCATACAGTCATCCCACCTGGAGCAGGAATTCGGCCTCGCTATAGCGGATTGCGAGTACAGGGCACCGCTACCTCCCCGCTTAGCACGTAATTAATATTATAGCTTCCATGTCCTAAAAATGCAATGAAAAATGTATCTTTTTCGATACACGCTCTATTCTTCAGCTTCAGAATCCAAGTCATTCTTTTTCTGCCGCAGCTCTTTAAAAAAATTCTTTAAAACCGTACTGCATTGTGGCTCAAGCACACCAGATTTCACTTCGACCTGATGGTTAAACCGCGGCTCTTCTAATAAATTCATTAAGGTTCCAGCGCATCCGGCCTTTGGATCACTAGCCCCGTAGACCACACGTTTAACCCTTGATTGTACAATTGCTCCGGCGCACATGGGACACGGCTCCAATGTAACATACAAGGTGCAATCCTCTAACCGCCAGCTGCCCACCTTTTGATTTGCATCTTGAATAGCAAGTAGTTCTGCATGAGTTAACGTCGTCTGCATGGATTCACGTAAATTAAAACCTCTGCCGATAATTTCTCCATCCTTCACGACCACTGCACCAATGGGAACTTCATTTAGGATCCACGCCCTGCGTGCCTCCTGCAGAGCAGCTGCCATATACTTTTCATCTTGACTTACAGACATTTCTTCTATCATTTTTATCACATCACTTTATTCTCGTTTTAATAATTGTTTAGCGGGAATACTATATAAACCTAGTTCTTTAAAAAAGGAGAAGCTCATGAATATAACAGCAGAGAATACAGCACTTGTATTTATCGACTTAATCAATGATTTTAAATTTGACGGCGGCGACAATCTTCTTGCAAATACAGAAGATATTCTTCCAAATTTAATAAATCTGCGCCATTTTGCCAAAGAAAAATCGATACCCATTATCTACGTTAACGATCATTATGGTTTATGGCAAGCAGATTTCCGGGAAATTATCAAATATTGTAAAAACGAAAAGAGTGCAAACATCATTGATAAAATCAAACCGGATGATGACGATTATTTCCTAATTAAACCACAACACTCCGCCTTTTTTCAAGCTCCCTTACACGCTCTTTTAACAGATTTAAAACGAACGCATCTCATTTTAGCAGGAATTGCTGGTGATATTTGCATTCTGTTTACAGCAAAGGACGCCTATATGTACAAATTCAGCCTTTCCATTCCTAAAAACTGTCTCGCTTCCGAGGGAGTGGATAATAATAACTATGCCCTTTACCTGATGGAATCGGTCATGGATGCAGATATTACAGCAATTTAGCATATAACTTTCTCCCTCTTCATATAGTGAGTAAGAAGCACTCTGAAGGGGGTTATTATTTTGCAAATATACGTTGTTGAACAAGGGAATACGCTCGAGCAAATTGCAGATACATACGGTTCCTCCGTTCAAGATATTATCAATGCCAACGAATTAAATGCACCAGACCAATTAGTTATCGGGCAGGCACTTGTTATTCCCATTGTCGGCGAGTTTTACTTTGTACAGTCTGGTGATACGCTTTCTTCCGTTGCTGCCCAATTTAACATCCCTGTGGAGGAATTAGCAACGGTTAACGGATTAAATGCCAACCAGATTATTTATCCCGGACTTCGCCTTTATATCCCACCCGCTCCAAAAGAACCGATCACTTCCAATGCGTATGTCGAACCAATGGGAGAGGAGGTTTCCCAGACATTAGAAACAGCAGCAAGCACGTATTCGCCTTTTTTAACGTATCTCACCTTATTTAGTTATCGCGCTAATCGGGATGGGACACTGACAGCTCCGCCAACAGGGAATCTTATCACCTCTGCACAGGAAAACAATGCCTCCATTGCGATGGCTATTACCAATTTAGAAGAAGGGGCATTCAGCTCAGAGGTCGGTCATATTATCTTAACAGTGCAGGCTGTCCAAAACCGGTTATTAGATGAAATTATTAATATCGCAACAGAACAAGGATTTCGTGATGTACACTTTGATTTTGAATTTCTTCCGTCAGAAGATAGAGAGGCTTATAATAGCTTTCTGCGTACAGCAAAAGACCGTCTTTCCCAAGCAGGACTGCTGATTTCAACAGCCCTTGCGCCAAAAACAAGCGCAGAGCAGGCAGGGCAATGGTATGAGGCACATGATTACCGGGCCCATGGAGAGATTGTTGATTTTGTAGTGTTGATGACTTATGAATGGGGCTACAGTTACGGTCCGCCGATGGCTGTCTCTCCTCTCAATGCCGTCCGCGATGTGGTGGAATATGCTGTCTCCGAAATTCCATCAGAGAAAATTTTACTCGGTCAAAATTTATATGGATATGATTGGACCCTTCCTTTTGTAGAAGGAGGAGAAGCTGCGCGGGCTATCAGTCCGCAGCAGGCCGTTCAAATCGCCTGGGAAAATAATGCAGCAATTCAATACGATTCCACGGCCCAAGCGCCCTATTTTATGTATGCAGATGACTCCGGACAAGAGCATGAGGTTTGGTTTGAGGATGCCCGTTCCATTCAGGCAAAATTTGATTTAATTCGTGAGTTTCAGCTTTTAGGTATTTCTTATTGGAAATTAGGGCTGGCTTTCCCACAAAATTGGCTGCTTTTAAATAACGAATTTGATATTCGAAAATTAGATGGATAATAAAAAGAGCGCTCCAAATTTTAGGAGCACTCTTTTTCTATTATTAATTAACCAAGTACCTTCACAGATTCACGATTAAATGCTGGAAGATCATCCGGTGTACGACTTGTTACTAATTGATTTTGGCAAACAACGACTTCTTCATCTTTGAATTTCGCGCCTGCGTTTACAAGGTCTACTTGAATGGATTTAAATCCTGTTGCTCCACGGCCATCCAATGTTTTTGCATTAATAAGAAGCTGCGGTCCATGACAAATTGCCATTACCGGCTTTTTCTCATCCATAAAGTGTTTTGCAAATGCTACAAAACGGTCATCTGCACGTAATATATCTGGAGAGAAACCACCAGGAATAAATAAAGCATCAAAATCTTCTGGTTTTACATCATCAATACCTTTATCGATAGTTACGTTGGTATCTTCTGATTTGCCTTTTACTGTATCTCCTTGTTTATTTCCAATGGTAACCAGCTCATGTCCAGCTTCTTCCAATGCTTTTTTAGGGCTTGTAAATTCTACATCCTCAAATAAGTCTGTGATGACTGTTGCAATTTTTTTACCCATGAATTATTCACTCCTTTAATATTGGTTACATCCTATATCTTCCCAAATAGAATTTATTTAAAACATATGAATTTATATTCCTTTCCAATATTCCCGAACGATACTTTTTTGTATGAATCCATATCCACACATTCTTTTATTCTTATTTGCACACAAAAATAGTGGCTTTTCATCTGTATGGATAGGTGAAAAGCCACTATATGCACATTTAATTTAAAGTATTTTCTGTCCTATTTAAAATAAGTAACATTATTCCTCTAATGTCGAAGTATCTCCTGTCGGCAGCCCTAATTCCCATGATTTTAACAGACGGCGCATGATTTTACCGCTCCGTGTCTTAGGAATAGAGTCTTTTACTTCAATTTCTCTTGGAGCTGCGTGTGCACTTAATTCCTGTTTAACAAATCGGCGAACTTCTTCTAACAGCTCATCACTTTTTTCATAGCCTGGATTTAAAGTAATAAACGCTTTAATAATTTCCCCGCGCTCAGGGTCCGGCTTCCCAATCACACCAGCCTCTGCAACAGCCTCATGCTCAATCAGCTTACTTTCTACTTCAAATGGTCCAACGCGCTCCCCAGATGTATTAATAACATCATCCAGGCGGCCCTGGAACCAAAAATAGCCATCTTCATCCCGATAGGCACTATCGCCCGATACATACCATCCGTTAATAAAATAACTTTCATACTTTCCTTTATTATTCCAAACCTCACGCATCATAGATGGCCAACCAGCTTTAATTGCTAAATTTCCCATTTGATTCGGAGGAATTTCATTACCTTCATTATCAACAATCGATGCCTCTACTCCAGGAATCGGTTTCCCCATCGAACCTGGTCTTATTTCCAGTGACGGGATGTTTACAATAACTTGTGCGCCTGTCTCCGTCATCCACCACGTATCATGAATACGCAGGTCAAATGCCTTCAGCCCCCAAGTAATAACTTCTGGGTTTAATGGCTCTCCAACACTCAAAATATGTCGTAGAGATGATAAATCATATTCTCTAACTTTTTCCTCTCCGTGACTTACAAGCATTCGTAAAGCTGTTGGTGCAGTGTACCATACAGTAACATTATTATCTTGTATTGTTTTGTACCAATCATCTGGAGAAAAACGCCCACCACGGATTACATTGGTCACACCATGCAGCCAAGGTGCAAAAATACCATAGCTCGTTCCTGTTACCCAGCCTGGGTCAGCTGTACACCAATAAATATCACCATCTTTTAAGTCTAACACCCACTCCCCGGTTGCATAATGTTGGATCATTGCGTTATGCACATGCAAAATACCTTTTGGTTTTCCAGTTGAGCCAGATGTATAGTGAAGCAGCATGCCGTCTTCTCTATCTACCCAAACAGTATCAAAATCATTGGACGCGATTTTCATTTCTGAATGAAAATCGATATACTGATCTCCCTGTTCCTCATGCTCACCTACTAAAATAATTTTTTCTAAATTCGGCAGCCGATCTTGAGGGATACGATAGAGTAAATCAGGTGTTGTGATTAAAACTCGCGCCTCACTATTTTCTAAACGATCTCCAACAGCTTGCTCCATAAACGCCTCAAACAGTGGCCCTGCAATGGCACCAATTTTTAAAATACCAAAAAATGCTTGATAGAACTCAGGACTTCTTGGCATAAAAAGAAAAACACGGTCTCCTTTTTGTACATCATATTTCTTCAGCACGTTTGCAAATTGATTGCTTTGCAAACGGAGTTCATCAAAAGTTATTTTTTGTTCACGGTCTGGATCAGAATATAGTAATGCAATCCTATCCTTTGTATTAGGATTATCCGCATGTTTATCAATTGCTTCATATGCCATGTTCACTTTTCCTGTTTCATGCCAGGAAAAGTTCTTTTCTACCTCTTCCCAAGAAAAAGTCTTTCGAAAATCCTCGTAGTTTTTTAAATTATGATTCCCTTCACGTGCCGGTATTGCTTGCATATCCATCAAATCACCTCATTCATCTTAATTGGAAACGATTACAAATAGAATTAAAAAAAGGATTAAAATATTTTGTTAACTATGTCTATTTTAGAACATTCTGTGACATTTTTAAAGAGTTTGTTTCTAAATTTACAAAATAAAGGAGATATTTCTGTGATGGATACCAGATAAGCTATGGTTTACGGCTATTTATCAGGATAGAAAAATCCGAACCCATTATCAATATTCTCTCTTTAGAATTCAAATGAGTTCGGATTTCACTTAGTAAAAATTTAGTTTATGCATTCTTTGCTTTTTTCTCTTTCCGTGTTTCCCGCTCAGATATAATATACGCACAAGCAGCATCTCCGGAAATATTTAAAGATGTTCTTAGCATATCAAGGATACGGTCAATACCAATGATCAATGCAATTCCTTCGACAGGAAGTCCTACTTGGCCAAGCACCATAGCCAGCATCACCAGTCCGACGCCAGGTACGCCTGCTGTACCAACACTTGCTAATGTGGCGATAAGAACAACCATTAATAAATCCGTAAAGGTCAGCGGAATATCATACACTTGAGAAATAAATACTGTTGCAACAGCCTGCATAATCGCCGTACCATCCATATTAATGGTCGCACCGAGCGGCTGCACAAAACTGCTGACAGCTTTCTTTACACCTAGTTTTTCTTGAGCTGTCTTCATTGCTACAGGAAGTGCCGCATTAGAACTGGATGTACTAAAACCAACTACCATTGCCGGGAAGAATACTTTAAAAAATGTAATTGGATTCCCGCGTCCGATCAACCAGATAGCAAGAGAATAGATAATAAGCGCATGAAGCAGCAATCCTGCAATTACTGTTAACATATAACTCAGCATGGAGCCGAGCGCATTTAGACCAGCATCGCCAATTGCAGAGGCGATTAATGCAAACGCACCATAAGGAGCAAATCGCATAATCACTGTGATCAGCCAATTTAAGATTTCACTTGCCTGCTCAAATAAATTATATATTCCTTTTGTTTTATCACTTAAAAATGCCAAACCAACTCCAATAAAGATAGCAAACGCAATAATCTGCAGCATTTCTCCAGATGCCAATGCTTCAATTGGATTTTCAGGAATAATATTAATCAATGTATCCATAATTGGTGGTGCTTCCTCTGCACTGTATTCTGCATTTGATGTATCAAAAATCCCTGTTGACCCTGGCTGAATCAAATAACCCAGCCCTAGCCCTAAGCTGATTGCAATTGCCGTCGTAGTTAAGAAAAAGCCAACCGCAAAAACACCGATTTTCCCTAATTTTTTCGGGTCCCCGAGTCCTGCTGTTCCTAATACAATAGATACAAATACAAGCGGAACTACTAACATCATAATAAGATTAATAAATATTTGACCAATTGGGTCTAATACATATTTATCGAGAGGTCCAAAAAAACTTTCTGGAGCAAATGTCAGAGCAATACCAGCAGCTGCACCAGCAATCAAAGCTATTAATATTCTTCTCGTTAATTTTTTAGAATCCATATACCTTCTTCCTTTCACTATGTTTGTGGGGTTAAAAAATATCCATCTGAAAATAAAAAATTAATAGAGATTTCTACGCTAATATTTTCACCTTACTCTTAGGCTAATCAGTCTTAACTCTTGATAAATTCTTAATTTCCATTGGATATAAACATAGATTTATTGGATTTGTCTTTCTTTGGCAGGTAATAAAGTATAACCTTTCTTACTGCTTACGTGCAACTAAAGTTATCACTGAAAGGCTTAGTGATAATCAAGTTTTCTAGTAGTTGAGGCGACTACATTTTACAGGGATTATTTCTAAATTGTAGAGTGAGCAAGATAAATTTTACCATAAATGCAAGGTATTTGAATAGATTTTTTTAAAATATTACATTATATTCCATATAACTTAAAGATTTTACAGACTATACCCTGATTTTTATTTATTAAAACGCTACTTCTTTATAAAGCAAAGAACAAAAGCGCAGAGCGCCTGTTTAAAAACGTAGAGATTGCGCCCCCGGTTTTTGGGGGTGGTTCGACTTTAGTCGAACTTCCTTTATTCTTGAGATAAAGGAAACACGGTGAGGTGACGAACCGATGTTGACTTATCGTAGGGCGCGTCGTGAAATCTCCTAGTTTTTGGCGCTCGGAGCTGGACGTGGCTGTTTTACTATAAATAGTTATCCACAAGGCAATAATTCTATAATTTCCTATGCAATAAAAAAACTACCTCCTTTAAAAATGAGGAGATAGAACGTAAAATTAGTTATTTTACCAGGATAATATTTTTTTACCGAGAGATTTTTCTATGAGGAAATAGTTAAGTGGTGCTCTTCATAATAGTAATAATATTATTTAAGCTCTTTGAGGTATTGTTTTATCTAGGTTGTATAAAATCTCTTAACCTTTTTATTTTGTTATTTTATAAAAGCTCTTTGCATTTGTTTAATGCATCATTTAACTCCTTATCAAATAACATCTTCACATCAATTTCTAATGCAGCTGCTATTTTTTCCAAGGTATCTACATCTATTTTTGTCTTCCCTTTTGAAATATTTGTATACCAGGCAGGAGTCTTGGAGCATTTTTTTGCAATTTGTGTTTTTGTTATTTGTTTTTGCTGTCTAATAAATTCAACTTTCTCATGAATTTCCACTAAATCACTCCATCCATCTTTTGGTTTTTTCTACTTAAATTATAATTAAGCGTTTTGCATAAGTCAATATATTAATACATTAAAATTTGCATTTCGCTTAAAAATAATATTGTTTTTATTAAAAATGGTATTATCTCTATATTGAGGTGGATACTATGAAAATTCTTTCCCAAAGATTAAGAGAAGCACGAGAAAAAGCTGGGTTAAAACAAATTGAAGCGTCGAAGCTTCTTGGTATTTCAAATGGTACTTTATCTGGGTATGAAAGAGAATATCGTGACCCTGATACGGACACTTTACATAAAATGGCTGAGTTATATGGTGTTTCCGTGGATTGGCTGTTAGGCAAGTCTATGTCTCCCTCAACAAAAGATACTTCTCCACCTGAGCCAATGTCGGAACAAGATACGTTAATGTTCCGTAATTGGAAACGTATGACAGAGGAAGAAAAACAAGAGGCGTTAAATGTGATACAATATATTCTATATAGAAAGAAATCCAATAACGGAAATACTGATCAAAAATAATAATATTCAATTTGTTAATGATGAATATAAAAACAGGTGTACTTGCTGCACCTTATTTTTAGCACTTCAAACAGAACTTACATTCTTAATAAAGGAGGAGAATCTGGTGAGTTATTTGGAGGTAGAAAAGTTTGTCGAAGCCTTGTATAAGCGGTTGAATATCCAAAATCCTGAGGAACTTTCCATTTCGACTATAGCAGAAGCTTTAAAAATTGAAATAATTTATTCTGAGACTATTAGCATGCGAATAGATAACTTTATTGTACTTCCACACTCGTCCGATCAAAATATATGGCAAAACTTTGGACATGAATTAGGCCACTATTTTTTCCATGAAGGAGATCAGCGTTTTATGCATTCTCTTTTTATTGACTTACAAGAAAATCAAGCCAATCATTTTGCATATCATTTCTGTATTCCAACGTTTATGCTTCACCAGCTTCAAATTGAAAATGTATACGATATTGTACAGCATTTTCCAGTTGAATTTCCCTTTGCACTTCATAGACTGGAAATGTATCGAAATAAACACATTACCCTATATGAAAAACCTGCTTTCTACCTGGCAGGTTAAATGTTAAAAAATTTGTTTATCCTTAAAATAAAAGATAGATTAGACATCCTAGGTTAAAGTCGACATATCCTTGTCATTTAACAGCACAAGGATATGTCGACTTTAACCTGCATCCACACAACATAATGATTTTTGGTGGGAGTTTATTAGCTTGCTATTTTTCATTTGATAACTTGTTGAGCACTAAAAGAAATTTAATAACGCAATACCACTAATAATCAGAACAACAGCAATTATTCTTCTTTGATCAATCGGATATTTTGGCAAGTTAAACATACCAAAATGGTCAATTATCAGTCCCATGACAATTTGCCCCAAAATCGTGGACATCATGGTTAGGGTTACGCCCAGGTAAGGCATTAAGCTGATATTAGATGCAATATATGCCGCACCAAGTAAACCACCAGCAAAATGCCACGTTTTTAATTTAAATTCTCCAACATGAAACGTTAGCTTAATTCCCTTATTAATCACCATTGCCAAAATAAATAACACGATGGTACCTACTAAAAATGATATAAAAGCGGCATAAATAAAAGAATTTACTTCATATCGTAATCCACTGTTGATCGCTGTTTGCATTGGCGGCATCATTCCTGTACCTAATCCGAGCAATATCCAAAGACGAGAATGTCCTTTTGCAACATTGCCCTTCTTTTTGGCATTCATATATATAATTCCAGCAATTAAAAGAAGTACACCAACAAGATGCATCATATGTAATTCTTTTACATCTGCATCAAACCAACCAAATGTATCGATTAAAATACCAATGATCATTTGTCCGGTAACCGCAGCAATTACAGTCAATGCTGCACCAATTCGAGGTAATAAAATAATATTTCCTGTAAGAAAAATAACGCCGAGAATACCACCCGCAAACCAAACATAGGAGAATGATTGTGATGCAAAAAACGATAGTGTAAATTTGCCAGGATCCATTATAAAATTGATGATAAATAAAATGATACTCCCTGATAAAAAGGAGTAAAAGGATGTCCGCAAAACAGCTTTTGTAAATAAAGTAAGCCGATTATTTACGGCCGTCTGCATAGGTATCATCATTCCTGCAATTATTCCTAGGATAATTAATATATACAAAAAAGAAACCTTCCTTCTTAGAAAAACTTGTATTTACCCGTTCTTCTCTGATACAGGGATACTAGTAGTTGGAACTATTCATCCTTCAACTTTTCATTCTTTCTGAAGTATAAAAAGGATATTTACATTTTTACAATATATTTATTTTAAGCAAAGATATGAGAGAAAACAATATTCCTGCTTCCCCTTGCAAATTTAAAATTTGAACATTATAAGAACTTTCTATATTTGTGAAGTATTTCACTTGTTTTATTTTTTGAAAACGTTATAATAAAAGTAGATATAATTGTGAATTTATTCACAATTATTAAAAGGAGGTTTTTGTTATGAAAGTAGCAGATGAAATGGTGAAAAAAGTTCCTTGGGATGGCTTTGTTGAAGGTAATTGGCAAAAAGAAATTGATGTTCGTGATTTTATTTTACAAAATTATCATTTATATGAAGGAAATGAATCCTTCTTAACAGGTGCAACCCAAGCAACAAAAGACCTGTGGGATCAAGTCATGCAATTGACCAAAGAAGAACGGGAAAATGGCGGCGTATATGATTTAGATACAAAAATCGTATCCACAATTACCTCTCATGGCGCTGGTTATTTAAATAAGCCGTTGGAAAAAATCGTCGGCGTGCAGACAGATGCGCCTTTTAAACGTGCTTTAATGCCATTTGGAGGTATCCGTATGGCAGTTGCCGCTGCAGAATCCTATGGCTACAAAGTGGATGATGACGTTGTCCATACCTTTACAGAACACCGTAAAACGCACAATCAAGGCGTCTTTGATGCCTATACCCCCGAAATCTTAAAAGCAAGAAAAGCAGGAATTATCACCGGGCTTCCAGATGCATACGGCCGTGGGCGTATTATTGGAGATTATCGCCGGGTTGCGCTATATGGGGTAGATCGTTTAATTGAAGAAAAGAAAAAAGACCTGCAATTGATTGGTAACGGAACGATGACGGAAGATATTATTCGTGAACGTGAAGAAACATCAGAACAGATTCGTTCCTTAGAGGACTTGAAGAAGCTCGGAGAAAAATATGAATTTGATATTTCAAAACCGGCAACAACTGCTCAGGAAGCGTTCCAATGGCTCTATTTAGCATATTTAGCAGCGATTAAAGAACAAAATGGAGCTGCTATGAGCCTTGGCCGTGTTTCTACATTCTTAGATATTTATATAGAGAGAGATATTGAAAATGGGGTTATGACAGAGGAAGAAGCGCAAGAACTTGTCGATCATTTTGTGATGAAGCTGCGTCTCGTTAAATTCGCAAGAACACCAGATTATAACGAATTATTTAGCGGAGATCCAACTTGGGTAACAGAATCATTGGCAGGAATAGCGGAAGATGGTCGACCGCTTGTCACAAAGAGCTCTTACCGTTTTCTGCACACATTAGATAACTTAGGACCGGCACCAGAGCCAAACTTAACGGTACTTTGGTCCACCAAATTGCCGGAAAACTATAAAAAATATTGTGCGAAGATGTCTATTAAATCCAGCTCTATTCAATATGAAAATGATGATATTATGCGCCCGATTTATGGTGATGACTATGGAATTGCCTGCTGTGTATCAGCAATGCGCATTGGTAAACAAATGCAATTCTTCGGTGCACGCGCAAACCTGGCAAAAGCACTTCTGTATGCGGTCAATGGCGGCGTGGATGAAAATCTAAAAATGCAGATAGCTCCAAACTATGCACCGATCACATCAGAATATCTGGATTACGACGAAGTGATGGAGAAATATGATAATCTCTTAGATTGGTTATCTGGCTTATACGTCAACGCATTAAACATTATCCATTATATGCATGATAAATACAGCTACGAACGTTTGGAAATGGCCCTGCATGACCGTGACGTATTACGTACCATGGCTTGTGGTGTGGCAGGACTATCTGTTATTGTCGATTCCTTAAGCGCCATTAAATATGCGAAGGTAAGAACGATTCGTGATGAAGACGGACTTGTCGTTGATTATGAAATAGAAGGCGACTATCCGAAATACGGCAATAATGATGATCGTGCCGATGAGATTGCTGTGAATCTAGTAAAAGGCTTTATGAATAAGATCAAGAAACACCATATGTATCGTGATGCCGTACCAACACAGTCTATCTTGACGATTACTTCCAATGTGGTTTACGGGAAGAAAACAGGAAATACACCAGATGGACGAAAAGCTGGAGAACCTTTTGCACCGGGAGCAAATCCACTGCATGGACGCGATAAAAATGGCTCATTAGCTTCTTTAAGCTCTGTTGCAAAATTGCCTTATAAATACGCACTGGATGGTATCTCCAATACCTTCTCTATCGTACCAAAAGCATTAGGAAAAGATGAAGAGACAAGAACAGCAAACTTAGCCGGTATACTAGATGGCTACGCAGCTAAAAAAGGGCATCATTTAAACATCAACGTATTTGACCGGGAAACCTTATTAGATGCGATGAAGCATCCAGAAGAATACCCGCAGCTGACCATCCGGGTCTCTGGATATGCAGTAAACTTTATTAAGCTGACAAGAGAGCAGCAAATTGATGTAATTAATCGGACATTCCATGAAAGCCTGTAAGAAATTTAATAGCAAGCGTCCATAAAATGAATTGGGCACTTGCTGCTGAATCGTTTTTCAGCATATGAAGTGAGGGGGAAAAGCATCATGAAAGAAGGAAGAATTCATTCAATAGAAACGTGTGGAACCGTAGACGGACCTGGATTACGTTATGTGATTTTTACCCAGGGTTGCCTATTACGCTGTCAATTTTGCCATAACCCCGATACGTGGAATATGGGAGCAGGAAAGAAAATGTCTGTACAAGAACTGGTGCAAGACATTAAAAGCTATCTCCCATTCTTCCAGTCAACCAATGGAGGAGTAACTGTCAGCGGCGGGGAGCCTTTGCTTCAGGTTGAATTTTTACTGGAATTATTCACCGAACTGAAAAAATTAGGAGTACACACAACCATTGATACTTCTGCCGGATGCTTTAACCGTTCTCCTCACTTTATAAAAAATTTAGATAAAGTATTAGAATTAACCGATTTAGTATTACTTGATTTAAAGCATATTAATCCAGCAGAGCATAAAGAACTCACTGGTCTATCAAATGAACATATTCTCGATATGGCCCGCTATTTAGATGACAAAAATGTTCCTGTCTGGGTCCGTCATGTGCTTGTCCCTGGTGGCAGTGATAATGATGAATATTTGCAACAGCTCTCAGACTTTATTGCTACGTTAAATAATATCGAAAAAATAGAAGTCTTACCTTATCATAAATTAGGAGTTTATAAGTGGGAAAATCTCGGTTTGGACTATCCGTTGGAAGGCGTGGAACCGCCGACAGAAGACCGCGTGAAAAATGCGGAAAATATTTTAAACCGAGTCATTGTACGTTAACCATATTTCTTATATAATACTATAAAACAAAATCCTGCCTAAACCAACAAAGTGGCTTTCTACTCAAAACTGGAAAGCCGCTTTGTTTTGTGATGAACAAAATTTAAAACCAACTAAATCAATGGGCTTAATTGAAATGTAAGCAGATTTCAATTAAAATAAGTTTAGATTAGAGAATGTTGCTCCTGCTGCAGAATTTTCAGATTTGCTTGTTATTAAGAAAAAACGTACTGCTTGCTATAATGATTCAAACATGAACAAACAGGTTAATTAGAAGAATCAAATTGCTTTTACAGCGTATATAAAAGAGGTGTTATCATTGTCAAAAATATATATTTTACATGAAAATGATGATTGGACAGTGCACTTAACCAATCGTTTAAAAGAGTTACATTTACCTTATGAAACCTGGCATTTAGATAAAGGCGTGGTTGATTTAACAGCAGAACCGCCTGAGGGAATATTTTATAACCGGATGAGTGCCTCCTCGCATACAAGAGATCATCGCTTTGCACCCGAACTGGCAGGAGGTGTTCTATCTTGGTTAGAAATGCATGATCGCACGGTCTTTAATGGTTCACGGGCACTTGATTTAGAAATTAGTAAGATTAACCAATATACAGCGCTTGAAAAGCATGGTATAAAAACACCGAAAACAATTGGAGCAGTCGGATCTGAACAAATTGTAGAAGCTGCAAAAAGGTTAGGTGAATCACCTTTTATTACAAAGCATAACAGAGCTGGTAAAGGATTGGGAGTGCAACTTTTCCATTCTGTTGATGCACTTGAAGCATATGTAAATGGACCGGCGTTTGAAGAACCTGTTGATGGTATTACACTTATTCAGCAATATATTCAATCCCCTGAACCTTTTATAACGCGAGCAGAATTTGTTGGTGGAAAATTTATTTACGCCGTGAAAGTAGATACTTCAGGAGGGTTTGAATTATGTCCTGCAGATGTATGCCGGATAGAAGATTCTTTTTGCCCAGTTGGCGAAGAAGAAAATCCACCCATGTTTGAAATTCTTGAAAATGGGATGGACCCTGAACAAATCACGCGTTATAAAAACTTCTTGAAAAATAGCGGGATTGATGTTGCAGGAATTGAATTTATTCGTGATATGCATGGCGAGGTTTACACATATGATGTCAATACAAACACAAATTATAATTCGGAAGCGGAAGAAAAAGCAAATAGATATGGCATGTTAGAATTAGCAACGTTTCTAGGAGATGCCTTAAAGAAAAATTTATAATTAACAAAAAGCGTTCCCCTGAGCAAGGAGAACGCTTCTTTTCAACTATAAATAATGCCCCCGGCAGGATTCGAACCTGCGGCACATGGTTTAGGAAACCAATGCTCTATCCCCTGAGCTACGGGGGCTTTGCACATAATCAAACAGTGGTATTCACCCGTTGATATTTCCTTATCCGCTCATCGAAAAATAAACGAACAATCGTATTATACTAAATCCTACCTATTTTGCAAAGTACAATGTTTTCAATTCATTTTCCTGCTTTTTGCAATCTCGTCCGATAAGGAATCGTTAAGATATGAAGAATCATTAACAGACAGCCAATAAGAATAATCCCAGTAGAAGATAAATTTAATAGTATAGCTAGCCCTAGAAAGATAGGTATTGCTAATAAAGGAAGCCAGCCACCTTTTTTATTCGCATCGTAATAATTTTCTTTCCCACAATGCGGACAAATCATTCTAATTTTGAATACTTGTTTAAAGGTCTGTCCATAACTCCATTTTTCCCCACAGTAGCTGCATTCTGGTGTATGCATTTGTTTTCCCTCTTCTCTTTAAAAATTATTTCTGGGCATTCGTAATTTCGACAGATCGTTTTCTTGCACCTTCTACACATGCTTTAATGACCTTATCAAATCCATTCTCCATTAATTGATTTAAACCAGCCTCTGTCGTCCCTGATGGACTAGTAATATTAATACGCAGCTGTTCTGGATCTTCACCAGATGACTCAAGCATTTTCCCAGCGCCAATGACTGTTTGGGTCAATAACTCTAACGCAGTATCCCGATCCAGCCCTGCTTCTACTGCTGCGTTTTCCATTGCTTCCACCATATAGTAGAAAAATGCCGGACCACTGCCTGCAATGGCAGTAATCGTATGCATGTGTCCTTCATCTACGATTTTTGTTGTACCTACTGTTTGGAATAGTTCTTCTGCTAAATAAAGCTGGCTAAGCTCGACATTCGACCCCTTTGAAATAGCAGTAGCTGACTGGCCAATTAAGGCAGATGTATTTGGCATCGTCCGAATAACAGGAATATCTTCCCCAAGCGTTTTTTCCATCTGCTCGATCGATAACCCTGCAATAACCGAAATAACAATGTGATGCGGCTTTATATAGTCTTTAAGCCAATTTAAATAATCTCCTGCATCCTTAGGCTTCATAGCTAAAATAATAATGTCTGCTTCCTGAACCATTTCTTCTTTACTCCGCTTACATGTAACTCCATATTTTTCAGCAATTAAATCTAACCGTGCTTTATCACTGCGATTCGCCACAAGCACCTGTTCTTTGGTAACAACATTGGTTCTTGTAATCCCTGCAATAATCGCCTCTGCTAAATTTCCTGCTCCAAAAAAAGCAATTGTCTTATCCATGTATTCTCCTCCTGTATTTATCTTTGCTTATTTGTTATTTATGCCATCGATACTCCCGGAACAATAAAAAAACTGATTACACGTCCTTTGTAAAGGACGGAATCAGTATTATTCCGCGGTACCACCTTTTTTTGATAAAAGTTATCCACTCTCATTGATAATGCAGCATGCTGCAATTAGCATATGCTAATATACTCCCGGATAGGTTCATTAAGCCATTTACAGGAATCTTACAGCCACTGAATTCCCTCTCTTTGGTAAATATACATTAATTACTGGTCCGTTCAACGTATTTCGTTATTAATATATTGAATTGTACTATAAGGCCTTGCCATACTTTTGTCAAGACTGTATCAATTAAGATGAAATGAGACGTCTTTTTATCTGCTATACAAAATAATCTTTGCTATACTTATATTGTACACGAATGAAAGTCAGAAAGGAATTTTATCAATGGATGATGGAAAACAAATAAATCAATTAAAAGTCGTTCGAAAAGAACTGACACGTTTTATGCTTACCTATAAATTTGCATTGGATGAAATGAACACAAAACTGAATATCCTTCAAGAAGAATTTGAGCATATCCATGACTATAATCCGATTGAACATTTAAAATCACGCATTAAATCACCAGAAAGCATTTTACGAAAATGTCAGCGTAAAAACATTCCAATTACCCAAAATTATATCGGTAATCATATTAAGGATATTGCAGGAATCCGAATCGTTTGTTCCTTTATCTCTGATATTTATAAGATTAGTGAAATGATTCAAGGACAAAAGGATATTAAAGTGATTGAAACGAAAGATTATATTAAACATCCGAAGCCAAATGGATATAAGAGCCTTCATCTGATTTTATCCATTCCTGTCTTTTTCTCTGATCGTCAAGAAGAAGTTTTTATTGAGATTCAAATTCGTACTGTTGCCATGGATTTCTGGGCAAGCTTAGAGCATAAAATTTACTATAAGTATGATGGTGAAGTGCCGGCTCACCTCATTGAGGAATTAACCACCAGCGCAAATATTGCGAATCAATTAGATGAGAAGATGGAAGTACTTCATGCGGAAATCAATGAAGCAAAAGATGATAAAAATTCGGAAAGTCAGATGGATTTTCTTCCCCTTGACAACAAGCGCTATCCATTACCGAAACAGTTATTAGAATCACTGATGGAGAAGAGTAATAAAGAATAAACAGATATAGTACAGCTTAATGTAAGCTATTAGAAAACCCGCAGCTCGGAAGCTGCGGGTTTTTATCTCCAATTTTTTACGTTTGTTTTAAATGGAGGAGGTAGAGGGATTCGAACCCCCGCACGGTTTGACCCGCCTCTCGGTTTTCAAGACCGACCCCTTCAGCCAGACTTGGGTATACCTCCGTGTACTTTTAAAAGTTCTCGCTTTAACGAACAAGACATACTATACCATCCAAATAGATGCTTTGTCAACACATTTTATATCTCCATTTGCCGTCTCACACATTTTTCCTGTTGTCGGACAAGATCAAGACACATTTCCTTTATAATGATGCACGACATCTTTTGGTTTCCCAGAAAAACGGGTTGTCTCCCATCCTTCCAATTCACAAATACATTGTTCGCTGTAAGAATATTTAGTACCAGAGACTTTTATGACAGAATAAGCTACAGGAAGCTTGTAGGCGGCATCAATGATCAGATGGATATAATCCTTTTTTTATCATTAATGCCTTTGATTGTTTAATCCCGGTGATGTCCATCGCCTTCTATCATTTTCTTTTGTTTCTCCACAAACTCATAGATTTGTTTCGTTGATATTTGAACTTCATCTAAACAAGCTAAGGCTTCTTCCAATCTATTATTTTCATACAAAGCTGTTGACTTACTTATATAAAAGGCATTTTTTGCTTGTTTCCCTTTTGGTTTATATGGCAAGTTATTTAACCTCTCTAAGAATTCTTCTGCATCGTTCTTTTCCATGTGGTCTTCTACAATTTGATTGTACGCTTTGTAAAATTTCCTGTTTATTAACTTATCTATGTAAATCCAAGCCAAGAACAAGATGATCAAATGTAATACAGCTACAAAGATTGAAATAATAACGATGAGAGTAAAAAATAGAGCACTATCCTGATGGAAATTGAACAAAATTCTTAACGCAAGAAGTTCAAAGGCTACTAGCGTGATGACATAAATAAAAGAAAACAGTTTATCATAGAGGACCCTTTTTCTATAACTGCGGTTGCTCATATTGTGCAAATCCTGTTTTTCCATCATTGATATGACATATGACAAATTTTTATTCTGGTTAGGGAATCCCTTCATCTTACGTTTTTCAAGTTGAAATTCATAGTTCATTCCATTTGTAAATTGTAATGTTATGTACACACTAAATTTTTTATCTTTTATTTTGATACCCTGCATATCCGCAAATCGAAAATAAAAATGTTCCAGTATTTTATCTTTTTTTAATCCACTAAATAAAACCACCAATAACCCATGTTCTTCTACATCAAGAATACAGTTAGTTTGACGCTCGTCTACATTTTCTTTTTTCAGATAACCAAAAACAAGATGTTCTAAAGGAAACGAAGCTGCTTCCTCAGATACGTTCTCATCCGTAAACAACTGCTGTTTAATGATGTCTGTTAAATACTGCTCCGAATATCTTTTTTTCAATTTCATATCTCCTTAAAGATAATCTTTAACAATGTACCCACGCATATTTTTAGGAAAAATAAGAGACCCTCCCAAAAAAGGAAAGCCTCTTACGTTCCCTGTTATTTACCAATCACTTCTACGCCGCCCATGTAAGGACGTAAAACTTCTGGTACTGCCACACTGCCGTCTTCCTGTTGACAATTCTCCAAAATTGCTGCCACGGTACGTCCTAGGGCTAGACCAGAACCGTTTAGCGTATGGACAAACTCTGGTTTTCCATTTGCTTCACGACGGAAACGAATTCCAGCACGACGGGCTTGGAAATCTTCAAAATTAGAACAAGAAGAAATTTCACGATACGTATGTTGGCTTGGAATCCATACTTCGATATCGTATTTTTTTGCAGCTGTAAAGCCTAAATCTCCTGTACACATGCTCATCACACGGTAAGGCAGTTCTAAAAGCTGTAATACTTTTTCCGCTTCATTCGTCAGTTCTTCCAGTCTTTCATAAGATTCTTCCGGTTTCACAAAGTTTACAAGCTCTACTTTATTAAATTGATGCTGACGGATTAAACCGCGTGTATCTCTTCCGGCAGATCCTGCTTCAGAACGGAAGCTGGCACTGAATGCAACATATTTTTTCGGCAGTTCATCTACTGTTAAAATTTCATCACGGTGATAATTGGTTACAGGTACTTCTGCTGTTGGCACGAGAAAATATTCCCAGTCTTCCAACTTAAATGCATCCTCTTCGAATTTAGGAAGCTGTCCCGTACCTGTCATGCTCATACGATTCACAATATACGGAGGAAGCATTTCCTGATAGTCATGATGATCCGCATGCAAATCCATCATAAAGTTTAATAATGCACGTTCTAATCTTGCTCCTAACCCCTTGTAAAAGACGAAACGGCTTCCCGTTACCTTAGCTGCACGTTCAAAGTCCAAAATATCTAAATTTGTAGCAACGTCCCAATGAGGCTGTGCTTCAAATGAAAATTCCGGCACTTCTCCCCATTTGCGTGCTTCTACATTATCATCCTCATCTTCACCGACAGGCACGCTCTCATGAGGCAGATTTGGGATAGAAAGCATAATATGCTCTAATGTTTCTTCAATTTCTTTTAGTTCTTTATCGAACTTAGAAATTTGGTCTCCAACTTCACGCATTGCAGCGATAGCTGATTCCGCATCCTTTTTCTCACGTTTTAAAACAGAAATTTCCTTAGACACTTCATTACGCTTTGCCTTCAACTGTTCTGTCTCTGCAATTAACTCACGTCTTCTTACATCCAGCTCACCAAATTTGTCTAAATCCCCAAGATCTTCTCCACGATGTGCTAACCTGTTCTTCACTTCATCAAAATTATTTCGGACATATTTCATATCCAACATAATGATTACCTCCTATATTTTAATATTTTAAAATACCTTTTTTAACCATTAAAAAACCCCCGTCCCTTATAAAGAAAGGGACGAGAGTATATTTCCCGCGTTGCCACCCTAATTAAAGAATCTAATGAGATTCTTCCGGCTTTCCATACGAATAACGTCGTATCTCCGTGCTTACTTACATGAATGACTCACTTTTATAAGCATGCTCCAGGATGGATTCACTGCATTCTAACACTAATTCACACCACACATTAGCTCTCTATAGATAGAATCAAACAGCTACTATTTCCTATCAACGCTTTATTTTTTCAATGAATGATTGTATATCATCATAAGCTATTTCCCATCAGGTTGCAAGGTTTCCTATGAAAATTAGCTAAAAAGTCCCTTTACCCAATTAAATGCGCCTTGGAACATATTCACAAAGAAATCACCGATGGATTGTAACGTAAGCATAAACCAATTGGATTGTTCTACGTCATCCATCGCAACTAAATCGTAGCTTTCCTCACTTGCTTCATCGGAAATATAGCCAAAGTCCTCTTCTTCTCCATCATAAACCACGGTAACTGTTCCAATTACTTCATCTGCTTCAACAGGAGCTTCTAACTCTCCGTCATCATTCAGCCTGTCCTCATCGATCGTATACTCTAAATGATACAGCTCTTCCTCGCCTGTTTTCACAGGAACATGGATACCTTCATCGATACCAATATTTACTTCATTTTCTTTCCCTCTTGATACAGGAGCTGTTTCTTCGCCTTCTTCCTGATAGCCGGCAGGGAATAATTCCTGAACCTCAAATTCATCAAACCCATAATCAAACAGTTTTGCAGTCTGCTCAAAGCGGGCATTCTCACTATCTGTTCTCATGACCACAGATATAAGACGTCTTCCATCACGTTCTGCTGTGCCGGTAAAAGCGTATCCAGCAACCGTGGTGAAACCTGTTTTCAAACCATCTACACCTTCATAGTAATGCTGCTGTAGGTAATCTGCATCATGATCCAGCATATAATTCCAATTCCGGATTTCCTCTTCATCAAATTCCGTATTCGGCACGCTGGAAATATCCAATGCTTCCGGGTAATCATTCACCAAAGCAGCTCCTAAAATCGCTGCGGAACGGGCTGATAATAAGTTTGTATCATTAGGACTTGTTCCTTCTGGATAATTATCCCCTAAACTCTCATTATCTAATCCGCTGGAGTTCACAAAACTATAATCCGGCATCCCTAACTCTTCTGCCTTCGCATTCATCATTTCAACAAATTCACTCTCTGAACCTGCAATTAACTCAGCCAATGCAATCGTGGTCGCATTATCCGAATTAATCGCCATTGCTTCATATAACTCTTCTACTGTGTAGTCTTGTTGTTGTCTTAACCCAACACCTGAAAAATCATCGTTGCTGGATATTTCATATGCATAATCACTAATTTGTGTTGTTGTATCCCAAGAAATATCTCCATTTTCGACTGCTTCCCAAACAAGATATTCTGTCATTATCTTCGTCATGCTAGCAGGAGGCAATGCCACGTCTGGGTCTTTCGCGTATAAAATTTTACCCGTTTCTGCATCCACTAAAATAGCAGACTCCGCCTCTAAATCTAATCCATCTGCATAAACAGACATGGATGGTGTAACAAAAGATGTTAAAACAAGCGCTGCTGCGGCCACCAAAAGAAATAATTTATTCATAGACTTCCTCACAATTTTGTACCTCCGTTTAATAATATAGCTGCTTACATAAAACGAAACTTTATTTCGTATGGTTTTCCACGAAATATTAGTTGAGTCTATCAGGAAATGAACCAGCTTTTTTTCGCCAAAATAAATGTATTGTCTATTTCTGTTTCAAAAAAGCGAGAGATTTACAGTTCATTTTCCAAGATAAAACAAAACTATATTCAGTGACTTTTTCGCTCTGTTTCTCACTGAACAGGGTCTCTGATTACCTATTCCACCCCAAAAGCGTAACACTGTGATAAGTTCTATGTATTCTGCTAAGCACGCTTCACATTTTACCATAAAAATTCATAAAAAAATAGATGGAGCAACGTGCTCCATCTATTTTTTTTACGACCGTATGACACAAATTTGTCATCATATTAAATGCATGATGTTTTCATTCCTTATTGCATAAAATAGTTCGGTGCTTCTTTGGTAATTTGTACATCATGCGGGTGGCTTTCTTTTAATCCTGCACCTGTAATACGGATAAACCGGGAATCATTTCTTAAACTCTCTAAGTTTTTAGTTCCGCAATATCCCATACCAGAACGTAAACCGCCGGCAAGCTGGTGGAAAGTATCTCCCAGCGATCCTTTGTAAGCAATTCGTCCTTCAATCCCCTCTGGCACAAGTTTTTTATTTTCTGATTCAGATTGGAAATAGCGATCTTTGGAACCTGCCTGCATCGCTCCAACAGACCCCATGCCGCGATATACTTTATATTGACGTCCTTGGAAAATCTCTGTGTCTCCAGGGCTTTCCTTGGTTCCTGCAAAAATACTTCCCAGCATCACAGCATGGGCTCCGGATGCCAATGCTTTCACAATGTCGCCGGAGTATTTGATTCCACCATCTGCAATCACAGGAACACCGTATTCTTTTGCTGCGCGGGCACAGTCATACACTGCTGTGATTTGCGGTACACCGACTCCAGCTACTACTCTTGTGGTACAGATAGACCCCGGTCCAATACCTACTTTGACAACAGAAGCTCCTGCTTCAATCAAAGCTCTCGTTCCATCCTCTGTTGCAACGTTTCCTGCAATAATCGTCAAATTGGGATAGGTTTCGCGAATGTATTTTAATTGATCCAGAACACCTTTAGAGTGCCCATGAGCTGTATCAATCACAATAGCATCTACACCGACATCCACTAATTTTTCAATTCGCTTCATCGCATCGCCTGTCACACCAACTGCAGCTGCTGCAATCAACCGTCCTTGTGAATCCTTTGCTGCATTAGGAAATTCAATGACCTTTTCAATATCTTTAATCGTAATTAATCCTTTTAAAATTCCTTGATCATCCACAAGAGGCAATTTTTCAATTTTATACTTTTGCAGCAGCTTTTCAGCTTCATCCAATGTTGTTCCTACTGGTGCTGTTACTAATTCCTCTGTAGTCATCACTTCCGAAATCAGAATAGAATAATCCTCAATAAAACGTAAATCACGATTGGTCAAGATACCGACGAGCTTTTGTTCTTCAGTATTGTTTACAATGGGAACTCCAGAAATGCGATATTTCCCCATTAAATGCTCTGCATCATATACCTGATGTTCAGGTGTTAAGAAGAATGGGTTTGTGATAACACCACTTTCAGAGCGTTTTACACGGTCTACTTCTTCTGCCTGCTGCTCAATAGACATGTTTTTATGAATAACTCCAAAGCCGCCTTGACGTGCCATAGCAATTGCCATTTCTGCTTCTGTTACAGTATCCATTCCAGCACTGATAAATGGTGACTTCAATTTTAGATTTGCTGTTAAATCTACACTTAGATCCACCTGGTTGGGTAAAACTTCTGATTCTGCCGGAAGAAGTAATACATCATCAAACGTTAAACCTTCTTTTGCAAATTTGTCTTCTCTCATTGCTAGCTCATCCTCCAATCATTGAATTTACAACATCGTTTCACTTTATTTGGTTGGTATTATACCGTTTTCAAGGTATATCTTTATATATTCTCGGAAAAACTGCTTAAAATAATACCAACCTTATGAAAGTAGTAGCAAATATCTATTTTTACTTACATTACTCTATCTTTTACGCTTTTTCAAGCACCCAACATAGAAGTAGAAAAAGAGGATAGATTCAAAATATTTCAATAGTTATGGAGATGGAGAAATAATGCGTCATGAAGATGTCTATTTATTTTTAACCGCAGAGGAAAATGCACAGCGTTATCTTAAAGGAAGTTATTCCTTTTTAGATGATGCTGTAATAAAAAGCTATCAAAACAGTTCTACTTTTATTCATTATATAAATAATGGCATGATTTTTATGGAATCAAGCAGACAGAGCAATATTCTGGTGCAGCCAGTCCTTTCATTTTATGGAATGACTCATTTTTTAAAAGGATGGCTGTTGACCAAACGTCCTGATTATCCGGAAACAACAGCAGTTCTTGCACATGGTCTGACTGCCCGCAAAAGAAAACGTAAAGATTACCGTTTTATGGAGGATGAAGTTAAAATTCAACAAAGAGGATTATTTCCGTATGTTTGCCGTTATTTGTTTTCCCTTCATCCTTTTCCTTTAGATCGTGTTTCGATGCGTCTGTTATTATGTTCCATTCCGGAATTAAGCAATCTATGGCAGCTCAATCAGGAAGAATCCATGGTGGTTATCGGAGAAAAAAACAGTAGACACCTTCGTTTTCCAAATCGGATTTTAGATGGATTTCATTTAAAAGAAGAGACCTTTGTAGAGCGTATCCGTTTATTCTTGCCCCCAATCAAGGATATTCAACAACTAGATGAATCATTGCAGATTCATTTGACAGAACCCATTCAAGATTGGAACGGCCCTTTTCGTTATCGTTTGGATAATGAATTGCTCTATTTTCCGGCTAATCGAGCAAACTATTTTCCTTATTCGGAAATTCTCGTACATTATCTTCTTTTGTTTCACCTAAGCATGATTTGTCGCTATGAAACAGAATGGTGGGGCGAATTGATGCAAATGAAGACGGATAAAGAATACCCACTCATCAAGCATTTTTTAAAAATAACTCATGAAAAAACACCATTACTTATTGGACAGCATTTATTGAAGAATGTAGATTCCCAAAATAAATAACACACTCAACTTTCACACCTTAAAAAGTAACTTTATTTCCATAGAAAGAGGAGTTGATTGTTCCTTTGATAACTCCCTAGATAAAGGATAGAAGGTGGAGTGTAAAGCACCGCTGCGGCGGACCGTTTTGCTTTCCGACGTACAACGGTTTTTGATGGGGCGAGTAATCGCAATGGTTTTCGATGGGACGAGTAATCGCAGTCCCAGCCCCAGTCCCAGGACGTACTAGTGCAGACGTTGCAACAACTCTTTTCGATGGGGTGAGTAATCGCAGCCCCAACCCCAGGACGTTGCGACTTTAGTCTGCCTAGGGGCACGCTCTTCAGCTAACTTTTGCCAAGAAGAGCACTTGGCAAAAGTGGATCTTCAGATGGTGCTGATCCCTCAGGAGTCAAAACGGTCCGCCTCCGCTAGTTAGATGTTCTATACGTGGAAAAAATAGCTCATCAAAAATAAGTTCTATCAGATAGAACTTATTCATCCTGAAATATCAAGATATATATGCTTATTCTTAGGTGCGATAGTTGAGTAACGGATTAAAAAGCGACAAAATAAACCACAGGCAGGCTGTAAAAGGAATAGCCTGCCTGTGGTTTATTTCCAGTTATTATTTCTTACATAACGTACGACATTCTTACCTGCATTAGTTCTCCGGCTCCTAATTTCTCCCCGCTTATAAGGGATCTTGAGAATCTGTCGATTATTGTCGATCTTGTATAAAAAAGTAGAAAGAATATGATTCCTATTTCATGTATAGCGTCTGTTGCATTAAGCTTGATTTCATTTGATGTTTAACGCTCTGCACGTAGAGGGTACAACAGCTGAGCAGCCCTTCTTTCTATGAAGAAGCTTTTTAGCTGATAATGTTCCGTGAACAAACAATGGAAATAACGATATGATTAAAAAATCTGAAGGAGGAAATACAGCATGCTTTTACAAGATAGAATCAAAAAACTCAAACAAATCAGTTACGAGGATCCAAAAAAGGTACTTTCGGTGTATCTGAACACGGACCACCGTGATCCTGAACAACAAGGCGGAGCATGGAAAATCGAATTAAAAAACGGATTGAATGAACTGGCAGATGCAACACAGGAAAGTAACTCCCATGAAGAAAAAAAACAGTCCCAGACAATCCGGAAAAAGGTAGAGAAAGAGGTCTACAGAAGAGAAGAGGAAAAAGATTTATTTAGAGGTTTCGTTCTCTTCGGCACAGCAGATGAAGACCTATGGTTTTCACAAGCCCTGCACATTCCTGTTAAAACGGAATTTCATTGGGAAAATAAGCCCATCCTCGACCAACTGAAAACATTAGAGAAAGATTATCCTTACACAGGTATCATCGTTATTCAACAAGACGAGGTTATCGTTCTGGAAACAGAATTAGGGACATTGTTAGATCAGACGCATTATACCCTGGATATGAATACCGATGACTGGCGTCAACATCAAGGACCTCAAGGCAATGATATTACACAAGGCGGCGCGAAAAGAGATGAATATAAGGAACGCGTTAAAGAACATCAACAACGTTGGTTCAAAGCTCTTGTCACTAAACTGGAAAAAAGAGCCGGTCAAAGAGGCTGGGAACAAATTTATCTTGTCGGTGAAAAAAATGAAGTGGAACCATTAAAATCCTATTTCAATAAGAATATTGACAAAACCGTTCCCCGTAACTTATTAAACAGTGAGGCAGATAAAATTCTGGCTGATGTACTGGAAGACTGATCCGAAAGAAAACGGCCGTGAAAATCAGATTCTCACGGTCGTTTCTTCTGTCTGTTCTTATTAAAAAAATCTCCTGTATATTTGTCTGAGGGACAAATATACAGGAGATTTTTGTATTTATTAGATAGATATCTGGTTCTATTAGACGCTTATGCCTTCCGATAACAAAACCATTCTAAAACGCAGTTATTCCTCGTTATTATCGTCAGCTGACGTATCCTCTTCAGATCCGGAAGCTTCTATTTCCTCTATCTCTTCCTCTTCTTCTTTCTCAATCCGCGCTACAGTTGCCACTTCTTCTTCATCCTGCAGACGAATCAAGTGTACCCCTTTCGTATTTCTGCCTGTTTGCGAAATATCGGATACCTGAATACGAATCAGAACACCTGCAATCGTGATAAGCATTAAATCTTCATCGCCCTGAATAGCTTTCACATCCACAACATGTCCTGTTTTTTCATCCAGTTTACAAGTGAATACACCTTTACCGCCCCGATTAATACGGCGATATTCATTTTCTGGTGTCTGTTTTCCAAAACCTTTACTGGTTACATGAAGAATTTTGGACCCTTCTTCCAGTATTTCCATGGAAACAACCTCATCATCTTCGCGTAAAGAAATACCTTTGACACCTGCTGCTGTTCTTCCCATTGGCCGCATTTGCTCTTCTTCAAAACGAATCAAATAACCATTTTTCGTAGCGATCATCATTTCTTTTTCGCCATCGGTCATGCGGACAGATATTAATTCATCCTCTTCCCGTAGATTTACAGCAATCAGACCGCCTTTACGGATGTTTTGGAATTTTTCAAGAGACGTACGCTTTGCAATCCCATGCTTCGTTGTGAAGAATAAGTAGTGCTCTTCATCAAACTCAGATACTGAGATGACAGCATTTACCCACTCTCCCTTTTCTACCTGCAATAGATTAATAATTGGAATCCCTTTAGCAGTACGGCTAAATTCTGGAACCTCGTAACCTTTTGTTTTATATACCTTCCCTTTGTTCGTAAAGAAAAGAACGGTATCATGGGTCGAGGTAGATACAAGATGTTCTACAAAATCGTCTTCATTGGTTCCCATCCCTTGAATACCTCTGCCACCGCGACGCTGTGTCCGATAGGTAGATGCCGGTAATCGTTTAATATAGCCCTGATGTGTCAGTGTGATAACAATATTCTCTTCTGGGATCAGATCTTCATCTTCAAAGAAACCTGCCCCGCCTGCCACAATTTCTGTACGGCGCTTGTCACCAAACTTCTCCTTAATTTCTGTAAGCTCTTCACGAATGATTTCCAATACTTTCTCTTCATCAGCTAAAATTGCTTTTAATTCAGCAATTAATGCTTGAAGCTCTTTGTACTCTTCTTCAATCTTTTCACGTTCCAAGCCTGTTAAACGTTGTAAACGCATGTCCAGAATTGCCTGAGCCTGTTTCTCTGATAATTGGAAACGCTCCATTAATTCTGTTCTTGCGATATCTGCTGTTTTTGAATTACGGATTAAGGAAATAACCTCATCTAAATGATCCAAAGCAACACGTAAACCTTCTAAAATATGGGCACGTGCTTCTGCTTTATTTAGCTCAAAAGCAGTACGACGCTTAATAATTTCTTTTTGGTGTTCTAAATAATACTCTAAACACTGCTTAACGGTTAATACTTGTGGACGTCCATCCACAAGCGCCAGCATATTAATCCCAAAAGTTGTTTGTAACGACGTATGCTTATATAAATTATTCAATACTACATTGGCATTGGCATCTCTTCTAAGCTCAATCACAATCCGCATTCCATTACGGTCTGACTCATCACGAAGATCTGTGATCCCGTCAATTTTTTTATCGCGGACAAGTTCAGCTATTTTTTCAATCAATTTAGCCTTGTTCACTTGATATGGAAGCTCTGTCACAATAATTGTTTCTTTATCATTTTTTCCTTGTTCAATATTGAGTTTAGCACGGATCGTAATAGATCCTTTTCCAGTTTCATAAGCTTTTCGAATACCGCTTCTTCCTAAGATTTGTCCTGCAGTAGGGAAATCCGGACCTGGAAGATAACTTTCCATGATTTCATCTACAGTTAAATCCGGATTTTTACTGATTGCCAGTACTGCATCAATTGTTTCACCTAAATGATGCGGCGGGATATTTGTTGCCATCCCGACCGCAATCCCGGACGTTCCATTAACAAGTAAATTAGGAAATCTTGCAGGGAATACAATTGGTTCACGTTCAGCACCATCATAGTTATCTTGATAATCAATCGTATCTTTATTAATATCACGAAGAAGTTCCATGGAAATTTTAGACATACGTGCTTCTGTATAACGCATTGCTGCTGCGGAATCGCCATCGACAGACCCAAAGTTCCCATGCCCGTCCACGAGCATATAACGATAACTAAAATCCTGTGCCATCCTTACCATTGTTTCATAAACAGCCGAATCACCATGTGGATGGTACTTACCAATAACTTCTCCAACGATACGTGCTGATTTCTTAAATGCTTTGTCAGAGTGCATTCCCAAATCATTCATAGCGTAAAGGATACGGCGGTGTACAGGCTTCATTCCATCCCGGACATCAGGTAATGCACGGGATACGATAACACTCATTGCATAATCTAAGAAGGATGTACGCATCTCATTACTAATATTTATTTCTTGGACACTCGGACGATTTTGCTCTGCCATAGTCAAATAACCTCCCAATCACTATGATGTTAGTGATTCATCAAATCTTTCTTTATAAGTTGTCTTTATCTAAAGGATGTCATCGTTAAATATCCAGGTTTTGTACATACTGGGCATTTTCTTCAATAAAGTTACGGCGTGGTTCCACTTTATCGCCCATTAACATATCAAAAACTTGGTCCGCATCGATCGCATCACTAAGCTCAACCTGCAATAGCGTGCGTGATTCCGGGTTCATCGTTGTATCCCACAGCTGATCTGCATTCATTTCGCCTAAACCTTTATAACGTTGAATACCAGGCTTTGGAGCCTTTGGAAGCTCTTCAAGAAGCTCATCCAGTTCTTTATCAGAATAAACATAATGAACTGCTTTTCCTTGCTTGATTTGGTAAAGTGGCGGCTGCGCAATATAAATATAACCATATTCGATTAATGGACGCATATATCGATAGAAAAAGGTTAATAATAAAGTTCTAATATGAGCTCCATCGACATCGGCATCTGTCATGATAACAACCTTATGGTAACGTGCCTTCGTTATATCAAATTCTTCGCCAATACCTGTTCCTAACGCCGTAATCATAGCTCTTACTTCATTATTTGATAAAATTCGATCCAGACGTGCTTTTTCGACATTTAAAATTTTTCCGCGTAGAGGAAGAATCGCTTGATAGTGCCGGTCCCTTCCTGATTTTGCAGAACCGCCGGCAGAGTCACCCTCAACAATATATAACTCACTCTTAGAAGCATCTTTGGAAGAGCAATCAGCCAGCTTTCCAGGCAGACTTGTTACGTCCAGTGCGCTTTTACGGCGTGTTAGTTCTCTTGCTTTTTTGGCAGCCAAACGTGCTCTGGAAGCCATTAATCCTTTTTCCACAATAATTTTCGCTGTGGTTGGATTTTCATAGAGAAACTTGGAGAAGGACTCTGAAAATACGCCATCCGTAATCGTACGTACTTCACTGTTACCCAGTTTTGTTTTTGTCTGTCCTTCAAATTGTGGATCTGGATGTTTTACAGAAACAATCGCTGTTAATCCTTCCCGTACATCCTCTCCAGATAAATTAGATTCATTATCTTTCAATAAGCTGTTCTTTTTCGCGTAATCATTGATAGCACGGGTCAATCCTGAACGGAAGCCAACCTCATGCGCACCACCTTCATACGTATGGATATTATTCGCAAAAGAATATAAATTTGTTGCAAAACCATCGTTATATTGAATCGCAACCTCTATAGCTATTCCCTGATCTTCTCCTTCAGCAAAGAACGGATCATGTAATACTTCTTTATTTTTGTTTATAAATTCAACATAAGAGCTGATTCCACCCTCATAGTAATACGTGGCAGTCTCTTTATCAGAACGCTTATCTTCAATGGAAATACGCAACCCTTTATTTAAGAATGCAAGCTCTCTTAAACGCTGCTCCAATGTGTCATAGTTATATTCGTTCGTTTCTGTGAAAATTTCCCGATCAGGTATAAAATGAGTGACTGTTCCCGTAATATCTGTTTCACCGATTACTTTAATTTCACCCTCAGGAACCCCTTTTTTAAACGAAAGGTAATAAATTTTTCCATCCCGATGCACAGATACCTCTAATTTACTAGAAAGAGCATTTACAACAGACGCACCAACACCATGAAGACCACCGGAAACCTTATATCCGCCACCGCCGAACTTCCCGCCAGCGTGAAGCACTGTCATGATAACCTCTAAAGCTGGGCGACCTGTTTTCTTCTGTATATCTACCGGAATTCCACGCCCATTATCCGTCACTGTAATACTGTTGTCTTCTTCAATAGTGACTTCAATATGATCACAATAACCTGCTAATGCTTCATCGATACTATTATCGACAATTTCCCAGACAAGGTGATGCAATCCTTTCTCACTTGTAGAACCAATGTACATACCCGGTCTTTTACGAACTGCTTCAAGACCTTCAAGAACTTGTATCTGATCAGCATCATAGGCTTGGTTTTCTGTAACTCTGTCTTCCATTGACATCTTCTCACACTCATTTCTATATGAATTACAATTCATCAATCTATATTTAAAAGAGGGTGTTCTGCTTATTCCTGAGCAGAAATCTCTTGATTTTATTTACAATACATATTTAAAAAGCAGCCAAAAACAGGCAGTCGATTAAGGCTTTAACGTTTTGTCGCCAATGTTGGAAAAAACACGTCAACGCATTTCCAGCGTGTTGTGGTGATTTTTACATCTGCCACATGACGTGAGCATTCTTAGCAGAAGATCATTATCTCACCTTTTATCATTCGGAAACTTTTTAAACATCCTCTTAAAAATTACTCTTCATAATAATCTTCTAAGTTACTGATTGTTGTTAACATACCAGATCTCTTTCTCAAAGTACCTACAGATAAAGAGCTGAAAAAAATATGATCTTCCGTAATCATAATGGATTTTGCCTTTTTTTCGGGACCGGAAACTTTCTTTTGCTGCTTCCATTCTTGTATCATTTGATACATTCCTGAAGCATTCGTATATAAATCGTAATCAATGATCCCAATCACTTCCTGAGACCGGATAACATTGTCATTGCCAATATGAATGAACACGATCAATCGCTTCCTTTCTTTGTTAAACCAGACTTTTTCCATTCCCAGGTTTATATTTAGAAAAACCCGGGCATTCGCTCGTCCTTTACTAACACAAGAGTATGCTGACTTCGTTGTTCCCACAAGGACAATGGGAACTTAGCCGAAGTTCTTTTAAATCGACCGTTTCCTTTCTATTTTTCTAACATGTAAATGAACAACAGATTAAGACTCTTTGGTATTTGTCGTAACTCCCTGATGGACATAAAACAACTCTGCATTTTTCAATGTTTCATGGTGAATGCCGTCGACATTTGTTGTAGAAACAAAAGTTTGTACCTTTCCTTGAATGGTATTCAATAAGTGAGATTGGCGATAATCATCCAATTCACTTAATACATCATCAAGTAATAAAATCGGATATTCGCCTACCTCTTGGTAAATTAATTCGATTTCAGCAAGCTTAATAGACAATGCGGTTGTCCGTTGTTGCCCCTGTGATCCATACGTTTGTACATCTTTTCCATTCACACAAAAAAGAAGGTCATCCCGGTGCGGACCAACCAACGTTGTGCCGCGTTCAATTTCTTTTTCTCGAATGTTTTTAAAGGAATCTTGGTATATAGTAGTTATTTTCTCCTTATTTGCTTCTTCTGATACCTTTATTGTCGCATCATATTGGATTTCTAAGTTTTCTAGATTACGACTGATGCCTTCATGAATTGGCCCTGCCCATTTCCTTAACAAATCAAGGTAAACAAATCGCCTCTCCAATAAAAAAGAAGCATGCTCAACCAGTTGGTCTGTCAAAACATCCAACATTGTTTCATCAACGCTGCTCCTGCGTTGCAGTTGCTTTAATAAGTGATTTCTTTGCTTCAATATTTTTTGATATTGAGATAAATGGTATATATAGGTTGGCTGGATTTGGCCTAACTCCATATCCATAAAACGACGACGAATTTGCGGAGATCCTTTTACAATGGTTAAATCCTCCGGCGCAAACATAACCACATTAACCGCACCAATATAGTCGCTTAACCGGTGCTGCTCTAAATGATTTATTTTTGCTTTTTTCCCTTTGGATGAAATGGAGATTTGCAGGGGAATGGATTGATTTCTTTTTGTAATCCTACCCTCTATTGTAGCATAATCTGAATCCCAGCGAATGAGCTCTTTTTCCCGCATTGTTCGATGAGAACGGGTAAAAGAGAGTACATAAATTGCTTCCATCAGGTTGGTTTTTCCTTGAGCATTCTCGCCAATGATGACATTCACCTTATCATCAAACGTAATATCCAATGCTTCATAATTACGGTAATTGGTTAATTTTAATTGTTCAATATGCATTCTTTATTCCTCTTTAAGAATGATAAATGATCCTATCTCATCAATTTCAAGGGTATCTTCCGGATATAATTTTCTTCCCCGACGGTGTTCACGTTCACCATTAACAACAGCACCTATATCTTGAAGATATGCTTTGACCATTCCACCAGAATCTAAAAAATTGATCAGCTTGACACATTGTCCAAGCGTAATATAATCCGTATCTATTTTTATCTGCTCATGCATAGATATCACCAAATACTTTCTATTTGTTTTATCTGCCTTTATTTTTCTAAAGGAGATACGTTTATTTTTTCTTCTATTATCTATTTTACTAAAGATTGATTAAAAAAGGAAGAATAGGCCTCAAATAATTACAAAAAGATACGTTATAGCGTTCTTGGGACATTTTTAATGGGGGAATTCTTATTGACCTATTCTCTTCTTAGAGTGCGTTTTCTGTTAGTTTTTAGAAGTATAAGTCGAATTTGATATTTGATTCTTTTTCACGGAACTTTCGGAATACGCACTTCTACTAAAAATTTCTCTTACACAATCGAAAAAGCTCTTTCTTTATCAAAAGAGCTTTTCAGAATTATCGAGTATAAAACGAAACTTTATTCAGTGGGAGTTTTCAACGCACAACTCTTAACGGTGGGACGAATAATCGCACCAATGTTGTCAGGTTAGTACGACCGCTGCGGAAAAACACTACGCTTTCCACGGGCTTGAGGTCAGCCTCCTCGGTAAAAAGAAGACCACTTTTTACCTGCGGGGTCTTCCCACTGGGACTGCGATTACTCGCCCCACCGAAGACATTTGCGCTTTCCCGTAGGAGTCTCCGTGTTTTTCCTCCGCTAGATAGTTTTTTTCTATCTGTATTAAATTCAAGTAAATTCATTAACCTGACAACATTGATAATCGCACTCCCAACCCCAGGACGTCGCGAACTTAGTCTGCTTCTTTACTCTCTCTGAATTTAGCCTGAGTGATCCAGGGAGTTAGCGCCCGTTACTTCCCGCCTAAATAAATTTATTTTCTCTCTTTATTTGGAGGCAGGAGTTTTACGGGCGCTTCACTGTGATAACTTTTACTTATCACAGTATTCATGAGTTTTTTAACGCGTTATGCATAAAAATCAACTATCAAACCACTCTTAGTACGTTCTTACGGGTAAGATGAGTTGCAAAATGGAGTCATTTTCTATTGGACGAATGACAAATGGGCGCATTGCCCCCGTAAATTCAATAATTACTTCATCATACTCAATTGCTTTGAGAGCGTCGATCATATATTTTGAGCTGAAGGATATTTTTAAATTCTCCCCATCTATTTTATCTGCTGTCACTTCTTCCTCGACATTTCCGACTTCTGGAGAGTTACTTGAAATTTGAATTAAGGCATCATCGTTACTTGTAAATTTAACAACATTATTTCTTTCTTCTTTTGCCAGTAAAGAAGCACGTTCAATTGATCTTAGAAGTGGTGTTGTTTTAATTTGAATCGTTGTTTTGCTATGATCCGGAATTAATCTTGATGTTTCTGGATAATTTCCATCTAATAATCGAGATAAGAAATTTAAATGTTTTGTACGGAAAAGAATTTGGTTATTCGTAACACTTATTTCTATCGTTTCCTCTGAATCATTTAAAATTTTATAGAGTTCGTTTAAACTTTTTCCAGGCACAACAACTTGTTCAATAGAAACATTTGTCCCTGATACTGGAACTTCTCTTTTTGCTAGACGGTGGCTGTCTGTTGCTGTGAATATAAGATTTTGGTCTTCTAATTTAATATTTACCCCCGTTAAAATTGGTCTGGTTTCCATGGTAGATACTGCAAAAACAGTCTGCTTAATCATGCTTTTTAATAAATCAATGGGCATTTCAAAACTATTTTCTGTTTCTACTTGTGGAAGTAATGGATACTCATCTGCACTTTGTCCATTTAAATTAAATTCTGATTTTCCAGAAGTAATTTTCACATTAAATTGCTCATCAACAACGATATCTACTTGCGCTTCAGGAAGTTTTCGTACAATTTCAGGGAAGTATTTGGCCTGTAAGACAATTGTTCCTTCTTCAATATTTTCAACATATACTTTGTCTTCATCCTCTGCTGGAATATACGATTCAATCGAAATATCTGAATCACTTCCAGTCAGTGTTACTCCATGTTGTTTCACTTCAATTTTCATTCCAGTTAATATCGGTATAACTGTTCTGGAAGAGATTGCTTTCATTACATCTTGTACACCAGCAATGAGTTTCTCTCTTTGGATTGTAAAACGCATGTTATATCCTCCTTCATTTTAAAGAAAAGCTTTGCGGTAGCTATTTAAATTTTTTTTCTTAAATTTTTTAAAAGGGGTTCTATTATTTATTAATTATAATATAAAAACCAGTAATAATAGTAATAAGAGCTGTGGTTACTGTGGATAACTTAAATAAGTATTAAAACAACAGAGTTTTCCACATGTGTATAAACTGTTTATATGTGGTTCTAACTTTTCACATTGTTCACAGCTATTTACTTACAAGATAGGAACGTAGAAAATTTTAACCTAGAAGGACTTCGCTATTATTGAAATTTTTACATACCAAATCTAAATGAGTCTAAGGTAAACCGTGTCCTTGAGATTTGGCTTGCTATGTTTTCACTTTATAATGATTTAAGTTTTTCTTTTAGCTCTTCAATATCCCGATCTAGCTCCGTATCTGTTTCGAGCATCTTTGAAATTTTTTCATGTGCGTGAATGACTGTTGTATGATCTCGCCCGCCAAATTCTTGACCAATTTTAGGTAGCGATGCATCTGTGAGCTCCCTTGATAAATACATTGCAATTTGTCTTGGAAACGCAATGGATTTGGTTCGTTTTTTAGCAGGAAAGTCTTCAAGACGAATATGATATCGATCTGCTACCACTTCTTGTATTGCAGGAATAGTAATTTCTTTTGGCTTATTGCTAGGAATAATATCCTTTAGTGCATTTGCTGCCAAAGAAGCGTCAATATCTTGATTTACTAAAGAAGAATAAGCAACCACACGTATTAGTGCACCTTCTAATTCCCGGATATTTGTATTAATTTGATTAGCGATATATAGCATGACCTCATTCGGTATATCTAATCCTTCTGCCTTCGCTTTTTTGTTTAAAATAGCAATTCTTGTTTCTAAATCAGGAGGTGTAATATCAGTAATCAATCCCCACTCAAATCGTGAACGCAAACGATCCTCTAATGTAGGAATCTCTTTTGGTGGCCTATCACTGGAAATAATAATTTGTTTGCTTTCCTCATGTAAGGCATTGAAAGTATGGAAAAATTCTTCCTGAGTTGATTCTTTTCCAGCAATAAATTGAATATCATCAATAAGAAGGACATCAATATTGCGATATTTATTACGGAAATGATTCGATTTATTATCCATAATGGCATTAATAAATTCATTGGTAAATTTCTCAGAAGTTAGGTAAACCACTTTTGCGTCTTTATTATGCTCTCTTACATAATGACCAATCGCATGCATTAAATGTGTTTTCCCTAAACCGACACCACCATATATGAATAATGGGTTATATGCTTTAGCGGGAGCTTCCGCCACTGCTAAAGATGCTGCATGTGCAAAGCGATTTCCTGCGCCAATAACAAAAGTATCAAATGTATATTTATCATTAAGCATTGATTTAGGGGAGTCTGTCGCTTTTGTATCAATATTCGGTTTTGGCATGGCTTTTTGCTCTGACAGTTCTTCTACAGAATCTGGAATAATAAATTTTGCATGCAAATTAGTGCCAGTGACTTTCTCTAAAGTCTGCGTAATTAAATCTGTATATTGTGTCTCTAACCAATCCTTTGTAAATTCGTTTGGAGCTGAGATAACCAATGTATTTTTTTCTAAGTGAAGAGCTTTTGTATTTTTTAGCCAAGTGTCAAAGCTAGGTTTACTCAATTTTTCTTTAATGATGTCCAGCGTTGCATCCCACAGTTCTTCAATATTTTCCAAAGTTACTTTCACTCCTTTCAGTTAGTTTTATTGCAATAGATAATCATATGAAAAGTGCTCTTAATTCCTGAGTGAAATATTGATTGCTAAAGTGTCTCTAGATCCTTTTTACACGATAGGAAGTGTTAAAAAACAAATGAATACGAATTTTTCTAATGAAACTTCAGGAGAAGAAAAAAGCCTCTCTCAATCTATCTCAAGGGTTAGACGGAAAGGCAGACGTATAAAAATGAATAAAAGGCTGTGGATAATATAAAAAATGGATTTAGTACCATCAAAAAAAGACAATGTAAAAGAAATGAATAATCTATAAACTCTATCCACAATCCTGTAGACAACTTTATCAAAAATAAGTGGAAAGAATATCCACAACTTATCCACATTTTGTGCATAAGTTTTTTATCCTCAAATTATTTCCACAAACTAAAACATAAATATAATATCAAATAAAACCGAATAAATCAATGACTTTCAAATAGTTATCCACATATTCTACGGATTGTGTGTTTTACTTATAAACATTGCTGTATTTTGTGTTTAACTTGTTTATTTTATGTGTGGATAGAAAAAAGGAAGAATAAATTATTCGTCATGGACTGTGGATAATGGAGAGTGATTTCTAAAATAGAAATTCGTTATCAACTGTATCAATTGCTGTATCAATTTCAGAGGTTATGTCAATTTGATTTATTTCAACGATAAAGAAGAAAACCGCTGCACTTATACAGTATTCCTTGAATCCTTTATATTTTTTAAAGTGTAAAAAAGTATCTTAAAATGATCCGTATAAGTATAAGAAAAGAAAATGATACTATATAAGTGTAGGTTAGAAATTATTTTATTACAGAATAGTTTTTCTAAAGATGTGGATATAATGAATAAAAAATAGGCATCGAAAATGTGTGAGGAAGAAAAGAGATTGGAATTTTATTTAATAGCTGGTTGACAAAATGAATATTTTTTTCGTATAATATCAAGGACTGTCTAAAGGATAAGTTATAAGCTATTTTAGTTTAAATATGAAACTTGGATTTTCCAAGGAGGTGCACACTCATGAAAAGAACGTTTCAACCAAATAATCGCAAACGTAAAAAAGTTCACGGCTTTCGCGCGCGTATGAGCACAAAAAATGGTCGTCATATATTGGCTCGTCGTCGTCGTAAAGGGCGTAAAGTTTTATCTGCATAAGCCACTGACAACTATCAGTGGTTTTTTTCTGTTGTTTAGAGGATACTGTTATTCACATAGAATTACATATTTTTGTACCACAATAGGAAAATATAAGAAAACAATGGGGAAAGTAGGACAAGCTTTTAATAGAACATAATGAATAAACGAAGATCTATGTGGGCTAAATTAAAAGGTGATGACGGTGAAAAAACAATTTCGAATAAAAAAAAATGAAGAATTCCAAGCAGCTTTTAAACATGGAAATTCTTTCGCGAATAGGCAGCTGGTTATATATTATAGAAAGAAAGATGATCAGGACCATTTTCGGATAGGTTTATCTGTTGGGAAAAAAATTGGAAATGCCGTTGTCAGGAATCGAATCAAAAGGCTGTTGCGAGCGTCTTTTCAAGAGTTAGAACAGGATATTAAACCTTGCTATGATATAGTTATCATTGCTAGAAATCCAACCAAAACAATGGATTACGAATCGATGAAAAAAAGTCTCTCGCATTTATTATATAAAGAGAAATTATTTAAACATTCTAAGTAAAAAACAAAAAATGTATAGTTTCTTATCTGACAAGTTTAAGATAGAATTCACAATGTAAATAAGCTAAAATAGCTAATAGAATCATTGGGAATATTAAGGAGGAAACACTTTGCGTAAAAAATACGGGATTTTAATCACTTTTCTCGTGATAGCGGTTATTTTAGCTGGTTGTACCCAGGTAGATGAACCGATTACATCCGATAGTGAAGGATTTTGGAATACAATCTTTGTTTATCCGTTATCTTGGGTTATTACAACAATTGCAAGTTATTTCCCTGTACACGTTGACTTTGGATTGGCAATTATTTTAGTAACTGTAGTTATCCGTTTAATATTGGTGCCATTAAACGTAAAACAAATTAAAAGTACAAAGGCAATGCAGGAAATTCAGCCGCAATTACAGGAGCTTCAAAAAAAATATGCATCTAAGGATGCAAATACGCAACAGAAATTACAACAGGAAACGATGCAATTATTCCAAAAGAATGGAGTCAATCCATTAGCGGGTTGTTTACCGATTCTTGTACAGATGCCAATATTTATCGCAATGTATCATGCGATTATGCGTACGAGAGAAATTGGTGAACATGATTTCTTAGGGTTTATCCAACTTGATGAGCCCAATGCTATTTTGGCAATTTTGACGGCATTATTTACTTTCCTGCAACAGAAATTAATGATGTCTACAAACTCAAGTGCAAATAGTAATCCACAAATGAAGTTGCAGCTGCAGATTATGCTGTATGTAATGCCAATAATGATTGGTGTCATGGGATTCATTCTCCCATCAGCATTGGCATTGTATTGGGTAACAGGTAACGTATTTATGATATGCCAGACGCTTCTTATTAATAAGCCAATGATGGCAAAAAAATAATTTTTTATAATGGGGGAAGAGATTCCCCCATTAATAATAAGAAAAATAATTAAACATTTTACATTTTTAAGAAAACCTTTATATAGCAATCAGTAAGCTCGCCAGAAATCTTGATTTAAGCTAATCTAAAGATATAGCGACCGTTTTCCCTCACAACATTGTATATTATTTCTTTACCAAATTAGGGAAATTACGGACACTCATGCTGTGAAAAATGGAGGGGAGACTTTTGAGAGAAGTAACTGCAAGTGGTCAAACAGTTGAAGAAGCGATTCAATCCGCTCTGGAGCAATTAGGAGTGGAAGAGAATCAAGTAGATGTTGAGGTCATTGATGAAGGTAAAAAAGGAGTATTTGGGATCTTTGGATCCAAGCGTGCCTATGTAAAAGTAACGGTAGCAAAGGATCCGATTGAAGAAACAGCTCAATTTATCAAAGAAGTTACTAGCAACATGAATCTCTCAGTAAGTATAGATACAGAAGTAAAGGAAAACCATGTAACCTATACGATGCATCATGAAAATATTGCCAAAATTATAGGGAAACGTGGACAGACGTTAAATGCGCTACAGTATTTAGTGCATTTAGTCATTAATAAACAAAGTGATACGTATTATACCGTAACATTGGATGCAGAAGGTTATCGTGCGAGAAGAAAAGAAACATTAGAGTCTCTTGCAATAAAGATGGGGGATAAAGCGCAAAAAACAAAGAAAAAAGTTGTGCTGGAGCCAATGCCGGCATTTGAGCGTAAAATTATTCATAGTGTCCTGCAAGATAAAGAAGTTTCTACTTATTCTGATGGTGTCGAGCCGCATCGTCATATTGTAATTAAACCATAAAATGAAAGCCTGAGAGAATACGCTCTTGGGCTTTTTTACGTGATACAAAAGCATGAGAAACCAAACTTTATCACAGAGAACCGCCCGTAAAACTCTGGCAGAATGAAGTTTCTTATTATATTCTTCTTATTATTCTAATGATTAAAGTTCTAGAATGTTGGGAAGATGGCATTTTTATGTGAAGGAGTTCTCCATAATTGGAATATGGACACTGCAAACAAAAATGTTATGCACATGTGGATAACAAAGGTGGTATATAGATATTTTTTATTCGTGTGGATAAGTTTCTTTTTTTCAAAATCTATGGTATTCTTGGTTGTTAGTGATAATAAAACTAAATGCATTAATGATAGATATAGAATGAAGAGAAGGCAGGTGAATAAGATGGATACAGATACAATAGCAGCGATATCTACTCCAGTGGGCGAAGGTGCTATAGCAATTGTGCGTCTAAGCGGACCAGAGGCTCTTCCCTTAGCTTCTGATGTGTTTGAAGGAAAAAGCCTGAAAGAGGTTGATTCTCATACGATTCATTATGGAAAAATCATTGACCCTGTAACGAAAGAGTTCGCAGAAGAAGTGATGGTATCCGTGATGCGTGCACCTAAAACATTCACTCGTGAAGATATTGTTGAAATTAATTGCCATGGGGGATTAGTGTCCGTAAACCGTGTGTTAGAGATTATGCTCGCAAAAGGAGCACGGCTGGCTGAGCCTGGTGAATTTACAAAACGTGCCTTTTTAAACGGCCGTATTGATTTATCACAAGCGGAAGCAGTCATGGATTTAATTCGTGCCAAGACAGACAAAGCAATGAATGTAGCATTAAAGCAAATAGATGGTCGCCTGTCGAAGCTTATTCAGACGTTAAGACAAGAATTATTAGAGACAGTTGCTCATGTCGAAGTCAATATCGATTATCCAGAGTATGATGATGTAGAGGAAATGTCGCACACCTTGATGGAGGAAAAGACCAAAGAGGTGGGAGAAGAAATAGAGAAGCTGCTGGAAGTTGCAGCACAGGGGAAAATTTTGCGTGAAGGCTTAGCAACAGCGATTATTGGACGGCCAAATGTAGGAAAATCTTCTTTAATGAATACTTTGGTGCAAGAAAATAAAGCTATTGTTACAGAAGTTCCAGGAACAACAAGAGATATTATTGAAGAATACGTAAACGTCCGCGGAGTACCTTTACGTTTAGTAGATACAGCGGGAATCCGGGAAACAGAGGATATTGTAGAACGTATCGGTGTGGATCGTTCCCGACAAGTATTGAAGGAATCTGATTTAATTTTATTCGTATTAAATTATAATGAACCTTTGAGCGAGGAAGATAAAAAATTATTTGAAGCTGTGCAAGGTTTAGAGTATATTGTCATCATCAATAAGACAGACTTAGAGCAGAAATTAGATTTAGAAGAGGTACGAGCATTTGCAGAAGGGAAGCCTGTCGTAACAACTTCTTTAATCGAAGAACAAGGCATTGATCAATTAGAGCAAGCAATTGCTAATACCTTTTTTTCTGGTGAAGTAGATGCAGGGGACCTGACCTATGTATCTAATGTCCGTCATATTCAGCTGCTAAAGCAGGCGAAACAAGCTTTAGATGACGCTCGTGAAGCGATTGAACTTGGGATGCCAATGGATATTGTACAAATTGATGTGACACGTTCATGGGAGTTTATGGGAGAAATTATTGGTGATACAGCAAGTGACAGCTTGATTGATCAGTTATTCTCTCAGTTCTGTTTAGGAAAATAATGGATATGTTTATTATAAAGAAAGGAAGAGCAAAATGACTTACAACGCAGGAAATTATGATGTCATTGTTGTTGGAGCCGGTCATGCCGGAATAGAAGCTGCGCATGCTTCTGCCCGGATGGGGGCAAAAACATTAATGTTGACATTAAACTTAGATATGATTGCATTTATGCCTTGTAACCCGTCCATCGGCGGACCTGCCAAAGGAATTGTAGTACGGGAAATTGATGCACTTGGCGGAATAATGGGGAAAATTATTGATAAAAGTTATATTCAAATGCGTATGCTGAACACCGGAAAAGGTCCAGCTGTACAAGCTTTACGTGCGCAAGCGGATAAGCCGGTATATATGCAGGAAGTGAAGAATCTGGTTGAAAATGAAGAGAACTTAACCGTTCGCCAAGGAATGGTAAATTCGCTTATTGTCGAGGACGGCATTTGTAAAGGAGTTATCACAGAAACGAAAGCAGCTTATTATGCGAAATCGGTTATTGTGACTACTGGAACTTTTATGCGCGGAAAAGTGCTGATGGGTGATTTAGAATATGAAAGTGGCCCAAATAATCAGCGTGTTTCTGTTAAGTTATCAGAGAACCTGGAGGAATTAGGTTTTAACTTAACACGTTTTAAAACAGGAACACCTCCACGTGTAAACAGTCATACGATTGATTATTCCCAAACAGAAATTCAGCCTGGAGACAAGAACCCGAAAAGCTTCTCTTATGAAACGACGGAAGTAATTAAAGATCAAATTCCTTGCTGGCTAACGTATACAAATGAATTTACACATGAAGTGATTAATGAAAATTTGACGTTATCTGCCATGTATTCCGGAATGAAGCGGGGAACTGGTCCAAGATATTGTCCTTCCATTGAAGATAAAATCGTCCGTTTCAATGACAAACCACGTCATCAAATTTTCTTGGAGCCGGAAGGAAGAAATACAGAAGAAGTTTATGTGCAAGGCCTATCAACATCATTGCCAGAGTCTGTGCAGCATGAAATGGTAAAATCTGTTCCAGGTCTGGAAAATGCAGAAATTATGCGTGCCGGCTATGCGATCGAATATGATGCTGTTGTACCAACTCAGCTCTGGCCGACATTGGAAACCAAACGTTTGCCGGGATTATTCACAGCCGGTCAAATTAACGGAACATCCGGTTATGAAGAAGCAGCTGGCCAAGGATTGATGGCTGGCATGAACGCAGCGGCAAAAGTAACAGGAAAAGAAGCAATTATTTTAGACCGTTCGCAAGCTTATATTGGTGTCATGATTGATGACCTAGTGACAAAAGGAACAAATGAACCATATCGCTTACTGACTTCACGTGCAGAATATCGCTTATTACTTCGTCACGATAATGCTGATTTGCGTCTTACAGATATTGGATATGATTATGGATTGATTTCTGAGGAAAGATATGCAGCTTTCACGGCGAAGAAAGAGCAGGTAGAAGCCGAAAAGAAACGTTTAAATAAAATTGTTGTTAAACCAACAGAAGAAGTACAAAATGTGATGAAATCTGCTGGTGCTGCACCGATGAAAGAAGCAGTGAAAGCATATGACTTATTAAAACGACCGGAATTAACGTATGAATATATCGATCAAATGATTGAAACAGATGAGAATGTCAGTGATGATGTAAGAGAACAGGTAGCGATTCAAATTAAATATGAAGGTTATATTAAGAAAGCAAAAGAGCAAGTAGCAAGAATGCTTAAAATGGAAGATAAGAAAATACCAGCAGATATTGATTATAATGCGATTAATGGAATTGCCACAGAAGCAATTGAAAAACTGAAAAAAGTTCGCCCGCTTTCCGTTGGCCAAGCATCCAGAATTTCTGGTGTTAATCCAGCTGATATTTCTATCTTACTTGTTTATATTGAACAGGGAAATATTGCTCGAATTGCAAACTAATATTAGAAAACTTGTCATTCATCAAAGGGAGTCTAAAAAAGTGTATGTTACTTTATGAGAATCCCTTAGTTACCAAAAAATAGGCGGCGTTATTTATACGTCGCTATTTTTCTAAATAATATATAGCGCTTTCTATGTTAATGCATTAATATAGAATGTATTTATCACGGAGAACCGCTCGTAAAACTCCCACTGAATGAAGTTTCGTTTTATAAGGAGAGGGGAGTACTTTCACTCCAATAAAGCAATACATAACAAACAGATAATCTGTTTTAAAATTACATAAAATACCATTTATATAAAAGGAGACTACAATGAAACCAGAACAATTTGTCCAAGCATTGGCTGAAAAAGGAATAACATTAAATGAATCGCAACAAAAAGCATTTGATATTTATTTTAAAGAGCTTGTGGAATGGAATGAAAAAATAAATTTAACAGCGATAACAGAAGAAGAGGAAGTATACGAAAAACATTTCTATGACTGTATTACTGCTGCTTTTTATACAGATATGACACAAGAACTATCAGTTTGTGATATTGGTGCGGGTGCAGGTTTTCCAAGTATTCCATTGAAAATATGTTTTCCTCATTTAAAAATAACCATTATTGATTCTTTGAAAAAAAGAATTACTTTCCTAAATCACTTAGCAAATAAATTGGAACTAACTGATGTCGCATTTTATCATAATCGTGCTGAAAATGCAGGAAGGGACGAGGCATTTCGAGAACAATATGATTTAGTAACTGCTAGAGCAGTAGCCAGAATGTCCGTGTTGAGTGAATTGTGCTTACCATTTGTGAAAAAAGGCGGTTACTTTGTTGCAATGAAAGGGTCGCAAGCAAAAGAAGAATTGGAAGTGGGGGAAGCATCGATTGAATTACTCGGGGGAGAAGTAGAATCTATTGATACTTTTACACTTTCTGAGGAGGCTGGAGAACGTTCTATTGTTAAAATTACAAAGAAACGAAAAACACCAAAAAAATATCCTAGAAAAGCAGGAGTGCCAAATAAAGAACCGATTGAATAATGAATTTTATACAAGGTAGAAAGGTTTTACAAAAGGCAAATGCGTACTCTTTGTAATATTTAAATTCATTTTATATTTTTTCCGCGGTAGGTATGATAAAATAGTAACTATACATATCGACTGTTCGTTGTTGTATTTTATAAAGTATAGATGCTATTATATGAATGTTATATAAATGGAAAAGCTCCTATATAATAAATAAATTATTAATAATGTTTCACGTGAAACATTATCTTTAAATTAGGAAGTAAATAAGAATGTTAATATAGACTAGACACTTTTTTATGTTAATTGTGCCGTATAGTTTTGATCTTTCAATTTACGATTGGAAAGCACGATGTAACTAATCTTAGCTGATGAAAGAAAAACTACGGATTAAAAAGAATCTCAGATAAGGGTTCTTGTTTTTTGGGACATAGGGGCTGCGATTACCAATGTTGTCAGGTTAATGATTTTTTTAATATTTTATTGGTTACAGATAGATAACAACAACTATCTAGCGGAGGAAAAATACGGAGACTCCTGTGGGAATGCGCAGTGGGAAGACCCCGCAGAAAAAAAGTGCTCTTCTTTTTTTCGAGGAGGCTGAGCTCAAGCCCACGGAAAGCGTAGTGTTTTTCCGCAGCGGTCGTACTAACCTGACAACATTGCTGCGATTACTCCTCCCACGGAAGCCCTTTTGCGTATTCTCGTCTCCTTGAAAATATTTTAAGGAATGTCGAAGTCAGCATTTTCTTGTACAAGAAATAGATAAATAAATACGAGTTTTACTACTAATAGATTTGATAATGAATAGTTTGTTAATTTTAGAAGGTGGTGTCAGCAAGTGGTGAGTCCTTTTAATCGGATATTTGGAAAAAGCGATAAGGATCCTATCGATACGGATAAGGTCTCCTATTCTTCAGATGAAGTGATTCAAATCGATATCGATAAAATTCAGGCCAATCGCTACCAGCCACGAACGATTTTTCAGGAAGAAAAAATAAAAGAATTAGCACAAACCATACACACACATGGAATGATTCAACCAATTGTCGTTCGTAAACTAGATGATGATTCCTTTGAATTAATAGCAGGGGAGAGAAGATGGAGAGCAGTTCAGCATCTGGGCTGGAAACAAGTATCCGCAATTATTCGAGAAATGAGCGATACAGAAACAGCCTCTGTAGCTCTCATTGAAAATTTACAACGTGAAGAATTGACTGTAATTGAAGAAGCTATTGCATATAATAAGTTGCTTGAATTGCATGATTTAACGCAAGAAGCATTAGCGCAGCGCCTTGGTAAAAATCAATCTACTATAGCTAATAAGCTGCGATTATTAAAATTACCACAAGAGGTGCAGGACGCTTTATTGGAAAAATTGATAACAGAGAGACATGCCCGTGCTTTAATTAAGTTAAAAGATGAGGAACAGCAGCTTCTCGTATTAAAAGAAGTTCTTGAGAAAGAATTGAATGTGAAACAAACAGAAGAGCGAATTGCTAAACTCAATGCCCCGAAAGAAGAAAAGAAGAAGACAAAACCTAAATTGAAGGGTGTTAATAAAGATGTTCGGATTGCTATGAATACAATCAGGCAATCTCTTAATATGGTCTCAGATACGGGTGTCGATGTAGAATCAGATGAACAAGAACTCGACGATTATTATCAAATAACGATTAAAATACCTAAGCAAAAATAGTTGCAGAATTATTAGCATACAGTTTTTGCCCATCTTACGAATAGATGGGTATTTTATTTTGAAAAAAGTAATATACGTAATCACCGGTGGTACTTTGAATATTTTTATATTAAAATTAAATTAAAAAAATACTAGAAAGCATCTTATTTTATAAATAAATGCTATGATAGTGAATAGGAAAGTGATTGCTCAAATTTTTTTGGTAAAAAGAAATTACTAGATTTATTCGATTTATCAGAGAGTGAGTGTACGTAAAAAACCGCTAACTTTTAAAAGAGAATCTGATAAGAAAGAGATAAGAAACTTGAATTTACAGATTCAATTAAAAGTGATTTTAGTGAAGGGGATGATTGCAATCCTCAGACATGGGGAAAATGCGGCGTTCCTCCTAGAATGAAGTTTCAATTTATCAGAAAAAATTTGAACAACCTCCGAGTAAGGTAGGTGTCAACATGGGGAAAATTATATCCATCGCAAATCAAAAAGGTGGCGTTGGAAAAACTACATCATCTGTAAATGTTAGTGCTTGTTTAGCTTCATTAGGAAATAAGGTATTACTCGTTGATACAGATCCTCAAGGAAATGCAACAAGTGGAGTTGGTGTAAATAAAGCAGATGTCAATCAATGTATATACAATGTGTTAGTAGAGGACACACCAGCAGCAGATGTTATTGTTCCTTCTAATTTGGAAAACTTAGATATAATACCTGCGACGATTCAGCTGGCAGGATCTGAAATTGAACTTGTTCCCATTATATCAAGAGAAATTCGTTTGAAATCTGCATTATCTGAGATAAAAAACCAGTATGATTACATCATTATTGATTGTCCGCCATCGTTAGGCTTACTGACAATTAATGCTTTGACTGCATCAGATACGGTAATGATTCCTGTACAATGCGAGTATTACGCATTAGAAGGCTTGAGTCAGTTATTGAATACTATAAGATTAGTGCAAAAGCATTTAAATAAAGAATTAATGATCGAAGGGGTTCTTTTAACAATGCTGGATGCACGTACGAACCTTGGGATTCAAGTGATTGAAGAAGTGAAAAAATATTTCCAAGACAAAGTATTTGAAACCATTATTCCAAGAAATGTTCGTTTAGGGGAAGCACCTAGTCATGGCCAGCCAATTATTTCTTACGATTCCAAATCTCGTGGTGCAGAGGTATATCTTGATTTAGCGAAGGAAGTGATGACAAATGCCGAGAGGGTTAGGTAAAGGAATTAATGCGTTGTTTCCAGAAGTTGAAAAAGACAGTAAAGACACGATTCAAGAAATTGAATTATCTAATTGTCGTCCAAATCCTTATCAACCAAGGAAGAGTTTTCAAACCGATTCGATAGAAGAGCTGAAGGATTCTATTAAAGAATATGGTGTTATTCAGCCGATTATTGTGCGAAAAAGTCTTAAAGGTTATGAAATTGTTGTTGGTGAAAGAAGATACCGAGCTGCAAAAGAAGCAGGACTTGAGACAATTCCTGCTATTATTCGAGAATTAACTGATGAACGCATGATGGAAGTTGCATTGTTAGAAAACTTGCAACGAGAAAACCTGACTCCAATTGAAGAAGCGCAAGCCTACGCTAATTTGGTGGAAAAGCTAAATATCACACAGAATGTACTGTCTGAGCGGTTAGGAAAAAGCCGTTCCCATATTGCTAATATGATTCGTCTATTATCATTACCGGATGAAGTGATTACTTATATTAATAATGGTGAACTGTCGATGGGTCATGGACGTGCACTTCTGGGATTAAAGGAACGCGAAGCCATTCTTGCTTTAACGAATAAAATACGCAACGAGAAGCTAAATGTACGCCAAGTAGAAAAACTTATTATTGCCATGAACGAAAAACAAGTAAAGCAACAGAAGAAAAAGCCAAAGAAAGATGTATTCATCCAGGAAAGAGAAACAGTGCTTCGTGATACGCTTGGAACAGCTGTTCATATTCATAAAGGGAAGAAAAAAGGAAAAATTGAAATTGAATTTTACAATGACGATGATTTAAATCGTATTTTAGAATATCTTGAAAAATAAAAAAGCCGATATATTGCTTTGCATAAGCAATATATCGGCTTTTTTCACTTTAAGAAAGCAAAATATATTCTTTAAAGCCTCCCTTTAACGAAAGCCAAGTTTTCTTTATTGTCTTAGCAGGGAAAGCAATGTGTCTTCGGAGAAAACATGTAAAAATAATTAGAATAAAATTAGCTATTTTAACTCAAAACTAAACTGACTTATTTTATCGCAATGTAACTGGCTGGGGATGCGATTACCAATGTTGTCAGGTTAATACGACCGCTACGGAAAAACACTACGCTTTCCGTGGGCTTGAGCTCAGCCTCCTCGAAAAAAGAAGTTCGCTTTTTTCTGCGGGGTCTTCCCTCCGCGCTTTCCCACAGGAGTCTCCCTGTTTTTCCTCCACTAGATAGTTGTTGTTATCTATCTGTAACCAATATAATATTTAAAAAATTCATTAACCTGACAGCATTGATGCAATTACTCGCCCATCGTACAGAGCTGTGCGTCGAAAACCCCCACTGAATGAAGTTTCACTTTATTATGGTAGAAAAGTTATATAGAAGAAGGGCCTGGAGAAAAATAGCTTCAATCCAATATATCATTTTTGAAGATTGCATTGATCCATCTTACTCAAAAAATATTTTCCGTTACTTTGAAGCGGTCTTATCTTTTGCGTGTAAGGACAAACAAATACAAGTTTTCTCTAATAAAAATTTTTCACGGAAAATAGGTAACTATACAGCTTGATTATTCTTATAAAATTCTTTTAAATGAATAATGTAAACGTTAACTGTAATTTAATGTAAATAAAGTTTCCTAAAGGAAAAATAGTAGACTAGCTAAAATTTACTTGACAAAACGAAATACAATGCATAAAGTAGGGAATAGATAATAAAGTTTGCCTTATGCAAAAAACGAGGGAGGAAGAAAGATGAAGAAAGCTTGGAAGAAATTACTGGGCTTTGCTATAATAATAGGAGTATTATTTTTAGCAGCTTGCGGTTCAGATAATGCAAGTGAAGGGGAAGAAGGTTCATCAGGTGACGAACCAATTGAAATTGTCACAACAATTGCGCAAATCGGGGAGCCAATATCTCAGATTGGCGGAGACCTTGTAAATGTAGAGACTTTAATGGGACCTTCCGTGGACCCGCATTTATATGATCCAACACAGGGTGATATAGCTACGTTATCAGAAGCAGATGTCGTCTTTTATTCTGGTTTACATTTAGAAGCGAACATGGAGGAACCGTTGGAATCGATCAGCTCAGAAAAACCAGTGTTGGCAATTGGGGAAACATTGCCTAAGGATGTTCTTTTAGAAGATGAAGAAGAACCTGGAGCTCCAGACCCACACATATGGTTTGATTATAATTTATGGCAGGATGCATTAGATGCTGCAGTAGAAGAATTAAAAGAGTATGCTCCGGAACATGCAGATGAATTGGAAGAAGGGAAACAGGAATATTTTGCACAGTTAGAAGAATTAGATGAAGAAGCTGCAAAATTACAAGATATCCCTGAGGAGCAGCGTGTTCTTGTAACAGCACATGATGCATTTAATTACTTTGGTCAGCTGCACGATATGGAAGTAGTTGGTCTGCAGGGAATCAGTACAGAAAGTGAAGCAGGTGTGTCTGATGTGAATGATACCATTTCTATCATTGAAGAACATGAAGTTCCGGCAATATTTGTGGAAAGCAGTGTAAACCAGGACACAATTAATGCCGTTATTGAAGGAGCTGCCGATAATGGAATGGAAGTAGAAATCGGCGGAGAATTGTTCTCTGATGCAATGGGTGAAGAAGGAACAGAAGAAGGCACATATATTGGAATGTATAAGCATAATATAGACACGATCTATGAAGCATTAACTGGAGGAGATGAGTAAGGTGACATCATCTGTAATACGCGTAGATGATTTATCAGCTTCTTACCAAAAAAATAAAGTATTGAATGATGTAGGTTTTGAAGTGAAAGAAGGAACGATTACAGCGATTGTCGGTCCTAACGGTGCCGGTAAATCAACGTTAATTAAGACCATGTTAGGACTTCATCCCAAACTGACAGGAAATGTCAGCTTTTGGGGTAGTCCTTTTAAAACGGCAAAGAAGAAAATCGGTTATGTCCCACAGCGCGGATCGGTGGACTGGGATTTTCCGACGGATGCACTGGATGTAGTAACGATGGGTCTATATGGAAAAATCGGCTGGTTTCGTATTCCTTCTAAAAAAGATAAAGAAAAAGCAATGGATGCCTTAAAGAAAATGGGCATGGAATCTTACGCACATCGTCAAATCAGTCAGTTATCAGGAGGACAGCAGCAGCGTGTATTCTTAGCGCGTGCACTTGCTCAAGATGCTGAACTATACTTTATGGATGAACCATTGGCAGGAGTAGATGCGTCTACAGAAAAAGCAATTATGACGATTTTGAAAGAATTAAAGAGCAATGGCAAGACCGTATTGGTTGTCCATCATGATCTGCAAACAGTCCCTGAATATTTTGACCATGTCTTATTTTTAAATAAAACCGTATATGCTCATGGACAGACGGATGAAGTGTTCACAACAGACAACATAGCAAGAACGTATGGTGGAGATATGCAATGGGTTGGAAAGGGAGATCAATATGTTATCCAATCTTCTTCACATTAATACACTATGGGTGATGGCAAGTACAATGATTTTGGGAATTGCTGCAGGGGGAATCGGTTGCTTAGCTTATTGGAAAAGACAAAATCTGATGAGTGACGCCCTATCCCACGCAGCGCTTCCCGGAGTTGTTGTAGCTTTCTTGATTATACAGGAAAAAAATCTATTATTACTTGTCATTGGTGCAGCACTTAGTGCGCTTTTGGGGGCATTTTTAATTCAATGGTTTTCAAGTGCGACTAGAATTACGGAAGACACTGCCATGGGGATGACCTTATCCGTTTTTTACGGTGTGGGCATCATGCTTTTGGCGATTGCCAACCGTTCTCCCGGCGGGAACCAGAGCGGATTAAATAACTTTATATACGGGCAGGCAGCGGCGATGGTTCGTTCCGATGTGATTACGATGATTGCACTAGCATCGATTGTAATTTTGATTATATTCGTTGCTTTCAAGGAATGGAAATTATTCTTATTCGATGCTAACTTTGCAAAAGGTGTCGGGTTGTCTATACGTGGTATGAACGTACTGTATACCATTGTACTGGTAACAACCATTGTTATTGGTATCCAAGCAGTTGGTGTTATTTTAATGGCTGCGATGCTGATTATTCCGGCTGTGAGTGCAAGATACTGGACACATTCCTTTAAAATGATGATTTTGCTTTCTGCTGCGATAGGAGGCTTAGCTGGTGCATTTGGTACATGGGTAAGTTCCACAGGAAGCGGATTGCCGACAGGACCATTCATTGTTCTTACTTCCTCCGCTGTTTTTGTGATTTCCTTATTGTTTGGAAAGGAAAAAGGAATTATTATCAATTTCATCCAATTTAAAATCCAGCAGCGAGCGTCTCAAAAAGAGCATCCATTAGCAGCTGAAAAAGGAGGATCACAATGACTTACACGATGTGGATTATTTTAACAGCATCTCTTGTTGGTCTTTCCTGCGGCTTAATCGGTGTGTATCTTATCCTGAAAAAACAGGCAATGATGGCAGATGCGATTAGCCATACGGTATTGCTCGGGATTGTGTTAGCCTATATGGTAACACAGCAGTTATCAGGAACAGCAATGCTGGTAGGCGGTATTTTTGCCGGAATCCTTACAGCGTTCCTTGTGCAATCTCTTAATAACTTGAAGGTGCAGCATGACGCTTCCTTGGGAATTGTATTTACAACCTTGTTTGCTATTGGTGTTATTTTGATTTCTACCTCTGTTGGGAATGTGCATTTAGATGTACAGCATGCATTGATGGGAGAAATAACGTTTGTTCCATTTACAACGATGGATATTCCGTTGATCGGATCTGTACCTAAAGCCACTGCAATCCTAGCACTTGTGTTAATTGTTGTGATTTTCTTTATTATTGCCTTTTATAAGGAATGGAAAATTACTTCTTTTGACCCGGCGCTGGCAGCAAGCATAGGTATACCGGTGATTTTCTTTCACTACTTATTTATGACACTTGTGTCGGTAACAACGGTGGCATCTTTTGATGCGGTCGGTGCAATACTCGTTGTTGCCATGCTGATTACTCCAGCAGCAGCAGCTTACCTATGGACAGATAAATTAATCTTAATGCTGTTTCTAAGCGGCGGATTTGGCATCATATCTGCTGTTGCAGGATATTGGGTAGCTACTTGGCTGAATACGTCTATTTCAGGATCCATGGCGCTGATGACAGGCTGTATCTTTTTTATAACCTTCCTGCTCTCGCCAAAGCATGGCCTGATTTCGAGATGGGTCCGGCCGGCTGAACTCAGAGAAGAGGCATAAAAATTTTTTGAAAAGGAATTTCGTATCTGAGATAGGATATGGAATTCCTTTTTTATTTGCTATACTATTTATAAAAGAAAAAAGCGGGAGTAATCAATGTATGGCGAAAATTTTAGTGGTAGAAGACAATAATGAAATCAATCAAATGATAGCAGACTTATTATCAGAAAACGATCATGTGATACAAGCTTACTCAGGTACTGAAGGATTACTATTATTTCAACAGGAATCTCCTGATTTAGTTTTGCTGGATATCATGTTACCGGGAAAAAATGGTGATCAAGTATTATCAGAAATCAGGAAAGTGAGTCAGGTACCTGTGATTATGCTGACGGCTTTAGGGGAGAAGAAGTTGGTTAGTGATTATTTGCTAAATGGTGCCAATGATTATATTACGAAACCTTTTGATGATGATGAGTTATTTGCCAGAGTAATGGTTCAGTTACGTCATTTTAGGCAGGAATTCAAAGCGGATGGCTTGCAGTCTGTCAAAAATATTATAGTAGATATGTCTAATTTTGAAATCTTTCGTGAAGGGAAGCGTGTACGGCTTGGGAAGAAAGAATTTGAGATTTTAACCTATTTATTAGAACATCCGAATCAGATTTTCACGAAAGAGCAGCTATACGAAGTCATTTGGAAGGAGAGCTATCTGCCGGGGGATAATTCTTTAAATGCACAGTTAAGTAATTTGCGGAAAAAGATCGGTGCTTTAGATTCAGAAGAAGAATATATTGAAACAATCTGGGGGCTCGGGGTGCGTCTGGCAGGTGATAAAAAATGATAAGCTTGATTATTTTAATGTTTGTTTTATGCTGTGTTTTTGCTTTTCTTTATTTCCAGCAAAAAAATGCTTTGAAAAAGTTGTTGATGGATATAGAAACGAAGAAAACTTCAGAAACCAATTTGTTATTAACAAGTCAAACGCAAAATACAGAAGTAACACATGTGATAAACGCGTTTAACCTGCTTTTTACAGAGTTAAAACAGACAAAAGTGGCAAGTCAACAAGAACAGGAAACATTAAAATTAGCTCTTCACAATATTACCCATGATATTCGCACACCATTAACCGTTGCCAGTGGTTATACACAGCAACTTTTGAGAAAGAACATCAGTGAACAGTCAGTATTAGAGAAAATTCAAGATAATATTCGTACCGTTGCTGGCCGTTTAGATATTTTACTTGAATACCAAAATCTTTTAGAACAATCAGTTCAACCAGTTTTTCAGACTGTGAATCTGACGGAGACTGTTAAACAGGAATTATTACAATTTTATGATGTTCTCCAAGAACAAGGTTTTAAGGTAGAGGTTGATTTAGAACAAGCGTGCATGATGACAAGTGATGCTGATTTATTAAAGCGAATCATGCAAAATCTTTTTGGAAATGTGTTGAAACATGGAAGGGAATACTTACAAGTTCAAGTAAGGGGGACACAAGAACGGATTCAGGTAAAAATGTCCAATCGAGAAAGGCATTCTATCAAAAACTTGGAAAAGCTGACAACACGTTTTTATTCAGAAAACTTATCAACGACAGAGGATTCTTCTGGATTAGGATTATATATTGCGCGGGAATTGACAGAATTAACAAATGGTCATCTACTTATTCAAGAGACCGATGATTTATTTACGGTTGTTTTAGAATGGCCCTACCAGTGAAAGGGGAAGTAGAAAAAAAGGGCTCTGCTGTTTAAACAATAGAACCCTCTTTTCCTTATAAGCTTTTATGCCGAAAAGCTTGATAAGCGATATAACTCATTATAATGATAATACCTAAATTACAGCTGAGGAAAGCCAGCCAGGAAAAGTCCGGTAAGTCACGAATCCAGGCTACATTTATCCCAGTTTGAAAATCAAAATATTTCAGCCAGTCCATGGTGAAAAAAGCACTTAGGACATTGATAATCAATGGGATGACAATAACACTAATGATGCCACTGACGTTAGAAAATGTGATCACGAGAATGCAAAGGCTGATCATAAAAATGGCTTGAAATGCTATAAATTGAACACCGATGGTTTGTAAAGCATGGATCCAGAAATATGTTGGGGCAGTACCGATTCCATTAGTAACTGCTGCAGTAACAAAAGCAGAAGTATAATAAAAAATAAACTGCAGAGCAGTGACTACCGCGAAAATAAAATATTTTGACCCGAAGTATTGAAGACGGGAAACACCGGAAGTCAATTGATTTTTATAACTTTGGTGAACAAAGTCATAACCAACAATCATAACTAGTAATGGAAGACAGAAATAGATCAGAAAGCTTGCCATGCTGGAAAAAGCGATAAATGTCTGATAACTGTCCCAATCATGAACCTGCAGGTGACTTTGCATCCCTGCCATTTCATCAGAATCAACAACTCCGACACTTCCGGTAGCTTCTGCTGAAACACTGATGATGACAAAAAGGATTAATAATAGCTGCGTGATATAAAATCCTTTGGTACGAAATAAACGATAAAAATCTGCTCGCATCGCATTAATCATTGGTAACTTCCTCCGTTTCCTCATGGACCAAGCTTGTAAAATAACTTTCTAAATCTTGTTTTTTGTAAAAAATCCCGTCGATAGGAACCTGATGCTGAACCAATAACGTTATAATCTGATTGATTTGATGAGATTCAGCAAAAATATGCATGTTATTTTTTGCTATGATTTTCATCTGATAATGATGGCTTTCTCTTAATACACGGCTGGCATTTTCCATTTGGGGAGTTTGTAATACGATATAATCTTGACTCATCACCTCAAATTCATTTTTGGAGATTTCTTTTACAAGTTCGCCATGATGGATAATTCCAAAGCGAGTGGCTACATGATAAAGTTCGGATAAGATATGACTGGAAATGATGATAGTCATCCCTTGTTCTTGCTGCAACCGTTTTAACAATTGGCGAAATTCAACGATGGAAAGGGGATCGAGTCCGTTAATTGGTTCGTCCAGGATGAGAAAATCCGGGCGAGATAAAATCGCGATGGCAATCCCCAGCTTTTGCTTCATCCCTAAAGAATAATTTTTGAATTTCTTTTTATCTTTTGGGTCCAAACCTACGATATTAAGTGTTTCATGAATGACAGCATTTTCATTAGTAATTCCACGTAACTTGCAGTAATAGGCAAGATTTCCCCAACCAGAAAGTGATTCATAGGCAACCGGGATTTCGATAACACTGCCGGTTCTGCGTAAAGCTTTTACCCAGCTTTTGTCTGAGGCAGAACCGAATAAAGCAATTTGTCCACTCGTCGGGTCGATTAGTTTTACAATGGATTTTAATAGCGTTGTTTTTCCAGCTCCGTTTCTACCAATCAGCCCATAGATTTCTCCTTTTTGGATGGATAAAGAAATATTTTTGAGAGCGTATTGATGTTTATATTTCTTATTTAAATGTTTAATTTCTAATACCGTTTCCATTTTATTTGCCTCCTATTTCCTTATACACTTTATCATAAAGGATCTTTCTCAGATTTTGCTCAATCAATTCTCAAATGTTTCTAAAAAAATTCAAATGCAGTTTGATTTTTAAGCGGCTTATTAGATGAGAAAAAAGAATTGCAAATGAAGAGAAATTTGATTATAATGCTCTTTAACTCTTTGTCTGACATGACTGGTTAGAAAGAAAAGATGGAAGCAGCTAAAATGAAGAAATTGCTGTATAACTGTTTATTCTTCAATGAAACGGTAAAGTGGAGTAAAACCATAATGGTTACCCTTTAAATCAATACATATAGCGCATTTAGGCAAGAATGTTTCACGTGGAACATTTTATAGAGTAATTCTGTAAAACTTTAACCGTTGTGGTTATACAGGCACATGAGGATGGAATTACTGGGCCTGTTAAAAACTTAAAATAGGAGGCAGGAAGTGGCTTTATTTGGAACCATTGTTAATTTAGTATTTATTATTATTGGAAGTATTGTAGGTTTATTTTTCACAAAAATTCCGGAACGATTTAAAGAGACGGTTATGAATGGAATTGGGCTGGTTATTGTTTTAATTGGTTTGCAGATGGCCTTGCAGACGGAGCAAATTATTGTCGTTTTATTAAGTTTATTGTCAGGGGCAATCATCGGAGAAGGGCTAAAGATAGAGGAAGGATTAAATCGTTTTGGAAAATGGATTGGTTATCGTTTTGCCGCTAATGAAAATGATACAAGTATTTCTCAAGGATTTGTTACAGCATCTCTTATATTTTGCGTTGGAGCAATGGCAATTATTGGAGCATTAGACAGCGGTATTCGTGGAGACCATGGTATTTTGATAACAAAAGGGATTATTGATGGATTTACTGCGCTTGTCTTAACGACGACATTAGGTATTGGAGTTATCTTATCAGCAATTCCAGTTGTGCTTTATCAGGGAACGATTACGCTTTTGGCAACACAAATTGATAGGTGGGTGTCGGCTGCTTTGTTAGACGGGTTAATTGTCGAGTTAACGGCGGTTGGTGGTCTGCTTATTTTAGCAATTGGTCTTAATTTATTAAATATCACTAAGATTCGTATTGGAAATTTATTACCTAGCATTTTGACGGTAGTACTTGTTTATTACATATTTACCTTATTTTAATACGAAAAAAATCGGGCAGAGAGAAGCCCGATTTTTTTGGTGTGCTTAAATCATATTTTCAGCTGTGTTTGGTTGCTGGGAATATGATAATTGCTTGTCGATTTGTTTGAGTATACTTGCTATTTCTAAAGCCATATCCATAACGAGTGATAAGCGGGTATTTTGTAAAACAGTATGTTCCATAAAGCCACTGACATTGACAACTCCTGTGATGTTCATATTTCCGACTTGTGGAAGTTGTTTATTTAATGCCAGACCAGGTTTCAAAGGTTTGTTTTCAGCAATAATACTCCCAACAGAGCTGCTTTTTCCCAGACATGCATCAATGGCAATGAGATAAGGTTTATCATATTTTTTATAAATGCTAAAGAGTGATTCTTGTAAATTTACTGCATGGACAGGATTGTGAATTGTTCCATAAACATGTAAATTCCTAGGTTGCATTTCCTCGAAATAAGTGCCAGCAAGCGGACCCAATGCGTCCCCGGTTGAACGATCGGTCCCGATAAAGACTGCAATAAAATTATTTGCTTGCAAAGGAAACCAGGGAAGTACTTGATTAGATAACGTTTTAGCTATGTCAGGTTCTTTATAATTTGCTCTGAAATGGTTTGATTGTATGCGTAGACGATTTTTAAGATTCATAGCAGTTCCTCCAAAATCATATTGTTACAGTATACGGTAATTTACGAAGAACTATACGTATGAATTGGAGGAAATACCATGTGGAGAAGAGGCCTGCAATGGACGGCATTAATCCTTGGTGCAACGATTGGTGCCGGATATGTATCAGGAAGAGAACTATGGCAGTTTTTTGGGCATGAAAGTGGACTGGCTATTGTACTATTTTCCGTTCTTTTTTCATTCTGCTGTTATGTGATCATGGCGATCAGTTACCAATTGAAGAGTGCCAATTATTTGCCTGTTTTAGAAATTATAGCTGGAAAAAGGTTAACAAAGGCATTTGACGGATTAATTCTTCTATATCTTTTTACAACGACAATGATTATGATTGCGGGAAGTGGAGCAGCCGGACAAGTATTTCATTTACCATATTCTTTAGGGATTGGTATTACCGCGGTCGTACTTGTGTTGTTATTTATTAAGGGAATAAACGGACTACTCACTTTTAATGAGCTTATACTACCCATTTTGATTAGCGGGCTTTTGTATGTGCTAGTGATGTATGTCTTTAACCAAAATTTACAGTTGTTTGCATATTGGCATGAGCAACGAAATTGGTTCTCTGCCTTTCCCTTTACAGCACTAAATATCCTTCCGTTAATAGCTATTTTAGGAGCTGTTGGAAATAAGGTGAAAGGGAGAGGGGAAATCATTATTTGCTGTATTGGGACAGGACTGTGCCTGGGTATACTCTCGTATATTTATAACAGCAGCCTGATTCAAATAGCGGATGAAATTATTCTTTATGAGATTCCTTTATTTGCTATTTTAAAAGAGTTTCCACTGGGGATGATTTTATTCATGTCTATTCTTCTCTGGCTGGCGATTTTTACAACTGCCGCTGCAGGAATGCTGGGAATTGCTACGAGAGTGCAGTCATTTTTAAAAGAAGAAAAGCCAATGTATGTGATAGTACTTATTTCAGTATTGCTTATGCTGCCGTTGACAGGGTTTGGTTTTGCTAATTTGGTAAGCTTCCTCTATCCGTTATACGGTATACTTAATTTATATATTCTAGCCAGGCTGCTAACCTATCCATTATGGAAAAAAACAAGATAATATATTGCTTATGAATAGTATGCATATAACTTCTCAATAAAGGACTGTTAAAAAAATGCAGGTATCGGAGAATAGTATAACTCCGATGTTCTAAAACCAGTTACACTGCGATAAACAAAAAAACTTGCAAAATAAAAGATTTATATGTTTATATTTTTTCAGATGGGAAAAACATTACGGTAGTATTTTTTTAACATCCAATAGAAAAACTGTTTATAAGAAAGTGAAAGGAGTTATATACGCATGAACTTGAATTTTATAGGTAATCAAATAAATCGGGTATGGGACTATTTAAGCAATCCTGAGCTTTGGCTAACCATTTTAGGAGGCGCCATCCAGATACTGTTGATTCTCCTTATTTCCTGGTTGGTAGTCCGTATCGTTCGGAAAGTTGTCGATAAATTATTCGTCCAAAAACAGCGTGGACCTATAAAAATTCCGAAACGACGCGAAGATACCCTGAAGCAATTGATTAAAAGTGTAGTTGCGTACGTCGTTTACTTTATGGCGCTTGTCATGATATTGGAAGTCTTTAACTTTGCCATTGGACCACTATTAGCCAGTGCCGGTGTTGTAGGTTTAGCGATTGGTTTTGGTGCACAGAATCTCGTTCGAGATATCATTACCGGTTTCTTCATTATTTTTGAAGATCAATTTTCAGTAGGAGATTATGTGTTAGCTGCTGGTATAGAAGGAACAGTGGAAGAAATTGGATTACGCACATCAAAAATTGTTTCTTGGACAGGGGAGCTAAATATTGTTCCTAATGGAAATATTGACCAGGTAATTAACTATTCTTCCCGAAATGGCCTTTCCGTTGTAGATGTGAATGTGCCTTATGAAAGTGATGTTGCCCAAGTAGAACAAATTATTCATGAAGTAGCAGAAACATTACCGGATAAGTATGAGTTTATTTTAGGTGTTCCAGAAATTATCGGTGTTCAGAATCTGGATGTATCTCACTTTGTTGTTCGTATTATTGCTGAAACAGAGCCAGTTTTCCAGTGGGCTGGAGAACGGAATATTCGCAAAGAGATTCAGGACAAGCTATATAAATCAGGTATTAAAATCCCTTCTCCTCGCATTGTCACTTATTCCGAGGAGCAAATGGATCAACTAACACAAGAACGTCAGCAAAATCGAGGATAAACGTCTCTTAAATTTGCTATAATGGATGTAAGAAAAGCACCAAGTATCTATTTTAAATGATGCTTGGTGCTAAACAGTATAATTTCAAAAGGAGCAGGAGTTATGGATAAAGAATTTGGTTTGCGTGACGTTGTCCAAATGAAAAAGCCGCATCCATGTGGGGAGAACCGCTGGCAAATTATCCGGATGGGAATGGACATCCGGATTAAATGTCTTGGGTGTGGGCATAGTGTACTTATCCCGAGAAGAGATTTTACCAAAAAATTAAAAAAAGTTTTAGAAAAACATGAAGAATAGTAAAATGCTATTTTGCTGAAGAAAAGATAAGGTAAAATGTAATATTCCCCTGGAAGAAAACTCAAAATCAGGCCCGATCATGGTCTGGTTTTGAGTTTTCTCATGCTTGTCTTTTTGTAGTGGACTATCTATAATTGGAATTACGTAGTGTACATGAACGAATCCTTAAGGAGTTGAAGAAATTAAGATGGCATTAACAGCAGGAATTGTCGGTCTTCCAAATGTAGGGAAATCTACTTTATTTAATGCAATCACACAGGCTGGAGCAGAAGCAGCAAACTATCCATTTGCTACAATCGATCCGAATGTAGGGATTGTGGAAGTCCCAGACGAACGTTTAAATAAATTAACAGAGCTTGTAAAACCGAAAAAAACAGTCCCGACTGCATTTGAATTCACAGATATTGCCGGAATTGTAAAGGGTGCGAGCAAAGGAGAAGGATTAGGAAACCAATTCTTATCCCATATCAGACAGGTAGATGCAATTTGTCAGGTCGTACGCTGTTTTGAAGATGAAAATATTACACATGTTTCTGGAAAGGTCAATCCGATAGATGATATTGAAATCATTAATCTGGAGTTGATTTTAGCAGATTTGGAATCAGTAAATAAACGATTTCAGCGTGTAGAAAAGCTGGCACGCCAAAAGGATAAAGAAGCATTGGCAGAGTATGAGATTTTAAACAAAGTGAAAGAGGGTTTGGAAAATGACCAGCCGGTACGTGCTTTGGAGTTTACGGAGGAGCAAGAGAAAATAGTTAAGGGTCTTCATCTGTTAACAAGTAAACCAACCTTATATGTAGCCAATGTGAGTGAAGAAGAAGTTGCAGACCCGGATTCGAATGAAAATGTTCAAAAGGTAAAAGCGTATGCAGCGAATGAAAATGCAGAAGTAATTGTTGTTTGTGCACGGATTGAAGAAGAAATAGCAGAATTAGAACCGGAAGAGAAAGAAGAATTCCTGGAGGATTTAGGTATTTCGGAATCAGGCTTAGACCAATTAATTAAAGCATCTTATAACTTACTTGGACTGGCTACGTATTTTACAGCGGGTGAACAAGAAGTGCGTGCATGGACTTTCCGTCAGGGAATCAAAGCCCCTCAGGCAGCGGGGATTATCCATACCGATTTTGAACGCGGGTTTATCCGTGCAGAGACGGTGTCGTATGACGCTTTAGTGGATGCTGGCAATATGGCAACAGCAAGAGAAAGAGGTCAAGTAAGGCTGGAAGGAAAAGAATATATCGTTCAAGATGGTGATGTTATTCACTTCCGATTTAACGTATAGGTGCGTTCTCTAAAATAGTTGGAATAACGGTGAATGTTGAAAATAAAAGTAAATCAGGTTCTCTCGAAGGCTTGTCATAACATAATTTATTTGGTATAATGTCCAAATGTGAGTAATTAAATAATTATTCCTTGCTCTTATATCCGCAATTCATACGGAATTGCAGAGAATAGAGCCGCTAAGACCAAAAGGAGGTGTAACGGATGAGAAAATACGAAATTATGTACATCATCCGCCCAGATATCGAGGAGGAAGCACAAACTGCTTTAATCGAGCGTTTTAACAAAATCCTTACTGATAACGGAGCGGAAATCGAAAAAGTTGATGAAAAAGGCAAGAAACGTCTTGCATATGAAATCAATGACTATCGTGATGGATATTATGTTGTAATTAATTTCCAAGGTGATGAAAATTCAGTAAATGAATTTGACCGCTTAGCGAAATTCAGCGATGATATTATTCGCCATATGGCAATTCGAGATGAAAAATAATAAGGAGTGGTTCTGATGTTAAATCGTGTCGTATTAGTTGGCAGATTAACGAGGGATCCTGATTTACGCTATACTCCAAGCGGTGTGGCAGTAGCTAATTTTACGATTGCTGTGAACAGACCTTTTTCCAATCAACAGGGAGAACGCGAAGCAGATTTCATTAACTGTGTCGTTTGGCGCAGACCTGCTGAAAACCTGGCGAATTATATGAAAAAAGGGAGTATGATTGGTGTAGATGGCCGTGTACAGACACGTAATTTTGAAGGCCAAGATGGTAAACGGGTTTATGTAACAGAAATTGTTGCAGATAGTGTCCAATTCCTGGAAACAAAAGGTTCTCAAGGTGGAGGACAGTTTCAATCAGATGGATACCAGAATAACCAAAATAATCAGAACCAATATCAGCAAAATCCATTTTCATCAAATCAAAATCAAGGATTTAATCAAAACCAAAATCAGGAAGATCCATTTAAAAATAATGGAGAACCGATTGATATATCAGACGATGATTTACCGTTTTAAATCATTATCTAAATTAATTAAAAGGAGTGTATTCACATGGCAGCTCGTCGCGGACGCGCAAAACGTCGTAAGGTGTGTTATTTCACAGCAAACGGAATTACACACATCGATTATAAAGATGTAGATTTGCTAAGACGTTTCGTTTCTGAACGTGGAAAAATTCTTCCTCGTCGTGTAACTGGAACTTCTGCAAAATATCAACGTAAATTGACTATTGCAATTAAACGTGCTCGTCAAATGGCTTTATTGCCTTACGTAGCAGATTGATTAATAAACCCTCAAGTTCAAAAGAGCTTGAGGGTTTATTTTATATGATGCAAAATATTAGAGAAACGATCGATTTGCTTAACGGAAGCACGGGCGAAACGATCTTTTTTTCAATTGACGTGTGAAGCTTTTGTAAGAAAAATGGAAATTGTGAGGATACATCTTGTTCGTTTAAATAAAAAACCATATCAGCACAGCAGCTAAAATAATGGCAGGCAGGCCAATAAAGTAAATATAGGAAAGACTTGAAAAGCTTTTCTGTCGCTCATAATTATCATCTAACCGTTTCGTAACAAAAATGGTACCAGCTAAGGCAAAAATGCAGACAATAATAACGAGGATGATAAGAATATGGAGCAGCTCCACGTAACTTCACCTCCCTGTATTTCTAACATACTGAAAAACTCTCTTCAAGCATGGAAGACTGATTGACTACGCTTGAAGAGAGTATAGGAGTCTGTGAATCTAATTTTAAAGTGAGACAACACCAATTAAAATTGCACAGCCTAATAGAATGATACTAAATCCCCATAACCAGAAGAAAGAATATTTGATATGTTTCCCCATGTTGGCTGAGGCAAGTCCGATTCCTAACCACAATGCTGGAGAGAAAGGACTTACAAAAGTTCCGATGATATTTCCAATCATCATAGAATATGCTGTAGACACAGAAGGAATTCCCTGTGTGCTTGCAATTTGATCAACAATTGGCAGCAATGCAAAATAATACGCATCTGTACTGGTTAATAAATCTAACGGAACCCCTAATATCCCAACGATCACATGAATAAATGGAATAACAAAAGCTGGCATAATTGCTACTGCCGCTAGTGCAATTTGTTCAAGCATGCCTGATTTATTGAGGACTCCCAGAAAGACACCCGCAGCCAGGATAACGGCAGCCATCATTAAGGCGTTTGGCGCATGTACTTTAACACGGTTCATTTGGTTATCGACGCCCTGATAGTTTAATGGCAAGGCGAGCGCGACCCCTATCATAAATGCATATTGCGGCTCGAGTAAGCCGGCCATCATCGTACCTAATACGAGAACAGTTAGAATCAGATTTGCCCAATTTCTTCCTTTAATATCCCGTGGTTGTTCTTTCGCAGCTGCCATTTCTTCATTCTGTCTTTGTGTGAAGTTATCAGCAATAGCAAGAATATTTATGTTTTCCTCTTTTGTAATCTCACCAGCAGCAGCTTTTTTACTGATTTTTCTTTTTTCACGGATTCCCAGGAGAGCTGCTAAAGCTAAAATAAGAACAATTCCAATTCCCTGTATAGGAATAAGCGGTAAATAAAATTCAATTAATTCCATATCAATAGCTGTTGCTGCCCGAGCTGATGGTCCGCCCCAAGGAATCATATTGATAACACTAGCACTTAAAGCAACTAATAATAACAATAAATAACGACTCATATGTAATTCCTTATATAAAGGAAGTAATGCAGGGATACATAGAAGGAATGTAGATGCCCCGGCGCCATCCAGTTGTGCAATCATTCCAATAACTGCTGTAGCCATTGCTACAATGATTACGTTTCCTTTAGTTACTAAAATCATAAAGCGTATAAAAGGGTTGAATAATCCGCTATCTTGCATAATGCCAAAATAGACAATGGCAAAAATAAACATAATTACAACGCCCATTACCCGCTCAGAGCCATCTGTTAAAAATGCAGAGAGATCTGTAAAATTAAATCCCGCTAGAAAAGCTCCAATAATTGGAATAATTGTCATCCCAACAATCGGGCTGACTTTACTTGCTATAAGCAATCCAACAATTGAAAAAATAATTAATAGGCCGACAATTGTCAGCCAAACTGAAACATCTTCCATAAATAAACCTCTTTCCTTGTAAGCGCTTCACCAAATCTTTAAGTAAATCATATTATTACTATAAAGCGTAAACAAAAGAATTTCAATCATTTCTTCGTAATGGAAGAAAGAGATGAAACAATATTTAGAAATAGTTTGGCTGCGTTTTAAGTGAATAAAAACATAAAATTTCTTTAGCGGACTCTTTTTTGTGGATATAAGAAAATCATCCGTGTTACCAGTAATAATGGATAAATAAAAAAGATAAATAAACTCCAATCTGGAATGGACCAGATAAACGAGATTAATGTAAAGATGAAGAGCGGAACCGTTACAGAACAAGCTGTTAATTTCCATAGCGTGCCATAGTAGAGTTTCCTATTTGCGAGATGAACCACTCCTTTACTTATGTATGCGATTAATGAAATAATGCCCAAGAGTAAAATAGATAAAATTAAATAGTAAAACATAAAGAAATAAATAAGCTGGAAGATAATATTCATTTCCCCTCCTAAACCAGTCCAATTTGTTAAACGGGATACGAGTTCAGGTAATGATACGACCATAAATAAAATAAAGAGATAGATCATAATTTTGTCCATTGCAATTCGATTGATTTGAAACATCGCTTTTTTTTGTGGCAGTAAAAAGCTTTCCTTTAATATTTTTATAAATTTCATTTTTTTCATCCTTCACTTATGCTGTGATAAATCATTCATAGGTATAGTTAGGTATCTACAACGAAATGATATGACTTAATCCACACTTAGTTGGCAACACTACTATTATAAAGGAATAAGCGTTGTAAGGGTAAGAAAATAGCGTTATTCGACAAATTTCCCGGGAAATAATATAAAGATTTATTTATCGCCTATTCTATGTAAGTAATCGAATATAAATATAGCTATTTATCCATAAGCATAGATTCATGCTGGAAATTTAATGAAGGATTAACTGGCTTTAAGGCGCTATTAATTGAAGTTTCCCCTCATATTTCTTGTCCTTTTAATAATGTGCAATACAAGCTATTCTATTAAATTCATGTTATTATAGTAGAATATGTGTTGAATTATTTTATAGTCATCTTCCATCGAACTTTAAGAATCATTTTATAGAGAAGAATGGAAGCATGTAACGAATTTGATTTATCATGGAGAACTGCCCGTAAAATTCCCACCACAAAATAAAGAGGGAGAATAAATTTATTTAGGTAGGAGATCAGGTGAGCTAACTCCCTGAATCACTCAGGCTAATTCAGTGAGAGAAAAGCAGCAGACTAAGTTCGCGACGTCCTGGGACTGGGACTACGATTACTCGCCCCCTCGTAAAGAGCTGTGCGTCGAAAACTCCCACTGAATGAAGTTTCGTTTTATTTCGATGAATATTTTTGCATAGAAGAGGAAATCCCTTCATCAAAGGTTTAAACATCCTTTATTATTATCTATTTTGCTAGAACGAGGTGCAGTATATGAACAAATCGAGACAAGTTACAGAAGGAGCAATGATGATCGCTATTTTAATGGTAATGCTGATCGCTTCTTTATTTCCCATACTTAGCTTAATTACAATTTTTGTATTACCTGTTCCTTTTATTTTCTATGTGAAGCGACATGGAGTAAAGGCAGGTCTGATTATGACACTGGCTGTTATTGTTATATCTTCATTGTTAATGTCCCCGGTTATGCTACCACTATTGTTAATTGCAGCGGCTGGTGGTACTTTTATTGGTTACGCAATGTCTAAAGGAAATACAGCATATGAAACGTTAGCCCAAGGAACATTTGGTTTTCTTGTTGGGATGTTATTGGCTTTTATTTTTAGTCAGACACTGCTGGATGTTAATATTGTAGCAGAGTATGAAAATATTGTAGAAGAATCTGTGAATACGAGTGCAACTATGGTGGAAAGCATCAACCCTTCATTAGGGGAAGAAGATATGGAAATGCTGCAAGAAACGCAGATTAATTTATTACAGCAGTTAATTCCTACTTTTATGGTTGTATTTGCTTTAATAACAGCTTTTATCACACAATGGATTAGTTATAAGTTATTTAACCGAATAGGGAATGAAAAATTAGCCTTTCCTCCATTTCGTCAATTACAATTTCCAAGTGTGATTATTTGGATTTACTTGTTAGCATTAATTCTATCTGTAATCGGCTTTGAAGAAGGAAGCACGATGAATTTTGGAGTACAGAATCTGTTGATGATAGTTGGAATTGCTTTATCACTGCAAGGATTCTCCTTTATCTTTTACTTTGCTTATATCAAAAAAATAGCCAAAGCAGTACCAATTTTAATTGTTGTTGCCACAGTTCTTTTTCCAGGATTTCTTCTTTATTTCGTTCGAATCTTAGGTATAATTGATATAGGATTCCGGTTAAGGGAACGGTTAAAGTAAGAAAAGTGATGAGCTTGTATGTCAGCTCGTGATTCTTAAGTTAAGGGCAAAACACCTAACTGGAACAGCCCGAGAATAGATGTAGAAAAACAGAAAGATTGTTGGATTTTGAAGGAGCTGAATGCCGTGCCAGATTTGCAGAATAGACCAACATTAAGCAAGCATGTATGGATTATTTATATCCTTACTTTTCTATTGCTTTTATGTGTGTGGTACTATCAATGGATAGTTGGCTTAATAATGACAATTGTCTTCGCTGCTTCATTTTATTATAGTATTCGAACGGAGAGAGTGCTTCTAGATGAAGCGGAAGAATATATATCAACCATTTCTCATCGTGTAAAAAAAGTTGGTTCTGAGGCTTTATTAGAAATGCCTTTTGGAATTATTCTATATAATGATAACTATCAAATAGAATGGTCTAATCCATTTATGAATCAATTTAAAACAAGTAAGGATACGATTATAGGCGAATCTCTGAATAATTTATCCGAAGATTTAATTCCAATGATTTTAGAAAACAGAAATGAGATTTGGGTAGAAATTGGAGATTATACGTTCCTTTGTGTGATTAAAAAGGAAGAGAAATTGCTCTATTTCCTTGATCGTACAGAGCATCAAAATCTGAAAGACCGTTATTATAATGAACAGACGGTGCTCGCAATCATTTTTTTAGATAACTATGAAGAGATTACACAAAATATGGATGATACAGCTAAGAGCCAATTAAATTCTCAAGTAACAGCTGTTCTGAATAGCTGGTCCAGTCATTATGGGCTTTACTTGAAACGGACGTCACAGGAACGATTTTTAGCTGTTGGAAATATAGAGATTCTGCAGGAACTGGAGAAAGTAAAATTCTCTATTTTAGATGAGGTCCGAGAAATGGGAGGATCTGAAAGTAACCCAGTGACGTTGAGTATTGGGGTTGGTGTTGGAAACATGACACTGCCTGAGATCGGAGAAGTCGCGCAGTCCAGTTTGGATTTAGCTTTAGGCCGTGGTGGTGACCAAGTTGCCATTAAGGATGAGAATGGAAAAGTGCGTTTTTATGGCGGAAAGACGAATCCGATGGAAAAGCGCACCCGTGTACGAGCCCGTGTGATCTCTCATGCGTTAAAAGAATTGGTTCGTGCAAGTGATAATGTTATGATTATGGGACATAAATCACCGGATATGGATGCGATTGGTGCAGCTATTGGTGTTTTAAATATTGCTAAAACAAATAATGTCCCCGGCTACATTGTATTTGATGAGAATGACGTGGAGACGGGTGTTTCTAAGCTGATGAACCACATTCGTAAAGATGAGGAACTTTGGGATCAATTTATCAGCCCAGATGAAGCAGAAGAATTGATGACAGATCAGCAGAGTTTATTAATTGTTGTTGATACGCATAAACCGAATATGGTTGCGGTAGAAAGTTTATTAAACTATACCGATTATAAAATTGTTATCGACCACCATCGCCGTGCCGAGGAATTTATTGATAATCCAACACTTGTTTATATGGAACCTTATGCTTCATCTACAGCAGAACTGGTGACAGAGTTGTTAGAATATCAGCCTAAAGGGACCAAGTTGAAAGTACTGGAAGCAACAGCGCTTTTAGCTGGAATTATTGTTGATACGAAAAGTTTCACTTTGCGTACAGGTTCCAGAACGTTCGATGCTGCATCTTATCTTAGGTCGCAAGGAGCGGATACAGTGTTGGTTCAACGCCTCCTTAAAGAAGACTTAAGTGTATTTGTCGAGCGCAGTCATATTATTGAGAGAGCCCAAATATATAATGATCATATAGCTATTGCAAAAGCGCCTAGTGGAAAAGCATATAGTCCGGTGCTGATTGCACAAGCTGCAGATACTTTATTGACCATGGAGGGGATCTCCGCGTCGTTTGTTATCTCGGAACGATCAGACGGCAGAGTTGGAATTAGTGCGAGGTCACTTGGCGATGTAAATGTACAGGTCATCATGGAGGAAATGAATGGTGGCGGGCATTTAACCAATGCAGCTACGCAAATGGAGAATAAAACCATCGATGAAGCGGAAGAAATACTTGTTGAAATTATCGATGAACTAGAGTATAAAAAAGGGAGAGATTCAGAATGAAAGTTATTTTCTTAAAAGATGTCAAAGGGAAAGCGAAAAAAGGCGAAGTGAAAAATGTTCCTGACGGCTATGCCCGTAATTATCTATTAAAAAATAATTTGGCAGAAGAAGCTACTTCTGGAAATCTAAAAGCACTTGATGCGAAAAAGAAAAAACAAGATCGATTAGAGATAGAAGAAAAAGAAAATGCGATTCAATTAAAAGATAAATTAGCCGATTTAACTGTAGAGCTGGAAGCTAAATCTGGAGAAAATGGTCGTTTATTCGGTTCGATTACAAGCAAACAGATTTCGGAAGGGCTAAACAAGCAACATGGTTATAAAATTGATAAGCGAAAATTAGAATTAGATGAGCCGATCCGTGCATTAGGGTATACGAATGTACCGGTTAAATTACATCCAGAAGTATCTGGCTCTGTAAAAGTTCATGTGAAAGAAAAATAAGCTTTAATAAATTGAGTTAGAGGTGAAGGTAATAACTCAGCTTATATACTAATTCAAGAGAAAAAGAAATTGGCGTAAGAGAAATAAGCCGATTTCTTTTTTTCACGATAGAAAAGTGTAAGAGCAGCGATTTTGATGGAGCGAGTAATCGCATTCCCAGTCCCAACTAAGGCATTTGCCGAAGGGATTAGCGAATGCCAAGTTTTCTTTATAACGCATATAACAAGAATACGGAGGAGAGGTAATGAGTGCAGCTTTGAATGATCGTACCCCGCCGCATAATTTAGAAGCAGAGCAATCTGTTCTAGGTGCTGTTTTTTTAGAGCCGACAGCATTTGTACAGGCTTCGGAAATATTAATTCCAGAGGATTTCTACCGGGCAAGTCATCAGCTTATTTTTACAGCAATGATGACCTTATCCGAGCGTGGAGAACCAATTGATGTTGTTACGGTTACCACGTTTTTAAACGACCGAAAGCAGCTGGAGGAAGTTGGTGGTGTATCCTATTTAACAGAGCTGGCAGAAAGTGTGCCAACTGCAGCAAACGTAGAGTATTACAGTAGGATTGTGGAAGAAAAATCAACCCTTCGCAGCTTAATTCGAAAAGCAACAGATATTGTAACAGCATCTTTTGAAAAAGAAGATGAGGTTGAAGATGTATTAAATGATGCAGAAAAAAGTATCCTAGAGGTTTCAGGGCGTAAAAATTCTGGAGCTTTCAAAAATATAAAAGATGTCTTAATTGATGTATACGATAATATTGAACAGCTTCACCAACAAAAAGGTGATGTAACAGGTGTTCCAACTGGCTTTTTAGATTTAGACCGAATTACATCAGGTTTTCAGCGAAATGATTTAATCATCATTGCTGCTCGTCCTTCCGTGGGGAAAACAGCATTTGCATTAAATGTAGCTCAGAATGTTGCGGTGAAGACAGATGAAAATGTAGCTATTTTTAGCCTGGAGATGGGAGCAGATCAGTTGGTTCAGCGTATGCTTTGTGCAGAGGGAAATATCGACGCCCAGCGCCTTAGAAATGGTCAACTGCAAGCAGATGATTGGAGTAAACTCACTATGTCCATGGGCTCCTTGTCAAATGCAGGTATTTATATTGATGATACACCAGGGGTGCGTGTCAATGAAATTCGTTCCAAGTGTCGACGTCTGAAGCAGGAGCATGGGCTGGGCATGATTTTGATTGATTATCTGCAGCTGATCCAGGGAAGCGGAAGCTCGAAGGAAAACCGTCAGCAGGAGGTTTCCGAAATTTCCCGGGCGTTAAAAGCGTTAGCCCGTGAACTGGAAGTGCCGCTGATTGCTTTATCTCAGCTCTCGCGTGGAGTGGAATCAAGACAGGATAAGCGCCCGATGATGTCCGATATTCGTGAATCCGGAAGTATTGAGCAGGATGCGGATATTGTAGGGTTCTTATACCGTGATGATTATTATGATAAAGAGACGGAGAAAGAGAATATTATTGAGATTATCATTGCTAAGCAGCGTAATGGTCCAACAGGTACGGTAGAGCTTGCTTTTGTAAAAGAATATAATAAATTCGTGGATTTAGATCATCGCTATGGGGAAGGCGATATTCCGCCGGCGATGTAGATAATAGTTATTTCTTCTAAAAGGTTGTAACAATTCAATAACAAATTGGTTAGTAGAGAAAAGTGAAAGATGTCTTTAAAAAGGCATCTTTTTTCCTTTAGTAAAGGAAAATATTAGGTTTTTCAGAAGAAACGACATAATAAGACATAAGAACTAGAAATGTTTGTAGAAAGAAAATACTGGTGATTTTAGAAAAAGCAAACAGGTACTATAAAAAATATCATATGAAATCGCGCAAACCTTGTATAGACGGTATTTCTAAAGAGCTTAGAATTTCCTATGATGGTGAAAATAAAGTTAAGTCTATCTATTTAAAATAGAATATTTACTTGAATATGTATATTGAGATATTTCAAAATTTTAGTAAATTAATACTATTATTGAATTTATTTGATAGATAGATTAAAATAGAGAAGTAAGACTATACAATATTCTAATTGAGGGGAGTACGAATATGAAATTGTCAAAAAAGTCTTTATTATTATTAGTTTTTGGCCTGTTAGTCAGTGTTGTTCTCGTAGCATGTGCTAGTGAACCAGATGAAGGCGGTAACAATGATTCAGATGGAGATGAGGAAGGCACTTCAGAAGAAGCTACTGAGGGTGGCGAACTAATTATTTCTAACCAGTCTGATATTGTTGCAATGGATCCGGCAGGTTCGAATGACGTGCCATCCAGTAACGTTCAAAATAATGTTTTTGAAACACTAGTAACTTTAGATGAAAATATGGAGATACAGCCTCTGCTTGCTACAGAGTGGGAGCAGGTAGAAGATACTGTGTGGGAATTTACTTTACGTGATGATGTAACATTCCATGATGGAACGGAATTTACTGCAGAGACAGTAAAAGCAAATATTGAACGTATTTTAGATCCGGATGTAGCATCTCCACGTTTCTTCCTTTATGAAATGGTAGAGGAAGTAGAAGTAGTAGATGATCATACCGTACGCTTCACTACGGAGTATCCGTTTGGCCCGTTCTTAGCACATTTAGCACATAACGGTGGTTCCATGGTATCCGAAGAAGCCATTGAAGCAGACTATGAAGCAATGGAAGATGGAGAAGATCCAGGAAGCTATATTAACCAAAACCCAATTGGTACAGGCTTTTTTGAATTTGATTCCTGGGACCCTGGTTCAGAAGTTCGTTTAGTAAAAAATGAAGACTATTGGGGAGAAACAGCTCATCTTGATTCTGTAGTATTCAAGGTTGTAAGTGAAGGCCTTACCCGGGTAGCTGAGCTTCAAACTGGCGATTCACATATTAGTGATCCGCTAAGTCCAAATGATGTGGAACAACTTGAAAATACAGATGGTACGCATGTTGCACCGCAAGAAAGTGTAAGTTTATCTTATATTGGGTTTAATGTAGAAAAAGAGCCATTTGATGACCCAGATGTACGTAAAGCGATCAACATGGCAATTGATAGAGATCAAATAGTTGACGGTATTTATAATGGACATGGTATTCCAGCAACTGGGCCATTGGCACCGCCAGTAATTGGTTATGATGAAAATGCAGCTAGTGGCTTAGAATATGATTTAGATGAAGCGAAACAATTACTCGCGGATGCAGGTTATGAAGATGGATTCTCTACGACGATCTGGACAAATGACACCCAAGAACGTGTCGACGCTGCTACAAATGTTCAATCTCAATTACAAGAATTGAATATTGATGCAGAAGTAGAGGTTCTTGAGTGGGGTACGTATTTAGAAAGAACAGCTCAAGGAGACCATGATATGTTTGTTCTTGGCTGGTCTACTTCCACTGGGGATGCGGATTATGGGTTATATCCACTATTCCATTCCAGTAATCTAGGAGACCCTGGTAACCGTACTTTCCTTCAAGATGATGACTTAGATCAAATGCTTGAAGATGCGCGTCGTGAGGTAGATGAAGATGCTCGTATGGAAATTTTAAGTGACATTCAAGCAGAACTTGCAGAAATTGCACCAATGCTCTACGTGCACCATCAGGAATTATTACTTGGTGTTAGAGATGAAGTACAAGGGTTAACACAGTTACCAACTGGTATTCTGCAATTACAAGATGTATCTTTAGAACAATAATGAAGAAATCAACAGCCGCTTTTCTTATTAAGGGAAGCGGCTGTTTTTCTTGCTTCATAGGAAATTATAGAATTATTGCCTTGTGGATAACTATTTATAGTAAAACAGCCACGTCCAGCTCCGAGCGCCAAAAACTAGGAGATTTCACGTCGCGCCCTACGATAAGTCAACATCGGTTCGTCACCTCACCGTGTTTCCTTTATCTCAGTTGCGCTGCTCCAATCTCTACGTTTTTAAACAGGCGCTCTGCGCTTTTGTTCCTTCATTTGAAAAACTCGTATTTCCTTGTTCTTTATTGAATTCCTTATTTTTAATTTACAAATGCGTGGTCTAACTCTACGGTTTTTAGCCTTATCTGCGTTTTGTTCATACGAACAAGTGGAGCGGCGGAAGAGATAACTGGAAATTATATAGCTAATCAATTCAATGAAAACAAAGAAAATATATATTTAAAATGGAATATTGAGTTCAGTCCTATTTTGAATATACTTCAGTTTAAGAGTGATAAGAAGGACTTCAGCCTGAAGAGCGACTTTAAGCCGTAGAACAAACCACCAGTGTAAACGGATGGTTTTGATTATGCAAACATAGGGAACAGATTCAAAAGCCATATTATGAAGGTGGTAAGGAAATGAGTAAAGGTTTGCAGATCCCTCTTTTTATAATGATTCCCGGAATTGTTGCAGCTGCTATTATGTCAATATTGAGGCTTATTAATAATGAGAGTGTTTCCATGCAATCTGCAGGAACGTCGTTTTTGATAGGTGCAAGCATTGGTGTGATTCTTATTATATTGAGATTGTTAGTAAAAGGAAATTTATGGGGTAGTGGTTGAGGCCAAAAATTGAAACGAATAATTCGCGCAAAAAAGTCACATGATTTTGATATCATGTGACTTTTATTATATTATTACGCATTTACAGTTGGTTGATGCTCACCGGAACGGATTGCCTCCATATGATGACATGCTGCACGATGTCCGTCTTTCATGCCTTCTGCGTTACGCAATTCAGGTACTTTTGTACGGCATATGTCTGTTGCAAATGGACAACGTGTATGGAAACGGCAGCCTTCTGGCGGATCAATTGGAGAAGGGACATCTCCTTTTAACGTTATACGTTCTTTTTTGGCTTCTAAATCGGTACTAGGGATTGCAGATAGCAGAGCCTTTGTATAAGGGTGCATATTATTTGTAAATAATGATTTTTTATCAGCTATCTCTACCACTTTTCCTAAATACATAACAATAATGCGGTCAGAGATGTGTCGGACAACACCTAAATCATGTGAAATGAACAGGTAAGTCAGTCCAAATTCACGCTGCAGCTTTTTCAGAAGGTTAATAACCTGTGCTTGAATAGATACATCCAGTGCGGAAACAGCTTCATCAGCAATAATCAGTTTTGGATCAACAGACAGAGCCCGGGCGATTCCAATACGCTGGCGCTGTCCGCCGCTGAACTCATGTGGATGCCGATCAGCTTGGTGTGGTCCAAGTCCAACTGTATCCATTAGCTCTTTTACGCTATCATTTCTGTCCTTTTTAGGAACAGCATTTTGAATTTCCATTGCTTCGGTTAGTATTTGTCGTACGGTGTGACGCGGATTAATCGATGCATATGGATCCTGGAAGATAATCTGCATATCTTTACGGAATTTATTCATTTCTTTCTTGTTCAGCTCAAGGATATTTGTACCGTCAAATTCTACTTCTCCCTCAGTAGGTTCATCTAATCTGAGAACAGCTCGTCCGGTTGTAGATTTCCCACAGCCAGATTCGCCTACGATGCTTAGTGTCTCGCCTTCATAAACGTCAAAGGAAACATCATCTACTGCCTTTACATGATTCACTGTTCGCCCGAGAATCCCGCCTTTGATCGGGAAATATTGTTTTAAACCATTTACTTTAAGAAGTGCTTTTTGATTGCTCATGAATGTTCACCTCCGGATCTCCATCCCATTCGTCCGAATAAATCCAGCAACGAATTTGGTTACCTTCTTCATCTGTTTCTAAGTCAGGTAAATTATTTCTGCATAAATCGGTAGCAAATGGGCATCTTGGCGCAAAACGACAGCCTTGTGGCATTTCAGCGGGACTAGGGACAGACCCTTTGATCACTGCTAAATCTCCGTCCACATCTTGGTCGTGTTGTGGAACAGATTGCATCAAGCCAACGGTGTATGGGTGCTTTGGATTCGTAAATAATGTTTTTTTATCCGTAAATTCAACGACTTTACCACAATACATAACGGCAACGTAATCACATGTTTCCGCAACAACGCCAAGGTCATGTGTAATTAATAAAATACCCATGTCCAATTTTTCTTGCAATTCTTTCATTAAATCTAAAATTTGTGCTTGTATCGTTACATCTAATGCCGTTGTTGGTTCATCGGCAATCAATAAATCAGGATTACAGGCAAGCGCAATCGCGATCATCACACGCTGACGCATTCCTCCGGATAATTCAAAAGGGTACTGGTCAATACGTTTTTCTGGAGAAGGAATTCCTACCAGCTTTAACATATCAATGGATCTCTTTTTAGCTTCCTTTTTGCCAAGACCTTCGTGAATTTGGAAGGATTCACTGATTTGTTGTCCAACGGTAAAGGTTGGATTTAATGAAGTCATTGGTTCCTGGAAAATCATTGATATTTCATTACCGCGAATTTTACGCATCTGTGCTTCGCTTTTATCCAGGAGGTTTTCTCCTTTAAAGAGAATTTCTCCTCCTTTAACTTTACCTGGTTCTTCGATAAGACGGAGAACCGACAGAGCAGTAATACTTTTTCCTGAACCAGACTCTCCAACAACACCAAGTACTTTTCCTTTTGGAATATTAAAGGAAACCCCATCTACAGCCTTTACTTCTAAATCTTTTGTGAAGAAAGAAGTCTGTAAATCTTTAATTTCTAATATATTGTCATATGAAGTGTTAGGTGCACTTGTCATAGTAAGTAGCTCCTTTCAAAAATCTAGTAATGCAAAAATACTAGTCTAAATCAATTCGCTTGTTCAAGAATCTATAAGCAACATCAACAATCAAGTTTACAAGAACGAAAAGAAGGGATGCAACTAAAATAGTTCCTTGAACAACCGGGAAATCACGAGCTTCAATAGAGTCAATAATCAATTTTCCCATTCCGTTAACAGCGAATACAGACTCTGTTAATACTGATCCACCAAGAAGCCCGCCAAACTGTAGACCGACTACGGTAACAATCGGAATGAGTGCATTCTTTAATGCGTGACGGTAGATAACATATCGTTCTTTGACCCCTTTTGCACGGGCTGTTCGAATATAATCTTGGCCGATAACATCGAGCATACTTGAACGCGTCATCCGTGCAATAATGGCAGCACTACTTGTACCTAATGTGATAACAGGTAAGACGATTTGGCTAAAGCTGCCCCAACCGGAAGGACTGAACCAACTTGTATTATTAAAGAAAGGCACCCATGATGGCAGATCGATTCCAATTGCAAACCACTGAATTAACATGAGACCAAGCCAGAAGTTTGGCATGGATAGACCAAATAAAGCTATCACCATCAGCGTAGTGTCAATAGCAGAATATTTGCGCGTTGCAGAAATAATACCAATAATTAATCCTACGAATACAGCTAATACGGTACTGTAAAAGGCCAGTTCGACCGTTACCCAGAACCTGGCACCAATTTCAGCGGAAACATCCCGTCCACTTCGCATGGAAGTTCCTAAATCTCCTTGAACGGCACCGCTCACATAATTGAAATACTGTGTTGGTAGTGGATCATTTAAGCCTAAGCGTTCTCTGATATTTTCAACTTGTTCCCGTGGAGCACCTTCACCGGCAATGACTTGCGCAGTATCTCCGGGAACCAGATGCATCATGCTAAATACGATAATAGATACACCGATTAGGACGGGTATCGTTTGTAACATACGTCGAATGATAAATTGAATCAAAATGGTTCACCTCTTTCTATTCTCTCGTTTTTGGATCAAATGCATCACGTAATCCGTCTCCAAGTAAGTTAAATGCTAATACAGCTACGACAATAGCAAGCCCTGGGAATAACGCTACATGAGGTGCATTATATAAGTAGTTTCGTCCATCACTCAGCATAGCTCCCCATTCCGGTGTAGGAGGCTGTGCGCCTAAACCTAAGAAGGAAAGTCCACTGGCGGATAGAATCGCTGTAGCAATACTTAACGTAGCTTGAACGATAATTGGAGAGGTGATATTAGGTAAAATATGTTTGAAAATAATTCTGGAATCGCTGGCTCCTAATGCTCTCATCGCATCAATATACTCCAGCTTTTTCACAGATAGCGTAGAACCTCGAACAATTCTCGCGAAAATAGGTACAGATGAAACAGCAACAGCAATAATGACATTAAACATGCTTCCGCCTAATACAGTAACGATAGTTAATGCTAATAGAATACTAGGAAATGCTAATAAAACATCCATAATACGCATAATAATACTGTCTGTCCGTTTTCCATAGTAGCCGGCTATAATACCGAGGAATACACCAACTGTTGCCCCGAGTAAAATAGAGAAAAAACCAATCATAAGCGTTAATCCAGTACCTTGGATTACCCTGCTAAATATGTCTCTGCCAAAGTTATCTGTCCCAAACCAATGATCCGATGAAGGAGTAGCTAATTTATTGGTTACATCCTGATCATATAGAGGGTCGTAAGGAGCCAAGTGTGGTCCGACAAGGGCAATAAGGATAAGTAAAATGATTAATATACCGCCGACAACAGCCGACTTATTTTTTTTAAGTTTATTAAAGACACTCTTCCAGCTTTTAAGTCGAGGATTTGGCGCCTTAACAGCTGTTTCTGACTTTTCGATATGTTCGTTTGAACGACTCATCGGTTTTTTTCATCCTTTCTATCGTGTTATAGGTCAGTCTTGATTATATCATGAAAAGGGTTGAAGAAATATAATTCATTTTAAAATCCTTAGAAAATGCATGGTTTTTAAAACTATCAAAAAACGGAAATCGTTGCCATAAAAGGATTTACACAATTGGGTAAAAAAGGGAATGGTTTAAATTCGTAAAAATAGACCAAATAAGAAAATTGTCATTAATTAAAAAATGAAAGTGCTGTCTAAAGACAAAATCAATTTTGTGTCGTATTCAAGATTATTAAGAAGGATTGCAGAAAATCTTGTATAATGATAATAATTAATTAGTTATGTCATTAAGAAGAGGTGAAAATCCATGAAAAAGAAATTTATTTGGAACCCTGCTAGATTTTTCTTTCATTATATAGGAACAGAAAAATTGGAAGCTCTTGCAAAAGAAGGCTGGGGCGTAGAAAAATTACGATTGGGCGGCCTTCTTATTCAATTAAAAGAAGATCAACCAAAAGACGTACAATATCATCTTGAATTTCAACCTATTCAAAATATAGAGGAAGATACACTACAAACGGGGGAAGGCTGGGAGCTTGTAGATGCAGTAGATTATGTACAAATTTTTCAAGGTTCTCCGGAAGCTTTACCGATGGAAGCGCAGTATGAGGGACTATTGGAGCAGCTGAATCAGGAAGGGCGTTCACTCGGAAAATATACGATCATTTCAAGTTTGTTTTTAATTCTTTTCTTTTTCTTACATATAAAAGCAGGTTGGGCTGTAGTACAAATGATTCTGCTTGGTGGAATGTTAATGCTGGCCATAACGTTTATTTTGATGTTGGCTTTGTATATTTTAAATAAGTACCGGCAGTATAATTTAAAAAACCTGTAATATTATAAATGTAATTGCAAAAAAATAGTAATTATTCAGAAATAAACTCCCCCATTTGTAAAATAAATGAAGTATCTTAAAGGATAAAGGAGAAAAAGGCAGATAAGCTCGGTTATATTAGAGAGAAGGTATATATTGCTTGAAACTCTTAGAATACCGCATGATAAGCGATTTGAGCTTTATTCAGAACTTAACTATAATGAATATTGTTGCCTAGAAACAGGTAAATACATCTATTTAGGTGCCATAAAATAAATGAGTCTATTGTGGGTTCATTTATTTTTCTTTTTAGCATAAATGGTTCAAGAGTACCAAAGGTTTTTTGAATTTAGATGTTTTACAAAACAATATAATTATAGAGAGGTGATTACATGGCAGTAGTTGAAGCAAAAGACCTGTCTAAAATCTTTGGTAAAAATATCAACCAATCTATCAAAATGTTAGATGAAGGTATGTCTAAAGAAGAGATATTGAAAAAAACAGGGAATACTGTCGGAGTAAATCGTGCCAGCTTTTCAGTTGAAGAAGGAGAAACATTTGTTATTATGGGTCTTTCTGGAAGTGGGAAATCTACTTTAGTTCGTTTAATCAATCGATTAATTGAGCCAAGTGAAGGATCCATTCTTATTGATGGAAAAGAGCTGGCAACATTAGATAAAAAAACATTAAGACAAGTTCGGCGTGAAAAATTAGGAATGGTATTCCAGCAGTTTGCACTTTTTCCGCACCGTACCATTTTACAAAATGCGGCGTTTGGATTAGAAATACAAGGTGTTGATAAATCGGAACGGGAAAAGAAGGCCGAAGAATCATTAGAACTTGTTGGTTTAGGTAGCTATATGCAGCAGAAACCTGGTCAATTGTCTGGTGGAATGCAGCAGCGTGTAGGACTTGCTCGTGCGCTAGCTAATGATCCTAAAGTATTATTGATGGATGAAGCTTTCTCTGCACTTGATCCGCTTATCCGCAAAGAAATGCAGGATGAGCTGATGGATCTGCAGGCTTCTATGAAAAAAACGATCATTTTTATTACACATGATCTTGATGAAGCACTTCGTATAGGTGATCGGATTGCATTAATGAAAGATGGAGCTATTGTACAAATCGGAACTCCAGAAGAAATTCTGATGAACCCTGCAAATGATTATGTAGAGAAATTCGTTGAAGATGTGGACCGCTCAAAGATACTAACAGCAAGCCATATTATGAAGCGGCCTGAAACCATTAATATAGCGAAGCATGGGCCTCGAGCTGCGTTAGAAAGAATGCGCAAGGAAGGTATTTCCAGCATCTTGGTTGTTGATGAAAGCCGTCGTCTGCAAGGTTATGTGACAGCAGATGATGCTTCAGATGCACGTAAAAAAGAAATATCAGATATCAAAGAAATCATGCAAACGGATATTTTAAGAGTATCCCCAGATACACCAATGCAAGAAATTTTCTCTATGATTTATGACACGCCTGTACCAATTGCGGTAGTGGAAGATAGCGGACGTTTAAATGGAATTATTGTTCGCGGTGCTGTGTTAGCCGCACTTGCAAATGATGGTGAGGTGAACTTAGATGCTTGATTTTATCGATCAAATACCGTTAGCAGAATGGACTGAAACTGCGACAGATTGGATTCAAGATAGCTTTGCATTTCTTTTCGAACCAATCAAAGATCATCTTGGTAACTTTATGGATTTTGTATCTTCAAATGTTTTAACGGGGATTCCGCCCATTTTATTTATCCTAATTGTTGCCGTGATTGCATTCTTTGTTTCTGGTAAGAAGTTAGGATTAGCCGTATTTTCTATCGTTGGTCTATGGTTTGTTTATAACCAAGGATTATGGGATTTGCTCATGTCTACAGTGACATTGGTTATTTTAGCAAGTATATTATCGGTCATTGTTGGTGTCCCAGTGGGAATATTGATGGCTAAAAGTAAAATTGCCAATTCTATTTTCACACCAATCTTGGACTTTATGCAGACCATGCCGGCATTCGTTTATTTAATCCCGGCAGTAGCGTTCTTCGGAATCGGGATGGTTCCAGGTGTATTCGCATCCCTTATTTTTGCGACACCGCCGACTGTCCGTTTTACAAACTTAGGAATTCGTCAGGTTTCAAATGATTTAATTGAAGCATCGGATTCATTCGGTGCAACAGGATCACAGAAGTTATTTAAAGTAGAATTGCCTATGGCCAAAGGAACGATTATGGCCGGTATTAACCAAACGGTAATGTTAGCATTATCCATGGTTGTTATCGCTTCTATGATTGGTGCACCAGGACTCGGAAGTGAAGTACTTTCTTCTCTCCAACGCGCATCTGTTGGTACCGGATTTGTTGCTGGTGTTGGAATTGTTATTTTGGCAATTATTATCGATCGAATTACCCAAAATATGAACAAAGCGAAAGAATAAACTTGTGTGACAATCTTTTCATGGATGAGAGAGGATATTCCCTCTCATCCATGAAAAGTGTCAATAGATAAGAGAAAAATAAATTTTTAGAAAAGGGGAGTTTTATTTATGTCTAAATGGAGTCTTAAGCGTGCTGGACTTATCGGTTCATTAGCACTTGGACTAGTTGTTGCTGGTTGTGGAAGTGATGATAGTAATGGTGAAAACGGAGATGGTGATTCTGATTCTGCGGAAGGCGGTGTAGATGGAGAAATCGAATTAGCTTACGTCGAATGGGATACAGAGGTAGCATCTACAAACGTTGTTGGAAAAGTATTGGAAGATTTAGGTTACGATGTTACAGTGACTGCACTGGATAATGCATTTATGTGGGAAGCAGTTGCTAACGGGGAAGCAGACGGAATGGTGGCTGCTTGGTTACCAGGAACACATGCTGAACAATATGAAGCTTATGGTGATCAGGTAGAACAGCTTGGCCCAAACTTAGAAGGAGCAGCAATTGGTCTTGTTGTGCCTGAATACATGGACGTTGATTCAATTGAAGATCTTACAGATGAAGCTGGTCAAACCATTACAGGCATTGAAGCGGGTGCTGGTGTTGTAAACGCGGCAGAAAATGCTGTGGAAGAGTATGATAATCTGGAAGACTGGGATGTACAAACTTCTTCCAGTGGTGCAATGGCAACAGAATTAGGTGGTGCTATTGACAGTGAAGATGAGATTGTTGTTACTGGCTGGTCTCCGCACTGGAAATTCCAAGCTTATGACCTGAAATATCTTGAAGACCCAGATGGTGTATTTGGTGAAGCAGAAACAATTGAAACCATGGTTCGCGAAGGTCTAGAAGAAGATGCTCCAGAAGCATATCAAGTATTAGATAACTTCTATTGGGAGACAGATGATATGGAAGAAGTAATGCTGGCTATTAATGAAGGTGCTTCTCCTGAAGATGCAGCAGCTGATTGGGTAGAAGCTAACCAGGATAAAGTAGATGAGTGGACAGAAGGTATTGAATAATTATTCATTATCTAGTCTTAAAGAGCTATTCCGGTAATCATATCGGGATAGCTCTTTTCTTTATCTGATGACAAAATAACTAATTTTCTAAAAAGGCTAATTAATTTAATGGATGCTGTTAACAACAAAGGGATAATATGCTAAGTTAAATAATAATTAAATTATAAAGAGGATAGAAGCTTGATTTAACTTTGTATGAAAAAACAATATAAAGGAGAAAAGAGATGCAAAAATTTCATTTTAACAAAACATATGCATTATTCTTATTTATTTTAACAGCACTTTTTTTAAGCGCATGCTCCAACAGCTCGGAAAAGGCAGCACAAGACTTTAAGGAAACCGTAGACGACAGAGATCCGGAAGGTTTACTGGAGTTAGTAACAGTGGATGAGGGTACATATTGGACAGAGCAGCAAGCGCAGCAGGTTATCGAAACTTTTCATGATGATAGCGGTAAATATCAGGAGCAGCTTCGATTGCTTGAACAACAAGTAAATGCGTTAGATGAAGATACGATGCTATCAAATGAAGAAGGTTTATTCTATTTTGATGATGAAGGTGAATTAAAAGTACGGAACTATGAGGTTACCGTAACGAATGAAACATCCGACCTTGAACCAGATCAAATAACCATAACAGTAGATGAAGGAGACGCACTGGAAGTAGAAAACTTGGATGATACGCTTGGTTTGTTTGGCCCTGGTGAGTACACGTTTGTAGCTGAAGGAGAATTCCCTTATGCGACGGTGAATAGTGAAGGGTCATTTTCGTTATTGAGTTCTGACTCTTTTAACCAATCGATTAATCTAGATTTACAAGGGAGCTTTGTTTACATCACCTCTTCGGTAGATAATACAAAACTTCTCGTTAATGGTGAAGAAGCAGATACGGAGATAACAGCAGATGAGTATGGATATATGGATGGAGTGGAGTTTGGTCCGGTTAGTGATGGAAATACACTACAAGGAGTTGTAGAGTTCCCTTGGGAGGAAGCGCAAAGTGAAGAGTTAACGATTGGTAGTGAAGAAGAGTATGATATAACGCCGGGGATATTAACAAGTGAAGAGGACCGGGAAGAGATGACAGAGCTTCTCAACAACTATTTCGAAAGCAGGATGGCAGCTTTAGTTGAATTAGAAATAGATGAGTTGACAGAGGACGTATCTGAAGAACTACGGGAGTCTCTGAATGATGATATTAAAAGCGACATTAATTCAGAGAGCTCACATGATGGAGAAGTATTTGGAACAAGAATTGATTTTGGGTCTCCATCTTATGAACTTGGCTCGGGAGGCCGTCACTATGTGACTTTGCCAGTAGAAGTTCATCGGGAATATGGAAAAAATTATAAGTATGGAGGAGATGATGACCCGAAAGAAGAATATGTAGATAGGTCCATGACTTTGGAGTATCTGGAAGAAGAAGATAAGTGGATTATTTCGGAGGAAAATTCGAGCGGATTTGGTTCTAACGAGCCAATGACCGGTGATGATATTGTAGAAACAGAATTATAAATTGAAACTTCCCTCAGTGGGAGTTTGACGGGCGGTTCTCAATGATAAAGGAGAATTTCCCTTTTTGGAAGGCTTTCAACTAATTGGTTGGGAGTCTTTTTTATGGCGATAGAATGCAGGATATAACTTGAATTGACGACATCATGAAGCAGCTGATACACTAAAATAGAAAGGTCGTTCTATATAAAAATGTTTTAATCAAAGAGAAGGAGTAGGAGAGTTTTCATTATGTCAAAAAAGAAATTTAATCGTGCCGGCCTTATTGGTTCATTGGTATTTGGATTAGTAGTTGCTGGTTGTGGAAGTGACGCTAGCGGTGAAAAAGGAGATCTTGAAATAGTTTATGTAGAGCGGGATTCAGAGGTAGCCTCTACATACGTTATTGGTCAAGTACTTGAAGAAGCTGGGTATGATGTCACGTTAACGGGGATTGATAATGCTTTAATGTGGGAAGCAATAGCGAACGGTGAAGCAGATGGAATGGTATCTGCATGGTTGCCATTAACAATGAAAGCGCAATATGAAGCATATGCTGATCAAGTTGTGGAACTTGGTCCTAACTTAGAAGGAGCAAAACTTGGTTTGGTTGTTCCGGAATATATGGAAGTCAATTCTATTGAAGACCTTTCTAAAGAAGCTGATCAAAACATTATAGGTATTGATCCTGGTGCCGGTGTGATGGATGCGGCTGCAAATGCTGTAGAAGAATATGATAACTTAGAAGGATGGACCGTACAGACCTCTTCTTCTGGTGCGATGGCAACAGAATTAAGAAGAGCTTATGAAGAAGAAGACGAAATTATTGTCACTGGCTGGACTCCACACTGGAAATTCCAAGAATATGACCTGAAATATCTAGATGATCCGGGCGGGGTATTTGGTGAAGCGGAAACAATAGAAACCATTGTGCGTAAAGATTTGGAAGAAGATGCTCCAGAAGCATATCAAATATTAGATAACTTTTACTGGGAACCCGAAGATATAGAAGAAGTGATGTTAGCTATGAATGAAGGTGCTTTTCCAGAGGATGCGGCAGCTGACTGGATTGAAGCTAATCAAGATAAAGTAGCTGAATGGACAGAAGGTATTGAATAATAAACCTATTAATCTTAGAAAGCTATTCCAATAAGGATGGCTGGGGAGGCTTTTTGGACTATAAAATTAATTGACGTTTTAATTAAGTTACTGATACACTCAAATTAGAAAGGTCGTTCTTCACACAAAAGGAAGTGAAACAATGAGTCGTTCGACAAAAAAAGAAGCATTACTTCGTGTTGCTGAAACGTTATTTTATGAATATGGATTTCGCGGTGTAGGACTGAAGCAAATTATTAAGGAAGCAAATGTCGCCACAATGACGCTTTACAATCATTTCCCTTCCAAAGATAATTTAGTTGAAGAAGTATTGAAACAACGGGAAGCGCGTTATTGGTCTTATTTAGATTCTTATGTAGAAAAAGATTCAGAGTCTCCATTTATTCTTGCTGTGGAAGCGCATGGTTTATGGTTAAAAGAACAATCTTACCAAGGAGATTTATTTTTAAGAGCAATAGAGGATTATGCAGGAACAGATAATGAGATTGAAAACATTGCACGAAGCCATAAAGCAAAACTGCTCAAGTACTTTCAGGATCTTGCTAAACGAAAAGGGAAAGAGAATAAACAGGATTTAGCGAATCAATTTACATTGTTGTTAGAAGGCGCAACTTCTATGACAACATTAATTGGAGCAGAGAAAGCAACAGAATATTCTATTGCGATGGCGAGGACATTAGTCCAACATTCATCGTAATTTTTTTATCTCTAAATTAGAAAGGTCGTTCTATATAACATTATAAAGTGAGGAGGAATATTGGATGAAGTTTTCAAAATTAGTGTTGCCTGGAATTACAATGATTGCTGTTACATACGGTCTGGCAAGGTTTAGTTTTGGTCTGCTTTTACCGGCAATCAATGAATCATTGGAGATGAGAGATTCGACTTCAGGAGTTGTTTCTTCTTTATTTTACGTTGCCTACTGTGTAACAATTGTTGTCTCAACCGTCATTACCACACAAGAAGGGCCAAGAAGAATGATTATTTTAGCCGGATTATCCGCCTTTTTGGGTTTATTGCTGATGGCGATTGCTCCTAATGTATGGCTGTTAGGGTTAGGGGTTCTTCTTGCTGGAGGAAGTACAGGTCTAGCGTCCCCGCCTTATGGTGCAGCTGTATCCATCTGGATGAAAACAGAAAAACAAGGAAAAGCAAATACATGGATTAATTCAGGAACCGGTTTTGGTATTGCTCTTTCTGGGTTAGGAGCTATTTTATTAATGCCACATTGGAGACTTACCTATGGTATTTACGCAGCATTGGCATTATTTATTCTTCTATGGAATTACAAAGCAATTCCAGAAATGAATACGGGTTTTGGAGCAAAATTAGTGCTTAAGAAAGGAAACTTCTCGTTGCAGGGAGTAAAAAGAGCGAATCGATTGATGATAGCTTCTCTTGTACTTGGCTTTTCCACAGCGGCTTTTTGGACATTTTCGAGGACTTTTATCGGAACAGCAGGTGATTATAATGAATGGCAACTGTCAGGATTTTGGGTTATAATCGGCCTTTTTGGCGTTTTGGGAGGTTTTTCAGGCTCTTTAATTGAAAAAAGCGGGCTGCCATTAGCTTATAAAGGAGGCAGTCTTGCAATTGCTTTTGCATCGATACTTCTTGCTTTAGCACCAGAAAATTTCTCGATAGCTTATATATCAGCGGGGTTATTTGGCTGTGCATATATTTTTTTAACTGGCGTTCTACTCGTTTGGGGGATTCGTGTCTTTATTAAGAATGCGTCATTAGGAATTGGTGTGCCTTTCTTGCTATTAGCGGTTGGACAAGTGATCGGCTCATCATTTGCCGGTGTATTTATTGAATCATGGGGTTATTCCTTTACGTTTATGCTGTATGGTCTAGGCGGCATAGCAGCTGCTTTCATAGGACTAGAAAAAGGATAAAACAGCATTACTGCAATATAGACGTTAAAATCCGAACATTCCTTTATTTTTATGCTTTTTAATTCGTCTTTCTTTAATAGAAATCAATAAAATAAGGTGAATTAAGCGAATGATAAAGTCAAAAAGAAAAAATAATGTTCGTGTTTTACATTGACGTCTCTTTTTTTTACTGATAAAATACTAAAAGGTGAGTAAAAAGCAAATGATAATAAGAGATTGTTCTGTTATGGATGAATAAAAAATTCATGCAGGACAAGAATCTTCATATATAAAATCAATCTTGGAGGTGCACCATGTCCTCAGTAGTAGTTGTAGGTACGCAATGGGGAGATGAAGGGAAAGGTAAAATTACTGATTTCCTATCTCAAAATGCAGAAGTAGTTGCTCGTTATCAAGGCGGAAATAACGCTGGTCATACGATTAAATTTGATGATGTAACATACAAGTTACACTTAATCCCATCTGGAATTTTCTTTAACGAAAAGACATGTGTTCTTGGAAATGGAATGGTTATCGATCCCAAAGCATTTGTAGAAGAAATTGCTTATTTACATGAGCGTAATGTTTCTACAGAAAATCTCCGTATCAGCAATCGTGCGCATGTGATTCTTCCATATCACTTGAAATTGGATATTCTTCAAGAGGAAGAAAAAGGCGAGAATAAAATTGGTACGACGAAAAAAGGTATTGGTCCTGCTTATATGGATAAAGCGGCACGTGTCGGCATCCGTGTTGCAGATTTAATGGATAAAGAAGTATTCCATGGAAAATTGGTACAAAACTTAAAAGAAAAGAATCGTTTATTTGAAAAAGTATATGAGTCTGATCCAATTTTAGTAGAGAATATTCTCGATGAATATTTTGAGTATGGACAGCAAATGGCTCCTTATGTGGTAGATACATCCGTTGTTTTAAACGATGCGATTGATGAAGGAAAACGTGTCCTCTTTGAAGGTGCACAAGGAGTTATGCTTGATATTGACCAGGGTACGTATCCATTTGTAACGTCTTCTAACCCGATTGCTGGTGGAGTTACCATTGGCTCTGGTGTAGGTCCTTCCAAAATCAATCATGTAGTAGGTGTATCAAAAGCATATACAACACGTGTTGGTGATGGTCCTTTCCCAACAGAATTACATGATGAAATTGGGAACCAAATTCGTGAAGTTGGTCGTGAATATGGAACAACCACAGGACGTCCGCGCCGTGTAGGCTGGTTTGACAGTGTTGTTGTCCGTCATGCACGCCGTGTGAGCGGAATTACGGATTTATCGCTAAACTCGATTGATGTTCTGACTGGCATTGAAACATTGAAAATCTGTGTTGCTTATCGCTACAAAGGGGAAGTTATTAAAGAATTCCCGGCAAGCTTAAAAGCATTAGCAGAATGTGAACCGGTATATGAAGAAATGCCGGGCTGGACAGAGGATATTACAGGAGTGAAGACATTGGATGAACTTCCAGCCAATGCACGTCACTACTTAGAGCGAATTTCTCAGCTAACAGAAATTCCATTATCTATTTTTTCTGTGGGTCCAGATCGTTCTCAAACAAATGTCGTAAGAAGTGTGTATCGTCCATAATAGATAGTAAATAGATGATTGAAAAGAGGCTGTCTCGTTACAGTCTCTTTTTGCTTTATATAAAGTTACGCTCTATTTGTGAAATAATTTTTAAATGTTTAATTTGTTTTATCCAAAAAAGATTATCTTAAAGAACAGAGTGAATGGTTATAGAGTATATGTAGAGCACTTGTAAAGTACATGTCAGGTACATGTAAAATAGTTGTAGAGTAGTTAGTAATTGTAGAGTATATGTAAAGTACATGTACTCTACAATAATTAAACATTTCGTCAACAAGACATAATTGCAATTTTACGTTAAAATAGAATGAGTAAGTCTATGATTCAGGAGCTTTGTCGTAATTAATGTTACTCTAAAAATGTCACTGTATTTGTGAATTAAACAGAGTGAAGGGCTTTATAATAAAGAGGAATAAACCTTGAATTTACATTAAACAGATTAAAATAAACAAAATGACTACAAACAAAAAACAAATATTTAACTAAAAAAAGGATGTGCAATCAATGAGTCAAAAAATATTAGTTGTTGATGATGAACAACCAATTGCTGATATATTACAATTTAATTTAGAAAAAGAAGGTTATCAGGTAGTTGTAGCCAACGATGGAGATACAGCGATTGAACTCGCTGAATCAGAGCGTCCTAATTTAATCTTATTAGATATTATGCTCCCGGGAAAAGACGGGAATGAAGTATTGCGTGAGATACGTAAGACACAAAGCGTCCCTGTTATTATGCTGACTGCAAAAGACGCCGAAATTGATAAAGTACTCGGATTAGAGCTAGGTGCTGATGATTATGTAACGAAGCCATTTAGTAATCGTGAATTAATTGCACGTGTAAAAGCGAATCTACGTCGTGAGAATGTTCCAGCAGATGAACCCGCAAAAACAACTAAGGATATCGTAATTGGCGATTTAGTCGTTCATCCAGATGCTTATGTCGTTTCCCGTAAAGGAGAAGAGATTGAATTAACGCATCGTGAATTTGAGTTGTTACATTATTTAGCACGTCATATTGGACAAGTCATGACACGTGAACACTTGTTAGAAACGGTATGGGGTTATGATTATTTTGGAGATGTGCGTACAGTCGATGTAACTGTTCGACGCCTCCGTGAGAAGATTGAAGAAAATCCAAGTAACCCATTATGGATTGTGACAAGAAGAGGTGTCGGATATTATTTGCGTAATCCTGAACAGGAGTAAGGCATTATGAATAAAGTTGGTTTTTTCAGGTCGATCCAGTTAAAATTTATTATTATTTACATTTTATTATTAATTTTAGCTGTGCAAGTCATTGGGTCTTTTTTTACAGACCGGTTAGAAGAAGATTTATCGGAAACGTTTAAAGCTTCTGTTAACGAACGTGTGGAGATGCTGAGCTATAATTTGGAACAGGCTTTTGCAAGAGAACGTTCGGAAGAAGAACCGAATTTAGAACAGGAAATTCAAGCAATTATTGATGATGTAAATACAGAAAATTTGGCGACCACCATTCATGTTTATGATGGTCAGAGCCGAATTTTAGGGACAAATCAGATTGATGGACAGTCAGAAGTCGGAAGAAAATCTACGGATATTGATGTAAAGAATACCATACTTTTCGATCAGCCCCGGAAAAATACGTACTTTGACCGGCAAACAGACAGTAGAGTGTATGTACATGTGGAACCATTAATCGGAAATGAAGGGCTTGCAGTTGGAGCGATCCAGTTTAAAGCCTCTTTGGAAGAAGTGTATGATCAGATTGAAGAGATTAATAATATCTTTTTGCAAGGTTCTATTTTAGCAATTAGTATCTCTGCAATACTTGGTATTCTTGTTGCGCGTACAATTACAAAACCAATCAAAGAAATGCGCGAACAAGCGCTGATTATGTCTAATGGAGACTTTACCCAAAAGCTGGATGTTTACGGACAGGATGAGATAGGTCAGCTGGCGGAGACGTTTAATGATTTGAATAGCAGGCTGAAGCATTCCTACGCTACGATTGAAGAAGAGCGAAGGAAGTTGAGCTCAGTTCTTTCCTATATGAGTGATGGTGTTATTGCGACAGATCAGACGGGATCAGTAACATTGATGAATGATGCTGCGGCAAGAATGATTGGGGCGAATCCAGATGATGTAATTGGTGATGATCTCATTGATGTTTTAAATCTGGAAGAAAAAATTGTCGATATTAGTAAGCTTCCAGACAGTGGTTCGATGATTATTGATTTTAGTGATGAAGAAACACCGTTTATCATTCGTGCAAACTTCTCGACCGTCGTAGATGAAGAAGAAGAAATGACTGGCTTTATTACCGTAATTAGTGATGTTACGGAACAGGAGAAAATCGAACAGGAACGGCGAGATTTTGTATCGAATGTATCCCATGAACTCCGTACACCGCTGACGACCATGAAAAGCTACTTAGAAGCATTGTCAGATGGAGCCTGGGAAAACAAAGAAATTGCACCACGCTTTTTAGAGGTCACGCAGAAGGAAACAGATCGTATGATTCGAATGGTAAACGACCTGTTGCAGTTATCTAAAATGGATTCGGATGAACTACCAATGCATAAGGAAAGAACTGAGTTTGTGAGTTATGTGCATCAGGTTCTCGACCGATACGAAATGAATTTACCAGAAACGATTAGATTAGAGCGTAATATACCAAAAGGAAAATCACACGTATGGATGGATAGAGATAAAATAACGCAGGTGTTTGATAATATAATCACCAATGCTTTCAAATACTCACCAGAAGGCGGGAAAGTACGTGTGAATCTCGATGTAAGACGGCATATGACAATTGTTAGTATTCAAGATGAAGGAATGGGTATTCCATACGATAAGCTCGAAAAGATATTTGATCGTTTCTACCGTGCAGATCGTGCCAGAACAAGAAAGTTTGGTGGAACAGGACTTGGTTTAGCAATTACGAAAGAACTTGTAGAAGCTCATCATGGAAAGATCTGGGCGCAGAGTAAGGAAGGGCGCGGAACGACAATTCTATTTACCTTGCCACTCATGGGATCGAAGCGGGGGAAAGGCAAATGAAATTAGAAACTGCAAAATCATTATTACTGATTATTTTAATAGGAACGAGTTTAATTCTCACCTTTGGAATGTGGAACTATCGAGCGGAATATGAGCCATTAAGCGATGTGGAATCCATTGATGAAGCTGATTTAGGTGGCGAGCCAAGTGAAGTAAGTGATGTCCTAAAACCAACAGACGTTGTTTTTAAAATGAATGGACAATTTTTTGCGTATAAAGACCCTGCGGATAGTATGGAGTTTTTTGAGGATATCCAGCAATGGGAATTGACGAATATCCAAAATAGCGATTTAGAAGAAGATAGGGAGCCTGGCGCGGAAGTAGAAATTATTTTTCCAACAGAGGTTCCATTATCATTATTTGACAATATTTTAAATGTGGAAAATACGTTGACGGGTAACACAAATTTTTATGTCGATCGGTTTTATATTGTTTTACAGGAGGATGAGGAGACATTAAATGTTCGTTTTGTTTCCAATGATGAGGAGCAAATGGTTGAAGCTGATATCCAATCCATGTCCGACTATGATAACTTATTAACCATATTTGGCGAGCTCACAGAGGAAGAATATGAAGAGAGGCAGCTGCTGACGGAGACGGATAGGAATATTTATATCCCAAGTGGGAAGAAAACATTGACATCTTATACGTATACTTTTGATACAATCCCTGCTGTCAATGTTAGAAATATTATGTTCCCTAATCCTAATTTAGTGAATATATCCGAATCAGCTCCTGGATCGATTATGTATCGGACGGATAATAGACAATTAAATATTTCTGGTTATGGGATGAAATTTATTGATGTAGCAGAGAGAAATAATGACCCGACAGATAACAGCATTTTGCAGCAAAGCTTAAATAATATAAATGGCCATGCGGGCTTTACCGATGATTATCGTTTAGAGGGCTTTACCGATGATAGTATTGCTTTCCGTCTATTCCATTTCCATTATCCCGTGATAAATAATTCGTACATGGATTTATCAATCATTTATCAGGAATGGCAGAATGATCAATTAAGTGTGTATAACCGCTCCTTAATCTCACTAGAAACAGTTGTTAATACCTCTTCAATAGAATTAAGGGATAGCAATGAAATCATGGATAGTATTCAACAAAATGAGAATGAAGCAGATATTCAGGATGTGAAGATTGCGTATCGTTTAACTATAGAGTCAGACGATAACGGTGACTATGTATTACTAGAGCCGAATTGGTATCAGCGAATAAATAATAGCTGGTCAATTGTGCCAGAACCAAATACAGATACGCAACAAACTATAGAAGGGGGAAGTTGAGAATGCAATGGTCACATATTAAAACACTATTTATTCTCAGTTTCCTCGTCTTAAATGTTTATTTGTTATTTCAATTTATTGGAAAACAGCAGGAAATGAATATTCCGGAGCTGGAGGTTACAGATATGAACCTGGAGGAGGAGCTGGAACAGGAGAATATCACTATTTCTGCAGACACTGATTTTGAAGTGCCAGAACTGAGTTATATTTCATCCTCACAAAAAGAATTTTCCCAATCGGAAGTCAGCGATTTAAATGATATAGACGAAATAGATGCGGTAAGAAGTATGGATAATCAATTATTAACGGTAGAATTCGATTCTCCGTTAGAGATTCCGGAAGATTTGGAGCGGGGTGCACTGTCTGAGTTGGTTAGCCCTTATGTTCCAAACGCCTTTGAATTCAGTTTCGGTACATGGAATCATGATTTAAATATTATCGTCTTCTTTCAAGAAAAAGAAAATTATCCGATTTATTTAAATCAGCATGCCATGCTCACCTTTTATGTTAATGACGATAGAGAGATCACACATTATACGCAAACCATGATCGGTGACACGAGTACACAAGGCAGTACCAGCTTAAACACACCGAAGATTGCTATCCGTTCTTTGCTTCACAATCGTTATTTAAATGCTGAAGAAGATGTGACAGATGTTACCTATGGTTATTATTCAAGAATTGAGGATGAAGGGACGCAAGTATTTGCCCCGACCTATAAAATAACTGTAGATGAAGAAAAGGATTATTATGTCAATGCTGCAGAATCCTTTACGTATCCAGGAGATTATACGGAATACCTTGCAACAATGTTAGAAGATAACTATTTAAAAAAGCTTTATTCAATGGCAGATGAGGATGAGGAAATAACAGATAATCTTATTTCCATCATTGAAGAGAAGATTGAGCCTTTTAGGAGTGAGCCAGAATGACTTTACGTTTTAGTGTGCTTGCATCAGGGAGCACAGGCAATGCATTTTATATAGAAACCGAGCAGCAGCGCCTGTTAGTAGACGCTGGATTAAGTGGAAAAAAGATGGACGGGTTTTTTCAGGAGATTAATATTGATCCATCACGACTGGACGGAATTCTTGTAACACATGAGCATAGTGATCACATTAAAGGTCTTGGGATCTTTGCACGTAAGCACCAACTACCTATTTATGCAAATGAAAAAACTTGGCAGGCAATGGATCATTCTTTAGGCAAATTAACTTTAGATCAAAAATTTCAATTTGATATGGGATCTGTCCGAAGCTTTGGCGATATCGAAGTCGAATCCTTTGGTGTATCTCATGATGCCGCAGAGCCAATGTTTTACACATTTCGCAATAACGGCCAGAAAGTAGCACTTGTTACTGATTTAGGCTACGTATCCGAACGTATTAAAAAGACCGTTGAGGACGCGGATGCTTATATATTTGAAGCGAATCATGATGTGGAGATGCTGCGGATGGGGCGTTATCCATGGAATGTGAAACGACGTATCCTGGGAGACTCCGGACACGTTTCCAATGAAGATTGCGGTCTAGCCTTAACAGATATTATTACGAACCGTACAAAGCGGATTTACTTAGCCCATCTGAGTTTGGATAATAATATGAAGGACTTGGCACGTATGTCTGTTAACCAGATTTTGACGGAGCGTGGAATAGAGGTAGAATTGCACGACACGGACCCAGCAGTGCCAACTCCATTATATGACGTTGGCGCTATAACAGAGCGTGTATAAAAAAGCAGAAAAAAATAGAGTGAAGATACAGAGGCTTGTATTCGGGATAAAAATTTCATTTATGCATAAACTGAAATTAATCGCACCCAATCAGGCCTCTGTTTTATAGGGTATAAGAAATGGTTAAAGGATACTCTGTTTTCTAAGCGATAATAAAGGACAAATGATGATAACGGTTCCTATAAAGCGATGTTAACAAATAAATTACCATATTGCGTTTATTAATAAATGCGTTTCGGGAATACTTAGGTAGATAAACCGATAAGGAGAAGGATATATGGAATATAATGATCAGCCGAACCAGCCGCAGCCAGAACCCAAACCGGATAAGGAGAACAAAAGAAAATGGCTTGTTCCATTATTATCAGGTATTATTATTGGTGGAATACTCGTGTTGCTTATTAATCCCGATTTTCTTCACAGGGAGAATGCGGAGCAAATAAGTCCTGCAGCAGAAGATGAAACCAATGAAAATACTAGTGATAGTGGAGGATTAGAGGATCAGCCGCTGCAGGTAGATGTTTCCACGCAGTTGACAGATATTATCGAACAAGTAACTCCTGCTGTCGTAGGTATTACCAATATCCAGCAAAATGTCTCGTGGGGAGCTGGTGCTGACGGTATTGAAGCCGGCACAGGATCAGGCGTTATTTATAAAGTAGAAGACGATGAAACATATATCGTAACGAACCATCATGTTATTGAAAATGCTGATGCCGTGGAAGTAATTATGCATGATGAGACACATTTAGAAGCAGAACTTATTGGAAGTGATTTATTTACCGATTTAGCAGTACTTAAAATGGAGAGCAGGAATGAAGATAAAGCGATAGAAATAGGGACCTCTGAGAGCCTGAAGGTAGGAGAACCCGCTATCGCTATCGGAAACCCATTAGGCGCATACTTATCGAGCACGGTTACCCAAGGTGTTATTAGCGGCATGGAGCGAACGATTCCAATGGACTTTAATTTTGATGGGCAGCCGGATTGGCAGGCTGAAGTTATTCAGACAGATGCAGCGATTAATCCAGGAAATAGTGGCGGTGCATTGATTAATTTATATGGGCAATTAATCGGGATTAATTCCATGAAAATTAATGAAGAGGCAGTAGAAGGAATCGGTTTTGCGATCCCAATTGATAGTGCTATCCCGGTTATTCAAGAGCTGGAGGAAAATGGAGAAGTCGTCCGTCCGTATTTAGGCGTGGAAATTTATTCGATTGAGGAACTTCCACAATACGAGTGGAGAAATACATTACAGCTTCCTGTAGAAGTAGAAGGAGGCGTATATGTATGGAGCGTGGAAAACTTATCCCCAGCTGATAAAGCAGGAATGGAGCAGTATGATGTTATTGTAGCGTTGGATGGAGTTCCTGTGCACAACACGATCGATTTACGAAAAATCCTTTATGAAGATAAAGAAGTGGGGGATTCGGTAACAGTTGACTATTACAGGGACGGCGAATTAAACCAGGCAGAAATAGAGCTGGAAGTTCAATAACAGCAAAAAGGAGTGGATGAGGAAAAACATCCGCTCTTTTTTTAATCAGCATTATTATCCACAGAAATAAAGAATTATGCACAAACAGTGGATAAAAAAAGAAGATATTTCTATATTTGGTGTGGAAAATATGTTCTTACACAATATAACTGCGAACGTTTGTGCATATGTGGATATAATTGTGGATAAGTTGTGTTTATCCATATACTATAAACAGAAATTTAGAATTACACAGATGTTGTCCACAACTGGGTGTGAGAAAGTTAAGTGAAGGCTTCTTTATCCTTCCGCTGCGTCCAGAGAAAAAGAAGTAGTATAAGTAACGTAAGGTCTAATCGTGATGCAAAGAGAAATGCGAATACGCCATCCTCTGATAGAAGAGGAAGTTTAGTGAAAAATAATGCCCCAAGTAAAATAAAAATAAGAGGAATAAGACATATGTGGATAAATATCCTGCCGATTAATAACATCCCTGCCATGACTTCAAAAAGTGCAACAAAAAAATAAACATAGTTAGATAAAGGAACGCCCATCTGTTCAAAACTGCTGACCATTGAAAGATCCACAAATTTCATTAGTCCGGAAACAAGAAATACACATCCTACTACATAGCAAATAAGCTTCGTTGGTTTCACGTGAAACACCCTCCTTTTCTAAATGATATGCAGAGAGCAGGACAAACTTTCCCAAGAATATTAAGTGAAGTATATTGTTTTCATACAAAATTAAATATATAATTCATTAGTATGCACATCATAGCTTTTATAATAGAAAATAAAAGAAAGGGAGGATAAGCATGCTGCGTCAATTTTTTTCATACTATAAACCGCATAAGCGGTTATTTATTATAGATTTTTCAGCTGCAGTGATTGTGGCGCTGATGGAATTAGCCTTTCCGGTAGCAGTTCAGTGGTTTATTGACCAATTGCTTCCTGGTCAGGACTGGAACGCGATTGTTGTTGTGTCGGTTTTACTGCTGATTGTGTATATCATAAGTACTTATTTGCAATATGTTGTTTCCTATTTAGGGCATAAGCTGGGAATTAATATCGAAACAGATATGCGACGTGATTTATTTTATCAGGTACAGAGACAATCTTTTCATTTCTTTGATAATACGAAAACAGGTCATATTATGAGCCGTATTACTAATGATTTATTCGATTTAGGAGAACTCGCTCACCATGGACCTGAAGATTTCTTTATTTCAATTATGACATTTTTAGGTGCTTTCTTTATTATGTTCACCATTAATCCGGTTTTAGCTCTTATTGTTCTTATTACAGTACCTATCCTGATTTTCCTGATTACATTTGGAAATATTCGTATGAATAAGGCTTGGAGGAGGATGTATGCAAATATTGCAGGAGTCAATGCAAGGATAGAAGACGCTGTCTCTGGTGTACGTGTGGTACAATCCTTTACCAATGAAGAGTTCGAGAAACAGCGTTTTCAGGAGAATAATGAAAAGTTTCGCCTTGTAAAGGTCGGAGCATATAAAGTAATGGGGATTGTCCATTCGAATATTTTCCTGCTGATGCGTTTAATGACGCTGCTTGTCCTTGTGGTAGGTGCCTGGTTCACTTATACAGATCGCCTCAGTTACGGGGAATTAGTCAGCTTTATTCTATTTGTTAACGTGTTGACCACACCAATTAATAAAATTACAGCACTTTTAGAACTGTATCCAAAAGGAATGGCAGGCTTCAAACGTTTTTCAGATATGATGGCAGTAAATCCAGATGTAGAGGATAGACCAGATGCTGTAGCAGTCAGCGAATTAAAAGGGGATATCCGTTTTAATCAGGTGAGCTTCAGTTATGATAAAACGAAAAAACCGGTTCTGAATGATATTAGCTTTCAAATTAAACATGGAGAAACGGTTGCTTTTGTCGGGCCATCTGGTGCAGGGAAAACAACGATTTCTGCATTAATTCCAAGATTTTATGATGTAATCGATGGAGCGATCACCATTGACGGTATGGATATCCGGGATATGACGAAGGAATCTTTGCGTAGTCAAATCGGTGTCGTGCAACAGGATGTATTTCTATTTACAGGAACGTTGCGGGAGAATATTGCGTATGGAAACCTGGAAGCAACAGATGAGGAAATTGAACTTGCTGCTAAACGCGCACATATGGAAGACTTTATTAAGGAGCTGCCAGAAGGTTATGAAACACAGGTTGGAGAAAGAGGCTTGAAACTATCAGGAGGTCAAAAGCAGCGCATTGCAATTGCACGGATGTTCTTGAAAAATCCGCCAATTCTTATTTTAGATGAAGCAACTTCTGCCCTTGATACTGAGACCGAAATGATTATTCAAAAAGCATTGAACGATCTTGCAGCCAACCGTACGACGATTGTAATTGCACATCGTCTCGCTACGATTAAAGAAGCCGATCGCATTATGGTAGTAACGAAAAATGGAATTGAAGAAGAAGGAACGCATGAAGAACTGTTGCAGAAAAAAGGGATCTTTGCCCATTTACATGGCGTACAAATGAAATAGTAGAACAGGCTGTGCTAAGTGCAGCCTGTTTTCTTCTATGCTACCAAAGGGCAAGCAATTCAATCGTTTTTAAAGCTCTACCTTCATTTCCCGGGAAATAAGCGTACACCAATCTATTTAGTATAAAAACATAAAAACAACAAAAGCTAAGGCTAAATAGGAGGTGGCAACATGAACCGGATGTATCGAATTTTTATCATTGCTGGTATTATTATCATTCCTTTACTGATTGGGACCTGGGTGAATGCAGAGGAACCCGAATATGCTGAGTGGGGACAAGTCGCCATGAAAGAAGTGAAAGCTAAATATCCACAAGAAAAAATTGTAGATTATTTGCATGTAGGTAGACAAACAGAAGGCGAAGAAACTGTCGAAACATTTAAGTTATGGCTGGTCGGCAAGGAAAAGGAGTTTGGTGTTATTATTGATATTTATTTTAAAACCGAAACAAAAGACATTGTTGATATAAGAATGAGGGAAACAAAGAAATAAATTATCCTTTAATGTTTCCATTCCCTTGCTAAAAGTCCATACACAACTAAATCCTCATAATGGTCGTAGAGCCATTCTCCTTGCCTAATAATGCCTTCTTTCTGGAATCCGAGCTTTTCAGGAATGGCTCTACTTTTTTTGTTGTAAGTTGCAGCACGAATTTCAACACGATTTAACCGTAACGTATAAAACGCGTAATCAATTAATACTTGGACAGCGGATGTCATAATCCCTTTCTTTTGATACTTTGGATCTAACCAGTAACCGATAGATGTACTGCCATTTTGCCAATCAATAAAATTATAATTGATGCAGCCAATTAGCTTCCGATTCTCAAAAATTCCAAGATTTAATGACTGTCTACGCTCAGCACTTTGAAGGCATAAATCAATAAAAGCTAAACAATCGGAGGGCTGCCTTGTGGCCTCAATCCATGGAAGAAATTCACGAAGATCTTCTCTGCAGCTTTCTACAGCCATAAACATTGCCTTTGCATCATCCATTTGTAACTGCCGTAAAATGAGATGATCATTTAATTTATAGTGAAACATAGGTAATCCCCCATATTCATATTTCCTTTATTATCATCTTCCTATATCATACGTTATTTACGCGTAGATGTTTAATTATTCGGTGAAAATGTATTACAATAGATTATACAAGTTTTTAACAAGAACTCCGTGTTGGAAGGAAGAAGGATGGTAAATGAATGAGGAAAACATTACAAGGCTCCACTTGAATGGAAAAGAATATATACTAATTGGAACAGCTCATGTTTCCAAAAATAGTGCCGAACAGGTCAAGGAAGTTATTGAAAAAGAACAGCCTGATGCTGTATGTATTGAGTTAGATGAACAACGTTTTCAATCGGTAAAGGATAATAATAAATGGAAAAATACAGATATCTTTCAAGTCATCCGTGATAAAAAAGCAGTAATGCTCTTAATGAACTTGGCGGTTTCTTCCTTTCAAAAGCGGATGGCTAAGCAATTTGGTATCCGTCCAGGAGAAGAAATGATACAGGGAATCGAGTCTGCCGAAGAAACAGGGGCAGAACTTGTGCTAGCTGACCGGGATATTCAAATTACCTTCGCTCGAATTTGGGGAAATATGGGTTTTAAAGGGAAGTCTATGCTGCTCATGCAAGTATTTGGAAGTATTTTCAGCAGAGAGGAAATTTCGGAAGAAGAATTAGAAAAAATGAAGCAGCAGGATACGATTAATGCGATGTTGCAAGAGTTTACAGCGCATTTTCCCGATTTAAAGAAACCATTAATTGACGAACGGGACCAATATTTATCGCAAAAGATCAAAGATGCACCAGGTGATAAGGTTGTCGCTATACTTGGCGCAGCGCATGTACCAGGTATTACAAAGGAAATTGAAAAAGAGCAGGATTTATCCCAATTAACAACACGTCCAAAAAAATCAAAATGGCCAAAAGTGGTTGGATGGATGATACCTATTTTAATCATTGGGATCATTGCCTACACATTTATGACAAATCCATCGGCAGGCTGGCAGCAAACGATAAGCTGGATGCTCTGGAATGGGTCTCTTTCAGCACTTGGAGCTTTTGTTGCCTTCGCACATCCATTAACTGCGTTGACGGCATTTATTGTAGCACCATTTACATCGCTGAATCCATTGCTTGCAGCAGGTTGGTTTGCAGGATTTGTACAAGCGTATATTAAGCGGCCAAATGTAGGAGATTTTGATTCATTAGCAGATGATGTACATTCTGTAAAAGGATTTTGGAATAATAAAGTAACACGTATATTGCTTGTGATTGTGTTTGCTAATATAGGCAGCTCTTTAGGAACGTTGATTGGCGGGGCGGATGTTATCCGTGTGTTTATCCAGAATTTATTATAAATAAATGTTTTTAAACGGCTTTTAACGTCTATATTGTTTAGAAAAGATAGTTTTTAAATGAAGGGAGCTATTCTTTTCTGTTCTACATAGTAATGAAGCATACCAAATTAAAATGTCATTTAGGAGGAATTTACTCGTGATCATTGCGATCATTTTTTTGCTATTTGTATCACTTTTCTTTTCAGGAAGTGAAACAGCTTTAACAGCTACCAATAAGGTAAGATTGCAAGCAAGAGCAAATGATGGAGATAAAAAATCAGAAAAACTGCTTCAGCTTGTTTCTAAGCCAAGTGAATTTATAACAGCTATTTTAATCGGAAATAATGTGGCAAATATTTTGCTTCCTACCCTTGTTACGATGTTGGCGATAGACTATGGAGTAAATGTCGGTGTTGCCTCAGCAATGCTTACGATTACAATTATTATATTTTCTGAAGTTATCCCAAAATCTATCGCAGCCAGCTTTCCAGACCGGATTGCAGCTTTGGTATTCCCAATTATTCGGGCTGTTGTATGGATTTTAAAACCAATTACCTTTTTGTTAAATGGATTAACAGGCATGATTACGAAAGCACTCTCAAAAGGAGAAGTGCAGGCAGAGTCTGTTTCCAAGGAAGAACTGCGGGCAATTGTAGATATTGCCGACTCAGAGGGAGCTTTCCAAAAAGAAGAGTCTTCCCGGATCCGTGGTGTATTTGATTTTTATCATTTGAATGTAAAGGATGTGCTCAAAACACCACGCGTTGAAATTGCGGGAATAGAGCATGAAGCAAGTTATGAAGAGGTTAAAGAACTGGTTCTCTCCAGTCCCTTTACGAGATACCCTATTTACGGAGAGGATGTCGATGATATTACCGGTATTTTTCATTCTAAATACTTAATTTCCTGGAGCGACAATAAAGAAAAAGCACTTGTGGATTATAGTGATATGGAGCCGCTCCGTGTCTATGAATTTAATAATATTGAATGGGTATTTCATAAAATGCTGGAAAAAAAGAAGCATATGGCTATTGTATTAGATGAATATGGCGGCACCGAGGGAATTGTTACACAGGAAGATATTATTGAAGTGATGATTGGACAGGAAATAGAAGATGAAACGGATGTAGAAGAGGATGCACTTATCGAAAAGCAGACAGATACTGAAATTATTTGTGATGGAAAGATAACGCTGCATCAGCTGAATAATACGTTTGATACAGATATCCCAGAGGAAGATGATGTGCTCGCAGCATATATTCTGAGAAACTTTACTACCTTTCCTGTGGAAGGTGACACCATGGAAAAGGAAAATTTAACATTCCACATTTTAGAAATAGATGGCCGATACATTAAGCGGGTTCAAATTATTAAATAGATAGTAGAAAAGAGATGAAGGCTTCTTTGGTTTGTGGCATGATAAAAAGTGCAAGAAATACTTTCGGTTTAAAGGAACCTCGACTATGTTTCCGACAACCTTGTGGGAATGAAGAAATCAACACCTCCTTGAGCCAATAAATGTGTACGAATACAAATTTTTCTAAATTGGTTCGTACAAAAGGTCTTCAGTCTGTTTCCATTGTCCGCATTTCAATATGACAAAATTCGTAACATCGTGATTTATCGCATATGAGCCTGTCTCTTTCCTGCAGAATTCGTTATAATGTAGGGAAAGGAACAGGGTAGAGAGGAGTGCGGTGCATTGAAATCTATCAGCGTACAGAACTTGGTAAATGAATTTCGATTAGAAGTATTGGCTGGAGCAGATGAATTAGAACGTACTATAAAAAAAGCCAGAACCCATCGTCCAGGCTTAGAATTTATCGGCTATTTCGATTTTTTTCCAATGGAACGTGTACAAATTTTAGGAAAAAAAGAAATTAACTTTTTGAAGCAACAGAGCATTGAAGAACGTAAGGAACGGATTGACCATGTGGTAAGTTATCATCCACCATGTTTTATTGTGACATCCAATCAAGATGGACTTACTTATTTAACAAAATTCTGTCAGGAGCAAAATATTCCGCTGCTTCGTACAGCGGAAACGGCAGTTGATTTTATTGCCAAGTTAGATAATTATTTAACGCGCAAGCTGGCATCGGAAATTGCAGTTCATGGTGTCTGCTTAAATGTTTTTGGAATTGGCATTTTAATTCGCGGAGAATCTGGTGTCGGGAAAAGTGAATTGGCTCATACCTTAATAGGACGCGGACATCGTCTCGTTTCCGATGACATCGTTATTTTGAAAAAATTGAGCCATCAGACAGTTCTCGGTACACATAATGATATTAACCGTGAATTTCTCGCGCTTCGCAGTGTGGGGCTGTTAAATATTGTTCGGATGTATGGAAGAAAAGCGTTCCAGGATGAATCGCGTATCTCTTTGGTTATTGAATTGACAAAATGGGAGAAGGATGCCCTTAATAATGATTTAGAGCTGAAGACAGAAACAGAAGATTATATGGGAGTAAAGATTCCAATGATTGAAATTCAGCTGCAGCCGGGGAGAGATGTTGCTGGATTAGTAGAGGCAGCAGCCAATAACTGGTATCTGCAGCAGCAGGGATATAAAGCTTCCGCAGAATTTATGCAGCGTGTACAGTGGGAAGAAGGAGACGATTGATTGATCGTTTTCCTGCCATAAAATGAGAGGAGAATATAGAATCTCCTCTCATTTTTAATTAATGAAACATATTTAGTTTTTCTTGCAATTCCTCCTGATAATCCTCTGAATCATCCCAGCCTTCCACATAGATAGATTGAATCCTGGAGTCTTCCAGTGCAATGACTGCTTCAAAATCCGTTGCTTCATTCGTAACATAAACCTCAGACTCTGAAGTATCAGAAGGAGACGCTATTGCTGATACACTGGCATTTGCTAACTGTGATATATAATCAGCTTCTGCATTTGCTTCCAGATGCTCAGCGATATTAGCAGTCGTTAAGGTTTGAATGCCCTCTATATTGATAGCACCATCATCAAGCAGGGAGAGAAATTGATTTACGTGTTCTTCACTCTCCTCAAGGTTCGCAGCCTCTGCGGATTCCTGCAGCCCCTCTATGTTTTCTGTCAAACTGTCCGCACGCTCTTGGGAAGTATTTTGAAGATGCTCTTTTAGATCCTCATCTACCGGCTGTGGTGCGCCCTGGTCAGAAAACTGAGGATAGTATTGAATAAACATAGCAACAAGGCTGACTGCTATAGAAAGAAAAAGTGCTGCATAATTTGCCTTTCCTTCCTTTGGATAGCTTAAGAGACCCGTCTTTTTCTTATTCTTTGTTTTTTCAGTCTGATCCCTTTGAACGTGTAAGCTTTCTGGTGCCTTTGTTTTTATTTCCTCTATTTTTTCAGAATCTGATTCCCAAATGGTTGCAAGATTTTCTTCCAGGCTTTGAAATGCTTCATAGTCTATAGTTGTACTAGAGGCGGTTTCTGTAAGATAATTAGAAAAAGCTTCTAAATCTTTATTGATTTGCTTCTGTATTTTTCGCAGCCGGAAATCTGTCTGCGTATCAAGACCACCCTGTTCAGAATCGGAAAAACCGGCTTTTTGTAGGGTTTTCTTTCCAACACGCCCAGATATGATTGACCAAATGATAAACCCGCCAAATAGGTAGAAAGCACCTTTTCCAGTTAATGCATAGAAGCCTGCAAAAAGAATAGCAAACATCATAAGTATGGAGATTGCATATGTCAAATAGGGATGTTTCGCAGTTTGTTTTTTAGGAAACAAGCGCAAAGGAAGCTGAAAATACTTTGATAATAGTCTGTTTGTTGCTCGTTTTAACCGAACAAAACGGTTCGATACAGGATAAATAGAAGAATAATGATAGCGGACAAATTTACTATCCGGCTCTAATCGCATCGCCTCCTTAATAAGATGGAGTGATTTATTGTATTTACCTTGATCGTAGGCATTCTTTGCAAATGTTGTCAGATGGACTGTATTTTCTGGATCCGCTTCTAAAGCAAGTTGTTCATATTTCTTATAATCCTTCCAATTTCGAAAAAAGATGCTAAAGGCAGCAATAGTTTCCGGGTATTTTGCATTTTCTGGATCCATCCGGGCAGCTTCTTTCACATGTTCTAAACCTGCTCCATTCTCATTTAAAAAAGCTAAACCATACTGATAGTGATAAAAAGCATCTTCTGGGTATTTTTCAAAGCCTATTTTCGCCAATTCCCCCCAGCGAAGAAGATCAGCCTGTGAATCTTGATAGAAACGTAAGGCAGACTGGAAGACAAAAGGGTTGTCAAAATCCACCTTGAGCGCTGATTCCATCCATTTTTTTGCTGCATCCAGATTACCAGTGATGAAATGACAGTGGCTTAATAATACATAGTTTTCGCCTTTTTCCTCTTCTTCTCGTATTATATCTTCTATGGTATACAAAGCTGTTTTGGAATCATTCTTCTTCAATAAGTTAAAAATGAGCGCATATTTTTCTTTTAATGAACGCGGATATGGCATAACTCCTTCAACATCTGCGAGCACTTCTTGAAATTCATGGCTGGTATCATGATGCGCTGCATAATCTCCAGCAGTCTCAAGCCACTCCAGTGTTATCGGTTCATGGTAATCGAGCGCATATAATAAGTCATGATTATCCAAAGGCTGAATGGTACCTGTTTTAAGTGAATGTGTGATTGCTGAATCAATCGCCTCTTGTATTAGATGAATAAGGTCCGCTTCGGAAAAATCTTCCGTATAATCTGCAATTAAATCCAGCTCCAAGTTATCTGCTACGGGCTTATTTTCCAGCTGTGCTGATAAAATTTGCTCCCTGGCTTTGTTATCTGGAAGCGGGAGATAGATGAGTGAATCAAACCTGCCTGCTTGGCGAAGTTCGGGAATCAAGTCCCAAGGGGCACGTGTTGCTCCAAGAAGATGAACCGCTTCGTTGTTGGATACAGATCTGTCTAATTCATGTAATAAGACGTGCTGCATTTCTTCGGAAAAATCCAGGTTATCAATAAATAGTACACTGGGAGCCTGTTTACTTGCTGCTACAAAAACTTGCTGGATAATCTGCTCTCTTTCCGTATTTTGTTTGGAAAGAAGAGATTGCAAGTTTAAATAGATGAAATTTGCATGAATCTCTCCGGCAATGGCCTGAGCCAGAGATTTTTCATCGAATCCCGGTGGTCCATAGAAGAGCAATCCGCCTAATTTCTTATCGAAAGCTTCTAATATCTCTGGCGATTGGATAGGCGTAATGAATTCTGTCTGTATTCGATTTTTCACATCTTCTAACCCGATAATATCATGAAGTATTGTCCGTTTTTCTTCGGTTTCAACAATTTTATTTACATTTTCGTCAAAGGAAATAACCTTTAAATCATGTTGATCGTCCGCTTCCAATGATGTCCCTCCTTTTATCACGGAGAACCGTCCGTAAAACTCCCGCCTCCAAATAAAGCGTAAAAATAAATTTATTTAGACGGGAGATAACGGACGCTAACTCCCTGAATCACTTAGGCTAATTCAGTGGGAGAAGAACAGCAGACTAAATTCGCGACGTCCTGGGACTGGGGCTGCGATTACTCGCCCCACCGAAGAGCTTTTGCGGTTACTCGTCCCATCGTAAAGAGTTGTGCGTCGAAAACTCCCACTGAGTGAAGTTTCGTTTTATGAATGATTGAAAATAAATAATACTATTAGTTTAACAAAAAATGAATTAATTTCCATGAGTCCCAGGTACTTAAATCCTGTTTGATAGATTGTATGGATATTTTATACGGATAGGAAGAATTGCAAGTGTAAAAGAATACCTTATTGATTTAAGCTGTAGATCTAGCTTTATTTTTATTAAAAAAAGAGGTATACTAAAAATAACAACGTTGTTATTTGGAGGGGTAGAAAATGGGCAATTTTAATATGCTTACACATGAGTCGAATCAGATCATGCTATATAATCAAGATCAAGCAATTTATGCACAAATTAGAGTACTAGAATCATCTATTATCAATGTGAAAATAAGCGACAAGAAAGAAATTGAACTGCCGACTTGGACTATTACTCCGGCAGATACGGAACTTCCTTATGAAGGCGTTTCACGCAACGATTTGAAACCGTTCTCTTTGCCGGAATATAAATTTTCAGAGTCAGATGAAGCGATTACCATTACAACAGCAGATTTAAAACTGGATATTCAAAAAGAGGGATTATATTTAACGTGGTTCCAAAAAAATGCGGATGGTTCTTTTGAACAAGTGATGACAGACCGCAGAACACAAAGCTATCAGCATCACATTAGTCCTAATCAGCCTAAATGTCATTACCTTGAACGAGATTTAGAAGATATGTATTTTGGATTAGGAGAGAAATCCGGTGTTGTGGATAGACATGGCAGACGATTCCGAATGAATAATATTGATGCAATGGGCTACAATGCAGAGACGACAGATCCATTGTACAAGCATATTCCTTTTTACATTACGTACAAACCGAATATTCGTCAATCCATTGGAATTTTCTACGATGATTATCAAAATTCTGTACTTGATTTTGGGCAAGAACTAGATAATTATCATGGATATTATCGTTATTATGAAACAAATAGTGATTTCCTGGATTACTATGTCGTCGCTGGACCACAGATTAAAGATGTTACGAAACGCTTTAGCTGGCTAACAGGAAGACCAACAAAAATGCCAGCATGGGCAATTTCTTATTCAGGATCTACCATGCAGTATACAGACTTGCCAGATTCGCAGGAACGATTAAATGGTTTTCTAGAACAATGTAACCATCACGATATGAAAGTACGCTCGTTCCATCTATCTTCTGGCTATACGTCTATCGATGGAAAACGCTATGTATTTAATTGGAATTATGATAAATTTCCGGATCCCAAGGCATTTGGAAAGCATTTTGTTGATCAAGGAGTGGAAATTGTCGCAAATATTAAGCCATCTCTTATGCTGAATCATCCATTACTTGATGAGGTCTTAGCATTTGATGGGTTTATTAAAGATGAACATGGAAACCCTTTATTAGTTCAATTCTGGGATGATGAAGGATATTATTTAGACTTTACCAATCCAGATACGATTGACTGGTGGAAAAAGCAAGTCAAAACGAAGCTGTTGGATAACCACATTAACTGCACCTGGAACGATAATAATGAATTTGAGGTTTGGGATGATAAAGCTAAGGTACATGGATTTGGAAAGGGCGGTCATTTCCAAGAATACCGGGCAATTATGCCGCTTCTTATGGTGAAAGCATCTAGAGAAGTACAGCTTGCCTATAATGAGGAGGAGCATCCTTATATTATTAGCCGTTCAGGCTGTGCAGGAATCAGTAAATATGTGCAGACCTGGACTGGAGACAATCGTACAAGCTGGCATACGTTAAAATTCAATAATAAAATGGCACTTGGACTAAGTTTATCGGGTGTTTATAATTTTGGTCATGATATCGGTGGATTTTCTGGACCAAAGCCGGACCCTGAACTATTCTTAAGGTGGGTGCAGTGTGGTGTGTTTTATCCTCGTTTTTCCATCCATTCATGGAATGATGACGGGTCAGTAAATGAAGCTTGGATGCATGAAGAGGTGTTGGAAGAGGTGAAGGCAGCAATGCACCTTCATGAGCGTCTAAACCCTTATATTCAAGGTCTTGTTGAAAACTCCCATGATCATTATGAACCAATTATTCGTCCAACATTTTATGAATTTGAAGAAGACGACAAAACGTTTAAAGATAGTGATGATTTTATGCTTGGAGATAAATTACTTGTCTGCCCAATTGTAGAAGAAGGACAAACAAAGCGGCAAATTTACTTGCCAAAAAACCCAAAAGGCTGGGTGGATTATTATACTGGTGAGGCTTACGAAGGAGGAAGCACCATTACGTTAGATGTTTCCTTTGCGAATATTCCTTTCTTTGTTAAAAAAGGAGTTACGTTACCAATGTATAATGATGAACTAACAGAGGTGGAAACAAAGACATTTTAATATATAAGTAGAAACCCCATTTGTATTCTTTGATTCGGAATACAAATGGGGTCTTTTAAATCCTGCTTTAACAGATTGGACTCCTCCAAAAAATGGAGACTGCGATTTAATCAGCAGCCTCCATCTTATTTCTATACACCTGAGTAGGAAGAAAATCCTCCATCTACTGGGACGACAATACCTGTAACAAAACGACTCGCATTTGGATCCAACAGCCATAATAATGTGCCAACTAAATCTTCCGGATCTCCAAAGCGTTTCATAGGTGTTTGACCTAGTATTTTGTGTGCACGTTCTGAATAAGATCCATCTTCATTTCGAAGTAGTCCTTTGTTTTGTGCTGTTTCAAAAAATCCTGGTGCAATCGCATTTACCCTTACTTTTCCTTCAAAATACGTGCTTAGCCATTGGGTAAAGTTACTGATAGCTGCTTTAGCACCGCTGTAAGCTGGTATTTTTGTTAAAGGTTGAAAAGCATTCATGGATGAAATGTTAATAATCGAATTTCCTTCCCCTTCTACTAAATCCGTTCCAAACACTTGAATTGGGAGGAAGGTTCCAGTGTAGTTTAAACGAAATACACTTTCCACGCCTTCTTCACTCAATCCAAATAAATTTTTGTCGATGCTCTTCTCAAAATGCTCATCATTTGTCGTAGCGTCAGGATGATTTCCGCCGGCGCAATTAATCAAGGCATTCACTGCGCCGAATTTGTTATTAAAGATTTGTTTTGCATTCTCAAGGGAAGCTTTATCTAAAACATCCGCTTCTAAAGCAATTGTATACGTACCATTAGTATCTACTTCCTCGATAAGCTGCTCCAATTTTTTTCTGTTGCGGCCAATTAAGCCGACATGTGCGCCTTCTTGAACAAGAGCTTTCACAAAAGTACTTCCAATTACACCGCTTGCTCCAGTGACTATAACCTTAAGTCCTTCAAATGATAATTTCATGGCTTACTCCACTCCTTCAAACAAACCATTAATATAAGTTGCACCTAATGCACGATCAAAAAGACCATAGCCTGCTTTTCCAGTTTCGCCCCAGATCATTCGGCCGTGATCCGGGCGAATGGTTTTCCGATAGTTAATATCCTTCAACGCACGGGCCACTTCTTTCATATCAATGGATCCTTCTTTAGATAGGTGTGAAGTCTCTATAAAAGAATGGTTATCTAACCGTTTAATATTCCGCATATGCACAAAGTGAATATGATCTCCAAACTCACGAATCAGTGCAGGAAGATCATTTTCTTCTAAGCAGCCAAGTGATCCCGTGCAAAAGCAAATGCCGTTATTTTTAGCATTATTAATGGATAGCAAGCGCTGATAGCTCTCTCTTCCCTTCATAATCCGTGGAATACCAAAAAGAGACCAAGGCGGATCGTCTGGATGAATAGTTAGATCAACGTCATGCTCGATGGCAACGGGTAGTACTTCATTTAAGAAATAGCCAAGATTTTCCCAAAGATTCTCTTCGGAAATGTGGCGGTATTTTTCAATTAAAGCAGCCATTTCTTCTTTGGTATAACTTTCATCCCAACCAGGTAAATTTAAATTTGTTGTGACAGGGTCAATTTTTTGAATAAAATCATGGTCATATAATAAGGCAGTAGAGCCATCCTCCAATTCATGCTCTAAGTCCGTTCTTGTCCAGTCGAAAACAGGCATAAAATTGTAGCAGACTGTTTTTATCCCTGCCTCGGCAAGATTTTTCAGGGATTCTTTATAATTAGCGATATAGTCATCGCGATCCGCTTCACCAAGCTTGATAGACTCATGGACTGGGAGACTTTCGATCACTGCTAAAGAAAGTCCTTCTTTTTCGATAGATGCTTTTAAACTATTAATTCGTTCCTTTGGCCAAATTTCGCCGACAGGAACATCATAAATAGCAGAAACAATGTTTTTCATATCGGGAATTTGTTTTATTTTATCTAATGTTACTGGATCGGTATCTCCATACCATCTAAAAGATAATTGCATTAGTGTACCTCCTTGATATTTTCAACCTTAAATAAGCGTGCTGCATTGTTAAAGCAGATATCTTTTAAAATACCTTCTAGCAATGCTGGATTATCTTCAATTTCGCCCTGTTCGACAAGAGAGCCGATCAGCTGACAAAGAATTCTCCGGAAATATTCATGCCGGGAATAGGACACCAGACTTCGTGAATCTGTAAGCATTCCTGCAAATTCAGAAAGCAGGCCAATATTTGCATAATCGATTAAATGCTGCGTCATTCCATCCTTTGTGTCATTGTACCACCATGCTGCGCCGAGCTGGACCTTCACGTCTTTGGAGGTGAAATTACCAGCAGTAGCCTGAACCATTTGATGATCATGGGCATTATGAGGGTAAATAATGGTGTTCGTTAAAGCATCATTTTGGTTAAGATGGTCCAATAATTGATTTAATGCTTCTGCATTAAGCAGATTTCCAAGGCTGTCAAATCCTGCATCCGTTCCTATTTTCTCAAACTGACGTGTATTGTTGTTACGAAGCGGCCCAAGATGCAGCTGCATCACCCAATCATATTTTTTATACGATTTTGCTAGTTGAGCTAATAGATAGCCTGCTAGTTCTTGTGTTTTTTCATTATCAAGTGCTTTTCCATTTTTTAAATCCGTGAAGTATGCAGCAGCTTTTTCTTCAGAAAGCCCTGTTAGCACCACCTCAGAAAAGCTTTGATCAGCGCTTTTTGCACCGTGCTCGTTGAAATAATCTACTCTATTTTCCAGAGCCTGGATATAATCAGATAAATGATTAATTTCTAACCCGGTAGCTTCCTGTAATTTTTGAATCGCTGTCTCGATATTTTCCTGCTTCAAGCTGATATAGAAATCTGGCCGGAATGTTGGCCGGACTTCGATCTCAAACGATTTATCTTTCGCGAGTTCCTGATGATAGCGTAAATCGTCACAAGGATCATCCGTCGTACAAACTACTTGTACATTACTTTTACGCAGGAGGTTTCTTGGTGACATATCCGGCTGTGTTAGCTTTTCATTCAATTTTTGATAAAGCTCTTTTGGTTCGCTATGCTGTACGCCTTCAAAATGATCAAAATAGCGAGCTAATTCTAAATAGCACCAATGATACATTGGGTTCATAATGGCTTTTGGAAGCATCTCGATAAAAGCTTTAAATTTCTCAAAGTTGTCTCCATCTCCAGTAATTAGCTTTTCATCAATGCCAAAAGCACGCATCAAACGCCATTTATAATGGTCATGACCAAGCCATAAATCTGTAATGGTAGTGAAATTTTTATCTTCATAGATTTCCTTTGGACTTAAATGACAGTGAAAGTCAAAAATCGGAATATCTTTGATAGATTGATAGAGCTCTTTTGCTTTATTCGTGGTTAGTAAAAAGTTTTCAGTAATAAGTGCCATAAACTACTCTCCTTAGATTAATTAATACTTATAGTTCAAATAGGTTTGGCAGGAACATAGATAATTGCGGGATAAATGTAATTGCCAGGAGCATAACGATAAGTGCAATGAAATAAGGAACTAAAGTCCGGATAACACTTTCAATCTTAACATTGGCGACACTGGCTCCCACAAATAGCGCACTTCCTACAGGTGGTGTAATGTTACCAATACATAGGTTAAACGCAATTACAATCCCGAAATGTACTGGATCTAAGCCGATTGATGTAGCAACCGGAAGAAAGATCGGTGTAAAAATAAGTACTGCAGGCGTAATATCCATAAATGTACCGATAATCAATAGAATAACGTTCATTAAAAGCAGTAATAAAATTGGATTCTCTGTTAATGATAAAATTCCATTTGAAATTGCTTCTGGCAATCCTGTGAAACTCATGACTAATGAAAATAATGCAGAAGCAGTAATTAATAACAAAATCATCCCTGTAATTTCAACCGTTTCTTTAACAATGACAGGAATATCTTTTATTTTAAAACTTTTATAAATCAGCGAAAGAATAAACGCATATAATACAGCGATTGCTGCTCCTTCTGTTGCTGTAAATATACCGCCAACGATTCCACCAATAACGATAATAATTAACAATAAGCTTGGAATTGCATCAAGAATAAGAAAGAACCGATCTTTCCAGCCAATTTTTTCAGATACGGGGTAATTATTCTTTTTTGCTAAAATATACGCGATCACCATTCCAGTCACTCCCCATAGAATGCCTGGAATATACCCAGCCATAAAGAGTGCTGCTATAGATGTACCGCCGCTGACCAAGGAATATACAATTAGCATGGAACTAGGTGGAATCAAAAGTCCTGCTGGTGCAGATGCGATATTTGCAGCAGCGGAATAATCCCTTTTATACCCTTGCTTGTCCTGAAGCGGCCCCATAATTCGTCCCATTGCGGCAGCTGCAGCAACACTAGAGCCAGAAATGGATCCAAACAGCATGTTTCCGACAATATTTGTATGCGCTAAAGATCCTGGCATACGTCCCACTAATACTTTAGAAAAATTGACTAGGCGAAACGCAATACCGCCGTTATTCATTAAGATACCGGCAAGAACGAACAGAGGAATAGCGAGCATGGTAAAATTATCAATTCCTGTAATCATTCGCTGCGCTGCAGTAATAATTGTTACATCAAATGGTAAGATTAAAAGTAAAGTCAAAATGGAACTTAAAATAATCGATATCGCAATTGGTATACTTAACAGCAGCATGATGAAAAAGGAAATAAATAATACGAGTCCTGCAATAACCGTCATAGCTGCTCACTCCCTTCCTCTGCCGATATAATGTTTCCTGTTATCAAATTGTAGATGGCATAAAACACAACAAATAACCCAGCAACAGGCAGGGCTCCATACATAAATGCCATAGACATACCCGTAGAAGGAGCTGCTTGAGTAAGCGTTAAGTTAACGACTTGGATGCCTCCCCAAATCATCAGAACAATGGCAACGAATAATAAAATGATATTGGATAATCGAAGCAGCCAGATTTGCCCTTTCATAGGCAGCTTATCGCGAACAAAAACGATGGCAATATGCTTTTGCTGTCCAAAAACATAGGCGGCACTTGTTAAAGCAAACCAGATTAAAAGCATACGGATGACTTCTTCGCTGGTTGTACTGGGTGTATTCAGAATGTATCGAGCCAACACTTGCCAAACAGATAAAACGGACATGACAGCAATTAAAATTCCAGTAAGTACGAGAAGGGCTTTGTCTATATATTTTTTGACATTACTCATTGTTATTTTCCCCCATAATTAAGTCATACTGTTCCCTGGTAGCTTCATTTTCTTGAAAAGATTCCTGCAATGGTTCAACCGCTTCCATAAAACTGCTTTTATCAACATCATGGAAGGTGACTCCCATTTCCTCTTCGGCGATTTGACGCGCTTCTTCCATGCTTTCATCCCAGCGGGGTTCATGGAGCTCAGTTGATTCTGCCGCTGCTTCCTGAACCCATTCCTGCTGCTGTTCGGATAATTCGTTAAAGGCATCTACGTTCATAATAAGAATATCGGGAACCATCGCATGTTCTGTGTAGAAATAATGCTTGGCAACTTCGCCATGATTATTATCTGTCAGTGCAGATTCATTATTTTCAGCCGCATCAAGCATTCCAGATTGGAGAGCCGTGTATACCTCCCCGAATCCCATTGGTGTTGGTGTACCGCCAAGCGCTTCGATCATTTGTACACTTGTTTGGCTAGGTTGTACCCGAGTTCTTAATCCTCGCATATCGTCATTTGTTTCTAAAATACGATCATTGGTGTACATATTCCGAACCCCAGCATCATAGTAAGTAATTCCAATAAATCCATTATCTGAAGTTTTATTATAAAAAGCTTCTTGAATTTCCGGCATTTTCATAGTTTCACGATATTGTTCTTGTGAATCAAACAGGTAAGGCATGCTAAACAAGGAATAGGATTCGGAGAACCCTTCCAATGCACTTGCAGATACTTTCGTAAACTGTATAGCATTAGTCTGTGTCATTTCAATAGCTTCTCTCTCACTGCCAAGCTGTTCATTTGCATAAATTCGAAGCTTCATAGTTCCATCTGATTTTTCTTCTAAAATCCTTTGAAAATCAACCAATGATTCATGAATAGGATGGTCTGTAGGCATGTTGTGAGCAAGCGTAAATTCCTCTGTATCAGATGACTCTGATGATTGCGCACAACCAGCCAATAAAGTTAAAACGCTTACAACCCCTAATAAAAAAATCCGCATGAAATTTCCTCCTTATACTCATAAAATAACAACGTTGTTATTTTTGTGCAAAAAAATTTATCCAGCTAATTCTTATGATATAATGTTACTAACTAAAAATCAACAGATAATTTTAAGGAGTATAGAAATGGCTGTTACTTTAAAGGATATTGCAATCGAATGTGGCGTAAGCTATTCAACGGTGAGCAAGGCATTGAAGGACTCTCCGCTTGTTACAGAAGCCACAAAGAGAAAAATTAAAGAAAAAGCGGAAGAAATGAATTATATCCCTAATAATTCTGCCAGATCACTTGTGTCGAACAAAAGCCATACCATTGGTTTGATTTGGCCAGCAGTGGATAGAGTGGCAATAACAACGTTGGCAACGCAAGTAAACAAAGCATTAAAGCAAGCTGGATACTTTATGGCAGTTTCCATTGATAATCCGGTTACAGCAGCAAGTAAATTTTTAGAGCTTCGTTTTGATGGCGTGATCGTTTTTGATGAAGGGGAATATACAACACTTCCAGACAAAATTACGAATAATATCCCAGTCATTGCCTATGGAGTGGCTCGAAAATTACCTTACCCAATCATTAATGTTCATCATGATTGGGCTATGAAACAGGCGGTTGACTTACTCATTGAAAAGGGATATCAGACGATTGATTATATCGGTGAACTTCATACAAAAGATATCCGGCAGATTGTAAAGAAAGAAACTATAGAAAAGTACTGTAAGGAAAAACAAATAAACTTTCGCCTAATTGATTCAGGTGGTTTGACGGAAATGGCAACCAAACAAACGATCAAAGAATTTTTAAAAACAGAGACACTGCATGGAGGCATTATTTGTGGAAGTTATGATATTACGATGGGCGTTTTACATCACCTCGATGATTTGGAGACGAAAAAAACCATCGTCGCCTATGATAATATCAAGCAATTCAAGTCCATTGAGATGCCAATATACTCTGTCGGTGTACCAGCTGAGCAAATTGCGGAAAGTTTGGTGAAGCATCTTACTAGAAATATAGAAACAGACCGGAAGAATAAACGTGAGGTTATTGATCTCTTTCCAACGTTACAATATCATGAGAAGAAATAGGAAAAAAGCTTTCCCAGAGTATACATGGGAAAGCTTTTTAAACTAGAAGAGTGTAGATTTTGTTTGGTTAGCAAATGTTTACTACATCCGCTTCAATCCTTTACGAATTGGCGGAAGCTCCAACTTCCCTTTCTCAAATAGCTTCTTAATCGTCTGCTTGGAATAGTTCGTTATCTGATCATAAGATAACTTTCCTGGAATTGGCGGTTCATCTTCAATACATACATCTATAATGGTCGGCTGATTAAACGACTTTGCCGCTTCCAGAGATGGCTTCAGATCTTCAAATTTTTCGACGCGATACCCTTTACCGCCGCAGTTTTCCGCAAATTGAGCAAAGTTAAAGCTTTCTAAGCCGGTCTTATAATCCAAATGTCCGCCAGCCTCTTGTTCGTATTTAATCATGCCAATCCGTTCATTATTAAAGATAACAATGATCATAGGAAGTTGATACTTCACAGCAGTCAGAAAATCCTGCATGTTCATGGAAAAAGCCCCGTCACCGCATAGGCTGATTACTTGCCGATCGGGGAATGCGATCTTACCAGCAATCGCTCCAGGAAGACCACATCCCATGGTTCCAAGCCAGCTGGAGATTAAGAAATCCTGCGTCGTTTTCATACGGAAATGGCGCGTCGCCCATACAGTGACATTGCCGACATCAACAGAGAGGACAGCATCGTCTGCAGCAATATCTTGGACAGCATGGATAACTTGTTGCGGCTTAATTGGTGTGGAGGTTAATTCCTCGTCCGCTTTCATCTCTTCCCACCAGCTGTTCATTTTCTCCTGATATTTCTCTAAGAAATCACGTTTCTCTGTGCGGGGGAGCTGTTCAATGAACCAAGTAAGCGTCTTTTTTGCATCCCCGGCAACACCAATATCAACAGGATATCTTTTACCTATTTGCAGTGGATCACTATCAATTTGGATGCATGTAATTCCTTCTGGTAAAAATTCTGTATATGGATAAGAGGTGCCGAGCAGAATTAGCAGATCTGCATCCTCCATCGCTTCATAAGCGGGCTTCGTGCCAATCATGCCAAGGTTACCGAGGAAGTTTGGATGTTCATCCTCCATGACGCCTTTAGCAGGTAAGGAAATAACGACAGGAGCGGCAATTGTATCAGAGAATGTCGCCAGCTCTTCCTTTGCTTGCTTTACCCCTGTGCCTGCTAAAATAATTGGTTTCTTTGCCTTTTCAATCGCAGCAGCAGCCTCCTGCATCGTAGCTGTATCTGGTGTAAGCGCAGGTGTTTCATACATGACTGCATTTTTCTGCACTTTATTTTTAATTTTTTCTGTCGGAATATCATCCGGCAAGGTCAGCACAGCAACCCCATTTTCCGCATAAGCTGTACGAATAGCCTGGTTAACCATAGAAGGCAGCTGTTCTTCTGAAGCTACTTCTTTATTATAAACGGCTACATCATCAAAAAGGCGTTCCATATTCACTTCCTGAAAGCTGTCTGTGCCAATCTGATCAGTTGGAACCTGCCCAGCCAGAACAAGGACAGGAGCTCCATCTTCCTTGGCATCATATAAGCCGTTTAATAAATGAATCGCGCCCGGTCCTGCAATTGACAGGCAGACGCCAAGCTTTCCAGTCAATTTTGCATAAGAAGCAGCAGCCAGTGCTCCAGCTTCTTCATGACGCACTTGAATAAATTTTATTTTATCCTCTACTTTTCGCAGCTCCTCCATTAGATTATTAATGGAGTCACCGGGCATCCCATAAATATGGTTCACGCCCCAGTCTTCTAGTAAATCTACGAGTACTTTTCCTGCACGATCATCAAACATATATCATGTCTCCTTTTTGTGAGTATGAGTTGGTTTATATGTCTATCGCGTGGTTTAGAACGACGAATGTATTCTCTTTTGTGCCTACTTAGTCTATTCCACAATGATACGTGTATGAAACTAGAAGGCATCGGAAAAAATGGAAATAAAAACAATTCGGAAAAATATCGAATGCCTAGCTTTTCATCTCGTTATCTTTTAGAATAAGGATACAATTATGATTACTCCATTAGGATTTATGGGGAGGGCAAAAAAATGACGAAAAAACCCGTTGTATTTTTTGATTTAGACGGAACTTTATTAACAAGTGAGAGTAAAGTATCACAAAGCAGTATAAAAGCAATTGAAAAATTAATTGAAAACGATGGAATACCAGTATTGGCAACAGGCAGACCCCCATTTGAAACAAAGGGCATCCGTGCAGAAACAGGTATAGCTTCCGCAGTATTAATGAATGGCCAATTCCTTGTACATGAAGGAGAAGTCATTTCCCGAAACCGGATCGACCCGATTCAATTAAAAAAATTGGGAGATTACGCGACAGAAAGAGGCGTTACACTTTCCTTCCACACAGCCGAGCAAATTTTCACAACCAATAATCAATGTGAGCTGTTAAAAAAGGACTGCGAATATTGTGATCGGGAGATTCCAGAAGTAGATGATGATATTTATATGAATAAGCCGGTCTACCAGGTCGAAATATACTTGGAAGAAGGGGAAGAGGAGTATCAAGAGAAATTCCCAAAGCTCCACTTTGTCCGCAACTCTCCTTACAACTGTGATGTCTTTCCGGAAGGCGTATCCAAAGCTACAGGCATCAAGGAATTTTTAGAGATCACAGGATTACCGAAAGAGAATACATATGCTTTCGGTGATGGATTAAATGACTTAGAAATGTTTGAATTTGTCAAAACATCCGTAGCAATGGATAACTCCGTGGAGAAGATCAAACAAGTAGCAACGTATGTTACAAAGTCCGCTGATGATGATGGGGTTGCGGAAGGATTGAAGATGTGTGGGCTGATTGAACAGGAAGAGAGTGAAAAAGCTGAATAAATATTTATGGAGAAAACCGAGGTTTTTGTGTGATAGATGCAGGAAACCTCGGTTTTTATATATAGGCATCAAGAGAATTTTAAAAGTTGAAGTAACTTTAGAAGGGGAAATATGGTAAAATAAAGCATATTAACAGAAACGAAAAAGCTGAAATGATAAAGGAAGATTTTAATGAATATAACCCTTGTGACTGTCGGAAAATTAAAGGAAAAATACTTAAAGCAAGGCATTGAGGAATATAAAAAGCGATTAGGCGCTTATGCCAAAGTGAATATTGTCGAAGTAGCGGATGAAAAAGCTCCAGAGACGATGAGTGAAGCGGAAATGGAAGAGGTGAAGCGTAAAGAAGGAGAACGTATTCTTGCGCAGATCAATCCGGATGCGTTTGTGATTACCCTTGAGATTGATGGGAAAATGCTAAGTTCGGAGCAGTTGGCGAAAAAGTTGGATGAGCTGGCGACTTATGGGAAGAGCAAGGTTGTGTTTGTGATTGGTGGTTCGCTTGGGATTAGTGAGGATGTGCAGAAGCGGAGTGATTTGGGGCTGTCGTTTTCTAAGATGACGTTTCCTCATCAGTTAATGCGGCTGGTGTTGTTGGAGCAGGTTTATCGGAGTTTTCGGATTAATAGGGGGGAACCGTACCATAAATGAATGAGGTTTTTAATTTTTAAAGGGGTGAAGTAATGAGGTTATTAGATCTTTTTAAAAGAAAGAAGAAAATAAAAAAAGAACCAAATATCGATATAAAAAAAACGGTTAAAAGTGAATTAAGCATTGCAAATAATTTTTTCGTAGTTCATTCCGATATTAAAGATCTTGTATGGATCAAGAATGGTCCTAAAAAGAATTACATACCTGCATCACCTAAAAATCAAAAATTTGAATTAGATAGCTTCATTATCACATTTTCCATAATGAATGAAGAAGAGCCCAGCTTAATTGACTTAAATAAAACTGTAAACAAGCCTTCAAAAGAAATTGATAGACCACCGTACTACCCGACTTATGAAACTCTAACTCCCGAACAGAGGTATCAGTATTGGGCATTTTTAGCTAACCCATACAATAATTCTGTAGACACTGGGTATCTGTTTATATTTTACTATGGATTAGAGAGACACTTATTAGAAGGAAAAATAGAAAAAGCTATAGAAATAATAGTTAGGTTGAGGGATGTACATTCGAATAAATCATTTCAGTACTATTCAGGAAATGCAATTACCTTATCTTGTATCAAGAATAAAAGACCTGACTTAATGCAACGATTTTTAGACTCATTGGATAAAGAACATGAATATCATTTCTCTGATTCTTTACTATTGCTGGCCCTTTATAGCTTCAACAAACCACTAACTGCTAAAGACATTATCAGACTCTCTAAATCATTCGGATACACAAAAACAAATTATGTAAAGGGCTACCCAGAGCTTTTTGAAAGAGTTCTTTCAGATAGGATTCAAAGTAATTATGGACAAAAAGATATTATGCTTGCGGATTTAATAACTGACTTATCTCAAGTTAAATCTAGTCGTCTTCAACTATTTGCAAATATGTCATTAATGAATAAAGAGGTCGCTTTTCCAGATATACTATTAGATACTAAATTTACAGGGGTAATCAATACTTTATTAAATGATACTCATGAACAATTAAAATCAGACTTAGCCGAAATGAGAAAAAATAATATTGCGCCTCAAAAAAAGAACAATTCCAAGCCTAAAAAGGTAATAAAATTTGATCAAATGGAAGAAAGGCGTCTTCTAAAAGAATTAGGCAAGAATAAAGAAGATCCAGTGAACAAGCATTTTACGTATATTCAGTTGCAAGACTTCTATTATAAATACAGAAATCTAGACCCTAAATATTTAAACGAATGTATAGCATATTGCTTTAAAGATATAGAATCATTAAAGGAGCTGCATGAATCCTATGTCAATCAAAGAATAAAAGATGAAATGAGTTTAATAGATTACCGCTCTAAATTGGAGTCAGACAACAACATTGATAAGATAGTGAAAGAAAAATTTCAAGGTAGAATTCCTGCTTTTAATAGGTTAGCAATTATTTATGAAAAGAAAAAAGATTATGAAAAAGCTATTGAAGTTTCTAAGCAGGCAATAGCTTATTATCAAGATTTAAATGATGAGGTTAACTTAGACGATTTTGTTAAGAGAATTGCTCGATTAGAAAAAAAGGTTTCAAATGTTTAATTTCCAAATGCGTGGTCTATCTCGACCATCTTTAGACAGTATCCGCTTTTAGCCTTATCTTTTTTGTCCATACTAAAGGATGAGGTGATAGTATGGACGGTTAGCGAAAAAGCGATCATGCAGTAAGAGCAAGAGAATTCATAATTTCGGTGATTTTATTAGGGTCATGAACTTATTAATTTCAGTTTGTTAGATTGGCTATGTATTCGGTGAATCTATCAAGAAGAAACCCTAAATCAAAAAGAAAAATAGTAAAACAAGTTTGTGAATTGAGATACCAAAGAAAGAGGGAATGGATTGAAATTTATTTACTATAATGATACAGGAAGAAGGGTAACTGTACATCCAGCTACTTTTTCACATGGTTGTATTGGATCAAGAGAAGTAATTAAGCCTTTAGAACAAAGAGAATTTGTACTACCAGAAGGCACGTTTCCTTGGGTAAAGATGTGGGATTACGGTACAAGTGGGTTAAGTATATTGATTTCTCCTATGCAAGAAGACGAATAAACCACCTATCAATATATGTGATGCATGCTAGTTTATTGTGTTAATGTAAGAAGCTCTACGGTGGAATAATAAAGCATAGAAATAGAGTTGGTCTAACATAATAAGTATAAGGGCAATCTCAAGTCAATATAGTGAGAGATTGTCCCTTTTTATAATCAATTACCTTTAGATAGTTACGGTGAGACTTATCCTAAGTAATAGTGAATAAAAAAGAGAGTCTAATGTGAAAACAGTGAAAAAAGTGACTGAAATGACTATACTCCTATGAAGCATATCTAAATACACAAAAGATGACTACATTTCGAAAACACAAATTCTATGTTAAGACACCGACATTATTAAAAACCAAAAACACATAAATCAAACTATTCCTAAACGTTATCTAGTTAATTTTATCATCGCTTGGAATTGATGTTTTAGAGCTGAAAAGAACGATCAACAAGAATGAATTAACGAACCAACATGAAATGATCTATAAGCTCACTATAAAAGATGCAAAAGCTCAAATGAAAAGAAAAAAGACAAGTATATTGTGGTACAATGATCAATAACGACAGTCGACGATAGAAAGTCTATAAATAGATCATTTAAAAAGATTCATCACACATTAGTTCTTAGCAGTATTTTACAACTGAATGATGACAAAAACCTTTATGAATCCAAGTTATGCTTCAGCTGTTGTTGTAAGAGAAGTAGAGAATGGTAAAGTGTGATAGAAATATAAAGGGAAGAATCTCAATGAAATAAAAGCCGAAGAAATTGATCTTTATCTTTAGTAGCATATAACGTATAGCAAAAATAATATATGGGGGGTCTATTATGTGGAAACACATCCTGGTAGTATTTTTATCAGCAATTATTATTCTTAGCGGGTGTGCAAATGATACAGTGGAGAATGAAAATAGCTCTTCGGATAGTGAAAAGGATAATATGGTTGAAGATAGTAATGATGAAGAGAAGGAAAATCAAGAATCGAATAGTAATGAATCATCAGAGGAAGAATTTGACGAGGTTATTCATATAGAAAAAGAGCTGTTGGATAAAGGGGTTCCCAGAAGAGGGGTAAATGATATATTAAGTGGAAGAGAACTGGAATATGAGAGGCATGACGATGAATCTTATACATATAAGCTGACCACGCAGGAACTTGAGGAAATAAAAGAAGAAGTAGAAAGAGGTATTGAGGAAGATATCGTTAAAGAATTTGCAGATAGTGAAGAAATGGTATCCTTACATGAAATTGAGGTAAATGAACCTTATACAAAATTCACGCTTATTGTTGATGAGGATGTTTATAAAGATACCCGGGATGCATTTGCAGCATATGCTTTAAGTATATCCAGTTTGTTTTGGCAAGCTCTTGAAGGAAAGGACTTGGACTCCTATGAAGTTCAAGTTGATATGAAGGATGCAGAATCTGGAGAAATCTTTGAATCTGTTAACTATTTAGAAGAAGATATTAACTATTATGATTAGCCAGCCAAAAGAGAACATACCATTATATAAACACATTCTCTTCCAAGCACCCGCTACCCTATAAAAATAGGACAAAGGAGTTACTCTCCCTTGTCCTATAAGTTTTTTTTGGTTTTTCTAGTAACACTTATTTCGTATAATTATCAAAATACCCCTGAATAAAAACAATCGGCGTCCCTTTATCCCCACTGCCTGAAGTTAAATCAGACAGCGACCCGATAAGGTCTGTCAGTCTCCGAGGAGTAGTTCCCTGAGCTTCCATTGCTCCAACCAAGTCATCCTGTTTCTCATTAATGTGTTTAGAGATAGCCTCTTTTAGCTCTTCCCCTTTTAAGTCAGCAAATTGATTGTCAGCCAAATACTTTAATTTAATTTCATTTGGTGTTCCTTCTAATCCAGTTGTGTAAGCAGGGGAAACAACCGGATCTGCCAATTCCCATATCTTTCCTACAGGATCTTTAAATGCTCCATCGCCATAAATCATGACCTCAACCGTTTTACCTGTCTTTTCTTTCAGGATTTCTTGAATGTTGTCAACGACAGGCTGACAATTGTGAGGGAATAACTTTACACTATCCTCTGTTGCTTTATTTGAGCCCAGTAAGCCATAAGCTTCATTAAAGCCGCTTCCGTCAATTGATTCAGAAAGAATATTATCAAGGCTATAAACTTTTTCCCCGCCATTACCCTTTAAAATTCGCTTCATTCTGTCCCGAGAATGAATATCACAACAAAGTACGCTCTTTGTGTATTGCAAAATCGTCTTTGGATCATTTGAAAAGATGACTTCGCATTCTATTCCATATTCTTCAACCAGGGACTTGTAATAATCGATATAATCTACACCTGTGAAGGTATGTTTGTTGTAGCCAAAGTGCTCCCGAAATTGCTTTTCTGTTAGAACATCTGTCCAAGGGTTTATTCCTTTTTCATCAAGTGTATCTAAATCCACTAAATGATTGCCTACTTCATCGGAGGGATAGCTGAGCATTAACACGATTTTCTTGGCGCCTTTTGCGATTCCGCTAAGACAAATAGAAAAACGGTTACGGCTGAGGATTGGGAAAATCACACCGATGGTATCATCCCCAAATTTAGTTTGAACATCGTTGGCAATATGGTCAATCGTAGCGTAGTTGCCTTGTGCACGTGCCACAACGGACTCCGTAACGGTTACAATATCTTTATTCTGAATGGTAAAGCCTTCAATTTCTGCTGCTTTTAATACACTATCCGCAACAATTTCCTCAATGTTATCTCCCGTATTGATGATGGGACAACGCAGTCCTCTGGCGATAGTTCCTACAACTCTTTCCACAATCATTCGCTCCTTCTTGGTAATGTTGCTGTATTCTATAAAATATTCACTTGTTTAAAAGTATCTTAACTAATACGCTAACAATCTAAACAGTCTCCTCTTGTAATATACGGCTTTTTATGATATAAGTAAAGTCAATATATCTAATATAGGGTATAAGGATGGGTTATATGACAGGCAAATTGGATTTATATTATCTTTTTTATACGGTTGGTAAAAATAAAAGCTTTTCTAAAGCGGCTAAAGAGCTGTATATGTCCCAGCCGGCAATAAGCCAATCAATGGCACAATTAGAGAAGGAATTAGATACAAGGCTGTTTAATCGGCTGTCTAAAGGTGTAACGCTAACAGATGAAGGAAATTTATTGTTTGAATATGTCAGTTCAGCACTTCAATTTATACAAGCTGGGGAAGAAAAGCTTTTAGAATTTAAAAATTTAATCATTGGTGAGTTTAAAATAGGGGTCAGCGATACCATTTCGCGATTTTTTCTGCTTCCCTATTTAGAAACATTTCATAATCGGTATCCAAATCTCAAATTCAAAATAGTTAATGGGACTACGTGGGAAATCATAGCTGCCTTAAAAGCAGGAGAAGTGAACATCGCTATCTGTAATCTCCCCATTGACGACAAATCATTAGAAGTAAATCCTTTATTGGAAATTCAGGATACCTTTGTATATGGCGAAAAATACCGAAAAGAATTATCTAAGCCGATTGAACTGGAAGAATTGGTTAAGTTCCCGCTTATTTTATTAGACAATTCCAATTCCCGGAGATATGTCGAAGAATTTTTTCTTACAAAAGGAATTAAAATCCAACCGGAATTTGAACTAGGTTCCCATGAACTGCTGTTAGAATTTGCAAAGATTAATCTTGGCGTTGCTTGCGTCACAAAAGAATTCTCTGAACAGTTTTTGAGAGAAGGCCTGCTTGACGAAGTGGCTTTAATGGAACCTATACCTAAAAGAAGTATTGGCATATGTTATTTAAAAAATGTTCCTTTAAATCGAGCTGCGGAAAGGTTTGTGGACATTATGGAAGAGAATATGAGGGATTTCTAATAGCAATAAGTGTACCATTCGTTTGGTTAATATGAGAAGATGTATGCAGTACAAAATAAGATGATTTTTATATTTGAAAGCTTATTAAACAACCATTTTGGAACCATAGGAGGTAAGTAAATGAATGATCATTTTATTGTAATGGCAAAAAAGGGAAGGATGGTCATGCTGACTATTTTTTCTCTCATGTTTGTTGTGCTGGGCATATTCATTTTATTATTCCCGTTTAACGAACCAATGTTACCCATGGTGATAGGGATTCTGGCTATTTTAGTATTTGGGCTTTGTTTCCTGTATTATGTTAAAGCACTCGTCAAAAGGGAACCAGCCCTCATTATTACAAAAGAAGGAATCATAGATAATTCCAGTTACATTCGAGCAGGTCTCGTCAAATGGGAGGAAATTGAAGCAATTGATTTTTTGAACTTTTCAGGTCAGGTGTTTCTTGGCATTTTTACATATAATCGTGAATTGATTATCAACCGGTCAAGTGGAATGAAAAGAGTATTTAATCGATTAAACAAAGGGCTATTGCCATCTCAAGTTAATATACCCTTTAAGAATTTGGAGTGTTCTGCGGAGGAACTGATGAAGGCTATTGAAGAACGATGGGATACAGCGTTGGAGGAAGAAAGTAAAAAAGAATGAAGCCAAAAAGCTGTCAGCAGAAGTAATTGGAAAATACATGAGAAGAAGAGGAATTTTACATCAAAACTCGATGTGAAATTCCTCTTCTTTTATTTTAGGCTGATTAAGTCTTATGTTATGATTTCCGAGCTTTTAATTTTACATTCCGTTTCTCCTCCGATTTATCAATCAGGACTGCTGCAGTGGCATCGCCGGTGATGTTCATGGTCGTATAAGCCATATCGAGTAATCGATAGATGGCTGCGATAGGACCCATCAATTCGATCGGCAGGTTAAGAAGCGTGAGGAAGGATGCTCCGAGTACAATTCCGCCGCCTGGGATGCCGGGCGCTGCCATATTTAAAATGGTTGCAATCATGACGAGATAAATAATTTGGCCGACACCGAGCGGGATATCGTAAAAGTCAGATACAAAGACAGCAAGCAGGCTAAATGATACTGCTCCGCCGGCCATATTAATGGTTGTCCCCAATGGTACAACAAAGTTCGTAATAGATTCGGAAACTTTAAAATCATTTCTGGTTACCCGCATGGTTGTTGGCATCGTTACAGCAGAACTTGTAGTGGATAGCGATACCAGCCACACTTTATAAATGCCCTTAATAAAATCAATCGGATTGAATTTACTATATAACCAGACCGGAATCAACATCACCAGGATAAAGACGATAATACATGCGAAATATGCTGTGAAAATATATAATCCAAGTGCAGAGAAAATGCCGGCGCCATATTCAGCAATAGCGAAGGCCATCAGAAAAATAATTCCAATCGGTGTGAGCTCCATGATGAAATCAAGAATTTTAAAGATGACTTTGGACAAGCTGTTGATAAAAGCTTTGACTGGATCCGCCTCTTTCCCAACGATAACGATGGCTACCGAGAAAATAACGGTAAATAAAATGGTTGCAAAAATATCCCCTTCAGAAATCGCCTGGAATAGATTGCTTGGTACAATATTCATAAAGAAATCTGCCACACTTGGTTCGGTAATTTCCCCGTCATATCCGCCGCCAGCATCCATATTAATTCTCTGACCAGGACGAATCAGGTAGGAAATAAATAAACTGATGGCTGCAGTGGTGATAAACATGGCAACAAAGACAACGATACTTTTAAAGCCAATTCGGCCGAGGTCACTGGAACTGCCGATATTAATAATACCAGTGGAGACGGCTACAAAAATAATGGGAATAATCATCATCTGAATTAAATTTAAATAAATATCGCCAATAAATTTTGCTTGAATAGAGAATTCGGGTAAAAGGATACCAAATAGGATTCCGAGCCCGAACCCAATCGCAATTCGGGTGAATAAGTGTTTTTTAGCGGTTAACAAGTTTTTCATACTGTAAGGCTCCTTTGTATGCTGGGATTTTACCTTTACGGTAATTGCCTAAAATATTTATATAAGTGCAGAAATCTTCTAACTCTTTTAACGCTATATGGAGTGCCTCGTGGTCAGCACTGTTATCCATGTCGATAAAGAATCCATATGTGAACGGTTCAAATTGAACTGGACGAGGCATCAAGTAGAGCACATCAATAGCATGCTTTTTAAAAATGTTTAACATATCGTATAGTGAGCCTGTGCTGTGATTGGCTTCGACATAAATAGATGTTTTATCCTGTATTTGATTTACGAGCGCCTTTTTCTTTTTAAAAAATAAGAAACGCGTCGTATTGAATGGATTGTTACTGATATTTTCTTGAATCACGGTCATGCCGTACAATGCTGCAGCATGGCTGCCTGCGATGCTGGCGATGGTATGATCCTCTGCGTATTTAACCATTTCCACTGCACCAGCTGTATCCATATAGTCGAGGACCTCAATATGCGGGTACTGACTTAAATAGGTATCACATTGTTTAAGTGCTTCCGGATGTGAATACACTTTTGTGATTTCCGACAGCTTCATGGGATGCTTTGTAATGAGTGCATGATTAATTTTTACATAGATTTCATCCGTAGCAATGACATCTAAATACTTCAATAAATCAATCGTTCTTGTAATAGGACCGCTTGTTGCGTTTTCTACTGGCAGCGCAATATAGTCAACCTCCTCATGGAGCAATGCATCCACTAATAATGGAAAAGTAAGATACCCCTTCGTCTGATAATTGTTTCCTTCACTAAACTTTTGGCATGCAATCGTACTGTAACTGCCTTCCACGCCTTGATAACCAATTAACAATTTATTCACTCCTCTACTGATGATAAAAAAAGACCATTTATGTTTCTGCCGCTAGAATAAGAGAAACGTAAATGGTCTAAAAAAATATAAAAAAACCAGCCACTTCGATTTCTCCTGTGACTGGTTAAACATGTTTACATGCTAATCAGCCATCTTAGATATAGGTCGTCTATATCCATGATGGCATATAGACGCTATCTAAAATAGCTAAAAAAGAAACGATTTAATTGTCGGGATGGATGCTTTAACATAATAATCACTCGAATCTTTTAATTGTTAAATAGATTCTAACGATTTGTTGGTGTGTTGTCAATACGAACTGACAGTATGTGTAGTAATAGATATAAAATACAAAATATATAATTCAGAGGAATTTTGAAATAAAAAAGATCATTTTACACAAAAGGAAAGGTTTATTTGCTATTCCGATAAGGCCTTGATAAAATATCAATTGCTTTACCACTATTTTTATTCAGAGGAGACTTTTCCATGATTATTCAATTCATTGTTTATCGATAGTAAAAGGTATAGACTGTATTCAAACCCAGTTCAATTTTTTAAAACATTTGACGAGGGTTTATTTGTCTATGCCTTTTTTATTTATCTATAAAACGAATGAATGAGGTGTCTACTTTGTCTAAAATAACTAAAAAAGTGAAAAGCGCAAAACATGTAAGTGAATTTGAATCCATTTTTAAGTGTCCTATTTGTGAAGCATCTATGAAAGTATTTGAATTAAAAAGTTTCATTTGCCTAAACAATCATACATTTGATTTCACCAAACAAGGATATATTAACTTAACCACACATCCAATAAAAGCGAAGTATAGCAAAGAACTTTTTGAGGCGCGACGGAAACTTATTGCAGAAGATAAATTTTTTGAACCTCTTATTCAAGCAATTGCCGAAATTATAAGAAGGCAAGCTGATATAAAAAAAGAATCATTATTGCTACTTGATACAGGATGCGGGGAAGGTTCACATCTATCTAATGTATGCGAAAAAGTTCGTCCGGACTTTGGAAATACAGTAACAGGAGCAGGAATTGATATTTCTAAAGAAGGTGTATTAGCCGCCGCTAAGAACTACACTAATCAGATTTGGGCTGTAGCAGACCTTGCCAATACACCGTTTAAGGATAAACAGTTCGATGTTATCCTTGATATCTTGTCACCTTCTAATTATGCAGAATTTAATAGGCTATTGAGAGCGGATGGCTTAGTTATTAAAGTTGTCCCACGAAGCGGCTATCTAAAAGAAATAAGAGAGGCTTTATTTGATGAACGGGCGAAGCAGGAGTATTCTAATATAGAGACTGTTGATCGCTTTAACGAAAATTTCCAAAAAGTGGACAGTTTAAGAGTGCAGTATACCAGAGAGCTTAATAATCTATCTATGCAATCGTTGGTTTTTATGACTCCTTTAACGTGGACAGCTAAAGAGGAAAGAATAAAATTATTTTTAGAAAGAGACTCAGCTGACATAACCGTGGATTTGGAAATATTAATTGGCAGGAAAACAAATTGAGTCACAAAATATACTGGCTAAGTTAGCTAAGTAGGCGAGGGATTTTTGTCTCTCGACTGTTTTTAATCTCTTACTCGTAAGTAAATGAGAATTTTCTAATAAACGAACAAGGTACCTAGCTTTTAGTATTAAATTATTTCATATTTAGCTAGCAATCCATTCCCGCCTTTTCATTTAATATTGTAAGAAGTTTGGGAAGTGATTAAGCAGATAATGTGCAACATAGATTTTCCCTTGTTTCCGAATACTTTTTTCATGATGAGGGTATTGTATATTATGGCTAATAAATTCATAAATTTGGTTCTGAATATGAATCCGTATATATAACGAAAGGAGAATCATACCTTGAACAAAGAAGAACGCATAAAAATCTTACAAGATATCATAAAAATAAAATCAGTAAACGATAATGAATCAGAAGTAGCAGATTACTTAGCAAATCTATTCGAAAAATATGGGATTGAATCTGAAAAAGTAAAATATAGTGAAGGCCGTGAAAGCTTAGTAGCCGCTTACAAAAAAGGTGATGGTAAAGTATTAGGCATCAGCGGACACGAAGATGTTGTAGCAGCCGGTGATGAGAGTGAATGGAAATTCCCGCCTTTCTCAGCCGAAATCGATGGGGATAAATTATACGGCCGGGGTTCCACAGATATGAAATCTGGTCTGACAGCTCTAGCGATCGCTATGATTGAAGTGAAAGAAGAAAATGCAGATATCAACGGTACTTTGAAATTCATGGCAACGGTTGGTGAAGAAGTCGGTGAATTAGGTTCGGAACAATTAACGAAAGAAGGTTATGCGGATGATCTGGATGGATTAATTATAGGCGAACCAACCGGCCCAGCATTGATTTATACGCATAAAGGGTCCATAAACTATACCATTGTTTCACGTGGAAAATCTGCACACAGCTCCATGCCTAAAGAAGGTATTAACTCCATTGCTAATATTAATGAATTTGTGACGCGTGCTAATGCAGAGATGCAAGCAGTCACGGATAAATACAAAAATAATGTATTAGGGGAAACTGCTCATGCTATTACCATCATCCATGGTGGAGATCAGGTTAACAGTATTCCAGCTGTGACAACATTACAAGGAAATATTCGTACGATTCCTGAATTTGATAACAGTAAAGTGAAAGCATTATTACAAAGTATTGTTGAGGATTTGAATAAAACAGAAGGATTTAACTTAGAGTTAATCATTGATAATGATATTTATCCTGTCAAATCTAATCCGGATTCTGGATTAATTAAAGCTATCCAGACTGTTTCCAAGCAAGAATTACCTGTGACTGGTATTTCACCGACGACGGATGCAGCTGCATTTACGAAAGCAGACAATGATTTTGACCTTGTTATTTACGGTCCTGGTGTTTCAGATTTACCGCATCAGACAGACGAATATGTATCCATTGATAACTATTTAGAAATGATAGACAATTACAAAGCAATCTACAAAGAATATTTAAAATAAGTTGCTGACTATAAAACATCTCAACGAACTATGGTTGAGATGTTTTTTTTGGTCTTATATTCTGAAATTTCTCCATTGAATAAAATTTCCCATTGACAGTTTAAAAAAAGTATTTTAACATTTTTCATATATAGAAAATTAACTTTCACTATATGAAAGTAGGTATGTACATGCAATATCAAAATAAAAGCTTAGGGAAATCATTTGATATTATCGAGTCGTTGTGTAGAGAGCCTAAAACTGCTACAGAGTTGTCTATGGAATTAGGCTTGAACCCAACCACCTTGCACAGGTTTATTATGACATTGCAAGAGATGGGGATTGTGGAGAAGTTAAATGATAATAAACTTCGGATGTCTTATCAATTTATTAACTTAGGTAAAATGGCAGAGACCCACTATGATATCGCAGGAGATTCAAAACCATTTTTGGAAGCGCTTGCGAAGGAGTCGGGTGAAAGTGTTCTGATTTCAACGTTTCAAAATTTTTCAGTTTCTTATCTATCAAAAGTGGAGAGTTCCCATGCTATCCGAATCGTCCTTGACCCGGGAGATAAAGTTCCCTCCTATACAGTAGCTTCAGGGAAATTGTTTTTATCCAGTTTAGATGAGACGCTACTTCATAAATTCCTTGCGAAAGTAAAGCTGGAAAAGAAAACGGAGAACACCATTACGACAAAAGAAGCATTGCTGAAAGAGCTTCAAGAGATTAGAGAACGAGGGTATGCCATCGATAATGAAGAATACTTAGTAGGGTTAAAAGGAATGGCGGCACCGATTTACAATTCTACTGGCAATGTCGTCGCAGCACTTAGTGTAGCCGGGGTAGCTCTAAGACTTGATAATGATAAAACAACCAGCATTGCGGAAAGGCTCTTGTATTATGCAAATAAGATATCGAATACACTGGGCTGGTTTCCTGAGGAAAGTAATAATTGATGAACTAAAATAAGAATTGGAGTGAAGAACATGTCAACATTAAAAGGAAATGTATCGATCATTACAGGTGCTTCGAGAGGGATAGGGGCTGCCTCCGCTATAGCTTTAGCAAAAGAAGGCTCACACGTCGTTTTAGTGGATATTTTACCATGTGATGAGACGAAAAAAACGATATCAGAATTAACGGAGAGCAGTGAAACAATCGTAATGAATGCTTCTATTGATATAAAAAACCGTAACGAGGTTCATCAATTAATGAAAGACGTCTATGACAGATTTAACCGGATTGATGTTGTGGTGAACAATGCAGGTACTTGCTCAAGATTGGATCTAGAAAACATGACGGATGAAATATGGGATCGAGATATTAATACCAACCTGCGAGGCACATTTTTAATGACCCAAGAAGCAATTTATCCATATATGAAAAATCAGGGACATGGAAAAATAATTAATGTCAGCTCCATTTCAGGAATAATGGGCGGGCCATTTGCTTTTAGTAATGGGGAAAAATCAGAACGTTCAGGTCCAGCTTATGCTGCTTCCAAAGGTGGCGTAATCGCCCTCACCAAGTGGATCGCAAAAGAAGTTGGAGAACTTGGAATTACGTGCAACAGTATTGCTCCAGGGCCGGTAGAAACAGAGATTACGAAAGGGCTCAATTATCCATTAGAAAATCAGGTCGTTAAAAGAATGGGAAGACCGGAAGACATTGCAGGAGCGGTAGTCTATTTTGCTTCTGCCCATTCAGACTATGTGACTGGAGAAGTATTAAAGGTTTGTGGGGGATCAGCAATCGGGTAATTTATCAAATTCTGTTTAGTATGGGGGTTTATTATGTCTGTTAAATCAACGAGTACTAATCAAGTTATTTATGGCGCATTAGGTTGTGGAGAAGACCTGATGGAAGGAATCATCAGAATCTGTAAGGAAAACAACTTAAATTCTGGGATGGTTACATGTATTGGATCTTTAGATGAAGTGGGTTTTACAGTGTTTAAACTAAATTCAGAAAATCAACTGGATGGCTACGCAGAACCGACCATCATTAAAGAACCTGTGGAATTAATTCAAGCAACAGGTTTTGTATGTATTGATGAAAACGGAGAACATGACTTGCACATGCATGGAATGATAGAAAGGATGGATTCAACCATACAAGCCGGACATTTTTTAAGAGGCTATAATAAAGTTTGTGTGACGGTTGAATTAACGATTGTTGCATCGCCAGAAGTTACAGCTTATAGAAGATACAATGATTCACTTGGCTATAAGGTTATTCAGTTTGAAGATTCTATTTGATGACTAAGGGAGGTACCCATGATGATAACATTATCTCAATTAGCAAAGAAAGCGTTTACGCAACATGCCGATAAGGTAGCAGTAGCTGATAAGTATAAGGAATTAAGTTATAAGGAGCTGAAAGAACATTCCTGTCAATTAGCGAATGCATTAATTAGTGAAGGTTTAAGAAAAGGAGATCGTGTGGCTATCCTGTCTACGAATCGAGCAGAGCATATCATGATCGATCTCGCGATAGCGATGACCGGGCTGATCAAAGTACCCATAAACACCAAATTACATCCAAGAGAAACGGAATATATACTTAACGATTCGAATGCAAAGTTGTTACTTGGTGAAAAACATTTAACCGATAAAATCAATTATAATGGCAAAGTGGTTACATTTGAGGGTCAATTCACATCCTTTATTAAAGATGAGAATTCTGAATATCCGGATATTTCCGTTTTTGAAAGTGACCCTTTTGCAATTATGTACACTTCGGGAACAACAGGAAAACCCAAAGGTGCTGTATTATCACATCAAGCGATGGTAGCCTCCGCGCAGTCTCTAATGATGGCATGTGAGATAAGCTATGATGATACAATCGGACATGTAGCTCCATTAACCCATGGCAGTAATTTCTTAGCACAATGTGCCATTTTCTTTGGCCTGAAGCAGGTTATTTTTGATAAATTTGAACCTGGAAAATTTATTGATGATCTGGAACGTGAAAAGGTTACTGTTATTTTTATGGTTCCCACTATCGTAAATCTTATGGTGATGGATGATCATTTTGATGCGCATAAACTTAGATATGTTAAATCGATCAATATGGCTGGAGCACCAATAGCTGCAGAAAAATTGCGATATGCCTTGGATAAATTAGGACCAATATTTGCGGAAACGTATGGACTGGTAGAAGCACCGATGGCGATAACAATCATGCCAAAAGCAAAGCTGCCAAATTACTTATCCTCATGTGGCGCGGAAGGACCGATGGTTGAAATGGTACTTCGTGATGAAGACGGAAGTGCAGTCGCACAAGGAGAGGTAGGAGAAGTAACTTGTCGGGGACCTCTGGTGATGGATAAGTATTGGAATAATGAGAAAGCCACCAATGAATCAATAAAAGATGGTTGGTTTTACACCGGAGACCTTGGTTGGATTGATGCATATGGCCATTTAAATCTTATCGATAGAAAAAAAGATATTATCATAAGTGGCGGGATGAATATTTATCCGAGGGAAGTAGAGGAAGTATTAAATTTACACGGTGCTGTAAAAGAAGTTTGTGTATTCGGTGTCCCGAACGACAAATGGGGTGAATCTGTTTACGCACATGTTGTATTAAAAAATGATTCTGAAATAGCTTCCCAGGAGTTAATCGAACATTGTAAAGAGCACATGGCAAGCTATAAAAAACCATCACATATAGAAATTGTTTCAGAACTGCCAAAGAGCCCTTACGGAAAAGTATTACGAAGAGAGTTGAAAGAAGAATATCAGGAAGGTGTGACATAAATGGTGCGTGTAGCAGTAACCGGTTCAGGTATTACTCATTTTGGAAAGCGTCATGAATCTCTTAAATCCCTTCTTTTAAATGCCTGCCGCCAAGCTTTGGTAGAGGCTGGGAAACCTAAGGTAGATGCAGTCATGGTTGGGAACTTTATAGGAGGCCCATTAGAACAGCAGGAGATATTGGGGAGTATTTTGGTTTCAGAACTTGGATTAGGGCATATTCCTGCTATGAAAACAGAAGGTGCATGTGCTTCAGGAGGAATTGCTTTTCGCCAGGCATACCAACTGATTAAAGCTGGAGAATACGATACGGTATTGGTCGCAGGTGGAGAGAAAATGACACATATGCAAACGAATCAAGTCATCTCCGCTGTTAATTACGCAATGGATAACAGTACGATGGAATCTAAAACAGGTATCACATTTCCAGGTTACTTTGGAGTCGTTGCTAATCGATATATGTATGAATATGGGGCAACGAAAAAACACTTGGCAATGGTTGCTCAAAAAAATAGGAATTATGCCATAAATAATCCGATTTCTCAGTTTAAAAGTGCGGTTTCATTAGAGGAAATTTTAGAAGCAAGAATGATTACAGAGCCGTTAGGATTATTTGATTGTTCTCCAATCTCTGATGGTGCCGCTGCTGTTGTATTGCAGCGTAAAGCTGACGACGGTGTGGAAGTATTGGCCTCTGGGCAGGCTTCAGGAACGCCTATCATGCAAGAAGTGGAAGACTTAACCAGAATTACTGCTACACAGAAGGCCGCAGAGCAAGCCTATACCAATGCTTCTCTAGGACCGGATGATGTTGATGTTGTGGAATTACACGATTGTTTCTCGATGACAGAAATTATTGCCATAGAGGAATTAGGCTTCTTCGAAAGAGGAAAAGGATTTGAAGCAATTGAACAAAAATGGACTGCCCACGGCGGGAAAGTACCAGTAAATACAAGCGGAGGATTATTATCTAAAGGGCATCCTATCGGAGCAACAGGGATTGCACAAATTGTTCAAGTGGTAGATCAATTAAGAGGTACAGCATGTAATCAGGTTGATAATGCACGGATTGGTTTGGCTCAAAATTTAGGTGGTACAGGAGCATATTCTATTGTTCATTTGTTTAAAAAGGAGGGAGCTTAGATGAATATTGCTATTTCACAATGCTCCAATTGCCAATGGGAGTGGGTAGGCGAAAAACTATACTGCCCCAAATGTTTAAGCGATGATTATGTGATCATAGAATCAGACGGAGTTGGAACGGTATACTCTCATACAACCATTCACGCGGCCCCTGATAAGTATAAAGATTTGGCACCATACACCATCGCGCTTGTAGATATGACAGAAAAAATCCGATTATCTACTAGAAGTCTTAATGAAAGTATATCGATTGGAGATACCGTTCAGATTACGGAGATAAAGAATGGAGCCTATATAGTAGATAAGGTTGAATCTTGATCTAGCAGATAAATAGATTCCATGCTAATCGAATCGCTAGAAAAACATGTATAAAAAGTATAAAGGTGAGTACTTCTAGGTAACTCACCTTTAATCTCCATAGCAAGTCATAAAATGTAACCGCTTTATCAGAAATGAAGATGTGAGGTGACAGATATGCTAAAAAAAGTTTTTATATTAAAGGTCTTTGTTTGTTGCATTGTATTTATTGCTGGATGCGGGGCAAATGCAACACCCGGAGAGGACGTGCATGAATGGAAAATGACTATTACCGTTGGGCAAGGATCAACTTGGTATGAAGGAGCAATAAAATTTGCAGAAGATTTAGAAAGAGAAAGCGGAGGGCGTTTATCCATTGATGTATATACAAATGAACAGCTGTCGGCAGGAAATCCGGAAGCTGGTGTAGAGCAATTAATGGATGGACTAAAAGATTTTTCTTATAACTCGAGCATTATTTATGCTGGGATCGATCCAAGGTTCGGTGTCTTAAGCGCTCCTTTTTTAATTAATGATATTAATGATGCAGAGCGTGTATTGAACGGCGAGAGTGGAGAGATTATTGAAGACATGTTAAGGGAAAGAGGCGTGGAACCGCTTGGTTTTGCAGAAAGCGGCTTTCGACAAATTACCAACGATACGCAGCCGATTAGAAGCCCGGAGGATCTAGATCATCTTAAAATTCGGATACCAAGTATGGGGGTTTTTACAAATCTTTACCGGACACAAGATGCCGATCCGATTACAATGGCATTTTCAGAAGTGTACACCGCCTTGCAGCAGGGCACGATAGATGGTCAAGAGAATCCTGTTGACGTTACCTATTCTTCTGGCTTGGAAGAGGTTCAGCAATATATGACAATGTGGAACTACGTATATGATGCTTTGATATTAGGAATGAATAAAGAGTTGTACGATTCTTTGTCTGAAGAAGATCAAGCGTTAATTAAAAGGGTAGCAGCGGAAGCAAATGAGTATCAAATTGCTTTAACAAGAGAGAAGGAGGAAGAACAGTTAGCCGAGCTTGAAGAAAAAGGCATGGAGATCTATTATCCTTCCGAATCAGAGATCGAGGAATTCAGAACGAGCTCTCAACCAGTTTACGATTATTTTGAGGACGTATGGGGAGCTGATCATCTAGAAACGTTTCAAAGGGAAGCGGATGGAAGCGGGGAGATGGATGAATGAAATACTTATCTTATTTTGAAAATACGCTTGTTATCTTAGCAATGGCAGGAATGGCAATCATCACGTTTGCGAATGTATTATCAAGATACTTTTTTGATGTTTCATTTGCCTTTGCAGAAGAGTTAACCATCAATTTATTCGTACTAGCTACCCTTGTCGGAGCATCCATTGCGATAAAACGTCAATCCCATTTTAATTTTCAGTTCCTATATGAGAGATTAAATCCAAAAGCACAGAAAGTCGTACTAGTTATCATAAGTATCTTGATGCTGGCGTTTCTGGCATTAATTTTCATTTTTGGTTTAGAGCTTGCCCTGAATCAATTGGAAAGAGGGAGAATGACACCCGCATTAAATATTCCGCAATGGTTATTTACGCTCGCCCTTCCATTGGGTTCATTACTCTGTATGATCAGAACCATAGAGATGACAATCATACAAGGAAATTTTACGCTTAAGCGAAAACACGAATATGAAGAGATAGAAATCGAGCGTAAGGAGTTGAATAGCTGATGCTAACGGTGTTGATGTTTGTTGTTTTCTTTCTATTGCTATTTATAAGCCTTCCTGTTGCTTTTGCACTTGGTATTGCAGCAGTAGTTACATTATTTATTGACTCTGGCTGGTCATCTCTTGCCCTGATTCCCAGCATTATGTACTCATCTATATCTTCATTCACTTTATTAGCAATTCCTTTTTTTGTTCTTGCAGGAGTGATCATGGGGTATTCCGGGATATCGAAACGTTTAATAGACTTTGCTTATCTGGCATTTGGCCACCGTAAAAATGGAATGGTGATTGTGACCATTGTAGCAGCGTTTTTCTTTTCTGCGATATCTGGTTCAGGACCTGCCACCGTAGCAGCTATGGGGACCATTCTAATCCCGGCGCTCGTAAAAAATGGCTTTAAACCAGAAAGTGCTTCTGCATTAGTAGCGAGTTCCGGTTCTTTAGGTATCATATTACCTCCAAGTATAGCGTTTATCGTTTTCGGAGTGATTGCCAGTGATTTTATCAGCATTTCGATTGGCAGACTTTTTATAGCTGGTATCGTTCCTGGAATATTGTTAGCAGCTAGTTTGTTAATTACAAGTATCATTATTAATAAAAAAGATAGAAAAAGGCGTGATGATGCAAAAGAAGAATTTACAGTAGCTGAGAAGGCACCAACAATCGAAATAATTAAGGCCTTTTTTAAAGCTTTGCTTGGATTAATGATACCAGTCATTATTTTAGGAGGAATTTACTCCGGAATCTTTACACCAACTGAAGCAGCAGTAGTTGCAGTGTTTTATTCTTTAATTGTAGGCCTTGTGTTTTATAGAGAATTGAAGCTTAAAGATCTTTCCAAAATACTTATTGATGCTTCCGTACAATCAGCTGTCATTATGATTATTATTGGAATTGCTTCCCTGTTTTCATACATTATTACGACACAACAAGTAGCTGAAACGATTACGTCAAACGTATTATCTCTCACTACCAATCAAGCCATTTTATTGTTAATCGTAGCTATTATTTTGCTTATCATAGGTACTTTTATCGATGCAATTTCAGCATTTTATATATTTGTTCCGTTACTTATGCCCGTGTTGTTGGAAGTCGGTGTTGATCCTACTACAATCGGTGTAATGATGACTGTTGGTTTAGCAATAGGATTGTTTACCCCGCCGGTCGGACTAAATTTATTTGTAGCCAGTGGCATATCCGGAGTCTCTTCAGAGGGGATTGTAAGAGGGGCGGGACCGTACTTGGTAGCTTCTCTTGTTGTATTGCTGCTTGTGATGTTTTTCCCTGTTATCTCAAACGGGCTGCCGAATCTTTTGGATGTTTAAGGGTTGGCGAAAGTTGTTTGTTATGGATTTTTAAAGTTATATAGAAAGGGAATCCCGGAGTTCCGTTAATATTAAGCCTTGGCATTTTAGATTTATCTCACCAAATAGACAAATATGTATTTATTGAAAATTATTTAGAAATGATAGATAATTTACAAAGAATATTTTAAATAATCGGTTAACATTTACTGATTATAAACACCTCAATGAACGATAGTTGAGGTGTTTTGATATGCTTGATACTGTGCAATTAATTTTATAGTAAACATAGGAGGTATAAACATGCTGGTAGAAGAATATAAAGCGTATTTAAAAAATCCAGATACTAGATTTTTTATCATTGATACTCATGGAGGAAAGGATATACAAAATATCTATGAGGACAAAGATTTTGTTAAATATGCCTGGGATACAAGCAAGTTTGGTAAGGTAAGAAAGAATGATATGTTTATTTATAGAAGACCAGGAAAAAACTCAGAATTAAAGGAATTTTATTTCTTTGGAGCTGGTGTATTCGGAGAAATAGAGAAATCAGAATCGGATAATCACGTTTTTTCTTATATACATACATCTGTACGTTTTAAAAACTATATTAGCGCTACAGATGAAAGATTAGTTGCTTATCAATGGAAATTTAAAACAAGAGTAAAAGACAACTGGGCACATTTCTTCAATCAATATGGCATGAATGAGATAAAGAAGGAAGATTTTGAGTTCTTGTTGGGTTTAGGGATAGATTCAGACGATTACACCTTATTAGATGGTGAAACAAATATTGCCGATCAAAAGGATATGGCTGACGAGCTTGCAACAACTGCTGTTGACAAGGAAGGTAAGAGAATTAAAGTATATGGATATCGTTACGAAAGAAAGCCTAAGTTAAGAAAAGAAGCACTTAAAATTCATGGTTATACATGTAAAGCATGTGGTTTTAATTTTGAAGATAATTATGGGGAGATTGGAAAGGATTTTATTGAAGTACATCATGTAAAGCCCTTAAGTGAGGTTCAAGAAGAGTCAGAAGTTGATCCGCGGCATGATCTAGTTCCTTTATGTTCAAATTGTCATCGAATGATTCATAGGAAAAAAGGGGGTATGTTAGGTGTGGAGGAGTTGAAGGCAATTATTGCATCGAGTAACGTAGTGTGATTGAAGGAAATTTTAGATGATAATTTTATAGTTTTTGTCTATAGGATGGCGAATAGCTATCAAGCTAAATTTATAAATTAGGAATAACAAAGTTTTTTACTAAGTTTCTTTCTAAAGTAATTGTTAGGGAGGAGCTTTTATAATATTGCTAAAAGTAAACATACAAGGTGCCTCTGACTTATAAAACCATGCTCCCTGTGTGTGGTTAACTAACAATTGAATCATTACAAACAAGGATGTATATGTCAACGTATCAACAAGATGAAGTTATTTAAATTCTCTTTTTTCTTTCTTAGGAACAGTTGTGAGCAGTGTATTTTTTCTTGTATATTTTTAATTCATCAGAGATGTTGGGGGAGGCAACAGGAGAGAGGAGGTTGTTAAGTGAGATAATAGGTGTGTTTTTGGATCTTGCCGATGGTTAATTTAGGTATAATGGTAAACTTTCCTGTTAGATATGATAGAATTAAGGTACATTATGACTGGAAATATTATTTTAATAAAAAAGAGAGCAATACTTTCGTAGATTAATCTGGCTACTTCTGCAGTTGCACAGAAGTTTGAAAGGAAGCTGCTAAAGTTCAGAACAAATGTCGATAATCTTGTTACTTTGGGAAAGAGAGAGTTTGGGTTTGTGATTGTCGAATTTCTTTGGAAACAATGAGAGTATGTATAAGCATAAGCATAGTGATTTGGCTTTGTTGTTTTCTAGGATAACATTCCTCAGCATCTAATGTATGTAACAAGTGTTGTTGGGATTGAGTTATCGAATTAATAGGAAGTTATACCATAAGTAAAGGGATATTCTTAGAAAAGTTGAGGAAGACTCTTGCTTTGGGCAACGATGGAGAGATTCATTAAACACAGAGGGGGCAAAGAAATTAAGTTTGATTTAGAACAAAACAATTAGCGAGGTGTAATTTATGATAAAAAATATCAATTTATCTGATTTTAATTATGTTTTTAATTCTTCTGAATTATTAGATATTAAAAAGAAAAACTTTATTTATGGTAAAAATGGTACTGGTAAATCATCTTTAACTAAAGCAATACTGAAACAATACCAAACTACATATGATATCCATGTTTTTAACGGGTGGAAAGGTATAATAGCGGAGAATGATAGACTTGATTCTATTGCTTTAGGTACAACAAATTCTTCAATACTGAAGCAAATAAAAGAAATAGATAATGATATTGAAATACTTGGTAAAGAAATTGAAGAACCAGAAGATAAATCCGTAGAAAACTTGTATACAAAAATTAAAAACTCAAAAGATAAACAGAAAAGACAAGAAAATAAATTAGAAAAATTCTATACAAATTCGGCTAGAGAAATAACAAATCAATTTTCTTTAGCAAGGTCTTATAATAAAAATCATTTTAAAAAAGACATAGAAAATGCAAGAACTCTGATTGATGATGAAAGAAAACAGTTAAAAGAAACCATTGAAATAAAGTACTTAGATATAGGTGAAGAAGAACAGAAGTTTATTTCAATAAATCTAGAAAGTATATTAAATTCGGTAAATGAAATTCTTCAAATGGCAGTAATTCCGAGTGTTGTAATCCATGAATTTAATGACAATTTTAAAAAAGAACAATTTGCAAAAGAAGGTTATCATATACATGATAAAGGAGAAAAGTGTGCTTTTTGTGGAAATGAAATTAGTTCTACACGTTGGGAGCGGCTAGATAGTTATTTTTCAGACGAGATAAACAATTTAGAGGGAAGAATAGAAAATGGATTAAAATATCTAGATAATAAGTTAGAAGAAGTAAAAAAATTAACGGTAATTAATGAAAATATATTTTATCCAAAATTTAAAGATATAATTACAAATTTGAATAAAACAATTTTAGAAAAAAAAGATGAATATAGGAATTTTTTGGAGAATTTAAGAACTAATCTAGAAGATAAGAAAGCAAAGATGACAATTGAAGTACAGAATATTAAAATAGACATTCCTTCTGATTTTAGTAAGATTGAACAAGAATATAAAGTTGTTTTTACAGATAATAGAGAATATAATGAGAATTTTAAATTAGAGCGGGAAAAGGCGCAAAATAAATTAAGATATCATAAAGTTCAAAGTTTGCTTTTTATGTTCGATTATAATAAAGAAAAAGATAAATATGGAGATTTGCAGGTAGAAATTAATACATTAGAAGAAGAGCGTGATGAAAAAGCAAATAAAATCAGAAACTTAAAAACTCAAAAAGATGAATTAATCAAAAAAAGTACCGACGAAACAAAAAGTGTGCAAAATATAAACGAATTATTAAAGGGTTTGGGAAATAGAGCTTTTGTTTTAGATTATGTAAAAAATGAACATGAACAAAAAGGTCAATATTCTATAAAAGACCTTAAAGGAGCAGAAAGAAGTATACAAACATTAAGTGATGGTGAAAAAAATATTGTTGCTTTTCTATGGTTTATGCATAATATAAATAAAGTAAAAGAAGGAGAAGAGCGGGGAAAGGAAAAAATAGTTATATTTGATGACCCTATGACTAGTAATGATGATAATGCTCAATATTTGATGATTGGGCTTTTAAATAAATATTATCAAGATGATAACAATCCACAAATATTTATATTAACGCATAATAATCAATTTTTTTTACAAGCAACACCAACTACAAAGAAATACCCTACAGATAGTAAGCCAAACCCGAATCAAAAGTATATAAGATTAATTAAAGTAGAGGAGAAAACTGACATACAAGTAATTGAAAATCATAAAGACGAAATAAAACCGTTGTATGATGAGTTATGGGAAGAATTAAAGTTTGCTTATGATAATAATAAACCAATATTTATGTGGAATAATATGAGGAGAATAATAGAAACATTTAATAAATTCAATTATAGAAAAGGTTCCCCTAGTGATATTGAAAGGCAATTGGTAGGTATGGTTGATAAAACATTAGCAACCGCTTTAATCAAGAGTTTAAATGTGAATTCTCATATAGGATATCAAACAGATATAGATATTTCTGGTAAAACAAGAGAAGAACTGAAAAACTTATTTGAAGATATCTTTAATAGACTAGGAAACAAGTATCATTTTGAAAGCTATTGGAGTAGGTGAAAAGTTACGATCAATCTTGTTTTTCAATTGAATCGGACCTATAATTTTGGATTCAAGAGTGAATTTAACTGATGAATTAGGACTTCGGTCAAAGGGAAAGCAGTCAGCACTATGGTTAATTATTATTTAGCGATAAAGACTTCTGTCATCTAGTGATAAACAAATACAGAAATGATACATATTGAATGTAAATTTAAAAGGTTTATGAAAAACATATGTTGTGAAGAAAAAAATTTAAGTCATATTTTAGACTAAAATAGATGGATATTGCTTACCCTATTGATGAAAAGTAGGTGTGTAGGCAACGATGCAATCCTAACCAGAAAAGCAATAAATCAGAATATGCTTGAGAAAGTAGAAATAGAAAAATATTCGCCACCAATACTTTGATTGCTTCGCACAATGTAATAACAGGTCATGTGATAGAAACGATGTGGACAACATTCAAAGGGGAAGATGTTGTTTATCATATTAGCTAGGCTATTGAGTTGAATCCAAATGCTTCTTATGTGTTCGTTATGGATGAGCTCAGTAACATAAATCAGAATTGTTTGTTCGTTTTATTGCAGACCAGTGTGGCTCTTAGCAAGACTCTGTTAGTGCCTAGGGGTAAAGTGGTAAAAACATATGGACACTCGATTTTACCTTTTAATAGGTGTAAGCTATTGAATCCGGATGATTTAAATGTCTAAACAGTGTTTATGACTGAGCAAGATTGAATGATAATTTAGCTTCTACCTTATTGTCTAGTAATTTAGGTTTTTCTGTGAAAATGTTCCTGCAAAAAGTCATTTATCGATTTCTAGTACAATTATATAATCAGACTATCTCGGTAGATGAAAAAGGTTAAAAAACTTTCGAGTATAAGAGAAGCTGATTCCCAGTAAGTGGTGATAGAATTTATATTACTTGTTATAATTTTATGTAATTCTTTTAAATTACTATTGAGATGTTGACGTTTTGTTTTATAAGTGGTATTATTCAATTTCAATTAAGTAATTTCAAAGAATTACATTGTGAGGGTGGGGTATGAAACTTGAAGATATCGTAACGGTTAAAGTAGGAAGAAATCTCTCCAGAGAAAATGAGATATATAATCAATCTTTAAATATTTATACATACGAGGATTTAACAGATGATTTGAATGGCTTCTTTCTCGATTTACAAGAAAGTATCTCTAACGGAAATACAAATTATAAAGACAACCATTTAAGCAGAGTCGGGGAAGTGGTTTTCAGTTTTGTTAGTTCCAAGGCTGCCCTAGTTAGTGATGTAAACAAAGGGAAGGTTATTAATCAAAACTTTGCTAAACTTATCATTAAGTATAAACAATTAGATTGTAGCTATCTTTGTTATGTACTGAATGAATCAAACTATATGAAAAAGCAAATGTCTATTTCAATGCAAGGGAGTACAGTACGGAAACTAACACCTGCAATTTTAAAATCATTGGAATTAAAATTACCAACTATAGAAAAACAAGAAATGATAGGGAAAGCCTACCTCAAATTAAAGAAACGGCAAGCCTTAGCAAAAAAACAAGCAGATTTAGAAGAGCAACTTTATCTAGAAGTATTGAAACAATTAGAACAATCATAGAAAAGCGGGGAAGTTACAATGTTTGAATTAAATTCAAAATTATTTAGTGCTGCAGATAGCTTGCGCAGTAAAATGGATGCATCCGAATACAAAGATTATTTATTAGGGTTAATTTTCTATAAGTATTTATCGGATAAGTTATTAGTAAAAGTTGTGGAACTAGCGGATGAATCACTAGAAGAATACAACACACAAGAAAAACAAACCCAATTATATCGAGATTTATTAGCAGATGAAAATGTAAAGGATGACTTGGTTGAAACATTAGTCGATACATTAGGGCATCATATGGAACCGGATTACTTATTTAATGTATTGGCTGATCAAGCGAGACAAAATACGTTTCAATTGAATGATTTAAATAAAGCTTTTATTGATTTGTCTACGGGTTACGATCAATTTAGTGGCTTGTTTGATGATGTAGATTTGACTTCCAAAAAGCTCGGGTCAGATGATCAACAGCGTAACATTACTATTTCTGACGTATTGAAGAAATTAAGTGAGATTGATGTTATGGGACATGATGGCGATGTCATCGGGGATGCTTATGAGTATTTAATTGGTGAGTTTGCTTCAGAGGCAGGAAAGAAAGCTGGCGAATTCTATACCCCGAGTAAAGTGTCGGACATGATGGCTCAGATTGTAGCAATCGATCAAGAGGATAGAAAATTATTTAGTGTTTATGACCCAACGATGGGGTCTGGCTCCTTGATGCTGAATGTGCGAAATTATATTAATCATCCTGAAAGCGTGAAATATCACGGACAGGAGCTGAACACCACAACGTATAACTTGGCGAAGATGAATTTAATTTTGCATGGTGTTCGAAAAGAAGATATGCGCCTGCGTAATGGAGATACATTGAACAAAGATTGGCCGACAGATGAGCCTTATTTGTTTGATTCCGTTCTAATGAATCCGCCTTATTCTGCCAAATGGTCATCAGATAAAACATTTTTAGATGATTCCCGTTTCAATCGTTACGGCAAATTAGCACCTAAATCAAAAGCAGATTTTTCCTTTCTTTTACATGGATATTATCATTTGAAAGATTCAGGAACAATGGCAATCGTTTTACCACATGGTGTGTTGTTCCGTGGAGCTGCAGAAAGTGTCATTCGCAAAAAACTACTGGAAGATGGGAGTATCGATGCGGTTATTGGTATGCCAGCAAACCTTTTCTTTGGAACATCCATTCCGACAACCGTAATCATTTTAAAGAAAAATCGTGACAATCGTGATGTGTTATTTATTGATGCGAGTAAAGAGTTTTTCAAAGGAAGAAACCAAAATAAGTTGACGAAAGAAAATGTTGATAAGATAGTAGAGACGTATAAAAACAGAGAAAATGTGGAGAAGTATGCTTATCTAGCTTCTTTTGAAGATGTTAAAGAGAATGAGTTTAATTTGAATATTCCTAGATATGTTGATACGTTTGAAGAAGAAGAACCGGTTGACATGGCTGCGCTTGGTTCATCGATTCAAGAAATTCGAAAAGAAAAAGCGGAATTGGAATCGAGCCTGTATGAGACTATTTCTTCCTTGCAGTATGATAATGAAAATGAAGAATGGATTAAGGGTGCATTAGAGGTGTTTAATCGTGGGAAATAAACGAGTGCCAGAAATTCGGTTTCCTAGGTTTAGTGAAGAGTGGGATCCGCGTAAGTTAAGTGAACTTATGGATTTTTCAAATGGAATTAATGCACCAAAAGAGAGTTATGGCAAGGGTAGAAAAATGATTAGTGTTATGGATGTTCTTGATGAGAGTCCTATAAAATATAAAAACATTAGAAATTCAGTTGAAGTAGATAAAGAAAATGAATATAAAAATAGAGTAGAAAAAGGTGATTTGGTTTTTGTCAGGTCATCGGAAGTAGTTGAAGAAGTTGGATGGTCAAAGGCCTATTTAGAAGATGAATATGCTCTTTATAGTGGGTTTGCTATCCGCGGTAAGAAGAAAAATGAATATGATGCTAGATTTATCGAACTTAATTTAAATAGTTCTAGTCGAAAGCAAGTTGAGCGAAAAGCTGGAGGAAGTACACGTTTCAATGTCAGCCAATCCATTCTTAACAGTATTGTTATTAGAGACCCTAGTATAGAAGAACAAACCAAAATCGGTGAGCTCTTCAACCAACTAGAAGATACTATCACTCTTCATCAGCAAGAACTAACCACCCTCAAACAAACAAAACAGGGGTTCTTGCAAAAAATGTTTCCAAAAATAGGGGAGTCTCTGCCGGAAGTACGTTTCCCGGGGGTTACTAGTGATTGGAAAGATTATCGCCTATCAGATATAGGATCGACTTATACGGGGTTAAGCGGAAAGACTAAGGAAGATTTCGGTGCAGGAGAAGGTAGGTTTGTTACTTATAAGAATGTATTTGCAAATGTAAGAGCAAAGGAAGATTCTAGAAGGCTTGAAAAAGTAGATATCAGTGATGGAAAACATCAAAACAAAGTTATAAAAGGCGATCTTTTATTTACAACTTCTTCTGAAACACCTGAAGAGGTAGGGATGGTATCTTATTGGGGCGGTAGTATGGATAATGTTTATCTAAATAGCTTCTGTTTTGGCTATAGAATTAATGTCCCAGATATTGACCCACTATTTTTAGCTTACTTATTACGTTCAAGTAAGTATAGATTAAAAATAACAATACTAGCACAAGGATCAACTAGATTTAACTTGTCAAAAAAAGAACTGTTAAAGTTAATAATTGAGATTCCATCTATAGAAGAACAGTTGAAAATAGCCAATTTTTTCAAACAACTAGACAACACCATCGCTCTTTATCAACAAGAACTAGACACCCTAAAACAAACCAAAAAAGCTTTACTGCAAAAAATGTTTGTTTAAGCTGCAGAGAGGAGGAGGGAAATCATGACAAAGCCATCCCATAACAATGAAACGGAAGTCGAACGTCGGCTGATTGAAGTGTTGGGAGAAGGGTATAATCAGTGGTATTATCGCCCTGACTTAAAGTCTGAGGAAGACCTCTGGAACAACTTGCGTAAAAAAATAACACAAAATAATTTATCTGAACTTGGAGAACATCCGATTACAGATCAAGAATTCGATAAGATTAAAACAGAACTTTTATTAAAAACAAAAACCCCCTTTGATACTGCAAAATGGCTCAAAGGGGAGAATGGAATAGCACGAATCACTATTGAACGGGAGGACGCTTCATTAGACCCGATGTCATTAGTGTTGTATTCGAATCATGACATAGGCGGTGGAATTTCTTCATATGAAGTTGTCCATCAAATATCCAAACAAAAAAAGTACATAGATGATCGTGATCGACGCTTTGATGTTACGCTGTTAATTAACGGTTTGCCGATAGTTCAAATTGAATTAAAGCAAGCGAGTGCAAAAGATGGCGTATTCCAAGCGTTTAACCAAATAAAAAAATATGCTGAAGAAGGGATGTATCGAGGGAATATCTTCTCCACATTGCAGCTATTTGTCGTTTCCAATGAACAAACGACACGCTATTTTGCCAATGCGATGCCTAAATATATGCATAGGAAATTTTTATTTAGCTGGAGAACGACGGACAATCAAAAAGTAGAAAATCTCTATGAATTTGTGAAACAAGTTTTAAATATTCCGGATGCTCATCGATTGATTGCCGATTATACCATTGTGAGTGAAGACCAGGACAATAAAGTATTAATAGTTTTACAGCCGTATCAAATACATGCAATCCAATCCTTATATAAATCTGCCATGCAGCATAAGTCTGGGTTTGTTTGGCATGCAACTGGTTCTGGAAAAACATTAACCAGTTTTGTGTCTACCAAACTATTAGCGCAAAAGCCAGGTATCGATCGTACTATTATGCTTATAGACCGCAAAGATTTAGATAATCAAACAACATCAGAATTCACAAAATTTGCTTCAGAATATAATACTGGCATTTCTTCTGGTAATGTAAGATCTAATAGTTTAATTGTTGGTACTGGCAGTGCAAAAGAATTAAGTAGCACGCTGTTATCAGATGCCAATACAAATGCAGTCATCATTACGACGCGCCAGAAGTTAGAGTCTGCATTACGTTACGCACGAAAGGCTGAAGAGAGTAAAGGTACACAACGCTTTAAAAAGTTGTTGGGACAACATATCGTTTTTATCGTGGATGAATGTCATCGAGCTTTAAGTGCAGAAGGAATGGAAAAGATGAAAGATTTCTTTCCAAATTCTACATGGTTTGGTTTTACAGGTACACCAATCTTTAATGTTAATAAAAAGCAGGCGAAAGGGCAATTAGCACGTACGACCCGTGATCAATATGGAGAGGTTTTACATACTTATACCATTAAAAATGCCTTAGAAGACGGTGCTGTTTTAGGGTTTCAAGTAGAGCATGAAGATACAATTGAACGCACGTCTCTAAATAATTACATCTATGACAGGCTCCGTCAAAGTGAAAAGTATGCTGATGCAAAGGATATTAAAATAAATAATGAGATCGATCAAATGGATGGAATCAAGAAGGAAATGTATATAGAACCTGCTTCTTTTGAAAAAGATGAACATATTCAAAAGGTTATCCGCAAGATTTTCCGTCCAGATAACGCCTATATGAAATTTGATTTTCAAAATGGACGTCCGCAAAAATCCGCCATCTTAACAACAAGCTCTATTAAAATGGCAAAACGTTATTACCATGCAATTAAAGATATGGTTAAAGATGCTGATTGGCTGACAAATGAATTTGCTGATCACCCGATAAGAAAAGGGCGTACCATTGAAGATCCAGACTTTCCACGGATTGCGATTACGTATTCTTTAGAAGAAAACGAAGATAATGTAACAGAGAATCAGGATGAAATGAAAGAAATCATCAAAGATTATAATGATTTTTACGATACAGCCTGGTCTTTAGAAAGTATGGAACGTTATAACGGGGATATTAATAATCGGTTAGCACGGAAGAAAGCAGAATTTAAAGAGTTTGGCAAACAAATTGATCTTGTTATTGTCGTGGATCGTTTATTAACAGGGTTTGATGCACCAACTGTTCAAACGCTTTTTGTGGATCGAAATTTAAGTTATGCGAATTTGATTCAAGCTTTTTCTAGAACGAATCGAACTTACCCTGAAAAGACAAAGGGGTTAATTGTCACCTTTAGGAAGCCTTACACAATGGAGCAAAATGTACAGGAGGCAACAAAGCTCTATTCCGAAGACCAAGAAGAAACTTCATTGATTTATCCAACGTATGAAGAATCAAAAAAACGTCTCAAAAAGGCCCATAAAGAATTGCAGAAGATTGCACCAAATATAGAGGATATAAATGAACATACCCCTATGGAAACTCGAGTTGAATTTGTAAAGGCATTTCAGGAATTAAATAATTCTTATGAAGCGATAGTAACCTACGATGAATACAACGATGACATTAAATATTCAAATACATTCCAAGACCAAGTCATGACAATAGAAGAAACTGTAGGCATATATAACACAGTTAAAGGATCATTAATGGATGAAGAGGAGTCTGATGAACCAGAAGTTGATTTCTCTGATATTGAATTCTACGGGGGAAATACGGCTAAGATTTATGATATCGATGCAACCTATATTGATAAGTTATTAGAAACTTACTCAGCCAATAATAAAAATATCCGTGACGATATTGAAAATGCTCTCCGAAAACTAGAAAAAGCAGAAATCGTTAAGAATGTGTATCGTGCCATTTTAAACGCGATTGATAATAAAGAAGTAGATGTAGATGAAGATATTTTTATCATTAAAAGAGCATTCTTTACAGAGGCAAAAAATAATGCGATAGAGGATTTTTCCAACACATGGTTTGTAGAAAAAAATGCATTACATTTATCTGCGATTCAATATATGGTTGGGATGAACTATATTCCGAATACTAGTGACATCATTAATAGCAGGGATTTTAGTAAGTATAAAGATGTTAACCCTGAAGCAAAACCATTGAAGTATGGACCGGAGATGAAGCGCCAGTGGAGGAAAACATTAGATGAAGTGATTATACCATTGGATGATGAATTAAGATAGAATTGTTCATTTTTTCTCTCCCTACCTTTATAAATTAGTGAATCAACTATTTGGAATTACTTTGAATATTGCGAATGAAAAGAGCCGCTTGTGCGGAGTTTAAAGCCAGTAAGTGTGGAGAAAAGAGCCACCGTTTGCGGAACAGTGAGCCACTAATCGAACTAAATCATTTACAGAATATAGCCTGAGCCACAGCTAAGATGCTTGCTATTTACTGTAACGCCGGATTCTTTGCATTTATTTGCTGGGGGCCCTATCAGCGAGTGCTTAGATTCGGCCTGCCGTGTTATCATATTTGAGCAGGTGTGCCTCTTAGGCATTAATTGTGCCAGACCTGCGATAGTTCCCCAACACGGACAAAAGTTAAGTCAATGGTGACGGGCTAAGAAATTGCACTACTCCAAGAGCTGTGAGATAAGTTGTTTCAGAGTTTTATTGATAGCAGTTCTCTTTGTCGCACTTACTGGCCCAGTTGTCCACAAACGGTGGTTCAAAACTCCGCGCAACTGGCTCAATCTGTCCGCAATACTTACTTTGACTAAAATGGAGTTTATTATAACTGATTAATATTTCTATTTTATAATTTTGGTTATAATCATTTGTACTTCATTATAAAATGAAATGCAACGGCTAAAAAAACATTTTGAAACCACGTATGATAAACTAATCCTTTTTTTCAAGAGATTTATTATTAGAAAGAATAAGAATAAGCTGCAATTTAAATAAATACAAAAGTCAAGTTGATAAGTTTGAAGCATATCAGATGAAGGATATAAATGGGAGAATAGTACATCCTATTGAAATGTATAAATAAATTAAAGAGAAGTATAAATAGTCATCAAAACATAAATTCATAAGCTTAATATAGAAATATAATGTATCTATTCATGTATCTTTTATAGTATTAAAGAATTTGCTTTCATCCATTTTACAACCCTCACAATACTCTAGTATAATAACTACAAATACTCAAACCATGAACAATTGTGCAGGAGGTGGAACATGGATAACCTAGAAGAAGAGCGAACGCTATTAAAACTAGCACAAATGTATTACGAAAAAGACATGACACAAAGCGAAATTGCCAAGGAGCTAGATATTAACCGCTCAACAATCAGTCGTATGTTGAAAAAGGTGAGAGATAAGGGAATTGTAACTACTGTAATTAACTACGATATGTTTGATACATTTACTGTAGAGGAGCAGCTGAAAGAACGTTTCCAGCTGAAGGATGCTATTGTGGTCCCTGTGGGAGAAGAGCATTCCAAAGAAACAAAGCTATTAGCGATGGGACAAGCTTGTGCAAACTATCTCAATCAAATTGTCCAAAATAAAGATGTTATTGGCTTTTCGTGGGGAACCGGTTTAGGTAAGGCAGTAGAGCAATTAGAAACTACATCAAAGAAGGATATCCTTTGTGTGCCAATGATTGGTGGACCTTCTGGAAAGCTGGAGAGCAAATATCATGTAAATACGATTTGTTTCAAAGCTGCTGAGAAATTTAATGCACAGTCGCTGATGATTGATCTGCCAGCGATTTTAGATAATAGAGAAACACGAAATCAAATTCTTAAATCCGGTTATTTTGAGGAAATTTCTACAGTGTGGAATTTGGTGACAGTAGCGGTTTTTGGAATTGGATCGATGGAGATTAGCGGAGAAAGAATCTGGAAAGCTTTCTATGGCAATGCGGTGACGGAGGAATTTAAACGGGATAATGTAGTTGGTGATATCTGTTCTCACTTCTTTGATATCAATGGAGATGTTGTGAAAACAAGTGTGACGGATCGAACAATTAATATTGGCCTGGATAAAATAAGAAATGCGCGTTATTCCATTGGAGTTGCAGAGTCTAAGGAAAAGGTGAATGGAATTATTGGAGCGTTAAATAGCGATTTGATGAAAGTGCTGGTAACGACGGAAGAAACAGCAAAGTTAATATTGGAAAAGTCATCTTAATGATTAGAAGAATGGGCTAATTAGACGGTTTTCTTAGATAAAAAAGAGAATCGTCTTTTTTGTGGTCTAAAAAAGTTCACAGAAAATTATTTACAGAATGAATTGACAGAGCTAAACGATCACCTTATAATAAAATCAATCACAAATTCTCATTAGTTGCACAATTGTGCGATTAGATATTTAAAGGAGGAGAGAAAATGAGCGATTGGTTAGGAATTGGTAATAAGACGGTTATTGTAACAGGCGGTTCTTCAGGAATTGGGAGTGCGATCTCGGACGAGTTAGCGAAGCAAGGAGCAAATGTTGTTATTGCAGATATCCAGTCATCTAAGGATTTGCAAGAAAAACAAGTGTTTATTCAAACGGATGTTACGAAAAGAGACAGTGTAGCAAATATGGTAGATGAGGTTATAGATCGATTTGGAACGATCGATGGATTAGTGAATAATGCGGGTATCAATATTCCACGTTTATTGGTAGACAATGAAAGCGATTACTATGAATTGAATGATGCAACGTTCGATAAGATGATTGATATTAACCAAAAAGGTGTCTTTATTTGTTCGCAGCTGGTGGGTAAGAAAATGGCAGAAGCAAAACAAGGTGTCATTATTAACATGGCCTCTGAAAGCGGTTTAGAAGGTTCGGAAGGTCAGAGTATATATGCTGCTACTAAAGCTGCACTTTATAGTTATACAAGATCTTGGGCGAAAGAGCTTGGAAAATATCATATACGTGTAGCTGGTGTAGCGCCAGGAATATTGGAAGAAACAGGATTACGGACACAGGAATATGAAGAAGCACTGGCTTATACGAGAGGAATTTCTGTCGATGAACTTCGTGCAAGCTACGATAAAGTTTCCATTCCTATGAAGCGAGTTGGGAAGTTACAAGAAGTAGCAGATATGGTTAGTTTCTTACTTTCGGATCGCGCTTCCTACGTAACTGGAACAACATATAACATTACTGGAGGAAAATCCAGAGCATAATCAAGGTATAAAGGAGAGGTACTATGTTTTCAATTATCGTTGCAGCACATGGCAATTTAGCTGCTTCTCTCATGGAATCAGGAGAAATGATTAGTGGAGAAGCGAAGAATGTGTATAGTGTGGAGTTCAGGCCAGGAGAAAATACAGATACACTTATTGAAAAATATAACATCATTATTAATGGAGAAGGATTGACAGATTCCAAAATATTATTCTTAGTTGATTTATTTGGTGGTAGTCCATATAACGCAGCTAGCATGCTAGCAATGAAGAATGAGAATATCGATATTATCACGGGAGTGAATCTACCAATCTATCTAGAAACAAAGATGAACCAAAATTCCAAAGAATTAGAGGAAGTCGTGTCTTATATTAAAGAGATTGCACCATCAACGGTTGTTTCTTTTAAAGATTTAGCCGCAAATGTAGAGGAGGATGATTTAGATGAAGATTAATTTATCACGAATTGATGACCGCTTAATCCATGGACAAGTAACTACCGTTTGGACAAGAGAGGCAAATGCAGAAAGAATTATTGTGATTAGTGATGAAGTAGCAAAAGATGAAATGCGAAAAACGTTATTAAAACAAGCTGCGCCTCCAGGTGTCAAAGTCAATATCGTGGATGTAGAGAAAGCAGTTCGTGTTTATAACAATCCTAAATATGCAGATACAACGGTGTTTTTATTATTTGTGAATCCAATTGATGTATTAAATGTGGTGAAAGCAGGGTTGCCGTTAAAAGAAATTAATATTGGCGGAATGGCTTATCGTGACGGACGAAAGCAAATTACAAAGTCTATCAGTGTCAGTGAGGAAGAAATAAAAGCATTTAAAGAATTAAATGAGCTTGGTGTTTATTTGGATCTACGTGTTGTTTATTCGGATTCGTCTCAAGATTTTATGAACAAGCTTAAGGAAGTTTAAGAAGGAAAAGGAATGTTATTTGAAAAGAGGGGTGAAACATCTTGGATATTTCCGTTTTACAAGTAATATTGATTACGATCTTCGCGGCGATTGCGGGAATGGGCAGCGTACTAGACGAATTTCAAACACATCGGCCCTTAATTGCTTGTACAGTAATTGGTTTAATTCTTGGGGATGTAACAACCGGCATTATTTTAGGTGGAACGCTGGAATTAATCGCATTAGGTTGGATGAATATTGGAGCAGCGCAGTCACCAGATACAGCATTAGCCAGTATCATTTCTACCATTCTGGTTGTTGTAGGTGATCAGAGTATTCAAGCAGGTATTGCGATTGCTTTACCAGTAGCAGCAGCTGGACAGGTTTTAACCATCTTTGCAAGGACAATTACAGTTGCCTTCCAGCATGCTGCAGACAAAGCCGCAGAAAAAGTCAATTTCAGGGCTATTGATATGCTTCATTTGTCTGCTTTAGGTGTACAAGCGCTCCGGGTAGCTGTGCCATCCGTTATTGTAGCTGTACTTGTAGATGCTGCCACGGTTAACGCGATGCTAAACGCTATACCAGATGTAGTGACAGGTGGTTTGGAAGTTGCTGGTGGATTTATTGTAGTTGTTGGTTATGCCATGGTACTAAATATGATGAACGTCAAATATTTGATGCCCTTTTTCTTCTTAGGGTTTATCGTTGCAGCTTTTACAGATTTTACATTAGTTGCATTTGGAGCAATGGGTCTGATTATAGCAATTATTTACTTACAGCTAAATCCAAGATATCAAAACAGTCCGGCAGTAGCCACATCATCAGGTGCACCTCATCGTGGGGATGATGATTTAGACGATGAATTAGATGACTAGAGGAGGGATAAAAAATGAGCGAAAGTCAAGAAACTACTAAAAGCGCAAAGGGATTAGCAGCATTTAGCCTAGCTGATTTAGATGCTAAAAAATTAACAAAGCGTGATCTAATTAATATTTTTGTTCGTTCTAATTTTCAACAGGCTTCTTTTAACTATGAACGTATTCATGGGTTGGCTTTTGGGTTTGATATGATTCCAGTTATCAAGCGAATCTATGACACGGAGGAAGAGCAAAGGGCAGCGTTACAGCGTCATTTAGTGTTTTTCAACGTAACACCTGCCATGGCTGGACCGGTAATTGGTGTTACAGCCGCTTTAGAAGAAGCGCGTTCAGATGGAAAAGATATTGATGAAGGAACCATAAATAGTATGAAGGTTGGCTTAATGGGACCTTTAGCTGGTGTTGGTGATCCCATTGTATGGGGAACATTACGACCAATCACTGCAGCATTGGGGGCTTCATTAGCGCTCGCAGGAAACATTTTAGGCCCTATTTTATTCTTCCTATCATTTAATGCAGTTCGTTTAAGTATGAAATGGTTTGGTCTTGTTTACGGTTATAAAAAAGGATTAGATATTGTTAAAGATTTAGCTGGAAATATGCTGCAGAAGCTTACAGAAGGTGCAACGATTTTGGGACTCTTTATCATGGGCGTACTCGTATCTGAATGGACCGAAATAAATGTTCCCTTAGTTGTATCGGAAACGGTCAATCAAGAAGGAGAAACCACTGTTACAACCGTACAAAGTATTTTGGATCAATTAATGCCTGGATTATTAGGGTTACTACTAACATTACTTATGATGAAACTATTGAAAAAGAAAATCAATCCAATCTGGTTAATTTTCGGATTGTTTGGAGTAGGTATCTTAGGATACTGGTTAGGAATATTAGGATAAACAATATAAATAAAGGAATATTGTAAGAAGCAAGGAGTGAATAAGTTTGAAAACAACTGGATTGAGGTTATACGGACAAAGGGATTTACGTTTGGAAACATTTGAATTACCAGAAATAAAAGATGATGAAATTCTTGCATCGGTTGTAACAGACAGTTTATGTATGTCTTCTTGGAAAGCAGCAAATCAAGGTGAAAATCATAAAAAAGTGCCTGATGATGTTGCTGAAAATCCTGTGTTATTAGGACATGAGTTTTGTGGAGAAATTCTGGAGGTAGGTTCTAAATGGCAAGGGAAGTATAAGAAGGGTGAAAAGTATGTTGTGCAGGCGAATTTGCAATTAAAAGATCGTCCAGACTGTCCGGGCTATACCTTCCCATATACAGGCGGAGATGCTACCTATATTATTCTAGCAAAAGAAGTGATGGAGCAAGACTGTTTGCTTGAGTATAATGGAGAATCCTATTTTGAAGGATCGCTGATTGAACCATTATCGTGCGTGATTGGCGCATTCAAAGCAAACTACCATTTAATTGAAGGTACGTATGATCATAAAATGGGGATAAAAAAAGACGGTAATCTTATCATCTTAGGTGGCACTGGACCAATGGGATACTTAGCAATTGATTATGCTCTGCATGGACCTGTCCAGCCGAAAAAGCTAGTTGTCACTGGAAGATCACAAGAAAAAATTGATTTAGTAGAGAAACTGTATCCAAAAGAAGAAGGCGAAAAAGCTGGTGTCGAATTGGTTTATGTGAATACAGGAGAAGAAGAAAATCCTGCTGATGCATTAAATCAATTGGTTGATGGAAATGGCTATGATGATGTATTTGTTTTCGCTCCAGTTCAACAGCTCGTAGAACAAGGATCAGCTATCTTGGCTACAGATGGATGCTTTAACTTTTTTGCAGGTCCGCAAAATACGGATTTTAAAGCAGCTATTAACTTCTATGACATTCATTATCGATATACACATTATGTAGGAACCTCTGGTGGTAATACGGAGGATATGCGCGAGGCAGTAAAATTAATAGAAGCGAAAAAAGTAAATGTACAAAAAATTGTCTCTCATGTATTGGGACTAAATGACGCGAAGGAGACAACACTTCAGCTTCCAGATATTCCAGGAGGAAAGAAGTTGATTTACACGCATAAAGATATGCCAATCAAATCATTGGATGAAATCATGAAAGATACAAGTGATCCTCTTCATGAGATTTTAAGAAAGTATGATGGTCTCTGGTCGAAAGAAGCGGAAGATTATGTGTTAGCAAATCAGAAGGAGATTCAGGTGTAGGTTAAGAAGTTAATAAGAGTTTAAAAGAGCTGTTTGATTTTATCTTTAAATCGAACAGCTCTTTTTCATAGTAGGAAGCCAACATAGCTCGCTGAGAGTGAACAGTCATCTCGCATGCAGAATTGATATTCAACTATTATAATCACTCAAGTGTATGCATTCTTTCACCTTCTCCATATCCATCAGCTGTAGTTACTGTAATTTTTAAATTTCCAATCCCAAAGTTCCTAATATTGGTAATAAGATAGATCCTGAAGTTAAGGTCTAAATCAGCTTTATTAAGATGCACATTTAAATAAATGAGTATCTTATTACTCCCCGGATGAGCTTCTTCATTAATTTATTCAGTTTGAGTAGTTGCATTTACTAAAGTAAGTAGTAAAAAACCTTTTAGCTAATTAATTATATCAAAGTGATTTGAAATATATAGGAAATTAATTAATCCTAAAAGATTTAAACGACAGTTAGCTGGAAAGCAGAAAGTATTGAAATATAAATATCTTGGTAATATGGTTAGACAAATAAGCAGCGACTACGCAAGGTTGGATTGTACCAGCGTATATTGGTGGTATAACAGTAATGAAGTTTAACAAACAGTTTAGTAGGAGTATGGGATTTAGATTTAAATTGAAAATTTAAGATCTGATAATATCTATTCATTATTGATAGTTGTATTTCAGCGATGGTATTCAAAGGTATGTAACAAGATTAAATCAAATTAAATATCTATATTCTTCTGCTTCACTATTCTTCACTCTTTCTCTCCGCAATCAATTCCAAAAAATTAGAAAGAAGTTTCATCTCCTCATCCGTTAACTTCCGGGCACTCTCAACTAATTTAATAAGCTCTGCTGGCAGTTCCGGAACGGATCCAAAAAATTCACTCAATGAAATATCCAATGCATTACAAATTAGAGCTAATTTATCAAGGGAAGGAGAAGTTTTTCCACTTTCTATTTCACTTAAATAAGGCTGGGTAATGTATGCTTTTTTAGCTAGCCCAGTAACAGATATACCTTTAGCTAATCTGAGATTTTTAATTCTTTTTCCAATTTCCATACCACACCTCCTTATTCCATTATAAGGGCTGGAAAATAAGGATAAGCGGAGGTAAAAAGAATTATTTATAGTAAATAACTATAAAAATATTGACATTATCGTTATATGCTATATTATAGTATTTAATAAAAATTAGTATAACTACCATACTAGTATAAATAGAATACGGAGGTGTTTAATATTACTATTAACCTTGATATAAAAGGTTCTACGCGAGAGTTTGCATATAATCATCTTAAGGAACAAATTATAAATTGGGATTTGAAACCAGGTACGAAAATATCTGAAAAAGAAGTTGCTCAAATCTTAGAGGTGAGTCGTACGCCTGTCAGAGAAGCTTTTTTACAACTAGCTCAAGAGGAGCTTTTAACAATCGTTCCTCAGAGAGGGACCATTGTCTCTAAGATAGATTTGAGTTTAGTGGAGGAAGGCAGATTTGTTAGGGAACATATTGAAAAAGCGGTTGTTAGAGAAGTATGTGCAACTATTAATGAGAATCAGTTATTTCAATTAGAAACAAATCTTACTATGCAGGAGCTATGCCTGGAAAAAGGTTCACATAATCGGTTATTTCAGTTAGATGAAGAGTTTCATCAGCTATTATTTGAAATTTGTAATAAGAAAAGAACTTGGAATAATGTCAGAAGAATGAATAGTCATTTTGACAGATTAAGAATGTTAAGACTCGTGGAAAATCATGATTTTGAAGTTGTTTTGGATCAACATAAAGAGATCTTTAAAAGCATTTCTGAAAAAAATCCAGATAAAGCAGAATCAATTATGGAAAAGCATATGAAACTTGTATTTGTAGAATGGAAAGAATTAAAGGCTAAGAACCCGGAATACTTCAATTGATATAGTAATTCCTGGTTTAAAACTATTTGTAATCGTTATCGCAGGTTGCTGCTGGCTGGAGGTTGTTTAAGTGAGAATGGTATTTCGATGGTTTGGAAAAGATAATGACAGCGTTTCCTTGGAGCATATAAAACAAATCCCAGGTGTTGAGGGAGTTGTTTGGGCACTGCACGATGTTCCTGCAGGAGAGGTGTGGCCGCTGGATAAGATTAAGGAGCAAAAAGCTGAGATAGATGCTGCGGGGCTTCGCATGGATGTGGTGGAGAGTGTAAATATTCATGAAGATATAAAGCTTGGGCTGCCCTCCCGTGATCAATATATTGAGAATTACAAAAGGACAATTGAAAACCTTGCAAAGGTTAATGTAAAAGTGATTTGTTATAATTTCATGCCTGTTTTTGATTGGATTCGCACCAATCTTTTTGAAAAATTGGAAGATGGTTCTACCGCGTTATTTTACGAAAAAAGTAAGGTTGATAACATAGATCCGTTAGAGTTAGTAAAAAAAATATCTGCTAATCCGGATTATACAATGCCAGGGTGGGAGCCGGAAAGATTACATTCGCTTTCTAATCTATTTGAAGCGTATAAGAACGTAACAAATGATGATTTATGGAGGAATTTAGAGTATTTCTTAAATGAAATAATTCCTTTTGCCAGAGAACATGATATTAAATTGGCGATACATCCGGATGATCCGCCATGGCCAATTATGGGATTGCCAAGAATTATTACGTCTCAAGACAATATCCGAAAGTTATTGAACTTGGTAGATGATCCGTATAATAGTATAACGCTGTGCAGCGGTGCTCTCGGAGTAAATCTTGAAAATGATATTCCGGCAATGATTAGAGAATTCAAAGATAGAATTGCTTTTGCTCATATTCGTAACGTTAAAGTTTACGAAAATGGTGATTTCATAGAGACTTCCCATCGCTCAGAAGACGGATCTCTTAATATGAACGAAATTGTTAAGGCATATTATGAAACGGATTTCAAAGGTTATGCAAGACCAGACCATGGGAGACATATTTGGGAGGAACAATGCAGACCTGGTTACGGTCTCTATGATCGGGCTTTAGGAATTATGTATCTGTGGGGAATATGGGATACATTTCAACGAACAAATTTGCGCGAGAAGGCATTAAATGAATCGTTTGTAAGGTAAATTATTTAGATAAAACAAGGAAAGGGTAGATAGAGATGATTAACGTTGCAATTATAGGTACGGGGGCAATATGTCCATCCCACATTAAAGGATATTTAGAGTTTCAAGATAAGTGTAAGATCACTGCTCTCTGCGATATTTATCCTGAAAAAGCAGAGAATCAGGCAAAAGAATTTGAATTAGATGTAGATATATATAGTGATTATCAAGAATTACTTAAACAAGAGAATATTGACCTTGTATCTGTTTGCACTCCACCTTACACACACGCAGATATTACAATTGAAGCTTTAAACCAAGGAAAGAATGTGATTGTAGAAAAACCTATGGCTTCATCTTTAGAGGAATGTGATGCAATGAATGAGGCTGCTAAAAAGTCTGGAAAGATCTTATCAGTTGTTGCACAAAATCGATTTACTTCTCCCATGATGAAATTAAAACATGTTCTAGATACCAAATTAATGGGGCCCATTGTCCATACGCAAGTTGATTCTTTTTGGTGGAGAGGTCACTGTTATTATGATTTATGGTGGAGAGGTACTTGGGAAAAAGAAGGCGGTGGCTGTACATTAAACCATGCAGTTCACCACATTGATATTTTCCGTTGGATGAATGGAATGCCTTCAGAAATTACTGCAGTAATGAGTAATGTCGCGCATGACAATGCAGAGGTAGAAGATATATCTATTGCCATTGGACGCTATGAAAATGGAAGTCTGGCACAAATTACAAGTTCTGTTGTTCATCATGGAGAAGAGCAGCAACTTGTTTTCCAAGGAAAAAATGCACGTGTATCCGTTCCATGGAAGCTAAAAGCATCTAAATCACTCGATAATGGATTCCCTGCAGAAGACGAAGAGTTGGAGAACAAATTACAAAAAGCGTATGATTCATATGAAAATCTAGCATATGAAGGACATGCCGGGCAAATAGAAGACGTATTACAGGCTGTTGAAGGGAAAAAAGATGTATTAGTAGATGGGAATGACGGACGAGAAACTCTCGAATTGATTACGGCCATTTTCGAATCTGCAACCCTGGGAGAGACGGTGAAACTTCCTTTAGATAAAACAAGTCCATTCTATTCAAGAGCAGGAGTTATTGAGAATGCAACACATTTTTACGAGAAAAAGGCAAGTATTGAAAATTTCCAAGTAAATGAGATCACAACTGGTGGAAATTACGAGTGATTATTTAAAAGTAATGCGGTTACATTTATAGAAATAATTTCATGTTAAGTGGAGGAGATAGAAATGAACAAAAATGATGGAATGAATTATGCCCCACAAGGGAAACCCAATCGTGTAGTAGAAGAGGGAGAGTTCTCTTTTGCTGCAATTGGTTTAGATCATGGCCATATTTATGCAATGTGTAATGGGCTGTTGGAAGCAGGTGGAGAGCTGGTCACCGTTTATGACCCTGATCCAGAGAAAGTAAAAGCCTTTATTGAAAAATTCCCTAATACGAAAGCTGCTGATTCAGAAGAAGAGGTGTTGTCAGACCCTTCTATAAAACTCATCGCAGGTGCAAGTATTCCATCCATGCGTTGTGATTTAGGATTAAAGGTTTTAGATCATGGAAAGCATTATTTTGTAGATAAACCTGCATTTACAACGAAAGAGCAGCTGGAAGCAGCTAAAAAGAAGACAGAAGAGACTGGCTTACGGTGGGGAATTTATTATAGTGAACGACTCCATGTAGAGGGAGCTGTCTTTGCGGGTCAGTTAATAGAAGAAGGGGCAATTGGTCGGGTAGTACAGGTGATAGGAACAGGCCCGCACCGAGCAAGCCCATCAGCTAGACCGGAATGGTTCTTTGATCGGAACTACGTTGGAGGAATCTTATGTGACATTGGAAGCCATCAAATTGAACAATTTCTATATTATACGGGAGCAAAGGATGCAAAAGTGCTTCATAGTAAAGTAGCTAATTACAATTTTAAGGATCATCCTAAATTTGAAGACTTTGGTGATGCTACGCTCGTTGCTGATAATGGTGCCACTTTTTACTTTCGGGTAGATTGGTTAACCCCTGATGGTTTAGGTACTTGGGGAGATGGACGTGTCACTATTTTGGGAACAGACGGTTATATTGAGGTACGTAAATATATTGATATTGCCCATAAGGATAGCGGAGATCATGTATATTTAGTAAATCATGAAGGAGAAAAGCATTACGAGTGCCAGGGAGAAATTGGTTATCCATTTTTCGGGGAATTTATACTAGATTGTTTAAATGGAACAGAAAATGCTATGACACAAGAACATGCATTTAAAGCAGCTGAATTATGTATTGTGGCACAAAATATGGCAATACAAGTGGAGACTACAGATAGTATTACTTCAAAATAAATATAATAAGTTAATTATAAGAATGAACAAAGATAGAAATCTCCCTTTCTCTCATATTTTGCATAAATAATAGTAAGGGGTTAGGGAGAATCAAATAATGGTGGTGAGTAAGTTGTTATCAATAAATGAAAATCTAAAAGGAAAAGTAGCAGTAATTACAGGTGGAAGCGGTGTCCTTTGTAGTGCAATGGCAAGAGAATTAGGGAGACAAGGTGTTAAGGTGGCTATTTTGAACCGTAGTGTAGAGTCTGGGAAAAAGGTTGAAAAAGATATTATTGCAGCCGGCGGAGAAGCACTAGCGATTTCTTGTGATGTCCTTGATAAAAACAGTGTAGAAAATGCAGCTGCGCTAGTGGAAGAGAAGCTAGGAGATTGTGATATTTTAATTAATGGTGCAGGAGGAAATCATCCAGATGGAGTAACAGATAAAGAAACTTTTGATACCGAAGATTTAAACAAAGGTATAAAGACTTTTTTTGATATAACAACAGAAGGGTTTCAACATGTATTTAATTTAAATTTAATTGGAAGCGTTATACCTTCTCAAGTATTTGCTAAAGGAATGTTAAATAAAAAAGGTGCAACGATTATAAATATGTCTTCCATGAGTGCACCCAGCCCAATGACAAAAGTTCCTGCCTATAGTGCAGCTAAGGCTGGCATTAATAATTTTACACAATGGCTAGCTGTACATATGACTGATGTGGGTATACGTGTTAATGCGATTGCCCCTGGATTCTTTTTGACAGAGCAAAACAGAGCGCTATTGTTAACAGAAGAAGGAGATTTGACAGAGCGTTCTGAAAAAATAATTTCACAAACTCCGATGGATCGGTTTGGAAAGCCGGAAGATTTATTAGGAACATTAATTTGGCTGGTTGATGAAAATATGTCTGGCTTTATCACAGGAATTACTGTACCGGTAGATGGAGGTTTTTTGGCTTATTCTGGAGTTTAAAAGCGAGAATAACGATCAGTATAATGAAAGGGATTACAATGTTGGGGCTGCATTATACTCCAACAATGTTAGCTAAGGAGGAACGTCATTGAAAAAACTTACCGTTAGCATAATGATTGGTAGTCTATTAGTGATATTGGCCGCATGTGGAGACAATGAGGTATCTTCAGGCACAGCGAGTGCAGAAGGTGGAAAAGTAACCCTAAAATTAGCTCATGATTTAGGTGACGACCACCCAGTTTACTTTGCGTTAGAAAATTTTGCTGAAACAGTTGAAGAAAGATCAAAAGGACAGATAGAAATTGAGATTTTCTCCAATGGTGTATTAGGAAACGAACGTGAAATGCTTGAGCAGATACAAGGCGGAGGAATAGATATTACTAAGGTAAGTGGAGCCTCGCTGGAAAGTTTTGCTTCACCTTACTCCGTATTTAGCTTGCCATATGTATTTGATGATGAAGAACATTTCTTTCGATCAATGGAATCAGAGGCAGTAAGTGATTTATTTGCCTCTACGGAAGAACAGGGATTTTTAGGTTTAACCTGGTATGATTCGGGTTCACGTAATTTCTACACGGAAGATAAGCCAATTATGCATCCAGATGATTTAGAAGGATTAAAGATTCGTGTAATGGATAGTAAAACACAAATTGAATTGATGTCAGCATTAGGCGGTGCACCTACACCAATGCCATATGGAGATATTTATACTGCTATACAATCAGGAGTTATAGATGGAGCTGAGAGTAATCCTACTGCGCTGACAACTGGAAAGCATGGAGAGGTGGCAAAAGCATTTTCTATGGATGAACATACTCGTATTCCAGATGTTGTTGTTATCAGCAGTGATACGTGGAATGGCTTGACGCAAGAGCACCAGCAAATCATAACAGAAGCTGCGGAGGAATCGACGGAATTGCAAAAAGAGATTTGGGCCGAAGCAGTAGATGAGGCGATGGAGGAAGCAGAAGAGATGGGAGTAGAATTTTATTACCCGGAAACTGAGCCTTTTCGTGAAGCCGTAAGTCCGTTATACGAAGAATTTCGTCAAGATGAAAGAATCGCAGAATTATTAGACGCTTTTAATGAGCTTCGTTAAAAATATACAAGAAGTGGGGATACAAATGCTTTCAACAGTTAAAAGTATAAAGGCTTTATTAAACCGTTCGATAATGATCATTGCCTCTATCTTAACCATTATCTTAGTTTGTTGTGCATTATGGCAGGTGTTTAGCAGATATATATTAGGTTCTCCCAGCATTATTACAGAAGAACTCTCTCGATTTCTTCTAATATGGGCAGCCATGTTGGGAGGGGCTTATGCATTTGGTTCAAAAGAACAATTAGCAATTGTTTTCTTGAAATCTAAATTAAAAGGTTTAAAGAAAAAGTCTATTGAAATTTTCATTGATATGGTAACTATCATTTTTGCAGGATCAGTTTTGGTTAAGGGTGGAGTCGATCTTGTTTCTTATACATTAAGTCAAACTTCCCCTATTCTTGGTCTTCCAATGGGGTATGTTTATATGATTCTTCCAATCACAGGGGTATTAATAATAATTTATCAGCTAATAAACATATTGGAAAGACGGGGACAGGATGCGTATTCTGAACAACAGGAAAATATTTCTGTTCCTCCTCAAAACAGTGAAGGGTAGGAGGTATATTTAAATGGATGTAGCAGTATTATCAACATTATTACTATTTGGGACATTTTTTTTACTTCTTATTATAGGTGTTCCAATTTCAATCAGTATTGGCTTATCATCTATTGTGTCAGTTACGGTAGTGATGCCAATAGATGTTCTGCTTTTTACAGGTGCGCAGCGTTTATTTTCTGGTATGAACAGCTTTGCGCTATTAGCAGTTGTCTTTTTTATTATGTCAGGAAGTATTATGAACAATGGAGGAATAGCATTACGGTTAATTAACTTAGCCAAGTTAATTGCTGGAAGATTGCCTGGTTCTTTAGCACATACAAATGTAGTTGGAAATATGCTTTTTGGTTCGATATCGGGATCTGCCGTAGCTTCAGCTGCGGCAATAGGGAGTGTTATGTCTCCTTTGCAAGAAAAAGAAGGTTATAACAAAGCTTTCTCAGCTGCAGTAAATATTGCTTCTTCACCTGTAGGTATTCTTATTCCACCCAGTGGCGTATTAATTCTATATTCATTGGTGAGCGGGGGGACTTCTGTCTCTGCATTATTCATGGCGGGCTATTTGCCGGGAATCCTGATGGGCTTTGCGGTAATGATAGTTGCTTACATTATTGCTAAAAGGAATAATTATACGATTGCAGAAAAAGTGAGTTTAAAAGAAGCAGTCAGAGTTATTTTACAAGCAATTCCCAGTCTGATGTTAATTGTTGTTGTTATTGGTGGAATTGTAGCTGGAATATTCACTGCGACAGAAGGAGCAGCAATCGCGATTCTGTATTCTTTAGTTCTTTCATTAATCTATCGTTCTTTAACATGGGCACATATTCCGAAAATTTTTAAGGAAACGATTGTAATGACCGGAATTGTATTATTTTTAGTTGCTACATCTTCTATCATGTCTTGGGCAATGGCGGTAACAGGTATGCCGGCAGCTATCAGTAACGGATTGCTAAGTATTTCGGAAAATCCAAACATTATTTTATTAATTATGATGTTAATTTTATTGATAATTGGTACTTTCATGGATCTTACACCAGCAGTACTTATTTTTACACCAATTTTCTTACCGATTGCCGGGCAGATGGGTATTGACCCGGTTCATTTTGGAATTATGCTTGTGTTTAATCTCGCAATAGGATCTATGACTCCGCCAGTAGGCAGTGTTTTATTTGTGGGTTGTAGTGTAGGAAAAGTTTCGATTGAAGAAGTGATAAAGCCATTAAGCTTTTTCTTTGTTGCTCTTATTGCTGCACTATTTTTAGTCGTATATATTCCATCCATTAGTCTGATTATACCTGAGCTTTTAGACCTGCTATAGAAAAAATAGATATGAGATATTTTAATTATAAGGAAGGAAGATATAATGAGCTTTCTTGCAGAAAATTTTCTTTTAAATAATAAGCACGCTCAAGAATTATATGATAAATATGCAAAAGAGATGCCAATTTTTGATTACCATTGTCATTTAAGCCCAAAAGAGATATGGGAAAATAAACCTTTTGAGAATATTACCCAAGCATGGCTGGGTGGTGATCATTATAAATGGCGAGCAATGAGGTTAAACGGAGTTAAGGAAGAATATATTACAGGAAATGCGTCAGATGAGGAAAAATTTCTTGCATGGGCTGAAACGGTTCCTAAATCAATCGGAAATCCTTTGTATCATTGGACACATATGGAATTGAAAAATTATTTCAATATCGATCAGCCCTTAGACGAGACAAGTGGAAAGGAGATTTGGGAAGCATGTAACCGGCAATTACAACAAGAAGAGTTTACGCCACGGCAACTCATTAAACGATCCAATGTAAAAGCTTTAGGTACTACTGACGATCCAACAGATAATTTAATCTACCACAAAAAGTTAAAGGAAGATGCGTCTTTCACAGTAAAAGTGATTCCTACTTTTCGACCTGACGGAGCTATAAAAATAGAAGAAGATTCGTTTACTGATTGGGTAGATAACCTGGCAAGTGTGACAAACGGAAAGATTTCTACATTTGATGATTTTCTGGAAACTCTTAAGAAAAGAGTAGAATATTTTCATGAGCATGGTTGTCGAGCTTCTGACCATGACATGACAGAAGTGCCTTATGAGGAAACAGATGTTGCTGAAGTCGAAACGATCTTTAATAAGAGATTAAATAATATAGAGTTATCTAATCTGGAAATATTGAAGTATAAAACGTATTTGATGACATGGCTGGGAGAAGAATATGCAAGATTAGGATGGGTTATGCAATTGCATATTGGTGTTATGAGAAGTAATAACACCCAAATGCTTCAAAAAATTGGACCTAATACAGGGTTTGATTCCATTGGAGATCAAAAAATCGCTTATACAACATCTAAATTATTGGATGGATTAGATAAAAAATCTGCTCTGCCTAAGACTGTTTTGTACAGTGTGAATCCGAATGATAATTATATTTTGGCTTCTATGATTGGTAATTTTACAGAGAGCGGTATAAGGGGCAAGGTCCAATTTGGTTCAGCATGGTGGTTTAATGATCATATTGACGGTATGAGAAAACAACTTATAGATTTAGCCAGCGTAGGCTTATTAAGTAACTCTATAGGGATGTTAACAGACTCGAGAAGCTTTTTATCTTATCCAAGACATGATTATTTCAGAAGGATTTTGTGTAATATTATAGGGACATGGATAAATGAGGGACAGCTTCCTGAAGATATGGAACGATGGGGACAGATCGTGCAGGATATCTGTTATAACAATGTTGTGGAATATTTTGGACTTGAGGGTGTTATTTGATTTTGAGTATTAAAATGCCTTGAAAGCTAGTAATTTTAAATTGAAAATAAGAATATTATTTTTTGTGAATAGACTTTATAATAATTGCATACAAGGTAAAGATTGAAGCACTTCAATTATTGTAAATTACTTTTAACACTAATACCTATTCAAATAATTATTAACTATAATAAAACATCTCTACTAATTGGGAGTTTCTATTGATAATGAAACTAAATCCAAAAGGTAGAGATGTTTTATTGTATAGATCCATCTTTAACGCTATTAGAATATCTTGAAAGGCGAAAGTGATTTATTTCCAGCAAACATAATTTTCAAAAACTATTGACAAATAAAAACGCTTACAATAATATATATAACTAAGATCTATCTGAGATCTATGTGTGATTTTTGAAAGATTTTAGATAGATTAATTGTAGAAAATGAAGAGGGTGTATGCAAAGTAAAGGGGAGTAATTCATAAAAGTATTGAAAATTTTTAATACTAAATAATTTAAAGGAGTGAATAATTTGAAAAAGCTTATATTATTGTTAATTTTATTGAGTGGACTTCTGGTAGTTACCGCGTGTGGAAGTAATGATGGAGATGAAGCTGCTGCTGATAATTATCCTGAACAAAATATTGAATTAATTGTAGGTGCAGGTCCAGGTGGTGGAACAGATAACTTCGCTCGAGCAACAGAAAATCAACTTGCAGATATTTTAGACACCAATATTCAAATAACTAATTTAGAACAGGCATCAGGAGCTGTGGCAAACCAGACGACAGCGACCAATCCAGCTGATGGACATACAATTAATTATGTTTCGTCAACATACATCATTAGTAATGCAGCCGGCCAAAATGAAACAGGCTTAGATCAATTAACTCCTGTTGCTAGAATGCAATCTGATATATTAGCACTTATTGTAAATCCAGATAAATTTGCAGATTTCGATGAATTTGTAGAGCACGTAGAACAAAACGGGGCATCCGTTGGAGGGACTCATGCGTTAAGTCCAGATGAAATGGGATTCTTAGAGCTAGTGAATGAATCTGGTATCGAAAATATGAATTATGTTCCTTATGATGGCACAGGACAAGTACAAGCAGCAGTAATGGGGGACAATTTAGACGCATATGTAGGTGTTCTAAGTGCGGTACAAGAATATGCCGATAGTGGAGACCTTGAACCTATTTTGATTTTTACAGAGGAACGACTTGAAGAATTCCCGGATACACCAGTTACTGTAGAAGATTATGGGTGGGACGTAACAAACGGAAATGAGCGTGGGGTTTTAGTTCATGCGGATACGCCTCCGGAGATAATTGAAAAATTGGAAAGCACGTTAAAAGAAATATTCGATTCAGAAGAATATAAGGAATATGAAGAAGCTAGTAATTTACAATATAGAGATGGTTGGATGGGCTCCGAAGACTATCTTGAGAAATTAGAAGAAGATCATGAAAATTATCAAGAGTTAATAAGCAACTTAAAGTAAACAAGCTTTGTATCGGTATCGTAGCGGGAAGTTCAATCTCTCGACTTCCCGTAAATGATAAGACTACGTTATAAAATGAGTCATTGTCTTACAAAAATCGTGAATTCATGGATAGAGTGTTCATTATTATATTTAATTACTATTTAATAAAAGGAAGAATTAAGAGAGCTGGGTGAAATGTAAATGAAAAAAATGGTGATATTTATTGTTGCTACCTACGCAATAAGTTTACTCTTTCTTATATTAAGTTTTGATTTGCCACGAACAAATGAAGTCTCTGCCTTTACAGGTCCAGCTCAATGGCCGGTGGCACTTATTATTTTTATCTTAGTATTAAATACATTATTACTATTTAATACCATAAAGTCCAATAAAAAGAAAGAGAATATATTGCTAGATAATGAAGAAGAATCACTCCCGGATCATGTAGAAGAAATCTTGCCAGATGATGTAAAGGAATTAACAGATTCAGAAGCGGAAACAGGTACAGAACAGGAAGACCTTAGTTGGGTTAATAAGAATAAGCATTATCTTTTTATAGGGTTATTAATAGTATATATAGTTCTGTTACAATATACAGGTTTTATTATTGCTACAATCATCTTTTTCCCTATATGTAGTATTTTAATGGGAGCACGTAATAAAATATTGCTGGCTGTATCTTCGGTTCTTGCTACTTTTTTAGTTTATGGGATGTTTGAGTTATTACTTAATGTACCTCTGCCATAAACCTCATTCAATAATAGGTTAAATATATTTTTCAAACAATAGATTTAAAGTTAAAGGATGGGGATGGAATGTTAAATAATTTAATGGAAGGATTAGTAACAATTATAGACCCCTCAAACCTTCTTATATTGTTATTAGCTGTGGTGATAGGGTTTTTAGGTGGGGCTATACCAGGCATCAGTGGATTAATGCTTGTAGTTGTTCTGCTTCCAGTTACATATGGGATGGAAACAACTAGTGCATTTATGCTACTTACAGCCATTTATGCTGCAGCAGTTTTTTCTGGAATGATTACAGCAATATTATACCGAGCACCGGGAACACCAGAATCCGTTACTACTGTATATGATGGATATCCGATGACTCGACGAGGAGAGGCTGGAAAGGCACTTGGGATCGGAATTTTAAGTTCTACCATAGGTGGGATTATAGGTACGATTTTCTTGATTGCCCTTACACCAACGTTGGCTCAAATTGCGCTTCAATTTGCTTCTCCGGAGTATTTTGCTTTAGCAGTTGTAGCTCTAACGGTTGTAGCAGCATTAAGTGACGGGAAATTAGTATTAGGTTTTATTGGTGTAGCTTTTGGGCTGCTTTTAGCTACTGTGGGAATTGATGCGATGACAGGTGCATATAGATTTACATTTGGTTTTCCAGAGTTAGCAAGTGGGATAGATCTAGTTCCTGTGGTTATCGGACTCTTTGCCATATCTGAAACGATCAACCGCATGACGCAAAAAGAAGATGGAAACCTAGGTAAAACACAAAAATTTAAGATTAAAATCTTTGATTCTAAAATTTTTAAGAAAATCACTGGTACCTTATCAAGATCATCTTTGCTAGGTGTAGGGATTGGAATTTTACCTGGTATCGGACCAACTACTGCTGCTATTTTGGCATACAGTGAGAGTGTGAGATGGTCTAAAACACCTGAACAATTTGGGAAAGGTGCTCCTGAAGGAATAGCTGCACCAGAGTCTGCAAACAATGCTGCTGCAATGGGAGCATTAGTACCTTTATTTGCTCTTGGTATTCCGGGAAGTGCAACTGCTGCAGTTATGTTAGGAGCGTTTATCATGCACGGGCTCCAACCAGGACCGAACTTGATGTCCACAAATGGCCCTATGGTTTATGCTATTTTCGCGGGGTTATTAATTGTTAATATAGTAGTTTTAATTTTTTCAAAACCGTTTATTGTGATGTTTTCTAAGCTATTAACGATTCCTTATTCCATTATTGGACCTTTAATCGTTATATTTTGTACAGTAGGAACATTTGCTATAAGAAATTCTATGTTCGATGTCATTGTCATGCTTATATTTGGAATACTAGGCTTCCTTTTTGAAAAAATTCGATTCCCATTAATAACGATTGTCCTAGGGGTCGTATTAGGTTCATTAGCGGAGAGTGAATTCCGTCGATCATTGGAGTTATCAGGTGGAGATTTATCTATTTTTGCTACACGTCCAATTAGTGCTGTTTTATTAGGAATAGCAATATTGATGGTTATTTTTCCAATTACTAAACAGATTATTAACAAAAGGAAGAAAACAACAACCAATTAATTAGGGGGATTTAATATGATTTATCATCATTTATTTAGACAAGCTAATAAAAGTGAAGTAGTAGCTGCCGTGATTGGAACGGGGCACTTTGGGAAAGCAGTAGTTACCCAGCAGAAGTTTAATCAATTTGTGAATGTTCGAGTAGTCATGGATAAAGATATTGATTCTGCAAAGGATGCTTTAATAACTGCAGGAATTGATGAAGAACTTATTGAATATACAGAAGACTCGAAGGAAGCAATCAGGTTATTCGCTAGTGGGAAATATATTTATACTGACAATTTAGATGTCATTCTAGCTATTGATGAAATTGGGGTTGTATGTGAAGGCACAGGGGTTCCTGAAGCTGGAGCTGTTCATGCGCAAAAAGCAATCGAAAAAGGAAAGCATGTAGCCATGATTAACAAAGAAACAGATTCTGCTGTTGGTCCGATTTTGAAGCATCTAGCAAAAGAAGCTGGTGTTATTTATACGCCGGTTGATGGGGATCAGCATGGTTTATTAATGTCTATGTATGAATGGGCAAACGAAATTGGATTAACCGTTATTTCTGGTGGTAAAGCCCGGGATGGCGAATTCATTTTAGATGAAGATAAGCAGACGGTTTCTATTGAGGCTGATGGTATCACAGTTCATGAATCAAAAGAGATCTTGATTTCAGATGAGGATATAAAATATTTAAAAATGATACCTGAAGGAAAATCAGAAGAATATGTTCATAGAAGAGCAGAGATTTTAAGTGAATTACCTGGAGCAGGTGCATTTGATTTATGTGAATTAACGATTATGGCAAACTCTACAAAATTGAATCCTGCAAGTGAACGTTTACAGAAAGCTTCTTTAAGAATAACAGAATTGCCTGTGGCTTATTGCCATCATGATAATGGCGGGGGATTTACAGAAGAAAGTACAATTGACTTGATCACGTGCTTAAGAAGACAAGATGAATCTGGAATGGGTGGAGGTGTATATATCGTAGTACGTTGCGATAATGCATACTCAAACTATATTTTAACCACGAAAGGTCAGATTCCAAATTACGATAAATCAACGGCAGTAATTTATAGACCATATCATTTATGTGGAGTGGAAACCTCTACGTCGATTGCTAGTGCTGGCCTCTTAAACTTAGATACAGGTTCATTAGAATACAAGCCTCGTTATGATTTAGTTAAATATGCTGCAAGGGATATAAAAGCGGGAGAAACATTAGGTAATGATCATGATTTGTCTCTTGAAGCAGATATTGCACCTGCTAAAACAATGGAATCTAATCATGCTATTCCAGGACATTTAATTACAGGGAATAAAGCAAAAGTGGATATTAAAGCAGGAGAGCTGATTACCTACGATAAAATCGTGAGACCAGATCATTCTGCGCTTTGGGAGCTAAGAGAAAAACAAGATATAGAATTTTTGTCTAAATAAATAATAAATGGCGATTAAGGTAATTAACAAATTCGTTTTATTGGAGGCATAGTCATGAAAGAAAGATTACTCTTAGCGTTTTATGGAGATGATTTCACAGGCTCAACGGATGCGATGGAGGCCTTAACATTATATGGGTTGAATACGGTTTTATTTTTAGAGGTGCCTGATAAAGAAGTATTAACTGAGTTTGAAAATGTACAGTGCATCGGAGTAGCGGGGACCTCTAGAGCGAAATCTCCAGAGGGTATGCATAAAGAGTTGCAGCCAATATTTGAAAAAATAGCGGAAATCAATCCGCAGTTTTTTCATTATAAAGTGTGTTCTACGTTTGATTCATCTCCTGAAACAGGAAGTATTGGATATGCAGCAGATTTAGCAAGAAACTACTTTAAAAATCAACAGTATCATCTTTTGGTTGGAGTTCCGCAATTGGGGAGATATACTGTATTTGGAAACCATTTTGCAAAAAAAGACGATTCAATCTATCGATTGGATCGTCACCCAGTAGTTGCGAATCATCCTGTCACTCCAATGAATGAAGCTGATTTGAAAATGCATATGAGCCAACAGACAGATCAAAAGGTGGGTTTAATTGACATTTTAGAGGTGCAAGGTGGTCAAGAACGCATTAGAAAAAAGAATGAAGAATTAATGGACTGCGATATTCTATTATACGATGCCTTGGAGGAAAATCATTTAGATGCGGTTGCTAATCATATTCTTAGTGAGGATAATCCAAAGACTCAATTTCTGATAGGTTCTTCCGGAGTGGAGTATGCATTAGGAAACGCCTGGGGGAGTTTTAGCGCTGATCACGTCCGGGAAGAGAATAATAGTTTGAATGATGATAGAGTATTGGTCGTTTCTGGAAGTGTTTCCGCAATTACCAGCGAGCAAATGGCTTATGCTAAGAAGGAAGGATTTTATCTGGAACAAATACCGAGTCATTACTTTGGAGTGAATGAAATTCCGCATGAATTTCTAAAAAAAGTTGGTAAACTTATCGAAGCGCATCGTAAAGTCATTCTATATACTGCGGATGGGCCCCGTGATCCAGCTATTGCCGAAATGAAAGAACATCTGGCAAAACAAGGTAAAGAGCAGGAGGAATTTGGTAGTATTATCGGTCATAATCTTGGATTATGGACAAAAGAAATCTTGGAAGAAAATACGGTTGATAAACTTATCATTGCGGGTGGAGATACATCTGGATTTGTCATGAAGGAATTAGGGATTTATGCTTTAAAGGTTTTAAGTAGTATTTCTCCAGGAGCTCCACTCTGCACGGTTTATTCCAGAAATAACGTATTTCATAAAATGAAAGTAGCGTTAAAAGGAGGGCAATTAGGAGGTAAGGATTTTTATAATCGTATTGTTCACCATTAAAGGAGACGATTCATTTGGGAACGAAACCTGAATTATTATTAAAAGATATTGCGTATAAGCAGATAAAAAAAGGAATCTTGGAAGAAGCTCATCAACCAGGTACGATCCTGTCAGAAAAGCAACTGGTAGAAAGTCTAAGTATGAGTAAAACACCTATAAAATCAGCAGTTGAACGTCTGGAAGCGGAGGGGTTTGTTGTTGTCTCTTCCAAAAGAGGTATTATTATTCAAGATATTTCAATTGATCGAATCAATGATATATATAACCTTCGCATTGCTCTCGAAACATTTAATTGTGAACAGATCTATAATAAAATTTCAGAAGCCGAGATTAAATATCTGGATGATAACTTAAAAGCTGCAGAGGGTTATATTAAGGAATTGAATGTCAACAAGTTTGCTGAGCTTGATCATGAATTCCATCTTATTATTTGTGAAATTGCTGGAAATAAGGAAATTAAAAATATATTGCTGAACTACAATGAACATTTATACCGTATTACTTTAAAACATTTGAATAAAGAGCCTGAAAGAATGTATAAGTTTCATGATGACCATGTGAAGCTTTTAAATCAACTAAGAAATCATGATAGAGAATGTGTGACCAGTATGAAAATACACTTAGAAGATTCTAAGAAGATTCTATTTCAATGATTTTTCAGCAACAAGGAGTGGGTGAATGAAGGCAGTATATGTTGAACAAACGCATCGTTTATCGATAAGAAATCAAACAATTTCACAATTAGGAGAAAATGACGTATTAATTAAAGTAGCTATGGCAGGGATTTGCGGTTCTGACATTCATGTATATAACGGTAGACATCCTTTTAGAACCCCGCCGGTATCCATTGGTCACGAATTATCTGGCTATGTTGAAGAAGTTGGTTCAAATGTTAAAAATATACCAATAGGATCAAAAGTAACAGTAAATCCACAAGTAGGTTGTGGGGAATGCGCATATTGCAGGAGTAATCAGATCAACCTGTGTGAAAATAGACAGGCTCCCGGTGTTGGAAATTGGCTCGGGGCGATGTCTGAGTATTTTATCGCCTCCGCTAATACTGTATTTGTTCTTCCTAATGAATTAGATAACAGAGCTGCTGTATTAGTAGAGCCTTTTGCAGTTGCATTTCATGCTTTAGAAAAAGCTAATTTGACAAGTGGCCATAAACTGGCGATTTTAGGTGCAGGTCCAATTGGATTGATGATTTTGCTTGCCGCTATCTCTAAAGGAGTATCTCAGAATCTGATAACAGATATTCGTAATTATCCATTGGAAATTGGAGAAAAATTAGGAGCGGGACAGGTATTAAACATTGCCAGGCATGAAGATTGGCAAGCGCATGCAGAGGAATTGAATGGTGGAAAATTTGATCGGGTGATTGTATGTACAGACTCCCCAAATATTATTAAACAGGCACTTCAGATAACAAAAAAAGGCGGTAAAATTATTACAGTTGCAATGTTTGATGATGAACACTCTATTAACATGAGAGACTTCCAAGGATCGGAAAAAGAAATGATAGGTTGCATGACGTATAATGAGAATAACTTTGAAGAGGCAATCCAATTTTTAAATGAAACCAACAATTTAGAAGAAATCATAAGTAATTTAATTTCACATATTCTACCTTTTAATGAAGCCCAAAAAGGTTTTCAAATGGTTGCGAACAGCCAGGAAAAGGTGATTAAAGTTCTTCTTGAGTTTTAGATGTACAGAATAAATTGTAAAGGAGAGCCCCATTCATGACAAATGAAACAATTATTTCAGATTTGCAAAAAACGGGAAAAAAGTTAATGGATTTAAATCTAGCATGGGGAACAGCGGGGAATATTAGTGCTAGAAAAGATGAAGACCACTTTTTTATTACAGCAAGTGGTACCAACTTAGGAGAGCTAAATGATGATGATTTCGTTTTAGTACCTAATCATCACGAAACGAATAAAAAACCTTCCAAAGAATTTCCGATGCATCGAGCAATTTATGAAAATAGGCCGGAAATTAACGCTGTTCTTCATAGTGCTCCATTCTATAGCACACTGTTAGCCTGCAGTTCTTTAAATTTGCCCTCCAATTATTTTGTGGAGGCAATGTATTATCTTGAAAAAGTAGTACATATCCCATATAAGCACCCGGGAAGTAATGATTTAGCGAAAGCGGTAGAGGAAAAGGTAACGGAATCCAATGTATTTATATTAAAGAATCACGGCATCTTAGTATGTGATGTAAGCATAAAAGAAGCATTCATGGCATTAGAGACGTTAGAATTTGCATCAAAAATGCTTATTACATCGATTGAAAAAGGAATAAAAATAGAAGGATTACCGCAGGAGCAAGTGGACGACTTTTTGAATAATGCGGGATATAAGCCTAGGAGAAAGTGGTAGGCTGGTGGAAGTTAAAAGTAGAGACCCTTTAAAAATATGATAATTGCTATATTTAAGGGCTGTATTCTTGTGCCAGTGTATTAAGGAATTCTAGAATTATTATAAACGATAGTATTATATTGAAATAATCTAATAAAATAAAAGCCCGAGAATTTACAGTGAGATAAAACACTTACGGTAGATTCAGGGCTTTTTTATGATTTCACTGTTATCAATAATTAGGTAGTATTCTGTGATAATCAATCCTTATTACAAAAAAGAACAATAAATGTATTTACTCAATATACTGTTTGTTGATATATCATCAGCTAATTAGCTTTAAATAAGACAATCAGAAAGTTATATTACAATAAATGAAAGTTTATTATCATTTTTTAAGTTTATATTGACAACATAAAATCATAGTGATATAGTTTCATTTAATGAAAGCGCATTAATTTGAAATTGATACTAAACGAAGCTAAATAAGGTAGTTATTTTACTAGCTAGTAAGGAGATCAGAATGGATACATTGGAAAAAATAAATAAAAAGTTGATTGTTTCCTGTCAAGCGTTAGAAGATGAACCTTTGTACGATCCTTATATCATGGGAAGAATGGCTTTCGCGGCCAGTGTAGGTGGAGCTTCAGGTATTCGTGCAAATACAGTGAAGGATATAAAAGCAATAAAAAAAGAAGTAGATTTACCGATTATTGGTATTATAAAGAACAATTATCCTAATAGTAATGTGTTTATCACACCAACTATAAAGGAGGTTGATGCTCTTTATCAGGAAGGTGTTAATATTATTGCATTTGATGGGACATTACAAGAACGACCTGATGGAAAAAGATTTCAAGATTTTTTTTCTGATATCAAGTTAGCTTATCCGGATCAATTATTTATGGCGGATGTTTCTACGGTAGAGGAAGGAGTACAAGCGGAAAAGGCTGGTGTAGATATTGTTGCACCGACACTGGTAGGGTATACTTCTTATTCTAAAGACTCGATTCCTTTGGAAGTAGCGGCAGGGCTAGTGAAAAATACATCAATTCCAGTTATTGCTGAAGGAAACTTTGATACTCCTGAAAAAGCACAAAAAGCATTACAATTTGGTGTGCATGCTGTAGTTGTAGGAAGTGCAATTACTCGGCCGCAGCATATTACGAGAAAATTTGTTCAAGCGATCCAAAAGGTATAAAGACAAATTGAATAGGTTTTGGGATTGGAGATACTTTTTGATTAATTGAAATATAGAAAGAAGGTTGGATCTCATAGAAAAGAAAGAGAATTGCTTGAAAACATAATAAAAATATTTTTTATAAAAAAGATATTAGCTAAAAGTAGTTAATATAAGAAAGGATAAGTAAAAATGACGGAACATTTAGACAAATTTAAAGGGGTATTCCCTGCATTTTATGCTTGCTATGATGATAATCAAAAAATTTCTCAAGAAAGAAACGGTCAGTTGGTACAATTTTTAACGCAAAAAAATGTAGATGGTCTCTATGTAGGTGGAAGCTCAGGAGAATGTATTTATCAAAGTTTAGAAGAAAGAAAGCTGACTTTAAAATATGTTAAAGAATTTGCCAAAGACAATCTAACATTAATAGCTCATGTAGGTGCACCTTCTACGAAAGATAGTGTGGAATTAGCTCAATATGCTTCTAATTTAGGATATGATGCTTTATCATCTATTCCTCCTATATATTATGGGCTTCCTGAAAGTTCTATTTATAAATATTGGATGTCAATAATTAAGTCTACCAACTTACCGTTTATTATATACAACATTCCGCAGACGACTGGCTATAGCCTTTCAATGGAGTTGTTTTCTGAGCTTGTTATAAATAGACAAGTTATCGGAATAAAAAATTCTTCACTGCCATCCATAGATATAGAAAGATTTAAGGCCGCAGGAGGAAGTGATTTTATTGTTTTTAACGGACCTGATGAGCAATATATTTCTGGTAGATTAATGGGTGCCGATAGTGGTATAGGTGGAACATATGGTGTTATGCCCGAGTTATATGTGAAAGCAGAACAATATATTTCTGAAGAGAATATGGAAAAAGCGAAGAAGATTCAAACGGATATAAATGATATTATTATTAATTTAAACTCATTAAGCGGAAACATGTATGCAATTATTAAAGAAGTTTTAAGACGGAGAGGAGTAAACATTGGTGGCGTAAGAGAGCCATTGGAAAATATATCAGATTCAGATGTAGAAAGTACTCAAGAAATCAAAAATCAAATTGATAGAACCATTAAGAAATATAAATAAGAAAAGGACGAAATGTGTTATCAGGAAAAATTTAAGTGAAATGAGATTAATAGGAGGGCACATTTAATGAAAAGAATATTCTTTTATTTTATGTTAATTGCTTTAATGTTCTTCATGGTAGCTTGTTCAGGCGGAACTGAATCAGAAACAAATTCTTCGATAAATGAAGACGGAGAGTTAGAAGGGGATATTGTTTTCTGGCATTCATTTACTCAAGGGCCACGCTATGACTATATGCAGGATGCTGCAGATGCATTTATGGAAGAGCATCCAGGAGTGACGATAGAAATAGAATCATTTGCATGGCCAGAGTTTTATACAAAATGGACAACAGGTTTAACATCAGGGCAAGTACCAGATGTAAGTACTGCGTTACCTAGTCATGTTGTAGAAATGATTGATGTTGATGCAATTACTCCTTTAAATGATGTGATTGATGATATAGGTAGAGATCGCTTCAATGAAGCTTCTCTATTAGAAGGAACAGAGGATGGTAATAATTATTCTATTCCAATTTATTCTCATGCGCAGGTTATGTGGTATAGAAAGGATCTGTTGGATGAAGTGAACTTAGATGTGCCTGAAACCTGGGATGAATTATATGAGGCTGCAGTGAAAATTTCTGAATCTACAGACGCATATGGTTTATCGGTTCCAATGGGAGCTGGTGATATGGCAGCGACAAGATTCCTGAATTTTTATGTGCGATCTGCTGGAGAAACATTGATAACAGAAGACGGGAAAGCTAATTTAACTAGTCCGACAGCGATTGAGGGAATTAACTATTGGGTTAAGATGTATGAAGCTACGTCACCATCAAGTTCTGTAAACTATGATGTTTTAGATCAGGCAAATCTATTCTATCAAGGTGATACAGCTTTTGATTTTAATAGTGGTTTCCATATCGGTGGGGTAGAGACAAATAGTCCGGATCTGCTAGATGAGATTGATGCTGCACCGATACCTAAAATAAATGCCAATGATGAAAGCAATGGAATTGAAACCTCTAATATTCCATTAGTAGTTTGGGAAAATAGCGATCATCCTGACATAGCTAAGGCTTTTATTGAGAGTCTTTATGAAACGGAAGGATATATTGACTTTTTACATTCTGTTCCTGTAGGGATGCTTCCTGCTTTAACGGATATTTCTGAAGAAGAAGCTTATTTAGATAATGAAACAATAATGAAATTTAGTGATGCACTTGATGTAATAAGTGAAGAGGCTGAAGAAGGAACAGCCATTGGTATGGAAAATGGGCCAACAATTGAAGCTGGATTAATTACTAGTCAAGGGATAATAGAAAATATGTTTCAAGAGATAGTGGTTTCAGGAGTATCTGTGGAAGAAGCAGCAAAAAATGCAGAGGAAGAACTGAACAGAATTTTTGACTTATACTAAAAAAGAAAATGTGTAATAAGAATCTATTCTTGTTATGCATTTTCATGACAAGAGAGGAATCCAAATGTATTTATTACATCGATTTAAAAAAATGAAAAATAACGGCATCTTTTTTCTCCTTCCTGCACTTGTAATTGTGGTGGCATTGCTTGTTTATCCAGTATTATCGAGTATTTTTTATAGCTTAACATCCAAAAACTTAATTCGTTTGCAATTTGACATCGTTTGGCTAGATAATTTTATATTTGTTTTAACGAGTAAAGAATTTTATCAAGCTTTTCTTAACTCTTTTAAATGGACGATATTTTCAATTGGTGGTCAACTACTAGTAGGTCTTACAGCAGCCTTGGCGATCAACCGTTTACCTAAATTAAGTGGTATATATAAAACCATGCTAATAATACCCTGGGCTTTCCCTGCAATTCTAATTGGATTGGGATGGAAATGGATACTGGATGATGTAAATGGGTTTTTACCAAATTTTTTGATGGGAATTGGTCTCACAGAGAATGCAATTAGTTTTTTATCAGATCCGAATTTTGTATTTGCAACGGTGGTTCTTATAAATATTTGGTTTGGTGCACCGTTATTTATGGTCAATATTCTTTCCGCCTTAAAAACAATTCCATTAGAGCAGTATGAAGCAGCTCAAATAGATGGTGCGAATGTATTTCAATCATTTTGGAATATCACGTTAAGGCATATTCGGATAGTGATTGGTTCATTATTAATAGTGCGAACAATTTGGGTCTTTAATAACTTTGAAATTCTATTTCTGTTAACAGGTGGTGGACCTGCAAATATGACCACAACACTACCGATATTTGCATATCAAACAGGCTGGGGTTTGCAGCAATTAGGAATAGCCTCTGCAATAACTGTGATATTGCTTTTATTCTTGATAGTAATTTGCTTCTTGTTCTTTAAATTGCTTGATAGATGGGAAAGGGAGGATCATTAATGAAAAAAGTTGTAGGTAAACGTTTATCTTGGTCCGTGCTTATATCCTATATATATGTATCTATCTTGGCTATAGTTAGTGTTTTTCCTTTGCTATGGATGTTTATTACATCGATTAAAAGCCCAGGAGAGACTTCACGAAATCCAATCGCTTTTTTTCCAGAAACAATTACTTTTGATAACTATGTCAGAGTATTTACTGAATTAGGTTTTGGCACAAATTTGCTGAATAGTTTATTTATATCACTTTCGGCAACGGCAATAACGATCGTAGTTTCTTCTTTGGCTGCATATGGTATTGTCCGTTTCTTTCCAAAGTCAGGGAAAAGAATGACTAGAGTATTATTAATGACATATATGTTCCCACCGATTTTATTAGCAGTGCCATATACAATTATCATCTCTCAATTAGGCTTGGTTAATACTTGGACAGGGTTAATAATCGCTTATCTTTCATTCTCCATTCCATTTGCTACATGGATGTTAGTTGGCTTTTTCAGAACAGTACCATTAGAAATCGAGGAGTCGGCCAGTGTTGACGGTGCAGGGAAATTAAGAGTATTTATCCAAATAGTGATACCAATTGTAATGCCTGGTATTGTTGCAACTGCTATCTATACTTTCATTAATACATGGAATGAATTTTTATTTGCGCTTTTATTTATTAACAGTTCGGAAAAAATGCCTATTTCAGTAGCACTCTATTCTTTAACAGGAACAGAAATCTTAGATTGGGGAGCAATTATGGCAGCTTCCGTCATTGTAATATTACCAACAGTAATTTTCTTTACACTTATTCAAAACCATATTGCGGGTGGTTTATCTGAGGGATCAATCAAATAATTTATAAATATCTGAGGAGGTAATTTAGTTGAGTTTAATAAGGTATGGAATAGTGGGGACAGGTTATTTTGGAGCAGAATTAGGACGAATTCTTAATAATTTAGATCACGCAAAAGTTACTTCGGTTTATGATCCTTCTAATTCAGAGGATATTGCAGATGAGCTGGGCTGTGAAAGTTCATCAACTATTGAAGAACTTTGTAGTAGGGAGGATGTTGATACCGTTATTGTGGCTTCTCCCAATTCAACACATAAGGAACCAGTATTACTTGCTGCTAAATATGGCAAAAATGTATTCTGCGAAAAGCCAATTGCTTTAAACTTTCAAGACTGTGAAGAGATGATACAAAGGACAAAGGAAGAGAATGTAGTATTTATGGCAGGGCATATCATGAACTTTATGAATGGTGTCCGAAGAGCTAAACAAATAATAAATGAAGGGGTTATAGGTGATATCCTATTTTGTCATGCTGAGAGAAATGGGTGGGAGGAAGTTCAAGAAACAGTAAGCTGGAAAAAGCTAAGGGATATATCTGGGGGTCATTTATATCATCATATCCATGAGTTAGATTTTATTCAATTCTTGATGGGAGTTCCAGAAAGAGTAAGTATGTCAGGAGGAAACGTTGTGCATACGGGAGAACAATTTGGAGATGAAGATGACATGCTGTTTATTACCTTAGAGTTCTCTGGAAAAAGGTTTGCAACACTTCAATACGGATCAGCGTTTAGATGGAGTGATCACTTTGTAAAGATTCAAGGTACTTTAGGAGCAATATTAATTGATATGCAGAATGCAAAGATGATATTAAAAACAACAAATGAAGAAGAGTATATACTTCATGAAACGAAAGAGGAAGATGAAGATCGAGCTCAATTAAATAAAAACTCAGAAATGGATAGTGCAATTATGTATGGAAGACCAAATCAACGTCCACCGCAGTGGCTTCAGTCTATGATGATCAATGAAATGCGTTATTTACATTCTGTTCTTCAAGGAAAAGAGATTGAAGATGAATTTAAACCTTTACTAGATGGAACAGCTGCAAGAGATTCTATTGCTACAGCAGACGCCTTAACCCTTTCGTTACAAGAAGATAGAAAAGTAAGTGTAGTAGAAGTAATGAAATAGAATCATTAGCTATAAAGCGAATTGATTGAAAACTACTTCGTTCTTAATTTAATCGTTTTTTTAGTTTTTAATCTCTTTTGTATTATTATACGGGTAGGGTGAATTTTAAATTGTATCTGTTATCTATATTAATTTTGTGTTCTTGAATAATTAATAGAATGATAAAGAGGAATTCGTATTAAGTTTTTCTCTTTTAAGAAGGTGAAAGAAAAAATGCAAGTAGGAGCTATCGATATAGGAGGAACAGCAATAAAGTATGCTATAGTTAATATTAACGGAGATATTGTGTATGATGGTACAATTGCGACAAAAGCAAATTTAGGTGGTTTAGCTGTTGTAGAACAAGTACTAATGATTTGTAAGGAGTTAATGAGCTGTTTTGAAATAGAAGGCATATCTATTAGTTCTGCAGGTCAAATTGACAATGTAAATGGCCGGGTTTGCTATGCTACTGATAACATTCCTGGCTATACTGGGTTACCAATTGCTGAAATAATTCATAATAAGATCGATTTACCAGTTACTGTAGAAAACGATGTGAACTGTACAGCACTTGGTGAATATTGGAAGGGTGCTGCTAGAGGAGTTGATGATTTTCTCTGTGTCACTCTAGGTACAGGGATCGGTGGTTCTTTGTTTTTAAATGGCGAGCTGTATACCGGGGCGAATTTTTCAGCAGGGGAATTTGGTCATATGACACTTTATCCAGGTGGCTTACAGTGTACATGTGGCAGTTATGGATGTTATGAAAAATATGCATCAAGCTCTTCGTTAGAAAACCTTGTTTTAGATGCTTATGGTTATCCAATAGATCTAAGAGATTTTTTTATTATGACAAAACAACGAGATCTTAGATGCTTAAAAATATTTGATCGATGGCTAGATGATCTAACAACGGGATTAAAAACGATCGTGCATATATTTAATCCTAGCTTAATTATAATTGGTGGAGGCATATCTGCACAAGGTGAATATTTACGACAAGCAATAAAAACCTCACTAATGAAAAAAGTATTACCAAATCATCAACGGATATTGGATATAAAAATGGCGGAAAATAATAATAAAGCTAATCTGATAGGAGCAGCTAAACATTATTTTATGACGAAGCAAAAAGGTTAAAGACAAATTTTATGTAAAAATATTCACCAAAGTATTTTATTATCTAGTATATGAAGGGAGGAGTATCATGTTGGAAATCCAGGGGAAGGGAATTAGAACATCTATCCTTATGGAACAAAACAAACCGAATTTTACGAAGTCTGAGCATAAGATCTATAATTATATTGTATCTAATACAGATCAAGTACTATATCATTCTTTAACGGAATTATCAGAGTTAAGTGGAGTAGCAGAGGCCACCGTCTTACGTTTTTTTAGGAAATTAGGATTTAAAGGATTTCAAGATTTTAAATTTTCCCTTGCTCAAGAAGTTTCTGTTAACCCTACTAATGATGAGTCAGATGAAACATATATTAAAAAAATTAAAAATAATATGGTGCAAGCAATAGAAAGCTCTTATGAAATTCTTGAACTAAAATCATTACAGGCAGCCATTGATATAATTGATCATTCATATGATGTTGTTATCTTTGGGGTAGGTTCTTCAGGAATTGCAGGACAGGATATGGAGAATCGCTTAATGCGCATTGGTAAACATGCAAATGTTATTACGGATCCTCATGCACAGGTAATGCGTGCTACTACTATGAGTAAAGGGACTGTTGTTATTGCCATTAGTTTAACAGGAAGCACGAAAGATATAGTAGATTCAGTCAAGATAGCAAAGAAAAATAATGCAACCATCATCGCTTTAACAAATTATATTAAATCCCCATTAACAAAGTATTCAGATCATGTTTTACTTTCAGCAGCAAAAGAAAGTCCTCTAGACAGCGGATCATTAGTGTCTAAAATAACTCAATTATTTTTAATTGATTTAATCTGTACGGGTCTTACTCTGAAAAATTATAAGGATGCAGAAACAATAAAAATGAAAATATCAGAAAATACTGCTGGGAAGTTATATTAACGGGGGTATAGGTTATAGCAAACTATTTTTTGTGAATTATAGAGAATCTTTTAGAATGTTGGGGGTCCATCTTAAGCCAACATTCTAAAAGAGTAACCGATCTTTACTACGATCAATATGCTTCTTTTCTTCTTAAATCTCTCCCTTTTTCAGCTGCTCTATAGCATAACACTTAAATAAAAGTAATGGGTTTTAGACGCATGGTGTAGTACGTTTGGATTCTAGTGTATTCTATATACCAATTGATTCTAGCCCTCTGGAAAGCACTTTATTTACCTATCCACCATAATTTACAAAATACCAAAATAAGTTAAACCAATCGTAAGGACCATCATAATCACTATAATCATGGCAGCATGAGAGCCGTTTGTTTTCTTATATTGTTTCTACTAATTGAATGTGCACTCCTACTGATTGAAATAGCTATAAATAAATCATTCGGTTTTGTTATACTTGTTTGCATAAGCATTCATAAAGGATCGGAAAAACTTTTAGCAGATAAGCCCCTTCTTGTCGAACGAATACTAAAAAGATCAGCCTTAACAACAGAGCTGCTGATACTTATTATGTTAATATTTTGAACCTGTTTTATTAAGTATAAGAATTCTTTAATTTTGTTTACCTCAATTAATCATTGTGTATTTTTAATGATGTTTTGATATTATAAAAAGATTTCAATTAAGCAAACTATTAACCATTCAACCAAGAAAATACGGGTTTTGGTAAGCGGATATGTATCAGGTGTATACTTATTCTCAAAAATATAAAGTTTCGAAACATTGTTGCTTTATCTAGCAAATGAAGCTATGAAAGATATCGAATTTTGTTTTGATTTGTCTATAATGAGTAGTTGGGAACGAAAGTATAATAATTCTTAGTGGGAGTTCGTTATAATGAAGAGATCTTTAGCAGGTTGAGAGAAAACTAGGTCAAGAAAATAGAAAATGAGATATTGGTATGGGATATAAATTTAGGAGGGATTTTAGTGGATATTAATGTTGCAATTAATTTTGTTATTGACAAAGTAGAGAATCCTGCATTGAAACATCCGAACTTAGAAGATAATTATAAACATAAAGTAAAACATTCTAAGACTATCATTCAAAAAATGAAGAAGATAGGGGATTTACATCGTTATCTAAAAAGATTTGAGGATGTAGCTCCTATAGGTGATCCTAAAAGAAAGCTTTATGATCGCTTTAAAGAACTTGGTCTTAAAACATCTGAGGATATCTATCCAGAGTTTTTAGAAAAATTTAAGCAATATGTTGATGATGTAACAGTGCTTGAGGATTTCGTTATAGGAAAAGAGTATAGCTCCTGGGATATTTCTGTATTCGCACAAACTTATGATACACGAACAGGTATTTATTTGATTGGTGATAAGCCAAATTATCAAGCTATTTTTCTAAAGGCTACTTTTGAAGAAGGAAAGTACCCTAATGAGTGGATAGAGCCGGATCAGATACTAAAATATTATATGTATAGTTTGAAAAGTACTTTTAAAAAAGAATATAAATTTAATGCAGTTATATTAAATTCAAATCAAACCAATACACCTATTTACGTTTTTTAAAAAGAGGGAACAAGACTATTTTTGAAAGGAATATTTCAATACAAAAGTGACCATAATGACCCAAAAGATGGATCTAGATGGTTCATTCTTCAAAAGGTTAATACACTGGCTACGAATAGGGTTATGACAGAGAATGAATATAATAAAGAACTTCAAAAACAAGTAGATCGTGCAAAAAAGGATTCAGCCAAGAGTAGAGAAAAACGATTAAATAAAGCTGAGAAAAAACCTGATAAATTAATAGTAAATTCCACACAGTACAAAAGAAATCCAGATGTTATTACAGAAGTTTTAGAAAGAGCGGATGGTGTTTGTGAAAAATGCAAGAAGCCAGCTCCATTTATAAGGGCATATGACTTAACACCATATTTAGAAGTACATCATAAAAAGCCATTGGCTGAAGGAGGAGAGGATACTGTAGAGAATGCTATAGCATTATGCCCTAACTGTCATCGAGAGGATCATCATGCGGTAAAAGTAACTACGATAACAGTTGGGATAATTGTTGAAGAAGATAAAGTTTTAATTGTACAGAGAAAAGGAAATAACTCTTTACCTGGAAAGTGGTGTTTTCCAGGTGGAAAAGCGAGAAAAGGGGAAACGTTAGAAAGAGGGCTACGTAGGGAATTATACGAAAAATTTGGTATCTCAATAAGAATTGATAGTTATTTTGGGGAGAGTATTTATCGCACCAATTCAGGAATTATTCGTCTTATGTCTTACCTAGTAAAAAGGACTCCAGAAGACTTTAAAATAAATGTTCATAAAGGGATAGATTTTGTTAAGATCAAAGATTTACATAAATATGACTTCTTATCAGCAGAGAATTCGATTGTTGAAAAGTTAAAGGAGTATAGACATTCATCATTGAAAAACCAGGAGGAATCTCTATGAAAAACTATGGCTGGAAAGGAACATTTACCGAGTTTATCCATGCTGATAAAGACGACATAGTTCATAATCTATGTCTACAAATTTACGGGCAAACATTGCAGGAAGCACGCCATACACCAATAGAGCAAAGCGTCCATCCTCAGCTGAAATCTTGGTATGATTGCATCGAATATTTAATGGAGGAAGTACCGCATTTTCAACAGTTACCTGGCTTTTTAATCTTTGAATACGAACTCCCACGCAGCGGCAGAAAGCGACCGGATATCCTTTTATTTTTACCAGGAGAGGTATTAGTGTTGGAATTTAAGAGATATTCCGATGTGAAGGAACCAGAATATATACAAACATCCTATTACATACGAGATTTACAAAGTTATCATTCTGCCGTTCAAGCATTTGGTTTAAAAGTACGTGGTGCGCTTGTCTTGACTAGTGAAGATACATTATTAAACTCAATGTCTGCATACCAAATTTATGTATTGGGAAGAGAAAGTTTGCGAAAACTTGTGAAGGGGATCGAGAACAAGTCAAAAAAGACACAAATCATTTCAGATCAGGATTTCTTAAATGGAGCTTTTCAACCATTGCCGTCTATCATCGAATCAGCTAAGTCGATCATGAGAGATGAGCCTCTACCTCAAATTAAAACGCTGAAAAGTAGCAATTACGATCATGTGGTAGCAGAAGTGAAGTCCATCGTAGAGGCTGCCAAGCATCATCAAACGCATCATTTAGTATTAGTCTCTGGGGTACCAGGGGCTGGGAAAACCTTTGTGGGATTAACGCTTGCACACGAACTTGAAAAAGCTATTTATCTGTCTGGAAATGGGCCGCTGGTTGATGTGTTACAGGATAGTTTGCAAAATAAAACCTTTGTTCAACCATTGTTTGGTTATAAATCAGATTATATAGATCATGGAAGAATTCCAGAGGAACATGTCATGATATTTGACGAGGCCCAAAGAGCATGGGATGAGAAAAAGATGAAGATCAATAAAAGTGAACCAGATATCTTTATCGAAATGGCGCAACATAAGGAGTGGTCTGTCGTTATTGGATTGATTGGAGAAGGGCAGGAAATCCATACAGGAGAAGAGAGCGGTATAGGTCTTTGGAATAAGGCTATTCAAAACAAAGGCTTTATGGTACATGCTAGGCACCACCAGAGTATTTTTCCGAATGCGCTTCAATATCATGAAAATCCAGAGTTGCATTTGAAAACTTCTTTACGGACGCACAATGCGTTAATGTATTTTGAATGGGTAGAATCCATTATATCAGGAGATTTTAAACGAGCTGAAGAATTGCAGGAAAATCTAAAAAAGGAGCGATATACGGTAAAATGGGTGAATGATTTAGATTCTGCTAAAGACTTTGTTCGTAAGGTTTATGAAGGAACGGATCAAACATATGGGATTGTCATGTCATCTGGAGCGAAACCTCCAATAGGTGTGAAAACCATTCCGAAGAGTGGCAGATACGCTAATCCTAAAAACCATGTCGCTTATTTTAATTATCCGGAATCCCCTTATTACTGTAGGAATTTGGAATATGCGGCGACAGAATTTCAAATACAAGGTTTAGAGTTAGATATGGCTATTGTCTATTGGGGCAAAGACTTACAATGGACAAATAGTGGTTGGAAAATAAGTAACCGAAGAGCGGGAGCAAAAGACCCTGATAAAATGAAGTTAAATATATATAGGGTTTTATTAACCCGGGGAAGAGACGGTGTCATTATTTGTAGCGAGTAGTGAAGTGATGTGAGCTAATGATGAAGCATATTGTAGTTAAAAAAGATATGGTTTCTAGATAATGCTAGAGAACCATATCTTTTTAATAACTATAATATCCCTTATCAGATTCCAAACAACCGTATTGGTTCCCTAAAAATGATATAGTGGTTATAGTTACATTTGGAGGTGGCTATGTTGGATTTTAAACAATTAACCTATTTTAAAGAAGTGGCAAAACATAAAAGTGTTACGAAGGCTGCAGAAGAAATCCATATTTCCCAGCCGGCCCTTAGTAAGTCCATCAAATCCTTGGAAGAGGAATTGGGAACGCCTTTGATTATCCGGTCCAACAAGACAACGGACTTAACAGATGCCGGGAAAACAGTGCTGGAATATACCCGGGAAATAACCAACTTAGTGGATGAAATGAAATTGACAGTAAGTGATTTGACGAATTTATCGGTAGGACAGCTGAATATTGGTCTTCCTCCTTTTATAGGAAGCTTATTTTTCCCGGAAGTGATGAAGAAATTTCATCATAACTATCCCAATATCAAATTAGACATCACGGAATATGGGGGCGCCAGGGTTGTCAAAAGTGTTGAAGAGGGAGAGTTTGAGCTTGGTGTGGCAGTGCTTCCCTTAGATGAACGAGTTTTCAATGTTTACCCCATCGTGAAAGAGAAAATGAAATTGGTTGTTCACAAGAACCATCCGCTAGCTTCCCAGAACGAAGTCCATGTAAAGGATTTAAGAGATGAAGAATTTATTTTTTATCATGAGGATTTTGCCTTAAATCAAATTATACGAAATCATTTTTTTCATGTAGCTGGTTTTGAACCCAAAATTTTATTTAAGAGCATGCAATGGGATTTGATGTCTGAGCTGGTTGCTGCAAATTTAGGAGTAACCATATTACCGGAGTCTATCTGTAATCGTCTGTTTACGAAGGATATTAAAATCATCGATCTGGAGCCGACGATTATGTGGAAGCTTGCGGTCATTACAAAAAAAGGGAAGTATATTTCCAATGCGGGAAGAAAGTTTATTGATTTTATTTTAACGGATTCATTATAACTTTTAGTTATGAAAATAATAATTAATATGTATTTTACGAATGGTATGAAGGGGCGTAATATAGATAGCAGTTAATTCTATATTATGTATAAAAGAAGGGAAAGCCAGTGAAAGTCATCAAGGTTATTTTACAAATCTGTTTTTTACATGTATTTCTGCTCTTGGGAGCAGTGTTAAAATATTTCATTCCATTGCCAATTCCAGCTTCTATGTTTGGGTTGTTTTTATTGTTCGCGGCATTATGCTGCCGCCTCATCAAGTTAGAGTGGGTAGATCAGGGTGCGAAATGGTTAATGGCAGAGCTGTTGCTTTTCTTTATCCCTTCCGCAGTTGGAATAATTAATTATGAAGAGATTTTTAGTATACAGGGATTAGCAATTGTCGGCCTGATTGTGATTAGTACGATGATTGTAATGGGGCTGACTGCTTGGACGGCAGAAAGAGTATCGGTGAAGAAGGAGGGAGAATCACATTGATTATAGTGTTGTTTACGGCAATAACGTATTTGATTTATATTCTTTCTAAACGAATTTATAACAAGATAAACTTTGCTCTTTTTCACCCGCTGTTATTAGCGCCGATCCTATTAATTGCGATTATTTCTATGATGCATGTGTCGGCCAATGATTATATGCAGAGCTCCAAATTCTTATCACATATGCTGGCACCGGCTACGGTTGCTTTTGCGGTACCTATTTATAAGAACTTATCTGTTATAAAGAAATATATGAAAACGATTATTGTCAGTATTACTGCAGGAACGCTTATCGCAATGTTTTCAACCTTTGTATTATCTAAATTAATCCATCTCAGTGATGATTTTATCGTTTCTATTCTCCCTAGATCCATTACCACGCCAATTGCGATGGAAGTATCCAAAGAAATTGGAGGTCTGCCGACATTGACAACGGTTTTCGTCATTATCACAGGGATTGTCGGTGGAATCGTTGGACCAAACGTGCTGAAATGGCTCTCTATTAAAACACCGATTGCAAAAGGATTAGCTTTAGGAATGGGAGCACATGGTGTTGGTACGAATAAAGCATTAGAGTACGGCAAACAAGAATCTGTTTTTTCTTCCTTAGCAATGATTTTTGCAGCCCTGTTCACATTAGTTTGGGGTACGTTGATAACGACTTTTATTTAAAGAGGATGTTCAAAAGGCCCTCAAAAAGTAAGAAGAGAATCGTTACGTTGACATGTTTTTTAATTACTATTATTAAAAGCTATCAAGCCACTTATATATAAATCCATAGCCTGAGATAGTAGATTAGAGCTATTTCAAGCTATGGATTTTTTTAATATATAAAACTAAAACAAAGGTAATTTTTCCAAAAAGATAATATCCGTTCTTTCAGCAGCACTGCCTTCCGCTAAAAGTGCAGCCTTTGCTAATACGTTGGCACCTGTTTCTTCTAATAATTCCTCCAACGCGCGAATGGATTCGCCTGTACTAATGACATCGTCAATAATAGCAACACTTTTCCCTTTAAGTAATGCAGCATCTGTTCCATCAAGGCATAAAGTCTGCTCTTTTTGCGTTGTGATGGAGGTTACCTTTTTAACTAAGGGGTTCTGCATATAAGGTTTTATACTTTTGCGTGCGACAATGTATTTATCCATGTTTAAAACCTTTGACAGCTCATGGATAAGTGGTATTCCCTTTGCTTCAGCTGTGACAATGTAATCAATTTCTGGCAGCTTTTCTGCTAATAATGGTGCAAGATAAGTGACTAGTTCGGTATCTCCTAAAATATCAAAGCTGGCAATTTTTAAATTCTCCGCTACCTTAACGATCGGCAATACTCTTTTCAACCCTTTTATATCAATCTCAAATGTTTTCATTCTGTTCACCTCATTTTAAAATCCAAATAAATTAATAAAGAATTGCATGACAACGCCTGCTACCATCCCGATAAAGGGGTCAGTGATAGAGGTTACGACAATGGTTGTTGCTCCAACGACGCCACCGGAACTATCGGTTGTTAAAGATTCAATAGCATTTCCTGGCAATGTAACAATCGCTCCCAAAACAAATAAGAATCCTGCTATGGATGCGGTTGGAATATATTTTCCTATTTTCGGCAGAATACCGAAGAATAGAATAACGGCCATGATAACCATCATTAAAACACCTGACCAAACGGCATGCGGTGCACTCGCTGTCGCAGAAATAACAACCTCAACGGGGCCGCCGCCGAATAAAGCAGACGCCATAGAAGCCAGCCCGCTAATAACAGTCAAAACATCCAGATTGAGAGCTTTTTCAGCAATGGCACCATTTATATTACCAAAGGCAATATTAGCACCAATATTTAAGCAAGCTAGTGCTAATGCGCCGCGAATAACAGATGGATTAACGACAAATGGCTGCAACGCTATTTTTTCTTTCGGCAGAGGTTTAGCCGCGTCTGCTGCATCGTTTTTATGAACAAAATAATAAATGAAGCTGGAAAGAATCACAGAAACGGCAATGGTGTAAACCAGATCCTGCGTTGCAATATACGTAACTAAGGCAGCAGCAAAGGATATGATGCCAGCCAGCTTGTCTTTCTTAGCCATATCCCAGGCTACTTTGGTCAGCATGAGACCGACACCTGCCATCATCCCGGTTGTCACAACAGGTCCAATCCATTCCACGATGCGCTCCAGCAAACCGAAAGCACCAATGATAACCATCAAACAAGCTCCGAAGAAAAGCATCGACAATCTTTCCTTCATATTTTTTCCTAATGTACCGGCAACCGTAATAGATTCAGCTTGAAAGGAGATGACTGCTACGGTTCCAGTAAAGGCATTTCCAACAGCCCCGACAATAAATGCAAACGCGGTAGGGACAGAAGCAAAGCCGAACGCGATTGCCAGTAAACCTTGAGGCAAGCCATTTAGTACACCACTTAATGCTGCCAGAATATCTTTCAAAATATCCATGTATTTCCTCCATTTGCACCCGCATATCTGTATTCATTGAAATAGAGGTTAGTTAGATGAATGATTACAATAGAATCTGTTCTAGGCAAAGTAAAAGTTAGAAAATCAAAAAAGCCGCCTATATAGATAGACGACTAGATAACTGGAATCTGCAGCAAAAACAAGTACATTCTACGGGGTACATACTTTTAGCCTGTGGATTCTATTATAATTAACCGTCCATAGTAGAGTAATTATCGGTTACTCTGTAGAGACTCCCGGACCATATTACCAGGAATATACGGGGTGCTATTTATTTTTTTGATTATGAAAAAGAATTTAACACAATAAAGAGACAAAGGCAATAAGATTTCAGAATTATATCATCATCAGCTATTCTCTTTTTTAAGAAATGGGAGTATTTTTTCTTCTGAACCAAGCAATAATCGCTGCAATAATCAAAGCAAAGCCTAAATACCCCATTGTAGAATATACCTTGTCAACAAGCGTTGTAAATCCAGCAAAGCTTGCTACAAATCCAAGTAAACCGATGACTATTACGGAAGGTTTATAGGCTTTACTATCAGGTGCAATAAATCGTACGGTAAATGAATAAAACATACCAACCGCTGTATTATACATCATACCAAGCAGTGCAATAGCCATCAAAGTGCCAACAACAGGGTGAAGCTGTTCAGCTAGGGCGAGTGTTGGCATGTCCATTCCTGCAACAACATCCAGTTTCATGAACATTCCGATATGAATAAGGATAATCAGCCCGCCGAGCATTACTCCTCCTAAAATACCTCCAAGACCGGCAACTTTCCGATCTTTTTCACCGCCGCTCATGACGATGAGCAGCGCTGCTCCTGCTGCCAGATTATAAGATACATAGAGGAGAGCACCTAACAGCCAGTTTGGTGCTGCGGAAGCCTGCTCTTTCGCTAATACATCCGCTTCCGAAATGGATAAATCTGTTGTGAAAATGGAATAGATTAAAATGATAAAGATAATGGCAATCAGATAAGGGGTAACGGCAGCAATAATCCCAATAATCTTTTGTGTATTTAACAGCAGGGTCAAGATAGTCAGCGTGACCATGATGATGCTTCCTGTCATCGTACTGATGCCAAACATCTGCTCAAAAGTGGAACCGGAACCTGCAAACATAACAACGGCTACACCGAATAAGAAAAAGGTGATTAATATGTCTAATATAGCTCCGACATAGCGCCCGCCGATATGATAAATAACGCCTTTATGAGAAGCACCTTGTAAGTCTGTTCCAAGTTGGGCAAAGGTATAACCTAAAAAGATAAAAAGGAGGGTGGCGACGATCCCGCCAACTGTGCCCCAAATACCAAAGCTGGTGAAATATTGCATCACTTCCTGACCAGAAGCAAATCCAGCTCCGACAATCAGGCCAACAAAAGCACTCCCTATTTGAAAACTCTTTTTCATGGGACGATCCTCCTTATCTATAAACTTTCTTCGCGTAGGTATAAGCTTCAACAGCTTCCCGATCTACTTCATAACCGATTCCAGCTTTTGTTGGGACGGTGATATAACCATTTTCTGCAACAACTTCTGGGGTGATAATATCTTTTTCCCAATAGCGGCTGGATCCAGCAGTGTCACCAGGTAAAACAAAGTTGGATAAGGTTGTTAAAGCAATATTATGAGAGCGGCCGATACCCGACTCGAGCATGCCACCGCACCATACTGGGATATCATTTTCTACACAGTAATCATGAATTTTCTTCGCTTCAGTTAAGCCGCCGACACGTCCAATTTTGATATTAATAATTTTTGTGCTTCCAAGCTCAACTGCTTTTCGTGCATCTTCCAGGGAATGGATACTTTCATCTAAACAGATTGGTGTTTTGAGTTCTTTTTGCAATTGAGCATGATCAATAATATCGTCAGATGCCAAAGGCTGTTCAATCATAGTCAGGCCATATTCATCTAATTGTTTTAATAGCTCGATATCTTCTAAACGATAGGCGGAGTTAGCGTCTGCCATGATTGCTGTATCCGGGAATTTTTCGCGTAATGTACGTATTACATTGATGTCCCAGCCAGGCTTGATTTTTACTTTCATACGTTTATAGCCTTCTTCAATGTAACCCTCTACTAAAGCGGTGAGCTCAGCAATGGATTTTTGGATGCCAATACTGATGCCGACTTCAATCTTTTCTTTTTCACCGCCCAGTGCTTCTGCCAAAGACTGGTTGGTTTGTTGTGCGTAAATATCCCAAACAGCTCCTTCGAGTGTCGATTTTGCCATATTATTTTTTCGAATAGCAGCAAAGATTTCGTTTACTTCATCCGGATGTTTTAATTCTGTATTTAAGATAAGCGGGATTAAAAAATCCTCCAGTATATGCCAGTTGGTTTGCAATGTTTCTTCGTTATACCATGGGGCGTGGAATGCAACAGATTCTCCCCAGCCGACTGTACCATCTGCATCCTTGGCTTCCAGTAATAAAAAATCTCGGTTTGTAAAGGTCCCGAAGCTGGTTGTGAAAGGTGATTTTAACTTCATTTGCATATGACGGATGGTGACTTCTGTAATTTTCATGATTGTTTTCCTCCAAGGTCTAAGTTATCTTTTTTGACAAAAATATATTCGCCATCACTTTCATGAGGCTTTAACCGCACAGCTACGTAATCTGCTTCAAAGAGTTTTTGGAACAGTTCCCGTGTTTTCATTCTCCAATCCATAGCCAGTTCTTGACTTGCTGCTTTTAATCCCTGGAAATCCTTTGGCACATGGATAGAATAGGAATATTCAGTCAATTTGCGGAGTTCTTTCGCTTTTGTGAAAACGGGCAAACCTTCCTGGTTAAAGGTTAGTGTGTTTAGAGCTGTTGGGTTCTCTGTATTTACGGGTTGTTGCTCCACAACGTATGGACTTTTCAAATGCCAATGGATTTCAAAGCGGTCTGAAGGGAGCCCTTTATTAAAACCATCCTGCATGTTTCCGTAACAATTCTCGATATAGGTGTTACAAATGCCGTTTAGTTTTGTTAAATTAAGATAGGCGTTACGCGTTTCCAAAGGGTCATATGTCCATTTCATCATGTCATAGCCTTTACGGATGGCGATTTCCCGCTGCTTTTGTTTCAGCTTTTTTCCAATGCCCTGAGAACGATAAGCCTGTTCAATGCCAAGCATATGCGAGCAAAGATAACTTTTGCCGTTATCGAAGCCTGCAAACCCATAGCTGAAACCGACTAATTGATCGTCCACGTAAGCACCAACCATGATGCCACCGTTTTTTACGGCCGTAAGAGTCTGATGGGTGGGGATGGTAGTCATTCCCCAAATCCTTCCCTCCAGTTCCTGCATTTGTTCCATCTCGGCCATTGTTTTTAGTTCTTTACATTGAATCATTTTGTATCGCTTCTTTCTGTTTGTTGTAGTGCCAGGACAAGTGCCTTCGTGATAATTTCTGCACCGGTTGGCAGGTATGTTTGATTGAATGTCATTTCTGGATGATGCAGCCCGGGTGTGACGCCGCATCCAAGGCCAAGCATCGTTGTTTGCAGCTGAGGCTTGGAATACGTATAAAAATGAAAATCCTCCCCGCCTGGTGTGATCACTTCCGGTGCGCAATTTTCTTCTCCAGCCACTTGGATAATGGCCTGCTTTAAAATGGATTTTGCTGTATCATCTACTTGGGCTGCGGCAATATGAGCATCTACATTGTAATCAATGGAAACATCGTATAATGTGCTTACCGCATCTACTGTTTTTTTAAAGCCAGCTGTCAAAGCATCCATTGTTTCATTCGTTTGTGCACGGGCATCAATGCTAAATGAGGCATTGCCCGGAATGATATTTGTTGACGTACCGCCTGCCTGTATTTGTGTCATTTTAATCGAAGCTGATTCGGCGGGGCTGATCCAAATACGCTTGAGTCCATCAATCAGCGCTGCTGCTGCTTCAATTGCATTCGCCCCCTGCTCTGGTCGTGCTCCGTGTGCTTCTACACCATGAATTTCTCCCGTGAAAAGCTTCGCAGCTCCATGATGTAGTGCCGGTGCGTAGGTGCCTTCCTCTAATTCCATCAGTGGGCGGACATGTGCTCCAAATAGAAATTGAAGCGAGTCGACCACGCCTTGTTCTACAAACGCTTTTGCTCCCTGGGCTTTTTCCTCTGCCGGTTGAAAAAGGATACGGATCGCTCCCGGTAATGTTGGCTCCAGCTCTTTTAATAAGAGAATGACTCCAAGTGCTACGGTCATATGGCCATCATGTCCGCATGAATGGTTCGCTTGGAATGTGCCATCAATCTTTTGCCATAGTGCATCCATATCCGTTCTGAATCCAGCTGTAGGGGTGCCTTTTCCGATATCTACGTATAATCCAGTCATATCATTAAATGTTTGCGGCTCTAACCCTGCCTGACGTAGAAAATCAACAAGATATGCTGTTGTTTCTACTTCATTCCAGCTTATCTCAGGATTCTTATGCAAATGTTCAAAGATTGGCTGTAATTGTTCTGCTAGTTGCTGATTTGTCAATTTTCTCAACTCCATTTATCAGAAATAAAAGTCTTATTAAAGTCATCATAATTCACACGCTGCTTATCATAATAATCCGGGTCAAATGTCATCATTCCGGTTACTACTAAGTTAAGGAAGGAAATAAGAGACGGCATCAAATCAATGGTTGACTTTTCCGTTTGCTCTAAGACAAAAGCATGCGAGCAATGTTCTTGGATCGGTGCCAGCTTGGAATCGGTTATTGCAAGCACCGTTATTGCCCGTTTATGAAGAGCTTCTGCAATATGAATTGGTTCTTTAAAGTAACGGTGTAAGGAGATAGCGATGACGACATCATCTTCATCGATTTCCTGCATCGTGCGAATAAGCTCTGGTGTTTCTGTATGAATAATCGATACATTTGGTCGCAAAATATTTAATGTAAAATGTAGCCACTGTGCGGGAAACTGTGATGCACCAGCCCCGATAATATAGATGTTTTTTGCTTCATGTAATTGATGTGTTGCTTTATAAAATAATTCCTTATCCATTTGTTTAGCAATTCTGTCAATTTGGGCGATGTCTTTTTCCATTGCCTTTTCAATAAGATGCTGGTCATTAAAAAGCTTCTTTTTTGCAGAAAAATAATTTCCAAGTGTACTGACAGTGTTTTGATCAAAAACGTATAAAGTTATTTTCTTTTGCAACTCGGCATAGCCTTCGAGTCCAAGTGTATAACAGAAGCGGATAACGGTTGTTTCGCTTGTTTCGGCTTTGTTTCCAACTTCAGCTGCAGAATGTGTTCCAACAAAGGTTGGATTATTTAATACGAAGTTTGCTACCTTCTGTTGCTTCTTTGATAAAGCATTAAAATGGGTTTCAATCAAATCTTTAATTGGTTGGATTTCTTTCAAAAAGAAGTCCCTCCTTCATTTTTAAATGAAAAGAAGTTTAAACTTTTTAAAACCTTATCATAAATGTGGAAAGATAACAAGTAATTTTCAGAAAAAATAATATAGAGACATTATTTTGAATGTATACGTGACTAGTAAAGAAGTTTCGTTTTGGCAGGGAAGTGTTTAAACATGTCACTTTTCGGCTAAAAGAACATAGACATTTCTAAAATTGAGGTGAGTAAAATTTGAGTGAAACAACAAGTTACATCGGTCTAATTACTGCACCGGGCTATCCAAATGAAATAGGAGCCAGGCTAAATGAGGAGCTGCCTTCACTGCTGAGCTATTATGTAAAAGAAGAAATAGAATGGAAAATTGATTATATAGAAGATCCTTTACTTGGTGGTGCCGCAAATTCTAAAGAAGTACTGAAGGCCACGAAGAAAAAGAAAGAAGAAAAGGGTTGGGATTATGCTATTTGTATGACCGATATTCCTTTGTTTATCGAAAAACGTATGATTGTTGCAGAGGCAAACGAGGATGAAAATATAGCGCTGATCAGTATGCCTAGTTTCGGTTCGACCTTTATGATTAAACGTTTGCGAGAGTCCATCATGCAGCTGGTGAATGAAATGTATTATGGAAGTTCGGATGCAGCTCGGGAGAAGTCTGCAGAACGTATTGAGTCAAAGCGTAGTAAACACAAGGATATTGATATAAATGATTCCAAAAATTTGATGACGAGCAAATTTCTTGGTTGGCTGTCTCCATTGAAGCGTGAAGCACCAGCTGATGAGGAAGAGGAATATATGGATGTCCGTTTTACAGTGGGGCGTCGGGGAAGTATTTCTATTCGTTTGCTAGGGGGAATGATACGGGCAAATCGTCCGTGGAATATGTTTCCTGCATTTTTAAAAATTCTAACTATTGCTTTTGCGACAGGGTCCTATGCCCTTGTTTTCCCTACATTATGGCTATTAAGTGAGCATTATACTATTTTTAGAATGTGTTTACTTACCATTTTTTCGGTAATAGCAATGACATTGTGGATTATTTTAATTCACCGGTTATGGGAGAGAAAACGGGATCAGCATAATAATTACACGAGGAAGCTTTATAACGCAACGACGTTTTTAACTTTGTTGATTACCGTCTGTATTTACTATATCATGCTATTCTGTTTATTCCTGGTCGGCGTGTTTGTATTTATTCCGATGGGGATGCTTGAGGACCAGCTTTCGAGTGATCCAGGTTTAATTAATTATTTCTATATTGCCTGGATTGCTGCCAGTGTATCTACAGTAATAGGGGCGCTAGGTACGGCATTAGAGGATGAAGATGTTGTACTGAATGCTACTTATGGTTATCGTCAAAGACAGCGACATGAGAGGTTAAAAAAGAAAAGAGAAAACGAAGAGGATGAAAATAAAGAGGATTCATTTACGAAATAATAAGGAGAAAAAGGGCTGGCTTCAGTTTTGGGGTTGGTCTTTTTTTACGCGATAGCTTTTTCAATGGATAGCTACATAAATAATTTTCATGTTTATATAAAAACCTAATTACAGAACTATGAACATCCAATTTAAATCATTTAGGAGTAATTTTCAAAATTAATTTGCTATTAAAATTATTCTCATATACACTAAAGTATATAAATTTTACTAACATAAGGGGGAAAGAAATGATCTCATCGAAAAGGATTTTTAATATTTTATTTTTAATCGTAGTGAGTATACTTATTACAGCCTGTGCAAGTGAACCTGAAAATACCAGTGAAGGTAATGCGGAGGGCGACACTACAGGCGAAGAAGGAGGGGACTTGGTTATTGCAAAGGTCTCTGATGCAGTATCACTAGATCCTAATGGTTCTAACGATATTCCTTCTTATGACGTTCAAAGAAATATCTTTGAAACTTTAGTAAAGCAAGATGAAGAAATGGAGCTTGTTCCAGGTCTTGCGACAGAATGGGAAAATGTAGAAGATAACGTATGGGAGTTCAAACTGCGTGAAGGGATAACCTTCCATGACGGGTCTCCATTTAATGCAGAGGTAGCAAAAGCAAATATTGAACGTATTATCGACCCGGACGTTGGATCATCCCAAAGTGCGATGTTTGAAATGATTACGAACATTGAAGTAGTCGATGAATATACAATAGCTATTGAAACGGAGTATCCGTTTGCTCCACTGCCTGCTCATTTGGCTCACCCAGTCAGTGGAATGGTTTCTTTAGAGGTGGTTGAAGAAGACTATGAAGCAATGGAAAATGGTGAAGCACCCGGAAGTGTTATCAATTCCAATCCAATAGGAACAGGATATTTTTTATTTGACGAATGGAAGACTGGCGAATATGTACGTTTAGTGAAAAATGAAGACTATTGGGATGGAACCGCTTTACTAGATTCCGTGACATTCAAAGTCGTTTCTGAAGATTTGACGCGCATTGCTGAATTAAACACGGGAGATAGTCATATCTCCACGCCGCTTAGCCCTTCAGATGTTGCCCAGGTGGAGTCCACTGATGGCGTATCTGTAAATCAACAAAGCAGTGTGAGTTATGCCTATATTGGATTTAATATGGAAAAGGAACCATTTGATGACCAGCGCGTACGTCAGGCAGTTTCAATGGCGGTGGAAAAAGAGCAGATTATTGATGGCATTTATGATGGTTATGGAGCGTTGGCCAATGGACCAATCCCTCCAGATTTACAAGGGCATGATGAGAACGTCAAGGACTTGGAATATGATGTAGAAAAAGCGAAAGAATTATTAGCAGAAGCCGGATATGAAGATGGTTTTTCTACAACGATCTGGACAAATGATGATCGGGAGAGGGTAGATACCGCTACGAACGTTCAAGCACAACTGGCCGAAATAGGTGTTGATGCGGAAGTGGAGGTGTTGGAATGGGGAGCGTATCTTGAGAAAACAGCAAATGGAGAACATGATATGTTTGTACTTGGCTGGGTAACTGGTACAGGTGATGCCGATTATTCTGTATACCCGCTATTTCATTCCGATAGCGTTGGTTCTCCAGGGAATCGAACCTTTACAGAAGACGATGAATTGGACAACTTAATTGTGGAAGCCCGTCAAATGACAGACGAAAATAAACGAATGGACCTTTACAGTCAAATACAGGAAAAGTTAGTTGATATAGCTCCAACTATTAATATTAATTTTCAGGAATACTTAATGGCTGTCCGTGATGAAGTGAAAGGACTGTCACAGCTTCCTACCCAATATCTGCAATTGAAAGATGTGTATATAGAATAAATAAAAAGGACAACTTCTAAAAGCATCCCACTGTTGTAGTGGGATGCTTTGTAACATGGCGGGAAAGTATACAAAAATGATGGATTTAAAGGAACTTTCACCTGATTCCCTGCATCATGCGGAAACGGTGAAGTCAAACTGTATTTTTGCTGACAAAGAGCAAGCGGATACCAGTTTTTCTAACATAAATTGAATAATTCTACATAAGGGCATGGTGATAGCGTGAAAGATTTAAGAGACATGTGGGAAATCGGCGGTCTTATTGAAGATCAGAATAAAGATAAGGTAGCTGACCGGGTAAATATATGGTGTGATTTAAATGGGGAGATATATCCGGAGGGCTTCATCGACTTTTGTGCCAGACTTGGCTTTGAAACTGCCAGTCTTTCTTTTGATTTCCTACAGAAAAACAATCGTTATTCTAATCAATTATCTTTTGTAAAAGACGACGAGGATACTTCTGTGGAGTGGAATAGGAACCATTTGCTGGTTCATTATCAAAATGAAGAGGAGGTATCGACATTATTACGATTTTTGGCTGGGAGCTGGCATCGGAATTTTATAACTGGTGATACTCCGGTCCCAAAAATAAAGTTGAATGAAAATAAAATCATTATAGAATTGCAAGACGGCGGCATTCAAGTTGCTCCCGTTGAACCTGTGAACACTGCTGTTTCTGAAAAAACATATGGGGTAGGCAGTTTAACAGAAATCTGGAATGAGCTTGGATTCATGCATGACGGGAAAGCAAGTCCAACGAACAGCCATAACATTATATTTTTAACCGGGGATAGTCTGGAACATCATTCTTGGATTGAAATTTACTACGGGGCTTCCCGAATAGGGATGGAATCGACGGCATTGAGATTTCCAATTACCGGGATAGAGTTATCAAACGCATTGAAGTTCCATTTTCAACCCGACGAATCTAAAAATGCAAGCATACAATTGGACGGAAATGTTATTCAATTTACAGGAGAAAGTAAATCATTAACAAATGCCATTTCTTATTTTTTCCGGGAAAAGCATTGGGCGTTTGGTGGTCATTTTGGGTGCTGGGAAAGGCAATTTAAAAAGTCGGACAATCAGGATGAATCTCTTTTTCAGGTTACCTGGGAAGATGAAGGAGAGAGACAAGAGCTTTATAATAAAATTGCAGAATGGAACAGCAGTATGAAAGATAAAAAAGATCTGGATTTGAATATATTTATTTCAGAATCCAGTGTGATACGAAAAGGTATTAAAAAGGATATTGTAAATACATTTCCACAGGCAAGGGTATCGGTTCGTTCTGCATTTAAGCCGGGCTATTTCTGGTTGACGGAAGAAGTATTGCCAAATCTGTTGGAGATCCGGAAACAGATTGGATCAGTTACCATCAATTGCCTGAAAGAAGAGAGGGAAGATGGACTGGAATTGCCGATTCGATGGATTCAGGAGCTTTATCCAGTGGACGAAGTGATGGCGCAGGAGCTGCAAATCGATTCATCCTTCATCGATTTTAAACTGTGTGAAACCTTAGATTTAGATGCTACATATGAAGTGATTGTAAAAGACCTCCATGGTCATCCGCTTTATAAAGATCACATCGTTATCCCGGTATCTAAAGTACCGTATGTGGAGGAAGGAAAATATAGTTATCCTGTAACGGCCTCTCTGTCTGTTTATGAAGGCGGGAGCCAAACTTTCCAGCACTTTTTTCTGACAGACCGGGAACGATTCTATACATTTTATACAGAGGATATTTTATCGAAACTATGGGAAAAGGCAGATCGTTCTTCTGAAAACAGTGGATTCTTAAGACCTTTATTTGACCGGATTGAGATAAATGTTGAAATGAGTGAAGAAGAGTTAAAATTGCCAGTAAAGGAGGAAAGAATATCTTCACTGGAAGCATTACATGAAGATCTATATTTTAACACGTTGGATTATTTCCTTATCAAAGGAGAGCAAACTGTTGGAAAAGGATATACAGCGCCTGGGGGCATCTACCCTTTTATCAGAGTAAAAGAGGGCGTCAAACCGAAAGCTGAAATAACTGCGTATAAATGGTTAGATACAACCAGAGAACCCATTTTAACTGAGCAATTGCTTTTTACTAACGAGCAGAGAACACCTGCTGAAGTGAAATACCGGGTTGGGAAAGAGCGAGGTTTGATAAAGGAAGAAGTCTCCGGGCATGTGCATATGGAAGAAATACCAGAGGATCTTCCCCGTCCAATGAAAGCGAATTTTCACACATGGATTGCTGATTATTCGTATCGACATAAGCCAATCTATGTATATGAAATTTTTGCGAATACAAAGGAGAGTTATTATTCAGCTATTAAACTAACTGCTAATAAACCAACTGTACTGATAGAAACCGGACATCATGCTAATGAAGTATCCAGTATGCCTGCAGTTGCCGAATTAATGGATGAAATCACAGAACAATATTCCTCTATCTTAAAAAATGTAAACTTGGTAATCATTCCTCGTGCTAATCCTGACGGAACCGAATTACATAACCGGATGATTGCTGATAATCCGGAGTGGAAGCATCATGCTGCAAGGTATAATGCGGTGGGGCTTGAATATTCCGATGTTAGATATAAGGACACTATTTTTGGTGAGGGAAATGTGGTACCGAAAATTATGAATCGCTGGGCACCTGATGTAGTCATTGATAATCATGGGGTACCGAGTCACGAGTGGACGCAGCCGTTTGCGGGGTACCATATACCACCAAGGTTTCATATGTCGTATTGGATTCCCAACTCGATGATTTACGGGATCGCCCGTATGTTAAATGAAAAAAGGTATCCTGGACATGCTGTTGTGTTAGACAGGATTACACACGGTATTCAGCAAAAGGTTAAACAATCTTCTAATATACAGGATATGAATCACTATTGGAGGGAACGGTATAAAAAGTATGGAAATCAATTTATGCCAAAGCTATTTCCAATTGAATTGATGGAGGAGCTTATCTTCTATAAATGGACGACAGAAACAGATGCTTCAAGTACCAGTGCGATCAGCAGATTTCCAGAATGGGTAAGTGCGGATCTTATCTCAGAAGCGGCGGATGAAACAGTTTATGGTAATGCTTTAGAAATCTGCAAAGAAGGACAAAAACGGTTTAATCTGGGGGCGATAGAATGGATTAATAATGATCTGCAAGAAGTTCATCGAAACTATGATGCAGAGGGTATCCGCGTGGAGCGGTCAAGACCGTTAAAGGCTGCCGTTGATTCGAATTAATTTTCTTCATCTGTTTTTCATTATGAGCACGATGAGCCTGAACCTTATGCTGCCGGGGCGTTTGATGTTGAAATAACATTTGATAAGCTGAATGAACTTTGACGAAGAAATTGCGTGCGTTTTATTAACAAATGATCGTGCGCTGTTAACTCCGTTGTACCATTGCAATCTCTGCGTTTTTTAAAGCAGACGTATCTAGTTATAGATAAAATAGAAAAGGATTTTGTCTCGTCCAATGGATGATACAGAATCCTTTTTTTTAAATACAAAAATCAAAAATAGACCTATTTTGTCATTTTATACACCTGATAAATGGAAGGTAATACTAGTTATAATGAATTAATTATAGAAATAATTCATTCATTCATTGAGATTATAGTATAATAGTAGGAGGAAATTTGTTGTGATTTATTGTAGTTTAATTGGAAGTAAGATCTGCGTTATGAAGTCTCAATTTATCGTCTAAAGTAAACAATTCCCCCTTATGCTTTTAGAGGGAGAAAGGAGAGAAAATGGAGAGTGGACCATTGTTTTTGCTGGCAGCAGGATTAATTGTATTTATTCTTTATTTGTTAATAGTTGTTACGAGATTATTTTTTATAAAAAAACAGACGATTACATTTGGCACGGCAAGCTTATTATTCATTAGTTTTATTTTAGTAGCCAGCAGTTTTTATATTGTTTTAACAGAGAAAAACGGGATGGCTGCACTTAAACATATCATGCCTTCTAAAACAGAGCAGTTGGATGCTAAAGGAGAAATGATGCAAGAGCCTGAAGAGAGTATGGATGAAATGAAAGCGGATTCTAATGAGGTGTGCCAACAGAATGAAGATGGATATTTTGTTATTGGAGAATCGGGTTTCCAACTAATAGATGTTTCCCTGTTAGAAGAGGAATGGAACGACCGGGATGAAAAAATGAATGTAGCAGCCAGGTTTTCTTTGAGGGATACTGATTTTATTGTAGTAGAAAATGAGGTGGGCGAAAGTTCTGAAGTGTCTTCTGCAGCACAGTCTAAATTAGAGCTATTAGACAGGAATGCTCTTAAATCGTGTTTATCCAAGTTTGATGAAAGCGGAGAGTAATAGTAAAAGTTGTTTTTACTCTCAATAAAATAATGAATCACATAGTAGAATGAGTAGCCCATTCACCCTAGTATGTGATTCTAGCCTCCTTTTCGCAGAAACTACCCTTCAGAAACCAGCAGCTCCGTCCCTATCTCGTCAAACTGCTGTATGACCCCTTTAGTCACCTTTTTATCCGTCACAATATAATCAATTTCATCCAATCCTGCGATATTTACTGTCACATTCTTTCCAAATTTTGAACTGTCTGCAGCAATATATACCTCCTGAGAAAGGCCAATAATTTTTTTGCGAGCGAGAGCTTCTTCCACATTATAATCTGAAATTCCTTTTTCCATTGTAATTCCGCTTGCACAGATAAATGCTTTTTGTATATTCAATTGATTGAAGTTAAATAAGTAATCATAGGTTACGACAGACCGTTCATTTTTTCTGACTTTCCCACCGATAACGATAAGTTCAATATCACTGTTCATTAATTCAAGTATCACGGGGACGGAATTTGTGATAACGGTTAGGTTTCTTTTTTCCTTAATATATTTTGCAATTTGATAAGTAGTAGAGCCACTATCTAAATAAATACAGTCGCCATCTTCAATAGATGCATTACACTTTTTTGCAATAGCAGCTTTTTCATCTAAGTGACTGGTCATCCGTTCTTCCATGGACGCTTCACCAAACTTTAGCTCTACCAATTTAACACCGCCGTAGATCTTTTTTATTTTTCCTTCTTCAGCAAGGATATTTATATCTCTTCGCAGTGTATCTATAGAAATTCCCATCTCTTCTCGAAGCTCAGGCATTTTCATCACTTTCTTCATCATTAATAAATCAATTATTTTCTTTTGTCTCTCAACTGGAAGCATTTTATCCTCCTTATGTAACGTTTAGATTAGACGATTCTTTAAATATAGTTTACTGACAATTTGCGGGATAATCAATCTGTTTTTACAAAGCCCATCATAAAACATGCATAATATTAGAGTATATAGTTATGATTTATGCATGAATTATGCTAAATATATTCATAATTTACATATTCTTAACAAAACAACTGATTTATCTTAATACTCTTTTTATATGATGGGGGTAACTCAGAGGAGGTGGTCAGTTTGTTAGAGTTAAAAAATATTAGCAAACAATTCGACCAGAAAGTCGTTTTAGAAAATATTGATCTTAAAATCAATAGTGGTGAGATTGTATCATTGCTTGGACCTAGTGGAAGTGGAAAAACAACATTATTGAATATTATCTTGGGATTGACCAAGATCGATCAAGGAAACGTTATTTTTAATGAAGAAGATGTAAGTCATGTAGCGATGAAAAAACGTGGTTTTAATATTGTATTCCAGGACTATGCGCTTTTTCCACATTTAAACGCATATGAAAATATTGTATATGGTTTGCGGAATAAAAAAGATCAGGTATCGGTAGACGAAATCAAGGAATATATTGATTTCTTAGAGCTGACGCCACATCTAAAAAAGCGAATTGGTGAATTATCAGGTGGACAAAAACAACGAGTTGCATTAGCAAGAACGCTTGTTACAAAGCCAAGGCTTCTACTTTTGGACGAGCCGCTAAGTGCATTAGATGGTGTGATTAAGGAATCGATTAAAGAAAGAATTAAATCAATTGCCAAAGAATTTAATCTGACAACAATTATTGTAACGCATGATCCAGAGGAAGCTTTAACAATATCAGATAAGATTTTGATTATTAATCAAGGGAATATTTCGCAGTTTGGAACGCCGTTTGAAATTATTAATCAACCGAAAAATGATTTTGTAAAAGAATTTATTTTGAGACAACTACAAATTAAGCGACAAAATATATATAACTTATTTGGTGAAAAGTATGCATAATGCAAAACCAGAAATGCGAATAATTTTTATCATTATCTTATTACTATTCTTTGCTTTTCTGCTAGCTCCATTGATTATCTTATTTTTTCGATCCTTTATAACAGATGAGGGTGTAGGCTTTTCAAATTATGTTGCTTCTTTATCAAATAACACCTTAATTCATGCGATAGGTAATAGTATCAAAGTTTCAGGTGTTACAGCCATCATTACGACTATACTAGCATTTGCTTTAGCTTATGCAGTGAACTGTACAAAGATCTATCAGCCTTTAAAAGGTGCTGTGAAAGTTGGTATTCTCATTCCGATGTTAATCCCAACAATTACGTATGGATTTGCCCTGATGTATACCTTTGGAAATCAAGGATTATTAACAAAGCTTTTTGGCAGAAATTTATTTGAAATCTACGGTTTTAATGGGTTGCTGATTGGATATGTCATTTATACGTTACCAGCAGCTTTTCTGTTAATCCATAATTCCTTCAAGTATATTGATAAGAAGTTTATCATCGTGTCCAAGCTGATGGGAGATAGAACATTAAGGAGTTTTTTGAATACAGTTATCCGCCCATTACTTGGAGCTTTAGGTGGAGCATTTGTTTTATCTTTTATCCTTAGCTTCACAGACTTTGGGATACCTGCATCTGTTGGTGGGACATATGATGTTGTTGCAACACAGCTTTATCAAGCGATGCTTGGATCTATTCCTGACTTTAGCCAAGGAGCTGTGATTGCCGTACTGATGTTATTTCCAGCAGTAGTAGGTGTTATTCTACTGAACTATTTGGAGAGATTTAATTTTCATTATGATAAATTCAGTGAAACCGAATTAACAGCTAGTAAATTCAGAGACAGTTTTTTTGGCTCTGTATCCACTGTTATTTTACTGGCGATGCTTTCTGTATTCGCAGTAATGTTTATAGCGCCATTTGTAACTGCTTTTCCATACGATTTAAGCTTTACATGGGACCATATTACAGGTGTGTTTCAGTCGAATGATTTGGTTTCGGTTTACAGAAATTCTCTTATTGTTGCAGCATTAACAGCTCTTTTAGGAACTATTATTGCTTATGGAGCAGCGCTTCTTAATGCACGTACATCGTTAAAAGGAAAACAGACCGTAGATATTTTTTCAATGATTACAAATACTGTGCCTGGTATGGTTCTAGGTTTATCTTATCTATTACTTTTTAATGATAGTAGTTTAAAAGGAACCTTTATTATTATTGTTTTATGTAACATCATGCATTACTTTACTACGCCGTATTTAATGGCGAAGAATGCATTAACAAAGATGAACCCAGGTTGGGAAACATCAGGAGAATTGCTCGGTGATAATTGGATTAAAACAATATATCGTGTTATCTTGCCAAACTCTGTAGCTACTGTTTTAGAGATGTTTAGCTATTATTTTATCAATGCAATGGTCACCATCAGTGGTGTTATCTTCCTTGTATCCGCTCAGACAACCGTTGTAGCAAGTAAAATTAATGAACTGCAGCATTTTGCCCAGTTCAATGAAATATTTGTTTTATCTGTACTTATCTTTTTGACCAACTTAGTGGTTAGAGGTCTTTGTGAAGCTTTTCAAAAAAGAGCAGCAATCTATAAAAAGTGAGGGGAAAACATGTTGAAAACAATGAAGAAATCTATTGCTGGGGCAGGAATTGGTTTAGCGTTTATATTGGCAGGATGTGGTGCACAGGGTAATGATGATGTTGTCATTTATACAAATGCAGATGAGGAAGCAACATCAGCTATGGAATCAGCTTTGGACGCTGCAGGATATGAAGGAGAATATATTTTGCAATCGCAAGGAACATCTGAGTTGGGAGGTAAGCTACTAGCGGAAGGAGATCAAATAGAAGCCGATATTGTAACCATGAGCTCTTATTTTTTAGATAGTGCACAGGAACAGAATGAAATGTTTGCAGATTTAACATTTGAAACAGAAACATTAGAGGAGCATGCCGATTTTTATACCCCTATTTTAGGGAATACAGGAGCTATTTTTGTAAACACCGAAGTACTGAAACAGCATGGCCTAGAAGCTCCAGAAAGTATTGCCGATTTAGCAAAACCTGAATATGAGGGGCTGGTTTCCATTCCAAATATTGATGATTCGTCAACTGCGTGGTTAATGGTACAGGCCGTGATTAGTGAGTATGGGGAAGAAGAAGGAAAGGCTATTCTCGAAGCTCTCATTACAAATGTTGGGCCGCATTTAGAAAGCTCTGGTTCCGGACCAATTAGTAAGGTACAGGCAGGGGAAGTTGCTGCTGGATTTGGGCTGAGACATCAGGCAGTTGTAGCAAAAGAATCCGGAGCACCAATTGATTTTGTTGATCCGTTGGAAGGGAATTTCTCGCTTACAGAGGCAGTAGCTGTTGTGAATAAGGATGACGATGAAAAATCCCAGAAGGCAATGGAAATGGCAGAAGTTATCTCAACAGATGCTAGAGAAGAGCTGTTAACTTACTATCCTGTAGCGCTTTATGAAGGTGAAACAGTTGATGAGGCACATAAACCAACGCATTCAATGACATTCGATCAACCATTAAATGTAGAGTTATTGGAACAGCATCAAGAATTCTTTAATTCTGCTAAGTAGAAAGCTGAATATGGCTATTCCACAATTACGGGGGCTTTCTTATTTGGTAAACAAGGAGAGATCTATTTTGGAACAATATAAATTACTAACACCGGGTCCATTAACAACAACAAATACAGTGAAGGAAGAAATGCTGTTTGACCGTTGCACATGGGATCAGGATTACAAGAGTATTACTCAAAAAATACGCATGCAGCTGCTTGATCTTGCGAAGGCTTCAGCAGATGATTATACTACTGTACTGATGCAAGGAAGTGGGACATTTACAGTGGAATCTGTGATGACAACAGCAATGAAGCAGCAGGATAAAGCGTTAATTATAACGAATGGTACGTATGGGGAACGAATCGTGAAAATGGTTGATTATATTGGTTTACATTATCATCATTATAACGTTGCCTACAATGCGTATCCGAATGAGCAGGAATTAAAGTATATTTTAGAAAATGACCCTTCTATTACTCACTTAGTAATGGTACACTGTGAAACAACAACTGGAATATTGAATCCGATAGAAAAGGTTTCTGAACTTGCAAAAATGTATAATAAGACATTTATTGTTGACGCGATGAGCAGTTTTGGCGGTGTAGAAATGGATATTCCAGAGCTAGGGATAGACTTCTTAATCAGCAGTGCAAATAAATGTATTCAAGGCGTACCTGGGTTCGGATTTGTGATAGCGAAACGAGATGAATTGCAGGCTTGTGAAGGAAATGCAAACAGCTTATCCTTGGATTTATATGATCAGTGGAAGGAAATGGATAAGGAGGGGAAATGGCGTTATACCTCCCCAACGCATGCGGTAGCAGCATTTTCGAAGGCAATCGATGAATTGATTGCAGAGGGAGGTATTTCTGCAAGGTTTGAACGTTATCAGCATAATAATCGGCTGCTGCGAGATAGACTAGAAAAACTAGGGTTCCGGGCTTATATAACAGATAATCGGCAGTCACCAATTATTACGACATTCTTATTTCCCAATGATACATTTGAATTTACTGAATTTTATCATCATGTGAAGGAAAAAGGTTTTGTGCTTTACCCAGGAAAATTGACAGAAATCAATACATTCCGGATCGGCAACATTGGAGAAGTGTATGAAGCAGATATAGAAAGATTATGTAACGTTATTCAAGAATATATGGGAGTAGTGATAAAATGAAAAAAGTAGAAGGTGTTATTTTTGATTGGGCAGGAACAACGGTTGATTTTGGATGCTTTGCCCCAGTACACGCATTTGTCAATGTCTTTAAAAATGCTGGGATTGAAGTCACGATAGAAGAAGCAAGAGAACCAATGGGGCTGACAAAGATTGATCATATCCGGACGATGTTGTCTATGCCAAGAATTTCCGAGCTGTGGAGCAAGAAGTACGGACAAGCGTTCACGGAACAAGATGTTGAGAACTTATATGTTGGCTTTGAAGCTGCTCTCTTAGAAACGTTAGCAATGTATACAGATCCGAAGCCAGAAGTATTAACAACGATAGAACAGTTAAGAAATCAAGGTTTGAAAATTGGTTCAACCTCAGGCTACACGCAAAAGATGATGGATATAGTTGTTCCAGAAGCAGAGAAGAAAGGGTATCGACCTGATTTTTATATTACAGCTGATGGAACAAGTGACGTGGGAAGACCATATCCATATATGATTTATCGAAATATGGAAGCTTTAAAATTATCCGCAGCGTGCCATGTAGTTAAAGTAGGAGATACGATTCCGGATATTGATGAAGCTTTAAACGCAGGTGTTTGGTCTGTTGCTGTCATTATCGGCAGCTCTGAAATGGGATTAAGTGAAGAGGAATTTCATGCGTTATCAGAAATGGAGCAGGAGGATTTGATTGCTCGAGTAGAAAAGACATTTAAAGACCGTGGTGCTGATTTTACGATTCGATCTATGGGAGAGCTTCCTGGAATTATTGAGGAAATAAATCAGCTGCTTGTGAAATAAGGATGTTTTGTATTTTGCCAAACAGGGTATAGAGATTTAATGATAAAAATAGCTGTGTTCGTACTCCCCTCAAAGTATGAAACACGGCTATTTTTATTTTTTGCTAAATCAATGAAAAAGAGAAACATGGTAAAATAAAAGATATTATTATACGATTCAAAGGAGATTATTTGATGGGGACAGTAGAAGGAATTATTAACGCTATTGGCAGTGAGGTTTTTTCCGCTCTTGTTGGAGCTATTGTAGGGCTGGTGATTAGTGTTATATTTGATGATAGCTTACGAGCGCTAAAGAAAAAAATTAAAAGAAAATATAAGCGTATGTTTAGTGTGAAAAATGAACCTAAATCAGATTATTTTTCATTTGGAAATACGAAACTCAATTTCTTTGTTGTGGAAGGAGATGGACAATCAGAATTCAGTCCCGATAATGTAGAATGTAAGGTCACTAATGAAACATTTGCATTGCCGGAAGAACTCGCGGTACTAAAACAGGAAATTGAAGAAGACGAAGACAAGAAAAAAGCAAATGGACTACCGTCTAAATGGAATGGACCCTTATATGGAGTGGCTAGATATAGGCAAACGAGAACAGAGGATATGGAAGAAATGGGAGTTGTATTCAGCTTCTATCAAACGGATTATTTTACTTTTGCTGCGACCAATCTGCAGCTAGATAGAAAGTTAGATTCAGGACAGACCATAGGTGAAAAGTATATCCCACATGAGAGCTTAGAAGATGTACAACCGTTTCTAGCAAATGGCTTTGGAATCGTATTAGTTGTTATTACAGCAGATGAAAATATTATTTTAACGCAACGCATAAAGAGTAGTGGGGCAAGAGGCGGTGAAATGGATGTGAGTTTAGTAGAAGGGGTACATCCATCAATGGATAAACAAAAGAGTGGCAACAAAGGACCCAACTTGTATGAAACAGCAAGCCGGGGTGCGGAGGAAGAATTAGGTTTTTCTATTGATAAAAGTGACATCCACTTTTTAGGTTATGGTATTGATTTAGACTTCTACCAATGGAATATGATTGGTTATGCTCGTGTTCCTGAAACGGCCCAACAGATTAAAGATATTCGGAGCCGTGGAGCTTCTGGAAAATGGGAGAATTCTTCCCTTCTATTTAAGAATTTCAATGTAGAAAATATGACAGAACTAATTATGAACGAAGAGATGTGGTCCACAGCCAAAGTAGCGCTGTACTGGACAGCAATAGGAGAGTTTGGTAAGAAATTTGACAAAAAGTTAAGTCAGTTATCGCGAAAATAAATTTTTCGCAGTGTAACTGGCTGGGGCTGCGATTACTCGCCCCACCGAAGGAAGTTTCACTTTATACATATAGATAGCTGCAGTCAGTACTTTTTAGAATGGAAGTGCTGGCTTTTTTGTTTGGGTTTTGAACATTATAATTGTTTAAATACAAAAAATTCATCACAAAAGAAAATTCCTTTAAAAATAAGTTGTGATGAATGGACACGTATGCCGGTATATTCTGTCCTATAATAAAATTGTGCACAGATGGGAGGTGGCGGAATGAAGAAATCAGAGAAACAAATCATTAGTGATTTGTTGAAGGAACAGCATCTCAGCATTCAGAAAATATTAACTTCTTATGGCTTAACCAATGAAAAATTAGAGCAACTAAAAAATGAAGTAAATGAACGGTTCCATCAAGATATTATTTTCAGCAATGATGAAATTATCTATATTCCCCACAAATATAGTAAACGTATTGCTAGTCATTATCATATTCCCATTGATGAAATGACTCCAATATTTAAACCAGAGGTAAGGAGAGATGTAGCATTTTTAAAGATTGCACTGGATAACAGTGACTATTTATCTTTATTAGAGCTTTCAGACCACTGCCTAGCTAGCAAAAATACACTGACCAATGACATTAAAGTAGTTAATAATGAGATAAAAGATGATGGAATCTCTATTGAATACACGAGGAAAAACGGTTTTCATTTAGCAGGAGATGAAGTCCGAATAAGAGCTGAAATAATCAATATCGTAGACAGATTGTTTTTATATCCAAATGGTAGAAATTTATTAGAAGATAAAGTGATTAATACCAAGGAAGAACATTTTCTTCTTACAGAAAGAATTAGAAAGCTCGAACGAAAGATAAATATTACCTTTAGTGATGAATATCTTTCAAAGCTTCCCTATATTATTCTAATTATGATTAAACGGGCCAGCGTGATGAAAGATGAATGGACCCTACCTATTAAGTATCAAGAATTAAATCAGACTAGTGAATTTAAACAAATTCAAGAATTATTTTGGGAATATCCCGATTTATCAGTGCAGGATTTGGCCTATTTATCTTTAATTTTTCTGGGAGCTAATCGGATTGATTTGGATTCCAACTTAGCAAGCGAAAAGGAAGTAGAAGAATTTGTTTTATTTATTATTGAAAGGTTAGAAGATAAACTAGCATTCAATTTTGGAGATAATCAATTTAAGAAAAAATTAATACAACATTTAAGCCCTGCTTTAATCCGAAAAAGATTGGGATTGACACTTGAAAATCCAATACAAAGAGACTTTATAAATCGGTATTATCCTGTTTATGAAGTTATTAAAGAAATTGTAGATGAATATAAAAGAATAACTCTCAGTGAGGCAGAGGTTGTTTACCTTTCTATGATTGTACTTGGGCATATGTATCAAGTTAGCAATGATGCTTATCAAAATAATAAAGATGTTACGGCTATTGTCGTATGCCAGAGCGGCAACTCGATATCAGAATTAATGAATGTGCAGCTGAAGGACATGTTCCCTAATATTAATTTTCTAGGAACCTACAGCGAGCGGCAGTTTTATTACGAAGCGATCGATGTCGACATTGTTTTTACGACTGCCCCACTAGAGACGGATAAGAAAACGTTTGTTATGGTCAACCTTTTCGATGAAAAAAAACGAAAAGAATTTATTAAAAGGGTCGAAAATCACATTGTTGCCAATCCTAGTATTAAAACAAAACAGTTAATGAATTTTTTGCGCGATGTTATTCCTGAAGAAAAGTTTGAGGATATTAAGGAGAAAGCACATCGGTTCTTTCAGGATGACAAAGAAAGTACAGACATTACTGATTCAATTTTAAAAATCAATCAGATCAATTTTGTTCATACCAATAATATATTCGAAATGGCACAAATTGGATTGAATAAAATGTTGGAGCGAGAATCTATTACATCGGCGTATTCAGAAGAAGCTTTGAATATATTCAAAGAAAAATACGAATCAATGTTAATCGGCCCGGAAGTCTATTTACCTCATGCACATTATAACGATGGGGCATATTATGAGGACTTTCAGCTTGTTATCAGTCCCATAATAAAAACATGTGTTTTATGTTTATCTCCTAGTAAGGGTAATTCTCATGTGAAAAAATTATTGCAGTTTAATAGTCTTTTTATGGATGCTGAGTTTATGGATGAGTTATACAGCTCTGGCCAAGAAGACGTATTTAAGCTCGTTGAAAGGAGATATAAAGATGGAATTCAAGAGCTTATTTAACTCCCAATTAATGAAATTAAATCATTCTTCTCAAAACCAGGAAGAGCTCTTTGAAGAAGTTGCTCGAGAATTAGTATCACTTGAATATGTAAATGAATCTTATCAGGAAGCCCTTGTTCAAAGAGAGCAAAGTTTTCCTACAGGATTAAAAACAAATTATTGTAATATTGCTATTCCACATACAGATGCGGAGCATGTAAGAAAGCCTTTTATTTATCTAGTTCAACTTCAAGACGAAGTTGAATTCCATAATATGGGGGATTCTAGTGAGGAAATAAGCGTTAAATTGGTACTTTTCTTAGGGATTACAGACCCGAAAAATCAAACGATACTACTATCTACCTTAATGGAGCATTTTCAAACAGAAGAATTCTCAAAAACAATGTTCGAAGAGATCGATACTAAGCAGCTTGAGAAAAAGCTAAATATTTTTTTAACAGGAGGAAAATAAAATGAAAAATGTAATTGTAGCCTGCGGAAGTGGTGTAGCAACAAGTCAGACAGTGGCTTCAAAAGTAAAACGAATTTTAGATGAGAATAAAATCAAAGCGAATGTAGAAGCGGTGGATATTAAATCTTTAGATAGCTATATTAAATCTGCTGATGTTTATATTTCTATTACAAAGGGCGGTAAAGAATATGATATTCCAATGTTAAATGGGATTGCTTTTCTTACTGGTATGGGATTACAAGAAGAAACAGATAAGTTGATTCGAATCCTTAAAAATTAATTAGAAAACTTGGCTTATTGATAAGCTTTAGTTGAGGATGGGACTTTAATTACCCTTCTCAACAGAGACATTTGCGATTACTCGCCCCATTAAAAACTTTGTGCTTATACAGTAGAAAAGTTTTATGCTTTTTTATCTGCAGAGTAAAGAAAGGAGAAGACAAATGGATTTTTTGCAAAATATTGTTGAGTATATTTTAGACATGGGCGCTCCTGTATTTGTCCCTTTAATTATGTTAGTTATTGGGCTTATAGCCCGAATGAAATTTAAAGATGCACTAAGTGCAGCAATTATATTTGGGGTAGCCTTTTCCGGTATGTCATTGGTTGTTGATTTTATGCTAGCTTCCATCAGTCCGGCTGCACAATCATTTGCTGAAAATACGGGTATTAATTTAAATGCTGTTGATGGTGGGTGGACTACAGCTGCTGCAATTACATGGTCTTGGCCTTTAGCGTTTCTTATGTTCCCAATTACAGTCGGGATTAATGTTGTTATGCTGGCCTTCAAATGGACCAAAACACTGAATGTAGACATGTGGAATGTGTGGGGGAAAATATTTACTGCCATTTTGGTTATATTTCTTTCCGGTAGTGTAGTTTTAGGCTTCATTGTTGCTAGTATCCAGGTTGTTATTGAGCTGAAGATTGGTGACATTTGGGGAAAAGAAGTAGAAGATCTAACAGGAATACCCGGGGTTACTGTACCACACCATATGACAATTATCGCTTCATTGCTTTATCCGATTGATAAATTAATGGATAGAGTCCCTTTCTTAAATAAAAAGATGGATGCGGAGGCATTAAGAGATAAACTTGGTGTATTTGCAGAAAATCATATTATGGGTGGTCTTATTGGATTTTTATTAGGGCTAGCAGCAAACTATGGTTTACAAGATTCACTTGTTTTAGGGATTCAAGCAGCCACAGCTTTAACTTTATTTCCGATGGTATCTAAATTATTCATGCAAGCGCTTTCACCTATTTCTGATGCCATCTCTGAATTTATGAAAAAACGTTTTGGTGACAGAGAGATATTTATAGGTTTAGATTGGCCGATTCTAGCAGGTAGAAATGAAATTTGGGTATCTGCGATCGTTATTATTCCTGTATTACTATTGTTCTCCGTCGTACTACCAGGGAATGCAGTATTACCATTTGGAGGAATTGTCAACCTATCTGTTTGTGTCGCAGTAGTCTTACTAACGAGAGGAAATCTTGTACGATCCATTATATATGGTGTTATTACCGCACCTGTTTTCTTATATATATCCACATATTTTGCTCCTTATATAACAAGGCTGGCAAATGAAACAGGAGCAGTAAATGTAGAAGCTGGCAGTATGCTTACATGGAGCACGATTGAAAATGGTGAATTTAAATTAGTGTTTGCAAATGCCATGGCAGGAGAATGGTGGGGAATCTTAGGTGCTATCGTATGGATTGGATTGTTCATTCTATTCTACTTTGGAAGGAAGAAAGATAATGCAAAGTATTTTAGTGAAGTAGAAAAATAATATAAACATGAAAGAGTGAGATCATTGAACTTTATTTTAAAATCGAAGCTATTTTGGTCCTTTATGGTTGTATTAGCGTTTTTGCTAATGGTAATTGGCTTTTTCACAAAAGATTTAAGTATGTGGTTCATGGCTTTTATTATTAGTATTCTAGTTAAATTTTATGCAGAGGATGTTTTATTTTCTGCATATAAAAGCAGATTTGGAAAGATGAGAGAAAGATTATCAGAGAAGGAGGGATAATTCGTTGATTTACACGATTACACCCAATCCTGCGATAGACATAATTGTTTATCTTGAAGGTGATTTAACCCATGAAAAAAATAATATAACAAGGGAAAAATACGTTGATCTCGGAGGGAAACCAACGCATGTATCGGCTATTTTAGAACAACTTGGTGATACGGCTAATAAAGCAACTGGGTTTTCAGGAGAGTTAAATAAAGCAGAGTTAGTAGCCATCTTTGATAGATATCAGATGAATCATGAATTTATCGATATAGCTGAGCAACGGACACGAGAAAGTATTATTGTGGTTAATAATAGTGGTGGCAGTTATATGATAACGGAAAGAGGATTAAAAGTTTCAGATAATGATAAAGAAAAAATGTATGCATATGTCAAAGAAAACATTTGCCCAGACGATATTGCTGTTGTTGGAAAACCAGCACAAGGATTTTCCGTTGGAGATTTTAGATATCTTATTCGTCTATTGAAGGAACAAAAGGCTTATGTTGCATGTGATGTGGCAAGCGAATATTTAAATGTAGCTATCGAAGAAAATATAGATTTTGTGAAACCAAATAAGCATGAGATTAATGATTTATTTCCAGGAGATGAGCCTGTTCATCAAAAATTAAATCGTATTTGTGACAAAGTGCCAAACGCGGTATGCAGTTTAGGTTCTGAAGGCGCGCTATATAAGGTAGAGAACACGTTTTATCAAGCCATTCCTCCTAAAGTAGAAGTGAAGAGTGATACAGGAGCAGGAGATGCGTTTGTAACCGGTTATATTTATGGCGTTGCAAATGGATATGATGTATCCGATAGGGTCAAGTGGGGAGTTCTCTGTTCCGCGAGTAAAGTACAACATTACAGTAGCTGCCAAATAAATAAGGATAATTTTGAGTTTATTGAAAATAATTTAAAAATATATGAGGTGAGATAATGCTATATTCAGAAGAAAGAAAAACAATGTGTGAAATCGTAAAGTCAATGTTTGATAGATTTCAAACGAATGCAGCGGGAGGAAATCTTAGTCTAAAAGTTAGTGATGAGCATTTTATTATGACACCTACTTTAATGTCTCAAAACTATCGTTGTGATTTGAGTCCGTTTCAAATTTTGGTGGTCGATAAAGAGTTGAATATTATCGAGGGTGAAGGAAGGTTAACAAGAGAAATCAACATGCATATGGCTTGTTATGAAGAGAACCCGGCTATTAACTGTGTTATTCATGCACATGCCAAAGAATCTATGATTTGGGCAAGTATGGGAAAAGATATGCCAAATATTACGGAAGCTACTCAGAAAGTTGGTAATATCCCATGTCTAGATTATCGTCCAGCAACTACTCCAGAATTAGCAGCATTAGTAAGAGAAACCATTGTAGAACGTGATCCAGATAAAATACCTGCTGGATTATTATTAGAAAGACATGGTCTGTTAGTAGCGGATAAGTCACTTGAAAAAGCATATGATATGGTTGAGAGAATTGAATACAATGCTTATGTTGCTTACAAAATGTACCTTCTTTCAAAAGTTGGTGAGGATATCAATTTTCAGAAAGACTATAATTACAATTTAGATGAATAGAAGATGCTGTATTAGCTTATGTTTCTTCATAATTAGAGTAAAATCAGGTGATCTACCTGCTGGACTCTTTATTTTCCGTGGGAGGAGAGTAAATACCAATGTTGTCAGGTTAATAAATTTTTTAAATATTATATTGGTTACAGATAGATGGCAAAAAAACTATCTAGCGGAGGAAAAACACGTAGACTCCTGTGGGAAAGCGCAGTGGGAAGACCCCGGAGAAAAAAGTGAACTTCTTTTTTCGAGGAGGCTGAGCTCAAGCCCACGGAAAGCGTAGTGTTTTTCCGTAGCGGTCGATTAACCTGACAACATTGGAGTAAATACTCCCGCGGAGGGTATCTTTAATCTATAAATAATCATGTGTAAGGTGGGATAGCAGAGATGAAAAATTTTACATTTGAAAATAGGTAACGTTTCTATTTATCGTGAAGTTTTCAAAAAGCTAGCAAGATAAAAGAATTCTCTAGCTGTTGTACCAATCAAAAGATAACTCGTTTTAGAGATATTAATTAGAAGTCGTACATGATAGAAATGTCGTGAATAGTTTAAATAAAAACGAAGGAAGTGAGAGATAATGTCTATTCAAAGAGAAGTCGTAAAAATAGCAAAACAGTGTTATGAAACTGGACTAGTGGTAGGAACAGCAGGAAATGTAAGTGTCAGAGAAGGCAATATAATGTATATTACACCATCTGCGCTTCCTTATAATGAAATGACTGAAGAAGATGTGTTGGAAGTAGATCTTACAACAGGAGAAATTGTAAAGGGGCATCGTAAGCCGTCCTCGGAAACACCGATGCATACAAATATCTATTTACAAAAAGAAGAAATAAAAGCGATAGTCCACACGCACTCTACCTATGCTACCATGTTTGCTTGTGCTCATAAGCCTATTCCCCCTGTACATTATGTCATTGCAGATATTGGAAGAGAAGTTTCAGTTGCTCCGTATGCTAGATATGGATCTGAATCGCTTGCAAAATATGCTGTAGCAACACTCGGAGACGCAAATGGTGTATTATTAGCTAATCATGGAGTTGTAGCTGTTGGAGATACATTAGCTGATGCTTATAGAAGAGCTGAAGCAATTGAAGAAGTAGCTTTACTGGCTTATGGAAGTCATGCATTAAATAGTGTAAATCCATTGACCGAGGAAAATCTTGACGAAGCTTTAGAAGGTTTTAAAACGTACACAAGTAACTAGAAGAAAATATTGAATGCTTATCAAAGAAGAGAACATTAACCAGCAACCATTTTTATAATGATTTACTTTGTTAAAAATGGTTGCTTATTACATATATATAGAAATTTGACCTAAATCATTCTGAATCCTTTTCCTAAAAATATAATTTCCTTTTATTAAGAGATAAAATATTTAAAATAAGCTATGTAACTATTTCTGTTAAAGTAGAAAGTACATATATTTTAATGCCAACTAAAGCAATCTATATAGAACTATGTAAAAATTTTGATTTTTTCAATTCTATTCACGATTTATAAGTATTAAGATACACTGTGAAAGACATGTGATTTTTCTGTTTTTTCAAAAATTGGATAAAAAACGCTTATTTCGTATCAAAAGGTGACTTATGGATGACTATATCCATACTAATATATGAGTTCAAAATGATGTTTCGGAGCTAAAAGAATGTATTATTTATTATTGCGTTGATTAGTCTTATCGTGACGTATTGTTTTTAGTGTTACCTGGGATGGAAACTGCCGATTCTTTTGATATAAATGGAGACGCTATTAGATCAGGGACCTATCGTTGTCGATTTAAATGGTTCTCACACTGTCTATGCGGATGGTATTGAGAGCTTATTTTGACTCCGGAAGATACACATATTTCGAATGAATTAACGGCAGGTATTTCAGAAGTTGGAAAAGGTATAGAACCTGGAAGTTATTCAATTGCCCTTGAAGAAGGAGATGCAGCGGGGTATTTGGAAATTTTTGAAGAAGGGGAATCGCCAAAGGTTTTTGAAGTTCTGGTTAATCCGCTGGAGCCCGATATCGATGTTACATTGAGGGAAGGGCAAAAGATCAGGATTTCCGGGGTGTATCATGTTTTGTTTGAACCACAGTCATAGGGAAGCAGGAACTTTTTGATATGCAAATGGAATGAAATGGGGAATTCAGGTACTAAGGTCAAGTTCTGTGGTAAGAATTTGAGCGTATTTGGATTTCTTTTTTGATGTTTATAGGAAAATAAAAAAGAAGCTATTTTAATCCTTGTAGTAAAACAAGAAAAATCATGCAAAAAGTGCTTGATTTTTCTTGTTTTATATTATATTATATAAAAAATAATTATTTTCAATTATTTTAGCGCAAAAACATGCAAGTGAATTTTTTGAATAGAAGGGATGAGTTAAATGAGTAAGAAATGGATTAATCTTGAAAAGAAAGTAATTATAGTTACCGGTGGAAGTTCTGGAATTGGCGAGAGAATGGTAGAAAATTTATGTGATAATGGCGCACAAGTTGTTATAGCAGATTTACATGAAAACGATAAGTTTAAATTTAATAAAGATATTCTTTTCGTAGAATGTAATGTTGCTCAAAAAGAAAGCGTTAACAGAATGGTGCAAACAGTTGTTGATAAATATGGAAAAATAGATGGATTGGTAAATAATGCAGGAGTTAGCAGGCCTCGTTTACTTGTAGATTACCATGGAACAGAAGATGGATATGAACTTACAGAAGAAGATTTTGATTTTATGGTAAACGTCAATCAAAAAGGAGTATTCCTTTGCAGCCAAGCTGTTGCTAAACAAATGGCAACTCAAAATTCAGGAGTTATCGTTAACATGTCTTCAGAAGCTGGGATTGAAGGATCAAAAGGACAGAGCGTTTATTCTGCTACAAAGGCTGCAGTTCATGCGTTTACATTATCTTGGGCAAAAGAGCTTGGTCATTTAGGTATTCGAGTGGTGGGAGTTGCTCCAGGAATTAATGAACGAACGCCAATGAATAATGACGAGAATTTTAAAGCTTTAGCTTATGCAAGAGGTACGAAAGTTGAGGAGACCGTTTCCGATTATACAAAAATTATTCCTCTTGGAAGACCTGGAAAACTGGAGGAAGTAGCGGATCTTATTTCATACCTGGTCTCAGATCATTCCTCCTACATTACGGGAACAACAATTAATATTACTGGCGGGAAGTCTAGGGGATAAAAGTTTTCTTAAATCCTGCATTACTAAATAAGGTATATATGGTTTTAAATGAACTATGTACATTTTACCTGGCAGTCACGATAGAGTGAATATTTAAAAATGTTCTATGACTTCTTTTTGAGTGAAGCTGTTTCCTTTAATGTATGTAGATCAGAGTGGTATATCTCATTCAATAATGCAAGTTGAAATATATTTTTTAATCACTTTATCAAGAAGAATAGGTAGCCAAGTTTGAAAGATAAAAAGCGATATACCACCCTATTCCATGTAGTTCTTTGATTTAGCTTTGCATATAAACTTTAAGGAAGTTCATATCTGAAGTAACTAATCATACAAAAAACGAATTATGATTTCCTTATAAAATAAAAGGAGGCTTCAATGTGGCACAGGGAAAAGCAGTTAAAAACTCAAAAATATTAGAGAAAATCAGAAAATTTGGCGGGTATTTAAGTAATATGGTAATGCCTAACCTGGGAGCGTTTGTAGGTTGGGGTATTCTTGCAGCATTATTCATTCCGAATGGGTGGTTTCCAAATGAAAATCTAAGCCAAATGGTTGAACCTATACTTATATATTTATTACCTTTATTAGTTGGTTATACAGCTGGTTATAATATTCATGGTCAGCGTGGTGGAGTTATAGGGGCATTGTCGACGATGGGTGTTATTGTTGGAGCCGATGTTACGATGTTTATTGGGGCCATGATCATAGCTCCATTAGCTGCTTGGATATTGAAAAAAGTAGACGGTTTATTTGCTGGAAAAATTAAGCCTGGCTTTGAGATGCTAGTTGACAATTTCTCCTTAGGATTAATAGGAGCAGGTATCGCTTTGTTTGGTTTTATTTCCGTTGGCCCAGCGATGGGTGGCTTATTAAGTGTTATGGCTTCAGGAATTAACTGGATTGTGGAACAGAACGTATTTCCTTTGTTATCTATATTTATGGCACCTGCACAGGTCTTGTTTTTAAATAATGCAGTCAACCATGGGATTTTGGCACCTCTTGGATTTCAAGAAGCTGCAGAGCTTGGCAAATCGCTTATGTTTCTCGTGGACACAAACAACGGTCCATTATTAGGAACACTTTTAGCTATTGCTATTTTTGGGAAAGGGAAAGCAAAAAAGATGGCTCCAATGGCTATGTTAATTGCAGGAATTGGAGGAATTGGTGAAGTATACTTTCCGTTTGTATTAGCAAATCCAATATTATTGTTTGCTACCATGGGAGGACTTGGTGTTTCATTATTTATTTTAGAAATCCTAGGCGGAGGGCTGGTAGGTGTTGCATCTCCAGGAAGTTTAATTATGATAGGACTGATGACGCCGCCTGATGCTGTTGTTGCAAATATAGTTGGTATTGGTATCGGTTTCTTGGTGGCATTTGCCATAGGTGCGGGATTACTAAAAACATTTGGTTCTCCAAAAGAAGATATGACAGAAGAGGTCACTGTGAAAAAGAAAAGCAAAAAAGGATCTAATGATGTGGAGAGTGTAGATAGCATTGGTGCAGACGCTTATGCGCAGTCTAATTCTCCTATCCGTAAGATCATTGTAGCCTGTGATTCGGGAATGGGATCGAGTGCGATGGGAGCAGCGGTTTTAAGAAAAAGAGTAATAAAAGAAGGTTTTAAGGATATTGAGGTAGTTAACTCTTCTTTAAACAAGTTGACCTCAGATGCTGATATTATAGTTACTTTAGAATCGTTGCTTGAAAGAGCTAAATTAAGTGTAGATAATGCAAATATCGATTTCTTAACAGTAAATAATTTTCTAAAAGATACAGAGTATGACGATGTAATGGATGTTATTTATGCTAGAAAAAATGATAAAGTCTCATCAGAATAATTGAGGGATACGATGAAATGAATCCGAGTTAGGAAAAGGAGCTAATAGAATGGTTGAAATAGAAAGCATATTGAAAGAAGAAAATATTTTATTAAATACGGAACTGAAAACGAGAAACGATGCCATTGAATTAAGTGGGAAAATATTAGTAGAAAATGGTTACGTCACGGAGAAGTATATTGAATATATGAAAGCTAGAGAAGAATTGGTGACGACTTATATTGGTAATAATGTTGCAATTCCTCATGGAGTAGAGGATTCAGCAGATGAGATCTTAAAGCCAGGGATTTCATTAATCCAAGTGCCAGAGGGTGTACCATTTGGAGAAGAAATAGCCTACGTTATTATTGGTATTGCGGGTAAAGATGGAGAGCATTTAGAGATGTTAAGCCAAATTGCAATCTTATGCAGTGATGAGGCTAACGTGGAAAAGATACGCCACGCTAAAACCAAACTAGAAATACTAGAGATGTTAGGGGGTATCGCTTAAAATACTCCTCCAGATATAATATTATTTAAAGGTATTTAAACCAGGAGGGAATTTTATGAAAGTGGACCGACAAGAGGTCATTTTACAAATTTTAAATGAAGAGCAAAAGGTGATTGCTAGCGAATTAAGCACACGTTTAAATGTTTCAGAAGATACAATTCGGAGAGATTTGCGAGAGCTTAATCAAAAAGGGTTTCTGAAACGTGTTCATAGTGGAGCAGTGAAGATAGGTCCCCCTGTAACAGATTTTAATCAACGTATTGATGCCAACTTAGCAGAAAAAATTGCTTTAGCTAAACGAGGCGTTCAACTTATTAAACCTGGGACAGTATTACTTATTGATGGTGGTACAACAAATTATGAATTGGTTAAGCAAATACCTAAGGAACTTGATTGTACGATTATTACTAATAATGTTCCTTTACTAACGCTTCTTAAAGACTACCCCAAAATTAAAGTGATTGCGTTAGGTGGAGAGCTTTATAAGCCATCTCTAGTGATGATTGGGGCAAAAACGAATAATGAATTAAATGTATATCGCCCAGATCTTTACTTTATGGGTGTAGCAAATTTTGATGATGAAATAGGAATTAGTACAGCAATTGCTGACGAATGTACTACTAAGCAAAAAATGTTACATGTCTCAGCAGAGACTGTTTGCTTAGTTACGCAAGAAAAGTTGGGTACACACAGTAGTTATGTTGTTGCAGAAAAAGAGAAAGTAACAGCAATAATTACAAAAGATACAGATATGACTGATCTGAAAGTAAATTAATAGAATAGGTGATGATAAAATGAGTCAGGTTTTGATAGTAGGAGCGGGAAGATTAGGGAAAGGATTTTTGGGTGAAACCTTCTTTAACGCAGGATGGAAAATCGGTTTTTTAGATAATGATCCAAGAGTTACAGAAGAGTTACAGCGAACCGGTACTTTCACAGTAAAAGTACATAGCGCAGATGATATTATTAATAATACGATATCAGGCTACAATGTTTTTGACTGTGATGATAATCATTCTTGCATGGATTTCTTTTTAAATACGGATGTGGTATGTCTTCCTCTCTACCCAAGCGATTTTGAAGAAGCAGCTTCTTATTTAGCACCTTGTTTTGAAGAGCAAATGAAGAAAGATCCAACAAAAAAGATGACGCTTATTTGTTTAACTAATAAAAATCATATTATAGAAAAGATTAAAGGATATTTTCTAAATAATTTAAGTTCGGAGGCTGCAAAAGCATGGTTTAAAGAGAATGTAGCTTTTCGTGATTCTATTGTTCGTCGTTCTACAGATGCACCGACAAATTATTCAACAGATTTAGTAACTACTGCTGTAGCTTCTTTACTTATCCAGTCTCCTGTATATAACCCTATCGATGATGTGCAGTGGCTTGAATTACGAGATAATATAGAAATGTTGAAAGATATCAAAGTGTTTACGATTAATGGACCACATGCTGCAACAGCTTATATGGGTTATTTAAGAGGAATGAAAACTATTCCAGAAGCATCTGCAGATCCAATAGTAGGAAATAAAGTGAACGAGATTCATGATCTTATTGTTAAAGCAGTTATGGAGGAATATCCAATTACGAGAGAAGAATTAAAGGATTTGGAGTACCTTCCAAAAGCTAAAAATGAAATTCCTGATTCTATTCGTCGTGTTGCCTATGACCCTATCCGTAAACTTGGTAAACAAGATAGATTAATTGGGACAGCGCTTCTTTGCCAAAAACATGGGATTGATTTTGAGCCTCTCGCTTATGCAATTGCCTGTGCGTTTTCTTACGATGATCCAAGTGATCTAAATGCAGTAAAATTACAAAAAGAAATTCAAGAAAATGGATTAGCGTCGACCGTAACAAAGGTTACTGGTCTTCCACAAGATCACCCGATTGCTGCAACTATTCTTCGTTTTAGTAATAATTTGAAGCAAGAATTAAATGTCTGAAATGATGAAGAAATGCAAGCAATGAAAGAAATCACCAGATAATGAAGTAAGGAGGGTAGCTAGAATGGTCAAAGCAATTATCTTTGATATGGATGGAGTTCTAATTGATAGTGAACCTGTTCAACTGAAGCGATACGATGAATTTTTAAGATACAAAGGAGTATCCCTTCCCAGAAAGGAACTTAATAAAATTGTTGGAGCAAGCTCAAAATTAACATGGAAAATGCTTGAAGATAGATTTGAAGGCATTTTAACAAGAGATGCTTTTCATCAAGAGCTTACCGATTATCATAATGGAAATGATATGGACTTTAGTACATTGTTAAATGAAGGGGCTACAGAGATCTTGTCTTGGTTAAATAGTCAAAATTATTCTGTAGCATTAGCTTCATCTGCTAATATTAATAAAATCAATCAGGTAATAAACCAATGCGGTTTAGATGATTTTTTTGAAGTTGTACTAAGTGGAGATATGTTTAATGAATCAAAACCCAACCCGGAAATCTATTTAACAGCTGCTGAAAAGTTAAATATGGCTCCAGAGGAATGTCTTGTTATAGAAGACTCTGTTTATGGAATAACAGCAGCGAAAGCAGCAGGAATGTATACAGTTGCGAAAGAAGAATTACGTTTTGATTTCGATCAATCAAAAGCAGATCGGGTAGTCATTGATTTATTTGAAATTAAGCAGGTCGTTGAAAGTATCAAGTAAAATTGATGAGGATTGGGAAAAGAAGGATCGTGTGATGCATAGAAAAAATCAGAATGAGTTTAGGACGCATATTGAATTACATGTAAAAAGGATTTATATAGAAGATACCAGCATATAGTTCATCACAATTTGAAAAAGGGAGTAAAATCAGATGATTCTACTCCCTTTATTCTAAGATTTAGCTTTCTTTTGAATAACTTCTTCTATAAGTTCGTCAATAATAGGATCTTGGAGGTAGCTGTTTAACGATATAATTCGTGTATTTGGATGTGCCTGTTTTGTTCTTCCTACTAAGTCTTTATGAACAACAATTACTTCGCTGTCCTGAGGAGCATCTTCAATACGATAGTGTTTAACTTCTACATCAGTGATTCCGGCTTTTTGCAATTTACGCCTGAATGTTGTTGCTCCCATAGCACTGCTGCCCATACCAGCATCGCATGCAAACGATATTTTCTTGAATGGTAAATTGTTGTTTGCGTTTTCATTGTCAGATGCCAAAGAATCCTCTTTTTGAGTGGAAAGGTTTTTTCCTTCTGTTTTCATTGCTTTCGATTTCTCAATAGATGTTTGTAAATCATCATCGTCGTTATTTGCTTTGCCTGATTTTAAGATGAAAGAGGTTACTAAGAAAGATACAATGGTAGCAACCACTACACCGGCGATTACTCCGATGAAATTCCCCCTTGGCGTCAATGCCATGTAAGAAATAATGGAACCAGGACTTGGCCCTGCAACTAAACCGGCATCAAATAGTTGGAAAGTAATAATACCGGATACACCACCTAAAATCATTGCAATAATCGTTAATGGTCTCATAAGTACGTATGGAAAGTACATTTCATGAATACCACCTATAAAGTGAATGATGATTGCTCCAGGAGCAGTACGTCTCGCTGTTTTTGCACCGAATAATGTAAAAGCTAATAGCAAACCAAGACCAGGTCCAGGATTGGAAGCTACCATGAAGTAAATAGATTTACCAACTTCTAAACTTTGCTGCATTCCTAAAGGATAGTAGATACCTTGATCAATCACATTATTTAAGAATAAGACTTTTGCCGGTTCATTAATGATCGACAGTAATGGTAATAAGCCAGTAGATACTAAGGCTTCAACAGATACTGTTACTAGGTTATTCAGTACTTGAATAACTGGACCAATGAATAGATAACCTAGAATCATTAAAATGAAACCAACAATGCCAATGGAGAAATTATTAATCACCATTTCAAATCCTGCAGGCATTCTATTTTCAAGAAGCTTATCTATTTTCTTCATGAGCCAGCCACCTAAAGGACCAATTACCATAGCCCCTAAAAACATGGCGATATCTGAACCAATAATAACGCCCATTGTACCAATTGCACCTAATACACCGCCACGATGTCCGCCAATCATACGTCCACCGGTATAAGCTAATAGTAGTGGCAGCAAGTAAGTAATGGTTGGATCTACTAATTCATTTAAATTTTCATTGGGTAACCAGCCTGTTGGAATGAACAGTGCTGTAGCGAGTCCCCAAGCAATAAAAGCTCCAATATTAGGTAACACCATGTTTGTTAAAAAACCACCAAATGCTTGCACTTTAGCTCTTAGTGAAACTTTATTTTTGCTCTCTGTATTCTCCATATCAGCCATCCTCCTTAAATAGCATCCAAAATATTCAATACTTCTGAAGCAGTTTTTGCCTGCTTCAGTTCTTCTACTTTATCAGGGTCGCTTAACACTTCACCTAATTCTGCTAGAATATCTAAATGTCCATCGCTTGTTTCTGAAGCTAAGGCGAAAAATAGATAGACAGGGCTTTCTTCTGGAAATTGCACAGGTTCTTCTAATTTAAGGAAACTGATACCTGTTTTCATAGCTCCGTATTCATGTCTAGCATGAGGAATAGCCACTTCCGGAATAATAATGATGTAGTTCCCGTTGTCGATCACATTTTGGATCATTGCATCTACATATCTAGGCTCTACTGTCCCGTTTTCTAGTAAAGGCTGTGCAGATTCTCTAATGCCTTGTTTCCAATCGGAAACATTAGGTAAAAAATGAATATTATTTTCTAGATATTCTTTTAACATGTTATATCTCCTCCAAAAAAATATTTTCTCGATTATGATGGATAGCGTAATAAATCTCAGATAGTTCTTGAGCTTGAGCATCGGAAACTTGTGATACTTTTTTCACTGTATCGATAATTCCTTGTTCAGAAATCATGTTTTGAATTTCAATAGCTTCCTTGTCATTTTTGTCTTGGTAGCAGTAAGCGGCTGCGGCAATACGTTTTCCTTTATCATTTTCAAGGTTTAATTCATCTAACTTTTTAATAGGAAAAATCAGACGATCAAAAGGACCTAGCTTACGTTTAGGAGATCTTCCTACACGGTGTACATCATCAGATAAAGCTGTGTTACCTTGACGTGCAATCGTTTCATCTACAAAACTTTTTAGCTCACATTCATTCATCTGATATTCTGTAACAAAGTAAGCGATATTCTGATCTAAAAATTGCCTAACTAGACGGTTTATTCTTTGGTCCTTAACCGATTCTTGTACAGTATGATAATGAAAAAAAGATCCGAGATACGCAAAAGCTGCATGACAAGCGTTTACCAAAAATAGTTTTCTCTCAATATAGGGCTTCATATTAGAAACCATCTTTACATTTTTCAAAGAATAGTTTGCATTGGGATCAAGTTTGTTTTTCTCAATGATCCATTCGTAATAGGGCTCTACAATAGCGATTTGCTTCCCATTGGTTTCTTTAGAAAGAGCCTGCCGATCAATGGAAGTGTTTGCAAAATATGCAGTTTCCTCAATTACGTCCCATTCTAATGGATCACATATCTTTTTGATTTCTTCTCTAAGTAAATCACTGGCGTTAATCATATTTTCATTGGCTAAAATATTTATTGTTTTTTTCTTGCCTGCTCTTTTTATTAACCCTTTTTTGATAATTGGAGAAATATGAACGAGGTTATGTGCTCCGACAGAAGTAGTAATAATGTCTCCTTCATCAATTAATTCAATGACTTTGTCAGCCTCTTTTAAGCTATGCAAAGCAGATACATTGTCTATATAAATTTGTGTTTGATTACTATCTAATAACTCAATGTTATATCCTTTATCTTGATTTAATTGATCAATAATTGTGTTATTTGTATCAATAAATATCAGTTCAAAGTTATTGTCATGTAATACTTGTCCGATGAAACCTCTACCGATATTTCCTGCTCCAAAATGAATTGCTTTCATTATTTTTCACCTACTCTAAATTGGCATGATATTCCCATAGTTGACTCATGTCTATATCTTCATTTTCAATCAGTATTAACGCGATGGTATCTCCCAAAAGTAATAAACATTGTTCAAATAAGCTCGTCATCGGCTGAATAGAAGCGATTTCATTTGAGAAATTCAGTTTTGTCTGAACTGGTATACGAATAAAATAATCCGTTACTTCTTTCATAGAGCTGTTCGGATTAGAACCGATATGGGCAACTTTTGCATGGAAAGCTTTTGCTTTTTTTGCAATTGCAAGTGGGAAAGCACTTTCGCCGCTGCCGGAGCCAACAATTAATAAATCATTTTCTGTGATTGCCGGCTCTGTTATTTCTCCCACAACTACTGTGTCAATACCAAGGTGGGCTAATCGTTTCGCAATGGACTGGAGAGATAATAGCACGCGCCCTACACCTACAAAGAAAACTCTGTCTGCTTTTTTAATCTGCTCTATTAGTACCTCTGTTTCATCTGTTGATATAGAATCTAATGTCCTACTAATTTCATTGATTATTTTTTGTTCGGTTACCGTGAAATTCATGGTATTTTTTCCTCCTTATTTATGCCTGACCTTTTTTTATTGCATCTAACACAGACTGTTGATTTTGTTCTATAGAATTTCCTTTGATAAATAAACTGGTGCTGCCTAAGACTAGATCATCTGCTCCTGCTTTTACTAATTCAGGAATGGTCGTTAATGAAACACGGCCATCAACTTGAATAGATGTATGAAGGGATCGACCTGCAATCGTTTCTTTTAAATCCTTAATTTTTTTCATGGCGTAAGGCACTTGTTTTTCCCCTTTATTTGTAGCGAATCCAGGATTAATCAGCATTAAACAAACCATATCTAAAGATTCTAAAGTGTAATCTAGTACAGAAATAGACGTGGCGGGGTTTAATGCAACTGCTGCTTTTGCTCCAGACTCTTTAATTAAATTAATATAGCGGTCTGTATGAAGGCTGGTTTCGTAATGAAAAGTGATGCCTTGTACGCCAATGTTAATCATTTCTTCAATGAAATATTCATTGTTGGTCGACATAATATGAACGTCGAAATCCATATCCGTGACCTCTCTCATTCTTTTAATAGTTTCAATACCTAATGGCATACTCGGACTGAATTTTCCATCTATTACATCAATATGTACTTTTTCTAGCCCGTTTTGTTCTAATTCTTTTATACTTTGCTCTAAATTAACTAAATCGGCACACATAATAGACGGAGATAGAGTAATTTTTTTCATATATGCATCAAACTCCTTTCATCTTTAGCCCAATTTTATACGCTTGTTATTCGATAGTCAACACAAACATGCAAAAATAAATATATAATATGCAGTTTTATGCGTTTATATGTCGTTTTATTTATATATCGTCACTGATTTGTCAAAAAACTGCAGGAATGCTACTATCTTGATAGGAGGAGATAAATGATGTTGAAAGAAGAAAGAAAGCAAAGGATTTTAGATATATTAAGTGTAGAACAAAAGGTGATCGCAAGTGATTTAAGTCAGTTATTTAATGTATCTGAAGACACGGTAAGGCGTGATTTAAAAGAACTGGATACGCAGGGGCTTTTAAAAAGGGTGCATCGCGGAGCTTTACGAATTGGCCCGCCAGTTACCGACTTCACTTACCGGCAAACTGTTGAAAAAGATGCAAAGTCAGCTATTGCAGATAAAGCATTACCTTTTCTTAAAGAAGAATCAGTAATTATCATTGATGGAAGTACAACAAATTTAACTTTAGTAGAAATGATTCCTCAGGATTTTAGAGCAACAATTATTACAAACAGTCCCCCGATAGCAGTTGCCTTATCGCAACACCGGAATATTGAGGTAATTAATTTAGGAGGGATTTTTTATAAACGCTCAATGATTAATGTTGGTGTGGAAACATATCAATCGTTAAGTAAAATGCGAGCAGACCTATATATAATGGGAATTTATAATATCGATATTGAATCAGGCATAAGTGTGCCAACTATGCAGGAGGCAGAAATAAAAAACCGTATGATTGATGTTTCTACGGAAGTGTTATCGATGTTAACGAAAGATAAGTTTGGTACAGTCAGTAAGCATATTGTAAGCTCCATTGAAAATATTAGTTATCTTATCTCAGATCAGATTACAGAACAAATCCGTCGGGATTATAGTAAGGAAAAGGTGTTGTTAATTGATTGAACATGAATATTTTTAAGTATCGAAATGTGAGTCACCTTTTTCTATTTGAATTTAATTCTGTAGTGAAACAAAAAATTCTTGAAATAGCTTCTATCTTTTTAAAAGATTAGGGGGCTATTTTTTTATGGATTTGCTTAATACACTTCTATGAATAGTCTATGGTAGCTGATATTCAAGTATTTAATGAATTTCAATACAGTACAAGATTATTTATTCGAATGTGTCAAAAAAATAAAGAATCAAAAAATTAAATGAAAGGGTTTACAAAACTAAATGTAATACTTATAATAAATATACGTACATAGACGTACATAAAAGTACAAGGAGGTATACAAATTGGATGATCTGTTAAAAATGAGGTCAATAACAAAGTCTTTTGGACCAGTTGAAGTGTTAAAAGATGTTGATTTAACGTTAATGCGAGGCAGTGTTCATGCTTTATTAGGCTCCAATGGTGCTGGAAAATCCACTTTAATGAAAATTTTATCAGGTAATCATATGAGTGATTCTGGTGAAGTTTATCTGAAAGGTAAGAAAATAAGTATAGTTGACCCTAAATCTTCCAAAGAAAATGGAATAAGTATCATTCACCAAGAATTTAACTTGATACCAGACTTAACGGTATATGAGAATGTTTTTTTAGGAAAAGAAATTCGAAAAGGATTTTTGAATTTTATCAATTCAAAAAAAGAATCGTTAAAGCATACACAAAAATTGATAGATAAATATGGATTAGACATTGATGCAGAAAAGCCAATTAGAGAATTAAGTGTCGGGGAACAACAAGTAGTAGAAATACTAAAGGCAATTTCTGAGGATTCTTCTATATTAATAATGGATGAACCTACTGCGGCCTTGTCTATTAAAGAATCAGAAAGATTATTTGAAGTAGTAGAGTCCATAAAAGCTCAAGGTATAGGAATAATTTATATATCTCATAGGTTAGATGAAATTCAGAGAATTTGTGATTATGTGACAGTAATGAGAGACGGTAAAAATATAAAAGAAGGAGGTATAAGTGAATTTAGTAATGAAAAAATTATAGAATATATGGTTGGAACAAAAATGGAGAATATGTTTCCGGAAAAAAATAATATTATTGGGGAAGATCTATTGGCGCTTAATCATTTATCAAATGAATTTATAAATAATATTAATATTTCAGTCAAAAAAGGCGAAATATTAGGATTATTTGGTCTAATAGGTTCTGGGCATACAAAAGTATTAGATGCATTGTTTGGTGTAAACAAAATTATGGAAGGTGTTATTTTAATTAATGGAAAAGAAGAAAAAATATCATCTCCGAACGATGCAAAAAAACTGGGAATTGCTTATGTTACAGAAAACAGAAAAGAAGAGGGGCTAGTATTAGATTTGGGTGTTACCGATAACATCATTATCCCATCAATGAAATTGTATTCTTCTTACGGTGTGAAAAATCAAAAAAAGATAATGAATGCAGGAAAATATTATAAAGAAAAATTAAGTATAAAATTAAACCATTTATCAGATCCAGTTGTAAATTTAAGTGGAGGGAACCAGCAAAAAGTAGTTTTGTCTAAATGGTTAGCAACACAACCAGAAGTAATACTGCTTAGTGAACCAACAAGAGGAATTGATGTTGGAGCAAGATCGGAAATTTATAGAATATTAACAAATTTAACAACTGAAGAAGAAAAGGCGGTTTTAATGGCGTCTAGTGATTCTGAAGAGGTTTTGGGGTTAAGTGATAGAATACTAATATTTTTTGAAGGAGAAATAGTGGCAGAAATTAAAGCTGAAGAGGCTACTCCAGAAATTCTAATGGAATACGCTTCAGGTGCAAGGAATGCAGAGGGGGTGAAGATCGGTGGATGAAATGACAAAGAAAAAATTATTAAGCCTAAGTGCAATCCAAAAGTATGGAATGATGCTTATTTTGGTCTTAATCATCATCATATTTTCTGTTTTGTCACCTAATTTCTTCACATACTCTAATTTCATGAGTATGTTAAGGCAAATCTCGGTAATTGGTATTATTGCGGCAGGACAAACACTAGTCATTATTAAAGGTGGTATTGATCTATCTGTAGGGAGCATTGTTGCTTTTGCAGGAGTTGTATCAGCTTTAACGTTAGCTAGTACAGGGAATACAACTTTAGCAATCATTGCTGGATTATTGGTTGGTGCATTAGTTGGGTGCTTGAACGGAGTTTTAATATCTAAATTAAAATTATCGCCTTTAATAGTTACTCTAGCGTCAATGACATTGTATGGAGGGGTTGCTTTAGTCCTTTCAGACGGTAATCCTATTATTGTTTCAGAATCGGGTTTTAATTTTCTTGGACAAGGTTATGTTGGTCCTATTCCATTTCCTGTATTTTTATTAATAGCAGTTTATCTTGTTTTATTTTTTATTCTTAGAAAAACGATTCATGGTCAATATATCTATTCCATAGGAGGAAATGAAAAAGCTACAAAATTATCAGGAGTAAAAGTAGACATTCATAAAATTATTGTGTATACAACTTCTGGATTGTTAGCAGGGTTAGCAGCGGTTATTTTAACGGCTAGGTTATCATCTGCTAGTCCAGTGGCAGGCACAGGATATGAGTTAGATGCCATTGCTGCAGTTATTCTTGGTGGAACCAGTTTGTTTGGAGGCAGGGGAAGTGTTTTTGGGACACTAATAGGTGTAGCAATTCTTGGATTTTTAACAAGTGGCATGAATTTAATTAATGTTTCTCCTTTTTATCAAGATATTGCAAAGGGTCTTATCATATTATTTGCAGTTATTATTGACCGTTTTATTAATAGAGATAAGTAGTGTTTCAATAAATTCGTTATAAAATTTTTATTTTATAAAATATATTTCAAGGAGGAAAAACAATTGAAAAAGGCAGCTTTGTTATTCATGTTCTTAATTTCCGGTTTTATTCTTGCTGCATGTGGATCAAATGGTGCTGAGGGTCAAAATAATGAAGGGGGGGATGAAGGTTCCGAAGACATAACTATTGGGTACGCGATAAATACTTTGAATAATCCATTTTTTGTTGAAGTTAAGGAATCGGCAGAGGCAGCAGCAGAGGAGTTAGGGGTTAATATATCAGTTGTAAATGCAAATGGGGACTTATCGGAACAAATAAGCGGGGTCGAAGATTTAGTCCAGCAACAAGTAGATGTTTTGATTGTTGATCCAGTTGATAGTGAAGGGTCATTAACAGCAATTAATGGAGCAGTTGAAGCTGGTATCCCAGTGATAACTACTGGAAGAAGTATAGAGGGAGCAGATGTAGTAACGCACATGGGGTATGATGAGGTGAAAAACGGAGAGATAGCAGGGGAATTTTTGGCAGAACAGTTAGAAGGTCAAGGTAAAGTTATCGAATTACAAGGTACTCTAGGTACAGATGTTGCCAATAATCGAAGTGAAGGTTTCAATAATGCATTAAGCAATTATCCTGATATAGAGATTGTCTCATCACAATCAGCGGATTTTGATAGAACAGAAGGTATGAATGTAACCGAGAATATTCTACAATCTCACTCTGAAATTGATGGGTTATATGCGGCAAACGATGAGATGGGGTTAGGAGCATTACAAGCTTTAAATTCTAATAATTTGAGCGATGTTGCCGTTGTTTCAAATGATGGAACAGGAGAGGCTCTAAATTCAGTGAAAGATGAAGAATTGACGGGAACTATGGCTGTTTCACCTAAAGCATATGGTGAGGAAGCAGTGGTAGTTGCTATTGATGTTGTGAATGGAGAAGAACAGCCAGAATATATCGAATTACCTTCTGAATTTGTTTCTCTTGAGAATGTGGAAGAATTTTTAGCTGAGCAATAACAGGTTTAAATTTTAGAATAAAGCTATAAGGAGGAGTTTTACATGAAAAAAAGAGGGATTCTAAATAAGGAGTTGAATGATGTTATTGCTTCTATGGGACACACTGATCGTATTATTATCTCTGATGTAGGTTTTCCTATTCCCGAAGGTGTAAGAAGAGTGGACTTAGCATTAACAGATGAAATTCCAGATACAGAAACCGTATTAAAGTTAATTGAGAAAGAATTTATAGCTGAAGAAATATATGTGGCAGAAGATGTATTTGTTAATAATAAGCCTTTATATGAATCTATTCAGTCTATTTTTGAAGGTGTAAATATAAACGGCATTCCTCATGAAGATATATTGACAAAGGAAGCACACAAAGCAAAGGCAGTTATAAGAACAGGTTCATATAATCCTTGGGGTAATATTGTATTACAGTCTGGGGTGGATGTTAAAAAGTTTTTTAATAGATCAGGAGTTGTGACACCTGATTACTATAAAGATAAAATGTAGAAATTCAAAGTAATTATAGATATAATGGAGGAGAAAACAATGACAACATTTACTAAAGAAGAAATTGCCAAAAAAATTCAACATACAAATGTAAATCCAGATTTAAACAGGGAAGGGATTATCTCTCTTTGCAACGATTGCATTGAGTATAATTTTGATGGAGTTATGTTACAGCCTTGTTGGATTGAAGAAGCAAAAAAAATGTTTAATAATACTGATATTAAAGTGTGTACAGCACTTGGATTTCCAATGGGCGGCGCAACAACAGCTTCTAAAGTGAAAGAAACTGAAAATGTATTCAAATTAGGAGCAGACCAACTGGATTTTATGGCTAATGTTGGTTTCTTGAAAAGTAAAATGTATGATGAATATAAAAATGAAATAAAAGAGATTGTTCACGCTGCAAGCGGTAAAGTTACGAAGATTATGTTAGAATTCGGAATGTTGACACAAGATGAAAAAGAAATTGCTGCCGAACTAGCTCTTGAAGCAGGAGTAACTTATTTAAAAAATTCTAGTGGCTGGGGACGTGGAGGTAAAGCAACAGTTGACGATATTCTACTTTTGAAAAAAATAGCAGGAGATAAAGCATTAGTGAAGGCATCTGGTGGAATTAGATCTTATGAAGATTGTATTGAAATATTAAATGCCGGGGCAAGTTTAATAGGAACTAGTGCAGGTGTGAAAATTTTAACTGGTACAGGAGAACAGGTAAGTGATTATTAGAACATTATTCAACCGTTTTAGATAACTGGTGTTCATGGGAAGGAGTTGTAAATGTATGTTAAATTTAAATACTAAAATAGATAAAAAGTCTCCTTCCCCTTTATATACGCAAATTGCAGATATTATTCGAGATAAAGTTGTGGGAAATGAGTGGAGTGAGGGGTATAAATTACCTTCTGAAGAAATATTATGTGGAGTTTTCGAAGTAAGTAGAGGAACTATTCGTAAATCTATTTCTCTCCTTATTCAAGAGGGCGTTCTTATCCAAATACATGGGAAAGGAACATTTGTAAAAGAGAATAAAAGTGGTCATAGATTTGGCCAAGAACTTATTTCTTTTGCAGAATCTATGAATAGAAAGAATTTAGAATTTACTACGAAAGTAATAGATAAATATATGATAAAAGACGAGAATATAATTCAAACATCTGAATTTATTAAGAAAAACAACAACCCTGAGTTAATGTATTTAAAAAGGCTGCGTTACATCGAGGAAAAGCCTATTATATTGTTAGAAAATATAGTAGACACATCTTTATGTCCAGATATATTGAATGTAGATTTCGAGGAAGAAACTTTATTTAACAGTATTGAAAATCAGAGCGGAAAAAAAATCAATTATGGTACAAGAGAATTCAAGGCTATTAGACTTAATAGATCAGAAGCGTATTTATTAAACGAAACGGAAGGAGAGCCTATTCTTTTTATAAAACAAGTTTCTTACCTAGAGAATATGGAGCCTGTAGAGTCTTCTAACATCTATTTAAAGTCAGATCAATATCCAATTTCCTCTTATCTATATCGTAATTGAATTAAAGAGGTGAGCAAGTTGGGAAACAAAAAAATTTTGGTTATAGGAAGTTATAATGTTGGACTTGCGTGTAGAACGGAGCGAATTCCTGTATGGGGAGAAACATTATTGGCAAAAAATTTTTCGGAGAGTAATGGAGGAAAAGGTGCTAACCAAGCGGTAGCAGCTTCAAAGTTAGGAGGTGATGTTTCTTTTGTAGGATGTTTGGGGAATGATAAGTTTGGTAATGATGGTCTTAATATGTTAAAGGAGCAAAATGTTGATATTAGCACCATTTTTAGGTCGGATAAACATACAGGTGTAGGATTTATACTATTAAACAACGAAGGTGAAAATTGTATTCTAGTAGATAGTGGAGCGAATAATGATTTAGTATCTGAAGAAGTAGTAAATACTGGAAAAATTGAAAATTCGGATATTGTTGTTTTTCAATTGGAGAATAATTTAGCTTTAATAGAAGATTTAATGAAGCACGCTTATTATTTAGGAAAAGCAATAATATTAAATCCTGCTCCAGCTAATAAGGATGCAAAAAGATTATTGAAATATGCCAATATAGTTAATCCAAATGAAACAGAATTGTTGTTGTTGAATAATGAGGATCTTTATACAAAACTAGATGATAAAATGTGTGAAGAATTAGCAAGAAACCTATTAAAACAGGGTCCAGAATATATAATTATTACCCGAGGTGCTAAAGGAGCAATGATAGTAAGTTCAAATAAATGTGTAGAAATAAAAGGTATTAATGTCAGCCCAATAGATACAACTGGAGCAGGGGATTCTTTTACTGGAGGACTGGCTGTAGCTCTGTCAGAAGGAAAAACAGTAGAAGACTCAGTTAATTTTGCCAATTATGTTGGAGCCTATAGTGTTACAAAAAGAGATGTTATACCTTCTTTACCTACTAGAAATGAAGTAAATAACTTTAAATATAAAGTAAGCGTAAATAGTTAATAAGAAAAATATTTCGAATATTTAATAAAATTTCAATTTTATTAAATATCAAACAATGTTAGTATACAAGTTTAAAGAGTGTAAGTGAGAAACTTTAAAGTAAATCTGTAAGAGTTTCTCACTTACGCAGTATAGTTTACATTTTTTAGAAGTATTTGTAGTTTCAGAATATATGCTTATTAAATAAATATTTTGTAGATCAATTTCTATTTATTCACAATATCTTCTTGTTCATCAGGAAGCATAATCTCTTTCCCCTTCGTCTCCACAAACGTACCAATAATCAAAATAAGAAGCGTAATCGGTAATCCTAACAAAATTGGATCCACTGCCCAAACAAACACAACAGAACCTTCTTCTGCTCCAGCTTGGCTGCCGATAATAATAGCCGTTACTGTAGCTAAAGCCCCTGCTACCATTGCCCAAATTGTGCTGTGATATGCTCTTCTTGCTCTTGCCCAGAATACCAAGGCGATAAGAACAGGAGCTAGGGAAGCTGCCATAATTCTTCCTCCTGTTAATAGCAGTTCCAATATAAAAGGTAAAGAACGGGCAATTAAAGAGCCGATAATCGCAACTGCAACGACAGAGATTCTAGAGACAAGAACAACGCTTTTTTCATCAGCATCTGGCTTTATCCACTGTTTGTATATATCATTAGAGATATTAGAAGCAGTGGTTAGAATAGTAGAGCTTAATGTTGAAATACAGGATGATACAACAATAACTGCGAATAATATACTTCCTACACTGCCGAAGAGTGTACTTAGCCTTAAAAAGGCATCATCAGGTGTAATATCCGGGAAAATTACCAATGCCAGGATTCCAATTAAGAAAGGGACCATATACCAGACGACAGCAATACTTCCGGCATACAAAAAGGAATTTTTAGCCGTTTTATCTGAATTCGCTGACAATCCTCTTTGAATAAGTGTTTGATAGGCAACACATGTTAATGCCCCGGATATAATCCATCCAAAGGTTTGTATACCTCCAGCATTCCACATATCTGTATGTGTTTCTGGAATGAGGTTTAAAAGGGTATCCCAGCCGCCGATATACATAATAGCTAATGGAATCATAATGGTACTGCCAATAACTAAGAAGGCTGCCTGAATGGTATCGGTAAACATAACAGCCCACATACCGCCGGTTACAGTGAAGAAAAGTGTAATAAATAAAGTGATAATCAATGCTATATCAAAAGAAAGATCAAAAACAGAGCTTAATACTACGGCCATACCTACAGAAGCTCCAGCAGTAACCCCCATATCGCGGCACATAACTAAAATAACAGCCACGACTTTATGCTTCCAGCCAAACATTTTCGAAAACAACTCAGGTAGTGTCACAATATTCGTTTTACGAAGCCTTGGAATAAAGGTATAGCCCATCCACATTAAGATAGCAACAAAGCCTAAGCTGGCGAAATAAGCGGATATCCCTAAAGAATAACCACTTCCGCCATATCCTAGCAAAGTAGCAGAATTAATGAGCGTTGCTATAATTCCTCCAGTTACCAACCAAGTAGGAACAGATCGTCCGGCTAAAATATAATCACTGGAATCTTTTTTCTTCATCTTTTTTGCGGCAATTGGCCCAACAATTAAAAGGAAACCAAAATATATGATAAATATGGTTAAAGCCATTATATGCATCCCTCCTTTTTAAAAAGCTGTTAAAATAAGTTCCCAAATATATACATATAGAAAAACTACGCCGTGCAATAAAACTAACAATCCAAAATTTTTAAATGGTGGTGATTTTACTTGTTCCATCTCATCAAATGTCTCTCTTTCCTGCTTTTTAGACATCGAATCCCTCCCATTTGTTATGCATTTCTTAAATGAACTGTCTCTTCTTCGTTAACTGTAAAGTCCTTATTGATTACTACTTTGTAGTCTTTTTTTGCTTGTTCTGTACTGATAAACCCTAAAATGATGTCTTGAAGAACACTTTCTGCTTCTCTTTCCTCAGGTTTTCCGTATCCGCCTCCACCAGCTGTACGCAATGTCACCGTATCATTTTTCTCGATTTCTCTGGTCACTTTAGAAGAAAAATGAATGACTTCTCCATTCTCTTTTTGTAAAGTACAGCTGGAAGTTTTTCCTCCCAGACCACCAAATAGTCCCCATGGGCTATTTATTGCTCTATCTGCCATTAATGTCATGGTAAATCCATCTGTTAAAAGTTTTATCTCTCTTTGCAGACCAACTCCACCTCGATGTTTACCTGCACCGGCGCTACCATCCACATAACAGTAGTTATTTACTTGGAAAGGAAATGTTTGCTCAATGACCTCTACTGGTGTATTCAATGTGTTCGTCATATTGGTGTGCACACCATCCATGCCATCCATATCACTTAATGCACCTTGTCCACCTCCATATGTTTCAATATAGGATAAATATTTTCTATTGATGTGATCGAACCCGCCAATGGAGAAGCCTGTCATTGTACCCGAGCAAGCTGCCATGGACCGCTCAGGAAGTAAATCTGCTAAAGCTCCAAATATCGTATCTGTAATTCTTTGCGATGTATTTGCATTCGCATTAGAAACGGGAGCAGGGAAATTTGGATTTACAATGGTTCCTTTTGGTGCTATAAGATCAATACATTTATATGTCCCGGCATTTGGCGGTACATCGGGATCTAATAAGGATTTTAGAGCATAAAATACACATGCACTTGTCACCCCGTGTGTGGAGTTAACAGGACCTCTACTTTGTTTGTCAGAGCCATGAAAATCAACGGAAATCGAGTCATCCATGATTTCTATTTTTGTTTTGATTAAGATGTTATCTTCTGTGATCCCATCGCCTTCTAAATAATCTTCAAACGTATAGACACCATTTTTAATTTCTTTTATTGCTGAACGCATGCGTCTGTCAGAGTAATCGATCAGCTCATGCATGCTTTCCCAAACATGTTCGATTGAGTATTTTTCAATTAAGTCAATGATTCTTTTTTCGGCAACGGTATTTGCTGCAAGCTGTGCATAGATATCACCTAGCACTTCTTCACCTGTCCGTACATTTTTCTCCAAAAGCCTGATGACTTCTTCATCTAATTTGCCGTTTTTTCTTACACGAATAGCTGGCAGCCTCAGCCCTTCATGAAATATTTCTGTTGCTTTTACAGACATACTTCCCGGAGCCATGCCGCCGACGTCTACGTGGTGTGCAATATTGGAAGCTAAGGCGACGAGCTGACTTTTATAAAAGATAGGGCTAATCATAAAAATGTCTGGTAAATGAGAGCCGCTAATATAAGGATCGTTAATTAAAATTGCATCGCCGGGTGATAGTTTGTCCTCAGGGTACATTTTAAGAATTTCTTTCACAACGGAAGGCATTAACCCTAAATGCAAGGGAACATGCTCTGCTTGGGCAACGAGTTCTCCTTCTTTTGTGTAAATAGCGGTTGAACAATCAACACGGTCTTTAATATTCGTGGATAATGCCGTTTTGATTAAAGTAACTCCCATTTCTTCCGCGATTGTGTAAAAAGAGTTTTTCATAACTTCCAATGTGATGCCGTCAATCTTACTCATTGTATAACCTCCCAAAGTTAAGCTTTTTGAACATCCTCTTAAAGATTTTCGATAATCAGATTTTTAAATTCATCCGTAGATGCTTTTTGATTTGGATGTATGACGATGGTAGAGTCCAATTGTTCAATGATCGCTGGACCAACTAATTCGTTATTTTGTAAAAGGCTGTCTCTGTCTACAATTTTGGTATCCATATATTGTCCATCAAAATATACTTTTCTAGATTTAAAAGTTATATCGTATTGAGAAGAATCGGACGAATTTGACTTATTTTCAGGTTTATCAATGATGCCGAAAGAAGTAACTCTAGCATTAACCGTTTCTAACGGTTGATCTTCTCTATTAAATCCATAAATTTTTTCGTGTGTATGATGAAAATTTTTCATTGCTTGTTCAATTGTTTCTTGGTCAATGGCATTTCCGTTTAAAGAAATATTTAAGTCATAAGCTTGATTTTTATATTTCAAATCTAAGCTTAGGCGGAGTTGAATCTTTTCATCTGTAAAACCTTGTTTCTTGAGGTTTGCTTGTGCATTTTTTTGCAGTTTTTCAAAAACAGCATGAAGTTCAGCGACATTTAGTTGATCTGTACTGGAAATAAAGGACTGTACATCATCATGTCTAACATCCGCAATGAGCATACCTGATGCACAAGTAATACCTGGATTTGGCGGGATAATAATATTTTTACTGCCTAATTCTTTCGCAATATCACTGGCATGTAAAGGTCCTGCACCACCAAATGCAAGCAGGGAAAAATCTCTTGTATCGTGTCCTTTTTCCACCGAAATAACTCGAATTCCCCTTACCATATTCGCGTTTACAACTTTTAAAATACCTTCTGCCGCTTTTTCTACACTAATAGAGAGCGGATCTGCAATTTTTTCTTTCATAATTTTACGTGCGTTTTCAATGTCCATTTCCATGCGTCCGCCTAAAATAGCATCCGGATTAATCCGTCCTAAAATGGCGTTAGCATCACTGACAGTAGGTTCTGTCCCACCTTTCCCATAACATACAGGTCCTGGAACTGCACCAGCGCTGTGTGGGCCAACACGTAATGCGCCTCCGCTGTCAATCCAGGCAATACTTCCTCCTCCTGAACCAATGGTATGCATTTCCACCATAGGAACATTGATAGGGAAATCGTCAATTTTACTATTTGTCGTGTATTGCGGAATCCCGTTTTCGATTAATGCTGTATCTAAGCTGGTACCACCCATATCGATGGTGATTAAGTTTTGTAATCCAGTTTGTTTCGCTATATCGGTGCCGGCAATAACGCCTCCAGCAGGACCGGATAGTACGGTTCTTACAGGCATCTCAACTGCTGTATCTGTTGTGATAACACCACCATTGGATTGCATAATGTATAAATCACTGGAAATGTCTAACTCGGTCAGTGCATTTTCCAAGTCCCTTAAATATAATTTCATCTTAGGCATGACATAGCCGTTAACGGTTGCTGTACTTGTTCTTTCGTACTCTTTTATTTCTGGCAGTATATCTGATGATAAGGTAATTGCAAGATTTGGATACGCTTGTAAAATGCGTTCCTTTACTTTTTTCTCATTCTCCGCATTTAAAAAAGAATTGATAAAACAAATAACTAAGGAGTCAACTTGGTTATCTGTAATTTGTTGTAAGATGGATTGAATATCATTGTCTGTCACCTCTTTAACAATTTCTCCACTTGCATTTATTCTTTCATCAATCTCCCATCTTAAATTTCGTTGTATTAAAGGCTTTGATCTTCTCGCTCTAAATTCATACAGCTTGGGCCGAGTCTGTCTGCCTATTTCAATAACATCTTTAAATCCTTTGGTTGTGATAAGTGCTGTTTTTGCTCCTTTTTTCTCTAATAGGGTGTTTGTAGCAACAGTAGACCCATGAATAAAAAACGAAAGATCTTTACTATTAATTTTATTTTCAGAAATAATTTGCTTCACACCATTCATCACACCAATAGAACTATTATCTGGAGTTGAAGGAACTTTAGTTATAAAAGTTTCCCCAGTCTGTTCAGATACTAATGCGACATCTGTAAAAGTGCCTCCTGTATCAACACCAAGTCTATATTGCATAAAATACCCTCCCAATTATTGTAAACGTCATCAATTTTGAAAAAAGATAGCGTTTTCATATTTAAAAGAAAGTATAGCATTCATTTTGGATAAATCAAACCTTTTTTATTTAATTTTGGTATTAAAATTCCTAATCGAGCAAAAAGAATGGCATGAACATTGGTACATGCCATTAAAATTAATATAAAAAAGTTTTTAATAATTACGTTTTTGTTATATTTTGTTGAGCTAATAGTTGTCCAATTTCATCCAGTTTTGCAGCACTATCCTCGTTTATAGTTATTCCTAATAAAACCGTTATGGTCTCAACCAAGGAAATAGCGGGAACTAGTGTATAATGGTCTTCCGATCGGAATAGAAATACCGTTACACTTGCATAAGGAATCATTGAATTTTCCTCACTATCCGTAATCAATACAATTTTCATCTTTTTTTCGGCACAGTATTTTGCAACATCATACGTCAGTTGCGTATACGGAGATAATGCTACCAAAACAACGATCTCATCGTCGTTAAAATGATGCATTCGGTCAAAAATATAATGAGGTTCATAGCTTAGTTGATTGCATTTTGGATAAAATTGATTAATTGAGTTTTCTAGATATAATGCAACCGACCGGGCAGATCTTAACCCAAATATATTGATTCTAGATGCATTTATCATGAGATCCACTGTAGCTAAAACACTTTGTACAAAATCATCATTCATTGTATAGCTTTGTAAAAAATTAATTTTATCCCAAGTTGTTTTTATAATTTCACTGCTTGATTTTTTATTTTTTTTACTATCATTAAAATCCCACCACTTGGGTGTTTTTGAATCAATCACTGCTTTGTGTAAGTCTTTTTTGAAATCATTCAGCGTTTTATAGCCTAAGTTATTGATGGTTCGTAAAATAGTCGTCGTGCCGACATCTGCTTTAGAAGATAATTCGCCGATGGAGTCTAAACCAATCGTTCTGTAATGCTCAAGAACAAATTCACAAAACTTTTTCTGCTTTTTGGGCAGACTTTCTTTTTGGTTTATAATTTTTTTTAAAACACTTTGTTTATCCATTTAGAAGCCTCCTATGTAGTAATTGGTTTTTTTAAAAAAGGAATTATAGTTCCTTTTTAAATAAATAAAGGTTTACTTAAACCTTTTTGAGTGATATATTATTACCTAATATTACAAGTAAAAGTTATTTATTTTTATTGAAAGCGTTTTCTGTTTTGGTGTTGTAAGTTTATAAGGTTTATTATAACAAATATTGGGAGGGAATCTATATGTCTAGCAAGGTTGAATTATTATATCTTACAGAAGAAGAGATGATTGATGCGGGCGTACTGGATATGAAGGAATGTATTAACACCATTGAAAAGATGTTTAAGCTGATGGGAAAAGGAGACTATCTCTTAGGTGGTCCAAACCGGAATGATCATGGATTAATGCTGTGGTTTAACAAGGAAGAACCTTTTGAAAATATGCCTAAAGCAGGGCCTGATAGGCGTTTTATGTCATTGATTTCTTATTTAGGCGGGGAGTTTGATGTGGTAGGGAACAAGTGGTACGGTTCAAACATAGAAAATCTAAACAAAGGCCTACCTAGATCTATTCATACGTTTACCCTAAATGATAAAGATACAGGAGCACCTCTTTCTATAATGGCAGGTAATTTAGTAAGTTCTACCAGAACAGGCGCAGTCCCGGCAGTATTCAGTAAATATCTGGCACGAAAGGAAGCTAAAGTGCTTGGTGCTGTAGGCGGCGGGGCTATTAACCAATCCTGCATTACTGCTATTGCAACAACCATTGATTCCATTGATAAAATTGTTTTATATGATATCAATGTGGAAAAGGGAGAGCAAATTGCAAATCGTTTAAGTGAACAACTGCATGTAGATGTAGAAGTCGTAGATGATATAAATGCCTGCACAAATCAAGCGGATATTTTGACTGTTGCTACTTCCGGAAAAACAAAACCATTTATCAAAGAAGAACATATTAAAGAGGGAGCTCTCATTTTACTAACCGGTGCTGCTGAATTTGAAGAATCTACTTTAAGAAAGCATCGGATTGTATCGGATTTATGGTCGATGCATGAAAAATGGTTAGAGGATGGGTTAAGCCATCCAGAAGGCATATCCAGCATACTTGATTGGACCATGTCAGGTCAGCTGTTAAATCTTATTCATACCAAGCAATATGATAATAAAATAGATGATATTGGTGACATTATCATTGATAAGGAGAATGGTAGAACATCTGAAGACGAAACCATTATTTGTATGATGGGAGGGCTCCCGACCGAAGATCTAGCTTGGGGCTATCAAGTTTATCAGAACGCGCTTCAACGTAATATTGGAACGAAACTTCCTTTATGGAATGAATCTTATTTGACTCGTGAGAGCTAGGTTGTTTTATTATGAATTACTCTATTCAACTATAGTTGCAGAAATAAAAATGTATCAATACGTAAAAAAAAGTAAGTGATGACAATCTTCAAGCTGTCACCACTTACTTTTTTATAACCTGATTATATTTATTTTCAGCTAATGCTTAATGGTTCATATATAAATATACATTGACTTCAGGAATGAGATATTATATAATTCTGTCAACTAACTGGATAATCCAGTTTACCAAAAGGGGGTTGGATTGAAATTGGGGATTTCTATATGGGCACTGTTGGTTTACATTTTAATCATTATAGCTTGGGTAGTAATTGTTAAAAGAAACATAGGGGAAGCAATGATCTTAGGATATTTTGTTACCGCTTTATTTGGTGGAACAGACGCTTTCAAGTTATTATGGGATGGTTTTATTTTTGGAGCGACTCATGAAGTACTCTTTGCGGCGATGTTTTTTGTATTAATGGCCTATCTAATTGAAAAAACAAAGCTAATTAATAAGCTAATTAATATTTTAAATGCTATGGTGGGGAGGCTTCCGGGAGGGCCAGCTTATGTTGATACGATTGCATCAGCTATTTTCGGCATGATATCTGGTTCAGGGTCTGGTAATACAGCAACTGTAGGAGCTATTACAATACCTTGGATGAATAAAACTGGATGGAAGAAAGAAACATCAGCAACAATAGCAGCAGGAAATGCTGGGATGGGAATATCTTTTCCTCCAAATAGTTCCATGTTCATCTTACTTGGGGCTGCACCTGTTAGCGCCTTAGTTACGGAAGGGAATTTGTATGTCGCTTTGTTTGTAGCAGGTATTTACACGTTAATATATCGACTTATCATTGTTTGGTGGTTTACGAAACGAGACAAGGTAAAAGCAATTCCGAGTGAAAATTTGGATAGTTTTGTAATCGCATTCAAAAAAGGATGGCAGTCATTATTGATATTTATAGGGATTATCGTCCCAGTTCTTATTACAATTGGTCCACTTTCGGAATCTTTAGCACAACTAAATCGAATTGGTGAGGATGCTATTGGTTCTATTTCTATTATAATTTGGGTGCCGGTTTTAATCAGTATCATAACTATTCTTGTTAGCTGGGACACGATTCCCAAAACATTTGGAGAATGGTTTTCATTTCTTGAAGGATCTACCAAGAGTTTTAGTGTGATTGGGGTTATCTTGCTTTTTTCATTTTCTGCAAGCGAAATTTTAAAGCAGCTTCAATTACCAGAAGAACTAGGCGTTTTAATGAGTTCAATGGATTTAGGACCTTGGGTTGTGGCACTACTTGTAGGGATTTTAATCATTATTGTGGCGACTCCACTTACGGCTACTGCAACGGTGACAGCTATAGGTACAGTGGCATTTAGTACACTTGTAGCAGCCGGTATTGATCCAGTAGTTGCTGCGGTAGCAATTTTAATATTCTCTTCTACAGAAGGAGCGTCTCCGCCAGGGGGAGCACCTATTTTCATTGCGAGTGGAATAGCACGTGCAGATCCGATAAAAACGTTCGTTCCATTGATTTGCTATTATGTAATCCCGATAGGTTTACTGGGGTGGTTAGTTGCTACAGGATTGCTACCAATAATGCTATTTTAGGAGGAATATAATGCAGAGAATCATAAAAAAATTGTTTATACTTAGTATCATTGGGTTTGCTATAGTTGGTTTTTTATTAGTACTTGGACAAATAGCAGGTCTTGTTATTATGAATGGTACGATGATTATTAAAAGTAGTGAATACTTATCTACGATTGCTTATCTGTTAAGTGCAGTTGCAGCAATTTTAGGATTCATATTACATTATATGAAAGTTAAGGAAGAGTAACAAGTTCTTCTATAGTTTTGCTATAATTAAAGTATCTGATGCTTAGGGGGATACTTTAATTATGAAAATTGAATATAAAAGACTATATGAACAAGTTATTATGATCATAAAAAATAAAATAGATAATGGCGATTTTAACATTGGAGAAAAATTACCTTCTGAAAGAGAACTGGTAAAGGATCTGGGTGTATCTAGAGGAACCCTGCGAGATGCCTTTCGAGTGTTAGAATCACAAGGCATCATAGAGACAAAGCCAGGAGGGGGTAGAATTTTAAAGGAGCCTATTGAACAGCAATTAATTGTTGGTCAAAAGCTTGTCGACGAAATGAAAAGAGCTGCTATTCTTGAGTTAATTGAAGCTAGAGAAATTGTAGAAAAAGGAATCATTGATTTAGTTTGTAAAAATGCGAAAGATAGTGATCTAGAAGAATTGCAACAATTACTTGAAAAGTCGAAAGAAAATACTGTAGAAGCTGAACAAAATAATGATTTTATCTTCCATTATTCTTTAGCTAAATATAGTAATAATCAAGTGTTGATCCAATTTATGGAGTTAAATTTAAATATAATTAATGATGCTCGTGATTATAATTTTTCCAAGGATAATCATATTAAAGCTGCTCATCAGGAGCATATAGCTATCTTAACTGCTTTATTAAATCGGGATGCAGAAGGAGCAAAAAAAGCGATGGAGGACCATTTTATAAACATAAAGAAACGAATGGGTGATAATTAAAACATGAGTAATGAAAATATGATCGTACGTTCCAGGTTAGTAATTCCTATCAATGTGAATAAGTTTGTTCAGAAAGCGGATAAGAGAAATGCAGATGTCATTGTTTTAGATTTAGAAGATAGTATTCCATATGAAGAGAAAGAATATGCACGTACGTTAATTCCTGACGCAGTACAAACAATATCTTCATCAATCACACCAATTTATATACGTGTTAATTCCGAAGAGGACTTTCTTTATAAAGATATAGAGAAATCTGTTCGAGAAGGAGTAAGTGGCATTGTAGTTCCTAAAGTAGAATCTGGACATGAGATTGAAAAGATAGATCAATGGATTACAGAGCTTGAAAAAAAAGCAAATTTAGCAGTTGGACAATTTAAAATAAGCATTTTAATAGAAACAGCTAAAGGATTTTTAGATGTAGTTGATATTCTCAAAGCTTCGAAAAGAATAGATACGGTTTCAATTGGTATGGAAGACTTAGCATCTGATTTGGGTATTATATTGAACCAGCAAACGGTGGCTTCTTTAAATTATTTTAGGTTAAAATTAATTACAGTTGCAAGGGCCTACCATGTTATACCTCTAGGGTTAATGGGAAGTTTAGCAAATTACACAGATTTAGATAGCTATAGAAAATATGCAAGAGAGGCATTTGAATTAGGATTCCGAGGCTCAAGCTGCATACATCCTAGCCAAGTAGAAATATTAAATAAGTCATTTAAATACAATGAAGAAGAAATCAATCAGGCTAGAAAAATTGTAAATGTATTTAATAATGCATTGGATCAAGGCAGGGCTTCAGCTTCATATGATGGAAAAATGATTGATTACCCGCATTATAAGAAGTATCAGCAGATAATAGATGAGTATGAAAGAGTCGAAAAATATGAACGCTTAAAGGGAAATGAAGGAAGGTGTTAATGAAATGAATAATTCGCCATTAAAAGGAATTAGAGTTTTGGATATATCTACAATGTTGGCGGCTCCTTGGGCTGCTACCCACCTTGCTGATTTTGGAGCAGAGGTGATAAAAGTAGAGCATCCTATATATGGAGATCATGCTAGAAGATACGGAAAACAAAAGGGCAATGTTCCATTACTATGGAAATCATTAAGCAGAAATAAAAAAAGTATTACGCTAAATTTAAGTAATGAGATGGGACAGAAAATCATTAAAGATCAAATTAAACATTTTGATGTTATTATTGAGAATTTTCGACCTGGAACACTAGAAAGATGGGGAATTGATTATGATACGTTATCTGAAATTAATCCGAAGGTAATCATGTTGCGAACTTCTGGCTTTGGTCAAGATGGTCCTTATGCGAATCGAAGAGGGTTTGGTACGGTAGCAGAAGGGATGAGTGGATTTACATCAGTAAATGGTGACGAAACTGGTCCACCCACTTTACCAGGTATGCCTTTAGCTGATGGAGTAAGTGGTGTGTTTGGAGCGCTATCTATTATGATTGCACTTTATGAGCGCTCTCAAAACGAATCATTTCAAGGGCAATGTATTGATATATCGCTGTATGAACCATTGATGAGGTTTTTGGAACCGCAATTAATTGCATATGATCAATTAGGCGAAGTTGCTGAAAGAATGGGCAATGGTAGTTTACAGACTGCCCCTAGAAATGCATATGAAACAAAAGATAAAAAGTGGATAGCTCTTTCGGCAAGTGCCCAATCTATTGCTGAAAACCTTTTTAATGCAATTGGAAGACCAGATTTAATAAAAGATGCACGTTTTGCAACAAACAAGGATCGTCTAAAAAATGTAGATGAACTAGATCAAATTATTGGCGAATGGATTCGTGAAAGAAATATGGATGACGCGGTCAATACGCTTAATGAGAGTGGAGCAGTAGTTGGACCAATGTACGATGTAAAGCAAATATATGAAGACCCGCATTATATCGAACGTGAGTCGTTTGTTAATATTGTTGATGAAGATCTTGGAAATATGAAGCTTCCTAATGTTTTTGCAAAATTTTCGAGAACTCCTGGAGAGGTGAAGACTACAGGGCCACAAAAAGGTGAGCATAATGAGGAAATTTTCCAAAATCTATTTGGTTTTTCTGCTGAGGAACTGGCAGAGTTAAAAAAGAAAGAAATTATTTAATCATAGGATGGCATAAAAAATATAAATACTTTGAAAGTGTATATGTATCACATTAGCCCTATCTCGAATGATGAGTAGGGCAATTTTTGTGTTTCTTCTTTGCCATGAAGATCTACGTTTTTAATGTATTATAATACCTGACATCGATAAGATTTGTTATAATAAAAATAAGTGTTTAAATTCGCAACAGGTGGTGATGAAATGAAAGTTGTAGCAATAGCTCCGTATAATGGATTAAAAGAAGTCATTCAGTCTGTGAAAAATAAAGTAAATCATATAGATATGGATATAGAAATTGGAGATTTAGAAGAAGGTGTAAAACGGGCTAAAGAAGCAGAAGCGAAGGGAGCAGATATTATCATCAGTCGTGGTGGAACTGCTCGATTGATACAAAAAAATGTAAAGATACCTGTCATTGAAATAGAAGTGTCTGCTTATGATTTGCTACGCGTTTTCACATTAATCAAAGATAGTGCGGAAAAAAAGGCAATTGTAGGTTTTGGAAATGTTATTGAAAGTGCAAAAACCATATCCAATTTAATTGATATGGAAATCTCTGCTTATACAATTGAACAGGAAAAAGATGTTGTGCCTAAATTAAAGGAATTACAAAGAAATGGGTATCAAATTATTGTAGGAGATACCATTACAGTGCATTATGCGGAAGCTCTGGGGTTAAACGGACTGCTTCTGACATCTGGAAGAGAGAGTGTACATAAGGCGCTGGAAGATGCTGTTAAATTTGAAAAGATATATGTCCCTAAAAAAAATAAGCAACTTCTTCCTAAAGCGCTGCTGGACCAGCATAAGAAGGCTTTTCTTATAATAGATAGGGATAGAGAGGTCATTTACCGAAATAAACAAGCTCAACATATTAAAGATGCGATAAATGACAGTGATTTGAAAAGATGGATACATGAATTGACAACACATAAAGAGCTCAAGACGTTACTGGAATATAATGACGAGGTATTAGGATTAGAAGGTTATTTTCTATCTTTTGATCATTCGGAATTAATCTGTTTAGAAATTACAATAGAAGATAAGCAGGCATTCCCTCCAATAAATGGATTAAAGATCATCAACACAGCCAGCGATAACCCTTTACAAACGCTGAATTGGTTTACTGCTAATAATAATATAATGAAAGATGTTATCGCTAAAGCTAAGACCTTTACATTAAAAGATGAGAATGTCTTAATCCATGGAGAAGTTGGAACAGGAAAAGAGAGACTTGCCAGTTTAATGCATATCGGGAGTAATCGATCTTCTTATCCTTTACTTGTAGTAGACTGTGAAGTTATAGAATCCGATGGCTGGAATCAAATATTTGGTGATTCAGGAATTATTTTTAATCATTTAAGTGGAACCGTTTATCTGAAGAAAATAGATAAATTATCACCTGATAATCAAAAGCAGTTATTAGTATTTATGGAAAGAGATATCCCTAAGCCCCGCTTTATTTCTTCGTCAACCGAAACCATGGAACAACAAATTGAGACCGAAAAGTTTTTGTATGAATTGTATTTAGTATTAAGTCCATTAAAGATTCAAATTCCGCCGTTACGGGATAGGGAAGAGGATTTTGAGACATTGGTTAAGCTTTTTATTAATAAATTTAATTATGAATATGGAAGAGAAATAGCGGGAATTCGCCCTGCAGCATTGGAATTATTACAGAAGAAAGCATGGCTTCAGAATATAGACGAGCTGATACAATTTATGAAAGAAGTGATTTTAATTGCGAAAGGGCCGTTTATTAATGTGGAGGATGTTCAGAATATAGAAGAAAAACATGCGTTAAAGTTCCCTGTTATAACGGATTTCCCTATGGATAAATCTTTGAAAGAGATCGAATTAGCGATTATAAAAAAAGTTTTTAAAGAAGAAAATGAGAATCATTCACAAACCGCGAAAAGACTGGGTATTAATCGATCAACGTTATGGCGTAAATTGAAAGATAAATAGCTTCTTAAAAAGCATAAATGGACACAAAATAAATACTTTGAATGAAATGAGTATGGTGACGAGGAGAATCATGCTCATTTTTTGTGCTTGCAAAGGATAGAATCTCCTGTACAAGAATGCGAAACTTCGTGTAATAGAATCTCATCTTTATTATTTATGTTTAAAATTAAAACAATAAAATATTCGGTTGCAATTTAAAACTTATTATAATATAATCTCAATAAGAAAACGCTTTAACAATAAAATATGTTGCAAAAGTAAACAAAGGAGGTATTCGATGTTTTCAGGAGTAATACCAGCAATGGTAACGCCGTTAAACCATAAACAACAAGTAAATGAGGCTGTGATCCCGGCTTTAGTAGATAATTTAATTGCCGCAGGTGTAGATGGATTATTTATTTTAGGAACAAATGGTGAATTTCATTTACTTAGCCAGGATGAAAAAGTAAATGTTACTAAAAAAGTAGTTAGTGAAGTCAATCAAAGAGTCCCTGTCATTGTAGGGGTTGGAGGAAATAGTACAAAAGAAGTGATAGAACTTTCTAAAGAGGTAGAAAGTGTCGGAGCCGATGCGTTATCCGTAATTACGCCATTTTTTGTTATTCCTGATCAGGACGAGATGATTGACCATTATAGGTCGATTGCCCAAAATACAAATCTTCCGGTTATGTTATACAATATTCCGTCTAAAACAGGAGTTAATTTAGATAAAAAAGTTGTTACAGAGCTGGCAAAGGTAAAGAACATTGTTGGTATCAAGGACAGCAGTGGAGATTTGGAGAATATAAAAGGTTACATAGAGGCTTCAAAAAATGAGGAATTTCATGTTATTTGCGGTACAGATTCTCTTATTTTAGATGCTTTGGAAGCTGGAGCAACTGGAGCAGTAGCAGCAACAGCGAATGTGGTTCCGAAAATAGTGAATGCTATCTATGAAAATTGGAAAAATGGAAAAATAAATGAAGCAAGCGAACAACAAAACAGATTAAGTGAGCTAAGAGAATCGTTTCAATACGGAACGCTGCCATCCGTGTTAAAAAAGTTAGTAGAACTGTCAGGTGCACCGGTAGGACCACCAAGGTTGCCTGTAAAAGAAGTGTCCAGTGAAGTGGAAAACAAGCTTAAAAAAATAGTAGCTTCTTATAAGTAACTAGGAAAGGAGAGAAAAAACAAATAATGGGTAGTTTATATCAATTTCAAACCGCAAATCATATTATTTCTGGAAAAGATTCTATAAAACAAATAAGTGACCATTTAAACATACTAAATATTGAAATCAGAAATATTTTGATGATAGCTCAACCATCTATGATCAAGCATGGATTTGTTGATCATATACAACAACAATTAGAAAAAGAAAACATTAAAGCAGATATTAATACGGATATTCTTCCTGAACCGACTGCAAACAATATTAATGAGGTGTTCCAAAGTATCTCAGCGAATGAATACGATGCCCTTATAGGAATCGGTGGTGGGAGTGTCTTAGATGCTACAAAAATCTTATCGATTATGTTCACAAACGCAGGGTCGATAGAAGATAAACTGGGAACGGATTTGGTTAAGAATAAAGGTATTCCGACCGTGTTAATACCTTCCACCGCTGGAACAGGTTCTGAAGTAACTCCTAATGCTATCGTTACCTTGCCGGATGAAGAATTGAAAATTGGCATGGTAAGCAAATACTTACTGCCGAATCTTGTGATTTTAGATCCTGTATTAACGCTTAGTTTGCCTAAACATATTACAGCTGCCACAGGAATGGATGCATTTACACATGCTTTCGAATCTTTTATTTCCAATAAGGCAAATTTGATTAGTGATATGTTTGCGTTAGAATCCATCAGGTTGATTTCTGACAGTATTGTAGAAGCGTATGAAAATGGGTCGAATATCGAAGCGAGAGAAAAAATGCTTGTTGGATCTATGTATGGAGGAATGGCATTAACAAGTGCTGGTACAGCAGCTGTACATGCATTGGCATACCCTTTAGGCGGCAAATTTAATATTTCTCATGGTGTTGCCAATTCGATGTTACTTCCACATGTGACAGAATTTAATTTGGATTCAATAAGAAATAAAATGCATGCTGTAGCGGATGCAATGAAGATGGATACTGCTAATTTAAGTGAAGACGAAGTAGCTAGAGCTGTAATCGATAAAATCCGTGAATGGACAGAAGTATTAGAGATTCCTCAAAATTTAAAATCATATGGTGTTTCAGAGTCTCATTTAAAAGAAATATCAATTGCTGCTTCTAAAGTGACACGCCTGTTAAATAACAATCCTAAAGAAATGAGTTTACGTGATATCGAAGAAGTTTACAGAAAGTTATTAGAGGAGTAGAGATGGTCATTTGATGAAAATTGCCATTATAGCAGATGACTTAACAGGAGCATGTGACACAGGAGTTCAATTAGTGAACTTTGATTTAGAAGTAGCCGTTGCCATTCAAAGTAAGAAAAAATTACAAGCAGACGCCATTATTTATAATACAGATAGCAGATCTATGGAAAAGCAAGAAGCATATTTAAAAGTGAAAGAAATATCCCAAGAAATCAAAAAAGAATCATTTGATATCATCTATAAAAAAATAGATTCGACCATGCGGGGGAATATAGGCAGTGAATTAAATGCTTTATACGATGAATTTATGCCTGATTTTATATTTATCACTCCAGCTCATCCAGGCAATGGAAGAATTGTACAGGACGGGGTGCATTATCTGCACGGAAAAGAATTAAGTAAAACAGAAGCAGCTAAAGATCCTAAAACTCCTGTAAATGAGTCGAATATCGCTAATATTATTCAGCGTGATGCGGAAAAAACAGTAAAGCATTTAAATTATAAAGATTTAAGAAAAGGATATAAATCTCTTTTGAAATTATTAGAGGATTGGAAAAAACAAGGGATTCATTATATTACAATGGATGCCATTTTAGAAGAAGATTTTAAAACTATTATACAACTTTTTCAATCAGAATTTTCCGTTATATTATGTGGTTCTGCAGGGTTGATGAACTATATACCTGATAATTTGGGATACAAACTTAAAAAAAGAAAAAATGAACTATCCTATGATGATTCCCCGGCTTTATTCGTTGTAGGCAGTATAAGTGAAATGGGGAGAAAACAGTTAAATCATTTGATAGAGAATACAAATGTCCTAAAAGTTGAACTAGACGCAGTGGAAGTTATTAAAGGAGGCATAAAAAAGGATATTGAAATTGAAAAAATGTCTGCTGATATAAAAACAGCTGTCAAAGAAGGTAAAAGTGTTGTATGTTATTCATCTGATAATGTAGAGGAGACCAAAGCAATAGGAGAAGAGCAGGGCATTTCAGCCATTGATATTAGTAATATCATTTCAGAAGAGTTGGGAAATCTTTCTGTCTCAGCAATAAAGGAGAATAATATTAAAAATTTGTTTTTAACTGGTGGTGATACAGCACAACAGGTTTTCGCCAAATTAGGTGTGCAAAGCTATCAATTACTTGGTGAGTTAGAATTAGGAGTGCCTATAGGGAAAATAGATGATGTTTGTATGTTGAACACCATTACCAAAGCAGGAAATTTTGGCACAGTAGAGGTAATGACGAAAGCATTTCAACTTTTCCAAAGAGAGGAAAAGAAAGCAGAAAACAGGTAGAAAGGTGATGTGATGTGATGCTTCCATCTATTGGAATTACCATGGGAGATGCTACAGGAGTAGGTCCGGAAATTATTGTAAAGGCATTAGCAGATTCTGATTTATATAATATTTGTCGTCCGATGGTTATAGGTGATGCAAAGATCTTAGAAAGAGCAGTGAAAGTTACAGGTTCTGATGTAAAAGTGAATGCTGTGAAAGACGTGGATGAAGCGATATATGTACATGGTACAATTGATTGCTTAGATTTAGATTTATTGTCAAAAGATATCCCCTTTGGTGAAATTTCACCATCTGCTGGGAACGCAGCATTTCAATTTATTAAGAAAGCGGTCGACTTGGCAAAAGAAAATAAAATACAAGCTATCTGTACAGCTCCGTTGAATAAGGAAGCACTTGCTAAAGGAGGGCATTCTTATCCTGGACATACGGAGATATTAGCGGAATTAACGGAAACGCGTGATTACTCAATGATGCTGAGTGCGCCAAATTTAAAAGTGATGCATTTAACAACGCATGTTGGTTTAAAAGAAGCCATTAATACGATCACATCCGAGCGAACAAAGACCATTATTCACCTGGCGGATCAAACGTTAAAGCGGGCAGGATATAAAGAACCAAGAATCGCAGTTTGTGGTATTAACCCTCACGCAGGAGAAAATGGGATATTCGGTGAAGGGGAAGAGGAAGAAAAATTAGTCCCTGCTATTCAAAAAGCGCAGTTAGAAGAAATCAATGTGACAGGTCCCTATCCAGCTGATACCTTGTTTTTCCGCGCTTATCGAGGAGACTTTGATCTTGTAATCGCATGTTATCACGATCAGGGGCATATTCCGATTAAACTATTAGGGATCGACGAAGGAGTAAATATAACGGTAGGTTTAAATTATGGAGTTATTCGTACTTCGGTAGATCATGGTACAGCTTTTGATATAGCAGGAAAGAATTTGGCGGATAGCAGAAGTATGGTTGCAGCCTTAAAATCTGCAGTTGAACTGGCTCCAAAATAATACAAAAGGAGAAGGTATAAATGACGAAATTGAAAGCGTTTGATTTTGAAGCAGATATTCCAACCTTGCATCCTCATAATCATGCATCAAATCTGCATCAACTAGATAATGGAGATTTGCTATGTGTGTGGTTTAGCGGATCCAGGGAAGGGAAGCCAGATATTTCGATTGTATGTTCCAGACTGAAAAAAGGAGAACAAAATTGGAGTGTACCTGTTGTTTTATCTGATGATGCAGAACGATCGGAGCAGAATCCCATTCTCTTTAAAAATACCAATGGAGAATTGTGGTTAATCTATACTGCCCAAAACAATGTACATCAAGAATCATCGGTTGTTCGTTATAGAGTATCTAAGAATGAAGGGCATACATGGAGTGACATTAAAACATTATTTGACAAACCAGGGACATTTGTAAGAAATCAGCCCGTTATTTTAGAAGATAATGTGATCGTACTACCTGCTTATTATAGCTTAAAGTCCAGTAAAGGTTTTTTAGGAAATGATTTTAGTGTTGTGAAAATATCGAAGGACCATGGGAGAACATGGGAGGAATATGAAGTACAAGACAGTAAAGGTTTAGTTCATATGTCCATCGTTCAGGGTACGGACGGAAATTTAATAGGCTTTTTTAGAAGTAGAAAATCTGATTATATTTACAGGACAACATCTGCAGATGGCGGGAAAAGCTGGTCAACACCTGAGCCGACGGAGCTGATGAATAATAATGCTTCTGTTCAAGCTACGAAGTTACGTAATGGAAACCTGGCCATCGTGTTTGATGATGTAAACGCTGAGATTGCTCCTCCGGCTGAGAACAGGCCACCATGGTTTGATAAGAGTGATATGGATAAAGTAGGTGTTGATAAAAATATTGTAAAGCAGGAGTCTATCTGGGGAGTGGAAAGAAACCCATTATCTATCGCTATTTCTGAGGATGATGGACAAACATGGAAATATAAAAAGGACATCATGGTTCAAGAAGATGTGTCAGAGGAGAAACCGGAATTTTCTTATCCGTCTATTAAGCAGTTAAGTAACGGAGAAATTCATATTACATTTACCTTTTTAAGACAGAATATAAAGCATGTTGTGATTACAGAAGAAGCAGTTAAAAATTAATTTTTTAGGAGGAGAACATATGACTTTTCGGAAAAAAAGCATAGGTTTCATTTTTGGTTTATTCATTTTGTTAATAGTAACAACTGCTTGTGGAAACGGCAATGATTCAGAAGCAAATGGTGAAGGAGACACTGTAGAGTTAGTAGCAGCTACAATTAATCCCAGTGACTCCTTATTGGGAGAAGCGCTGATTGCATTTGCAGAAGAAATAGAAAATCAAAGTGATGGTGAAATAGAAGTAACCGTGCATACAGATGGGACTTTAGGAAATGCTTCTAGTTTATATCAATCTGTTATTTCAGGAGATATTGATTTTATTTACTCTGACAAAGGATGGTTTGCTGAGCATCAACCAGTGTTTAATGCATTAGATGGTTATTATTTATTTGAGGATCAAGAACAGTTTGAGTCGATTGTAAATTCTGAAGATGACTTAGCTTATTTTGAAGATTTATTAATAGAAAGTCCTGGACTAAAGAACTTAATGTATATTGGAGGGATAGAAAGAAATATCATGAGTACATTCCCGATTGAAACAGTTGAAGATTTACAAGGGAGAGAAATGCGAAGTGGAACAGGGGCTACAGAATTAGCATGGTGGGAACAATTAGGAGCTAGTCCAGTAAGTGTTGATTTAGACGAAGTGTACTCAGCATTACAAACAGGTGTTGCAGAAGGAACGCAAAATAGCTTGGATTCAATGATTCATAATCGGTTTGCAGAAGTTGGAGACTATGTTGCAAGAACACAACATGATTTAACACTGGGTTTCGTGGTAATGAATAATGATCGTTATGAGCAATTAAGTGACGAACATAAAGAAGCAATCGCAGATGCTGCTGACATTGTACAACCAGAATATATCGAAAAGGCATTTGAACAAGCTGAAGAGGATATGCGAGTGTTAGAAGAAGACTTTGGAATTACATTTACAGATGTAGAGGTGGATGAATTTATCGAATTATCCAGAGAACAACTTTTAGATTTAGCAAAGGAATATGATGCTGAGGAAGTTTTTGAAGATATTTTTGACTTATAAATAAAAATATACTTTTGAAGTTAGCAAATCTTTATGGTGTCACGAAACACTATTTTGCTGAAATCATAACTGAATTTCAGCAAAATAGTGTTTCAAATATAGAGATAAACGCTATCCATGTACTTGGTTTAGTTCCTAAGATTTAACACAAGATAACTCAGCTCGGATAAGGAAGAAGATTAGTGGAGGTGAATAGCGTGTTTTTGAAAAAAGTAATACAGGGCATGACACGTGCAGCAACTATTTTTAGTGTAATCATGATGATTTTATTAGCCCTTACGCTCTTTATTGGGGTATTAACAAGATACGTATTTTCTATTTCTATTCCAGAATTAGAAGTTATCAGAAATTTTTCTTTGATTTGGATGATTTTTATAGGATCTGCATTAGCAGTTAAAGAGAAAATGCATTTGGATATAGATATTTTTTCTGAATATATCAGTGAAAAGTTAAATAGATGGAGGATAAGACTGGTATATTTACTATCTTTATTTGGAATAGGAGTACTTATTTTTATAGGCATGGAAGCTTTTGAAGCTGGATTGAATAGAGTTGAGTTAGTTCCAGTTAGATTCTTATCTGAACAGCCATCCCTCATCTATTATTACTCATCTTTCTTGGTAGGTTCTGTATTCATGCTGTTGTTCCATTTGGTTAATGTAAAAGATTTGTTTGGTAGAAATGAGGGAGATAAAAAATGATTCTTTTTTGGATTCTACTCATATTTTTATTGTGCTTATTTATTGGGGTTCCAGTAGCTTTTAGTATTATTATAGCATCTGTGATACCTTTACTTTTTGAACCTTTAATTAGTTTGACACAAGCCAGCTCTATTATGATTGAATCATTTTCCAGTTTTACTTTATTAGCGATTCCACTTTTTATTCTTTGTGGTGGTTTACTGAATTTAACAAAAGTAACAGATGATTTGATTTATATATCTAAAGCTTTAGTAGGTAAACTAAAGGGTAGTTTAGCACATATGAATATTGTAACTAGTGTATTTTTCGGTGCTATTTCAGGGTCATCTGTTGCAGATGTAGCTTCTTTGGGAAGGATTTTAATTCCTGCCATGATTAAAGCTGGATATAGTAAAGAGTTTGCAGCTACTGTAACAGCAGCATCATCTACCATTGGATCTATTATTCCACCTAGTATTCTTTTGATTGTATATGGAGCTTTAGCACAAACATCAGTAGCATCATTATTTATTGCTGGAATTATTCCAGGAATTCTAATTGGTATAACACAAATGGTGTATGCTTATTACTATGCCAAAAAACATAATGTAGGGGATATTGAAAATGAATTAATTGGTTTGCCTAAGGACCAAAAACTATCCAAGGCAGTAGCGTTAAAGAAAAGTATCTTTCCAATTAGTTTATTTTTAATCGTCATTGTAGGGATCATGTCCGGGGTATTTACTGCGACGGAAGCAGCCGCTATTGCAGTTGCATATGTCTTTGTCGTAGCATTTTTTATTAAAAAGCAAAGAAGTTTCAAAGAGTATATACCAGTTATAAGAAGGGCCGTGATTGATTCAGCCTCTATCTATATTCTTATTGCAGCTGCTGCGCTTATGTCTTGGGTACTTTCTTATTATAGAGCATTGGACCCAGCGGTGAACTTTTTGATAGAAAATGATTTTAGCCCAATTATGTTTTTACTATTAATCATGGTTTTATATGTAATTTTAGGTACATTTATGGAGCCAAATTCTGCAATGTTAATTTTTGTACCTTTATCTGTACCTGTTATTCATGGTTTAGGCATTGATCCAGTTGTAGCAGGGATTGTTACTGTAATGTCTATTCGTCTGGGTACTGTGACACCGCCGTATGGCTTATCGGCATTATTGGCTTCTAAAATTGCTGGAACAAATATGTTGAAAATGATGAAGCAAATTACCATTTTTGTATTAATTTATATGGTATCTATTTTAATGATTATATTTATTCCTCAAATCGTAACATTTTTACCTAACCTTTTAATGAATTAATGTTTACGATAAAAAAGAATTTGTACAAATGGATATTAATGATGAGGTGGATGTATGCTATTACAAAACAAAGTAGCTATTATTTCTGGAGCCAGCCGGGGGATCGGCAGAAGTGCTGCATTAACTTTAGCCGAACATGGAGCTTCCGTTGTTATTATTGGGACGAAAGTAGATTTATTAGAAGAAGTAGCTAACGAAATAAAACAAATGAATAAAGAATGCGTAATCTATACTGGAGATGTTACGGATCAATCAACAGCGGAAGAGGTTGTCGCGAAAACAATCAATCGTTTTGGGAAAATTGATATTCTAGTTAACAATGCTGGAATAAACATGCGCTCCTCTACTTTGGATATGGAAATAGATGATTGGAAACGGGTATTGGATATTAATTTGAATGGGAATTTATTTTTTTCAAAAGCAGTCCTTCCAGTAATGATAAAACAAAAGTCAGGAAAGATTGTTAATGTGAGCTCCTCTACTGCTAAATCAGGTCATAGAAATGCGACACCGGCATATGGAGCTTCCAAGGCCGGAGTGGATTATTTGACGAAGCATTTAGCACTGGAAATGGCGAAACATCATATTTATGTGAATGGTGTCTCTCCTGGGCCAATCGAAACAGACATGATTCAGCAATGGTCTAGCGAGTACCATGAGAAAGTGCTTTCAAATATTCCATTAAAAAAATTGGGAACGCCAAGAAATATAGCGGATGTTATATTGTTTTTAAGCTCTTCAATGTCGGATTTTATTACAGGTGAAACAATTAATGTTAATGGAGGTACATATATAAATTGATAAATAAAATAATAAGAAGCTCATTGTCCGTGGACAATGAGCTTCTTATAAAATTTTTTCATCTCTTTCCTCCTTGTGACCGATCTTATAAATTATATGGAATCCGGTTTGGAATATGAAGTCACAGAAGAAACTCCCTCTTTCTCTATCCATTCATCCAAAGACCAAACCCGCTGATATGCATCCTTATATTGAATATGCGATGCATTGATAGCCGTCGGTGTCGTAACCCCGGCAGCAGCAGAAATACGGAACAGGCTTTCACGAAGGGTGACGAGATAATTCAAAGCGCGGTAAGCTTTTTCATCCACGACCAGTGCTTTTTGCAGCTTCGGATCAGTTGTTGCTACACCTACAGGACAACGGTTAGTATGACAAATTTGTGCCATAATGCAGCCGACTGTAATCATGAATGCACGGGCAATTTGAACAAGATCTGCTCCCATACCAAGAATGACAGCGATTCGATCTGCTGTAAAAAGCTTTCCTGAGGCAATCAGTTTGACGCGGTCGCGGACACCGTATTTTTTTAATGTCTGATCTGCGATGGTGACCGCAGACTTTATCGGGAGTCCAACGCTATCTGCAAGTTCTTGAAAAGTTGCCCCTGTACCTCCTTCTGAACCATCTACAGTAATAAAATCAGGTCCTGATTGCGTTTCCTTCATATAACTCGCAATTTCGTCCAATGCAGAAGTGCTGCCAATAACTAATTTAATCCCAACCGGAAGCCCTGTGTGATTTCGAATTTTTTCTATAAAGGTGAACATCGAAGGAACATCATCAAATTCGTGAAAACGGTTCGGGCTGTCAATTTCCTGATAAGGAGCTACATGACGAATCGCGGCGATTCTCTCCGTTACTTTTTCAGCATCGACGTGTCCTCCGCGTATTTTTGCTCCTTGTGCAAGTTTTAATTCAAAAGCTTTGACCTGTGGGATTTCGCTCTTTTCTTTTAATAAATCCCAATTAAAAGAACCTGATGCTGTACGAACGCCAAAAAGTCCAGGTCCAATTTGGGCAATGATATCTGTATCGCCGGCTAAATGATAGTCGGATAGCCCTCCTTCGCCAGTGTTCATCCAGGAACCGCCTGCCATGCCAATTCCTTTAGACAGGGCGGTAATCGCATTTTCTCCCAATGCCCCGTAACTCATTGCGGACATGCCGATTAATCCTTTCGCGTAGAAAGGCTCTCTGCAGGAAGGTCCGATAACAACTGCATTTTCATCGCTTAGAAGCCATGGTTGTATTTGTTTGTCCTCTACATTTTCTTTGCGGCTCAGTAAATTATCTTCTTTTACTTTATAGATTTTGGAATCAATTTGGCCTGTGTTATCAACCTCTAGCTCTCCCTGCTGCTTGGGAAACATCGCATTTTTTACATAAAAGTCTGCCTTCTCAAAATCACGGCGGGAGCCAAATCCAATCATATTTTTTTGATATTTAGCCGGCATGATAATGTCCCGGTAATCATCACGGGAGAATGGTTTTCCGGCAGTATCAGCATTAAATAAATATTGTCTGAGCTCCGGACCAGCCTTTTCCAGGATATATCGTATTTTGCCAAGCAGTGGGTAGTTACGTAAAATAGCATGCTGTGGCTGGCGCTGGTCTTTCCAGTATATGTAGCTAAACAATGCGATTGGGGTAATAATAATTGCTACTACTAGGATACTTAATGCAAATAAAATAAAGTTCAGTGCAGAAAATTCCATTTTTAGATGTCCCCTTTCCGGATAAAAAATAAAACGATGTATCCCATTTTTTAATGCATTACTTATAGAATATAAATACCCGTTTTGAAAAGGATTACACTTTAAGGGGAAATATCTTTATACGGAAAATATAGAATATGGATGCAATTTGGAGAGTAATTAGCGGTTCTTTATATTATCTTTTGAGTTGACTGGTATTGATTGGAGTAGGGCAGGCAGATGGAATAAGTAAGTTTTAAAAGAAAATAGGGAAACATAGAGCCGCCCTTTAACCACACTTCATTCAATCTCTGCTAAAATATACCTAAATAGATCCAAACAAACCAAGAGGTGTATGAAATGCGTATAAATAAAATAACAACTGCAATGGAAAGAATAGAAGAAGTGGATTTTCGTCTCGTTAATCAACTGCAGATTCTATTTGTTGTAAAAGGGTACTTAGAAATGATGCATAATGGTTCAAGTGTTTTCATTCGAACAGGGGAGATCTTTTTATTAAATAAAGGTGATATTATACACCTTGTTGGCAGTCGGGAAAATGCTACACTCATATTAAAGTTTGAAGAGAATACATATCAGGAAGAACTGCCTCTATTCCAATTAAGTCGACCGTTATCTCCAGTGTATCGAAAGGATGCTTATGAGCAAATTAAAAATTGTTTCGTCTCTTTATATATTGAAGCCAACTATCCCGCTGAAGGCTCAGAGTACATGATTGAAGGAAATATGAACCGGCTGATTGGATTGTTTTATCGTAATTTGAAGAAGAAAGTAGAGCTCGAATCGCATGTGATTTCCGATAAGGTAAAAGAAATGGTGTCCTATATTAATCATTATTATGAACAGGAATTGAGTCTGGATAAGCTTGCAGCGCATTTTTTTAGCAGTAAGTATTACTTAGCGCACGAGTTCAAAAATCAATTAGGGATTTCTATTGGGCAATATATTAAAGAAGTCAGGCTGTTTCATAGTGTTCGTATGCTGGTTAATAGTAATGAAAAGATTGTGACTATTGCTTTAGCTAATGGTTTTCCAAATGTTCGTTCTTTTAGTGAGGAATTTAAGAAAAGATATCATGTTACGCCTAAAAAATATAGGGAATTACAGCAGGAGGGAAAAGGTCATCATATGGATGATGATACGTTGTCTGAGGATGTTGTTTCGTTACTCTCTCCGTATATGTCTGTAGAGGAATTTTCTGGTGCAGGTCCGATTCAACCAACATCCTATGAAGTAGAGGTAGATGTAAATAAAGAAATTTATCGTCGAAATACGCTCCACTCTTTATTGAAGATTAAACCAGAGCATATGGGAAGACATTTGTCTGAGATACACCACCGGATAGGCATAGAATGGGTTGCTGTGACTAGTATAATAAAAAAGTTGGCTATAAAGCAGTCGGGGGGAGAATTACATGTCTTTTTTGATGAGCTGGATCGGGTCTTAAGGCAAATCTTATCGGCAGGGATGATTCCTTATATCCAGCTGCAAACAATTGATTTTGATGATTGGCAGCAAATAGAAGGTGTTTCTGTAAACGGTTTCCCAGAAGTACTGGTAAAGCTGAAATATCATCTGCAGCAAAATTATTTAAGTCATGACCGCTGGGGTTATGAGTTCCGTTGTTTTTATGAGTTTAAAAATCGTGGAGAGCTTTGCAGCCCATTGGTAAAAGTAATTTCTATCTTTCAAGACTACCCCAATTTAGTTATTCATTTTCCTAAGCATCCTGAAAGTGCAGCGCAGCCAAAGGAAAAAGATAATTTAAAAGTTTATTGTATCGACGATTTAACATCTATTAAGAAAATCTCATTCGATGAGGCATTGATTCATTTAACAGATTTAACGCATATTGAAACAATTAGTGGCAATAAGAATATCAAAGGACAACATTTTATTTTGGAGAATATGCTTGATTTTGAGAAGGATGATTATCTACAGAAATATGCTGATTTAGCACAAGCTAACGCTGGAGTTCTACAGTATATGAGACAAGCCAAGCAAGCGGAAAAAGAAGTGTTTTATTTTTCTCCCGTGTCTGCAGATGGAGAAAAACTGTTTGAGTATTTTCCCGAGGAATTAGCAAATAAGATTTCCCTATGTACTGCGGATGGAAGATATAAAGATAATTGGTATGCGAATGAATTTATGAAAAGCTTATTTGAAAATGTAGTCTTTCAAAATGAAGCATGTATTGTAACCAGGCAGCAGGAGAATTATCGAATTTTGGCTGCTTATCCAGAGGAAGAATATCAGATGTTTATGAATTGGGTTAATAAAGAATGGCAGCATACAAAATTAAAAAAGACCAAGAGCCCATCCATTTATATTAAATTGGATTTACTACCGATACAAGGGAAATACCGCTTGGTTAAGCAAGAATTAACGACAGATTTGATAGATCAACGAGTGGAACTGGAAGAATTAAAGAATAGTGAAAAGTTGTCATTTGAAGATATTCGCTACTGGAATGGAATAAATCGTCCGCGTCGTCATGTGGAAACTGTATCTATCAAGGGAAAGCATTCGTTGGAGGTAGAGGTTTCATTCTTAGGGATTGTGATGGTTAACTTAGAAAAAATACAAGATTAATGCAAAATATTGCTTTTTCATATCCTGCATATATATGAAAGAGAGCAATATTTTGCTTTTTTATTGGCAAGAAATCGGTAGTTTGTAATGAAAACGTTATCTTAAAATAAAGGTATAACACAACTTTTTTACCGAACATCATAGATTGTCAGAGGACAAATTAAGGGGGGGATTTACATGTTTGAAAGATGGAAAAACAGACGGTTAAGGAAGAGAGAAATTTCTCAAAAAGTTAGAGAGGATAAATTAGAACACAGAAGGAAGCAGGAAGAATTCTCCCGTATGCATGAATCAGAAAGACAGTCAGCGGAGAAACAGGAAAAGCAGGATCGTAAAGAAGCGAAATTAAAGCATAAAAAAGCAATCCAAACTTACAGCAAAGTTGAGAGGAAAGCTGCGAAAAAGGAAGCAAGAATGTATAAAAAGATTTGGAATCGTCCTCGACGTCTTGCTGGATGGTCAATTGTTGCCTTACTTCTTTTGATAGTTATTGCTCAAGTCGGTCCAACAGTTAAAAATATAGCTGATGCATTGAGTGGGAAGTATATTACGGCAGAAACAGATTCACCTGAAGCTGTGGAAGCAAGAGAATATGGAGATCAGTTATCAGAAGAAATCGCTAATGAAGGGATGGTTCTCTTAAAAAATGAGAATGATCACTTACCGTTGGGGGACAAAAAAGTGAATGTCTTCGGTGTGAGCGCTTTAGATATGCGCTATGGCGGTGGCGGATCTGGCGGGGCTGATACTTCCCGGGCAGTAGATTTATTTACTGGTTTAGAGAATGCGGGTATAGAGTATAACAGTGAGCTCCATGGCTTTTACCAGGAGGTTGGAGAAGAAGCGGGCATAAGCAGTGGAAGTGATACAGGGATGATTCAAGTTGTTCAAGGCATGCTTGGATCGAATGAAACAGATGAGCCAGAGATAAATTATTTAACAGATGATGTATTAGATCAGGCAAAGAGCTACTCTGATAATGCCTTGATAGTCATAACAAGTGAAGGTACAGAAGCAAGTGATATGAATCCAGAACATTTACGGCTGACAGAAAATAAACAAGCCTTGATTGAAAAGGTTACGGATAACTTTGATCATGTTACGGTTGTTATCAATGCTGGGAACGCTTATGAATTAGGATTCTTAGAGGAGTATGACGAAATTGAATCTGCGATATGGATTGGTACACCAGGTCCTTACGGGGCAAATGCATTAGGGAATATTTTAGCAGGAGAAACAAACCCGTCCGGACGTCTGACAGATACGTATGTGTATGATAATATGTCTGCACCTGCCAGTGAGAACTTTGGAGATTATTCCTATGATAATTTAGATTATTCATTTATCAATTATCAAGAAGGGATTTATGTAGGGTACCGCTTCTATGAAACATACTTTGCAGATGATGAAGAAGCTTATCAAGACACGGTATTGTATCCTTATGGTTATGGACTGAGCTATACAGACTTTGAATGGGATGTCGTTGGACAGAATTTTACAGATGACATCATTGAAGTAGAGGTGGAAGTAACTAACACTGGAAATATTGCCGGGAAAGAAGTTGTACAGCTGTATTATTCCGCACCATATATAGAGGACAGTGTAGAAAAGTCCGCGATTGAAATGGGAGCATTTCAGAAGACGGATTTGCTGGAACCAAATGAATCAGAATTGGTTACACTTACGTTTGAAACAGATCAAATGGCTTCTTATGATATGCACGATGAAGAAGCATATATTTTAGACCCGGGCACATATGAAATAAAAGTTGCCCACAACGTGCACGATATTGTTGAAAGCTTCGATTATACGATAGATGAAAAGATCGTATTACAAGAAGATAAAGATACAAATACACCTTATCAAAACCGATTTGGATTAGCAGAAGGAGAATTGAATTATTTATCCCGAACTGATTGGGAAGGAACATATCCGTCAGATGAAAATATAACGCATGAAGCACCAGATTATGTAGTAGATGCTTTTTCGGAAGAGACAGAGGACTCTAATTTAGAGATGCCAACGTTTGAAGCGGATAACGGAATTGTTTTGGAAGATTTGAAAGGATTAGATTTTGATGATCCGCTATGGGAAGATTATTTAGATCAATTTACATTGGAAGAAATGATGGATTTTGTTTCCTACGGTGCGTATCGAACCATGGAAATTGAAAGATTAGGTGTACCGCAATCATTGTTAATGGACGGCCCGGCTGGGTTTAGTTATTTCTTCAAACCCATTGAAGCAGCAGCTTACCCTTCAGAAGTTGTGCTCGCATCGACATGGAACCGAGATTTAGCATATGGGATGGGAGAAGCAGTTGGACAGGAAGCACGCGCTTATGGAATTCAAGGCTGGTATGCACCAGGAATGAATATCCACCGTACAGCATTAGGTGGTAGAAACTTTGAATATTTCTCAGAGGATCCTATTTTATCTGGAGAGATCGCTACTGCTTTAACAAGAGGAGCTCAAGATCAAGGGATTATCGTATTTATGAAACATTTTGCCTTGAATGATCAAGAAACCAACGCCCGTTCAGGAAATCTTGTTTGGGCCAATGAACAGGCAATTCGTGAGATTTATTTAAAACCTTTTGAAATGACTGTGAAAGAAGGAGAAGTGCTTGGTGCCATGTCCAGTTTTTCCATTATTGGAATGAAATGGGCAGGAGCGAATCCTGTATTGTTAAATGATGTGTTACGTGATGAGTGGGGATTTGAAGGCTTCGTATCTAGTGATGCCGTATTTGGATTTATGGAAGCACCAGATGCCGTTATTGCTGGGAATGATCTAATGTTAGATGTGATGACACCACACAAACAGGTAGACATGCTGGAGAAAGCTTATGAACAGGACCCTTCTGGAATTGCTAATGGTGTACGTACAAGCACCCACCATGTATTGTATACCATTCTACAGACGCATTTATTTGAAGATGAATGAAAATCAATGAAGCAAGGAATGAATAAAGATGAAATATAAAGCAATCATAGAGCAGATGTCTTTAGAAGAAAAGGCATCGCTCATGTCTGGAGAAAACTTTTGGAATACAAAAGCAATTGAACGCCTGGGTATCCCTGCTATTATGCTAACTGATGGACCACATGGATTGCGCAAACAAGGAGGGAAGGCGGACCACCTTGGATTGAATAAAAGTTTGCCTGCAACTTGTTTCCCCACTGCAGCCACGTTGGCAAATAGCTGGGATAAGAGTCTGATCTATCTGGTAGGAGAGCTTATTGGGAAAGAGGCAGCGAGCGAAAAGGTGAGTGTATTATTAGGGCCTGGACTAAATATAAAAAGAAATCCATTATGTGGAAGGAATTTTGAGTATTTCTCAGAAGACCCTTATTTAACGGGCGAATTAGCCAGTGAGATGGTCAAAGGGATTCAATCCAATGGTATTTCTGCCAGCCCTAAGCATTTTGCGGTAAATAGTCAAGAGCATATGCGTATGACTATTGATGAAATTGTAGATGAGCGTTCTCTGAGAGAAGTGTATTTAGAAGGATTTAGAAGAGTAGTAGAAAAAAGTAACCCCAAAACAATCATGACTTCTTACAATCAAGTCAATGGAATTTTTGCCAATGAGCATCCACATTTACTTCAAGACATTTTGTATGGTGAATGGGGATTTGATGGTGTCGTTGTTACAGATTGGGGAGGAAATAACGATCGGATAAAAGGATTGAAAGCTGGTAATCAATTAGAGATGCCAGCTACAAATGGAATTACCGATCAGGAAATTATCGAAGCTGTGAAGCAAAATGAATTAGGAGAGCATGTATTAGATACTGCTGTAGATCAGTTATTGCAGATTGTTTTCACAACTCATTTTGATCATAAGAATACGCCGCAGGTTGATTATGAGGGACATCATAAAGCTGCTGTGGAAACTGCGGCACAATCAATGGTATTACTGAAAAATGAACAATGTATTCTGCCATTAGATACAAACAAGAAAATCGGTGTGATTGGTGACTTTGCAAAAAATCCGCGATACCAAGGCGCTGGAAGCTCTCTCATTAATCCAACGAAGTTATCGAATGCTTTGGAGGAGTTAGAAAAAACAGAATTGGATATTGTTGGGTATGCGCAAGGCTTTAAACGGATGGGTAGCAAAAGCACCCGTCTATCCAGAGAAGCTGTAACGCTCGCGCAGCAAGTAGATACAGTTCTTTTATTTGTTGGTCTGGATGAAGGAAGTGAAGCGGAAGGTGTGGACCGAAAGCATCTTCGCTTGCAGGGTAACCAGCTGGAGCTGCTGGATAAAATAAAAGAAGCCAATAAAAATATTGTGTTGGTTATATCTGGAGGCGGGCCGATTGAGATGCCGTTTATCCATGATGTAAAAGCTATTGTGCATACGTATTTAGCTGGACAAGGAAGTGCAGAAGCGATAACGGGTATTTTAAATGGAATTTATAATCCAAGTGGCAAACTTAGCGAAACCTATCCAATAAAATATGAAGATGTACCTTCTGCGCCGTATTATCCCGGTGAAGAAGCTACAGCGGAGCATCGGGAAGGGATATTTATCGGCTATCGCTATTTTGATACAGTAGACTCAGAGGTATTATTCCCTTTTGGTTATGGCTTGTCCTATACGACGTTTGCTTATTCCAATTTAAAAGTTAATGAGAATAAAGTTACGTTTACATTGACAAATACAGGGGAGACCGCTGGAAAAGAAGTTGCACAGCTCTATATAGAGAAAAAGGATTCTGCCATTTTTCGAGCAAGACGAGAATTAAAAGGTTTTGAAAAAGTTTCATTACAGCCTGGAGAAACGAAGACAGTTGTAATAGAGCTCGATGAACATGATTTTATGTATTACGATGTAAAAATCGGGGATTGGGTCATGGAGCAAGGAGTGTATGAAATCCAAATTGGCAGCTCTATTCAGGAGATTCATTTAAAAGAAGAAATAATCAAGACAAACAATACAGCCTTAACAGCATATAATAAAGACATATTCCCCCATTATTTCGAGGGAGAAGTACATCAAGTAACAGATGAAGAGTTTCGGCAATTATTAGGATATGATCCGCCAGCTCCAAAATGGGACAGGCAGAAAGACTTAGGTTTAAATGATACGATTGCCCAAGCGAGGCATAAAAATTGGTTAGGAAAATCAATTTATGGACTCATCTACTTTGTTCATGTTGTTTTGAAGACAGCGAACAAGCCGTTATTAGCAAATAATGTATATTTTGTCATAAATATGCCGTTCCGACAAATAGACCGATTTACAGGTGGAAAGATAAGCCGTAAAAAAGTTTTAAGTGTATTGAGATGGATAAACCGGTAAGCTCTTTTATTTTAATAACAATCACCTAAAAAAATCTCCAGCTATTTTATAAGAAATAGCTGGAGATTTTTAGATGATTACCGGTCTTTATACAAGCATCCAATGCTCCGGACTCACTTCCTCGAGCCGGTTTTTTTCAAAATGGTAGTTTTCTGTCTTAATGTTATGCTCCCGAATCTTTTCGGCCTCGATGCTTGGGTCTGGAATAGGCACCGCATCCAGTAGAGACCTGGTGTATGGGTGAAGCGGGTTTTCGTAGAGTTCCTCGCTTTCTGCCACTTCAATTATTTTTCCAGAATACATCACAGCGATCCGGTCACATATATGTTTTACCATGGCGAGGTCATGAGCAATAAATAAGTAGGTGAGTCCTAATTTTTCCTGAAGCTCCTCTAATAAATCAACAATTTGCGATTGAATGGAAACATCGAGCGCAGATAGAGGCTCATCGCAAACGATGAATTTTGGTTTTACAGCTAACGCCCGGGCAATACCAATCCGTTGCTGCTGTCCTCCAGAAAATTCATGTGGATACCGGTTAGCGTGCTCTTTATGAAGTCCGACCAGCTCTAATAATTCCTCAACCCGAGCGCGTCTTTCTGCTTTTGTTTTGCATAATTTATGAATATCTAAAGGCTGACCAATAATATCAAGCACTTTCATCCTGGGATTTAAAGATGCTTGTGGATCTTGAAATATGATTTGAATATCTCGACGGAGCTTTTTGAGTTCTTTTCGCTTAAATTCATTGATTCCCATTCCTCCGAAAAGAATCTCTCCTTCTGTTGCTTGCTGTAATTGTAAAATCAGACGTCCTGTTGTTGATTTTCCAGACCCTGATTCTCCTACTAAACCTAAGGTCTCTCCAGGTTTGATATAAAAATCAATGTCATCCACTGCATGCACAAGTCCTCCTAATTTTAAAGGGAAGATCTTTTTCAAATCGCGTACATTGATCAGAGATTCTGTATCTTGGAATGACTTCGTATATTTGTTTACCTTTTTTTGATCAATTCGTGGTAAAGCACTAAGTAATCGCTGGGTATAAGGGTGCTCAGGCTTTGTGAAAATAGAAGCTGTATCATTTTGTTCGACGATTTGTCCGTCCTTCATGACGACAATCCGGTCGCACATGCCTGCAACAACGCCAAAATCATGTGTAATTAAGATGATGCTCATATCAAATTTTTCCTGCAAGCTTTTCATAAGTTGCAGAATTTGCGCCTGAATTCGTACATCCAGGGCGGTCGTTGGTTCATCCGCAATTAATAATTTTGGCCGGCAAATCAAAGCCATGGCAATCATTGCGCGTTGCAGCATACCTCCAGAAAATTCATGCGGGTATTGATGGTATCGCTCTTCCGGTGAAGTGATTCCTACCAGCTTCAGCATTTCAATGGTATCTGCCTTGGCTTTATGTGCAGAAAGTTTGCGATGTTTGATAACTACTTCGTCAATTTGTTTACCAATTTTCATTGTCGGGTTAAAGGAGCTCATTGGATCCTGGAATATCATACTGATCTCTTGCCCGCGAATTTTTTGCATATCGTGATCAGAATAGCTTACGAGATTATTCCCTTCATAATCAATTGTATCTGCTTGGATATGTGCGGACTGGCTGGGCAGTAATTGCATAATTGCTTTAGCGGTAACACTTTTTCCAGATCCGGACTCCCCAACAATTCCTAATGTTTCTCCTTTTTTGACGGAAAAGGAAATCTGATTTACAGATTGGACCTCCTGCTCCGTCGTTTGAAAATGAACAGATAAATTTTTAACGCTAAGTAAGTCTTTCATGATCATATCTCCATTTATTTTAAATTTGGCTTGTTATGTATGGTGTGCAATCAGGGTAGTAGAGCATTTAGAAAAAAGCCATGTAATTAGATGAAAATTCCTTTTTTATCGCAGTGTAACTGGCTGGGACTGGGGCTGCGGTTACTCGCCCCATCGGAAACCGTTGTCACAACGTCTGCACTAACACATCTTGTGCGTCGAAAAACCTCCACTGAAGGAAGTTTCACTTTATACAACCGTCCAATCTGTAAACTGCGATTATTCGTCCCATCAAATACTATTGTGATGGCCGGAACCGTTCAAAACGCTTGCAGGAACACCATAAGGTAAGGAAGGACAGTTGAATATGCGTTTTCTAATACACATATATATTCCAGTGTATAAAAAATGCGTGCAGGATTGTTTTAAAAGGAATAAACATTTGCTGAATATTTACATATATATAACTGCAAGTGTGATGTTATTCTGATTAATTTTATAGGATTTAAATAATGTAAACTCTAAAACTTTGAGATTCTTACAATAGCGCATCTCAAAGTCTATAAAATTAATTTGACAATTACATCATTCCTTTCTATAATTCCTAATATAAACATTCTATACTAAGAAGGTAGGAATTATCAAGATTTTAATGAAGGGAGTAAGGAACCTATTGTCAAATTCACCACGTGAAAATGTGTTTTCCCGAGGTTTTATGATTGTTCATCGGCAGTTTTTTCTAAGATGGATTCAATATTTAATCGGGTTTCCAATGCATATAATTGCTCTCTGTATCTATTTCAGTAAAAGAAAGTCTAATACATACGATGCTTTGTTTAAGGAAAAAATGCATACATTTATGCAATCAGAAGCATATGCAAAATTAAAAAAAGATTATGAAAAACAATATGATAACAAGCAGGCATATTTTCAGCGGCCAATAGATGAAGCAGAAAAAGAAAAATTTGTGCAACGGAAGCTGAAGAAGCGTTCGGAAACAATGATCGAAGAAGAACTGGGGTTAGAGGCAAGAAAACCAATGGATTATATGGAAGTTCTTCACCAACTTTTGCTGGATAAACGGTTTATCATCGTATCGTTTATTCCAGGGATTTTAGCTTATGGTATGTATTTTATTTACCATGGTGCCTTTAAGCGCTTTGTATTTGAACGGATTATTATGACCTTCTTTGTGATCATTTCCGTCATTGTGATTGTATTTACTATTCTTTATATTTCGCCATCCGATGCGGCGGCAAATATATTAGGTGAGGCGGCAACAGAAGCACAACGGGATGCATTTAATGCACAATACGGATTGGATCAGTCTTATTTTGTGCAGTTATGGCATGCGTTAAGCGGGATTTTAACGTTTGATTTAGGTCAATCCTATACGGGCAATGAAGTGATTATGAATAGTATTTCGAATCGATTTCCAGTTACCCTGCTTTTAGCCATTTCATCTCTTATTCTAGCAATTGCTATCGCTGTTCCGGTTGGAATGATTTCAGCAGCTCGTGTCAATTCATTCTGGGATTATACATTTATGTTTATTGCGTTAATTGGTTTGTCGATCCCAAGCTTTTGGCAAGGTCTCATTTTTATTCTTACCTTTTCCATTCAGGGAGATCTCTTGCCATCCAGTTATTCACCAGGGAACTTTTTATCATTGATTATGCCAGTTATTGTTCTCGGGACAGGATTAGCTGCAGCGATTGCCAGAATGACACGTTCTTCCATGTTAGAGGTCTTGAATGAGGATTATATGATTACGGCAAAAGCAAAAGGGCTGACAGGACGGGAAACGTTTGTTGGCCATGCGCTGAGAAATGCATGGATTCCGATTTTAACCGTTATCGGACTGCAATTTGGCGGGATGCTTGGCGGAGCTGCAGTAACGGAAAAAGTCTTTAATATTAGCGGTTTAGGAAGCTACATTGTGGATAAACAATTCATTCCTGACACACCAGCGATTCTGGCCGGGGTTGTCTATATTGCAATTACCATTTCCATTGTTAATTTAATTGTAGATCTGGTTTATGCAATGTTAAACCCGCGTATCCGTTCGCAAATGAAGAATAGTTAGGGGGTGGAATGATTACATGAATCATACTAATCTACAGTCATTAAAGCGATCTGATCTGTATAAACACGGTCACTTTGCATTTGTTATATCTTTAGGGCTAACATTCATTTTTTTATTTAATAGTTATGATTTTGGAAGTAATACATTTCACACCGTTTTTAGCATAGTTACAGTTATCTTTTTAATAAATAGCCTTTATCAACTTTTTATTGTGCTCTTATTACGTAAAGATTTATTGCAAACAGGAGAAATTCAAAATCGTACACGCAAGCTGGCTGCAGTACAGGTTCTATCGTTAGTTTGCGGAAATGTTTTTACAGCAACATTTGCTTTTCGGGTTTTAAAGAAGCGTTCATCCATTGAATATACATTCGCATACTATATGCTCATAACGGATTATTTTATTATTGCGGTGACTTTTTTAAATTTATTTAAGCCGTATGTATCCAATTATTTTATGTTATCCATGTCTATCTTGCTGGCGTTACTCCTTATTGATATTGCGTTGGTGATATTCTTCCACCGGCAGGATGATGCATCATTAGCCGGTAAAAAATCATTACGTATAGTTGCAATATTTTTATTTATTACTACTTTAACAGGAAATATATTCCGGTTTATTCTGGCTTATAGTATTCTATTAAAAACATCGAAAAAGGATCAATCCGTTATTGATAAATGGCAGTTCTTTTGGATAAAGCTAAGCAAGAGTTTTACGGCAATGATTGGTTTACTATTTGTTATTTTTACGTTTTCCATATCAATTACGAGCTTTGGTACGTTTGTCACGAGCTTTGCAACAGCCAATGATTACGGTTCTTTATTGGAAAGCCCGAGTCTCGTACATCCATTTGGAACGGATAACTTCGGCCGTGATGTATTTTCCAGGATCATTTTTGGAGCAAGAATTTCATTAGTGATCGGGCTGCTGACTACGATTATTCCAATGATTATTGGCGGGCTTTTAGGAGCGTTAGCTGGTTATTATTATAAAACAACGGATCAGGTGATTATGCGTGTTCTTGACGCGTTGTATGCCATTCCAGGAATTTTATTAGCAATTGCAATTATAGCTGCGTTTGGTTCAAGTACCGTCAATTTAATTATTGCTCTGAGTATCGGGTCAATTCCGATTTATGCAAGGACGATGCGTGCCAATATTTTAATGGTATCCAACCTGGAATATATTGAAGCAGCCAAGGCGCTGGGAGAGTCGGATTGGAAAATCCTGACGAAGCATGCGGTGCCGAATGCGTTTGCTCCAATGATTGTGAAAGCTACATTAACCATTGGCGGAGCGGTTATCGCAACAAGCAGTTTGAGCTTTTTAGGACTTGGTGTAGAACCACATGTTCCAGAATGGGGAAATGTTCTTCGCATTGGAAGTGCTTATTTAGAAACAGAACCATATTTAGCAGTCTTTCCGGGGATAGCAATTATTTTACTTGTACTATCCTTTAACTTTTTAGGAGATGGGCTGCGTGATGCGTTAGATCCAAAAATAAATTAATAAAATAAACTTACTTAAAGGGAGGCAACACACCAAATGAAGAAATTAGGCTTTGTTTTTCTAACGATATTCGCTTTACTGTTAGCTGGATGTGTAAGTACAGAATCCGATGTTGAGCAAGAGGATTCAGGTGGCGGCGAAGATACAGATCAACCGACGATTGAGATATTAGCAACAAGTACACAGGAAAATGATGTGAATATTCTGCGTGATCAACTAACAAATACAGGTTTTAACGTAGAATTAAATATTCAACCAGATTATGGTAGTTTTACAACCCAGCGTGATGCAGGGAATTATGATATTGCGCTTAACAGCTGGACAACAGTTACTGGAAACCCAGATTATTCTGTCCGGTCTCTTTTTACTTCTGATGGGGATAATACCTTGTTTGCAGATGAAAGAGCGGATGAGCTTGTTGATGAAGCGAGTACCGAATTGCCGGGAGAATACGAAGAAACCTATAGAGAATTAGAAGAACATATCGTTTTTGACCAGGCATATCTTGCGCCACTTTATATTTCATTAAAAGCGCAAGGTGTGAATCACGATATTATTGATGAAGAAACTGTCCGTCTGCCGAAATCACGTGCGGCCGTGTGGGAAAATGTAGATTATAATGACACATCTTTACGCGATAGTGAGCCTTTACTCGTTCACCAGGCGATTGGTGATTTAACTTCATTAGATCCAATTAAAGGAAATGATGGTTCTATCAATACACTGAATACAAACATGTATGTTCGTTTAGTGAATTTAACGGACGATGATGAGGTTGTTTCCGATGGTTCTCTTTCTTTAAACCATGTTATAGCTGATGGAAGTCAAGATTTTTATTTCTTACTTCGCGATGATATTAATTTTGCAGAAGTAGACGGAGATACAGCTGCTGATACAGGTGAACGTGTTGGCGCAGAGGATGTTCAATTTAGCTTAGAACGTGCGAAAGACCCAAATTCTGTTCCTGATCACCGTACGTATAGCTTACATGAAAGTATGGAATCCATTGAAATTGTGGATGACCTGTCTGAATTAGAAGATACTTCTTCTGTAGATGGCAACACCATTAAACAGGCGTTAGAAGATGGGATTGATACGGAGATTGACTCATTAACTACGGATAAAACAGAAGTAGATAATGATGAAGGAACCTATCAGGTTGTGAAAATTACTACAGAAGATCCGTTTCCACAAGTATTAAACTATCTTGCGCACCAGTCAGCTGGCATTGTATCCAAAGATCAAGTGGAAAGCATCAATACGTTTGACGTAGAAGACTACGATGTTAATGAAGATGTTGCCTATGGTGACCAGCGGACAGTGCTGGAAGATAGTAATGAAGAAAATACACTTTACGCAAGTGGACCTTATATTATGGTTTCAAAAAATGATTATGAAGCAGATTTTGTGAAGAATCCTGGATACATGACTGGATCGGAATATGAGCCCAATATCAATGAAGTAGTTGTGAAATTTATTCAAGATCCAGAAAGTGCACTATCTGCATTACGTAATGAGGAGATTCATATCTTAAACGGTGTCGCTGAAAATCGTTATGACACAGTGGAAGAGGATGAGAACCTAACTTTACAGCAAAATGAGAGTAATGGTGTTTCTTACCTAAGCTTTAATTTAGAAGATAGTATTCTTGCGGATAATGTTGCATTGCGTCAGGCTGTACTATACTCTATTAATCAAGAGGAGTTTATTTCCTTCTATGAAGGTAATAAATTACCAGCTGTTTCCACCCTCAGCTCATTAGTTGATACAGGACTGGAGTTAGAAGCGGATCCAGAGCAGGCGCAGAGCTTGCTACAAGAAGGTTTAACAGAGTAATGAACAACGAGGCACATTCGGATGAAGAAGTCCGAACCGTGTCTCGTTTTGATGTACGATTATTTAAAAAATCTTAGTGATTTTTATTTAAGAATTACCAGGAGGTTTCAAATTGTTATAATGGTTAGTAAAAGCATCTTAATAAATATCAAAAAGGATGGGGAAGACAGATGGGGAAAACCATAGAAAAAAGTGTGTTAGAAACTTTTCAACATTTACATACACACGCGGAAATTAGTTGGGAAGAAGTCGAGACTACGAAATATATCAAAGAAAAATTAGAAGAAGCGGGGTGTGAAACAATCACATTTCCAGACCACACTGGTGTGATAGGAAAGTTTGGTAACTTTGATAAAGGTCTGCCGGTAGTAGGGATACGTGCGGATATGGATGCGTTATGGCAAGAGGTGGACGGCAAATTTCAACCAAACCATTCTTGTGGCCATGATGCGCATATGTCGATGGTATTAGGTGTGCTATGGACAATACAACAAATGCCTGAAATCCAAGATAAGGTAGCAATCAAGTTTATTTATCAGCCTGCAGAGGAAGAAGGCGGCGGTGCATTGAAAATGGTAGAAGAAAATGTGGTAGAAGATGTTGATTACTTGTTTGGCGTTCACCTTAGACCAAAACAAGAAGTTGCTGCAGGGCAAGCTGCTCCTGTAATTGTCCACGGCGCAACCCAAACGTATGAAGCGGTTATTAAAGGGGAGGACGCACATGGCGCACGCCCGCATTTGAACGATAATGCAATCGAAATCGGCATGCAAATCGTTAATATGCTGGGTCAAATTCATATGGACCCGCGAGTCCCGCACTCAGCGAAAATGACAAAGTTCCAAGCAGGAGCAAAAAGTTCCAATATTATCCCAGGGAATGCTTCGTTCAGTTTAGATTTACGTGCACAATCAAATGAAGTCATGGATTTGCTAGTGAATAAAGTAGATGGTATTCTTGATTCTGTACGAAATCTTTATGATGTAGACATTGATGTGATCGGCTATCATGGTGTTCCGGCCGCAGAAACCAATGAGGAAGCTACAAACTTCATGCGTGCAGCAGTGGCAGAGGTGCTTGGGGAAGAAAATATTGTAGAACCTCTTCTTACACCAGGTGGAGATGATTTTCATTTTTATACGGTGAAGAAGCCGAATCTAAAAGCAACCATGCTGGGGTTAGGCTGTGATTTAGGGCCAGGATTACATCATCCTCATATGACTTTTGATAAAGATGCGCTTAGCACGGGAGTCAATATTTTAACGAAAGCTATACTGAATGTGTATCGGGATGTGTGATTGAAAGGTGAATGATTAGTTTTAGATACCAGCCTTTACTGTATTTGCAGCAAAGGCTTTTTAGATTGCACATTAATTAAGGTATAAAGTGAATAGGAGCTTAAATATACATTCAAATTATAGATGTAGTTCATATTTGTACGTACAAGAGGCAAGTTTATAATAATGCTTCTTATACTACTTATATACATTTTTGTCTTGTTTTTCGTCATTTTATATTAATGCATATTTATATAATCATTGTCATTAGGGTTTCAATGTTCATTGTCTTCAGGCAACATATTTTTTAATTTCGCAATAATTTCTTCAATAAATATAAAAAAAATAGTTCTCGTTTTTTCAAATGGATATAAATTATCATCTTGTTTAAATTTTGATAAATAAAGAATATAATCTGCTTTAGAAAAACGAGTGTCAGCATATTCTTCTAGTAGTAGCATTATATTTGCATTTTTCTTTTTGATTTCATGAAAAAGATTCTCAAAAGAAGCAAATTTTCCTGTAACTGATAATACAATAAGCAAAGTGTCTTCATCCGCGATAAGTGCTGCGTGATCTTCATGTTGTGTAACAGTAATATTATTATTAGTGACTGTAGCTAACTTATATCCGAAATATTCTGCACTTATAAAGGAAGGGCCTAATCCATATATAATAATTTTGTTGAATTTATTAAATACAGAAACAAAGTCATCAACTAATTTAGTATCAAAGTTTTCTAAATATATTTTTAGTCGTTCTATTTCATTTGAATTTTTTTGAGATGATAATTCTATAGGCCTCCCACTGAAATACAGCTTGTATTGTTTAAAATTATCAAAACCTAATTTACGTGCAAGTTTCGAAATTTTAGAAGGAGATACTTCACAAATCTCGGCAGCTTCAATTATTTTAAGGTTTTCACCTTCATCCATTTTTTTTGAGAGGATAGTATGTATTTTTTTTTCTAGTTGCGTAAGATGATTCGTATCTAATTTTAGCATTTTATATCTTCCTTCAGCATTAGATTTACAGAATTTAATAAAACAGAAGTGTTATGAAATGTTAGAGGATTAAAATAGACTATTATTTATGAATAAACATATATTATATCTCTTAAAAGATAACATAAACGAGGTTGAAATTCGAATGAAACTTATTTGCTATTGTCTTAATAAAAGCTAAAAAGACAATCCACTTCAGCTTAAGAAATGGATTGTCTTAGCCATAAACTAGGGTTAGCTAGAAGTATTATTATTTTGAATGTTATTTCTCTTTTTAACGTCCGTGTTAAAAATGAAGGTAACCACAATAGCTATGACACCAGCTATGGCACTAAAAATAAAGTATACATTATAGCCAGCTGCTTCTCCAAATGATGTCATCATCCAGCTAACCAAAATCGGCAATAGGATATCAGGTAAGTAACCAATAAATGATACTAATCCAATAGATAAACCAAGTTCGTTTTCTTTAATATCACAGTCGCCAAGTAATGACCAATAAAGTCCTCGTATAGAATAAGCAGCCAATCCAATTAAAATAACTAATATATTAAAATAGATGTATGGTATTCCAGACGGAAGTAGTGCCATAAAGATTAGTACGACGGTACCTATAAATAGAGATATAATTAATATATAACTTTTTCCAAATTTATCTCCTAAGTAACCTCCAAGAATACCGCCAATTGGCCGCATCCATAACATTATTACAGTAATAGTACCAACAGCGGAGGCGCTGACACCGACATTTGTCTGTAAAAATCCACCTACATAATAAATTGTCCAAGCAACTATATAAGCCGTAAAAATAATTACACCTAATAATAAAACAGATTTATTGGTTAGTACTTTCTTTACAGAATCTAGCCCTACTTTTTTACTTGCTGTATTATTCTGGCCGTTTTCGTCGGATGCTGTTTGTTGTTGAGAAACTTTATCTTCGTCTTTGACAAATATCATAATTAATATTGCGACGATGATTACTATAATAGAATACATATATACAACAGTTACAAGTGCAGCTTCTTGATTCTCTATAGCTGTACTTGTGCCTAATACAGCAGAAAATATAGAGATTGCAATACTTGCTAAAACAGCCTCTACGACCCCTTTACCACCATCTAATATTCCAAAGAAACGTCCCTCTTCTTCTTTTTTTGAAATCAGCTTAACTATTTTTAAATGGGCTGACCAGAAAGTTAATACAGTGAATATTCCCCAAATAACAAAGATAGTAATAATGAATGGGTAACTAGGTACTTGTGCAAACCATATACCAGCTGCCCCAACTCCTAAAAGTGAAATAGTAAGTAATTTTTTTGCTGAAAATCTATCAGCTATCCATCCACTTGGAAAATAACCAATAACGTACGCAATACCTAACGCTGATAGTATAGTATTAAGCTCTGATAGACTTAATCCATAGACTTGTAGAATTGTTTCTTGGTAGTTGGTTCTTAAGTAAAGTAAAGGAAATATAGCCCCACCAGCGAGAACAATTAAAGAAAATTGAAAATATCTTTTTAGGTTACTTGTTTGCACAAATATACCTCCTTTATCTAACCAAATATAGGAAAACTTAACTTTAAAATTTCATCTGTGTGTTGTCTGACTTTTTTTACAACATTATTGTTTAAATCATGATAAAAATTATGATTATCATCGTTTGGAATGAATGTCTTTTCTGTTTTCACGGTTTGATTTATCGCATCAGAAAAACTATTATAAACACCTAGAAATTTATAGACACTGATAGCGGCTCCTTTACTTGCGCTACTATTTCCGGTACGTCGATGGACAGGGAGATTGAACGTATCAGCTAATATTTGCAGCATTAAATCGCTTTTAGATCCTCCACCAATGGCTACAATTTCGTTAATATCTTCGTTGATCTCCTCCAACATATCTTCAATGTTATTTTTAATATTCAATGAAATCGCTTCCAGTATTGATCGATAAATGTGAAATTTTGTGTGTCTATTATCAAAGCCAATCATGATCCCTTTCCTGTATGGCTTATCAGGGTAGGGTAACCAGTCTAGAATGGTAATTAAACCGTCACTTCCAATAGGTACCTCTTGAGCTTTTTGATTTAAATACTCTTCTTCAGATACTCCCATTTCTGAAGCATTGGAAGTTAAATCTTCTCCAATCAGATTTTTGAACCAACTTACTGTCCACATGCCACGTCTGATAGCATTGGATTCATAAACATATTGAAAAGGTATCGCAGCTAAAGTAGGGAAGAAATTAACTGCATTTTCATAGTCTTTGTTTCTTAATATCATGGAGGAGATTAAGGTTCCCAAAGAAATCATGATTGTATTATGATCTTTTATACCAGAACCTAGTACTTCTACAGCTTTATCATTAGCTGTTGCAACTACTGGTATGCCTTCTTTTAATTCAAATTCTTGGGCGAGCTGGCTGCGAATATCTCCGAGCTTTTCACCAGGTTTCACCAGGTTGAAGAGCATATTTCTTTTTAATCCATGTTCAGCTATAATGTCATCATCTTCTACCCAATCTAAAGTTTGTCGATCTATAGGCCAGGAAACTTCACAATTACCTGCTGTATCATTGAATTCCCCTGTTAATCGAAATCCAAGATATCCAGACGTAGTTGTTACATACTTTACTTTGTCATCTTCATGGATATAAGGTTCAGAGAGACGGCGGTCCATCCAGCTTAAAACTGGATGAGCCAAAGAACCATCACCTTTTAATAGAGCTCTGCAACTTCGAATAGTACATAGCCCGATACCAACAATATTCATTCGATTCCCTTGGAAATTATTTAAACATTTTTTTAATGCATGATATACGCTATCCCATAAATCATCATTAGGATGAACTGCTTCGCCTGTTTTTTGACTTACTAATTCTGCTAACTTATGTGATCCATATGCAACATCATTACCTTCCATATCATAAATAATTACTTTCGTACTCTGTGAACCATTATCTATACCAATAACGAAATTTTCGCTCATCATCCTGCCTCCCTTAATCGCGGATGTATTTCTTAATTTCATTTTCTTTTGGAAAAATTGTTCCGTAGTTCATAATTTCATTAGGGTCAAAGGCTTCCTTTAACTTTTCTAACATGAAATATGCTGAACCATGCTCATCTTTTGTCCATTCGGAACGATATTTACCTATGCCGTGATGATGACACATAGAGCCACCTAATTTTAAGGTTTCTTCAATGATGATTTCATGAATAGGATGGTGATATATAAGCATTTCATCTTCAGGTTCACAATTTATTGTGTAATTATAAACAAAATACATATTTGTCCCGTTGAGATAACTATGGGAAGAATGTCCTCCCAGCATTGTTAATTCATCTGCTCTATCAAACTCATTTCTGATACGATGAATAACGTTATTATAAATTTTAATAATATTTTCCCAATCTGCAGATACTTCCGTAGTAAATCCATCATGAGAATTATGTTCTACCATTTCTTGTATTTCTTCATCGATTCTGCTTTGTTCCCAATTCAAGTTATTGAACCAGTTTTCTATTATGCTATTATCAACTTTTTCAATCACGCCTGATCGGAACTTCTCGATGGCTTGATTAATTCCTTCATTTGTAGCTTCCACAATTCCCTTAGGTCCTTCTGTCATAAATATCAAAACACATTTTTCTTTATAGAAATGGTTAAAATGTTGTTTTGCGTCTTCTTCTGAGTAGACACGAGCTACGGAAGGCTTAAATCCATTAACCATTACTTCTCTTAAAATACTAATGCCAGTTTCCATATCCTCTAATAAATAACCATGAAAGGTATTGTTTTCAGGGATATATTTGAAAATTTTTATAGTAACTTCGGTAATATAGCAGAGTGATCCTTCATTTCCAATTGCTATATGTCTTATATCTGGACCGCCAGAACGTCTCGGAACATTTTTAATTTTAGATACATGTCCTTCTGGAAAAACACATTCTAAACCTACAACCATATCTTCAATCGCTCCGTATAAAGTGGAGAACTGACCAATGCTTCGTGTGGATACTAGTCCACCCATTTGCGCCACTGGTTTTGATTGTGGAGAGTGTCCTGTGGTGTACCCTGATTTACGCAGTTCATCCTCTAATGTTTGAAGCTTCACCCCTGATTGTACGGTGGCTTGCATGTTATAGGTATCAATGTTTATTATTTGATTCATCTGTGAACCATCAATGACAACTGTAGATTCTTTCCAATTTTCCAGGCCACCTTCTGTAGCAGTTTTCCCGCTTCGTGGAATGACATTAATCCCGTTCTTATTGCAAAAAGTTAATAGAGTTTTTACTTCTTTCGTTGTGTGAGGATAAACAATGGCAATAGGTGCTGGTACATCTAATACACGTTTTGCCTTTGCGTATTTTTTATAACGATCAGCTGATGCATCATATAATTCCTCATCATTAGTAACAATTTGATCTTCTGAAATAATTGCTTGCAAATCTTTTAATAATTGTTTATTCATAAATTATTCTCCTTTATTTTTTGTTATCTAACTAGATAACCTCCATCTACAGTTACTAGGGTACCGTTTACATAATTTGAAGCTTCAGAGGATAAAAATACCATCGTCCCCATTAAATCAAGAATGTTTCCCCATCTATTAGCTGGAATATGACTTAATACTTTTTGATTTGTTTCTGGATTTTCTCTAGTAGCTTTAGTGACATCCGTCTTAAAATAACCGGGAGCAATTCCGTTAACTTGAATATTGAATTGCGCTAGTTCATCACAATATGCTTTAGTGAAGCCGGCTAAACCATGTTTTGTAGCTGCATAGGCTGGTGACCATTGTCCACCTAAAAAAGAGAATAGAGAACAAGTATTAATTATTTTCCCGCTATTTTGTTTAATCATATGTTTTGCGACTTCGCTAGCTAATTCAAATGGAGCAGTCAAATTTACAGAAACCATTTTGTCCCACTGTAGACGGGTGAATTTTGTTACGTCTGGTTCATTGATATTGATCCCGGCATTATTTAAGAGAATATCTATTTTACCGAATGTTTCTATACATTTATCAGCAACTTTTTTACACTCGCCATCTTGAGTGATATCAGCAATCATTAAATGATACTTTACTCCTTCATTTTCAATTAGCTTTTTTGTTTCATCATTGTCCTCGGCCATACTGACTGCAAATATATCTGCTCCTGCTTTGGCTAGAGCAAGGGCAAAGCCTTGTCCTAAACCGGAGTTTCCTCCGGTTACAACTGCAGTTTTCCCTTTTAAGCTAAAAAAGTTCATATTAAAGTCTGTAATTCTACTTTTTTCATGTGTCACTATTTATTCCACCTTTTCTGTAAATTTTGTTAATGAGTACATTCTAATATAAAAGCAAATGAAATGGAAGTATTTTTAAGAGAAATTTTTCTTTTTTAATAAATTATATCGATATAAAGGAAAATTTTCCTTTATATCGATCGTGAATTAAAAGTGAACTTCATTTAATAGATAAGTGATTTTGACGATAAAAATCTTAAGTGAATTTATGAATCATCATAAGTATTTGTAAAGAAATTAAGTGTAAAAGTATTTTGTATTAAAATAATTAACTCCAAATTGATTTGAAAGATGAGGAATCTAATTTCAAAATCTAAACATTATAACGTTATATTGACTAAATAAAAAATTAATGTTAATCTATTTCACACAGAGTTAAACAAGCACAAATATAATGAAATGTTTATCCTGTTATAATTTAAACAACGAAGGCTGACTAAAGGGATGATGGAAATGGCAGACAATGTAGTTCTGCGGAATCTAAAAATGTTAGATGGAACTTCTGTGGATATTGTTGTAGAGAATAGAAGAATTATTGACATAGCTTCATCAGGAACAGCAACTGGTGAGCATATAATTGATTATAAAAATAAAGTGTATGTTTCTAGCGGTTGGATTGATATGCATGTGCATGCCTTTCCAGAATTCGATCCGTATGGAGACGATATTGATGAGATTGGCTATAAAACAGGAGTAACAACAATTGTTGATGCGGGAAGTACTGGAGCTGACCGGATTCATGATTTAGCTGGAAATTCCAAAAAGTCTAAGACGAATGTATTCGCTTTCCTGAATATTTCACGTATTGGTTTGAAAAGAGTAGATGAATTATCGGACTTGTCACTGCTGAATAAAGAGGAATTAAAGCGCGCTGCTAAAGAGAACAATGATTTTATTGTTGGATTAAAAGCACGGATTAGCAACAGTGTAGTGGGAGGTAATGATATAGAGCCTTTAAAAATAGCACGTGAATTTTCCAAGGAGACAAATTTACCGCTAATGGTCCACATTGGATCAGGACCTCCAGATATTAACGATGTATTGGACTTACTAGAGAAGAAGGATGTTATTACACATTTCTTAAATGGAAAATCTAATAATTTATTTGATGAGGAAGGAAAACCGCTTCCTAAATTCTTAAAAGCAATGGAACGTGGTGTTCATTTAGATGTTGGTCATGGTAATGCCAGCTTTTCTTTTAAGACTGCTGAGCAAGCGAAGAAACACGGAATCCACTTTAACACGATCAGCACAGACATTTATCGGAAAAACCGATTGTATGGGCCGGTCTACAATATGGCAAGTGTGTTAAATAAGTTTCTATGTTTAGGATATTCCTTAAAAGAAGTCATTGATGCTGTCACTGTTCATGCTGCAGCATGGTTGAATAAACCAGAGCTGGGCCGTATTTCTAAAGGAGATATTGCAAATCTTACCCTATTTTCTATAGAAGAAGATGAAACAATCGATTTGGTGGATTCAGAAGGGGAGCACAGGAAAACAGACCAAAGAGTGGAAGTTAAAGGAGTGGTAATTAATGGCGAATACAATGAATGCTAAGTACGGTTTGAAGCGAGTGATTAATGCAAGTGGAAGAATGAGTATTTTGGGTGTTTCTGCTCCGACAGACTCCGTAATGGAAGCGATGAAATCCGGTGGACAGAATTATGTTGAGATTGCAGATCTAGTGGATAAAGCGGGAGCACATATTGCTGGGCTGCTTCAATCAGAAGCTGCTGTTGTTGTTAATTCTGCTTCTAGTGGGATCGCTCTTTCTGTTGCAGCGATGGTAACGGAAGGAAATCGCCGAAAGAGTGAGAAGCTACATCAGGAAGATATTCTCAAAAATGAAATTGTCATGTTAAAAGGACATAATGTGCAATATGGTGCACCGGTAGAAACCATGGTTGCGCTTGGTGGCGGAAAGCTTGTAGAAACAGGCTATGCGAATGAAGGAAGAAGAGAGCATATTGCAGATGCTATCAATAATTATACAGCGGCTGTTTTATTTGTAAAATCTCATCATGCTGTCCAAAAAAATATGATCTCAGTGGAAGAAGCCTGGGAAGTTGCACAGGAAAATAATGTACCGCTAATCGTTGATGCAGCAGCAGAGGAAGATTTGAAAAAATATGTACAGATTGCAGATTTAGCGATTTATAGTGGATCGAAAGCTATTGAAGGTCCAACATCTGGTATTGTAGCTGGAAAGAAAGACTATGTGGAGTGGGTAAAAACACAGCTGCATTATATTGGAAGAAGTATGAAGGTTGGGAAGGAAACGACATTTGGATTGTTACAGGCATTAGATGAGTATTTTGTGAAAAAAGATCATAGTGACGCTGAAAAGAGAAGCTTAGAAGTATTGCAATCACTAAATACCATTGATGGTGTAACCGTGACAGTTGTACAGGATGAAGCAGGACGCGCTATTTTCAGAGCACGGATTCAAATTGATTCCACTGTGACAGGAACTACTGCGAAAGAGGTAAATGACAAGCTTCGTCATGGGGATATAGCGATCTATACGCGTGATTATGGAATTCGTCAAGGCTTCTTTGATATTGATCCCCGTCCATTACAAGGGGATGACATTCACGTAATTGAATCGGAATTAAAATCTATTTTAGGAGGAAATAAATAATGCATATAAACGATCGCTTTTATAAAAATAGAGTCGCATTAAACGTGTTAGCCAATAGTATTGAAAATGCAAAGGAAGTCTTTGACGCAGCGGAGGGGCATGTACTGGTAGGTGTACTTTCTAAGGATTATCCAACAGTGGACGCAGCTGTTACTGCAATGAAGGAATACGGAGAAGCGATTGAGGATGCTGTTTCTATTGGCTTAGGTGCTGGTGATAACAGACAAGCAGCGGTTGTTGCTGATATTACCAAGGATTACGCGGGTTCTCATATTAATCAGGTCTTCCCTGCTGTAGGGGCAACCCGAGCTAATTTAGGAGAAAAGGATAGCTGGATTAACGCACTTGTATCGCCGACAGGTAAGGTGGGGTATGTAAATATTTCTACTGGCCCAGTTAGCGCAGAAGCTGATGAGACTGCTATTGTACCAGTTAAATCCGCTATTGCACTTGTCCGTGATATGGGCGGAAATGCATTGAAATACTTTCCAATGAAAGGATTGCAAACGGAAGAAGAATTTCGTGCAGTTGCTGCCGCTTGCGGCGAAGAAGGATTTGCATTAGAGCCAACAGGCGGTATTGATTTGGATAACTTCGCCCAAATTTTAGAGATTGCATTAGAAGCAAAAGTGCCTAAAGTAATTCCTCATGTTTATTCTTCTATTATTAACAAAGAAACCGGAAAAACCAATGTGGAAGATGTTAGAAAGCTTTTAGCTATCAGTAAAGAATTGGTTGATAAATATGTCTAAGAATATTGTTTCATTTGGCGAAGTAATGATGCGTTTGCAAGTACCTGGATACGAATTACTCACGCAGGCAAACAATTTACAGTATTCCTTTTCGGGCACAGGGGTAAATGTTGCTTCTGCTATGACAAAGCTTGGACACCGTGGATATCTTGTTACAAAATTGCCGGATAATCCTTTGGGAGATGCAGCAATATCCTTCCTGCAGCGCTTAGGAATAGAGCGTGATTTTATTGCAAGAAACGGCAAATATATTGGAATGTACTTTTTGGAAAATGGTTTTGGGCAGCGATCCAGCCGTGTCACCTATACTAATCGATTAGAGAGCACATTTAATACAGCGGATATTTCTGATTATGATCTCGATTCGATTGCAGCCAATACGGACGTTATCCATTTTTGTGGAATTAGCCTGGCAATGACAGATAAAGTTCGTACAAGTATGAAGACCTTGGCTAAATTGGTAAAAGAAAAAGGCGGAAAAGTTTGCTTTGACTGTAATTATCGTCCTTCTTTATGGGATGGGGGTTATGAGGAAGCAAAACCGCATTATGAGGATATGCTTTCCTTAGCGGATATCGTGATGATGAATGAAAAAGATGCAATGTATATATTAGGGATGGAAACGGAAAAGACAGAAAGAGAAGAGCAGCTGCAGGAATTAATTCCGAAAGTAGCAGAAAAGTATCATATTCAAACGATTGCAGGTACACACCGGGGAATTAATACCGATAATACACATTCCTTAAAAGGCTATATGTATACAGCAGAAGAATTTGTGTTTTCTAGAAATATTACCTTTTCTGTATATGATCGTATTGGCGCTGGGGATGCGTATACAAGTGGAATCCTGCATGGGGAATTATCTGATTATACACCAGAAAAAACAGTCGAATTTGCAGCAGCTGCAGGCATGCTTGCATGTACGATTGTCGGAGATACGCCAATGTCAACAGAAGCGGAGATATTAGCTGCTATGTCCGGAACAGTAGGAGACGTAAAACGTTAAGTGAAGGAGAGGGGAGGGAATGAATGTTATGAAGAGAAACGGACCGCTATATTTACAAATCAAAGAAATATTAAAGGACCGGATATTACATGGTGAATATGCTATTCATACCATTATTCCCTCGGAACCTCAATTAGAAAAAGAGTTTCGTGTAAGTAAGATTACGATAAGAAATGCGATCAAAGAGCTGGTTCAAGAAGGGTATCTTGAAAAAAGAAGTGGTGTCGGGACAAAAGTGATTGCAAATGTTGCAAATGCCAAACTTTCTAAAGGGAAGCGTTTTACAGAAATATTGGTGGAAGAAGGCTATCACATTACTAAAAAGATTATCAGCATAGATAGCATCAACTTGTCTTCTGAAATGCCATTATATTCCTATTTTGGAGAAAAATGCTTGAAAGTAGATCGCATTTATTTATTAAATCATGAGCCGTATATTTACTTTACCCATTATATTTTATTGGATCTTGCCGTGGATACAGTGGATATTCAAATTAATTCTTTATATCGCTTTTTAGAGGAAAATAATATTCGCTTGGAATCGTTTCGTGATGAATTCACGATATCTGCTGCGCCAGAACATGTCAGTGAAATATTGAATCTGGAAAAGGACGCCATGGTATTAAAAAGAATGCGGAAATCCAGTGATGCTAAGGGGAAGGTATTGGAATACAGTGAAGGATACTATCATACTTCCAAGCATAATTATACGGTTACTTATAATGATTTCAATCAATAAATGACGCGCTTCATACACTGGTAAGAGACGGGTGAATTCGCCTTTAAAAAAAGTTTTATTTTAGAGGTGTAGTTGTAAGCGATTGCTTAGGAGGAAAAAGAATGGAGTTATATTTATTAGGGATAACGGTTGTCTCTATCATTATAGTTATTTTAGGAGTGTCATGGTGGAAATGGCATGCATTTATTAGTTTAACAGTAGCCGGTCTGTTTCTGGCAATATTTTCAGGGCTGCAAATGGGAGAGATCGTCGACGCATATGAAGCAGGTGTAGGGGATGTGCTGGGACACCTCATTGGGATATTAGCTTTGGGAACGATTCTGGGAAAAATGATGTCTGACTCTGGCGCCGGGATGCAGGTAGCCGACTTCTTTACGAAAAGATTTGGTTCAAATAAGCTCCCGTGGGCTATGTTATTATCCGGTTTTATCATCGGGATTCCAGTATTTTTTGAAGTTGGTCTGGTTATTTTACTTCCATTGGCCATCTCAATACGTAAATCAACGAAACAGAACATTTTGTTAATTGGAATTCCGATTCTTGCAGGTTTATCCATTGTGCATGGTCTTGTTCCTCCTCACCCGGGAGCAATGACAGCGATTGGAATTTATGGAGCAGACATGGGACAGGTATTACTTTATTCCTTGCTGATCGCTTTTCCAACAGCCGTTATTGGCGGACCTGTTTTTGCAAAATGGATTCACAAACGTGTGGTTCCTGTTGGTGAACCGGAATTAATCCGTGTAGAAACAAAAACAAATAATGAACTGCCAAGCACTGGTATTTCCTTCTTTATTATTTTATTACCAGTTATACTGATGGGTTTAACTGTATTTGCACCATACCTGCCAATGACAGGATTGATAGAGCAGTTCTTCTTATTTATCGGCAGTCCCGTAATTGCATTGTTAATTTCTGTTTTCGCAGCATATTATTTCTTGGGATACCGCCAGGGAATGAATCGAAATCTGCTTAAAAAGTTAACAGACGAATGCCTGCTGCCGCTGGCTTCTATTATTCTTATTATCGGTGCTGGAGGCGGATTTAAGCAAATCCTCATTGATAGCGGTGTCGGCGAAGCAATTGCTTCCATGGCTGAACAGATTTCCTTATCGCCACTTGTCCTTGCCTTTTTGGTTGCAGGGTTAATCAGAGTAGCAACAGGTTCAGCGACGGTTGCTTTAACGACGTCAGCCGGAATTGTATCTCCTGTCGTTGCGAATATGACCGGAGTAAATCTGGAATTACTTGTTATTGTAACTGGCGCAGGTTCTTTAATGCTGTCACATGTAAATGATGCTGGATTCTGGCTCGTTAAAGAGTACATGGGATTAACGGTAAAGGAAACATTTAAAACATGGACAGTGATGGAAACCATCCTTGCCTTCGTTGCTTTTGGATTTGCGATGATATTAAATGTATTTATTTGATAAAGTCAAGTACTATATATATTTGATTAAGTAAAAGAGAAGCAGGGTTTCTGTATCAATTCCAAGATATAGATACCCTGTTTTTTTATTGCAAGCACAAAAAGAGAATTCTTAGCCTTATTTTTAAGAGATGAGAAAATGCAATGCTAAAAAAGAATAAAGTAACCAATATAAAACGGATATGGCGCTTATGCTGCTTAATCCGTTTTAATTTTATTTAAAAGAAGATTAATAATTGTTTACAATACCTTTATCTCTTATTAATAATTGAACGTTACAATCAGTAGTGAAAATGAAATAAACAATCTTTGCAGCCAGTTGTGTAGCCTAAAAACATATAGATAGAGTTATTAATAGTGTACATATAATACATTTTGATTCGTTTTTAATGGCTAAGTGTTAATTAAATGGCGGGCAAATGGAGGGGATTTCTTATTAATCTTTGTTAAAAATATGGTGCTTTAAGTCATATAAGAACTTATCTCTTTTGGAAGGAATACAAAACAAAATGAATGGAGGAAAATAAATGAAACGGTGGTTGCAAATAGCTATATTTATCATTCTTATATCTTTCCTTACTGCATGTAATAGTGAAGCTGCAGGAAATGAAAGTAACGAAGATGGAAAAACAGTTATTGAGTATTGGCATGTTAACGCGGAAACACAAGGAGGACAAACTGTTACAGAGCTTGTGGAAGAATTTAATGCCCAAAGTGATACCGTAGAGGTTGTCGCTAAATATAATCCGGATATGTATAAAGGCCTGATGCAGAATATGCAAGCTGAAGCTGCTGCGGGTAATTCGCCGGCTGTTGTACAAATCGGGTGGGCTTTTATGGATTATTTCTCTGAAAATTTTGAGTATACTCCTCCGCAACATGTAATTGATGAACATTTTCCAGATGATGCAACATTTTTGGAAGATCATTTCCTGCCAAATGTAATGGATCTTGCGAAGAATGCAGATGGAGAACAGGTAGGTATTCCTTATTCTCTCAGTACACCCGTTTTATATATTAATAAAGATATGTTAAGGGAAGCAGGACTGGATGAAGATGGACCACAGACATGGGAAGAGGTAAAGGAATTTTCTAAGGTGATTAAGGAGGAAACAGGAAATTACGGACTTTATTTTCAAGAACCTGCTGATAACTGGGCAACACAAGCTTTGCTTGAAAGTAATGGGGCATCGTTTATTGAAGATGGACAAGCAGCATTTGCATCCGAAGAAGGAATTGAAGCATATCAGTTCCTTACAGATATGATTGTAGAAGATGAGACGGCATTGCATATAGGCTGGGATCAAGGTGTGCAGAGCTTTATCGATGGGAGTGTAGCAATGACTTATACAACGATTGCGCAGCGCTCCAATATTCAGGATAATGCACAGTTTGATGTCGCAGCAGTAGAATCACCTGCATGGGAAGGAAAGGAAGTAAGGCTTCCTGCTGGAGGAGCGATGCTTGCTATTACTGCTCAAGAGGAAGAGGAACAAAAAGCTGCGTGGGAGTTTATGAGTTATCTATATAGCGTAGAAGCAATGGCTGAATGGACGAAAGGGACAGGCTATGTACCGCCACGCCATGATGTAGCGGAAGCAGAAAATGGGTTAAAAACTTATTTAGAAGAAAATGAAATGATGACTCCTGCAATCAATCAGATGGATGGGGTGGTTCCTTGGGCTTCTTTCCCTGGTAATGCTGGATTGCAAGCAGAGCAAATGTTGCTTGACTTACGGGAACAGCTATTAGAAGGGAGCATTTCTCCAGAAGAAGGATTGAAAACAACACAAGATGAAATCAATGCTTTACTGCCATAACTATGTAAAAAGGCTTCGGAAGAGGGACAACCTTCTTCCGATTTCTTTAAAAACTGAAGTAAGTGGAGGAACGATAAAATGAGTTCGTTAACTGCGGCAAAGGGAAAACTGCATATTAACAGAGAGAATGCGTTTGGTTACTTGTTGCTCATCCCTTCAATTATTATTTTTGCTGTTTTTACCTTTTGGCCATTTATCTACACCATATATTTAAGTTTTTTTGAATGGAATATGATTAGTCCCACTAAAGAGTTTGTTGGGTTAAAAAACTATACGGAAGTTCTTAGCGATCCAAGGACCTATCGTATCTTAGGAAATACGTTCCTCTATATTGTATTACTGTTAATCATTAATTGCGTCATTCCATATATTTTTGCATTTGTGATTGATCTTGTACTGCGTAAATATAAAAACTTTTATAAAGGAGCTTTGTTTTTACCAGCATTTATTTCGCTTGTAGTAGGCTCTATTTTATTCACTTGGATATTAAATCCGGTTTCAGGTCCTGTAGCTATTTTATTTAACTGGTTTGGCTTGGAAATTCCTAATTGGACAAAGGCAGAAGGCTGGATCATTGTTGTGTTGAGTTTGATTACATCCTGGAAGGTTTTTGGATACAATTTCATCCTTTTATATGCATCCATTAATGGGATATCCAGAGAAATCATTGAAGCAGCAAGGATGGATAACGTTTCGCTCGTACGTATATTCTTCCAAATTATTTTGCCGATGAGTAGTGCAACAGGGATATATGTATTTATTATCACCATTGTTCAGAGCTTGCAATATGTGTTTACCCCCGTAAAAGTTATTTCACAAGGCGGTCCGGATTACGCGAGTTCTAATTTGATTTATCATGCTTACCATGAAGCTTTTGTTGTTTATCGTACTGGACATTCAGCAGCTATATCCATTATTACCATGGCGTTATTTTTATTACTGCTGTTTCTTGAATTTAGATATGTAGAGCGGGGGGTTTATTATGAAAATTAATCGGCGTGTAGAAAATGTTTGGCATATTATTTTCATAATAACGATCCTGATTATGATTTTACCAGTTATCTATGCGATTGGGATGTCCTTTAAACCATTACAGGATGCGTATAATAACGTTCTAAATATCATTCCAATCCATGCCACTTTGGAAAATTATATAACGTTATTTGATACGTTGCCGATTTTTCAAATTACATGGAATACATTTGTAGTTGCTACAGTTGCTACCATTTTTAAATTAGTTACCGCCTTTTTAGCAGCGTATGCTTTTGTTTATTTTTCGTTTAGAGGAAAAGACATTCTGTATTTTCTACTAATTGGTACTATTTTTATACCTTTTACGGTAACGATGATACCAAACTATCTAATCATTTCAAATTTAGGAATGCTTGATAATGTTTGGGGGGTTATTCTTCCACAGTTGGCAGATGCCGTGGGGATTTTCCTGATTCGCCAATCGATGAAAAATATTCCCCTTTCTCTGATTGAAGTAGCGAGGCTGGATAATATGAGCCATGGAAGAATTATGAAAGATATTGTATTGCCGCTCGTGCGGCCAGCAGTCACTTCTGTTGGTATTTGGTTCTTTATTAGTACATGGAATGAGTTTGTATGGCCTGTGCTTATTTTAAAGACAACAGAGAATTTTACGTTACCTTTAGCATTGCAAATGTTCATTAGCTCTGAAGGTGGAACTAATTTCACCGTCGCAATGGCCGTATCCGTGATTACAATGATTATTCCACTTATTTTATATTTGTCATTCCAAAAGTATATTATTGGAACGTTTACGTCATCTGGTATTAAGTAATGGAGGGGAATGTAGTGAAGGAAATAAAATTTGAGAATGTAAGGAAGGTATATGGTGACACAGAAGTAGTAAAGGATTTGACTTTTACGGTGAGAGAAGGAGAACGATTAATCTTGCTCGGTCCTTCTGGATGCGGGAAGTCAACTATATTAAGAATGATTGCTGGGCTGGAAGAAATAACGTCAGGAAATTTATATATGAATGGACAAAGGGTAAACGATACGCCAAGTGGAAAACGAAATGTTTCAATGGTATTCCAAAATTACGCTTTATATCCGCATATGACCGTGAAACAGAATATTATGTATGCCTTGAAAGTCAAAAAGGTTGAAAAGAAAGAAATAAAACGGCGGCTTGATTTTGTACTGGAAATGCTCCAGCTGAAAGGGTATGAAAATCGTTTGCCAAAACAGCTTTCAGGTGGGCAACGACAACGGGTAGCGCTGGCTCGTGCAACGGTGAATAGAAGTGATTTTTTCCTTCTGGATGAACCATTATCTAATTTAGATGCGCAGCTTCGGGTTTCTGCACGTAAGGAGCTAATGAAAATTCATGAAATGTTTGGCCAGACCATTGTTTATGTAACACATGATCAGATAGAAGCAACCACATTTGCTGATCGGATTGTGCTGATGTACAACGGGGAATTACAAATGATCGATACACCTGATAATGTATATCATCGGCCTGCTAATGTATTTACTGCTAAATTTATTGGTTCTCCACCAGCAAATATTTTGAATATAGAATATGACCATGGCGCAGTCAATATAGGGAGTCAATCTTTCTTACTAAATGAGATGTGGAAACAGTATGTGAACCAGAAAGGAACGAATCAGCTACTATTCGGTATTCGACCAGAACATATTGAATTATCACCTGTATCTTCTCAAAAAGGAGTTCGGGGCCAAGTGAAATATATTGAAAATCAGGGGAATAACTATGGTGTATATATAAATGTGGAAGGACAGGAAATTATCGCAATGAGTGAGAGTAAGAATTGGACACATGGCCAGGATGTATATGTTTGTCCTGTTATGGAGAAAATTCATTTCTTTGATAAAGACACGGAAAGAAATATTGGTTATCCCCAAGGGTTAGAAATGGAAGATGATAACACATATTCTAATGAGAGAAAGGTGAATGTATAATGAATAATCAAATCACATATTCCGATTTAATTTTATTGAATGAGGATATTCTAACAAATACTCATCAATTGATTGATTGTGGGGCAGATAAGATTGAATTGATGATGGATGGACAAGCTTGGAATGATATGGAAGATATTTTTGAAGTACTGGCAGAAGAATTAAGAAAACTTCCTGTCGATTTTAGTGTTCATCCTCCAGCTTGGGATATTAATTTAACAAGTGAAAATAAAGCTGTTAGAAAGACGGCATTTGATGAATATAAAAAAGCAATTGAATTTGCCGGAATGATTGGTGCGAAACATGTAGTGATTCATCCAGGGTTTTGCTTTTCTCCAGTTTTTGATAAAAAGCAGGCACAACAACGATCTGCTGCATATATCAAACAATTATGCGATATTGCTAAACCTTTAGGTGTACAACTTGCTGTTGAAAATGTCGGTTACCAAGGGAGTGCTCTTTTTAGTGAAGAGGAATTTGTTCATTTTCTAGATGAGATAGATGAAACAGCTGGTTATTTAATTGATATTGGGCATGCGCAGTTAGATAACTGGAATATACCTAATGTTATCCATGCTGTAAAAGGTAGATTATTCGGGCTTCATATTCATGATAATTTTGGGGAAGCAGATGAACATCTCCCAATTGGAAAGGGAAAAATCAATTGGGATGACATTTTAGATGCTTTAAATGATATTCATCCGGACTGTGAATTGATTTTAGAATATGCGCCGGGAACCCCTTTGGAATATCTCCGTGACGGGAAAGCATTTTTGAAACAAAAACATATTGTAGGTTAAGAGGAAAAAAGCATAGAAGAATAATTAGAGCGAATAAAAACATGGATATTATGATAGAGTGAGAAGTAACTTGTTTTCGGAATGAACAAAATAACTCTAATCAGGTGATAGCCATGTATAAAGAACTTTCTCCACTGTTTGAAGAAATCCAGACCGTACGAGATAACTATTTTGATACGGAAATTTTCAACTCCTCAATTCATACCCGAGCAGTTCCGGACAAATGGAGTGTTGCAGAGTCGATTTATCATTGTTATTTACTATTGAAGCTCACACGGGTTACCACAGCTTATTACGTACCGGTAGCTCGTGTTTATATGAGGCTCCGCCGACCAAAGATAAAACGGTATATTGATGAGATGCCAAATATATACCGTGGGAAGACGATGAAAGCACCTTTTATTTTAAAGCCGAAGATGAAGCGGGATTATACGCTTATAGAACTTCGGGAGTTGCTGGAAGAAGAGACGGAAAAGATGAAGCATTCTGTAGACCACCTGACACAAAAAGAATGCTACTGGATAAAGTATCCAGATCCTGTTCCAAAGTACCCGAATATTGTGCAGGTGGTGAAGCTTTTGAGAATTCATGAAGAGCATCATTATATGGTGGTGATGGAGAGAGAGGGAAGGAATAGGAGGTAGAGAGAAATTAGTTATTTGGAGGGCTTTAAATAGTTTTCAGTGTTTTGATCTTATTTATCACGGAGAACTGCCCGTAAAACTCCCGCCTCAAAATAAAGAGCAAAAATAAATTTATTTAGGCGGGAGAGCATTTAAAGTTCATATGAGATTATACAGTACCTTTTTTAAAAAGAAATTATATATCGTTTGGGCCTTTTCAATCGAAAAGGCTCTTTTTATTGAAATAAAATAAAGGTATTTATCTTACTCACTGGTTATTCATTGGGTTTCCGTGAATTAAAAATAATTTGACAAATCTGCATACTTAATTTAATCTAATTAATAACATCACTGGAGAAAATAATTAGTTTTTTTGCTTAATTTTTTGGAAATTAATAAAATATGGTAATTATTAGGATTAATTAATACTATGATGTGAATAAGGTGTGTTATATGGAAATAAAAAATCAAGATTTTTTAAAAAAAGAAAACCTAAGACTCGTGCTTAAAATGATATCTGATGATGGACCGATATCTCGTGCAGAAATTGCTAAGAAAATGAAAATGAGCCCGACCTCTGCTTCGCGTATTGTAGCTTTATTAAACAGAATAAATTTAATTGAGGAGGTGTCTATTAATCAGCGTAATGTTGGCAGAAAAGCAAACTATTTTGCTTTAAACAAAAATGGTATCTATTTTATTGGAATAGAATTAGATGGCTCATACTTTAGATTAGGCTTAATGAATTTTAATGAAGAGCTTATTTATAAGAAAACCATAGACTTACAAAACTCACATCCTGATATCGTAGTCCAAAAAATAAAAGAAGAAGTAGACGAGTTAAAGCAGAAGTTTCATTTAACAAATAATCATATCTTAGGACTATGTGTAGGTATGCCAGGAATTATTGAACCAAACCAAGGAATTGTTAACTTTTCAGTCCAGTTACAATGGAAGGATTATCCACTGAAAGATGTACTTCAAGAACAACTGAATATAGCAATTCAAGTAGATAATGAATTAAAGATGAAAGCCCTTTCGGAATACAAGTTCTGTGAAGATAGTGTCAATCATTTAATCATACTAGGTTTTGGGAGCGGTGTTGGTTCAGCATTAATTAGTCATGGTGAAATTAGTAGAGGTACATCAAACTTCGCTGGTGAAATTGGACATACGATTGTAGACCCCAATGGTACATATTGTCCTTGTGGTAATTTTGGATGTTTACAGACATATATTGCGGAACCATTTCTATTGAATGAAGCAGCTAAAATAAAAAAGATAGATAGTGTGAAAGAATTGATTCGAGAAATGGAAAATGGAGCTGTTTGGGCGAAAGATCTTATTTCTAGAGCTATTAAATATGCATCTATAGCAATTAATAATACAGTATGCTCTTTTAATCCAGATATGGTTATTCTATCAGGAACACTTATAGAGAATTATCCTTACATTCAAGAAGAGTTGTTTAAAGAATATTCATCTGAAATTTGGGGCCCTGCGAAAGATTCTTTTGAAGTTAAAATCACAGAAACAAAAGATGAGGGTGTCATTTTGGGATCTGCAATACAAATGAAACGATATTTTATGGAAAATATGGAATTTTTAGAAGGTGAAAAAATATGAGTGAAATTATTGCTGAAGAATACAGGGGAGGGAGTTTGGAAAATAAGCATGAAGGCTATATTTGTATTTTGAATAAAGATAAAGAAATTATTTATTCAAAGGGAGAGGTCGAACAAACTCCAATATTCTATCGTTCTGCTATGAAACCGATTCAAGCAATACCTGTATTTGATACAGATATTCAAGAAAAATATCAAATTAGCAGTGCTGAAATGGCGTTATTCTGTGCATCACAACGAGGAGAAAACTATCATCAAGAAAGTTTGGAATCATTAATAAATAAAATGAAGTTTGAGGAAAAATCATTAATTTGTGGTGAAAGCTATCCATTAAATGAGAACCCCAAAATCAAATATATTTGTGAAGGTAAAAAGAAAAGAAGATTGATGCACAATTGTGCAGGTAAACATCTTGGATTCTTAGCTTATGCAAGAGAAAAGGGATTAAGTACAGAAGGATATGGCGATTTTGAGCATCCGCTTCAAGAGCGCATAAGAGAAGAATTGGAGATTTTAAGCGAGTATCCAAAAGAAAAAATGAGCCAGGGGAAAGATGGTTGCGGCGTACCGGTATACGGTGTTCCATTAAGAAATATGGCACTATCTTATCTGAAATTTGTAAGCCCGGAAATGGCTTTAAGTAAGGAAAAAGAGACTATTTTAAAACGTATTTTTAACACAATGCAGGCGAATCCGGAGATAATTGCATCTCATGATTTTGTATGCACTGTATTGTTAAAAGATAAAAATATCATTGCGAAAGGAGGGGCACAAGGAGTTTATTGCTTAGCTTTAAAAGAGGAAAAGATCAGTATTGCTTTAAAAGTAGCAAGTGGTACGGAATTACTTTGGCCTTTAATTATTGCTGAAATTCTTAAAAAAATAAATTATCAAAATAAAAAAACAATTAGTGATCTATATGATTTACGTTCTACTGAAATACTTAGTGATGCTGGAGAGACAGTAGGAGAGACTAAAATTATCTTATAGGGGGATTTACATTGAAGAAGATGAAATGGATATTGGGAATGTTAATGCTATCTATCGTATTAGTTGCGTGTAGTTCAGATGATAACGAATCTGAGGGAAGTAGTTCAGGTAACAGTGCAGATCCTGAAAATATTAATATAGCTATTGAACAGGATTTTATTTCTCTTGATCCTCACGATGTAGGAGATACGGTTTCCATTTTTGGAACTAGATCCATGTATGAAGGCTTACTGGGATTTAATGAAAATATGGAATTGGAACCTGTTCTTGCAGAAGACTATGAAGTGAATGAAGATTCTACTGAATTTATATTCCAGTTACGTGAAGATGTTACTTTTCACGATGGAGAACCATTTAATGCCGAAGCAGTAGAAGCAAACTTTGATCGAATCATGGATGAAGAATTAAGAGCGAGCAATAATGCTAGATATGTTGATGAAATTGAGATCTTAGGTGAGTATGAAATTAAATTTATATTATCAGAGCCATATAGCCCAATGTTAAATAAATTCGCGATGATTCTCATGGGAAGCCCTGCAGCATTTGAGGAAGATTCAGAGGGATTTGCCTCAAACCCTGTTGGGACAGGAGCATTTCAATTTGAAGAATGGAATCAAGGAAATTCCATGGTGGTTAGTAAGTATGAGGATTACTGGGGAGATTTAGATACAAATGTAGAGCAAGTTACTTTCAGGCCAGTACCAGAAAATGGTTCACGTGTAGCTATGTTGCAGACAGGAGAAGCTGATTTCATTTATCCAGTCCCTCACAATAATATGGAAGAATTAGAGAATGAGGATAGTATTATAATTGAAGAAACACCGTCTACTATTGCAAGATATGTTTCCATTAATACGCAAAAAGAACCGTTTGATGATGTTAGAGTACGTCAAGCAATGAACCATGCAATTGATCAAGAAGCTTTTTTAACAGTTGTTAGAAATGGCTATGGTGATCCTTTAAGTTCAGTTATGTCTTCTCAAACACAATATTATGCTGAACAAGATTTACATGCGACCGATCTTGAAGAAGCTCAAGCTTTGATGGCAGAAGCGGGCTATGAAGATGGCTTTTCTGCAGAAATATGGGGCAATACAGCTTCTGAAACAAGTACGGGAATGCAATTTATTGAACAACAATTAGCTCAAATTGGGATTGATTTAGAAGTTCGCTCTATGGAAGAAGCTACTTTAAATGATGCCATTTATACTCCAGAGACACCAGAGGAAACGGATTTACAAATGTGGTATGTAAGCTGGTCTCCTTCTTCAGGAGATGCTGATGGGGCGTTGCGTTCATTATTCCATAACGAATTCCAACCGCCAGCAGGTGCAAACACAGCATATTATGACAATCAGGAAGTATCCGATTGGATTGATGAAGCGGTTCAAACAAGTGATGCAGATCGTCAAGAAGAAATATATGCAGACATTCAAGAAACCGTTTATGAAGATGTCCCATGGATTTTTCTAGGAAGCGATACAATTTTATCAGGACATGTTTCTTCACTTGAAGGAGTATATGTGTTACCTGATGGTTCTGTAAGTATTCGAGATGCAAATGTACAATAAAAAATTGTGAGGCTGGAAACAGCCTCACCCTTTTATAGGTAGGTGCTTACCATGCTGCAATTCACAATTAAAAGGTTATTAACATTAATACCTTTATTATTAGTTATTTCTTTTTTTGTTTTCATGTTTATTCATTTTATTCCTGGAGATCCAGCCAGACTAATGGCGGGGCAAGATGCCAGTTTAGAAGAAATTGAACGGGCACGGGATGTATTAGGTTTAAATGATCCTATCATCACACAATATTTTACATATTTAACGTCTTTATTACAGTTGGATTTAGGAGAATCTTACCGTTCAGGGGTACCAGTAATTGATTTGATTTCAGATAGAATTGGTCCAACTCTTATTCTTACTTTTTTAAGTATTTTATGGGCATTAGTTATTGGAATACTACTCGGTATTATATCGGCTGTCTTTAGAGATCGCTTGCCAGATCGTTTAGGAATGTTAACAGCTGTTTCAGGAATATCATTACCTAACTTTTGGTTAGGACTTGTCTGTATTCAACTGTTTGCTGTTCAATTAGGATGGTTTCCAACAGGTGGTATAAATGATGGTTGGAAAAGCTATATTTTACCTTCGTTTGCACTTGGAGCCGGGATTATGGCGATGATTGCCAGATTTACTCGTTCTTCACTTGTTCATACATTGAAGCAGGATTATATCAGAACCGGACGTTCAAAAGGTTTAAGTAGTCAAAGTATTATATACGGTCATGCCCTAAAAAATTCATTGATTCCTGTTATTACCGTAGCAGGTTTACAATTTGGGTTCTTGTTGGGAGGATCTGTCGTAGTGGAAACGGTATTTAGTTTTCCAGGTCTGGGTCAACTGTTGATTGATTCGATAAGCTATAGAGATTATCCAGTGGTTCAATCGTTAATTTTATTTTTCTCTGTTCAGTTTATATTAGTCAACCTGTTGGTAGATATACTTTATAGCTTTTTTAATCCGAAAATTCGATATGAATAACTTGATGTGCGAGGGAGGTGTCTCAAATGGAAAGTAAACACTCTGAGATGCAGATGAATGATTTAGTTGACGTAAAAAAGTCTGATAACCGTTTTCGGGAGTTTTGGAAATTACTTAGAAGAAAAAAGCCAGCCCTATATTCTTTTTACTTTGTCATCTTACTTTTTATTTTGGTGGCAGTAGGACCGTATATTACTCCTTTTGATTACGCGGAGCCGGATTACGGTAATCTTTTAAATTCTCCGTCCTGGCCACATGTATTTGGTACGGATGAATATGGGAGAGATATTTTATCCAGAGTAATAGCAGGTACTCGTATTGCACTAACTGTTAGTGTCTCTGCGGTATTAATCGGAGCGGTGGTAGGAACAGTATTAGGTCTTGCAAGTGGTTTTTTTGGGAAATGGGTAGATAAGATAATAATGCGATTCTGTGATATTCTATTTGCTTTTCCGGATTTGATTCTAGCAATTGGGATTGTTGCTATTTTAGGTCCTGGTCTGCAAAATGTGATAATAGCAATTGCGTTTTTCAGTGTTCCCTCATTTGCTAGAATTGTACGAAGCTCGACACTTGAAGTAAAAGAAATGTTATTTGTTGAGTCGGCAAAATCGATGGGGTCCAGTAAAAGCAGAATTATTTTTAAACATATATTTCCAGAAACAATACCAGTTATTATTGTTTATTTTACAATGACTGTTGGAACAGCCATTCTTTCTGCTGCTAGTTTAAGTTTTCTTGGTCTTGGAGCGGAACTGGCATCACCAGATTGGGGAGCAATGCTAAGTATGGGACGAGATTATATAGGGAGTTCTTTTCATATTGTTTTCTTCCCTGGACTAATGATTTTCTTAACTGTTCTTGCCTTTAATATTCTGGGAGATGGCCTTCGAGATATATTAGATCCAAAAACAAGAGATTAGAAAGAAGGGATCATTATGGAGAAGCTTTTACAAGTTTCTAATTTACAAACAGGTTTTAGTAAGGAAGGAAAGGTTCAAAAAATCCTTCACGGAATTGACTTGGAGGTTAACGAAGGAGAAATAGTTGGTTTAGTTGGAGAATCAGGAAGTGGTAAAAGTGTCACTTCATTATCTATTATGCAGCTTTTACATGGCACACATGGGGAAGTAGTGGCTGGAGAAGTTAATTATAAAGGGACTGATCTTCTCTCACTAAAAGAAGGAGCAATGCGTAAATATCGTGGGAAAGAATTATCTATGATATTTCAGGAACCGATGACTTCCTTGAATCCAGTGGTTAAGATTGGAAAACAAATGGTAGAAATTATCATGCTGCATCTGAAATATTCGAAGAGTAAAGCAGAACAACATGCTATATCTATGTTAGAGTCTGTTGGGATTCCTCGAGCGGAAGACATCATGAAAGGATATCCACATGAACTATCAGGAGGGATGCTTCAGCGGGTTATGATAGCCATGCAAATTTCATGTCACCCTTCTCTATTGATTGCTGATGAACCAACGACAGCTTTAGACGTAACGATTCAAGCACAAATTCTAGACTTACTTAAAGATATTCAAAGATCATCAAACATGGGAATTTTGTTTATAACGCATGATCTAGGAGTAGTTTCCGAAATATGTGATCGAGTGATCGTCATGTATGCGGGAAGAATCGTTGAAGAACTTCCTGTAGAAAAACTTTTTGAAGAAGCATCCCATCCTTATACAAAAGGATTAGTTAAATCTATTCCTAAAATAGGAGCTAATAGGAAAAAATTATTTTCTATTTCTGGCACAGTGCCGAATCCTAGTAATATGCCTAAAGGTTGTAAATTCGCTCCGAGATGTGAATTTGCTATGGATATATGTTGGGAAAAAGAGCCGGACCTTCTTGAGACAACTAATGGGAAATCACGTTGCTGGTTGGAAGTTGAGAGGAAGGAGGAAGCTTATGAATAAGGGTTCTCTTATAGAAGTTAAGTCATTAACAAAACAATTTCCATTAGGGAAGCAATGGTTTAAAGAGAAAAAAGTGGTTCGAGCAGTAGATGATTTAAATTTCTCCATTCAAAAAGGAGAGACTTTTGGACTTGTAGGAGAGTCTGGTTGTGGAAAGTCTACAACAGGAAGATTAATAAATGGTTTGATCAAAGCGAATGAAGGAGAAATTATTTTTGATGGGGAGAATTTAGCAGATATCCCTGATAGAAAATGGAAAGATTATCGTAAAAGAATGCAGATGATTTTCCAAGATCCTTTCGCTTCATTGAGCCCAAGAATGAAAATAAAAGATATTGTGATGGAACCATTAGAAGTACACTACCCTAATATGTCTAAATCAGAAAAGCAAGAAAAAGCAAAGAAATTATTGGAAATATGCGGTATCAGCCATTATCACTGGAATAAGTACCCTCATGAATTTAGTGGGGGCCAACGACAGCGAATAAGTATTGCAAGATCTTTGATATTAAATCCGGAATTGATTATAGCTGATGAAGCAGTGTCAGCATTAGATGTTTCTATTCAATCACAAGTATTAAATCTTCTAGTAGATTTACAGGAAGAATTTAATCTAACTTATTTATTCATATCTCATGATTTAAGTGTCGTAGAACATATTAGTGACCGGATTGGGGTGATGTATCTCGGGAACCTAGTAGAAATAGCTACGAAAGAGCAATTGTTTAAAGATCCAAAGCATCCTTATACACAGTCGTTACTCTCTGCTGTACCTCAATTAGGTGAATCAAAAAAAGAAAGAATTACCCTTAAAGGGGAAATTCCAAGTGCATCAAATCCGCCAAAGGGATGTAAATTTCATACACGTTGCCCGTTTGCAATGGACATTTGTAAGCAAAAGGTTCCAGAGAATCGAAATATAGAAGAAGAGCATACGGTTGCTTGTCATTTATATGAATAAGTAGGAGGTAGGCATGAAAGCAAAATTAATATTCTATAAACATCAAAAAGAACTACCAATTCAACTGCAGAATCGAAGCATATGTAAGTTTGGCGAGATATTTCAAGATTATGCTGAACATATTGATTCCATTTATGTTTGTTACGCACAACCAGATGAATTGCAGGATGAACGGGAATGGGAAAAGCTTGGAAGCATGTGCTATACGTTCGTTGAGAAGAATCATATAGCTCATGTAGAAATCGACGGGAATAACTGTGAAAAAATAAATATGCCGGCTTTTTTGGAAGGTTTTTATAAAGCAGGTTACCATTTTGACCGTTATCTTTCTAGTAAGGATAGAAAAGAAGTGTCTTTAAAGCTGCCAAAACCATTTGAAAATATTTCGATAAATGCACAGAAAGCCGCAGCAGCTGTGCATGTTGCACGTGATATATGTAATGAACCGGCTAATAAGTTATATCCAACACGTTTTGCTGATTATTTAACGCAATTATTTGATCCAACCGATGTCGAAGTGGAAATTATTCAAAGCAAAGATTTAAAAGAAAAAGAATTTTATGCTATTGAAACAGTAGGAAAAGGGAGCGAATACGCCCCATGTGTAGCTATATTAACCCTAAAGAATTCTGGTGAGGATCCTGTTGCCTTAATTGGTAAAGGAATTACCTTCGATTCAGGAGGGGTAAATGTAAAGACGGGGAGCGTGATCGCAGAAATGAAAATGGATCTTGGCGGCGCTGCAGCGGTCATTGGAGCGATGAAGCTATTGGCAGATAGGAATACCGCATGTCATGTTAAAGCAATTTTACCGATGGCAGTCAATGTTAGTGGAGCCAACGCTTACTTGCCTTCTGATGTGATTCAATATAGAGATGGCACGACGGTAGAAGTAGGAAATACAGATGCGGAAGGCAGGCTGGTAATCGCTGATGCGATTTTGTATGCCCAGCAACTTGGAATAGATCGAATGATAGATATTGCGACGTTAACAGGTAATGTGGGACAAGCCTTAGGGCTGAAGACTGCAGCTATATATAGTAATGATATCAAGCTATCTACAAAATTATATAAGTATGGACAAAAAAGTGGAGATAGTGTTTGGCCAATGCCGCTGGAAAAAGATTATAAGCGTTATTTAAATAGTGAGGTTGCTGATATCTCGAATATGAGTAATCATCCATTTGCAGGTTCCATTACGGCAGCATTATTTATTGAGCATTTTGTAAAAGAAGGCACAAAATGGATTCATATTGATATGGCCAATACGTCAAAAATTTTCCCATCTACGAAGCTGGAGGCTTCTGGATTTGGGACGAAATTGCTTTATGAATTAATTGTTCAACGAGAGGAGCTTTGGGATGATTGAATGTATTGTTCAAAATGCAGGAGATGCAAAGGATGCTGAAAAACATGGGGTGACACGATTAGAATTGGTTTCAGCCATTCAATTAGGCGGTCTGACCCCTACGTATGGAACGGTTAAAACGGTGATCGACAGTGTTCAAATCCCTGTACAAGTAATGATTAGACCGCATAGTTATGGATTTGTTTATCGTTCAGAAGATAAAGAGGTAATGAAGAAGGATATTTCTTTATTAAATGAAATGGGACATCATCGAATTGTGATCGGAGCATTGAAGGAAAATAAAACAATCGATACGGATTTTCTGGATGAGTTATTTGAAGAATTTCCTTCATTAGATATTACTTTTCATCGCGCGTTTGATGAGGTGAGAGATCAAACAGAGGCCTATGAGGCTTTAACAGCTTATTCAAAGAATATAAAAAGAATCTTAACTTCAGGCGGTGCCAATACTTGTCTGGAAGGAAAGGAGTCTCTCGATAGACTCGTCCAGTTGCAGCATAAATTGCAAGGTCCTCGTATTTTACCTGGAAGCGGGTTAAAACCGGATAATATACAAACTTTACATGCAGCAGTTCAAGCAGGTGAATATCATTTTGGCAGTGGAGTTAGAAAGAACGAATCTTTTGAGGAAAGAATTGAAAAAAACAAAGTGGATGATATAAGAAATATCTTAATATAAAGGTGAATCAGGAGAAGAGAGGTAAGTAAAGTGGCGGTATTGGGTGTTGATCTGGGAGGAACAAGTATAAAGATCGGTGTATTTGAGCAAGCCGGAATAATCAAAGAGAAATTTGTCTTCCCAACAAAAGAGCCTGTTTATGAAAGCTTAGAAGCTGCAATTGAAACGGTAATGAGCAAGCATTCAGGGGTGAAAGCAATTGGGATAGGCACTCCAGGATTTGTGGACAGAGAAAAGGGAAGAATCATATTCGCTAGTGAAAATCTTCCTGGATGGAGCGGTACCGAGGTGAAAAAGCAATTAGAAAGTAAATTTCATTTATCCGTTATTGTTGAAAATGATGCAAACGTTGCTACCTTGGCAGAAGTTAATCATGGATCTGCAAAAAATTACAAGAGTGCGCTCATGCTGACGCTTGGAACTGGTGTAGGCGGCGGAGTTGTGATAGATAATAAAATTTTGTATGGCCCTCATGGTGCGGTTGGTGAATTTGGACATATGATTTTATATCCGGAAGGGCATGAATGTAATTGCGGCAGAAGAGGCTGTCAGGAGCAATATGTATCTGGTCATTCTATTGAAAGAAGAATACGGGAAGCTGGTTTAAGTGTTACTCCACTGGAACTGATGCAAATGAAAGAACAGAGTATGGCGGCACAAGAAATTATTAATGATTTTACATATGATTTAGCATTAAGCATCAGTTCTTTGCAAGCTGCTTTTGATATGGAAGTGCTTATACTAGGTGGCGGAGTTTCTCATTCTGCAGGATATTGGATGGATGACCTTAACAAGCATTTAAAAGATTTGTTGTTTCATCCTTTAGAAGTCGCCATTGCCGAATTGAAAAATGATGCAGGGATTGTGGGAGCGGCAGCTTTGGTTTTTATAGATGAGAGAAAAGAAACCGTCACCTTTAATAGATGAAGGAAAAAGCGCACCTGTGCAGGCTGCGCTTTTTTACATTCCCAATATTAAGCTGCTTAGCATATCAATGAAACATCATTTTTATTCGATAATTATTTCCATATAAATAGTAATGATATTTATGCTAATAAAAATAAGCTTAAGTAAGAATAACTATTAATAGTATTTTAAATGTATTCTTTTTCTAATACAATATTATTTAATTAAAAAGGTGCTTAAGAATGGGAAAAAAATGATTAAGGCGAAAATAATAAGATATGCAATGAAAAAAGGCAGCTGACCTTTAATAATTGATCCCATCTTTAATTTAGTTAAACTTGATGCTGAGAAAATATTAATTGCAACAGGTGGAGTCATTGTACCTAAAACAATGGAAATAGAAACGACAATTCCAAAATGAATAACGTCTACTCCTAGACTTTGAGCCATTGGCCATAATAAAGGTAATAGTAAAACGGCGACTCCAATGCCTTCGATAAACATACCAAAAAGTAGGAATATGATAGCTGTGAGTAAAATAAACATCGTAGCACTTAAATCCATACCTGAAATAAAATTGACGAGCTGTTGTGATACACCTGTATAAGAGATAATCCAAGAAAATAGGGTGGAAGCTGCTACAATAAAGAGAATCATAGCTGTACTTTTTCCAGATTCGATAATAATAGGAACTAAATCACGTAATTTTATTTTTTTATAAATAAATACACTTGCAATTACTCCCCAAACTACGGCCATTGCTGAAGATTCGGTAGGCGTCATGATTCCGAGATAAATTCCTCCTAAAATAATAATAGGAAGCATTAATGCTGGTATTGCTTTGATAAATACTTTGGGAAAGTTTTTAATGGGGACAGTAACTTTCGCTTTTGGCCAATTTTCTTTTTTCGCATATATAAATACGGTCACCATTAAAATTAAAACCATTAAGATACCTATGGCTATACCGGAAATAAATAAATCCCCAATAGATGCTCCTGTTAACGTCCCAATTACAACCATAATAATACTTGGTGGTATAATTGGTCCTAAACCTCCTGCTACGGACAGAAGCCCGGCTACTCTTTTAGGGGGATAACCATCTGCAACCATATCTTTATATAAGGTTGATCCGATAGCTAGTACGGTAGCAGGACCTGATCCTGAGAGAGACGCGAATAAAGCCGATGAAATAACAAGTGTTTGCGCTATACCACCACGAATTTTACCTACTACGGCATTAGCAAGTTCAACCAGGGACTTTGAAATTCCTCCCTGCGTCATAATATTTCCTGCTAAGACAAAGAAGGGAATTGCCATGATAGATGTTTGAGATAGACCACTAAAAAGTCTTTGTATAACAATGGAAAAAGAAACGGTAACTTCCGGACTTAAAATGATGGCTAAGACGGATGCCAAAGCTAAAGAAAATCCAATCGGAACACTAAGAATCAAAAGTATGATAAAACTACTTATGAGAATCAGAAGTGTCATATTCACTCACTCCTTTCAGCTGTAATTGTGGTTATTAAAGTTTATAATCATTTTAAATAGACTTGTTGTTTGAACAATGATAATAATCGCAAAACTAATGGCAAAAGCCGAGTAAGGAATTAACATCGGAAGATTCAATGCAGCAGATGTTTGCAACGTTTGAATTTGCATTCCTAATATATTGATAGAAGCGAAAAAAGTTAAGATTGCAAAGAAAACAACAAATAACTTTACAATAATATTAATTACGCTTTTTGCTTTATCTGAAAGCTTGTCTAAGATTAAGGTCATTCTAACTTGGGTGTCATCTCTTAAACCTAGTTCTGTTCCTAATAGAACCATGTAAACCATACAGTAGACAGCTAATTCTTCTAGCCATGAGAGTGGTAGGTACAGCCAGTTACGGTTAATGACCTGAATGAATATGGCGATAACCATTGTGATGAAAACAATAACTAATGTCCCTTTTTCTACTTTATCTAAAGTAGAAATAATCTTATTTTTCATAGCTTTTCCTCCTTACTCTATTCTGTTGAGTTTGTACTTCCAATGACTTCATCAACTGCTTCTTGCCATTTTGGATCAAATTCGAATCCTTTTTCAGCTTCTATACTTTGATATCTATCACGTAGTTCACTTTGATCTATTTCGTGAAAGGTTACACCTAAGTTTTCTAATTCTTCAACAGCTTCCTGATTCGCTTCAAGTAAATATTGCCTTTGTGCTTCATACCCTTTTTTCACACCTTCCAAAAAGGGTTCTTGAAGATGTTCTGGAATTTGTTCCCAAGATTCTTCGGACATGGTAACTAATATAAAAACGTAAGCATAATCAATAGTAGTGATGTCTTTAGCAATTTCGTAATAACCGCCAGCCAGTGCATTGGAAACAGCGTTTTCTAATGCATCTACAGTCCCTTGTTGGAGTGCTGTAAATTGTTCACTCGCTGCCAGTGATAAAGGAATTGCACCGAACGATTCAAAAGCAGCCATATGATATTGATTTTGCATTGTTCTAATTTTTAACCCTTGAAAATCTTCTACAGAGGTGATGGGTCGGTTAGCGAATATATTACGATATCCAGACTCCATATATCCTACGACTTTGAGGCCAATATTTTCCGCTTCCTCTTCAATCAAATCACCAACAGGCCCATCAACTGCTGTATGAGCTTGTTCCGCATTATCAAAAAGAAAAGCTCTGTCCAGGATGTTCATTTCTGGAATGAAATTGGAGAGAACGGAGTTGCTGACCATAGCCATATCTAAATCCCCCATTAGGGTTTGTTCCACGGTGTCTCTTTCTCCTCCTAAAGTACCTCCTGCATGGATATTGATCTGAATTTGATTATCTGTTGCCAGAGCTACCTCTTCCGCCATTTTTTTAGCTCCTTGATAATAGTTCGTGTTTTCCGCGTTTTCTAATGCAAGATTAAATTCAATGACGTCACTTTCGCTAGAATTATTATCTGAAATGGATGAGCAACCAGTTAAAATAATTAAAACCATGATGATGAGGGTAAATAACTTTCTCATTTTTAATCCTCCGTTCACGTGTAAAGGAATCGTTTTAATAGTATTTTCTTGAACATTTTCTATCTTCCTAACCAGCCTCCATCAACTGCAAGTAAATGACCATGAACATAATTTGCTGCATCAGAGGCGAGAAATACAGCTGCTCCTTTAAAATCCTCAGGTGTTCCCCAATATCCTGCGGGTATCCTTTCAAGAATTTGTCTGCTTCTTTCAGGGTCATCTATAATGGCTTCGTTCATATCAGTACTAATATATCCTGGTACGATAGCGTTTACATTTATGTGGTGTTGGGACCATTCATTGGCTAGCGACTTTGTTAACTGTCCGATTGCACCTTTGGAAGCTGCGTAAGCCGGTACATATAATCCTCCTTGATAAGTAGCTACGGAAGCAATATTAATAATCTTTCCACTTTTCTTAGGAATCATATGTTTCCCTGCTTGCTGACAAAGCAACCATACGGACTTTAAATTTACTTGAATGACATCATCCCAATCTTCTTCTAGGAAATCTACGGCTGGTGATCGACGTTGAATACCTCCACTGTTAACTAGAATATCGAGGGAACCCATCCGCTCAATTGTTAAAGGAATGGCTTCTTTCACTTGCTCTAACTGCATTAAGTCACAAGGAATGATTTCGCATGTAACACCAAGGCTCTCTATGATTTCTTTTGTTTCTGTATTTTTTGTGGAACGTTGAAGTAACGCAATATTTGCACCCTGCTCTGCTAAACCGATAGCTATTGATTGACCAATTCCTCTGGTTCCGCCTGTTACAGCAGCAACCTTATCTTGTAGGTTAAATAATTGACTCATAGAATAATAATCTCCTTTTTATTGTTTTAAATGTCAGCAATAGTTGATTCTCTTTTTTTGAAAAGAAATTCAATTTCACCCCCTAAAACCCCTATATTCCACCACGGGAACTTAAGAATTATCATTGTAGTATTTAAGGTTTGACCGCTGTCCCATCTGGAGTTCTAGCTAATGTCCAAGAAGGAATCCCTCCTCTTACTGGATATTTTTTAGCTTCTTCTTCATTAATGGTTATGCCTAACCCAGGTTTATCATTGAGATATGCAAATCCTTCTTCCACTGTTGGGGCACCAGGAAATACTTCTTTTAATGCATCATTCATTAAAGTCCATTCTTGAATTCCAAAATTAGGTGAACTTGTATCTAAATGAAGATTAGCAGCAACGCCTACAGGAGAAATATCACCAGGACCATGCCAAGCAGTTCTCACTCCGTAAAGTTCGCTGAAAACAGCTATTTTTTTTGCTGGTGTAATGCCACCAACGGTACTAACATGGCACCGAATGAAGTCAATTTGTTGGTTTGCAATGATGGGCTTCCACTCATTAATATTTGTAAATAATTCACCAACAGCAATGGGAGTCGTGACTTGTTCTCTGAACATTTTTAACCATTCAAGGTTTTCAGGAGCTACTGGGTCTTCCAGATAAAACAAGTGATACGGCTCAAGCTTCTTAGCCAGTCTCACAGCTTCAATGGGTGAAATACGCTCATGGACATCATGGATTAACTCAATATTTGGACCGAGCTTGTTACGTAAATGATCAAATAATCCTTCAATACTTTTGGCGTAAGCTTCCGGATCGAAGTATTGCCCCGGTTGCGTATTTTTTGGTGAACGTTTTGATGTTATTCGTTTTGATTTTTCATAGACCGTATTAATTAATCTAGTGTCTGTCGTTCCGCTGCCTCCATACATACCCATTTGGCAGCGCGCATATTGGTATCCTTCTTCCATTAATGCTAGTACACTTTCTTCAACAGCCAGTTCATCGGGACCATCAGCATGTCGATAAAGTGGGATGCCGTCTCTGCACTTCCCGCCTAATAGTTCATAGACTGGTAGATTGGCTAATTTTCCTTTGATATCCCAAAGTGCCATATCTATACCTGATAAGGCATTATTCATAATTGGACCATTTCTCCAATATCCACTAACGTTAGCGGATTGCCAAATGTCTTCAATCCGGCGGGGATCTTTTCCAATTAGAAACGGTTTCAAATAATCATCAATGGCACTTTTTACGGCATGTATTCTTTGGGTAAAGGTAGCACAGCCTAATCCATAGAGGTCAGGTTCGCTTGTTTCCACTTTTACGACTACTAAATCGATTCCAGATGGAGCTGTTAAGATAACTTTAATATCACGGATTATAAGTTCATTCATAAATAAGATCTCCTTAAAATGTATTCAACTTGTCAGTTGTCAAACAAGTTAGTGTAATAAATTAAGTCCTAATCTAAATAAGGACTTAATTTTCCCATGTACCTTCGTTGTTCAAAATATTAATATTGGTTTGCATTGCTTTAGATAATATTTGTTTTGCTGCATTTGCATCTTTATTTTCTAATGCTTGAAACAATTCAATATGTGCATCTACACTTTTAGGTGTGATCCCAATTACCCTGTTTAATTCTTCTAGATAGTAATAATAAAAATCCTTAATGGATTGGAAAACATCATAAAAAACTTTATTTTTTGAGGCTTTTGCAATAGCAAGATGAAATTGAAAATCTGCTGTTGTATATTCTTTATAATTATCTTTGTGCCTTATCATTTCATCTAACGCTTGTTTAATCTCTTGAATATCTTGTTCATTTGCATTTTCAGCAGCTAGTTCTATACATTTAAATTCAATTGTTTCACGAAAAACTAACATATCGAGAAATTCTTGTTTACTTAAATGCATATTCAAACCGAAATCATTGAGACTAAATTTACCGATATTTTCCGCTACAAATGAACCTTTACCTTGATAAGTTACGATTGCACCAATATCTCTTAATCTTTGGAGTGCACTTCTTATACTTACTCTGCTTACATTAAACATATCTTTGAGTTGAGGTTCGGAAGGGATCTTTGAGCCAGGTTCCCAATTGCCGTTCAATATTTGTTCTTTTAATTGATTGAATACATTGGTAACAATATCTTCTCTGTCAATTGAATTAAAATGCACTTTACTTCCCCTTCCAGTAACATGTCCTACAAGTTATGTTTTATAATAGCAAATAAAAATAATGTTGTAAACGCTTTTTTGAAGATTTAAAGAACATAGTTATCTATCATACTTAGTGTGGATATTGTAAAAATGAATAACATCCCTATGTGGCAGTAGGGGATTAGAAAGTAGTAGAATGGAATGATGTTTATATTGAAATTGGGTTATAAAATAAATATAACTAAATACTTTGAAAACAAAATCCTTTCATCATACATTCTAAAAAATGGATTGAAAATTTAAAATTAATATTGTAATATAAATATAAGCGCTTACATTAGATCGATCTAATTATGATTTTTTATTATAAAAGTCTATTAGAAGAGTAAGTGTTTCGAGCCTAATGGATAGTATATTGTATGGTGTAGCTTTGTTACATTCCAATAAACGTACAAAAATTAAACTATTTTATTAGATCGATCTAATAAAACGATCTTAAGATAAGCATAATAAATTTTTTCTAAAGGCTTTACTTTAATTGATCTATATGATTACAAGGAGGTATAGATGTGGAACAACAATTCTCATTAGCTTATTTATCAGTAATCAATACGCCGCCGCCAGAAATGACTTACATGGCAGCCAGAGCAGGTTATGATTTTGTAAGTCTCCGGCCGATAAATATGGGTTTGCCAAATGAGCCAGATTTTTCATTAGCATCTAATAAAACATTGCTGCGTGATACGAAAAGAGCGTTGCGGGAAACAGGTTTAGAGGTATTGGATATTGAACTTGCCCGGGTTGCTGATGGAATAGATCCAATGACATATGAACCTGAATTTGAAATAGCTGCAGAGCTGGGTGTCCGTCATGTGTTAAGCAGTATATGGTCAGATGACCGTTCTTATTCCATTGAACAGTTTGCAAAGATCTGCGATTTAGCGAAGCAGTATAATTTGACTGTTGAACTAGAGTATGTGCCTATTGCAAGTATATCCAATTTGGCGGATACACTAGATATATTAGACGCTGCACAGAAGGATAATGCTGGTCTAATGATTGATATTCACCACTTTCATCGGGCACAGGATACGATAGCAGATTTAAGCAAGGTTCCGAAAGAACTCTTTCGCTTTGTTCATCTTTGCGATGCGCCCGGGGAGATTCCGACAGATCATGATGAGTTAGTACGGATTATTCGTGAAGGCCGCTCTTATGTAGGGGAGGGCGGAATAGACGTAGCAGGGGTTATTAATAGTATTCCCACAGTTCCATATTCGATTGAGCTGCCAAATAAGGAACAGGCTGATTTATTAGGGTATGAAGAATTTGCCCGCCGTTGTTTAGTGAAAGCGAAGGAGTACTTTAAGAAAAATCCCCGTTCTAATCAGGAAATAAATATGAGATAGATGTGAAAATATCACTTTATAAAAACCAAGAAATGGAGTGAATAAACATGACAATAAAAAGCTTTGAAGGTAAAAAAGCGCCTTATATATGTACACCTTTGACTGGAAAAACAAAAGAGGATGTTCTTAAACAGGTGGAGAATGTTGTCCAGCAATCTCCGGATTTAATTGAATGGCGTGCGGACTTTTTTACGGATCTAGGTAGTACAGATGCTGTTGTAGAACTAATAGAAGAAATAAAACACAAAACAGATATCCCTCTTTTATTCACGATACGTTCTGTCAACGAAGGCGGAGAGGCTATTTCTTTAAATGAAGAAGCAAAAGTACAGCTCATCCAAGAGATTTGTAGAAAAACAACGGTAGAATTGGTTGATTATGAGACAGCGAATGAAGCGGTCTATGTAAAAGAAGTATGCAAGGCTGCTAAAGACAATAAGAAACAGATAATCCTGTCCTACCATAATTTTAGTAGGACCCCAGATAACGCAGAAATAGAAGAACGTGCAAAGAAGGCAGAAGCGTTGGGAGCAGATATTGTAAAGTTTGCTGTGATGCCTGAAGAAAAAGCAGACGTTCTTCGTTTGTTAGAAGTAACTAAAAAAATAGATAATGCTTTACAGGCGCCGGTTGTATCTATGTCCATGGGAGATATAGGCGGGCTAAGCAGAATTATTGGATGGGCGTATGGTTCTATTATTACGTTCGGTGTAGGAGTAGAATCGTCTGCGCCGGGACAGATCCCTGCTGGAAAGCTGCGGCAGGCGATTAAGCAAACACAGGAACTAATTCCAAGCTGGGAATAGAAAGTGATGAACTTTATTTTAGATTTAAAAGTAGTATTAAAGCGAGTACAAAAAACTTTATAACTAAAAAAACCGGGACAATGTATTTATCAAAAACACGTTGTCCCGGTTTGTCATTTTTAAAAAGCATCGCGTTTAATTAATTCTGGTTCTATAATGATGCGCTGCCTTTGTTCTTCTGGATGCTGCATCCGATTATGAAGCAGATTTGCTGCAGCAGTTCCTGTTTTTTGAGCAAAAGAGGACACGGTTGTAAGCGGGGGATAAGAGATTTCAGCTTCAGGAATATTATCAAACCCGACGATATCAATATCCTTTCCTGGTGTAATTCCCATTTTACGCAGACCAATAATGACCCCAAAAGCAATTAAATCACTGAAACAAAAAATAGCTTTAGGTAACCTATCCTGTTGGATCAGTTTTTGAATGGCTTCCATTCCACCTTCTCTAGTAGGGGCACTATCGAGAATTAATGAATAATCAATGGACAAACCTGCATCTTCGTGAGCGGCACGGTATCCTTCCATTCTTTCTGTCCAGGTTGTGGAATCAGAAATTCCTCCGATAAAGGCAATTTGTTGGTGTCCCTTTTGAATGAGATGATTTACAGCTAAATAAGCACCCGCTTGATAATTTAAGCCAACAAAATCACATGTAAGTTCATTTAATTCACGAATACCGACAACAACTGGAATATCAAGTGCTTTTAAGCGATCGACCGTTTCTGTTGAGCTGGTAGAGACAGGGCATAATAAAATCCCGCCGACTCTATTTTCAAGCATGGTGGAAATAAGACGTTCCTGATTTTTTAAAGAATCGAAAGTTGTTCCCAACAAAACGGTATATCCGTATTTTTCCAGTTCGTGATGCACACCAAGTAAAAACTGGGAGAAGAAAGTATTTCCAACATCCGTAATAATCGTTCCAATTGTTGAGGACTTTTGTGAACGTAGGTTAGCTGCCACACGATCATAAACATATCCTAGCTCATCGATACTTTTTAATACTTTTTCTCTCGTTTTCGCAGCAACTTTTGGACTGTTGCGAACGATCAATGATGCCGTAGCTCGAGAAACACCAGCGTGTTTTGCGACATCTTGTAAAGTTACACGCCGTGCCGGTTTCCTTGTCATAAATGTTCCCCCCGATTTTACTTGAAAAGTATGTTATTTATCACTTGTTCTATTCGATATTATTTATTATAAAGTTTTTTGACTAGACAAACAAACGAACTTATCATTTCTCATCTCATGTGAGATTAAGAGAATAAATGGAAAAGAATATGCAATAGATAGCCTGCCAGAATGGAAAGGAATATTAATAATAGAGAAAAAGGAATATTCCACAGGCTGAGTTTATATGAATTTTGTTTCAGCTCATTGGATAACACAGAGACCGATACATTAAAAGGGCTGTACATAATGGTACTTAAACTGGTTGTCACTAATACAAATGCTAAAGGAATTCCTGCGATATTTGGAAGTATTGGCTGTAAGATTTCTCCTAAAAGTGTTATCGATACAAGTGGATGAAAGCCAATAAAAGACGAAACAAAAAAATAGAGTCCAATCAAAATAAATAGAATAAATAATTGCTGAGAAAAGTGCATATACACTCTTTGTAAAATGGCAAGAATGTCCGTTTCTGCAAGCATATTTACGAAAAAACCTGCTGATAAGAACATGCAGAAAAAATTCGCCTGTCCCTTTGTTTTCATTTTCCAATGAGGTATCACATAGTGAAAATAGCGCTTCAGCTTATGTATTTTTCCTGCCCAAAGCAGCGATATAGGAAGAATTAACAGCACTAGGGAGAAAAGATACCCTTTTCCTAATATATAGTTAAGAATGGTTACGGACAGGACAAGCAGTAACAAGAATGTAAATAGTTCTTTAATTTTTTTAAGAACTGGTCTGATCGAAACAGCTTTTCGTGTTTGCTGAACCGCTAGCTCTGCGTATTTGAATTTTCCTAGTAAAGTATCCAAAAAGATCATAGAAATAGAAAATATAATTAAAAATGGAAAGATGAACAGGTAGTTTCCTCCAGTCATTTCCAGCGACTGAATAACCATGATTTCCATAGGGCTCCACATGAGACAGAGTGCATATGCCCGTAGTAAATTCTGCGTGTAAAACGTATCTCTTTTCGCTTTGGAAAAAGTTTTTAATGATTTATGTAGTGAGTTTAAAACGAGCGGTATGGTTGCAATATTAAGAAATAGCCCAAGGATATGTGTAACAAGACTGCTTCTTTTATATAAATCTCCGGCATTTTGAACCTTGTATTGAAGGAGAGAGCTTAAATGCTGATCGTATCTGCCGACAATAATAAGCGAATTAAGAAATGGCAGCATCATAAATAAAGATAGAATACCAAGCATGGATTGGAATTGAAAAAAGAAACTATTCCATGGAAGCCCGTTTGTGATAAAGATACTGCATCCAAGAAGATAAAATAAAATTCCTGAATACAAGTAAAGGCCACGTGCGTAAAAAAAAGAAATAAAGATAGCCAGATTAGCAACTATGCCGGTTACTTGTATTAAAACGGTATTTTCCCATAGCATAGTTATTATATGTAAGATGATTAAAGCAGAATAAATGAGTAAGCGAAACATAGAAATATCCCCCGAACAATCAGTGATTAATAGAAAGCAAAGATAATTGATGTAATATATAGTCGAAACAAAACTTTCAAAAAATTCGTTTGAAATTTTAGTAATCCTGTTGTATGATTGTGATAACGGTTACATTAGATCGATCTAATTTTTGTGTATACACTCATTATATCACTTTAGGTATATAGAAAATCAACAAAAAATTAGATCGATACAATTTAAAACAGAGGTGATGAAACAGTGATTTCAATTGCAAGTTCTTTTATAGAAGAAGCGTGGCTGGAAGCGGATCGAAGTCAGACGGATATTATGAACCCTTATAATGGAGAAAAAATTGGTGTGCAGTATACGGCAACACAGGCAGATGTTGAGCGGGCGCTGGAAGCATCCTATCAAAGTAAAAAAGAGATAAAGAAAATAACTTCCTATGAAAGAGCAAAAATATTAAAAAATGCAGCTGCTATTCTGGAAGAGAGAAAAGAAGCATTTGCCAAACTTATTTCCAGTGAGTTAGGAAAACCTTTGAAAAATACAATGGATGAAGTAGATCGATCTATTGAGACATTAGAACTTTCTGCAGAAGAAGCGAAACGCCTGCATGGTGAAACGATCCCTGGAGATGCATCTTCCCGGGGAATGAATGCGATGGCCTCAACCTATCGTGTACCCATTGGTGTGGTAGCTGCAATTACCCCGTTTAATGCACCGTTGAACTTAGTTTGTCACAAAATAGGACCGGCATTTGCGGGAGGGAATGTAACGATTTTAAAGCCGGCACCGCAGACAACTTTAATTGCAACTGCGTTATTGCAGCTGTTATTTGATGCAGGTATGCCTAAAAATGCAATTAATATGGTATTAGGTGGAGTAGAAGCTGGACAACAAATTGTCAGTGATCACAGAGTGAATGTTATTTCATTTACCGGAGGCATTGTTGCCAGTAAAAATATCGCCAGCCTGGCCGGAATAAAAAAACAATTATACGAACTGGGTGGAAATGCGGCAACGATCGTACATGAAGATGCAGATTTGGTACGTGCAGCAACACAGTGTGCCAAAACAGGCTATAGTAACTCCGGACAAAGCTGTATTTCTGTTCAGCGCATTTATGTACATGAAAAAGTAATTGATGCCTTCACTCATAAATTAGTAGAGGAAGTAGGGAAGCTTCAGGTTGGCAATCCTTTAGATCCCGCAACAGATGTTGGGACATTAGTTGATGAGCAGGCTGCAGATAGAGTGATGCTATGGATTGATGAAGCTGTGAAGCTGGGAGCAGAAGTTTTACACGGAGCAGAAAAAAATGGCGCATCGGTTGTACCGACTGTCCTAAAGAATCCTCCTCAAAAAGCAAAGGTTGTTTGTGAGGAAGTTTTTGGTCCGATTGTCAGCGTTATTCCTTATTCGGAATTAGATGAGGCGATAGAGGCAGCGGATAATTCCGAATTCGGACTGCAGGTTGGAATATTTACGAACCAGATTAATCTGGCTTATCAGCTTGCGCAAGAGATGGAAATTGGAGGCGTAATTATTAATGGAACATCTAATTTCCGTCTTGACCATTGGCCATACGGAGGCGTGAAAAATAGCGGCATTGGGAGAGAGGGTCCTCGTTACGCTGTCGAAGAACTAACTGAATCGAAAATGATTGTTTTACGGATGGATGGGTAATCTCGATTGTTTTTTAATTCAGGAAAAGAGCTAATCGTTGTTTTGAATGGAAGACCGGAGATTTAATTGTTCCACTTTCTTCTTAGTGATTTGAAAGGGAAGTTTAGCGCCCTTCATTTAAAAAGATATGGTGTCTGGTTAATCGATTTTATAAAACAAGGGAGGAAGAGAATGGTCAATGGACTACTTTTAAAAAAACCTGGTGAATTAACGTGGGGTACTGTACCTGCTCCAGAAGGTTTAAAAGAGGATGAAATAAAAATTCGAGTAATCTATGGAGGGATCTGTGGTTCAGATGTTGCTGTATACAAAGGAAAATTAACACACGCACATTATCCTGTTGTGGCCGGACATGAGATATTAGGAGAAGTTATCGAAACCGGTAATCAAGAAGTCATTCAAATTGGGAAGAGAGTAGTTATTCAGCCGAATTCCTATTGTGGAGAATGTGAACAGTGCCTTTCTGGAAAAACAAATATATGTAACGATAAAAAGTCATTAGGGATTAATAATCAGGGAGGCTTTTCGGAAGAATTTATTATCTCTTCTAAATATGTAATAGAAGTTCCAGATGAAGTAACGGACGAACGGGCTGTTTTTATTGAACCATTGGCAGTTATTGTACATGGATTTAAGAAAGTCCCCATAACAAAGAATACAAGGGTAGGAATTGTAGGCTGCGGAACAGAAGGGATGTTAGCAGTTGCAACAGCAAGTTATTATGGAGCAAAAGTGACAGCGATTGATGTTAATTCGGAAAAATTAAGTAAAGCGAAAGAGCATTATTCTGATATTGAAATTTGTCTTCCAGATGAAGTAGAAGAAAATCAATTTGATATTGTTTTTGAAGTGGCGGGGGTGAAATCTGCTTTTGAAAAAAGTATCGATATTGTAAAACCAGGGGGAGCGATCGTTGCCATTGGTCTTGCACCAATGGCAGAAATACCAGTCGTTAAGTTAGTGCGGAAAGAAATTTCTATTTATGGATCGATTATTTATAATGTACCGGATGATTTTCATAAAAGTATAGAGTTTTTATCAGACAAAGCTTTTCAAATTGAACCTATTATTTCAGATATTCTGCCTGTGCAACAGTTTGCGGAAGCATATGAAAAAGCAATTTCCGGGAAATGTCGAAAAATTCTCTTAGATTTCACAAGATGAAAGTGTACTACCAGTAACTTATAAAATTATTTATAAGCATTGGCAGACTTTAGTTAGGAAGTGCTTCTCACTAATCAGAAGCAGTTGAAATAGAAAAGTATTTCAGATTTTTCGAACATGTAAATTACAAGGAGGAAATGAAATGTCTAAAAATTTAGTTTCTAATTTACTGATTGATTATTTAGAAGATCGAGGAGTAGAGCATATCTTTGGACTTTGTGGACATACGAATATTGCTTTTCTTTCCCAAGTGGAGGAGAGCTCTATTAACTTTGTAAATGTAAGGCATGAACAAATTTCTGCACATATGGCGGATGGGTATGCCCGTGTGACGAAAAAGGCGTCCGTGCTTTTAAGCCATTTGGGTCCTGGTCTGACGAATGCTGCAACAGGAGTAGCCAACGCAGCACTCGATTCGATTCCAATGGTAGTTATTGCTGGGGATATTCCAAGCCATTATTACGGGAAGCATCCACATCAGGAAGTGAATTTGCATAGTGATGCAGCACAGTTTGAAATCTATCGTCCTTTTGTAAAGCGAGCATGGCGTGTAGACCGTCCGGATTTAATGCCGGAGATTATTGAAAAAGCCTTCCAGCTTGCAGAAACAGGAAGACCAGGCCCTGTTTTAATTTCTGTACCGATGGACATTTTTTCAAAAGAAATTGATCCGGCATTATTTAATCGTGTAAAACAGCATACACGCTCCATTACGAAGCCTTCTATGAGCGAAGAAAAGGCTAAAGAAATTATTGAAAAGCTAGTTAACTCCAATAATCCTGTTATCTATGCAGGCGGAGGTGTTATGCTGGCTGATGCGGCAGAGGAATTACGGGAATTTAATGAGCATTTTGATATTCCTGTGGCACACTCTCTTATGGGCAAAGGTGTTGTCTCAGATGATAGTGATTTGACACTTGGTATGACCGGATTTTGGGGGACAAAATTTATTAATGAAAAAACCCGTACAGCGGATACAATTTTTGCTTTGGGAACACAGTTTGCAGAAGCAGATAGCAGCTCGTGGGAATCAGAATACACCTTTGATATTCCGAATACAAAGCTTATTCATATTGATATTAATGCAGAGGAGATCGGACGAAATTATCCGGCAGAAATTGGAGTGATAGCCGATTTAAAAGAAGCCCTGACAGTATTGAACCGGGTAGCTAAAGAATTGTATCCAATGGGAATTTCAAATGAGCGTATTAAGAAAGAAATTGCGGAAAATCGGAAAGCTTTTCGATCAAGCAATGAAGAATTACGAAAAGATAATAGCTTTCCATTAATGCCACAACGGATTTTAGCTGATGTAGAAGTTGTTATTCCAAAAGATGCTTATATTACAACGGATGTAGGATGGAATAAAAATGGTGTTGGACAGCAGTTTCCAGTGTATCAGGCTGGCAGAATCCTGACACCTGGAGGGTTTGCAACGATGGGATTTGGCGCTCCTGCGGCAATGGGAGCAAAGATTGCTAGTCCGGACAGTGTTGTTGTTTCATTAGTAGGAGATGGTGGTTTTGGGCAAAACCCTGCGTTATTGGCAACAGCAGCAGAGGAAAATATTCCAGTCATTTGGATTATCATGAATAATTCAGCCTTTGGAACGATTTCCGGTTTACAAAAAGCGCATTTTGATACGACATATGGAACCGTATTTGAAAAATCTGCGGACTTCGCAGCAATTGCTCAAGCTTATGGGGTTGAAGGAATTAAAGTAAATGCTGCAGATGAATTTAAACCAGCTTTGGAAAAAGCAATCCGTCTAAATAAGCCGGTTGTGATTGATGTACCAATGATTAATAATCCTGTCCCTACAGACGGGCACTGGAACATTATGGATATATATTCACCAGGAAAAGAAGTTCATCATGTCAGTGTGAATTAGTATGATAAAGGAATGAGAGGAGGAAGATTTCATACGAATAAAAAGTAACGTATTTTTTTCTTCTCTAATCTTTTCAGCATAAGTAGATGATTCTAACAAAAGATATTCAAATCGAAAGCAGATTTGAATATCTTTTGTTTATTTCATTGCATTTCATGGGAGATGGTGATTTATCGTGCTTTAAGTGTGTGGAAGCAGAACGGGTGATTGTAATCTTCCACTAGTCTTTATACTTCGCTTGTGTTGTGAATTGCTTTCCTTTCCTGTTTTAAAGGAAGCTTAGTGTCCAGTTCTGATAGGAGCAGGTGTGGTTTGTTGTTTCTGGGAGTCCCCGGTTCCCATTAAAATAAATGAACTTCTATCAACTAATAATGGTTACTTTTTGTGATCAATATTGTTTCCAGGCTAGCTAGTCCAATCTACTTTTTTCTTTGGATTTTATATACATACTCTCGCAAATGAAAAAAGAAGGGGTTCGTATGAAATAATGTACGAAAACCCTTCTTTTAAACATCTTTTTTATAGCTTTATACATTTAACTGTTTATCTTTAACATTTACAATTCTTTTTTCCGCTGCCGAACGCTTTATTGCTAATACAACCTTTAGTGTTTCTAACGCATCTTCTCCCGTTACGAGAGGAGGAGTATCCTTTTGAATCATATCGATAAAATGACGCAGCTCCGAAGTCATTGGATCATTTTCTTCAACAGAAAATTCCTTCTTTTGTAAATTGTGGTCCCATCCATACTGTGATTCTTTATATGTATACATTGTCATACTTGGGAAAGAAATACTTCCCTTTGTACCGAAAAAGAAGTAACAGTCATTTGCATTCTGTGGATACTTAGGATTTTCTCCTGCTGTAAGTTCGTATGACCACGGAGAAGGAACGCCATCAGAAACAAAGTAAGTCATTGTTGGCCCTTCTACAGTCTCAAGAAGAATGGATGCAGCGTCCTCTACTTCATGCTGTCGAATGTGATTTTTGCTAGAAGCGTATACTTGATCAATTGTTAGGCCAGTCATATATCTTATATTATCAATATCATGCGCGGCATTAATGAGCAATGGGCCGCCACCCTCCTTAATCCTCCATGCTTCATGGAAGTATGCAGGATCCTTTGCTAAAGCAAACATCATATGAACAGAAACCAGGTCACCAATGAGTCCGGATTCAATAATTTCCTTCATTTTATTTACTTTAGCAGAAAAACGGCGATGATGCCCGACTAGTAAACGAATATTCGCTGCTTGAGCGTGATTTATCATTTCTTGTCCTTCTGAAATAGTTGATGCAATTGGTTTCTCAATAAGTACATCCAATCCTTTTGCTGCACAAAGCTGCACTGCTTCGGCGTGTAAATGATTAGGGAGCGTTATAATCACACCATCTAGATCACATTGCTCAATTAAATCTTTATAGTCTGTAAATAAAGGAACTTGCAGCTCTTTTGCACGCTCCCTCGCTAATGTGTCGCTGCCAGCTACTGCCACAAGAACTGCTTCGTCCATTTTTAATAAATCCTTGGCAAACTTATAACCGTGATTTAGCCCAATAACCGCAATTTTCATAGCTATGATGAATCCCCTTCCTAATAGTACGTGTGAACATCCTCTAAATAAGCAATTAACTTTTTTTCAATTTTGTTTTAATAGTAGCAAAGAGATTGGTTTGACCGAGCACAGTAAAAATAAATAAAATAGTCAAAATCAATGTAATAGGTGTATTAATAAACCCGTATAAAAAGCCTCCAAATCCTTCTGATCCCATGTATGCTCTACGGAAAGACGTATCAATTAAAGGCCCGAGTACAATTCCGAGTACCAGAGGAGCGACAGGAATTTTATTAATTTTCATGATAAAACCAACAATTCCGAAGCCAAGCATCCAATATACATCGGTCATACTATTGTTAATAGAATAAGAACCAATAACCGTAATAACCGCAATGATTGGTAATAAAATTTGTTTTGGTACTGTAACTATCCTCATGAAAAGACTTACAACGAGTAAACCAAAAATCAGTATAAAAATATTTGCTAAAAGGGATGAGCCAACCATTACCCAAAATAGATCTCCACTTTGTTCCATTAATAATGGTCCGGGTTGTAATCCGTGAATAAATAGTGCACCAATGAAAATCGCAGTAACTGCATCCCCGGGAATTCCTAAGGTTAATAACGGAATGAGTGCTCCGCCGACGGCTGCGCTATTTGCTGCTTCCGGGGCAATCACTCCCTCATGTGCCCCTTTACCGAATTCACGGTTTGGTTTCTTCACTGTCTGTTTTGCATGGTCATATGCCAGCAAAGCAGCAATTTCTCCACCGGCTCCAGGAAGTGCACCGACAAAAACCCCAATAACGGACACTCGTAAGGACATTGGTAAAAATTTCAGTATAAAACGGAGAGGAGGGAAGACAGCTTTTTTCAGAAAGGCTGCTGCTCCTTTTTGATTCAATTCTCTCATTTGAAATAAAATTTCTGACATACCGAATAGACCAAGTAAAGCTATGATGAAGTTCACACCACTCATTAACTCCAAAGAACCAAAGGTAAACCGGGTGCCTCCTCCAATCGTATCCATACCGATGAGGCCGACAAGAATACCGGCGCCGGCAGCAAAAATTCCTTTCGCTGTGGCCCCCTTACTAAGACTTCCTACCAATAACAAGCCAAGCAAAGCTAATAATAAATAATCTCGTTGGCTAAAATTTATCGCAAAGGATGCAACTAAAGGAGCAAGTGTCCCTAATACTATTACGCCAACGATTCCGCCAACAAAAGAGTAAATGGTTGAGAGCGTTAATGCCATTCGTGCCTCGCCTTTTTGTGCTAATGGATAGCCATCAAAGGATGTGGCAACATTGGAAGGACCTCCAGGCATATTGATTAAAATCGAAGCACGGGAGCCGCCGAATACTCCCCCGAAATAAACGCCGAGCATAAGCGCTAATGCATCCATTAACTCCCATGAGTAGGTAAGTGAAAGAATTAATGCTACAGTTAATGTTACAGAAAGACCTGGAATCGCACCGAGGATGATTCCACCGAAAGTTCCAGCTGCAACTAAAAATAATAAATTCATATTTAATAAAGGTGTAAGAATTTGCTGAATAGTTTCCATGAAAAACGCCCCTTACGGAAAAATAATATGGAATAATTTTGTGAAAACTAAGTAGATAATAACTACACTTCCTATAGAGACGAGAATATTTTTCTTCCAGGATATTCCTCTAAGGTAAAATATACTTATTGATAAAAAAAGAAAAGTTGATACATTAAAAGGTAAAAAGGATATGGATAGCACATACAATATAATTAGAAGGAAGTAGGTAAATACTAATGTATATTGTTTTAATGTCATTTGAATATCCTCTGTTCCCGTAGGATTTTGACCATCCTCTTCATCTGTGGTTTGATCTAACTTTGTTTCCATGGTAGATTTTTCATTTTTCTTTTTAGAGAGATCTTGGATGATAACGATGATTCCCGTTATTATCATGACAATTATAATTAAAGTTGGTAAAAAGCTTCCTCCTGCAGGATCAAGCAGTGAGGCTTTTTCCATGACAAACGTTTGACTTAAAAATATAAGACTAACGATAATCATTATGAAGCCCGGAGCTACTTTTTTGATTGTCTGCACGTTAACTACTCCTTTCAAGTGAAAAATCATAGATCAGGTTACATAGCAACATAGTTATACTAAGTAACCTGAATGATTTATTCGGTTAGTTGTTTCTAAGAACAACTTTCATTATTCAGGCCTTGGAATACCTAACTCTTCTGGTGAAACAGTTGTCTCTCCAGATTCATAAAGCATCCATGCAGATGTAGAACGATTTTGCTCAACATAGTCGATCGCTTCTTGACCGTTAATATTTAAGTATTCCATACCTAAATTTTCTAATGTTTCTTGAAATTCGTCAGTTTGAATCGCTACTTCAAAAGATTCCGTCAAATCATCCAAGACTTCTTCCGGTGTATCTTTATGAGCAAAAACAGCTTGAAAAGGTCCCCAAGGTAAATACTTTTCCATTTCTGGATAGGAGTCTGTGATAGCCGGAACGTCTGGAAGTGCTTCGATTGTTTCATCATGGACGACAGTTAACATCCGAAAATCGCCGGACTCTAAATAATCCTGAGCAGCAGAAACAGTTACCGTAGTTGCGTCTACTTCGCCACTTAATAGGGCGGTAGTAACCGGACCTTCACCGTCATACGGGACGGTTTTAAATTCTGTATTCAATTCATTTTGAAGCATAGCTAGTACAACACTTGGAAGACCGCCTTCCCCAGTTGTGCCGAAAATAATATCATTTGGATTTGCAACTGCATCATCAACAAGATCTTCCAATGTCTGATAAGGTGAATCTGCTTTTACAATAACTCCTGCAAACGAGTTGGCAATAACAGATACAGGAACAAAATCTTCTTGATAGCTGCGATCAGAGATATCTAATACCTGGTATAAATTCGGATTTTCAGCGCCGAATAATAAAGTGTATCCATCAGCTGGACTATCATAGACAAATTGGGTAGCAATGGCACCGGCAGCTCCTGCTCTATTCTGCATAACCAGTGAGGTACCAATTTCATCTTCTACAAGTGGCGATAAAGTTCTGGCAATAATATCTGTTGCTCCACCTTCTCCCCACATAATAATGCCATCAATATTTTTCTCAGGATATGCATTGTTTGCACCATCTGCTCCATTATCCGAACCACATCCAGCTAATAATAAAATAATGATTGAAAAAAATAGAGTGACGGTATATTTTATGTTTTTTCTCATGTCATTTCCTCCGCTATATTATTCTCCTACTTTAGGGATACCTAACTCTTCTGGTGAGATACTTGTTTCTCCTGCTTCATAAAGCATCCAAGCAGAAGTTGATTGATTTGCTTCAACGAATTCACTTGCTTCTTCTCCATGTAGATTTAAAGGATCGACACCCAGGTCAGTAAGCTGGTTAATGAATTCTTCATCATTCTGTGCTTCTTCAAACCCATCACTTAATTTTTGAACAATTTCTTCCGGTGTATCCTTATGAGCAAAAATTCCTTGGAAAGGTCCCCATGGCAGATAAACTTCAAACTCTGGGTAAATATCTGTAATTGGTGGAACATCCGGAATGGAATCTAATGAACTATCATTAAGTACTGCTAACATCTTAAAATCTCCTGAGTCAACATATTCTTGAGCAGCAGAGACAGCAAGTACCGTAACATCAATTTCATCACCAAGTAAGGCAACTGCTAATGGGCCGTCACCATCATAAGGGATTTGATTAAATTCAATACCTAATTCGTTCTTTAACATGGCACTCGCAACATGTGGTAAGCCGCCTTCACCTGACGTTCCCATCAATAAACCTTCTGAACTTTCCTCCGCATAGGCAACCAAATCTTCCAAAGTATCAAACTCAGAATCTGCATTGACGACAATTCCAGCGTAGCTTTGTCCAATAATAGATACAGGAACAAAATCATTCATATAATCTCTTTCTGAAATATCTAAGACTTGATAGAGATTAGGGTTTTCAGCGCCAAATAATAAGTTATAGCCGTCAGCTGCCTGATCGTAAACATACTGCGTTGCGATAGCACCTGAAGCTCCGGTTCGGTTCTCCATAACAAGAGAAGTGCCAATTTCATCTTCAGCCACAGAGGCTAGTGTTCTTGAAATAATATCTGTTGCCCCTCCTTCGCCCCACTGGATGATTCCATTAATATCATTTTGAGGGAAGTCCTCTGCACTATCAGCACTTCCAGAGCCTGTACCATTACCACAAGCAGAGAGGATTAAAGATAGTAGAGTAACCAATGCGATAAAGAACAGTCTATTATTTAATAATTTATTCATTTTAATCAACCTTTCTTTTAGTATTTATGAAATGAAAAATTTTCTACTAAATCCCTCCTCGATCAATAATTTTGTAAGCGTTTACCTTTTTGACAACGATTGAATTCCACCAGGAGAAACTTTGTTTCCTGAAATGGAATTTGATAATAAACGTATTCTATCATATATTTTTTTGAATGTCATTACCAATTGAATTAAATTTTCTTTTTTTTCTAAATTGATAAATATAGATGAATGAATTTTTAAATCTGCGTAGCCTGGATCTATGTTGTATGCATGCTACATAAGCTTTAAAATTATAATCAAAAGATAGAATAAGATTTTCTATAAAACGAGTAATGTTCTTTCGTTTAAGAGTAAAGAAAAGGAATTCATATATCTAAAAATTTAAAATTTTGATTTGTTTAAATGGATAAAAGGATTGAAAAACAAATACAAGTATTATAAACTAAAAATATAATTCTGTTCTATAGAAACTAGTTCCATTATACAGAAATGATAAAGGAGGGGTTTAATAGATGGAAAATAATCCACAAGTAATTCGTTCCGTTCAAAGAGCTATTGATATTCTTAAATGTTTTGATGAAAAGAATGATGAGCTGACACTGACTGAAATCGCAGATCAAACTGAACTGGCTAAATCGACAGCAACAAGATTACTCGGTACGTTGGAAGAAAATAATTTTGTTGAAAGAGAGGTTACTTCTGGAAAATACCGATTAGGCAAAGAGTTGTATTTCTTAGGGTATACTGCTGGACGTTCGATGGAAATAAAAGAAGTTGCTAAAGCAACCATGCTGCGTTTACGGGAACAGTTAAAAGAAACGATCAACCTTTATGTATTAGAAGGAGAGAATAGAGTTTGTATTCAGCAGTTTGAAAGTTTGCAATCTGTAAAACATATCGTTCAAATTGGGCAGAAGCTTCCATTAACAGTTGGCGCAAGCGGAAAAGTGTTACTTGCCTATCAACCTAAAGAATTTATCGAGGAAGTTATGTCGAAACAAGTTATGGTTAAGAGCAAACAGGATTTACTTACTGAGCTATACCGAATTGTAGAAGAAAGATATGTTGAAAGTATTGAAGAAAGAGAAGTTGGTACTTCAGCGGCGGCTGCACCAATATTCGATATTCACGGTAATATGGTTGCTGCCTTATCGGTATCGGGTCCTGCGCATCGGTTTAATCCAAGTAAAAAGGCAGATTTGAAAACAATCCTGATTGCTGCAGCGCTTGAGATATCTTCTAATATGGGGTACTCTCTGTAAACAAAAAATGAAAGGGTTTACAATTTTAGGGGGAAGTTATTTTGATATTGTGATAATGAATAGAAGGTCAGAATGGCTTATTCTTTGCTAGCATTTTTCATGATAGTTATTGATAATATTTTGGAGGGAACAAACATGGAGACCAAAAGTTTCGGACCATTAACTGGTATAAAAATTCTGGATATATCCACGATGATTGCAGCTCCATTCGGTGCAACATTACTTGCTGATTTTGGAGCAGAAGTTATTAAAATTGAATTACCAAATAAAGGAGATACACTGCGGACTGTCGGACCATGGAAGGATGGAGAAGCACTGCGCTGGCCGGGTCTGGCACGTAATAAGAAATCATTAACTTTAGATATTCGTACGACGGAAGGGAAAAAAATCTTTAAAAAGCTCATTGCATCCTCTGATATCCTTATAGAAAATTTTCGGCCGGGAACGTTAGAAAAATGGGATCTGGGTTATGAAACATTAAAAGAAGAGAATCCTGAACTGGTCATGGTTCGTGTTTCTGGTTATGGGCAAACAGGCCCTTACCGCAAGAAAGCAGGGTTCGGAACACCGGGTACTGCATTCAGCGGACATACTTCCATTCAGGGGTATCCTGACCGCCCTCCTGTAAGCCCGTCTTACTCTTTGCTAGATTATATTACCGGAATATATGTTGCTTTTGCAGCGGTAGCAGCTTTATACCACCGGGATACAGGTGAAAATAAAGAAGGACAAGTCGTGGAAATGGGCTTATATGAATCGATCTTTAGAATGCTGGAATTTTTGGTTGCGGAATATGACCAAAATAAAGTGGTGCGTGAAAGAAGCCCCGGGTTATCAGGCCACTCTAGTCCTGCCGGTACATATGAGACAAAGGATGGAAAATTTGTTGTGCTTGTATGCAGTACCGATTCGACTTTTGATCGATTGGCAAAGACGATGAACCGGGAAGATATGCTGAAAGATGAACGTTATTATACAAATGCAGTTCGTTTAAAAAATGATGCTGAAGTACAAGAGATTGTCTCCACCTGGATTAAGAAACATACGCAAAAAGAATTAACCGAGATTTTGGACGCAGAAGGAGTTCCGGTGAGTCCAATTTATACCATTGAAGATATTTTTAATGATCCGCAATTTAAGGAACGGGAAAATATCGTCGAGGTAGAGCATCCCCGATTAGGAAAGGTGAAAGTTCCAGGAATTGTTCCAAAGTTTTCTAAAACACCAGGAGCAATCCGTCACCGTGCGCCAGAGCTGGGTGAGCATAATAGTGAAATTCTAGAAGAGATGCTTGGTCTGTCAGAAGAGGAAATCAATGCTTTAGAAGAGCAAGGTATCATCTGAAGAAAACAGAAAAGAAAATGATATGACAAGTATGGAGGGATGGATGAAATGAAAAAGATAGTACTTCCAGAAAAAGTAACGGTTTGTGAAGTTGCTCCACGAGACGGTTTACAGACGATTCCTGAATGGATTGAGACCAAGGATAAAATTAAAATGGTGAAAAATTTAGTAGCAACAGGGATACCTTCCCTGGAAATTACTTCTTTTGTTCATCCAAAGGCTATCCCGCAGTTAAAGGATGCGGAAGAAGTCGTTACAGCAGTGATCGATGAGTTAGAGGATGTTGAGGTGCGTGCATTGGTTCCAAATTTACGTGGCGCACAGCGAGCGGCAGATGCGGGCGTCAGGAAGCTGAAAACCATGCTTTCGGCTACGGATTCACATAGTTTATCGAATGCAAATGACACTGTAGTAAATGCACAGGAAAAACTGATGCCTATCTTTGAATATGCAGATGAACGGAATATCAAAGTGATGGGGTCTATATCGGTTGCATTTGGATGTCCGTTTGAAGGTATTGTACCAGTCGAGAATTTAATAGAAATTATTGAGCGTTATGTTAAAGTGGGAGTTCGTGAAATTTCGCTGGCAGATTCTACTGGAATGGCTCAGCCAATACAAGTTTATGAAACGTTAGGTGTATTAAAAGAGGCATTTCCGGAACTTGCTTATTCCATGCATTTTCATAACACGCGTGGAGCCGCGCTTGCGAACACTTTTGCTGCACTTCAACAAGGCGTAACATTATATGATAGTTCGATTGGCGGCTTGGGAGGTTGTCCATACTTACCAAATGCGACGGGTAATGTTGCAACCGAAGATCTTGTTCATATGTTTGAAGAAATGGGAATTGATACAGGTATCAACTTGGAAAAAGTGATTGATGTTGCAAACGATACGCTTGATTTGCTGCATGCACAGGGTGATAGCTATATGCTGATGGCAGGGCCATCCTCTAAACTGCACGACAAGCCTAGTGGACAAACGAAATTGAACAGTTAAACAAAAAAGCACCTCGATGAAAGAAAAATCCGAATCGCAGTTCGGATTTTTTCTTTGCTTAAAATAACTGATACGACATTCCCTTTTAACTTCCCCATGCCAGACTGCCCAGCATATAAACAGAAGAAATAATGGTAATAATAGCGATAAAAATCTTCAGTTGTGCAACGGGAACTTTATTGGCAACTCGAGAACCGGTTAAAATACCAATAGTCGTACCAATCAAGCTAAAGAGAATAAATAAATGCATGTCGTCGATGCTCGCATATGTGAAATAACCAAAGATAGACGGAAGCGCAATGACAACAGAGTTTAACAGCCCAACACCGACTGCAGTGCGGATATTCACGCCAAGACTTGCAAGTAACGGCACAACTAAAATCGGACCGCCTGCCCCTGTTAAAGCGCAAATCGCTGCGGTCAGGATACCCAGTAATATAATCCATGCCGGCTGTTTTAATATAAATGATTTGTTATTTTCTGTTTCACTATCAGATCGTGCATTATTTTTCTTGAGTATAATCGAAAGTCCTGCAAACAGGACAAATAAGTAAAGCAGCAGTTTTGCCAGGGTTTCTGAAATAAGGACGTTAATTTGTACACCGAGAAAAGCCCCGGGCAGACTGCCGATGCTTAAATAAAGTGCTAATTTAAAATCCATATACTTCAGCTTCCAATAGGAGTACGCACCAATGATACCGGCAACGAGAAATGCTAAGAAGCTGAGAGCCAGGGAGTCATGAACAGGGAGCCCCAGAAAACCGACATAAATAATTGGCAACAGGAAACCGGAAACGCCGGATAATCCTACCAATATACCAATAATTAAATTTGCTATAAATACGATAAAAAACGTTAACATCTAACTGACCTCAACTCTCTAATTACTTTTCACAAGGAGAAGAGCGCTTCAACATGGTGTTAAACCGCTCCATATACATTATCTAAATTTTAGCACGAACGATGAGGTCGTCCATAGCTTTTTTACTTTCGTACTTAATTCTTTCTTCATCCAGTGTTAAAACTTCTCGATTTTTCATCAAAATACGTCCATTTACAATAACATCAGCAACATCATTACTATTTGCTGATTCAATTAATGTATTTGTCAGCTGATGAGTCGGCCCAATATGTGGCTGATCTATATTTATTAATATCATATCTGCTTTTTTGCCGACTTCAAGGCTTCCCAATTGTTTATCCTGCAGCATTGCCTTTGCACCGCCGAGTGTTGCCATCTCCAGGATGTTTTTCGAAGGCATCACAACCGGATCAAAAATGGGAACACCCCAGAAAGCGCGCATCAGGGATTTAAAAACCTTCATTTGATCAAATAAACTTAAGCCGGAGTGGGCAGAACCATCTGTTCCTAAACCAATGCTAACACCCTTTTGCATTAAACTAGGCGATTTTGTAACCCCTTTTCCAGCGTTGCTAATCGGACAGTGAACCACCTTGCTATCATATTTCTGAATAAGGTCCATTTCATTTTCAGATAAAAGAATACTGTGAGCCCCTAAGAAATTTTTATCCAGCACACCTAAGGACTCTAAATATTCGTACGGGCGCATTTGGAAGTTTTCCAGGCAATAGCTGATTTCATTCGTATACTCATTCATGTGGGTCTGCATACCTGTCCCCGATGCTATTGCTATTTCATAGACTTTCTGAATTAATTCAGGTGTACAAGTAATCAGTGATCGTAAGGAATACCACACATGGATCCGCCCATCTGCTTTCTCATGATAAGCGTCAAACAGGTCTTTATTTCTTTGAATATTATGTTCCATTGTTGTTTTCATCGATTCGGGGATGGCCGCGCCAGTATCCATTGTAGAACAAGTAAGCACACCCCGTAATCCGGAAGTTTCCACGGCTTCTGCTACTTTGTGCATATAGCTTCCACCAGCATCAATAAAACCAATTGTTCCAGCTTTTAGCATCTCTAAACAGCTTAATTCTGCACTAATCGCTACATCCTCTTCCCGGAGGTTACTTTCAAATGGGACCATAATACGTGTCCAAATCATTGGGTATTCATCTGAAATTCTTCCACGTAAGAGCTGCTGATTTGTATGTGTATGTGCATCAATTAAACCTGGCATGACCAGTTTGCCTTTTCCATCTAAGGTTTCTTTTGCAACATATATTTGCGTAAGTTCTTTTTCGATAGCTACGATCTTATGGTCTTTGATAACGATATTTTGCCCGTGATTTATTTCAAAATCAGAGGTTAATATAGAGCAGTTTTTAATCAGTAAATCTGCATTCATTTTATTTCTCCTTTAAAACACGTTGAAAAAGACTGCGTTATCAGTCTTTTTCAATATTGTTTTTTATTCCATTATAATTGAAGTGCTGCATAATTTGCTAAGTTTTTCTAAGGATTAAAAAGCATTTGTAACCGTTAAAAATACTTGTGCAAATACCGCTTGAAGCAAGAATGTCCCGGTAAATACAAATACGGCGATAATAACCATTTTCCAGCTTTGGCTCATAAATGCTTTGAAATCAAGTCCAATTCCTGCCAATGTTCCAACGACAGTAATTGGCGCAGTAAAAGAAATTAAAGAGGTATAGTAAATAATTGGATCCGAGATTGGTGAAATCGGACTGGCTAATAGTAAACCAGTTAAAGCCACATACACAACAGCAGGTATTTTTAAAGGGAGCAGTTTCGCAATGAATATCCCGATAAATGCAATACTGGATAAAATTAATACACCAGGAATGGACTCTAAAATCGAAATATCATTTTGAAAAAAGTTTGCAATGATTGTTGTTAGGACAGATGTAAATAAAAGAGAGATTGTCCAATCTTTCATGCTCATATTCATTGTGACATCCTGCTTTCTGCTGTTGTTTTAGGGCTGTGATTTTTATTTCTTCGTCTGAATTTAGGTTCTAACCAGCCATACATTTTATTGACAAGCGGTAACGAAATGAATAGTGTAAAGTAAATTCCAGTAATTGCTGATAACATATCACTCATCCCGGCCAGCATTACGATTTGATCTGCATAGGCTGGATAAATGGTTGCCAGCGTACTGGAGGCGGCTGCCATCATCACACCACTGCCGACGCCGCTCGCCATTGCCAGTGCTAATGGATGAAAGAAATCAAATGAGGCAACAATGCTTGCTAACAAACCAAGATACGTTGTTCCAATCAGAAACCCGATAATATAAATAGAAAGGGAACCGCGAGCTTCAGGAGAGTTTGCACCGTATTTGCTGCAAATCAAACCATAATCTTTATCGCGGTTGGTAGAGCTTGTTGCGCCGATGGATTCTCTTTTAAGACCAAGAAACAACGCAATAGGCAGAGCAAATAACATCGTTCCAATGGTTCCAAATTCCTGAAAAACAAGTGCCGGACCGACATTCACAAGTTCTGGAAGATTAGACCCTGCCATGACACCGATTTTTGCCATAAATGGGGAGATGGCAACAAGAACGAGCTGCGATGCTTTTTTTGATTCTTTCTTTTTAAGGAATTTGAGTACATCTTTTCCAAATATGATACTGATAACAATGGCGAATAACATTGGGTAAAGCACGATTAATGCAGAACCGACATTAAATTGAATTGTCCCGATAAGTTCGGCGATAAGGACAATACCAAATGCAATTGCATAGAGCCGGTAGTTTTCCTTGAGATGTCCAATAATAGTGGTTTTTTGAGGTGCTTTTTCCATAGTGTGTTTTTCCTCCTTAGATATAATGCCAAATCAATGCCGTTGCAAATAAAAAAACGCTAGTAAGTTTTTTCTACTGGCGTTTCAGTTTGGCATATGAAAAACACAAAAAAGACCAACGTAAACAGGTTATTAGGCGCACTTCAGCAGTTTTCCTTAGAAAGGAGCACACCATGAGCTGAAAATAAATGAAAAACATACATTGTTTTAACAGCAATAGGATACCTGTAAGATGAAAAAGGGAAATCTTATCCGATTGATCGTTTGTGATTTTCTATAGTCAAACCATTTACGGTAGTTTGGTAGAAACTTTTGGACCATATTTCCAACTTTATATAGATAATCAAAATACGAATATTAAATTGTTTTATTTGTTTAACGTTCGTGTATTAGTAACTTACAATAATTTAAGAAGAATGTCAAAGGTTTTTTAATGGGAATTATATAAAATTCCTTACACTTTACGAAAAAATATATAATAAGGTTAGCCATAGATAGTGAAGAAAAAATAAAAGATATTAAATAAGAGGAATTGGGAAAGCTTTGTGGTAGTATTTGAATATATTTCTTTTATTCTCAACTATCGCACCTAAGAATAAGCAAATATTTCTTGCTGTTTCAGGATTATCAAGTTCTTTTTTATTGTGCTTGCTTTTTAGTTAAATCAGCTTTTTTTGAATGAATAATAGTGTATAGCTTCCGCTCCGTCCAACCACTCCGCTTTCCGACGTACAGGACGTGCAAGTGCAGGCGTTGTGACAGGGCGAGTAATCGCAGTCCCAGGAGTCACGGGTTTAGCCTGCAAACCACTTAGGAGGAGTCTGCGGGGTTGGACTCCGCTTAATTAGGATTCTACAGCGAATGAATGAAATAACATCCTGTTGGAGTGGACGAAATAGTATCTCTATCGCTTGATGACACGATCATTCCGTTATTTCAAATGGATGGTTTAGCAGTTCGACTCAAAAAAGCATGGATAATTAACATGAGGAATAGCTTTCTTGCACAGAAAGAAATTATTGCTGAATATTTTTACCATGTACTAAGAAAAATCTCCTTTGCCTGATCTACTTTTATTTGTTCAGCTATTCCACATATAGAACACCTTACTAGCGGAGGCGGACCGTTTTGACTCCTGTGGGATCAGCACCATCTGAAGATCCACTTTTGCCAAGCGATCTTCTTGGCAAAAGTTAGCTGAAGAGCGTGCCCCTAGGAAAGCAAAACGGTCCGCCGCAGCGGTGATTTTACACCTCACCTTCTATTCTTTCTTTGTCAAGGAAGTTAACAAAAGAACAATCACTCCTGTTTCTATGGAAAGGAAGTTTCTTTTTAAGGTGCGAAAGTTGAGTTTTATTCATTATCATCGATGATAAAATGCTTCCATTTATCTGTCGTTTTCGAAAGAACAAACAGGTGTGGACAGAAAACGAACGTTTAAACAGACGGGATAATTAATATGGAGTGATAAGTCTTGCTTTTACTGCAGTATAATTAATGTAGAAGTAAAAAAAATCAAATGCCCATATCTTTTTGCAGTACGTAACCGTTTATATTATAGAGAAGCGTAAAGGAGTGAGTGACATGTGCGCTAGGCCTAGCACAAATCGAAATGAAGAAGATACGTTCTTTCACACGATGTATCGTCAACTTTCCCATTACTGCTTTTTCCTGTCTCAGAACAAATGGGATGGCGAAGAATTAGTACAGGAAACGTTAAAGAAAGCGCTGATAAGCTATGGAAATCCGGATTCTTGGAATGTTACTTTACTGAAAAAAATTGCTTATCATGCATGGATTGATAAAAATCGAAGAAAAACAGCTGAAACAGAGTATTTCGTGGAAGAGGAATCAGAACACAAAAATAATTATGAGGAAATAGAAGCATTGGTGACGAAGTTGCTTTCTTTCATGACGATGAAACAATGTATCGTGTTTCTGATGAAGGATGTATTCCGATATCAGATCAATGAAATTGCAGATAACTGTGGGATGTCTGATACAGCAGTGAAAGCAATGTTAAACAGGGCAAGAAAACATATACAAAACATGAAAGAAGAGGAAGCTTTGGTTCAAGATGATGAAATTCCTTATGAAAACAATGCGGAAAGTGTTGTTTCAGTTGTTGTCCAGGTAGTTAAAGCGAATGATCCAGCTAAATTGATTCAGCTGATTCCAGAAATCTTTATGACGAATCATCTGGAACTGAGATTGATTCATTCAACACATCGTCCTTCTTCTTACGCTCTCTCGCTGGCAGCATAAGCTGTCAGAATCATGCGAGTTACAAGGAGGATTTAGATGAATACGGTTCCTTATGTCATTGAACAGTCCGGTCGCGGAGAAAGGTCTTATGATATTTTTTCGCGGTTATTAAAAGATCGAATTATTATGGTCAGTGATGAAGTCAATGACCAGATGGCGAATAGTATTGTTGCACAGCTGTTATTTTTAGCTGCAGAGGATGCTGAAAAGGATATTTCTGTTTATATTAACAGTCCCGGGGGCTCCACTTCGGCGGGTTTTGCCATTTTTGATACAATGCAATTTATTAAACCTGATGTTCGTACCATATGCACGGGCTTGGCAGCTTCGATGGGAGCGTTGCTATTACTGTCTGGGGCAGAAGGGAAACGCTTTGCTCTTCCAAACAGCGAAATTATGCTTCATCAGCCTTTGGGAGGGGCGCGTGGTCAAGCAACAGAAATCGATATTTCAGCAAAACGAATTATTAAGCTTCGGGAAAAAATAAACCATATTATTGCAGAACATTCCGGACAGCCTATGGAGAAGGTAGCGGCTGATACAGAAAGAGATTATTTTTTAAGTGCAGAAGAAGCGAAAGAATATGGTTTAATTGATAAAATTATTTAATTTGAGAGCGGGCTGTCATAAGAGATTATGGCAGCCTGATATTGCTTTACTAGCGTGAAGCAATATGTTAGACATGGTGTTGCGAACCAGACGGTGCTGTGCTAGGATGAATGTAATTATAAGGAGGAGGGATTCTTTTGATCGATAACCAATCTTTGCGTTAATGCAGACGTTTCAGACACGATATGTGCCCAGATGAAGGATTGGTCTATCTTTTTTAAATCCCTATACGGTAACAAGCAGGAGTAGGGAGCGAAGTCTATTTGTCCCTGCTTTTTTAGCTTTAAGAGTATCCTTTGCTGGCTGCACGTATAAAAGCAGAATAAATAAAGAAGGATGTGGCAGATTTGGATAAACAAACTGTGTCAGGATTAGCTTCCAAATATGGATTAGATTTGAAAGAAAACTCTATCCGTTTTAATGAATCCGGATTGGATTTTCTCGTTGCTTATGCGGAGGATACAAATGGGATGGAATGGGTATTAAGAATACCGAGACGTGACGATGTGATGGAAAGGACAGTGGACGAACAGAAAGTGTTGGAGGTTGTCCATCAGCATGTGTCTTTTCAAGTTCCTCTCTGGTCGATTTATGAAAATGATTTAATTGCATACAAAAAGCTGAAGGGCGTTCCTGCCGGTACCATTGATCCATCGATTCAAAATTATGTCTGGGAAATGGATATTGAAAACATCCCCGAACAATTTCACCAGAGCCAAGGCAAGGTGTTAGCATCTTTGCATAATGTACCGAAAAAAGAAGCAGAAAAAGCGGGTATCCCTTCGCATTCAGCAAAAGAAGCACGAGCATTAATGAAAGAACGGATGGAGAAGGTAAAGGAACGTTTTGGCGTTTCGGATGAGCTTTGGAATCGTTGGCAGAACTGGTTGAATAATGAAGAGCTGTGGCCCAAAGAAACTGGTATGATGCATGGTGATCTGCATGCCGGTCATATGATGATTGATGGCGAGACAAGGGTGACTGGTTTAATCGATTGGACAGAAGCGAAAGTAACGGATGTTTCGAATGATTTTGTTTTCCAATATAAAGCTTTTGGTGAAGAAGCGCTTGAAAAACTCCTTCATTATTATAAAGAAGCTGGAGGGATTTTCTGGCCTAAAATGAAGGAGCATATTATAGAGTTGGATGCTGCTTATGCTGTAGCAATTGCCGAGTTTGCGATGATTTCTGGCATGGAGGAATATGAGCAAATGGCTAGGGGTGCATTGGGAGTTGGGGAATAATTACGAGAATAGATTTATAGTAAATGATTGGAATAAGAGTAGCCACCCTTAAGCGATAGGGGTGGCTATTTAAATGGGGAATATTTCATTACTTAGGTGTATTTTATTATATATCTAACTGCAATGTTTCTGTAGTTTTTGCAATAAATTGAATTTTAGGGCAGGATAAAATGAATTACTCATCTTTCATGCGCTCTTTTAATTCTTCTTTTGCCTTTTCAACAATTTCAGGGTTTTGAAAGAATTCCATAGAAGTTCTGGCCATTGCTTTACTGCTTACTTGTATACAACGTTTTCCTGCTGGTGAATTCGCTAAATCTCTGAATTGTTCTGTATGATTGGATATTTTATAATCTGGAAAAATCGTCACATAAGGGTTACAAATTGGGATGACCCTTGAGACATTTCCAAGGTCTTCGCCGCCGTAATCAAAAGGCATGCCTTCCATTACAGGTTCATCAATGTCTATAAGTTCTTTTCTACAAACTTCGGACAAGGTTTCATTTGGAACTCTGCCTAAATAACCAGGTTTAATGTTAAAATTTACCTCACACCCTGTAGCAAGTGCTGCTCCCTCAGCGCAATGACGGACTTTTTCTGTATAATCTTCTAAATCTTTTGCTTTAAAGCAACTTAATGATACTTTAATAGAAACAAAATCGGGAATTTGACCGGTACTTTTTCCGCCATTTTCAATGATACCAGATAAGCGGAGATCAGATTTACAATGTTGTCTCATTAATCCAGTTGCAACAAAATATAGATTGGCAGCATTTAAAGCATTGATACCTTTAGCAGGGTGGGAAGAAGCATGAGCTGACTTACCTTTAAACTCAATTCTTATAGAATTAGACGACATGCATTCTCCAGCTAGTCTGGTTGTATCACTAGTAGGGTGCATGAATACAATTGCATCAATTCCATCAAAGGCATTTTGCTCTAACAATTTTATTTTACCTCCGCCAGATTCTTCGGCAGGTGTACCCATAACGATAAATGTACCAGCAATTTCATTGTCTTCCATGAATTTTTTAGTTTCTAAAGCGGTACCTAAAGCAGAAGTACAAATTAAATTATGCCCACATGCATGTCCAATCTCTGGTAAGGCATCATATTCCGAAACAACAGCTAAGGTTAAATTGCCAGGTTTACATTGAAAAGTTGCTTTATATGCTGTTTCCAGACCACCCAGATTTCTTTCTACTTCAAAACCATTCTCCTCCAAAAATTCACATTGCACACGACAAGCTTCTTTTTCCTCAAATGCAAGCTCTGGGCGAGCATGTATATATTGAGCCATATCCCAAAGCTCTTCTAATCTGGAATCTAAATAATCGTCATACCTTGTTTTATTGATATCCATGTAAAAACTCCTTTAGATAATTATTTAGTATAGTTTAATTGGCAGTAGGATCCCTATTTTCAAGATCCACAAGATAATAGAAATTGAAAGTATGGACCTACTAATAATATAAGCTTGAGCTATACAACTAGCAGTAGCTCCAACGAGATAATTAATCTTAAACTCCGCTCTTTCTGTGGAAATAAGAACTTAAAGAGAATCAAGTTTCACTTTATGAACTTGATAATATTCCGAAGAACCCAGTAACCAATGAAATAAGAATCAGCATAATAATTAATTTATTGTAATTCTGTCCTTTGTACTTAAAGTAGAAGTAAATGGAGAATACAGCGCATAATGGCAATATTCCTACTAGAATTTGATCTAATATCTCCTGAAGTACAATGGGATCAGAGTCCATGATGGAAAATTGGATAGGGGTGGAAACATTTATATATGTTGATGATAATGCTCCCATCATAAATAGTCCCAGAATACTTGCGCTCGTAATAATATTGTTAATGAGACCTGTCTGCATCAGCTTCATTACAGATTCTTTACCTAGGTGGTAACCTGACTTCAGCATTCCAAATCCGATAAGAACAATAGCTAGTGGGAAAAGGAAAGGAATGACTGCTCCAACAAAAACGCCATTTAAAGCAAGTGAGCAAGCTAATGCTAGAATAATAGGCCTTAGTGTGCCCCAAATCAAAGTGTCTCCAATACCTGCAATTGGCCCCATCAATCCAGTCTTAAAACCTGTAACAACCTCTTCTGTAATTTCATTTCCTTTTGCTTTTTCTTCTTCCATGGATAGGGTAACACCGTGAATCATAGAACCAAAAGTTCCTTCCGAATTATAAAATTGAATATGTCTTTTTAAAGCTTCTCGATACCCCTCATCATCTCCTTTGTACAATTTTCGAAGACTTCCAGATAAAGCAAAGCAAAATGATAAAGCTTGTAATCGTTCATAAGAATTACTTACTTCAACACACGAATACCAGCGTGCAAAAGTTTTAAATAAATCTTTATTAGATAAAGCTCTTTTTTCGGCTTCCTCAATTGGGTCTGTAGGTTTTGAACTCATTCTAGCTCAACTCCTTTTTTTTATTTATTGAGTTAAAGAGAACAATAGCTGCGACACAAGCGCCGAATACAGCTGCTGCCATTGTATTTATTTCCAAATAAGCTACCGCAAAAAAACCAATAAAAAAGTAAGGCATAAGTTCTCTTTTTCCAATAATCAGAAGGATAATGGCGAAACCAAGTGCTGGCAAAATACCGCCTGCTACACTAAAGCCATCAATAATTCCTTGTGGCATAGCATCCATGATAAAGGTGACAGTGTCTGCACCTAATAATGTAATGAAAAAAACCGGTGTAAAAGTTATAACAAACAGCAAAATGGTTGGATAAGTAATCGCACAGTTGAAAATTCCTCTCTGATTTAAATTTTCCGCATGCTTTTCAGCTTTGGAAATCCAATAAGAGTTTGAAATTCTTCTTAATTGGTCTAAAAATACACCTAGCACTCCAAATGGAACAGCGAGCCCGACTGCAAGCTCGGTGGATAAATCAGTTTGTAATGCAATTGGAATCGCTATAATCCCTGCAAGTGACTGGTCAGCAGGCATATTCCCTCCTGTATTGATAATACCGATATAAATCAGCTGTATGGTAGCTCCGATAATTAATCCTTCTGTTAACTTTCCGTATACCAAGCCAAGAATTAAACCATAAAAAAGTGGGGATCCTGTTGCAGCGGATAGACCATATCCAATTCGACTAGTACCGAGAAAGTATAAAAAACCACATAATATAGAAATCAATAAATTCATTTGGATAGCTCCTTTCCTATAAGATTTCTATTTTTTCATGGATTGAAATTTTTCTAATGCTTTTTTTATTTCCATCTTTGGTTCATCAGGTACTTGATGTAAGTAAATGTTGCACCCATCCTCATCTAACTCTTTTAACATACTGGAGTCCTCTTCGTTTAATGTAATGGGTCCAAAAACTGTCACCCTGCCCGGTCCTGCTCCTAATCCTCCAATTTGAATATCTTTTATAGGTAGCCCTTTCTTGATAGATCGATAGACTGTTTCAACATCTTTAAATAGAATAAATAATTTACCACTTCCTAATTGATCCTTGTTCCAAGAATCAATTGCAGTATCCACAGAAAAGACATCTACATCAACACTTGGTGGGGCTGCCATTACATAAATATTTTTCATAAAATCATCTGCCGCTAAAACATCGTTGATAATTACAATTCGATTTGCAGAAGTTTGCCTAATCCATTTTGTAATTACTTGTCCATGAATTAACCTAAAATCAACACGTACCATTTGTATGTCTGCCATTTCTAATTCCCCCTAAATAATATTTTTCAATTGGTAATAAGTAAGTTATAACTTAAAAAATCATTTCGGTAAGCGTTTGCAAAAAAAGAGTACATCATTTAATTTTTAATTTCTGGAAGTTGCAAGTGTTGACAACTTAATAAAGCAGCTTCTCTTATTTGAGCTACACTTTCTTTTGTAAAAGGTTTATTTTGACGCATAACAGCTTCCATTAACATCATGGAGTTTAAACCGGATAAAATATTTATTTGGTAATCTTTACTAAATGTTAATGCGATATTAGAAGTAGTACCTCCAGCAATATCAGTGAGAATAAGTGAATTATCCGGCATTTTTGTTATTCTTTCTTTCACCTTTTGAAGAAACGTTTCTGTAGTATCAGAGGGCTCTAAAGCTATTTCACTAACACCATGTATTTCTCCGATAATCATGGTTAATTTTTCCTTTAGTGTCAGCCCCCATCCGCCGTGTGTTAATAATAAAATCTCATATTTGTTTGGCTTTTCTACCATTCATTTCACCTCCTTGTCTATTTACAAGCAAAAAATGTGCCAATAATCTGTCGTGTTTTAAATACCATGAAAAACGCTGCCAAACAAAAGTTGGCAGCGTTGATTTTACAGGACTAATAGAATAGAACTTCATAGATATATTTGATTTCTATAGAAGGAAATTTAATATCATATGACAATTCAATTGGTCTAAGTGACAGTTGAATGACACTAAGTTCTTTTTGGTTCTCAAAAGGAGTCATCTCAAAGTTATTTGTTTTATAATCTATATGATTATCTGAGACAAGCCTTTCTACTGTACAACAGCAATGAATTAAGAAGCGCAGCATAATGAGTATAGAAGGGTTGATATCCAACTGCCTGCAAATATGTTCGTACACAGATTTCATTTCTATTAGCAATTTTTGCGGATTGAGCACGTGGATATAGTTAACAATAGCTTCTAAAGATACATTTTGAATATAATTTGATGAAATTTCTTCTTTAATCGTTTTACTTGATTTACTATTCATATTATATCCAAGTACAATCATTAGATTTTCAATACCTTTTTCCGAAAAAAGAATATCTAATGGAATAAAAGGAACATCAATCAGCTCTGTTTTGAAAGTACCAATCATTGCCAGCGGGTACTCATGTTCTTCTAAATAGCTAGATAGTTTATCAATACTCTTCGTTTCTTCATAACTTAGTGTCAGTAATCGCAGGTTTGATGGTAAGTAATCTCCAAAGGTATCTTTTAATAAATTTTTAATTTTTATAGCCGCTCCAATTCCTGTCGCACAAGTTATGATAATTACGTGCCTGTCATAAGATAATTCCTTTTGATAGAGGACGACTTTTAAATCTCTTTTATGCATAGCGGAAAGAAGATAATTGAAATCAGTTGATTCATACATAATGACGTTCATCAATTCAATGATGGATAATAGGTTAATATCCTTAATCATTAATACATCGATTTGAAATTCTTTAGAGACGATGTTACCAAAATACATTGGAGAACCAACATCTACGAGAAGCACTAGCTTTTTAATATTTTGTTTATCGACTAACAGCTTGAGTAAATTTAGTGTTTCATTTACAGGCTGTTCAAATGGAATATCGATAGCTTGAATCGTATTTTTTTGGAAGAGCTTATTCGTATATCCAGCTAAACTGGATGCTGTTGATTCCCCATGGGCAATGATAACAACATCACAATTACAATTCTTTTTGTTGATATCATCCTCGTGTAACAACCTTTGTAAAAATAAAGACATAAATGACAATTCTACAAGGGGACAGGTTATTTGAAAAGTGTCCTCGACTTGTGTACAAATATTTTTTACTTCCTCAAAGTAGTCTAATTTATTAATAACTAATCCTTTATCAAATAGAAATAAATGATCTGCTGAATTATTTTTTATAAGCAATATCAGAGAATAAATATGGTTGATCAATATATTTTTCTTTTGCTTTGTAAGAGACAGCTGCATAGTTGTTTCAAGATAGAAAACAATACTTTCAATTTTATGATTGGTTTGCTTGTTATCTGGAATAATTTTAGATACATTTTTTTGTTCAAACGTATAGTCAAAATAAGATTGAATTTTTTCTCGTAAAAACGCTAAAATATCTTGATGAGATAGATTATTGTTTTGCAACTCTTTATATTCTTTGAGCAATAGTGAGTAGAATGGATCTAATTGTTTGATTGATTTTGGCAACTGTAATAGTGATTCGGCTGAAATGGATGGATCACCAGGTATAAAAAAGACATCTTCTGATTGTTTGGCAGGGTCTGCTAATATAGAGAGAAGTTTTTTATCTTCTATTAAATTATAGTCAATAGTAATCGCATTTAAATTTTGTGTCATACTTTGTAAGTAGCCCTCTGCGCACAGTAATTGAATATCACTTCTCATCTGTCCAACATTGCCTGGATAATTCTGATTAGCAATAGATTTTAAAATATTTTCAGAAACCTTCAATGATTTTTTTATTTGATTACTTTCCTGCTGGAAGAAAAATAATGCTAATTCTAATCGCTCTTTTTCGGTACGTTCATTAAGAGAAGGAATCTGTGCAACTACTTGAATTCTACGTAAGAAAGTTTGCAGTAGGGCAGATTGGATATCTTCTGTTGTTGCGCAAATGATTCGTACATTAACTGGATGATAGTGTGATTCCCCCATTCGTGAATAACTTCTACGATCTAAAACGGTAAATAATTTTTCCTGACCTTCAGATGTTAAACGATGTACTTCGTCTAAAAAGAGAAATCCATTATTTGCTTTTTCGATTAACCCTGTTTTATCGAAATCAGCTCCTGTAAAAGCTCCCTTAACGTGACCAAATAAATGAGAAGTAAGTAGCTCTGGATTGCTATGGTATTCTGAACAATTAAAATAGATGAAAGGAATAGACTGCTGTTGATAGTTTTCCATATATTTATGCACGGTTTCTGCTACTTTGTTTTTTCCTACACCAGCCTCACCAGTAAGTAATACATTTAACCCAAATGGAGGGTAGAGCATTGCTGCTTTTAATTTAGCAATTATCTTCTCCATACTTTCGTTGCTACCAATAATTTCATTGAAAATTTGATCACTATCATCACCTTGGGTAAATTTAATTGGTCCAGATTGATTTTCTGATGATGCAAAGTAATCTTTTATATGCGAATGTTGATCAGAAGGAATATCGATTTTCTTCCCGGATCGATATTCTAATATTTGAAGATCAAAAAAATAAACAGGACGACTCTTTATTTTGATGGCTCTACCTTTTTTGACCAACTCATTTAAATCTTCACTGACGGAATTCCTGGCAATCTGTAAGCGTTCGCTAAGGTGGTTCGCTGTGAACCCTAAAAAGGAGCCTTCTATCAATTCAGTTTTTGATATACTTTTTGATATTTTCTTAAGCTCTCTGGCTACTTTATCTATTCGATGCATATGCGATGACCATCCTCCTCAAGAGTTATTTTCTTTTTTCAAGAACGCTAAGAAATATTTATTCATAAGAAAGCGCTACTATTTAAACTTTAATTTATATAGTATCTAAAATACTTTGATTTTGATAGTGTTCTTATCAGAAATATAAAGGAAGCTTTAAAAATAGCTTTGTAGAGGGGATTCTAAGGAATATATTGTGTGAATGATTTAGTGTGCTTATGATGATTAAAAAAATAAAAAGAGCGATAAATTCATTTTTGCATCAAAAATTTGGATTTACCGCTCTTTTGTAAAATGGATATAATATTTATTCAACAGTTATAACTTCCACACCATTATCTTCTAAAATGTTTCTAAAACTTTTTGGCGTTTTACTGTCTGTAATGACTGTTTCGATATCTGAGAGGTTAGCATATTTAGCAATTGCTATAACATTCACTTTGGAATAGTCTAATAATGCATAACTGATATTAGAATGATGAATCATTAGCTTTCTAATTTCTGCTTCATCAACATAATAATCCGTATAACCTGCTTTTTCAGACACACCTCCTATTCCAATAAAGCTTTTATCAACGTAATAGTTTTCTAATATTTTTCTGGCAATATGTCCAGACAGGGATTTTTCAGAATTACGCATTTCTCCGCCACTGCATATTACTCTTATATTCTTATATTGGCTTAGATGGTAAGCAAAGTTAATGGAGTTGGTTATGATAGTTAAATTAGAAAATTTATTTAGATGTGGAATCATTTCCCCCACTGTAGTACCAATATCTAAATAAATCGTATCGCCATCTTCTATCATTTGTGCAGCTTGAGCAGCAATTGCTTTTTTCTCAGTAAGATTATTATTACTTCTTGTTTCAAAAGATGGTTCTATTGATTTTTTTTCTAAAATTGCCCCGCCGTGGACCTTCTTTAATTTTCCGATAGAATCTAGATACTCTAAATCATTGCGTATGGTTTGACGAGAAACATTTAATAAATTACAAATATCAATGGTCTTTATCGATTGTTCTTTTAAAATTTTTTCCATAATCATTTCATGTCTTTCTGTCTGCAGCATAAAATACTCCCCATTTCCATACTTTCAATACCTTTATATTATCATACACAAAACGATAAAAAGAAAGATACTAAAAATTCAATTGACTTTTACATTTTACTACATTATACTTTACATTAAAATTATTTGAAAGCGTTTTAATTAATTATGCAAAATAAATGAAAAATATGTAAAAGGGGAAATAATATGAATTATGATGTGGTTGTAATAGGTGGAGGGATTGTAGGCAGTGCTATTATTCATAAGCTGTCTATTTATGACATGAAGATTGCATTGCTTGAGAAAGAACCAGATTTATGCGAAGGCATTAGTAAAGCAAATAGTGCTATTATTCATACGGGATTTGATGCACCAGCAGGTTCACTGGAAGCAAAAGTTATAAGGCGTGCAAATGAATTATGGCCAAGTATTATCAAACATCATAAATTGGCTTTTGAAAAAAGAGGAGCTGTGATGGTTGCGACAAATGAAGAAGAAAAGAAAAAAATTCTTAATAAGTACCTTACAAATGCGAAGGAAAATAATGTAGATGTTAGATGGGTTAGCAAAGAAGAGATCTTAAAAGATAATCCTGCCGTTACTCAGGAAACAATTGGCGGACTATTTATTGAAGGTGAAAGTATTATTGATCCTTGGGACGCAGTATACAAATTTGCGGAAATTGCAGAACAGAATGGTGCCGATATTTTATTGAATAAGGAAGTAAAGCATATCACATCTACTGCAGAGAATTTTACATTAATGATGGAAAATGGCGAGGAAATTAAAACGAAATATGTTATTAACGCTGCTGGGCTTTATTCAGATGCAATTGCTTCTATGATTGGAGATGATAGTTTCAGCATTACACCAAGAAAAGGCCAATTTATTGTTACAAAGGATAAAGTAGATATAAAAAATATTATTTTGCCGGTACCTTCTGAGAAATCGAAAGGGAAGTTGATTACACCAGCAGTATTTAAAGGACATTTACTTGGCCCAACTGCTGAAGATATCCATGATAAGACTGATTGTTCTACAACGGAAGAAGGGTTTAAGGAAATAAGGGAAGAATGTGGAAAGCTGATTCCTGTTTCAAAAAATTATACTTCCGTGAAGCAATATGCTGGCCTACGGGCAGTTTGTAGCGAGAGCGATTATATTATCCGGAAATCAGTGGTTAACCCTAGGATGATACACGCAGCTGGTATTCGATCCACTGGTTTATCTGCTTCTCCTGGAATTGCTGAATATGTAGCTGATATTTTAATCGCAGATAATGTAAACATCAAGAAAAAAGAGCAGTGGAAACCGGGGGTAACTCGGCGCATACGCTCACAAGCTGATGATAATGAAATCATATGTCTGACAAGAAATATCACAAAAGGAGATGTCAGAAAAGTCATGCAAATGGCGGTGCGGCCCAATAATTTAGATGGCATTAAAAGACGCACAACTGCTTTATTAGGAGAATGTCAGGGAAGTTGTTGTATTCCTAAAATTTTAGATATTATGGAAGAATTTCATTTAGAAGGGGAACTAATGAAATCGGAACAGCACTCGTTTATTGGTTATAAAATTTAAGTGGGCAGGAGCGGTTAGATGAAGTTGAAAACAGTTATTATAGGTGCTGGTTATTATGGATTGAAGAAAGCCTATGAAAATATAAAACAAGGTGAGAATGATTTGCTTGTTATTGAATTTGATCAAATTGCTGGGGGTGAGCCATGGCAGCCAAATAGAAAATCTGCAGAATACCCATTTGAGATATGGTTTAAATCTACTGTAATCGATATGAGTCAGGATAATGAAGGGGGGTATATTCTAAAGGTCCAGCATAAAGATGGCATAACTGAGATAAGCACGCAATTTGTCATTATTACAACAGGGGCAGTTGAAAAACCTCGAAGTTTGAATATGATTCCTGGAGATCGGCCAGGCGGAGAAATGACACCTAAACTTGCATTGTCGTTGTTAGCAAAAAAATATATACCTGGCTATAAACCACTTGTTTTTATAGAGAATGAGGCTTCGCAAGAAATAACGAACCAATTAACTAAGATACAAGAATGTCATGTTAGAACACTCCCGCAGAATAAAGTAGATATTTTGAGTGTCCATGGCTCGCCGAGAGTGAATCAAGTACTTGTAAAATATAAAGAAACAAATGAAACAGAGGCTATTGAATGTGATGCATTTATATATAGTCATGGTATTGTTCCAAACACAAAATTTATACAGGAATTAAATCTGGAATTAACAGATGAAAGCTTTATATTGACGAATGCAGAAGGGGCAACCAATTTAAATGGGATATACGCATTCGGAGATTGTTCAGTAAGAAAAAAATAATTTTCATCAAAGGGGGGATGAAGATGACTAAAAAATATATTTTAGCCATTGATCAGGGAACAACAGGGACGAAAGTTTTGTTAGTAAATGAAAAAACACAAATTATAGACAGCGCATACCGGACGCATAAGCAATACTATCCGGAACCAAGCTGGATAGAGCATCATCCAGAAGAAATTTGGACGGCTTTATTAGAAGCAGTTCAAGAAGTAATGTCTAAAAATAATGTTCAATCAACTGAAATAAAAAGTGTAGGGATTGCTAACCAAGGGGAGACATGTTTAGCATGGCAAAACGATACAGGAGAGCCGCTTTACCCGGCGATTGTATGGTCTTGTCTGCGGACAGAAGATATTGTCAATGAATGGGAAAAGGAAGGTGCATGGAAGCAGCAGATTTATGAAAAGACAGGATTGCATATCGATTCCTATTTTTCTGCAACGAAATTTAAATGGCTGATAGATAATGTGAAAGATGTAAATGAACAGCTGGAAAAAGGAAATGCAACCCTTGCAACCCTTGACTCATGGTTAATCAATAAAATGACAGGTGGAAAATCATATGTGACAGATGCTTCCACGGCATCAAGAACATTGCTATATAACATTCATGATGAAAAGTGGGATAAGGAAATACTTGATTATTTGAATATAAAAGACGCTTATCTCCCTGAAATTTTAAATACAATCGATGATTTTGGGAGAACGGATCCAACTGTATTTTGTGGAATTGATGCACCCATCCAAGTCAGCCTAGTTGATCAACCTGCAGCATTATATGGTCATCTATGTTTGGAAAAGGGAGAGATAAAGACAACCTATGGCACGGGCTGCTTTGTTTACCTTAACGCAGGACAATCTCCGACATTAAATAAAGATTCCAGCTTACTGTCATCCGTGACATGGAAAAAAGATGGAGAAAGTACGTTTTCTCTAGATGGTTCCATTTATTCTGCAGGTGCTGCTGTTGAATGGGGGAAAAATAGTCTAGGTTTTTATGAATCTATTGATGAACTTCAAAAGTGGTCTATGGAATGGTTTGAACAAGAGGCATTTCATTCTGATGTGAAGTTTATACCTGCACTATCAGGTATTGGTACACCCTATTGGAATTCAGACGCTAGAGGGTTGTTTATAGGGATGAATACAAAAACAAATAAAAAAGACATGACAAAATCGATATTAGAGGGTATAGCACATAGGGTAGCAGATGTAATTGAAGAATTGCAAAAAGAGTCAGGGGAAAATGTCAAATTTATAAAAGTTGATGGAAAATTAACAGTGAATCCATATCTCATGCAATTTCAGGCTAATGTATTAAATATACCAGTAAAAGTAAGCCAAACTGTAGAAACAACGGGATTGGGAGTAGCTTATTTAGCCGGAGAGCGTTTAGGATGGTGGACACCGGAAGAGCTGGTGAATCTAAATAATACACAAGAGACAGTGTATAAGCCCAAGATAACATTGGAAGAAAAAGATCAAATAAGAAATGAATGGAAGAAAATTATTGCTACTATAGATCATTTATACAATTGAACGTATTAATTCATATAAAGGGGTATTTGAATATGACATTTGACGAAATAATCATATTTATTATGGCAATCGGAATTCTAATTGGAGCTTTTGACAGGATTATTGGTAATAAGTTTGGATTGGGAGATAAATTTGAAGAAGGATTTCATGCCATGGGTCCATTGGCATTGGGAATGGTAGGGATAGTTACTTTGGCGCCTGTCATAGCTTCGGTGCTTGGACCAGTCCTTATTCCAATTTTTGGTTTAATTGGGGCTGACCCTTCCGTGTTTGCATCTTTGTTGGCAATTGATATGGGCGGATATCAATTAGCAATGGAATTAACGACAAATGAAGAAGCAGCAAAGTTATCAGGTATTATCGTAGCATCGATGTTGGGATGTACGGTCGTATTTTCAATCCCTGTTGGTCTTGGACTTATTAATTATGCAGATAGACCTTTCTTTGCAAAGGGACTGCTAGGAGGATTAACAACTATTCCTATAGGTGGCCTTATTGGAGGAATTGTTGGAGGATTTAATATGATGGAGGTAATTATGAATTTAATACCTGTATTAATATTTTCTGTCATATTAATTATTGGATTAATTTTTTTCTCCAATATTATGATACAAATTTCCTTAATATTCGCAAGATTGTTAGTTATTGTTATTACCATTGGTCTTGCGGCATCTGCGTTTGAATTTTTGACAGGGATTGTAATTATTCCAGGCATGGCTCCAATTATGGAAGGAATAGAAATTGTTGGATCGATTGGAATTATTCTTTTAGGAGCATTTCCAATCGTGCATATCGTTGTCAGGATGTTTAAAAAACCATTGGTAGCTGTTGGGAAAAAAATTGGCATAAACGCATCCTCTTCTGCAGGAATTATTATTACGATTGCTAACAGTATTCCAGTATATAAAATGATTAAAGATATGGATAACCGCGGCAAAATTATAAATATAGCATTTTTAGTTCCTGCAACTGCAGCGTTAGGAGATCATTTAGGATTCGTGGGCGGAGTTAGCCCAGATATGATTACGCCATTAATTATCAGTAAAATCGTCGCTGGTATTTTAGCAATTATGGTTGCCTTCTTAATTAGTAGAGACATTTCTGATTTAGAAGCACAGAGTGAACAAATGGGGAGAAAGAAATTGAATGTAGCTAACAATGAATAAAGATTTGAAGTTAACATACAACAAAATAGATACTCGTTTAATACAGTTTATGAAGTTATGTATGTTCATAGAATGACTACAATAAACTGGCTTTCATTAAGTAAATTGGATAGTAGAAAAACAACCATTCATCTGCCTGTAACCGGAGATGGGTGGTTGTTTTTTTATGGAGAGAGAAATAGCTGAAATATACAGACAGTTTCAATAAAATCATAAAATATACAAGATTATAACATACCATAATATTTACAATAAGTAAATATTATGGAGCAATTCTTTACACTATCTTCATTTTCCTTTTACGTTCATTTGTTACGATTATTACTATAGAAAGCAGTTTTATAGGAGGAAGATGATGGATATTCGTTTAGAGCAATTAAGTATGCGGTTTGATAATATAACGGCTGTCGATAATATTACCACTACTATTAAGAATGGAGAGCTAGTCTCCTTGCTTGGGCCAAGCGGTTGTGGAAAAAGTACAACATTAATGCTTCTATCCGGTCTGTACAAGCCTACTGGCGGAGAAATTTATTTTGAAGACAAAAGAGTGACACAACTTGATGCTGAAAAACGTGGAATCGGAATGGTTTTTCAAAGTTACGCCCTGTATCCCCATTTATCCGTATTAAAAAATATTATGTTTCCGTTAAAAATGCAAAAGATTGCTAAAGCAGAGGCTAAGTCTCGAGCGATGGAAATGGCTAAACTTGTGAAGATTGATCATCTTGCTGACCGAAAGCCTGCACAGCTTTCAGGAGGTCAGCAGCAGCGTGTTGCCATTGCACGTGCCCTCGTGAAAAATCCAAAGCTATTACTCTTAGATGAACCTTTGTCAAATTTGGATGCAAGGTTACGTTTAAAAATGCGTGAAGAGATTAGAAGAATACAGCAAGAGATTGGAATAACAGCTGTATTTGTTACGCATGATCAAGAAGAAGCGTTAAGTATATCTGATCGTGTCATGCTGATGAGTCAGGGGAAATTGCAACAAGATAGTACTCCGCAAGATATGTATCGCTTGCCGGGGAATGTATTTGCTGCAAGCTTCTTAGGAAATCCGCCAATTAACTTCTTGGATTTAACAAAAGAAAAAGCAGGAACTTATACCGTTAAAGGAACGAATCAGCAAGTTAAGTTCGGTGAAGAAAATATAAAATCTTATGATGCACTTAAAATCGGATTACGGCCGGAACATTTAGAAGCTGTGGAAGAAAAAGCATTTATTGGGGGAGAAGTAATCCATATTGAAACAATTGGAAGGGACACGCTCATTCGAGTGCAGCAAGGAGATGTGACAGTGCGCGCTTTAATAGATCCAAAAATTGATTTACAAGTAGGTGACACTTGCAACCTGGCTATCGAAGAAAAGCAGATTCATTTCTTTGACCCTGCTACAAATGAACGAATTGGAGGTGGGGCGCCGTATGATGGAAAAGTCAACCTGGAAGAGTACATTTAAGGCTTTCTTGTATCTTATACCGGCATTGGTTATTTTAATCGTTTTTAATATTTATCCAATTATCAAGTCATTTTTAATGAGTTTTTATACGGATTATGATTATTTCAATAATGTCGTACATGCCCGGGGGATAGAGAATTTTATACTGCTTTTACAAGACCCTAATTTTATGAAAGCAATTCAAAATACTTTCATTTTTGTAATAGGGGTTGTGCCGATTTCTATCGCCTTAGCTTTAGCGATTGCTTTACTTCTTAATAGTAAGATTGCATTTTTAGGTATCTTTCGAACGGTTTATTTTCTGCCTTTTGTTACCTCCGTTGTTGCTGTGGCAATTGTCTGGAGCTGGATTTTTCATTCTGATTATGGTTTGTTGAATTATTTTCTTGGCTGGTTCGGAATAGATCCAATTGATTGGTTGACGCATCCAACGTACGCGATGCCGGCGTTAATTATTTTGAGCATATGGAAAGGACTGGGGTTTAATATCATTATTTTCCTGGCAGGATTGCAAAATATTAATCAACAGTATTATTTAGCTGCTCGTGTAGATGGAGCTTCAGCGTGGAGGCGTTTTACTGGTGTGACCTTGCCTTTATTATCACCTACTATGTTTTTTATTTCTATTATTTCCATTATTAATGGCTTTAAAGTATTTGATGAAATTTTTGCATTATTTAATGGAAAGCCAGGGCCGGCAAATAGTGCTCTGACTGTTGTGTACTATGTATATCAGAAATTTTATGAAGAATATGAATTCAGTTTGGCAGCTGCAGCAGCTTTTGTGCTGTTTATCATCGTTTTTATATTTACATTAGTTCAGTTGGTTATTGGGAAAAAATTTGTGCATTACGATTAAGGAGGATTTGATGATTAAATCAGCATTAACCAGGACAACCATATATATTTTACTTTCTATTGGCGCTATTTTAATGCTGTTGCCATTTGTTTGGATGATTAGTACATCCTTAAAGACACCGAATGAAGTAATGACTATGCCTCCAGTTTGGATTCCTTCTGAACTCAATTGGAGTAATTTCACTGATGCTTTAAGTGTTGCTCCTTTTGATAGGTATTTTGTAAATAGCTTGGTTGTTACAGTTTTAAGTACCATTGGCGAATTAATTACAACGATTTTAGCAGCTTACGCATTTGCGAGAATTAACTTTTACGGGAAGGAAATTGTATTTGCTGTTTTATTAGGAACCATGATGGTGCCGGGGGAAGTTCTTTTAATACCTAACTTTGTTACATTATCTAATTTAGGGTGGATCGATACATATCAAGCGTTGATTATTCCATGGATTGCTAGTGTGTTCGCAATTTTCTTATTAAGACAATTCTTTTTAGGAATACCGAAAGAGCTTTCCTATGCTGCTAAGGTTGATGGCTGTAGTGAATTTCGCTTTTTATGGTATGTCATGGTACCACTGGCAAAACCGGCACTTATCACAGTAGCTTTGTTAAAGGTGATCAACAGTTGGAATGCATTTTTATGGCCGTTAATTGTTACTAATTCACAAGAGTTACGTACCTTACCGGTTGGATTATCAGCATTTACCACGGAGGCAGGAGTTAAATATGAGCTTTTAATGGCTGCATCATCCATGGTAGTAATTCCGATGATCATCTTATTTTTCATCATGCAAAAATACATTATCGCTGGTGTTGCCAGAACAGGGTTAAAAGGGTAAGAGAGAGATTCAAGATTACTATTAGGAGGTGATCGGTTCGCGTATGTCATTTATGAAAGAGGAAACAAGCTTTACGGCTATATTCATTAATTATTAGGAGGAAATATATCATGAAAAAAGGGTTATTGCTTTCTTTATTAGGTGTGTGCTTTATATTGTTACTTGCTGCATGTGGAGGGGGTAATTCAGAAAACGGAGAAAATGCTTCAGCTGAAGGAGAAGCAGATGGACCGGTAGAAGTTGAATTCTGGCATGCTATGAGTGGTCCGCATGAAGAAGTAATCAATAGATTTGTAGAACAATTTAATAGTGAATATGAAAATATTACAGTGAAGCCAGTTAACCAAGGCAGCTATGATGATTTAGAGCAAAAAATAATGGCAGCTGCAAGAGCTGGTAATCTGCCTACACTCTCCCAAGCAGTAACAAATGTTATACCGGAATATATTAGTAATGATTTTATTACACCTTTAAATGATTTTATTGATGATAGTGAGATTGGTTTATCTGATGAAGAATTAAATGATTATGTAGAGGTATTTAGAGAATCTAGCCAGTGGGATGGCACATACTATAGCATGCCATTCAGCAAGAGCACAAGAGTTCTTTTCTACAACCAGGGATTACTGGATGAACACGGATTGAATGCTCCGGAAACTTGGGAAGACGTGCGGAACATTGCCGAAAACGTTACTGATGGGAATGTAGTGGGAATGGGTTTTGAAAATTCATATGAATCAGAATTTCAATCTATTTTGAAGCAAATGGGAGGAACATTTATTGATGAAGAGACGAATGAATCCCAATTTGCATCTGAAGAAGGAATAGAAGCGATGTCGCTTATTATGGATATGATGAATGAAGGAATCGCACGTACAGCTGGAGAAGATGATTATATGTCCAACCCATTTGGACGAGGTGACGTGGCAATGTATATCGGATCTTCTGCAGGTATTCCACACGTAGGAGCTGCTGCTGAAGGAAATATCGAGTGGGGCACAGCACCAATGCCGACATCAGATGGTAAGGCAGCAACTATATTTGCTGGTAACGATATGGTTATGTTTAATCAATCGGAAGCAGCGGAACAAGAGGCTGCTTGGGAGTTTATGAAATTTTTAACAAGTCCTGAAATAACAGCTGAATGGTCAATGGAATCTGGTTATCTGCCAGTACGCTATTCTGCACAAGAGTTGGGTGAATACCAGTCCTTTGTTGAAGAGAATCAAGTATATGAAGCAGGAACGCAACAATTTGATGCAGGTTTCTTCGATGCTCGTGTCCAGGGCAGTAACGCGGTACGAAATATTCTTTTAGAGGAATTTGATAATATTCAACTCGGAAATAAAACAATAGAAGAAGGTTTAACTGATGCAGAGAATCGCGCAAATGAAACATTACAATAACAGATAAAGAAAAAGACAGGACAACATACTGTCCTGCTTTTTCTAATAGACTAACGATTAAAACAGGAGGAAGGATACTATGCAGCAAACAACGATTACATTTTGGGGCGGTTTAAATACTATTGGAGGAAATATTGCAGAAGTCGCTTATGGAGATGCGCGCGTTATATTTGATTTTGGGTTAGTTTACGATCCAGGGACCTCTTTTATTCAAAACCGTCAGCGCAGGAAGAATGCATATGTTAGCGATTTGCTCAAGCTGGGATCGATACCGCCAATAGATGGGATTTACGCCTATTCTGATATTCATACAGATTATGATTATGCTAAACAGCCTTTACCTTATGAAGAAAGTGACAAGCAAACTGCTGTATGGATATCACACCTTCATTTAGATCATATGGGAGCGATGGATGCGATTGCGAGTGACATACCTATTTATATGTCTAAGCAAAGTAAGGAGCTGTTTGAACATTTACAGGAGATCGGGGAAGGCTTGAACAGGTCGCGCGAAATGGAAGGAATCGAATATCAAACTCCCGTTCAGGTTGGTGAAATAACAGTAATCCCCTATCAGACAGACCATGATGCTTACGGCTCTATGGCAATGCTTATTAAAACTCCTGATTTAACTATCTTATACTCCGGTGATATTCGTATGCATGGTCAACATCCTGAGTATAATCAAAAACTTATTCAATCTATGCAGGATATCCCCATCGATATTTTATTAATGGAAGGTACTGCTTTCCGTCCAGTTCAAACAGAAGAAGATGATGATAAGAGTCAAGCACCTGTCGAGTCGGAACAAGAGATTGCTGCATATATTAGTGAAAAACTTGGAAACCATACAGGTTTAGGTATATTTAATATTTATCACCGTAATATTGACCGTATTAACAATATGATTGAAGCGGGACAGAAGGCGAACCGCCAAGTAATCTTAGAGACGGCGACAGCATATATTGCAGATGGTCTGGCATCTCATCGCACATTTTCTATTTTGTTGCCAAAGAATAAAGAATTACATGCTTGGGAAAAAGAGTTGATGAAAAATTATTCGACAGTAACATCAGCTGAAATCAATCAGAATCCATCTTCGTATTTTATACAAAATAGTTTTGATAATTTAGTTGATTTATTAGATTTACGGGTTCAAAATGCGCTTTATTTTCACGCAAATGGAATGCCGTTAGGGACATTTGACCCGAAATTTCACTCTTTATTAAAATACCTGGAATTTTTTCATATTCATTATCAGCCTATAAATGTATCAGGACATGCTACGAAGGAGGATATCTTATCTATGATTGATGCGCTAAATCCGGCATTATTAATTCCATGGCATAGTCACTATCCAGAGCTTGTAAAGCCAAATGATCCGAACCAAGCTGTATTTCTCCCCAAAAAAACAAGCTATAAGTTGGAAAATGGCATGCTGCAAGAAATATACACAGGATAGTAAGATACGAGTAACTTATCCATCTGTAAAAACATGATGTGTTGGCTGCCCCGTAGTTCAGTCATAAAAACGTATTCTGGAAAATATAGATGCTCCATCGATAAAGCTGTTAAAGAAGAATTGCAACTGCGTGAAAAAGAATTTGCTGCGCCAAAACAGAAGATGCAGTTGAATACCATTTCGTCTTTAGACTTCTTAAAAATAAATGATTAAATTATTCACAATACACATTAGAAAAACCTTGCGAAAAGCTCTGCCAGTTGGTAGAGCTTTTTTCCATGTTAACCCTATTTTACTCTTGTTTATAAATGCCTGAAAAATGATGACTATAAGTGGAAGATTATTCAATTACTATGGAGAGAGACTTACTTCAAATGAAGGATTTATATGAAAGGTGAAACAGAGTTTTGAGCTGATTATGTGAAACTATCCAAGCATTTAGTTATAAAAAATAATTTTGTAATTACTTACCAGGTTTGTTTCTTGAAAAGGAATGTACCTTTTTAATAGATATGAAAATAAAAGTAAATCTGTCATAGTATTTCTTTCTACGGCATGCTTGTGTGTCTCGTTAATAAAACGGATAAATTTATACCTTGCATTACGATGTACATCGTATTACAATGTGGATAGAGGTGATACAACATGGACCGAGAAATCATGAAGGGCAGTATTGATATTTTATTGCTTAATTTACTATCTGGAAAAGATATGTATGGTTATGAAATGGTAAAGGTGCTGAAAGAAAAAAGTGATCAATTGTACAACATGGGGGAAGGAACGCTTTATCCTGCCCTAAAGCGAATGGAAAAAAAGCAGTGGCTTCAATCCTATTGGTCGGAAACACAACAAGGCAGAAGGAAGTACTACCAGATAACGAATGAAGGTAACGCCGTTTTAGAAAAGAAACTGGAAGAATGGAATAATATCCATCATTTAATAACGAAAACGTCTGGAGATTTATCATGAACCGGATTGAAAAGCATGTTGAAGATGTACTTAAACAAATGCAAAGTTCAGGAGATGAACGTGAAGAAATAAGGGAGGAACTGCTCAGTCATTTAAACGAAGCGAAAAGCAATTATATCAGCGAGGGTTTCTCTGAAAAACAAGCAGAGAAAAAAGTAATAGCCGCATTTGGGAATTCGCATCGGATTGGGCTGGATTTACAGGAATCGATGTATCCGTTTCAACGGGAGTTATTGTATCTAATTGGTATCATCACGCTCTTATTCGGCGTTATTTTTTATGTGAATCTTGCCTTCGTTATTCGTGAGCCTGAACCTGTCTGGCTGATCATTCAGCTACTGTTAGGCAGCATTGTTATGTTGGCAGCGATTAATATTTCCTTCGTCGGACGTTACTTTTATTTGCTGAATGTGCTGCTCATGTTCAATATTATTTGGAATGGCATTAATGTTGTGCTGATGCAAGGCTTGTCACAGTGGCAGGCTATATTTTTCAGTGGTTATTTGCTTATTTTGATCGGGTTAGGCCTTTTGTTTGTTTTTCGAAATTCCTATTATTATACCAATCAAATTGGCCGTAAACATCAGAAACAAGGATTCGTAAAATTTAGCTATATGATGAATCTGCTGTATGGAATTATTATTATCATATTGTGTTTGTTCTTCTTGTGGACGTTCATTGTATTTACGGGGCCAAGTATAGCTGTCTTTATTACGCTGCTTCCAATTCTTATTTGGATGATTTTTTATAAATATCAAATGAAATTCATTGCCAGAAAACCGGCGTTATCACTTGCGACAGGATTAGGGGTTTCTACATTAGCTGTCGTGATATCTTTTGTTATTCTCAGGTTTTCTTTTGGAGGGTAAAAAATGTCATTAAAATGGAAAAATATTAGCTTGATCACCGGAATAATTCTGTTATTCTTCCTTCTGTGGGGAGCTGGCTATTTAGCTGGAGGTTCTGAAGGTTACACCGGTTTTGGTGAGTCTACGGATATTTCACCGGATGATGAGGAAATGACCTTCATTTATGAACGTGAAGGCAAATCTGCCGTTTATACAGCGCCTGTTAACGGGGGAAATGCGGAATTGATAGCAGAAGCCGCTGAAGGGAATTCTCTCCTTAATCCGACATTCTCTCTTGATGGTGAAAAAATTGCCTATGTTGAACAATGGGAAGACGAGGAGGAACAGCCGCTTGGAAAGCTTATGCTTGTCGATCTTGCGAGTGGAGAGAAAAAAGAAATGACAGATGAGGAAGGTTTAGTGACGGAGGGTACCTTTTCGCCAGATAGTCAATCCTTATATTATCTGGAAGCTGGCGTATATACGAATTATTCTCCAATTGCATCAGAGCAGCCTCATGGTTTCGATATTTACCGGGTTGATTTGGATACTGGGGAAACGGATCAGATAACGGCTCAGGAGGCTTATGATATGTCTGACTTAGATGTGACCCCTGATGGAGAAGCATTGATGTATAGAAGTTTTGATGAAGGAGACCAATTAATGTTTCATGAACTGGAAGATGGAAGTGAAACAACGGTTATCCCTAAAGGAAATTTCGCTGCCGATGCACCAATCATATCTTCACCTGCATTGTCATCGGATGGAAAGCATATTGCTTTCGCTGATGTAGCTAGAATAGGAGATGACGGCAATTATATTTACGAAGGATTCCGAATGGATGTTGAAACGAAACAGGCGGAGCAGATAACATCATTTGGTGAACATGTTGCCAAACCAGTCTTCTTTAATCATCAAGATAAATTAATTGTTACGGTGGATAAAGCATTTGCCACCTCTGAATCGGACTACAGTTATTGGGTGGTTCATGCGAATGATGAAGGCCGGGAACGTATTCAGATAGAAATTCCTTAAACAAAGGTTTTATTAGATGGTTATATGCAAATGCTCCAGATTATCGTTTGCCTACATTGTAACAAGGGAATAATAAAGTGAAATAATCGTGAAAAGAGGTGCTGTGTAATGGTTCAATTAGGAAAAAAAGACTTATTTCCAATTGGTATGGGAACCTGGCATATGGGAGATTATCCGGAAAAACGAAATCAAGAAATTGAAGCACTAAGATACGGGTTGGAAAATGGCATCGAAGTGATTGATACTGCCGAAATGTATGGAGAAGGTAATTCAGAAAACCTTATTGGCGAGGCAATCCAAGATGTAAAAAGAGAAGATATTTATCTGATTTCTAAATTCTACCCGTTTCATGCACAGGAGCCGGACTTGGAGCGTTCACTTGAGAATTCTCTAAAACGGTTAGGAACGGATTACTTGGATCTCTATTTACTGCATTGGAAAAGCAGTACACCACTGGAGAAAACAATCGAATCACTTGAAAAGTATGTGAAGGACGGACGCATTGGTGCTTGGGGTGTTTCAAACTTTGATGCTAAAGATGTAGAAGGTATGTGGAAAATAGATGGCGGGGAGCGCTGTACTGCGAATCAGGTTTTATATAATATAGCCAGCAGGGGCATTGAATATGATTTATTACCTCTACAGAGGGAAAAATCTCTGCCAACTATTGCCTATTCTCCTACTGCTCAAGGAGACACAAGAGGAGATAAAATAACGACGAATAAAGTACTGCAAGAGATAGCAAATAAGCATCATGCGACAGTTTTTCAAGTAATGCTGGCGTGGACGATTCGCCATAATGATGTATTAGCAATCCCACAGTCAAGTAATAAAAAGCATATACAGGAAAATATTGATGCGGCATCGATTAACCTTTCGGAAGAGGATCTGCAGCTGATTGACAAAGAATTTCCTGCTCCGAAGCGGAAGATGCCACTAGATATTATTTAAGATTTTGAAATAAATCTATTTAGGTGGAAGAGCAAGTGAGTTAATGGGATAAGCAAAGTACTAGAAACAAACATCATGGACAAGATCGGTACGATAAACTTTTGTTCACAAACAGTTTTCTAGTATTTTGATCTTTTGAACTAAGATGTAAACGGTAATATAGGAGGATAAAGAAGTCTAACAGTTTCAGAGGATGAAAATCATGAAACCTACGATAAAATCGCTAAAAAAGTATATAATAAGAACTATTATAATTTTTACAGTCTTAACAATAGTATACTTTATTAATTATCAAAGTAATAATTCCTCAATATTCGCTATTGAAAATGTTACTCTAGTTATCGGAATTACTGTATTGGTTGTTTTAACAATTGCATATATTGCAGTAAAAATATACGAAAAAAACGTAGTGAAAATAAAGTAATAAAAAAAGCGAGCAAAATCGACTATTAATCACTGATTAGTCGGTTTCGTTCGCTTTTTGATATTTAATTTTTATATTCTAATTTACATGTTTGGTATCATAATTACCTGAATCCTTCAATTTAAATTTAGAAGCAAGTGAAAAATTTCTACTAAATGTAGTTTGGTTTTATGTGAGCCGGGAAAATAATTAATGTAACATTTTTAAGGAGGTAATAAGATATGACATTCGTAAAATCTTATACAAACGATGAAATGTTAGAAAGAGATGTTAGCAAATTAAAAGATAATAACATTAGCTCAAACGATATTTTCGTCCTCTCTCATGATGATGATCGAACTGCGCGTATTGTAAATAATACAGAAGTAGAAGGTATTGATTATAATAAGCAGGACATTGGAGGAGATTTTGAAAAACCAGGCGATGAGCTAAGAGAAAAACTCCGTGAACTGGGAATTGATAATGAAGATGCCCATGAATATGAAGAAGATATGGATGAAGGAAAAGTATTTCTGATTGTGAAAGATAATGCAGCAAAAAGTGTATTAGGCTAATACGATTGCAAATGGCGATAAGAAAATAGTGATATAAGACAAGCCGAACTCCCTTACTTTCTTAATTGAAAGGAGGGAGTTCGGCTTTTGTAGTTGATTACCTGGATTTCTGAGTTTAAAAATTTATCACGGAGAACCGTCCGTAAAACTCCCACTGAGTGAAGTTTCGTTTTATTCCATCTGATTGGAAAAGATTAATTAATTATTTTCCCTTTTTCATAAAACTGCACAAAACTACAAATTAATTTTGAAAGCGGTTAGAACTATAATGGAAATAGCAGAAAAATAAAGGAGACATCTTTATGACAAATAATTGGTTGGATATAGAAAATAAAGTAGTCATTGTAACAGGCGGCTCATCTGGTATTGGCAGACAAATTGTTCAGAATCTTTTAGATAACAAAGCAGTTGTATATAATGCAGATTTACGTGACAGTCGAATAAATCATCCGCATTATCATTTTAAAGAAACAAATGTGGCGGATGAAGCGGCTGTTCGCAGCACAGTTGCTTCTATCCTGGAAGAGCAGTCTCAAGTTGATGTATTGGTGAATAATGCAGGTATCAATTTGCCAAGATTATTAGTAGATGCAAAAGGAGAGAAGCCGGAATATGAAATGAATATGAAAGATCTTGATTTAATGTTTGGTGTTAACCTAAAAGGGCCCGTTCTATTTAGTCAAGAGGTGTCCCGTTATTTTATTAAAGCCAAAAAAGGTGTTATTATCAATGTCTCTAGTGAGGCTGGGCAGGAAGGCTCTGAGGGACAAAGTATTTATTCCGCTACTAAAGCAGCTCTTATCGGTTTTACAAGAAGCTGGGCAAAGGAACTGGGGAAGCACAATATTCGTGTGGTGGCGATTGCACCGGGGATTTTGGAAGAAACAGGATTACGCACGAAAGAGTATGAAGAAGCACTTGCTTATACAAGGAACACCACAGTGGACCAATTAAATGGTGATTATTCTAAATCTATTCCTATTCGCCGTGTTGGCCAGTTAACAGAAGTTGCTGATTTGGTATGTTACTTAAGCTCTGACAAGTCCAGCTATATCACTGGAACAACAATCAATATCTCTGGGGGTAAATCAAGAGGTTAAACACTAGCCGGCATAACTTGAGAAAAATACAGATAGTCCGAAGTTATGGTTCATTTAAAAGCGCTCTTCCAATGGTGAAAGAGCATCCTATTCGATCATTGATTTAATTGAAAAAGACATGGAGGAGGAATTTAGTATGTTGTATTTAGACACTGCAAATTTGGAACAAATAAAAAAAGCATCTCAGGTAGGTATTATTCAAGGAGTTACAACAAACCCTACCATTCTTTTGAAAGAAAACGTGCAACGTGAAACTATTGTGAAAGAAATTCTGAAGTTAACGGATGGAACAGTGTTTGTTCAGACAGAAGGAGAGACTGTCCAAGAGTTAATAACAGATGCGGAAGAGATTCTTTCTGCATTTAAAGACCCGCGTATTGCGTTGAAAATCCCTGCTCATTTAGAAGGGATAGAAGCTATGAAACAAATAAAAACACAAAAAGCAGAAGCGGTTATTCTGGCAACTGCCATTTATTCCACGGAGCAGAATGTATTGGCTGCTTTGGCAGGAGCTGATTTTGTTGCACCTTATATAAATAGAATGCAAAACAACCGAATTGATGCTTATAAGGTAATAAAAGAAACGAGAAAAATATATGATGATCAGCAGTTGAAAACGAAAATATTGGCAGCCAGCTTTAAAAATACGGGGCAGATTATTGAAACCTTATGTGCGGGTTCACACACTGTAACCATTCCATTTGATCTGTTTCAGAATATGGCAGACAAAGATTTAGCAATAGGAGCTATTAAACAATTTAACGGAGATGCTTCGACGTTAAAAGAAAATGGTAATAGTCATGTATGAGTGAACTGCTTCGGTTCCACACACTGACTAGCTGCATTTAAATAAGGAATGCAATCAGCTGGAAGAAGCGGAATAAAGAGAAGCAGTGGTATATGCACAAAATATAGAGAACGATTCATTAAATAGGGAATATCTGAAAGCCGTCCCAAATCGTTGCGGCAGTCCATTTAAGGAAGGTGTTAACTTCGTGTGTTACCTAGGCTCTGAGAAATCAAATTATATTGCTGGAAATACGTTTAATATCTCTGGAGGGAACAAATCGAGAGATGGAACCTCCTTAGAATAGGAGAGGGGTTATGGAGCTTAATAAAAAGCATTTGAAAATGGTAGAAGTGCTTATGTCGGAAAATATGTCAGCTGAAAAACTTTCCCATTTCATGGAGATATCACAAAGAACATTATCCAATTATGTAGCACAAATCAATGATTATTTTGAAGGCGCTTCTAAAATCATGAAGGACTATCAAATTTTGTCTATCCTTATCTATGATGAAGAACAATTTTTAGATAGATTAGAAATTTTACGACAAGAAATGAATAGTAACGAGGAAGCTTTGAATGATCGGATCGATGCCGTCTTTCATCATCTATTGGAACGAAAGCAGCTCACGATTGATGATATTGCAGAAGCACTCTTTTTAAGCAAAAGTGTTGTAAATAATGTTGTAGCGGATTTGAAGGACCGATTACAGCCTTACCCATTGAAAATTAAAGGGACACAAAATGTAGGCTTGCGTTTGGAAGGAAATGAATTCACTATTCGCAAAGCGCTGATTGAGCAGTTTCCTACACGTTATCAGGAAATAGCTATTCCAGAGCCAATTGAACAGCATTTATTACATTTAAGAAAGAAGTTTACTTTAGATGAGTCTTCTTTTTCAAGGCTTAAATTAGCTGTTCAAGTAAGCCTTTCCAGGTTAAATGATGGAAATCTCATAGAGGAAAAATTGGATATTGAAAGCCAAGTATTTGAATCAGAGGATTTTAAAAGTTTTCAACCGTTGAAGGAAGAAATAGCGCATATGTATTCTCTTGAAAATCCAAATCAGGAAATCTTTCTCATTGTTCTTCAGTTACTTGGCCGAAGAGCGTCTATAATCGATGAAATATTAAATGAACGTGAGCATTCTATGTTGGAACGGATTATTAAACAAACCATTGAGGACATCAATTACTATTATACGATTAAGATTGATGAGGCAATGTTTAGTAAAGATATCCAGTTGCATATCAAATATTTAATTAATCGGTTGCTCTTTGACGTCAAAGTAAATAATAACTTGATTGATAATGTACAGCAACGTTTTCCATTCGCTTATGAGTTATCTAATGTATTGGCAGAAAATATAAAAAAAGAAATTAATATGGACGTTCCGATCAGTGAGTTAGGTTTTCTATCATTATATTTCAGTGTTTATTTGGAGCAGTTAGAACAGCAAATACAAGAAATTCATTCAGTAGCGATTATTACTAATGAAGGATTAAGTACATCAAAGATACTAAAGATTAATTTACAGAAAATTTTCGGCAGCCATATTGAGATTGTTTTTTTAAATGAAGATGCGTTTGAGAATGAGGAAGTGAAGACATTTGATTTAATTGTCTCTACCATTTGGACAAATAGATTATTTAATAAGGTAGTCTATATTGAGGATATCTTGGATACACAATTGTTGAAATTAAAAATTGAGCAATTCTTGGTTTATAAAGATGTCAGGAATAAGAAATTATTCAATCAAAGTGTCATTGTTGATTTTATTGAGGAAAAAGATTTCTATCATATAAACCAGATAGATGATTATCAGGGAGTCATTCGCTTTCTTTCGGAAGAATTGGTTCGTGAGGAAAAAGTAGATCAGGCATTTACAGAAAGAATTATTACCCGGGAACAAACGAAATCGACTGTGACCGGAAGTTTAGGATTTCCGCATGTGACTCACAATCAACATGGCATATTTGTCAAGGTTGCTTTAATTGATATTCCATTACGGGATTATCCAGATGTTGATATCGTTGTCTTATTAGCTACACCTGATGAGGCAGGGAATGAAGCAGTCTTAATCAGGCTCTATGAAGAAGTGTTAGCGATTACGGCGAATAGTTATATTCTTAATAAAATAACCAAGGAAACGAGTTATACAGCTTTTGCACATATTTTAAATCAAGAAATGAGGAAATAGCTTATGTTTTTTATTATGCTGATTATTATTTTGGCAGTTGGGTTTGTTGTCCAATATTTGTTTGGTTTTATACAAATTAAACATTTCACAAAGCATTATACAGAGCTTAGGGAAAATGGAAAGGTAGCGATTGGAAGACGTACTGCAATTATTCGATCAGGGACACTTGTTTTATTTCAATTAAATAATAAGAATGTCATTGAAGAAGCACGCTATATGCAAGGAGTGACGGTGTTCACCAAGTTTAAGAATTTTCATGGGCTGGAAGGAAAGAAGATAAACAAGATTCAAAAAGAAGATTTGGCAAACTACAATAAATTGCTGAAAAGAGCAATTATTGATGCACAGCATACGTTTAATGTTGTACAAGCAGGAGGAGAGATTGAAAAAATCCCTTCTCCCATGATGAAAGCAGTGAAGAAAGTAAATCATATGTTCACAAAGAAAGGAGTTAAAAAACATGGACTTCATAGTTAAATTTGCAGAAGGATTTATTAACCTATTTCAAACAGGTGCAGATACATTTATTGATTGGATGGGGTCGATTGTTCCATTGGTTTTGATGCTACTTATCGCGATGAATACGATCATTCAATTAATCGGAGAAAATCGAATTAATAAGATTGCTCAAAAATCTGCAGGGAACCCATTGCTAAGATATTTGGTCCTGCCATTCTTAGGCAGCTTTATGCTGGCGAACCCGATGGTGTTTTCGCTAGGCAGATTTTTACCAGAAAAGTACAAACCTAGTTTTTTTGCATCAGCAGCACAATTTTGTCATACAAGTAACGGTATTTTCCCACATATTAATCCAGCGGAATTATTTATTTTCCTAGGTATTGCTAATGGTGTTCAACAGCTTGGGTTACCTATGACGGACTTAGCTATCCGTTATTTACTGGTAGGATTAGTATTGAACTTTATCGGTGGCTGGATAACAGACCTTACAACAAGCTACGTGGAAAAACAACAAAAAGTAAAATTAAGTAAAAAAGTGCATATAGAAGGGTAGGTGTACACCGTGAGTAAAAAAGTGAAAATAGTAAAAGGTCCTGGCGGATATGGCGGACCATTAGAAATTGGCGTAAATGGTAAAAAGGATAAAGTAATGTATGTAACAGGTGGTCATAAGCCGGCTATTGTAGATAAAATTGCTGAAATTACAGGTGCTACTCCGGTAAATGGGTTTGAAACGTCTGTACCCGAAGATGAAATTATGGCTGCAATTATTGATTGCGGAGGTACATTGCGCTGTGGCATCTATCCTCAAAAAAGAATTCCAACAATTAATATCATGTCTACAGGTAAAAGTGGTCCATTAAGACAATATATTACAGAAGATATCTATGTATCAGCGGTAGATGTGGACCAAGTAAGTGAAGCGGGCGACGTTGAGGAATCAGAAGAGGCTTCTAATACTGTTCAGCAAGCTTCTACCGAGGAAAACGAGAAAAAAGAAGATACAGTAGAAAAAGAAGAACAAGGACCAACGTATTCCAAAGATAAAAAGATTATGGAAACGAAAGCAGAACAAGGAAACAAAAGCTTACTTACTAAAATTGGCTTAGGAGCTGGGAAAGTTATTAACACTTTCTATCAGGCTGCCCGTGATGCAGTAGAAACCATGCTGCAAACGATTATTCCATTTATGGGATTTGTAGCCTTATTAATTGGTATTATCCAAGGCTCTGGTATTGGTGATTTATTTGCAGATATTATGTCCCCGCTGGCAGGTAACATTTGGGGTCTGATGGCTATAGGATTTATTTGTTCCTTGCCGTTTTTAAGTCCATTGCTTGGACCTGGAGCGGTTATCGGACAAATACTGGGGACGTTAATCGGTGTTGAAATCAGTAGAGGAAATATCCCGCCAAACTTAGCGTTGCCTGCATTATTTGCAATTAATACACAAAACGCTGCTGATTTTATCCCTGTTGGTTTAGGGTTATCAGAAGCAGAACCAAAAACGATTGAAATTGGTGTGCCATCTGTCTTGTATTCCAGATTTTTGAATGGTGTACCAAGGGTGTTTGTCGCCTGGCTGGCAAGCTTTGGCCTATATAAATAATAAAATAAAAATAGGAAATTAATAGATTTAGGAGTGTTCCATCATGTATCAAACAACTATCAAAAGTATTGGAAATGACGCAAAAGCATTTGAAGCAGAAAAAATGATGATTTTATTCGGGGATAATGCGCCCAGTGAATTAGCAGATTTCTGCTATGTGATTGATTTAGTATCTGTTGAGGAAGAGATTGCCGCAGGAGATACGTTAAAGTTGGATGATGTTTCTTATCAGATTACTAGTGTTGGCGAGGCAGTAAGGAAAAACTTAAATGATTTAGGACATATCACATTAAAATTTGATGGTAGTACGGAGCCAGGGCAGTCTGGATCACTTTATTTAGAAGATAAAGAGATTGTAGATGTGAAGCCTGGAAGTACGATTGTGATTGAGAAGCAATAGTTAATTGAAAAAGTAATCATCAAATAATGAATTTTAACATACCCGTAAAGTCTTCTTTATAAAGACTTTACGGGTATTGTATATTAAAATAACTGTACATTTCCACCTTGTACTTGTACAACTTTAGAAGCGGCATTATTGCCCCACATACATGCCGTTTCAATCGATTGTTCATCGAGTAAAGCTGCGATAAAAGCACCAGTATGCGTATCGCCAGCCCCTATCGTATCTACTAAGGGAACTTCTTGCCCGTGACATATTTTAATTTTATTATCTTCTACAAACAAAGTTCCTTCACTGCCAAGCGTGACAGCCACGGGACGCTGTGTTTTTTGATGGATTATTTTTGCTCCAGCTTCAATATCTGTTTGTTCACTAAGGGATAAAAGTTCATCTCGATTACAATGTATTATTGTATTCATTTTTAATAACTTTTTTAAATCTTCCTGGTTCATTTCGCTAACACGTGGTGAAGGATCAAAAATAATCGTTGTTTCTTTCTTTTTATTCTGCAACTGTTTGAGTAATACTTTAGCAGAGTTTCCTTCAAAAGAATAACCAGATAAGTAAATATAATCATAATGATGAAGATTTATTTTATCAAACCACTCTTCTTGCCAATCGTTTTCAACTCCAGGAACTGTAAGGAATGTACGCTCTCCACTAGGTTCTACCATAGATAAGCACCAACCATTGTCTCCATCTAGATCCTTTAAAACTTGAGAATGTCCATCTGCATTCATTTGTTTATTAATTTGAGCAGCATTAGGGCCGTTTCCGATTGGAATCATTAAATCATAGGATGCGTTTAACTGTTGTAAAACATTTCCAACATTATATGCGCAACCTCCAACAATGATTTCTTGAGCGCTAGAGAATACATCTTCTCCGCTCACAGGTAATTTTGGAATCGTAACAATAACATCAACGACAGCGCTTCCAATAACTAGAGCTTTTTTATTACTTCTTATTTTTTTATAGTTTGTTTCTTGTTTATTCATAGTCCAATCCTCCTGAAGTTATTGCTTTTTGTTAAGAACATTGGTAATAAAGTATAATCCTCCACTGATAATAAAGGTTACTAACATATCAAAACTAGTATCTGTATAGATGGTGAACAGGAGACCAACCACAACCCCTGCAATCCAACTTATTACTCCACCAATGTTAACAGAATTATATTGAGCATCTTCTAATAATTTAGCATCATAACCTTGTTTACGACGAAGGAAAACATAATCAACAATAAAAATAGAAACCCAAGCAGCTAAACCAATACCTAAAATTCCTAGAAACGCCTCAAAGTAACCAAGAAAATCTCGGGAAACAATCAGCACATACAGTGGAATTAAAGTAATGATGACAGCATGTACTGTAATCGCAGTTGATTCTTTCATTGCTATATTAAATGTACTCATAATCAGTCTGGAAGATTTTAAACCTATAAAACACATTGGAGTAAGACCCCCGAGCGCAGCAAAGAGATAAATAATTGTCATCCATCCAGGTAATATTTCGCTTATAAGTAAAATAGGATTTTCAGCATGAGCTAGTTCTGGCGCTGCTGTTGCAAGCAAAATCCCTGTACTAATAATGACAAATAGAGGAATAAAAGCACCCAGTGTGACGCTACCGATAATTGCTGAAGATTTATTACTTCTTTTTTGGAAACGACTATAATCCGCTGAAGCATTTGTCCAAGTTAAGCCAGTACCAACAATAACAAATGCCAGAGCAGGAAAGAATCCTGTTAACCAGGGACCGGAACTCATGGAAAAAAGCGCATTCCAATCTGTTTCAGGTATTAACATAAGAATAACCAGTAAAGTTAGTGCACCAAATACATAAGTGAAGAAGGTTTGAATAGCTACAAGTGTGTCATGAGAAAAGAAGCTTGAAGTTATAATCAACCCTGCAAAAATCACTAAACTGATTAATATGAGTAAATTATTCGTACTGATTCCAAATGCACTAAATAAAGCCAGCAAAGTCAATGTTCCGGTAGAAACATTGACAGATAGCCAGCCAACTTGTCCAGCCCAGCCAATGAGGGCAGGGATATGATTCCCTTTAAAACCATATGCAGCTCTAGATAGTATAAAAGTTATGGCGCCAGTATCCCTTCCAGCGAGACTAGCATAGCCAACTAGGAGGAAAGATAATGGACCGAGTATAGCTATTAAGATGGATTGTGTGAAACTCAATCCATACCCAATAATAAGTGCCCCATAAACAATGCCTAAAATGCCCATATTTGCTGCAAACCAGATGAAAAACAAATCTTTGGGTTTACCAGTTTTCTCTTCTTCACTTAGAAAAATCTTCTCTTTATTCTTCATATGTATCCCCCTTATCGATTAATGCTCTACCTTTTACTAGTTTGCCAGCATAAATTGATAATTGCGTATCATTATTTTGATCGATGATATCCGTCCATGTACGATGAAGTGCATTATATCCGGATTTTGCCCCACATATTGCGGTAGCCATCGCCCCAATTGTATCGGTATCTCCCCCGATATTTGCACAAAATAAAGCGCATTGATGCGGATCTTTACAATAATAAGCAATAGCTAATGCGGCAGGTACAGACTCGCTGGTTGCCGTTCCACAGCCAATAACATCATAGATTCGCTGAGCAAACATTTCTTCATCGTCCTGATATTTTTCCGCAAACTCCAGACCTAACTTTAATCGTTCTGAAATCGAAGCGGAAAAGGTTTCTTCCCCTTCTTGCATAGCCAGCTCATATAAATTAATCGTTTCATTCATAATTTCATTCCAGCTTTTATCTTCAATTGCTAGACTAACTGCATAAGCAATCATACTAGCTCCTGCAATTGCGATGTCGCTGGCATGTGTCGGCTGGCTGACTTTGCGAACGTATTTAATTAAACTGTTTTTTTGTGTGCTAGTAAAAAGCGTGCCTATCGGAGCGATCCTCATAGCAGCTCCATTTGTCAACGCTTTCTTTGTGTATATAGAAGGATCTTCTCCAGCTTTAATCGCATTTAAAGCTGCTTTAGAACTTGGCCCCAATATATTATTTTCAAATGCATTTGTTTCATTAGCCCAGTTAATTAATTCTTCTGCAATTCGTTTATTTGAAGGCACAAAATCGTTTTTATTTAACGCATCAATGATAAGTAAAGCTTGGGATGTATCGTCTGTAAATTGTCCTTTTGTAAAATTACAAGCTACATCATTTTCTGCCGGACCATCCAGAAAAGTAGTGATGTTGCCAAAAAATTCTTTTACTTTTCGCCGGCTCCATAATTCAGAAGGCATACCTAGAGCGTCTCCAATAGCTAAACCATACAAAGTTCCTAAAATTTTATCATCCATTTGACCATCTCCTTAACTTGTTCACTCATACGTATGAGTTGGGTATATTATAAAATGCGCTTTCATGATTGTCAAATAAAGAATTTAGAGAAAATGTTCCATTTAATTTAAGATGTCTTAAAAAATGACATAGAAAAAACCGAACTGTTCATTCTTGTACTAGAATTTAAAACAGTTCGGAAGTTATGTTTTATATAATTGTTTCGGAAACTATGATGTCATTTAAACAAGCAAGCTTATTGGGCTCTAGTTCTATTTTAAATTAAAACTAGGGAGGCGTAACTATATTACCTTCAAAAGCTTTTCTGAACAAAGAGGGTAGTTAATAATTGATATATTGCGAGAATTTGAATTTAAAATGTGGACTGTATATAATCTCGAGATGTTCAATTTCAATATTACTTTCTGTTGAAACCACCCCAAAACTTCTTAATAAAGGTTTTTTTTCTTCAAGTTCTAATCGATCATACATAAGTGGTGTGCCTAAAATAGGCTCTATGTTTAAGTTAGCATGGTGCGGATAAGTATTATAAGTCTCTCGCAATAGCTTATAAAGAGAGGTATTGGAAAAGTCATAAGTATCTAAGTCAGGGAATCGGTTCAAAGGTAAATGAGAAGTATCAATTGTCATCCAAGTAGTTATATTATCTGATTGTAGCCCTCTTAAACGAACTAGTTTTAAAAAGGACGAACCATCTTTTTGATATATTTCTTTTTCTAAAACTTTTGTTATAGGCTTTTGATTCTGTAAGTGAGCTAAATCAGAGAAGCCCTGAAAATTCCAAACAGTATCCTTTGTTTCACGTAATCTAACATACGTTCCCTTTCCATGAACTTGTTGAACGAGCCCTTCTTGTTTAAGTTCAGCTATTGCCTTTCGGATGGTTGTCCGTGTAATTTGATATTGCTTCATTAATTGTGTTTCTGAAGGAAGAAGATCCATCTCTTTGAATTCTCCATTTAAAATTTGGGAACGAAGTAAACGTTTGAGTTGAACATATAATGGGATAACATCATCTTTATTTAACATTTTTATCTCCTATAAGTTAGTTTAGTAAAGGTATGTAGTCAGATTTCTAAATAAGAAATCGTTGCTTCATACGTATATGTTACATCTATTATTCTATATGCTCAAGTGAATCTGTATTACACAGAGTATATGAAGGACGTTTTGTGCTGAGAATAATTGATAAAAGTATATCATCAAGACAATATGTATTGGTATAATCTACACACGTATCTACAATATCTTCCTGCATTTTTGGTGATGTATAATTATTTTCGTATTGCCATACTGCCTGCTCCGTTATATCTAACATATCAGAGAGCTGTTTGCGTGAATATCCATGCATCATGCGTAAATTGGTTAGATTTTCACCCTGAAATATCTGTTGCCCTCCTTATCGTAAAATTATTCTTGATCCTCTTCTAAGATGCCAATATCAAATGCTGTTGGGTCGATTATATCATTATCTTGTTCTGGAACAACATGTCTCTTTTTTTATCGGTTAATTCAGAACTAAATATATTTAGAAAGATCTTCAATTAGATAAGCTCTGTTATTATTAAGACAAGGGTTTGTTTATCTCAATGTTCTTGTGAGGGCGTGAGGATCTTAGTCCATGTTTGTTTAAATCGATCTTTTTCTGACCTGACCCATTTCTATCGCATAAAAATACTATTAGACTATTTAAAAGCCCCTTATTTAATACTATATTAACCTCCCGCATCCCCTACCCTATTTGTTTTTTCACTTCAAATCATCTAAAATAATAACCTGGAATCAACATTTCTAAAACCAAACTCAACAGAAATAACAAGAAGTTTAGATAATAAAGGAGTAATTATAGATGAGCCAGTTAAAAAATAGAGGCTATGCGCGGTATGATTTGATGCAGCAATTAGACTATGAAGGAATAGAGGAAGATTACCAAGCTTTGTTGGATTATTTTGAGGACCTTCCAATCGATGAATATGCTAAAGGGTTAAATCGTTATAGAAGGTATTCACGTGCACTCGTGTTGCCAACTTCTGGTCAGGTTGAATGGCTGCCAACGCTAACAAAAGATGGAGAGGAATATTCTGCGTATTTCCAAGGAAAATTTAATCCAGAGTATCCAGGATCTTATCGTGAATTTCCTTGCATAGATGAAGCAATACAGAATAATAAGCTATTGGAAAAAATTATTCTGTTTGATTATCAACAAACATTTTGGAAGGAAGAAGACCGGATTATGCCAATTCATGCTGGTGTGCACTTTGTAAAACTGTATGTAGAAAATGATTCAGACAAAGCTGTTTCTTCACCAAACTGTTTTCATCAGGATGGAGAGCCATTTACTTTTGCCCATTTAATTAAAAGAGAAAATGTTAAAGGTGGTACGAATGCCATTGGTATTCCTAAAGCGGCTGGAGAAACGTTTGATACAGTCAATCAGGATGATGTGATAGAGGTTTTTGAGATTACAAAACCTTTGGAATCATATGGTGTAGAGGACTCAACAGTATCTCATTATGTCAGTCCAATTGAAAAAGGAGATGCGGAAGAAGCTGGAGTACGTTCTGTTATCTTAATTGATTATCAGCAAACCGTGGTGGCTGATGTAGACGAATAATGATTGGAGAAAATGAAGGGTAGCCTATTTGAGGATGTCAGATAGGCTACCCTTTTTAATGTGTTTCAAATGCTATTCAATCAATATGATTATGTAGTTAATATTACATTTGAAACCATTTAGGTAGTAAAACTACAAAGAAATCGGTTTATTTTCATAAAAATGCTTGTTTTCATCTGATTTATGTAGTAATATTACTAACAGATTCGATGAGGGGGGAGGAAATGAAAAGTTTTAATCAACGAATTCAGGAGAAAAAGAAAACGTTAACAGATACAGAATTAAAAATTATAGATCAGTTAGAGGTTCATGAAAAGCCATTTTTATTATCAATGAATGAGCTTGCCGGGTTAAGTGCGGTTAGTGAGCCAAGTGTAGTCCGCCTTTACCGGAAGCTGGGTTATAACAGCTATCAGGAATTAAAAGTAGCTTTAGCACAGGAGCAAGCGGATTATCAGCAAGCAAGCCCAGAACAGGTGAATATTTTACCTGAAGATGAAATCGGTACCATGTTTGAAAAGATTGGGCAGCAGTATTTTCAGGCAATTAAACTGACAAAAGCGAAAATGATGGAAGAAAAGCTTCATGAATCCATTGAAAAATTGATTTCTGCAAACCAAATCTATTTCATTGGACAAGGCTTATCCGGAACAGTTGCAGAGGATGGGGCTCATAAATTTATGCGGCTTGGCGGAAAAACAGTTGCAGTCAAAGATCCACATTATCAGGCGATCTACGCTAGTCATATGTCAGAGGGCGATGTGGTAGTAGCTATTTCGCATTCGGGAGAAACCATTGATACCATTCATGTTAGTGAAATGGCTAAAAATAATGGCGCATTTTTAATCGTTATCACTTCGAATGAAAACGTTTCATTAGCGAGGATGGCAGACTGTTTGCTGCTAACACAGGCAAGTGAAACGAATAGGCAATCTGATGCGATGGTGTCCAGGCTCATTCAGTTAACGATGATGGATACGCTGTATACAAAGATGGCTGCAGAGCTTGGAGAAGAAGGAAAAAGACAAATTAACTTATCTCGTCTGGCAGTGACGCGGATGAAGAAATAAGAGATAAACAACGGGGGAAGTAAGATATGTTAACGGGGAATGGATTAATTATTGGTTTTATCGTTGCTTTAGCTATTCTTTTTGTACTTATTATTCGTTTTAAATGGGATGCTTTTATTGCGTTATTAGTTGTAGCGATTGGTCTTGGTTTAGTTTCAGCTATTCCAGCGCATGAGGTACCAGAAGTTATTGCGACGGGTTTTGGTGACACATTAGCAGGAGTGGGGATTCTAATTGGTCTGGGAATTATTTTTGGACAATTTTTAGCTGCTTCGGGCGGAATCGAAAAAATTGCAAGTTCTATGTTAAAGGCATTTGGAGTAAAAAATTCACCTTATGCAATGGCTGCTACATCAACAACAGTAGCTATTCCCGTATTTTTTGATGCGGCTTTTATCATTTTACATAAATTGATTTACAGCTTATCGATACGGACGAAAATTTCTTTAGCAACATTTGTAGCTATTTTAGCGATCGGGTTGATTGTTTCGCACAGCTTGATTATTCCAACACCAGGTCCGCTGGTTGTTGCAGATCAAATGGGAGTAGATATTGGAGTATTCTTTATATACGGATTAATCGTAGCTATTCCTGCGACACTTGTTGGAGGCGTGCTTTATGGAAAGTTAATTGGTAAACGTGTGACGAACGGAACACGCTTAGATGATGTAAAAGAAGAGATAGAAGCCAATGAACAAGTGGAAAATGACCCGAATCAAAAAAGAATTCCGACATGGCTGGCGTATGCAATGCTTGCATTGCCAATCGTGTTAATTCTATCAAATACAGTTGTTAATAACCTTATATTTCAGGATAATCCTGAGGCAATGCTAGGAAAGGTTTTTGCTGTCATCGGGGATAAAAATAGTGCACTGCTTATTAGTGTTATCGTTGCTACATTTGTATTAACACCGTATATTAAAGAAAAAACGAGTACCGTTATGAAAGAAGCCTTTGATTCTTCGGGAATGGTTCTATTAATTACGGGTGCTGGTGGAGCCTTTGGACAAGTTGTGCAACAGACTGGTTTAGGGGAATTACTTGTAGATTTGATGACAGGCTTTAATATGCCAGCATTGATTTTAGGATTTGTTTTTGCGCAAATTTTAAGAGCATCTTTGGGAAGTGCAACCGTAGCATTAGTTACAACTTCTACAATTTTAGGACCGCTGGCAGTAGATTTAGGAGTATCGCCTGTTTTATTAGGACTTGCCATTGCTGCAGGTGGTATTGGACTGTCCTTGCCAAATGATTCCGGTTTTTGGGTTGTCAATAAATTCGGGCGTCTGTCTGTTACGGAAACAATTCGTGTTTGGAGCTTAGGTGGTTTTGTAGCAGGTGTAACAGCATTAGTGATGGTTCATCTGTTGAGTGCTATGTCTGGTTTCCTACCGGGACTTTAATAATAAAAAAAGGGGAAGGTTGTTGATACGGTGCTTTCAATAACCCCCTTACATATTTTAAATACATGATAAAGGTGGAGAAATAAAATGAAACAAAGTGTTGGATTTATTGGATTAGGAATTATGGGGATGCCAATGACAAGAAATCTATTAAAAGCTGGTTTCCGCGTGATGGCTTTTGATTTGAATCCGGAAGCTGTAAAAGCAATTACCGCAGAAGGCGCCACACCGGCAGCATCTGGAAAAGAAGTAGCAGAAAATAGTGACATTGTTATTACGATGCTGCCAAAAGGTGTCCATGTCCGCGCAGCTATTTTTGGTCCGAATGGTGTTATCGAAGGTGCTCATCAAGATACGGTTATCGTGGATATGAGCTCTGTCTTACCAACAGAGTCCAAGCAGCTGGCTCTTGATGCAAAAGAACAAGGTGTGTCCTTCTTAGATGCTCCAGTAAGTGGCGGGGAGCCGGGAGCAATTGATGGTACACTCGCTATTATGGTTGGCGGTAATTCTGTTGATTTTGAAAATGTAAAATCTGTTCTAAACGCAATGGGAAATAATGTCGTTTTAGTTGGCGATTCCGGTTGTGGATCTACAGCGAAATTATCTAACCAGATCATTGTTAATCTAAATATTGCTGCTGTTTCGGAGGCAGTTACGTTAGCGGCAAAAGCGGGTATTGATATAGAGAAAATGTATCAGGCGATCCGCGGTGGTTTGGCTGGAAGTAATGTACTCGATGCCAAAGTTCCAATGATGCTTGATCGTAATTTTGTAGCCGGCGGACGGGTAGATATTAATCTGAAGGATATTACAAATGTGATGGACACAGCACATGATTTGCATGTACCGCTACCACTATCCAGCCAGCTGTTAGAGACGTTTCATGCTTTAGCAAGTGATGGAAAAGAAGCATTAGATCATGCAAGTATTGTGCAGCATTATGAAAAATTAGCAAATGTAACGGTGAAAAGAGAAGGAGTGGAGTAAAATGGCAGAAACGCTAAATGCAAAAGAGACGTTGGATAACATCAAAGCAGTTGACAGGCAGCAAACACTATCCGCTCTGCAAGCAGAATTAGCGGATTCTCCTTATAAAATTGTTGTTCTTGATGACGATCCAACAGGAATCCAGACGGTACATGGTGTATCGGTGTATACAAATTGGGATAAAGCATCGATTGACGCCGGTTTTGAAGAAGAAGAAAGTATGTTTTTTATTTTGACGAATTCGCGCGGGTTTACAGAACAGGAAACGATTCGTTGTCATACTGACATTGCCGAACGTGTGCAGGCCGTGTCGGAAGAGAAAAACATACCTTTTATTTTAATCAGCCGTTCTGATTCTACTATGCGCGGACATTATCCATTAGAAACAGAGGTTTTAAAGGAAACGATAGAAGAAAAAGGTGTAGCTTCTTTTGATGGGGAAGTGATCATTCCATTCTTTAAAGAAGGTGGCCGATTCACTATCCATAATATTCACTATGTACAAGATGGGGACGTTTTAGTTCCAGCTGGGCAAACAGAATTTGCAAAGGATAGAACTTTTGGTTTTTCTGCTTCGGACCTTGGGGAATGGGTAGAGGAAAAAACAAATGGACGCTATACGAAGGAAAATACGATCTCGATTTCCTTAGAAGATTTACGCAACCAGGAAGTAGATAAAATACAAAAGCAGCTGCTTGCAGCAAAGGATTTTCAAAAGATTGTTGTCAATGCAGTTGGCTATGAGGATGTAGAAGTTTTTGCTACGGCGTTTATTAAAGCGGTTCGTACGGGTAAACATTTTATTTGCCGAAGTGCTGCCGCCTTAACGAAAGTGCTTGGCGGAGTGAGTGATAAACCTTTATTAACGAGAGAAGAAATGCTTATCTCGAAAAGCAGAGAAAACGGTGGTTTAGTAGCGGTTGGTTCGCATGTGAAAAAGACAACGGAACAATTACAGCATTTATTAGATAGTGGTTTAGTAAAGGGAATTAAATTTGATGTACATCTTGTTCAAGATGAAGAGAAATTTAAAAAAGAAACAGAGCGAGTTCGGCTTGCTTGTGAGGAAGCCATTAAAAGCGGGCAATCTGTTGTTTACTATACACGCAGAGAGCGCCTCGATCTAGGCGAAGGTAAAAAGGAAGAAGAATTGAAGCAATCTGTTAAAATCTCTGATGCGGTAACAAGTATTGTGAAGGATCTGGAGGTACAGCCAAGCTATATTGTTGCCAAAGGCGGGATTACCTCAAGCAGTATTGGTACGGAAGGTTTATCTGTAAAAAGAGCAGAAGTTGCTGGACAGATAAAACCGGGGATTCCAGTCTGGAAAACGGGACCAGAGAGTAAGTTTCCAAATTCTGCGTATATTATTTTTCCTGGAAATGTCGGGCAGCCGGAAACATTAAAAGATGTTGTTGCTGTTTTAGAAGGGAAAGAATAAGTAAAAAAGCGTAATGGGACGCAGAGAAATCTGCTTTCCATTACGTTTTTTTATATGAATTATAAGCGCTCTATAGCAGGTTCATAAATTGATTTTAATGTTTCAACACTGTGAGCAAATTTTTCTTGTTCCTCTTCATTCATTGGCACTTCAATAATCTCACGGATTCCAGAACGGTTAATAATAGACGGAACCCCAATACATACGTCTTCTGCCCCATATTGTCCTTGCAAATAACTGCTTGTTGTTAAAACGACATTTTCATTTTTTAGAATGGCTTCTGTAATTCGTGCTAAACTCATTGCAATACCATAGAAGGTTGCGCCTTTTTTCTCAATAATGTGATAAGCTGCATCCCGGACATCGGCAAAGATTTGGTCAAGGTCCTCTGCTTTATAGTTTTCATGATTTTCCAAATAAGTTTGAAGGGGTACTGGGCCAATGGTTGCTCTACTCCATAGAGGGAGCTCTGTATCTCCATGTTCACCAACGATATAAGCATGTACAGCCTTTGGAGAAATTTGAAAGTACTCTCCAAGTTTATAACGAAGACGGGCAGAGTCTAAAGTTGTCCCGCTTCCGATAACACGGTTGGCAGGAAGACCGCTAAATTGAATAACTGCCTGTGTTAAGACATCTACAGGATTTGTTGCAATAAGGAAGATACCATCAAAGCCACTGTCCATGACATCATTAACAATCCCTTTAAATATTTTCATATTCTTTTCAACGAGATCTAAACGGGTTTCACCTGGTTTTTGATTTGCACCTGCACAGATACAAACAATATCTGCATCTTTACAATCCTGATATTCTCCCAGCCAAACATTGGTTGGAGAAGGGGCAAAGGCTTTTCCATGATTTAGATCCCACACATCGCCAAGTGCTTTATCAGCGGATAAATCAATAATAGCCAGCTCTTCTGTAATACCTTGGTTTATAAGTGAAAAGGCATAGCTAACGCCTACAGATCCGGCGCCGATTAATACGACACGGTTTACTTTTTCATAGTTTGTTTTCATTCTACAACACATCCTTAAAGAATATTATACGATTCATTCATAATTATATTGTGATTTATTTCACAAAATAAGTCAACTGTTTTATAAATTTTTTGAAATGATAATTCAGGTATTTAAAAATTAAATGAAATTTTATTTAAATTATCTATTTTATTAATTGTTTTATTTCGATTATGATAAAAGCAAGTTAAAAAATGAAAAGGAGAGAAAAATATGACGGAATATACACTTGGTGTTTTAAAAGGGGACGGCATTGGCCCGGAAATCGTTAATGCCACAATAAGTGTAATAGAAGCTGCCGCAAGAGAAGTGGATTTAAATCTAAAATTGAAAGAGCTTTCAATTGGATGGGAAGCTATTGAAAAATATGAAGATCCTATTCCTCAAGTAACAAAAGATAGCTTGGAAGAAACACATGGATGGATATTAGGGCCACATGATTCTGCAGCATACCCAGATAGATTTAAGCAAAAAAGAAATCCCAGCGGGGAATTAAGACATTATTTTGACCTTTACGCAAATATCCGCCCGGCTAAAACAATGCCAGCTACGAAGAGTGTCGTCGGGGAAGCAGATTTAGTGATTTACCGTGAAAATACAGAAGGATTTTATACAGACAGAAATATGTACGCTGGTATCGGAGAATTTCAAATTACATCAGATGTAGCTGTGTCAACAGGAGTGTTTACCAGAAAAGCAATTGAAAGAATTGCTCACGCTGCTTTTCAAGGAGCTTTAGAGAGAAAAAAGAAAGTGACTATCGTGCATAAAGCAAATGTTATCAAACTCGGTACAGGACTATTTTTGAATACATGCTTAGAAGTAGCGAAGCAATACCCTGATGTAGAGGTGGATGATTATCATATTGATGCTATGACAGCGCACTTGGTAAGAAGAGCAGGAGATTTTGATGTGATTGTAACAGAAAATATGTTTGGTGATATCCTATCCGATTTAACAGGAGAATTAGTAGGGAGCTTAGGTATTGCTCCATCTATTAATTCTAATGATACACAAGCAATGGCTCAGGCAGCTCATGGATCTGCTCCAGATATTGCCGGGAAAAATATTGCTAATCCGGTCGGCATTCTTGATTCTACTATTATGCTGTTCAAATGGCTGTATACACAGCACGAAGATGTGAAATGGAAAGATGCCAGTCAGTTGATGGAAAAGGCACTAATAGAAACATTAGCTGCGGGTATATCAACACGAGACTTAGGAGGCCAATCCTCTACAGAAGAATTTGCTCAAGCAGTAAAAGAAAGAATCGTTAAATCGGAGAAATAGGTGAGGTTTTATGTTAAATACAATTGGTGTTGTAGCTGATGATACAACCGGTGCAAATGATATGGGAATTATGTTTAAGAAAAGCGGTTACTCTGTCAAAGTACTTAGTCTAAAGGAAAATGATGCTATTAATATAGATACAAATGTTGTGGTTGTGGATACAGATAGCCGGCTTGATACTCCTGAGGAGAGCTATAAAAAGGTGTATATGGCCACGAAGCAGCTGCAAGAGGCTGGATGTAAAATGTACTACAATAAAACATGTTCTGTTTTTAGAGGGAATATTGGTGCAGAGTTTGATGCGATGTTAGACGCATTACAGCAAAATTTTGCTGTAATCGTTCTTGGTTTTCCTAAGAATGGTAGAGTAACGAAAAATGGTATTCATATGGTTAATGGTGAAAAATTAGAAAATTCTCCATTTTATAATGACCCTGTTCATCCAATGAAGGATTCTAACTTAAAAAGAATTTTGGAAGGTCAAACGAATCGGTTAGTCACATCAATCAGTTTAGATGAGGTTAGAAAAGGTGCAGGAATACTAAAAGAAAAAATTCAAGATGTAAAAGAAAACGGATTTCATTATTGTATTATCGATACGGAAACCCAAGAAGATTTATCAATTATTGCAGAAGCTGCTATTCAAATGCCGGTACTATGCGGAAGTTCTGCGATAGGGGAAGAACTTCCTAAGTTCTTTAATGAAAATCCAATAAAACAAGAAACACATCGGACATATAGTAATGAAAATCAAGGTGTTTTAGTAGTGTCGGGAAGCTTAACACCACAAACGAAAGAGCAAACGGCTTTTTTAAAAGAAAAAGGAATAATAGCTTTAGAAATAGATACAAGTAATATCTTTGAAGAAGAAACATTTGCAAAAGAAAAAGCAAAGTTGATAGAAGTAGCGGGTTCTAGAATTAGTGAAGGAAATGATTTATTACTGATGGCTCACGATAATAAAAGCATTGTAGAAAAAACAAAAGAGATCGGAAGGACCCAAGGTTTAACAGAATTAGAAACAAGTAAAAGAGTATCTTCAGTTTTGGCACAGATAACTCGTAAAATCGCTGATAATGTAAACCTGCAACGTTTAATTGTAGCTGGCGGAGATACTTCAGGTACAGTTTGCAAGGAGCTGGGGATAGAGGGCAATTATATCTTGGATGAAGTAGCGGTAGGTGTTCCATCTGGATTTACAATTGGAAGAGAGTTATTAATTATACTGAAGTCAGGAAGTTTTGGTGATGAGAAATTCCTGTTTGACGCTATTCATCATCTCAAAGAGGTATCTTAGTTTAATAAGAAGAGGAACGCTTAAAAAGTTCCTCTTAACTGTTTTGAATCAACAAACTTAATAAAGGAATCAACGAAAGAAAGGTGAGTCAGTTCTTCTTTATAGAGCAGCCATGTTTTCCATAATAAAGGGGAGTTATCTTTATAGAATAAATTTTTTGAATATAAATGGTCATTTTTTAAAATGATATTTGGAACAATAGCATAGCCCAAACCTTGTTCAACCATATTTTTTGCTATTTCCATATTGGCGACATCCATAAAGACATTAGGAGGTCTTTTATAAGCCTCCCGCCACCAGGAATCGATCATCATATTTAGTGCAGGGTCAGTATGGTATGAAATTCTATTCAATTTAGGGAGATCCGATAAATTAATTGGCTGCAAGGAAATAACACTTATTTTCTCACTAAAGAGTTCTATTTTCTTTTCGGACCAGTGATGTTCTCCGCGAACAATGCCGATATGATAATCATCTTTGTATACAGACTGAATAACATCCAGGTTTAGACCAGTGTGGATCGAGTAAGTTATTTTAGGATATCGTTCATGAAACTCTTTAAGTAAGAAAGGAATGGTATGTAAAGCAATTGCTTTGGCAGCACCAATTCTTAGTTTACCTTGAGGCTGATTATCTGAGTTCCAAAGGGTTTCTTGTAAAATGCGAAATTCATTGACCATTATTTCGGCATACTCAATAACCTTTAAACCTTGCTCGGTAAATTCAACGCCTCTTCTTCCACGGTAAAGAATATCAGCTTGAAGTTCTTTTTCGATTTGTTTTAACCGGTAAGTAACGGTTGGTTGTGACATGAATAGGTTTGCTGCAGCTCGTGTGATATTTTTTTCTTTATAAACAGCTAAAAGGATATTCCAATCTTTTAATTCCATAGCTTTCTCCTTTTTACAAAATGTAAAAAAATTTAAGATGCGGTAAGTATAACTAAGAATATTATATTTAATATTATCAAAAATAGTAGAATAATTCTATTAAATTAACAGTTAATAGCTTAATAAATGAAAACGCTTTAATAGGAGGTTCCCATGAAAATTGTAATTGGATCGTTTGTAACAATGTGTTTACTCGGAGTTTTTTCAATGTTTTATGAAGGCGATGGAAATAATCAATATGAAAATTATCCAGAACGTTCTGTTACCACTATCGTTCCTTCAGGGACCGGGGGAGGAATTGATACGAGTGCAAGAGTAATATCAAGTTTATTAGCAGATAAAGAGAACTTCCCTGTATCTATGCTGGTAGAGAATCGTCCTGGAGGTGGACAGGCTGTAGGATTATCCGATTTTGTTACAAGATATAGTAATGATGATTATAGGTTATTTTTACCAGCTTTACCGTTAATTATTAATAATCTGAAAGAAGACGGCAATAGTCCATTTGGTTTTAGGGATTTAACCCCTCTAGCCCAAATCAATTCGGATTTTAGTGTATTAGCTGTCCATAAAGATTCAGAGTTTGATGATCTGCAGGATCTTCTGGATGTCATGCACGAAGATCCAAGTTCTGTAACATTTGGAGGTGGGTCTGCCCCTGGTTCCCAGGATCACCTTAATATTATGCTGGTAATGTTGGAGGCCGGAATCGATCCTGAAGAAGTAAGCTATGTTTCTTATGATGGCGGTGGTGAAGCAGTTACAAGTTTATTGGGTCAGAATATTGATGTTTTGTCTTCTCACTTGTCTGGTGCTAGTGAATATTATCGCTCAGGAGATATAAAAATTCTTGGATATTCAGGGAAAGTTCCGATAGAAGGTGAGTTCTCTGAGCTCGTTTCATATTATGACCAGGGTGTGGATGTTGAGTTTAACCAGTGGAGGGGTGTTTTCGGCCCTAAAGATATGGATGATGAACTTATTGAATATTGGGACAATGTATTTGAAGATCTTATCCTCTCAGAAGAATGGGAATCCCAATTAGATATAAATGGCTGGCAGCCGGGATATAAAAATTCGGAAGATTTCGAGTTTTTTCTGGAAGAACAAGAAAAAGAAATTTATGAAGTGTTAAAGGTATTAGAAATGAATGCTGAATAAATTTGGAGGTGATATAAATGAAGTTTGACCGTTATGCAGGTGTCGTATTTTTAGCAATAGGGGTTTTGTTTATATATGAAAGTTTTAAAATAGACAGTTCCGCATATGGGAGTGCAATAGGTCCCAATGTGTTTCCTTTCATATTAGGAGTTTTGTTAATCGTATCCAGTGTTACACTGATCATTCAAACATCGCTCCATATGAAAAACATGTCTAAAGAAGAGCAACTCGAAGAAGAAGCACTCAAGAAAGGTAAATATCGTAAGTTTTTAATTATACTAGCTGCTCTAATACTATATGCGTTCTTTTTAGAGCCGCTGGGATTTGTAATTACAACCTTTCTATTCTTAATTATCGGATTTCAAACGCTTGAAAAAGGTAAGATTACAAATTCAATCATTATCTCTCTTGCTTTTTCAATCGGTGTCTATTGGGTCTATGTAGGTGTGTTAAATGGAGCTTTACCTGGATTTCCTGAATGGACAGGACTTTAGTATTTGAATAAATCCAAGTAAAAAGAAACAGCTTTAGAGATGAAAAGATAACCATCGTATTTTACTGCATGCAGACAGAAGAATATTTGGTAAAGCATTCTTATTTAAACAAAGCTGTCTAAGCATAAATACAATTTTTATATCAAAATCATTGAAGAGGAGATGAACAAGTGGAATCGTTACAATTACTAATGGATGGATTTGGAACTGCTATTCAATGGCATAATCTATTCTTTGCTTTTATTGGCGTACTAATTGGAACAATAGTTGGAACGCTTCCGGGAATCGGCCCGATGAGCGGTGTGGCTCTGTTAATTCCTGTTAGTGCATCATTAACACAATCGATGAGTCCGGAGCAGGCTGCAATAAGTGCCATTATTTTGCTTGCTGGAGTATATTATGGCGCAATGTATGGAAGTTCGACAACATCTATTTTGTTAAATACCCCTGGGGATTCTGCATCTGTAGCAACAACTTTTGATGGATACCCAATGGCGAAACAGGGAAGAGCAGGTATAGCACTTGCACTTACAGCTATTGCATCATTTGGTGGAGGGATCATTTCTCTCATTGCGTTGATTCTTTTAGTGGAGCCTTTAACAAATGTTGCTATTGGGTTTGGGCCAACCGAATACTTTGCCATGATGTTTTTAGGACTTACAGCGGTTACTGGTTTAACAGGTAAATCTATTTCTAAAGCAGCCATAATGACGGTATTAGGCTTAGCGGTTGCGACAATTGGAATTGATAGTGTTTCAGGAGTAAATCGTATGACTTACGGTATACCGGAATTATATCAAGGAGTTGAATTCTTAACGATTGCTGTTGGTTTATTTGCTTTTGGAGAAGTCTTTAAAATGGTTATAGGAAGTGAATCAGGCGGTGGTTTTAAAGCAAAAATCACACGGATTTTACCAACTAAGAAAGATTTGAAAGAAAGTGCAGCTCCTATAGGAAGAGGGTCCGTATTAGGATTTATTATTGGTGTATTACCCGGCGCAGGATCTACTATAGCATCTTTCTTTGCGTATACATTGGAGAAAAAAGTTAGTAAGAACAGAAAGAAACTGGGAACAGGTGCTGTAGAGGGAGTAACAGCCCCTGAAGCTTCAAATAGTGCTTCAACTGGAGGAGGAATGATTCCTTTATTAGCACTAGGTATACCTGGTTCTGGAACCATTGCAGTTTTATTAGGTGCAATGATTATGTATAATGTCCAGCCAGGTCCACTTTTATTTGAGGAAAGTCCAGAGATAGCCTGGGGATTAATTGCAAGTATGTTTATTGGAAACTTAATGCTGCTTATCTTAAATTTACCGTTAATAAAAGTGTTTGCCAAGATTGTAGATACACCTACTAAATATCTGTTGCCATTAATTATTATGTTTGGTGTATTTGGTGTATATGCAGTTCAATTATCAACGTTTAATTTATTTCTATTGATTGCATGTGGCGTTCTTGGTTACTTTTTAACAAAACATGACTTTCCTTTAGCGCCATTTGTATTAGGGATGATCCTCGGGCCAATGATTGAGAATAATCTGAGAAGAGCATTAACAATATCAAATGGGGATTATATGGTGTTTTTAACAACACCGATCTCAGCTGTATTATTGTTCTTATCAATAATTATGTTAGCAGCTCCGCTGATCAGTAAGTCTATCTTAAAAAATATTAATAAACAAAATATATAATCAACCTTTTTTTATATTTGTTTCGAGGAGGTACTAATATGGGGTCCTTAACGGAATTAGGAAAATATCTAAAAAATGCAGAGCTGGCTTGGGGCACGTCGGGAAATTTAAGTAAACGATTAAGTAGAGAAGAAATGATTATTACAGCTTCGGGTACATTAATGGATCATTTAAAAGAAGATGATTTTGTTATTACGAATATCTTTACTGGTGACTCTAAGGGCGCGAAAAAGGCTTCCAAAGAAACTCCAATGCACAGTGGTATATATCAGCAAAGAGAAGATGCTAATGTAGTAATACATTCTTCTCCATTTTATACAACCCTTCTAGCCTGCAGTGATTTAAAGTTATATTCGAGCCTATTTATTGAAACGATGTATTATTTAGAGAATATTACTTATATCGACTATTATCATCCAGGAACCATTGAATTAGGCGAGGCTATCAAGAAAAAATCAAAGGATGCGAATATTATTATCATGAAAAATCATGGTGTGGTGGTTTTTGATGAATCAATACAAGAAGCGAGGATGCGTTTAGAAACTTTAGAGATGGCTTGTAGAATGATTGTGAAATCACAGGAAGCAGGCATTACATTAAATTATTTGCCATCAGATATTGTAAAAAGCTTTTTAGAAGAATCACGCTACAAACCAAGGAAGGGAAGCTGATTAAATTGAAAATAGGCATTATCCATGCAACTAAAAATTCAAAAGAACCATTGGATCATGCTGTTCAGTTATACGCAAATAACGTGACTGCAACTCATTTTATAGACGAAACATTGATGGAGGATATCAGAAGAGACAGACATGTAAAGGAAGAACACGTACAGCGAATAGTTGACTTGCTTGAAAAAGCAAGAACTTCTTCTGTAGATGGAATTGCTTTAGCCTGTTCATCTTTTACACCTTATGTGGACCATTTTCAGCAAATGTTTGATTTTCCTATTGTAAGTATCGATTTAGGAATGCTTAAAAAAGCAGTTCAAATTGGGGGACAGATAGGAATAATAGCAACTTTAGAGGCAGCAAAAGATACTACAACTCATATATTAAATGATATTGCTGATGATATGAATAAAGAAATTAGAGTATATCCTATGCTTTCTAAGCAAGCTGCTGAAACAATTAATTCGGGTAATACAGAAGCATTCAAGAATATTATCCAAAAAGAAGTCAAAGATTTAAGTGAAAAAGTAGATGTCATTGTAATCGCACAAATGTCTATTACAGCAGGGCTTGATTTAACGTTTGAGTATAAAGCTCCTGTTTTAACAGGTGGAGAGTATTGTTTAAAAGAGTTGACAGATATTTTAACCAATCAAAAGATATAAGAAAATAATTGATACACTAAAAGTTGGGTAAAAAAGCTTTTTTCTAAACATTATTATCTTAAATAACTCGTTTAAATCTATTAAACTATATAGAGGAGTCTGTATTTTTTGAATAAACAATTATGTGATGGTGTTATGATGTTCAACCTGATTTATGTTTTGAGGTGATTAAAATAACGAAAGAAACCCTATCGATAAAAAAAGAAGTGAAAAAAGAGCTGACAGCTAATGGAGAGAAATATATTTACTATTCATTAGAACGTTTAACAACACTAGGTTATATAAATGTTAAAAAGCTTCCGTTTTCATTGAAGATTTGGCTGGAATCTATATTACGTAATGCTGAATCTGGAGAGGACGGGAAGAAACAATTAGAAGCGCTGGCTAATTGGCCTTCTGAAAGAGATAGTAGTCAGGAATTACCGTTTTATCCCGGCAGAGTACTACTGCATGACACAACAGGTCTCCCGGCATTAGTAGATTTAGCTGCGATGAGAGATGCTTTGAAGACCAGGGATAAAAATCCTTTACACTTAAATCCTAAACTTCCAGTAGATTTAGTCATTGATCATTCACTAATTGTTGAGTCCTTTGGAAATAAAGATGCTTTAAATAAAAATGAGCAAAGAGAGTTCCGGAAAAATTATGAAAGATATCAATTTTTAAAATGGGCAAAGAACTCCTTTCAGAATCTTACCATTGTGCCTCCTTCATCAGGGATTATGCATCAAATTAATATGGAGTATTTATCTACTCTAGTGATTAAGAAAAAGAAAGGAGATGTTAACTTACTCTATCCTGATACATTAGTAGGTACAGACTCGCATACGACGATGGTGAATGGGATGGGAATAGTTGCCTGGGGTGTTGGAGGCATTGAAGGGGAAGCTGCTATATTAGAAAAACCTGTATTTATGAATATTCCTAAAGTACTTGGAGTGAAGTTAACAAATAAACTTCCAGCGGGCACAACTTCAACAGATCTTGCTCTTACGCTTACCAATGTATTAAGAAAGTATGATGTTGTTGGGAAAATAGTAGAATTTTTTGGGCCTGGAGTTCAACATTTAAGTGTTCCTGATAGAGCAACCATTTCGAATATGGTTCCTGAATACGGAGCGACCATGGGATATTTTCCAGTAGATAAAGAAACATTAGCATACATGGATTTAATTGGACATCGAGAAGAAGAAATTAAATTAATGGAGGAGTATTACCGTCTTCAGGGAATGTATAGAGAGAATAGTATGATGGAACCCAGCTATGAAGAAATACTTGAATTTAATCTGGAAGAGGTTGTGCCTTCCCTTGCAGGACCAAAACGTCCGCAGGATAAAGTGAATTTAAATCAATGTAAGGAAGAGTTTAACCATATCTTAACAGAGCCAATAAATAATGGAGGCTATGGACTTTCTTCTCAAGAGTTAAAAACAGAAAGTGTCACCTCAATGGGAACCTTGAAACATGGAAGTGTCGTTTTAGCCGCAATCACCAGCTGTACAAATACATCCAATCCAGATGTGATGATTGCAGCAGGTCTGGTAGCTAAAAAGGCAGTGGATTTAGGAGTGAAAAAGAAAGAATTCGTAAAAAGCTCGATAACACCTGGAAGTAGAGTGGTAGCTGATTATTTAGAAAATGCAGGTCTAAATAATTATCTGGAAAAACTGGGGTTCTATGTATCCGGTTATGGATGTGCAACTTGTATCGGTAATTCCGGTTCTCTGCCCCCGGAAATAGAGAAAGCAATAAAAGAAAATCAGTTAGTTGTTTCGGGAGTACTGTCAGGAAACAGAAATTTCGAAGGACGGGTGCACCCACTTATTAAAGCTAACTATCTTGGCTCTCCTCCAATTGTAGTGATGTATGCTTTGGCCGGTACAATGAATATAAATTTAATGGTAGATCCAATAGCTTATAGCTCAGAAAAAGCACCCATTTATTTTCATGATTTATGGCCATCAGCGGAGGAAGTAGAAGCAATAAAAAATACTTTTTTGACACAAGATTTATTTAAAGCAAGGTATAAAGATATACTAACCCATAACAAAGAATGGAATCTTATTGAAAGTGAAGATAGCCATCTTTTTAAATGGGATTCAAAGTCAACGTATATTCAAAAACCACCATTTGTGAATCAACGGCCCCAAGCTGATTCGTATGTGTTTCATAAAGGTAGAGCTTTATTATTTCTGGGAGATAGTGTAACGACAGATCATGTTTCACCATCGGGAGCGATTGGAATGTCAACACCAGCAGGGGAGTTCTTACTAGAAAGAGGGGTCTCGCCTGGAAATTTTAATTCATATCCATCCAGACGCGGTAACCATGAAGTAATGGTAAGAGGTGGTTTTGCTAATGTTCGTTTGAGGAATAAACTAGTACCGGAGAAAACAGGCGGCTATACGATTTTCTTTCCTACTAATGAAGTAATGAGCGTTTACGCTGCTGCAATGCAATACCAGGAAAAAAATACAGACTTAATTGTCATAGCTGGAAAAGAGTATGGGACAGGAAGTTCAAGAGATTGGGGAGCTAAAGCACCGAAACTATTAGGAGTTAAGGCTATTATTGCAGAGAGTTATGAAAGAATTCACCGCAGTAATCTAATCGGAATGGGAATACTGCCTTTGCAATTTTTAGAGAGTGACTCAGCTGCTGGATTGGGGTTAAATGGAAGTGAAATATTTACGTTGAAAGAATCGATGCAGGATATTCAAGCAAACAGCCAAGTTGAAGTAAGGGTGGAAGGAAATAAAATAAATTCTTTCACTGTAAAAGTAAGACTGGATAATAAAATTGAACTCGATTATTTTAAAGCCGGTGGTATTATGAATAAAGTATTAGAAGAAATAGAGGAAAGAGTGTGACTAGTATGGATTTTAATGGAATGATTGATATGCATATTCATTCAGCTCCTGATTTACGAGAAAGAAAACATACAGATAAAGAATTAATGCTTCAAGCTGAGAAGCTGGGGATGAGAGCAATTGTTATCAAATCACATTGTTTTCCAACAACAGATCGAGCTTGGCATTTAAATCAGGGTAACAAGAAAGTTCAAGCTGTTGGAAGTGTTACTTGTAATGCCCCCATTGGAGGACTTAATCGTATAGCAGTAGAAAATGCAATTAAATTAGGCGCCAAAATCATATGGCTTCCAACAAATGATGCTAAAAACCATCGAACAAAGATGAAGCAAGCTGGTGGCATAGAATTACTACATGGCAGCCAGCTTTCTGACGAGGCAGTAGAAGTAATTGAATTAGCATCGGAGTATAATGTGGTTTTGGGGACAGGGCATATTTCAAAGGAAGAAATTTATAAGGTTGCAGAAAAAGCAAAATCTCTAAATTTCCGTAAACTGGTTATTACACATCCAGAGTTTCATATAGTAGACCTTTCTATAGGTGAGCAAATCAACCTTTTAAAAGAGTTTGATCTAAAATTTGAACGGACGTATGCACAACCTATTGGTGGAGGTATGTATAAAAGTAATTTAGAAATTAATTTAGAAGCAATAAAAAGAGTAGGATATGAATCAACCATTGTTTCTACAGATAGCGGACAAATAGAGAACCCGCCTTGGAATATTTCATTTCCTTCCTATATAGAGTATTTATTAGAAAATGGAATCAGTGAGAAAGAATTAATCCACATGACAAAAACACTTCCTTTATTGTTATTGGGTTTATGAAAAACAGGTGATATTTCTTCAATTTTTTAATATGAGATTCAAAATTTGAGTAGAAAAAGGATGATTGAAATGACAAAAAATAGATTCTTAGGAATACCAACAACTTCAATTACAGATGCATTGGGCAGTAAAAATTATATGGACATCAGTATTAAACCTCTAAAACAAGAATGGCAACTAGCGGGGAAGGCGTTCACTGTTGATATTTCAGCTGGTGAAAATATTTCGGTATTAGAAGCAATATCTAAAGCAGAGGCTGGAGATGTTTTAGTGATTGATGGAAAATCAGGAACAAGCAATGCTTTTGCTGGAGATTTTATTATAGGATTAGCAAAAACAAAGGGATTAAATGGCGTTGTTTCTAATGGTGTGATTAGAGATATAAAGGGGACAAAGGATTTAGATTTCCCTGTTTTTTGTAAAGGCACAACAACGGCTGCCAGTAAAAAAAATCTGATTGGCAAATTAAATGTTCCCGTGAATGTCGGAGAGGTTGAGGTGAATCCTGGTGATATTATTGTAGCTGATGCTGATGGTGTAGCAGTTATACCTAAAAACAATGAAGAGGAAGTTTATCAAAAAACAATTGAAAGGGTAAAAAAAGATGAAGAGCGAGAAAGTCGGGTAGGAGAAGATCTAGAAGCTGTGCAGGACTATCTTGAAAAATTCCTGGCCGAGCATAAGCAGGGATAAAAGTTTAATTTTAAAGTTACTTTTTTACAGTGGTTTAATATTAGAAAGAGACAGACAGCATAACGTTCTTCTGTGATATAAGAAACCCCGTCCTTAAAGTTTAGATATATTTGGGTCGGGGCTTTTTGTGCATCACAGTAGAATATTATAAGAAAATTGCGAATTTACAGTGTTTTAAATGTCAAGGGGAGATTTGATGAGAGGAATTTGAGAGAAGTGAAAAATATCTTTGATTATTAAGTTTTGCTTTAAATACTATGATATAAAAGAAAGTGAAAAAAGTTTTGCCAACATAAAATATAAAATTCTATATTTTTTTAAAAATAGAGTTTACAAAATTAAAAATAAATATTATAATTCATTCATGGAAACGTTTCCTTTTGTGAGGAGTGATTGAAAATAACTAGAAAAGTTACTATCAAGGATGTTTCTCAGCATTCGGGTTTTGGGATAGGCACGGTGTCAAGAGCAATTAATCAATCTGAAGGTATAAGTGAAAAAACGAAAAAGAAGATTCAAGCAAGTATTGAACAGCTGGGTTACACGCCAAATTATGTTGCGCAAAGTATGCGATCGCAAAAATATAAAAATATCGCTTTCTTTGCTGATATTTCCAACCCAGTTTTTGCTCAAATTGCTAAGAGTGTACAAATAGAACTGGATAGTTACGGGTTTACCTTGTCCCTATGCAGTATTGGAGAAAAAAATGTTGAAGAAAAGATTTCTTCGTTTTTAAATGGCAGAAGTTTCGATGGCATTATTTTATCAATTCCTACTGAAAAAGATTGGAAATTAAATAAGGTTTTAACGAAAATAGATATTCCGGTTGTTCCAATCAATAGAGATGTTCCAACATTGCCGCCGGGGGTTTTAACAGATTATTATAGTTCGGTGAAAAAAGCAATAAATTATCTTATCTCATTGGGGCATGAAAATATAGCGATGATTACAGGAAACAAAGAAATCAGACCGACAAGAGAAGGTATAAGAGCATATAAAGATTGCTTTGATTTTCAGAGGAAAAAGTTTAATGAACAACTAATCCTAAGCGGAAAATTGAATAGTAAATCAGGAGAAGAATTACTATTAGAAGTAGCCCCTAAAATACATAAAGGGGAAGTCACTGCTGTCTTGTCCTTAAATAATCAAATGTTTTATGGTATTTTACGTGCAATGAGAAAAGAAAATCTAAGATATCCTGATGATATTTCTATCATTACATTTGAAGATAATGAACTGACGCAATTATTAGATCCCCCGGTCACTGCTATCCACAGACCGATTGATGACATGGGAAAACAGATAGCACAAGTTTTATTAAAGTATATTCAAGATCCTGAATCATATGGTGAGGAAGAACCAATTGTAATTCCTACTGAATTTCTTATAAGAGATTCTTGTAAACCAATTAGTTAAATTGATTTACAAGAATTAATTATCCAATGAAATGGAAACGTTTCCGAATAGATTAAAAGGAGCTAAGTAAAATGATTGATGAAAAAAAGAATACGACAAAACAAATAAATACACTAACATCTAAAATTATAAAGGTAGAAGTTATTCCGATAAAAATGCCTTTGAAACAGGTTTTTAAAGGGAGTAATTACTTTATGTCCCATCGAGTAACGGTCATTACAAGAATAACAACAGAGGATGGAATTGTTGGAGAAATATATAATGGCGACGAGCTGGATGACTTACAAGCTATTGTAAATATGATTAAAAATGAAATGGCACCACTTATTATTGGAGAAAATATATTTGATGTTAAACATATTTGGCAAAAATTATATCCTATAACATTTAATATTTTAGCAGATAGAAAAATCTCTTTGAATGCACTATCTTGTGTGGACAGTGCTATCTATGATGCAATCGGTAAGACATTGGGAATGCCATTAGTACAGCTATGGGGCGGATCAAAAACGAAATTACCAGTCATGCTAATTGGAGGTTATTATTCAGAAAGAAGCGATGTAGATGAAGTGAAAATTAAAAATGATATTGAGACATATAAAGAAATGGGAGTAGCAGCTTGTAAGTTTAAGGTTGGAGGCAAATCCCCTGAAATTGATATTGAAAGAGTGAGAATTGCAAGGGAAGCTGCAGGAGATGAGTTTGTACTTACGGTAGATGCCAACCAAGGTTGGGATAGAAAAGATGCATTGACCTTTGCACAAGGGATAAGAGATTTTGATATTAGGTGGTTTGAAGAACCTTGTCGATGGAGTTACGCCAAAGACGCTATGAAAGATATACGTTTAATGTCTGGTATCCCTGTAGCAGCTGGTCAAAGTGAAGATTCGCCTGCAGAATGTATTGAGATGATGAAAGGTGGAGCAATAGATGTTTGTAATTTTGATGCAAGCTGGAGTGGAGGGCCAACAGCTTGGAAACAAGCGGCTAGTACGGCAGAAGCGTTAGGTTTTGATATGGCTCATCATGAAGAACCACAAATTTCGGCACATTTACTTGGGTCTACTATGTCAGGAACATTTTTAGAAGTATTCCATCCTGATCGAGATCCAATGTTCTATGAAATTATTGAAAATAGAAATGAATTTAAGAATGGTTATTATAAAATTCCTGAAGGTCCTGGGTTTGGTATTCAGCTAGATAAGCGTGTTATTGAATCATATCGTCTGGATAAATAACGATTAGAGAGGAGTAAGATTAGATGGTTGTATTAACGGAACAAAACATGAATGAATTGGAACAAGGAGCAGCAAAAGCGAGAGAGGTTATTATTAATACAGTATATAAAGTAGGGGCCGGTCATTTAGGTGGACCTCTTTCTGCTACAGATATTCTTACTGCTTTATATAACCAAGTTTTAAATATAGACCCTAAGAATCCTGACTGGGAACAGCGAGATAGATTTGTTCTATCGAAAGGTCATTCTGCGATTGCTTTATATACAGTACTTGCTTTGCGAGGCTATTTTCCAGTGGAGGAAATGGAAACCTTTGATGGAATGCAGTCAAGACTTCAAGCACATCCGGATAAGGATTTGTTACCTGGTTTAGATATGTCTACGGGATCTTTGGGACAAGGTATTTCGACTGCTGTAGGAATGGCGTTAGGAGCAAAGCTAAAGGGAGATTCGTTTATGACCTATTGCATGATTGGAGATGGGGAAAGCCAAGAAGGTCAAATGTGGGAAGCTGCTGATGTTGCAGCAAAATATAAGCTGGATAATCTGATTGTTATTATGGATTATAATAAGTTGCAACAATATGGCTGGGCAGGAGAGGAAGAAGCGAGATTAAACCCAATTCAAAATCCAGAAATAAAATGGAAAGCTTTTGAATGGGACGTAACCACCATAAATGGTCATTCCATGAAAGAAATTATTGATGCTTGTCAAAAAGCAAAGAAAACAGTTGGCAAACCTACTATTATTATTGCGAATACCGTAAAAGGTAAAGGCGTTCATTTTATGGAAAACAATTATCTATGGCATTCTAAAGTTCCAACAGAAGAAGAATATGCCGTATCTATAAAAGAGATTTCTAAAGGTGGGTTAAATCATGACAGTTAAAAAAGAATTCAAATCAATGAGAAATAAATTTGGTGATGTCATTTTGGAAATCTCTAAGGAGGATCCAAGAGTTTATGGATTAGATGGAGATTTAGCTAATTCTACTAAATTAAATATTTTAGCAGATAAAAATCCAGATAAATTTTTGCAAATGGGAATAGCAGAGCAAAATATGATGGGTGTTGGAGCAGGCCTGGCAGCAGTTGGATTACAGCCATGGGCAGTTACTTTTGCAGCATTTATAACCAAAAGAAGCCTTGATCAGATTCAAGTATCTATAGCTCAAACCAACTCAGATGTGAAAATGGTTGGGGCTTATGCTGGTCTTTTAAATGGTAGAGCTGGAAAAACACATCAAGCACTGGAGGATCTAGCGATCATGAGATCTTTATCCAAAATGGTTGTTTTAGCACCAGCTGATGCTTATGAAGTTGAGCAAGTCATGAGATTTGCAAACAAATATCAGGGGCCAGTCTATATTCGCCTAGCAAGAGATAATGTAGAATCTATATTTTCAGATAGTTGCGAATATAGGTTCGAATTAGGAAAAGCAGTTGTTTTAAAAGAAGGCGCTGATGCAACGATTATTTCAACAGGTACACAAACAGCAAGAGCGTTAGAGGCTGCCAATCTATTACATGAAGAAGGAATAAATGCTTCTGTTGTTCATATGCCCTCTATAAAACCATTAGATAATGAAGCTATTATAGAAGCTGCTAAGAGCACAAGGGCAATTGTAACAACTGAAGAACATACGATTTATGGAGGATTAGGAAGCGCGGTAGCAGAAGTGTTAGTGGAGAATGTGCCAGTACCCATGTTGCGTGTTGGGGTCCGTGATAAAAATACGCAGTCGGGATCGAATGAGGAATTATTGGATCATTATGAAATCTCAAGTAAGCATGTTGCTGAAAAAGTGTTACAAGTGATTCAAATGAAAAAATAGTTAGATGTTGTTCCCACAATATTTATGTTAAAAACTAAAAATAGAAAGGTATGGTATATAAGAATGAAAGCAATCATGAAAGTAGCACCAGGACCGGGGAATGTAGAATTAAGAGATATTCCAGATGTAGAGTGCAAGGATAACGAAGTAAAAATTAACGTGAAATATAGCGGGATATGTGGTACCGATCTCCATATTTTACATGATACTTTTAAGAATTTTCCTCCAGTAGTTCTTGGACATGAATTTGCAGGAATTGTTATAGAGACAGGTAAGGAAGTAAATAGTTTTAATGTTGGTGATAGAGTAACTGTGCTTCCATCTACAGCAATTACATGTGGTACATGTGAATACTGCAAACAAGGACAATATGTTTTTTGTGAAACGAGAAGAGGAATGGGCTATGGTGTCAATGGAAGTTTTACAAAAAATGTTGTGGTAAGAGAAGACATGGCATATAAAATACCCGATTATATTTCTTTGGAAGCAGCAGCTTTGGCAGAACCTTTAGCTTGTGTTGTACAAGCACTGGAAGAATTAGAGACACCTAACGCAGGAGATACTGTCTTGCTTTCAGGTCCTGGGCCATTAGGGTTAGTATCCCTTTCATTATTAATAAGTAGGGGGGTTAATGTCATTGTGGCAGGGACTGATGTAGATGATATTCGTCTAGAACTATCGCAAAAAATGGGAGCTTCCAAAGTAGTTAATGTAAGTAAAGAGAATTTAAGTGATATTGTTAAAGATCTAACCAATGAAAAAGGTGTAGATTTTGCTGTAGAATGTGCTGGTCATCCTAGCTCTATTAATGCTTGTCTACAACAATTAAAGAACAAAGGTAAATTGGTACAATTGGGAATTGTAGGTTCAGAAGTAACCCTGGATTATGACTTAGTTATTTATAAGCAAATTACACTTCAAGGTTCTGTAGCCCATTCTATGTCAACATGGGAAAAAGTAATGAAATTATTTGAACAGAACACGTTAGATTTAAACAGTTTAATTACGCATAAATTTCCCCTGGAACGCTGGAAAGAAGCATTTGAAATGAGTGAAAATAAACAAGCTGGTAAAGTACTTCTTTATCACGAATAAGGGGTTATAAATTATATGGAAAATAAAGTAAGAAAAACGCGAGCAGCTGTACTGCACAAGCCGTTTGTAGTGAAAATGGAAGAAAGGGAGTTAGATTCCTTACACTCAAATGAAGTACTAATAAAAGTGATGTCAGTTGGTGTATGTGGTTCAGATGTCCATTATTATGAGAAAGGGAAAATAGGAAGTAAAAAAGTAGAAAAACCACTAATTCAAGGACATGAATGTGCAGGAATAGTTGTTGAGATAGGATCAGAAGTAACTACTTTAAAAATTGGAGATCGAGTTGTAATTGAACCAGGTATTTCATGTGGTACTTGTACAGATTGTAAAGAAGGAAATTATAATCTATGTAGCCATGTAGCTTTCCTATCTTCCCCGCCAATAGATGGGGCATTTTCAGAGTATATAATCCATCCAGAAAATTTTCTTTTTAAAATACCTGATAATGTAACTTTTGAAGAAGCAACATTAATAGAGCCATTATCTGTCGGTTTACATGGTTTGTCCAGATCCGGTATGAAAGCGGATTCAAGTGTGTTGATATCTGGAATGGGCCCAATTGGATTGACAGCAATTATTGCAGCAAAATCTTTTGGGGCTCTGAACATTATTGCAACAGATATTGAACCTTTAAGATTAAAAATAGCAAAAGAGTTAGGTGCTACACATGTTATTGATGTTTCCAAACAAAATTTAGTAGAGAGCGTGCAAGAATTAACAAATGATCGTGGTGTAGATGTAGTCGTTGAAACATCAGGACAGGAACAAGCAATAAAAGCAAGTGTGGATATCGTAAAAAAAGGTGGAAATATATCTGTTATTGGATTTTCAAGATTGAATAATATTGGTATTAATTTTTATAAGCTATTACAAAAAGAGGTTAGCATACATGGTGTATATAGATACACCAATACGTACCAGCATGGAGTTGATATATTAGGTTCTAAAAAATTCAAGACAGATTTACTTTTAACTGATTTTTATCCGTTAGAAAAAGTACAGGAAGCATTAGAGCATGCCAGAGTGAATAAAAGTTCAAGTATTAAAGTAATTGTTAAGCCTAATGATTGAATAGTTAACAGCTTTAGGAGGTATTGATCAGATGCAAATGACAAATAAAGTTCAGGAGTATGGGAATACAGTCGGGGGAGCAGAAATTTTTGAAGGAGAAAAAATTCCAGTTTATAACAAATATACAAATGAATTAATTGGTGAGGTATATAAAGCAGACCAAGGTATTGTAAACGATGCAGTAAGCAGTGCTGTAAATACATTTACAAAGATAAAATTACCGGCAGTAGATAGAAGTGAAATCCTATTACAAACTGCCAAACTATTAGGAGAGAATAGAGAAGACCTCGTACAAACTTTAGTACAGGAGGTTGGAAGAACCATAAATGATTGCAATATCGAAGTTGATCGAGCGATTAACACTTTTACCATTTCAGCTGAAGAAGCAAAACGAATTTCGGGTCATGGAGTGCCAATTGAGGGACAAAAAGGAAATGAGAATCGACTTTCCTTTACTGTTCGAACACCAGTTGGAGTTGTGGGCGCCATAACACCTTTTAACATGCCACTTAATTTAACAGCTCATAAGATTGGTCCTGCAATTGCTGCGGGAAACACAGTTGTACTAAAACCATCAGAAATAGCGCCTATTACGGTGTTAAAACTAGTGAAAATAATGAAAGAAGCTGGCCTTCCAGATGGGTATTTAAATGTAGTAAATGGTTTTGGCAGCGAAACTGGTCAATATTTAATTGAAGATGAACGAATAAATATGTTTACTTTTACAGGAAGCGCAAGAGTAGGGAAATTGATCAAAAATACCACAGGAATTAAGAAAGTATCTTTAGAATTAGGAAATAATTCTCCTACAATTATTCATAAAGATGCAGTAGAAATTAGTGATATTGCTAAACTTGCAGCTCAAAGAGGATTTGTAACTGCTAATGGACAAGCATGTATTGCTGTTCAAAGGTTGTATGTTCATAAGGAAATTTATGATGAATTTTTATCAGAGTTTATTCAATCTGCAAAAGATTTAAAAGTTGGTAATCCCGCAGATTCTCAAACAGATATTGGAGTAATGATTTCTGAAAAAGAAGTTGCCCGAGTAGAAAAGTGGGTGAGGGAAGCGATCGCAAACGGAGCAAAGCTGGAATGTGGAGGTAAAAGAGAAGGCACGGCTTACCATCCTACTGTACTAACCAATGTCAATCAGGATATGAAAGTAGTTTGCGAGGAAGTGTTTGGACCAGTTGTTAGTGTTATCCCATATGAGTCAATTGATGCAGTATTACAGGAAGTAAATCATTCAGATTATGGGCTACAAGCAGGGATATTTACGGCAAATTTCAACTTTGCTATGCGAGCAGTTCGGGAATTGGAATTTGGAGGCGTTATCATTAATGATGTATCGACATTTAGAACAGATGCTATGCCATATGGTGGGATTAAAAATAGTGGATTAGGCAAAGAAGGTCCTAAATATACCATAGAAGAAATGACAAATGAAAAAGTTGTTGTTATGAATTTATAAGAGAATCTGGAAACGGGGGTATTATCTATGAAAAAGTATTTTTTAGCGACATTCATTCTTTTCACTATTATTTTAGCTGCCTGTGGTAATTCTTCAAATTCATCGGAAGGGGAAGCAAGCGGGTCTTCAACAACGACATTAAAATTGAATTTTGTTGGATCGAATTCCGACCCAACCTACCCTTTATGGGAAGAATTTGCTGAAGAACTTGAAGAAAGATCTGAAGGAACGTTGGAAGTTGAGATTTATCCTTCTGAAAGTCTTGGTAATACAACGGACATGATTGAAAGTATTTCAAAAGGAGCTACTGTTTTGCAAGATAGCGATCCAAGTCATTTATCGGATTATGTAGATGATTTTTCTATATTTATGCATCCTTATCTTTTTCAAGAGCCTGAAGATATTGAAACAGCATGGAAATCAGATGTAGGGCAAAGAATGTCTGATGAACTGGAAGAGAAAGGAATTAAAATTGTAACGGCAGTCTATTTTGGAAAGAGACATCTTTTATCAGATGTAGAAGTAGTTACACAGGATGATACGCAAGGCATGAAAATAAGAAATGCACCCACAACAATGTGGAACGAGGTATCAAAAACGCTTGGTGGAAATCCAACGAATACAGCTTGGTCTGAAACATATAGTGCATTATCTCAAGGGGTAGCAGATGCTGCAGAATCCCCACTCTCTTTACTTTATTCTTCTAAATTATATGAAACAAAAGACAGAATATCTTTAACAGGACATCTAGTAGCAACGACAACGATTGTTATGTCCACGGATGTATATGATTCTTTACCACCCGAAGCGCAAAAAGCTATAGATGAAGTAGGACAAGAACTCCCGGAGAAGAGAGTTGAAGATATCGAAGAAATTGAAGTGGAATATCGTCAGAAGCTGGAGGATGAAGGAATCGAATTTAATGAAATTGAGCCAGAAAGCTTTATAGAAGCTTCTGAACATGTAAGTGATGCTTTTCCTGAATGGACAGATGGATTGTATGAAGATATGAAGAAAGCAATTGAATAAAAAATATATAAATCATGTACAATCTAAAAATTTTTAGATTGTACATGACTTCATAAACTTTTAGCAAGGGGATGGTTAAAATTAAAAAGGTATTTAATCATTTTGAAACCTTCATTGCTTCAATAGCATTTTTAATAATGTTGTTAGTAGTTATTGTGAATGTACTTTCAAGACTCTTTTTTAGTCGTTCGTTTGGTTTTACAGAAGAAATTGCTTTTATATGCTTTACATACAGTGTTTTTTTCGGGACTGTATTACTTTTTAAAACACATGCGTTAATAGCGATCGATTTTGTTGTAGAGAAACTTCCTCCAAAAGTTCATAAATTAGCAAATATATTAAACTTTTCTATATTGATCTGTGCAAATGCCTATTTTTTATATTTAAGCTTTACGTTAACAATGGATGGATGGACGAGGCCGACATCATTTCTAGGAATCCCATATTCATTTATTTACTTAGCAGCATTAATTGCTTTTGCATTAATGCTAGCTTATTCAATAGGATTTTTAGTACGTATAATCCGAGGCAAGGATGTTGTAACGTCCGTATCACCTGAAAATCAATTTTGAAAGAATGGATAAAGTTTTGTTCATTCTTTTACAAGGGGGTTAATAAATGGATATCGTATCCTTTATTCCTATTATCATATTGTTTATTCTTTTTTTTCTAAGAATTCCAGTTGCATATAGTCTACTGATTGCAACCGTAGTTTATTTTATATTTATTAATAATACAATGCCTGTTCAATTTACTATTCAGAGTGTAGTGGCGTCACAAGAGTCTTTCACGTATTTAGCAATTCCCTTTTTTGCATGTGCGGGAGTAATATTTAATTATGCGGGGATTACCGAAAAATTGTTACGGTTGGCAGACATGCTATTAGGACATGTGAAGGGCGGTATGGGTCAGGTTAATGTTTTACTTAGTGCTATGATGGGAGGTCTTTCTGGATCAGCTAATGCAGATACAGCAATGACAGCAAAGACAGTAATTCCTGAAATGACAAAATTAGGATACGATAAAGGATTTTCCACAGCAGTAACTGCTGCTTCAGCGGTAATTACGCCAATCATACCCCCAGGGATTATATTAATACTGTATGCAATTGTAGCAAATGTTTCTATCGCAGACATGTTTTTTGCAGGCTATTTACCAGGACTTTTAATTGCAGTTGTGTTATTAATAACTGTATCAATTATTTCACGTAAACGAGGATATGTTCCATCACGAGATAGCAGAGCAAGTTTAAAAGAAATATTTGTACAAATAATAGAATCAATTTGGGCATTATTTTTACCATTAGGTATTTTAATGGGGCTTCGTTTAGGATGGTTTACACCAACCGAAGCAGGAGCTATGTGTGTATTGTATGCAGCATTAATTGGATTTTTTGTTTACCGTCAATTGAAGCTAAAAGATATCCCGGCTATCATATTTGAATCAACTGTCGCAACTGCTGGGATCATGTTTATTATAGGAGCGGCAAATGCGTTTGGAGATTATCTTACGTGGGAACGTATCCCAGTTTTATTAACAGATTTTCTAACGAATAGTATAAACAATCCATATGTACTTCTGGTTGTTATTACGATACTACTCCTACTAATAGGATGTTTCTTTGAAGGGGGCGCTGCTATGATTTTATTAGCTCCTCTATTAGTTCCAGTTGTTGATGCTATGGGAATTGATTTGGTATTTTTCGGTATATTAATGAGTATAAACTTAACAATTGCAGGTATAACACCACCTTTTGGGACAATGATGTTTGTAGCAACATCGATAACCGGAGTAAAGATAGAAGATTATACGAGGAATATATTACCTTTTGTTGGAGTACTTCTACTATTGTTATTTGTATTAATTTTTATTCCAGATTTTGTTATGTTTATACCTAATCTATTATCTCCTTAATGATAAAGAAGTATGTTTGTTTGAGAGTAACATAAACTAGCAGTTAATCATAAGAAAAAAATGTTTGTACAGGTACCAGCACTAGACAACGTTGGGAGTTTTTCTCTTAACTTTTTAGTACTGGTACCTGTTAACTTTTACGGAGAATGTAATAATGATCTTTTTCTATGACTAGAGACAAAAAACTTTCTTGTTCAAATTAAAAAAATAATTTTAAATTTTTTAATTTGAAGTAAAAGGAATTATTAAGCTGGTTCAGTGTATGATTATTTGATCTTTTCTTATTTTGTGAAAGGTTCAAGCCTGCTTAATGTCATTCTTCTACTTCTTTTTTCAAAAATGCGAGAATGGAATCAGGTAAAGGAATCCCTTCCTTCTCTCTTTTTTGAGCAGTAAGCATCTCAATCTCACCAGGAATATAAACCCTGTCTGTATTTGGACCAGGAGCAGTTGCTCTTAATTCTTGGATCATTTGATCGAGTCGGGATGTAAATGAATCAATGGAAACAAATTTTGCTGGATCAATGGCCATAAAAAAGTGGCCTAATTCCCTGTTTTTATTATAATCTCCATACATTTTAGAAACATGAGGCCCAAAAGCTGCTCCAGTAAGCATTGCTGTAAATATTTCAACAACCATTGCTAATCCATATCCTTTTGGTCCCCCAAAAGGTGATAATGCAACTACTTTATTTGGATCATGCGTAGCTTCTCCACTTTCGTCTACTCCCCAGCCATGAGGAATATTTTCTCCCTTTTCTTTTGCATTTAATATTTTTCCTAACGCTACAGTACTTGTAGCAAAATCTAATATGATTGTCTCCTCCTTTTTTGTGGGGAAACCAAAAGCAATTGGATTCGTACCGAAGAAGGGTTCTGATCCACCGAAAGGAACAACGATTTTATCCGTATGGGTCATTGCAATACCTATTAAATTGTTCTGTGCAGCTTGTTCGACAAAGTAAGAAAGTGCGCCACAATGGCTACTATTTTTGACTGCTACTGCACCCGTTCCTGCTTCTTTCGCTTGTTCGATAGCGATGTCCATCGCTGTTTTAGAGATATAGTGTCCAAATCCATTATCTCCATCTAAGATACTGGTAGAAGGAGATGTTTTTGTTACTTGCGGTTGGGCAGTGGGATTAATACCGCCGGATTGGATTCGCTTAATATAGTGTTCTACTCTTAAGACACCGTGAGAATCTACACCTCTAAGATTGGCGTGAACAAGGACCTCTGCAATTGCTTCAGCAGCTTCTTCCGTGACACTCTGCTTTAAAAATATTTGTTTTACGGTATCTTGTAATTGTTCTTTTAAAATCATAAAAATTTCTCCTTTCTATTCTGCAAACGCTTAAATTTATACTAGCATACTTGTATGGTAGTATGGTAGAATGAATTTCAGAAAGGGGCTAAAAAATGTTAAATCGTACTTCATTTAGACATTCTACAAGAGATTTTGTTTATGACACATTGAGAGAATCCATTATAGATTTAGAGTTACCACCGGGTACAGCGATTTCTGAGAAAGAAATTTCTGAAGAACTGGAGGTCAGCCGAACGCCAGTTAGAGAAGCTTTCTTGAGATTGAAAGAAGATGAACTTCTAACTGTGCTTCCACAAAGAGGATCATTTGTGGCTTTGATTGATTTGGACCATGTCGAAGAAGCACGTTTTTTACGAGAGCAGGCCGAGGCAGGAATTATTCGGTTAGCATGTGAAAATTTCTCTAATGAGCATCTGCATAAATTAGAAATGAATTTAGTAGAACAGAAGAAAGCTAGAGATGATGAGGACGAAAATGCTTTATACACTTTAGATAAAGCATTTCATCAATTGTTTGCAGAGGGGACTGACAAACTGCGTATATGGAGAACAATTCAAAAAATGGATACGCATTCAATGCGACTTCGGAAATTAAGTATCGCATTAAAATTAAATTGGAAAGAGTTAGTTGAACAGCATGAGGCGATGGTAGATGCTATCAAAGAAAAAAATCAAAAAAGGGCAGAAGAATTGATTAGATCACATCTAGCATTGCTTAAATATGATCAAAAAGCATTAAAAGAACAGTATCCGGACTATTTTAGTTAAATAAAAATGATATAAAGGGGTTAGACATCATGTTAAAAAGGTTGTTTGTATTCAGCTTGCTGACTATCCTAATTCTAAGCGGCTGCTCATCAACAAATGAGAGTTCTGCACAGGAAGATGATGTTACACATTGGAAGATGACACATATTTCTGATGAAAGTCATCTTTGGCACCGTACAGCTGTTGAATTTGCTGAATTGGTAGAAGAAAAAACAGATGGGAAAGTAATGATTGAGATTTTTCCAAATAGTCAACTGGGGAGTGAAGTTGATAATATTAATTCAATTCGCTATGGAGCAACAGATATAACGATCACAGGTGAAACATTAGAAGTATGGACACCTAGTGCTGTGATGCTGGCAGTTCCATATGCTTTTGAAAATGAGGAACATATGCGGGATGTTATCGAAGGTGAAATAGGAAGGAAAATTGAACAGGACATTGAAAGAGATGCAGGGCTAAAACCATTATTTTATATGGAAAGAGCTCCGAGGAATTTAACTTCCAATTATCCTATTTCTACACCAGAGGATTTACGGGGATTCAGTATGCGTGTGCCTAATGTACCATTATTTTTAGATTCCTGGTCCTCAGCTGGAGCGCAGCCTCAGGTGATCAGTTTAAATGAAGTCTTCACTGGTTTACAGCAGAGTGTTATTGACGGTCAGGAAAATCCTAATGATCTAATTGAAAGTAATGGTTTCTATGAAGTTCAAAATTATTTAAATACTACAGAGCATGTACGTTCTTGGATTTATGTAGTTGTTGGTGCAGAACAAATGGAAGCGTTACCTGAAGATCAGCAGCAAGCAGTAGAAGAGGCTGCTGCAGAAGCTGAACAATACGCACAGGAGTTAGTAGAAGAAGAGAATGAAGCAGTACTTCAAAGACTGCTTGATAATGGAATGGAGATCAATGAAGATGTGGACCAGGATGCTTTTCGTGAAGCAATGTTGCCTGCATTAGAAGAATATTTTGATGAAGAGCAGCTCGAAATGTATTTCGATATACTAGATGCTGCGGATAGTAACGGAGGTGCTGAGGAATGAATCTGATGAAGAAAGTTGATAAGGTCCTTGGAATAATAACAATGCTGTTATTTTCAGCTTTATTATTTATCGTTATTATTCAGATTTTAAGTCGTTACTTTCCTTTTGATTTTATATGGACAGAGGAGCTTTCACGCTATCTATTTGTGTATTCGATTGTAACAGCTGCACCATTGGCTTTGAGAAAACAAGAGTTTATCCGGGTAGACTTATTGATTGAGAATTTGTCCCCTCGTGTTCGCAAAATATATGAAAGCGTTATTTCCGTAATGATCTTTTTATTCTCAGTAGTGTTGTTTATTTATGGGATCCAACTGGTCAGTTTAGGTGCTGATTTTTATGCGCCGACATTAGGCTTTCCAATGTCTTATACCTATGCAGCTGTTCCATTATTAGCTATTTTATTAATGGTATACTCCGTGGTATCTATTATTGATCAATTTACGGGGGAAAATGAGAAAAGGGAGGAGGAGCAAATATGATGGCACTATTGCTTTTTGGGCTATTTTTGTTATTAATTGCTTTTGGTGTGCCGATTGCATTTGGTCTAAGTATCGCATCGCTTGTTTACTTGCTCGTTGTCGGGGTTCCATTTACAGTTATTCCACAAACCATGTTTGCCGGTTTAGATTCGTTTGTAATGTTAGCGATCCCAGCCTTTATTCTTGCTGGTAATCTGATGAATGCTGGAGGAATTACCAATCGGATTATTGATTTTGCAAATGCCGTTGTTGGCCACATACGAGGTGGATTAGGTTTGACAAACGTAGCTTCCTCTTTAGGTTTTGCGGGAATCTCTGGTACCGCTTTATCGGATACAGCAAGTATAGGGTCTGTTATGATTCCGGCAATGAAAAAACAGGGATATGGCGCCGGATTTTCGGCAGCGGTAACGTCCATTTCGTCTACTGTCGGGCCAATGCTCCCTCCTTCTTTACCAATGATTATTATTGGTACATTGGCAGGTATATCGATTGGTGACTTATTTTTAGCAGGAGCAGTTCCTGGTGTTCTTTTGGCTATTGGGTTTTTGCTTGTTACTTATGCTATTTCTGTAAAGCGGCAATATCCAAAAGGAGAAAAGCAGTCAATTCCTGTAATTGGAAAGACATTCCTGGGCGCTTTTTGGGCTCTTCTGATGGTCGTTATTATTTTGTGGGGGATCCTAGGTGGTTATTTCACACCAACGGAAGCAGCTGTTGTTTGTGTCGTATATGCTTTTGTTGTCGGGAAATTTGTTTATAAAGAATTGAAATTAAAAGAAATCCCTGCCATTTTACTAACCACTTTACGTTCTACGGCTTCTATCCTTCTGCTTGTAGGATTTGCCAATACATTTGGGTGGATTTTAGTTAGTGAAGGTGTGCCACTTCAAATTGCAAACGGGATTTTATCTATTTCTGAAAATCCAATTATTGTTACATTATTAATTATTATGTTACTTCTTCTCGTAGGAATGTTTATGGAGACTATTGCTGCGTTAGTTATTTTATTCCCGGTTCTATTACCAGTTGCAGAAAGCATTGGAATGGATCCAATTCACTTTGGTGTGGTCATGGTACTTTCATTAATGGTTGGATTATCTACCCCTCCGGTGGGAGTTTGTCTATTTGTTGCATCGACGTTCGCTAAGGTTCCAATTACCAAGACAGTGAAAGAGTTGATTCCATTCTTTGGTATAGCAATTTTTGTATTAATTATTGTTGCATTTGTACCTTCTCTATCATTGTTCTTACCAAGCTTATTTGAATAAAGGATGTGTTGAAATATGAAAGCAATACAAGTTGAAAAACCTGGACAATTAAATATTGTAGAAATAAATAAACCAGTATTAGAAGACGCACATGACGTGTTAGTCAAAGTGAAAAATGTTGGTATATGTGGATCGGATGTCCATATTTATCATGGCAGCAATCCATTTACAGTATATCCACGAATTATTGGTCATGAAGTTTCTGGTGTTGTTGAAGAAGTTGGTGAAGCGGTAACTACATTAGAAATTGGCGATTTGGTAGCTTTAGAACCAATACTTTATTGTGGAGAATGCTATGCTTGTCGAAAAGGGCAGCCCAATGTTTGTGAATCGCTGGAGGTTTTTGGTGTTCATAGAGACGGAGGAATGAGTGAATGGCTTAAGACGCAGGAAAAGAATTGGCATAAGGTATCGAGCCGGATTTCAGAAGAGGCAGCAGCACTTATTGAGCCATTAACTATTGGTGCTCAAGCTACATTTAGAGGAGAGGTAAAGGAAGGGGAAACTGTATTTATTATCGGTGCAGGTCCAACTGGTATTGCCTGTCTTCTGTTAGCTAAAGAACGAGGTGCGAAAGTGTTCATCTCGGATTTTAACCAGACACGATTAGATTATGCAGCTTCCATTGGTGCGGACGTTATTATTCAACCGCAAGATGTTGATGTAGCAAAAGAAATTGATAGATTAACAGATGGAGAGCTGGCAAATGTTGTGATTGATGCTGTCGGTCTGCCACAAACTTTTCAACAGGCAGTAGAACTTGCTTCTATAGCTGGAACAGTTGTTACATTAGGATTTAATGAAGAGCCATCTTCTATTCCGTCGCTGTTATTGACTAAAAAAGAGTTGAAGGTAGTAGGATCAAGGCTGCAGACACACCAATTTGAGGGTGTTATTGAGAAAGTGAATGAAGGAAAATTAGACCCGGATAAGATTATTTCGCATCGTTATCCAATGAAGCAAATTAAAGATGCATTTGAATTATTAGAGAATAATCCTGGAGAAGTAAGAAAAATAGTGTTGACATTTTAGTTGTAGGAGTTGAAAGCAATGCGAATGACGTTTAGGTGGTACGGCGAGAATAACGACTCTGTTTCCCTTGCGCAGATTAAACAAATCCCTGGTGTAGAAGGACTTGTTTGGGCTTTGCATCACCGAGCAGCAGGAGAAGTTTGGCCGGAAGAAGAAATAATGGAAATAAAAAGGCAAGCGGATACTTACGGATTTCATTTAGATGTTGTAGAAAGTATAAATGTCCACGAGGATATTAAATTGGGGAGACAGACAAGAGATAAATATATTGAGAACTATAAAGCTAGTTTGAGGAATGTTGCTAAAGTTGGAGCAAAAGTAGTCTGCTTTAATTTTATGCCTGTATTTGATTGGACACGTACCGACTTATATAAAGAATTAGAAGATGGTTCCACTGCCTTGTTTTATGAAAAATCAAAAGTAGATAATATGCATCCTAATGATTTAATTGAACAAATAACAAATTCAGACTACACAATGCCTGGCTGGGAGCCGGAACGTTTAAAAACAATAAAAGAATCGTTGCAGGCATATGAAGATATAGATGAGGAGCAGTTATGGGGAAATTTAGAATACTTCCTGCAGGAGGTTCTTCCAGTTGCTGAAGAAGAAGACATTAAACTGGCTATCCACCCGGATGATCCGCCTTGGCCTGTATTTAATCTTCCTCGAATTATTACAAGTGAGCAGGCTATAGAAAGATATTTATCGATTTCAGATAACCCGTCGCATTGCTTGACACTATGCAGCGGATCATTAGGTGCGAATCCGGATAATGATATTCCGGGCATCATCCGAAGGTTCCATGATCGTATTGCTTTTGCACATATTCGCAATGTACGTATTTATGATAATGGTAATTTTATTGAAACGTCACACCGGACACAGGATGGATCGATTCCTATGGATGATATTGTGAAAGCTTATCATGAGACAGGCTTCCAAGGATATGCACGTCCCGATCACGGCAGGCACTTGTGGAATGAGGAGTGCCGTCCAGGATATGGACTGTATGACCGGGCTTTAGGGATTATGCATTTATGGGGATTATGGGATGCCTACGAGCTGGTGAAGAAAAAAGGGGAGAGTGAATAATCTTGTTACCGACATATGAAGGGTTAACCGGAAAAACAGCTGTTGTAACAGGCGGAAGCGGTGTTCTTTGTCAGGCAATGGCAAAGGAACTGGCACGTCAGGGGATGGGAGTCGCTATTTTGAACCGGAATGCAGCGAATGGTCAAAAGATAGCGGACGAAATTAAAGAGCAGGGCGGTACGGCTATTGCAGTCTCCTGTGATGTACTGAATGAAGAGAGTGTGAAGGAAGCATATGAAGTCGTAAAACAAGAATTAGGCGAGTGTGACCTACTTATTAATGGGGCTGGGGGCAATCATCCTGATGCGATCACAGATAAGGAAACATTTGAAGCAGGTGATATAGAAGACGCCACGCTGAAATCTTTTTTTGATTTACAATTGAACGGATTTGATTTTGTATTTCGTCTGAACCTTGTTGGCTCACTTATACCAACCCAGGTGTTTGCGAAAAATATGACGGAACGGGGCGGGAATGTGATTAATATCTCTTCCATGTCAGCTCCGGCACCGATGACCAAGGTTCCCGCTTATAGTGCTGCAAAAGCAGGGATTGATAATCTTACAAAGTGGTTATCTGTTCATTTTGCAGATGCTGGTATTCGTATTAATGCGATTGCACCAGGATTCTTTTTAACAGAACAGAACCGGGGACTTTTACTCAATGAGGATGGTTCTTTATCGACGCGTGCAGAGAAAATTATTAGCCATACACCGCAACGTCGTTTTGGAAAGCCAGAAGATTTATTAGGAACATTATTATGGCTGGCAGATGATAATACATCTGGCTTTGTAACTGGAATTACCGTACCTGTGGATGGTGGATTTATGGCTTACTCAGGTGTTTAGATTATTGTAAAGAACTTAAAAGCTTGTCATAAATAATTAAGCCAGCATATAAACCTTCTACGAAAAGAAACAACAGTTTTTTCGCAGAAGGTTTATTTTGATTCAATTAATAGGGTAGCAACCACTATCAAATAAATAAAGAGTGAAGGAGTTTTTGTGCGATCTTTTCGTTATCCTTAATAACAATGTTATAATTAATCCAACATAAAAAACGTGGTGGTTATTGTGTCAGGAATAAAGAAAGTGAAACGATTTAATCAGATAGAAATACATTCTTCTTTAATCGAGAAACTGGAGACAGTAAAAGCAAGGCTTCAATCGGATAAATACCATGAATTATTCATTGCCGAGAAGGATGGAAAAGCAATTGCATTGGTATTCAGCTGGCTGAATCCTTTTCATCCTTCCACGAAATATATTCAGTTCTTTGTCAGTAAGGAACTAGAAAAAAAGTATATATGGATAAGCTTTTTGATTCAATCTTAAAAAACACATCTTCTCAAGATAAATGGATATATTCCTGTTATTCCAATGAAAAAGTTAATATTGATTTTATTGAGGAAAAAGAATTTCAGCTATTTCGAAAGACGTTTGAAGAAATCTTTGAAGTAGAATGGATGCTTCAGCATTTAGATAGCAAACCTTTAGGTATTACAGTAGATACTTTAAAAAAAGTGATGTCAAATAAAGATAAGAAGCATCTGTTTTTAGCAAAAATGAAGGCAGATTATGAGCTGACACATATGAATAATCCAGTAGAGAAATTTACGCTAAAAGACTGGGAAGGTATATTAAAAAACGATTTTCCTGATGAACGCTTGAGTTCTGTTTTATTTATAAATGGGGAAGTAGCAGCGTATATCATGCTGCATCGAAGCAATAAAACCTCTCATTATGAAATTAGCTGGGTAGGTTTAGATGAAACGTATCAAGATATTCATCTATTAAAACAGCTATTATTTTATCAACTACGGGGTCTTCAAAAGAATGGGGTGCAGACGGTTGGAATAGAAGTCGATTCTACTAACCCTGTTGCGATGGATTTATTTGATTTTCTAGATTTAAACGACAAGAGATCATGGGATTCCTATATTCGAGTAAATGATAATAACTAAAATATCATGTATGAAATCCTGTATAAGCATGCTTATACAGGAATCTTATGCTAGCTCATCTATTAATGCTTGAACAGCTGGCATATCAGCAGGGGCCCAATGCAAAGAGGGGAGATTCTCTCTTTGTAACCAGAGAAGCTGAGCGTGTTCGCTTTTTTGTGGAACACCTTGGACTAATTTTGCTTTAATGACGATAAGCTGGATAATAAACGTATCGTATTCATGTACGTTCTCGTGAAAAACTTCCTGTGCTTGAATCCTGCAGGACATTTCTTCATATAATTCACGTTCTAATGCAATAAATAGATTTTCTCCTTCTTTCACTTTACCGCCAGGGAATTCCCACAAATTTGGAAGAGACATATGCTGAGACCGTAATGCGCATAAAATCTCATTATGCTCATTCTCAATAACCGCTGCAACAACTTGAACTGTTTTCTTCAACCCGAAACCCTCCTGCCCTTAATAAATACTCTCTCAAAATATAGGATAGCATGTTTATCAGTTTTCTGGAATCGTTATAGGGGAGCAAGCTAGTTTTGTTCTTCCTCGAAAAGAGAGTGGAAATATGCATAAACAGCATTTTCCTTATCTAAAACTTTATATAACTTTCCATTTTGTTCTGGAGGAACAATTCGGATGTATTCATTAGTGAGATATAAATATAGGCTATCTCCATCGGATAAACTCATTTCTGCTGTATATTCAGGGCTATCACTTGTTATTCGTCCACCATGGTAAATGCGCACATCATCAATAAGTATTCTGGTGATGTCGTTCGATTGATCTAGTACAATTTCTTCTTCATTTTCGGATTGTACAGGCTCATCATGATTCAAATGATTTGAATCAGACTGTGTAATGGTGATCGATTCAACATGTCTCCGTTCTCCGTTGACGGTTAATTCTTCAGCTAAGACAATTGGCAAATTTGTTGGCAGGGAGGTAAAGGATATTTTAAAGAAGTAAATAAGTATAAGTAAAACAATGATAATAAAAGCGAGGATACTGCCGCTAATGATGTGTTTTTTAGACATGGATTTCTCTCCTTATAAATATCGTTCCATGATTATCATGTAACAAAATGAATCATAACATACTATGAATAAGAAGTAGAAAGGATATGATAAAGAAAACTTGGCATTCGTTAAGGGAGACTTAAAAGCGTATTTTGCTTTCTTAAAGTGCAAAAAAGCCCAGGAATAAACCTGAGCTTTTTACGCTTTATTCGGAAATGGATGTTGCTGTTTCTTGAACCACTTTATCTAACGCTTGAATATTTTTAACACCTTCTGTCTGTAACCATTTCACAGCAGCTTCTCGGTCCACATTTTTGAATTCGGAGGTTGCACCGCTCCAAGTTGCTCTTCCACATAGAACGCCATTAAATGTAGATGCAGCATCTTTGGCAAAACGCAAAGTTTCTTGGAATAGTTCCGGTGTAACACCAGCGCTTAAGAAGATAAACGGTAAGTTTGTTGCTTCAGCCTGTTCTTTGAACACAGCTTTTGCTTCTGCTTGACTGTAAGCTGTTTTCCCTTCCGTATAGCCTTCTACAAAGTTCATATTGACAGGAACCTCTACTTTTAGCACATCCACATTAAATCTTGGTTCACTGTATCGTTTCATTGCTTCGATTACTTTTTTCGGTTTGATTTTGGCAAATTCTAACCCTTTTTCATTTCCGATCGAATCATCATAGGTGAGAATTTCTAAGAACAATGGAATATCTTCTGCGACACATTCACTGCCGACGCGCTCTACAAATGCTTCTTTAACATCATTAATTTCGCTGCTCTCGTCTACGTCTACATAGATTAACAATTTGATTGCATCAGCGCCCTCTGCTTTAAGGTTTTTCACAGAGCAATTTGGAATTAAATCTGGAAAGCGACCAGGTGCTTGTTTATCATAACCAGTTTGTTCATAAGCTAATATTAATCCACAGTTGTTATCTCTATTGTTCGCTGCTGCTAATCCATATTCTGGATCAAGCAGGATAGAGGAAGCATAAGGAGTAAGCTCTTCCGATACAAGTTGTTTGAAAGAGGAGATTTGCTCGTCGGAAATATCATCCCCCATCATTCTTCTTAGTGCACCGCGCTGATCAATAGCAAGTGCAGAAATAATTCCCTGGTCATTCATTAGTTTTTGTAAATTTTTCATTTTTCGACGCCTCCTAGTAATAATTCTTTTATCTCAGCTTCTGATTTAGAAGCTTTTAATTGGTCAATAAATTCTTGGTTCATCAGTTTTCTGGAAAGCGCAGATAAGATATCTAAATGCTCATTGCTGCTGCCATCTGGAACTAGAATACTGATCACAAAGTCCGTTGGTTTTCCGTCCATTGCAGGCCAATCAATGCCTTCTGCTAATTGAACAACCATTAATTTTGCTTGTTGAATGGCCTCACTCTTCACATGAGGGATAGCAATGCCATTTTCCATACCTGTTGAGCCTTCTGACTCTCTTTTTTGCAATCCATTAACTACTTTATCAGCATCTGTAGCAATATTTAATGCTGCAGCTTTTTCTGCAATAAACGCTAGAACGTCTTCTTTTGAGTGAAGTTTTTCTTGTAAATAAATTTGGTTTGTTTCTAAAATATTACCTTGTTCTTTTGGAGCAGCCTGTTCTTCTTGTACAGGTGCAGATGCTGTTTCAGCATTATTTTTCCGTTGATGTCTTTTTTGTTCTAATGCCATTAAGAATCCAGAAATAACAGCACCGATTACAATTGCCAGTACCCATAAGAATGCATGTGTGACAACAGGCAGGACGATAAATCCTCCGTGCGGCGCTGGTACTTCTACTTTAAACGTATACGTCAGCATGGCAGCGATAGAAGAACCCACCATGATAATCGGGATAATGGTAAAAGGCCGTTTTGCTGCAAAAGGAATGGCACCTTCTGTAATGTGTGTAGAACCTAATAGGAAGTTAACATAGCCGGCACTTGCTTCTGCCTGATTATAGCTGCGTCTCGCAAATAATACAGAGAACCCAGTTGCAAGTGGCGGGACGATACACGCAGCAGAAACACCTGCCATAAATAAGAAATTACCTTGTGCCAAGAGTGCTGTACCAGTTACATAAGCTGCTTTGTTGACAGGGCCGCCCATATCAAAAGCACTCATAATACCTACAATCAATCCTAATAGAAGCGGGTTAGAATCTTGGAAACTGCTTAGGAAGTTCATCATTCCTTGGTTAATTGCTTCCATTGGAACGGATAGATACCACATGGCAAATCCACCGATAAAGATACCGAGAACGGGAATTAAAAATATCGCTTTTAAACCATCAAGTGATTTTGGCAGGTTCTTTAATGCTTTCATGAGGAGTAAAACAAGACCTCCAGCTAAGAAACCACCAACAATTCCGCCTAAAAATCCTGTGCCGTTCGTATCGGCGATCATACCGACTATAAAACCAATGATAAGACCAGGTCGATTACCAATGGATTGTGCAATATAAGCACTTAATACTGGAACCATTAATCCCATAGCTAATCCACCGATCGTATTCATTTGTTCGGCAATGACATTATATTGGGATGAGTCAGGATCGGCTGAATAAATACCGAACATAAAGGAAACAGCAGTCATCACCCCGCCGGCAACAATTAAAGGAAGCATATGACTGACACCATTCATCAAATGTACATAAAGCTTATGCCAAATACTTGCAGATTCTTGTTGGCTATCATCATTTGACGGTGTTGCTTCTCCGGATCCTTTATAGACAGCAACATCTCCAGATATTGCTCTATCTATCAATTCATCAGGGTTTTTAATTCCCTTTGAAACGGAAACGTTAATTACTTTTTTACCATGAAATCGGTCAATGTCTACGTTTTTATCAGCAGCAATAATAATGACTTCTGCATCTTTAATTTCTTGATCTGTAAACTGGTTTTCTGTGCCTCTTTGTCCATGTGTTTCAACTTTTATGGAAACACCTTTTTCTTCGGCTGATTTCTCAAGTGCTTCTGCGGCCATAAATGTATGTGCAATACCTGTAGGACAGCCAGTAACGCCTAAAAAACGGTATTTCATGATCTTCACCCTTTCAATTATATGGTTAATGTTTGTACTTCTAAGTTTTTCATTAATTGATCAACATCTTCAAAATCCGTTAACCCAGAACGGAAAGCAGTGGAAGAGCCGGAAGCAACAGCTTTCTTTAGTGCCTCTTCAGGCGTATGAGTCTGTAAAGTACTGTAAAAAGTAGCTAATGTTGTATCCCCAGCACAAGCTGTATTCACTACTTCCCCTTTTGGTGCCGGGCAGTAGAATGCTGTTTCCTTATTGACAAGGTAAGCACCTTGACCTCCCATAGAGACTAAAATATGTTGACAACCTTTATCTATTAATTTATTGGCTGCATGAATAATTGCCTTTTCTGAGTCTAGGTTGTCCCCTGGGAATAAGTTTTGGAGTTCTTCTTCATTCGGCTTGATTAAATAAGGTTGATAGTGAACTAATTCACTTAAAATTGGATGACTGATATCTAAAATTAATCGAAACCCAATATCAGAAGCTTGCTTTGCGATAGAAACCAGAATCGATGGATCTACACCCTTTGGCAAGCTACCTGATACAAATAAAACATCATTTTTTGTAAAGCCAGCAATTTTATTTAATAATTCATCTATTTTTATATCTGTTATTTCCGGACCACTATTGACGATTTTGTACTCACCCTGATTTGATTTTACAAATGCATTAATTCTTGTAACACCATCTACTTCAGTGAAATCCGTTTCGATCCCCATTTGTTTTAGTTCATCCTGAATATAGTGCCCACTGAATCCGGCTATATAACCTAGAGCTGTCGAAGGGGTCCCAAGCTTATTTAAAATAATGGATATATTAACTCCTTTGCCATTCGGCTGGAATTCATCATATATGCTTCGGTTCACCTTATCCGGAAGAAAATCATCCATTTCGATGAACATATCAATTGCGGTATTTAACGTGCAGGTATAAATCATGGCATTCATCCTTTCTTACTTAAATTATGGCACAGTGCGGGATGAAAATGTTTGCATTATATGTGGTATAGTTAGAAAATAGATGAAAAAGATTTCACAAGGACGTTTAGAATGGGCGGGTGTTTAGCATGAATTTCCAACAGCGAATTCAACATTACTATAATGAATTAAGCAGTAGTGACAAGCATTTATTGAATTATATTGAATCACATGATGCGGCAATCGGGGATATTTCGATCACGCAGCTTAGCGAGGAAGCAAATGTTTCCACATCCACGATTGTCCGATGCATGAAAAAACTTCATTATCGTGGATTTACAGATTTTAAATTTCAATTTGTCTCTGAAAAGTCACAGCAATTTCCCGAAGCATTGGAGAAAATAAAAAATATTGATTCCAAAATTCAATCTGCTATTTTCAAGAATCAGGAAGAAGTGATAAATACATTGAATTATCTCGATTCCTCGCTGATTGAAGATGCTTTAGTCGGCGTAAAATATAGTAAAAAAATTACGATATTCGCCAGAGGTTTTTCGGAGCATATTTCCAATGAAATGGCAGTGAAGCTACAGCTGCTTGATAAGCATTGTGAAGAACATACAGATCCAAATATTATCCGGATCAAAGCGAAAAAATTTACAAGGGATGATTTAGTCATCTTTGTATCGTTAAACGGGGAAACGGAAGAATTGGTGGAAGCAGCACAATTTTGCAAGCAGAATAATGTAAAAACGATTCTGTTGACGACGAATAAGGAGAGCAGGCTGTTTCAGCTTTGTGATATTAATCTGTTGGGATATAAGTCGAAGCAGAGCTTTTTCCCGGATTATGAGGTGCGCTCCCGTCTGCCGCTGCAGGTGCTAGCCCGGATATTTCTGGATGCTTATGTGATTCGGTTTAAGTAGTTTTGGGTAGAGGCTGATGTTCAGTTGTAATAGTAATAATCCAGTATAAGTTGGATATTTTTAAACACTCGTGAATCAGATTAGTTGATGCTTTATATAAATAAAAATCGTGGGGGCAGATAAGAAATTTCTGCATGTTAATGATTAGAATCGGAATATATGACATAACACCTTCATAAAAATGTAGAAACACTCGTCATCTAGAGTGGGGCTACATTTTTTTGTTAAATGGAAACAAGTTTTGATATTTTATGTAGTATTTATTTGAATTTAGCGGCGGCCGCTTCAGGTGATAAGCTTTAAACGGATTTCTTTGGCTTATTTAAATGAAAAGACAAAAGGTATTTTTAACTTATTTGAACAAGCAAACGATATATTAGGCTGGCTTGTTATGTTAGTTATGCGATTTGCTCCATATGGTGCTTTTTGCGCTCATTGCATCGGCAATCGGTGGTGGACTGGATGCGGTTGGTTCCATGTTAAGTTATATGTTAACAGTTATTGCAGGGCTGCTTCTGCATGCGTTGCTTATTTACTCTCTGACTATCTGGTTCTTGGGACGCAGGAACCCAATTACATTTTATAAAGGTTTCTTCCCTGCGATGACAGTAGCATTTAGTACAGCCAGTTCCAATGCAACGCTACCTGTATCGATGAAAGCTGCACAAGAAAGCCTTGGTGTAAGGAAAGAGATCAACAGCTTCGTCCAGCCGCTGGGAGCAACGATTAATATGGATGGTACAGCTGGTGTGCCAAGAGTTGGATTGATTATGCTGGCTATGGTGCTGAACCAGGTTGATCTTCCTGTTGAGGGTATCGCATTAATTATCGGTATCGACCGAATTCTTGATATGCTGAGAACATCTCTTAATATTTCTGGTGATGCAGCATGTGCTTATATTTTATCTGAGCGGGAGAAGTGGATAGAGAACAAGCAAGTGAAGGGCTAGGGATATAGAATAAAACTTTCCCCATTAACTGTATCTTCTCAGGAGTTGTTTTAAGGAGAAATATAAAGGAAAAGCAGCGTACTCCCAGTAGAGAGTATGCTGCTTTTCCTTTATAAAATCGATGGCTTATTTTACATGAAAAAAGATAGTATAAACCTGCATATATAAAAAACAATGGGAAGGATCGCAATAAGGACGCCAACTCTCTTTATTTTAAATAAATAGTATAAAATTGCTCCCAAACCCCATACAGCAATGAGTAAAAAGAAATTCAGGCCAAAATAATCATTATCGCCCTCAGCAATGGCTCTTCCCATGAAAAAGAAAGATAAAATGGTGGTGATAAATCCTGTTATGATGAAATAAATCACAGACGATCGAGTATTATTTTCTCTAAATTTATTTTCAGAAGTAGACTTCACGAGAAATCCTCTCCTATCTAAGTAATTAATTAAAACTTTGTGCAGGAAGTTAAATGTTTCCCTATATTCATTGTATACCTTATAAATATGTTTTGTAAATTTATCACATTATAATTGGTTGGGACTGGGACTGCGGTTACTCGCCCAATCGTAAAGAGTTGTGCGTCGAAAACTCCCACTGAATGAAGTTTCGTTTTATGGATAGGTGCCGGGATTCAACGGCTTTTTTGTTTGATAATAGTGTATCAAGAGAATTGATTTCTAAACATTTTAAACAAAGATTTCTACAAAGAAGGTTTTGACAATCCGAGGTGACCTATGAAAAAGAAAACTCCTTTAATCGGTTATACTCTCATCTTTCTCGGGACAGCTTTTCTTGTAGCTGATGCAGATGCTCTATTTAATATGTATTACCTTCATTATGCCTCCATCATTGTTGGTATAGTCATTCTTTTGATTTATTATTTAACAACTAGAAGTGAAAAGAATTTACTTTGCAGAATCGGATTCCATAAATTTGAACATGTCGGCTGGGATGATGAGGTTACATTTCGTCTCATTTATCGTTGTCAACGATGCGGGTACGAGAAAAAAGTAATAAGAAGTTCTGGCGGAGGAGTGTAGTGTGTGAAAAGTAAATTACACTTTCAATCATATAATTGGAGTGTGATACTTATCAAAAAATATCTGTTTACATTCTCAAAATATTTGTGAGTTGCCATTCCAGGAGGGATTGTATTCTTATCCCTGATTAGATTGATTACCGGAGAATGGAAAGCAATTGCTGGTACCATTTCGATTACTTTAATCCTGATTCATCCGACGGGAATGAGTGATTGTTTTTAGAATAGATTCTCTTTTGTATTCGGTTTCGCATTATAAAACAAGTGGTATAAGTAAAATAAGAAAATATGGAGGGGTTCATTATCATAAAAGATAATTGGCAAGACTTTTATCAGTTGAAGCCAAGAAGTGAACGTAAATCTGTATTTAAAATTTTAGAAGCAATTGTTGGAATAGTTGCTGCATCTTTTATTATCTATACAGCAATAGTCGATAATCCACAGCCAATTGTACTTCCAATATTTCTCTTTCTTATTCCGGCTTTCTTTTTCATCTCATTTGTAGAGGCTTTAATCGATGGAAGGAAAAGAAATGCTGTGATAACAGGAATATCCGGCTTTATTACTCTAATTGGAGCCATATTTGTTGCAATAGCTCCTTTTCTATAAGAGAGGGTGGTGAAAATGAAATACGTTAACCTTATAAAATTTGCCGCAGTTGGAGTTGCTTTGTTGATTATTGGCTTTTTTGTTTTAGATTATTTCATGGAAGGAACGATAACGTATAGGCCCATTGCTTTATCGATAACTGGTATGTTTATGGTGAGAATATTTGTCTGGCTGGAAAATCGGAAAATGACATATGACTGGTTAGAAGAGCAAAAGATGACGCAAAATCGGATATTGGAGAAGGGAGGGCGTGTATGATGCCTTATTTTTTCGTTTTCCAAAATACTCTTTGTGTATGCCCTGCCTTTTATTCTCCTTTTTATGCTAATCAAGGGATGCATTTTGTAGATTGGAACGGATGGATGAGAAGAGTTTGATTATAGGAATAAGTGTAACTCTGCTGATGACTTTAGAAAACGAATGAAGAAAAAAGGATATTACCAACAATGATTTGCTTTGCAGAATCAGCCTTTGAAAATTTGCTGTTTTCAAAGGCGCAGTTATAAGAAAGAAACAGCCAGCTTACCAGGTGGGAGGCGGAACAAAGAGATGAAGTATATAAAAGTCATACTTGGAGGTATTATTGGAACGGTTATTGGGATAATCTATCAACATCTTCGGTTTGGAGTAAATTGGGAACTTATCTCTATTATATGGATAATTGGTTTGATACTGATGTTGGCACACTATCTTTTTATTGAAAGAAAAAAGAATGAAAGGAGTTAACGGATTTTGATTACTGCCTATCGTTACTCTTTTTACCTGTCGTTTATCTTCATATGGTGCGATAGCTGTCCCTTTTCACAAAAAAAACGATTCTCATCACCTTTATAAAAAGTGTAAGATTCTATCTTTATTTTAGTAGCGTGTTATGTTGTTTTGTAATCAATCATAGTCCACTGTTATTAAACTGAAAATCTGCTCCTGGTTCCCATTCCACATCCAGGTTATTTATATATTCTCTTAGCCCGTCTAAAGAACCGTCTGTGACACCATAAACTTCATTATGCCAGACGATAAACTCATCTAAATCCTCGTTAAATGCCAGTTGAAAACCGCTTAATTCTCCATCAATTTGCGGCCCGTAGATAGTGATATTGTAATTTGTATCGCCATCTATAATTTCCCAGTCTCCGCTGACTCTGTCATTTGTGTTTCCTAAATACTCTACTTCCAGATTTTTAATTTCATCATAGATATCCGTCATGATTTCTGCGTCATCTGGCGGATATAGTTATCTTTATACCTTTTCCCACTATATACCTCCTTTTATATAAAAGTACCCTGCACCTTTCCTTTTTCAAACATGAAAAAAGACTGAGGAATCCCCCCAGTCAAAAAGAAAAAATAGTTCCCTTTTCCATAAAACTTAAAAAGGCTTGGTAATCATCAAAGCAATAATAATTAAAAACAGCGTATTGATAAGATGCTCATAGAAAAATAGCCGTTTAGACAACGTGACGTATTCTGCCGGAATGTCTTCCCCTTTATGTTCCTTCAACAATGCTTTAATCGGCTTAGAGCTGGAAACGAGTACTGTAGGACCGGATGCCAGCGCAAGCAAAAAAAGAACGAGACTGGTCCAAAACCAACCTTGCTGGAAGAGATATGTATTTAAAAAACCCATCCATAATCCGGTGACAAGTAATAAGGTACCGCCAATCATGACGAATTGATGCAATTTGTTACGGATAGCATATGCATGCCGCAGCTCCGTCATGTTGGAAGCTTTTTTAGCAATTGGCGTCATCACAAAACCTGGTCCCATCCCTAAGATAGCAGAAAAAATATGTATAAATACGAGAATTTCATAAAATGTCATATTGCGTGTTCCCTCCAAATACAAACAGCATGCAATCAATTATGGCAGTGGTTAAGCCATTTCTAGAAAGCATGCTTTTGAAGTGTTTTTTGTTTCAGAATAAAGCCTGTAATGTATGCTCCAATCAGTGCAAGCAGGATTTTCACAGCAACGAGCGGAATGACAAAAAAGATGGTGAAGGACAAGGATAACCATAGAACTGATACAGCAGTAATTTTTGCTTTTAATGGAATCCCTTTTCCTGCTCGGTAATTTTTGATATAAGAGCCAAAATATTTATTTTCAAGCAGCCAATGATATAATTTTTCTGAGCTTTTCGCGTAGCATGCTGCCGTTAATAATAAAAATGGTGTCGTAGGTAATAGCGGTAAAATAATACCAATAATACCCAGACCCAGCGATACGGATCCACAGCTGATAAAAAATGCTTTTTTCATCGTCACACCTACTTTAGCTTTAAATGAAATCCTGCCTGGAGGAACAGCCGATACGTTTTTTATAAGAGATTACTTCTATTTTACTATATAAATGCTGCCTGTGAAGGGAAATAAAATGACTAATTTGTGTAGATTATAAACGGCTTGGGGAGTATTTACAAAAGGGCTTTACCAGTCAGCAAAGCCCTTCCAATCAGTAATTATAAAACTGCCTGATTTTCTTTCTCCTGAATCAATTCCACAATTTCATTTTTCTCATTCATTACAGCAACTTTTGGTGTATGTGTGTTTACCTCAGCTTGATCTAATTGCACGTAAGAGATAATAATAATCACGTCATCAATTTGTACCAGACGAGCAGCGGCACCATTCAAACAGATTTTACCACTCCCGCGCTCACCAGCGATGACATAGGTTTCTAATCGTGCACCATTATTATTGTTCACAATAGCGACTTTCTCATTCGGCAGGATATCGACGGCATCTAAAATATCGGCATCAATGGTGATACTGCCGACATAATTTAAATTAGCTTCGGTCACACGTGCGCGGTGAATCTTGCCATTCATCATTGTTCTAATCATGGTGGTCTCCTTTTAAAATAATGTTATCAATCAATCTAGCCTTAGAAAATTTCACAGCTAAAGATATAAAAATCTGACCGGTGATTTGCGGCTGTTCTACTAATTCCGGATAGCTGTAAACAGCAATATCCTCTACGTTTCCGGAAGTGTTTTTGGTAAGGTGCTCATTGATTGTATTAATCAAAACAGCACTGTTTCTTTCCCCGGCGTCATACAGTTCCTGTGCTTTGATTAAGCTTTGATATAAATGAACTGCCTCTTCCCGCTCCTGTTTGGTTAAATAGACATTGCGGGAACTTTTGGCAAGGCCGTCCGCTTCCCGTATTGTATCCACACCAATAATTTCCATAGGATGATTAAATTCTGCAACCATCTTTTCAATAATTGCAAGCTGCTGCGCATCCTTCTTTCCGAAATAAGCGAAATCGGGACGGATGATATTGAATAGTTTATTTACCACCATCACAACGCCGTCAAAATGTCCAGGGCGATTCGCACCTTCCAGCACTTCAGCCATGCGGTTTACTTTTAAGGAAATGGCTAATGGATTTGGATACATTTCCTCCACGCTTGGGAAAAATACATAGTCAACACCAAGCGGCTCTAATTTTGCCTGATCGCTGTCGATATCTCTTGGATAAGCATCGAAATCTTCATTTGGACCAAATTGCAGCGGATTTACAAATACACTGACAACCGTAATGTTATTGTGTCTTAAAGAAGCTTTGACCATGGTTAAATGGCCATCATGTAAAGCACCCATCGTAGGAACCAGGCCGATTTGTTTTTGTTCTTTTTTTAACATTCGTATAACGTTATTCATTTCTTGTATGGTTGTGATTCGTTGCGTCATGCGTCTACCTCATCCATAATTTGTTTCTTATACGTAAATTCAGGTGATGGGAATGATCCTGCTTTTACTTCTTCGTGGTAGGCTTTTAATGCATCTACCCCTGTTGTAAAGTCTCCGTAACGCTTCACAAATTTTGGTTTACGGTCGACACCATAGTTCAACACATCATGATAAACAAGAACTTGCCCGTCTGTATCTGCTCCGGCACCAATACCAATAACTGGAATAGATAAGGTTTTTGTGATAGTCGCTGCCAAGTCACTTGGAATAGCTTCTAACACCAACATTACAGCCCCACTTTGTTCCATCAGCTTAGCATCTTCAATTAACGCTTCAGCAGCTTCTTTAGACGCTGCCTGAAGCTTATAGCCGGTAATACCAAAACTTTGCGGTGTCAGCCCGAGGTGAGCTACAACAGGAATGCCGCTTTGCGTACACCTGCTAATTAATGGAGCGGTATGAGCGCCTTCGATTTTTAGGGCGTTGGCATTTGTTTCCTGATATAATTCCACTGCATTTCGCATATCTGTTTTATCATCTACGCCAACGGTTCCAAATGGCATATCAACAACCATAAATGTATCTTTTGCTCCCCGGCGTACGGCTTTTGCATGATGTTTCATATCCTGTATTGTTACCTGGACCGTACTTTCATAGCCAAGAACGGTCATGCCGAGGGAATCTCCGACAAGAATGATCTCTATACCAGCCTGCTCTGCCTGCTTCGCGCTTGGATAATCATACGCTGTAAGCATTGTCATTTTCTCTCCGTTACTTTTCATGTTCATGAAATCATGAAGGAAATTCACTTCTAAATCACCTACTATTTTTATTGTTCTTCTTATTATAAAATTATCTGTATAGATTCACAATGGCAAGTTATTAGCTTGAGGAAAAAGGTGGGGAACAAAAAATGGCTATATTTGGAGTTATTGGGCCTGGTGCAGTAGGTTCTGTTATCGGCGAATCATTGCATAACAGCGGGTATCAAGTGACTTTTCTGGGCAGAAGAGCGGGGAAAGTTTGTATAGAAAGAGCGGGCATGCAGGAAACTGTTGCTTTTCCTGTAGAAGCTATTTCGGAAGTGAAGACAGTTTTTGATTATTTATTTATCACAGTGAAAGGAACACAATTAGAAGGGATCATGCCTTATTTGGATAAGCTGACGCATGAAAACACCGTTTGTATTCTTTGTCAAAATGGCTATGGGCAGCTCGAAAAATTTCACATTCCAAATGCGTACCAAGCGGTTGTCTATATTAGCGGACAGAAGAAAGAGAATGTGGTTACACATTTTCGTGATCGAATCTTGATTCTTCCTGAGAATACCGTAACGAAAAAGTTAAAAGAAATCATTGCAGCAAGCAATCTTGAAATTCGATTAAGCCCTGATTATCGTTTTGAGGTTTGGTATAAATTAATCGTAAATGTAGCAATTAACTCCGTAACCGCTCTCAGCAGAAATACAGCACTTATTTTGCAGGAAAAAACGGTACAGAATCTGTGTGAAAGATTAATACAGGAAGGGGTGGGGATTGCTGCAGCAGAGGGAATTTATTTTCAGGGAAATATCGCCGATGAGATTATGAATATTTATGCTGGATATCCTCCTCACATGGGGACAAGTATGTATTACGACAGGGTAGACGGAAAAACGATGGAGACAGCTTATATACAAGGTTATTTATATGAAAAAAGCAAAAAGCACGGATTAGATACGCCTTGTTTAGATACCGTATACAGCTTATTGTTGGCGAGTGAGATGAAGGGATAAAAGAATTTATCGGTTTAACCAAAATGTGGAAATTTGTTTTTTTTATCATTCCTAGGTTTTGGAATTTTTCTTCTGTGGTATTACATAGACGTAAAAAGCAAATACCATCTAAATATCAATATTTCTAATCAGGTCGTAAAAGAGAGGAGAAATTGAAATGGATGTGCCGAAACGTCAGAAGAAAAAAAGCTTCGTGGAGAAGAAAATAGTCATCCCTTCTATTGTCATTATAGCCATTATCAGTATCCTGTTTGCAACGTATACGAGCGAATCGATGGAACTATTGGATAGTATTTTTAATACACTAGTAGATACTTTTAAATGGGGATATTTATGGTATGCATTTCTAATCGTGATTGCTGCATTATTTTTTTCATTTTCCAAGTACGGAAAAGTAGTTTTAGGCGATCCGACCCAGAAACCAAGATACAACTTATTTGAATATGCGTCTATTTTAATCGCCATGGGTCTCGGTTCAACCGTCATGCGGACAGGTTTAACACAATGGAGTGAAGTTGCGAATGATCCACCGTTTGGTCTGGATGCAGGATCGATGGAAGCGATTCTTGCTGGGAATTCTTACAGTATGTTTTTATGGACTTTCCAGACCTTTGCCGTTTTTGTTATGGTAGCGCCGGCAATGGGATATCTTTTGTATGTCCGGAAGAAACCAAGAATGCGTATTTCAGAAGCGTGTCGCGTTATATTCGGTGACAAATTTACAGATGGGATTGGCGGAATCATTCTTGATATCCTTTTCTTAGTCAGTATTTTAGCTGGAGCTGCAGTGACATTAGGTCTTGGCACACCGATTGTTACGTATAATCTAGCGGAATTATTGAATATTGAGGTCACCTTTCCTTTTACTCTCATTGTTACATTAGTATGGGTTTTAGGCTTCTCCATCAGCGCTTATGTAGGGATTGATAAAGGAATCAAACGATTAAGCACATTGAATATGTATCTTGCAGGAGCTTTTGCTGTCTTGATTCTTTTCATTGGACCTGGAATCTTTATTATGAATTTCTTTTCTGATTCCTTACGATATTTATTTTCTAATTATATTAATTTTTCACTGTATACCAATTCGCTTGATTTAGAAGGTGGTACACATATTGAAAGTCATACCGTTTTTTGGTTTGCTTACAATGCCACTTGGGCCATGCTTCATGGTGTATTTGCGGCAATTGTATCTAAAGGCAGAACCATTAAAGAAATGATTTTAACCTACCTGATGGCGCCAATGCTGTTATCCTGGGTTGCGACAGGTGTTCTTGGAGGATTAAGTGTTCACAGGCAAGTAACGGATACCGTTTCCGTTCTGGATATTGTTCAAAATCAAGGAATTGAAGCATCTATCCCGGCTATTTTGAGTTCTCTGCCGATGTCTGCTGTCATCCTTATCCTGTTTACAGTTATTGCAACGATATTCTTAATTACTACATTGGATTCAACAACCTATACCGTGGCAACCTATATGTCAAATCAGGATATGTCCAAATCGAATCCGTATAAATCCTTACGCATCTTAGTCGCAGCATTGATTACGGTTCTTGCTTTAACACTGATGAGTGTAGGCGGCTTATCTCCGCTGGAAGTACTCTCGGGATTGATGGGCATACCGATTATAATTATTCAGATTTTGACGGTCTTTGCCGCGAAGAAAATGATGGATGAGGACCGGGCTTGGGTAAAAAATGTCCGGAAAGCAAGGTATTCTACTACCACTCAAAAAGATTAATTGGAAATAAGACGTAGCACTCCGCTGCTTCTCAAAAAAGTATAATCTTTTGTTTTATCCGTGGTATGCTAGGATGTATACAGCTTGAGTAAATTCATTACTTTTGAAACGTTTGTTGAAGGGGAGTTTTACCGTGTAAAAGCGGGATGGAATGCTTTCTTTGACTATATTACAGCATTAACGAGACAGGAGAAATAAAATGAGAAAAGTGATTATTGATACCGATACAGCCGGGGACGACACGATTGCACTTTTGACAGCCATGCATCATTTTAAAGTCGAAGGGGTAACAATTACCGGCGGAAATGTGGACTTTGATCAAGAGGTGGAAAATGCACTGTATACGATTCAAGTTGCTAACCCGCAAGAGAGAGTCCCTGTCTATAAAGGATTAGAGCGGCCGCTGCTTGCAACAGAACAGGAAAAACACCGGACCGTAGAAGATGTTCACGGTGATGATGGCATGGGCGGTGCGCATTTTCCAAAGGCGGTACAGCGTCCGGAAAAAGGACATGCTGTTGATTTTATCATTGAGAAAGTGAAGGAATATCCAGGAGAAGTAAGCTTATTGGCAATTGCGCCATTGACGAATATTGCGATGGCAATCAAAAAAGACCCTTCGATTATTAAAGATATTCCGCATATTTATATCATGGGCGGGACGAATAATACCTTAGGAAATATTACACCGGCAGCGGAGTATAATTTTTATGTTGATCCGGAAGCTGCGAGGCTTGTACTACATTCAGGTATTTCGATTACCATGGTTGGCTGGGATATGTGTATTGATTATTCCATAATGGACGACAATGACCATGCGGAAATTGCTGATCTGGAAACAGCAGGCTCCCAATTTTTTATCGATATTAATAAAGTAGTGATGCAATTTAATAAGTCTGTACATCGTCTGAATGGGACGACACATCCGGATACGTTATTAGTTGCTATTGCTGCAGATGAACGTATTATGACAAAATCGCATGATTATTTTGTGGATGTGGAGACAAAAGGTGAGCTTACCAGAGGATATAGTCTGGTGGACATCAATAACCGTCTGGAGAAAAAACCGAATGTGCGTGTTTGTGAAGCGGTGAATCGTGACCGGTTTAAGAAGAACCTGTTAGATGTTTTAGAGGCAATTAAGTAAATAGGCAATGAAAAAGCCAGGTCTTTTATGAGAGAGACCTGACTTTTTCATTACAGTAAAAACGATTTGGAAGGGAGGTTAATTAAAAATTAAAAAATAAATGAGCGCTCCCAGTAAAAAACCGAAAACAAATCGGATACCTCTTTTCATTATCATTCTCCTCGCTCTGATGTATGGTCTTACTGTTATTGTACTAGAGAAAGGCGATGATGCAAGGATGGTAACGGTTGGGCAGGAGTCATCCTATCAAAATAGCAAAAGCACTATATACAAGCAATAACCCCATCACCATATTAAATACCTTCTGATAACGGGCCAGGAAGTTTTGAAGCACTGAACCGAATAGACTCCAAGTAACCGAGCTACATATACCGACGAGGCCGAGGAAAAGGCAGAACAGGATATAGCTTATATACGAATGATAATAGGGTAAAAGAAATGTAGCCACAACTGTAATTCCGTAAAGAATCGCTTTTGGATTGATAAATTGCATTAACGTACCGATTACAAATAAGTTTTTCTGCGCTTTTTCGGAAGATGCTTCTCCACTTCCTGAACTGGTAAATGTTTTATAAGCTAAATAAAGCATATAAAAAACACCTGCGAATTTTAACGGCGTTTCAATAATAGGCATAATTTCAATAAGGGCCCGGTTGAAAAAGCTGCAAAGTAAAGCGATGAGAAAGAAGCCTGCTCCTACGCCTGCACAAAATGATAGTGTATTTCTAAAGCCATAACGGTTAGCGAAAGAAATGGCCATAAAATTATTTGGACCAGGCGTAAAACTGCTGACAATAACAAATGTAAGAAAAGGGAAAATAGGCATGGATGTCAAGCTCCTTAAAAAATGATTCAGAATAAAACTTATTATACATAAGTAACATTAAAAGTTACAGGTTTTTCTTTACATATTTTGTGAAGAATCCTGTATTCGTTATTTCTTGAATAAACGTAATCAGATCACGGTTTTTCTTTTAAAATGATAAACATAAGCACAATGTTTTTCTGTTTTCCAACCATTCCTTTTTGAACGATATAATAATGCATGGTAAAACATACAATTGCATAAAAATACATTTGTGATAGAATTAATTTTCAGTCTTAGAAGGTTTGCCAGAAAACATCATTATAGAAAAAACTATGAAGCTATCCTAGAGGAGCTGATTCAAATCAGTAATCAATTTTAAGAGAATCAAGAACTGGGAGATCAAGAATTTGAATCGATAAAGTTACTGGTTAATTATTTAACGTCTTATGATTTTGAAGTAGAAACAGACGTTGTTAACCACCTAACTGTTTTTTGAGCTGAGTATACAAGCAGTAAGCCGAGGCCGGCCATTATTTACTTGGCAGAGTATGAGTGCTGCCTGGCATTGGACATGGCTGCGGTTATGACCTTCCAATTGTGTAATGGTATATCCAATTCCATTACACCTACACCCTGGTTCCGCTGGGTGAGTCCATGTGTTCTTTTGTCTTACCTTGTTGGTAGGTTATTCTTACAATCGCGCATATGTTTATTTGGACGGTTTAATAAAAAGGTTATGAGCAGAAAGCATAATATGCCTGCTCATAACCTGATTGTTTTATTTATTAAGAAATAGAAGCCTCATAAATAGAATCAACTGCTTTTTTCAGAGCTGCGTCAAATTCTTCTTGAGATTGATTAGCGTTTAGATCCTGACTTAGTGCTCTGGAGAAGCTGGCGATCAATCCTTTATTGTCTTTTAGTTTCGCATTTGCGTCTTCTGTAGAGTAGCCGCCAGATAAGGCAACCACGCGAACAACATTCGGGTGATCAATTAATTCTCTATATAAATTATTTTGCGTTGGGATGGATAACTTCAGCATAACCAATTGATCCGCATTAAGCTGTTTTAAATGCTCTAAAATTTCTGCTTTCAAAATTTCTTCACTATCTTCTTTTGAGGGACTATGAATATCTACTTCCGGTTCGATAATAGGTACCAGTCCGGCAGCAATAATCTGTTTTCCAATTTCAAATTGCTGATCCACTACTTTTTTAATACCTTCCCGGTTGTCTTCTTTAATAACCGAGCGCATCTTTGTACCAAAAATATGGCGTTCATTTGCGCGATCTAATGTTTCTTGTAAATTATCAATTGGCTTCATGAGCTGAACGCCGTCTGCTTCTTCAGCAAGTCCTTTGTCCACTTTTAAAAATGGAACGATACCTTTATCCTCAGCAAGGTAATCTCCTGTATACTTGCCTTCAATTTCACGATCCATGGTTTGTTCGAAAAGAATGGCGCCAATAATTTGATCGGAATTAAAGGAAGGCGATGTGATGATTCTTGTCCGCATTTCATGGACTAAATCAAACATTTCTTCTTCGCTCTGATAGGTATGTTCCGGGATTCCATAAGCAGCCAAAGCCTTTGGTGTACTTCCTCCACTTTGATCCAGTGCTGCGATAAATCCTTTGTCATTTTTCATTTTTTCTAATTGATTTTGCTGCATCACTTTCACTCCTTTTTTTATTGAGCCTTTAATCGGCTTTAAAACAGTTTGAAGCAACCTTCCCTTCCTATTGTAGCACTAATTAATGCTGGATTATAGTAATTCGAAAGGTTGGTTGATAGAAGTCTGAAAATAGACAATTTTAATCGAGTCTTATAAGATGAGAATAGAGCGTTCAGCTGAGTCAGTAATAGGTAAATAAAATAGATAGGGGCGATTTATTTGCATTCCATTACGAAAAAAAGATTCAAGGCTTACCTTATTGATCTGGCTGTATCAACAACAGTTACTTTAATAACAGAAAGTCTTCTAGAAAAGAAATTTAAGAGCGATGTATACTATAATCTGGTTCATCCAACACTGATTCTTTGGTCATTAGAATATGCACAATTGAAATGTGGCGGGCAAACGCTTGGCTATAGACAAGCTGGTTTGAAGCTGGACAGTAGTAATGGGGCTAATTTATCAAATAATCAAATTATAAAACGAATGGCATATCGTGATACTGTCGGAGGGTTTATTTATTTGCAAAATCGCGCACAGTTTGAAGGAGCGGATGGAAGTAGATTTCCATATGACCATTCTGCCGGGGTAAGAGTAAAGGAAGTTTAATTATTTAAACGAATTGAAAAAAGAATAGAAGTAAAAAAACAACAATATCTGTTTTACGAGTTATTGTTGTTTTTTTACTGGAAACAGACGTAGATTATCAGCTCTGATAAGCAAATCTTTACTTCTTTTCTCGCATAATATACAATTTATAGTAGATAAAAGATCAAATTTAAACAATTTTTACATATTTTAAATATCTCTCTATCCTTTTGACAACAGGAGCAATGCTTTTAAAATAGCATGTACCTTAAAAATGGAAGGTGAATCTATGAACATTACCTATCTCCTATTTTTTCTCTGCATTGTTGTTTGTACCTTAATCATTACTTATTGGGCAGCAAGACAAAGTAAAACAACCAATCAATTTTATATTGCTGCAGGAAGTTTAACAGGTACGCAAAATGGAATGGCTATTGCAGGAGATTATATTAGCGCTGCTTCCTTTCTGGGGATCGTCGGCACCATCGCAATTAATGGCTTTGACGGTTTTTTATATGCGATTGGTTTTTTAGTTTCCTATTTAATTGTTCTGTTTTTTATTGCTGAACCGGTACATCGTTTAGGGAAATATTCATTAGGTGATGTGATTTGCGCACGTTTTCCAAGCTATAAAATGCGCGGAATAATGGCTGTCGGGGCATTAATCATCTCTGTTTTTTATATGATTCCACAATTAGTTGCAGCTGGTCTATTAATTCGGTTATTGCTGGATATTAATTATTCTGCTTCTGTTTTGATTATAGGTATATTAATGACCATTTATGTGGTATTTGGCGGAATGTTTGCTACTTCCTGGGTACAAATTGTTAAAACAGTGCTGCTTTTATCCGGTACGTTTTTGCTTGCGCTGATTGTCTTGTCGCGATTTAACTGGAGCATCCCAAATCTGTTGGAGCAGGTAACCCTTGGTTCTCCTTTAGGCAATCAATTTTCCTTGCCGGGTCATTTATTTAACAATCCTTTGGAAACGCTTTCCTTGCATCTTGCTTTGATATTGGGTACGGCAGGGCTGCCGCATATTTTAATTCGTTTATTTACAGTACGCAATACGGTAGAAGTCCGTAAGTCGCTTTTAACGGCAAGCTGGATTATAGGTGCGTTTTATTTGATTGCGCTTGTGTTAGGTTTAGGAGCAGTTGCCTTAGTAGGGTTTGAAGAATTGGTGATGCTGGATCCATTTGGGAATTTAGCTGCACCTTTATTAGCGGAAAGCTTGGGCGGTGATTTTTTAATGGCATTTATCGCAGCAATCGCGTTTACTACGATTGTTGCCGTGGTAGCCGGTTTGGTCATCTCTGCAACGACAGCTTTCTCGCATGATATTTATTTCCACATCATTAAAAAAGGAAATACGTCAGAAAAGAAGCGTTTACGTGCTGCGCGCTGGACGGCATTTTTTATTGGGCTGTTATCCACCTTACTTGCACTGGGATTGCGGAATATGAATGTTACGTTCCTGGTTTCTCTAACATTTATTGTGGCAGCATCTAGTAATCTACCCGTACTTTTATTCACGATCTACTGGCGGCGTTTTAATCAGACTGGAGCAATCACGGGGATGATCTCTGGTTTGACGGTATCTTTGCTGCTTTTATTTTTAGGACCACATGTGATGAATCTGGATGGGGGATGGATTTCCATCGAGGCGGTGATCCCTCTTTACAATCCAGGAATTATTGCCATTCCAGCGGGGTTCTTAGGAGCCTATCTGGGAGCAATACTGTCACAGAATAAGGAAGATGCTGCATCATTTTCATCATTCTATCTCCAGGCGCAGACAGGGATAGATGCAAGGAGAGATCGTTCGGGATGAATTTGACAATTGTTTTATTCGAACGTTTAGGTTTATTGTTGGTTATTGCCTTTGTTCTTACACGAAGCCCGGGTTTCAGGTCGTTGCTTTATCGTGAATTCAGCTTTAAAATGGCAGGAATTCACGCGTGTGTATTTGGGCTGTTTGGAATTGCAGGAACATTAACAGGAGTTGTTATCGGAAGTGACTTTACTGTAGTGAATACATTTGTCTGGAATGTTGAAGATGATCAAATGGTCGTCAGCTCCAGTCTGGTTGCCATCGTGATTGCAGGACTATTAGGCGGACCGGCAGTAGGATTGGGAGCAGGAATCATTGCTGGTACGCATTTGTTTTTTCTTGGAGGGATCGGCTTTCTTGCTAACAGTCTTGTGAACCCGTTGACAGGACTGCTTGCTGGATTTACAGCACGCTTTTTTTCGCAGGAGCGTGTTATATCCCCGATAAAAGCGTTATTCATCGGGATATTTCCACCTATTTTATTAATGCATTTATTGCTGATTTTTGATGCACAGGACAGAACAATGATTGAGCTGATTAATACGATTGGATTGCCGGTAGTGTTATCTAATAGTCTGGCTATCGCTATTTTTACGGCAATGGTTGCCATTGTCCTCAGAGAGCAAGAAAATGAAGCAGCATTTGCAACGAAGCAAGCATTAACGATTGCTGAGGAAGCGTTGCCTTTTTTAAAGGAAGAGTCATTTCAAAAGAAGGCAGAAGGGATCGCCGATTTACTGTATGCGCGTTTAAAGTTAGCGGCTGTTACGGTGACAAACGAAAATGAAGTGATGGCACATAAAGGACTGGGGGGAGATCATCATCAGATTGGCAACCGGTTAACAACACAAATTTCACAGCAGGCTTTAGCGTCAAAAGACATCCTGGTAGCGTATTCGAAGGCAGAAATTCAATGTGCACATAAAAATTGTCCATTAGAAGCCGTGATCATTATTCCTATTTTGGAAGCAAAACAAACGATTGGGCTGATTAAATTGTATTTTCAAAAATCCCAGCATATTCGTCCGGTGGAGCTGAAATTGGCGGAGGGGCTGAATCAATTAATTGCCAATCAATTAAAAACGATTAAAGCAGAACGTCTTGAATTGCATACGCGTGATGCAGAGCTGAGTAATTTACAAGCGCAGATTAATCCACACTTTTTATTTAATACATTGCATATGATTGCCGCATTATTTCGGAAAGATCCTGAAAAAGCAAGACATATTACAATTCAATTAGCGCAATTTATGCGGTTTAATCTAAAACTTGTATCGACACAGCTTGTCCCATTGGAAAAGGAGACCGAGCATGTAAAAGCGTATATTGAGATTATCCAGACCCGATTTACGAGCAGGATGCAAATTGATTTTAAACAGCCAACTGGCATTTCCCATCTTTTAATCCCGCCGTCATCGATTCAGCCGCTTGTTGAAAATAGTGTTAGACATGGATTGGAACATGTTTCTGCGGGAGGAAGAGTGGATGTGAAGATGGAGCAGATTGGAGAGCGGGTAAAAATAAGTGTCCGTGATAATGGCCAGGGATTTCCTGATTCTATTCTGCTGCAGGCGGGAGAGGAAGTGCTGACTGGGAAACAGCATGGCGGAACAGGCTTATATAATGTTAACCAGCGTTTAATTAATCTGCTTGGTGAAGAGGCGCGGTTACATGTAAGGAATTTATCTGCAGGCGGGTGCGAGGTCTATTTTACCATTCCATATCGTGAACAATAGAAAGGAAGATTTTTCATGATGAAAATCCATACGATGATTGCAGAAGATGAACAACTGGCACGGGAAGAGCTAATTTATTTATTGGAAAAAGAAAAAGATGTAAAGCTTCTGCCCAGCGCAGAGACCGGAGAGCAGCTGATCGAGCTATATAAAGAAAACGAGCCGGATGTTATCTTTCTGGATGTGCATATGCCGGGGATACGTGGAGTAGCTGCAGCAAAGAAAATAATAGAGCTTGCTTATTTAAAAGCACCGTTATTTGTTTTTACTACTGCTTATGATGAATATGCTGTAGAGGCATTTGAGATAGAAGCAGTTGACTACATGCTGAAGCCATATGATACAGACCGGTTTCAAACAGCGATGAATCGTATTCGCAAACGGATGCAGCAATTGGAAAGCAAAGAAGAACAGGTATCCAATCAAGGGGGTACTTCATCAACAAAGCTTTTGATTGATAATGATGACCGGACAATTGTTTTGTCGCCTGATGCTATTTATTATGCTGTTCCACATAAGCGCGTGTTAGAGATTCATACAGAGGATAACGTGATTCATAGTAAAATGACATTACAAGAGCTGGAAAAGAAACTGCAAGGCCATGCTTTTTTCAGAACGCATCGCAGTTATCTGGTGAATCTGAACCATATACAAGAGATTACACCATGGTTTAACGGAGCAAGCAATATCACCTTACGAGATAAAAAACAAACGTCGATTCCCGTCAGCCGGACAGCAAGAAAACATCTTTTTGATTTATTCGGCAGCTAGGAAAAGATAGTATTTTTTACTGCGTAAGTGTAACCAGGATGATTGCCTGAAAGCCTGGTGACATTTAAGATTTTTGACATGATAGGGAAATATAAGAAAACAAACCATTCATCTCAAAATTTCAACCGTTCAACCACCCATTTTAACCGTTGAAACCAATCTCCATACGTAAGCTGTCATCTTCCTTTATAATTTAGTAAGCGTTTACAAAAAGGATTAATAAGAGGATGAAGGAGGGATGCTGACCCAAATGAAAAGAGCAGCTGCTAAGAAAGAAAAGTAATCATTGAATGATAAAAAGAGAAATCGGTTAACGACTTCAAGGAGATGAAAGGTTTTTAGCGGAGAGGTAATGGTCTAAGAACCTTTTATTCCGATTTTCAGAGGAGGATGCAGATGGGGGCAGAAAAAGAATATAAGCAGAGGTCTGCAAATGAAATCGACTATGTGCAAGTAACGGAAAGCAAGTCATTCAAAAAGCTGATGCACGATCGAAAAAAGTTTATTATACCATTAACCATCTTTTTCTTGGTATTTTATTTCTTACTTCCAATTTTAACTTCCTATACAACATTTTTAAACACGCCGGCGATTGGCGATATTTCCTGGGTATGGCTATTTGCGTTAGCCCAGTTTATCATGACATGGGTGCTATGCACAGTTTATGTAAAAAAAGCTGCAGTCTTTGATAAGCAGGCAGATGAAATTATAAAAGAAATGGAAGAAGGAGGGGATGAACAATGAGTGCTACGGTAGTTATCCTCTTTCTTGCTATTGTTATACTAACACTCGTTATTACATTTTTTGCTGCAAGGAAGACGCAGACGGCAGGAGATTTTTATACTGCCGGCGGAGGACTTACAGGAATGCAAAACGGTCTGGCGATTGCAGGTGATTATTTATCAGCAGCGTCTTTTCTTGGGATTGCAGGTGCGATTGCATTATACGGGTTTGATGGATTTTTTTACAGCATTGGATTTTTGATTGCCTATTTAGTGGTTCTCTTTCTTGTAGCTGAACCGCTTCGTAACCTCGGTAAATTCACACTGGCTGATATGATCAATTCCCGTTTTGACGCTAGTAAGGTCCGGGGAGCAGCGGCGCTGAATACGATAACAATCAGCACTTTTTATATGATTGCCCAGCTTGTAGGAGCTGGAGCTTTGATTCAGTTATTATTTGGTATTCCATATTGGGCGGCAGTTCTGATTGTTGGTGTGATGATGACGATTTACGTGTTATTCGGCGGGATGATTGCAACAAGCTGGGTGCAAATCGTGAAAGCTGTTCTTCTGATGGCTGGGATGGTCATTATGGCATTTCTCGTCTTATTGAAATTTAATTTTAATATTGGACAAATGTTTACGGATGTTAAGTCCGTGACGGCACATGGGGAAGCATATTTAATGCCGGGATTACAATATACAGAACCACTTAGTACGATATCGCTTATGCTGGCGTTGGTACTTGGAACAGCGGGGCTGCCTCATATTTTAATGCGATTCTTTACTGTCCGGGATGCACCGACGGCAAGAAGCTCCGTTGTTATCGCAACATGGGTCATCGGCATCTTCTATGTATTGACGTTATTCTTAGGCTTCGGAGCGGCAGCATTTGTTGGATATGAAAACATATTAGCTGCAAATCCAGGAGGAAATATGGCTGCTCCATTACTTGCTCAAGTGATTGGAGGGGACATTCTGTTTGCCTTTATCTCAGCGGTTGCATTCGCAACGATTTTAGCGGTAGTAGCAGGGCTGGTGCTTTCTGGAGCTTCTGCATTTGCCCATGATTTATATGGTCAAATTATTAAAAAAGGAAAAGCGACAGAAAGAGAACAGGTGAAAGCAGCCCGCTATGCATCCCTGGCTGTATCTGTTCTGTCCATTGTCTTAGCCTTATTTGCGCAATATTTAAATGTAGCTTTTCTTGTCTCGCTGGCCTTTTGTATTGCAGCAAGTGCCAATCTGCCGGTTATTCTTTACACAATCTATTGGAAAAGGTTCAATACGGCAGGAGCAGTGACGGCCATGCTGACTGGATTATTCTCTGCGTTGATCTTGGTGTCGATCAGTCCGAGTGTTTTTTCACCGGTGGAAGGAGCGGCATTATTTGTAGGAGAGCCTATCTTCCCGCTCACGAATCCGGCACTTGTTTCGGTTCCGCTTGGATTTCTCGGTGGATATTTAGGAACAATTCTATCGAAGGAAACAGATATGAGAAGATATGCAGAGGTAAAGGTGAAGGCGAATACGGGGTATAAAAGCAGTGGTGCAAGTCATTAAAAAGTAAAGAAATGAATGCCTGTAGAAAAAATTCTGCAGGTATTTTTTTATGTTTTTATCACGGAGAAGCGCCCGTAAAACTCCCACTGAATGAAGTTTCGTTTTATACATCATGAAGTTTCCCATTAGTTGATTTTCACCTTCAATAGTTAACAATAACTCCATTGAATAGCCTTATGATAACACATACAATGAAAGAGAAAGGAGCGTTTCTATGAGAATGAACATTGGCCCTATCATTACAGAAAAAAGAAAAGAAAAAAAGATTACGCAGCAAGAGCTGGCAGATTTTATCGGCGTTTCCAAAGCTTCTATTTCCAAATGGGAGACGGGACAAACGTATCCAGATATTACCTCTCTCCCGTTACTTGCTGCGTATTTTAATGTAAGCATTGATTCCTTGCTGGGATATGAATCCCAGCTGAATCCAAAAGAGATTCAACATATTTATGCTTCCCTAAAGCAGTCCTTTGAAACAAAACCGGCAGAGGATGTTTTAGTTTCTATCCGGAGCTTTATTCGCAGATATTATTCTTGTTATCCATTTATCTTGCAAATGGGACTGCTCATTATGAATCATGTTGATCGGCTTCCAGGAAAGAGTGACGAAGAGAAAATACAACGCTATATGAATGAGGTGAAGGATTTATTTGTCCATGTCCGGACGCAAGCAAAAGATCCCGAGCTGATTACAAAAGCCCTTAAGCTGGAGGCATATTCATTACTTACGTTAAAAGAAGCGGATCAGGTCTTAGAAATTCTTGGTGAATATCCTCCCGGGATTTTCCCGGTGGAAAGCTTGATATCTGGAGCTTTCCAAATGAAAGGGGAAACAGATCGGGCTATTAGTACGCTTCAAAGTGCCTTATTACAGTATATTATTGTCGTAATGAGTGGATTTACAAATTATTTGCAGGTATTAATCCATGCTCCTGAAAAATTCAACGAGACAGTTCAGAAAGGAAAAGCGCTGGCAGAAACGTTTGACCTTGCTCCGTTACATCCGGTGGCTTTGATGAACTTTCAATTATCAGCTGCTTTCGGTTATACGCAAATGAAGGAGGAACATGCTGCACTCTCTATGCTGGAGGAATTTACAGCGGTCTTAAAAGAAATTAGTTTTCCGCTAGTTCTTCACGGGGACGATTATTTTGATCAGGTGGATGATTGGTTTAACAATCTGGATATAGGTAATCAGATACCAAGCAACGCTAAGTTATTAAAAGAAAATTTTATAAATGCGGTTGTAGATAATCCCTTATTTTTAAATTTACAGGAAGAAGAAAGATTTCAGCAGATCACTCTGCAGCTGAAGCAGCTCTTGGAAAAGGAGGAAGAAAAATGAATGGTATTTCATTTTTAATGGATCATTTACCGTTATTGATACCGTTGATCATCCTGCAATTTACGCTGATGGTCACCGCATTGTTCCATGTGATCAAACATCCCAATTACCGTTTTGGCAATAAAGGCATGTGGATTATTATCGTTGTACTTCTCCAAATCATTGGTCCTGTGTTTTATTTCGTATTTGGGAAAGGAGAAAATGAATGAATATCTTAGAGGTAAATAATGTATCGAAAAGCTTTGGCTCCAAGAAGGTTCTGGATGGACTGGATTTAAGTGTGCCTACAGGGTCCATTTTTGGCTTTGTAGGGGGAAACGGGGCAGGTAAAACAACAACCATGAAGCTGATTTTAGGACTTGAAGAAACTTCCAAAGGAGATATATTTGTCAGCGGAAAAAAAGTAACTTTCGGTAATACAAAAACGAATCGAATCACAGGTTATTTATCGGATGTTCCGGAATTTTACCATTACATGTCTGCAGAAGAATATTTATCGTTTTGCGGTGAAATTACTGGATTGACAAAGGAAAACCGAAAACAAAAAATAAAGGAAACATTGGCACTGGTAGGGTTAGAAGGAAATAAAAAAAGAATCAAAGGGTTTTCCAGAGGCATGAAACAGCGGTTGGGAATTGCACAGGCGATGTTAAATGATCCGGAGTTACTTATTTGTGATGAGCCGACTTCTGCATTAGACCCTGAAGGAAGAAATGAATTCTTGGAACTTTTAGCCTCTTTAAAAGGAAAAATGACGATTTTATTTTCCACACATATTTTAGGCGATGTCGAGCGCATTTGCGATTATGTAGGAATTTTACACGAAGGAAAGCTGAAGGTAAGCTCTTCCATAAAAGAGTTGAAGCAAACCTACGCGAAACCGCAAATAGAATTGGCTTTTGATGAGGCGGCTGATTTTACTGCTCTTGCTGCAGAGCTTCATGCTTTAAAAAAACAAGAAATCATCACAGAAGTTGAGAGCGTAAAGGGACGGAATCAGGTTATTATTACTTATAATAAAGATTATGCAGAGACAGCCGGATTACTTTTAGAAAGTTTCAAAGCTAACAAAATGATGCCGGTCTCTTTAAAAAAAATGAATCCTTCCCTGGAGTCTATCTTTTTGGAGGTGATTCAATGAGAAATATTTATTACTTTTCCAAAAAAGAATTTTTGGAAAGCTGGCGTACCTCCAAACTGTTTATATTAATCGTTATTTTTCTTATTTTGGGCATCATGAACCCGTTGATAGCGATTATAACACCGGATATTATCCAGATGAGCTTTGGGGATACACTACCAATAGATATTCCGGAACCCACCTCTCTGGATTCCTGGGGACAGTTTTACAGCAATATGACACAGATGGGATTGATCGTGATTGCGCTGCTATTCAGCGGAACAATAAGCGGGGAAGTAAGCAAAGGGACATTGGTTAACCTTGTTACAAAAGGGTTGAAGCGTTCCGCTGTTGTGATTAGTAAAAGTATTCATTTAATTCTCCAATGGACTTTTAGTATGTTCTTGGCATTTTTTGTGACCTGGGGCTACACGCTTTATTATTTCACAGATGATCATAGCCCGCATATTTTTCTGGCAGTTCTTCCATTATGGATTTTTGGAATATTGTTAGTAACAACAATAATCTTAACCTCAACCATCTCCAGAAACAGCTATGAAGGCTTATTGCTTACAGGAGGATTTGTAGTTCTGTTATTTGTCGTGAATATCTTTGACAGGTTCGAGCGTTATAATCCGATTACACTTATTGCTGAAAACATGAACTTTTTGCAGGGTGCTTCCAGTTTAGGAAATTACATGCCTGCCATGCTTATGTCTCTTTTCTTATCTTTGCTATTTATCTGCCTATCCATTGTTATTTTAAATAAAAAGAAGTTATAACAGCAGTTCTTGCATTGATGATAAGGTTTACTGACGCCATTTCTTTGTAGCATTTTTATCAAATAAATTTTGTTAGCTGAGCATAATAATGCCATCTGCCTTGACGCATTGAAATAAGTTTTAGAATCTTGATACGGATTTCAGGAAAGCTATGGTAAAATTAGAAAGCATACGGCAGACAACCTGCCGTATGTGCAAAAACCTCCACGAAAGGAGGTGTGCTCTCAAGTGAACAGAAAGAAGCGTAAGCAAGAAAAACTACGCGAGAACCGGCGTAGGAGAAAGGATATAATTGAAGGCCTAATCAACCTTTGCAAAATTATATCCTATATCAAAAACTGGTTTTCCTAGTTTTTTTCCGCCATGTATAATTACAAATTACATGGCGGTTTTTTTTTGCACGATAGGAAAGTATAAGAAAAACTATGTATTCACTTAAAGACAAGTGAATACGAACTTTTCTAAAAAACGAAAAAAAGAGCTGATAATCAGTCAGCTCTTTTTCGTACTCTCAAGTGAATCGCGTAAGTTTTCTTTACACCTTTATTTTAATCCAAACTGAGATCCCTGTCAACAGAGTGATATCTCTCGTGTGATTATAATAAAGGTTCTATTATACTATTCCCGTTATCCAATTATTTATGCCTTTATTTTTTAATTTGTGTCAGTGTATATGCTTCAAAAGACAACAGAAGCTCCAAAAACAGTTTCAAACATTAATCTATACGAATCTTAAACATCGTTCCTTTCCCAACTTCACTCTCCATTTCCACTTTGCCGCCGTGCGCCTGAATAATATCTCTTGAAATAGCCAAGCCTAAGCCGGTTCCGCGTGAAGTCGTATTCGTTCCCCGGTAATAACGATCAAAAATTTGTGCCTGTTCTTCTTTTTTGATCCCTTTCCCATCATCACGAATAATAATGCCGTCTTCCTGTACTTCTACAGTTACCTTTACATTCTCATCATTATGGATCATGGCATTGAAAATAAAGTTCAATATCGCTCTTTTCATTAAATGCTGATCGATATTCCAGGTTAGTTCGGGTGCATGGCTGCTAAAGTCAATTTCACGTGTTTGGAATTGCGGGTCATTTAGTAAATCAATAATCATTTTTTTGACAAAGCCTTCTACCCGGATTTCCTGCAGGTTCAAGGTCATCTCCCGGTTTCTGAGCCGCATCGTTAAATTAAAATCATCCAGAAGCTCTTTCATATAAAGCGATTGCCGTTCAATGACTTCAGCATATTCTAAGCGTTCTTCTGCAGAGATATCCTCATTGCTTAATAGCTCGGCATAACCCCGGATGGATGCGAGCGGTGTTTTAATATCATGCGAAACATTGCTGATCCATTCATTGCGCATCTTCTCCAGCTTTTGCCGTTCATTTTCATGGGCCTGCAAGGTTTCAGACACGTCGTTTAAGTTAGAGAAAACGCGTTTAAATACCCCTGGCCGCTTCATTTTTTTCGGTTCAAACTTTCTTTCCTTCAGCTCACTGATGCGTTCTATAATACGTGAGACAGGTTTGGTCAGCACGGTGCTGAATAGGAATCCGACAATAAAAGCGATAATTAAATCGACTACAATAATGGCACCAAGAAATTGGGAAGCATACGTCAGGAACTGTTGCGGATCAGCCATAATAATGGTCCGCTGTTGCTGGGAATCTGGAACGCCAATGATATAGCTGAAGCCCTCATATTCTCCGATAAAGTAGGTATTCAAATCATCATCCATATATTTATATTTATGCACTAAATCAATCGGTGTATAGTGTGTAGCAGCATTATCTGGTGCAAATTCATCGGATAACACATTTCCATTTTCATCTAATATTTGCAGCCATGCTCCAAATCGGGTCAGTGCATCCTTTCCTTCTTCGGATACAACAGGTTCGCCATCTTCCATTGACAAATAGTAGAAGAAGGAACGGGTAAAGTTTTCTCCTGTATCATGAATGATATCTTCTGGATCCTCATTGTGCTGAGACAATATCAACGCAAGCAGGATAACGGTATTCACGATGCTCACGATAAAAACAATACTGAGGATGGAAATAAGGTAGCGGATGGTGAGTTTCCATTTCATGGTGCACTTTCTCCTTTATAAAATAAAAATCTTTTCATGATGTAAACAATAGAAGTGTCTTATGGATTAAAACGATACCCCAGCCCTTTTACCGTAACAATATAGGCGGGTTCTGAAGGATTTTCTTCAATTTTCTCCCGCAGTCTGCGGATATGCACCATCAACGTATTATCTGCTCCGTAAAAGTCTTCGCCCCATACAGTTTCAAATAAGGTTTCTTTACTTAAAATATGCTTTGGATTACGCATAAAGCAAGCCATTAAACCAACTTCTTTCGCCGTCAGTTCTAAAACTTTGCCATCCTTACTTATCTCCGTTTCATCTCCATTGATTGTAAATTCGCCAATATTTTTATCCGCTTGTGCTGGAGCATGCGAGCTGGCAGCTTCCATGGAATAGATACCTGCCCGGCGCAGCTGTGCTTTCACGCGATAAGCCATTTCTTTGGGAGAGAATGGCTTCGTAATATAATCATCTCCGCCAATAGCAAGTCCAAGTATTTTATCGATTTCATCGGATTTAGCGGATAAAAATAGGATTGGAATACGAGATACGTCGCGGATTTTTCGGCATAAATCATAGCCTTCCCCGTCAGGAAGCATCACATCCAATATCGCCAAATCGGGCTCAAATTTAACAAATTGCTGCCAGCCTTCTTTGATAGAGCCAGCTGTTGCAATTTCGGTTATCCCCTCTTTTTGCAGAGCTGTTTTCATTAACTGACATAAGTCCTGTTCATCATCCACAATTAAAATTTTGGGCTTTTCCATGCTGTGTTCCCGCCTTTCTTGTTTGTATATGAAGTGAAGTTTCCTTTTATCATTTACTAAAAAGTTGAATTATTACTATCTTAACAGGAATTCGTCAACTATGAGCGAGATTTAAACATTTTGTAAGGTTACATTGATGGCTGTTTAAGGATGGAGGTCTATAGTAAAGATATAGCAAGTTCACAAGAAATGTAAAAGAGGTGCAAAAATAATGGAGCATTTATTAAAAGTAAATGGTGTTGAAAAAATATATGGAAAAGGCGCAAATACCTTTCAAGCGCTGAAAGACATTTCATTTACCATCGATCATGGTGAATTTGTCGGCGTGATGGGACCGTCTGGAGCAGGGAAGTCAACGCTTCTTAATGTACTGGCTACGATTGATACACCGACAAAAGGGGATATTTATGTAGAGGAAGACAATATTGCTAAGATGAAGGAGGATAAATTGGCAGATTTTCGCCGCGATCATTTAGGTTTTATTTTTCAGGATTATAATTTATTAGATTCCTTAACGGTGAAAGAAAATATTTTGCTGCCATTAGCGGTTGCCAAAAAGCCGGCAAAGGAAATTGAAGAAAAAGTAACTGCCATTTCCCGTTCGTTTGGCATCGAGGGTTTATTGGATAAATATCCATACCAAATTTCTGGAGGACAAAAGCAGCGTACTGCTTCCTGCCGTGCGCTCGTATCTAATCCAAAGCTTATTTTTGCGGATGAACCGACCGGAGCACTTGATTCCAAGTCAGCTACGGATTTGCTGGAGAGCTTAAGTAATCTGAATGAAGCGCATGAAACAACGGTGATGATGGTAACACATGATGCTTATGCAGCAAGCTTTTGCAGACGCATTCTGTTTATAAGAGATGGAGGCCTGTCGCAGGAGCTTGTTCGCGGCACGCATACGCGAAAGGAATTCTTCCAGATGATATTAGATGAATTGGCAGAAGCAGGCGGTGACGGGAATGACCTTGTTTGATTTAGCATTAAAAAATATTCGCAGAAATATAAAAAGCTATGGATTATATATTGGTTCCACGATTTTCTCGATTATTATTTATTTTACCTTTGCTATGCTGAAGCATAGTGACGATATCAGCGGATTGGCAGAGACTTCGAAACAAATGCAGGCGGTGATGAGCGCTTCCGCATTTGTACTGATGATTTTTGTGGCTATATTTATTCTGTATTCAAATTCCTTTTTTATGAAAAAAAGGAAAAAAGAAGTTGCTCTGTATTCCTTATTAGGAGTACGTAAACGATCGATTGGTTTTTTACTATTCTTTGAAAATATCGTGATTGGACTGATTGCATTAGTTATCGGGGTGAGCCTAGGCTTCTTATTGTCGCAAGCCTTACTAGCTCTTTTATTAAAATTAATGGGATTATCATTATCTGTCGGTTTTGCATTTTCCATGCAGGCAGTGATTGAGACAGTAGTTGTCTTCTTTCTTATCTTTTTAGTTACTTCTTTAATGGGTTATCGGGTGATTTATAAATTTAAGCTGATCGATTTATTCCATGCCGAGAAAAAAGGAGAAGCACAGCCGAAAGCACGTATCTTCTCTGCGTTAATTGGAGTACTTGCCTTAGCGGGAGCTTATTGGTTGGCACTGCAGGATTTAATGACTTCTTCAGCCTGGCGGGTTTTAGGATTAGCAATGCCGCTTGTAATTATCGGATTAACGGTTTTAGGATCGTATCTTTTATTTAGTAGTGTCCTTGTCTATATTTTAAATCTATTGAAAAAGAGTAAGAACTGGGCTTGGAAAGGGCTTAATTTAATGACATCTTCCCAGCTCCTTTACCGGATCCGCGGGAATGCAAAAACATTAACGATTATTGCGACGCTGAGTGCGACAACGATTACAGCAGGCGGAGCCATATTTGGCACGTATTATAATACAGAAAAAAATGTAGAAGAATTGGTCCCTTTCTCCTTTATGTGGGAAGGAGAAGAACAAGATATTGATCCCGGATTAATAGAAGATAAGCTCAGCTTCGAGGCAAAAGAAGTCATCGTCGAAGGAGAAATCTACGATGAGGCATATTCTGTGATCGATAAAAATGCTTTTCAGAATCTGGCGGAGGCACTTGACTGGGATATCGATAATATGGAACTGGAGCAAGATGAAGCTATTGTTGTTGAGCCTTATTTTGATGAACGGTGGCAAGAGCAGCCTGAAACAATAGATTTAACGGATGATGTGAAAAAAGTAGAAGCATTTTATGATAAGCCGTTATTTAATATCCCTACATTACCGGGGACAACCGTTGTTGTAAATGATACAGCTTTTGAAGAGATAGATGGAGAGAAGGCCACTTATCAAGCAGTGCAGATAGAGGACTATAAGAGCCATTTAGATCTCTCTAAAGAATTGGAAGCAAAAACAGAGAATTTCTCCAGCGCTGTACAAAATTATCAGGCTTCCATAGAATCCTCTGGAGCGATGTTATTTGTAGGTGGATTTCTTGGATTAGTATTTTTAGTGGCTACAGGCAGTATTATCTTCTTTAAAATGATGACAGAAGCGGAAGAAGATAAGGATAAATATACCGTTTTATATAAAATCGGTGTTTCTAAAAAAGAAATGAAAAAAACCGTACGTTACCAGGTTGGACTCATTTTCTTGGCCCCGCTCGTATTGGGATTAATGCATGGAACGGTTGCGTTGATGGCATTTTCCAATTTGTTGGAAATGAATTTATGGGAGCCAGTCACTATTTGGATGGCGGCCTATACGATGATTTATATTTTATATTACGTGGTAACAGTACGGGGCTTTAATAAAAACATTACTCAAGCTGTTACACAGGAGGGTTAACATGAAGAAAATAATAGCTTTGGTGATAAGCGTTGTTGTTTTATTTGTTGCTGCGGTTGTGGTGTTGATGACAGTAGACTTTAACCGGGCAGGGAAGGATAATGTTTACGTTCAAATCGACGAATCCGCATATACGGAAGAAGAAAAGCTGGATAATGGCGAAGTAATGAAGACGTATTGGTATGAACAGCCGGCTTATACAGAGGATGGAGAAGAAATTCATGTTGAATTTTCTGCACAAAAGGAATTGCGGCAGGGAGCATATCTTATGCTTTACGTGAATAAGGATAATGAAGTTTCTTCGTATGATGAAGTAAGTGAAGCGGAATTGCCGGATGCGGTGGAGGAAGCATTGTAGTCTGGGAGATAGCAGCCTGATAAGATATAAAGCATTTATATCTTATCAGGCTGCTTTTATGCAATTCAATACCTATTCTTTACGTTACGAGAGAAAGACTATATGATTAAGAATATATGTAAAAAATGAAAGCGGGTTTAAAGGAGAAGATTTTATATGAAACCTAAAATCGAGGACGTCGCGAAGGTTGCTGGGGTCTCTCCAACAACAGTGTCTCGTGTACTGAATGATAGAGGATACATCAGCAGCAAAACGAAAGAAAAAGTGTTTGCAGCGATGAAGGAAATTAACTATGTGCCCAACGACCTTGCGCGTTCTCTATATAATAAACGTACCTATTTGATTGGTGTCATCGTGCCTTCTACCAATCATCCTTTTTTTGGTGAGCTGGTAGACAGTATTGAGAAGATGTGTAATGACAGAGGATATAAAGTTTTGCTATGCAACAGTTTGCAAGAGGCAGAAAAAGAAAAAAAATATTGGGATATGCTTCGACGAAATCAAGTGGACGGTGTCATTGTTGTAACCTATAATCGCGGATTGATTGATAAAAATCAGCAATTTCCGGCTGTAGCGATTGATCATTATCTATCAGAAAATATTCATGTTGTCAGTTCAGATAACTTTCAGGGGGGCGAACTTGCCAGTAAAGAACTACTGGACGTTGGATGTAAAAATATTATTCATATTAATGGAGATGTGAATTTGGAAACACCAGCAAATGAAAGACAATATGCTTATGAAAAAGTGATGCATGATGCAGGAAGAAAGCCATTAACATATCATGTACCGAATGTTGCTTATTTAGAAAGTAATATTGATGTGATAAAACAGCTTTTTCAGGAAAATCCAGATGTGGATGGTATATTTGCCAGTGATGATTTATTAGCTATTCGTACCTTACAGCATGCTAAAAGTTTGGGTTATCGAATACCGGAGGATTTAAAAATTATTGGTTATGACGGAACAGGTTTAATTCGTTCGATTTATCCTGAATTATCAACGATTGTCCAGCCAACATATCAAATTGCAGAAAATGCAGTCGAGACATTAATTGATGAGATTGATGGAAGATCGCAGGAGATAAAAGAAAAAACATTGTCTGTTTCGCTGTGGAAAGGAAAAACGACGCGAGCTTCTTTGTAGAGTAATGCTTTTTGTCTATATTTATATAAAATAAATAATATCTTAACGAAAAAATCTGCTATAATAACCAAACATATAGGTGAGATAAGGAGTGTTATCAAAGATGATAGGAGCAATTGAAGCAGGGGGAACAAAGTTTGTGTGTGCAGTTGGGAATCCAGATGGAACGATTCTGGAACGTACTTCATTTCCGACAACATCGCCAGAAGAAACTTTAGCAAAGGTGGAAGAGTTCTTTGCACAGCACCCAATTGAAAAAATGGGAGTAGGAGCTTTCGGGCCAATTAATTTACGTGCTGACAGTGAAAATTATGGTGCGGTTGAAAATACACCAAAAATTCCTTGGCGTAATTATCCGCTTTTGGAAGAATTAAAAAAACGTTTTAATATTCCAGTAGCAATTAATACGGATGTTATTGCTGCATGTCTCGGAGAATATGAATATGGTATTGGAAAAGATGTTTCCAGTTGTCTTTATATAACAGTAGGTACAGGTATAGGAGCGGGACTTGTTCAGGATGGAGAACCATTTCAGGGCAGAAACCATTCTGAAATGGGGCATGTTTTATTACAAAAGCACCCGGAAGATACTTTTGAAGGAACATGTCCGAACCATGGTACCTGCTTAGAAGGGCTGGCCTCAGGGCCTGCAATTGAAGCGCGTCATGGCCGGAAAGGTGCTGAATTAGCTGATGAGGACCAAGTTTGGGAGATTGAAGCGCATTACCTTGCACAGGCAATATTAGATTTCTTTGTTGTTCTTTCTCCAGAAAAAATAATTCTTGGAGGAGGAGTAATGAAACAGGAAAAACTCTACCCAATGGTTCGTGAAAAATTTATGGAACGGTTGAATGGGTACATTGAAGTAGCGGACGTAAATGAACTAATCGTAGCTCCAGGCTTAAATGATGAACAGGGAGTAAAAGGGTGTATTGCATTAGCAATAAAAGAATAGCATGGAGGGATGAACGAAAGGTTGAATAAACAGACCTTGTTCATCCTTTTTTTAGGAAGAACGAAACTTTTCTTGTATTTATATAAAGTACAAAATTTTATGTCAACCGGTTGACATATTTCTGAAAATATAAGATGATAGTACGTAAGAAATTACTGACACCGTTTTCAATGTTTTTCATAAACATAAATTTAATTTTAAAGAGAGGGATAGTTATATGTTATATCAAGAAAAACATCGTCCGCAGCTTCATTTCACACCAAAGGAAAACTGGATTAATGATCCGAATGGTCTTGTTTACTATGAAGGAGAGTATCATTTATTTTATCAGCGTAATCCGCATGCTAATGATCATGCTGATATGCACTGGGGGCATGCAACAAGTACAGATTTATATCATTGGGAAGAGCACGGGATTGCGTTAGCTCCGGATGAATTAGGAACCATCTTCTCTGGATCCGCAGTGGTAGATAAATATAACACCAGCGGCCTTTTTGAAAGCGATACCGGTGGACTGGTTGCTATTTTTACACATGATGGAGAAAGCCAGGAGCAAAGTATTGCCTACAGTGAAGACAAAGGAAGAACATGGATAAAGTATGAAGGAAACCCGGTGATACCAAACACAAAAATAAAAGATTTTCGTGATCCAAAGGTTTCCTGGCATGAAGAAAGCCAGCAATGGGTTATGGTATTGGCTTGTGGGGACCACATCCAGTTTTATGGTTCACCAAATTTAATTGATTGGACCTATTTATCCTCATTTGGAAAAGAATATCCTTCCTATATTGGTGTCTGGGAATGTCCGGACCTGCTTTATTTACCAGTAGAGGACAGTTCTAAAAAAGAGTGGGTGCTTATTGTAAGTATCAATGCAGACGGTCCTAATGGCGGTTCCGCAGTTTATTATTTTACTGGAAGTTTTGATGGGAAAGAATTTCATCCGAATGAAACACCGAAAGATGAATTGAAGTGGGCAGATGCAGGAAAAGATTTTTATGCAGCTGTCAGCTGGGATAATACAAAGGATACTTATTGGATCGGCTGGATGAATAATTGGCAGTATGCGGGAGTTGTCCCGGTCTCGCCATGGCGCAGTGCAATGAGTCTGGCGCGGAAGCTTTCCTTATTTGAAAAAGATGGAAGTCTCTTATTAAAACAAGAGGCCATCATCGCAGACAATAGCAAAGAAGAGGTTTCTTATAAGGATGTAACCATTCAGCCTGATGAGACAGAAAGCTACGAAATTAGTAATACTGCTCAGGTAGATTTACAGATTTCAAAAACGTCAAATAGTACAAAGTGGGGCGTGCAATTTGTTACAGATCAGGATGAAGCTTTCCGATTGGTAATAGATAAGCAGTCAGATGCGTATACATTCTATCGGAATGAGGGGATCATTGATTTCTCTGAAGATTTTCCAGAAGAAGTGAAGGGAAGTCTGAATGGGCTGGACGTTCAAGCGCTTAAAGCAATCGTTGACAAATCTTCGGTTGAGCTCTTTTTAAATGATGGATTAACTGTTTCAACAAACCTGATTTATCCTAAAGGCGCAGTGACAAAACTAGAGATATTTGCAGTAAATGAAGCACTAAAAGTAGATAATGTATCATGGACAAACTTGTATTCTATTTGGAAATAATAATGGCTGCGTGGAGGAGTAATCAAACTCCTCCCCACCTTATAAGGAAAGGATCTAATAAATATGGATTTTTTAAAGAATAGTAAATATTGGTTCTCATCCGGATATCTATTTTTCTTCTTTATCACATGGTCAATCTGGTGGTCTTTCTACGCAATTTGGTTGAACAACAGTCTTGGATTAACAGGAGCACAAGTCGGAACAATTTACTCGTTTAACTCTTTCTTTTCTTTGTTTTTCATGATCCTTTATGGATATATGCAGGATAAGCTCGGGACGAAGAAAAACCTCGTCTGGATACAGAGTGTGGTACTTGTTCTTATTGCACCGTTTGTTATTTATGTATATGAACCGTTACTGCTAAATAATTTTTACTTAGGGGCAGCCCTCGGGGCCATTTATTTAGGAGCCGGTTTTATAGCAGGAGCCGGATTTTTGGAATCCTTTACAGAAAAACTGAGCCGTAAATATGACTTTGAATTTGGGAAGGCACGTATGTGGGGATCATTAGGTTATGCTGTTTCTGCCATTGGTGCAGGAGCATTAATGAGCATTAACCCACATATTAATTTCTGGATTGCATCTGGAACAGGGATTATCTTTCTTTTGATTAATGTATTCTTTAAAGTGGAAGTTACCAAAACTGAAGAAAAAAGTGTTTCCAATATATCGATGAAAGATATTCGCTTTCTCTTTTCAAATAAAATATTCTGGTTTTTAATTATTTATCTGTTTGGAACCGTATGTATCTACACGGTATATGATCAACAACTGTTTCCAGTCTACTTTGTAAGCCTATTCTCTGACGGTGGTGCTGATGGGAATACCGTTTACGGAATTCTGAACTCTATACAAGTGTTTGTTGAAGCAATTTTCTTATTCTTAGCACCATTTATCGTTAACAAAGTCGGGATTAAGCGTTCACTTGTATTAGCAGGAAGTATCATGGCTTTCCGTATCATTGGTTCCGCAATGGTAACAGGTGGATTTGGCATTTCCTTTATGAAAATGCTTCACGCAGTCGAATTACCGATTTTATTAATTGCGGTATTTAAATATATTGCTGCAAACTTTGACGTTCGACTTTCTGCAACTGTCTACCTTATCGGTTTTAAGGTTTCCAGTGAAATTGGTGTCATTATTTTCTCTGCATTGGTCGGTTGGATTTATGATCAGACAAACTATGAGACAACCTTTTATATCTTAGGTTCTATTGTTGTACTATTCGTTATTTTTTCAATTTTTGCATTGAATAATAATGATAAAGAACAAAAATTAGATGAGCATGAATTTGCGATGGCGAAGGACTAGATAAAAAGCAATGAGCTGTTTAAGCAGTTCATTGCTTTTTAATTGAATAATTAAGTTGATTGCCTTTGGTATGGTTTAAAGGCTTTTGTCATTGATAAAGTTCTAGTGATGATCGAAATATTAAAATAATATTGACAAATTAAAAATTAATGAATTATACTGTTATCTATCAACTGTTAACAGATAACATTTAAATAAGGAGAGTTATTTAATGAAGTTAAATGTAAGCGTTTTATTCATGGGGTTGTTTCTTTTAGCTGCACTTATCGGCTGTGAACAATCAGAAGCTACAGGTTCTTCTGAACAAGAGCAATTTACGTTTAAACTTGCTCACACAAGTGCTCCGAATCATCATTATCAAACGATTAGTGAAGAATTTGCTGAGTTAGTTCATGAAAGGACAGATGGAAATGTTACCATTGATATTTTTCCTTCTGATCAGTTGGGAGACCAAAATATTGCTGTAGAGGGTGCTTTAATTGGCACACAAGACATTGTATTAACATCAGGTACTTTGCTTTCTAATTGGATTCCTGAAGTAGGAGTATTGAATCTGCCATTTTTATTTGAAGATTCTAATCATGTTAGGCACGTTTTAGATGGTGAAATTGGAGATGAATTATCAGCGAAAGTAGAGGAACAAGGGGCTCTTGTTTTGGCGTGGTGGGAAAATGGTTTTCGTAGTATTACTAATTCAAGACAAGAAATTAATGAGCCGGAGGACTTGGCAGGACTAAAAATTAGAACGCCTGATGGAGAAGTATTTCTAGACACATTTACAACATTAGGAACGCTTCCGACTCCAATTTCTTTCGGGGAGTTGTATTCAGCTCTACAACTTGGAACAGTTGATGCGCAGGAAAATCCGCCGGCTCATATTATTACACAGAGATATTATGAAGTGCAGGATTATGTATCTAGGACAAATCATATTCATATTGCTACACCAGTATTAATGAACAAAGAATTATTTGAAAGTATGCCCATAGAATACCAAGATATAGTAAAAGACACTGCTGTAGAGCTTGCGCAGGTTCATACAGATATGGTCAATGACTTGGAAGAAGAACAATGGGAAGAAATTGAAGCAAACGGAATGCAAATTACAGATGTAGATCCAGAACCTTTTAGAGAAGCAACAGAATCAGTTTATGAAAAGTATGAAGATATTTTCGGAGCAGATATTATTGAACGAATTCAAGATGCTCAAAATGAATTGTAAAGGAGGGAACACATGAAGCTCTTAGAATGGATAAATAAAATACTTGAAATAATTACATCACTTAGTGTTGGAGTTATTACTGTACTGGTACTAGTGCAGGTGCTTTTTAGATATGTTTTACAAACACCATTAACAAGTTCAGAAGAATTAACAAGATATTGCTTAATATGGTTAGTTTTATTAGGTTTTTCTATTCTTGTCCGTAAAAATAAAAACATTTCGGTTACTTACTTTCAAGAGTTATTTTCAAAGCGAATACAAAAAGTTTTTCGAATTGTAGTGCATTTTATAGTGGCTTTTTTCTGTATTGTTTTGATATATTTTGGTTTTGATTTATCTATGAAAGCGATGATTCAAGTAACCCCTGCAACGGGTTTCCGAATGGGTTATGTTGATTTAGTTATACCAATTAGCGGGGCTATCAGCTTATTATTTACGTTAGAAAATATAGTGAATGAAATAAAAGTAAAGCCGGAAGAAAGTAGGTGACTTTAGTGATTTTAGTAATGTTTATTGCGTTTTTTATCTTACTATTTATTGGTGTACCAATTGCTGTGTCGTTAGGCTTATCCGGTATTGCCGCTATACTTATAACTGGAGCAGATACATCTTTATTAATGGTGCCTCAAAAAATTATTGGTGGCTTAAATAGTTTTACATTGCTTGCAATTCCTTTGTTTTTATTAGCTGGAAATATAATGGCAAAGGCTAAAATATCCGACAAATTAATAGACCTGGCAGCATTAATTGTAGGGAAACTACCAGGTGGTTTGGCTCATGTATCTGTTGGTTCATCAGCTATGTTTGGTGCTATATCCGGGTCAGCTCCCGCAACAACTGCAGCAATCGGATCTATTATGATACCGAATATGGAAAATAGAGGATATAATAAAGTCTATTCAGCTTCGGTTATATCATCAGCTGGTGTATTAGGTCTTATTATTCCACCAAGTATTACGATGGTACTTTATGGTGTAACGGCAGGTGTATCAATTGGAGACCTGTTTATATCAGGGATTGTTCCGGGTATTCTCTTAGCAATCGGATTAATGGTTTTAAATTACTTTCTTTTAAAGAAAGATAAAACAACAGTTACCAAAAGTATGGAAATGGGAAGTTCTGTAAAAGTAATATTGAATAGTTTTTGGGCGCTGTTATTACCAGTTATTATTATAGGAGGAATATACTCAGGAATTTTCACACCAACTGAATCAGCAGCAGTGGCTTGTCTATATGGGATTATCATTGGATTTTTTGTATATCGGACATTAAATTTTAAAAATTTATATATTGCATTAAAAGATACAGCGCAAAGCACTGCAATGATAATGATTCTAATTGGATCTGCACATATTTTCAGTGCAATAATTGCATCAGAAAGAGTGCCGGAGAAGGTAGCTGGCGTCATGTTGTCTTTCACGGATAATCAAGTTATAATTATGTTATTACTACTTCTATTATTGTTAATAGTCGGAACATTCTTGGAAAACGTTGCATCTATTGTATTGGTCGTTCCTACTGTAGTTGGAATTTTAGAACATGCTCAAATTGATCTCGTATATTTTGGAGTCTTTATGGTAATTGCTTTGGCTGTGGGACAAATAACTCCACCAGTCGGTTTGAATTTATTTGTTGCATCAGAGATTGCCGGGATAAGATTTGAGTCTATGGTGAGACAAATTATTCCATATCTGGTGTTCTATATCATTGCACTGATTATATTTATATTCTTTCCGGGATTATTAACAATGCTTATTTAGAAATAGAGGTAAAGCATAGGAAGTAACAAAAGGGATGATTAACTTGAAAATAGTAAAAGCAAAACCTTTATACATGCAAGTTCACGGTGCATTACGTCAAGAAATAATAAATGGAAAATTAAATTATGGTGAACGAATTAATGAAGTAAAAATCTCTCAAACATTGGAAGTTAGTAGAGGACCTGTAAGAGAATCTATTAGCAAGCTTGAGCAAGAGGGATTATTAGTAAGAGACGAAAAAAATGTATTACGTGTATATACTCCAAATGCGGATGATTTGAAAAATATATATGAATGCAGAAGAGCGCTTGAATCTTTAGCTGCAGAGAAAGCAGCTGAAAGTATTTCAGATCAAGGTCTGGCTGATTTGGAGCAATTGATGGTTAAATCAAGTAAGGTACTGGATGAAAAAGATGATTTAGAAAAATCAACAACGCAGTTTCTAGAATTAAATAGCGAATTTCATCATATTATTATTCAAGCTGGTGAGAATAAAAGACTTTTGGATCAAGTAGCACAATTAAAAAGTTTAACAAGATTATATCGTAAGTTTAACATCCATAACCATGAACGAAGAGCTGTTGCACATTCGCAACATTATAATATTTTTTTAGCTTTAAAAGATAGAGATAGCAAAAAGGCAAAAGAGTTAATGGATGAACATATTCAATATGATATGGAAAGTCTATTAAATTTATTTTTAAGAATAAAGTAATAAAGTAGCTTATTTTTTCGTTTTTAATGTTAACAGTTAACAAAATTTATTTTTAGAATTGTTGAGGTGGTTTTTATGTTTGATGAAAAATCAAAGGAATTATTAAAAGGATTACGCGTTTTAGAGATGGGAACATTAATTGCAGGTCCGTTTGCAGGGCGATTATTTGCAGATTTTGGAGCAGAAGTTATTAAGGTTGAAACGCCAGGAGCAGGGGACCCAATTCGTAAATGGCGTAAAATGCATGGAGATACATCACTGTGGTGGTATGTTCAAGCAAGAAATAAGAAGTCTATTACACTTAACTTAAAGTCAGAAGAAGGTCAAGAAATTATTAAAGAACTTATACAGAATACAGATATTATTATTGAAAACTTTCGACCCAGAAAGCTGGAAGAGTGGGGCTTGGGCTACGAAGATTTGAAAGCGATTAACCCTAAAATTATTATGGTGCGAATTTCAGGTTATGGTCAAGATGGACCTTATAGTAGTAAACCCGGCTTTGGTAGTGTAGGTGAATCGATAGGAGGAATTCGCTATTTAACAGGCTATTCGGATCGACCTCCTGTAAGGGTTGGAGTTAGTCTGGGAGATTCTATTTCATCCCTATATGCTGTGATTAGTTCAATGATGGCAGTTTATAACCGGGATATTGTTGGCACAGGAAAAGGGCAATATATTGATGTTGCTTTATATGAAGCTGTTTTTAGCTTAATGGAGAGTATGGTACCTGAATTTGATTATTATGAACATATTCGAGAAAGAACAGGGAGTTCCTTGCCGGGGATTGTTCCATCAAACACATATCGATGTAAAGAAGATAAATATATCGTTATAGGTGGCAATGGGGACAGTATATTCAAGCGTTTGATGAAGGCAATTGGGCGTGAGGATATAGAGAAAGATCCCAAATATGCATCTAATGATTTACGGGCAAGACAAGCGGAGTTCCTAGATGCTGCTATTACGGAGTGGACACAAAAGCACACTTTGAAGGAAGCACAAGAAATTCTTGATAAATATGATGTTCCTAATGGTCCAATATACAGTATTTCAGATATTTTTGAAGACGTACATTACCAAGCAAGAGAAATGATTAAAGAAGTTGAAGTAGAGGAACTCGGAAAATTAAAAATGCCTGGTATAATGCCGAAGTTTTCGGAAACACCTGGAGAAATAAAATGGGCCGGACCTAAACTGGGAGAGCATAATCAAGAAGTATATAAAGAAATTCTCGGATTTACAGATGAAAGAATAATAGAAATGAAGGAAAATAACACAATATAAAAAAGGAGGAGAGCGGATATGGATGTGAAAATTCAAGAGGTAATTTCAAGAGATGGTTTTCAGATGGAAAAGGAATTTGTGCCAACGGAAAAAAAGGTACAATTGATTAATGAACTAAGTGAAACTGGAGTTCATAAAATAGAAGTAACGTCGTTTGTGTCTCCAAAAGCAGTACCACAGCTTAAAGATGCAAGTGAAGTTGCAACTAGAATTAATCGGACCCCAGATGTAACTTATGTTGCTCTAATAGCTAATTTACGTGGAGCAGAACGCGCATTAGATGCAGGAATGGATGAAGTCAATTTAGTGATGTCGGCAAGTACGACACACAATAAAAAAAACGTGAATAAAACACATGAAGAGTCGTTGTTTGAGTTCCAAAAAATAATGGATACAGTAAAAAGTACAAAAATGAAGGTGAATGGTACGGTGGCAACTGCTTTTGGATGTCCATTTGAGGGAGATATTTCTGAAGATGCAGTTCAACAGTATGTCAATACCTATTTGAAAATGGGGATGAATAGTATTACTTTAGCAGATACAACTGGCATGGCAAACCCTGTTCAAGTGAAACAGCTAGTTTCTAAAGTAAAAGAACAAATTGGGGATATACCACTTACATTGCATTTTCATAATACGAGAGGCATGGGGCTGGTTAATGTAATTGCAGCAATGGAAGCAGGTGCAAATCAATTTGATGCATCTTTAGGAGGTATTGGTGGATGTCCATTTGCTCCTGGAGCTACTGGGAATATTTGTACAGAAGATCTAGTCCATATGCTTGATGAGATAAAAGTGAAACATAATACTGATTTAGATAAACTTATTTCATTATCGAGCGGGTTGACAGAAGTAATTGGAAGAGACGATTATCCAGGGCAAGTAGTTAAGGCTGGTAAAGTTAGTGATTTGCATACAGTATAAAGAATAATGTAATTGCTAGTATGGCGTTGGGGTAACATACTAGTTGTAATATATTTATAGAAGGGGCTGTTGCACAATTAGGTAACTGATCGTGCAACAGCTTTTCTTATGCTTCTATCGTGCAAAAAACAGACCATAAGGTGTCTGCTCTGATCTATAATTAATTATGAAAAGTAAACCAATCATACAGCGACCTCAGTACATTTAAAATGTAGCAATTTATCACCGATAGATGTTGAAGAGATGGTCCCTAAAAATGATTTATTCCTTCTGTTATAACCTTAATAAAATATATCCGAAAATCCAATCTGATCGCCTAAATTACTGTTTTCATCCTTTAGAGGCTGCCAAAAAAGGGAAGTTTATTTAAGTGCGTCAAAAAATCAATTGTTTCTCCTGTTATTACCAAGAAGGAGAATGGTCAATCCTAAAATAAATAATCCAACATAAAAAAAGAGGCTTTCATCAAAGGCAAACCATGCATTTTACAACAGTTCCTTTTATGTAGTCCGTTTAATTTTGAAAGTTCTTAAGGAAGAAACGATAACATAAATGACGTAATATAATGTGATGATAAATGAATATTCCTGCCACTTCATTCTAAAGAAATTGGAAGTGTGGGTTTCTGAGGTGTCGACTTTCAAGATGTCAATGAACCGTTAGCGGAGTTGGCACATCGGTGTGCTAAAAACATCCAACCACACTATCCCATTGGCCCTGCCTCCTGAGAGTTCTTTTCAGTCTATATGAGATTCATACGTTTGTTCCAGTCCCAGAATATACTAGTACAGATGTTGCAACAAATGTTTTTTGGTGGGGTAATCGCAGTCCCAACCCCAGGACGTTGCGATGTTAGCCTGACTTAAAAGTGGGAGTCCTCTTTTCTAATCAAGATAGAAAGAAGTATACAAATTATTAAGAATATTCATGGATAAGCATATCGCTTTCTAACAATTGCAGGATGAAAAACGTAAGAAGAATTTTGCTGAAAAAGAAGGAGTTTACAATAAAAAGGCGAATTTAACATTATGAAAGGGTTTTCAATTTATTAGTTTATGTAGCTCTCATTTAAAAGAGCTTTTTATAAACTAATACATTATAACGTTATGTTTTTTAGGGTGTAGCATATATATTATGAAGGGGTGATGGTAAATGGAAATTATATTTAAGGGTGACGTAGAAAATTTACGTTCAGGGATCGCAGAGTTACAGGAAGCTTATACATTTAGTGTAGCGAATAAAGGTGGTATTGTGCTAACGGGTATTCAAGATGAGCGTGCCAAAGGGTTAATTGTGGAATTTGATGGAGAAACCGGGACAATTACCTATCAGCAGCCATGTCATTTTTTTAGAGCACTTGGTTTGATTTTAGAACAGTTAAAGAAAGGAGTTAAGCAGAGTCATATCCAAGAAACGATGCAGTTTTCCAGCGTAGGGCCGATGTTTGATTTATCCCGTAATATGACAATGAAGCTGTCTACGTTAAAGGATTTTATCCGCAAATTAGCGGTGATGGGGCATAATACGGCAATGCTGTATATGGAAGATACGTATGAAGTAGACGGAGAGCCTTATTTTGGTTATATGCGTGGGCGTTATAATGAAAAAGAATTGCGGGAGCTGGATGATTATGCGAGTCAATTTGGGATAGAGCTAATTCCTTGTATTCAAACATTAGCTCATTTAGAGGAATTTCTGAAATGGGATGCTGCTTATAAATATAAAGATACCAGGGGAGCCCTATTATTAGAGAGTGAAGATACGTATGATTTGCTGGAGCGGATGATTGCTTCTGTGACGAAGCCTTTTCGAAGCAACCGTGTCCATATCGGTATGGATGAAGCAGAAGAGGTAGGGCGCGGCAGATATTTAAATATGCATGGTTTCAAGGACCGATTTGATTTAATGAAGGCACATCTCGATAGAGTTATTGCCATAACAAATAAATATCATCTGCGTGCTGTAATGTGGAGCGATATGTTTTTAAAATTGGCTTCTGAAACAGGGGATAGCTACGACAAAACAACAGATTTACCAGATTATATTGTGAATCAGCTTCCTGATAATGTGCAGTATATGTATTGGCAGTACGCTCAATCTGATAAGGAGCACTATGAGCGGATGCTGAAACAATTAAAACGGTTTGGTACTACACCGGCATTTGCTGGGGGAATGTGGGTATGGAATACGTTTGCACCTAACTATCAAATATCCCTTACGGCTAGTGAACCAGCGCTTACTGTTTGCAAGCAAGAAGGTATTGAAGATGTTTTTGTAACACTGTGGGGAGATGATGGTTATGAAAATAATGTATATCATGCACTTTATGGATTACAGTTCTATGCCGAACACGCTTACCACATGGAAGTCAATACAAACCGGTTGAAAGAACGTGCACTGTTTTGTACAGGCATTAATCCAGATGCACTCTTGGCATTAAATAAAATGGATCAGCCACCCGGTGTAGATGAAGGAAATACATTGCAGACAAACCCCTCTAAATTTTTGTTATGGCAGGATGTATTGCTGGGATTATTTGATAAGCATGTCGAAAAAAAGAATGTAGGGACGTTTTATGAAAACCTGGCAGAGGAAATCGGGCAGTATAATCAACAAACGTCAGATCACTTTTTTGATGTGCCGGAAAAGTTGTGTCGTGTCCTTGCGAAAAAAGGGGATTTAGGTGTGGAATTAAAAGCAGCGTATGACGCATCAGATCAAGAAAAGCTTAAAGAAATTGCCCAGCACATAATACCAGAAGTAATAAAGCGTGTGAAAGAATTGCAGAGTGCTCACCGGAAACAATGGCTTTCCTTGAATAAACCTTTTGGATGGGAAGTCATTGATATTCGCTATGGAGGGTTATTACAGCGTTTAGATACCGCTTGCCAGCGGGTTGAGGAGTATGTAAAGGGAGACTTGGAGCAAATAGAAGAGCTGGAGCAAGAGCGATTGTATTTTTCTCCAAATGTAGAGGAGTCTAGCGGCTTGGGCTGGTGCAGCTATTATTATCGGATGGCTTCTCCTAATGTATTCTTTCATGTATTGCCGATTTATTGAGGGGGGAAATCCATTGGATAATCAAACGATGGAAGTACTTATTGGAAGCTATGGAGAGGAAAATTCGGCATGTATTCAGTGGTTGCAAATACATGCCGAATCAGGTGAAGTTCAATGGTTAGGTGAACAAGATGGAATCGCTAATCCATCCTTTTTAGCAAAGCACCCAACCCAAAAGCGAGTATATGCTGTCAGTGAAGTACCAGAGGGAGAGGTAGTTTGTTATGAATTACACGATGAAACGCATTGTCTGAAAGAACGACAGCGTTTGCCGACACATGGCGGACCATGTTACGTAGAGGTGAGTGCCTGTGGCGGTTATTTGTTTGTAAGCAATTATTCGAATGCCGGCGTTGTTGTTTATGCTCTTGATGAAAAGGGAGATTTACAAGAAGAAATAGAATATCTGGATTTCACTTCTACAAATAATGGCGCTTCTCATATTCATACGGTTCGGCAAATTCCAGGGAGCTCCCGTATCCTGATGACGGATATTGGTAAAAGTAAAATCTATATATATGAGTGGGATGAAGAAAAAGGACGTTTGCTTCCCTTTCAAAATTTGATGATACCAGAGAAAACAGGACCGAGGCACGTTGCTTTTCATCCGGAGAAGTCAATCGTATATGTGATCAATGAATATCAATCAACGGTATTAGTGTATCAGTATACAGACCAATCAGCTTTTTTACAGTGCATTCAAGAGATAGAAACGGTAAGTGAGCAGAAGAATTATGGCGCAGAGATTCAATACGTTGATGGGAAAATCATTACCTCTAATAGGGGTGCAGACTCGTTGACTTTTTTTCATGTGGCTGAAGATGGTTTGCTTGAAAAAGAAACCTCCATTCTTACAGGTGGAAAATGGCCAAGACATTTTTGTACTAACCAATTATTGAATAATCAATTATTTATTTGTCATCAAAACAGTAATAATATAACGATTTTTAAACAAATAAATAATACATATTTAATAAAAAATAATACAATCTTGGTACAATCACCTGTTTGTATCATTAAAATATAGCGTCCATATAAGCTTTTAAATAAGGTAATAAATAAAAATAGGTTCTTCGACAAAAGGAGACAAAAAAACATATTAATCATTATAATGTTATGTTGACGCATTCAAATAATAGTGGTACTATTTTGAATAAGCAAAAAAGTCTGTATTGCATCTTAGATGATTATGGTATTGAAAAGGAGGAGTTTAGACTAAAAGACCAATAAAAACAACGCGTCGGAAAAGGATCTTCTGCTAAAATTGCCGACGTTATGCGGGTAACGTAGAAGTCATCACATCATGTGGAAGCTCGTTTTACATTTTTTCCTACTTAAAAGGGGGGTCATTATGTTGAAGAAATTGTTTTTCTTACTAGTAACACTCATTTTTGTAAGCGCTTTATATGCATGTAGTAATGGAGGCGATGCTGATAGTAAGGAAGGGGAGGCAGCGGGTGAAGAAGATGTCAATGCAGAGGGGTTTCCAATTGTGGAGGAGGAGTTAGAGCTCACCTTCTTTGCGAACAAGCCTGCTCAAAATGAAGGCAATGACTGGAATGATATTTTAATTTGGAATGAGTACAGAGATTTAACAAACATTAATGTGAATTGGAATTCCGTAAGTCCGGATGCGCTGGAGGAAAATAGGAATCTGGCGCTGGGAAGTGGTGACTTACCGGACGCGTTTTTCCTTGCAGAGCTGTCAAATACGGATTTATTACGATACGGTTCCCAAGGGTCGTTCCTGCCATTAAATGATTTGATTGATGAATATGCACCAAATTTAAAAGCATTGATGGAAAATGACCCGACGATTGAAAAAGCGATTACTTTCCCTGATGGCAATATTTACTCGATGCCATCGCTCATTGAAGATGATTTTCTCTCTTTACGGCTCAGTGCAAGACCTTGGGTGAATGAAGATTGGTTGAATGAGCTGAATATGGATATTCCGGAAACAACAGGAGAATTTTATGAGTATTTGCAGGCTGTTAAAGAGCTTGACCCAGTAGGGAATGGAGATACGATTCCTTATGGAGGTACAGACATTGCTGAACTTGTTCAATGGCTGTCTGGATCATTCGGCGTAATGAATCATGGTGCCTCTAACACAAACTTGGATTTAGACCCGAATGATGATTCTAAGGTACGGTACTATGCAACCTCTGATGAATATAGAGATATGCTGGAATACATCCATATGCTGTATGAAGAAGGACTGATCGACCAAAGCATTTTCACGATTGAATGGGGGCAGTTCCTTGCCAATGCATCGGATAATCTATATGGAAGTATGATTTTCTATGATCCAATTGAATTATTCGGTGAAGAGATTGGTTCGCAATATAATAGTTTAGCAGCTTTAGAAGGTCCAGACGGGTATCAGTCTTATAATAAACTCTCATCTTCTGTATGGACTCCAGATAACCTGGTGATTACCAGTGAAAACCCGAATCCGGCTGCAACTGTCCGTTGGATGGACCATTTCTACGGAGATGAAGGTGCAGAGCTTTACTACATGGGTGTAGAAGGAGAAACATTTGAAATGGAAGATGGAGAAGCAGTTTATAGTGACCATATTTTGAACCCAGAGGGTGATATGACATTTGAACAGGCAATTGCCCAAGATTTAACATGGCTTGGTTCTATCAGCGGAATTATTAAAGCAGATTATTTCCAAGGGGGAGAAACTGCGCCGCAATCAATGGAAGCAGCTGAAAAAATCGAACCGCAAGTTATCGATGAGGTATGGCCGAGATTTACTTTTACAGAAGAAGAGAACCGCATCCTACAATCAACTGGTGAAGACATTAACAAGTATGTGGAGGAAATGCGCGATAAGTTTATTACAGGTGATGAAGATTTAGATAACTGGGATAGCTATATCCAAACGATTGAGCAGATGGGAATGGAAGAATTGCAGGAGGTTTACCAAGCCGCATATGATCGTTATCAATCTAATTAAAGCAGATGTTTAAAAAGATTCATTCACATCGAGAGGGCAGTATATCTCACGCCCTCTCTTTTATTTTAGAGGTGATACATCATGATGCTGCTTACATAAGACACTTTCACTGCTGCTGTGCTTCATTTAGCAGAACGATTCCATTTGAAGAAGGAGGTTAACGGAAAGATGGCAAAAAATCAATCCATCCAAAAGGGTAGAGGAGCCGTAATCAAAAAGAATTTTCTGCGTAATTGGCAGTTATACCTTTTCATGATGCCCGTCTTTTTATACTTTTTTATATTTCATTATATACCGATGTACGGCGTTCAGATTGCTTTTAAGGATTATTTTGCAACACTCGGTATTTGGGGAAGCGAATGGGTCGGTTTTGAGCATTTTGAACGTTTTTTCAGCTCCTATTATTTTTGGAGACTGCTCAAAAATACCATTATTTTAAATCTGTATATGCTAGTTTTATTTCCATTGCCAATTATTTTAGCATTAGCATTTAATGAACTCCGGAATGGTGCATTTAAAAAATGGACACAGACGCTGACTTACGCACCACATTTTATTTCTGTTGTCGTTGTTGTCGGGATGCTGGTAGCTTTTCTGGACCCGAATACAGGCTTGATAAACCACTTATTACGGGCACTTGGAATGGACACGATTCCGTTTTTAACGAGTCCAGACTGGTTCCGCCACATTTTTGTATGGTCTGGTCAATGGCAGACGTTAGGATGGAGCACGATTATTTATCTTGCTGCACTGGCAGGAGTAAATCCGGAGTTACATGAGGCGGCTAAAGTAGATGGAGCTACACGGATGCAGCGGATTACACGGATTAATATTCCAAGTATTATGCCAACGATTGTGATTCTTTTTATCTTAAATATCGGAAATTTCATGCAAATTGGTTTTGAAAAAGTGCTTCTTATGCAGAATACGCTGAACTCAGAAACTTCAGATGTAATTCAAACCTTTGTATACGAGACAGGTATATTAGAGGGGCAGTATAGTTTTGCTGCCGCTGTCGGGTTATTTGAATCAGCTATTAATATTGTGCTTTTAATTACCGTGAACCAAATTGCACGAAAGGTTAGCGAGAACAGCCTATGGTAAGGAGGGAGATGCATCATGTCAAAGTTTAGCTTATCGGATAAAGCCTTTGACCGGCTCAATTTTCTATTTGTCTTGCTTATAACGTTAATCATTATTTATCCATTAATATTTGTGATTAGTGCATCGATTAGTGATCCTCATGCCGTAAATACAGGGAAGATGTGGCTCTGGCCGGTAGATGTGACATTCGAGGGCTTTCAGCGTGTATTTCAGAATGATGCGATTTGGACAGGATACAAAAATACGATCCTTTATACGGCAATTGGTGTTGTGATTCACTTATTTGTACTTTTGCCGGCTTCCTATGCTTTATCACGAAAAGAATTAATGGGTAAGAAATTCTGGCTTTGGTTTATCTTATTTACAATGTTGTTTAATGGTGGGTTAATTCCTACTTATTTAGTTGTCCGGAATTTACAGATGTTGGACACCATGTGGGCAATTGTCATTCCTGGAGTAGTCGGTGCTTGGTCTATCCTGGTTGCGCGTACTTTCTTCCAACAGACGATACCTGATCAGCTTGTGGAAGCAGCTAAAATCGATGGAGCAAGTGATATCTATTTATTTTTTAAAGTCGTCTTACCATTATCTATGCCAATTATTGCCGTTATGGCGTTATTCCACGGTGTTGCCTTATGGAATCAATATTTTAATGCTTTGATTTATTTGCGGAGTGAAGATAAATTTCCGCTTCAGCTGATATTACGGCAAATCCTTATTTTAAATGAAGTCAGTGCAGATAGTGCATCCAGTGCTGCAGGAAGCGCTCAATCTTTTGCAGACCAAATAAAGACAGCATCTCTTGTGAAGTATGCCGTTATTATTGTATCAGCATTACCGTTGCTTATTGTCTATCCATTCTTGCAACGCTTCTTTGTAAAAGGCGTATTGATAGGATCTGTGAAGGAATAAGATTATATAAAGAATAGGAGAGGATTCTTATGGCAGAAGTAGCTCGTGGATATTATATATTTGCAATTTGGATAACACGTTTTGCTTATCTGAATCTATTATGGATGCTATTTACCATGGCAGGTCTTCTTTTCTTTGGGATCATGCCTGCAACCGTCGCGATGTTTGCCATTGTCCGTAAGTGGCAGAGAGGGGAAGATGAAGTTCGGGTTTTCACAACGTTTTGGGTGATATATAAACAGGAGTTTTGGAAAGCCAATTGCATTGGCCTTACCTTGTTTGCGCTTGGTTACTTGTTTTCGATTCAATTTCAAATTCTTGGCGCGCAAAGTGCATTAATTTATCAAATGGCTCAATTTTCTATTGTAATTATCTTTGCTTTACTTGTTATCTTACTTGTTTATTTATTTCCAGTATATGTTCATTTTGAGTTGAAAATAATTGGGTACTTGAAATGGCCATTGATAATTGCTATTGTGCATCCGATACTCACTATCTTTTTAGTGGCTTGTATGGGCTTAGCTGGTTATTTCATCTTTCACGTATTCCCGGCTCTACTTTTCTTTTTCGGAGGCAGTCTCTCTGCTTATTTTATTACCTGGGGTGCGTCAAAAACATTTGCTAAATATGAAGTAGTAACAGAGTAAGGATACAAATTAGACAAAGGAAACAGCGCAAATAGAGGGGGAATAGCCGATGGTACAAGTGATTAAAAATGCATTGCTTACAAATGGGCAAAATGTAGATATTTTAATAGAAAATGGTCGAATCAAAGATGTAGTTAGACATGCAGACAGCTTCTATCCAGTTCTGTTCGATGCAGAGGAGATGTATATTTCACCTGGATGGATTGATTTACATACACATGCTTTCCCGAAATACCCGCCTTATTGCGCAGTTCCTGATAAAATCGGCTATCAAACGGGGGTAACGACCGTAGTTGATGCCGGGAGTAGTGGTGCAGACACCATAGAAGAATTTTACCAAGTGACCAAACAGGCAAGAACAAGGGTGCTTGCTTTTTTAAATATTTCAAGGATTGGTTTAAAACGGTTCGATGAATTAGCAAATATAGATAATATTTCTTGGCAAGCGGTACAACATGCTGCAGCCAATTATCCTTCGTTTATTGTTGGGTTAAAAGCGAGAATGAGTGCCAGTGTTGTGGGTGATAACAAGCTTGAACCGTTGCGGCTGGCAGTAAAGTACAGCAAAGCTTTAAAGAAACCGCTGATGGTTCATGTAGGCAGTGCACCACCTATGCTGGATGAGATTTTACCTTTGTTAAACAAAGGGGATATCCTTACACATTGTTATCATGAGAAAAGTTCCAATCATATTTTTCAGCCTCAAGGAGGGGTGAAAAAGGCTTTGAAAGAAGCTGTCCAAAGAGGGATTTTTCTTGATGTAGGACATGGAAAATCCAGCTTTTCCTTTTCTGTTGCCAAGAAAGCAAAGGAGACCGGTATACATTTCGATACGATCGGTACAGATATTTATGAGGATAATCAGGTAAATGGACCAGTGTATAGTATGGCCACGACGCTGACTAAATTTTTAGCACTGGGCTATTCGTTAGAAACCATTATCCAGGCAGTGACGGAAACACCAGCACATATTTTAAAGCAGCCAAAGCTGGGTAATTTTAATTATGGATCTTATGCAGAATTTACTTTTTTCACCATTGAAAACCAAACCAAGACGCTGATTGATTCGATAGGAAATCAAATCGTCACGAACCAAGTAATTAAGCCGCAAGCGGTATACCTTGGCAATGAGTATATTAAATTGGAGCCGTGTTATTCCTATAGATGATAGGAGGAAAGGTATAGCTTCAGGTTTGACGAAAAAGTTTAGTATAAGCATGATTGCTGATACAATAAAAGGATAGAAAAAGATATAATAAAAATAGGTGAATAGAACGCCAGCTTTGAGATCGACATTATAAAACCAGCTTTAGAGAATCAAGAGATGACTTGACCGTTTTCCCCAGTAAATAGGAAAAGCGTTTATAAATAATAAGGGAATTTATTTACAATGCGTGTTCAAAAGTGCGATAAATAGGACCAAGAAGTTCAAGGCGGCGCAGCTTTGAGGAACGGACTTTCACAGGATGTGATGACTTCTGTGTTGTCCACAGGACGTGGACGGTCTTAACAGAAGTTCCTCTATGTTTTTAGATACGTGAGTACCGGAAAAGCAAGCCAACGCACTTCCGCAGAATGCGGTGACTTCTACGTTGCCCACAGGACGTGGGCGATCTTAGTAGAAGTTCCTTTTTCCGCCGTGTCATTTTTATTGTACTTTTTGAACATCCTCTTACAATAATATGGTAATAATTGGATATGGATATAGAAGGGTGGAGATTGACAATGAAGTTAAATTTAAGGCAGGGATCTTTATATTTACAGGTGAAAGATATATTGAAAGAAAGAATTATTAATGGCCAATACCCCAAAAATAGTTTGATTCCTTCAGAGCCGGAGCTGGAAAAAGAATTTGAAGTAAGTAAAATTACAATTCGCAGAGCTGTGGAGCAGTTAGCGCAAGAAGGTTATGTAGAGAAGAGAAGCGGTATCGGAACGACTGTGTTAGCAAATCAGGCCGTTTCCAGATTGTCAAAAGGACAGCGCTTTACGGAATATCTTATTGGCGAAGGGCATCAATTGGGTAAAAAGCTGATTGAAGTAACAAAAGTAGAGGATATCCTGCCCTCTATCAGTGATTTAGCTGGAGATGGTGCTTATTGTGTGGAGCGCCTCTATACATTAAATGAGGAACCGTATATCCACTTTAGACATTATATTCCATCATCGATTTCACTGCCCAATGATCCGAATGTATTTGTTAATTCATTATACGATATGCTCTATCAGGAAGGTATTCGTTTTTTTCGGTTTAAGGATGAATTTAGTGTAGCCGTTCCAGAACCTGCTATTGCGGAGATGCTGGAAATTGAGCTGCAACCGTTATTACAGCGTGAGCGATTCTCGTATGATGAACGTGATAAGTTGGTAGAATATTCTGTTGCTTATTATCGTACGGATATCCATAAGTATATTGTTAATTTTAATGTGTAGAGAAAAGCGTACCTTGTTTGTTGTTCAGGTACGCTTTTACTAATATATAGAATTATTTAGGCAGTTCGCTTTCCAGTACCTCCTTTAATACAAGCGCATGATTATGCTCTTTATCTTTAGCAGCATACAATAAAATAAGCTGCTGCTGTTTTTGCAGTTCAGCTAATTTCTTTAATTTTTCATCATCGTTTAGCAGTTCTTTTTTATACGCTGACTTAAAATCTGCAAATTTTTCAGGGTCATGGTTAAACCATTTCCGTAATTCAGGCGTAGGTGTTACCTCTTTTGCCCAATCATCGAGTTCTGCATCTTTTTTGGAAATTCCTCGTGGCCAGACCAAATCAACTAAAACACGGTAGCCAGACTCATCTGATTTTTCATAAATACGTTGCAGTTTGATAGACATGGATCTTCCGCCTTTCCACAAGTTTTTTTCTCTTTCAGTTTATCATTTATCCGATTGTGATTCTATGAATTATGGGGTTCGGTCGGGGTAATAGACTTGGTATGTTTTCGTATTCGTGGCAAGATGCTGCTAATTACAATAAATTAAAGATTTTAAATAGCTTTTTCTGTCTCATTCGAAGCTGTATCAGGAAGCTTTGTCTTCTACAGGAGCTTCCTTATCCTTTTTATAATGATAGCAGCAGTTTATGATTGGATTATATTTCCAGTACTTATCATTGTATGAGTATCTACTATTTCCCCGGAAATAATTAAATAGGCAAGACGCCCTTTGTTAGTTGTAAATATTCAGCTGGACACTGGCAATCATCAACTATCTATAAAATACATAGAAATGATTGATTTACGACTTACCTAGGAAACGTTTACAAAATATAAAAGCTGTGTCACTATATTGGTATACAAGTATTCATTGATAAATAAAGGAGATAGTAAACGTGGAGACATTTTACCCGAAGAAACAGTTAAGTAAGGAATCGAAAGGAGAGCAAGTCCTGGCAGAACTTAGAATGAGAATTATCTCCCGCCAAGTAAAAGCAGGAACAGTGCTTTCCGAAAACCAATTGGGAGCTTTATTTGAGGTCAGCCGTTCTCCGGTCCGTGAAGCGCTGCGCGTCTTGGCCAGTGAAAATCTTGTCCGCCCGGAACGGATGGGGGCAGTTGTTGTCGGTATCTCTGAAAAGAATATTGAAGAAATTTATGATGTTCGTTTAATGGTAGAGTCCTTTACTTTTGAACGCCTTTTAAAGATGCAGACAGATACATTAGTCCGAGAACTGAAAAAGATGCTCGAGATGATGGAAATTGCGATTAAATATAAAGATGTGGATCAATTTTCCTTCTTAGATCTTGAATTTCATGAAACCATTATTCAATCTATTGATCATCATCATATTATGATGCTTTGGAATAACTTAAAGCCAGTGTTAGAATGCCTAATTATTTTATCGATGCGTTACCGAATGATGACCAATGAAAAAGATTTTGAACGTATTCTTTATAATCATGAGCTAATCGTAGAAGCCATTGATAAAAAGGAAAAGAAATTGGTGGATTTAGCTTTTGAGAGAAATTTTCACGATGTGCATAATCAGGTAGAACCGATCTGGACAGATGAAGAGATGATGAAGGTAGTAAGAGAGTATAGTATAAAGGAATAAGCTATTTTTGCACCAAAATAGCTTATTCCTACTGACTTCAAGTGATTTTATCCTAAACCATTTTTCCATCCCGCATTTCAACGACATGATCTGCAAATTGGAGCATATCCGTATCATGGGTGACCATTAAAACCGTAATATTGCGTTCCTTCGAGAGCTTCTGAATCAATTGCATCACTTCCTCGGAACGTTTCGAATCAAGACTGGCAGTTGGTTCATCGGCAAAAAGCACCTTAGGGTTATGAATAATCGCCCTTGCTACAGCGACACGCTGCTTTTCTCCCCCAGATAAGGAAGCCGGATAGGCGTCTTTTCGTTTCCACATATCGACAAGCTCTAAAACCTGTTTGATTTCTTTTTTCTGTACTTGCTTGGAAAGCGGAGATTCAGCAGTCTCCAGCATCAAGTCTAACTGTTCCTGCACGGTTAAAAAAGGAACCAGATGCGCAAATTGAAAAATAAAACCAAACTGTTTTGCCCGAATTTGACGTAGCTCTTCATTGCGCATGGAAGTCAGCTCCTGCTGCTCGAAGGAAATCTGGCTACCGGAAGCTGTCTGCAGTCCGGCAGCAATGGTCAGCAATGTACTCTTGCCAGAGCCGGAAGCACCGGTTAAAGCAGTAATTTTTCCTTCAGGCAATGTGATATCAATGCCTTTTAATATCTGTTCTTCCACTTCTCCATGAGCAAATGTTTTTTGAACGTTTTTCATTGTAAATAAACTCATTTTACATCTCTCCTTGCTGTATAGCCTGCATTGGTTCAACTCGTTTGATTTGGATACCAGACAATGTTGCGCCGATAAAGCCGATGACGATAAAAACGAGCGAGAGTAATCCTGTTACCGGCCAGGTTAAATGAAAAGGCATCCCGCTTGGCGCCAGCAATTGGAAAGATTGGCTGATGATAATAGATAATATGAGGGAGATCACAGAGATAATCAACATCTGTGCCCACATCATTTGAAACAACTTGCCTGTTTTGACACCAATTGCCTTTAAAATTCCGTAAATGCCAAGCTTTTGCACATTAATCATATAGAAAAAGATGGCAAATAACATCCCGCTGATAACGAGCAGGAAGATAACAATCATATTCAATGACATCTGTTCCGCACTATAGCTTGGAATTGTATTTAAAAAATCGCTATTTGAAAAAGCTTGCAGCTCTTCAAAGGCTGGTGCTTCATTTGTGCCTTGTATATCGGAATCCGCGATAAAAGCCATTTGCATCGTATCCGTATGGAAAAAGGTACTAAAATCATTCGGGTTAATAAATGCCGCAGCTGAGTGGCTGAATTTTTCATGATCGACAAATCCAGCTACAGTCAATGGCTGCTCCCATTGTTCATTGGTTATTTCATCACCAATTGCCACTCCTTCTTCTTCAAGTGAAGCATCTAAAATTACTTCACCAGTGTCGACCTCCGGGAAGTCCATATTGTCTGTTGATGCTACATAAGCAACACTGCGCTGTTTATCAGATGTGTCGATAAAATTCCCCATTTGAATCGAGAAGAAAGCTGCTTCTGACTGTGCATCTGTGATTTCTTGCTGCTGTTCTTCCGACAGACTGGAGAAGTTATATGTTTCATCTGCTTCTTCTTCCATATAAAACGTCCCATTTGGCAAATTTTTAATCAGGGAGGCATTATCCTGTGAAAGTCCGTTTGCCAGTCCGGATATAATAAAGGTTAATAAGCTGATCAGAAAAATAATCGAGCCCAGGATGGTGTAACGTAATTTATTTTTCTTCATTTCTTTCCATGCCATATTCATTTTGTTTCCCTCCTGCATCTTTCTTATATCCAGAAGTATACCGGGGGAATATGAACGCAGTATGAACAGAACATATTATTAGGAGATGTTTATTATAATTCATTAAAAAAGCATCTAACCAAATAGGTTAAATGCTTAATCAATACAAGTTATTTTAACGGTAATGTCACAGTAAAAATCGTTCCATCAGCTTCTTGATTCGAGCGGACAGAAATAGTACCTTCGTGCAATTGGACAATCGTAGCCGCAATGGATAAGCCTAATCCTGTTCCTTTAACACTTCTGGTCCGTGAGATATCTGCCCGATAAAAACGGTCAAAAATACGTTCTGCTTCCTCATCGGATAGGCCAATTCCGGTATCTGTAAAAGTAATGGAACAGACTTCCTTTGTATAGGTAAGCTGGATATCAATACTGCCGCCTTGCTGGTTATACTTTAGTGCATTAGACAGAAGGTTATCCCATACTGTATTTAATAAAGAGGGATCAGCGTAAATTTCTAAGTCAAGAAGTGTATAGCTCACCATAATTTCTTTCTCCTGGATTAGCCATTGATAGCTTTTTAACAGACTTTGAAGCTGATTGTTGATAGAAAAGTGTTTCTTTTTTAAAATATGCTGGTTCTGATCAAGTGAAGTGAGAAGCAGAAGTTGTTCTGTCATCGTGGACAGCCTGCTGATTTCTTCGTTAATAATGGTTTTATACTGTTGTTTATCTTCTTCTGATGTTTCCTTGTCACCGAGTAAATTCGTATATCCCTTAATGTTGGATAAAGGAGATTGGATATCATGGGAAATATTTGATATAAATTCCTTGCGCATCTGGTCATTTTCCACAATCTGTTGTGCCATCTGTGCAAAACTTGTGGATAACTCTCCCAATTCATCTTTCCGCTTTGTGTTTAACGTATTCGCTTGGAAGTCGCCTTTAGCCAGCTGTTTCGTAGCACGGCTAAGACGGGATATAGGCTTGACCAGATAATTGGTGCTGAAAAGAACAAATAAAATACTTAAGACAATGGTCAGGCCAAATAGTACGCCTAGTAATAAATGAATTTCATTAAACAGCAGCTTGATATCGGGACGGATGAACAGCGCATAAGAATTATCCTGATAAGTTACAGGGACGCCAATCGCATTTTTTAACTCATTTGCAAAGAATCCTGTTACAAAGGTCTGTCTTGGGAAGTTAGCCATTCCGTGAAAGACTTCTCCGTCCAGAACTTGCTGTATATCGCTGTTGGTTAGATTATTTTCCCGGAAATCAGCTCCGAAAAATTGATCTTGCCCATTGTTATCCACAAGGTACAGTTGATAACCGACATCGGTCATATTCGATAAGTAGTCATTCATGCTGATTTCCGGGTTGTTTTCAATAAAAGCAGCCATTTCTAAAGCAATTTCCGTATTCTTTTCATCATTTTGAGGCTTCAAGGAATGTTGATAATAGGTGTTTGATACGAGAAAGGCAATCACACCACTAAGAAGCATAATACCAATCGTGACAGCAGCAAATTTAACATAAAGGGATCGCATCATTCCGCTGTCTCCAAACGATATCCGACGCCACGGACTGTTTTAATAGAAAAAGCAGCAGTCTGGGAAGAAAAACGTTTCCGCAGCCGTTTAATATGCACATCTACGGTCCGTTCCTCGCCTTCATAATCCATTCCCCAGATTTTCTCAATCAGCTGCGCACGTGTGAATACATGCTGTGGATAAGTTGCTAATAGTGCTAATAATTCGAACTCCTTTAGAGGAAGTAAAAGGGTTTTATCCCTAAGCTTTACTTCATAACTGTCCAAATTGATCTCCGTGTTTCCTAATCGTATGATGTGTGTATCCGTCTCCTGCTGATAGCGGCGCAACAGTGCATGAATACGAAAGCTGAGTTCGCGGGGCTCAAACGGTTTTACTAAATAATCATCTGTTCCTGCCAGAAAGCCTTCTTCCTTATCCTCAATTTGTCCCTTGGCTGTGAGTAAAATGATTGGAATATCATATTGTTTTCGAATTTCTTTTGTCAGCTGAAAACCATCCATGAATGGCATCATCACATCAACAATGGCTAAATCACAAGCTGTCTTTTTTAATATGGTTAAAGCCTCGGTGCCGTCCTTTGCTTCTGAAACGTGGAAGCCTTCCTTTTCCAGTTGAATACGAACCAGCTGCAGGATATGGGTATCATCATCAACAATTAATATGTTTTGCATGTGGGTAATCTCCATTCACAATAAATATTACTTAGGTTAAGCTTACAGCAGATGATAGAAAGCTGCCAATTATTCTGCTGAAGCTGCCTTATGAACCGGTACAAAACGAATATGCCAATAAATCAGTCCTATTCCCAGAAGAACACTGCCAACAGAAAAGATCAGCATTCCTAAAAGTCCCAATTTCAAGTACCCAAAAAGAAGTCCAATAACCAACAGAATAGGGGAACTCAAACGCAGTACGCTTGTTTCCAAGGATTTTCGCAGCATCGATTCCTTCCAGGGGAACAGTTCGATAAAGGAATTGAACCGGAAGCCGAGCCAGCCTGTTTTGGTAATATCCACAATGATGTAAATGGAAGCAAGCCAAAATAAGTACCCAGTCCAGTGCGGTGCAGATACGATCAGTACCGCAATTAAGAGCGATGTGAGCTGGACAAGCGGCATCAGTACGGGTAAATTACGAAAGAAAGATTTGAAGTACGCATCAGTAAATATCATCTTATTGCTTTGCTTTTGGAACATAACCTGTGAGTTTTTCCAGAGCCGTACAGGTTTTGCGGAAGGCAGCTTGTATCCTTGTTGTCTGGCGTTAGCCAGCAATAGATTGGCCCATTTTCCTCTAGCCTGTTCATCCATCTCAGCGATTTTTAAAAAATGCATTCCGTTGTAAGCTAGATGCTTCGTTATAACAGCAATAACAATAATATTAATGATTATCCACAATATCCACAAAAAATAATGCGTTAAGATAATCCATGACAAACTTATCCACAGAACAAGAAGAATCATGGACGATAGTGTTCGTAATATAAAAGAAGGAATATAAATGTTTGCATATTTTCTCCACATGGTCACCAAACCAACACCGGTGAGATAGTAAATCCACAGGTATCCTAATGATAATAAAGATAGAGAGAATAACTTACTTAAAAAGGGTGCAGCTAAGACAAATAACAGTGTTGCGGTAAATAACATAATACTAATGGAATAAAGGATGCCATATTGGGAGATACGTCGCAATAAAGGAATATTTCTGCTAAGGAAAAGCTGATCTGCCAGATAGGTGAATAACTTTATATGATAAAATAAAAAGCTGATTGCCAATAAAATCATCCAGCCATACCAGCCGATGAATCTTAAAATAACGGGAATATCCTGCAGCCATTCCATATAGAAAAATACTCCAATGGCAATTCCGGGAATCAATAGGTAGATAAATAATGTCCAATCCAATACGAGTTTACTGGCTTCCCACACATTTTTATAATCAGATTGGAGTCGTTTGAAGAAGAGTGTACGTGCAGTTCCATTCATAACGTATCCTCCTCCAGTAATGCATAAAAACAATCTAATAAAGAAGTGCCAGCAGGTTGATTTGTTTCTTCCTGTAACGCCTGTAAGGCTCCTTGGAATATAGCGTTCCCTTCGTTTAAAAGAATAAAACGGTCACAGAGTTTCTCTGCAGAATCAAGGACATGCGTAGACATTAACAAAGCTGCTCCACGCTTTTTCTCCTGATACAGCAGGTTGATCAGATGTTTGGTTGCGATAGGGTCTAAACCGATAAAAGGTTCATCAATGATATAAATATCCGCTTCTGTCATAAAGCTGAGACAAATCAATGTTTTTTGCCGCATTCCTTTGGAAAAATGAATAGGAAGCTCATGTTCTTTACCGGAAAGGGAGAATTTTTTAAGAAGTTCCTTTGCCCGTGGCTCCCAGACGGTTGCGGGCATTTCATATGACGTCGCTGCAAGCCGCAGATGCTCCCAAAGTGTAAGGCGATCATAGAGAATCGGTTCCTCGGGGATATATGCCAGCTGTTTGCCTTCTTCTAATGCAATGCTTCCATGGAAATGTTCGATGGTGCCAATGATGGATTTAATGGTCGTACTTTTCCCGGCGCCGTTTGCTCCAATTAGACCGACGATTTCGCCGGGATTGATGGTAAAATCAATATCTTTTAGGTAATGTTCTTTTTGCTGATATCCTGCTGAATCAATAAGTACCTGTAGCATGGAAACCGCCTCCGTGACTTAGATAACTTATATACGATTAATGAGATAAAAAGTTTCGGCAGGGAAGGGGAGATTAGAAATAATAACTGACTTATGGGTAACTAAAAATAAAACCGGATTCCTATCTTTATAAATGCTTATCCCATCATCGCATGGACTTGACGCTGCTTATTTCATTCGATCACATTATCTTTTTTATATTTTCGAAGCTGCTTAGCACATTCAAATCGAAGAACGCCTCGATTGATAATGATTAGCAGAAAACCAAGCATGCAATAGACAAAAGTGAACCCTGCTATAACGAAGCTTACATTTATATAACTGCCAACCCCATCAGGAATAGGATTGTTTGGATTTAGAAAGAAATAAGGATAGAATCCATCATACGCTCCTCTTAGTAATGATACGGCACCATAAATGATAGGAAAAGCTAACCAAAAAGCGATTGATTTGTAACTGTACCACTTTTTCTCTTCAAATATCATCCAGTTTAGTAAAATAAGAATTGGCGTGAAGTAGTGTAACGTGAAATTTGTAATAATCCGCATTCCACTATACTCTCCGCCGCTGGAAAGGATAAAGTGGTAAGTTGTTAAAACGATAATCATATAAATAAGCGCTGCATTTTTACATAAATCCAGTACATTGTTTTCTTGTTTCTTTGTTAAAAGAAAAAAAGTACTGACGATAAATACAATGGCAGCAATAATGTTAGAATGAATGGTGAATTTTGTAACCGATACACTTGGATCCGGAGAAAAAAGAATATGTAATGGCACACTGATTATTCCTGTGACAGCGATGATAAGATGAAGCAAGAATTTTGCATGTAAATATCTTCCTTGCGATAATATTTTTGTCATGATTCACCTCAAAGTTAAAATGTATAATATGTTGCATTATAATAAATCCTGCTCTTTTTCAAGTATTTTTAGTTAATACTCCTTGGAAAAGGATGCCGGCAAGAGAATGTCCCAAGTACGCAGGTGAATAGTCTTCATCTATTCCGTAGCGTATAGCAATACGTTCAATAGATGCCACTAATAATTCTGCAAAAACCTCTGTATTAATTCCAGGCTTCAAAATTCCTAGCGATTGGTTTTGTGTCATATTTGTATGAATCTGATTAACTATTCTCCGGCGTAATTTCTCTCCCTGCTCCCCTTCATTAAATACAATCTTAATCACGTTTTTATTAGCACCGAACAATTGAAATAAACCTATATAAGTTTGGGTTAAATGCTTTTCCACTTCAGAAAAATTATGCTGGTTAAGCTGCTGTCCTGTTTCTACAAACTGATCTAGTTGTCTTTCAAAGTTAAGAAATATTTCATCCAGTATTTCTTCTTTGCTTTTAAAATATAGATAGAAAGCAGCTTGTGTCAGACCGGCTTCACGGACAATTTGACTAACGGTTGTTCCATGGTAACCATTCACAGCAAACAAGTATTCAGCAGAAGAAAGTATTTTTTCTCTGCTAATTTCTCCTTTTCGTTTCGACATGATCATTCTCCTTTCAGTTATATAACTAATTAGTTAGTTATATTTTATTGTGAAGACCTTTTGATGTCAACCTGCGTTATTGCTAATAAAACGAAACTTCGCTCAGTGGAAGTTTTACGGACGGTTTTCCGTGATAAATGATGTCTAAATGAATATGACTGGTTAGATTGGCCGAGTTTGGTGTGAAATATAGAAATAAACCTTTTGTTATCGAGAGCTATATGTTTCCTCTTCTAGTTATCAGTTGCCTTTAAGGATGCATTTCTACTAAGATAGATACAAAAGAAAAAATTTGAAAATTGGTACATAAGGAGGTTGATGGAATGGCAACATTTGAAGAATTTATGGAGATTGATTTACGTGTAGGTACCGTATTACATGCGGAACCACTAGAAAAAGCGCGTGTACCGGCTATTAAATTGCGGATAGATTTTGGAGAAGAGATTGGTGAAAAACAATCTTCTGCGCAAATTACGAAACGCTATACACCTGAAGAAGTGATCGGACGCCAGGTTGTGGCGGTTGTTAACTTTCCACCGCGCAGGATTGCCGGTTTTAAATCAGAGGTGCTTGTGGTTGGTGGCGTGGAAGAAAAGGGCGATGTGGTTTTGCTGCGACCGGATGAAAAAGTGACGAATGGAACAAGAATTTCGTAAAATAAGTCAGACTGGCTCAAGGGTTTGGCAGCGCAAAAGGAGGAGATGTTGTGTTCACCAGAAAACAGCTTATCCTTTATTTCAGTCTAATAGCAGTTGCTGTTATTTTAAATGCAACAGTAGGATTTTCCCGTTTCATGGATACAGCTGTTTTAGGACTCTTCGTTATCTTAGCAAGTTGGTTTTGGTATGACAACCACCGGAAAAAAGAAACGGAAAAAATAAAAAACGTGAATAAATCAAATTAAAATAAAAAGAACGGTCCAAACAGCTTAAAACGGTTTTGTAACGATTCTTCATCTCACAATCGTTTTTCTAAAGATGAATGGACTGTTCTTTTCTATCTTACTCATTCACTGGCTGCTCTACACTCCCCATAAATAAAATAATATCTTCTTCTGTATTGGTGATTGTGAATAAAAACGGTCGATTGATTTCCATCGTAAACGTTTCTTCCAACGGAGCTGAAACCACTTCTATCTCTGTAGAAGTAGCGCCGGCAGCTTCTGTTCCTTCTTCATTAACATCGATAAACGTTTTATGAAAAATTTTGCTGATATAAGCGTCCAGGTCTTCTGTTTCCTCAAACATCTTAGATAAATCAGCTTGATTTGAATCGAAAGCCTGCTCCATGCCAAGATCTATGAAAAGTTCATTTAATTCCGACTCATATTCCAGCGTGAAAGATGGAAGAAACACCGTTCCTGTTTGATGCTCCAATGCATCTGTCCATTCCAGCCATTTTGCTAAAGAAAAATCTTCTTGAAACTCGGAAAAGCTTGTGTCTTCATTAGGCAAGAAAATTTGCATTTGTATCGTTTCTTCCTCTTCATAAGGCAAGGAAACAACCTGAACATGATCATCTTCCCAATAATTTAAATCTTCCTCATGCAATACCATCGTAGGAATTTCTATGGAAGAGCCGTCAGCTAAATGAAATTCCTGTTCTTCTGTTAAATTTTCATCAAAAGGATGTGTCCAATCTCCTTGAAAGTAAACGGCATTAAGCAAGAATAAAAGTAAGTCCGGGGAAATGTCATCTACCATCGTATCAATTTTGTCATTTGTCTGTTCAGCAACCCAGTCATTGATTGCATCAGCTGTTGTCAAAGGCTCAATCTGCGCCAGATAATATGTCTTCAGCGCTTCTTGATAAGCATCATTCATAGCTATGTCTTCCCGGAACCAGACGGCATTTGCGAGGTATAGTTCTAGTCCCTCATCATCTGCTGCTTGTTCCATTAACAGAGCATGATTGGCAGAAAATAAGGCATCAGTGTCCATATTTTCTAGCCCGAGCACTTTTTCCATCTCTGCTTTTGTTTCTCCATCCGCACCATGATATGTCATGTTCAATGCTGTCCAAATACTGATTGGAGAGATGAATAAGTTGCCATCTTCGTTTTTGTCTAATCGGGAAAGCGTTTCAAATCCAAGCTGATTCAATCCGGATCGGACAGTTTCTTTGGAAGCATCATCCGGCTGCCCCACATTATCAGCAGGATTTTCTTCCCCGGAATTAGAGGGATTGCAAGCGGTTAAAAAAATGACTATGCAAATACAAAATATTTTTTTCATCATTTTTATCAACATCCCGTCAAGTGACTTTTGATAAATATATCATAAAGCGGGAAATTGATACAACTCTTGGTATAATAGTAATTCCATTGATTTGTAAGTGATTTTCTTTTTCATCCCTGCTTTGAAATCTTTTTGTTACCATACTAAAGAAGAAATGGAGGTTTCTGTACCGTTAATATTTTTAAACGAAACGTTTACATATGAACGGTTGAGAAATGGGGATAGGAGTGTAATCTGTCATGCTCTATATGATGTTTAGTTTATTTGAATTATGCAGCAGGAGGAATTTTATGTTTTTGAAACAAATAGGGGATAAAAATATGGAAACAAATAACGAAATAGTTATGGAGAAAATTGTAGAAGATTTGTTAATGGTTTCGATCAAATTGGATAAGCAGAATACCAAAGATTACTATAATTATTGGAGATTAACAAAAGCAAAAGGAGTTCCACCATTAGAAATAGGAATAGACAGCAGCGATGGCAGTATTCAAACAATCGTATTTTATATTGAATCTACTTTTTTCGTCAATTTCCAGAAATGGAGAACGAATCAAGAAAATAAAGGGATCATATTAACGGATATATCTATTTTTAAAAAGGAAAATGATTATATTGATAATGATAAACCGTATTATCTGTTTTTTAAAGATAAGGATTTGATATGTAGTTTTAAAAGAGATTTTCAACCTGAAGAATGCTATAAAAATAATCGAATAAAAGTATATATAAGTGCTAATCAACTAATTGGATTTGCCGTGTCTGGTTTAAGCGATAGAGAATTTGAGAAAATAAAATCAGTTTAAAGTGAAACTTCCTTCAGTGGGGGGGGGCGACGCACAACTCTTTACGATGGGACGAGTAATCGCAGCAATGTTGTCAGGTTAATCAACCGCTCCAGGATGTGCTAATACAGCGGTCAGTCATTAATAATTGGAAAGAGAAAATGAAGGAGTGCTGAAATGGTAAGAATAAAATCTAATAATCCCAAACTTACTTTGAAAGAATTGGTGACTTTTGAAAGTAAAAACAATGTCAATTTTCCCAATGATTATAAGGAGTTTTTACTGGAACATAATGGAGGTTATCCTGATAAGTCTATTGTTAAAATTAGGGGAAATGAGGAGCAGTATGAGAGTATACGAAACGTTTTTATGGTGTAGGGGATATGTATGATAATCTCCAAAAAATATTGATTTTTTCCGATGAATTGCTTGATGTTGGCTTTGTTCCAATAGCTGATGATCCAGGAGGGAATCAAATATGTATCGGGGTATCCAAAGAAAACTTTGGGGATTAATATTTTTGGGAACATGAATTAGGTAATGAAAATGAGTTAGATAATTTATTCTTTATATCAAGTAGTTTCCAACTTTTCTTACATGCTTTATATGATTAATTTTTAACATAAATTCCATGGACTTTAAGGCATTAAATAATGTATGGGCCGCCTTTTTAATATCTAACCCAAATTGAAGGGGGGTTAAGACAATGGATAACAGTTGTATTGAAAAAACAATGCATAGGTATAATTGCAGGCAAATAAGCAAAATACAAGATTTTATGCTATCTGAAATGGATGAAGATAATTTACAGGAGACATTGGATTTTATTAAAAGTAATGATATGGAAAAGAAAAAGAAACATAAAGATATATTGTATCAAGGTAATGACTATAGAGGTTTGTTTGTAGAAGGGAACCAGTATTTAATTTCAAGTACAGAAGACACAGTTTTCATAATCGATAAAATCAGCGAAGAAAACGGTGTCAGAAAAGAACAAACCAGGATTCTTATTCCAATCATGGATTTTGTTTATTTAATAAGCAATAAAGAAAAGGTCATGAAATGGATAGAAAATAATCAGAGTGAAATGTAACGAAAGGCTGATGGTAAAAAATGACTGATTTAGAGGGTGTTTTTAAGGTTCTAAAACAATTAAATAAAAAATATGATAATAAGTTAATTTCATCAGGAGAACTTAAGGAGGAAACAGCTAATATTAAAGAACTACCTCAGATAAAGGAAAAGTTAATAAAAACATTGGATAACTTAAGCCAGCTAGACGACAGAAAAGAGATAAAATCAGAATTAATACAATTACATTTAATTGTAGGAGAAATGGAATGGCAAATAGATCAGCTGCATGAGATAATTAGAAATACTATTGAAGAAATTTAATTATATTTTTTAAATAATAAACAGAAATAGCGGTATCAATAGTTCTAATATCAAGCATTTGAGGGGATTGTTATGGAAAAATGGATACCATATGAAAAAATCAATATAGAACATGGATATGTCATAGAGGAAGTAAAATTTACACATGGAGAACTATCCATTTCTTTAGAGAAAGATTCATTAAGAAAGGAAATCCTTTTTTCGGATATTTATGGATATAAATATACAAATGAAAGCGGGATAATTGATAGATTAAGCAAAATACCTGCTGAAATATTGCGAAAGAATAAGATTTTCCTTGTAGAAGAATCAGCGTATAAAAATGAATATGAATACCAGTCTTCAGGTACAAGACCAGTGCACAATGTTCAACATTTTATTTTGTTAGATAATATAGATAATATAGTAGAAATATTAACTGTTTCAGTGCCTCTGATAAAACAAAATAAATCGTAATTCTAAAGCGAAAGGATCAACAGTCAATAGCTTTGATAGTTAAACGTGTAAGCTATTGACTTTTATTAGTTATCTGGATAATTGTTGAATACGAAAAACAGAAACCTGTTAATAATAATAGCATTTGCAGACTTTTGCATCTGGATGATGCCAAGACCATATTTGACGGAGCTCCTCCCATTACAGAGAGACTAACTTATAAATAACCTTCCAAACGGGTTGAAACTGCTTGATACTTTGAATGGAGGCAACAAATACCTTAAAAGTCCTCTAAATCAGAAATTTCATTTAAAATTAGAAGGAATTTTATATGATAAAATGGTTTTTTTCATGCCTTAACTCCCCGCCAAAACACCTTCCACATCGACTCTCCATGACTTTCAATAATATCCATATTATAATAGCTTGTTTCATAAGATAAACCGTCTAATAACCCATAAAAAGCACGTGCAGCTTCTTCTGGAGAAACGTCTTCCGTAATATCCCCATCTGCTTGCGCTTTTGTTATCTCTTCTTTAAAAACAGCCCTTGCTTGTTCTTCGCTCTCACGCAATATTTTTAAAACCCGGTCCTCAAAGCCTTTTGGAGGGTAGGAGGAGAAACGGTTATAAAATTCAATACTGCTGTCATGGTTGGCCAAGTCTTTTACGTGTGCTTGAAAAGAAAAGTACAATTTCTCTTGAGTGGTTTGTCCATTATTCTCAAAGGTCGACTTCACAAACTCTACGTAATCTCCAGCAATTTTTGTTGTCACATCGAAAAATAATGCTTCTTTACTGTTGTAATGTGTGTAAAGAGAAGATTTCTGCAGGCCAACACGATCAGCGATTTTTGTCATGGAAGCGCCATGATAACCAAGCGTTGCAAAAAGCTCCATTCCTTCGAGTAAAATTTTTTCTTTTGTGTGCATGATGATTCTCCTTTGACAAAGTAATTATTGTAAGGTAAAATTTTTCTGGAAACGAACGGTCGGTAGGATGTGTTATTTCTTATTATAAAGCATATATCTCTGCGTGTCATGTGAAAATAAAGATAATGCTTTGTTTATTAATAAAAAAAGTCGGAGGAAAGATAGTTATGGGAGCACAACCTTTATTTAAAAATCGTACATTTGTGTTGCTATTTGTTGCTGGTATTTTTGGCGTTGTCAGCTTCAGTATGTTTTTGACAACAACAACTTGGTTTGTTGTCAGTGACAGCGGATCAGCCAGCTCTTTAGGGATTGTATTAATTGCTGCTACTGTGCCGAGAATTGCGATGATGGTTTTCGGCGGTGTTGTAGCAGACCGTTATAAAAAAACAACGATTATGTTTTTAGCAAATTTTGTGCAAGCAGTTCTTTTGCTTGTTTTATTTATCCTTATGCAGAATGAGGCATTATCACTTACCTTACTGTTATTAATTGCAGCTGGTTTCGGTATGCTGGATGCTTTTTTTGGCCCGGCAAGCTCCTCTATGATTCCTAAAATTGTAGAGAAAAGCCAGCTTCAGCGAGCAAATGCTTTATTCCAGGGTGTTGACCAGATTTCATTTGTAGCTGGTCCGATTCTCGCAGGGATACTAATGGAAACTGTAGGTGTGAGTGGCAGTTATTTTATAGCGATGATTTTAGCATTGCTTTCTGCAATAATTATTTATCCGCGCTTCATTAATGAAGGTCCAGTTGCTTTGCAGGAGAAGCAGAAGCCGGTCAAGGAAATTAAAGAAGGTCTGGCGTATATTCGTAACTCAGGCTTTCTTTTGACAGGGTTAGTCGTGTTAATTACATTGAACTTCTTTGTATTTGGAACCTTGCATATTGCGATTCCATTTTTAGTGGAAAGCTATGGAGGCTCCCCGCTTAATTTAAGTTATATGGAAGCCAGTCTGGGTATCGGCTTGGTGGCCGGTACAGGCGTTTTAAGCACCGTGTTAGTGAAGAAGAAAGGAAAGACCTCGTTATTCGGATTATTAGGGGCACTTATTGCATACATTATCTTTGCGATTGTTCCTAATCTGACGTTATTAACAATCGTTGTATTCTTTATTGGATTTTCGATGTCCTTTGTATTTATTCCTTTCTTTACAGGTGCTCAAGAGCAAGCAGAAGACTATATTATGGGAAGAGTTATGAGTATTATCTTCTTAGCCATGAATGGATTCGATCCAATTGCTTATGCACTTGTGTCCGGATTATCTGCAGCTAACATCCCGATTCAAGCTATTCTTTTAAGCTTTGCAGCGATTGGTCTGATAATAACAACCTTCTTATTTAAAAAAGCAAAAACCTACCAAAGCATGTAAAATGGTGGACTAAAAAACCTCTTATGCAATTTGCCGCATAAGAGGTTTTTCCATCATACAGTCATTTCTAATTGGTTTCTACGCCATTTTCCAATAAAAAGAACAGACAGGGTAAGAATATTAAGAAAGAGAAGTTGTCCATATTTTAAAGAGGCGACAAGCTGTTGCACGAATGCTTCTTCTAACAGCATTTTCCCGGCTGTCCATGCAAGCAGCCCGGCCCCGATATAAATAATGATGGGAAACCGCTCGATTAATTTTAAAATTAATTCGCTCGCTGTTAAAATGATCGGGATACTTAAAATAATACCGGCAATGATTAATAATAAATCACTATCAGCGATGGCAGCGATGGCTAGTACATTATCTAAGCTCATGATCACATCAGCAAAAATAATAATCGTAATTGCCTCCCGTAAGGAATTACCGCTTTTCATCTGGCTGTGGTCTTGTTTATCAACCAATAATTTATACGCTACATATAACAGGAGGCATCCGCCTATTAACTGGATAAAAGGCAGTTGCAATAGATAAATCATGATAAAGACGAAAAGGATTCGAAGTGCGATTGCTCCAAATGTTCCCCAGCGAATGGCCCGTCCTTGAAGATGTTCAGGAAGGTTTCGGCTTGCCATTGCAATCACAATGGCATTATCTCCACTTAATAAAATATTGATAAGGAGAATTTGTCCGACGATCTGTATAAACTCCAACATATCTCTCCTTTCCTCATCAAGTTATTGGTTAAGTATATGAGCTTGTACGAGGAATCAGAACAGGAGAATGGGAATAATGGACAACGGATAAAGGGAATAATCCACTTATTAAACAATAAAAATCCCTTGTTCTTTATTGAAAAGAAAACAAGGGATTTGAACTATATGTACATACATGCCTAGAAGCCTTTCAACAATACATGAAGAAAAGCTTATCAAGATACAATAATTAAAAATAAATGCTTTTGTTAGATAGAGGTCACAGTACCCTATTTTAAATTTCTAAATCCGTTGAAGATATGTAAAGAAGCTTAAAAAAGAAAAAATGATCAAAGCTTTGTTAATCATTAACTATCCGAACGAAGACGTGCATAAATGCCGTTTCGTCTGTCTAAATCCAACTTTAAACCTGCATATGGGTCAGCGTGAAGATTTTCTTTGATCCATTTTCGTAATGCAGTAATAATTTGTTTAGTAATTAATTCCTGTTTACCGGATGACGTAACGACTTCTGCTGAAAATCCAGTATAATCATCATAAAATAGTTCTACCTGAACGTCATCTGCTTTCGTGTTCTGTTCCTCAGCAATGTACATACATATAGCAAGCACAATATCCTCTTCAGGAATAATAAGTTTTGCCATACCTTAAAATCCTCCTGCATATGGTTGCAAGGCTAATTTAATGTCAGCCTTAGCGCGTTGGTGCTGATTCTATCTTACTATAAACGACCTATTTATATGAAGTGGGAAGTGCTTATCATGAATAATTTAAAATAGGAAGTTCTGCATAATTATTATATCACGGTCTCATTTATTGCACTAATAAGAGAGACGTTAATCATATAAGCATAGAGATCATGCTGTTATAAAGTGAAACTTCATTCAGTGGGGGTTTTTCGACGCACAACTCTTTACGATGGGACAAGTAATCACAGTCCAGTCCCAGCCAGTTACACTGCGATAAAAACAGCTGCACTTAGTTGGTAACAGCTGCTTCTATAATGGAAAAGGATGCTTGATTACAATCGATTTGAGCTAATCTTCCATAGGGAATGGGAGTCTTCGGTTCGGTATGCCCAATGGAAACATTATATAGAACAGGGAGGTCTGTACGCCCATTCTCTGCTAAAACAGACAAAATAACTTCCTTGTATGCTTCATAATGGACATCTCCATGTGGTTTAGCAAAAATAATTCCGTTTGTTTGCTGGAGTATGCCTTGGGCAGCATAGTTCCGCAGCCATCTTTTTATTAAGTCCGGGTCGGTCTGTTCTTCTGATGTTTCAAAAAAGAGAATACTGTTTTCCCATGCTTCCTTCTGTGGCCAGATGGCTGTCCCTTTAGCAAACTCAAGGACTTCGATACAGCCGCCAATAAGGTTTCCTTTAACGATGCCGTTTCCTTGCAGCAGTTCATAACCTTGATTAGGAAGCATTTTCCTGGCAGTGTTTTTATTAGAAATATCCCACTCCAGGAATTCACTTGTCCATTTTTCCGGTGCAGGAATATCACCAGCTGCTTCCGCTTGAAAAAGCAAGTTGTGAATGGCTTTCACCGTATAATCATCCATTGCAACATTTTCTGCAAAATCGGTCATGATTGCTGGTCCGTAAAAGGAGGATAGACCGGCATAGAAGCAGAATAAATGGGAAATTGTCGTATCAGAAAAACCCATAAAAATCTTTGGGTTTTGACGAATAACCTCAAAGTCCATATAAGGAAGCAGTCGAATACTGTCATCACCGCCAATATTAGAGATAATCGCTTTGATTTCAGGATCTCTGAATGCTGTCATTAAATCTTCTGCCCGGGCTTCGGGGTGTTCAGCTATATAAGTCTCTCCTTTTAAGCTGTTAGGCATGGGGACAACTTCAAGCCCGAAGACAGTTTCTAAGCGTTCTACACCCTGCTGGTAACGCCACTTTAAGGCAGGTTCACCAGCTCCTCCCCAGGAAAGGCTGACAGTCGCTACTTTATCTTCGGGAGATAATTTTGCTGGCTGAATAAGCATAGGGAATACTCCTCTCTGAAAATAGTATATCTTATGTATTCGCTATTTATTGGAGAAATCCTTTTTCTGTTTCTTATAAAAAGAGCCCGTTTTCTTCTTTCTTCGCCTTAAAACAGCTGCATAGATCAATAAAGCTGTAACGATGAGGACGCAGCTATAAATAATAAAGCTGGATCCGATAAAATCCCGGAATTTCGTCCCTGCTATGTGCGCTTTATAAGGTTGCCCCTCAGGATAACGAACAGGAATGGAAAAGTGATTTTGAGAATATATACGAGAAGAGACTTCTTTAGAAATAAAAATTTCTTCATCCCCATCTTCTGCATAAAAAGATAAATGTAAATAATACGAATCTCGACTAAAGCGTCCGGTATTACGTTCGTGTGCTGTGTCGGAAATATAGGCTTCAACTTCAATTTGATCACCACTATAGGATTGAACAACACTAATAATAGACTTTCCCATAAATACATATGTCATTAAAAATACCAAGCATAAGATTCCTGACACAATAAATATAAAAAATGTAGCACCCTTCTCTCTCCATTTCTTAAAGAAAGGGATATGACTAATATTATAAACAAGAAAACCTAAAGGGTAGATACTAAAGACGATGATAACAATAAGATGCTCTGTTATTTGTGATTTCTGATCCTCATCTGTTATACCAGAATCATTCTTCGTGATCGTTTCTCCGGCATCCAACTGTTCAAATTCCTGTTTAGTTAATAAAGAAATTTCTTGATCAGATGAATGACGAGTGAGCTGAAGAAGCGCTTCGTCTTCTAACACAGCATAATATTTCAAGCTGCCAAATAAATCACTGGATACGGTTTTACCAACAGCCGTCACTTCTTTTTCTTCTCCATCTTTTCCCTCGAATAATTGATATAGATTCTTTGATTCATCTGCTATCACCGTAATACAGACAATGAAAATAAGAATACCAATTGCATATGCGCCAATTCTTTTTAGTAAATCCATGTGTCCCATCCTTATCTGCAAGAGTTTCAAAAAATATTGTAACATTTCAAGAAAAGATGTATGTGTTATAGGATTATTTTTCCTGCTCAAAAACTTACAAATGAAAATGAGAAGGTATTTATCATTTAGATTTATAACTTAACTTTCGGACCTAAGAATAAGCATATATATCTTGCTAATTCAGGATTATCATGTTCTTGATTATTTTTGATTAAATCAGCTTTTTTTGAACGAACGATAGTGCATAGCTTCCGCTCCGTCCAACCACTCCGCTTTCCATGTGGACGGCTTCAGCTAACTTGAAAAGAAACCCGCTTTTCAAGTGGATCTTCAGCTCGCCCTGTTCCCATAGGAGTCTGCGTGGTTGGACTCCGCTTAATTAGGATTCTACAGCGAATATAAGAAATAACATCCTGTTGGGGTGGACGAAATAGTATCTCTATCGCTTGATGACACGATCATTCCGTTATTTCAAATGGATGGTTTAGCAGTTCGAATCATGACAGCATGAATAATTAACATCAGGAATAGCTTTCATGCACAGAAAGTAATCTTGGCGGAACTTTTACCATGCAGCATAAAAAATATGTTCTGCATGACCTACTTTTATTTGTTCAGCTATTCCACGTATAGAACATCTAACTAGCGGAGGCGGGCCTTTTGACTCCTGAGGGATCAGCACCATCTGAAGATCCACTTTTGCCAAGCGCTCTTCTTGGCAAAAGTTAGCTGAAGAGCGTGCCCCTAGGAAAGCAAAACGGTCCGCCGCAGCGGTGCTTTACACCTCATCTTCTATTCTTGGTCAAGGAAGTTATCAAAAGAACAATCAACTCCTATCTCTATGGAAAGGAAGTGTCTTTTTAAGGTGGGAAAGTTGAGTTTATAATAAATTGAATGGTATTTTAAAATTATTACGGCTGTTTGTATGATAAAATTTGAATAGCCTTTAAAATAAAGATGGATAATGATTTCAATGTGAGAACTAGCAAAATGAGGAAGGAAATACCATGAATAAAATGCTTACAACCAATCAAGGATTATTCCTATTTAAAACGGAATTTGAACAAGAAAGTCTCAAAAGATCCGATAATTGCTACAAATTAATTTATTCGCTTGGCGGAAAAACGACATATCAGCTTTCACGTCAGGATATAACATTTCATGCTGATCAAATGCTGCTTTTAAATCCATATGATGCTCACCGGCAACTAGAGGTAGCGCATCATAAATTTTTAATTGAATTAGATCCGCAAATGGTAAATAACGCAGCTAAAACGTTGATGGACCATTCGGAAAATATTCAATTTGCACAAATGCCGCAGCAAACTCCGCAAATAACAAAGTGGGTGGCATTTATCTTGGATTATCTCCAAGGAAGGGAGGAAGACTTAGATAAAAGTATGGAAGTATTTCTGGATAATAGTTTTATACAGCTAGCTATTCTTCTAATGAGAGGAAGTGTGAATAATCAATATCATGATATCAACGAAGAAGTTTATCGTTCAGTGAATTTTCCGATTCGTCAGGTGATGGAAGCGATGAAGGAAAGCTATAATTCTAACTGGACATTAGATGATATGGCTGCAATTGCCCAGTTAGATAAATATCGTTTTTCGCATGTATTTAAAGAAAAAGTAGGCGTTTCCCCATTTTCATGGCTGCAAATCTACCGTATTCAACGCAGTTTGGATAAACTTCAATTTACCAATGCTACGATTCTGCAAATTGCCATGGAAACTGGTTTCTCTTCCGTTTCGATGTATAATCGTCTATTCAAGAAACTGTATGGAATGACGCCGAGCTATTTTCGTAATTCAAGAAATACATAGATTCCAGAAATAATAACCATACAAGCTCCGCATAAGATGAAAATAGTACTTACTGGCATCAAATAAGATAAAATTCCAAAGAAGCCTAAAGATATAAGATTAGAAAAATAAAGCAGGAAGGCATTGAAGCTGAACCCTCTTCCCAGCTTATCTGACGGAATATATTTTTGCAGCAGATAAATCCTGGATAATCCGGAAAGCGGTACACCAACTGCTATCCAGATAATCCCTAAAAAGATTAGTGGGATTTCAGACAACCAACCTAAAAAAAGGATGCCTATTCCCCAGATAAATGAGCTAATAATATAGGTTCTTAGCGAAAATTGTTTGAAGATATAGGGAATAATTAAATTCACGATAATCACGATAATTCCAAAGCACCCAGTTATCAGGCTGTACCATGCTTCTGCATTTTTGGTCGTTTCTTGCAGCATTAATAGCAGCCCGACTTGCCAAACCCAGGTGTTAAAGAAAACAATAAAAGCTGTCAGCTCAAATAAGGAACGGATGGTTTGATGAGAACGGAGCCATACGGCGAATTCCCGGACAGCTGGGAATATATGAAATTGCTTTTTACCTTTTTGCTCTTCCTTTAAGGGAATAAAGGATAGAAAAAGAGCGCTTAATACATAACTGATTGCATCCAGGGTGAAAAAGTGGATCACACCAATTGTATTCATAAAGATAATACTGAAAACAGGCCCTAAAACAGTCATTCCTCTTGTCACTGTATCTACTAAACTATTTATTGCCGCTCTTTCCGTTTCTTTCGTGATAAGTGGAATAATTGCTCTGTGTGCCGGGTTATATAAGCATCCACATAAATGAATTAATACGCTTACGATAATTAAATGATAATAAGCAAGCTGATTTGTAAAATCTAATAAAACTAACCCGATTAAGAGTGGAGAACGAACTAAATCGATACGAATCAACCATTTTATTTTCGTAATCCAGTCAGCAAGAACCCCTCCGAATAATCCAAAGAGTAAGTATGGCACAACCTGTGCAATGGCGATTCCCGTGGTATGCGCATTAGATGCCGTTAAATCATAAGCAAGAAATAAAAGTGCCATGCCAGTCATTACATTCCCTAAATTAGAGCTGGCAGTGGCAAGTAAGTAGTTTCGGACATGTTTATTATTTTTTACGATAGATAAGTACATTTGATATAACCTCCTATGTAGAAAGGTTATACCGTATTTTGAATTTCATCTGTACCAATGTTGCATAATAAAGCAGCAATATCGATTGTATTTCTTCCATTTTCCTGCTCTATCGTGCAAAAAAGTAGAAAGGTTGGATAGACAATAAATTGATTCATGGTAAAATAAAGAAAACGGATACGGAAGATGGGTGAAGCAGATGGCGCGCTGGTGGAGAAAAATAGCAGTTGTATTTATAACAATTTTAACGTTGGGTATTTATACACCGACGAATCTTTTAGAAGTCGATGCAGATAAGCGGGCTAACAGCAGTGTATCTTCTTCATCAGACATCGATGCAGCATCTGCTGCCGGGGATACCACCCAATTATACATTATAGAAGATCCAAGAGAAGCTTTTCTGGAGAATCTTCATGAAGAGGCGAAAACATTGAGTATAGCAAAGTTTGGACCAAGAATTGCAAATAAGCTGGAGGACGAATTTACGGTTATGATTTTACCGCAAATGGAAAAAGTGTTGGCTGATCTTGTCGAGCAGTCTGCGATGTATAAAGACGTAGCTATCACGGAAAAACCATCAGAAGGATACGGAGAACGCATTTTTAATGTTTCCAATAATAACACGAATGAAACCTTAGCCAAATTTCATGTTCGCCGTGAAAACAGACCTATGGAAGGATATTATTTTAATTTCCATTACCACTTAAGCGAAGATGGTTTCCAAAAGCATTATCATATGGGCGATATTTATTGGAATAAGAATACACCACCGAAATGGATGGCATGAGGCCAAAAACATGGGACTGGGACTGCGGTTACTCGCCCCTCCAAAAAAATATTTATAGCTATATTTATTTTAATACATGAAGAAAGGCAAGGAAGCGTACAGCATCTCCTTGCCTTTTATCTATTTTATCACGGAGAAGCGCCCGTAAAACTCCCACCTCTAAATAAAGAGGGAGAATAAATTTATTCAGGCGGGAGATAACGGGCGCTAACTCCCTGAATGAAGTTTCGTTTTATAATAATTTATTCGTTTCTTCTAAATAAGCTCCAATCTTCCGGTCAAAAACAACCAGATCTGCATAATGATCTAATGGTGTTTTTTCCTGGTTCACAATGACCAGCTTGGCGCCATTTTGTTTAGCGATTTCCGGGAATTGATTGGCTGGTGTTACGGATAGGGAGGAGCCTAAAACAATAAATAGATCAGCTTTCTTTGCATGTTCAAAAGCAGCAGAAAAGGCTTCCTCAGGGAGCATTTCCCCAAATAATACGATAGAAGGTCTGAGTATTCCACCGCACGAACAGTGATAGTCTTCATTTATATAAGCAGAGCTATCATATATTTTTCCGCAGCTTTGGCAATGTAGTTCTTGCAAGGTTCCATGGAGTTCATGAACATGCTTGCTGCCTGCAGCTTGATGAAAACCATCTACATTTTGTGTAATAATGGACTGAATCAGCCCATTGTTCTCCCAATCGGCAAGAATTTGATGGCCTTTATGTGGACCGACTTCTTTTACACCCAGCACACGATCTCGATAAAAATTGATAAAATCTTCAACGTGATGATTTAAAGCATCTACGCTTGCAATCTTGCTCGGGTCCTTTTTTCTCCAAATTCCTCGATTTGTTGAGCGAAAATCAGGCAGCCCACTCTCTGTGGACATTCCTGCACCAGTGAAAACAACAGTGTGTTTGGAATCTTTTAACCATTCATGAAGCATCGAGACCCCTCCTCTTCTATATGTTTTCTATTATACATGTTGTTAGAGCTATATGCGACTAATATTGACAGTTAAAATAGAATATGGTATTACATGTATAGAGGTTAGCACTCTTTGAGCGAGAGTGCTAAAAACAGAAAAAGGAGAGGAAATGTCATGGCAAAGCGCAAGTTTAAAGCGGAATCACAGAAGTTATTAGATATGGTAATTAATTCAATCTATTCCCAGCGGGAGGTTTTCTTACGCGAATTAATCTCAAACGCGAGTGATGCAATTGACAAAATTTATTATAAAGCATTAACAGATGATTCTCTAACATTTGACCAAAGCAACTATTATATTAAACTTATCCCGAATAAAGATAAGCGTACATTAACGGTTGTTGATACGGGTATCGGAATGACAAAAGAAGAGCTGGAAAATAACCTTGGTGTCATTGCGAAAAGTGGTTCACACACCTTTAAATCTGAAAATGAAATTAAAGATGGCCATGATATTATCGGTCAATTTGGTGTTGGTTTTTATGCAGCATTTATGGTAGCGGATAAAGTAACTGTACTTACAAAGTCAATTGACAGTGAAGAAGGATATAAATGGGTTTCTCAAGGATCAGATGGTTATACAATTACCCCAATTGATCGTAAAGAAGTAGGAACAGAGATTATCCTTGAAATAAAAGAAAACGAAGAAGAAGATAATTATGATGCATTTTTAGAAGAATCTACCCTGAAACAAATTGTGAAGAAGTATTCTGATTTTATTCGCTATCCAATTAAGATGGATGTTACGGAAAGCAAATTGAAAGAAGGAACAGAAAATGAGTATGAGGATATTATTGAAGAACAAATACTCAATACAATGGTTCCGATTTGGAAGAAAAATAAGAGTGAATTAACAGACGAGGATTACAAGAACTTCTATCAGGAGAAACGTTATGGATTTGATCAGCCGTTACGTCATATTCATATCAATGTGGACGGAACAGTTCGTTACAATGCTATTTTATTTATTCCGGAACAGGCTCCGTTTAATTATTACTCCAGAGAATATGAAAAAGGACTGGAGCTTTATTCTAATGGCGTATTAATTATGGAAAAATGTGCAGACTTATTACCTGACTACTTCAGCTTTGTGAAAGGAATGGTGGATTCAGAAGATTTATCCTTAAATATTTCCAGGGAAATGCTTCAGCATGATCGCCAATTGAAAATTATTGCGAAAAATATTCAGAAGAAAATAAAACAACAGCTTCTTAGCCTGCTTCGTGATGAACGAGAAAAATATGAAACATTCTTTAAAGCATTCGGACAACAAATTAAATTTGGTGTTTATAGCGATTTTGGTCAACATAAAGAAGAACTGCAAGACTTGCTTCTATTCTATTCTTCCAAAGAGAAAAATCTGGTAACACTAGAGGAATATGTAGCACGTATGCCGGAAGATCAAAAATATATTTATTATGCTTCTGGAGATTCCAACGAACGCATTGAAAAATTACCGCAAACAGAAATTGTGGCAGATAAAGGCTATGAAATTCTTTATTTCACAGATGAAGTGGATGAATTTGCGATTAAAATGCTGATGCAATATCAAGATAAGGAGTTCCGTTCAGTTTCTAGTGGGGATCTTGGTATTGAAGCAGATGAGAAGGAAGAAGAGAAAGAAGAAACAGAAAGTCATAAAGAGCTATTTAAAGCAATGAAAGAAGTACTTGGCGACAAAGTAAAAGATGTACGAGCTTCTAAGCGCCTAAAATCACATCCTGTTGTTCTTGCTGCAGATGGTGAAATTTCTTTGGAAATGGAGAAAATCATTAATTCCATGCCGGATAATCAGCAGATTCAGGCAGATAAAGTGCTGGAAATCAATGTGGATCACAGTATTTTTAAAGCATTGGAAGCAGCGCAAGGGAATGACCAAGATAAATTAGCATTATATACAAACCTGCTTTACAATCAGGCATTATTGATTGAAGGCTTGCCAATTGAAGATCCAGTGGCGTTTACGAATGATATGAGTAAGATTATGGTTTGATGGAGAAAACATCGTATGGAAGGGGAGTGGACCTTTCATACGATGTTTTTTGTACAATACAACAAGAGAGCACGAAGAATACAAAGTCTCAGGCGATAAAAGAATAACGGCGAAGTCAAAGGAACTTCGATGAAATCCTTCACATCCTTATACAAGTAAAGAATGATCAAATACAAGTTTTCTTCATTTTTAAGGTTATGAAATAGTATGAATGGGGAATATGAATATTAAGTCGGGGTTACATTAATGGAAGCATAAATTCATCACTTCCTTTTTATCACGGAGAAGCGCCTGTAAAACTTCTGCCTCCAAATAAAGAGGGAGAATACACTTATTTAGGCGGGAGATCAGGTGAGCTAACTCCCTGAATCACTTAGGCTAATTCAGTGGAAGAAAAGAAAAACTCCGACTGAATGAAGTTTCGTTTCATAAAATTGATGAAAAAAGCTTAAAGCCTGCTCGTCATAGAATGGTCACATTTCACAAAAAAAGTGACACGATGTCATAAAAATAATTGACTTATGACATCGTGTCACTTAATATAGAATTACAGGACATGACAATGTGTCACATTTGGTTTTGGAGGAGCAGGGATATGCCTACATCAACATTTTTTAATCTAAACGACTCAAAACGGGCTAAACTGTTGCAAGCAATAGAACAAGAATTTGCGAGAGCTCCGTTATCGCAAGCCTCCATTGCGAATATTGTAAAGCTTGCTGGTATTTCAAGAGGAAGCTTCTACCAATATTTTGATGGTAAAGAAGATGCTTTCTTTTATTTACTAAAGCTTCATACAGATAAGCGCCGTGCCTATTTTTTAAATCTTTTGCAAGAAACAGATGGGGATCTGATGGCCTCTATGGATCAGGTTTTCCGGATAACGCTGGCAGAGCTGTCTGAAGAGAAGCATTTACAGTTTTTAAAGAATGCCGTACTGAATGTTACACATGAAGTGGAAGATTCGTTTACGGAGCTGTTCCTGGGAAAACATGATGAAGTAGATGCAATGAATCAAGTAAAAGATTTGGTTGATTTTAAAAAATTGAATGTTGACGATAAACAGGAATTTTTTCATGTCATGCAAATTTTAACGTCTGTCACATTTCGAAATATTGTGGATCAGCTATCCAGAAATCTTTCTCAAGAAGAAGCTCTGGAGAATTTCCGTATTGAAATGGATCTGTTGAGCAAAGGCTTATCAAAGGCAAATAAGGAAGTATAAAACGATGCTATTTGCACGAATGACGATGTCCTGGGATAAACACCCGAAAAGTTCTCTGATGATAGGAAGAAAGAAACTATATATAAATGGGGTATGATTAATGACAGTTACAATTTATGGTGCAGCATGTTCATCAACAAGAAAGGCAAAACAATGGTTTACGAAAAACGGAATCGAATATACAGAACGTAATGTAATTAGGGAGCCGTTGACAGTAAATGAACTGCAAAATATTCTTCGCATGACCGTGGAAGGAACAGATGAGATTATTTCGACCCGCTCTAAAATCTATAAAGATTTAGACCTGGATATCGAAGCATTGCCATTACAGGAACTGTTAGAAATTATTCAAGAATATCCACGTCTTCTGCGCAGCCCAATTATGGTAGATGCAAAACGATTGCAGGTTGGATACCACGAAGAAGATATCCGTCAGTTTTTACCACGTCAAACAAGAGAAAACCAATGGCTGCAATGGAGAAAGAATCATTTACGAGTTGCAGAAAGTTAATGAATAAAACAATGGTTTGAAAGCGCATTTTATGGCTCTTTTGAACACATACTTTAAGAATGATGAACTAACGGAGGGGACAATGCAATTTATTGCCAAACAACCGTATGTAAAAGTAGTCCGTCAAGTAAATGCATTAGAGCAAAAGGATACAGAAGAACAACGTTATATGTATCTTTATGAAGACAAAATTGTCACAAGGTACAGGGAATTTCCGATTGAGAATGTAATGGATATTTCGTATCGCCTTACTGGAAATAAGACAAAAGGAATGCTTTATCTACACACGCTTAAAGGAGTTTACGCCTACATTATAAAATCTTCACCCGAACAGTTTATCGATGCATTTAAAGCTCGAACACATAGTACCACCCATCGGGATTAAAGAAATTTAAAAAACAGCTCGAAGTTTTGAAATATCCTTCCTTCGGGCAAGTTTTACTGCTCTCAAAGCCTTAGCTCATCCCCAGAGCCAAATGGCTTTATCCATATGTATATGTAAGAAAGAAAGCTTGAGCAAATGAGATATTGCTTAAGCTTTTTCCTATGTGCGCCAGGCATGGCGACTATCTAGGTGGTGGAAATCCACTGTGGAGGTACACATCAACCAACCACTAGAGAAGCGCAAAGCATTTATCGTGAGGTAAAGGCTGAAGGAAGCGTGTATCAAAATCTTGGCTCGACGAACAGAAATCTGATACGAAGGCTCTGTAGGCGGATAAGGCTCCATAACAAGTCAAAATCCAAAAGATGTGCGTAACCCTGCAGAGTAAATTAGGCGAGTAAAAGAGGAAAGATAGTTGTCTTACCCTGGGAGGTCTCACGGACAGCTGAGGAGACCCCTAAAAAGAAAGCTGGTCGAAAAAGGTTTATCGTGAGAAGTCAGCCGATGCCGTAGTAGTGATGAAAATCATGAAGGGCTGAACAATTTATAGTGTTTCTACGCCATGAATGCACGAAGAATAAACTTCTGAATGTGTTAATGATGAAAGTATGAGCGTATCTCAGAGGATAGTCAAAAATAGAAGTGTTCTCCGTCACGTGAAAGGAAAGGAAGAAACGAGTGTGGAAATTTTAGAAAAGATTTTAAGCGATCAAAATATGAACGAAGCCTATCTTCGAGTGTACCGAAACAAAGGTGCAGGTGGGGTAGACGGCGTAACAGTAAATGAACTGAAAGCATACCTAAGGAAACACAAAGAGGAATTGCGAACGCAAATCCAGAAAAGAAAATACAAACCAATGCCAGCACTGCGCGTAGAAATTCCGAAAGAAAATGGAAAGATGCGCAAATTGGGTATTCCAACAGTGGTTGACAGAGTTGTCCAACAGGCAATTAGCCAAGTGCTCAGCCCGATATTTGAAAAACAATTCAGTGACTACAGTTATGGCTTCAGACCAAGAAGAAGTTGCGAAATGGCAATCACGCAAGTATTGGAATATATCAATGACGGATACCAGTGGTTGGTGGATATTGACCTGGAACGATTTTTCGATACTGTCCATCATGATAAGTTAATGCGAATAATCTCGCACACAATCAAAGATGGTGATGTCATTTCTCTGATACGAAAATACCTCGTAAGTGGTGTGATGGTCGATGGGAAATATGAAGATACAACTATAGGAACCCCACAGGGAGGCAACCTTAGTCCACTTCTAAGTAACATTATGTTGAATGAGTTTGATAAGGAACTGGAGGCAAGAGGTCTGCGTTTCGTAAGATACGCAGACGATAGCCTTATCTTTGTCAAAAGTGAAAAGGCGGCAAATAGAGTTCTTACTTCCATTACAACATTTATCGAAAAGAAACTGGGGCTAAAGGTAAATATGGAGAAAAGTAAAATCTCACGCCCTACGAAAACAACATTTCTAGGCTTTGGTTTTTACTATGACTCAAATAAGAGGAAATTTCAACCGAGACCCAGTAAAACGTCGGTTCAAAAATTCCAAAGGAAACTGCGCCGATTAACCAAGCGAAATTGGAGTATTTCCTTAAACGACAGAATCATCAAGTTAAAACAGGTCATGTATGGTTGGGTCAACTATTTTAGGGTAGCTAATATGAAGAGCGTTTTAGAGTCTATAGATGCGAAGTTGCGCTCCAGAATAAGAGTAATTATCTGGAAACAATGGAAGAACAACAAAAAGAGAATTAAATCTCTCATACAACTTGGTATACCAAAGGAAGAAGCCAAGGGGCTAACCTATTGTAGGAAAGGTTTCCGATTTACTGGGTTGTCGAAAGTTGTTCAGAGAGCATTGTCTAATAAAAGACTAAAGCAAAGAGGTATCCCCTTTGCCTTAGACCGTTATCTAAAAGTACACACTGAAATATAAATTGAACCGCCGTATACGGAACCGTATGTACTGGTGGTGTGAGAGGGGCGAAAAGTTATTTAGCTTTTCCCTCTACTCGATTATCCATTTAAAAAATTCGAATATAGGCAAATAACCAAAATTCGTCCTATTTTTTTGTTTGTGCATAAGCTGATTTTAGAGGTGATTGAAATGGTATATCTAAATCGGCAGGAGCGTATTTATACAGATGATATAAAAGGTGCTTCATCTAATCAGGAAATGTTTGTTTATGCACATGCCAGTGAGAGAGAACAGAAACAGCTGGAAATGCAAAGAGAGTCTGCAGAAGTATTACAGCAGCTTCAGCGGGATACCTTTGCAAAAAATCAGCAATTGGAGCGTATCGCGAAAAGATTAAAGGAAATGGATAAAAATAAAAAGCATCAGCAGGAAGTACAGGAGAAGGTATTAAAACGTTTAAATTTGCTTGATGAAAATGCAAATAGTGAGAGGAAACAGCTGGATCAAATTCTTGCTATTCAAGAAAGAACAAAGGCAGAGCGAGATGAGATGAAAGCTAACCAAGCATCGATTCTGGTTAAGCTTGAAAAAATAGATGAGGTAAATGAAACAATGACAAAAAAAGTGGAAGAACAAGGGAATAAACTGGATGATATTTATAATCAAAAGGGAGAAGAACTCACCGTACTTCATGAGAGACTTGATAAACAGGAGGCATGGCTTGAAAAAGTAATGCGGCAAGTACATGATTTGCGGGGGATTATTTATGAAAGAGCAGATGAAGTTATCAAGAAGCTTGAAAAAAGTATCCAGTTATTCGGGGGCAAGTGGAATGTTATCCAAAAAGACGATACGAAGTCTTCCAAAGAAACATTAAAGAAGTGAGCTGTCTGATAAATAGCAGCTCACTTCTTTCTTCATTGCATAGGAAATTATAGAATTATTGCCTTGTGGATAACTATTTATAGTAAAACAGCCACGTCCAGCTCCGAGCGCCAAAAACTAGGAGATTTCACGTCGCGCCCTACGATAAGTCAACATTGGTTCGTCACCTCACCGTGTTTCCTTTATCTCAAGAATAAAGGAAGTTCGACTAAAGTCGAACCACCCCCAAAAACCGGGGGCGCAATCTCTACGTTTTTAAACAGGCGCTCTGCGCTTTTGTTCTACATTATTCGTCTGTTTTATCCGGTAAAATTTGATCGTTTTCAGTAATGATGCTTTCTTCTTCAAACCCGGTAAAGGCAGCTTCATCTTCTGTCGTCGGCGCAAAGAAAGTGCCGCCAGATACGTCTTTCACATTGTGTACCACGATAAATGAACTGGAATCAATTTCCCGGATAATTCGTTTCAGCGTTATGAGGCGGTAACTTGGGACAATGATATAAAGTATATAATGCTGACGGTCTGTATAGGATCCGGATCCATTGATAAAGGTAGCACTGGACGACATGACTGTATTAATTTGACGAGCGATTTCTTTAAATTCAGGAGAAATAATCGTCACAGCTTTTTTAGAGTCAAATCCGCCAATGACATAGTCGCTGGCTACTTTGCCAATAAATAAAGCAATAATGGTATAAAGTGTGTAAAGAGGTCCAATGATAAAAATTCCAACCAATACGATAACGGCATCCATAACAAAGGTGGTAAGCACGACATTCCATTCATAACGCTGTGCGAGCAGCCGGGCTATTGTCGAAGTACCTCCAATGGAGCTCCCTGATTGGATGATTAAACCAAACCCGATCCCCATGATCAGCCCTGCAAAAACGGCAGCTACTAAAGGATCACCCAGAGGTTGAGTGACTAAATTTTCAGTTAAAAATATAAACAGAGATAGAAGTGGTACATTAATCATTGTTTTTATGACAATACTCTTGGGAAGAAATTTAAAACTGACTAGCTGTAATATAATAAAGGAAACCATTGTAACAATACCAGGTGACCATCCAAGAGAATAAAAGAGTAAAAGTGCAATTCCTAGGATACCGCCGTCTGCAATCTGGTTCGGCATGGCGAATATCGTAGTTGCCAGGGCACAAAAAATGGTGCCGATTAGTGCAAGAATGATTTGCTTCATTTCCTCAACCTCCAGTGATAAAATAGTTTTTCCTACCAATAGGAATCATACTATAATTATTCTGTGTGTAAAGCAATAAAGATAAATTACAAATACTGCAAGACGCAGCTGTTGAGAAAAACATTATATTAAGTACATATATCCCGGTATTTGCGATCCATTTACCCCAAATTTTTTCATACATATACTCTCATCGTCTATATACTAGGCTGTGGGTATATCTATCCAATCAAGAGTGAAAGTGATAAAATGAGAATAGTATATTATTGTAAAATAAAAGGTATGGTAAACATAAAAGCGATGATGATAAACAAGGTGGGAATAATATGATAACAACGAGTTTTCGTGATACGTGGGCAGAAGTATCTTTACAAGCTTTGGCGTATAATGTGAAGCAGTTTAAACAGCATATTCGTGAAGGATCCCGGTTTATGGCAGTGGTGAAGGCAGATGGATATGGTCATGGGGCGGTACCCATTGCCGAAGAAGCGTTGGCGAATGGAGCTGATTATATTGGTGTTGCATTCTTAGATGAAGCGCTTTCCCTAAGAGAAGCAGGGATTACTGCGCCAGTATTATTATTGGGCTATACGCCTGCCCATGCTGTTCATAAAGCCGTAGAACAAGATATCACCCTGACAGTCTATTCGGAAGAGACCATAGACGCGATTTGTCAGGCAGCAAAAACTTTACAAAAAAAAGCGAAAGTCCATATCAAAATAGATACGGGCATGACTCGAATTGGTGTGCGTACAGCAGAAGAGACGATCCATTTATGTCAGTCATTGGATCAGGAAGAAATAGAGCTGGAAGGAATCTTTACACATTTTGCAGAAGCGGATAATGGAGAATCGAGTGATTATACGTATCAGCAATTTGAAAACTTTCAGCATGTTTATCAGGCAGTAGAAGCAAAAGGGTACCCAATTCCAATTAAGCATTGCTGTAATAGTGCTGGGACCATTGCATATCCAGATATGCATCTGGATATGGTACGTGTCGGTGTTAGCTTATATGGTCTTTATCCGGAACCGCATTTAAAGGAAATCCTACCCCTGAAACAGGTGATGACCTTAAAAACAAAGCCTGTATTTATTAAAAATGTTCCAGCCGGACAATCCATCAGCTATGGCAGAACTTATACAACAACGAAGGAAACAAAGATTGCCACTTTGCCGATTGGATATGCAGATGGCTTTTCACGTCTTTTATCCAATCAGGGACACGTGACGGTTCGTGGAAAGGAGTGTCTGATTGTCGGGCGTATTTGCATGGATCAGACTATGGTGGATGTCTCTGATGTAGATGATGTTAATGAAAATGATATTGTCACCATTTTTGGCGAGCCGAGTGAGGGCTATATTTCTTTAGATGTTGTCGCAGAGCAAATGCAAACCATTCATTATGAAACGGTTTGTTTAATCGGTAAACGAGTACCAAGAAAATATGTGAAATAACATGATTGGATAGGGAGGATAAAGGATGACCCCTTTTACGGAAGAAGTTATCAAAATAATACGGAAGATACCCCCTGGAAAAGTCATGACTTATGGACAGGTAGCCAGAGAAGCAGGTAATCCAAGAGCGGCAAGGCAGGTTGTCCGGGTACTCCACTCTATGAGTAAAAAACATCAATTGCCTTGGCATCGTGTAATCAATGCGAAAGGCCAACTAGCCATCCCAAAAGAAGAGGCTAGTTGGGAGCAGCGTACTCGTTTGGAAGAAGAGGGTGTCCAAGTAAACGCCAGCGGGTACGTGGATTTAAACCAATACCAATGGTTTATCACGGAGAAGCGCCTGTAAAACTCCCGCCTCTAAATAAAGAGGGAGAATAAATTTATTCAGGCGGGAGATAACGGGCGCTAACTCCCTGAATCACTCAACTAATCATTCAGGGGGAGAAAAGAAAAAACTCCCCCTGAATGAAGTTTCGTTTTATGAGTTGAAGCGTTTTATTGTTTTCAGTTAGATGCCCATAAGCATCTAACTGTATTTCAATTTGTTAACTAGGTATAATATAGATAAATCATTGTTTTTGAGAAACGTTCTCATTCTAGTATTCGCTGTTAAAAAGTAAAATATGTCATCAACCGGCCTTTTAACGAATACTGCGTTTTCGAACATATATAGGCAAATGGAGTAAATATGTATTCAAGTGTCTGAATAGACTGATTGAGAATCGGATAAGGATTTTTAGATAGAGAACAAATTCATAACATAGGGGGATGCTCCGTGAAAATAGTTGGTATATCTGGTTCGACAGTGGGCTCGAAAACAAGAGTTACTGTGGAACATGTATTGAATTATATGGAAAAAGAGCATACAGGGGTGGAAGCAGAGCTGTTAGATTTGAAGGATTATGATGTGGTATTTAGTGATGGCCGTCCATATAAAGATTATACGGGCGATACAAAAGCCTTATTGGAAAAGATAATGCAAGCTGATGGAATCCTGATCGGTATGCCAGTTTTTCAAGCATCTATCCCGGGAACATTAAAAAATATTTTTGACCTTTTACCAGTTGATGCATTTCGGAATAAAATGGTCGCGATTGTTGCAACAGCAGGAACAACCAAGCATTATTTAGTTCCAGAGCAGCATTTGAAGCCAATTCTTCACTATATGCATGCATGGGTGATTCCTAAATACGTTTTTGTTGAAGAAAAAGATTATACAAATTACGTGATTACGAATCAAAATGTGATTGATCGCTTAAATAAATTATCAAATGATCTAATTCATTATGTAGATATTTTACAGAAACACCCGGAGATAACACCATTTTTATAAACATATAAAAAACCTTTTATGAAGTATTGTTCATAAGAGGTTTTTTTCATCCTTGGGAAGTGCTGAATCGCTCTTGATATTTACCAGGAAATACCTTTACGTTTCGAATCAATAGTAAATAGACTATGGGCAATCAGAAATTGAGCACCATAATAAGTGATCATAATCATTTCACTTGCACCTGTAAAGCTGGATATAAACATATTCCAAGCTAGAACACTGTCAGAAACGATGAATAATATACTTCCCAGAGTTGCCCAGCGATTTCCGGTCATGATTGCTGTAAAGGCCATCAAGATAATGATTCCAATATAAGCGGCAACAGGAATAATAAAAGCTGTTTCTCCATTTGCTTGAAGCTGGCTGATAAGCTGGTATCCAATCCAGACAGCAAAAAGAATAAGCGGTATGGCAGAGAGACTTTTTGGTAAAGAAAAACGCCATACTTTTAAAAATCCAATGGTATAGAATACGTGACCAACAAAAAAGGCAGTCAGACCGATTAAGAACCAATGTAGTGTTGCATCACCGATTAAGGAAAATGTGATTCCGCCAATAATCCAATAATGCACTGCTTTTCGTGTTGGCAGAGATTGTTCAAAAGCATAGATCAGGATCAGCACCATTGGAATAACCTTAAAGAAAATGCTAAATGCTAAAGGCTCAGATGGAGAGATAAATATATAGACAATGCCTGTAGTCAGAATTAAGATGGGTAAGCGGTAGAGCATCAAAATAGATACATCCCTTCATTGAACAGAATAAAAATTTTCAGAAACCTTTAGTTTCATCATAGTAAAAAAATGCTTATATAACAAATTCTAGATATATCAAAGAAAATCTTTTTTAGAATTTCTTAACACGGTAGGAAAGGAAAAACGATGGACTTTATGAAGCTTCGACTAAATTTCCCGCATTCTTGTTCAAGTAAAGGCCGAACAAATGCTAATCATGGAAGGGAAGAAATTTAACCTGGGGAGAGTATGAAAAAAATCCCCTTGTCAAATTAAAATATAAGACAAGGAGAGATATTTTTATTATTCAATAGAAACTTCTTTTAAATTTAATAGCTGTGTTGGAGATTGAGTCAGCCCTTTTACGCTATCATCAACTCCTAATAAATATTCCTGATGATGAATATAAACCATTGGTGTGATTTCAGCGAGCAATTCTTGCGTTTGGCGATAAAGCTCTAATCGCTCATCTGGGTCACTTTCTTGACGACCCTGGTCTAATAATTCATCAAGCTCTTCATTGTCTGTGAACGTCCGATTTCCTGGTTCACCTAAATTATCAGAATGGAATAAAGGATATAAGCCGTTATCTGCGTCCCCGGTAACCGTTGTCCAGCCAAAGACAAACATATCATGTTCCCCATTAGCTGTTTGTTCAAGCATTGCTCCCCATTCCATGGTTCTTACTTCTGCATTAATACCAATTTCTTTTAGTTGTGCCTGAATATTTGTAGCTGTATCGATACGTTGACGATCATCATTTGTCCAAATCGTTGTAGAAAAACCATTTTCATAGCCCGCTTCAGCAAGCAAATCCTTTGCTTCTTCTACATTATATTCTTGATCTCTTACATCTTCATTATAACCAAACACACTTGGTGCGACGGGAGTATGTGCCGGAATTCCAATATCATCATAGATACCGGAAAGGATGTCTTCTTTATTGATGGCTTTGGCGATTGCCTGACGAACACGTTCGTCGTCAAACGGTTCTTTCTCCATATTAAATCCTAAATAGGAAAGTGCCAGGCTCTCTTGAGACTGTACAGATAAGTGGTCGGTGCCTTCAATTTGATCTATGTCTGATGGGCTGAGTGAATTAGCGATATGAGAATCACCTGTCTGTAATTCTGCAATACGGGTCAAATCTTCTGTAACTACTTTAAATGTTACAGAATCGAGCAATGCAGGTTCACCCCAGTAATCTTCATTATTTACTAATTGAATCTGTTGACCAGGCTGCCAATCTTCATATTTGAAAGGGCCTGTGCCTTGCGGGTTCTCACTAATCACAGAGCCGGCTTCTTCTCCATTTTCCATCGCAGCATAATCTTCTTCAATCTGATCCTTTGAAATCATAACGCCGCCTGGGTGAGCAAGGTGGGCTGGTAATGCAGCAAAAGGATACTCTGTTTTAAAATGAACGGTGTAATCATCAATCACTTCTACTTCGGAAATCATATTATACATAATTGCCCGCGGTGAGCCAACCTCCGGATCAAGGGTACGATCAATATTTGCTTTTACAACATCGGCATTAAATTCAGAGCCATCATGAAATGTGACATCCTGACGAAGCTTGAATTCCCATGTTGTATCATCAATTTGTTCCCATTCTTCTGCAAGTAATGGCTGATTTTCCATATTTTCATCTTGAGCAACAAGTGTCTCAAAGATATTTCTTTGTACATCACTGGATGGTGTATCATTAGAAGCTGCCGGATCAAGCGATACAGCATCGGCCGGTGTCGTAATGATTAAATCGCCGCCCTGCGTTCCTTCCCCAACCGTATTGCTGTCAGATGTATTATCATCTGGTTCACTAGCGCAAGCAGTTAGAACGAAGCTCAGCAGAGCAATAAATAGAAATACATATATTTTTTTGTTTATTCTCATGATGCTATTTCTCCTTTTGCATAGTTAACTAAATGACTCTTTAATAAATGAAAGTAATTCTAATTGGAAGCCTGATTATAGAGCAACATAATCAGGCTTTAGAATACTTGTTAATATAAATTTACCAACCTGGAACAACAGAACCTTCAAAGTTTTCTTCAATAAATTCTTTTACTTCGTCTGTATGATAAATATCAATAAATTGCTGAACTACCTCATCATCTTGGTTTTCTGCACGTGTGGCAATTAAGTTAACGAATGTAGAATCTTGCTCGATAAAGATGGAATCATCGTTAGGAGAAAGTCCAGCTTCAATTGCAAAGTTTGAATTAATAGCTGCTGCATCTACTTCGCCAAGCTGTCTAGGGATTTGCGCAGAATCTAATTCAAGTAATTCAAGATCTTTCGGATTCTCAACAACATCATTTAATGTAGCATTTACTCCTAAGCCTTCTTCTAATTTGATTAGACCAGCTTGTTCAAATAATAATAAAGCACGGCCGCTATTAGAAGGATCTCCAGGAAGCCCTAATGTTGCACCATCTGGAATATCTTCAAGAGAATCAACCGATTCGGAATAAACACCCATTGGAAAAGTAACGGTGTCTGCTACCTTAACAATATCTAAGCCTCTTTCTTCCACCATACTATCCATGAAAGGTTCTGTTTGGAAGCTACTAATGTCAATGTCCCCTTCATCTAGTGAAACGTTAGGCATCACGTAATCAGTAAAAACTACTGTGTCAATTTCTAAACCGTCTTCTGCTGCAATTTCAGCTATTTTTTCTACAATTTCTTCGTGTGGTCCGGCTGTTACACCTACTGTTAATACGCCGTCTTCAAGCAAATCTGAGCCACTGTCTTCATCATCTCCGCCACAAGCAGTGAGGAAAATGAATAATAAAACTGTAATACTAAGTAAATATTTCTTTTTCATGATTGTTCCTACCTTCTTTTTTTATTTTGAAAAATTCTCAAGTTGTAAAAATGCGTCAATAACTGTATCTGCATGGATTACTTCTTTCATCAAATGGATAGATTCTTCTTCTCTTGTTACTTTGTTTGCAATGATTTCCAGCAACTCTTGATCATCCGTCTTTATGGAGAAATCTGCTAAGCTGGTTGGGAAATTCCATGTATCATAATAAGCTAATAACTTATTAAGTTCCTCTGTATCTTGCTCGATTGCAAGTTGAATTAAAATACCATAGGAGACAATCTCCCCGTGAAGGGAATTCGCAATTTGTGGTGCAGCTGTCAAACCGTTATGAATAGAGTGCGCACCGGCAATACGTCCGGCTTTCCCACCAAAACCGCCAACCATACCGCCTGTTGCGATAATTGCTTCGATAACGCGAATAAGGGCGTCGGTTACTTGGTTGTTTTCACAAGCTTCAAGTGCCGCTTGACTGTCAGCCAACAAAATATCCTTGCAAGCACGTGCTGCAAATTGAGAAATGTGCAGCCAAACTGGAAGTGTGCCTGTTGGATAGAAGGCTTCAACTAAAGAGCGAGCTTCATAGAATTTTGCTAATGTATCCCCGATGCCTGCTTTTAAGTATTTTACAGGAGCTTCCGCAATAATTGCTGGTTCTACGACTACTAGCGTATTGGATTCAGGGTACTCTGTATAATGGGAATGAGCTCCGTTTTCCAGATAAAAAACACTTAACGGCGTCCAAGCTGCACAGGTTGCGGCAATGGTAGGAATTAAGATGCTTTTTATTTGTGCATTCGTAGCCGCTGCTTTCGCAATATCTAAAGCTGTTCCCCCGCCGATGCCAATCACTGCGTCGACTTGCTGCTCTTGATAAAACTCTGCAAGCCTGTTGGTCCGTTCCACCGTGCAATGTCCGTCAGCAAAGTGTATGTCTTTTTCTTCTACTTTGTCTACCAATGCGGAAGGAAGATAAGGCTTTGCTTGTTGCCATGCAGTCCGCCCGGCAACAACTGCAATTTGTTCTACATGCAGGTCGTTCAAATTTTCGACAAGGTGTTTCAGAGCGCCTTCACCAATTTGATAATGGCTGGGTGCGCCCTTTACAGTAACTGTTTGCATGGTAAGATATCCCCTTTATAGTGTGTTCAAATTTTCGAAAATGGTACATAATAAAAAACCTCTCTATTTCGTTCTAGAGAGGTTGAAAAAGTTCATTTACGAAACGTCCTCTCTTATTTTCCAAAGCACATGATACGCTTTGCAGGATTTAGCACCTTTTTTAGAACAATTTCTTTTCTAGAAAGGTTGCCGGGCTTCATCGGGCCAGTCCCTCCGCCACTCTCAATAAGAGTTCTTATGTAACTGTTGATATATTTTAATATGAAATATGAGAAAAGTCAATGACATTAAATGATAGATCCTTGCTAGTGAGATATAATAAAAGAAACCCAAATGTATCCATGCGGAATCAGCATTCAGGTTTCTTGATAACTTGATTATACTTTTTTAATCTATTCTTTATCCTCCAATACAGCCTCTTTCTTTTTCTTCTTCAAATAATACGCACTCATCAAAGAAGCAATCGGAATAACCAGGGCAATGCCAAGACCCGAAATAAGAATTCCAAGCATTTCATCATTAAATACTTTGGCATTTATAATATCGCCAAGAGAGTAGTCTAAATCCTTAAACCAGATCAGGAGTCCCATATACCCTCCAAAAAAGGCGAAAAATAGCGTGTTTGTGCTTGTACCCAGAATATCCCGTCCAATCCGAATACCAGCTAAGAATAGATGCTTTCTGGAAATATCCGGGTTCTGGTCATGAATTTCACGCATCGGCGAAGTGATAGAAATAGCTGTATCTACAATTGCTCCAATCGTACTCATAATGATAACAGCTGTAGCAATTTGGATGAAATTCAATCCAATATGCACATTGAAAGCCGTTATTTCTCCAGCTTCTTCTTCTCCAAGTCCATAAATCATCGACTGTTCGGTTAAGATAATGATGAAAAAGATTAAAATAACCATCGTCGCAATCGTTGATAAAAAAGCGAGCATCGTTTTATTGTTTACCCGATTAATGAAGAACAAGCTGACCGCACTAATAAAACCACATGCAATGAGTGTAATAATAATGGGGTTTCCAGACGGGTCATTCATGACAAAAACAGCCATCAGTACAATGATAAAATTGATAAAGAGGGCAATGAAAGACCGTACGCCCTTCATGCCGCCTACCCAAGCCATTAATGCAAATAATATGATTGCCAGTAATACAAGAACATTCATAATTTCGCCTGCTTTCTCCGGATAAAGAAAATGGAAATATAGATTGCGATCGGAATCGTCAGTACAATACCGATCCCGCCGACTAAAGCACGTGTTAATTCAAGGGAAAGGTTCATCGATATGGTGAAGCCGAATGGTGCTGCATTTTTAAAATAAATTAACAGCATTGGCAGTGACCCGCTGACATATGCAAAAAATAAAATATTGGTCATGGTGCCCATAATATCTTTCCCGACTTCGTAACCTGCTTTTTTTAATGTTTTTATATCGATCCGGTTATTTTTCTCAAACATCTCAAACATGGAAGCTGATAACGTGATCGCAACATCCATTACAGCTCCTAAAGAACCAATCAGTAATCCTGCCATAAATATGGTTTCGGGATTTCTGGTTAAAAAGGCCATTTCTTCATAGCGTAGTCCTTGCTCGTCTGTGAAATGAAGTGCTGCATAAGCAATCACCAAGGAAATAACTGTGCCAATCAATGTAGCAAGAATAGCAGTATAGGTTTTTTCGTTAAATCCTGTCGCCATCAATAGTGAAAGTACAGTAAAAATAATAATACTCAAAGCAGTAATAACGGAAAGGCTGATACTCGGATTCTGTATATAAATATCTAATGCAAACGACAAAATTGCTGCATTGACAAATAAACTTAGCGCGGATAAAGCACCCCTGGACTTTCCGACTGCTAATAAAACAAATAGGAATATCCATGCGACAAATACGAAATATTTATCCCGTTTGATATCCCCTGTTGCCTCACCATCCTGCGCTAGAAAAATTTCATCTCCTGCAGATAATTCGTAGTCTAAAGCCAAGGATTGAACATATTCATTATCAAATTCGGTTATTTCTCCTTTCTCTGAACCATTTTTTACTTCTCCAATGATATGCTGTGTGACTTTTTCGTCTTGATTGCCATGCTCATCTGGCTGATCTTCTCTATTTATTTCTTGCACATCGGTTATGTGAACGATTGTTTTATCATATAATGCATAATTATTATTGATAAAAATCATGGACGCGATAAATCCGATTAGTAATAGACAGACGGTAGTATATTCGGTTTTTGTCCGATTTTTTAACCATGCCTTCAAAGTAATCACTCCCAAAATAGGGTAGTCCTATTCATATTTCCGAAAACATATACTATGATAACACTTTTAATGAAAAGGGGACACGCAGAGTAACAAAAATTTTTATGAACAAGATGATTTCTATCTATGTTTGGATCGCAAAAAATACGTTTGTGGTCGATACAGGAAAGAATTATTGGTCTTATCCCTTAGTATGTATAAAAAGAGCATTCGTATTTCATCATGTCTTAAACTTTGGACATTTTTCTTTGATCAATGCTATAATTTGTCCAATACTTTTGACAAAAAGGGGGCTTGAATGCGTGAAAAATGTTATAAAAAAAATAAGAAAGCAATCAAATATGACACAAGAGAAATTGTCTAAACTTTGCGGTGTGGCCAGACAAACGATTAATAGTGTCGAAAATGATAAATATGATCCGACGTTAGAACTAGCTTTTAAAATTTCCAGAGCGCTTGATAAAAATGTAGAAGAGGTGTTTATTTATGACGAAATTTCATAAAGGGTATCGTATTACCATGAAAGATATCAAAAAAGAAGGAGCTCCTATTTTAAGGAAGCAGCTTGACCCTGTAAGCTTGCCTGTTTCTAAGGAAACGAAAATAGAGCTGGAGTGTATGCTGATGTATTTAAAAAACAGCCAAGATCCTGATATCGCAAAGAAATATAAATTAAGACCAGGCTCCGGGCTTTCGGCGAACCAGGTTGGTATCAATAAAAGCATGTTTGCAGCTTTATACCAGACAGAAAACGGGGAAACAACCGAATTAAAACTGATTAATCCCAAACTAATCAGCCATGCTGCAAATACGATATATCTGCCGGAAGGAGAAGGCTGTCTGTCTGTTAATAGAGAAGTACATGGACATGTACCACGTTATGAAAGAATAAAGGTGCAGGCTTATGATATCGAAGGAGAGAAGCATACCTATATCTTTAAAGGATATAGTGCCATTCTAGTGCAGCATGAAATGGACCATCTGAATGGAATTATGTTTTTTGACCGTATTAATGAGAAGCAGCCCTTTTTGAATTTGCAGTAGGGTTAAAGCTTCTTCAGGAAAGGGGTTATCGTAATGAATAAATTTACTGCAATCTTACAAACAGAATATGATGTCCATCCAATTCACATCCAACCCAAACAGGGAGGATGGGCATCACTTGCCTTTGAAGTAAAAGAGAATGGTACTATCTACTTTTTAAAAGCTTATGAAAAGAGCCGGGCTTCCACTCCAAAATTAACAGCAATGATAGACCAATACGTTCCTATTGTTGCATGGTTAGAACATAACAGTTGTTTGAAAGGAAAGGTCCCTGTCCCGTTAAAGACTAGGGAAGGGAATTACAAATGTGAAGATGAGGAAAATATTTATCTATTGTATCCTTTTATTCAAGGGCAAACAATTGGTGAAAAAGATTTAACAGAGCAGCAGGTGGAAGCATTTGCACATATGATTGCCACACTCCATTTATTCGGTGAGGAAATCCCTTTTCCAACGGAGGCTCTGACAGAGAATTTTGAGGTATCCTTTGTAAGGGAATTGGAAGAGATCATGCATGACAAAACAGAGCAGATTTCGGCAGAATGGTATTCTTTTATGCATAAAAATCGGGAAAAGATAGGGACGTGGATTAATGCTATAAAAGAGCTGTCAGAAAAACTGCATACTGCTTCATTAGATAAGGTGCTATGTCATACAGATCTTCATCATTGGAATTTGATGCAGGCAGATAACTTGTTGTTAATTGATTGGGAAGGATTGAAATTGGCTCCTGCTGAAGCAGATATTATGTTTCTGACAGATAAGCCTTACTTGAAGCATTTTATCAAAGTGTATCAGCAGTATCATAAGAATTATCATATTAATGAAGATGCTTTGGTTTTTTATCAGTTAAGAAGAAGACTGGAGGATATTTGGGAGTTTGCCGGGCAGTTGTTATATGAAGAGCTTGATATACAAGAAAAAGATAGCATTATTGGTTATTTAAAAGATTTAACAGACGATGAAAATGATCCTTTGGAGATTGCAGGGTTAAACATGCTCTGAAAAGGGAACAGACAATAGTATTTGTAATGAAGACAGAGGGAAGTGAAGGCATGTTTTTAGCTTGGAATGAAATTAAGAATAACAAGCTGCGTTTTACATTGGTGATTGGTGTATTGGTACTTATTTCTTACCTTGTTTTCTTCTTATCGGGGCTGGCAAATGGGTTGGAGCAATTAAACCGGGAAGCTGTTGATAAGTGGGAAGCGGATGGAATTATTTTGACAGAAGAATCCGATTTACGCTTGCAGCAGTCCGTCTTATCGGAGGATGATTTTGACGGAACCGGGGCGGATGAATATACGGCTTTGTCTCAGTTAAGTGCGATTGCGAGTAACGGCGATAAAAAAGAAAACGTATTTATCTTTGCTGTAGATAAAGATTCCTTTATCATGCCGAATGTTACAGAAGGGCAGGCTTTTGCAGATGAGGGTCAGGTAATAGCGGATGACACCTTACAAGAAGAAGGCTTTGAAATCGGTGATGAAGTTTCTCTATCTTCCACAGATGAAACGTTAGAAATCGCAGGATTTACGGATAATGCCCGATTTAATGCAGCGCCCGTCCTGTTTACTGATCAGGATACGCTGGAGACGATCCAATATGGGGAAACGGCGGAAAGTACGGAGAATGCAGTAAATGCCTTTGTTATTCGTACAGATCATCTGGAAAGCGTGGAAGCAGATGAAGCGTTACAGGTCGTTGATACAGAAACATTTATTGAGAATTTACCGGGCTATACGGAACAGAATTTAACGTTAACCTTAATGATATATTTTCTATTTATTATATCTGCAGTAGTACTGGCAATTTTTCTTTATGTACTTACCATTCAAAAGATAAGTATTTTCGGAGTAATGAAGGCTCAAGGAGTCTCCTCCAGATATTTGGCCGGCTCTGTTGTCGTGCAAACATTTTTACTTGCTTTAGCAGGTGTGATCATTGGGTTGGTTCTAGCTGTTCTAACAGGATTCTTTTTACCGGCAGCTGTACCAGTAGCCTTTCATTATATGGAAATGCTGATGTATGGACTCATCCTGATTGCTGTCTCGATCATTGGTGCGTTTATCTCTGTACAGACGATTGTACGAATTGATCCGCTAAAAGCGATAGGAGGGTAAAGAAATATGGCTATTTTAGAATTGAAAAAAGTACAGAAAACCTTTGGGTCGGGCAGAACAAAAGTAGAAGCAATGAAAGAAACGGATTTTGAAGCGGAAAAAGGAGAATTGATTGCTGTTATTGGTCCCTCTGGCTCTGGGAAAAGTACATTTTTAACCCTTGCCGGTGGGCTGCAGACTCCGACAGAAGGAGAAGTCAGGCTTAATGGAACAGCTTTGACAGATGTGAAGGAGAAACATCGTGCTACATTAAGACTGAAAGAAGTAGGTTTTGTTTTGCAGGCATCCAATCTTGTCCCTTATTTAAATGTTGGGCAGCAAATGCAGTTGTTGGATAAGGTGAAGAAAGGAAATATGCAAAAAGAGGAAGCAGAAGAACTTTATCAGTCACTAGGGATTGATCATTTAATCCGTAATTTTCCGAAAGATTTATCCGGTGGAGAAAAACAGCGGGTTGCTATTGCCAAAGCACTTTATACAAACCCAAGTATTATCTTAGCCGATGAACCAACTGCATCACTGGATTCTGACCGTGCGTTTGAAGTGATGCATATGCTGAAAAGAATCACAAAAGAAAGGCAGACAGCAACGATTGTGGTGACGCATGATACGCGATTGATTGATGATTGCGATAAAGTATATCAAATGACAGATGGTACTATGGAATTGCAGGAAAGTGCGCATCATACGTTATAGTGATGACAATGCAGTGAATAATATCCGGAAAAAAGTGAGGTGACTTTTAATTCTCTAAAAATCACCTCACTTTTTCTGGTTCAACACCAACATCTATGGTTGCTATTATCAAAAAATAGCCATTTGTCACCCATGGATTTTGGTAAAGAGCTTTTTTTAATTAATTCGTTTTCAGTACTTTTCGGATAATAATTTGCCAATGAGGCCCTGTCTCTACATGATACGCATTGGCAAATGATCCCTGGTTGATAGCAACTCCTAAATTATCTAATGAATTCACATACAATAAAGGTTCGCCCAGCCGAATTTCCGCAAAGGAATGCCTGTATGTCATGATATTTTTATATACCTGCTGCCGATTATTGGCGATCGTAACTTCAAATGCATCTCCATGAGCAACATTCATTTCTTGAAACAGTTCTCTGCTGATATTGGTCCATAGATTCCCAAAGCGAATATCTAAAATATCGATATTACCGTAGACGGTATTATTTTCTATAGAGGCTTCCGGTTTGGTAAGTTCCACAATATCGTCTATATCAACGGCCTTCCCAACTTCTTCAAAGGTGATCGTCCCCGAAGCCAGCCTTGCTCCGGTATATGCATAAATATCCCGGCCGTGGAAAGTATAAGATTCACCGGATCTGGGCAGGCGGTTTGTTTTCTCATCAATGATTCTCGCTTCCTTAATTCCAATATCTTTTTTTATATGCGTCAGTGTCCCGTTATCTGGTGTCACGATATATTGATTATTCACCGTTTTCACAACGACACTTAGCCTGGCAGTTCCTACTCCGGGATCAACTACAGAGATAAAAACAGTCTCTTCAGGCCAATACGGTAACGTTTGATAAAGACGATAAGAACCTTCCCAAATATTATATTGCGGAATATCATGTGTCAGGTCAAATACCCGAAGATTTGGATCTACAGAAAGAGCCACACCATACATTGCGCTGACTGCTCCGTCGCTAAGACCAAAATCTGTTTGAATGACTAAATTTCTTCCCATTTCAACATTCCTCCTTATTGTCTGGTGCTTGTATTTTCCACGATGAGCAATTGGTATTAAGAAACTAAAAAACCACGCCCGTATCGAATAAACGATAAGGACGTGGTTGGAATTTACGTGGTACCACCTTATTTTACTGTATGCTCACACATACAGCCTCATCAAGTACGAAAGCCCGAAGCTTTAATACTGTGGTATTGATAACGAGTACCAAATCTCGTCGGAACCTACTCATATTGATGGATATTTTCAGTACGAAGCTCAGAGGCCATTGTTCAGATCCTTATTCTTACTTCTTTTCAGCTACCGAAGCTCTCTGTGAAAAAATAGTTGAATCTTACTTTTCCTCTTCAACGCTTTTAATAAATAACAAAAGATTTAATCAATTGTTAGATGCGAATTAAAGTCATTATAAGTAATAAAAATATAAAAAGCAAGTTTTTTAAAAAAAATAATAAAGGTCTAAATAACTGGTTTTTAAGGTTATTTTTGCATTTCTTAAATTCCAATGCTAAATGAAATATCTTTGCATAGGATAATAAGAGAAGTAACTATTTCTATTGATAGTGAAATAGGACAAGCATAAAAGAAAATGCAGTAATGGTAGATGAGTCTTTTCTGTTTGTTCAAGTTGGATCTAATTTTTCAAACACAATCACCCTCTTAAAATAAAACGTAATTTACATATTCTTTACATTAACAGCAAACTATATTAATAATTCTTCTTTATACTTCAAAGTAAGGACAGAGGAGAAATGTCCAGTAAATAATGAGGATAAATTTAAGGGGGCACTTTGATGAGCTTTAAACGGTTTACTTTATTCTTTTTTGTTGCTGCTTTACTTTTCTTAGCAGCATGCGGTTCAGGAAATGCAGATGGTGCAGGAGATTCTGAATCTGATAATAACGAAGAGTTGTCAGGTAACATTGCAATTGATGGTTCAGGTACGGTATATCCATTAATGGCACGTTTAGCTGAAGATTATATGATAAATGAACAGCAAGGTGTATCAGTAGAAGTAAGTCGTGCCGGGACAAGCGCAGGCTTTAAAAAGTTTCTGGATGAAAATGGTACAGACTTTAACGATGCGTCACGGGAAATAAAAGAAGAAGAACAAGCAACAGCAGATGAGTTAGGTATAGAAGTTCAAGAGTTAAAGGTTGCTTTAGATGGTTTAACGATTGTGACACATCCAGATAATGACTGGGCAACAGAGTTAACTCCAGAGCAAGTACAAGGAATTTTTCTTGGAGACTATACAAAGTGGTCGGATATAGATGACTCTTGGCCAAACGAAGATATAAAAACGTATGGTCCAAATGAAAATCATGGAACATATGAATTCTTTTACGAAGAGATTTTAGAAGAACAGGATTTAATAGAAGGGATTGATCTTCAACAAGACTATTCTACGTTAGTGACATTGATTTCAGAAGATAAGAACGCCATTGGATTCTTCGGTTTTGGATACTATCAAAGCAATCAAGACACAATTAATGCTGTATCCATTGATTTTGGAGAAGGAGCGGTTGATCCTTCTCTCGATACAATTGCAGAGGATGGACCTTACGCAGATTATACACGACCAGTATTTACTTACTTGAATGTAAATCATGCGCAGGAAAAACCGGAAGTTCTTGATTACGCAAAATATGTCTTAGAAAATACAAATAATGTTGCTGGGGAGACAGGGTTTGCACCAATTCCTGATGAGGAAGTCCAATCTCAGATGGAAGTTTTAGAAGGAATCGAATAAGTTAAGAAGACAGATGAGCGGTGTGGGAAATCACTTCTCATCTTCCTCTTATTTTACACGACGTGGCCGATCTCAGTCGTTGAATGAAAAATGATAGATTTAAAGGAACGTTGGTTAAGATCCTCACAACCTGGGACTGGAGTTGGGGCTGTGATTACTCGTCCCCTCAAAAATATTTGTGGAAACATCGAAGTTAACACATTCTATGCTAGTAAAGAATGAACGAGTACATGCGTTTTTCTAAGAGAAGGAAAGGTGGCTTTAACATCATGGCTACAAATAATAAGAACCGTGCGTCGGTTAGTAAAATGATTGAACAACAAAAACAGAAACGGAAATTCTTTAATCAGCTGGAAAAATTTATACCAGCTCTATTATTGATTATTGCTTCCATATCGGTTCTTACAACAGTTGGGATTGTTTATACTTTATTCGCTGAATCGGTTGCGTTTTTCCGAAATGTGCCGATTCTGGATTTCCTTACAGGAACAGTATTAAGACCGTTAAGCCAAAATCCTGAATTTGGTTTATTACCTTTATTAAATGGAACGATCATTTCAACCGTTATTGCCATGCTGGTAGCCGGACCAATCGGAATGATGTCAGCAATCTATTTGAGTGAGTATGCTCCTGACAATGTACGGAGAGTACTAAAGCCATTACTGGAGATTTTAGCTGGCGTTCCAACAATTGTTTACGGGTTCTTTGCGTTTACATTTGTGACACCTTTACTGAGAATGGTTTTTCCTTCCATTGAAGCAACAAATATTCTTAGTCCAGGAATTATTATGGGGGTAATGATTATTCCAATGATTGCTTCCCTGTCAGAAGATGCCATGTCATCTGTTCCGAATTCTATTCGAGAAGGAGCTTTAGCGCTTGGATCAACAAAGTTTGAGACAACATTTAAAGTAGTTATACCAGCAGCGTTATCTGGAATTATTGCTTCCTTTGTGCTTGGTATTTCCCGGGCAATAGGTGAAACGATGATTGTAGCTATTGCAAGCGGAAGCTCCAAGAATTTCTCGTTTGATATTACTGGGTCTATGCAGACAATGACTGCTTATATCGTAGAAGTAGCAGGCGGGGAAGCAGCAGCAGGAACGACTATTTATTATAGTCTGTATGCTGTGGCGTTAACACTATTTGTTTTTACACTCATTATGAATCTATTAGCAAAATATATTTCACGGAAGTTTAGGGAGGAATACTGAGATGGCAACGAAATATATGGATGCCGTGCTTGTTGAGAAGCGTATGTCGTCCCGTGTGCGAAAAAATACAGGCTTTAAAGGTCTCTTTTTTGCCTCCACATTATTTGGTCTGGTTGTGCTGGCAGTATTGCTTGTCCGTATTTTTACCCAGGGAATAGAATATATCAATATGGATTTTCTGACGAATCACCTATCGACTGATGCGAGCAGAGCAGGAATTATGGGAGCTATTTTAGGCACTGCATGGCTGATGGTGGTCGTTATTCCAGTAACTATGGTTATTGGTGTGGGAACAGCCATCTACATGGAATTGTATGCAAAGAAAGGAAAAGTTCAATCCTTTATTGCAACAAATATTTCCAATCTGGCAGGTGTTCCGTCCATTGTGTATGGATTACTAGGTTTGACGTTATTTGTCCGTGCTTTAGAGTTTGGCAATGTTATCTTAGCTGGTGGCTTAACCTTAGCTTTACTTGTTCTTCCCATCGTTATTGTTGCAGCACAAGAAGCGTTGCGGGCAGTACCGGGCAGCTTAAGTGAAGCATCTTACGGGATGGGGGCTACAAAATGGCAAACGATTAGACGTATTATTTTGCCAGCAGCACTACCAGGTATTTTAACAGGAGCGATTTTAGCATTATCCCGTGCGATTGGAGAAACAGCTCCATTAACCGTTCTTGGCATACCGGCTTTATTAATTCCATTCCCATCCGGTATTTTTGATACATTTACGGCATTGCCGATGCAAGTTTATTATTGGACGATTGACTCTTCCCTTGTAGCAGAATATGCGAATTTAGCGGCTGCAACGATTATTGTATTATTGGTTTTGCTGTTTTTGTTAAACTCCATCGCTATTTTGATTCGGAATAAGTTTCAGCAGCGCTACTAAATGAATGAGACAGAATTTAATAAGCTGAAATAGGAGAGGAGAATATTCTATGAGTACTGTAATGACGAAACAAATTAATTTAAAGCTTGTAAGAAACCCAAATGAAAAAAACGAACCGGAAGCGCCTAAAGAGGTCGTTTATGATACAAAAGGATTAAACTTATGGTACGGGGAAACACATGCTTTAAAAAATATTAATATGGGTATCAACGAAAAAGAAGTAACGGCGATTATCGGACCTTCTGGTTGTGGAAAGTCCACGTATTTGAAGACATTGAATCGGATGGTTGAATTAGTTCCAACCGTAAAGACATCTGGTCAGATTACGTATAAAGGCAAAAATATTTTAGATAAGTCCTTTCGAGTAGAAGATTTACGCACGCAAGTTGGGATGGTTTTTCAAAAAGCAAATCCATTTCCAAAATCAATCTATGAAAATATTGCTTATGGCCCTAAAATCCATGGTATAAAAAACAAGAAGATTCTTGATGAAATTGTTGAAAACAGCTTGCGTGGTGCTTTTATCTGGGATGAGGTAAAAGACCGCCTTGGGGATAATGCCTACGGTTTATCAGGTGGTCAGCAGCAACGTCTATGTATTGCTCGTTGTCTGGCAGTGGAACCGAATGTTATTTTAATGGATGAACCAACATCAGCATTAGACCCAAAATCAACCTTACGCATTGAAGAGCTTGTACAGGAGTTGAAGAAGGATTATGCGATTGTTATTGTAACGCATAATATGCAGCAGGCAGCTCGTATTTCTGACAAGACAGCATTCTTCTTAAATGGGGAGATTATTGAATATGATAAGACGGATCATATTTTCAATAATCCAGCAGATGATCGGACAGGAGATTATATTTCTGGACGATTTGGTTAATGAAATAAGACTTCTATGAGAATGGCTTTTCAGGTCATTCTTTTTTATTCGTCTGCCGCGTATTGAAAAATAGTAGAGGGTGGTCTCAAGTTTAAAAAATGAGACGTAAGAGAAGAAGGTTTTCTGAATTTGTCCACAGCCTGTGGATACCACAAGGTTATGACAGTATGTGCAAATGCGTTCGTCTGTTTCTACGTTCTCTGAAAAAACCTTTTCCATTATCTAAGTATTATTTACGCTGGGATCGTATACTATCTTTGCCAATGTCTTGATGAGGGGAGGAGCACGGCCTTGTGAAAGTAATCTGGCATAAAAAAATTACATAACAACGTTCACGAAATTATTTTATAAATAATATGAAACGCTGCCGGAACAAGAATAACTAAGACGATAAATAAATGGACGTATTTTCTGGATGCGAAGCTTGTATAAGTCCATAATAATAAAACAATAAAAGCTAGCATAGCGAATAATTCTATGAAAGCCATCCAAATTGTTGGATAGAATCTATACAAAATGGAGATGAAAAAATATATAATGCCACTCAGTATAAAAGCTTTCTTAGCTAAAGCCATAGTTCCCCCGCCTTCTGCTAAACTTTTAATAACATAAATATATAGTCATTTTCCCCTTCATACAAAAGGTAAACATGCTTTATTAAATTTTGAAAGCGTTATTTTATGAATGGTTTGATCCGTACGGTATAATAAATTTAATTTGAATAGAAGAAGGTGAGTAGCATGCAATTTACATATAAAGAAATGAAAAAGCTGGATAAGCAGTGTTTAGAGGAGTTGTATATAGATGTTGGCTGGTCTGCCTATACAAAAGATACAGATATGCTGCAGCAGTCTGTTGAGAACTCTCTGTATGTTTTAACAGCCTGGCATGAAGGTGAGTTAATCGGATTGATTAGAGTAGTAGGTGATGGCTTGTCTATCGTCTATATTCAAGATTTACTTGTGAGAAATGCATATCAAAACCAAAAAATTGGTTCTGTATTAATGCAAAGCGTATTAAAAAAATATGCGGATGTGCGTCAAAAAGTCTTATTAACGGAAGAAGCTCCTCATACAAGATACTTTTACGAAAAGAATGGGTTTAAATCATGTGATCAGGGAGTTGCGGTTGCTTTTGCGCAACTAAAGGCTTAACAGATCTAAATATCTGTCTTAACTAAGTTTGGATATTTTCTGGAAGGGAACATAATAAAATAGAAGAATGATATAAAGGAGTTGTCAGATATGAATGTAGTTGTTATTGGAGCAAACGGACAAATTGGAAAACATCTTGTGAATCAGCTGCATGCACATGAACAACATGAGGTTACGGCGATGGTTCGTAAAGAAGGACAGAAAAAAGAATTAGAAGATAGAGGAATCCAAGCTGTTTTAGTGGATTTAGAGGGAAGTATTTCTGAGTTGGAAAGTGCGATAAGAGATGCTGATGCAGTGGTGTTTACAGCAGGATCCGGCGGACATACCGGTCCAGATAAGACATTGCTCATTGACTTGGATGGAGCAGTAAAATCGATTGAGGCTGCAAAAAATGCCAACGTCAATCGCTTTGTGATGGTGAGTGCATTTCAGGCACATAACCGGGATAGTTGGGCAGACAGTCCAATTAAGCCGTACATGGTAGCTAAACACTTTGCAGATGAAACACTGATGCAAAGCGGCCTTGACTATACCATTGTCCGTCCAGGCGGATTACAGAATGAGCCTGGAACCGGAAAAGTTCTGGCCGGTGAAAATCTGGAGAGAGGCAGCATTCCTCGTGAAGATGTAGCAGCAACCATTGTTGAAGCACTCGAAGCCCCGAATACGTATCAAAAAGGCTTTGATTTAATTACGGGGGTAGACACTATAAGTGATGCTATCGAAAAAATTTAAATAATTATGAGGGCGCTCTTTTAGGAGCGTCTTTTTAGTGTACTAATTATAATTGAAATGAACAAGATATATTTTTAATCATTAGACAAAAGTCAAAGGGGGAGTTCGAAATGATAGAAAACATAAAAATGGATTATTTTTACCAAGATGATTCTGATATAGAAAAAATCGCAGAATTGTATTGTATGACTTTTTTAACAGCTGATTACTCCCATGAGGATAAAGGAAATGCTGTGAAAAATTTACGAAAGCATGCCGGATATGAAGGTTTTGTTGGGATAAAATCTAGAGACGAAGCAGGAAATGTCATTGGTTTTGCATATGGTTATACAAGCTTGCCAAACCAATTTTACAGAGAAAAAATTGCTGATCAATTACCAGAAGATCAAATAGATAGTTGGCTCTATGACTGTTTTGAATTTGTTGAGCTGGCAGTGCATCACTCTTATAAACGCCTTGGTGTTGCAAGTAAACTACATGATGCGTTATTAGCAAATACGAATTGTAAAACTGCTGTATTAACAACGGGTGTTAAAAATAAGCCTGCAGTGAATCTGTATAGAAAGAAAGGCTGGGAACTTATTAAAAACGATGCTCCTGTTATTTCAGAGGCCAATCTTCAAGTAATCATGGGGAAAATATTAAACGAAATGAAATCCTGATTTTCCAAGTAATATCCCTATACAACTTAAACATTACTTATGAAGAAAAATATACATAATTCATTGCTTTCGAGTAGGTGTTTTTTCTGATAAATGTTCACATATGTCATTATATATGTTTCTGTAAATAAAGAAAAAAAGCTTGAAACTACACGTCATGACAGGGTAAAAGCTGAATTCCGCAAAAAAATAAAAAAATTTTAAAATACCCCTTGCATTATTATACATAATGATGCATAATAATTCGATAACAGCACATTTACGAGAGGGGATTTTTTAAGTGGCAAAAGACAAGATCGTTTTAGCTTATTCTGGAGGATTAGATACATCTGTAGCGGTGAAATGGTTACAGGATAAATATAATTATGACGTGATTGCAGTAGCATTGGATGTAGGGGAAGGGAAAGATTTAGAATTTGTGAAACAAAAAGCATTGGATGTCGGTGCTATTAAATCATATGTGATTGATGCGAAAAAACTTTATTCTGATGAATATGTATTGCCAGCATTGCAGGCTAACCTGCTTTATGAAGGGAAATATCCGTTAATTTCCGCATTATCCCGCCCATTGATCGCCAAAATATTGGTGGATATTGCAGAGGAAGAAGGAGCAGTAGCTGTAGCGCACGGCTGTACAGGAAAAGGAAATGACCAAGTTCGTTTTGATGTTGCATTTACAGCACTAAATCCGGAATTGAAGATCGTTGCTCCGGTTCGTGAATGGGCGATGTCCAGAGAAGAAGAAATTGAATATGCGAAAGAACATGGTATTCCGATCCCAATTAAAAAAGACAGCCCATACAGTATTGATCAGAACCTATGGGGAAGAAGTAATGAATGTGGCATTCTAGAGGACCCATGGGCAGAAGCTCCAAAAGATGCATATGATTTAACGCAAGATCCTGTAGATGCACCAGATGAAGCGCAAACTGTACAAATTACATTTGAACAAGGGAAGCCAGTTTCATTAGATGGGAAAAAATTAGATTTAGACGAATTGATTCTTACGTTAAATGAGATTGCTGGAAAACATGGTGTTGGAAGAATTGACCATGTAGAAAATCGCTTGGTTGGAATTAAATCAAGAGAAATTTATGAGGCTCCAGCTGCAATGACATTAATCAACGCCCATCAAGAACTGGAAGCATTGACGTTGCCTCGTGAAGTAGCGGAATTTAAACCAATTGTGGAGCAGAAACTATCTCAGGCTGTTTATTACGGTTTATGGTATTCTCCATTAACAGAAGCACTACAGGCTTTTATTGAGAAGACACAAGAACATGTTTCTGGTACAGTAAAAGTGAAATTGTATAAAGGTCATGCACATGTTGTTGGAAGAGAGTCTGCAAACTCCTTGTATGACTTTGATTTAGCAACTTATAATAAAGATGATGCATTTGACCATGATGCAGCATTAGGATTTATTAAACTCTGGGGACTGCCGACACAAGTACATGCTTCAGTAAATGGTCCTCAGGGAAACAAATCAATTGAGAAAGTAAAACTAGAGGTAAAGGAAGCTGTTAATCCGTGAAATTATGGGGTGGAAGGTTTACAAAACCAACGAATGAATTAGTCGACGAGTATACCTCGTCGATTCGTTTTGATCAGAAGTTAGCGAAATATGATGTTAAAGGCAGCCTGGCTCATGTTGAGATGCTGAAGAAATGCGATATTATATCTGGAGAAGATGCTGATCAGATTACAGAAGGGCTGAAAAAAGTTCTGGCCAAAATTGAAGCCGGGGAAGCTGAATTGTCAGAAGCGGATGAAGACATCCATATGAATGTGGAAAGATTGCTGATTGAAGAAATTGGTCCGGTAGGAGGCAAGCTTCATACTGGACGTAGCAGAAATGATCAAGTGGCTTTGGATATGCGTCTGTATGCAAGAGAGGCAATCTCCGAACTGATTGTGCTCTTAAAATCAGTTCAGCAAGCACTTATCGGGCAGGCAAAGGCAAACATCGATGTCATTATGCCGGGATATACACATTTGCAGCGTGCACAGCCTGTTTTATTCGCGCATCATATGATGGCATATGTATTTATGTTTCAGCGTGATGTAGAGCGTATGGAGGACAGTTTGAAGCGTGTGAATAAATCACCGCTAGGCGCAGGAGCTTTGGCTGGGACAACTTTTCCGATTGATCGCGCTTTTGTAGCTGAACAGCTTGATTTTGATGGAATTTGTGAAAATAGTCTAGATGCAGTAAGCGATCGTGATTTTGTCGTGGAATTCCTCTCCAATAGTTCGTTAATTGGTACACATTTATCACGTCTTTGTGAAGAGCTTGTGCAGTGGTCGAGCGCGGAATTTAATTTTGTCGAGCTGGATGACTCTTATACAACAGGAAGCAGTATGATGCCGCAAAAGAAAAATCCGGATGTAGCAGAGCTGGTTCGTGGAAAAACAGGTCGTCTCTATGGTAATTTGCTTGGGATGTTAACCACATTAAAGGGCTTGCCGCTTGCCTATAATAAAGATATGCAAGAAGATAAAGAAGGCATGTTTGATTCGCATGAGACGATGAGAGGCGCGCTGCAGCTCTTTGCTGGAATGATCGAATCGATGGAGGTAAACAAAGAAAGTATGTACCAGGCTGTTTCGAATGACTATTCGAATGCTACGGATTTAGCAGATTATCTGGTAAATAAAGGACTTACTTTCCGTGAAGCGCATGCTGTTGTCGGGCAGGTTGTTTTAAACTGTATTCAGACCGGTAAGTATCTGCTGAATGTGAGTTTAGATGAATTTAAACAATATTCAGATGTTGTCGAAGAAGATATTTTTGAAGCACTGAAGCCAGAAACTGTTGTTAACGCAAGAGCAGCTGCTGGCGGTACAGCAAAACAAAGTGTTTTAGATCAAATTGACAAAGCAGAGCAATTACTGGAATTGTCTGATCCAGATAAGGTATAGTAAATAAGAGAAGAAAATGAATGGAGCCCATATTAGTGGGTTCCTTTATTTTGTTTTTTACACAATAAGAAAATAAATTGAGGGTGTAAAAAAGCTGGAAATGGGAATATAAAAAGGTAGTATAGAAAGTGATTGGGTATCTGCTTGTTTCTTTTTCATAAAGTGGCAGGACCTGTTATCTTTTTTACAGCTTTATTTTATAGAAAAGGCGGTAAGGTATAATGAAATTAATTGCATCAGATATGGATGGAACGTTACTTAATGAAAACGGTGAAATAAGTGAGGCAAATGCACAAGCAGTGAAAAAAGCAATCAATCAAGGGATTGAATTTATTGTAGCAACTGGAAGGTCTTATCAGGCTGCAAATATTCCACTTCAAGCTGCAGGAATTACCTGTCCAGTGATCAGTTTAAATGGGGCAGTAACCTATCAAGAGAATGCAAAAATAATAAATAGTATTCCAATGGACAAGCAGGTTGCTTCCCGTATCGCTGATGAATGCAGCAAACTTGGGATGTATGTGGAGTTATTTACAAATAAAGGTGTCTTTTCTGAAAGTCGAGATCACTTTTTAGACGTGCTTGTAGATATAATGCGTGCATCTAACCCGGAAATATCCGACCATGAAATGCGTGATATCGTTGAGCAGCGGTTTCAATTAGAAGAAGTTTCTTTTGTAGAGCATCTGCAGACAGCGTTGCAAGATGAAGATATAGAAATCTATAAAATTCTTACCTTTGCTTTTGAAGAAAGTCAATTGGAAGACGCGAAGAAAAAACTTCGTGATGAAACAGGAGCCGTGATTACATCGTCTGGAGAAACAAATCTGGAATTTAATCATCCCAAAGCGCAAAAAGGCTTAGCGATTCAAAAATATATTGAGAACGAAGGCTGGTCTATGGAAGAGGTTATGACGATGGGCGATAACTGGAATGATGCGAGCATGCTGGAAATGGCAGGACGCGGTGTAGCAATGGGAAATGCCGCAGATCAAATTAAGAATCTGTGTCAGTATGAAACGACCACGAATGATCAAAATGGTGTAGCAAAAGCAATTGAAGAAATGCTTGATGAATTAGATAAATAAATAAAATCCCCGGACGGAGCAGTTCGGGGATTTTATTTATTAATTCAATATGAAAACGTATATTATATTTAATGGCGTTTGCTTAACCATAATACGCCTGATTTTGCGAGTCTTGGTAGTAATCCTGTCATTGGCTTTTTAGCCATATTTCCAAAACCATCTGATTTTCCTAGAGAGCCCAAGGTTCCTTTTAATTTTAAAGGTTTTGGCTGCTTCGGCTGTTTATCATTTAAGACAGAGAGCAGAATGTCTGCAATTTGTTCGCCTTGCAGTCCGGCAAGCTGTGCACTTGGTGAATATTCACTGGATGCACAATCTCCTAAAACATATACTGATGAATCTTCAGGTACCTGGTAAAAATCATTAACAACTATTTTACCGTGGTTATCTTTGTTGTATGGAAGTGCACGCACCAGCCAATTAGGCTGTACACCCGCTGTCCAGATCGTTACATCATTTAAATAGCATACGCCGTTATTGCATACCCCATCCTGTTCTACATATTCTACCGTTGAATTATGTACCACATCTACATTATTTTCTATTAACCATTTTGCTACATAATCTTGGATTTTGCTATCGAGCGTTCTTAGTACAGTGTTGCCCCGGTCCAGTAAGCGGATATTTAAATCGGGTCTGCTTTCACGAATTTCAGAAGCAACCTCAACACCACTTAATCCAGCGCCAATAACAGATACTTTTCCATAAGCTTTTAAATTGCCTACTGCGACGCCTGCTTTTCGGGCTTTTGCAAAGGTTTGAACGCTTTCAGTGTATTCTTCAGCCCCTGGAATTCCATGATAATTATCCTCACAGCCTAATCCAATAACTAAATAATCATAAGGAACAATGGAATCTTCATCTTGAATAATAATTTGTTTGTTTTCTACATCAATTTTTGTGATTTCCCGAAAAATATATTTCACACGGGAATCTTCAGGAAAATCAACACGAACATCATGATCAGCTGAAGTTCCAGCTGCAATCGCATAGAACTCCGTTTTTAAGGAACGAAAAGGATTACGATCAATAACTGTTATATGTATATCATTGGATAATGTTTGACTGAGAAGGCCAAGTAGCGTCTTTATACCGCCGTATCCACCTCCAACAAGGACAACTCTCTTCATTGTTTACAACCCCTTATTTGATTAATGAAGTAAATATAAAATGAAACTTTATTCAGTGGAAGTTTCCGACGCACAACGTTTTACGATGGGTCGAGTAACCAAAGCCCCAATACCAGCCCAGGCCCTAGAGCGTCGCATACTTAGTCTGCTGCTTTTCTGCCACTGAATTAGCCTGAGTAATTCAAGGAGTTAGCTCACCTAACCTCCTGCCTAAATAAATTTATTCTCTCTCTTTATTTGGAGGCGGGAGTTTTTACGGGAGATTCTCCATAATAAATTTTAGCATGCATTCATTTTTATTCAGAAATAAACATGTTTAATTTTGGGCGCCAAGCTTTGAAGCTAATAGAAGGGCAGTGGTGAATGTCAATATCGGCTCAAGGTAAAAGAAAGACAGGATACACCTTCGTTAAAAGCTAATATTACCTTCTTAAAAGGAGGTGCTCCCTTTAGTTTAGTAACAATGAGCAGAACTTACCTGTTTTCGATAGACAACCCCTTCACGATAATGGCGCTATTCATATTTGTTTCTTTGAGATATTCTCTCTACCAGATACTAGCGTAACAAATTATGAAGGCGATGTCATCAAGATTGAGACAGTAGTTTGCAAAATGATAAATGGATAATTTATTCAAAAAAATCAATTTATTTATCATGGTGTAACTGGCTGGGACTGGGACTGCGATTACTCGTCCCATCGTAAAGAGTTGTGCGTCGAAAAACTCCCACTGAGTGAAGTTTCGTTTTATAAGACTCCACTTCAAGAAAGGAAGTTTTATTTTAGAACGAGAATATTTTAAGTAATACTTTGTAAACAGAATTGCTTTAATCTAAGAGAAATAAGTCCGTTTTATTTTTTGATAGTTGATAAAAATTTGAAATTTTGGGTTTATTTTCAATTTATTGTAAGCAAGGTGTATACTGATTAAGTTCAACTCAGAGAGTAAGAAGTATAAGAAGGAGGAAATTATTTTGTTAAAGATGTTTAAGTCGGCTCCTGCAAAAGAGAGGCTGCCTGAAGATCAAATTGATTCTCATTACAAAAGACTTCGTTTTCAAGTTTTTATGGGAATATTTATAGGTTACGCAGCATATTATTTGCTTCGTAAGAACTTTTCCTTAGCAATGCCTGGTTTAATTGAAGAGGGGTATTCAAAAGGGGAACTCGGGGTTGCATTATCTGCTGTATCTCTAGCGTATGGAATTAGTAAGTTTATTATGGGAACGGTTTCAGATAGGAGTAATCCACGTATCTTTTTAACCAGTGGTCTGGTATTGTCTGCTGTTGTCAGTTTATTAATGGGGTTTGTTCCATTCTTTACATCTTCAATTGCTATTATGTTTGTTATGATGTTTCTGTTAGGGTGGTTTCAAGGTATGGGATGGCCTCCGTTCGGACGTACACTCGTTCATTGGTTTAGTGTAAGTGAGCGCGGTACCAAGATATCTATATGGAATGTTGCGCATAATGTCGGCGGAGGATTAATGGCTCCCATTGCAACCTTAGGGATGACTATTTTGCCGGAAGCTACTTTGTAGGCTATGAAGGCGTATTTATTCTTCCTGGACTTGTTGCGTTGGCTCTTGCTGTGGTTGCGTATATGTTAATACGTGATACGCCGCAATCAGAGGGACTTCCACCAATTGAAGAATACCGTAATGATTTTCCAAGCAATAATAAGAAAACTCTGGAAACCGAATTGACTACAAAGGAAATTTAATTCAAATATGTTTTAAATAACAAATGGGTATGGACCATTGCATTTGCTAATATATTTGTTTATTTTGTTCGTTATGGAGTGCTTGATTGGGCGCCGACATATTTAAATGAATCGAAAGGTTTTGAAATGAATCAGTCAAGTGTCGCTTATTTCTTATATGAATGGGCTGGAATCCCTGGTACATTACTATGTGGTTGGATTTCCGATAAATTATTTAAAGGTCGTCGTGGACCGGCTGGTGTTGTCTTTATGTTTGGGGTATTAATTGCTCTGGTCGTTTACTGGTTAAACCCGGCTGGAAATCCAATGATCGATAATGCAGCATTAATTGCTATCGGATTTTTAATCTATGGTCCAGTGATGTTAATTGGTTTACAAGCACTTGACTTAGTGCCTAAAAAAGCAGCTGGAACTGCAGCAGGTTTAACAGGATTATTTGGATACCTCGGCGGTGCAGTAACAGCTAATATTATTATGGGTTATGTTATTGATCACTTTGGCTGGGGAGGAAGCTTTATATTACTAATTTCTTCCTGCGTCTTGGCAATGTTTGTTTTTGCATTAACTTGGAATGTACGCGGGCAAGAGGTTGTAAAGCATTAAAAATTAGAAAATTATTTTGATAGGTTAATATGTAGTAATTGTTTTAATAGGACGAGACAATGCGCTTTCTTGTGGGAGAAAAAGGAAGACGTCCTTTCCATTGTTGAAAGCTTCACTTTATAGAAAAGGTGGCAATATCTTGATTAGTTTTTGAGATGTTGTTGCCTTTTTATACGTTGAAAAGCATGAAATTTTAGTGCAGAAGGGCTTCAATGTAGTAACAATGTTTAGGTGCCAAGTATCAGAAAATACTTAAAAAATGAATAGGTTGCGAGAGTTTTAGAAATAATGGTACGATTAAGAGTGCTTTTTATACAATAAGTTCAACAAATCGTGTTTTAATAGATGTATGATAGAAAAAGGAGTTGTCTATGACAGGAATGAAATCAATCCCATTTACTGTAGCAAAAAATGAGCATTTTTTTGATCGCTTAGGAGATTATATCGGCGATGTTTTTTATGATATTTTACCGGAACAGGGCTTTGAGATGCGCGATGAACAAATTTATATGGCGTTTCAGCTGGAACAGGCTTTTAAAAATAAAAAAACAATATTTGCAGAAGCAGGTGTCGGAACGGGAAAAACGATTGTTTATCTCTTATATGCTATTTGTTATGCCCGTTATCAGAGAAAACCTGTTATTATTTCTTGTGCGGATGAAACATTAATTGAACAGCTGGTCAAAGAGGGTGGAGATATTGATAAGCTTGAAAAAGCACTTGGCTTAGAGGTGGATGTTCGTTTGGCAAAAGCACGTGAAAACTACCTGTGTATGAAGAAATTAGACCCGTTGTCTGAATATACAGAGGATGAGGAAATTCTGGATGTATATGATTCTGTTCCAGATTTTGTGTTTGACCAGGGTATCTCAATGCAGTCTTTTTATCCTTATGGGGACCGGAAAGACTATCCATGGCTTTCGGATAAGCAATGGGAACAAATTGGCTGGGATCCACTGAAGCAATGTGCGACATGTGATTTCAGGCATCGCAGTGCCCAGACGTTACATCGTGATTACTATCGTCATGCAAAAGATTTGATCATCTGTTCCCATGATTTTTATATGGAGCATGTCTGGACGAAGGAATCACGAATAAGAGAAGGTCAGCTGCCATTGCTCCCGGAAGCAAGTGCTGTTGTTTTTGATGAAGGACATTTATTAGAGTTTTCGGCCCAAAAAGGGTTGACCTACCGCTTCAACTATCAGAATATCACCAATGTCTTAACAGGTTATCAGGGGCAGGATGTGCGGGAAGAATCGCTGCAGTTAGCCGAAGATATTATGGCGCTCCATGATGACTGGTTTGATTATATTTCAGAAATAGCTGTGCGTGTAGAAGGATCCAATCGGCTTGAAATTCCGGCAGATACGAAAATGAGGAAAATGGCAGTACAGTTAGAGAAAATGGTCCAAGAGCTGTTAGAACAGCTTGTTTTTGATGTGGAGCTATTTACCATGGATGCATACCATACAAAAATCATTGAAGAGTACCTGGAATTTTTCACCTATGGATTATCGATTTTCTTAAAGAATGATGAAGGAGTTTACTGGTTAGAGGAAGACGGGGATGAAAGCAGTCTGGTCATCATGCCGAGGCTGGTTGAGGATGTGCTTCGGGAAGAGGTATTTCAAAAAAATATTCCATTTATTTTCTCGTCGGCAACCCTCTCGCAAGATGGAGATTTTTCTTATATTGCAAAGAGTTTGGGCGTAGATGCGTATGACTCTTTTTCTGTTGAATCGCCATTTGATTATGAAGAAGTTCGTACAATAAAAGAATATGGGTACACGGATGAAACAGAAAAATACCAGGGGATTGCCAGACAACTCGAGGATAATGAAGGGCACAGTCTGATTTTATTCCGCTCTGAGGAAGAAATGCAGGGATTCCGACAATGGATAGAAGGACAAAAATGGTCTTTTGATTTCTTATTTGAAGGGGATAAAGAAATCAGTGAAATTGTACGTGCATTTCAGTTTAATAAGTCCTCTGTACTTTGTGCGTATCATTTATGGGAAGGGTTGGATGTACCTGGAGAGGCACTGACGCAAGTCATCATCGCTTCTCTCCCTTATCCTCCAGACGACCCTGTTTTTAAAGCGAAACGTAAACATGCAACAAACGCATATGATGACGTTGATCTGCCTTATATGCAGCTTCGTTTAAAACAGGGTATCGGCCGTTTGATCCGTACAGAGCATGATAAAGGAACCGTTCATATTTGGAAAAAAGCTTAAGGTTAAAAGCTCTATTCAGCGATTTATAGCTGAATAGAGCTTTTTTTATTGCATAGGAAATTATAGAATTATTGCCTTGTGGATAACTATTTATAGTAAAACAGCCACGTCCAGCTCCGAGCGCCAAAAACTAGGAGATTTCACGTCGCGCCCTACGATAAGTCAACATCGGTTCGTCACCTCACCGTGTTTCCTTTATCTCAGTTGCGCCGCTCCAATCTCTACGTTTTTAAACAGGCGCTCTGCGCTTTTGTTCCATGACAGGAAAAAAAGCAAAGAAACTTTGACTAAGCTTCCCTCGTCCTTGTGAAGAACGTCAAAACCAATAAAATAACGTTTCTTTTCCAATGGAAATACCCCGCCAAAAACCATGATCTGCTTTTGCACATGTGCTTTAAAAGGGCTTTTCATAAGCTGCTCTCGTGTTAATGGTCCTTTTTAGTATCAATCAAGCTAATAAAGTGAGTCAGAATCTTCGCAGTTAGTCCCCAAATGGTTTTATTATCATATTGATAAAAAAGCTCCTCCATCGTTCTAATATGCCATTCATAGTCTTCCCCTCCGACAATCAGATGGTAAGGGAAATTATCTTCAGGCTTTATTTCGAGATGCACTTTATATTTTTTGGGGGTATTTTCTAAAAAGAAAGAAAGCGGGACAGTAAAAATATGATCCACTTCGTCAGGATTGGGCTTAATACTTTCTACAGTCTTGAGTTTTCCGATGAAAGGGTAAATAATTCTTCCTAAGTCGTTCACTATATAATCTAGTGGAATAATTTCAGAAACATCCTCCTCTGAAATTCCAAGCTCTTCAGTAGTTTCCCGGATTGCTGTATCGGTAGGGTGCTTATCTTTTTGATCTACACGACCGCCGGGGAAACAAACATCTCCAGGTTGAGTTCGTAAATTTTTGGAACGGACCTCGAAAAGTATATGTGACTCGCCAGCTACTTCAATTAAAGGAATTAAAACAGAAGATCGTTTAAAGTGTTTATGCCCCATTAATGCTGGAGTACGATCCTTTAATTCGTTTAGAATGTTTTCTATCTGCATACCGTGTCCTCCCTCTCAATGATTCTTCCTAAATTCCATTCTAGTATGCTTTTGGTTTAATGTCATGTATATCGGCTAGGGGCTATCATGAATAGACCTCTGTCAAACTTCCACTGAGGAAAAGCCTGTTTTAGATTATGTGTTAGGGTTGACACTTATTCTAATAGATAAGATGATAATGTAAAAGGTATGGCTATTGATAGAATAAGAGTAAACAAGAGAAGGGGGCGCAGGAAATGAAACATGCTATTTACCAAATGGATATCATTCCTGGTGATCCAGAAAACAATCGTAAACGCGTTAAAGAATGGCTGGAAAAACAAGTTAAGGAGGAAAAACCTGATATTGTTGTTCTCCCGGAAATGTGGACGACAGCATACACATTAGATCAATTAGATGAAATTGCTGATTCAAACGGAGAGCCTACAAGAAGCTTTTTGAAAGAATTGGCAAAAACGCATCAGGTGCATATTATTGGTGGTTCATTTGCTAATAAAGCAGGTGATGGAATCTATAATACAGCACTCGTTGTTAATAACAAGGGAGAAGAGATTTATACGTATGATAAAATTCATCTGGTCCCTATGTTAAATGAGCCGAAATATTTAACGGGAGGGGAAAAGCACGCGCATGTATTTGAATTAGATGGTATTAAAATGGGGCTGCTTATTTGTTATGATCTTCGTTTTCCTGAATTAGCCAGAGAATTAGCTCTTGCTGGAGCAGAAGTAATTTATATTGTAGCAGAATGGCCATCAGCGCGTAAGGATCATTGGAAGGCGCTTCAGCTAGCACGAGCAATTGAAAATCAATGTTATGTCATATCCAGTAACCGGATAGGTTCTTATGATGGAGTTAAATTTTGTGGTGCTTCATTAGTTGTTGATCCATGGGGGACAATCATTAAAGAGGGATCAGAAGAGCAAGAAGAAACATTGATAGAGGCAGTTGACATTTCAAATGTCGAACGCATACGCAAAGAAGTCCCTGTATTTAAAAGCAGGGTGCCGGAAATGTATCAGGGTTGGAAATAAAGAAATAAAACATAAAAAGACTCCATTGCTCGTGTTACGTTTTGAAATTCAGCTTTTCAATGCTGAATTTCAAGGAGGTAGACACTTTCGCAAGGAGTCTTTTTAACGATAAGAAGTATAGGAAAGACTATAGAGTTAAAGGAACTTCGTCTTAATTTCCCTCGACCTTGTGAGACTTGTGAGAACGTCGAAGTCAGCATACCCTTTTGTTAGAAAAAGACGGGCGAATCAATAGACTTTCTAATGAAGTGATTTCGTTATGTTTGGCGGCTCTTTTAATTCGCCAGTACAAACATTTTCTGTAATATGAACTTGAGATGTTTTTCCTTTGTGGTTAATAAATTTAAAAACACCATTATTAAAATCCGTTCCAATTTCCTTGTAGAAAATCCCCTCATATAAGTTATGCTTGGAACGAGTGAATTTCAACCGATATTGTCCAGGGACTTCGCTGTCTTCTTGGATAAATGCACGTACGCCTTTTTCGTAAATGGTATCATCCGTGCTTTTCAGTGTACGATCCACCGAAACGATGTGAAGGTCGATAAATGAAATCTCCCGAAGCAGCACGTTAACAAAAGACCCTTTTGTAATCTCTTCCCAGCGATTTTGTGCACTCTGGCCAATAATAATCTGTGTAATATTGTACGTATGTGCTACGTCTTTAATTGCTTTTACAGAGCGTTTCTCCTTATCACGTATAATAAACTCTTCAACATCTAACTCCTCGCACAGTTCCTTCCAATGCTCTACAAAACCTGATTTATCTGCATCAAATTCATCATAAGGAAGGGCATCTACTGTTAAAACATATAACGGGCAATCCATCATTTGTGCTAATTTATGACCGCGGCGGATAAGGCGTTCACCATTAGGACCATAATAAACACATACTAAAATACTTTCATCCATACGACCTCTAATTTTTTTCATCGTTTCTACGCACCTTTCTCTTATAGTCATTTACTTTTTATTTGGTTTTAAAACATCTATATTTATCCGAATGCTAACCGAATTGTTTTATTTTTAATTTAACCTGTTGTATGAAGGATTAACCCTTATCATAATTGGTTTTTAAAGATAGTCATATCCTTTAAACCGTATCATTTTAACATGTATTTCTAGTTTCGTATAGTACTAGACGAAAATTATTTATTTGATAAAGATTTTTTGCTGTAAAGTCCTTTATACAAGTATTTCTTAGAACTTGCAAGTAAATATCATTATATAATTCTCACTTGCTAAGAAGAATTAAAAATCTTAGCTTTTTTCAACACCTATTATTATCAGACTAGATCTAATTTGACGCAGAAAACCGCTGCAACAATTTTTGCTAAGGCTGCGCTTCATCATTCTACTGAAGAACATTGCTTTAGGTGTTATTCTATACTTCGAAATGAAATTTTATAAAACTATTGCAACCGTCATACATGCAAACAAAGATAAATTCTTGTATAATATTCATGTGTGATTATGAAAACTTCATGTTTTAGTGTGTGTTCCAATAAGATTTATAAAATACTCAGTAGACAAGCGATACAGTTTCGTGTTGTTTTGTCAGACTTTTTGAACAACCTTTTAACACCTCATAATGCCTTTATTTTTTTACTACCAGAAAGGCTTATTATTTTACCACGTTTTATCACAGTATTAGGCGTCCATCATCTCCTCTTATTCAAACGAGGGGGTAATAGTTGTATGGAAGGGAAAACGGACGCTGAATATCCTGATTAACTCAGCTACGATTCAAAGAGGCGAAGAAAAATCCTCTAATATAGATGTTTCTTTTTATCAAATTGGGTTTATCTTTTTTAAATTATATTGGTTCAACCACTTTACTGCCTTTTATTCCATTCAGTAACGCTATATGTGAAGGCCATCTTTGTACATACGTTGTTGTGATGAAGAGATTGTTATTTTAACTTCCTCTTATATATGCTTTTGTAAATAATATGTTTTCCAGTATTTATTATTAGATTAGCATTTAATGGACAAAATAACCATTGTATTTGTAATGTTTGTTTCTTCATTTGTCATAATGGGTATGGGTAGTTAGTAAATAACATACTTACCTGAATAAAATATGTGCGAATTTTTTAGCATAATCACTTCATAGAGCATATTCAAAAAATCCAATGAAATGACGCGGTAGGAAAAGGGCCTCTTGCTCAGGATGGTCACGCCGTGCGGGCAACATAGAAGTCCTCACAACTTGTGAGAATTGAGTTGCCGGGATTTTTGGTGGAACGGCGCAGTCCCAAGGCGCTGCATTCCTGGCCGGCCAATCCCTGTTTATCGGACTTTTTGAATACAAACGCATAAGAAAACAATGAAATGATAGGAGGTTCTCGTTTGTCCACTTTAGTACTGGCTATTTTTATCCCATTTTTAGCTGCTGCAATTATCCCCATTTTATATAAATATTTGAAAAACATTCATGTTGGATGGTTTGTTATCTTGGTACCAACAAGTTTATTTATTTATCTTGCTTCGCTTATTCCGACTATTTCCAGTGGTGAAGCTATTGTGCAGACAATGAGTTGGATTCCAAGCTACGGAATAGATATAACAGCTTATTTGGATGGACTTAGTCTGACATTTGCTTTGTTAATTTCTGGGGTGGGAGCACTTGTTATTCTTTATTCCATTTACTATCTTTCATCCAAGGAACCAATAGGTACGTTCTATACATACCTGATGCTTTTTATGGGAGCAATGTTAGGTGTTGTTATGTCAGACAACATGCTTGTTTTATATGTTTTCTGGGAATTAACAAGTATTTCTTCCTTCTTGTTAATCGCATTCTGGTATCAGAGAAAACGTTCCAGAGAGGGTGCTAAGAAGTCGTTAATTATTACGGTTTCTGGCGGTATCTCTATGCTGGTTGGTTTTATCATGATCGGTGCGATGGCAGATACATGGAGTATACGTGAAGTAATTGATAATGTGAGTATGATTAGCGGGCATGCTTTATTTATACCAGCCATGCTGCTTGTATTACTTGGAGCTTTTACAAAATCAGCACAGTTTCCATTTCATATCTGGCTTCCAGACGCAATGGAAGCACCAACGCCGGTTAGTGCTTATCTGCACTCAGCAACGATGGTAAAGGCAGGTATTTACCTGGTAGCCCGGTTTACACCTGTCTTTGGAGGAGAAGCAGTCTGGTTCTGGGCCGTCACTGGCGTCGGGATATTTACGCTTTTCTGGGGTTCCTTTAATGCTGTCCGTCAAACTGATCTGAAAGCGTTGCTGGCTTATTCTACCATTAGCCAGCTTGGAATGATTATGAGTATGTTTGGAATGGGATCTGCAGCCCTTCATCTGGGGTTCCCAAGTGAATCGATGGTATACACAGGGGCAACCTTTGCAGCCTTATTCCATTTAGTGAACCACTCTACGTTTAAAGGTGCTTTGTTTATGATTGTCGGTGTTGTGGACCATAGTGTAGGTACTCGGGATATTCGCCGCTTAGGCGGACTAATTACACTGATGCCAGTGACCTTCACTATTGCAACAATCGGCAGTATGTCTATGGCAGGATTACCACCATTTAATGGCTTTCTAAGTAAAGAGATGTTCTTTATATCTACTTTAGATATTACAGAAGCAAGTTTCTTTGGTTTAGGAACGTGGGGAATTGCTATTCCGGTTATTGCTTGGATAGCAAGTGTTTTCACATTTGTTTATTCAACAATATTTGTTGTAAAAACATTCCTTGGCCCATATAAAGAAGAAAAATTGGAGCATCCGGCACATGAACCAAAACCGGGCATGCTTATTTCACCGATTATATTAGGTTTGCTTGTTATTACATTGTTCTTCATACCAAATGTAGTCGGCGATTATTTAATTACGCCTGCTATGAGCGGGATTTTCCCTTCTTTTGCTGCGGAAGGTGCGGATCTTAGCACCCACATTCAGGCCTGGCATGGCTTTGAGCCAGAGTTATTTATGACCATTGGTGTCGTTTTATTTGGTGTTTTATTATTTTTCACAAGAAAATACTGGTCAGGTATCTATAACCTGTTTCCGGAAAAAAGGTCGATTAATGTATTTTATGGCTTTATATTAGACCAGATTGAAGATAAATCAACGGTTATTACAAATAAATATATGACACGCTATCTGCATGATTATATGGTGTATATTTTTGCTTTCTTTATTTTGGCTGTCGGCGGCATTTTTATTTTCACAGAAGCGTACCAGGTTACACTGCCTGAAAACGCAACGATTTCCGGTTTTGAATGGCTTATTGTACTGGCTATGATTGCAACCGGGATCACAATTTTATTTGCACAGTCCAGGCTGACAGCAATTGTGTTGAATAGTATTTTAGGCTTCGGTATCGCAATTTTGTTTGTCTTGTTACGAGCTCCGGATCTGGCATTAACACAAACGGTGATTGAAGCAGTAACTACTGTTTTATTCCTGGTAGCTTATTATTTCCTGCCTGAGTTAGAAAAAGAAAATACATCCAGGAAAACAAAAAGCATTAACTTGTTTATTTCTATAGGTGTAGGTGTTGTATTCACTGTGGTAGCTTTAAGTGTTCAAGGGAGCAAGGCGTTTGATACGGTCTCTGGGTTTTTCGAGAATTCTTACGAACTTGCAGGAGGTAACAATATAGTAAATGCCATCTTAGGCGATTTCCGTGCCTTGGATACGATGTTAGAGGTAGTCGTCCTCTTAATTGCAGGGATTGGTATATACACCATGATTCGGGTGAAGGCCAAGAAGGAGAGTGATCAGATTGAAGATAAATAATGTCATCCTCCGTACAGTGGCCAAGCTGGTTTTCTTTATCATTTTGACACTTGCAATATATTTGTTTTTCGCCGGCCATAATAGCCCGGGCGGCGGATTCAGCGGCGGATTGGTTCTTGCATCTGCTCTCGTATTACTATTTATTGTTTATGATATTGAAACCATCCAAAAAGGTCTGCCCATTGATTTTAAATTGGTAGCTGCTTTTGGAGCATTTTTATCTGTGGGTACTGGATTTGGAGCGTTAGTATTTGGGGCGAACTTTTTAACACAAGCCTTTGATTATTTTGATATACCCTTTTTTGGGGAAATAGAACTGACAACGGTGACGGTTTTTGAAGCGGGCGTTGCTCTCGCCGTTGTAGGTGTTGTCGTAACAATCTTATTAAGTATTAGTGAGGATGAGTAATTATGGAAACGTTAGTAACCATCCTGGCAGGTGTATTAGTTACAGTAGCAACGTATCTCTTGCTGTCTAAAAGTTTAATTCGCGTTATTATTGGGACTGCGATCTTAACTCACGCAGCCCATTTGGTTATTATGGTACTCGCAGAACTAAAGACTGGAACAGTACCTATTGTGGGTGAAGGGAATCCGGTCGATCCGCTTCCGCAGGCATTAATTTTAACTTCTATCGTTATCGGTTTTGCGGTAACTGCGGTCTCTCTCGTTCTTGCTTATCGAACATATCAAGAGATTGGAACTGATAAATTAGATGAGTTAAGGGGGAACCCGGATGAGTAATTTAATTGTTATGCCTATGGCGCTGCCCGTCTTAATGGGGATTATCTTAATATTTTTAAGTTCATATGTGAAAGTGCAGAGAGTGCTTTCCTTACTTGTGTTCGTTGCGAACATTGGCATTAGTATATATGTGCTGCACTTGATCCAGGAAAATGGCATCTTACGGCTGGATTTTGGTGGATGGGAGCCTCCGTTTGGAATTTTATTTGTTGCGGATAGCTTTTCTATGCTGCTTGTATTGACAGCAAATATTGTTGCTGCCGTGTGTGTCATCTATTCTTTTTCTTCCGTGGAACCGTCTTTTGAAAAGAACTTTTATTATACCTTTGTGCTGCTCCTGATTGCAGGGGTAAATGGGTCTTTCCTGACAGGAGATATCTTTAACCTGTTTGTCTGCTTTGAAATCATGCTTCTTTCCTCTTACGTGTTAATCGTCCTTGGCGGGAAGAAACGACAACTTCGCGAGTCGATAAAATATGTGATTGTTAATGTTGTCTCTTCTTGGATTTTCCTTGTAGCTATTGCCTACCTGTATGGATCTGTCGGGACATTAAACTTGGCGCATATTGCAGAACGTGTTGCTGCAAATGGACAAACATCGACATTAACGGTTGTCAGTGTCGTTTTCTTAACGGTATTTGCATTAAAAGCAGGTCTGTTTTTATACTTCTGGCTGCCGGGGTCGTATTCCGTTCCAATCACTCCTGTTGCAGCTATGTTTGGAGCGTTGCTGACGAAAGTTGGAATTTACGCGATGTTCCGTATGTTTACCTTGGTTTTCTATCATGAACCACAGATTACGCATACGTTAATTGGAATTTTAGCAGGATTGACTTTAATTGGTGGCAGTATTGGAGCAGTCGCTTATAAAGATCTCAGATTAGTCGCTTCTTACAATGTAGTCATTGCAGTCGGTTTTATTTTAGTCGGTTTAGCTGTAGCAACACCATCCGCTATAGAAGGATCTATTTATTACTTGATTCATGATATTATTATAAAAGCATTATTGTTTCTACTTGTAGGTACAATGATTGCAGTAACTGGACAAACAAAAATGGATGAAATTAGCGGACTGATTAAGAACCATCCGCTGTTAGGCTGGCTATTCTTTCTGACAACATTGTCTTTAGCTGGAATACCGCCACTAAGCGGTTTTATTGGTAAAGTACTCATAGGTGAGGGAGCTGTAGAAGGTGGAGCGTATATTTTATTAGCTCTTGCATTTATTTCAAGTATTTTTGTTCTATACTCCTTGATGCGTATTTTCCTTACCAGCTTTTGGGGGGAAACAATTATTAGTAAAGACGAAGAAGCACCAGTAAAGAAAGGCTGGGTTGTTGCAACTTGTATATTAGCTCTGGGGACGATAGCTTTAGGGATAGGAGCAGAACCGATGTCTGTTTATATTCAAGATGCAGCAGAAACCTTATTAAACCCGCAAATCTATATTGATGCAGTGCTTGGAGACAACTAACCCACAATGATGCATGAATATAATAAAATTGCAATTACCGAATAAGCTTCAGAGAACCAATGTGTATCTCTGAGACAGGTTTTCTAATAAACAAGGTGGTGAAGGCACAATGCCAGCACAGTTTTTATTAAATGTTTTTATTGCTGTATTATGGACGCTGATTAATGATGAATCAGAACTTCGATTTACAACATTCGTTGCAGGTTATCTCGTTGGGGTAGGAATAGTATTTTTAATGCATCGATTTTTTGGAGAACGATTTTATCTATCACGCTTTTTTGCGTTAATAAAACTTATATTTATCTTTACAAGAGAGCTTATTATGTCTTCCAAGCTCGTTCTTGGACAAATTTTAAAACCAAAGCTTTCCATTAAGCCGGGGCTGTTTAAATATGAAACAGTCTTGCAGGGAGATTGGGAAATCACGACTTTAGCATTATTATTAACACTGACTCCCGGCTCTGTTGTTATTGAAGTGACAGATGATGGAGATGCGTTTTACATTCATGCAATGGATGTGGAAGAATCAAAAGATATTTTGTTAAAGTCAATTGATACCTTTGAAAGGGCAATTATGGAGGTGACACGCTGATGATTCAAGGAATGCTGACAGTTGCTCTGACGCTTTATGGAATATCCATTTGTATCAGTGTTTTTCGGATTATTATTGGCCCCAGTTTACCTGATCGGATTGTTGCTTTAGATATGGTTGGTGTGACACTCGTGTCTTCCATAGCTATTATATCTGTTATGCTGACGACAACAGCATTTTTAGAAGTTATTTTGATTTTAGCTATCTTGGCATTTATCAGTACGATTGCCTTCTCGAAATATATTGAGAGGGGGGTCATTATTGAATATCGACGCGACGATTGAATTTATTGCTGCTTTATTTATGCTGGCCGGATCAATTATGGCATTAATCAGTGCGATTGGAATCATTCGTCTGCCGGATGTTTTCACACGATCCCATGCAGGTACGAAAAGTTCTACGCTTGCTGTTTTATTAACCCTTGTCGGAGCATTCATTTACTTTGCGGCTAATCAGGGCTTTTATAGTGTCAGACTGCTGCTTGGAATTGCCTTTGTATTCCTCACTGCTCCGGTGGCCGGACATTTGATTGCACGTGCGGCTTATCGGGCAAATGTAAAAATGGCAGATACGACAATAGAGGATGAATTGAAAGGCGTGATGGACCAGGTAAGGGAAGAAGCAGAAAAAGAGCGTAGTGAATCGGGCGAGGTAATTATAGAAGAAGAGAAAGGGTCGGACAAAGAGCATTCGAATTAGGGTGCTCTTTGTTTATATATTTAAGAATACGGTAAAGCTAAAGACAGGTTTTTAAGAAGGCTTTACAGGGTACTTTAAAAGAGTACATAGGGGGTTAAAAAATGGTGAAACCAATCGTACAAGATAAAGGAATGGACCATACAATAGACTTTTTGAGAGAAGGTTATTTTTATTTCTCAAAACGAATGAATGCATACGATGAAGATGTTATTCAATCCCGGATATTTGGGCGGAAATTAATCATGACACGTGGCAAGGAAGCGCTGGAATTAATAAAGAACAGCACCATGCTGGAGCCTGAAAAAAGTATAACAGAGCTTTCCCCAAATTTGTTAACCGAAGAAAATGGAATATGTTATTTAGCTGATATTGATTATTATTATGAAAAAGAATGGTTTCCGCAAGTTTTGACGGCCGAACAGCGTAAAGAATTGGAGTCGATTATCAGGCAGCGTTGGGAAGAAAGAATCGAGGCATGGAAAATTAATCCGTCTATTCACTTCGTTGCAGAAATGGAAGAAATGTGGGTCATTGCTGTTTGTAACTGGCTGGGAATTCCTATTCGTGCAAATAATCTTAAGCAGCGTACTACAGATATTCAAGAGTTTGTTCAATTATTTTCAAAGTATGGATTAAATCGTTGGAAACGGCACCAGGCAAAAAAACGTATCGAGAAGTGGCTCATATTTCTCGTTCGTCAGTTGAGAGCTGGCAGGATCCATATTGATGAAGAGAAAATCCTGTATAAGCTATCTTGGTATGAAGATAAATCAGGTCACATTTTATCGAATAAAGAAGTCGTTCATGAATTATTAACACTTATCCGTTCGTTTGTCGCTTCAAGCAGATGGGTTGTTTTCAGTCAGTTAGCACTTATTGAGAATCCGGAACTAAAAGAAAGACTTCAAGATGATCAGGAATATGTTCATTGCTTTATTCATGAGGTTATTCGTTATTATTCGATCATTTCTTTTGTGGCAGCAAAGACAAAACAGCAATTTTTCTGGAGAGATATGTTTTTTCCGAAGAATCAGCTTGTTTTATTTGATATACGTGGAACGAATTATCACCCTGACGTATGGTCTGAACCTGAAGTGTTCCGGCCGGATCGATTTTTAGGCAAGCTATCTCATATAGGAACAGAGCTATCTAACGAATCTGATTCAGACAAAGATAGTGTAACGGTACAGTTAATGAAGTTAAGCTTATCGTATCTTTTAAGGACGGATTGGATCGTACCTGATCAGGCATTAAATTGCCATGGCAGTGAAGTCCCTGCAAGGCCCCAAAACGATATTCGCTTAGAATTTTATCACGAGGATTTTGTAAAGGATATTTAAAGAAAGGAGAACAATTTATTGGAAGGAATTAACATAGAGGATACTTCTGTAAATATATGAACCTCATGAAAAAGAAATAAAATCTTTTTCATGAGGTCTGAGTAAATTGTTTATTCATTCATTAATTCGCCCACAATAGAGTAGGAGTAAAGGCGTGCCTTAACATCATAAATTTGTGATGTGATCATAATTTCATCCGCATCCGTTTCTTTACGAAATGCTTCTAACCCTTTACGGACTGTTTCTTTATTACCGATAATGGTTGTTTTTGGACTTAAAGACTCTTGGACTGCTGCTTTTTCTGCTGGAGACCAGATTGTATCCATGTTCTCAACAGGTGGCTGCAGTTTAGACTCTTTTCCTCTTCGCAGATTTAGAAATTGCATCTGATGGGAGGTCGCCAAGTAAGCAGCTTCTTCATCTGTATCTGCTGCAATAACATTGACAGCAACCATTGCATACGGTTTATCGAGTGCTTCAGATGGCTGGAAACGGTCACGATAAAGATTGAGTGCAGGTACTGTATATGCAGGTGCAAAATGGCTGGCAAAAGAAAATGGTAAACCTTTTTCAGCTGCTAATCGAGCGCTGAAGTCACTGGAACCAAGTAACCAAATCGGGATATCCAAGCCTTGTCCAGGTACTGCTTTTACACGAGAAACAGGATTAGATGAAAAATAATCTTGTAATTCATTGACTTGCATTGGAAATTCTTCCGGTCCGGCATGCAGTGTGCGACGCAAAGCAAAGGCTGTCGCTTGATCGCTTCCTGGTGCACGACCTAAACCTAAGTCTATACGACCTGGATAAAGAGACTCCAATGTACCAAATTGTTCTGCAATGACTAAGCTGGCATGATTTGGCAACATGATCCCGCCTGAACCAACACGCATAGAATTGGTATGTCCAGCAATATGACCGATTAATAAAGAGGTAGCTGAGCTGGAGATTCCTTTCATATTATGATGTTCTGCAAACCAATAGCGATAGAATCCCAGTTTTTCAACGTGCTGAGCTAAACGGACACTTTCTTGGAATGCTTGGGTAGCGTCTCCTTCTTCAATAATTGGTGCAAGATCAAGAACAGATAAAGGTATATTTTGAAATTTTTTATATGAATGAGTATCCATTAAATCCCTCCTTACTTAATGCAAATGATAAAGGTTTCTTGCAGCAGCGTCCAATGTTTTAACTTGTGACTTCAAAAGAGTGTTTTATTTTGCACGATCGGAGCCATCATGAATCACTTGAAGTAGAGCCGTCATCTCTTGTGAAAACTATTTGCTAACCTGGCCGGAATCGAGTAATATAGGGAAAGTAGAAAAAATGGAAATGAGGGTATTTTGATGAGCAATTCATCTATCTACGGATTAACATATGAACAACTACAGTCGTGGTTAATGGAACATGGTGAAAAACGTTTTCGTGCTGAACAAGTATGGAATTGGTTATATAAAAAGCGGATTAATCGCTTTGAAGATATGAATAATGTCAATCAGACAACGATAGATCTTTTGAAGGAAAACTTTGTTCTCCATACAATGGGGGAGGAAATTCGCCAAGAATCAAAAGACGGTACAATCAAATTTTTATTTAAACTGGCAGATGGCAATGTTATTGAGACCGTTCTGATGCGTTTTAATTATGGATTATCTGTCTGTGTTACAACGCAGGTAGGATGTAATATTGGATGTTCTTTTTGTGCAAGTGGACTACTCCGTAAAAGCCGTGATCTAAGTAGTGGAGAAATTGTCGAGCAAATTATGAATGTACAAAAACATTTAGATGACCGTGGGGAAGAAGACCGTGTCAGTCATATTGTTGTGATGGGAATTGGAGAGCCTTTAGATAACTATAAAAACCTAATGGATTTCTTATACATTGTTAATGATGATGGCGGTTTAAACATCGGTGCCCGTCATATCACTGTTTCAACAAGCGGATTAGCGCATAAAATGTATGAATTTGCGGATGATCCAATCCAAGTGAATCTGGCTATTTCTTTACATGCTCCAAATAATGAATTACGTACACAAATTATGAAAATTAACCGTGCCTTCCCGATTGAAAAACTAATGAAGGCAGTAGATTATTATTTAGAGAAAAAGAATCGTCGCATTACGTATGAATATATCATGCTGCATGATGTCAATGATCACAAGAAGGAAGCAGTTGAACTGGCTAATTTAATTCGGAATCACCGGCATTTAGCTTATGTGAATTTGATCCCTTATAATACAGTAGACGAGCATATTGCGTATCAGCGCAGCAGCTCAGAAAATATCCAGGCTTTTTATGAAACATTAAAGGCAGAAGGCATTCAATGCGGCGTGCGCTGGGAAAATGGTGCAGATATTGACGCTGCTTGCGGGCAATTACGCAGTAAGCAAATTAAAAAGACAAAAGCGGTTTAAGATATTAAGAGAAGAGGCTTACTCAAAATTGGGTTGGCTTTTTTCTTTATATCTTTTTATATTAGAGAAAAACGGCAGATTTAATAAAATTTTGTCTGAGTTCCTCAGGTACTCAGACATAAGATTATGATATAGGGTAACAGGGGAGGAGGGAATGGCTTGAATAAACCTGTTGTAATTAGAGAAATTGAAGCAAAAGATGATAAAGCAATAGAAGCTATTATCAAGCGTTCTTTAGAAAACCATCATTTAGACCATGAGGGGACGGCCTATACAGATCCACAACTTGCAGCGCTTAGTTCCTATTATCATGATCGGCCAAAGGATAAATATTGGGTGATGGAGCTGGATGGAGAAGTAGTTGGCGGTATTGGAATAGGCATATATAATGAGAAGGAGTCTATTTGTGAGCTACAGAAGCTCTATTTAGCTTCTAGAGTTCAAGGTAAGGGTTTATCCAGGGAATTAATGAAAACAGCTCTAAACTATGCTTCTGCGCATTTTAAGCAATGTTATTTAGAAACAAGACATGAATTGGAAGCAGCAAGTTATTTGTATGAGAAATATGGATTTCAATTACTGGAAAAACCATTAAAAGGAAGCGAACATACCGCTATGGATCGTTGGTATATCAAAGATTTGTAGTAAATTAGAAAAGAATAAACACCGGCTGCTATGCGGATACAATAAAAAACTGCGAATGTAAACACTTTAGTGTAAATCCGCAGTTTTTTATTGAAGTTTGTATCTCAACTTCCTTACCTTAAAAGAGTAACTTTACTCCTGTAGAAAGAGAAATTGATTGCTCCTTTGATAACTCCTTTGACAAAGAAGAGAAGGTGAAGTGTAAAATACCGCTGCGGCGGACCGTTTTGCTTTCCTAGGGGCACGCTCTTCAGCTAACTTTTGCCAAGAAGAGCGCTTGGCAAAAGTGGATCTTCAGATGGTGCTGATCCCTCAGGAGTCAAAACGGTCCACCTCCGCTAGTTAGGTGCTCTATATGTAGAATAGCTGAACAAAAAAAAGATCAGACAGAAGAGATTTTTTGTAGTGCATGGTAAAAATGTTCAGCAATGATTTCTTTTTGTGCATAAAAGCTATTCCCGATGTTAACTATCCATGTTGTCACGATTGGTTGTTCAGGCGAAAGCTGCTTTTTCGTCAAACACATCAAAATGTTATTTCTTTTATTCGCTGTAGGATCCTGCCACAGCGGAATGGTTGGCCGGAGCGGAGCTATACACAATTACTAATTCCAAAATGGCCGGATATGTACCCAAAAGCAAGTATAGTAATGAAGAACATGACAATCCTGAAATAGCAAGATATATATACTTTTTCTTAGGTGCGAAAGTTGAGTTAGTATAAAACCGAAATGATTAGCCATTTTTATTTAGTGTGCTGTTGAATGCAATAATTTTGTTTTTACCACTATGTTTTGCTTGCAGTAACAATTCATCAGCTTGTATATACGCATTTTTCAGATCCCCTCGGTAGTCGTTGTGGGTATAATACATTCCAAATGAAGCTGTATAAGGGATGCTTACCTCTTTAGCACGGAATTCAGTGAGGACTGGAGTATCCAAAATAATCTCTTTTAAGTTATTCAAAAAAAACAAGCATTCTTCATATGTTTTATTTCTAAGAATCATCGTAAATTCCTCTCCGCCGGTACGGAATACATAATCACAAGGGGCAATGTTATCTTGTAAGAGTTTAGCAAATTGTTGAAGTACACTATCCCCAATAACATGATTAAACGTATCATTAATCGATTTAAATGAATCGATATCACCGATAATTAATGCAAGCTCTTCTTCCTTCTCATTTAACTCCTGAATCACTTTATTCATATAGGTTCGATTATGAATGTTTGTTAGAAAATCCGTATAAGCCATTTTTTTAAAGCGTTCACTCTCTTGTTTCTGCAGAAGTAATTTTGTGTGAAAAATGCCTGCCCGCCCCACAATATAACTTAGTAAAAAGATAGCAATGACAGCTTCCCATTCACCGGTAGATATAAAAGTAAAAAGAAGACCGTTAGTAAGTGTAGTTTTAAGCAAATCGAGTATACTCCGCCCGGTTATAAATTCGAATGCTTCTTTCTTAGAATGAATATTTTTAGTGATCAGCATAATGAATAATAAAAAACAAGAAGAAATAATATCCATGAAAATAATCAGGAAGAAAACCAATAACCAGAATGCAAACGGTAATTCTAAAACCATAGGATATATAAATTGAAAACAAAAGAATCCTATTGAATGGAAGAGGGTAGGGGCGCCGATATTATAAAATGTATGTAATAACTCATCCTCATCCGCTGTATTAGTGATTTTCCGATGAAAGAAAACATAAAAGCGATTAACTATTTCAAATAGAAATAGACCTAATGGTCCTGTTAGCAATACAAAGGAAAAGCTGTAAGAAATACTGTAATCGATATTCATTGTTCCGGTCTTAACGAGTGTTCTTAAATGAACAAACAGGATAGAAAAGAGTACGTACATTAATAAGATAACAATATAGTCTTTTACATCAATAAGTAGTGTACCGTAATGGATGGCTAACGCTGCAGCTATGATAAAAATCGATAGGATTACGAAGCGCAGATATAATCGGATCATAGGAAAAAACTCCTCCATGTCGAGAAATAGGAACTTGATTCTTATCGTGTAAATAATTTAGGTAAATAAGACTTAGCTTATTATACCTAATAATATGATAAACAACTACATAGCTGAGCGTTCTTATGGATGTAAAGGGATATAAATACATTTATTCTATTTTTAATAAGAAACAGTATACAAATATTAGCAAATTATAAGTCATTAATATTTATATGTTTAAAACATATTTTATAGAATATTATAATTTTTAACAACCTTTTATTTTGTACTTTTAATAGAAATAAGTGAAAAAGATTATGTCGAAAAAAGAAAAAAAATACTTTTATCACGGAGAACCGTCCGTAAAACTCTTGCCTCAAAATAAAGCGTGAAAATAAATTTATTTAGGCGGGAGATCAGGTGAGCTAACTCCCACTGTGTGAAGTTTCGTTTTATGTACACAAGTAAACTTTATTGTGTACGTTGATTACAAATTTGTTTACTTGTGTACATAAAAGTGTAAAAACTGTTTTGACAACGTTTTTGAAAGTATACAAAAACACAAACATGTAAACATTTTGCTGAAACACTTGAGAAAATACACAGATATGTTTATGCTAGAGTTATAGTTTATCGAAAAAGATAGCTATTATTAAATGGAAACGTTGATAGATTGTTATCCATTTTTTGTTTTATTATATAGAAGAAATGTAAATTCGAAGGGAGAATGAAAATGACAAAATCTAGAATTGCAGCAATTGATGTTGGAAATGACGCCTTAAAAGGAAATTTTGGGAAATTGGAAAATGAATACTACATACCGAATGTGGTAGCACCTGATTTAGAAGATAGACCAGTAATTGGAATTGAAGAATTAGATACGAAGGAAGTACTCGATAATATTCATATACGTATTCACTCTCCAGCTTTATCTGAAAATAACGTTGTATATAGAGTAGGAAACTTGGCTACAAAAACAACAAACTCCACAGAGTTAGATCCGGGAAGCAGTAAGTCAGAGGAAGATCAGACATTAGTGATGCTATTTGCTTCTTTAGCATTAGATGCTGTATCCAGTGAAGTTTTTAAAGAAAAGAATGGTGTCTACGATGCTCTTTATACACTTGGTACTGGATTACCGCTTAGAGAAGTTAAAGAAGGTAAAGATGTCGGTTATCGTTCCCGTTTGTTAGGATCTGTACACCAAGTAGAATTTTTAGTCACTCCAAAGCACCAGGGAAAGAAAATAAATATTAAATTTGATGAAGTAAAAGTATACCCGGAAGGTTTTGCTGCATATGTCAATTTAATTATGGATAATGACTTAAAAGTTATCAACAAGGAATTAATTGACAAGCAAATTTTAATTCAAGATATCGGCGGGTTATCCACAGATATTGCTGTTATTCGTAATAGAAATGTGGATGACGATAAAGCCCAAGGGTTTAATATCGGTGTTTCTGAATCGTTGGAACAAATTCGTGAAGAAATTAGGTCGAAACACGGTGTAGAGCTGGATAGTAGAAGAGATGTTGTAGATATTATTACGAGAAAAAATGATCGTAATCATATTATGGTAAAAGGAAGTCGTACGAATGTTCATGATATAACGGATCATATTCTATTGGAGCTTGCCAAGAAAGAATATCGCTATCTGCGGAATGTATGGAGTAAAAATTCACAAACAGAGATTTGCTATTTTGTCGGTGGCGGCTCAGCAGTTTTAAAAGATTACATTAAAGCGATAAACAATAAATTGGATGGCTATAATATTGAATTCTTTGAAGATGAGAGTGAAAGCATCTGGATGATGGCGAATGCGTATTATAAGCTAGTTACTGATTTTGTACAGAAGAATGAAAAGGTTGAGAAGGAAGAGAAGACTACGAAAGCGAAGTAAGGTGAGATCCTATGGGAAAGAATATCGAAAGAGGACAAACAATCACATTTCGAATTCCTTCAGATACTCCTGAATACCTCCTAAGACAACTGCAGCAATTGAAGGAAACGGAACGGAGAAATTTCTCCAGCAAAATTGCAAGCTTCGTTTTGAAGGGTGTAAATGAAATGAGTGTAATGGAGAGGGAGACGGTTACCATCCCTCTTCCAAGACAACTGACAAAGGAACAAAAAAGTTGGTTAAAGCATGAACACTCAGAAGCCTTGATTGGAACAATTCTGTATCAATTACTATCAGACCCAATGCGGGCAACGGCGTTATTAACATCTATGAACGGTAATTCGGATAGTATATTTAAAGATATAGAAGAACAAAGCGATAATAGCTCAGAACAAAAGCAAGAAAGCCCTTCAGAAAATTGGAATATGGATGATTTAAATGCAGATGATTTAATCATTCATACTTCTGAAGAAGACGATGAGGACGAAGAAGAATTAGATCCATTAGGTGACTTCTTTTCAAGTATGAATAAATAAAAAACAAAGCAGTTTCCATCTGGGGCTGCTTTGTTTTATTATAAAATAATTATTTCAACTTATATATCTTTGGGGATAATTCTGTGGAAATGTATTGAATAACTTTTTAGTTATCCACTAGCTATCCACAAGGTGGATTGTGGATAAAAAAACACCCTAAAAAATCGTTACTAAATACTTTTATTTCTATTAAATTAAGCTATAATGAGAACTTGAGTTTAATAAAAAATAACGTTAATGATTCAGTTATTTATCTTTATTATATAAGTTGATAAAGCAGAAATTCGGTTATTTCCAGGATGAAAATAGCTTCTAGTTAAAACAGACTATCTTGAATTAAAATCTTGCGTAGTTGAATAAACTATGATAGTGTTTAATACAAGATATAGCCAAAAAGGAAAATGTTTAACACTACATATTGTGTCTTGACGAGATAAATTCCTAATTGCTGAAATGGTGAAACCTACTGTGAACCTAGTGTGTTCCACCAACAGATTGTATTTAAAATGGAGTAATCTACTATATATAGTATGGATAATAGATTGCTTTTAATAATATCATTCAACAGCAAATTTACTTCGCAAGACGCTTATTATTTTGGGTAAATAAGCAGCAAAATTATTTGATGGTATGTATTTGTTAATAATATGTATAAATAATTGATTTTAATAAGATAGATAAATTGAAGTAAGAAATTACACTTTTGTTTTCTTATAAAAATGAAGAAATGATAATTGAAAACAGTAACTAGTGGAAGAAAAACACGGAAACTCCTGTGGAAAAGCGCGGAGAGAAGACCCCGCAGAAAAAAACGAATTTCTTTTTTTCGAGGAGACTGAGCTTAAGCCCACGGAAAGCGTAGTGTTTTTCTGTAGCGGTAGCTATTAATATTAATTTCAATTTAGATAGATATATTTGATTACAGGAGGCTTAAAAATGACCATTATTATTAATCCAACATCTATTCAAGAGAAAATTAATAATGCATCAGAAGGCTTAAAAGTAGATGCTGATGCTTGGTTTCAAAAGGCAGAAAAGCAAACAGAGGGTGTTACTTCCGGCAAGAAGGTAAATGATACAATTATTCAAACCGCTCTCGAAAATATAGATGAAGCAAACCCTGATTGGACGTATGCAGCTGCACGCATTTACGTGGGGAATTTATATAAAGAAGCTGCTGCGAACCGTGGCTACGAGGAAAGTGAAAAATATGGTTCTTTCTATCATTTAATTAAAGTGTTAACAGATGAAGGAATCTATACAACATCATTCTTGGAAAAGTATACAAAAGAAGAAATTGATCAAATCGGTAGCTTAATTGTATCGGAAAGAGATTTGTTATTTAACTATTTAGGCATTTATACGATTGCAACGCGTTATTTAGCAACAGATCACCAGAAGCGTGTATATGAGCTGCCTCAGGAGCGCTGGTTAATTATCGCGATGCACTTAATGCAAGATGAACCCAAAAACAAACGGTTGGAATATATTCAAGAAGCATATTGGGCTCTAAGCAATTTATATATGACTGTAGCAACACCAACCTTAACCAATGCCGGAAAAACACATGGCCAGCTTTCCAGTTGTTTTATTGATACAGTAGATGACAGCCTGCAGGCAATTTACGACAGCAATACCGATATTGCCAAGCTTTCTAAAAATGGTGGCGGAATCGGTGTTTATATGGGGAAAATTCGTGCAAGAGGAAGCTCGATTAAAGGATTCCAGGGAATGTCCAGCGGTGTTGTGCCATGGATTAAACAGTTAAACAATACAGCGGTCAGCGTGGATCAGCTGGGCACACGCAAAGGTGCAATTGCGATTTATTTAGATGTTTGGCATCGTGATATTGAATCATTCCTTGATCTAAAACTGAATAATGGGGATGACCGCATGCGTGCTCATGACATCTTTACAGGTGTATGCTTGCCGGACTACTTTATGGAACAGGTTGAAAACCGCGGCGATTGGTATTTATTTGATCCGCATGAAGTACGTCAGGTAATGGGCTATTCTCTAGAGGACTTTTATGATGAAGAAAAAGGAAATGGTTCATGGCGTCAAAAATACGAAGAATGTGTCGCAAATGAAGATTTATCAAAAGAAAAAGTACCGGCGATTGAAATTATGAAGCGTTTGATGCGTTCTCAGTTAGAATCTGGCACGCCTTTCATGTTCTACCGTGATGAAGTAAACCGTCAAAATGCAAATTCACATGAAGGTTTGATTTATTGCTCGAACCTGTGTACAGAAATCACACAAAATCAGTCACCGACTGAATTTGTTGAAGAGTTTTTAGAAAGCGAAAATACCATTGTAAGAAAATATCAGGCTGGAGACTATGTGGTTTGTAATTTGAGTTCGGTCAATCTTGGAAGAGCTGTTTCTAATGATGTATTAGAGCGTCTGATTCCAATTCAAGTAAGAATGCTGGATAATGTGATTGATATTAATACGCTGCCGATTATGCAAGCAACCATTACAAATCAAAAATACCGTGCTATTGGTCTTGGAACGTTTGGATGGCATCACCTTCTTGCGCTAAAAGGCATCGGCTGGGAGACAGAAGAAGCTGTTCAATATGCGGATGAACTTTACGAAAATATCGCTTATTTAACGATTAAAAGCAGTATGGAGTTAAGTAAAGAAAAAGGTGCTTATTCTGTTTATGAAGGAAGTAAATGGAGCACAGGTGCTTATTTTGACCAAAAAGGCTATACAGACTCTAAATGGACTGCATTAAAAGAAGAAGTCAAAGAGAATGGTATCCGTAATGGTTATTTAATGGCTGTTGCACCGAACTCTACAACTGCGATGATTGCAGGTTCGACAGCAAGTATCGATCCAATTTTCCAAGTGTTCTATCATGAAGAAAAGAAGGATTTTAAAATACCTGTCACAGCGCCGGCTTTAGATCATAACACGTATAATATTTATCGTCGTTCTGCATATATTGTCGACCAGCGTTATTCTGTCAGTCAGAATGCAAAACGCCAGCGTCATATTGATCAAAGCTTATCATTTAATATTTATGTACCAAATACAATTCGCGCATCTGTATTACTCGACTTACACTTACAGGCATGGAATGAAGGATTGAAAACGACGTATTATGTCCGTTCTACATCCAACGATGTCGAAGAGTGTGAGTGGTGTCAAAGTTGAGGATTCTCATTGCGTATTTAAGCTACAGCGGTAATACAGAAGAAGTTGCTGCGTATATTGGGGATTATTTAAATAAAGAAGGGATAACTGTTGAGTGGCATCGAATCGGCATCGATGCGCTCAACGATCCTGCTGATTATGACCTTGTATTTTTGGGTACCTTCACTTGGGAAAGAGGAGCTACACCAGATGAGGTAAAGGATTTTGTTTTAGAAGTAGGATATAAACCTGGAAATATGGTTATTTTCGGAACTGGTGATACACAATTTGGCGGGGATGATTTGTTTTGCAAAGCTGCAGATAAATTAGCACATTTTTATGGAAGCCGTTATCCGGCTCTAAAAATCGAACAATCGCCGCGTGGATCACAGGAGAATAAGATTGAACAGTGGTTAGAAGGAGTGCTGAATCATGCAAAAAGTTACGCTTGAACGTGCTAAAACGTTAGAACCGCGTTTTCCAAATAAGTCAACGGGCGTATTTGGAGGCCAATCAAGTGGCATTCTAAATTGGAATGATATTGCTTACCCACATTGGTATAAAATATATAAACGACTTGTCGGTAATTATTGGCAGGCCGATGAAATAAATATGTCTAGTGATGTAAAGCAGTTTCCCACCCTGTCAGAAGAAGAGCAGGATGCGTATTTGAAAATAATTGGGCTGTTATCCACATTAGATGCACCGCAAACAAGAACAGCATTGTTAATTTCACTCTATGCAACAGATGCTTCTGTCCAATCGATTATGGCAGTTATCGCGCAACAGGAAGCAGTGCATAATGAAAGTTATTCTTATGTACTATCCTCTGTCGTTTCCTGGAATGAACAGAATGAATCATTCCAATTAGGAAGAACAGATGAATTATTGATGAAACGGAATGAACTGTTAACAGAGCAATATAACACGTTTGTGGAAAACCCGACCATAGAAAATATCCTTAAAACATTAGTATATACTTCTCTGTTAGAAGGAATGTTTTTCTATTCTGGATTTGCTTTTTTCTATAATTTGGCGAGACAGAACAAAATGGTAGGGACCTCCACGATGATCAGCTATATCAACCGTGATGAATTGGAGCACGGCCGCTTTATTACAGAATTGTTCCGTGCAACATTAGCTGAGAATCCGGAGTATAATAATAAAGAATTCATTCAATGGATTTATGACCATTTCCATCAGTCTGTTGAATTGGAATTAGAATGGTCACATTATGCACTTGCGGGTGTGGAAGGAATTGATATGGATGAGCTTGACGGCTATATCAAATACCGTGCCAATAAAATGCTGCGTATGATGGGATTAGAAGAACTTTATCCAGAACATGTGGATAATCCTATGAAATGGATTCGTGCATATGTGGATAATGTGGATGGGACAAAAACGGATTTCTTTGAACAGAAATCACGTCAATATACAAAAACTAGTGATTTAAATGGTTTTGATGACTTGTAAAAAAAGCGCTTTTGGCGCTTTTTTTATTGCATAGGAAATTATAGAATTATTGCCTTGTGGATAACTATTTATAGTAAAACAGCCACGTCCAGCTCCGAGCGCCAAAAACTAGGAGATTTCACGTCGCGCCCTACGATAAGTCAACATCGGTTCGTCACCTCACCGTGTTTCCTTTATCTCAGTTGCACCGCTCCAATCTCTACGTTTTTAAACAGGCGCTCTGCGCTTTTGTTCTTGCATTACAAATTGTGAAATCTTCTCTTCGTGAATAATTGATAGAGAAAATAGGCGGTATTAGCCCTAAAAATAAAAGTTAATGGGTTGGAAATAACCGTTATTGACTAAATAAAAACAAAAACATATAATCAATTAGGAAAGCGCTTTCTATAATTAGTAGCTAACTAAATCACCCATTTTTTGTGGAGAGCAAAAATATTTATAAAACGAAACTTCATTCAGTGGGAGTTTTTCGACGCACAACTCTTTACGGTGGGACGAGTAATCGCAAAAGCTCTTCGGTGAGGCGAGTAATCGCAATGGTTTTCGATGGGACGAGTAATCGCAGTTCCAGCCCCAGTCCCAGGACGTTGCGAACTTAGTCTGCTTTCTTCATTCTTTCACTGAATTAGCCTTAGTGATTCAGGGAGTTAGCGCCCGTTATCTCCCGCCTAAATAAATTTATTTTCGCTCTTTATTTTGAGGCGGGAGTTTTACGGGCGTTCTCCGTGATAAAACTTAAAATAGGAGTAGAGGAGTATGTCTAAAATGGTTAAGCTAACGAATTGGATTTTTGAAATACTCAGCTTGCATATGTTCTGGTTGATATATATATTCAAAGGTTTTATTATACTCGGAATCTTCCCATCTACAGCAGCAGTATTTGCCGTGATCAGAAACTGGCTCCTAAATGGAGAATCGAAATCGATTCCTATGTTGTTTAAACAATATTACAAGGAAAACTTTAAAATATCTAATATACTAGGCTGGTTTTTGACTATCTTGACTTTCACAGTTATTGTGAATTTTATTTATACGCCTTATTATCTTGAGCAAATTCAGATAATAATGTATACTGCTATCATATTAATGTCTATTCTATTATTTATTAGCTGGGGTTATTTGTTTCCAGCTATTGTTCATTATAGGTTAGCTGTCTATGAATTATTTTTGGTCGTTTTAAAGGCTGGTTTTTCATCTTTAAAAGGCATGGTGATCCAAGTAATATCCGTTTTAATACTTTTTTTGCTGATATTAAAACTACCTGGTTTATTGCTTGTTTTTGGGGTTGTTCCCTTAGCATTTATGCAGATGGTGATCAGTATGAAAGTGTTTTATGAACTTGATTAGCCAAGATCAACTAACTCAATATGTCTATTGACTCTCCTCTTCCATCTTATTACTGAAACATGATGTGTTCCTAAATTTGTGAGAATAAGTAAATAATAGAAACCGGTTTCCGTTGTTTTTGAGTATATTTAAAAAAATTAGTTGTATTTTTGGTTATTAACGAATATAATAATTTTGAAACCGCTTTCTATTAATGTGTTTTCGAAACCGGTTTCCATCATCAATCTGTTTAGACACATAAAGTATATAAAACATCTAAAGGGGGCAATAGTTACTAGGCAGTTCCAAAGGTTTGTTCTAAAGAAAATAAATAATAAATATGGAGGTAGAAAAATGAAACGAGTCCTATCTTTGTCCGTTATTCTAGGTCTAGTATTTTTCCTTGCTGCTTGTAGTAGTAACAATGCAAAGTCAGGTTCTGATGATGGTTCGGTTACATTAAATTTTTGGACGTTTGGCGCTACAGGTTATGATGAATTGATAAAAGAATATGAAGAAGAAAATCCGAATGTGGACATTAAATTGAAAACATCGGAAAATGCGGATCATCACGATGCACTATTTACAGCAATATCGGCAGGAACTGGAGCGCCAGATATTGCTATGATCGAAGTGGATCAGTTAGATCGTTTTAAGCAAGCTCAAGATCGTTTTGTTAATTTATTTGATCATGATGCAGAAGGAGTTCAAGACCAGTATCAAGATTGGGCTTGGAACACGGGGCTAAATGTAGAAGGAGATTTTATGTTTGGATTACCTACGGATATAGGTCCGAAAGCTTTGTATTATCGGACGGATGTATTCGAGGACGCTGGGTTACCAACGGAGCCGGAAGAAGTAGCTAGTTTGATTGATTCTCCAGAAGCATTGAAGGAAGCTGCTATAACTGTAAAAGAAGAAACAGATAAACCATTTTTAGATAGTATGGAAATGGCATATAGGGCTTATTTAGATGTAGCACCAGAAACCCATTTGAATCCAGAAGGTGAATTAATTGTTAACCAAGAAGGAAGTCAGGTAAAAAAAGCATATGATTATGCAGTTGAGTTAAATGAAGAAGGGCTGGTTGGCAATTTCGAAATGTGGAGTCCGGAATGGGCAAATGCAGTAAATAACGGTGATTTTGCTGCTGAATTAGGCCCTGGTTGGTTGAAAGGCTGGATGGAAGGAAATGCACCAGATGCTTCTGGATTATTTCAAGTTACCCTTTTACCAACGGAATTTTCTGCGAACTGGGGTGGGTCATTTCTTACAATTCCTGCAGAAACGGAACATGCAGATGAGGCATACCAATTTATCGAGTGGTTGACCTCTGCTGAAAATCAATTGGAATCATTCAAGAGTCATGGACTATTTCCATCAGCACCGGAAGTATATGAAATGGAAGACTTTAAAACCAATGAAGATGAATTTTTCGATGGGCAAGTCACATCTGTTGTATTTGGTGAAGCAGCGAATGATATTACGGAGGCAGTTTATAAAGGAGAAAATTATGTCTCTGTAAACAATGAAATTTTAACAGCATTAATAAATGTACAAGAAGGTGCAGATCCAGAGGAAGAGTGGGAAGCAGCAATCCAACGAGCTGAGGATCTAGTTAGCCGTTAAATGAAGAAGAACATAATTAGCATGGATATGGTACTTCATACCATATCCATGTGTTGATAAGAAATGGGGTGAAAGCGTGGGCTCTTATAAAAAGAAAATAAATAAAAGATATCTATCGGAAGAAAAAAAAGATATGATCTCAGGATATCTATACGTGTCACCATTTTTTATTATTTTCTTTTTAGTTGGTTTATTTCCCATACTGTTTAGTCTTTATTTAGCTTTTCAGCAATGGAATGGATTTTCACCGATGGAATTTGTAGGATTAAATAACTTTAAAATTGTTTTGACAGATTCTCTATTTTGGAAATCTGTCTACAATACAATCGTTATGGGACTATTAGGTACAGCTCCTCAATTGGTTGTTGGGATACTTTTAGCATTTTTGCTAAATCAAGTGTTTTTACGGTTTAAACAATTTTATCGCGTAACGATTTTTATGCCTTATATTACATCAATGGTAGCTGTTGCCCTTGTATTTAGCGTTTTATTCAGTAATCAAGATTCGTCAATGGCGAATTATCTATTGGGATTATTTGGATTTGATCCAATAAACTGGGGTACCTCTGAATGGGGGACGAAAATTGCCATCTCTTTAATGGTTTTTTGGAGATGGATTGGCTACAATACAATTATTTATCTTGCAGGCTTACAAAGTATCCCTGGGGATTTGTATGAAGCAGCCAGAATAGACGGGGCAAGTAAATTTCAACAATTAAGGTATATTACGATGCCACTGTTAAAACCATTTATCCTTTTAACCGTCTTTTTCTCTACGGTAGGAGCGTTACAATTATTTTCGGAGCCTACCGTGTTTTTGGGACAGAATGCTTTTACAAGAAGTGAAGCGATGACAATTGTCATGTATTTATATCGAGATGCATTTAGATTACAGTCTTTTGGAACAGCGTCTGCAACAGCGGTTATCTTAGTTATTTTTATTGCCGTTCTAGCAGCAATAAATTTATATCTGACATCAGGAATCGGAAGAAAAAAGAAAAGAGGTGTAGGTAAATGAAGGAAGTAGGTTCCAAGAAATTCTCATTTGGGAAGATTTTAATGTATGGTTTCTTGTCTCTTGCATCTCTTTTATCCATTTTTCCGTTTTATTGGATGTTTGTGATGGCTACCCGTCCTAGTGCGGCTTATAATTCTATTCCTCCTACACTTACCCCTGGAAACATGTTAGTCGAAAATTTCCAGAAGGTATTGCAGCAAATTGATTTTTTTGGAGCAATGTGGAATTCATTTGTTCTGTGTGTCGTTGTTACGATCGTAGTACTATTAATCAGTTCGTTAGCAGGTTTTGCATTCGCGAAATTTAAATTCCCAGGGAAAAATATACTTTTCATTGCGATTTTATTAACGATGATTATACCGCCCCAGCTAGGATTAATTCCTCAATATTTTTTAATCGCAAAGGCAGGATTGTTAGATACCTTGCAAGGGGTTATGATTCTATCTTTTCTTAATCCATTAGGAATATTTTTAATGAGACAATATATTAGTGGATCGATTACAGATGAATTGATTGAAGCAGCGAAATTAGATGGAGCCTCTAATTTTAAGATTTATTGGAAAATCGTGCTACCGATTATACTTCCAGCTTTTGCAACGTTGGGTATTATTGTATTTACATCAGTGTGGGGAGAGTTTTTATGGCAGTTTACCGTATTGCGTGATCCGGAAATGTATACGATACAAGTGGCCTTAGCTTCGTTGAATAATACATTTAAAGTGGATTATGGTATGTTAATGTCAGGTGTATTTTGGGCTACGATTCCATTGGTTATTATTTTCCTCTTATTTAACAAATTATTTATAGCGAGCATTACAGAGGGAGCTGTAAAATCTTAAAAATAACCGAGGATAAACTTTTATAGAATATTGAGGAGATTCCATGAAACTTACAATAAAAAATATAGCTGAGATAGCTGGTGTCTCACCAGCAACGGTTTCGAAAGTAATGAATAATTATAGTGGGGTTAGTGAAGAAACCAAAAAGAGAGTATTGGACGCAATTAAGGAAAATAAATATCAACCTACTTATACAGCTAGAACACTTTCAACGAAGAAATCGAAGCTAATTGCTTTAATATATGCGGGTAAAATTAATGTTGATTTTAATCACCCATTTTTTAGTGAAGTAGTTAGTTCTTTTAAAAAAGCGATCGGTATGATGGGTTATGATATTATCATGTTTTCAGATGAAAGCTTTGGACATGATAATGGAAGTTATCTTGCTAGGTGCAGATATTATCATGTGGAGGGCTGTGTGATTATTGCCGGAGATGAAATTGAAGAAAGTATCCAAGAATTAGTTGAAAGTGGAATACCATGTGTGGGGATCGATATTGAATTAAGTGGACCTAGAGTTAGTTATGTGATGACGGATAATATACAACTTTCTACCAATGTTGTGCATCAATTGTATTTGGATGGGGTAAGAGATATCGGATATATTGGGGGATTGCGTAATTCTACAGTAGCTAGAAACAGGAAAACAGGCTTTGAGAATGCAATGAAGCAACTAGGAATGGAAATAGAGCCTAATTGGATGCAATATGGAGATTATTATGAAGAAAGTGGTTATCTTGCGATGAGAAAGATTTTAGATCAACCAACGCACCCTAAAGCTGTTTTTGCTATTTCTGATTTGATGGCTTTTGGTGCGTTAAAGGCAATAGAAGAAGTGGGGCTTCAGGTTCCTCATGATATGAGAATAATTGGCTGTGATGATATTAATGCCTGTCGATATAGTAGTCCTAAACTTTCAACGGTAAAACAATATAAAGGTAGATTAGGGAAGCTGGCTGCAAATATTTTGCATGATTTAATAGCGAGTGATAAAAAAATAGCGCCTGTTTTAATTGATTCTGAGTTAATCATAAGAGAGTCTTAACATGATAAGGTGAGAAGCTTATAAATGGTTTGGAGCATGAGTGTGTTAAAAAGGTGGTGTTCTAATGTATAGATTAATGGATAATAATGCATTTGTTATGGAAGGTTTTCAAAGATTTCATCCTTTTTCAAGTTTTCTGCCAGGTATTGCTGGGAAGAGCGGAATACCACTTTGGGCCTTTTACGTAAATCGTGGCCAGGCTATGGCAGGGTTTGGTATACGAGATAAAAATTCTATGATCACGGAATTTTTTCCGGCAGATAAAGCCTATCAAATGGTTCCGATCCAGGGGTTTCGAACATTTATTAAGTTACGTACAAAAGAAGGAGATGCTGTTTTTGAGCCATTTTCGTTTCGTCGTGATAATGAAACCGTAAGCGAAGAGCTAACGATAAACGAGAATCATTTACAACTTAAATATGATAATAAAAATCGTGGGCTCGTTTTAACTGTGGAATATTTTACGCTGCCCCAAGCTCCTCTCGCAGGGCTTGTGAGAGAAGTTACCTTAGAAAATATAGATCACGAGGAAAAGGAACTGGAAATCGTTGATGGATTGGCAACAGTTTTGCCTAGTGGCTTATCGAATTCTACTTATAAAGAAATAAGTAATACGTTGAAAAGCTGGTTTGATGTAGAAACGATTGATAATCAGTTTAATTTTTATCATTTACGTGGGAGTACGGAAGATAATGCAAATGTTTCGAAAACCTATGATGGAAATTTTTATAGTAGCTTAGCTATTTTAAATGGGAAAGAAAAAATCGTAAAACCTTTCTATGACCGTGCTTTAATTTTTGGAAAGGATCTTACGCTACAATATCCGGATGCTTTTCATATGGAAGCGGTATCTTCACTAACAGAGCATAAACAAGTGCCTACAAATAAAGTATCAGGAGGATTTACCCTCTTACCTGCCAAGCTTGCATCAGGGGATAAACTTCGTATTGTTTCTTTAATCGGTTATGGTGAGAATCGCGAAACAATAAAGCAATTTATTCATGAAAATTTTCGATACGAGAAAGTCTTTGAATATAAAAATATAGCTAAAACAATAACGGATAATCTCACCAGTGTAGTAACAACGAAAACTGCTGAACCTTTATTTGATGCTTATGTGAACCAAAACTATTTAGATAATGGCCTACGTGGTGGTTTTCCGATGGTTTTTCAAAATAAAAAAAAGAATCACATATTTTATCTTTATTCTCGAAAACATGGTGACTTAGAGCGGGATTATAATTTTTTCTCCATAAGCCCGAGTTTTTATTCTCAAGGTAATGGAAACTATCGTGATATCAATCAAAATCGTCGTTTGGATGTCATCTTTAACCCGAAACTCAAAGATTATAATATCAAGCATTTTGTTAACTTACTTCAACTGGATGGCTATAATCCACTTTTTATTAAAGAAGTACAGTATAAGTTAAATAATAATATGGATTTTAGTAAGTATGGTTTATCTAAAGCTCAGAACAAGAAATTATCTGAGCTATTTCGTGAGTCATTTGCTCCGGGAGACATTTTAAAGTTTGTACAGGATCATTCTATCTCACTGGCTATCTCTTTTGAAACATTTTTAACGGAGATACTGTCAAACAGTGAAGAATCATTAGAAGCAGAACACGGAGAAGGATTTTGGATTGATCATTGGACATATAACTTAGACCTTCTAGATAGCTATTTAGCAATTTATCCAGATAAAACAAAAAACGTATTTTTTGATATGTGCTATCGATTTTTTGACAGTCCAGCATATGTCCAACCAAGAGCAAAAAAATATATACAAAAAGAAGGGAAGCTACGTCAATCCAATGCTGTCCACATTGATGAGGGAAAACAACAAGAAGAAAGGGAAGGTCAATGGGTTCGAAGTAATTTTGGTGAAGGAAACGTTTATGAAACAAACTTATTTTCTAAACTGTTTTTACTAGCTGCCATTAAAACTTCTACCATTGCACCGTTAGGATTAGGGATAGAAATGGAAGCTGGAAAACCAGGATGGAATGATGCTTTAAATGGATTACCGGGTATGTTCGGTGCGAGTACATCAGAACTTTATGAATTAAAGCGGCTTTTAAAACAGCTACAGCATCTTTCTACATTACCTGAAGAAAAAGTCAAACTTCCTGAAGAAGTATATCCATTGATAGCAGGTTTGGAAACACAAATTCGTCAATCAGATAAAAAAAGTAAACAAGGACAATTAAAATACTGGAATGAAGTTAGTCGATTAAGAGAAACATATCGATCTTCCATAAAAGATGGTATTAGCGGATATAATCTAGAATTATCAATGGAAACTGTCATGAAGATGTTAGCAGCGTATCAACAGCAAGTAGATGATGGAATAGAGCGTGTAGAAATGTATCAGGACCAAGAATTGATACCAACATACTTTTATTTTGAAATAAAAACAGATAGTGACAATCTAGGTCAGATAAATGAATGTAAGCCATATGCCGTAACGCCATTTTTAGAGGGAATCGTTAAAAAATTAAAATTAAGTGATCGATTAGAGGAAGCTAAAAGTATTTATGATGCTGTTCGACGATCCCCTATTTTCGATGAAAAACTGGGAATGTATAAAACGAGTATGCCCATTTCTGAAGAAACCGTTGAACTTGGAAGAGCTAAATTTTTCACACCAGGCTGGTTAGAGAATGAATCTGTATTTATGCATATGGAATATAAATATTTGTTGGAATTATTAAATAAAGGATTATTCAACGCATTTTTTAATGATATCAGGTCCGCCCTCGTACCGTTTATGGATCCTGAGAAGTATGGTCGAAGTATTTTAGAGAATGTATCATTTATAGCCAGTAGTGCAAATCCGGATGCTTCTATCCATGGAAAGGGTTATGTAGCTCGGCTAAGTGGTTCAACGATAGAATTTTTAAATATGTGGGTTTTAATGTTTATTGGGAAACAACCTTTTATGTATGATAAAGAGAATGATTTGCTCCATTTTCGGTTAGAACCTGTACTACCAAGTTGGCTTTTTAGGGAGGATGGTACTGTTTCATTTATGCTTTTTGGTTGTATAGAAGTAACTTATCATAACGATAGGCGTTGTGACAGCTTTGGAGAAGACGGAGTTGTGCCCGTTGGTTATATCATTATTTATAAAGATGGTAAGAAATATGAAGTTTCCGAGGCGGAAGTTATCGGTCCATTAGCACGTGACATTCGAAATCTTACTGTTGCGAAAATAATCGTGAAATTGAAGTAACAACGTAAATAAAGATCGAATAATAAATACTTTATTTTTTAAATAGATGACTTTTACCAGATTAACTGTTTTTAATCGTAGTATCGTTTAAATCATGTTAACATTCCTCTTTCTTAAGCAATCGAGCATTACTTTAATAATTTTAAAAAAAATTTTAACTTTTCTAGGAAGGAAGAGATATTCATGAATAAGTACATTGCTTTTGATATAGGGGGTACAGAAGTAAAACACGCTGTTTTACTGGAAGATGGAACGTTCATAGAAAAGGGGAAATATCGTACAAGAAGGTCCAATTTAAATCAATTTTTGACGGATATTATTTTAACGATAAAAGCTTATCAAACGAATGACCATATATCAGGGATTGCGATTAGTATGCCTGGGTTTGTTAATATCAAAACAGGTTATACGGAAGATGCTGGTGCTATCACGATATTAAATGGAAAAAACTTAAAAACACTTTTGGAAACTCAAATTTCATGTCGGGTAGAAATAGAGAATGATGGAAACTGTGTAGCATTAGCTGAAAAATTTAACGGCAATGCCATAGATTGTAAGGATTTCGTTTGTATCACAATAGGGACTGGAATAGGTGGCGGTATATTTTTAAACGATCGGATATTTCATGGTCACCAGTTTAAAGCTGGAGAAATAGGTTATATGCTCACACCAGGAAGTCGTACTAAAGATGAAATATGGAGCGATAATGGATCTACTTCCAGTTTAATTAAAAGTTATAAGCAGTATAAAGGGCTAGATAAAAAAGAGGCTATAGAGGGGGAAGAAATTTTTCAAGAGGCAGGAAGCAATGCAGAAGTCCAGCTACTTGTAGAAAAATGGCTGGAAAGAATTAGTTTTGGTATTTTTAACATTGCAGGGACACTTAATCCAGAAAAAATTTTAATAGGTGGAGGAGTTAGTGCCCGTGAAGGGTTTGCAAAAAGAATCGAAAATCATTTAAAACAGCAAGAGGAATGGAATTTTATAAAAGTTCCAATCGAAACTTGTAAGCATAAAAATGATGCAGGCATGTTAGGGGCATTAAAACATTTCTTGACGCAAAAAGAGTGTGTAACGTGAAGAAACAGGTTACCCCGCATAATATATTTCTGTGGCAATAGTGTAGCCTTTCTTTCATTTCACACTTAATAGAAAAGATGGTTGGAGGTTCTGTTTTCAAATTTAAGTCTTAGAATAATACGATTATCCATTTTAATACTAAAATATTATAAAAGGAGACATATGGTATGTTACATGAGAAGCTTACATCTTTTCCTAAGAATTTTCTATGGGGAGCTGCATCGGCTGCATATCAGGTAGAAGGTGCTTGGAACGAGGATGGGAAAGGCATTTCGAATTGGGATACATTTGTGCGTATCCCTGGGAAAACATTTAAAGGAACCAATGGTGATGTAGCTGTAGATCATTATAACCGTTATAAAGAAGATATACAGCTCATGGCGGAGATGGGAATAAAAACGTATCGCTTTTCTGTAGCTTGGGCACGTATCTTTCCAAATGGAAAAGGAGAAATCAATCAGGAAGGTCTTGATTTTTATCATCATTTAATTGATGAATTAATAGATCATGGAATAGAGCCGATTCTAACGATCTATCATTGGGATTTACCACAAGCATTACAGGACGCGTATGGTGGTTGGGAATCAAGACAAGTTATAGAAGATTTTACAAATTATTGTGTTGCTTTATATAAAGCATTTGGGGACCGAGTAAAATATTGGGTCTCTTTAAATGAACAAAATGTTTTTACGCGATTAGGCTATCAATCTGCAATGCATCCTCCAGGTGTGAAAGATGATAAGTTATTTTATCAAGTGAATCATCATGCAAGCCTGGCAAACGCCGCAGCAATGAGGGAATTTCGAAACTACGTACCCAATGGGAAAATAGGTCCAAGCTTTGCTTATTCACCAGCATATGCTGCGACATCAAAGCCTGAAGACGTGCTCGCTGCTGAAAATGCAGAAGAGTTTACAAGTCATTGGTGGATGGATGTTTATGTTTGGGGAACATATCCGAAAGCTGCATGGGATTACTTAGAAAGAAAAGGGATTGCTCCACATGTGGAAGTGGGGGATTTTGAACTATTAAGGGAAAATAAACCTGATTTTATGGGAGTAAACTATTATCAAACAACCACATTTGAAAAAAATACACTAGATGGCGTTACTTCAGAAGGGAACTTTAATACTTCAGGAGAAAAAGGAACAACAGAGGATACAGGTATTCCGGGTTTATATAAAACGGTGCATAATAAAAATTTAAATAGAACAAACTGGGATTGGAATATTGATCCACAAGGTTTACGTATCGGTCTAAGAAGAATTACGAACCGTTATAAACTTCCCGTTTTAATAAGTGAAAATGGTCTAGGAGAATACGATCAAGTAGAAGCGGACGGCTCGATAAATGATGATTATCGGATAGAATATCTTACATCACATGTAAAAGCTATTCAGGAGGCATTAACAGATGGAGTAGAAGTCATTGGTTATTGTGTTTGGTCTTTTACAGATCTTTTAAGTTGGTTGAATGGATATCAGAAACGCTATGGTTTTGTTTACGTTAATCAACAGGAAGAGGGAGAACATGATCTGCGTCGTATAAAAAAGAAAAGCTTTTATTGGTATAAAGATACGATAGAAAATAATGGAGAAAACCTGAGATAATTCATATATTATTTGAAAACCACAACGCCAAAGAATGTTGTGGTTTTTCTATTCTCAAAGGCAGAATAAGCATTTTTTACACAATAAGTATAAGAAAAACGATGGGTTAAGGAACTTCGACTAAGGTCTCCATGTTCCTGCGGGGACATCAAAGTCGGCATACCCTTGTGCAAGTAAAAGACAAGCGAATATAAGTTTTTCTCAAATAATTTCTAGTGTAGAATTTATTTGAGAAAAGGCTGAGACAATGTGTGTTTAATTGAGACATGTGGATAAAACTAATCGTTATCCACATGTCTTTTTGTTTAATGTGAATTAAAATATTGTTTATGTACAAGGTTAACTATCTAATATGGATAAGTCTCCTGTGATCGCATCAATAGCATAAGCACCACTTGTTACCTTTCCACATAATTGATACATTTTAGTTTGCTGATCATAAACATATACAGGCTCTACTTCCATATACTCATATAAACGCTCAGCAGCTGTTTCTACATTTATTTTCACCGCTTCCGCTTCTTCAAAGAAGTCAAAGGCTTCTAGAAGGGAGGAGGGATCCATATAATTTTCAACTTTTAATGTCTCTGGATGAATCCACAGCATTAAGGATGGATAAATAACCTTTGGTGTAGCTTCCGCAGGATCTAATCGTGCTAATATATAACCCCGTTCACGTTTTACAGAGGTTAAACGCCAAAGACCACTATCGTCCGGGAACTCCATCCGCAGCATGTTTGTAATTTCTGGCAGGATTTCCTCCACTGCCTCATCCGAAATAGGCAGGTTATTATCTTGGAGTGCTCTTTTTTGAAAAACTTCTTCTTCTGTAAATGAATATTTTAAATCAATTTCTTTTTCCTCAAATTTCTCAATAGAAGGCTCCTGCCAAGTTAAAATCGTATGGAGAGGTTTATAAGAAAGATTATTCTCTATCTTATCAAAATAGATGACAGCATCAGAACTCTGATTCGGAACAAGGAAGCTGGATATAACGTATAGGGGCTTCCAAGCCGCACTTGATTCGTCAGGGACTTCTATAAGCTTACAATGCTGTTTTGCTAAAGGTTGTATAACCTCATCTACTAAATTAAAAGGTTCCCATTGGATTTGTGACTCATCGGCAAACATTCCCTGTATGTAAAAGCTGGATAATAGTCCGTCTTCATTAAAGGAAATATCAATGGTTCCTCCAGGAAAGAGTCTGATATTATCCACAGCTGCATGAAAAGCGATTCTTTCTTTTGTTTCATTTACAAGCTTGAATTGTCTGCCATATTCTAATTGAGTCAGGTCTTCAACCCATTCAATCATAGCTTCCATGTTATCCACCTGTGGAAACACTTCAGCAGGTAATAAGTTTTTTTCATTCACAAATACAATATGAATCCATTTTTGTGTTTCAATATCCACATCTATTACAATGGCTCCGTCTGGATTTAAATCATCATTTTTTATGACGCCGTTTGGTAACCATGTCATGCTTAAATCTATTTTGTCCTCCTCATGTAGAAGGAAATCATAACTCTCTAAATAAAAATCATTTAATTGAAATTGTTCACGTGTTTTTTCAATTAATTCTTCTGTAACAGGATACATATCAATACCTCGCTTTTGACTTTTAGAATGATTAAAGTATAACATGCTAGATAGCCTTTCTAAAGAAAGGCAAAATAAAAACGGCTTCGAATCGTGTCCGACGCCGTTTTTATTATCATACCAATTAATTATTCAAATGATTAATAAGTCCGTTAGTAATTGCACGAGCTACACTAGATTGATAGTCACCTGTCTGTACGACGGTTAAATCATGTGGATTTGTAATATATCCAAGCTCAATCAACACAGACGGAGCGTTTGTTTCTTGAAGCACTTTATATCCTGCTTGCTGTGTCCCTCTGGATGGTAAGGAAACAGTAGACGATAGCGTGCTGTTAAGTGAGCTGGCCAATGCAGCGTCTGAATCGGAATTATAATAAGTAGTTACGCCACTAACTGGTACAGCAGAGAAACTGTCATAATGTAAACTGATAAAAGCATCGGTATTATAGCTATTACTAGTTTGTACTCTTTCGTCTAATGAAATAAAATAATCACCGCTTCTTGTCGTGATCACATTTGCTCCAGCTTCTTCAAGCTGTTGAACGACATAATCTGCTGTTGATGTGACAACATCTTTTTCATAAATATTGTTTAACCCGATCGCGCCAGGGTCTTTTCCTCCATGGCCAGGATCAATCACAATGTTATACCCGGATAGAGATCCAGAACTGCTAGATTGTGTTTGAGCTGCCTCTACAGTTGGAGCAGAATCTTGGGATGTTTCTTCTTCACTTACATTACCATCTGTAGTCAACCAAGATGCGATCCATCCTGTTTCTCCATCACCTAAGGAAACTTCAAGCCAATCTCCTGAAGTAGAGGCGACATCATAGACATCTCCTTGATAAGCATAGGAAATAATTGTATCAGATGTACTTGGACCGGAACGAACATAAATGCTGTCGGCAGAAACAGTCACTGCTCCAGAGCTACTGTCAGCTGTTTCTTCTGTTGTTTGTTCATCTGAAGTTACTTCTTCTGCTGGTGCTTCTTCCTGGTTAGAGTTTCCAGTTGGAATAAGATGATGTTTTGCAATCCAAACAGGTTCCCCGCCGTAATAAGTCTGTACCCAACCATGTTGTTCGTCAAAAGCGTTTATTTGGTCTCCCTTTGTAAACTGACCAACAAGAGAAGCGTTATTAGATGGCTCGCTTCGAATGTTTAAAACAGGTGAGCTTACTTCATAACTATCACTGTTTGCGAAGCTTATACTTGGTAAGAAAAAACTAATTATAAATAAAATTGCTATCAATAGATAAACTCTTTTTGTTTTCTTTTCCATTGAATCCTCCTCTAGTTGTAAAATTAATTACATGATTGGATACTAATAGAATAGCCTAAACAAAGAAGAGTTTAAACCTCCAATCGTAAAAATAATCAAAAAAGACTAGCATTTTGATATTCTTTTAGGATTAATTAGTTATTTTGGGAACTATATAAGTTGAAATAAAAATTGTATCCTCTAGCATTCGCTTCGGAAAAACACTACGCTTTCCAGGGGCTTGCCAATCAGCGCAGACAGAAGCATAGTCGCACTTATGTCTGTGGTAGAAAAAGAAGACCACTTTTTCTGCGGGGTCTTCACACTGGGGCTGGGGCTGCGATTACTCGCCCCATCGAAGAACTTTTGCGATTACTCGTCCCATCAAAACCGTCGCTGGTTACAGTGCTTAACCACATAATAAATGATTGATTATGTTAGAGAAAAAGATAGATTTAATAATTCAACCTATATAGAAAGCACAAAACTTTCTTATTTGTGCGTCGTGGAGGATGCAAGATTTTAGCAATCCTGCCTGTCATAAGTATTTTTAAATCAGGATTTCAGCGATTTTAATGCTATGTGTATTTTAACGAAGCCGTTATTCAGCTAAAAATTTACATTTATTTCATAGTAAAAGGGCTTTAAGAAAGCTTATTTTGCTTTCTTAAAAACCCATTTAACTTTCTAATCATCTGCAAAAGAAAGTAATGTTGAAGCAGCTTTAAAAGCTTTTTTATCGTTTAATATATCACCTGGTTTACGTGCTTTTCCAATAACATAGCCTGCAAAATGCATTTTATAAAAATCACATATATATTGAAATTGCTGAATAAGCGGCAGTCCTTTTATAAATGGATTATCACCGCCTACGATAATAAGATATACTTTTTTTTGTGATAGTTTCTCTCTGAAATCAGGATAGTCCGAATCTCTTAATATTTGCGACCACCGATCAATAAATAGCTTCATAAGTGCAGACATACTATACCAATAAATAGGCGTAGCAAAAACAATGGTATCATGCTCTAAAAGGAGATCAATCAGTTTTGTATGATCATCATTTACTGGTGTAAAACCACCCGCCTCATGTCTTTGATCAATAATTGGATAAATCGTATAGTCTCGTAAATAAACATGGGTGCCTTGGGTTTTAGGTACGGCTTCATAGGTGAGTAGTTCAGTGTTACTGTTCTTACGTGTCGATCCATGGAAAACAATAATGCTCATAAACATCCTCCTTCTATTATTGGAGAAACGGGGAGAGGAAATAAAGATAGCAGCTTATCTTAAATGATATTAACTTATCTGAATTATGCTCTTATTTAAAAGAAGTTTTTGCCTTCTTTACTTAAAAAGCAATATGATAAAGGATATGTATGCTTCTCTCTGTGTATGCATGAAGATAAAAAATGGAGATAGCAGCAAGCCTTGCTGCTATCTCCATTTTTTTAATCAGGTACGAATCCATTTCCAAATTTCTTTCGGGGTTGCATTTTTTCCATATAAAAGAATGCCTACTTTGAAAATCTTTCCGGCAATCTTCATGAAAATAAAGATACTTAAAACAATGACTGCAAGTGAAATTATAATCTCTATCCATGGCCAATTATCTAACATGGTCAACCGCATAAGCAAAACAGAAGGAGCAGTGAATGGGATATAAGTGCTTACTGTAGCAATGATGCCGTCTGGATTACTAATTACCGGTGCAATAATGATAAATGGAACGAACGGAAGCATCATCACAAATCCCTGTAAATTACCGGCACTAGAAACGTCAGACATGGTTGCTCCGACACCTACGAAAATGGCAGCAAACATCAGATAGCTCAAGAGAGCGATAAATACAAATAAAATCGTTCTTGGTACCAGGAGATATTCTAAAATTGGAATATCTGTCTGCCAAATAATAAATGGCAGCAAGACAATAATATAGACGGAAACTTGAATAAGGCCTAATATAAAATAACCAAAAATTTTTCCTTGCATTAGTTCTGACGGGGTTAAAGAAGATAAAATAATTTCTGCAATTTTATCTTTCTTCTCTTGAGAAGCACTTTGGAAAATAGCCATTCCGGTAAATGTAATAGAAAGCATGATCACACCGGCAAAAACGCCTGGCAAAATACTTCCCCAAGGGTCTTCTAAAGCAGCAACTGTATTTTCTTCTCCTGCATTTGCTTCTTCCTGGTTTGTACCTTCAACAAAAACAACAGGCTCAAGCAGTTGATTTATTTCCCGTTCACTAAGTCCGGAATCCTCCGCTTTTATTGCCTGGAGAGGAACAGTTAAAGCCTGTAATTGCCCAGGAAATAATGGATCAGATTCATCACTTGTAAAGGTGGCAATTCGATTCTCTTCTAAGGACTGTTCGTTGATAAACAGGTAAGCAGTGTATGGTTCTTCAACCTCTGTTACTTCTGTTTTTAGCGTGTCGGTGGGATGGAGCTCCCAGCCGAAGCCGTGTTCCATGTTAATTGCTTCGATTTCTTCAAATATCCCTAAATCTTCATTCACATAGACAGTCATATTTTCAGTGTCTTCTGAATCTGAAGAAAACAGAGAGCTTAGAAAGAAAAATAAAATAAATAAAACTGGAGTAATAAATAAACCGATCACAAATGTTTTATTTTTTAAATTCCGTTTGATTTCCCATTTTGCTACTTTTAAGGAATTTTGCATCCTATGAACCTCCTTCCTGCGAAATAAGATGCTTATCCGTGGCAATATCAATGAAAATTTCGTGAAGAGAGATCCGATTAATATGTAGCTCCTGTATATCTAAGTCAACAGGCAATTGCTTTAACCAATGATGCGGAACAACACCTTTTTGTAAGTGGAGAATGGTGCGGGTGCCCTGATATTCAATTCGATCGATTTCCGGAATTTTTTCTAACAAGGCGGGCGGATTTTCCCCATGTAATATACACTTAAAATTGGCATATTGTTTTTTCACTTCATCTAATGTTCCATAAATTACTTTCTGGCCATGCTGTATCATAAAGAGACGGTCACACATTTGTTCAACAAGGTTCATTTGGTGCGAGGAAAGTAGTATTGCTGTTCCGTTCGCGGCTAATGAAGAAATTTCTTCTTTGAAAACTTCTTGGCTGACAGGATCCAGACCGGAAAAAGGTTCATCCAGAATTAACAGGTCCGGTTCATGAAGGATAGAACCGATAAATTGCACTTTTTGACTCATTCCTTTGGAGAGCTCTTCAACAGAAGTATTTTCTTTTCCTTCTAAATCAAATTTCTTTAAATACTTCAGTACCCGTTCCTTCGCTTTGCTTATAGGGTAATCCTTCAAATCAGCGAGGTATAAGAGGATATCCATTACTTTTACATCTTTATAGAGGCCTCTTTCTTCGGGGAGATAACCAATTTTTGATTTGGGAATGCCTTCTCCTGTCTGCTGATGAAAGTGAATTTCACCGCTGTCTGGATACATAATTCCCATAATATTGCGGATGGTAGTAGATTTTCCTGCTCCGTTCGGGCCCAGTATAGCCATGATTTCCCCACGGTGAACTTCAAAGGAAATTCCTTTTAGAGCTTCTTTATCCTTAAAGGATTTTTTAAGGTTCTGAACACTTAATAAGGTATCCACATAAAACAACTCCTTTTTAATCACATGATAAAACAAAATGTTCATTTTTTAGCCGCAAAATGTTTCTGATCCGTGACTGGCCGCCCCAGCAGAAACATTTGTGATTATCTGCCTAAATATACTCACTTAGCTCTTAAATAAAGGACAATATTCAGTGGCCGTTCTTTTACATCGGTCAATAAATATTAGCCCCTGCTTAGGCTGGAAAAGAATACGAACGTATAACCATAATAGAAACGAAAATTCTTCTTACTTTATTGTACGAAGCTGTTATTTATATGGTTTCAAAAAGTTTGATTTTTTCTGGAATTTATTCCCTGAATCAAGATAGTTTGTCAGGGGTAATATATATTTCAATGTTTATTCTAATCGCTTCTTCACTTGCTATGATAGAGGGACATAGCTCCCCGAATAGCAGCTGGAAGTGCAATTCCTCCAATAATCATAGCTGCCAGAAAGCGAATTGCAAAACCTGCATCCCCAACGATGAACATAATAAGTATAATAGTGGAAAAACAGAGCAGGGGAGGTATCATCTTCGCGAGATTGGCCAGCCGGTATTTTCCTTCTGTTTTCCACTTGGTGGAGTACGTTACAACTGTAGTCCAGAAAGCTGGAACGGCAATTCCACTGAAAATAACAGCTGCTACTAAAAGTATAGATTGCAGAATGCCAGAGCTCATGATTGCTCCAATCCAGACCAGGGCAGTTATGAAAACTAATGGAATTGTCAATTTAGTCATGAAATCACTGGAGTTTTTATATTTTTCTACAGTAGTATCGGAGTCACTATAAATTGGTTTTGTCCCTGGATCTGCCCGAAATAAATGGATATCTGCACTTGAAGCAACGTGGGACCATCCGGAAGACGTGAAAAAGTCAAAGTATTCCGCTTCTTCTTCCTCTCCTAATAAACGATAATCAATGCTGTAGATATAATCCGAGCTCTCTCCTTTTTCAAGTGTGTACCCCATGAATTTGAAGTCATTAACATGCCAGCCCTTCAAAGATAATTGACGTAATTTTTTCATGTCCTTCTCTTCAGAAAAAGCTAATCCGCCAGACATCATATATTTTGTTTGTCTCATTCTTCATCCTCCTTCAGTCCGGTTTCTGCTAATTGAATCATTTGTTTTCTCAGCTTTAAATCCTCTTCTAATACTTTTCTGCCATTTTCGGTAAGTAGATATGTTTTCCGTCTTGAATCTGATCCGTCATGTAAATAAATCCATTCTTGTTTTAACAGTTTTTTTATAATCGTGTACATGGAAGCAGGTCCTATCGTAATAGACCCATGTGTTGTTTCTTCAATGAGACTCATAATGGCATAGCCATGTCTTGGTTTTGTTAAAGCAGCCATAATATAAAACATGGAATCTGTTAATTGCTCCGTATTTTTCAACTAATTACCTCCTATATCACTTGAAGATATATCATAATGTGATATAGTTGTCTACAGTTATATCATATTTTGATATATTAATAACTCAACTTTCTTACCTTAAACAGTAACTTCATTTCCAGAGACACAGGAGTTGATTGTTTCTTTGATAACTTCCTAGGCAAAGAAGAGAAGGTGTAGTGTAGAATACCGCTGCGGCGGACCGTTTTGCTTTCCGACGTACAACGGTTTTGATGGGGAGAGTAACCGCAAAAGCTCTTCGGTGGGGTGAGTAATCGCGGCCCCAACCCCAGGACGTTGCGACTTTAGTCTGCCTAGGGGCACGCTCTTCAGCTAACTTTTGCCAAGAAGAGCGCTTGGCAAAAGTTAGCTGAAGCCGTCCCCATGGAAAGCGGAGTGGTTGCCCGGAGCGGAGTCATGCACAATCACCAATTCCAAAATGGCCGGATATGTAACCAAAAAGCAAATACAATAATGAAGAACACGATAATCCTGGAATAGCAAGATATATATGCTTATTTTAAGCTGCGAAAGTTGAGTAAATAATATTTTCATTTGATAAAAAGTATGGATAACTTTTGAACAACTTTATCAAACTGATTTAAAATCTGTTATGTCTAAAATCAATAGTGAATGATTTCCTTTGTGCAAAAGGCGATAGAGAGGCAATGAAAAGGACATCTTTCTTTATAATTATGAATATCCATTTATTCCCTTCAAATTTCGTTCATAATTTGTGAAATAATTCACAAAAACTATTTACGTATGATCACCTGCATGGTATTATAAAAGTGTAATAAAGGATATCCTCTATAAATAAATGTGAAATATTGAACAAAAGTTAAAGAAATCATTTTATTAAATAAAGGGAGAGATTAACATGATGAACTTTTTAAGGACGAACAAATACATTGCGGGTCTTTGGGTAGTTATTCGACTTTATTTAGGATTTAGATGGTTAACATCTGGTTGGGGCAAGATTGTAGGCGGAGAATTTGATGCAGGTGGCTATTTGCAAGGTGCTATAGGAAACCCTGATGTACAGGGGTGGTGGCAAGCATTTCTTGAAGCAGTAGCAATTCCGAATGCTGGACTATTTTCAATTGTTGTTATGTGGGGAGAAGTACTTGTTGGACTTGGACTTATTTTAGGCGTTTTCACAAACCTTGCTGCACTGATGGGTGTTGTAATGAACTTCTCTTTCTTACTAAGTGGAACGTTCTCTACAAATCCACAAATGGCTATTTTAGGAATCTTCATTGCTATCGCTGGTGCGAATGCAGGAAGATATGGTCTGGACCGTTGGGTAATGCCTTACCTTAAAGAAACTTGGAACCAGCGTGTGAGAAAAGGAAAACAGTCTGAAACCTACGTTGCATAACCAGGCTGATAAAAATAGATATAAACAACACAGGAGAGCGGAATAAAATCCGCTCTCCTGTGTTATTTAACACGGCAAAATATCCTTGAAACCCTGATGAAAGGGAGTTTTGTCTGATGAAGGCAGTGTTGTTTATGCTCTCTTCAAAATTGTTTTCATGTTATTTGCTATGAAACTCCTGTATAATAGCATAGGAATGACAAAATGAAAGAAGGATGTTTATTATGTCACCCTTAGCACAAACAACCTCGCAGGAAGATAAGATTTTTTCGCGAGATTTTCTATATATTTGGATAGCAAACTTCTTTATTTTCTTAGGTTTTCAAATGACTATCCCTACAATACCGCTATTTGTAAAAGACCTTGGTGGCAGTGATCAAATGGTAGGAATCATTGTAGGAATTTTTACGTTTTCAGCTTTGCTGATACGTCCATATGCTGGCCATGCATTAGAAAGTAAAGGAAGAGGGTTTGTTTACTTAATCGGATTAGGTATATTTGTCTTTTCAGTAGGAGCATTTGCATTTACAGCGAGCATTTTATTTTTGATTATTATACGGGTTATTCAAGGCGTTGGTTGGGGATTTTCAACCACAGCTGGAGGGACAGTAGCTACAGACTTAATTCCACCTAAAAGAAGAGGGGAAGGAATGGGCTATTTTGGCTTATCTGGAAATATTGCTTTATCTTTTGGGCCAAGTTTGGGGTTAACCTTAGCTGTGCTTATTTCTTATCAACAACTTTTCTTATTATGCGCATTTTGTGGCGTGCTTGCATTTCTTTTTGCGATGCGCATACGTTATAAAAAAGTGGATCCAGCTCATCAAACAAAAGTAGCACGCTTTGATGTATTGGAAAAAAGTGCATTACAGCCATCGATTTTACTATTTTTTATTACATTTGCTTTTGGCGGAATTGCTACATTTCTGCCATTGCATGCAATAGAAAGAGGGGTAGAGGGAATTCAGCTCTATTTCTTTATTTTCGCTATATTTATTATGGTTTCCCGGCTGTTTTCGGGCAGACTATATGATAGAAAAGGCCATAAATTGATTTTCTTGCCTGCTGTCTCGCTTATATTAATATCTATGCTCCTCTTAGCATGGTTGCCAAATACGACTGTTTTGTTAACAGCAGCAGCTTTGTTTGGTCTCGGGTTTGGAGCTGTTCAGCCAGCATTACAAGCTTGGGCAGTTAATCGTGCTCCTGCTGACCGGAAAGGGATGGCAAATGCTACCTTCTTTTCATGTTTTGATTTAGGAGTAGGGATTGGAGCCATTTTATTCGGACAAATTGCAGCAGCACTTAACTATACATCTATTTATTTAACAGCAGCAGGTTCTATCGTTATTTCAATACTGATTTATGTATTTACTGTCCTAGGAAAATCATCTGACAACATAAAGGTGGGTTAACAGGTTTGAAACAAATTAAGGATATGAATATAAAAAATGCGTTTCCTGATAATTTTTATCGTCGTGGTTTAACTTATTTTAAAAATAATAAAGTACATGATCTTATGTATGATTATAATAATGTAACGTGGTCGGCAACGGTACAGGGGACAGAAGATTACTTAGTAGAAGTAAATACAAATGACCTGCAACAAGGTTCTATTGATATGCAATGTGATTGTCCTGCATTTGAAGTATATGGTTATTGTAAGCACATTGTAGCAACCTTGCTGGCGATTCAAAGTTACGAAAAAAATGATGTTCAGCCTAAAGTGAATCATTATCGTTTGAACCGGTTTGTGGAAGCAATCCGGGGAACGAGAAATGTAACGGAAAATCCTTCTTATCAGCAAAGTGTAGAGGTAGAATATATTTTGAGCTGGTCTTATCTGAAGCACTTACAAATTGAACTGAAAATTGGGGAGAAGCATCGTTATGTTGTAAAAAACGTAACGGAATTCTTAGAAAATTATTTTAGAAAAAGAGACAATTATTTCTCTAAAAAATTTACGTTTCAAGCAGAGAAGCATGTCCTAGACGAAGCAGATCAGGAAATCTTTGAGCTGTTGTATCAGGTAAGTAAAAGTGCGGAACTGTATGATTCACATTATTATGCCAGACAAAAAAATGAAAGGTATCTGCTTATACCGCCAGTACTTGCAAAAAATTTATTATATAAATTAATGGAACGGGATACCTCTGTTAAAACAAATCGGGAAGAGTATAATCAGGTACAAATTATTGATGGAGAATTGCCTTTTCAATTTGACGTGATGAAAAATGAGCAACATATCTCGCTTAACCTGCAGCATGGGAATGCAATGACATTTTTTCCAAACTATGATTTGTTATTTTTAGATGGTGTTTTTTACTTTCCTGGAAGAGAACAAATTCCTATTTTAAAGGAATTAGAAATGTTTCGTTTAGAGAATATTTACTTTGATGTTCCTGCAGAGCAGACAGATACTTTTCTCTCTGAGATTATGCCTGCGCTGGAGACAGTAGGAGAAGTTCAACTAGACGAACGGATTGCCGAGGAGGTCATTAAGGAGCCATTAAGAGCAAGGTGCTATCTGGAATTAAGAGAAGATTTAATTGTTGGTCGTCTGGAATATCATTATGGGACGCATGTGATTGATCCATTTCAAGGCAAAAAGGATTCTGATGTGATGTTGATTCGAGATGTAGATAAGGAACGTCTGATTATGCAGCATATCGAAGAAGCAGATTTCAGATATAATGGCAGAGAGCTGTATATGTCCGTGGATGAGGAAGATTTATATTATTTCCTCTATAAGATTTTACCGTCCCTGGATAAAGATGTGGAATTGTTCTTATCGAGTGAATTTAAAAATCTGTTTTTTGATTATCATCCACAGCCAAGTACTAGTGTACGAATGGAGGGGCAAAATAATTTATTAGAAATTGGCTTTTCTATCGACGGGGTAGATGATCATGAAATTAACCGTGTCCTTCAGGCAGTGATTGAAAAGAAACGTTATTTCCGCTTGAATTCCGGACAAATGATGGATTTAGATACAGAAGAATTTGCTTCCATCCAAAGATTTTTTGATGGATTGGGAATGGATAAAGAAGCTGTTCAAGATGGGCAGGTACAAATGCCGGTGTATCGTGGTGCGCAGTTGGATGAACTACTCGATACAAAAAAACAGTATGATTCGAATTTCAGGGACTTATTAAGTCATTTGAAATCACCAGAGGAACAAGTATATGAGCTGCCAGAAGAGCTTCAAGCGTCCCTGCGTACGTATCAGAAGGTGGGATATCAATGGTTTAAATCATTAAGTCAGTATCAGCTTGGAGGAATTTTAGCAGATGATATGGGACTGGGGAAAACATTACAAGCAATAGCGTATATTACATCTGAATCAGCAGGTAATCCAGTTGGTCCCCATCTGATTATCGTCCCGTCTTCTGTAGTGTATAACTGGAAAAGCGAACTGGAGAAATTTGCGCCTCATTTAACTTCCGTTATTTTAACAGGTCAACCGGCAGAGAGACATGAGCGTATGAAAGACTCTATGGAGAAAGACGTCTGGATTACTTCTTATTCGACATTACGTCAGGATGTTGAATACTATCAGGACATTACTTTTCAAACATTATTGTTGGATGAGGCACAATATATAAAAAATTACCAAACGAAAACGTCTAAAGCGATCCGTACAATAAATGCTACACGTCGGTTTGCATTAAGCGGGACGCCAATTGAAAATTCCATTGACGAACTATGGTCTATTTTTCAGGTTATCTTGCCTGGGCTGATGCCAGATCAGAAGACATTTAAACAACTTGATTCCAGTAAAGTTTCTACGATTACAAAACCATTTATTTTACGGCGCCTGAAACGGGATGTATTAAAAGAGCTTCCGGATAAAATTGAATCTGTTCATATTTCCGAATTAACAAGTGATCAGAAGGATCTGTATGTTGGTTATTTAAGAAATTTACAGCAGGAAGCTGCAATGTCCATGAGAGAGGATGCATTTCAGCAAAATAGGATGAAAATTTTAGCTGGCCTAACAAGATTACGCCAGATTTGTTGTCACCCATCAACGTTTGTGGAGAATTATGAAGGGAAATCGGGTAAACTGGAACAATTGATGGAAACGGTGGAAACAGCCATCAATAATGGGAAGAGGTTACTTATTTTCTCCCAGTTTACCAGCATGTTAGAAATTATTCGCGGGCGACTAGAGTCGGTTGGTTATGATTACTTTTACTTGCATGGCGAAACACCTTCTAAAAATCGTGTCGAAATGAGCCAGAAGTTTAATAATGGAGAAAAAGGAATATTTCTTATTTCTTTGAAAGCCGGCGGTACTGGCTTGAATCTGACTGGCGCAGATACGGTCATTTTATATGATTTATGGTGGAATCCGGCTGTAGAAGATCAGGCTACTGGAAGGGCACATCGATTTGGCCAAAAAAATGTTGTGCAGGTGATCCGTCTGGTGACAGAAGGTACGATTGAAGAAAAAATATATGAGATGCAGCAGAAGAAAAGAGAATTAATTGATCAGGTTATCCAGCCAGGAGAGACCATGCTTTCTTCATTAAGTGAAGATGACATTAAAGAGCTTTTAAGTTTGTAGGCTTCAAAAGAGCGTATTATTATGCTATCAGAAAAAAAGGAGGTGCTGCTCCGTCTTTTTCTGATAGCATTTTTCATGTTTTAGAGAATTTCAGGCATTTCCTGCCCTTTACCAGGCACATCGGAAAAATCACATCAACGCACTTTCCGCCTGTTGCAGTCACTTCCAGGCTGCCTGCAAGGTGTGAGTGTTCTTAATAGAAGCTCCATTGGTGCATTCTTTTTGAACACGCACTTATACTTTCTGATCATGTAAAACAAATAGCTTTCTCGGCCTGCCTTTAGAATAAGGGCTCTCTTTACCGGAAATTTTAATAATATCACCAGAAAGTAATTTTTTTACAGTCCGTTCTGCACTGCGCTTGCTGACCCGGTAAAAAGCTGCAATGTCATTCGATGAAAAAGGCTCATTATTTCGTTCCACGATAAATTGAATAAAAAGATAGGACAGTTCATTATTTAACCGAGCCTGATGAACGAGTGAATGAAGTAATTTATTCGTATCAATATTTTTACGCTTTCCGATCGGACCGATTTTTTCTCCGCATTCATTAACCAAATAACTAAGGCTGAACGGTTCACTTTGACAAGCTTCTAAGGCTGAATAAGCGTTTTTTTGCGAAGAAAGAGGATTCAGACCAAGACCGAAACCCAAGTCAACAGGACATCCGGCGAGTTTTTCTACATCGATTAGGAGCGGAAAGTCACGATAGCTGCCTTTAATAGCTTGAATTAGCTTATTTGTTCCAATGATAAAATAATGGTTATCCTTATTTGGTAAAAGAATCGCATCGTTTTTTTGACAAAAATCACTTAAATATTTTTTGACTTCTGTATGTATTTGATGATGTGAATGGATTGGAACCGACTCTTTTAAAAATAAAATACCTGTGATGACAAGATTGATTGAATAACGCTTTGTCTCGAGTGTTTGTACGACTTTTTCTAATGCTTGGACAATACATTTATCTGCCATTATAATACAATGAATTGGCAACCCTTCCCGGGAAAGCTTGTTATACACGTCGCTTCGGGAAGTTAGAATCAAATCGATTTTTTTCTGAAAAAATAATTCCTTATGAAAATCAATGATTTTTTGTACATTTAAATGATCCTCTTTGCTAAAGCTATTTGAAATTAACGTATATTCCGTTACTGCTAAGTCATTCGTGAAATCAATTTGCTTGATATTTTCGGGATAATCAATAGACAAGCATTTTGTCTTAGAAAACTTTCCAATACGTAAAATAGATGACAGAATACTATATTCATCGCAATCAATATAAAACATGATTTGTTTGCGCTTTTGTTTTAAAGCTTCCATATAAAAACAATAATCAGTGTAAAGGAGTGCATCACATAGAATAGTAGTCTCTGTTTGAATGTTAATATTGTATGGTTCAGATAATATAAAAGGAAGAATGTCGATAGCTGGAAATTGTTTTCCGATTTCTTGAACGCGTTGAACGCTCTTTTTTTCTCCTAAAACGCCTAGTTTTATATTCATTTATTTCCCCCTTACATCGATCAGACTTATATTTTTTAGAGAAAAAGAGGGGCATGGTTGCTTAACTTTTCAAATAACGGTAGATATGTGCTCCAGCAGACTGGTGGAACTGCTGTCCTTCTCCATTATTCGCCCAACCTTCTGTCAGCATGACAGCTTTTAACTGTATTTCAGATGTTTGAAAAATAGCTGCATCGTGCTCAGCTCCAGTCAGTTCCCCTGTTTTATGATACGTTTTGATGGTGGAATCGTAGGAAGAAAAGGCAGTTAGTTTACTGTTGAACTGCTGATTTTCTAAGATAGCAAGAATTTGCTCCTGGCAATGCTTTGGTAAAATATGATTTTGTTCCGTAAACAAATCAAGCAGTAGCATTACATCATAGCAGGTTGTTTTATTTTCTAAGGCTGCTTTTATGGCATCTTGATCCATCAGCTTTCTCTCTAATTTCGTATGTTTACATGGAATGCTTTGAATAAATGCATGTATGTTATCTAATCCTATGAAATCGATAAGTGCATTTGTCGCTGTATTATCAGATACAATAATCATTAATTCAAGCAATTGCTGATATGTGTACGTCTGTTCGCCTGATAAATAGGGGATAACTCCTGCGCCTCCCACTATCTCGGAAGGGGGAATACACACCTGCTCCGATAAGCTGAGGTTTCCTTTTTCCTGTTCATAAAAAGCGGTAGCAAGAATAAAAAGTTTAATAATGCTGGCTGAACGAAGCTGTTCTTTTTCGTTAAAAGCAATTTGTTCTTCTCCGGAACGAATCAGATAGCAAATTTTTACTGGCGGTAATGGTTTGACGGAATAGATAGCATGTTTTAACAGGTTTAATGACAGCATTTTAATACCTCCGTTTAAAGTAGGCTACATTAATATTATGGAAAATTCAAAAAATAGTCAAGAAATACTTTCAAAGCGTATTGTGAAAAGAACATACAGCATGTTTTCAATAAGGACTGCATAGAATTAAAAAGTTATCTTTAAAATGGTGTGACAGCAAAATCTATGGTTGGAATCATTCAATAAGTATAGTATTAAAACTAGTTAACGCAGTATTTCTTTTATCTCATTTTTCATATATAGATTTTGGTCAGGGTCCCTTAAAATATTTTTAATATTATAAATGTAATCGTTTCCTGTATTTAGAATAATTTGACGTTTCTATCATAAATAATGTAAACTTAAATTTAAGAACTATACTTTTTTGTAAAAGGGGGACTTTTAGATGAAAAAAAGATGGTTAAGCCCACTAGCACTAATTTTTGCACTATTTTTATTATTGGCAGCCTGTGGAGGCGATGATAACGGTGGTGAAAATGGTGAGGGAGGAGATGTTGGAGATCCCAGCACGGATCCAGAGATGATTCAGCTTGCTACTGGCGGAACGAGTGGAACTTACTATCCACTTGGGGGCGAGATGGCAGATATTATTTCGAATAATACAGATGTATCAGCAGACGCAATTTCTTCTAATGCTTCAGCAGAAAACGTGATGTCGATTGAAAATGGTGATTTAGATCTTGCCTTTGTACAAACAGATGTAGTAGCACATGCTGTAGAAGGAATCAATGCTTTTGACGAACCGGTAGAGCATGTGTTAGCAATGGGGTCATTATACCCTGAGACCATTCAAATCGTAACGACAGAGGAGTCTGGAATTGAATCTATCGAAGACTTGGCAGGAAAAACCGTTTCCGTTGGTGCTCCTGGGTCAGGAACATTCATCAATGCAGAACAAATTCTAGAAGTCCATGACATGACAATCGATGATATTGATGCCCAAAATTTAGACTTTGGTGAATCTACTGGTGGAATTCAAGATGGCAATATTGATGCTGCGTTTATTACATCAGGAACGCCTACAGGTGCTGTAGAAGGTTTGGCTGCTTCTGTGGATATTGCTATTGTACCGATTGCTCAAGATAAAATTGATGAGCTGGTCGAGGCATATCCTTACTATGCTGCAGATACGATTGAAGAGGGTACTTACAATCTAAGCGAAGATGTGGAAACGGTTGCTGTATTAGCAGCATTAGCAGTTAGCGATTCCTTATCGGAGGACCTTGTCTATGAAATGACCAAAGCAATCTATGAAAATGCAGAAGGAATGGCGCATGATAAAGCATCCTTCATCACAATAGATACGGCGTTAGACGGAATTGACATTGACGTACACCCGGGTGCGCAGAAGTACTTTGATGAAGAAGGTGTTGAATAATAAATGGAATAAGCCGGCTCCACCCAGAACGTGCAGGGATAGGCTGCCGGCTTTTTTACACGATAGTTAATGTATTAGAAAGTGATGGTTTTAAAGAAACTTCGACTAAGGTTGTTATTACGTCGTTATAAGTATGTCGAAGTCGGCACAACCTTATATTTGTAAAGAATGATTAAATGCAAGTTATTCTAACGAAGTACAGTTTGTATAATTAGGTGATGTAAAAATGCGAAGAAAGCGGGTAAAGCTTCTTCTGGTAGTCCTCCTGATTGGGGGAGGAGTTGGGTTTGGCGTGAATTATCCGATTCAAACAGCGTTAGTTTTTAATGACGGTGAATCCGGAGAATTGACGGCTTTTTTACCTTTAACTGAAAATGAACATTTTTCAATTACATTTACCCACTCGATCCATTTAACAGATGTCGTGGAAAAATATAGAGTGACAGATGATTTAATGATTGAGCAATATGAAATTATTTATGAAGAATTTGGGATAGGTATGCCAAATAATGCGGGTGAGGGTGAGGAATTTGTTTATGAGGATGGGAAATATCATATAAGAAATATGAAGAATCAATTTGAATCGTTAAATATTCGTAATGGTGAAGTTGTTTCTAATCATCGTTTAACCTGGACGGATAAAAAACAAGTCAAGGAATGTTGTGAAGTCCCTTTTAACGATTATTTTGTACCTGGGGATTGGTATAAAGTGAAGATAGATAAGATAACATTGCTTGATTATTGGAAAGGAGAGAAGATCAGTGAGTGACAAAAATAATGATCAACTTTCAGAAAAAGAGCAGCAGGAATTGTTGGAGAAATATGATGCAGAATCGAAGACAAGAAATTTAAAGGGCAAGATGGCTCATGTTATCTTTCTCGGTTTAATCGCATTTTCTGTATTTCAATTATATACAGGCGTTTTTGGTCAACTTACTGCTTATATTCAACGGACCATTCATTTAGGGTTTGCATTGTCACTTATTTTTCTATTATTTCCGGCTGTCCGTGGAATGAAAAAGGATAAAATTCCTTGGTATGATTATGTATTAATGTTGTTATCTATTCTGGTTTGTGGGTATTGGCCGGTGTTTTATGATACCTTAGTACAGCAATTTGGCGGGATTTCCGTAGTACAAATGTTTGTAGGTGGACTAGCGATTTTGCTCGTATTAGAAGCAGCCAGACGTGCAGTAGGTTTGCCGATTACCATTATTGCACTCATCTTTCTTGGTTATGCGCTTCTTGGGCCGAACATACCAGGGATGTTTGCACACCGGGGTTTGTCATTGGAACAGTTGATTCAGTCGATGTTCTTTACGACAGAAGGAATTTTGGGTACGCCATTGCAGGTATCGTCTACATATATATTCTTATTCCTTTTATTTGGAGCTTTTTTAGTACAGACAGGAGTAGGGAATTATTTTAATGATTTGGCCATATCGATAGCTGGAAAGAGGGTAGGAGGACCTGCAAAGGTAGCCATTTTCTCCAGTGCTTTAAATGGAACCATATCTGGAAGCTCTGTTGCGAATACCGTAACGACGGGCTCTTATACGATTCCAATGATGAAAAAGCTCGGGTATCGAAAAAACTTTGCAGGTGCGGTGGAAGCAGCAGCATCTACCGGTGGACAAATTATGCCGCCGATTATGGGGGCAGCCGCCTTTTTAATGATTGAATTCGCAGGAGAAAGCTATTGGAATATCGCAAAAGCAGCTATTATTCCAGCGATTTTATACTTTGCAGGAATTTGGATTATGACGCACTTTGAAGCAAAGCGAACTGGTTTAACTGGTTTACCGGACGAAGAGATACCGAGTAAAATAACGGTTTTAAAAAAGATTCATCTTTTAATGCCCATCTTAGCCATTGTTTATTTCTTATTTATTGGAATGAGTGTAGAAAGAGCAGCTATTTATGGTATTTTAGCTACGGTTATTGTAAGCCTGTTCCGAAAAGATACGAGGATTACACCAGCTAAATTTATCGTTGCCTTGGAACAAGGGGCGAGAACTGCTTTAGGTGTTGCAGCAGCAACGGCATGTGCCGGAATTATTGTCGGGGTCGTTACAAAAACAGGGCTTGGGCTAAAGCTTGGGAATAGCTTAGTTTCCATTGCTGGTACGATTGCCACTTCACCAGAGATTCAACTGATGCTGACATTGATATTTACTATGATTACATCCATTATCTTGGGGATGGGATCGCCAACAACGGCGAACTATATTATTACGTCTACAATTGCATTACCGGCTATTGTCGCATTAAATGATAATTTAGATGTAGCGATTCCAATTTTGGCTGCACATATGTTTGTATTCTACTTTGGAATTGTGGCAGATATTACACCGCCAGTTGCTCTTGCCGCCTTTGCAGCCAGCGGGATATCTGGAGGAGAGCCGATACGTACAGGAGCAAATGCGGCAAGACTAGCTATCGCTGCATTTATTATTCCATATATGTTTGTGTTGAATCCAACACTTTTAATGATTGATTCCACTGTCTTGGAGATAATATTTGCATTGTTTACGGCGATTCTTGGTATGATTGCAATTGGCGCCGGAATGATTGGATACTGGTATCGAAGGATTAAATGGTTTGAACGGATTTTAGCAATTGTAACCGGATTACTTTTAATTTATCCAGAAGGGTATTCAGACACCATTGGTTTTGTATTATTTGCTATTCAGCTTGTGATTCAATTTATATCAAGAGATAAATCAATACAGCGGAGGAAAACTGCTAGTTAGTACCGTCATTTTAGAGGGAAGTTCTTATTAATAAGGGCTTCTTTTTTCTGAGGAGTTTTCCCACTGGGACTGCGATTACTCGTCCCATCAAAGACATTTGCGCTTTCCCGTAGCGGACATCTCTTCGCCAAGAACACTAGTGTTTTAAAGACCAAGTGGTTTTCTTGTTTTTTCATTAACATTAAAAGTGTAAGAGCAAATACAAGTTTTTCTAATGTTTTCCCTTTATAATAGAGGCAAAGTAAAAGGTTGGAAAATCAGGAGTGCAAATAAATGGCTAAGAAATATGATTTTACAAAAGGAAGTATCGGGAAAAGTCTTTTTTATTTTTCAGGACCAATTCTCTTAGCAAACCTGCTACAAACATCTTATCAATTTGTAGACAGTCTGTGGGTCGGGAATTTGCTTGGTGCGAATGCTTTAGGTGCGGTTGCCATTTCCGGGAGCATTATATTTGTGGTGCTCTCGTTAATTATTGGTTTAAATAATGCTGCTTTAACTATTTTGTCACAGCAGCAAGGAAAACAGAATGAAGAGGGACTAAAGCGTTATTTGAATGCGTTTGTTGTCCTGATGACATCTATTGCACTGTTACTCGGTATATCAGGATATATCTTTGCAGAGGTGCTGCTAGGTTTACTGGGAACTCCTGAGGCTATGTTAGCTGATGCAGCAACTTATTTGCGGATTAATTTTATGGGAATTCTCTTATTATTCGGTTACAACTTTATAAGTACAGTTCTGCGTTCGATAGGAGATAGTAAAACACCACTTTATTTTGTGACTGCTGCAGTCATATTAAATGCAGTGTTAGATCCATTATTTATTGATGTGTTTGGATGGGGTATTACCGGTGCAGGATATGCTACAGTAGTTTCACAAGGTTTTTCCTTTTTAATTGGTTTCTTTTATATACTGAAGAAAAATTTAGCTCCATTTACAAAGCCGAATCTGCCAAAATGGAAAGAAATCAAATTAATTCTGCATATAGGCATCCCTTCTAGTCTGCAAATGGCAGTTATTTCTGCTGGAGCAGCAGCGATTATTGGTGTTGTAGCTACACAAGGAGAAGCGGTTGTTTCAGGGTATAGTGCAGCACAGCGTCTGGACAGTTTATTGATGCTGCCTGCACATGCTTTAAGTATTGCGATTTCCAGTATGGCCGGGCAGAATATCGGGGCGCAAAATTGGGAAAGAGTAAGAAATGTGGCGAAGTATGGTGTGATTTATAATTTTATTATTATGCTTTTAATCGGTATTATTGTCGCCATTTTTGCTGAATATGGTGTAAGATTATTTATCCAGGACGAGGCTTCGGTTCAATTTGGAACGGTATATCTGCAGATTGTTGCATTATGCTATCCATTTTTAGGGATTAATTTTATCTTAAACGGTGTTGTCCGTGCAGCCGGGGCAATGTATCCGATCCTTATACTAAATATTATTTCTTTCTGGATTCTGCGTTATCCACTGGCTGCATTGTGTTCCCGTCTGTTTGGTGAAATTGGCATTGCTGTCGGTGTAGGGGCAAGCTTTATCCTGAGCAGTGTGGTTGCTATTTTATATTATCGCTTTGGAAAATGGAGAGAGAAGAAGCTATTTGCAGATGCTTAAATGGGGAGGATAATAGATGATTTGGATCGTCGGTATTGTATCTGGTTTTGTACTTGGCGGCTTTTTATATATTTTCCAGCAATGGACAGCGATTCCTGTTTACACCCTGCTGATGAATGTAGATTATTTTCCTGTACTTGGCGGATTGGATTTGCCCAATTGGCTAGAGTTTTCTTTCCATTTGGTTGTTTCAGTGGCTATTGTCTGGATACTCTATCTTGTATTAAAAAAGAAAAATCTGGAGCAGAAGCTGAGGCCGTATATATTTTGTAATGCTGTAATTGGCCTGCTTATTTTCCCGACAACGATGCTGTCTGATCGGACACCGGAAATAGACAGTACAGGGGCATGGATTATCTGGCTGACCGGACATATGGTATATGGTATTTCTGTATGGGGGATGCTGAGGATAGGTAAATGGTTAAAGGAGAAAAGATATGAATCGTAGGAAAAAGCGTCAGCTGACAGATCTGTTAAAATATGTGGTGGTTATTGGGCTTGTATTTTTCTTTGGCTTATTTTTCCTTTCTTTATTAGTCAATTACGTTGCGGATCCATCTGGTCCGGAATGGGAGGAGACAGACCCCGTTCCGGCTTTAAATCAGCAAATTTGGGAGTATAAACCGATTGTTGAAAAATACGCGGAGGAACATGGGATTGAGGATCAGACGAATACCATTCTTGCTATGATGATGCAGGAATCTGGCGGAAGCGGTACAGATCCGATGCAATCTTCTGAAAGCTTATGCGGTGAAAGGGGCTGTATTGATGATCCAGAGCATTCGATTGAGCAAGGAGTATCCTTCTTTGCTCAGGCTTATGAACAGGCAGAAGGCGATACAGCATTAGCTGTACAAGCTTATAATTTTGGTCCCGGCTTTATTGACTATGTACAGGAATCGGAAGAAAGTTATTCAGAAGACGCTGCCATTGCCTATTCGCAATATATGTATGAAGAAGCGGGAAGCGAGGATTCCATTTATGCCTGCCGGAGAGAAGAGGCAGAAGAATTAGATGCATGCTATGGAGATATTTATTATGTTTCTTCTGTCATGTCTTATAAGGAAGCAATAGAAATGGAACTGGAAAACTGATATGATAACAGTATGTGAATATCTCTTTATTAAGAGTGATTTCTACATAAAAGAAATGTTGTCATATCTTTTTTATGAAAGAGATGGGTTTTTGCACCAACTCTGGTTTTTAAGTAATTAACTGATGATTATGACAACATGATTTAATAAAAAAATAAGGTGGAGGATGATTTTTATGAAAGCTATTCAGACAAATAATGCGCCAGCAGCAATTGGACCGTATTCTCAAGCCATTGAAGCAGGGGATTTTCTTTATATTTCCGGACAAATTCCGATTGACCCGGCAACAGGGGAAGTCGTAGAAGGAATTGAAGCACAGACGAAACAAGTATTAGCAAATTTGCAGGCTATTTTAGATGAAGCAGGTTTGAATTTTTCGAACGCAGTAAAATTTACTATTTTCTTAAATTCCATGGAGGATTTTGCGACAGTGAATGAAATTTATGGAGCCGCGTTGTCCGAGCCATATCCGGCACGTGCCTGTGTGGAAGTAAGCCGTCTTCCGAAAGATGTTCTTGTAGAAATGGATATTGTCGCATACCGTAAAGCATAAGGAGGGATCATATGGAGAATTTTATCTATCACAATCCAACGAAGCTCATCTTTGGACAAGGACAAATAGAAAAGCTATCAGGTGAAATTCAGCCTTATGGAAGCCGTATTCTGATCGTATACGGCGGGGGAAGTATTAAACGGAATGGTATCTATGACCGTGTATTGGAAGAATTGAAAAAAATCAATGCGAAGGTTTTTGAGCTTTCTGGAGTAGAGCCTAACCCACGTATTTCTACAGTACGGGAAGGTGTCCGTATTTGCCGGGAGCAGAAAATTGATTTTATCTTGGCTATTGGCGGAGGCAGCACGATTGACTGTACAAAAGCAATCGCTGTTGGTGCTGTAACGGATGCAGATATGTGGGATGTTGTGACGAAAAAGGAAAAACCGGCTGGTGCACTGCCGTTTGGAACGATTCTTACCTTAGCAGCGACAGGCTCTGAGATGAATTCAGGTTCCGTTATTACGAATTGGGAAACCAATGAAAAGCACGGGTGGGGTTCTCCTTACACCTATCCCAAATTTTCTATTTTAGATCCTGTGCATACGTTCTCTGTACCGCGTGATCAAACAATTTATGGACTAGTAGATATGATGTCACATGTGCTAGAGCATTATTTTCACCATGAAGACAATACACCCATTCAAGATAGATGGTGCGAGGGTATTTTACTAACATTAATCGATGTAGGACCGAAGCTTTTAGCAGACCCTGAAAATTATGCCTACCGGTCTACAGTAATGCTTGGCGGAACACTTGCTTTAAATAATATGTTGAATTTAGGCTATCGCGGCGATTGGGCAACACATAATTTAGAGCATGCCGTATCGGCTGTTCATGATATCCCACATGGCGGCGGTTTAGCCATCCTATTCCCTAATTGGATGAGGCATGTGCTGGATGAGAGCAATGTGCATCGCTTTAAACAGCTTGCTGTCCGGGTATTTGATGTAGATACAAGAGGGAAATCAGACAAGGTAGTTGCCTTGGAAGGAATTGACCGTCTGCGTGAATTTTGGAATGAGCTTGGAGCTCCGTCCCGTTTGGCAGATTATGATATAGACGCGTCCACGCTGGAGGAAATGGCTGAGAAAACCGTGATAGCGAACCCAACGTTCGGTAACTATCGCGCTTTAACGAAGAAAGATTCTTTGGAGATTTTTCAAGAAAGTTTGTGATTTCCCGGGAAATCATGTCGATCCTAACGTACAAATAAAAGAAGAGCTTGCAGTTACTCATAAACTGCAAGCTCTTCTTTTATTTGCAAGCGTATTTTATCAAGACATTCTTCCGGTGTCTTTCCAAAAACGCGTTTATTATTGACTAAGGCATATGGACGAACAGCACATAAACCGCAAAATGATAAACATTCATTTGTAAGAACCGCAACCTCAGGGAATTCTTTCTCTAAGATGGATTCAATATCTATCGTAGTGATGGCATTTCCGTCACATATTTCTACGACAACGATACCCATTGCTATCACTTACTTCCTTTAAGAGGATGTTCAAAAAGTCCTCAAATGATAAGCGGCGAATCTCTGCGTTGACGTTGGTTTTCCGATACTCACGTATTTGAAAGCATACGCTCCGTTCGGAACCCCAACGTCGCCTTGACCTTCTTGCTTCTAATTTGACTACTTTTTGAACTCATATTGTAATAATTAACCTTGCTTTGTTATTTTTAGCATAATTATAGAAACAAATCAATATTTTTATCTGGACAAGGAAGTATGTGAATGGGAACGTTTGGTATCTGGTTCATGTTCATATCGATACCAAGCGATCAACATGATAAAACCGCAAAGGATAAGCAGCAGACCTGTTGTTAAAAAGACAGAGGAGAATCCCCAGGTAGCTGCAATTGTACCACCAAGCATCGGGCCGACAATATTACCGAAAAAGCGTAAACTTGTATCATAGCCAAGCACTTCACCTTGTGTAGATAGAGGTGCTTCTTGACGGATATAGGCGACGCGGATTGGGATAACCCCGCCAAGGAATAAACCAAGTAAGAATCGCATTATAACTAATTGCCAAATATTTGTAATAAACATACCTGGTAAATAGACCAAACCGGAAACAAACAGCATAATAATTAATATTTTAGTATAGCCGTGCTTATCTCCAATCATACCCCAGCGTCTGGTCATCATGAGATTACCTACTCCTGTTGCTGAAAAAGCAATCCCTGCAAAGAATGCCAGATTAACTGGTCCATGAATTTCTTCGACGAATAGTGATAAAATTGGCTGGACACTAAAGTGTGCAATTTGTACAAGAGCAGACATCAATAGAACAATCAATAAAATCGGTTTATGCAGAATATAATGCAGTACTTCCTTTCTTGAGTAGTTCTTTGTATCTTCCTCTTTTGAAAAGGTAACCTGCATTTCTTTAACCCCGAATATGACAAGCAATCCGGATATAAAGATAGTTACCGCTACCCATTTAAAGGTACTGGAATAACCAAATGCATCTGCCAGCGCTCCGCCTAATAATGGTCCCATCAAAGAGCCGGTAATCGTCCCGGTCTGTAATGTGCCGAGCACTTTTCCTGCTACTTCTTTCGGTGTTTGGGTTGCAATAAAAGCTTGAGACATTGGAATAAATCCAGTTACAATTCCCATTAAAAAACGTAAAATAAATAATTGCCATACGGTCGTAGCGAAGCCCATTAAAAATACGGAAATGCCAATTCCTAATGCTGACATCACCATCAGCCGTTTTCTTCCAAAACGATCGCCGACTCTTCCCCAAATTGGTGCAAAAATAAATGCACTGATGAAAGTAACAGCAAAGGTTAATCCTGACCATGTTTGTACATAGGCCTCTGAAAAGTTCCCCATTGACTGAATGTACAAGGAAATAAAAGGTACAACCATTGTCATGCTTCCGCTAATAAAGAAATTAGCCAGCCACATAATCACCAAGTTCCGTTTTACTCCTAAGTGTGTATTAATAACGTTCAAACCTTCTTTCTAGCTTTTTGCTATAGAACTGCAGATTCGTGTACATTTATTTAGAATGGTATAAGCGTTCTTTAGTACATATGAAAAAGGCATAAGTGTCCATGACCCATACCTTCTCTAAAACAACCTGCAGCCGTCCGTTTAAAGTTCATAAATTCTTCACGCTATTACCATCTATAAAATTTCCGCTATTGTTAAGCGGAGGGATATAAAATTATTATTTTTATTTCGCTACTCCAAATATACACAAACACGAACTAAATGAAAAGTTATTTGCTCAAGATATAAAATTTATCGTAAAGCGAAACTTCCTTCAGTGGGGGTTTTTTGAGGCACAACTTTTTACGATGGGACGAGTAAGCGCCGCCCCGCCGCCCCATTCAGTTACATTGCAATAAATCAAATAATAATATGTGTTTTACTCTAAATTATATAGGGAATGAATACTGGTAAAATGTGAAAAAACGGTTGTAGTAGACCTATAAAATAGTTTACTTCTTTATTTAACAAGTTAAATTAATTGTTTAAAAAAATGTAATCATTTTTTCTACGGGTTATAATAGGTAACGATAGTTGCTCACCACAAATATCAAAAGTAAGAGTAGAAAGCTCTTACGAAGAAAAGGAGTAAACAAAATGAATAAAAAATCAATATTCGTGCTGAAATACGTTGCCTTAAGCTGCATTTTATTTTTTAGTATCTTATTGCCGGTTTCAGCTGCCTCAAATACAACGATTATTTATGGAGAGAAGCTTAGTGACAGTCAACGTGAAGAAGTTAGAGAGGCTCTGGATATTTCAGATGACGACACATATGAAGAACATGATGTTACAGGGCAAGACTATGCTGATTTTATAGACGGAAATCCAGATGCAAATATGTATTCTTCTGTAGGAATTACGCTGGAATCAAGTGGATCCGGGCTGGATGTAAATATTTTAACGCCTGATAATATCACGGAAGTAACAAGAGAAATGTATATGAATGCTCTATTAACAGCAGGGGCGGAAAATGCAACCGTAGATGTTGTTTCTCCTGTTAGAGTATCTGGTCATTCTGCATTGACAGGAATTTATAAAGCCTATGATGTAGAAGGAATAGAATTAGACCCAGAACGGATGGAACTAGCAAATGATGAATTAGAAGTAGCAACAGATTTAGCGGATAACGAAGATATCAGTGACGAAGATGTAAGTACGCTTTTAACAGAAATTAAAAAGATGATAGCGGAACAGAATCCAGTTACCAGAGAAGAAGTGGAGCAAATTGTTAATGAGCAGCTAGATAATCTGGAAATTCAGCTAAATGATGCTGATCGGCAAATGCTGATTGATTTAGTAAATCGAATGAGGGATTTAAACATTGATTTTGGATCCATGAGAGAGCAATTAGAGGATATTACAAACGACCTTGTCGAAAGAGCAGAAGATTTAGGTTTAGACAGGGGATTTTGGGAGAGAGTAGCGAATTTCTTTAGTGATATCTTCCGTTCCATTGCAAACTTTTTTAGTAGCTAATCGCATACTGGCAAGCATTTGACGAGGGGTTCTCTAATGATAGAGAGCTCTTTTTTTATATTACAAGGGTCGCTTGATGACGTGGGTTTGTCATATAACTTAGGTATTCTTGTCCTTCTATAACAAAAGTGTTACAAATGTAATAGTAACCGATTGATATGTAATTATTGTCATTGACACTTAACCCTTCTGTAACTGTATTCTCTTGAATCCTGTGATAGGATAGTCATTGTGAAAAAACATAAGGAGGTTATCAGATGAGAAAACTCGTAGCAGCGTTATCCGCTGGATTTCTTATTACCAGCGCAGCTGCAACAACAGTTTCCGCTGACGCAAATGAACACAAGGTCGAATCAGGAGAAAGCTTATGGAAGATTGCGGATCAATATGATACAAGCGTACAAAAATTACTTGATATAAATAATCTTAAAACAGAGGTAATTCACCCGAAAGATGTTATTAAGGTAAGTGAATCCGCTGGCGAAGATGGAGAAGAAACAGTATACACAGTAGAAAAAGGGGACACCCTTTCAGCAATTGCGAAAGAATTTAATGTATCTGTTAGCGATATTAAAGAATGGAATAGCCTTTCATCTGATATTATCGTTATCGGTAATGAGTTATCAATAAATGGAGCAGCTGAAGAAGCTGTAGCTGAGGAACCAGCAACAGAAGAAGCTGCGGAAGAACCTGCTGAGGAACCAGCAGAAGAAGAAACTACAGAAGAACCGGCAGAAGAGCCAGCTGAAGAAAGTGTTCCTGCTGAAGAAGAAAGTGAACCTGCACAAGAAGAAGCAACTGTAGAGCAAACTTCAAATTCAGAAGCATCTGCTTCTGAATCAGAAGAACAATCTTCAGACAATGGTTCTCCACAAGGTGAAACAATTTCTGTAGAAGCAACTGCATACACAGCAGACTGTAATGGATGCTCTGGAGTTACTGCAACTGGTGTAGATCTAAATCAAGATCCTAATGCTAAAGTAATTGCAGTAGATCCAAGCGTAATTCCACTTGGAAGCGAAGTTTATGTAGAAGGTTATGGCTATGCAACTGCTGCTGATACTGGCGGTGCAATCAACGGAAATAAAATCGACCTTCATGTACCATCTCAAGAAGAAGCAGTAAGCTTTGGAAGACAACAAGTTAACGTAACAATTGTTGAATAAAATTTTAAAAAATAGCTTAGGAGTTTATGAAACTCTTAAGCTATTTTTTTGTCTTTTTTAAAGAGAAAACGAGTATAATAAAAAAGGCATCATACTTTTTTAGCAAATAAGTATGAGACCCCGTGAAGTTATGGTATTTAGCTGTCCGTATATTGTAGTGATGACGCAAAGAGGTTTTTACATCTATGCGTTCAATCTATCATCAACGATCATCTGATTTTTTCTTTACATTTTTTTAAAGACGAATACACATTTGCAGATATATTTTTACACTCCGGGAAAACCGGCAGTATTTTCTTTATCAAATCTTTGGAATATCCTCTTTAATTCTGAAATTCGGTAGAAGTGGAAGCCGGGCTTTGTTCAATTTCTTCATTACTATCGTTATGAGCACTTGAATAGCCTAAAGCTCCTACTGCAGCAATGACAAAAATGAACAAAGTAAGTAGAACTTTTCGCATGTTTCTTTTCAACCCTCCATCATATGTTTAAAGTGTGTTCAAAAAGTTCATTTTATCGAACTACCAAGTTATCATAGACTTTTTGAACATTTTTTTAAATAATATTCAACTCTCTAAGTATAGGACAATATAAGCATCTTGGCTAGCAGGAAAAACATTAATTTTCATATATATTCGCTAATTCTGTGAATGGCAGAGTTAGGTTATTTATATGTTATACTTGTAAGGGATTACATTTTAAGATTACATTAGGGAGGGCGATAGGCATGACAAGCCGGAATTTAGATCAATTTTTAGAATCTAATATTGCTGATTTAAAGGAAAACGGTCTGTATAACGAAATTGATACAGTGGAAGGTGCAAATGGTCCGGAAATTAAGATTAAAGGAAACACATTAATCAATCTTTCTTCCAATAATTATTTGGGCCTGGCAACACATGCAGAGTTAAAAAGTGTAGCGAAACAAGCGATTGAATCTCATGGTGTCGGAGCTGGAGCTGTCCGTACGATTAATGGAACGCTTGATTTGCATGTAGAGTTGGAAAAGAGAATTGCTGCATTTAAAGGAACGGAAGCAGCCATCGCTTATCAATCTGGATTTAATTGTAACATGGCAGCTATTTCGGCGGTAATGGATAAAAATGATGCTATTTTATCAGATTCTTTAAATCATGCTTCCATTATTGACGGCTGTCGCTTATCAAAAGCGAAAATTATCCGATTTGAGCATTCTGATATGGAAGATTTACGTGCAAAAGCAAGGGATGCAGTAGAATCAGGTGAATATAATAAAATTATGGTCATTACAGATGGCGTCTTCTCCATGGATGGAGACATTGCAAAGCTTCCTGAGATTGTGGAAATTGCCGAGGATTTTGATCTAATAACCTATGTAGATGATGCTCACGGTTCGGGGGTAACTGGTGACGGTGCAGGAACAGTAAAGCATTTTGGCTTGCAGGATAAAGTAGATTTTCAAATGGGTACGCTATCAAAAGCAATTGGTGTCATCGGTGGATATGTTGCAGGAAAACAATCCCTGATTGATTGGCTTAAAGTTCGTTCCCGTCCATTCTTATTTTCCACAGCAGTTTCACCAGCGGATGCGGTGGCAAGCACAAAAGCGATCGAAATGTTGATGGAAAGTACAGAGCTGAATGAGAAGCTTTGGGAGAACGGAAATTACTTGAAAAAGGGCTTGAAAGAGCTGGGCTTTGATATTGGAGAAAGCGAAACACCGATTACACCTTGTATTATTGGAGATGAAAAGCAAGCACAGACATTTAGTAAGAGACTTTATGAAGAAGGTGTGTATGCCAAAGCAATTGTATTCCCAACTGTTCCAAGAGGTACTGGACGTGTGCGGAATATGCCAACAGCTGCGCATACAAAAGAAATGCTAGATCGTGCTATTCGTATCTATGAAAAAATTGGTAAAGAAATGAATCTAATTTAAAAAAAGAGTGTATGTTCAAAAAGGCTGATAGAAATACAAAGTATTATTTTTGCCGGGCTTTTTGAACCACCTCTAAGAGGAGTTTTCCGAGATGAAAAAAATTTTAGTGACCGGTGCATTAGGACAGATCGGGTCAGAATTAACGGAGAATCTTCGTAGTACATACGGTGAAGATAATATCATTGCTTCTGATATCCGAAGACCTGAGCAGCCAGCAGGAATATTTGAAGAGATTGATGTAACTAAAGAAAAGGAAATTTACGAGATTGCTAAAAAGTATAATGTAGATACCATTATTCACTTAGCAGCACTTTTATCTGCAAAGGCAGAGGCTTTTCCAAAAGTAGCTTGGGAAATTAATATGGGTGGGTTGGTAAATGCTTTAGAAGCAGCCAAGGAATTAAATTTAAAATTCTTTACACCTAGCTCCATTGGTGCATTTGGACCAAGTACGCCAAAAGATAATACACCACAGGATACATTGCAGCGCCCCACAACGATGTATGGAGTGAATAAAGTAGCTGGAGAGCTTCTATGTGATTACTATTATTCTAGATTTGGAGTGGATACGAGGGGCGTTCGTTTTCCTGGTTTAATTTCTCATGTGACTGCTCCAGGTGGGGGTACTACAGATTATGCCGTGGAAGTATATTATGAGGCAATACGAAAAAAGACATATACTTCCTATATTGCAGAAGGTACACGTATGGATATGATGTATATGCCTGATGCTTTACATGCGATTGTTCAGTTGATGGAGGCAAATCCTGACCGATTAAAGCACCGTAATGCATTTAATATTACAGCAATGTCTGCTGCACCGGAGCATTTTGCTGAAGCGATTCAGAAACATATTCCTGACTTTAAAATCGATTATCAAGTAGATCCTGTTAGACAAGGAATTGCAGAGAGTTGGCCAGATGCTATCAATGCGAGTGCTGCGAAAGAAGAATGGGGTTTTGAAGCAGCTTACGATATTGATGATATGACAGCAGATATGCTGGATAAAGTTCGTGAAAAAATAAAAAGGAATAGTGCGTAAGGGAATAAAAGCTTAAAATAATTTAAATGAAATCATTCATACTATATTAGGAGATTAAAAACACTTTTTCATATTTGGAGAAGTGTTTTTTATATGTGCGCCAGGCATGGCGACTATCTAGGTGGTGGAAATCCACTGTGGAGGTACACATCAACCAACCACTAGAGAAGCGCAAAGCATTTATCGTGAGGTAAAGGCTGAAGGAAGCGTGTATCAAAATCTTGGCTCGACGAACAGAAATCTGATACGAAGGCTCTGTAGGCGGATAAGGCTCCATAACAAGTCAAAATCCAAAAGATGTGCGTAACCCTGCAGAGTAAATTAGGCGAGTAAAAGAGGAAAGATAGTTGTCTTACCCTGGGAGGTCTCACGGACAGCTGAGGAGACCCCTAAAAAGAAAGCTGGTCGAAAAAGGTTTATCGTGAGAAGTCAGCCGATGCCGTAGTAGTGATGAAAATCATGAAGGGCTGAACAATTTATAGTGTTTCTACGCCATGAATGCACGAAGAATAAACTTCTGAATGTGTTAATGATGAAAGTATGAGCGTATCTCAGAGGATAGTCAAAAATAGAAGTGTTCTCCGTCACGTGAAAGGAAAGGAAGAAACGAGTGTGGAAATTTTAGAAAAGATTTTAAGCGATCAAAATATGAACGAAGCCTATCTTCGAGTGTACCGAAACAAAGGTGCAGGTGGGGTAGACGGCGTAACAGTAAATGAACTGAAAGCATACCTAAGGAAACACAAAGAGGAATTGCGAACGCAAATCCAGAAAAGAAAATACAAACCAATGCCAGCACTGCGCGTAGAAATTCCGAAAGAAAATGGAAAGATGCGCAAATTGGGTATTCCAACAGTGGTTGACAGAGTTGTCCAACAGGCAATTAGCCAAGTGCTCAGCCCGATATTTGAAAAACAATTCAGTGACTACAGTTATGGCTTCAGACCAAGAAGAAGTTGCGAAATGGCAATCACGCAAGTATTGGAATATATCAATGACGGATACCAGTGGTTGGTGGATATTGACCTGGAACGATTTTTCGATACTGTCCATCATGATAAGTTAATGCGAATAATCTCGCACACAATCAAAGATGGTGATGTCATTTCTCTGATACGAAAATACCTCGTAAGTGGTGTGATGGTCGATGGGAAATATGAAGATACAACTATAGGAACCCCACAGGGAGGCAACCTTAGTCCACTTCTAAGTAACATTATGTTGAATGAGTTTGATAAGGAACTGGAGGCAAGAGGTCTGCGTTTCGTAAGATACGCAGACGATAGCCTTATCTTTGTCAAAAGTGAAAAGGCGGCAAATAGAGTTCTTACTTCCATTACAACATTTATCGAAAAGAAACTGGGGCTAAAGGTAAATATGGAGAAAAGTAAAATCTCACGCCCTACGAAAACAACATTTCTAGGCTTTGGTTTTTACTATGACTCAAATAAGAGGAAATTTCAACCGAGACCCAGTAAAACGTCGGTTCAAAAATTCCAAAGGAAACTGCGCCGATTAACCAAGCGAAATTGGAGTATTTCCTTAAACGACAGAATCATCAAGTTAAAACAGGTCATGTATGGTTGGGTCAACTATTTTAGGGTAGCTAATATGAAGAGCGTTTTAGAGTCTATAGATGCGAAGTTGCGCTCCAGAATAAGAGTAATTATCTGGAAACAATGGAAGAACAACAAAAAGAGAATTAAATCTCTCATACAACTTGGTATACCAAAGGAAGAAGCCAAGGGGCTAACCTATTGTAGGAAAGGTTTCCGATTTACTGGGTTGTCGAAAGTTGTTCAGAGAGCATTGTCTAATAAAAGACTAAAGCAAAGAGGTATCCCCTTTGCCTTAGACCGTTATCTAAAAGTACACACTGAAATATAAATTGAACCGCCGTATACGGAACCGTATGTACTGGTGGTGTGAGAGGGGCGAAAAGTTATTTAGCTTTTCCCTCTACTCGATTTTAGGACTACAAATTACCACAGTGTAACTGACTGTAAGGACCCTGCCTAAAGAAGAGAGAAAACCTATGAAATGGAGTTGATGCTATTAGTATAATTATACATATTCCATAATATAACAATTGCTTTAATAGTAAGTTTTGTAATGATTTCTATAAGAAACAATATGTGCTTAATAAAAAATATACTTGAAAATGTATATTTAATCAATTATAATCTAACCTAACAATCATTAGGTGGTGAATTTTTTGACTAAAGAAAAGATTTTAAAAGCTGCTATCAATCAATATTCGATACACAATTATCATGGAGCAACCATGAAAAAAATAGCAGATGAAGTAAATATTAAACCTGCATCTATTTATTTTTTTTATAAAAATAAAGAAGAACTTTTCTTAGCAGCTTTTAAATGGATACTGGAATCGCATTTTAATTATATTCGCAATATTGTGGATCAAGTGTCTAATCAATCGATTTTGACTATTTATCAAACGATTATTCAAAAGACGATTGCTTATCATAGAGAGAGACAGAATGAAACAAACGCTTATATTTCACTGGTTAATTCCCCTCCTGTAGGGATCAAGCCATTCTTGCATGATCATATGCAGCGTTTTGATACATGGATGGAACAAACATTAATAGGGAAAATGCAAACAGAATATCCTGACATTTCTAAAGAGAAAGCAATGCGATTAACGAAGCAATTTCTAATTATAATGGATGGGCTTTTCTGGGAGATAAACCTTTATGAAAAAGAAGAATTGGACAAGCAAATGGAATATGCAATAAGCATGATGGCATGTTTATTGAGGGAGGAACTAAAATGAACAATGATTTCGCGAGAGAGCCCGTACCACAACAAGAGAGAAAACATTGGTTTACGATTTCGTTAGTATGGATTGCAGTAGGAATTGATTTATCCGCTGTTATTTTCGGGGTCGAATTAGGGAGTGGAATGGCATTTGGAGATGCGCTGATTTCTGTTTTAATTGGTTCTGGTATCCTTGGATTCTTAGCAGCATTTTGTGCTTATGTAGGGACAGCAACGGGGTTTTCTACTTCGATGATTTCAAGATTTACCTTTGGGATATCCGGTGCAAAATTTGTTTCTTTTTTTATGGCAGTTGCTTTATTAGGCTGGTTTGGCGTACAAACTGGATTTTTCGCTGAGAATGCATCAGCAATATTTCAACATTCATTCCATGTGGATGTTCCTTTGCCGCTGCTGGCTGCATTCGGAGGAATTTTAATGACCTCGACAGCTATTTACGGGTATAAAGCCATTGAAAAGCTGAGTGCATGGGCAGTGCCATTGCTATTAATTCTCATCTTTTTAACCATTGGGTTAGCCATTAATCAGTATGGGACAGAGGCATTGAGTGCGCCAGTTGATAATGTTTTTACAATGGGAATGGCGATTTCCTTAGCAATTAGTGTATTTATTACTGGAGCAGTTATCTCACCAGATATATCACGGTGGGCAAAGACGAAGAAAGATGCGATTTTAGCTTCTTTTACTGGTTTCTTTGTTGGAAATAGCTTTATGATTATTGTTGCAATGATTCTTTCAAGAATTATGAATGAAAGCAGTCTGACCACCATTATGATTATGGTAGGGTTAGGAGTCCCAGGAATTCTTGTATTAATCTTGGCGCAATGGACAACCAATACAAGTAATGCGTATTCATCAGGATTAAGTTTTGCAGTTATTTTCACTAAAGTGAATAAAGGGCTTTTAACATTAATTGCAGGAGGTTTAGGGTCTTTACTGGCAGTGCTTGGCATCTATGATAATTTTATTGATTTCTTAACCATTATGTCGATGTTTATCACGCCGATCGCAGGAGTTTATACAGCATCCTATTATTTTGGAAAGCAAAAATATTTTACTGTAGCTGTAGGGCAGGATAAGAATTTCAAACTGCTTCCCTTGCTTGCATGGTTTTTAGGAGCGGTTGTAAATTGGTTGACTTCACCTGGACCAGTTGGACTGGAGTTATTCGAATTTACAACGATACCAGCATTAGATAGTTTTATTATTGCCTTTATTGCACAATTAATATTTATTTTAATCATCAAAGTTAACGAACAGAAAGGAAGATAAACGGCATGAAATGGTTAAATGAAGAAGATATTCAACATATCGCAATAGGAGCTGCTGTGTTAGGGACAGGCGGTGGCGGAGATCCTTATATCGGAAAATTATTAGCCTTATCAGCCATAAAAAAATATGGTCCGGTAAAAGTGATAAGTATAGAAGAACTGGAAGAAAATCATTTTATTCTACCTGTTTCTGGAATGGGCTCGCCAAGTGTGTTAGTTGAAAAAATACCTTCTTTCGATCAGCTAAAAGCTCCGTTAGAAGCATATGAAGAAGCGGTCGGTAAGAAAGTTGATGTAGTGATGCCGATTGAAATTGGCGGAGTTAATTCGTTGATTCCCGTTGCTGTTGCAGCAATGAAAGGTATTCCTATTTTAGACGGCGATGCAATGGGAAGAGCTTTTCCGGAAGCACAGATGGTCACTTTTCACCTAGACGGATTAAAACCGGAACTAGTAACATTAGGAGACGAAAAATCAAATGTAGTTTCGATTAAGCCGGTAGACGGGATGTGGAGTGAAAAACTATCCAGACAAATTACAATTGTGATGGGAGGATCTTCCATTGTTTGTGATTATGGAATTAGCGGCAAGCAAGCGAAAGAAAGTGTTATCCCGGCTACCTTAACCTTAGCACAGCAAATTGGTTCCTTACTGACTAATGAACGAACCGCAAAAGTCCATCCCATTGTACAAATGCTGGGAAAATTGAGTGGATATAAACTATTTAAAGGAAAAGCAATACAAATTGAGCGGAAGATTCAAGGCGGATTTACTCGTGGAAAAGCAATATTCGAAGGTTCCGATGAAGATAAAGAAAGTACCTGTCAATTATTTTTCCAAAACGAACACTTGCTGGCAGAAGTGAATGAGCAGCCTGTAGCCATCACACCGGACTTAATCGCAGTCCTTGATGAAGAGACAGGAATGCCAATTACGACGGAAGGCTTAAAATATGGAGCTCGTGTTGTTGTTGTTGCTTTTCCAGCCCACAAAAAATGGAGAACAGAAATTGGAATTGAAACAGCTGGTCCTGAATATTTCCATTATGACTATGATTATATCCCGCTGGAAAAGCTGGTAAAGGAGGCCGACCAATGATTAGATTAGGAATCGACGTAGGTGGAACGAATACAGATGGTGCCATTCTTGATGCAAATAATGAGATTTTAGCAAGCACCAAATCGACTACCACCAAAGATATATTTTCTGGTATTAAACAAACATTAAATAAACTAATGGAAGAATCCCAATTAGATGCTAAAGCAATTGACGTTGCAACACTTGGGACGACACACTGTACCAATGCCATTGTTGAAAGAAAAGGATTAAACCGTGTCGGTATTATACGGATTTGTCTTCCATCGGGCTCAGCCGTTACACCATTACTGGATTGGCCAGAGGATTTAGTGAATCAGTTAGACCCGATTACGCTCCTGATTCATGGCGGGTATGAATACAATGGCGATCCTATTGCTCCTTTAGAAGACGGTGAATTGCAAAATGCAGTAGAGAAACTAAAAGGGGAAGTGGATTCGATTGCGATTACAAGTGTCTTCTCTCCGGTTCAAAATGAACAAGAAAAGTATGTTGCTGATTATTTAAGTAAAGCAATGCCTGAAGTTCCGGTTTCGATTTCAAGTGAAATTGGTTCAGTTGGTTTAGTAGAACGGGAAAATGCTACCATTTTAAACGCTGCATTAATGCGTACTATCCGTCGTGTATCAGAAGGCTTCCAGCAAGCCCTGGAACAAGAAGGGATACAGGCGAAAATTTTTCTTGGGCAAAATGACGGAACATTGATGACAAACGAATATGCGCAGAGATATCCTATTTATACGATTGCTTGCGGTCCTACCAATTCTATTCGGGGGGCAGCACATTTAACCAATGAACCGAATGCAATTGTTGTCGATATTGGAGGTACGACAACAGATATTGGTGTTCTGGCTCAGAGTTTTCCACGTCAAACTTCCTTAGCAGTTGAAGTAGGCGGTGTACGTACCAATTATCGGATGCCGGATATTTATTCCGTTGGATTTGGTGGAGGAACAAGAATTCATCAAAACGATAAAGGATGGAAAGTTGGCCCGGATAGTGTAGGTTATCGTTTAATGGAAGAAGCGAAAGTGTTTGGAGGAGAAACATTGACCGCAACGGATATTGCCATTGCCAAAGGTCAACTTTATTTTGATGAGGCGGATATTACTTCCGTTAAGAATCTTCCTGTTGCTGAAATTTATGAAACCATGAGACATGTTGTGGAAGAGGCAATTGACCGTATGAAAACGAGCAGTGAAGATGCAACGGTGATTTTAGTTGGTGGAGGAGCAGCACTTATTCCAGGAGAACTAAAAGGGGCAAGTAATGTCATTCGACCAGCACATGCAGGTGTGGCGAACGCTATTGGAGCAGCTCTTGGTGACATTAGTGGTACCGTAGAGAGAATTTATTTATTAGAAAACGAAAGCTACGAAGTCATCATAGAAAAAGCAAAAGAAGAAGCGGTTAAAAATGCCGTGGCAGCTGATGCCGATCCGGATCGGATTCAAATTATACAACTGGAAGATTTTCCATTAGCTTATTTACCCGGCCAGGCATTGCTGGTTAAAGTCAAGGCAGCAGGACCGTTAAAAATGTAATGCAGGAGAAGGATGCAGAAGAATAGTTAATGAAGTTTATTAATAGATTCTATCCGTAAATGCTGTCTGCTATTTTCTTATTCTGTTATCAGAAAGTATTTTTATTAAACTCAAACATTGTTTACAAAAAATAAAGCGAAACTTCGTGCAGTGGGAGATGGAAAATCCCCCACTGACTAAAGTTTCACTTTACGCTGTCGTATACATTTCGTTCACTTGCTTTTGCAGTTTTTTATCCTGTACATATTCATCATAAGACATTTCTTTATCCATAATACCATTTGGAGTGATTTCCATAATACGATTTGCAATACTATTGATAAATTCATGGTCATGTGACGTAAAGACCATCGATCCTTTGAATTTAACAAGACCATTATTTAGTGCTTGAATGGATTCAAGGTCAAGGTGATTGGTAGGCTCATCCATAATAAGCACATTCGCTCCGGAAAGCATCATTTTAGAAAGCATACAGCGAACCTTTTCTCCCCCGGACAGCACATTTGCTTTTTTCTTCGCTTCTTCTCCGGAAAATAGCATTCTCCCTAAGAAACCGCGCAGAAATGTTTCTGTTTCGTCCTCAGGAGAGTATTGACGCAACCAGTCCACTAAGGATAGGTTTACACCGTCAAAGAACTCGGAATTATCTTTCGGGAAATAGGATTGGGAAGTTGTTATTCCCCATTTGTAAGAACCTTCATCCGGCTCTAATTCTCCAGCAATAATTTGCAATAACGTAGTATTGGCGATATCATCCTTGCCTACCAGTGCTACTTTATCATTTGGATTTAGTGTAAAGTTAACTTTATCCAACACTTTCACACCGTTAACGGTTTTAGATAAGTCTTTTACTTGTAATAAATCATTTCCAATTTCACGTTCTGGTGTAAAGGCAATATACGGATATTTTCTGGAAGATGGTTTAATATCGTCCAGCGTAATATTATCAAGCATTTTTTTCCGTGATGTTGCCTGTTTAGATTTTGAAGCATTCGCACTAAAACGGGCAATAAATTCTTTTAACTCTTTAATTTTTTCTTCTTTTTTCTTGTTGGACTCTTGTGCCATACGAGAAGCAAGCTGACTGGACTCATACCAGAAATCATAATTTCCGACATAGAGCTGAATTTTTCCATAATCGACATCTGCAATTTGCGTACATACTTTATTTAAAAAGTGACGGTCGTGGGAAACGACAATAACGGTATTTTCAAATTGAATTAAAAATTCTTCCAGCCATTGGATTGCTTGAATATCCAATCCGTTTGTAGGCTCATCAAGAAGAAGAATATCTGGATTACCGAACAAGGCTTGCGCAAGTAATACTTTAACTTTTTGTTCTTCAGGGATTTCCGCCATTTTTAAATCATGAAGAGATTCGTCTACGCCAAGTCCTTTAAGAAGCACGGCGGCATCAGACTCTGCTTCCCAACCGTTCATTTCTGCAAATTCACCTTCCAGCTCTGCAGCGCGGATGCCATCCTCTTCGCTGAAGTCTGCTTTCATATAAATTGCATCTTTTTCTTGCTTGACGTTGTATAAACGTTCATGGCCCATAAGTACAGTCTCTAAAATAGCATAGTCTTCATAAGCATAGTGATCCTGTTTTAAAACAGCCAGACGTTGTCCTGGTGTTAGAGACACATTACCGGATTGCGGTTCGATTTCACCAGAAAGAATTTTTAGGAAAGTAGATTTCCCGGCACCATTTGCTCCAATCACACCATAACAATTTCCAGGTGTGAATTTTAAATTAACATCTTCAAAAAGCTTCTTATCACCATATCGTAAACTAACATTAGTTACAGTTAACATAGTATATATTTCCTCCAAAAAAACATTATCAAGGTAAGCTTACGTTATTTGAAGCAACAATGCAAGATAAGACGGTTAAATATCTTAAGTTAAAAATGAATAATTATATAGATCGGAAGGCGTAGTTGAAAATATGGCTCCAGGTTATTACAGGATAATCAGAAAACAGGTAATATAAAGACAAGTGAAGAGGAGGTTTCATGAAAAAAATATACACAACCCTATTTTCGTTATTATCTTCTCCATTTAGCTGAGAAAAGGAGGGGGATGTCAGGTGACCCCTTTATAAAATTGGCGGATACAAATTTGAATTTTTCTCATATACTAAATAAATAAAAACAGACGCAACAAGCAGTATAATCCGGGGCAGTATTATAAAGAAAAAGAAGCAATGAAAGCATTAATGGATATACAAATGAAGCTTAAAACAGCATATCAGCAAATAAGCGTAAGACACTTAGAATATGTAGTGACTTGTTTGATAAAAATGAGGGAAGCGGATCAAGAAAAATATTATTTTGCGATGAAAAAGTACAAGGCGTATCGAAACAGATGAAGAAAATGTAGACCGTAGATAGAAAGTCAATGAAAAGCAATACAAAGAAGTCTAAATAATAAAATGAATCATGTGAAAACTGACAATTTTAAACAAAGAATGAAACCTTTTGTAATGGAATACGTAAATAAATGGTATAAGAATTTACAATAATTTAATTGTTTACAGCAGGAATATTTGCGATTTTCTCTATTGAATATGGAAGAAATATGTTAATTTTGGTGAGGGAAACAGCCACTGAATTTCCTGACTGATTCAGTAGCAAAAAAATCCCGCACTGCCAAGCATCTTTTGATAGTTTATCCAATTTTTTTCATCAGCTGTTGTATATTAAAAAACTTTTGTATATATTAATAAAAAGGGGTATGTCCAAAGAGGGGGAACAAGTAGATGAAAAGCAAGACGGTTTATTTGCTGTTTACTGATACAGGTAGTTATCTGTCACGATTGATTCATCTGTATACCCGTGAGCCTTTAAACCATGTTTCTATTGCTTTAGATAGAGAATTAACAGAAGTTTATAGCTTTGGGAGAAAACAGCCTAATAATCCATTTATCGGTGGCTTTGTGAAAGAAGATATTTTCTCGCCTTTTTTAAATCAGTCCAGGTGCGAAATTTATGAGCTGGAAGTTACCGGAAAAGAATATGAATCTATTAAAACTTTTATTAAAAATATAGAAATAGATAAAGATAAGTACCGTTATAATTTTATTGGGCTATTTGGAATCATGATGAAAATAAAAATCACACGGCAAACAGCATTTTTCTGCTCACAGTTTGTGGCTACTATATTACAAAATGTAACGAGCCTTTCATTAACAAAGGATCCATATTTTACAACACCGGAAGATATTCGAAGTGCTCCCAATTTAAAACTTGTTTATGAAGGAGTACTGCTATCCTATAAGGATACAATGAACATAGACCCTTTATCACCAACAGAACAGCCATCATTATCTTATATTTCCAATTTTTAGATTGTTGAGTGATAAAAAAGCACAGAGCTTCGAGTGAGGCTCTGTGCTTTTTGTACTTGCATAGGAAATTATAGAATTATTGCCTTGTGGATAACTATTTATAGTAAAACAGCCACGTCCAGCTCCGAGCGCCAAAAACTAGGAGATTTCACGTCGCGCCCTACGATAAGTCAACATCGGTTCGTCACCTCACCGTGTTTCCTTTATCTCAGTTGCACCGCTCCAATCTCTACGTTTTTAAACAGGCGCTCTGCGCTTTTGTACTTAGGAAATATGAATAAAACGATGGATTTTTTCCGGAACTCCAGCGAAGTTCCCGGCGTTCTTGCGGCGGATGCACTATCCTGACAACATTGAAGTCAGCACTCCCATATACAAGTGAAATGCGGTAAATAAGTATTTTTCTTAGTTTTATTGAAATAGGTCCTGCATTGCTTCCATACTGACATTTTGAATGCCCAGCGTTTCATAAGGAACCACAAGCTTCATCGTAATATTATTTGCTTCTAAATCCATATGCTGTACAGCAACAGCAAAATTACCCTGTAAATCCATGTCTGTAACAGCTACATAAATCTCTTGACTGTCTGGATCGATGGTTACCCATTCAGGCATTGGCAAAAATCGATCCATATATTCCATGATTTTTTTGTTTGGCAATTCTAAAAGTCCAACAGAAATAGATTTTTGCTGTAAGATAAGATCGCCATTTGCCTGTTCAATCGGTTCAAAACGGACGGAGAGAGGCACTGTGGAGGAGAAGACAGGCAGTTCTCCCATCAAATGCACATCATCTTCCAGCAAAATACGGTAATGGTGATCTGTTCCTTCAAGTAATTTTTCAATATATGCATTGACTAAATTATTTAAATTTTGTTTGGTGGTCTGAATATAAAACTCAGAACTTGCCTGCTCGTCTAACGCAGATTTTGGAGGGAACTCATTATTAGAAACTGGCCAAAAAATAAGTGCAAGTAGAAGAAGTAAGATCACCCCATTAAAAATAAGAAGACCAAGGAAACCAGCTTTCCATTTATTATTTATTTTTATTCGTCTGTTCGTTACTCTCATTGTATTTTTCATCCCAACTTAATTAAAATATTCCAAAATACGTTCGGCCATTAAATAATATCCGTCATAATTAGGATGGAAATTATCGTCCGCGAATAAATCCGTGCGCTCGTCATCAAATAAATCATCAATTGGTACAAATGTGCTGTTTTCATTTTGACTGACAATTTCTCTTCCAATGTCATTCCAGTTAAGGATAATTTGATCTAATTCTGGAATGTCTTCAAAATAATTTTTAAAAGGGTTGAATACACCTAATAGATAAATAGAAGTATCCCCATTTATAGAACGGATTTCATCAAATATATCGTTTAATCTTTCTTCATATAATGTTTGTTCTTCATTGAAATAGGCAATATCTAAATCCATAATATTTTCCTTTAACACCTGCATAATATCATTTGCACCAATAGTCATGATAATAATATCTGCTTCTTCGATGGCATGAATGATTTCCTGCTCTTCTTCTAAGCGGCTAAGTAGCTGATCGGAGCGGTTTCCACGTTTTCCAAAATTATTAAAATGGATATTCGCATCAAGGGTCTGAAGGGTTCTGTCTAATATCCCAACATAGCCTCCCTGCTCTGTATCGTCTCCTACGCCTTGTGTTAATGAATCACCAAGTGTCACGATATTTATATCTTCTCCAGCAGCAAATGGAAATGTATTTTCTAACTCTTCATCGACAGCTATGGAGTTATTTTCTTGTTCGTCCACGTCGCCCATGACATCTTCACTTTCCTCTTCTGTTTCTTCCTCATTTTCTGTTTCTTCTGGAGTAATTTGTTCTCTCAATGCTTCCTCTCTTTCTCGTTGCTCAGAGCTTAATTGAAAATAGGGCAGCTGTAAAATTGCAATAACCGCAATAGTAATAATCAGAATGGAACTAATAAGAATAAGCCATTTCTTTTTTGTCATCTTTATCATCACACCTACGTGTTCTTTTTCTTCTAGTTTATGCTAAAACAAATAAAATTACCTAAGGATACAAAAGGAAATTATAGTTGCAACATGTATATTTGTAAATTGATCTGGTGAAGTTTCATAGAATAAATGTTTTTGTTTATAATCTTATTTTAATCAAGGATGTTAAATAATAAACAAATTAAATGAAAAACGCCTTCTAATTTTTAAGCTAGAAGACGTAATTAATCTATATTATAACATAAATGTACCCGTCTTTCTTAATAATAAAACATGAATTGTTCTATAGAAAAAAGACGGGTATCCCTTTATTATATTGTAACTGGGTGAAAGCTTCCTGCCTCAAGGAATGAAGGAAACATGTTATTTCTAAGCAGGAGATCAGGCCGCCAGTGACGGCCGTCCCCAATCATTCTGGCCTGCAGAAAGCTTCAGTTTATTTTACAACGAATGCCCAGAACTACGTAATTGAAGAGCATACTGTGCTGGATGGATATTGGAAAGGATAAATACTTCTGATGTTACCTCAGGGCTTGTCTCTGTGAATAAAATCGTTCCCTGATAAGCTGCATTTTCTTCCGGTGTCGGCTTTCCTTCCTGTAGCCAAATCGCATCAGCTCCTGTTAAAATTTCTGTCGTTATTTCATCTATATTTGTTGCTGGAATAACCTCATAACCTAATTTATATAAAGGCACAATATCTTCATCAGCAATGCCGACAGTAACAATCCGTTTTTTACGGACACCTTCACTACGGTCAAATGGAGATTGAAGTAAATTTTGTACAGCTATTTCTTCGCTGGATTTTTGATTAGCCTGTGATTTTCCTGTTGCTTTATCAATAGCTTGATCCAAATCAGCTACAATATCATCGAATGCTTCTAAACCGACAGATAACCGCACCAATTCTTCTGAAGTACCACTTTTTGCTAAGTCCTCATCGGTTAATTGTTGATGGGTTGTCGAAGCAGGGTGAATAATAAGTGATTTTGCGTCTCCAACATTAGCAACATGAGACCAGAGTTTTACATTATCAATTAGCGTACGTCCTGCTTCACGTCCACCTTGAATACCAAACGTAATGACAGAGCCAAAACTATCTTTTAAGTATTTTTTTGCAAGCTGGTGGGATGGATGTGATGTTAATCCAGGATAGTTAATCCATTCTACAGCAGGATGATTTTCCAGATAAGCAGCCAGTTTTTCAGCATTTTCACTATGTTGTTTGATACGTAAATGTAAGGTTTCTAATCCTTGCAGTAATAAAAAGGCACTTTGTGGACTTAAAGCAGGACCAATATCACGTAGTAATTGGACGCGCAGTTTTGTAATAAAGGCAGCTGGGCCTAAGTCAGCATACTTTAAGCCATTATAGCTCTCATCCGGTTCGATAAAATCAGGGAATTTATCGTTGTTCCAGTCAAACCTGCCACTGTCAACAACGATACCGCCAATCGTAGTACCATGTCCGCCAATCCATTTCGTAGCAGAATGAATCACAATATCTGCGCCCCAAGTTAACGGTTTGGCAACATAAGGTGCAAACGTATTATCAATAATTAAAGGAATTCTATGATTGTGAGCAATGTCAGCAACTGTTTCTACATCAAAGACATATAGACTTGGGTTTGTGATGATTTCGCCAAAGATTGCTTTGGTTTTATCTGTAATTGCAGATTCAATCGCTTTTGGATCCGTGCCGTCTACAAATTTTACGTCAATTCCATATCGGGGGAGCGTGTTGGCGAATAAGTTATACGTACCACCATATAAATTACTATCTGCGATAATTTCATCACCAGCGCGTGTAATATTTAAAATAGCCATAGTAATGGCCGCCATCCCAGATGAAACACCTAATGCCCCGACTCCATCTTCCAGTTGTGCAATCCGCTGCTCCAGCGTATCGACAGTTGGATTCATAATTCGTGTATAAATGTTTCCTGGTTCTGCTAAACCAAATAAGTTCTGCGCATGTTCTGTGTCCCGAAAAACATAAGAGGTAGTTTGATAGATAGGAACCGCCCGTGCTCCTGTTGCCGGATCCGGAACCTGGCCTCCGTGTAATAAAATCGTCTCATCTTGCTGTGCTGGATAACTTGACATTTTATTTCCTCCCTTTTTTTAAAACGCTTTTCCCAAAAAAAAGCCCACTTCTTAAAAGAAGAGAGCTCTTATGACTGACTTTAGAACTCTCTCTTATCTTTCAGACAATGTTGCTGTAGGATGTAGCACCTGATTTTTCAGGTTGCCGGGTTTCGCAGGGCCTATTCCCTCCACCACTCTTAATAAGAGATTCTGCTAAATATTTTGAAATTACTTGAGAGTATATAGTTATAGAGATTAAAAGTCAAGTGTTTTACTATGGATTATACTGTTATATGTCTGCGTTTTCCTTTTTTCTCCCCCGCGGTGCATCTCTATATATACTAGCCATATAAATAATAAGAGCTAACCAAATCAAAGCGAATGTAATCATATGGTGTATTGTAAAAGCCTCATTATATAAAAATACGCCTAAGAAGAACATAATTGTTGGTGCAATATATTGTAAGAACCCAACCATTGCTAGAGGAATGCGTTTGGCTCCTGCAGCAAATAACAGCAGGGGAACGGCAGTAACAATACCAGCGCCGATAAGTAAAAGATTATCCGCTCCGAATAACGGAGAAAAAGTAAAAGATCCTTCCGATGGGATAACTATTAAATATAATAGAGCAACGGGTGCAATTACGAGAGTTTCAATGGTAAGTCCATACATTGCATGCAGGTTCACTGTTTTTTTAATAAGTCCATAAAAGCCAAAGCTAAGCGCTAATAAAAGAGAAATCCAAGGAAATACACCATAACTTAACGTTAAATAAAGTACACCAATACCTGCAAGGATAAAAGATAAAACCTGTCCTTTCGTTGTCTTTTCTTTCAATACAAAGACTGCTAATAAAATGCTGATTAACGGATTAATATAGTACCCTAAACTGGCCTGCAAGACATGTCCATGCTGTACTGAAAAAATAAATAAAAACCAGTTGATCGTTATAACAATAGAAGCGGTAATGATAGCGATTGTTTTCTTTCTATCTTTTTTCAGTATATGAACTGTTTCCATGAAATGCCGCCAATTTCCTGTAACCAGCACTAAAAAAATCATAAATACTAAGCTCCAGACAATGCGGTGAGCAAGGACCTCCCCAGCTGGAACATGTTCAAGGAGCTTCCAATATATAGGGAAAATCCCCCATAATAAATAAGCAACAAAGGTAATAACAGCCCCTTGTTGTAAAGATTTATTTTCCATCTTGTATTCCTACTTTCTAAAAAAATCAAACTAAAATTAATATTAAAACTTTATGAAGTAGGAAGCAATAGCTTTTGGAATAAAGTATCCCAACATTTAAGACAAATTTCTTAACCGGAAACATTTCCAACAGCACAGGAATACTTTATCATAAAGGGAGAGACTCAACAGAATTTTTCATTTTATCAAAAAAGAAGTGTCTGTAATTTTCCTGATTGGGTATAGAGGAATATACTAATAGGGGTGGGGAATAGACGTTACCTTTTCTGGTTAACGAAGGCTAAAGTTCACTTTACACGATTGGAAAACATAAGAAAAACTACCGATTCGTTTAAGGGTGAGCGAATGCAAGTTATTCAAATCGAGATAGGGGAGAATATAAATGAGCAAAAAGTTTAAACATATGGAGACAGCAATGATTCATGAAGGGTATGATTCCAAGGAGCTGCTCGGCAGTTTAACACCACCGCTCTTTCAAACATCTACATTTACCTTTGATACAGCTGAGCAGGGAGCGGCTCGTTTTGCGGGGGAGGAGGAAGGGCATGTCTATTCCCGGGTCAGCAACCCTACCGTGCAAATTTTAGAGAAAAAGCTTGCAGCATTGGAAAAGGGAGAAAAAGGACTGGCATTTGCTTCGGGAATGGCTGCAATATCGGCAGTGTTAATTGCACTCACCAAAGCAAATGATCATATTATTTGCTCGTCTGGATTATATGGCTGTACCTTTGGATTATTGTCTATGATGGATGAAAAATATAATATCCAAACAGACTATGTAGCTATGACGGAAGCTAAAAAAATAGAAGAAAAAATCAGACCCGAAACAAAGGTATTTTATATTGAAACCCCAATTAACCCAACCATGGAAGTCATTGATTTGGAGTTGGTTATTAGCATTGCTAAGAAGCATGATATTTTAGTTGTAGTGGATAATACATTTTCAACACCGTATTTACAACGTCCTCTGGAACTGGGAGCAGATGTTGTGGTGCATAGTGCTACAAAATATTTAAGCGGGCATGGCGATGTGATTGCAGGTCTCGCAGTGGGGAAAAAAGAATTGATGGAGCAAATCGCAGTAACCACGCAGAAAGATATAGGTGGAGTTCTATCTCCATTCGATGCCTGGCTGGTTATTCGTGGATTGAAGACATTACCACTCCGAATGGATAGACATTCGGAAAATGCATTACAGATTACAGAAAAACTAAAACAACATCCAAAGGTTAAGCATGTTTTTTATCCGGGCGATCCAGATGCGGAAGGATATTCGATTACGAAAAAACAAATGAAATCCGGAGGAGGGACGCTATCTTTTGAGATAGATGGTGGAAAAGAAGAAGTGCAGGCTTTTCTTAATAAACTGCAGTTTATTAAGATTGCTGTCAGTCTTGGGGATACAGAAACGTTGATTCAGCATCCAGCTACAATGACGCATTCCGTGATCCCTGTTGAACAACGCCAGAAAATGGGAATAACAGATGCTTTGATACGGTTATCTGTTGGAATAGAGGCATGGCAGGATCTTTGGGAGGATTTGGATCAGGCTTTAACGCATTTTAACTAATTTATTATTTATCGCAAAGTAACTGGCCGTGCTTGGGGGTGGGACTGCGATTACTCGCCTCATCGTAAAGAGTTGTGCGTCGAAAAACTCCCACTGAGTGAAGTTTCGTTTTATGGAATAGTAACAGAAGGCTATTCCAACCGTGCGTTTTCCCATTATGCTCCCGCCAGAACAGAACAAGAAGACGAATGATTCTGTTCAGGTGGGAGGCGACGGATAATAACATCTTTATTTGGTTGAGCTGACCCTGTGGGTGAGTGAGGAATGTGTCTTGGGCTCTAGTCCAATGAAGCAGAAGAAAAGCAGTGGTCTTCACTGAATGAAGTTCCATTATATGCTATGATGAAAGCAGAACCCTTATTTGCACATTAGAAAGCATAAGAAAAACGATCGATTTAAGAAACTTCGATTAAGTTCTCCTGTCCTGTGGGAACGTTGAAGACAGCATATCCTTATGCCAGAAAAGGACGAGCAGAGCCCTGCGTTTTTCTAATTTAGAGAAGAAGTGATAGGAGTAGGATATATGGGCGTTTACTCAATAGTTATCGGATTAATTTTTGTTATAAATATTGCATTGGCTATATCCATTATTTTTTTGGAGAGGAAGGATCCAACCTCTTCATGGGCATGGGTAATGGTCTTATTGTTTATACCCGTTCTAGGATTTATTCTTTATTTAATTTTTGGACGCCCTATCAGTAATCGCCGTATATTCAAATGGGATCAGCGGAGCAGGATGGATGTGAAGACGACGGTACAAAAACAGATTCACGCCATAGAGGAGGATACGTTCCAATTAAATCATGAGGAATTAAAAAAACATCAGGATCTGGTCTATCTCCATCTCCGTAATGATGATGCGATATTTACAGATAATAATGGAGTAGATATTTATACAGATGGCCATGAGAAATTTGAGGCGCTTTTAGAAGATATAAGCCGGGCGAAGCATCATATTCATGTGCAGTATTATATTATGCGGAGCGATGGGTTAGGAACCAGACTTGCAAATGCGTTAATAAGAAAAGCGAAAGAAGGCGTATGTGTCAGGCTCTTATATGATGATATGGGGTCCAGATCTTTGAAGAGAAGTTACATAAAAAAGCTAAAGGAAGCAGGGGTGCTTGTAGAAGCATTTTTTCCATCAAAATTTATCATTAATTTTAAAATCAATTACCGAAACCATCGAAAGTTAACCATTATTGATGGAGAAATCGGCTACATTGGCGGTTTTAATGTAGGTGATGAATACTTAGGAATGAAAAGTAAATTTGGTTATTGGCGTGATACGCACCTGAGGGTAATCGGGAATGCTGTGCAAAGTATGCAAACACGCTTTGTACTAGATTGGAATCAAGCTTCTAAGATGAAGATTCCCTATGAAGAGGAACATTTTCAAACCATCGCTGGAGGGAATATAGGGATGCAAATTGTATCCAGCGGTCCAGATTCGGAGTATGAGCAAATCAAAAATGGATATATTAAAATGATTATGGAAGCAGAAGAGTATATCTATATTCAGACACCCTATTTTATACCAGATGAAAGCTTGCGTGATGCATTACGTATTGCCGTATTATCCGGAGTAGACGTAAAAATTATGATACCCAATAAGCCCGATCATCCTTTTGTTTATTGGGCGACCATGTATTATTGTGGAGATCTGCTTGGTGCTGGGGCAGAGATTTTTATTTACCAGAATGGATTTTTACACGCCAAAACAATTGTTGTTGACGGAAGAATAGCTTCTGTCGGCACGGCAAATATTGATGTAAGAAGCTTCCGCCTTAACTTTGAGGTCAATGCGTTCTTATATGATATAGATGTTGTTAAACGATTAATCAAAGAATTTGACAATGATTTAGTACATTCAACACAAATGACGAAGAAGTTGTACGATAAACGTTCTATCGGAATTCGTTTAAAGGAATCCGTCTCACGTTTAATTTCACCGGTTTTATAGATTAACATTCTAAATGTAATTAAAACATAGCCAGGAGGATTAGAAATGAATGCAAAACCTTGTTCCGCATCACTAGCTTTAAAAACAACACATGTACTCCCGCCAGATACCAATCATTATGGAACCTTATTCGGTGGAAAATTAATGGCGCATTTGGATGATATTGCCGCGATTGCTGCAGTGAAGCATGCAAAGAACCCAGTGGTTACAGCATCTACAGACTCCGTAGATTTTTTAGCTCCAGTAAAAGGGGGGCAATATATTTCATTAGAGGCCTTTGTGACTTGGACCCATCATACGTCGATGGAAGTATTCATCCGAGCAATTACGGAAGATATCCAAACAGGGACAAGAACCCCTTGTACCACAGCATTTATGACGTTTGTGGCGATCGATGAAAATGGGAAACCAGTGGAAGTACCTCCTGTTTATCCGGAAACAGACGACGAAAAAATGCTGCATGAAAGTGCACCGCTTCGTGCCAATCGCCGTGCGGAACGGAGAAAGCAGTCTAAGCAGCTTGCGGAAACCTTTGGAACCGTTTATCGGACCGAAAAATAAAGTGAAACTTCCTTCAGTGGGGTTTTTTTGACGCACAGCTCTTTACGATGGGACGGGTAATCGCAATGGCTTGCGATGGGGCGAGTAATCGCAGCCCCAGTCCCAGCCAGTTACACTGCGATAAAGGTAGCTAGTTTGAAAAACGGTTAAAAACGACTGCATCGTTTTTAACCGTTTTTCAGCTCATGTATTGGAAGATGAAGAATCCTCTCGATAGGAGTACCAATCGGCAATGACATAACTATCCGCTGTATCCAGCTCTTTGATTACAAAATGACGTCCAGTACTCTTATTTAAAATAGCCATATCCAACGTAGCAAGAGACTGCTTTCGATGAAGCAAATGCTGCTTTTGTTTTAATGCTTGGAGCCTGCGATGCTGGATAAATGCGGTATCTTTGCTAAGCATTCTTGCCTGAACAGTTATCTGCTGATCATCAATCGCATAGCAGGCTGATTTGAACGCGGCAAAGCCTAAAATTCCAATCACAAACATGATAATAACAGGTATCCAAATATAGGATGAAAAGAAGATCCCTGCAATAATAACAGCTAGTAATGGAATATTCATGGAACGCCATAAGTAATAAGGCAATGCTTTTTTTGGTGGATGAATCAGATTCTCTGTACTGTAGTGATATTCTGGTAAAAATTCACTCAAAAAAGATGCAAATTCTTTTTTTCGCAGCAGTGGGAAAATAATCGTATTTACTTCCTGACTGTTATTTGTGGTTCCACTAGCAATCTCTACATAAGGCCTTGCAAAACCGAATAACTGATGGATAGGAGACTCTTTTATTCCGACCGCTTGTATTCTTTCCAATGGAATCGTTGTTTGTTTTTTCTCCAATAAACCTCTTGTAATAAACAATTCTTTTTCATAACGTGTAATGGTGAAATTCCAATCTTTCACCACAGTATATAGAATACTTAATAACCATAAAAATAAAACGACAATGATTGCAAAAATAATCATAATCTGCATGCCAAGTGACAAAGCCCAGCGTGTAACATCATTATAAAACTGATCAGGAATTAATGATTCCACCTGAGAGAAAGCAGCACCAAAAAGTCCGATTAAAATTCCAAAGCTTGCTGAAGTGGAACCGGTAATGAACAACGCTTTGAGTGTAATGGTTCTCTTCGGAAGATTGGATTCATCCGGTTCTGTCTGTTCGGTGTTTGTTTCTTTTTCTGCTTCCAGAGCTTCTGTTTCTGATACATGTTTTTTATACTTTAATTCATCATGGAGCATCCTGCCGTCTTCCATACGGACAGCAGATAATGCAGCATCTGTAGAGGAGTCATTTCCAGCTGTTTCAATGGCGACTTTAGTTAAACCGAAAATCCGGTGAATAACATTTTGTGATAAATCGATCGACTGAATGCGATGCTTGGATATCGTACGTTTTTTACGAATGATAATGCCCCGCTCAATGCGTAATTGATCTTCCTCCAGCTGATAGGTGAAACGGACCCATGATAAAACGCTGGATAAAATAATTAACCCAATGATAACGGCGATGCCGATCATCAGATAAAACGAAGCGCCATTACTGATGATAACAATAGCGATCGGTAAAATACCAAGAATGGATTGTTTCAGAGATTGGATAATATCAAATAGAATAGCAGCGGGATGCAGGCGTTTCGGATTAGACATCATCTTGTTCCACCCTCGCTAATTCAGAGATTTGATCCCGTAAATCGGATGCTTCCTCTTCTAATAAAGCAGGTATCTGGTGGGTAGTTGCTGCAGTTGATATTTCCAGGGTGGCCAGCTTATATTTTTTTAAGATCGGACCTTGCTGTGTATCCACATGCTGAACACGAATCATCGGTACGATGGTCCGCGTTACGATAAGTATCCCATGCTGTATGTAAATCTCTTGATCATAAACTTGATAACGCCATCTGCGCCATCTTAATTTGGGAATAATGAATACGGTAATAATCCATTCCACTATCGTAAGCCCGGCCAGGGTGAAAACAATCCAGATTGGTAGAAAATCAAAAATATTATAAACAACAATAGCTCCAATCGTAATCAATAAAAAGATAAAGGCATAGATATGAGCTGTGAGCTGCCATGCTTTGATAGCATCCGTGGCAATTTTTACATTAGGTTGTTCCCGCATGTGTTTCACTCCTTGCTTTCAGACTAGTTCTATCATACAACAAACAGTGGAAGGATAAAAAGATTTAAGAAAATCCAAATATATCCGTAAACAAAAATATATCCATAGCTCATTTTTCTTTTATAGGATATATAACGGTTTACCATACATTTGGATTTTTAATAATATCAGAGGTATTTGTTTTTAAATGAAAAAGGATTTACTCCACCTCTTTATCAGTTATATGGTCTGCTGTGACATAATCTTCTGCCCAGCGCTGGATATCTTTAATTACCGGCTCAAGTGCTTTTCCTTTTTCTGATAATGTATATTCAATACGAACTGGAAATTCCGAATAGATATTTCGCTCTACAATGCCTTCTTTTTCCAACAATTTTAAACGATCCGAAAGTAAGCGACCGCTAATAGGTAGATCTGCCTCCATTTCTGAAAAACGTTTTGCTCCTTTTAGGAGTTCAAATAAAATAAGACCGACCCAGCGTGTACTTAATAAACCCATTGCTTTTTCAAAACGTGGACATAATTGATTCATTGTTCCACCTCCATAGAACCATCCTGTATCTAAAATGCGTGATATAAACACTAGTTACGAAAAGTAATCTAATTATAGGATATCATAAATAAGAAGTGTAGTAAATGAAAGCGGGAATGGTGCTGGATAGCTAGAAAATATTTTTGGAAATATGCAAGGAGTATGAAATAATAATAGGGTATGATAAAAAAGAAAATAAATTTGTGAATATGGAGGTATATATTTATGGTTCAAGCGAAATTACAGGAAAAATATGCAGAATTAACATTGAAAACAGGGGTTAACTTACAAAAAGGGCAGGCAGTTATGATTAATGCACCAATCGAAGGGGCAGAATTTACACGGATTGTAGCCCGTAAAGCATATGAAATGGGCGCAAAGGATGTTCATATTAATTGGGTGGACGATGAGCTTACCTTGTTAAAGTACGAGAATGCACCAGATGAGGTGATTGCACATTATCCAGAATGGAAAGTAAAATTACATGATACCTTTGCAGAGGACGGAGCAGCAGTAGTAAATATTCGTTCCACAAACCCGGATTTATTAAAAGATATTGACCCATCCCGTGTTGCAAAAGCGAATAAAGCGGCTGCAGAAGCAATGGTGAATTTCCGTAAATATACGATGAATGATCGTATTCCTTGGACCATTATTTCCATTCCTTCAAAGGATTGGGCGAAGAAAATCTTTCCGGATCAGTCAGCAGAAGACGCTGTTGCCAGCCTATGGGAGGAGATTTTGAAAATTGTCCGAGTTGATCAGGATGATCCAGTTGCAGCATGGGATGAACATAATGAAACATTGAGAACAGCCAGAAAGGTTTTAAATAAGAAAAGCTATCAAAAGTTGATTTTTAAAGCTCCGGGTACAGACTTAGAAATGGAATTACCAGAAGGACATATTTGGAAAGGCGGTTCGGCAAAAGCGGAAACAGGTGTTACCTTTAATCCGAATATGCCGACAGAAGAGGTTTTTTCCGTGCCGCATAAATACGGTATTAATGGTACCGTATCCAGTACAAAACCATTAAACTATGGCGGAAGTTTAATCGATAACTTCTCCTTAACTTTTAAGGATGGAAAAGTAGTTGATTTTCAGGCGGAGCAGGGAGAAGAAGTATTAAAGCATTTACTCGATTCCGATGAAGGTGCCCGCCGTCTTGGAGAAATTGCGCTGGTACCGGATGAATCTCCAATTTCGCAGTCCGGACTAATTTTCTACAACACATTATTTGATGAAAATGCATCCTGCCATATTGCACTGGGGAAAGCTTATCCAACGAATCTGGAAGGCGGAGCAGCGATGGATTTAGAGGAATTAGACAAGCATGGTGTGAACGATAGCCTGGTCCATGTTGATTTTATGATTGGATCAGACAAAATGGATATTGACGGGATTACTGCAGATGGCAAATCAGAGCCTGTTTTCCGTAACGGGACATGGGCGCTGGATATGAAGTAAGGAAAGATCATATGCAAAAACGGCAACAAGATCAACTGCTTCTTGTTGCCGTTTGAATATTTAGAGCAAGTACCTATCTTTAAATTAATATGCTGATGATCCCTCTTTAACCGCAAATTTTTCATTCTTTACAAGTACAGCTTTAATTTTCCGATACGTGTAATCTTCCGGCAAAGCCTCTTTCAGCTCCCTCAATCCAGTTGGATCGATTTCTTCGTGCTTGGATAAAATTTCGCCCTCTTCTTCGGTATTAAAGAATAAGTTCCAATTCAGTGTATACCCTTTTTGAAAAGCTTGAAAAATATGTGATTCGATGGTCTGTTCTTTCAAATCCCGGATAGACGCAATTTCCCGGATGGTTTTTCCTTTTTGCAGGAGGTCATACGATATTTGATAAGATGGCCGGTCATCCGCATCTTTCCCTTTTGCCGATTTTTGATAATGAATTGCTGTAGGTGCTTTGTAATCGGGATTTTCTGCTTTCCAATTCGCGATAGCTTCCAGAAAAGCCTCTCCGTATAGGTCATATTTCTTTTGTCCTACCCCTTTTAACCGTAAGAATTCGTCTTTATCTTCCGGCAGATAACGAGCCATTTCTTTTAGTGTCATATCTGAAAATAGCACATAAGGCGGCAAATCCAGCTCTTGAGACATGGTTCTTCTTAATTGACGCAGTGTTTCAAACAGATCTGTACTATAATCTGTTTCTTCCACACGAGGGACATCCTGAATAAACATCGTTACGTTTTCTTTTCCAGTCAGAATGTCCATTGATTTTCGGTTTAATTTTAAGGTAGGGAATTGTCCTTCCTCTGCGGATAAACATTCTTCAGCAAGGAGAAAATGAATTCGCTCTGTAATTTCTTTCTCCGTATATTTGGATAAAATACCGTAAGTAGATAGTTTTGATAAGCCAAACTGAATCAGCTTTTTATCCTTCGAGCCTTTTAATACTTTCGCGGTCATAGACGTGCCAAAGCGTTCACGCATGCGCTTCACACAGGATAAAATCATTTGCGCTTCTTCCGTAATATCCTCTAATTCTCCCTGCTTCAGGCAATTGCTGCAGCGTCCGCAGGAAACAGAAGCGGAAACAGAACCCATCTGAAAGTAGTTTAAAATATAACTGTTTAAGCAGTTCTGTGTACGGCAATAGTTCACCATTTTATTCAACTTTTGATATTCCCGCTGCATTCCCTCTTCATCCAAATCTGATTTCTCAATTAGAAATTTTTGAGTATGAATATCTTGAGGAGAAAATAGCAACACACAATTGCTCGACTCGCCATCACGTCCAGCTCTTCCAGCTTCCTGATAATACGATTCCATGTTCATCGGGATAGCATAGTGGATAATAAAGCGGACATTGGATTTATCAATTCCCATTCCGAATGCCGTAGTGGCCACCATTAACTCTGTCTGGTCAAAAATAAATGCCGTTTGTGCAGTTTGCCGTTCTTGTTCAGATAATCCGCCATGGTATTTGGAAACAGCATAACCTTTCTCTTTTAGGACATCATAGACATGTTCGACCTGTTTTCTCGTAGCTGCATAAATAATGCCAACTTCTCCCTGATGTTTTTTTAAATAAGAAAAAATGTAGTCTATTTTATTTACTCCTTTTTCGATAAAAAAGGAAAGATTTTTCCTCTCAAAGCCAGTATGCACCGTGTTTTCAGGAGCAATATGTAAAAGAGTTTGAATATCTTCAATCACTTCAGGTGTAGCGGTAGCCGTAAGTCCCATAATAATTGGATTGCCGCCAATCTCCTGAAGAATAGGGACGATGGAACGGTAGCTTGGACGAAAATCATGTCCCCATTGAGAAATACAATGTGCTTCGTCAAAGGCAATCAGGGAAATATTCGTATTTTGCAGGGCATGAATAAATGATCCAGATTCAAAACGCTCTGGAGCAACATAAACAAATTGATATCGATTTTGCTGCATTGCCATTAAACGCTGATGCTGTTCACCAGCAGAAATAGAGCTGTTAATATAGGTTGCTGCTGCGCCCAAAGCATGTAGACCGTCGACTTGGTCCTTCATCAGCGAAATGAGTGGAGAAATGATAATTGCCGTCCCATTCATCGCAAGCCCTGGTACCTGGTAACAGAGTGATTTTCCGCCGCCCGTCGGCATCACAGCAAGCACGTTGTTACCTTGGTCAATCGTATCAATAACTTCAGCTTGTCCAGGCCGGAAACTGGAGTAACCAAAGTAATTCTGTAAAATATTTAAATGCTTTTCCATAGATAAATCTCCCTTATTGAGGTTGGTTGAGGAGGCGAATATACGCTCCATCATACCGCTGGGGCTGGGACTGGGGCTGCCATTGCTCGCCCCACCGAAAACCATTGCGATTACTCGCCCCATTAAAACTGCTGTAGCATGAATTGCTGATATATAAAAGAATAGCTTGAGTGAATTATTTTGAATATATATACGCAGAATGATGACATTATTATTATACCTTCTATCCTAGAACGTTTCATCCGGAAAGTAAAGTAAGGAAAAAGGGGAAACCATAGCTGTAAATGCTGTCAAAGAGCAAATATACCATAGAGGAATGTTAAATTTTCACTGGACAACGTCATATGAATTTACATTTCCCTGTTACATCTTTAAAATATGCTATATCTTTTTTGAAAAGGAGGAGGATATATGGTTCCTTCTTTACTATTTGAATTAATGTTGATTGGCTTATTAGGTGTCGCTTCCCAATGGGTTGCCTGGCGCTTTCGTATGCCGGCTATCGTTGTGATGGCGGCTACTGGACTAATTATTGGTCCTGTTTTCGGATTAATTAACCCAGAACAGGATTTTGGGGACTTGTATAGTCCACTTATCTCTGTTGCTGTAGCAATTATATTATTTGAAGGAAGTTTAAACTTAAGCTTTAAAGAACTGCGTGGAATTGGAAAGCCTGTCTTCCGTATTTCTACAGTAGGTGCATTTATTGCCTGGATTTTAGGATCATTAACCGCTCATTATATTGCTGGATTATCCTGGGCAGTCGCCTTTGTGATTGGCGGTTTATTTGTAGTGACCGGCCCGACAGTGATTATGCCGCTTTTACGTCAGGCGAAGTTAAAAGCACGTCCAGCAAAGGTTTTGAAATGGGAAGGCATTATTGTTGATCCAATAGGAGCATTACTTGCTGTTTTTGCTTTTGAAATCATTACATTTATTACCGCATCTAATCCAGAAGCAAGTCAGATTCTATTATTCTTTGCAGGCTCCCTATTTGCTGTCTTTTTAGGCTGGATATTAGGGCGCGGACTTGGCTGGATGTTCGAAATGGGGCATGTGCCTGAATTCCTGAAATCTCCGACAGTTGTTGTGGTTGTCTTATTCTGTTTTACAATTGCAGATGTCATTATGCACGAGACAGGTCTTTTATCTGTAACAGCGATGGGGATTACCTTGGCAAATATGGGGATTAGTTCTGTATCGGATATGCGTCACTTCAAGGAAAATATTTCAGTATTGTTGATTTCCACTATTTTTATTATGCTGACAGCTTCCCTTGATGTGGCAACGATAATGCAGATTTTCAATCCTCATATTATTGGGTACGTTTTATTGATGATGTTTGCTGTCCGTCCATTATCCATTTTCTTATCAACGATTGGAACAGGACTTAGTCTCAATGAAAAAGTGCTGATTGGCTGGATTGCACCGCGAGGAATTGTAGCATTAACAGTTTCTGGTTATTTTGCCGGGGTGTTAACAGAAGCAGGCTATGAGGATGCCTCTATTTTAACGGCATTAACGTTTGCGCTGGTTATTTTTACCGTTATTGCACATGGATTTTCTATTGGTTGGCTATCTAAAAAACTGAACCTGTCTAATAAAGGAAATCCAGGAGCACTTATCGTCGGTAGTAATCCATTTACCATTCAATTAGCAAAAACATTAAAAGAGGCGAATTACCCGTCTATTCTTGTCGACTCTTCGTGGGAAAATCTCTCATTGGCAAGAAAAGAAGGGTTGGAATTTTATCATGGAAGTATGCTGTCGGAACAGACGGAGCATCATCTTGATACGATCCCATATGAGTATTTATTAACGCTGACGCATGATAAGTCCTATAACTCATTACTCTGTACAACATTTCTTCCTGAATACGGAAGAACTAACGTATTTAAAGTTAGTCCATATACCACATTTAAGGATAATGGATATTCAACAGGTATCGTTTCACAGGTAGGTGGCCGTATTTTATTTAATAAAAAGTTCTCCTTAGAGGATCTGATTGAGAAAGTGGAGAATGGCTTTACGGTCAGGCAGACAACACTCACGGATAAATTTACCTTTAAAAACTATAAAGAATCAAAGGACCCGGAAACAGTGTATTTATTTTTAATTAAGCCTTCCGGACAGCTGAAGTTTTTCTCTGAAGAAATGCGTACAGTACCCGCATCTGGAGATAAAATTGTTAGTTTAACGAAAGGTAAAGAAGCAGAGGAAGGGAATTCTGGACAATAGTATAATTATAAAAAACTGGCTCAGCATCATCAAATGCGAGCCAGTTTTTATGATTAATTATATTGTTCCAGTTCTTTTCTTACCTCGGCAATTTCTCTTTCTAAACGGATCAACTGCTCTTCAGCAGAGGAGACACGCCCTTTAACGAACTCGAGTTTGTCTAAATCTCCTTGAATACGGGTGTAATCAGACTTTAATTCATCTAATTTCTGTTCCAGTTCTGTTTTTGTTGCCAAGAATATTCCTCCTCTAAATTAATGCGTCATCTTTATTTTTTCTCGATTCCACAAAGGTTTGGTAAAAGTGAATAGCGATCGTCCGGATTACTGCATACACAGGGATAGCAAATAAAATTCCTAAAAACCCAGCAATACTTCCTGCAGCGAGAATAACCGTAATAACGGTCAGTGGATGCAGATTAAGTGCTTGCCCCATCACATTTGGAGAAATAAAGACGCTTTCTAGCTGTTGTGCAACAAACATAATAATGGCTATCCATATGATATTCATTGGATCCTGGAACCCGGCAACCAATATAGCAGGAATAACAGCGATATAAGGTCCCAAGAACGGGATCACATTCATCATCATACCGAATAAAGCTAGTACGACAGCATATTCTAAACCGATAGCAAAATAACCGATCAATAATAAAATACCGACAGCAAAACTTACTAATAACTGTCCTTGGATAAACGAGGACAATACGTTATCAATTTTACTTAACAGACCATGTAAATTATCTGCTTTTTTCTTGCTGAAAAATTGCAGAACAAAAGGTACAAGCCTCTCTCCATCCTTCAACATAAAGAAAAGAAAGAATGGAACCAGGATTATGCCGGCAATAATACTTACTAGTTGTCCAATAAAGCTTCCTAAGAATCCAAAAACATTATTCAACACACTCTCAATGTGGCCGGGGATATCATTGGCAAAATTATTTATAGCATCAATTACCTGGTCAGGTACTAAAGCAATATTCTCCTGCCAATACCCAATCCAGCCCTCGACCGTATTAACCATTCCAGGAATACTGTCCATTAAATTATCAAACTGATCACGGGCGATCGGCCAAATAAATACAATAAATAGCGTAGCAACACCGATGATAACCAAAAATACGATAATAATGGATAAAATTCGCGGCACTTTATATTTTAGCAGCAAATTCATCAACGGTCTGGTTAAATAATAAAGAATACCCGCACCGATAATTGGAAGAGCTACAGCACCAATTAATTGCAAAACAGGTGTAAAGATAAAATGCGTTATAGAGATGAGAAAAATTAATGTAAACAAACAGATGAAAAAGATAAAAAATTGAAACCAACGTTTCTGCGTCATTGAATCACACTACTTTCTTTCCAAGTTATGCTATATATTATTTTACATTAACCGAATTAAGAAAGCTATAAACATCTGCGGTGGAGTTAAGAAGATTTTCAAGCGATAAATATGAAGTTATTGTAAAAGATATTGACAAAGGTCATAAAAAAGGTTTTAATAAAGTATACTTAATAAATGGTTAATAAAGGACATACGTAAAATTTTTTTGATGTCTGGAAGTGCCATATTTAAAAATTCAGTGAACATTTATTTCCTAAAGGGGAGTAGCTGTACACGTAAAGTCGTCATTACGAGATAGTAATTATCTCCGGCTTTAGGTGGCAACCAGAAAAAGTTGTTAGCGAGACCTTTACCGATTGCAGGTAAAGGTCTATTTTTATGGCCTTTTCTGCAAAACACATGTAGAAGAGGAGAATACATCATGGGAACAGAACTACTACTGGAATATTTATGGGTCTTGCTTGTATTAGTTGCGTTAGAAGGCTTATTAGCAGCTGATAATGCACTTGTACTGGCGATTATGGTAAGGCACCTTCCTGAAAAACAAAGGAAGAGAGCTTTATTTTATGGATTAGCAGGGGCATTTGTTATGCGCTTTGCATCTTTATTTGTTATTTCGTTTCTAGTTGATTTCTGGATTGTACAGGCATTAGGAGCCGTATATCTTTTATTTATTTCAGGAAAGAATTTGTATGACAGGTTTAAAAAGAAAGAACCAGAGAAGTCAGATGCATTGGCAGAAAAGGACCAAAATGCTGGTGCATCAGAAAATCAAGAGCCTGAACAAGCATCTAAAAAGCAATTTTGGATGACAGTGGTGAAGGTAGAGTTTGCAGATTTAGCATTTGCTGTCGATTCGATTTTAGCAGCTGTTGCCTTAGCAGTAGCATTGCCTCCAACTGGCCTTGGCCATGTTGGGAGCTTGGATACCGGGCAATTTGCTGTAGTATTTGCCGGTGGTATGATTGGTTTGATTATTATGCGATTCGCTGCCAATATATTTGTAGGCCTCTTGCATAAACGGCCAACATTGGAAATTGCTGCATTTCTTATTGTAGGTTGGGTTGGAGTAAAACTGGCTGTTATGGTATTAGCAAATCCAGATTTAGGAGTGTTGCCAGAGCATTTTCCACACTCCACATTATGGAAAGCTTCTTTCTATATCATACTTGTAGGAATTGCACTAGTTGGCTGGTTCGCATCTAGTCCGAATTTAAAAAGAAATAAAGAACATTCTAGATAAAGTGAACAGGATTTGGCAGGAAGAAATTCCCTTTACAGTGTAGATAAGTAATTTAGGAATAAAGTAATCAAAACCTCCATTTTTGTAACTTTGATATAAGCAGAATTATGGACACTCTTACTATGGTAAGAACAACGCGCATTCGCTTGTTGTTCTTATATTTTCCTATAGTTTAACGAAAGTCGTGCTGATCTTCCCCATGGTTAAGCACGACTTTTCTAATTTTAAAATACGATTTTTGTAAAAAGTTTTCCCGTCCGTCATAATAAGGAGAGAAGAAAAAAGCAAGGAGTGATTTGCATGACATTACACCACTTTCATTTAAAAGGAGAATGGCAAGGCGGGCGTAACAGTGAAGGTTATATAGATGCTGGGGAGTTACAAACGAAAATATCTATTCCACCCGAAATGGATGGACCTGGTGTCGGTACAAATCCAGATGAAATGCTACTGGGAGCAGCTGCAACATGCTATATTATTTCGTTGGCGGCTATGTTGGAACGTGCAGAAATTCCAGTTGATACAACGAGTATAACTTCCGAGGGAATGGTAGATGTTACAAACGGTATTTTCACGTACGAAAAAATCATCCATCGTCCCAATATAACCTTGAAAAAAGAGGTAACAGAGCAGCAAACGCGCTTAACCAATAAACTTATTGAAAAAGCGGAGAAAACATGTATGATTTCAAGAGCAATTAAAGGAAATGTGCAATTAGAACTGAAGCCAATTGTACAAATAAAAGAATAAGGATGAATAGCAGTTATATAAACAAGGGGAGCCATGCTCAAATTGACGTCATATGACTTTTTAATGGCGAATTATTTAATTATGTTACATTTTTTCGACTCACTAACAAATTGATTACAAAACGATAAAAATTAGTCTTTTTGGGAGATTTTTTAAATAGAAGTGGGTAAAGTAGTATATGCAGCATAAAAATAAAGCTTGATTTAGTGCGTTTGATTTCACGTCACTCATTCAAGCCAATGTTAATTAGGAGATGTAGAATTCATTTTCCTACACACATAACTAACGTTTTTATATACAGAAGGAAAATGACAGACATTCATGCTGCGAAAAAATGTATACAGATAAGAGGGATGAGTTATGGAGCGGAATGCATTTTTTGATAATGCGAAAGTAATTTTAATTTTCCTTGTTGTTTTTGGCCATATGATTCAGCCTTTTATCGGCGATTCAAAGTCAACAGAAGCAATTTATATATGGATATATACCTTTCATATGCCGGCATTTATTTTATTAGCTGGTTTCTTTGCAAAAGGATCGGGTAACAAAAAATATATATGGAATCTCATGAAGAAGTTAATCATTCCATATTTTATTTTTCAAACATTATATACGATTTATTATTTCTTTATCGGCAAGGCAGATTGGCAAACAGGGGTTTTCTATCCTCAGTGGTCATTATGGTTTCTGTTTAGCCTGTTTAGTTGGCATATTTTGCTTGTGCTCTTCAAAAAATTACCAGCAGGATGGAGTATTTCTTTATCAATATTTATAGGTGTCTTTGTAGGCTATTTTGGAGAAATTGGGCATTCCTTTAGCTTATCGAGAACATTTGTGTTTTTCCCATTCTTTTTAATAGGCTATTGGCTAACCGTAGACCAAATCATGTGGGTGAAGAACCGTCATGTTAAAACAGCTTCTATTGCTGTGATGTTAAGTCTGTTTGCGTTAATTTATATATTCCCCGTTATTGACACAGGGTGGTTACTAGCATCACAATCTTATAGCAGTTTAGGGGTAGAAAGCTTTGGTGGATTGATCCGATTATTTGTTTATATGATTGCGGCAGTAATGACAATCAGTATATTAGCCTGGATTCCTAAAAGGAACTTAGGCTGGGTAACGAAACTTGGAACAAGAACATTATATGTTTATTTATTGCATGGTTTCATTGTTCAGTTCCTGCGTGAATTTGATTTATTAACTGTAAATCACTGGTTCGATGTTATCGGAATTGCAGGTCTAGCCGCGTTGATTGTGATTTTATTATCCAGCAAGCCTATACTAACCGTCTCGCAACCATTAATTGAAGGACGCTTAGCAAAAGTCCCATCTTTATTCAATCATCAGCATAAAGAAACATCTTCTTAAAAGATGTCTGTGAAACAAAAAATGCGAAGTTCCCGGGAAGGAACTCCGCATTTTTTATTGAGTTCATTTTACACTAAAAAAGTATAAGCGCAGGGGTGATGGGGCGAATAATCGCAGCAATGTTGTCAGGTTAATAAATTTTATAAAAATTATATTCAATACAAGTAGACTGTAGTAAGCCTAACTAGCGGAGGAAAAACACGGAGACTCCTGTGGGAAAGCGCAGTGGGAAGACCCCGCAGAAAAAAAGCGAACTTCTTTTTTTCGAGGAGGCTGAGCTCAAGCCCACGGAAAGCGTAGTGTTTTTCCGTAGCGGTCGTATTAACCTGACAACATTGGTAATCGTAGTCCCAACTAAGGCATTCACCGAAAGGATTGCACTCAAGAGTATAAGGGATACTAAGAAAGAAAAATACGTTTTTAAGTCTCCCTTTAACAAATGCCGAGTTTTCTTTAAAATAACAGATGAGCGATAATCGTAATGATCGGCAGCGTGATCACTGTACGCATTAAAAAGATGATAGCTAAGTGACGGAAGGATACTGGAATTTTAGTACCCAGAATCAGTCCACCGACTTCAGACATGAAAATCAATTGTGTTACAGATAATGCTGCAATAATAAATCGTGTGATTTCTGCTTCTACACCAGTAATTAAAATGGCTGGTAGAAACATATCTGCAAAACCAATCAACACGGTTTCAGAAGCTTCCTGGGCAAACGGGATCTGCATCAGTTCTAAAACAGGTACAAATGGCATCCCAAGCCACTGGAATACGGGTGTGTATTCTGCGATAATAACGGCAATTGTCCCAAATGCCATTACAACAGGTGTTACAGCAAACCACATATCAAAAATATTTTTTCCGCCATCTACAAAAAAGGTACGGAAGCTTGTTTCTTTCTCTGCACGTTTTACAGCATTTTTAAATCCGTAAGTAAATACATTATCGGATGCAGGAATTTTTTCATCATCCGTTCTTTCTTTACCGTTAATATAGGTATTTGACATTCTGGAAAGCGGCGGAATTCGCGGCATAATGAACGCAGCAACGCCCCCTGCGATAAGGATAGTCAGATAAAAAGGTAAAAACATATGCTCTAATTGAACCTGTTGCAGAATAACCAGAGTGAACGTAATCGATACAACAGAGAAAGTTGTACTGATAATAGCTGCTTCCCGTTTTGTATAATACCCTTCTTCATACTGTTTATTTGTCAGTAGTACGCCAATCGTAGCATCCCCAACCCAGGAAGCTAAGCTGTCGACAGATGCTCTGCCGGGCAGGCGGAATAAAGGACGCATGATATTTCTCATGATGCCGCCAAAAAACTCCAGCAACCCAAAATTGGTTAAGAAAGGTAAGAAGAGTCCGGCAAACAGGAACGTGACAAACAGGGTATGGAGTAAACTGTCCAATAACATTCCACCGGTATCTGCACTATAAACAAATTCCGGTCCAATTTGAAAATAAACCATGATTGCAAATACAGCTGCTAACAGTCGTGTAATCGTCCAGAACCAGGAAGTATAAAATAATTGATGCAGGAAAGGGGATTTCCTAAAAGTTGATTCACCTGCCAATTTGGCAAAAGTAGTGAATACAGCAGTTAACATAATAACAATCATCATAATAAGAGAGAGATTGTTTTCAAGTGTATCTTGAAGCAGGCCCGCCAAAAAGGCAATAGGTATCGTAAAGCCTTCCTCAGTTGGTAATGGATATAAGAATAGGAACAAACCTAACAAAGATGGGATAATAAATTTAATAATATTGCTAAAGGAATAGGGTTGCATTTACTTTCCTCCTAAAAAATATGAACTAAAAAATGTAACTGTATGATTATACAACCAAACGTAATTTTATTCAATAGTTTATCGTTAGATAATGGTTAATAATAGTATGGAACGGGAATAAAAAAATATAGGCATTAAATTTGGCGACAAAATCATTTACGTGACAGTTAACTATTTTATATAATAGTATTATAAGAAAGTTTATTTTATTCTCTGTACCCAAATAGTGTATAGAATAATCCTGTTTCACGTATTGTAAGGATGACAGGTTAAAAGGATCAGGTTCATCCGGTTTTAAGCGAACCATCATAAACGCATACTATAGGAGGTTTAAATGATGAGTGAATATTTACGTAAAGGATTTTTACTGGGGCTGGGCGCTGCAGTAAGCGGCAAAGAGAAATTTGAACAAAAGGTGAAAGAATTAGTAGAAAAAAATGAGTTAACTCAAGAACAGGCAAGAACTGTTTTAGATAATTTTATTGAAAAAGGCAGCAGTAAAAAAGACGAGTGGGATGAAAAAAGCAAAGAGAAAAAGAAAGACTTAGCTAGAGAGACAGGACTTGCAACGACAGATGAAATAGATGAGCTGCGCGCTAGAGTTAATGTACTTGAAGAAAAACTTGGCGTCACCCTGGAAGAAGCAGAAGAGGAAGTTGTAGAAGAAGAGCAGGATTAATATTTAAGAGCAAGATGCTTTCGATCCAATGAAAGTATATTGCTCTTTTTTATGGGAGGAGTGGATAGAATGACAACCATTTATGGGGCGATTGTGGATGATCAAACAAGGTGCAAACATTACCATACAACAAAAGACATTATTGCTATTAAATTTAACTGCTGCCAGAAATATTATCCGTGCTATCAATGTCATGAAGCGTGTGAAGATCATCCCATCTCCGTATGGGGAAAAGATGAATTTGATGAATTAGCTATTATATGCGGTGTTTGTAAAACAGAGCATACCATTAATCAATATATGGATACGAATAAGTGTTTACATTGTGAATCACCATTTAACGAAGGTTGTCAAAAACATTATCATTTATATTTTGACTACACACCTGAGTGTAAAAGGTAACAGCATATGAAATAATAAAAAGTTTTCATGATTTATTTCTCTTAAATATCTTGTAATTTGAGAACGTTTCTATTAGTATCTTATATAAGCACCAGGTACTAAAAATAGAAAAAGGAAGAGAAGCATGTATTATTTAGCCGCATATCTACTAAAAGTAATTTTGAGTTTATTTGGACGAATAAAAGTATTTCAGAAAGAAAAACTTCCGCAAACGGATGGGTATATTATTGCATGTACACATACAGGCTGGGTGGATATTTTATGGTTAGGCGTGAGTTTATTGCCTATAAAAGTCCACTATATGGCGAAGAAGGAATTATTTCAATCAGGTCCATTAAAATGGCTCATGGAAAAATTAAATGCATTTCCAGTGGATAGGGATAATCCTGGCCCCAGCACGATTAAAGTCCCCCGTAAGCTTTTAAAAGATGGAAAAGTAATTGGGATTTTTCCCAGTGGGACGAGAACGACGAATCAAGTTCCTTTAAAAAGAGGAGCGGTTACCATTGCCGCGTATAGTAAGGCTCCTATTGTTCCAGCAGCTTATACAGGACCAAATAATTTTAAAGAGCTCTTCAAGTTTAAAAAACCGAAAATTATCTTTGGTGATCCGATCTATTTATCAGAGGATATTCCTCGAAAAGAGGCGATGGATGAGATGATGAAAGTAATGAATGAGGAGCTATACGCACTACAATCAACAATCGAAGAAAAATAAAGTATTTTTCTATTATAAAAAGATTTCCTCTGGCACATCCAACTTATTAATGAGGAGAGGTGTCAGGAGATTCTTAACATATTTTAGAGTATAAAAAATTGTTTCAAGGAACTTCGATTATGCTGCCTGTAAAAGCGTTATTCACTAAAAGCTTGCACGTTAAAATAAAAAGGGCTTTATGAAAGTAAAATACATAGTAATACCGCTTTTGCAAATCCTGAAATTTCCAATATTGTGATAAATAAGTAAAGAGATTTCTTTATTAATACAAAATCTTGAAATATTCTCCTATTGAAGATAAAAAAAGACAATGCTATAATATTTTTATATTTTACTTCATCAGTGTAGGGGGAGTTTTCAAGAATGAAGAACTTTTTTCACCTATATCATCAAACTTCAACACAATTAGGAAGAGAATTGGAAAAATCTGAGGTTACGTTTTTGAAATGGATGTATGAGCGCTATACGGTGGAGGAAATATCAAGAAGAAAGCTAAGCGAAAAACGTATATTACGTTAAAGAGCAGAAAGACGAATACCGTCTGAGGCTCTTTTTTTATGCTTTTAAGGAGATTTTTGAATTTCATCATTTCAGTCAAGAGAGAACCTTTTACAAAACTGAATGGAAATTTTAAGTGAGAGCTGAATTGGCGCAAGTATTCATGCTATAATTCTAAAAGGGCATTATAGTTACATAAAGGAGGGGTTCCATGGCTATAAGCAATGAAATAATAATTAATAAAATGATCCGTGAGTTGGAGGAAGCCAAAAGAATAGCTCACCAGCAGGATCAAGTGAAAAAACATATGGAGAATATTCATTTACTAAGCGAGTTATTTATCTCAGCAAGTCCTGAATCAAATATCGTAAATCAAATGCAAGTGAATATAGAAGATACAGAGGAACAGATCTCAGAAGCAGAAATGAAAGCAATGCTTGGGAAGCAGTCTACTGGAAAAGTAGTCACACCAGAAAAAAATAAGTTAAATGAAAATGATGCTAATGGCGAATCTATATTTGATTTTTAAGAGTATACAGAGTGAGTAAGAGCGGATCTTTTTTTAATAAAGGATGTAATCAATGATTGGAGATGAAGAAGATGAAATTATTTTTAATAATTGGAGCGATCCTTGGCTTTTTAGCAGTAGCTCTGGGAGCATTTGGAGCACATGGATTAGAAGGAAGGTTATCCGAAAGAGCCTTAACAAATTGGGGGAAAGCTGTAGATTATCAAATGTTTCATACAATGGCCATTGTTGCTGTAGCTATTTTATTAGGGAAATTTGAAGGTAGTAATCTTTTTGCATCAAGTGGGTGGTTATTTTTAGCAGGTATTGTTTTATTTTCAGGTAGCTTGTATATCTATTCTTTGACGGGTGTTAAGACACTTGCAATGATTACACCGTTTGGAGGACTGTCCTTTTTGGTGGGATGGGTTCTGTTAGGTATCGGCGCGATGAAATTGTTATAAATAGGGCCTTCAGTAGTTGGATTTTATATAATAGGTAAATCATAAGAGAAACGATTGATTACGGAGACTTTGGTTAAGTTCCCCGCGTCTTTATTGGAATGTCAGAGTCTGGACATCTCTGTGTAAGAAAGGGGCAAGCGAATATAAGCTTTTCTAAACGTTAACATGTTTTATAGATAAAAATAAATCGAAGTGATAAACAGAAAAAGCAATACTGCACGAATTGCTTGTTTAATGGCATCAGAGCCTCTACGTGTATGCAGCAGAATCAAAGCATTACTAAACATGCTAAATACAAAAAGATAACAGGCAAAGAATAAAAAGAACAGCCATCCTGTTATCCAGGCAAAAATGCCAAAAAATAGACCAGCCATGATCGCAATCACTTCCATACGTATGAACTTTTCCAGAGGATGTCTCATTTTAATCTCCTCACAGTATAAAAATAATGGATTGAAGTAAGGAAAAGCGTAGACATTATTTTTGTCTACGCTTTTCCTTACTGCTTAAAGTACTTTATCCAGGGTTGTAGTTGGGATTTTGACCTTAGTTCCCGTATGGATAAGCATAATCAATTGCTTCGTCAAATAGGACATAATCTAAATATACCATTAATAATAAGAAACGGCGGTTAGAGTCTTCTTCCCGGATCAAAATATGATCCCGCCCGGCTTCTTCGATGTAGCCGCGGAATGATGTTGGCTGCTGTCCTTCAAAGGTCAGATAAAAAGTGCCTAACTTTCCCCGGTTCAAGCGTAAAATGTTCTCAATATAAGATTGTTGATTCATTAACTGACCGGCGCCATTCCCGTTTCCATTTCCATTGCTTGGCTGTGCGTATTGCCGGACTGGATAAGCTGGATAAAAACTTCCAGCTGTCTGAGGGTAATAATAGTATGGATTAGGATAGTAAGCCTGATTATTATTCAATGGCTGGTTTGGATTCGTTTGATCACTCATGAACTTCACTCTCCTTCATAATGAAAATAATGCTATACATGTATGCAGTAAAAAAGTTATATATCACTGCCTCTACCGATATACATCAGGACATTCCCTTTCAGATGGTGCATAAAAGCAATGTGCTTTATATCTCCCTGTGTTCCATTGGCCATACCATTGATCAGGACAAGGTTCTCTAGGCATAAAGAACCAAAGTGAATTAGAAGCGGGATGCTGCATTTCCCCTTAAAGCACTCTTCTGGCAAGGCGTTTATCTGATTCCCTGGCCCGTTGATAAAAATAGCCTTTCTGCGTTGCTTCAAATTCCTCCGGGATTCTGATAAAGCCTATTCGATATCGTCCGGATATCTGTGAAATCTAAACAGTCCGCCAGAACACGGTTGACTCCTGTGTTACCGGCCATTAACATACCAAGATCGCCGTTCCCTCTGTTTCAGCACGCATGAGGAAGGCGAGTAAATCAACATCTGCTTCATTATGAGCAATTATTGCCATAGATCAACCTCATTTCTCGTTTTTCATAGTAAAAAAGATTTTTGCATGAAAGAATTCTTTTCCAAGAATTACTGCGTCTAGCTCCGAGCGCCAAAAACTAGGAGATTTCACGGCGCGCCCTACGATAAGGAATCATCGATTCGCTGAAGCTCATCGTGATTCCTTTATCTCAGTTGCACCGCTCCAATCTCTACGTTTTTAAAAGGGCGCTCTCCGCTTTAAATTTAAAATCTTCAGTGCAAGCTCATTAATGATATGTATGTAGAAGCGTGTACTTTCATGATAATTTTTTCATAAAAAAAGAGGCTTTATTCAGCCTCTTTTAATAAATAGGATTATAATGCTAGATAATCAGCAAGTTTATCTGTTGCTAAATAATTACCCATGATAAAATCGCCAAACTCTGCATATTTTGTTGTTACTTCATCAAAACGCATTTCATAAACGATCTTTTTGAATTGCAATGGATCGTGGGCAAATAACGTTACGCCCCATTCCCATTCATCCAGACCAATTGATCCAGTGATGATTTCTTTCACTTTACCGGCATATTTACGTCCAGTCATGCCATGTTCGTAAAGTAATCTGGTGCGTTCTTCTTTATCGATAGTAAACCAGTTTGCCTCTGGCTCACGGCGTCTTGCCATTGGATAAAAACAAGCATGCTCCCATTTCGGCATCGTTGGTTTTAAGCGTTCTTTAACATAAGGAGAAAGCTCACGATCATCGCCGGCTTTCATTGGATCATGCATTGTCATTTCAATGATAGATACATAAGAGTAAGCAGGAATTAAGAAATCACCTAATACCGTTTTATTAATAGCTGTTTTAATTTCTTCCAGCTCATCCATTGTTTCACGTAAGAAAATAAACATAAGATCGGCTTTATTTCCGACAACTTTGAATATACTATGACTGCCTTCTTTATTTTCTTCTACCGTTTCCCATTGTTTGATCAGTTCTTCAAACTCTTTAATTGCTTTATTTCGTTCGTCTTCAGAGATTGATTTCCAAGATGTCCAATCAAAATGACGAGTATCATGTAATGCGGACCAGCCATCTACAGTTACTACTGCTTCTGCCATCGTTCATACACTCCTTCATATAAATTAAATACTGATTCAATATTAACTATAGCATAACCAAAGGGGATGAATCATATAAAAAAAGTACAAAATAATGTCATTTCCTGTATTGTCAAGGGTTTGTCAAAATTAAGAAACCATGAAATGCTGTTTTATTAAAATATAAAGTTGAGCATATCTATGAAAAAAATGGAGAAAATATGTTGTAAATAAAGAGAACCATATGTAATCCTTTACATTGATTTTTCAAGGTTCAAGGCTTTATTTGTACCGTTAAATGGTATATCATGAAAGAGAATTTAAAGGTAAAATGAAACGGTTTTTCCAATTGAGAAATCCCGTAATGATCATTTTAATGTGTTAATTATCTTAGGAGGTTTCATCATGGGTTTATTTGAACAATTAACAGATAAAGTAAAAGGAAACGGCAAACGTATCGTATTCCCGGAAGGATTAGATGAGCGTGTATTAACAGCAGCTGGCCGTTTAGCTGAAGACAGCGTGCTTACACCAGTTGTCATTGGAAATAAGCAAGAGGTTGAAAGAAAAGCAGCAGAATTTCAGGTACAGACTGCCGGACTTGAAATTGTTGACCCTGCAAGCTATGAAGGCTTCGGGGAAATGGTGGATGCTTTTGTAGAAAGAAGAAAAGGGAAAGCAACGGAAGAAGATGCGAAGAAAATTCTTTTAGATGAAAACTATTTCGGTACCATGCTCGTTTATTTAAATAAAGCAGACGGTCTAGTAAGTGGTGCTGCCCATTCCACAGCGGATACAGTGCGCCCAGCATTACAAATTATTAAAACCAAAGAAGGCGTGCAGAAAACTTCTGGTGTGTTCATTATGGTAAAAGGGGAAGAAAAATATGTATTTGCTGATTGCGCGATCAATATAACTCCAGATAGCAATGATTTAGCAGAAATTGCTGTAGAAAGCGCAAAAACAGGTGCATTATTTGATGTGGATCCGCGCGTTGCGATGCTTAGCTTCTCTACTGCTGGTTCTGCAAAATCTCCAGAGACAGAAAAAGTGACAGATGCGTTAAGTCTTGCAAAAGAAAAGGACCCTTCTCTTGTTATCGATGGAGAGTTCCAATTTGATGCTGCGTTTGTTCCAAGTGTTGCAGAGAAAAAAGCACCAAATTCTGTGATCAAAGGGGATGCCAATGTGTTTGTATTCCCTAGTTTAGAGGCTGGTAATATTGGCTATAAAATTGCACAGCGCTTAGGTGGATTTGAAGCAGTAGGTCCAATCCTGCAAGGACTGAATAAACCAGTAAACGATCTATCTAGAGGCTGTAGTTCTGAAGATGTGTACAACCTTGCACTAATTACAGCAGCTCAAGCATAAAAAGAATAATCAATAAGACAGCCTGATCACATGAATGCGGTCAGGCTGTTTCTTATATCCTTTTAGATAGTTTCATTCCGTTTTATCATTTGTTGATAACGTTTATCAAAATTTTCCTGTTCTGTCTTCTGAACCGGGATGGTAACAATTTCTTCTGTCAAATCCTTTAAAGTAGTTATTACCCGCTGTTTGACTTCTTCAACAGTTAAAGGTATCCCCAATAAATCAGAGAGGGAAGCCATAACCTCAGGGTTCACCTCCGGATAAGTGAATGCTGTATCTTCATCTTGTTTTGCAATACGATAAAACTCACGAATAAAGGAAGCACGTTCTTTGCTGTTTCCCTCGATATCTAAATAAATTTGTACAGAAATACCTTTTTTTACACGGCGTTGTGAAATACCTGCAAACTTTTTTCCGTCAATACTTAAATCATAATCTCCAGGACAGTAGGAACCCACAATTTCATATGCTTCAATAGCATCCGTCAAATCCGTAAACATTGCTTGAACAAAACGAACCATTGCTTCATAACAATCGTAAATGGATAAGTTTTGGGCTCCGGGGATAATAAGAGAAATATTGAGTACCCCTTCATCCAGAGCAACAGCAAGTCCTCCTGAATTACGGACAATACCTTGGTAATTATTTTCTTCAAGAAATGCCATCCCTTCTTCAATATGAGGGAGGCGGGAATCAGGAATACCTAAAACAATGGTATTGGAGTGTACCCATAATCGGATAACCGGCGGAGAAGCTTCTTCGCTGACAGAAATAGCCAGTGTATCATCAATTGCAAAGGAAGCCAAGGCAGTGTTTGGTTTACCTGCAACCGTGTTTACTGTGGAGTGGTCCATATATCGAAATGTGTTGTGGCGAATAATTTCTTTCCAATTTTTCATCGTGTTTATCCTAAACCTTTCATCAATCTTAATACCTATATTATAATACACGAATTTATAAATCCAAGATATAACAGAGTGGCAGCAATTATTTATAAAAATATAAAAGTTATGATAGCATTATAGTTGAGTTTCATGATAGGATTAATTAACATAATTCATTAAAGCTATTTCAAAACTTATTATATGTAAATTGGTTAACCCCTATTAAAGGTCATCTGAAGGGTTAGTACAATTAATGAGTTTAAATAATACTGTTACTTAAAATCGGAGGGAATAAGATGAAGAAACTATCCGTTTTACAGGCAATTACACTGTTTTTAATCGCAGCTGTTATCCTTTTTAGCGGGCTAATAATTATTAAAGCTTCAACGATAGTAGTACTTATTTTTGCAGGTATGGCAGCGATTATTATATCTATTATTTGGGGAATTGCATGGAAAGAGATAGAGAAGAAAGTTTTAGAAACAGCAACCAGACTTTTAATTCCATCCTTTTTGTTACTCTCCGTAGGCATACTGATTGGCAGTTGGATGCTTTCAGGGACGATTCCGTTAATTATGTATTATGGGTTAACATTCCTTAACCCAACGATATTTCTTTTTGTGGCATGTATTATTTGTGCTTTGATGTCAATACTTACTGGAACATCTTGGGGGACTATTGGTACGATTGGTGTTGCGATAATGGGGGTTGCTTTAGGTTTCGGGATTCCTATGCATTATGCAGCAGCTGCAGTAGTTGTAGGTGCTTTATTTGGTGATAAGATGTCACCTCTATCTGATACAACCATTGCTGTATCAGCTTTTACAAATGTAAATATTATTGAACATATTAGATACATGCTGTATACCACCATTCCCGGGCTGATCATCTCTTTGATCCTTTATTTAATATTAGGCTTTCAATCACATGGACAAGCAAATACGATGGAGATAGATGTAATTATTTCAACACTTAATTCCAATTTTAATTTAAATCCAATTCTTTTATTACCGCCTATTATTGTACTAGTTTTAATCTTTATGAGGAAGCCGGCATTACCTGTATTTGGAATTGGAATATTACTTGGTTCTATTCTGGCAATGGTATTTCAAGGAAGTAATTTGTTAGATATAGCCAACACTTGGAACGAAGGTTACGTTGGAACTACAGGCGTGGAAGTTGTTGATGAAATGCTGACTCAAGGTGGATTAACCAGTATGTATGGAACGGTTGGGATATTTCTTGCTGCAGCTCTTTTTGGCGGAACAATGATTGCCTCTGGAGCATTTGATATCCTCTTACAGAAAATCATTGAAATAGCAAATACCGGAAAGAAAATGATGCTTTCCTGTCTATCATTACATACACTTTTCCATTTCATGGTAGGCAGCAATCATACATCTAGTGCTGTTTTAGGGCCTATGCTCTCACCATTATATAATAAATTTGGACTGCACCGAAAAAATTTATCAAGGGCAATTGAAGATACTGGAGCTGTTTTTCAACCGTTGATTCCATGGTCAACTACGAGTGTATTTATCTTAAGTACACTTAATATCTCGACATCTGAGTTTGTTCTGTATGGACCGTTAATATATTTAGGAGTTGTTTTTGCAATTATCTATATTTTAACAGGCTTTAGAATTGCTAAGGCAAATCCAGAAAAAGAATAATACGTTATCTTTACGAAATGTAATGACTCTAAATAAGATAGTCAAAATGCATTATAATATTAATCCTTTGAGTATGCGTTATTGACTTTTAAGATACATACAAAGTGAAACTTCCTCCAGTGGAAGTTTTCTTTTATCTCCACTTAGAATTTTCATGTTTTTTCTATTCTTGAAGCGGGTCTTTTACAGTCAGTTACACTGCGATAAACTATTGATACAACAAGATTAAGTACACATTTTGTTCATGTTCGCCTTTATGATTTTGTACAACTATATTATAATGTACAAAAAGCATATATATATAAATTACCATCACTTCATTTGATCAGAAATTGTTTGGTTTCTAGGGTTTCGACTTTCTGAACGACGATTAATCGCAAAAGCTCTTTAACGAGGATTAACTTTTGTCCATAGGACGTTGCGACGTTAGTTTGCCTTAAGGTTGGGAGTCTTCTCGTCTAATGATGATGGAAAAGAAACAGAGTACTTTCATTAATTATAGAAATGTTAATAGATTAAATTTGTTGAAAAAGTACATGAAAAAATTTAGGAAAGTACGGATGGAGATAAAGAAATGGCATATAAAGATGAACAATTAATAGAAGAAAAGGTGTTTAAGGATCCCGTCCATCGGTATATTCATGTCCGGGATCGGGTTATCTGGGATTTGATCGCTACGCCGGAATTTCAGCGGTTGCGCCGGGTAAAGCAGCTAGGTACCACGAATCTGACTTTTCATGGTGCAGAGCATAGTCGTTTCAACCATTCCTTAGGTGTTTATGAAATTGTCAGAAGGATCACGAATAATTTTGCAGATCGTGAAAGATGGGATAGGGAGCAGCGGCTGCTATGTCTTTGTGCTGCTTTGTTGCATGATTTAGGCCACGGGCCGTTCTCGCATTCATTTGAAAAGGTGTTTAAGCTAGATCATGAACAGTTTACACAACAGATTATTTTAGAGAATACAAAGGTAAATGAGATTTTGAAAAAAGTATCTGCTGATTTTCCTGAGAAGGTGGCAGATGTAATCGCCAAAACGTATTCCGATAAACTCGTGGTAAGTTTGATTTCCAGCCAAATTGATGCCGATCGAATGGATTATCTACAGCGTGACGCTTATTTTACAGGGGTAAGCTATGGCCATTTTGATATGGAGCGTATTTTGCGTGTCATGCGGCCGATGGATGATCAGGTGGTTATTAAATCCACGGGGATGCATGCGGTCGAGGACTATATTATGAGCCGCTATCAAATGTACTGGCAGGTTTATTTTCACCCAGTAACGAGAAGTGCAGAGGTTATCTTGTCAAAAATCTTTCAGCGGGCAAAGATATTATATGAAGATGATACCTATCAATTCCAGCTGGAGCCGACACACTTTATTTCCTTTTTTGAAGAAAAGGTGAAGCTGTCAGACTATTTAAAGCTGGATGATATGATTGTATACTATTATTTTCAGCAATGGCAGGAAGAAAAGGACGAGATATTAGCTGATTTAAGCTATCGGTTTATCAACCGTCATTTATTTAAATATGTGGAATATAATCCTGATCCGCAAATTAATGCCGGAATGGAGCTATATCAATTGTTTAAAAAAGCAGGCATTAATCCAGACTATTATTTAGTAGTGGACTCATCATCTGACTTGCCGTATGATTTCTACCGTCCAGGTGAAGAGGAAGAACGTCTGCCGATACATCTTTTGATGCCGGATGGCGGTTTGAAGGAATTATCCCGTCATTCGGATATTGTTGAGGCGATATCAGGTAAAAAAAGAACAGACCATAAGCTGTATTTTCCTAAGGATCGTATTCAGCAAATAGAAGACACGGATTTGAAGAAACGAATTTTAGATATATTGTACGGGAAGGAATGACCATTTGTGTTAGACAACCATGCGAAACTGCTCTATTTTTTCTCTAAAGCCAAACAAGTGACAGGAAGAAAGAAATTACAAAAAATGATCTATATTTTGCAGCAAAGCCATGTTCCTTTTGAAGAAAAGTATCAATTCCATTTTTATGGACCATACTCCGAGGAATTAACATTGCGTGTGGAGGAGCTTTGTAACTTACACTTTTTAAATGAGGAAAAGGAAGAGAAAAGTAACTATCACCAATACCACTACTCCATCACAGAGCATGGACAAACTTTTTTAAACCAATTTGAAGTGAACATGCCGAATATAGAGGATGGAATTAATCTTTTACAAGATTGCAGTGCCCGATTTTTAGAGCTTGTTTCTACGGTGTTATATTTTTCCTATTTATCAAGAGAAGAAATCATTGATAAGGTACATACCGTGAAACCAAAGCTAAAATATACCGATGAGGAGATGGATGAAGCATTCCGATTTGTGGATGTGTTACGGAATAAGTCTTCTCACTAAAAAAGCCTTTTAGAACGTGATAGAATGAAACAAAGGTCAGAATGAAAGCTAGGAGGGGAAACACATTGACTGATGGAAATAAAAAGAAGAATACATTTACAATTATAAAAGACGATTCGACAGATGGACATGGCGGTTATGGCGCTGGAACGGTTAGCCTTGAAAACATGTCATCCATTATCGTCGATCCGAATGAAGATAAGGCATATGTGGATATGGATGCGATGCATGCAAGAAGTTCAGTAGAGCGTCGTGTGAAATGGATAAGAGATCGTGAAGAAGTTCAGGGTGGAAAGCTTTATTGGATTGTCTGGGTAACAGTGGAAAAAGGAGAAAATGGCCCTTACTATGCGGGAGTTGCCGGCAGTGAAATCCGCGTGAACCGGGAAATCAAACGAGCTTATAAATCCATGGCGGAGCATGTGAAGCATATGGAGAAATCATTAAAAGGCCAAATTATCGTGGAGCACATGGATGAGCGTTCTAAAAAATTATTAGGTGATTTCTTAAAAGAATTCAAACCGGAACTGTGGGAGAATTCGACACAAGAGCTGAAAGAGCAATTAGATATTTAAATAATTTTGATTGTAAATATTATTGGAAAGCCCTTAGCTTTGATATATCAAGGCTTTGGGCTATTTTATTTTTAGCACGGAGAACCGCCCGTAAAACTCCCGCCTGAAAATAAAGAGCGAAAATAAATTTATTTAGGCGAGAGATAACGGGCGCTAACTCCCACTGAATGAGGTTTCGTTTTATGAATGATTTACTTTTTTACTGCGTGTAAAGAAGAATACTACAACTCCACCTGTTGCAAGGAATAGCGCTCCCTAGTCATGCTTGCGAGAGATGACATATCCGTTATTTGGGGGATATATCATTATTAAAACCTTTTCTAACCTTTTAGTTATTGTTCTCAAATTCAAAACCTAATAAATAAGCATTCCTATCTTAGGTTTCTCAGCTTAAATTGTGAATGAATTATGAACATATTTAGAAATTCTTGTACTTTTCTCAAATCCTTTGTAAACTATGAGTACATGGGCTAACTCATGTTTACTAGGACAAAAAAGCGGTTCGTATCGAAATAGTCGATACGAACCGCTTTTTTGCACTTTATGAAACGGATTAATATCTGCCTAGAAAAGTAAATCAAACCATTTCTCAAGAATGCCTGTATCATCTATTTCATCGTCCAGCTGATCTACATCGCCATTCTTGCAGTATCCAAGCGGTTCTGTCCCTTTTTCATAAAACATAATTCTGCTTTTTTCACAATTGGTGTCCGCTCTTAATCCACTGGCAGGGTCAATTGGAAGCCCAACTACTCCTGAAGGCATGGGAAAAACATTTTTTCCATCTTCGTCAATTTTCTCCATATAATTTGCCCATATCTCTTTCGAAAAAGCTGTTTCGGCTACATTCGTCATTTCTCGATGATCATCATATCCGACCCATATGCCGGTAGAAATATCTGGACTGTACCCAATCATCCAGCTGTCAAAATCAGTCGTTCCAGACTTGCCGGCATAAATATCGGTAAGCTGATTTTGCAGGCTTGCCCCAGTTACACTTGTATAGCTATTTAATGTTTCGTCAAACATTCCAGTAAGAAGCTGTGTTAGAATAAAAGCTTTTTTTTCATCCAGAACGGATTCCTCTTCTTGCGGCTTATGCGAATAAATTGTTTTTCCATCCGCATCGGTAATTTCTTCAATAAGATACGGGGTAATTGCTTTGCCGCCATTGGCAAGACGGGCATACGCATTTGTCAGCTCAATGACGGAAACGGAAGAAGTACCGAGCGCGAGAGAAGGAACGTCATTTAAATTACTTTCAATCCCAAATTTTTCTGCTGTATCGATAAAACGTTCTCCGCCAACATAAAGAGCTGTTTTCACTGCATAAATGTTGTCTGATAAAGCGATTGCTTCTGCGAGTGTAATGGGCGCATCTGCATAATATCCATTGAAATTACTTGGCTGGTAAGCAGAACCATCTGCAAGCTCAAAAGTGGTTGCTTCACTGGTTAATGTCGTACTGGCCGTATAACCATTTTCTAATGCAGCATAATATAAAATAGGCTTAAAGGTGGATCCAGGCATCCGTTTGGCATCGATCGCCCGGTTGTAGCTGCTTTCTTTATAATTGGTTCCGCCAATCATGGCAGCTATTTCACCCGTTTGCGGAACTATGGAAATGCCCGCAGTCTCTAAGTCGCTTTCTTCATCAATAGATTGTGCAGCTGCTTCCTCCATTTCTTGCTGATAATCGCTATTCAGCGTCGTGTGCAGGTGATAACCTCCAAGCTTTATTTCTTCCACATCGTTCTCTAAAATCCGTGCAGCCTCTTTTAATGCTTCATCTTTAAAAAAGGATGCTTCCTCCTCTGCTTGAGCTTGCTGTTGATACGATAAATCTTCATTTACTGCTTCTCTATATTCCTTCCCCGTGATCATTTCATTGTCAAGCATTCGTTGAAGGATAAGCTGTTGTCTGTCCGTTGCATTTTCTAAATTATTGAGCGGCGAATAATACGTTGGACCTTTTGGGATTCCTGCAAGCATACTCGCTTCGGCTAAGGTTAATTGATGAGCAGGCTTCCCGAAAAAATAATTGCTTGCCGATTCAATCCCATGGGCTCCATGACCGTAATAAATGGTATTCATATACCCTTCTAAAATCTCTTCTTTAGAATAAAACATTTCTAAACGAATCGCATAAAAGGCTTCTTGAAGCTTACGCGACCAGGTTTTCTCTGCTGATAAATAGAGATTTCTGGCATATTGCTGTGTAATCGTGCTGGCTCCTTCTTTTAACGAGCCGGAAACAAAATTATTCCACAGGGATTTTACAATACGAAAAAAGTCCAGTCCGTTATGATCAAAGAAACGATTGTCTTCAATAACCATTGTTGCTTGGACCGCAGAAGTATTTATATTTTCTAAAGAAACCCATTCATAAGAATCTCCAAATGTATCTTCAATTATTTCTCCTTCCCGGTCATAAAAAACGGTAGGGGTTTGGTCGCTGAGGCTAGGTGGCCCCAGTAGATAGGCTAATAAATAGATAGCTAATATGCCAGTAATGATCAGCAGCGCGATACCGCCAATTATTTTGTAGATTAAATGCAGCTCTTTTAATGATTTCATTCTTTATCGTCTCCAAAATAAATATGTCATTTCTAAAATGGTGATACTGGAGTTTTCATATCCTATATCATTTATTATGGAAAAAGAACAACTTTTATAAACGTAAAAAGTTTTAAGACAGCAAGAGTATTGCTTATCATGGTGTTTTAAAGATATAATAAGTACACTATTAAAATAAATTTGTAAAAAGATTGAAGGAGTACGTATGCAACAAAATTCCGAACATGTTAATATTACGCTGAAGACAGTGATTTATGATGTAGATTCCGGTGAGCAGGAGACGCAGGAACAGTCCTTCACGGGAGAATGGACGAAGAAAGGCAGCATCGATGTACTTAAATATAAGGAAGTAAATGAAGAAGTCGGAACGATTCAAAATATGATTATGATTCGTCCAGAGCGTGTCTCCATTAAGCGCACAGGTGTTATCCAAATGAACCAGCAATTTCAATTAGGTCAAAAAACAGAAAATATTTATCAGCATATGCATGGCAATATGCATATGGAAACTTTTACAGAATCAATTTCATTTAAAGAGGATACCATGCCGCGGGCGCTTGATATGAATTATACAATGAAGCTGAATGAACAACTCGAACGGAAGCATCAGCTTAAGCTTCAATTTTCAACAAAATAAACAAGGATTCTCCCGCCTTTAAGAAGTGCAAAGCGAGTGAGCGGGGGAGGTAATTGCTAAAAGTAAAGCTATGACAGGAGGGGCGTAGCGTTAGTGGTATCCCTTTCTGGCATAAGAGTAATCCGCCTGTATGTCGTGTTCCTTAAACTGCCTGCGTGGATTGAAAGAAACAAGGAGGAAATAAGAAATGAACGTATTAGCACAAACAGAAGAAACTTTAAAGGAGCAAATTCATACAGCTGTCATTGCTGCTGGACTTGCCACAGAGGATGCGATCCCGGATATTATTTTAGAAAAACCAAAAGATAAAGCACATGGCGATTTTGCCACGAATATTGCGATGCAGCTGGCACGGATTGCGAAAAAAGCACCGAGTCAAATTGCAGATGATATTGTAACACAATTAGATAAGCAGAAAGCATCTGTTGAAAAAGTGGATATTGCCGGACCCGGATTTATCAATTTCTATATGAAGCAGGATTTCTTAGGGGAAGTCATTGAAACCGTACTTGGGGCAGGAGATGCTTACGGCACTTCAAAAGACGGAAACGGGGAAAAGGTGCAGGTTGAATTTGTTTCTGTTAACCCGACAGGCGATCTTCATTTAGGGCATGCACGAAATGCTGCATTTGGAGATGTTTTATGTAACCTTTTTGCAGCGGCAGGCTATGAAGTAGAAAGAGAATATTATATTAATGATGCAGGAAACCAGATAAATAATCTCGGTTTATCGGTAGAAGCACGCTATTTACAAGAATTAGGACAGTCTGTAGATATGCCGGAAGACGGCTATCACGGTCAGGCAATCATTGATATTGCGAAAACCCTTGTGAAAGAAGAAGGAAATGTCTGGGCGGATAAAACCCATGAAAAACGGTTGGATTATTTTAAAGAATATGGCTTAAAAGCATCCTTACGTAATATTGAAAGTGACTTGAAGGATTTCCGGGTGGAATTCGACAGCTGGTTCTCGGAGCGTTCTCTTTTTGAAAATGATCAGATCGACGATGCTTTACAAGTGCTGGAAGAAGGCGGATATACGTATGACAAAGACGGTGCATTATGGTTTAAGACGACCGCTTTTGATGATGATAAAGACCGTGTACTTATCAAGCAGGATGGAGCTTATACGTATTTAACACCAGATATTGCTTATCACAAAAATAAATTAGACCGCGGCTTTGACCAGATTATTAACGTCTGGGGTGCAGATCACCATGGTTATATTCCAAGAATGGGTGCAGCTCTGCAGGCTTTAGGCTATCCAGTCGATAAATTCTCCGTGAAAATTATTCAAATGGTGAATCTATTTGAAGGCGGCGAAAAGGTGAAAATGAGTAAACGTACGGGGAAAGCTGTCTCCTTAAGAGAGTTGATGGACGAGGTAGGGATCGATGCGGTCCGTTATTATTTCGTAGCCCGTTCTAATGATTCCCAGTTAGATTTTGATATGGACCTTGCTAAATCACAATCCAACGATAATCCGGTTTACTATGTTCAATATGCTCATGCACGTATTTGCACGATGCTTGAACAAGCGAAGAACAAAGGCTTTGCAACAGACGATGCTTTTGACGCTTCTTTATTAACCGCAGAAAAAGAACTTGATTTGCTTAAAAAGGTAGGAGAGCTGCCGCAAGTGATTGCCGAAGCGGCGGATAAGCAAATGCCGCATAAAGTAACACAATATGTATTTGATCTGGCGTCCACACTGCACAGCTTCTATAATGCAGAAAAAGTATTGGATGCAGATAATCCGGAGCGTACCAGTGCACGGATTGCTTTAATGAAAGCAGTGCGTCAAACATTGGCAAACGGCTTGGGTATCTTAGGTGTGGATGCACCGGAGAAAATGTAAAATAGAAAATGATAGGAAAATCCTGCAGAGAAATGGTTTCTTTGCGGGATTTTTTTAAAATATTATATGTTGCATCTGCAAGGGTATAGGTATATTACGAGTGTTTTTAAAGTGTATTTTTTTATCCTCATTTTACATTTTTCAAATTATAATGTATATTATAGTTAGAAACTCGTATGTTATTAAAAGATCGTTCCATGCAAGCTGCATGGAACGATCATCAATAAACCGAACCTCATTAAGAGGGGTAGGTAACTAGAGAAAAATAATTCCTCAGTCTCCTGCTAAAGATCATGAGGGGTTATTTTTTTGGTTTTTATCAGCCATAATGAACGCTATCAACATCCCAAAGGATATCATTAACGTCAAAGAGCTTTCAAAATCCATCGGCAGCACTCCTCCCCCTGGAAGTCTCCAACGAAAGACCAGCGACAGATTACAGTGCTACCTAACCCCTCATAAGAAGCCGATTTATTGTGTTTTCATTATAGCATAATTATCGACCTAATCATCCTTCCACTCAAAGTTTATCAAGAAAGAATAAAAATTATCAATATTTTTTCCAAATAGGTTGACTGAATGTTCATTCATGTTTTAAAGTAGAAATAGAATTATTTTTTATATAAATATGAAAACGCTGTCAATTTATATTATAATGTGAAAGAGGGGGAAGTCATCTTGGATACATTTCTGATCATTAATTGGATCGCATTTATAGCCGTAACAGGCTATGCACTATTCTTATTTGCCAAAGTCATCGCAACCAGAGTCGCTTATATCAGGCTCGGGAAAAAATCAGAGTTTGATGGCGAGATAAAGCTGCGCATCCAGCGTATTATCAAAAACGTATTTGGACAATCCAAGCTGTTAAAAGATAAAAAATCCGGTACGATTCACGTGATGATGTTTTATGGCTTTATTCTGGTTCAATTTGGAGCCATTGATATGTTTATCAAAGGGCTGTCACCCGGGAACCATTTACCGTTTGGCATATTCTACCCGGGATTTGTCTTTTTCCAGGAACTCGTGACACTCATGATTCTGGTAGCTGTGGTATGGGCTTTTTACCGCCGTTATATGGAAAAACTCGTCCGTTTGAAAAGAGGATTAAAAGCAGGGCTTGTTCTTATTTTTATCGGAACATTGATGATTTCTGTACTGTTCGGAAATGGAATGGCTCTTGTTTGGCAGGGACATGAACTAACTTGGACAGAGCCGGTTGCCAGTATTTTTGGCGGATTATTCGGCTGGGCATCTGCAAATACAGCAATGGTTTTATTCTATATCGCCTGGTGGGTACATACGATAACCTTGCTTACTTTCTTAGTGTATGTGCCGCAGTCCAAACACGCGCACTTAATTGCTGCACCGATCAATGTCTTTTTGACGAAAAAAGTGCCTGGTAAATTAGAAAAAATTGATTTTGATTTAGAAGAGATGGACGAAGAAAGTGAAGAAGAAATCGCTTTTGGTGTCGGCAAGGTAGAAGACTTTAAGCAACATCAAATGGTTGATTTTTATGCATGTGTGGAATGTGGCCGCTGTACAGATGTTTGTCCGGCGTCCGGAACAGGAAAAATGCTTTCGCCGATGGATATTATGATCAAGGTACGGGATCATTTAACCGAAAAAGGCGCAGCGGTTACTGGGAAATCTGCATGGGTTCCTTCCTATGCTTTTTCAGGGACTGCCGGCAATCAGGCTTCTGCGGACAACGAAGCAGCTGCAACCGTCCAAAGTATGAGTTTAATCGGTGATGTGATTACGGAAGAAGAGCTGGCTGGATGTACTACTTGCCGCAATTGTGAAGATGCTTGCCCTGTCAATAATGAACATGTTGGTACGATTATTGATATGCGCCGATATTTAGTCATGACAGAGGGAAAAATGGATTCTGAAATCCAGCGTGCTGTTATGAATATCGAACGTCAAGGCAATCCGTGGGGGTTATCGAAGAAAGATCGGATTAAATGGCGTGAAGAAGATGAATCCGCTTATATCCCGACAGTGAAAGAGCTGAAAAAAGAAGACAAGGACTTTGAATATTTATTCTGGGTCAGCTCCATGGGTTCTTTTGACAGCCGCAGTCAGAAAATTGCACTCAGTTTTGCAAAATTAATGAATCAGGCAGGCATCCGCTTTGCGATTTTAGGAAATACAGAAGCAAATTCCGGCGACACAGCCAGACGGATTGGAAATGAATTTTTATTCCAGGAAATTGCCGAGAAAAATATCAAACAATTTACAAAGAATGACGTCACAAAAATTGTCACGATCGACCCGCACGCGTACAATATATTTAAGAATGAATATCCTGACTTTGGCTTTGAAGCAGAGGTATATCATCATACGCAGCTGCTTTATGACCTTGTCATGTCAGGGAAGCTGAAACCGCAGAAGCCGATCAATGAACGGTTGACCTATCACGATTCCTGTTATCTGGGAAGGTATAACGGTGTTTACGATCCGCCAAGAGAAATTTTAAAGGCTATTCCAGGTTTAGAGCTTGTGGAAATGGATCGCAGCCGTGAGAATGGGATGTGTTGCGGTGCAGGCGGCGGCTTAATGTGGACGGAAGAAACGACTGGAAACCGGATCAATGTCGCACGTACAGAACAGGCAATGCAAGTGCAGCCATCAATGATCTCCAGTGCATGTCCATACTGCTTAACCATGCTGAGCGATGGCACAAAAGCAAAAGAAGTGGAAGAAGATATTGGTACAATGGATGTTGCTGAAATTTTGGCGCTATCTGTTTTAGAAAAAAATGAAGAAAAAACCGCATAAGAGTATAGAGAGGGGGCATTTCCTCTCTATGCTTTCTGCCGTTCATTGAACGAGCGTTCGGTCAAAGTATAGAGGAGGCTATTATATGAGAAAATCTGTTATTGTGTCCGGGGCACGTACCCCTTTTGGGAAATTTGGAGGAGCTCTAACCCCATTAACCGCAGTCAATCTGGGAGCTAAAGCAATGAAAGCAGCGTTAGAACGGGCGGAGCTTTCTGGAGCAGATGTGGATGAAGTGATTATGGGAACTGTTTTACAAGGCGGCCAGGGTCAAATCCCATCCAGGCAGGCTGCTGTAGAAGCAGGCATTCCTTGGGAGGTTAAAACAGAAACGATTAATAAGGTCTGTGCCTCCGGGTTGCGCAGTGTGACGCTAGCTGATCAATTGATTCGCTTAGGGGAAGAAGATATTATCGTTGCCGGCGGAATGGAAAGCATGAGTAACGCGCCATATTTCCTGCCTGATGCCAGATGGGGAAATCGCATGGGCGATAAAACGGTAAAGGATTTAATGATTCATGATGGTCTTACCTGTACGTTTACAGGAAATCACATGGGAAGCTATGGAAATGATACCGCTGCTTCCTTTGAAGTAACACGGGAACGTCAAGATGAGTGGGCAGCCAGGAGTCAGCAGCTGGCGGTAGATGCGATCGAATCAGGTAAGTTTGCGGATGAAATAGTTCCTGTAGAAATTCCGGTACGTAAAGGGGATCCGATTGTTGTCAGCGAGGATGAAACACCAAGAAAAGGAACGACAGTGGAGAAATTGGCTGCGCTCAGACCTGCTTTTGATAAGGATGGTACCATTACAGCAGGGAACGCACCAGGTGTGAACGATGGAGCAAGTGCAGTTGTAGTCATGTCTGATGAAAGAGCGAAAGAATTAAATAAAACACCATTGGCAACGATTTTGGGCCATGCGGAAGTAGCGGTGGAAGCAAAAGATTTTCCACAGACGCCGGGTCTGGTGATTAATCGTCTGTTAGAAAAAACAGGTGTGTCCAAGGATGAAATCGATCTTTATGAAATCAATGAAGCATTTGCAGTAGTAGCACTGGCAAGCGGACAAATTGCAGATATTGATGAGGAAAAAATAAATGTCAATGGAGGCGCAGTGGCACTAGGACATCCAATCGGTGCAAGCGGTAACCGGATTATCTTAACATTAATTCATGAATTAAAACGCCGGGGCGGAGGCAAAGGTATTGCAGCGATTTGCAGCGGCGGTGGTCAAGGAGACGCTGTTTTGATTGAAGTACCTGCAAACGAAGCATAAGTTAATATATCCTCAAAAAGGAGCGTATGATTATGACTGTAAAAGAAATAATGGTAATTGGAGCGGGACAAATGGGTGCAGGTATTGCACTCGTTTTTGCCCGTTCCGGCTATGAAGTAAAATTGTATGACGCGGATATTGAAGCGTTAAGAAGAGGGAAACAGTATATTGAGAAGGTGTTCGAGAAAGATATTGCAAAAGGAAAAATGGAAGCGGATACAAAGGAAAAAGCATTAAATCGCCTGCAGCTTGTCGTTGATCTGGAAGCTGATCCGATCACAGCAGATTTTATCATTGAAGCCGTAGTGGAGAAGCTGGAAGTGAAAAAGGAAGTATTTCGCAAATTGGATGAGCTTGCACCAGCGCATACTATTTTTGCAACAAATACATCGTCTTTGCCAATTACAGAAACTGCAGCTGTTACGGGCAGAGCGGAACAATTTATCGGTATGCATTTTATGAATCCTGTTCCTGTTATGAAGCTGGTGGAAATTATTCGGGGTTTGGAAACAAGTGAAGATACCTGTCAAACTGTGCAGGAACTTACAGAAGCATTGGGCAAACAGGATGTCGAAGTAAAAGATTTTCCGGGATTTGTTTCCAACCGGATATTAATGCCGATGATTAACGAAGCAGTTTATACCGTCTTTGAAGGAATTGCGAGTATAGAAGATGTAGACCAGGTGATGAAGCTGGGGATGAATCATCCGATGGGTCCGCTTCAGCTTGCTGATTTTATTGGTCTCGACACGTGTTTATCGATTATGGAAATTCTTCATGAAGGCTTCGGAGACAGTAAATATCGTCCATGTCCGCTCCTAAGACAGTATGTGCAGGCAGGAAGATTGGGGAAGAAGGCAGGAAGAGGTTTTTACACGTATAGTGACTAAAAGAGGAAACGTGGAAAGGGGTATGCATATTGATTGTTACACAAACAGAAGAGCAAAAAATGTTAGTGAAAATGGTTCAGGATTTTGCTCAAGATGAAATTGCAAAAGAAATAGAACGAATGGAAGAACAAGACCGTTTTCCCAAAGAAATTATCAAGAAAATGGGGGAGCTCGGTTTAATGGGAATTCCCATACCAGAGGAATACGGGGGAGCCGGGATGGACTTTAGCTCTTACATTCGGGTCATTCATGAATTGTCAAAGGTCAGTGCAACTATCGGAGTTATTTTATCGGTACACACCTCTGTCGGTACGAATCCCATTCTTTATTTTGGCACGGAGGAACAAAAAAAGAAGTATGTTCCGAAGCTTGCTTCTGGAGAATATTTAGGTGCGTTTGCTTTAACAGAAGCGAATTCAGGTTCTGATGCAAGCGGCTTAAAAACAACTGCCAAGCAGATTGATGATATGTATGTACTGAATGGATCAAAAGTATTTATTACCAATGGAGAATATGCAGATACCTTTATTACATTTGCCAGAACAAGTGAAGATAAAGATGGAATTAGCGCATTTATTGTTGAAAAAGATAGTCCGGGTTTGGTGATTGGAAAAAATGAAAAGAAGATGGGGTTAAAGGGATCGAGCACGGTAGAAATCACCTTTGAACAATGCCGGATTCCCAAGGAAAACCTGCTTGGTGAAGAAGGGCAAGGCTTTAAAATTGCGATGGCTAACTTAAATATTGGCAGAATTGGGATTGCTGCTCAAGGGTTGGGGATTGCAGAAGCAGCCTTAGACTATGCGGTTGCTTATGCGAAAGAAAGAGAACAATTCGGCAAGCTGATTGCAGTAAATCAGGGGGTCTCTTTTAAGCTTGCGGAAATGGCAACGAATGTAGAGGCAGCAAAACTATTAACCTATCAGGCAGCGAAACGGATTGAAATGAATCAATCTTGTATCAAGGAAACGTCGATGGCAAAGCTGACAGCGACCAAAACAGCGATGCAAAACGCGATTGAGGCAGTCCAGATCTATGGCGGTTATGGCTATACCGAGGACTATCCTGTAGAAAGGCTGTTTCGTGATGCAAAGGTGACGGAAATCTATGAAGGAACGAATGAGATACAGCATATCGTGATATCTAAAGAGCTTTTGAAGGAGAGATAGAAATGGATTTTCAATTAACGGAAGAACAAGAAATGCTGCGGAAAATGGTCCGGGATTTTGCAGAAAATGAAGTAGAGCCGACAGCAGCAGAAAGAGATGAAGAAGAACGCTTTGATCGATCTATTTTTGACCAGATGGCAGAGCTGGGATTAACAGGTATTCCATGGCCGGAAGAGTATGGCGGGATAGGCTCGGATTATGTGAGCTATTGTATAGCAGTAGAGGAATTATCACGTGTTTGTGCCTCCACAGGAGTTACCCTTTCTGCACATCTATCATTGGCAAGCTGGCCGATTTTTAAATATGGAAATGAAGCGCAAAAACAAAACTTTCTGCAGCGTCTTGCAACGGGAGAAGCATTAGGAGCTTATGCCTTATCTGAGCCGGGTGCAGGCAGTGATGTTGTTTCTATGAAAACAACTGCTAAAAAAGATGGCGCGGATTATATATTGAATGGCAGCAAAGTGTGGATTACCAATGGCGGTGTGGCTGATATTTATATCGTATTTGCGAAAACAGATGCAGACCAAAAGCATAAAGGCATCACTGCATTTATCGTTGAAAAAGGGACAGATGGGTTCACATTTGGCAAAAAAGAAAAGAAGCTTGGTATTCGTTCTTCTCCAACGACAGAATTAATCTTTGAAAATTGTAGAATTCCAGCTGAAAATGTGCTGGGGGAAGAAGGGGACGGCTTCAAAATTGCCATGACAACCCTGGACGGAGGCAGGAATGGAATTGCCGCCCAGGCTTTAGGGATCGCGCAGGGCGCACTGGATGCTGCAGCAGCTTATGCCAAGGAAAGAGAACAGTTTGGCAAGCCGATCGCAGCGAATCAGGGCATCTCTTTTAAACTGGCGGACATGGCAACAGAGATTGAGGCTGCCCGTCTATTAACCTATCAGGCAGCATGGCTGGAATCAGTGGGAAAACCGTATGGAAAAGCATCCGCGATGTCCAAATTATTCGCAGGTGACGCAGCAATGCGCATTACCGTAGAAGCTGTTCAAATCTTTGGCGGCTATGGATATACAAAAGACTATCCGGTAGAACGCTATATGCGGGATGCGAAAATCACGCAAATTTACGAGGGTACGAATGAAATCCAGCGGCTTGTAATCGGCCGGATGGTAACGAAATAAGCGTTAAATAATAAAATTTTTGTACTTTCCTATTCTTGTGAAAAAAAGGAGGTTGAAGGATGAATGAAGATAAGATTCACTCTTCTGTAAAAGATCAAGAGCTAGTGATGCGACGGAGGAAACAAATTATTGAAGGCGCCATGAGACTGTTTAAGGAGAAAGGCTTTCACCGTACAACAACAAGAGAAATCGCGAAAGAATCCGGATTCAGTATTGGCACATTATATGAATATATCCGAACGAAAGAGGATGTGCTTTTTCTTGTTTGCGAGTTTGTGCATGATCAAGTGCGTGATCAGTTAGCAGAAACGATTGCGGTAGATAACCCGACGGCGGAAAGTTTGCGTCAGGCAATAAGACAATACCTTTATTTTATGGATACGATCCAGCATGAAATTTTAATGCTATATCAAGAAACAAAATCATTAAATAAAGAAAAACGTAAATTTGTTTTGGAGCAGGAACATAAGATTGTCGGGATGATGGAGGAGTTATTGAGCGTTTGTTTAAAAGAAAGGCTAAGTGCAAAAGAAATTTATTTCCTGGCAAATAATATCGTTGTTAGCGGGCATATGTGGTGCTTCCGCCGCTGGCTGATTCAAAAAGAATTTACGATTGATGAGTATGTAGAACTGCAAATGAAACAAGTGGATTGTTGGCTGTAATATGTGGAAAATCAATGATTGTGTTCATTGGAAGGTTAATTAAAAGGAGGATGAAAAATGGCAGAAGATCGTTATTCGCCAAAGTATCCTATTCGTTTTGTAACTGCATCCAGCCTGTTTGACGGGCATGATGCTTCTATAAATATTATGCGGCGTATTCTGCAGGCGAGTGGTGCGGAGGTAATTCACCTCGGACATAACCGTTCCGTGGAAGAAGTGGTTTATGCTGCCATTCAAGAGGATGCGCAGGGAATTGCTATCTCATCTTACCAGGGAGGGCATGTCGAATATTTTAAATATATGATCGACCTGTTAAAAGAACTGGACGCAGCACATATTCAAGTATTGGGTGGGGGAGGAGGCACGATTCTTCCTCGTGAAATTAAAGAACTCCATGACTATGGAGTAGCTTGGTTGTTTTCTCCGGAAGATGGCCGGAAGTACGGTTTGCAAGGGATGATCGACCGTATGCTGGAAAAATGTGATTTTCTTCCACCGATAGACATAGAAAAAGATTTGGCGCGATTAAGAGAAGGAAACCGGTTAGCAATCGGTAAATTCATCACGCTAATGGAGAATGGAGATAAAGATACAAAAAAACAGGTTTTAGATAAGCTTTCCGAACAACAAAAACAAAAACAAAAAACGCCAGTCCTTGGAATTACAGGAACAGGCGGGGCAGGGAAAAGTTCGTTGACCGATGAACTCATTCGCCGGTTTTTAAATGAAATTCCGGAGCGGAAAGTGGCCATACTATCTATCGATCCATCCAAACGCAAAACAGGAGGGGCTCTACTTGGAGATCGTATTCGTATGAATGCTATTTTTTCTGAGCGGGTGTATATGCGTTCCCTTGCTACCAGAAATTCGGGAACAGAGCTTTCTGACTCTATTCAGGATGCCATCGAAGTCGTGCGTGCATCGGACTATGATCTGATTATTATCGAGACAAGCGGAATCGGGCAGGGAGATGCGGCAATTACAGATATAACAGACTTATCGATGTATGTCATGACGGCTGAGTTCGGGGCACCGACGCAATTAGAGAAAATAGATATGATAGATTTTGCAGATTTTATTGTTATTAATAAATTTGAACAAAAAGGGTCAGATGATGCACTGAATCAAGTCCGGAAACAATATGAACGTAGCCATATGCTGTTCCATGAAGATAAAAGCAAATTTCCTGTCTTCGGTACGATAGCGAGCCAATTCAATGATGAAGGAACGAACGCTTTATTTGCTTCGCTGATTGACCGGATAAATGCAGATTTTCAATGGGAAGCAGAGATTCCGTTTAAACGCCATGTTATTTCAGAAAAGAAAAATCAAATCATTACAAATGAGCGCAGACATTATTTGCGGGAGATTGCTTCCTATGTTCGGAATTATGATAAGCGTGCTGGAAAGCAGCGGGAAGTTGCTTCGAAGCTCTATCAGTTAAAAGGAGCAAAGGAGGAAGTAGGTGAAGAGGCTGCAGATTCGTTGGAGCAGGTGATTACAACCTATGAACAACAGCTGGACGGGTACGCCAGATCGTTATTGGATAACTGGGAGCAGCTTAAAGAAAGCTATCTTGGTGACACATTTACGTTTAAAGTAAGAGACAAAGAGATTACGATGGATTTAACGACAGAATCTCTATCCGGTTTAAAGATTCCTAAAGTAGTATTGCCGAAGTATCATGATTGGGGAGATCGTCTCTATTGGTTAATGCGGGAAAATGTCCCAGGCTCTTTCCCTTATACAGCCGGTGTGTTCCCGTTCAAACGAAAAGGAGAAGATCCGACCAGACAATTTGCCGGAGAAGGCACGCCGGAGCGGACTAACCGCCGCTTTCATTATCTATCAAAAGGAGAAGAAGCAAAACGACTTTCTACAGCGTTTGATTCAGTAACTTTATATGGAGAAGATCCTGCTGAACGTCCGGATATTTATGGGAAAGTAGGAAATAGCGGTGTAAACATTTGTACACTGGATGATATGAAAAAGCTGTATAGTGGTTTTGATTTAATCAATCCGTTAACATCGGTTTCTATGACGATTAATGGACCAGCTCCAATTATTTTAGCGATGTATTTTAATACCGCTATTGACCAGCAGGCAGATCGATTCGCAGAAGAAAATGGACGACTGCCGACAAGTGAAGAATTCAGTCAGATTCAGGCAGATACGATAACTGTCATTAGGGGGACCGTGCAGGCGGATATTTTAAAAGAAGACCAGGGCCAAAATACCTGTATTTTTTCTACCGAATTTGCCCTGCGGATGATGGGAGATATTCAAGCATATTTTATAGATAATAATGTACGTAATTATTATTCTGTATCGATATCTGGTTATCATATTGCGGAAGCAGGAGCGAACCCGATTACACAGCTTGCATTCACCTTAGCAAATGGGTTTACTTATGTGGAATATTATTTGAGCCGCGGAATGGATATTGATAAATTTGCACCAAACCTGTCCTTCTTCTTCTCAAATGGGTTAGATCCGGAATATACCGTGATCGGCCGGGTGGCGAGAAGAATATGGGCCATTACGATGAAGGAAAAGTACGGTGGTAATGAACGCAGTCAAAAGCTGAAGTACCATGTGCAAACGTCTGGACGATCCTTGCACGCACAGGAGATTGATTTCAATGATATACGTACCACATTGCAGGCGTTATTGGCAATCCAGGACAATACCAATTCATTGCACACAAATGCTTATGATGAAGCAATTACGACACCGACAGAAGAATCTGTCCGCCGGGCAATGGCAATTCAAATGATTATTAATAAAGAGTTTGGATTAACCAAAAATGAAAATTCCTTGCAAGGGGCTTTTATTATTGAAGAATTAACAGACCTCGTACAGGAAGCGGTTCTACAGGAATTTGAACAGATGAATGATCGCGGCGGTGTGCTTGGAGCGATGGAGCGTCAATACCAGCGCGGAAAAATACAAGAGGAATCTCTTTATTATGAAGGTAAAAAGCATTCTGGTGATTTGCCAATTGTTGGTGTGAACACGTATTTAAACCCCAATCCGCCATCCGAGGATGACATTGATTCCATGGAGTTAGCACGGGCAACAGAAGAGGAGAAAATGCATCAAATCCACGAACTGCGCCGTTTTCAATCGGAACATAAAGAGGGTGTAGACGAAGCGCTAAAACGATTAAAACAAACAGCAGTAACAGATGGAAATATTTTCGCAGAACTATTACACACTGTCCGTTACGCAAGCCTCGGAGAAATCACCAAAGCACTCTATGAAGTTGGCGGACAATACAGACGGAATATGTAATAACTCAACTTACGCACCTAATAATAAGCACAAATACCTTGCTATTTCAGGTGAACATGTTCTTCATTACCATGCTTACTTTTTAGTTAAATATCTGACCATTTTTGAATTGATAATTGTGCATAATTCCGCTCCGGCCAACCACTCCGCTTTCCATGGGGACGGCTTCAGCTAACTTGAAAAGAAAACCGCTTTTCAAGTGGATCTTCAGCTCGCCCTGTTCCCATAGGAGTCTCCGTGGTTGGCCTCCGCTCTGATGGGATTTTACAGCGGATGAAAGAAATAACATCCTGTTTGGTTGAACGAAATAGTGGCTCTTTCGTTTGATAACACGATTATTCCAGTATTTTAAATGGTTGGTTTAGCAGTTCGAACCATGACAGTATGGATAGTTAACATCAGGAATAGCTTTTATACACCGAAAGTAATCTTGGTGGAACATTTTACCATGAATCATGATAGCTATGTTCCATCTGATCTACCTTTTATTTGCTCAGCTATTCCACGTATAGAACACCTTACTAGCGGAGGCGGACCGTTTTGACTCCTGAGGGATCAGCACCATCTGAAGATCCACTTTTGCCAAGCGATCTTCTTGGCAAAAGTTAGCTGAAGAGCGTGCCCCTAGGAAAGCAAAACGGTCCGCCGCAGCGGAGTCATACACTCCATCTGCTATTCTTTGTCCTGGGAATTATCAAAGGAACAATCTACTCCTGTTTCTATGAAAATGAAGTTTCTATTTAAGGCCCAAAAGTGGAGTAATAACTAATAAATAATGAAATTCATGCTCACATTCCTTTAAAGGTATAATAAGGCACAATGTAAGCGAAAAAAGCAGATTTTCAGCATGGTTGTATTCAGCTTCTCTAAAATTTTAAATCATACACGTTCATCCAGCTTATATACTACAAACTTTTAGTGGATAATTGCATTCAAATATGTTTATAATGTAAAATAGGTTTATTGTGACGCAATAATATATATAATAATCACTTGTAGTATAGATAGGTATGATTATATTTTTAAAAGGAGTGCATGAACGTGAGCTTGAAAGAAATGACCCAAGAGCAAATCGATGATTTATCCATGATTGAATTAGGTTCCATCATTCTAAAGGAAGAAAATAAAGCAATTTCTTTCCAGGATTTGTTTTCAAAAATAGCAGATTTAAAGAATTTCTCAGAAGAAAAGAAAGAAAATTTGATTGCGCAATTTTACACAGATATGAATGTTGATGGACGCTATTTAACATTAGGCTCGGGCATGTGGGGATTAAAGAGCTGGTATCCGGTAGAACAAGCGGAAGAAGAAATTACAGATGAACCGAAAAAACGTAAGAAAAAGAAGAAAGCAGCCGTTGTGGAAGAAACAGAAGATATCAATGAGGATTTAGATGTAACAGATGAAGAAATTGATGATATGCTGGATGACTTCGAGGATGTAGAAGATACAGACTTAGAAGAAATTGAAGATGAAGTAGACGATGTGATCGGTAAAGATGATCTGGACGAATTAGATTATGATGAAGAGGACGATCGCTAATTAATTGCATATACAGCGAATGAAGCTGCAGCAAAATCTGTAAACTTAAAAAGCTGGAACAAGGAAAGAAATCTCAACTTGTTCCAGCTTTTTTTCACAAAAGGAAAGGATAAGATTCAACGAAATTCGTTGCTGAAAATAGATTGATGAAAAAAGCTTCCTATTTGTGACAAAATTATTAATGATGCTTATGCTCTAATGTCGTAAAATGAACTTTTTTTTAACTCTAAGTTGTTCTTATAGTCTTTCAGGATAAAACGTTGTAAAATAGAATTAGAAACAATTACATAAAATAAAAATAGGTGATTTCTTAAAATCATAAAGGGAAGTTGGTGTAAATCCAACGCGGTCCCGCCACTGTAATTGCGAGCGAGCAGAGCTAGCCACTGTACAAACATGTATGGGAAGGATCTGTAAGTGATGACCATGAGCCAGGATACCTGCCTATTTTTATCTCAAGCCAATCTACGAGGATAGTAAGGTGAAGCAGTATTTCTGAATCTTTCTGACATCTTCATTTGCCGTGGAGATGTTTTTTAATAGTTTTTTAGCTTGCAGGACCAGGTATGTGTCATGGAAAAACTGCCTGTTAAAACTATTTGATTTCCGGGAAATTCAGTAACGTACGCGTATTAAATGAAAACCATTTCACTTGTGCGTCCTCTATGATATGCATTGGCTGGGCATGTAAAACCTATTAAAATCAAGGGGGAAAACAAAGTGAAAAAATTATTACACGTACTATTATTAGCACTGTTAGCAGGCTTTTTAATTGGATGCAGTGATAGTAATGACAATGCAGATGATGATGCATCAAACGATGAGACAGCAAATGAAGAATCAGCTTCAGAGGAAGAAAATGGAGATGATTCCGCCTATCCGTTAACCATAACAGACGCAACAGATAATGAAGTTACGCTAGAGGAGGAACCGGAGCGCATTGTTTCATTAATGCCGAGCAACACAGAAATTACATTTGCTTTAGATCAAGGAGATAAGGTTGTTGGTGTTACCGATAATGATACCTATCCGGAAGAAGTTTCCGATATCGATTCGGTTGGCGGCATGGAATTTAATGTAGAAGCAATTATTGGCTTGGATCCGGATGTTGTGTTAGCACATGAATCCCTGGTTGCTTCAGCACAGGAAGCATTTGAGCAATTAGCAGATGCAGATGTGGATGTATTTACCGTTGCGGATGCAACAAACGTGGATACAACGTATGAAACAATTGAAGATATTGGACAAGTTGTAGGCGCAGAAGATGAAGCAGAACAATTAGTTTCAGACATGCAGGCTGACTTTGCGGAATTAGAAGAAATGACTTCAGAGGTAGCAGAAGAAGATCGTCAATCCGTCTTCTTTGAGATCTCTCCGTCACCAGAGATCTTTACGGCTGGTCAGAATACATTCCTTGATGAGTTATTGCAGATCATAAACGCAGATAATGCAGCTGGGGATCAAGAAGGATGGGTGGAGATGGATGTTGAAGCTATTATAGAATTGAATCCGGAAGTTATTATTTCAACCTATGGTTCTTATGTAGATGATCCGATTGGTGAAGTGACTTCAAGAGATGGATTTGCGGATGTAGATGCGGTTGCAAATGAGAGAATTTATGATGTAGATTCGGATACTGTATCCCGCCCGGGGCCACGCCTTATTGATGGTGCTGAAGAAATTGCAGAAGCAGTCTATCCGGAGCTTTTTGATGAAGAGTAACTTATTGAAATATGCGCTTTCGATAGCGTTTTTAATCAGTGCAATGCTGATTGCAATCTCGGTTGGCAGTGTAGCTGTCCCGATACCTGAAATCATTAAAATTATCGGATCAGAAGTGTTTCATTTGCCTATCGGGGATAAAGTTGATTCGATGTACATCAGTATTGTATATGATATTCGCCTGCCGCGCGTTATTCTGGCAGGTCTTGTGGGGGCCTCTCTTGCGATTGCTGGAGCGGCCTTCCAAGGTTTATTGCGAAACCCTTTAGCGGATCCGTATATTCTCGGTGTATCCTCGGGTGCATCTGTCGGTGCAGTATCCACTTTATTTTTTAATATCTCTATCCCTTTTTTAGGAATGTATACGTTGCCATTTATAAGTATTCTTGCAGCCTTAGCGACGATTATGATTGTTCTCTTTTTTGCAAAAAAGATTGATAAAACAATGCGTGTGGAGTCTATTATTCTTACAGGAATTATTTTCAGCGCCTTTTTGGGGTCAATCATTTCTTTAATTATTGCTTTAACCGGCGAAGAATTACAGCAAATTATGGGCTGGCTCTTAGGGAGTGTATCCATGCGCGGCTGGAGATATGTTGGCATCATTTTACCATTTTTGCTGTTAGGTGGTTTATTATTGCTAATAAATACACGAGAATTAAATGCGATGTCACTTGGAGAAGATCGTGCACAGCATTTAGGAGTAGACGTAGGGAAACGGAAAATGCTTATCTTGGCTTCAGGATCGATTTTAACAGGGGCAGCAGTAGCTGTTTCCGGTACGATTGGTTTTGTCGGCCTAGTTATCCCCCATTTAACGAGAAAACTTTGGGGACCGGATCATATACACCTTCTGCCATTGTCCATGATTACGGGAGCAGGCTTCCTTATCCTGACAGATTTATTATCCCGCACCATTATCTCCCCGCAGGTTCTGCCTGTAGGAGTGATTACAGCACTGGTGGGCGCTCCTGTGTTTGCGATGATTTTAATTAAACAGAGAAAAGGAAGGTAAAAAGATGCTTAACGTAGAAAACGTATCTGGCGGTTATGACGGCGAGAAAATCGTTAAAAACATTCATTTTACTGTTGGAAAAGGGGAATTCTTCGGGATTCTGGGACCCAATGGCAGTGGGAAAACCACATTGCTGAAGATGATGAGCGGTTTATTGGAATTGCAGCAGGGTGAAGTAAAGATTGGCGAGACGAATATTTCCGCTTTAACGAAAAAGGAGCTGGCGAAGAAGGTTGCCGTTTTGCCTCAATTATCACCGCAAGTTTTTCCGTACACCGTGAAAGAAACGGTTTCACTTGGTAGATATGCACATCATCGCGGTTTTTTTCAAACGTGGACGGACGAAGATGAAAACATTGTACAAGAGGTTATGAAACAAACCAATATTAGTCATTTTCAAGATAACTCTGTGATGGAACATTCCGGTGGAGAACAACAGAGAATTTTTTTAGCACAGGCGCTCGTACAGCAGCCGGAAATTCTGTTGCTTGATGAACCGACCAATCATTTAGATTTAGCGTATCAAAAGGAGTTGCTTGATTTAATGAGAAAACGCGCCAATGAAGAAGGGTTAACCGTTGTTGCAATTTTACATGATTTAAATCTTGCAAGTCTTTATTGTGACAGACTTCTGTTAATGGATAAAGGAGAAGCAAGTGCGATTGCGAATCCGAATGATGTACTTTCAGAAGATTTGATTAATCATGTCTATCATACGGAGGTCATTAAACAGCCGCATTCCAAAATTGCAAAACCGCAGCTTCATTTAATGCCGGGGAAGAAAAGTGAGAGAGAGGGAGAGCAAGTGAGAATGGATGAATCCTTATTGTCTATTAGTCCAGAGCGCATTGTATTGCAGTCCGAGCAGCCGATGAAAACAGTATCTTCCGGTGTGGTGGGAGCAGGGATCGGCTGGTACAGTAATTTTGTGAACAGACATGTTGATGCAAATTATAATTGTACGGACCATCGGGAGGAAATGCGGACGTATTTAACACATCATGGATTTCACGTTTCCCAAACGGTTGGAATGATGACAGCTGTTGCGTTGGAGGATAACAGTCACCGTGTGTATGAAGGAGATGGTTTCTCTGTAATGATTGTTGTAACGGCAGGCGTGGGGAATGCTGTAGACAGTACGCGCATGAACTCACCGGCAGCTGGTCCGGTCAAGCCGGGCACCATTAATACATGGATTTTTGTTAATGGAAAATTAACCGATGAAGCCTATATTCAGGCGATGATTACCGCGACAGAAGCTAAAGCGCAAGTACTGCGTGATTGTCATATTATTGATACAGTTACCAAAAAGCAGGCTACGGGAACATCAACAGACAGTATATTAGTTGCGGCAACACAACAGGGAAGAGAACTCGATTATGCAGGGACAGCAACGGAACTTGGACATATAATCGGGAAAGGCGTTTATCAAGAAATGAAGCAGTCGATAGAGCGTTATTTGAAGAGGAAAGAAAAACATGATCATTTATCATTTAATTAGTATCACACTAGCAGTAATGGTGGATCGTATCATTGGTGATCCACCACATTGGCCGCATCCAGTACGTTGGATGGGAAGTTTTATTGTGATGCTGGAAAAGCGTTTGAATCATGGAAAGCATCAAAAATGGAAAGGGATTGCCCTTCTGTTTGTAGTAGCGCTAACCGTTCTTGCGATTAGTCTCCTGATAAGCTGGGGAGCGTATCAGCTTCATCCTGCTGCTGGAATTTTGGTAGAAGCATGTCTGATTGCAACGACAATAGCACAAAAGGATTTAGGAACGGCGGCACGGCGCGTATACGAACCATTAGCATCAGGAGATATCGAGCAAGCCCGTTATCAGGTCTCGATGATTGTGGGCAGAGATACAGAAGCGCTTGAAGAAGAAGAGATAACCCGCGCCACGGTGGAAACCGTTGCTGAAAGTATTGGGGACGGAATTACTTCTCCGCTTTTTTGGGCGCTTATTGGAGGAGCTCCGCTGGCAATTTTGTACCGGGCAGTGAACACCTGTGATTCGATGGTTGGACATAAAAATGAAAGATATCAACATTTTGGCTGGGCATCAGCAAAGTTCGATGATGTATTAAATTGGGTTCCCAGCAGAATCACAAGTTTTTTGATGATGTTCACCAACCGTATACCATATCTAAAAAGAAAAGAAGCTTTAAAACGTTGGCGGGAAGATGCCAAGAAACATCCGAGTCCGAATAGCGGGTTTTTTGAGGCTGCTGTTGCTTTATTTCTCGGAGTACAGCTTGGCGGAATTAATTATTATCAAGGGATTAAATCCGAGAGGGCGCATATGGGAATAAGAAAACGCTTATTAGAAAAGGATGATATTTTACATACAATAAAAATCATGCAGCGCGCCGTTCTTACGTTCGTTATTATCTTATGGATTGGAGGTGGCTTCCTTGCAGCTGCCGGCACATGGTTCTAACACAAAATATGTATATGACTCATTAGGAATGAAACAACCGGAACAAATCATTGATTTCAGTGTAAATATTAATCCGTTAGGTGCACCAGAAATGTTACGGGAAAAATGGGATGAATGGTTTGACGTGATTAATGATTATCCTGATCCATATGCGAACGATCTTATGGAACAGCTTGCCGTACAAGAAAATATACCAGTTACACATCTGCTTGCAGGAAATGGGGCTGCGGAGATCATCACGTTGATTGCCAGATATTTAACAGGAAGCAGAGTAGCTGTTATTCATCCAGCTTTTTCAGAATATGCAACCGCCTGTGAAAATGAAAACTGTGAAGTAATTCCGATTGTGCTCTCTGAGCCGGATTGGAATTTAGATGCTGCTGCATTAGAAAATCAGCTTCAGGAAGTAAAAGCTGTATTTCTGTGCAATCCCAATAATCCAACAGGAATGCATTATCAGCGGAAAACGGTAGAAGCATTCATGGAAATTTGTAAAAAAACCAATACACTTTGTATTATGGATGAAGCTTTTTATGATTTTTTACCCGAACCAGTGACGTATATAAAAACAGTACTGTATCAAGAGCATGTGTTAATTATCCGCTCCCTGACAAAAATGTACAGCATTGCCGGATTGCGTCTCGGTTTTCTTGCGGGAAACCCTGCATTGCTGCAAAAGATTAGTAAATCAAAGCCGCATTGGAGTGTAAATGCTTTGGCGATGAAAGCAGGTATCGCCTGTTTACAGGACAGGACCCATGTTACGGAAACAAGAAAGTTTATCGAAGCTGAACGAACTGCCGTCTTTCAAAAACTGGAGGAACTTGGCTTTGAATATAGCTTATCCCGGTTGAATTTTTATTTATTAAGAGATCCTGCATTACCGGAGCAGAAAAGACTATTTCAATACCTGCTGAAACAGGGCCTTGTGCTGCGCCACACAGAAAACTTTCCAGGGATTGAAGGCAAATGGCTCCGTGTAGCGGTTAAGCAGCCGGAAGCAAATAAAAAACTGCTGGAGGCGTTAACTGTATGGAAACAGGAGAATTGATTTTTATTACAGGAGGCGTCCGCAGTGGAAAAAGTGCTTTTGCAGAGCAATTAGCAATCAGGCGTGCCCAGAAAACAGACAGCAATCTTCATTACGTTGCATGCGGCATTCCATCTGATAAAGAAATGCAGGAACGTATTCAACGCCATCAACAAGACCGGAAACAATCTGGATTTTCATGGAAAACCTGGGAACAGCCCGTTTATTTATCACATATCGCTAATCAGTTTACAACGCAGGACGTGATTTTATTAGATTGTATGACGACACTTTTAAATAACTATCTATTTCAAGAAAAAATGTATCATGAAAATACCGTGTTCGAACAGGTGAGAGAGGATATAGCAGCACTTTGCGATTATGCGGGTAAGGTAATTATTGTTTCCAATGAAGTATTGCAGGATATGCCTTATGAGGAAGAGCTTACATGGCATTACCAAAGGATATTAGGAAATGTACATCAGCAGATCGTAAAGAGAGCAGATCTAGCTATTTTATTCGAAAGCGGGATACCGGTTGTGAGGAAAGGGAGATTGGAATGAAAGGAATCATGCTTCAAGGAACTGCTTCCCATGTCGGGAAAAGTATAATCACGACAGCTATTTGTCGAATGCTTGCAAGACAAGGGTTTCAGATTTCTCCCTTTAAAGCACAAAATATGACGAGTCACCATGTAATGCTTGACACGGGTCAGGAGTTGGCTATTTCGCAATATGAACAAGCCCAAGCAGCAAAACGAAAAGCAGAGCCTTGGATGAATCCTGTCCTGTTGAAACCGTTGGAAAACATGCAGACAGAAGTATTTTTTGATGGGGAGTCACAAGGAATTATAACGGGTGCGAGATTTAAAGATATGTATTATCAAAAAGCGCTTCAAAAGATTAAACAAGGATTAATCCAGGCGGCAAATAACAGTGATTTTATAATTATCGAAGGTGCCGGAAGTCCTGTGGAGATGAATTTAAAAGAACGTGATTTATCCAATATGGCAATTGCGGAGTTAGCTGATGTTTCGGTTCTTTTAGTAGCTGATATTGAAAGAGGCGGTGTTTTTGCCAGTATTGTCGGTACACTTGCTTTACTTACAGAAAAGGAACGTTCATGTGTGAAAGGAATCATTATTAATAAATTTACAGGTCATTCCTCTCTTTTTGTGGAAGGTGTAGAATGGCTGGAAAATAATACGGGTATTCCGGTAGTGGGGGTTCTTCCATTTATTGAACACCAGCTAAATGAAGAGGATAGTTTTGATGGAAGGGATCAGCCTTTTCAACCCAATTTGACAAGTAAAGAAGCAGATTTTGAAAAGCTTGCAGACCATGTTGAAGCAAATATTGATCGTGAAAAACTGTTGGAAATAATGAGGGGAACAGACTAATGTTACACAGCATCCGTTTGTTTTTTACAGGAATCCTTGTCAATCTGCAGTTTTTTACGAGTATCCCGATTAAAAAACAATTTTCTCTCAATCAGCATCAGCTAACTTATGCACTTCAAACATTTCCGCTATTAGGTTTGCTTCAGGGAAGCATCTATGCTGCTTTTTTATATGTTTTACAAAGTTTCACACCCTTTACCGATTTGATCATAACATTATTTCTTTGGCTTTTACTGATTATGCTTTCAGGTGGTATCCATCTGGACGGCTGGATAGATACAAGTGACGCTTATTTCTCCTATAAGTCTCCGGAAAAGAGACTGGAAATTATGAAAGACCCGAGGATAGGAGCCTTTGGGGTATTATCGGTCATTGTTTTCTTGTTTACCAGATTTATCGTTCTTTATGAACTTATTCAAGCTAGAGAAACGACAATCCTTCTTTTTATAGTACTTATTCCGTTTTTTGGGAAAATGCTGCTTGGTGTATTTCTGCAAATGCTTCCTCCAGCTCGGAAAGACGGGATGGCGAGTTTCTTTCAACAAGGTAAAAATAATCTTCTTTACCTGATGTATCTGATCTACCTTGTGGTGATCGGTATCTTCATTTTCTGGATGCAGTTGGATTTACTGCCTGTTTATTTTCTATTTATTACAGTGACACTGATTACAAGTATATTTATTGCAAAATGGATTATAAAAAATTTCAATGGCATAACAGGGGATACATTAGGTGCAAGCTCTGAGGGGATGGAATTGATACTATGGCTGACATTATTACTATTACACTTCTGCGCCATGGTGTAACAAAGGCGAATCAGGAAAAAAGATATCTTGGCTGGACGGATGTGCCGCTTCTGTCCGAAGAAATAGAAAGGTTAAAAGCAGCTCAAGACTTTGGTAAGCAATTTGACCTTTGTGTAGCCAGTGATTTATTACGTTCTAAGCAAACAGCTGCCCTGCTTTGTCCAAAGCAGGAAAAAATAGAAATAAAGAATTTTAGAGAAATGCATTTTGGTGCATGGGAAATGAAAACCTATGAAGATTTGAAAAATGATCGACGTTATCGGGCATGGATTGACGATCCAGAAAGCACTGCACCCCCAACCGGAGAAAGTTTTCAGGAAATGAAGCAGCGAATCGATGCGGGCTTTCAGCAATTAAGGCATCAGATTAATAAAAAACAAAGTAAAAATACATTACTTGTAGCACATGGTGGAGTCATCCGCCATTTATTAATAAAATGGACGAGAGAGCAGAAGTCATTTTTTGAATGGAAAGTACCGCATAAAAAAGGAATCCGCTTAACATGGACAATAGATGATTGGAAGGATGAGCAAAAATGCATTTCGTTACAGGAGGTGCCTTTAACGGGAAAAGAAAATGGGTGAAGCAGCATTATCCTGCTAATACAACATGGTTTTCAGCAATGGAATATGACAGGTGGCCGGTTCCAGATGAAAATGTACATTCAATTGTTATTTTAGAAGGACTGGAAGCATGGATAAGCAAAGAAATAAATACAGGAGAACCCGCGGATCGACTGTTAGACCGAAATATTAAAAAGGTAAAGAAATGGTTGGAATGGGAACAAAACGAGGAAAATCACAGGCTTGTATTGGTTGGAACAGATATTTCAAAAGGAATTGTACCAATGGAAAAAGACAAACGTTTGCAGCGTGACGTTACCGGCTGGTTCTATCAAAAGTTAGTGGAGCAGGCAGAGCGCGTGGATCTAATTTGGTATGGTATTTCCGAAACAATTAAAAAATAAGGGAGAGATTAGAATGAGACTTTACACACGAACAGGGGACAAAGGACAAACAGCGTTAATTGGCGGGAAAGCAAGCAAAGATGACGTGCGTGTAGAAGCATATGGTTCAATCGATGAAATCAATTCCTTTGTAGGATGGGCGATTTCTTGCCTGAATCAAGAAGGGTTTGAAGATATTGTTGACGACCTGGTGAAAATTCAGCATGAGTTATTTGATTGCGGAACAGAGCTTTCAAATGTTTCTAAGAAGGAACGCCCTCATCAGCTGACAGAGGAGATAATTACCTACCTGGAAGAGCGGATGGATCAATTAATTGATGAAGCACCAGAACTTGAACGTTTTATTTTACCGGGCGGTTCCATGGCAGCATCTGCACTTCACGTTGCAAGAACAGTGACAAGAAGAGCAGAAAGACAAATGGTGACCCTTTACCATGAAGCGGAAGAAATAAACCCCATTCCATTAAAATATATTAATCGTCTCTCTGATTACTTTTTTGCAGCTGCACGTGTTGTGAATGCACGTCTTGAAGTGGCAGATGTGGAATATGAGCGGAGTGCGAGAGTATTTCGCGGCAGTCACAAGAAAAAAGAGAAGTAAACATCAATGACAAATGCTGTTATTTTACCGTTTGAGGCAAATAGAGAATTGGTGATTACTACAGATAATAGTGGAGCGATTGGGGAAAAAGAAGCTGATATAGTGAAAACATCTAATCAAATTGTTGGGAAATTTGCTTGCCGTGTCGTGCTGATGGAATGCTTGGCGGAATATGCGGAACCTATTGCGGTGATTATGCAAAATTTTACAGAGCATACAGCTTGGCAGGATTATGAATTAGGCGTACGTGAAGAGCTTGCAGAAGCCGGATTTGCGGAACTGCCAATTACCGGTAGCACGGAAAGTAACTTTCCAACCTTGCAATCTGGCCTTGGATTAACAGTAATTGGAAAAAGGGAAAAGAGAGGCAGGTATCAATGGTCAGGTGAGGAAAGTTTTGCGGTGATAGGCACTCCTTATGTTGGTAAGGATGTTCTTGAACATAAGGAGCATATACCAAGCGTTTCTCTTTTAAAAAAATATGTTCAGACAACAGGTATCAAAGCTGTTATACCCGTCGGTTCCAAAGGTATCGCAAAAACATTCCGGCAATGGACAGGCAGGGATGCAGAGCTTGAATCAACCATGGATTTACAAACATCTGCAGGTCCTGCAACATGTTTTATAATTGCTTATAGCCAAGAGAACACAATGGAGGCGGAACAGTTTGCAGGCAGTCTTTTTCATCCATTAATTGTATCCAATCGCTGAAAAGACAGCATGTTCAATTCTGTGCTTGACATTTACAAGGACTAACAGTAGAATCTTTATTGGGCTCTTTGAATATAATTACAAAGCGTTTCCCCTGAGAGATGAGAGGGGAAACGCTTTTCTTGTTAGATAGAGAAAATAAAAGTAAAACAGTGCTGACATGATAACTTTTACAATACAGGTAAAAGATAATGATCAGGACAACCATTCCAAAGAACGACCAGCTATATCAATCAATACACAACATAAAATACAGAAAGAAGGATGAGGATAAGTGACAAAGTATATTTTTGTAACTGGTGGCGTAGTATCATCGCTTGGAAAAGGGATTACAGCAGCATCATTAGGGCGTTTATTAAAAAATCGTGGATTAAAAGTAACCATTCAAAAATTTGATCCTTATATCAACGTAGATCCGGGAACAATGAGTCCTTATCAGCACGGCGAAGTGTTCGTTACAGAAGATGGTGCCGAAACAGATTTGGACCTTGGGCACTATGAGCGATTCATTGATATTAACTTGAATAAATACAGTAATATTACGACTGGGAAAGTATATTCCAGTGTTATCCGCAAAGAACGTCATGGGGATTATCTGGGAGGAACCGTACAGGTCATTCCGCATATTACAAATGAAATTAAAGATCAGGTCTTCCGCGCAGGAGAAGCTACTGGTGCAGATGTTGTAATTACAGAAATCGGCGGAACTGTTGGCGATATTGAATCATTGCCGTTCCTGGAAGCGATTCGTCAAATTAAAAGTGATGTAGGGCGAGATAGCGTCATGTATATTCATTGTACACTTGTTCCTTACATTAAAGCTGCAGGAGAAGTAAAAACCAAGCCAACACAGCATAGTGTCAAAGAATTACGTTCTCTTGGGATTCAGCCGGACGTGATTGTTTTACGTACCGAAATGGCCATTACGAGAGAAATGAAAGAAAAGATTGCTCTATTCTGTGATATTAATGAAAAATCCGTTATTGAAATGATGGATGCAGATACGCTATATCAAGTTCCAATTGCTTTACAGGAACAAAATATGGATCAGATTGTATGCAACCATTTTGGCCTGGATTGCGAAGATGCTGATATGGATGATTGGAAAGAGCTGATTAACAGGGTCCGTAACTTATCGAAGAAAGTTGAAATTGGCTTAGTCGGTAAATACGTAGAGCTTCCAGATGCTTATCTTTCTGTTGTCGAATCACTTAAACACGCCGGCTACGATTTTGATGCAAATGTAAATGTTCATTGGATAAACTCGGAAGCATTATCCGAGTCAGAAATCGAAGCGGAATTATCTCAAGTAGATGGTGTCATTGTTCCTGGCGGATTCGGTGATCGTGGTATTGATGGAAAAATTCATGCAATCCGCTACGCACGTGAGAATAAAATACCATTCTTTGGAATTTGCTTAGGGATGCAATTAGCTACGGTTGAGTTTGCAAGAAATGTCGTAGGATTAGAAGGTGCGCACTCTGCGGAGATTAATCCAGGAACACCATATCCAATTATCGATCTATTGCCAGAGCAAAAGGATATTGAAGATTTAGGCGGTACATTGCGCCTTGGATTATATCCATGCCATTTAACAGCAGGCACGAAAACAAAAGAAGCTTATGACGGCGCTGATGTAGTGGAAGAAAGACATCGGCACCGCTATGAATTTAATAATGTGTATCGTGAACAGATGGCTGACAACGGACTTATTTTCTCTGGAACAAGCCCGGATGGACGTCTTGTTGAAACGATCGAAATTAAAGATCATCCATGGTTTATTGCATGTCAATTCCATCCGGAGTTCACCTCTCGTCCAACAAGGTCGCAAGGTTTGTTTAAAGGATTTATTGGGGCGGCTGTGGAAAATAAAAAATAAATCGTAACAATAAAAAGGAGATATTCATCTATCACAGGTGGGTATCTTTTTTTTATTGTCATCATAATGTTAAACCTAAACTGCATAAAATAATATGAATTTACAGAAATCAAATATTGACTTAACATTCTATCAATTAAATATTGTTAGAATTTTAATTAATTGCCATTATTATCAAGCATACGAGGAGGCTTTTAATATGCAGAAATTAAGAGTAGGGATAGCTGGCGCTTCAACACGAGGACAGCATCTCTGCCATGATTTCAGTAAATTGGATAACATTGAAATAGTAGCTGTTATGGATACGAATCAGGAGGCGTTGAAGGCATTTCAGCGGAATTATTCTATTCAATATCTGTTTTCCGATTATGAGGAAATGTTGAATTTAAATTTAGATATTATTGTTATTGCTTCACCTGTGCAGTTCCATGCTGAACAAGCGATAAAAGCACTGGATAATGATATCCATGTTTTGTCTGAAGTTACTGCTGCAACAAATTTGGAAGATTGTCAACGATTACTCCATGCAACCAGAAAGAGTAAAGCTCAGTACATGCTGGCGGAGAATTATTGTTATATCAGGGAAAATATAGTTATACGTAATATGGTGAGAAATGGTTTATTTGGGGATATATATTTTGCTGAAGGAGAATACATTCACAATGTAAATTATCTTAACTTTGACAAAGACGGTTATCCAACGTGGCGTAGCGAAGAAACTTCTGGAAAACGTGGAATCACCTACGGGTCACATAGCCTTGGACCAATTTTGGAATGGTTTGACTGTAATGTTCAGTACGTGAATTGTCTTGGTACAGGATCTATTACTTCTCCTTTATTGAAAAATGATGATACAACGGTTATGCTCTGCCGAACAAAGAATGAATCACTAATAAAGATAAGAGTTGATTTAGTCTCTAACCGGCCACATAACATGAGATATTATTCGCTTCAAGGAACAAAAGCCTGCTATGAAGGACCCAAATTCTCAGGTGATGGACATCGAGTATGGCTGAATGATTACAGTGGAGATGCTAATCAATGGCAATTATTATCTGGATTTTATAAAGAATTCCTTCCAGAAGAGTTATTACATATTTCAGATGAAGTATCTACTTCGCATCATTGGGGTGCAGATTATTTCATGGTCAAAGATTTTGTTAAAAGTATAACGGAAAACAGCCCTGTTCGAATAGGTATTGACAAAGCATTGGCGTTTACGATCCCAGGAATTTTATCAGAAGTATCCATAAATAATGGTGGTATTCCAGTAGAGGTACCAGACATTCAAACCTGGTGAGAAATCAAAGGGGGGATTAGAGTATGAAGAAAACGAATATATTGTATGAGGCTAAATTAATGGGAACAGGTGGATTATATCTATTACCGACCTTCCTTATATTAGGTGTGTTTTTGTTTTACCCAATGATAACAACCGTTTTGTTCAGCTTTTCAGATGTGGAAAATGGAGGGAATATAGTTGGTTTCATTGGATTAGACCACTATATAAAAATATTTACCGACCCTTCATTTTTAAACAGTTTAAAAGTTACATTTACATTTATGCTATATACAGTACCGCTTGAAATTATAATCGCTCTTTTCCTTGCAATTATTGCTAATGAAAAGTTAAAGGGGATAAAGTTTTTTCAAATGATATTTTCTTCCCAGTTAGGTATTTCTGGGGCAGCAAGTTCTGCAATACTGCTTTTTTATTTCCATCCTACGTTAGGGACATTTAACAGCATTTTAGAGTTCTTTGGTATACCACCAATTGAATGGCTTACTTCACCTGACTGGGCATTGCTATCTGTTTCGTTAGCTACTATATGGATGGGGCTTAGTTTGAATTTTTTACTGCTATTGGCAGGATTACAGAATATTTCAAAGGATATTTATGAAAGTGCCGAAATGGATGGAGCAGGATACTGGACTAAGTTATTTAAAATAACATTGCCATTGTTAAGTCCTACCTTATTTTTTGTCATTATGATTAATATGATCAGTTCAATGCAATCATTTGGTCAGATAGATATTTTGACAGAGGGAGGACCAACAGAGGCAACCAATCTTTTAGTTTATTCCATTTATAGAGAATCATCTATTTATGGGAATTTTGATATTGCCAGCGCACAAGCTGTTGTATTATTCGTTATCACCTTCGTCTTTACAATGCTTCAATTTAAAGTGGCAGAAAAGCGGGTGCATTACCAATGATCAAGAAAATTATCTTATACTTGTTACTTATTATTAGTGCGTTTATTATGTTTGCTCCAATTATCTATGCAGTATCTGTTAGCTTTATGACAAATATGGATGTTAACAATGCCACATTAATACCTTCAGAACCTACTTTTGAAGCGTATAAAAGTGCAGCAGAAAGAATCCCGCTTTTTTCTTTTCTTATTAATAGTTTAGTAATTGCGATTATTATAATGGTTGGAGAAATTTTTTTAGCGAGCTTAGCAGCATTTGCTTTGGTATTTATTCCGTTTAAAGGAAGGAATGTTCTGTTCATACTTTTATTATCAACCATGATGGTTCCTTTTGAAGCAACAATTGTATCTAATGTTTTAACCATTGTGAACCTGGAGTGGATGAATACTTATCAAGGAATAATTGTACCTTCCTTGGTCACTATATTTGGAATATTTTTGTTTCGTCAACATTTCTTAACGTTACCTAAGGAATTATGGGAAGCTGCCCAAATGGATGGGTGTTCTTATTTTCGCTATTATTTCAAATTTGCATTACCACTTTCCAAAACGGTAATAGGAACACTTGCAATCTTTTCATTTATCTCGTCTTGGAATAGTTATCTGTGGCCATTATTGATAACAAATGATGATAGTGTCCGTACCATACAAATTGGATTAAAAATGCTTGTAAGTTCTCAAGCGTCGACCAATTGGCCTATCGTAATGGCAGGTTCTATTATTGCTTTGCTCCCTACCATGCTTATTTTATTTTTCGGATTAAAATACATTCGGAAAGGCCTGCTTTCTGGGTCTCTTAAAGGATGAATGACAGCTATTATTTTTATTTTGTTATGGATGGAGGTGATTTAGTAATTTACATGATAAATAGTTACTTGAACCTGTCAGCAATAAGATATACCAAACTTCATAATTAGAGGGAGTGTAAGGATGAAAAAGCTAATTCCAATAATGACAATCTGTATTTTTATACTTTGGGGATGTAGTAATGATTCTAGTTCAGGACAAGGGGAAGAAACGGAACAAAGTAATACTGTAGAAATCACTTTCTGGCACAATCTAGACGGTGATAATGCAGTTACGCTGGAAGGAATCATCGATACATTCAATGAAGAAAATGAATCTATTCAAGTAAACGCTTCTTTTCAGGATAATATCCAACAGCAAATGAGAACTATTGGTGAAACAGATGAAGCGCCTACTGTTTTTCAGGCCGGTAGCAACGAATTTTTTAGTGAGAGTAACTTAATCATACCAGTTCAAGATATGATTAATCAGGATGATGATTTTGATATAGAATCAATGAATGAAGCTGTTATAGAAAATCATAGGCTAGACGGGACATTAAATGCTATGCCTTTTAATGTGTTCGTAACATTACTTTACTATAATGTAGATTTATTTGAAGAGGCTGGCCTAGATCCGGATGATCCACCGCAAACCTTTAGTGAAATTCAAGAGGCTGCAGAGATATTAACAGATGAAGATTCTGGTACAGTAGGTTTTTCGATCCCTGTTAATACATCTTTTATTTATAATCTATTCGCTGTACAAGATGAGCTTGTATTTAATAATGAAAATGGAAGAAAAGGGGAAGCACCGACAGAAACTAATCTAAATTCAAATGAAGGAAAAGAGATATATAATTGGATAAGCGATATGTATAAGAGTGGGAACTTTGGAAACTATGGAAGAACATGGTCTAATACACAGATGGCTTTTTCTTCTGGTGAACTTGCTATGTATCTGGATTCATCTGCAGTTTCAGGTATCTGGCTGGAAGACTTGGGTTTTGAATTTAAAACTGCTCCTTATCCAGTACCTGATGGAGAGGAATGGGCTGGTGTAAACCAGGGGGGATCACAACTCTGGCTCTCTAATCAGTCGTCTGAAGAAGAACAAGAAGCAGGATGGGAATTCATCAAATATATGGTCAGCCCAGAAGTTCAATCTGAATGGGCAGCAGAAACTGGCTATGTTCCAGTAACGCCAGAGGCAGCAGAGATAGAACCTCTAAGTGAAGTTTACAGTGAATATGAACAATTCGAAAATGCGTATCATGCGTTAAACAACACAAAACCATCAGCATCAACTGCAGGCCCATCTATTGAACAATTGGAGATTTCTGAAATTGTCGCACAGTCATTTGAAAGACTATTACAAGGAGAAAATCCAGAAGAAGTTTTACAACAAACTGAAGAAGAAATTAATAGGATGTTACAAGAATAATTTGTAACGATGGACATTTATCAATGAGATAATATGATTTACACAATAAAAGTATGAAAAGTACTCAGATAACCTTTCGACTATTCTGAATTAATTAAGTGCAGATAACATTAAAAAACTCGATATAATCTGTATAGAAGACTTAAATATGAAAGACATGTTGTGTAATCATAAATTAGCTTAACGTATTTCAGATTAAATAATAGGCAATGAAAATAAAATAACTTAAAAATAGCTCCGGACATTGAATTTGAATAATCGGAGCTATTTTTTATTTTTAGCGGTAAAAGTTATATAAATTAAGTTACTGTGTCTACATTAACAGTGGTTATTCACCCCACTAAAAATGGTTGAAGTTGAATCCGGCAGACTGATATTTGCTGTATGACCCCTTATGCTTCCTGATTGTTGAATTGGGAATGTATATTGTAATAAACCATGTATTTTATAATTAAAAACAGTAACTAGCGTTGTGTATTTCCACAGCGAATACTGGAAGGTAAAATCTTTATTTCGGCTTATATAGATGAGACAGGATAATATTTATAGTGATTTCTATAAGAAACGAGGAAGTTGAAACAGTATGTGGATGAATGAACGAGTGAAGAAAACGTGTTAAAATTTATGAATGATGAATTATTCGTACACGCGGGACATCATAAAGATCTAAACTTTCATTCAGTATAGATAGTAAGTAGCGTGTGAGGTAAAACGATATAAGAATTTAGTCTATCTTTCCCGAAAGATAATTCTATATGATAAAAAATAAGGATTCCTCATTTACAAGCAGGAGTTTAAATGAATACTATCGAAATTTAAACTTTAGATAAAAAATTAAATATTATGATATCGGAGGGTAGATTATGACTCAATCAATCCTAATTGTAGATGATCAAATAGGAATACGGATGTTGCTTCAAGAAGTTTTTCAAACGGCCGGTTACTGTACTTCGATTGCGCAGGACGGAAAAGAAGCAGTTGAACATTTATCAGAATCTCCTTACGATTTAGTAGTTCTGGATTATCACATTCCTATCTATAACGGTAATATAGTTATGCAAAAGATGAAGCAAATGAGAATAAACACAAAAGCTATCATTATTACTGGATTGCCAGAGGTTGCAAAAAAAGAGCTAGGGGAAAACTTGCCTGAGGAAATAATTTCCAAACCTTTTAATGTTGCAAAACTATGTCATACTGTGGAGAAAATTTTAAAGAAAACAGAATGAATCATTACTACTTTGTTGCGATAAAGTCACGAAATTGGTATTCTTATATTGTAATGAATATTGTCAGAGATTCATGCGGATAAATTGAAGGAGGAACTTGGTATGCCTTTAGTATCAATGAAAGAAATGCTCGAAAAAGGGAAAGAAAATGGATATGCAGTAGGTCAGTTTAATATTAACAACCTTGAATATATCCAAGGTATTCTTCAAGCAGCTCAAGAAGAAAATTCACCAGTCATTCTTGGTGTTTCTGAGGGTGCTGGAAAATATATGGGCGGCTACAACGTAGTAGTTGCTATGGTAAAATCTTTAATGGATTCTTATGGAACAACAGTGCCTGTTGCCATTCATTTAGATCATGGATCCAGCTTTAAAAACTGTGCAGAAGCAATCCATGCAGGGTTTACTTCTGTAATGATTGATGGATCTCATTCACCAATCGAAGAAAATATTGCTGTAACTGAGAAAGTGGTTGAGCTTGCTCATATCCATGGTGTATCGGTTGAAGCCGAAGTTGGTACTGTAGGCGGAGAAGAAGACGGCGTTATCGGTGGAATCAGCTATGCTGATAAAGTAGAATGTGAACGTCTTGTCAAAGAAGCGGGAGTAGATTGTCTGGCTCCGGCACTCGGTTCTGTTCATGGACCTTATCAAGGAGAACCAAACTTAGGGTTCACAGAAATGAAAGAAATCTTAGATTTAGTAAATGTGCCATTAGTACTTCACGGTGGTACTGGTATTCCTACAAATGATATTCAAAAAGCAATTTCTTTAGGAACTGCTAAAATCAACGTAAATACAGAGAATCAAATCTCTCAAACAAAAGCAATTCGTGAAACATTAGCTCAAAAACCTGATTTATATGATCCACGTAAATATTTAGGACCAGGAACTGCAGCTATTAAAGAAACTGTAGTTGGTAAAATGCGTGAATTTGGTTCTTCCAATAAAGCATAATTGATTTCATTAAATATATGTGTTACAAAGGTTTAATAAAGAGAATCTACAATTGTTTGTAGACACTTTTTATATAGCTTTTTAACATCATTTATAAAGATATATTTGTAAAAGCTGTACCAATGGTGCAGCTTTTACTACAAAAATCACAGGGAGGTAATCATAATGAAATTTTTCATTGATACAGCAAATATTGAAGACATTAAAGAGGCAAATAAACTTGGAATTCTAGCTGGTGTTACAACAAATCCAAGCCTTGTAGCAAAAGAAGGAGTTTCTTTTCATGACCGTTTACGTGAAATTACAGCGGAAGTTTCTGGATCCGTCAGTGCAGAGGTTATTTCTGAAGACGCTGAAGGTATGATTGAAGAAGGAAAAGAGCTTGCAGCGATTGCACCAAATATTACTGTAAAAGTTCCTATGACACTTGAAGGTCTGAAAGCGGTTAAAGCATTTAGTGATCTAAACATCAAAACAAATGTGACATTAATCTTTAATGCGAACCAGGCATTGTTGGCAGCCAGAGCAGGCGCAACGTATGTATCTCCATTCTTAGGAAGATTAGATGATATTGGACAAGACGGCATGGAATTAGTAGCCAATGTTGCAGCAATTTTCGATCGTCATGATATTCAAACAGAAATTATCGCTGCATCTATCCGTCACCCAGTCCATGTAACAGATGCTGCATTAAACGGTGCGCACATTGCAACGATTCCATTTAATGTTCTATCATCGTTAGTAAAGCATCCATTAACAGATCAAGGAATTGAAAAATTCTTAGCAGATTGGGATAAACAAAAATAATTGCATAGAGTTGGAAAAAATACAGACAATAAGAAAAGCGTTGAAGCAGCAGGCAGCGGCCCGATTTGTTCAACCAAACATTCAGCAGGGGGTGAAAAAGCAGACTAAGTTCGCAACGTCTGCACCAGCACCGTTTTTTACAACGGGATTGCGCTTATCAATACTGTCAGGTTAGTGGATTTTCTTAAATTTAATATGGATAGCTAAAAACTATCAAGCGGAGGAAAAACACGGAGACTCCTACGGGAAAGCGCAAATGTCTTCGGTGGGGCGAGTAATCGCAGTCCCAGTGGGAAGACCCCGCAGGGAAAAAGTGGTTTTCTTTTTACCAAGGAGGCTGAGCTCAAGCCCGTGGAAAGCGTAGTGTTTTTCCGGAGCGGTCGCACTAATCTGACAATATTGTTGCGCTTACTCCTTTCATCGTAAACAACGGTGCGCCGGGATCGCCGGTGAATGAAGTTTCACTTTATAAACAACTTGTGGAGTGTTATCCTACTTCTATAGGAACGAGGTTTTTACATGCAAAAGTTATTAATTGAGGGTGGGCATGAACTATCTGGAGAAGTTCACATCAGTGGTGCAAAAAATAGTGCGGTTGCACTATTGCCAGCAGCTATTCTTGCAGATTCGACAGTGACAATTGAAGGATTGCCGGACATTTCGGATGTAGACACATTAGGTGAGCTATTAGAAGAAATTGGTGGAACGGTATCTCGGGATGGTCAAGACATGACGATTCATCCAGAGAAGATGATTGCCATGCCATTACCAAACGGAAGAGTCAAAAAATTACGTGCATCCTATTACTTCATGGGTGCTATGCTTGGAAAATTTAATAAAGCAGTCATTGGTTTACCTGGAGGATGTTACTTAGGTCCACGTCCAATCGACCAGCATATTAAAGGTTTTGAAGCGCTTGGGGCAGAAGTAACGAATGAGCAAGGTGCTATCTATTTACGTGCAAATGAGCTCCGTGGGGCACGTATTTATCTGGATGTCGTCAGTGTTGGGGCTACGATCAATATTATGCTTGCAGCAGTGAAGGCAAAAGGACAAACAATCATTGAAAATGCTGCAAAAGAACCCGAAATTATTGATGTTGCAACGTTATTAACCAATATGGGTGCCAAGATTAAAGGTGTTGGAACAGACGTGATTCGTATCGATGGTGTTCCTTCGTTGCATGGCTGTACGCATACCATCATTCCTGACCGTATTGAAGCAGGGACTTATGCCATTGCAGCCGCTGCGATGGGGAAAGAAGTTGTCATTGACAATGTTATCCCACAACACATGGAATCTTTAATTGCGAAGCTGCGAGAAATGAATGTTAATATTGAATCGCATAATGATCAATTGTACATTGCTAGAGCAAATTCTTTGAGTAGTGTGGATATTAAGACATTAGTTTATCCCGGGTTCCCTACAGACCTGCAACAACCATTTACAACATTGTTGACACAAGCAGGCCATTCGGGTGTGATTATTGACACCATTTATACTGCGCGTTTAAAGCACATTGATGAGCTCCGCCGGATGAACGCTGAAATAAAAGTAGAAGGTGGCTCGGTAATTGTTTCTGGCCCTGTTCAATTAGAAGGCGCTAAAGTAAAAGCTAGCGATCTTCGTGCTGGAGCGTCACTAGTGATAGCCGGTTTGCTTGCGAATGGAGTAACCGAAATTACTGGTTTGGATCATATTGACCGTGGCTATGAGAATTTAACGGACAAGCTTAGTTCTCTTGGGGCAACTATTTGGAGAGAAGAGATGACGGAATCCGAAATTTATCAAGATCAGAATACGTAAAAAGCACATTAGCAAAACAAATAAAATTGATACTGCATTTCTGATACGTTATTGTCTTCGGTGGAACCAATAGCCGTTCCGGTTTATGTCTGCTTTTAAGCATCCTCTTAGAGGAAGAGGTATATCATAAAAGAGAAGACTTTTCCTTCTCTTTTATGATATAGCTTTTTTGTACTTTAGAAAGTATAAAATTTAAAGAATAAAGTACAACGGGCGCTATAGTGCCCACATGGTTTGACGGCTCTTGGCAGAAAAAAACAGCGTATTTAATAGCTTGAGTAAGTGCAGCAAGGCTGTCGGGTTTGTAAAATATAAAACCGGGTAATAATGAAAATGGACTGGCGAAAGAAAAACACAGAAATTCCTGACGGAAAGTTCGATCCCTGGTCTCTTACAAATATAGTTTTTTCGAGAACGCATTCAGACTTGCGTTCGAAGCTTTTTTATATAGATGTATCATTTTCCTGACTCTTCTTAAACCTCTTAATAAAATAAGGCACATCTTATCAATCCTCAAATAACTTCGATAAGTCTGGAAAGCCAGCGTAATTGATACATTTTCTTTTAACTTCAGATGGTATTCGAAAACCATTTACAATATGATCTAAAATTCCTCTATTTTTGACAAAAAAGTCTATTGAATCTTTATTGGTAAAAGAGTATGATAATAGATGTTTAATAAAGTAAATTAAGACTGACAGCCAAATAGAAAAGAAGTCTTCATTGTGAACGTCTGTAATTATCTAAGACACCTGTAACATGTTAAAAGCTTCTAATTGCCTCTGTTAAACAGAGCAAGTCTTCTTAGTATTCCTTCCATATATAGGACAATCCGTTTTAAATACCGTGATTAGGATGGTACTTTTAAAATGAGATTTAATACAATCTGAAAAAGAAGTTAACGAGACTTTATACAATATCTGATATATCATTTCTAAAATAAAACAAAAGATATCTGCTAAAATAATAAATTACATTTTTAAAAATATATTTTGAAAATACCTTTTAGAGAACAGTACTTTAATGAAGCGGATACAAGACAAGAAGATAGAGGCAGAATGAGGATAATAAAGTGACGTATAAACAACCTATATGTTATTCAAAAAGGTAGAGGTTTCTTCTCCATCAAATCGTTTTTCTAAAATGTAGTAACTGTATGAATAGATGGGATAGAGATTATTCATTCCATCAGAAATATATAAAAGAACCTAGAACAGGCGTGGTGATTTAATGGCAACACTGACAATCTCTAGTTTAGAGACAATGACATTAAAAGAAATTTATGCACTAGCAAAAGATTATAAAATTTCGTATTATGCGAAGTTGACAAAGAAAGAGTTAATTTTTGCAATATTAAAAGCGCAGGCAGAAAAAGATGGCTTTTTATTTATGGATGGAATCTTAGAAATTATTCCTTCTGAGGGATTTGGATTTCTGCGTCCAATTAATTATTCTCCAAGTGCAGAGGATATCTACATCTCTGCTTCCCAAATCCGCCGTTTTGATTTAAGGAATGGAGATAAAGTATCCGGGAAGGTACGGCCGCCAAAGGAAAATGAACGCTATTATGGTTTGTTGCATGTAGATGCTGTCAATGATGAAGATCCAGATTCTTCAAAGGAACGCGTGCATTTTCCAGCTTTAACGGCACTTTATCCAAACCGGCCAATTCAATTAGAAACAGAAACAAAGCAATTATCAACACGTATTATGGATTTAATGACACCAGTTGGTTTTGGGCAGCGTGGTTTAATTGTTGCGCCTCCTAAAGCTGGTAAGACGATGCTGATTAAAGAAATTGCAAACAGCATTTCGCACAACCATCCGCACGCCAAGTTGATTATTCTGTTAGTGGATGAGCGACCAGAGGAAGTAACGGACATTGAACGCTCTGTAGGGCCTGATGTCGATGTGGTTTCTTCTACATTTGATGAAGTTCCGGAGAGCCATATTAAAGTGTCTGAATTAGTTTTAGAACGTGCGATGCGCCTTGTGGAACATAAGCGTGATGTAATTGTTTTAATGGATAGTATTACACGCTTAGCACGAGCGTATAACTTAGTTATTCCTCCAAGCGGACGAACGTTATCTGGCGGGATTGATCCAGCAGCTTTCCACCGTCCAAAACGTTTCTTTGGAGCAGCGAGAAATATTGAAGAAGGCGGCAGCTTTACCATCTTAGCTACAGCATTAGTAGATACGGGTTCACGAATGGACGATGTCATTTATGAAGAATTTAAAGGTACAGGAAATATGGAGCTGCACTTAAATCGGCATCTTGCGGACCGCCGGATTTTCCCTGCTATCGATATTTTACGTTCAGGAACCCGGAAAGAAGAGCTCTTAGTAGATAAAGCACATTTGGATAAAATGTGGCTGTTACGCAAAACAATGCAGGATTCTAATGAATTCTTAGACCGCTTCTTAAAACGTATGAAAAATTCTAAGAACAACGAAGAATTCCTGCAAATGATGGATGAAGAAATGAAACGAAAAGGAATGAATGCTAATAAAAAGGAAAGTTAATAACTTCTATTGCATTTCATGCCATACACTGTTATAATTTTTCTGTGTGAGTTTAGGTAGGGTGCTTTGCATCACGAACGACTCTTCGAATAACTCTGTTTCCAAGGGACTCAGGGCAAAAAGGAGTAGAAGAACATGAAAAATGATATTCATCCAGAGTACAGAAAAGTAGTTTTTCTAGATACTAGTACGAATTACAAGTTCTTAAGCGGATCTACGAAAGAATCAGATGAAACAATTGAGTGGGAAGATGGCAACACATACCCGCTATTAAAAGTTGAAATCAGCTCTGATTCACATCCATTCTACACTGGTAAGCAAAAAGCTGACAAAGTTGGCGGCCGTGTGGATCGCTTTAAGAAAAAATATAACCTTAACTAATGATCTGATTTACCGGAAATATGCCGGATAAAAAGGATATTTGTAAGGAATTGAATTCGAAAGGACAGGCAAAATGTCTCATTTTGCCTGTTTTTTTACTTTTTATGAGATAAAGTATGAAAAATAAGTTATTTTGATTTATCATATAATAATAGAAGAACAAGCTTTTTTAGAGGATAGACGAGAATGCTTCTTGCGTTTTTCATCAAAAAGAGCTTTAACATAAGATACTTAAGTTATACTATTCGCGAGAGGAGTTTCTCCAAATGCATATTATGAAGCGAAATGGCTGGGTCGAATTAATTTGCGGGAGTATGTTTTCCGGGAAATCAGAAGAATTAATCCGTCGTGTCAGAAGAGCGACATATGCACATATAGACGTGTGTGTATTTAAACCAGCTATAGATAACCGTTATGATGAAACGGCAGTTGTTTCCCATGACGGCAGAACAACGATTGCGAAATCGATTGGGAATGCGGTAGAAATTTTAGATGAAATAAAACCGGATGTAGAAATTGTAGCAATTGATGAAGTACAATTTTTTAATAACGATGTCATTGATGTCATTGAAGAACTTGTCCGCCGGGATATCCGGGTGATTGTTGCAGGCTTGGATATGGATTTTCGGGGAGTTCCTTTTGAGCCGGTACCTCAGTTGATGGCCTTATCTGAATCTGTCACGAAATTAAATGCCATCTGCCCGATTTGCGGATCACCAGCAAGCAGAACACAGCGTTTGATTGACGGCAAGCCGGCATCCTATGATGACCCTGTTATTTTAGTTGGAGCTTCCGAATCCTATGAGCCGCGCTGTCGTCATCATCATGAAGTGCCGAATAAGCCTGCGGTAAATATAGTGCAGCGTGTTGTAAAACAAGGAAATAATTAATAGGAAAACTGCCGATTTTTTTATGTTCGGCAGTTTTTTTGTACACTAACAATGCCTGTAGATTGGTCATGTATAAAACATGCCGAGCCTATAGTTTTTTATTTATCACGGAGAACTGTCCGTAAAACTCCCACTGAGTGAGGTTTCATTTTATCAGCACATATAATTTCTTTGCATCAGAGGTGTAATTGACCCGGATGCTCCCTTATAATATAATAAGACTGTTATGGAGAAAGAGGTGTATTCTTGTGTTAGATCGTTTGCAAGCACTGGAAGATCGGTATAATAAATTAAATGAAATGTTAAGTGATCCAGAAGTAATTGGTGATACACAAAAACTGCGTGAATATTCGAAGGAACAAGCTGGCTTAGAGGATGTTGTTCAAGCTTACCGCGAGTATAAAGAAGTGACATCACAATTAGCAGATGCGAAAGAAATGCTGGAAGATGAATCAGATAACGAAATGCTGGAAATGGCTAAAACGGAAGTATCTGAACTATCCTCCAAAAAAGAAGAGCTGGAGGAGCGGCTGAAGATTCTTCTGCTTCCCAAAGACCCGAATGACGATAAAAACGTCTTTATGGAGATTCGTGGTGCTGCCGGTGGAGATGAAGCGGCTTTATTTGCGGGCGATTTATACCGGATGTATTCGCGTTATGCAGAAGCACAGGGCTGGAAAATTGACGTGATGGAAGCCAGTTCCACAGGTGTGGGCGGATATAAAGAGATTATCTTTATGATCGATGGCGCAGACGTTTACTCGAAATTGAAGTATGAAAATGGCGCACATCGTGTACAACGTGTTCCGGAAACGGAATCAGGCGGCCGTATTCATACCTCTACTGCAACGGTTGCTGTACTCCCGGAAGCAGAAGAAGTAGAGATAGACGTGCATGAGAAGGATATCCGTGTAGATACTTTTGCTTCCAGCGGACCGGGAGGACAAAGTGTTAATACAACGATGTCAGCAGTGCGTTTAACACATGAGCCTACTGGAATCGTTGTATCTATTCAGGATGAAAAATCACAGATTAAGAATAAAGAAAAAGCAATGAAGGTATTGCGTGCCCGTATTTATGATAAATTTCAGCAGGAAGCTCAAGCAGAGTATGATGAAAGCCGTAAATCGGCGGTTGGGACAGGAGACCGTTCGGAACGTATTCGTACGTACAACTATCCGCAAAACCGGGTGACAGATCATCGTATCGGCTTAACCATTCAAAAACTGGATCAGATTATGCAGGGTAAGTTGGATGAATTTATCGATGCACTTGTGATGGAAGAGCAAGCAAAAAAATTAGAGCAGATTGGTGAATAATTCATGACGGAAACAAAAATTTACGAAGTCCTTAATTGGGCTTCTCTTTTTTTAGAAAAAGCAAATAGAGAACCAAAAGTTGCTGAGATTTTAATACAGCATCATTTAGGCTTATCTAAGCAGGAATGGCTGCTTTCTTTACGTAATCCAATATCAGAAGAAAAACATATGCAGATAAAAGCAGATATCAAAAAACATGCAGAAACAGGAATCCCTGTTCAACATTTGACCGGTTATGAAGCATTTTACGGCCGTTCCTTCGAGGTGAACAAGAATGTGTTAATTCCGCGGCCAGAAACGGAAGAACTTGTCCTCGCAATAAAGGAATACATTGGCTCGGAAACAGATCCTGTACGAATTGTTGATATCGGTACAGGCAGTGGAATTATTGCCATTACACTGGCGTTAGAATTCGGAACTGCAGAGGTGTTTGCTACAGATATTTCTTCTGAAGCACTCCAAGTTGCCAAGCGTAATGCTGATCAATTAAAAGCGGATGTTTCATTCATGAAAGGCGATTTTTTATCTCCGCTGATGAACGAAACAATCCCGTTTGATGTAATTGTTTCCAACCCACCTTATATTGCAAAATCAGAAGCAGTGGAACTTAGTGACACCGTCCGTAATTTTGATCCAGAACTAGCTCTTTTCGCGGAAGAGGATGGTTTGGCTGCATACTACATGATTATGGCACAAGTGAAAGAGATGCCTTTAAAACAGGGTACACTGCTGGCTTTTGAAATTGGTCATACACAAGGTAAACGTGTAAAAGAACGCATACAGCACATTTTTCCTGACAGTCATGTGGAAATTAAAAAGGATATAAATGGAAAGGACCGAATCATATTGGCAAGTCATTTAAGCTGATTTTAAATGCCCAAAATAGCGAAAAAATATACGTTGAATTCAAATATATATTTCTATGAAACTTGTATAAGTAAAAATCTCCTTGTCGACACTATCTCATAGATAGATGGAAGGGAGATTTTTTTAATGAAAAAATTTTGGATGGCAATAGGACTTTTATTTTTATTATTATCAATTATTCCCGTGATTAGTGTAGCAAAAGAAATGCAACATAAAGAGCTTGACTATCAGGTTATTCCGGATGAAGCAATTAGACTGCGCATTTTGGCAAATAGTGATAGTGAGAAAGATCAAGAATTAAAACATAAAGTCCGTGATGAAGTGAACGAGGTAATTACGGAATGGGTGAAAGATATTGATGATATTGAAGAAGCACGAAAGCTGATTCAGGAAAATCTTCCAGAATTGGAAGAGGTAATTAGGGACACACTAGAAAAAGAAAACAGCGATGAAGATTTTGAACTGGAATATGGGGAGAATGTATCTTTTCCAGCAAAATTATACGGAAACTATCTTTATCCAGCAGGTGAATACGAAGCGATTTTAGTAACAATTGGAGAAGGCTCCGGTGCTAACTGGTGGTGTGTTCTATTCCCGCCATTATGCTTTTTAGATTTCTTCAACGGCACTTCTGTAGCGAGTGATGAGGTAGAAGAAATAGAAGAGGAAGAAGAGGTTGAAGTAGAGTTCTTTCTATTTAAATGGTTGGGACTGTCATAGTTTTGTTTAAAGTGACATACACTTGTATTAAAGCGAAACTTTATTTGCGAATAGATCTTGCGTCAATCAGGAAATGGGCAGTCCGTTTTTCTTATACTTGCCTATTATGCAAAAACAGAAAATGACGGACATGCAAAGTGGGATTAACCATCAATATGTAAAGAATGGAGGATAAAAAATGCAAATCTACCAAGTCAAAGAAGCGAAGGTAGCGTTAATGGAGGAATTTATTCATAAGAATGAAAAGCTTTTCGGTAAAAATTTAACAAAGGAAAGTTATGTTGTAGAAATAAACGGAAGCATTGAGGGCTGTTTTAACTTGGATATGGTAGATGAATCGACTTATTGGCTGAAGCAATTGTATTTAACCAAGGAGCATGTTCAAAAATTATTTGTTGTTTTTGAATCTGTGCTGGTAATTTCTCGAGAAAATAACGTAAAATGTGTATATGTGCATAACCAGAGTCCAGTTGTGGATATCCTTTTGGAGTCTTTACAATTCAAAAGAGAAAACGATGTCACTTTTAAAAATATAAATTCAGAAAAAACAGGTAATTGGTGGGCTTATCAAGTTTCTTAGTTCGCTAAAAAAGAGAAATAGTTGCTATAACTAGACTCAATTTACTTTCTATTTGTCAAGAGGAAATTATGCACACTATTCACAAAGGGGTGTGTATAATTAGGGGATATGTGTGAGCAATCATCTTTTTGTGGATAAAAACTGTGAATAATGTGCATAAGTATGTCGAAATTCTCCTTTTTTGCGTTTCTTCTGTGTATCGACTAAAATAGATACGTAGAAAAGAGGGAACGTTATGCACACGAAGGTATGGAAAATGAATTTAACAAATATATTGGATCAAGATATACAAGAAGCAGCTGATATGCTAAAAGCAGGAGAAGTTGTTGCTTTTCCTACAGAAACAGTTTACGGACTCGGCGCAGATGCTACCAATGCAGCAGCAGTACGTAAAATATTTGCAGCAAAAGGCCGTCCACAGGATAATCCGTTGATTGCTCATGTTGCGTCTACAGAGCAATTAAAGGAGCTTGTCACATTTATTCCAAACTATGTGTATAAATTAATCGAGGCCTTTTCGCCCGGACCTTTAACATATATTTTACCAGCAAATGATTATTGCGCGGAGAATGTAAAAGCTGGTTTATCCACAATTGGCGTACGAATCCCTAGCCACCCCATTGCACTTGCATTAATTCAAGGAGCAGGGAGACCTGTTGCGGCTCCGAGTGCAAATGTATCTGGAAAACCCAGCCCAACTGCTGCAGGACATGTGTATGAGGATTTGAATGGACGAATTAGTGGATTGATAGATGGCGGGCAGACAGGTGTCGGCTTAGAATCAACAGTTATTGATTGCACAGGGGAAATTCCAGTTATTTTACGACCTGGCGGAATTACAAAAGAGCAATTAGAGCTGGAGGCAGGTACTGTTATGATGGACCCGGGCCTTGTAACGTCTGAAGACCGTCCCAAAGCGCCTGGCATGAAATATAAACATTATGCACCAGAAGTTCCACTATATTTATTTACGGGCTCTATTTCAGCTTTCCAGGATTTTGTGGATAAAGAAATACAAGCAGGAAGCAGGATTGGTGTTTTAGTATCGGATCAAACAGCTGGAATTTTCCCAGAGAACACGCATATGCACAAGCTTGGAGAAACAATAGAAGAAATTGCTTCCTCCTTATATGATGGATTACGTTTTTTTAAGCAAGCAAATGTGGATAAAATTATTTGCGAAACATTTTCAGAAGAAGGAATTGGCCAAGCTGTGATGAATCGTCTGCGAAAAGCAGCAGTTAGCGTGATTGAAAGATAAAACGGCTTATTCAATATAAAGAAAATTCATGAAAAGAAGTTATATAAATTGAATTAATAAACCTATTTTTTACGCTTGAAAAGTTTTGGGTATAAGCACAGTAACTAGCGACGGTTTTGATGGGAAGAGTAATCGCAGTCCCAAAGGAAAAGCACGGAGACTCCTATGGGAACAGGTCGAGCTGAAGATCCACTTGAAAAGTGACCTTCTTTTCAAGTTAGCTGAAGCCGTCCCCATGGAAAGCGTAGTGTTTTTCCGTAGCGAATGCCAGAAGGTAAAATATTAATTTCAAGTTATATAGAAGATAGATTTTTTAAAAACATTCATATTCTCCTTTTTTGAAGCATAAAGTGTACAAGCATGCTTCAAAGGGGATGTTATGGATGTTTTTTTCTACCGAATTAATTTCATTGGCCTTACTCGCAGTTGGTTTAAGCATGGACGCATTCTCCATCAGCTTAGGCTTAGGAATGAATAGAATGCGATTAAAACGGATTGCTATGATTGGGCTGGTGATTGGTGGCTTCCATATGCTTTTCCCAATGGCAGGCATGCTTCTCGGACATGCTTTATCAGAACAGGTTGGACAATGGACTGCATTAGCTTCAGGAATACTGTTGTTTTTTATTGGTGCGCATATGTTTTTTTCCGCTTTTCGCATCCCGGACGAATACAGGTGGCAGCCAGTTGGACTTGGGCTATGGATGTTAGCATTCAGTGTCAGTCTGGATAGTTTTACAGTAGGATTTAGCTTAGGAATTTCCGGAGTAACCATTATTTTTACGCTCGTTATATTCGGAATCGTAAGCTGTATATTCACATGGATAGGTTTGTTGTTAGGCAGACGGCTGCAGGGATTCTTTGGGACCTATAGTGAATTGTTTGGAGGAATCATTCTTTCATGCTTTGGGATTTATTTGATATTTAGTTGAGTGTAAAAAAATAAGCAGGATAAAAGGACAAAACCTTGATTATGAGATTTTACTCTTTTATCCAGCTTGCTTATGGATTTTTGAAATAAAATTACAAAATACAAGATGATAAGTTATTCAACATTTTCCCGTGGAAGCGCCCAAACAGATACACTGCCCCCATTAACTGGAAAAGTGGCAAATCCATCTTCTTCAATGGGAATATGATCGGTTCTGTTTCCCGTCAGATCAACCCAAATTTCCCCTGCACGATCTTTTCCTGCGTTCATTCTTTTTTCGCCGTCATCTCCATTAGAAATAACGACTGCACAGCCTGAACGCTCTATTTCCGGTAAGCCGTAACGGACCCAGCCAATGGTATTGGGATGATCGAAATAATCTTCTTGCTTTCCGTATGCTTTATGATAACGAGTGTAGAGAAGGGGATCAATCGCTTCTTTTTTGCCTTCGATGGGATCTTCTCCGCCAATGCCAAAATAATCTCCGTAAAAGATACATGGGAGCCCATCTTTGCGTAGTAATATAAGGGCATAAGCGATCTGTTTAAACCAATCCTCCACCCACGATTCAAGTGCTTCATCCGGTTGGGTATCATGGTTGTCCACAAAGGTTACCGCATGAAGCGGATGTGATTGAACCAATGTATGATCAAAAATCGTGGTGAGGTCAAAATTATTCCCGGATGTGGATGCGGTATATAAATTATCATGCAAAGCTACGTCAAATAAATCGATACGGTAATCGATCTGATCCAAAAAGTGTTGACATGCTTCCAGATCGTGTTTCCAGAACTCTCCTACAAAATAAAAATCATCTCCACAGTATTGGGAAATCTGTTCTACAAACATTTTTATAAAATCATGGTTAATGTGTTTTATTGCATCTAAACGGAAACCATTGCATTTTACTGTATCAGCAAACCATTTTCCCCATCGAACCATTTCCTCCTGTACATCCGGATGATTATAATCGATATTCGCAAACATCAAATAATCATAATTACCAAACTCATCGTCTACTTCTTCACTCCAAGATTTATAATCCCCTACAATTTGGAATACTCCGGTTCTATCCTCCATTGCATCATAGTCTGTCCCGTTAAAATGTTCAAATCCCCATTTGAACGAAGAGTAGCGATCATTTCGGTTTGGAAATGTGAATTTTGTCCAGCCTTCAATATCAAAGGGCTCTGAAACTTCTTCTGTCCGGTTATTTGGATCCACCTCGATAACCTGAAATACCTCAGTTTCATCTGCCCCGGCTTTATGGTTCAGCACGACATCCACATAAACGTGGATATCGTGTTCATGACAAGCTGCAACTGCATCATGCAATGCCTGTTTATTCCCGTATTTTGTACTGACCGTTCCTTTTTGATTAAATTCACCTAAGTCGTATAAATCATAGGGGGCATAACCCGTATCTTCTAGAGAAATCCCCTTTGTTACAGGGGGAATCCAAACGGAATCTATCCCTTTCTTTTTCAGTTCCGGAGCAAGCTCTTTCAGGCGATCCCAATGCAATCCATCAGCCTCTACATGCCATTCAAAGAATTGGATTATCGTATGATTTCGTTCCATATTATTTCTCCTTTCCCTCTCTGTTGATAAAGCATGTACGTATGCATATTACATTGTGAGTAGTCATAACTATAACAGCCCTTCTTCCGTTTATTTTAATCATTAAGTTTTACATTCACTTTTTTAATAAAAACGAAACCTGATATGATGGAAGAAGGTACAAAAGATTCCGAAACGGTATATGATACTTTATTTGGATATTATTCATTGATATGATAAAGAAAATCTTATTTCTTGATTTATCACGGAGAACCGCCCGTAAAACTCCCGCCACAATATAAAGAGCGAAAATAAATTTATTTAGGTGGAAGATAACGGGCGCTACCTCACTGAATCACTAAGGCTAATTCAGTGGGAGAATGAAGGAAGCAGACTAAGTTCGCGACGTCCTGGGGTTGGGGCTGCGATTACTCGCCCCATCGAAGAGCTTTTGCGATTACTCACCCCATCGAAAACCGTTGTTGCAACGTCTGCACTAGCACATCCTGGGACTGGGACTGCGATTACTCGTCCCATCGTAAAGAGTTGTGCGTCGAAAAACTCCCACTGAATGAAGTTTCGTTTTATAGGTAGAAAAAATAAACAGATCAATAATTGAATTTTCAAATCGTCATAATAAAAATAGGAGGATTCACCGAATGAATGTACTATTTGTATGCACAGGAAATACATGCCGCAGTCCGATGGCAGAAGCATTATTAAGAAATCGCGCCCAAGAAGATATTCAAGTTAGGTCTTGCGGAATAAGCGCAATGCCGGGAGCATCTGCAAGTATCCAGACAACAGAAGTGTTAGAGCGGGATGGGATTGAATTAAACCATCAAGCCACTCCAATTAGTGAAGAATTAGTGCAATGGGCAGACTTAATCCTCACAATGACCACGTCACATAAAGAAATAGTCTGGTCTAATTATCCCAAAGAAAGAAAAAAGACATATACACTTAAAGAATTTGCACTATATGCCGATATACAAATATGGAATCAATTAGAAAAAGCCTATGCAGATTTGGAAGAAAAAAGAAGTCGCTGTTTAGAGCAGCACGATTCTCACATGGATCCATTAAAACAAAGTGAGCTTTTGTATGAAGCCTGTCGTGAAGAAATTGAGGTCATTCATGATTTAAAAAGACAGCTGACAAATTCTGATATTGCGGATCCGTTTGGCGGACCGACATCGTATTACATGAAGACAAAAGAAGAAATTGAATCGTGCCTGGATCAATGGTTATCTCCTTAACCTTTTAAAGGTGAAAGAGGTATTGCAGCCTATAAAACTTCTTGAAGATATAAACAACAGATAAAGGATAAGAGAGAGATATTTCCTTTGCAAGCGCTTATTCTGTTTTTGTGCACGTCAGGTATAAGAAAAAAGAAGAACACGTTTTTCTTATAAGGCTTTGCTGACGTTATAACCAGGTTTCCACTGCTTAGGGCTGAAGCTTTATAATACCCGTATAAAGTGAAACTTCATTGAGTGGGGTTTTTCTTTATCCCCCGCTGAATGTTAGTTGAACGGATCGGGCCGTTACTGGCTGTTGGATCTCCCACTTAGAATTTTCGAGTTTCCTCTATTCTAGAAGTGGGAGTCTTACAAATCCTTTCGATGGGGCGAGTAATCGCAGCCCCAGCCAGTTACACTGCGATAAAAATGAACTAAAGGGAGTGGAAGGTTTCATGGGGAATCATTATCGATTTAGTCTTAGATTAAAGCTTGTTGTGTTTACGACCTTTTTAGCGCTTATTACCTATTCAACAAGTGCTTTTTTTATTTACATTTTATTTGATTATATACAACCTTGGATCAATATTTCGCAACAGAGCTTTGTTATTTTTACATTATTGGCTGGTGTGATATGGTCTGGAATTCTTGCTTTCTTTGCAGCAAGATGGATTACGAAACCTTTGCAAAAATTAGAACAAATCACAGGTGAAGCTGCAAAAGGAAATTTAGAAGTACGGGTAGAAATTCCGAAATCGGATGATGAGATTAAATCTTTATCGGTTGCTGTCAACAGTATGCTCCAAAGTTTAAATAGAATGGTAACAAATATTGATCAGCATTTTGAAGAAACCAATGCTACTGTTCATCAGTTAAAAGAGGCATCGAATACGGCATCAAAACATTCTGCGGCGATTGGCGAATCGATTAACGAGATTTCTGATGGTGCGGAGAATTCATCACGGGCTACACAGGAAACAGTTGGATCTATTGAAATAGCCACCGAATTAGCCAACGAGGTCCAGCATAAAGCAGAGACATCAAAAAAACAATCCCACGCTATGATTCATAGGCTGGAAGAAGGACAAAATGTAGTCAAACAATTAGTTGATGGCATTCAGCGTATCGCCGTTGAACAAGAGGTCTCTTTAGAAGACGTAAATCATTTACGCCAAAGTACGATGGAAGTGGAAGGAATTATCACTTTGGTCGGAGAGATTGCCGACCAAACCAACTTATTAGCGTTAAATGCCTCTATTGAAGCTGCCCGTGCAGGAGAACATGGGAAAGGTTTTGCTGTTGTTGCGGAAGAAGTACGAAAGCTCGCTGATCAGAGCGGAAAAGCAGTAAATGATATTTCTGAGCTGTTGCTTTCTATTCAGGAAGACGTAAAGCAGCTGGCAGTAAAAATTAATAAGAACGCAAAATCAGCACGTGAGGAAGTGAACCGTGGAGAAAATACCAATCACACTATTAGGGAGATGGGGACAACGGTAACGGAAACAGCTACGCAGGTTGATACAATTTATGAACTGGTGGAGCAGCAATTGAAATCGATTCAAAATACAGCAAATCAGTCACAGGAAGTAGCAGCTATTGCAGAAGAAACCTCTGCAGGTACGCAAGAAGTTAACGCCGCTATTCAAGAGCAAATTGTAACCATGGAACAGGTTGACGAATTAGCAAGGCAAATGGAAGAGCATGCAGGAAGCTTAAGAGAGCAGATTAAACAATTTAGCGTGAAACAAGTGTCTGAATCTACCAGTGTTACGCCAATAAACTCCTTACATCAGGAGGAGGGACCTTTAAAAGAAAACAGGCATCAAGATGTATCGTAATTTTAAAAAAATCATGATATGCTTATAGATGATTCTATTATTTGCTGTTTCAAACGAATGAACAAAAGGAATAACAAGATATACATGCAAAATAGTTGATAAAGTAAAACCTTTATTTCAACGGATATAGTTAAACTGCAATAATTTAGTAGAGGTGAGTCATAATGATAGCAGAAGACTTAGAACAAGTTATTAATCAATGGCTGGAGACGAGTATTCTGCAAAAAGATGAGATTGTTGTTATTGGGTGTTCCACAAGTGAAGTAGCTGGAAAGCCAATTGGAACAAACGGAAGTATGGAAATCGCCGAAAGTCTTTATGAGCAGATGACGAACCTTCAAAAGCAAACAGGTATTCATCTTGCTTTTCAATGCTGCGAGCATTTGAACCGTTCCCTTGTCGTTGATAGGCAGACAATGATGCAATACAATCTGGAGGAAGTTGCTGTGGTTCCTGTTCCACAAGCGGGAGGATCGATGGCGACATATGCTTATAAGTGTATGCAAGATCCTGTGGTTGTTGAAAATATAAGTGCCCATGCCGGGATAGACATTGGAGAAACAATGATTGGTATGCACTTAAAAGCCGTTGCAGTGCCGCTAAAACTGAAACAACGTACGGTTGGTCACGCCAGAATTCGAGTAGCCCGGACGCGCCCGAAATTAATTGGTGGCCATCGGGCATCTTATGGAGAGAATCCATCTAACTAATAGATTGGATTCTTTATTCCTTTCATTTTAGTTTGAACAACAAATAATAATAAATTTTACCTTATATTAGGAGGCTGTGCAGTAATGATGGAATATGTAAAACAAGCAGATAATGAAGTTTTTCAGGCAATGTTGCAAGAGAAGGAACGTCAGCATAATAAGATTGAGCTGATCGCTTCAGAAAATTTTGTATCCAAGGCAGTGATGGATGCGATGGGTTCCATACTTACCAATAAATATGCGGAAGGCTATCCCGATAAACGCTATTACGGCGGCTGTGAGTATGTAGATATAGTGGAGAACCTTGCTAGAGAACGTGCGAAAGAAATATTTGGAGCGGATCATGCCAATGTACAGCCTCACTCCGGTTCCCAAGCGAATATGGCAATATATTTTACCTTTCTGGAGCCTGGAGACACGGTATTAGGTATGAATTTAAATCACGGTGGACATTTAACGCATGGAAGCCCGGTTAACTTTAGTGGCGGTTTATACAACTTTGTGGACTATGGTGTAGATAAAGAGACCGAACAGCTGGATTATGATGCTGTACTTGAAAAAGCAAAAGAAGTAAAACCGAAATTAATCGTTGCAGGTGCAAGTGCGTATTCCCGGGGCATAGATTTTAAGAAGTTTAGAGAGATTGCGGATGCGGTTGGTGCTTATTTAATGGTTGACATGGCACATATTGCCGGTTTAGTCGCTACAGGACACCATGAAAATCCGGTTCCATATTCTGATTTTGTCACAACTACAACGCATAAAACACTTCGCGGACCACGCGGAGGAATGATTCTTTGTAAAGAAGAATATGCGAAGAAAATTGATAAAGCTATCTTCCCGGGGATTCAAGGCGGACCTTTAATGCATATTATTGCGGCTAAGGCAGTTTCCTTTAAAGAAGTATTATCCGATGATTTTAAAGCATACTCTGGGAAAATTATTGAGAATGCCAAAGCACTTGGAGAAGCTTTACAAGATGAAGGTATCCGTATCGTTTCAGGCGGAACAGACAATCATTTATTATTATTAGATGTTACACCATTAAATCTTACTGGAAAAGTAGCGGAAAAAGCGTTAGATGATGTTGGTGTAACCACAAACAAAAATACTATTCCTTTTGATACAGAAAGCCCGTTTGTCACTAGCGGTGTCCGTATTGGAACAGCAGCAGTAACAACGCGTGGATTTGGTATCAAAGAAATGAAAGAAATCGCTGCAATCATCTCTCTTACTTTAAAAAATAATGAAGACGAAGCAAAATTAAACGAAGCGAAAGAACGTGTACAAGCATTAACAGAAAAATTCCCGCTTTATAAATAAAATATCCCCAATGTGGATAACAGTTATACTATGAAAGCAGGATAATAAAAATCCGCAGAGTACCTGACTCTGCGGATTTTTATTTCTGTATAGACTGAATTATTAAATCAATCTTTTTCTCTAACATCATCAATCATTTATTATGTGGTTAAGCACTGTAACCAGCGACGGTTTTGATGTGACGAGTAATCGCAGTTCCAATCCCAGGAGTTACGGGTTTAGCCTGCAAACCACTCAGTCTCCGTGGTTGCCCTGCGCTCTGATAGGATTATACAGCAAATGAAAGAAATAACATTTTGATGAGTTGGATGAAATAGCTCGTATGAACAATCAATCATTGCTGAACATTTTTACCATACAGCAAAAAATATGTTCTACCTGATCTACCTTTTATTTGTTCAGCTATTCCACGTATAGAACATCTAACTAGCGGAGGCGGACCGTTTTGACTCCTGAGGGATCAGCACTATCTGAAGATCCACTTTTGCCAAGTGCACTTCTTGGCAAAAGTTAGCTGAAGAGCGTGCCCCTAGGAAAGCAAAACGGTCCGCCGCAGCGGTGCTATACATCTCACCTTCTATTCTTGGTCAAGGATTATCAAAAGAACGAACCACTCCTGTTTCTATATAAATGAAGTTACTTTTTATGTGCGAAAGTTGAGTATTTAATTTTTCCACAGTTACAACCAAGAAGCCTTTCTTACTCTAAAGTAAATCTATCTTTAAATTGATAGTAAAACCAGCTTGATTTCTCCTTAAATCAACGAGATAATAGAAAAAATTATAATTTTTGCAATAAACTATTATTCATTCAACAAAGTAAATTAACTTGAAAGCACATATGATTTTCAGTACAATTTGAACGATATATAAATTTAAGGAGTGATCACGTGAGTAATGTATTTGTATTTGATCATCCGTTAATTCAACATAAATTAACGTACATTCGCGATAAAAATACGGGAACAAAAGAATTTCGTGAACTTGTAGATGAAGTAGCGATGTTAATGGCTTTTGAAATTACAAGAGATTTACCAACATCTGATGTAGAAGTGGAGACACCAGTAACGACATCCAAATCAAAAGTATTAGCTGGTAAAAAACTTGGACTGGTACCGATCCTTCGTGCAGGCTTAGGAATGGTAGATGGTGTACGTAAGCTGATTCCAGCTGCAAAAGTTGGACATGTTGGTTTATATCGTGATCCAGAAACATTAAAACCTGTGGAATACTATGTTAAATTGCCGAATGATATTGAAGAGCGTGAACTGATTGTTATTGATCCAATGCTGGCAACAGGCGGTTCAGCGATTGATGCCATTGGAGCTTTAAAACAACGCGGTGCAAAAAATATTCGTTTAATGTGTCTTGTAGCTGCACCAGAAGGCGTAAAAGCAGTGCAAGAAACGCACCCGGATGTGGATATTTACTTAGCAGCATTAGACGATAGTCTTGATGACCATGGTTATATTGTTCCTGGCCTTGGGGATGCAGGAGACCGTCTATTTGGAACAAAATAAGAGAATGAAAAGCAGGCTGGAGATGGATTCTGGTCTGTTTTTTTTGTGTCCAAAAGGATTCCTTTCCACGATTGGAATGAATAACCAATATCCGTATCGTCAAAATATAAGATGAAGCAAGTTAAAAATTGTATAAAATTGCACCCAGCCACGAAAACTACTTTACAAAGGTGGAGATGTTATGTGGAAAAAGGTGCTATGTGCTCTAGCGATTTGTGTGCTGTTTATGCAAATACAATCCGTAAATATGTATGATGCAGAGACGCTTAAACAAACACTTATTATAGAAGTAGAAGGTGACCCTCATAAAGTAAAAGAAGAAATAGAAGCTTACCATCCATTTGTTAATGTCGTGGCTGTTTATGATATTGTTTTTGAAGGACTTGCTGTAGAAGGGAAGGTAGAACAATTAGCTGAGCTTGGTTCAATCGAGCAGGTGAAGACGTTTCATCAGGTGCAAACGTATCAAACATTGCCCCAAGACACAGCAAACGCCGATGTAGCTGAAAAAATGGACCCTGCTGAGCCCATACCATATGACTTGAATTCGACCGATTTTACAGGGAAAAACGTGAAAGTAGGTGTGATAGATACAGGAATTGATTATAATCATCCAGATTTACAAGATAATTATCAAGGCGGTTATGATCTGGTTGATTTTGATGAGGACCCAATGGAAACAACGCCGGAGGAAGGACATCCCACCGCGCATGGAACCCATGTAGCAGGAATTATAGCTGGTAATGGAGAGATCAACGGCGTAGCTCCTGATGCCGACATTTATTCCTATCGTGCTTTGGGACCGGGTGGATCAGGCTCATCTGTTCAAGTATTAGCAGCTATCGAAAAGGCAATAGAAGATGAGATGGACATTATTAATCTGTCCTTGGGAAACGAAGTAAATGTTCCTGACTATCCGACAAGTATGGCAGTTAACCGTGCCAGCGAACTTGGTATTATTGTTGTGATTGCAAATGGAAATAGCGGACCGGATGCATGGACAGTCGGATCACCAGCAACAGCAGATCAATCTGTATCTGTCGGAGCGTCTACAACCCCGCAGAAAGAGCCGGTGCTCGCAGATACGTTTGAAGAAACGGAAATTCCTTTAATCGAAACAGCGGGTGCTCCGCCGTGGGAGCTGGATCAATCCTATCAACTGGTAGACATGGATAATATGGAGCAAGGACAATCCTTACATGGAAAAATTGCGCTTACCAGACGAAAAGAAATTCCTTTTTTTGAATTAGCCCTACAAGCGGAAAATATGGGAGCGGAAGGCTTAATCATTTATAATTCAGAACCTGGACCGCTGCAGGCATCTGTAGAAAATAACCGGCAGCCTGTTAATATCCCGGTTGCTTCAATCCAAAAAGAGGAGGGGGAATGGTTGCAGTCGCAAATAAACCAAGGACCTTATTTTATAGATTCCGTGCAAAAAGACGCTTTATTAACCATTGCGCCCTTTAGTTCACGGGGGCCGGTTGCTGTTCAGTGGGCGATTAAGCCGGATATCTCCGCGCCGGGATCTGCTATTTGGAGTACAGTTCCGGGAGGGTATCAGGCAATGGATGGAACGAGTATGGCTTCTCCCCATGTAGCAGGAGCATTTGCTGTTTTAAAGGAAGCACATCCAGATTGGACAAATAAGCAGCTGATTGGTGCATTAAAAACAACTGCGCAGCCCTTTGAAGAAAAAGATACACGCTTAAACGGTACCACGCAGGGAATGGGATTAATGCAGTTAGACGAAGCAGTAGATCCTTCTGCCATTATTTACGATCCCCAGCTGGAATTTGGAAAACTCAATCACTATCAGGAAGAGTTTACAGAAACGGTAACCATCGAAAATAGAACAGACAAGACACAAACGTATCATTTTGAAACACCGGAGCGAAAGGATGGGCTGGTCTGGAGCTTGCCACAAACCTTCACTATTCAGCCGAAAGAGAAAAAAGAAATAACAATCAAATTATCCATGAACCGAGACCGGCTGGAAGAGGGGGTTCATGAGGACTGGCTGACGCTGCAAGCAGAAGAAGAAAATTATACTTTGCCATATATTATTGTCAATCAAGAGGCGGATCAGCCTAAAACAGCTGGTTTTGAATTCTACTTAGAGCCTTTTGAAGATGCCGAATATAAGTATCAATTTTATTTAACAGAATTCGTAAAAAGCATCGATGTCAGTTTGTATCATCCAGAAACGTTGTTATTTGAAAGAAAGTTACTGGAGGAAACGGAGCTGGAAGAAGGAGAACATGAAGGAGTCCTTACCAGAGAAGAAGCAGGGGCGCCTGGATATTACCTGGCGTTAATTACAGTAGAACTCGAAGGTGGGGAGTTTGAGCAGGTGGAAACAATGATTTTCATTGAATGAAAATATTCCCGATTATGCCTTTTTCATATATAGTCAAAAAGTCGTGTTCACAAAACTGTCATATAGAATTGGAAGCATTTGTGAATCCTTTTTCGGGAAAACGGGTTTACAAATGCTTATTTCTTAAGAATAAGCTTGATTTGGAGCGTTTTATTACGGTTACAGAAATACCTTGTATATTGCTTGGTACACGTTGACAACTCTTACAGGCGTATTGTAAACTTACTTAGTGTGGAGAAAAAGAGGAAGTAGTCAGAGCCCATAGAAAATAGATACTTTCTGAAAAGTATGTAAAACATATTTCTCTGCCTTCAATACATAGGTGCAAATAGTAAGTAACACCTCCGCATCTAAGACTACAAGTAGTATTACCCAGCAAGAAGTTCCCCAACTTGATTGAAAACGGATGCAAATCTATGTTTCTAACACGAGTTTAAGTTGACGGGCATTAGGAGTGAAATAGCATTGATGTCTAATTATGAAAGTATGATAATCCGTCAACGAAAATGGATGCTTTACTGGTTAGCAATCTTAGTACTTTGCGCTGGATTTCTACCCTATACCCGAATTTTTCTAGGTTTAATCTTAGGTAGTAGTGTTAGTCTTTATAACTTGTGGTTACTGCAATACAAGTCAAATAAACTTGGGGAAACTGTTGCAGCAGGCAGAAAGAGCAGAACTGGGCTGGGCACATTTACAAGAATGGCTGCCGCTGTCCTAGCAGTCCTCATAGCGATGCGTTTTGATGAGTATTTTCATCTTTATGCTGTAATCATAGGGATTGTTTCTTCTTATGTGGTGATGATGTTAGATTATTTCATCTACTATTTTATCTTGCGTAACGGCAAAGAAGACTAATCCTTCCAGTATTCCATTTTTACTTACAAATAGTTTTAGTAAAGGGGTGATAATTTTGGATCACGAAAATCCGATAGTACATGATGTCTTTGGGATACCAGGTGCGAATTTAAACCTTGCCAATCTTTTAATGACTGTAATTGTATCACTCATTGTGTTTGTTTTTTGTGTGTGGGGAAGCAAAAAACTGCAAATGAAACCTACAGGGATGCAGAACTTTATGGAATGGGCAGTAGAGTTTGTCAAAGGCATCATAAAAGACAACATGGATTGGAAAACAGGAAGATTATTTCTTCCGCTTGGATTGACACTTATTTTTTATATCTTAGTAAGTAACCTTGTAGGTGTAGCTACTGTCGGGGTAGTTGGACATGATTTATGGTGGAAATCCCCGACTGCAGATCCAGTGATGACATTGACACTATCTGTAATGGTTATTCTATTAACGCATTACTATGGCATAAAAATCCGGGGGACCAAATCATACTTAAAAACATTCGTAAGTCCCGTACCGCTCATGTTGCCGTTTAAAATTGTTGAAGAATTCACAAACACCTTAACATTAGGTCTTCGTTTATTCGGTAATATTTATGCAGGTGAAATTCTATTAGGTCTACTGATTGGACTGGCAACATCATCTGTATTCGGATTTTTCGGAGCAGCACTTCCAACACTCGCTTGGATGGGCTTCAAGCTCTTCATCGGTACTATTCAGGTTTATGTATTTGTTATGTTAACAATGGTGTATATGTCTCATAAAGTGAGCGAAGACCATTAAATAAAACTATTATATTTTTTTACACATAAAAAGGAGGAAATTATTCATGGGAGCTTTAGCAGCAGCAATCGCAATTGGACTAGCAGCATTAGGTGCAGGTCTTGGTAACGGTATGATCGTAAGTAAAACAGTAGAGGGGATCGCCCGTCAGCCGGAATTAAGAGGTCCGCTTCAAGGAACAATGTTTATCGGGGTAGCATTAGTTGAGGCGATTCCGATTATCGCAGCAGTTATCGCGTTTATGGTAATTGGCGGTTAATTTTTCAGAAATATAATGGCGAAGTTTATCTCAGGGAGAATCTTCGCCATTCCTTTATGCAGGAATAGCAGTTCAGAAAAATAATGCGATATTTTCATGCTTTATAAATGAAATAGAGAAGGAAGCTTCTCTATTATAGCGATAACGTCTTAGCGAAAGGAGTGGAATTCGTGCATTCATATACTGATTTATTGATACTTGGAGCTGAAATCGGCGGACTGCAATGGGTAGACATGCTCGTTCAGCTGTTCTTCTTCATTGTACTCCTTGCATTACTGAAAAAATTCGCCTGGGGTCCATTGATGAATATGATGGAAAAACGTGAGCAGTACGTGGCGAATGAAATCGAAGAAGCAGAAAAAAGCAGAGCTGATGCAGAAAAAGCTTCTCAGGATGCAGCTGAACAGCTCAATCAGGTAAGAGCAGAAGCTCAAAAAATGATTGAAGATGCAAAAGCAGCTGGTGCAAAGCAAGAGGAGCAAATTATTGAATCTGCGAAGAAAGAAGCAGAACGCATTAAAGAGGCTGCACAGGCAGATATTCAAAATGAGAAAGAAAGAGCTATCGAAGCGTTACAAGATAAAGTCGCATCTCTATCTGTATTAATTGCAAGTAAAGTCATTGAAAAAGAACTAAGTGAGCAGGATCAAGAGAAACTGATCAACGAATACATTAAAGAGGTAGGAGAAGAGCGATGAGTGATGTAGTAGTTGCTAAACGATACGCAGATGCTCTTTTCAGACTTGGAGTAGAACAACAAAAATTAGAACAGCTTGTTGCAGATTTTAGAATCGTGCAGCCTGTTTTTCAGAATGATAAGAAATTAGCTAAATTCCTGACGCATCCAAAGATTGATAATGCAAAAAAGAAACAGCTTGTAGTTGAAGCATTCCAAGGGAGCGACCCGATCGTTTTGAATACACTTCAATTACTGGTAGATCGCCATAGAACATCGATCATTCCAACCATTATCGACGAATTTATTTCTTTAGTAAATGATGCAAAAGGAATGGCAGATGCTACTGTTTATTCGACAAGAAATTTATCGGATGAGGAAAAAAGTCATTTAGAGCGTTCCTTAGCTGTCCGATTAGGAAAAACCGCAGTTCAACTTACTAACATCGTCGATCCGTCAATTCTTGGCGGCGTGAAAATCAGAATCGGAAATACGATTTATGACGGTACGGTAAAAGGGAAGCTTAATCGAATTTCCCGTAGTATTGTGTCTGCTAATAAATGATGATAGGGGTGAAATGGTATGAGCATTAATGCTGAAGAAATTAGTACGCTGATAAAAAAGCAAATTGAAAATTTTGATTCAGACATAGAAGTTACTGATGTTGGAACAGTTATTGAAGTCGGGGACGGGATTGCACGTGCACACGGACTTGATAATGCAATGGCTGGAGAGTTACTTGAGTTTTCTAATGGAGTAATGGGCTTGGCCCAGAACTTAGAGGAAAGTAATGTAGGTATCGTTATTCTTGGACCTTTTGAAGGAATTAAAGAAGGTGACGAAGTTCGTCGCACAGGCCGCATCATGCAAGTACCGGCTGGAGAGGAACTTTTGGGGCGCGTGGTAAACCCATTAGGTCAGCCAATTGATGGACAAGGTGCAATTGAAACTTCAAAAACACGTCCAATTGAAGCACAGGCACCGGGCGTAATGGATCGTAAATCAGTTGATGAACCATTACAAACAGGCCTTAAAGCGATTGACGCACTTGTACCAATTGGACGCGGACAGCGTGAGTTAATCATCGGAGACCGTCAAACAGGTAAAACAACGGTAGCTGTTGATACCATCTTGAACCAAGGCGACCAGGATATGATTTGTATTTACGTCGCAATCGGTCAAAAAGAATCAACTGTCCGTGCTACAGTAGAAACATTCCGTAAGCATGGCGCATTAGATTATACAATTGTAGTATCTGCAGGCGCATCTGATCCGGCTCCATTACTATACTTAGCACCGTATGCGGGCGTAGCGATGGGTGAAGAGTTCATGTACAACGGCAAGCATGTGCTTGTTGTTTATGATGATTTATCAAAACAAGCGGTTGCTTACCGTGAACTTTCCCTATTACTTCGTCGTCCGCCAGGCCGTGAAGCATTCCCGGGAGATGTATTCTATCTGCATTCACGTTTATTAGAGCGTGCAGCTAAGTTAAGTGACGCTAAAGGCGGCGGTTCTTTAACAGCCTTGCCGTTTGTTGAAACACAGGCTGGGGATATCTCAGCTTATATCCCAACCAACGTTATTTCCATTACAGATGGTCAGATTTTCTTACAATCCGACTTATTCTTCTCAGGGGTACGCCCTGCGATCAACCCGGGTCTATCTGTATCACGTGTAGGTGGTTCTGCACAGATTAAAGCGATGAAAAAAGTTGCTGGTACACTTCGTCTTGATTTGGCATCATTCCGTGAGCTGGAAGCATTCTCACAATTTGGTTCCGATCTTGACAAAGCAACACAAGCGAAACTTAATCGCGGACAGCGCACGGTTGAAATGTTGAAGCAAGGACTTCATAAACCAATGGTCGTTGAAAAACAGGTTGCTATTATCTATGCGCTGACAAGAGGGTTCTTAGATGATATTCCTGTAGAAGATATTCTGCGTTTTGAAGAAGAAATGAATATCTGGATAGAACATAATAAAAATGATATTTTCACAACGATTCGAGAAACAGGTAACCTTCCAGATGAAAAAGAATTTAATGAAGCAATTGAAAGCTTTAAGAATACATTCTTACCGTCTAATCAATAAGATGTCTGGGATATTAAAGTATAAGAACAGTCTTTAAGATGTATGTTCAAAAAGTATACAGAAATTCGTAGTGTCATTCTGTAGAACTTTTTGAACATCCTCTTAGAAGACGGACCGGAGCATATCCGGTCCACATTCCTTATAGGAAAGTGTGGTGAAAAGTTTGGCATCACTTAGAGAATTAAAAGGAAGAATTGACTCTACAAAGAAAACAAAACAAATCACGGGAGCCATGGAGCTTGTATCTGCATCGAAAATGTCGAAAGCAGAACAAAATGCCCGGGGGTTTGTACCTTACGCAGAAAAGCTGCAGGAAGTAGTGGGAAGTATTGCTAATTCCAATACAGATGTGCAGCATCCCATGCTTGTAAAACGTGAAGTGAAGAAAACAGGATACCTGATTATCACTTCAGACCGTGGCTTAGTAGGAGCTTATAATAGTCATATTTTAAGAAACCTTGTAAGTAAAATTGAAGAGAAGCACGCTTCAAAGGATGAATACACCATCATTGTTATTGGAAGAAAAGGGTATGACTTTTGCCGCAAACGTGGTCTTCCGGTTGCTCAAAGTATATTGGGAGTAGCGGATCACCCTACATTTGCCGATGTAAAAAGCCTTGCTTCTGAAACAGTACAAATGTATGCAGACCAAGAAATTGATGAACTTCACATTATATATAATCATTATGTAAGTGCCATTTCTCAAGTAGTCACAGATAAACAGCTATTACCTATTGAACATATAGAGGATCAGGATGCTTCTACATCTGATTATGAATTTGATCCGAATCAGGAAGAAATTCTGGAGGTACTTCTGCCTCAATATGCAGAAAGCTTGATTTTCGGTGCATTACTTGATGGAAAAGCAAGTGAGCACGCTGCAAGTATGACTGCAATGCGTAGTGCAACAGATAATGCAAATGAATTAATTGGTGATTTAGAACTTTCATATAACCGTGCACGTCAAGCAGCTATTACCCAGGAGATTACCGAGATTGTCGGCGGTGTAGCAGCACTTGAATAGTCACACAGGTAAGTTAAGTTAGGAGGGAAACAGATGACAAAAGGACGCGTAACACAGCTGATGGGACCGGTCGTTGACGTACGTTTTGAAGATGGTCAGCTCCCTGCTGTAAACAATGCATTAGTAGTACGCAGTGAACAGCCGGGTGAAGATTTAACATTGGAAGTAGCACTTCATCTTGGTGATCACAGTGTTCGTACCATTGCGATGTCCTCTACAGATGGTTTCCAGCGTGGAGCAGAGGTTGAAGATTTAGGTCGGCCTATTTCTGTACCTGTTGGAGACATTACATTAGGACGAGTATTTAATGTTTTAGGTGAAAAAATTGATTTAGATGAGCCATTGCCGGAAGGTACCCGTTTAGACCCGATTCACCGCGGATCACCAGCTTTTGAAAATCTGTCTACAGAAACAGAAATTCTGGAAACAGGAATCAAGGTCGTTGATTTGCTTGCCCCATATACCAAGGGTGGTAAAATCGGTCTCTTTGGTGGAGCCGGCGTAGGGAAGACAGTATTAATTCAGGAATTAATCAATAATATCGCACAGGAACATGGTGGTATTTCAGTTTTCGCGGGTGTTGGAGAGCGTACCCGTGAAGGAAATGACCTTTACTATGAAATGAGCGACTCCGGCGTAATCTCGAAAACGGCGATGGTGTTCGGTCAAATGAACGAACCGCCTGGTGCACGTATGCGTGTTGCACTGACTGGACTTACCATGGCGGAATATTTCCGTGATGAACAAGGTCAGGACGTACTACTGTTTATCGACAATATTTTCCGTTTTACACAGGCAGGTACGGAGGTATCCGCACTTCTTGGACGTATGCCGTCAGCCGTTGGTTATCAGCCGACACTTGCAACGGAAATGGGTCAATTACAGGAACGTATTACAACAACAGATAAAGGTTCTGTAACATCTATCCAAGCTATTTATGTTCCTGCAGATGATTATACCGATCCGGCACCGGCAACTGCTTTTGCCCACTTGGATGCAACGACAAACTTAGATCGTAAGCTTTCTGAGCAAGGTATCTACCCTGCCGTGGATCCATTAGCATCTACTTCCCGTGCGCTTGATCCGGAAGTAGTAGGAGAAGAACATTATCAAGTTGCAACAGGTGTGCAGCAAACTCTTCAAAAATACCGTGAATTGCAAGATATTATTGCAATCCTGGGTATGGATGAGCTGAGTGATGAGGACAAGCTGGTCGTTTCTCGTGCACGCCGTATCCAATTCTTCTTATCGCAAAACTTCCACGTTGCTGAGCAATTCACCGGGCAGCCTGGTTCATATGTTCCAGTAAACGAAACGGTTCAAGGCTTTAAACAAATTCTTGAAGGAAAGTACGATGACCTTCCAGAGGATGCCTTCCGCCTTGTTGGACGTATTGAAGAAGTAGTCGAAAAAGCAAAAGCTTCGGAATAATAGACAGCTGAGGATGATTCATGAATAATGCTTTTTTAAAAGGTACGGTATGCAATTTACGAAACTTTTTAAATCTCATTTAATAATGCATCATCCTTCCGGCTATTAGCCAGCTGTAGGAGGGGTAAACATTGAGTACATTAGAAGTAAGTGTCGTCACTCCTGAAGGTCCGATTCTGGAAGATAGCTTTGATATGGTTGTCTGTAAAGCGGAAACCGGGGAAATCGGTATCATGCCCAAACATATCCCGCTTGTCACTCCGCTGCAGATCAGCATTGCCCGTTTGAAAAAAGCAGGTGATACAAAGCAGGTTGCCATCAGCGGAGGTTTTATGGAAGTACAGCCTGATAAAGTTACGATCCTGGCACAATCTGCTGAAACAGCTGATCATATCGACGTTCTTCGTGCAAAGGAAGCAAAGGAACGTGCAGAGAGACGTCTTCAGGAAAAAAGCGATACAATAGATAAAGTTCGTGCTGAATATGCATTAAGACGGGCGATTAATCGTCTGGAAATCACAAATTCATAAAACGAAACTTCACTCAGTGGGAACTTTGTTCTTTTCCCACATTATTATCATTAGCCTGAGTCGATCAGGAAATTAGTACTTGTTATCTCCCGTTTAAATAGTTTAAATTTAAGATGGGAGTTATACGGACAGCTATTTGTGATAAGAAAAGTTTCAATAAACTCCCTGCCAAATAAATGGATAGGGGGTTTATTTTTGACCTCCGAGTTGATTTCCACGATAGGAAAGTTTAAAAAATGATCAAATGAAGAGGCTGGCATAAAAAGAAGTGTTTTATCTTAACCTCAATAATAAATCAACATAAAATGACACGAATACTTATCCAAAAGTGGTTTACAGTAAGAAAATAAAAAGAAATATGTTATAATTTCCCGGGAAATGATTTAACGGAAATTGTATTCTGCAATATTAGACAAATTTATTCTGAAAGGAGACTTTTATGTTTTCAGCAAGTCAATTAGCTTTAATCAGTATCTTCTCACACATCATGTTTATTTATTTGACATGGAAAGTTGTTACTGCAATTCGTATCGAGACAATATTCAAAAAAGGAAGATCTGCAGAAGCTAGAGTTTTTCTTCTATTTATCACGATTATGATTGGGACAGGTGTAAGCAGGTTCTTTCTTGATATATTACAGTGGTCTGGAGATTTAATATATCTTTTTTCTTCTATACACGTATTGATATAAAAACTTCTGTCAAAACTAAGATTAATAGATTTGATAGGAGGTTTTTTTATGTTTCATAGAATTCTTTTCAGCTCTAAATACCCTATTATACAAGCGACGAAAACCCTTCATATGATCAATACCCCTGTTCAACGGAGAAATCAGGCTTTTTGTTTATTACTTGTTATTTGCTTTGTTGTCAACCAAGCTTTTAGTCAATCTTACCAGACTGATGAAATGCAAGATTTAGGTGCATTTGCAGAAGAGAACGATTTTGCCATTGATTTTTGGGAAGTTACAATGAAAGAGCAAATGGGAAGAGAACGTGCAGAAAGTCTCGTTGAGAATTTGGAAACAATGTATACACAACATGAGGATAAGAATGGAGACCGAGTAAAATATACGTTTTATAATGGTCACAATAACGAGCCTTTTTACGTATTATATAATGTGATTTTACCACTAGATAAAAAAGAACCAGCAGAAGTAATTATTGTCTTACATGGAAAGGACTGGGATAGTCAAATAAGTCAAAAGTATGAAAAAGAAAAAGCTGCTATACAAAAAAAATATTTAACAAAAGAGTCACAATTATATACTTGTCTATCTATACAAGATAGTGATATAATTAACCACGATGAATTTTTAAATAAAGCAAAAAAATATTTCAATATAAAGCATATATCGACTAATTATGACAATATAGAAAATTCTAGGATTGAACAAAGTACATACGGGTATATAAAAACATGGGAGCATTTTTATTTCATGGAAAATGACCCAAAAAATGTGCACATTGCCGCTGTTACAGGTCATCATGGGGAAAAGAGTTTTATGATAGGAACACCTATCCTAATAAATGAATATTAATAATAGGGAAATTAGATTCTGAAGGGGATTTATGACATGGAAAAAATCATCGTTGGTGGCGGACGAAAGTTAAAAGGCACTGTACGTGTTGAAGGTGCTAAAAACGCAGTCCTGCCTGTACTTGCTGCTAGCTTAATTGCTAGTGAAGGAAAAAGTGTTATTAAAGAAGTACCAGTATTAGCAGACGTATACACAATTAATGAAGTGCTTCGCAACTTAAATGCCAATGTGGAATTTGATTCAACAGAAAAAGCAGTAATGATTGATGCTTCTGATAAGTTAGAAACAGAAGCCCCATTTGAATATGTGAGAAAAATGCGTGCATCCGTGCTTGTGCTGGGACCGTTATTAGCCCGCTATGGACACGCAAAGGTTGCTATGCCTGGAGGATGTGCAATAGGTTCACGTCCAATTGATTTGCACTTAAAAGGCTTTGAAGCAATGGGAGCGGAGATTCACGTAGGTAACGGTTTTGTGGAAGCAAAATCAAATGGCCGCTTGCATGGTGCAAAAATTTATTTAGATATGCCGAGTGTAGGAGCTACAGAAAATATTATGATGGCTGCCGCATTGGCAGAAGGAAAAACCATTATTGAAAATGCTGCTAAAGAACCTGAAATTGTTGATTTAGCTAACTATTTAAATAAAATGGGTGCAAGAATTGTAGGAGCTGGTACAGAAACAATCCGTATTAATGGTGTTGAAAAACTCCACGGAACGGAGCATGTAATGATTCCAGATCGCATTGAAGCAGGAACATTTATGGTTGCAGCAGCAATTACAAATGGAAACATACTAGTAGAAAATGCTGTACGTGAACATTTAAGCTCTGTTGTTTCAAAATTAGAGGAAATGAACGTGCAAGTTATTGATGAAGATGGTGGTTTACGGGTTATTGGTTCCGATGCTATCCAATCTACTGACATAAAAACATTACCGCATCCTGGCTTCCCAACGGATATGCAATCACAGATGATGGCATTAATGTTATGTGCTAACGGAACCAGTGTTATTACAGAAACGGTATTTGAAAACCGTTTTATGCATGTAGAAGAATTTCGCCGTATGAATGCAAATATTAAAATTGAAGGTCGCAGTGTTATTATCGAAGGTCTTTCTGAATTACAAGGTGCAGAAGTAGCAGCTACAGATTTACGAGCGGCAGCAGCACTTATTTTAGCAGGTCTTGTAAGTGAAGGTCATACTCGAGTTACAGAATTGAAGCATTTAGACCGTGGATATGTAGATATTGTATCTAAATTGGCAAACCTTGGTGCAGACATTAAACGCGTCGATGAAAATGGTGTCGTAATTCAGCCATTAGGAATGGCAGAAAATGTCGAATTAAATGAATATATCACTGAATAATTTCATATTCTATTATAAAAAAGATGTACCATATCGCAGGTGCATCTTTTTCTTTTATGTTTTTTAATGGGATTCGAAATGATGATATGAATCAATAATATCCAGCAATCGAACTTATTGCAGGGGAGTGACTGGGACTGCGATTACCAATGTTGTCAGGTTAATACGACCGCTGCGACGGGTTATGGTGGGGTGAGTAATCGCAACCCCAGAAAAACACTACGCTTTCCGTGGGCTTGAGCTCAGCCTCCTCAAAAAAAGAAGTTCGCTTTTTTTCTGCGGGGTCTTCCCTCCGCGCTTTCCCAAAGGAGTCTCCGTGTTTTTCCTCCGCTAGTTAGCCTTATTGCTATCTACCAGTATCAAACATAATCTTAATGAAATTCACTAACCTGACAACATTGAGACCTGCGATTACTCGGTCTATTAAAACCGTTGCTGCGATTACTCGCCCCACCGGAAACATTCGTGCGTCGAAAACTCCCACTGAATGAAGTTTCGTTTTATATATCTGAAAAAAAGCTGCTGTAGTGAAACTGTGATAAATATTTAAATCGTACATATATATAGGTATAAAGAATTATTTTTGAAATTCATATTAAATAGATAGGGTTAGTAAAATGCCATGCTTGAACAGCATTCTATCCGTTTTTCGAAATAAAATGTGAAAAAAATAAATGAATGATAATTCATTTATTTACAATATTTCTCTTCTCACTTAGCGTAAAACATGCTATATTTAGAGAAAATTACTAATATTTCGATTGGATGATGACCATGAAACTTTATATGTCTGTGGATATGGAAGGGATTACAGGACTTCCGGATGCTACATTTGTAGATTGGAAGAAACATAATTATGAAAGATCTCGAAAAATAATGACTGATGAAGCAAATTACGTTATTCAAGCTGCTTTTGATTATGGTGCTGAAGAAGTCTTAGTAAATGACAGTCATTCCAAAATGAATAATTTACTTATTGATGAGATTCATTCCGATGCATTGTTAATAACGGGAGAGGTCAAACCCTTTTCTATGATGCAAGGGCTGGACAATACATATAGCGGTGCTTTCTTTGTTGGTTATCATGCAAGGGCAGGCCAACGTGGAGTCATGTCGCACTCCATGATACACGCTATTCGTAATTTCTATATTAATGATCATTGTATCGGGGAGATGGGGATGAACGCATACCTTGCTGGGTATTTCGAAGTGCCTATCTTACTTGTTGCAGGAGATGATCAAGCAGCGGCAGAAGCAGAAAAATTAATACCTCATGTAACCACTGCTGTAGTAAAGGAGACGATATCGAGATCATCTGTAAAAAGTTTAACGCCTAAAAAAGCGGGTCTTCTCCTTAAAGAAAAAGTAAAGCTTGCTCTGGATAATCGTAAACATGTGTCCCCTTTAATTCCTCCAGAAAAACCAGAGCTGACGATTGAATTTAATAATAGCGGCCAAGCAGAATGGGCAAGTTTAATGCCGGGCACCATGTGGATTCCCGGTACCACCAAAGTACGGTTTCAAGCGAAAGATATAAAAGAAGCTTATCAAGCGATGCTCGTTATGACAGAATTAGCAATGCAAACAACATTTTCCTAAAGTAAGTGAACATCCTCTTACAGGTTCATTTTTATAACAGATGAATAAAAAGTGTCATTCGTACAGTATATGACCAAAGCAGTCCCTATCAAGCTTACACATATGATATTCCATGCAACTTATGTAGTAAAAAACTTTAGGTAGCGGGGTGAAACAGATGCTGAAATACGTTTTAAAGCGCTTATTAATTATGATTATCACGCTATGGGTAATCATTACCCTTACTTTTGTATTGATGGTAAATATACCTGGCTCTCCTTTTAACACCGATCAGTCCTCAAATGAGACAGTACAGGCTAACCTGGAGGCTCATTATAACTTAGACCAACCTTATTACATACAATATTTACTTTACATTAAATCGATCGCTACGTTTGAATTCGGGCCTTCGATTAAACAACCTAATCAGACGGTAAATGACCTTTTATCACGCGGATTTCCGATCTCATTTGAATTGGGTATTATTACGATTGCCTTAGCGGTTGTTTCAGGCGTGTTAGTTGGAATTATTGCTGCACTCAGACATAACGGCTTTCTGGATTATTTAACAATGGGAGTCGCTGTTTTAGGTATCTCGATCCCTAACTTTATTCTTGCAACAATCCTTATTCAACAATTGGCAGTAAACTTAGAAATATTTCCAACGGCAACCTGGAGGAGCCCGGCGCACATGGTACTTCCAGTGCTGGCTTTAGCAACCGGTCCAATGGCGATTATCGCCCGACTTACACGTTCTACGATGCTGGAGGTGCTGACACAAGATTATATTAAAATGGCGAAAGCAAAAGGTCTTTCCCCATGGAAGGTTGTTTTCAAGCATGCGCTAAGAAATGCTCTAATGCCTGTTGTAACCATTATGGGAACACTTTTCGCCGGAATTTTAACAGGAACCTTTGTAATTGAACAAATTTTTGCGATACCGGGAATGGGAAGATACTTTGTAGAAAGCATTAATCAGCGTGATTACCCGGTTATTATGGGAACCACTGTTTTCTACAGCTCCTTTTTAATTATTATGCTATTCCTCGTGGATATTGTTTATGGCATACTCGATCCACGAATTAAAATGCATCAGAAAGGGGGCAGATAAAGATGAAGCCAGAGAAAGAAATGGAGCATCTTGAAACACCCTCTCATATACCCGATGAATGGTTTTCTTGGAAAGAACGGGATCAAGAGAAGATGGAACAAGTATCCCGGCCGTCCTTATCCTATTGGCAAGATGCATGGCGTCGCTTAATTAAAAATAAGATGGCCATGCTTGGACTTATTTTTTTAGTCCTGTTGACCGTCATGGCAATTATAGGGCCTGTGCTTTCTCCTTATGAGGTGAATAGACAGAGCCTTCCAGATCAGTATCAGCCACCATCGATGGAACATTGGTTTGGAACAGATAACGCAGGAAGAGATGTGTTCACACGTACATGGTACGGAGCCCGTATTTCCTTGTTTGTCGGTTTGGTCGCTGCTTTGATTGATGTAACGATTGGTATTATCTGGGGAGGCATTTCCGGATATAAAGGCGGCCGTACAGATAATATCATGATGCGAATGATTGAAGTGTTATACGGATTACCTTATTTATTGGTTGTTATTTTACTTTTAGTTGTGCTCGGGCCAAGTCTTGGAACCATTATTCTGGCATTAACCATTACAGGTTGGGTAGGGATGGCCCGAATTGTGCGGGGACAGGTATTGCAAATTAAAAACTATGAATTTGTCCTCGCCTCGAAGTCGTTTGGCACAAAAACATCCCGGATTATCCGGAAAAATCTATTACCTAACACGATGGGACCAATTATCGTTCAAATGACATTAACGATTCCATCGGCGATATTTGCCGAAGCATTCTTGAGCTTTATCGGTCTTGGTATCCAAGCCCCGTTTGCCAGTTGGGGAGTGATGGCCAATGATTCGTTAGGAGCTATTTTATCCGGAAACTGGTGGACATTGTTTTTCCCTGCATTCTTTATTTCTTTTACGATGTTTGCCTTCAACGTCTTGGGAGACGGTCTGCAGGATGCACTAGATCCGAAATTAAGGAAGTAGGTGGATAACTTGGAAAGAATACTCGAAGTAAACGACTTACATGTAACATTTTCAACCTATGGAGGGACAGTCCAAGCTGTCCGGGGAGTCAATTTTCACTTGGATAAAGGAGAGACTTTGGCGATTGTTGGGGAATCCGGATGTGGGAAAAGTGTCACCTCCAATGCAATTATGCGGCTGATTCCAGACCCGCCGGGAAAAATTGCAGCTGGCTCCATTTTTTTTAAAGGAGAGGATTTAGCAACTTATTCAGAGAAAAAGATGCGATCCATTCGTGGTGTAGATATTTCCATGATTTTTCAAGATCCAATGACAGCGCTTAATCCAACCTTAACCATTGGTACGCAGTTGATGGAAGGGTTAAAAGAACATAAGAAAATTACCGGGCAAAAAGCAAAAGAAAAAGCAATAGAGATGATGAACCTGGTTGGTATCCCAAACCCGGAGGAGCGTTTAAAACAATATCCGCATCAGTTTAGTGGAGGGATGCGTCAACGAATAGTAATTGCGATTGCCCTTATCTGTGATCCGGATTTGCTGATAGCAGATGAGCCGACAACGGCACTCGATGTAACGATTCAGGCACAAATATTAGAGCTGTTCTCAACGATCCAGGAGCGAACAGGCGTATCCATTATTTTGATTACCCATGATCTAGGGGTTGTTGCAAAGATAGCAGACCGTATTGTGGTCATGTATGCGGGGAAAATTATTGAATCTGGAAGTAAACGAGAAATATTCTATGAATCTAGGCATCCTTATACACAAGGACTGCTCAACTCCGTTCCTAGATTAGATGCAAAAGGCGAATTAAAACCGATTGCTGGTACACCACCTGATTTATTCTCACCTCCAAAGGGATGTCCATTTACAGCGCGATGTCCATTTGCGATGGAGGTGTGTGATAAAGTTTATCCTGCTCCGGAAAAAATCAGTGACACACATCATGTGGATTGCTGGTTGCAAGATGAGCGGGCCAAGCGGCTTTTAGCTGCTAAAAGCTTACAAACTTAAAAAGGGGGCAAAACAATGAGTAGAAAAAAGCTTTTATGGATTCTTATGGCACTGCTAACGGCGTTTGTTCTTGTCGCATGTACGGCGGGGGAAGATGCCGGAGAAGCACCAGATGACACAGACACAGCAGAAGATGATGGCGAAGATGGTGGAAGCGATGAAGCGGTAGAAGAAACGCCAGAGCTAGATGGAAAGACATTATATATTAATAACGGTCAGGAGCCGACATCATTTGATCCGTCAGTTGGATTTGATCAGGTATCCTGGGATCCGTTGAATAACCTGATGGAAGGTTTAACGCGTTTGGATGAAAATTCTGAAGCAGCAGAAGGTGTGGCAGAAAGCTGGGATATTTCAGACGATGGCTTGACCTATACATTCCATTTACGTGAAGATGCCAACTGGTCTAATGGAGATCCCATAGTAGCAGAAGACTTTGTCTTTGCCTGGAAGCATATGTTAGACCCTGATACAGCATCGGCAGCAGCATTTCTAGCCTACTACATTGAAGGTGGAGAAGAATATAATAGTGGAGAAGGGTCAGCAGATGATGTCAATGTAACAGCTATTGATGATAAGACATTGGAAGTTGTCTTAATACAGCCGACTGGATTTTTCTTAGACTTACTTACGAATCCGGCATTTTTCCCAATTAATCACCAAGTTGCAGAGGAAACACCAGATTGGCATGCAGAAGCAGATACGTTTGTAGCAAATGGTCCATTTATGTTAGATTCCTGGGAGCATGACAGTGAATTAATTTTTGCAAAGAATCCTGAATATTGGGATGCAGATGCAGTTAATTTAGATTATGTTCATTTCTCTATGGTAAATAATTCGAATACACAATATCAAATGTTCCAAACGGGAGAATTAGATACAGCGAGTATTCCTCCAGAGATGTCAGATGAATTAATTGATGGGGACGATGTGTTTATTGGGGAATATGGTGGACTGGAATTCTATCGTTTTAATATTACCGAAGAGCCTTTCCAAAATAAGAAAATCAGACAGGCGTTTTCTTACGCAATTAATCGTGAAGATATTGCAGAATATGTAATCAAACAAGGAGTAGAGCCGGCATTCGGCTTTGTGTCACCTGGCTTTATAGCGCCGGATGGAAGAGACTTCCGTGAAGAAAATGGAGATATTGTTGAATTTGATCCAGAAGCAGCACAGCAGCTCCTGGAAGAAGGAATGGAAGAAGAAGGCTATGATGAGCTTCCTCCAATCGTTTTAACATACAGTACGAGTGATGAAAACCAAGCTGTTGCAGAAGCGATGCAGAATATGTACAGCGAGCATTTAGGAGTGGATATCTCGTTAGAGAACCAAGAATGGAATGTGTTTGCGGAAGCGCAGCAAAATCTGGAATTACAGTTCTCCAGAAGTTCATTTATCAATGATTACAGTGACCCTGTAAACTTTTTAGAAAGCTTTACAAGTGAATCTTATATGAACCGTACTGGGTTTGAAAGTGAAGAATATGATGAGCTTATCCAAAACGGTAAAAGCGAAACAGATGAAGAACAGCGTTATGAATACCTGTATGAAGCAGAAAGAATGTTAGCAGATGAAATGATTGCTGCACCAGTTCGTTACTACAATGTTGTTGTTCTAGAAGCGGACGGTGTAGAGGGTATCCTCCGACATCCAGTAGGCTACTTTGATCTGAAATACGCAGATAAGGCGGAGTGAGAATAAAGAACAAGATAGGCTCATATACAAGAATGAGCCTATCTCTGTTTTTAGAAAAACGCAGCAAAGCTTTCCCTTTAGCAACTCGATCGTTATTCTTATATTTCATTACCGAGTTAAAAAAAGGAGGTCGCATGTATGCTTCCTAATCGTTTAAAACCTGGGGACACTATTGGAATTACCGCTCCAGCCGGCCCTGTAGAAAAAGAAAAATTAGAGCAATCATTTGCTTTCTTTGAAAATCTGGGTCTGAAAATAAAACTTGGAGAACATGTATATGATCAATACGGTTATTTAGCAGGAAAAGATACCAATCGGCTGGCAGACTTTCATCAAATGGTTGCTGACAGGAATATCAAAGCCATTATTTTTGCAAGAGGCGGTTATGGAACAGGGCGTCTGGTTGATAAAATAGATATGGAATTAATTAAAAAGTATCCCAAAATTATTTGGGGGTACAGTGATATTACATTTTTACATACAGCGATTCGCCAAGCGACAGGTTTAGTAACCTTTCATGGGCCTATGCCAGCTTCGGATATGATTAAAAAAGACTTTGATACACTTTCCGCCCAATTGTTTAAGCAGTTATTTGGACCGACAAATCTCATCTATTCCGAAAGCGTATCTCCACTTACGATTTATCGGGAAGGAGAAGCTACTGGAAAAATCGTTGGAGGAAACCTGTCTCTCCTAGTGCAAACCCTTGGCACTCCTTATGAAATTTGTACAAAAAATAAATTACTATTCATAGAGGATATTGGAGAGGAGCCTTACCGCGTGGATGGGATGATGAATCAGCTGCGTTTAGCTGGAAAGCTGAAAGACGCTACTGGAATAGTCATTGGGGACTTTGCTGAAGCAGAACCTAACGTCCGTCCAAGTCTGAGTTTGGAAGAGGTTTGGAAACATTATTTTCGAAATTATAAAAAGCCAGTGCTTGCTGGTTTTCGAATCGGTCATTGCTTTCCACATTTTTCGGTTCCTTTAGGAGTAAAAGTAACCTTATCCAGCAGAACGAAGACATTACAGCTGTCACCAGGTGTCTATTAATGGAATAAGAGGAATTTCCTCTTATCAGTGCGAGTTCAAAAAGTCCGATAAATAGGACCAAGTCGGCTAAGTTCACGACGTCCTGGGGTTGGGGCTGCGATTACTCGCCCCATCGAAGAGCTTTTGCGATTACTCACCCCACCGGAAAAGCAAGCCAACGCAGAAATTCGCCGTGTCATTTTTATTGGGATTTTTGAACAACTTCTATTTAGAAAGGGCTGTTCAATATGAAAATCTTGGATATGGAACTTTATCATAGCTCGATCCCTTTACATACTCCTTTTAAAACCGCATTACGAACTGTGACTGTTGCGGAAAGCATTTTTGTGAAAATAAGTTGTGATAATGGCGTCATTGGCTGGGGAGAGGCGCCGCCAACACATGTAATCACAGGAGATAGTCTGGCAAGCATTCATTATGCTATAGACAAAGTGATCCGTCCTATTTTAATCGGTGCCAATTTATCTTCCTATGCGGGGGTGTTTGAGCAATTAGAGAATATCATTGTTCGCAATACAAGTGCCAAGGCGGCGGTAGATATGGCGTTATACGATTGCTTGGCTCAAACAGCAAAACAGCCTTTATATCATTATTTGGGAGGTTACCGTTCCCGTATCGAAAATGATTATACAGTCAGCGTGAATGACATTGCCCAAATGGAGAAGGATGCCAAATTATACAAGGAAAATGGATTCCGTATTTTAAAAGTAAAAGTGGGCAAAGACAGCGCGGAAAAAGATATAGAACGGATAGCTGCTGTCAGAAAAGCGGCAGGTGATGATGTCCTGATTCGATTAGACGCAAATCAGGGCTGGACAGCAAAAGAAGCGGTTAAGGCCATTACCCGCATGGAAGAAATGGGGTTAAATATTGAATTGGTAGAACAGCCGGTTCCAGCTGACGACATCATTGGACTTAAATATATTACAGAACGGACGGCAACACCTATTATGGCTGATGAAGCAGTGTTTTCAATAGATGATGCACGGCGTGTTTTGAAAACAGGTGCATCAGACCTCATCAATATTAAATTAATGAAAGCTGGAGGGATTCATCAAGCGATTAAAATTGCTAATCTTGCGCAAGCCTTCCATGTTTCTTGTATGGTGGGAAGTATGATAGAGACAAAGCTCGGCATTACGGCAGCCGCCCATTTTGCCGCCAGTCATCCGGCAGTGACACGTTTTGATTTTGACGCACCGCTTATGCTGGCTGATGATATTTTAGAAGGCGGTATTCATTATGAAGGAAAAGGAAATCAAATCACATTTTTGAATCAACCAGGGCTCGGAATACAATCTGTAAAGGAATCTTATCTCGAACCAATTAAAAAGGGAAGGAGTTGGTAACATGCAGGAAATGTTTGAGAAGCTCCCGGAGAATTTTCATGTAACAAATGTACAGGTCGCAACCATTTGGACGGACCCGCAGTCAGCCAGAGAAGTTGATGAACCCGGACTCACAAGCCCGACAGATATTTTAAAATGGGTGAATCATTTAACCTATGAGGAAAGCTTAGCATTATGTAATGAAAATCGGGTCCAGTCGCAGACACTGTATGGAGAGCCTGTTATAGTTTTGGGAGAAGAAGGAGATTGGGCGCATGTTATTGCCCCGTTCCAAGCGTCCAAAAAAGATACAAGAGGCTATCCGGGCTATATTCCAATCAAACAATTGACAGCCGTTAACAAAGAAGCATGGCTGCAGGATAAACATAGCGTCGTGCTTACCAAGGATGCTTGGCTGGAAAATCCAACAGAAGAAAAAAGCATTCAACTGAGTTATTTAACCATTCTTCCTTATCTAGGAGAAAATGAAACACATGCATATGTACAGACACCAACTGGAAAGCAGCAAATTGCGAAAGAAAAAGTAGTGACCGTTTCCAAAGCAGATGATCTTGGGCCTGGAAGTGGAGCTGATATTGTAGCTGCTGGTCTTCCCTTTATTGGATTAGATTATTTCTGGGGCGGGATGAGTGCCTTTGGGTACGATTGTTCTGGATTAGCGTATGCAGCACATAAAGCAAATGGCTATTGGATTGCCCGTGATGCGGGGGATCAAGCTGATGCAGGTAAGGAGATCGCTATGGATGCGATAGAGCCAGGAGATCTACTCTTCTTTGCTTATCAAGAGGGGAAAGGAGCAATCCATCATGTTGGTATTTATAAAGGGGATGGAGAAATGCTGCATTCCCCACAGACTGGGAAAGGGATTGAAATCACGTCTTTAAAAGGAACCAAGTATGAAAGGGAGTTATGTGCAGCTAGAAGGTACTGGAGGTGAGAGAATGGAAGATAAAATATTGGAAGTGAAGAATCTTGTTAAATATTTTGATGTGGAAAAAGCGGGATTTTTAAAGGCGGTTAACGATGTATCTTTTCATATTTTTAAAGGAGAAACATATGGATTAGTAGGAGAGTCAGGCTGCGGAAAATCTACCATTGGTCGTACCATTCTTGGATTATATGATAAAACAGGAGGCGATGTCTGGTTTAACTTTGAAAATGTTCACGAATTAAGTGATAAAGAACAATTTGCGCTTTACCGGAAGATGCAGATGATTTTTCAAGACCCCTATGCTTCGTTAAACCCGCGTTCAACGATCAGAGAAATTATTTCGGAGCCTTTAGAGGTACATGGCATATTTAAAAAGAAAAAAGACCAGATGAACCGTGTGTATGAACTGTTAGAAGAGGTTGGACTGAGCAGGGATCATGTGAATCGTTATCCGCATGAATTTAGTGGCGGTCAGCGCCAACGAATCGGTATTGCCAGAGCGCTGGCATTAAATCCAGATTTTATCATTGCAGATGAACCTATTTCGGCATTGGATGTTTCCGTACAGGCGCAGGTCGTCAATTTGATGAAGCGGCTACAAGCGGAAAAAGGTTTAACATTCTTATTCATTGCCCATGATTTATCAATGGTAAAGCAATTTTCAGACCGGATCGGGGTTATGTATTTAGGTAATTTGGTAGAGGAGACGAGTGGAGAAGCACTCTATGAAAATCCGCTGCATCCGTATACAAAAGCGCTTCTATCAGCCATTCCCATTCCAGATCCGGATATAGAAGAAAAGCGGGAGCGGATTATCTTAGAAGGGGAATTGCCAAGTCCAATTAACCCGCCCTCAGGCTGTGTATTCCGGACGAGATGTCCGATGGCAATGGATATTTGCAAGGACGTAAAGCCTGTGTGGCAAGAGATTGACCCCGGACATCGAGTTGCCTGTCACCTATATGATACAAATTATAAAGATAGTCCAAGAACCGGGCCGCAGCGGACGAAGGATGTTGTCGAAGAAGAAATCCAATTATAAGAAACAGAAGGGTAAAACTCCTGAATGATGTAAGAAAATCAAATGATTCTTTTAAAATGCCCTATAACGAATATTGATTTTTTTGAATGTTTCTTATTTTTAAGTAGAAGAAGAGCAACGATGTTCACGGAATGGAACTTCTCCTTATACGTAAAGCTGTAAAACGAAAGCCATAGAATGTTCTCTGGAAACTAAGGAGATCTTTCTATGGTTTTTAAATTTTTTCTTAAGATAAGGTCTATTTTGCCAAGGAAATGTATAGATTTAATAGTAGGCAAGATAGATAAACAGCTTATAAGTTTTAAGAAAAGGAGGAGAAATGTGCAAAATAAAAACTATAAACGGAAAAACCAAGCAATTTATAAAAAAATGAAGCAACTAAAACAGAAAAACAAATCACCAAAACAGCCATTGCCGAAAATCGTACCTTTTTCTAATCGAAAATCATTCTATTCTAAACAAAAGCGCCCATCTCCTTGGAAGCAGGTGGTCATTGGTGTTTTTATGACCATGATTATTTTTATTCTTGCTGTCCCAACATTCGTTGTACAAATTTCAAAGGCAGATAATCAAATTAGCGCTGGTACGGAGATAGTAGATAATGATACAGGAAGTCAAGCTGAAGGAAATGAGACGGAAGACATTGCTGAAGAGGCAGTGTCTGACGGAGAAGCAGTTGAAGTAGGAGCTTCTCCATTTAATGTTTCTGTAATGCGCGTGAGCAATGAAGAGGTGGAAAATATTCCAGTAGAGCAATATGTAGCAGGTGTGGTTTCCTCGGAGATGCCTTCAGAATTTGAAATGGAAGCACTAAAAGCTCAAGCAGTTGCTGCCAGGACATTTACGGTTAACTTTTTATTAAACGGGGAGACAAGTGATAATTATGATGTAACAGATACGACGCAGCATCAAGTATATAAAAGTGAACAAGAGTTGCAGGAACAGTGGGGAGCAGAATATCATGAAAAAATGAACAAAATCAATCAGGCTGTCAAAGAAACAGAAGGGCAGATTATTACCTATAATAGTGCACCAATTACCGCCTCTTTCTTCTCCACAAGTAATGGCTATACAGAAAACTCAGAGGATTATTGGGAAGGTGAGGTTGCTTACTTACGCAGTGTAGAGAGCCCATGGGATGAAGCCTCGCCAGAATTTTCCCAACAAACAACACTGACAGTAGCAGAAGTATCCGAGGCTTTAGAAATTCCGCTCCAAGATGATAAGGCAATCCCGATGGAAGTTAGTCATACGGACAGTGGAAGGGTAGCAGAAATAACAGTAGCCGGAAATACCTTCACTGGACCAGATTTTCGCGATAAATTAGGTTTAAGATCCAGTGATTTTACTATTGAACAAAGTGACAGTCATCTGATTTTTACAACCCAAGGTTATGGACACGGCGTCGGCATGAGTCAATACGGAGCTAACGGGATGGCAGCAGAAGGAAAAAATTATGAGGATATTATTCACCATTACTATACAGATGTGGAAATCAGCCAAATAGGTGAAATAGCACCGACCCTCGTTTCTAATTAAGCGAGGGTTTTTGGATTGATCGGAAAATCATATAAAATCGTTACTTTTGTTCCATATCTTTACGTGCGCTGTTACATATATGGCAGGCAGGAGTGGAAATATAGTAATTATACCAATTAGCAGATCAAAAAATAGGGGCATACAGGACATATTTACATACAGAGGTATGCTTATATTCGTTGTGAGAATCACTGAACGACCGCTATTCTACTTTCTTTTTGTCATTGATTACGTTCATAATAAAAGTACGATAGCACATCTATTAAAACCTCTTTCAAAACTACTTGTTATGAAAATCAAAAAATTTTTTTCATAGTCATGTATATAATTCTCTTTTTCTGCTCACAATGGTTGCAGAGGTGATGAAAATGAAAGAGGAATTCAAAGGCCCAAAAAATAAATGGAGCCAAATTTTCCGCAAGAAATGGTTTTTCCCAGCATTGTATTTAAGTATAGCAGCTGTTTTATTAGCGGCAGTCGTTTGGTATCAAAATGCAGGATCTGATGTTTCAGAACCGGCCGATCAAAGGAATGGAGAAGAGGATTATCTTCCAGTAATGAATGAAGAAGATTCCGTTCCAGTAGTTGATCAGCAGGAATTGGTAGGAATGCCAATTGAAAACACAGATGAAGCAGAAATCGTAACTAAATTTTTTGATTACAACGCAGACCAGGAAGACAGAGAAAATGCACTTGTACTTTACAACAATCGTTACTATCAAAGTACAGGAGTAGATATTGCAGCAGCTGACGCAGAAACATTTGATGTTTTGGCTTCCATCAGTGGAACCGTAGAAGAAGTGAAGGAAGATCCGTTACTAGGCAACGTGGTTGTTTTATCTCACAATGATGATTTAAAAACGTATTATGCTAGTCTTGAAGATGTAGCTGTCTCTGTAAGTGATCAGATCGCACAAGGAGACAAGCTTGGAACAGCTGGTAAAAACTTGTTTGGGAAAGATAATGGAACACACTTACATTTCGAAATCCGTAAAGACGGAAAAGAAGTAAATCCTGAAAGCTATTTTGAGCAGCCGGTCTCCAGCATTGCTGTAGAAGAAAGTGCTGAGCAGGATGAAGCAGTTAGTGATGAACCAAGCGATGAACCAACTTCAGGAGAAGATGTTGTAGAGCCTGAAGAAGACGCAGAAGATACAGAAGAAGATGTGGAAGAAGATGCAGAACAAGAAGAAACACCAAGCGAAGATGAAGAAATTGACGTAGAATTAGACGAGTCAGAAGAATAATAGACAACAGCTTGGGAAAACCAAAAAAATCCGGTGATGGTCATACATTGCCGGATTTTTTTAAATTTTTAATGGAGGTATTATTTACCCGGAGTTTAGTAAATGATATGCTTTCTAAAAAAATACACCTTGTCCCCCTGATTATTTGTACAAATCTAAGCATAAAGGAACACTTTTTTTAATATGATGATATTACAAACCATGCAATCGAACTGTCTGAGGTGAAAAGACATGTAATTTAGAAGTATCCTTCATCAAAAGTGGACCCTTTTTTCTTTTATAGACCAGTGACTACATAAAAAATAGTCAACCGCTTATTTATAAGTCCTATCCCAAAACATACACCCTGTCCAAGCGACACCTCGGAATTACAACTTAGGGGGGCGAACGGTGTGCATGATTACATCAAAGAAAGGACAATCAAAATAGGGAGGCATGTAGTAGAAACAAGAAAAACAGTGCGAACCATTGCAAAAGAGTTTGGCGTATCAAAAAGTACAGTTCATAAAGATCTGACAGAACGTCTGCCAGAAATAAATCCCAAATTGGCATTAGAAGTAAAAGAAATACTGGAGTATCATAAAGCAATCCGGCATTTGCGCGGGGGAGAAGCTACACGAAAAAAATATAAAACACCAAAAGAGGAAGAACGATTAAAAGAATCAAAAATCACGCAACAATTCTTATCTTCATCGAATAGACCAAAAACACAAGGAAGTTAAAAAAATAGTCAAGCAGTCTTTATTTGTAAATAAAATTGACTCAATTTTTCACCTAAGAATAAGCATATATGACTTGCTATCTCAGGATGAACATGTTCTCCAGTACCATGCTTGTTTTTGGTTAAATATCCGACCATTATGGAATTGGTGATTGTGCATAGCTCCGCTCCGGCCAACCACTCCGCTTTCCGACGTACAAATGTTTTCGATGGGGCGAGTAATCGCAGTCCCAGGAGTCACGGGTTTAGCCTGCAAACCACTTAAGAGGAGTCTGCGTGGTTGGCCTCCGCTCAGTTAGGATTCTACAGCGAATATAAGAAATAACATTTTGATGAGTTGGACGAAATAGCAGCTTTCCCCTGAACAATCATTCATGACAGCATGGATATGAAAATACAGGGAATAGTTTTTATGCACAGAAAGTAATCTTAGCGAAACATTTTATCATGCAGCATGAAAAATATGTTCTATCTGATCAAACATCTATTAGGTAAGTTGTTTTCCTACGTATAGAACATCGAACTAGCGGAGGCGGACCGTTTTGACTCCTGAGGGATCAGCACCATCTGAAGATCCACTTTTGCCAAGTGCTCTTCTTGGCAAAAGTTAGCTGAAGAGCGTGCCCCTAGGAAAGCAAAACGGTCCGCCGCAGCGGTGTCTTACTCTTTACCTTCTCACCTTTGTCAACTGATGTAGGGGAGAAACGATTAACTCCTGTTTCTATGGAGATGAAGTTTCTTTTTAAGGTGCGAAAGTTGAAAAATTGATAAATACGTTCAAGAGCAGTAGAACAATCGTTAAAAGCGTTTTACTGCTTTTTAATGTGGCAAAAACAGATTTGATTAAATTGCCTGACTAAAAAACTTCATCCATATAATTGGAATTTTTGTAATAGCTCCAATCAAAAAAAATCAAAAAAAACTTATTTTCATACAGTTAATTACTGTGTTTTGTGGTAAAATAGTATACTAGTAGCATTTTGTCTTAGGACGGTGCAAGATAGTAACGCTAGGAGGATTTAGATTCATGTTTTCCAGAGATATAGGGATTGATCTTGGTACCGCAAATGTATTGATACATGTAAAGGGAAAAGGAATAGTTTTAAATGAACCATCCGTCGTTGCCATGGATCGTAATACGAACCGTGTGCTTGAAGTTGGAGAAGAAGCCCGCCGTATGGTTGGACGTACACCGGGTAATATAGAAGCGCTACGTCCATTAAAGGACGGCGTTATTGCTGATTTTGATGTAACAGAAGCCATGTTAAGATATTTTATAAATAAAATTAACGTTAAAGGTGTTTTATCAAAGCCAAGAATGCTTATTTGCTGCCCGACAAACATTACAAAAGTGGAGCAAAAAGCAATTAAAGAAGCAGCAGAAAAGTCTGGTGGTAAACGCATATACTTAGAAGAAGAACCTAAAGTAGCTGCGGTTGGTGCTGGAATGGATATTTATCAACCGAGCGGAAATATGGTCGTTGATATTGGTGGCGGTACAACGGATGTGGCTGTATTGTCTATGGGCGGCATTGTAACCTCCCAATCCATAAAAATGGCCGGAGATAAGTTTGATTGGGATATTCTTAACTACATTAAAAAACAATATAAACTGCTTATCGGGGAACGTACTGCAGAAGATATTAAAATTAATGTAGCTACTGTATTCCCTGGTTCGCGTAAAGAGTCAATGGATATCAGAGGACGTGATATGGTATCCGGACTGCCAAGAACAATAACGATTGAATCTGAGGAAATTCAGCAAGCATTAATGGAATCAGTCGCACTGATTGTTCAAGCTGCCAAACAAGTGCTTGAGCACACCCCGCCGGAATTATCAGCAGATATTATTGATCGAGGCGTCATTCTAACAGGTGGTGGTGCACTACTGCACGGAATTGACCAACTATTAGCAGAAGAGCTGAAGGTTCCTATCTTTATTGCAGAGGATCCAATGGATTGTGTAGCTAAAGGAACAGGAATTATGCTTGAAAACATTGATAAACTTGAAAAAAGAAGTGTGAACTAAAGATTAGAGGCTGGCAGAATAGCTTCTTTTATACTGCCAGCCTTAAAATTTTCGGAGGAGGAAGCTTTGTGTTAAGAGGTTTATATGGAGCAGCAAGTGGTATGATAACGCAACAGCGACAACAAGAAGCATTGTCTAATAATATTGCCAATGCCAATACTCCAGGATATAAAGCTGACCAAACAGCAATTCGTGCTTTTCCAGAATTATTAATTCAGCAAAGCGGCGGAGGGAACACCATTCCAACCACACAAGGAGGATTTAATATTCCATTATCCCGTCAATTAGGCGGTATGAATACAGGAGTATATGTCCAGGAAACAATCCCTCACTTTGCACAAGGGGATCTCGTTGAATCGGGATTGCCGACGGATGTTGCCATTCAACAGAGAGAAGTTCCTGATGAAACTGGTGCCATCTTTTTCTCCGTTCAAAATGAGGATGGAGATGTCCGCTATACTCGAAATGGAAATTTTACCATTGATGCAGAGGGATACCTTGTGACGAATCAAGGATATTATGTTTTAGATGAAGACGGCAATAACATCCAGACAGATGGAACAGTGGATACTATTACCCCGGAAGGAGTCATACCGACAGAAGGTGGAGATGTGACACTTGGTACACAGTATGTCGCCGATGTAAACACATTGACGAAAGAAGGAAATGATCTTTTTCAGGGTGATGGAGAGGCAGTACCCGCTGATGCAGATTATGTATTACAGCAGGGCACATTAGAACAATCGAATGTAAATACAGAGCAAGCAATGACCGATATGATGAATGCGTACCGATTATTTGAAAGTAATCAGCGCGTATTGCGGGTATATGATGAGAGTCTTGGAAAAGCAGTTACAGAAGTTGGCCGATTAGGTTAAGGAGGAATCTGACATGTCACGTATGATGAATCAAGCAGCAGTAACTATGAATCAAATCCAGAACAAGCTCGATGTTATTGGGAATAATATCGCTAATAACAATACAACTGGATATAAAAACAGACAAGTTGAATTCTCTTCCTTACTAAGCCAACAAATTAATAATCTAAATACTCCGGAAAATGCGGAAGGCAGGCTGACCCCTGATGGAATTCGTGTTGGAGCAGGAGCCGGATTAGGTGCAATTCATTTAAATCAGCTGCAAGGAAGTCTTATCGAAACAGACCGTACGCTGGATGCCGCGTTAACGGAAGAAAATACATTTTTTCAAGTGAACCGCGTAGAGAATGGACAAGAAGAAACAGTCTACACAAGAGATGGTTCCTTTTTCCTTTCCCCTCAAGAAGGAGGCGTACTTGCCTTGACAACTTCTGATGGACATCCTGTTATCGGCCAAGGCGGGCCCATTGAAATTCAAGATGGGTTTGATGCGGTTGAATTCAATGATCAGGGTCAATTGATCGTAACTAGAGGCGATGAGCAAGCGGCAGAAGCTGAATTGGCTATTGTGGAAGCGGTACGGCCCAGCGCTTTGGAAGCAGAAGGAGATAATTTCTTCTCGGTAACAGCAGAAGCTGATATCGAGGAAATCATGCAAGTATATAATGGAGAAGGTTCTGTGATACATGCACAAGCTTTGGAACAATCGAATGTGGATTTATCACAGGCGATGACGGATATGACTGCTGCTCAGCGGCTTTATCAATTTAATTCACGCTCTATTTCCATGGGAGATCAAATGCTTGGATTAGTGAATACGATTCGTTCTTAAACTTCACTCCACACCGTGCTTTATCAGTAGAGTGAACAAGGCTATATACTGTTAATGTTCAAAAAGGATATATTAGTTATAGTGAGCTTTTTGGACATCTATTTGTAAGGAGTTAAAGAAATGACCCAAAATCCATCTTCACAAAATACCTCACCTAAGGCGAAGCAAGAAACAGCTGCGGCTAGTGAGGAACAAGAAATACAACAAGAAACTTCCAGAAAAAAGGAAAGAAAAGGAAAAAAGCAGCGTAAACGTAGACAGAAGCTTAGTAAGCCACGATTACGTATTTTTCCAATTTGGTTACGAATTATCGTCATTCTGATATTTGCTGTAACAGTTTTTGTTATCGGGTTAATGATTGGTTTCGCTGTTCTTGGTGACGGTTCGCCACTAGAAGTTCTGCGCTTAGAGACCTGGCAGCACATCATTGACATTGTAAATAAAACAGATTAAAACATATTCGATGATGGACGGATATGTTTTGCTGCATTTTTATACGGCGAAAAAGGCAAGAGGATGATTGAATAAAAGTAATTCTGCAGCCAGTACATTTCTGGTAATAATTCATACATACATAAAAAAGGAGCTGAAAAAATAATGGATATTCAACAAATTAAAGAAGTTCTTCCACATCGTTATCCGTTTTTATTAGTAGATCAAGTGAAAGAAATAGAAGAGGGAAAGAAAGTAACAGCTATCAAAAATGTAACAGCGAACGAGCCATTTTTCCCTGGCCATTTCCCTGACTATCCAGTCATGCCTGGTGTCCTTATTTTAGAAGCCCTTGCACAAACAGGTGCAATAGCTGTTTTAGGCATCGAAGAAAACAAAGGGAAAATTGGCTTTTTAGCGGGAGTAGATAAATGCCGCTTCAAACGTCAAGTAAAGCCGGGAGATCAACTGGAACTAGTAGTTGAAATTATTCGCATGAAAGGTCCAATTGGCAAAGGAAAGGGCGTCGCAACTGTAAATGGAGAAGTTGCATGTGAAGCAGAAATTACATTTGCAATTAAATAAAATATTTTTCCGAAATAAAAATAAAATGTAATAAATTTCCTGAATGAATATGTATAAGAAATGTATGATTCCTCTTTTCTGGGTTAACCTAATTTCGAGCAATAGGTTATTTTAGAAAGGAGGAAATTTTTATGAAAAAGGTGTTATTAAAAGTTGGTGCTTCTGCCTTAGCTCTTACATTGATGACTGGATGTGGTACATCAAATGATAATGAGCCGGCAGATGAGAACCCGACCATTGATCATGAAGAAAGAGAAGATGAATTTAACGGAAACAACAATGATAACAATGACAATGATCCAATGGATGAAAATAACTTCGATGAACGAGAAGAAGAAATGCCACGTAACAATGAATAATAACCTCTAAACCAAAAAGAAGAAGGCAATGACTTCCATCATCCATTACCTTCTTCTTTTTCACTTTTAAATGATATTTCTATGGGGCTGTTTAATATACATATTCTTCACTTTCACTCACATCATCTGAAGTAAGCCCGGATAATACGTGAACACGTAAAATATAACCGACAAGTTTTTGATTTTCATTCACAACAGCTAAAGGAAAGCTGGATTCTAGTGCTTTTGGAATTAAATCATTGATATATTCTTCCTCTTCCACTACAGTAATATCTTCTCGGATCAGATCGCTTAGTGATTGATTATCTTTAATTCCTTGAATCGCATCATCAATGGTAACAATCCCTTGAAGACGTCTGGAGCGGTCAACGACAAATACACTGGAAATCCCATTCTCACGCATTTCTTTTACTGCGACATTCAAACCATCTTTAATAGACACAAGTGCATTTGGCTTAGTCATAATGTGGCTTGCTTGAAATACTTTGGAACGGTCAATATCTTTAATAAACTCAGAGATATAATCGTTGGCAGGACTTGCGATAATTTCTTCAGGCGTCCCAACCTGTTCCACATGACCATCCTTCATCACGGCAACACGATCACCAATACGAAAAGCTTCATTCACATCATGCGTAATAAAAATAATCGTTTTTTGCAGGCGCTCTTGGATATCTAATAACTCAAGCTGCATTTCCCGGCGAATTAATGGATCTAGTGCACTAAAAGGTTCGTCCATGAGTAAAATGTCCGGATCATTGGTAAGTGCTCTGGCTAAGCCAACGCGCTGCTGCATCCCACCGGATAATTCATCTGGATATTTATCTTCATAACCGCTTAATCCTACCGTTTCAATATTTTGCATAGCAATTTCCTGGCGTTTTTCTTTTGGGACATTACGAATTTCTAAGCCATATTCTACATTTGCTAAAATAGTTCGATGACTAAACAGACCAAAATGCTGGAAAACCATAGCGATTTTTTCTTGACGAACTTTTTTCAAATCTTCCCGGCTGCATTTTGTAATATCCTGTCCCTCTAAAATAATGGAACCGTCTGTTGGTTTGTTCAGTAGATTAAAGCAGCGGATTAGAGTTGACTTCCCGCTTCCTGAAAGCCCCATAATAACGAAGACTTCCCCCTTTTGAATATCAAAAGTAGCGTCATAAACACCAACCGTATGATTGGTGTTTTTTAAAATTTCTTCCTTCGATAGGCCTTCTTTAATCATAGGAATAGCAGATTTTGGTTTTGAACCAAATATTTTAGATACATTTTTTACTTGAATTTGTACAGACATTATTTATTACCTCCGTGACGTTGTACTTTTTCAGCGATACCATTGGTAATACGGTCAATAATAATCGCTAGAAATACAATACTGATACCAGCTTCGAAACCAAGAGCGATGTCGATTCGGTTAATTGAAACAAGCACTTGCTCTCCAAGGCCGGAAGCACCAACCATGGATGCAATAACAACCATTGCTAATGCCATCATCGTCGTCTGGTTGACTCCAGCCATAATTGTTGGCAATGCTTGTGGCAATTGAACTTTTGATAATGTTTGCCATCTGGAAGAACCAAATGAATGGGCTGACTCAACCACTTCCTTATCGACACCACGAATAGCTAAGTCTGTTAAACGGATAACGGGTGGCAAGGAATAAATCAATGTTGCGAAAATCGCAGAGACATTACCTAATCCAAAGAAGAAAATAGCAGGGATTAAATAAACAAAGCTTGGCATGGTCTGCATCGCATCAAGAATCGGGCGTAATATCGTAGAAACCCATTTATTAAACGCCATCGCTACACCGAGCGGAATTCCGATGATTAAACAAATAATTACAGCGGTTAAAATGATGGCAATGGTAATCATCATTTCTTCCCAAAGACCGAACGAACCGATGAGAAATATAAATATACCATATAAAACACCGGAGAAAATAGATTTAAAATACCATCCAAGTAAGAAGATAATGATAATAAATAACCACCATGGAATAAACATAAGAAAATCAGTCAATCCACTGATAGATCTCGATGTGATAAAAAAGATAAAATCAAATAAAACTTCTAAATTATCGGCTAGGAAGCTGACAAGATCATCAACGTATTTCCCGGCTTCAAACGTAATATCTGGAAAACTAATCATAAGCATTATAACTGCTAAAGAGCAGTATTTACCTCTCCTTCTTTAACGTATTGTTTATATGTTTACTGAATGAAGAAAAAGTAGCTAGCCTGAGGGCAAGCTACTCCATATTTTGATTGCATATTCAATTATTCAAGGGAAGCGAGCACATCCTCAGCAATATCTTCCGGAATCCATTCTGTCCAAACATCTTCATGCTCCTGCATCCACCAGATAGCTGCCTCTTGGGTAGAAGCACCGCTATCTTCCATATACTCGAGAGCATCTTCTGTCAGTGCACTACTGGTTTCGTATTGCTCTAAGAATTCCACAACCTCTGGTGCTTGTTCAGGGAAATCTTTATGCACAGAAATAACAACATCATTAGGAGGGAATTCTGTACCTTTTGTTTCTTCCCAAACTTCTTCGTCATAGGGTTCCTCTTCTAATAGAATTAAATCATATTTTGCTGTGATAGCAGTAGGGGACCAGTAATAGCCAACCCATCCTTCTCCTGCTTCATAGGCACGGGCTAAATCTGTAATAATTGCTGAATCAGAACCCGGGCTAAAGTTGTTAAATTCCTCTTCTAACTCATAGAAATCAAATTTTTCATTGATTGCCTCTTCTACTGCCCATCCGCTGGGCGCATTAATAATACGTCCTTTTTCTGGATCTTCTGGATCTTCAAAAACTTCTGGATAATTTTTTAAGTCTTCTACGGTTTTCAAATCTGGGGCAAGGGGGTCAATTCCTCTTTCCGGATCTCCTTCGACAACATATGCTGGTACATATAATCCCTGGTCATTATCATCAAAGTTAACAGACAATGTTTCAATATCTCCTGCTTCTGTTAATTCCTCATAAATATCCCGAATATTATCTGTCCAAACTTCCATATAAACATTAATATCTCCATCACCTAACCCCTGCACCGTTGCAGCTGTAGAGCCGGAAGTTATATCGGTATCATAGCCATATCCTTCTTCTAATATTTGTGCTGCAATATAATTGTGTACATTAATACTGTCCCAACCGGCATCAGCAAAAACAATCGTATCAATTTCCTCACTTGATGAATCACCACAAGCAGATAAAACAAAAACGGATACGGTCATCAAAGTGAATAATAATTTTTTCATTTTTTCGTCTCCTTTTTATTTTGACAATTTTCAGGTATATATTTGTATAGTTTGGTGAAACAAAATAGTATTCTAACGTAAAGATTTTGCAGTAGAAAAATAATTTCATTTCGTTCATTTTGAGCTGGAAGAGGATATGTGCAGCCAGGAAGAAGATATTCGCGATTCGATTCTTTATTATACCTTATAAGGTTAAAAATAAACAAAGCGCTTAAAACTTTATAAATGTGCATATTTCTATGTATAGAGAGAATAGGGCAGGTTTAGGTGTGGATATCTCTATAATTGTCGAGAATACTCTAAAATACGTATAAATCGTCGGAAAATATAACTAATTTAAATAGGGATATTTTCATAATATCCCTTTGCCAATGTCTTGTAGAGTGTAAGAAAAGGTCCTGAAAGTCTCGGGATCTTTTCTTACATCACAGGGAGGGCTAAGGAAAACAATTTTATCACGTAGAAGCGCCCGTAAAACTCCGACTGAATTTTATTCTAAAGAATCTAATACTTCTTCTGCAATGTCTTCAGGAACCCAGTTTGTCCAGATATCTTTATGTTCCTCCATCCACCAATTAGCAGTCTCTTCTGCGGAAGCCTCATTTTCATCCATATATTTGAGAGCTTCTTCGGTGAGTTCGCTGCTTGTCTGATAATTTTCTAAAAAGGATGTAACTTCAGGAACTAATTCTGGAAAATCTGCATTTACTGCTATTACCACGTCATTTGGTGGAAAAGCAGTACCTCTTGTTTCTTCCCAAATTTCCTCTTCATAAGGGGCCTCCTCTAAAAGAGTCAAATCATATTTAGCAGAAACAGTAGTTGGAGACCAATAATAGCCGACCCAAGGCTCTCCAGCTTCATAAGCTCTGGCTATGTCTGCAATAATCGCTGCGTCAGAACCTGGTTTGAAAAAATTAAAGGTTTCCTCTAAATCATAAAAATCAATTTTGTCACTCATCTGTTCTTCTACTTGCCATCCAGTGGGAGCGCTAAGAATTCGCCCTTTATTTGGGTTTTCAGGGTCTGCAAATACATCCGGATAATTTTTTAAATCCTCTACCGTTTTTAAATCAGGTGCAAAAGGTTCAATTCCTCTTTCTACATCCCCTTCTATCACGTATGTAGGTACGTAAATGCCCGTCTCATTATCATTAAAATTGATCGATAATGTTTCTATTAATCCCAATTCTGTTGATTCTTCGTATAATTCTTTAATATTATCCGTCCACATCTCCATATTTATATGAATATCGCCATCGCGAAGTCCCTGATGTGTGACAGCGGTTGACCCGGATTGAATATCGGTTTGATACCCATATCCTTCCTCGATAATACGCGCAGCGATGTGGTTATGAATTTTAATGCTGTCCCAGCCTGCATCTGAGAATACAATGGTGTCAATTTCGTTCTCGCTGGCAGAACTGCTGCAGGCTGTTAAAATTGCAAATGGAAGCACAAGTAGTAATAATAAATTCTTCATTCTTCTCTTTATCTCCTTTGATTTCAATCTTAGAATATTAATATTAGCAATTAATTCAGAAAATAATAAATGTCGAAAAATACCAAAAATAATCATATTTCTTGAAATATAAGGGTAATATACTGTTTTTTAAACAATTTCTTAGGAAAGGATAAAAATTCACTGGATAGCTTCATATTTCTTTTTACGAGTTTAGGGATTGTAATATTTTTGTCGATGTTTTGAGGAAAAAGGAAAGAAAATGTCATGATGGGATTTGTCTGGGGCGGATGAAGAAAAATGAACAAATGTGAACCTTTTTCAAATACATGATAGATACTCTGCGAATAGGCACAGACCAAGTTTGCGAGGGTATTTTGAAACAGATATACTAAAATGGAGATAATTTGAAACAAATGAAGCGTCACTTTCGTACTAGGTAAAGAATAAATAATCATTAAAAAAAGAGCAGACAGTCTCTATATAAATGATGGAAGGGGAAAGTACATAACCATGAAAAAGAGTATTGGAGCAATTGGGTTATTTTTTATGCTGTTTGTTTTAGCGGCATGTACAGAAGAAGATAATGAATCCGCTGAAGAAAACGAGGAGGAAGTAATTACTTCTGTCCAAACGGAAGAAGTGGAAGAAGGAAATTTAACGCGGGAAAGGACATTTAATGCCCGGATGGAGCCTTCCCAAACGACCCCAATTATGATCGAACAGCCTTTAGAAGTAGACACCCTGGAAGTGAGTGTTGGAGATACAGTAGAAGAAAATGATACCATTGCCGAATTAACCCTTGATGGCAATACACAGTCTGTTGATGCACCTGAAGCTGGAGAAATCATTCAAATCCAGGCTGAAGAGGGCGAAAACATAGATCCGGAAGAGCCATTTATAATGATAGCAGATACAGAGGAATGGAAAGCTGCAGGCAGTGCTTCAGAAGGCATACTTGAACTTTTGGATATCGATGATGAAGTGACTGTAGAAGCAAGTGGAGAAGAAAAGACAGCGACCATTACAAATATGGACCGGATTCCGGACGATACTGGATTATATCCGGTTACCGCAACATTTGAGGCTGGAGATGCATCGTTTGTCTCTGGAGCTGTTGCTAAAATAGTGGTAGACGAAACGGTGGAATCGGATGCTCTCATCGTACCTACAGAAGCTGTTGTAGAAAACGAAGGGGAATCCTTTGTGTTTGTTGTAACAGATGATGAAACGGTAGAACAACGTGAGGTTTCTGTGATTAGTATGCAATCGCAGCAAACGGCAATCGAAGGAGATATCGAAGCAGAAGAAGAAATCGTAATAACAGGTCAATCCGGATTAGAAGATGGCGATCCTGTTGAAGTCGTGAAAGGGGAATAGATTTTGAAACAGCTTATAAAAACTTCCGTAAAACGACCAATTGGCGTCATTATGATTGTATTAGCTGTTCTTGCTTTAGGATTCATGTCTCTGCGTAATCTTGCGGTTGATCTGTTCCCTGAAATAGATTTGCCGGTAGCTGTTGTAGCCACCAATTATCAAGATGCAGCACCAGAAGATGTACAGAATTCAATCAGTAGACCATTGGAATCAGCAGTAAGTGCAGTAGAAGGAATAGATACCGTTCAATCCCAATCCCAATCTGGATCATCCATGGTGATGATGATGTTTCAAAATGGAACGGATTTAGACCAGGCATTATTGGATGTGAGAGAACAAGTCGATCAAGTACAAGGAATGTTACCTGAAGGAGCAGGAGACCCGAATATTCTTCGCTTCAGTCCAGATTCGCTTCCGGTCATGTATTTAGGCTTAACAGGTGAGGATTTGGCCGAGTTAACCGAAATAGCAGACCAGCAAATCGTTCCTTTCTTTGAAAGACAAGAAGGAGTTGCCTCTGTCACCATTGAAGGCGGCTTAGAAAGAGAGATTCAAATTGAATTAGATGAAGCAAGCTTAGAACAATATGGCATATCACCTCAAAGTGTGATGGATACCCTGGGAAGTGAAAACAGCTCTTCTTCCGTTGGTACGGTAGAGCAGGGGAACCAAGATTTGCAGATTCGTGTCATTGGTGAATTTGACAACATAGAAGAGATTGAAAATACACAAATTCAGTCAGAAGCAGGTGGGGTTGTCCGTATTTCGGATATCGCAACCGTGCAGGATGATTTTAAAGATGCTTCTTCTGAAACAATGGTAAATGGCGAACATGCACTTGTCTTATCAGTGATGAAGCAGACAGATGCGAATACTGTGGAGGTAGCATCCAATATTACAGATGCAATGCCGGGAATTATGGACGATTTACCAGAAGGTCTGAATTTACAAACCATCATTGATACCTCTGAATTTATCGAGATGTCCATTGATTCGGTTATGAATAATATTCTAATAGGCGGAGCAATCGCCTTCCTTATCTTGCTCCTATTCTTAAAGAGCATCCGGGCAACTATTGTGATTGGATTATCGATTCCAATAGCGATTATCGCAACCTTTGTATTAATGTACTTTACAGGACAGACATTAAATGTTCTATCCCTGGGAGGATTAGCTTTAGGAATTGGAATGATGCTGGATAGTTCGATTATCATTTTAGAAAATATTTATTCCTACCGGCGCAGAGGCTACAGCTTGTTTGAAGCGGCAACTAAAGGGTCGATTGAACTCGCACCGGCGGTTATTGCTTCGACGACAACGACCTTAGTCGTATTTTTACCAATTGTTTTTGTAGAAGGAATGTCATCTGACTTATTTACACCGTTGGCATTGACAGTATCTTTCTCATTAGTAGCGTCTTTAGTCGTTGCGATTACCTTAGTTCCAATGCTTTCTTCCAAGTTATTGGCAAATGTTATGGAAGGATCGGGAAAAAGATACTGGTTTGACAGATTTTTAAACTGGATGAAAACACGTTATGGAAAAGGGCTGGAGAAAGTACTGAGGTTTAGAAAAACAACCGTCCTGGTAACGATTTTAGCGATTATCGGCAGTCTCTTCCTGATTCCGCGGATTGGAATGGAATTTATGCCTTCCGCAGACCAGGGCCAAGCTCAAATTACGGTAGAAACACCGCCAGGGAGCAGCTTAGACTATACAATTAGTATGACAGAACAAGTAGATGATATTTTAGCGGATTACGAGGAATACATGGAGGTCAGCTATGTAACCATCGGATCTGCCGACTTTACAGGAAGCATGAATGAATCGACGTATACGCTGCAATTAATACCGGCATCTGAACGCGACCGGTCGACAGAACAGATTATGGTAGAAATTGATGAACGTGTGCAGCATATTGCAGGTGCAGATATCGCAGCCTCTGCGATGGATGGCGGCATGGAAATGGGAGATCCGATTACGATTCAATTAAACGGACCAGAAAATGATACACTGATTGATTTATCAGAACAGGTCCTTGCGGAGATGGAAGAGATTGAAGGAGTAACCAATACCTCCTCCACAGCAGAAGATGGTATCCCGCAAATGGAAATTCGGGTAGATGAGGATGCGGCATCCAGTTATGGACTTTCCGGATCGCAAATTACCAGTCAGCTAGAAATGAAATTCTCCGGGCAGGTAGTTGGCCAGTATCGGGAAGAAGGGCAGGAAATCGATATTAGTCTTTCTTATCCGGAAGATACACGTACAAGTATCGAAGACCTGTTAGACAGCAGTATACAATCACCATCCGGAGCAACGGTTCCATTGGATGAACTTGTCGAGATCGAACAGGCAGAGGGACCTCAGACGCTCCTGAGAGAAAATCAACAAGCACAAATGAATGTCAGTTCAGGAGTAGTTGGCCGTGATTTAGGAAGCGTCGTAGCAGATATTGAAACAAAGCTTGGTCAAATGGACTTCCCTGAAGGCTATAACTATAGTATTGGCGGTCAGGCAGAAGATATGGAAGAAGCCTTTATAGAGCTTGGAATAGCACTGATTTTTTCCATTTTCTTAGTGTATATCGTGCTTGCTGTACAATTTGAAAATCTCCTGCAGCCATTTATTATTATGTTTGCTTTACCAACAACCATTATCGGGGTTATTGGCGGATTATTTATAACAAATATATCTCTTAGTGTCGCCGGCTTTATCGGCATTATCATGCTCGCAGGGATTGTTGTAAATAACTCCATTGTACTTGTCGACTATATTAATATACTGCGCAGACGGGGCATGGACCGGCTGGAAGCTATTATTGAAGCGGGACGCTCGAGATTGCGCCCGATTCTGATGACATCGCTCACGACCATTCTGGCGATGATTCCATTAGGACTCGGTATTGGTGAAGGAGCAGAACTGCAGCAGCCGTTAGCCGTTACAATTATTTTTGGACTTACAGTTTCCAGTATCTTCACCTTATTCTTTGTTCCAGTAATTTATCTCATCTTTGATAATATGACGAAGAAAGTAACGGGAAGAAGAAAACGGAGGAAAGCAGCCAAAAGTTAATGTGAAGGAATAAGAAAAGGGGCAGCTCTTGGTGGCGTTGAGGTGAAACCTCTTTGTCATGAAAGAGCTGCCCTTTTTATCACAGAGAACCGTCCGTAAAACTCCCGCCTCCAAATAAAGCGTAAAAATAAATTTATTTAGGCGGGAGATAACAGACGCTAACTCCCACTGAGTGAAGTATCGTTTTATGTTAAAATAGCCCATTACAGCATAAGAACCGGCTGTTCCCTGATGGAGAATGGCCGGAATTCATTTCATATCGAAAATCGGGTATGATAAAGACAAAGGACAGGGAAAGAAGGTAGATAAAATGGCAATATCCCAAGTGATGCAATTAATAACGGGTATATTTGAGGGGTTATTAGGAATCCCGCTCTTTGGTGGCATATATATTATGGGATCCGGTTATACACCATTATTTGTCATGCTGGTTCTTCATATTATTACATTACTTCTTGCCAGCCGTGATAGAAGGTGGATTGCCGGGAGTGTTTTAGGAATTATTACAAGCATTATTGGATTCATCCCGCTTGTTGGCATGGTGCTGCACTGGCTGACAAGTATTGTGTTGATTATTTCTGTATTTCAACCGAAAAGATATTAAAAAGAAGCCTTTTGCTCTCAATCAGCAAAAGGCTTCTTCATGTAGATAAAACTTATTCAGGCCACCAATGGAAGCCGTCCTTTTCAAGTAATTCATCGGCAGCTTTCGGTCCCATAGATCCAGATTCATAATTTGGAAAATCTGGTTTTTTATTAGACCAGCTTGCCAAAATACGATCAACAAATTCCCATGACAATGCTACCTCGTCCCAATGTGTAAAGTTGGTTGCGTCGCCGAGCATACTGTCATAGAGCAGCTTTTCATATGCTTCCGGTGTATTGATGCCGGAATCAGCATCTTGATGATAAGCAAGCTGAATAGGCTCTGTTAAATTGCCATTTCCTGTTTTCTTCGCGTTCAAATGAAGGGTAATCCCTTCGTTTGGCTGAATGTTAATAACCAGTAAATTCGGATTACGTAAATCATCTTTTTTATGATACAAGTTCATTGGAATATCTTTAAATTCCACAACAATTTTGGTAGATTTTTCTTTCATCCGTTTTCCTGTCCGGATATAGAAAGGAACGCCAGCCCAGCGATAATTATCGATAACCAGCTTCCCGGCAACAAAAGTCTCTGTTGCAGAATCTTTTAAATCATCTGCTTCATCCTGATAACCAATAACTTTTTCTCCGCCTATGTTTCCAGCACCATATTGTCCACGGACAAAATACTTGCTGACTTTATCTTCTTTAATGGTACGTAAAGCACGCAATACCTTGATTTTTTCCGAACGGATTTCTTCGGTGCTGAGATTGATCGGCGGCTCCATCGCAAGCAAGGCAACCATTTGCAGCATATGGTTTTGAATCATATCTCTTGTTGCACCGGATGTATCATAATAATGTGCGCGCTCTTCTACACCAAGTGTCTCACTGCTGGTTACTTGGATATTGTTGATGAATTGGTTATTCCATAAGTGTTCAAAGATTCCATTCGCAAAACGGATAACTTCAATATTTTGTACCATTTCTTTTCCTAAATAGTGATCGATACGGTAGATTTGATTTTCCTCAAAAGCAGCCTGAAGCTCTTTATTTAACTTTTTAGCAGACGCTAAATCGTGTCCAAATGGTTTTTCAATCACTAACCGCGTCCAGCCGGATGTTTCTTTTAAACCGTGGTCCTTCAGCTGATTAGCAATGGTTCCAAAAAAGTCAGGAGCCATCGCTAAATAGAACAGACGGTTACCGCCTGTATGGTATTCTCGTTCAAGAGACTCTACCATAAATTTTAAATCGGTATATGACTCAGTAGATGTTACATCAAATGATTTATAGTAAAAGTGGGAAGTAAATTCAGATATGTCTTCTCCTTCTGAAATTAATCCTTGAATCGATTGCTCTACCTTTTCACGTATGATTTCATTATTCCATCCACGGCGGGCAAGCCCGATCACAGCGAAATTCTCATCTAATTTACCACTCTTATAAAGGCGATAAATGGAAGGGTATAGTTTACGGTTTGCCAAATCTCCTGTTGCTCCAAAAATCACAATTGTTGCTTTTGGTTGTATAGTTTCACTCATGATTAGATTCCTCAATTCTTTAGTTTCTGTAAAGATGTTTAAAAGGACTTACTCAAAAACGGAGAAAAGACCTTGTAAGCTGGCCTCTTAAATATATTAGCTGCTCCATATCATATTAAAAATTGATACATCATTTTGATGAAGCTTTTGAATACCTTTGAAAACATTAAAAATTCCCTAAAGATAGAAGGGGATTAATCATTTACTTTACAGAATGAGCAGTAGCTTTGTCAATATATTTACCTCTAAAAAAGAGTTAATAAATTAATTTTTCAGAAATTAAATGGAGCATATTGTAAATAGTGGAATTATTATTAAATAACTCAACTATCGTACCTAAGAATAAGCATATATATCTTGCTATTTCAGTATGAACATATTCTCCATTACCATGCTTGCTTTTTAGTTAAATCAGCTTTTTTTGAACTAATGATAGTGCATAGCTCCGCTCCGGCCAACCACTCCGCTTTCCGACGTACAAATGTTTTCGATGGGGCGAGTAATCGCAGTCCCAGGACGTACTAGTGCAGACGTTGCAACAACGGGTTTTGATGGGGTGAGTAATCGCAACCCCAGGAGTCACGGGTTTAGCCTGCAAACTACTTAAGAGGAGTCTACGTGGTTGGCCTGCGCTCTGATAGGATTCTACAGCGAATGAAAGAAATAACATTTTGATAAGCTTGATGAAATAGCAGCTTTCCCCTGAACAATCAATCATGACAGCATGAATATCTAACATCAAGAGTAGCTTTCATGCACAGAAAGTAATCTTGGCGGAACATTTTACCATGCAGCATAAAAAATATATTTTAACTGATCGAACATAAATTTGGCGAGCTATTTTCCACGTATAGAACACCTAACTAGCGGAGGCGGACCGTTTTGACTCCTGAGGGATCAGCACCATCTGAAGATCCACTTTTGCCAAGTGCTCTTCTTGGCAAAAGTTAGCTGAAGAGCGTGCCCCTAGGAAAGCAAAACGGTCCGCCGCAGCGGTGCTTTACACTCCACCTTCTATCCTTTATCTAGGGAGTTATCAAAGGAACAATCAACTTCTGTTTCTATGGAAATGTAATGGGCGGAAGTTGAGTAAATAAAATAAGATTAGCTTTATTATAAAATAATTGTTAAAATAAAGATAATTCAAAGAAAGGAAGTGTTCTATTGTTTACAGCACCAGTTATACTTGAAGAAAAAGCAGACTACATGAAGCATGATCGGCTGATGAAAAAGCTGATCAAAGAGTTTTTTGAAGAATTCATCGAAGGATTTTTCCCCGGTCTGTACTCCTACATTGATTTCTCCAACGTCACTTTCCTCGAGCAGGAAGTTTACCTGGACTATTTCGAAGGCCCCAAGAAGGAAATCGATATTCTCGCCGCAGTAAAGCTGCATCATGAGGACAAAATCCTGCATATTCACACCGAAGCCCAATCCACCCACGAAGCGGATTTCCCTGAAAGAATGTTTCTTTATTTCAGTTACCTCTACGCCAAACACCGCAAACCGATTCAACCCATCGCTGTTTTGAGTTATAATAGGGAACAAGAAGAACCAACTCAATTCAAAATGAACACACCTCCCCAGGAAGTACTTCAATTTAATTATCTGAAATTACAATTAAGAAAGAAAAACTGGAGAGAATATATTAAATCAGACAACCCCGCCGCAGCCGCATTACTCAGTCAGATGGGCTATGAAGAACATGAGCGCGTCCAGGTGAAATTAGAATTTCTGCGTATGATTACCCGGATGAAAATTAACCCGGCGCAAATGGAATTCTTATACGGTTATTTCGAGACTTATTTAAAACTAAACAAAGAGGAGGAAGCACAAATGATGGAGAAAATGGAAAACTTGCCAGAAGAGGAAAAAGAAGTGGTTTTGCAGCTGCCGAATTCGTATTTTGAGAGAGGAAAGCAGGAAGGGATAGAAGAAGGAATAGAGAAGGGGAAACAGGAAGTAGTATTGAAATTGTTAGCAAAAGGGATGCCCATTAGTGAAATAGCAGAAATCACTGAATATAGCGAAGCAGCAATTGAAAAGCTTGCGGGTAAGGAAACAGAATAGGTTATTCGTTTGTATGCACTATGTAAAAAAGGGAGCCGTCATATAAATGAGCTCCCTTTTTACATAGAAATGAAAAAATGCAATTAGTGAAAGTGTCCTCTCTTTTATCAATATAAAAAACGCCAAAGCAAATTATAGCTTCGCCTTTTGCAGCTTCATCATGATTTGATTAATAACCTGGGAAAACATTAAACCGATCGCAATGCCTCCAGCCAGCAACATCACTTGGGCAGAGAGCTGAATCGCTGTATTATAATCATTTTCAACGAAATTCCGCATCGCATTATAGGCGACTCCGCCAGGAACCAGCGGGATAATACCGGATACAGTGAAGATAATGATGGGCCGTTTTAGAATGCGTGAACAAAGCTGACTGAGAATGGAGACAAGAATTGCCGCAAATGTGGTTGCAGCAACGATGTCGATATGAAATTCCCTCAGGGTGTAAAAGAAAATCCAGCCAAACATCCCGACAAGACCACATGGAATCAATGACTTTTTAGGAGCATTAAATAATACCCCGAAGCCTGCAGACGCAATAAAACTGGCAGCAAGTTGAACAATAATTTCTAACATCTTATTCTACCCTCCAATCAAACTTTTACAGAATGTGTCGGCATTCGCGTATGCCAAGCCTTGTAAAGCCGGTCTTTTCAGCAGAAGTTCCTTTGTCGTTACAGCAATCAGACTGGAAAGAAGCCATAAACCATCGCGATTCCAGCACCAATTGCCACCGCAGTAAGCAATGACTCAATTCCTTTCGAAACGCCGGAAACCAGGTGACCAGCCATTAAATCACGAATTGCATTGGTAATGGGGAGGCCAGGGACAAGCGGCATTACAGCGCCGATAATGATCATTTCCAAACTTCCGCCAAAGCCAAGCAGAAAACAAGATGCAGCCGTTAAACCAATAAAGGATGCTCCTATAAACTCTGCCAGGAAGCGGATTTCAATGATTTTATCAAAAAGAATCATCGTAGAATAGCCAATACTTCCAGCAAGACAAGCTGGTAAGAAGTCAGGCCACGTACCGCCGAACATTAAGGAGAAGCATCCGCTGACCAGCGTTGCTGCAAGCACTTGGAAACTGAAAGAAAAAGTCGGCACATTTTTTTCTAGAGCCTTCAACTTGTGATAAGCTGTTTCCAGAGGCATCTGATGTGCTACAATTTCCCGTGAAAGCTGATTCACATCATCAATTTTATGTAGATCTGTAGCTCGCTTCGTAATCCGTAAGAAATAGCTGCTTTCTGTATAATCAAGAGAAAAGTGTAACCCGGTTAGTGTAGCATAGCTTTGAGGGTTTTCTATACCATAAGACTGTGCAATCCGGTCCATTGTATCCTCTACCCGATACGTTTCCGCTCCAGAAGCAAGCATGATTTTTCCAGCCAATAAACAAATTTTTTCTACTGTAACAGATTGCTTACTCAAAACATAACCTCCACTTCCGATTCAAAACGATAACTTTCTATCATTATAGGGTAAACCAAGCTGCGAAATAAAGCGATAAACCCAAATTTCGAACAAACTTATACTTATTAGCCAAAGAGTAAAAAGAAAACCCTGATGCAAGAAAAACACATCAGGATGAATTAATCGAAGTAAAGATAAAAACAATAGCAACAATAGGGATCGCATTAGCTAAAGCCATTGTTATAAAAATAAATGATTGAATACGCTGCTTGAGTTCGTTTTCAACATTTCCAGCGGGAGAACGTTGTAAAAAGATGTAAAAAATATTAAAAATCATTAAAATAGCAATAATCACAATTGGAATAATAGCGTCTGTCATGCTTAACGGTTCATTGGATGAAAAAACATAGCCTAATATAACCATGCCAATCGGCAAAATTTCAACCATGGAAACCTTGACGAAAAAATTGCTTAACAGCGCTTGGAATTTTTCAGGCTCTGTCAGCATGTTATCTAATGTCGTACGAAATATACCAATCATTCCTAACACAGCAATAGCAGCTGCTAATACATAAATATACAAAATCACGTCAAACACCTCCTATAAAAACTTATTTACTAATGAATGTACCACAAACCTTATCCTGAATAAAAGATATACATGACCTATTTCCATCTGAATAAAATCCCTGTCATGAAAGTTCCCTAAAGAATAATTGGATAAATCATTGCGCAATCTAGTAAGAGTCCTATATAATTTAAAGAAGTCGGCAGGAAATAATGTCGAAATTAGGAAGAAATAAAGGAAATATCATGGATTTTGGATAGAGATATACCTCTATTTCTTTTATTCCTTCTGACTGAACCAGGAGTATACGAATTGTAAGGTTTAGGAGAATACTATGCTGAACTATGTAGATTTAACAATAGCCTTTTTAATTTCTGCGATAACGGCTTTACTGATTACGTTTCCAGTAAAAAAGTTAGCAGTGAAAATAGGAGCAATGGATAAACCAAATCATCGAAAAATACATCAACAGGTTACCCCCAGGTTAGGTGGATTAGCTATTTTTGTTGGGGCATTATTTGGTATGCTTTATTTGCAGCCAAGACATGTCTTTATTGATGAAATTTTGATCGGCTCACTTATTATTTTGATTACCGGGGCACTCGATGATAAATACACGATACGCCCTCTCATTAAATTATCGGGACAAATCGTCGCTGCAAGTTTACTTATTTATGCTGGTCTGATCATTGAGCGTATTACGATCCCACTTCTAGGTGTCGTTGAGCTTGGCTTTTTAGGACCAGTCCTTACTTTCTTTTGGATTATTGGTATTACCAATGCCATTAACTTAATTGATGGATTAGACGGTCTGGCCACAGGTGTGACAACGATTGCGATGATTAGTATCTTTGCCATGGCGATCGTAGACACACAAGTACTGGTTGCTTACTTATGTATTACTTTTATTGGAGCAAATATTGGCTTTTTATATCATAATTTTTATCCCGCCAAGATATATATGGGGGACACTGGCTCGAATCTGCTGGGGTATATCATTGCCATAATTTCCATCTTAGGTTTGTTTAAAAACATTACCTTCTTTAGTTTCATCATCCCGATTGTAATACTCGCAGTGCCGATTTTTGATACACTGGTTGCCATGATTCGCCGCTTATATAATAAGGAAAGCATCATGACAGCAGATCGACGCCATATTCATTATCAATTAATTGATGCTGGTTATAGTCATCCCAAAACGGTAGTCATCATTTATTTATTCAGTGCATTGTTCGGGGTGATTGGGATTCTGTTTTCTGAAGCGGATCTAGCAATTTCGCTTGTCTTTACAGCTGTAATGATATTTTTACTACATATTTTTGCGGAACTGGCCGGGCTTGTTATGGGAGGAAGAAGACCTGTTGTAACGATGCTTCGACGTATCAAAACATTTCTATTTAAACCGTTTAAGAAAAGAAAGAAATCAAGAAAAAGCAGTGACTGATCGCATGTCACTGCTTTTTGGATATTCGGAAAGCGTTTTGCTCCTTATAAGCTCCAGTATTTAAAACCTTCAGCTTCCAGAGCATCTCTGCCGTAAGCTCCTTTAATATCAATAAATACTTTCTCTTCTGCTCTATACATTGGATGGAAGTCACTTACCTGATATTCCTGATATTCTTGATGTGGTACAGCTAAAACAACGGCATCCAGATTGGTTAATCCACTATCTGAAACTAATTCAAATCCGAAAACTTCTTTCACTTCCTCAGGATCTGCTTTTGGGTCATGAACCAGCACATCGACACCATATTCCGTCAATTCATCGACAATATCATTGACCTTTGTATTACGTACATCTGCAACATTCTCTTTAAACGTCAGCCCCAGAATAGCTACACGCGCTCCATCCACTTGGAGTTTCGACTTGATCATTTTTTTGATGATGCTGCTTGCAATATATCTGCCCATATCATCATTGATTTTTCTCCCAGCTAAAATAATTTGCGAATGATAGCCAAGTTGTTCTGCTTTATAAGTGAAATAATAAGGGTCTACGCCAATGCAGTGCCCGCCAACAAGACCAGGGGTGAACTTCAAAAAGTTCCATTTCGTTCCGGCTGCTTCGAGGACATCCTTGGTATCAATATCCATCTTATTAAAGACCATGGAAAGCTCATTCATAAAAGCGATATTAATATCACGCTGTGAATTCTCAATGACCTTTGCAGCTTCTGCAACTTTAATGGATTTTGCTTCAAAGATGCCAGCTTGGATGATCGAACCATATAAAGCAGAAATTTCTTTTAATGCTTCTTCATCAGAGCCAGATACAATTTTTTGAATGGTAACAAGTGTGTTTACTTTATCACCAGGATTAATTCGTTCTGGTGAGTAACCTACTTTAAAATCCTTGCCGAATTCTAGATGGGATTTTTCCTCTAAAATAGGAATACAAACTTCTTCCGTTGTACCAGGATATACGGTTGATTCATAAACTACAATAGAATCTTTAGAAAGGTGTTGTCCCACCGTTTCACTTGCTGAAATAACAGGTTTTAAGTTCGGTGTTTTATCGGAATTAATCGGTGTAGGTACAGCGACAATATGAAATTTACAATCATTAAGATCACTTGGAGCACTTGTGAATTCCAAGGTAGTTTCTTTTAAAGCATCCGTGCCAACCTCTCCTGTTACATCGACACCTTTTCGATATTGCGCTATTTTTGCTTCATTAAGGTCAAAACCGACCACATCATATTTTTTTGCTAATTCTACTGCCAGGGGCAGCCCTACATAACCCAGACCAATGACGGAAATCTTTGCTTTTCTATCTTGAATTTGTTGAAATAGATTCATTTATTTAGCCTGCCTTTTTAAAATGTAAATTCATGTAACATCTACTTGTTCCATATTATACAATTATCTAAATTAGATGTATAGTAAATGGTAGTTAGACTTATTCTGTATGCTATTCATATCAATAAAATAAACGGGAGGGATGCTGTATGGCAATTAAAAAAGCAATTATCCCCGCAGCAGGTTTTGGAACAAGATTTTTACCTGCAACGAAGGCGCAACCTAAGGAAATGCTTCCAATTGTTGATAAACCAACGATTCAATATATTATTGAGGAAGCAGCAGCCTCTGGAATAGAGGATATCATTATTATTTCTGGAAGAGGCAAGCGTGCGATTGAAGATCATTTTGATAAATCCTATGAATTGGAAGAAAAATTAGAGGAGAAGCAAGAGCTGGAAATATTAGAAGAGGTTAGAAGCATCTCGAAACTGGCAAACATTCACTATATTCGTCAAAAAGAACCGCTTGGTTTAGGGCATGCAATTGGTTGTGCGAGTGCATTTATTGGAAATGATCCATTTGCTGTTTTGCTTGGTGATGATATTGTTGTATCGGAAAAACCATGCTTAAAACAGCTGATTGATGTTTATGAGGAGCATCACACGACTGTGATTGGAGCTCATTCTGTTCCGTGGGAAAATGTATCAAAGTATGGCATCATTGATTCGGAAAACAAGGAAGAGTTAACAGGCAGAACGAGTTTTGTGCATGATTTTGTGGAAAAACCAGCAGCAGAAGAAGCACCGTCTAACCTGGCTATTATGGGAAGATATATCTTAACACCGGAGATTTTTCCTATTTTAAAGACGCTCGCGCCAGGGAAGGATAATGAAATCCAACTGACAGATGCCTTAAAAGAGCTTAATCAGAAGCAAGAGGTGGTTGCTTATAATTTTGAGGGCAAACGGTATGATGTAGGAAATAAATTTGGTTTTATAGAAGCAACGATTGACTTTGCGCTTGCAAGACCGGATTTAAAAGCGGATGTGTTGAAATATATGAAAGCGAAAATAGAGGAAGAAGAATAAGTATGAGGAGAATGCAGGCTGGATTGGGGTCTGCATTTTTTGTGAAATAAAAAGATATAAACACTTAACAATAGAACGTACGTTTGGTATACTGTATATAGACCCTCATCATTGTAAGTCTTCCACTAAAATTAAAGGATGATGAAAATGAATTCCCCGCAAAAAACATTACAGTTAACTTCTCAACATGTATTTGAAGACCAAGAGAAGTATGGGAATGATAGCAGAAGAAAAATTAGAACAAATAAACTGCTTCGTCAAATTGATGAACATCAGCTGATGGATTTAAAAATTGATTATGCCTTTAAACAACTCTTCGGCAACGAGCGCAATAAAGATATTACAGTTGTCTTTCTTAACGCTTTTCTTATTCAAGCTGGAAGAGATCCAATTCAAAAACTCTATTTTAGAAATATTGAAATAGGAGGAGAATATATTGATGATAAAAAAGGTCGTTTAGACGTACTCGTTCAAACAGAATCGAAAGAATGGATTAATGTAGAAATCCAATTTAATAATCAGTATAATATAGAAAAAAGATCTTTATTTTATTGGTCCCGTATCTATAATTGGCAACTGGAAGCGGGCCAAGAATACGATGAATTGAATCCGGTTATTACCATTAATATTATGAATTTTGAAATGTTTCAAGAGACAGATGCATTTCATACCATGTTTCATTTATATGATATTGCTGAAAAAATTCGATTAACAACGATGCAAGAATATCATTTTGTTGAAATACCAAAGCTTATAAGAGCTTGGAAACAAGATAAACTAAATCCTTGGGATGACCTTTTAACACGGTGGCTGTTATTACTAGGGGTTGTTGATAAAAAGAGAAATTATTTTTATGAAGATATTTTTCGTGAACTGGAGGAGATTGCAGTGGGTGATAAATCTTTAGATGTTGCCATGAGAGTCTGGGAAGATTTGAGCCGCACACAGGAAGAACGTTTAGAATATGAGGCTCGTCTAAAACAAATCTTAGATGAGCAATCGCGATTAAGAAGCAGGGAGAGAGCGGAACAGAGAAGGAAAGAAGCGGAGCAACAAAAAGAAGTAGCAGAACAACAAAGAGAAGAGGCGGAGCAACAAAAAGAAGTAGCAGAACAACAAAGAGAAGAGGCGGAGCAACAAAGAAAAGAAGCAGTACAACAAAAAGAAATAGCAGAACAAAATTATGAACAGCAGAAAGTAAGATTTGCGGAAGAAAAGCAAAAGCGGCTGGAACTTGAAGAAAGAACAGCACTTGCTGGCCATAATGCTGTAAAAGCAGTCGCCCGTCAATTTTTAGAAAACGGAATTTCTTTTGAAGTAGTCATCCAAAATACAGGATTAACGGAAGCGGAAGTCAAAACAATTCTAGAAGATATAAGTAAAGATAAGAATTAGCTTCTTTTTGTATATCATATACCAATAAAAAGTTCATAACGCATCACTACTAATGAAACAAAGCCCTTCATCCCTTTGTTTCATTTTTCATGTTTCAACAAGCAGCATCAAGCCTTTTTTCACAAAATAGTTACCGTCGAAAATTTATTTATTTTTACCCCTATGTTATAATGCTTCTGGGTTAAATATCGACAAATTACTTTGCAGGGGAATGAAAAAAATGGGGGAAAAGAAAAAAATATTTTTCTTTATATATCAGTTAGGGTCCGGCGGAGCGGCGAGAACGATGCTAAATCTATTAAATAACATGGATTTAGATCAGTTTGAGCCGACATTGATTACCTTGAATTATGAAGGAGATTATGAAAAATACTTGAAAGAAGAAATCGCCATTATAAAACTGCCGACCAGAAGACTGCGTTCGGGAATTATCCCTTTTTCCAAAATCATTAAAAAGGAAAAACCTGATATTGTTTTCAGTACCATCCCTAACTATAACCTCATTGCTATTGCAGCAAGACTGTTATCCGGTCATAAAGCAAAAAATATTGTCCGGGAAGCAGCATTATTAGGAACAGAAGGAAAATTTAATGCGAACCTGAAGTTATATGGATTGGCCTATCGATTTTCGAAAAAAGTCGTTGCCCTTTCAGAAGGGGTAAGGCAGAATATCATTCAAAACTACAAAGTAAACCCTAAAAAGGTAGAGGTTATCTATAACCCTGTCGATGTGGAAAATATAGAAACGTTGATGAAGCAAGGCAAGATTGCTGAGGAATATCAAACGATATTTAATAACCCAAACGAAAAAGTGATTATTACAGCAGGGCGTCTGGTAGATGATAAAGACCAAGCGACACTAATTAATGCTTTTGCAACATTGCGCAAGAACATCCAAGCGAACCTTGTTATTCTTGGTGAGGGGGAGCTGGAAGAGAAGCTGAAAAAGCAAGTCAACGCATTGAATCTAGAAGATGCTGTATTTTTTGCAGGCTTTCAGGGAAATCCATATGTTTATTTTAATCAGGCGGATATTTTCGTATTATCTTCCAAAAGAGAAGGCTTTGGGCATGTGCTGACAGAGGCGCTTGCTGCCAGGATTCCGATCATCTCCACAGAGGCCAAACCAGGCGCAGCAGAAGTGCTGGATAATGGGGAATATGGTGTAATAACTCCGGTTGGAGATGCAGATGCACTTGCTGCACAAATGGAAGAAGTTTTAAATTGGAAGGCTGAAAAAAGAAGCCAAGTCACGGAAAAAGGATGGGAAAGAGCAGCATCCTTTCGTGCAGAAAAGATTGTCAAAGCATACGAGAAGCTCTTTAATCAAACGATTGATCAATAGAGGATGTTCAAAAAGTCCAATAAAAATGACACGGCGAATTTCTGCGTTGACGAGATTTTTTCGATACTCACGTATTATAAAGCATACGCTCCGTTCGAAAAAATCTCGTCGCCTTGAACTTTCGACGCACACGACGTGCTAGTGTCGGCGTTGCGACAGGACGTCGCGAACTAAGCCGACTTGGTCCTATTTATCGCCCTTTTTGAACACACATCAATAACGATGAATAACAAATAGAGAGGACAGCTCCAATGAATGAAAAAAAACGTGTTGTTCATTTAACAACAGTACATCATCCTCATGATCCGAGAATTTATCATAAGGAATGTAAATCATTAAAAAAAGCTGGATTCGACGTATACTTAATTGCAAAAGAAACCGAAGCAGGTGTGGATAAGGAGAGTGGCATCAAGCATATTCCCATCAAAGATTATACGAGCAGATGGGAGCGTATGACCAAAGGAGCTTGGACGCTTTATAAACAGGCGAAAAAATTAGATGCCGATGTGTACCACTTTCATGACCCGGAACTTTTGCCGGTAGCATGGCTGCTCAAAAATAACCGGAATCATGTGATTTATGATATTCATGAAGACTATATCACGAGTATGCTGCAAAAAGAGTATTTACCAAAACCTGTTCGAAAATTTGCTGCGAAGATATATAAAAAAATGGAGCAATTTTTCACGAAAAAGATGGAGCTCATCCTTGCCGAGAAATATTATAAGGATATTTATCCGGATGGCGATTGTGTGTTAAATTATCCAATGGTAAATACCGCGTTTTTAAAGCATCAGCGTGAAGGTGAAGCGGAAGATAAATTGATTTATACAGGTAACGTAACAGATGTGCGTGGCGCATTTCTGCACGCAAAGCTGCCTTTAATAGATGAAAAAATAACAATGAATTATATTGGAAAATGTTCCATCGAATTCGCAGAGGAAATTTATCGCATTGCTAAAGACCAAGCGAACCGGATTTATATCACAGGTGTGAATCAATATATTCCGAAAGAAAAAATTGAACAAGCCTACCTGAATCATAATTGGTTAGCAGGGGTTGCGATTTTTCCGGAAACCGAGCATTATATGAAGAAAGAGTTAACAAAGTTTTTCGAGTATATGAATGCAGGAATTCCAATTATTTGTTCGAACTTTCCTGTTTGGAAGAACTTTATTGATACGTATCAATGTGGCATTACCGTTGATCCGCATAATGAACAGGAAATAAAGGATGCGCTGGATTATTTAAGAAACCATCCAGATGAGGCGAAACAAATGGGCGAAAACGGTAAAAAAGCTGTCCAGGAACAATTGAATTGGGGCAAGGAAGAAGAAAAACTAATTAACATATACCAGCATTTATTGCACAAGTAAAGTAGGTGAATAACTTGGGAGAGAAAAAACCAATCATCTCTGTCATCACGCCAACCTATAACTCTGAACGGTTTATTGCAGAAACGATTGAATCCGTGCAGGCTCAAAGCTTTTCGGAGTGGGAAATGATTATTGTCGATGATTGCTCGACAGACCAGACAGCAGAAATCGTGAAAAGCTATGCCGAAAAGGATGACCGTATTCATTTAACCGTATTGGATGAAAATCAAGGCTCAGCAATTACGCGTAACACAGCTATGGATAAGTCCCAAGGGCGTTATCTTGCTTTTTTAGACAGCGATGATTTATGGCTGCCTGAAAAGCTGGAAAAGCAACTTGTATTTATGCAAGATAATGGAGTTGCTTTTTCATTCACACAATATGTACGTATGAATGAAGATGGTACGGATACCGGCGCGGTCAGTACAGCACCGGCAACCGTTACGTATGAAGATTTAATGAAGCGCTGTGTTATCGGATGCTTGACCGTGATGCTGGATCGGGAGAGAATTGGCGAACGGCGCATGGTAAATATCCGTACGAGACAAGACTATGCTTTTTGGCTGGAAATCACCAGAAGCGGTCACTTTGCTTATGGGCTTCTAGAAGTCCTGGCAAGGTATCGCCTGGTCGGGAATTCCATCTCCAGCAATAAATGGAAAGCAGCAAAAAGAAATTGGTATGTATTTAGGGAAGTAGAGAAACAACCTCTTCCTCAAACCATTTATTACTTCTCCCATTACGTAGCCCGTTCTCTCAGGGATTTGCTAAAATGGAATGCAAAGAAGTAGGATTTATTATTTTAGTGTATAATAGCAACTAAGCTCAGGAAACCTTTTAATAAGGAAACACCTGACAATGATAGGATTGAAAAAGCCACTTTTCATAAAGGACAACTACAGTATGTCTACAGGTGAAGAGTGTTGTAATAATTAGGCGGTGTCAAATTATAATGAAAAACTATATACAAGAGATTTTACGGAGAAAGGATTTACTATTCTATCTCGTAAAGTCCGGACTGAAGGCGGAGCACCGAAACAGCTATCTCGGTTATTTCTGGTGGCTACTTGATCCGCTATTAAACGTACTCGTATTTTATTTTTTAGTCGTTATTATCTTAGATCGCGGCACAGACAATTTTGGATTATTTCTGGTTATAGGTTTAGTCGTCTGGAGATGGGTATCAACCAGCATGAATTCCGCGTCTAAATCGATTTTAAGGTACAGTTCGATTATTAATCAGGTCTATTTACCGAAATCAATATTTCCCATATCCTTTACCATGACACAGTTATTTAACTTTGGATTTGGATTAATTGTGATGGCAGGATTTTTAATAGGATATGGATTTTTCCCGGATTGGCACATTATCTTTTTACCAATGCTTATTATAATCCAGCTAACATTCCACTTAATGCTGGGACTTGTATTAGGCTATATCACGGTATTTGTCCGGGATATTGACAATTTGCTCAGTTACGTGACGAGACTCTTTTTCTACGCGTCACCAATTATCTGGGAAGGCGGGCGTCTGCCGCCTGAATATAGTTTCTTTGTCGATGTTAATCCGATAGCGATTATGGTAACATCCTACCGTGATATTTTAATGTATCACCAGATGCCGGACTTTCTGGGCTTAGGTATTATTTTCGTTGCCAGCTTAGCGATTAGTGTCTATATGATTAATTATTACAGTAAAAACGAACATAAGATTATTAAAGCATTGTAAGTCTATGATGCACTCTCAGCATCATGGAATGAATCAAGCACGTAGTACAAGTTACACCCCTCTCTCTTCCAGGAGAGGGTTTTATGGAATACTGCACCATGTCCCATGGTTCAGACAATCAACTATCGTGCGATAAAAAGAGGTTTTATTATGTCAACTCATGATAATGAAAAAATCGATAAGCAGTCGAAGGAAGAAGTTGTTATTTCAAAAAACATTTCCGTATCCTTTCATGATAACCGGCATGCCGACGATTTGAAATCTACCCTGACTGATCTTTTTAAAAAGAAAAAAGACAAGAAGAAAAAAGAATTGGTATGGCCGCTAAAAGATATTACGTTTACTGGCTATCAAGGAGAGATTTTAGGAATTATCGGCTCAAATGGTGCCGGAAAAACAACGTTGAGCAAGATTATTACCGGCATTCTAACGCAGGATGAGGGAATCATGAACGTGGACGGCAATGTCACAGCACTTTTCTCCTTTGGCATGGGCTTTAATAAAGAACTGACAGGGAGAGAAAATGTCTATTTAAATGGAATGATGCTTGGCATTAACAAGCAGCTTATTCATGATTATATAGAAGACATTCATGAATTCTCCGAGATTGGGGAGTTTTTTGACCAGCCGATGAAATATTATTCCAGCGGGATGAAGGCACGTCTTGGTTTCAGTGTTGCGTCCCATCTTCAGCCGGAAATTCTTATTTTAGATGAAGCGTTAAATACAGGAGATGTGAAATTTGGGCGTAAAGCATCTGAGAAGCTGAAGCAGTTAGTAGCAAATGCCAAAATAGTGATTATTGTTACCCACAGTTTGCGCTATGCTCAAAAAAACTGTGACCGGTTAATCTGGCTGGACAATGGCTATGTCAAAGAAATTGGGGATCCCAAGACAGTCATTGAACATTATAAAGAAACGGTTCCGCCTGTTGCGCGTCAAAAAAGGCAAAAGCGCAGTTTGAATGTCACGAAGACAGAAACATCGGTCGGGAAGGAATCTGTTGTAAAGGCAGAGAATGTTGGTATCTCGTTCAAGCTTCAAAATAAAAAAGAAGACTACTGGGCGTTAAGAAATGTCAGCTTTGATATTAAAGAAGGAGAAGTTGTCGGGATTATCGGCCATAATGGAGCGGGTAAAAGTACCCTTTGTAAAACCATTACAAATATTTTGAAGCCCGATGAAGGAACCATGACGGTAAACGGACAGACATCTTCCCTGCTTGGCTATGGTACAGGATTTAATGCGCAATTAACAGGAACAGATAATATCTATCTAAATGCAATGTTATTAGGAATTCCGAAAGAACGTGTCGATGAAAAATATGATGAGATTATTGAATTCTCCGGGATCCGAAAAGCAATCGATAAGCCGGTAAAGCATTATTCGGCAGGAATGAAATCACGGCTTGGCTTCAGTATTGCAGCCATTTTAAAGCCGGATGTATTTATTGTCGATGAGGCCTTATCAACAGGGGACCTTGCCTTTCAGGAAAAAGCCAGTGTCCGTATTCAGGAAATGATGGATCATGCCAAAGCAGTGATTATCGTTTCGCATAGCATGGGATTTGTTGAAAAAGTATGTACAAGAGGAATCTGGATGGAACAAGGCCAAGTGAAATTTGATGGCAGTGCAGAAGAAGCTGTCGCAAAATATCGTGAAGCCATGGGCGTCCAGAAAAAACCAATAAAGAAAGACGCAAGAACCGTTAATGTAAAAGAGCCTGTTAGAGCGAATGCTGCAAAAACAAAAAGTGTAGAACAGAAATAAAGGATTAGTGGAAAAATGGTGGTGTCATAATGGCAGGAGTTATCAAAAAAATAGTGGCAGAACCGGTAGATTGGTTTATCTACTCGGTTTTAGGAGAGAAGCAGCGTAAATATCTTCTAAATATATTAAGCAACCAGCAAAAAGATACGATTAAGCGTGTTTTGCTTGGGAAAAAAGAGGCAGAGAGACAGCGTCTGAAACAAATAAAGTATCATTTATATAATTTGGGCTTTATCGACAAGGGCTTGGAGGATTTAGAAGCCTATATCCAGGAGACAAATGACCCGGCCTTGAAAAGAATCGCTGCCTGGGAAAAGGTCCTTTGGCATGCGAATCAGTATAATGCAGAGGATGCTGCGATTGCATTAGAATATATTCCTTTGGCAGAAGAAGGGGAAGTACAGCCGGATCAAAAGCGCCGGATTGCTATTATTAAAGCAGAGCTGCTTGATGAAGTTGGTGAGCGGGAAGCAGCGTGCCAAGTCTTATCAGACGCTTTAACAGCAGCAGAGCATGCAGATATTTACCTTGCCTTAGCGAACTTAGAGGCGGATATAAAGGACCGGTTTACCTATATCAATAAAGCATTCTCTCTCTATGACCTGGATACCATTGCCACTGATGACACAGGTCAATATGACGGGCTCCATACCATCAAAACACATGAAGATATCAAGGACGGACCGCTTATTTCTGTCATTATCCCTTCTTATAATGCCGGAGATGGAATCAGAGTAGCGATTGAATCGATTCTGGAACAGACCTGGCAAAACATCGAATTGATTATTGTGGATGACCATAGTCCAGATAATACATTAGAAATTGTGCAGGAATATGCAGCGAAAGACAGCCGGATAAAAGTATTGCAAACTCCGCAAAACAGCGGTCCTTACATTGCACGGAATATTGCACTGGAAGCAGCAGCCGGCGAATTCGTGACAGTCAATGATTCAGATGACTGGTCGCATGCTTCCAAACTGGAGATCCAAGCAAAGCATCTCTTAGCAAATAAAGATGTGATTGCCAATACGTCGGAACATGCGAGGATCACCGAAGAGATGACGCTCTATCGCCGGGGGACGCCGGGGAAATATATCTTCCCAAATATGTCTTCGATTATGTTTCGCAGACAGCCTGTTATCGAGAAAGTCGGCTTCTGGGATAGCGTGCGATTTGCCGCAGACGGTGAGTTTAAACGCCGTTTGTTAAAAACCTTTGGTACACGGGCTTATGTTGATTTAGCCTCTGGGCCGCTATCTCTCCCGCGTCAAGCTGTCACCTCCTTAACAGGGAGCTCTGCATTTGGCTATAATGGCTTCTTTATGGGTGTCCGTAAAGAGTATGTTGAATCATTGGAAGATCATCACCAAAGGGCAGAGGATGTCCGCTACGCCTATCCAATGACTGAACGTCCTTATCCCGTGCCCGAACCAATGTGGCCGGTCAAGGAAGAAAAAACAGATGGCGTCCGGAAGTTTGATTTAGTCATTGCTGGTGATTTTCGTGCGTTGAACGAAGCGGATTGGCGCGTATTTAATGATTGTTTACAAACTCAAGCCGATCGAATTGGACTAGTGCAAATCAGCGCCTATGATTTCACTATGCCGAAAAAAATAGAAGAAACGATTCGTCAAAAACTCGATGGCGATCGCCTGCAGATGCTTGTCTACGGGGAAAAGATTGATGCGAAAAAGACAGTATGCATCAAGCCGACCATTTATCAGTATCACCAAAAGTACTTACCCACTCTGACGACGCAGCAGTTGGAGGTTGTTCTGACAGAAACACCGGACAGCCAGGCAGATCTAAACAACGCGGCAAAGCATATTGAAAGTTATTTTGGTCAGTTGGGAGTATGGATTCCTGCCAATGAACAAATACAGAAGGAAATCCAAAATACGACTTTGGCATCAGGTATTGAACAAGCATATGCCAACCGATTATGGGGAAAAGAGTTGTCTTGAACATGAAACAACCAATCGATAAAACGGAGCTTCACACACGTCTTCAGGGTGTGGAAGAAGAGCTCACTGCCAAAAGAAAAGAAGAAGCAACATTAAAGGAGACTTATAGACGCTATAAGTCTGCCTTTTTGTATGCTGAAGCATTAAAGCAAAAAGCAGCTGGCTGGAAGAGAAGCAGTGTGTCATTGGCAAAAGCAGTCCCTTCCTATGCATTAGGACGGAGAAATATAAAAAAATTGTATAGTACGTCTTATAAACAAAAAGATGCAAGTAACCAGTTAAAGCAAATCAAAAATTATTTGTATGACTTAGGGTTTGAAGAGCGTGCCCTTCATGATTTACAGGATATTTTATATCATTCTAATAATAAATATCTTACCAAAGCGGCAGCATGGGAGCTGGGCTATTGGTTTGCCAATAAACTAACTGCAAACAGTGCAGAACAAGCAATGGTTTATTTGGAAATGGCGCTTACAGGGGAAAACAATACAGATGTGCGCCGTCGCATTATTATTCTCCTTGCCGAAGCTTATAAAATACTGGGTTATCATTCAGAAGGTATCCAGCTGATCAAAGAAGCACTAAAACAAGCGCAGCATCCAGACTTATTATTGGCACTTGCTAACCTGTGCTCAGAACAGACAGATCGTTTGTTTTGGATCAATGCCGTACTGCAGACATATCAGCTCGAACCCCTTTATATAAATGAGGAAATAACTGGTGCATATCTCTATGATAAATTAGACACGAACCCGATTCAGATAAAAGAGAAGCTGAATGAGCAGCCGAAGATCACGGTTATCATTCCTGCATACAATTCGGAATCGGGCATTTCTGTTGCGCTAAGATCACTCACGAAGCAGACCTGGACAAACCTGGAGATCATCGTGGTAGATGATTGCAGTCCAGATAATACAGCTGCAGTTGTGAAAGAATGGATGCAGCAGGATCAACGAATTAAGCTGTTAAAAACAGAAATCAATTCTGGTCCCTATGTAGCTCGAAATATTGCACTCCATCAAGCAACAGGAGAATTTGTAACCATTAATGATGCAGATGATTGGTCGCATCCACAAAAAATAGAAATCCAGGCGCGTCATCTGTTGGAAAATCCATCTATGATTGCCAATACATCCGAGCATGCCAGACTGACAGAAGATTTATATTTATACCGTAGAGGAATGCCGGGAAAATATATTTTTTCCAATATGTCATCGATTATGTTTCGAAGACTCCCAGTTTTAGAGAAAGTCGGCTATTGGGACAAGGTACGTTTTGCCGCAGACAGTGAATTTAAAAAGCGGTTAGCGCTCACCTTTGGAGCAGAAAAGGTAACCGATTTGCCAACAGGCCCCCTTTCCTTCCCGATGCAATCGTCAGGTTCTTTAACGGGCAATTCCTCCTTTGGCTACAATGGATTTCTGATGGGGGCACGAAAGGAATATGCTGAGGCACATAACCGGATGCATCAGCAGGCAAGTGATTTGTATTTTCCATATCAATTAAAAGAACGTCGATTTCCTGTGCCAAAGCCGATGTTAGAAAAGGGATCTTTGCATCAGATTGATGTAGCTTATATAGCGGATTTTCGCCACTTTGACAGGGAGATATGGAAAGAGATTAGACTGTTACAAGAAAAAGGCCTCACGATCAGTTTAATTCAACGTGGCATATATGATTTAAAACAGTCCAAATTTATCCACGAGAAAGTAAGAGATCAGGTGGATGGCAAGCACGTAAAAATGCTTGTCTACGGAGAAAAAGCAGAAGCACAGCTTACCATTATCAAAAATCCGCTTATTTTTCAGGATAAGCAGCGCTATCTGCCAGAACTAAATACAACAGTAGCTAAGGTGATTATCAATAACGTACCAAAGAAAAAGAATCCGGCCTACAACATGCGTCATTGTGCAATGAGTTTGCATCGTTATCTGGGAACTAGTGCAACGTGGTATCCGGCGAATTCAGAAATCAGAGAACAGCTAATCGAGGAACAAAGTCATACGATCCGCTATTATCGCGTGGCAGCATCCAATTGGATCAATGAGGAGCAGCCATTTATAAAAATGTTAGAAGATAGTTTTGTGATCCAAAATAAACCGGAAGAAGGAGGACATGAAGATGCTGGAGAATAAATCCTATGAAGAAATGATTGATCAGCTTATCGAAAAAGAAGCACAGCTGGATGAAACCAAAGCAAGGATTGCTAAAACGGATAAGCAGATAAAAAAAATCATGCAAAGCAATACGTATCAAAAGACAGCTTCTGTTCGCAAGCTCCTTCCTTTCGGGAAAGAAAAAGATAATTATATTGCTTATTTGGAAGAACAGCTTCTTCATTATCAATCAGAAACTGTACTGTTGAAGGAACAGTTATTTGAAGCAGAGAAAGCGCTGGAGCAATTTGATTATGATACGCTTTGGAGACATATCAAAGCAAAGAAAGACAAAGGAAAAATCATTGCCGAATTAGATAAACGCATCGAACAAAAGAAAGCGACGGATCAGAATTTCCGTAATTTACTGGAAGCAGCTGCACGCCAGTTTCAACAGGAAGAAACAGCGTTTAAAGAGCGTATTTTTACCAAAGTATTAGAAGGCGCCAAAGCGAATGCTTCTGAATTTATGGCTCGTGCAGGACTTATAGAAGATGCCGTCAGTTTAGCAGATGTTGCTTCTTATCGTGCCTGTATGAACATGCGTGTCAGACAATATCAGCTTTTAGGAACCCTTCCAGAATACGAATTAGACGATAAGCAAAGAGCCTATCGATTTATGGAAAAGCAAGCGATACGAACGCCACATAGTCCAGAGGAAATATATACAATTGAGACGTTACCAGAGAAAGAAAATATCGTCATCAAGCCTGCCGATGGAGCTGGTGGACGTGGAGTTTACATTGTATATGCATCTAGTGATATAATAAGTGTAAAGACAGGAGAGAAATTAACGAACTGGTCTTTACTAAAGCACCGGATGGAAAAGGATTTAGCAGAAAATAAAGTGGCGCAGGACGCTTGGCGTATCGAAGAATTAGTATTAGAAGATACGGTCAATAAAGTATCTGGACGTGATGTGAAATTCTATTGCTTTTATGGCGAGGTTGGCGTGATCTTAGAAATCATCCGGACGCCGGAGATCAAATATTGCTGGTGGAATGGACAAGGAGAACGCATTCAAACCGGAAAATATGATGATAAATCCTTCCAAGGCCAAGGCGTCTCGAAGGAAGAAATCGAAATGGCGAAGCGAATCAGCAGTATGATTCCCAGTCCATTTATGCGAATTGATTTCTTAAGAGCTGAGGATGGACTCGTTTTTGGAGAATTTACACCCAAACCAGGCAATTATGATGAATTCAATGATAAAATAGATACGTATTTAGGAAATTTATTTATCGAAGCACAGGGGAAACTGGACAAGGACTTGCTTCAAGGGAAAGCATTTGAGATCTTTAAAGAAGAGTTAAAATAGAACAAGGAACTAAAATGGTTAAATCAGGAGGATCAGGGCATGAGTGAGAATAATGCCGAATGGCTATCGCATTTATCATCAGAGGTTATTTCTGATGTGCACGGAAGTTTATTAGATGCATATGTAATTGCACTGGAAGGCTGGCGCAGAGGCCTGAAATTAAGATGGCACGTCGAAAATTCAGAGAAATTCAGTGACATGGTTACATGGTTTACAGACAGACCTGGACAGTTATTTTCATTAAGTTCAGAGAGCAGAACGCATTATTTCTTCCGTTCCAGAGGAGATAAGGTAACCAATGAAGCTGTCTATATTGGAAAAGATAAAGGAAACTCCAAACAGCATTTAAGCGAACATAATGTAGCTGTGCCAAATGGAAATATTTTTACCAGTGACCATACAAAAGAAGAAGTCATAGAGTACGGGAGAAAACTTGGATTTCCAGTCGTGTTAAAACCAAAGGATGGCAGCTTTGGCCGCGGTGTTTTTGTAAATATTACAAGTGCAGAGGAATTAGAAGCATGCTATGACTATACCAAAGAGCTGGGAACCACAGAAGAAATCATTGTGGAGCAATATATCGCTGGAAAAGATTATCGCTTATATGTCGTTGGCGATGAAGTTGTCGGAGCCATGCATCGTGAACCGCCGAATGTGGTCGGAGACGGGGTACATACGATCGAACAGTTGATTGAATTAAAAAATGCAGAGAGAGAAAAAAATCCGCGTTTAGTAAGCTGCCCCATTATCGTAAGTGATGAATTAACAGACTTTATTGCAAGAAAAGGGTATACGCTCGCGTCCATTCCTGAAAAAGATGAGCTTGTCTATTTAAACTTTAAAGGCAATATCTCACTTGGCGGCGATCCGATTGATGTATTAGATGACTTATCCGAAGAAGTTAAAGATACGGCAGTAAACGCACTTCGATCTGTAGCAGGACTGACCCACGGGGCAGTTGATATTATCATTAATGAAGCGGACAATAAAGCCTATGTAATAGAGCTGAATCCTACAGCGCAACTGGGCGGATTATTGTATCCGATCAAAGGAAAATCAAGGGATATTCCAAGAGCCATTATTGATTTTTATTTTCCGGAAACCAAAGGAAACAATGTTGCGCAGATTAATACATTCTTTGATTTTCATGATGTATTAGACCCTCTTCAAAATAGGGATGCAACAGTGACAACAGTCACACCTTGCCCACAGCAGAAGGTTTATATGAAGAAATATATTGTCGTTGGAGATGTATTGGATATTGGTTACCATCGCGGCCTTCGCAAGCAGGCATTTGAACGGGAATTGCATGGATATATCATGACGAAGGAAATCGGTGATATTGAAATTGTTGTTGCCGGGACAGATCCGGAAATGGTCGAGGACTTCAAGCATGGGATCTGGGAAGATGAAGAAAGAGCAACCGTTATGGAAGTCTTGGAAGAAGATGTGGACGAAGCAGTTAAAGTAGGCTTTGAAATAAAAACAGATTTAAAAACACAAATTGAAGAGTTGAAATGGTACAAGCGTGAATTAGAAGAGACCGAGCTGGCATTGAAAAAAGCGGAAGTAACACGGAGAAAGCATTATGAAAGCCTTTCTTGGAAGGCGACGTCGCCAATCCGGGCGGTTGGTTCTATTTTCAAAAAGTTTAAAGGTTAATGATGAAAGAAGTTAACAGGAGGAAATAAACATGAAAGACAATCAGTTAGGGATAAGTCTTCCACATCTGAATAATGAAATGGTAAGGAATGCGAGAAAGACACGTCTCGATGCATTTTCCGTTGCGTTAGAAGGATGGAGAAGAGGTCTAAAACTAAAATGGTACACAAAGGATTCCGAGCACTTTGAGAATATGATTATTTTTGGAGTAAATCCACCTGGACGTTTATTTTCATTAACCTCAGAGAAGCAGACGCATTACTTCTTTCGGACAAGAGGAGACTTGGTTTCCAATGAAGCAGTGGAAATTGGATCAGAGAAAGACGATACCAAAATCTATCTCGGCAACGCAGGCGTCCCTGTACCAAAAGGAAAAGGCTTTGAAGCAGATGCAACCAATGAAGAAATTATTGAATTTGCAAATACAGTCGGTTTCCCGTTAGTTCTAAAACCAACCAATGCCAGCTTGGGAAATGGTGTGGTAACCAATATTAAAAACCATGAGCAGCTATTAAAGGCAATCCACTATGTCAGGAGAGAATTAGAGTATGAAGAGGTCGTGCTGGAGCAATATGTAAGCGGAAAGGAATACCGTGTTTATGTTGTTGGCGATGAAGTTATTGCTGCATACAATCGTGTTCCTGCCAATATTACGGGCGATGGGGAACATACGATTGAGCAATTGATCGATATCAAGAACGCCATCCGCAGGAAAAATGCACGCCTCAACAGCTGTCTAATTCATATGGATGTAGAAATTCTTGAATTTATTCAGGAAGCTGGCTACACATTGGAGAGTATCCCGGAAAAGGGCAAGGTTATTTACTTAAGAGAAAAAACAAACGTCTCCTCCGGGGGAGATCCAGTTGATGTAACAGATACCCTGCCAGAAGAGTATAAGAAGATTGCTATCAATGCATTAAAAGCAATCGATAATTTCCCACAAGGCGGCGTAGATATTATTGTCAACGATCGCAGTGATGTAAAAGGGGAAGCAGTTGTTATTGAATTAAACCCGACAGCACAAATTGGCGGAGCTCTATTCCCAATTGAGGGGAAATCCAGAGACATACCGAAAGCAATTATTGATTATTATTTTCCAGAAACAAAAGGAAGAGTTGATACGACCAAATCGAGAGTGTCCTTTGATTTAATTAATGTGTTGGAGCCGCTTGAAAATAGAGCGGCATTGGAAGTAGAAGTTGCGCCAGCACCGATTGGAGAACTCCATATCCAAAAATATATTGTGAATGGAAATGTACAGCGGTATAATTTCCATAAATGGCTGAAGCGGCAGGCACTTGCCAAAAACCTTCACGGTTATGTAAAGAGTATTGTATTTGATGAAATTGAAGTGGTCGTTGCTGGAACAGATCGAAAAGCAGTGGAAGGTTTTAGAGAAGTGATTAAAGGCTACCCGCAAGGATCGGAAGTCACCCGGATCAAGACAGAGGAATATGAGGATTTTGTAACGGTAGGTTTTGAAATCTCTGAGAAATATAATACAAATAATATAAAATCCGTACAGCATGCTTTAAGACGAATGGATAAGGATTTACAAGCTATGAGAAAGAAAAAAGATCGGGCTGAGAAGGATATTAAACATATTTTGAATAGTACTTCTTGGAAGGTTACGGAATCTATCCGTAAAATAAAGGCGAAGAATAAAAAATAAGCATTTATCTAGTCTCAAGTATCGATGAGATAAGATGATAAATAACTGTGGAGGAATGTTCATGTCACAAATTAAATTAACAGCTACTGGTGACGTGCTGTTACACTCTAGGGTGTACGATATCAGCAAAAAAGACGGGAAATATGATTTTAGAGATAAAATGGCCCCTGCGAAAAAGTTACTGCAAGATGGAGATATCTCTGTTGTTAATTTAGAATCGATTGTAGCCGGAGAAGAATTAGGTCTTATCTCTTTCCCGGAATTTAATAACCCGGTAGAATTAGCGGAGAACTTAAAGGAATTCGGCACAGACATTGTCACAAATGCGAATAACCACAGTCTCGATTTAGGCGAAGAAGGCGTGCTTAAATCAATTGAAAACCTTGAAAGAATAGGGCTGCCTTATGTTGGTTCACATAAGTCTAAAGAAGATCAGCAAAAATTTCGTATTATTGAGAAGGAAGGAATCAAGGTAGCGATTCTATCTTATACGGCGGTAACATTAGGCAAGAATCCGCCTAAAAATAAACCTTATCTTTTAAACCGTATCGTTGCAGGTTCTACGAAGGAAGTAAGACGTGATATCGAACGCTTGAAAAAAGAAGAAAGCCCGGATGTAGTCATTGTTGCAGCACACTTTGGAAGAGAGTATGCTCTTAATCCGCCAGCTTCTCAGGTAGATATTGCTACTTCTTTATCAGATGCCGGGGCAGATATTGTTTTAGGACATCACCCGCACGTCCTGCAGCCTGCGCAGTGGATATTGAATTCCAGAGGGAAAAAGACCTTTGTTATCTATTCTCTAGGAAACTTTTACAGCGGTCAAAAAGGATTGTATAGACAAATAGGCGGCGTATTATCTCTGAATATCAGCAAGGATGAAAATGGTAAAGTGACGATTAACCAGCCAGAAATGGACCTGACCTTTGTAGATGCTAATCGTAAAAACAATTATCAAATGCACTTATTAAGTGATTATATAGCAAAAAATCCTTACATTGAGACGGATCATGATAAATTCGACAGTCTGGAAGTATACAGCGAATTAACAGAGCGTTTAACGCAGTGGATGCCAGAGTTTAAATTAAAATAATAGATGAATAAAGTTAAGCCATAAGCAGTCAGAAATACTAAATCCGATTACTTATGGCTTTATTTTGTTATTTTTTCAGTTTTTCCGTAAACACCCGAATGGGTTTCGTCATTTTCCAAGAATTACTTTCTTCCATTTGCTGCAGGCGTTTCTTTAATTGTTTGTTTTGACGCTGCGTTAGTTCCAGCGTCCGCTCATCCCGCTCATATTTTGCTAAGCGGTTCACTGCATTTTGATAGTCTGATTTTAATTTCGCATAGTCTTTGATATATTTATTCAAAGCAGCCTTCTCTTCCGCATTACTACCTTCGCTGCCGCCAGCTTTTTCATTCGGTGATTCAATATGAAACCCATGCATAATAGGGCTTGAACGTTTCTTTTCTGTCATTGTTGCTGACTTGCTGACCCGGTTTGTATATCGCTCCAGTCTCTTTTGGAAATCATTGATTCTTTTTTGACTTGAACCAACAATAATAGAGATATCTCCATTATTTAGGGGTTTTATATAACCATGGACTTTAGCATGATATGCCAAACGACGCACACGTCCGGAAAAAGCTTTTGTATATTCACAGCCGCTGACTACATAACGAGTAAGCTTTAATGCTCTCGTAGGCAATACAGGAATACCAACTTCTGTTGCATTTCCATTCATACAAGCATCGAAAATAAAATCAAAATCTAAGAAGAATTTTTGTGCATTTGTCCGGTCGTAATCAGCAGTCTCAGGAAAATAAAAATCAATTAATTTCGATGGGACATCCTTTGCTTTCCCTTTCATCGGAAACAGGTGCTGAGTAATATGCGCTCGTGTATTCAACTCAATAATAGCCGCTGTATCATTTTCTTCATCCACCATCATATCTACTCCGCATTGAGGTAAATCGTCAAAAGCATTTACTGCATCAACGGCAATTTGTTTGATGTTATCCGATAGATTATCTGTAACCTCGATGGAATCGCCGCCGGCAGATACATTATTTTTTGATTTGATATAGACTAATTCCCCATCTGGGATAACAGAGTTCAGATCATAGCCTTCTCGGCGTAACATATTTCTCAGCTCATCATCGATTTTTATTTTTCGATTTGTAAGCGATGGAAGTTTAGCGCGTTCTTCATTCTTTTGATCAATTAATTGCCTGACTGTACTTTTACCGTCACCAATAACGTTTGCCTTTATTCGTTTTAAAGCTCCGATTACTTTGCCGTCTAGAACATAAACACGATAATCTTCTCCACCAAAATATTTTTCTAAAATAATATGAGGAGATTTTAATTTCACTCGAACATAATTTAGTGCTTCAATCAATTCTTCCTCATTTTGAATACCAGCGATAACACCTGTTCCTCCAGTTCCTGCTAAAGGCTTTACCACAACAGGATATTGCATCTCAGTAGCATATTTTATTATTTCTGAATCACTGGTATCAGCACTAAAGTCTTTTCCTCCTGGCGTAGATACATTATTCTTTTCTAGTATTTCTTTAGTTGTAACTTTGTTTTTGGTTAACTCTTTTGTACGTTTAGAAACTAAATCACCACGAGTGGCGCTAAAATGATGGCTTCTATTGCCATCTGTAATAATATAAGAAGGTTCAAATTTACCTGTACCTTCTTTTACAATACTAAAGGAAATAGTTAATCCTCTTCTCCAAGCTTCTAATATAATACTATAGGTACTCAGCATATAATTGTTTGCTTTTGCCGGTATAGGGTGGTCTAAACTTTTTAGAAAACGATTTTCTGTCATAATCAATTCTCCTAACATAATTTCGCTTAAATAGTTAATTATTATTATAACATATTTCCTCAGCCGGCTTCTCAATAAACATTCATCAAATTCACTTATGAGCAGCGGAATTACTTTCAAGCCGATTTTGAATCAAAACAAATGATATTTTCCATATTTCTTGAAGCGGAAGACTTACAGCCAGTCCCCTTGCGACAAAATTTTTAATATTAACTATCTATTTTCGACATTAATTTATATAATAATAATCTGAAAAACAATGGTTATAAAATGAATGCAAGCTTCGAATTTCTTAGAATAAGCTGCGCTGCTTTCGATTTGCATGAGGAAAAATTTTTAGGATGTGTTCTCATGCCGCTAAATGGTTAAAAGTTAAAAATCGGGTAAAATTAAGTAAAAAGATTGAAATAAAAGGATGTTCATAAAGGATATATTTTGTCGGGGTTTTGGATAATCACTAGAGAAATAACAACAGCAGAAAACAAGGTGATTGGAAAAGAAATATTCGTTCCTTACCAATCGGTCATTAAACAAAAAGGAGGAGAATGGTTATGAAATCTCAAGAAGCAGAACTTTTACCTGCACTGAGTAAAAAAGTAGTGGAAGGGATAACTGGCTTCCAATTATGTTCTTATTTAGTAGCGCTGGAAGGCTGGAGAAGAGGACTGGAATTAAAATGGTATCGAGACGAAACAAGTCTTTGTAAATTAGACAGAATGAACAGCAGTACACATGGAAAATTCTTTTCACTAAGTAATGGAGATAACCTGCATTATTTCTTTCGCTCCAGAGGAGACAAAGTAGCGAATAAGGCAGTAAGAATTTGTCAGAATAAAGAAGAAACAAAAGCGCTTCTTGAACAGAGTAATGTGCCTATTCCTATAGGAAAAACATTGGAAACAGATGCAGATATGATTGCTTACGCGAATGAAATTGGCTATCCTGTAATTATAAAACCCTTAAATGGAAGTATGGGTAAAGGTGTCTATACAAATATATCCAATGAAAATGAGTTAGCAGGAATTATTAAAGAATTAAGGTCGAAATATGCTTATCGTCAGTATATTGTGGAAAAGCATTATGATGGCAATGAATATCGAATTTATGTGGTTGGCGATAAAGTTATTGGCGCGACGAACCGGATTCCAGCCAATGTGGTTGGTGATGGAATAAACACGATAGAAAAATTGATTGAAATCAAGAACGAGGAAAGAAAACAGAATCCATATTTAGCACCGAAACCGATAAAAGTGGATTATGAAGTAACCTACATGCTGGAACGAGCCGGTTACACGCTGGATAATATTCCTGAAAAAGGGGAGCAGGTTTTCCTGAGAGAAAAAAGTAATCTGTCCTCTGGCGGGGATCCTATCGAAGCTACCGACGAACTTTCAGAAGAAGTGAAGCAGATTGCTGTAAATGGATTAAAGGCGCTGCCTTCTCTCCCTCATGCCGGAATAGATATTATTGTCAATCCGCGTGACAATCGAAAGGGAGTAGTGCTGGAGATAAATGGAACTGCAGAGATTGGTTTTCACTTATACCCATTAGCAGGGAAAGCAAAGGATGTTCCCGGAGCAATCATCGATCATTACTTTCCGGAAACAATAGGGGAAAATAAAACCCAATTTTACTTCGATTATCTCAGCTTATTAGGACCGTTAAAGCAATGCGCAGCAGATGAAATAAAAGTTGCCAAAACGCCATTGAAGGAAATGTTTGCTAAAAAATATACCGTCAGCGGGAAAGTGAACCGGGTAGGATATATGAATTATATAAAAAGGCAGGCGCTAAGAAGTAACCTTATTGGCTATGCGAAGAAAATAGATAACAATACGATTGAAGTCTATCTTATCAGTGAGAAAAAAGATGGGCTGGATATATTCAAGAAGTTTGTCAGCAAAGGGTCTAAAAAATCCATTGTTGAACAAATCGAGGAACGAAATCTGGAGTATTCAAACAGACCCAGAAAAATAGGTTTTCAAATAATAACTTAGTAAGAGAGAAGGATTGGACATGCAAGAAATCGGGATGTTGACCAATTTTAATAAGCCGACGGAATTAGCGAAAATGACTTCTCTAGTAGCAAAAGCATACGGCATGGAGCTAATCTATATACGGCCGAAGGATATTAATATAGAAGAGAAAAAGGTGTATGGAAAAATTCTAGTGAATAATAAATGGGTGGATAAAACAACAGATATCCCCCCTTTCATTGATGCTGCTCCATATTGTTTTATGAGAAAAAATAAAGAGAAAATGGATTTTTTAAGAAAAACAACCTTTTTATCAGATAATCGAAGGAACGTGGTAACAAAGGAGATGTTACAAAATACCTTAAGCAAGGATGAGCAATTTTCTCATTTGATGATACCAACGCATAAAATCAAGTCTTTCCAGGATATGGACAGCTATCTGCATGATTATCAGAAGATTGTATTGAAGCCGGGGAAAGGGCTGCGAGGCAAAGGCATCTATATTATTGAAAAGAAGGATAACGATTTATTTACAATCGGCTTTAATAAAGAAAAATGGGATGCTGATGTAAATGCACTGGAGGAATTTTTTGATAACACGGTAAGAGGAAAGAATTATATCCTCCAGAAATACGTTACGTCCAGAACCCCGCAAGGAGATCCGTTTGACTGCCGGGTCCATGTAGAAAAAGACGGAACAGGCAAGTGGGCTGTCGCTAAAATTTATGTGCGGATCGGTATTGGTCAGTCCGTTATATCTAATGTGAACCAGGGCGGAGGAATTAGTGATCCAAAAGAATTTCTCAAGGCAAACTTTAATGGGCAGCATGAGGAAATCTATCAAAATTTATTAAAACTCGGAACACAGATACCAAAAAAAATGGAGCAGCTGAGAGGAACACATATTATGTCCCTGGGGCTGGATATTGGAATAGATACGAACGGCAAATTATATCTATTTGAGGTAAATGATGGACCAAGTACCAAGGCAGTAATATCCGAAGTGGCATTTTTAAGAAGTAACTACTATTTGTATGTCTTAGAGAATCGATTAAACAGAAAAGTAAAAGTAAAAGATTCCACGGATGAATTGGAAAATAACCAGAAGGAAATCCGTGAATTAAAAGAAATAATTGCAGAAAAAGAGAAGCAATTAAACAGCATATTGAATAGTAAATCCTGGAAGCTGACAGGTGTTATGAGAAAAGTGAGAAGGAAGATGACCAAGAAGAAGTAGCAGCGAATCGTGACGGTTTCTAACCTTCTATCATAAAAAGATAAGGACTTACGTATTTTAGCTGAAATGCCAGCTGGAATCGCAGGCAATAGAAATAAGAAAATGCCGTAAAGCGGCCGTTTTCCTGAATTTTATAGGGGAAGGCCGCTTATTTAATGGCGTTTTTTCTTCACGCTGATTCTAATTTGTAAGCAGCCGTAAAAAAGATGTGAGAATAAAATTAGATTTATGATAAGATGTGTATAGAAAGCATGGAAAAAAGTAGAATCATATGTAGAGCAGATAACAAATAATACGAGTACATATAGCAGCCAAAGATTTAAATATTCCTGTTCACATGTATGATGGAAACAAGTGAATACAAAGATGAAGGAGAATGGTTATGAAATCTCAAGAAGCAGAACTTCTTCCCGACCTGTCAAAAAAAGTAGTGAAAGATATAACAGGCTTTCAATTAGATGCTTATGCGGTAGCTTTGGAGGGCTGGAGAAGAGGCTTAGAATTAAAATGGTATAGTGATGAAACAAGTGTATGTAAATTGCATCGAATAAACAGCACCACACACGGGAAATTTTTCTCTCTGAGTGATGGAGAGAGAACGCATTATTTTCTGCGCTCCAGAGGCGATAAAGTAGCCAATAAAACGATTGGTATTTGCCAAAACAAAGAAAAAACCAAATCCTATATGCGAAAACATGATGTGCCGGTGCCGCTTGGGGCAGCTTTGGAAAGCGATGAAGAGATTATCAATTATGCGAATGAGATCGGCTACCCTGTCATTATTAAGCCGTTAAGCGGAAGCATGGGAGTAGGCGTATATACCAATATCTCTGATGAACAAACATTGGTAACTATTCTGAAGGAAGTAAGAAAAAAATATTCCTACCGCCGATATTTAGTGGAAAAACATTATGAGGGCAATGAATACCGTATTTATGTCGTCGGAGATAAAGTGATTGGCGCCACAAACAGAGTCCCTGCAAACGTCACAGGGAATGGGGAAGACACGATTGAAAAATTAATTGAAATCAAGAATGAAGAAAGAAAAAAGAACCCGTATTTGGCGCCGAAGCCGATTAAAGTAGATTATGAAGTGACTTATATGCTGGAAAGAGCAGGATATACCGTAACCAGTGTTCCAAAAGAAGGCGAGCAAATCTTTCTGCGGGAAAAAAGTAATCTTTCTTCTGGCGGTGACCCGATTGAGGCAACCGATGAACTATCAGATGGGGTAAAACAAATTGCAGTCGACTCGTTAAAAGCACTTCCCTCCATCCCGCATGCCGGAGTAGATATTATTGTAGAATCGAAGGATAATACAAAAGGGGTCGTATTAGAAGTGAATGCAACCGCTGAAATTGCCTTCCATCTATTTCCGCTGGTCGGGAAAGCAAAGGACATTCCTGGAGCGCTAATCGATTACTATTTCCCGGAAACAGCAGGCGCTGAAAGAACACATTTTTATTTTGATTACCTGAGCATCTTAGAACCGATAAAAATGGGAGCGATCGAGGAGATAAAGGTCGCTGAAACGCCGTTGAATAAAAAATATGCAAAGAAATATACGGCAACCGGAAAACTCAACAGAGTTGGATATATGACGAAAATAAAACGATTTGCATTGGAAAGAAATCTATATGGCTATGCGAAAAAAATAGATGACAACACTGTCGACATATTCCTTATCGGAGAATCTAAAGAAGAGTTAGATGCATTTAAAGAATACGTGAAAAAAGGATCGAAAAAATCCGTCGTCAAAAATATTAGAGAAAAAGATCTTGAACTCTCTAGTAAACCTAGAAAAACAGGATTTAAAATTATAACGTCATCCTGATGGAACAGGGGAAGTATCCCTGTAAGACTTAATTAAAGGGATGTTATTATAAAATGAACTATTTGGAGTATATATACGCTGAATAGTTCATTTTTCTTTTGAAAATAACAGGCAGAGTGAGTTTAAAATAATCTGTTTTTAACCAATATTTTCCTCGTGATTATACAAAATGCCGTTCGGGTTAAATCAATGCTAAGTAAAAAGGGACATCCAATCAGCCAATAAAAATTTTTGAAAAATACATAAAATCATGTAAAAAAGTGTCTTTTTTGGTACAGTATATTTACATATAACAATGTGGAAGCACAGATTCATAGAAGGTTTAAATAACGGATGGCGGAGGTATAAGTATGTCACAGATGAAATTAGTTGCTACAGGAGATGTCCTGTTACATGACAGGGTATATGATAAATGTATAAAAAACGGGAAATATGACTTCCGGGATAAGATGGCTCCTGTAAAGAAATTATTACAAGCAGGAGATTTGTCGATTGTTAATTTAGAATCCATCGTAGCTGGGGAAGAATTTGGGCTTGCGACGTACCCAAGATTTAATAACCCGATTGAGATTGCAGAAAACTTAAAGGAATTTGGCACAGACATCGTCACCAATGCCAATAATCACAGCTTTGATTTTGGAGAAGAAGGGGTACAGAAATCCATCGAGAATCTTGAAAAGATAGGGCTGCCCTATGTAGGTTCCCATAAGTCCAAAGCAGATAAGGACACGTTCCGGATATTTGAGCGAAATGGCATTAAAGTAGCCGTGCTGGCGTATTCAACGGTTTCCAATAATAAGGATTTTCCTAAAGGAAAAAGATATTTATTAAACCGAATTATCGGCGGATCGACCATCCCTGTCAGAAAAACAATTGAGCGCTTAAAGGAAGAAGAGAAGGTGGATGTGGTCGTTGCTGCCGTGCATTTTGGACCGGAATATGCACTAAATCCATCATCTTTTCAAGTGAATCTAGCAACATCTCTATCAGATGCAGGCGCAGATATTATCCTTGGGCATCATCCGCATGTTTTACAGCCAGCGCAGTGGATACTGAATTCCCGGGCAAACAAATCGTTGGCAATCTATTCTCTGGGAAATTTGTATACTGGTCAATTTGGGGTCTATCGGCAAATTGGAGGGGTGCTTTCTCTGGATATAAGCAAGAACGAGGACGGACAAGTTACAATCGGACAGCCTGAAATGGATTTAACCTTCGTCGATGATGAGAACAATACCAATTTTCAAATGCATTTATTCCGGGACTATATCGAAGAAAATCGCCATATCAAAACAGACTTTGGCACATTTGATAGCTTAGAGATATATACGGAGCTGAAAAACAGATTAACACAATGGGTTCCAGACTGTAAACTTAGATAATCGGAACCTGATTACCCCTTTAATAATTCGGATTTTTCTGTTTCGGATGGGAATTCATGTATGTAAATAGTATCTATAATCATAAATGCACTCGATTTTATCAAACAACAGGAAGAAGGATTGTAGATGATAATTGGCTATATGCGCAATTTAAAAAAACCGGATTCGCTGGCAAGAACAACGTCACTCATTGCCAAGTCATATGGAATAGAATTGCTCTATATGAACCCGGCAGATGTCGATATAAAAAAGAAAAAAGTATATGGAAGATTACTGATTAACAATAAGTGGGTGGATAAAGAGACGGGTATTCCCTCGTTTATCGATGTCGTCCCGTATTGCTTTAAAAAGGAAACGAAAGAAGTCATGGATTTCTTAAAAGAAACGACGTTATTATCCGAGGATCGGCGAAATGTCATCACGAAAGAATATTTACAAGAGGTATTGAGTAAGGATGAGGCATTTTCCCACTTAATGATACCAACGCATCCGATGGAGACGTTTGAAGATTTGCATCATTACTTGAATGCGTATCAAAAAGTTGTGCTGAAGCCGGAAAGCGGACTGCGCGGTAAAAATATCTACTTTATAGAAAAGGTAGAAGCGGATGTATTCCATATTGGTTTTAATACAGAAAAATGGAAGGTTCCTTTAAATGAACTGAAATCATTTTTCGAAACTACGTTAAAAGGGAAAAATTATTTCCTTCAAAAATACGTTGTATCAAGAACGCCTCAGGGTGACCCGTTTGACTGCCGGGTGCATGTAGAGAAAAATGGCAGAGGCCGGTGGGCAATTGCTAAGATTTATGTGCGGATCGGCATCGGACAGTCTGTTATTTCCAATGTGAACCAAGGCGGAGGCGTCAGCGATACCAGAGAATTTTTAAAAGCGAACTACGGGGACAAGTGGCAGGAAATCTATCAATATTTAAAAAAGCTTGGAAAAATAGTTCCGGAGAAAATGGAAGAGCTGCGAGGGAAGGATATTATGACACTAGGGCTGGATATCGGAATCGATCAAAGCGGTGAACAATTCTATTTGTTTGAAGTGAATGACAGCCCCAGCTCCAAAGCATTGAAATCCGATGTAGCTTATTTTAGAAGCAATTACTACTTATATGTGTTAAAAGAAAAATTAAATATTCATGTGAAGGATGCAAAGGAAGAGGCAGAAGCCCTTTCGGACAGAATCGCTCAATTGCAAAAAGAACTAGGAGAAAAAGACAAGGCACTCACTGGCATGGAGAAGCAAATGGTTCAAAAAGAGAAAGAACTCACCAGCAAAGAAAAACGGCTGAATAGTACCTCCTGGAAAATGACAGGCATTTTGAGAAAAACTAAAAAAATATTTGTAAAGAAGTAGCCATATGCGTGTCACAATATAAAGAAAACTTAATAGAATTGAAATCATTCAAAGCGTAGGATATGTCCCTAAAACCCGGACAAGCAGCGAATTGTATTCTATTACATGCATTTTAAAATAAAACAAAAAATAGAATAAGGGGACTGTTTTATGAAAACACAACAAGTAGAACTCCTTCCGACACTGACAAAGGAAGCTGTAAATGATGTTACTGGCTATCAGCTATGCGGTTATTTAATTGCTTTAGAAGGATGGAGAAGAGGATTAGAATTAAAATGGTACAGAGACGAATCCAGTCTTTGCAAATTGCATCGTATGTTCAGCAGCACGCATGGGAAATTCTATTCTTTAAGCAACGGAGATACGCTCCATTACTTCTATCGCTCCAGAGGGGATAAAGTAGCGAATAAATCAGTCACGACATGTCTGGATAAAGAAAAAACAAAAGCTTTTCTTGAGCAGGGGAATGTACCTGTCCCTAAAGGAAAGACATTAGAAACAGATGAAGCGATCATTGATTACGCGAATGAAATTGGTTATCCGGTTATTATCAAACCATTAAAAGGCAGCATGGGAAAAGGCGTCTACACCAATATTGATAATGAAGCGGAACTGACGGCTGTTTTAAAAGAATTAAGAAACAGCTATTCCTACCGCCAATATATCGTAGAAAAACACTACGATGGCAAGGAGTACCGTGTATATGTTGTCGGCGATAAGGTTATTGGCGCGACGAACCGGATTCCTGCCAATGTGGTTGGGGATGGGATAAACACCATTGAAAAATTGATCGAACTAAAAAATAACGAGAGAAAAAAGAATCCGTATTTAGCAACCAAGCCGGTAGAAGTCGATTACGAAGTCAATTCCATGCTGAAAAGAGCCGGCTATACAGTAGAAAGTATTCCGGCAAAAGACGAGCAGGTCTTCTTAAGGGAAAAAAGCAATCTGTCTACTGGCGGAGACCCAATCGAGGCAACGGATGAATTGACAGACGAAGTGAAGCAGATTGCTGTAGACGCGTTAAAGGCACTGCCATCTCTTCCACATGCCGGGTTAGACATTATTGTCAATCCAGAGGATAATCGAAAAGGCGTGGTGCTAGAAATCAACGGAACAGCAGAAATTGGTTTTCACCTGTTCCCCTTAGAAGGAAAGGCAAAAGATGTACCTGGTGCTATCATGGATTATTACTTCCCGGAAACAATCGGGAAAGAAAAATCCAACTTTTATTTCGACTATCTCTGTATGTTAGAACCATTAAAAAAATATGCTGTGGATGAAATGAAAGTGATCCGGACACCGGCAATTAACATGTACGCCAAAAAATATACGGTAACCGGAAAAGTGAATCAGGTAGGATATCTGGGTTTTATCAAAAGACAAGCGCTGAAGAACGATCTCTTTGGCCATGCGAAAAAAATAAATAAAAATACGGTGGAAGTCTACCTGATTGGCGAGGAAAAAGAAGTCCTGGATACATTTAAAAAGACAGTAGCGAAAGGAAATAAAAAGTCCTCTGTCGAGAAGGTAGAAGAACAGGACCTAGTCTATACAAATGAACCAAGAAAGACCGGATTCCAGGTCATCACAAAAACAAACCGCCGCTGAAACCGTCAAAGAATAAAGAAGTAGTTAAATAGCCTGCCAGAGAATGGGCGAAAAAGAATGGGAATAAAACCAATCTGGCCTTCTCTGGCAGATACATAAGGTGGGAGATTATGAGGGCAAAGGATTTAACGGGAAGAATATTAAATCGATCGAATCGAATGATTGTCTTGGAAGCACATAAAAGAGGGGTAGAGATCACCCCACTGTCAAATAAAAGGTTTAAAATGGCGTACAATGGCAAGTCGTATCTTATTAGAAGAGGAATGATTGTAAACAGCTATAATACCTCGCTGGCCATTGAAGTGACGAACCGAAAAGAAATCACGAGCAGGATGCTGAGAGGGAAGGGCTTTCCGGCTCCGGAGAACATCGTGTTTTCCAATACAGATGTCGAACGGGCATGGGCGTGGGCGCAGCCAATTTTACCAGTCGTAATAAAGCCGTATAACGATGCAAAAGGTACAGATGTATACGTGAAACTTACGGACTATGATGAATTTGTGCATTGCTTTCATAAGGTCGGCGAAAAGCATAAAGAAGTGCTTATCGAGGAATACATCAGCGGGAAAGAATATCGTTTTACCTATGTAAAAAATGAAATTGTAGGCGTTGCACACCGAATTCCAGCTAATGTGACTGGAGACGGTGTTTCGACCATTGCTGAATTAGTAGAGACGAAAAACAAAGAACGGGAGCAAAGAAAAAATCCCATTCATATCAAAATAAAACTAGATGAGGAAATTGAACGGGTATTATCTAAATTGAATTATACATTTCAGACTATCCCGGCCGACGGTGAGATGGTATACTTAAGGTCGAATTCCAATGTGTCAACAGGCGGAGACGCCATTGATGTAACGGATGAGATCAGTTTTGAAATCAAAGAAACCGTCAGAAAAGCGGTTCGGGCTATCCCGGGAGCAAGAATATGCGGCGTGGATGTTTTAATCAATGGAGAGGATATTCATATTTTGGAAATGAATGTCGGTCCTCTGGGTCCTATGCTTACCATGCATCATTTTCCGTGGGTTGGAAAAAAGAGGGATGTCATTGGGAAAGTAGTCGATGCATTATTCCCGGACACAGCAGAAGTAAAAGTAGAATAGCGATGAAGAATATAGCAATTAGCATGTTAAAAGAATGAAAAGGTGGGAATATCCATGTACGAAGTAGGTATTATGACTAATTTTAAAAAACCTACAAAACTGGCAACAATGACAGCATTAATAGCGAAATCATACGGAATTGAAATTATTTATATGTCACCGAAAGATGTTAGTATAGAAGAAAGAAAGATTTATGGGAAAGTAATGGTTAATAATAAATGGGTTGATAAAAAAACCGATATTCCACCTTTTATTGATGCAGCTATATATTGCTTTAAAAAAGATAATAAAGAAGTCATGGACTTTTTAAGAGAGACGACATTTCTTTCGGATACGAGAGAAAACTTGATAAATAAAGAGAAATTACAAGGAATATTAAAGGAAGATCCGAAATTCGCTCATTTAATTATTCCTACGCATAATGTAAAGACATTTGATGATGTCTATCCCAACTTAATGAAATATAATAAAGTCGTGATAAAGCCTGGAAATGGAATAAAGGGCAAGGACATCTATTCTATTGAAAAAATCGGAGAAGATCTCTTTACAATAGGCTATCAGCGAAATGAGTGGGATGTTCCATTAAATGATCTGCGAGAATTTTTTGATGAGGTTTTGCAGCACAGGAATTATATTCTTCAAAAATACGTTGCGTCCAAAACACCGCAGGGTGATCCCTTTGATATTCGGGTACATGTGGAAAGAGACCGCTCCGGCAAATGGTCGATTGCAAAAATCTATGTACGGATCGGAATCGGGCAGTCTGTTGTCTCGAATGTGAGCCAAGGAGGCGGCGTCAGTGAACCTGTTGCCTTTTTAAAAGCATTCTATGGAGATAAATGGGAGACGATTTACAGTAATTTGGTGACGATAGGAAAGACACTGCCGAAGAAAATGGAGAAGTTAAGAAAAACACACATCATGTACCTGGGAATAGATATTGGCATCGAATCGAATGGCGATTTGTATTTATTTGAGACAAATGATGGGCCAGGCACCAAAAATGTTATTTCCGAGGCAGCCTTCCATCGAAGCAATTACTATGCCTATGTCATGAAAGAAAAATTAAATTATCCAGTAAAGCAGCTCGTCGATGTAATCGAGGATGACCAGCATAAGATTGCTCAATTGGAAATAGCGAATTCCCAATTAGAAACAGCCGTAAGCAAGGAAACGAAGAAAACAGCGAAAAAAGAAAAACAGATCCAGGATATGATAAACAGCACCTCATGGAAGGTGACCGGGTTCCTCAGAAAAGCGAAGAAGCTGGTGAAGAAAAGTTAATCAATGGAACGAAAAAAAGGAACGATGCATGGCACTGTGAAGTCATGCTTCGTTCCTTTTGATGGGTCTGGATTTGATAATAGCTCCAAATGGTTTATTCAGTTGTTTCTACAATACGTTCGAAACTAATATCTTCCTCATCAAATAACATAAATTCATACAATCTAACTGGCTCGCCTGGATACTCAAGAGTATATCCAATAACTGCATCTACTGTAGCGCCTGGTTTTACGTCCGTATCCCCCATCTCTACTAGCTCAGGTTTATAGTCCTCAGGGAATTGCCCGTTTGCTCCCATTAAAGTTTCTACTGTTGTATCCGTTTCTTGCTCTGCGCCAATACCTTGTGAAAACCAAGGGCTTGTTGCCTCATCGCTATTATTAGTAAATGTCAATTCAATTGCAATAATTTGTGTTCCGTCACCAAATTGGCCTTCCATCTGTTCGATTTCTTTTATTTCATATATATAATCACCAGTATCTAAATATGAGTCGCTAACTTCATCCGTTTGTTCTTCTTCCTCATCGTTAGCTTCTTCGCCAGTATCTGAATCTTCTTGTTCGGTTTCTTCTGCAGACGCTTCTTCTGTTTTGTCTGTTGAAGTGTCAGCTGATGTATCACTATTAGATGAATCATCGCCACATGCAGCTAAAAATAGTACCATACCTACTAATAAAAATAATAATTTCTTCAAAATAATATCCCCCTTTAAGCTACTGCTTTTTCTTTCGTTTTATCTTTTTTCATAACACCCATTAGTCCAGCGATACCAATTAAAATAGCAGAAACTAAGTAGAACATAGAAATGCTTATAATTCCACCAACTGCAGAGATTAATAATAAAATTCCACCTAATTTTGCTTTTGATTTAACTACCACAGAACCTACAATAGCTAATGCTGAGAATAAAAATGCAGCCCAGCCTAATCCAGTAACTGTACTAGTTCCAGTTTCGCTGAATGCTGCATCAATACCGCCTATCATTAAAGCAAGTATGGCAGCGCCAAAACCAATAATACCTCCAATTAAGCCTAATACAAATTCTGTAGTTCTCATACATAATCAACCCCTCAATTAATTTTATATCTATATCAAAGCCAACCTATTTGTTGACTATTAAACTTTTTTCCTCCAGTGGAAAGGTTTAAATCTAGTAATTGCTTTTAGCATAGGGAATATGTAGTTAAGTTAGTACATCATTTTTACATTACTCGCACATAATAAATCTTGGTATTAGCTTAATTTTTAATCAATTTTGCTAGGCAAGCCACATCGTGTTTAATTTTGTTTTGACTAGTATTTTTGCTTCTACATGATGATTTGTTAGCCATTATATAGCTTCAACTAATTTAATGCATGAATAGGAATATTATACCGTATTGCAGTAATGAATAATAGATGAAATTTGCATTTTATAAAAAATTTTCTTATTTATATAGACATCTTCTTTATTAAAACGGGGATGGGGATTCAAAATAAGTTATTTTTGCTTAACTGCAGTTATTCTATTAAAAAATCGGGGAAGATACCTTTACGATAGGATATCAGCGAAATGGATGGGATGTTCCATTAAATGATCTGCGAGATTTTTTTGGTGAGGTGCTGCAACAAAGGAATTACATCCTTCAAAAATATGTTGCATCGAAAACACCGCAGGGAGACCCTTTTGATATACAGATTCAGGATATGATAAACAGCACCTCATGGAAGGTAACCGGGTTTCTTAGAAAAGCGAAGAAGCTGGTGAAGAAAAATTAAACAATGGAACAAAAAAAGGAACGAAGCATGGCACTGAGAAGTCATGCTTCGTTCCTTTTGATTATTCATCTGCTGCTTGCTGTTGAAGATAATGATAATAATCGGCTTTCAGGTTAATAATTTCTGCTTCCCCGAACTCTACGCCGGGAGCAGCATTGACCTCAAATATATAGATTTTTCCATCCGTATCGATCCCTATATCGATCCCAAGGCAGGAGGTTTGTTTTTGATAGAGAGCTTCCAATTTCGGAGGAAGATATTCTGCGACATAGTCAAACTCCGCTTTAATAACCTTCCAATCCTCTGGATAATGAAATTTAATAAATGGAAGCAGTTTTTGTACGCCGCCGCCTTGGGCCACATTCGAAACAACTTTATTATTGGAGCCGATGCGAATCAGAGGAATGGCCACAGCCCATTTTCCCTCTCCATTTTTTTCTAGCCGTATCCGGCAGTCAAAAGGACTGCCCTCTGTGGTAAGGGATTGAATATATTGTTGTGCTAAATATACCTTGTCATCTATTAATTCTTCGATATAAGCTTTGAGTTCTTCCGCAGACAGCATCTTTTCCGAATTATTGACGTACAGCTGATAGGAATCTTCACCGATCTGATGGACCAAATAGACCCCGATACCTTTGTGACCGACTTTGGGCTTAAGAATAGCCCGCTGATGCTTTTGGATAAATTGCATAAAAGAGTCGAAGTCCGTAATTTGAACCGTATCCGGAACATATTTTGCAAACGTTCCATCCTCAATCAAAGTATTGTAGAGCTTCAGTTTACTGCCAAATCCCTTCAGATTTAACAGCGTGCTTTTCTTTTTTAGGAAAGCAGCCACATTTTTATATTTATAGCAATAACTGTTCAAATCAATAAATGCAGGAACAGGGATTTCTATCTCACGCCATTTGTTATTATGCAGCGTAAACCCGTTAATCACCTCTTTATCTACATCCACATTTTTGGGATGACTGTAGATAATCTCAATTTGATAGTACTTCGCGGCTTTTGCTAATAATTTTACATATTCGGGTGGTTTGGTAAAATTCCTCATATAACATATATACATGTCGCGCCTCCTGTAATCTTGGTGTTAAATAGGACGATGTGTAGCGTTGCCTCATCATGCTGCTTAGTTAAAGAAAATAGCATAAGCCCATGCATAAGTAAAATTTGACTTCCAAAAAATGTTGTTAAAAATCAAATTTTCTGTTAGTCTTGTCTGTGATTCACATTTTTTACATAAGTCTGTCTTTTTTTGAATGAAAAAATTGACAAAATATAATAGCAGTTTCAGACGTGGAATCATTTTTAAACAATACATATAATTAAAATTTAGGTATATAGACTTATTTTTAGATTGTTCAATCCGCTGTGAATCAGTTCTTTTGGCAGAAATGCTTTTATTTTCGTGAAATTTTTACTAAATAAATAGTAGTTTTCTGCCGATAAAGAGAAGGAAAGTAAAATTAAATAGGAGGTGCGGCAGTTTGAGGAAAAAATGGATTCCTCTTCTAGTCATTGCTTTATTGATTATTTCACCATTTTCCACTGCGGGTGAAGTGTACGCGATGAGTAATAATCAATCGAAGGAAAGTCAGCAGAGCGATGAGCACATAGAAGAGGAAGACAACAACAGAATAGACGCGGAACAGGACGCTTCGGACAATGAAGCAGAGTTAGAAGAAGTGCGATTTCAGCTGGGTGATGAAGAGGAAGCAATTCAAGAACTGAAAGAAGATTTAACAGAGCTTGGATTTGCTGCATTAGAGGACCCGACGGAATATTTCGGCTTACATACAGAAGAATCTGTAAAGGTATTTCAAGCTTTTCATGACATAGAAGAGACAGGAATTGCGGACGAAGACACACTGCAAATGATAGAAGACTTGCTATCGGAAGATTCCTTTGATCGTGAAGCGCATCTGGAGTTCAGTAAGCCAGAAGAATTTGAGACAGAAGCGGAAGAAGTCGAGCAAAATGCTGAGGCAGAAGAAGGCGTAGAATCGGAAGAAGGCACAGAATCCGAGGAAGGCCAGGAATCTGAAACAGAAGAAGGCACAGAATCCGAAGAAGGCCAAGAATCTGAAACAGAAGAAGGCGCAGAATCGGAAGAAGGCCAAGAATCTGATGTAGAGGAAGGCGCAGAATCGGAAGAAGAGCAAGAATCTGAAGTAGAAGAAGGCGCAGAATCGGAAGAAGAGCAAGAATCTGAAGTAGAAGAAGGCGCAGAATCGGAAGAAGGCCAAGAATCTGATGTAGAGGAAGGCGCAGAATCGGAGGAAGAGCAAGAGTCTGAAGTAGAGGAAGGCACAGAATCGGAGGAAGAGCAAGAATCTGAAACAGGGGAAAGCGCGGAATCCGAGGAAGAAGACCAAGAAATTGGTGAGCAACGTTTGGACGAAGTAGAAACGTTTGCTGCCCAAAGTACGTATCAGCAGGGAGATAGACACTCAGAAATCGCTAAGTTTAAGAAAAAATTAAACGCAATCGGTTTTAGTTATATCACAGAAACAACGCTCTTTGGCAGTTTCATGGAAACGCAGGTAACGCGATTCCAAGAATACTATGGTCTTCCTGCTAATGGAAAGATGGACCGGGCAACGAAAGAAAAGCTCGACAGTGTCTATAACAGTCCGTTCCAACAAGGGAAACGTCATGATGATATCCCGGATATCAAACAGAAGCTCAATAATCTTGGATATGGGTATATCAGTGTCACGACGCTTTTTGGAACCTTTATGGAACAAAAAGTAGAGCAATTTCAAAGAGATCATGGACTTCGTGTCAGCGGGATTGCGGATGAAGTAACTTTGGCTAAGTTGAATGAGCTGGCTCCGCAGGATACGTACCAGCGTGGAGACAGACATGAGGACATGATTCAATTCAAGCAGCAATTGAACGCGGTTGGTTTTGGCTATATCACAGAGACGACACTCTTTGGAAGTTTCATGGAAACACAGGTTAAAAGATTCCAAGAATACTATGGACTTTCCGTTAACGGTCAAATCGACGAAGCAACGAAGGAAAAGCTGGACAGTGTTTATAACAGCCCATTCCAGCAAGGAGAACGTCATGATGATATTCCGGATATGAAGCGGGATTTAAATAATCTTGGCTACGGATATATCAGTATCACGACACTCTTTGGCAGCTTTATGGAGCAAAAAGTAGAGGAGTTCCAAAGCGACCAAGGTTTACGAGTGAATGGAATCATAGATGAAGTAACCTTAGATAAAATGAATGAGCTGGCTCCATTAGATACGTACCAGCGCGGAGACAGACACGCGGATATTGTGACGTATAAGGAGCAATTGAACGCTGTAGGCTTCGGGTATATCACAGAGACGAATCTATTTGGAAGTTTCATGGAAACACAGGTAAAGAGATTCCAAGAATACTATGGACTTTCTGTTAATGGGCAAGTCGACGAAGCAACGAAAGAAAAGCTCGACAGTGTCTATAACAGTCCATTCCAGCAAGGGAAACGTCACGATGATATTCCGGATATCAAACGGGATTTAAATAATCTTGGTTACGGGTATATAAGTATCACGACGCTCTTTGGCAGTTTTATGGAGCAAAAAGTAGAAGAGTTTCAAAGAGATAATGGTTTACGAGTGAACGGAATCATAGATGAGGTAACGTTAGCGAAATTAAATGAGGAAGCGCCACAGGATACGTACCAGCGCGGAGACAGACATGCAGATATTGTGACGTATAAGGAGCAATTGAACGCAGTTGGCTTTGGCTATATTACAGAGACGACACTCTTTGGAAGTTTCATGGAGACGCAAGTGAAAAGATTCCAGGAATACTATGGACTTGATGTCAATGGAATAATCGATAATGCTACAAAAATAAAACTGAACAGTGTCTATAACAGCCCATTCCAGCAAGGGAAGCGTCATAATGATATCCCGGATATCAAACAAAAATTAAATAGTCTGGGCTATGGTTATATTAGTATTACCACGTTATTTGGCAGCTTTATGGAACAAAAGGTAGAACAGTTCCAAAGAGACAACGGCTTACGAGTAAATGGAATAATTGATGAAGTTACATTGAGCCGAATCAATCAAGCGTTTGATCAGCAATCGAATGTAAAAATCTTTCTTGATCCAGGCCATGGAGCGCATGACCCAGGCGGTCAAGGCTACGGATTAAATGAGAAAGACGTTGTATTAGACATTGCGCTGGAAACAGAGCGAATACTTACGAGTAAGTATCAAGGTGTTGAAGTAGAAATGTCAAGAAGATCAGACGTGTTTGTTGAATTAACAGAACGGGCAAACCATGCAAATAGATGGGGTGCTGATTATTTTGTAAGTTTTCATAACAACGCCTTTAATGGGTCTACAGGCGGATTTGAATCGTATATCTACAATGGGGGCGTTTCTCAGGAAACAAGAAATAGACAAAATGACGTTCATTCGTATATTTCTTCCCGTTTAAATGTTTCCGATAGAGGACAAAAGTCAGCGAACTTTAATGTTCTGCGGAACACAGATATGCCGGCGATTCTTATTGAATACCTGTTTATCGATAATTTCACAGAAAACGCATTGCTGAGAAGTGACAGCTATAAAAAACAGCTGGCAAAGTATACAGCGGATGCCATTGCGCAATCTTATAATCTGCAAAGAAGATAAGAAACAGCATTTATTCAAGATTAATAGAAAAGAGGATTTTCCGACAACATAATAACGGGGAAAATCCTCTTTTTTAGTGTGTTTGTTTAGAAATAGAAATCGAGTAGATGGAGACTCAATTAACTGATTCAATTTTCCTGTTGCGGTGCAATAAATAAAATGTCACCGCAACAGGAAAACCAAAATCCACTAAAAGAGAAACCCATGCTTCTATAGGGATTTACCACTTTTGATTTAATAAACAAATTTGAAAAGAACAAGCTTTAATCAATTGTATAAAAGACGATGCCATGAGGAGAGGTTCCTCATGGACAAAGTCCTATTCAAAAGAAGAATTATAATTCAATGTCTTCCACAATACGTTCGACGATGCGGGCGCTGTGTATCTCAGTCAGTTCGCCGCCTGTCGAGTAAAGTGCATTTTCCTGAAGGATCGTGTCCATTGCTTCCTGAATGGTTTCAAGGTCGACTGGTTCTACCGGATGATCCAACGTATAAGTTACAATACGGTTTTCTTCATTTAGAAATTTTAATTCCAGTTTTCGCATGTTTTTTCACCTCCTTTCTTCTCTGGTTTCAACGATTAGGCTTCTTCTTCATAAATGTCTGAAGCATCCCGGCGCGTGATCGCGTAAAGCGTATGCTGCTGAACAGACGCAAATGCGTGCGCTGTCTGCAAAAGCTGTTCAGCAGTAGCTTCAGGTTTAACATTGCTGAATCGTTTTTGCTTAAAGACAAACTCTCCGGTCATTGGATCGATGCCTTCATTTAGCGTTAGCTGCAAAACGGATTCCGTTAATTCTGCGACTACCATGGTTTATCACCTCCTCTCATCCTTATAGTCGTTTTTGATCTCCAAAAAGGGGCGTGTTAAAAAAATAATTTATTTTGTTATCCGGGAAGTAACACGAAAAAGAAGAGAACATAGCTATTTATATATGTATTTTCTATCTATGTTTAAGGTTGTTATGTAGTTCAAAAGACATGTGTCTTTTATTCGATAATATGAAACTAGTAAAATAATGAATCTTTCATGAACTTTTTCTATATTAAAGCGATTTCACCTTTAAAAAAATTACTTAATAAATGATTGGGTATTGCCGATATATAAATAGAAAGCTAGAATAAAATATAGGAGGTGGAAAGATTTGAGAAGAAAGTGGTTTCCTTCCTTGTTGGTCATTTTATTGGTAACTTCTCCATTTGCTTCCGTAAGTGAAGTATATGCGATGAACAATCAATCAAAGGAAAACGAGCAAAATGATGACCAAGAAGATAGGAATAAAGAATCAGTTGATGAACAGGATTCTCCCACGGATGAAGCAGTGTCAGAAGAAATAAAACTCGAACTAGGTGATGATGCTGAAGAAATTCAAGAGCTAAAAGAAGATTTAACAGAGCTTGGATTTGCTGCATTAGAAAAGCCTACAACTTATTACGGGCTACATACAGAAGAAGCTGTAAAAGCATTTCAAGAGTTTTATGACATAGAAGACACAGGAATTGCAGATGAAGATACACTACTAACAATAGAATACATTTTATCAGACGATTCATTCGACCGTGAAGAGCATCTGGAGTTCAGTAAACCTGAAGAATTTGTGACGGAAGAGGAAGAAGTCGAGGAATTACCGGAAACAGAGGAAGAGTCAGAAGAAGGCTCTTCATCAGAAACAGAGGAAGGTACTGAAGAAGAATCGGAAGAAAGCTCTGAATCTGAGAAAGAGGAAGGTACTGAAGAAGAGACAGAAGAAAACTCTGAATCTGAGAAAGAGGAAGGTACTGAAGAAGAGACAGAAGAAAGCTCTGAATCTGAGAAAGAGGAAGGTACTGAAGAAGAGACAGAAGAAAGCTCTGAATCTGAGAAAGAGGAAGGTACTGAAGAAGAGACAGAAGAAAGCTCTTCATCAGAAACAGAGGAAGGTACTGAAGAAGAATCGGAAGCAAGCTCTGAATCTGAGAAAGAGGAAGGTACTGAAGAAGAGACAGAAGAAAGCTCTTCATCAGAAACAGAGGAAGGTACTGAAGAAGAATCGGAAGAAAGTTCTGAATCTGAAAAAGAAGAAGGTACTGAAGAAGAAACAGAAGAAAGCTCTGAATCTGAGAAAGAAGAAGGTACTGAAGAAGAAACAGAAGAAAATGCTGAAGTAGAAGAAGATCAGCAAATTAACATACAAAATTTTGCTATAGCATCAGTATTTTCTGCAAATAATACTTACAAACAGGGCGACAGACACAAAGATATTGTTACATTTAAGAAGCGGTTAAACGCAATTGGTTTTGGCTATATCACCGAGACAAACTTATTTGGGAGCTTTATGGAAACGCAAGTAAGGAGATTCCAATCATACTATGGACTAGCAGCTAATGGTCAAATGAACCAAGCAACAAAAAATAAATTAAATAGTGTGTATAATAGTCCATATCAAAGAGGAAAGACCCATAATGATATAAAAGAGATAAAGAAGAAACTAAACAGTTTGGGTTATGGCAAGATAACTGAAACAAATTATTATGGAAGCTATATGGAAAGTCAGGTAGAAAAATTCCAAAGGGATCAAGGTCTACGAGTAAGTGGAATAGTAGATGAGGTAACGTTAGCAAAACTAGATCAAATAGCACCAAAAAATACGTATCAACATGGAGACCGACATGCGGAAATAGTTAAGTTTAAACAACAATTAAACGCAGTAGGTTTTGGCTATATCACGGAGACAAACTTATTTGGGAGCTTTATGGAAACGCAAGTAAGAAGTTTCCAATCATACTATGGACTAGCAGTTAATGGTCAAATGAACCAAGCGACAAAAAATAAATTAAATAGTGTGTATAATAGTCCATATCAAAGAGGAAAGACCCATAATGATATAAAAGAGATAAAGAAGAAACTAAACAGTTTGGGTTATGGCAAGATAACTGAAACAAATTATTATGGAAGCTATATGGAAAGTCAGGTAGAAAAATTCCAAAGGGATCAAGGTCTACGAGTAAGTGGAATAGTAGATGAGGTAACGTTAGCAAAACTAGATCAAATAGCACCAAAAAATACGTATCAACATGGAGACCGACATGCGGAAATAGTTAAGTTTAAACAACAATTAAACGCAGTAGGTTTTGGCTATATCACGGAGACAAATTTATATGGAAGTTTCATGGAAACACAAGTAAAGAGATTCCAATCATACTATGGATTAAATGTAACTGGTAAAATGAATAAGGCAACAAAAGACAAGCTAAACAATGTATACAACAGTCCACTTCAAAGAGGAAAACGTCACAATGATATTCCTAATATTAAGCGACAATTAAATAATTTAGGATATGGTCATATAAGTGTTACCTCTTTTTTTGGAGATTTTATGGAGCAGAAAATAAAAGAATTTCAAACAGATCATGGCCTGCGTGTAAGTGGAATAGCCGATGAAGTAACTGTGGCGAAGTTAAAAGAACTTGCACCTAAGGACACATATCAACGTGGAGACAGACATGCGGAAATAATTAAGTTTAAACAACAATTAAACGCAGTAGGTTTTGGCTATATTACGGAGACAAATTTATATGGAAGCTTCATGGAAACACAAGTAAAGAGATTCCAATCATACTACGGGCTAAGCGCAACTGGTAAGATGAATAAAGCAACAAAAGATAAGTTAAACAGTGTTTATAGCAGTCCACTTCAAAGAGGAAAACGTCATAATGATATTCCGGAAATTAAGCGGCAATTAAACACTTTAGGTTATGGCTATATAACAGTTACCACACTTTTTGGAAGTTATATGGAAAGTCAAGTAAAACAATTCCAAAGAGATAATAATTTAAGAGTGAATGGGATAGTAGATGAAAGAACACTAGCAGCTCTTGATGAAGCTATCAGTAATCGTTGGGTTGTTAATCATGAATCTTTTAACGTAACTCTAAACCAGGCATTAAACACACAAATGAATCAATTGCAACAGACTGATATGTATCGAAATAATTCTGCTTATGTGCATAAGAATTATGTGAATGGTTCAAACATAACAACTGCAAATGTAAACGTACGCTCATCGGCAAGCAATTCGAGTCACATTTACGGACAGATAAGCAGAGGGACAAGGGTTACTATTCTCGGTTCTACTGGTAATTGGTACAGAATCAGTTACAGTGCTTGGAGAAATCCAACAAGAAGTGATGTAAGAAATTATCTGAATCCAGATAATAATGATATCTTCCAGCATTTAGACTTAACCAGCAGTGTTGGTGTCACAGCTTCCTCATTGAACAGAGATGTTTTAAGCGGGAAAGGCATACTTGCTGGTAGAGGACAAGCCTTTATAACAGCAGGAAGTCAACATAATGTTAACGAAATTTATTTGATTTCTCATGCTTTATTAGAAACTGGTAATGGAAATTCAGCTTTAGCAAGAGGGATTGAAGTAGGATTAAATAGCAGTGGTAATCCTGTTGTTGTTACTTCATCTAATCGAAGTAGTCTTCGAAATATAAGAACAACATATAACATGTATGGTATTGGTGCTGTAGATGGTAATGCTCATAATGGTGGAGCGATCAGAGCTTACAACGAAGGTTGGTTTTCACCAGAGCAAGCTATCATTGGTGGTGCTCGATTTATAGGAAGCAGCTACATTCACAATCAATATAATCAAAATACGTTATACAAAATGAGATGGAATCCAGCAAATCCAGGCTATCCACAATATGCGACAGATATTGGCTGGGCAGTGAAACAAGTTCCTAGTATCAAAAGATTATATGATATGTTGAATAATCCAGTATTCAAATTTAATGTTCCACAATATCGTTAACCTTTTTAAACACTTGATTCTTTTCTCCGGAAAGGAATTCAAGTGTTTTTTGCTTTTTTCGATCACAGTATTCGTCGAATTATGGTATGATAAACGAAAGAAAGGGTAATAGAATATTAAGGTAATCATTTACTAGAATACTAGAAGTAGGTGAAAAACTATGTGGAGTGCAGCTGAATTGCTGATCGCGTTTGCTATCGCACTTTTAACAGCAATTATCACGACACCGATTATCATAAGCGTTTCGAAAAAATTAAATCTAGTAGATCAACCTGATCAAAGAAAGCAACATCAAAAGGCTGTATCAAGCATTGGCGGTCTGGCTATTTTCTTCGGTATCGCTGCAGGTTTCCTTTATTTACAACCAGAACATCCACAAATGACGGCGATCGTTGTTGGTGCATTGATTATGCTCTTGACAGGGTTTTTGGATGATATTTTTGACCTTCGTCCCGGCACAAAGTTATTAGGTCAAGTATTTGCTGCTTCTGTGGTAGCTTATTCGGGATTAGTGATTGAGAAATTAACATTACCTTTCATGGGGACCGTTTTCTTGGGGGAATATGTTGGAATAGCCCTCACTATTTTCTGGATTGTTGCTGCTGCCAACGCAATTAATTTAATTGATGGACTGGACGGACTGGCTGGAGGAGTATCAACCATTGCATTTATCAGTATCTTGATTATGGCGATCATGGATTATCGTGTCATTGTCATTGGGCTATGTGTCTTGTTAATTGGTGCTACACTCGGGTTTTTAGCATTCAATTTTCATCCTGCTAAAATCTTTATGGGAGACACAGGAGCATTATTTTTAGGGTATTCGATTGCAATTATATCCATGCTCGGACTATTCAAAAATGTAGCCTTTTTCAGCTTTGTTATCCCAATCATCGTGATTGCACTTCCGGTATTTGATACATTACTTGCGATTATTAGACGAATTAATAATAGACAAGGTATTTCTGTAGCTGATCGAAATCATATTCACTATCTATTACTAAAAAATGGCTATTCTCATAGACAATCTGTATGGATTATTTATGCATTCAGCATGTTCTTTGGTGCAATGGGGATTGTGGTTAACAATGCGCAGCTGATGACATCCTTAGCTATTTTTTGCTTCGTTATTCTGGGTATACACTTATTCTCTATTATATGTGGTATTAGAACGAGCAGAGGCTTTGTCTTTTTCGCTAATAGAAAAGATGGGATGGATAAGAGACGGTTAAAATAAAAATAGGATTCAAAACCCTCTTTATTCCTCGTTTTTTGTAGGAATAAAGAGGGTTTAAATTATTTGAGACAATCAAATTTTAACTGATCGCTATTAAGTTATCCTACCACAAGTTTACCCTTTGCTTAGAGTTCCTGGAAACATACCGTCTATCACTTTTGAAACAACTTCACGCTTTTCACCTTCCCAAGGGAAATGATGCATGGTCAGCATAGCATGTGCGTTTATTTCTAAGATATGATAATCGTCCCCGTTTATTAGTACATCTACGCCGCATACTCGTAACCCTGGTATAGCAAGGATAGCTTTTCGAATAGTTTCTTTCAATTCGGGTTGTATATCATCTGTTACATCTATAGCATCGCCGCCTGTAGAAACATTTGAATTATTTCTAAGGTAAATAGTTTCTCCTTTTTTAGGTATAACGTTAAAAGATAATCCCTGTTTTTTTAAGACACGTTCACTTTCTTCTCCCATATCCAATTTTTTATGCAAGGGATTTTTCCGCTGCGAACGTTGTTTATTCTTAGAAGTAATCAACTGCTCAATATTTTTCAAATCATCACCGACAATATTGGCAGGTACTCTTTTTACCACTGCTACAATGTCATTTTTTACAAAAGTAAATCGATATTCTGCTCCTTCGATAAACTTTTCAATTAAAATTTCATCGCGTACTTCAGCAATTTTCTCAAAGCATGCTTTAAATTCATCATAAGTGTCTATTTTTACAAATACAAGTTTTCCCATAATACCATCATTTGGTTTCACCACGACTGGAAGAATATCTTCAGCCCATTTCCAGGCTCTATTAACTTCGTACGTTAAAAAGACAGCATTTTCCAGGGAAGAATATCCCATTCCTCTGAGGAAATTACCAGTCGCATTTTTATATTTCGTAAGCTTTCCTGCCAATCTGGTATTATAAGCAGATGATATTTTTCCTCCTCGGATGATATAGCTTTTTTTATCATAACTCATTTTAAATTGTTTATTAGGTAACGCTTCAAATGTAACACCGCGGTTATATGCTTCTTCAGCTAGTATTCTGTTAGATGTGCTCAAAGATCGGCCGGTAATTTCTTTTATATTCATGTACTTACACCTCTTTAAACAGACTTTTTCTTATTATACCATTTGAAAAAGGAAGGGTAGAATTTTAATTATAAAACATATAAGGAATTCCATAAAAAAACTCTTTCCCAATCAAGCTGGGAAAGAGTTTCATAGCTAATACGGATTCCCGTATTCGTCTGTTTCTTCATTCGTTTCTTCTTGATAAGGGTCCTCTTGGTAAGGATCCTCCTCTTCTTGGTAAGGTTCACCCTGTTCTTCCTGGTAAGGGTCGCCTTGCTCTTCGTAAGAACCTTCTTCTTCGTATGTTCCTTCTTCAACAGGTTCTTCTGCATTAGGATCTTCGTAAGTTTCTTCTTCTTCCGGAGATCCTTCTGCACCATTTGTTGTTCCATCATCTTCCTCATCAGCATAGGAACTGGAGAGTTCTAAGTGATCCTTCAGCATCATTTTCGTTTCTTCTAATGCAGGTTCATCAAGTAACCAATAATAAGCGGATCCAGGCTGATAGTCACTACCTTCTAACGTGTGATCCTCAATATTAAGGCCGCCAGTAGCAAACGTAATAAATGTCATCATCTCATTGAAAGTCATATTCGTGTTCATATTGTTGCCAACAGCTGCAATCAAGTCATCAAACCTAAACACTGATCCGAGTGATGTTGCTTTATCGGCTACACCATTAACGACTTCCATTTGTCGTTTTCCACGCTCAATATCATTATCTAACTTCCGGGTTCGTGCAAACGCTAATGCTTCTTCCCCATCAACTGTTTGTTCTCCAGGATAGAGGTGGATAGCGTCTCGTTTATCCATGGAATCGGACTCTTGAAATTCATATGGTACGTCTACATCAATACCACCGATAGCATCAACAACATCTACAAATGCGTGGAAATTAACACGTACATAATAGTCCACTGGAATATCTAATAAATTTTCGACAGTCTCAATTGTTGCTTTTGGCCCGCCAAGGGCATGAGCATGTGTGATTTTATCCTCTGTACCCGATTCTGGGATATAGGTATACGTATCACGAGGGATACTTACTAATTTTACACTTTTATCATCTTTATTAAAGGTTGCTAACATTAATGTATCGGAGCGGGAACTTTCTGCGTTTCCCCGATGCTCATTCTCATCGACGCCAATGATCAAGATAGAAACATTGTCGATATTAGGGTCAACCTCAAAATCCCTTAGATCTGATTTATCACGGCCGTCATCTTCATAAGAACCAGTGACAGCATTATTTGCTTTAACATATAAATAACTTCCATAACCTACTACTGTCAGTAAGGCCAGGCCTACAAAAATTAAGGTAAATAAAACACCTTTTCGGAGTTTACGCTTTTTTCGCGTGACTCTGCGGCCTCGCATATTTTTTTGTTTTACCATTACAAATCTCCTTTTTTTACAAGAAATATCGACTGATTTCTTTGTAAAGCCCATTTAATTTTACTATGGAATGAATAATTAGTAAATTTACAATTGCATTACATCTTTTTTATTATGAAAAGGGAAATACTAGCTTTTATATTGCATAAGTACTGCGAAAACGTCCAATTGGGGCACGGTGAATGTAAAGTGATTGAAACAATATGTTTTCGTTGCTTAGGTGTCACCTCTTAAATTATCCTTAATAATAGTGGAAGAAATGCCATCTGTCCGTGGGAGGTATACAACTTCACAAAAAGAGCACAGTTCATCAAACTTTCCTTTCCAATCATTCCCCATCACGAAGGTGTCGACTTGATATGTCAAAATATCATCTTTTTTTTGCTCCCAGATCCTCTCTGGAATTACTTTATCAACATAACGTACCGATTCAAGAATGACTTTCCGATCTTGATAGGAATAAAAAGACTGCTTATGCTTTAGTATATTAAAATCATCGGTGGATAATCCTACAATAAGATAATCACCCATTTCTTTTGCGCGTTTTAATAAATTCACATGACCAACATGTAATAAATCAAAGGTTCCATAAGTGATAACAGTACGTATCATTTCCACCTCCTAAAAGCTTATTAAAGTAATAGTAACATAAGAAAAGAAGGAAGAATAAACGAGAGTAACAAAAAAATGTGTTTTCTTTAATGAAAGTGGGAATACAGGTTAAATGAGGAATAATTATAGACTGTCATGAAGTAGTGAGAATAATATAAGGGTTTGTTGTAGAATAATCTCGAAAATAGTCAGCCGGGAATTTAACAATAGCATAGAAGTGAAACGAAATTCCCGGCATAACAACTAACAAAGCGGTTTAAACGAATTCTTTTGGAGCACGTTCCGCATTTTGTGCTACTAAATAAGCATAATAATCGGTGCGTAATGCAGCTACTTCTTCTTGCAGTAAAGAAGCATCCGGCGCACTGTTTGCTTCGAAGAGAAAGAGATGCTTATCTTTGTCTATTCCGATATCAAGACCAAGCGTCGCTAACTCTTTTTTTCGTGTTTGCTCTATTTTTTTGGCGAGGCTTAATGCTGCAGCATCGAGGTGGTCATCAACGGATGGAGCTTCTTCTATAAATTTTAGTTTTAAAAACATGCTGGCATCAAATGTAACTCCGGCTTGCTGATTATTAGGAGAAACAATTTGATCTGTTCCTACACGGATATATTTTTTCACAATGACCCACTTGCCTTCTTTATTCTTTTCTAAATGAATCCGGCAGTTAAATGGTTCATCCTGTTCAGTTCTAGAAGGAATATATTTTTGGACAATATATTTTCGTTTGGAAATAATTTGTTGAAAATATACAAAGGTCTCTTTCAATGTCATTTTGGTTTTTGCATTCTGGTGACTAACTATAAATTCATCTTTATCCAGTTGTTCGATTTTGTATATATTTTCTCCAGCTGGATTATAGACTGGTTTGACGACAACTTCACCATATTTCAATAGGAAGCCTTTAATAATAGAGAATGTCTTACATCGGGAAGTTGGAATCGCATATTTTTGCAATTTCGAATCCTCTTCAAGGACCTTCTGTATACTTTCTTTGGAGAGTTTATTTCTCCCGTCTTCTGTTAAGTAGGCATATTCTTCCAGGTATTTGATGGTTTCTTTGGATTTTAAGCAAAAGGAAGAAACATCAATAATTTCAGGTATATTTCCTTCTGTTGCTTCCCAAGTATTTCCATTTAGAATCATTCCTGATGTGGAGTTGTTTTCTTCGTTAACATCGCTTGGTGTCATATACAGGATATCGATTCCCTTTGATTTTGCTTCGATAGATATATGTTTAGCTAGATCGGTTGGTTCTTTGAAAGGCTGCATTAATCCTACTAACATGGAATCTTTTCTCCTCCTATTTATTCGTTATTCTAATTATCTACCAGTCATTTTACCATAATCTATTGTGATTTGGAGAGGCTTTTTAGAAAAATAATAAAAATGAAACATTTGTCAAGCAGGAAGACAGGGAATTTTGTACGATACAACTTACATAGGGTTTCTAAAAATAAGTTGAGCATTGTAAATAAATAGCATTTTTTGTTGTCGAAACAATATTTTTCATGTAAAGTAAACCATTATTAAAAAAATTTCTAAAAATTAACAGAGGGAAAAGGAGTTCATGTATGAAGGAAAACAGAGAAACACTACATAAAACACTCAAACCTCATTGGGTATGGGCGCTTGCGTTAGGATCAGCGATTGGCTGGGGTGCTTTTGTGCAGCCGACCACTTGGATGGAATCAGCAGGTCCATTAGGAGTTATTATCGGCTTCTTTATCGGTGCTTTATTAATGTTATTAATTGCTGTGAGCTTTGGATTCCTCATTAAAAGCTTTCCGGTATCCGGCGGTGGCTTTGCATACGCCTATATTAGCCTAGGTAGGACACATGCCTTTATTTCTGGATGGTTTCTTACTTTAGGATATATTTGTATAGTTGCGTTAAATGCATCGGCATTTGCACTGATGATTAAATTTGTTTTTCCGCGTGTCATTGAAAATATCCCTTTGTACCAAATTGCCGGCTGGGACGTCTATTTAACAGAGATAATTGTTGCTACATTACTTCTTGTTCTATTTGGTATTGCCAATTTTCGAGGATCTAGTTTGTCAGGAAGTATCCAATTCATATTTTGTGTGATTATGATTGGCGCTATTTTTGTTTTACTACTGTTTGTTGGAATACAGCCAAGTGCCGGGTTACAAAATATCGCAACGCTGTTTCCGAGTGATACGACACCAGTTGCCGCCATTATATCCATTGTTGCGATTGCGCCGTGGGCGTATGTTGGATTTGATAATGTTCCGCAAACAGCAGAGGAGTTTAATTTCCCTGCAAAAAAAGCATTCAGCCTGATTGTTTTTGCGATTTTGGCAGCAGCTACTTTATATAGCATCATGATTATTGTGACATCCATGGTTCGGCCATGGGAAGGTGTGGTTGAAGAAGGGCATATCTGGGGAACAGGCTATATTATTCAAGAGCTGCTTGGTCCGTTAGGAATGGCGATTCTAGCCGTAGCTTTAGCGATGGGAATATTTACTGGTTTAAATGGTTTTATTATCTCTTCCAGTCGTTTAATGCTTTCCATGGCCCGGGCGAACATCCTGCCTAGTAGTTTTGGAAGGCTTCACCCCAAATACAACACGCCTTACGTAGGCATTATATTTGCGGTAGTTGTCTCCATGGTAGCGCCGTGGTTTGGCAGAGAAGCTTTATTATGGGTAGTAGATATGTCATCGATCGGTGTCACAATTGCTTATTTATATACATGCTATGCAGGTTTTTCCTTATTTAGGATGAAGAAAGACCACACATTTAATGAAAAAAGACATATAGTAGCTCCAGGTAAAAAAGTATTAGCATTTTTAGGAATGGTGGCAAGTATCATATTTTTAGCACTCTTGTTAATTCCTGGCTCCCCAGCGTTTTTAGGGTTGGAATCCAGAATTTCGTTAGCGGTATGGATCGTATTAGGGCTTATCTTTTATCTGATCAAAAGAAAAGATTTAAACAGCTTATCTGATAAAGAGATGAATTACCGGATATTAGGAAAAGAAGAAATTGAAATTGAAAAAGAGAGAGAATAAGATATGAAAAAAACGAGTGCATTGCCTTACGAATGCACTCGTTTTTTCGATGATAAATATAGAATTAATAGAAACGCTTAAAGCTATCGAAATGAGAGCTCCAGTAAGAGTTATCTAGTGATGTGATCGTAACACCAGTAGAAGATCCTGCATGAAGGAACTGATTATTACCAAGATAGATTCCCATATGAGAAGGACCAGATTTATAAGTTCCAGAGAAGAATACTAAATCTCCTGCTTGTGGATTGCTGATTGTCTGTGCTCTATCATAATATCCTGCAACGCTAGTGCGAGGAATATTTTTACCTGCTTGATTATAAACATAATGGATGAATCCACTGCAATCAAAACCGCCAGGAGAACTGCCGCCCCATACGTAAGGGTCTCCCTGCTGCTCTTTTCCAACGGAGATAAGTGTATCTACATTATAACCTGCACTAGATGATGAGCTATTGGAAGAGCTATTTGATGAACCAGAACTACTGTTTGAATTGCTACTATTAGAAGAGCTAGAACTACTAGAACCATTTACTTTTAATGTCTGTCCAACAATGATTAAATCTGATGATAGATTATTGATAGATTTTAAGTTAGATACTGTTGTACCATGCTGGCTAGCGATTTTAGAAAGGCTGTCGCCAGATTTTACCTTGTACGTGCTGGAAGATGAATTGCTTGAGCTGGAAGAACTAGATCCAGAATTGGAATTCGAGCTTGAACTAGAGCTGCCAGAGCTAGAACTGCTAGAACCACTGTTGCTGACCTTTAGTGTGTTTCCAGGATAAATTAATGTTGTCGATAAATTATTCCACTTCATTAAGTTGTTTAGTGAAATACCATGCTGAGAGGCAATACCACTTAATGTATCACCAGATTTCACAGTGTATGTACTTCCGCTGGAACTGCTTGAGCTGGAATTAGAGCTTGAACTAGAATTTGAACTAGAAGAGCTTGAATTCGAGCTTGAAGATCCAGACGTTGTTAAAACCTGATTCGGGAAAATCATATCCGAAGAAAGATTGTTAAGAGATTTTAATTTGGATACGGTCGTTCCTTGACTTTGGGCAATCTTCCATAGGTTATCGCCACTTTTTACTTTGTAGGATGCTGCATCAGCGCTGTCTGTTGCTACCAAAGCAGATGCAATCGCTGCAGATGCAGTAACAGAAAAAATGATTTTTTTGTTTGCCATTTGTACGTTTTCCTCCTTAGTATGTAATGTTGGGGTGTGTAGATGTGTTTGAATATGATTTGTAAGGAGACCAAAGAGGGACCATAAAGAAAATAACTATATTCATTGTTATTTTCTAAAGCCTTGTCCGTACATATTATAATGAAGAAAAAAGTCCTGAATAGGTACGTAACAATCCTGGTACAAGCACAAATCTCATATTCCTTAAACAAAGATGTATTTTACTCTCAGAAGTTTATCCATTGTTAATTTTAGAGTATCATTTGATAGTTTTAAAATGAGGTATTACTAGATTCGTTTAATTACAACATAATACGAAAGTAATCTTGTAAATTTGTCGTTAGAAAAATAATCCAATAAATACATCTTTATAGAATTATATCGTTTTATAGATAATAATGGTAGGTTATATGGAGATTTGTAACATGTTTGTAATGTTTTAAAAATTAAGGTCTATAGAACTGCTTTTGAAAACATGTTTATTCGAAAATAAGTAATGAGTTGGATTTTTTGTATCCCTATCAAGAATATAATATAAATAAAAAGGACTAAAAAAAGGAATTGATTGGATTGTAAACCTTTGCAGGCGATATAAAAGATTATGAGACATTCTTTTAGTTGCAAGATAGAAAAGTAAAAGAAAACTATATATGCTATAAAACAATAGAATCTAAGCTCTTCCAATAAACTTTGAATAAATAACATTCGATAAAATATGTTATTTCCCGGGAAATAACAACAAAATATACATTTATTTAGAAGATAGCGTTATAATAAGGATAATATATATTATAAAGATAAACGGAGGAATACATTGTGGGACAAGAAGCGTTACTTATTAAAAACATTCAGGAAGCTTATCTACCAGAGGAAGTTTTGAAAAACGTATCTATCTTGGTAGAGGATGGGAGAATAGCAAATATCCTAACTCAAGAAGAAACAGCTAATTTATCATTTGCTGGAGAAGTTATTGATGTGAAAAATAACTTAAAATTACTTCCAGGATTTATAGATGCACATATCCATGGAGGATATGGTGTCGATATTATGGATGCTACGCCAGAAACCTTGCAGACACTTGCTGAAAACCTACCATCAGAAGGAACAACTAGTTACCTTGCAACTACCATCACACAATCTGATGAAGAAATTTCGAATGCTTTAAAAAATATTGCTGCATGGACAACTGACGGTCAAAAGCATGGTGCTGATTTAGCTGGTGTTCATTTAGAAGGCCCATTTGTGGAAGTGTCTAAAGCAGGAGCGCAGCCTAAACAATATATTACTGAACCGGATTTAGCTAAATTTCTAACATGGCAGGATGATGCAAGTGGACAAATACGGACAATCACAATGGCTCCTGAACATGATAAAACTGGTGAATTTATAAAAACACTAGCTAAATCTGGAGTAAATATCTCTGCAGGGCATACCGATGCTTCATTCCAGCAAATCAAAGATGCTACTAAATTAGGGGTTAGACAGCTGACGCATTTATGTAATGCTATGAACGGTATTCATCATCGTGATATAGGAGCGGTAGGAGCTTCCTTTCAATTAAAAGATCTACGGGCGGAACTGATTTCAGATGGTATTCATGTTGTACCGGAGATGCTTCAGCTTATTTTTGATAATGTGGGATCAGATCGGATCATTATGATTACTGATGCTATGCGAGCAAAAGGGCTAGAAGATGGAGAGTATGAGCTTGGCGGTCAACCTGTTATTGTGAAAAATGGGCAGGCTAATTTAAAGAGCGGCTCTTTAGCAGGGAGCGTCCTGACAATGATTGATGCGGTGAAAAATATGCTGCAATTAGATGGCGTTTCTTTACAAGATATTGTGAAAATGGCAGCAGTTAATCCAGCCCAGCAAGTTGGTATTTTTGATAGGAAGGGCAGTGTTGAGGTTGGGAAGGATGCGGATTTTGTTTTATTAAATGATGAGGTGGATATTGCTTATACGGTTTGTAGAGGTGAAGTGGTGTATCAAGAAAGGGAGTAAGGAAGGATTTTATATTAGAAAAACTAGCATTTGCTATAAAGAAAAGTGAATGCTAGTCTTTCTAAAAAATGTTTTACATATTTAGTTGGAAGCTTTTAAGATAATGTCTACTTAATTAGAGTATTCCTTTTTATGGATTTAAAGTTATTAACTTGCAGAATTTCTTCATTATTAATTGGTAACTAATTTAAATGGAGTTTCTACTTATTATCAAGCGTTGTTTCGCTTATTATCCTAAATATATTGTCAGTAAAAGATATTGTAACTAAATTGTAAAAAAAGAGTTTAAACTTGACATGGAAACGAGGGCAAACGCTTTCTTTATCAACAGGAAAAAACTTAACAAAAAGTATATGGTAAAATATATTGTATATGATATAATTCAACTTATGGCAAAAAACGACTATTAATTTAGTAGGTTAACAATTTAATATGAGTAAATTACTAGAGGAATTTCATATTACAAATTCTATTAATGCAACATATTGGATAACTTATTAGCGGTAATTATCCAAATAATTTTAAAGTAATAAGACTTCAAAAAATGATTTTAATTAGGTAATGGAGGTAAGGAAATGGAAGAAACGATATCTTTAAAGGAGATAGCCGAAGTTATTAAGAAACGGTTGGCGTTTATACTGACATTTATTTTAGGTGCGGCTTTTATTGCTGCAATACTTAGTTATTTTGTGTTAACACCTGAATACCAAAGTAGTTCGCAGTTTATTGTTAACCAGACGCAACAAGAGGAAGATCAGTTCACGCAATCAGATTTAAGAACAAATGTTGAAATTATAAATACATATAATGTGATTATTAGCAGTCCTGCTATCTTAACCCCGGTTATCGATGAACTAGGATTAGATTTAACAACAAATCAACTAGCAGATAAAATTAATGTCAGCAGTGAAGAAGATTCTCAAGTTGTAACAGTAACTGCAACCGATGAGGATCCAGTACAGGCTGTGAATATTGCTAATACAACGGTAGAAATATTTCAAGAAGAGATTCCGTCAATTATGAATGTTGATAACGTGGCAGTCTTAACACAGGCTGAGTTGTCAGAGAATCCATCACCTGTAGCACCGAATCCAATATTAAATATTGCGATTGGAATAGTACTTGGAGCTATGTTTGGAGTAGGAATTGCATTTTTACTTGAGTACTTAGACAATACCATCAAAACTGAACAAGATGTTTCTAAGGAATTAAACGTGCCAGTGCTTGGAGTTATTTCTCATGTTGATGAAGATGATATTAGAGGACTGCAACAAGGTAATACCGAACAAACTGAAACAACGGGAAGGAGGGGTTTAAATGGCGCGAAAAAAACAGTTTAATGTAGGAAGTAAAATGCGACATTTAATTACAAATATCAATCCCCGTTCTCCTATTTCTGAACAATATCGTACTGTGAGAACCAATTTGCAATTTGCATCTGTAGATAATGAAGTAAGAAGCATGTTGCTTACTTCTGCCGGTCCAGCAGAAGGAAAGTCAATGACAACGGCTAATTTAGCTGTTGTGTATGCACAACAGGGAAAGAAAGTATTACTTGTGGATGCTGATTTACGTAAACCTACCATTCACTATACTTTCCGTTTAGATAACTTACGTGGATTAAGTAATATTTTAGTAGGCGAAACAACCTTGGAAGAAACGGTTGGAACCTCTGATATTACAAATTTAGATGTAATTTCCTGCGGACCGATACCACCTAATCCATCTGAATTATTAGGTTCAAGAAGAATGCAGGCATTTATTGAAACTGTAAAAGAAAAATATGATATGGTGATTTTTGATATGCCGCCAGTGCTTGCTGTGACAGATGCGAAAATTTTAGCTAATTATGTCGACGGAGCAATTTTAGTTGTACGCAGTAAAAAAACGGAAAATGAGGCAGCGAAACAAGCTTTAGAAGCATTAGAATCTGTTCACGCGAATGTTCTAGGTGTGGTCCTAAATGATAGAGATAAAAAAGAAGCAAATTATTATTACTACTATGGTAGTTGAAATGTAAAAAGAGCTCTTAATATAAGTGCTCTTTTTATTGAAACCCAATAGGTATTTGCAATAGTTAAACATTTAAGGAATATTGCGAAAACTCCGTTGAGGTTAACTAGTGAATAAGCTATACTATTAATAAATAGAATAGGACTTCCGATAGTATAATATTTCTTTTTTTCGATGTTGGGAGGAGAAAATAATGATTGATATACATACACATATTTTACCAGGTGTAGATGATGGAGCAAAATCAGAAGAAGATAGTATTGCGATGGCTAAGCAGGCTGTTGAACAAGGTATCCGTACAATCATTGCGACGCCGCATCATTATAATGGCTCCTATTTTAATGATAAAGCGTCTATTCTTCGTAATGTATCAATATTAAATGAATTATTCAAGAATGAGGGTATTCCTTTGGACGTATTGCCCGGGCAAGAAACGAGAATTTATGGTGAAATTCTGCAAGGTATAGAAAATGATGAGATTCTTTCCTTAAATGATACAAAATTTCTTTTTATTGAATTCCCTTCTGCAAGTGTACCGCAGTATGCCAAGCAGATGCTTTTTGACATTCAAATGAAGGGGCTCACACCTATTATTGTTCATCCAGAAAGAAATATAGAGTTATTAGAAAACCCTAATCTACTATATGATTTTGTAAAAAATGGTGCATTAAGCCAAGTTACTGCAGGTAGTCTAGTCGGTAAATTTGGAAAGGATATAAAAAAGTATACAGAACAGCTGATTGAATGCAATCAAACGCATTTTATTGCATCGGATGCTCATAATATCAAATCGAGAAAATTTGTCATGGATGAAGCTTTTGAGGCAGTTAAAAAAACATATGGAACTGATTTTGTCTATTTATTTCAAGAAAATAGTCAACTGCTGGTAAACAATAAAAATGTAAACCGTATGGAACCTAGTTTACCAAAGAAAAAGAAATTTTTAGGTATATTCTAATTAAACACTTCTAGTCGGTTTCTATACAAAAATGATTTTGAGAGGAAGGGAGATTCTCCCATGACATACAAAAAAAGATTAGCACTTTTAATACTTTTAGACTCACTTATTGTTACGTCATCAGTATTTATTGCTTTCTGGATGGTTTATCCATCCTACCCAGATAGTTTATTAGTAGATGAGCTTTGGATCAGCGCTATTGCATTTTTGATTTTTCATCATATTTTTGCCTTTATTTTTAAGTTATATAATAAAGTCTGGTCTTATGCAAGTATAAGAGAGTTGATCGCGATTGTTAAAGCTGTAACACTAACAATTATTTCCGTAGGTGTTGTACAGTATTTTATTAATGATCAAATTTTCCGCCGTGCTTTAGTAATAACATGGCTTTTACATATTGTCTTAATTGGAGGATCCCGTTTTGTATGGCGATTAACAAGAGACCATTATATAAACAAAAAGGGAGAAAATCAAAAGCGTACGTTAATAATTGGCGCTGGGGCTGCAGGTGTAATGATTGCCCGTCAGCTGCAAAATGAAAGTGAAAAAGCTGAGTTATATCCTATTGGCTTTATTGATGATGATTTAACGAAACAAAAGATGGAAATACTTAGTTTACCAGTTATTGGTATGTCTAAAGATATACCGGAAATGGTAGAAAAAATGCAGGTTGAACATATTGTTATTGCCATCCCCTCATTACATAACGGTGTATTAAAAAAGTTAATTAATCAATGTAATGAAACAGGGGTTTCTGTACAATTGCTTCCAAGAATTGAAGATTTAATGACGGGGAAGATTTCTGTTAGTAATTTAAAGAATGTCGAAGTTGAGGACTTATTGGGAAGATCTCCTGTTAAATTAGATATTGGCGCTATCTCTGAGTATGTGACAGGAACAACAGTGATGGTCACAGGAGCAGGAGGCTCAATTGGTTCAGAAATTAGTCGTCAGCTAATGCGTTTCTCACCAAAAAAACTATTACTGGTTGGGCATGGTGAATTTAGTATTTATAATATTGATATGGAATTAAAAACTACTTTAGAACAAATTGATACAGAAATCATTCCTATTATAGGTGATATCCAAGATAGAGAACGTATTTTTAATATTGTTCAAGAGCATCAGCCTTCGATTATTTATCATGCAGCAGCACATAAGCATGTCCCATTAATGGAATATAATCCGCATGAGGCTGTGAAAAATAATATTATTGGCACAAAAAATGTTGCAGAGGCTGCAGATACATTTGGTGTGTCAAAATTTGTGATGGTATCGACTGATAAAGCGGTAAACCCAACTAATGTGATGGGAGCAAGCAAACGAATTGCGGAAATGATAGTACAAGGGCTGGCGCAACAAAGTAGCACGAAATTTGTAGCCGTTCGATTTGGAAATGTACTTGGCAGCCGAGGCAGCGTTATTCCGTTATTTAAAAAACAAATTGCTAATGGAGGCCCCGTTACCGTAACTCATGAAGAAATGACAAGGTATTTTATGACCATACCGGAAGCATCCCGTCTGGTGATTCAAGCTGGAACTCTTGCCAAAGGTGGCGAAATCTTTGTATTAGATATGGGGGAACCTGTCAAAATTTCTGATTTAGCGAAGAATTTAATCAAATTGTCTGGGTTTACAGAGGCCGAAATCCCGATTAAATACTCTGGCTTACGGCCAGGTGAGAAAATGTATGAAGAACTTCTTAATGAGGATGAAGTGTTTCCTGATCAAGTCTATGAAAAAATTTATGTTGGACGTACGGTAGAAGTCGATAGACAATTGATTATAGATTTACTAGATCAGTACGAGGATTATCATAATGTCGAACTGAAAGAAGAAATGATGAAAATTGTTTTTGCGGAACGTCGAGTACTTGAAGCCATGAAAGCTTAATTTCATCATCAATCTAGGAGCGTGTGAAATGAAAACTATCAGAAAAGCTATTATTCCGGCAGCTGGCTTGGGAACGAGGTTTTTACCGGCAACAAAAGCAATGCCAAAGGAAATGCTGCCAATTGTGGATAAGCCAACGATCCAGTATATTATTGAAGAAGCGATTGAATCAGGTATTGAGGATATTATTATTGTTACTGGAAAAGGGAAGCGTGCGATTGAGGATCATTTTGATCATAATTTTGAATTAGAAGATACATTAGTAAAAAAAGAGAAATTTGATATATTAGAGAAAGTAAATTATGCTTCTAATGTTGATTTACACTATATTCGTCAAAAAGAGCCTAAAGGATTAGGTCATGCGGTGTGGAGTGCTCGTAAATTTATTGGAAATGATCCATTTGCTGTTTTGCTTGGCGATGATATTGTACAAGCCGAAACGCCAGGATTACGTCAGTTAATTGACCAATATGAAGAGACACAAAGTTCCATTGTCGGTGTACAGCAGGTTCCAGAGGAAGATACATCACGTTATGGTATTGTGGACCCGAAAACTGCAGAAGGACGTCGTTATATGGTGAATCATTTTGTCGAAAAGCCGGCTCCGGGAACAGCACCTTCTAATTTAGCAATTATGGGAAGGTATGTTTTTAATCCAGAAATTTTTCGGTTCCTTGATAAGCAACAAATAGGAGCGGGCGGAGAGATTCAATTAACGGATGCGATTCAAATGTTGAACGAAATTCAGCCTGTTTATGCTTATGATTTTGAAGGACGTCGATATGATGTTGGGGAGAAATTAGGGTTTGTAAAAACAACAATTGAACTGGCATTAGAAAATGATGAAATTAAAGATGAGTTATATCAATTTTTAATAGATATTGTAAAGAACGTGAAAGTGAAGTAATTACATGAAGGAATAACACCTCGAGGAAGGAAGTTTTAACCATGTCTGAACGTATTTTTCTTTCTTCACCTCATATGAGTGAAGAAGGGTATGAACAACAATATGTCCAAGAAGCATTTGATACAAATTGGATTGCACCATTAGGAACCAATGTAAATGAATTTGAAAATGAATTAGCAGAAAAAGTAGGAATTAAATCCGCAGCAGCTTTGTCATCTGGAACAGCGGCGATACACCTTGCTTTAAAAGCTGCTGGTGTTGAAGAAGGAGATATCGTATTCTGTTCTACATTAACATTTTCTGCTACTGCTAATCCTATTATGTATCAGCATGCTACTCCTGTTTTTATAGATAGTGATGAAAAAACATGGAATATGGATCCGGTAGCATTAGAAGAGGCCTTTGAAAAATATCCGGAAGTGAAAGCAGTTATTGTTGTTCACCTGTATGGCTTATCTGCTGATATGGATAGAATTGTGGATATTTGTAAGAAGCATGATGTAGCATTAATAGAAGATGCTGCAGAATCATTAGGCGGCTATTACAAAGATAAGCATACGGGTACGTTTGGAGATTACGGGATTTTTTCATTCAATGGAAATAAAATAATTACAACTTCTGGCGGTGGAATGCTAGTTTCGAACAATGAAGAAAAGGTTGCCAAAGCTCGTTTTTGGGCTACACAATCAAGAGATCAAGCTCGTCATTATCAGCATAGTGAAATAGGTTATAACTATAGAATGAGTAATGTGACAGCTGGAATAGGCAGAGGACAACTTAAGGTTTTAGACCAGCGAGTAGAAAAGAAAAAGTACATATATGATTTTTATAAGCGTGAGTTGGGAGATCTAGAAGGTATTGAATTTATGCCAGTAAATGAATGGGACAGGCCTAATTACTGGTTGAGCTCTATTCAATTAACTGGAAAAGTGAGACCAATTGATATTTTTGAAGCTTTAGAAAAAGAGAATATTGAATCTCGACCAGTGTGGAAACCAATGCACATGCAGCCGTTTTTTGAGCAATATGATTTTGTTGGGCAGGGAGTGTCTGAGAAATTATTTGAGAATGGGGTTTGTTTGCCTAGTGATACGAAGCTAAAAGATGAAGAGATGAATAAGGTTGTTAGTATTATAAAAGGGGTGTGGGAATAGAAATGAAAAAAACTAGAGCAGGGATTTATCAAAGTTATATAAAAAGACCTCTTGATTTTATATTATCCCTACTAGCAATTATTATATTAAGTCCTATATTTATAATTGTAAGTTTTCTAGTTAGGATAAAACTTGGAAGTCCTATTTTATTCAAACAAGAGCGCCCAGGTTTAAATGAACAAATATTTACCATGTGTAAATTTCGTACTATGACAGACGAAAAGGATGAAAATGGAGAGTTACTCCTTGATGAAGTTAGACTAACTAAATTTGGTAAATTTTTACGATCTACTTCATTAGATGAGCTCCCAGGCTTATTTAATATACTAAAAGGAGATATGTCAATAATTGGACCACGTCCACTTTTAATAGAGTATCTTTCGTTATATAATGATCGGCAAAAAAGAAGACATGAAGTTAGACCAGGCCTTTCGGGTTTGGCTCAAGTAAATGGAAGAAACGCAATAACTTGGGAAGAAAAATTTAACTTGGATGTCAAATATATTGATAATATTTCTTTTATAGGTGACTGTAAGATTGTGTTATTAACTATTAAAAAAGCGTTTGTCAGAGAAGGTATTAATTTCGAAAACGGAACTACAAGTAATAAATTTGAAGGTTCTAATAAAAATTCAAATTAGAAAATATAAATGAGGATTCATATGAAAAAATTAGTTATTATTGGCAGTGGTGGCTTTAGTAAGCAGGTTATTGAAATAGTCGAAAAGATAAATGATCAGTGCAAAACATATGATTTAATTGGTCTAATTGATGATAATAAAAGTTTTATTGGTGAAAAAATTTTAAATTATGAAGTGATAGGGACAACTGAGTATTTGTATGAATACTCACAAAACAATGAAGTATATGGTGTTATTGCGATAGCAAATGCAGAAGTTAAGAAACAATTAAGTAATAAGTTGAGTCTTGTGAAATGGGTAAACTTAATCCATCCAGATGCAATTATTACAAATTATATAAATATGGGAATTGGAAATATTATTTGTGGTGGTGTAATAATAAATCCAGATTGCACTATTCATAACCATTGTCATATAAATATTGGTTCTACCTTTGGACATGATGTTACTTTAATGGATTTCATTACAGTAATGCCTGGATGTAAAATATCTGGGAATGTAACCTTGGAAAATAGTAGCATGATAGGTACTGGTTCAACTATTATTCAAGGAATAACTATTAAAGAAAAATCGGTATTAGGTGCCGGTGCGGTAGTGATTAATCATATTGATAAGCAGAGTCTATATGTTGGAGTTCCGGCGAAGAAAGTGAAGGAATTATAGAAGATTTATGTAGCAGAAGGTTATGGATTTAAATACAGGAGGATTCATGATGTTAGATTTTATTAAAAGGAATGCTTTTTGGACACTAGATTTTTTTAGAGGTAGTAAGGTTAGAAAAGCATATAAGAATTTAAATAAATATTATCACTTAGATAGCAATTCTTCAAAATTAGAGAAGTATCAAAAAAAAACATTGAATTCTCTTTTAGACCAAGCTGTCAACAATACAATATATTACAAAAAATTTAAAAACAAAAAAGACTTGTCATCATTTCCAGTAGTTAATAAAAAAAAAATTAATGATAAGCAAGAAGAGTTTTTATCTAAAAAGTACACACGAGAAAACCTTATTCAGATGTCTACGAGTGGGTCAACAGGCACGCCATTCGTATCTTATCAAAATATTAATAAAAAAAGATGTGTGAATGCGGAAACTATTTTTTTTAATGGGAAAGCTGGATATAATGTAGGTTCAAAATTAGTTTATCTACGGTCTTTGAATCTTAAAAATAATAAAACAAAATTGAAGCAAAAGATTCAAAATGAAAAATTGATTGATATTGCTGAATTAGATGATACTAATATTGAATATTTATTTGAGCAAATTGAGAGATTTACAAATAAACAGAGTGCAACAATGCTTTCGTATGCATCAACTTATGATACATTAAGTAATTATTTTAAGAAATATGGGTTTGATAAGGCAAAAAAATGTAATATACATGGAATACTTAGTACTTCTGAAATTTTATTTGACGAGACCAGAAGGTACATGTCTGAAGCATTTAACTGCAATTGTTATTCCAGATATGCAAATATGGAAAATGGAATGTTAGGACAAGATACCCCGAAGCATCCTAATACGTTCATTTTAAATGAAGCAAATTATTATATAGAAATCTTAAGAATGGATTCAGATATTCCAGCAGATTTCGGTGAAACAGGTAGGATAGTAGTAACTGACTTATACAACTATGCAATGCCGATGATTAGATATGATACGGGTGATGTTGGAACATTTACCTACGTCGATTTAAAAGGAAAAAAGAAAAAAGCCATTACAAACTTTGGTGGAAGAAAAATAGATATGATAACTGATGTAAAAGGAAATACTATCTCACCTCATAAAATTTCTGTTACTTTTTGGAATTTCCCAGAACTGAAACAATTTCAATTTATTCAAGAAGACAATAAGACGTATAGTATATTATTAATGTTAAAAACAGATTTTGATAGAGGAAACGAATTAATAGATAAGTTAAAAGCTATTTTAGGTGAAAAAGCTGTTATTAATATTAAAGTTGTAGAATCAATACCTGTGCTGGATTCAGGTAAAAGGAAATATATAATTAATAAAAATTTATAGAACTGAGGATTGGTTAATGTCTAAAGTTAAATATATAAACGAAAGATTAAATAAAATTAAAATGATGATGAACAATTTTATTGAAGAAGATTTAAATGTGTTTCAAAAAACAAGAATATTAGCGGATTTAGGATTATCTATATTTGTTTATGGTTCTGGGATTAATGATTATTTTCAATATCAATTTTATAAACGCAAACATATTGATAGAAAGAATTTTGTAGTCCATAGGAAAAGAATGAGAATAGTAAACACATTCAATAATAAAGAAGATAGAAAAATATTGGATTCAAAGAATTTTTTTAACAAGAAATATAATGAGTATGTACAAAGAGAATGGTTGGATGTGTCTAATTCGACATTTGAAGAATTTAATAATTTTACAATTCATAATAAGAAATTTATAGTTAAACCTATTGATGGCAGTCATGGCAAAGGAATCCGCATAGTAAATATTGATGAAGCATGGGATTTACATTCTTTGTATGAGGAACTGATAAAAGAAAAACCAATTATAGAAGAATTGATTGTACAAAATGAAGAAATTGCCGAGTTTAATCCTACATCTGTAAATACATTAAGAGTTGTAAGTCTTGTATGCCCTGATGGAGAAGTCAGGATAATGACAGCAAATTTTAGAGTTGGTAATGGGGAACGTTTCGCAGATAACTTCCATCACAATGGAATAGCAGCATTATTAAATGTTGATACAGGTATAGTTGTTACTTCAGGAATTGATATGAATTTTAATCGGTATTTAATACATCCAGAATCAAAGAAACAAATACTAGGATTTCGAGTCCCTTATTGGAATGAAGTTATTAAAACAGTAAAAAAAGCAGCTAGAGTCACTCCAACGGTTGGTTATATTGGCTGGGATGTGGCAATTGGAAAAAACGGGGAAATTATTATTCTTGAAGGAAATGCTGCAGCTGATCCAGATATTTCACAAATGCCTGATCAGATAGGAAAGTGGCCGTTATATGAGCAGTATGTACTTGAAAAACAAAAGTAATAAGTCATTACATCAATATAAATCTCTATGATTTTGAAAGGGTAATAATTATGAATAAAATTGATACTGATATTAAGGTTAGTTTTATAGGGGATATTATGTGTGAGAAACCTTTATTGAAAGCTGCCCAACAGGAAAATGATACCTTTAATTTTGATGATGTGTTTGTGAATATGAAGAATATATTTAAAGAGTCGGATTATATAGTAGGAAACTTAGAAACAGTATGTGCAGGGAAAGAAAAAAAATATACTAACCATATATATAATTTTAACACCCCAGATTCCTTTATAGAATCGATTGCAAAATCAGGTATTGATATGGTAACAACTGCAAATAATCACTGTCTCGATAGAGGAATATATGGTTTGAAACGAACTATCTCAATTTTAGACCAAAATAATGTAGAACATATTGGAACGTATAAATCTCCTAGTGAACAAGAAGAAGTTTTTACTAAAAGTGTAAATGGAATTAAAATTTCGTTTTTAAATTATACATATGGAACCAATTTGTTAGTGAATAAAATTATTTTGGATAACAATGAGAAGCATCATGTGAATTTGCTTAAGTCACAAAAAGATGAGATTGAATTGTTAAAAAAGAAGGAGGCAAATAAAAGTGTTAAATCTAGACTATTTAAAATCTTGTTTAAGATTATTAGTGTAGAAAAGTGGATAAAAATCAAGAAAAAATTAGGGATGACTCATAATAAAGCTTATAAAGATGATGAAGTTTATTTAGATAATGAATATCTTGAAAAAATAAAAAAAGATATACAAAAAGCGAAGGAATCTTCCGATCATGTCATTGTCTGTATGCATAGTGGAGGACAATTTAATGAAGCCCCAGGTAAGTTTACTGAGTATATGATGGACTTTATGAAAAAGAATGGAGTAGACACCGTTATTGGAACTCATCCACATGTAGTTCAAAAACATGAGATGAAAGATGATATGTTGGCAATTTATTCATTAGGTAATTTTAATATCTCTCCCAGTAGTGTTTACTTGATTGATGATGACTTGCCTGACTATGGGATTATGTTTCATTTATATCTAAAAAAAGACAATAATCAAGTCAAAGTAAGTAAAACCAGTTTCAGTATTTTAAAAATGCATGAAGATGCAAATGGATATGTAAAAACTTATCCTGTCGATGAACTTATACACCATTTAAATAATAAGGAAGAAAAAGAAAAATTAAAAGACAATGTAAAGAGAATATATAATAAATTTGCAGTTAATGAAAAAGAAAAAATAAGCATCCAAAGAGAATATGAGTTAGTAAATTAATTTATAATTATAAGCTAATTAATATTGGAAATCATGAGAGGAATTCTATAATGCAGGATATTAAAGTTAGTATTATTGTACCGGTTTATAATGCGGAACGTTATGTTAGTAATTGTATTGAAAGTATGTTGAAGCAAACTTATGAAAATATAGAAATTATTTTAGTTAATGATGGGTCTGTTGACTCTTCAGCAGAAATTATTGATAAATATGCAGCAGAGGATAATAGAATAAAATCCATACATATAGAAAATTCTGGAGTCTCAACAGCTAGAAACATAGCTTTAGATAATGCTGAAGGTGAATGGATTACATTTGTAGATAGTGATGATTGGATTGAACCAGAAATGATAGCTTTTGCAATTAATAAAGCAAAAGAAACTAACGCAGATATTGTTATGTGGACTTATTTTAAGAATTATGCAAATAAAGAAATGCCTCTGTCTCTTTTACCGGGAGGAAATCAAGTTATTACGGAAGATAAAAGCTTTTTTCATCTAAAAGCAATTTATTCAATGTATGGCGAAGATGAAGTAACTGAAAGTGTATCGTCAGGGACTGTATGGTGCAAATTATATAAAAAAACTATAATTGATGAAAATAATTTACAATTCAAAGTAGGATTAACTAGGGCGCAGGATACTGTATTTTCTATAAATGCAGTTATGAAAGCTAGTAAAATAGTTTACTATGAGAAACACTTATATCATTATAGAATAACAAATACATCAACTACTTCGGGTACAAAATTCATACAAAATACTGAGGAACCTTTTAATTTGTTATTAGATGAATTTTATTCTACTATTGAAAATTATAATGAAGAAAAATATTTCTCAGCTTTTTATGCAAGGACAATTCAAGTTCTAATGTGGCATCTAAAACATAATTATTTCCACCCTAATTTTAGGGGAGGGATATTTAAAAGAAGAAAAGAAATTATTAATCTGATAAAAAAAGATCCCTATAGTAAAGCTTTAAAGAAAATAGATTATAACTTATTACCAAAAAAAGAGAAGATAATGGCAATTTTATTGAGATATAAACTTGTAATAATGTTTTATAGTATATACCTTACACATGCGAAAATTGAAAATGCAAAAAATCAAAGATATGCATAAAATTCAAAAGAAGAGGAGGGTTCTGGCATGGAAGGAACTGTTAATGGAATGAAGCACGAACAATTGAGAAAAATAAATAGCTGGATGATAGCAATTCTTTTAACTGCAAGCTTTACAGCTAAGATGCTTGCCTCGTTAAATATTATTAACGAGGGCGCAATACCTATTTTCTTTATAGCTGCTTTATTAGTATCTTATTTTTCGGCTATTTTATTAGGCTTTAAATCTTTTAAAATAAACAAATATAGTGTCATATTAATTTATATTGTATTATTTAATTTCTTAATCAGTGTTTTCTTCTATGGTTCTTCTTCTTATGCTGTTAACTATTTTATAGAGTTTCTTGCGTTTGGAATGATTATCTATCTATTAACGTTAATTCCTTATGATGGAGATAAAATTATTTATAATGTAATGTTGATAGGTAATCTAATATTATTAAATCCAATTGGGTATGTGGAATTTATAACTTTAGAGAATCTGACTAGTAGGGTTAACATGGGTGCATCTTATGCAATGCTCATACCTGTAGCTGCAACAATAATATTTTTCTTCTTTAAAAGAAAAAAGAGAAAAAGTTTGCTCAATTTAATTAGTTATTTATCAAATGCTTATTTATTTATTCTTGTATTTATCGAAGGTACTCGTGGAGCTGTAATTGCTATATTATTATTGATTTTTTTAATTTGTTATATCAAGTTAAAAGTTAAAATAAGTAAGGGTATCTTATATATTTATCCTTTATTTTTAACACTTATTGGGATAGTGAGTTATATAATTTTTATTAATATAGAAAAGATTTTATTATGGATTGACCATACATTAAATAATATGGGTATTGAAATAGCTACAGTTACTAAGACAGTTCACATGATTGAAAATCAAGGATTAACAGGTGTTTTAAATGGACGTGATATAGTATACGAGAAATCTTGGAATTTAATTGAAACTTCACCTATATGGGGAAATGGCATTGGTAGTTATGCAAATTATAATAATGGTACTTATCCACATAATATATTTATACAGCTTTTAGTAGAAGGAGGGTTATTTCTAATAATACCATTTATTATATTGTTTTTAATAAGTATATGGTTATTGTTGAGAAATGGTGATAATAATAAAATGATAGAAGGTTTAGAGTCTAATTATTTTATTTTATTTTTATTTATCATTTGTATGCCCAAATTAATGTTATCTTCTTATTTATGGAGGGAACCAGCTTTCTGGTTATTATCTTTTGTACTTATTTCTATTTGCACAAAAATTTTTAATGCAAATAGTAAGGAATTAATAAAATTAAAGAAAGTTTAAGTTGTGTTAGATGAAGTTTGTCGAGTAGTTTATTAGTTAGAGAGGTATATTAAAATGAGAAATTTACCTAAACAAGAAGAAATAATGAGTTCTTGGAATGACAATATAGAAAATATTAAGGTGAGTATTTGTTGTACAGTTTATAATCATCAATCGTATATTGAAGATGCAATAACAGGTTTCCTAACACAGAAAACTAATTTTCCATTTGAAATATTAATACATGACGATGCTTCTATAGATAATTCTGCAATAATAATTGAAAAATATGCATCTATGTATCCACTAATTATTAAACCGATTATTCAGAAGAAGAACCAATATTCACAAGGGGTAAGAGTTAATTTTACATATAATTATTTAAGAGCAGATGGAAAATACATTGCACTATGTGAAGGAGATGATTATTGGACAGATATAAACAAATTGCAAAGCCAAGTAGATATAATGGAAAAAAACAAAGAAATTAAATTATGTATCCATGCAACAGGTGTATCCAAAGTAGTAGGAGATAAAATAGAGTCTTCTAAGATTAAATTAGATGATGAAGATAAAATTATAAGCCCTAATGAGATTATTTTAGGCGGTGGTGAGTATGGACATACATCGTCTTTCTTGTTTGAAAGAGAGATGATTATTGATCCACCACACTGGTATACTGCTTATCCTTCTGGAGATACACCAATGAGACTTTTGGCTGCTAGTAAAGGAAGTATATATTATTTAGATAAAGAAATGTCTGTATATAGACAGGGAGTAAGTGGATCATGGACAACCCGGATGAAAGATAATAACAATTTTATTAATCATTGGCAAAAAGCAATCAATATGTTTAATGAATACGATGAATTTACTGAGTTTAAATATTCTACAGCAATTCGAAAAAGAATAAGTGTGATAGCTTATACTATTTTAGATAGGATAAGTGATTCAAATCATAATCAGAAAGAAATAAAAATGTATTCTTCTTTATTAATTGGTAGTCAAAAAGTGAAGTATATGATTAAAATGAAATTTCCATACCTATTTAATATCTTGAAAGCTATTAAATAGGAGAATTTAACATTATTTATTAAGTGCAAAAGAAGGTTTATACATGTCAAATAATAAACAATTAAAGAAGAAGACATTGACTGGATTAATATGGAGTTTTGTTGATCTTATGGCAAATCAAGGAATTCAGTTTATTATCATGATTATACTGGCTAGATTGCTTGTTCCTGAACATTTTGGTCTTCTAGGAATGATTATGATTTTTGTTGCATTATCTCAAACTTTGGTTGATAGTGGTTTTAGTCAATCATTAATTAGAGAAAAGACAGTTAGTAAATTAGACTATTCGACAGTATTTATCTTTAATATTATTTTCTCTATAGTAATATTTTTACTAATTTATTTTATAGCTCCACTAGTAAGTAATTTTTATAATGAACCGCAAATAACTTCAATACTTAGAGTTATTGGGCTGGTGGTTTTTTTCCAAGCCATTTCTATCGTTCCAAAGACAATTCTTACTCGTAAAGTTGATTTTAAAGCACAAGCAAAGGCAAGTGTTATATCAAGTATTTCTTCAGGAGTTATTGCTATAGTCATGGCTTATGCTGGTTTTGGTGTATGGAGTCTGGTATTTCGAATAATTATTCAAAAAATGATCGAATCATTTATGCTTATATATATTAATAGATGGATTCCGACATTTAAGTTTAGTATGAGTTCCTTCAAGAGATTTTTTGGATTTGGGTGGAAACTTTTAGTTTCAAGTTTAATCGATACTTTCTATATGAATATATACTATGTGATTATAGGTAAGATGTATACAACTAGAGATTTAGGATTATACACAAATTCACGACAGCTTAAAGACGCTATTAACAATGGTATTACTCAATCTATTCAAAGAGTAACCTACCCTGTTTTAAGCAGTATTCAATCAAAAGAGGCGGAATTAAAACAAGGCTTTAAGAAGTTAATAAAGTTAACATCTTATGTTTTTTTCCCTGTTATGTTAGGAATAGCAGCTATAGCAAATTCATTTTTGATTTTATTATTAGGACAAAAATGGGAAGGTGCAGTTTTTTATTTTCAACTTTTATGTATTTCCTCTATATTGTTTCCTTTACAGGCTATTAACTTAAATATATTAAAAGTAAAAGGAAGATCTGATTTATTTCTAAGGTTGGAAATTATTAAGAAAGTACTAGTTACTATAGCTTTGTTAGTTACTATTTTACTTAATTTAGGAGTAGCAAGTTTTATAGTAACTGCGATTATAACAGCGCATATAAGTCTTTTAATAAATACGTATTATTCAGGTAAAGAGATTGGATATGGTACGAAAGAACAGATAAAAGATATCTTTCCCGCATATTTAACATCATTCTTAATGGCTATTGTGGTATATAGTTTAGGTTTAGTTTTAAATACGTCTTTGCTATTGACTGTTCTTATACAGGTAACTACAGGTGTTTTCATCTATATCATATTGAGTAAAATATCTAATAAGTCAGCACTTGATGATATGATAAATATATTACGACCTTTATTATTGAAAGTTATTAAAAAAAAATAAAATTAATATAGTTATAATTAGTTTGATTTAAATAGTTTACTATTTTGTGTGAATTGATAAATCTAACATTAAATTATAGTTCAATAAATATTTTAATATAAATTTGAATAGTGAATTAAGGAAGTGTCCTTGTGAAAAAAATATTACTTTTAGGTGGTTCAAAGCAACAAATCCAAGCAATAGAATATGCAAAAAATAAGGGGTATTACACTATATTATGTGATTTCTTATCAGATAACCCTGGCCAAAATTATGCAGATAAATTTTATTGTGTAAGCACGACTGATAAAGAAGCTGTCTTAAAAGTAGCACAGGAAAATAATATAGATGGTGTTTTAGCATACGCTTCTGACCCTGCTGCTCCAACAGCTGCATATGTTGCCGAAAAAATGAAATTACCTACTAATCCATATAAATCAGTTGAATTATTAAGTAATAAAGATAAATTTAGATCTTTTTTGGCGAAACATAATTTTAATACACCTAAGGCAAAAGCGTATAATTCAATTAAAGATGCAAAAGGTGACATAAAAAATTTTGGGTTGCCAGTAATCATTAAACCAGTGGATTCTTCAGGTAGCAAAGGAGTCAATAAATTAATAGACAGTGAAAACTTATCTATTCAAATGGAACATGCTCTTAGTTTTTCTAGAACAAAAAAAGTAATTATTGAGGAATATGTTGAAATGGATGGTTATCAAGTAGCAGGGGATGGTTTTTCAATAGATGGAGAATTAGTATTTAGATGTTTTGCTAATGATCATTTTAATCAAAAAGGACTTAATTCGTTTGTTCCTATATCTGCTAGTTTCCCTTATGAAAAGTCTGAAAGAATTCATCAGAAAATACATGATGAGATTCAAAGGTTGTTTGATTTGTTAGATATGAAAACGGGCGCATATAATTTTGATATTCGAGTGGATAAAAATGAAAATGTATATTTAATGGAAGTCGGGCCAAGAAGCGGAGGCAATTATATTCCGCAAGTAATTAAATATGCAACTGGGATAGATATGTTAGATTTAGCAATTCAAGCTTCTATGGGTGAAGATTGTAGCAATATCAAAATGGTTTGCCCAAAGGGATATTGGAGTTATTTCGCTGTACATAGTAGTGAATCAGGAGTTCTTAAAAATATTAGAATAAATGGAAGTGTAAAGCGAAATAACATTGTTGAAAGCCATATGAATTATGAGATTGGTGACAATATACCTGCATTCACAGGATCGAATAGTAGTTTAGGAATTCTAATTATGAAATTTAAATCTATGAATGAAATGTTAAATATGATGAATTTCCCTGACGAATGGATAGAAGTAATTGTAGATTAAACAATTAATAAAAGGAGTGAATAGCTCATGAAAAAAGTACTTGTATTTGGAGCTACAGGACATTTAGGTGCTTATACTGTTGATTATTTGAAGGATAATCTTTACTTGGATGAATTTGAATTAATTGCTGTAGGAAGGAAACAAACAGATTTTTTTAAAGAGCAGGAGATTAAATACTGTCAAGTTGATGTGACAGATAAAAGTACTTTTGAACGGCTTCCTCAAGAAGATGTATATGCAGTAGTTTGCTTTGTCGGAATTATGCCAGCAGCTATGGAAGGTTACAATCCTTATAATTATGTAGATGTCAATATTACTGGGATGCTAAATATTTTAGAGTATTGTAGAATTAAACAAGTTGATAGAATTTTATTCACGCAAACAGAGGCTGATTTATCTGGTCATTGGAAAGAGAACGCAGTTATTAAACCAGATATGCCAAGAAAGTTTAACTATAAAGGGAATTATTCATTATATATTATAACAAAGTGTGCTGCTGTTGATTTAATTGAAAGCTATCATAGTAATTATGGATTAAAAAGGTTTATTTTTAGATTACCGACAATTTACCATTATAGACCTGATCCTTACTTTTATAAAGATGGTAACCGAAAAAAGCTAGGTTATCGTCAATTAATGGAATTAGCTGAAGAAGGAAAACCTATTGAAATATGGGGGAATCCATTACTTGCAAAAGACATTGTCTATGTTAAAGACTTTACTCAAATGATTTTCAAAGCCATTCTTGCTGATGTTGATGGTGGTACTTATAATGTAGGAACTGGACAAGCGGTAACATTGGAAGAACAAATTAAAGGAATTGTGGAAGTATTCTCTCCCAAGGAGAAAAAATCAGAAATTATACCTCGACCAGATAAACCTGATAGCAGATCGTTTGTAATGGATATTGAGAACGCTAAAGAGGATTTGGGGTATAACCCAAAGTATAATTATATTGATTATCTTAAAGATTTTAAGAAGGAAATGGAATTAAATCGATTCGCTAAACTTTGGTCTAAATAAATTTAATGGTGGTGAAAGAATGAAAGAATTAATCCAAGTAACAAAATCTTCAATGCCAAGTTTTGAGGAATTTACCAATGAAATTCAAGATTTATGGGAAAGCGGCTGGTTAACGAATATGGGAGCCAAGCACAAACAGCTGGAAATGGCATTAGAACGTTATCTCCAAGTGGATAATGTAAATTTATTTACGAATGGCCATTTAGCATTAGAAAATGCTATCGCATCCTTAAATTTATCTGGAGAAGTCATAACCACACCTTTTACTTTTGTGTCTACCACACATGCGATTGTACGAAATAGATTAACTCCTGTTTTTTGTGATATTAATCCGGACGACTATACAATAGATACAACCAAAATTGAAAGCTTAATTACTGATAAAACTTCTGCAATTATGCCTGTACATGTATATGGAAATATTTGCGATGTTGATGAAATTGAAAGAATAGCTAAGAAACACAACTTAAGAGTAATTTATGATGCTGCTCATGCATTTGGTGTTACGAAAGATGATAAGGGCATAGGAAGTTTTGGTGACATTTCTATGTTCAGTTTCCATGCAACCAAAGTGTTTAATACAATTGAAGGTGGAGCATTAACTTTTAACGATGATTCTTTACATAGTATTTTAAATGAGCAAAAAAATTTTGGTATAACTGGGCCAGAAGATATTATATATGTCGGCGGTAATGCCAAAATGAATGAATTTCAAGCTGCTATGGGACTTTGCAATTTAAATAGTATTGATGATGATATTCAAAGAAGAAAAGAATTAGTAGATAGATACAACCAGCATTTTAATGATATTGAAGGAATTAAAATTGTAGATAGTCAACAGGGCGTAGAAAGTAATTATGCATATTACCCTGTTGTTTTTGATGGTTTCAAATATACAAGAGATGAAGTTTTTGAGAATTTAAAGAGTGAGAATATACATGTACGTAAGTATTTCTTTCCTCTAACCAATGATATTGAATGCTATGAAGGTAGGTTTGATGTTAATGAAACTCCTGTAGCTAAGTACATATCTGATAGAGTTCTTACCTTACCACTTTATCCTGATTTAAAACTGTCTGATGTGGATCGTATTTGTAAAGTGATATTAAACTAGGGAGATGTATGAAATGAAAGGGATTATTTTAGCTGGTGGATCAGGGACTAGATTATATCCGTTAACTCAGTCTGTTTCCAAACAAATTTTACCTGTATATGATAAACCAATGATTTATTATCCGCTATCTGTTTTAATGTTGGCAGGTATAAAAGAGATCTTAATCATATCAACACCAAGGGATTTACCATGTTTTCAAGAATTGTTTGGTGATGGAAGCAAATTAGGTATTCAAATAGAGTACACTGTTCAAGAAAAACCTAAAGGTCTGGCTGATGCTTTTGTAGTTGGAGAAGAATTTATCGGTGATTCTCCGGTTGCATTAGTATTAGGGGATAATATTTTCTATGGAACACAATTTGGAAAAAGAGTAGAAAAAGCAGCTTCCCTAGAAGAAGGAGCTCAAATATTTGGTTGTTATGTTGCAGATCCTACTGCATATGGTGTAGTAGAAGTAGATGAAAATAGAAATGCAATATCTATTGAAGAAAAACCAGAAAAACCCAAATCTTCACTAGCTGTTCCAGGACTATACTTTTTTGATAATAATGTTGTTGAAATTGCGAAAAAAGTTGAACCATCTGCACGGGGAGAAAAAGAAATTACTTCAATCATTGAAAACTATATGGAACAAAAAAAATTAAAAGTAAATATTGCTGGACGAGGATTGGCGTGGCTTGATACGGGTACTCATGAATCATTGTTAGAGGCTTCTAACTTTGTGGAAGCTGTTCAGAAGAGACAAGGGTTGTTTATTTCATGTATAGAAGAAATAGCATATAGAAAAGGTTACATTAATCAAGAGCAATTAAAAGAATTAGCTGAACCATTGATTAAGACGGACTATGGGAAATATCTTATGGAAATAGTAAAACATGAAGAATATGGATGGTGAAGATAGTGACAAGAAGGAAATTATTAATAACTGGTGGAGCAGGTTTTATAGGTGGTAATTTTGTACGCTATATGGTTGATAAATATCCCGATTACGATATTTATAATTTAGATTTATTAACTTATGCTGGCGATTTGTCTAAACATCAAAATATAGAAAAAAAGACTAATTATCATTTCATCCAATGTGATATTGCCAATAGAGAAGGGATATTTAATCGCTTTAAAAATGAAAAGTTTGATTTTATAGTTCATTTTGCTGCAGAAAGTCATGTGGACAGATCTATTACAGATCCTGAAATCTTTATTAAAACAAATGTAATGGGAACGCAAATACTTCTTGATGCTGCCAAAGAGTATAACGTTTCTAAGTTTTTGCATGTTTCGACAGATGAAGTTTATGGGGAGTTAGATTTCAATCCAAGTACTTTTTTTACAGAGGAAACGCCATTACAGCCTAACAGCCCTTATAGTGCAAGTAAAGCATCGTCTGATTTATTAGTTCGTGCTTATCATGAGACATATGGATTGCCTGTGAATATTACTCGTTGTTCCAATAATTATGGACCATATCACTTTCCTGAAAAATTAATTCCACTAACCATATCTAGAGTTTTAAATGATCAAACCGTACCTGTATATGGTAATGGAGCTAATATTAGAGACTGGTTACATGTCTTCGATCATTGTACTGCATTGGATTTAGTACTCCATGAGGGAAAAGATGGAGAAGTTTACAATGTTGGTGGACATAATGAAAGAACTAATTTAGAGGTAGTAAAAACAATTATCAAAGCATTAGATAAATCTAATGACTTAATAGAATTTGTTGAAGATCGTCTAGGGCATGATAAGAGATATGCGATTGATCCAACAAAGTTAGAAGCATTGGGATGGGACCCCACTTATAACTTTGATACGGGTATAGAACAGACAATTGAATGGTATTTGTCTAATAAGGAATGGTGGGAAAGTATTATCTCTGGTGAATATCGGGAGTATTTTAAGAAACAATACTCAGTTAAATAAAGTATAATAGGACATGTTGGAAATGCTTTGTGTTTTGAATATTCATGTTATAAATACAAAGCTTTAAATATTAGAAGCATTTAGTTGTTATCGTATTAACACTTTATTAAAATTAAACTATGTATCGATACAAACTTAAGGTATAAAGGGAGATAATATTAAATGAAAAACCTAGCAGTAGCCGGTACAGGCTACGTCGGCCTCGTAACCGGCGTATGCATGGCAGAAAACGGACATAATGTAACATGTGTTGATATAGATGAACAAAAAGTTCAAACAATGCGGAAAGGAATCTCTCCAATTTATGAAGCTGGATTGGAAGAATTAATGCATAAAAATATTGAAGCCGGCAGATTGCATTTTACAACAGATTATCAAGCTGCGTACAAAGAAGCAGATGCCGTCTTTATTGGTGTTGGTACTCCAGAAAAAGAGGATGGTTCAGCGAACTTGCAATATGTAGAAACAGTAGCAAAACAAATTGCTGAGTCTGTTGCAAAAAATTGTTTGGTTGTAGTCAAATCAACGGTACCAATTGGCACGAATGATAAAATAGAGGAGCTTATCAAAAATTCGCTTGTTAATGATGTTAGAGTTGAAGTAGCGTCTAACCCTGAATTCCTTGCACAAGGCTCTGCGGTAAAAGATACATTAGAGGCAGCTCGTATCGTTATTGGTACAGAGAGTGAATGGGCAGAAAACCTCTTAACAGAAATTTATACACCATTTAACCTTCCAAATGTATCTGTTAATCGTCGTTCTGCTGAAATGATTAAATATGCTTCTAATGATTTCCTTGCTTTAAAAATCTCTTACATGAATGATATTGCAAACTTATGTGAACTGGTTGGAGCAGATATTCAGGATGTTGCTGAAGGAATGAGCTATGATGATCGTATTGGCAACAAATTTTTAAATGCTGGTATTGGTTACGGAGGATCTTGTTTCCCGAAAGATACAAGTGCTTTAGAGTATCTGGCAAGGCAATATGGATATGACTTGCGAACAATGCAAGCAACAATTAAGATAAATTCTGAGCAAAAACTGAAATTGTATGAAAAGGCGAAACAGCGATTAGAAACATTTGACGGTATCAAAGTAGCAGTACTTGGCTTAACGTTTAAACCAGGCACTGATGATCTTCGTGAAGCTCCGTCACTTGCAAATGTCCCTTTGCTTTTAGAACAAGGAGCGGACATTTATGCATATGACCCAATCGGAATTAATAACTTTAAGCAGTTTTATTCAGAGGGAAGTCATGGGAGAGGAAACATTACGTATGTAAACCATCCAGAAGCTGCTCTAGAAGAAGCAGCTGTATGTTTAATCTTTACAGAATGGGGAGAGATTAAAGCAGTTACTCCAAACCAGTATAAAGATTTAATGCAATCACCATTAGTGTTTGATGGAAGAAATATTTATGATTTGCAGGAAATGGCTGATAGCGGAGTGGAATATCATTCTATTGGCAGACCATCAGTTAGGAACGAATAAAGGTATTAGAATTTATGTAATATTGCTGTCGAATTTCATTGTAATTCCATACAATGAAATTCGACAGTTTTTTCTTTATGAATGTTACAAAGGTCTGAAAACATGGTATGATAACTTTAAGTTTTAAAAGGTTTGGATTTGCTAGATACTAGATAATACGAGAGATTCTTTATAGTAGCATGAAAAGCTATGATATACATAAATGTTCAAAGGATAGATAGCATGAAAATAAAAAAAATGAGAATGACAATCGATTTCTATAAATATTTATTTTTCTTAAATTATGGACAAGGCATCAAATTGATCATTAACGTTGCTATCTTTGCGATTTCTTTTATTTCCTTTTTATATAACAACCTTTTCTCGGTCGTGAGAGATGGTAGTGGCAGTTGGCTTTTTATCATATTGATGATTTATTCTATATTTAATATTTCGTGGAGTTTATATGAGAAATACGAGGAGATTAGTGATTTTAAAGGGAAAAATAAAGATATCATCATGAAATCGAAGTCAATATTGGTAAAAGACGATAAAGCCGTGCAGCTCAATGATATTCATGCGGAAAGTCGGGGAAATATCCAATTTGAAAATCTGAAATTAAATGGGCCGCGAGACGAACAGCAAGAACCGGTTATTTATTCGGAGGACATTAATCATTACATATGGGATAATGATTTCACTATCGAAAGGGATCTCATCAAAGAGAGGAAAATCAAAAAGTTTATAAAGAAGAATCGAGAAATCATTACTCCATTTTTCCAGTATAAATATTATGATTCCAAAAAGAATAATCAGCTCTTCTTTAACGAGTCAAAGCTTTCTATGTCCAGTGAAATTAATCCGAAGAATAAACATGTTCTTTTTAATAAGAGTAACTATTATCATTCTTATTTAACGAATGAAATATCCACGTCAACACTTCAGAGAGTAGAAGATGCCACAATTATTTATGATGCATCCAATTTTTATCCCTGCGAACACAAAAAGTTGGATAAGGAAAATGATATAACTTATTTGCAGCCAATGGATAAATGCGAGATGAGTAATCATATCGGAATTTCAACATTAGCCGTAACTAAAGACAATTACCTTGTCATTAGAAAGCAGGGAATAAATACACAACAAAATATAAATAAATATGTACCTACTGGCAGTGGCTCTGCTGATTGGTCTGACATACAGAACTATTCACTGCATGACACCTTGAAATTCGCTATGGATAGAGAACTCTGGGAAGAGAACGGAGGAAAATGCTTAAAAATTCCGATGAACAAATTTGGAGATACCAAAGTATTGGGCTATTTTAGATGGCTGCGTCGAGGCGGCAAGCCTGAATTTGTTGGAATTACAAAGCTGCATGTTTCATTGAGTCAATTAACCCCTGATAACTCGGAGTTTATTAATACAACAAATAAAGCGGATAGGGATACTTTTTACTTGGATGGTATTGATGATGTGCCTAAAGTAATTCAAGAGATACAGAAGAAAGATAATCTCTCTATTCCTTTGCAGATGTGTTTGATTTTTCTGTTGGATTATTATGAAGAACGTAGAGAGGATTTGGAAGGAATGTTGGGGTTATAGTGGTTTTAAAAGAAGCAGAGTGATTACGGACATTGGATTATACCTTACCATGTTATTTATCATTAATCCATACAATAAACTGCAATTAAAAATACAGAATGGTCTTGTCTGCTGCACCAGCAACTGAACAGGTGATCATGTAAGTTCAGGGAAGTTTTAATATTGATAGTAAAATCAGTAAAGCAGAAGGTAGATCATATGGTTGCTCAGTATGAAACCACGGATAAAATTTTGAATATATCGAGATGCCGGCTATGTCCCCGGTGAAAAGCTTTTACCCTTATCAGAAATGGTTTTTTTCAATTATTTGATGCAGTCCATGTCTGTCATAGTTACTTACCAGATATGGGATGGTAAGTTATTTAGATTTTTCTATGAATAATTCAGGGTTAAGGACAATCAAAACGCATCAATACATTTTCATTTGATAATCGATTTGCTATCATATAGAATAATCGTTAAATTGACTAAAAATTTAATGATTACTGATTAATCTTACTGTTTCATAAATAATTAACAAAGGAGTCCTTATCGTGAAAAAAGTAATTATCATTGGGGGAGGCGTTATTGGTCTTACCAGTGCTTATTTTTTAAGAAAAGCAGGTGCGGAAGTAACGGTTATTGAAAAAGAAGAATTTGGCATGGCCTGCTCCAAGGGGAATCAAGGATGGGTCTGTCCTGCGATTCATGAGCCAGTACCGACACCTGGGTTGGTAGCGGAATCCTTACAAATGTTAATGAAAAAAGACAGCCCGCTTTATATCAAACCTTCTGCAATGCCACAACTTTCTGGATGGCTGACGCAATTCATGAAATATTGTAATGAAACTGATTTTAAAAAAGGGGAAAAGGCTCTATTAACGACCAGTAAACACACCCTATCGCTATTTGATGATATTCAAAAAGATGGTGTTGATTTCGAACTACATAAAAAAGGAATGTTATTTGTATTTCTCTATGAAGCGAACCTTAAGAAGAAGCTGGAACGTCTGGAATCTGTTTCACAGCAGTACGGGCATCAAAAACCGGAGTATAAAAGCAAGGAGGAGGTTAAAGCGTTGGAACCAGCTCTTTCCGATAATGTAAAGGGTGGAATCTTTTTAGAAAATCAATATCACATTCGTCCAGAATCCTTTTCAAAAGGGATGGTTGAAAAATTAAAAGAAATGGGAGTCAAGCTGTATTCGAATACAGAGGTTATCGATATTGAAAAGCAGGACAATCACATTACTTCCATAAAAACAAAAGATGAAACTTTTGAAGCGAATGCATTCTTATTAGCAGCCGGAGCATGGTCTGATGATTTAGGAAAAAAGATAAATTATAAGCTGCCGCTGACTGCAGGAAAAGGCTATAGCATTACGATCACAAATCCAAAAACAGAACTGGATCATCCGCTTTATCTAGGCGATTTAAAAGGAGGGGTCACTCCATTTCATCATGCTGTCCGCATCGGAGGAACAATGGAGCTTTCCGGGAAAAATCTAAGATTGGATAAGAAGCGTGTTCAGGGCATCCGTTATGCAGTATCTCAATATTTAGAGGAAGAAATTCAAGGAGATAATGAAGAAGAATGGGGAGGAATGAGACCAATGACTCCCGATGGAATGCCCGCCATTGGAGGTATACCTCATCTGGATAATATGTATATTTGCACCGGACATGCGATGGTAGGTTTAGCAATGGCTCCCGTTAGCGGAAAAATGATTTCTGAAATTATTCTATCAGGGAAAACAGATTTTGACATGGAAGCTTTCTCACCAGCACGATTTGAAAAATCTTAAAATGAGGGGGAAGATATATGCCAGTAAGCACTTTTGATGTGATTATCGTATTATTTTATTTAGCACTCGTCTTATATATTGGTTATTATTCCATGAGAAGAATATCCAGTTTTAAAGATTATACCGTTGCAGGCCGTTCCATGCCAATGGGTCTAATTTTTGCGACGCTTGCAGCAACATTAGCTGGCGGAGGAGCAACGATAGGCAGGGTAGCGTTCGTTTATGAGACAGGAGTGGTTATCTTTCTGGCTGTTTTTGGTGTCGTTTTCAGTCAAATTCTAATTGGTCAGTTTGTTGCTCCGCGTGTTAGAAGCCTGGGAAATGTCTACACTGTAGGAGATGTTTTTGGATATTTTTATGGACGCTCAGGAAAACTGGTCTCCGGCATCTTTTCTTTCTTGTACAGTGTAGGAATGTTTGGTGTACAGGTTTTGGCAATGGGAAGAATACTGGAGACCTTGACGGGATTCGATTATATTTCAATGACTATTTTAGGATCTGTCATTACGGTGCTCTATACGTGGGGAGGAGGAATGCTTGCTGTTATTTATACGGACGCCATTCAATTTATTATTTTAACTGTCGGCATTGCAACCATGTTGACATTGTCGCTAAATAATATCGGCGGCGTACCAGGAATCGTTGAACAAGTAAGTGCGATCGATGCCAGTATTTTAGATTTTACCGGCGGCTGGACAATTGCAGCCATGATTGCTTTTTTCTTAACTTTCTTACTTGGCGAGGCACTGGCTCCTTTTTATATACAGCGGTATGCTTCATCGAGAAATGCGCTGGACAGTAAACGATCTGTTACATACCTGGGTATATTTTACTTTTTCATGACAACAGTTGTCATTTTTATCGGATTGGCTGGAGTGATTCTTCTTCCAGGTACAGATCCGGATCTCGTATTTACCTCTTTGATCATAGAACATATGCCAACAGGAGCTATCGGCTTGTTTTTTGGAGGACTTATAGCAGCTGTCATGTCTACCGGAGATTCTATTTTAAATACATCTTCCACTATTTTCACAAGGGACATCTATCAGGAATTTATTAATCCTAAAGCAACGGATAAGCAAATGCTTCATCTTGCTAGATGGTCTACACTTATCGTAGGCGTTGGTGGAATTGTCGTTGCACTTTTAATCCCGAACGTTTTTGACTTAATGGTATTTATTTTTGACCTCTGGGCACCAACCATTGTTCCGGTCATTATTATTGCATTAGTATGGGGAAAAGCAAGGGAGCGGAAAGTTTCGCCATATACTGCGATACCAGCAATACTGGCAGGGATTGTTTCTTCTCTCCTTTGGGAGTACGGTTTCAACGAGCCATTTGAAATACCTGCATTAATAGTCGGTATCTGTGCAAATTTACTTACATTCTTTATTGTGCATCTATTTACGAAGAATAAACAGCCAACCCGGGCATTTATGCAAGAAGATCTCGATCCGGAAGGGTAAAGAGAGAGGAGAATAACAAATGATATTTTGGGAGATTTTAGCTTATTTATCTATCGGTATTTGTTATTTTGGAGTAATTGCGGTGATTTATGGATGGATAAAATTTGGTGTGGAACAGAAGAGAAGAAGAAGCGGGGGTGTTGATGAATAGGCTTGGCAGAAGGTACAGATTGAAGTTAAAAGATTGATGAATAGAAATTCCCTTGGGTTCAATGCGATAGAACTCAAGGGAATTTTTATTTGATTGGAGATTTAGATTTCTTTATTTATCATTTGTTAAACCAAAAAACACCCCCCCAAAAGCAAACTCACCTATACACCGACTGCAAAGCAGGATGTAATTTCTTAAAAGTTTCATATTGCCTTGCATAAACTCCTACTCTTTCTTGATTCGGCGTATAGTTCTTACTCGGAATGTTTCTCACAAAACTATTCACAAACTGCCGATAAGATTCACACCATCCCAGCTCGATAAAAGCAGTAGACGCGACCCCAATAGAAGGTAGATACTCACTATTTAATGGAACTCGAATTGGGTGGTTCATAATATCTGTCATCATTTGACACCAATTATTGCTTTTTGATACACCGCCAATTAATGTAATCGTACGCTGGTCCTTTAAATCATACATTTCTAATGTTTGTTTTAAGGAGAAAGTTACACCTTCCAGGGCTGCTCGTGCTAGATCTTTTCGCTCTGTATGTGGAGTGATTCCCCAATACGCGCCTCTTGCTTGTGGATCAATCATTGGGTTCCGTTCCCCGTTTAAATAAGGCAAAAATAATACACCGCCGCTGCCTGGCTCCGTTTGTTCGATTAACGTTTCAAATGTTTCATATTTATGTGCAACATGTTGGTCAATATACAATTGAGCTGCCCATTGGTGGACATTTCCCACATTAAGTAATGGCGCAACCGATATACGATGTGATTTTTCTACAAAAGCCAGATTAAAATGACTTTCTGATAAGGAGTCTAACTGTCCTTTATTCCTTTCTACGATTGCCAGCCAGCCGGTTGTACCCATATAAAAATAACAATCATTTTCATGAACTGCACCAGCCCCGAGGGTGGTTGCTCCTGCATCACCAGTTCCATTGATGACAATAGTCGAGGTCGAAAATCCGGTGAGTTTACTGGCTTCTTCTGTGATTGTTCCTATTACACTATCTGCTTCTAGTAATGCAGGCAATTTTTCTTCATCCATCCTGCAAGTTTGATAGATTGTCTCGTTCCAGGCACGATTTTTAAGATCCATCATTCCAGTAGTGGCTGCGGTTATTGGATCAGTGACTGCTTCTTGAGTCAATTTATAAATAACATAGTCCTTTGAACTAAATACAAATTGCTTTGTATTTTTATACTGGCTAGGGGAATGCTTTTCCAACCATTTTATTTTTGCCAGTGGTGTTGAGGCGCTTACATTATTCCCCGTATGACTGCGAATTTCCGAATACTGCTTATTTACCCATTCCGCTTCTTTTCCAGCTCTCGTATCAGAATATAAAATAGCGCGATACGCAACCACTTCACTAATTGAAATGACATCTTCCATTTGTCCTGAAAAGGTTATTGCCCGAACAGATTCAGGAGAAATGCCGTTTTTCCACCAGAGCGATGCAATATGGATTACCGCTTCCCACCAATCCTCAGGCTGCTGTTCAACCATACCTTCTTCAGATACAAAGGTTGTTAATTCAACCGAATGTTCTTTCATAAGCTGCACTTCTTTATCAACCAAAATTCCTTTTACTGCTGTTGTTCCGATATCAAAAACAGCTACATATGTCATATTACCCCCACTTTTTCTACGATTGTTTTTATTCACCAATATATTGATATCATGCGACTTTCTCTTATAAAGCTGCAAGCCGGATGAATTCACTGCCTGCAGTAATGCCATCGTAACCTCTTGTATAATAAAGCTGCATGTAAATAAGTATGATACTATTATACATGATTTTTCAGGTTTAATTGGCAGAAGACTCTGAATAACTGGGAGGATTCAGACAAAGAACAATTCATTCTTAAATATTGCAATATGTATTTATACTTTGAACAGCGGACGTCTTTTTGTTTTTATCATACAGGTCAACTCTTACTGAAAAAATGTATTATCTACTATTAGCTTTGTCCAATCTCCTTTTCTAGAATTACGTATATTGAATACGAAAGGAGTGATAAAGTTATGTGTTATTCTTACGATCCATGTAAAAAGAAGCATGACAATCATTGTAAATGCCGCTGTCACAAGAAGAAAGAGCGTCATCATGATTGGTGTTGGGGAAATGATTACTATGGTAATCAAGACCACGATAAATGCCGGAAAGATAATCGTTATGATGACCGAGACTATGATAGATACCAAGAAAGTAACTATCGTAGCAAACGATGTAAGAAAAAATATTGTCATTGCTGTAACAGGTATTATTAAAGACAAACAGTTGTGTCCCCTCTAAAAGTTATCATTTTAATTAGGCTGGTAATTGGCTGTATTATGTTCGGATTGGACTCCCCTTAATACAGCCAATTTTCTACCTATAACGTTTCAATTACAATAAAGCGGTTTAAGAAATACCTTGAAATAAAGCTGCGAAATTCTATCCCTTTGGATTCTTTCTTGTCCAAAGGGACTTATTATGGTTAAAATAAGGTAGCTGACCAATAATTTGGCTATATTACTGAAAATGAAATCATCCTTAGGAGATGAAATAGGTTGCTAAAATAAATTTAGTGAAATAAGAAATAAGGAAGAGCACCGTAGGGTATAATGACAAAGAGAAATATTAATTTGAAGGAGAGTTGATTTTGTTATGGATACGCAAGTAACTACAAAACTTAAAATACATAAGCCAGCTAATGAGGTGTTTGAAGCAATCGTAGATCCTTTGGAGATTGGAAATTACTGGTTCTCCTCGAGTTCCGAGAGATGGGAAGAAGGCAAGTCCATTACTTTGAGGTATGATGAATATGGAGCAGAAGGAAAAATAAATATATTAAAAATCGAGGAAAACAAGAAAATCGAATTTTCATGGGGTGAAGAATCTAATGAAGAAACAGTTGTTACCATTACACTTAAAGAGTTTGATCATACAAGTACAGTTATAGAAGTGAACGAATCAGGCCTTAATGAACATGATCCTGAAGTAGTAAACAAAATGCTGGGACAAAAAGAAGGCTGGGTATATACGTTAACTTGTTTAAAGGGCTATTTGGAACATGGAATTCGTGATTTGAGAGCATCCTTAGTTCATTAGTCAGGAACATTTTAAATAAGCCCAATTATCTATCCTTATTGAACGAATTGATGAGATAGCTTAATGTCATGATACAAATTTAAGAATTATACGCTTATGCTGCGTGTGGATGGTTATTTTAGGTATCGTAAAATAAAAAAACTAGCCAAAAAACACGGAGGCAAGGTCAGTAGCATAATAATCCCTTACTGTTCTGAAATGTACAGAAGGGATTATTTTTTGTTGGATTTTAAAAATAGGTATGAATTTCATAATTGCTCTTCCAAAAATACAAAGACGCATTCTTATTAATCGCATGATAGATACGATTTAAATTAATTACTTCATATTTTTGGGGAGGTTCTATATTTGGATGCCAGATAGATTTAGTTGTCGTGTAATGGTTATAAGAAGTACTTCTCCAGTCTTTTTATAGTTATCTAGTCAACTACCATTATATAAGGTTTGGATAAGTACTTCTTTTTTCGTGTCCTGAATTCGTTGGGAAGTAAGGCTTAAGAATTATGAGATTCATTCAGTTTGCTGAATATATCTTTACAAATTGGCGTTTTTTGTATTGAGAAACACATGCATTTATTCCGATTGTTTTTTCATTTATCTTCAATTACTTTTCACTCCTTTTCGAAAATGTCTTATCCATTCTTTTCAAGGTGACATCTGTTACAAAAACCTTGATATTAATACGGAATTTAGCGAAAGAATTAGATATAGAACCTCCGTATGAGTGGGAACTCCCGACAAAATAGCCCGTTCCGTATAGATGCACCTCGGCTTTATTCCTACACTAACCCCCTATCCTTCCCAAATGCTACACGATATAGCATTAATCAAAGGTAAAATGCTAATTATTGCGTATTTTCGAGATATTCTAAAATAAATGTAGATATATCGCAATAAAGTAAAAATTCTATGAGCTAAACAGGAAATATCAAGCATACGGTCATTTTATACAGTTTTAAATTAATGATACATTTAGATATTAGATCCATAAGTAAAATATTTTTTTCTAGGAGGTGCTAGTTTTGGAAAACTCAAGAAAATACTTAGAGGGATAGCCATCTTTGTTTCGTGTCAATTTTAATGTTGATTTCCATTCAGCATTTAGAATTACCACTAACATTAAAAAAGATCGCAGAAGCTAAATATTTAAGGAGGATGATATGATTTACAATCCATTTTTTTAATAGGATATTAATAAAAAGGAGTGTATCGTTTGAAAAAAAAGTATATTGAAACGAAAGTACTATGGCCTGTTCTAATAATTTTACTGTTAGGGTTGGTTCCTGTTGGGGTAAATCCTTCGGCTGCGGAAGAGATTGTAGGCACTATATTAAGTTTCATTACGGGGAATTTTGGATGGGTTTTCGTCATATTTCCATTTATGATACTTATCTTTTTCGCGTGGCTTGTTTTTGGTAAATATGGTCGTATTAAATTGGGGGATCCCAAAGATAAACCACAATTTTCAAATTTTAGTTGGTTTTCCATGATTTTTACGACGGGGATTGGTGCAGAAATCATGTATCAATCGGTAATTGAACCAATTACTTATACGACTGGCCCTCCATTTGGATTAGAAGCAGGAACATTAAGTGCAGCGGAGTGGGCACTGCCCTATGGTTTATTCCACTGGGGAATACTCGCGTGGGCTATCTATGCGCTGCCCAGTATTCCGATGGCATATGCCCTATATGTTAAAAAAATACCTCATTTTAGACTCAGTGCTGCGTGCAAACCAATTCTAGGTAAACATGCTGACGGTTTACCGGGGAAAATCGTTGATGTAGCAATGATGCTTGGTTTAATTGGAGTAGTGGGAACAAGTATAGGCTTGGTTGCTCCTATGATAGCTGAGCTTTTGAGTGAAATGTTTCATATTCCTGTGACTTTGGGGTTATTGGTATTTGTTATTGCACTTTGGGTGATTATTTTTGGCGGAAGTGTATTCTTGGGTCTTGAAAGAGGGATTAAACGCTTATCAAACTTTAATATCATTATTGTGGCAGTAATCACTATTTTTGTGTTTCTTGTTGGTCCAACAATATTTATGATGAGTAATACGATTGAAGCTTTAGGTAAAATGTTTAACAATTTTTTTGAAATGGGCTTAACGCTTGGATCCATCAATGGAGAAAGTTTTCCGCAGGATTGGACCGTTTTTTATTGGGCATGGTGGATTGGTTATGCGTCATTAATTGGTTTGTTTACTGCCAGAATTTCCAGAGGGCGTACAATAAAACAAGTGATCATTACCCAATGCTTAATAGGACCAGTGGGCTGCTGGATATTTTTTAGTGTTTTTGGAAATTACGCATTGAACATTCAATTATCTAATTTGATTCCAGTTGATTCGATCATGGCTGAAGGCGGGCAAACGGGAGTCATCATGGCAGTTATTAACACGTTACCTCTTAGCGCAGTCATCATACCACTATTGGTAATAGCCTACTTAATATTCTCTGCAACAACGTTTGACACTGCTTCGTTGATCTTATCATCCGTTGCAAGTAAGAAACTGGATAGAACTGGACAACCACCTCGTCTTTACAGGTTATTTTGGGCGTTGATTCTTGGTGGAGTAGGCATAATCATATTAGCTATAGGCGGCTTGGAAGCTGTTCAATTATCATCGGTTATTGTAGGCGTTCCCATGATTTTGGTTTTTGTGTTGATGACTATCTCTTTTATAAAATCTGTCAAAGAAGATTTTGGTGAGGGGAAAGCGACTTTAGTAAAAAATTCTAAATTACCAATCTCCGAATCTAATAATGATCAGGAATCGAAAGAAAATCAAGTGAAAAAGAGTAATTGATAAACATGAGATACATTTATTCATCTAGCATCAAAATCACTAATACAACAGGATTATTCAATAAATAAAATTTTCATATAAGATAATTTTTTCGGAAAATTAATTTTTTAGTGTTGACAACAAACCGTCCAGACGGTTAACCTGATTATAGAAAACGCTTTAAAAAAGGGGACGAGATCGTATGTAATGGATCCATGTTCTTCTTGAAGCAAGTTTAACCAGAGAGAAAAACAATGAAGGAGGAGTTGTGCAATGAAACAGACATCACCACTTGTGCTCGGTATCGATGCTGGTGGCACGATGACCGACACGATTCTCGTGGACGAAGAAGGAAACTTCGCCGTCGGTAAGGCACCGACTACGCCTAATTACGAATCGGAAGGTTTTATTGAATCAACACGGGACGCCACCGATATCTGGAATTTAGATATCAACAAAACATTTGAAGAATTGGCGGTAGTCCTATACTCAGGTACAGGTATGCTGAATACATTGTTGTCCAGAACAGGAAAGCGCATTGGCCTTATCGTGACACGAGGTATGGAAGACGCCGTACTCATGGGGAGGGGGCTTCAATCATGGTCCGGTTATTCCTATGAAGACCGCTTGCATGCTGTCACCCACGCTCATCCTGACCCGCTTGTCCCACTCAGCCGGGTACGCGGTGTGACGGAACGTATTGATCAATTTGGCCAAGTTGTTATCCCTGCTTACCAACATGAAGCAGTCAGCGGCGTGAAGGAGCTCTTGGAACAGGATATCGAAGCATTATGCATCTGTTGTATGTATTCACATGTGAATCCTGAACACGAGTTAAAAATTGGAGAAGCTGCTCAAAAGGTATTGGAGGAGCATGGTGTCGATATTCCGATTTACTTTAGCCATCAGGTTCGTCCAATTATTCGCGAACAGTCTCGGTTGAACAGCACACTTATTGAGGCATATGCGACTGCCAGAGGGCGTGAGCAGTTACTGGGTGTTGAAGCAGCAGCTAAGCAGCATGGCTTTCCGCACAGTATGCAAACGATGCTTTCCTATGGCGGACTTGCTGACGTACGTTATCCTCGTCTTCATGAAACAATGATTTCCGGTCCGGTTGGCGGACTTTTGGGAGCCAGACATGTTGGTGAATTAATTGGTACGGATTCCGTTATTGTCAGCGATATGGGAGGTACAAGCTTTGATATTGGCGCCATTACTCGCGGCAAGGTTCCGATTGAAGATGAACCCACGTTAGCACGCTTTAAACTGAATTTACCGACGTTAGCGATGGATACGATTGGTGCTGGCGGAGGTACCATTGTTAAGGTGGATCCATACACGCACAAAGTTAGTCTAGGACCTGAAAGCGCTGGATCGGTGCCTGGCCCGGTAGCAATGGATATGGGAGGCACAGAGCCGACAATTGCTGACTGTGATGCGATCATGGGTCGCTTGAATCCCGATAACTTTCTTGGAGGTAAAGTCAAACTCAATGTGGAGAAGGCAAAACAAGTCTTGAAAGAGAAAGTTGCCGATCCTTTAGGAGTTGATGTATATGAAGCAGCGGAAGGAATGGTAAATATGCTTGAGATGGAAGCAAAGTCTTCCATTGAATCTATTATTTCTACACGTGGCGTCGATCCAAATGAGTACCACTTAATGGCTTATGGTGGATCTGGTCCGCTCCATATGGCTGAGTACAGTCGAGGATTAGGTTTTAAAGGGATTATGACATTCCCGTTTGCGGCCGCTTTTTCCGCTTTTGGCTGTACCACAGCAGATTATTTGCATCGGCATAGCCGATCTGTCCATATCATGATTGGAGCTGATGACTCAGATAAGGATCAAGACGAGATACGCCGACAGATTAATGATATATGGAGTGAACTTGATGCCAAAGCCCGCAAGGAATTGGTCTCTGAAGGCCATGACGGGGATGCTGTTGTTTGTGAACCGTTTGCCATGATGCGTTATACGGGTCAACTGGAAGATGTGGAGGTTGCGGCACCAGCGATAAAGTTAGAATCTGCTGAAGACGTAGATGCACTTACACAGGCGTTTGAAACACTGTATGAATCGATTAACCGTAGTGTGTCTGGTTTTGGAACAGCTGGATTTACCATTATGGAACTCGGTTTAAATGCCCGTGTGGAAAAAGTGAAACCAAAGCTGACACGTCGTCCGTTGGGATCTCGGGAGCCTGACGCTGAAGCTAATAAAGGAAAGCGATCCATGTATTATAATCGCACTTGGCATGAGGCGCAGCTTTGGGAGATGGACATGCTGAAGCCTGGAAACGTGCTTGACGGGCCAGCTATTGTAGAGCATCCGGCGACAACTTTGGTTATTCCAGCCGGAGATCGGGTTCGTGTGGATGAATGGACGATTCTGCACTATGAACACGGAGATCAAAAGCAAAAATCGGAAAGTTACGTACTGTAGATCAAGGTTTAATTTAATACAAGGAGGATCCGTATGAATGAAGCAGTTGAAAACAAATCGATGACATTCAAAGAACAGTTGCTTGAGAACGATCGTAAATTTCGAGAAACAGGCTGTTATGCCGGTATAACAGAGTTAACATGTCGTGAAGATGACCCGCTGCGCTATGAAAGCTTGCATACCAAGCTTCGTTCGATGTCCATAGCAGCACGGGAAATGGCTCGCAGTATTTCGGCCTCACCCGGTGTACGAGAAGTAGGGGAAATGGTCGTAGCATTATACACACCTGAGGGGGATGCCATTAGTCTTTCCACCGGAATTATGGTTCATGTACACACGATGAGCCGGTTTATCAAATGGATGATTCAAAATGGGTATGAAGATTCCCCTGGTATTTGTCCCGGTGATGTTTTCGCAAACAATGACGCTTTCATCGGCACGGTACAAGTACCGGACGTGATGGTCGTTGTACCGATCTTCCATGATGATGAGCTGATCGGTTGGGCAGGTACGGTTGCTCACGAATTAGAAGTTGGTGGTATTACACCTGGTGGTGATGTATACCTAGCTCAAGAGCGTTTTACAGAAGGCTTGTTTGTTTGCGCTGAAAAAGTGGGTGAAAACGATGAATTCCGCCGAGATTATATGATTCGGCTGGAACGAAATCTCCGTATGCCTATCTATTGGATGTTTGACGACAAAGCGAAGTTAGCAGCTAATCTCGAATTAAGGGATCAAGTAAAAGAGCTGATTGAGGAAGTAGGTTTAGACTACTATAAGCGAGCAACACGGGAATTCATTGAAGAAGGTCGCCGTTCGCAGCTTTCACGGGTGAAGCAGCTTATGGTGCCCGGCCGCTACAGGGGACACACGTTTTATGGCCACCTTACAGAAGGCAAGCCAGGAATTTTGCCTTTAGGTGATGAGAATTTGTTATATTCCATTCCGCTCGAACTAGATGTAGGCGGGGATGGTCACATGCACTTGGATTTTGAAGGCACCGGTTCTTGGGGTTATCACTCGATGAACTGTACACCAGCCGGTATGGATGGTGGATTGTTTGTTACGTTAACCCAGTCGATGAACTATGAAGGGAAAGTGAATGATGGAGCTTGGCTGGCTACGGATATGAATTTGCCATCGGGAACCTGGACGAACCCAGACCGTCATACCGTAGCAACGGCCACGTCTTGGGCATTGCTTCTTCCTGCATTCGGTATTTTTCAACGGTTGCTCAGTCGAGGTTTTGTAAGCCGTGGATTCAAAGAGGAAGTGTTTGTAGGTCAAGTAAATAGTCCAATGGTGGAAATGGGTGGACAAAGCCAGTATGGAAGTCAATTTGGTATGGCTATGTTTGAGTGTTCGGCAGCTGGAAGTGGAGCCCTTGGTATTAAAGACGGGATTGATAACGGATATGTTGGTTGGAATCCTGAATCCGATATGGGCAATATGGAAGTATGGGAGCAAGGCATACCAATGCTTTACATGGGCCGAAGCATCACAGCAGATTCAGGCGGAGTGGGACGCTACCGTGGTGGTACAGCCTTCACGTCGCTGTGGCTCGTGCATAATACAGATGAAGTGACGATCGCTACATCTGAACATTCCAGTCGTGTATTTGATAATGCAGGTATGTGTGGCGGTTATCCAGCACCGACAGCACATCGGCACTACTCTGTACGAAATAGCAATATGAAGCAGTTGATTGAGGAACAAAAACCTTTGCCTCACTCATTAGGTACCGATCCATATATGACCGATTTGGAGCGGTTTGTAGAGGGTGAGCTGAAAGAGGTAGAAGGTCCGCATATAGACAAGCCGTTGCAATCCGGCGACTTATTTGCTCATTCATATAATGGCGGCGGCGGTTATGGTGACCCTATTGAACGTGATCCATTGGAAATAGTTCGAGATGTGGAAAATGGATATGTGACGGCAGAAATTGCCCAAAGAGCTCATGCTGTTGTGCTGGATTATGATGAGAAGCGTAAGACGTGGAGTGTTAATACAAAAGCAACTGAAGAGAGACGGGAGGAAGTCAGGAAAAACCGATTACGTAAGGCGGTGCCTGTTGAAGATTGGATAGAATCCGAACGGAAACGTGTGGTGGAAGGAGACTTTGTTACCGAAGTCCGTAAGATGTATCAGGACACCATGAACATTTCCAATCGTTTTGCTAAGGAGTTTCGTGAATTCTGGAATTTACCCGAAGATTTTACAATGTGAGGAGTGAATAATGATGGCAAGCTATGATCACGAGGTCATTCGCGACTTAATAGACGGTCAGCTGCCCTGGCAGTCGACGAAAGCAATAATGAGCCAGTATAAAGATGATGATCGGTTTTTTAAGTACATTGATATTCTTCAGGAAAGGGTGGCATTTAAAGACCCGATTCTGTTACCGATCGGCGAACATTTGCATATTGTTTCCAAGAAAAAAGAGCCACAAGGCGAGCGTGTAGTGAAATGCAGTTGTGGTTATGAGTTTGGTCACTATACGGAAAATTGGAAGTTGAAGGCTGTGATCAATGTCCGTAATGATGAAGAAGCGATTGCTGAAATTTATCCTGGACGCCATAGCTATGATCCGGAATGGATGGAAATTCGCGAGTTTATATGCCCGAGTTGTGCCAGGTTATTGGAAGTAGAAGCAGCGGCACCGGGGTATCCAATTGTTTTTGATTTCTTGCCGTACTTAGAGACCTTTTATCGCGATTGGCTCGGGAAAGAGTTACCAGCTGAGCCAAAAAGGGATTGACAGTACGTATAATGATATATGAATAGAATTCATGTTTCCTGCTGGCAGATAGACTTTGGGCTCAAAGCAAGATGTGATCTCAACCAAATAAACAACGAAAATAAATAAGTGGTAAACGGCCTTGGCTCTGTAAGTAAGAGCCAAGGCTGTTTAGGCATTATTGATAAAAGACTAGATTGGATCCATCATTTCTTCGACTGCATGCAGCAGGAAAAGGTGCCCTATTTCCAGTCCTCCTTTGTTAACTGGAGAAGTCTTTCTAAAACAAGCTGACGGGTATCATCTTCTAATGGAGCTAAATCAAAAATTTCGGAAAACCAAAGGCCATCGACAGCAAGTCTTAAAATAGTAGCATTAATGGGATCGAGACCATCGTTGTCAATATGATCCTGCCAATGTGCATAAGCATCTTGAACAGGCTTTAATAAGTCGCGATTGATGGTTGCTGCTGCCATTAACCCAGCGTCCATATCTTTATCCGGATTCCTCTTGCCGAATGTTCCTTTGATGAACGAACGTGTCCATCTTCCTCTCGGATCCTCTAGTGTATCCTGATCCACATTCCTCTCGATATTATCTATATAACTTTGCATGGGATCTTGTACCATACCGGCGACTAAGGCATCTTTGGATGGGAAATGATATAATAGCCCCCCCTTACTTACACCAGCTTTCTCTGCTGTAGCTTCGAGTGTTAAATTCAATATACCTTCTGTTTGTACGATATAGGCTGCCGCTTTGAGAATTTTAGAACGTGTGTCATTTTTAGACATAAACATATTCCTTTCAATAACCTGAGTAACTTTTTACTCTTATTATACCGTCCAGACTGAGCGGTCGTCTATGGATAAATATTAACTATTGTGAATTTTATCTATAAACAGCTCCGAGAAAATAATTTCTCAAGTAAATTTCATATAAATATATCCTAATGTGTTTAAAAGGGGATTCATTTGGTAACACGAAAAGACAAAACATGTACAGATCGCAATTTTTTGAACATATTCTATAAGTGTTACGCCGTATTTGTATGAAAAAATAAGCAATACACCGTCCTTCATTGGGGATGGTGTATTGCTTATGGATAGCTTCAAAAATAAATTACTTTATTGCGATTACCGTATATGAAATACCCTTTATTGTTTTCATCCCATCCATTCACTGCAATATCTTCCATAAACCGGTACATAATAAAAAATAGAATGATGAATAAAATAATTCCATTTTATCCACTTGCAAATGACGTTGCGTAATGTGATTTAATATTAACTAGGAGGTGTATTCATGGAAGAAAAAAGGAAGTTTTCAATTGGCGAAATTTCCAAATTAACTGGTGTCACCGTCCGGACGTTACAATATTACGATAATATTCAATTAGTGCCATTACAAAAAAGCGAAACAAGCAGACGGAGATATTACACAGAATCAGACTTAACCCGGCTGCAACAGGTTCTGTTCTATAAATCATTAGGATTAAAAATCAAAGATATCACGAAGCTGTTAGAAAAAACCACAACTGCCGAGCAGCTTCGTCATGTATTAGAAAAACAACGGGACATTTTCTACTATAGGCTGCATGATGTCAAAAGCAATATTGCGATGATTGAAGCAAGCTTGGCTGGAATTGAAAAAAATGATTCCCTTCCGCTAGGAAATCTGGTGCAATTAATTATCTCTTTAAATAAGGACACGGTTTATCAATATAAAGATGTTTCCTTTGATAAAAAATCAGAAGATACTTTTATAGAGCATTATCAGAACCAGGAAGCGGTTTTAGAAGTGTATTGGGACTGGAAAGCACTGATATTAGAAGCGGTCGCTCACATACTGAATGATGTTCAGCCGGAAAGTGAGCAGGGGCAGGACTTTGCGAAAAGATGGATCGAGATGGTGGTAAATATTTCAGACGGGAGCAAGGAGTTACTCGATGTTTATAAAGATTCTTACAAAAATCGGGATCAATGGCCACAGGAGGATCGTCAGTTGATTGACTTTACCAATACTTTTATCGATAAGACAGTAGACCATTATTTATCCGCTGGCAAGCCTGACGAGTGGAGGAGCAAAAATGATTGAAATGAAAAATTTAACAAAAACCTTTAAAGATAACATCTCCGTCAATCAATTATCACTGGTCATTCAACCAGGTGTTGTGACAGGCTTTTTAGGTCCAAACGGCGCAGGGAAATCCACCACAATGAAAATGATTTTAGGATTAATGAATCCGAGCGAGGGCAGTGTAACAATTGATGGACAGACCTATAAAGATTTGAAGCTTCCTATTTCTAAAGTAGGAGCTTTAATTAACGGAGACGCCGTAAATCCAAAGGTAACTGCCAAGCAGCATTTAGAAATCATCGCTTTAGCTAGCGGTATTTCTAAAAAGCAAATAGAAAAAATGCTGAAGGAAACGGGATTGGAAAATGTAAAAGACAAACCAATAGGTACGTTTTCTTTAGGAATGAAACAACGTTTAGGGATTGCAACTGCTCTTCTGGGAGATCCGGAAACAGTAATCTTAGATGAACCTTTTAACGGATTGGACGTAGACGGCATTCATTGGTTGCGTGGGTTAGCAAAGAAGCTGGCACGGGAAGGAAAAGCAGTATTGGTGTCGAGCCATCTCATGAGTGAAATGCAAATGATCGCGGATCGAATGATTATCCTGGCTCAAGGAAAATTAATTACAGATATGACCATCGATGAATTAGCAGAAAGCAGCCTCGGTTCTTTTGTGAAAGTAAGCTGTGAAGATAATCATAAATTACAGCGTTTATTAGCTGCAAAAGGGGCAGAGGTGAAACAGGTGAAAAAAGATGAGCTGCAAGTTTATCAATTAGGTATAAAACAAATTGGATTAACAGCGAAGGAAGGACAGCTGGCTTTATACGAATTAACGAAAGTACAGCCATCCTTAGAACAATTATTTGTAGAATTAACGGAAGGAAAAGCAGATTATGTTTCAACGGATAACCTTATGACGGAAGGAAGGAAAACCTAATGAAAAATATCATTCAAGCGGAATATAAAAAGATTTTCTTTCTTACCTTTTCCAAAGTCTTTTTGACTTTTACGATTGGAATCAGTTTATTAATAGGAATTATCTTTGCTGTAACAACCAATGTTACACAGGGTACAGCAATTACAGATTTATCCGTCATGGAGGTCGTATCAGCAAATATGTTAGGCGTGGATTTAGCCAGTATTTTATTGATCATTTTTACTGCGTTAACCATATCGAGGGAATTCACTGCAGAAACTATCTACACTTCTTTAGCAGCCGTTCCGAATCGAAAAAAACTGTTTCTGGGAAAGTATATAACCTTTTTTCTTCTATCCATTGTTGTGAGCATACTGATCGTAGCACTCACTTATCTGTCCAGCCAACTCATTCTTGTGGCAAATAACATGTCACTTGCCAGCTTAGCAGATTCGGATATCCGGCAATTTGTTTTTGGAGTCTTGCTGATGCCAGTATTTTATTGCCTGCTTACCGTTGCGGCAACCATTATTTTCAAAAACAGCGGTGGAGGAATTGCTTTTTCTATCATCGTTTTGGCCGTCCCGGCATTAATTAATATGTTTCCTGATTCGCTCCAAAAAGTATTTCTTCCTCTTTTGCCTCAATCGGCAATACACAGTTTATCTGGTACAGCTGGAGCAGAATCGTTTGAAGCAACAGGTGCGTTTACCAGCATAGGTATATTGATTATCTGGTTAGTCATAACATCTGTCATAGCTATCTTTTCATTTCAAAAAAGAGATTTTTAATCTATTCTAGTAATAGGAAGAAATAATTTTTCATATAGATTATCATTTATAAAACTTATTTAACATGGAGAGAACAATGAATATAAAGAAGATATATCAACTTTTATTAAACTTGCTGCTTGTATTCTTTTTGATATTTTTGCTTTCTGTAGAGCAATTAAACTTATATGCAGTCATCTATGCTGTGGTGGCGGTGCTTCTGATTGGCCATCTTTGGTTATCGCAGAATAAAAAAACAACAAAGATCGTTTTTACGATTATATATTTACTCATCATGTCTACGCAACAGGTGTTTAATACCTTATTTGTATTTTCCGGGATAGATACAGGCATGGTATTTCTAATGAAGAAAATGGTTGCAGTTATTTTTATGCTGGTCCCTTTTTTTGTTTTGTATTTTAATTATCTGTATACGATACAAAACGTCTTTTCCCAATCCGTAAAGGATGCTACGGCAATCAGCTTTAACATGATGAAAGAAATGCAAAAAAGTACCGTCAGTTTGGGGAATAAATTAAAGAAAGGCAGAAATTCCTTATCCCGGGAAAACCTAAATGAAATCATGGAGGATATTCCGAGGCACAGCTATACAACATATGTAAACAAAAATACCTTAACGGATGCCTTCTTTGCGGAGTGTCGGCGAAATTTAGCTGATGAACATTTGTATATTGTCATTTCAAGTACTGGAAGTCCTGCAAGTGAACTGATCTCTGTTTTCACACAAAAAGTTTATAATCATGTTTCACTCAGCTTTGACAGAGACTTAAAAACGATTGTGAGCTATAACGGCGGAGAAAAAGTTTCCCCGCCCGGATTAAACCAAGAGCAGTTAGCGCAATTTCACAAAAAGGATGATGCGGAAATATTAGTCTACAGCCTGGAGATTTCAAAGGAACAAAAAGAAATGATTATGGATAAAGTAAAGGAAATTAATGAAACAGGCAGTGCGTATAATTTTGTCGGGCTAGTTACAAAGTTCTCCGTTCGTCCCAATATTATGTTTTGTTCCCAGTTTGTCTATAATATGTTGAAAATAGTCGGCTTGGAATATTTCCAGAGCCCTGCCACTAAAATAAAACCGACTGACTTCGTGGAAAAAGACTATTATAGAAAATTGGCATTTTGTTATCAAATCAAATTTAATGCGTTATAAAAATATTTGCTGGTTTGTTGAATAACAGCTTAGAAGGAAAAATTGTATAATTATATGTATTGCAGGTTAAAAGGGATATGAACTGCTGTACGTGGAGAAAATCATAAGGTCTGGCTACCTTTTGAAAGTGGAGCGCTACCTCTTTCTAGTTCAATTATAGCATATACAAAAAAGTAAATATAGACTGTTTATTCCCAGTTACTACTGCTAAAATCAATAGAACCATAGCGAATAGGAGAGATGTAGAATGCGTTCTTTGGTTATCGGTTTTCAGGAAATGGACAAAACACAGTTTATGAACGTTGGAGGCAAGGGGCTAAATTTAGGAGAATTATCAAAAATTCCGGGGATAAAGGTGCCGGAAGGATTTTGTATCACGACAGCTGGATATCAAAAAGCCATCCAAAAAAATGGTCGATTTAAAGAATTGCTGCACCAGTTAGCAAGATTAAATGCAGCGGATCGAGACCAAATTGGTGAACTCTGCAAAAAGATACGGCAAGCCATAATAGAAACGGAAATCCCTTCTGATATGGTGAAAGAGGTTACCAGCAAACTCTCTAAATTTGGCGATAGACATGCTTATGCTGTTCGTTCCAGTGCCACTGCTGAGGATTTGCCTTATGCTTCCTTTGCCGGTCAGCAAGACACTTATTTGAATATTATCGGAAAAGAAGCTATCTTACAGCATATCCGAAAATGTTGGGCTTCCTTATTTACGGATCGTGCGGTGATCTACCGGATACAAAATGGATTTGATCACAGCCAAGTTTATTTATCTGTTATCATTCAAAGAATGGTGTTCCCACAGGCTTCAGGTATTTTATTTACGGCAGATCCCATCTCCTCCAACCGAAAACTGCTATCGATTGATGCTGGTTTTGGGCTAGGAGAAGCGCTGGTTTCCGGCTTGACATCAGCTGATTGCTATAAAGTAGAAGAAGGGAAAATTATAGATAAGATGATAGCCGATAAAAAGTTAGCTATCTACGGACGAAAAGATGGAGGGACAAAAACACATCAACTAAATCCTGAACAACAAAAGATGCAAACTCTTACAGATCAGCAAATTTTACAGCTGGCCAGTATTGGTCGAAAAATTGAAGCTTTCTTTGGATTGCCGCAAGATGTGGAATGGTGTTTGGTTGATGATACATTTTATATTGTCCAGAGTCGTCCTATTACGACGTTATACCCCGTCCCTGAAGTGAATGATACAGAAAAACATGTTTATGTATCTGTTGGGCATCAACAAATGATGACGGATCCTATGAAACCATTAGGAATTTCTTTCTGGCTGTCAACAACCCCAGCACCCATGCACCAAGCCGGCGGGAGATTATTTGTTGATGTTACACCACGACTAGCTTCACCTGATAACAGACAAACGCTGATAGAAACCCTTGGAGAGTCTGATCCGCTCATAAAAGATGCTTTGATAAGTCTCATTGAGCGGGGAGATTTTATAACCCCTTTACCAAATGACGATAATGAACCAGCATCCACTAACAATGATAATGATATGGGTTCTTTCGGTTTTCAGTCACAAATTGAAAATGATCCCATGATTGTCTCTGATTTGATCAAAAGTAATCAAGCATCCGTAGATGAATTAAAACAGACTATTCAAGTCTATTCAGGAGCGAATTTGTTTGATTTTATCCTGGAAGACCTTCAGCAGCTAAAGAAAATCTTATTTGATCCGCAAAGTTCGAAAGTAATCATGACAGCTTTAAAGGCTCCTGTATGGATTAATAAAAAAATGGATAAATGGCTGGGAGAAAAGAACGTAGCAGATATACTTTCGCAATCTGTACCAAACAATATTACTTCAGAGATGGGATTGGAATTATTAGATGTGGCAGATGTCATTCGCCCTTACCCGGAGGTAATTGCGTATTTACAAGGTGTTCAGGAGGATGATTTTCTAGATAAATTGCCAGAATTTGAGGGTGGCCAAGAGGCTCAACATGCTATCCATGCTTATCTGAACAAATATGGTATGCGTTGTGCCGGGGAAATCGATATTACAAAAACACGTTGGAGTGAAAAACCGACTATACTCGTCCCAATGATTCTCAATAATATTCAAAACTTTGAAGCTGGTGCCAGTAAAACAAAATTTGAGCAAGGGCGACAAAATGCTTTAAAAAAAGAACAAGAACTACTTGAACGCTTGGAGCAATTACCTGATGGAAGGCGAAAAGCGAAAGAAGTGAAGCGGGTAATTCATTTAATGCGGAATGTTATTGGTTATCGGGAATATCCAAAATATGGATTTGTCAGTCGTTATTTCATTTATAAACAAGCTCTTCTAAAAGAAGCTGAACGGCTCGTACAGGCGGATATTATTGATGAAAAAGAAGATATATATTACCTCACTTTTGAAGAACTTCATGAAGCTGTACGAACAAACAACTTGGATTATCAGACTATCAGTGAACGAAAAAAAGCGTATAAATCATACGAAAAACTGACTCCGCCACGTGTTATGACATCAGATGGAGAAATCATTACAGGTGATTATAAAAGAAAAAATCTCCCTGACGAAGCGATAGCAGGTTTGTCCGTTTCTTCTGGAGTTGTAGAGGGAAGAGCACGTGTTATTTTAAATATGGAAGAAGCAAACTTGGAAGAAGGAGATATTTTAGTTACTGCTTTTACTGATCCCAGCTGGACACCATTGTTTGTATCCATTAAAGGACTCGTCACAGAAGTTGGCGGACTGATGACCCATGGAGCCGTTATTGCAAGAGAATATGGACTTCCAGGAGTGGTTGGCGTAGAAAATGCAACGAAGCTGATTAAGGATGGGCAACGAATTCGTGTGCATGGAACAGAAGGGTATATTGAAATATTATAGTTGTTGAAGAACTTCTAGTAAGAAAGATGTTTTAAGGATATTTGTTGAACTTAACGTTTTAGGGTGGTTGGAGACTGTTTGACAAAGACGAGAATATTTTATGCAACGCTACTGAGGCAAAAGCATAAAAGCGTGAAAAGGCAGGCAGGTAGTTATTCGAAAAGACGTTTATCACGGAGAACCGCCCGTAAAACTCCCGCCACAAAATAGAGAGCGAAAATAAATTAATTTAGGCGGGAGATAACGGGCGCTAACTCCCTGAATCACTAAGGCTAATTCAGTGGGAGAATGAAGGAAGCAGACTAAGTTCGCGACGTCCTGTCGCAACGTCTGCACTAGCACATCCTGTGCGTCGAAAAACTCCCACTGAATGAAGTTTCGTTTTATAAGTGCCTTTTCTGTACAATACGAAGGACGTAATTCCTTAATAAGGCATAACTTATGTTTATTCTGTTAATTGGCAGTTTATTGAAAATCACTATCAAACCTATATAATAATAAAGTTTAGAATGAGGGAGCTGTCATCAAATGTCAACTATGCATTTTGCGATAGCTCCATTTAAAAATAAGTATATTGGTTATCAGGAGAAAATGGGTTAATTGAACAAGTTAAAATTCCAGTATTAAGTATCTGGGGAGAACAAGATTGTATTATTAAATTCAGTGCTGTAAACGAAACAGTTCATTCTCTTTAAAGCATCACTCAGGATACTAAAAGAGTGTGGGCATTTCTTGATCATCGACGATTCAGATGTGATAATTAAAGGTATTGAAGAGAAGTTTACTTGAAGTATTTATTGAATTTGAAAGCTTCATTGAAGATAATAAAGAAAAGTGCGATTAGTATTAAATGAAGAGTCTATAAGATGTAATGTATCTTTATATAGATTCTTTTTTTGTGTGTTTTCAGTTATGTATGATCACCATGCTGACATTTATAAACACCGAATTAAAATAGAAATAAATATTACAATTCTTTTACTTTTGTTTATTAAATAGGTAAAAAGAGGGGGATAGCGCCTTCCATTTCTATCTAATAATTGATTATAATACGGAAGTTTCTTAATTATTCTTAAATATTAAAGAACTAAAAATTAGGAAAAAGTACATGAAACAATTAGATGGTAAGTTTATTTGAACTAGGACTAGTGATATTCGACCTATTGAAAAGTGATTTATAAATACATAATATTATGAAATAACGAGAAAGCTTGTTATTTGAAAATTTCATAAGAAAGGAGGCGTACATATGAAAAAACGGTTATTCCTATGTTTGGTTTTACTAATAAGTATTACGCTGGCTGCCTGCAATTCAGATGAAGGGAACGATGCTGAAAATGCTGAAGGCACAACAGAGAATGCAGAGAAAGCCGAAACGGACAGTGAGAGGGGAACGGAGAATTTGACAGAGAAAGAAAGCTCCGAATCTACTTGCCCTGCTTCTACAGTTGAAGCAAATAATTATGAGACTCCAGTGGAGGGTTCAACTAGTGTGGTGCCTACTGCCTACTGGACACCCGAAGGAGCTGAACAAATCGTGTCTGATAGTAATGGTGGAACTTCACCATGGGATGCTAGTAATGCTGATCCAGGAAAAATATTGATTTCGACTGCTGGTGGAACAGGTAGTATAGAACATCATTTAGAAGTTGAGTCTGATTTTATTCAATCTGTAGATGTATATGTTGAAAATGGTGATAACAACTGTGAACAAATCGCCGAAGATCTTGAACCGACAGATCCTGTTGTAGCAGATAATAGAACGACATGGGTTGTCGATATTGGGACAGACCAATACCAAGAGGATGATTTAGTTTTAGCGTTTACTGGCGGACCAGAAGGTGATGAGGTCGTTACGGAAAGTGTTAATCTTTCCAGCAGTTTCGATCCGGAAGAATATTGGGATGAGGAAGTACAAATGTTAGGTGAGATTATTTATCATCGTGCCAATGATGAAACTAATAAATAATATTAAATCGAAGTGAAAATAGCACCTAGCTAATATTAATTTGGTCTATGTGCTTTGAAAATAATTTGTTCCTTACTTGTTATTAAAATGAGTTTACATTATTTAACCCTGAATAATGTAAAAATTTTATGTCTTTTTGGCATTTAAGTTAGAATTCGATAGAGTAAGTCTATTAAATTTAAATTATGGATAGGAGAGAAACATCATGAAACGGACAACTTTTAGAATCACTGGACTGCTATTTTTGCTCCTAGCATTAGTTGGGCTAATTGCTTGTAACTCGGAAGAAACGGTGACACTTCAAGGTGAACAGAATGGAGTAGTTTTAGAAATTACATATGTAGCTGAGGGAGACGAAGTTGTAGAACAATCTACTGAAAGTGAAATACCATATTCTTCTTTAATGGTAACAACAAAAGAAGAGGCTCAAGCTATTCTCGATCCAATTGTTGCTGAAATTCAAGGAACAGAAGGACTTGAACACAATATTGACTATCAAGAAGATAAAGCCATCGAAACAATGACAATTGATTATACTACTGCTGATCTTTCTGAAATTTCAGCACTGCCAGGTTCTAATTTTGAAGGTTCGGAAGACGCTGATATGGTCAGTTTAGAACAATCTGTAGAAATGATGGAAAGTCAAGGTTTTGAAGTCGTAGAATAAAATAAATTAATAGAGGAGACCGTGCCTGCGTTATATGATGGTACGGTCGTTCTGTCTACATTACCAGAACATACCATTCATTCCAGACTAGCATGATAAATGAATGAAGTTCTTTCATTCATTTGAAACGCAGCAGTAATACCATCTATATTCTATAATTAACGAAAATATTGAAAGGAGCCTCTACATGTATTGTCCAAACTGTGGTATAAAACAGTCACCAAATGGTTCATTTTGCAGTAACTGCGGCCAAGCAATGGCGGCAGCACATCCGCTAAGCCGGAACAGCTCGATGAAAGAGACGACAGCTTCGTAAAAGCCGTTCGTCCTCCGTAAAAAAGGGAAATTGTTAAATATACTCATTATCCTGTTTGGAAGCATTCCTATTATTCCACTCCTTTTGTTTCTAGCTACTTTAGGTATTGGTTCCGATATCATAACCATCGTTCGTTTAGCTGTGTCCGGATTAGGTTTTATCATGGCAATTATTAGTGTTATTTTCAATGCTATTTATTATTTATCGACACTTATTTATTATAGTAATTGGAAACCTATTATTCTTTTATTAAACTTTTTCATTTCATGGACTATTCTGGGATGGTTTTTATTACTATTAATCGCTCATATGAGTAATAAAAGTTATGCAGAAAGAGAGAAGCTCCGACACGATATGAATCAAACCGCATAAATTGCAAACGAATCGTAGTAACAAAATTTGATGAAATATTTTGATTGAACAAACTAGAAGCTTTCAAATGAACATCCTATCAAAAATAAAATAATAAACAAAGGAGAACTCTATAATGACCAACATGATCGCCTATCTTTTCGGCAGACTTCTAGGAGCATTTTTACTTTCTTTCATACTTACCGGAATTTGGAGCCTTATCTACCGTATTATCAAGAAGAATTCTATGCCGAAATTTTGGTTGAAGCTATTTATCATTGCTGTCATTCTTACTATCATTTCAATGGTAGGAGCAATGAATCAACAGAATATGTAAGGTATAGATACTCGGTATATTGACTTATTTCTGAACAGGAATCTTTTTTCATTTTTAAAATGATTTCATTCACTAAAAAATAACTGGCACGATATGTCGCACCAGTTATTTAAGTTATGTGGGTTAATTAATTTTCTATCTATTGATTAGGATTAGGTAATTCGAAATGTGTTTCTTCATCTGACATCATTTCAAATTTTAATAAAAAGGTGTCGGCATAATCCACCCTTTCTACGTATACTAACGGCCCTGTTATTTCTTCTCCCGGAGCTAATTCTTCATCTGCTTCTGGAAAAAATTCATTATAAGATATTTCCCCACCATCTTCATCTATTGCTGACAAGTTGGCAGAATACATATCATGAGGCACATAAGCTTCATCGCTTATATTTTTGAATGTAACGTCTGCCACTGCCAGTTTAAAATCATCATCAGAAGTAGACATGACATCTTCCATTGGCTTCCCATTTGCTTCTTCAGCAAAGTAAAAATCGTTCACAGTTACCTCGTAATCAAATTCGTATAAATCGCTGGTAATCACTGCTGTATCACCGATGCTGTATACCTCTTTTTCTTCTTCTCCTGAAGTGTCAGAAGTATCTTTTTCACTCTCTGTTGTTTCGTTGTTTTCTTCTTCAGCAGTTTCTCCAGTTTCACTGTTACTGCTGCATGCTGCCAATAATAAGCTTGCAAATAATACTACCAGTAATATTTTTTTCAACGTGTTGTTCCTCCCAAATTATTTTTTATAAAATTAATCTTAGCAAATTGATGTTCTATATTCCATCGTTATTTTTCATATTTAGTCACTTCTCATAGTAAGAAGTCTATGTCGTCTCCTTATTATTAAATAAAATAGATAAATGAAACAGAGAGGGGCATCTCTAAAATATTTCTATTTTATCCTCGAATGACTTTGCTTTTTAATTTAAAAGAAATACCGCTGTGGCATGTTAATTTAATTTGATACAGTCTGGGATTTTTTTCAATCGCAATAGCCGCAACTCTCCCTAAATTTGTTGCCTGCTATTATCTTTATCGGATATTTTATTAAATTCAAAAAATATTTCCCGACAATATAGGCTAATTTATTGTCGAAATAAAAATAAAAGGGTCGATTTAACTGTTTTTTTAAGTTTAGAAACTCGAAGCTTTTAAGAGTTTTTATCTAGAGTGAAAAGGAGTTCTCTAAATATAATTAAAAATACGATTGCATTAACCCTTTAAATACAAGGTTTAGCAAGACAAGATAATTTAGAAGATGATTGTCGCCTGGTTAGCAATATTGTCATTTATTTAAGAAAATTTAAAAATTAGGTTAAGGAAATTCGAATTAATTTAAATGAGTCTAAAATAATTATTGAGTCTAAAAACTTATTTTAAAGCAAATTTCAAATAGTTATTAAGGAACAATTAACTATTAAAAAATATTTATAAATATTGAATATTTATTTAAAATACTGATGTAATAGATAAAAAGATAATTTAGGAATAAATTTTCTTCAATAAATAAAAAAGGAATATAAATTCAGGTGAAAAGTCAAGGGTTCACATGATTAAGTTATTTAGATAGAATTATTTTAATTAGCGGAAAGTTTAGATTTATTTTCTGCTACATAGATTTTCGTTTGATAGATTGGAGTTTATTAAATTATTATAGTTTTTATTAAAAGATTAGAATAAACTCTACGTTTTTAGGACTAATTTAATTAAAATATTTAGTTTTTTTGTCGAAATATTTTTATCTATCAACGAAAATGTTCTGAAATTTTTAATTTTAGCTAATATACATAAATAATCGTTTGATTGATTCAGTCACCTTTAGAAATTAGCTAAATGACAAGGGGGGAGTTTGATTAGATAAAGTACGTATTAATCTTTTATTGTTTCGTCAAGTTAATGTTTATTAGATAAAACAGAATGGAAGGATGAGACTTTGAGTAAAAAGAATTTTGATTATAAACGTAAGATGCAAGCAAAAAAAGTAAGTCGATCGAGTAAGATGAGAAAGGTCTTTGCTTCTTCAGCGGCAGCTTCTTTATTAGCTTTTAATACCTTACCTGCTGTGGCAAGTGCATCAACACCCGGGGAAGCTTTGACAAATCCTAAAATCGCTAATTCTGCTGCTATTTTTAATGTTGCTCCATTTGCTAGTTTAGCAGAGGTACGTTTACTGGAAAATCTAGATGTTACAGCGGATTTAACAGAACCAACACCTGGTGAGGATTATAATCTAAATCTTAATTTAACTGGTACAGGCGTTGCTAATGTAGAGGCACTTAACCCAGACAGAGTTGTTGCATTCAGCATTCCGGAATTGGCCGGTCAAATGTATCAGACGGGTACAGCTGATGTAAGTGTAGATCTTACAGCAATTACAATGGATGATATTCCTGCAGTAGGTGGGCTTGTAACTACCTTAACGGGGGAATTAACTAATGCTGTATCTGATGTATTAGATATTGTGAATGAATTGCAAAGCAGTCTTATTCCAAGTGACCTGCTTACTATCAATGGAGTAGATGAGTTAAGTGGTGCACTTGATGCACTAAATAATTTGGATAGTGCTTTAGCGGATTTATTGCAGTACAATGATCAAGTTGATTATACAATAAATCCAGATGGTACAATCGTTGTAGAGTTTACAGATGGGCTTGGCCAACACCTTGAAACAGCTGTAGAAGATGTTATTGTTGAAACACTTCAAAACGTTGTTGATGCTGCAAATGCTTTAGAAATTCAAATCTTGCCTGCAGCCGAAGATATTCCAGGTCTTGGTTCGGTTGTTAGAGGATTGAACGAAACTATTAGCGGGGTTCTAAGTGGAGTAACTGACGTATCAGGTGAAGCAACTGAACTTATTAACCAAATTACTAATGGTACAATTGATTTATCCAATGACCTTGCCAGTGTACAAGCAATTGGTTCAATGTCCGTTAACTTGAACTTAGGTGTAGAAAACCCTGCTGGTGTATCAGGTGAAGTTCCTGTACGTGGTGCTGGTATTACTACTACTGCTATTGATGTAGACTTATTGAATGACTCAGAAGGTCAAGATACGATTGTCTTTGATGAAGAAGACGATTCAGATAGTGATTCCGATAGCGACTCCGACTCAGACAGCGACTCTGATTCCGATAGTGACTCCGACTCAGACAGCGACTCTGATTCCGATAGTGACTCCGACTCAGACAGTGACTCTGATTCCGATAGTGACTCCGACTCAGACAGCGACTCTGATTCCGATAGTGACTCCGACTCAGACAGCGACTCTGATTCCGATAGTGACTCTGACTCAGATGAAGACTCTGACTCAGATGAAGACTCTGACTCAGATGAAGACTCTGACTCAGATGAAGACTCTGACTCAGATGAAGACTCTGACTCAGATGAAGACTCTGACTCAGATGAAGACTCTGACTCAGATGAAGACTCTGACTCAGATGAAGACTCTGACTCAGATGAAGACTCTGACTCAGATGAAGACTCTGACTCAGATGAAGACTCTGACTCAGATGAAGACTCTGACTCAGATGAAGACTCTGACTCAGATGAAGACTCTGACTCAGATGAAGACTCTGACTCAGATGAAGACTCTGACTCAGATGAAGACTCTGATTCAGATGAAGACTCTGATTCAGATGAAGACTCTGATTCAGATGAAGACTCTGATTCAGATGAAGACTCTGATTCAGATGAAGACTCTGATTCAGATGAAGACTCTGATTCCGATAGTGACTCCGATTCGGACGAAGTAATTGTTTCAATCGATACGCCATTTGCAGAAAACATCTATGAAGATGAAGACATTATCACAGGTGAAGCAATTGCTGATGCAACAGTTATTGCTTATGCAGATGGAGAAGAAATTGGAAGAACAATTGCAGACCCTGTAGTAGGTGTGTTAAGTATATTAGAAGTTGTAGAAAATAACAGCACATTCACATTAGAACTAGATGAGCTATTAGAGGCTGGGACAACTATTACATTAGTCCAAGTGGTTGATGAAAATGTAAGTAGTGCATACGATATTGAAGTATTGCCACTTGAAGACTCTGATTCCGATAGCGACTCCGACTCAGACAGTGACTCTGATTCAGACAGCGATTCTGATTCCGATAGTGACTCTGATTCCGATAGTGACTCCGACTCAGACAGCGATTCTGATTCCGATAGTGACTCCGATTCGGACAGTGACTCTGATTCCGATAGTGACTCCGATTCGGACAGTGATTCTGATTCCGATAGCGACTCCGACTCAGACAGCGATTCTGATTCCGATAGCGACTCCGACTCAGACAGCGATTCTGATTCCGATAGCGACTCCGACTCAGACAGCGACTCTGATTCCGATAGTGACTCCGATTCAGACAGCGACTCTGATTCAGATACGGATGCACCAGAACTTAGCGATGTAGCAATTAGCGGAAATAGTGAAGATGGCTATGAAATTTCGTTCGTATCCGATGAAGAATTAGCTGATATAAGACTAATTGATGAAAATGGAAATGAAGTTGAAATTGAAGAAGTCATTTATGATGAAGTAACCGGAGAATATACTCTTGCTATTGCGGGAGATGAGGTTAATCAAGGAGATGTTCTGACATTAGTTGTTGCAGATGAAGCAGGCAACGTTAATGATGAACATGAAGTAACCGTCCCTGCAGACGGTGGTTCTGGTTCAGGCGGAAATGATGGAGAGGGTGCAACTGCGACTCCTGGGAATGGATCAGGATCTGGTTCTGGCTCTAACGGGACGCAAGGGCACTCTGGCCAAGGCTATGAAATAGAAAGTAGTCAAAACCAGCAAGAAGGTCAGGAGCTCCCAAGCACCGCAACATCCATGTGGACAATTGGACTAGTTGGATTAGTTGCTGTAGCTGCTGGAGTAGGAGTAACGTTATTCTCCAGAAGAAATAAAACGAATGAATAAATAATTCATAAATAAGTAGTACCAAAACAAAAGCAAACGTCAAAAGATGTTTGCTTTTGTCTACATAAAATAATGCTGCTTTTTAAAGTGTAGGAGGATATGATGATTACAGAGGAGAAAGTACCTTATCAACATTTTAAAGAACGTCTTGAACAATTGAAAAATAATATAATAGAAGATACAAAGACCTTTCAGCAAATCAATGATCAGGCCTCTCTAACTATCTTTTTATCAATTGGATTTGCGGAAAAACGTGCTACTGTATTAACTGCAAATGGGAAAAATTTTTATCAGGCGTGGGAGAATATGGAAAATCAAGGTAATTCCTATTTAAAAAAAGCAAAGGAATTGTTTACTTCTTTAAAGATTGATATTGTTACCAACGTCATTCCTGTAACTATTCCTGAATTTATCAATCGAATTACACAAACCAAGAGAAATTATTTTCGTCAAGGTGTCAGCTTTAGCAAGGATTTCAAACATGCATTTTTAGAACAAGAGTTAAATGGAAATGCTGTGATTCAAATTGATCGAGAAACGAACCGTGGCTTTATTCATGAACAAAATTTACAAAAGTATATTCAAAAACATAGACCAAATATAAAACCAGTTGATTTTAAAAAAGTAGAAAAAGTATATATTTTTGAGACACAAGGTTATTTTTATGAAAAAGGGAACTGTTATAAATTACACCATGGCGAACGTGATAATGGACGAAGAGATACCCTTTTAAATGCGGAAGAAGTCGAAATGTTAATCAATAGCGGACAAAAATATTTAACCAGTTTAAGTAAACCAAATGGTAGGTTTGTATATGGTTTTTTCTCTTACTTTGATAAAGAAATAAAACATTATAATAGTCTTCGGCACAGTAGTACCATTTATTCCATGATTGAAGCTTATGAATTTCAGCCCACAGAAGAAGCTGCAGATGTAATTGAAAGAGGAATTCATTATCTTATTCGTGAAAAATTATACGTCGATGAAGAACTAGGCATAGCTTATATCATTGACGGGGAACAAGCAGATAGTATGGAAGTTAAACTAGGTGCAATTGCTGCAGCAATATTAGCCATAACGAAATATACAGAAGTTTTCGAGGACGTCAAGTATATTCCGACTGCTCAGAAATTAGCACGAGGTATTCTACAATTACAGCAGGAAAATGGTAAATTTGTTCATATACTAGATTATCCATCCCTAGCGTTAAAAGAGGAGTTTCGTATTGTTTATTATGATGGAGAAGCTTGCTTTGCGTTAATGCGTCTCTATAAAATCGATCGTGATGAACAGTGGTTACAAGCGGTTGAAAAAGCATTTGACTATTTTATTGCAAGTAATCATTGGAAACATCACGATCATTGGCTAAGCTATTGTACCAATGAGGTAACGCTCTATAAACCGGAACGTAAATATTATAAATTTGGTTTACAGAATGTACAAAATAGACTAGATTATATTTACAAACGAATCACAACATATCCGACCTTCCTTGAGCTAATGATGGCAGCTTATCAGATGGTTAATCGTATGAAAGCAGACGGATATGGTGACTTAATTAATGAATTAGATTTTGATGAGTCAAAATTAGAAGCAACGATTCATCGAAGGGCAGAGTATCAGCGTAATGGTTTTTTCTATCCGGAGCTAGCTATGTATTTTAAAAACCCAAAAAGAATCATCGGCAGTTTCTTCATTCGACATCACTCCTTCCGTACACGAATTGATGATGTAGAGCATTATTTATCTGGATATTGTGCGTACTATAATTTATTTTTGAAACATAAGGAACAGTAAAAATTTACAATCTAAGCAAAGCTCTGTTTTCGTTCCTCTAATATGTCCAAAGGAGCTTTGCTGACGTTGTTATGGATAGGGGAAGGGGATCATCATTGGAGAAGAAAAAAGTTTATTTTTTACATTCAAATATAGGGCAGCATCTTACTGGTATTGAAAAATCAGCAATGAAACGTGGTAATATGTTTGTGAGATATTTAGATGTTGAACCCGTATTTGTTACAGTGAATAAAAACGTAAATATACATACAAATTGGGAACGCTATGTTGAAAATGGAATCGTTGATCAGGATATTTCCATGGTTAATTTATTCGAGTATTTTCAACGCAGTGAAAAAGGAAAGGACCTTCCGCCGTATCAAATAAAAAAAGAACCAACATATGGTTATGAAGACGGAGAATCAGCAGAAAAACGGTATATTCGTATTTTTGATGCCAACAATAAACTCGTAAAGTATGTAGTTTTTAGATCAAATAAGCTTTTAGATTATATAAATTATTTTCATAATGGTAAGAAGATAGTCCGTGATCGATTTAATCGGTTTGGCCAATTATCCCACACAGAATATTTACATGATGATAACACGGTGTACATGACAGAATACTTCGATGTTTATGGCAAACGGGTTATTATAAAATACGAAGATGGCCCTTATCTTATCAGTGATGGGAATGCAGTTTTTCAGACCGTGCTGCCAGATGAGCAGGCCCTTATTCTTTATTTTTTGAAAGAAATAATCGGACAAAAAGAATCTATTGTTATTATTGATCGCAATAAAAGATACAACTCGATTTTTACGGGACAAAACCAATTAAATGTGAAAACAATTTCTATGATCCATTCCACTTATTTTTCAAACATAGCATTTCGCTCCAAAATAAATAAAAATTATCTAGAAGTTTTTAATAGTCCGTATAGCTTCGATCATATTGTTGTATTAACAAATAATCAGAAACAAGATATTGAAAAACGATTTGGCATTAATAATCTGGCTGCTATTTCACATCCTTGTAAGGTAACTGATAAATTAGATCAAAAGAAACCAGAAACTAATAAGTTAGTTTCTGTCGGACGTTTAGCACCCGAAAAAAACATCGATCACTTATTGGAAGTTCTTTCTTTAGTGAAAAAACATATCCCAGAAGTATTATTAGAAATTTACGGAAGTGGAAAAGAACAGCAGAATCTAAAGAAATTAGTTCAGAAGCTTGATTTAAAAAATAATGTAAAATTTAAAGGATATGTAGACAATGTAGAGGATGTCTATGCCTCCAGCGATTTATTTCTATTTGCTGGACAAGCTGAAGGATTCACAATGAGTGTTTTAGAAAGTTTAGCATGTGGTTGTCCTGTTGGCAGCTACAATGTCCGCTACGGTGTTGATGAAATGATCTACGAAGAAAAAAATGGTTTTCTTGTTGATTTTGGAGATAAGGAAAGTTTTGCTGAAAAGATTGTTGCGTATTTAAATCAAACAGACGAAGAAAAGCATCATTATCGGCAGGAAGCAATACGTACAGCTGCTGATTATACGGAAGAAAAAGTAGCTGATAAATGGCAACAATTGATCAGCGGTCTAAGTTAGTTTTTATTTATAAAGTAATGAAATGTGTTGTTAAACGTGGTTTATAATAAGAAAATTTCTTATGTCGTTTCCCATAATGAAAATGATTAAGTTTATATGAAGAAGGGAGCATTACAATGAAGCGTATAGGGATCCTCTTTATTATCATTGGCGTCGTCTGTATAGGCGTATTCGGTTATCAAATTATAGGCCATGAACAATCGCAAAAACAGTCTTTGGTTCAGGCGGAGGAAAGGATAGAGGAAGGAATCAGTCAGCAGGATGACCCCGACGAAGATATAGAAAAAATAATAGAGGAGTTTGACATAGAGTCAGACGAAGCGTTTGCTACATTAGAAATCCCTAAATTGGGAAAAACATTGCCTATTGTAGAAGGAACTGACCCTGATTCATTGGAACAAGGTGTTGGACATCTATCCAATTCGGTGTTACCAGGACAAGAGGAACAAATTCTATTGTCAGGTCATCGGGACACTGTATTTCGTGATTTTGGAGAATTGGATATAGGAGATACTTTTGTCGTACAGATGCCTTATGGTGAGTATACGTACGAAATAAGAGAAACAGAAATTGTTCCTGAGGATGATACTTCAGTTATCCGGGAGATGGGAGAAGAGGTATTAGTTGTAACGACCTGTTATCCATTCCACTTTATAGGTAGTGCGCCTGATCGGTTTGTTGCCTATGCTTATCCGGTTTCGGAGTAGATAGGAAAGAGATTTAAATAAAATAATCAGTTCTGTTGGTGGAGAATAAAAGTAATATATCATATGAGCAAGAGGCTGTAGCATAATTAAGTACTTAATTATGCTACAGCCTTTTTGTAATAAAAAGAAAAAATCAACAAATCCACAAATAATTACAAAAATAAACACTAAACCATTGACAAAAATATCCTTCTCTAACAATATAGAATTATAAGTTAACTAATAAAAGACATATGAAATAGTGATTTATACCTTTTTGGAGGAGGTGTCTCATGAGGGATTATGTATTAATACCCAATTTTATTGATGATGTGCATGAAATTCATAGTCATTATTTAAATGATTTTTTCCAATCTGTGGTGGTGGAAGGGAATAAATTTTCCTTGGCCACACTGAGACAGCTTTATATGGAAGACAGAGATAGATTTATAACTGTGACGGATGAATTGGCTTTAAGAGGATTTACCTTTTTTACAGAGAAGCCCAATAATATTCTGCCTTCTTTTTCATGTGATTTTTCCCATTTCATTGATGTTACATCCAATAAAGACGTTTATAAACAATTTAATTTTCAACGACATGGACTAACTGGTTTTCAGCATAGATTTCAAGTGGAAAGCGATTTATTTTTTCATAAAATACCTATTGGATGTTTCAAGTATATCAATGCATCGGTTCATGAAAGGGAATTGGAAAATGAATTTCGGTCAGCTGGATTCAACATTATTTCATTAAATGATGCACAGAATCAAGCTGCTGATGAACATCTGTATGAAACAGTAAATACCCATGCCATCAAAGAACATGCAGAAACCTATTTTGTGAAGGATGTTTTTCAGGAAAATAAATATAACACGTTCCGCCTGTTTTGCAGGAAAAAGAATATCGATAGCCTGGACCAAATTTCTGCGTCTGTTTTGGAAGAATTTAAAAATTCCAAAGGGGTTGGCGCGCATCGTTTTGAAATCGTGCGCGATCAACTGATAGCGTATGGATTTACTGATGTACAAAGTCAGGAAGAACACACGGATGACACATTTATTATTGCAGATGAAAATTACCTTGCTTCCACCATGAAGGTGAAAGATATTTTTTATGAAAATACATATAACAAGTTTTTGGAGTTCTGCGAGGAAAATAATATCGACAACATTAGTGAGATTACGCATCAGCATATAAAGCAATTTGCCGGTTTACCCAAAATAGGAAAGAAAAAAGTAGAAGGTGTGAAAGAAAAATTACATTCTATTTCGGAAGAATTAAATGATGAGAACAATCATTTGTTTACAACAGGAGATCTGTATCCTTATTTAAAAGATATGGAGCTTCATGATCTACTGAATATATTTGAAATGGAAATGGAACTTCACGCTGACATGGCAATCGATGAATTAGAAGGTCGTGACCTGAAGGAATTAGAACACCTTGGAAACCTTAGACAATTATATCAATTATCACACAAGCTTCAAAAATTGTCTGATCCCGCAAAGGTTTTAAAGGAACTGAAGAGGCAATTAAATGAAAGGGAATTGGTTATATTGAGCATGCGGTTCTCTGAAGGAAATACACTTGAGGGAACAGGGCAGCAGCTGGGATTAACCCGTGAAAGGGTACGTCAGCTGGAGAAAAAGATCGTGGGCAAAATAGAACGATTTCTTGAAATAAACCAGTTTACATTTATTTTATCACTCGTTATCAACTTTAAACCGTATATTTCCGATGAAGCATTACGTACCATTATTGGTGACGATCATGCTGATATCCTTGATTTATTTAAAGAGAAGGAGATTGTCCTTTATTATGCGGAAGAATTAGAACAATTTTTCTTAGATGAAAATCAGAAGCAGCAATTTATTGAGAAATTAAATGATATTGTAGAAGAATTACCGGAAACATTTAACTTAAAGGATTACGATAATTTGCTCGAAGATATTCTGCAGACAGATCATGATATGAATATCGAATTAATTTTGCAGAATTATGGATATAACCGGTATGGAAGGCTGTATTCACTTAATCGATTAGGTATTCTTCAGGTGCTGGAGCTTATTTTTCAAAACTATATTCATGAGCCAGTCAGATTGGATGATGCTTCAGCTGACATGATAAGAGACCTTGCTGCGGAGCATTTTGATTATCAGCTAGGAGAGTCCCTGCGATCTATTGAAGGAAGACTTCGAGATTCTGAAAATATTATTCTTGTAGATAAAAATACATTCCAATGGTTTGAACCGGAACAGGTTGATCCGGACCTGATCGAGGATATTAAAAATTACCTTACAAAGGTGTTTGAAACGAGAGCAGTCATCAACGCGCAGGAAGTTTATGAGACGTTTGAGGACAGGCTGACAGCATATCAGGTCTTTAATAAATTACATCTGTACTCTGTCATTAAATTTTTCCTGGATGAAGAATTTGATATCGGCAAAGGAAATACGCTCAACATTTACCGGGACAGTGAGGATAAATTAAATGCAGAGGATCGATTGATAGCTACTATCAAAAGTCTGGGCGGAGTCTGCTCCAGAGATGAATTGGAAAAAGTATTGAAATGGCCACGGTATAAAATCGATTTGACCATTTCTTCTTCGGATCAAATGATTACCTGGGAGAAAAATAAGGTCAGGCTCTTTGATACACTCTTAACCCAAGAAGAAAAGGAAGCATTGATAGAGGTAGTAAACAACAATATGGAAAAAGGCTATACGACCTCCAGTCTGATATTGGAACAAATCATGTTTGATAAGGTATTAGCACCGTTGATACACAAAAAAGATATTAATAGTTCCACCAAAATGGCGTCTATTATTAAAAATCTCATGCCTTCCGTGAAAGGACATTCTAATTTCTTATATGTAGAAACGGGTTCCTATACGACGTTTGAAGATGTGATTTTGGATCACTTCAGGGAGGAAACTACCCGGAAGGAAATTCAATCTTTTATCTTGGAGCACGGATTTAAAGATTTAATGGCCTTAAACTACTTGAATAAGATTATCGATCATGGTTACTTCACGGAAATTGATATGGGGATGTACTATCCTTCTGATAAGCTGCATATTCCAGACGAAGCAGTGAAAGCTTTAAAGCAGTTTATTACAGAAAAAATGGGCAGCCAGGCGTATATTTCGTTAAGCGCGATCGAAGGATACCGGAGCGCGTTACCAGCGATAGATTTTCAATGGAACCCTGTTTTAATGAAAAGTATCCTTATAAACAATGGGTATCGTCAAATCGAAAGGACATACAAAGATCACCGCTTTGATATGATCATTTTAGTGCCGGAATCAAGTACGGTAAGAACATTGGAAGAATTAGTGTATGGTATTTTAAAAGACCAATATACCGAAAACATGCATGAAAGTCTGGTCTATGATTTTCTGGCGGATAAAGGAATTTTACGAAAGAAAGATTATGGGAAAACACTTCCTCATGAAATTAGAAAATCATCCGATCGTATTCAAATTGATGAAATTGGAATTGTCGAGCTTAAGTAGGTGAAGAAATGTCTTTTCAAACATTAGATTTACAATATAAATATCGTTCTTCCCACCATAAAATTCATGAAGACTTTTACCAAAAATGCTTACAGGAAGCAGTGAAATACGATCGGGCTGTAGGTTATTTTACAAGCAACAGTTTAAGTCTTTTAGCAGAGGGACTGGAGATGTTCCTGGAAAAATCCGGTGTGATCAGAATTATTGCGAATCCGCATTTAACGAAAGAAGATGTGGAAGCAATCGAATTTGGCTATAAGGCAAAATATGATATTGTCATGGAATCGATGCTGAGAGAACTGGAATTGAGTAGGAAGACCATTGAAGAGGATGCTTTGAACACCCTTGCCTGGTTAATCTATAAAGGACAGTTGGAAATTAAAATTGCTTTTACAAAGAACAACAGTATTTACCATGAAAAATTCGGGATTTTCTATGACCTCGAAGGTAATAGAGTCGCCTTCTCCGGTTCCGCCAATGAAACAGCCGGCGGAATCCGAGATAATTTTGAAAAGATTGATGTTTTCTTTAAGCAACATGACATGGAACGGATTAATGATATGGAGCAAGACTTTGAAGATCTTTGGAATGATTCTACTCCGAATCTTTCTGTCATTGAGATACCCGCTATTATTAAAGAGAAATTATTAACTTATAGAAAAGGGTCTAAACCAATGTCATCCAAACCAGAACAAATGAAGCCGAGGCCTTACCAGGAAGAGGCTATTCAGGCTGTGAAGAACAACCATTGGCATGGAATATTAGAAATGGCTACGGGTACAGGAAAAACCATTACAAGTCTGCTGATATCCAAAGCATTTTTAAAGGAAAAAGGCCGGATGTTTTTAGTAATCATTGTTCCTTTTACACATTTAATCGAACAATGGATTGAAAACTGTGAAATGATGGGCTTTACACATATTACGAAATGTTATGGATCTAAAAAGAAGTGGTCCAGTCAGTTACAGACGGATGTTCGAGATTTTAATGTAGGGGTCATGGACCAGCATGTCGCCATCACCACATACCGCTCGGCTGCTTCTGCTGAATTTAATGATCTTATCGCGAAACTCAGAAAAGATTCCTTTTTAATCTCTGATGAGTGCCATTATTTTGGAGTGAAGAGCCTTCGCAAGAATAAATTAGGCAATATGGAAGCCAAAGTCGGTCTTTCGGCAACCCCTCAACGCTGGTGGGATGATGTCGGCACGGAATACATTGAATCCTTTTTCGGTCCGCCTGTGTATCAATATGATATGAAAACAGCGATTCAAAATGGCGCGCTTACCGAATACAGTTATCACCCGATCCAGACTGAGTTTAATGAGGATGAGCTGCAACGTTATGAACAGCTTACCAAACGGCTGATTCATTTATATAGTGATGAAAAAGCAAATAAAGAAGAAATCAGTGAAGTTAATCGGAAACGGAGCCTGATTATTAGTAAAGCAGAAAATAAGAAGGAAGTCCTCTTTTCCATATTTGATAAGAAAGAGCGGGAGAGTGTGTCCCATACGCTGGTGTACTGTGCACCGGGTGAAATAGAAATAATAACCAAAAGCCTTGCTGAACTTGGGTACCGGGTACACCGGTTCGATTCTGAAATTCAGCTGAATGAACGGATGAAAATATTAGAGGCCTTTGACCGGGGCACGATTCAAATTTTAGTTGCGATTAAGTGTTTAGATGAAGGGGTCGATGTCCCAAGCACAAAAGTAGCGTACTTTCTTGCAAGTACATCGAATCCAAGGGAATTTGTACAGCGGAGAGGAAGAATTCTTAGATCCCATGCAGATAAAAATATAGCAAGCATTTATGACTTTATCGTTTTGCCGAGCCTGGCCAATGATCAAATGTATAAATCGATCGCTTCGAAAGAGTTGCCGCGTTTCTCGGAGTTTTCCCGGTTTGCGATTAATAATTATAATGCAAGGCAGGAAATCGGCAAATATTTAGTGCCATTTCATCTGGAATATTTAATGGATAAACTGCCTTGGGAAGTGTACAATGAATTTCAACAAATGGAGGGTAATGATGAAAACAACGAAGGAATTAGACCAAAAAATCAATGAATTTCCGGAGCATCTGTCAGCATTAGCAAAATATCTGATGAAAGATATAGATGGAGGAAATTTATCCAATACACAAATGGAAGAGCGTATTCGAAAGGAAATTAGAGAAACGGTGTTGGAGGACATAAATAAATGAAATTATTAAAAATCTCAATGGAGAATTTCAGACAATTTTATGGAAAGCAACAAGATATTGAATTTGCGGCTGGAGATCAAAATATTACCATTATTTTTGGTGAGAACGGGAAAGGGAAGACAGGAATATTCCGGGCGCTGATGTTTGGATTATATGGCAGTGTTTATATTGAACAGGATAATCCCAAAGAGGAGCTGCACCTGGTGAATTTTCTTGCTTTAGAAGAAGCTGGGAATATGCCTGTGGAAGCTAAAGTTTGTCTTCAATTTGAGTCAAAAGGAAAAACCTATGAATTGCATCGAAGTGTGATGGGCGTAATGACTGGAAAGGGTATTAAAGAACAGCTCGGCGATGTAGAACTGTTTATTACGGATGAAATCGGTAATTTCAGCCCGGAGTCGATCAAAGATGAAACGGAAGTACAACGGATTATTAATGACATTCTCGATGAGAGTATTAAAGATTTCTTCCTGTTTGATGCAGAAAAAATAGAGACGTTAGCAAAAACAGATAAGAACGTCAAAGAAGAAGTAAAAAATGGCATTGTGAAATTATTGCATATCGATAAGATTGAAGCGGCTATTCATTTATTAAATAAGCTGTACACCTCTGAAAAACGCAGACTGACGCAGGACTCCCAAAACCTGGGGTTACGGCAGAAGGAAAATGAAATAGAAGAATTAACGAATGAAATTAAGGATTTAGAAGAGAAAATCGCATTGAAGGATTCGAACATTCAAGCATGTACCCAGGAAATTGATGAAATTGAGACGAAGCTTTCGGAAAATGAAGACGTGAAAAAAATTCAAGAAAAATATAATGAAACGAAAGAAAAGAAAACGTATGAGCAGCGGTTGCTCAAAGCAAAAAAAGATGAGATGAAAAACATCTTATTAGCTGATGGATCCAATCTTATTTTGAAGGATACATATTATTCTGTGAAAAATTATTTGGATCAGGTCCTTGTGGATCAGCAAGATTTGATTCCCATCGAAGTGATTGAGAAATCATTGAATGAGATGATCTGTGCCTGCTGTGGAACCGATCTTCGGGAAAATCCGGACCATTTAAGCAACGTGGAAGTATTAAAGAACAGCTTCAAACGTTCGAATTTAACTCCGCTCATTTCTTTAATCCATTCCATGGTACATGATTTTCAGATTAATGAAGAAGATACGATGCATACCATTGATACGAGTTTGAAAGAATTCAGGGAAATTAAAAATAACATTACTGCAGTCGACCGGCAATTGGAAGCTTTCCAGGCAGACATTTCCAATAAGGCGCAAGAACAGGAAAATCTCAGTAATTTGGAAACTACTTTAAAACAGAAGAAACAAGACTTAGAAAATTTTAAAGTAGATTTTGTAAAGATGAAGGATCAAATGACGGAAAAAGAAAATAAAAAGAAAGCGAAAGAAAAAGAGTTCAGCCATTTACTCAGCCAAAACGAGAGCTTAAAAGTGGATGCGAAAGTTCTTCAATATATTGAGGAATTAAAGAATGAATTTGAAAAAGTCTTTGTCGAGTACAGTGATCATATGAGGCATCGTTTAATGGAAGAAGCTACCTCCATTTTCAAATTTTTAATCGATCGTAAAGATAAAGACCTTATCAGTAAAATTGATATTAATGAGAAATATGAGATTGAAATTTTGGGCTGGGACCAAGTAAATATTACGCAGGATATCTCTCAAGGACAGCGCCAAGTCGTTTCTTTATCATTTATCACTGCTTTGGCAAAGGTAGCTACTGGAGATGATGTAGATATTTCCTTCCCGCTGTTTATGGATACGCCATTCGGCAGGGTCAGCGGAAACAACAGGGACCAGTTAATTGAAAATATCCCGCTGTTATCCTCTCAGTGGATTCTGTTATTAACGGATACCGAATTATCCAAAACAGAAGAAATGAAATTTAAAGCGACAGGGAAATTAGGGAAATGGTATAAATTAGATCAAATTAAAAATGGACATTCTGATATTGTGGAACTCGACCTTCAGGATGCTCTAGCGACCAGGGGGTAAAACAGAGAAATGGACTTTCTATTAGATCAAATTCTTTTCTACACCAGTGAAAAACATCAAGACATCTACATTCATCTAAACACGAAATTTGATATGAAGTATCAGGATTTATTTATGATTTGTGCAAGTCTCGGATTTAAGCATAATAAAAGAGCACCACGCGAGAATCAAGGCAGGGAATTCCGGTCGAACTACCTGAATACGAATCAAAGAGCCACTGCTTATTCGATTATTCTAAGTGATCCGGAGATAGGAAAAAATATCGAACAATTTGAAGACCCTGAATTCAAAAGAAAAGCTAGAAAACATTTGGAAGAATATGCAGAAGGCGGCATCGAAATTCTGATTGATGAAGTATTTGGCAGCCGTTGGGATGGAAATAAGTTAGACCCCAATTATTCAGAATATGAAATAGATATTTTGAGTTATATTTATTCTGATGTGAAGGCAGTTCCGTTTTAGGTTTTGGGGGATGGATATAGAGTGATGCTGTAACTGATAGCCTTTAATAGAGTAATCATTTTTACGAATGATGCTCTGTTAGGGCTATTAAGTTTGTTTAGTATTGTAAATTCGTGTGTTTCTTTAGCTAAGTATTACAGTGATTTAGTTGAAAGTTTATGATAGATGTTTTTTTAACCTCTCTTTTGCGAAAATGTACCACTAATTATGGAGGGTTTTGACACTTATAAAGAAAGGAGCTATGGCAGTTGAACCATCTCCCCATAGCATGATTTGGTTGATTAATTTTTGATATACAACAATTCCACCATCAATGAGCTTGTTTGTAACCATGTGAATATTTAAACAAATGTTAAAAACAAATGTTACGGCTCTATCCCAACAAAAGCGTATGTAGAACGGATAATTCATTCAAAGCTCTGCTGGAAATGAACGTTCCATCCTGGTATTCAATGAGGATCAGTACGGCGATAAAGGACAAACAATTAAGGGTGCGGCTGACATATGCTAATTCTTCAGTGTAAAAGTGTAAAGCCTTCCTTAAAAGATAGTAATCCTTGCTACGTTTGGTGGTAAAAAGATTGAAATGCTGATACATATTGAATACCACATCCCCCGGTATAATTGATAAAAGTGGCAAATGCTTGCCGATCACTGGTATATTCCAGTGATCGTATTTAAACCATGAATTAAGGAGTGAAGTTAAAGAAGTTATCAAGAGTTATAAGCATTCTTAACTAAAATACATTCTCACTCCAACAATACATAACACGATAGATAACATTTTTAAAATTGTTTGTCCTGAAAGCTTTTTGGCAATAAAAACACCCAATTGGGCTCCAATAATAACTCCTAAACCGCCCCAGAACACAATAGACCAATTAACATTGTTGTAAAAAATATGTGTTGATACACCGACTAAAGAATAAATACATAAAGAAAAAATAGATGTCGCTGCAGCTTGATGTACAGACAGCCCGAATAAATATATAAGAATAGGTACTAATAGCCACCCGCCTCCGATGCCAAGAAAACTTGAAATAATACCCATTAATAAACCTAAAAGAATAAGCCGATAAGTTTTTATCTGCAAGGTAATATCTATATTACTCTTTTTCTTATTTAAACTAAAATTAGAATTTTTATATAATAATACTATTCCAAAGATCAATAATATACTTGCAAACGACCAATAAAATACTTTAGAGTTTGCATCGATAAATTGCAAAAGCCATGCTCCCAGTACCGAACTGGGTATAGCGCCGATAATAATAGAACCCCCTATCCGGTAGTTGATGTTTTTTTGTTTTGCGTATCCAATTATTGCTGAGAAGGTATTAATAAATACAATTACTAACCCTGAGGCTGCAGCAGCCACAGGGTCAATATTAAGCAATATTAAAAGTGCAGGTACAAAAATGAAGCCACCGCCTGCGCCAACAATTGTTCCATACCCTCCTGCTATAATTCCTATGATAAGGATAAATATGGCTGTAGTCACTTCCATGATATCTTTCCCCCATAAACTTTGTATACTATCTAAATTAACAAAGAGTAAAAGTGTTGCATACTAAATATTAGTGATGGGGTATAACTAAAAGGTATAAATTGTATTTAGTTCTTTTTTAATAAACTCATAAAATCTTCAACGCTTTTTTTATTAAAACGGCTTTTTTTCTTAACTAACCACAAATTTCTTTTAAAAGATGTATTATTTATTTTTATCTCACGGAATACACCCTGTTTCAGTTCTTTTTGCACAGCGTATTTTGAAACAATACTGATTCCTAAACCAGCTTCTACAGCACTTTTAATAGCTTGTGTGCTTCCTAATTCCATGTAGTTTTCTATTTTTTCTAAAACCCCTTGTCTATTTAATAAATTTTCTATAATAAGTCTTGTTCCTGATGTCGGTTCCCTCCAAATCATTTTTTCTTTTGCAAGGTCGTCTATACTTATTTCATCCATGTTTGACCAACTATGCTCTATAGGGTGAATAAGAATTAACTCATCTTTTTCAAAGGGTTCAACACTAAAATCATTGTTGTTATCCATGGCACCTTCTACTAAAGCGAGATCAATAACATCATTAGATAGAGACTCTAATACCTTTGGAGTGTTGTCAACAATAAGAGTTATTTTCACTTTTGGATATTCTTTTTTGAATACTCCTAATACTTTTGGTAAGAAATATTCCCCTAAAGTATAACTGGCCCCTACCTTTAAACTAGATTTTGTTTTTTTGATATTATCTAAAATTGTTTCTTTAGAACGTTTGTAATCGGAAACAATAGATTTCGCTATGGGGTATAGAATTTTTCCGTTATCATTTAAAGATAATCTGCCTTCTTTTCTATTAAACAATGTTGTACCATAGGTATCTTCAAGCTGACGCATTTGCTTTGTTACAGCTGGTTGGGATACATAAGAAAGTTTTGCTGCTTGGCTTATACTACCTAGGTCAACTACAAGGCAAAACATTTTTAGAGTTTCTATATTCATTTTATCTAACACCTCTCTTTACTATTTGATGCAAACTTATTAACTCTATCCTACACTATTTTACATTAAACTATCCCAAGAATAACTTTTGGTTATACCCTATAATTTATGTTTACTTTAATTTTATAATATCTAGTGTTATTCTCAAAATGCAAGATAATATAAAATAATTAATTTTGTATGCCTTTTCATAAAGGTTTTATCATCGAACGGAGTGAGGATATGGTTGTATCTAATGCAGTAACAGTACAATCAGTTGACCGGGCTATTCAAATAATTAAGAAGCTTAAAGAAAACCCGGATGGAATTGGTGTAACTGATCTATCTATAATACTTGGCGTTTCCAAAAGTACTGTACATAGATTATTGATGTCTCTTTATCAAGGTGGTTTTGTCAGGCAGGATTCTATAACAGACAAGTATAAGTTAGGCTTTCACTTTTTAGAAATAGCCGATGTTGTTCGTGAAAATTTGGATGTTAGAAATATAGCAGCACCACTTCTTAATGAACTTTCGTCAATAACAGGGGAAACAGTGCATCTAGTAATCAGGGATCAGGATGAAGTGGTGTATATTGATAAAGTAGAAAGTCCGGAAACGATAAGGATGTATTCAAGAGTAGGGAAAAGAGCACCGATGCACTGTACAGGTGTTGGAAAAGTTTTTTTAGCTTATTTATCTATGGATGAAGTTAAAGAAATTATAAAAGAAAAGCCATTAAAAAGATTTACCAGTAATACGATATGTTCGCAAGAAGACCTAATTAAAGAATTAAATTTAATCCGGAAAAATGGTTACGCAATCGATGATGAAGAACACGAACTAGGAGTAAAATGTGCAGCAGCACCTATCTTGAATTTTAAAGGTAATATTACAGCAGCATTAAGTGTGGCTGCACCAATAATGCGGATAGATTCTGAGAAGTTTAGTTTAATGACCAAACAAGTGATAAAATATTCTAATGAACTTTCTGAATTGATAGGAAGTTACAAATAACAAAGACATCATAAAAAAATAGAATTTAAATAAATTGAGCTTATAACGCTATCTCATAATTAAAGAAGAAAGATGAAGAAGAGCATCTTTATATTTATTTAGAATTTGAAGATGATTCAAACACAAACTATATTTTAATTTTTACCCTCAATAAGGAACACCGTTCCTTATTGAGGAACAAAATAAAAATTCTTTGAAGGTGGTGATTATCCTAATAAAGAGTGTGAAGTATAAATATTGTAGTATGACTATGGTTAAATTTATTAATAAATGGGGGTATCAAAAATGAATAAAAAACTTTTGATAGGTTTACTTGCTCTAATAGTTTCACTTTTAGGTTGCAGTTCTGAAAATTCTGGTGACGGAAGTAGTGCGGATAATTCTGAAGTAGATTATCCATCAAAAAATATTGAGATAGTTGTCCCTTGGTCTGCTGGAGGCAGTAGTGACCAAACAGCTAGAGCTTTAGCTGAAGCAATGGGGGAATTAGTTGATCAAAACGTAACTGTTGTTAATAGAGAAGGGGCTGGCGGAACAGTAGCGACTACTGAATTTGCTACTCAACAACCAGATGCCCACCAAGTGATTTTTAACGCTGTGGGTGTTTTCACTACTCAACCTCACTTACAGGAAGTTCAATATTCCATTGATGATTTTAAAGCGGTTTCAGGTTTAACTTATGAACCTATTGTTCTTGTTGTTAATGCTGATTCCGAATGGGAAACCTTGGATGATTTAATTGAAAATACTGATCAAAGAATTTCATATGCTCATTCGGGTGCTGGAGGTTTACCAGATTTAGCACAAGCGTCGTTTTTTGACCAGGCAGGTATTGAAGCGGAAAGTGTAGCCTATGAAGGACAAAATCCTGCAATCACAGCTTTACTAGGTGGTCACGTTGATATAGCAGCTGGTCATCCAGGAAGTCTTATGCAACATGTAGAATCAGGGGATTTACGTATATTAGGAGTTTTCTCACCTGAAAGGTTTGAAGATCTACCAGATGTACCTACATTTGAAGAAAAAGGTTTTGACATTGATATGAGTGTTTGGAAATTTTTACTTGTGTCCCAGGAAGCTTCAGATGAGGAAGTTGAAGAACTGACGAATATTGTTGAAGAAGCAATGGAAAGTGAAGAATATCAGGATTTCTTAGATACTGCTAACTTGACACAGGAAGAAATTACCGGGGAAGAAATAATAGAACAGTTAAACGAACAAAATATTGAGCATGGAGAAATTATTGAGGAAATGGGACTCTCAAATTAATAAAAACATCTTGGGAGACTGAGGATATATGATTAATAGACAGGGGTTAACAGTAGGAAAAATATAATATTTACCACTATTTAGAAATTATAAATTATTCTTAGTCTCTCATTATCCTTAAAAGTAGGTGATCAAAAATTGGTTACTAAGAAGCAAAGAGAAAGGTATATTTGGCTGGTATTTTTAATTGGCAGTATTTTGTTATGGAAAGTTATTATTCCCGGCCAAATTCAGACAGATCCAAACGCGGGAGTTGCTGGACCTGTTTTTTTACCAACTATATTAGCGGTGACTATTTTAATAATAAGTGGTTTATCTTTTATTAGTACTTTTATAAACATTGGCGGGGGACAAGCAGATAAAGAAGAAAGTAAAAACCCAGATGATAAAGGAAAACCTTTAGTTGGTATTATAGTTTTTGCTATCACATTGGGTTACACGTTTTTAATGGAATATATTCATTTTACATTTGCTTCTATTATTTGTATGTTCTTGATTATGTGGGTATTGTCAGTTCGTAAATGGTATTTATATTTGGTTATGGTAGCTTTAATTTTCCTGCTTAAATTTATCTTTGAAGACATAATGTACATTAATTTACCTTAATAGAAGAATTAAAAGAAAAGAGGTGAGACAACATGGGAGATATAATTTTTAATAGCCTATTATCTATATTTGAATGGCATAATCTATTATTTATTATGCTTGGAGTAATAGCTGGGTTTATATTTGGCTCTTTGCCTGGTCTTACTGCAACGATGGGAGTAGCTCTTATGTTACCTTTAACATATGGGTTGGAGCCTACAACAGCAATGTTGTTCTTGCTCGGAATATATTGTGCAGGTACTTATGGCGGTTCAGCTGCTGCAATTTTAATTAATACTCCAGGAACTCCTGCTTCCGCCGCTACAGTTGTAGATGGTTATGCTTTAGCAGAACAAGGAAAAGCTGCTCTGGCATTAAGAATAGCGTTACTTGCTTCAGTATTTGGAGGGGTTTTCAGTGCTTTAGCACTTTTATTAATTGCTCCACAACTATCAAAGTTTGCTTTAAATTTTGGACCGCCAGAATTTTTTGCTTTAGCTGTATTCGGCCTTACCATGATTATAAGTGTAAGTGCAAATAATTTAAGAAAAGGAATTATTATGGGGATATTAGGAATTCTTATTTCTACCATTGGTTTAGATCCAATCAACGGTACCCCACGTTTTTCCTTTGATAACCAATATTTAATAGCAGGAATAGATCTTATACCAGCACTAATAGGTTTATTTGCAATATCAGAAATTATTAAAAAGTCACAGACTGCGCATATTACAAAACCAAATGAGATGAGTAATATTGATAAAGTAGTAACTTCATTTAAGAGTTTACTGAGAAAGTTTAAGAAAACGATGCTTAAATCAAGTGCAATTGGTACTTTTATTGGGGCAATCCCCGGCACTGGTCCTGCAATAGCTTCATTTCTAAGTTATAACGAAGCTAGAAGATCATCCAAAAATAAAGAGGAATTTGGTAAAGGATCTTTAGACGGAATTGCAGCTTCTGAGGCAGGTAACAACGGAGTTACAGGTGCTACACTTATTCCCTTGCTTACTTTAGGAATTCCCGGAGACACTGTAACTGCTGTTATGTTAGGAGCACTGATGATGCAAGGTTTAGCGCCTGGACCCCAGTTATTTGTGGATTACGCTGACGTTATGTACACTATAATGTTTGGGCTTATTTTGGTGAATATTTTCATGTTAATTCAAGGGTTATTTGCTACCAGGGTGTTTGCAAAAATTAAAGATGTACCTATAAATCTACTTATACCTATTTTGTTAATGCTGTGTTTTCTCGGAAGCTTTGGTGTAAATAATACCATGTTTGATGTGAAAGTGATGTTAGTATTTGGTTTGTTAGGTTATATTTTACCGAAGTTAGGATTTCCTATAGTTCCTATGTTACTAGGAATCGTTTTAGGGCCGATTGCTGAAACTGCATTTAGACAATCTTTGGCAGTATCTGATGGAAGCATGATGATTTTTGTTACTAAACCAATTGCTTTAATATTCCTTTTATTTGCTGTTGTTTCGGTAACAGTGCCAGCGATCAAGCCATATATTACTAAATTGAAAAAAGCAAAGTAAATTGGAGGGAAGATATATGAAAATATCAAATATTACAACCCATATACTATCTAAACCATTAGATGAACCATTCTCATTTTCACAAGGGTGGGTTACTAAAAGAAGTACGGTGATTATTGAAATAGAAACAAATGAGGGGATTACTGGTTGGGGTGAATCACTTTGTCATGGATTGCAGCCTCCAGAAATAGCGGCATCTTTTGTAAATAATTGTTTCAAACCATTATTGTTAGGAAGAGACCCCTTCGACGTAGAAGTGCTTTGGGAGGAAATGTATAATACCACAAGGCCATTTGGGGGAGGAGCTGCGGTTAATGCAATAAGTGGAGTAGATATCGCATTATGGGATGTAATAGGAAGAGTTTTAAATAAACCGGTAAGTAAATTAATTGGCGGTACATTTCGTAATGAAATAAAGCCATATGCTACTGGCTTTTATAGAAAAGAAGGCAGATCTTATCCAAAAGCAGGTGTAGAAGAAGCAAAAGAACATTTATCTAAAGGGTTTGATGCATTTAAATTGAAAACTGGTTTTGGGGTAGATGACGATATTGAGTATGTTACAGCAATTAGAGAAGCTGTCGGTAAAAAACCAAAAATTATGCTTGATGCAAATTGTGCATATAATTCTTCCCAAGCAAGAAGGTTGTTACTTGAACTTGAAAGTGCGGATATTTTCTTTTTTGAAGAGCCTTTGGCACCTGAAGATATGGAAGGCTATAAGGAAATTAAAAATTTAACAAAAACCTATGTTGCTGCAGGGGAAAACTTATTTGGAAAGATTGGCTACCGTCATTGGATTTCACGAAAGGCACTTGATATTATCCAGCCAGATCTTTGTTCGTCCGGAGGATTTACGGAATGTAAAAAGATAGCTGCTTTAGCCCAGGCCTGGAATATGTCAGTAGTTCCGCATGTTTGGGGATCTGGAATTGGTTTGGCGGCTTCGATGCAATATATAGCAAGCTTGCCTAGCGCACCTTTATCTTTAAATGCTGGTGAAATTTATCTAGAGTATGATCAATCAGATCATCCTTTCCGCGAAGATCTAATTTTTAATGCCATCCAGATGGAGAATGGAAAAGTAAACATATCCCAAAACCCAGGTATCGGTGTAGAAGTTAACAGGGATATTATTGAAGAATATAAAGTAGATGTATTTAAATGAATGGAGGGCACAAATAATGAAAGAACAAAAAGTTATCATGTTTGGAGTTGATGGATTAATACCTGAGCTGATTTTTAAGTTTTCCAGGGAAGGATACCTACCAAACATTACTCAATTGATGCAAGAAGGATCAACGACAGAGTTACTTCCGTATATATCAACTTGGGGAGACGTGAATTGGGTATCATTTTTGACGGGTCTAGCGCCAGGGAATGCTTGGAAAGGTCAGTCGCTTCCTAAAGGTAATGATAACACCCTTCTAGGATTAGCAAATTCAGAAGATAAAAAGTGTGCACTTGTTCACTTTCCACAAACTATCAGTACAAATGATACTAAACACTTCAGTTTTGCTCCGTTTTATGGTGGAAAGGAAGATCCTCCATTTGAATTAGCAACACCCAGAGTATTTAGTACTTGCTTAAATAAATGGCCAAAAAAAGAAATAAGGGAATCGTTAGGGTGGCCAAGAACGTCTTCTTTGGCACACCATGAAAAGAATAATCGTTCACCGATCATTAATGAACAAGGAAAACTATCTTTTCATATGCAATTTACAAATAATATTGAAAAAGAAGTTATTATTTTTTTGATTAATGAAGATAAGATCCGATTAGAATTTGATAATGCAATATCTGTGGAAATAAATAAAAATAATTGGTCAAATTGGGTTTGGCTGAACCTATCTAATAATGTGGGAGGATGGATACGGTTCAAGCTAGCTGGATATAATCTGGAAAAACAAGAATTAGATATAATTCAATCTCAATTATTACAAACAGATAATATATCTAACCAACAGGAACTAGGAGAATATTTATTAAAAAAAAATGGTCCTTTTATTCAATCATGGACAATAAAAGCATCTCCGGATGAATTTTATCACGATAGTGGTTTTGAAGAAGCAGAGTACCAAGCTGCTTGGCTGGCGGATAGTGCAATTGAATTAATAAATAACAAGGGATTTGACATGTTTGCAACTGTATTCAGACTAAACGATGAGACACATCACACCAGTTTGGGACAATATGACCCGTTTTCACCATTTTATAAAGAGGAACTGGCGCCAATATATGAAGAGAATATACGAAAGAGCTATATTATTCTTGATGAAACTATTGGTAAATTACTGAGGAATAAGGATGAGGATACCACAGTGATTTTAGCTTCCGATCACGGGGATGTGCCTAATAAATATTTCTGTGATATCTACCTGAGATTGGCTGAGTTTGGATTGTGTACAATAGATGAAGAAGGAAATCCCGTTCTGGATAAATCAAAAGCTATTCTTAAAGATGAAAGAGGCGGGTTGGAGATATTCGTAAATTTAAAAGGAAGAGAAGCGAACGGAATTGTCCCGGAAGAGGATTATGAATTTGTTCAAGATTCTATTTATAAAGCTCTGTCAACGTGGGTATACAAAGAGAAACAAGTAAGTGCTTTAACTTTAAAAAAACAAGATGCCTCTATAATAGGTTACTGGGGATCAGATATGGGCGATGTAATATTTGCATATAATCTTGGTTTTGTTTGGGGAACTAATAAAAAGGACATTATCGCTGAAGTGTCAGTACCTGGAGCAAATCACGGTCCACAAATACCTAGTTCAAAAACAGAGCATTCATCTAATTTGGGAGTATTCATTGCTTCTGGTAAAACGAGCAACAAAGGATATAAGAGGAATATAGTAGAGAATGGTCCATATTTAATGGATGATGCAGGAAAGACGATAGCTGATTTATTAGGTATAAAAGATACCTCAACACTCGATGGTCGTTTTATGACTGATTTATTTAGTAAATAATTATATGCAGAGGAACGAGGGTTATTTATGGATGTAGTAACGTTAGGGGAAAGTATGGTTTTGTTATCACCAGATTTATACGGGTCTCTTAGATATGTAAATTGTTTTACTAAAAGGGTAGGCGGAGCAGAATCAAATTTTGCAGTGGCTCTATCGAGATTAGGACATAAGGTAGGCTGGGTCAGCAAACTTGGAAATGATGAATTCGGTCTGTTTATCCGTAATGTAATCCGTGGTGAAGGTGTTGACACTACGCAAGTGCTATTCGATGACAGGTATAATACAGGGATATTTTTTAAAGAAAGGACATTGGGAGAAGATCCTAATGTTTATTATTACAGAAAGAATTCAGCAGCAAGTACATTAAGTATTGAAGATCTAGATGCTGCTTACTTTAAACAAGCAAAGTATATTCATTTAACCGGGATAACCTTAGCTCTAAGTCCTGCAAGTAACAAAGTAGTCAAAGAAGTAATAAAAAAGGCAAAAGCAAATCATAAACAGACTATTGTATTTGATCCAAATATTCGTTTGAAATTATGGACGGAGAAAGAAGCGAGAAATGAAATAATTGATATAGCTAAAGACTGTGATATTTTTATGCCTGGTATAGATGAAGGTGAATTATTAACTGGCAAAGAAGAACCTGAAAGCATTGCCGATTATTTCTTGAAATTGGGAACTGGTTTAGTAATTGTAAAATTAGGATCAAAAGGAGCTTATTTTGCATCTAATGAAGGAAGTGCCTATGTACCTGGCTATAATGTTAAGAATGTGGTTGATACGGTAGGAGCAGGGGATGGATTCGCAGCCGGCGTTATCTCTGGGTTGCTCCGTGGATGGAGTTATTATGAATCAGTAAAACTGGGAAATAGAGTTGGAGCAAGTGCATTGGAAGTGGAGGGTGATTTCGAAGGTTACCCTTACTGGGATGAAATAGATCCGAATAATACGAAACTAACGGTAACGCGCTAATGTATAAATAGTTATAGGGAGGTTATAAATTGTCTGATAATATACTCGGTGAATTGATTGATTCTAGAATTGTAGCGGTGGTAAGAAGAGTGAATCCTGATAAAATTGACAGACTTGTTCATTCATTCATTGATTGCTGGTGGAGTAACAAATATAGAGATAACGTTAGATTCGGAAAGAGCATTAGAAAAAATTAATAATCTTAAAGAAATGTATGGTAATCAAGTTGTTATTGGAGCAGGAACTGTATTAAATGAAAAACAAGCAAAAGAAGCTATTATTGCAGGAGTTGACTTTATTTTTGCTCCAATATTAGATAGAAAAACGATAGAAGTTACAAAAGAAAAAGGAAAAATAATGATTCCTGGTGCATTTACACCAACAGAAATCTATCAAGGATATAGTTGGGGGGCAGATATTATCAAAGTTTTCCCTGCAAATATATTAGGCTCACAATTTATTAAAGATATTAAATCTCCACTCGGCGAAATACCTGTTATGCCTACAGGTGGAATCTCTCTAAATAATATAAAAAGCTTTTTTGAAGCAGGTTCTGCAGCGGCTGGAGTAGGAGGATCATTAGTTAAGAAAGACCTTATTGAACAAGAAAAGTGGGAAGAAATAATTAAACTAGCTGGGGATTTTCAAGAAATCAGTAAGCCAGTAATTTAAAATACTATGTGTCGAAAGAGTTTAGTAAGTTATTAAAATAATTACGACCACTAACTATTCTTCTATCTCCATGTTATTTAATGGTTTTAATTAATTTTCTACGTAATGTTATTATCTTTAACAATTAATAAAAATGCCCTGCAGTTTATGATTATATAAATTTGTAGGGCTTACTATTTGTAAGCTGTAAGTAATCAATAAGCAAGTGTATTGAAAAATAACGTAAGAGGAAAAAATAGATTAAGGTCTATTTTTTATTGAATCAAACATGTGTATATGTTCATATTTTAAAGTATACTAAGATAAGTAAAGAATGAAAAAGTGTGAGTATTTCAAGACATTATAGTCTACCTATACCAATAAGGAGCTAATTAGTGTTTTAATTTAAAGTGGAACCCAAACTTGTAAATCCCATTACTGCAGGTGGATTTAACTGCTTAAAAGGAAAATTACCTTGGGTAGATTTATCAAGAATGTTGACTACCTTATAAAGAGGTTATTGAGCAGCTTTTTAACTTATATGTGGAATTCTTAAATGATGAGCATAAGACTAATTTCCATTTTGGACTAACTAATAATATAGAAAGCTGCGAAATATTTGAAGAAAAGCGCCTGAAATGTTTAATGACTACTTTCAGCGATTCTAAGGATGATTAGCTCACTAATCAGGGATCGAACTATATTTGGCAGCACTATACTAGTGTTGTGTCCTGTATTCATGAAATTGAATTTTATAACGGAAAGAAAAACTCAAAACTTTTACAGCTCTATCGGTTTTTATTACGTATCATAGTTCAATTTAAGTGGTGCGATTAATGTTGAGCATGTACTGGGAGCACTAATAGATGATTACTTAGAAATAATAATTGAAATAGTATAGTATCATTAATAGAAATATCGGTAGTAAAGCTCAATAAGTCATTTTAATGGTTAGATTATATGACTTTATAGTACCTTAAAGAGTGCATAACATAATGAGATAGAGGTAGTCGCGATGAAAAAATATAGCTTTATTACTGTGGGACTGGGACTGGCTGTGATTATTGTCATACTGCTGGCCACTGGGTCTAAGGTAAATGATACGTACGAAAATTTTGAAGATCTCCGTCAACATGAGCGTCAAGACGAGGATTATCGTATTCGTTCAGAAAAAGGTAACCCTGATGTTCTATTTATAACAATTCATGGTGGAGGAATAGAACCTGGCACGACAGAACTGGCTGAACAGTCAGCTTTAGCCGGTGAATATTCCTTCTGTTCTTTTCAAGGGATAAAATTAACAAATAATACGGAGCTGCATATTACTTCCACCAATTTCGATGAAGCAGAAGCGTTAGCTCTTGTGTCAGATAGTTTATATACGATATCTTTCCATGGGTACGGAGATGAAGAGGAAAAACACACGTATATAGGAGGCCTCGATGAAACGTTATCCCAATCCATTGAGGACGAGCTTAAAAATGCGGGGTTTTCCGTAAGTGACGCGCCAAAAGAAATTGACGGAAGAGAAAAGGATAATATTGTTAATAAAAATAAACGGGAAAAAGGAGTTCAGTTAGAAATAAGCACTGCCCAAAGAAAAGCTTTTTTTGAGGATGATAATTTCTTGGCTGAAAACCGGGAAAATCGGACAGAAGAGTTTGAGCGTTATATAGAGGTTGTTCGGAAGGGGTTGGATGGTGTTTAGGGGTGGTTTGATAAATAGGCGTATACATATATTCTATCTGTACTTCATGATTAATTTTACTTTTTGTATAGTAGTTTTCTAACGTCTAAAAACTTGAGTGCGTTATAATAAGTTAATCTTAATTTTTTCTCATGTGTGTGAGGAGATTTTATATATGATAAAAGAGAGAAGGAATTAATGATATGCTCGTTCTCTCTTAAAATTTATAAAAGCATTTAAATATTTTATTTGATAAAGGAATAAATAAGCAGCAAAACCCCAATGGTTTTCGCTGCTTATTTTAATTGCGTTTCCTTCCCACAATGAACTTTTTGAAAGACTTGTCCATTTAATACGAAAATTCAATTAGTACACTTTTTGCAGATACATAGTGAAAATGAATGTATTAATTCAAACGTTTATTTACTTTATAGTGGACTTATATCTTGAAAGTGCTTTCAATATATAAGTTGATTGGAGGAAAGGAAATGAGTAATTCATGGTTAGAGTTAGAAGATAAAGTTGCTATTGTAACAGGAGGAGCTTCCGGTATTGGTTCGCAAATTTCAGCAAGTTTGGTGAAGAATGGAGCAAAAGTTATTGTCTCGGATTTAAACGTTAAAACAGGCGAGCAAACAGATGGAACGTATTATATTCAGTGTGATGTAACAAATAAAGAAAGCGTTAACAGTATGGTTGAAAAAGTAGTAGATTTGTTCGGGAAAGTAGATATTTTGATTAATAATGCTGGAGTGAATCTACCAAGACTTTTAGTTGATGCTCAAGGAGAACAACCAGAATATGAGTTAGACGAAAAAGATTTTGACTTTATGGTTAATGTAAATCAAAAAGGACCATTTCTATGTGCGCAAGCAGCTACTAGGGAAATGATTAAAAGGAAGCAGGGCGTGATTATTAATATTACTTCCGAAGCAGGAATTGAAGGATCATTAGGGCAGAGTTGTTACTCAGCTACTAAAGGAGCTGTAAATGGTTTTACACGATCTTGGGCAAAAGAGCTTGGAAAGTTTAATATTCGCGTAGTAGGTGTAGCACCGGGAATCAATGAAAAAACGGAGATGACAACAAAGGAATACAATGAAGCTTTAGCTTATACAAGGGGTACAACTGTAGAAGGTCTAAACACAGACTATAGTAAAACAATACCTTTAGGAAGAGTCGGGGAATTAAATGAAATCAGTGATTTAGTTACTTATTTGGCTTCTGAACGTTCTAGTTATATAACTGGTACAACAGTAAATATCTCTGGCGGTAAATCTAGAGGATAAAACTATTCACTATGATAGTTAATCTCTTTTATAAGTTTGAATAAGATTATCGTTTGAAGATATTTACTTTAAAGTAACGATGAGGATGACTTCATTAACGATTACTTAGTATAACTTATAAGAGGAGATGTATTATAGATGGCAATGTTATTTGATAATGATAAAGCGGTCCAAATTTTACATGAATGCATGAAAAGAAAGTATATATCTCTTGAAGATTTAGCAACCAAGCTAAGTGTAAGTACCCGAACAATAAGAAATTATATCAAACAGCTAAATAGCGATTTAAACAGTGTTGCTTATATAGAGAATATACGGGGTAAAGGTTATCGTTTGTTTGTTGATGATAAAAAATACTTTCAAAATATAATAAACCAGATCCATGAAGAAAGGAAGAACCATGATTCTTTCCAAAAAAGAATAGCTATTATCATTGGCAATCTAATGAATGAAAATAAAAAGAATACATTAGATGAATTAGCCTTTGAGATGAACATTGGACGAACCACTCTTGTTAATGATTTAAAAAAGGCTGCTGTGGTATTGGATACTTATCAATTAAAAATCATAGGGAAACAGAATAATGGGATGTATTTAGTTGGGGAAGAGCAATCTATTCGTTTTTTTATTCTGGAGCATATTTACGAATTCTTATATGGTAGATATTCTCTTGATCCAGATATTGAAGAAGCTATATTATCTATTGCTTATAATCATGATTTTGATAAGGAATCAACTGAACTTTTAATGAAATCGGTAACAATTTTACTTGATAGAGTGATAAATAATTATTTGATTGAAAATATTGATGAAAAATTTACAAAGCTTATGCATACCAATGATTTTCAGATAGCAAGTAAGATTAAACAAGTTATTGAAAAATTGTTACCAATTGAAATTCCATCAAAAGAGATTCTGTTTATTACCATTCCAATAGCTACCCGACGGACACCAACGCGGACAAGTTCCATGATTGATATTCAAATAACGCCTAAAGTACAAAAGATATTAGACATTATAATGGAAAAAATGTCATATGAACTTAATATTGTCTTGGATAATGAAGAATTTCTACATGATTTCACTTATCATATGACATTGATGCTAAATCGTATCATATTTGGCATTCATATCAAAAATCCAATAATCAATGAAGTAAAACAGAAATATCCATTGTCTTATAAAATGGCTGAAATCACGGGAAAAGCAATTGAGGAAGAATTTGATGTAACAGTTTCTGAAGATGAACTCGGTTATCTTTCTTTTCATTATGGTGTATATCTAGATGAACATGATGTACAAATTAGGAATTTAAATAAAGTTGCTATTGTATGTGAGACGGGAAGAGGTACAGCTAAACTAATTTCTATTCAGCTAAAAAGAATCCTTAGTTCGAAAACAAAAGTAGATTTATATTCTCATTTAGATGCATCAGCAATTAATTTATCAAAGTATGGTGTCGTTTTTACTACCATGCCTCTTCCCTTCGCATTACAGATACCTGTAATTGAAATTAGTGAAATTTTTGATGAAAGCAGAGTAAGAAAACAAATAGAAGAAGCTATTTATTTAAATGGAGCAAGAGCAAAAGAGGACGAAAATTTAAAATTAAATTGTTCTTTACTAGGCACATTACTTCACAAAGATAAACTTTTTTATCTATCTAGTAAAAAAGGATACATGGAAAATATGAATGACATGGCAAATTATTTAATAAACGAAGAATTTGTTGATGAAGGCTTTGTTGATCGTCTAAATGAAAGAGAAAAGAAGTCTACGATGGTATTTGATCGTTTAATTGCTTTTCCTCATACGGTTCATTATCAATCAAATAAAGTTGTGCTTTCCCTTGGTGTAATAGATGCACCGGTTAAGACACGAACAGGAAAAAAAGTTCAATTAATTTTTATGTTAGGTTTACCAGAAATGAAAGCGTATGACGCCTCATTACTCGTACCTATTTACGACGAAATGTTAAAGATATCAAGCAATGAACAAGAAGTATTAAAAATTGCTAAGACCAAATCTTATGAAGATCTACTTGCCGTTTTAGATAATTCATCGTTTTCATGAATTTATAATTGATGCATAGCTTTGTACGTATTTTAAATGAAGAAATGAGGAAATAGCTTATGTTTTTCATTATTTTAATCATTATTTTGGCAGTAGGCTTTGTCATCCAATATTTATTTGGATTTGTACAAATCAAACATTTTACAAAGCACTATACCGAGCTTAGGGAAAAAGGCAGAGTAGCAATTGGTAGACGCCCCGCAATTATCCGGTCGGGCACGCTCGTTTTATTTCAATTAAATAATAAAAATGAAATTGAAGAAGCACGATATCTGCAAGGAGTCACAGTATTTTCACGTTTTAAAAGTTTAAAAGGGTTGGAAGGAAAGAAAATCAATAAGCTTCGTAAAGAAGACTTTATGGCCTACAATAAATTACTAAAAAGAGCAATTATCGATGCGCAACATACGTTTAATATTGTTCAAGCAGGAGGAGAAGTGGAACGAATTCCGTCTCCGATGATGAAAGTAGTGAAGAGGGTAAATCAAATGTTTACAAAGAAAGGGGTAAAGAAACATGGATTTTATAGTTAAAGTAGCAGAAGGATTTATTAACTTGTTTCAAACTGGAGCAGATACATTTATTGACTGGATGGGTTCGATTGTCCCCTTAGTACTTATGCTGCTCATTGCAATGAATACGATTATTCAATTAATTGGAGAAGATCGTATTAATAAAATTGCTCAAAAATCATCAGGAAATCCATTACTAAGATATATGATTCTCCCGTTTCTAGGATCTTTTATGTTAGCAAATCCAATGGTGCACTCTCTTGGCAGATTTTTACCTGAAAAATATAAGCCAAGCTACTATGCTGCTGCTGGACAGTTTGCTCATACAAGTAATGGAATTTTTCCACATATTAACCCGGCAGAGCTATTTATTTTCTTAGGGATTGCAAATGGGATTCAACAATTAGGATTACCGATGACAGATTTGGCAGTCCGTTATTTACTAGTAGGTCTAGTAATGAACTTTGTCGGTGGTTGGATTACGGACTTTACAACAAGCTATGTAGAAAAGCAGCAAAAAGTAAAATTAAGCAAAAAAGTTCATATAGAAGGGTAGGTGTAGACGATGAGTAAAAAAGTAAAAGTTGTTAAGGGCCCTGGTGGATTTGGAGGTCCACTTGTACTTGGTGTCAATGGAAAGAAAGACAAATTAGTGTATGTAACAGCTGCATATAAACCTGCCATTGTAGATAAGCTATGTGAAATTACTGGAGCTTCACCAGTAAATGGATTTGAAACATCAGTACCAGAAGATGAAATTATGGTAGCCATTGTTGATTGTGGAGGTACTTTACGCTGCGGTATTTATCCACAAAAAAGAATTCCAACAATTAATATTATGGCTACAGGAAAAAGTGGCCCTTTAAGGCAATATATTACGGAAGATATTTATGTATCTAATGTAGATGTTGATCAAATAAGTGTTGCTGAAGAAGATGAAGAGAAGAATGTAGTAGATGAAGAAGCTTTCAGTCGCCCTTCTAACGAATCAGAAGAGGAAGAAGAGAAGCAGTCAACCTATTCTAAAGACAAAAAAATTATGGAGACAAAAGCAGAGCAAGATAAACAGAGCCTGCTTACAAAGATTGGACTAGGAGCAGGGAAAGTAATTAATACATTCTATCAAGCAGCTCGAGATGCAGTAGAAACCATGCTGCATACGATCCTTCCTTTCATGGGATTTGTAGCTTTGCTAATTGGTATTATACAAGGATCTGGAATTGGCGATTTATTTGCAGATATCATGTCTCCTTTAGCAGGTAATATCTGGGGATTGATGGTTATTGGTTTTATTTGTTCCCTCCCTTTTCTAAGCCCATTGCTTGGACCTGGTGCGGTAATTGGACAAGTATTAGGAACCTTAATTGGCGTTGAGATTAGTAGAGGGAATGTTCCACCTAATTTAGCTTTACCTGCATTATTTGCAATAAATACACAAAATGGCTGTGATTTTATTCCGGTTGGTTTAGGGTTAGCGGAAGCAGAAACAAAAACCATTGAGGTAGGCGTACCATCTGTCTTATATTCCAGGTTTTTAAATGGTGTACCAAGGGTATTTGTTGCCTGGCTAGCAAGCTTTGGATTATATCAATCATAATTAGTTAAGTAAAGGATACGAAATAATTTATTTAAACAACTCAGATCAAGGGAATATAAAAGTATTTAGTGATATAAATATATCATTCCCTACGCATACTTTGTTGGATGGAGGTGGAAGACATAGTTTAAAAATCTATGTCGTTAATATGGAAGTGATCTATCAAACTGTTATTAAAGACACAGGAACAAACGCAAATGAGTTTTTAGAAGAAAAGATGGTGATTCTTTTTGGTGAGGAAGCACCAGATGATTTAAAAGACTTTTGTTATATTGTTAATGTTTCACCTGTAAAAGGAGAAATTAAAGCAGGACAATCTATTTACATTAATGAGGAGAAGTTTAACATTACATCCGTAGGCACTATTGTTAAACAAAATTTAGAAAGTCTTGGACATATTACAATAAGATTTGATGGTTCTGAAGTACCTGAATTATCGGGAACTTTATATTTAGAATCAAAAAATATTCCATCCCTGGGTACCGGTACACAAATTAAGATTATTGCTGACTAATCAAGTTATCCATAACCATATATTTATATTGCAAATATGAGTAATCATAGAATATTAAGGAGATATATATGACAAAATTACAATTAGCCTTAGATGATATTTCGATAGAACATGCAGTAGAGTTACTTGAAAAGGTGGAGGGATACATAGATATTGTAGAAGTAGGCACCCCATTTTTGATGCAATATGGTCTTCAGACTGTAAGAGAGATTAAATCTAAATTTTTCAAATTAGAGGTTTTGTGCGATGCAAAAATCATGGATGCTGGGGGTTATGAAGCAGAAATAGTATATGAGGCTGGAGCAGATTATGTAACGGTATTAGGAGTTACTGATGATTTAACGATTAAAGAATGTATTGTAAAAGCACGGGAATACAATAAAAAGGTAATGGTCGACATGATTTGTGTCCCAGATTTAAAGTTACGATTACAGACACTTGAATCTTTAAATGTGGATGCTATTGCTATTCACACAGGAGTAGATCAACAAGCTATAGGTAGAACACCATTGGATGATTTAAAAGAAATAAGTGAATATGTAAAAGAAACCCCCATTGCAGTTGCTGGTGGTATTAATCCCAAAACGATCAATGCGTATATGCACTATCAACCAGAAATTGTTATTGTTGGTGGTGGAATAGTGAATGCAGAAGACCCAGCCACAGCAGCTAAAGAAATTTCTCGATCGATAAAAGGAGAATAAATAATGAGTATAAAAGAAAACACAAAAATTATTATTAAAGAATTATTGCATAATACACAATATCAAAATGATGAGGAATTAAATGAATTAATGACTGCTGTTAAAGAAGCTAATCATATTTTTCTGGCTGGATCTGGAAGATCAGGAATTGCGATTAGGGGTTTTGCAAACCGGTTATTACATCTTGGGTTTTCAGTCAGTGTAGTCGGAGATGTAACAAATCCTCATACACAAGCAGGAGATTTATTAATGATTGGTTCTGGTTCAGGAGAGACAGATAGTTTAGTATCTATGTCAAAAAAAGCAAAGGAAAATGGTGTGAAAATTGCACTGATTACTATGGATAGTAAATCGACCATTTCACAATTAGCCGATGTGACAGTTATTCTTCCTGGTGTTTCTCCAAAATTAAAGAATGCAGGGATTGATATATCTTCCATACAGCCGGGAGGAAGCGCTTTTGAGCAGATTTCTTTTCTAACCTACGATGCCATTATTCTAGAATTGATGAAAGAGTATAAGGAAACGACAGGTTCTATGTTTGAAAGACATGCTGATTTAGAATAGTATGGGCAAATTCATTATGGTATAGCAAAAAAATAATTGTTTTCTTAAAATAAGAATAAAGTTAATATATGAAATGTAGAAGCGTGGTATCTTCATCAATTCATGATAAAGATACCACGCTTTTTTATATTTTTGAGCCTTCTGTTATGCGAAAGCGAAAAACTTTCACTGTGAGATAAAAAAGCTCCTTCAATGGCAAGATAAAATTGTTTTCTTGACCACAACATAGTAAAAAAATCTATGGTACTATACATGCAAGTAACGTGTTATGTTAGATGGCTGCTGCACAATCGCTTATTGAATTATACAACAGCCCGGTTTGAAGTTCTTAAAAATCATCTAATCATTTACAAAAAGTTTTAATTTTGCAATAAAATTATAATAAAGGGCGACCTAATATAGTATCTAATGTTTCAGTGTATTCCATGCTTTTTTTATCAATATTATATTCTTCTTGGTCGTCATCATTATCTATGGTATTGAAAAAATCCTTGGCTACGTCAAAAACCTGAGAATCAAAATCAGAGAAATCTAAATCATCCTCATCAATATAATTATTAAAAAAAGAAAATCTTAATTCTTTAAACAAATGCTCCTGATAATTTTCAACTATTTCCTCAGTAACAGATTCGACTTCATCTTCAATGCTTATTGAATCCACTAAATCTAAAAAGCTATCTGCGTCTTCAAAGCTGTCTATTTTACTTTGTAACTGTTCTTTTTTATAGTTTGAAATTTGTGCAAATAAATTTAATCCGGTTTTTTCTTCAGAGAAATTAATGAGTTCATTTTGAGACAGTCCTTCATTATAAAAGTCTAATAATAATAGGTCTAAATTTTTCGCTATATTATCTATATCAACGTCTTGGAATATGTTGTTTATTAATAACCTATTTGAAGAAGAAAATAATAACTCATTTAAAAAGATGGATTGTGCAGTTTTATTATTAGAATCGTAAAGGGATTCAATTAAACTATCCCAGTGGGATGATAAGAACAGAGGTGGGGCATCATTATGATATTCACCTTTAAATATATATAATAGATCTCTATATTCTTTCTCACTGATAAACATGTTATTTTCTTTAAAAATTAAATTCAATTTCTCACCGGAATAAGAATATTTGTCATAGTAATAATCGAAATTATTTTTAATTCTCCGATACAAGCCTACTCCACCTTCTATTTTTAAAATTTGCGCCAAATATTTTGTTTCATTAGCTATTTTATTGAACGCAGGTTTTAATCCAGATTTTTTTGTTGATAAGTAATCTATAATTGAAGGATTGGCAAAATTTATAGTTTCATTTTCAAATGTTTCATCATTTCTAATAACAATCCAGGAATCTTCTAAATCTTCTTCAATTTGCTTCAGGTCATATGCTTTATCCATTTTCAAAAGATTAAAAGCGTCTTCTAACTGGCTCAATTTTACTGGATAATTTTCAAAACAATATAAACTCAATAAAAAGTATTGAGCTCCATTCGATAACTTTCTAAAAAGTTCATCATAAATTCTAGAGGGGTTATGTAAAGAATTAATACAGTACTCATAGTAATTACCTGAACTTTCTACAGATTTGCTTGCTATTAGACTAATTAATCTAGGATTGAAATTCTGATGTTTTATAATTTTGAGATAGTTTTCATTTTCAATGATATCTTTATATTTTTCATTCATTATTATTTTTTCATCGAGATTTTTAGTACTAAATACTTTTTCTATATTTTTTCGAAAAATGTAAGCTTTTTCTATATCGGTATAATTAGACATGTTTATAGTTATTTTTTCTTCTTTTTTTCCATCTAGGAACTCTCTAAATTCTAAGTTGTCACCTTTTGCTGTATTTATAATTTGAGTACGTGAATTCAATATTACATATAAATTTTCAGAGTAACGTAAAATAGAGTATAGATTTCGCAACTTTTTTATTTGTTGTTCAGAGGCATCGAGAGTATTTCTGCCCAAAAAATCATCAAATATTACAAGTAATTTTTTTGATTTTTCATCTCTATAAATCTTATTGAATAAATCTATAACTTCTTGTACTTCAGCAATACTTCTCTCGAGAATTAAATATTTACTATCTTTTCTACTTGTAAAAAGATTACCTAGCATTTTACAAGTTGTTGTCTTTCCAACACCTGGGTTTCCAGTAAGAATAACTAACCGATATTTATCTATAGTTTCATATGCATTATACAAAACTGCAGTTTCTGTATAATATTGTGCGTCAAAGTCTAAAAAATAGTTCTTAGACTCTCTTTCAATATATTCTTTGTTACAATTTTCTAGCTGTTCAATCAGTTTTTTTCTTTTAGATTATATAAAACAAAAGTTTCATGAAACTTTTGTTTATCAGCTAAATCCTGTAACAATACTCCATCAATAATATTCTTATCTGAAGGAATGAGGGACCCCGCATAATCGCGAATTTCTTTTCTTGCCAGAGGGTTTAGATCCATGCTTGTTACAATCACATATTCATAGTTATTATTCCATTCATACTTTTTAGCTGTATTTCTAATTTTATCAATTTCTCTTTTTACTATTTTTTTAAAACTATTAAGTGGAGTTCTTGATTGATATCTTTTAGCCTGTACTACTATAGTAGGTGAATTAATATCATCTAATCCATCAATTCCATCATCTTTACCTTCCCCAAACCCAATGATTTCTTTCCCCAAAATAATAGAAACTATTCTTCTGGCAAATGCTTCAAAGTCCGTAGGTGTTAAAAATTCTGTAGGTAATCTCATATCTATCTCCCTCAAATTTTATATACCTAAACAATAGATGATATAGTCAAAAAATTCAAGAAAATATATTCAGGTTGTATTATTAATAAATAGAAGCACTGGTTTTATTAAGATTAATTGATTCCAAATAACTTTATAATATGAAAAAATCAATTCTGAAAATTTAAATTTATAAAAGCGTTTACATTTATATTTATGAATGATATTATAACTTTAAATAATTAGTCATAGTGAAGGACTAATTAAAATAAAAAGAGGGGTTGAGTCTAATATGCAGGGGATGGATTGGCTTGTCATTGCGTTGTTTTTTATATTGATGGTTTTGATAGGCGTTTGGTCTTATCGTAGAATCAGAGGTTCAGGAGATTTTTACACTGCTGGAGGGAAATTACCATGGTGGTTATCTGGTATTTCACATCATGTGTCCGGATACAGTGGAGCAGTTTTTACTGGATATGCTGCAATCGCTTACACGAATGGATTTACCATTTATGTATGGTGGGCATTAGTTATTGCTGTGGCTGTCATCATTGGTGCTCATTTGATTGCTCCCAAATGGGCAAATTTAAGAATTAATTATAATGTGGAATCGCCAACGGAGTATTTATCAATTAGATATAATCTTTTTACACAACAGTTAATGGCTTGGTCAGGAGTTATTCTAAAATTATTTGATGTTGGTGCTAAATGGGCTGCTATTGGGATTCTACTTAATATATTTACAGGTTTACCGTTAATATATGGGGTGTTAATATCTGGTGTTGTCAGTCTTATTTATATAACTATTGGTGGATTATGGGCGGATGTATGGACAGATTTTGCTCAATTCCTAATTCAAGTTGTTGCTGCTGTGATCATGTTTTTGGTTGTAATGAATATGATGGGGGGCGTAAGTTCTTTAGCTGGAATTTGGAGCGAGTTACCTGCCACACACAGTCAATGGTTTAGTGAGCCTTATACGCTAACTTACGTACTTGTTTATTTCTTTGTAGTGTTCTTAAGTTATAATGGTGGAACTTGGAATCTAGCTGCAAGATATATCTCATCACCTTCTAGTAGGGCGGCAAAAAAAGGTGCTTATTTATCTGGAATATTATATTTAATATTTCCTTTAATCATGTTTTTCCCAATGTGGGCTGCACCACTTATTATACCTGGAATAGAAGATCCTTCCCAATCTTACGGTTTATTAGCAATGGAATTACTACCTGCAGGGTTAGTTGGTCTCGTTTTGGCTGGTTTGTTTGCAGCAACTATGTCGATGACTTCATCTGATGCTAATACCATCTCTGCAGTTATTACAAGAGATATTCTACCGAATTTGTCTGATAAATTTAAAAATCTTACGCAAAAACAAGGACTACGTATCGGAAGAATAACCACTTTTATATTTACATTTTTAACATTATTAATTGGTATTCAGAATGAACGATTTGGTGGCGTTATTGGATTAATTATCGAATGGTTTGGGGCATTAATTGGCCCAATATCTGTTCCAATGATTTTAGGCTTATTACCTGCATTTAAACACTCAAATGAGAAAGCAGCAATTTCTTCCGTTTTTGCTGGTTTACTCACTTTCGTAATTACAAAAATAATCACCGTACCTTTATCTATTTCAGTCGGAGCGCCTGTGATTGTGTCTCTCATTGTCTTTATCGGATTAGGGTTTGTTAACAGACATAAAGCAATACGTTCTGAAGTAGAAGAATTAGTCAAACAAGTTAATAAAAAGGATTAAAAAGGAAGAAAGTATTTGTAGTTAGATAACACTACAAATACTTTCTGCTAACAAATTTATACTAAATAGCTAAGGATGGTAGCATGGATAATGAATTGTTAAAACATAAATATATAGAGGACTTAGAAAGAAATTTTCTTCCTTTTTGGGAAAAGTCTGTAGATGATACATTTGGTGGTGTCTATACATGTTATACAAATTCAGGTGACGATCTTATTAGTGACAGGAAATATATCTGGTCTCAAGGCAGATTTCTGTGGTTAGGGTGTAAACTCTTGCAGTTGAAGGAACAAGGAATCATTCAACTATCGGAGAAGTGGAGCCATATAACGGATGACACATACTCGTTTTTAAAAAATCATGCATTAATGCGTAATCATCACGTTGTTTTTGCTGTAGAAAGAAATGGAGAAAAAATCAAAGACCAGATGGATACAAGCATCTTTGCAGATTGTTTTTACGTATTAGGTTGCAATGCATATGCCAATTTAAACAACAAAGTCGAGACATTTGAACATGTGATGTTAATCTATCACACAATCAAGGAACGCATATCTAAAAATGAATTTCAATCAGATCCTTATCCAATTCCTGATGGGTATCTTTCACATTCAATTCCAATGATGCTAATCAATGTTGCTCAGGAACTATATGAGACAGCTAAAAAACTAAATGCAAAAGAACAGTTCACTTTATTATCAGACATAGACACTTTTTTTCATGATATTTTATATTTACAAAATAGTAATAGAATCATAGAGATGTACTCAGGAGATTCGAGCACATTGCTCGAAAGACATATGAATCCTGGACATACAGTTGAGTGTGCATGGTTTATTCTTCACAGTCTTTTGTATATTGAACTAGAGAACAAAGAAAAACATATAAAAAATGTAGAAAGAATTGTTAAAAACGCAATAACGGTAGGTTGGGATGAAAAGAATGGTGGAATATTTAGATTCGTTGATAAAGAAGGAGGAAGACCACAAGGAAAACTTATAGGAACTCCTTTTGAAGAATTAATTTTGGAATCATGGGATACAAAATTATGGTGGCCACATTCAGAAGCTCTCTATTCAACATTACTGTTATATTCACTGACAAACGAACAAACATGGATAGAAAAATATAAAAAGGTAGAGACGTATGTTTTTAATACCTTTCCGAATGAAAACGAAGAAATTGGAGAATGGATACAAATAAGAGATAGAACAGGACGCCCAATTAACCAAATCGTTGCTTTGCCAGTAAAAGATCCATTTCATATCATCAGGGCATATATAAAAATCATTGAATTATTGGAAGGAAGTGAGAATTTTGCAACTCGGATCACATAAGCAAGATATTACTCCACCTCATCCAATTACATTAGCCGGATTCGCTCACCGAAAAGGTAAAGCAAATAAAACCTTTGAAAGTCTTTATTTAAGATCCTTTTTGTTAAAAAATAATAATAGTTCATTTCTATTTATCGTTGCTGATCTAATTTGGTGGGATACTAGATTCGTAAAAAAAATGAAATCTAAAATTGAAAAAGAATTTGAAATTTCTGGGAAACAAATAGTTATTCATGCAACTCATAATCACTCAGGGCCCCAAACAAGTTCAAGCTTTAGTAAGCAGTTAGGGGAATTAGATACCTCCTATTTGTCTTTTTTAGAAGAAAAATTAATGTTCTCTATTAAAAAACTATTTCTAGATTTACAAGAAGTAAAAATGTTTGTACATAGCGGAACATCTCAGGTAGGAATAAATAGGAGAAAAAAATTAGATAATATAATTAAAATGGCTCCCAATACAGATGGTGAAGTAGATGACGAATTAAAAATATATTCTTTTCTCAATGATTCAGGACAAAAGAAAGCAATGTGGCTGCATTATACCTGCCATCCTACTTCTACTGATGAGAATGTTATTTCAAGTGAATTTACAGGAGTATGCTGCAAAAAATTAGAAGAAACCTTCCCTGGTTGCAATGTAGCTTATCTACAGGGATATTGTGGGGATATTCGCCCTAAACTAATCAGTAATGAAGAATTTTATCGTGGAGATATAAAAGATATGGTTCATTTAGGTAATGAATTATTCAATGATGTTATGAGATTGTTTAAGAATAGCACTGCAAAAGCTTGCAGGTTTGTTCCTTTTGTTTTTAGAGAAAAGGAAATTCCATTAACCTTTGGTAATGAAAATATAACGGAAATTATACCAGGTAAACTAAAAGAAGAATGGCCCAAATTAGTCGATAATAATCGAAATAGAAGCTATACGTTGATTTTTCAATATGTGAAGATAAGTGATTTATTTGAAATGGTGGCTTGTAATGCGGAATTAGTAAATTTTTATGGATCGTATATTAAGGACCATAACAAAAATGTTATTCCTTTAGGATATTCTAATGGAATGGTAGGGTATATACCCACTGCAAAACAATTAGATGAGGGTGGATATGAAGCAGAAGAATCCATTTTTTATTTTGGATATCCAAACAAAGTTAACCGTGAAATGGAAAATCAAATAAAAGATGAAATGAAAAAATTAATTAGAGGAGATGTTTAAAATGTCAGAAATGATTCAACAAGGTTCAAAAGATCGTCTTAATTATTATGTTTGTAAAGATAGGAAGAATATGGGGAAGGTCTCCGCAAATTTAGCAATTGACGAAATAAAAAAAATATTAAATAAGAAAGAAGAAGTTCGAATTGTTTTTGCTGCAGCTCCTTCTCAAAATGAGGTTCTTTATTACCTAACTGAAAGTAAAGAAATTGATTGGTCCAAAATTGTTGGATTTCATATGGATGAATATTTAAATTTACCGCTTGATTCAGACCAATGGTTTAAAAATTATTTACAAAAACATGTTGCAAATAAGGTTAACATGAAAGCTTTTCATTTTATGAATGGAATGGCAGATCCTGAAGAGGAGATTAAGAGATATACGCATTTGTTATTGGAGAAGCCGATTGATTTAGTTTGTTTAGGGATAGGTGAGAATGGCCATATCGCCTTTAATGACCCACATGTTGCAGATTTTGAAGATCCAGATCCAATAAAAGTTATAGCCCTTGACCAGGCAAGTAGAAATCAACAAGTAAATGATGGCGCTTTTAAGACTATATCAGAAGTTCCCACGCATGCGATGACATTAACCATTCCCCCATTAATATCAGCTGGATGTTTAGTTTGTACGGTGCCTGGTGAAACAAAAAAAGAGGCAGTTTCAAAAGTGTTTAATCAACCCATAGATACATCTTGTCCAGCTACCATTCTTAGAAAACATGACAATGCACATCTTATTTTAGACAGTGAATCTTTTGGAGGGTAAAAATTAATGGGAAATTCTGAAGTAGCTATTGAAGGAATACATTATGAAACAAAAAAACCGTCGAGAATTATTATGAAAGAAGGGTATATTAAAGAAATTAAAGAAATAAATGAGTTAGTAAATGAAGGATATATAATTACTCCAGGTTTGATTGACTTACAAGTTAATGGATTTAAGGGAATTGATTTTAATCAAAAACCTCTTGATAAAGAAGAATGGAAAAAAGTTATTCAACATTTATCTCAAGTTGGCGTAACAACATTTTATCCTACAATCATAACAAATTCGACTAAAAAATTAGCATCTATTTTTGAAGAAAATGTTAAACAACTTTTTACGGGTTTTAAACATACTGATGTAGTAGGAGGATTTCATTTAGAAGGGCCATACATTTCAATGGAAGATGGTCCAAAAGGGGCTCATTTCGAGGAATTTGTGAAACGTCCAGATTGGGATGAATTTTGTTACTTTCAAGAAAAAGCTCGAGGTATGATTAAGATTGTTACATTGTCCCCTGAGTGGGAGAATTCTCTATATTTCATAAAAAAGGCTACGAATAATGATGTAAAAGTCGCTATAGGACATACCGCTGCATCAAGTAATCAAATACGTTCTGCTGTGAAAGAAGGTGCAATATTATCTACGCATTTAGGTAATGGTGCTCATTTGTTATTGCCAAGACATCCCAATTATATATGGGATCAACTTGCTGAAGATCACTTATGGTCAAGTGTCATTTCAGACGGGAATCACTTACCAGCAAACGTTCTGAAGGTAATTAATCAAGTTAAAAATGAAAAAATGATTTTAATTAGTGACAGTGTTGCATTAGCTGGAATGAAACAAGGAGATTATAAACAAGCGGTTGGTGGGGAGGTGACATTAACAGAGAGCGGAAGATTGCATTTAAAAGGTAAACCTGATTTATTAGCTGGTTCTGCTCAATGTCTTTTACAAGGTGTACAAAACTTAGAAAAAAACAATATCACTAGTTTTGAAGAAGCCATCAAAAAAGCTTCTATTTACCCAGCGAAATTAATGGGGTTACCACAGCATAGGGGGTTGAAAGAAGGAGCCCCCGCAGATATTCTTTTATTGAAGAAAAATCAAACAGACTATGAAGTTATGGAAACCTATAAGAGTGGAGAATGCCTATACAGAAAGGGAAGTGAATAACATGAGCTTAATACAAAATTATTATAATGAAATCAATACCTATCTTTTAAATATTATGAACACAGAACAAGAAAAAATTCAAAAAGCAGCAAACATGATTTCAGAACAAGTTAAACAAGATAAATTATTTTATGTATATGGACCGGGAGGACACTCTAATCTTGCATCTCAGGAAGTATTTTTTCGTGCAGGTGGTTTAATGCATGCCAGCGCTATCCTAGATGAAGGAACTTTATTAAGCAGCGGCGCCCTCCGATCAATGAAAATAGAACGTACTCCCGGTTACGGGCGAATAGTTATTGATGATTATAATCTGCAAAAAGATGATTTACTAATTGTTATCAATGCATATGGAATAAATGCTGCTACAATTGACTCCGTATTGGAAGCAAAAGAGAGAGGTGTAACTACAGTTGGAGTAAGTTCTGTAAAACATGCAGAAGAAACCCCTGCTAATCATCCAGCAAGACACCCTTCCAAGCATAATCTTCATGATATTGTAGATGTGAATATTGATTCTAAAATTGATGTAGGAGATGCTGTTATCGATATCGAAGGACAAGAACAAAAAGTAGGAGCTATTTCTACTTTTGTTAATGCATTTATACTAAATTCAATTATTATAGAAACTACTGCATTATTAGCAAACCAAAACATTCATCCTCCAATATGGAAAAGTGGTAATGCTTTAGGAGGCGATGAATGGAATAATCAATTCATTGATCGATTTAAAGGAAGAATCAAGTTGTTGTAATGGACAATATAAAAAAGGTATAAAATGAATCCCCACTAATATATTTTGGTGGGGATTTAAAGTGCAAAGATCGTTGAAAATATGTAAGGGTTTTCTGTGTTTCGAGCTTTATCAATATGTAGTATTATAATGAAAGAGAAAGAGATAAATTGAATGGAGTGAAATCTCATTGAAAGGGACAAAAGGGACAGGAGTTTTGAGAGAAAAGAATAAAAGAGAGATTCTATCAATAATACGTCATGTTAAAAAAACAACACGCCAGGATTTAGTAAAAAAAATGAAAGTTAGTAAGAATACTGTTTCATTAATTGTCGATGAACTTATTAGTAACAATTTTATAAAAGAAGTTGGAATAAAAACGCCTCGAGAAAAAGGCCGGCCAAAACAAATAATTGAATTGAATCGAGATGGATATAGATCTATTGGTATAGCAATTGATAAAGATTATATTGAATATGTTGTCATCAATTATTATGGTGAAATAATTGAAAAGGAAACTTATGATTTTAATTGCCAGGATCCAATAAAGACAAAAACAGAAATGATTTCTTTATTAAATAGGCTAAAAAGAAAATATGATCATATTTTAGGTGTGGGAATCGCAATACCAGGTATTGTAAATAATGAAGAAAAAATTGTATATAAATCTGTTCGTCTAGGCTGGGAAAACTTTTCAATTGGTGAATTAGATGATCAGAATATTCCTGTATTTATACAAAATAATGTCAATATGAGCGCGTTAAGTGCGGTTGAAAAAGAAGAAGATTTTCAAACAGGCGGAAGTTTCTATTACGTTCATATTAGTAATGGTGTTGGCGGTGCATATATTACGAATAAGCAAGTTATGAATGGAGTAAGTTGGACTGCTGGAGAGATCGGGCATATTTCTGTAGATCCTCAAGGGGAGTTATGTATATGTGGGCAAAAAGGTTGCCTTGAACAATTAATAAGTATATCTAGTTTCAAAAGGGTATTAACTAAAGAGGGATATTTACCTGCATCCGTTAATGCTATCTTAGACTCAGAAGACTATTTGCACTCACAAAAAGTAAAAGAAATAATCCATGAGTTTGGTGAATATTTAGGAAGAGCGCTTGTGCCAGTTATTCATTTACTAAATCCTAACCAAATTATTATAGATAATCCTTATGCTGTCTTTGATGAATTTGAAAAAGGCTGTATGTCATATATCCAACAAAATGCATTAGAAATTCCATTTAAAAAAACAAAAGTCACTTTTGGAAGAAGCAGTTATAGAAAAAGTCACGGTGCAGGTTTATGTGCAATTATAAATTATGAAAGGTTTGTGTGAGTATAGAAAGTAAGGACAAGTGTGTGGGTAATAAGAATTTCTTTACATTGAACCAGGACTATTTTTGTTCCACGATAAAAAAGTATAAGAAAAACTATGGGTTTAAGGAACTTTAATTAAGTTCCAAACGTCCTTTGAGAACGCCGAAGTAGCACATCCTTGTGTAAGTAAAGGACGAGCGAATGCGAGCTTTTCTAACAATTAAAGCATAAGGATTTTTTTCAAGGAAAAGTGGGTTTCATATCAATCTTCTATAAAATCAAATAGTTGTAATTAACAGATGGCATTTATTATAGTACCAAATAGAAGACGCACCAAAATGAAATCGAGGTAGTAATAGTGAAAAAAAAGAATAACTTTATCATTGTAGGATTAGGACTTGCCGTGGTAATAATAGCAATACTGCTAGCCACTGGAACGAGCGAAAATGATACGTACGAAAATTTTAAAGAGCTCAGTGAACATGAGCATCAAGACGAGGGTTATCGTATTAGTTCAGGAAAAGGTAACCCCGATGTGATGTTAATAGCAATTCATGGTGGAGGAATAGAACCCGGCACAACAGAACTGGCTGAACAGTCAGCTTTAGCCGGTGGATATTCCTTCTATTCTTTTCAAGGGATAAAATTAACAAACAATACGGAGCTGCATATTACTTCCACCAATTTCGATGAGCCGGAAGCTTTAGACCTTGTGTCAGATAGTTTATATACCGTTTCTTTCCATGGATATGAGGACGAAGTGGAGAAACACACCTATGTCGGAGGGCTGGATAAAAGGTTATCGCAATCAATAGAAAAAGAGCTTAAAAATGCTGGTTTCTCGGTAAGTGATGCACCTAAAGAATTTGACGGAAAAGATAAGAATAATATCGTTAATAAAAATAAGCAGGAAAAAGGAGTTCAGCTAGAAATAAGCACAGCTCAAAGAAAAGCATTTTTTGAGGATAATGATTTCTTATCTAAAAACCGAGAAAATCAAACAGAAGAATTTGATAATTATATAGAAGCTATTCAAAACGGATTGGAAGGTGTTTAGATGATATGATGTGTAGCATAACAGAATATTAGAAAAATATGGATGTAAGATATCTTTGTTGATTATTTTTAAGTATATTTGGCTGTGTTTGAAATTATATTATAGGTATTTTCCTAATTAGACACTTATGAATTAAGATAAAGCGCCCTGTAAGTAGATAAGTAGTTTTAACCCTTATCTACTTACAGGGTCTATTTTATTTTAAGCAAATATTATTTTTTAGTTTTGATTATTTGATAATAAAATAAAACCAAAGTGATTCTTGAACACTTATTTCTCACTTTTATAGCGGAGTAATTAGGAATTTTGTAGTTTGATTCAGAAACAGAGTATGGGCTTAAACAAATATTTAAATAAACTTGTCAGTGATGGACTGTAATTATTCTAAAAAGGTTTTGTTTCTTGTATTTGTTCTGGTTTTGCATCTAATTCATTGGTTAAACGTACATTGGCTGAACGTAAATGTCCAATCAATCCTTCGCGATAAGATTGTCTCACGCAATGGGGAGCGAGTGTTTTGACACCTTCTTCATGGATGTGTTGGTAGGTGACAACTTTTAGGAATGTTCCTACCCAAACGCCACCTGTAAATTTGGCTGCTTCTTTGGTAGGAAGAATATGATTTGTTCCTACCAATTTATCAGCATAGACGACAGAGGATTTCTCACCTAGAAATAACGAACCATAATTAGTAAGGTGATCTAAATACTGATAAGCTTCTTTTAAATGAACGTGCAAGTGCTCCGCTGCAAGGTCATTTGTTAAAACAATTGCTTCATCAATTGTTTCTGTTACAAATACACGTCCCATTCGATTCCAAGATTCGCGTGCTGTATCACTAGTAGGAAGTGATTTTAACTGATTTTCGATTTCTACTAAGACTTTTTCCGCCAGCTCTTGACTTGTAGATACAAGAGTGCCTTGAGCATGAACATCATGCTCTGATTGAGCTAATAGGTCGCTTGCGACGTATGTAGGATTGGAATGTTTATCAGCTAAAACGAGTACTTCACTTGGCCCGGCCAATAAATCAATACCTACTTCTCCATGAACTTGTCGTTTTGCTTCTGTAACAAAACGGTTCCCAGGACCCGTTATTTTATTTACCGGTTTTATCGACTCGGTACCATAAGTTAAGGCAGCTATAGCTTGAGCGCCTCCGCTGGCAAATATTTCGTCAGCTCCTGAAAGATGAGCAGCATAAAGAACTGCAGGATGTATTATGCCATCTTTCGTAGGTGGTGTACAAACTCGAATGTTTTTCACACCTGCTACTTTAGCTGGTATGATAGCCATTTGTGCAGAAGATAATAATGGATATCGCCCACCAGGTACATAAGCCCCTATGGATTCAATAGGAATAACCTTTTGCCCAAGAATGATACCTGGAAGCATTTCTTTTTCAAATTCTGTTAATGTTTCTCGCTGCGCTTTAGCAAAGGCGGAGATCCTCTCAATAGAGAATTGCATATCCTCTAATAAAGTTTGAGGTAACTGCTTTTTAGCATTTATAATTTCGTCTTCACTAACTTTAATATTATTTATTTCAACTTGGTCAAGTTTCTTTAAATAATTTTTTAAAGCTTGATCTCCATTAAGTTTAACTTCTTCAATAATGGTGGACACGATTTCTTTTAAAGAATCTGTTGTTTCAGTAGTTATTTCTTCTTGTTCTTTTACACGATAAATCATTAGACTCACCTCTTATTTTGTATTTGTATTATTTACAGCAATAAATATGCCAATGCTTTATGAGTTAAAGATACAGTTAGAAAAATATGTTTACATAGATGTACTATAATAGTAGAAAGAAAGATAGTAATTTATTAATAATAGTAATTCTTCAAGCGGTGACCCAAATGTAAGTCGATGACCTTTATTTGGGTCGTTTTAAGGGAGGTTCATATGAAAAGGGAATTATAAAGACTGGAGAAAATAGTTGGCTAAAAAATACAATACACCAATTATGTTTAAAGTTTATTTTAAAATGAATAATTATAAAATTCTTAAATTTGGCATGAATATTGCATATTGAAATAAAAGGAGTATTTAATTTTATAGAGGGAGTGATATGATGCGTATTCTGATTGCACAAGTAAAACAAGAAACAAATACTTTTTGTGAGGTTCCAACTACGTTAAGAACATTTTCCTCCAGTTATCTCTACTTTAAAGAAGAAATTGAAGAAAATCTAAAAGCGACACGTACAGAAATAGGTGGGTTTTTACAGGAGATACATAACCAAGGAGGAAGTTTTATACCAACTGTTGCTGCGTCAGCAATTTCTGGAGGAAGCGTTGTGGAAGAAGATTATCAAATCCTGAAACAATCTATTTTAGAACCTCTGAAACAAGAAATAAATGTTGATGGAGTACTATTATCTCTTCATGGAGCAATGGTTACAGACCTTCATGAAGATCCAGAAGGAGACATTATTGAATCTGTTCGATTCGCCATTGGAGCTGATATTCCTATCGCAGTTAGTATTGATCCTCATGCATATGTATCTAAAAAAATGCTCAGATATGCAGATATTATAGTTGCTTATAAAACATTTCCTCATATTGATCAATATGAAACTGGACTACATACAGCGAAATTGTTATTTGAAACATTAAGTGGAAAGATTAAACCAGTAATGAGAGCTGTACATCTTCCTATGTTAATTAGTCCCGAAGCACAGGTCGATTCAGCATATCCAATGAAAGATGTACTAGGATATGGAAGGGAATTTGAGAAGAATGATAGCGTATTATCCACAAGCATTTGTCCCGTACAGCCTTGGTTGGATCTGCCAAATATTCATTCAACTATTATCACAATTTGTGATGAAAATGATCCTCAAGCTATTGATATCTCTAAGAAAATTGCTGCGTTTCTTTGGGAGAAGAGGGATGCATTTATGCCTGAACGTTACTCTCCAGAGGAAGCTGTACGCACAGCTATTCACTGTAAAGGGGACAAGCCAGTAGCGTTAGTAGAGCCTTTTGATTCAACGCTTGCTGGTGCTCCAGGGAATAGTGTGACTTTGTTGAAAGCGCTATTAGAACAGGGAACATCCGTAGTAAGTTATATTACGATTATTGATCCTATAACGGTAGAGCAGGCATTTCAATTCGAAGAAGGTTCTGAAGTAGATCTATCCGTTGGTGTTGATCAAGAGAGTCTTTTAGAAGATACTTCCCTAAGTATTAGAGGAACCTTATATAAACTGAAGGAAGATGCAAGTTTTTATTTACAAGCGACAGGTGTTATGGAAGGAATGGGGAACACCGCCATTATTAAAATAGATCATATTTATCTTGTTATCTGCTCTAATGCGTTTGCTCATCAAGATCCCAATAGTTATAGATCTCTGGACTTAGATATATCAAAAGCAAAAATAATAGGTATAAAATCTACATTACATTTTAGAGCATTCTATTCTGAACATGTTCAAGATATTTTGTTCATTGAAGGGAAAGGTGTAAGTAGCGGAAACTTTTTCGATTTTAATTGGAAGAAGATTAATAGACCTATTTGGCCACTTGATGAGGAGAATGCAATTAGTACTTTTGAAATTATATAAGGGGGAAATGACATGAGTATCACTGCATATATCATCCCAATGTTTATTATCTATTTTGCATTTATCATTATATTGGGATTCTATCATTCAAAAGGAATAAAAAATTCAGATGATTTTCTTGTGGATGGAAGAAAGACAGGTTTTTGGGTGCTAGTAGGAACGATTGTTGGAACAAATGTCGGTGGCGGTACAATGATTGGAATGACAGGTGAAGCTTATCAGATGGGAGTATCTGCTTTATGGCCAATATTACCGATGATTGTATTTGTCCTAATTTGGACTTTCTTATTTGTAAAATATATTAACCGAATTAGACAAGTAACCTTGCCAGATTTCTTAGTTCTTCGTTTTGGAGAAAGTGTTCGTATTCCCTCTGCATTGTTAACAATGTTACGATCTATCGTAATGACTGGCATGCAAATTTTAGCGATGGCCTCGATTATTTCTGCAACATTGGGATGGGATACGTCAGCTTCACTGGCATTCTCGTTTATTGTTACCGTAGTTTATTGTATATTAGGCGGAATGCATACTGTAATGGTAACAGATGCAATACAAACAGTTATTCAAACTATTGGTCCCCTCCTAATTCTAGGAATATTATTATATTCTCTAACCGTTTCTGGGTCTGTATCCCAAGTAACATCAGAAATAGATCCGAGCTTTTGGAATCTTTGGGAGCCAGGATGGGTTGTTATATTTGGTTTTATAGCAGCTAGTGGCCCTTACTATTTAGTGTATCAACCTATGTGGCAACGAGTTTATTCTGCAAAAGATGAAAGTACAGCTTTTAAAAGTATGTTGTGGGGAACGATTTTTTCTTTTATAACCTGTCTATTACCTGTAGCGATTGGTATTCTCGCTAATGCAGTTGCACCTAGTGGAATTGCTCCAGATAGCGTTTTACCATGGATGTATTTAGAGTATTTTCCTCCACTTATCGGCTCCTTTTTTGCTGTTTCTTTAATTGCAGCTATTATGAGTGTATTGGACTCCATGGTTTTGGACGGTTCTGCTAACTTAGTAAGAGATGTGTATCAAAAACGCATCAACCCTGATGCAACAAATAAACAATTAGTATTTATGGGAAGGATAGCCGTAGTGATCATCTCTACCATTGGTTTATTATTAGCAATCGCACTTCCAAATTTAATTGTGCTTTGGGTATTTGCGAATACGTTGGCGGCAGGCGGTATTGTTATCCCAGCATTGGCTGCTTGGTTTTTCAAAAAGGCTACTGCGAAAGGAGCTTTTTGGTCTATCGTATTAGGAGGTACAGGCACGCTAGGATGGGGGCTAATTAATTGGTGGGCAACAGGAAGTCCAGATACACCCTATTTTGGTATTCACCCTGTATATGTTGGATTTGTATTAAGCTTGCTTGCTCTTATTCTATTTAGTATGAATAGCCCTCATTCTCCTGAGGAAAATCCAGAGGCAACTTTGTATAAAAAGGATGATCTTGTACTTGCAGATAACAAGCAAGTCAATAAAATAAAAATTAATCAGACCTATGCAACATTTATAAATACTCCTAATAAGACAGATATGGAAAGGGAAATTATAAATGAGCATTAACCAAAAATATAATATTATTTCTTTACAGTATTCCTTGCAAGAGGTTTTAGATAAATACGTTAAAAAAGGACAAGTAATAAAATATTCAATGATATACAGTCCTATCTTTTTAATTAAGGTAAATATCACTACCAGATTTTTCATGAAAAAAGTAAATAAAACAGGTACATGGGTTTTTGATGCTGTCAATCAGAGTGTAAATATTTGTCCAGAAGCTCTCCAAACAGAAGTTAGTGAATTGAATGATGATATTATCCTTGAATCGAGTGTAACTGTAGAAGAAGCAGAATTATTAGCAAAGAATGCAACTTTAGCTAATAAATTTAAATACCTTCAAAATCCGGAATTTAATGATATCGATGTGATTGAAGAAATGTATCAGCCTTATTATATGATCTTATGGAAGCATAAGAAAAAAGAGAAAATATATCTTATTGATGCAGTTACTGGAGAAGAGAATCTTTTGATGAGGGAAAGAATGAATATTCCTATTCACCTTAAATAATCAAGTATTAATAGAAACAGACTTTGTATGGGGAAGTCTGTTTCTATTAGTATTAAATGTTATACTCTATAAATTTTCTGCTGATGGTACTTTGGGTAGAGTCCAGCTCTTTGGCTACTTGTCGGGTAGTACGGTGTTTTTGCTTCATTTCTAGTAGTATTTCTCTTTCCAAAAGGCATATTCTTTCTTTTAAAGAAAGTGACTCATTGGTATCCATTGCTCTTCGTACATTCTCACTTATATTTTCTTCCATGACCGTTTCGTTATTCATTACGATATCCGAATTTACGGTATCTATGAGGGAATCCGAACTTGTTATAAAAAGACGCTCCACTGTATTTTTTATTTGCCGAATATTTCCTTCCCATGGTAATTGTGATAAGTAGTGTATGACTCCATCGCTAAATACCTTATTTTGATCATATTTTTTATTCAATCTTTTTAGGAATGAATTTAGTAATATTGGAATTTCTAGTTGTCTTTCTCTTAAAGGTGGGATCTCAATAGGAAAGATAGCAATTCTATAATATAAGTCTTCTCTAAATAAGCCTTGGACTACCATTTTTTGCAAGTCTTTATTTGTTGCAGTAATAATTCGCACGTCTGAATGTAATAATTTATTTGATCCTACTGGTCGGTAGCTCTTACTCTGAATAAACTGCAGTAATTTAGCTTGTAGCTCAAGATTAAGTTCCCCTATTTCATCTAAGAATAGTGTTCCTTGATCAGCTTCTTTTAAAATACCATCTCTTCCTTTTACTGCTGCTCCAGAAAACGCTCCGCCGACATAACCAAATAATTCAGACTCAAAAAGAGAAGGGGAGATGGTTGTACAATTTAGTTCTATAAATTTATTATGTTTTCTTGCACTTTTAGAATGAATCCACTTTGCTATTTCTGTTTTACCGACCCCTGATTCACCTTGTAACTGAACAGAGGTGTCAAAATTGGCTACCATCTGTAATGATTCGTAAATTGCTTTCATCTTTGGACTATAAAATATTAGTCCACCTTCTTCAATACCTGTATCTTCCCCGATTTCTACGCTTACTAATTTATCGTTATAGTATTCCATTAAAGACCTTAATTCTTGAAATTGCTCACGTAATGATAATAATTCCGTAATATCAGAAGTATTTGATATTACTCTGGTGAGATTGCCATCTTCATCAAAGAAAGGTGTAGCGATGACGTGCAGTCTTTTTCCTGTTTTAGTTGTTTGGATTAGACTGGTTGGCTGTCTTTTTTCTATTACTTTTAAAGTGGCGGAAGGATAAAAAATTCCTTCTTTTAAAAAGAAATCTATATGTCTTCCTTTTAAATTGGTATCCTCTGGGAGACCAGCGTTTTCGATGAATGAAGGATTATATAGCAAACAGTAACCGTCGCCATCCGTAACAAAAATTTCATCCTTAGATAAGTTGAATATTAATTCTAAATCTGAGCAATACGTATTCATAACAAAATTCCTCCTGTGCGTTTAGTCATGACTGACTGATAAAATGAAATAAAATATTATGTTACGAGTATGGATTATCTTAAATATTCAATTAAATAATTTGAAAAAGAGGGTATCGCTATCATCATAAAAGTGAATCTTATCAATGGGGCGAGATACTTATAATTCAATATACCACACTGACATTTTTAAAAAAATCTTTTATTTCTACCAAGGAGATAGCGAGGAATTCCGTAGATAGTGCCAATGTCACGTACAGGTATTTGGATTTTACAGGTAAACTGAAAAAATATTTAAAGGCTTAAGTCAATGATACTTTAATGGAAGAGCTTAAGTGAAAGAAAATCAGTCTTTTTCAAAAATGAATGCTTGTATTTTTCTGCAAAGATCCAAGTTTGCAAGGTGTTTTGCAAGCTGCAACGGAATCATTTTAATATTTTTCTATCACTGTTTACAGTTCCGTTGAAGAGATCGAAAATGTTTTACTTGATGTGTGATTTAGCAATATAAAAGAAATTTCACCCTCAAACTACTGTTATAATAATTATGAATGGATACGGAATTTTGATTGTGAGGTGATTTAAATGTTATTTAAAGACTAAAATGCTCTTTATACAGTCAACGCAGGATGGCAAGCAGCACGCCAGGGGGACGTTTTTATAACATTTCGCCTCTTTTTTATTGGCGTATTCTTGCAAAAAACGAACAGCCTGAGGGAATCAAGCAAAAATGGAAAGTAAGTTATCAACCTTTTACTGGGACTTAAAACTTTATTATTAAATGAAAAGAGGTTAACCAAATGACAAATCATACCGCTGATGGTTTTATGCAGGAATTGAAGCAGCATCAAAATGAAGCAGAAATAGAAAAAATGAAAAAGTTTTTTAAAGATTCGGATGAAAACACGGAATGTTTAGGTCTGAAAATGCGTACAGTCTTCCAAACTGCAAAAAAATTTATAGATATGCCTTTGACAGAAATTGAACGGCTTCTAGAAAGTAATTATTATGAGGTGAGAATGGGAGCAGTAAGTATTATGGATTTTCAGGCCAAAGCCAAGAAACTCCCAGAGGAAAACAGGCAAGCTTTGTACGAGCTGTATATACGGAGACATGATCGAATCAACAACTGGGATTTCGTTGATCGTGCCGCTCCTTCTGTAATCGGGACTTATTTGCTGGATAAACCGAAGAATAAACTGTACGAAATGGCACACTCCTCTAATATTTGGGAACGAAGAACAGCTATGGTAAGTACGTATAGCTTTATCAAAACCGGCAACACGAAGGACACATTTTCTATCGCTGAGATACTAATAAACGATCCGGAGGAATTGATCAATAAGGCCGTTGGCAGTTTCATTCGTGAAGCAGGTAAAAAAGACGAAGACAAGCTGAAATCTTTCCTGAATAAGTACGCTAACACCATGCCTAGAGTCACATTAAGATACGCTATCGAGAAGTTTGATAAAAGTACAAAGGACTACTACTTAAATTTAAAAAAGAGTTAGCACTATGATAAAATCGATCATTAGAGGAAGGGAGGTCGCTAATTATGAAACCTTTATCAGGAAAAGTGGCTTTGGTAGCTGGAGGAACCCGGGGCGCAGGCAGGGGCATTGCCATTGAATTAGGGGCAGCAGGTGCAACCGTCTACGTCACCGGACGTACAACACGGACGAGGCGCTCTGAATACAACCGGCCGGAAACGATTGAAGAAACCGCTGAACTGGTTGAACAGGCAGGCGGCACCGGAATTGCGGTGCAAGTCGATCACCTCGATCCTGTTCAAGTTCAAGCTTTAATTGCACGAATTGAACGCGAGCAAGGTCAACTAGACGTTTTGGTCAACGATATCTGGGGTGGTGAATATATGGTGGAGTGGAATGTCCCGGTGTGGGGACATTCGTTGGAAAACGGGTTGCGCATGCTACATCTGGCCATAGACACCCATATCATTACAAGCCACTACGCGCTGCCGCTGCTAATCCGTAAACCCAATGGACTCGTTGTGGAAGTCACGGACGGCACGAAAGCCTATAATGAAACAAACTACAGGTTGTCGTTATTCTACGATTTGGCTAAGAACTCTGTCATACGAATGGCTAAGTCTTTGGCACATGAACTCGCCCCCTACTAAGGAACTGCCCTATCCGTATCGCCAGGCTGGCTACGCTCCGAAATCATGCTGGAGGAATACGGCGTAACTGAAACAAACTGGAGAGATGCGCTCGTCCGCGAACCACATTTCATCATTTCCGAAACACCTCGCTTTATTGGTCGAGGGATTGTAGCATTGGCTAATGATCCTGACGTCGCGCACTGGAGCGGACAATCCACCTCAAGCGGTGAACTTGCCAACGAATACGGAATAACGGATCTCGACGGATCTCGACCAGATGCATGGCGCTACATCGTCGAAGTTCAGGATGTGGGCAAGCCTGCAGATGCTAAAGGGTACCGGTAAATCTCAACCTTGAATACATTGAACAGTCTAAAATATACTATAAAAAAATAATGACATCAGATCGATGAAGAGAATCCAACTCGGAGGCATTTTCGTCAAGGGAAGTCGTTCCTCCTAAGTTAATTGGACCCGCCCGTTACTGCGGAACTAAGGGGTATTGGACAATATCATGATTGAACGCTTTTGGAGAAGCCTTAAATACGAAGAAGTATACTTAAAGGACTAAGTATCACCAAAAGCAACCAGAAGCAATATAAGGGATTATATGAACCTTTATAATCATGAACGGCCTCACCAATCATTGGATTATAAAACACCGGAATGCATTTATTTTCAATAGATCATTGTCCTACCCACCTTATTTTTATAAAATTTGTGTCTTGACAATGGGGTCCACCATAAATTATGAATAATCATGATTATAAAAAGAAGGGATGCAGCAAGTGAACTGGAGAATATTATATATTTTTTTGCTCCTAGCATTCGGAGAAATATGGCAAAACTTTTACTATCATTACTTAAGCGAAAGTGAACGACTCAAAGCAAAAGTCTTTTGGATTTCCATTGGTATTGTCAGCTCGTTATCTGCAAAAATGGAAAAACGATATGGTATAATTTTTTTAGCGTTGTTTCTATGAGCTTCAAAAAGAAATTTAAATGATAAAATCAAAACAAAACAAAAGGATTTTCAAACCGTGTTTTCACAATTCGAAAATCCTTATAAACTTCCAGCCAGTTATTCCTGCTCCTTCTCAATCTCCACCTCTTCCTTCCCAAGAATATAATAATTCAATTCTTTCTCTGGAATATTCTTAATATCCTTCCGTTTGATCACATAAAAGATCAGCCCTAAAACAATCCATGCAACTAATGCAATTCTGGACTCTAACCCCAAGAATGCGGGAGAACCAGGGATAAGCAACAGTCCAAGGAAGATAACGCTGGCAATCATTCCTAGAATCGCAACAATTTTCTTACGAGGATCTTCAATATGCTTCTTTTCATTAAAGGTATGATCTTTTTTCATTTTAAATAAGGTAAAAGCTGCGTAACAGGTATAAAAATAAGCAATAGTCACACCAATCGATGACATATCTACGACCCACATCAAGGCTTCTCTACCAAACCATGGGGATAACATCGCGATTATTACTGCGAAAATAATGCCCCAAGATGGTGTGTTATATTTCGGATGAAGCTTGGAAAATCCTTTTGGAATAAACTTTGCTCGGGACATGGCGAACAAGAGACGGCTGGATGAAATAATAAATCCATTTAATCCAGTAAAAATTCCCATAGTTAATGCGACTGCAAGGATAGCCAGTCCTAAAGGTCCGAGCAAGCTTTCAATAATATATCCGGTTCCCCAGATGTGATTTTCCTCTACAACCCCTTCCCATGGACGAACCATAGCAGTGACAATAATCATTAAGCTGTACAATGTTGCTGCTGCTAAAATGGCAAAGACAATCAATTTGAAGGCTTTGCTGGACGGAAAGTCAAATTCTTCTGCAGCTTGTGGAACGTTATCGAAGCCGACATAAGCCCATGGTGCAATAGCGACGATGGAAATAATCGCAGCAATCGCCGTAGTCTCTGGTGGGAACATAGGTGTAATATTAGAAAACCCTGCACTTGGCTGGATACCAACTAGAAGCAGCAGAACAAAGATAGCTGCAATCATAATCAAACAGAAAATAAACTGCATGCTTCCTGATAACGTTGTTCCTCTAATATTAAAAAATCCAAATGCAATCAGTACAACTGCTGCGACAAAAACTTCTGTTAAATAGACATCCCAGCCGGCAATCTGATAAAGCGGGATGTTTTCAATCACTCTTGGGAAGATAAATTTAATCATCAGCGCGAATGCAGAGGCATTCAATGCCACGATACAAATATATCCCAGAGTTAAAAACCATCCGGAAATAAAAGCGTGCGTCCTGCCCAGACTGACATAGGCGTAAGCAAATTCACCACCAGAAACGGGGAAGCTCTTAATTAAAAAACCGTAACTGACAGCTATTAGAATCATCAGTAATGCACCAATAAAGAAACCGATAATAACGCCAATTGGCCCTGCTGTAGCCATCCAGTTGATTGGCTGGACAAAAGCTCCCCAACCAATCGCTGATCCTAAAGCAATTGCCCAGACCCAATGCGGCTTGAGTGTTTTTGTCAGTGTTTCGCGCTTGTTTGCGCCTCTCATAAGCTTAAGCTCCTTTGGCTATAGTATGGTATTTTTTTCTATCTGATAAATTGTTTCGCCTTCCTTGATCGTTTCTAAAACTGCAATATCTTTGATTGCCATCTTATTTGTTTTCAATGGGTTTTTATCCAATATAACCAGGTCTGCTACTTTTCCTTCTTCCAAGCTACCCTTACGATCCTCTTCAAAATATTGATAAGCGGCATTAATCGTAACAGCCTTTAATGCTTCATATACACTAACGCATTCCTCTGGTCCGATACTTACACCATTTCTAGTTTGCCTATTCGCTGCGCACCAAATCGTATGCAGCATATCTGGTTTAACAACGGGTGCATCCTGGTGGAAATTCACACATAGACCGCGGTCATATGCTGATCGTGCTGGACTGATACGACATCCACGTTCCTCGCCAAGATTTTTCAAATGCACATCACCCCAATAATACGTATGGGCTAAAAAGATAGAAGGGATCATGGACAATTCGGCCATCTTGTCCAGCTGATCATTTCTTACAGTCTGGCAGTGGATCATCACAGGTCTTAACTGATCCTTATTTGGATTATCCGATTCTTTTATAGAAGCTTCATAATGACGTAAAAGCTGATCAGAAGCAGCGTCCCCATTGCAATGCGTTAATAGTTGCACATTATCGTTGACGGCAGCATTCGTAAATTGCTTCACCTGTTCATCCTTGTACCAAGGATAGCCGCGGTAACTTTCTTCGCCCTCATATGGCTCGGTCAGCCAAGCGGTTTTACCTTGGGGCGAGCCGTCAAGAAACATCTTATAGCCGCCGATTTTAAAACGATTCGTATATTTTTCTGCATAGGCCTGATTTTCTTCCATTAATTTTTTCGGTTCTGCATCAAAGACAGGATAGGCCACTACATCTATTTTCAGCTTCTGTTGCTGAGCTAATGTCTTAAATAATTCAATAATCTCTTTGGATGAAGCACCATCTTGAACAGTTGTAATGCCATATTTGATATACGTATCCTGTGCAAGATCGGTTAGTTGTAAGTTGTCTTGTTTCATATTTTTAAAAAGGCTTTTTTGTAATCCCATCATTGCATTTTCTTCTAAATAACCATTGGGCTCTTTGCTGCCTTCTACTCGGCCAATCGTGCCGCCTTCCGGATCGGCAGTATGCTCGTCTATTCCAGCTAATTGTAATCCTAAATCATTGGTACAACCCAAGTGAGCCGATGCATGTAAAATAAAGATGGGGTGCTCGGTAGATATTTGATTTAGAATATCTTTGGTTGGATGCTTATTTCCCTCAAGAAAATTGTGATCATACCCGAAGCCGACTACCATATCGCCTTTGTTCAATTTGTTCTCATTGATATAATTTTTAAGTGTTTGGATGATATCGTTAAAATTGTTGCATTCGCTTAAATCAGCCATCAGTGAAAATTGGCCGACCATTGAAACATGTCCATGTGGATCAATAAAGGTAGGCATCAATGTTTTTCCCTGTAAATCTATTTTTTTTGCATCATGCTCAGCAGCCTGTTTCACATCTTCCAGACTACCTTGTTTCTTAATAAGACCATCTTCTATTAAAATAGCCTCTGCATCGTCCTGTTCTCCCGCCATGGTAATGATATCGCCACCATAATATAGTTTTTGCATCGTCTATTCACTCCTTCTTTTCCTCTTACATTATGCATAAGATTTTTTCTTGGCTTTCAATGTTTCTGTATCTTCCTTAAAATCATAGGTTTTTTTACCCCATACTTTAAATACTTTTAATAGAATCAAATAAATCGGAACAGGCGCTAACAGCCATAGAATACCAGCTGTAACGGACAGTGTCCCAGCCATGATCATCATAATTGTCGCCACCGTTACATAAGAGAACATCATCGGGATATTCATCATGCCTAATTCAATGGCTGTGGTGGAGCGCAATGAAGGCTCGATAATTCTTACTAACGCAATCCCGCTCGGCACTGTACCTAGTGACGTTCCCAGCAAACCAAGTGTCCGCGAAAAGTCATTATCGCCGCCCACGCGTTTTCCAAAATATAAAACAACAGCGACCGTTAAGATAATGATAACAATCGATTCGATAATAATCGGGACAATCCACTGGCCGATGATACTGAATTGAACTGCCATAAAGGAACAGACAACTAAATAATCTGTGGACCAACCGGTAATTTTTGTTTGAAATGTATTATCCAGCAAATGATCCATCCGGAGCTTTTTCAATATCATTTTTACCAGGTAGCCTGCCAGCATCCCGTAAATAAATAGCATACCGCCAAGCGTTGGGCCAGCTCCAGGAATCAATGAGACAAGATGTGCCATTCCCAAAGCCAGCACATAACAGATCCCGATCATCGTAAAGTGAAAGGTCATCGTATCCATATTTCCGCTAAAGACGGTTTCCTGACCGATAGATTCTCTTTTATCCTCCTTTGTATAGTAGCCACGTTTGATATAATCTTTAATTTTGGATTCCCCATATTTCTTGGCTAATCCACGTTTTAAGCCATATTTCGCAATTGGTACGCCAACTAAGAAGCAGGCAATAAAACCAATCGCCGCAAAAGTAAGACCAACCATCGCTGCATTTTCGATACCATACTGCTGTTCAAAAATAGAGCCAAATGTAGCTGCCTGCCCAGGTCCTTGTGTGAAAGCAAAGGGGATAAGCAGTCCATATAATGCATCCATCCCAAAGTGACTGCCGACTAGCAGGACTACGATAACGCCAACAACAGGCGTCAAAGCATATAATAGATTCCAAAGCATACCCATTCCTACAGCGCCCTTGACAATTTGTTTGCCAACAGCATTATCTTTATTCGTTTTGTTATTGCTTGTTAAACCAATGGAAATGAACGTAATCGTAAATAGCTGCGTAACGATCATCGTAAACATTTCAGCATTCGTAGCTTGGATAAGATTTGTATTCATCACAATCATGCCTAGAATACCAGCGATTACACTTGCAGGTACCAGCATATTTTTAATAAAAGAAACTTTTGATCGGATAATCATACCAACACAAAGTAGAATACTTGCGATCCCAAAAGCAATCATAAAACTCATATTGATGACCTCCTTAAGAAGACTGTCGATTTTTGCATAATTAGAGTATTCTTCATTTTATGCTATGAATAAATGTATTCTCAAGGAGGTAAGAATGTTCGTACCAGTTAAGAAATAATAGATAATAGATTTTCTTACATTCATCTACTATTTCTCGACAATGTTATCTTAAATGAGTACATATCGGCCCGGTAATAAGCCCTCTCAAATTCAACAAAATCACCATTCATATCGGTGATTTTTCTTTCTGCAATAATGATGCTCGAACCTTCAGGAATATTTAATAGATGGGAATCATTTACCGTAGAAACCCCAGCTGTAATTTCCTGTTCTGCTTGAAAAGTCTTTACTTTTAATTCCCGTCCCAATAGTTCATAAAATGCTTCTTGATCTAAATTAAATCGAGAAAGCTTATTCCCTAACTCAACAGGGTAGTAATGCCTTTCAATTCCGATTGGAATATTATTCGCATATCTTATTCTCTTAAAGTGATGTGCTTTTACTAAACCAGTGATGTCTTTCACCAAATAGTTCAATTTCTTTAGAGATAACTAACTTCCCTCCCGGTGACATCCCAATTTTTTCGATATTCTCTGAAGTACTGCTGAGATTGCCAAGCCAGTCGTTAATAGTCTTTACTGCAATAAAGGTTCCTTTCCCCGGCTTTCTTACTAATATGCCTTCGCGCACAAGCTGATTGATGCTTTGTCTAACCGTGCTTCTACTCACATAGTATTCATCCATTAATTCCCGTTCGCTGGGAATTTTATCTGTATAGTGCCCGTTATATATTTTCTGTTCGATCTTTTGCTTTAATTGAACATGTAGAGGAATGGAATTTGTATAGTCTAAGCTCATTGGTGTTCCCCTCCGTTGGATTGGTTTTTGGGTTGAGTTTATTTTTTAATGATTTAGATTATTTTAGCATGGATTGGGGGGAGGGGGTTAGTGGGGAGAACTGTGCTACATTATGGGATTGGTAACTTCCAGTATTTTATTAATATAATATTAATATTATATTTAAAAACACCTAAAGAATTTTAGTTTTTGGTCGATATTAATAATGAATATTTTAATTTGTGATTCAAACTTGAGTTGTTACATAATAAAAACTATAGGAGGTTGCGCATAAATTAATGTTATAAATAATATAGTAGAAATCAAATTTCCAAGGAGACACTGAGATTGAAACAATTCATTGATTTGAGAGTTTAACTGCAAAAAATTGGATGAAGAGAGTTATTTAAATTTCATTACATTATATGAATTGATAAGTAATTGGAAGTCGACATTTGTTTTTAAAGATGGTGAAATGCTGGATAGAAAGGTACTAGGCCAAATAACTTATTGTTACGGAGACAAGATTAGAACTGGTAGCGGTTCCTTTTGTTATGAAGCTTCTATTTTTTTTTTTTTTTTTTTTTTTTTTTGAAAATTCTTTCGGATGTCATAGATTGATGATTCATTCCGGCCAAAGACCATGGTATGAATGGAAAAGAGGATAAGATGATAAATATGTATACATAGATAAAGAATCTATACGAAACCAAATTGATGAATGAGCAAAAATATATCATCATTGTCCCGCTTTTGTCTATAACAAAATAATGACTGTATTGAATGATTTACCTAGCAAAATTGATAAAAATTCGAGGTATTACAAATCGTTATAAGAAATAAATTAAAGTCATAATACTACCATAAAAATTGACACTGAAGAAAAATCATCTGTAGAAACTAATATAAAAGAAGCAAAGAAAAAGTCAGGGTTCTTTCGGCAGCATTATTATTAATTTCTGTAACTGGAATCATTTTAAGATCAATTTATTATCTTTTTTAAAATAATCTATAAAGAGAAAAGTAGGTGGTAATAATGAAGTTCAAAAAACCAAGGTCCTCAATTTCTAAAGCGAAATCAAGCGTGAAAAGGAAAGTGAAAAAATCTGTAACCCCTGGTTACGGTAAAGGTGGGGCGACTGCTATTAGTAATCCAAAAAAATATGTTAAGAAAAAAGCACTAGGACAACCACTTTCAAAAAAGAAGAAAAGAGGACTTTTTTCTTTATTTAAATAAAACATCAATATCAATAATAGAAAAGAGGCTTGCCTCACTATAGGATAATTTGTAATGTGTACTGGTGTATTCGACATTGTTAGTATAGGAAGAAAGGCCCTTCCAAAACGTATAAAACCACCATAATAGCCCTAATGGATCTACTTTATCAAATAATTTACTCCTGTAAGGGCTTTTTGTCATGGCGTCATATTTTTCTCCGTTTATGTTCTTGTTACTTCAAACTAAATATGAAATAAACATGTTCAAGGTCGTGGGCTATTATTATCTTTTTATGTGTAAAATAATAACCACTGGAATTAAGTAGAAAAATTCTTAGCAAAAAACGGTAAAAGCGACTGCTCAAATGAAAAAATACTCTCCACATCCATCTGAACTAAACAACTATGTTTTCAACCCATCCACAATCACAACAAAAAATTTCTCACTAACCTCTTGCAAATCATAAGAGCCGGTATTCATACACCAGTGATAAATTGCTCCCATAAGACCTTGCACAACTATAAATTTTAGCTCCTCTACAGATGAGGTTGTTTTAATTTCCCCTTTTTGTTGCCCCTCTTCAATAATACTCTCAATAATAGTAAAAAGTGGTCTGTCTTGATCAATGAAATACTTGTTTTGCCCGGGCATTAGCGCGTTACTATAGATTACTCTCATCAGGTCTAGACCAAGTTCACTCTGTATATAAGACATTTGCTTATTAACAAATAATATGATTTTTTCAGGTGCAGATAAATCTTTAGGAAAGGCATTGTAATACTCCGAATAGTAATGATCAATTTCTTTAAACTTTTCCAGAATAATATTATGTTTTGATTCAAAATGAAAATAGAAGGATCCCTTTGAAGAATTGCTTTCTTTAACAATTTCATCAACAGTTACATGATCATAACCTTTTTCGCTAAATAACTTTAATGCTGTATTTAAAATTTGCTTTTTAGTTCGTTCCCCTCTAACTTGCTTAGATCGTTTCATCCTTTTCCCACCTTTATCTATTTGCAGCTATATTTTACCCGTTTTCATATTAAAATGAAAGATTATTCATTCTTTTTAAAGGAATTCCGTTATTAGATTAATAATAAGAATGTTATAAAAATTTTATTGACAGAATAATAATGATAATATAATATCTAAAACAGACTACAGTCTATTTATTAGAATATTAGGCCTTTGATCTAAATTCTTTTATGAAAACTATTGTAAGCGCTTTATTTATGGTGGTACTTTTTATAAGGAGGAATTTATGATGCTTGAAACAAACTTAGTTGATTTGTTTGATAAAGCAGTTAGTCAATATGCCGAAAGGGTAGCTTTTAAAGATAAAACGCGTTCTATCACATATAAAGAGCTAAATGAAGAAGTTAATCGAATGGCAAATGTTTTAAAAAAACAGGGAATTAATCATTTGGATCGAGTAGCTGTTTGGTTAAAAAATGGAATTGATTTCATTATTACAGATTTTGCATTAATAAAAGTTGGTGCTACAAGAGTGTGCTTAAATACTTTTCTAAGTACAGAAGAAGTTACGTATCGAATAAACGATTCAGGAGCAAAATTGCTTATATGCGAAGAGGAATATAAAAATAATATTTTATCCGTTCGTGATGATATTGCTTCTGAAATTCAGATTTTAACGAATGGTGGCTCTAATTCTACAAATTTTAAAACATTACTTACTGAAGCAAGCACTAACCCAATCCATGTTCCAGTGGAAGAGTCGGATCTAACATTGATCATGTATACAGGCGGGACTACTGGTCGTTCTAAAGGAGTGAAACATACGCATAAATCCGTCATTGCGATTGTCTATAGTGAGATTGTTGAGCTAGAAATTAGTAGGGGAGTGCACATGTTGCATGTAGCACCGTTACCACACGCGGCAGGCTTCCTCATATTCCCTGGTCTTATTCGTGGGGGAAAGCAAGTAATTTATGAGGGATTTGACCCAGTAACCTATTGTGAGGCAGTAGAGAAGGAAAAAATAACATTCTCCTTTTTAGTACCAACAATGATCTATATGATATTAGATTTACCTAATAGCAATGATTACGATCTTTCTAGTTTAAAAACGATTATCTATGGGGCCGCCCCGATGGCACCAAGTAGAATTCGAGAGGCTATTCAATTGTTTGGAAATGTTTTGATTCAAATATATTCTCAAGCGGAAGTTGCTAATCAAACCACTGTTTTAACAGCAGATGACCATCTATATGCGTTAGAGAATGATGAATCCATTTTGTCTTCTTGCGGCCGCAGTATTATTATGTCTCAAGTAAAAATTGTTGATGATAAAGGGGAGGTTTGTCCACCCAAAAAAGTTGGTGAAATTATTACAAAAGGGCCTCACTTAATGGAAGGTTATTGGAAAATGGAAGAAGAGACTAACCATACAATACGTGATGGGTGGCTTTATACTGGGGACATTGGTTATGTAGATGAAAGAGGATATATGTATTTAGTAGACCGAAAAAAAGATGTAATTATTAGTGGAGGATTTAATGTTTATACAACGGTCACGGAAAAGGTATTATTTGAACATCCAAGTGTATTACAAGCTACAGTCATAGGTGTACCAGATAAATTGTGGGGAGAAGCAGTGAAAGCGTTTATAGTACCACGCGAAGACTCATTAGATGAGGAGTCTTTACTTCAATATTGTAAAATCAAATTATCCAATTATGAAGTACCAAAATCAATTGAAATTGTAAGCGAGTTGCCATTAACGCCATATGGAAAAATTGATAAGAAAAAATTACGTGAGCCATATTGGAGTAATATTGAAAGGCAAGTAAATTAATACATTACCATCTGTCCCAAGTATATGTGTAATTCGAATGGAGGCGGTGACGTGGATAAAGCTGTTGTATTAGGAGTTGGTATGACTAAATTTGGAAAGTACTTAAACCAAAGTTTCAAACAATTAAGTAACAGCGTAATTGATGAAGCACTTCAAGATGCTGAGATTGATAAGTTAGATATTCAAGCTGCGTTTGTAAGCAATGTAATGGCAGGATCCATTTGGGGCCAAGATTCTATCCGTGGTCAAGTGTTTTTATCTGAATCTGGATTGCAAGGAATTCCAGTTCATAATGTTGAAAATGCTTGTGCAAGTGGCTCTTCCGCAATTCAATTGGCAAAGATGGCTGTTGAATCGGGAATGCATGATGTTGTCTTAGTATTAGGTGTAGAAAAAATGATACATCCTAATAAATCAAAATCTTTTGACGCCTTTCAAGGTGCGACGGATGTTGAGAACTTTCCGAAAGAGTTAGAAGGAGAGGGGGAGAGCAAAAAGCAGAGTATGTTTATGAATTTATATGCTGAGGAAGCACAGAGGTATATGGATAAATATGGATTAACGATTGAAACTTTGTCAAAGGTTGCAGTGAAGAATAGTTACAATGGAAGTTTGAATCCTAATGCGCATTATCAAAAGGCGAATAGTTTGGAAGCTATTATGACATCAAGGTTGATTAGTACTCCTCTTCGATTGTTGATGTGCTCACCACTAAGTGATGGAGCGGCTGCCACTATAATATGTAGCGAAAAATATGCTAAAAAACATGTAAGAGAAATGATTTATATTAAAAGCTCCGTTGTTTTATCGGGGCAAAAAGCAATGGACAATGAAGTAAATAGCGTAACAAAAGCTGCAACGATAGCTTACGATCAAGCAGGGTTAGGTCCTAAAGATTTAGGAGTCGTAGAAGTTCATGATGCAGCAGTATCAGGGGAACTATGGGCTTATGAACAGTTACAGCTCTGTGAGGAAGGAGAAGCAGGAAGTATGATTGAAGAAGGAACGACCGAGATTTCTGGAAAAATTCCTGTGAACACAAGTGGTGGTTTAATATCGAGAGGTCATCCAATTGGGGCAACAGGAATCGCCCAGCTAGCAGAAGTTTATTGGCAATTAAAAGGGGAAGCAGGGGATCGGCAAATAAAAAACAAGCCGAAAGTTGGTTTAACACAAAATGTTGGAGGATTTTTATACGGGTATAATGGAGCAGTCTCCGTTCATATTTTTGAACGTTAATCGATAACTTAGAATTTACCTTTATTGTTTTTCAAAAGCATATGATAAAGGAGGAATTTGGATGGGAATCATGTTTTGGCTTTGGATAGGTTTTTGGGCTCTTGGCTGGGTGATATTGATAAACATTCATTTTGTACAAAAATCAAGAAATAAAAATAACAAGCAAATTTGAAAATAAATGAACCATTAATATTCTAATATTGAAGATAAAAATGAAGCTAAAAGCCAAATAAGAGACGGGAAGGGGCAGATTATGAGTTTAACTGTTTGGAGTTGGTTATATTTTGGTATATTCTTCATCTTTATGGTTTTTTTAGCTCTTCGTGGCTTGAAAAAAACAACTCGTGCTGTTGACTTTTCAACAGCACCCCGAGCTTATGGTCCTTTTACTATAGGTATTGCACTTACAGCAACCACTGGTAGTGCTGCAGCTATATTGGGAAATCCTGGAATGGTCTATGCACAAGGCTGGCCTGCGTTATGGTATGCCATGGGCGGATATTCAGCAATCGCCCTTGCCTGGGCTTCATCAGCATTTGTATTATCAAGAATTGGAAAAAATGCACAAGCAAAATCAATGGCTGATTTTATGGCGATTCGATTTCAAAGTCCGTTATTAAGAGTATTAACAGCACTAGCAGCAATTTTTAGTATTTTTTATATTGCTGGTCAATTTGCTGGATTAGGATTAGTTTTTGTGGAAGCAACAGGGATTGATTATTTATCAGGTGTTATCATTGGAAGTATTTTAATGGCAGCTTATATTTCCATTGGCGGTTCACACGCTGATATTTTAACAAGTTTTATTCAAGGTCTTATTATGGTTTTATTAGGTGTTATGATTACGGTTGTAGTGTTAATTAATGTAGGTGGTATTGGAACAATTGATAGGGAACTAACACAAATAGATCCGGCTTTAAGTTCCAGTGTAGTTTTCAATGACCCTATGTTTGGTCCTTTTACGGGAATTGCTATTTTCATTTCCTTAGGCTTATTCGGACTAAGTCCACAGCTTTCCAAAATGTGGTTGGCACTTGATGATGAGAAAAATGTGTCCAAAGCATTATTGTGGGGATTTTTTGGGATAAGTGTATTAGCGTTAATTATGTGGCTAGGTGGACTTGGCAGCAGAGTAATGTTTCCAGATGTTGCGCCTGATACAGCCATTTTATATTTACTTATCGAATCATTACCAGATTGGCTTACAGGCTTAGCTATGGTCGGTATTTTATCAGCAATTTTATCCACTACAGCAGGTTTGTTCTTAGTTGTATCTGTTGCTATGGCGGTTGATATTTATAGAGATTCTATTGTACCACTGCGCAAAAAGAAAATATCTGAAGCTGTACTGGATAAAAAAGTGCTGATGTTGCAAAGGATTTTTATTCCTATACTTGTTATTGGAGGGATATTAATTGCACAAAATGAACCAGCTTACATTACACAATTGATGTGGCTAGGAATTGGTTTATTTACAGGTAGTGTCATACCAGCGATGGTGATAGGAAGTCTTTGGAAAGGTGTTACTCGTAAAGCTGCAGAAATAGGGAGTATAGCTGGATTTTTAACATTTATATTTTTAACATTTATTGTTGGTCTGGGGATGCAAAATGAATTCTTTTTAGTTCCTTGGGCAGCAGCAGGGATATCAACGATTGTTGCAACTGTATTCATTGTAGTGATTAGCTTTTTTACAAAACCACTAGATAAAGCATATATTGATAAATTGTTTGCGAAATAATGGGAAGTGGAAAATAATATGACACATGTCCAAATAGCCCTAAAAGGAGTCAACTTTTTATAAATAAGCTCCGTCAGGGCTATTAAACTCTTTTTACACCTTTTGGAATAAATTTCATTTTAGCCTAAATATAAGAATACCATGAAAATAGTTTTTCCATTTCCGGAAGTTAAGAGTTATTAAGTGTTCCGCAAATAAAACAGTTGGAAGGTCAAATATCAATCTCAATTTTAATTATTTGGATTACACTATATGAGTCTGATACAAAATTACTCATTAAAAAGGCCCTAAATTAATTGCTATCGCTACAAACAATGCTACTGTCCCAATAAGAATCCAAATACATAGTAATGGTAGCATAAATCGTAACCATTTCACCCAGGATACTCCACCTACAGCTATACTGGCCATTAGAATTCCAGAAGTAGGCGCTATTGTATTGGTGAAGCCATCTCCCATATTGTAAGCTAATACAGCAACTTGTCTTGTCGTACCAATGATATCTGCTAATGGAGCCATTATCGGTATAACAATTGCTGCTTGTCCACTTCCTGAAGTGACGATTAAATTGAATAATAAATTAAAAATATACATTCCAAATGCACCGATTGCTGCAGGAAGCGGTTCAATCACAGAGGCAATTCCTTGGACAATGGTATCTAAGATTGCTCCATTTTCTAAGATGACAACGATGGATCTGGCTAAACCGACAATAAGTGCAGGATATATCATTCCTTGGGCACCTTTTACAAATTGCTTAACGAAATTATTTGGGTTAATTCTTGCTATAATTGCTGTACCAATTCCGATAACTAGAAAGATTGCTGCCATTTCGTTTAATCCCCAGTCGGATCGAAATACACCAACAGTATAGATGGTTAAACAAGTAACAAAATACAATAATATGACTTTTCTTAATCCGGTAAAAGGAAGATTGTCCTCTATTTCTTGATGTTCCGTATTGAAACGCTTATTCCCCATAATACTTCGATCAGGGTTATTTTCTATTTTACGAATATAATAGAAAATATAGATAATAGAAGAAACTAAAATAAATAAATAGATAATAAATCTATACCATAGCCCGCTAAATACCGGTAGCCCTGCAATTTGTTGACCAAATCCTGTCGTAACAGGGTCTAGTCCCGCTATTGTATAACCAGAGTAGGCTCCTAAATAAACTAAGGCTACTCCAACAATCGCATCAAGTTTGAATGCACGAGCGATAATTATCCCCACTGGAATGAAAGCAATCACAGCTGTATGAAGGATTCCTAAAAATCCAGCAATAGAAAAAACGGTACATACTGAAATTACTAATAGTATTTTTTTATCTCTTGTTTTATTGATTAATTGCATAATTCCCGCATTGATTGCACTGGTTGATTCAATAATTGCAAATGAACCACCAATGATTAACACGAGGAAAATAATATCAGCAGCTTCGATCATTCCAGTTTGTATGGATAAGAAAAAATCCATAAAGCCAATAGGCTCTCCTTGAATTTGTGTATAACTATCTGGAATAACTGTTGGTACTAGATTACCTTCATCTCTCTCAAATGCTCCTGATGGAATAATGTAGGTAGCAATGGTAGCTAAGATTAGTAGAATAAATAAAATAATATAAGAATCTGGCATTGAAAAAGCTTTTTTCTTCTTATTATTTTCTAAAACTTTCTCCTCTTTTTTTCGCAGATTCAACTTTTTCCCTCCCTAAACTACTTGTTTGAAGTTACCCGATAATCAATGATTCTAATTCTCTAGGATAATAAGTGATTTTTTCCATTCCTTCGTTGGTAATAACGATTGTATCCGAATGGCGGAATGCACCTAGCCCATCAACATATAAGCCAGGTTCTACTGAGAAGACCATTCCAGGTTCAAGAACAGTATGATCTCCTAAGTCAAAAAACGGAGCTTCATGACTTAACAATCCCATATTATGACCAGTATGGTGTTTAGTATATTTTTGTAGATCATTTTCTTGATAATATCGTTGTACTTCTTCTTCTACTTTGGAGGCAGGTATTCCAGGTTTAATATTTTTAAATGCTATTTCTTGCGCTTCAATCATATGGTTAAAAAAGGTTTCCTGCTGCTGATTTGTTTCCAGAATAAACATTGTCCGTTCCAACTCACTTTTATATCCCCAAACATCTGATGCAGCTTGGGAAACAACATTGTAACCGCTAACAATAATGGCGTTTTGATTTTGAGAATGTGGAAAAGCTGAGTGTGGACCAATTTGACCTCTATAAAATGCATGAGCAGGAGAACCATAAGGTTTATAACCATTTCCTAGTGTTTCAAACATTGCTCTAGTTGCTTCGTAAGTAGCTCTTCCTTCAATTTCAATTTCTCTTTTCCCTGTTTTTGTATACTTCACGAGTAAGTTGTGAGCAAGGTTTCCCCAACGAGCTGATTCTTTAATTAGCTCTATTTCATTTTGGGACTTAATATAACGTAGTTTTTCTACAACGCTTTTGATTGAAATGATATTATTTACGTCTAATAAATCTGTTATATCTGGACCTTGGTAACCTTTTGCAGAGCTATACCCTTTTGCATCAACACCAATTATTTTGTTTTTTAAATTATTAAATTGAAGTAAATCTTTAAGGTATTCCATTGGATGGGTTAAACCAGGGTATTCAGGATAACAATGAACTTGGTCAATTACTGCATACTCTTCTGCATGTTCTTTTTCCATTTTTGGAACAAAAAGATGCGTGTTCTGTTCTAAATCTGTATAGAAAGCAATGGGTCTTTCAGATGGTCTAAAATGAAACCCTGTTAAATAAAAAATATCCGTAGTGCTAAAAAGAATACTTATATCTACGTTTTTTTCCTCTAACTTTTGAAAGTATTTTTTCTGCCTGTTTTTAATCTCTTTATTTCCTATTTCAAGTATCAAATCGACAGCTCCTTTGTGTGAAAATTATTTAAAATAAATATTATCAAACAATTAAATATATGTATAATATATAATAAATTTATAATGATACCTTTTAGGAATAATAGAGAGGGAGGTTTATATGGAATTACGTCATTTGCGATATTTTACTGTTGTAGCAAAGCATCTCCATTTTAGTGAAGCGGCTAATGAATTGAATATTTCACAGCCACCATTGAGCAAACAAATTAAACAGTTGGAAGAAGAACTTGGGATTACGCTATTAAAAAGAAATAACCGTAAAGTAGAGCTAACTGAAGCAGGGAAGTACTTTTACAAATCAGCGATCAGAATTTTAAATGTAATAGAAAAGGATATTGAAATAGCGAGAAACATTGATTATGGAGAGATTGGTTCATTAACCATTGGATTTGGCGGAACGGTTGTGTATGATTTACTTCCTAAAATAATTAAACAAGTAAAAGTAAATTATCCCAATATTAAATTAGAAGTAAGACAATTAACTACGAGCGATCAAATTAAATCTTTACTAGAAGGTGAGATAGACGTGGGGATTTTAGTGCCACCAGTAGAGGAGGAAAATATTTCAACGTTATCTATCCGTGAAGAATTATTTGTAGCATGTGTCCCTGGTAATCATCGTCTAGCAAATAACGATTCTCCCGTGGATATTAAGGAATTTAAACACGATCCAATAATTATGACACCCGAAAAATCTGGAAAAGGGTACTATCACTCCGTAATCAATTTATGCCGTAATGCCGGATTTTATCCAAATATTGAACAAACTGCACAAGAACAACAAACGATTGTATCCTTAGTAGCTTCTGAATTAGGGGTAGCGTTTGTACCTCAATCTACTAAACGAGTTGTTCATGAGAATGTGAAGTATTTACCGCTTTTGCAAGAGCATAAGAAGGTTACCGCTTTGGCATGGCATAAGGGGAATTATATTCCTGCTGTGAATTTATTTATTGATTTAATTAAGGAGCATTTTGTGGAGGTGTGAATTTCTAGTAGGGGAGATATTGCGTTAGCTTCCTTTAAAGGGATAAAATAAAGTCAATGGTAGAGGAGGACTTCCAGTTAAAACAAAAAATATAGGCTGGGAAATGGATTGATTTGTTATATAATGATCTTTATGAAGTAAATTATTGCATAGCTCCATGAAAATATTGAGTGTAATAAATTAACTGCCTTTACTCTGAACCATATTCTTATGATTTTAAATACCTTGTTCGTTTAAAATATTGAAAATAAATTGAGATAATTAAACTGTAAAAAGCAACTATGAAATGAAGAGTTTTAATTTAATCAGTTTCACATATAAATTGTAAAATACATTCCCGGTAAAACACCATCCTCTATACCCAAAATAATCCTTCCATAGCCCAACTATGGAAGGATCAAAAGTACATACTAACAAATAACTATTTTTATTTTATTAAACAAACCTCAAAAAACATTTTCTCAATCTAAATGTGGAAGGTACTCCACATCTCCAATTTCCACTAGCTCTCCATTAAAATATACTTTTTCCACATTTTCTATTTCATTTATATCCTCTATAGGATTATTTTCTAAAACAATAAAATTAGCAATTTTTCCTTCTTCTAAACTTCCGTATTTTTCATCAACACCAGCTATCTTTGCGGAATTAATCGTTCCGACAGATAAAACATCAATTTCCTTTAATCCGAGCTCTACCATAGAGATAAATTCTCTATAAGTACCGTAATGCGGATTATAAGGAGTTCCAGCATCTGTTCCTAAACCTATCATCACACCAGCATCCCAAGACTTTAAAAAACCTTCTATCTGAGCTTCTTGAGCTCTCTTCGCTTTGTCTATTGCATACTGAGGTACATCTTTTCCGTGTTTAAATAAAAAGTAGTCTACAGAAAGGGTAGGGACTAATGCTGTATTGTTTTTAACCATTAAATCGATACCTTCATCATCTAAATAACTTCCATGTTCAATAGAATCAATGCCCGCCCGGATAGCATTTTTAATCCCGTTTGCACCGTGTGCATGAGCAGCTGTCTTTTTTCCTACCTTATGAGCTTCTGCAATAGCAGCAGCCATCTCGTCTTCATCCAATTGTGTTTCGTGAGCATTATTTCCGGGTGACATAACACCACCCGTAGCAATAAGTTTTATAAAATCTACTCCACGTTTAAGTTGTTCTCTAGCAGCTTTTCTACAGTCATCAGGTCCGTCACATTCTCTGCCTGTATTACTGCCATGGCCACCAGTCATGGTTAAAGCTTGTCCACAAATATAATACTCAGGTCCTGGAACAATTTTGTCTCTAATGGCTTCTCTTAATCCAGTTTCAGCTTTTTTTCTTCCATTCATATCTCTTACAAAAGTTACGCCTGATTTTAAATATTGTTGTAAATGCACAGATCCACGAATCGCAAACTTGGATTGGTCTTCTATATTCAAAATCGGTGGTCTGGCGATAGGTGTTGCTAAAGCATGTATATGCAAATTAAATAGGCCAGGCATTACGGTTTTACCTTTTAAGTCTGTTCCTTTTTTTAAATATTCTTCAGGTAATTCTTTTTGATCTCCTATTTGCTTGATGTAATTTCCTTCTATAATCATATAACTATCTTTCATATATTGTTTGTTAATAACATCGATTAATCCAAAATTATAAAATAAACTCATACTATCCCTCCAAATTTTATTTTCTTTTGACACTGTTGTACATGTGATTCGTTGAATTCACTGCATCTTCTTGCCAATGAAAGCCAGTATACTCAGGGTTGTAAACTCTTGGAATATAATATTCTACAACATTGTACAAGGGAATATCCTCAGCGATAATTTCTTGAATTTCATAATAATATTCTGCTCGTTCTTCTTCTGTACTTACTTCTTCCCCCTTATCGAATAATTCATCAATCTCCGGATTTTCATACAGCATTTTATTTGTTGCACTTCCTGTTTTTAAAAAGCTTGCAAAAAATAATGGATCTGGTCCCCGGCTTCCGCCGCCAGCAGCTAAGTCCCAATCTCTTCTGTTATCTAGCATTTCCGTACGAAGTGCCCATTCATAACTTTCATAATCCACATTAATTCCAATCTCGCCTAATTGCTGTTCAACGAAAGTTGGTATACTCGTTGTCCCGTAAATAGAAGTTTCAAATGCACGATATGTCAGTGTGAAACGATATCCATCATCCTGAATCTCGTAGCCTGCATCGTCTAATAATTCATTTGCACGATCGATATCTGTTTCAGGCTGTCTGACAGATTTGTTATCTGCCCATTCAATGGTAGATAAATACCAACTTTCTGAAGGCTTAACAAGATCCATATAGAGTTTTTCAGCGATTTCTTCATTATCCAGAGCTGTAGCAATGGCTTCTCTTACGATTGGATCAGAAATATGCTCTCTCGTACCATCCATATTAAAAGATATCCACTGAACAATATCTTGTGGATCAGCATCTAATGCTACTGTATCTAACTCTTCTAAACGAGGGACCTCAGCAAATGCAGGGGAGGCAGTCATTAAATCAGCATCTCCAGCTTCAATGGCAGTAAGAGCTGTTTCTTCAGAAGGAATGAATTGAAAAATAACTTCATCCACGTAGGGGCCATCCCCATAATAATCCGGATTTGCTACAAGTTTAACGTGACTTCCTGAACTGTGTTCTTCAAACATAAAAGGTCCTGTGCCAATAGGTTCTGTATTATACGGGTTATCTTCAATATCTGTATCTTCGTAGAGGTGTTTGGGTAAGATATCAAACCCTTGATAATCAGCTAATTTTTGTACAAATACACCTGATTCCTCTTCTAAATGAATGACAACTGTGTAATCATCAGGTGTTTCCACTTCAGCAATATTATCTACCACGGGATATCCGTTTGCTGCTTCACCTGTTTCTATGATGCTGTCAATTGTCCATTTGACATCTGCTGATGTAAATGGTTCTCCATCATGCCAAGTCACATTTTCTCGTAAGTTAAAGGTATATGTTTTCAAGTCATCAGATTCTTCCCAATCTTCTGCTAAATCGCCAAATACTTCTCCATTTGAATCGTTATAAGCAACGAGTTTTGAAAAAATATTTCTGTTAATATAAGGGATTGCACCATCCCAAGTATAATTAATCACGTAACTGCTGGGTTCTAATTTAGCTGCAACAATTAAGGTATCAGTCTCTTCAGCGTTTTCAGTCGTATCTGAATCAGAACAAGCAGCTAAAACAATAAACAAGAATAATAATGTGCTTCCAATAACGAATTGCTTTTTCACACTCACCATCCCCTTATTTGATTATTTCGAAGCAATTGCTTCTTTCCTTTCATTTGCCCCTAAAACGCGCATTAAATTTAAACCTAAAATTTTATGGATAGCGTCATCTGATAAATCTAATTGGATAAGTCCTCTGACTATGTTTTTGTATTGATCCACTCTTTTTAAGTCTCTGTTAAAAACAGTTTCAAAGTACCAGGGGCTGTCATAGAGCAGCTTTGTTTTAGTTTCCCAATAAAATTTAGTGTAATATTCATATATATCCGTTCCTATGGAAATATGGTCTGGACCAACCAAATCTAGTAAATACTTAAAATGTTCCATGTAGTCGCTAAGAGTCGGTTGAATGCCTTCCGTATGATGAGATAAGAATGCATGAGAGCTTAGCCCAACGACGCCATCTTTCTTTACGATACTAGTAATCATTTCATCTGTTATATTTCTTTTCGTTGTAGGTGTTACCTTTCTTGCATTTGAATGGCTAAATATACATGGATTTTTACTTAATTCAATTGCTTCTAAACTAGTTTGTTCTCCGACGTGAGAGAGGTCTATTACAATCCCTTGCCGATTCATTTCTCGAACTGCCTGTTTCCCATAGAAAGATAATCCGTTATCCTTTTCAGCCATACACCCTGATCCAAAGATATTTGGTTCATTATAGGTGAGTTGACAAATTCGCAATCCCAACTTACTTAAAATGCTCCATTTGTGAAAATCACTACCGATGGCGGCGGCATTTTGCAAATTAAAAATAATCCCAATCTTATTTTCCTTTTTTGCTATTTCTATATCTTTGATAGAGTTAATTTGCATTACCTTGTCAGGGTAGTAATTAAAGAGATTATAATAACTATATATTTCTTTTAAAATAGCATCAAAGCTTGCTGCTGGTGATGCTATCGTAATACTTTGAACGGTGATGCCGGATTCGAGGAGACGATCTAGATACGTTTTCCCATCCCGGACAGGAGGCTCGGGATTAATTATATTTCCACATAGCCCATCAATAAATATAGATTCATTCGTTATCTTGTCTACTCTTTCTTCTTCTGATTTACTTAATTGTAATTTAACCAATATTTTTCCTCCTCATTTAAATTTTTTCCTTCTTTAATTTGCTCGGCTTTCCAGCATGCGACCATATGGTCTTCTTGGTAAGACTTTAAGATTTGATCTTCTTCTGTACACTTGTTCTCGGCAAACGGACACCTCGGAGCAAATCTGCAACCTTTTGGTGGAACCACTGCATTTGTAGCTTCTCCTTTTAGTTTTAGTCTGTTTTTCTTTGGTTCAAATAAATCTGGTACAGAGGACAGTAATAATTTAGAATATGGATGTAAATTGTTATCAATTAGTTCTTTGGCTGGCAGTATCTCTTTTACTTCACCTAAATACATAACTGTTATTCGGTCACATAAAAATCGAGCAGTTGCTAAATCATGTGTTATAAATAGAATACTAACGCCTCTTTCTTTGTTAATTTTCTTCAGTAAGTTTAGTATTCCTGCTCTTATAGAAACATCTAACATGGAGACAGGTTCGTCCGCTACAATAAAGTCTGGATCAACGATTAAAGCTCTTGCAATTGCAACACGTTGACGTTGACCTCCAGAAAGTCTATGAGGGTGTCTAGCTAAATATTTTTCAGCTGGCGATAAATTAACTAGTTGTAAAATATCTAATACTTTTCTTTTCATTTCTTTTTCGTTTTTTGATAAATTTAAACTTCGGAGTGGTTCAGAAACAATATCATATATTGTCATTTTAGGATTTAAGGAATCAAACGGATCCTGAAAGATCATTTGTACGTTTTTACGAAATTTCTTTCGATTTTTCTTTTCTAGAGTAGAGATATTTTCATTATTTATTAAAATATCTCCTTCCGTAATGCTTTCAATTTTCATTAGCATCTTTCCTAAAGTTGTTTTACCACAGCCGGATTCTCCTACCAACCCTATGATTTCTCCCTGTTTTATACGGAAGGATACGTTATTGACGGCACTAACAACATTTTTCTGTCCTGCGATTTGTTTGAAAAAGCTTGTTTTTAAAACGTAATTTTTCGTCACTTTATTAAATACTACTTCACTAATAATGAATCACCTCCTTTATTAAAATCTAATTCCTCTGCAAAATGACATTTTACTAACTTATTTTCTCTTACTTCACGCATAGCTGGTTTTTCTGAAAAGCAAATTTCCTTAGCATAGGAACATCTTGGTGCAAAAGGACAACCTTTAGGCAGGTCTTCCAGACTTGGAGGGTAGCCTGGAATTTGTTCTAATTCTGCTACTTCATGGTATAAAGAAGGAAATGAGTTGATTAATAATTTGGTGTAAGGATGATTGCTTTGCTTAAAAACATCATCCGTTGTTCCCATTTCCATAATTTCTCCGCCATACATCACTGCGACGTTTTCACAAGCTTCCGCTACTACTGAAATATCGTGTGATATCATAATTAATGTCAAATCAAATTCTTCTTGAAGTTGTAATAATAGTTCTAGAACCTGCCTTTGAGCAACCACATCTAGTGCAGTTGTTGGCTCATCTGCGATTAATATATTTGGATAACATATCAATGCTAAAGCGATTACTGCTCGTTGTTTCATTCCTCCCGAAAATTCATGAGGATACTCCATTAATCTTGATGGAGAGATACCGACTTTATTAAAAATATCTTTTGCTCTTTCAATCGCTTGTTTTTTAGACACTTTTTCATGTTCCATCAATGCATTAATGATTTGAATACCTATTTTTTCAACCGGATTTAAGGCTGTCATCGCATTTTGAAATATGATTGAAATTTCCTTCCATCTCGTTGAACGAATTTCTTTATCAGTAGAATGAACCAAATCTTTATTGTTAATGATTATTTTGCCATCACGAATACGACCATTTTTTTCTAATAGATTCAATAATGCGTATGCAAGTGTGCTTTTACCACAGCCGGATTCTCCTACAAATCCTAAACTCTCTTTTTTATTTAAGGAGAAGTTAACATCATGCACTGCTTTTAAATATTTTTTTCCTATTTTATATTCGACTGATAAGTTTTTTACATCGATAATCATTTTTACACCTCGCAGTTCCGTTTTGTTAAGATCTAATCGTGTATTTGTTGTTTGACATCAAAGTTTCTTTCCAAAGCTGTACTAAGTAAGTTAAATGATAGAAGCATGGCAGCAATGACAAATCCAGGGATCAAAACTAACCACGGTGCGGATGAAATATGACCTTGGCCAGATTGAAGTATTTTCCCCCACGAAGCGACAGAAGGGTCTCCTAGTCCGAGAAAAGATAGACTTGCTTCTATTAAAACAGCTTGAGCCATTTGTAACATGGAATTGGTCAAAACTGGTCCCATACCATTGGGAACAATATGTTTAAATAATATTTTTAATTTACCACTGCCTGAAACATCTGCAGCTTGTACAAAAGTTCTGTTTTTAAGGGTCAGTACTTGTGCTCTCATTATTCTGGCATTCGTTGGCCATATTGTTAGGCCGACTACAGCAATCATTAAAGAAACATTAGAACCAAATATAGCGACCATCAGTATAATTAAAAATGTAACTGGAACAACATAAAATATTTCAAACGTACGAGATAATAAATCATCAAAAAGGCCACCGATATATCCTGATAATGCACCAAGTATCACGCCAACGATTAAAGATAACCCGGCAGCACCAAAGGCAAATTGCATGGATACTCTACTTCCCCAAATAATCATATCCCATACGTCTCTTCCCATTTCATCTGTTCCAAAAAAATGATCACTAGAAGGTTTTTGAATAGGGGATCCTATAGAATGAAGTGGATCACCAGGACTAATAATAGGAGCAAAAATAGCAACTATAAATAATAAAATAAGAACGGAAGCTCCTATAATCGCAAATTTATCTTTAAATAACTGTTTTAATCTTTTCATGAATTCACCACCCTAGGGTCTAAATACGTATAAATTAAATCAGTTATTAAAGTTCCTATAATTACTAGAAATGTTGTAACAATAAATCCTCCCATAATTAAGGGGTAATCTCTAGCTGATATTGCATCGAATATCATTCTACCCATGCCTGGCCAGGAAAAAACAGTTTCTGTAAGTAAGGAACCTGTAAATAATGTGCTTAACGACAAACCAGCGATAGTAACTGTTGGCAATAAAGCATTTCTTAATGCGAATTTTCTGTAAACAGTGCTTTCACTATATCCAATTGCTCTTGCAGTTTTAATAAAATCTTCTTGAGCTACTTCTATAACAGAAGAACGTGTAACTTTAATATATATTGGTAATTGAACTAAAAATAGAGTAGTTGCAGGTAAAATAAGATGCCTTAATAAATCTACAAAGCCTGTATATTCTCCCCCAAAACTATACATCCCTGAGCTAGGAAGTAACTGTAAATGTACAGCGAAAATTAAAATTAGAATCATTCCTAACCAGAATGCAGGTAAGCAATATAAGATCATGGCTAGATTTGAAATAGAGCTGTCTAATAATTTCCCACGATATCTTGCTGCAATAGCTCCTAACGTGGTGCCTACAATAATGGTAATTGTTTCACTTAGTACAACAAGCATTAATGTAACTTTTAACTTTTCCAATATCACTTCAGATACAGGAGCATTATATGTATAAGATACTCCTAAATCACCTTGTATTAAATTTGCAAAATATATGATAAATCTAGTGTGAAGTGGTTCGTTTAATCCAAATGATTCTCGAAGCTCGTCCATATATTCTTGTGTAGCATTTTCTCCTGCTAACACAACGACAGGGTCACCTGGAGCAAAATTAATGATAAGAAAATTAAATATGACAACGAAAATCATTACTGGTATCATTTGCAAAATTCTTCTGAATAAATATTTTCCAAACCCCATTATGTCGCACCTCTTTTTTTGTTTAGTTATTAATAAAATAAAAAAATTCTGAAAACACTACTTAATAGTTAATAGAGTACTCCTTAATGATTGAAATGTACAATACTTATTATATTGTGTTACTATATTTATTAAATATAGTGAAAATTTAAAAAGGTGGCAATGATTAAAAAATGGAAATAAGACATTTAAAGTACTTTATAGCTGTTGCAGAAGAATTAAGCTTTTCTAAAGCAGCAAAAAGGCTTAATATGAGTCAGCCTCCGTTAAGTAAACAAATCAAAGATTTAGAAAATGATTTAGATCAAAAATTATTTATTAGAGATAATAAAAAAGTGGAACTGACCGAAGCGGGAGTAAGTTTTTTATTCAAATCATATAAAATAATCAAAGAAATAGAGGATACCAAACAATATTTAAGAACATTAAATAAAAACGAAAAAAAAGAAATATCAATTGGATTCTCTGAGACTGCTCTTACAGATTTAGTGTCAATCGTTAAATTATTTAAAAAACAGTTTACTGATATTAGTATTAAATTACATAGGCTTAGCTCACCAAAACAACTATCTTCAATAGAAGATGGATTTATAGATATAGGTTTTATATGTACACCGATCCTTAAAGGAAGATACAATACATTGGTGCTAAATAAACATTCTTATAATATGGTCTTACCTAAAGAGCATTATTTGTCAAATTATAATTCTCCTATATCCATTGACGAATTGGAAAATGAAACATTTATTATTACACCAAGAAAGGTTAGTCCAGCGTATTATGATGCTTTTTTTTCCATCTTTAACAATAATAATTTTTATCCTACTAATACCATTACCGCTTACAGTTCAACAGCTATCATTGCTTTAATCACTGCCGGACTAGGTATAGCATTAGTACCATCGTCTATTAAACATTTATTCGCAAACAATAAAGATATATCTTTTAAAGAAATTAAAAGAACATCTAAGATAGAAACATCCATTATTTGGGACCCATATAATACATCTCCCGAAATTGAAAAATTGATTCATCTAGCTAGAGAATTTCAACAGGAAAATTTAAAAATTGAATAACATTGGAGATAATATTTGTGGGTAAGAGGATACTTTTCTGCGACAGTAGGTAAAGTAGGGGGACGATTAGAAACTATATAACGAATCAATTTTACGTTAAATAATCATGTTATCCGAAGTAGCCAAAAAACACTAATATCAATCTATACCACAACTCCAACAGTCATGGTATAGATTGTTTATTAAATTCAATGTTTAAACAAGGAAAATTAAACAAAAAGCTTGGTGGATTGGTGTGATTAAAAACATTTCTTTTCCAGAAAAATAATCTTTAGAAAAAAATTATTTTTAGAGTATACATCGACACGATCCTACTGTTTAAAATATAAAACTTTAGAGTGATATTTTCACATCTAGTATTCAAGGGGATATGGAGCACCATAATGTAGGAACTATAATTGCAAATTTAGCTGTATGCTATATTATTTATGCTGTAAAAGTTAAACATTTAGTATAAAAATTCCACTTCATCTTCTTCGTTTCCTAACCACAACTTTGCCTGTAATGGATTATTTTCCGCAATTATATTTCCTTGTCGGATTGAATATAAAATTGGTGATTGTCTTCTGAGTGCATCATAATCATTCTTTGCTTGTAAAATGATAAAATTAGCAGGTTTACCTACTTCTATTCCATATTCTTGTTCAACTTGAACTGTTTTTGCACTATTTGTGGTAATTAGATCCAGAGATTTATTCATTTGATCATATCCTGTTAGGTGACAAACATGGATACCCATGAATAAAACTTGTAACATATTTGCAGTGCCGAGAGGATAAATAGAATCGAGCAAATCATCATGGCCAAAACAAACATTAATACCAGTTTCTAATAACTCCTTCACTCTTGTCAGTCCTCGACGAACAGGGTAACTATCATAACGTCCTTGAAGATTAATATTAACAAGAGGGTTTGCGATAAAATTAATATTTGACTTTACAGCATTCTCTAAGATTTTATAAGCATAAGCATTATTATAAGAACCAAAAGCAGTTGTATGACTTGCCGATACTAAGTGACCAATACCCATATGATAAGCTTCTGCAATCACTACTTCCAATGCCCTAGAATGATCATCATCCGTTTCATCACAATGGATATCTATCATACAATTATATTTTTGGCTTAATTCAAAAATTTTTTTAACAGATTGTACGCTATATTCCCTTGTAAATTCAAAATGCGGAGCTCCGCCTACTACATCTGCTCCTTCTTTTAGTGCAGCTTCCAATTGAGCTACCATCTTACTATCTGTATAAATACCTTGTTGTGGAAATGCTACAATTTGTAATTCTAGCATATGAGCAAATTCTTCTTGTAATTCTAACATGGCGTGTAATCCAATTAATTGTGAATCTGAGATATTTGTATGTGTGCGTATAACTTGAACTCCATTAGCAATATACCATTTTATTGCTTTCCGCGCTCTTGTTTTAATTTCTTGTTTCGATAAATCTCCTCTTTTTCTTTGAATATTCAGCCCCTCAGATAAGGTTCCAGTCATATTCCAGCTCGGATTTCCTGCTGTTAAAGCATAATCTAAATGAGTGTGAGGTTCGATAAATGGTGATGTAACCAAATTTTCTCTTGCATCTATGACCTTATCCTGATCTTTTAGCGGATAATCTTTAGTAATATCAACAATATTCTCTTTATCAATAACAATATCCCATAAACCTTCTCGATCTCTTAATTGGGCGTGTTTGATTATCATTGTCATCCACCTTTCATTTTAATTGATCAATTTTAAACGCATATATAGGCCATCGATAAGATGACCTATATTTTAGAAATTAGAAGTTAACCAGAATTCCCTGTTTTCTTAGGGTACGTTTTACGGCTGTGGATCAGGTTACATTTCACTTGATACATGGCTGTCATTAATGCAGCTGCATTTGGTTCTATCACTGGTACTTGCAGTTTGTTTTCAAGTTTTTCTTTTACTCCTACGCCCATTTCTGTGCAACCCATGATTAATACATGAGCTTTATCTTCGGTAATTGCCTTTTTTCCTACTTCTACAAATTTATCAATAACTATTTCTTTATTTCCAGCCATTTCCGAAATAGAGAGGTTAAGAGCTCTGACTGGTGTAGCAATGGAATAATCACACCCTGAAGTTCTTATTACATTATCAATTAATGGGATAATACCTTCAAGGATCGTAATCATGGAAAAATTCATTCCCATTGAAGCTGCGAATAGTATAGAAGCTTGACCAGTTCCCACAACTGGAATGTCAACTGCTTCACGACAAGCATCGATAGCCGGATCACTCATACAAAGCAAAAGAACTGCAGCGTATCCACCTTGTTCTGCTTTAACAACTTCAGACAGAATACTAGGGCCAGATATGCATTGATCATAATAAGATTCTAAATAATCAGCACCGTATTCAATTGGTTTCACATCGACTATGAATTCTGGAGATGCCAATTGATTTAAATATTCTTCTCTTTCCTTACGTAGATATTCAGGAAAAATAACGTCCGCACCTAGTGCTAAAATTTTCTTTGAACTCATTAGAGGAACACCATCCCTACATTTTAAAATGTTTGAACTTTCGAATCCGATTCATTAGGAAAAGCCTTCGTTTCTTCATGGATGATAATGGGAAATTTCTTTCCAAATACTTTGGCAGTAGGATAATACAAAACGATCGCTAATGCTGTAGAAATAAAGAAACTAACATCTAGGAAAAAGAAGAAACCAATGAGTGTAGCGATGATATAAACTATTAATGCTGCAGGGTTAAACCCTTTATAATAGTTATACTTTCCTTTTGATTTAAACAAATCATCTAAGCTTAACTGCCGTTTTCTAAATAAATAATAATCAACTGCAATAATCGCCATTGCTGGGCCAGCTGTAGTACTAAATAATGAAACGATTAAATCAAGCCTGTCTAAATAATTCCAAGGTTGAAGCGCACATGCTAGAATGGCGACGGTTATAGTAGCAACTTTAAAGTTGAGCCTTTTCGGTATTAAACTGCAAGCAATATACGCCGACGGTAATAAATTGGCAGCAGTATTTGTAGATAGTTGTGCGGTAACGATAAATAATTGGACTAATACAGCTAGAATAATAGATCTTTCCTGAATAAGCTCAGAAATAACTACAAGAACATCGATTCTTCCTGAAAGGACCACTGTAATATTACCTAAAATACAGAAGAACACTAGAGCTGGAACAATACCGATTAAACTAGCAATAAAATATCTTCGATTTGTTTTCAACCATCCTTTTTCAGTGTTTTTAACCTTACCATTTTTAGTAATATCATTCATGCCCATCACAACACTTGAAAAAAGACCAACTATTACTGCAAATCCAAATATCCAAGATCTATTTATATCCCCTGTTTTTCCCATGTTAAGAATTTCATTAAAAGGTATATTGTAACTAGCTAAAACTATATAGAGCATGTAGATACCTACCACGAGCAGTAATGGAACTATAATTGTTGTAAACCGTTCGATCCCTTTAACTCCTTTTATAGTAACAAATACAAGAGCAGCAATATTGATTGCTAGACTAATATAAATATTATCGAAGCTGAAAATGATTTTAAAAACCTCATTAATTGCCTGCGCACCGATATAACCATTTACAGCAAACCAAATCAAACTTGGGACAACTCTGATAACGCTTACAATTTTTCCGCCCTTATAACCGAAAGAGGCAACAATTGAGGTGGCAAAACTAATTCCATATTTTAAACCAATATCTTGAGCAACAAGAGTGAGAAATGCTAATAGAATGGAACCAATTGTGTAAATCATTAATAATTCGCCAATGGTAAAATAATTCGTCATTTGTGCCAATGCAGCTAATACTGTAATTTGAACTGCCATACCAAACCAAATTATTCCTAGTCCTGATACTGAGACATTTCTATCTTTTGCTTCAATAGGAGCCAGGTCAGGACTTAACAAATCATAATCAGAAGAACTATTAGAGCTTGTCATTTGAATCACACCCTCTCTTTAAAATAAGTTTCCTCCTTGTAAAGCAAAAGAAATTATGCTAATAAAATGGTAGACATATTCAATTATTTTATATTTCTGCTCCAAAAGAAGTAGTGTATTTGCTAAGCTAAATTATTTAAAACTAGATTAAATTAAAATTCTGTTTCAATCATTTCAACGTAGTTCTTTACCAAATTCTCTATAATAATTTTTCCGCTTGCAGCAGTTCCATGAATTGGATCAGCTAGCACACCAGAATTAGGAACTATTCCTTCCGGTTGAGGGAAAATTTCATATCGTGGTAAGTTATCTGCTTGTTCCGAAATAATTTTCTCTTTGTGAACTAGATTAGGATAAAAATGACACATCATTGCTGTTTCAATAAGGGCAGCATGTTCTAAATCATAGCCTGGGAAACCATTAGGGAATAGCTTAGTAACAACCTCTTCATCAAGCATATCTGTAAAGCAGCATTTAACGACCTTAATATCATCTCTATTTGCCTCTTTTAAAACCAAATCAATAGCTTCAGCTAAGAACATTTTATTTTCATAATGTCCATCCATCACGGCAAATTTAGTTGCTCCATGTCTGATAAATTCTAATAAGATATCTTTTACTAATAAAATTAGTGTCTGGGCACTCAAGCTGGTGGTGCCAGGGAAAATTTGTCCACCACCACTGTGTGGCTGTGATTTGTATCCATATTGAATCGTTGGAGCAACAATCCCATTGACATTCTCCGCCACTAGTTCGGATAGTTTTTCTATTTGGTAAAAGTCCACACCTAGAGGTAAATGATAGCCGTGTTGTTCTGTAGCTCCTACTGGTAAAAAAATAACGGAATCCTTCACTTTCTTTTCATACTCATCCCAAGTCATTTCAGACATTAATACAGTCATATTAGTATCCTCCTATTATTTTTTGAGGCCACATGATAACAATGTGATGCATACATGGAGTTACATGTTAGCCTCTTTATACCCAAAAAATTATTTATTAATGAATTGTTCATTAACCGATTTGCTTTGACTAATTAATTGTCCTTTCTTTTCCCTTTCCTTTGTAATAAACATAATAAAATCCATGATCGTTCTTGCTGCTGTTATACAAGTGACACCTGTTGGATCATAAGGAGGAGAAACCTCCACTAAATCAAAAGCGATTACATCTCCGCGTTTAGCAATACCTTCAAGAATTTCGTTAATTTCATCATAGAAAAGTCCTCCTGGTGAAGGTGTACCAGTTCCATGAGAAATTGATGGATCTAAACCATCAATATCAATAGTGACAAAAAAGCGTTCTCCTTCAGGAAGTTGATTTATTACTTCTTTTAAACCCATCTCTCTCATGTTTTTAGGTGATATAATTACATTTCCATAATTTCTTGCATCTTCAAAATCCTCTCTACGACTGCTGCCTACTCCACGAATTCCTAACGAAGTAATCCCTTTTACATGACTCATTTCTGACATCCTACGAATAGGACTCCCTTGTCCTAATCTTTGTCCTGAACGATGATCTGCCCAGTCTAAATGCGCATCGATTTGAATCACATGAAAAGGTCCTAGCGATTCTAAGCCACGTGCAAATGGTATCGTGATAGAGTGATCTCCTCCCAATAGAACTGGCATAGCGCCTCCAGAAACAATTTTTCTTACAGAGTTCTCTATATTATCGAAACATTGTTCTAAATCACCATGCACCATGTCTACATCTCCACAGTCATTAATACGAATTTGTGGTGTCAAATACATATCATCTCGTTCAGGATCATAAGCACCTTTTAAGCCAAAACTGAAGAGTGTAGATGCTTCTCGAATCCCTCTTGGTCCCATTTTAGTACCCGAACGCCATTGAGTTCCCATATCATAAGGAATTCCTAATATCGCAACATCTGCCTGTAATTGATCCAAATTTTCACAAATTGGATATTTACCAAAAGAGCTAATTCCAACAAACGGTAAATTAAGTGTTTCCTTTTCGTTTTCTTTGACCATCTTTCATTCCTCCTTTTCCTTATATGCATGCAATTTTTGTGCCAAATTGAAGTGGAAGATGATGCAATTTAGCATCTATTCTTGTTCTAGTAATTTAATAAAAAGCATTGTATAATTCTAAATATATTAAAAATTTAAATATTTAGGGGTGGGAAAATTGAATCCAGAATTCATTATCTCTTTACCTATTTTTAAAAAGGAAGAGAAAATACGTAATTTATCAGAGTTTATTTATGATAGGTTTGATAATTTTGATTACCTTATTCTTGTCGATAAAGAAGATAAGGTTTCTGGTTGTGTCAAACTTAATTACTTACTAAAGGTAATGAATTTGGGGACGCAATTAGGATGGTCTTTGGAATCTATTATGGAAGAAAACATTATCATTATTAAAGAAAGGGAGAGCAACATAGCCGTATCTTTAAAGGAAGATGTTCCTATCATTATCGTGGATGATCATAATAAGCCATTAGGTATATTAAATAAATTCACCTACTTGCAAAATAAACTTAAACAGACAATGCCCAATTTAATTAATCTAAATGAATGGCTAATGGAAATGGCCGATTTTGGCTTTCTTCTTGTTAGCTCCAATAGAATTATTGTGAATCATAATAAATATGCCCAATCAATAATTAGCAATCAATTACTTGGGAAAAATATAGATAGTTTTTATCCAGGGAATTTTGCACAAGATATAAAAAAAGAAAAAGCAAATAATTGGGTGAATGATAAGTTTCTAGAATGGAATTTTTATCCGTTAGGATCAGATGCAAATAACAAAAGTAGGGCTATCTATATTTTGGATCGCACAGAAACAGAAAAGCTTACTAGAGAAATAAAGAAAATGAAAAACAACATAAAAGATTTGTATGACATCATTGAACATTCTCATGATGAAATTTTTGTCACTGATGATAAAGGTGTTTGTACCTTCGTGAATAAAGCCTCGCATCGATTTTATGGTTTACCAAAAGAAGAAATGATTGGGAAGACTGCTCAACAATTAGAAGATGAAGGGATAGTCTCATCAAATATAAGTCATAAAGTCATCTCACAAAAAAGAAGAATTACTACAATTCAATCGACAGCTACTGGCCGCAAAATTATTGTAACAGCTACTCCAATATTTAATAATGAAAATAAAGTGAGCAAAGTTATTATAAATGCACGTGAATTAACAGAATTAAGTAATATTATGGGGAAATTTGAAAATTCACAATCGCCTATTATAAGTAATTCAGAATTAAATCAATTAACAAAAATAAAATTAATGTCTGAAGGGATTATAATTGAATCTCCTAGTATGCGTTACGTGATAAGCACTGCACAAACCGTTTCTCAAGTAAATTCAAATGTGTTAATTTTAGGGGAATCTGGGGTTGGGAAAGGAATAATTGCCAAGCTCATTCATGAATTAAGCCCTAGAAGTAAAGAGAGGTTTATTAAAGTAAACTGTGGAGCCATTCCTGAAACACTTATTGAATCAGAACTTTTTGGTTATGAGAAGGGAGCATTTACTGGAGCAGTTAAAGAAGGAAAAAAAGGACTGTTTGAATTAGCTCATGAGGGCACTATTTTTTTAGATGAGATTGGTGAAATTCCATTACACATACAAACAAAGCTATTACAAGCCATACAAGATAAAGAAATCATGCGTGTTGGCGGTACAAAAAGTATTTACGTGAACTGCCGGATTATTGCTGCTACAAATAAGAATTTAAATGAAATGGTTAGAGAAGGAAAATTTAGAGAGGATTTATATTATCGTTTAAATGTGATTCCTATACAGATTCCTTCACTTAAAGACCGTAAAGAAGAAATTCCTTCCTTAGTACAAAACTTCATACACAAATTCAATCAACAATTTCAAAAAGAGAAAACAATAGATAAGAAAGCGGTTGATATATTAGTGAGTTATCCTTGGCCAGGGAATATAAGAGAACTTGAAAATTCTATAGAACGGGCAATTGTTACTTCTCCATGTGATAGTATATCAACATCTGATTTAGCGTTTTTAGAACAGCCAAAGAATTTAAATCATAAAAATTCTATATCTGTGTCTTCATTAGAAAATATTGATTCATTAAAAAAGGCTGTGGAAAAGTTTGAAAAGGAAATTATTGAAACCGCACTTGAAAAATACAAAACAACTTATGAGGTAGCTAAAATACTAAAAGTTAACCAATCCACGATTGTCCGAAAAATCGATAAATATAGGATTGTTTGATGCGTTTTTGCATTATTAATGGCATTTTGCATTATTTGTAATAGTGAATTATTATATTTTACTCGGAAAACAACTGATAAAAAGCACGGTAAGACTTTTATAAAAGGATTCCTTCATATTTCTAATTAAAGAAATCAATGATAGGAGAAGGTAAAGATTACATACTAAAATGCTCCTAAATAATTAATGAGAAGTAACGAAGTTGTACTCATTAATCAGGGGTATTTTTTATTTGATTGAATAGGCATGTAGCTTAAAAGTAATTTTTTGCAACACTGGAAAGCGATTTGCCAATGGAACACAGGAGAAGAGTAGTAGATGATATGATAGATAAGCTTAAAATTAGTAAAGGGATACTAGTTAAAAATAAATAGAAAAACTATTATATTAAAGGTGAGATCTTAGTTTATGAAGGTGGTCGATGTTATATTAAAAACTGTATCTGTTTTTTGAATACTAGATGGTTTGATCGATCGAGAAAAGGAAAAGTATCAGTTTCTACATTTTTGTCATTGTATAAATTTTTATTGCTGAATTTATTTATTAATTATTCTACTTTCGCATACAAAAATAGGTGTGGAATGAAAGTTAATGGATAACAAAAAAAGCGCTTTCATCATACGTTAGAATGGAAAAGCGCTTATTTTTAATTCTTTATTTACTATTCTTAATAACTGTTTGCGTTACTTTTAAATTATCACGTAATTGATAGTCATTTATAATAATATCAGCAACATCGTCAGGATTCATCATATGGTTAATTTCATCAGAACGATAATATTTATCCCAAAAATTTGTTTTCATTCCACCCATGTATGCAGCATAAATTCGTATATTTGTTTCTTTTAATTCTACTTCTAAAGCTTCTGTAAAGCCTCTCAAACCAAATTTACTTGCACAGTAAACAGTTTCATTAACTTTACCTTCTAAACCTGCTGTCGATATAATATTGATTATCGTACCAGAGTCTCTATTTTTCATATTTTTTAAGACAGATTGAGTACAATAAATACTACCTTTTAAGTTGACATCAAGCATTTGCTCTATCCCATGTGACGGGAGCTGTTCTAATGTATCAAAAAAACCAATTCCTGCATTGTTGATCAGTGTATCGATAGGGCCAAATTCATTTGAAATGTAGTCAAAAGTACTCTTAACATTTTGTTCATCAGAAATATCTAAAGTATGAATAGAAAAATCTTGATTAAGTAATTCAGAAGTTTGAATTAATTTGTTTTTATTTCTCCCTATTAAGCATACATGATAGTTAAGCTTGTTAAACTTTATAGCTAATGATGTCCCAAGTCCGCTACCTGCTCCGGTTATAACTGCAATTTTTTTATTCATGTCTGTTCCCCCTATTAAAAATATATGTATTTAATTCTTATCATAAACGTTTGTTTCAAAATAAACAACTTTCTAAAATTTCGAAGTGAAAAATTTTATGAATTTTCTCATTTTAAAAACTTGTTTTAAAAATAGTATTGACAAAGTAACTTATAGTGTAATAATATTATGTAAACGTTATACTAAAACGTTTACATAATAGAATTTTCAGATAGAGGAGGGTTTTATGACTATCACAATCAAAGATATTGCGAAAGAAGCTAACGTTTCTATAGCTACAGTTTCAAGAGTTATTAACAACAAAGATGAATCTATAAGAAAAGATACAAAAGAAAGGATAAAAACAATAATAAGAAAACATAATTATCAACCTAACAGGATTGCGAGAAGCATGATTACTAAAAAAACGGCAACATTAGGTTTGATTATTCCAGATATTCAAAATCCATTTTTTCCTGAATTAGTTCGTGGAGTAGAAGATTTCGCTAATGAAAATGAATATAGTGTCATTCTTTGTAATACAGATGGGGACCTTAATCGTGAAAGAAAATATTTAGATTTAATGAAAGAAAAAAATGTTGATGGGATTATATATACCTATGCCTTTGCAGAATTGTCAAAACCGCTTAAAGGATTCTTAGAAGAAAATAATATACCAATGGTTTTATTAGATAGAGCAGAGCCTAACTCAAAAATGAGCGGCGTCTATGTAGACAATGAAAAAGCAGGATATATGGCAACAAAACATCTGATTAGTTTAAATCACAAAAAAATAGGGTGTATAACGGGGCCTGAGCATATTGAAAATTCAAAAGAAAGGTTTAGTGGATACTATCAAGCGCTAAAAGAAGCAAATATACCTTTAGATAAAGAAATTATTTTTACTGGAGACTATCAAATGAAAGGAGGTTATAAAGCGGCAAAGGGATTAATTAAAAAAGAAGTAACAGCTATTTTTACATTCAATGATTTAATGGCTTTTGGAGTATATCAGGCTGCAGCAGAGTTAGGTAGAAAAATCCCCGATGATTTATCTGTTATTGGTTTTGACAATATAAAATATAATCATTTACTTGTTCCCAAATTGACAACAATAGAACAGTCTAGCTATAAAATGGGAGAAAATGCAGTTGAATTATTATTAAAACAAATTAAAGGAACACCAGAGCAAGAGAAAGAAACCATTATTATTGAACCATTATTGATGATTAATGAAAGTACATCCCAAAATAAACTATAAAATGGAGGATAATAAGATGAAAAAAGGTATTAAAAATGATTTTTCGCTCTTGGCTATTTTACTTATTCCAATTGGTGTGGCTATTAATGTTGTATGTGGAGAATTAGTATCTCTTTTGAAGCTACCACTTTTCTTAAATTCAATAGGTACAATTATTGTTGGTTTAGTTGCCGGACCTTGGGTTGGACTGGTAGGCGGAGGAGTTACTAATTTAATACAAGGATTTTTCAATCCTGTCAGCTTTGCTTTTGCCCCTGTAAATATGGCTATTGGATTTGCTGCAGGGTGGCTCTCTTCAAGAGGGATGGTTAAGAATTTTAAAAGGGCAATTATTTCTGGTTTAGTAATTACCATTGTTACTATTTTAGTTGCAACACCAATTCAAGTAATGGTTTTTGGAGGTATTTCAGGTACTGGATCTGATGCAATTACTGCAGTTTTTCTAGCTTCAGGACAAGAAATGTGGACAGCTGTCTTTTCACAGAAAATATTCATTGAAAGTGCAGATAAAATAATATCCGTCCTTATTGCATTTTGGATTGTTAAAAAGATGTCCGATCGCTACTTATCTAAACAGAATTATGGTGTACAGTATATAAAAAAAGTAAGTTAAAGAGGTGATATCATGAAAATAGTGCGAGAGTATATTTTAGATTTGTATCCAACAACCACTTTCTTTTTTGTCCTTTTTGTCATCGCATCTGTTTTTATTATGGAAGGGTACGTTTATCCTTTTTCATTAGTTGCAGTCTGTTTAGTGATTGCTTGTTTAGCAGGGAAGGGGAAAACGCTTAGTAATATTGTAATAAAAGCATTAATACCAATTGTTGTATTGATTTTCGTTTTACAAAGCTTATTCTACCCAGGTGAAACTATTTTGTGGAGTTGGTGGATTTTTTCAGTGAAATTAGAGGGAATAGAATTTAGTCTGATGCTAAGTTCAAGAATACTTGCAATTGGAAGCGCTTTTATTTTATATTTTTCTATTACACCTATTAAGAATTTTACGTATGCATTAGAGAAAATGGGTCTGTCTACAAAAGCAACATACGTTATATTATCTACTATGAATATAATCCCTGAAATGCGTAAAATGTCGAAAACAATTATGGATGCGCAAAGATCCAGGGGAGTAGAAACAGAAGGTAATTTAATGGTTAGGGCCAAAGCATTTCTTCCCACATTAAGTCCTATGATTTTAGGGTCTATTGCCAGCACTGAAGAAAGGGTAATTACATTAGAAGCAAGAGCATTTACTGTTCACGGAACAAAAACGACTTTACAACATATTGAGAAATCAAAGAAAGATAATATCGTCAGGATTTTATTTGTATTATTAATCTTAGTAGTAATTGGGTGGAGATTTTTATGATGAGTTATATATCTGTGAGAAATTTATCGTACCAGTATCCTATAGGAAATGAAAATGTTTTGAAAAATATTAATTTAGATCTGGAACAAGGTAAATTATATGCCTTAATAGGCAGCAATGGTAGTGGGAAAACAACACTTTGTAATGTTCTAAGAGGATACATTCCTCACTTCTATAAAGGAGAATTACAAGGTCATGTCAATATTAAGGAAAAAGACATCAGAGAATGGGAAATGGGAGAAATTGCAAAGCATATAGGCTATGTTTTTCAAAATCCATTTACACAAATTAGTGGTGTGAAAGATACAGTATTTGAAGAAATTGCTTATGGGTTAGAAAATTTAGGTATAGAAGTTGATGCTATTAAGAAAAGTGTTGAAAATGTAATCCAAATGCTGGATATTGATTATTTACGAGATAAGAATCCGAATGATCTATCTGGTGGACAAAAGCAACGGGTAGCTTTTGCTTCTATCATTGTAATGAACCCTGACATTTTAATTATTGATGAACCCACTTCTCAACTAGATCCAGATGGCACTGAGGAAATATTTAGAATAATTGATTTGATGAAGAGGCAAGGAAAAACAATTATTTTGGTAGAACATAAAATGGAACTTATCGCAAAATATGCTGATGAAGTAATTCTTATGCAAAATGGGGAAGTAAAGATGAAGGGTAAAAAAGAAGATATTCTCTCTGATAAAGAAGTACTTCAATTTGACAGTACGCTTCCTCAATATGCATTGCTAGGATTAGAATTACGAAAAAAGGGTGTATATTTAGATAGTTTACCAATTACTGAAGAGGATGCATTAGAAATTATAACGAAATTATTGGAAAGAAAAGAGGTATGTATATGAGCTATTTGAAGCTTGAAAAGGTTACTTTTGCATATCCTAATGGTTTCACAGCTATTGAAAATGTGTCTTTGGATATCGAAAAAGGAGAATCTATAGCGGTCATTGGGCAAAATGGAGCTGGAAAAACTACTGCTATGAAGCTGTTGAATGGTCTCTATAAGCCGACTGATGGAAATATATTTGTAGATGACTGGAATACCAAAGATTATACTACTGCACAAATTTCAAGAAAAGTAGGTTATGTTTTTCAGAACCCAGATGAACAAATATTTCATGATGATGTTTATAGTGAAATAAAATTCGGCCCTAAGAATCTAGGTTTTGATGAAAAAAAAGTAGAAGAAAACGTAAAAAATGCTGCTGAAATGATGGGGATTACGGATCTTTTGGAAGAACATCCTTATAATTTGCCTTTTTCGTTAAGAAAGTTTGTTACGATTGCTTCTGTTATTGCAATGGATTCCAGTGTTATTATTCTGGATGAACCAACAGCTGGTCAAGATGCTCTTGCAATGGAAAGGCTTGGTTCTGTTATTGCTACATTAAATCAAGAAGGAAGAACAGTTATAACAATTAGTCATGATATGGAATTTGTTGTTAAAAATTTTGACAGAGTAGTTGTTATGGCAAATAAAAGGAAAATTTCGGATACAACAAAGAGAAAAGTTTTTTGGAATTTAGATGTTTTAAAAGAAGGAAGACTTAAACAACCGTATATTAGTAGTTTAAGTAATAAATTAGGAATTAAAAATAATATTTTAGATATCGACGAAATGGTAGAAAGCATAGTAAATAAAGCACATTAATTTGAAGCTAAAAAGGTGAATTCAATGAAAAAAATAGTTGTTATTGGAAGTCTAAATATTGATCTAGTATCACAGGTAAGAGAGCTTCCTGAACGGGGTGAGACAATAATAAGTAAGGATTTTCACGTGACGCCTGGCGGAAAAGGAGCGAATCAAGCGGTAGCTGCAGCTCGATTAAATGCAGATGTAAAGATGGTTGGAAAGATAGGAAATGACAGTCACGGTTCTATTTTAATGAATAACTTGGAAAATGCAAATGTTGACACCTCTTCGATTACTGTTGGGAAGACAACTGGAAGTGCATTTATCACTGTGAATGAAAGTGGAGATAATCATATTGTATTAGTACCGGGGGCAAATAATGAATTCACTAAAAATGATATTGATCAGGTAGTTCCTGATATAAAAGACAGTGATTTGATTATAATGCAATTAGAAATACCTTTAGAAATTATTGAATACACTTTGCAGATAGCAAATCAACACAATAAAAAAGTTATCTTAAACCCTGCACCAGCACAAAATCTATCTAAGGAAATCTATCCATATATCCATACGCTTATACCGAATGAAACAGAATTAAAACAGTTGACGAAAATGCCCGTAACTACAGATGAAGAAATCATTTTGGCTGCAAAATACTTGAAATCAAGGGGAGTAGAACAAGTAATCGTTACTTTAGGAGAAAAAGGATCATACTTGGTTAACAGCAAGGGTGTAGAATATATTGAGCCGTATCCTGTTAAGGCATTGGATACAACTGCTGCCGGAGACGCTTTTATTGCTGCATTCTGTGTAGGATTAAATGAAGGGCATACAGATTTATCTGCAGCTAGATTTGCAAGTAAAGTTGCAGCCTTGACAGTCACAAAAGTTGGTGCTCAAAGTTCTTTACCATTAAGAGATGAAGTAGAAAATAATAATGAGGAAAAAGCTGTGATAAATTAGGAGGATGGCATATGAAAAGAATTATTTTAGACGTTGATACAGGAATAGATGATGCTTTATCTATCGTATATGCAATTAAATCAAAAGAGATAAAACTTGAAGGGATTACAACAGGGTTCGGTAATGTTAGTGCTGAACAAGCTACTTTAAATACATTACAAGTAATTGAAGCTGCTCAACCGGATGAAGAAATTCCAGTAGCGATGGGAGCAAAAAAACCACTCTATCGTTCTAAACCTTCGCCAGTAGTACATGTTCACGGGAGTAATGGAATTGGAGATTATAAATTTCCATACCCAAAGCAAGAAGTAGAAGAAGAAAATGCATCTGACTTTATCATCCGATTATTAAACGAGAATCCACATGAAATAACACTTGTATTTGTTGGGCGATTAACTAATTTAGCCATAGCTTTAAAGAAAGATCCAACTATTATTAAAAAAGTTAAAGAGTTAGTTTTAATGGGGGGAGCTTTAAAAAGGCCTGGCAATGTCACACCTTGGGCTGAAGCAAATATATACGGGGACCCAGAAGCGGCTAAAGAAGTATTTGGTTCAGGGATACCTATTACAATGGTAGGGTTAGATGCTACAACTAAAGCAGATTTTAGAGAAGAAAATTTAAAGGAGTTATTAGAAAAAATGCCTGAAGGGAATTCTAAGGAAAAACAATTAAAGCATTTCTTAACACATATTATTCAATTTGGTTTTGATTCAAGTATAAAAATGGGTGAAGGTAAACAAAGACTATTACATGATCCTTTAGCAATTGGTGTAGTAATCAATGATAATTTTGTGAAAACAGAAGAGTTTCAAGTGTGTATTGAAACAGAGGGGACATATACTGTAGGAGCTACACTTACAGATTTACGCAGACCACAAACGGAAGTTAATACAAAAGTGTGTTTAGATGTAAATAGGAAAGATTTCTTTAAGCATTTTATAGATACATTGTCTAATCAACACGCCCTAATGAGCTAAAACGAGAGTTTCCCTACTATTAAATGCTCGTAGGGAGGCTTTTTTTAGTATGTATAGAAGAAAGCAGGCTAATTAATGATAAATTTAAAGCATAGTATAAATGTATTTATAGGGGGATGTAGTTTTGGTATATTGTCTACTTTCGTAAAGTTGGCATATAGTAATGGGTACTCACCTAGTGAAGTAATTGGTTCTCAATATTTTGTTGGTGCTATTTTGTTTTGGACTGTTTTATTCTTTTCTCATAAATCAAAAGTATCGATATCTATGGGGTTAAAATTACTCGTAGCAGGAATGCCTATGGCTTTAACGGGAATATTTTATTATATTTCATTACAGTATTTAGATGCTTCCATTGCTATTGTATTGCTTTTTCAGTTTACTTGGATGGGAATGATGTTTGAGTGGATTATTGAAAAAAACAGGCCAACTAAAAAAAGTATAGGATCGGTATTATTATTATTTTTAGGCTCTATTTTTTCTGTAAATTTATTTGGGACAAGTTTACAGGATGTATCTATGACAGGGGTTATTTGGGGCCTCCTTGCAGCAATAAGTTTTACAACTTTCATTTATGTAAGTGCAAGAGTAGGAAAAGAAGTACCTCCAATGTTAAAAAGTTCGTTAATGGCTACAGGAGCATTTCTCATTACATTTATAATTTTTCCGCCTGTTTTTCTAGTGGAAGGTACTTTTATTAATGGGTTGTGGATATGGGGGTTGCTTCTTGGTTTCTTTGGAGTTGTTCTCCCTCCTTTATTATTTAGTATTTCTATGCCTAAAATAGGAAGTGGATTAGGCACGATTTTAAGTGCTTCTGAACTACCAATGGCTATTCTTATGTCAATAATTGTGCTGCATGAGGTGGTCAATTTTATTCAATGGATAGGGGTATTTATTGTTCTCTTTGGAATCGTATATCCGTATCTGAAAGTATCTACTACAAGGAAAAAGGTAGCGTGATTATTATCAATTGTACGTAAAGATAGACCAACCTTTTATATTAAAAAATTATAATTATTACAATAAAATGATATATATGAAGAGCCTTTATCAGATAAAGGCTCTTGTTTAGTAAGTATAGGTAATTTTGTTCTGAAGTATAACAAATATATTTTATAGTCTCCAATACTATAAAATAACTATCAACTTTTCTTGAACAATCAGTTTTTGTATATTCGTAATAACTTTACTCTGTTAGATAGATCAATTGAAAGAAAGCTTATTAATCAAAGCTCATGATTGTGATAATAAAATAGTCTCCCACGCACTCATATAGAGTGCGAACAACTTTGATTTATTCTCATGTCACTGAAACAAGATTTCAATCCACGCACTCATATAGAGTGCGAAAGAAGGCGTGTTTGCTGATGTCGATAATATTGATATTTCAATCCACGCACTCATATAGAGTGCGAAATAATCCGATAGATTTGTGCAATCTTGGTCACTATTTCAATCCACGCACTCATATAGAGTGCGAAAGATTCAGACAGGGAAAGAGTTGACAGTCATCAAATTTCAATCCACGCACTCATATAGAGTGCGAAAACATGATTGGATTTTTAAAGGGTGCGATGGAAAATTTCAATCCACGCACTCATATAGAGTGCGAACCGTTGGTGTATGTCTCTGGTGGTCTTTAAATCAATTTCAATCCACGCACTCATATAGAGTGCGAAGCAATATCTTTAATTTTGTTTCCAATACCATTTATTTCAATCCACGCACTCATATAGAGTGCGAACTATCAATCTGGTAATGGAGATAATATCGTCTCTATTTCAATCTACGCACTCATATAGAGTGCGAAGATATCGTCTTTCCTGCGCATGGAACAATCATAATTTCAATCCACGCACTCATATAGAGTGCGAATAAAGGATACGACCTTTATCAAGCAATAGCCTCGATTTCAATCCACGCACTCATATAGAGTGCGAAAATGGAATCAGAATTTCAGATGCATTTGAAGAGATTTCAATCCACGCACTCATATAGAGTGCGAAAACTGATGGGTTACGACGTTCTGCCTTTTACCGAAATTTCAATCCACGCACTCATATAGAGTGCGAAGAAAACGAGGAAGACAGCGACTATAAATTAGAGGTATTTCAATCCACGCACTCATATAGAGTGCGAAGGAAAGGCAAGCAACAAAAAGAAGTATTGCAAAAATTTCAATCCACGCACTCATATAGAGTGCGAACCAAAATAGAAATTAATGAATTTAAATATAGTAAAATTTCAATCCACGCACTCATATAGAGTGCGAAGGCTATGAGGGCATCAGCGGACGTTCCAACTTAGATTTCAATCCACGCACTCATATAGAGTGCGAAAAATCGATAACGATATCTTCTTCGTTATAACTATTTCAATCCACGCACTCATATAGAGTGCGAAGTATCTGAATTAATTAGCCATGCTAAGGACGGAGAATTTCAATCCACGCACTCATATAGAGTGCGAAAGTAGTTTAGGAGGACATTATGCCGGAACAGGCATATTTCAATCCACGCACTCATATAGAGTGCGAAAGCGCACAGTGTACGCACGTATCCAATAAGGGTTTATAGTTACAAAAGTGCTAACCTAAAATTTAATACTTATAAGTTGGCAAAATTTTAGACTGAATTGGTATAATCCCTTTAAAAACAATAAGTGCTAACCTCCCTAGTAATTTATGTTCGCTTTAGGTTAGCACCTGCTCAAATAATGTATTTAGAAGATCAAAGGGCCTTCTAAATCTAAAGATTCTTTAACACCGAAATGTTCTACTTTAGAATGATGATTATCACTTAAACGATAAAATCTTATACTATCCTTCTCAGTATCCATTATACTAAGTATTTCATTTTTTAAAATAGTATATTGTGTTGTATTAACAATACACTCAAATACAGAATTTTGCACACGTTGTCCATGATTTTGACAAATTTTTGCAACTTTTCGAAGCCGTTTTTGCCCACCAGAACTAGAAGTGCTTACGTCATAAGTAACTATAATTAACATGCCTCACCTACTTCCATAAAAAAGGAGGGTACTCATCTAGGTCTCCACGTAAAAATCTTGCTAGAAGTAACGCTTGAGCATATGGAACAAGCCCCCATGAAATGGTTTCTCCTAGAAAAGGGTGCTTAAGAGTATCTTGTTTTCTTTGTTGCCATTTTTGTAAAAAATTTTTTCTGGCATCATCTGTTAAAATAACACTACCATTTTCTTTTTCAATGAAGTCTTTCGCAGATACTTCTTTTCGATTAATCGTTGAGATAACAAACCTGTCAGCCACAATTCCCCGCAATTCTTCCATAATATCTAATGCCAATGAAACTCTTCCTGGCCTATCCTGATGCATAAAGCCAACATATGCGTCAAGACCAACTGTTTCTAACGCTGCAGCAGTATCATTAGCAAGTAAAGTATAAGCAAAAGATAATAATGCATTTATTTTATCTTTTGGCGGTCTTCGAGATCTTGAATAAAAATAAAACTCTTCCTGCTGCTGTAAAATCATTAAATTGAAACCTTGATTATAATAAGTTGCTGCTTGTCCTTCCAAGCCTCTTAGTCTTTCCAGATCACTGCAACGATGTACTTCTTTTATTTTTCTGGAAAGTTTAGCAGAGATATCATTGATTTTATCTTCATCAATACGAAGAGGATAGTTTCTTTTTGCTCTTTCCAACATCCACTTTTGATTGAATAACTTACCAATAATAAAATTTCGGGAGATTAGAGCAGAAGATTCTATGTCATTAGAAATATGGTATTGTCTTTTTCGTAAATGTACATTTCCTCTGCTCATTCCAGTAACTCTAGCTAAAAATCTTCCGTTCATTGTAAGAAAAGTCAGGCTAATGTTATTGTCTGCGCAATATCCCATTAATGCAGGACTTGCACCTGTATATCCAAAAGTCACGATACTTTCTAAATTATGCAGAGGTACTCTGCCAAGTTTTTCTTGTTCCTGGTTTAAGACGATATTATCACCATCTAATGATAAGTAGATCTTTGGTTGTGTCACAAACAAAGTATTTAATAATTTTCTCATCCATACAAATTCCTTTCCAGGTACTGTTGGACAGTTATTTTATTCATTAAACTGGGCAGGCAAATATTTTTCAAAGAACAGCTTCTGCAGTGCGGTCCAGTCTTTACTTTTGGTGTATGCTTTTTCTGATAGTAGTGATGCATCTCATCCGTTAATTCTTTAACATATTTCTTTAAATCTTCGGTAATGCTAACTTCCACTCTTTTTCTGATTTCGTGGTAGAAAAAATAACCCTTATCAATGTTAATCAAATGCATTTCTTCCAGACAAATAGCTTGTGCAACTAACTGAACAATATCTTCTTTCCCTTTTTTAGGTTTCCCTCTCTTATATTCGATGGGAAATGCTTTATATTTACCAGAGTGCCCAACAATATCTACACCATTTTCATCTTCTATAAATTCAACAACATCACAGACACCAGTGATTTTTAATTCATGAGAATGTATTGGCATGGCACGTACAATAATCTTATTTCCACGCTTTTCTTTTATAGAAGGGGTATCTGCTTTTTTATGCAGATAATGCCCCTCCACTGTTTTTACGTTTTCCTCCCATTGCTGTTCAATATGAATTAGAGCCCATTGTCTCTTACAAAATTGGAAGTGCTGCAGTCCAGATAAAAGAAGGTAGTCTTCCATATTATTTATTGCCCTGTAATGATTTCCGGTTCAAGACCGTTCAGATTATTTAATGCAATGGTGTAGTCATCAAAAGATTTAGGGTCGTTTGCATTCGCTTCAATAGATAAGGAGCGATGTACTTTAGCAGAAGAATATTGACCTAATTTCGAACTGTGCTCCCACCAATATACCGTATTTACTTCCATACTGCCGTCTGGCCTTGCAGAAGAACTGTCATTTTCAAAAAGAGTGACCAATGCCTGTTTGACTTTTTCGGCATCATCAAAAGTGAACCCTGTTTTCTCCGCCAGTTGTGTATTAATACTTCCTTTAAAAAGGAACAAGCCATGATTAATACGGTGCTTCATTCCCATTGTATCGGAGCTGCGTTTGTCTCCGGTAACAGAATTGACACTCTTAGTGATCTGTGTACTTACGATATCGATTGGGCTGATCGTAGTGGCAGTGTGAATGGAGACTGGTCCTCGCACGCCGACAGAGAGGGTAGACCCCTTGAATGCAAAAACTTGACCAAAACTACGAACATCTATCCATTTTTCACAAGCAATTTGTGCAAATTCCTCTTCTGAAGCTGTTTTAGACTTTAACATCTTTTTCAATGCTTCATCCGAATCTGCTCTATCTTTTAAACTCTTAAAACCATCGTTATTTCGATCGTTTGATTGAACAAAAATAGATTCCCCGGCATCTTGTAATCTATTTCTGATTTTCCGTTTCAATGCGACATCAGAAATTTCCCCATGACCGTCATAGTTCTGGCGTGGTCTATTTCCATTTAATGGATCACCATTTGGGTTAGCATTTGTTACAGATACGACTACTGCAAAATCAATCTTCTTGTTCAGTACTGTCATGATTTCCATCTCCTTCTTTTTCCTTTTTTGTATATAGTGATTTTCTTTGACTGTATAAGCCTAAAAGATATTTCTCCGTTAATGGAACGTTAGTAAAGTCTTCTTCCTTAAATTTATCCGCTATTTCATCTATTAATTTTGTATAGTAAGTAGCTTTCACACCTAATTTTGCTTGATAAGGCTGTAAACTGCTTTGTAAGGTCAACCATGTTCTTGCAGGTTGCTTTGAAAATGAATTCATATAACGTATCGCATTGGTTGCTCTTTTTTCTTCTCTATCTAGTGCACTTCTTTCTAAAACATCTGCAACAGCTAATAGTCTTCCAAATAAATAACTTCTATCCGTACTTTCTTCATTTAAGGCCATATTCCATTCCTCCTTTTTCTCTGATAATGATTTACGAGCTAGAGCACAGGTAATGCTTAATGTCTTTTCCCACTCCCAATTTTCCATGGAAACAGGGTTGGAGCTGCGTTGTACTGCATTCTTTAAAATATCGCGGGGGATATGCCGGTTATCAATAATACAAGGAATAATACGTTCCATCAGACCTTTAACTATTTTCTCGTTGGCTCTTGATCCATAAGCAGCAAAGGCAATGTCCTTTGTTGCCGGTGCACCGTAGAAGGAAACACGCTCATCATTTAATTTTTTATAACGATGTTCCCAGGAGCATTTATTATGCCAATCCTCTATACGTTTTAAATAGAGTTCTTTGTTTAAATGACGATAGTAAAGAACTGCGAGTCTCCCTGTCGTTGCAGAGTCTAGCACAATGACATTGATATTATCGTCTGAAGAAAGGTCATGCCTGTACCCGTCGATAGCCTTTTTAAACTGTTGAGCAAATGAGTGTTCTGTATCCGGAACAAAAGGTTCTTCATCAACGGAATCTGTAAAGAAATGTAAAGAATCTTCAGTTGGATCTGGTGCATCTAAATGAGCTGAATTGGCAGTAGATTTAGTTTCTTCAGAAAAACTCCATACCAAGAATACACGATTATCAACCGTTTTGCCCTGTCGATGGATCAGCCATTTAAGGGCATTATGGGCTTTTTGAGAAACTTCATAACTAACAGCTGCTGCTTCCTGACTGGTTTTAAAACGTCCCCGATATGTAAAACCACTGGAGTCGTTTGATGATATTAATTTTGCCTTATCAGCGGCATGCCGGATTTTATTCGCATGCCGTTCTGTTGTCAGCGCAGCTTCTCCGGTTACAAAGCAAGTATCGAGTTCTTTTTCTTCTTCCATTTGGCTCTTATAGTAATTGGAGAAGGAGTCAAATACCTCTTTATCTTTCCAGATAGGGACCCCATCTGCAGAATAAGTTGTAAAACGAACAAATACACTGAATTGATCCGTTGCCCCGCTGGAGAATATATCCGGTTTTTCCCCGAGTTCTTCTTCATATTCTTTGTTCCATTTCCGGATAAGGATATTGTTTTTATCTGTTACTAATTTTCCATCTTCAACGAGATCTTCAATGAGTGTACCTTCTTTCAAATATTCATAGATTAAACGGATACGATCATTACCATAAGGAGAATGTGCCCAATCCTTAAGGTTACTGATATATGCTTGAAAGGAAGTATTTTCTTGATTTTTTACTTCTCCACCATATTTTCCATAGTCACCAGCAACGTAAGCTAATTTATCGTGAAGAGGGTAGGGAGCAACTTTTGAACCGGAACGGCTGGCTGAATCATCTGTTGTTGGAATAAGTGTATTGGCTTTATCTAATACCTCAGCAGATAAATAATTGCCGTCTTCGTCAATGACAACTTCAATATGAGCATTCTGCGTTGTATGCGCAATCGGGAGAAGGGTAAACTCCCGGTTTTCGTATTTTTTTTCAGTAGTACCGACAGCTTGCTCATTTACTTGATAGGTTTTATAAAGTTGTAATAGCCAACTCAATATGAATCACCTCCTAATTGTTGCAGTAATTCTTCAGCAGCTTGTGTATTATGTTCATTAAATTCTTTTGGTTTCATCCCTTTTATTTCTCGTACAATCGAACAGTCTTCCGGTCTCGGGAACCGTATAATTCCTTCTTCCATAACAGGTCGAAATAGCCGGACAGAAAGTTCATCTTTTCCTGTTTCGTCTGGATAATTAAATCCATGTACCATGGTTCCTAAGTGATATTCAGGCGTTTTATGATAGTGACTCACACCGCTTCCAAATTCACAAGGCTCTACATAACCTTGGCATTCCCTTGTTCCTAAGAAAATATCTCTTCTTCCCCCTGCATTTAGAGAGCGCTTTAAAATGCTGTAATGCTTTCCATCAACACGATCATGTGCTAGGTCTGGCCGGTGCTCGTTATATTCAAAATGAGCACGTACTTGATAATGAACATCTTTCAGGTAGGTGTAATTAGCAAGAGTGTTGCCGCCTCCATATTCAATAGGGCGTATCCCTTTTGATTCCATTTGAATTGGTTTCATCACACGAATTTCATCGATATAAAATAAGATAGTTGGTTTCCAATAAATGGATTCTGTTATACCTTTCATTGCTTGGTAGGTAGGTACGTGATATGAAAGCTTTTCCCCACCTAATTTGGTAAGCGGATCTGTAAATAGAGCATAGTCTCCAAATACTTCAAATTCGATTTGATTTTTCATTATGTTGTGATTGATATGTGGATGAGCATATCAATGGCTCCTCCTTTCTAGGTTAAATTGCTTTATATGAAAAAAGAATAGGCACTGACTAGATAGAATATAATCCGACCTAGTCAGTATCCTTTTAATACATTAACTTTCTTTTTTTATAAGTATCTTTAGTTGTTCTACGTGAATTTCAAATTTTTTTCTTTTTGTGCTGGTCTTTCCAGTTTTTTTCTTACGTAGATTCATTAGATATAACACCTCCAATATAAATGAAATTCTATAAAAAACTTCTTGTATTTATGATAGCGTTTTCTTTAGTGGGAATCAAGTATTTCTGTTCAAATTATAGTTTTATTGAAATTTGATATAAATAATATTATTATTGAAATAGAAATTTGCTTTAATAAATATAAAGCATGTAATATATAAAGAGAATAGATTATTATTTGCTTTTTTTTATTCGTACTATTTTAAGGTACGTGGATTGAAAAAATAATACTATGATTTGTAATATTACTTGGCTGGCTCCTTATAAAAGAAGCTAGCCATCAGTATTTAAAAAAACAAATCAACCAATTGGCTGTTCCCTTGTAAATCCAATCCATACTCCTCATCATAAAATCCATCCTTCAATTCATAAATCATTCCATCAAAGTGAGAAACAAGCGCCTGTTCCTTCACTAATTCCTGAAATACTTGCGGGTATACCTGGATAGAATAGTGCTGTGCTGATTTTAGCAAGACAGATAATTCATCTATTTGCTGGTTACTGTTTAATTCGGCGATAATATTCTTTCCTTTGTCATAAGGGACAATCAAAGATGTTGTGTTATCGTCAATGACTTGAAAATACTTCGCTGTTGTATCTAAACCACTCTTCAGGAGTAAAGGGTAAGAAGCAGATGTTTTCGATTTATAAGACTTCACTTCATCTGGTCTCTGCTCTAGCAAAATCTTGAAAAGGTGTCTTTCAATTTTCGAAACAAAAAAGTTTAAATCAGCTTCATTCTTCTGATAAAAGTTTATAAAGTATTCTTTCATTGCTTTTTGAGATAATAAACTGTGATTATATTTCTCCGGTTTTTTTCTATACATAGCAAGCAGGGGAGTGGATGCCTCTTTTCCTACTTTGATTTCTTTTAAGCGAGATAATTTTTCCTGTGCATGCTGAATGACATACACGGGTTTCGTTTCGTATTTGCCATGACGATTACATCTTCCGGCTGCTTGAGCAATCGAATCCAATCCTGCCATAGAACGGATAACGCAATCGAAACTCACATCCACTCCGGCTTCAATCAGTTGTGTGGTAACACAAACAAAGGGCTCCTGTTCATTTAATCTCGCCCGAATTGTTTCTAAACTTTCTTTTCTGTGTGCTGCACACATGGACGTACTTAGATGGTAAACAGGAATATTGGTTTCTTTAAGTAACTCATATAATGCTTTTACAACTGATTTCGTATTTAAAATAACTAAAATAGAACCCAGCTGATCCATATCTTCTGAAATCCAATCTGCTATATCCTGATTGGTCATCGGCTTTTCTGATTTATCTATAACATCGACGCGCTTAAAGGCTTCAGTTACCTCATCAAGATTTTGAATAATTTCCTCTTTCTTACTTATAGAATGATGAACTTTCTCTAGTGCGGGTTGTGTCGCAGTACAAAGAACCACACTGGAATGCGCTTCTTTTTTCAAAAAATTTACAGCTTCATTAAATAAAGAAATACATTTCGTAGGCACTTTTTGAACTTCATCAAAAATAATCACAGCATTTGTCAGGTTGTGCAATCGCCTTGTATTTCGATTTCCTTTCGCATAAAAAACATTTAGAAATTGTACCAGAGTAGTGAAGATAACAGGTCTGTCCCAATTGTCTTTTGCCAGCTGCAATTTCTGTTTTTTATCAATGTACCCATCGTCTAAAGCATCGTATTCATTTTCAGTTTCCTCGATGACATTAGAGTGATGCTCTAAAATATGTTCATCATCATCCAGAATATTTCTGATTTCATTGGCATTCTGCTCGATAATCGTAGTATATGGAACGATATAAATAATTCTTTGTTTTTGGTATTCCAGGCTGTGCTTCAAAGCGTAACGAAAGCTTGCCAATGTTTTTCCGCCACCGGTGGGGATTGACAACGTATAAATATCAGAAGGTTTGGAAGCAAAATCTTCACATTCCTGAGACATTTTTTCACGTAATCTATTAATTGGTGTTTGTTTTCCGCTCTTCTTTAAGTTATTCAGATAGTTCATTAAGGAACCGTAGTAATCATGAAAAAGCTTGGAATGTTTTACTCTTTTCATATCCGCTTTTCCATTTTCAAAATCTCTTGTATTTGTTCGGTCAGCGTCAATCAGACAGCTGAATATGTATTTTGTTATAAACACAAATGTTTTATAGTTGGGGACTATCGAATTTATCTCTTCGACTGCTTTCTGAACATAGGCATGAAATGCAGATGATGAGATAACATCTTCAAAAAAGGTTTCTTTAATCATTTCGTAATTAGGGATTTCTTTTTCCTTTACTCTTGAAAGGAAAGGTGACTTTATCTCTGTTGAAAGGTAATCTTTGAGGTTGCTGTGATGAGAGATAATAGCATTGCTTACTATTTCAGCTAATATTTTTTCATGAGGTGTATTTTTCTCTTGATGCAGGATTTCAAAAATGAGCTTTCCGCCAGCTGTGGAATGATCTATTTCCCCACGTTTATAGGTCGTAGTATCTGGATGAAATATAGCTTCGTATATGTATTGTTGGAAATCAGGGCTGTACTTTCCAATATCATGTAAGAGACCGCATAATCCGGCAACATGTTTTAAACCCAATTTTTCACCCAAACGTTCAGCTATTTGTTGTGATTCCAATAAATGTGTTTTTAAGATTTGTATTTCTTTATCTGATGCTCTTATATGAGCAATATAAACCAATCAAATCCCTCCTTTTTATATAGATTATAGTTTAATTTTACCATAATATTTAATGACGTACACTATTTTTTGAAAATTGTTTTATTAGAAAAATTAGATTTGATAGTTGTTAGTTAGCGTAAATTTAAAGTAAAAACAATTTTACGAAGAAATCTACTAAAAAGTATTTAAAATGAAGCATACATAGGGGTGCGAATAGATATTGATCTCATCCGCACCCCAAAAAATATAAACCATGTAATCGCTAGTTATAAGTCATATGTACTTTTAAAGAATATAAATAGATGCGTATCATTTATAGCGATTTTACAAAATCAATTAACTTTCTCCGTGCTTCTGGATTTAAATCTCTAATAGCTTTCATAAGTTGAATGAGATCCTCAGGTATTAAAGGATCATCAGACTGATACTCTGCTCCTTTCTCTAATGCAACTTCTGCCAGCAGATCTTTCAAGATGTCGTTATCATTCGAATGATATTCCTCACCACGAATCAAATAATCCAATGAAACGCCAAATATATCTGCCAGTTTAATGATCGTTTCCAATGAAGGTCTTCTCTTTTCTCTCTCGTAAGAACCATATACATTTTGGGAAAAACCAAGTTTATAACTAATTTCAACCCGGGAATAACCATGTTTTTCTCTTAAGTTTTCCAAGCGTAGTCCAAATCCTTTCATACTAGCACCTCTATCTCATTTTGCTGAAAACGTAACACAAAGTGATGGTGTATTTAGTTGAATAACACAAAAAGTGTTGACATTTGAATATTCAGTCATTATTATTAGTTAATAACACACGAATTGTGTGTTTGTAGAGTGAAGTAGGCGCTGTAATATTATTTTTGTAAATTGTTTAAAAGAGGAGGGAGGGAACTAAAAACACTTCCTTAAAAGCGAATAGACACTAGGGGAGAAACGTACAAAAATCATATTTACTCTCGCGCACTTTGTGTGGTTTTCTAGAGAAATAAATACTGCAATTTTATGATTCTATAGCTTGAAGAAATGTATTTCATCTATTACAAAGAAAAATTTAACATAGGGAGGGTCGTTATCATTGAAAATTTATAAATAATAGGAAGGGAAAAACAGTGTCTTTTAAACTGAGACAAAGTCGGTAGGTAATAATTCGGTCTGATGCAGTATGCCTGCAAAAACCGTAACAGTTAAGGAGAAGAGAGAAGGTGAAATGATATGGTCTGCATGAGATATTTATCTATCACTTAGAATAATAGCCGTTAATTCTCAATAAAATGTAATCGCTTTCTAAAGGGGAGTTAACTGTTTTAAGTAAAGTAACACTCCATGTTTTATTTTAGAAAGATGATTTCATGGTTGGTTAGGAAATACATTTAAAAAAGTATTAACTTGAAAACTGGAAGGTGCATTATCATTTATCCAACTTAAAAATTAAGAATATTCCAATCATTAGAACGCGATTTAGACATATTTCAAGAGATGAATTGCCAGCAATTTGCGGATGGTATTTTGAAGCCATTCATGTTGTATTACATATTGTTTTACTAGTAATACAGACTAAAAGAGAGGGGAATCAAATATTGCTACGTACTTGGCATGTCTCATGAGATATCTAAGTCGGTGAGCAATACTTCAATAAACTCTAGTTAGATAATTAGAATGAATAGGACAAATGTGAGCTCTAAACTTACAAGGAGGAGGATATTCATGAAAAAAATAAAGTTTCATGGTTTGCTGATTCTGTTTATTATCTTGTCATTAGTTATGGCTGGATGCAGCTCGGATGATGAAAGTGAGGCTGGGGAAAACGGAACCATTACCTATTTTTCACCAGAAACGCTGGGAATGCTTGAAGATTTAGCAGTAGCTTATGAAGAGGAATATGAAGGTGCAAATATAAATGTGGAGTATGGCGGAGCGAATGATATTATCAATCAGCTCATCGCGGAAAGCGGAAATCCATCAGGGGATTTATGGTATGGAGCTGGAGGATTTATCCCTTTTGAAACAGCAAAAGATAGAGATCTTTTAGAGCCTTATACACCTGAAAGAGCTGAAGATTGGGAAGTTGATGAAGGCGGCATCAAAATGAGAGACGAAGATTGGCACTGGGTTGCTATGAATTTCCGTGTCTTGGGATTTGCCTACAATACAGACTTGGTATCAGAAGAAGAAGCACCAAAAACCTGGGACGACTTGCTTGATCCACGCTGGGAAGGAAAGATGCAAATGGCTAATCCTTCCGCTTCTGGAACGTCAACTTTAATTGTCCTCAGTCAATTATTACGTTTAGGTGAAGAAGAAGGTTGGGAGTATTTAGATCAATTAGTAGGGCAAATGAGCACGATGCCTGATGCTGGGGTAGCACCTGCTACAGCAGTTTCCAGTGGAGAGGCGGAAATTGCTATTGTATTCGATTATCATGCATACACTCAACAGGGAGAGGGAGAAAGTATTGATTTTATCGTCCCTGATGAAACTCCTGTTTTGGCCAATCCTGCGGCGGTAATTAAAGATGCGCCAAACGAGGTAGGAGGCGGAGAATTCATGAATTTCCTTCTTTCTGATAAAGCGCAGCAAATATTTGCAGATAATTATATGCTTACCATTAGTGACAATGTTGAGACTAGTACACCATTGACATTAGAAAATGTGATGCCTCACGCACAAGACATGGATATTGACTGGATTCTTGATAACTATGACGAAGCTCGAAGCGAATGGCAGAATAGATACTGATGGGAGGATTATAATGAGTTTTGTAACAATAGAAAATCTATATAAAAAATATAATCAAGTTACCGCGTTAGAGGATGTTAACCTGCAAATAAAAGAGGGTGAATTTTTTGCCCTTCTTGGGCCTTCTGGATGTGGGAAAACGACCACGATGCGATGTGTAGCAGGGTTTGAGGATATAACATCAGGGAACATTTTTATTGATAATCAAGATGTCAGTAAAGTACCAGTAAACAAGCGGAATTGCGGTATGGTTTTTCAAAGTTATGCTCTTTTTCCTCATATGACCGTTTTTGAAAATGTTTCTTATAGTCTGCAAGTGGAACGATTTAATCAAGGTGGGTTTGGGCGGAAAATGTCAGTGATGGCACGCGTGTTAAACCGAAGATTAGGTAAAGTTCCTGATTCCGTTACTAAAAAAGTGATGGGTATGCTGAAGTTTGTAGAGCTTGAAGATTTTGCAGATCGTTTAACCGGACAGCTTTCAGGGGGACAACAACAGCGGGTTGCTTTGGCAAGGTCTCTTGTTATGGAGCCATCTGTCTTATTGATGGATGAGCCTTTATCTAATCTTGATAAGAAGCTGAGAAATACAATGAGGGATACGATTCGTGAAATCCAACAAAAAGTTGGTATAACAACGATATTTGTAACACATGATCAAGAAGAGGCGATGAGTATGGCAGATCGGGTAGCAGTGATGTCTGATGGAAAGGTCGTCCAAATTGATAGTCCTACTAATCTGTATACGTATCCAAAATCAGAAATGGTTGCAAACTTTGTAGGGTCTTCCAATATTTTCGATGCAGAGTTACAAGAGGAAGAAGAACAACAAATCGATGGAAAATCATTAGTTACGTTAAAAATAAGTGAAAGTGAATATTTGAATACGGTTCATCCGGTAAAGCAGAAAAATACGAAAATAATGGTTCGGCCGGAAAGTATTGAATTAAAAAATCAGGAAGAAGGGTCTAAAGAAAAGAATGTGTTGACAGGAAAAGTTTTGTGGTCCACTTACTTGGGCTCTATGGTTACTTACGATGTACAAGTTGGATCATTAACCCTGAAAGTAGAGACTATTTTTAAAGATCATACGACATTGCTGGAAGAAGGATCTAATATTGAATTAATGATAGATCCGGAGAGGGTGATTCCTATTGGGTAAATGGAAGCTGGATGGGTTCACCGTTATTAAATGGCTTATTTTCTTATTTTTCCTTATTTTCTTAGTGGTTCCGCTTATAACGATATTTATTGTTAGTTTTATTGGAGAACCCATCAATCTGTTGGGAAGTCTAACGAATATCGAAGTTTTCAAAAATACAATGAGTCAATTATCACAAATTTCGTTAGAACCATATCTGGAATTTTTTCAAACACCAAGGTATTTTTCTTCTTTAGTGAACAGCTTAGGACTTTCTTTGTTTGTTACACTTCTAACGACGCTTATGTGTATACCGATGGCTTATGCTTTTGCTAAAACGAACATGAAATTTAAAAAGCTATTTGGTATTTTAGTTACTATTCCTTTAATCATGCCTACATTTGTTTTTGCTAATGGCTTTATTACGATGTTTGGAAGAACAGGTTGGGTAACGAATATTTGGGATAGTATGACTGGTAATCCACTGCTTTTTGATGTTCACTCTATGTTAGGAATAATCATTGTACAAATTTTCTCTTTTTTTCCATATGCATTTTGGCCAATGGTGGCTTCATTTAAAGTCAGCGATATGACGTTGGAAGAAGCTGCACACAACATGGGTGCCAGAACATGGTATACATTTTCGAGTGTCACCTTTCCTCTTGCGATAGCTGGTATTGCATCTAGTATGCTGCTTGTTTTTACAGTGAGTTTTTCAGACTTTGGAACACCAATTGTTCTTGCACCAAATAATCTGAACTTAATCGTAGTAGAAGCGTATCGCGAGATGTCCGGATTTTCAAATTGGTCCGGTTCTTCTGTGTTAACCGTGGTTATGATCATCGTAGCAGGGCTATTCTTTTGGTTACAGCGTTGGGTTACTAAAAAGAAAGAGTATGGTACGATTTCTGGAAAACCTAAAAATCAGAAATTAAATGAAAATAAAGTATTGAATTCTATATTGTCTGGGTACACTTTTCTTGTGCTATTATTTCCTATCTTGATATTGGCTTCTATCTTTTTAGCTTCTATCGCAACCAACTGGGGACATAATATATTGCCAAATGGATATACCATGAATAATTATTTCTCTGTTTTTAACGCATCCAAAGATAGTATCTTTAACAGTTTATTCCTAGCAGGTGGTGCACTTCTTTTAAGCGTGATTATTGCTACTTTTATTTCTTATTATGTCGTTCGTCGTGGTTCTGCCGGGTTAGACTTGATGTCAACGATTCCTTTGGTAATTCCGGGGATTGGTTTGGGGATTGCTTTGATTCAGACATTTAATACTGCTCCGTTACAATTAACAGGAACGGCAATCATATTAATTATTGCTTATACCATTCGTAGGTTGCCATATATGATACGTTCCACCATGGGAACCATGATGTCTATTCGGAGGGATATAGAAGAAGCTGCTGAAAATTTAGGTGCTTCCAAATTATTCACGTTAGTGACCATCATTGGTCCATTATTGATGCCTGGAATCGCAGCAGGAGCCATTCTAGTGTTTGTTACCGTCATTAAAGAAACAAGTATTACCATTTTGCTTGCAAATTCCCAATGGGCGCCAATGAGTCTGGTTGTATTTCAGCATATCATGAAAGGGGAGCATTACCATGCTTCTGCCATGTCTATTCTGATCATTATTCTTGTTATTGTACTACAATATATAGCTAATAAGTTAGCGTCTAAAGATTCCTCAGGAGCTTAAAACAGAAGCACTGAGTTGGAATATATAATAGAATATCTTTGTTGAAAATGGTAAGCTTTCCAAAATAGTTGATATTACAAATGATTGTGATTCTAAATAATTGTGTTTGTAGACTAGTATGCTGTTATGGAATTAACATTCTTAGATATTTCTTAAATGGGGCAAGTGTTTATTTTAGCACTTGCCTTTATACGTTGTCTGCTGCACTAATTTTAGTAAATTTTAATGAAAGAGAAATAGGCCTCTTAATAGAATTCCAAATGGATTGTTTTCTTTTGTACAAGGTTATGAAAGGGGTTACAATAAAGACAAGGAGGAGATCAAAAATGAAAAGTGAACAAGCAAAGCAAACTGTATATGTGAACACGTTTACGGATGGAGTTTTAGATCCAGAAAAACCTATGCTTGGACCGGTGAAGGATGGAGGGTATATTGTTGCTAATACAGCACCAGGATGTTGGGGACCAATGATTACGCCATCCCTTCGAGGGGGACATGAAGTGACACAACCGGTTTATGTAGAAGGAGCAGAGGTTGGGGATGCGGTTGCTATTCATATTTCTTCCATTCAAGTAACTTCGATGGTAACGTCATCCGGTAATGACCGTACTGTAGAAGGTCATTTTAATTCAGATCCATTTGTTGATGGGAAATGCCCTGAATGTGGCATCGTGAATCCGGATACAACGATAGCAGATGTCGGGGCGGAAGCAGTTCGCTGTTCAAATTGTGGAGCGGTAGTGACTCCTTTCGCGTTTACCAATGGATATACCATTGCTTTTGATGATAATAAAACAATTGGAGTTACCTTACCAAAAGAAGCAGCAGAAGAGGTTGGTAAAGAGGGTCGTGAAAATATGTGTACCCCTGAGCATTCTGTGCAAAATCCAATCGTATCTGTTGCTCCCCATGATATTGTTGGCATGGTTGCTAGAGTCCGTCCTTTTTTAGGACAACTTGGAACCACGCCGGGGAGAGCAATGCCGGATTCGCATAATGCTGGAGACTTCGGTCAGTTTTTATTAGACGCTCCCCATGATTATGGAATAACGAAAGAGCAGCTGGAAGAACGTACAGATGGGCACATGGATATTAATCGAGTCCGGGAAGGAGCAGTTTTAATTTGCCCTGTAAAAGCAGAAGGCGGCGGTATTTATCTTGGAGATATGCATGCGATGCAAGGTAATGGAGAAATTGCCGGGCATACAACGGATGTTTCCGGAATTGCTACGTTAAAAGTAGATGTGCTAAAAGGGGTCAAAATAGATGGTCCAGTTTTGCTCCCAGTTGAAGAGGATCTTCCATTTAATGCAAAGCCATTATCTGAGCTTGAAAAATCGGAAGCTTTAAAAGTTGCTAAAGCACATGGTTTTGAGAAAATTGAAGAGACTGTACCTGTTTCGTTTATCGGAACTGGTGCAAATTTAAATGAAGCAACGGATAATGGTTTACAACGTGCAGCCGACTTGCTTGGCATGAGTGTCCCAGAAGTTATGAACCGTGCAACTGTGACTGGATCGGTTGATATTGGGCGTAATCCAGGAGTTGTGACAGTTACATTTTTAGCACCTCGGTCGACACTAGAAGATGCGGGATTGGGTGGAATTGTTAGGAAGCATTATCGGTTATAGATTGGTTTCTGTCTATTTTTATATTTGGTTGCATCTTTTGTTCTCTATGAATCGTAAAATATGAGTTCAAAAAACATTCCATTTATAAAATTTTAAGGGGGTTGAAAGAGAGAGAAATATAAAAAGAGCTTTCATCAAATATGTACCCATAACATGTATTTGATGAAAGCTCCATTTGAGTTAGATCTAAATTTTTATCGCGCTTTACTCTGATTTAAACTTTCATCATCTTCTTTATTTCTGGTACGGTTGCGTAATATTATAAAACCTATAAGAAATACAATAAAGAAGAGAATAGCGCCATAAATATCTGTGGATTGTGAAGGGTAAATTAATAAAACAAATGATATTAGTAACAACAAGGATTGCCATAAGTAAATTTTATTTCCAAAGAATGTAACGCCTTGGAAAGCCATTGCAACTGCTATAATTCCTAGAATAGCCGTGGATAAGCCTAGTATAATCTGATCCACAGGCCCATCGAGTAACAGTGCTGGGCTGATGATGAAGAAAAAAGGAACTGTAAAAGCACCGATTCCAATACGAACTGCTTGAAATCCAGTCTCCATAGTGCCCGCTTTTGCTATACTAGCTGCCGTATAAAAAGCGGCTCCTATCGGAGGAGTGATTGCTGAAACAACAGCAAAATAGAAAACAAATAAATGTGCAGATAAAGGTGGTATGTCTAAGGTTGTAAGTGCTGGTACTGCGACGGCCATGCTAATGATATAGGCTGCTGTAGTAGGCAGTCCCATGCCAAGAATGATTGCCATAACAGCTGTTAAAATAGCTACAAGAAAAAGATTATCTCCTGCTAGATTAACGACAGCCGAGCTAAATTGGTTCCCAAAACCCGTCATAGATACAGTGCCGATAACTATACCGGCAGTAGCGCATAATACTCCAATTCCAATGGCGTCATTCGTACCTTTAATCGTAGACTCTGAAATCCGTTTAATTCCCATTCGATGATCTTTAGTAAACCAAGAAATGATAATACATGCTAATATAGCATAGACTCCTGATCTAGCTACAGAAAAATTAGCTATCAATAAGGAGTAAATTAACACAACTATTGGTAATCCTAAATAAAAATGTTTAAGTACTTTTGTTAACTTAGGAATTTCCGTTAAACCTTTTAAATCATTTTTTACAGCCTCTAAATCAACGATCAAAAATATGGCTATGAAATATAATAAGGCTGGCACAATAGCTGCAACTACTACTGTTTGATAATCAATAGATAAAAATTCAGCCATTATAAAGGCCCCAGCTCCCATGATAGGAGGTAGAATCTGACCTCCTGTGGAAGCTGCTGCCTCTACTCCGCCGGCAAATGCAGGTTTATATCCTGTTCTTTTCATTAAAGGTATTGTTATTGCACCGGTTGTTGCCACATTAGCAACCGAATTTCCATTGATACTACCTAAAACTGCGCTTGCTACAACTGCAACCTTTGCTGGTCCACCACGAAATTTTCCTGCAATTGCAAACGATAAATCAACTAAAAATTGACCTACACCTGTCTTTTGAAGAAAAGTCCCAAACAACATAAAAATAAATATAATGCTTATAAACGTTTTGAAAACGATACCAAAAATACCTGCTGGACTATATAAAAAACTTATTATTCTGCCGTAAGAAAATCCAGAATGCCCGAAATATCCAGACGGAAGGTAATGGCCAAACAATGAATAAAGTAGAAAAAATGCTGCAATGGATGGAAGTGGCCAACCGAATTTTCGTCTTGTTAGGTCAAGAAGAGCTATAATAAGTAAAGTCCCAAAAATAATATCTGCATTATTCCAAACAGATCCATAAAACCACTCTAATCGAGGAATCTCAAAAAATAAATATATGCAAGATGAAATTCCACTTAAGTATATCAAGAAACTTACTAGTGAATAGACGAGTTTCTTTTCGTTTAACTCTTTTCGGATATAACCTTCATAACCTAGAGTCAAAATAATCATAACTGCAAATGTTTCAAAATGCCAAGCTTCTGGAGGGATTATTCCAAACATGTATGATATTAACCCTATTACGAAAATAATAGGTATAACTTGTAAGCATTTATCTAGTACTCTTTCAGTTCTGGATGAATATGCTTTCAACTTTTTCACTCCTTTGACTAGCTATTTTCTACAAGCATTATTAAGCACGCTTATAGTGGAGGAGAAATGTTTATATCTCCTATCACTATTTGCGTGGCCTACCATGCCTTGGCAGTCTATCAACTAATCACTTAAGTTCTTCTGGAATTGCTACTCCTTCTTCTTCGTAATATCGCAAAGCTCCAGGGTGTATAGTACCGATTAATTTTGCGGTATCTTCTATAGTAACTTGCTCTGCTGCGGGTGTTAATTCTGCAATTTTATCCCAGTTTTCCCAAGTCGTCTTTGTTATTTCATATACAGTGTCCTCATCTATATCACTATTAACGATCACAGTTGGGTATGTTACAGGTGTCGTTACGTCTTCTTCTACAAAATCATAATGTTCAGATGTTACATTACCGATATCTGTATATGGTTCTACTTCTGCGATTTTGCTGATATCTTCTTCTGTAAATGAGATGAATTTTAAGTCAATTTGAGATTCGAGATCAAGAATTCCAGAATAAGGTGCACCTACATAATGCCAGAATGCATCTACCCGACCATCTTGTAACATATTTCTTATTTCATCAGGCTGAGCGTATACAAATTCAGCTTCTACTCCTAAAGCTTTTAATTGATCTTCTGTTGTTACCGTGCTTGCTGAACCTCTTCCAGGTACACCTAACCTTTTACCTTCTAAATCGTGAACGGTTTCTAGATTGCTATCTTTAGTGGTCACGACGTGGGCTCTCGAAACAGTCATAGGAAATAAAATCCTGAATTTTGAAAAATCCACATCTGTAAAAGGCTCTCTTTCTCCTTGTAATGCCATATATTCATTAGGAGCGAAACCGGCGCCTAAATCTATTTGATCTTCTTCGATCATTTCATAATGAACGCTTGAACCAGGAGTTGCTTGAATAACAAAGTCAAGTGCTTCATTTTCACTTTCAAGTGTTTCTGACCAAGAAGATAGAAAGCCGTATGCAAAGGTCGTGTTAGCTGCTCCGCCTACTCGTATTTGATCACTACTATCTGCATTTTCTTCTCCACCACAACCAGCTATTAATAGAACACTTGATAGAATTAATGTGAATAAAACCAACTGAATTCTCATGATTCCAATCCTCCTTTATATTCTATCTTGCATATTAAATATTCTAGCCCAATGATTTAGTTCTATTTTCAAATCCTCCTTAATTAAAATGCCGTTCTGCTCTATCCTTGCTTTATTAGATAAAGATCTTTCTCCAGGGAGACGAATGCTTCTATCTTTATTCTTAATAAATTCCTGTAATTGATCTACTCTTTCCTTATATGTTTCTTGATTTATAAATCCATCTTGTTTAATTGTAATTATTGTTTGAGTGTGAAGGTGTTCGCCAAATAATTCTTTCATTTTGCTCTTTTCTTCTATCGTAGTACCGCCATTTAAAACGGATGTTAATAGTTCCCCTAATATAGCCAGGCCGAAGCCTTTATGTTTGCCAATTGGAAGAGAACCTCCTCTTAGCGCTTCGGAAGGATTACTTGTATAATCCCCAAGCTCATTTACAGCAGTATACTTTGGAAGTTCTTTATTGCTTTCTTCAGCACTAAGTAGACCGCCAACTGAAAAATATGCCATAGAGATGTCCAGTATAATAGAACTTCTTTTTCCTGTTACTCCAAATCCCATTGGATTATTTCCAATTACTTTTTCTTTCGAATTTGGCCATCCCATAACTGGTTGTGTAGAAGAATAAATAATACTTAAATAACCATCTTCAGCGGATTCTTCCACATAAGGTTGGGCAGATAAAAAATGATTGCTATTAAAAACGGAACAAAGACTTATCCCGTATATATTTGCAAGCTCTTTAGATCGGTTCATAATAAAGTGTGCGCATAATTCACCTAAACCATTATCTCCATTATAATTTTCCATAGCCTGATAATTTTCAGTTCTTTCCATTTTGGGATTGGCTTTTACGGATTCTTCATGCAAAGCTTTTAGTCTTTTTGGCAAATCGTTAATATCATGATGACCTACGTCGCGTAAAGTCGCTCTTCGGTATACATTTGCAACATTAGTAGCATTGTTTTCATTTAAACCAGCTCCTATGAGTAGTCTATACATAAAAAATTCCAACCTATCAATATCGACTCTCAAACATTTCAACTCCTAAAATTAGAGATTCTTAAATGAAGACTTTATTGTTAACTGTATTTTCCTCTATTAAATAACTTTGGATTGCTTCTTCATCCCAAGTAATACCTAACCCGGCTTTATTTGGAGGTATTAAGGTACCGTTTGTAGATAATTTATAGGGGTTACTCATAATTAAATCAAAATTTGTTACATCGTTACCTACAAATTTTTCTACATAGACAACTTCTCTTAGAGCACATGCGAGTTGGACATGAATATCCCAAAAGTAATGAGGAGCTATAGTAACTCCTTGAGTACCAGCTAAAGTACTAATTTTTATAAATTCTGATACTCCTCCGCACTGGGTAGCATCTGGTTGTAGATAATTTAATGAACCACTACGAATTAATTCTTGGAACTCCCAACGTGTAGCACCAACTTCACCTGTGGCTAATGGTATAGGAGTTTGATTATTTAACCGATTAAATCCTTCGATCATATCCATTGGAAGAGGTTCTTCAAAAAACAAAATGTCATATTTTTCTATTCTGCGGCAAAGCTCTAGACATTCATTTACATCAAGGTAAGACTGATTTGCATCAATCATTAACTTTACATCAGGACCAATTAATTCTCTAGTAAGTTTCACTCGCTTTTCTTCTTCTATTGCATTTAATCTTCCTACCTTAATTTTTACAGCTTTATATCCTTGATCCATGTAACCCTGAATTTCTTCTTCTAACTTTGAAAATATTTCTTTCCCCTCATAGTAGTAACCGCCTGATGCATAACAAGGAACTTCATCTCTATAGGAACCTAATAATTTATATAATGGCATTTTTGCAAGCTTTGCCTGATGATCCCAAAGCGCAATATCAATTGCAGAAATTGCAACTAGAACGTTACCTCGACGTCCGGATCTAACTGTTTGAAAATACATCTTATCCCAAAGTTTAGAAATATCTCTTGGATCTTCGCCTATTATCATAGGTGCTAAAAGTTCATCTACAACAGATTTCACGGGTTTTGCACTGGTGTCTTGTAAACAAAAACCAACACCTTCAAATCCCTCATCCGATTGGATTCGAACAAGTAAGTATTCGCGATAGTTAAGTGTTTTAATTGAGAATCCGACTGGTTTTTTTAATGGGATTCTGACCCATTGTGTAATAACATTTGTAATTTTCATTTCCTTCATCTCCTCTGATTTTCGAATTTGTAGATTTAAATTTACTTGTTAAAAATGATTGTAGAAAATAAAATAAATTATTTCATTTATGTTGAAAGGGCTTACAATTTTGGGTGTGAATCACTCCTTTTCGTTCGGATTTGGTTAGATTGGATCCAATTTAAATTTTTGGTGCGATGTGATTTAAAGTAATTAAATAACATAAATATTAATATGTCAATGATAAATTATATTTTTGCACTTGTTAAAGATGATTGCAAGTGTTAGTATAATTGAATATAGGATCCAGTTTTGAATTTTTAAATTATTTTTAAATATAATTTACGAATTGTAGAACAATTGATATGATTATAAGAAATAAGATGAGAAATGGAATGAATAATATGATCAATAATAAATATAACAAGAAGCAGTCTATCCAAAATATTGTAACTAATAATCTACGAAAAGCTATTCTGACAGGGGAATATAAACAAGGAGATAAAATAGTGCAAGAAGAATTGGCTAAACGCTATGGAGTAAGCCGTATGCCGATAAGGGAAGCGATAAAAAAATTAGAATTCGAAGGTATTATTAAAAGTGAACCAAGAAGAGGCGCTTTTGCTTACCCCATAGGAATGGAAGATATAGAGGAAATTTACACCTTAAGACTGATACATGAAAGTCTTGCAGTTGAAAAGGCGCTTCCGTATATCACAGACGAAGATATTGAAGAGCTCGAAAAAATAATTATCAAAATGGAGAATCTTGACATGAATGATGAGACATTTGAATATTATTCAAGGTTAAATGAAGAGTTCCATAATAAGCTGATTGAAAAGTGTCCTTGGAAAAGGGTAGTCCAAAATGCTCGTATTTTCTGGGGCCACTATTTATCGATCGGAACAACTTTAATATTGACAGATCACCATGAGAAGGTAAAACAAGAACATCGGCAGATATTTGATGCTGTCACTAAAAAAGATACTATGTTATTAAAAAATACAATTGAGTATCATATTAGAAGAAATATGAATGAACTGATAGTGAATATTCAAAAATAAATAATTCTGAAAAAATATAAAAAAGATCGCAATATTAACTGGAGAGTGTATTAATTTCAAACTTAAAGTATATGCAAATAATACAATACAATTAGATATTAATAAGTTGGAGGAGTTAATCATATGAGATTAATAAACATACTTGAAAACGGTCAGGAACATGCGGGTGTAGTTTTCGGGGATAAAGTGTTAACGATTTCTTCTATAAATAAATACATAGGAGAGGAAACTTGGTCTAATACGGTGTTCGAATTAATATTAGATGGTGAAATAGAAGCTTTAAATAACTGGCTACAAGAGAATAGATATGAATATTTGTTGGAGCATGTAGATGGAGTAAAAGAACTATCGGAAATAAAAGCAGGTCCATTATACAGAAGACCTCGGAAAATTTGGGGGATAGGTCTGAATTATGTTGATCATGCATCAGACTTGAGTGAAAAAGTGCCAAGTACAGAACCGGCAAGTTTTATGAAGCCAGACACCACGATTATTGGACCTCATGATACGATTGAAATACCGCTTCAATCAGAACGAACTACCGGAGAGGCTGAACTAGGAATCATTATAGGGAAAGAATGTAAGAATGTTTCTGAAGAGGAAGCGCCAAGAGTTATAGCAGGTTTTACTACGATTATTGATATGACAGCTGAAGATATTTTACAAAAAAATCCTCGTTACTTAACACGCTCCAAGAGTTTTGATACGTTCTTTAGTATAGGATCTCAATTGGTGACGCCGGATGAAGTGAATGATGTTCATCATTTAAATGTTTCAACAATAATTAATGGGGAACTTCATCGCAAAAATGTGGTCTCAAACATGACATTTCTGCCATGGGAGCTTGTTTCATTTCATTCGAAGGTTATGACGTTGTTGCCAGGAGATATTATTTCAACAGGAACCCCAGGAGCTGTAGTTATTCGTGACGGTGATGTCATTGAATGCCATATTGATGGTTTTGAGCCACTTAGGAATACAGTTAAAGATTTAAAAGTTTGATAATTGGGACAAGGAACAAAAGATTTTTTGAAATTAGTAATTAATAGCTTAAGTCTTACTTTACACATTAAATCAAAATGGAAAGGGGCATAATATAGTGGATTTAGGACTGCAAGGAAAATCAATAATCGTTACAGCTGCGAGTAAAGGATTGGGAAAGGCGATTGCAAAACAATTTGCTGCAGAAGGTTCACATGTTTTAATTTCTAGCCGCAATCAAGAGGAATTAAAGAAAACCCAGGAAGAAATACGTTTAGAAACAGGAAATAATCATGTTGAACATACTGTTTGTGACATTACGAAACCACAATCAGTGAAAGAGCTGGTTTCGAAAGCAGTGGAGATAAATGGTACAGTTGATGTCCTGATAAACAATGCAGGAGGTCCGCCAGCGGGAACTTTTGATAACGTTAACGACGAAGATTGGCAAAATGCATTTGAATTAAACTTGCTCAGTTTTGTTCGAGCTATTCGTGAAGTACTACCTCATATGAGAAGCCAGAGGAGCGGGCGTATTATTAATATTGCTTCTTCCTCCATTAAACAGCCAATTGATAATTTGATTTTATCGAACACTTTTAGAGCTGGAATTGTAGGTTTTTCAAAAAGCTTATCTCAAGAATTGGCACAGGACAATATTTTAATTAACACGATTGGACCAGGAAGAATTGCAACGGAACGAGTAGCACATTTGGATAAAGTGAAAGCTGAAAAATTAAATAAAAGCTATGAGGAAGTCAAGTCTCAATCGGAAAAATCGATTCCTATAGGTCGTTACGGTGAACCTCAAGAATTTGCCAACATGGTTGTTTACTTTTGTTCGGGAGCAAATACTTATGTTACTGGCCAATCATTACTTGTTGATGGCGGTATGGTAAAAGCATTGTAAGGTTACTTTGCTTATAATTACTACGCTCGTATTTATGAAAATGATAAAAAAAGTGCCTATCTAAAGTATATAATTGGCTTTAAATAGGCGCTTTTCTAAAGAGTTTTTGATCTATGCTCTTTTTTTCAATCGACTTATGATTTCATTGGTTACTTCTTTAGTTGAACTTTTGCCACCAAGATCTGTGGTTAATATATGATCTCCTGTTACACTTTCAACAATATCTAATAGCAGTGTACCTAATTCTTCTTCATCGAAATAATCTAACATCATTTTTGCTGTCCATATTTGTCCAATTGGATTGGCGATTCCTTTACCGATGATATCTGGAGCTGAGCCGTGCACCGGTTCAAACATGGAAGGGTACTTTCCGTTCATATTGATATTTGCAGCAGGAGCAATTCCTACACTGCCCATGATCCCGGCGCCGATGTCGGTTAATACATCACCAAATAAATTACTGGCTACGATGACATCGAATCTTTCTGGTTGTGTAACAAAGAAGGCGGCTAGTGCGTCAATATGTTGTGAGTCAGCATTAATGTTAGGGTAATCTTTGGAAACTTCTTTAAATACTTCGTCCCAGAATGGCATAGAATAATAGATGCCATTTGATTTTGTGGCACTGGTTACATGCTTTTTCCTTTTCTCTGCTAATTCAAACGCATATCGCATTGCCCGTTCCGTTCCTTTTCTGGAGAAAATGCTATTCTGAATAGCGATTTCATCTTCTCCTTTGAACATTCTTCCTCCAACTGAACTATATTCTCCTTCACTATTTTCCCGGACGACCATTAAATCAAAATCATTCGGGTTCAAGAGGGTGGATTGAACCCCTTTTAAAACTTTGGCAGGACGAATATTTATGACTTGTTCAAATTCACGACGAAGCTTGATTAAAAGTCCCCATAAGGATATATGGTCTGGTACTAGTTTTATATTTCCTACTGCACCAAGAAAAATGGCATGAAAGTCTTTAAGTCTTTCAAGCCCATCTTCTGGTAACATTTCTCCATGTTCTAAGTAATACTCACAACTGTATGGGAAATTTGTGAATTCAAAGGATAACCCACCATGAATTTCTGCTACGGCATGTAAAACATCTTCTGCAGCAGGAACTACTTCTCTACCAATTCCGTCACCTGGAATAGAGGCAATTTTTAATTTTTTCATTGAGCAATACCTCCTATAATTTAACCGCTACCACAATAATTTTAATTGTTTCTCTTACTATACGAATATTTTGTAGTGGAAGCAAACATTGTTTTAAAATGCGAAAAGGAATATACTTTCATAATGCATAAAAGAGAGCTTGGAAGACATTCTCCTGATTGCTCTCTTTTATCACGGAGAAGCGTCCATAAAACTCCTGCCTCAAAATAAAGCGTGAAAATAAATTTATTTAGGCGGGAGATCAGATGAGCTAACTCCCTGAATCACTCAACTAACACGCAGTGGGAGAAGAACAAAAACTCCCACTGCGTGAAGTTTCGTTTTATGAAATAGACTAGAAAAATAATGGGATAATTAACCCTGCAAGTAACAATACTAGCGCTCCGCCAAGCCGTGATGATATTTGTGCAAATGGCATTAATTCCATACGTTTGGCTGCGGACAATACAGCTACATCGCCTGTTCCTCCCATATTTGCCATACATAGCCCAGCAGTAATTGCCGACTCAATTGGTTTAAATCCGACTAATTTACCGAGCAAACCAGCACCTACAATCGCACCGAGCACTACACCAAGTACTAATAGAATATATTCTAAAGACAAGGCTGCGAGGACTGTTTCTAAATCTGTATAAGCAACACCAATTCCAATTAATAAAGCTAATGTCCAATTTTTGGCTACGAATTGATACCATTGATTTGCGGATTCTTCAACAAATGTTGGCAGTAATTCGAAAATTTTCAATACAGCTACAAGAATAATCATAATTGCATATGGATGAATAGGAATAAATAAGCCAAGGATTTGTCCAGCAACATAGAAAACTAATGCAAAGATTACACCAATTCCCATTAATTTAATATCATAGGTAATCTTTTTATTACCAGCAACTTCAAAACCTTCCATCAGTTGACCATTCCCTGTTAATTTTGGTACCTTTTTACCGAGCATATCTAATAGGCCAGCAAATACAATCGCAAATACATTTCCTAGGGCTAATGCAGGGACCAAAATAGATATATAATAAGAAGGGTCATTTCCTAAAAGCTCTGAGTACACTTGAGACATAGGGACTGCACCTGCACCCATTCCACCACCCATGATCGGCATAGCAATTAATAATACAGCATCGCGAAATCCAAAACCAATGATAAGCCCAAAAATTCCTGCGAATAACATAGAGACAATTACAGCACCTAGTAAAGGGAGAGCAAACCTCGCTCCTGCTACTTTGAGCGTTTGGGGGTTCATTCCAAGAATACTACCAGTAATTAAAGCAGCAATATAAAAATTTAAAAATTCGCCGCTAGTCATAAACTCATCAATCATCGTTACTGTGTATCCGGGCATGATTCCCGAGTATACCAAGAAAGCGGCACCAAAAATTGCAACGATGGCTCCCCCACCAAGAAAAGTTTTTACAATAGGTGTATTATCTCCAATCCATCCAAATAATTCACCAAGTATCATCATAATTAATAGACTTCCAATTATACCACCTGGTAGAACTTCTGCGTACATAGCTCCAATTGCAATAATCGATAAGGTTAAAAACCATAATATCGGTATATTAAAAATTTTTATTCTCTGATACCATTTTTTATTTTGCTCTATACCTTCATTAACTTTTAAATTTTCTGCCCCCACGTTATTACCTCCCAGAATAATTGATTATTTCTTGGTAATCATTAAGTGTTCGCTGTGCTTTTTCAATAACTGGTTTATCAACCATTTTCCCGTCCAATTGAAATGTTCCAATATTTTCATCTTCATGGATATTATCAATAATTAATTTGGCTTCTTCTACTTCCTTTTCACTTGGTGAGAAAACTTCATTTGCTATATCTACCTGAGAAGGATGAATTAAAAGTTTCCCTCCAAATCCTAGTTTTTTTACATAACTACAATTAGAGTAAAAGCCTTCTGTATCTTTAAAATTTACATATACCGTATCAATTGGTTTATCGAGTCCGGCACTTCTCGAAGAAATGATAATTTCTGAACGTGCATAGAATAATTCATGCTCTTCTGCAGTAGACTGTGCGTCAATATCATTGACAAAATCTACGCCTCCAAAAGCAAGCTGTGTAACCCGATTATCTGCACCTGCAATTTCATAAGCATTCTTTACACCTAAAGCGCTTTCAATTAATGGGATAATCGATATTTTCTTATTGTGTTTTTTCTCTATGTCATGAAAATGATTAGCTACTTGCTCGATTGTATTTTTATTTAAAGCTTTAGGGAGCATGACCCCCTGAAAATGGTTAAATGCAGCAATTTCTGCAACAAGATTCATATCCAGGGGATGTTCATCAGTATCCAAGCTGTTAATCCTTAAAATTGTTGGCTTTTGGATGTTATGAAAATGTTCTTTAATTAACTGTCTTGCATATTGTTTATGATTCAATGAAATGGCATCTTCTAAATCTAAAATGATAATGTCAGCATTTATCGTATTAATCTTTAAAAGTATTTTTTCTTTATCAGCTGGAACAAACAATAATGATCTACTCAGCATTTTAATCACCTCAAGTTCTAAATAATATGGTTATTGCGCAATTGCTTAATTTGTTCTCCGTCCCATCCCAGTTCCTGGAGAATTGGTTCTGATTGTTCCCCTACTTCAGGTATAGGAGTTAAGTTCAATTCATCTTTTGTCTGTAATGTTGGAGGTAACAAAGATTTAATGGGACCAACTGGCGTCTCCATATCAAACCAACGATTTCTTTTCATTAATTGTGGATGTTCAAAAAATTGCTTCATTGTATTTAATTGAGCGTTTGCAATTTTGTTTTCTTCGAGAAGAGAAAGTAGTTCATCTGCTGATTTTTTTGTTAAGGCGTTTTCAATTATTGGTTGTAATTGTTCTTTATTATTCACTCGTCTGGAGTTCATGCTGAATCTTTCATCTGTAGCTAATTCTGGATCTTCCAAAATATGCTCACAAAAGTTTTTCCATTCTCTTTCGTTTTGTATAGCAAAAAAGACCATGTCATCATATTTTACGGGAAACGGTCCATAGGGATAAATGGTTGCATGTTCAGCACCAGTACGTTTGGGCTGCTTTTCACCATAAACTGAATAATACATTGGATACCCCATCCATTCTCCAAGTGCTTCAAGCATGGAAATATCTAATACGGTCCCTTTTTTTGTTTTAGAACGCTTAATTAGGCTACTCAAAACACCACTATATGCATACATTCCAGCAGCAATATCAGCAACGGAGATTCCTGTTTTAGAAGGAAAATCATCAGTACCAGTAATAGAAAGCAAACCGGAATCGGCTTGGATAATTAAATCATAGGCTTTCTTTTTAGCATAAGCACCTTCTGAACCATATCCTGATATATGGCAGATGATTAATTGATCATTAATTGCATGTAATTCCTCGTTATCAAATCCTAATCTTTCTACAGCTCCAGGTGCCAGATTTTGAATCAAAACATCGGCATCGCTGAGGAGCTCTTTAAAAATCTTTTTTCCATCATCCGATTTTATGTTGAGTGTTAAAGATTCTTTTGATCGATTCAGCCAAACGAAGTGACTGGACATACCGTTTACAGTCTCATCGTAATCCCTGGCAAAGTCACCGGACCCAGGACGCTCAATCTTTATAACTCTTGCGCCTAAGTCTGCTAATTGTCTAGAAGCGAAAGGTGCAGCTACAGCTTGTTCTAAAGATATAACTTTAATTCCTTCCAATGGCAACATATAACATCCTCCTTATTAAATTCTCTATGGATATTGTATTTTGGATTTTGTATCCAAAATGTTATGATAGTATTATATTTTAACAAGGTAAAATTGTCAAACTAGTTAACAAATTATATAATTATAATAAGTAATAGGGGGGCTTTGCATGGAAAAGATCAAACGTATTTCGGCAAAAGAACAGGTATTAGAAGCAATGAGAAAGGCTATTTTTGATGGGAGATTTAAGGAAAATGAAGAAATTACGCAAGCGGAAGTTGCTGATATGCTTGGTGTCTCAAGAATGCCGGTTAGAGAGGCTTTTCAAGTATTAGATCGAGAAGGGCTGATTCATATAGATAATAATCGTCGAGTAACGGTGAATGGATTCTCTCTTCATGATACCTATGACCATTATCAGATTCGTTCTTTATTAGAGGGACTAGCAGCTCAAAAAGCATGTGATCATCCGAAGTACTTTGATAAGCTACAAGAATTATATAAGCAATCTCTGCAAGCGGTAGAGAATGAGGATACAGCACTATATGTACAGTTAAATGATGATTTCCATCATACTATTTGGCAGGCAGCTGAAAGTAATCCATTAATTTCACAACTTTCCAACTTATGGGATGGTTTGCAACCCCAACTTCCACAATTAGTACCTAAACAGATGGAAAGGTCGGTTAAAGAACATGAAATGATTTTACAAGCGATCATTAACCAAGATAAGGAAAAAAGCAAACAACACATGGAAAATCATATTATGAGAAGCGCGGATCATTTTATCAAGCATTTTGAAAATAACTTGATTAATTGAACCAAAGTTATTTATTAAATACATGTACTACCTTGAAAAAGTAGAATGTGAAGACTATTTTAATACAGGAGACACTATCTTAGAGCGATTAGAAAAAACACCTGAGCAAGCAAAAGCTCTATTTTTGAAAATCATGGTATACCTGTTTTTGATGAGTGTAAAAATGCACATTTGAAATGATCATTCAGTTAAAAGCTTCGAATATACTGTTGCTGATATCAATTGATGAAATTTTGAAGATTTTTGGGAAATAGTTTCAACAGAACATCTAATAGATTCATATAAAAGCCATCCATTCCGCAGGATTCATGGCGGAATGGATGGCTTTTTTGTGTGAAAATGATGCAACGAAAAGATGCTGATCCCTGAAAGGTAAAGAGGAACCAAAGGATCCTTGATAGATAACTTTACATTAGAAATTAAAATTCTAAATGAAATAATTTCTTTATTTTTCTGATTTCATTTCTTGACTCTTAAGTAAATTTCACACTGATTTGGTCAACACTCTATTTGTTAATTTTCAGAAAAAATACATTTATACTATTGACACTTGTATCCGCTTACAATAGAATATTGATATATAATTAAAATGAACATTATGTTCGTAATACGAACGAAAAGAGTGGAGGGAAAAATTTGGACAATAAGAATAACGTTCAATCTGTAGAAAGAGCGGTAGATTTACTTTTCTGTTTTTCTATGGATGAATATGAATTATCTATTTCCGATTTTGTAGATAAAACAAAATTAAATCGAACTACAGTGTTTCGGATCTTACAAACTTTAAAAGTAAAAGGGATAATTATACAAAATGAACAAACAGGCCTTTATCGATTAGGGTATGAATTTATTAGGATGGCTCAAATCGTTAACGAAAATTTAGATATTCGACAGGATGCCTTACCTTATCTAAAAAAGCTTTCTAAAGAAACTAAGGAAACAGTTAGTTTAAATATCATTCGTGCGAAAAGAAGAATATGTATTGAGAAAGTAGATGGAACAGAAGATATTCGTCAATTTGTAGAGCTTGGCTACCCCTATTACTTAGTAAAAGGGGCATCAGGTAAAGTATTATTAGCTTTTCATTCTAAGGAATATGCTGAAGAAGCGTTAAAAGAGTGGGAGTCTGTGCATGGAACGGTGATAAATCGTGAGGAGTTTTATCAGGAATTAAAATCAATCAGAGAAAATAAAGTAGCAACAAGTGATAATGATAGAGTTTTTGGAGCATATTCTGTCTCTGCACCTATCATTGGTCCTGATGAAAAACCAATCGCTGGGATATCCATTTCAGGACTTTCTATTCGTTTAACTGAAGAGAAAAAAGCGGATTACGAAAAATTAATTAGAGATACTGCTATTGAAATTTCTAATTATTTTAATAAATAATTTATTGAAGAAAGGAGAAGAACAATGGGACAGACCATTATTGAAAAAATAATTTCTAATCATACTGATCATAAAGTTAAAGAAGGAGAAATTGCGTTAGTAAATGTTGATGGAACGATGGCAACTGATACAACTGCACCATTGGCAATACAGGCATTTAAAAAAATGGGAGGTGAAAAAGTATGGGACCCATCGAGGGTCTCTCTCGTAATTGATCATGCATCACCAGCTCCTAATCAGCTGATTGCGAATCTCCATACTATTATGAGAGAGTTTGCAAATAAACAAAACATTAAATTATATGATGTAGGTCAAGGAATTTGCCATCAGCTTATGGTTGAGAATAAGCATGTTCGACCTGGAGATCTTTTTTTAGGAGCAGATTCACATACATGTACCTATGGTGCTGTTGGTGCTTTTTCTACAGGAGTAGGATCAACAGATCTTGCAGGTGTGTGGTTAACAGGAAAAACATGGGTGAAAGTTCCAAGTACAATTCAAATTCGTTTGAATGGAACGTTTAACCCTGGAGTTTCTGCTAAGGACCTTGTTTTGTATTTAGTTGGAAAACTGGGTATAGAAGGTGCGACGTATGAGGCGATTGAATACACTGGTGACGCAATTTATGATTTATCATTATCCAGCAGAATGACTCTGGCAAATATGTCTATTGAAATGGGAGCCAAAGCTGGATTGGTTGATACCAAAGGGTTGAGTTTGAAAGAGGATTTTCAACATATAGAACCAGATAAAGATGTAAACTATAGCAACGTTCTAGAAATAGATGTTGCGGAAATTGAAAAACAGATATCGATCCCACATTCACCAGATAAAGTAAAGGCGATCAGTGAAGTAAAGGAAGTTGCAATTCAGCAAGCTTTTATTGGTAGTTGTACTAACGGTAGATTAGAAGATTTACATGCAGCAGCCAAGGTATTAAAAGGGAAGAAAGTACATGATAATGTCCGATTTATTATTGCACCTGCATCAAAAAAAGTATTAGATCAGGCGGTGGAAGATGGAACATTTCAGATATTAACTAAAGCTGGAGCTAATTTTATTACTTCGGGATGTGGTCCCTGTGTAGGAACACATTTAGGCGTTCCAGGGAAGGGAGAGACGGTAATATCCTCTTCAAATAGAAACTTTCCAGGTCGTATGGGGAATAGAGAATCTAGTATATATTTGAGTTCGCCGGATGTTGTTGCAGCATCAGCATTAAGAGGTAAAATTACTATTCCCAGCTATTCTAAAGGGGTGAAAAATTAATGCAATTACAAGGAAATACACATGTATATGGTAATAATATTGATACGGATAGGATTATACCTGGAAAGTATACAAAAACTTTAGATACTTCTCAGTTAGCTGCCCATGTTCTAGAAGATCTAGATCCGGAATTTAAAGAGAATGTTAAAGAAGGAGACATAATAGTAGCAGATAACAATTTTGGATGTGGTTCATCTCGTGAACAAGCTCCATTGGCATTAAAGTCTGCTGGTATTTCAATTGTCATTGCTCGTTCTTTTGCAAGAATTTTCTTTCGTAATGCTATTAATATCGGTTTACCAGTTATCGAAGTACCTGATCATCATATAGAAAAAGGAGATATTGTTGAAGTCGATCTTTCGGAAGGAATTGTTTTTAATTTAACAAGAAATGAAAAGTATTACGGTACAACTATGCCATTAGTGATGATTGATATACTCCAAGAAGGAGGGTTAATTTCTTATTTGAAGAAAAATAAAGATTATATTTTATAGAGCATTGAGGTACCTTTTCACAATGAAATGCTCTAAAGTTGACTAATTTTCCCTTAATACTTTAGTTAAAACTACGTTTGTATTAAGAATGAAGATGACAATGGAGTAAAAAACCTAAATAAAAGGAAAGGATTAATTTGAATAAGTAGAATGGAAAGATTTATATCAGAATATTCAGATCTGTGGAGGCTGTTTTAATTCTATTTTTTTCGTAAAAGGTGTTCATGCGCGCTCAGGAAATTAGAACATTTCAAAGAAGCTTCAATTATACAAGGAGGTTTATATAATGAAAGAAAAATTAATTTCACTAGGTACGCTCATTCTTTTAGTCTTATTATTAACTGCTTGTGGAAAATCTGCTGATAGTACAAGTATTGAAGATTGGCCAGATGAAGAAATAACCTTAGTTGTACCATATAGTGTCGGAGGTTCTGCAGATAGACAGGCCAGAGCGTTAGCGCCTTTGCTTGAAGAGCAGCTTGATACTACTGTTATTGTTGAGAATAGAGAAGGTGGTGGAGGTACATCTGGAACAAATTCACATAAAAATAGTGATCCAGATGATGGAACTTATTTAATTTATCAATCACATCCTCATTTTGAAGCGGGTATTGTACGAGATGCAGGGTATGAGTTTGAGGATTTTGATACGCTGGGAATTACTCATTCTTCTCCTATTACTATTTGGGTAGATAAAAACTCCGAGTATGAAACCATGGAAGATTTACTTCAGACAATTGAAGAACAACCCGGTCAGATAAGTTATGCCATGATATCAAGTTCTTGGTCTGATATTGCGGTGAAATTACTAATGGAAGAATTGAATTTAGATGTTCGAGCTGTTCCTTATGATGGTGGTGGACCAATGAGAACAGCACTTATGGGTGGAGAAGTAGACTTTATTGCTTCAGATGTTGAAGGAACCTTAGCGGGTGCAGGAGAAGATCTACGCCCACTAGCTATATATAGTGATGAGCCTTATGAACATGCGTCAGATATTCCATTAATTAATGATGTAATGAAAAATATGGGGATAGATTCTGAGATTCCGTCTGTTTCTAACCAGCGTTTTATACAAGTTAAAAGTGAGTTTAAAGAAACATATCCGGAACGTTTTGAAAAAGTAGAGAATGCATTTGAGGCAGCGGTAAATAGTGATGAATATATAGAGTGGGGAAAAAATCAAGATATGTATTTGTCCTGGGTTCCATCAGAAGAATCGACTAGCACTTTAGAGGAAGCAGTAGAAGTAATTTATGAATATCAAGATCTCTTTAATTAAATAGTAATATAAGCTATAGGTCTGTTTAATTATCGAATTGGAAATAGCACTTTAGTGAAGGAGATTCGATTAAAATGGCTCACGAAATAAAAAATATATTATTTCTAATCGTAATTGGAGTATTCTGTGGGTTTTATTATTTAGATATTCTATCCTTACCTCAACCAGAAGAAAAAAATTTAGTAATGTTTTTAATTGGAGGAATAACCATATTTTTAGTGCTGGAGCTGGGACGATCAATTTATCGTGGCTTGAAAAATAAGTATGACTATAAGAGTTCTTTTCTCCAAGATATCAAAACTTGGATTAAAAGTGGTCAGTTCATATTAGTAGTAAGTACTATTCTATATGTTATCTTCATGCCAATTATTGGATTTTTTGTAGCATCACTATTATTTACTGTCCTTTTAAACTATTCATTAAATAGTAGGAAGATTTGGGAACTTACTGTATTACCAGTAGGATTGCTAGTATTAATCTATTTTTTGTTCGTAATGCTTTTAGGAATCAATTTACCAACTGGTGTACTATTTTGATAGGAAGGCAGTGATTTTTTGTCTCTCATTAATTTTTCGACCGTATCAGAAGCGCTGAGTATGCTGTTTAGTCTTGAAATCTTCTTATACATTATTGGAGGATTGATAGTGGGTACCGTTTTAGGTGCAATTCCGGGGTTATCTGGAACATTAGGGATTGCTTTGATGTTACCTATCACTTATTATATGGAGCCGATTAGCGCAATTATGTTTTTATCAGCAATATTTACTGGAGGTGTCTATGGTGGCGGGGTAACTGCAATAATGCTTAATGTACCAGGAGCTCCTGGGGCAGTTGCAACTACGTTAGATGGTTATCCGATGACAAGGAAAGGGGAACATAATGAAGCGTTAGGAATCGGTTTAGTATCTTCTGTTATTGGTTGTTTAGTTGGTTATTTTTTAGTATTTGTATTCTTACAACCATTGGGCACTTTTGTATTAAAATTTCAAGCTCCAGAAATGATGATATTAACGTTATTTGCGTTATCCATTATTAGTACGATTCAAGGTGATATATTAAAAACGCTTATAGCAGGGTTTCTAGGACTTCTGTTAGGAACAATTGGTTCTACAACTTTTGGTAGACCAAGGGGAACATTTGGAATTAATGAATTATACGAGGGAATAGAGATTGTGCCTGCCTTAATGGGATTGCTAGCTATCTCTGAGTTATTTTTCCTAGTAAATCGAAAATTTATCGTAGATTCTAAAACAGATATTCCTAAAAAGAGCTTACAATCTATTTTTGCAGGTATGAAAATATCTGTGAAACAAAAAATTAATACGTTACGCTCATCCGTTATTGGTTTAATTATTGGCTTATTACCTGCAGCAGGAGCTACAGTCGCTTCTTTGGTTAGTTATTCACAGGCGCAAACATTTTCAAAGGATAAAAAATCTTTTGGAAAAGGCAATCCTAAAGGTCTGGTGGCAGCTGAAACTGCAAATAGTGCATCAGAAGGTGGATCATTAGGCACGATGATGACATTTGGAATTCCAGGGGGGAGTGCTGCAGCTGTTTTAATGGCAGCTTTTATGGTACATGGGTTAACACCTGGACCATTTTTTATTAGAGATCACCTAGATTTAACGTATGCCGTAATTATTGGGAATTTCTTTCAAGGTATTTTCCTATTAGGTATTGGGCTATTATTTATCTGGTATTTCAGTAGAGTTGTATTTATTCCTACCAGAATATTAATCCCTATTGTTACTATATTTTCATTACTAGGTGCTTTTTCAGTGAGGATGTTATATACAGATGTTATAATTACTATCCTATTTGCTATGCTTGCGCTAATCATGAGGAAGCTTGATTATCCAATTATCGCTATTTTATTAGGTTTAATTTTAGGGGCGAGCATTGATGGGGAACTTACAAGAACAATTTTGCTATACGAAGGAAGATATCTGGAATTATTCCAACGTCCGATATTCACAATAATGTTAATTATAACAGTAATTGTTTTCTTAATTCCTGTTTTTCAAAAATTATTTAATAAAAATAAAGCGGTTTCAAATGATTAACTGAAGAGGAGGCATCAATAAAATATTACAAATAATAATATATATCCTCATTGCGAGTTTCGGAGCTTTTATTGGACTAAAATTAAAGATTCCAATGGGGACCATTATTGGTGCCATGGTATTCATTGGATTAGGAAAATCATTTTCTATTATTCAGTTTGATACATCTAAGCCAGCATCATTTGTTATCCAAATCGCATTAGGAATAATGATTGGTTTAAGTTTTACTAGACTAACAAAACAACAATTTAAACAAATGCGAGACAGTCTTGTCTTTGTTGTAAGTAGTATCCTTGTGATGACAGTTATTACAGGATTTGTTGTAGGCATCTTTACTCCTATTTCTATGTCCGTATCATTTCTATCTTCTGCACCAGGGGGAATGGTGGAAATGGCGACGATGGCAAGTGCATTAAAACTTGATGCGCCATCTGTTATTTTTTTACATTTTTCAAGATTGTTAATAGTTATGCTAGTGTATCCATATATTATTAGCTATGCATCTCGAATGATTTCGAAAGATGAGCTAATTATGAAGAAGCCGTTAGAGAATAATGAAAAACGGCCACAGTTAAATAAAACCCAAAAATCATCTATAAAATATCTATTCATAATAATAGTAGGGTTATTAGGCGGATTAATAGGATTTTTAACTGGTTTTCCAATTGGAGCTTTAATTGGTTGTCTAATCTCTATTATAATTCTTCATTTTATTATAGACGATTTACCTAAGTTGCCAATAGTAGTAAAACGATGTATACAAACGTTTATTGGAGCAAATATAGGGTTATCTTTTACAAGTGAAACGTTTCTTCTACTACCAAAACTTATCATCCCAGGATTATTTATTACATTATTAACCATATTATTTTCACTAAGTTTGGCATATTTATTATCAAAGATTTTAAAAGTAGACACGTTAACTGCTGTGTGTAGCTTGGCTCCTGCAGGTATGAGTGAAATGGTAATGATTGCTGAACGTTACCATGTTAATATTCCTATCGTAATAACCATACATTTATTTAGAATTATAACAATTATTTCCTTAGTACCGATGATTGTATATCATCTTACTTAATTAAGAAAGGAGCAATTCATATGAACTCATTAAATAAAGGGCCATTAGATGGTGTTAGAATATTAGATGTTTCAACGATGATAGCTGCCCCTTATGGAGCTACATTATTAGGAGACTTAGGTGCAGAAGTCATTAAAATTGAAATGCCTGGTAGAGGGGATTCGCTCCGTGAAATGGGCCCATTCAAGGATAATGAGCCGTTACGTTGGCCTGGGCTTGCAAGAAATAAAAAGTCGTTAACTTTAGACTTTCATAAAGAGGAAGGACAAAAAATTTTTAAACAGCTTGTAGCAAAATCAGATGTAGTAATTGAAAATTTCCGTTCAGGTACATTAGAAAAATGGAATATCGGATATGAAGCATTGAAAGAAGTAAATAATGAGCTAATCATGATGAGAGTAACGGGTTATGGCCAAACAGGTCCTAATGCACATAAAGCCGGATTTGGTACACCTGCGACTGCATACAGTGGGTTCACTTACTTACATGGATTTAAAGATAGACCGCCAATAAGCCCTTCTTTCTCTCTGGCGGATTATATTACAGGAGTTTATGTGGCTTTCTCCGTATCTGCATCGTTATACTATCGTGAAAAAGATAAAGAGAATGGCGGGCAAGTAATTGATATGGGACTTTATGAGTCTGTTTTTAGGATGATGGAATTTCTAGTAGCAGACTTTGATCAAAATGGAATTATTAAGGAACGAACTCCTGGTCTTAGTGGACACTCTGCACCGGCAGGTACATTTAAAACAAAGGATGGTCACTGGGTAGTCCTAGTTACTAGTTCTGATTCTACGTTTAATCGATTGGCAAAAGCGATGAAGCAAGAAAATCTACTAGAAGATAAGCGATTTTATACGAATTCTGCTCGGTTACAACATTTTGACCATATTAATAGTATTGTCCAAAATTGGATTGAATATTATACTCGAAAAGAATTACAAATAATATTGGATGATCATGGAGTGCCCATTAGTTCCATTAATAGTATAAAAGATATTTTTGAAGACGAACATTACAAAGCTCGTGAAAATATCATTGAAGTAGATCACCCTCGTTTAGGAAAAATAAAAATGCCAGGAATTGTTCCTAAATTTTCTAATACACCAGGAAGTATTCAAAGAATTGCCCCAGATTTAGGAGAGCATAATGATGATGTACTTGGCGAACTCTTAGGATATAGTGCAGAAGATATTGAAGGTTTCAAAGAAGAAAAAATCATTTAGTGAGGAGTGAGACTATAATGAGTTTACCAACATTAGTAAATATCACTGAGGTTTGTCCAAGAGATGGTTTTCAAAGCCTTCCAGTTAATATATCAACTGATTCAAAGGTTGAAATCATTAATAGGTTGCAAAAATGTGGATTTTCTCAAATTGAAGTGACTTCATTTGTGCATCCAAAAGCTGTACCACAAATGAAAGATGCGGATGAAGTACTACAAAGAGTGACTAAAGAAGAAGGAGTGGTTTTTCGTGCATTAATTCCTAATGTGAAAGGTCTAGAGCGTGCTATAAAAGCAAATGTAGATAAGGTAAAATTAATGCTTTCAGCTACGGATTCACATAGTCTTTATAATGCAAATTCTAAAACAATGGAGGCAATAGAAAATTTTAAGCCGATTGTCCAAAGAGCGGAAGGAACAAATATAAAAGTATCTGGTTCTATTTCCGTTGTATTTGGTTGTCCATATGAAGGAGAAGTGTCTTTGGATCGTCTTCTAACCATTTGTGAAAGGTATGAGAAATTAGGAATTACCGATATCTCGCTAGCAGATACAACAGGAGTAGGCCACCCAGTCCAAGTAAAAAGAGTAATACGTGAACTACGTCAACACTATCCTAATTTTCATTTTTCGTTACATCTTCATAATACAAGAGGAATGGCGTTTGCAAATGCGATCTCTGGATTAGAAGAAGGCATCGTAGATTTTGATAGTTCGGTAGCAGGTCTAGGAGGGTGCCCATATGCTCCGAATGCCAGTGGAAATATAGCTTCAGAAGATATTGTTCACGGTTTTGAAGAAATGGGAATACGCACAAATACTGATTTGGACAGTATAATAGACGTTGGTCAACATCTTGCAGAAAAATTCCCAGAAGAATCTAATAGTTTTATACTTAAAGCTGGCAAAAGTAAAGATCTTGTAAAAGCACCCGGAAAACAAATTAAAATTGGAGAAGTGGAAAGGAAGCATTAAGTTTGAATATGATGACTTGGTTGGCATTGTAGTTCGTAGAAGATACCATTTTTAAATTGTTCAGCAAAAAATAGCGATTATTGAGGAAAGTACCCTTGAAATTTGGATGGATTAATCAGAGGGGAAGTAAGAAGGCAACTCTCTTGCTTCCTTTTATATTTGAATGCTAAACACTAATTCTAGTTATTTCACTACTTAGTAGTTGAAATGTTTAAACAGAATACTCTTCCATGCGAGGTTATCAAGAAAATAGCAATTATTGGAACAAATAGTCACCACTTCATATAATGCTAAACGAAGACGAAACGATGGGAAGATACAGTCACGGGAGTTAAAAAGAAAAATATAAAGTATTAAAAAAGAGGATGGTTATTATAATGATCCAACATAAACTTCTGAAAAACAGTTTAAAATACTATATTATTTTTTAAAGCAGATATGTAGTAATTATTCCTATATTACAGCTTTGATCAGTAGCCACCATTCTAGCAATTCCATAGATTACTAACGGTCATAATGATATAATAGTAATTGAATAGTAGACATTTACCAGGTTGTTGAAAAATAAGTAAATACAATAAAAGGTAGTTATTTTTCAGATTTTTTGTGTTTATAGGTTTTGGTGAAATATCCCTTTTCAACACTTATAACTAATTGTAAAATTTGTTCCCTGTTTATTAATCTGACGCAATGAATCAGTACAAACTACGAGTCAGATTTAATAATAGAAATTTAGTTTTTAATATTTCTAAAAGGTGGGATAGTAATGGGTTTACTAAATAACAAAGTAATTTTAGTTGCTGGTGTGGGTCGTGGTTTAGGAAAAGATGTCGTCAGAAATATACTGGATGAAGGCGGATCTGTGATTATGGGGGATCTAATGGACGATCAATTGATGGAAATCCAACATGATCTAGATCCATCAGGAAATCAAACATTTGCACAACATCTTAATTTAGCAGATAAGCAAAGTAACGCAAATTTGATTAAAGCTGGATATGAAAAATTTAACCGCCTTGATGGGGTCATCCAAGTTGCTGCCTATGATAATACAATGGGCGGATTATTGGATAACAATTTAGGTGATTGGGATAAAGTTTCGGAAATAAATATTAAAGGTACACTACAATTGATACAAGAAGCTGTACCTTACTTGGAAAAAGAGGATGGAGGAGCAGTAGTATTTATCGGTTCTACTTCTGCTGCTATCCCAAGTGAAGATTTTTTACAAATGAGTTATGGTATTGGAAAAGGGGCACTGCGCACAGCCACTCATTATTTATCGAAAGAGTTAGGTCCTTTAGGTATAAGGGTGAACAACATTGCACCAGGATTCAAATGGGGCCCTGTATTGGAATCAGCATTTCAGGGACAGGCAGATCAATATGGTCTCACATTAGAAGAAGTAACAAAACCAGTTAAAGATAAAATGGCTCTACGCCGATTCGCCACAGATGATGATGTAGCCAAATCATGTGTATTCTTTTGTTCTGATTATGCTAAAAATATTACAGGGCAGAATCTCTATGTGGATGCAGGCTATGTGTTGAATTGATGGAGTGAAAAATTGTCCTTTTAATAAGTATTCTCGATAAATAGAGGGTGATGTATTATGCGTCACCCTCTATTGTATTTTTGGAAATTATTAAAAGTTAGCATTTTTCTTTCTGCTGACAAGCAACATTTTATATATAGATTTTAATAGAGAGCTATTTTTTATAAAAATATATGAACCAATAATTGTGAATTGTTCCGTTAGACAAGTTGACTAACATATCAGCTTATTTATTAGTATCACGATAAAAGTTTTCTGGTGTCATATCTTCATATATGACACGGACGCTTTCTCTTGAAGCAAAGTCTAATCGATCAATTGTGTCAATAATTTCCTTTGTTAATTCTTCTTTTTGTTTAGGATCTTCCGTTTAAATAATCAATCTATTAAAAATTTATCTTGCATATTCAAATGAAAACGCTTATAATCAAATACAGAATACAGTATATTGATAAAGGGGGGTATATATGTGGGAAAGGCTTTATTCTAAAAATGGTCTGGCAGCAAAGAAAATAGCGGAGTTGCTAAATAAGATAGAAGTAGGAACTAAAGTGCCTAGAGTTGCTGATTATAGCGAAAGATTAAATATTGGCAGAGGAACAGTGCAGCAGGCTATTAAATTACTGGAAGAAATGAAGGCTATTCAGACAGAGGCTAAAGGGCATTTAGGAACATTTTTAGTTTGGAAAGATGATGATGTATTATTAGAAATAGCGGGGATTGCTCCTTTAATTGGATCGATGCCGTTGCCATATTCCAGAAAGTATGAAGGGTTGGCAAGCGGGATAGTTGAAGCTTTTGAATCAACAGGAAAAAGAGTTAATTTAATTTATATGCGTGGTGCAACCAATCGAATTGAGTCTTTAAGAAAGAAAAGATGTGATTACGCAGTTGTATCCAAGATGACTGCAGATATTACTTTGTCTGACTACCCTAATTTAAAAATACTAAGAAGCTTTGGAGAGAATACATATGTCTCTGCTCATAAAGTTTTCCTGGCAGACGAAGAAGAAATGGAAATCCGAGATGGAATGAAAGTTGGTGTAGATAAAGAATCTATGGACCAAACTCAACTAACGCAACTAGAATTTATGAACAATAATATTGAATTTGTAGATGTAAACTATATGCAGCTATTCGATAAATTATCCAATAAAGAAATTGATGCAACCATTTGGAATGCAGATGATAAAAGAATGACAAGGAATTTTAAATCCATTTCGTTTCAGTCTGTGGAGGCTCAAAAACTGGCAAAGGATACATCACAGGCAGTTATTATTATTGAAAGTGAACGGGAATCAGAAATGAATGAAAAATGGGAAGCTGTAACTGAAAAGAAGATACTCCAGGTGCAACAAAGTGTAGAGAAGGGTGAAGTAATACCAAGGTATTAATACCCTTTTCAACTATAAAATACAATATACTGTATATTGAGGTATGATAATATGAATAAATTGGAAATGAACAAAAAATTAACGATTTTATTGGATGGACAAATCATCACAAAGCAGGCTTATGATGTTACTAACCAAACATATGATTATTTAGCAGCTAAACTTAACAAAGAACCAATAGAAAATTCAGATATGTTTTGGACGCATCTGTGTATGGCTTTAACTAGAATTGAAAACGGAGAAGAATTAGAAGGTCCTTCTCAAGCCATAGTAGATGATATATATCAGACAGCTTATAAAGAAGAAATAAAAGAAGTCATTGAGTACGTAAAGCATAAGTTTCATCACGAATTACCAAGAGAAGAGCAGGATTACTTTTATCTCCATTTACACGGAGTAATGGAAAATAATAAATAGGGAGGTTTTAATTATGTTGAAAATTGTAATTGGTGGTCAATTAAATAAGCAGACAATTGAGAAACAGATTAAAGAGTTAGGCGGGAACGATATCGATGTTGTAATCAAGAGTGATTTGGATGCGGTGATGGCTGTAAAGGGTAAACAAGCTGATTATTATGTCGGGGCGTGTGAAACTGGATCTGGCGGTGCACTTGCAATGGCTTATGCGTTGTTAGGGCAGGATAATTGTGTGTCCTTAGCTTCCCCGAGTTCTGTTATGAGTAAAGAACAGATAGAAGAAGAAGTAAACAAAGGAAAGATCGCTTTTGGTTTTACTGCTCCTTCTTCAAAAAAAATGTTAGATATATTAATCCCTGCTTTATTAAACAAATAAGAATAGGTCAGGAGGTAGGAAAGAATGGAGTTTACAATCTTTCAGCTTATATCTATTGCTTTAGTTGGTGCAATAGGTTCTATGCTGGTTAATCGTGGGGTAGCAGTATTTAATGATGGGCTGCGTCCGATTATGCCAGAGTATTTAGAAGGCCGTATTACTAGAAAAGAATTGGCAGCAACCAGTTTTGCGTTAAGCTTTGGGTTAATCATTGGTTTTGGGATTCCATTGTCCATTGGTGCAGTAATTATTATAGCTCATAGTATTTTATTGGCATGTGACATCATTGGTATTTGGACTCCGGATAGTAGAAAAGGAATGATCATCTCTGGGATTGTTGGTGCTGTGTATAGTATTGGAGTATGTTTGGGACTTCAATTTATTGTTGATTTATTTAACCAGCTTTCAATCAATTTTTTAGATTCATTAAGTCTGGTAGGAACACCTATCATTATATCTTTTACGGTTTTTCCAGCAGTAGCAGTTGGATATCAGCATGGGATAAAGAAGGCGATGAGTACGGCACTGATTACTTTTATCGCTTATCTCTTATTTGCTAGATTTGGCTCATTTACTGTTGCCTCCTACGATATAACTTTAAGTCCAGAAGGGATGGCGCTCTTAGTCGGAATGCTCATGATGATTTATTATGCGGCAAAAGTGAAAGGCGAGGGGGGATCTACGAACGCTGATTTGGTTAATATATTTGCGGAACGTGTAAGTAAAATTAGGAAAAATCGATGGCTGCTTGCATTAATGGGCGGTTTGATTGCATTAGTATCTGCACAATTAATCCTTGCGGTAGACGCAATGCCTCAGGCTTTAATTAATGAAGGGAAGTATACAGAAGGTGCAATAGCAACATTTGCAAGAGCAATTGGGTTTATTCCTCTGGTATTCTCAACTGCAATTGTTACTGGAGTCTATGGTCTTGCGGGTACAACAATGGTTTTTGTTGTCGGACTTATTTTTAGAGATATTCCGATACTGGCGTTTGTGTTAGGTGCTGTAGTTATGTATGCCGAAGTAATGCTGCTATCTGTTGTTACAAAAAGTATGGATAAGCTTCCAGGAGTCCGGGACATGGGAGAGCATATCCGAACATCACTAGCAGATGTATTGGGAATGGCTATATTAATTGGAAGTGCGATGGCATCAGAAGAGATTGCTCCAGGAATTGGATTCTTCTGGGTGATGGGATTTTATTTGATCAATCGTATGGCCAAGAAACCACTTGTCGAATTAGCTGTAGGACCTGTAGCGGTAGTCGCTTTAGGAATCCTTGTAAATATTTTGAATTTAGTAGGTTTAATGTAAAAGATTTTCCTGGAAAATTCACACCGTCATCAAAAATAGCTTAAGATATAAAGCTGAAATGGACGAAAGGAACGGGATGGTTATGTTATTAAATGGGATAACTTATATGCATGAACATACGACAATAGATCTATCAGAGGTTAAAAATACAGAAGACTGCCAATTGGATGTGCTTTCCCAGACTGTTTCAGAATACAAGAAATTATATGAAAAAGGTGTCCGGAATATTGTTGATGTTACCAATTTTGGAATGGGAAGAAATATTCCATTTGTGGAAAAAACTGCAGAATTAAGCGGGATAAATATTATTCATTCTACCGGTTTTTATCAGGAAGAATTCTATCCAGTCCAAGTATGGAGAGAAAGTAAGGAACAGTTAGCTGAAAGAATGGTTAAGGAAATTAATGAGGGAATTAAAGGTACAAATATAAAAGCTGACATTATTGGAGAAATTGGAACAAGCTTTAACGAATGGACAGAAACAGAGAAGAAGGTTTTTGATGCTGTGGTCATAGCTCATAAAGAAACGAACAAACCTATAACAACTCATACTTCTATAGGAACACTTGGATGGGAACAGGTAGAATTTTTCAAATCCCAAAAAGTAGACTTGGATAAAGTGGTTATCGGGCATGTAGATCTTACTGGAGATGTTGACTATATATTAAATATGCTGAAACAAGGTGTATATGTTGAATTTGATACGGTAGGGAAGGAAAACTATATGCCAGACCGGACAAGGGCCGAAATGTTAAAGAAAATTCAAGACGCTGGATATATAGAACGGGTTTTTTTATCCATGGATATTACGAGGAAATCTCATCTGGAATATCAAGGAGGACTTGGGTACAGCTTTTTACTAGATTCATTTGTCCCTTTAATGCAGTCTTACGGTATTACAGATGAATCTATTAATAAAATGCTCGTAAAAAATCCTATTACTTTTATGAACAATTGATATAAAACGTATTCATAGACGGTTAAGTAATACTTATATGAAAGAATAGACCGAAAACACGAAAGAAGTCTAGACTAACATAAGATATTTTCCGGTCTATTCTAACTGCTATCTATGTCTTAGATACAAGGGGAAATAAATATGGCAAAAAGAGTGATCATTTTAATATTAGATAGTTTAGGTGTTGGTAATATGGATGATGTTGAAGAATATCATCCACAAGATATCGGTGCAAATACGTTTTATCATATTTTAGATAAAACATCTTTAAATATACCAAACCTTGAAAGGTTAGGTATAAATAAAATTCTTCATCATCCAAAACTAAAGAACGAGGGGAATTTGGCAAGCTATGGTGTATTAAATTTAATGCATCAGGGAGCTGATAGTTTCGAAGGCCACAATGAAATCATGGGGTCGAAACCTAAAAAGGCATATCTTGCTCCTTTTATTGAGAATATAGAAAAAGTAAGGCTAGCGTTAGAAAAAGCTGGATATAAAGTAATAATACCTAACCCAGAGATGCCATACCTGTTAGTTAATGATCTCGTTATTGTCGGTGATAATATTGAAACTGATTATGGACAAATATACAATGTGAGCGCGCCTTTAGACTATATTTCATTTGAAGAAGTTTTGGAAATTGGAAGTTGTGTTCGGGAAAATGTCAAAGTGAACAGAGTAATTGCACTTGGTGGGAAAAATGTTACCCCACAGCACTTGCAATCATCTGTAGAGAGACGTGAAGATGGGTTAATTGGTGTGAATTCTCCCAAATCAAATGTTTATAAACAAGGTTATGAAGTTCGACATCTGGGATATGGAATTTCTCCACTAAATCAATTGCCAACGATCGCTGTAAAAGCTGGTCTGAATGTATCTCTGGTAGGGAAAATGCAGGATGTTATCTATTGTGAAGGAGCAAGAAAGTTTCCTGGGGTAGAAACAAAACAGGTGATGGAAAATATTCTTCATGAGATGGATCATGTGAAATCAGGTCTAATTAGCGCTACAGTTCAAGAAACAGATCTTGCTGGTCATGCACAGGATCCGTATAGGTATGCAAATCGGATAGAATTAGTAGATACGTATTTGAAAGAAGTTTTTCATCGAATGACGGAAGACGATTTATTAATTATGAGCGCAGATCATGGTAATGATCCTACAATTGGACACAGTCAGCATACAAGAGAAAAAACATATTTACTTGCTTATCATAGAGGATGGAATCCAATAAATATTGGAGAAAGAGATACGTTGTCAGATATTAGCGCTACTGCAGCTGCTTATTTAGACCTTCACCCGACAGAAAATGGAGAACCATTTCTTTTGAATAAGTATTTGTGATTGGAGAGGAAAGTTTATGTTTTTGGAAATGACAAAAAAACGCAACCATAAGTTAATAGATATTTCTCTAAAGCTGCATCAGCAAGGCGTCATTGAGCCGAATACGTATGTCTTAGACTTGGATACGATTAAAGAAAATACATCTATATTAAAAAAAGAAGCTGAAAAATTAGGCATGGAATTATTTTTTATGACAAAACAAATTGGCAGAAATCCGATTGTAGCCAATGCTATCGCAGAAACAGGTATCAAAAAAGCTGTAGCGGTTGACCCATGGGAAGCCATCAAATTAAATGAAGCAGGTATTCAAATTGGACATGTAGGCCATCTTGTTCAAATACCTAAGAATATGATTCAAACAATTTTAAACCTTCACCCAGATTTTATTACTGTATTCAGTTATGAAAATGCTAAAAATATAAGTAATGTAGCAGATAAGTTGGGGAAAGTTCAAAAAATCTTTTTGCGTATTGCTGAGGATGATGATTATATCTATCACGGGCAAGAAGGAGGATTTACTTTATCTAAGCTGACTGAAGATATAGACAAGATTGAAGCATTAAAGGGTGTTGAAATTGCTGGCCTAACAAGTTTTCCTTGTCTACTGATTAAAGAAAATAAACCTTCTATTACACCAAATGTTGATTCAATCCAAAAGGCAAATGAATTTTTAAAGGAAAAAGGCTATAAGTGTCTGGAATTGAATATGCCAAGTGCTACTTCTTCAGAAACAATGCAGTTATTAAAAGACCATGGTGCTACTCAAGGAGAACCGGGACATGCAATAACGGGAACTACGCCTCTGCATACAGAGAATTTTCTTAAAGAGAGACCAGCGATGATATATGTATCAGAAGTCTCTCATGTATCTAATAAGAAAGCGTATGTATTCGGTGGGGGATTTTATCCAAGATCACATATGAAGCACGCCTTGGTTGGATCGGATAGTACGAAGTTGAAGCAAGTATCTGTTCTTCAAAATGAACTCGGCCATATTGATTATTACGGTGCTCTGGATACAGACTGTGTACATGTCGGTGATACGGCTATTTTTGCCTTTCGTACTCAAGTTTTTGTGACACATGCAAAAATTGCTGTTATAGAGGGATTGTCCAGTTCACCAAAATTGTTGGGAACTTATGATTCGGTCGGGAATTTGTTGAGTGACAGTTAGATGATAAACAATAAATACACATAGAACCAGCCTTTTAGATTCTTTTTGAGTATATATATTAATCAAAATAAAAAAGGGGTACGTATCATGAATTATAATGTTTCAAAGTTGAAGTATGCAGATGCTATACTTCCCGCTCTAACTGTACAAGAAGCACAGCAGTTACAATTTAAATTGGTGGAGAAGATAAGTGAACATTTTAGTGGAGCTCAGTTTTTAACAATGGGTGATTTAGGGGTGGCTTCGGAATTTAAAAAGCCAGAGTATACTGAAAAGGCGGAGCGTGTATTAGCTGCATTTTTTGATACAGAAAAAGCTGCGCTAGTCCGTGGTGCGGGTACGGGGGCTATTCGAATCATTTTAAGTGAATTAATGACTGCCGGGGAAACGATGATTATTCATGAAGCACCTGTTTATACAACGACAAAAGACACTATCCGCATGCTGGGAATTAATACGAAAGCTGTTGACTACAATGATAGAAAAGCTGTTGAAGAACTGGTGGTGGATGATAAAGAAAGTAAAGTGTTCTATATTCAGCATGCAAGACAACAAATTTCAGATACATATGAACTTCAGAAAATAATTGAGCTGGTGAAACATCGAAGACCAGATTTACCGATTGTAGTAGATGATAACTACTGTGTGATGAAAACAAATGGAATAGGTGTGGAGTACGGAGCAGATTTTTCTACTTTCTCTGGTTTTAAACTCCTTGGCCCAGAGGGCATCGGTGTTATTGTTGGTAAAGACCAGACTATTCAACAATTAAAAGAAAAAAATTATTCTGGCGGGGGACAGGTACAAGGATACGAGGCATTAGAATTATTGCGTATGATGACGTTCTCTCCAGTTTTATTGGCAACTCAAAATGAACAGGTAGAAGAGCTCTGTAGATTACTTAATGAAGGAGAGATTGATGGGATAGAACATGCATATATAGCAAATGCTCAGTCAAAGAATGTAATTGTTGAATTACAAGAACCTATTGCTGAACAGGTATTAAAACGGAGTAATGAACTGGGCGCAGCTCCTCATCCAGTAGGTGCTGAATCAAAATATGAAATTTTACCCTTAATTTATCGTGTATCTGGAAGTTTTATAGAAGCTGAACCTCGCTTGAAAAAATATGGCTTGCGTATCAATCCTATGAAAGCTGGAGCAAATATGATATTAAGTATATTAGATAGAGCAATAAATTCATAAAAAAATGTCAATATACAGGAGATTATTAGTTAGACTATGTTGATTTAAAAGAAGGCTTGTACGGAAGGGTTATTTACTTGGGAAAATAGGATTTAGCGCTAATGTTTTCATTTATAAATCTTGATGTAATAGGAACTTATGAATTTATCATTCCGCTTTCTTCTTACTTATTTATGATTTTGGACGGATTAAAATAGGTTGGTATGAAACAGTAATTCTTGCCCATGTGAAATCATATAGTATCTTAAAAGGAAGAACTCGAAAATGCGCTAAGATCTTGCCTAGAATTGAAAAGAGAAATTTTTGACAATACGGTTATAAGCAAGAGGGTAATTTTATTATAATTAAAAAAGGTATGATTCCTATCAGAAACTATGGGATCATACCTTTACTTTTTAGTGTCTTCCTATCTATATTTAAAACAATATATTGTTTTATGATTACTGATTAAGCCGATATTCGATAATTAATAAAAATAATTTCAAATGTATTTGACAGAAAGTTATAAATAAAATATAATAATTTTTAAATTGGGTGACCCAATTGACCAAAATTAATTGAAAGGATAATTTTAAGAGGGGAGGTTATTGTTGTGTCATTTAATAAAATTAAAGAAGTCCAATACCATCGTTTATATGAGAGTGTAATCAAACAACTTGAAGAAATTATTTTTGAAGGTGATTTAGAACCTGGTAGTGCATTGCCTACTGAAAGAAAGCTTGCAGCTGATTTGGGGGTAAGCAGATCTACATTAAGGGAAAGCTTTAGAATTCTTGAAAGAGAAGGATTAATTACTACCCGTCCAGGTGGAGGGAGATTTATTACTCAAGATTTAGATAGATTGAAAAGTAGAAATGAAATATCTAATAATATTGAAACTGCCACAATAAGGGACTTGATTGCAGCTCGGGAAGTATTTGAGGTTGGCATAGTGGAACTTGCAGCGAAACTTGCAACTAAAGAAGATATAGAGGAGATTGAAAAATCCTTAAACGCATGGGGAGAAATAAAATCGGATGAACCAGAGGCTTTTTTATCCCCGGATCAGTCATTTCATTTATCAATTGCAAAAGCAACCAAAAATTATGTGCTAGTAAGTTTAATGGATTATCAAATGGAGTTATTAAGAAAAACGAGAGAAAAAATAGGTAAAACATATACTAGAAAAAAAGAAATTCATGAAGAACATTTATTAATTTATCAAGCGATAAAAGAAAATAATCCAAAACTTGCAAGAGAATCATTACTTTACCATCTAGATCAAATAAAAAATAATTTAAACAACGAATAACATTATTAATACACAATTGAAGGAGATTAGTATGAAATTAGGATTTATAGGTTTTGGAGAAGCAGGATATTCAATAGCTGAAGGTTTAAAAAAAGAGGGGCTGAAAGATATAACAGCATATGATGTGGCATTAGAAAATGAACAATATAAGCCCCTTATTGAGAAAAGAGCTCAGGAATCAGGAGTAACTATAGTAAAAAAAATTGAGAGTATTTTTGAATCAGATATAATATTTTCTGCTTTACCGGCTGATGTGGCATTAACATCGCTTAAAAATATTAAGGAAGATATTAAAAAGAATCAACTTTATATAGATGTTTCAGCAGCTGATCCCAATGATAAACGATCTATGCAAGTTATTGTAAATAATAAGCATGCTTTATTCGTAGACGGAGCTATGACAGGGAGATTAGTGGTGGATAAACATAAGGTGCCCATTTTAGCTAGTGGCACTGGAGTGGATCAATTCATAGAAAAAATGAGTCGATATAATATGAATATTAAAAAGGTTAGTGATAACGCTGGAGATGCTACTTCGATTAAATTGATAAGAAGTATTTTTATGAAAGGATATGCAGTATTATGTATTGAAATGCTAGAAGCAGCTAAAAAATTGGAAGTAGATAATCTTGTTATTGAAGGAATAAGCCATACAATGAATGATCGGAATTTTGAAAATAGCATGAATAAATTGGTTACAGGTACGTCAATTCATTCAAGAAGAAGATCAGTAGAACTTGAGGGCACATTAGATTTATTAAAAGAATTAGGAGTAAATTCTATAATGAGTAACGCTGTTTCTGAAAAATTGAAGCTTATTACTTCTTATGGATTGAAAGAAGAATTTAAAGGACAACCACCTGAAGATTGGTCTCAAGTTATAAACTCTATAATTAATATTGAAAATTCAAAAAATAAAAGAGGTACTGGAGGAATATAGAATGAAAAATAAAGTTGCAATTATTTTATTATTAATTATGATAGCGCTTACGATGGCGGCGTGTAATGATGAATCAGAAGCTGGAGCTGGTGATACTAATTGGGAACCTGGCAATGCGGAAATTATTGTTCCAACTGAACCAGGAGGAGGATCTGATACAATATCACGAATGATGGCCTCCATTTTAACGGAAGAAAATATTGTAGAACATGAAATAAATGTTGACAATAGACCAGGTGGAAATGGGGGAGTAGGTATGTCTGAATTATACAGCCAAGATGGTTCGGGAGAGCATTTAATAGCTGTTAATTCAAGCTTTATTACTGCTCCATTACAAGGGGATTTAAATTTTACTTATGAAGATTTTACCCCTATCGCTAATATGGGCGATCAATCTTATGTTCTTGTAGTTTCTAAAGATAGTGGTATAGAAACTTTTGAAGAATACGTACAGGCGGTTGAAGAAGAAGATTTAACATTCGGTAGCTATGCAATTGGTAGTTCGGATCATATGGTGTCTTTATTATTTGATGAAGCTATTGGACATACTACACAATATGTTCCTTTTGATGGCATTTCGGAAGCGTTTACAGCATTGCTGGGTGGACATGTAGACGTTACGGCTCAGCAAATTGGGTCTACCTTGGAGTATATAGAAAATGGTGATGTAGTGCCGATAGCAGTTACTTCTCCAGAAAGAGTGGATGTGCTAGAAGATGTACCGACAATGAATGAATTAGGTTATGATTTAGAATGGTCCTTATACAGAGCAATATACGGTCCTCCAAATATGCCTGAGGAAGCTCAGGAATATTGGATTAATGCTTTTGAAGAGTTAAGTGAGAATCCTAGATGGGTGGAAGAATATCAAGAACCACAACTTTTAGAACCGAGGTTTATCTCAGGTCAAGAGTTAGAAGATTACTTTGATGAAGTATCGGAAATATTTGAAAATAATTTAAGAGAGCAAGGAATAATAGAATAATCTTATGAAATTGCGTCAGTATGTTTAATATGCTGACGCAAAAAGATAATATTATTAATGTTTTTATCTGAATAATTAATTTTATTGTTAAATATTCTCCTATTTTAAAGGATTACTGTATTTTGAAAGGAATGAATTTATGTGAAAAAAGCTGAGTTGTTATTCGGTTTATTTCTTTTAATCTTCACTATATTTATGCTTCTAGAAGGAATTCAATATTCTTATACATCTGACTTTGGTCCAGGACCTGGTTTTGCACCAGTATGGTTAAGTTCTTTAATGATTTTATGCATTGTGATTTTATTGCTAAAAAATATTAAGTTGAAAAATAAAGAGACTTTTTTCGTTTCAAGGATAGGAGTATCCAAGGCTATTACTTATATGGTTTTACTAGTTATTTCTACTTTGTTGGTTCCTATAACTGGCCTTATACTTTCGTTAACAGTTTTTAGTTTTGTAATTTTAAAATTTGTTGAAAAGTTTAGCTTCAAGTCTAGTATTTTGGTATCTTTAGGAACCATGTCTTTTATTTTAATAGTATTTAATTTTTGGTTAGAGATTAACCTTCCAACTGGTTATTTTATTTTTTAAGAGGAGAGATAATAAATGGATTTTATAGAGAATTTAGGACTAGGTTTTGAATATATATTGAGTCCTGAAGTACTTTTACTCGTTTTTCTAGGATCAATAGCTGGAACTCTATTGGGTATCTTACCTGGTATTGGCTCGTCAGCTAGCCTAGCATTATTATTTCCTGTAACAATTGGAATGCCTGTCACAAGTGCTTTAGCATTTTTATCTAGTGTTTATTTAGGAAGTATGTACGGTGGGCGAGTAACTTCGATTTTAGTAAATATTCCTGGAGATGCGGGTGCGATTGTTACTGCTTTTGATGGCTATCCAATGATGAAAAAAGGCCAAGGTGGTATTGCTCTTGGAATATCTGCAGTAGGCTCATTTATTGGTGGGTTATTCACCATTATATTACTAGCTGTTTTTGCCCCGATGTTGGCTAATTGGGCGTTATATTTCTCATCACCTGAATTTTTCGCATTAATTTTACTTGGGATAGCTTCTATTGCCTCCTTATCAGAAAAAAATTATTTAAAAGCAATTATTATGGCATTATTAGGATTCCTGCTTTCAGTAATAGGTTTAGACTTTATTACAGGTACTGCAAGGTATGTGTATAATACTCAATTAACTGAGGGTTTAGATTTTATTGCTGTTATTATAGGCCTGTATGCTGTTGGTGAAGTAATTTATAATATTGAAAAGGAATTCAAGCTGAATATTAAGAAAAGTGAAATTAAACTGGCTAATTTATTTCCTAAATGGGGAGATATTAAGAAAACAATGGGCTCTATTCTAAGAGGAACTGGTATTGGCGCAGCAATTGGAATGCTTCCTGGTGCTGGAGCATCCATGGCAACTTTTTTATCCTATTCAATAGAAAAAAACAGATCTAAGGAACCTGAAAAATTTGGAGAGGGCAAAATACAAGGTGTTTCAGGTCCAGAAGCAGCAAATAATGCTTCAGTTGGTGGATCATTAATACCAACTTTTGCTTTAGGTATACCTGGTAGTGCTACCACTGCAATACTGCTAGGAGTATTGATTATATATGGTTTGCAACCAGGGCCAAGAATTTTCGATAGTTCACCAGATATTGTCTGGACTGTAATAATAGGTTTGTTTATTGCAAATATAATGTTGCTATTAGCTAATATTTTCTTGATTCCAACATTTATTAGATTGATGTATTATGGGCAAAAATATTTGAATATAATTATTATATTTATATGTATAATTGGAGCATATACATTAGCTTATAGTATGTTCAATATTTGGATTGTCATTATTTTTGGGATTTTAGGATACTTTTTTAAAAAACTAAGTTATCCAACAGCTCCATTAATCATGGCATTGATCTTAGGTCCAATGGCAGAAGATTCATTTAGACAATCATTATTAATGTCTAGGGGAGATATGACTGTATTTTTCACAAGACCAATTTCGTTAATAATTATTCTTATAACAATAGGTTTTCTATTATATCCTATTATTAAACGAAGAATAACAGCTAAAAGAAACAATGTTTAAAAAAGAGGAGAATCAAAGATGAATTATAAAAAAAGACCAGAATTATTATCTAGTGAAATTATTGAGAGAGCAAAAAGGCTTAATTCAACACTGTTAGCAGATGCAACGAAAGGTACTGGTAGTATGGACATATCTATAAAGCCAGTAACTAAGGAAATGAAAGTAGTAGGTACAGCTACGACAGTTAGCATGAAACCAACAGATAATTTATACTTACATGAAGCAATATATTCAGAAGGGGCAGGTTATGTTTTAGTTGCAGATGGAAAAGGGCAAACTTCACATGCCTATTTAGGGGAGCTGATGGCATATGCAGCTAAAGCAATGGAGTTTTGCGGAATTGTAATTGATGGAGCAGTTCGTGATCGATTAGAATTGGAAAAAATAAAACTGCCTATCTTCTCAAAAGGCTTTGTTCCTAATGGACCATATAAAAATGGGCCTGGAAAAATAAATGATATAATTACTTGTGGAGGTGTAGCGGTATCTCCAGGAGATTTAATAGTTGGCGATGCAGATGGAGTAACGGTTGTAGCAAAAGATGATATTTTAGAAGTTTTAGAGCAGGCGGAGAAGAAACTGGAATATGAAAAAGATAGAATTAATAAAATTGAAGATTATATAAAGAAAAAAAACAATAATGAAGATACTGAATCTATTGCTCCAAGTTGGCTAAAGGGAAAAATATAACGGATGGAAGAAATAAATAATTATTAACTCCGGAATTATTTATACTATTCGAAGTTCAACACCAAAATCTATTGATTATATCAAAATAACATATATTTAATTATCAATAGATTTTGGTGAAGAATCTTGATTTAAAAGCTGAATGGGCATTTATTGATTCCCTGCTTTATACGAAAACAAGCTGAACTATCATATATAGTTGAAATTAAATTGTATCCGCGAAAAATAATTTTTTTGAACAGCATACGCCTTTATATTTCCGAAGTTTAAAAATTTCTGATGCTGAATGTTGCAGATTGCCATCTAATTATAAATAACTTATGTTAAATGGTGAAGGGGGAAAACTATAAAAATATATAAATATCTTAATAAATAGGATTATATTTTCACAGTTAAATCCCCCCCAATCACCTTGCATTTAAACTCAAATCCCTCATAATAAAAATAGAATTAAGAAAATGGAGAGTATATAAAAAGATATATACCTCAAATTTCTATAAGTTAAACAAAAAAATTTCGGAATTTCAATTTATAGGAGGGAATGTTGATGAATTTAGGATTAGATGAGAAAACAGCGATTGTTTTAGCATCGAGTAGGGGAATAGGAAAGGGGATTGCGAAAGGGTTAGCAGAAGAAGGAGCTAACGTGATTATAGCAAGCAGAGATGAAGAAGTTTTGCAGAAGGTCGCTGCTGAAATGAATAAAGAAACGAAAGGGTTGGTAAAATATAAAACGTGTGATATGGCTAATGCTGATTCTATAAAATCGTTAGTACAATTTACGATAAATGAATTTGGTAGCATCGATATTTTAGTTAATAATACCGGGGGGCCGCCTAAAGGTGTATTTACAGATTTCGATGATGAAGACTGGATGAAAGCACATGAATTAACTTTTTTAAGTTATGTCAGAGCAATCAGAGAAGTACTTCCTTATATGGAGAAAAACGGTGGTGGGAGGATTTTAAACAACACTTCTTCCTCTATTAAACAGGCGATTGATGGATTGCTTCTTTCCAATGTGTATAGGAATGCAATTATGGGGCTTACAAAAACCCTTGCAAATGAGTTGGCAGAGAAAAATATATTAATTAATACGATTGCGCCTGGCAAAATCAAAACAGATAGGCTTGAAAATACGTTATCTAAAATAGCAAAAGATAAAAATATGTCTATTGATGAAGCAGAACAAAGTACGATAAAGAACATTCCATTAGGCCGGCTCGGAACCCCTGAAGAGTTTGCGAAACTGGCTGTGTTTTTATGCTCAGAAGCAAATACCTATATAACCGGACAAGCTATGTTGGTTGATGGCGGTTTAGTGAAGAGTATTCATTAGGGAAAGTGATTAAAAAAACGAGTTCTTCCTTTTAGTGCATTTTGGAAGAACTCGTTAATAATTATATTAAATCAAAGTTATCAATAGGAATTATTTGCCATATTTTTATATGCCTCAAGCATATTATTAATATGCTTAAACATTACTTCCTCTGCAAGTTCCGCATTTTTTTGTGTTACGGCTTCAACAATAGCAATATGTTCGCTAAGAGATGAATCAATACGAATCGGCATCATAGATAAACGGAATTGATATCTTACGCTTTGAGCCCGTAAATTATTTAATAACCTTTTCAACGTTAATTGATGCGCACTCTCATATATTTGGTTATGCAATTGCTTATTAATCTTTGAGTAGAGTGTGTAATTTTGGTTTTCGTGTGCTTCTTTCATATCTTTCATAATGATTAGTAATTGTTCGATTTCTTTCTCATTAATATTTATAGCCGCTTTACGTGCTGCCAGAGGCTCCAAAGTCGATCTTACCTCCGTTATTTCAATGGCCTCTTCTAAAGAAATTGCCCTGACTCTTGCCCCTCTGTTCGGGACTTTTTCAATTAAACGCTCGTTCTCCAAGTCTGCTAGAGCAGTTCTGATGATTGTTCTGCTTACATTGTACTTTTTTGCTAAATCTGCTTCTACTAAGCGTTCATTCGGAGAAAGATGACTGTTTATGATTTCCTGTCTAATTAAATTGGACACAGTGTCTTTGGTTGCTTTCATAAAACAACTTCCCCTCCTTCCATTGTGAATACTAAAATAGCATAATCTTATCATTATAATACTGTAAAAGGGGATGCTTTACAAAATTAAATATTGTGATACTTATTAGTAAAAACGAGTGTAAACAATAAGTTATTTTAGAGAGAAGACTTCTTATTTTGATGAAACACTTTTACTATATGCGGATAGTAATCGGATAAGTCTTCCATTATTTCATTTTCTATACTGCTATGGTTAGCAATGTTATGCAAGATTTGCTTTGAAGCCTCTGTCATTAATGTTTGCTGCCCGACGGCTTCCTGGAGTTCAATAACTGCTTCCATTTCTTTTTCTCTTCTCGTGGCGTGTTGATGTGTTCCTTTTACCAAACGAGTAATAAGAGGTTCAAAGTCTTCGCCGATTGTCTCCACTAAACTATCCAACACTGCTTCCGTTACTTTATTTGTTTCTGATAATGCAATGGTTTCTAAAAGCAGCGCGGCTAATCCTTTCATAAAAGACGAACGGCTTAATTTTATCAATGCAGCGGAGCCTGGCAGTTCATCCACAATTTTTATTTCCTGATTAAGGTTTTCAAATTGTTTTTGAAATGAAGATGCTCCGGGGCCTGAGAGGCTCATTGGAACTTTTATGCCTTTACCCGGAACTGGTCCCATGACTGCTAGGTCAACAAATTTCGGATGTTGATGTATGGCTTCCCAAGCTTTTTGTTTTGTTTGAGGCGAAGCGCTATTACAGTCAATATAGAATTGATCATTCTTAATTGACTCAGCGCAAACCTCAGCGATTTTTACACAAACAGTGCTTGAAGTGAATACAAAAATAGCATCTGCTTTGACAACAAGTTCATGGATAGTCATAGCTACCAAAGCAGAAATGTTTCTCGCTTTCTCGTTAATAACGTCTGGCTGACTTTCTACAAGAACATCATAAATAATAATGTTATAACCGGCAAGATGAAAGCTTTTGGCAAATTCATATCCAGCCTCGCCGAAACCGATAATACCAATATTTAATTTCTCATTCATATTTATTCCCCATTTATTATTGGTAGTATAAAACGAAACTTCATTCAGTGGGAGTTTTCGATGTACAGCTCTTTACGATGGGACGAGTAATCGCAAAAGCTTTTCGGTGGGGCGAGTAATCGCAGCCCCAGCCCCAACCCCAGGACGTCGTAAACTTAGTCTGCTGCTTTTCTCCCACTGAATTAGCAGGGAGTTAGCTCACCTGCTCTCCCGCTTAAATAAATGTATTCTTCCTCCTTATTTTGAGACGGAAGTTTTACGGGCGGTTCCCCGTGATAAATCATTCTATTTAAATTGATTGATTGGATCTTCTTCTGAGAGATCAACAACGACGGTTTTTACTTCTGTATATTCATTAAGAGCTTCCAGCCCGTTTTCTCGTCCAAAACCGCTTATTTTAAATCCGCCATATGGTAACGTCCAATGAACGGGCCGATACGTATTAACGGTAATAAATCCAGCTTCAATGTTTGCCGATAATCTATGGGCGCGTTTGACATCTGATGTCCAGACTCCAGCAGCTAATCCGTAGTTCACATCATTTGCCATTTTTAGCACTTCTTCTTCGGTTTCGAATGGAATGACAGAGAGTACGGGACCGAATACTTCTTCTTGGGCAAGCCGGGATTTATTATCCACATCGATAAATACAGTAGGTTCTACAAAATAGCCTTTCTCAAAGTTTTTCGGCTGTTTTCCGCCTAATACAAGTTTTGCACCTTCATTTTTTCCGATATTGATATAGTTTAATGTTTTTTCTAATTGTTCTTTGGAAGTATGTGGTCCAATATGTGTATCGCGTTCAGCAGGCATACCGATTCTGATATTTTTAACTCTGGCAATCAGTTTTTCAATAAATTCATCATAGATGCTATTTTGAACAAAAAGACGGGAACCTAAGGAACAAGATTGCCCCGTTGATTTAAAAGCTGCATTTACTGCTACAGTAAGAGCTTTTTCTACATCTGCGTCTTCAAATATAATGTGCGGAGATTTCCCGCCACATTCAAACGATAGTTTTTTTAGATTGCTGGAAGCAGCTTTCATAATGCTTTGAGCAGTGAGATGTTCCCCGGTAAACGCTATTTTATTTACTAATGGATGTATGGATAAAGCGTGTCCGGCAGTTTGTCCATATCCAGGAATAATATTAACAACGCCAGGCGGGAATCCGGCATCTACGCATAATTGTCCAATTTCTAAGGCAGTGACAGATGTTAATTCGGATGGTTTGATTACAATTGTATTTCCTGCTGCCAAGGCTGGACCGAGTTTCCAGCTATACATACTTATTGGTGAATTCCAAGGTGTAATTGCACCTACCACCCCAAGCGGTTCTCGTCGTGTATAAGCTAATGCATCCGGCTTGAACGGAATGGTATCGCCTTGTATTTTATCTGCGGCTCCTCCATAATAATAAAACCATTCTGCTGATCTTTTTACTTCTGCCAGTGTATCATTAAAAGGCTTTCCGTTATCATTACTTTCTAAAATAGCAAGCTCTTCTGCGTTTTCTAAAAGCAGGTCTCCTAACTTTCTTAGCGCATGTCCACGTTGGGTAGCAGTCCACTGCTTCCAAGGACCATCAAATGCTTTTTTTGCTGCCTGAACGGCTAAATCGACATCTGTCTCATCTGCTTCAGCAACTTCTGCCCACACTTCTTCTGTAGCTGGATTAATTGATTGTATGATCCTTTCAGAGTGGGGAGAAACCCATTCTCCCCCAATAAATAATTGTTCATACTTTTTTATTCCATCCCACTGTAAATGATTTTCCCTTTTTTCCATTTGAAAATACCTCCTTTATCTTCACTTACCAGTTTGGAGTAAGGATCTGTACTGTTTATTATTTACTTACAGTCCAAATTGAATTGCATACTCTTCAACATTAACAGGGACATGAATAAGGGTTGGAACATTTTGACCTAAAGCGTTCTCGATTGCTTTAGCTAATTCTGAATTAGTAGATACAGCAACACCGTTTGCTCCATATGATTCTGCTAATTTGGTGAAATCAGGATTTGTAATCGTAGTACCAACTGGATCTAAGTTGGTAGCTTCTTGTTTTCGAAGAATCCGATCCAGCTTTCCATCTTTAAATACAATGACGATAATTGGGCAGTTTTGTTCCACCGCAGTTTTTAATTCTGAGCTGACCATGGCAAAACCTCCATCGCCGGTAAAGCATATAACCGGTTTTGCCGGGAAATTCATTTTTGCTGCAATCGCGCCTGGAATACCGAAGCCCATTGTTCCGATTCCATTTGAAACATAATAAGATTTTGGTGAATATGCACTCCAAAGCTGTCCAAGCAACATTTTATGCGATCCTGTATCTGTAACTACGATTGTATCTTCCGGCAGTGTTTCTCGTGCTGTTTGAACTACGCTGCTCGGTGAGAGACCAGCCCCATTTAAAGGTGGTGTCAGTTTTGAAACAAATTCATTTCTGAACTCCTTTACTTCTTTTTCAGACCATTTTTCTGCAGTGCCTGCTGCATCTGCTAAGGTATTTAATATTTTTGGTATATTTCCAATAATTTCAGTGTCTGCAAAGTACACATAGTCAGTGTTTGGAACGCTGTCAATATGTACAACAGGAACATTCACTTCCCACTTTCCGATTAATTCAACTGCATCAAAACCAACAGCAAGAATTAAATCTGTTTGACGAACAAATTCTTTCATTGTTTTCGCCCCAATCATATCTACGGAGCCGATAGAATACACATGACGTTCATCAATAATTCCTTTTGCTTTTGCAGTAGTAGCTACAGGTATTCCCCAATTTTCTGCAAGTTTTGTTAAAGCGTCACTGGAATGATGACGAATGGCAGATGGGCCTACAAGCAAAATTGGATGTTTGCTGTTTTCCAAACGTTTTATTAATGAAGTAGGGTCGCTTAAATCTCCATAAGTCACATTAATGGAGTTCGTTGGTTCGCCAAATTCACCTTCGCATTCTATCGTGCCCTGATCCTTAGGTAAGTCTAAATGTACAGGCCCTGGACGCTCCATCTTTGATACATGAAAAGCACGGCGGATATGTGATGCACCACTGGCGGCATGAAGTGTTGAAGCCCACTTTGTTACAGGTTCAAAAATACTTACTTGATTCAGCAATTGATGATTTGTATTCCCAGCTCCTGTACTAAGTCTTCCAGTAATCGCGATAAGTGGATTTCTATCTAAGTAGGCATGGGATACTCCATTTACAAGGTTAGTTGCACCCGGTCCTAATGTGGATAGCACAATTCCTGGGACACCGGTGATTTCCCCAGTAATAGAAGCCATATAGGCTGCTGACCATTCACTTCTGGGAAGAACAAATTTTATTCCTTCTTTATCAGCTGCTTCCATGATATCTAATGTAGCCCCGCCCGGGTACCCAAAAATATGTTTTACTCCTTCAGTTTTAAATGCTTTGGCCATATACTCGCTTAAGTTTGTCAATAGTTTCTCCTCCTAAAATCATTCAGAATTATATTATCTAGGCTTGTTAACGTTTCCTTATTGTTTGAAAATGATCAGCCTCCTTTTTCATTTTTAATATTTTTCAAAAAATTTGGTGTTGACAATAGGTTACAATATTGTATACAATGTTGTCAACAATATTTCAGATAGAAAATAAAATATTTTGGGACTATTTAAAATTTAAATTGGAAAGTAGATTTTTAAAAGTTTAAAAAAGTGATCTTTCATAGGAGTTATTATTCTATACTTATAAGTACCTCATCATTTGAATCAGTTGAACGTTGAATTATCATGATAAGCATCCCTGTAGCCAAAGAAAAATGATATTGGAAATAAAACAAACAGTTATCGGAATAACGGGTTCATTCCAATTTTAGAAGCATAAGATTTTTTAAATTTTAAGGTCAACTTCGAAAGATTTATATTAATCAAGCTTGGTTTACATATAGACATAGGATTTTTATTTTTGTCTATACGAGCTGAAAATAATAAATTGAAATTTATGTTAGGTGGTGAAAAGGATGAAATTTTAAACTAGTAAAGGGAGGCAGGAAATAGGGGGTTAAAAAATAGATCATTTTATCAAGCTATTTTATTTTCAGTTTTATTTGTAAGCGATTCCAAAAAAATTAGGAGGTTTAATGACTATGAAAAAACATGTGAGTATTTTGTTTATTTTATTGTTCGCGGTAATGACTTTGGTGGCTTGCTCAGACTCAGAATCATCTGCAGAAGGTGAAGTTGACGATTCAGGAGTAACACAAGTGAAAATTGCAACTGCGACAACTTCAGGAGCATATTACCCGATCGGGGGAGTGATGGCGTCAATCCTAAGCCAAGAAATGGATGGGTATAATTTCACCGCTGAAGCTACAGGAGGTTCACAGGAAAATGCCCGTTTACTTGATTCAGAACAAATCCAGTTTGGTTTTTTTGGAGCAGATTCATTTTATGCAGCAGCTAATGGCTTAGGTCACTTTGATGGAAATCCGGTTGAAGATTTAAGAACATTGGCACGTATCTATGGGAATCATGTTCACGTGGTAACGCTTGAAGGCACAGGTATTGAAACAGTGGAAGACCTGGAGGGGAAACGTGTAGCAATTGGAGCGCCGGGATCTGGGACAGCTAACAAAGCGGAGGAAGTGTTAACTGCTCATGGGTTTGATTTAGAAGAAGACATAGACGCGCAATATTTAGATTTTGCTGAGGGTTCTGATGGACTGGCAGATGGAATTGTAGATGCAGTAATTATATCGGTAGGTATTCCATCTGGTAATGTGCAGGAATTGGCAGCTACTCATCATATGAAGCTAGTGAAGTTTTCCGAAGAAGGCACTCAAGCAATATTAGATCAATATCCATATTATTCGGAGGGTGTTATTCCTCAAGATGCCTATGATGGAATGGAAGAAGATATCCCAACAGTTATTGCAGCAAATGAAATAGGAGTCAGTGCTCAATTAGATGAAGATTTTGTCTATGAAGTTACAAAATTATTATTTGAAGATCATCTGGATGAATTTAAAGCTTCTCATAATGCTATGGGCGAACTCGAATTAGAGATGCTTCCGGAGTCCCCTGTACCTTATCATCCTGGAGCTGAAAAGTTTTTTAAAGAAAAAGGATTAATCGAATAATAAAAGGATGGCATGTCCGATCTTTTATCAGGTCGGACATGCATAGATAAATAATGTGAAAAATTTGTTATGGAGGTGCTTTTATTTTGATAAGAAAGCTGACACTAATCGTAAGCTTAGCAATATCTATTTTCACTTTATATACAGCTATCTTCGGTCTGTTAACTCCTGTTTTACAGCGGGGTATTCACGTAGGATTAATTCTGGTGCTGGGATTACTTATTTTCCCTGTAAAAAAAGAAGCCAAAGCATTAAGAATCTTGGACTTTCTGGCTATTTTATTTGTAATCTCCTCAATTATATACCTTTATTTTTCATACGGTACTTTAATGCATAGAATTGGCTATGAGAATATTTGGGACAACCTTTTTGGCGGTCTATTTATCCTTTTGTTATTAGAAATGTGCCGCCGGATAGTAGGGTTGCCTTTAACTATTATCGCAGGAATCTTTTTGTTATATGGATTCTATGGAAATCTGGTACCCGGCTTTTTTGGGCATGAAGGATACGACCTGTCGCGGATGATAACAACCATGTTTTTAACAACAGAGGGGATATTTGGTTCCGCAGTTGGAGCTGCAGCAACGTTTGTAGCTATGTTTATCATTTTTGGTACTTTCCTTGAAAAAAGTGGCGCCAGTCAAGTATTCATTGATCTGGCAACTGTAGTTGGAGGAAAGAAAAGAGGAGGACCGGCTAAAATTGCTGTATTTGCTAGTGCTCTTACTGGAAGTGTAAATGGAAGTCCTGTAGCAAATGTCACTACAACCGGGGTATTTACCATCCCATTAATGCAAAAAGTAGGTTATAAAAAAAATGTAGCCGGAGCTGTAGAAGCAGTGGCATCTACCGGCGGGTCCATATTACCGCCGATTATGGGAGCAGGCGCATTTGTAATGGCGGAACTTACAGGTTTAACTTATACATCAATCGTAGTGGCTGCCATTATCCCTGCTATTTTATATTTTGCATCCATTTATTTTGTAGTGGATTTTGAAGCTGCTAAAAAAAATCTGCGTGGGCTTAAGGAAGAGGATTTGCCAAATTTTAAGGGAACGTTGAAAAAATCCTTTATCTTTGCTATCCCGTTACTTGTTTTGATTATTTCAATTGCCGTATTACAAGTTTCAATAACAAGGGCTGCATTATATTCGATGCTGGCCATTATTATTTTAAGCTTAGTTCGCAGGAAACTGAACTTTAAACTGTTTATTGAAATACTAGAGACTTCTGCGAAAAGAATGTTACTTGTATCAGTGGCATGTGCTACAGCTGGACTGGTTGTAGGGGTTATCACGCTTTCTGGTTTAGGGTTGAAATTAGCAGGGACATTAATGACAGTAGGACAAGATTCTTTGTTATTAACGTTAGTATTGACAGCGGTAGGTGCAATTATTATTGGAATGGGATTGCCGCCTACTCCTTCATACATTATTTTTTCAGTGTTGACAGCTCCTGCCTTAATTGAACTAGGGATTTCTGTCATGGCAGCTCATTTATTTGTGTTCTACTTTACGTGTTTAGCTCCAGTAACTCCGCCGGTAGCACTTGCTGCCTATACAGCTGCCGGGATATCAGATGGAAAACCGATTAACACTGCTTTTAACGCTGGATATTTTGCATTACCTGCATTTTTAGTTCCATTTATGTTTATCTATGGACCGGAATTATTAATGGACGGCAGCACAACGAATATTTTGATTAGTTTCAGTACTGCAGTAATTGGGGTGATTGCATTTGCAGGTGGAATTATTGGCTGGTTTACGAAACCTTTATCATGGTATTTGAGAGTATTGATGTTCGGAGCTGGTTTCGCACTTATTATTCCAAGTACTATTAGCGCTGTAATTGGAATTGCTTTATTGGCATCTGTGGTAATTCTAATTAAATATGTAATTAAAGAGAAAGCAACAGAGGAACATATTATGAATGCATAAGTTTTAGATGAAGTTAGCGTTTAGTATCTATTTATCGCAGTGTAACTAAATATTAAAAATAACATTAAGTAATATAAATGGGGATGGTTTGGAATGATGACAAAGCAAACTATTGCTTATGAAAGGTTAGAAAAGTTTGCAGAGGACGTTTTTCTGAAGGTTGGTCTTGGCGAAGCTGATGCATGGCAAATCGCTAATCATCTTGTTTCAGCAAATTTACGGGGCGTTGATTCCCATGGAGTTACACGTATTCCACTCTATGCAGAAAGACTATTAAATAAAAATATTTCTATGGGCTCAGAAGTAGAACTATTAAATGATGCCCCCTCTTATGCCTGGGTAGATGGAAAAAATAAACATGGAATTTTAGTAGCCCAGCAATCAATGGAACTCGCAGTGAAAAAAGCAAAAGAAAGTGGTATAGCAGTAGTAGGAGTTAAGAATTCTAACCATTTCGGAATGTTAGCCTATTATGGAAAACATGCTATTCAACATGATTGTATAGCTGTTATTACATCCAATGCATCTCCATCAATGCCGCCTTGGGGTGGAAAAGAACGTTTCTTTGGAACCAGTCCAATTTGTTACGCAATACCTGGTGGAGAAGAGATCAGCATTATTGGTGATATGGCTACAAGTGTCGTAGCCAGAGGGAAAATTCGGTTAGCAGCAGCAAATAACGAAAAGATTCCGTCAGGATGGGCAATTAATAAGGAAGGAAAATCAACAGTGAACCCTGATGAGGTACTGGATGGAGGCATGGTATTGCCAATGGCTGGTCCGAAAGGTTATTCACTTGTTGTCTTCATTGAAACTTTATCTTCTATCTTAACAGGGGCAGCATTTGGTCCTTATGTAGGAGGAATTACGGATCCTAAAGAACAAAATATTGGTCATTTTTTTCTTGTCATGCGAGCTGATATTTTTCAGTCTTTAAACAACTTCAAGGCAAGCATGGATCAAATGATTCGAGAGATTAAAAATGTGGAGAAAATGGAAGGGATAGAAGAAATCTTCCTGCCTGGAGAATTAGAAATGAAGATGGAAGAAAAGCGGAAGAAAGAAGGGGTCCCTTTGAGCGAAGAAGTGTATAATCATTTAATACAATTTGGAGAGAAAATCAAAGCAAATACGGAATTGATTCGTAAATAAGTTATCCAGCAAGAAAGTATCTAAATATATAAATAGTGATGGATAAGACGTATTAGAATGTGGAGGGGATGAGGAAGCAGATTAAGTTTAAGATATCTTGGGGCTGGGGCTGGGGCTGGGGCTGCGATTACTCGCCCCACCGAAAACCATTGCGATTACTCGCCCCATCGAAACGCGTTATCGCAACATCTACACAAGCAAATCCTATGCATCAAAAAAACCAACTGATTGAGGTTTCACTTGATATAATGACATGGACAGCAACCCCTTCTGTAGACATTTGACCACAGAAGGGGGTATTTAATTCAGGTCATAAACGTCTTTGATATAATCGATAAAACTGCATGCTACTTTCAAATGTGTCAAATCTTTTTTGTACAAGAGAATGGTTTTCCGAAATAATTTTTCTCCATTGCGGGTTAATGGAATGGTATGTAAATTTTCCTCAGGAGTAAGACATATACCCGGGAATAAACCATATCCGAGTCCCTTTTTTACAAGTTCTTTTGCAGTTTCCAGGCGATCGACTCTCATCGTTTTTTTGGGTGGAATTTTAAAGCACTCTTGCCACCACTGGTTAAAGGTATGGCTTAAGTCTGTTTCTGTTTGGTAATCTATCTGATTTAGTGCTGGTAAATCAGCTATTTCCATTTTGTGTTTGGAAGCTGCATAAAGCGTCTCTTCCCCTAATAACAATTGATCGTACGGCCATCGCCATCCTTGTTCACCTCTTACAATCGCAAGGTGTATTTCTTCTCTATATAGCAGATTCATAACTTCTGAACTCCATCCAGTAAGTAAATGAATCTCTACTTTAGGATGCTTTTTTAAAAATCCTTCCATTAAATCCGGCAGCTGATATCGCGCAAACGTACTTGAAACACCAATCCTCAATGTGCCTTTTATTTCATCATTCATATTAATAATATTGTCTTTTACTTTGCGGAATTCCATCATCATGGTTTTTGCATAATTTATCAGATGCTCTCCCTCCGTTGTGAAAATAATTCCCTTGCTTCCTCGCAAAATAATCGTTGTCTGAAATTCCTTTTCAAGTTGCTTGATCCGGTATGTTAAAGCAGGTTGAGATATATATAGTTTTTGAGCTGTTTTAGTAATCGAGCCCTCTTCCTGCAACATAATTAATAATTCCCAATCTTTTACATTCATCGATGATGTGTCCTTTCCGTTTATATTAGTATCTCAATCATATCAAATTTTTTTATGAGTCTGCATAAAAATATAGTATTTTATTTATGTCTGATAAAATATTAAAATTTAAATATATTAAGAAAATATTATAAATACAGGAGTGAGATAAATGGCAGAAAAAATAAAATATAATGTTGTAGTAGTTGGTGCGGGGAATGCTGCTTTATGTGCGGCGATTTCTGCAAAAGAAAAAGGAGCTGAGGTACTTGTTCTTGAAAAGGCTCCCAAGAAAAAAAGAGGAGGGAATTCTTATTTTACAGACGGAGCTATCCGATTTGCTTTTAATGGTTTAGAAGATTTACGTAAAGTTATTCCTCGTATAACAGACGAGGAAGCAGAAAAAATTGTAATGCCTCCTTATACTAAAGAAATGTATCATGACGATTTGATGGAAGCAACTAAAAAACAATCAGATTCTGCGTTAGCCAGCCATCTGGTCAATGAATCCTATGAAACCATTACATGGATGCACAGTCATAAAATAGATTTTGATTTAATTTATGATAATCAATCATTCGAAAGAAACGGGAAATTCCATTTTTGGGGTGGATTGCCTGTGAAAACTGGAGGAAAAGGAGTCGGATTAATTCAAAAGCTGATCGATCGTGCTGAAGAACTTGGTATTGCGATTTGGTATGATGCGCCTGCTGTTAAAATCCATAAGGATAATGAAGGGGCGATTCATTCGATTGAGGTTGATAAACAAGGGGAGCGAGTGAATGTAGAGACTAAAAGTATTATTTTAGCTTGTGGCAGTTTTGAAGCGAATAAAGAATTGCGGGCAAAGCATATGGGCGAGGAATGGAATTATGCTATTACAAGAGGGACTGAATATAATACCGGAGATGGTTTATCCATGGCCATGGAAGTCGGTGCTCAGCCTTACGGACAGTGGAGCATGGGACATTCGATTGGAACAGATGCGAATGCACCAACAGTAGGCGATTTTAGCAAACCAGGGGATATCTTTAAAAAACATTCCTATCCTCTAGGCATTCTGATGAATAAAGAAGGCAAGCGTTTCGTTGATGAGGGAGCGGACTTTCGTAATTATACCTATGCGAAATATGGTCGCGAAATACTAAAACAGCCAGGCAATATTGCTTATCAGGTTTTTGATGAGCAAGTTCGCGGATTACTTCGTGGAGAATATGACAGGGAGGAGGCTACTTATTATCAGGCAGATTCAATTGAAGAACTAGCAAACAAGCTTGATGTAGATCGGAATCAATTTGTGACAACGATCCAAGAATATAATCAGGCAGTCCAGGATGGAAGCTACGACCCTTCTGTGAAAGACGGAAAAGGAACAGCAGGAGTTACACCACCAAAAACAAACTGGGCGTTAAGAGTGGACAAGAAACCATATTATGCATTTCCGGTAACATGCGGGATTACATTTTGTTTTGGAGGTATCAAAACAAATGCAAAAACAGAAGTTCTTGATAGTAATAATGAACCTATAAAAGGTCTGTTTGCAGCTGGTGAAATGATAGGTGGTATTTTCTATGAAAACTACCCGGGGGGAAGCGGATTAATGTCAGGTGCGGTTTTTGGAAAAACAGCTGGAAAAGTAGCAGCTGAATATCTGCAGAAAACGCTGGTTTAACTATAGGAATGGTTCTCTTGTTAATAAAATACAGGAGAACCTCTCGCTGCTTTTAACTAAAAGGAGCTATATGGAAATGATAGATACAATGTTTGCTTATTGTGAAAGCCGTTGATGTGATTGGGAAAAAAGTAAAGGAACTACCGAATTCTAAGATTAGTACAATTCTTAAAGGAGATGAAACTTATACTTCTAAAGGGAATTTTACACTACAAAATATCAATATAACCTACGAACCTGTAATCTTTGAAGGAAATAGAATCGGTACGGTGGTGACAAGCAGAGAAGTAAGTAAAATCCAACAACTGGAAACAAAAATAAGAAGAGAACTACATACAAAAGGTCTTGTTGCCAAATACACTTTTAATGATATTATCTATCAAAGTCAAGCGCTGAATGATGCTATTCACCTTGCCAACGAATATGCGAATACAGATTCCACCGTATTGATCATTGGAGAAATCCCTCAGCATATTCAGACCCGGTTATTACGAATACTTTAGGAAAAAATAGTGATGAGAGTAGGGGGAGATTGAATAATCCCTGTAGATATACGAATTATTGCTGTTACTAACCGAAACCTTTGGAAGCTGGTAAAAGAGGGGAAATTCAGGCTGGATTTATATTTCAGATTAAGCGTCGTGCATCTGAATATTCCTCCGTTACGTAAAAGAAATGAAGATATTCCTGTATTAGCAGAGAGATAAATCTATTTATCTTTGTAAAATAAGAAAGCTAAAACCGAGGAGGTATTTTGATGGATGACACACAGGTTACACAAAAGCTGGCATACCTTGTATCTTCCGCAAAAGATATTCAATTGGATGAAGAGTTGATCAGCCAGGTTAAAAAGGTGTATCTCGACTATCTGGGTTCTGCTGTTGCTGGCTCTCATACAGACGTCAGTAAACTGGTTTATAATACAATCCTTCAAATGGAAGGGGAAAGTAACTATAACGTTTTTGGGTTTGAGAAGGGCCTATCTATCTCCGACGCAGCATTTGTCAATGGTACAAGCAGCCATAGTCTTGATATAGACGATGGTCATACGGGAGGTTCTATCCATCCTGCTACCGTTGTGTTATCAGCAACTATAGCAGTTGCACAGAAAGTAAGGCCGAATTTTGAAGAATTAACGAAAGCAACGATCATTGGATATGAAGTTTGTTTAAGGATTTCTTCTGCAATACATCCATCATCCAGAGAAAGAGGATTTCATAACACCCCTGTAGCTGGCATATTTGGAGCGGTTGCAGCGGTATGTGTGCTATATGACTTGAGCGAAGAAGAAGTTAAACATGCGATTGGGATTGCAGCTAGTTTTGCCAGCGGATTATTCGCATTTTTGGGAACAGGATCCGAGGTGAAACGGATACACCCAGGAAAGGCAGCTCGGGATGCAGTGCTCGCAGTTGAACTGACAAAAGCAGGATTATCTGGTCCTAAAGCAGTATTGGAAGCGGAAAATGGTGTTTTCCAAGCTTTTGCCGGTCGAGAGATTTTGTGGGAGCGATTAAATAAAAAGGATACAGAACCGTATGAAATCATGAATATATACTTTAAACCGTATCCTTGCTGCAGGCACCTTCATTCGTCTATTGATGCAATATATGAGTTGAAAAGAAAGTACTCTTTTGACGTCGAAGAAATTGCAGCAATTCGGACAGGAGTGAATGACATTACGTATTTACATCGTCATAAAAAATTTCATTCCATGTTAGATGCTCAAATGAGTTTGCCGTATGCAGCTGCTGCAGCTATTGTCTACCCAATCCTGGAAACAAATCATTTCAACTCTGAGTATGCAGATCAATCGGTACTTAGTCTCGCTCAAGTAGTTGAAGTGGAAACGGATGAAGAAGCAAATCATGTCTACCCAGGTGAACGACTTGCAAAAGTAGAAATTTCCTTAAAGGATGGCACGGTTTTGGCGGAAACAGTAAGAAATCCACTGGGCGAGCCAAATAATCCGTTATCCGATGAGAAGATGGCGCAAAAAGTGCTAGCTAATTGTACTCCTGTTATCGGGGAAGAAAAAACAAAGAATCTAATTCATCAAATTGGAGAAATGGAGAAAGGCATTGAATTTCTATATGAAATTTGAACCGTAATTGGTTTGATGCAAGGCTGGAGTTTGTTGCCCCGGTAAAGTGGTCTATATGGATGAACGTATTTTATTTTCTGCCAAGTAAAAAGAAGAAGCAACCTTATAGAAAACAAAGTTTGAAAATAAGGTTCGTTGAAGGGGGGAAGCAGAAAGAAGCGAAGTAAGGGAATAAACTAAAGGAGTCCTGGCATGTGCGATTAGTAATGTTTCTTGGAATTCATCTGTTAGTTACAATCGTATTGAATGGAACACGGCCGGTTGTGTCCTTATATGCGGATGCTGTGGGGGCATCTGTTGCAGAAATTGGCATGCTGGTCTCAGCATACGCTTTTTTGCCAATGCTTTTGGCAATTAAAATAGGAAAGATATTAGATAGGATTGGATCGAAAAAACTGACATTATACGGTGTTATTGGGATGATTATCTCGGTTAGTGCACCGATACTTTTCCCTTCTTACTATGCTTTACTATTTACTCAGTTAATAATGGGCTGCTCTGTCATCTGCTGTTTAATTTCCATGCAAAAAACGATAGGCAACCTAAATGGCAATCGCGATAAATTGATTGCATCTTTTACTTTATTTGGTTCCATTGGTGAATTAATAGGTCCGATAAAGTTCAGTTTTCTATATGAACATTTTGGGATCAGATATACATTTTGCTTCGGTATAATCTTACTATTAATTATAGTATGCATTTTAATGATTTTACCAAAATCATTTTGGGGGAAACCAGAGAAATCAAAACCATCTGAAACCACAAATACGCTATTATTACTAAAAAATAAAAATTTACTTAAAGCTATTATTGTTTCTGGCCTGGTCATCAGTTCAAAAGATTTATTCGTAGCTTATTTTCCCGTATACGGCACATCTGTTGGGTTAAGACCTAGTACAATTGGAATGATTTTATCTATTTGTGCTGCAGCAGCAGTATTAATAAGGTTGCTACAATTTCAATTAGTCCTTTATTTTGGAAGAGGAATATTAATCAGTGCAACCTTGCTCTTTAGCGCAGTCAGTTTTATCCTTATTCCGTTATTTTCTAACGTTTATGCTTTATTATTAATTAGTATACTGCTCGGTCTCGGTTTAGGATTAGGCCAGCCTCTCAGCTTAGTATATGCAATGAATGTCAGTGAGCCGCGCCGTCATGGAGAAGTTCTGGGCCTCAGATTAACATTTAATAGAGTCTCTCAATTTTTATCTCCTTTTCTCTTTGGAGGGTTCGGTTCTGCTTTAGGAATATCCTCTCTTTTTTTCTTTATTGGGATTTTTATGTTTACCGGCACATTTTTTACACGGCTGAAGGAGGATGAACCGTCAAGCGAGAAAAAGGATGAAAACAAAGTTGGGATGAGATAGGAAAGATAAAAATTTTAAAATCTAGTATTAAAAATCCGTTGCAATTAATATTTTTGCAGCGGATTTTTTATGTTAACCAATTAGAGATAACTGTTCCGAATGTAAAGTAGGTTAATGGAAGCTACTCTCTTTTTAGTTTAGAAAACTATTTTTCACATTGGATATTTGTAGCGATAAAAATTTATTTGATGTAATGATTATAATATTGATTTAACAATGTTTTATAGATGATAACGATATAATTCAATATGGTTATTAAGATGAAAAATATAAAAGTTTAATATATTTATAAAAAAATGTATTAACAAATTAATAAGATATTGCTATAATAAAATTTATCACGGAGAATCGCCCGTAAAACTCCCGCCTCCAAACAAAGAGTAAGAATGAATTTATTTAAGCGGGAGATAACGGGCGCTAACTCGCTGAATCACTCAGGCTAATTCAGTGGGAGAATGAAGGAAGCAGACTAAGTTCGCAACGTCCTGGGACTGCGGTTACTCGTCCCACCGGAAACATTTGGGACTGGGACTGCGATTACTCGTCCCATCGGAAAGAGTTGTGCGTCGAAAAAACTCCCACTGAATGAAGTTTCGTTTTATAAAATTTAGTTAGATTATGGTGAAGGGGACTCCCCTTTTAAAATTACATTATGATGAAAACGTTTAATTGTATAAGCCTAAATTAGGGTTATACATAGTTTTATCTTTCTATTCATAATGGGAGAAATAAAGGGGATGTAAATATCATTGTTTTCTAATTTATTGGGGGGAAAATCATGAAGGACAAGTTATTAGGTTTTGGTCAACAACTAGGTAAGGCAATTTTGTTACCGGTTGCAATTTTACCGGTTGCCGGTTTGCTGTTAGGTATTTCTGCAGCATTGTCAGGAGAGGCAGTTATTGAAACATATCCAATACTGGATAATACAATTCTTCAAGCAATTTTAGAAATTATGAATGCAGCTGGTTCCGGGGTGTTTGATGCATTACCATTAATCTTTGCTGTTGGAATTGCGACAGGTCTTTCCAAAGGTGATAAAGGGGCAGCTGCACTAGCAAGTGTTGTTGGTTATTTTGTGCTCATTATTACTGTTAATGCATTGTTATCAGTAACAGGCAATCTTGCTACGGGCGATGTAGATCCAAGAACTTTAGGGCAAGGTTCTCAATTTGGTGTGATGACATTACAGATGGGTGTATTTGGAGGTATTTTAACAGGGATTATTACTGGGATGGTACATAATCGTTTTTATAAAATTAAGCTGCCAGAATTCTTAGCTTTCTTTGGCGGTTCTCGATTCGTTCCGATTATGAATACTTTTGTATTTTTAATTGTTGGTACTGTTATGTACTTTGTCTGGCCGCTAATTGGTAATGCTATCGCAAGTTTTGGTGAATTAGCTGCTGGATTAGGTACGTTAGGTGCTTTCTTATATGGTTTACTTTTACGAACGTTATACTTATTTGGTTTACACCATGTCTTTTACTTGCCATTTTGGACCACAGCTGTTGGTGGTACAGCAGAAGTTGGCGGGCAAGTTTATGAAGGTTTCCAAACCATTTTTCTTGCGCAATTATCTGATCCTGAAACTACAAAGTTCTTTGGAAATATAGCTCTATTTAATAGTGGACGCTATTTTCATTTTATGTTCGGCATGGTTGCAGTTGTGTTTGCGATGTATAAAACAATTCCGAAAGGACCAAAACGTAAAGCAACTGCTGGGTTCCTGTTATCCATTGGTTTAACTTCCTTCATTACAGGGGTTACGGAACCAATTTCATTTGCATTACTTTTTGCTTCTCCAATCTTGTTCATAACTGAGGCGATATTATTTGCATTTTCATTTGTTGTGGCAAGCTTAGCGAATATAACAATTGGATCGACCTTCTCAGCAGGTTTTGTTGAATTCTTATTATTTGGAGTTTTTCAAGGAAATGATAAAACAAACTTTATCTGGGTTCTGATTTTAGGTATTCCAATTGCGATTTTGTATTATTTCGTCTTTAAAGCATTAATATTGAAATTAAATGCAAAAACTCCAGGCCGTGATGATGAAGAAATTACAGAAGAAGAGAAGCAGTTAAGTGCAAATTATGAAGGTGGACAATCAGCTGCTATTATTGAAGGTTTAGGTGGTTTAGATAACATTACAGATATTGATAATTGTGCAACACGACTAAGAGTCAGTGTGAATAAAGCAGATAAAATTAACACAGATATTCTTAAACAAACAGGCGCAATGAATACAGTAGTCCGAGGTAAGAATATTCAAGTTATCTATGGTCCTAAAGTAAACAATATAAGAACAGAGATTGATGAATATATAGAATCTATCAATAAATAAAAGCTTTTAGAAAACAACCAGGAAAAAGAAAGGCGAATAAAGCATGAACTTAACATAGGAAATAGTAAATATGAGTCGTTTCGTTGAGTCAGGTAGCGTATTGGCTTAACTACTTATGGTATTGAATGATCTATACCATCACTTTTTTCACTTTGCTTAAGGATTCGCTTGATTGATTCTTTTTTCTAAGTTATTTGATTTAACAATGAAGTCTAGGAGGAAATAATCTATGAAAAAAAACATCATTTATATCCATACACATGATAGTGGAAGAGTGTTAAGTCCCTATGGATATAATGTCCCAACACCAAGTCTTCTACATTTTGCGGAGGAAGCAACTCTATTTCGCCAAGCTCACTGTGTAGGTCCAACTTGTTCTCCGAGCCGTGCAGGTTTATTAACTGGAATGTACCCACATAGTAATGGGATGTATGGACTTTCTCAAAGAGGGTTTAAATTACATGATTATAATCAACATTTAGTAAATTTCTTAAAAAAAGAAGATTACCATACCGTTCTATGCGGTATTCAACATGAGGCTGGAAAATACACTGACCATGAAGAAGGATCACGCATTATTGGATATGACGAAGATATTTCTACAGAAAATACACAATTTACAGAAGAGGAATATGTAAAGTGGGATTATAATAATGCGCATCGTATACGTAAATGGTTGAAACAAACAGATAAGAAAAAGCCATTTTTCTTATCATACGGTCTATTTGCAACGCATCGTAAATTCCCCCAAGAAGGGTTTCATGATGAAAAATTTGATCAAAAGTTTGTTCTCCCGCCAGATCCACTTCCAGATACAAAAGAAGTGAGGGAGGATTACTCCGATTATTTGAAATCTGCTTCATGGTTTGATCATTCCTTCAAAGTGGTTATCGATGCTATTAAAGAAGAGGGCTTTTATGAAAATTCGATTATCATTTTCACTACGGACCATGGTGTTGCTTTTCCGTTTGGGAAATGTACCTTATATGACACAGGGACAGGAGTTTCTTTAATTATACGAGTTCCGGGTAGCAAGATGAATGGTCAAGAAGTTGATGGATTAGTATCTCAAATTGATATTTTTCCTACATTATGTGATTTGATTGACGTAGAAAAACCCGATTATTTACAAGGAGTTTCTTTTTCTGAAATGTTTCAAGGGGAAGATGTGATCCTTCGTGATGAGGTGTTCAGTGAGATTAATTTCCATACGTCATATGAACCAGCTAGAAGTATTCGTACAAAACGATATAAATATATTCGTTATTATGATGAAGATCATTTAAAAATTAATCGTACAAACATTGATAATTCACCAAGTAAAACATATTACCATGAAAATGAATTAGATCAGGTAACCAAACCAAAAGAAGCACTTTATGATTTACTTTATGATCCAGGTGAACGAAATAATATTGCTGGAAATGAAGAACATCAAACTATATTAATCAACATGCGGGAAAAATTAGCGGAGTATCAAGTAAATACAAATGATCCCATCTTAGAAGGCCATTTTATAGTGCAGCCTGAGTGGAAAGTAAATAAAGCTGAAACATATAATCCTAGTTCAAAGAACCCTGATGACTATTTATAAGAAGGTGTAACTATGTTTGCTAATTTGTTTGAGAAAAAGATTTCGTCTTTTGTAAGTCCTCTTGAGGGCAGGATAAAAAATTTAGACAAAGTAAAAGATGAGACGTTTTCTCAAAAAGTTATGGGAGACGGTTTTGCTATTGAACCGAAGACGTCAGAAATTTATTCTCCTGTTAACGGTACAGTTGAATTTGTTTTAGGAACGAACCATGCAATTGGACTAAAATCGGTTGATGGCGTAGAACTACTTATTCATGTCGGTGTCTATACGATTTCATTAAAAGGAAAGGGCTTCACTCCACACGTAGAAGTGAAGCAAGATGTTAAACAAGGAGATTTGCTATTAACCGTTGATTTTGATGTAATTAAGAACTTTGTTCCATCAACAGACGTTATTGTTATTTTTACAAGTGGAGAAAAATGTGAAATTTTAAAACCGAACGATATGGTCGGAAAAAGTGAAGAGCAGATTATTAAATATACAAAGTTTAATTCTTAGGAGGGGGTAATATGAGGGAACTAACAAATGCCCAACAAAAGATAATAGATACAATCAAAGACGGTTTGATTGTATCCTGTCAAGCAAAAAAGGATGATCCAATATATATGCCAGGAATTATTACGAAAATGGTAGAATCAGCTATTTGGGGAAAAGCTGTTGGTTTTAGAATAGATACTCCTGAAAATATTAAAGAAGTTCGACCTATCACCAATTTACCAATTATAGGGTTATGGAAGATGCATCGTAAGGATAGCCCTGTCTTCATTACTCCTACATTAGAGGCAGTACAGCAAGTTATTGAAGCAGGTGCAGATATTATTGCTGTAGATGCAACTGACCGTATTAAAAGCGATGGTAAAAAAGCTTATGAAATTATTCAAGATATAAAAGTAGCGTATCCAGAAATTTTAATACTGGCTGATGTTCGGAATGAAAAAGAAGCTGAACAAGCTTTGGAAGCAGGAGCACATATGGTTGCACCGACATTGTACCGATTTAATGAAAATCCGAAATCAATTGACAGTCCAGATTTTGAGATGTTAGCGAAAATAGTTAGAGCTAGCCAAGGCAAAGGTATTGTACTTATGGAAGGGAAAATAAATACTCCTGAAGAAGCAATTGAAAGCTTATACCTTGGTGCACATGCTGTAGTGGTAGGAAGTGCAATTACTCGTCCGCATTTAACAACATTACGATTTTCAAGAAAGATGAACAAATATGAAAGCACTATGCCCCTTTTCTATTAAAGGCTATCTTTCGTTCTAGTCAAGGGGAGATGGTTACAATTATAGCAATCTATTTACTTATCAGTTTATTGGCTTCCATATTAGGAGCGATGGCTGGATTAGGCGGGGGAATAATTATTAAACCCCTATTAGATTTTATCGGACAGGATGATTTAGCTACCCTAGGAATATTATCTGCTTCAACTGTCTTAGCAATGTCGTGCGTATCATTAATAAATTTTCGTAATGCTACCATTCAACTTAATCGAAAAAATAGTTTTTTAATTGCAGTCGGTTCTATTTTGGGAGGGTTTATTGGAAAAGGGATATTCAATTATCTAGTTATAAGTAATGACTGGAATGAAGGTGTAGGGATTTTCCAGTCTTGCTTATTAGCGATTATTTTAATTTTTATTTATATTTTTATTAAATGTAAACACCGTATAAGGACATTTCAAGTAAGTAGTAATATGATTATTATAATGGCTGGTATTATACTGGGAATTTTCTCGTCCTTTTTAGGAATTGGCGGAGGTCCTCTAAATGTTGCGGTACTTATTTTATTGTTTTCTATGGATGCCAAAAACGCCGGAGTTAATTCTATATTTATAATCTTTTTCTCACAAATAGCATCGTTGTTCTTAGTTGGCGTTTTAAATGGATTTGATGGTTTGGAGGCTCCTACCCTATTGTTCATGATTTTAGGTGGGGTTTTAGGTGGTTTCATTGGAAGTAATATTGCTCAAAAGCTTACAAATGAAAAAATTCAAGTGATTTTCAATGGCACAATTTTAGTCATTATATTCATAAATATTTACAATGCAGTGATGCAAATTTAGGAATCATATAGGTGATAAACATGGAAAATAATACATGGAGTTGTTGCGCTGCCACAAGAAGGAATCAACAGCCTTTACATTTAAGTAACCGTTTTGATGCGTTTTCTACGAACGAACGAAATATAAAGAATATGATTTTTCTTGAAGGCGGAGAATTTTTAATGGGGACCGAAGACACGGATGCTAACCCGAATGATATGGAAGGACCAATAAGAAAAGAGATTATAAAACCATTTTATATCGACCAATATGCTGTAACCAATCGACAATTTCAAGAATTTGTCAAGGATACCAAATATGAAACGGATGCAGAGAAATATGGTTGGTCATTTGTTTTTTATTCATTTTTATCGGAAGAAGTTGCCAATAATGTTACACAGGCTCCAGCAACAACGCCGTGGTGGAGAGTAGTAGAGGGAGCTTATTGGTTTCAGCCGGAAGGTCCGGGGAGCTCCATGGAAGATCGAATGGATCATCCTGTGATTCATGTTTCTTGGAATGATGCAAAAGCTTATTGTCGATGGGCGGGCAAACGACTTCTTACGGAAGAAGAATGGGAGTTTGCAGCTCGAGGTGGATTGGTTCAGAAGAGATACCCTTGGGGAGATGAATTATATTTGAATGGAGAGCATTGCTGCAATATTTGGCAAGGAAATTTTCCAGAAAATAATACAGAAGAAGATGGTTATTTTAGGACAGCTCCTGTTGACGCATATCAGCCAAATGGATATGGATTATATAATATGGTCGGAAATGTGTGGGAGTGGTGTGAAAATCTATTCCATCGTGGTAATATAGGAAAGGAGAGGAATACATTTAATGTAACACAATCTAGTAGAGCGATGCGTGGCGGCTCCTATTTATGTCATGACTCCTATTGTAATCGTTATCGAGTAGCAGCCAGAACCTCCAACACCATTGATAGTTCAACCGGTAATATCGGTTTTAGATGTGCATTAGATGTTGAATAATAGTTTGTGCTGGGGGATGAATAGAATTGACCCAAAAGCGAAAAAGAGTTGTAAAATATAAATTAATTGAAACAGATATTTTGCAAAAAATTAAAAGTGGAGAATATATGAAAGGGCAGCTGATTGAAACGGAACAAGAGCTGGCAAAACAGTATAATGTTAGTCGTGTTACTGTTCGTCAGGCAACGAATAACTTAGTTGCTAAAGGCTATCTCTCACGAAGCCAAGGTAGTGGTACATACGTTACTAGCCAGAATGTAGTTGGCAGAACAACGGTAGCAAAAAGTTTTACCGAAGAAATGCATGAGTTGGGAAAAAAAGTGACAACTGAAGTGTTAGATTTTAAGATTATTCCAGCTAGTGAAGAAATCAGTTATAAACTCCAAATTGAAAAAGAAATGCCCACCTATTATATTAGACGTCTTAGGAAAGCAGATGATGAACCAATACAGCTTGAGACAAGTTATATGAATGTGAAAGACTATCCGGATTTATCATATGAAAATATTAGCGAGTCTAAATATAAATATATTGAAGAAAATAAAAATCTAACTATAGACTTTTCGCATCACATTGTTGTACCAATTATGCCAACAGAAGAAATTGCTAATTATTTTGAATGTGATCTCTATTCTCCTTTGTTAAAGGTATTAAATACAACTTATTTAACAACTGGAGAAGTTATGGATTTCTCAGAACTTATATTAAATACGGATAAATATCAATACCAATCTTACCGTTCAAAGTGAAGAAGGAAGCATGGAGAAAGGTTCTCTTGTTTCCTTCTTAAGTGTGAAATAGGATCTTGTTGTAGGAACTATATCTAAAATAAAGCCATTATATTCTCAGAAAAGTCTCCTCATCATTACAAGATTGGTCTTAATTCTCCCTGAACTACTTGTCTTTGTGTATCCGTAATAATAGATGGATTAATCTTAGAGCGGATAAGGTTTTCAATAAAATCACTGTCCTCATGAACGACCAGTACAGCTTCAGTATTATGATTTTTATGTAATGACTGGTTTTCTTCAGAGAGAGGTATGATCTTTACGTCTTCCGGTAAGTCTTGGATTGTCCCTATATCCCAAATCGTACAATCAATCTCTCCAGAGACTAGTTTAGCGTATGCTTCCCCGTAAGAAATTTCTACAAACTCTACAGATTTCCCTGAACATGCGTCTAATGTCAGTTGGAAACTATCATGAGAAGAAGGATCTACTCCTACTTTCAAGCCATCTGTAATACCCTCAGCATTTTTATTAGCAAATAATAATACATGTTCACCTACATTAGAGTGTGGTCCCAAATTAAAAAGTAGTTTTAAATCTTCTTTTTCTTTCTCTTCCTCCCAGCTTAATCGGGAAATGATTGTAAAATCACAACGTCCCGTACGAAGAAAGTGTAGGCGGTTTTTAGCTCCACGAAGGAAGGTTACAATTAACGGAATTTCTGATTGATGAAAGGCTCGCACAAGTCCAGTTTCAAGCCCTTGATAAGTTAGGGAATAGGTTACAGGCATTGAGCCGATAACTGTATTTAAATTGACAATAGATAGCAGTTTTTTTTCATCTATTTCTGTTATAAATGTTCCCTTTTTACCAAAACTTTCTAATTTAATTGCTTTTTCATCCACGAGCATTTTTAATGCTGTTTGTATCGTTCCTAACCCTGTATTAAAATCAGAAGCCAATTGTCTAATTGGAGCCAGCCGGCTTCCTTTTTGTTGCAGCATGATCTTTTTTGCTAAATCTACTGCAGTTGAACCATATAAGTGTAGCAAGAAAAACAATCCTTTCTTTAAATACATTCATAATGTAATAATTAATATTTTACATGAAATCACATGATTTTAAAGTATCGATCGTTACAGAACGATTAGAAAAATATATTTATTGCGGGGAAAGACTTTACATCAAGCATTTATTGTAATAATCGAATAAATGAATGTTCGCAGATTTTTCAAAAAGAATCAAATAATAAATAGAATTATTTGAAAAAGGTTGCTTTATTAATTTATGTACAGTATACTGTACATAAATTAGAAGAGAGGGGTAAAAAACAATGAATGTAACCAAAGACATTGACATTTTATTAGAAGAGTTAAGTAATATTATTGATGGAAAGCAAATTATTACGCAATCTGGCAATCATTCAACAGACTCATGGCCACTTACAGCTTTGCAAAAAGTCTTAGGAAGTGAATTTGAAATCCCTGCTTGTGTAGTAAAGCCGAGGAATACGAATGAAGTATCTAAAGTGTTAGCTTATCTTAATGAGAAAAAAATAAAAATTGTTCCTTATGGTGCGGGATCAGGTGTAGCTGGCGGTGCAAAACCTACAAGCGATAGTGTTGTAGTCGATGTTAGTGCGATGAATAACATTTTAAATTTAGATGAAGAAAATTTAACAGTGACAGTTCAGCCTGGAGTGTATCATGGGGAATTGGAAGTGTGGTTAAATGAAAGGGGTTTCATATCTGGTCATTATCCTCAATCTATTCATCGGGCACAGATCGGTGGGTTAGTAGCTACGAGAAGCTCTGGTCAATTTAGTACAAAATATGGAAATATAGAAGATATACTTTTAGGTTTAGAAGCGGTATTGCCTTCTGGAAAAGTGATTAGATTAAAGAATATCATCAGAAGTTCTACTGGACCAGATCTTCGGCAAATATGGTTAGGATCTGAGGGTATCTTCGGAGTAATCACGGAAATAACCATTAAAATTATCCCTAAACCTGCAGAAAGATGGATGCATGCTTATGGTATCCAATCCATGCGTCAAGGATTAAAAATGATTCAACAGTTTATGCGTGATGGTTGGAAGCCGGCAGTGGTCAGACTTCATGATGCCGTGGAGGCTGTACAAAAATATCCTGATTTTGTACAAGAAGGGGAAGCTATTTTACTTCTGCTATCAGAAGGTCCTAAAGGATATGCTGAAGTTGAAGGAGAAGCTTTAGATATACTAATTCAAGATCAGGGCGGACGTCCATTAGGGACTGGGCCAATGGATCATTGGTTAGAGCATAAAAATGATGTTAGTAATATTGAAGGGCCGATTGAACAAGGCGTAATGATGGATACAACAGAAATATCAGCGAATTGGACCAATATTGCGGATATTTATGAAAAAGTAATCGAACGCTTACAGAAGGAAGTACCAGAATTAATTGTGGCTTCCGGACATTCTTCACATAGTTATGTGAATGGAACAAACCTATACTTTATTTTCGGTGCAAAAGCATCAAATGATCCTGAAGAATTAGAACGTATTTATCGTTCTATTTGGAATAGAATCATGGAAACAACATTAGAGAATGGTGGATCTATCGCACATCATCATGGAATTGGGAAATTAAGAGCTCCATGGATGGCACAAGAGTTAGGCAGTTCTTATGAATTATTAAAGGTAATCAAACAGAGCATTGATCCAAATGCGACGATGAATCCAGGAACTATTATTCCCGTAGAGAAGAAATAATGTTCTACTCATGCTATTATGTCTGCTATATTTCTCAAAATCAGTAGAAAAAGAAATCTAGCAGATATAATCTCTATTCAGTAAAGATCTTCTTTACTGAATAGAATTCCATATAAAGTAGGTATTTTATTAAAACAATAATGATAACGCTTACTTTCCGAGGGGTCAAATATTCCTTTTAGAAATCAGATAGTAAGGAGATGTTAATTATGAGTATACATCCATTTAGTAAACAAGGGCGGGAAAATGCGTTAGCGTATATAGGAAATAATAAAGTAGATTTATTAATTATTGGAGGTGGAATTACTGGATGCGGAATTGCTAGAGACGCAGCATTAAGAGGTTTGAAGGTTGCTTTAGTAGAAAAAGAGGATTTTGGGTATGGAACTTCTAGTCGTTCTTCTAAATTAGTACATGGTGGAGTTCGTTATTTAGCAAATGGAGATATACCAATGGTTAGAGAATCAGCTAGAGAGCGAAAAGTATTAAAAACAATTGCGCCTCATTTAGTTCACCGACTACCATTCATTTTTCCTCTCTATAAAGGAGAGGTAATGACAAAGTTTCGTGCTGGTTTCTTCTTGTTTGACAAATTGGCAGGAGTTTCAGAAGAAGAAAAGCATCGTATTCTAACAGAAAAAGAATTAAAGGCTGCTGTACCGGGGATAAGAGATGATGCAAAAGGTGGAGTGATTTTCGCTGAATATATTACAGATGATGCCAGGTTTACAGCGATGAATGCACTATCAGCAGCAGAGAATGGTGCGTATATTGCAAATCACACATCAATGATTCAATTATTAGAGGAAAACAATAAGGTCATTGGTGCAAAGATACGTGATGAATTAAATGAAAAAGAGTATATGGTATCTGCAACGGTAACGATTAATGCAACAGGTCCTTGGGCAACAGAGAACTTAATTAAAACACAGCACACACCACCAAAAGATTTGTTATTGAGCAAGGGAATCCATTTTGTTTTTTCTGCAGATAAAATTCCACTGGAATCAGCAGTTTCTTTAAAAGCTCCATCTGGTAAAGAAGGATTCGCTATTCGGAGATGGAATTATGTGTATATCGGTACGACAGATATACAACATAACAATAAAATTGATGAGCCTTCTGCAGATGAAGCAGCTATCGAAGAACTTTTGCAAATGGTTAAAGATTGCTTTCCTACTATTGATATAAACAGGTCAGATATTTTAGGAACTTGGGCTGGATTAAGGCCACTTATTTTAGAAAAAGAAAAAAATACACGAGAAATTTCCAGACACGATGAAATTTGGAAGATGAAAGAAGGTCTATATACGATTGCAGGAGGTAAATTAACTACTTATCGATGCATGGCGAATAGAGTGATGGAAACTATAGCAAAAGATTTAAATATTAGTGATAAAGAAAATATGAAGACAAGAGAAGTTGTTCTCCCGGGAGGTGATATTGGAGAAGATATTCAAACATTCAAACAAGAAACGACTGCGCAATTAATAGCAAATGGAGTAAGTACAGAAACTGCAGAACGCTTAATATGGTTATATGGATCACGTGTAATGCATTTTATTAATTATGGAGAAGAGAGTACAGTTTGGTTAGAGCCGTTAGCAGAAGGAATTCCTGCTATCAAAGCGGAGGTGCGATTGGCGGTAGAGCAGGAGATGGCTCATACGATTAATGATTTTATGGATCGACGGTCAGCACTCCTAATTTTTAGTCCTAACCATGGGCTTTCAGCGGTTGAAACTGTAGCAAATATTATGGGCGATTTACTCCAATGGACAGAATCCCAGAAAACAAATTATATAAGTAAGTATGTGAAGAGAGCATCAGAACACAATATTCCAAATATAAAAACGCAATAATTTTATTATCAGCATGACATGAGCATCTTCCATTTAGCTTTTACTTTAGAGTAAAAAGAATTGTATTAGTTCCTTAGATAAATACATTTATCTATTAAAAAAGGGAGGAATATGAATTGGCTAATCAATATATACTTTCGATTGATGCAGGAACGACGGGAATTAAGGTAAGCATATTTGATGATAGTGCTCTTGTAATTTCAAATGCTTCTGAGGAATTTACCCAATATACGCCATCATCAGAGAAAGTGGAACATGATGCAAATGAAATTTGGTATAAAACATTAACTCTGATGAAAAAAGCACTTCAACAAGAAGGTTTAAATGCAAGTAATATTGCATCTATTGGAATAACTAATCAGCGTACGACAATTGTTGTTTGGGATAAAAATACAGGTGAACCAATTCATCCTGCCATTGTATGGCAGGATCAAAGAACAGCAGATACAGCAGAATTTTATAAAGAAAAATGGGGAGAAAAGAATTATAAGACAACAGGTCTTGTATTTGGTGCAGTAAATTCTACTCTTTTTATAAAATGGATATTAGATCATGTACCAGGTGCAAAAGAAAAAGCAGCATCACATCAATTATTAGTTGGTACGATTGATACATGGCTAACCTGGAAGCTGACAAAAGGCAGAGTTCATGCAGTCAGTTATTCCAATGCCTCAGCTACAAGTGCATTTGATATAACAAACTTATGCTGGTATGAAGAGTGGTTAAATGAGTTAGGTATTCCAGTTGAATTATTCCCCGAGGTAAGAGACGATATGGGGGATTACGGTGTCACAGACATTTCTCTTTTTGGAGAAGAGATTCCTATCAATGCATTGATTGCTGATCAGCATGCGGCGATGTTTGCTCAAAATTGCCGAGAACCAGGGCATGTGAAATGTACTCATGGAACAGGCTCTTTTTTAGACGTAAATATAGGCGATACGCCTGTTTTTCCTGGAAATAGTATGAACACCATTTTAGGATGGAAAATTGGAGATGAAATCCGATATGCGATGGAAGGCTATGTTTCTGTGACAGGAGCAGCTGTTCAATGGTTAAGAGATGGAGCAAAATTAATTGAAAATGCAGAGCAGACAGAGGAACTTGCTTTATCTGTGGAAGATAATGGCGGCGTGTATTTTGTGCCTGCATTAACAGGGTTATCTGCCCCATATTGGGATAGTCATGCACGAGGAATGATTATTGGAATTCATCGAGGAACACAGCATGGTCATTTAATTCGTGCAACGTTAGAAGGGATTGTTTATTCTATAAAGGATTTTTTAGATACCATTTCTCGAGATGCCAATGTACAAATACAGAGTGTAAAAGTTGATGGCGGAGGATCCAAGAATAATTTTATGATGCAATTCCAAGCGGATATGCTACATTCAGAGGTAGTCCGTCCACTAAATACAGATGCAACAATTCTTGGAGCTGCGTTTATGGCTGGGTTAGCAACCGGTTATTGGAGAAATGTGGATGAATGCTATTCAACGCAGAACATTGATAGAGTATTCCAACCAACCATTGACAAAGAGGAAATTAATAAATACTATGAAAGATGGTCTAAAGCTGTATCTAAGACGCGTGACTGGATGCATGTTGGTTGAGTTAGTTTAATAGATTGTATAAGGAGATTATTACTCTAACTTATTTTAATGAGAGTAGTCCATACAGAGTATGGGCTGCTTTTGTGTCCTTGTAAGAAAATTTATACCTACTAATATTATTAATTTAAGCATATTGAAAGAACAGATGGGTTAGGTAATGGAAGACAATCCATTCTATTGCTTAATCTTTTTTATTTTAATAAATTTTCTGCACGCAAAAATAAGCTACGCCTAGTGAACATATATCGATACGAACTTGTTGATTTATTGACGCTTTTCTGTTTAGAAGGGCGGGTACACGTTGTTTCAGAAGCAGTCTATTTATTATAAAAGAAACATAGCCTATTATGATTTATTATATGATATTATCAAACCAATTAGAATATAGCTTTTACTTCCAAAAGCGACATAAATAAGGAGGGTCTCCAGATGGACGTATGGTATGTGAGCTACGGTTCCAATATTAGCGAAAATCGCTTTTCTTGTTATATCGAAGGCGGTATGCCTGAAGGGTCGGAAAAAGAGGAAAGGGGCTGTAAAAATACCACACCACCGAAGGAAATAAAAACAGTCATGCTTCCTTATCCGCTCTATATTTATGAAGGAGAAAAGTAAATGGGGGCAGGGAGGCGTTGCCTTTATTGACCACATACCAAATAAATACACAAAAACCTATGCAAGGAAATATCTGATCACAGATGAGCAATTTGGAGAAGTCGTAGAGCAGGAAAATAATGTGGATGCCTTAAATATCGATGTGCAGGATATCATGGATCAAGGCTATGTTGATTTAACGGAAGGATGGTACGGCAGAGTTATTTATTTGGGAGAAGAGGATGGAGCACCAATGTTTACATTTACAAATCCGGATGCCATAGGAACACATGAATTTACCATCCCGCCCTCTTCCTATTTATCGATGATTTCCCGTGGGTTAAAAGAAGTCGGCCTGACACAAGAAGAAGTGGTGGAATATTTTTTAACTAAACCTGGAATTGATGGAGAATTTACAAAGGATTCGCTGTTTCAGTATATTTTCCGCTGAAAAAATTGTTTTTAGTAATATAAAGGGGCATTGGAAATAATTTTATCACGGAGAACCGTCTGTAAAACTCCTGCCTCCACATAAAGCGTAAAAATAAATTTATTTAGACGGGAGATCAGGTGAGCTAACTCCCTGAATCACTTAGGGCTAACTCAGTGGGAGAAAAGCAAAAAATCCTACTGAATGAAGTTTCGTTTTATAGTATTTTAATTGAAAGTAGCCTGTACAAAAGTGTAGGCTGCTTTTTTAGGTAACTTTAAGAAAGTAAAAAAAGAGGGATAGGCTTTAATATAAAAACGCAAAGAGAAAAAGCAATTTGTTAAATCAGGATAGTGAGAAAAAATAGGATAATCATGAATATTTTTAAGAATAATTCCCTCTTGTCATTTATCTTGGGTTATACTGGAATTTGAAAAAGTCACAAATGTCTGGAGGATAGGTATGAGCAGTAAAGAAACATTATATTTTTACCCATCCATGTTGAAAAACGTATTTTTAATGTTGATGTGCTTGATTTTTATGGTATTCGGAATAACCGTAGCGGTTGCTGCATTTGATCTTGGGGATTATGGGATGAGTGCTTTAGGTTTAGGTTTGACATTGTTTTTTGGATTTTTTGTTTTTGTTTTATTGAAAATGATTTTTAACCAGAAGCCCTATATCATTTTGACGGAGGAGACGTTAACTATTGGTGCATCCTCTAAGAATGCCGTTCCGATACAATGGGAAGATATCGAGGGATATGATATCCGGCATGTTAGTTTTGATAAGGTAGTAGAAATCAAGTTGAATGATGAGGAAAAATACCGCGCCCGGATGTCCAATATAAGCAGACGTATGAATAAGATGAATGAGGTTATGAATTATAGATTGTTTGGAATTGCTTTATCACAGATTAAACGGAAGGAACGAAATAAATTTGTACATGAATTGGATCGGCTTGCATTTGAAGCGGATGGATCCTTACTGGAGCATTTTGGTTTTACAGATACCGATATAGAAGAGCAATCTCCATTTAACCCGGAACCAGTCCGGATTCAAGAACAAATGCATGTAGATAAAAAGATGGAGAAAATCCAGAGTCAAGTGGATGGCAACTATTTTTTGAAAGCATACGGTATCAGCTTGCTTTTAATGGGCGGCGCATTTCTCATGTTCCATTGGTCTGATCAAGGAAATTATACGAGTCTACTCATTGTTTCGTTTATATTATACCCTTATGCCAAAGTTATCTGGGATGTTTTGTTAGGTTTTCGACTGAGCTATAAAATGGATAAGGATGAGTCAAGTATATCCATGTTTTTTTATAGATTCATGGTCTTTGTACATATTTTTATGTTTCTATTCAGTATTGTTTTGGCGCCATTTGGTATTCTTTACGTCACAGTAAAAGGGATCAGGAGCAGAAGGAAAGAATCAGAATACGAAAAAGAGCAAGCTCCTGGGCAGGACACGGCTGTATCAGTCGGGAATGTTGCTTATAGCGACAACTTTATAGAGTCAAATGATAATGATATAGAGGATGAAAGCAGGAAAGGAACTGCACCATTTTACGTGCGTTTCAGCCTATTTTTGGTACATATTTGCATGATGCTTTTACTAATCTTTCTATTCACTACTATTGAGTTAACCGACTTCATTATACCGCCGGCAATTCTTTTTTATGGGGCAACGTTTTCTGTGTACGTAGCTTTATATCCCGGAAGACGAGGTTATTTTTTAAGTCTCCTTGCATACCTATGGCGAATAGCCATTTGCTTTTATGCCTTGCTTCTCATCACAGGGGCAATCACTGGAGAAACGCTTGATTTGCTTACTTCTCTTATGTTTGCATTTGCATTTTTTTTACTCCCAAGCTATCTTTTTTATAAGTGGGGAGCAGGTGCTTTACGAAGTACGTTGTATCATTTTGGAAATAAGTCAGTTATCTAGTACAAAGTAATATGAAAATAATTAAGGTCAAACAACCTGCTCTCGCAAACAAGGTTGTTTGACCTTAATTAAAAGTTCATTTATTTTACTTTCTAACCACAGGAATCCACATTTCCCCAAATACTTTACCATCTCGCTCTCCCATCTCGACAGATGTATTTGGTCCGCCGACATAGGCAACTTCCTGTGCTTCCGGCAAAGCTTGGCCAAAAGCCATGCCAGTTAGTGCTTCATGCAATGCTTCAGCAGTTTCTTCTTCTCCCTTAATGATCAGATATTCCCCTTTAGGAAATTGAATGACTCTTGTTGCATCAGGTAAGGTCTCTTTTGTCATTACCCCAGCATAATGCATCATCTTGTTATTTACTGCTTCATTCACAATAAAAATATATTCATTATCAGCAACAGATTTTAATGTATCAAGTGTTCCGTCTTCATTGACTTTCTTCCAGAAATCGGCCTTTTCCTTATTGATGCCCATATAATCTGTATAATCACTTTTCAATTCTGTTCCAAAACCTAACACTACAAAGCTGTCTTTTTCTTCTAAAGTATAATTTGCCATATTCAAAACCATCCTTTTTAGAATTTGTATCAAATGGGTTGTTTTTTCATTTGATATGTTTATACTAACCTTAAATCATGTCAAAAAATGATACTGTTTAGGGGGATAACATGAAAAAAGTGGAGCGGATCAATACAATTATGCGCTATATCAATAATCGTTCCCGTTTTACCATTTCAGAAATTATGCTGGAATTTAATGTTTCACGCTCTACAGCTATTAGAGATATTAAAGAAATTGAAGCTATGGGAATGCCCCTTGTTGCCGAAGTTGGAAGAGATGGAGGCTATTTTGTTATGAATAACTCTGTCTTACCAATGGTTCGCTTCACGGATAATGAGATAAAAGCGCTTTTTCTTGCCTTTATGGCCACGAGGAACCAACAGCTTCCTTATTTAAAAAGCCGTCAGTCCCTTTCTGAAAAATTACTTGGTCTTATATCTGAAAATCAGCAGGATGATCTTGTTGTATTAAACCAAATTCTGTTATTCGAAGGAACCAATCCCAACAACCCTGACCTGCTTGATTTGTCCGATTTGCCTCATCCTATGTTGGAACAGCTTATTCAAAACATTCTTTTGGATAGCTATTTATGGATTACCGTACAGGAAGGGGAGGAGAGTAAGTCTTATCCGATTTATCTTCTACATCTTTACCGGGAGAAAAGCTACTGGTTGATGGAAGGTTTCCATTTGGAAGAAGAAAAAACGCAAATTATTCCTGTAGATAAACTTACTAACGTTCGTCCCTATTCTGTTAAACACAGGATGAGTAGGAAAAAGGTTTTGAAAAAGCAACGCAGCCAGAAAAAAGATGTTAATTTTATTCTCGATCTGGGACCAAAGGCGATTGCCCAGTATAAGAAATATCATCCGTTGGCTATTTCTATTTCTTATACTAATCCTTACCAGACAAGTGCTCGTTTAAACACTTTTGTTGATGTTGGGAATGAGGAGGAGGTTCGTGAAATGGTTAATTGGCTGCTTTTTTTGGGGGAGGATGTTGAGGTTAGGGAGGTGCCGGGAGAGGTTTTGGATGAGGCACGAAGAAGGGGAGAAGCGTGGTAATTGTTATTTGTATAGAAGAGGAAAATAGATACTAATATATAAAAGGTTAGTAAGGGCTCAATAGCAGGTAATATTAGTTGAAATTAAAGAATATATGGATCTATACCTGATATTAATAAAAATGATCTTAACAAGACATTGTGAGTCAAAAAGATTTGTTATCATAATATATACAGAAAGTTAGATGTTTTTAATCACTTTCGATTGGTGAAACATGAATTTCAGAACTTGTCTGTATCAGCATATTATCTTCATTAATGTAAAAATGTGTACCTTCTTTTGCGCCTATATAAATCCCTTTTACTGGAGTGTTTCCGTTGATACTGATTTGATCATAACTTTCGTCTGAGAAACCCAAATTGTTTATTAGAGGTACCAGGCTTATAACTATTGAAAACGCAAGACTTACTAAACCAATTGAAACTACACTAGTAATTACCCCTTTTAATTTTAAAGAAAGGCTTTTAAATACCGAATTCGCTTCTTTATAAATGTCTTTCAAAGTCTTTACTCTTGGTTTTCCTATTAACCCGACTGTATATCTGAGAAGGATATACATAATGAAAAAACCAAGAAAAGGAATGGTAAGTATTTCTTGCAATATTTCTATGGAACTATATGTATGATTCAAATTAAATATAGTGATTACAACGACAAGGGTAAACCATATTACAAATGCCAATAAACTAAATTGATAATTTGTGAGAATATGTATGAATAAACCAATAATGATTACAATAATTGAAATATAAATACAAAATATGGCAGTATTTATAAGGTGATTGCCATTAGTAAAAACATAAACAATTCCATAATTTAAAAAAATGAATAAAACGATCATGGGTAATAAACGGGAATCACGGTTTTTCAACATAATAGATATAATAATGAGAACTGCTGCTAAGCCAATACAACCAATTAATAAAAAACTTCCGATAAATAATATATGTCCATATTTAATTGGAAGAGGGTTAATAATAATATCCAAAAATGTAAAATTATCTTCAAAAAAATAATTCATAATAAATAATTGTCCGCAAATATAAGCTGTAGTAGCAGTTAATAATGTTATAAGTGATATGAGGATAGTATTTGGAATCTCTTTATCTATATATTTCACCAGCCTTTGAAACAGCTTCATATTCATTATTACCTAACTCCCCTTTGAAAAGTTTCTTTTATTTATATGAAATGGATTATAGCCCAAATATTAGAAAAGTAATTTGTATTTGTGTGCGGTACTGAAGCTTTAATATTTAATTATTATAAAGATTTTTTTAAAAGTAAATGACAATAAATATTTATCCTATATGATAACATAAATCCAAGTTCATTCTTTTATGTGATTTTGAAAGGATGAACTTGGATTTAAAAGAAAATTTACCCACAAAACTCCCCAACAATCTGCTCTTTTATCTCCTCAATAGGAAACTGCTGCGGATAAGTTGATATCATCAACATGATCCCTTGAAGCGTAGAAGAGAAATACAACGATCGTTTCCGAGCGTTCGCAACACCCAGCTCTTCAAATATCTCACATTGAAACTCAAACTGTTTAGCATTTTCTTCAATGAGAAAACGACTGTATTTAATCAGCTCCTGATCTGCTTTAGGCTGTGTTTGCAGGTGAAGATAGAAACGGAATACTTTCGGATTTTGATAAACATTATCGATAGCCCCTACGATGATATGTTTGAGCTGCTCTGCTGGAGCCTTGAGGGATCGTGCTTGTTCCATCACGTCCACCATTTCTTTAACTCTCTTATTTACCATTGTCGCAAGGAGTTCTTCTTTTCCTTTAAAATAATTGTAAAGCAGACCTTTTGAAATGCCTGCATGTTTAGCAATACTGCTGATGGAAGTTGCATGATATCCTTGGGTAATAAATAATTCCATTGCTGCATTCATAATATTCTCTTTAGCTAACTGTCGAATACGTTCATTTTCCTTTGGTGTTCTTGGCATGGCAAACGTCAATCCTCCAAAAATTCTTTTATATGATAATACAACTCTTCTGGATGCGTTAAGGTGACCATGTGATCAGCTCCAGAAATTTCCACGGTTCGAGCATCTGAATGTTTTCGAAAGTAATCAGCAACTCGAAGGTTATCAGGCAATTCTTCCGTACCAATAATAAATAGGGTTTTAACAGTCAATTCACCGAGTCTTTCAGCCGCTGGAGGATGTGGCCAAATTAATTCAAAAGCAGACCATTGAAACATCCGTTTGATATGATGCCGAAACATTTCATCAGTAAGCTCTTTGTGGGGGCTGGCCTGTACAACACGATATGAAGGTGCACTTTGGGAGATTTCGATCATTTTTTCAATGTCAGGTGCAGCCGCAGTTACCTTATTCATATAGTCTACAAAATCCTGTGAATAATTAAACCCTGTCAAAGCTGGTGCGATGACAATCAATTCCGATACATATTCCGGATACTCTAATGAAAAATCTGTAGCAATCTGGCCACCCATCGAATGTCCAATCAACGTAGTTTTATGAATATTCAAGTGGTCCAGAAGCTTCTTCAAATCTTCCACATAACTCATATCTCCTGTGGGATCTGGTGATTTTCCGGCTCCACGTCCATCATAACTGACAACCATATGATGTTTGGCTAAAAGGGGAGTAACAAATGTCCAGTCCCGTAAATCAGCACCGCCACTGTGAACAAGTACGATCGGGGGTCCATTACCAACTATTTCATAATGCAAATCCATTGAGATCCTCCATACTTTTTGAGTATTTTTCTATATATTAATATTGAATGACTGGTTAGTCAATAGAAAATGTGATTAATTTATAAAACTATTTTATATTTAATCGGTGGTGATTGTAATAAAGCAATCATTGCTACAATCCATGAACTTCAATCCTTCCTTTAATGCGCCCTGTAATTGGAAAATCAAATTTTGATGCATATAACAGAGAAAATTAAATGGTTTAGCATGGATCCCTTCTGATGATATGCTATAATTTACTTGCTATTTAGTATAGAAATAAATTGTAGGAAACGAAGCAAGGAGGAATATTTTATGAATGATTTAAATGTAAACAAAAATCCCGGGCTTTTTACAAGACTGGAGGCTATCGAGCCAAAATTGAAAGGAGCAGAGAAAAAAGTAGTAAGGTTTATTGAGAAGAATCGAGAAGAAATTATTCATTTATCGATTACAGAGGTTGCTGAAAGAAGTCAAACGAGTGAGTCTTCTGTGGTTCGTTTATGTAAAAGACTTGGCTATAAAGGTTTTCAAGATATGAAAATTCATTTTGCGAAGGAAGTTATTTCCCCTGAAAAACAGATTCATGAAGTAATTGAAAAAGATGATGATGTTCTCATGGTAAAGAAGAAAATTTTTCAGTCCAATATTCAAGCATTGTATGATTCTTTAGAAGTATGTAATGATGAACAGCTAGTACATGCTGTAAATGCTATATCTAATGCAAATTTGATTGAATTTTATGGGACAGGCGGATCTGGTTCGGTAGCAATGGATGCACAACATAAACTTTTAAAATTAGGAATTAAATCTTTTGCTTATAATGATTCAACCTTACAATCCATGTCGGCCAGTGTACTGGATGAAAAAGACGTTGTTATCGGTATTTCTCATACAGGATCTAATAAGGAAGTATTGCATGCGATGAAATTGGCTAAAGAAACAGGTGCAACGTTAATTTGTATTACCAGCTCATCTAAATCTCCTATCACGCAAATTTCAGATATTACTTTGCAGACAGCATCCAACGAAACTTTATTCAGAACAGACGCGATTTCCTCGAGAATTGCTCAATTAACAATTATTGATATTTTAGTTGCTGCGTTAGCTATTCGTAACTATGATCAAAGTTACAGTGATTTACAGAAGACCAGAAATTCTACAACCAATAAAAAATTATAAATGTGAAAATTACATTTATTTTTTTTATTAAAATATTGAAGGAAATTACCACCGTATGTTAATATGAATTTACTGAAAAATTTCTTCGGTGAATTCATATTAAGTTGTTCTTTCTTTATAAATATTTCTTTTTCAATAAAGAAAGCGTTGTCATATGAATGAGTGATACGAATAGGGGGAGGAAAATAGTGAAGAAGATTATTGTTTCTTTATTTATTGTGGTGGCAGTACTTACCTTAGTTGGGTGCGGTAAAGGTAAAGTGGGAGAAGGGGCAGAGAAGGGAGATACAGTGACATTCAGGTTGGCAACACCGGATCCTGATTCGTCACAAATTACGAAGGCTGCTCAGGAGTTTGCAAAACTGGTTGAAGAGAAAAGTGATGGTTCTATCCAGATTAATGTTCATGCCAATGGATCGTTATACGGAGGAGACCCTGCTGCTGCAGTAAAGCAACTGGGAGATGGCAGCTTAGATATGCTTCTTTTATCAACCTCCTTATATACGAACTTTGAACCAAGGTTTAATGCAATTAGTATACCGTATTTATTTGATGATACGGACCAATTTGTTGATTTTTTAAATAGTGACCTTAGTGAAGAACTGCTTCATTCAGTAGAAGATATGGATATCAAGGGACTTGGCTATTGGACACGTGAGTTCAGACAGATTACTAATTCCGTCCAGCCTATCACGGATCCAGCAGATTTAGATGGAATCAAATTAAGGGTACCTAATAATTCGTTATGGGTAGAATTCTTTGCTGATGCAGGGACAGCAACAACCCCTATGGATTTTGGAGAGGTTTATAACGCTCTTCAGCTAGGAACGATTGATGGTCAGGAAAATCCGGTAGAAGTGGTAGAATCATCAAAAATGCAGGAGGTGCAAGAATACTTAACTATTTCAAACCATATGGCTGAAGCATGGCTGGTAGGAATGAACCAAGAGAAATTCAAAGAATTATCAGAAGAACAGCAGGGAATCCTTTTGGAAGCTTCTCAAGAAATACAATCTTGGAATGCAGAAGAAGAAAAAGCAGAGGCAGAAGAAATGATTAATTTATTAGAAGAAGAAGGAATGCAGGTTAATGAGTTAACGGATGAACAACAAGAAGTTTTTATTGAAAATTCAAAACAATTATATCCAGCTTTTAAAGAAATTATAGGAGATGAAGCTTTTTTTGATGAGGTACTTGAATTTGTTGGGAAGGAGGATGAATAAAATGGAAGATAATCAATCAAAAGCATATAACCTTTTCTTTACCATTTTAAACAAAGCTTCAAATTTTATAGCAGGTTTAATTGCTGTCACTCTTTTAATTATAGTAATTATGCAAATTATTGGAAGGTGGATAGGAAGCCCCTTACCGTGGACAGAAGAAATGACAAGGTATTTGTTTATCTGGATGATTTTTATAGGTGTTGGAATTGGTTTTCGAAAAGCAGAATCACCAAGGGTTACGGTGTTTTTAAATTGGATGCCTTCTTTTATGCAAAAAGCAGGAAGGTGGATATACACTATTGGTTCGATAAGCTTTCTCCTGTTTATGGTTGTTTATGGAATAAATTTAGTACTTCAACAGATAGCTTTAAATGAAACAAGTTCGGTTTTACTTATACCAGTATGGCTGGTTGGTATTAGTGTGCCTATTTCTGGTGTTCTTGGAATATTGAATATTATTCAATCTCTTATATACCATAAAAACTTAATTTAAGGAGGTGTCAAAGCTTGTCTATTTTTCTATTAATTTTATTCTTTATTCTATTGATTATTGGTATACCTATTGCTGCATCGTTAGGTATTTCGGTTATCTTTTCAATTCTCATATTTACAGATATACCGATCAGTTTAGTTATTCAGTCTATGTACAGTTCAATGAATAGTTTTATTATGGTTGCCGTCCCTTTATTTATTTTAGCAGGTATTATTATGGATGAAGGAGGAGTAGCGAATCGGTTATTTTCATTTGCTAATAGTGCTGTAGGCTGGATGAGAGGAGGGTTAGGACATGTTAACGTCGTAGTTAGTCTTTTATTTGCTGGTATGGCAGGATCTTCTATTGCCGATATTGCCAGTACTGGAAGAATGACGATTAATGCGATGACAAAAAATAATTATCCAATCATATATTCTACAGGGTTAACGTTAATAACGTCTGTTCTTGCTTCGGTGATACCGCCTAGTATCTTAATGGTAGTAGCTGCAGCAACGGCAGGTGTATCTGTTGGAGATGCATTAATTGGAGGTTTGGTTCCAGGAATTATCATGGCTATTATTTTCATGATTTGTAACCATATTTATAGTAAGAAACATCATATTGGAGAACCAATTCCATTTGATTTTAAGGTGTTAATGAGAGAATTTATGAAAGCCTTTCCTGCTTTGCTGATCCCTGTTATTTTACTTGGCGGTATCTTAAGTGGAATTTTTACTCCGACAGAAGCGGCAGCAGTAGCTGTATTGTATTCTCTGATCATTGCTATTTTTTTCTATAAGGTAATTTCTGTGAAACAGTTGCCGAATATGTTTTATAGAACCACCAACATGACAGGGACAATACTTTTTATTGCAGTCACTGCACAATCTGCAAGCTGGGTATTTGAATATGATGGGTTGCCGACCCGGGTTGCTTCTAGTATTACAAATGTCAGTGAAAATTCATTTGTTATATTGCTTGTCATGTTTGTGTTTTTAATTGTAGTAGGAATGTTTATGGATGCGACAGCTGCTATTTTTATTCTTGTTCCAATATTGATGCCTATTGTGACAGAGGTTGGTATTGATCCATTGTACTTTGTTATATTTTTGGTTTTAGCTTTATCGTTTGGCCTGGTTACTCCTCCGGTTGGTGTGGCATTATATGCCGCGAGTAATGTAACGGGTTTAAGTATTGAGAAAGTTTCAAAGGCTGTTCTACCATGGATATTTGTAACTATTTTTATTCTGTTGCTCTTTATTATTTTCCCTGTTCTGTTAACAGGACCGCTTGATTGGATTCAGCCTGATTAGAGCATCAACTCAATAATGAAGGATAAGTTGTGCAGATTTGTGAAAAATATATTCATATTTTTATAATTAATATTGAAGGAAATTTCCTTCTTTGTTATACTAACGCTAGATTTAATTTTTGTAGAGGGGTGTTTAAGTGAAAGCTGCTGTATTTTACGGACCAAATGATTTGAAATTAGAAGAAGTAAAAAAGCCGGAAATTACGGAAAAAGAAATATTGCTCAAAGTCAATATGAGTGCAGTATGTGGGACAGATGTACGGATATATTTAGGGAAAAAAACAAAAGGAGTCCGCACACCTTCTACGATTGGCCATGAGATTGTCGGAACCATTGTCGAGGTTGGGAGAGATGTTTCCGGCTATGAAACAGGAAATCGGGTAGGCGTTATGCCGGTTATTCCTTGTGGTAATTGTCATTATTGCCAAAATGGAATGGAGAATGTTTGCGCTAACCGTAAAGCAATTGGCTATGAGTTTGATGGAGGATTTGCAGAGTATGTCCGAATTCCATCTGCTGCCATCCATGCTGGAAATGTAGTCAAAATTCCGGATCATGTCAGCTTTCAGGAGGCTGTTATTACAGAACCTTTGGCTTGCTGTTTAAATGGTAATAAAAAAGCAAATGTGAAAATGAATGATACCGTTGTCGTGATTGGTGGCGGACCAATTGGGATGATGCATGTGCAGCTGGCTAAGATAGCAGGTGCGAAACAAGTTATTTTGAGTGAGCTGGTAGAACATAGGAGAGACAAAGCAAAAGTAGCTGGTGCTGATATAGTTGTTAATCCTGGAGAGGAATCCATCGAGGAGATTGTTTTAGACGCAACCAACCAGCTCGGAGCTGATGTTGTTATTATGGCAATAGGTATTCCTCAATTAGTCAATCAGGGAGCAACCTTGTTAAAGAAAGGAGGGACATTGAATTTATTTGCTGGTTTTACAAAAGGCGTTTTTTCCGAGATAGATCCAAACGTTATTCACTATAATGAGATCAATGTAAATGGAACTTCCTCCTTAACACGTTCCAATTATCAAGAATCTTTATCATTAATTGCAGATGGGAAAATCAATACGGAGGTTATTACAACACCGGGTTACTCTTTGGATGAGATTCAACAAGCTATTGAAGATGTCCGGGATGGGGTAGGAATGAAAACGCTAATTGAAAACACGTAAGTATGGAAAACTGGGTATCTATTAAAAATCTATTTACAGGAGTGTTATATATGTCATTATTAGGTAAAGAAATTCGTTTAAAGCGTTTATTGCATGAAGATGGCCGTTTATTAGGAGTAGCTGTGGATCAAGCAACTGCCAGAGGGGTTTTTGATGAATTGATGCCGATTGAAAGAAAAATCGATGAAATCGCTGCTGCACGTCCAGATGCGATGACAATGCATAAAGGGATTGCGGATACATGTTTTCATAAACATGCAGGGAAAACGAGTCTGATATTCAAAGCATCTACTTTTTCTCCATGGCAGCCCAATTCTGACGTACAGGTAGCAAATGTGGAAGAAGCGATACGTTTTGGAGCGGATGCCGTATCCATGGGATGTATTGTCGGCGGAGATGATCAGCCAGTGCAGCTGCAGAATCTGGCGACGATAGCTGGGGAAGCCCATAAAGCGGGATTACCTGTAATTGCTCATATATATCCACGAGGAAATCAAATTCCCAAAACGGAATTAAATGATTGGAGACATGCTGCTTATGCAGTACGTACAGGCGCCGAAGTTGGAGTGGATATTGTAAAAACAAAATATACCGGCGACCCGGAATCATTCCATAAAGTAGTTTCTTCTACACCTGCCAAAGTGGTTGTTGCCGGTGGAGATATCGGTAATAATATTGAAGATTATTTTCAAATGGTGCATGACGTGATAGATGCAGGGGGTACGGGAATCACGTTTGGACGTATTGTATGGAATCGTCCAAATCCAACAGCTGTTGTGAAAGCATTTAAGCATATCATTCATGATAATGGTACAGTAAAAGAAGCAATGGAACTTCATGAACAGCTTCTAAATGAAAATTAATAATTGAAAAAGGTGATTATATGTCGCATATCATTGGTGTGGATATTGGTACAAGCTCGATAAAAATAGGGAAGATGGACAAAAATTTCAACTTGGATACCATGAATAAACAAGCATATTCTTTGGTATATCCTAAAAATGGCTGGATGGAAATAGATGTCCATGAAGTATGGAATAAAACACAACAAATGATATATGAGGCTATTCACAATATAAGAATAAATGGTGGAGAAGTGGATGCAATTTCCCTCTCCACTTTTTGCAATTCTTCCGTGTTGATGGATATGCATGGGAATGCTTTATCAAATGGAATTATGTATTTGGATAGTCGTAGTAAAGAACAGGCGGAACGAATCTACCATATGATTGGTGAAGAATTACTTTATAAAATTACTCGAAATAGAGTAGAGCCGGGAATGTATACGGTTACGTCAATATTATGGAAGATGGAAAACCAATTGGATTTATTTCGTCAAACCTATAAATGGGGAAACTTATCAACATTTATCCATCATAAATTGACGGGGAACTTTGTTATGGATTGGACACAAGCTTCCTACACAGGGATATTTGATGTTTTGCAATATCAATGGTCTACAGACATCTGTGACAAGCTCGGTATAGACATGTCTATTTTACCGGATGTTGTCAGCCCGTTTGATGATATTGGTGAATTTGAAAAAATTCCTGTTATTGCTGGGGCAGCAGATACGGCAAGCTCCGGTTTAGCTCTGGATCTGAAACCGGATGAAATGTTTGAATCTGTTGGTACATCCAATGTCTTGACAGTATGTACAAATCAACCAGAACAATTGGATACCCGTTTTTTAAATCGATGTTTTGTTTGGCCGAATCAATGGCTTTCACATGGGGCCATGTCTACACCTGGAGCTTCTATTAAATGGTTCAGCCATACGTTCTTAGAAGAAAAAGAAAATGAGAAAACGGATATTCTTGAGTATCTGCCTGAGCAATCAGAAATCGGAGCAAACGGTGTTTTTTTCTTACCTTATATGCAAGGGGAAAGAAGTCCGATCTGGGATCATAATGCACGAGGGGTATTTGCTGGAATGCATTTACAAACATCAAAAGCAGATATGCTTCGAGCTATTTTAGAAGGATCTGCGTTTGGTTTAAGACAAATTTATGAAATTATCGAAAGCAGCTATTGTTTACATGCTCAACGTTTTAGATCAATCGGCGGAGGAGCCAATAATAAAGTGTGGGCGCAAATAAAGGCGAATATACTAAAAACAGAAATAGATATTCAACAAATCGCAGAGACAGGCGTTTATGGGAGTTGTTTAATTGCAGGAAAAACAATTGGCTATTTTACGAATATGCAGGATATTGCTCCATATATCCAAAATAAAACGATGTATACCGTTAAACCAGATATGAATACTTTTCAAACCTATGATCGGTATTATAAAAAGTTCATTACACTTTATCCAATGCTTAAAGATTTTTTTCAAGTTGTGGAATAAAAAGATAACACCCGTTTAAAGAAATTGGAGGGATCATAAATGAAACCAAATGTATATATTACAAGGAAACTCCCTGAATCTATTGTAAAGAAGATAGAGGAAGTATGCCGTGTGAGGATGTGGGAAGAGGAAGGTCAGCCTGTTCCTAGAGAGGTGCTGTTAAGGGAAGCGGAACAAGCAGACGGCCTCTTTTGTTTGTTGACAGAAGAAATAGATCAGGAGGTATTGAATGCCGCAAAAAAATTAAAAATCATTGCTAATATGGCTGTAGGCTATAATAATATTGACATAGAAGAAGCTACTAAAAAAGGCATTATCGTTACAAATACACCAGATGTATTAACAGAAACAACTGCTGATTTAACGTTTGCTCTATTAATGGCAACTGCCCGAAGAATATTGGAATCAAATACTTATTTAAAAGAAGGAAAATGGAAAACTTGGTCCCCAATGCAGTTGACCGGGCAGGATATATATGGAGCGAAATTAGGAATCATTGGAATGGGACGTATTGGAAAAGCCTTGATAGAGCGAGCAAAAGGATTTAATATGGATGTATCTTATTATAATCGTTCGCGCAAACTGGATGTTGAAAAAGAATTTGATATTACCTTCTTAGACAAAGAATCCCTTTTAAAAGAATCCGATTTTGTATGTATTCTTGTTCCTTATAGTCCGGAAGTACACCACTTCATCGGCGAGAAGGAACTTCAATTAATGAAGGACTCTGCTATTTTGATTAATACAGCAAGAGGAGGTATAGTAGATGAAGAGGCGCTGTTTCATGCCTTAAAAAATAAAGAGATTTGGGGAGCCGGGCTGGATGTATTTGAGGAGGAGCCTGTTTCATTAGAGAATCAGTTGCTATATCTTCCCAATGTTACTGCTTTACCGCATATTGGAAGCGCCAGTGAAGCGACCAGATTAGAAATGGCAAATTTAGCAGCGGATAACCTTATCCAAGTTTTAGCAGGAGAAAAAGCAATTACACCAGTGAACGGTTAAATTTTCCTCAGGAGGCAGAAAAATGAAATGTGGTCCGAAATTAAAGTTGTTTACATTGAATTCCCATTATTCTTTGGCTAAAGAGATATCCGATATTTTAAATGTCCCTTTAGGAGCGAGCTCCGTAAAACGCTTTAGTGATGGTGAAATTCAAATCAATATTGAAGAAAGTGTTAGAGGCTGTGAAGTATATCTTATCCAATCTACCTCTGAACCAGCAAATGAGCATTTAATGGAATTATTAATTATGATTGACGCAATGAAAAGAGCGTCGGCTGAAACCATTAATGTCATCATGCCGTACTATGGTTATGCGAGGCAGGATCGGAAGGCACGTGCCCGGGAACCGATTACGGCGAAATTAGTTGCTGATTTAATCGAAAGAGCTGGGGCTACCAGATTAATTACATTAGATCTTCATGCACGGCAAATACAAGGTTTCTTTGATATACCCGTGGACCAACTTATGGGGGTACCAGTATTAGCAGAGTATTTTAAAAAGAAATTACCAACGGAAGAGATTGTCGTTGTTGCGCCAGATAATGGCGGGGTAGGCCGTGCCAGAAAAATGGCAACCATATTGGACACACCTATTGCACTTATTGATAAACGACGGCCGGAACCAAATGTAGCGCAAGTTATGAATATTATTGGTGACGTATCCGGGAAAAAGGTTATTATTATCGATGATTTAATTGATACGGCTGGAACCCTTACATCGGCTGCGGAGGCATTGATCGACAGAGGAGCAGAAGAAATTTATGCTTGCTGTACGCACCCTGTCTTGTCAGGGAAGGCGATTGAAAGAATTGAATCCTCAGTCATTAAGGAACTCGTGATTACCAATTCGATTTACTTACCAGAGGAAAAGAAGATAAATAAAATTACATCTCTGACCATCGCACCATTATTAGCGGATACTGTTTTAAGAGTGCATAATAATGCCTCTGTTAGTGTGTTGTTTGATTAATATGTAAAGTGGTAAGAAGAGCTATGTTGCTTATGATAAAATCTGTCCGTGTGTTAGCGGGCAGATTTTTTTCATTCGGGTACTACTAATAATCCCCTGAAAAAACCAGAAAATGCCAGAATCATCTGTCCGGGACTTACTTCCGTCCCTCTTGTCCGATCATTTTTTCTTCTTCCATATGATTATGCTGTATCCCTTTTTCACAGTAATAAAATGAAGAAGGAAGGTTTATTTAAATAAAGATACTTTGTCAGATAGACAATGTATTAATAAGGTACATTTATGACAAAATAAACCCTGTCATAGAAAATGGTTTATTAGAGAAATCAAACGGGAATGCTGAATAAAAGAATGAGACACGTTTATGCATTAAACCGTTTTCATTGGATAGCTGTCCTTTTTATAGAGAACCAGTAAAACAGTCTATTTTAAATTACTTTCCAAAACGTTATAGAGCAATATCGTAAAAGATCTGTATCTGATCCAGGGAGGTTTATACCATGAAAAAAGAACTCACTCAAGAACAGTTGGCCTATTCAGGTCGAAATTTTTTATCTGGTTTTTTATTTGGGCTTGGGATGGTTGCTTTTATTGACGAGTTTGTTTTCCATCAATTGCTTCAATGGCACCACTTTTATGATCGTTCTACAACCCAAATTGGTTTGATTTCCGATGGTCTCTTTCATGCTTTTAGTTGGTTTGCTACTGTTGGGGCACTGTTTATGCTGGCAGATTTAAGACGTCGTAAGGCATGGTGGAAAAAGCGATGGTTAGGCGGCACAATGCTGGGGGCAGGTATATTTAATTTATATGACGGTCTTATTCAACACAAATTAATGCAACTTCATCAGATTCGCTATGGTGTTGACCTTCTTCCTTATGATTTAACGTGGAATATTCTGGCAGGGGGAATTGTGATTGCTGGAGGAATGGTCCTTTATCAAACGCAAAAACAAATCAAGCTTCAAAGGGGCGAGCTGGGATGACGGATCATGAAAATGCGCAGCATGCTGCTCATTCTATGGATTTTATTACACAATTCCTATTAAGCGTCCCTTTTTTAATTGGGATGCTACTCTATTTATTAGCTTTTCTCTTTTCAAAACAAAAGAATCGACCTTGGCCGAAGTATCGAACGGCTTTATGGATGACGGGAAGTGTCTTATGCCTTATTACTGTTGCGGGACCAATGGCATCTGCTGCTCATCAGAATTTTACAATCCATATGCTTGGTCACTTGTTATTAGGTATGCTCGGTCCGTTATTAATGGCGCTGGCTGCACCGGTGACGCTGCTTTTACAGTCACTGCCAACACGTTATGCTAAAAAAGTAACTATTATTTTAAGAAGTCCGTTTTTTCATTTCCTTTCCAATCCAGTTGTTCCTGCCGTATTAAATATAGGTGGACTTTGGGTGCTTTATACGACTGGTTTGTACAGTATGATGGAAACAGTGATTTTGGTTCATGTGCTTGTCCATTTACATGTTTTTTTAGCAGGATACTTTTTTGCGGCGACGCTGTTATATATCGATCCAATCCCTTATCGATCTAGTTACCTTTATCGTTCTTTGGTATTGATCACTGCTTTGGCAGGACATAAAATTCTTTCTAAAGTAATTTACGCCTTTCCTCCTGAAGGGGTCCCTAGAGCGGAAGCCGAAACCGGAGGCATGTTGATGTATTATGGCGGAGATGCAGTTGATATAATAATTATCATTATATTATGTTATCAATGGTATCAGTCATCTGGTCGGAAGGTTGATTCGAGAAGGTCTATGCCCACTTACTTATCGTTAATAACAAAGAGTATCATAATATTCAAGTTCTCTTTTCATTTATTTTATGTTTATATCTACCACTCAACGGTAAAACAATTAATATAAAGAAATATTTTAATTATATAGAGGGAGGTTGATCAACATGAGTGATGGATTTAAAGATAAAATGAAAGGTGCAAGTGACAAAGTAAAAGGTGAAGCAAAAGAGGCGCTTGGTAAAGTAACAGATGATAAGAAAAAACAAGCAGAGGGAAAAGCTGATAAAGCTAAAGGCGCAGCAAAAGACACAAAAGGTGATGTGAAGGATGCGCTAAATAACTCTGATGAACAAAGAGATAGATAGAATACACTTCGACTTTATTTACGATGCTCCCGCTATAATGGAAAGACCTATAAAAAAGCTCCCTCCATTACAGCGGGAGCTTTTATTATGTCTAAAAAAGCGAAAATATGGGCCAATTATTTTTTATAAAATGAAGAAGAAATGTTGAAACACCATGTCCAACTGCTTCGGAAGCGCACCTCACTACCTCCGCCCATTTTTACAAACTTCTATGTGGTTTATTTGGTCTTACCGTTATAATGGGTTCTTACTATAATAAAAATAGAGGCACATACTAATTCTAAGAGATAGATTGGAGGTGTCGAATAATGGATCAGCGTAGTATGGCCGTTTTAAATCAATTGTTAAAACAGGATAGATATATTTCTATTCAAGAACTTGCAGTGATGTTAAATGTTTCACGGCGCACGATTTATAGTGATCTTGTTAAAATCAATGAATGGTTAGGTGAAAATCATCTGGAAATGCTTAAGCAAGTGAGAGGACAAGGTTTGTATATAGAAAATGAAGTGAAAAAAGAAATTCTGGCTAATTATTCTATATCTGACGTAATGTATTATGACTTCTCTGCTGAAGAGAGGCGGGCATGGATTTATCTTCACCTTATTGGAGGAGATAGAGGATATTTTTTAGAGGATATTCGTGAACTTTTCCAAGTGAGTAGGAATACAGCGTTAGAGGATATAAAAAAATTAAAGAATAAACTAAAGGCCTATCAGCTAAATTTGTATTCGCAACGTTTGATTGGATATGTTATTGAAGGGGATGAAAACGATATTAGAAGGGGGCTGATTCATTATTTATCGATAGTTATACCAAAAGAGGGATGGTATAACTTTCTGGCTAATTTATCTAATGCTTCGATAAGCAATAGCAATCAGGCGTACCAGCCATACTCCATTTTCAGTCTTTCGAGGATGGATCTATTAAACCAGTTGTTACATGAATATGAAGACGAATTTATGGTTGAGCTTACTGATGATGTATTAGCGAATCTTGTTGTCTGGTTCCATTTTTTCCTGAAGCGAATGGATAGAGGTGCATTTGTTGAGGTAGATGTCATTGAGAAAGAGGTTATCCAAACAACAGATGAATACAGAGGAGTAAGTGCTTTATGTGATGAATTATCAGAAGCCTTAAAGATGAAAATCCCTTTAAATGAACGGTTTTATTTTTCGAAATACCTTCTCGGTGCCAAAGTGAATTACAATTTCAAACCAAAGATTCAAAGCGAAGAAATGAAGGTATTACTTCAAGTGGTAAAACGGATGGTTTATGATTTTCAGTTATATGCTGCAATTGAGTTTCGTGATTCTGAACAAATGATTCAAAATTTACTTCTACATGTGAAGCCTGCTTATTATCGCATGAAATATGGAATTGAAATTGAAAATTCCTTACGAGATTCCATTAGGCAGAATTATCCTGAAATTTTTCATTTGACGAAAAAAGTAGTGCATCACTTTGAAAATGTAATCGGGCAACCAATCAATGAAAATGAAATAGCTTTTATTGCAATGCACTTTGGAGGATGGCTACGCAAGGAAGGAGTTCGGTTGGAAAAAACACGGACGAAAATGCTGATTGTTTGTACGAATGGGCTGGGAACATCCAAGTTGCTGGAAAGTCAGCTTGAAGGATTGTTTTCTGATATTGAGATAACAGGTGTAGCATCTTTAAGAGAATATGAAAGAATCAATTTGGATGTTGATTTTATTGTTTCAACTATTGCTCTTCCTGACCGAGGCGTACCCGTCTTTGTAGTTAATCCTGTCTTAAACAATAAGGAAAAAGAGCAGCTATTAAAAAAAGTGAATGGATTGTTCAGATATTCACAGGTGAATCAGGTTTACTCTGTAGAGACGATTATGGATATTGTGCGAAAGTATGCCGTTATTGAACATAATGAATTACTTTCTGAAGAGATTCGAAGCTATCTTCATACACCACTTCATTTTAGAAATGAAACAGATAAACCTACTTTAAAGGAACTTTTACCTTTTGAACGAATTGTATTGGAAAAAAAGACAGATGGATGGAAAGAGGCAATAAAAATTGCTTCTCAACCATTACTAGAGGGAGGATACATCACAGAAAATTATCTATATAAAATGATTGAAAATGTGCATCAATCAGGTCCGTATATTGTGATATCTGATCAATTTGCGCTTCCTCATGCAAACCCTGACGACGGTGTAATTACAACAGGAATGAGTATGCTTCATTTAGAAGAACCAGTGGATATATTAGGGAAACCGGCAACAATTATCGTAATATTGGCTTCCGGAAATAATGAACAACATCTAAAAGCTTTATCACAGTTAACAAAATTATTTTCTAATAAAGAGGTAAAGAGAGAAATTATAGCAACTAGAGATAAGCAAGCTATCATGAAATGGATACAATTTTATTCAAAAGAAGCCAATTAGCAGTAAAGGGGCAGGTGATTGATAGATATGAGGTTTTTAGAAGAGAGTATCGTAAAGATTGGTGTAGAAGTTACGAATGCCTATGAAGCAATTGAAGCTGCAGGTAACCTCTTAGTAGAGGATGAGCTGATAGAAGAATCTTATATTGAAGCGATGAAAAATGCGTATAAAGAAAATGGGCCTTATTTTGTTTTGGCACCACATATTGCTATTCCACACGCGAGGCCAGAAGATGGTGTGAAAGAGCCATCTGTCTCTTTAGTTCAATTAAAGAACCCGGTTGAATTTGGCCACTCTGCGAATGATCCGGTCCGACTTGTGTTCGGTTTAGGAGCATCGTCGAGTGATGAGCATTTAACGTTACTTCGAAAGCTTACACTACTTCTTAATGATGCTGTGAATGTAGATAAATTAACGAGAGCAACAACGTATGAAGAAGTAAAAAAAATAGTAGAAATGGAGAGATGAATAATGATAAAAGTATTGGCAGTTTGCGGATTGGGACAGGGAACAAGTTTGATTTTAAAAATGAATGTAGAACAGGCATTGGCGGATAAAGGAATTAATGCTGATGTGGAACACACGGATGTTTCTTCTGCTACCAATATAGAGGCAGATTACATCATTACAGGTAATGAGTTAGCAGAAAGTCTAGCTGATCATAAAGCGGAGATTATTATCGTTAATAACTATTTTGATATGGAGGAAATCAATAAAGCGATTGATGAGAACCTCGCGAACTAACTAAAAAGAGGAGGGTACTACAATGGATGTGATTTTCTGGATTGCTACGAATATTTTTGGGCAGGCAGCTATTCTGTTGGGATTTATTGTTCTTTTAGGATTATTATTACAGAAAAAAAGTACAAGTCAGGTCATTAGCGGTACGTTTAAAGCAATTATTGGATTCTTGATTATCTCTGCAGGATCAGGTGTGATTACCGAAGCGTTGACTGTATTTGAACCATTGTGGAAGGAAGTATTTAATTTATCAGAAGAGCCGCTTGGAAGTTTTATGGGACAGGAAACATTTAATGCAAGGTATGGAAGTGCGGTTACATTGGCAATGACACTTGGCTTTGTTATTAATGTTTTGCTGGCTCGATTTACAAAGCTGAAATACATTTATTTAACTGGTCATATGATGTTTTGGACGACGACTATTTTTGCGGGTATTGTCATTCAGACAGCTGGGGATGTTTCTTTTGGTAGGTTAGTTATCTTCTTAGCAATCTTTATGGGGTTATATTGGACAATTCAGCCTGCTTTAACGCAGCCATTTATGCGAAAGATTATGGGCAACGATAATATTGCCCTTGGTCACACATCTGCTTCTGTTTCTTTATTAAGTGCCTTGGCAGGTAAATATCTTGGTAATAAAGAAAATGACTCTGAAAAAATAAAACTACCAAAGGGATTAGAGTTTTTAAGAGATTCAAATGTTATCACAGCATTGACCATGGGTCTGTTATTTTTAGTCGGGGCAATTATTATTTCCTTTAAGGATACACCTGGAGCGCAGGAACTAGTAGCTGCTGCAGGAGAACAGAATTTTATTGTCTATGCGATTATTCAATCATTTACCTTTGCAGCAGGAATTGCTGTTGTACTTTTAGGAGTACGTATGTTTATTGGGGAAATGGTTCCTGCCTTTAAAGGAATTGCGACGAAAATTGTGCCAGGAGCAAAGCCTGCACTGGACAGCCCAGTTGTGTTTCCATTTGCACCGAATGCCGTTATTTTAGGTTTCTTAGGAGCTTTTGTTGGGGCTTTAATCTGGTTAGTTGTTTTAGGAAACACGGTTAGCTATGTGTTCGTTCCGACGATGATCGTATTATTCTTCCACTCTGCAACAGCAGGAGTATTTGGAAATGCAACAGGTGGTGTTAGAGGAGCGATCATGGGTGGTTTTATTACAGCAACGGTTGTTGCGTGGGGCCAATTTATTATGGTTAAAATGCTTTTGCCAGGTACTGTTCCCGATACAGCAATGTGGGCAGCGGATTCAGATATGTTTATATTAGGACCTATCATCCGATTGTTAGCGCAGCTGTTCTTTTAAAATCGTAGAAAGTATTCTTTATAGCGTTAGAAAGTAGAGTTTTATAAGAAAAATAAATAACTGGGGTGATTCTAATGGGATTTATCAGAACATTACACGGTGATATCGACCCATCAACATTAGGCTTCACTTATTCGCATGAACATATCGTCTGTAGACCTCCATATTGGGTGGAGCAAAAACAAGATGATTTACTTCTAGATGATAGAGATAAATCAAAGCAGGATGTCCGAGATTTTAAAGAACTTGGGGGGCAAGCAATCGTGGATGCTACTGCTGTGGATTATGGACGTGATATTCGGGCCGTAAAAGAAATTGCAGAAGAGACGGGTATTACTATTATTGGTACAGCTGGATTTAATAAAAGCTTTCTATGGGATGCGCCGATACCAGAGCATGTGAAAAAAGTGACAGGGGACTATGCTACGTATGATCAATGGATTGATGCAAAATCCGTTAATGAACTAGCTGATTTTGTTATTCGTGAAATAGAAGAAGGGTTAGAAGGTACGAAAATACCAGGAGGACAAGTGAAATTTGGTACAGGCTATAATCGAATAACCCCTTTGGAAGAAAAAACATTACGTGCGGTAGCTATTGCGCATCATGAAACCAAAGCACCCATGCATTCCCATACAGAAGCTGGAACAATGGGGCTTGAACAAATTGCGCTATTGCAAAAGGAAGGTGTTAATTTAGAATATATGAGCTTCGGTCATATGGACCGCAATCCAGATCCTTATTATCACGAACAGATCGCGCAAACAGGCGCATTTCTCTCCTTTGATGGTATATCAAAAATTAAATATGCTCCGGAGAGTACACGTATCCATTGTATTCTGGAATTGGTGAAAAAAGGATATGAAGATCAAATTCTTGTGAGTGGAGATACAGCAAGAAAATCTTATTATAAGCACTATGACCATGGATTAGGGTTGGAATATATTATTGGAAAATGGGTTCCACGCTTTATTGATGAAGCACATCGAAATGGATTTGATGGTGAAAAATTAATTGATAAGATTTTTATTCGTAATCCAGAACGTTGTTTTACATTTAAAAAATAATCCAAAGGAGTATGTTAATTCTTTGGATTATAGATAAAAAAAGTAGGTGATAAAAATGGAATTCCAATATGAAAATTCTTTTGGGGTGAAGAGGAAGATTGATCAATCTAAAATTGCTATTTTACCAATTGGTGCAGTAGAGGCACACGGCCCGCACTTACCACTTGGGACAGACAATATCCTTGCAGAACGTTTATCCAAAAAAATAGCGAAACGTGTTAATGGTTTGGTATTACCTACATTACCTTATGGTCAGGTATGGAGTCTGCGTAACTTTCCGGGAAGTATTCATATAAGTAATCGTTCCCTTATCGCGTTTTTGGTGGATATTGGAGAAAGCCTTTATAAGCAAGGATTTAAGACATTTGCAATGGTAAATGGACATTTAGGAAATCAAACTGCTTTAAAAGAAGCAGCCCGTGAATTATATGAATCTTGCCCGGAATTACATGTATTCTATTTCTTTTATCCAGGTATGAATAAAGCAGCAGCTGAGATTCGTGATAAAAACGCTTCTCATACTACTTATTTCCATGCCGATGAGATAGAGACATCTTACATGCTTTATCTAGCTCCGGAATTCGTAGAGATGGAGAAAGCGCCAGCAGATATTCCAGATATACCGGCGTATGTAGATGCAACTCCTGTCCCCTGGGAAGATTTTACGGGAACGGCAGTATTAGGAGATGCAAGTATTGCAACAAGGGACAAAGGAAAATATATCATTGATATTGCTTTAGAAAATATTGTTAACATTTTAGAAAGCTTCGGAGAGATAGAATAGAGAGGAGGATGAGAATGATTCATTCGTATTTTAACCAAATTGCAGATTTATTGGAAACCGTAGAAAAAGAAGAAAAGGAAGCTATGATAACTGCTGCGGAGAAAGTTGCCAATGCGATACAAAATGGAGGAATTATCCACTTGTTTGGTTGTGGACATTCGCATATTTTAACGGAAGAAGTTTATTATCGTGCAGGTGGATTGGTTCCAATACATCCTATTTTTCATGAGCCGCTAATGCTTCATGAAGGAGCTGTTCGGTCCTCTGATTTAGAAAGAAAAAATGAGTATGCAAAAACCTTTATGGAAGAACAGGATATTCGTCAAGAGGATGTGGTGATGATTCTTTCCACTTCAGGAAGAAATCCTGTTCCAGTTGATGCTGCTAAATTTGCAAAAAGCAAAGGCGCTTATGTTATCGGTATGACATCTATCGGATATGCATCCAGTCAACCATCACGCCATATAAGTGGGCAGCGTTTGTTTGATACCGTGGACTTAGTTATTGATAACCATGCTCCAATCGGAGATGCACTTCTATCTCATGAAAAGGTCAAGGTAAACTTTTCACCAAGTTCTACGGTGATTGGAGCTGTACTATTAAATGCTATTTTTGCGGAATCTATTAAAAAGATGACAGAAAATAATTTTGAGCCTCCTATTTTCTTAAGTGGAAACTTGGAAGGATCAGATGAACATAATCAAATGCTTATTGCTAAGTATAAGGAGCGAATAAGTCTTTAAAGTCAACCGGCTACAGTTTTAATATTTCCTTTATATTGTGCATTTAGCCAGGGAATCGCCTGTTCTAATCAATATAAAGGATTTTTTAGTCTCTACATATTTAAAAATTGAAAATTAGTAATATGATCTGTTATCCGATAAAATAAATATAATATTAGAAATTTACTACATAAGGAGACTTCACTCATGCTGCCTAAATCTACCGAAGAAACTCTAAATAAAGAATTAAATCAAACCTGCAAAGAATTAAAAGTCCCCGGTATGGCACTAACCATATATCAAGAAGGACAGAGTATTTACGAGAATTACTATGGATATAGAAATATCGACGAAGCACTTCCCGTTACTAAAGACACCATATTTGGCTTAGCTTCTATCACCAAATCTCTGACATGTCTTATGGTCATGAAATTAGAGGAAGAAGGAAAACTGAGTCATAATGATAAAGTAATCAACTGGTTACCGCAATTACAATTACCCAGAGAGGATTATTTGAAACAGCTGGAAATTAAACACCTGATGTCCCATACCAGCGGCTTACCAGGTTTGCCTTGTATTCATAATGCACGTATCAGAAGCATCCAGAATGATCCGGATGGTGAGTTTTTATTTGGAGAATGGCAAGGAAACGAAAATGCCATTATACAGACAGTTGATGAATTGATTGAACAAATAAGCAATATGGATTTTGAACTGTTGGGACCTCCAGGTGCAGTATTTAATTATTCCAACGAAGGATTTGGTCTGCTGCAAAAAATCATTGAACTGGCAAGTGGTATGACATTTATAGAATATGTTGAAGAGAAATTATTTTCTCCACTGCAGCTGAAAGATTCTTATTTTCTTACTAAATCGTTGATGAATCGAGAAAATGTAACGGAATTATATGCATATAAAGAAAAGCAATTTGGTATTTTTCATTCACCAGCCTGGTGGGATGTCGGGGATATTTATACCAATGGTTCTTGGAAAGCATCCGCTGATAACTTAATGAACTATGTAGAAATGCTGCGTTTAAATGGTACTTTACAAGCAAGGGACATTATAACTGAAGATAAAATCGAAAAAATGATTTCTCCTGCTTTTAGCTTGCCTAATGGTGGCGATTATGGATATGGAATAGAAATAAATTCTATTGGTGAATACACTCGGTTCGGCCATGGAGGCGGTATAAAAGGCGTATCCTCTAATTTTCAAGTTATCAGGGACAAGGGAATATCTGCATCTATTTTAATTAACATGGCTGATGTTCCAGCAGAGAAGATATTAGTAACCGCATTAAATATTATTTTAGGGATACCAAATGAGGTACCTTTCAAAGAGAGCAATATATTACCTGGCGAAGCGTTGAATTGGCGTATTTTTTCTGGAGTATATCAATCAGGAGAAGGCGATAAAGCTTCTGTATCGATACAGGATGATGTGCTCTATTTAAACCGAAATGAATTAATAACCTGTTTTTACTCGATATCTGAAAATGATTTTATTGCGGAAACAGGGGAGAGAATTTATTTTTCAATGGATGGAGATCGTGTACATTCAGTTCTTATTGGGAAAAGGGTACTGGAGAAAGTAGAAAGATAAAAGATTAGAAACCCTTTGATTTTCATTAAATAAAATGAGAATCAAAGGGTTTTTGAATGGAATAAAAGTAGTGTAAATCGATGTAAGATTCCTGCTTAAAGAATAGAGAAAATATGAAATTTCTAAATAGAAGGTTTACCAGCTAGAGACAGAGACCAGTTTGTTCAATAAATTGCGGCTTTGTTGGATGAGTAATTGCAAATGATTTGGAGTTGCGATTACTCATCCAATCGAAAAAACTTATTGAATGAAGTTTCATTTTATGTTTCTGCAGATATAATTTTTGGATTATTGTCGATTGTGCCATCAATAATAAATGGTGTATTTAATGCTCTTGAAATTCGTAATAATGTATCTACTTTAGGGCTTGTTAAACCAGCTTCAATTCTTCCAATTGTTGATTTAGGAATGCCTGCTAAATCAGCAAGCTGTTGCTGGGAGAGTTTCATCTGATAGCGTGAGGTTTTTATTTGTGCGGCAATTCTTCCTTCATATTGCAAGTTTTGTACATGTTGTTCACCACGTATTAATGCATATCGTTTAAAAAAGTCACTCATTGTTAATCTCTCCTTTAGTATAGGGTCGGGTCATTTTTACAGTAAATTGCATAGTTTTCTTCAGCTGGGAGGATATTTTTTTGTTTTATTAAACCGTTATATTGTTTATCGAAGTAATGAAGCAGAATAACTTTATGATAATTATGAATTGCATAGATAATACGATGATTACCCGTTCTCTCACCTTTTATTCCCCACCTGTAAAAATTATGATAATTAGTGTTGTATATAATATGTTTCAAAGAGGGAGGGATTTCGTCTGAACCAAATATTGTAATTGTTGTTTCTGCCTCAGGATACGGATTGATTGAAATAATCGTAAGTTGCTTAGCGTAGATATCGGCAATTTTGGTCCAAACTCTTGGTTTTCCAACTCGTAATTCTTGTTCGGCTTGACGTAGAAGGTATAATTCAAAATTAAATGTATTCCCTGCATATAATATTGGGTAATTTGAATGGAGCATATCATAATTCCTTTTTATTTTATTGTATAATAATGATAGCATGTATGCTATTAAATTGCCAGAAAACTCAACCTGAATTATTTATTTTACAAAAAGAATAAAATTTAATGGAATATTTCTTAGCGAGCAGAACATAAGATTTATTCTTTTCGGTTCTTCACCAAAATCTATGGGTGACATAGAAGATATAGTTTTGGTGTAAGCAACCGCTGCAACGGGTTATGATGGGCTGAGTAATAGCAACCCCAGAAATATACTTCCTTTTCCATAGGCTTGTCTTCAGCCTCCCTGAAAAAGAAGATAGCCTTTCTGCATTGTATTCACACTGGGGTTACGGTTACTATCCACACCGAAGACCAATGCGATTTCCCAAAGGGGCTATGCTTATTTCCGCTGCTAGCTAGTTGTCTTTATCACACTTAAATATTTTTCAGCCAAAGATTTTGGTGTTGCCCATTCTTTTCTTCTTTATAAATTATTAGGCGTTTGGTTTATAAGATTGGTTATTTCCGCCTAGTTTTGTATAAATAAAATCTGCACAAACGTCTGTAAGGGGCTTTCCAATTGCATCTTTATATTTGAATCCAAGTAATTGCATGGTTTTTAAAGTATCAACATGTATTAAATCAAGAAAGGCATCTATACCTTGTCTTGCGGAAAGACCTTCTTCCTCACTTTTGTTTTCATCTTTATAATCATTAATGATAGTAAAAACTCTTTCAATAGTCTCTCTTAAATATTCTATATCCTCATCTTTAATGCTAACGTTCTCGTATAATTCTTTATAATGTAACGCAACGCTTTTTGAATTATTTTCCTCTTCTAGTAATTGATCAATAATCTCCTCATATTTTTCCCTTTGATCCTCTAGGGTTTGTGCATTTCTTGCAATTTCTCTTTTAGATATGATCCAACTATAACTACTTTTAAGCAACTGAGTTGAGACGTCTGCTAAATATTTTGTTGTGTATTCATCCATGTAAAGCACTCCTTTATCCAATATAATAGAACAAATGTTCTTATAATGAATAATAAAGGATCAGTATAAAAATTTCAATAAATTATTAACTAATAGTGCGTGTTTAAAAAATCTGATAAATAGGATCAAGTCGGCTAAGTTCGCAGCCACCTGAGGTTGGGGCTGCGATTACTTGCCCTACTGAAGAGCTTTTGCGATTACTCACCCCCCTAAATAAAAGATCATTTCTTTTTTCATCATTATTATAGAAACAATTTGAAATGAATAGAAAACGCTTACATGATAATTTAAATATAGATAATGTAAATAGTAAAACATAAGGAGGGAAGGCAGTGTTAGTTCATTCAAAAAATTTATTTGAAATAGCTCAGAAAAAGAAATTTGCTATACCAGCTGCAAATTTTATAGATCAATATACATTACGTGCTTATATGGATGTAGCAGAGAAATTGAATGTACCAATTATTGTTTCATTTGCACAGGCACACCATGAAGTGATGGATGTGGAAGAAGCAGCATTGCTCGGGAAATACTACGCAAAACATGCAAGAGTTCCTGTCGTGCTTCACTTGGATCATGGAGAGGATACAGCATTTGTAAAAAGGGCAGTTGATTTAGGTTTTTCATCGGTAATGATTGATGCATCTCAAGATTCATTTGAAGAAAATGTTCAAAAAACAAAGGAAATCATTGATTATGCACATAGTCAGGATGTTGTCGTGGAAGCAGAAATTGGCCATGTTGGGTCAGGAGATAACTATGAGAATCACGCACATAGTGATTCCTCTTATACAACTGTAGAAGATGCCCGAAAATTTTATCAGGAAACCAATGTAGATTCACTGGCAATTTCTATCGGTACTGCTCACGGGAATTATAAAGGGCTCCCCGAAATCAATTTTGATAGATTAAAAGATATCTCGAAGGTTGTACCAGTGCCATTAGTGTTACATGGAAGTTCATCTTCCGGCGATGATAATTTGAGAAGGTGTGCTTCCAATGGAATTGTTAAAATTAATATTTTTACAGATATCATCAACAATGCAGTGAAGAAACTTTCTATAGAAGAGAAAAATTATTTTGATATACAGAAGCAAATGAATGATGGAATGAAGGATTGTTTAAGACATTATTTTCAAGTGTTTAAAACGGAATCGATTATCTTTTAATGGAAGGGAGTGATGTAAGCTTTGCAAAAAGAAAAAATAAAAGCTCCATTTTTTGTAGTTAACCCGAAGAGTTTTTTATATGGAAACCCCTTAATGGAATTGGCACGGAAAGCAGATGAATTAGCTGTACACCATGCTATTGATATTTTATTTACTGCACCGCCCACTGAATTAGCGAATATTGTGCAGGAATGTCCCAATTTAGTTGTCACTGCTCAGCATGTAGATGATGTTTCTCCAGGAGCTTCGATGGGGAAGGTTTCCATTGAATCTCTAGTAGATATTGGTGTCCAAGCAGCTGTATTGAATCATGCGGATCATCCATTATCTCTGTCTACACTTGTGCATATTGTACAGCGGGCCAAACAAAAGGGATTAAAAACGATTATTTGTGCAGATTCTGTTTTGGAAGCCCAAGCTATAGCGTTGCTTCAGCCAGATATTGTATTGGCGGAACCGACGGAACAGATTGGACAGTCTCAAATCAGTAGTCGTGATTATGTGACGTCTACCATAAAAAAAATAAAAGAGATCAATCCCAATGTGTTAGTAGAGCAAGGAGCAGGTATCCGTTCTGAAAAAGATGTGGAAGAATTATTCCGTTTGGGCGCAGATGGTGTAGGTGTAACCAGTGGGATTGTCAAAGCTGCTTCCCCCATAGAAATGATGGAGAAAATGATTCAAGCTGTTTCTACAATTAATAGGGAAAGGAAGTAAGAAATGACTGTATATTCAGCAAAGTTAACCCTTACCTCATATGGAAATCGAGTAACTTATCATGAAATTACCGAGCAAGTTAAACAACATGTCGAGGCAAGTGGTATTAAAGAAGGAATATGTGTTGTAGCATCGCCACATACGACATGCTCTGTTATTTTTGAAGAACTTTCTTATGATAAAGATTTTTATGGTTATGAATATTTGCAGCTTGATTTAAACAAGTTGTTGGAGAATCTTATCCCAGATTGTAAGACACAAGGTCAGTATCATCATCCGGGTCCAGAGCATATACGAGTTGGATTGGAAGATTTTAAAGGGAAAATCAGCCCGGAAGCATATACCATGTTAAATACGGATGCGCATTTGAAAAGTACATTGTTAGGTACAAGTGAAACCTTTGTCATCGAAAATGGAGAAATGCAAATTGGTATGGTTGGCTACATTTATTTTATTGATTGGGATCAATTACGTAAGCGGGACCGAACTTGTCATATAAAAATAATTGGTGAATAGAGAAACCATTGAAATTATTCTGCTAAAATAAGCTTTAAAACAATTTGAGGTTTAGGAAGATAGTAGAAATATTTGTAATGATCATCCGACCTAATTTTATAGGAGGAAGTGTTCACATTGTTTGATATTACAACACGTCAAGCAAAATTAGTTAAATTAATGACGGATAAACAGGAATATATGCCAGCGAAATATTATGCCAATCTGTTAAATGTTTCAGAACGAACGATCTTTAATGATATTACAAAATTAGAGGAGGCGTTTCATTCTTTTGAAGTGAAATTCGAAAGAAAACCAAACCAAGGAATTAAATTATCTGGAGATATCGTATCCTCAGATACATTTTATCAGCAACTAAGAAGAAAAACGGATTCAGATGAAAATGTAATTTATTCGTCTTTGGATAGACAAATTTTAATTGTTAAGTGGTTACTGATAGAAAATCAAACGTTGACCTATCAATTCTTATCCATGGAATTATATATCAGCTCTACTTCTATTACGAAAGATTTGAACCAAATTAAGCGGTTTATGGGTGATGAAGTTTCTTTGATATCAGATGTTAAAGGAACAAGAGTAGTAGGATCTGAAATTGGTATTCAAAAAACATTAAAACGTTTTGCTTATTACGTGATTAAAAAGCGTGTTCATAACTATTCCATAGCTACGTATGCGAAAAATCTAGCGCCTCTATTTCAAGAAAATGTTATACATCATGTGGAACAAGCAATGGAGGAAATTGTTTCGGTTCTCAATAGAAATATTTCAGAGCAATATTTGAAATCTTTGTTCATTTTTCTCTTAATATTGACAGAACGTTCCTCTAAAGGCCATCACATCAAGGAGATACCTAAGATGGATTGGGAGGAGAATGAGATTTTAGCAAATTACCCGTTGGCAGTACAAATATGCCATCGAATCACTACAGCGTTAAATTTTGAGTTTACAGATTTGGAAATACAATATATAAGCAGCCAATTATTTGCGCATCGGATCGAAGTAAAGGTGAATAATAAATATATTGAAAGTTTCTTTTCATCGGACATTCGAAACATTATTTCCAAAGTCAGTGCTGCAATGGGAACTAATTTAACGTTAGATGAAAGGCTCTATGATTCTCTTATCTATCATATGTTCCCAATGATTTATCGACTGAAAACGGGCATCACCATTCATAATCCATTAGTGGATGAAATCAAAAAGAACTATGGGATTTTGTTTCAAATCGTTTGGTATGAGATGGAAAACTTTGAAAAAAAATATGATATTAAGCTATCGGATAATGAGGTTACTTTTATTACCATTCATTTTCAAGTTGCTATTGAGCGGAAAGTCTTAATGAGAGAAATCTTAGTCGTTTGTCAGACAGGAATGGTAACTTCTGACTTAATTATGAACCGGATAAAGAAGCTGTTACCTGCTAATATTCATTTTAAACTGATTGCCAAGCCGATGCTGAAAGATGAAGATATTTCAAAGGTAGATTTCATTATTTCTTCTGTCAATGTAGAGGAAGTTTCTTGTCCGGTTGTCTATGTTTCTCCTGTTGTAAGCGATGAGGATTTAATGAAAATTTATAAAGCTTACTTAACATATTCAACTTCTGAACAGTTGGAAGATATCCAAGAAGTATCTTCGGCTTCAGGGAAGACTTCTGGTTATTTGGAAAAAAAGTATATCTTTTTAAATGAAGAATTAACTGAAAAGAAAGAATGCTTAAATAAAATGATTCGTTTATTTGAACAAGATGGAATTGTAACAAGTAAGTTCAAGCAAACGGTCTATGAAAGAGAGGAGTTGGGCAATACATTAGTTCAAAGTTGGATTGCTACACCTCATGGTCAGAAAGCTGAAGTAAAAGAGACGAAAATAGCTGTAATGTCAACGAAGCAACCGATTAAATGGAATCATGAGTCGCACGTATCGTTGATTATTTTATTAGCTGTTGCAGAAAAGGACATGGGGCAGATACGGAATTTATTAGGAAAACTGTTTCAAAATATTCTCCAGATTGAGTCGATGGAGAATCAGGTAAAGGCTTTTACCAAACCAGAGCAATTCATCCAATTATTTATGGAATAAGCTACTATACCGCATATTAACAAATATTGGAGGACACACCATGTATGTTGAAGAAGATTTAGTATTTTACAACCTAAAGTTGGATAATCAAAACCAATTGTTTGATTTCATGGCAAATCAGCTTGAGAAAAAAGGATATGTGACGGAGGACTTCCGTGATGCAATCAAAAAAAGAGAACAAGAATTTCCAACGGGACTCAAGCTGAATAATATGAATGTGGCCATTGTTCATACAGAAGCAGTTTATTCTAATACAGAAAAACTTGTAGTGATCAAGCCGGAACAATCAATAACATTTCATAATATAGAGGATTTAAAACCAATTGAGGTAGACTTAATTTTTGGTCTTATATTAAACAACAATGAAGGGCATTTAGAGGTTCTTAAGAAAATTAGTCAAATATTACAAGAAAAAGAAGTTATTGAATCTATTAAACAAATTGATTCACAAACGGCGTTAACAAATTTTATGCAAAAGCATTTTAATTAAATTAAAAAAACTATGATGATGAGGAGAATTAGATATGACAAAAAGAGTGATTATCGCATGTGGAGCTGGGCTGGCAACGTCAACAATGATTTTGGGGAAAGTGGAAAACATTTTGCAGGAAGCGGGGATTGATTATTCTATCACCCAAGTGCAAATTAATGAATTAGATTCTTATGATGGAAAGTCTGATTTATTTGTTACTTCCATGAAAGTAGATGAAACAAAATATAAAACACCGGTTGTTATCGGTACGCCTTTCTTAATTGGTGTTAATGAGGATGCAGTAAAAGAAAAGATTATACAAATACTTACGTAAAAGGGGGCTTTACAATGGGAATCATTGATTACTTTTTATCACTTGGATCAACTGTCTTTGTTCCGGTTGTCTTGATAATCATTGGAATTATTTTAGGGCAAGGAATATTACGAGCTATTCGTAGCGGTATTATGGTAGGCGTTGGATTTATTGGTCTTAACTTAGCAATTTCTTTAATTTCAGATATATTAGAACCAGCAGTAAATGAAATTATGCAACGCTTTAATTTTAATTTGACAGTGATAGATATAGGGTCTGGTGCAGCAGCAGGTGTAGCTTTTTCAACAGTTGTCGGTGCGCTCATCATACCAGCAGTCTTTTTATTAAATCTAGTGTTACTAGTAATTGGTTTTACCCGAACAATGAATATAGATATCTTTAACTATTCTCACTACGCTTTTACAGGTGCAGTTGTTCATTTAATGACTGGGAGCATTGTAATTGCTATGGGGGCTAGTCTTATTCAAGCGACCTGGTCGCTGTTATCAGCAGACTATACTGCAAAAAAAGTGCAGAATACGCTTGGAGTTGACGGGATATCCATTCCACAAGGTTATGCAGCTAGTACAGTGCCGTTATTTACAATACTTGAGAAGATTTATAATCGTATACCATTTCTACGTAATTCAAAATTAGATCTATCATATTTACAAGGAAAAATTGGAATGTTTGGAGACCCAATTATTATCGGTGTGATGCTTGGAATTATTCTAGCTTTGCTTGCTGGCTATAATTTTACAGATGGATCCAATCTGATGATGGGTGTAGTTGCGATTATTGTTTTATTCCCGCGTATGGTAAAAATTATTGTGGAGGGTCTGCTCCCTATATCAGAATCTGCAAAGGGATTCTTTAATAAATATTTTAAAGGTAAAGAAGTTTTTATTGGTCTAGATTCTGCATTAACACTAGGGTTGCCAATAACACAGATTGTTGGGACAATGCTTATTCCAATTACTTTAATTTTAGCAGTTATCCTGCCGGGGAATAAAGTGCTTCCTTTGGGTGATCTAGCGTTTGTCGCATTTTTTACCTGTATGGCAACTATTATCCACAATAATAATATTTTAAAAACAATAATCAGTGGTATATTAAATATGATTATTGTATTATATGTAGCCAGTTGGTTTGCCCCATATTTTAGTAGCCTTGCTGAAGGAAGTGGTGCAACTGAAATTCAAGGGCAGACGACGGCACTTTGGAATGGGAATATTTTTGATTTTATTATTGCCAATATAGGAAGAATTGGTTATATTGGATTAATTATTCTTATTCTTATTACTATACCTATTGGATTTTTTGTTAAAAAGAAGGTAGCACAACAATATACCAATAATTAGACAAGAAAGCAGGTGATATGAATGATTGTATCTCCTTCCATTTTAAATGCGGATTATTTAAATTTAGAAAGAGATATTAAGCAGTTAGAACGTGCTGGGGCAGATGCAATTCATATTGATATAATGGACGGGAGATTTGTTCAAAATATAACGTGGGGGCCTCCTACCGTTTCTGCAATTCGAAAAGTAACCAATTTGCCATTAGAGGTTCATTTGATGATAGATAAACCTGAATATAATATCAAGCACTATTTGGAAGCGGGCGCAGATATTATCATCATTCATCAAGAGAGTACAATCTTTCTAAGGAAAAACTTACAAGCTATTAAACAAGCTAAAGTACAAGCGGGAGTTGCTTTGAAGTTAGAAACGCCAGTTGAGACTATTGTCCATTGTTTAGATCTGATAGACGTGGTTCTATTGATAACTTGTGATGAAGGTTTTGGTGGACAGGTATTCCATCCTCAAGCTTTATATAAAATTTCACAGATAGTTAAGTTACGTGAGATGCGACATTTAAATTTTTCGATTGAGGTGGATGGGGGAATAGGGATAGAAACCGGAAAACAGTGTAAGGAAGCCGGTGCAGGGAGACTAGTAGCTGGATCATTTGTGTTTAATCATAGAAAGAAAAATGAAGCAATTCAAGCATTAAAGAGCTTATAAATATAAGTAATGTAGTGAATAATTGGTTATTGTTAATTTTCAGTATGTTTTATTGTTTCTTTGATTAATCTTGTTTACAAATTATACTTGATAGATAAGTAATCATAACTCCAATCAGCGGAAGAGGAAAAACTTTTCGCTGATTGGATTTTAGTTTTATAAGCCTCCTAAAAGTTATAACTTTACCAAAAATCCCTCCTAACCTTCAACGAATGAATCCATCGCTGTCATGGCCATTTGTAATAATAATAAATCTTTCAAATTCCCTAAATCCAGACTTGTTAGCTCTTGAATCATCTTTATTCGATAACGAACTGTGTTTCGGTGTATAAATAAGGCATTGGCTGTTTCATCATAATTCATATTATTATCCAAAAATACTTTTAATGTAGAGAGTAAATCACTGTTTCGCTTTTTATCATAATCGACGACCTTTTTTAGATATTCTTGAAACATTGATTGAGAAGCAGCTTTGGGGTTATCTGAGAAAAGAATTCGTTCCACATCCAAGCTTTGAAAGCTTCGAATATATAATTGACTCTCTTTAGCAGTATCGCTCTCCTCGATGCTGGTATAAGCAACTTGATAAGCCGAAATAGCTTCTTTGTAGCTGGTCGATAATGCTTCTATCCAAGCTTTCCTGCCAATTCCACCACAGAAAGAGGTAATATTTAGTTTCCGAATGGTATGGCGTATTTTATTTATAATAGATGTATCTTCTTCTGTACCCGATACTAAAAAGATATAACGATTTTGAGCATCAAATCCAATAAGTGTTTTTGGTAATACGACACGTAATTCATTTTCAAATTCGTTAAGTATATTTATCTTTTGCTGCCAAATAGGTATGTCGTTTTCGTTAGGTGAATTTTCTAAGTAACAATCTAATAAAACCACTTTATAGCTATCTCCTAAATCCCAATTTACTTCTCTGGCACGACGATAGATTACTTCTTGCTCTAGTATCTTACCTTCTAGTAATTCTGTTAAAAAGTCATTACGAAAATGCTGCAAAGTAGCAGAAGATGTCCGGATTCTTTCTATTTCTAAAACGGTAATGACAGAAGTTTGCTCTAACGCTGCTTTTTCCCATGCTTGCAGTTCGGAATGAGCTCCCCATAAAAATACACCACCAACAAGGCGATTAGAGCTATATAGCCAACGTACCGTAAATTCCGTATCATTCCAATTTGCATTTAGAATCGGCTGACTCTTTTGGCAGGATAGAGTGGATATTATTTTTTCTATTTCTTCTTGAGGAAATATTTCTTCGTGTGTATGGATAATTTGACTATAATCTCTGTTATAAATGGTTATTGGAACTTGTATGATTGTGTGCAGCAAATCAGCCAGGTTATATAAATTTCCTTTTACCTTTAAATGATGATGAAATTGTTCATAGACTTCATGCGTTTTTTGTAATTCATTTTCTTGTTTTTGATTAATCTGGGTAATGATAGGAACAATAACATCTGACCAAGAAAGATCATTCGGGAGTGAAACAATAGGTAAATTGTTTTCATCTGCGTAAGTTACAATCTTTTCCGGTAAATCAGGAATATATCTTCCAAGCTTCACTCCCACCCCAGCACAATTCTTACTTACCAAACTCTTCAACAACTTCATTACCCCTTTTTCCCATGCCTGATTACTGATAAAAGGATATCCAGTTGTTACGATAAAATCACCGCTTTTACACCATTGATAACCATCTGGAGCATCAATAAACGTTGCATTCAATACTTTATTTTCTATCCCATTACGACCGGCTAAAATGCTGGCTTGCTGAAAAGGGGCTAACTGCATCATATCTCTAATATTCATTCTGCCAATTCTCTCCTTTAGTAATTGGTTGAAAAGGATTATATTGTTCTATTGTACAAAAGATTTCGAAATATTTGTACTCTGTTACAATTACATTCGTGTTATATTAAGGGAAATCCTCTAAATATATTAAATTTTTAAAAAGCATTGTAGATAATGACAAATCTATTATTTATTCATGGAGGTAATGAATTGAGTAGACAAAGAGAGACAGAAGTGGAAAGAGAGAAATCAATAGCATTCTTACAAAGCTTAATCCGTATTAATAGTGTTAATCCTAAAGGAAATGAGCTGGAGGTAGCGAAAAAAATTGCTGCTTATGCAGAAGAGGGTGGTTTGCAGACAGAAATTAAAGCGTTTACAAAGGGGCGTGCGAATATTGTAGTCCGTTTGGAGGGAAAAGATTCTTCACGTGCTCCACTCGTTTTTAGTGGACATTTAGATACGGTGCCGATTGGAGATACACCATGGAAGTATGATCCCTTTTCAGGAGAGATTTCGGATGGGAAGATTTATGGACGAGGGTCCTGTGATATGAAAGGAGGCGTTGCAGCAATTATTGAAGCGATGATTCGGTTAAAACAAGCAAATGAAAAAACTGAAGCCGATATCATTTTTGCTGGAACTGCTGGAGAAGAAGTAGATTGTCTTGGAGCGAGAGAGTTGATGAAAGATAAATCCATTCATCATGCCGGAGCAATCGTTATTGCTGAACCAAGTAATGGAAGGGTTTTCAGTGCCCATAAAGGAGCCTTATGGCTAGAGATCGTTGTTTATGGAAAAACAGCACATGGGTCTATGCCGGAGCAAGGTGTTAATGCCATCGTCCATATGAATAATGTTTTAAATAAACTGATGGAGTATCGATTTCCATATGAAAAAGAGCATGCATTGCTTGGGAAGCCCAGCCTTAATATCAGTACAATTACTGGTGGAGTAAAGACAAATGTTGTCCCCGATCAATGTGTGGTGACGCTAGATATTCGAAGTATTCCCGAAATAAAACATGAAACGATCTTGGATAATATCCAAGCTATTCTGGATGAGATACATGCGGACAATGAAGATTTCCATGCTGTATTAACAGTAAAAAATGATTTACCCGCTCTTGGGAACGAGGAGAATCAGCCATTTATTAAATCAGCATTAGAACTGAATGCTGCATTAAACAAAATACATCCGACGGAAGCAGGAGCAAATTATTACACAGATGGATCTGTTTTTGGATCATTTTTAAATATACCAATCATTATTTATGGACCAGGGGATGAAAGGTTGGCCCACCAGCCTAATGAATATGTTGATATAGAACAATATATGAAGTCTATAACCTATTATGAAGAATTAGCGAAAAGTTATTAATAACCACATATTTTAGGAGGTGAGATAAAGATAGACTGCATGTTTGTCTAATTTTTAATAGAAATTTTAAAGGAGGAACTATCATGAGTGCAATTAAAAATACGGAGTTTTTAGCAAGAACAAAATTGGTAACTGGTTCTGGATCTGTTAAATTTCTAGCTGATGAACTAAAAAAGGATCACTATAAGAAGATATTGATTATTACGGATAAAGGAATTGCTGGCTCAGGGATCCTGGATAACATTCAAGCCATTCTTAAACCGTTAGATATAGAAACAGAAATTTATGATGACGTGAAGCCGAACCCAAGTGTGACGGCAACAGATGGGGCTTACGAAACGTATAAGGATAATCAAATTGAGGCTCTTATAGCAGTTGGCGGCGGCAGTGTCATTGATTTTGCAAAAGCTTTATCAGTGTTGCTTGCTAATGGAGGTTCCATTGCAGATTATTTTGGTTTTGATTTATATGAGGATACACCAACGCCCTTATTTGCTATTCCTACCACTGTTGGAACAGGAAGTGAAGGTGGACATGCAGGTGTAATTACCGTTGATAATGAAGCATTAAAGACGAAGAAATTATTCTTTGGAGAAGATTTATTCCCGAAGGTTGCCTTTTTAGATGGTGATTTATTAACAGGGATGCCAGGTGCTCTAGTTGCATCAACAGGAATGGATGCTTTGACCCATGCAATAGAAGGATACGTTTCTAAAAATGGAAGTGTGATTACAGATGCGCTTAATTTACATGCAGTCCGTGTGATAGGAACTGCGATTTTAGAGGCGTATTCGAATACAGATAATGAAGAAGCGATGAATAATATGGTACAAGCCAGTACATCTACCGGAATTGGGATGGCGAATGGCGGTCTTGGCTTAGTCCATGGTATTTCTCATGCAATTGGTGCCCAATACGATGCGCCTCATGGTATCGTAAATGCTATTTTGCTCCCTTATGTTTTGGAATACAACTGGGTGGCAAATCCGCATAAATTTGCGCAAATAGCAGAGGCGTTACGAGTAAATACATGGGGATTATCGGTAGAAGATGCAGCAAAAGCTGGTGTGCAGAGAGTAAGAGAATTAACTCGGGAAACGGGTATTCCTGAAAAATTAAGCGCGATAGGTGTACAAGAAGACAAAATTGATATCTTAACAGATATTGCTTTTGCTGATGAATTGTATATGGCTCCAAATCCGCGTAAAGTGACTCGAGAAGATATTTATAACATTCTTAAAGAAGCGATTAATTAAGGAAGCTTAAGTGATAAAATCCAAAACAATATGATGATAATGGAGGGAATTTTGAAATGACAGAGACGATAAAAATTTCAAGTAAAGTGACCAAGTTTTTATCTGGTACGAAGCAGTTATTTATTGATGGGAAATTTGTAGATTCTCTAAGTGGAAAAACATTTGAAACCTATAATCCTGCCAATGGAGACGTTTTGGCGCATGTTAGTGAAGCACAGGCGGAAGATGTAGATCGCGCTGCTCTGGCGGCAAAAAAAGCATTTGAAGATGGACCGTGGTCTAAAATGAGTGCGGCTGAACGAGGTAGATTAATGTTTAAATTAGGAGAATTAATTGACGAGAACAAACAGGAATTAGCAGAAATTGACGCGCTGGATAATGGGAAGCCGCTACATGAATTGCTCGGTAATGATATTCCAAATGCAGTCGGCCAATTTCAATATTATGCAGGCTGGACAACAAAAATTGTAGGACAGACAATCCCTGTAGCTGGTTCCTTCTTTAATTACACTCGCCATGAGCCAGTTGGTGTTGTCGGTCAGATTATTCCTTGGAATTTTCCATTAATGATGGCCTCATGGAAAATTGCTCCTGCATTAGCAACTGGATGTACAGTCATATTAAAACCAGCGGAACAGACTCCATTATCTGCTTTGTACCTGGCACAGCTGGCTGCAGAGGCTGGATTTCCAGAAGGAGTTATTAATGTTGTACCTGGATTTGGTGAGACAGCAGGAGATTCGCTTGTTCAGCATCCACATGTTAATAAAATTGCGTTTACCGGGTCCACTGCAGTAGGGAAATCCATCATGAAAAAAGCAGCGGATACGATGAAAAGAGTGACGCTTGAATTAGGTGGGAAATCTCCAAACATCATCTTGCCGGATGCAGATCTTACGAAAGCAGCACCAGGCGTATTCTCTGGGATTATGGCAAACCAAGGAGAAGTATGTAGTGCCGGGTCCAGAGTATATATTCAAAAGAATGCATTTGATAATGTAATGTCAGATTTGGTTACTTTTGCGGAAAGCGTGAAACAGGGAAGCGGGCTTTCCCCTGATACACAAATGGGACCTCTCGTATCTAAAGAACAGCAAGATCGAGTAGTGAATTATATTGATAAAGGTAATTCAGAAGGCGCTACCATGCTAACTGGCGGCGGACATTCTGATAAAGGTTATTTTGTAGAACCAACTATATTTGTTGATGCAGATGAAAACATGTCTATATCACGTGAAGAAATATTTGGTCCTGTAGTTGTTGCCATGCCATACGAAGATTTAGATGAGATCATTGAACGTGCAAACAATTCCCAATTTGGACTGGCAGCAGGATTATGGACAGAAAATTTAAGGAATGCTCATTATGTTGCTAACCGGTTGAAAGCAGGATCTGTCTGGGTAAACTGTTATAATGTCACCGATCCAGCTTCTCCATTTGGAGGCTATAAGGAATCCGGATTTGGCAGAGAGATGGGCTCCTATGCATTAGATAATTATACGGAAGTGAAGAGTGTTTGGATTGATTTAGAATAGCTAATTAACTCCCTTGTAGATATTACTGAAAACCAGTGTTTTTAAAACGTATGAAAAAGAATCCCATGAAATCATGATGAATCCAATGATTTCATGGGATTTTTCAATTCATCATTCAACAGAAAGCATATTGTTGAATTAAAAGAAACTATCAACGTATTTTTATTCAATAGCTGAAACTGATTTTATAACGAAAACAGGAGAGCGATATGTTTCTACATAGCATAAAACGAAACTTCACTCAGTGGGAGATTTACGGACGGTTCTCCATGATAAATATTATTGCTTTTCAGGTAGTCTTCATTTGGATGGGAATAACATACGATGTAACGCTTTAACGAAGGTTATAAAATTTTTGTTTATCAAAAATAAGAAAGGGGAAAGATTATTAAAAGAAGAAGTAAGGAGGTCAGACAATGCTTTGGACTATTCTAATTATCATTCTAGTTTTATGGTTACTGGGCTTCATTGGAGATATAGCTGGGAACCTCGTGCATATATTATTAGTTGTCGCTTTAGTAATACTGATTTATCGACTTTTAGTAGGCCGTAAACCTTAGGTGGATTTATCGCAGTGTAACTGGATGGGGCTGGAGATGCGATTACTCACCTCATTATAAAGAGTTGTGCGTCGAAAAATTTCCACTGAAGGAAGTTTCACTTTATTTACGAAGTGAGTAAATAAAGTGAAAAATAAGTGTATAAGATATATTAAAAACAGTGTGATCCCTTACCAAGGATTAATAGGTAGGATCACACTGTTTTTTATTTTATTGAGCACTAGTTCCCCTCTAATATTTTATGTGTAAAAATATTATATTGAAATAAAAAATCATATTTTTTATTTATTATATTGAATTATTATTTCAATTGATATAATATTAAAAATGTAATCGATTTCAGTAAGCGATTTCAAAAAGGAGGAGAGAAAGACTTATGATTTTATAGATAGAAAGGCTAAATAAGGCAGATTATGAATTTGAATAAGATGTTATCGGTGAATTCTTAAGAATGATGAACGAACAAGATGCTAATGGGATTTATTTTATATAGGGAAATATCCTGAATATAACAAATACATTAAATAAAATGATTACTATATTAAAATATCATTTCAGATTGATTTACTTAGGAGTAGTAACTAGTGAGGAATCTAGCATTCGAGAAAAACAGAAGGGTCTATTCATAAAACATTAAAATAATTAAAAGAAAGGTGTGGAATCCCGTGGCAGTGATGGAGAAATTGACGTATGTCATTGAGGAAAAAGTGGCTCCTCCTTTAATACGGATATCTCGAAATAGGTATCTTGATTCAATCCAAAAGGCTTTTATAACATTGATGCCATTTATTATTCTTGGATCGTTTTTTGTTCTTTTAGGCTCTTTTCCAGTCCAAGCTTGGCAAAATTTGATTGAACCAATTTCAGAACATTTGTCTAGTGCAAATAACGCAACAATGGGACTTTTATCTATTGGTCTTGCAACAGGCATTGGTTATTTTTTATCAAATTTCTATAATCAACGTGGTGAAAAAGTAGATCCATTTTCAGGTGCTATGATTAGTCTATTTAGTTTTTTGATTCTATTTCCTGTTGGTGTAAGCGAGGAAATAGGTGTTTATTTACCTGCAGATAATCTTGGAAGTACTGGTATGTTTACAGCTATTATTGTTGCAATTATCAGTACAGAAATTCATCGCTACTTAATTAAAAAAGATATTGTTATAAAAATGCCAGAAGGTGTACCTCCTATGGTTACAAATGCTTTTACTGCTTTAATCCCTGTGTTCGTTACGATGGTATTGTGGTGGACTCTGCGTTATATACTTCAAGTAGACGTTGCCGGTGTGATTATGGCTGGATTTGAACCAATTATTGCTGGAGGTACAAGTGCAATTGCTCAATTTAGTGGCTTTTTCGTTGATCGAATCCTGTGGTTTGTTGGAATTCACGGTAGTAATGTTGTTGGTTCTGTGATGACACCTGTTTGGATAGATATGCTAGGGGCAAACACTGCAGCGGCAGACGCAGGTGAAAAAATCCCTTATATTGCTAGTGCACAATTTATGGCTGAATTTGTTAGAGTAAGTCCACTGCCACTGGTTGTTCTCATGTTAATGTCAGCAGTTAAAAGATATAAAACATTAGGGAAATTAGCACTTGCTCCATCTATTTTTAATATTGCAGAGCCGATAATGTTTGGTTTGCCGATTGTTTTAAATCCTATTTTATTTGTTCCTTGGGTGTTTGGTCACTTATTCTTGTTTATATTCAGCTACTTTGTAATTTCTATTGGATTAGTGCCAGCACCTTTTGCTGCAATTCCATTTACTGTTCCAGGGCCTATCGCGGGTTACCTGGGTACGGGTGGAAGTTGGGCAGGAGCTTTACTTGCGACTATTAATCTTGTAATTATGTTCTTTATTTGGCTTCCATTTTATAAGGTTTTAGAAAAACAGACATTAAAAGAACAAAATGAAAAAGAAAAACAAAGTAATGACTAATCTTAAAAAGAGGTGATGAAGAAATGGACTCTGTGAAAATTAGAAACTATGCAAATAATGATGAAGAACAAGTGATTAAGGTATGGAATCAATGCTTAACGAAAGATCCTGTCAGTTCAGAAATATTTCACAAAAAAATATTATTAGATCCAAATTTTGATTCCGATTTATGTTTCATTGCAGAAGATGAAAATGGTTCCGTGATTGGTTATTGCCTTGGAATGGTTCGCAAATTTCCTTATGAAGATCGGGGAATGGAGCCGGAACGTGCATGGATTTCTGTAATGTTTGTTCACCCGGATTATCAACGAAAAGGGATTGGATCAAGATTAGTGAAAAAACTTGAAGAACAGTTTGAAAAGCTCGGGAAAACAAACATAACACTTGGTGCCTACAGTCCGAATTATTTTTTCCCTGGACCTGATAAAGATGCTTATGGCGGTTCCATTTCATTTTTTGAATCGTTTGGATATGAAATATTGGGAGAAGCTGTTGGAATGGATATGGTTTTATATAACTTTACCATACCAGAGGAAATTAAAGAGATAAGGAATCATTTGGAAAAGGAGCATGGTATTCAGGTTATTCCTTTTTCTAAGAAATACACGCTGTCTCTTTTAGAGTTTTTAAAAGAAAATTTCACAGGTGGCTGGGTACGGAATGTTCGGGAAACGTTGGAGAAATTTAAAGGAGAAGAACGAATTCTCTTAGCTGTAGATCAATATTCAAACATTGTGGGTTATTGTCAGCGTGCTATTGATGATTTGGAAGGACATTTTGGTCCCTTCGGTGTATCGGAAAAGGTACGCGGTAAAAAAATTGGGAGCGTTTTATTTTATGAAATGTTGTGGGACATGTATAGTAGAGGAATTTATCATGTCTGGCTCGCATGGACTAATGGTGGTGCCCAACGTTTTTATGATCGGGCAGGAATGAAAGTCATGAAACGTCATGCAGTAATGAAAAAGTTTAAATAAAAGTTAAGAAGCTTTATCATCCAATTGTTAATAATGTCACTTGAGTATTCTAAAATAATTTCACCAGGAGGATTTAAATTGAAGAAACAACATCATATTATGTCAATCGGAGCACATGCACTGGATGCCGAATTAATGGCGGGTCCAATCTCCATTAAGTATACGAAAGAAGGGCATCAAGCTTCCTTTGTCCATCTTACAAGAGGGGAAAGAGGAAATAAGAAGAAAACACCAGAGGAATATGGAAAACAGCTAGAAGTAGAGATGCCTAAAGTTGCCGAAGCAATGGGAGCGAGATCAATATGGACTGGTTATATCGCTGGTCAATTACCTCCTCAAGAAGTGATGGAAATGGATCTTTGTAAATTGCTTAGAGAAGAAAAACCTGATATTGTCGTTACCCATTGGCGAGGAAGCCTTCACCAACGTCATGTTTTGACACATGATATGGTTTTGACAGCTGTAAAAATGGCTGAAAATCCGAATATCGAAACAGGTCAAAAACCGCATCATGTGGATTATGTATATTTTGGAGAGAACTGTGAAGATTTAAATGGCTTTATACCACAAATTTATGTGGATATTAAAGATACATTTGATCAATGGTTTGAAGCGCTGTCACATTATGAATTATTCAGAGCGAATGAAGCCAATGTCCCGTATCAAGATTACTACCGGACGATGGCAACGATGCGGGCGATAGAAGTAGGCAATAGAAATCTTTCTTCTAAAGCGTTTATGCTTGCGACAAGGAAACAAGACTATTTGCATTTTTAAAAGAGGGGAGGGTTATCATGATTGGCATTTCGGTTTATCTATCGAAGGAAAATGAGGAGTTTAATCAAAAGTGGATCGAAAAAACAGCTAAAAATGGATTTTCTTCCATTTTTACATCGCTTCATATTCCAGAAGATGATACGAAGCTTTATAAAGAATTGCTCATCCAGTTAGGACGAGAAGCAAAAAAACATCAGATGGATTTATTTGCTGATATCTCTCCAAAATCATTTGAATATCTGAAGATAGATATAAATGATATAGATCAATTGTTGGAATGGGGTATCACAGGTCTCCGAGTTGATTATGGTTTAAGTGTGGAAGAGATTGTTCAACTATCTAAAAAAATGAAAATCTCTTTAAATGCGAGCACACTAACAGAAAAATTTCTGAAAGAATTAATCGATAAAGGATTAAATACCAGTCATACAGAGGCTGCACATAACTTTTACCCTAGACCAGAAACAGGTTTATCAAGAGAATATTTTATTAAAAAAAATCAATTATTGAAAAAATATCAAATTAAGATATCCGCCTTTATACCAGGAGACGGAATAAAAAGAAAGCCTTTATATCAGGGATTGCCAACATTAGAGGAGCATCGTGATACGTCATCAGTCCAAGCCTATTTGGATTTGAAGAAAAATGGGTTTGTCGATACGGTGTATATTGGAGATCCTTCCTTAACGGATGAAACGTTAGAAAAGTTTACTCTCCTATCACAGAGAATTATCCCGATTAGATATAGGGGTGAAAATAATCCGGAATTTTCCGTATTGCATACGTATTTAGAAGGCGTTCAAAGTAATCGGCCAGATCCGGCTAGAGATGTTATTCGTCTTGGAAGATCCCGAATCGATCTTCACGACAAAGTTCAATTAGACCCAATTCATACAACAAAGCGTAAAAAAGGGTCAGTTACAATTGATAATGATAATTATGGCCGGTATGCAGGAGAAATTCAGATTACATTAATCGATCTGAAACAAGATGATAAAGTGAATGTACTTGGTGAAGTTATTCAGCAAGATATGCCATTGCTAGATTTTATCGAGGAAGGAAGTCAAATCTTATTGCAAAAAGTAAAGTAATACAATCTAAAAAAGGGGATGGATTATACATGAATATTTTATTAGTATGTAGTGCAGGGATGTCAACGAGTTTATTAGTTACTAAAATGGAAAAATTCGCTAAGGAACAAAACAAAAATTATAAAATATGGGCTGTTCCGGAAGCAGAAGCAGCAAACCATATTCCAAATGCAGATGTTGTTTTAATCGGACCACAGATGAGGTTTTGGAAAAATGATGCTAAAAAAATTGCTCAACCATACAATATTCCTGTAGACGTTATTGATACGGTAGCTTACGGGATGAATGATGGTCCTGCGATAGTAGAATTTGCGGAAAAACTTGTTAATAAGGAATGAGGTAAAAATATGGAAGAGATGGAATCCATTTGTATGCAAATTATTAGTAATGCAGGAACGGCGAGATCACTTATCCTTGAAGCGTTACAAGAAGCAAGACAAGGAAACTTTTTAAAAGGTGAAAAAAAAATGAACGAGGCCAATACATTTTTTGTTGATGCACATCAAATACATGGGCAACTTATTCAAAAAGAAGCCCAGGGAGAAGGAGCCCCATTTTCTTTACTATTTATGCATGCTGAAGACCAATTGATGAATACAGAAACAATTAAGTATTTGTCTAAGGAAATGTTTTTTATGTATAAAAAAATGCAAGAAGGTAATGGGGGAATGTAATCTCGTAATTTTTTGATAGTTGGAACTTCATTTGTTCTATTTCACACATTAGGAAAGTATAAAATTTTAGCGACGGTTTTCGATGGGGCGAGTAACCGCAGCCCCAAAGAAAAATGTCGACGTAGTAAAAATTTTTAGGTATCAAGTATAAACGCAACTAAGGTAATCCTATGCCTTTCAGGCTTGGCTTGCCAAGTTTTCTTTATCGTATTACTTAAATTCTATACTTTAGACCTTTCGTAAAAGATTTAAAATTAAAAAGAAAAGTTGTGTCCCTATTAGACGGTCCACAGCTTTTCTTGTATGAAATGTAATCTTTTATACTTTTAAATATAGAAGAAAAAATAATCTGTAGTTAATTGAAAGGTTTTGTTTATTATTTTCTAAATGAATGTAATGAAAGAGGGGTTTTTGATTTGAATAAAACTGTTGGGCAATTGTTAGTAGTTGGATTAGAAGGGAAGCAGATCACTCCGGAGGTGAAAGAATTAATTAATACTTACCATGTAGGCGGTATTATTTTATTCAGTCGTAATATTGGTACCCCTGCTGAGGTATTAAAATTGACTACGGATTTACAAAAAGAAGCAAAAAAAGCAGGTTATAGGTATCCACTTTTAATATGTGTGGATCAGGAAAATGGAATAGTTCGTCGTTTAGGTGAAGGTACAACAATATTTCCTGGAGCAATGGCTTTAGGGGCTACGGAAGATATTAATAATGCATATAATATAGGCTTTGCCACAGGGAAAGAATTACTCAGTTTAGGAATCAATTGGAATTTAGCTCCTGTTTTAGATGTAAACAATAATCCTGAAAATCCAGTGATTGGTGTTCGTTCATTTGGTGAATCAGCTGAAAAAGTCGCACAATATGGAAGAAAGACAATGAAAGGAATGCAAGAAGCAGGTGTAATAACTACCTTGAAGCATTTTCCAGGACATGGGGACACGAACATGGACTCTCACCTTGATTTACCTATAATATCACATGATTTGCAAAGATTAGAAGAAGTAGAATTAAAGCCGTTTAAAGAGTGTATTGAAGCGGGAGCTGATACAGTTATGACAGCTCATATCTATTTCCCTGCCATTGAATCGACAGAAGGGTTACCTGCAACGTTATCTAAAAAAGTGATTACTGATTTACTAAGAAAAAAGCTACTTTTTAATGGTGTGGTAACAACAGATTGTATGGAAATGGATGCTATTTCTAAAACAATTGGAACGGAAAAAGGAGCAGTTGCAGCTGTGAAAGCAGGAGCTGATTTTGTCATGATTTCCCATACTTTCGAACGTCAAAAAGGTGCGATAAAGGAAATTATCAAAGCGATAGATTCTGATGAGATAGACATTAATTATATATTAGAAGCTAATGAAAGAATTGAAAATTTAAAGAGAAAGTATCTTGACTGGGATAAAATAAACTTCGATGACATAAGGGTTCCAGCAAATGTAGGCAGTAATGAGCATAAAGGAATTGCAACTGAAGTCTATCAAAATAGTACAACCATTGTTAAAAATAGCGGTCTCCTCCCATTAGATACAAATAGTAAAGTACTAGTTATTTTCCCTGAGAGTAGTGTAATGGTACGGATAGAGGATGAAAGCAGCACGAAATTTAATTTAGGAGAAGCGATTCTTCAGTTTCACCCATTTGCGGCTGTAGAACAAATAGACAACATGATATCGACTGACAAAATAAATGAAATTGCCAGCAAAGCAAAACAATATGATTCCATTATTATAGGGACTTTAAATATATCAGCAGAAAGTAGTCAATTAAAGCTTATAAAAAAACTGATGGAAATTAATGATTCTGTCATTGTCGTAGCGATGAGAAGTCCTTATGCTTTAGCGTATTTTCCAGGAGTACCTGTATATATTAGTACGTATGAATTCACTCCTCCCGCTTTAAAAATTGCTGCAGGTGCTATTTTTGGAAAAAAAGAAGCGAACGGGAAATTACCAATTACAATTCAGAATTAGTAATCGTATTTACAAAGAATAATGTAAAAATAAAAAAAAGAATTTATATTTTTTAGAGGAGGGCGTGAAAGTGAAACAACAAGTGCTGCAGTTATTAGAAAAAGAAATTAGCTTAAACCATTTACCCGGAGCAGTTGTTCAAGTGATGCATAAAGATGAAATTATTTTGAGAGAAGCAGTTGGTTCTCGTTATAATTATAACGAGAAAAAAGCGCCAATGATGTTAGATACGGTGTTTGATTTAGCATCATTAACAAAAGTGGTGGCAACATTGCCTGCTGTTTTAAAACTAATAGATGAAGGTGAGATTAGACTTGACGACCCTGTAAGCTTCTTTTTGCCTTCCTTTGCTGCTAATGGTAAAGAAGAAGTAAAGTTAAGGCATTTATTAACACATACATCAGGATTACCAGCACATCGTGAGTATTATAAAGAAGAACTTACCAAAGATAGTATTATAAATGAAATAGAGCAAGAAGAACTTATTGGCCCCCTTGGTGCAAACGTTGTTTATAGTGATTTAGGGTTTATCTTACTCTACCATATTATTGAGAAAGTGACGGATCAACTGTTTAATCAATTTTTATCAGAACAATTTTATAAACCACTAGGAATGACAGAAACAGGTTTTTGTCCAACATTTAACAGAGAACGTTATGCGACAACGGAATATAGTGAGAAATTAAATGATTACAAGTTTGGTATCGTACATGATGATAATGCTGAATCCATGGGTGGAATGAGCGGACATGCAGGGTTGTTTTCCACAATTGAGGATTTAACACGTTTCACGCAAATGATTGAAAATGAAGGAATTTACAATGGGAAACGATTCTTAACTTCAGCTGCCTTGAAGTTAGCAAGATCCAATTTCACTGAGTCTAGTGAAGACCATCGTGGATTAGGATGGATGCGTAAAAGTCCGACCTTTGCTTCATGTGGAGATTACTTTTCGAATGAATCGTATGGTCATACCGGCTTTACTGGTACAAGTATCTGGTTTGACCCCTCTATTCATCTAAATGTCATTCTTTTAACAAACCGCGTACACTTTGGTAGGAACCCTCATATTATTCGATTAAGACCTCGATTGCATAATATTATCAGAAGCTATTTTTAGAAAGTTTGTTTAGGATCCCTATTTCCTTGTAGGATCCTGATTATGGCTAGGAAAGGGCGAGTTTTGCTAAGTTAGTTCTATTGATCTGTGAATGGCTTTATCCCATAAATATATATTTTTAATATATTTGGTAAAGTACCCTCATGAATTAAATATAAAAGTTACTGACAACTTACAAACAATAATTGGAGCAGGATTTCTGGAATGAACAAAGTTTTGAGAGTCAAGATTTCTAACAAGGAGGGCAAATAATAACGTAAGATTGGCATATAGGGCTAAAAAGAAGTTATAGATAAATTAAAAATTTAAAGCTAAAGCAACTGTTTAAGTAAGTAAAAAGATTTATAATCAAAATAAAATAAGCATCATTTGAAAATACGAAACTAAATACAAAAAGGATTGATATGATGGTTTATATGACGGGTGGATTAATGCGAATTAATGAAATGCTTCCTAATTTATCACCTTCTGGAAAGAAAATAGCAATGTATATTTTAGAGAATCCACAAGAAATTATTTCACTAACTGCAAATGAACTCGGAAAAAGAAGCTCAACAAGTGGAGCAGCTGTAATTCGATTATGTAAATCATTAAATTTAAAAGGCTTCCATGAATTAAAGATAAGAGTGGCAGGCGATTTACAGAAAACAACTCAAGCAGGAGTTCAGGATATTGAACCAAACGAAGCTACCGTGTCAATCATCGAGAAAATGACAAATAATAGTATTCAAACGATTAGGGAAACAGCGGAATTAATACGTGTGGATGAACTTGAATGGGCTGTCCGTTTGTTAGAAAAAGCACGCAGAATACATTTTATAGGAGTAGGAGCATCAAGTATTATTGCACAGGATGCTGAACAGAAATTTTTAAGAATTAATAAAACTGCATATGCTTTTGAAGATATGCACTTGGCTACAACGCTTGTTGCGAATGCGGAGAAAGACGATGTAGTAGTAGGTATATCTTTTTCCGGAGAGACAGAAGAGGTAGCAAATATTTTGCAACTTGCTCGTGAAAATGGTGCGGCTACAATTAGTTTAACAAAATATGGGAAATGGCCAGTTACAGAGCAGGCGGATATTAATTTATATACATCTGCGACAAGAGAACCAACGTTTAGGAGTGGCGCTATGTCATCCAGAATGTCCCAACTCCAAGTGATTGATATTTTGTTTATGTGTGTGGCATCGTTAGAGTATGAGAAATCCATTAAACATCTAGCAGTAACAAGAGATGCAATTGAGTCTTTGAAGTTAAACATGAATAAAAATAGTACAGCTAAAAAGGCAGAAGAATCTGAATCATGATAGAGAAATGAGTTTACTTTGAAAGAAGAGGAAAGGATGAAGCATGTTCTAATACTCGATAAGCGAGGAGCAAGAAAGACAGCTGTTGTTGTGAATAAGAGAAGTCAACATAATTGTAGAAGCAGTTGTTAGATATCCAAAAATAAACACTATAGATGGTGTTCATTTTTTAAAGTGATTTTTATGTAGAAAAGAAATGAGAAAATGTTTGGCCAGCTTGACTATATGTGTTTGTTAGTATCTCTAAAGCTGGTCAACCAAGTATTGAGCAAAAAGTGTTGTCATGTTCATAAAAAGTAATGTCTTTTGTAGAATTTATAACAATGGATAATAATGTATTTATTGCTCTTTATTCTAGTATGATTAGGGATCTTGACGATGGATGATCCTTTTTTTGGAAAATATATATGATTTTAGAAATGGGATTAATACTATAATTTAACTTTAGAAAAATAAGGAGTATCTAAGATAATCTGGGGTACGTAGTTATTTACTTTGCGAATACCACTGAGAAACAGGTGTTTTCAAGGAATTCTATTTATAAGAAATTATAATTAAGAATAGAAGCTCCTATAAAATCTCTTATTTTAAAAACCCTTACATAACAATGATAACAGTTTATAAATGAATATTTATCCTCAAAATAATTTATTTTTAGTCCAATATATTTAAAATGCTTTCATACATTATAACGTTATTTACTTTAATAGATTTGTGTGATATATTTTTCACTAAGATTCAAAGAATCCGCTTTCAAAAAATAGGAGGTAAATTTTATGAATATTTTATTATGTTGTTCAGCAGGAATGTCCACAAGTCTATTGGTTACAAAAATGCAGAAAGCTGCAGAAGATCAAGGTAAAGAAGCTACAATTAATGCTGTATCAGCTTCGGAAGTACGTAATTATGTGGAAGAGGCTGATGTTATTTTACTTGGACCACAAATTCGCTATATGCTCCAAGACATGAAAAAATTAGGAGAAGAGTATCATATTCCAGTTGCTACGATTGATCAAAGAGATTATGGCATGGTTAATGGAAGTGCAGTATTAAATCAAGCTCAAAAGTTAATTGATGAGGGTGCTGTATCATGACAAAAGAAGAACTTTATGAACAGTCTTTTATGTTAATTACACACAGTGGCAATGCTCGCAGCTGTGCAATGGAAGCGATTCAATCTATTAAACAAAAAAAACAGGATGAATGTGAAGCAAAGCTTAAAGAAGCAGATGAAGAATTTGTGAAAGCGCATCGTATCCAAACAGAATTGATTCAAAAAGAAGCTAGTGGAGAAACATTTGAGATTCCAATTGTTTTTATTCATGCACAGGATCACTTAATGAATGCCATGACAACAGTTGAACTTGCAAAAGAAATTATTGATTTACACAAAGTGAAGTAAGTCCACAGGAAAAGTATTTTTTTAGTTGTAAACATTATAACGTTATTATGTTAGGTGGTTGGTTATCGATGAATAAATTTATGGGTTTCCTTGAAGAAAAAGTTTTACCTACAACACATAAGATTGCTTCACAAAGACATTTACTTGCAATTCGTAATGGAGTGCTTTCTACGCTTCCCCTGACTATTATCGGTTCTTTCTTTGTAATATTACTGAACTTCCCGATTGAAGGGTATGCAGATTTTATTGCGCCTTATCGCGACGTATTAGATATTCCATTTCGTTTCACAGTAGGAGCTATGGGGCTATATGCAAGTTTTGGAGTAGCTTATGCGTTGGCAGGACATTATAAGGTCGATCAGCTCAGTGCAGGTTTGCTTGCAGTATTGGCTTTTCTACTTACATCAGTTGTCCCAGTAAATGTGACAGAAAGTGTTGATGGTGTTATTGAAGCAGGACGCTGGCTAGATATTAGCTCATTAAGTGCACAATCCTTATTTGGAGGTATCGTTACGTCTCTTTTAACTGTAGAGATATTTCGCTTTTTTATTCAACGTGATATTAAGATTAAGCTTCCAGATACGGTTCCGCCAATGGTCGCGAATTCCTTTTCAGCACTTATTCCAGCGTTAGTGATTATCGTACTTTTCTGGTTTGTCCGTCACATATTAAATTTCGATATTAATTCTGTTATTACTTGGGCTGTCACACCGCTGAAAGATTTGCTTGTTGGTAATAGTTTAATAGGTGGAATGTTAACGGTATTCTTGATTGTTTTCTTTTGGACATTAGGTATTCATGGACCTGCCATTCTTGGTCCAGTAATTCGTCCAATGTGGGATGCAGCGATTTTAGAAAATATGGATACATTTGCAGCTACAGGAGATGCAGCTAATCTTCCTACATTATTTACAGAGCAATTTATTCAATGGTTTGTCTGGATTGGAGGAGCTGGTTCGACACTGGCATTAGTTGTACTGTTTATGTTTTCCAAGGCAAAGTATTTAAAGGAATTGGGAAAGCTATCATTTATACCAGGTCTTTTCAATATTAATGAACCAATTATCTTTGGGGCGCCAATTGTAATGAATCCATTGCTTGCGATTCCGTTTATTATAGCCCCACTAGTCAATACAGTGATTGCTTATTTATTCTTTACATTTAACTTGATCCCTATGATGATGGCAAAACTTCCATTTACCGTGCCATCTCCTATCGCAGCGATTATCAGTGCAGACTGGTCTATAACTGCTGGTATATTAGTTCTTATTAACTTTACCGTAGCAATACTTATTTACTATCCATTCTTTAAAATGTTTGAAAAGCAACAGCTTCAAACGGAGGAAGAATCTCAAAATGCATAAAAAGGGGTGCTATCTTTGCTAGAAATTATTTTTGCAGCAGTAGCTTTCGTTGGTTCTCTAATTTATTTTAATAAAAAGTCATTACAGATTTCCGTTTGGAGAGCAATGGGGATTTCTATCCTGATTATTCTTGCAGCTATTGCGTTATTTGTTCTCACAGGTAGCCGTTTTATGAGCATTATCATTGTGCCGACAATTATATGCTCTGTCTATGTATCTACACTTTATAGAGAAATGTTGATACGTATACATGAGCGTCAACAGAAACTATTAAAACAAAGAGAGGGGTAAGATATGATGCGTCGTTTAGGTGTATCCATTTATCCAGAAAAATCGACTCCAGAACAAGACAAAACATATTTAAGGAAAGCAGCTTCTTATGGATTCAGCCGTGTTTTTACGTGTCTGCTTTCCGTGCAAAAACCAAAAGAAGAAATCAAAGCCGATTTTGTGGATATTATTTCATGCGCAAAGGAATTGCAAATGGAGGTTATTTTAGATGTTGCACCGGCTGTATTTGACCAGCTTGGTATTAGCTATGATGAGTTAAGCTTTTTTGTAGAACTCGGTGCAGACGGAATTCGACTTGATTTAGGTTTTGATGGATTAAAAGAAGCACAATTGACTTACAACGAGTATGACTTAAAAATTGAATTGAATATGAGTAATGATGTCGCTTATTTAGATAATATTATGACGCATCAGCCCAATACAGAGAATTTGATCGGATGTCATAATTTTTATCCGCAAAAATATACGGGGCTTCCTTATGAATTTTTAATCAGCTGCTCAGAGCGATTTAAAAAGCACCATCTTCGGACAGCCGCGTTTGTAACCTCATCTGATGCAAAAATGGGTCCATGGAATATTAATGATGGCTTATGCACACTAGAAGAACACCGAAATCTTCCGATAGATGTACAGGCAAAACATTTGTTTGCGACAGGACTTATTGATGACGTTATTATTGGCAATGCGTATGCCAGTGATAAAGAATTAGAACTGCTTGGAAAGCTTCATCGAGCTAGACTTGAGCTCTCGGTAGAGCTTGAAAAAAACATATCCGATATCGAGAAAACAATTATGTTTGAAGAAACGCATACACGTCGTGGGGATATTAGCGAGTACATGGTGCGGTCCGTAGAAGTTCGGAAAAAATATGCTGCTTATTCGGTAGAGGCTGCAAAAACACCAGTGCAAAAACGTGGAGATATATTCATAGGCAATGATTCTTTTGGAAAATATAAAGCTGAGCTTCAGGTAGTTTTAAAAGATATGCCTGCAGATGAGAGGAAAAACAAAGTAGGACATGTACTTGAAGAAGAGCTATTTCTTTTAGATTATATTCATCCTTGGGGAAGCTTTACTTTGAGAGAAAAATAAAGAAACATAAAGGACCTTTGTTTAAAGAGTAAACAGAGGTCTTTTTGTATGGTGAAATAGAAAGCGTAAGGGATAAAATATATAGAAATGCTAAACGATCTACCCATTATTAAGTAATAATAAAAGTCTCATTACTTTTCTACTTATCAATTCCCTTATGATATATTATGAATAACAAAGAAAGGGGCGCTAGAAAATGGATTTAAAACTAAAGAACAAAAAAGTACTCGTTTTAGCTTCCAGTAAGGGGATCGGCAGAGAAATTGCGAATAAGTATGCGGAAGAAGGGGCATCTGTCATTATTACCGGTAGAACGAAAGAAATTTTGAAAAAAACAGCGGATGAAATTTCAACGCAGACAGGTAGTGAAGTCATTCCATTTGTTACAGATGTTTCCAAGAAAGAAGACATCAATCGTTTATTTACGTTTGTAAAGGAACACTTTGGTGTACTGGATGTATTAGTAAGCAATGCAGGAGGTCCGCCGATTATCGACTTTGAAACCAGTGATGAAGCGGATTGGTATGATGCTTTTGAATTAACTCTGATGAGTTCTGTAAGGGCAATAAAAGAAGCCATTCCTTTGATGAAGAAAAATGGACAGGGCAGAATTTTATACGTTGCTTCTACTTCTATTAAAGAACCGATCAGCGAGCTGCTGCTTTCCAATATTTTTAGAAGTGGAGTACAAGCTCTTTGTAAATCGCTAGCCGAGGATTATGCAAAGGACCAAATATTAATCAATATTGTTGGACCGGGTAGAATTAACACAGATCGATTAAAAAATATCGATAAGCGAAATGCAGAAAGGCATCAAGTACCGTTAGAGGACTGGCAAAATCGTGTTCAGGAAACTATTCCGATTGGCAGATATGGCACGCCGGAAGAATTTGCGGAGGCTGCTGTGTTTTTGGGATCCTATCGAAATACGTATGTTACCGGACAGACGTTGTTGATAGATGGTGGTGCGGTGAAGGCTTATTGATGGTATGAATTCATAAAAAAGTATAGATAACTCTAAATGGATGACAAAAGTTCATCATCAAAATTAAATATAACCATACTGGAAAATGGTTGGAATAAGTCTAGTAACTTGCTTATCCCAACCATTTTTTTATGAAATTACAAGGTAAATATAATTCTATGCATCGGATTTGAAAAAATATTATCTAACCCAGGGTTCGATTTTCCTTAGAATTTTGTATAGCTATTTGAAAAATTAAAAATAAAGCGTTTTCAATAGTTGGTTAGTATGTTATACTTCTTTTGAAGTAAATACTTTAATTTTATAACATTGAAGTAAATAATTCATTTAGGAGGAATATGATGAATAAAAAAAGAAAAATGGCTATGCCGGATGCTATTGTAATATTGTTCTTCTTATTAATCTTAGCTTGGATTGTCAGTTTTATTATTCCATCTGGGGAATTTGAACGTAGCACGGACGGATTGGAAACAGTGATACCTAATAGTTTTTCTTCTGTAGATGCGCCCAACCTGGGGATTATGGATGTTTTCTTATCAATACAGCAAGGATTGATAGAATCTGCTAACTTAATTTTTTTAGTTTTAATCATGGGCGGGGCAATAGCTGTTATTGAATATCCGGGGACCATTAATGCCGGTGTCAAAGTTATGGTAGATAAGACGCGTAATCGTAAATACTTATTAATTGCTTCTGTAAGTTTGCTATTTGGGATTATTTCTACAGTTGGTGTTGGCTCCAATGCAGTTATTGCTTTTATTCCTTTAGGGATTATACTTGCAAAAGCTTTGGATTTAGATGCAATTGCTGGTGTAGCCATTATTTATTTAGGATATTTTGCAGGTTCTGCAGCAGCTGTATTTGATCCAATTATTTTAGGTGTTGCTCAGGAAATCGCAGGACTTCCTTTATTCTCTGGAGCGATTTTTCGGATCTTTATTTTTATTGCTTTGATAGTTGTAACAATTTTGTTTGTCACAAGGTATGTAAAAAGAATCTCTGAAGATCCCTCTAAAAGTCTGATGGGGGAGCAGAAATTTGCGGAGAAAGATATGGATGAAACGCATATCGAGAAATTTAATACAGCACATAAGATCATTATTTTATTTTTCTTTTTATGTATCGGAGTTTTTGTATACGGTTCTTTAGCTTTAGGGTGGGGAATCAATGAACTAGCTGCTATCTTTTTAATAAACGCAATTGGAACTGCAATTATTTCTAAGCAAAGCCCGAACCAATTTGTGAAATCATTTATGGGCGGAGCAAGAAATATTCTTTATGGTGCGCTTATTATTGGGATTGCTAGATCTATCATCGTATTAATGGAGAATGGATTAATTTTAGATACAGTAGTTAATGCTATTTTTATTCCTTTAAGTGAAATGGGTACATTATTTGGAGCTTTAGCGATGTTCTTTTTTAACTTGATTTTTAATATATTAGTACCTTCAGGAAGCGGCCAAGCAGCGGTTGTAATGCCAATTATGACACCGTTGGCGGATATGTTAGATATTACTCGACAAACAGCTGTGGTTGCATTCAAATTAGGCGATGGAATTACAAATATGATTACGCCAATTTCAGGTGTGTTAATGGCTGTATTAGCTATAGGAGGAATTCCTTATACAAAATGGATACGCTTTATTATGCCGCTTGTATTGTATTGGGCAATTGTTGGAATTGCTTTTGTAATGATTGCTACGTTGATTGGTTATGGACCATTTTAAACTCAATGACTTTCATTCTTTTATCCGCTATGATAGAGGTAAAACTATAAAAGGATGATGAAAATGACCCATCAAACATTCCATCACTTAGTAAAAGAAAGTTATGAAGGATTATCTGCCGGGAAGAAGAAGGCAGCAAAATATATCTTAGAGCATTTAGAAGAAGCAAGCTACAGTACGGTTGGTGAATTACAGACAAATACTGGAGTTAGTGAAGCAACCATTATTCGTTTGGCATATTCACTTGGATTTAGTGGTTTCTCTGCTATGCAGAAACAGATTAGAGAAGAAGTAATGAAACATCGGACATATAAAGAAAATGAGACGATTTTATCTAGTGAATATAATGATATATTACAAAAGGATATAGAATTAATGCAAGATTTAAGAAAAGAAATGAATGATGAACAGTTAGAACATGCTGCTAAAAAAATTATTAATGCTGATAAAGTATATATTATTGGTCAACGAACTTCCTATGCTTCGGCATACTGGCTTTCTTATACATTGAGGTTTATGCTGCCTTCGATTCAATTGGTGGATGAGAAAACTTCAGATCAGGATTTACTAGACATGAATGAAAGAACCGTAGTAATCGCTATTTCTTTTCCGAGATATCATAAAGAAACGTATAAGTTTGCGGAAATGGCAAAAAAAGAAGGGGCAGATATTATTGCTATCACAGATTCGTCATTTTCCCCTCTAGCAAAGCTAACTTCTTTGAATTTATATACAAAAACCAACCGTGATGCTAGTGGTTATAATGGAATAGCTTCTGTACTAGGGCTATTAAATATCCTTGTAGTAGCTATTCGGAAAAATGCACCTGAAAATATAAAAAAGAGACTATTGAAAATTGAAGAAATTTATCATATGAATGATAAGCTTTTTGAATAATAAAGGAGTGTATCTATGCCAATAGAGATTTATGATGGTTTAAAGGGTCAAGATGAAAATATATTAAAGGATATTCGTAAATTAGTAGAGAAGGAATCACCTACTTTAACCAAGGAATTAGTCGATCAATGTGGAGAAGAGATTCAATTGTTATTTAAGAAATATTTTAATAAAGCACCCAAGATATACGAACGGACAGAATATGGAAATCATTTGAAATATACCTTTGGTGAGGGAGAAGAACAAATTTTGATTTCGGGTCATTTTGATACAGTTTGGCCTAAGGGGCATCTTTCTTATCGTGTAGAAGAAAATCGAGCTTATGGACCTGGGATAATTGATATGAAGGGTGGTCTGATAATAGCTATATGGGCTTTGAAAACGTTACTGGATTTGGGAGTTCATTTTCATAAACGGATTGTATTTTTATGTAATAGTGATCATGAGGGAGTAGCATCCCCAGATTCTCGAAAAATTATTGAAGAAGAAGCACAAAAAAGTAAAGCTGTTTTAATTCCAGAAGCAGCAGAAGCAGGTACGAATGCATTAAAAGTGGAAAGAAAAGGTATACTTAGGTACACCTTATACGTAAAAGGAAAATCAGCACATTCTGGGAATAACCATGAAGAAGGTGTAAATGCAATTGTGGCATTAGCGGAAATAATAAAGAAAATTGCTGAATGGACGGATTATGCATCTGGAACAACGGTTAATGTTGGAAAAATGGAAGGAGGTACGGGGGTAAATGTAGTTCCTGCTAAAGCACAAGCATCTGTAGATATTCGTGTTAAAACGATGGAGGAAGCAAATCGGATGAAGAAGCTCATGGAAGAATTAGTAATAGAAACAGAAGGAGCTGAACTAGAAATACAAGGTGGAATTGTAAGGCCGACTTTGGAACAGACTCCAGAAGCAAAAAAACTTTATGAAATTGTAAAGGCTTATGGTGATAAATTTGGATATGAAGTAAAGGCAGCGAAAGTAGGAGGAGGCAGCGATGGGAGTTTTGCTTCTGCATTAGGCATACCGACATTAGATGGGTTAGGAGCAGCTGGAGCAGGTCCGCATGCAGAGCATGAGCATATTCTAATCAACCATTTAGGAGTTAGAACATCTTTACTAGCCGGCTTAATTTATGAATTGACGAGGGAATAAATGATATAGAGTTTGTAAAAAGATACTTAGCGATAATAAATAGATTAATTTCTCATTATTTGTTTGGAGAAAAATATAAAAACAGCCTATTTTAAAATAGGCTGTTTTTATATTGCTACCACCTTCCCTTAAAAAAATTATTTTCCTAATTTCATTTAGTTTAGTGAAATTTCATTATCAATAGTGAAAATAATGAAATTGAAAACGATTGCATGTGTTATAAAATAAAAGTGTACTAAATAGTTGATGTTATCTTAAATACACTCAAAAAATGAAATGATAGAAAGGGGAGAATAACATGGCAGATGGATTTGGGATTTTGGTCATGACCCATGGAGATTTTGGTAAGGCTGCAATGGACAGTGCACAATTAATCGTAGGTGAACAGGAAAATTATGAAACAATCAGCGTATTTGTTGTAGATAACCTGGATGATTTAAAGCAGGAAATGGAAGAGAAGGTAAAAAGCTTGGACACATCTAAAGGGTTGGTAATTCTTACCGATATTGTTGGAGGAACGCCAATTAATCTAGCAAGTAATCTATTAACAAGAGAAGATACGATCATTGCTTCAGGTGTGAACTTGCCATTATTACTTGAGGTATTAATGAATCGTGGGAAAGAAGTAAGTGAATTAGAAGAAGTGATTCAGGCCGCTTATGCCCAAGGGTTATCCATTAGAACAAATAAAGATTTAGAAGGAGACGATGACGATGATTTGCTTTAGTAGAATTGATGATCGCTTAATCCATGGACAGGTAGTAACAACTTGGGTGAATATGCATAATATTGAACAGATTGTTGTACTAAATGACAAAATTGGAAACGATGAAACACAAAAAAATATTTTAACGATGGCGGCTCCATCAGGGATTAAAGTAAGAGCATTTCCGGTGAAAAAGTTTGCTGAAATCATTAAAAAGCAAAAGATTACACGCCGTACCATGCTGCTATTTACGACAAGTGAAGATGTGCTGGAAGCTGTGGAAAACGGTGTGCCGATCGATGCATTAAACATTGGCGGTATGCGCTATCGTGAAGGAAGAGAGAAGGTATCCAAAGCGCTGTCTGTAACGCCTGAAGAAAGAGACGCATTTAAAAAACTGCTTGAAAAAGACTTAGACATTACAATACAAATGGTTCCTCATGATGAAAAAGTAGATTTGAGGGAGGTCATCTAAATGGTCACCTCTTTACTCGTATCCATTTGGGCCGGTATCTGTGCAATTGATGATATCGGTACACAAATGATCAGACGGCCGCTGTTGATTTCAACAGTGGTCGGGTTAATTATGGGAGATCTTCAAACTGGTTTGCTAATCGGCGCCACATTAGAAGTTATGTGGATGGGCGTAGGGAATGTCGGTGCCTATTCTGCTCCAGACATTATTACTGGATCTGCAATTGGTACAGCGCTTGGTATCCTTTCGGGAGGAACAGGGACAGCGGTTGCTTTAGCGGTTCCTACGTCCTTGCTGGCACAGCAGTTATTAATTTTATATCGTTCCGGGATTGTTTATTTGAATCCGATTGCCAGTAAAATTGCAGAAACAGCAAATTTTAAAAAGGTATTCCGTATTCAATATATTCCAATGGTCTTTGCTTTCTTAATTCGTGCCGTTCCTACTTTCTTAGCTATCTATTTCGGTGCTGGAGCGATTGATACAGCGGTGGAAGCATTACCTGATTCCATCATGGATGGCTTATCCATTGCTGGTTCAATTATTCCTGCTGTAGGTATTGGCTTATTGATGTTGATGATGATTAAGAAAGGAGAACTATGGGTTTTCCTGATTGCAGGTTTTGCGCTGGCTGTATACCTGGATCTATCTGTACTGCCTATTACATTAATCGCTTTACCATTAGCATACCTTTATGACTTAGCTACAAAAGAGAAGGGTGCGGAGAAAGAAGAAGCGAAAACCGAGGATTCGGATGACGGGGACGATGAGGAGGATTATGATCTATGACCGAGCATAATGAGCAACATAAGATTACAAAAAAAGATCTCAACCGAATCTTTTGGCGTATGCAGTTAATGAACGTGACAAATAACTATCAATCGATGCAGGCAATTGGTTTTTTATCTAGTTTTACTCCTGTTTTAGAGCGATTATATAGGGACCAACCAGATGAATTGAAAACCAAAGCAATGAAACGTCATTTGGAGTTCTATAATAGCCACGTCAATGCAAACGCCTTAATTATGGGCGTGTCTGCAGCGGTAGAGGAAACAACTCCAGAAGAAGAAAAGGAAACTGTTACGGCAATTAAGACTGGTTTGATGGGACCGTTAGCTGGAATTGGGGATAGTCTTCTAAAATTCACCTGGCTGCCTATTTGTGGTAGTATTGGCGCCTCTTTAGCTCTGAATGGCAGTGTGATTGGGCCGATTCTAATGTTTCTATTATATAATACCGTCAATGTTGGAACAAAATACTATGGAATTCACATTGGTTACAAGCAAGGTGTACAAATGATTGAAGGTGCTGGTGGAAACTTCTTACAACGACTTGCGAATATGGCCAATGTAGTCGGGTTGATGGTAATTGGAGCATTGATCGCTTCCATTATTAACGTCAATATAGATGCCCAAATTACTGCCGGTGATAATGTTATCGAGGTTCAAGAAATGATTGATCAGGTTATGCCTGGCCTTCTTAGTTTATTAGTAACCTTTGCCGTCTATAAGATTTTTAAGCGAACCAATGGGAAGTATGCGCCGCATCTTATTGTGGGGATTATGGTTCTGGCAATTTTATTAACGATGGCAGGTGTATTAGGAGAATAATATGTGTAAAAAATATGAAGTTAACCAAATAAAAAATAATCGATTTCTCTTTCAGAAAGGGGATACTTCCGAAAAAGAAGTAGAAGTCTATTTAAAAAAACACCCTGAAGATAAACAGCAGGAGTTCTTGCTAAAAACTTCAGAGCCAAGCTTCTCTATTGATATTGGTCCTCTTGATTATCGTCCTTATTTTCTTTTGAAATTTGCTGACGAAGCCTATACAATTGGAGAGAGAACGCTTCCAGTGGAAGGGATGAACAACTTCCGTGATATGGGAGGATATGAAGCCGAGAATGGGAAGACCGTTAAATGGGGGATGCTATACCGCTCTGATCATATCTATAATGCGACAGATGCTGGTGTTGCCTATTTGAAAAAGCTGAATATCCGCACCATCATTGATTATCGAAGTGATGATGAGCTGATGAAATATCCGAATAAAACGATTGATGAGGATATGAAGACGTATCAGCTTGATCCGGTGGCGCATGCAGCAGAGTTGGCTGCTCAGTTTACCTCTTCGAAAAAGGATGAGGACATTAATCTGATCAATAAAATTATCGAGCAAAAAGAAAAAGGTACGCTAGTTAATCAAGCGGATGTAGTACTTGAACAGTATCGTACATTTGCGAATAAAGAAAACTCGAAGCAAGCTTTTGGAGAAATGTTACGTATTACCGCAAATCCGGATGCGCCTGCTGTTGTGCAGCATTGCCGCGGCGGAAAAGATCGTACAGGATTTGGAGCAATGCTTGTCCTGGGCATTTTAGGTGTAAAAAAAGAGGATTTAGTAAGAGACTATATGCTCACGGAAAAAAATCGCCAGGAGCGTAATCGTATCAAGATGGAAGGATACAAAAAACTGACGGACGATAAGGAAGTTTTGGATCATTTATATTCATTTATTGATACACGTTCAGAATTTATCGCTACTTCCATTGACACCATTATTCAGAAATACGGGTCCATTGAAAAATATGTGATGGAAGAGCTTGGGATAACCGGGGCGATGATTGATACCATGAAGGATATGTATTTAGAATAATTTCATACCGCATACAGAAGGAGGGATCACCATGGATTTAGACTTGTCCAATAAATTTGGATTTTTAGATGGCAAAGCTAGGTTTAAGGCGCTATTTCTCCTTCTTTTGCGTTCAGAAACTTATATGACAAGTGGCCAGCTCGCTGCAGAGCTCGGTGTCACATCCAGGACCATTAAAAATGATCTTCGTACGTTAAAAGAGGAGCTTCTTCAAGCTGATTTATTAATCACCTCCAAGCAATCACAAGGATATAAATTAGAAATTGCAGATGCGGATTATGCCAATCGTATCAAAGAATTTTTTCAAATCTATCAGCCCAGAACTGTTGATACGGAGTTCGATAACCGTGTTCAGTATATTTTACGGAGACTGTTATCGTCATGTCAGCCAGTAAAGGTGGAATACTTGCAGGATGAATTGAATGTCAGTTATCCATTAAGCAAAGAATTACAAAATGTAAAAGAAATATTGAGCGAATATCATCTGACGCTTGTTGTGAAACCACATTATGGAATGCTTGTTCAAGGCGAGGGTTTTAAAAAGATCATGCTGACCGTACGTGTTTATAAATATTTTGATAAAAACCCAACTGCTAATTTTGGGATAGAGGCATATAATGAGTTATTTACATGTGAGCGGGATGACATGGAAACCATTCGAAAAGTGTTTTATCAGACGATCACGCAATCCAGAATTGTATTTTCAGACATTCATGCGGAGCGCTTCATTATCTATTTAATTTATTTCCGTAATCAATATTTAACGAAGCAGAGGATAAAGCTGGACTTGCCAGAGGTTACTTTTGATTATCAAACCACAGAAGAATATGAGCTGGTAGATAAACTGATCAAAATTCTGAAGCAGCACTTTGAAGAATTTACATTCTCAGAGGAGATTATTCAGTTTTTAACATACATCGCAGTAATCAGTACGGACTTATACCGATTTAGAGATTGTACTGTTGAAAATTATGATACACTCATTGACTTAGCCGAACAAACACGGAATTTTATCCTGAAAGAGTTATCAGGGTACTTGCAAATCGATGCGTTTGACAGTGAAGTCTGTTTAAAAGATCTTCTCAAAATTATGATACCAATCAGTTTGAAAATAAAACTAGGCATATCTGACTGTGTTGATTTAGGCTATCGGAATATTAGAGATAATCATGAGCAGGATCCTTTACTCTTACATTTTATGAAAAAAATATCCCGGCAGTTTCAGGTCAAATACGCCTATCAATTTTCTGAAAACGAAGAGCATATGATTTTTAGTACCCTGTTGCTGATGCTCAATCGTATTACGTTGGACCACCGTAAGCTGAGATTAGCCATTATTGCACTGGATGGACGATTAAGTACCCAACAATTAAAATTCAATTTGCAACATCATTTTTCTGACTACATCGAAAGAATTGAGACAAAGGTTTTATATGAACTCGATTCTATGGCATATCATACATATGACTACTACCTATGCTCGAATTACGGTAAGAACATGAATATTCATTATTCTCCGATTTATTTTGCAGAAGAAGGGATGACGGAACTGGAATATGTGGATTCGTTAAAACATATTTTTTTCGACGCTTTTGATTATAATAAAAAACTGCCTGAAATAAAATATGAAGGAATCAATCCGAAATATAAATTCAATCATTTTCCAATAGAAACGCATTTTCATTATGGGTGTGAATATGAACATATTGAAATTCCGGGAGATATTCATCTCCATATATACTTTCATCTTTCTTCAGAGCAGGAGGCTTTTACAATCTTTTCCTTTCCGCAAAATGGTTCGACGCAAATTGGCGGGGAAGCTTATTATTTACTGATCAATTTAAATGTAAACGGAGACAAGCAAAAGCTTCGGATGTTGCTCGATATTTTAAATCGGGCGGTAACAGACAAGGAAAGGCTGATTTACTTATGTCGGGAAAAGCAAACGGATTATAGTCAATTTTTTATTTAACAAGTAAGAAAAGAATGAAAATACCAATCGTACACTTGACAACGATGAAAAAATAAATAGAAGCACAGAGGCTCCACCTTCAACCAGATGACAAAAAGTAAACTGGAGAGGGTGGCTTCTTTATATAGCTGTAAATTTCTCCCCGGGACGTCCTGTATCAGTTTAAAATTTCAACAAACATGAAAAATAATGATAAAATAGAAACAACATGCATGAGAATATGAATAAAGAAAGGAGCTTCGGCATGGCAGTGAAGCGAAATGATCCATGTCCATGCGGCAGCGGGAAAAAATATAAAAAGTGTTGTATGACAAAAGATAATTTAATTAATTTAAAAGAAGTGAAGGAAGAGCAATTTTACCAGCAGAAAGAAATACTGGTCGGAAAACTGCATGATTTTATTTTTAATCAGTTGTCTCAAAGCGAGGCCTTTCCATTAGAATCCCAATTTAAAAAACGAACCAAGCATATATTTCATGAATCAGGTTTAGGGTTATTCCATTTTTGGTTATACTTCTTTCACCGTTATGAAAATGGATTGCGGGGGATCGAGTGGTTTGTATCTGAGATGAAAAATCGATTAAAACCGGAAGAAAAAGCAATGGCAGAGCGCTGGATGAAACTACGGCCTCAATTTGTACAAGCTATTGATCAAACAGATGAATACGTTATTTTTGAAGACTACTTCACGAAACAAACGTATCGTATGCCGAATACAAAAGAGCATATCCCAGAGGTGCTGCCTTGGATGGGGACAATTGGCTTGTTAGAACCGATGAATGGTGTTTATTATTTTAACGGAATCCGAAGTATGCATAGTCCAAAAGAATATGAAAAGCAAATTAAATATGTAGAAATGGTTGTAAAAGAGAAACAGCTTGATTATGGACAAGTGATGATAGACCATTATCCTGAAATTTTGATTGCTCCTTATGAAGAGGAGGAAGAACAGGCAAGAGAAGAAAAGGAAGTCACCTTTTATACCTATACGTTTGATTTAGTTCATCCAGAACGTGCGGAGATATTTCTTTATAATGATATGGACCTGGATATTAAAGAGTGGACTGATCAACATAAACTGCTGGGCTGGGTAGATAGCATTCAACAATATAAGGATAGTGAACTAGCGGAAGAGATCACGATTAAATCATTGCATGCAACATTAGAAATAGAAGATAATCAGCTTACTTTAGAAACAACTTCTTTAGAAATCATCCGTCAATTTTTACACAAAATAGGGACAGTAAGTGGTGCATTTATCTTAGTTGATGATCATGAAGAAACGCATAGACTTCCGAAAAGTGTTGAAGTAACACAGACAGCAGTTGAAACAGGAAAGGATGTCCCTGAATATTTTAATTATTATGCTTCGATGCATATGCAGACAAGCATAGATACACCTATATCTGAATACAATCATCAATCCATGCGTCAATTAATGGAAAAAGAGGAAAGCCAATTAGTTGAATCGTATTTAAGAAATGCAGAGTTTAATTTGAATAGTGTTGTTTTGAATAAGTATCCGAATGTAAAAATAAGTCCTGATATTAATACAGAACGCAAAGAACTTGGGCTTCCATTATCCCCCTTTGTGACAGGCGGTGAGAACCGCTATACTTCTGTAAAAACTGTTCCAAAACCGAAAAAACGGGAAACGGTTGTTTTAGAGGAAGATATTCCAAGGTACGAAAGATTAGGTTTCTCACCAGGGACAGTAGATGCTTTTTATACGGACGATATTATTCGTTTTTATAAGGAGAAGACAGAAGGGAAATCAAAAGGTACAGAAAGAAAGTATCGAAATAGCTTATACGATATTCGAGAAATTCTGGAAAGAGAAAATGTTCAAAGCTGGGAAGAATGTGATTCTGATTTTTGGGAGAGTCTGCTAACTATAGATATTTATAAGCTTTTTGGCGGAAAAATGCATGTCAGCAATACGCAGTATAAGGAGTTAGTAACTACCGTTAAAGCATTTGTAAAATGGCTATCTAAGGAAGGGAAGATGCGTCACGTTAATGATGTTTTGCAGGCTGTTTGGAAATGCGAAGAGAAGAGAAAGGAATTTGAATCAACGGTGCAGCTAGTTGATGCGACGCAGCGGTTGAGGAATGATTTAGGGAAGTAGATTTTTGATGATAACGTCAGTACAAAACTGCATCTCTTATAAATAATGGAAGATGCAGTTTTGTGCTATCAAATAGCTGAATTAAATCTATTAAGAATCTCTTAATTCATATCCGTGCTGGTTAAATACATCTATAGCAGATAATGCAACCTCTTTATCAATCATTTGCACATAAATATCGTAAGGAATTGTTGCTGTATGTGCACCTGAAGTGAGAGCTTGAATTACTTGTTGGGAATTTTTAAAACTTGCTCCCATTATTTTGGCATTTAGGTTTCTGAAATCGATAAAAGCACGTGTTTTTTTTATTGCATCATAAGGGTCAATTCCATGGGTAGACATGCGATTGACATAGGGTGCTAAATAGTCACATTGTGCAAGTGCACCTAAAATAGCTTGATCCGCTGAGTAAATGGCTGTTCCTAATATAGTATAATCAGGATTTTCTTGTTTTAGTTTGCTTATTACGCTTAACCCTGTCTGGTTTAGTGAAATCTTTACTCCAATCTTTTTTTCCTCAGCTGCTAAAGAATAGATTCTATGTGCATCTTCATAGAGTTCGTTGAAAGTAGATCCAACTGCTTGTATAAAGAGAAAAGGAACATCCTTAGTGAAAAGTTCTTCTACTTTCTGTCCTCTGTTTTCTCCTTCTTTTAATAAAAGGGTAGGATTAGTAGTGACCCCTTGAAAGATACCAGATTGTAATGCTTTTTCAATATGTTCTGTATTTGCTGTGTCTAAAAACATTTTTTACACCTCCTACTTGTTTTCTTCATTTATCATGACCTCAACTGGAAGATTTTTTTGAAACCAATGATATTTTTGTATGATTTTTTCTCTTTCTTTTACACTATCAATTTTACAAGTGTTTTTTAAGATACCGTCTATAGATTCAGTCCATTGATTATTCATTGAACCAAAATGAAGTGCTGCTGCTATAATTAATTCAATAATATTTGTTGATTGTTTATACTGTTTCATCAGAGATAATGGTTTAATAAGTCTTTCGTTAGGTAATAACTTTCTATGAACGTCCCGTGTATTGCGAGCAATAGTATCTTTAATCTCTTTATTTTTAAACTTACTAATCGCTTGTTCAGAAAATAACTCCTGTTCTTTGATAGGCACTTTATAATGTGTAGCAATAGATTGATTCACTGGTTTTGATAATAAATGAAGTAATTTATCTATATCTTTATCATTTGCGGCTTTCGCATAATTGGAATATCCTATATAATCACCAATATAAGAGATACAAGCGCTATAGCAATTATAAGTGAAAATTTTTCGCTCTATTAAATTCTTAAACTTACTGATGGGTTTAAAGCCAGATAAATTAAAGTGTTTACCTGAAGCTTCGACATCATAAGGAATATAATCGAAATCTTCTGCGTATAAATCTAAGTTGTTTTTATTTTTAGACAAAGTCGTACAGAATACAATCCCCTCTGTAATGATCATTTTTTTGTTTAAATCAGCTTCGATAAGAGCTTTTTTCGGATTTACTCCGTTTTCACAGGTTACCAAAATGAGAGGGGAATCTATTTTCATACTTTTCCTTACTTCAAGTGATTTTCTTATAAGAGGAATAATATTTTTAATCTGTTCCTCGCCTACAGCAGTAAAAATATAATCCGCCTTAGCAATTGCTGTTATTGCAAAATCTTCTGTTGATAAAAAAGCATAATAATCTTTGACAGTACATGGTAGCAACTTATTTCCAAAGTATCTTACTTTGTACTGTTCTTTATTTGATAGAGTTTGTATAAGTTCTTTATCTTTGTCTATAAATATAATTTGCTGTTCGTCTTTTTTTAAGAGTGGAGCAATAAAACCTCTTCCTGTCTGACCAGCGCCGATGATAATACTTGTTGTTTGTTTGCTACTCAATGAATCCAACCTCTTTTCTTTAAATCAGAAATGGCCTCTAATATGATACTGTACAGAGACTCTTCTTCAGATAGGCCACAAGTGTTTTTTAAGATGTAAGGAATTCCATGTGCTTGCCTTAATCTTTTTAAAGACATGGCATCGTGATCATTAGGCTCACCAAAGTAAAGCGCTGCTGCTATAGTTTTAGAAATAGCTTTTGGTTGTATTCCATGTTTTAAACAAAGCCTTGCAGGTGCGATTAAGCGATCATCTGGACCAAGCTTTCTTATCGGATCTGCTGCATGTCGGCTCAAGGGGTCTACTATAGTTGGATCTGCATATTTTTTCTTTGCCTTTCTTGAAAATTCAATTTGAACTTTCCGTTCGATTCCTTGTTCAGCAATAAGCATTTCGTTTACTTCTTCACGAACATTATCTAGTATTTCTTCAATTTGGTTGTCTTGAGCAGCATCAGAAGTATAAACATAACCCTTTAGATAACCAAGGTAGGCAATCGTCGCATTACTAGTATTATTGGTGTATATTTTTCGTTCTAAGAAATCTCCAAAATTATTAATAAATGAAACATGATCGATAGTTGGAATAGTACCAATAAATCGAGAACGGTCTACGGGTAGATCCCAAAAATCTTGTACCCAAACATCGAGTGTATCAGCGGGGGCTTCTTTAGGTGGATTAACAGCAGTACGCATGACAACTGCTTCTGTTACACCTATTATTTCTTGAAAAAGTAATTGGTCATTCTCATTTAAATTTATTAAAATAGCTTCTTTTAACTCATTCCCTGGAGCTTTCCAATTTTCACAAGTAATTAAATTATATGCAGTTAATCTTTCTTTTTCTTGAATTAACCATTTAAAAGCTTCAGCCAAAAATTGGCCAAGTTCTTGAAGATTCTTTCCGCCAATGGCCGTGAAAAGTAATGAAGAATCTTTCCACTCCTTTGCAAAGGCTTTCGGGTTATCTAAATTAATTGCCTTATAATTATTAATTGTTGAGTTATTTTTTTCTGTTCCCATAATATGAACGGTGTATGATTGTTCTTCATTTAATTTATGAACTAAATGCTGGTTTTTTTCAGCAAAAACAATTTCTTGAGAGACAGGATAACATAGTTGAGCAATGAACCCTCTTCCTATTTTTCCTGCTCCAGCTATAATTATTTTCATAGAAATGCTCCTTTTCTAGGTTGAAAAAATTAAATAGTTGCAATCATCTTCTTTCCAAAAGTAGTGATAATTGTGTTCTCATCTCCATTCCGTATTACATGCATCAAATCTTGATCCTGAACTAACTGTGTACTGATATTCCCAAATAGATTCATCACTATATCATCTTTTTCTTCAGGGGCCATCATGATAATAACACTTTTAATATTTATTAAACCTTCCTCGGTCTGATAGGTTAGCCCATTAACATGTATAACTCCTAGATAAAGTAAATCATCAATTCTTGCGTGAATCAGTATAACTCCTTTAGAGTCTACTAGACTGCTACCATAACGTTCACGTCTTTTTAACTTCTTTATTAAGCGTTGTTGTTTTATAAAGTTATCGGTGACAATAGAAGCTACATATTTAATTAATACGCTGATGGAACTGATCGAAATATCTGCTTGATAGTGAAAATGATTGATAAGTTTATATATTGTATCCATATAGGATAGAAATATTTGTTTCGTATTCACGTTAAGCTGAAGTGAAATATCAGATTTATAACTGATAGACTTTCTTGTGTTGATTGTATCTAACAACTCCTGTATCCTCCTTAGATCAGACGTAGGTAAGAATGGATTGACTAATATAGTAGGAATTAAGCTAGTTTCCAGTTGGACAGAAGATATAAGTAAATCTACTTTGTTATTAACCAACGTAATTTCATCCACTTCGTCAATCGTTAAAGCACCTAATATATCTAACTGAGGGAACTTTTGCTTTAATGTTTCTATTAGAATTTTAGATGTTCCCATTCCGCTCATACAAACAACAGAAACTTTTATCTTTGACTGATTATTGTTCATTTCCATCATAGTAGCAACTACATGCATTGTAATAAATCCAATTTGCGATTCTGATACAGGTTGAGGAATGACGTTTCCAAGTTTTAATAAACTTTTTCTTACAGCTTCAAAAGTACCAAAGTAGTCTTTTTTTATTAAATCTAAATATTGATTAGAACCTTCCATCATTAGATGAGAACGGTTGATAAATGATCGTAAGTGAATCATTAACCTTTTTAAAAGGTCTGATTGATAATTAAAATGAATTCCTAATTCTTCTTCAATATATCCTATCAGTATTACTGCCATATTTAATGTGTACGAATCAGTACTTTTTAGTGTGTTTTCGGTGTTTATTTGACGTCTGGCAGATAAGTAAAGCCCTAATAATAAATCTTGTTCTTCTTGGTAAATTTTAATTTTAAAGTATCTTTCTGTTTGTAAAATTAACTGTTTTATATATTGAAAGGCTTCAGACTGTTCTTCCAATCCTTCTTTTGCATTATCGCTAATAATTTTGTCCTTTTTTTGTTTACTTTCAATGATAAAAGTTAATACAAGTACAAAATTGAAATAGGATTCATCAACAAAAATTGATTTTATATCATCATCAAAGCTTTCAATTAAATCTTTTACTTCTGTAGCTAATGAAAAATCGACTAAAGATATTAATAATTCTCTGGTCTGTCCAGTTAATTTTTTATCGAACGTATCTAATGTTACAAACGGTCTATTGTTAGTATGGATACAGGACATCTCAATATTTTGTGTTATAATCTCAGCCATTCCTCTAATTTTCCCCATATCAGTGCCATGAATTTTTATTCCTTTTCCCCTTTCTCGTTCCAAATATAACTGATAGCTATTTAACCATTCTTCTACTTGTTGAAGCGTGCGATCTACTGTACCTAGAGAAAGTTTTAACTTTGATGCCAAGTAATTCATTTTTAGATAATCTGATTCTTTAAATAGGTGACAAAGAATAATTAATTTTCTTTCCTCCGATGCAATAAACTCAATATTTTCATTTTGTAGTTTCGTTTTAGCCTCTTGACGCTCTTTCTCCGATAATTCTATTTTTATTCCCTTTCCTGCTTGAATGGAGTAGGGGATAGTATGTTCATTTAAATAATCTTGGACATGCTTTATTATCCGATTAATTGTTCTCGTGCTGACATCAATTTCTTTTGCTAAATGTTGGTAAGTGACAAAGCGATCTTCTGCTAAAAGAAGTTGTACAATTTGAAATGCATTTGTATCCATATTGCTCACCTCTTAAAAATAATATATTTGAAAGTCAGCATTATTTCTTTTGTTGTAGTTGTTGTAATCTGTTAACGAGTTCATCATATTCTGGCGCATTAATAAAACTAGTTATTGTTACAAATTCAGAATGGGGAGCATTTTTCTTGGCACGTTTGTAAAGACCTTCATGACATACAATTACATCTGCTTCTTCTGCCGGAATCTCATTTACTGATTTATGGATAACTTGTATATCTAAACCTGCTTTTTCAACTTTGTTTTTTAATACAGAAGCACCCATAGCACTGGATCCCATACCTGCGTCACAAGAAAATACAATTAAATTTACATCCGGATTTTGAATTTGATCAGGGTTTGTATTTTCTTTATTTAATTCATGATTTGTGAATAATTCTTGTTTTGTTTGAGATGAATTATTCTCTTCTTTATGGGTCTTCTTTCCTTTCAATGATTCCATTTTTTCAATTGATTCATTGAATGCTCCATCGTTTTCTCCCTGTTTTTCTCTTTTTAATATAAATGATGCAATCATAAAGCTAATTACTGCTCCAATAAGAGCGCCTGCATAAATTATAAAATGTTCTCCACGTGGAGACATGATGGTATAGGTTATTAAACTACCTGGAGAAGGGTAGGCAACTAGTCCAGCATTTAATAAATTATAAAATAAATTTGAGGCCATCCATCCTGTAATTGTTGCAATAATCAACTTTGGTTTCATGAGAATATAAGGGAAATAAATTTCATGAATACCTCCTAAACCTAAAATAATCATAGCTGATGGAGCGCTTTTACGAGTAATACCTTTCCCAAAAAAGTAAAAAGCGAAAAGCATATCTAATCCTGGACCGGCATTAGAACTTAATAAGAAAAATATAGATTTGCCAGTTTCTGCTGCATCTTGAAGCCCCAATGGATGAAAAATACCTTGAGATATAGCATTGTTTAAAAATAAAATACGTGCTGGTTCTGTAAAGATTGGTAATAAAGCGAGTAAATGATTATTCACTAGGATATTAACACCAGAAACTAAAATGTTGTTTACAAAAAGAATGGCTGGTCCAATTAAAATATAAGAGAATAAAGAAAGGATCAGTCCGATAATTCCGATTGAAAAATTATTCACTGTCATTTCAAAACCAGAAGATACTTTTCCTTGGATCATTTTATCAAACTTCTTAATAATTAAAGCAGAAATAGGGCCCATAACCATTGCACCAATAAACATAGGTATTTCTGAACCGACAACAAGCCCCATCGTTACAATAACAGAAATTACTCCTCCTCTTGAATCAGCCACGAGCCTGCCGCCTGTATAAGCTATCAATAGAGGTAACATATAGAGCATCATTGGATCTTTTAATTCTGCAAAGTTTTCATTAGGAAACCATCCATTTGGAATAAATAAGGCAGTTAATAGCCCCCAAGCAATAAATGCACCAATATTGGGCATGATCATTCCTGAAAGAAATCCACCAAACTTTTGTATCTTATCTCGCATTTTTTCTCCTCCTTCAAGTAGTCTTATCTTTATTCACAATTAAATTTTGTGCATCATCATTGATTACTAATTTGACTAAAAATTTGATATAATTCTTCGTCATTTGAAGTACATATGATTTTTTTAACTACCTCTTCTTCTGCCAAAGAAATAGCTAACTTCGATAAAATAGAAATATGTTCATTTTCTCTTCCCGCAATCCCTATAATAAGCTGTGCTTTTTCGCCGTTATAATCAATAGGTTCTTTAAAATGCAGAACAGTAATTCCAGAGTGTAAAATATCTTTTTTTGATTCATCTGTACCGTGAGGAATCCCAATACCATTACCTATATACGTGCTAGTCAGATTTTCACGTTGATGCATGCTTCCTATATAGGAAGGGGTTACATATCCTTCCTTAACAAGTAATTTTCCGGCTAAATTAATTGCTTCTTCCTTACTCATATAACCAAGGTTGTGTTTTATATTTCTGATTCCTAGTATTTCTTTTTCCATATTCATCCCTCCATTTTGATTGCGCTTTCATATTTAAGTTTTATATGAGTTGATTATAATTAAATAGATACTGTGGTAACAATGAATTTTAAATCTCATTTTGGCATCTGGCATAAATGACAAATTTAAATAACTTAAAATTTAAATAGCTAACATCGTGTTTTCGTTCGTAAAAGAAGAGTTATTGAAAACGAATCTTATATAAATAATTATCTGATTTTATAATTAAATTTAATATTTTTAGAAAATTATGTTGACTTAAATACTTATAAGATATATACTTTGATATTATAATTTTAAAAATATAATATTATAACTTTTAGGAGAAATAATATGAAAATTGATAAGGAATTAAAAACACCATTATACGATCAGGTTAAAAATATATTTGAAAAAAAAATTATAAATAAAGAATGGGAGGAAGGATATCAACTTCCTGCAGAGAAAGAGTTAGCGAAAACCTTTAATGTCAGTAATATCACTATTAAAAGAGCCATTCATGATCTAGTTGCAGAAGGGTATTTATATAGACAGAGTGGTAAAGGAACTTTTGTTAAATTAAAAGAGGAAACAGATTTAACCAGGCTTGTTACATTGCGAAATGAAGCTTGGGAGGATCAATACCATCCTCATCGGACAATTGAATTTAAAGAAGAAGCTGCAAGCGCTGAATTGAAATCAAAGTTAAATATAAACAAAGGCAATATCTATACTATACATCGCGTGAAACTAAAGAATGACATTCCGATAGCAATTGAATATTCATACATACCAGCGGATAAATTTCCTGAATTAAAAAAAGCAGATATGGATAGCGAATTATTATATAACTTATTTACTCGAACTTTTAAAAAAACGCTAAAGAAAGCAAAAATATATTTTTCTATTATTTTTGCGGATAAGTATCAAGCTGAATTGCTCCAAATTCCTGAAAAAGAACAATTATTTTTATTAGAAAGATATACAGTTGATGAACAAAGCAATATTATTGAGTATTCTAAATTTATTCTTAAGCAAGATCAAAGTAATTTTTACTTAGAGATTAATTTATAAAAATTTTAGAATTATAAAATATAATATTATAATATTATAACTTTTTGGAGGTGATATGATGAAAGATGTATTTCAGTATATTGAAGCGCATCAGTATCAATATATAGAATGGCTAAAGAAGGCTTGTAATCAGCCTAGTGTTTCTGCTACGGGAGAAGGAATGACAGAAATGAAGGATGTTGTTATCTATTTTTTAAAACAAATAGGTGCATCCATAGAGGTCATTGATACGGACGGTTATCCAATTATTTACGCAGAAATTCAAAGAGGAAAAAGTAAAACATTAACATTTTATAACCACTATGATGTACAACCTCCTGACCCTGTTGAGGCTTGGGAAACTAACCCATTCATAACAGTTGAAAGGGAAAATAGATTAGTTGCAAGAGGGATTGCTGATAATAAAGGGAATTTAATAGCTAGAATTTGTGCTGTACATGCTTATATGCAAGTTTTTGGGGAAGAATTACCAATTAATTTAAAATTCATCATTGAAGGGGAAGAAGAAGTAGGTAGTCCACATTTACCTCAATTCGCTGAATTACATCCAGAAAAATTAAGAACAGATGCAATGATTTGGGAAGGTGGAACACGAAATGTACATGATAAACGCCCACATATTAGTTTTGGAGTAAAAGGGATTTGCTATGTGGAAATGTTAGTCCGCGGCGCTGCTAGTGACCTTCATTCTTCAGAAGGAGTTATTATAGAAAACCCTGCTTGGAGATTAATCTGGGCATTAAATACAATAAAAGATAAAGATGAAAATATTTTAATTAAGGGCTTCTATGATGACATTATTCCTTTAACAGAAAAAGAAGAGAATTTCTTAAAGACAATGGATTATGATGAAGAATATATAAAACAGACATATAAGATAAACCAATTTCTAAATGAAAAAACAGGAATTTCATTAAGAAAAAAATTAATTTTTAAACCAGCTTGTACAATTTGTGGTATTGAATCAGGATTTACAGATGAAGGTGTGAAGACAGTTCTTCCATCAAAGGCAAGAGTGAAATTAGACTTTAGGTTAGTAAGAGGGCAAAGTCCTGAGAAAATAATAGATTTATTACGAGCGCATTTAGATACACATGGATTTGGAGATATTGAAGTGAACCAGTTAGCTGGGCTTCAACCATTCAAAACAGATCCGGAGAATCCACTTATCGATACGGTTATACAAAGTGTAAAACAGGTATATAAGGAAGAACCTATCATATTACCTAACTTAGCAGGTTCTAGCCCTATGGATAAATTACTGAAAAATACAAAAATACCAACTGTACAAATAGGTGTTGCGAACACGGAATCTAATTTCCATGCACCTAATGAGAATATCTTTATCGATGACTTTATGGACGGGATTAAGGTTATAGCTAATACCATAGCTAACTTTAATAAATAATAACCAGTAAATTTTGAAAAATCAAACAAGGGGGTAGCCATATGAAAAAGGTGATTCAGAGTTTCAGTCTTTTGTTAGTAATCTTCTTATTTATTGCTGGGTGCGGAAATAATGGTCAAGATGATTCAGCGGAAGGAGCAGAAGGGGATTCAGATACATTAGTATTAGCACAAGCATCAGATATTCCGTCAATAGATCCGCAGAATTCGCTAAGTACTACAGGAGACAGAGTACATCGAAACTTATTTAGTAGATTATTTATATGGGATAATGATTTAGATTTACAAGAAGATTTAGTAGATACCTATGAGCAAGTAGATGAGGAGACATGGCATTTTCATTTGAAAGAGGGGGTTACTTTTCATAATGGTGATTCTTTAACAGCTGAGGATGTAAAGTTTAGTTTAGAAAGAGTTATGACAGATGAAACGCTAAAAGAATATCCATATTTTGGCCAATTAGATGAAGTAAATGCATTAGATGATTTAACGGTAGAGGTTGTAACAGATGGTCCGATGCCTACGCTATTGAACTTGTTGGCGAAAAGTGGTTCAGATGTCTTGCCTAAGGATTACTTTGAAGAAGTTGGCGTAGAAGAATTTCAAAATAATCCAATTGGTTCAGGTCCTTATAAATTTGTGGAATGGGTAAAGGATGACAGAGTTGTTTTGGAAGCAAATGAAGATTACTTTGGTGAAGATCCAAAATGGAAAAATGTAGAAGTCAGAGCAATTACAGAAAGCTCTACCCGGATTGGTGAATTATTAACTGGTGGAGTTGATATTATTACAGATGTACCACCAAATGAATGGGATAGAGTAGATGCAGATCCTGAAGCAAGCTTAATAAATGGAGATACCACTCGAGTTAATTTATTAATGGTTCGCACGACAGATGAATATGTAACGTCAGATCCACTTGTTCGAGAAGCAATAGATTTAGCAATTGATAACCAAGCTATTATTGATTCTGTTTTACAAGGAAATGGTATCTCTGTACGGACAAGAGTTCCAGAAGGCGTTTTTGGATCAGCTACTGAGTTAGTAGACACGCAAGTTCATGATGTTGAGAAAGCAAAAGAATTACTTACAGAAGCAGGTTATCCAGACGGAGTTGATATTACATTTACAGCATCAAGAGGACGTTATCCACTAGACAGTGAAATCGCTCAATTAATTGGAAGTATGCTGGAAGAAGCAGGATTCAATGTAAACTTAGAATTATTGGAATCTAGTGCATTTCTTGATAAATATAATTCAAATTCAAATGATGAGTTAATTATGATTGGATTGGCTGACGGCCTACTCGATGCTTCTTATTCTTTAGTTCATTACACGGAAGAAAGAGCTGAAGGACAAACAGATTATCAAAATGATGAAGTGGAAGAACTCTTTAACTTGGCGGGCAGGAACCTTGATGAAGGAGAAAGGGAAGAACAGTACCAACGTATTCAAGAGATTATTGCTGAAGAAAGACCGCATATTTTTATTAATCAAAGTGTTGTTAGCTATGGAGTTAGTGATTATCTGAATTTTGAACCAAGATTGGACGAAGTAATATTATTCGATAATATCACTTTGAATTAAGGATAAAATTGGAGATCGATGATGGAAGTCGGTCTCCGATTTATTTAAGGGGGGAGTAAGATGAAGAAATATCTGCTGAATCGAATTTTACAAATTATTCCCGTGTTATTTATCATCTCTTTTGTTGTATTTGTACTTGTCTATGTTGCAGGAGATCCGGTTGCTTTAATGTTGCCAGAAGATGCTTCGGAGAGCGATCGACAAGCAATGCGGGATGCTCTTGGTCTTAATGATCCTTTTTACATACAATATTTCAGTTTTTTAGGGGATCTTATGCAAGGGAACTTTGGTACCTCCTTTAGGTACAATCAGCCAGCACTGCCTCTTGTGTTAGAAAGGTTGCCGGCAACAATGGAACTGGCTGCTGCATCAATGATTATAGCTATCATTATTTCAATTCCTATGGGGATTTATTCAGCTAGAAAACAAAATACTTTTGCTGATTTATTTATTACGGGGGGATCTGTTTTAGGAAAAGCAATGCCTAATTTTTGGCTTGGTATTCTTTTGATTTTATTATTCGCCGTTAATGTTCAACTTTTCCCTGTATCAGGAAGAGGAACATTTATACATTTAGTTCTTCCTGCATTGACATTAGGCACAGGTATAGCAGCTGAAATGACACGGCTTATTCGTTCAAATATGTTAGAAATATTTAGTCAAGATTATATTCGTACAGCCAAAAGTAAAGGTGTTTCCAATCAGGTACTTGTATATAAACATGCATTTAGAAATTCTTTAATCCCTGTTGTTACGATAATGGGATTGCAGCTTTCTCATTTAGTAAGCGGTGCATTAATTACGGAGAGTGTTTTTTCATGGCCGGGAATTGGCCTACTATTAGTTCAGGCAGTTAACGGGAGAGATATGGCAGTTGTCCAAGCAGCGGTGATTGTTATTGCTCTTATTGTTATTGTGATTAATCTACTCACGGATATATTATATCGTTTATTAGATCCTCGAATTAATTATTCATGAAAGAGGTGATACAGTGAATACAAATGAAGAAACACAGTCTTTACAAGTAGATGAGAATCAGCAGCCAGGAATGAAAGTTATGACTTCGTTTTCCAAACTATATAAATTATTAATTAGAAGTAAAACAGGTTTAGCAGGGTTCATTATCGTTTTAGCTGTTATTATCATAGCAATTATAGCAAATTGGATCATACCTCATAACCCAGCTCAGAATGATTTAAGTAATACATTACTACCACCATTTTGGATGGAAGGTGGGTCAACAAATTACTTACTAGGTACAGACAATTTAGGAAGGGATATATTAAGCCGTATTATTATAGGATCAAGGGTCTCTCTCCTGGTTGGGGTGTTTTCTGTTTTACTAGCAGGATTCATTGGATTGTTAGTTGGCGTATTGGCAGGATATTATGGGAAATGGATTGATACTATTTTAATGCGGTTCGTAGATTCTTTTCTTGCTATTCCTAGTATTTTATTCATTCTCGTTGTATTAACTGTATTTGAGCCTAGTATCATGACTCTAATTATAGTTATTGGATTAACCAACTGGGTGGCTTATGCAAGAGTAGTCCGAGGAGAAGTATTAAGTGTTAAGGAAAGAGACTATGTGAGAGCATCTAAGTCCATTGGAACAAATAATACAACGATTATTACTAAGCATATCATTCCAAATATTTTGTCCTCTTTTATTGTTATTTCTGCTTTAAGTGTAGCAACAACCATTATACTTGAAGCGTCATTAAGCTTTCTTGGTTTAGGTATTCAACCTCCAGATGTTTCTTGGGGAGCGATGCTTACAGATGGAAGAGATTATTTAGCTACAAATTGGTGGATTGCTACATTTCCTGGTATAGCAATAACGATAACAGTTTTAGGAATTATCTTCCTTGGGGATTGGCTACGAGATATATTAGATCCAAGAAATACTCTTTCTAAAAAAGGAGGCGTATAGAATGGAAGAAAGTTTGCTGGATATTAATAATTTACACACATACTTTTATACAGAAAATGGGGAAGTGCCTTCAGTTAACGGTGTATCCTTTTCTGTGAAAAAAGGAGAGATTGTTGGTGTCGTAGGTGAATCTGGTTGTGGTAAAAGTGTTACCTCTTTATCTATCCTACAGCTAATTAATCCACCAGGACAGATTAAAGGTGGAGAAATTTTATTTCATGGTAAAGACCTTACAAAAATGTCTGAGAAAGAGATTAGAAACATTCGTGGAAATCAAATTTCAATGATATTTCAAGAACCACTTACGTCATTAAATCCAGTATTTACAATAGGCTATCAAATATCTGAGACGATACGTCTGCATCAAAACCTAGGTAAAAAAGAAGCAAAACAAAAATCTATTCATTTATTAGATAAGGTAGGTATACCTAACGCAAATAAGCAATATCATTCTTTTCCTCATCAATTAAGTGGAGGTATGAGACAGCGGGTTATGATAGCGATGGCTTTGTCATGTAATCCTGAATTACTTATTGCGGATGAACCGACAACAGCTTTAGATGTTACCATTCAAAAGCAAATACTTCGCTTAATGCGTAATTTGAAAGATGAATTAAATACATCCATTATTTTGATAACACATGATTTGGGTGTTATTGCAGAAATGGTTGATAGGGTAGTAGTTATGTACGGTGGAGAAGTAGTTGAAGAAAATGATGTCAATAATATATTTAAAAATCCTAAACACCCATATACAAAGGGGTTATTAGATAGTACACCTAAAATTAATCAATTAGATGAAAAGCTCATCTCTATAAAGGGGAATGTGCCTACACCTGATCAACTTCCACATGGATGTAATTTTCAAGATAGATGCCCGTTTGTAATGGAGAAATGTAGAGAATCCCCTCCAGATTTATTTGAAATGAATAATCAGTCATCTGTAAGGTGCTGGTTGCATCAAGAGGAGGCAAAAGCTTATGATTAAGTTAGAACAATCCGTATCAGAAGAAAGAATAAGTAATCAGGAAATATTACGGGTAGAGAATCTAACAAAACATTATGTAGATTCTACTTCTTTCTTCGGGAGACCAAAAAGTGCAGTAAAAGCCTTAAATAGTGTTAGTTTTTATTTGAAGAAAGGAGAAACGTTAGGGATTGTAGGAGAATCTGGGTGTGGGAAATCTACTTTAGGAAATGTTATCATGCAATTAATAGATGCCACAGAGGGAAATGTCTTTTACCAGGGTAAAAATATTCAGAATATGCCTAAAGCAGAGCTTCAGAAAATCAAGAAGGATATACAAATGATTTTCCAAGATCCATTTTCTTCATTGAATCCACGTATGAAGATATTTGATATTATAGCTGAGCCATTTCTTACACATAAAATTGCAAAAGGCGCTGAACTGAAGAAACGGATATATAATTTATTAGAATTAGTTGGACTAAATAGATCACAAGCTGATCGGTATCCTCATGAATTTAGTGGGGGACAGAGACAAAGGATTGGTATTGCAAGAGCAATTGCTTTACATCCACAATTAGTTGTATGTGATGAACCTGTATCTGCATTAGATGTTTCGATACAGGCACAAATATTAAATTTATTAAAAGAATTAAAAAAAGAACTACAGTTAACATTTATTTTTATTGGTCATGGGATTCCTGCAGTAAAATATATTAGCGATCGAATAGCAGTAATGTACTTGGGAGAAATTGTAGAATTAGCCAGAACGGAAGATTTGTTTGAGAAGACTTTTCATCCGTATACGCAGGGTTTGATATCATCTGTGCCAGTACCAGATCCGTCTTTAAGAAATGAAAGTGATGAGGTATTTATTGAAAAGGATTTACCAGATCAGCGTAATATACCAGTAGGATGTAGTTTTTATGGCAGATGCCCTATTGCGCAGGATATCTGTAAAGAAATAAAACCAAAATTACAAGAACAAGAAACAAATCATTATGTAGCATGTCATTTTCCATTGCATACAGATTAAAGGAGGAGTTAGGATGAAAGTTATTATTGTTGGAACAGGAATCGTGGGAGCAAGTGCGGCTTATTATTTAGTGAATCAGGGAGCGGAAGTAGTTATGATAGATCGCCCTGAAGAGGGAAAAGCTACTTCAGCTGGGGCAGGGATAGTGTGTCCGTGGATTTCTCGTGTAGAAGATCCTCACTGGTATGCTATTGCTAAACGTGGGGCTAAGTTTTACCCAAATCTAATTAAACAACTAGAATCTGACGGGGAAGCAGATACAGGATACAAGATTGTTGGAGCATTAAGTGTAAGTAAAGATAGCGGGGAGTTGGATAGAATTGAAAAAGCTGTTCGAGATAAACAAAGTGATGCTCCAGAACTTGGAGACGTAGAGCGATTGAATCATGAAGAAGCAAAACAAAAGTTTCCTCCTCTGGCAGATGATTTAGGTGCTGTCTATGTATCGGGAGCAGCTAGAATTGATGGGAGATTGCTACGTGAATCTATGAAACGTGCTGCTGTGAAAAATGGTGCGCAATTGATAGAAGGGGAAGCATCTCTCCAGTTTAGCAATCAGGAAGTAACTGGTGTTCGTGTGGAGGGGAATGACATTGAAGCTGATAAGGTATTATTAGCAACTGGAGCATGGGCGCCGGAATTATTGAAGCCACTAGGTATAGAATTAGCAATTGAACCACAGAAAGGCCAAATTGCTCACATCTCTCTTCCAAATCAAGATACTACGGACTGGCCAGTGGTATTGCCAAGGACAAGTCATTATATGTTGGCATTTGATGACTCTAGAGTAGTAGCCGGGGCGACTAGAGAAACAGGTTCCGGGTTTGACTATCGTTTAACTGCTGGTGGTGTTCAACAAGTCTTAGAAGCGGCATTAGATGTAGCACCGGGTTTAGAAGAAGGTACTTTAAAAGAAGTAAGAATAGGATTTCGTCCGATGGGGCCGGATGTACTTCCGTTGATTGGCCAGCTAGATGCCTTTACTGGAATCCATATGGTAAATGGCCTTGGCCCTTCCGGCTTAACGATGGGCCCATATGCAGGCAAATTAGCAGCAAAACAAATTTTAAATGAAGATATGGAGATCGATATGTCTCCTTACCACCCTAATCGAGCAATTTCTAAATCAGTTACTCATTGATATATAAATAAAAGAACCTTTAAAAAAGAGGTTCTTTTATTTATACGATCGTTTTCCTAATATATTTTATAACACCTGACTGTTTTCTAAACACTATATTTTCTATGAAAAATAATGTTTAGGAAGCTTCTTCTATTGCTTCATCAGGTACTTCAATGTCATCAATATTGTTTATATCATCATAGTTTACTTGAATATTTATCTCTACATTGCCAGTTTCATTTTCGACAGAGAGATTGTATTCTAAGTTCTCAATATAATAATCAGACTTATCGACTTCAAAGACAAAATTCAAAGACATGTCTTCGTCAGCGATATCAGAACCACCTAGCAGTATATTGAACGGTTCTTCAAAAGCTTCGTAAATATCCCGCTCAAAGCCATCATAACTAAAGGTATAGGTCCCGCCTTCTGAATCAAATTCAGCATAATCAATTACATTTTCCATTACAGAGACAACATCTCTATAGGAAGGGGTAAATAGAGGCTCACCTTCTTCTGCTTCGCTCTTTACCCAAGGGTTGTCAGCTTCTTGTGTATACATTTCATTGTCGACACGATACGTTTCAACGGTTGTTTCTTCACCATCAGCTTCCATTGTTGAAATTTGATGTAGAGCAGCAGGTTCTTCGGTCAAATTAACTTCTATGTTATAACTTGTCGTTCTTGTAAGGTCAGATGTATCAATATTAAAATCAGCTGCATATTGATTAACATCCCGATGTGAACTTAGCACATTTTCAACAACCTCTTCTTCACTTGCATCTTGAGAACAAGCTATTAAAAAGAATAGTAGAGAAATAGCAAGCAAAGAGCCTATCTTTTTCACGTTTTCACCACCTTTCCCATCATTTTAGGGGAATAATATTACACTCTGTATTCTAGTGTATATCATTCGTAAAGGTTTTGTAAATCGGCTGCAACATATAGAAATATATGCATTTCTCTTTTCATTACTGCGCTTACTTTTTCTTTTCCATTAATTGCATAAAAAGTATTTTAATATACTTCCCTTTATCCTCTAGTTCTGTATGTTGTAAGGCGTGCTGATAGGAGTTAATGACACTTTCCATTAGCAATAAATCTGGGTCATCCGTTTTTAATTGTTCCTGTAAAAACCGGTGATAATATGTCAGTTTATTATTTTCTAATTCTTCTATAAGCCTATCTAGGTCAGTCAATGTTTGCTGTAAGCTGTTCTTAATGTCTTTTTCTGCTACATTCTTTTTCTGATGATAAGGTAGAAAATAGTCTTCCTGTAAAAATGGGGGATACACGTTTGTTTGTTCGATTTGCCTTAGTGCGAAATTAATCGTTTCTTCAATAGGGATCTCTGTTTTACCAATATCCATCAATATTTTAGAAGTTAAATGGATGGTACCGAAGCAGGTAACAGCATTATCATAGGCATATTTTTGTTTCTTATCACCAAACACATCGCAGATTCGTTCTGCCATCCATGTTATTTCTTCCAGATATTGCTGGTTTAAGAATTCTTTTAATTCCTGATGTGCTGTATCTGAACTTCCGAGAGAAGCAAATAAAGCCATGAGGTTATGTTTCTTATCAATATGAAAACGGGCAGCTATTTGCTTTATAAAAATATCTCTATCGGAAGGAGATTTTCCAAGAGCTAATTGTTGCCGGTCATCAATGACTTCATCTTTAATAAATGACAAAATAGCCATTAAGCATTCTATTTTCGAGGAAAAATAATTATAAAAAGTTCCTTTTGATATATTCGCAGTATCTAAAATATCTTGAATCGGAGTTGCAGAAAAACCTTTTTTTATAAAAAGTGTTTGTGCGGCTTCGATAATTTGTTTCTTTTTCTTATTCATTTAACCGTCCCTTTGTATTTATTTTTTGAAAAATAGAACTTGAGTATAATATTTATGGTAGTCTATATCTATTGATATATCAATCTTTTAAAATCATTTTCATTTTTTTGTTGCATTTATTAGACTCCAGGTATAAAATAGTTAAGTCTTAATTGAGAAAGTTGCTATGAAATATTTTTGGTGTCCGATAAACATTTCATTGCGATAAAGTGAAACTTCCTTCAGTGGGGGCTTTTTCATCCCACACTGAAGGTTAGTTGAACGAATCGGGCCGTTACTGGCTGTTGGATCTCCCACTTAGAATTTTCGATTCTTCTTCATTCTTGAAGTGGGAGTCTTATAGCCAGGTACACTGCGATAAAATTTAAACATACAAAGTAGAAGAAAAACAATCGTTATCTAATATGGTGGTTAACGGGTATATGTGATTTTTCTAACGGATGAAAGTGAGGGTATATCAATCATGACAGATATCAAAGAGATGCATAAACAGCCGCCTTATGGCATGATTGCTATTTTATTTATTGGGGCGTTTGTGGCAATTTTAAATGAAACATTATTAAACGTGGCACTGCCTTCCATTATGAACGAATTTGAAGTTGGCCCGACGTCTGTTCAATGGCTGACAAACGGATATATGCTTGTTAACGGGATTCTTATTCCGGCAAGTGCGTTTTTAATTCAACGTTTCACAAATAGAAAACTATTTTTAACAGCAATGACGTTATTTACATTAGGTACGTTATTGGCTGCCGTTTCACCGACTTTTTCGATTCTTTTAACTGCAAGGTTAATTCAGGCTTCAGGTTCGGCAGTGATGATGCCGCTTCTCATGAACGTAATGCTGACTGCTTTTCCAATTGAAAAGCGTGGGACGGCAATGGGGACATTCGGTCTTGTCATGATTGTGGCACCGGCGATTGGACCTACATTATCAGGATGGATAGTGGAACACTTTGATTGGAGAACATTATTCTATATTGTCCTTCCGATCTCCATTATTTCGTTATTAATTGGTGTATTCAAATTGAAGAATATTACGCCGCAGCGTGGTATCAAGTTGGATGTCATTTCGATTATTTTATCCAGCTTTGGTTTTGGCGGTTTATTATATGGTTTCAGTTCAGCAGGAGATGAAGAGATGGGGTGGGGCCACCCGGCTGTCTATATTACAATAATTGTCGGAGTAATTAGTGTTATCGCACTGATCCTTCGTCAATTACGTATGAAAGATCCAATGCTGGAGTTCCGTATTTTCCGTTATCCGATGTTTGCCTTATCTTCGGCCATTTCTGTTGTGTTGGCCATGGCATTGTTCTCAGGGATGATTTTAATTCCTTTATATGTGCAAACGGTTCGTGGTTTTACCCCTTTCGAAGCAGGATTATTAATGCTTCCCGGCGCGCTGGTGATGGGGATTATGTCCCCGATTACCGGGCGGCTATTTGATAAATTCGGTGCCCGTACATTAACGCTGGTCGGGCTTACGATTACAGGTGTGACGACCTATTTATTTACACAGTTAGATATGGAAATTACACTCACATCGCTTATGGTTATCTTTGCGGCCCGTTCATTTGGTATGTCGATGGTAATGATGCCTGTGATGACAAATGGATTGAATCAATTACCAATGCACCAAAATCCGCATGGTACTGCAATGAATAACACATTGCAGCAGGTATCTGGAGCGATTGGTTCAGCCCTGTTGATTACAGTGATGAACAGCAGAACGGGGAAAGAAGCTGAGTCACTGGCTGAGGAAGCAATGAAAAATATTGACCCATCACAGATGCCGACTGGTGCAGCGGCAGAACAGATGGAGGCAGAAATAATGAATGAGGCAATGCTTCATGGAATTAACTTTTCCTTCTTTATCTCTCTGTTAATTATCGCTTTAGCTTTTATTCTGGCGCTGTTTATTAAGAGGGTAGGTACAGATGGTAAAATAATGATGAAAGCAGCAAAAAATAAATAAGTAGAAAAACCATCACCTAATGATCAGGTGATGGTTTTTTATATGATAGGAAAGTACAGCGGACACGATGCCCTAGTACCCACCTTGATCACACGGTGTGACCTTGATCGATAAAAAAATAAGGAAATACGATTTAATTCCCTGCGGTCTTGGGAAACATTGAAGTCAACAAACTTTTGTGCATGAAATGCCTGCGTTTTCTAAAGCGAAGGCAGTTGGAACATGTTAAACTAATAAAAGACGATGTTTACATAAAGCCTAGTTAAAAATGATATAAAAAACAGAAAGCAGGAATATCATGATTCATTTTTCAAAGGTATATAAGCAAGGAAGTAATCCAACAAATGAAGATGCTTATGTAGAAAATCAAAAAAGAAAGTTGTTTGCAGTAATTGATGGAGCAACAGGTTTAGGAGGGTTACCAGGAAAAATAGCAGCAGAAACGATACAACAGCGATTTTGTATGGGAAAGACAGAAGAATCATTAGTGGATATTATTCGTAAGGGAAATATTGATTTAGCTGAGAGAACAGAACAGGAACTCGGCCGGAAGATGGAAGAAATTACGAAAGAAAAACGCAGTACCTGTGGAGTTGCAGCGGTACAATTACAAGAAACATATATGGAGTATGCTCAGTCTGGGGATTGTATGATTTTTGTTCGATATCTAGATGGTGGAATTCAAGCGCTTTCTTATGATCACGTGATGCGATTGGATGAGAAGGCTCTTTCGGACTTATATGCGTCGATTACCAATCGATGTTATCCAACAGTTAGTAAAGAAACTTTTCAACAGATTTATCAAGAAGAAAAAGAAAAGATTGTGCCCACACTAGTAGAAAATCGAAAAAAATTAAATACAGTTGAGGGATATAGTATTATGGATGGTACAGCGGAAGCGATGGAATTTTTAAATTATGGAAGAATTCCGCTTCAGGAGGTGGAAAAAATTTTATTGCTTACCGATGGGATGCAGCTTCATAAAGTAGAAGAGGATGTCTGGAAAGAGACGGCAAATTATGCAATGGAGTATGGCATAGAGTGTTTATTACATGAAGTTGTTCAACAAGAAGAAAGCGACATTTATTTACAAAAATATCCTCGATTTAAGCATGCTGACGATAAAACGGGAATATTGTTGAAATTTGGATGATAAAACAAATTATATTCCCTTTACTTTTTTGAAAAAAAGCATTATAGTATAGACAACTGGTAATAACCAGTTGTTTGAGAGGTGGTACTATTTTTGGATAAATCAAATAAAATACCTTTATATTTACAATTGATGGAAGAAATAAAGGCAAAGATCGAAACTCAAACGTACCGTGAACACGAAAAGCTTCCCTCAGAACGAGAGTTATGTGATCGATATGAGCTAAGCAGAATTACTGTTAGGCAGGCACTGCAAGCACTAGAGCAAGAAGGGTTTATTTATAAGCTTCATGGAAAGGGAACCTTTGTCTCACAAAAAGCGTTTAAGCAAGATTTAAAAAGTCTTTATAGTTTTACGGATGAAATGAGAAAAAAGAATAAAAATCCGAAATCGAATGTCTTAGCATTTCAAGAAATATCTGCTGATGAAAAATTGATGTTGGAAATGGGGGTAGAGGAAGAGGAAAAGATATATGAAGTTGTTCGTCTGCGATTAGCAGATGAGGAACCACTTATCTATGAGACTTCTTATATTCCCGAAAAATGGTTTCCAGGATTAACAAAGCAACGTTTAATTGAAAAACCGATGTACGAAGTGTTTGAAACGGATTTTCATCGAAAAGTGACACGTGTTGTAGAAGATTTTTCAGCAACTACCACAGGAGAAAAAGAGGCTGGTTACTTAGGGCTCACAGAAAAACAGCCTGTTATGCGCATTAAGCGTTTTGCATATCACGATGAAAAACTAATTGAATATACCGTGAGTGTAGCTAGAGGAGATAAGTTTAATTATCAAGTAGAGTTAACGTAAATAAAGTGCGAATAAAATTATTTCGCACTTTTATAAATAATAATCTGGTTATGACAACATAACCAGATTAGGAGGAGGAGTTCTATATGTTTCATTTAACGGAAAAGGAATTAAAAGATGGGTACGGAGGTCATACGGCAAAAGAAATTTATCAGCAGCCCAAAGTGTGGTTAGATGCTTTTACAACCTTTGAAAAAAATCGAACACAGTATCAGAACTTTATTCAGTCTATTTTAAAAAAGCACGCACAGATTCGAGTATTACTTGCTGGAGCGGGAACTTCAGCTTTTGCAGGAGATGTATTAGCTTCTGTATTGCAACGCCAATATCAAGGAACAGTTTCTTTTGAAGGAGCGGCAACAACAGATATTGTTTCGAATCCAGATAATTTCTTGTTTAAAGAAGTACCTACGATTCTCGTATCTTTTGCACGATCTGGAAATAGTCCAGAGAGTGTAGCAGCTGTTGAATTAGGGGAACAGATTGTCGATGATTTTTATCAAGTAGTCATCACTTGTAATAAAGATGGAGAGCTTGCTAAGCGAATAGAAAATGATGCAAATAGTTTAAGTGTTTTAACACCTAATGAGGCGCATGACCAAGGATTTGCGATGACCAGCAGTTATACAAGTATGATGCTTTTATGTTATGAATTATTTTCACTTCAACCAACATCAAAAGATAGTTTCGAATTATTAGCTAAGTGCGCGGGGAATATTTTGGATACAGTTACTCCAACAGTGGAAGAAATTTTAGAAATACCAATGGAGCGAATTGTATATTTAGGATCCGGCTTACTGCAACATGTGGCACATGAAGCTTCTTTGAAGATGCTTGAGCTTACTGGCGGCGAGGTAGCAGCTGTTTATGAATCTTCACTTGGATTCCGTCATGGACCGAAATCTATCTTAAACGATCAATCAGTAGCAGTTGTTTTTCTTTCCGAAGAACCTTATACAAGAAAATATGATTTGGATATCGTGAAAGAACTCGCAGCAGAAGAATCCGAATTGAAATTAATTGTTATCGGAGAACGTTATGATAAAACAATTAAAGAGCTGGCAGATTGGTCACTATTTGTGAATGATACGGAATCAACCATCCAGAATGATTTTTATAACAGCTTGCTATATATCGTCTTTCCACAAATACTGGCATTAAAAAAATCTGTTCAGTTAGGAATTACGCCAGATAACCCAAGTCCGAGCGGTAGTGTCAACCGTGTTGTTCAAGGTGTTACGATCTATGATTATGTGAATGAGGAAGACAAATAAAAGGAGGAGTTCTTGTGGGAAACATTCAAAATACAAAAGAGATGCTCATCAAAGCCAGGAAAGAAGGTTATGCGGTTCCGGCATTTAATATTCACAATTTAGAAACTATCCAGACCGTTGTTCAGACGGCGGCGGAGGAGAAATCTCCAGTTATTTTGGCAGCGACTCCAGGGACAATGAAATACGCTGGGCGCGCATATATTCAAGCAATTGCAGAGGTAGCAGCTAAAGAGTATTCTATCCCGATTGCGCTTCACTTAGATCATCATGAAACGTTTGATTCGATTCAAGCATCTTTAGAGTTAGGTACGAAATCTGTAATGATTGATGGGTCACACCATTCGTTTGAAGAAAACATTTCTATCTCTAAAAAAGTAGCAGAGGCAGCACATGCTCATGGAGCAACGGTAGAAGCTGAACTTGGTAAGCTGGTCGGTCAAGAGGATGATTTAATCGTTGAAGCAAGTGAAGCAGCTTATACAGATCCCGCTACAGTTGTTGAATTTGTAGAGCGTACAGGAGTCGATTCCCTTGCTGTTGCTATTGGAACAGGACATGGATTATATGAAACAGAACCTGATTTAGATTTTGAGAGACTAGAAAAAATTAGCAATCTTATTGATATTCCAATCGTACTGCATGGAGCTTCTGGTATTTCAAAAGAAGATGTGCAGAAATGTATTTCTTTAGGGTGTGCAAAGGTTAATATTTCTACTGAATTAAAAATTCCTTTTTCCCATAGCTTAAGAGACCATTTGACGAATTACCCGAATGAAACGGACCCAAGAAAATATATGGAACCAGCTAAAGAAGCAATGAAAGCTGCTGTTCAAGAAAAAATTGCTATTTGCATGAGTGCTGGAAAAGCTTAAAATATGAGGTTGTGTAAGAAAGGAGAATACCATTGATTCTAACCGTTACTTTAAATCCTTCTGTTGATATACAATATCGTGTCGATGCTTTTCGGGAAAACCATGTTCACCGTGCTCAAACTGTATCCAAAACTGCTGGAGGAAAAGGGTTAAATGTAACACGCGTTCTTTATCAATTGAATGAAGAAGTCATTGCTTGTGGATTTGCAGGAGGACCTCTTGGCAGTTTTATTGAAGCGGAATTAGATAACCGTGGGATTGCACATGAATTTACGCCAATTGCAGGAGAAACACGAAATTGTATAGCGATTATTCATGATGGAAAGCAAACCGAAATTCTGGAAGCTGGTCCCGTTATTACGGAAAAGGAAATCGAAAGCTTTTTGACTGCATTTCAAGAAAGAGCTGAAAAAGTAGAAGTGATTACTATTTCTGGCAGTTTGCCTAAAGGAGTACCGGAGAATTTTTATAATCAATTGCTTGAGATCGCGAATAAAGCAAATAAACCCGTATTATTGGATACAAAAAGCACGCTCATCCAGACCGCTTTGGAAAAAGAGAATATCCCTTTTCTGATTAAACCAAATCAGGAAGAATTTGAAGAACTTGCTGGCATTACTTTTTCGTCAATAGAAACCATTATTGGATCACTAAAGAAACCATTATTCAGCGAGTTATCCTGGGTGGTTGTTACACTAGGAAAAGACGGTGCTATTGTGAAGCATGGAGATAAAATTTATCGTGTAGTTTCCCCCGCTGTAGAAGCTGTAAATCCTGTTGGCTCTGGAGATTCAGTAATTGCTGGTTTAGCTGCTGGATACCGGCGAGGATTAGAAGGAAAAGATTTTATTCAGTTTGGCATTGTAATGGGTGTTTTAAACGCTTTGGAAGAACAGACCGGAAAAATTCGTTTAAATCAGCTGGATGATTATTTGAATCAGATTGAAATCAGGGAAATTACATGATGGATGATAAATTGACGTATTCTCTTTTTTTGGAGGGTACGTCTTTTTATCATGGAGAACCGTCTGTGAAAACCAGACCTCCAAATAAAGTGTGAAAATAAATTTATTTAGGGAGGAGTTAAAGGACGCCAACCTTGTAGACAAAGAATAAATAGCAGGTGAAGTGTATAGCACCGCTGCGGCGGACCGTTTTGCTTTCCGACGTACAACGGTTTTTGATGGGGCGAGTAACCGCAAAAGCTCTTCGGTGGGGCGAGTGATCGCAGCCCCAGTCCCAGGACGTTGCGACTTTAGTCTGCCTAGGGGCACGCTCTTCAGCTAACTTTTGCCAAGAAGAGCGCTTGGCAAAAGTGGATCTTCAGATGGTGCTGATCCCACAAGAGTCAAAACAGTCCGCCTCCGCTAGTTAGGCATTCTATATGTGGAATAGCTGAACAAATAAAAGGTAGTTCAGACAGAAGAGATTTTTTGTGGTGCATGGTAAAAATATTCAGCCAAGATTACGCTCTGTGCATGAAAGCTATTCTAAATGTTAACTATCCACGCTGTTATGATTCGAACTGCTAAACCAACCATTTGAAATAACGAAATGATCGTGTCATCAAGCGATAGAGATACTATTTCGTCCACCCCAATAGGATGTTATCTCTTTCATTCGCTGTAGAATCCCATCAGAGCGCAGGGCAACCATGGAGACTCCTATGGGAACAGGGCGAGCTGAAGATCCACTTGAAAAGCGGTTTTCTTTTCAAGTTAGCTGAAGCCGTCCCCATGGCAGACTAAGACCGCAACGTCCTGGGGTTGCGATTACTCACCCCATCGAAAAGAGTTGTTGCAACGTCTGCACTAGTACGTCCTGGGACTGCGATTACTCGCCCCATCGAAAACATTTGTACGTCGGAAAGCGGAGTGGTTGCCCGGAGCGGAGCCATGCACAACCATCAATTCAACAATGAACGGATATTTAACCAAAAAGCAAATATGGTAATGGGCAACATGTTCATCCTAAAATGGCAAGATATATATGCTTACTCTTAGCTGTGATAGTGGAAGCGGAACAAGCTTGTACTATTAAAAGAAAATAAATTTCTTTATTCCAACTAAATCTATATAAATAAAATTGATTTATTTGTTTATTAATAATTTTTAAAAAAATTATAGACGGATAAAATATAGTATGCTAATATAAGAAAAAAGTTAGTAAATAATTTATTAAAATAACAGTAAATATTTACTTGAAGTAGGTGAGAGATTGGAATATGTAATTGGTGTAGATATTGGAGGAACAAAAATTGCATCTATTGTCGTAGATTCTGGTGGAAATATTGTACAGCGCTATGAACTGCCAAGTATTAAGGGAGATTCAGAGGAAATGTTTCAGCAGGTGGCTGACTGTATTCATCAATTAATGCTGTTAGCAAATATTTCGATGCAGGAGGTAACTGTAATGGGGGTCGGCATCCCGGGCAAAGTAGATCGGGAGAAAGGAGTAGCTGTTTTTCAGAATAATTTACCGTGGAGGGATTTCCCTATTGTCGAGAGATTGCAGGAACAGTTTCCGTTAATACAGGATATTGCAATAGATAATGATGTCTACATGGCAGCGTATGCTGAATGGGAGCTGGCTAAATTACCTCAGGATTCGATGTTTGTATATGTGACGGTGAGTACAGGCATATCCTGTTCTATTATACAGAATGGGAAGTTTCTTAGAGGAAATGGGTTCGCTGGAGAGCTTGGACTTCTCCCGATTGAAAAGAAGAAAACATTAGAAGATATTGCATCAGGACCTGCGATTTTACGGTCAGCGAGAGAAGTGTATAACGATTCAAAGATGGATATAGAAACATTATTTTTGAAGTATAAAAATAATGAGAAGAAGGCAGTGAAAATAATTAACAGCATGCTGGAATCATTAGCGAAGGGAATTTACTCTATCATTTGCTTGATTCATCCACACCAAATTGTCTGTGGGGGAGGTGTGATTAACCATCAGCCATATATCATTGATTTACTAAATAAATTAATTAGCCAATATATGATTTCAGGACAACAAGAGGCCGATAATAATAACTCGGTTAAAATAAGTAGACTAAAAGAAGATGCTGGAGTGGTTGGGGCAAGTAAAAATATTACCAATAATGTAAGCGCTTTAAATCGGAGGAGGTGAAAGGAATCTATTGCAATCCTGAGTATCTGAGTTATCGCTTATACGAAACGATTTACTTTTAGGGGGGATTTTCATTGAAGTTAAAAAAATTATTTATTTTAATGACGCTGATTGTTCTGTTATTAGCTGCTTGTAGTAATAGTGGTTCAAGTGGTGACGCTGCCGCAGAAGAAGATTTGGATAATTTGACAGACTCCGGCTTACCAATTGTAGAAGAATCGATTGATTTAAATATATTCGCAGGAAAAGCTCCTGCAACAGCAGATGATTGGAATGATGTTCTCATTTGGAATGAGTATGAGGAAATGTCGAATATTAATGTGGAATGGGACATGGTTCCTCATGAAGGATTAAGTGAAAAAAGAAACCTTGCCTTAGCGAGCGGCGATTTGCCAGATGCATTCCATAGTGCAGTTATTCCTGTTCCTGATATTTTCAAGTATGGACAGCAGGGAACTTTTATTCCATTAAATGACCTTATTGAGGAACATGCACCCAATCTGAAACAAATATTAGAAGAATATCCAGAAGTAGAAAAAGCGATTACATTCCCAGATGGCAATATTTATTCTTTTCCTTTAATTTATGATCCAGAGTTCTCTGCACTTCGAATTAGTGAAGGACCATGGTTCCGTGAAGATTGGCTGGAAGAATTGGATATGGATGTGCCGGAAACAACCGATGAATTTTATGAATATTTAAAAGCTGTTAAAGAAGGTAACCCGAGTGGGGATGAGAGTATAGAAGAAATTCCTTTTGGGGGGTTATCTATTAATGGTCTGCTAACGTATTTAAAGGGTTCTTATGGAATTGGTAATAAAGGAAAAGGACATCGATTTATCGACTTAGATCCTGATGGAGAAACAGTTCGATTCTATCCAACTACTGACAATTATAAAGAAATGCTTGAGTTTGTTCATAAGCTTTATGACGAAGGTTTGATTGAAGAAAATATATTTTCTATCAGCGCAGAACAATTTTACGCAAATGCTGGAGACGGAGTATATGGCAGCACATACAACCATAGCCCTGCAGAGCTGTTTCCTGGAGAGCACCGGACGGACTATACAGGTGGTGTAGCGTTAGAAGGACCTTATGGAGACCAGGAATTTGCTGGTATTGGATTCCCTTCAGGTACAAGCGGGTTTGTTATCACAAGCAGTAATGAGAATCCTGCTGCAACTGCTCGTTGGATGGATTACTTTTACAGTGATGAAGGTGCTGAGCTGTTCTTTATGGGGATTGAAGGAGAGACATTTGAGAAAACAGAAGATGGAGAATACCAATATGTAGAAGAAATTCGTGATAATCCGGATGGCTTAACTTTAGATCAGGCTGTTGCGCAATACCTCACTTGGCCAGGTGGACAATACCCTGGAATTTTGATGGAAGACTATTTTAAAGGAGCTGAAGGAGCAGAATCATCCAAAGGGGCTGCTGAAAAGTTAGAGCCTGATTTTATAGATGAAGTATGGCCTTCCTTCACATATACAGAAGAAGAAAACAATACGATGACTTCTGTAGGAGCAGATATTGAGAAATATGTTGAGGAAATGACGGACCAATTCATTTCTGGGCAGACGTCATTTACACAATGGGATGATTATGTAGAGACACTTGAAAGCATGGGATTAGAACAATACATGGAAATTCAACAGGATGCTTATGAACGTTATTTAAGTAACTAAGGAAATTAAATAGTGTTTAATAACCAATTAAAACCTCAGGAAATAAGCACCTTTTCTCTTATTTCCTGAGGAAGGATAAGTGATCAAACATCATCAAAAAAAGCTTTGAATGAAAGTATTTTATCAAACAATCATCAATTAATCAGGGCATTGTTTAGGTTGTAAAAGGAGGGCTAGGATGGCAAAGAATCCTGCACGTGCGATGAGTATGAGCAGCAATAGATTGGAGCGGTTTAAGAAAAATGTTCTTTTGAACTGGAGATTATATGTTTTTCTTTTGCCGGCAATGATTTACTTTACCATTTTTCATTATATCCCAATGTACGGAGTGCAAATTGCTTTTAAAGATTTTTATGCAACAGAAGGGATTATAGGAAGTCCATGGGCTGGCTTTGAACATTTTCAACGCTTTTTTGATTCCTATTACTTTTGGCGGCTAATTAAAAACACGGTTATTTTAAGTCTTTATCAGCTTATTTTATTCCCGTTGCCGATTATATTTGCACTTATGCTGAATGAGCTGAAAAATGGAGCTTTTAAAAAATGGTCGCAGACGCTTACATATGCGCCGCATTTTATGTCTGTCGTCGTTATTGTAGGAATGCTCGTTGCTTTTCTGGACCCTATTACTGGAATGGTAAACCATGTTATTACTTACTTTGGGGGATCATCGATTTCCTTTCTGACCAGTCCTGATTGGTTTCGCCATATTTTTGTATGGTCTGGCCAATGGCAAACATTAGGGTGGGGGACGATTATTTATTTAGCAGCATTAGCAGGAGTAAATCCAGAACTTCATGAAGCAGCTAAGATGGATGGAGCTTCCCGGATACAGCGTATTATTCATATTAATATTCCTGCGATACTGCCGACGATTGTTGTTTTATTTATCCTGAATATCGGAAGCTTTATGGCGATTGGATTTGAGAAGGTATTATTAATGCAGAATAATTTGAATGCGGAGACATCAGATATTATTCAAACGTTTGTATATCAAACCGGTTTGTTGGAGGGACAATATAGTTTTGCCGCAGCAATTGGGCTGTTTGACTCGGTTATTAATCTAACATTACTCATTATCGTCAATCAAATTGCACGGAAAACTAGTGAGAACAGTCTGTGGTAAGGAGGAATGACTATGCGAAAGTTTCAGCTGTCCGATAAAGGTTTTGATGTTCTGAATACGATATTTGTTACGATTATCGTCATACTGATTGTTTACCCGCTTATTTTTGTATTAAGTGCATCCATCAGTAGTCCGGCTGCTGTAAATACAGGTAAAATGTGGCTCTGGCCGGTAGATATTTCATTTAATGGATTTAAAACAGTGTTTCAAAATGAAGCTATTTGGTCCGGGTATCGGAATACCATTATATATACAGTGGTCGGTACGATTCTTCATTTAGCCATCTTATTACCTTGCTCATATGCTTTATCAAGGAAAGAAGTAGTAGGAAAACAGTTTATTATGTGGTTTATTCTATTTACGATGCTATTTAATGGAGGGCTGATTCCTACTTATCTTGTGATTCAGTCATTGGGAATGATTGATACGATGTGGGCAATTGTTGTTCCCAATGTTGTTGGAGCATGGTCTATTCTTGTTGCCCGGGCTTTTTTCCAGCAGAGTATTCCAGATCAGCTTGTTGAAGCGTCAAAAATTGATGGGGCTACGGACTTTCAGATTTTCTTTAAAATTGTCTTGCCGCTATCCATGCCAATTATTGCTGTAATGGCACTGTTTCATGCGGTTGGCTTATGGAATCAGTACTTTAATGCATTAATCTATTTATCCGATGAAACGAAATATCCGTTACAGTTGATTCTGAGAGAAATTTTAATTTTAAATGAAGGTATGATGTCTGGCGGTGCAGGAGCAGAAGGTGGATCAGCAAGTTCATTTGCAGAACAAATTGAAACCGCTTCCCTTATTAAGTATGCCGTTATTATCGTATCGTCCCTGCCGTTATTAATCGTCTATCCATTTGTTCAACGGTTCTTTGTAAAAGGGGTATTGATTGGTTCCGTAAAAGAGTAAATGGGTCAAGTGAAGTAGAAAAGATAGGCAGTGTTATATGGGTTTATAGATGAAATAGTATTTTTGATAAGATGGGGAGGGGAGAAAATGACAGGTTTTATGGCAGGCTATTATACTTTGTGTTTATGGATTACGAGATTTCTTTATGTTCATTTTTTATGGATAGGGTTTACTATTCTTGGTTTAGGTATTTTGGGAGTAATGCCTGCAACAGCTGCTATGTTTGCAGTTGTTCGAAAATGGATTCAAGGCGAAGCAGATAATAGTCCGGTGTTTCCATTATTTTGGAAAACATATAAGCAGGAATTTTTAAGAAGTAATCTTCTTGGAAGTATCCTCTTTTTCATCGGCTATGCTTTAATCATTCAGTATCAAATATTACGCTTTCAGGAAGAGACGATGTATTTTATTGCAAGCTTTGCTGTACTGGCCATAGCTATTTTATTTAGTGTCATCGTATTGTATTTCTTTCCTGTATTCTCGCACTTTAAATTATCAGCTATTCAATATCTATTATGGCCATTTATGATTGGATTTTTACACCCGATCTTAACGATTATTTTATTTATTGCTGTAGCAGGAATCTATTATTTTGTTTTTATGACGATACCTGGATTGCTGTTTCTAATGGGAGGAACTGTGGCCGCCTTTATTTTAACTTGGGGCGGACAGTTAACTTTTTCTAAATTTGAATATAAAGAAGAATAAATGGTTGGGAGGAATTAATATGCAGCCGAAAAAAGCTATTTTGATTGGTGCGGGAGATCGTGGAGCAAGAGCATATGCACCTTATGCATTAAATTATCCGAATGAACTTCAAATTGTCTCTGTAGCAGATCCGAATGATGAACGTAGAAACCGGGTAAAGATAGAGCATGAATTGGAAGAATCCGTTTGCTATACTTCTTGGGAAGCGCTTTTACAAGAAGATAAAAAAGCGGATGTTGCTATTATTTGTACATTGGACCGTTTTCATTATCAACCAACGATGAAAGCATTGGAAAAGGGCTACCATGTTCTTTTAGAAAAACCAATGTCGCCTGATCCTAAGGAATGTATTGATATGGAGGCAACGGCGGCTAAATATCAACGCCAATTAACCATCTGTCATGTTCTTCGTTATACAGAGTTTTGGTCAACGATTAAGAAGGTTATTGAACGAGGCGATATAGGAAATGTTGCTTCCATTCAATTAAATGAAAATGTAGAGATTATGCATATGTCGCATAGTTTTGTCCGGGGAAATTGGAGTAATAAAGAAAAGTCGAGTCCCATGATATTACAGAAATCCTGCCATGATATGGATATTATTAATTTTGTTATGGGAAAACAATGTGAACGAATCAGCTCCTATGGATCGTTAATGCATTTTCGTAAAGAGAATAAGCCAAAAGGGGCTCCCAAACGCTGTCTGGACGGATGTCCAATTGAACAGGAGTGTCCTTTTCATGCAGGAAGATATTATCTGGGAGAGGGCAGAGGCTGGGCTAAAAAATTTACGGAAGATCATACCAATGAAGGGATTATAAAAGCATTGCAGGAGACCGATTATGGAAAATGTGTTTATCAAGCGGATAATAATGTGGTAGATCATCAGGTTGTGAATATGGAATTTGAAGACGGCGCTACAGCAACTTTTAGCATGTCTGGATTCACTAGAGAGCAGACTCGTATGGTCCAGATTATGGGGACAAAAGGAGAAATTCGGGGGAACATGGCGGACAACCGTATTTCTGTCTATGATTTTTCTACGAAGCGGGAATCGATTATTAAATTTAGTAAACCAATTGGCGGTCATGGCGGTGGCGACAATAATATTGTCCGTACGTTTTTACATGATATTGATCATTATGGTGAACAGGAGAGCATCTCCTCTGCTGCAACATCATTACGAAGTCATTTAATGGCATTTGCTGCAGAAGAATCAAGGCTTAATCACGGTCAGTCGATTCATATTGATGATTTTTATTCTGCATATGCGACAGATGCTATCAAGTAAACTAGCATTATTTTTTGCAAAAAATGTGCTTAAATATTAAAAAATTGCCGTTAAACCTTTTCAAAACCTCTAATTATCATGATTTTTAGATATAAAAGTGGTACGATGAATACGAATGACACAGGTGGTAAAGAAGGTGTTTACATGGCAACGATTAAAGATATTGCAAAATTAGCTGGTGTTTCAGCGGCAACTGTTTCACGGGTTCTAAATTATGATTCATCCTTATCGGTGACGGATAAAACAAAAAAAAGAATATTTGAAGCGGCGGAAGAGCTTTCTTATCAAAAGAAATCGGCCCACAAATTTGGCGGGCATAAAATTGCAATTGTACATTGGTATACAGAACAAGAAGAATTAAACGATTTATATTATCTATCAATCCGCTTAGGGATTGAACAACGGTGTAAGGCATTGGATATGAACGCAGAAGTCTATTTCTTTGATAATATTAGTGAAATATCATCTAAAGATGTGGATGGAATTATTGCTGTTGGAAAATTTAGTTATTCGCAAGTGAAAGAACTTTCACAGATTAATCAGCATGTTGTTTTTGTAGATTACAGTCCGGATCAGGACCATTATGATGCAGTAATTGTAGACTTTGAAAGAGCAACCTATAAAGTAATTGATTATTTTATTGAAACAGGTCATCAAGAAATCGGTTTTATTGGCGGAAGAGAGATAGCTAAGGGAGAAACAGAGGTTATTTCTGATATGAGGGAACGAACTTTTTGCTCTTATATGCAAGAGTTGGGTTTATTTAAATCAGAGTATGTTTATATGGACATTTTTTCAGTTGATAATGGTTATAAACTTATGAAGCGGGCAATTGAAGAATTAGGTGACCGTTTGCCATCAGCTTTTTTTATCAGCAGTGATGTGATGGCAATTGGCAGCTTGAGAGCTTTGCATGAAGCAACTATTTCGGTACCTGAGAGAGTAAGCATTATTGGCATTAATGATATGTCCATTTCAAAATATGTATACCCTTCATTGTCTTCTGTAAAAGTATTTACAGAAGAAATGGGGGAGGCTGCAGTGGATACATTGTTGGAACGTTTAGATGGAAGGGTAATTGCCAAAAAAATATTATTAGCTACCGAGTTAATTTTAAGAGATAGTGTGAAATAGGAATACGTGTGATGTGAAAATGTAAATATAATAGCGCTCTCTATTACTAATTTTAACTACTTTACAGGAAGCAGGGACGTAAGATGAAGGTACATTTTTTAGGAACAGCAGCTGCAGAAGGTTTCCCCAATGTATTTTGCCGCTGCCAGCCTTGCCAGGACGCCAGAAAGGCAAAAGGAAGAAATATTCGTACCCGAAGCTCTGTGGTTATTGATGATCAATGGAGAGTTGATTATCCGCCAGATGCCTATTATCAGGCACTTAGAGATGATGTAGATATGTCCCAAGTAAACCACCTTTTATTAACGCATACGCATTATGATCATCTTTGTGCAGGAGATTTACTTTCACGAATAGAAGGCTTTGCTCATGGGGTAGAGCAGCCTTTAAATATTTATGGGAATGATCTGGCCTTACAGCAATGCCGAACGATCTTTTCAGAGGAAAGTGGGATTCAACAGCAATTTAACATGCAGCGTTTAATTCCTTTCGAAGCTTTTTGGATTGGGCAAGCAAAAATCACTCCTCTTTTGGCGGATCATGATCCACGGGAAACCTGCTTATTATTCTATATTGAAAAAGACAGCGAGCATTTACTGTATGGGAATGACTCTGGCTGGTTTCCTCCTGCAACATGGGATTGGCTGGAGGGAAGACGCGTGGATATGGCGATTTTAGATTGTACTGTCGGGATGAATGGAAACCCAAAGAGCCGTAACCATATGAGTGTGGAAACGGTCATTGAGGTGAAAAAGCGGTTTCAGGCATGGCATGAAGAAAATACGAAAACAAAAATAATTGCTACACATTTTTCTCATAATTGCGGTTTACTTTATCAGGATTTAGTGGACATACTTGCTCCTTATCAAATAGAAGTTGCATATGATGGGTTGGTTAAACATATTTGAGCAAAGGTTCAAAGTAAAGCCTTTGCTCTAAAAATAAAATTTGTTTTCAGTCAGTGGTGAAAATAGTCGAGAGCAGAAAATAGTTATCACGGATTTGGGACAGACTTTATCTTCACCCCATATCTGGTAACATCGTCCTCATCACAGATAATCCGTGAAATAACCTCAGCTATTTCTTTCGGGCTTTGCTGCATTCCTGTTTTCACCCATTCATTTAGTATCTCGATCGTACCGGCAACTTGAAAAGAAACATTAAATTTTTCAAAATCAGCACCTTGAATAACCCCATGTTGTTTTCTTTCCTCCAGCTCTTTCTCCGTAATTATTTCTTTCACCTTTAATAGAAGTGTGCTATTTCGCTGTTCATTCATAAATAGATGAAATGCGTTCTTATTTTCCCAAATAGAAGCTGCTACCTGTTCGATAAATTCCGCTAATGTAAGGGGTTTATTATTTCTGTAAAGATTTTCAATCCACTCTAAAAGCTGATTCAAAAGCTCATTTTCCAGCTGCTGATAAAGGTCAAAGATATCTTGGAAATGTAAATAAAACGTCCCGCGCCCAATATCAGCCAAATGGGAGATTTCGGAGACGGTTATTTTCGTCAATTCCTTTTCTTTTAAAAGTATTAAAAATGCATTCTTAATTGCTTTTTGAGTTTTCTTTGTACGCCGGTCAGCCATCTTATTCATCCTTCCTGAACACTTTTTGTATAACTGTTTATTATGTAACAGATGGGCAAAAATTGAATATTGTTTCTTCATTTATTCGATTATATAATACGCTTATACATAAATAAACAGTTGTTCAAAAAATAACTGTGAAGGGAAGGGTAAAAGGGTTAAATGAAAAACTTACAGGCAAAAAATATTGCAGTGATTTATGCATATCCTAATGATTCAGGATTTAATTCGGCTATTTTTTCAACAGTAGAGAAGAATATTCACCCAAGGCACCATGTAAAGGTGATAGACTTATATCAAGATAACTTTCGCCCAGTGTTATACTTTGATAATATACATAAGAGAAGAGATTTGCAGTTTGACGCGGAAGTAGAAGAATACAGAGAAATTGTGTCATGGGCCAGCCATCTAATTTTTATTTTTCCCATCTGGTGGGGCGGGATGCCAGCTATTCTAAAAGGTTTTGTAGACCGTGTTTTCGCAAAAGGATTTGCGTATGAGTATAAAGGGGTCATTCCAATAGGTCTTTTAAAAAATAAAACGGGCTGGATTATTACGACGCATGATACGCCGTCATTATATGTGAAGCTCATGCAGCATGATTATGGGAGAGTTTTAAAAAAGCAAATACTCAAAATGTGCGGAATTACACCAACAGCATTCCATACCATGTCTTTTTTAAGGTATAAAAAAGAGAAAAGCAGAAAAAGGTTTTTAGAACAGCTAACAAGAAAAGCGCAAAAAATCTAAATGAAATGATATAGATCAAATCTGGAGGAATACTATGCATAAAAAGAAGTATTATTTAGAAACGATAGATCCGACAACTATCCATATAAAAGTTCTCTATAACTATTTGCAACAGGACTTTGAGCGTATCGAATTACTTCCCCGTTTTGTGATAAAGCGTAATTTAAAGAAGGGCTCCATGAAGGCTGTTTATCTGACAGATGGGCAAGAAAAATATGGGTATGCGATTTATCAGCAAGTAGATGTATTTGGCGGTATTTTTATTTCCTATTTAGCTGTGCGTTCGAAATTCAGAGCGAATGGACTAGGTAGTGAACTCATGCAGCAGCTGAAGGATTTGTCCGCAAATGGTATTTTGCTGGAGGTAGAGGATCCGGAGGCTGCAAAAGGGGAGCAGGATTATGCCAACAGACTTCGAAGGATTCAGTTTTATGAACGGAATGGCCTGCATCTAAATCCAAATATAAAAATCAATTCATTTTTTGTTCCATTGAGAATGATGAACAATGCGGAGCGAACAGATGTTTATGATATTACTTTTTACCAGAAGTTATATAACCGTATTTGGGGCTTGCCGTTGGGAAGTTTTTTTGTGAAAGAAAATCAGTAAAGATGGAGTTATTTCGGGGTATAAAAAAAGAAGCTGGTCTATGATTTCCAACTTCTTTCCTGTCATAATATGATGTTTTCAATTTCAAGCTATTGTTTTTTTGGCTGGTTAATTAAAGGATAAGGAAATAAAGGCTTTACCTGTTTATATCCTTCAAATCTAACTCCCAATAAAGCATTGCTTCCGTCTGTTCCCTTTTTTGCATATTTATTTTTTCTAATACACGCATGGAGGCAGGGTTATCTAAGCGTGTTTCAGCTATCATTTTATGAACTTCTGACGTATGTATAGCCCAATGTATTAAAGCTGTAAGAGCTTCCGTTGCGTAGCCTTTGTTCCAGCAAGTTTCAAGGAACCCATAACCAATTTCTACTACTTTATTTTCATCAGGTTTTCCTTTGAAACCAATATCTCCGACTATATTCCCGGTTGATTTGTGCTTCACAAGCCAAACACCCCAATATAATAAAGCAGGGTCTTCCTTTAAAGCATTTAAATGACGAATTATATGAGGTCCACAAGTATATTCTTCTTTTATCTCAGGAGTAATCGTCTGTTCCGTACAAGGAATAATCATCAGCCTTTCTGTTCCCAACTTCATAAAACGCTCCTCTTTTCACTGCGAATTTAATTAGATATGACTGTTTTCTTCTCTCTTATTATAGCAGAGAAACAGTAGAGGTAATCCTTTAAACCATAGTATATCCAGTAATTAGTATCTGCTAATAATGGCTGGTTTAATTAGCTTGTATGTAGTATAATCAGATTATTTCATGATGGAAAAAATTATTTTATAAAACGAAACTTCATTCAGTGGGAGTTTTCGTCCTTCTCCCGCCTAAATAAATTTATTTTCACTCTTTATTTTGAAGCGAGAGTTTTACGGGCGGTTCTCCGTGATAATCTCAACTATCGTAACTAAGAATAAGCATATATATCTTGCTGTTTCAGGATTATCAAGTTCTTCTTTATTGTGCTTGCCTTTTAGTTAAATCAGCTTTTTTTGAACGAATGATAGTGTATAGCTCCCGCTCCGGCCAGCCACTCCGCTTTCCGACGTACAGGACGTACTAGTGCAGACGTTGCAACAGGACGTTGCGGTCTTAGTCTGCCATGGGGACGGCTTCAGCTAACTTGAAAAGAAGACCGCTTTTCAAGTGGATCTTCAGCTCGCCCTGTTCCCATAGGAGTCTGCGTGGTTGGCCTCCGCTATGATGGGATTCTACAGCGAATGAAAGAAATAACATCCTGTTTGGTTGGACGAAATAGTGGCGCTTTCGTTTGATAACACGATTATTCCAGTATTTTAAATGGTTAGGTTGGTTTAGCAGTTCGAATCAAAACAGCATGGATAGTTAACATCTAGAATAGCTCTCATGCACAAAAAGAAATCATTGCTGAGCACTTTTTCCATGCACCACGAAAAATCTTTTTTGTCTGGCCTGATCTACCTATTTTTGTTCAGCTATTCCACATATAGAACACCTAACTAGCGGAGGCGGACCGTTTTGACTCCTGTGGGATCAGCACCATCTGAAGATCCACTTTTGCCAAGTGCACTTCTTGGCAAAAGTTAGCTGAAGAGCGTGCCCCTAGGAAAGCAAAACGGTCCGCCGCAGCGGTATTTTACACTACACCTTCTATTTCTTTGTCAAGGGAATTATCGAAGGAACGACTAACTCCTGTTTCTATAGAAATGAAGACACTTTCTAAGATGCGAAAGTAGAGTTTTAAAGATATTTAGATAGAAAGGTGACTGCAAAGATGACGGAACAAGAACAGAAAGACTCCCGGTCCTATATTGAAATCATAGGTGACACAGTGGTTGGGAGGCATTTAATTGTTACAATTTTCATCAGCGTTGTACTCAGTTTTATTGGCTTTTTGACTGGCAGAGAGCTTATCTTTCCACGAATTGCCCCGGAAGAAATGATTCAGTCTTATTCATTATTATTAGGGATAGCCGGCAGCGTAACAGGTTTACTGGTTAACACATTTTTATTTAAGCCGAAGAGAACGTTGAATGAAACGGCATCTACGAACAATGAACTAACGGAAATCTATGAGAAGCTCCAGCTGGATATGGATGAAGAGCGTGAATCTATTTTGAATGATCCAGTAACAGCAGAAGAAATGAAGGAGCAGGGTTTTTATAACATGTTTATTTCTGATGAGAAAGAAAAAAGTGATGAGAAAGAGCAGAAATAGTAGAAAGAGGAGAATGAAGGAAAATGGATGTATTACTGATATCGATCGTATTAGCGGTTGTAGCAGGGATTATATTTACAGCGATCGGTTTGATTTCTGGTTCAGATGAAACCGCTGTGCTTGTTCCGGCGACTTTAATTGTTGTCTTACTGGGGGCGCCTCCGGAGGCTGTTTTTGCCTTCTTTATGGCTGCGGTACTTTCTAAACATCTGACGCATGCGATTCCAACTGCATTAATGGGCGTACCTGGAGATACAACAGCAACCCCGATGCTGGATCATGCTAATTTTATGCGGCGGATTGGTCTGCCGCATATTGCTTTACGAAAAATGATTTCTGGAGGAGTAATTGGTGCGTTTATTGCTTTACCTGTATCCTTGGCGTTTGCTGTATTCCTGAGCCAATTCGGCGAATTTTTTCAAGAAAACGCCGGAATTATATTTACGTTAGCAGCAATTTTAATCGGTTATTTTTCCAAAGGACGCTGGGCGAGTATTATTTTAATTATCCCGCTTGCACTAGTAATACAAGGGTTAAATTTGGTGAGTACATCAATTTTAGGAACAGGTTTATCGATCAGTTTCTTCTTAGGAATTGCGATCGGACCGATGTTTACGGATATTTTATTAGCGTCATCTCAAAGTGGCCGGTTAATGATTCAACGTCATCAGCCAAATGAATATAAATTAGCTCCGGAAAAGAAATCCTGGTCAGGATATTTTCCTAATCCATTTAAAGTGTTAACGAAAAAACAAACAGCATCAGTTGCGGGTACGTCCTTTTTATCCTCTTTGACTTTTGCTTTAAGTCCTGTCGGGATGACAGCATTGATGGGAGAACTGGTAGGCTCCCGTGTGAAAGGTCAATATAAGAAATCAACGACGAGCCTTTCTACCATGAACGGGGTAACAGAATCTACTTATATTGCAGAGACAATTATTCCGCTTGTTGCCTTTGGGATTCCGCTCAGTCCGGTAGCAATCGGTCCGGCACAGGCGTTATTTAATGCACCGCCTGTATTTACAACCGAGCCGGTTCATAACCTGCATACGCTAATGGAGCCGCTGGACTTTCTGTTATACGGCTTGATTGGAATTGTTGTTGCCGCTGTTATCGCCTATCCATTTTCGATGAATTTTGCGCGAAAAGCGACTGTTCTTGTTTTAAAATATATTAATCAAGAAGCCATTATTGCGATGTTTATTGGTGTTGTTACCTTACTTGCGTTTTATGAAGGCGGGTTGGTAAGTGTTACCGTTACTTTTGCAATGGCAATGGTCGGCGGATTATTGAATCGTTTCCTTGGTGTAGGAATAGGGGTTCAATTTATGATATTCTATGGTTCCGGCTGGATTGTGACGACATTATTAGGAATGTAGCAGTCGGTTTTATCCAACTGTATTCAGGGTAAAAAAATAGAAAATTTCATAGCATAACTTTTATTTAATGTTTGATAGTAAAACCACAGAAACGCTGGGAAAAAGCTGATTCTGTGGTTTTTTAATGTTTTCATTTTTTTTAATACATTACAGACGGAAGAAATTAGCATTTTTGCTGCTGAAATTCTGCTTGTGAAATTGAAAGTGCAGCATAACTTTTTATTTCAGGCATATCAAAAAAGATTAAAAGATAATATATAACAACAACTTAAAATATGTAAACAATATAATAATAGCAGTTCACTTTTAAAAGTTTACTCACAGCAAGTGAACCAGCTGTGAGTAAGGCAGAATACACAAAACGGTGAGCGTGTGAAACAGTTAAGCTTCTACAAAATTAACCTATATCAAAGGTTATATTTTGCACTCCAAGCAGGAGAATTCAATTTGACAAACAATAAACAACAACATATAATAATAAATAACAATAATATAAATAATAAATAATAACGAAGAGGTGCTGGATATGGATAGTAAAATTGGTGTATGTGTTATTGGAGCAGGCCGGGCAGGATTACTTCATGCGAATAACTATAGAAGAAATGTACCGAATGCAAAATTGGTTGCAGTCGTTGATCCAAATGAAGAAAACGTAAAGCATGCCGTTAAAGAATTAGAAATTGATAAATATTACTTAAACTATCAGGATGCTCTCCATGATGACGAAATAGATGCAGTTGTTATTGTAACTCCAACAAACTATCATAAAGAAATTGCTGTCGCAGCAGCTAATGCCGGAAAACATATATTCTGTGAAAAACCAATGGCTATAAATGAAGATGAATGCGATTACATGATAGAAGCTGCTCAAAAGAATAATGTAAAATTACAGATTGGTTTTATGAGAAGGTTTGATCAAAGCTTTAATTTAGCAAAAGAAGCAATTGAAAATGGTGAAATTGGTGATATCGTTTTAGTTAAATCATTGACAAGAGGACCAAGTGTACCACAGGAGTGGATGTACGATGTTGAGAGAAGTAATGGCCCGTTAGCAGAGGTGAATAGTCATGATATTGATACATTACGGTGGCTGACAGGTGGAGAGTTTAAAAGTGTTTATGCGATAGCAAATAATTATAGATGCCAGGATATTAGCGAAAAATATCCGGATTTTTATGATAATGTCGTGCTGGTATCGGAGTTTGATAATGGGAAGCAAGGGGTAATAGACGGCTCTGTATCTGTGAAATACGGCTACGATGCAAGAGTAGAGATACTGGGTACAGAAGGAGTAATATTCGTCGGCGAAACCTACGATAAACAAATATCCGTATGTAATGTTGAAACGGGTTCTAAACGACCGTTAACTAAAACATGGCGCTCCCTTTTTAAAGAGGCATATTTGGAAGAGGATATTGATTTTGTAAATTGTATCATCGAAGACAGTGAACCTTCCGTTAATGGCCATGACGGTAAAATGGCTGTAAAAGTCGTAAATGCTGGAAATAAATCTATCAAAACCGGGGATAAAGTGATTTTAGATTAATTGCTTCCGAGGAAATAGTGATTTGCTAAAAATACGTGAAAAAGGGGATAATATCCATGCTTTCTGCTAAAATGTATGATAAAGAAAATATAGAGGTTATTAAGGAAGAAATACCTGCAATAAGCGAAGATGAAATTCTGCTAAAAGTAAAATCAGCAGGGATATGTGGGACTGATCTAAGAATTTATCGTAACGGTCATCCGGAAATTCATAAAGACTCTCCGAGAACGCTGGGACATGAATTCAGCGGAGTAATCGAAAAAGTAGGGAGCAGCGTAGACGGTTATAAAAAAGGAATGAGAGTTGCAGCAGCTCCCAATATAGGCTGCGGAAAATGTGATATTTGTGTGAGCGGGAATCAACATTTATGTAAAGAATATAAAGCCATTGGTGTCCAGCTGGACGGAGCCTTCGCTGAATACCTTAAGATACCTGCTAAAGCAATAAATTCCGGTAATATATCTGAACTCCCGGATCATGTATCTTTTGAAGAAGCATCTATTATAGAACCGCTGGCTTGCGTATATAGCGGAATTGAAAAATGCGAGATAAAACCGGGAGATGACGTGTTAATTATAGGTGCCGGCCCAATAGGAATTATGCATGCAATGCTTGCAAAGATTTCTGGAGCAGCCAACGTGTTTATTTCTAACCGTTCCACAAATAGATTAGAGATGGCAAAGGAAATCGACAATTCCTTTATAACCATACCTAATTCGGATTTGAAACGGGAAATAGACCTGCAGACAAATGGGGAAGGAGTCGATGTATGTATTACGGCTTGCTCGTCTGCAGATGCGCAAACATTATCATTAGAATTAGTAAAGTTAAATGGCAGGATCAGCTTTTTTGGTGGATTGCCAAAAGGGAAAGAGAAAGTAGAATTAGATACAAATTTAATTCATTATAAGCAATTAACTATATTAGGTACGACAAAGGCAAGTAATGAACAATTTAGAAAAACCTTACATTTTATTTCGTCCGGGTTATTAGACGTAAAAAAATTAACAACAGGAAAATACCATTTAAATGATATCCATGATGCTTTTGAAGAGGCCATGAGCGGTAAAGGCTTAAAAACAGTAATTGTTTATGATTAAACGTGAAGGGGGTGTACGAAATAGAAAAGGAAAAACCACTGTTTGCAGAAGAAAGAAAAAAACAAATAGTAGCGGTAATAAGAGACAGGAAAAAAGTGACTGTACCATTCTTATGTGACTTTTTTAAAGTATCCCCTGCCACAATTAGAAATGATTTAGCAGAATTGGAAAATATAAAATTAATTAAAAGAACGCACGGTGGCGCGATTGATTTGTCACAAACCGGATATGAGCCGAGTTCCAACGAAAAAAAAGTTAAAAATCTTCATTTAAAAAAAGCAATTGCTAAAGAAAGCGTCAAATTCATTGAGGATAATGATATTATTATTCTTGATGCAGGTACCACCACCATAGAATTGGCAAAATTATTACATGGCTATTCCAATCTCACAGTAGTTGTTAATGATATTACGATTGCGCAGTATCTGGAGAATATCGATGGTGTAAATATTATTCTGATCGGAGGGGCAATTAGAAAAAAACAACATTGTGCAGTAGGACCGATAGCATCAAAGATATTAAATGAATTAAGCGTGGATAAAGTATTTTTAGGAACGAATGGATTTACTTTGGAAAGAGGATGTACGACACCGGATATGAATCAAGCAGAGATCAAAGAAATTATGGTGAAAATAGCGTCTAAGGTATTTGTACTGTGTGACAGCAGTAAGTTTGGGAATACGAGTTTTTCACAATTCGCTCCACCTTCACTTATTGATGTGCTTATTACCGACCATGAGGTTGAAAAGGATTATTATGAAAGCTTAACAAAAGAAATTCCTAAAACGATTATTGCGTATGAATGAATATTTTGTAACGGAGGTTCGGAGAATAGAAGGTATTTACAATTATACTAAAATACTTCTCTTGAAATGGACTGGAGTCAAACAAATAAAACAGTCACAATTCTGAAAATATGTGAGTTATGACTGTTTTATACTCCCGCCAAGCTGTAATGTAAATTATGCTGTTTTCCCAAATGTCTATTTTTTTAATGTCACTTCATCTTTTTATATGAATAACGAGGAAAATGATATTTACGTATCAATCCCGAAAGTCCAAGTAATATGAAACATTATTATCCGCAAACGACGTTTTATTTTTTGCTGATATCGCCTTCGTCCAAGATATCTTGAAGAATAAAAATCATTATGTTACTATGTAACGACAATGTTACTCAATTTGCCATTAAAGTAATGATTAACAATTTTTAAACGAGATAAGGGGAAGAGGCTTCTTTTATTGCCTTTTTCAAAGTAAATTGGTGAACAGTTAAAGCGTTACCATTAATGAGTGAATAAATGAAATGATGGGGCACCATCCAAATATTGTGGTAATAAAAGGAGTTTGAAAATGGACGATAACGTATTAGAAAAATCAGGATTAGACAAAAATGTACCCATTCCTCTTTATTTTCAATTAAAAGAGCTTATTCTAAGAGAAATAAAGAATGGTGTTTATGAAGTTGGTAATACTATTCCGACAGAATTAGAGTTAAGCGAGCATTTTGAAATAAGCAGAACGACGGTCAGACAGGCGATAACGGAACTGGTGCAGGATGGCTGGCTTTATCGGGTGAAAAGTAAAGGGACTTTTGTAGCTAGGCCGAAAATTAATCAAAGCTTTGTACAAGCAATTGGTTCTTTTAACGAGCAGATGATTCAGGCTGGAAGGACACCAAGTACAGAAGTTCTTAAATTTGAAGTGGTGGATGCTACAGAAGAAATAGCAGAAGCATTGCAATTATCATTAGGTGATAAGGCGATCTATATCTATCGAAGAAGGTTTGCAGACGGTATACCCATTGTAATAGTCAGAACGTATTTGAGTTACGAAAAATGTAAGTTCATATTGGATCATGATTTGGAAAACGAATCTTTATACTCTGTATTATCTCGTAGCAATCAAACCAATGTTCACAAGATTAAAAGGCAAATTGAGGCATTAATTCCAAATAAAGAAGATATTCAATATCTGGATTTAACCCAAAAGCATGCTATCCAACAATTTAAATCAGTAGGATATAACGTATTTGACGAGCCTATTGAATATTCTACTGCTAGATATCGAGGAGATCAAAACACTTTTGAAGTGACTATTACAGCTGGTTAAGAAAGTTCATAACATGAGCTTTTTTATAGATTATATATTTACATCAGGAGGGGAAATAATGAAATATATAGTAGCACATGATATTGGTACATCTGGAAATAAGGCAAGTTTATTTTCAGAAGAGGGAAAGCTGATTGGCAGTGAGGTTTCTAATTATGAGACGAAGTATTTTGATGGGAATTCTGTAGAACAGAATGCTCAGGACTGGTGGGACGCAGTATGTGACTCGACCAAGCGAATGCTGGATGAGTATAAAATTAATCCGGATGATATAGCTGCAATTAGCTTTAGTGGTCAAATGATGGGATGTTTATGCGTGGACGAGTCCATAACGCCATTGCGAAATGCCATTATTTGGGCTGACCAGAGAGCAACGAAACAGGCAGAAGAGATTGGACAACATATCTCACAAAAGGATTTTTATAACATTGTCGGTCATATGAATACGCCTTCATACGGTGTACAGAAATTAATGTGGATAAAAGAGAATGAACCGGATGTTTATCAGAAAACGTATAAGGCATTAAATGCAAAGGATTTTATTATTGCTAAACTAACCGGAAATGTCTATACAGATTATTCTGATGGTAATAGCTTTGCTTGTTTTGATTTAAAAAACTTAAAATGGTCTGATGAAATAATCGGTTATGCTGGTATAGATAAAGAAAAGCTGCCTGAGTTAAAACCTTCCACTTTTATAGCTGGAGGCGTTTTAGAAGAAGCAGCGAAGGAAACTGGACTTGCTGTAGGTACGCCAGTTGTAGTTGGAGCAGGAGATGGAGTTACGGCGAGTGTGGGAGCAGGATCTATTGAACCTGGCAGGACATATTGTTCTTTAGGGACGTCAGCTTGGGTAACAACAACAACGAAAGAACCTGTATTTTCAGATGATATGAACACGGTTACATGGGCGCATGCAGTACCAGGATATTATGCACCGAATGGAACCATGCAAACAGCCGGAGGAGCAATGGGATGGCTGAAAGAACAAGTAGCCAAGTATGAATCCTATTTAGCGGATCAAAATGACGCCTCTGCGTATGAATATATTAATGAACAAATAGAATCAGCCCCAGTAGGTTCAAATAATTTAATATTTTTACCATATTTACTAGGCGAACGTGCACCAAGATGGGATGAAAATGCGAAAGGTGCTTTTGTTGGTATAAAAGCAGAAACCACGAGAGCAGAGATGATGAGAAGTGTCATGGAGGGAGTTACCTTAAACCTTTCCATTATCTTGGAGGAGTTAAGGAAAGAAATTGAGATAAATGAGTTAACCGTTGTAAGTGGTGGAGCTAAAAGCTCTGTATGGAGACAAATAATGGCAGATATATTTGATGTAAAGTTAAATACACCTGAAGTATTGGAAGAAGCGAGTTCGATGGGAGCAGCAATCATTGGAGGAGTAGGAGCTGGAGTCTACAAAGATTTTACCGTGATTGATGATTTCTTGAAGATCAACAGTGTTACTACACCAAATTCAGAAAACAACGAAAGATATAATAAAATAAAAGAGCTGTTTGACGAAATATATTTTGCTCTGAAACCTGTGTTTCCTAAATTTTAAGTTTGTAAGAATTCTTTATTAAATAGTTTATATATGGTTCAAATCTTGAAAACGTTATATAAATATATTATAATTTTAAATGAAAGGAATATATCTACATTACTATGTAGTAACAAAGCTACATAGTATCAAATGAGAGCTGGTGATCTTTAAGAGATTGGTTGTATTAGAGCATTTTAAGATGTTCTTACAGTAAAGCATTTTATACAGCAAAGTGTAGATATTTTATGTGAAATGAAAGATAAAATGATGATTGAAATAACTAATTCAGTGAGGTGCAAAGAATATGACAAATAACGTAAATCCTTTTACACTATTTTTTGATTTAGCGAACGGAAAGTCGAATGAAAAAGAATCTAGCAAGCGTTATGTATCAAATATGAAAGGAATATTTCATAATGAAGCTGCTCTTCAGCAAGTAGTGGATGAAGAAGACCGGCTAGTTTATGAATTCTATGAGCTTGATTTACCACAAACAGAAGGAAATATTCTTTTTGGAACAAGTATTGTTTACCCGGGTAAAGTTGGTGATGAATATAACATGACAAAAGGACATTTTCATACAATATTGGACACTGGCGAAGTCTATTATTGTATCAGCGGACAAGGACTTCTGCTTATGGAAAACCCGGAAGGAGATTGGGACACAGGTGAATTTAAACCTGGAAATGCCGTTTATACACCAGGAAGATATGCTCACCGGAGTATTAATACCGGCGATGAACCATTAGTTACTTTCTTTGCTTTCCGGGCAGATGCTGGACATGATTATGGAACCATTGAAACAAAAGGTTTCCGCAAGTTAGTAGTCGAAAGAGATGGAAAACCGGAAGTTATTGATAATCCGAATTGGAAGGATAACTAAGTTTAATTTCACCATATTTTTCGGGGGAGCAGCTTGAACAAGCTTTTTCAAGATTGCGATGAAGTGTATTGGGTATGAAATGACCTGATACACTCCCCGTACTTATGAAAGATTCCTAAATACTCCCGCTCGATGATGGAAGAAGGAGAGGATATCAATGATTCAAACAGTGCAAGGCCATATTTATCCAGAACAATTAGGATTTTGTCACAGCCATGAACATCTGTTTTTAGCTGAAGGACAGCCTGCCAAATTAAATCCGGCATTGAGAATCGATGATTACGAAGCAACGATAGCTGAACTGGAAATGTTTCGATCGATAGGAGGACAGGCGATTGTAGATGCCCAGCCATTAGGAAGCGGTCGTATGGAAGCGGAATTAGCGGAAGCTTCTTTACAAACAGGCACGCATATTATTGCTTCAACGGGATTTCACAAACTTGCTTTCTATCCAGATAATCATTGGATTCGTACTTTTTCAATGGAAGAACTCAAAGCGGTTTTTATTCATGAGCTGACGGCAGGAATGTATGTTGGAACAGATTCACATCCGCCAAAAGAATATACAAATCATAAAGCAGGACAGATTAAGACAGCTATTGACGCGGAGAGAATGGCAGATCCGGATAAAAAGTGGTTTATTGCTGCAGCTCAGGCAAGTATAGAAACAGGAATGCCAATTATGTGCCATACGGAGACGGTGGAGCAGGGGATTTATTTAACAGACTTCTATTTAAATGAAGGAGTCCCCCCTGAAAATATTATTGTCTGTCATTTAGATAGAAAACTGGATAACATTGAAGCTCATAAAAAAATAGCTGATAAAGGTTGTTTTGTAGAATATGACACCATCGGTCGGTTTAAATATCATGATGATGATTCAGAAATAAGCATGTTAAAGCAAATGCTGGAGTGGGGCTTTGAAGATTCTATTTTATTAGGGTTAGATACTACACGGCAGCGGTTGAAAAGCTATGGCGGGGAAATAGGGTTGGACTATATTACAGAAAACTTTATTCCTCATATGAAAAAATATGGGATTTCAAATAATCATATCGACAAGTTTATGGTAAAGAACCCATCTATTGCATTTTCAAAAATAGATTAATAAGGAGGAGGAACAGGATGCAATTACCAGACAGTGCAACACAGCCTACGATGTATTTTATCGGAGTAACAACAACAAAATCTTCCATTATGAAGCTGTTTCCTTTATGGGCGAAGGAATTAGGTCTTGATAATGCCGTATTAAAAGGGATAGACATCGATATTCATGATGAAGATCAGGTTTATCAGGATGTAGTCAATTTTATTAAAAATGACCCCGAGTCCAAAGGAGCACTTGTTACAACGCATAAAATTGATTTGTATAACGCAGCAAAAGAAAATTTTGATTATTTGGATCCTTATGCCAAAATGCTGGATGAAATTTCTTCCATTTCGAAATCCGAGAACGGAAATGAACTTCGAGGGCATGCAAAAGACCCTATTACCAGCGGTCTGGCATTAGAAGAGTTCGTTCCGGAAAACTATTGGCAAAAGGGTGGAGAAGTATTTTTGATGGGGGCTGGCGGCAGTACGTTAGCAATCAGCAGTTATCTAACAGATAAAAAACATGGCGACAACGTACCTAAGAAAATTATTATCTCTAATCGAAGCGAACAACGTTTAGTATCAGCTAAAAATTTATTAAGTAAGCTTGATACGACGACAGAATTTGAATTTCATTATGCACCAAACCCTGAAGACAATGATAAGATTCTTGAAACATTGTCTCCACATTCTCTCGTAGTCAATGCTACTGGTTTAGGTAAAGATCGTCCAGGATCTCCGCTGACCGATAAAGGCGTATTTCCAAACGACAGTCTGGCATGGGAATTGAACTATCGTGGAGAGCTGGATTTTATGCATCAGGCTATTGCTCAAAAAGAAGATAGAAATCTGCATGTGGAAGATGGCTGGATTTATTTTATCCATGGCTGGACACAAGTAATCGGTGAAGTCTTTAATGTGGATATCAAATCTCATATTAATCAATTGGAACAAATTGCAGCGGACTTTCAAAAGAATAAATAATGTCATTGAATTAGGAGATGTTTCTGTTGCCATATAAAGTTTTAGTTACACCAAGATCTTTTGGTAGGCATAGCAATGAACCATATGAAATATTAAATCAGTTTGGCGTAGAAGTAAAAATGAATCCTTACGGTAAGATTTTAACGGAAGAACAAATGATAGAGGAAATCAAGGACGTAGACGGGATTATTGTCGGAGTCGATCCTTTGAATAAAAAAGTACTTCAACATGCTGAAAACTTGAAAGTCATTTCGAAGTACGGCGTAGGTATCGATAATATTGATATGGAGTACGCCAAAGAAAAAAATATTGAAGTGGTTAGAGCCATGAATGCTAATGCCGATGCAGTTGCCGATTATACTTTAGCACTGATGATGGCAGTTGCCAGAAATGTTGTGCAAATTGATAAAGAATGCAGAGAATTGAATTGGCAAAAAATTACCACCGTTGATGTCCATAAAAAAACACTTGGTCTCATTGGACTCGGTAATATTGGCAAAAAAGTTGTTCAACGGGCAAAAGGATTTGAAATGGATATTCTGGCATATGATTTGGTACCTGATGAGGAATATGCAGAAAAAAGTGGTATTCAATATGTTAATAAGTTGGAAGAAATCTTTGAGAAGGCGGATTTTATCACTCTGCATTTACCTTTAAATGAACATACAGAACACATTGTTGGCAGAGAACAGCTTGAACGCATGAAATCGACAGCCGTTTTAGTCAATACTGCTCGCGGTGGCTTGATTGACGAACAAGCGTTATCAGATGCACTGCAGGAACGTTTAATCTGGGGAGCGGGAATTGATGTATTTGAATCAGAGCCGCCGCAAAATAAAGAGCTGCTTGAGTTGGATAATATTGTAATAGGATCTCATTGCGCTGCTTCAACGGTTCAAGCAATTGACAATATGGGAATTATATCGAGTCAAAATCTGGTTGATTTATTCAAGCAATCTGATAAGTAAAGTTAATACGATATTACCAATGAAAGCAGGTGCGTTGAAATGGATAAAGAAACAGTAATAAAGCGAATAGAAGAAGTCGGAATTGTTGCAGTTGTACGAGCTGAAAATGCCGATCAAGCTTTAAAGATTTCAGAAGCTTGTTTAAAAGGCGGCGTTAATGCGCTGGAAATCACATTTACAGTACCGGGAGCACATCGGGTACTGGAAGCATTATCTAACAATTACAATTCTGATGAAATCATTTTGGGTGCTGGAACAGTATTAGATGCAGAAACAGCAAGAATCGCCATTTTGTCAGGAGCTCAATATATCGTATCTCCTTATTTTGAAGATGAGACGATAAAATTATGCAATCGTTATCGGGTTCCATGTATGCCTGGGGCGATGACGATAAAAGAAGTGGTTCATGCAATGGAAGCTGGAGCAGATATTATTAAACTCTTCCCGGGAGAAATAAATGGACCCCAAATGATTAAAGCCATTAATGGTCCAATTCCTCAAGCGAAATTGATGCCTACTGGCGGAGTGGATATAGACAATGTGCATGAGTGGATTGAAGCAGGTGCTGTCGCAGTTGGAGCTGGAAGTTCATTAGTAGGTGGAGCTAAAACAGGAGATTATCACTTAATCACAGAAAAAGCAAAGCAGTTTGTGGATATTATTAAAGAAACAAGGAATAAAAAATAATCTATCCCATTTTCATATATAATATTCGACAAGCCAGGATGGTACGTTAAGAAATTTTGTAGGTTGCAGGCATGAAAGTCACTTGATCCGACAGTCAAACTCTCTTTAAGTAGGTGGCTAAGCTCGTGAATCATGCCTGCCGTACCTTTGTACAAAAATGTGAATTCGTTATGAGCGACAAACAAGAAGATATACACTCTCCTGTTCAAAAATAAATTTAAAGAACATAAAAGAAGATTTAGTGATATAGACCAAGCATTCATTTTTAATTCAAATGAAAACGTTTACTAAAAAGAAAGTATATTCATGATTCCTCAACAAAAAGTTGTAAATATAAAGGAGATAACGAAGATGGGAATAGAAAATTTAATGTCTGATGAACTAATTTGCTTAGATTTGCAGGCAACAGATAAAAAAAGTGCAATAAATGAGCTTGCTGATTTATTTGAAGCAGAACAAAGATTAAAAAATAAAAAGAAATATATTAAAGCTGTGATGAAAAGAGAAGCAGAGTCAACGACGGGAATTGGAATGGGCGTGGCGATACCACATGGAAAATCAAAAGGAGTAACAGAACCCAGTCTTGCTTTCGGTAGATGTCAATCTGGGATAGATTATGATTCTTTAGATGGAAACCCGGTTCATTTAATGTTTTTAATTGCTGTTCCGGAAAATTCTAACGATGAACATTTAAAGATTTTGAGTCAGCTTTCAAGAAAATTAATGCATGAAGAAGTACGAGAAAAATTGCTGAATGCACAAACAACAGATGAAATATATAACATATTGGGGGCTTAACGATGAAAAAAATTGTTGCAATTACTTCTTGTTCAACAGGAATTGCTCATACGTATATGGCTGCCGAAGCTCTCGAGGTAGCAGCGAAAGAATTAGGGTATGAAATTAAGGTAGAGACTCAGGGCTCTATTGGAGCTGAAAATGCTTTAACGCAAGAAGATATTGAACAAGCGGATACGGTGCTTATTGCTGCAAGTACAACCGTTGATAAAAGCAGATTCAAAGGGAAGCGCTTGTTAGAAGTAGATGTGAATGAAGCCATTCAAGATGGTGAAAATCTGATTGAAAGATCCCTTGGTGCATCCGTTTATCAGAAAGAAAGTGATTCAGAAGAGAATAAAGACGATGAAAAGGATAGTGAAGAAGGGAAAGGCGCTTTTAGTGGAATTTACAGCCATCTGATGACTGGTGTATCTTACATGATTCCATTTGTTGTTGCCGGCGGTTTATTGACAGCGTTAGCATTTGCCTTTGGAGGAATTGATGCAGAGGGAGAAATAGCTTCCTCTTTAAGCCAGCTTGGTGATATTGCGATGGCTCTAATGTGGCCGGCTCTTGGCGGGTATGTCGCATTTTCTATTGCAAGCAGGCCCGGTTTGGTACCCGGAATGGTTGCCGGGATGCTGGCATCTTCCATGGATGCAGGATTTTTAGGGTCATTGGCTGGCGGGTTTTTAGCAGGATATACAATTGTAATTTTAAGAAAATTGATTCGATTACCAAAGAATTTCTCAGGTTTATTGCCAATTTTAATTTTACCACTGTTTTCTGTGCTTATTTCAGGTCTTATCTTTATTTACGTTATAGGTGGACCGTTAATTGCACTTAATGATGGACTAACGAGCTGGTTAAATGGATTGACAGGAATTAATTCGGTTCTATTAGGATTAATTTTAGGTGGAATGATGGCCATTGATTTGGCGGGGCCAATTGGTAAAGCTGCCTATTTCTTTGGAGTAGCTTCATTGACGAACTTGTCACAGGGAGAGGTAAGTACCGTAATGGCAGCGGTAATGGTTGCTGGGATGGTACCACCTCTAGCAATGGCGCTATCATCGACTATTATTGGAAAAGAGCGATATACGCTTGAACAAAGAGAAGCAGGAAAATCAGCATGGGTATTAGGTTTTTCATTTATTTCGGAAGGGGCAATTCCTTTTGCAGTTGCAGATCCAATTAGGGTTCTTCCTTCCGTTACTGTAGGAGCGGCTGTAACTGGCGGCCTATCCATGCTGTTTGGTTCAGGAATTGCAGTTCCTCATGGTGGATTTTTTGTCTTCTTTATTCCGGGAGCTGTAGAAGGATTATTATTTTATGTCTTGGCACTTGCTATCGGCGTTGCAATAAGTGGAATCTTAGTAACCGTTTTAAAGAAACCAATCAATAAGAAATCTGATGCTGAAGAAAAAAAGCAGATGAATAAAGTAGGATAAATGCTTGTTTATCGAAGTTCTTGGTGTTTTCTAATGAGGCGGGTAACTGCATTATTATCGGAAAAGTAATATGAACTGACCTTTGCAAGATAAGGGTGCTTTGTATGAATTATTCAACTTCCTTATATCTGTTGACAAAGAGGGGGAGGTAAAGTGTAAGGCGACCGCTGCGGCGGACCATTTTGCTTTCCTAGGGGCACGCTCTTCAGCTAACTTTTGCCAAGAAGAGCGCTTGGGAAAAGTGGATCTTCAGATGGTGCTGATCCCTCAGGAGTCAAAACGGTCCACCTCCGCTAGTAGGGTATGTGATACTGTTTGAGACAGCAAGCTAAAAGTTAGATCAGACAGAACGGATTTTTAATGGCGCATGGAAAAAATGTTCAGCAAACATTCCTGTCTATGCATAAAAACTATTCTCGATATCACCTATCTATACTGTCATGCATCCATTTGAAACACCAGAATGATTGTTTATTTAGGCTAAAAGCAATTATTTCATCTAGCTTCATTAGGATGTTATCTCTTTCATACGCTGTAGAATTCCATCAGAGCGGAGTGGTTGGCCGGAGCGGGAGCTGTGCACAATCACCAATTTTAAAAGGATATGTAACCAAAAGCAAACATGGTAATGAAGAGCGTGTTTATCCTGATGAATGGAAGTTTGATATTGATAAAAGTATAGAAAACGAGGATTCCCCTTTGTATACAAAATCCGAATCTGATCCACATTTTTAAATTAAAAAATGTGAATCCAGATTCGGATTTTTAAGTTTCAATCCTCTATTCTTCCACTTTTTCAATAGATTTCTTCTTCACGAATTGGAATAAACCAACTTCATGAGCTGCTTGGAATGCGCTGACAACAAATGGTCCGAAAATAAGCCCAAGCACGCCGAAGAAAACAAATCCAAAATACATTGATAAGACTGTTGGCAATGCGGCAAGCCCCATTTGATCACCAAGCACCTTTGGCTCTGTGATACGTCTGATTACTAAGAGGAACAATGCTAATACCATCAGCTGTAAGCCTGTTGGAACATCCCCAATAAGCATCATTAAACCTCCCCATGGGACGAGGATTAACGCCGGTCCAACATAGAGTGGAATAATATCCACAATCCATATAATAAAAGTCATTAAAAGGGCGAATCGGGGCGCGATAAATAATAAACTCAAATACGTAATTACAAAAATCATGACACTAAGTAGAAATTGCGCTTTCCAATATCCCCAAAAAACGACTTTTAGACGCTGGAAAAAATGCTTCAATTTGGAAGAAGTATTCTCTGGAAAAAGAGAGAAAAATCCTTGAAACAGTTTCGGTAAATCCAGACTGAATAAGAAGAAAGTAATAAGGTAAACAAGAGATACAAAGAGCAGGTTAGGAATGGATTGAACCCAGGAACCAAGCATGCCGATGAGACTCTCTACTAGGTCGTAGCCGGTATTTAATAACCGTTCCGATTGACGTTCTAATTCACTGATAATAGCATCACGCTGCGGTAAATCAGCAATTAAATCATTGAATCTATAAATAATTTCATTGATAATGGATTGAATCTCACTTCCATATCTGGGAACATTATAACTCCATTCTACAATACGGCTGATTGTACTTGTCAGCATCATATAAATTAATCCGCAAGCTACGACTACAAATGTTGTAAAAACAATCGTTACAGACCAAATTCGTTTCTCTTGTTTTAACAGTTTTTGTAACAGTTTTACCAGCGGTTCAAAAATAACTGCTGTTAATAAGGCTAGTAAAACTGGAACAAAAACGGAAAAGTAAAAATATAAGAATACTGCTAGTGCTATAAGTAAAATACCGATAGTAATTTTTTTAATGAGTGATTGATTTAACAAAAGATTTCCTCCTGCCGAGTAAGACAATAAAATATGATAATATCATTTTATAGCTCGGCTATCAAATTGTAAACTAGATTAGTGGAGCTAAATATTTATGGCCGTTTAACAGGCAGTAAGCCCCGCATCAAGAATTCATCAAATAGGAAGAATCGGGAGCGGGGTAACTGCCAGTATAAGTTCGACTTGTTCACCCCAAAATGGTGTTGATGGGGCAAGCAGTTATAGTATCATTTCGTCTGAGGAAGTTAGGAAACCTCAAATAACGCTTATGCTTCGGATGGCTGGATATAAAACCCGCCAACTTCATTATTGCCGTTAATCGAAACATTTAAAACAAAGGGCTGGTCATCAAATGTTCCTTCATAAATAAATGTTTGATACTCATCTACTTGCTGGTCTTCTACATAATCAAATCCTGTAAATTCTCCAAATTCTGTTTCGAGATCCGTCCATATTGTTTCCAGGTCGGCAGCAGTGATTTCAGATGCCATTGTCTCATCAAAAAGTGACTCTGCTTCATCAAAATCTCCATCATCTAAATGTGTGATAAACGTTTCAGAAGTTTGTGAAGCCTGTTCTTCTGTAACGGCAGCTTCCTCTTCCTTATCAGCAGCGGAATCTCCTCCGTTATTCTCTTGAGCTGTGGAGGATTCTTCCTGATCATTTCCGTTTTCTGTTTCAGAGGATGAATCAGAGTCTCCGCAAGCTGCCAACAAGGTGATTAATAGAATAGAAATAAATGAAATGGCTAATTGTTTTCGCTTCATTATTATATGCTCCTTTTAAAGTATATTATTCAGCTTGTTCATGAATCCAATCACTCATATCTTTGATAACCTGTTCCTCGACATGACCGGGAATATTGTATTCTTCCACCGTTCCTTTATTTTCTCCTTGTGATAAAATAAATAGATGATTGAGATTTGGATAGGATTTTAGTGTTGCTTGTGGTTCGTTTTCAAAAATATCCTGCCATGCAGCGAAGTCGTTCTCCAGGGTTACTTGAAAATCAGCCTCTCCCTGCAGAATAAGCAATGGTTTATTTGAATCAAGAGCGATTTGGCCAACATCGTATTGATCCATTTCATGAAAGTAGTATCCGCTCATTCCGCCAAGGTCATATTCCATTGCTTCTTCAGGTGTCATATCCTGAAAGCTTTCAGCGAGATCTCTAAATTCCTCAGCTTGATCCCTCAAACTTTCTGGAAGCAAGTTGATTTGCTGGTCATATAAAATTTCCCAAAGAGGACGGGGCGAACCGGCTAAAATAATCATTCCGGCAGTGTCCGCTTCCTCATCAATACGGGGCGCAACTATACCGCCTAATGAGTTTCCACCTATATAAACCTGATCGGTCCGGATTCGTTCATCATCTTGCAGAAGGCCGGCTGCTTCCACTGCATCATCAATGGTTTCTTCCTTAACTGTTATCGCAGGACCTAATTCTTCCGCCATTTTTTCACCATGGGTATAGGTGCGCTTATCATAACGTAGAACGGCAATTCCTTCTTCTGCCAGTCCGTAAGCAATATCCTGAAAAGGCCTGTATTTAAAGACAGCTTCATTCATATCACTGCCGCCTGAGCCTTGTACAAGTACGACTGCTGGATAAGGTCCTTCTCCTTCAGCAGGCAAGGTTAATTTTCCTTGGAGAGGATAGCCTTCTTCCGCTTCTAATGTAATATCTTCCTCAACCACGGTATCAGGAAGTGCTAATTCCTCAAATGGGCGGTTTATTTGTAAACTCTCTAGCTTTTCTTCTTCATTCCAGTCCATTTGCACCTCCATTGTTGCGTCATCAAAAATGATTTCACCGGAAACAGTTGTCTCCTCTTCATCAGCAGCTACTTCCAAATTGCTTATTTCTTCAAATGTACTTCCCCGGTTTGCTTCCCAGGACAGCTGTAATTCATCAGCAGGATATTTTTCCAGTAATGCCTCTGAAAAGTATTGTTCGGTAATTTGTTGATATTCCTCATCTTGTAATTGCTGCAGCACTGCTTCTGCATTCTCTTCGGCGGTGTTTTCCTGGCTGGAACAGGCGGAGAGGAGGAAAATGGCCAGACTAATCATTAATATGTATTTTTTACGCAAAAATAATCACCTCTTTTACACGATATGAGTTATGGTCACAAGTATACAAAGCCCCATATATTCATATACGATTTGGAAAGGCATTATGTTTCAAAACAAGACAGATTAATTATTTGTTGGTTTTCTCATATTTCGTTAAGATAGGATTATAGTCGGAAAGATCGGATATGGATAAATTATATGAAGAAAGAGGTGGCATACATGCCGACAAATACAGAAGTTTTTCAAGTGAAAACAAATAAAAAGCAGGAGTTTGTTTTTTTAGACAGCCAACTGGAAAATATTTTAGCTGAGAGCGGTGTGCGGGAAGGAATCATGATTGTATATTGTCCGCATACAACCGGCGCGATTACGATTAATGAAAATGCTGATCCGGATGTGCGCCGTGATTTATCCCTTGGTATGAATGAGACTTTTCCGAATAAAGACGCATATGTTCATATGGAGGGGAACTCAGATGGACATATGAAGTCTTCTGTAGTAGGAACTAGTGAAACATTAATTATTTCCAACGGACAGCTGGTTCTGGGGACGTGGCAAAGTGTTTATTTTTGTGAATTTGACGGACCAAGAACAAGAAAGGTCTATGTAAAAATTATCGAAGGCTGAGGTTGAAGCATTAGAAGGGAGATTATCATTTGACTACTGAAACATTATTATTTAACCCGGAAAGGCATATTGAATTAAAAGGAACACAAAATATTCGTGACTTGGGAGGCTACCCGACAAAGGATGGAAAACAAACAAAGTGGGGAAAATATTATCGGGCTGATTCCTTACATAATGTAGCTCCAGAAGGACATGCTTTTTTACAAAAGGAAAAAGGGATTCATACGATTATTGATTTGCGCTTCAGTATGGAAGGAAAATATAAAAAAGAAGATAAAGCACTTTATAATTTCTATAATATTCCACTACTTGACCCAGCTACATTTACTACAAGAATACCTAAAACTCTTGTGGAAATGTATATGGTAATGTTAGAAAGCAGTAAACCGAAATTTAAAGAAATTATGGACATTTTTCTGGAAAACAGAGAAAATCCTGTCCTTTTCCATTGTCGCGTTGGAAAGGATCGTACAGGTGTCCTTGCAGCTATTTTATTAGATTTAGCCGGAGTACCAAGAGATATTATTGTAAAAGATTATGCGTTAACGGCAGCTTATAAGGAAATAACGGAGGAAGAGCTGAATAATCGTCCGCCATTAATGTCACGAAATCAATTTAAAACATTACTTGGCTGTGAGCCTTCTTATATGGAGGAGTTTTTGGACTATTTATATAAGGCATATGGAGATGCAGCTGGTTTCTTAAAGGCAGTTGGTTTGACAGAGGAAGAAATTGCCGCATTACGTGATGATTTTATAGAAGAATAAAGTAAAAAAAGGGAGATAATCGGTTCAATACCGTGTTATTCTCCCTTTTTAATATTTTTTAATAATACGGTGGATAGGGGTAGCCGTTATAATACCCAGGAGGTCCCATTGGTCCAGGAGGTCCAGGCGGACCCGGTGGACCGTAATATCCCATTGGTCCTGGTGGTCCAGGAGGCCCGGGTGGCCCAGGTGGACCATAAAAACCTGGACCTGGACCAGAATTAAAAGCACTGCCTAATAAACCACCAGCAAGCCCACCAATAAATGGGAAAAAGAATGCGCGCTGTTCTGGCGCATGCTGATTAAATTGTTGATGTGCCGGGTATGCACTATATTGTGAAGCAGGCATATCAAATTGTTCTGGATATTGATAATCCATCACTTGATATTCATCTGCATGTGAATATGCATGGTTTGGGTCAGGTTGCATATACATTCCTCTTTTCTATATAAGCTATATACCTAACCTATGCAGCTGCTTCAATTGTGTTCATCCATACCTCTCTACTGCCGGCTTTTGAAATATATAAGACTAACGGCGGAATAGACGCATGATGAAGCTGACAATGAGAATAAGGATAATCGCACCGATTAAAGCGGGCACGATAAAGAATCCGCCTATTTCCGGCCCTAAATTTCCAAGAATCGAAGTACCGAGCCAGGCTCCAATAAAACCTGCAAGAATATTTCCGATGATTCCTCCCGGCAAGTCCTTACTTACTATTAATCCGGCTACCCAGCCGATAATCCCACCAACAATTAAACTCCATATAAAACTTAGCATAAAAATCATTCCTTTCTATATTTTTATCTATTTCCAACTATGCATATTTTAAAACGAGAAATTATTCATTTTTTAACAAAAAATAGAAGAAGGGACCTCAGCTTTTTTCTGAAGGGATGCAAAAATCAGTTATGGTTTTTAGGTTTAAAGTATTTTTTATGTAGAGAAGGTGATAGGTAATAAGAAGTGGTTTATCTATAAAAATATAAGTGTTTTATTAAAAAAACCTTTAAGGTAAGAATCTTTTATCCTGTATTTAAATTTATGATTTTTGATTTTAAAAGATTATTTTTATTTAATATTTAATTCGATTAGAATGATTAATTTCCTTTATATTACTTTTATTTCTTTTTAATGGCATTATTAAAAATATTTTATAATTTTTATGGTGTTTAGATACATTTTTTCAGTTTTCTTCCGATAAATAATTATAGACAATTAGGAGAGATGAAAAAATGAAGAAATTATTTAAAGCCAAAGGAATCCGGTTTAAGTTAGTCTTATCTTTTTTCTTAATATTATTAGTGCCGGGAATAATCGTAAGTACGATGTCCTATTTTACTTCTACAAATACGATAGAGCAGGAAAAGCGGGATCAAGTTCAGGAGTTAACTGCGGTGATGAATCAGACGATTGATAATACATTTGAGCTGAAGCAGCATGATATGGAAGTTTTATCAAGCGTGATAACAGCAGATGTTATAGAAGATACAGCTGAATTAGAGCGAAGAATGTCTGAATATATCGAAATCCATGAAGAGGCTCCGGAATTTTACCTTGGAACGACTGAGGGAGCCTACCATATGCAGCCGGATTTAGAGATGGAGGAAGGCTATGATCCTAGAGAGCGTGACTGGTATCAGGAAGCTATGGCAAATCCGGAAGAAGTGATTATTTCGGATCCTTACTTGACAGCAAGCGGAGACGGACAGATAGCGGTTAGTATTTCTAAAGCGTTGGAAGATGGATCAGGAGCAATTGGTATTGATGTATCTATGGACTTTATCGGGCATCTTGTATCCGAAATGAATATAGGGGAAAATGGGTATGCTATCCTGCTGGATACAGATCAAAACTTTATTTATCACCCAGAAACAGCAGCTGGGGAAGGTGCGGAAGAATCTTTTTATCAAAATATGTATGAAAATGATTCGGGGACGTTTGGCTATGATTATAATAATATGTCTAAAATCATGGTTTATGATACAAACAACTTAACAGGCTGGAAATTGGGAGGAACCATTGATCAAAGTGAAGTAGAGACTACAGCTAGGTCCATCTCCACACCAGTTACTATCGTACAGACTTTGACCGTAGTAATTGGTACAATCTTTATTTTGTTTCTGATTCGTTCTGTTCTCCGTCCGATCAAGGATTTAAAGGAAAAAGCAGAAATCATCAGCAAGGGAGACTTAACGCAGTCTGTTGAAGTAAAAACCAATGATGAGATTGGCGATTTGGGGATTGCTTTTAATAAAATGGGAGAAAGTTTACGAGAACTGGTTGGAGAAGTGGAGTATAATACGCAGCAGGTTGCTGCCTCTGCACAGGAATTAACTGCGAATGCAGATCAGATGACAAGTTCATCCGAACAGGTTTCTCTGGCGATTCAAGAAGTATCTTCCAGCGCAGAGCATCAGTTAAGCGGTACGGAAGATGGAGTAAATTCACTGGAAGAAGTGTCAACAGGTGTGAACAGAGTAGTAGAAAGTTCATCGCAAGTAAATGAATTCGTTCAAAAAATGAATAAACAGGCAGAGGTCGGCGGACAGGCTGTCAGTAATACATTGAACCAGATGACCTCGATTCAGTCGTCTGTCGAGAGTACGAATGAAAATATTTCATCTCTATTAGAACGTTCAAAACAGGTTAACACAATTTTAAACGCTATTACAGATATTTCTGAACAGACAAATCTTCTGGCGTTAAATGCAGCGATTGAAGCAGCTCGTGCCGGAGAACATGGAAAAGGATTTGCAGTCGTGGCAGACGAGGTTCGAAAACTTGCTGAACAGTCGAAGCTCTCCGCTACACAAATTAGAGGAATTATTGTCGGTATCCAGACGGACGTTGAAAAGGCGGTGGATAAAATGGAGCAGGTCACGACTAATGTAAACAGCGGGCTGGATGTATCCTATGATGCTATTGATAAATTCGGTGAGATTCTCCGATCCAGTGAAAGCATTAAACCGCAGATGGAAGAAGTGACAGCCATTTCGGAACAAATGTCTGCCGCTGTCGGGCAATTAATGGAGACTGTGAATAATTTAGCTTCCATTGCTCGCAATAATGCAGCATCTTCAGAGGAAGTTGCTGCATCTTCCGAAGAACAGCTGGCATCGATGGAAGAAATATCAGCCTCTGCAAAATCATTGTCATCGATGGCAGATGATTTAGCAGAGAAAGTTTCAAAGTATAAATATTAAAATAACGGAATTTATCGGAGTTAACCAAGAAGTAAATCTCTAACTAAATAAAGTTATTCCTTTTCAAAAATGCAGTAGTGAGAAAATCATTACTGCATTTTTAATATGTCGTTTTTTAGGTAATTGAACATAGGTTGAAAAACGTTTGCAGGACTAATTATCGGAAAAAAGTATTCAATTTCTTTTATTCCTGCCGATAGATAAGTATAGAAACTTTTTAGCAGTAAGGGAGGACAAGCATGAAAAATACAGGAATTCGGTTGAAATTAATTGTATCATTTGTTTGTATGTTGTTGATTCCGGGCATTGTCATTGGATTTATGACGTATAACAGCTCTTTAAACACATTACAAACACAACAGGAAAATCAAGTAGAAGAAATTATCACAATTATGGATCAAACCATTGATAATACATTTGCTTTAAAGAACAGAGATGCAGAAGTATTAGCAGAACAGGTGATGGGAGAAATGGTAGATGAAGAATCAGGTGAGATAGCTGAAACCTTCGACCAATACTTTGATTTACATGATGAAGTAGTATCTGTTTATGCTGGTACTGAAGAGGGGACATTTATGGAAACATCGACGGATGTGATAGAGGGAGAGTATGATCCGCGTGAACGCCAATGGTACATAGAAGCGATGGAAAATACGGGAGATATTATTATCTCTGAGCCCTATGTTTCCGCAGGAGCCGATGAAGATATGGTCGTCACCGTTTCTAAAGCATTAGAGGATGGATCAGGTGTTGTCGGTATTGATTTATCGATTGACTTTATTCAGCAGGTCGTTTCCGAGATTCAAATCGGTGAAAATGGTTATGCGATGTTATTAGATGAAACACAGCATTTTATCTATCATCCGACAGTAGATATTGGCAATGAAACAGAGGAGTCTTTCTATGATCATCTGTATGAATCAGCTGGTGGCCAATTTGAATATAACTATCAGGATACCGATAAAATCATGGTTTTTGACACTAATGATTTAACGGGATGGAAAATAGCCGGAACCATTGATTATAGTGAAATTCAAGCAGAGGCAGCTAGTGTTTTTAACACATTATTGATTGTATTAATCAGTGCGATTATTATTGGTTTAGCTATGACGGCACTTGTAGTCCGTTCCATTGTTAAACCGATCAAAGAATTGAAAGAGAAAGCGCATGTTATCAGTACAGGTGACTTAACCCAATCGATTGAAGTGAAAACAAAGGATGAAATTGGAGAATTAGGCGTTGCCTTTAATGAAATGCAAGGAAGCTTAAAAGAATTAATACGTGATGTTGAGTTCAACGCCCAGCAGGTTGCTGCATCCGCAGAAGAATTAAATGCCAATGCTGATCAAATGACGAGCTCATCGGAACAAGTATCATTAGCTATTCAAGAGGTTTCGTCCAGCTCTGAAACACAGTTGAATGGAACAGAGGACAGTGCTAACTCCCTGGAGGAAGTGTCCACAGGAGTCGGCAGAATTGTAGAGAGTTCATCCCAAGTAGCTGAACTGGTAAATCAGATGAGTGATCAAGCAGAAATTGGCGGGAAAGCAGTCACGGATACATTGAATCAAATGACATCGATTCAATCTTCTGTAGATAATACAAATGTTAATATTACTTCATTGATGGCACGTTCCAATGAAGTAAGCACCATTCTGAAGGCAATTACGGATATTTCGGAACAAACCAATTTACTTGCATTAAATGCAGCGATTGAAGCGGCTCGTGCCGGCGAGCATGGAAAAGGATTTGCTGTGGTGGCAGATGAGGTGCGTAAGCTGGCGGAACAATCGAAAATGTCTGCAGGAGAAATCAGCACAATTGTTCAAGGCATTCAAACAGACGTAAAAGACGCGGTTGAAAAAATGTCCCAGGTAACAGCAAATGTAGACAAAGGCTTAGAAGTATCGGATGATGCGATGGACAAATTTAAAGGAATTGTCCAGTCAAGTGGAGATATTAAGCCACAAATGGAAGAGGTCATGGCTATCTCTGAACAAATGGCAGCCGCAGTGCAAGAAGTTTCTTCTACGGCAAATGACTTAGCATCGATCGCTAGAAGTAATGCAGCATCTTCTCAAGAGGTAGCAGCTTCTACAGAAGAACAGCTTGCTTCCATGGAAGAAATTTCTGCATCCGCAAAATCTTTGTCGACCATGGCAGAGGATTTAACAGAAAAGATTAATCAATATAAATATTAATAACGAATCGTTATAGTTCATAAAAAGCCGGGCCTTTTGTATTCCAAGTAATAAACACACTGGAATAGGGTCTGGCTTTTTATTATAAATGTTAATCTGTAAAAGGAAGAAAATAATAGGTATTTAGTTTTAATTATTTTCTTCTTTCTAGAATAGAAGTAGGGAAACAAGGAAAAATGATTCATTTTATATAAATACAGCCGATAAAAAATTAGAAGAATTTAGAAATAAAAGGAGGCTGGAAAATATGAAGAATAGAAAAGAAACCAATGGAGTTAAAAGAAAGTTAATTATATCTTTTTCATCTATCTTGATTATACCAATTCTTCTCATAGGTTACTTGACGTACAACAGCTCCGTTAATTCCATGCAAGCACAGCAGGAAAAACAGGTAAATGAAATCATCGACCTGATGGGGCAACATATTGACGAGACGATCACCTTAAAAAGCAGGGATATTGACGTGTTTGCGGAAAATACAACAGGTGACCAGATAGAAGAGGAAGATGAAGAATTACTTACTGTTTTTGGGCAATATCTACATTTTCACGAAGAAGTAGATGAAGTGTATTTCGGGTCTGAAGAAGGTACATTTCTTATTCAACAAGCAACTGAAGTTCCGGATGATTATGATCCCCGTGAACAGCAATGGTACATAGAAGCAATAGAAAATCCGGGAGAATTAATGATCTCCTCCCCTTATGAAACAACAGCAGTGGATGGAGGAATGGTTGTTACTCTATCCCAATCATTAGCAGATGGTTCAGGTGTTGTTGGTATTGATTTAGCAATAGATTTTGTTCAGGAAATGGCATCCTCGGTTGAAATTGGTGAAAGCGGTTACCCGATTTTGCTGGATCAAGAAGGAAATGTTATTTTCCACCCTGAAAATGAGGTAGGAGCATCGTTGGAAGAAAACTTTCAAAATCAATTAACTGAACAAGATGTCGGCGTTTTCGAATACGCACAGAATAGTGCATCGAAAATTTTAGTGTATGATACGAATGAACTTACTGGCTGGACACTTGCCGGCAGCATTGATTACAGTGAAGTTCAAGACAGCGCCTCGGGGATTATAAAAACACTGATTATTGTAATGATCGTTGCTTTTCTGATTGGAGCTGCTATTAATGCCTTCACTATTCAATCTATCCTTCGTCCGATTAATGGATTGAAAAAACGGGCAAAAGTGATTAGTACCGGAGATTTAACAGAGGAAATAAAAGTATCCAAAAATGATGAAATCGGCCAGCTTGGCACAGCGTTTAATGAAATGCAGCACAGTTTAAGAGAATTGATCCGTGATGTCGAAATGAATGCACAGCAAGTCGCTGCATCCGCTCAGGAATTAACTGCGAATGCGGATCAATTAACCAGCTCATCGGAGCAGGTATCGCTTGCGGTTCAGGAAGTATCTTCAAGCGCAGAAAATCAGTTAGATGGAACGGAAGACAGTGTACGTTCTTTAGAAGAAGTATCAACAGGAGTCGGAAAAATTGTCGATAGTTCAACAAGTGTTTCCAGCTATGTAGACCAGATGAATGAGCAGGCAAATGTAGGTGGACAGGCAGTAAGTAACACATTGAATCAAATGACATCCATCCAATCATCCGTAGAAGATACAAATAAAGATATTCATTCTTTATTAGAGCGCTCGAAAGAAGTAAGTACGATTCTTAAAGCAATTACCGATATTTCAGAGCAGACAAATTTACTTGCATTAAATGCAGCGATTGAAGCAGCTCGTGCTGGGGAACATGGAAAAGGTTTTGCTGTGGTAGCGGATGAGGTGCGTAAGCTGGCAGAGCAATCGAAAATATCTGCAGGAGAAATCAGTCACATTGTTCAAGGCATCGAAAGTGATGTCCAAAGTGCAGTTGAGAAAATGGGACAGGTAACCACATCTGTAAATGATGGGCTGGAAGTGTCCTATGATGCCATTGATAAATTTGGAGAAATCATACGGACAGGGGAAACCATTAAGCCGCAGATGGAAGAAGTGACGGCTACTTCAGAGCAAATGTCTGCCCTTGTCGAACAGGTAACTACAACAGCAGACGGTTTAGCATCGATTGCCAGAAATAATGCAGCGTCTTCGGAGGAAGTAGCGGCTTCTACAGAAGAGCAATTAGCGTCCATGCAGGAAATTTCTGCAGCTGCGAAATCATTATCGTCCATGGCAGAGGATCTGACGGAGAAGATTAAAGTGTATAAATATTAAATACTAATATAAAAAACTGTGTTGAAACGAGGTTTTAAGAGAGGATCTCGTTATCAACTACAGTTTTTTTATTTTTAGGTATTTACTCTTAATATAAATGTTAGCAAATAGAAAAATAGTTATAAAATGGTGAAATTATATTGAATTCATAAAAAATCAACCGATAAATAATAGGTATGAATTCTTAGGGATATATACGGTGTATTTGCAGAAAAAGGAGTGAGAAATGAGTCAATAGATAGTGTATGCTTATTTATATCAATCGTCGAGAATACTAACGGCTTTGGTCGTGAGCGTCTTAGAGAATGTTTGACCTGATTGTATAAACAGCTGGTTCGATACATTATTGCATAAAAGAATGATATATGCATCATCAGAATGAAATTTAACAGCGAGGGAGAGTCAGTTGTGAAGAAATTAATGAAACCAAAAGGAATTCGATTTAAATTAGTATTATCCTTCTTTTTCATGTTGTTGATTCCGGGATTAACCATTGGAATAATGACCTATTTCAGCTCGGTCGATTCATTAGAGAATCAGCAAACAGAACAGGTGAAGGATACTGCTGCGTTACTTAATCAGACGATAGACAATGCATTGGAACTGAAAATAACTGATTTGAATACATTTGCAGCAGAATTTAACAGTGAGCAGATAGATGAGGATGAAGAAACACTAGATCAAGTATTGGGACAGTATAAAGAGATGAATGAGGAAGTCTCCGAGGTATATATAGCTTCCAATGACGGCGATTTGTTTTATAGACAGCCGGATACAGAATTGCCAGAGGGATTCGATGCTACGGAACGTGATTGGTTTATCAATGCCGTAAATAATCCTGGAGAAGTGCAAATTTCAGCACCATTTGAAAGTGCAAGTGAAACAGGAACAGTGGTAAGCATCACGAAAACATTAGACGACGGTTCCGGTGTCATGGGAGTCAGTCTGTATATTGATTCTATTCAGCAATTGGCTTCTGAAGTTTCGATTGGAGAAAATGGCTATGCGGTGATGATTGACCCGCAGCAAAATTATGTGTACCATCCCACCCTTGAAACCGGCGAAAAAGCGGAAGAAAGTGTACTGGGAACAATGTTTGACGATGAAGCAGGCAGTTACGAATATACCTTTGATGACACATCGAAAATCATGGTTTACCAAACAAATGAATTATCTGGATGGAAGCTGGCAGGAACAATTGATTATGATGAAATTAAAGAGGAAGCAGCATCGACATTTACGACGATGATAACCATCATTGTTATCACCTTAGTGCTGGGAACAGCCATTATTTTATTCTTGATCCGTTCCATCACCCGCCCGATTCAGAATATGAAAGAGAATGCAAAAATCATCAGTACCGGTGATTTAACACATTCGATTGAAATCAAAACAACAGATGAAATCGGGGAGCTTGGTCAAGCTTTTAATGAGATGCAGGAAGGATTAAAAAGTCTTGTCCGTGACGTTGAATGGAACGCACAGCAGGTCGCAGCGTCTGCAGAGGAATTAACGGCGAATGCCGACCAAATGACAAGCTCCTCAGAACAGGTATCCATAGCCATCCAAGAGGTATCCGCAAGCTCTGAAAAACAGTTGACGGGTACTGAAGAAAGTGCGAATTCATTAGAAGAAGTCTCCACAGGAGTTGGCCGGATTGTTGACAGCTCTACAAAAGTATCGGAATTAGTGGGACAAATGAGCACACAGGCAGAGGTTGGAGGACAAGCCGTCTCTAATACGTTAAATCAAATGACATCGATTCAATCATCCGTAGATAATACTAACCTGGACATTGCATCCTTATTGGAGCGGTCGAAGGAAGTAGATACAATTTTAAAAGCTATTACCGATATTTCCGAACAGACGAATCTTTTGGCATTAAATGCAGCGATTGAAGCGGCCCGTGCCGGGGAAAATGGAAAAGGATTTGCTGTGGTTGCGGATGAAGTACGTAAATTAGCGGAGGAATCAAAAACATCAGCCGGCGAAATCAGCTCGATTGTCCATGGAATTCAGGCAGACGTCCAAAAAGCTGTGGAAAAAATGTCGGAAGTAACAGCTAATGTAAATAATGGGTTAGAAGTATCCTATGATGCGATTGATAAATTCGGGGAGATCCTGCGTTCAAGTGGAGACATTAAACCACAAATGGAAGAAGTGATGGCCATCTCTGAGCAAATGGCTGCTGCAGTCCAAGAAGTTTCTTCTACAGCAAATGACTTATCGGCGATTGCGAGAAACAATGCTGCATCTTCTCAAGAGGTAGCGGCTTCTACGGAAGAACAACTGGCTTCTATGGAAGAAATCTCTGCATCCGCAAAATCCCTGTCCACCATGGCAGAAGATTTAACAACAAAAGTTGCCGAGTATAAATACTAGTAATGGAATATAGAAAAGAAGGATTTTCTTTCATCACGGAGAACCGTCCGTAAAACTCCCGCCTCAAAATAAAGAGTGAAAATAAATTAATTTAGGCGGGAGATAACGGGCGCTAACTCCCTGAATCACTAAGGCTAATTCAGTGGGAGAATGAAGGAAGCAGACTAAGTTCACCACGTCCTGGGACTGCGATTACTCGTCCCATCGTAAAGAGTTGTGCGTCGAAAAACTCCCACTGAATGAAGTTTCGTTTTATATGGGAGATCCTTCTTTTTTGCGCGATAGAAAAACATAAGAAAAACGATCAATTTACTAAAGTAAAGCAAACTGATCGTTTTTCTTATATATGTTAAACATGCACTCCATAGCTAAAAAACGGGGATAAATAATGTTATATTTTTTCAAGTGGACAAACGTTATCGAGTTTGTCCACCCGAAAAAATGGAGTACAGCCTTATTCTTTCTATACATATTATCCATTCACATGTTTACATAGTAGAACATGGCAATTTGTTTTGCTTTCATAAGAAATACAGCAGTGAACAACAATTACCAGAAAGTATCGCTATGAGCTATCAGCGTTTCCGTTGAATGGGAGTTTTTTCACTTATAGGAAAGCATAAAATTGTAGCGCCAGTTTTTGTTGGGCAAATAATAAGTCCCTGAAGAAACGGTTTTAACGCAACTAAATTTTAAAACTTAGTACAAGTGCACCGATTTTAATGGGACGAATAATTACAGTCCCGCCGAAAGCAATCCTACTTTTTAAGGTTTGATTTGCTATGTTTTCTTTAACATTTGGTCTAATTGATTCAGCAATTTATCCAGCGATTGCGATATTTTTAATAAATTCGGGTCGTTTGGATTTTTTTCATAAACTGCATACATTTCTTTACGCTTCGTTTCAATCTGCTTGTTCAATTCTTCAATTTCTGACATACTCTCACGCCCTCTCCAATCACCAAACAGAAGTTAAGTTGGATATGGCATAAAAAGACACGATAAGGCTCTTAGCAAGATTCTATCAGTAAATGTGAGAAAAATAAAATAAATAAGTGGTAGTAATTTTTTACATCTACCTATTGAAACGCTTACAATGTATACCTTTTTGAGTCTTTACGCGGAAAAGCAAGAATCCAAATAAATTTAAAAAAAATGATAAAAAAGCTTAAACAATTTGTCCCTTTTACCGATATAAGAAATAGATCATCAAAGGATGATTCGTTAGGGCCTTAACGAGTAGAATTTATGATGATATTAACCTAAATGGTTAATATAAATGAGATCACATGGATGTGGCTCAAAAAATTACAATTACATGGAGGTAAGAAATTATGATTATCAATCACAATATTTCCGCAATTAACGCACATCGTCAATTGGGAGTAAACCAAAACGGAGTACAAGGTTCTTTAGAAAAACTTTCTTCTGGTCTTCGTATTAACAAAGCATCAGATGACGCAGCAGGTTTAGCAATTTCTGAAAAAATGCGTAACCAAATTCGTGGGTTAGAACAAGCATCTAACAACGCACAAGATGGAATCTCTCTGATTCAAACAGCTGAGGGTGCATTGAGTGAAACACACGCTATCCTGCAAAGAATGGGTGAGCTTTATAATCAAGCTGCCAATGAAACGTTAACAGAACAGGATACTAATAAAATTCAATCAGAAATTACAGCACTTACCGAACAAATCGGAAGTATTGCTGATCAAACACAATTCAATACGAAAAAATTGTTAAACGGTGAAAATACTTCTCTTACATTCCAAGTTGGAGCTAACTCAGGTGAAACAATTGACTTACAATTGAGCACAAATACAGTTGACGCATTAGGTTTAACTGGTTTATCAGAATTAGATGGAACTAACGCAACAGCTTCAGCTAATCTCGATTTAGTACAAGAAGCCATTAATACTGTTTCTGAAAACCGTTCTAACCTTGGTGCAGTACAAAACCGTCTAGAACATACCATTAATAATCTTGGAGCATCATCTGAGAACTTAACAGCTGCTGAATCTCGAATACGAGATGTAGATATGGCGAAAGAAATGATGGAATTTACGAAGAATAATATTCTATCTCAAGCGGCGCAAAGCATGTTGGCGCAGTCTAACCAGCAACCTCAAGGAGTATTACAACTACTTCAATAATATTAAATCTAAAAGGGACTCTAATAAATTATTATTGGAGTCTCTTTTTAATTATCTTCATATATCTTCTGTCTGTCCCTTTAAAATATAACTATACAAACCGATAATAACAATAGAGTCTACCACTCGACTAATATGTTAAAAGGAAGTGCGATAATGAGTAAGATAAAAGAAAAGGAAAACTTTCAAATCCTAAATATTATTTCTACTTTAATTGAAGCGACAGAACATTTTCTCCAATTGATAAAGCAAAAAGAAATGAAACAGAGTATATATCTATTCAGTTCCATCGTAGAAGGGGTGGGATCTATAGAAAATGTGACTAATAAAACCCAATCAATAGATGAAAAACAAGACAAAGAAAAGGTACAGAAATCATTATTGCTCATCGCTCAAGAATTGGAAAAGGATAAATTAATAAAAATATCTGAGATCGCTCAATTTTCTCTTCTACCTCAATTAAGAAGATGGAAAAAAAGATACGAAGCATATGAATTAGATGTATCCAAACAGCCTATTACGATTGGAGTGTATTTAAGCTCTACTAATCCCTTAAATACACAACCAAAATCTAGAATACATGCTTTATTGGAAGAAGGAAAAAAACAAAACGCCAGCCTTGTATTTTTCTGTTCTGATGATATAAATTTTAAAACAAAAAAAATTAACGGAACCGTTTTTCAAAATGGCTCTTGGCAACAAATGCCGGTCTCATTTCCAGAGGTGGTTTACAATGTTGAAACAACATCACGAAGACAACAAAACCAAATTGAGAAAAAATTAAGAAAAGAAATCCCATTTACTAACTTTGGAATTGGAAATAAATATTATTTTCCAGATAAGTTAATAAGAAAAAGAAAATATGCAGAACTACTTGCTCCTTTCAGGTTAATTAAAGAGGAAGCAACCGTTTATCATTTTCTAGATAAGAATAAAAAAGCTGTTATCAAGCCAATACTCGGCAGACAAGGTTTGAGAGTTTTTTTGGTAGAAAAAAAAGGCGGCCACTATTTTATTCAGGAAGGAAAGAAAGAGAGAGTAGTCGGCCAGAAAAAGTTTAATGAATGGATTCAAGCTATTCTAGCTGTAAAAAATAACGATTATATTATCCAAAATTATATCGAAGCTAGAACGAAAGATGGCGAACCGTTCGATATTAGAGCGCATGTGCAAAAAAATAGCGAAGGGAAGTGGCAAATGACTAAAATATATCCTCGGATTGGGCATAGGCAAAGTATTTTAAGTAATATTAGCCAGGGAGGCAGGACGGAAGAACTTGCAACCTTTTTAGATGTTGAATTTGGTGATAAAGGTAGTCAGTATGCAAAGGATTTAAAAAAGTTAGCGTTAGATCTTATTCTTTATGTAGATAAACTAATGGATTTTTCTTTGAGTGATATGGGAATTGACTTAACCATAGATAAAAGTGGAAGATTTTGGATGCATGAAATCAATAATGGACCTGAATCGAGATACCATCAACAAGACTGGGCTACAAATACAATTGGATATGCCATTTACATAGCTAAAAACGGGATTTACACAACGAATGAATTTCAAAAGCGAGATAAAATAAGAGGAGAATTTAATGCACGTACAGTCAGACTTCCGGTAGCAGAATTGGATAATGAGAGTATAACAATTGGAATGCTGGTATCTGAATTTGAGGAAGACGTTTTAGCAGTTCGATGTGCTTATGTGGCAAAATATGAAGGAAAGCAATTTTATTATTTTACGCCAAAAGATATTGACTTTGATGCTATGCTAATCCGAGGGTACTTCTATGAGGATAAAAAATGGGTACCGAAAGTAGTTCGTTACCCTGATGTGGTTTATGATCGTTTAAGGCTTTTAGGTATAGAGGAACATAAAAGCGTTACTCAAATACTTGGAGATTATAAATCCATTTACGATGAGATGGATGATATTCCTTTTACGAATGAGTTTTATGGCAGTCCTATTAGTAAACTGGAAGTATATGATAAGTTGCAAGCAACTGGGGAGCTAGATGATTTTATCATCCCATATCAGAAAGTGACTCGAACAAGAGATGTATTGGATTATATCGAACGGTATGGGATTGTTATCATCAAACCGAGAGTAGGGACTTTTGCTGAAGATGTTCATTTCGTTTCTAAGATTGATACAGGTAAGTATGTAGTGGCTGAAAAAGAAAATAAAAAATATTATAATGAATTATCATTGACAACTTTCTTGAGTAAGAAGATTAAAGCAGGAGATTACCTTGTTCAAAAATATATAGAAACAAGAACACTAGAAGGGAACCCATTTGATATTCGTGTTCATCTGATGAAGGATGGAACAGGAGAATGGTCGATTATTAAATCATTCCCCCGAATAGGTCTTAACTATGCGACAATAACACGTTTGAGACATGGTGGCTACAGAGGGCAGTTAGAAGGCTTCGTGCAAAGGAATTTTGGAGAAGTAAATCCGGAAAAAATAATAGCTAGTATAGATAAATACTCGTATAAAACAGCTCGTGTTTTTGAAAGTTTATTTATGGAAAACGTTGCAGAGCTTGCGTTTGATTTAGCGATAGATAAAGAAGGGAACATATTTTTAATTGAAGTAAATGTAAACAAGCCTGGTATTGCTACGTATGAATTTGAAGTAGCACAACATGCTATTCCTTATGCTTCCTATTTAGCTGAAACACATAAAAAGATAGAGGTAGGTAATGACCAAGAATAATATTGGCTTATAGGATTGATTTTCTGATTGAAAATAGAAGTATAAGCTAAATAGTTCATTCTATTTCGTGTTTTATATAAAGTGCTCAACGATTTCGTCGAGCTGTTAATGGATATCTTAAATAAAATCATTTGCATAAAAGATATTTTTTAGTGTTCGGGAAAAGTTTATAAACCTTTCCCGATTTTATCGCTATACAATGATAAGGAGTAATTGATTTAAATCCATTATCCAACTTGGAAAATGTAAAGTATTTATATTTGGATGGGAATGCAATAAGTGATGTAACACCATTATCTAAGTTAGAGAATTTGAATTGGTTACATTTGGATGAAAATGCTATCAGTGATATTACCCCCTTAACCAATTTAAAGAATTTGGAGATTTTATTTTTAAATAATAATGCTATTAGTGACTTAGATTCTTTAACTGACTTGGAAAATTTGTGGCAGTTAAGTTTGGATGACAATCTTATCGAGGATATAACACCATTAAAAGAATTATCTTTAATGGATATGTATATCCGTTTGAATGGAAATAAATTCAACGATGATGATACATTAACTGCTTACGGAATAGCGGTGCTATAGTAGATTATGACCCATCAACCAATGCGTATAATTGGTTTTTAGCCGGAGCGTTATTTCTTTTAGCAGGAAGTTATATTTTAATTTTTAATGCATACCGAAATAGGATAAAACATGGATAGTTAGTCGAAAAAAGCTATTCTCATCAGTGCAAAGTTCGCAGGGATGGGAGTAGCTTTCTTCACTAATTTAATATCTGGAGAATCGTGCAAAAAGTCTGTTCAAAATGATAAACGGCGATTTTATACGAGGACATGTTTTTTCTTATGATCATTTGTAATAAAACCACAAACCCATACCCAACCACCACCACTTATAATACAATAAACATACAAAGATTAACGAAAAAGGGGGTCCTTCCCATCTACAAACTACTACTAGCCGATCGTGATAAAGAAGAACTCCAGGGGATTAGCTGGCTGTTGTCTAAATATTCCTTCCCGATAACGAATATTCATTTAACGAATCAGGTAACAGATATGCTGGCAATGCTTGAAAATGAACTTCCCGATATTTTATGTATTGAATTGGATATGATATCGGAGGATAAATGGGAGCTGGTGAAATCATTTATTCACCAGTATTCAGGGCAGGTCATAGCGATGACGGCGGAAGCTACATTTGAGCGGGCAATGCAGGCGATGTCTTTGAAGGCTGTTGATTTGTGGGTGAAGCCGCTCTCGCCTTCGCGTATGAAACACGCTATCCAACAGGCTATTGGAAATCTGACGGTGAATCGTAAGAAAAAAGTAGAAACAGATCTGGACCAAGTTGTGCGTTATGAATCTTTATTTATGGATGATCAAGTGCCTTTTCTTTATCCAGTCTATTTATTAGAGGCAGAACAACGGGAAACGTTAACTGATTTACGAACGTTTATTCAGCAATTTGATTTTGATTATAAGCCATCCGTGTTTTCAACGCATGATTGTATCATTCTCGTATTCCATCACGATTTTCCTGCTCCCTTAAAACAAGCACAGCGATTTCTAAGGGAATGGAGACATGTGGAAGCAAGTTCGATTGCGATAGCTGTACATACGGAAAAGAAAGATTCGCTACATCAAATTTATATGAAACTCCTTCGAATCATGGAAACAACTTTTTTTATTGGTTATGGGCAGGTTCTACCTTCAGAAGAGTTACAAGATTGGGTGGAGATCGACCCTTTTTTAACCGTGGAAGAACAAAGAAATTGGGTTTTTATGCTGGATGAAGGACAGGGAGATAAACTGAAAACATGGCTGTATGACGCGTTTTTTGATATGCAGGCTCCTTATCCTGAGCCGGGGCTGCTTCGTACACGCTTAACGAGTATTCTTGCACAGATCCGTCGTTTTATGTTTCGTAAAGGGATAACAGATCAAGAGAGTGAGAGTTATTATAAAAAGATATTTGAGATTATTTTATACAGTCCTGTTTTATATCGTATTGTCCAAGAGCTCGTTCTATTTATTCATTATCTGTTTCAAACAGTTAAAGAGCAGCATATGTATGCGAAAGCCGATGTTGTTGAGGCGGCCATTGGCTATATGGAAAATCATTATAGTGATGCGACACTTTCATTAACAGATGTGGCAGATCATGTTGACCGCAGTTCATCCTATTTAAGTCATATTCTTACTAAAAAATATCATCAATCTTTTCGTGAAATGTTGGTTTATTTTCGATTACAAAAAGCGAAAGAGCTGCTTGGTGCGACAGATGAGTCCATTCAAAATATTGCAGTCGCCGTTGGTTTTCGCAATCCCAATTATTTTAGTAGAGTGTTTAAATCGCATACAGGACTCACTCCCCGTGAATGGAGATTGCAATAAGAAGGAAAAAAGATATGAAGATGTGCTAATAATCATATATTTTTACAATGATCGAATATTATTACCATAAAATGAAAGCGTTTTTACGAATGATTTATAATTATCTATTATTTTTATCTTATTTCGAAATGAAGTGATCTATATTCCGTTTCTTCTCGTTGATAAAATAAGAATTATCAGAAGACTTCAATGAGGAGTGAATGTGTGATGGAGGAGACGAAACCAAGAGAAATCAAGCAATACAGAGGTACGGAATTAAATACAAAAGGATGGATTCAAGAGGCTGCATTACGAATGTTAAATAATAACTTGCATCCGGATGTAGCGGAAAATCCGGATGAATTAGTCGTGTATGGAGGAATAGGAAAAGCAGCAAGAAACTGGGAGTGTTATGAAGCGATTGTTGCTTCCTTAAAAGCTTTGGAAGAGGATGAGACATTATTAATTCAGTCTGGTAAGCCCGTAGCGGTTTTACCTTCTCATAAAGATGCACCGAAAGTATTAATTGCCAATTCAAATCTTGTTCCGGCTTGGGCGAATTGGGATCACTTTCATGAGCTGGATCAAAAAGGATTAATGATGTATGGACAAATGACAGCAGGAAGCTGGATTTATATTGGAAGCCAGGGGATTCTTCAAGGAACCTATGAAACATTTGCGGAATGTGCCAAGCAGCATTTTCATGGCGATTTGGCTGGGACCATTTCAGTGACGGCGGGTCTCGGTGGAATGGGCGGTGCGCAGCCGCTCGCGGTAACGTTGAATGGCGGAGTTTGTATCGCGATTGAAGTAGATCAGCATCGAATCAATCGCCGAATCGAAACGAAGTATTTAGACACGTATACCGATGATTTGGATGAAGCCATTCGTCTTGCTAATGAAGCCCGCTCGGAAAAGATAGCGTTGTCCATTGGCTTGTTGGGCAATGCAGCAGAATTGTTGCCGAAAATGATTGAAAAAGAGTTCATCCCAGATGTGTTAACGGACCAAACCTCGGCGCATGATCCATTAAATGGGTATGTTCCTGAAGGATTCAGTCTGGAGAAGGCTGATGATTTACGGGGAAAAGATGAAGCAGCATATGCGAAGCTTTCCAAAGCAAGCATGGCAAAGCATGTTGAAGCCATGCTGGAAATGCAAAAGCAGGGCGCTGTTACCTTTGATTATGGAAATAATATCCGTCAAGTAGCAAAAGACGAAGGAGTGGAAAATGCCTTTGATTTTCCTGGTTTTGTTCCAGCTTATATTCGTCCGCAATTTTGCGAGGGGAAAGGACCTTTCCGTTGGGTAGCATTATCGGGAGATCCAGAGGATATTTATAAAACGGATGAAGTTATTTTACGGGAATTTAGTGATAATAAGCATTTATGTAACTGGATTCGTATGGCTCGTGAAAAGGTGAGTTTCCAGGGGCTGCCTTCACGTATTTGCTGGCTGGGCTATGGAGAACGCGCCCGTTTTGGAAAAATTATTAATGAAATGGTTGCCAGTGGTGAAATAAGTGCTCCAATCGTTATCGGCCGTGATCATCTCGATTCTGGTTCTGTTGCTTCGCCGAATCGGGAAACAGAAGCGATGAAGGACGGAAGTGATGCAGTTGCGGATTGGCCAATTTTAAATGCTCTGATTAATAGTGTTGGTGGAGCAAGCTGGGTCAGTGTCCATCATGGCGGCGGGGTAGGAATGGGATATTCCCTTCATGCCGGCATGGTCATTGTAGCGGATGGAACAAAGGATGCGGAAAAACGGCTGGATCGTGTGTTGACGACGGATCCGGGAATGGGGGTTGTCCGTCATGCGGATGCAGGCTATGCGTTAGCCCAGGAAACAGCCCGCAAGAAGAACGTCAACATTCCGATGTTAAAAGATCAATAATATAGATAGCAATTCCCCGGGAAAAGCAGTTCTTTGACTGGGGAGTGCTATTTTAAATATCACTGGCAAATAGAGAAAATGTAACTTCAGGAGGGGAAAACAATGACACAAAAGCTGTTTATTTCAAATGCGAACCAAGTAATTACTATGGCCGGACATTCTGATAAGCCTGCCAAAAAAGAGGCGATGTCCGACATAACAATTTTGGAACATGGGAGTATCTGGGTAGAAGATGGCAAAATTGTTGAGGTAGGTACAGATGCAGAAATGCGCGAAAAATACAAGGAACAACTTGATTCTGCCACGGAAATTGATGTATCGGGCAAAACTGTCACACCTGGTTTGATTGATCCACATACGCATCTTGTCCATGCGGGAACACGTGAAAATGAATATGCCATGCGTTTAAAAGGAAAAACCTATATGGAGATTATGGAATCCGGCGGCGGGATTCATGCTACAACCCGTGCTACACAGGCTGCCAGCTATGAAACATTATATGAAGCGTCAAAAAAACGTTTAGATAAGTTTTTATTACATGGTGTTACCACCGTTGAAGCAAAGAGCGGATATGGATTAACACTTGAACATGAATTAAAACAGCTGGAAGTGGCAGAGCAGCTGCGGCAAAACCATCCAATGGATATTGTTTCTACATTTATGGGAGCGCATGCGGTGCCGCTAGATGAGAAAAAGAATCCGGAAACGTTTGTTACACGTGTCGTAGAGGAAATGATTCCGGAAGTAGCCGAAAGAAAACTGGCTACATTTAATGATGTATTTTGTGAGCGCGGTGTATTTACACCAGAACAATCAAAGCGTGTACTGGAAGCAGGTAAACAGTATGGACTCATCCCTAAGATTCATGCAGATGAGATTGAAGCCTATGCCGGAGCGGAATTAGCGGCAGAAGTGGGTGCCATTTCAGCGGATCATCTTCTTAAAGCATCCGACGCAGGGATTAAGGCGATGGCGGAAAAGGAAGTTGTTGGCGTTCTATTGCCAGGTACAGCATTTTTCTTAATGGCAGAATTTGCTCCTGCGAGGAAGATGATCGATGCAGGGGTTGCTGTTGCATTGTCAACAGACCAAAATCCTGGATCTTCTCCTACGATTTCCTTGCCTTTCATCATGAATTTAGGCTGCTTGAAGATGAATATGACACCAGAAGAAGTATTAACTGCGACGACGATTAATGCAGCGCATGCCATTGGATGTGCAGATGAAGCAGGGAGTCTGGAACCAGGGAAGAAGGCAGATATTACGATTTTTGATGTTCCTAATTATTTAACTTTATCGTATCAATATGGCATGAATCATGTAGATACGGTTATAAAATCCGGGAAGCAGCTTGTGGTGGAGGGGCGGTTACAATGAACCATTATCCTTACCCAATGCTCCATAAGCCCAGCATGATATGGTCCAAACAGACAGAGCAAACAACAGATTTAAAGGTTCATGAATGGATTGAAACGATTGGAGATACTGAGGTGGATTGGTCGCCGTATGATGTGACGATCCTCGGTGTCCCGCTTTCTAAATCCTCTATCAGTACATCGGCAGCCAGTGAAAATCCAGATGCGATGCGGCAAGCATGGAAATCCTTTGGTACGTACAATCTGGATGAAAATATAGATTTGGCGACGTTAAAGGTAGTAGATTTAGGAGATGTGAAGCAGCATGTAACAGACATCGCCTCTTCCCACCAAAATATTGAAGAAGCAATGGCGGCGATAAGAAGTCATCACCCGCATACTTTGCCGATTACGATGGGCGGTGATCACTCCATCACGGCTATGCTGGTAAAGGGCTGGGAAAAGGCGCATCCTAAGGAGACCATTGGAATTTTACAAATTGACTCTCATTTTGATTTACGTGATCTGAAAATATTTGGACCGGCAAATGGCACTCCGATCCGAAATATCATGGAGAGTGGTACGGTTAAAGGAGAGCATATCCACACTATTGGGCTGCATGGTTTCTTTAACGCAAAAGAACTAAAAGACGTTGCAGATCAAAATGGGATTCGTTATACCACTATGAAACAAGCACGTAAAGAAGGAGTAGAGCAAGTTATTGCGCATGCATTAGAACAGCTGAGTCAACAAGTAGATACGATCTATTTAACAGTGGATATGGACGTATTAGATATTGTACATGGACCTGGGACACCTGCTGCAGCGCCAGGAGGGATGTATACAGAAGAATTATTTGATGCTGTTCAGCTTGCGGGAGAACATCCGAAAGTCAAAGCGATGGATATTGTTTGTCTGGATCCAAGAAAAGATGTAGCGCAAATTACGGTGAAAAATGCCGTTCATACGATGTTGTCGTTTTTGACTGGGTATTGTAAGAAGAGAAATAAAGGATAGTTATCGCAATAACTAAACCAATGGTGATAAAGTGAAACTTCCTCAAATGCGGGTTTTCTTTCATTCCTATTGAAGATTAAAGGAACAAAGGCTAAGTTTACGGTATCGTGGGGCTGAGACTGGGGCTGCGATAAAAATTTTTGTTATGGGGATATATTGCTGACAGACTAAATTCAAATAAAAAAGGTTGGGTGTAAAATGAGTGAGATTCAAACGACTAAATATGATGTTGATAATGATTATAATAATAATCGCAAAAATATTATCAAATTCAGCATTTATAGTTTAATAGGTGGATTTATGTTTTTTATCCCCATAACGATTAACGAAAATACTTCCATTATGCTAGACCATATGGTGACTTTCATTCGAAATAATTTTCCTGCTTTTGTACCTTATTATTTATTAATAGTTATTGCTTTGGGTGCCATTTATCCGTTTATTAATGGTACATGGAATAAAGGTAAGGTAAATACAGTTCTATCTTTTTTTAAACTTTTAGGATTAGTTGCTGCACTAATGATTGTTTTTAATATTGGGCCAGCGTGGTTATTTAATCCAGATATGGGACCTTTCATACTCAATAGTCTAGTTACACCTGTTGGCATTCTCGTTCCCATTGGTGCAGTATTCCTTGCACTTATAGTAAGTTATGGACTCTTAGAATTTATTGGAGTACTAATGCAAAGAATTATGAGACCTGTTTGGAAAACTCCCGGCCGTTCTGCAATTGATGCAGTTGCTTCATTTGTTGGCAGTTATTCAATTGGATTACTAATAACTAATCGTGTGTTCAAAGAAGGGAAGTATTCAGTAAAAGAGGCTTCAATTATCGCAACTGGATTCTCTACTGTTTCTGTGACGTTTATGGTAGTTGTTGCTAATACATTAGATTTAATGGGTATTTGGAACCTGTATTTCTGGTCAACACTTGTCATCACATTTTTAGTAACGGCAATTACCGTACGATTATGGCCCCTGAATAAAATGAGTAATGAATACTACGATGGGGCTGAACCTCAATATGAGGAAATAATTACAGAAAATCGCATAAAGGTAGCGTGGGAACAAGCGATGAAAGTTGCTGATAATGCCCCCAGTTTATTTGAAAATATTAAAATGAATTTAAAGGATGGAATGGTAATGACGATGGCAATTCTACCATCCATTATGTCTATTGGTCTGCTGGGACTTGTGTTAGCGGAATATACACCGATCTTTGATATTGTTGGCTATATCTTTTACCCTTTCACATGGTTGGTCCAATTACCTGAACCTTTATTAGCAGCGAAAGCCGTTTCCATGGGAATTGTAGAAATGTTTTTACCTGCTTTAATGGTGACGGAAGCAGTTTTAATAACGAAATATGTAATAGCTGTGGTATGTATTTCTTCTATCATCTTTTTTTCAGCTGTTGTGCCAGTTATTTTATCAACAGACATCCCAATTAGTATTCCAAAACTAATCGTAATATGGTTTGAAAGAGTTGTATTAACTATTTTAATTGCTGCACCGGTTGGATATTTATTACTATAAGGTAAAAGCTATTCCCGTTCATACGATGTTGTCGTTTTTGACTGGTTATCAAAAAAGAAAAGCGATCATATAAATATAACAGGTTCGCAGGTGAAATACTTTTTCATTTTATATGAAATGCCATTAAAATAATTGACTATTACCACTATTCAGATTATAATCGAAAATAGCTACTAGTAAAAAGTTTTATTTTTGAGGTAAAAAGGGAGCGCTTACATGTCGCAAAAAATTCGCATTGGAAAAATTGCCACACTGCTTGCTATGTTAGATGAAAATGAGTACAGCTCCTTTGAATCCATTTTTGACGGGGTGGATACATGCCTTGGAAAAGTCGGGTCCATGAATATGCAGAAGGTTATTTCCGCAGTGGAAACAGCAGTGAAGAGAAGCGGATTAATTGAAGAAGGTATTTATCGGGAAACCCACGCATTATATCATACCATTGTTGAGGCGCTTGAAGGGGTAACCAGAGGACAGCTGGCGATTGGAGAGACAATGCGGACAGTAGGTCTTCGCTTTGCTGTTGTACGCGGGAAACCGTATGAAGAGGAAAAAGAAGGAGAATGGATTGCCGTCGCCTTTTACGGGACAATTGGAGCGCCTATAAAAGGATTGGAGCATGAAGCGGTTGGTCTTGGAATTAATCATATTTAAATGTGTGTTCAAAAATTCGATGTGTCATTTTTATTGAACTTTTTGAACATCTTCTTCAACAAACAAATAACGAAATCATGACCTATAGTAACGAGACGTTAGGAGGTGATGATGGCTTACTTTAGTATGCCGTTATCGCCTCTTTTTGCTGTTTTTTAGAGAAAGTCAGTGTAACGGAGCAGAAAAAATTCCGTTAAGAAGGAGGAAGAAACAATGATTGAATTAACAGGCCATTCTTTAACGATTGAACAACTAAAAAGAATTTTGCTGGATAATGAAAAAGTATCCATTTCCGAAAAAAGCATGGAGGAAGTTCATGATAGCAGATGTGCTGTTGAACAAATTGTAGCAGATAGAGAAACGGTATATGGAATTAATACAGGCTTTGGAAAATTTAGTGATGTGATTATCAATCAAAAGGACGTTGAAAATTTACAATTAAATTTAATCCGTTCCCATGCATGCGGGATTGGTGAGCCTTTTCCGGAAATTGTATCACGTGCCATGATGGTACTGCGGTTGAATGCTTTGCTAAAAGGATTCTCAGGAGTTCGCGGCGTGTTGGTGGAATTACTGGCTGAATTAATTAATAAAAAGATCCATCCAGTCATTCCGCAACAGGGATCTTTAGGGGCATCAGGTGATTTGGCGCCATTGGCTCATTTGGCACTTGTTTTAATTGGAGAAGGGAAAGTCTATGATGAGTCCGGAAACGTAATTGATTCCGCTTCCGTTTTTTCTGAAAAAGGAATTCATCCGATTACATTGCAGGCAAAAGAAGGGCTGGCGCTTATCAATGGAACGCAGGCAATGGTTGCTATGGGGGTAGTCAATTATATTGAAGCGGAACAGCTTGCTTTTGATAGTGAATGGATTGCTGCAATGACAATGGAGGGGTTGGAAGGAATTGTTGATGCTTTTCATCCAGCAATACATGAAGCAAGGGGATACCCGCAGCAAATAGAGGTGGCAAAAAGAATGCGGGAATGGTTAGACGGGAGCAGACTGACTACAAGACAGGGCGAAAAGCGGGTACAAGACGCGTATTCCCTGCGTTGTATTCCCCAAGTACATGGTGCGTCCTGGCAAGCACTTGATTACGTGAAGGAAAAACTGGAGATTGAGATGAATGCAGCCACGGATAATCCGCTGATCTTTGATGAAGGAGAGATTGTTATTTCAGGCGGGAATTTTCATGGCCAGCCGATCGCTTTTGCAATGGACTTTTTAAAAATTGCTGTGGCAGAATTAGCAAATATATCAGAGCGCCGTACTGAGCGGTTAGTGAATCCACAGCTAAATGAATTACCTGCCTTTTTAAGCTCAGAACCCGGTTTGCAATCGGGAGCGATGATTATGCAATACGCTGCGGCATCCCTTGTATCGGAAAATAAAACCTTAGCACATCCTGCAAGCGTGGATTCCATCCCATCCTCTGCCAATCAGGAGGATCATGTCAGTATGGGGACAACGGCATCAAGACATGCAGGAATGATAATACAGAATGCACGACGTGTGTTAGCGATTGAATGTATTTGTTCCCTGCAGGCAGCGGAATATCAAGGCGTAGAAAACCTGTCGCCGAAATTAAAGAAAAAATGGGAGAAGATGCGTCTTGTTGTACCGAGCATTACCGAAGACAGAGTTTTTTCAGAGGATATAGAGAATCTTAATCAGACATTACACCCGCTGTATCATAACAATAACTTTTTTAAAAAAGAAATTTCTATTAAATAAAGAAAAAGAGGGAGTATTTATCGGTTTTTATCGCAGTATAACTGGCTGGGACTGGGGCTGCGGTTACTCGCCCCATCGAAGGGCTTTATAAGACTCCCACTTCTAGAATAGAGGAAGCTCGAAAATTCTAAGTGGGAGATCCAACAGCCAGTAACGGTCCGATCCGTTCAACTACCATTCATTGAGGGATGAAGAAAAACTCCTAATGAATGAAGTTTCGTTTTATGAAAACGGCAGTGTTATCATTCGAGATTATTTTAACTCGCATGATACCTCATAAAAGATTGAAAAATAAAGGGGGAGTTGGGAGATGCTTACAAATGCAGTTTTAGTCAGTGTGCTTGTGATGGTAGTGGTAAGTTTATTTCGTGTCAATGTTTTATTTGCCATTATTCTTGCAGCTTTAACGGCTGGTTTAATGTCTGGAATGAGTTTGGCTGATGCAGCGGAACTGATGGTGTCGGGCATGGGGGGACAGTCAAACACAGCATTAAGCTATGTTCTGCTGGGAATATTTGCTGTGATGATTGGTTTATCAGGAATTACTACAATCCTGGTAAATAAGATGTTAACACTTTTTAAAGGTAAAAAAATGGCACTTGTTTTGACTATTGCCGGAATCGCTTGTTTGTCACAAAATATCGTACCTGTACACATTGCTTTTATACCTATTTTAATTCCGCCATTGTTAGGTCTGTTTAATAAATTAAAATTAGATAGGCGGGCAGTGGCTGCTGCATTAACATTTGGACTTAAAGCGCCTTATATGACAATACCGGTAGGCTTCGGATTAATATTTCAAGGGATTATTCGGGATGAAATGATCGCAAATAACATGCCTATTACCTTGAATGAGGTAACGATGTCTATGTTGATACCCGGGGCAGGAATGGTAGTCGGATTATTGGTAGCTATTTTTATCACGTACCGTAAAGATCATCTGCCTAAGGAAAGCCGGCCGGATGAAGCGAATATAGAAGTTGCGTACACAGAAGAAAAAGGAACTTGGGGATTTTATCAATGGATGACAATTATCGCGATTATCGCAGCATTGGTAACACAGCTTATAACGGAATCACTTATTCTTGGAGCGTTGGCCGGGATCATTATCCTGTTTGCAACGAGAGTAATAAAAATGAACGAGAATGAAAAAGTGGTCCAAAAAGGTATTGGAATGATGGGGATGATAGCTTTTATTATGCTGGTTGCTTCCGGTTATGCGACCGTACTGCAGGAAACAGGAGACATTGAAAAGCTTGTTGAACAGGCAATTTCTATGGTCGGCACATCATCGTTTCTGATTGCTACGACGATGTTGGTGGTTGGATTATTTATCACAATGGGTATTGGTACATCGTTTGGTACAATTCCTATCCTGGCAGCATTATATGTACCAATTTGTGCAGCCGCTGGTTTATCCCCATTGGCAACTGCAGCGCTTATTGGAACAGCAGGTGCTTTAGGAGATGCGGGATCACCTGCTTCTGACAGTACGCTTGGACCAACTGCCGGGTTAAATGCTGATGGAAGGCATAATCATATATGGGATACGTGTGTCCCTACATTTTTGCATTATAATATTCCATTATTTATATGCGGAGTAATTGCAGCAGTAATTTTATAAAATGAAATTTTCCAGATGATTTTCTTTGAAAGTTTTGGTTTTAGAGTCTTGATAGCAGGGTGATTCGCTTAGATCCTGCTATTAGGACTCTTTTTAATTCCTCTCCAAATCCTCCCGGCATAATAAAACTTTTCGGCAATCCTTCATATCCTCTTCTATTCAGCCGATATATTTAATAACAAATCCATTTGAATCAGGTGGGAGGGATTATTATTAATGCGCATCCAAAATAATGTCATGGCGTTTACGATATACAATAATATGAACAACCACTTTGCGAATGCTCAAAAGTCTATGCTCCGTATAGCGAGCGGACAACGTATTAATAGTGCTGCAGATGATCCAGCTGGTTTAGCGATTTCCGAAAAAATGCGAGCGCAGATCCGCGGATTAAATGTGGCAATCCGGAATGCACAAGATGGCGTATCGCTCTTGCAAACAGCGGAAGGTGCGGTGAATGAAACGCATGCTATATTACAAAGGATGCGGGAGCTAAGCGTGAAATCAGCGAACGGAACGTATTCAGAATCGGACCGGAAAATCATGCAAGAGGAGATTGAGCAGCTGCGGGAAGGATTAACGCAGGTTGGACGTGATACGGAGTTTAACAAGCAATCCTTATTAGATGGTTCTTTTACGGATAAACGTATACAAGCTGGTGCGAATGCAGGGCAATATGTTGATATTTCAATTGGAGATGTACGGGCAGCAGCACTCGGGATAGATGAAATTGATATTTCTACACAAGAAGGCGCAGATGCAGCTATTGGAATAGTAGATAAAGCGATAGAACAAATATCCTCCCAGCGTTCCAATCTTGGAGCTTTACAAAACAGGCTGGAGCATACGATCAATAACCTCTCTAATACAGTGATCAATCTCACACAGGCAGAATCGCGGATAAGGGATGCGGATATTGCAAAAGAGATGATGCTATATACCAAACACAGCCTTTTGGGACAGGTTGCGATGGCAATGCTGGCTCAGGGAAATCAGCAGCCGCAGTTGATATTGCAGCTTTTACAGAATTAATTTTTAAAAACGAAAATCTAAAATACTATCTTTGCAGTCTATGATAAACACAAATTAAGTGAAAGAAAGATTTTCTCTTCAAAATAAAAGGTGCTCTTACCAAAAGTAAGAACACCCTTATCTCTATCTCTACCCATGAAACGGGCACCCTTTTCCCTGCCGATAAGCCTTATCCTGATAAAAGAAATTCGGCTTTTTGAACTCATTGCTGTAGGGCTGATGCCAGACATGCGTGGTTGCCGGGGATACAGGCGGGATAAGCCAGGTCCATTTTCCGGTTACTTCCCTTTCAGCTTTTGCTTCCTGCTTTTCGAAAATGCGGAACTGGGATGCGGCGGTGTGATGATCGACAATGGATACACCTTGTTTCTTAAAGGAGTGGAGTGCCATTTCATTCAATTCGATGAGTGCACGGTCCTGCCATAAATTACTGGCATGTTTTGTCGATAAGCCCATGATCTCTGCCATTTTCGGCAGCAAATTATAGCGGTGCTCATCTGCAAAGTTTCTGGCACCGATTTCTGTTCCCATATACCAGCCGTTGAAGGGGGCAGATATGTAATGCAGCCCGCCAATTTCCAGACGCATATCTGAAATAACCGGGATAGCATACCATTTTAAATTTAAATCTGCTACTGCCTCATATTTTGGATGTTCCATAGGGATCTCTGGAATGAATTCTTCCGGGATAGATTTCCAAACAGGAGGCTGGCCGCCGATTTGAATAACAAGCGGCAGAATGTCGAAATGTGTTCCTTCCCCTTGCCAGCCCAGCTGTTCGCATATTTTGGTGAATTCCAGTGAATCTGAATCACCGATAATCCCATTTTCCGTTTCATAACCGGCATAGCGCAACAGCTGATGGTTCCAGATTTTCACGGTTTCTTCTTTGGCCGAGGAGGCAGGGAAGATGGTGATATAGGGTTTGATTCTTCCTTGGTTAAAGGAGTTTTTTAAATGACTGAATAGGAATTCAAATACCTCTTCTTCTGTTGTGGCCTGTCTTGCATCTGCAACGTCGATACGCTCCCAGAATAATCTGCCGATACAACGGTTGGCATTTCGCCAGGCGAGCTTTACTCCGTATACTATTTCTTCATAGGTTTGGGTATAGGTGCCATGTGCATTTATCTCTGTCGTGACTTCATTGATTCGTTCCGCTAATTTTTCTGCAGGAGCACCGGTTTCTGTATAGCAGGTTGTCAGGAAATGCGCTGCTTCCTGCTGCATTTTATCTTTATTCAATGGAATGACCTCCAGCTTTTCACAATGGATCGTATACTTTCTTTTTCATTGTAGCGGAGAGTAAAACGAATTTCTATGATATTCAGCAAATGAAAAGAGGAGTATAGACCTTTGTTCATTTGTCTGTCACATGATAAAGTGAATTGTAGTTACCTTTTAAAAAATGTACGTACTGATTTACGGATTGGTAAACTCCAATTTGAGTAGAATACATTCTGGTCTTATCACGTGATCTTCTATTTTTTGCCCTGTAATTCATGGGATTTTGTTGAAAATTTATCCAAGTGTTAAAAAATTAATTTTGGTTTAATTTAGCAAAAAATGTTTAAATTCATCGAAATAGATGTGTTTTTGTCTGTTATTACATGCTATATTTATACTATATGTATTTGCAGTGTCGGTTGCGAGGAGGAAATGATTTTGGCTCAGGCAGTATTTAAGATTCGGAATAGAAAAATATATGTTACAGAGCTGTTATCTTGGGGTGTATTGAATGAGTCAAAAGATATAATTTCTGGAGAAGACTATGAAAATATACTCTCTTCATATATTGGTCCTCATGTCGCAAAAGAATTTTCAAAGCTTGTTGACGGTGAGGAAGAGCAAATTCATTTTAATGCAACGATTAATAAAAAAAGCGGAGAAATAATGTTATTGAGTGTTTTTGGTTATCAAGTTATATCAGAGGATGGTGTAGAAGTGTTCGGAATCATTTCTGATGATAAGGAAGCAAATAATCAATTGATGATGGCGTTAAAAGAGTTATCAGACATTAAATATGCATTGGATCAATCTGTGATTTTAGCTATTACGAACCGGCAGGGGAAAATCATCCATGCAAATAATCGCTTCAGTGAAATATCCGGTTATTCGAATGAAGAGTTAATCGGTAATACCCATCAGCTGATCAATTCCGGCTACCATTCAAGGGATTTCTTTAAAAAGATGTGGCAGACGATTGGGCGCGGCGGGGTCTGGAATGGCGAAATCAGAAATCGTGCGAAAGACGGTTCTTTTTATTGGGTGGATACGACCATCGTACCGGTAAAGAATGAAAAAGGAAAGCCTGTGCAGTATATTGCGATGCGACATGATATCACAGATAAAAAAGAAAATCAGGAAAAGATTCGGATGATGGCTTTCTATGATCATTTAACAGGGCTTAAGAATCGTCGGAAGTTTGATGAGAATTTAATTAAAAAGATTGAATATGCTGAAAAAAATGCTGAAAAATTTGGTATTATGTTTGTTGATTTAGACGGCTTTAAATATGTAAATGATACACTTGGACACATCATAGGTGATGAATTGCTTATCGCAGTTGCCCGCCGGTTAGAAGAAATCGTCGGTAAAAATGGAGTCGTTGCCAGGCTCAGCGGGGATGAATTTGCTATTCTTATTGATTTTATAACTGCCCCGAGAGACATGCAGCACTATGCAGAATCGATTATTACCAATTTTAAAGAGCCTTTTGCTATTGAAGGGTACCAATTGAGCACGACAGCAAGTATCGGAATATCCACCTATCCGGAGGCCGGTTCAGATGCACCGACGATGATGAAGCACGCTGACTTGGCAATGTATCGTGTAAAAGGTTTATCTAAGAATGATTACCGTTTTTTTGACAGAGAGATGAGAATCTCTAACCAAAGAGCATTTCAAATAAAAAATGATTTAAGAATAGGGTTAGACAATAATCAATTTTATCTTGTTTATCAGCCTAAGGTAGCTCCGGATAAAGAAATTGTCACGAGCTATGAAGCGTTGATCCGCTGGGAGCATCCGAAATTTCGGAGAGTATCGCCGGGTGAATTTATTCCATTAGCAGAAGAGTTAGGCATGATTAATGAAATTGGGGATTGGGTTCTGGAAAATGTTTGCAGGCAGCTGCGATCTTGGAAAACCAAAGGATACGATTTGCTTCCCGTATCTATTAATCTATCGTCCAGCCAGTTCCTGCAGGCGGATTTTGTCGATAAATTCTGGGCTGTTCTTCATACATATCAAGTGGAACCAGCCTGGATTCAGATTGAAATTACGGAGAGCCTCTTTATTGATAATGAAAAATACGTGCAGCAAATTTTAAAAATAATGAAGGAAAATGGAATCAAAATTGCACTGGATGATTTTGGGACAGGGTACTCTTCATTGGCTTATCTGCAAAAGCTTGATCTGGATATTTTAAAAATTGACCGTTCGCTCATTAGTGGAATCTCCAATTTGTCTACGAAGAGAAAAATTGCAACAACCATTGTCCAGCTGGGGAAAAGTATGGGGATGGAAGTCGTTGCTGAGGGAATAGAAACTAAAGAAGAACTCGATATTTTACGTAGTCATGGGATCGATGAGATTCAAGGTTATTATTACAGTAAACCGCTTGCGATAACCGAAATGTCAGAAGTATTGAAGACAGGAAAGCCGGGTAAATAATGGTGACGCATGCTTCTGTATTTGAAAAATGAATAGCGTCATCCCGAAATCTTTTATGATTCATTCAGAGATGACGTTTTAGCAGGATAGACTTGATTTTTCCCCAGGTGCTTTGATTTATATAATGCTTCATCCGCCTAAGGGAGGATTTGTTGCGGATTACTGCAGGTGTTGGGATATGTTTCTGCACCAATTGAAATAGATATGCTTTCCTTTTTAGAAATTTGAAAGGAGTGCGCCTCCACGACCTTGAGAATTCGTTCGGCCACCTTCAGCGCATTGGAAATGCTGCAATTTGGCAGCACAATGAAAATTCATCTTCGCCATTCTGGAATGCCATATCAAATGAACGGATATTCCTAGATAAAATTTCGCCAAACAGTTCCCTCTCCTTTATCCATAATCATACAACTAGGATGGCTTGAAAGTAATGCGGTATAAAGTCTAGCCAGTGTATAGAAGCTCCTGTATTTACTCGTTCCACCGAAAATATTTGTGGGAACGTCAAACTCAGCACATTCTTGTGCAAGCATAAAGATAGGCGAATGTGATTTTTCTAATCCATATGTCTATTTTTAAGTGATTATCCATTACAAATATATTTTATTCTTTTGCTTTGCGGCTGATTCTTTAGGAGTAGTTCTATATTCTAATATTAGAATTTTATCAAGAATCCATGTACTTACCAAAATTTGAGATACGTTTTAAAATAGAATAGACATTTATAATGGCAAAAATTTTATAAAAATGTTTAAATGTACAAGCTACTATTTTTCCTATTCCCGTCTTATCAGAAAATATGCATCATTTGACAGAAAACTATGTTAAAATAAAGATAATTAGTAAATCTTTCAGATTGGGGTGAATGGATAAGTGGATGTCGGAAAAATGTCGATGATTATGAGTCAGGCTAATTTACAAACACAAGTGTCCTTCAGCTTAATGGGAAAAGTCATGGATCAAGCGGAAATGGAAAATGCGGAACTGATTAAAATGCTGGATCAGCCGCGACATCCGAATTTAGGGCATTCCATTGATGTGAAGGCGTAACACTTTTTCTCTGTATGGATGAAGAAGGAAGATAAAGGCTGCCCCGTTTCGGTGTGAAGAAGCGGGGTTATTTACATACTTACCATATATTTTCCAGGAAAGAATGTTATTTACGAGCTCATTAATTTCTTGCACGATAGGAAAGTATAAGAAAAACTATGTATTCACTTAAAGACGAGTGAATACATAGTTTTTCTAATAATCTAGTAACAAATAAAGTATCCTTCACCTTAAAAAAGGGGCGTGGACGTTATTTCGAATGCTAAAAATCGAGCTCAAATTTTGCAAGAAGAATTGATTGAATTATTAAAAAGAGATCTTATCAGCATGGAAGATTATAAACGTATCTTAACAGCCCATCAGGAATATGCGAAACAGATAGATAAAAGTAAGGATGGAGCAGTTCGTGAGGATGCGCAAGATAAGGCTTCTAAAGAGAGGTATCAGGCTGCGGAACAGAATCAACTTGATGAGACAGAGTCATCTACTCCACAGCCGGATAGTACGCCGGTTAAAAAAGTAACCCGGTTTTTCCAGGGAAATAAGGATAAAAAAGAATGGCTGTCCACTCCCGAGGAACAGGAGACGGCAAAACAGAAGAAGGAAAAAACGGTGCGTGAGCCGAAAACAGCAGAACAGATTAGAGAAAGAAATATTACCTGGCTGCTTATTTTAGGGGTTTCTTTCCTTTTAATCAGTGGTTTGGTGGTAGCGACAAGCACTTGGGATCAAATGGGAGCGATGCTAAAGGTTGCGACACTGCTTGGTGTTTCCATTTTCTTTTTAGCTTTAAGCGGCTTATCCTCTCGTTTTCTCAAAATCGAAAAGACGGCTTTTGCATTTTTAACATTAGGAAGTTTATTATTACCAATTGCGATTATCGGTATTGGATTTTTTGGTTTATTTGGGGATTACTTAACATTAACAGGAGAAGGACGCTATTGGCTGGGGATTTTGTGTACGCTTGTACCGCTTCCTTTATACGCCTGGAATGCATATCGGACAAAAGCTAAGCTGTTTGTATGGATTTTTTATTTATTTTTATCTTTTTTTATCGGCTTTTTCCTTGCTGCGCTGCAAATACCAGTAGACATGTTCTTCTTCTTAATGATGCTGTATAATGCGGTTTTATTAGTTGGGTATCATCGTTTTCGAAAAAAGAAAAAACAAGTATTACAGGTCTTTTTACATGAGCTGCCTGCTTATGCGCAGTTAAATTTAATTGTTTCCACGTTATTAATGCTATTTGTTTATAATCAGGAAGTATTTTATAGCTTTAATGTTCTTTTAACTGCTTTTCTGTATATGGCTATGGTGTTTGTTTATCAGACAAAAGGTTATCAGTTTGTGTTTGTCGCTCTATTTGCTTATGGGATTTATCAGCTGACAGAGAATTCGATTTTGTACACAGCTGACTCCTTGATCTATGCCTTAATGAGTGCGGCATATTTAGGATTTGCTTATGTGATGCGGAAAGACAGCTTTGCAAGTAACGTTTTTTACTATACGAGCGGAGTTATTTCGGGTTTTGCTTTTCTGTATATCAGCTTTCAGGGCTTAATTATCCGGGCAGATGGGAGCTCCTGGTTTATGCTGCTCGCGTATATCGTGATTGCAGGTACGTACGTCTATCTTGCAGAGGTAACGAAGCGGGGTGTTTTCCGGTGGATAGCTCCTGCATTCTTTATTGCTGCAGGGGTTCAGCTTTGGTCATTAATGATACGTCCTTATTTCCCGGAAAGCATTCTTAACTTTATGTTTTTCTATACGATAGCTTTATTTCTGTTTATCGGCTTCCAAAGCCGGATTCCGTATATGCAAGCAATCGGGAAAAGTATGTATTTCTGGTCTATGCCGGTACTTGGGATCACCATTTTGCTGAAACTTTTCATGCTGGAGTTTGTTGAGGTTGCAGTCATGCTTGCATTAACAGGTGCTGTTGCGTTGTATATGACGTTTGCATCGACAAAGCCGTTGGAGAAACAAGTTACTGCCTGGGCTGTTCCGCTCAATTGGCTATTAGCAATGTATATACTGTATTTTGAATTTGCAGAGAGATCCTATGTTTATCGGAGTCAGCTGGATCTTCCTTTTCAACTGGCAGCGGCAGGATTGATATTATTTGGGATTAGTCTTATTTGGAAGCAAAGAAAGCAGCAGGAATTGACCCGAACAACATTCTATACAGGGCAGGGAAGCTATCTGTTAGCAATACTTCTGTTATTTGCAGATTTTGCAGGAGATGAAATAGCTGTACGGCCTTTGATTTTATTCGTGGGAATCGGCGTCATGTATTGGCTGGTCCGTTTTACAGGCAAGCCTCTTTATTGGAGTTTGGTTGCAGCAGTAAGCTTAGGATTTTATGTGTCATTACGAAGCACATTTTCGATCGACACCTTCGAAGGTTTTGTCTGGTTTATGCTTGGCTTGCCAATTTTATTCTTAGCAGTTGATCGCTATTTAGGGAAATTTGATGTTCATTTAAAACCGTATTTTTTCTATTTTGCGCAAGCAGTGCTGCTATTTCTAGTATTCATCATAGCTGGAGATAGTGTTATAAAGCCTGTTCTTTATCCAGCAGTCTGGCTCGTTCCATTGGCGGTTTATGTGTATACGGCATGGGCAAGGGAAAAAGAATGGGAGATAAAAGTAGCTTTATATGCTGGTTTTCTCATGCTTATTGGAGGAGTTCCGGCGTTCATTTCCTATTATGAATGGATGACAGACGTGTCCTTTGTCTATGCTTGGCTGATTACCGGAATCCTCATGATTGCTGTTTGGTTAGCGGCTCCGGTAGTATGGAAGCGTCGAATGGAATATTTTTTCATTCCCTATATGAATCTGGTTTTAGGTATGGGCGTATTTTTATCCGTAGTGGAGGAATTTTGGCAACTTGTATGCTTTGCAGGTCTTGTTGTAGTAAATGTATACTTCCTGCATATGCGAAAGTGGACATTATATCTTGTTGTACCGCTGTTTTTTTCGATTTATCTATGGCGCGTGCAGGGGATATTTGAGGAATCGATGGAATTATGGCTGATTTATTGTATTGGTTTTGGCATTTTAGCAGTAGCAGGAAGGTATATATTTTCCAAACTATATATCACTCAAAAGGGGAGTGTGCAAGCAATCGATTGGTACTCTCTGATGGCATTAGCATATCTTGTTTTTGCATTAAATTGGGCAAGAGAGCCAGATACGATTTGGCTGACCGTTATAACACAAGTGCTTTTTGCTTCCTGGTTTTTCTTGCAAATGGATCGTGTGGGAAACAGAATGCTGCAAAAATTATTTGTAACCATTGGCGGTGTTGTTTGTTTAGCTCCGTATTACCTAGTACTTGACTATTATATCAGCGCAATTCCAGAAGTACTTTATGCAGAGCTTCAGGCGCTGCCAGTACTTGCCTTAGCTATTATTTTATCTAAGAAAACATGGCATGAGTATGAATCGCTTATGCGGCATGTCCAGACAGTGCTTTTGATTATTGTTACGGTATATCTAATTGCTGATGCGATGCAGAGCGCTACTATTATGGACGCATTGATTATTGGTATCTTATCTATCCTTTCTTTACTGGCCGGGATGCGTTATCAATTGAAATCATATTTCTTTGTCGGGATAGGAACCCTTTTATTTAATGTGATCTATCAAACACGTCCTTATTGGGGAAACTTGCCTTGGTGGGCATATCTACTTATTGCTGGAGTATTATTTATTAGTATTGCCAGCTATAATGAATGGAAAAAACAACAGGACGGAGAAGGGAAAATTGAGAAAAAGCTGAAGCAAATGATTACGCGATTTAAAGAATGGAATTGAAAAAGAGCAGGTTGGAAATGCTATATTATATAGTGTTTGCAATCTGCTTTATTTTTCACAAAAAGCATTTATAAACTTTTTCTATGAAAATGGAATTAGGCAAATTTGTTTATTTTTGTAATTATAAGGCGTACACTATATATGTAAATAAATTGAAATAACAAAGGAAAGAAGGATTGCTCATGGGATTCAAAAATGTAACAGTAGCAGGCAGTGGTGTGTTAGGAAGCCAAATTGCCTTTCAGATTTCTTTTAAGGGATTTAATGTAACGGTTTATGATATTAATGATGAGGCTGTCAGTGCTGCAAAAACACGTATGGAAAAATGGCAGCAGCGTTATAAAGAAGATGTAAATGCATCCGATGCAGAAGTAAAAGAGGCATTTGAAAGCATACATTTCTCTACAGATTTAAAAGAAGCTGTGTCAGACGCAGATTTAATCATTGAAGCGGTTCCGGAAAAAGAAGAAATTAAATTAGACTTCTATAAAAAATTAGCAGAAGTTGCTCCGGAAAAAACAATTTTTGCATCTAATTCATCTACCATGCTTCCAAGTCAATTTGCAGAAACAACCGGACGCCCAAATCAATTCCTGATGCTTCACTTTGCCAATGAAATTTGGAAAAACAATACGGCAGAAATTATGAAGCATGAAGGAACGGATATGAACGTGTTTGACGAGGTTGTAGAATTTGCGGAACAAATCGGTATGGTCGCACTGCCTATCTATAAAGAGCAACCAGGTTATATTTTAAATTCCCTGCTCGTCCCATTTTTAGACGCGGCACAGGATTTATTGGTAAATGATGTTGCAGACGCAGAAACCATTGATAAAACATGGATGGTAGCTACCGGTGCACCTCGGGGTCCATTTGCTACACTGGATGTTATTGGAATCCGTACGCCGTATAACCTGTCTGCAGCAAAAGGAGAAGCTGGAGATAAGAAAGCGCAAAGGGTTGCGAAGTTTTTAAAAGAAACTTACCTGGATAAAGGAAAATTCGGGATTGAATCAGGAGAAGGCTTTTATAACTATCCTGATCCGGCATATGAAAATCCTGATTTCCTGAAATAAATGAAATCACAAAAAAAGCTGTCCGGCGGGGCAGCTTTTTCTAATCATTGTTTTTCTACTGAGATGCTTGTTGCAGCTGCTGATAATACGCCATTGTTTTGTCAGGCTGATCTGTATTTATAATGACAAAGTTATCTTGTGTATGGACCACAATATAAGGAGCTTTATCCGAACGGAGAAAGAGTTTGCCTGCTCCGAGTTCTTCCATACGATAATTTCCGAGGTGTTTTCCAAACATAGAAATGCCGTTTGTGCGTATGATGATTTCCGGGAGTTCATCATAAAGAGATATTTCTTCCACATCGGAAAATGCCCATTCTTCTCCATATAAACCTGTCATTTCAAAGGAATTCTCGTGTATTTCTAATGTGTTTGGCAAAAAGGGGATGGCAAATACGACAATTACCAAGATAAAAGAAACCGCTAAAACCGTTTTATTTATCTTTTGTGATTTCTTTTTCCTCTTTTTTGTCATCAACAAGGATTCAATGAATAAAACAATAAGCATGACGATATATGAACCTTCCATAGCATAGGGAATATGGAAGAGCTGGAGCAGAAATCCAAGCGTTAAAACAATGCCCACATGCAGCATCATCTTACCGACAGCTTGCGGGTAACCTGCTTTAATCATTTGCTGTTGTTCCTCAGGGCTGCTCGAATGAAAACCGCTGATAAGACGATAATTTTTGCGAATTAAAATCAAATAACTGAAAAAGAAAAACATAAGAATGAGAAAAATTTGAATCCCGTATAAGTATTCCATCAGGTACCCCCTCCATATTTTGATTGCATTATAAATACGGGAGAAAGGCAGAGAAAGTTTCAACCGGAGAAACGGTTCTTTAAAAAAACTTGCTTTCTGTGTCGATTAGGATTAAATTGTACATATTCCAATGGATATAGATGATGTACGGATAAAGGTCAGGTGGTTAAATGAAGTATCTCTTCATCATGATGGGAGCCTTTTTTGGAGCAATAGCCCGTTATGAAATCAGTTTATGGTTTGGCGGACAGTCATTTCCCATAGCTACGGTTACGGTCAATATTATCGGCTGTTTCTTTTTAGGGTTTTTACTCACACTTGTTTCGCTTTCCAGGCATGATCGTCAAGTATGGGCACTGACTTTTGGCACGGGGTTTCTAGGAGCTTTTACGACGTTTTCTACCTTTGCATTAGATATACTGCTGCTTAACTTGCCAATGGCTCTTGGATACATTGGGATAAGTATCATTGTGGGAATTACTTTTGCCGGTCTCGGGGTTTGGACAGCGAATGTTGTCTATTCTTATTTCAGGAAAGCTTAAAAAGAAAGAGGTCTTCTTATGGGTTTTGTAGGTGTAGGCGGTGCAATCGGAGCATTATTGCGTTACATAATAAGTGAATATATGAAGCCGTTAAAAGCTGAGAAAGGGCTTATTTTTCCCATTGCAACCTGGATGATTAATGTATCAGGCTCTCTTTTGTTAGGGATTCTTTATGAGCTTCATTTACCGTTCCAGATGTGGCTGCTGTTAGGAGTCGGCTTTTGTGGCGGTTACACAACCTTTTCCACTTTTGGTAAAGAAGTTATTGATCTGTTGCTGGATAAGCAGTGGTTGCCAGCTTTCTGGTATGTTATCACATCTGTTTTGTTAAGTATTATAGCAGTTTGGATCGGTATACATTTGGCTTCTGTTGTTTCTTAAAACGGTTGTTTAAAGTGTACAATAAAAATGCCTCATAATATAGGGAACAGATTATTTGTAGTTTTGTAAGCGTTTTCGTAAAATGGGAGATAATCATATTTTAAAGGAGAGGTGTTGTATGCGAGATAAGGTTGTATTAATAACTGGTGGAGCCGGCGGAATTGGTCAAGCAGCAGCAAAATTATTTCTAAACGAAGGAGCTAAAGTTGTTTTAGTCGATATTAACGAATCATCCTTAGCCAAAGCAAAGGAATCTCTCACAGACAGTCCGGAAAATGTAGGCATTATTCAGGCAGATGTAACGAACGAAGCAGATGTAAAGAACTATGTTCAGGAAACAGTTAAGCAATTCGGCAGAATCGATATTTTCTTTAATAATGCAGGAATTAATGGTCCTGTTGCGGAAATTACAGATTTGGATAAGGATACTTTTGAACAGGTCATGTCGATTAATGTTACCGGGGTATTTTTGGGATTAAAACATGTACTTAAGCAAATGAAAGAACAGGGGCATGGACGAGTGATTAATACAGCATCTAATGCCGCATATATCGGTTCAGCGGGAATGGTTGGCTATATTGCCTCTAAACATGCTGTTGCTGGTATAACGAAGACGGCAGCATTGGAAACTGCTCCATTGGGAATTCGTGTAAACGCAGTAGCTCCTGCTGCCATTGATACACAAATGCTTAAGGATATTCAAAATAATTTAACGCCGGGAGAGCCGGAAAAATCAGGAGAAGCTCTAAAACAAGGCATTCCAGTTGGAAGATTTGGCGCACCTGATGAAGTTGCGCAGATTGTCCGATTCCTGGCATCGGATGAAGCGTCGTTCGTGCATGGTGCATTATATAATGTAGATGGTGGAATGCAGGCAGACTAAATTTTATGCATAAAACGAAACTTCATTCAGTGGGAGTTTTCGCCCTTCTCCGTGATAAAAAAGCAGTTATCTCGGTTTATTCGAGATAACTGCTTCTTCAGAGCTTAAATACCAGTATTTTCTACTACGGCATCTTTATTATTAAATTTCTTCTCATCCAGGTTGCCGAGCACTTTGGAAGTGACGGTACCTGAAACCATGCTGCCGTTGACATTGACTGCGGTACGACCCATATCAATAAGCGGCTCAACGGTAATCAGCAAACCAGCAAGCGCAATCGGCAGTCCCATAGAGGACAGAACAATAATCGCTGCGAATGTTGCTCCGCCGCCGACACCAGCAACACCAAATGAGCTGATTGCTGTAATTAATACAAGCTGTACAATAAAGTCAAGTGACGTTGGATCAATACCGACAGTCGGTGCAATCATAACGGCAAGCATCGCAGGATAAATTCCTGCACAAGCATTTTGCCCCATGGTTGCGCCAAAGGAAGCTGACATGTTGGCAGCTCCGTCATCTACTCCCAGCGCCTCTTTCTGTGCGGTCACATTCAATGGAATCGTTCCTGCACTGGAACGGGACGTAAAGGCAAATCCGAGTACCGGGAAAACTTTTTTCATAAACGTAATCGGATTTAACCGGAATCCGCTGACGATAAGCATGTGAATAAGAACCATGACAATCAATGCCACGTAAGATGCAATCACAAATTTACCAAGCTGGACAATCCCTGCAAAGTTTGTCGTGGCAACCATATTCGTCATCAATGCTAATACTCCAAATGGAGTTAAGCGTAAAATAAGTGTTACAAGCCGCATAACAATAGCAAATACGGCATTTACCATCCGTGTAAACCGCTCTGCCTGTTCCGGCTGTTTCCTGCTCACTCCAAGAGTGGCTATTCCAACGAGAACAGAGAAGATAACGACAGCAATAACAGATGTTGAACGTTCTCCGGTCATATCTAAAAAGATATTATTTGGAATAAAATTAATGATACGTTGTGGTGTTGTTTCTTCTTCCATCGATTCAAAATTTTCTTCCATGGAAGCACCGCGTTCTGTTTCTTCCTGTCCTGCTTCGATTTGTTCTGCATTTAAATCAAAGATGAGAGAGGTTGCGACACCAAGAGTTGCTGCAACAAGTGTTGTTGAAATAAGTACCCCAATTACCCATGCGGCCATTTTTCCAAGCTGTTTTGTTTCATTCAAATTGATAATGGCACGAATAATCGAAACCATAACCAGTGGAACAACAATCAGCATGAGGAAACGGATATATCCGCTGCCGACAATATCGTACCAATCGAGCGTACTTGTAAGAATATCGGACCCTTCTCCATAGATAACCTGGAACAGAGCTCCTAACACAATTCCAATTCCCATACCTGTAAATACGCGTTTGGCAAAGGAAACATGTTTTTTCTGCATATAGATTAATAAACCAATTAATGCAAGTAAAACAACAATATTTAATAATATAAACCAATTATCCATTTGGTATAATCCTCCTTCGTAAAAATGTTCCTGACAAATCCAACAAAAATAGTACGGATTAAACTATACAATGATTCTTTTATGATTTCAAGATAGTTGCTTCGAATGGTTTTATAAAACCAAGTAAGTTTATTGGTTTTTATTATATGCAGGTTATAAGATATTGGCTATTCTTTATATTAAAACTCGATTTTCGCACCTAAGAATAAGCATATATATCTTGCTTTTGGATTAAATCAGCTTTTTTGAAAGAATGATAGTGTATAGCTCCGCTCCGGTCAACGACTCCGCTTTCCGACGTACAAATGTTTTCGATGGGGCGAGTAATCGCAACCCCAGGACGTTGCGACTTTAGTCTGCCATGGGGACGGCTTCAGCTAACTTGAAAAGAAACCCGCTTTTCAAGTGGATCTTCAGCTCGCCCTGCGATGCACAAAGAGGAATGATTGCTGTACATTTTTACCATGCACCACAAAAAATCTCTTCTGTCTGATCTACCTTTTATTTGTTCAGCTATTCCACGTATAGAACATCTAACTAGCGGAGGCGGACCGTTTTGACTCCTGAGGGACCAGCACCATCTGAAGATCCACTTTTGCCAAGTGCTCTTCTTGGCAAAAGTTAGCTGAAGAGCGTGCCCCTAGGAAAGCAAAACGGTCCGCCGCAGCGGTATTTTACACTTCACCTGCTATTCTTTGTCAAGGAAGTTATCAAAAGAACGTTCAACTCCTGTTTCTATGGAAATGAAATTACTTTTTAATCCCAGGCTTTATTATGCACCAACTCCGAAATAACATGATTGATTTTAAACAAGAAAAAGAGAAGAGGAATTAAGATAGACGTCGTTACTATCTTTTTTAGCTCTTCTCTGATTATGTTAATTATTTAAATGTTTCTTTCTGAACGGTGTATTTTGCTAATTTCTCACGGTTAACCTCATAACCAATTCCTGGAGAAGCAGGGACCTGTACCATTCCATCTTTGACAGTTACTTCTGGTTCAATAATGTCTTCATCCCAATAACGGGAAGAAGCCGCAGTGTCTCCAGGTAAAGTAAACGCAGAAAGGGAAGTAATCGCAATATTATGTGCACGTCCAACCCCTGATTCAAGCATGCCGCCGCACCACATTGGAATATTTGCTTCTTTACATAGTTCATGGATTCGTTTCATGGTTGTAATTCCACCGACACGGCCAACCTTCATATTAATAATTTTGCCGCTGCCGATTTGAATCGCTTGTCTGGCATCTTCATAGGAATGAATACTTTCGTCCAGGCAAATTGGCGTTTTAATATGTTTTTGCAGCTCTGCATGGTCAATTAAGTCGCCGGCTGTTAATGGCTGTTCGATCATCATGAGATTATATGGGTCCAGTTTCTTTAGAGTTTCCATATCATCCAGTGTGTAAGCGGAATTCGCATCAACCATCAGTGGAATATCAGGAAAGTTTTCACGAATTTCTCTTACTACCTCTACGTCTTTTCCAGGTTTAATTTTAACTTTAATTCGTTTATATCCTTCTGCTGTTTTTTCTTTAATGTTTTGAAGCAGGCGCTCCATGTCATCTTCAATGCCAAGACTGACGCCAACTTCAATTTCCGTTCTGCATCCGCCGATAGCTTCTGCCAGAGAGATACCTTGTTGTTTTGCATAGATATCCCATGCAGCTGCATCAATGGCTGCTTTGGCTAAGTTATTGCGTTTAAATGGTTCAAATAAATCAGTAAGCTCATCAGGATGATTTATTTCGCGGTTTAGCGTTAGGGGAATCAAATATTCCTCCAGCATAACCCAGGCAGCTTTTGTAAATTCTTCAATATAAAGCGGAGATTCAGAAGTAACACATTCTCCCCAACCAATTGTTCCATCTTCATCTTTTGCTTCTAAAATGATAAATTCACGGTCCTGTTCTGTTCCAAAGCTGGTCGTGAACGGGTTTTTCATTCGCATATTCATACGATGCATTGTTATTTCGGTGATTTTCATTGGTAAGACTCCTTTTGTCGGCAAATGAAAAAAGAATAAAGCTTTCCCATTTGCATCATTGTAATTAGGGCATTCATTAAAAGAATTCTAACAAAATACCTTTATCCAATTAAGTTCTATTATAGTGTATTTCTGTACTTTATAGCAATATGGCAGTTGAATGGCTTCCGATTTTAGAAAAACAGCACTTAAACAGACACTACAAAAACTCAAAGGCCTTTGATAAGGCCTTTGAGTTTTAAGCAAATAGGTTCATTGCCTGTTCAAATAATTTTAATTGGCTATTCAATTCTTCATCAGATCGGACATAAGAATAGGTGCCATCATTTGCTTGCTGTCTTGCTTTTAGAGAATCACGGAGCATTAAATCGAGAATATCGTAAATACGCTTTTTGATCCGATTTTCATAAATAGGAAACATCAGCTCTACACGTTTAATCATATTACGCGTCATTAAATCTGCTGAGGATAAGAAAATATTGATTTCCCCATTATGATGGAATAGGTAGACACGGCTGTGTTCCAGAAAGCGGCCGACAATGCTCAGGACACGAATATTTTCACTAACACCCGGAATGCCGGGACGTAAGCAACAGATACCACGAACAATTAAATCGACTTGAACGCCGGCTTGAGAGGCTTCATAAAACTTTTTAATTAACGGCTTGTCTGTTAAAGAATTCATTTTAGCAATAATCCGGCCATTTTTAAATTGCTCATGAAACTTAATTTCCTGATCGATATGATGGATTAAATCATTACGGATATCAAAGGGAGCCATGGATAGATGATGAAAATCAGGCTTTTCAGTATAACCGCTCAAATAATTAAAGAAATTAGTTGCATCAATGCCGTATTTTCGTTTGGTCGTTAAATAAGACATGTCTGTATAAAACTTGGCGGTTTGATCATTATAATTTCCCGTTCCAAGGTGGACAACACGTTCAATCCGGTTAGCCTGCTTCCGAACAATTAATGTGATTTTACTGTGCGTTTTCAAAGAAATCATGCCATAGATGACATGGCAGCCGGCAATTTCTAACTGCTTTGCCCACTCTACATTATTCGCTTCGTCAAATCGGGCTTTTAATTCCACTAAAACCGTTACTTGCTTCCCATTTTCCGCAGCACGTTTTAAACTGGCAATAATCGGTGAGTCTCCACTGACACGGTAGAGTGTTTGTTTAATTGCCAATACTTCCGGATCATCTGCAGCCTCCCGCATTAGATCGGAAATTGGTTCAAATGATTCGTATGGATGATGAAGAAAGAGATCTCTTTTTCTGACAGCTTCATACACCGTTTCATCCTCGTGGATATCCTGGGCCGGCTGGGGAATGAAAGTTTCATAAATAAGGTGCTCATAGTCATGCTTTACTTGATCATAAAAATCATTTAAACAAGTTAGATCAAGCGGACCGTCTACAATATACAAGTCCTTTTCATGAATTTCCAGTTCATGAAGCAGAAAGGAAATGATTTTCGGGTCTTGTTCCATTGCATTTATTTCCAAACGGACAGCAGCGCCAAATTTTCGTTTTTTCAGCTCTTTTTCAATTTCTTTTAATAAATCATGTGCGCTATCCTCGTGAATATTCATATCTGCATTTCTGGTAATACGGAAAGTGCTTGAGGAAATAACACGGTAGCCTTTAAAGAGCTTATAAATAAAATGACGTATGAGATCTTCTAATAGTACATAGTGATGTTTTTCATCAATCTGGATGAACCGGTCCAATAATGCGGGTACCTGTACAATAGCAGTTTTCTTCTGGTGTTGTTCTTGTTCATATTCATCTTCTAATTGAATGGCAAGGTTTAACGATTTATTTAACAGCATCGGAAAAGCACGGTAAGCATCGATTGCCATCGGTGTAAGAATCGGGTAAATTTGTTCATCAAAGTATTGCTCAAGTGTCTCTAATGTCTCAGCGGACAGATTTGTCATTTGAAAAAGACTAATATGCTGCGCTTCGAGTTCATCCTGTACTTGTTTATATAAATCATATTGTTGCTCAACTAAGCTGTGATTAAAGGTTGCAATGGCAGCAAGCTGTTGTTTTGGAGTCAGGTTTGATTTATCATCGGGACGATTAAACCCTGCTTTTACTTGATCTTTTAATCCTGCAACCCGCACCATAAAAAACTCATCTAAGTTTGATGAAAAAATAGATATAAATCGCAGTCTTTCAAGAAGTGGATTATTTGCATCAGCTGCTTCTTCTAATACACGTTTATTAAATGAGAGCCAACTCAGCTCCCTGTTGTTATAAGAGGCAGATGAGTTGGTGACTTCTTTTTGTTTCTCCATAGAATACACCATCCCTTTTTTAGAGGATGTTCAAAAAGTCCAATAAAAATGACACGGCGGAAAAAGGAACTTCTACTAAGATCACCCACGTCCTGTGGGCAACGTAGAAGTCACCGCATCCTGCGGAAGTGCGTTGGCTTGCTTTTCCGGTACTCACGTATCTAAAAGCATAGAGGAACTTCTGTTAAGACCGTCCACGTCCTGTGGACAACACAGAAGTCATCACATCCTGTGAAAGTCCGTTCCTCAAAGCTGCGCCGCCTTGAACTTCTTGGTCCTATTTATCGCCCTTTTTGAACACTCACTTTTAGTCCTATATATATCATAATCCTTTTCTATATAAAGTATGTTAAAGAGGTGTAAAATTTGTGTGAACAATCTGTTTTGACAGGAGAAGAGGTTTTCCAATAGTCCTCCTTTTCAAGCTGCTGTATTGATTACGGAAAATGCCCATAGAAAGAAAGTACGTTTTATAGAGTATGGAACTCTAATTCAACATCTTTTCCAATTGCTTTTTCTAAATGTTTCTTCTGCTTTTCAGCCTGGTATTCTTCTGGCATCGCATTTGCTTTCGTATAGACACGAATAAGGACATGATTTTTCTTCCATTTAAGTGCTATTTCTTCGACAACCTGTCTTTTGGTGGCGTCCAGACAGTAGGTGAATTTTAATAAAGAACCCAGATTTAATAATTTATGACGCTCTTCTTTTAAGAACCATGATTTGTATGGCTGGATAAACTGCTTGAAGACGGTTTTATTTTTATAAGAGGCAACAAGAGCCAGTTTCAGACGTTCGCGATGCTCCAGCCCGTCAATGGTACGATTGGCAAGCAGATAAAAAGTATGCTGGGCACTGGATTCTGAATCAATATACTCCCCGAGATTAAATAAAAGACTGGACATTTTAAGCAATTCCCGGTCCTGCCTGTCTAAATGGATCAGCCCGTTATCCTTGCAAAAATCAAATATTTGGTCCGTTAACTTTTGAACATGCCGGATGTGTCTATTGTTTAAGTTATAATCATTGACAAGCTCCTGAATACTTTCCTTGAGCACATTCGGGTAAAGGGGGGCATCCGTTTCCCGGGCCAGGTGTTCATATAAAACGCCGTCACGGAGTCCTTTCCGACTCAGCACAAGACTTTCTGCTTCAACAGTCTGATAAAGACAGTGAAAAACTTCAATTGCCGGAATAATAATATCTGCCCGGTCTTTCGTCAGCCCGTCTACTTTTGCTAATTTATTTGGTTTTAAGGAAGTTAAATAGTTGCTGACCTCGACAATATCCTTTTGAAACATTTGATATTCATGCAGACCAGCCAGAGGATAGGATTCCAGATTTTGATGAATTTGTGCCATATTACGGGCACTTCCGCCAATAGCTACTAATTTTACTTCTTTATTTTCAAGCCATGGAAGTGTTGCAAATTGTTCTTTTAAATAGTGGCGCAGTTTTTTTAATTCCTGGGTGGTTGGAACCGGGTTTTGAAAGAAGTCCTTTAAAGTAAGTGCCCCAAAAGGAAAGCTGTGTGATTCTTTTAATTCCCGGTTTTGGAAATAGGTCACCTCTGTACTTCCACCGCCGATGTCCACGGTTACACCTTCTTTTAAGGAGGTAGAGTGGACAACGGCTAAATATCCATAGTATGCTTCTTCCTCTTCACTGAAAATGCGAATATTTAAACCTGTTTTTTGAACAATCTGTGTTTCAATTTCCGTTTTATTTTCAGCTTGACGAATGGCAGCTGTAGCCGCGCAAATCGTATCCTGTAAGGTATAGGTACGCAGTACTTCCTGAAAGCTTTTCAGCGTATTTATTAAAAGATCTATCCCGTCCTGATTTAACGTATTATCTTCTTCCAAAAAAGTTCGCAGCCTGGTGGAGGCTTTTACGTTTTCGATTTCTTTCAGACGGTTACTCTTTGTTTTCTCGTAAATTACTAAACGCATGGTGTTGGATCCAATATCAATGATGGCATAGTTTTGTTTCTTCATTTCTGCCGCCTCCTATGTTTTAGCATTTCTTAATTTTTAGTTTATCATATTTTTTAATAAAAGACGGTATAAAGACAGTGTTATTGTCAGATAAGAAAGAATAATCCGATTATCATTTTTCTGGGGGGATGCATATCTTGAATAAAGTAATGAGAGAGGAGTGTAGAAATAGAATGAACGAAATTAATGTATACTCAAATAATCAGCAGGGGACGTACCCGAATGCATTTTTTAACAATGTTGGTTTGAGTGGTCCGCTATATAATCAAGAAGTAAGAAGACCGTATCCTTACCACGGACATGGCCCTTTTTTTGGTAATCCTGTATTGGGATTTGGCGTGCCGTTCTTGGGCGGGTTAGCGGCAGGATTGTTACTTGATGATATTGGAGGTCCGCCTCCATATTATTATCCGTATCCCCCTTATTATCCATACCCGCCATATGGTTATTACCCTTATTAGAGATCTCATTTATAAAAAACTCAACTATCGCACCTAAGAATAAGCATATATATCTTGCAGTTTCAGGATTATCAAGTTCTTCTTTATTGTGCTTGCTTTTTAGTTAAATCAGCTTTTTTTGAACGAATGATAATGTATAGCTTCCGCTCCGTCCAACCACTCCGCTGAGTTAGGATTCTACAGCGAATGAATGAAATAACATCCTGTTGGGGTGTACGAAATAGTATCTCTATCGCTTGATGACACGATCATTCCGTTATTTCAAATGGATGGTTTAGCAGTTCGAATCATGACAGCATGAATAATTAACATCAGGAATAGCTTTCATGCACAGAAAGTAATCTTGGCGGAACTTTTACCATGCAGCATAAAAAATATGTTCTGCATGACCTACTTTTATTTGTTCAGCTATTCCACGTATAGAACATCTAACTAGCGGAGGCGGACCGTTTTGACTCCTGAGGGATCAGCACCATCTGAAGATCCACTTTTGCCAAGTGCTCTTCTTGGCAAAAGTTAGCTGAAGAGCGTGCCCCTAGGCAGACTAAAGTCGCAACGTCCTGGGGTTGGGGCTGCAATTACTCGCCCCATCGAAGAGCTTTTGCGATTACTCACCCCATCGACAAGAATTGTTGCAACATCTGCACTAGTACATCCTGGGACTGGGACTGCGATTACTCGTCCCATTAAAACCGTTGTACGTCGGAAAGCAAAACGGTCCGCCGCAGCGGCGCTTTACACTTCACCTTCTACTCTTTCTTTGTCAAGGAAGTTATCAAAAGAACGATCAACTCCTGTTTCTATAGAAATGAAGTTTCTTTTTAAGGTGCGAAAGTTGAGTTAAAAAGGTAAGCAAAATATTGTGTTGCTTGCCTTTTCGTATGATGGAAATTTCTTCTTTAAAAAAAAGACTTGTAAAACGCTTTCTATTGATTTATACTACACCTAAATCGGTTTACTAAACCGATTTACTAATCAAATTTATATAGGTGAAGCAAATGAAAAGAGTAACGATGGCAGATGTAGCTAAATATGCAGGAGTGTCAAAAAGTACGATTTCTCAATATTTAAATGGTCGCTTTGACTATATGAGTGAAGAGACACGTGTGAAAATAGGCCAAGCTGTGAAGGATTTGAATTATCGTCCGAATATGGTGGCCCGAAGTTTAAAACAAAAATCATCAACAACCATAGGGGTTATTGTAGCAAATATTCTTCACGTATTTTCCACACAGGTCATCCGGGCGATCGAGGATTTTTGTCATCAAAGAGGGTTTCATGTCATTGTATGTAATGCAGATGATCAGCCGGAAAAAGAAAAAAAGTATATTGAAATGTTAAAAGCAAAGCAGGTTGATGGAATTATTGCTTTTCCTACCGGCGATAATGTAGAGCTCTATCAACAGCTTCTGGACGAGGGATATCCATTAGTGTTTATGGACCGGATTGTCAAAGAATTGAAAGTGGATACGATCCTTTTGGATAATGAAGAAGCGGCAAGATTAGCAGCTGAAACTTTATTACAGGGAGGCTATAAGCATATTGCAATGATAAGCCCGCCTTTACTCGAACAGGTAACACCAAGAGTAGAGCGTGTGAATGCCTTTCAAGAATCTATTAAAAAGATGGGCAAACAGCATCCTGAGGTTTCTTTAATTACCGGGAAGATCAGTACGATATATGAAAAGCTGGATACATTATTTCAAAAGGACATGCATCCAGATGCTATTTTTGCTATTAATGATCGTGTGTTGCATGAAGTGCTCTCCTTTTTAAGCAGGAGAAATATACAGATACCGGATGACGTAGCCATGATTAATGTGGATGATGTATCTTTTGCCGATTTTTATAATCCGCCGCTTACGACAATATCCCAGCCGGCTTTTGATATGGGAAAGAAAGCTGCAGAAATCTTATTTGCAGTTATTTTAAAAGAAAAAACAGATAGGCATCCCGAAACGATGCGATTCAAACCAATTTTAGTACGGAGAAAATCTTGTTAAGGAGAGGATACAACGATGAAGAAAATATTGGACACAGTAGCTGGAGAGATGCAGGAAGTACTATCTCAGGTTGATGCGGATCAAACAGAAGAATTGGCCGAGAAAATTCAAAAAGCAAATCGGATTTTTATTGCAGGGACAGGCAGGTCTGGGCTGGCAGGCAAAATGTTTGCGATGCGATTGATGCACAGCGGTTATCACGTGTATGTAGTTGGAGAGACGATTACACCGAGCCTTGAATCAGATGATTTATTACTATTAATCTCTGGATCCGGGGGAACGGCTTCCCTTTTAAACTATGCCAAAAAAGCAAGAGAAATTGCGGCTTCTGTAGTCTTGGTTACTACAAACCCGCAATCTGCTATTGGCGAATACAGCGGTCACGTAGTCCGTATTCCAGCCGCTACGAAAAAACGGTTAGAAGCGGAACCAGAAACCATTCAGCCACTTGGAAGTCAATTTGACCAATCTGCCCACCTGGTTTTAGACAGTATTGTTGTTTATTTACTACAAACCTATCCAGGCGATCGCAATGCAGAAAGCCTAAATCAAAAACATACTAATTTAGAATAGGAGATTTTAATATGACGATTATTGAAGGAATCAAAAAAGAAAAAGTAGTTGCCGTTATCCGCAAATCGAGTGAAGAAAATATTGTAGGAATTCTGGAAGCTTTAGCAAAAGGCGGAATTCATCATGTTGAAATTACAGCAGAAACCCCGAATGTTAATGCAATTATTGAAAAAGCGGTGGCAAATGTAGACGAATCGATCAAAGTTGGTGCTGGTACTGTACTGGATCCAGAGACAGCACGTTCTGTTATATTAGCAGGAGCTGCGTTTGTTGTTGCTCCTACATGGAATCCAAAAACATTGCAGCTTTGTCAGCGCTATGGAATAGAGCATATCCCAGGTGTTTTAACACCAACGGAAATAACAACTGCATATGAACATGGCGCCCGGATGGTAAAGGTATTTCCTGCTGATGCAGTGGGGCCAAAGTATATTAAAAATATCCGTGGTCCGCTTCCTCATGTAACAGCGATGGTAACAGGCGGAATTACCAAGGATAATTTGAAAGAATATCTGGATAATGGCAGTGCAGCAGTCGGGCTTGGCAGTAATTTAGTAGATGCTTCTAAACTAAAAACAGAAGAAGATTATCAAGAATTGACAGCACGTGCAAAGGAATTTATAGAATTAGCAAAGTAAGAAACAGATAAACAGATAAATAGAAAAGTGATTTACAGAGACGGGCATTTATTTTGGTCAATGCCCGTTTCTGTAAGAATATATCTCATTTTTGAATGGAAGAGGAGGATACACATGATAAAGTTTAATAAATACGCTTTCATTTTTAGTGTGTTTACGATACTGTGTCTTTTCTTAACAGCTTGTGGAAATGACGAACTCGAAGTTGAGGATGACGGCACGCTGAAAATTATTGCAGCACACAACCAGACCTCCCCCGATAATCCTTATCAAGCTGGACTTTTAAAGTTTAAAGAAATTGTAGAAGAAGAGTCGGACGGTAGAATAGAAGTGGAGGTTCATGCCGGTACGATTGGGACAGAGGAATCGGAACTGGTTGAAAAGCTGCAGCTGGGAGCTGCCGATGTTGTGGTTGTCTCCCCTGGTTTTATGACACAGACAGGTATTCGGGAGGTTGATTTATTTTCTGCCCCATACTTATTTACAGATTATGACCATTGGCTTCGTACGGTAGATGGGGAAGTAGGAGAAGAGATGGCACAAATTATTAATGAAAAATCCGATAACTCGTTTAAGCTTCTGGGTTACTGGTCGGCAGGGACAAGACATTATTATGGGAAAAGGCCTGTGGAAACTGTTGAAGATATGCGAGGGTTATCATTCCGAACACAGACATCGGGAGTAGTGTCAGACTTCTGGACACAGATTGGTGCTATTCCATCCGGGATTTCATGGGGAGAATTATATCAGGGCTTACAGCAGGACGTTGTAGATTCTTCTGAAAACGCATACCCGTTCTTTGTACAGCAATCCCACCATACAACTCCAAACGGAAAATATATTAGTGAGACAGCGCATGATTATACAACACGCTTTCTTCTTATAAATGGAGAGAAATTTGATAATTTAGATGAAAATGAACAGCAAATTGTTTTGGATGCAGCAGAAGCCTCTGTTGAAACAGAACGTGAAGTGACATTGGAACAGGATGAAGAATATAAACAGCAGGCAATTGATGATGGTGCAGAAATTAATGAAGTAGATCGGGAGCCATTTATTGAAGCGGCGCAGCCTATTTTAGATGAATTTGCGGAAGAAATTGAAGTAGAAGAAATGCTTGAGGAAATCCGCACGCTAGCAGAGGAGTAAGGAGGGAGATCACATGAAAAAATTTATACAAGTGTTGGAGAAAATACAAACTGTTGTTGGAGTACTTTTCTTATGTGTCTTCTTTTGCGTCATTGTTTTACAAATTATAACGAGACATTTAGGAATATCGGTCATCTGGACAGAGGAGGCTGCGAATTATTCTTTTATTTGGGCAGTATTTATGGGAGCAGCTATTATGGTAAATCGCAGAGAACATTTTAATTTTGATTTCCTGCAGCAAAAGCTTCAAGGGAAGAAACGCATTTATTTAAGTCTTTTTAATGATACTGTTTTAATTATTTTTAATGTATGTATCTTTTTATTAGGTTTACAGATTGTCAGTGAATTTTGGAATTATACATGGTCAACGCTGCCTGATATGAAAATGGGCTATGTATGGGTGGCGATCCCCATTATGGCTGGTACTATGTTGATTTACACCTTTTTTCATATGGTGGAGCATGTACAAAAGCTTAAAGTCAAGGAGGTGCATGAATAATGGGATTTCTACTTGTTGGTTTATTTTTAGTGCTCATGCTTATTGGTGTACCAATTGCTTTTGTCATTGGAATTGTTGCTCTCATTGGTATTTTAAATATTCCTTATACGCCGGAAGCAACGGTTGCTATGTCAATGGTAAATGGCCTTGATTCGTTCGTACTGCTGGCTGTTCCATTATTTATTCTGGCAGCTAACCTGATGAATTCAGGGAAAATCTCTGAAAAATTGATTGACTTTGCCTTAGCAATTGTCGGACCGATTCGCGGAGGTTTAGCGCATGCGAATGTACTTGTTTCAATGATGTTTGCAGGTGTATCCGGAGCAGCGCAGGCGGATACAGCCGGTGTAGGTAAAATTCTGATTCCAAGCATGCTTCGTAAAGGCTATGACAAAGAAACTGCTGTTGGGGTTACCGCAGCATCTTCAACTGTAGGAGTGGTTATCCCTCCAAGTATTCCGATGATTATATTTGCTGGACTGACGAATGCTTCGGTTGGAGCTCTATTTCTGGGAGGAATCATTCCAGGCATTTTAATTGGCTTAGCTATGATGATATTCATTTATGTGATAGCTGTTAAAAAGGATTATCCGAGAGATAAACGTGTAAAGATGAAAAAACTTTTCAAATTATTTCTCGATGCTTTTCCTGCACTATTAACACCTGTCATCATCATTGGAGGTATTATAACTGGATTTTTCACAGCTACAGAAGCTGCAGCAGTAGCATCGATATATACAGCAATTGTTTGTATGTTTTACTATAAAACATTAAAATTGAAAGATTTCCCAAAAATATTATTTGATACGTTAGCACTTAGCTCTTTGTCTTTATTTGCGCTTGCAGCAGCCAGTGCACTTGGAGAATTAATGAGTTACTATCAGCTGGGAGCAATTGCACAGGAGTTTTTCGATAATAATATTGGTACGCGCTGGTTATTTATTCTGATTATTATTGCATTCTTCTTATTTATCGGGACATTTATGGATGCCATTCCAGCGATGATTTTATTTGTACCAATTATTTTACCGACTGCATTAGAATTTGGAATCGATCCAGTGCATTTAGGATTAATCGTGATCATTACACTGGCGGTTGGACTTATTACACCACCGTATGGGCTTTGTCTATTACTTGCGGCGAAGATAGGGAATATGTCAATAGAACGATCCTTTGTAGCGGTAATTCCATACATTGCAATTGTTTTAATCGTTCTGTTGTTTGTTGCATTCTTCCCGAATATAGCATTCTATATTCCTAAATTAATTAATCCAGCCTTGTTTTAATGGAAGATTCTAAGAGGAAGGAAGTTTAACATGATGGAAATATCAGATAAACAGCGTGCTGCAGAAAAAGCAGCTGAAAAAGTGAAAGATGGAATGGTACTTGGAATAGGCTCTGGTTCAACGGTAAATTATATGTTAAAAAAACTTGCCAAGCGAATGGAGGAAGAGGGGCTACAGATAAAAGGAATTCCTTCTTCTAAAAAGACAGAGAAGTTAGCAAATGAATTGGGGATTCCGCTGACAACTTTTGCTGAAAATAGGAAGATTGATCTTGCGATTGATGGAGCTGATGAGATAGATGAGCATCTTCAGCTTTCTAAAGGTGGCGGGGGTTCGCTTGTTCGTGAAAAGATGGTAGACAGTATTGCCGATTATTTTATTGTTATTGCAGGAGAAGATAAACTGGTTAAAAGCTTAGGAGAATTTCCTTTACCTGTAGAGGTGGTTCCTTTTGGTTGGGAGCTAACCGAAAAAAGACTTGCAGATCTAGGGTGTCAAACCGCCTTACGCTATCAGGAAGGCGAACGATTTATTTCGGATAATGGCAATTATATTATTGATTGTCAATTCGAAATCATTGATGATCCGGAAAAGCTGCATAGTGAGATAAAATCACTGCTTGGCGTAGTAGAAACAGGAATATTTGTAAATATGGTCGATGAAGTAATTATTTCCAAAAATGGACAATTAAGATCGCTAAAAAAATAGAAATAAATGTTGGAGGAGATAGAATGAAAGATGTTATTACATTAGGAGAAGCAATGATTGTTTTTAATCCAGATACTACTGGACCAATGAAATTTGTAAATGGGTTTAAAAAGTATATTGGGGGAGCTGAGCTTAACGTGGCTGTAGGTTGTTCCAGACTTGGTTTGAACACAGGTTATATCAGTCGATTAGGAAATGATGAGTTTGGTAAAACCATTCTTACCTTTGCAAGAGGCGAAGGAGTAGATGTAAAAGAAGTTGATTTGGTGAATGGTTATCCTACATCATTAAATTTTAAAGAAATTATGGAAGATGGCAGTGTAAAAGTCTTTTTTTACCGCGATAAGTCACCTACTTTAACAATGAAACCGGAGGAATTAAATGAAGACTATATAAAAAATGCCAAAGTGCTGCATTTGACAGGTATTTTTCCAGCAATCGGCGGAGACAATTTGGAAGTCATGATGGAATCCATCCGTCTGGCTAAAAAACATGGTGTGAAAATTTCATTTGATCCAAATATCCGTCTGAAGATGTGGACAAAAGAAGAAGCGAAAGAAGTATTATTAAAGATTCTTCCACATGTGGATATTTTGCTTACTGGAGAAGATGAAATGGACATTATTATCGGAGAGAGCGAACCGGAAGCGATTATTGAGAAAACAAGGGAATTTGATATTCCAACCGTTATTATTAAACGTGGAGAGCTTGGCTCCGTCGGCTATGATCAAGGTCAAACCATCCAGGCAGACCCTGTGAAAGCTACTAAAGTTGTAGATACAGTCGGAGCAGGTGATGGATTTGATGCAGGGTTTCTTTATGGATATCTTAATAATTGGGATCTGGAACGCAGCTTACATTTTGCTAACACAATTGGGTCCATGGTTGTTAGTATTGCAGGAGATAACGAGGGGCTCCCGTATTATGAGGATGTCCAAGAGCGCTTAGGGGAAGTAGAACGGATTGAACGGTAAGGAGGTATACTAGTGAGATTACAACTAGCGTTAGATAGATTATCAAAAGCCAGATGTATCCGTTTGGCTGAGGATACCAAGCCAGATGTTGATATTATTGAAATTGGCACAGGGGTCATCAAAGAATACGGTATGTCCATTATCCGTGAGATGCGGGAGCTTTTTCCAGATAAAACGATTCTGGCTGATATGAAAACCTGTGACGCAGCAAAACATGAAGTAAAACAAGCACTGGAAGCAGGAGCAGATATAACAACGGTGATGGGATTTTCGGCAGATGCTTCGATTAAAGATGCATTAAAGGAAGCGGAGAAACTGGGCGGACAAATTATGATTGATTTATTAGAAATCCAATCAAAGCAGCGTGTGGAAGAGTTGGCTTCATTAGGAGTAGAGCTGGTAAGTCTTCACATAGGGAAAGACCAGCAAAGCAAGGGATCTTTTCATGAAGATCTATTTAAATTAACAGAAGGAACAAACCTGACAGTAGCTGTTGCCGGTGGTATCAATGCGGAATCACTGCCAAGCATTGTGGAAAAAGATCCGGATATTATTATTGTCGGCAGCACCATAACAGGACAAGAAAATCCACAAAAAATGGCAGGGAAATTAAAATCTTATCTGAAAAAGTAGATTGAAATAATACATTTTATCACGGAGAACCGCCCGTAAAACTCCCGCCACAAAATAAAGAGCGAAAATAAATTTATTTAGGCGGGAGATAACGGGCGCTACCTCCCTGAATCACTTAGGCTAATTCAGTGGGAGAAGGGCGAAAACTCCCACTGAATGAAGTTTCGTTTTATCACGGAGAACCGTCCGTAAAGCTTTCCCCTCCAAATAAAGCGTTAAAATATAATATTTTCATACAGAATAACACAGGTTGTTAATAACCTGTGTTATTCTATTATTAGACAATAATATGATGGAAGCGTTTTGCAAGTTATTTAAACTTTCGTGTTTTTTAGTATAATGAACTAAACAGATTTATGAAACCATAGGAAAGGTTGATTCGTATGAAACTGGGCACAATTGGATCAGGTAAGATTGTTCAGGAAATGTTACGGGCAATTGAACCGATTGAAGAGGTAACCTGTGTTGCGGCATACTCCAGGAAACAGGAGACTGCTGATGCATTGGCTGGAGATTTTCAAATTCCGAAAACCTATACATCTTTGGAAGCGTTTTTTAGCGATGAAGAGTTAGATACAGTATACATTGCTTCACCTAATAAACTGCATATGAAGCAAGCGCTTCAAGCTTTAGAAAATAAAAAGCATGTCATTTGTGAAAAGCCATTTACACCAACTGCAAAAGAGGCAAAAGAATTAAAGAAAGCAGCAAAAGAGAATAATGTCTTCGTTTTTGAAGCAATTCCAACGCTGTTTTTACCTAACTTTATTGAGCTGTCTAATCATATTGAGCGGTTAGGCCCAATTCGGTTAATCCAATGTAATTATAGTCAATATTCCAGTCGCTATGACCAATTAAAAGCTGGAGAAGTGACCAATATTTTTGACCCTGCATTTGCAGGTGGAGCATTAGCAGATATTAATGTATATAACCTCCATTTCGTATTACGCTTGTTTGGCAAGCCTTCAGAGGTTGTTTATAAAGCGAATTTATTTGAAAATGGTGTGGATACTTCGGGGATTGCTTTGCTGTCTTATCCAGGATTTCAAGCAAGCTGTGTGGGATCGAAGGACACTGCCGGTGAAAATTTTGTCTCCATTCAGGGAGAAGATGGCTATATGTATATTAAACCTGGAGCGAATGGTGCCAGAAGTGTGAAAATCACAATTGATGGGAAGACAAAGGATATTTCCGTAAAACAGGATCGTGCAAGACTGACCTATGAATTTATTCATTTTAACCGAATTATCCAAAATAATAACAGGGAAGTATTTGAGGAATTAATAGACCATACGATTGCAGTTGCTGAAGTTCTGGAGGATGCACGTGGCCAGGCAGGTTTATCGTAGTGTAACTGGCTGGGGCTGCGATTACCCGTCCCATCATAAAGTTTTGTGGATCGAAAACTCCCTCCACTGAAGGAAGTTTTACTTTATAAAGGAATAACTAAAAACGCCGTACTATAATACGGCGTTTTTTTAATGGAGCTTACGGGGATAGAATACGTAATCAATCTTCAATGTCTACCATATGGGAGGATATGGATTGTTTTGGAATAGTTATGATTAAAATTCCATTTTCAAGGGTTGCCGTAATGCTGTTTTTTGGTATATTAAAAGGGAGTGTGATAATGCGTTCTTTTTGCTGAATGGATTTTTTATTTACGTTTTCCTTATCCGTCTGTAATGAAATTGTTTCGTCTTTATTTAATGTTATCTTGATACGATTACCTATTATTTCAATTTGAATATCTTGCCGACGGTATCCGGGAACTTCTGCTTTTACATAAATATTATTCTCTTTTTCAACTATTTCTGCGGGAAAATCATTAAGTATCTGACCCTGAAAAGATTTAAAAGAACGGGAAAATAAATTATCCATTCGATCAACAAATTCTTGAAAGGGGGTAAAATCAATATTCCAATTTTCAGGGAATACTTTTTTCTTATCAGAACGGGGATCTTGCTTATCGGAATCCATCAAAAAACCTCCTTGCTATAGATTTTGACGTGGACAGGAATAGAATAGGATACTTTATTCGGATAGCGCGTGATAAGACTATTCTATGCAGTGATTATAGAAGCTGTGCACAACTGTATAGGTAAAAGTTATGAGGTAGAACGAGGATAAAGATAACAAGTATCAAATGACTGAAGAATCGTAAAAAAACTTATGGAGTGCTTCATTAATCAAGTAATGTAATATTTGTTTTTTAATAAGAGAATGTTCAAAAAGATTATCTTAAGAAATAGCGGGAACTCACGGACGCTTATGTTGTGATATAAAAGGAGAGAAGAAAGATTGAGTAAATTTTGTAAAGAATGTGGGAAACCGATTGCGGACGGGGTTCAGTTTTGTAAACACTGTGGAACAAAAGTAAACAAAGCTGTTCCGGAGAATAAAGCACCGCAACCCGAAGCAGAAAAAACACCTATAGAGCAATCGGATAACGGGGAAAAGCGTACAAGAACTGAACAACAAACGCGACAAGTAAAAAAAGAAAAGAAACCAATGTCAAAAAAGAAAAAAGTATTAACAGCAATTATTGGATTTATCGTATTATGCGGCATTGGTTTAGGTGTCTGGGGAAATATGTATTATTCAGAGGAAAATACGGCAAAGCGTTTTGCGGATGCGATAGCTGAAGGAGATACAGAATCTGTTCAAGAGATGGTTACAGTAGATGGCAAGACGCTGTCTAATGAAGAAGCCAATGCTGTGACAGCAATGAAAGATGAAGAGGAGTTTGCTTTTATTAGCGATAGGGATCCAGATACATTGTTTGATGAACTTTCGGTATTTGAGATGGAGCAATCTGATGATAAAGCATTCCTTGTCTTCACGCAATACCATGTAGCAGCTGAGCCGCAGTATGTTACGGTCTATTCGAATGTGGAAGGCGTGCAGACAACATTTAATGGCGGTGATTTTGAAGAACAGGATGCTGCTTCGGATTATATTGAATATGGTCCGTTAGCTCCAGGAATGTATGAAGCGGCAAGCAGCTTTGAAACAGATTACGGAGAAGCTGCAAAGAGCCGGAACGTTCTGTTAATGGATATGAATAACAGCTATGATTCGGAATTAGAAGTTGGTGAGGTCACCTTTTATGAAATGTTCGACGCTAACATACCTTACGATTCCATGGAATTAATGATTAATGAAGAGCCGCTTGAAATGAATACGGACAGTGATTATGTTACTGCCGGACCACTTTTACTCGATGGTTCGATGGAATTAACCGGCGTTGTCAAAACGGATTGGGGAGATCTGCAAATTGACCCAATCGCTATTACAGACAGAGAACATGATGTGTATATTACAGATTTATTAAATGAAGGAGCAGAAGAAGATATTAAAGAAGTCATTACAGGGTTTAGTGAGGGCTATGTGGAAGCGATCGCTAAGTTGGATGCATCTGTCATTGAAAATATTTCAGAAGAACTGAGTGAAGAATTAGAGGACGAACTTTTCGTATCTTTTGATGAGTATGGATTTAGCGGCAGATTGGATGAAATTGGGATTGCTTTTGCAGACGCAGAATATTATTCAACAGACAACCCTGCCTTTCAAATACCCGTTCAGTTGAAGATGACTGGAACGTATGATCAGGATTCGGAGTATGAAGAAATAAACGTAGAGGCTGCTTTTATTGTTCAATATCAAACTGACAGCGGAAAATGGGATATGTATTATTTTTCGGATAACTTTGATCCTGGCGATGTTGATTATACATTTTTTGATGCATCCGGTGAAGAGTATGAAGGCGTTGTTTTAGAGGAAGAAGAGGAAGATGACGAAAATAGTGAAGACGACAGGGCTTCAGAGGATGAGGAACTTACTGAAATCAAAGAAGTTGTTGAAAATTACGTTGATAATCTAGTCTGGGCTATCAATACTGGTGACTATACTTTTGTGGAAAATTATATTGCTTCTGGCAGTGATTTAGATACGATGCAGCAGGATTTAGTAGAACGTTTATACGATAGCGGACTGACACAGGAGATGCTGTCTGTATCTGTAGAAGATATAGAAGAGATTGATTCGGAAACATGGGAAGTAACAACGAATGAATCGATTGAATTGAGGTATGCCAGCGGTGAAACGGAAGAAGAAGATTATCAGTGGACGTACACGGTTGAGTTAACGGACGATGGATACCAATTAACGAATTTAGAATAAACGGGACAGCCGGAGGGAGAACTTCTGGCTGTCTATTTTTACATGATGATTACCACTATTCTAATAAAATACTTGACCTGGCATCCGTTTATCCGATAATCTATATTCTATGAATACAAAAGAAGTGAGGAAGTTAGCCAGTGAATATGTATACAGATAAACGGGCAGATTTTTATAAGGACCGTTATGAAAATAGAGCAAGATTAATGATTAAATGTCCTGATCAGCCAGGCATTGTGTCTGCAATTTCTACATTCCTATGGAACCAGCAGGCAAATATTGTATCATCTAACCAATATACGCAAGATCCAAAAGGCGGCGAATTCTTTATGCGCCTTGATTTCGAATACCAGCCTGGAGCGGATGTGGAAAAACTGAAGCAGGAATTCCAAGAAATTGCAGATCGTTTTCAAATGGATTGGCGCTTAAGCCTGGTTCACGAGTTGAAAAATATTGCTATCTTTGTTTCTAAAGAACCGCATTGTTTATTAGAACTGCTATGGGAGTGGCAAAGCGGCGATTTGATGGCAAATATTCCGGTCGTTATCAGCAATCATGAAAATTCTCGGCAAATGGTTGAAGCATTAGGAATTGATTTTTATCATCTGCCAATTACCAAAGAAACAAAGCAAGAGGTTGAGGCGAAGCAAAAGGAAATTTTAGAGGATTATGATATTGATTTAATTATTCTTGCACGATACATGCAGATTCTTTCACCAACATTTGTAGAAGTATTTAAAAATAGAATTATTAATATCCATCACTCCTTCTTACCGGCATTTATTGGTGCAAAGCCATATGAACGTGCATTTGAAAGAGGAGTAAAAATGATTGGTGCAACCTCGCATTATGTTACCAATGATTTAGATGAAGGGCCTATTATTGAGCAGGGAATCGAGCCGGTCGGGCATGAACATAATGTCGAAGATTTGAAAAAAATCGGGCAGTCCATTGAACGCCGGGTACTTGCACAAGCTGTTAAATGGCATTTGGAAGACCGGATTATTGTTTATGGAAATAAAACAATTGTATTTGAATAAAAAGCAAAGGGAATGCTGCTGATTGGCGGTATTGTCGAATTAAAAAACACAGCTGGTGTTCAGCTGTGTTTTTTCGATTCTATTGTTTTTCCGTTTCCCGTTCCCAGCACTCAATACCCGTCTGGTCGTCTAAGGTATCTTTATAGAAAACAGGGTCTTTTCCTTCTTTCCGCTGCCTCATATAATCCTTTAATAAAATATTGGCTTTTTTAAACAAGATAGAAATAGCATAAAGGTTGATCAATGCGAGTAATGCCATGGTAACATCAGCTAAAGACCAGACTAAGCCAAAGGAAGCTAATGTGCCAAATACAACCATCACAAGCGCTGCAATGCGATAAATAAACAGGATGGTCTTAGAGTCTTTAATATAAGCAAGATTGTTCTCGCCATAATAATAATTTCCAAGAATCGAACTAAAGGCAAAAAGGAAAATGGCAATGGCTATAAAAATACCTGCCCAATCTCCCAGCATCTGGGTGAAAGCGGTTTGTGTCAATGCAATCCCGTCTTCTTCACTTCCGGCAAAACCGCCAGCTGATAAAATAATTAATCCAGTAGCCGAACAAACTAAAATGGTATCAAAGAAAACTCCTAAAGCTTGCACCAGACCCTGTTTGACCGGGTGACTTACTTCTGCGGTTGCCGCTGCATTTGGTGCAGCTCCCATTCCAGCCTCATTAGAGAATAGTCCGCGTTTAATCCCCAGCATAATGGCTGCTCCAAAGCCGCCTCCTGCAACTTCACGAATTCCGAATGCATTCTCAAAAATAAGAACAAACATATCTGGGATAACCGTAATATTTAAAGCTAAGATAATCAGTGCCAAGCCGATATAAATGATTGCCATAAAAGGGACAATAATTTGTGAAACATTAGCAATACTTTTTAAACCGCCAAAGATAACGATGGCTACAAAAATGGTCAAAATAACCGCAATCCAGACAGGATCTATATCAAACTGGGAACTGAACGCAATGCTGATGGTATTTGATTGAACAGAGTTAAAGACCAGCCCATACGTAAAAGTGATCATAATTGCAAATACAATACCAAGCCAGCGTTTTTTCATTCCTTTTTCAATATAATAAGCGGGCCCGCCACGGTATTGATTATTGTCTTTTTCTTTATAGAGTTGTGCCAGGGTACTTTCAACAAATCCGGAAGCGGCGCCGAGTAAAGCAATCAACCACATCCAGAATAATGCCCCTGGTCCACCGAGAGCAACTGCAGAAGCAACACCGGCCATATTTCCAGTACCGACGCGGGAAGCAGCACTGATTGCAAATGCCTGGAAGGAGCTGGTCCCTTTTTTACCAGATGCATCGTAGGATTGTTTATCCGCTACAGCGCGGAACATTTCCGGTAATAAACGAAACTGGACAAAGCCGGTCCGAATTGTAAAATAAAGACCTAAACCTAGTAAGACAATAATTAGAATATACGACCAAAGAAAGTCATTGACATGACCTATCATCGATTCAAAAATATCCATAAATTTCCCCCATTTCATTAAATAAGTATATTCTTTTTCCTGCTTTAACATGTCAGTAAATTCAAAGCTTAAGCTTAAATCTGTGTTGATAACCAACATATTTTGTTAAAAGCATCGATCCTCTGCTGATAAGCAAGATATATTAATAATTACCCAACTTCATTGTGAAAAAAACAATTAAACAGGCAGTATATTATCAAAATCAGCAACCGGTAAAAGAAACCAGAGTTGAAATATTGCTTTATTTACAGAGAACAATTTATTATACCATAAAATCATTGATGAAGAATTTTGATAATGTGTTGAACTGCTTCTTCAAGCCTTTCCTCTGCAATTCCTGCAAAACCAATCACAAATTGAGGGTAAGGGAAAACAGCATTTTTAGAAGCGTAGTAGGAAATAGGATAGATTTTAATCCCTTCTTGTTCTGCGCTCCGAAGTATTTCTTTTTCAGTCAGACCGTTTCTCACTTCACAGACGACATGGAGTCCAGATTGTTCCCCGAGAAGCTGGATAGACGGTGTATAAGGATCAAATAATTGGTTTACAAACTCAAATTTCTTCCGGTATATTTTTCGCATCCGATTTAAATGCTTTTCAAAATACCCTTCCTGAATAAAATGCGCCAGCACATGCTGGTCGATTCGCGATACCGTTGAATGGTGAAAAGTGAGCCTATCCCGATATTGCTCTAATAATGATTTTGGCAGAATCATATAGCTGATTCGCAAGGAAGGTATCAATGATTTAGAAAAAGAACCAAGATAGATGACACGATCATTGAAATCCATTTTTTTCATTGGAGGAATGGTTTTTCCTGTGTAACGGAATTCGCTATCATAATCATCTTCAATAATATAACGGCTTTCTGCTTCATTTGCCCATTGTAACAGCTGATTACGCCGGTTGATGGAGGTAACTGTTCCATATGGAAAATGATTAGAAGGAGTCACATAAATATAATCAGGTTCTAAGAGACGGATCGCTTCAATAGAAACGCCTTCCTCATTCATATCCAAGGCTCGTCCTAAAAAGCCAAAATGAGTTATCAACTTCATCATCAATTGATAACCAGGATCTTCAATACCGAATATGGTAGACCTGGAGAGAAGAGATAGAAGTTGTTGCATTAAAACTTCAATTCCTGCCCCTACCACAATTGTGTCTGGATCGCAGTCAATGCCGCGCGCATGATAAACATAATGGGCGATAGCTTCACGCAGCTCTTTGTCTCCTTGAGCCTCTCCAAGTAAGAGTAAATCGTGATTGGTTTCATCAATTACTTGCCGATTCAATTTTCTCCATGCAGAAAAAGGAAATACTTCTGTATCTATTTTATTCGGAGAAAAATCAAATAAAATAGCAGTATCTTCAGCGACCTTGGAAATTTCTTTTTTTGTAGCGTGCTCAACGAACTCTAGATCTCCATGCGCTAATACGTAAAAACCTTTTCTTGGCTGAGAGGTAATATATCCTTCAGCTAAAAGCTGTTCAAAAGCTGTTTCTACCGTGTTTTGACTTACTTCTAAATGATTAGCAAGCTTACGTTTGGAAGGCAGCTTCTGCCCATACGGAAGCCGCTCTTGCACGATTTCCTGTTTAATAAATTCATAAAGCTGTTCATATAAAGGGATGTCTATTGTTTTATCCAGATGGACAGATAGTAAATCCATTATTAATCTCCTCCAAAAACTGACCTCATCAAATGATATAAAATTGGCACTTTCATTCATGTCATATTATTTCTATAATAATAAAAAATCAATAAATAATCTAGGAGGAAATAACATGACAGAACGAGTAACTGGTACAGAACGTGTAAAAAGAGGGATGGCGCAAATGCAAAAAGGCGGCGTTATCATGGATGTAGTGAACAAGGAGCAGGCAAAAATAGCTGAAGAAGCTGGTGCTGTTGCCGTCATGGCATTGGAAAAAGTTCCTTCTGATATTCGTGCAGCTGGTGGCGTAGCAAGAATGGCAGATGTCAGTATTGTCGAAGAAGTGATGGAAGCCGTATCTATTCCGGTTATGGCAAAAGTACGTATTGGTCATATCGTTGAGGCGCGTGTTTTGGAATCACTTGGCGTGGATTATATTGATGAGAGTGAAGTGCTTACCCCGGCAGATGATTTATTCCATTTGGATAAAAAACCATTCACGGTTCCGTTTGTCTGTGGCTGTCGTGATTTAGGAGAAGCAGCACGCCGTATTGGAGAAGGCGCATCGATGCTACGTACAAAAGGGGAGCCTGGTACAGGAAATATTGTTGAAGCAGTACGACATTTACGTGAAGTGCAATCTCAGGTGAGAAGAATTGTACATATGAACGAAGATGAACTGATGACGGAAGCGAAAAACCTTGGAGCTCCATTTGAAATTTTATTACAGGTAAAAGAAACTGGCAGGCTACCGGTAGTCAACTTTGCTGCAGGCGGGGTAGCCACTCCGGCAGATGCTGCATTGATGATGGAGCTTGGCGCAGATGGTGTTTTTGTAGGATCAGGTATTTTTAAATCTAAACAACCTGAGAAATTCGCCCGCTCTATTGTGGAGGCGACAACTTCTTACCAGGACTATCAAAAAATTGGTGCGCTTTCGAAAGACTTAGGCGAAGCAATGAAAGGGATCGATATGAAAACATTACGTGCAGAAGATAGAATGCAGGATCGCAGTTTTTAAGTCTTGTGAAAGGAGAGAATAGCATGAGTAAACGTAAATATAGCATCGGCATACTTGGCATGCAGGGCGCAACAGAAGAACATGCCAAACATATATATGACCTGGGACATGAAACCATTCTCATTAAAAATAAAGAGCAGCTTGAGAAGGTGGATGGCTTAATTATTCCTGGTGGAGAAAGTACAGCTATTTGGCGCTTGATGAAGAAGAATAATCTTGTTGAAGCTGTGCAACAATTTGCTGAGTCAAAGAAGCCAATTTTCGGAACATGTGCCGGCCTCGTTTTGCTTGGTAAAGGTCAGGTGGAGGCAGGTCAGATTGTGAGTTTAGGGCTGATGAATATACAAGTGAAACGGAATGGTTTTGGCCGACAGAAGGATAGCTTTGAAGCTGGTTTAGCTGTCAAAGGAATGAAGGAGACTTATCTAGCAGTATTTATTCGCGCGCCGTATATTGAATCAGCAGGAGAACATGTAGAGGTTTTAGCATCCTATGATGATAAAATTGTGGCTGCAAGAGAAGCCAATTTGCTGGTAGCGGCCTTTCATCCAGAATTGACTGACGACAATCGATTCTTGGAATTATTTCTTTCGATGGTAGGAGAGAAAACGGTAGTAGCAGTTTAATTAAAAGAGCTTCTAGTGATTAAAAATATAATTATAAGAAAAAAATTTGTTTATTGCTTAAAAGTGGTAGATCATGTGAGAAAAGACGTAATAGCAACACTCTTCGTTTAGGGGATATTTGTAGTTTTAAAATCGTATTCTATATTATTCTAATTTTTTAGTAATAAAATAAATTAATAAAGTATTGACTTTTTTTAAAATGAATATTATAATTTGAAAGAATTATAAGAAAATTTATTTTAATATAGATCATTATTTATATAATGATCTATTTTTTTAAAGTCATCCAAACAAAAAGTTTTTTTAAATAACTTTCTGTTTGTTTGGATATAAAAATATATAATGTGGTGATAAAAGTGAGAAATTCTGAAATTGATATCCATTTCTTAAAAAAAATAATGAAAGGTTTAGCTGCGCAATTTGGTGAGAACTGTGAGGTTGTTTTGCATGACTTAACTTTACCTTATGACAAAACAATAATTGCTATTGAAAATGGGCATATCACAGGAAGAGGAATTGGAGATCCTGGAACTAACCTAGGATTGGAAGTCTTGCGTGGAGAAATTGAAAGCGGGGATAGATTTAATTATGTTACCCAAACAAAGGAAGGGAAGCTTTTAAGGTCTTCTTCAATTTATTTGGAAAATGAAGATGGAGAAGTAGTTGGCAGTCTTTGTATTAATTTTGATATTTCTGAATTAATGATGGCAGAAAACGTAATAAAATCTTTAACTTCAACAAATTTAGCTAACCATGTCAAAGAAGATTTTGTGAACAATGTAAATGATATTTTGGATTCCCTACTTCAAGAATCACAGGAATTAATAGGAAAACCAGTTGCTTTTATGGAAAAAGAAGATAAGATCAAAGCGATACATTATCTAGATAAAAAAGGTGCTTTCTTAATTAAAAAAGCTGGGGAAAAGATTGCTAAATTCTTTGATATATCTAAATATTCACTTTACAACATGTTGGAGCAGACAAAAAATAAAAAAAATGACAGCTGAGGAGGTGTAATGATGGATGATAATCTACTGAGTATTCAAAACCTTAGGGTATATTTTAAAGGAAAGGAAAACCTTATTAAAGCTGTAGATGGTATTGATTTAGAAATCAAGAAGCAAGAGATATTATGTATTGTTGGTGAATCGGGAAGTGGTAAAAGTGTTACTTCCCTATCTGTAATGGGTTTAGTGCCTACCCAAGGCTATATTGAAAGCGGTAACATAAAATTGATGGATCAAGATCTAACAACAATAGCAGAAAAAGAGTTATCAAATATAAGAGGAAATGAGATATCAATGATATTTCAAGAACCTATGACATCTTTGAATCCAGTGCTATCAATAGGAGATCAAATGTCTGAGGTTCTGTTACGACACAGGAAAATAACAAAAAAAGGTGCTTTAAAAAAGACTGTTGAAATGTTGGAATATATAGGGTTTTCAAGAACTGAAGAAATCTTAAAGTCATACCCCCATGAATTATCAGGAGGGATGAGACAAAGAATTATGATTGGAATGGCATTATTGTGTGAACCCAAGTTGATAATTGCCGATGAGCCGACAACAGCTTTAGATGTAACAATTCAAGCACAAGTGTTAGATTTAATGAAAAAAATGCGAAATGAATTTTCTACCTCTATCATGATGATTACGCATGATTTGGGAGTAGTTGCTGAAATGGCGGACCAGGTTGCTGTGATGTACGGTGGACAAATAGTTGAGAGAGTATGTGCTGACAAACTATTTGAAGATCCTAAACATCCTTATTCTAAAGCTCTCATAAAATCTGTACCTGTGATTGAATCGGAAAATCAAACTTTATATTCTATTCCTGGAACAGTTCCAAGTGCAGATAACTTTCCAAAAGGTTGTAGATTTGCTGATAGATGTGAACTTGCTCAAGCATCTTGTTTTGAAAAAATGCCAGATTTAAGAGAATTTGAAGAAGGACATTATATACGTTGTGATGTTGTTAATAACGTAAGGAGGGATATAGATGAAGGATCATTTGCTCGAAGTAAAGGAGGTTAAAAAATATTTTCCTATAAAAGGAAACTTTCTTAAAAAATCTAATAAATTTGTACACGCGGTAGAGAATGTTTCATTATATGTTGATGAAAATGAAACACTTGGAATAGTTGGGGAATCAGGATGCGGTAAATCCACTCTTGGTCGTATGATAATGAACATTTTAGAACCAACTGATGGAGAAATCATTTTTGAGGGTGTTCTCTTAAATTCGTTATCGCAAAAGCAACTTAGAAATATTAGAAAAAATTTTCAAATGATATTTCAAGATCCTTATGCATCTTTAAATCCTAAAATGAGAGTTATTGATATATTAAAGGAGCCATTAATTGTAAATAACATTTGTAATAATGAACAGGCTTATAAAGTATCTAAAGAACTTTTATTGAAAGTGGGACTAAGGGAAACAGATATGCACAAATATCCACATCAATTTTCTGGAGGACAAAGACAAAGAATTGGTATTGCTCGGGCTATAGCATTAAGTCCTAAATTAATTATAGCAGATGAAGCTGTATCTGCTTTAGATGTATCTATTCAATCGCAAATTATTAATCTACTCCTGGAATTAAAAGAAGAGTATAAGCTTTCTTATATTTTTATATCTCATGACCTATCAGTAGTAAAACATGTCAGTGATCGGGTTGCTGTTTTATATTTGGGAAATTTAGTTGAAATTGGAGATAAATCAATTATTTTTAATGAACCACTCCATCCTTATACGAAAGCTCTTCTTTCAGCTACTCCGACATTAGATAGAAAAAATAAAAAAGAAAGAATTATTTTGAAAGGTGAAGTGCCTAGTCCTTCAGATCCTCCCTCAGGTTGCCCGTTTCATACACGTTGTCCTTTAGCTATGGAAGTATGTAAAAAGGATAAACCTAAATTAAAGGAGCAAAGTGGAGGGCAATTGGTAGCTTGCCATCTATACACATAAAATGAAGAGGTGTTATTGTGACTGACAATTATCAGAACATAAATGTAATAGATCCATTGAGTAATTCAATATTTAACACAAGTTTGACTTGTACTAATAATAACTACCAAATTTCAAAAGTTCAGGAAAGCATAGATGAAAACACGAATTTATATGCGAGCCCAGGGTGGATTGATATTCATACGCATATATATGATGGCTTCACACAGCTAAGTGTCCCGCCTGATGAAATAGGATTAAAAAAAGGAGTTCATATATTGGCAGATGCAGGAAGTGCTGGCGAGGCAACAATAGATGGATTAAGAAAATACCTCCTACCTACTGCAAGGACAAATATAAAATCATGGCTAAATATTAGTTCCATAGGCTTGGTACATTTAAAAGAAGGATCTCATATTAATTATCTTAATCCAGAGTTGACGATAAAAGCGGTTGAAGCAAATAGAGATTTTATTTGCGGTATTAAGGTTAGAGCAAGTGGACATATTGTTGGTTCAATGGATTTACAGTCATTAAAACTTGCAAAATTAGTGGCGAGAGAAACTAATTTACCTTTAATGGTTCATATCGGGGAAACTCCCCCTTTAATAGAAGAAGTTCTTGATTTATTGAGTGAAGGAGACGTTATTACTCATTGTTATCATGGAAAACTTGGCAAACCATGGTTGAGTGATGGTAAACCAATAAACGCTTTAAAAAAAGCTTTAGAAAGAGGGGTGAAATTAGATATAGGACATGGCGCAGCAAGTTTTGATTTTGACGTTTGTAAGAAAGCAATTACTAGAGGTTATCTACCAAATACTATAAGTACAGATCTCCATATAAGAAATCTAAATGGCCCTGTTTTCGATTTAGCTACTACCATGAATAAATTACTTGCCTGCGGTATGAATTTAACAGAAGTTATACGATCTGTAACTTTACATGCTGCCAACATACTCAGGGAAGAAGATTGGTGCAATTTTAGTAAAAAAGCTGCAAACAATTTAACATTGTTTACTGTTGAAAGAATGGAGGAAGAAGAAATTTCTAAAGATGTAAACGGTAACAATATAAGTATTCATAAAAAGATTATTCCGAAAGCTGTCATTAATAAAGGAAAGTTAATTAACTTACATTAAGGGGTGTTCGTTATGAAGGTCAAAATATTTTTATTTACATCACTATGTTCAATGTTTTTAATATTATATGCGTGTGGATTAGAAGACCCAGATAATGAAAGTTCTGCTGATGAAGAAGCAGCATTAGTTGTTGCACAACAAGCAGATACAAGTACACTAGACCCTCAGAAACAAGGGAAAATGCCTGATATGAATATTTTAATTAATATGTTCGATACACTTGTTGGTATTGATAATAACAACAACCTAACACCTTCATTAGCTCTGGAATGGGAATCTATTAATGATACGACTTGGGAATTTCAACTTAGAGAAGATGTAGTATTTCATAACGGGGAAGAATTTAATGCTGAAACAGTAAAATATAGCATTGATAGATTGCTTGATCCTGAAACACAATCTCCAATAGTAGAATTAAACAATGTAGATTCAGTCGAAATTGTTGATGATTATACGGTTCAAATTCATACAGATGGACCAGATCCAATCTTACCAAATAAATTAACATTGTTTGGCGGTGTAATAGTACCCAAACAGTATATTGAAGAAAACGGTGAGGAACATTTTGCTGAAAATCCTATAGGAACAGGTCCGTTTAAATTTGTATCTTGGCAAAAAGATAGTGCAGTTAATATGGAGGCAAATGATGATTATTGGGATGGCGAACCTGATATCAAAGAATTAATATTTAGAACTATCCCAGATGAGTCTAATCTCGCATCAGCTCTTCAAACTGGTGAGATTGATATTGCTACAAACCTTAGTCCTGATTTGGTGACTCAAATAGAAGGTGAATCAGAAATAGAAATTATGGCTGAAGAAGGGATTAGAACCTTTTTCATAAGCCTTGATACAACAGATCCAGATAGTCCATTAGCAAAAAAAGAAGTTAGACAGGCTCTAAATTATGCAGTAGATGTGGATCTGTTAATTGATTCTGTATTGGGTGGACATGCAAATAGGGTAGCTACTATTCTTCCTGAGCAAAATTTTGGACATGATCCATCTATACAGCCCTATGAGTCTGATAAAGATAAAGCAAAAGAGCTATTAGCTGAAGCTGGTTATGAGGATGGAATTTCCATTGAACTTGAAGCAAGTAATTTAGATAGTGATATTGTTCAAGTACTTGCATCACAACTTAGTGAAGTAGGAGTAGATGTAACTATTAATCTAATGGATGCGCAAACGTTTATATCAAATATTCAAGCAGAAAAAGCGGCCCCAATGTATTTTCAAGGTAATACAGGCTGGACGCTAGATGGAATGAGCAATTTCCAGTCTTACGTAAAAAGTGATCGTCGTTACAACCGTTGGGAAAATGAAAAAGCAGATGAATTAGTAGATATTATAGAACAAACAATAGAACCTGAAGAACGCCAAGAAGCTTTCTCAGAGGCTCAGGAATTATTAAAAGAAGAAGCTCCATTTCTTTATTTATATCAAATAGAAAATCTATATGGAATTCGTGAAGGGGTTAATTGGGAGCCGAACTCAATCGGCGTATTAAAAATGTACAACGCAAGTAAATAACAGATTTAAGGAGGAGTGGGGCATGTTTTTGTATATAAGCCGTCGATTACTATATGCTATTTTCGTACTGTTCGGGGTAGCAACCGTTGTTTTCTTTATAGCACGGATCACTGGGGACCCCGTCTCAATAATGCTCCCCCCTGATGCAACACTTGAACAAGAAAATCAATTAAGAAGTTCGTTGGGATTGGATAAACCACTCATTCAACAGTATGTAATTTTTATGGGGAATTTACTACAATTAGACCTTGGTACTTCTTTAAGATATGGAGAATCAACATTAAGTCTAATAAGCGAAAGAATGCCTGCAACGATTCAATTAGGCGTGGCGGCTATGGTCTTTTCTTTGAGCATAGCTGTACCAGCAGGTATTATCACTGCCATAAAAAGAGGGAAATGGTTAGAAAAATTGGTTATGTCTACAGTTATATTTCTACAATCTGTACCAGTTTTTTGGGTAGGTATACTTCTTGTTTTAATTTTTTCAGTAACTCTTGGATGGCTGCCTACTGGGGGAGTGGGAACTGCATGGCACCTTATATTGCCAGCTATTGCACTTGGGACGCATTTATTAGCATTGGTAGCTAGATTGTTAAGAGCTTCTTTAGTTGAATCCTTAGAATCTGATTATATCAGAACTGCAAAGGCTAAGGGGCTTCTGCCGAAAAAAGTTGTTGGAAAGCACGCCATGCGTAATAGCTTATTACCAGTAGTTACTATTGTTGGTTTAGAAGTTGGTGCTCTGTTAGGAGGATCTGTCGTTACTGAAACAGTATTTGCATGGCCGGGTGTAGGGCAATTATTGATACTGGCAATTTATAATAGAGATTTTCCATTAGTTCAAGCAATCATCATTATATTAGCAGGGATATTTGTAGTTGTAAATTTACTGGTTGATATTTTATATGCTGTCATTGATCCCCGTATAAAATATAGCTAAAGGGAGGAAATCAAAATTGACTAAAAAAGAAAAACATCGTAGATACAAACTGTTATTCTTGAATCTCCCATTTATCACCTTAATAATATTCATAATTTTGGCTGTTTTCGGTGATTTGATCGCTCCTTTTGACCCTAACCAGCAGAATTTATTAGAAAGGTTTTCTCCCCCTGCCTGGATGGAGGGATCGTCTCAAAGTCATATTTTAGGGACAGATCACTTGGGAAGAGATTTATTAAGCAGAATAATTATTGGTAGCCAAGTGTCTATTGTAGTTGGTTTATGTGCCATGTTTATTTCAGGATTATTAGGCACTCTAATAGGGCTATTGTCAGGTTATTATAAAACGATTGATCAATTATTTATGAGAATTGCAGATATACAACTGGCATTTCCTACGATATTATTAGCTCTTGCTATTATTGCTGTGGTTGGAGGAAGTTTATCTAACTTAATTATTATTTTAGGAGTAACCGGTTGGGTGCCATATGCAAGAGTAGTACGGTCAGAGGTATATAGCTTAAGAACAAATGATTTTGTAACCGCAGCTAAAACAATAGGCGTCCGCGATAAAAGGATACTGTATAAACACATTTTGCCTAATATTCTTGCTCCAGTCACCACAATTGCTACATTTCAAGTGGCATCAGCAATTATAGCTGAATCTTCATTAAGTTTTTTAGGTTTAGGTGTACCTGTTAATACACCTAGCTGGGGAAACATACTAAGTGAAGGCCAAATTTATATGGAATCTTCTTGGTGGATTTCAGTATTTCCAGGTCTTTGTATCGTATTAGTAGTTTTATCAATTAATATATTGGGAGATAGATGGAGAGATATATTTAATCCTAAATCATCCACTAACTAAGGAGGAATAAAGTGACCTGGTCTTATGCAACTCATTATAAATGTGATGATTGTAAAAATATTTTTCCATTAAACAATACAAAAATGAATTTATGCCCGAATTGTAATGGATTAATGGAAGTGATATATGACTTAAATAAATTAAAGAAACAACGAGAACAAAAAGATTTTAAAACTAGAAAACGAAGTATATGGAGATGGCACGAATTTCTACCCTTAAAAAACGAAAGTAACATTGTTTCTCTAGGCGAAGGAGATACACCTTTAATTAAATCTAATTTTATAGCAAAGAAGTTAGGCCTTAAGAATTTATATTTAAAAAATGAGACGCTAATGCCTACAGGTAGTTTTAAAGATAGAGGCTTTAGCCTGGCAATTAGTTTTGCAAAAGAATTGGGAATATCTAAAGGGGTAACTTATAGTTCAGGAAATGCTGGTATGTCTTTTTCCACGTATGCTAATCGTACTAATATGAAATCACTAACTTTAATAGAATACCTAGCCAATCCGTTAAAAAAATCGTTAATAAAATTGTATGGTGGAAATGGAATCACATTAAATTACAATAGTATGAATGAAATAACATCTTTATTAGAGGAAATAAACACCAAACTTAATTTGTATCAATTTGTTAACTTTATCAACCCTATACGTCATGACGCTATGAAAACCTATGCTTATGAAATTAGTGAAGAATTAGATTGGAAAAATCCTGATTACATGATTCATCCAGTAGGTACTGGAGGAGGTCTATGGGGAGCTTGGAAAGGTTTTAATGAATTATATGAATTGGGTTGGATCCCTTCTCTACCTAAAATGGTAGCAGTTCAGCCGAGTGTTACAGGACCTTATGTTAAAGCTTTTAAAAGAGGCCACAATATTGTAACAAAAGTTGGGGATTCTACGAAAACCATTGCACAAAGCATATCTGCTGATGCTCCTATTAAAGACGGAAAAAGAATACTAAGCGCTTTATATAATTCTAATGGGATTGCCGAAGAAGTATCTGAAAATGAAATAAAGGTGGCAATTAAAGATTTAGGTAAAGAAGGAATGATTGCTGATCCTGCTTCTGCTGCTACAATTGCTGGATTAAAAAAACTTGTTGAGCATAATCAAATTTCATCAGAAGCATCCATTGTTTGTATTATAACAGGAACTGGATTAAAACAGCCGAAACTTATGGAAGAGCTAAATAGTAATTCCTTAAAAACAATTAACGCAGATATTAATGATTTTATTAAACTGTTAAAGGACGATCTATCATGAAACACAATATTGAAGAAGCGTTAAAAGAATGTATTTTACTTCCAAGTCAAAATCCACCAGGGCATGTAAATGAAGTAATTAGCTGGCTGAAAAGCTGGGCACAAGACTTTGATGCAAATATAGAAGTCCAAAAAGTAGAACCTTTTAAAAGTAATTTACTTATTTCTTTGGAATTCGGATCTGGACCTACTCTACTGTTTAATACACATATGGATGTGAATAATCCAGAGGGGCAGAGTTGGGATAGTGATCCATTTATTGCTAAAGTGAAAAATAATAAAATATATGGTCTGGGTTCTTGTGATGCAAAGGGGAGTTTAGTGTGTATGATGTTTGCAATGCAAAAGCTTGCCTTGAACCCGAATGCCTTGACGGGAAAAGTTATATTAACTGCTGTAATGGATGAGGAGGCTGGAGGGCATGGCTCATTCCATTTAGTGAAACAAAATATAAAAGCAGATGGTGCAGTAGTTGGAGAACCTACAAATTTAAATATTGCAGTCGCGCATAAAGGAACTTATATGAAGAAAATTCGGTTAAAAGGTGTACCTGCCCATTCTGCTAGTCCTGAAAATGGAGTTAATGCCATAATAAATACAGCTTATTTCATACTTAAAATTCAAGAGTTGAATAAAAAATTATCAGAATATAAACATCCTTTTCTTGGATCAGCGAATGCGAATGTAACTGTTATCAATGGAGGAACACGTCAAAATACAATCCCGGGATTTTGCGAAATTATATTTGACCGCAGATTAATACCAGGTGAAACACATGAAAAAGCAGATTTAGAATTACAGAAAATGATGGAAGAGTTGAAAGCTGAAGTAGTTAATTTTGAAATCGAATCTATTGAAACAATTGTTTCTACTATCCCATCAGAAACAGATATAAAAGAAAAAATTGTAGAGACGGCTTGTTATTCAAAAAAAAGCTTATCATCGTCCAATTATGAACCTACCGGATTTAGAGCTGGTTGTGATATGAGCAAACTCGTTAACTATGCAAACATACCAACAGTTATTATTGGTCCTGGTAGTTTAGAACAAGCTCACTCACCAAATGAATTTGTCGAAATAGATCAACTATATGGAGCTGTTTCTCTATATGAAAATATAGCAAGGGGTTTTCTCTCATGATAAAGAATATAGACGAACTCTTAAATGATTCGATAGCGAATAAATATTTTTCCGGAGTTTCGTATGCTATTGGAACATCAAATAAAATAATTGATAGCAATATTTTAGGAAATTTATATTGGGGTGGCCCTGAATTAGATCATTCTTCGTTATTTGATATTGCGTCTGTTACAAAACCTATTGCTATATTACCGCTTATGTTTACTTTGGAAGAGGGGATGATATCTTTAGACGATACAGTTGATTTCTTTTTAGAGAGTTATAAAGATACGAATAAAGCAAAAATTACACTTCGACAATTACTTACTCATACGAGTGGTATACCAGGGCAACAACCACTGTATAAAGATTGCAATACTGTTGGAGAATTTCATTTAAAATTAAAAAAATTAGCTTTAACTTGTAAGCCTGGATCAAAAGTACAATATTCATCGCAGGGGTTTATGATTTTAGGAGAAATTATTGAAAGTATAGAACAAAAAACATTAGATGTAGTATTAAAAGAACGTGTTTTTCTTCCTTTAAAAATGGAAAATACATTATTTAACCCTAACCATTCTTTTGCTAGCAATTGTGTTGCAACAGAAGATTGTAAATGGAGAGGAGAAATAGTACAGGGACAAGTGCATGATGAAAATGCAATTATTTTAGGTGGTGTTGCAGCACATGCAGGACTATTTAGTAACTCTAAGGATCTAATTAAGCTATTACAAACAATTTTACTTTCTCACAGGCAAGATCTGTCTTATTTTCTAAAGAAAAGCACAGTAAACTTAATGGGGAGGAACCATACACCACACTTGCAGTCGGGGCGAAGTCTGGGATGGCAATCCAAAGATCTGGTGAATTCACCAGCTGGTGATTACTTCAGTTTAAGTTCATATGGTCATACAGGGTTTACCGGTACAAGTATATGGATTGATCCGGAAAATGATATATTCGCAATTTTATTAACAAATCGTGTTCATCCTTCAAGAGAAAACACATCGATTATTCGAATTAGACAAATATTTCATAATTTAGCTTACCAAAAAATTAAAGAAAAGGATGTAATGTCATGAATGTAATATCAAAAAAGATAGAAAGTATCGGAATCTCTTTACCTGAAGCCCCACCTACAGCTGCAAAATATCTTCCTGCTGTAACTGTAAATAATTTAGTATATACTTCGGGCAATGACTGTCGAGTGGATGGTCAGCTAATGTTTAAGGGAAAGGTCGGTAAAGATTTAACAAAAGAAGAAGGAAAATTAGCCGCTAGGCAAACGATGTTAAATTTATTAAGTACATTGGAAAAGCATTTAGGTAGTCTTGATAAGATTGATAGAGTTGTGAAAATTTTGGGTTTTGTAAATAGTGCTGAAGATTTCAAAGAACAACCTTATGTGTTAGATGGAGCTTCAGAAATTCTAGAGGATATTTTCGATGAAAAAGGTTGGAGTGCTAGATCGGCGATTGGAACATCAGAGTTACCGTTTGGTACTCCTGTAGAGATTGAAATGATTGTAAAAATAAAGTAGACAAATATGGAGGAATTAATATGATTACGATTAGGGATGTGAAAGTTTATGCTACAGCCCCTGATAATGTTAATTTAACAGTTGTAAAAATTTTAACCTCTGAGCCTGAATTATATGGCTATGGATGTGCCACATTTACTCAAAGACATGTAGCAGTTATTTCAATTATTAAAAATTACTTGAAACAATTTTTGGTCGGAAAAGATGTATCTCAAATTGAAGACATTTGGAATTCAACGATGACAAGTGGCTACTGGAGAAATGGTCCAGAATTTAATAATGCTTTATCAGGAATTGATATGGCGTTATGGGATATAAAAGGGAAAATGGCGAAACTTCCTTTATTTCAACTACTGGGCGGCAAATGTAGGTTTGCCGTTCCATTATATTGTCACGCTGAAGGAGAAGATAATGAAAATTTAAGAGACAATATCAATAAGATGCTTGAAAAAGGCTTTAAACATATACGATGTAAAGTAACTAAAGGCTCAGACACCAATAAATCCATTGATTCACGCACATCACAAAGTAATTTTCATCCTAAATCTTATATGAAATCGACAATAAACATGTTTGAATATCTCAGATCTTATTTTGGAGAGGATATTGAATTAATACATGATGTACATGAAAGATTGGATCCAACAGATGCTGTAGGTTTTGCAAAGAAATTAGAGAGGTTTGACTTGTTCTATTTAGAAGATATTTTACCTCCGGAGCAAAAAGATTGGCTGTATAGAATTAGACAGACTACAACTACACCACTGGCAATGGGAGAATTATTTAATAATCCAAGTGAGTGGGTACCGTTAATTTCCAAAAGGCTGATAGATTTTATTAGAATACATATTACCCAAATCGGTGGTATAACTCCTGCCAAAAAAATAGTTTCTTTATGTGAAACTTTTGGTGTGAAGACAGCTTGGCATGGTCCCATAGATTTATCACCTATAGGACATGCTGCTAATATTCATCTAGATATTAGTAGTATTAATTTTGGTATACAAGAATGGCAAAAAATAAGTGAAAAAACACGAGAAATTTTTCCTGGTACACCAGAGGTGAAAAATGGTTTGGCCTATCCTAACAATAAGCCTGGATTAGGAATCGAATTCAATGAAAAATTGGCTGAGACATATCCAACTTCTGTATCAATAGCTAACTGGACATCAACTAGACTACAAGATGGTACTTCTATAAAGCCGTAATTATCCAGTGGAAATTTTGATTAATAATTCTTGAATTATTTATACTTCAAAGTGAAAATTAATATCGTTATTGCAGTGTATACCATCTGCCGCAATATCTGCGGCAGATGGTGATATGAGAGTATTGGAAGTTTATTGATAATACTGTAATAATAATACTACTACTCCCGTCTTTTCAACCTGCTTCCTTTGTTCCTATCCAATAAAGCTTTGCGAAGATTATTAGATTTCTGTCTGTTCTCCTGATCTGCTTCAGGATCAAGCGTGATTTTTGGATGCTTTCTTTCTTCCTGCTCCTCTATATTTACAGTTGATTTGACAGTGCAATCTTCTGGGAGCTCACTGGCTGGAACAAGAATTTCTCGGTTTTCAGTTTCAATTAAAATAACAGCTGATTCTCCCTCGAAACGATCAATAATTCCCCTCATTGTTATCCAACTCCTTTAAAAGTCGCAAAGTAAGCTTTCCGATTCTATATCCGCTATTCTACTTGGACCTAAACCATTCATTTCTTCAAGCTCATCAAAATTATCAAATGGACGTTCATCTATTATTTGATTTGCTCGTTCATCGCCAATATGAATAATTTTTGTTAGTTCTTCTTTGGAAGCATGATTAATGTCGATGCAGCTGGCTTCACTTGGTTCTTCATTATCTTCTTGAGAACTGTCTGAAGTATCTTGGTTTGTTTCTTCATCATCATCTGGTTTTGACACAGTAATATCTTCACTCATGTCTGTTTCAATCGAATAAGATTCTCCATCTGTTGCTATCACAATTGTGCCATCGACATCTGTTCCATACCATTCTATATTTTCGTCATCTAATAATTTAATGACCTCTGAACTTGGATGATCATAGGAATTGTCTTCACCTGCACTGTAGATAGCAATCTGTGGTTGAACAGCATCTAAAAAAGCAGGATCAGTCGAAGTATTGGAACCATGATGTCCTAAATGTAAAAAGGTGCTCTCGAGAGAAGAAGTTTCTATCATTTCTTGTTCTTCCTTCACTCCTGCATCTCCAGTCAAAACAAAAGAAACCTGATCATAAGCTAAACGGATACTAACTGATTCTTCATTTGCTTTCCCGGAAATTTCCTCAGGATACAATACTTCTAATTCAACTGGGCCTAATTCATATTCTTCCCCGGTCCGTGGTTCATGATAACCAATATCCTGTGATAAGATCTTTTTCATAGCTGTTTGGTATGTATTCGATGTACTTTCATTACCAGACATCCAAACTTCATCTACGGTAAAATGATCCAACACTTTGGAAAGCTGCCCAATATGATCGGCATCTGGATGACTGATAATAACCAAATCAATCGCTGTGATACCTTCAGCTTCTAAATAAGGAATTACTTCATTCCCTTGCCAGTCTCCTGTATCAAAGAGGATAACTGTTTCTTCACCTTCCTCTTCTACCGTAAATAAAGTGGAATCCCCTTGTCCAACATCGATAAAATGTGCTTTAAAATCACCGTCTACTGCATCAGATTGAGCAGTAGCATTAGGATCTGCGTTACAGCCTGTCAGTATAAATAACATGATTAAACTAAAATAAATCATTCGTTTCAAAACTTCATTCTCCTTGTTTCTATTATTATTTATTCACCATAATATAAAGCGCCTATCGCACCAGCGTGACTGCCTTTTTCTAAGAAAGTCAGGTTATAGTCCAACATACTTTCAAAAGAAGCGATAACCTGCTTTAAAAGTGGATTGCCAGTTAATGCGCCGCCGATCATAACAATTTCTTTTGTACCTAAAGATTTTGCTGCCGCACTTGCTAGTAATACGATGGTTTCACCAATCAGCTGTGTTAATGCTGCCAGCTGGTCTTCAGTAGATACAGACGGATGGAGTTGATCTTTTCCAAAATTCGCTGCTGTCAAAGAAGCTTCAATAGGGGAGTGATTATACTGGTAAATATCTGAAACCATCAAATCACTTTTTGCCCGGTCTCCTTTAGAAGCTAGATCAACTAACGTATGATAATTCGATGTATTGGCAATGATTGCCCCAAGACCAGTAAATAAGCCGCCTCCGACTCCTGTTCCAGATAAACGTTCTTTTTTATGAAAGAAAGAAGTACCAGTCCCGATATTTACTAAAAGATAATCTGTTTCAGGAAGTTTATTTTCTGTCATTAACAGGTATTTTGTTCCTTCTATGACGCATTCAAATTCCTTAAAGATAGAAATGGCCGCATTATTGTCTTTTAGTGCTTCTGCTCTCCCACCTGTCACTTGAAGAGATGCCTCCGGAGCAAGTGACTTTAACCATTGAATCACCTCATCTATTTGGTTAGAAGGATATGTTTTTAAACGAAGTCTTTTATTTTCCTCATACGCAATTTTTGTTAAAGAACCGCCCGCATCAATTCCAATTCGATTCATAAAAAAATGACCTCCTTTGATAAGTGGAATGGTAAAAGCTTTGTTATATTGTACCATTTCAAATACTAGAACGCTCGTTCTTATGCCGTGAGTTTTTTATTAAATATAGGAAATATGTATGAAAAAATGTTTCCATATCTTCAATAAAAAGAAATTGAAACTTTTAAAACACTCATTCGTAATAGTATAATAAGAGTAGGGAAATAAAAAATAGAATGCTTTTTGTTTTATTAAGTATTATTTTATCATGATAAATCACATAGAGGTGAGAGTATGAGAGCAATATTGCAATTTTTAATGCAAAGCTTTATTGGTGCTGTCAGTTTGACAGCTATATGGCTCATAAGCTTTTTTATATACGGACAGACTGTACTGTTAACAAGTCTTTTTGCTGCGATTGGCGGTGTATTGACTTATGTGGCTGCAAAACAAATCATGGATTATCGCTTTGTTAAAAGACAAGGACTATCCAAAAAAGAATATAAATTTATTGATACCAATTTAAAAGAAGCAAGAGGCAAAATAACACGCATGCAAAAGGCCTTATTCAAAGTCCGCTCTTTCCAGCATGCGCGAGAGAATTTAACGATTATAAGAACGGCACAAAAAATATATAACAACGCTAGAAAAGAACCAGCGCGATTTTATCAAGCAGAGAGTTTTTTCTATAATCACTTAGACTCGCTTGTTGAATTATCCGAACGCTATGCTTATCTTTCTAGTCAGCCTTCTCCGTCGATCGAAATGCAAAAATCGTTAAAAGAGACAAGGCAAACATTGAATGCCTTTAGCCGAACAATAAAAAAAGATTTGCAAGTAATGCTAAGGGATGATTTAGAAACGTTAGACTTTGAATTGGATGTAGCAAAGCAGACGCTACGAAGATCTAAAAAATAAGGAGGATGTTTACATGACTGCAAAAGACCATTCTAATGATTCGATAAATGATTTATTAAATGATCCATTTGGTGAACGAACAGAAGTTTCTACGGATACTTCAGACCAAAATATTGAAAGTGCGGAGACACCAAGGCTCGTTGATAAGCTTTCGAGCGACCATCGAAAAAAAGCGGAGCAATTAGCGGTACAAATCGATACAACCAATCAACAGTCTCTCGTGAAATATGGGGTAGAAGCACAAGCGAAATTGCATCAGTTTTCCCATGAAATGCTAGAGCATGTCCAAAAACAAGACGTGAGTCAAATCGGTTCTATTTTGAATGAATTGATGAAAAAGCTGGAGGATATTGATCCTTCTGAATTGCAGGAAGAGAAAACAGGCTTTTTATCACGCCTGTTTGGAAAGCTCTCTAAATCTGTGAATGAGGTTCTTTCGCGCTATCAAAAGACCAGTTCGCAGATTGACCGCATTAGTGTACGTTTAGATCGAAATAAAGATTTACTTTTATCAGACAATGAAATGCTCGATAAATTATTTTCAACCAACCGTGATTACTATGATGCCTTAAATATTTACATTGCGGCTGGGGAATTAAAGGCAGAGGAAATTAATAATGAGATTATCCCGCAGCTTCGCCAAAAAGCAGAAACAAGTGGAAGCCAGATGGATGTTCAGGAAGTAAATGATATGCTTCAATTTGTAGACCGTCTTGAGAAACGGACGCACGATCTCCGATTAAGCCGGCAAATTACGATGCAAAGTGCGCCGCAAATTCGCCTTATCCAAAATACGAATCAGGCACTAGTTGAAAAAATTCAATCCTCTGTTTTAACAGCTATTCCATTATGGAAAAATCAAGTAGCTATTGCGTTAACTCTACTAAGACAGCGGCATGCGATGGAAGCACAAAAGCAGGTATCACAAACGACGAATGATTTATTGCTTAAAAATGCAGATATGCTGAAAGAAAATACGGTGGAAACAGCAAAAGAAAATGAACGCGGTCTTGTGGATATTGATACGTTGAAACAGACACAGGAAAAATTAATGTCTACGATTGAAGAAACACTGCAAATTCAATCAGATGGGCGTAAGAAGCGTAATGATGCAGAAAAAGAGCTAATTAGTATGGAAGAAGAATTAAAAAATAAAATGCTCGAGTTTAAAGAATAAATAAGAAAAAACCAGGTGTATAGGATGCGCCTGGTTTTTTCTTATAGCACGGTACGATAGGAAGGAACTTCTTTGCTTCGCATCAAGCGCGGACAGCCGCTATCATGAAAATATTGCTTCCTATTATGAACATTCTCCATCGTACTGTTTATTTTAATTTAAAGAAAATCCTGACAAGAAACTAAGAGATCAATCTTTTTCCACTGGATTTCCTCATCAAATGACAGTTTGATTTCCGATTGACACCTTACAGTCAATCACTTACTATTATTACTATGTAGACCGATTGGTTTAATTTTGCTGTAAGCTATAAATTCTACATGGTAGCACAAGCTAGATGAAAGCTTTCTGAAAAGGTGGATGTTTCTGTTCAATGAGGAAGAATACGAAAGAGGAAATCATTCAAGCAACAGCTCTGTTAATACAGGAAAAAGGCTATGTTGGAACTGGACTGAAAGAAATTATAGAACAAAGCGGTGCGCCCCGTGGTTCCATTTATTATCATTTTCCAGATGGGAAAGAGCAAATAGCGCTGGAAGCAGTTAAGTGGACAAAAGAGGCAGTCATATTGTTTATTCAGGAAGAGCTTACCAAGCACGATGATGCTCTGACAGCAATTCAAGCATTTGTGTTAGACAGTGCGGATCGTTTTGAAGAAAACCGTTATTTTGTCGGGGTCCCTATTTCTGCACTTATTTTAGAAACCTCTTCAACGAGTGAAAAGTTGCGGAAATCTTGTGAAGAAGCTTTTGAAGCATGGTCTCAGGAATTTATGAAAAAACTTCAAGCAAACGGTTACGAGACAGAGACAGCACAAAAACTGGGTACTTTAATAAATACAATGATTCAAGGAGCACTAGTCACAGCTTTGGCAAGTAAACATGCCGCATCATTGCGAACCATTGCAGAGGTTCTGCCACTCATTTTCATTCAGCCAGAGCAGCAATAAAGTAACTGCGAGGTTGTTAACTATTACATCCATTTTAAGGAGGAATTTTTAATGCATCAAACACATGAAATTAAAGAAGCAAGTGAATTTATTCAAGGGAAAACAGATACGGTTCCAGAAATTGGTTTGATTCTCGGTTCCGGATTAGGCGGCTTGGCAGATGAGTTAGAAGACGCAGTTGTCATTCCGTATGAAGAAATTCCTTATTTCTCAAAATCAGCTGCTGTTGGACATGCTAACCAGCTTGTTATCGGGACGTTAAAAGGAAAACGTATTGTAGCTATGAAGGGACGTTATCATTATTATGAGGGATATTCACTGGATGAAGTAACTTTCCCGGTATGTGTGATTCAAGCTTTGGGCGCAGATAAACTAATTATTACCAATGCCTGCGGTGCAATAAATACAGGTTTTAACCCAGGAGATTTAATGCTGATTACCGATCATATTAACCTGACTGGAACCAATCCATTAATTGGACCAAATAATGATGATTTGGGAACACGTTTCCCAGATGCTTCGGAAGTGTATAATCGTGAGCTTCGTGATTTGGCAAAAGACATTGCGAAGGAGAACGATATTACTTTACGGGAAGGTGTATATAGCTGGTGGACTGGCCCCGTTTATGAAACACCAGCAGAAATTCGTATGATCCGGACTCTTGGAGGAGATGCAGTCGGCATGTCAACCGTCCCTGAAGCACTCGTTGCGGTACATGGCGGGTTAAAAGTACTTGGTGTTTCCTGTTTAACTAATATGGCATGCGGCATTTTGGATCAGCCGCTCAGTCATGATGAAGTAATTGAAGTTGCAGCACAATCACGCAGCAAGTTTGTGAATCTTATTGAAGAAGTAATTCATCAAATGTAAGTAAGTTATGACAAGGAGAATGTATGTAAAATCAAAATATAGAACTGGCAATAACAGATTAACTCTCATTTTAAGTAAAGTGGGGGTTAATCTCTATTATATAAAAGAAATAAATTCAATCATCTAACTAGACAAACAATAAAGAGGTGTATCGGTGAATATTTTATGGGGATTGGCAGGCTGTACTGTTATTATTCTAATCTCGTTCTTATTATCTGAAAAGAAAAAAAGAATTAATATTTATACTGTTTCCATAGGTTTTATTCTTCAGGTTATCTTTGGGTATCTTGTTTTACAATGGGATTTTGGGAAAAGGGCTCTTGTGAATATTTCTAATGCTGTTAATAATATTATCAATTACGGTCAGGAAGGTCTCAGCTTTGTTTTCGGTCCGCTTGCAGGAGACGGAGATATTGCTATTTTTGCAGTAAATGTGCTTGGTATGATTATTTTCTTAACCGTGTTAATCGCACTTTTATATCACTTTGGAATTATGCAGTATTTCGTCCGGTTTATCGGTGGATTTATTTCAAAAATTATGAAGACATCCTATTCCGAATCAGCAGTAGCGGCGGCAAATATTTTTGTAGGGAATACGCAATCGCCTCTGGTAATTAAACCATACATAGCAACCATGACGAGGTCTCAGTTATTTTCATTAATGGTTAGCGGGCTTGCTTCCGTGTCTGGAGCGGTAATGATTAGTTTAGCGGCGATGGGGATTCCTATGGAATATTTATTGTCAGCGGCGATTATGTCAGCCCCGGCAGGGATTATGATTGCAAAATTTATGATTCCTGAAACAAAAGAGCTGGATCCAAATGAGTGGAAAATCGCTCAGGAAACCAAGAAAGCCGATAATGAAAAGACAAATGTGATCGACGTTATTTTTACCAGCTCGCGTGAAGGGCTGCAATTTGCGATCAATGTAGGCCTGATGTTAATGGCTTTCATTGGTTTATTAGCTTTAATTAATGGGATTTTAGGATGGGGCGGATCACTCGCAGGGATTGAAAATTTATCATTGGAATTAATTTTTGGTTATTTATTAGCCCCAATTGCCTTTATTATCGGTATTCCATGGGATGAAGCGGTACTAGCCGGGAATCTCTTGGCACAAAAGTTTTTATTAAATGAATTTGTAGCATTTTCCCAGTTTTCTTCGATGATAGAATCATTTTCAGATAGATCCATTGCTATTTTAACATTTGCCCTAAGCGGTTTTGCCAATTTTGGTGCAGCTGGCAGTATTGTTGGAATGCTATCCAATGTAGCACCGCAGCGAAAGCATGAGATCCAGAAGCTCATGATGAAGGCGTTAATTGGAGCGACATTGGCCAATTTATTAAATGGCGCGATTGTAACCATGTTTTTATAATCAAAATATGCTATAGATTTTCTCAGATGAAAGGTGCATAATAGTACAATGTATGTTTATTGATTAGAAAGAAGGCTTAGCATGGAAGGAATGGAAAAAAGAAAAAAAGATTCGAATCAGATGCAATTTATTATCCTGTTAGTTGGAATTATATTTGTAGCTTTTAATCTGCGGCCGGCGATTACTTCTGTTGGGCCAATTATTGGTTTCATACGGGATGATATTGCGATTTCCAATGGTACAGCAGGGTTAATTACAAGTCTGCCGTTAATTGCATTTGCTGTTATTTCTCCACTTGTTCCAAACCTTGCCCGTACGTTTACAAAGGAGAAAGCATTAATTATTGGATTAAGTCTAATTATTATAGGTATACTTGTCCGTTCGATCGCTGTATTTATTTTGCTAATGTTAGGTACATTTATTGTAGGGGCAGGAATTGCTATTTGTAATGTTCTCTTACCAAGTATTCTGAAGGATCGTTTTCCTTTAAAGGTTGCATTCCTGACAAGTGTCTATACAACAGCGATGAATATTTTTGCCGCATCTGCCTCTGGATTGAGTCATCCTTTAGCTGTAAATCTCGGTTTAGGCTGGCAGTTGTCTTTACTTGTTTGGACAACACCGGCGATTCTCGGTATTATTGTCTGGGTTATTATTCAAAAGAAATATACAGAACGCCAAGAAAAGATTCAGTTGGCGTCAGGGGGCGTATTATCTGGCAATCGGATGTGGAAATCTTCCTTAGCATGGTTTGTGGCAATGAATATGGGGTTACAATCGATTATGTTCTATGTAACGATTTCCTGGTTACCAGAAATTTTGCATGACTATGGAATAAGTATGGAAACAGCAGGCTGGTTATTGTCCTTAACACAACTTGTCGGTTTACCTGCCAGCTTTTTCTTACCGATATTAGCAGGAAGAGTGAAGCAGCAGTCTATGATTGCATGTTCTGTTGGCTTATGTGCATTATTAGGCTATGGAGGGCTATTACTCGGCAGCTCCTGGCCTGTCTTATTGGTCAGCCTCATTTTTATTGGCACTGCATTAGGCGGGGGATTTTCCCTTGCATTAACGTTTATCGGGCTGCGTTCTAAAGATGCAGACCAGGCGACAGATCTTTCGGGCATGGCACAATCTCTCGGTTATTTATTAGCAGCTTTTGGTCCTTTTGCTATCGGTTCTATTTATGATTTAACATCCACATGGACAGTCCCTTTAATCGTATTGATGACCGTTGCTATGTGTATTATGTTTGTTGGTTATCAGGTAGGGAAAGATCGCTTTGTCTTTGATAATAATAAATAATTGGAAACCCTATTAAGATTTTAATGGCTTAATAGGGTTTTTGAATATAGAACCGCCCGTAAAACTCCCGCCTCAAAATAAAGGGCGAAAATAAATTAATTTAGGCGGGAGATAACGGGCGCTACCTCCCTGAATCACTAAGGCTAATTCAGTGGGAGAATGAAGGAAGCAGACTAAGTTCGCGTCGTCCTGGGGTTGGGGCTGCGATTACTCGCCCCACCGAAGAGCTTTTGCGATTACTCACCCCATCGAAAACCGTTGTCACAACGTCTGCACTAGCACATCCTGGGACTGCGGTTACTCGTCCCATCGTAAAGAGTTGTACGGGTGGTTCTCCATGATAAAGCTATTCTTCGAGTCTGATCCATGATTTCTTCAACTCAAATCATTCGTTTCTGTCCAAAAATAAGTGTACAATAGAAATACTGAAAGTTCAGAATTAAAAAGGCAGGTAATGAATGATGTATTCCATTCAATTATACGGTGATCGTGGTGTGCGAATTCAATTTGGTAATACCATTGACAGACAAGTAAATGAAAATGTTCATCGCTTCGGAAGCTTGTTAGAAACATATCCAATAAACGGAGTGGAAGAGTGGATTCCAGCGTATACTGCTATCACGATTTATTATAATCCAAGTGAGATCACATATAGAGAGCTTGAAAAACAGCTTACCCATTTACAAAAAATAATGGAAGAAGCGGAACCTCCCATTGCTAGAAAGATTATCATTCCAGTATGCTATGAAAAAGAATTTGCTTTAGACTTAGAGGATGTTGCGGCACATTCACATCTCTCCATCCAGGAAGTCATTCGATTGCATACAGAACCGCTTTATCATGTCTATATGATGGGCTTTATGCCTGGTTTTCCTTATTTAGGGGGCTTACCTGAAAAGCTCGCTACGCCTAGATTGGAGAACCCAAGAAAATTAGTGGAGCAGGGGGCAGTAGGTATTGCAGATAAGCAGACTGGTATTTATCCGCTGGCTTCACCGGGGGGATGGAGAATTATCGGGAAGACCCCTGTACATCTTTATGATGCTAAAAAAGAAAAGAAAATTCTTATAAAAGCTGGAGACACGCTCCAATTTGAACCGATTGATGTGAGCACCTATTTTGAAATAGAAGAAGCGATCCAAAATGGAGATTATCAGCCGGAAATAAGGGAAGAGAAGGGAGATAATCCATAATGAGTTTACAAGTAGATTTAAATTGCGATTTAGGAGAGAGTTTTGGCTCGTACCACATGGGACAGGACGATGCAGTCATGGATTGGATTACCTCTGCGAATATTGCTTGCGGCTACCATGCCGGCGATCATAATGTCATGAGAGAAACGGTCGGAAAAGCAGTGAAAAATAATGTTGCTGTTGGTGCGCACCCGGGATTTTTAGATTTGCAAGGTTTTGGCCGCCGCAGTATGCAGTTAACACCGGAAGAGGTTTTTAATTTAATTGTTTATCAGATTGGTGCAATGAATGGATTTGCCGCACTTTATGGAACACGAATCAGGCACGTGAAACCGCATGGTGCACTGTATACGATGGCGGCAACGGATAACGCTTTAGCGGCAGCGATTGCAGATGCTGTCTATCAAATAGATAAACGTATTATTTTATTTGGATTAGCCCATTCAGAGCTTGTAAAGGAAGGGCGCAGAAAAGGGCTTCAAGTTGCAGAAGAAGTGTTTGCAGATCGAACGTATCAGCCGGATGGAACATTGACACCAAGGACAGCGCCAGATGCATTGATTCATGATGTGGATACGAGTATTCACCGTGTTATCCAGATGGTGAAAGAACAAAAAGTAGAGGCAACAGATGGAACGGATATACCGATTCAGGCGGATACCATTTGTGTTCATGGAGACGGTGCTCAGGCAGCTGCTTTTGTGGAAAATCTGGCAAAAGCATTAGTAAGGGAAGGTATTCAGATACAGCCGGCAGGTGATCCGCGTTGAAAGAAATCTTTGAAGTTATCAAACCGGGATTATCGACGAGCATTCAGGATTTAGGACGCGCCGGCTATCAAAAATACGGGATTCCGACATCGGGCGCAATGGATGCCTTTGCCCATCGTATTGCTAATTTACTAGCAGGGAATCAGGAGGAAGAAGCAACACTGGAAATAATGCTGATGGGTCCCCAGCTGAAAATTTTACAGGATGCAGTCATTGCAATTGGCGGTGCAGATTTATCAGCAACAATAGATGAGACACCTCTCCAACCATGGAAGTCCTATCGTGTTTATTCAGGACAGATATTATCATTTGGCAAGCCAATCTATGGAACATATGCTTATCTGGCTGTTAAAGGAGCTTTTTTAATAGAAGAAGTCATGGAAAGCAAATCAACCTATGTACCAGCGGGGATTGGAGGATTTGAAGGGAGAATTTTGCAGAAAGGAGACCGGTTAATTGCCGGAGATACAGATTTGACATCTGTCCGGGCAGGAAGGTATTTAAAGGCAGTTGATACGCCAAATTATGAACAGCACCGTCCGATTCGAGTTATTGCTGGTCCAGATTTAGCTGCTTTTTCTAATGAAACCTATCAGCAATTTTATCAGGAAAGCTATCGGATTACGGAGCAATCCAACCGGATGGGCTATCGTTTAGAAGGAAAAGCATTACCTCATGCAGAGGAGGCTGATATTATATCAGATGCTGTGCTTCCGGGGACAATTCAAGTTCCTGCAAATGGACAGCCGATTGTACTCTTATCCGACCGGCAGACAACGGGGGGCTATGCACGGATTGCTACTGTTATTACTGCAGACATTCCTTTTCTTGTACAAAAAAGAATCGGTTCAGAAGTGCAATTTTTATCTATTTCTTTAGAAAGAGCACAGGCAGATTATTTGCAGCAGCAGCGATATTTACAGTTGCTGCGGACAGGATTAAATCATTAATTTTTTTGTTAACTCAACTTTAGCACCTGATAATAAGCATATATATCTTGCCATTCCAGGATTATCGTGTTCTTCATTATTGTGCTTGCTTTTGGTTACATATCCAGCCATTTTGGAATAGGTGATTGTGCATAGCCCCGCTCCGGCCCATCACTCCGCTTTCCATGGGGACGGCTTCAGCTAACTTGAAAAGAAGACCGCTTTTCAAGTGGATCTTCAGCTCGCCTGCGATGCACAAATGATTTCGATGGGACGAGTAATCGCAGTCCCAGGAGTCACGGGTTTAGCCTACAAACCACTTGTCGACGTGGTTGGGCTCCGCTTAATTAGGATTCTACAGCGAATGAAAGAGATAACATCCTGTTGGGTTGGACGAAATAGTATCTCTATCGCTTGATGTAACAATTATTCCGTTATTTCAAATGGTTGGTTTAGCAGTTCGAATCATGATGGCATGGATAGTTAACATTAGGAATAGTTTTAGCTTTCATGGATAGAAAGTAATCTTAGCGGAGGCGGACCGTTTTGACTCCTGAGGGATCAGCACCATCTGAAGATCCACTTTTGCCAAGCGATCTTCTTGGCAAAAGTTAGCTGAAGAGCGTGCCCCTAGGCAGACTAAAGTCGCAACGTCCTGTTGCAACGTCTGCACTAGTACGTCCTGTACGTCGGAAAGCAAAACGGTCCGTCGCAGCGGTATTTTACACTACACCTGTTATTCTTTTTATTGAAGGAACAATCAACCCCTGATTCTATAGAAATGAAGTTACTTAATAAGGTGCGAAAGTTGAGTTTGTTAAGCTGTAACCATAAAACTTTAGTGAATTTTCACGACGAGAGGTTTTCATGATAAAGTAAAAGGAACTAAATAACATAGGAGATAGTCAATAATGAGTAAACAATACATCAGTCCAGCGTTAGTCATCTGTATCATCGGTTTTACAATCATTCATTTTATCACATATTTTTTCCATGTTGAGCTGCTGTTAACGCTGCTGATATTTTTTGGATTTGGAATTATTTTATTTGGGGCCATTTATTACGGTCCGCTGCATTTAAAGATGCCGCTAGGTTTGTTTTTAACAGGTGTCATTATTTTTCTCTCTGTAGATACTTCTTTTTTAGCAGGAATGCGGGAAGGTCTTTTACAAATGCGGAATATGGTGGGATTATTAGTTGTGATACCTATGGTCAGCTGGGTACTCCGGGAAGAAGCTTTTTTAGAATCTGCTATCAGCTATGCACATGATTTTGTAGATACGAGCAAGAAATTTTATTTTGGGATGGTTTCTTTTACACAAATTATTGCGTATTTCCTCTTATTTGGTGCGATTCCTATGATATACCAATTTGTATCGATGATTTTAAAGGATGAAAAAGGAGAGGCATGGGAGAGGTATAAAGGAACAGCAATATTGCGCGGCTTTGCATTATCTGTTCTTTGGGTAGTCAGTATTCCGAGTTTTGCCTATGTTGTAGAAGCAATGGATGCTTCCTTATGGAAATCCATTGTGCAAGGGCTGGGCGTTGCTGTTTTAGGAACAATTGTAGCTATTTTATTCTTTCCGCTGGAAAACAGGAAATATCAAGTTAATTTTACAAGAGGCCTCCAGCATGAGATTGATGAGATTATGCGGCATACGAAAAATAAACAAGAAACGAAGCGGATTGTTCGGGAGTTTATTCTATTATTTGTCTCGCTTTTCGGTTCTATCTTTATTTTGAGTGCATGGATTAATATGGAATTGCTCGTTTTGATACCTCTGGTTATCTTAATGTGGATTCTCTGTTATTATATTGTGAAAAGACGTCTGTATAAATTGACACAGATTGCCTCACTTTATATCAAAGAGGAGATGGCAAGTAAGTCTTATCAGCTTTGTGTCATGATCGGTGCAGGTATGCTGATTGCTGGATTGACCAAAACAGGCTTTGCCGGCTGGGTAGTAAATAGTCTCTACGCGTTAGAAGCAGTCGCTCCCTTTATCAATTTATTATATCTTCTGCCATTTATGGTGATTATATTAGGGTTTGCCGGTCTTGGACCGCTGACCGTAATGGTCCTCGTAGCTGGTATTCTCCAGAGTATTCAACTGCCGTATGCCCCAGAGCTGATTGTTCTGGCAGTAACTTTGGGAAGCTCGTTATCGATTTTGTTATCACCTGTAATTATGCCGCTAATCGTTTTAAGTGATTCCAATGGTTTAAGCAGCTTTAAAAATGGTTTTCAGTTTAATGGAGTGTTTGCTGTAGTGCTATATGTTCTGGTGATGACCTATATTCAAGTAATGGCGTATGTTACGGGATAAATATATGGGGTGGCAGAAATGGTTTGAAAAAGATATAAAAGGTCCTTTTATAGTGGAGAACGCTCTCCCACTGAATTAGTCTAAGTAATACAAGGAGTCAGCGTCCGTTATCTCCCGCCTGGATAAATTTATTTTCTTTATTCAGAGGCAGGAGTTTTACGGGCGTTTCTTCATGATAAAAGGGCTTTTCTGTCTAATAAAGCAAATAATTCCTGCTTGACATTCATTTTGGTAGAACATAAAATAAATCATGAAAGCGTTTACCTAATTAAGTTTGATCATAGCCTTGAAAGATCCAATAGAAATAGGTGTACTTTAAGGGAAGATTACTAGAATACTTTAGCTTTTAACAACATTTTTATATCCTTTCAAAATAAAAAGGAGGGAAATTGATGCGGGATGCTGTGATTGTTGAAGCAGTACGTACACCAATTGGAAAGCGAAACGGGTTTCTAAGTGAGATAAGAGCAGAGGAGTTAGCTGCGGCACCTTTACAGGAATTAGTACATCGGACCAATTTGGATGCAGCTCTCATTGATGATGTTATTATGGGATGTGTTACACAAACTGGAGAGCAGGCAGTTGATATTGCAAGGCAGGCAGCACTTATTGCGGGTTATCCGGCAAGTGTTCCTGGAACGGCCATTGACCGTCAATGTGGATCAAGCCAGCAGGCCATTCATTTTGCTGCACAAGCAATCATGAGCGGAGATATGGATATTGTTGTTGCAGCTGGTGTGGAAAGTATGTCGCGTGTACCAATGGGGAGCAATCATCAAGGGGTAAAATGAAATCGTGTTTTACAAGACAAATATGATATGGTTCATCAAGGAATCGCCGCAGCTCACATTGCGGAAAAATGGGATATTTCTCGCCAAAAAATGAATGATTATTCATTCAAAAGTCATAAACGTGCCTTGAAAGCACAGGAAAATGGCTTTTTTCGTCAACAAATGATGCCGATTTTCGTCAAAAGGGCAGATGGGACTACGGCTCAATTTTATCAAGATGAAGGACCAAGAAACGATACTTCAATGGAGAAACTGGATGCATTACCTGATCTATTTACAAAAGAGAGCGGAATTACAGCAGGGAATGCCAGTCAAATGAGTGATGGAGCAGCAGCGTTACTTATTATGTCTGCGGATAAAGCAAAGGAACTTGGACTTGTTCCACGTTTTCGGATTTTGGCACGCAGTGTGATTGGCTCTGACCCGACAGAGATGTTAACCGGTCCGATAGAAGCTACCCGGCGTGTTTTGAACAAGGCTGGTCTCTCCATGGAAGACATCGATGTTTTTGAGGTGAATGAAGCCTTTGCGTCGATTCCTTTAATGTGGATGAAGGAGCTCGGAGCAGATGAAGAAAAAGTTAATATCGACGGGGGAGCTATCGCGTTGGGGCATCCTTTGGGTGCAAGCGGAGCCAGATTAATGGTAACGATGATGCATACCATGGAACGCCTCGAAGCCCGTTTCGGTCTGCAGACAATGTGTGAAGGGTTAGGGATGGCTAACAGCACGATTATTGAACGATGGACAGGGGAATAGAGAGGAGCATGAACATGATGCAAACACAATTAAATTTAACAACCATGGTGAAACATGCAGAAAAATATTTTGCGGATAAAACCGTCATTTCACGTACACTGGGCGGAGTTCAAACGATTTCGTACAGAAAAATAACCGAACGAATCCGCAGGCTGGCAGGTGTTTTAAAAGGTTTAGGTGTAGAAAAAGGAGATAAAGTCGGCACGATAGCCTGGAATCATCACCGTCACCTGGAGGCTTATTTTGCTATCCCGACAATAGGGGCAGTATTGCATACGATTAATATCCGTGTTTCACCGGATGATTTAGCTTATATTATCAATCATGCAGAAGATAAAGTATTACTGGTAGATGAAGATTTATTTCCATTAATTGAGCGTGTAAAAGATCAGATTGCTGATGTCGAAAAAATAATTGTGATGACGGATAAAGAAACGTTGCCTGAAACCAGCTTATTCAATATTGCTTCCTATGAATCATTGCTTGAAGAAGCAGATCCACATACAGAGCTCGATGAAGCAATCGATGAAAATACAATGGCCGGCTTATGCTATACCTCTGGAACAACCGGAAGACCAAAGGGAGTTGCTTATTCACACCGCGGGATTTATTTACATAGTTTAGCCCTTGGGTTAAAGGACACAGTTGGATTATCAGAGGAAGATATTGCGATGCCTATCGTTCCTATGTTTCATGTGAATGCCTGGGGAATGCCATTTGCTGCTTTATGGTTTGGAACAACACAGGTATTGCCGGGACCAATGCCGACACCGCAGATTTTAGCTGAATTAATTGAAACGCATCAGGTTACGATGGCAGCAGGAGTACCGACGATTTGGCTTGGTTTTCTGCAGGCTTTGGAGCAAGGAAATTATGATACAAGTAGCCTGCGCTATATTCTTTGCGGTGGGTCAGCCGCTCCAAAAGAGATGATTCGCACCTTCGAATCAACATATCATATTCCTTTTATTCATGCATATGGTATGACAGAAACGTCCCCGATCGTGACGTTAGCCCGTTTAAAAAGCTATCAGCAGGAGCTGGATGAGGAAGAACGGTTAGAATTACGTTCCCGTCAAGGTATGGTCGTACCTGGAATTGAGATTAAAGGAATCAATGAGAACGGGGATATTGCCCATGATGAGGAAACAATTGGTGAACTCCTTGTTAAAGGCCCATGGATTGCAGATGCGTATTATAAAAATGATCGTAGTGATGAATCTTTTCGGGATGGCTGGCTACACACAGGAGATGTAGTCAATATTGATGAAGAAGGGTCCGTTAAAATCGTTGACCGTACCAAGGATATGATTAAAAGCGGTGGGGAGTGGATTTCCTCTGTCGATATAGAAAATGCATTAATGGCGCATGAGGCCATTTTTGAAGCATCTGTTATCGCTGTTCCTGATCCAAAGTGGCAGGAGCGGCCTGTAGCATGTGTCGTATTAAAAGAGAAGGAAACATTAACAGAAGAAGAAGTGAAACAATTTTTAGCACCGCAATTTGCAAAGTACTGGATTCCGGATCGCATCTTGTTTATGGATGAAATTCCAAAAACATCAGTCGGGAAATTTTTAAAACGTGCGCTGCGGGATCAGGTGAAGGAAATGCTTTCTATACCTGATCCATCGTGACAATATAACAATTCTTCTTGATAGTAAGCGTCCATGTATTCCACGCTTTGAAAAGGAAGCGAGAGGTGTGGACGCTGCTGTGTTTTCTTATTTAAAAGGAGCTGGTCAAATGCAACTGACAGAAATAAAGAAAAGGATGGAGCTGCCTGTTATCATGGCTCCGATGTTTTTAATTTCCAATCCCAATATGGTTGTCGGAGCATGTGAAGCCGGGATTATTGGAACATTTCCGGCTTTGAATGCACGCAGCACAGATATTTTAGACAGCTGGATGGCAGAAATTAATGCGCGATTAACAGAAAAGAAAGAAGCAGATCCTCATGCTAACATCGCTCCGTGGGGAGTGAATTTTATTAGCCATTCCTCCAATAAGCGGTTTTACGAAGATTTGGAGTTAATTGAGAAACATCAGCCGCCGCTGGTGATTACATCATTAGGAGATCCGTCTCCTGTGGTAAAAATAGTCCATAACTATGGCGGACTTGTTTTATCCGATGTGGTGGATGTGAAATTTGCTAAAAAAGCACTGGAAAAGGGCAGTGACGGTTTAATTTTAGTAGCAAGCGGGGCTGGAGGACATGCGGGAATGTTAAATCCATTTGCTTTTATGGATGAAGTACGCAGCTTTTTTGATGGACCAATTGCGTTGGCAGGGACGATTACAAAGGGAGAACAGATATTGGCAGCCGAAATGTTAGGAGCTGATTTTGCCTATATCGGCACCCATTTTATTGCAACAGCGGAAAGTGGAGCAAGTACGGCCTATCAGGAATCGATTATTCAATCTGCAGCTGCTGATATTATCTATACACCTGCTTTTAGCGGCATACCTGCTAATTACCTGATTCCGAGTATTGTCAAAGCTGGTCTTGACCCAACGAATTTGCCGGAAAAAGCAGGGCTTGATTTTGAAAAGTTGTCAAGTTCATCTGCCAAAGCATGGAAAGACATTTGGGGTGCCGGCCAAGGTGTCGGCGGAACAACGAGAATACAGACAGTGCAGGAAGCTGTTGATGAATTAAAAGCAGCATATAATCAAGCGAAAAATGTACATCAGCTAACCTGATATAATACAATAAATGGGGAGAGAGAATCATGTCGATTCCGATAAAATATGAAAAGAGGGATTCCATTGCTTTTATAGCGATGAATCGTCCGGGAAAACGCAATGCTCTGTCGATTGACATGGCGAATGATTTTGTAGATGCGTTGAAGGATGCAGAAAAAGACCCGGAAGTGAAGGCTGTTATTATTAGCGGAGAGGGGAAGATATTTTCTGCAGGCGGCGATTTGGAAGTACTTCATACCTTGGATAATAGTGCGAAAATAATGGAATATATGAAACAGGCATTAGCGGTTATTCAAACGATACGGGAGCTTGATAAATATGTGATCAGCGCAGTACATGGATTTGCCGCAGGAGCAGGATTCAGTATTGCTGTGGCAGCAGACTTTGTGGTAGCCAAAAAAGATGCTGCTTTCGTCTGCAGTTTTACCAATGTTGGGATTATCCCGGACTTAGGGCTGTTGAAGGAATTAACAGATAATCTGCCTAATGCGGTCGTGAAAGAATGGATTTCTTCTGGAAGGCGAATTGCAGCGGAAGAAGCGTATCATCGTGGTATGGTCAATCACGTCACAGAGGAAGATGTTGTGGAAGCGGCGATTCATTATGCTGCCTTCATTATAGATGGACCGCCGCTTGCCAATACATTTGTCAAGCATATGGTTAACCATGCAGATGAGTGGAGCAACGGGACAAATGATTTACAGGAAACAGCAGTTCAGACCTTATTGCTGCAATCGGAGGATAACAAAGAAGGAATTCAGGCATTTTTTGAGAAAAGAAAACCTGATTTTAAAGGAAGATGATTGCTAAGAAAGAAGTGACGCCTATGTTAGATAAGTTAGGAATGAAACGTATAACATTATCATTGCCGTTTCGTCTAAATCATGTCAATTGCTTTATCGCGGAGGAAGCGGACGGCTATAAGATTTTAGATACGGGATTGCATAATGAAGGTACGGCGAAAGTATGGGAAAAAGAATTGGCAGGAAAGCGGGTTACAGATATTATTGTGTCCCATTATCATCCGGATCATTTCGGCTATGCTGGAAAACTGCAGGAAAAGACGAATGCGCGTGTCTGGATGCCTGAAATTGATTTACAGGCGGCCCTCCAGGCTTGGGAGAAGCCTTTTTTAGAAAAATTAAAGGCAAACTATCATCGGGCGGGTATTCCAGAGAATATAAGCGGGGCTTTGGCGGAGAACACGGCCGCATTTGCACCGCTGGTGACTCCTTATCCAAAAGTAGAAAACATCTTAAAGGAAGGCGAAACGCTGCAGTTTGGGAAGTATGCCTATGAGATTATACATACACCGGGCCATTCTGACGGCCTGGTCACTTTTTATAATCGGGAAAATAATGTTCTTTTGTCAACAGATCATATCCTTCCAAAGATTACACCAAATATTTCGTATTGGTTTCATGGAGATTCTAACCCTCTGGAAAATTATCTTCATTCCTTAAAGAAGATAAAGAAATTGGATGTGGAATGGGTGATCCCGTCCCATGGCGATCCATTTCAGAATGCATCCAAGCGGATCTCGGAAATAGAAGCACATCATGCAGAACGGTTAAGCAGCCTGAAAGAAATGTTAAAAACCGGATTAACTGTCTATGAGACGATGGAAAAACTTTTTCCGAAGAAGCTGGCTGTTCATGATACCCGGTTTGCGGTAGGGGAAACGCTTGCTCATTTAGAATATTTACGGCTGGCCGGTGAGTGCGGGCGTGAATTAGTGGACGGTATTTATATTTATCACGTGATTAGTTAACAGGAACGGGCAGTGTTTTTGATGATTGCTTTTCTCTAGATTCCTTTCACTTTCTTTTCAACAATCAATTGTTATATGATGATAGAAAAGGTTGGAAAGGAAGGTTGTCAGATATGAGTAAACACTTGCAGGATACAGTAACATTGAATAATGGTGTAGATATGCCCAAATTCGGACTTGGTGTCTATAAAGTAGAAGAAGGGCAAACGGCAGTAGATGCTGTGAGAATTGCTTTAGAGCATGGTTACCGCAGTATTGATACAGCTTCATTTTATCAAAATGAGGTTAGTGTCGGGCAAGGAATGAAGGAGTCTGGCGTACCAAGAAAGGATATTTTTCTAACATCAAAGGTTTGGAATGATGAGCAAGGCTATCAATCTACCTTAGAAGCATTTGAAAGAAGTCTTGAGAAATTAGATACCGATTATTTGGATCTGTATTTGATTCATTGGCCGGTACAAGAAACATTTATTGATACGTGGAAGGCATTAGAGAAGCTTTATCATGATGGTCGTGTCCGTGCCATCGGAGTCAGTAATTTTCATATTCAGCATTTAGAGCGATTACTTCCTGAAGCGGAGATTATACCAGCGATTAATCAAGTTGAATTCCATCCACATTTAACACAAGAAGGATTACGTGCATTTTGTGAAAAGCAAGGAATTCATTTAGAAGCTTGGTCCCCTTTAAAACGTGGTGAGCTGCTAGATCATCCAACCCTTGTATCGATTGCGGAAAAATACGGTAAGAATGTCGCGCAGGTTATTCTCCGATGGGATATCCAGCATGATGTGGTGACGATTCCGAAATCAATTACGCCGGAACGTATCGTTGCCAATGCAGAAATTTTTGATTTTGAATTAACAGATGAAGAAATGAAGCAAATTGACGGAATGAATGAAAATAGCCGGTCTGGTTCTAATCCGGACGATTTTTAATAAGAACGTTGCTTTCTACTATAATTATTTCTTCGTCAGCTGAAAGAATTTTAAAAGGAAAAGTGCTCAGGGCAGAATATTTCTGTTGCTGAGCACTTTTCAATAGTTATTTATTCCAAATAAAGACGCTGTTTAGCCGTTGCCTTGATTAAGGCTTTATCACGGAGAAACGCCCGTAAAACTCCCGCTGAATGAAGTTTCGTTTTATAGAAATTTTCGTTTGGAGATTTACTTGTTAAAACATCAGGAAGATTTTGAAGCTGAATTTCTTCAATCTATTCAGCTCCTTCATCAAGAAATGGCCCTTTATATTAATCGCTACCGGAAAGATATAAATCTTTCAGATGAAGCGTTTAATCACACGCTTATTCTTCCGGCAGTAGTCCTAGATGTTGTAATCCGTACAAAATACCATCATCATTTACGTCTTTGGTGACAAATGCGGCGACGTCCTTTACTTCAGGTAATGCATTTCCCATAGCAACCCCGTTAGGAACTAATTGAAGCATTTCGATATCATTTAATGCATCGCCGAATGCGTACTGTCTTTCTGCAGGAAAATCAAGATATTCGAGCAGCTTTTTGATACCAATTGCTTTAGAGATTCCTTTTGGAAGGATGTCTAAAGATTTAGGATGCCAGCGGATAAAATCGAATTCCGAAAAGGTTTCCCGGTAAATCTCATCTTCACCTTCTGTGTTAAAGAGAAGCCCCTGGTAGATTTCATTGTACTTTTCAAAATCCTGCTCTTGTGTCGGGAAAACACCTAACTTTAATGTTGAAATACTTTCCTCTATATATGGATGATCATTTGGTACATTGGTGGTCATCTTTTTATCATTCATATAAACAACTGGATGATTTTTATTTAAAGCAAATGTTGTTAATTTATTCAAGGATTCTTGATTTAATGTATTTGCAAAAATCACTTCTCCACGGAATACAACATATTGTCCGTTGTAGCATATGTAAGTGTCAATTCCTAATTCTTTTCGTAAATCTTCAAATAAAAATTTAGCGCGGCCTGTGGAGATTGCAACTTCATGGCCAAGTTCTTTTAATTTAAAAATCGCCTTTTTCGCAGATTCCGGAAGTGTTCTTTCTTCTTCAGTCAACAGGGTTCCATCGATATCGAAAAATATAATACTTCTATCTGTTACCATCTAATCCCTCATTTCTCCTTTATCATCCTTTTCTATTATGATGGAACTGCTTGTCAGATTCAACTGCTGATCTTTAGGAAAGTAAATTTGTTATTCTTCACAAACGTATTTAAATCGCTTACAATCAAGTTAGATTATAGATGGGGAGTTAATTGTATGAAACGCTTATTATTACTTATTGTAATATGCATTCCTTTGTTCTTGGCAGGCTGTTTAAGTCCGAGCAGTGCCCGGATAGTGAATGATATGTATGAGGCTGCGCTTATGGAAGAGGAGGAGAATGTAGCTTCTTATTTTTCAGAAGAATATATAGAAGCTCATTCGATAGATGAATTAACGAATGAACTAGCAGAAGATGTCCGGGCTATGTATGGAGTGAAAATGATGAATATTACACTTATTCGCGATAGGGAGTTAAAGGACGATTACATCGAATCGATTGGATTATCGAATGATCAGGATTTATATGTTGTTACGGCCCAAACAGATGAAAGAGAAGTGATGGTTTGGATCGTTGAACGTGGGAATACCCAGTATTCGATTATTTATGGAGAACGATATGATTTTGATACATACAATGACATAGTACTTGAATGAAAACATGATAACTTACCATGTTTTTTCTCATGATTGATTTGTCATCTCATCGTAACTTCTTTTGATGTCTTTAAACAGACACGCTTTATTTTTACTTCAAAAAAATTCCATAGAGCATGTTTTAACTTTCTACTGCATAGGATATAGAAATCGTTGCAAGATGGAGGGAGCCTGCGATGGATATTTTAAATAAAGTAAAAAACGATAGAGAAGCAGAAAAGCAGCTAGGATGGGAAGGAACATTTGCGGAATACTTAGAGCTCGTAAAAGAGAACCCGACAATCGCACAGACTGCTCATTCTCGTGTATATAATATGATTAAGAGTGCGGGGGTTAAAGAGAAAGATAATCGAAAAATGTATCAGTTTTTTGGGTCAGCTATTTTCGGGCTGGAATCAGCTATTGAAAGTTTAGTAGAAGAGTATTTTCATCCAGCAGCAAGAAGATTAGACGTGAGAAAACGTATTTTACTATTAATGGGGCCAGTCAGCGGAGGTAAATCTACTATTGTCAGCTTGCTGAAGCGCGGATTGGAGCAATATTCACGTACAGACGAAGGGGCTGTGTATGCGATCAAGAACTGTCCAATGCATGAAGACCCCCTACACCTCATACCACAACACTTGCGTGAAGACTTCTATGAAGAATATGGTATTCGAATTGAAGGAAGCTTATCTCCATTGAATACCATGCGTTTAGAAAAAGAATATGGCGGCAGGATTGAAGATGTCAAAGTACAGCGAATCTTTTTCTCGGAAGATAAAAGGGTAGGGATTGGGACGTTTAGTCCTTCCGATCCAAAATCACAGGATATTGCTGATTTAACGGGAAGTATTGATTTTTCCACGATTGCCGAATTTGGCTCCGAATCTGATCCGCGCGCTTATCGCTTTGACGGCGAATTAAATAAAGCTAACCGTGGAATGATGGAGTTCCAGGAGATTTTGAAAAGTGATGAAAAATTCTTATGGCATCTGCTTTCACTGACGCAGGAAGGGAATTTTAAAGCGGGAAGATTTGCGCTTATAAGCGCCGATGAGCTTATAATTGCTCACACGAACGAATCAGAGTATAAATCATTTATTTCCAATAAAAAGAATGAAGCACTTCATTCCAGGATGATTGTGATGCCGATTCCTTATAATTTGAAGGTCAGTGAAGAGGAACGAATTTATAAAAAAATGATCCAGGAAAGTGATATTGCCGACGTGCATGTGGCTCCGCATGCTTTGCGGGCAGCTGCGATATTCTCTATTTTGACACGATTAAAAGAATCGAAAAAACAGACTGTAGATGTTGTTAAAAAAATGCGCCTTTATGATGGAGAAAGTGTAGAAGGATATAATCAAATTGATGTAGAAGATCTTTTAAATGAGTACACGGATGAAGGGATGGCGGGAATCGATCCAAGGTATGTGATCAACCGGATTTCCTCAACGATTATCCGTAAAGAAGTTCCTTCCATCAATGCGTTGGATGTATTGCGTTCGTTAAAAGAAGGATTAAATCAGCATCCATCGATTTCTAAGGATGACTTGGAGAAATATTTAAATTATATTTCGATTGCCCGGAAAGAATATGATGAGATTGCGAAAAAAGAAGTACAGAAAGCGTTTGTTTATTCTTATGAAGAATCCGCGAAAACCTTAATGGATAACTATCTGGATAATGTGGAAGCCTATTGTAATCAGAATAAATTGCGTGATCCGCTGACTGGAGAGGAAATGAATCCGGATGAAAAGCTGATGCGTTCGATTGAGGAACAGATTGGCATTTCGGAAAATGCGAAAAAAGGCTTCCGGGAAGAAATTTTAATTCGTTTATCTGCTTATGCACGTAAAGGGAAACGATTTGATTATCAATCGCATGAGCGTCTGCGTGAAGCGATTCAAAAGAAATTATTTGCGGATTTAAAAGATGTGGTTAAAATTACAACGTCTTCAAAAACGCCGAATGAATCGCAGCTGAAGAAAATTAACGAGGTAATTGCCCGCCTGATTGATGAGCATGGCTATAATTCTGTGTCTGCAAATGAACTTTTGCGTTATGTTGGCAGTTTATTAAACCGATAAAGCAATCTCTTGTTTGATCCATCTTAGAAAAAATGAAAAGTGGTATCCATATGAATCCGGATGCCACTTTTCGTTTTATCTTCATTCGTGAAAGGGCTTTCCTGAAAACCTCAATTTCTTTAAATCCGTTTGCAATAACCTGTTCCCTCTTGCATACAATAGATAAAGCATGTTTCTAAAACTGTTTGTACAATAAAGTGAAACTTCAGTCAGTTAAGGGTGCTTTCATCTTTATAACTGATTCCGGGTTTCATTGCGATAAACTGATGATTGGAAACAATTAAGATATAAGGAGAGGATTCAAGTGTCCAATGAGCAAGAGCATAATTTCGTCGTCTCCCAAGAAAACTGGTCTCTCCACCGAAAAGGCTATCAGGATCAACAACGTCATAATGAGAAAATTAAAGATGCGATTAAGAAGAACCTGCCTGACCTTGTCAGTGAAGAAAATATCATCATGTCCAATGGAAAGGATATGGTGAAAATTCCAATTCGTTCACTGGATGAATATAAAATCAGATATAACTATGAAAAATCAAAGCATGTCGGGCAAGGAAACGGAGATTCAGAGGTAGGAGACGTGGTTGCACGCGCGCCTGGCAGTGGCGACGGACAACAGGGCGGAAATGGGAAAAAAGCTGGAGATAAGCCGGGTCAGGATTATTATGAATCAGAAGTATCCATTGCAGAGATAGAAGAGGCATTATTCCGGGAACTGGAGCTTCCGAATTTACAAGAAAAAGAAAAATCAGAGATTATTACAGAAAAAGTCGAATTTAATGATGTACGTAAAAAAGGATTAATGGGAAATGTAGATAAGAAACGGACGATATTAACAGCATTAAAACGGAATGCCCGGGAAGGAAAGGCACAAATCACACCGATTTATAATGATGATTTACGCTTCAAAACATGGAATGAAGTCATTCGTCATGATTCCAAAGCGGTTGTCCTGGCGATGATGGACACAAGTGCATCGATGGGCGCGTTTGAAAAGTATATTGCCCGCAGTTTCTTCTTCTGGATGAATCGATTTTTGAAAACCAAATATGAAAGTGTTGAATTTGAATTTATTGCGCATCATACAGAGGCGAAAGTGGTAACAGAAGAGTCCTTTTTCTCAAAAGGAGAGAGTGGAGGAACGATTTGTTCATCTGCTTACTATAAAGCTTTAGAAGTCATTGAAGAAAAATATAATCCGTCCCGCTATAATATTTATCCTTTTCATTTTTCAGACGGAGAGAATATTAGCTCGGATAACAAGACATGCATTGAATTAGTCCACCAGCTGATGGAAAAATCAAATATGTTTGGTTATGGGGAAGTAAATGGCTATAATCGTTATTCCACGTTAATGAATGCCTATAAAACAATTGAACATCCGAAGTTTAAGCATTATGTATTAAAAGAAAAAGCAGATGTTTATCATGCGATGAAAAGCTTTTTTCAAAAGACAGCAGAACGTGTATAGAAAATAAAAATAACAGCTCAAAGAAATAAGAATACAAATCTTTGAGCTGTTTTTATAGGGAGGAAAAGATTCTATGTTGTCAGGTTAATCAAATTTAATACAGCTGCTTATGAACCTGGCGGCCGTATTTACTTGGCAACATTGGGTCAAGAATTCGTCCAGGCGACATAGACTAATTGTAGAGGATGATCAAAAACGCACCAAAGGATAAGATGGTGAATCTGTACGTTGGCTAGTTTTTGAACACGTACTTGCAGTTGATTAAAGGAGGAATCTACTTGAGCGAAACAAAGGAATTAACAAGAGCTATCGAGGAAATCACAGAGGTAGCTAAAGGGTTTGGTCTGGATTTTTATCCGATGCGCTATGAGGTATGTCCAGCGGATATTATTTATACATTTGGTGCTTATGGTATGCCTACACGTTTTACTCACTGGAGTTTTGGGAAGCAATTTCATAAGATGAAACTGCAATATGATTTAGGCTTGAGTCAAATATATGAACTGGTCATTAATTCCGATCCTTGTTATGCTTTTTTGTTAAATACAAATAGTCTGATTCAAAATAAGTTGATTATTGCCCATGTTTTGGCACATTGTGATTTCTTTAAAAATAATATTCGTTTTGCGAACACACGTAAAGACATGGTGGAAAGTATGACAGCAACAGCGGAGCGGATAGCCCACTATGAAATGGTGTATGGCAAAGAAGAGGTAGAGAGCTTTTTAGATGCCATTTTATCGATTCAGGAGCATATTGACCCCTCCATTGTCCGGTTTAACCTACCAGAGAAAGCAGCGGAAGATGTGGAAGAGGAGGAAAGTTATAAGAAACGCGGAGAATATGATGATCTATGGAGTTTAGATCAACGGGAGAAACGTTCGCAGACGAGAAAACCAAAGAGACAAAAGAAAATACCTCCTTCTCCAGAAAAGGATTTATTATTATTTATTGAAGAATACAGTAGAGAGCTGGAGGACTGGCAGCGGGATGTATTAACAATGATGCGCGAGGAAATGCTGTATTTTTGGCCGCAATTAGAGACGAAGGTAATGAATGAAGGATGGGCCTCTTATTGGCATCAGCGGATTATGCGTGAGCTGGATTTAACCTCCTCCGAAACATTGGAGTATGCAAAATTAAATGCTGGCGTCGTGCAGCCATCGCGGACCTCTATTAACCCATATTACTTAGGAATAAAAATTTTTGAAGATATAGAAGAACGTTATAATAACCCAACCGAAGAAATGATACGGAACGGGTGTGAACCCAATAAAGGGAGAGATAAAATTTTTGAAGTAAGAGAAATGGAATCGGATATTTCTTTTATCCGCAACTATTTAACAAAGGAATTAGTTGCAAAAGAGGATATGTATCTTTTTGAGAAGAAAGGAAGAGATTATCGGATTACAGAGAAAGACTACTTGCAAATTCGTGATCAGCTTGTTACCCAGCGTGTAAATGGCGGTTTTCCGTATATTACGGTGGAAAACGGCGATTATCTGCGTAATGGTGAGCTGTATCTCCAGCACGGTTTTGAAGGAATTGAGCTGGATATTAAATATTTGGAGCATGTCCTGCCTTATATTTATCAGTTGTGGGGAAGGACTGTCCATATGGAAACCGTTATTGAAGGGAAAGAAACACTGTACAGCTATGATGGGAAAGAGATGCATAAGCAGCGGATTTGAATCCTTACTACAGGAAGCTGACCGGACATCTGGTCAGCTTCCTGTTTATCTTTGTATAGGACATTGAAAAACCTCCTCTAATCGAATTCTAATTTTGTGTAAGGAAGTACTTGGAAATATGAATGCTTTTGTGTATAATTATGTTAATTTTCACATAAAAGAGGAGGAGAAGCAATGCAAGAGAGTCCATTTAATCCATTTCCCGTATTAGAAACGGAGCGGCTGCTTTTAAGAGAGATGAAGAAAGAAGATTTGCAGGACGTCTACAGCTATGCTTCCAATCCGGAACTGACAACGTTTTTGATGTGGGAGCACCATAAAACCATAAAGGATTCAGAAGCATTTATCGACTTGTTAATTAACCAGTATCAAAAAGGAACAGGGGGAGCCTGGGCAATTGTCTGGAAGGAGAATAACAGCGTGATAGGAACCATGGATCTGGGGTGGAAGCCAAAACAATATTCTGCTGAACTGGCCTATGCCCTATCCCTCGACTATTGGCACAAAGGAATCGGGACAGAAGCGGCAAGGGCTGTTCTTTGTTTTGGATTTGAGACATTAAAATTAGAACGGATTTATGCGAGGTGCCATCCCGATAATATTGCTTCTTACAAATTAATGGAAAAATTGGGAATGACTTATGAAGGAACGTTAAGGAAATCCATGCAGCGTAAGGGAAAACAGGAGGATGCAAAGATATATTCTATATTAAAGGATGAATTTAAACAGTAACTATTCAGTTATTAGAAAAACTCGTATTCACTCGTCTTTAAGTGAATACGAGTTTTTCTTAGACTGTCCTAACGTGTAAAAAGAGAAGGAAACGATCGCCTGGCTGGTCAGCCTTCAATCGTTTTCTTCCTCTTCTTTTGCTTTATTCTTTTTATACAATAATTTAAATTCAAAAAGGACAACACATAAAATCACACTGAACCCAAATGAAATAAAGACACTGACGGTTGGTATAGCGTCAATAAACAAGATGATTGGTATAAATAGGATGACCACGATGACAGCCCCAAAATAATTTTTAAGTCTTTCAGTCATAAAAATGCTCCAATCAAGATAGAATTATCATTCCGCAGCCAGAGGTAAAACCTTGGCTGAATAAATATCTCTTTTATTCCTTCTCTTCTTCCTGCTCCTGTTTCTCTTTTTTATAGAAATAGCTATACAGCGACTTCAATGTTTCTGCCGTCAATTCAATATTATTTTCATAAGCATATTTCACAGCATAGCCCATCGCCAGCGTCATTCCCCCTGCTACACTGCCGCCAATAACAGAACCTGCGCCGGGAACAAATTTAGATACCTGACGAAAAATAGTTCTGCCGATATTGCCGGTAATGGTGGCAATCGTCAGTTCTTTCGCTTTCTTTTTGGATAACGGTTTTTCATATAATGTTGCCAGCTTAACCATGAGTCCAACTTGGATTCCGGTTAACGGAATAAAGTCAGAGCCAGGCAAAGGTGTCGCCCCCACAGCGGTTGCTGATCCGGAGGCTGCTAAAATCCATTTGTTCGCTGTCGAAGATTTTTCCTTAATCAGCCTTGCAAATTGAATTTCCTTTTCTTTTTTTTTCAGGATTTCTAAGATCTCACTTCGTAATCTATCAATATTTTCGCCGGTTCTGGAAGAGATCGGAATTACAGGATACCTGTTTGATGTATGCTGCTTCACATAGTGAACAAGCGCCGGAATATCATCAGCTGCATCAATTTTATTTAAAACAAACACAATCTTTTTATTTTCTTTTTTGATGGTTTCAAATGATTTTCTTTCTCCTTCTGAAAAAACCGTGCCAGCTGCATTCAGGAAAAATAAAATGACATCTGCCTGGCGGTAAAAGTGGAAGGTTTCTTCCGAATTTGTATGATTAATATCATCAAGCCCAGGCGTGTCTGCAAAAATAATTTTGTCGCGATAAATATATTTATCAATGCCGACTGTTTCTCCCGGACGGGCACCGACCTTGGCAACATCATCCCCGATGAGCTGATTAATAGTAGATGATTTTCCGGTATTAATATCGCCGATCATTGCAAAAATAATATCTTTATCCAGCTGTTTATTAATTTTTTTGGTTTCCTCATTATATGCTTTATCGAAATCTTTTTCATTAAATGCTGACATTAGCAACACTCCTTCCTGTTACTATTCCCCTTTGATTATTATCATACACTATTATTTGTTAAACCATATAGTGAAACTTCATTTTTAGCGATTTTTCATCCTCGGAGAACGGGACTGAGGTTTTGCTTCCTGCATGGTTAGTTAAACCAATCAGCCAATTATATTGCGATAAATATTACAGGCAAAAAAACAGCAAGACAAGCATATACATATTACTATATCTGAAAATTTAAATCCTTTTGAAGTTATTCTAATTTCTTGATATAATCACTAACATATAGTACGAGGTACTAATATGAGGAGGAATTCGATGGAAAAGTCAGATTTAATTGCACCGGAGTTGTATAATATTACTTCTGAATTTGAAAAATATGCAACAGATGAGGGAAGAAAAGCGATCATTTTAGAAGAACAAAATGGAGATACAAAAGAAGTAACTTATACCGATCTGATCAGGAATGCAAATAAGGTTGGTAACATCTTGTTAAATCATGGTTTGAAAAGCGGAGACAAAATCATGATTATGCTGCCGCGCTGTATTGAAGCGTACGAATTATATATTGCTGCTTTAAAAGCAGGAATTATTATTATTCCAAGTTCAGAAATGCTGCGTACAAAAGATTTGCAATTCCGTATCTCACACGGGGAAATTAATGCGGTTGTTGCTACAGAAGCATGCGTGGAAGAGTTTAAAAAGGTTGTTGAATATGAACAACTGACCAAGTTCAGTATCGGAACAGAGATAGAAGGCTGGGTATCCATTGACAAAGCAAAAGAACAAGCTTCTGATCAGTTAGAGACGTTAGAAACATCCAGAGATGATATTGCATTTTTATCTTATACATCTGGAACAACAGGCAATCCAAAGGCTGTTATTCACACGCACGGCTGGGGTTTTACACATATGTCTACAGCACCGCGCTATTGGCTCAGTATTGAAGATGGGGATACGGTTTGGGCGACTGCTGCACCTGGATGGCAAAAATGGGTATGGAGTCCATTTTTATCGATTATGGGAACAGGAGCAACGGCGTTAGTCTATGAAGGCAGGTTTGATGCATCGAAATATTTGGAACTGCTGGAAAAACATCAGGTTAATGTGCTTTGCTGTACGCCGACAGAGTACCGCTTAATGGCAAAGCTCTCTAACTTGGATGATTATCATTTAGATGCTTTGCATAGTGCTGTTTCTGCCGGAGAGCCTTTGAACCGTGAAGTCATTGATAAATTCAGACATCATTTTGATGTGACAGTCCGGGACGGCTACGGACAGACAGAAAATACATTACTATTGGGTTTCTTAAAGGGCGTGGATGTTCGTCCGGGAGCAATGGGCAAACCGACTCCGGGGAACGATGTTGTTGTTATTGACGAAAACGGGGAGTTAACAGAACCCGGTGAAGTAGGAGATATTGCGATTCCGCTCGATACGCCTTCCTTATTTAAAGGATACTATAAAGACGAAGAAAGAACAGTAAAAACACATCGCGGGACTTATTATGTTACCGGGGATCAGGCAAGTATGGATGAAGACGGCTATTTTTGGTTTGAAGGCAGAAGTGATGATATTATTATCAGCTCCGGTTATACGATTGGACCTTTTGAAGTGGAGGATACGCTCGTAAAGCATCCTGATGTCAAAGAATGTGCAGTGGTCGCCAGCCCAGATCCTGTACGGGGAAATGTAGTGAAGGCATTTGTGATTTTACAAGATAATGTTATTGGAAACGATGAAGTGGTCGAAATGCTGCAAAGTTATGTGAAGCATGAAATTGCACCGTATAAATATCCACGTAAGATTGAGTTTGTTTCAGAATTGCCAAAGACAGCTTCCGGGAAAATTCGCCGTGTGGAGTTAAGACAAAAAGAGTATAATAATTAATCGTTTTAAGTGAGGGAAAAGAATGAAAGTAATCGACACACATTGTGATGCGCTGCTTAAATTACAGGCAGCCCGTTTCGAAAAAAGAAAGCTTGATTTTCGGGATGCACCGGAGATAGAAACGAATCTGAAGCGGCTGGAAGCGGGAAATGTAGGTGTACAGTTCTTTGCCATTTTTGTGAATCCGGAAAAAGTAACAACAACAGACCAATGGAAACATGCGCAAGATCAAGCTGCTATCTTTCATGAAGAAATTGTAGAAAAGAATGAGAAGGTAAAGTTTATTCAAAACTGGAAAGATATTCACAGACTTGCTCCGGATGAAATTGGTGCGGTATTAACGTTAGAAGGGGCAGAGCCCATTGGCAATGACTTGGAAAAGCTTCAGACACTTTATCAGATGGGAGTGAAATCCTTTGGGCTGACATGGAATCCTGCCAATTTATGTGCAGATGGTGCTGAAGAGCCGCGGGCAGCCGGACTGACCAAGCTGGGCAGGGAAGTGGTCCAATTGAATAATGCCAATGAAGTTTTGACGGATGTATCTCATCTTTCTGTCAACGCCTTCTGGGATGTGATGGAGCTGGCGGATTATCCAATAGCCTCCCATTCGAACGTGCGAGCCATTTGTGATCATCCGAGAAATTTATACGATGATCAATTGAAAGCCTTAATCGATAAGAAAGCGCCTATTCATTTCGCACTCTATCCTGTTTTCTTAAAAAAAGGAGCACAAGCAGCAACAGTTGCTGATCTATGTGAACATATTGATCATGTTTGTGCACTTGGCGGAGAAAAGAATATCGGCTTTGGATCGGATTTTGACGGGATAAGCTGTCATATTGATAATATTCCGGATACATCCGGCTATGCGTATTTATTGAATGAGTTACAAAAACATTATTCGGAAGAACAGGTTAGAGGCTTTGCTTATCAAAACGTTATGAATTTGCTCCCGGGTTAAGCCGGAATATCTAATTTAATAAAATAGAAAAGAGCCGGAATATTCGGGGTGTCCGATATATTCCGGCTCTTTCTGTCACTGCTTTAAAATTTCTGCCCATAATACTTATCAAGCGAGAAGCCTCTCCCAAGAATTTCGGAAGCACTGATAAATATAGTGAAAGCTTCCGGCGTTTCTTCCTGCAATAATTTTTTTAGTTTTACTGCTTCTGTTTGTTCGGCCACAACGAGTATCATGGTCTTATCCATTTTCGTATAGCCGCCGACAGACCGGATTTTAGTCAGTCCGCGGTCAATCCCGTCCTGGATAAGTTGTTGAACTTTTTCTTCCTCATCGGTAATAATCATCACCAGTTTTGTTGCAGAAGTACGTAATTGAACAATATCGATTGCTTTACCGCTGATATAGATTGCCATTAATGCAAATAGTGTCAATTCAAGGCTGAATACAAAAATGGAAGTGATCACGACGAGCCCATCTACGATAAATTGTGAGTAACCACTGGAAATACCGGTGAATTTCTTCACAATTTGGGCAATAGCTGCTGTACCTCCAGTAGAGCCATTTCCTTTGTAAACAATTCCTAACCCTGCTCCAAGAATGAGACCTCCATAAAGGGCACTCAAAAATGGGTTAGTCACCGTAATAGGAATATCCGTAGACAGGAAAATGACGAAGGGAACCCAAAAAGTTCCGACCAGTGTTTTTACACTAAAATCCTTACCTAAAGCGATCCATCCGATAATAAAAATAGGTATATTAATAATAAATTGACTAAGAGCTGGGTTGATCGTGTAGAGTTCATACAAAATGGTACTGATTCCGGACAAACCTCCAGCGGCTAATCGTGCTGGCAGAAAGAAAATATTATAGGCTAAACCGACAATCGTTGCTCCAATAATAATATAGGCATATTCTTTAAATACATTTGATTGTTTTGTATTGACCATGTGCGTAATGTTCCTTTCCCGACAATGATAATTAAAGCAGGTGTTCAAAATAGTTTCCGCAGTTTGTAATAAAATAAGTCATGTAATATCCGCTCTTAAATTAGAAGCAAGAACGTCATGATTCCACTGCTATCATTAGGATCCTTTTGAACATCTTTTTAAACCTATATTAATGTATCACTGTTGGGAATAAGAGTAAACAGCACACCTTTAAAGCGGTAAAGCGACAGAGTCTGCTTCTGTGAGAGGCTTAACCATCCGTTGGACAAATTTTTCTAACAAAGTCGGCAAAAGAGAGCCGATCAGAGGAGCACTCATTTTTCCAGTCAATCCTTTTAATTCAAGTTCTAATAAACAAGTCAATGTGGAGGAACGGGAAGAAAGCCCGGAAAGCTCAAAACAGCCACTTCCTAAACATCGGTTTTCAGAATCACGCACCCGGAATTGAACAGTGGATGGGGAGGTTATTTCTATGATTTTAACATATAGCTTCAGGTCCTTCGTGATTGTGCCTGCTTTTCCATGAAGTTCCCAAATCGAGTCCGTTGCAGAAACGTTCCTATGTGTTTGATACCCGGGCACCTGCTTCGCCCAATTCGACCAATCTTCTAAATAATTCCATACATCGGATTGAGGCAGGTTAATATTCATACGGTAATCTGCTTTTAACATCAAGTGTTCCTCCTTAAAAATTCTTTCAGCTTTTTTTTAATCACCTTGATATACATATGTGCGGTTTCCAGTACTTATGCTAAAACTTCTTGTATAGTTTATAACCTTTTGCACAAGATAATAGCGAGCAAGTATTAGACTTGCTTTTGAATAAAAGAGGAGGGTCTCTGGTGGCTGACAAACGAAGAAATGCGTTGTTAGTACCGCAAGCAGAACGTGCAGTAAATCAGATGAAAGAGGAAATCGCTGATGAAATGCATGTGAATTTAGGAGCTGATACAACTGCCCGTGAAAATGGTGCAGTCGGTGGTGAGATGGTTAAACGAATGATTCAAATGGCTGAGGGCAGCATAGCGAATCAGAAAAAATAACCTGACTTTCAGCTTAAAAAATTACCCGCTCTAATGTTCTAAATAGAAAATCCTGTAGAGAGAAATTCCTTTTTTTCTACAGGGTTTTCTTATTTTTGATATAACTTAATTTTCACGTATTAAAAAGAAACTTCATTTCTATAGAAATAGGAGTTGATTGTTCCTTCGATAACAAAATAGAAGGTGTAGTGTAAAATGCCGCTGCGGCGGAGTGGTTGGACGGAGCGGAAGCTATACACTATCATTCGTTCAAAAAAAGCTGATTTAACTAAAAAGCAAGCACAATAATGAAGAATACGATAATCCTGAAACAGCAAAATATATATGCTTATTCTCAAGCGCAAAAGCTGAGTATATAAGAAAAACAGAAAATAAACGCGGATTATTATCGGAGGTGTCGAAGCTTGTGATAAAATGTGTGAAAGGGAGGGAATGATTATGAAACGTATCCAATTAGGTAACAGTGAATTATCAGTGCCCATTATTTCTTTAGGATGTATGGTCATGCAGCAGAGCTCGAAAGAAGATGCGAATAAAGTAATTCATAACGCATTGGAGCATGACGTTGACTTCTTTGACCATGCGGATATTTATGGAAAAGGAGAATCCGAATCGGTATTTGCAGAGGCCATTGATATGAATCCATCAATCCGTGAAAAGATGATTATTCAGTCAAAAGCAGGGATCCGCAATGGATTTTATGATTCTTCCAAAGAATATTTAATTTCATCTGTTGAGAACAGTTTGAAGCGTTTGAAAACAGACTACTTAGATGTATTTTTGATTCACCGTCCGGATGCATTGATGGAACCGGAAGAAGTGGCAGAAGCTTTTTCTGAGCTGGAAAAAAGCGGGAAAGTTCGACATTTCGGAGTAAGTAATTTCCGCCCGCGCCAAATTGAATTACTGAAAAAATATGTTGAACAGGACCTAGTAGCCAACCAATTGCAATTAAGTGTTACGAACTCTGGTATGATTGATCAAGGCTTATATGCAAATACGGCATTTGATCAAGCAAAAGATTTAGATGGCGGTGTTATTGATTATAGTCAGATGAACAATATGACGATTCAAGCCTGGTCACCGCTCCGTTATGGTTTCTTTGGTGGATTTATTATGGACCGGGATGCTTATCCGGAATTAAATCGAAAATTAGATGAACTTGGCGAAAAATATGGCGTAGCACGTGAAACAATTGCGATCGCGTGGATTTTACGTCATCCAGCTGCGATTCAAACAATTATTGGCACCATGACACCGAAACGTCTGTCCGAAATGGTAAAAGCAGCGGATATTACGTTGACAAGAGAAGAATGGTATCAATTGTGGCAGTCTGCAGGAAATAAATTATTATAAAGCGAAAATGAGTTTCTTTTACTAAACGAATACCTTCTGACATGAATAAAAAAACCAAGCCCGGATACCTGGCTTGGTTTTTAATGATTAATGTTTTACTGGACTTTCTTTTTCAATATTTTGCATCCAGTTAAATGGATCTTCAATATGGCCATATTGGATACCTGTAATCGTATCATAGACTTTTTTCGAAATCTCACCTGTTTCTCCGTCGTTGATGATCATTTGCTTATCTTCCCATTTCAATTCACCGATCGGAGAAATAACTGCCGCTGTACCAGAACCGAATGCTTCTTCTAGTTCTCCGTTCTGATAAGCTTCATACAATTCTTCGATAGAAATACGTTTTTCAATTACCGGGATTCCCCAATGATTTAACAATTCAATGACACTGGATCGTGTAATGCCGGAAAGAATGCTGCCATTTAGTTTTGGTGTAATTACTTGGCCATTGATTTTGAAGAAGACATTCATACTTCCCACTTCTTCAATGTATTTCTTTTCAACGCCGTCCAACCAAAGTACTTGCGTATAACCAGTTTTTGCAACCATTTCCTGTGCTTTTAAGCTTGCAGCATAGTTGCCTCCAGTTTTTGCTTCTCCCATACCGCCTTTGACAGTACGGACATATTCATTTTCTACGGCAATTTTAACCGGGTTAATACCTTCTTTATAATAAGCACCCACTGGTGATAAAATCACGATAAATTTGTAGTTGGTAGAAGCTGATACGCCAATGTACGTTTCTGTAGAAATAATAAATGGGCGAATGTATAGCGATGTACCTTCTGTATGAGGGACCCAATCACGTTCAATTGAAACCAGTTGTTTAATTGCTTTTAAAGCAAATTCTTCGTCAATCGGAGGGATACACAAACGATCATTAGATCTGTTTAAACGTTCCATGTTTTTCTCTGGACGAAATAACTCAATGCTTCCATTATCCGTACGATAGGCTTTTAAACCTTCAAAAACAGACTGTGCATAGTGGAATACCATTGCAGAAGGTTCAATTTGTAGTGGTTGATATGGTACAATGCTCGCATTATGCCACCCTAACGGTTCTGAATAATCCATCACAAACATATGATCTGTGAAAACTTTCCCAAAACTTAATTGATCATCCTGTGGCTTTTCTTTTTTTGTCTCACATCGTTGTACGCGAATAGTTTGTTCTTCCATATCAAAAGTCTCCTTGCCATTGATTAAATTTCTATATATCATAAGACATATGAAAGATTTTATCAAGACTAAATTTTAAATTAATTTATTAAATTAAGATTACAGGTACGATTAAAATGGAAAAGTGAGGAAATAAATAATGAAAAAAATGGTTTTATTTGATCTGGACGATACGCTGCTTTGGGATAAAAAAAGTGTGCAGGATGCATTCACGTTAACATGTCAGCTTGCAGAAAAGGAGGAGGAGATTTCTCCGGAAGTATTAGAAAAGAATGTTCGTCATAGGGCGAGAGAATTATATGCTTCTTATCCGACTTATACATATACACAAAAAATTGGAATCAATCCATTTGAAGGGTTGTGGGCAACATTTGATGATCCAGGAGAGGAATTCCGCAAGCTTCGGGAAATTGCTCCAGTCTACCAGGAAACAGCTTGGCTGGAGGGATTAAAAGATACCGGTGTTGATAATCTAGAACTCGCAAAAAAGCTCGCTAAGGCTTTTCGGGAGTATCGAATCGAGAGCCCTTATTTATTTGAAGATGCACTTTCTGTTCTCGCAGAACTTGGAAAGAGATACCGGCTTGCATTGCTTACCAATGGGGCACCGAGCCTTCAAAATCTGAAATTAGAAATTTCACCTGAATTAGTCCCTTATTTTGAGAAAATATTTATTTCCGGAGATATAGGAACGGGAAAACCAGATCTGGAAATATTTAACTACTGTTTGCAAACTTTAAATATCCGCGCTGAGGATGCGATTATGGTTGGGGATAATTTAAATACAGATATTATCGGAGCAAATCAGACGGGAATTGACTCTGTTTGGTTAAATCGATTTAACGCAGAAAATAAGAGTACTATTGAGCCAAGCTATGAAATTAAAACACTGAAAGAATTAAAGCATATTTTGCAATCTTAAATTTATCATAAAAAACCGTTTGAACGAACTTGTCATAAAGTTGCGTTCAAACGGTTTTTCGCATATTACTATAGGTCGATTGCAGTGACAGATTTAATCTCGTCTAATAATGCAATTTCTGATAGTGCTTTGTCTTCTAAATGCCGATCAATGGTTAAGAGCATAATCGCGTCCCCGCCTATATCCGAACGATCTACCTGCATGGTCGCAATATTAATATGATGCTCTGCAAAAGCACTCCCCATACGGCCGATAACACCAGGCTGGTCAATATGCTGAATAACAACCATATGTCCTTCCGGGGTAGCATCCACTTGATAGCCATCTACACGGACCAGACGTGGCCCTAAGCCATTTAGTAGTGTTCCAGCAACTTTTCTGCTTCCAGAAGGGCCGGTTACCTCTATCGTAATCAAGTTTGTAAATCCTTTTTGTGAGGAAGTTTTACTTTCACTAACAGTAATCCCTTTACGATCCGCTAAATATAATGCATTAACATCATTGACACGGCTGCCAAGGAAACGTTTCAGAATTCCTTTCACTGCATTACGGGTGACAGGTCCCGTTTCGATGTCGCTTAATTCGCCAGAATATGTGATGCGAATGTCATTGATGGCTTCGTTTGCTAAATCGATAATGAAAGTTCCCAGTTTTTCAGCTAAATAAAAATAAGGTTCGATTTGGTGCATGGCTTCACTTGGAATAGAAGGCATGTTCACTGGGTGGCGAACAGCTTTTCCCTCTAAAAAGCGAATCACATCATGACTGACATCAATAGCTACAATTTCCTGCGCTTCGATTGTACTTGCTCCTAAATGTGGTGTTGCAACAACTTCTGGTAAGCTAAGTAATTTATGCTCTGTAAAAGGTTCTTGTTCAAATACATCCAATGCAGCACCAGCAACTTTTCCAGAAACAATTGCGTCATATAAAGCATCTTCATCAATAATACCACCACGGGCACAGTTAACAATTTGTACGCCATCTTTCATTAATTCAAAGGCCTCCGCATTAATTAAATGCTTTGTTTCTTTCAATAGCGGTGTATGAACAGTGATAAAATCTCCTGCTTGGAGAACTTCTTCTAACGTACCTTTCTTTATCCCCATCTGCTCAGCTTTTTCATCGGTTAGGAATGGATCATAAGCAACAACGTTCATTCGTTGACCTTTAGCACGCATTGCTACTTCAGCTCCAATTCTTCCCAGTCCCACAACGCCTAATGTTTTCTGCTTTAATTCCACACCAACAAAGCGTTTGCGATCCCATTTCTTTTGCTTTAAAGCATGGAAGGCTTGAGGAATGTTTCTGGATAAGGACATAATCATTGCAATGGTATGCTCTGCAGCGGAATTGGTATTTCCATTTGGCGCATTTACCACAATAATTCCATTTTCTGTTGCCGCTTCTAAGTCAATGTTATCTACTCCCACACCAGCACGACCGACTATTTTTAAGCGAGATGCTTTTTCCAGTAAAGGGCGTGTTACTTGCGTTTGACTGCGGACTAATAAAGCATCGAACTGGTCGATATTTTCTAAAAGCACAGCTTCATCCCAGCCTGGGTTTTTAACGATCTCAATATTCTCGATTTCTCTTAATGGTTTAATTCCTTCGTCACTTAATGGGTCACTAATTAGTACACGATATGTCATGAGTTACTTTTCCTCCTGTTGCAGATAAATTTCTTGAGCAGCTTGAACGCCTTTACCGAGCGGAATTGCTTTTCCAATTTTTACAAGTCCAATTTCGATTAAACTGATCGTCTGTAATACATCAGCAGGAGAGCAATATCCCATATGCCCAATTCGGAAAACAGACCCTTTCATATGTTGTTGTCCACCTGCTAACGTCAGGTTGAACTGTTCTTTTACAACAGAACGCAGCGCTTCGGCATCAAAGTCAACTGGACGAACAGCGGTTACGGTTGGAGAAGCATCCTCTTCTGATGTTAATAATGGAATATCCAATGCTTTAAAAGCAGCTCTTGTCATGTCACGCATGACGATATGGCGATGGTACACATTATCCAAACCTTCTTCTTCTAATAAGTTCAGAACTTGCTCCAATCCAAATAATAGAGAAAGGGCCGGCGTATATGGTGTAGATACTTTTTCTAAGTTTTTCCGGTAAACGCGCATATCTAAATAAAATCGTGGCTGTGGATTTTCTTCAATCACTTTCCAAGCGCGTTCGCTTGCTGCAATAAACATTAAACCAGCCGGAAGCATAAATGCTTTTTGCGAACCTGTTACATAAATGTCTATGCCCCACTCATCCATGTTAGCTTCCACACCGCCAAGGCAGGATACACCATCGACAACGAAAAGTGCATTAGAAGACTCATGTACCGTTTTGGCGAGAAGCTGTATCGGATTTAAGACACCTGTTGAAGTCTCACAATATGTAGCAAAAACTACCTTGATCTCAGGGTGCTCTTGTAAATAAGCCTGAACAATTTGAGGATCAATCGTGTCTCCCCACTCGACATCAATTCGATGCAGTTTTAATTGAAAAGCTTCACATATTTTTGCGAAACGATCACCAAATGCTCCACTGACGATGACAAGCACATCGTCTCCTGGATGTGCAGCATTGCTGACAGCCATTTCTAACCCTGCTGTCCCACTCCCGGCAACAGGAATAACATCCTGTTTTGTTCCAAATACGGATTTTAGCTTTGGAAGAATCCGTTCTAATAATTCTTTCGTCTCTTTTCCGCGATGACCGATCATTGTTTGGTTCATTGCGCGTTGAACACTTGGAGGAATAGGACTTGGTCCAGGTATTCTTAGAATGTGCTGATCTTTTAGCATGATTTGAAAGCTCCTTTGAATTGAATTTAACAAATGAATATAAATAAAAAATACCCAAAATGGCATTATTTAATAAAATAGTAACTTTTCATAAAAACCTTAATTTATATTCTTATCATAAAACGATGCAATCTATTGGCAAACAATAATTCGTTTTTTCTAAGTTTTAAAGGTTTGGAATTAATTAAAGACGTATGTTTAGATAGTGTTTTGTTATTAACATACGGGTATTTTAACATAAATCCGTTTAAAAAGGGGAATTCAAATGAAAAGTATTTCTTACCAATATAGCAACATCCATTGTATTGTCAATATTAAGTTACATATTGAACAAGAGAACAACGTATGCACAATGAATACAGACGGAAAAAAGGACTCCATAAAAACTGAGTTATTTCAATAAAGGAAGCGGTTTCTGTGAAATTTTAAAAAAGAAAAAACAAAAAATAAATTGAACTATGCGAAAATTATACCTATAATAGTGCGAAAAGGAAGGTGTAAAAAATGGGGAAAGATTTAAGAACAAAAAGTAAAGCATTTGACGGTGCTATGCGTGCTCCAAACCGGGCAATGCTGCGTGCAGTCGGTGTTACCGATGAAGATTTTAAAAAGCCGATGGTCGGTGTGGCCAGCACATGGGCAGAGGTAACGCCATGTAATATACATTTGAATGACTTAGCATTAGTTGCGAAAAAAGGAGTACGCAAGGTTGACGGTGTACCGTTAATTTTTAACACGATTACGGTATCCGACGGGATCTCCATGGGTACGCAGGGAATGCGCTACTCTCTACCGAGTAGAGATCTGATCGCTGATTCCATTGAATCCGTTGTCGGTGCGGAGAACTTGGACGGGCTTGTTGCAATCGGTGCTTGTGATAAAAATATTCCTGGCTGTATGATTGCCATAGCTAATGCCGAAGTTCCATCCATCTTTGTATATGGCGGTACTATTGCGCCAGGAAACTTGGATGGAAAAGATATTGACCTTGTTTCTGTATTTGAGGGTGTCGGGCAAAATAATGCAGGGAAAATTGATGATAAGCAATTGAACCGCATTGAATGTCATGCCTGCCCGGGAGCAGGAGCATGCGGAGGCATGTATACAGCTAATACAATGGCATCCGCGGCAGAAGCAATGGGCTTAAGTTTGCCGGGAAGCTCTTCTAACCCTGCTGAATCACAAGAAAAGCTGAAAGATGTGGAAGCTGCCGGAGAAGCGATCAGAACATTATTGGAAAAGGGCATTTATCCGAAAGATATTATGACCAAAGAAGCCTTTGAGAATGCAATTACTGTCGTGATGGCATTGGGCGGGTCTACAAATGCTATTCTTCACCTGTTGGCTGTTGCTCACGCAGCACAAGTAGACTTAACTATTGACGACTTTAACCGTCTTCAGGCAAAAGTTCCGCATTTAGCTGACTTGAAGCCGAGTGGTCAATTTGTATTCCAGGACCTTCACAATGTAGGCGGTGTGCAAGCAGTGATGAAAATGCTTTATGAAAATGGCTATCTTCACGGAGATTGCATGACAGTAACCGGAAAAACACTCAAAGAGAATTTAGAAGATGCTCCATCGTTAAAAGAAGGGCAAAAAGTAATCATGCCTTTAGACGAGCCAAAAAGAGAAGATGGCCCGTTGATCGTGTTAAAAGGGAATCTTTCCCCAACAGGCGCAGTAGCAAAGGTATCTGGTGTGAAAGTAACAAGACATACAGGTCCGGCGCGTGTATTTGATACAGAAGCAGAAGCAACAAAAGCCGTTATGAATAATGAAATCAAAGACGGCGATGTACTTATTATCCGTTACGTAGGTCCAAAAGGAGCTCCGGGTATGCCGGAAATGCTCTCTATTTCCAGTATTCTGGTAGGAAAAGGAATGGGAGAATCTGTAGCATTGCTGACAGATGGACGTTTTTCGGGCGGTACACATGGCTTAGTCGTAGGACATATCTCGCCTGAAGCACAATCCGGCGGACCAATTGCGCTGCTGGAAGAAGGAGACAGTGTTACCATTGATTCGTCCACAAAAGAAATCTTTGTCGATCTTTCCGATGAAGAATTGGACGAGCGCCGTAAAGCATGGAAAGCACCAGAATTATATAAAAAAGGTATTTTAGGCAAATACGCACATAATGTAAGATGCTCTTCCGGCGGTGCTGTAACAGACTACTTGAATCGTGATTAACAAGTAGATCTATCATAAAAAGAATGTTAAGCTCAATCGGGTAAGAAACTTTTTTGTGAATAGGAATATAATTTTCCTGGTTGTCACAATTAAGTTATCAAACCTGATTGAGGTTTTTTAATAAACTCAACTATCGCACCTAAGAATATGCATATATATCTTGTTGTTTCAGGGTTATCAAGTTCTTCTTTATTGTGCTTGCTTTTTAGTTAAATCAGCTTTTTTTGAACGAATGATAGTGCATAGCTTCCGCTCCGTCCAACCACTCCGCTTTCCATGGGGACGGCTTCAGCTAACTTGGAAAGAAACCCGATGTTTTTGACACGCATTTTGATCTTAAAATGCTGGATACGTTTTATGGTTTCAGACTACTTAAAACAGACTGATCCAGATTTCAAGTAAAAAACAGATTGTAATCTAATTTTAATAAAAAAACCAAGTGTAATGCACGTCAACATTGTAAACGCATACATAAAATCAGACTAAATAGAATTATTAAAAAAATTACAAAATACTATTGACTATCATACTGAAACGAGATATGATTGTTCGCAATATAAGATATTTCTTAACAAAACAACTTTTTAAATTTCAAGAAGTTATTACTTCACCAATATAATAATACGTTGACGGGAACAAAGGAAAAGACAAATAGCTTTTACAGAGATCTAGGGTGGCTGGAAGCCTAGAATTGCTACTTTTTCCGACATCGTCCCTGAGTGTCACATGGAAAGGAAACATTCCAATTATATGTGACCAGGTGCATAGAAAAAAGTGTACCTGTTATCAAATATAGCTCTCGCAGCTATGGAGGCAAAGTTTGAAAGAGCTTTGTGAAACTGGGTGGTACCGTGAAAAGCAGATCCTTTTCGCCCCATACATGATAAGTTAGCATGTACATGGGGTGAAGAGGGTCTTTTTTATTTTCTGACTGTAAGAAGGATAAGAGAACACCCAGAATCATATTATGGAAAATAGTTTGTTTAGTTAAAAGGTTCAGTTTTTTCGCAAATAGCAAAAAATATCTGTTTTCTATTTGCATAATTACAACAGGAGATTCACCGAAATAATACGGTGATGATCAAGTTTTCTAAAGAAAAAGGAGGGGCATTGTTGTGAAAGTTAATGCAAAACAAGAGGTGGAAGTGAAGAGTAATTTGGTCACAGGATCTGATTTGTTGGTTCAGGCATTGGAAAAAGCAAGTGTTGAAGTTGTATTTGGTTACCCGGGGGGTGCTGTTTTACCAATTTATGACGCACTGCATCGCAACGACACAAACTTTAAGCATGTACTTTCGCGACATGAGCAGGGCTCCATACATGCAGCGGAAGGATATGCAAGAGTTTCAGGGAAACCAGGTGTTGTTATCGCTACTTCAGGTCCAGGAGCAACGAACTTAATTACAGGGATTACAGATGCCATGATGGATTCGATTCCGTTAGTCGTATTTACAGGGCAGGTTGCTAAGCAGGTTATTGGAACAGATGCATTTCAGGAAGCTGATGTGATGGGAATTACAACACCGGTTACGAAATATAATTATCAAGTAAATGATATTGCGGATTTACCGAGAATTGTAAATGAGGCATTTCACGTTGCGACGACAGGAAGACCGGGACCGGTAGTTATTGACATTCCAAAAAGTATTTCTGAAACAATAACGATTAATGACTACGAGGATGATTTTTATTTACCGGGGTATCAGCCGACGGTTTATCCAAACCCGATGCAAATCTCAAAAGTAACCGATGAGCTGAGTAAAGCGGAAAAGCCGGTTATACTTGCTGGAGCAGGTATCCTGTTCGCAGAAGCAACAGAAGAATTGAAGCAATTCGTTAATCAGTGGGAGATTCCAGTTGTAACAACATTACTGGGACTTGGAAGCTATCCTGGTGATGATAATTTAGCCCTTGGTATGGGTGGAATGCACGGCACTTACGCAGCAAATAGAGCTATTTATGAAAGTGATTTGCTTATCAATATTGGAGCACGGTTTGATGACCGTTTAACTGGAAACTTACAACACTTTGCTCCAAATGCCAAAGTAGCTCATATCGATATTGATCCAGCTGAAATAGGCAAGAACGTAGAAACAGCCATTCCGATTGTAGCAGATGCAAAGCAGGCACTAAACGTACTGCTGCAGGAGGAAGTGAATCGTGGCGATTATACGGAATGGTTAGATAAAATTAAGAAGAACCAAAAAGAGTATCCACTTTGGTATAACCGTGGAGATGATCCGATTAGCCCGCAATGGCTGATTGAGCAGATTCATGAAAAATCGAATGGAGAAGCTGTTGTAACAACGGACGTTGGACAGCATCAAATGTGGGCAGCACAATTCTACACTTTTAAAAACCCGAATAAATGGGTGACTTCCGGAGGACTGGGCACGATGGGCTTTGGTTTCCCGGCGGCAATTGGTGCACAAATCGCCAAGCCAAATGAATTAGTTATATCTGTTGTAGGAGATGGCGGTTTTCAAATGACATTGCAAGAGCTGTCTATCCTGAAAACGCAAAACCTGCCAGTAAAAGTTGTTATTCTAAATAACGATGCGCTTGGAATGGTAAGGCAGTGGCAGGAAACATTTTATGAAGAACGTTATTCGCACTCCTTATTTTCAGAAAACCCTGATTTTGTGAAACTGGCGGAAAGTTATGGAATTAAAGGAATGCGTGTATCGGATGAAAAAAATGTTCCAGAAGCACTTGAGGAAGCTTTCTCACATGATGGTCCGGTAGTTATTGACTGCCGTATCGACAGAGAGACATGTGTATATCCGATGATTGCACCAGGCAAAGGGATGCACGAAATGATTGGGGTGACAAAATGAAACGGATAATCATTGCCACCGTGCAAGATCGCGGCGGCGTGTTAAATCGAATCACTGGTATGCTTCACAGGCGCCAGTTCAATATTGAAAGTATTTCCGTCGGCGCTTCAGATGTAAAAGGTATCTCCAAAATGACATTTGTTGTTGAAATTTCTGATAAGCAGAAGCTGGAGCAATTAACGAAGCAGCTGAATAAACAAATTGATGTGATTAAAGTTTTAGATGTCACAGACAAAGCAATTGTGACCAGGGAGCTCGCTTTAGTAAAAGTGGTAGCAACCAATCAGACAAGAGCTGAAATTATGACATTGATTACTGCATTCCGTGCAGATGTCATTGATATTAGTAAGGATAGTCTGATGATACAGGTTACCGGCAAGCCGGAGAAGGTCGATGCGTTGATTGGCCTGCTCAGACCTTATGGCATTAAAGACTTAACAAAAACTGGATTAACAGCATTTCCAAGGGGTTATCAACCTGAACAAGGTTTTAGTGAGCTGAACAATATTTCAGCTCATGGATAATAAAAAGAAACTTCTACGTTATTCACACTTTGCGGATAACGTAGAAATCATCACATCCTGTGAAAAATAAAAATAAACGAAGATGAGAGGGAGATTACATTATGGCAAAAGTATTGTACAACAAGGATATTAACAAAGAGGTACTAAGAGATAAAAAAATCGCAATCATTGGATATGGTTCCCAAGGTCACGCACATGCGATGAACTTAAGAGATTCCGGTTTTGATGTAGTCGTTGGTTTACGTCCTGGAAAGTCACAGCAAAAAGCGGAAGCAGATGGCTTTGAAGTATATTCAGTAGCAGAAGCAACAGCTCAGGCTGATCTAGTAATGGTATTACTTCCAGATGAATTACAACCGCAAGTATATCAAGAAAGTATTAAAGATAATTTACAAGAAGGAAATGCATTAGCATTCGCACATGGATTTAATATCCATTTTACACAAATCGTGCCTCCATCTAATGTAGATGTTTTCTTAGCAGCACCTAAAGGACCTGGTCATCTGGTACGACGTACTTTTGAAGAAGGCGCTGGCGTACCTGGATTATATGGTATTGAACAAGATTATACTGGCAACGCAAAAGATGTAGCACTTGCTTACTCTTATGGTATTGGTGCAGCAAGAGCTGGTGTATTGGAAACAAGCTTCCAGGAAGAAACAGAAACAGATCTATTTGGAGAGCAAGCTGTATTATGTGGTGGAGCTACAGCACTTGTAAAAGCCGGTTTTGAAACATTGACAGAAGCAGGCTATCAACCAGAAGTAGCATACTTTGAGTGTTTACATGAATTAAAACTGATTGTTGACCTGCTTTATGAAGGTGGATTGGAAAACATGCGTTATTCCATCTCTGATACAGCACAATGGGGAGACTTTGTATCTGGTCCACGCGTTGTAGACGAAGGAACAAAAGAACGTATGAAAGATATTCTTTCTGATATTCAAAATGGTACTTTTGCGAAAAGCTGGATCTCTGAAAACCAAACAGGCCGTCCACAGTTTAACGCAATTAACCGTCGCGAGAATCAACATCAAATCGAAGTTGTCGGAAGAGAATTACGTGCTTTAATGCCATTTGTTAAAAAACCAATTAATGATGGCGCTGAAACAGGTGAAAAGGCAAATGTCCAAAATTAAGTTTTTTGACACAACTCTTAGAGATGGGGAACAATCGCCAGGAGTTAATCTGAATAAAGAAGAAAAATTACAGATCGCCAAGCAGCTTGAAAGATATGGAATGGATCGGATTGAGGCTGGATTTCCAGCCTCCTCCAAAGGCGATTTTGAAGCTGTCCAAGCGATTGCACAAAATATAAAGCAATCCACTGTTCTTGGTTTGGCCCGTACGATTAAATCAGATATTGATGCAGTGTATGATGCGGTCAAAGATGCTGCAAAACCAGCTATCCACGTATTTCTTGCCACCTCTCCTATTCATATGGAATATAAATTAAAAAAGACACCTGCGGAAGTTGTCGAAACAGCTGTCAGCATGGTTCGTTATGCAAAGGAAAAATTCGATCATGTCGAATGGTCTGCAGAGGATGCGACACGTTCCGACAAAGCCTTTTTAGCAGAGATTATAGAAAAAGTAATCGATGCAGGAGCAACCGTTATAAACTTGCCAGACACTGTTGGATATGCAACCCCAGAGGATTATGGAAATATGTTTCGTTATATGAAGGAGCATGTACCAAACATCGATAAAGTAGAATTATCCTGTCACTGTCATAATGACCTGGGATTGGCAACAGCGAATACTCTCGCTGCGATTCAAAATGGTGTGACACAAGTGGAAGGCGCTATTAATGGAATTGGGGAGCGGGCAGGAAATGTTGCTTTAGAAGAAGTTGCCTTAGCATTACATGTACGATCTGACTATTTTTCCTATACGTCCAGCTTGAAATTTGATGAAACGAAACGCACAAGTGATCTTGTAGCAAAATTAACAGGAATGTATGTGCAGGCAAATAAAGCGATTGTAGGTAGAAATGCATTCTCTCACGAATCAGGTATTCATCAAGATGGTGTGCTGAAAAATGCAGAGACCTATGAGATTATTACACCAGCATTGGTTGGTGTTACGCCAAACACGTTATTCCTCGGCAAGCATTCCGGAAGACATGCATTTAAAGATAAAGTAAATGAATTCGGAATTGAATTGACAGACGCAGAGTTGAAAACAGCTTTTGAGCAGTTTAAACAGCTGACGGATCATAAAAAAGAAGTGACCGATGATGATATCTATGCCATTGTAATGGAAATCAAAACAGATTCCTCCAGCATTGATAAATATGAATTGATTCAATTCGGCGTATCCTATGATACAAAAGATACTCCATCTGCAACCGTTGTTTTAAAAGCTCCGAATGGGGTACATGTAGAAGCAACAGAGCAAGGAAGCGGAAGTGTAGAAGCCTTATATAAAACAATTAATTCGTTAATAGCTGAAGAAATTACATTGATAGATTATCAGTTAAACTCCGTTGGCGGAGGGAAAGATGCGTTAGCGGAAGCACATGTTCAAATTAATATCAATGAACAAATCAATAATGGCCGTGGAACTGCACAAGACGTTCTACAGGCTTCAGCAAATGCATTTGTTCAAGCAGTGAACCGTTACTATGTTCAAAAGAATGCAACTATCAAACAACTCGTTCACGAGTAATGAAGAAGAGGAGAAATAATAATGGAAAAGAAAATTGTTCTGTTACCTGGAGATGGAATTGGTAAAGAAATTATGGAGTCAGCAAAGAAAGTACTCGCTGCAATTGAAAGTGAATATCATCATCGGTTTATTCTCCAGGAGTGTGCAATTGGCGGAGATGCTCTTGACCGTTATGGTGTGCCATTGCCGGATGATACACTTCATGCATGTAACGAAGCAGATGCCGTATTGCTCGGGTCAGTGGGAGGTCCTAAATGGGATAATCAGCTCCCGGAATTCAGACCGGAAAAAGGATTACTGGGAATTCGTAAAGGTTTAGGATTATTTGCTAACCTTCGTCCTGTCAAAACATTCCCGACATTGTTACATGCTTCTCCTTTAAAAGAAGAGATTGTCAAAGACTCGGATATGATGATTGTTCGTGAACTAACAGGTGGTTTGTACTTTGGTGAACCTAGTGAACGCAGAAATAACGGGGAAGAAGTGGTAGATACACTTGCTTATTCCAGACATGAGATTGAAAGAATCGTAGAAAAAGGGTTCGAATCTGCCCAAATCCGCAATAAACATTTAACTTCTGTGGATAAAGCAAATGTATTAGAATCCAGCCGTGTTTGGAGAGAAATCGTGAATGAGAAAGCAGCAGATTATCCAGATGTTGAGGTAGAGCATTTGCTGGTAGACGCAGCTGCGATGAAATTAATTACAAATCCAAGCAGTTTTGATGTGGTAGTAACAGAGAATTTATTCGGTGATATTTTGAGTGACGAAGCTTCTGTGTTAACCGGATCCCTGGGGATGCTCCCGTCAGCAAGTGTCCGTACAGATGGTTTAGGGATGTATGAGCCGGTCCATGGTTCGGCACCTGATATTGCAGGAAAAGGAATCGCAAACCCAATTGGTATGATTCTTTCAACGGCATTAATGCTGGAATATTCTCTTGGGATGCAAGAAGAAGCAAAAGCAATCGAAGCAGCTGTAATGGACTGCTTGGAGCAAGGTTATCACACATCAGATTTAAATGTAAAAAATGGCAAACAAATGAATACAGAAGAAATAACAGAGGCGATTATTGAGAATATAACGACAAAGTGTATTTCTGATTCCATTTGTAGTTCTTATGTATAAGGAAGTTCAAATCTTAAAAGGACACTATATATCGTTTCGGAGGTGTAGAAATTGGGAAAGGCTTTGACAGCATTTGAAAAAATTTGGAATAAGCATGTTGTAAAAGAAGAGGAAGGAAAGCCGGCTCTTTTATATATTGATCAGCATCTTGTCCATGAGGTAACGTCTCCGCAGGCGTTTGAAGGTTTAAGATTGAACGGGCGAAAAGTAAGACGTCCTGATTTAACCTTTGCTACAATGGATCATAATGTTCCTACCATTAACAGGGAAAATATGAAAGACGAAATTTCCAAAAAACAAATGGAAGCTCTAAAGAAGAATTGTGCAGATTTTGGTGTGAAGCTGGCTGATATGTATCACCCCGACCAGGGAATTGTGCATGTTATCGGGCCACAATTAGGTTTAACCCAGCCGGGGAAAACCATTGTTTGTGGGGATAGCCACACATCAACACATGGAGCATTTGGAGCATTTGCGTTTGGAATTGGAACGAGTGAAGTAGAGCACGTTCTGGCAACACAGACCATCTGGCAGGATAAACCGAAAACATTGAATGTGCAAGTTGTTGGAGATTTAGGTGTGGGTGTTACAGCAAAAGATTTAATCCTTGCGATTATTGCAAAGTTTGGTGTTCGTTTTGGTACAGGGTACGTAATGGAATATACGGGAGAAGCCATTCGTAAATTAACCATGGAAGAAAGAATGACGATTTGCAATATGTCCATTGAAGCTGGAGCACGTGCCGGTCTAATCAGTCCAGATGAAACAACTGTAGAATTCCTGCGTGGCCGGGAAATGGTTCCAGAAGGAGAAGCTTTTGATGCTTTAGCAGAAGAATGGTTAGCTTTAGCAACTGATGAAGGTGCAGAATATGATCATACAGTGACCATCTATGCAGAGGAAATTGAGCCGCAAGTAAGTTGGGGGACGAATCCAGGTATGGTTGTACCCGTGAATGCTGCGACACCAACGATTGCAGATGCGGAATTTCCTGATGAAGTGGAACGTGCATTGACTTATATGGATTTGGAAGAAAATCAGCCGATCACCTCCATCGAGATTGACCACGTGTTTATTGGTTCTTGTACAAATTCCCGCTTGGGAGACCTGAAAAAAGCGTCGAAAATTGTAGAAGGCAAAAAAGTAAAAGATGGGATTAAAGCGATGGTAGTCCCTGGATCGTTCTTAGTAAAACAGCAGGCCGAGGAAATTGGTCTGGATAAGATTTTTAAAGATGCCGGGTTTGAGTGGAGAAATTCAGGTTGCAGTATGTGTCTGGGAATGAATGACGATATTGTTCCTGCTGGCGGCAGATGTGCATCGACGTCCAACCGGAACTTTGAAGGAAGACAGGGAAATGGCGCACGTACGCATCTGGTAAGTCCGGAAATGGCAGCAGCAGCGGCAATTGAAGGACGTTTTGTTGATGTGAGACAATTTGTCGGAGTACCAAGCTAAGCTAGGAGGAATTTGGGATGGAAGCTTTTAAAGAGCATAAAGGAATTGCTGCTCCATTGAATCGAAGTAACGTGGACACAGATCAGATTATTCCGAAACAATTTTTAAAACGGATTGAACGTACCGGGTTTGGTGAATTTCTATTTTTCCATTGGCGTTTTGACGATGATGGAAATTTACGAGATGACTTTGTTTTAAATCAGCCCAAATATGAAAATGCTACGGTCTTATTAGCAGGTGATAACTTCGGCTGTGGATCATCCCGTGAGCATGCGCCATGGGCATTGGAAGATTACGGGTTTAAAGTTATCATTGCCCCAGACTTCGCTGATATTTTTTATAATAATTCGTTGAAAAACGGCATATTAGTAATAAAGATGAATGAAGAGCAGGTCCAGCAGTGGATGAAAAAAGCGGAAGACGGATTAACCCTGGATGTTGATTTAGAAAAGCAGAAAATTACAGATGCAGATGGTACCGTTGTTTCATTTGATATTCCAGCTTATCATAAGGAAAAACTTCTTAACGGCTGGGATGATATTGCTTTGACATTGCTGGAAGAAGATGCGATTCAGGCATTTGAAGAAAAACGTGCTTAAAGATGATAAGCAGCTTAAATTATGAGAAAATAGAGAGATAAATAGAAAACTATAATGAAAAAGAGGACTGAAGGAGTGTGGATTCACTTGGGGATCGCTTAACTGGTGAAAAAGTATATCAAGCATGGAAGAAATTAAAGCCAATTGTTCATCAAACACCGCTGTTAACGTCACATACAACGGATGAAATCGTAGGAAAACATGTCTATTGTAAGATGGAAAATCAGCAAAAAACAGGTGCATTTAAGTTTCGGGGCGCAAGCTACAAACTCATGCAAATGACGGATGAAGAGCTGGAGAGTGGTGTGATTACCGCATCTGCCGGAAATCATGCGCAAGGAGTTGCGCATGCGGCATCCAAATTGGGTGTGAATGCAACAATATTTATGTCAGAAGGAACACCACTTGCAAAAGTCAATGCAACCAGAAATTATGGTGCAGACGTTATTCTGACAGGGGAAAGCTTTCAAGAAGCTTATCAAGCATCACTGGAACACCAGCTGAAAACCGGTGCAACCTATATTCATCCTTTTGATGATCATGATATTATGGCTGGACAGGGTACCATTGCAATGGAATTATTGCGTCAGGAAGATCGTATTGATACGATTCTAGTACCAATTGGCGGTGGAGGATTAATTAGCGGAATTGCAGTTGCTGCCAAACATATCAATCGCAACATCAAAGTGATTGGTGTACAGGCTGAAGGAGCTGCTGCTATTTATGACAGCTACCGTACCAAACAAGTGAAAAAATGGACCCATGTAGACACCATTGCAGAAGGAATTGCAGTAAAGGAGCCTGGAAAACATACATTGCCAATCATCCGGGAATATGTGGATGATATTGTCACTGTAAATGATGAGCAAATTGCTGCAGCGATTATATATATGCTTGAACGGAATAAAACATTGATGGAAGGAGCTGGGGCAGCTGCTCTGGCAGCCTTATTCGCACATCATCACCAGCTTCGTTCTAGACATTGCGGAGTCATCGTGAGTGGTGGTAACCTCGATATCGGGAACATGCAGCGAATTCAAGAGTTATCCGAAAAGTATAAACCGAAAAAAGTAAAATCATATGTCGCTTTATAAAACAAAACTTCATTTAGTGGGGGAGACCCCATTGAATGAAGTTTTATTTATTTTTAAACGAAAAGAAAAATAGAACGAGCTAATGATATAATAGTGAAAACAGATAAAATCAGTATAACAAAATAAAGGTACCCAATCTTCTTCGTATATCTTCTCCACTAATTTTAAGATTTTTTATCATCAAAGAATAAATATAAAAGAAATATATTAATTATACGAATCAAATTAACCATTTTTATCCTAATTTGAAAGAATATTTTCCTTCTTTGATTGTTAATAAATTCCATTTATAGTAATGTATAGCTAATTTATTTGATAAAACGACACATTAAAAGAGGAAAAAAATGAAAAAGATTTTAAAAATTTTTGTAGTAAATTATTGGAATAACCCCTTGGTTTTAAAGGTTTTTGGTGATGTAAAGAAAAAATGTATATAATTAGTAATATTATTTTTTCTGAAAATCTATTGATTTTAAGCGAGTTATAAACTATAATTTCGAAGTATATTAAGATTTGTTTACGATAAGTTTTCGTAGTCAAATTTTTGAAATGAAAATGCAATATTTTAGCAGAGCTAAAGAATATAGAAAATAGAATAGATTTTACTACATTAAAGCGATAAATCTCATTATTTATTTACAGACAATTTTCAGAAAAATTACAACAATTATACTTTTAACATACTACATATTGCTTTACAGGATAGAGAAAATCGCTTAATCGATGCACTAAATTTATATCATAGATGATTGCTATAAAAAAGCATTAGTGCAGATATAATTTAGTAGATGAGCTGAGCTTAGATTGAATAATGTTTGTGCGGGCACTTAATAATTTATGTAATAGTTAAAATGAATGACCGTTCATGCATTTTTTTATTCAGAAATTACTCAAATTTTTGTCATCTGAATATTCAGATGACAAAGGAGATGGTGCTGAAAGTTAAAGCTGTGATAAACGTACAACATAGAGAAAACAATTTGAGTAAGGGGGATATAGGTTGAGTAATGAACTTTTAAAGATAAAAAACCTTAAAACATCTTTTCGCATTGGAGATGAGTATTACGCAGCAGTGGATGATGTAACACTTACTTTAAATAAAAATGAAGTATTGGGAATTGTTGGAGAGTCTGGTTCGGGAAAAAGTGCTTTAGCGTTTTCTGTCATGCGTTTACACACCCGTGCGAAAATAGAAGGAGAAATCTCGTTAAATAATCAAAATATTGTTGAAATGCTACAATCAAAATTAAATAAAATACGTGGAGACGAGATGGCGATGATCTTCCAAGATCCGCTTACTGCGTTAAATCCACTCATGCCTATTGGCAAACAAATTGAAGAAAATTTATTTTTGCATAATAAGAAACTGGGACAGCAGGGCAGGAAAGAACGTACGATTGAGCTGCTTAATTTAGTCGGCATACCAAGACCAGAACGGGTTTATGAGCAATTTCCGCATGAATTATCAGGTGGAATGAGACAACGGGTTATTATTGCAATTGCAATTGCAAATGATCCACAGCTGTTGATTGCTGATGAGCCGACAACTGCTTTGGATGTGACAATTCAAGCACAAATTTTAGATTTAATTCGTGAATTGAAAAACAAGATACATGCTGGAATTATTTTGATCACCCATGATTTAGGCGTAGTCGCGGAAATGGCTGATCGTGTAGCAGTTATGTATGCAGGACAAATTGTTGAAATTGCCCCTGTAGAGAAGTTATTTGCAAATCCACTGCACCCATATACAAGATCCTTATTAAATTCGGTACCGACAGAAGGACAGGACAGGCTTCATGTGATTCAAGGGGTCGTGCCGACACTAAAAAACCTGCCAAGGACTGGCTGCCGTTTTGCAGATCGTATCCCTTGGGTTGACGTATCTGATCATGAAGACAACCCAATCTTACATGAGGTAGAATCTGGGCATTTTGTCAGGTGTACATGTTATCAGCATTTTTACTTCCCGGATAATAAGGAGGAACAGGAAAATGGCGTTTCTTGAGGTGAAAGGCTTACAAGTATACTTCCCGGTCAAGGGCGGGATTTTAAACCGGACGGTAGATCATGTGAAAGCGGTTGACGGGGTAACTTTTGAAATGGAACAAGGAAAAACTTATGGTTTAGTCGGTGAGTCCGGTTCTGGAAAATCAACCACAGGAAGGGCGATTATTGGACTGGAAGATATAACCTCTGGACAAATTTTATTTGATGGAAAAGATATTACTGATAAAAAATCAAAAAACAAAAATTTCCGAAAAGACGTACAAATGATTTTTCAAGATCCGTATTCTTCCTTAAATCCAAGAAAAAGAGTTTTGGATATTGTTGCGGAACCACTTCGGAACTTTGAAAAATTATCGAAAAAAGAAGAAAGAATACGTGTACAGGAGCTTTTAGATATCGTTAATGTAAGCCCTGACAGTATTTTTAAATATCCACATGAATTTTCTGGCGGTCAAAGACAGCGCATCGGGGTTGCCAGAGCGATTGCGTTAAAACCAAAGCTGATTATTGCAGATGAACCTGTATCTGCTTTAGACGTATCTGTGCAAGCTCAGGTGTTGAATTTCTTAAAGGAAATTCAAAGTGAACTCAACCTGACGTATTTATTTATCAGCCATGATTTAGGAATTGTAAAGCATATGTGTGACAATATTTCGATTATGTATAAAGGCAGATATGTGGAGCAGGGAAGTACTGCAGATATTTTTGAAAATCCACAGCATATTTATACAAAACGCTTAATTGCTGCAATTCCAGATATTGATCCCAAAAATCGTGAAGAGCAATTTCATTATCGGCAAAAGGTTCTGGAAGAGTATACGCAATCCTATAATGACTTTTTTGATCAGGACGGGTTAGCTTTCCAGCTGCAATCTATTTCAGACACACACCGTGTTGCTCTACCGCAGAAAGGTTGATGAATATATGTGGAAATTTACAGTCAGAAGATTATTGATTACGATTCCGCAATTGATTATTTTAAGTATTATCGTTTTTATCTTAGCTCAGATGATGCCTGGAGATGCTTTATCAGGATTAATCGATCCAAGTATTGACCCGGCTGCTATTGAACAACAGCGGGAAAGACTAGGTCTAAATAACCCATGGTACGTACAGTATGTAGATTGGGCTGGCGGTATTCTTCAAGGTGATCTTGGCCAATCATTCCGATTTAAAATGCCCGTGACAGATTTAATTGGTCAACGTATGGTAAATACAGTCCTCCTATCCGTTGTTACCCTTATCTTTACATATTTAATTGCACTTCCTTTAGGACTGCTTAGTGGACGTTTTAATGATTCGCCGCTTGATCAGGCGATTACTGGCTATACCTATATCGGCTTTGCTACGCCTTTATTTATTTTTGCTTTAGTGATGTTATGGGTGTTTGGTTATAATCTCGGCTGGTTCCCAACAAGTGGAAGTGTGTCGCCGGGGTCAGAGCCAGGAACGACAGGCTATTGGTTAAGCAAAGTGTATCACGCACTCTTACCGGGAATATCTATGGCTTTAATTCAGGTAGTTTCAACCGTTCAATATTTACGGAGTGAAATTATTGATACAAAACAAAAAGATTTTATTATTACGGCCCGTGCAAAAGGTGCAGGAGAGCAAAGAGTATATAATAAACATATTTTTAGAAACTCCTTATTGCCGATTGCTGCATTTTTTGGCTGGGAAATTACAACCTTGATCACCGGAACGGTATTTGTGGAACAGATATATGGCTACCCGGGTATGGGGCTTCTATTCTTAGAATCTATTACACAGCGGGATTTCAGTGTTGCGAACTCGCTTGTACTATTGTTTGGTTTTGCTCAAATCATGGGAGCTTTATTATCAGATATTATTTTAAGTATTGTCGATCCGCGAATTCGTATTAAGTAGAATCTTGATAACTTTGAGGTGATTACAGATGGAAACAACTGACGTGAAGGTTTTGGAACAAGCCAAAACGCCTTCAGCTGTAAGTATATTATTAAAAGAATTATACCGGGATAAACTGGCACTTGTTTCATTACTATTTTTAGTTCTTATTTCATTATTTGTATACGGTCTGTCTATATTTTTGGATCAGGACCAGATTGTTTTAGTTGATTTATTTGCCATTCATGAGCCACCTGGCGGAGATTTCATCTTAGGAACAGACTATGGTGGACGAGATGTATTTGGTCAATTGATTATTGGGACTAGAAATTCATTAACCATTGGTATTTTAGTTACAGTACTCAGTGGTGTTTTCGGAATTGCTTATGGTCTGGTATCCGGATATTTTGGAGGGCAAGTGGATAATGTAATGATGCGTATTCTTGATTTTATGAATGTATTACCATTCTTATTTATTATTATTGTTTTTGTGGTGATTGTTCCAAACTATAGTACATTAACATTTTCATTAATTATGTCCACTTTTTCCTGGATGGGCATTGCCAGGTTAATCCGCTCCAAAGCTTTACAGGAAAGTGAACTGGATTATGCACAGGCATCTAAAACATTGGGGACATCCCATTTCAGTATTATATTTAAACAGATCATGCCCAATATTATATCTTTGATCATTGTTACAATGACACTGAATTTGGCAGCAAATATTGGACTAGAGTCTGGATTATCCTTTTTAGGATTTGGATTACCAGAGAGTACACCAAGCTTGGGAACATTAATTTCCTACGCAACAAACCCGCAGACATTAGAGTTTAGATGGTGGATTTGGGTTCCGCCGGCAGTATTGATTTTATTATTGATGTTAGCTGTCCGGAATGTTGGAGAAGCATTAAAACGTGCAGCTGATGCTCGTCAAAGACGAGGGTAATTATTTTTGTTACTTTCATCAATTATTTTAAATAATTTGGTGTGGAGTATAGATAGCCGGAAAAATGGACCGGCATAATAAGCAAAATAAAAGGGGAGGTTTCAAGTATGAGAAAAGCAAGCTTATCGAAGTTATTACTAGCAATGATGCTACTGTTGTTTTTAGTGTTAGCTGCATGTAATAACGGATCAGATGATAGCGCTGAAGGTGGCGATGGCGGATCAGATGAAGGCACAGAAGAAGGAGCAGAAGAAGATGATGATGACGGTGAACCTATTGATGACTTTAACCAGGTTAAAGAAAATGCAGGGGAACCTATTGATGGAGGTACACTAAATTATGGTTTATTATCCTCTACGGTATTTGAAGGCGTTTTAAACTATAATTTCTACTCTATCAGCTCTGATGCAGATGTTATTCAATTCTTTGATGAATCATTGTTAAGTTATGATGAAAACTGGGAGTATACCCAAGATGGTGCTGCCACTTTTGAAGTAAGTGATGATGATAAAACATTTACATTTACCATTCGTGATGAAGTAAATTGGCATGACGGAGAACCGGTAACAGCTGAAGATTGGTTGTTTTCTTATGAAGTAATTGGTCACCCAGATTATACAGGTATCCGTTATGATGCAGGTTTCCGTAACATTGAAGGGATGGATGAATATCATTCTGGAGATGCAGATACGATTTCTGGTATAGAGGTTATTGATGATAAAACATTAGAAATTACGTATAAAGAAGCATGGCCGTCCTTATTAGCCGGTGCTATTTGGACATATGCGATGCCAAAGCATATTTTTGAAGATATTCCAATGGACGAAATGGAAGAATCCCCTGAAATTCGTGAAAACCCAATTGGTATGGGACCATTTATCGTAGAAACGGTTGTTCCAGGAGAATCTGTAACTTTTACAGCAAATGAAGACTATTGGAAGGGTGCTCCAAAATTAGACGGACTTACATTAAAAACTGTTAGTCCACAAACAGCAGTTCAAGCAATTGAATCAGGAGAAGTTGATATTGTAGATTTTCCGAGAGATCAATATGCAGAAGCTGTAGACTCCCTAACAAATGTGGAAGTTTTGGCAAACTATGATAATGCGTATACGTATATCGGCTTTAAATTAGGTGAATGGAATGCAGATGAAGGTCAAGTTGAAATGGATCCAGATAAAAAAATGGCTGATGTAGAGCTTAGAAGAGCGATGTGGTACGCAGTAGACAATGAAGCAGTAGCAGAGAATTTCTTTGATGGCTTGAGTTGGCCTGCAACAACATTAATCGATCCTACAAAACCAAATTATCATAATGAAGAAATAGAAACGCCTACGTTTGATCAAGATATGGCAAATCAAATTTTAGATGAAGCTGGTTATGAAGATGTAGATGGCGATGGTATGCGTGAAACGCCAGATGGAGAAGAGCTTGTCATTAATTTCGCTTCCATGGAAGGCGGAGATACGGCTGAGCCAATTGTAGATTACTATATTCAGTCTTGGGAGCAAGTAGGCTTGAATGTAGAGAAACTGGAAGGTCGTTTACATGAGGCGAATGCTTTCTATGATCGCGTTGAAGAAGATGATCCGGATATTGATATCTATCAAGGTATATGGGGTACTGGATCAGATGTTGATCCATCTGGTCTATATGGTCCAGAAGCACCTTTTAACTATCCGCGTTATCAAAGTGAAGAAAATGATCGTTTGATTGCTGAGGGTAACTCAGAAGAATCATTTGATCTTGAACACCGTCAAGCAGTATATGATGAATGGCAAGAATTAATGGTGGAGGATATTCCGGTATTCCCTACACTGTATCGTCTTTCACTTGAGGCAGTCAATGAGCGTGTAACAGATTACTCAGTGATTATAGGATGGACAGACTGGCATGAAGTAGGCGTTACGCAGGAAGATCCAGTTCTTCCATAATAAGCAATAATGAAAAAAGAATGTCTTAATAGGCATTCTTTTTTATTGCTCGAAAAGGACTGAATTTTATCCTTTTAAACGCTCTTAAAACAAGGGGAGCCCCGTGTTTTATCTATTTTAAATATCGTTTTACTCCATCTATGATTTAAAACTCATCGACCTGCTTGAGAAGCAAGTGTTTCCTGTATAGTTGATAATATCCTAATAATGCTTTTTAGTTAGCTAACGATGGATACTGGTCCTTACTTAGAATTCACACATTTGACCATTTATAAAACCTCCCATTTGCGCTATAATGGATACGGATACATAATGCAAATTTCTTAAGCTGTTACGTAAGATCCACAAAATGAACAACCTTGATATTAAAAAACTTCATTCAGGAGGCAGGCATAATGAATACGCAAGATCAATTAAAAAAAGCAGTTGGTGAAAAAGCAGCATCATTGGTTCAGGACGGAATGAAAGTAGGACTAGGTTCAGGGTCAACGGTATATTGGCTCGTTCGTGCTTTAGGGGAAAGAATGAAGCAGGAAGGGATACATATAGAAGGAATTCCGTCCTCGATCCAAACAGGGGAGTGGGCAAATGAATTCGGCGTTCCTCTCACAGACTTCGCGACAACGAAAGAGTTGGATGTAACGATTGACGGTTCAGACGAGGTAGATCCGAACTTTCAATTAATCAAAGGCGGCGGTGCAGCTTTATTTAGAGAAAAAATCATTGCGCAGGCTGCTGAAAAATTAATTATTATCGTCGATGCGTCCAAAATGGTCAAGCAGCTGGGAGCTTATGCGTTGCCGGTAGAAATTCTTCCATTTGCGTGGGAGCGTACAGCTTATGAGATAGAAAAGCTGGGCTGTGTGCCAGTGCTTCGGTTGAAGGATGGAGAGCCGCTTATAACAGATAACGGAAATTATATTGTGGACTGTCCGTTTGAAAAAATAGAAGATCCTGTTGATTTAGATCAGAAATTACAGAAAATCGTAGGCGTCATTGAAACAGGCTTGTTTATTGATATGGCTGATTCGGTAATCGTAGGCGGCTCAGAAGGTGTCACGATGAAAGAAAAATAAATAGTAAATAAAAGATCATCATTTGAGATGGTCTTTTTATTTGGGGTTAATAAAATATACATTTATTTATTGTATGAGCTCAACATTTGATGACACTTAAAAGTTGTCTGCCCGGAATAAAAGGGTTCTAAGAAAGCTGCATTTTCCTTCAAGATTCCTTCTGACAATCAAGTTTACAATCCAATAAAGGATAAGAAAAACTTCTTAAATTGTTCACGAACTGGTCCAGTATGGCATAGGCTAATGTGGAGCTGGATACATTGCCAGAGAGGATGATGACATTTGTGTGGAATTACCGGATTCATTAGCTGGGATAAACGTGCGAGTGATGATCAAGAGATATTAAAAAAGATGACAAATACATTATCTTTGCGCGGTCCAGATGCAACAGGTTATTGGCTGCAAGGTCATGTGGGATTTGGGCATACCCGTCTTTCTGTTATTGATTTAGAGGGCGGCAAGCAGCCAATGATAAAAGAAGCAGAACATAAGAAATACGTGATTTGTTATAATGGCGAGCTTTATAATACAGAAGAATTGCGTAAAAGCTTAAGGCAACGGGGATATACATTTGCAACCTCCTCGGACACAGAGGTTTTGTTAACGAGTTATATGGAGTGGAAAGAGGATTGTGTGGATCATTTGAATGGTATTTTTGCGTTTGCTATTTGGGATGATGCCGCAGAAAAACTGTTTATTGCACGTGACCGCTTAGGGGTAAAGCCGCTTTTCTATAGTGAAAAAGGAAAAACGTTTGTATTCGGCTCCGAAATAAAAGCGCTCCTTGCCCATCCGCAGGTAACCAGAAAAATTGACCGGACCGGACTTTCAGAGGTCTTTGGATTAGGACCGTCCAGAACACCTGGGCATGGATTGTTTAAGGACGTTAATGAATTGAGGGCCGGCCATGCGATGACTGTGTCAAGAGCGGGAATAAAGGTTTGGCGTTATTGGAATTTAGAAAGTAAAGAGCATAAGGATTCGTTAGAGGAGACTGCGGAAAACGTACGGACGTTATTCACCGATTCCGTTAAGAGACAGCTTGTGGCGGATGTTCCGGTATCTACTTTTTTATCAGGAGGTTTAGATTCGAGTGCTATTACAGCGATAGCAGCAAATCACTACAAAGAAAACGGATTAGGTGCTTTATCTACTTTCTCACTTGATTACCAGGGAAATAAAAAACATTTTCAGGCGAGCAAGTTTCAGCCTTCCAGTGATCAGGAATGGATAGAAAAGATGGTGGAGGCTTTTTCAACAGATCATCATGAAGAAGTTATTACAGGAATAGAGCTTGCTTCCCTGCTGAAGGAAGCTGTAGAAGTAAGAGACCAGCCTGGGCAGGCGGATATTGATTCATCCTTGTTATGGTGCTGCCGGCAAATGAAGAAGCATACGACAGTAGCATTATCCGGGGAATGTGCAGATGAGATATTTGGCGGGTATCCCTGGTTCCATGATCCAACAGCAGTGGGAGATAACTTTCCATGGATCCGTTCTTTAGATAGTAGAAGCCATTTATTGCATGATGATTGGCAACAGAAATTACAAATTGCAGATTATGTGCAAGACAGGTATCAAGCAACGATCGATGAGACACCGCGGTTGGATGGAGAAAATAAGGTGGATGCAAGACGCAGAGAATTATTTTATTTAAATATGCAATGGTTTATGTCTCAGTTGTTAGATAGAAAAGATCGAATGAGTATGGGAGCAGGGCTGGAAGTACGTGTACCATATGCAGATCATCATCTTGTGGAGTATGTCTGGAATATTCCCTGGGAAATGAAGATGGCAAATGGTAGAGAGAAAGGGATTTTACGAAAGGCAATGGAAGGCGTTCTGCCGCAAGAAGTGCTTTACCGGAAGAAGAGTCCTTATCCAAGAACGTTCCAGCCGGAATATACGGAGCAGGTATCTCAATGGATGCGGAAAATATTAACCGATTCTGAAGCAAGAATCTTTGAATTTTTGAAGAAGGATAAAGTAGAAAAAATCGTAGAAAGTACCGGAAAAGAATTCAAAGATCCGTGGTATGGCCAATTGATGCGGGGACCGCAATTAATCGCCCATCTTTGTCAGATTGATTATTGGTTACGGAAATATGATATAGAGATTAGTGAATAAACTATGCTGTTAAGATAGAAAAAAGTGCAGGAAGCAGATGTTAAGACATCTCTGTTTCCTGCGCTTTTTCTTTTTTAGCAGTATGTTCGATTAACCTGACAACATTGCTGCAATTACAACACCAATTTTAACCGTTGCCGGAATTTCTGTAGCCAATCGTCTGGTTGATTTGCGCAGAACATCCTGGAAAGTTGCCATTGTAGCTGTATTTGTTTTTGCTGGAACATATTTGGGCAGTGCCTTATTAGCACAGCTGGGACTTTTTTCGCAGAGAATTAAATCATAAAAAAAGGCTTTTCCTATGAACATTTCAGGAAAGGTTTTTTTTGCACGATAGGAAAGTATAAGAAAAACTATGTATTCACTTAAAGCCGAGTGAATACGAGTTTTTCTAATGTGATAGAAAAGTGACTATCTCCTTGTGCTCCAGTAAAGAGTTGAGTGAATACAACCCCTTTTTAAACAATTTGTAGATTAATAGGTGAAAATGTACAGATTCGTAAGAACACATACAGCTCCCTGAATAAATATGATAGACTGTAATAGAAGATATTGTTTGTTGTTATCGCAGTCCCATCCCCGCTGAATGAAGTTTCACGTTATGACAGAATATACCTTTTTTTGCAAAATACACTAAAGTAAAACGTCATTGCGTGGAGGTTTACCTTTTCATGAAGTGGCGGTAAATACTATGGAAAGGATGAGCTGATGGAGCATATACATAATAAATTTAATCCTTATGCAGTTGCAAGAGAATCCGTCTACGCCAAAAAAGGAATGGTTGCCACAACCCAGCCTTTGGCAGCGGAAGCGGGATTGGAAATCATGAAAAAGGGAGGAAATGCTATTGATGCCGCTATCGCCACAGCTGCTTGTTTAACGGTAGTAGAGCCTACATCCAACGGAATTGGTGGAGATGCGTTTGCGCTCGTGTGGATAAACGGGGAATTACACGGATTAAATGGTAGCGGAAGATCCCCTGAGCATATTTCTATACAAGCGGTAAAAGAAAAAGGATATGATGCCATTCCGAAATTTGGGTGGGTTCCTGTTACAGTACCAGGTGTGCCAAAGGCGTGGGCAGCATTGTCCAAACGTTTTGGCAAGTTATCTTTAAAAGAAACACTGAAGCCTGCCATTGATTATGCCCGTGAAGGCTTTCCAATTTCGCCAATATTGGCCCGTTTTTGGAATAAAGCCTATCAGATGTATAAAAAAGAAGAGGGCTATGATTTTGCTGCCTGGTTTGAAACCTTTGCGCCCAATGGCAGAGCTCCGAAAGTAGGAGAGATTTGGAAATCCCCTGATCATGCCGCTACGTTAGAAAAGATTGCAGAAACGGATGCATTATCTTTTTATGAAGGAGAATTGGCTGAACAAATAGCTGCAGCATCTAAAGAAGCTGGTGGATTTTTAACGAAGACAGATCTGGAAAACTATGAAACAGAATGGGTAGATCCGGTAAAAGTGAATTACCGGGGCTATGATATTTGGGAGATTCCTCCGAATGGACAAGGGATCATTGCCCTTGAAGCACTGAATATTTTAAAAGGTTATGAGTTTACCACAAAGGAATCGGTGGATACATATCATAAACAAATGGAAGCAATGAAGCTGGCTTTTGAAGATGGAAAGCTGCATATAACAGAGGAACCCCAGATGCGTTATACAACGGAGCAGCTATTGAGTGAGCAATATGCTGATGAAAGAAGAGACCTGATAGGGGAGGAAGCAATTCTTCCGGAAGCAGGCGAACCGTTTGGTAGCGGAACGGTTTATTTAGCAACAGCAGATGAAGAAGGAAATATGGTTTCCTTTATCCAGAGTAATTATATGGGCTTTGGTTCAGGTGTTGTGATTCCCGGGACAGGCATTACGATGCAAAATCGCGGTTATGATTTTTCTATGGATGAAACACATGTCAATGTATTAGCAGGTGGGAAAAAGACATATCATACGATTATTCCCGGCTTTATCACAAAAGACAATCAAGCCATTGGTCCGTTTGGCGTAATGGGCGGCTTTATGCAGCCTCAGGGCCATATGCAAATAGTTATGAATACGATCGATTTTGGGCTTCATCCGCAGGCGGCTTTAGATGCCCCAAGATGGCAATGGATGAAGAAGAAAAAAATAGAGGTAGAGAATCGATTTTCATATACAATTGCTCAAGAATTACGACAAAAAGGGCATGATATACAAATACAGCTGGAGCCGAACAGCTTTGGACGCGGTCAGATAATTTGGCGTGATCCAGAAACAGGCGTGCTTTCCGGAGGGACTGAATCCCGGGCGGATGGGCATATTGCTGTATGGTGAATGAAAAATGGTGTAGAGAAGGGTTATATTCATGAAAAAGCAGTGGGATATTTTTATTGCTTTCTTTCGAGTAGGAATGCTGGGCTTTGGCGGCGGACCAGCCTCGATTCCATTAATGCGGAAGGAAGCTGTCGAAAAATATAAATGGATGGACGAGGATGAATTCATAGATATTTTATCCATCAGTAATACGCTGCCGGGACCGATCGCTACAAAATTGGCAGGCTATATCGGTTATCGGACTTCCGGCTGGATCGGGATGTTCAATGCATTGATCGCTTCTGTTATCCCAACAGTTATCCTGGTAATTATTTTATTAAGAACCTTATCCGAGTTTCGTGAATTTGATTGGATTAAAGGCATGACAGCAGCGGTTGTCGCTGTTGTTGGAATGATGATGGCTGTCCTTACCTGGCAATTTTTATATAAAGCGGGGAAAGGGCTTGGCTGGATACGTGCAATTCTCATGCTTGCAGTGGTATTTGTCGTTTTAAATTATTTGCATATCCATCCAGGTATTGTGATCGGGATTCTCTTAATTATCGCTTTTACACTCCCGGTGAAAGACAAGAAAAAAGAAGGTGAGCGCTCATGATTTTATGGGATATTTTTGTCGCTTTCTTTATACCGGGGATTCTTGGATATGGCGGCGGACCCGCTTCCATATCATTAGTAGAAAATGAAGTAGTGCGTAATTATGGATGGATGTCTGTCCAAGAATTTGCAGAAGTTCTCGCCTTTGCTAATTCACTGCCGGGACCAATTGCAACAAAAATGGCAGGGTATGTCGGCTATGAATTAGGCGGTATAGCCGGTTCGTTTGTAGGAATATTTGCCACCGTTGCTCCTTCATTAATTTTAATGATTTTATTAGGCAGTATTTTAGTGAAATATAAAAAGTCGGAACGTGTGCACAGGTTGACGGTATTTGTACAGCCTGTTATTGCTGTATTACTCGGTGTGATCGCCTGGAATTTCTGGACAGAAGCATATGTAAGCATTGGCTTGCTGCAGACTGCCCTTATCGTTATCATTAGTTTTTACCTGATAGAAATAAAGCAGATTCATCCGGCCTTTATCATTGCTGGAGCAATGTTATACGGAGGATTTTTCTTATAAACCACTTACAAAAACATATAATGGTGCGGAGAACAGGAAAGAGACATTTTGTCAGATGAAAAGGATTTTTTATCTGGCAGATGTCTCTTTTTTGCATGACAATATATGAAGCAAATGAATACCAACCCGCTTAAATCGGAAAGATACCAAAGCAAATATTATTTTGGCAACATCCCGGTGACAAAGTTACATTTTGATTAGGTTGTTTTCCCTGGATGACTCAGAATAAAATAAAAGTAACAATTCATGAAAAGGGGTTTGACAAATGTCAAAAGAAAATAACGGCATACGTGCAAAAGTACAAAAGTTTGGCAGTAACCTCAGCGGTATGATTATGCCCAATATTGGTGCTTTTATTGCTTGGGGACTGATTACAGCTTTCTTTATTCCAGATGGCTGGACTCCAAATGAAACGATGGCAACATTAGTAGATCCAATGATTACTTATTTATTGCCATTATTGATTGGTTTCACAGGAGGGCGTATGATCTATGATATACGCGGAGGTGTTGTTGGTGCTACCGCAACCATGGGTGTCATCGTCGGAGCCGAACAGCCGATGTTCATTGGAGCCATGATCATGGGTCCGTTAGGTGGTTACTTGATAAAGAAAATGGATGATTTATTCCGGGCGAAAATTCGTCAGGGCTTTGAAATGCTGTATAATAACTTCTCAGCAGGTATTTTGGCAGCTATCCTTGCAATGATTGCTGTAGCAGGAATCGGTCCAGTTGTTTCCAGCTTAACAAATATTTTAGCAGATGGCGTAGCAGCGATTATTAGCGCAGGTTTATTGCCATTAGCCAGTATTATTATTGAACCGGCGAAAGCTCTCTTTTTAAATAATGCGATTAATCATGGTATTTTAACCCCGCTAGGGTCAGAACAGGCACTGGAAACAGGAAAATCTATTCTATTCCTTGTTGAAGCTAATCCGGGACCGGGACTTGGAATTTTGTTAGCCTTCTCGATCTTTGGAAAAGGGGTATCAAAAGCATCTGCACCAGGCGCAGCAATTATTCAATTCTTAGGCGGTATTCATGAAATTTATTTCCCTTATATTCTTATGAAGCCTACAATGATTATTGCGGTGATTTTTGGAGGAATGTCCGGAATCTTCACCCTTCAATTATTTGATGCAGGACTTCATGCGGCAGCTTCACCGGGAAGCATTTTCCCAATACTTGCGTTAACCCCAGGAAATAGCTATGTGGGAGTTATCTTAAGTATAATTATAGCTACGGCAGTATCCTTTGCCATTGGTGCGTTTATCTTAAAAACTTCAAAAGACAGCGAAGAAGACCTTGCAGCTTCTACTAAAAAGATGGAAGAGATGAAAGGGAAGAAAAGCAGTGTCAGTAGTTCATTAACAGGAGAACAGGAAAATGATGTGTTAGAAACACCTGTGAAGGATAAAACAGAAGTAAATAAAATTATTTTTGCATGTGATGCTGGAATGGGCTCCAGTGCCATGGGAGCATCTCTGCTGAAAAATAAATTTAAGAAAAGCGACATTGCGATCGATGTAACAAATAAAGCAATCAATGAAATTCCAGATGATGCTGATATTATCATCACGCAAAAAACACTGACAGAACGGGCAAAAGCAAAACGTCCAGATGCTGAACATATTTCTGTAGATAATTTCTTAAACAGTCCGCGCTATGATGAATTGGTCGAACGCTTAAAAGACGAATCATAAGATAACAGCCTTCTCCTTAAAAGGATTTTTAAAACATTCTTTTAAGGGGAAGGCTACCTGTGGAAGGGAGGTGAATGGCAATGTATCTTACAAGTCGTGAACGAAATATCTTAACTTTTTTGCTGGCATCAGAGGATGATAAAACAGTAAAACAAGTAGCAGATAAACTGAACGTCAGTACAAGAACCATTCACCGAGAATTAAAGAAACTAGAGGATGTATTAGCAGCGTATCAACTGGATTTTTATAAAAAATCAGGTTCTGGTGTAGCCATTCGTGGAGATAGCCAGAAGAAACAGCAATTAAAAGAAAAGATTGCTCAATTAGATGGAGTAGAATTATCCAGAGAAGAAAGGCAATCGATTTTATTAAATACGTTAATCCAAGTGCGAGAACCAATTAAATTATTTACCTTGGCCAGTGAGCTGAATGTAACTATTGCCACCATCTCACAAGATCTGGATGGTATTGAGGAGCGTATCCAATCATTTGATTTACAGCTTGTCCGTAAAAAAGGATATGGCGTTGAAATCCAAGGTAATGAAGTAAAAAAACGGGCTGTATTAAGTAATTTAATTTCCCGGCATATTGATTTATTTGAGTTTGTGGAAAAGATTAAAACAAAAAATAAAGAAGAAAAAGCAAAGGGAGAAACGATTTCTGATCGATTATTAGGTCTTGTGGATCCACAGAAATTAGAAAGAATAGAGGAGCAGGTTCAGGAAATTGGAAAGGAGCTCCCTTATCATTTAGCTGACAGTGCCTATGTAGGTCTTGTAGTTCATTTAGCACTTGCTATGGAAAGGCTGCAAAAAGGAGATACCATTCACTTTGATAAAGCATATAAACAAGAAATTGAAGAGAAACAGGAGTATCAAATTGCAGATAAATTAATTGAAAATCTCAGACAAACATTTTCTATCGATATTCCAGAAGATGAGATTGGCTATATCACCATGCATTTAATGGGAGCAAAGCTTAGAGAAAATCAATCTTATCTATTGGAAGAGACAAGTATAGATTTGGCACATCGGGCAAAAGAACTGATTCGTAAAGTGGGAGATCAGCTGCATATCAATTTATCAGGGAATAATCGATTTTTAAATGATTTAACCACCCATTTAAAACCAGCTATTTATCGTATAAAACAGCATATGAATATTCATAATCCAATGCTTGCAGAAATTAAACAGGATTATTTCGAGCTATTTGAGGTAATAGAAGAGTGTATGGAAGCTGTTTTTCCTGATTTGCAGATCCCGGAGGAGGAAGTTGCTTATATTGTATTGCATTTTGCCGCCACACTTTTGCAAACAGAAAAGTCTAAAGATGTTCGAGTACTCGTCATTTGTTCAACAGGCATAGGGACATCGAAAATCCTGGCAAGCAAATTGGAGCGTAAATTTCCAGAAATAGAGATAGCAAAACATCAATCTATTTTTGACCTGAATCAAGAAGAGCTTTTAGAATATGATGTGATTGTATCTACTGTTCTTTTAGAAAATTTGAATCAGAGCTATGTGCATATATCTCCCATGCTGACAGAGGAGGAAGCGGCTAAAGTAAAAACAGCCATCAGAAAAGCTGCTCTGACAAGACCAAAATCATCCGTGAAAGCAAATAAAATTATGGAAGGCGATTTTCTTGAGAATTTGCAGGAAATGCATCGTTATTCAGAAGTGATTTTACAGGTTTTAAATCGATTTAAATTATTTTATTTAAAAGATAATAAAACAGACTTTCTAGCATCGATCTGTTATCAGTTACATCACCACGGCAGTATTGAGAATCCTGAAATATTGCTCGATAAATTTATAAAAAGAGAAGCCCAGGGTGGTTTGGGAATTCCCGGTTCATCACTTGCGCTATTTCATACAAGATCAGATACAATTAACGGGCCTGGCTTTTTTATTTTTCAGTTGGCGAATAAGGAAAAATTACAGGCGATGGATGCGACAAATATGGAAGTATCGCGTATTTTAATCATGCTTGCTCCAGCATCCATGCATGAAGCAGCGTTAGATGTTTTAAGTTATCTCAGTGGTTTGATTGTTCAGGATGATCACTATCTGCAATTGCTTCAAGAAGCAGATGAAAAAGAGATTGGACAGTTTTTAACAAAGCAATTTCAATTATTTATTCAGGAAAAATTTTATCATGGGGAGAAAAGTTGATAAGTTAACTTTTCTACTATGATAGAACAGTATAAGAAAAATTAAGAAACGTCGAAGTCAGCACATCTATGTGTTAGTAAACATCAGGCGAATACAAGTTTTTTTAAAGGAGTGCATAGAAATGGCAAAAGAAATTTTAAGCGCAGAAAATATTGAGTTAGGTGTACAATTCGAATCAAAGGAAGAAGCAATTCGTTATGTTGGCGGTATTTTATTAAATAATGGCTATGTTAAAGAGAATTATATTGATAAAATGCTGGAGCGTGAAGAGATTGCGACAACCTTTATGGGCAATGCATTAGCAATTCCTCATGGTACAGAAGATGCGAAAAAAGAAGTTTTAGAAACCGGACTTACTGTTGTTACCGTTCCAAATGGGGTTGATTTTGGTGATGGAAATATAGTGAAGCTGTTAGTTGGTATTGCTGGAAAAGGCGATGAACATTTAGAAATTTTATCACAAATTGCTATCATTTGTTCGGAAGAGGAAAATGTAGAAAAACTGACGGAAGCAGCATCGAAGGAGGAAATTATGACAATTCTTAATGAGGTGAATGCATAATGAAAGCAGTTCACTTTGGTGCCGGAAATATTGGCAGAGGCTTTATTGGGCTTTTACTGGATCAATCAGGGTATGAAGTTACCTTTGTAGATGTCAATGATGAGGTTATCCATGCCATCAATCAAGACAAGACGTATCAAGTCCATTTTGCTGATGATACAAGTAAGCCTGTCACGGTGGAACATATCGCTGGTATTAACAGCATAAAAGACCCTAAAGCTGTAACCAATGCGATTGTTGAAGCGGATATTGTCACAACAGCAGTTGGACCGAACATCCTGCCTGTCATCGCAAAACCCATTGCACAAGGTCTTGCAGAAAGAATTGATTTCCAGCGGAAGCCTCTTACAATCATTGCTTGCGAAAATATGATTGGCGGGAGCACATTATTAAAAGAATATGTCTATCAGGAAATCAGTGAGGCGGACCAGGAAGGTTTTGATGGTTTATTTGGTTTTCCGGATGCTGCAGTAGACCGGATTGTTCCGAATCAAACAAATGAAAATTTACTCGATGTCCGGGTTGAACCTTATTATGAATGGGTTGTAGAAAAGACATTTATTCAAGGCGAATTACCTGATATTAAAGGGATTACCTATGTTGAAGAACTCGGTCCGTATATTGAAAGAAAGCTATTCACCGTAAATACCGGGCATGCAGCTACGGCTTATTTAGGAAGTTATTATGGTTATGAAACAATTGACCAGGCATTACAAGATAATCGGATTCTGGAAACATTAAACGGCGTGTTACAAGAATCAGGACATGCTTTAATAGATGCCTATGGATTTGATAAAAAAGCGCATGAAGCGTATATTCAAAAAATCATCGGCCGCTTTCAAAACACACATATTTCTGATGAAGTAAACCGTGTTGCAAGGGGACCGATCCGTAAACTCAGCCCGAAAGACCGCTTTGTACGTCCGGCGGGTATGTATTTGGAATTTGCTTCGGTTGCTCCTGAATATTTACCCAAAGCAATGGCCGCTGCTTTATTGTTTCAAAATAAAAGCGATGAAGAAGCCGTGAAGCTACAAAGCATGATTCAAAAAAATGGGGCAGCAGATGCTTTTGCGGAAGTGAGCGGTCTGGAGAAAGATCATCCGATAACAACAGCAGTGCTTGCAGCGTATGAAAAAATGCGCTAAGTGAGACATTATTTAACGCATTATAAGCTTTAACTGAATAGAAATTCACTTTATATTATAGAAAAGCATGGAAAACTCTTCCATGCTTTTTCTGATATATAAGTTAATTCACCAAACCAAGCTTCTTTAATCCATTAAAAATACCTGAGTCCGTTACAGGAGTGGTTTGAAAATCAGCAAATTCAACCAATCTTGGATCTGCATTTCCCATTGCAATGCCGGTGCCAACAAACTTGAGCATTTCTCTGTCATTCAATCCGTCTCCAAAAGCAATGACTTCAGAAGGCGAAATATTCAAGTGATTTAGCATTTGCTCAATGGCTACTCCTTTATTGACAGAAGCACGAAGCACATCGTAAGATTCACTATCATGCGCTACATTTACTTTGGTCAGGTGGAAGTCATCGGTAACTTCAAAATCTTTTACTTGGTCTTCCGCAACATTAATAGCGGATGCAGCAATAATTTTATCCGCGACATCCATTGTAAATGGTTTATTTTGATATAGCTGGAATACCTCATTGAAACTCTCCACATGTGGATTTGTTAAAGAAGTGAAGTAATTATTCTCTGTTGTGTAAAGGACAAGTTCGCTTTCGCTTTGTCCGGTAACGGATATTAATTTTTCGACGTCTTCTTTTTTCATGGGTGCGTTAAAAATAACATCATCTTGGTAAAGGGCGTAGGCGCCATTATAGGTAATAGAGGATGTGATCCCAAAATCAGAGGTCAGTTTTTGAATATCCACGAATGGTCTGCCTGTACATAAAAAAACTTCTAAACCTGCTTCTTTTACTTGTCGAATTGCCTCTTGAGTGGACGGTGCGTAGGTGTGGTCCGGTTGCAAAATTGTTCCATCAATATCTAAAAAAAGTGCTCGATAGGTCATTCTGATCTCCTTTTCTTCTTCTACTTAAATCTACCGTCATTTTATCATAATGTTGAAAATAAGCCTAGTAGACAGCTTTTAGAAAGTATTAAAAAAAGAGAAGCCAATTTTATCGGCTTCTCGTTGCTAAACTGGGATTACAGTCGCTGATCATCTATCTTATCCAGCCAGTCTTCTATAAAGGAAACAGCAGCTTCCACCGTTCCTTCTTCAAAAGGAGATTTAAGATCAGCTGATTGAACAAGCTCTAAAAATGGTTTGGAACCGCCCAGTTTACATAGGTCAATATAATCCTGCCATGCTTTTTCCCGATTCTCTTGTGATTTTTTCAAGAATTGGAAAGCACAAATTTGTGCAAGTGTATAATCAATATAATAAAAAGGATCTTCATAAATATGCCCTTGTTTTTGCCAGAAAGCGCCTGATTCTAGACTCTCAATACCATCATAATCACGGTGCGGTAGGTATTTCTGTTCTAACTTGCGCCAAGCCTGATTACGCTCTTCTGGTGTCCAGTCTGGATTTTCATAAACAAGATGCTGGAATTCGTCTACTGCAACACCGTATGGCAGAAATTGAATCGCGTCCGATAGATGGGCATACTTATACTTTTCAACATCCTCTTTAAAGAAATTTTCCATCCATGGATAGGTAAAGAATTCCATGCTCATGGAGTGGATTTCTGCCGATTCACTTGTCGGATTGTAATATTCCGGTACGGAGAAATGACGGCTGGAATAATCCTGAAATGCATGTCCTGCTTCATGTGTCAACACATCAATATCTCCGGATGTCCCGTTAAAATTAGAGAAAATAAATGGAGACTGGTAATCTTCAATGTACGTACAATATCCGCCGCTTTCTTTTCCTTTTTTTGCTTCTAAGTCAAGTAGCTCACGGTCCAGCATAAATTGAAAGAATTCACTAGTTTCGGAGGATAATTCATCATACATTTTCTTCCCATTTTCAATAATCCAATCTGGATTGCCTTTTGGCGTTGCATTTCCAGAGGCAAATACAAAGGCTTCATCATAAATTTTTAAAGAATCAACACCGATTCGTTTTGCCTGTTTTTCATATAGCTTCGTGGCAATAGGCACAATCACTTCTTCTACTTGTTTACGGAAGCGTGCCACCATTTCTGCATTATAATCAACGCGCTGCATACGGAGATAGCCAACTTCGACAAAGTTTTTAAACCCGAGCTTTTCAGCTATTTGATGCCGTGTTTTTACTAAATCATCGTAAATAGAATCCAATTTTTCTTTATTCTCTGCAAAAAAGCTTTGCCGTGCTTCTAAAGCTTCTTTCCGTGTTTTTCGGTCTGAGTCCTCAGCAAAAGGTCCAAGCTGGGCCAATGTATAAGATTTGCCCCGGAAATCAATATCAGCAGATGCGATTAATTTAGAATAAGCAGATGTCAATTTATTTTCAGCTTGAAGCAAAGGAATAATTTCTTTAGAAAAAGCTTTTATTTCACATTCTGCTAAATCAAATAATTGAGAACCGTATTTCTCCCGCAGCTGTGTTTCAAATGGGGACTTCAGAAGCACTTTATAAAAAGCTGTTGTTAACTCCTGAATTTCCGGTGAATGCTCATCAAAAAAATCTCTTTCATTGTGATAAAATTCATCGCGTGTATCAATGGAAGCACGAATAAACACAAGGTTTTCCATTGTTGAAAGATGACTCCTGACCTTATTAATCGTTTCTATAGCGGCAACAGCCTGCTCCACCGAAGCGGCGTTTTGAAATTGCTCGAGCTTTTGATAGAAGTCTTCTTTTACTTTCGGAAGATCCGGGCGTTCATACGTATAATTTGAGAACGTTTGCATTTGTTTTCCTCCTTATTTTCAAATTGAAGAAATATATTTCAATAATAAGTATACCTCTATTTGGAAAAATTGTATGCTTTTTCTGATAGAAAAGCAATAGTGAATGAAATGTGTAATGGGAGAGACAATAAAATACTGCTCTATTTTCATGTTTAGCGGTATAGGGATGTGACTTATCGTATGATTATGTGCGAATTAATGGTGAATATACAACCTGATGAAGTTTTCTAATGAATTATCGCTGACAGGGGAGATGTATATTGACTTTCTGATTTTTCAATTGTAGACTAAAAGTAGTATAATTAAATCATGGCGGGGTGAGGAAATGGTAGAAGCGGTTATCACATTCGGAGCTATTTTAACAGCGATTACAGCACTTATTAGTATTTTTCTTGTTAAAATGACTTCCAAAGAATCCCATGCTGGTTACTATCCAAATCTATTTTTGGCACTTGTGGGAATTTTATTAATTCTTGTAGCATCAATCGCACCAAAAGTTGATTTTGCAGGAGCCGGATTTGGTGGAATCGGAATTGCTTGTATGTTTGCAGGAGCAATCGGATTCATTATATCAGCAGTTATGGACGCATACAAAAATGCAGCAGCATAAAAAATAAAAGCAATGCCTGTGAGAAAAACGCAGACATTGCTTTTATTTTTTTATAGGGAACCAACTAATCAATTTTAATAATTTGTTCATTTTCCTGTTTGATTTTCTCTTGTTTCAGTAAAGTCCCTACTGCACGTTTGAAGGCTGCTTTACTAATTTGAAAAGTTGCCCGGATTTCTTCCGGATCGCTTTTATCATGAAAAGGAATAACTCCATCATTTGCTTCTAAATGTTCTAAAATAGCTTCTGCATCTTCTGATAAACTTTCTTGTATTAATGGACGCAGGGATACATTAATAGAACCGTCTTCTTTGACAGCAATTACTCTGCCTTCAACGACCTGCCCAACGCGGGGTTCTTCTTTTCTCTCCGTTCGATGGATAAAGCCCCGGTAACCTTCACTTGTAATAATAGCTGCACCTTCTTTATTGGTATAATACACGGTACCAATAATGGTTTGCCGGTTTAAATTATCTGGTGCTGCGAAAACGTTATTTGCAATAATATTTTCTGAGGCAGGAACTCCCAACAAGCGTCCTTTCTTATCCAGCTGTAATGTGATATATAAACGATCTCCAGAGCGTGGCCAGCTTTCCTGGAATAAAGGCAGGGAATCTTTGGAGACAAGAATATCCTTGGAGGTACCGATGTTTACAAAAACACCCAAGCGGGGAACGACACCTACAACTTCCGCCCAATCATATAATCCGAGGGTAACAGAAGGTAAATATGTAGTCGCATTTACTTGTCCTTTTTTATTTAAATAGAGAAAAACGTCAACAGATTGTTCTACCTCTAAGACTGATTCTGTTTCATTATGATGAAGCAAAACTTCTTCTCCGTAAGCAGATAAAACATATCCGGTATCTATTTTCCGTAAAACGGTCATGGCAATAATGGACCCTATTGGTAAGTTTGTCGGCATATAGATGCTCCTTTCAAAACAGTTGAAATTTGGAAAAGGGATACTCTATTTAAAGAGTACCCCTTTATGATTAAAGTAACACGTGATATTAAAATTAATTTTCATAGAAGTTCAAAAAATTTCGGCTGATGCCTCTTTTTAAACTGATAGTTAGATGAGAAGAAATGAATTCTTTTCTCATTTGAGCTATATGGTCAGTTAGATATGCTGACCAACTATCCGTATAACGCATACGGAATTGTCCGCGGTAAATATTCTAAATTAATCTTTTCTAACTTAAGCAATGCAGCCCCAAACCTTCTGCTGCATCCTTGCGACCCCTTAGTCGCGCCAGTGTGAATAAGCATTTTCAAAAAGCTTCACAGAATGCCAAATCACAGCTGTTACTGTTAACTTCATCATTATGCACGCTTTCTTTTGATTTGTCAACTTTTAATACGAAAACGTTTTTTTTGGAAATCATTCTCAAATCCGGTTGACGCCATATGATACACTTGAATTAATTGATGAAAACGTGGAGAGGTACATATGTTATTATTTATTGAAGTTATTCTACCAATTATGGCTGTATTTGCAGCCGGATTTGTTTTGCAGCGTATTCGTGTACTGGATGTAAGGTCAGTTTCTGCAGTCTGTCTGTATATTCTTTCCCCAGCGCTTGTATTTGTAACGTTATATGATGCAGAATTCGATCAAGGATTTTTAGTTATTTTAATTTTTATGTTCGTATTGTTTTATATGATGGTATTTATCAATAAAATGTTAGCAAAAATCTTTCGCTGGGATGGAAATAAAGAGAGTGCCGCCATTCTTTCAACGGGCTTTATGAACTCTGGAAACTATGGTCTTCCGGTTGTTTTATACAGTGTTGGCAGTGCTGCGGTGCCATATGCCATTTTTATCATGGTCATTCAAGCATTGCAGAATAATTTCTTTGGTGTTTATTATGCATCAAGAAGTACGAGTGGGATGAAGCGGGCATTGAAAAATATAGTAAAAATGCCGACTACCTATGCTGCGATTTTTGCATTTTTCTTTTCATTACAATCGATTGCGATACCAGACTATATTCATTCTACATTAGAAATGGTAGGTAATGCAGCTATTCCGGTGATGATGGTGATGCTGGGAATGCAGTTAGGTTCGTTAACAGCTTTAAAAATTGATTGGCAGGTTGTTCTTTCTTCTGTGACCTTAAAGATGATTGCTGCTCCAATATTCACAGCAATTTTCGTATGGATCGTTCCAGTAGATCCGTTGATTGGTACGGTTTTAATAATTATTTCTGCGATGCCAACTGCTGCAACAACGACAATGTATGCTATTGAATTTGATACAGAACCAGAGCTTGTATCGACGATTACGTTTATTTCAACAGTGGTCAGTGTCGTTACAATTACGGTTTTATTGAATATTATTACTTAAAATGGTAGGAGGAAATTTATGATTAAAGGTGTTATATTTGATTTTGACGGTCTTATTTTAGATACAGAAACAGCATGGTATCATGCTTTTAAAAAAGTGCTTCAATCGCAATTTCAATTTGAATTGCCACTTGAAGAATTTGTGAAAAGTGTTGGATCAGATGACAAACAGTTTTATCCTTATTTGCAAAAGGAATTAGGAAATCAGTTGAATATAGCAGATATACAAAATCAAGCAGCAAATCTTCATACAGAATATATTAGAAATGAAAAAGCCAGAGAAGGTGTAAATGATTATCTTCAGGCTGCAAAGGAAGCAGGATTAGCAATTGCGCTGGCAACCAGCTCACACACCTCATGGGCAACATCGCACTTAAACAATTTAAATTTGCTTTCTTATTTTGATCATGTCGTGACGAAAGATATGGTAGATAGAGTTAAACCAGCTCCTGATCTATTTTTAAAAGCACTGGAAAAACTGGAATTGGAATCTCATGAAGCAGTTGTTTTTGAGGATTCTTTAAATGGGCTGATTGCTGCTCAGGAAATAAATATTCCTACAGTGATTGTTCCTAATCCAGTTACGGCTTCTTTACCTTTTGAAAATTATCATTTAAAACTAAATTCGATGGCGGATATGCCATTACAGGAAGTAATCAAAACTTTACATAAATAAGTTTTGCTGAAGTATGTAATCATAAAAATCACCGTATAGTACTGCTGTCTATACGGTGATTTTATATGTCTCAGGTCTAAAAGATTGCGTTAATGCAACATTTAACGTCCTAAGAGCCGCTAAATATATTCCAGCACCCTAAAACAATAAGAAATACTGCTGGTAAAAAGGATAGACGCTGTAAGATAGGTATTCTCCACAAATAACTTCCGAACATAATCCCGCTAAATAAAAAGATTCCGCTCATACCAGCTGTTAATAAAGCAGTAATTAATGGGGAATATCCAAGCATGGCTGCACCAATCCCCGCTCCAAATGCATCAAGCGCTAAAGCGAATCCTAATAGAATGGATTCATTAATAGAGATAATACCGGACTTATCTAAATCAGCTTCTTTAGGACGAGTGAGTACGGTTTTCATATTCTCAAATTTAACATTGGAGGAAGGCTGTTCTCCATTTTTTTCTTCTTCTGTTTCTCTTGAACGAAACATGGAAATAAGGGAGAAGAAGCCTAAAAAGATAAGAATACCCCCACCAAGCATGCTGGCTCCTTGAGGAGAGATGAAGGAACGCAAGAAATCGCCAACCTCCATAGAGAGAAAAACAATTAGCCCAGAACAAAACATGATGATAATTAAAGAGAGAAGAGGGACTTTAATTTTTCTCATTCCATAGGTGATACCTACACTAAATCCATCCAGACTTACTGCAATAACGAGTAAAAGCATACCTGTATATATCATCGGTAACATCCTCTTTCTATCAAGTACAAGTAAAAGCTTCTAAGAAGCATGAAGCCATGTCGTTTTCATAAATTTTGTGTACGATATTCTATGTTTTTAAGGGCGAAGTGTGCCTTTGCTGAACGTATTGGAAGGAAATATGTTAAAGTAGTAACAGACTAGAAATTGATAAAATGAGGGATATAAATGAGTAAGGCAGTGGTATTAGCAGAAAAGCCGTCTGTAGGCAGAGATATAGCAAGAGTCCTTGGATGCCATAAAAAAGGAAATGGCTACCAGGAAGGGAAACAGTATATTGTGACATGGGCGCTGGGACATTTAGTTACCCTGGCAGATCCTGAAACGTATGATCCTAAGTATAAAACGTGGAACATGGAAGATTTACCGATGCTTCCGGACCATTTGAAATTGGTTGTGATGAAGAAAACTGGCAAACAATTTCAAGCGGTGAAGCAGCAAATGACACGTCAAGATGTAAGTAATATTGTTATTGCTACCGATGCAGGAAGAGAAGGAGAGCTTGTTGCCAGGTGGATTATTGAAAAAGCTCGTGTGAAGAAGCCGGTTCAACGTCTATGGATTAGTTCCGTTACGGATAAAGCAATTAAAGATGGCTTTCGGAACTTGAAGCCTGGAAATCAATATTGGAATCTGTATCAATCTGCTGTAGCCCGTTCAGAAGCAGATTGGTATGTCGGTTTAAATGCGACAAGAGCATTAACTACGAAGCATAATGCTTCCTTATCCAGCGGCCGTGTGCAGACACCAACACTTGAAATGATTGCGATGAGGGAACAAGAAATTAATCAATTCAAGCCCAAAACCTATTATCAGCTTCAAGGAAAAACAAAAGGCGGGTTTGTAGTTACGTGGAAGGATAAAAATAATCAATCCCGTATTTTTTCGAAAGAAGCAGTGGATAAATTAAAAGCAAAAGTATCGAAGGAAAAAGCATATATCCAGCATGTGGATAAAAAACATAAGAAAAAACATGCGCCGACACTGTACGATCTAACCGATCTACAGCGGGATGCCAACCGGATTTATCAATTCTCCGGGAAACAAACCTTATCTGTTCTGCAAAAATTATATGAACAGCATAAGCTTGTTACTTATCCAAGAACAGATTCCAGACATTTATCAACGGATATGGTATCGACGTTAAAAGAACGTGTGAAAGCATGTGGTGTGGATGAATATGCGAAGGCAGCGAGTAAAATCGTGAAAGAGGATTTGCGAATCAGCAAAGCAATCGTGGATAACAGTAAAGTAACCGATCACCATGCGATTATCCCTACAGAAGAATCCGTAGACTATAGTGCGCTTTCTAATCAGGAGCGGAAAATCTATCAGTTAATTGTTCAGCGTTTCTTAGGTGCGCTCTCTAAACCATATGAATACGAGCAGACAAGTATTACCGTAGAAGCTGCTGGCGAAACCTTTGAGGCAAAAGGAAATAGAGTTGTAGCTCTAGGTTGGAAGGAAATTTACCAGCATCAAGCAGATGATGAAGAGGACATTCGTTCCAATGTTCCCCAAGTAACAAAAGGGGAGGAAATTGCGCTCACCTATACAATCAAGGAAGGGCAGACAACACCGCCGGAACGATTTACGGAAGGAAGCCTTCTGCAGGCTATGGAAAATCCAACCAAATACATGGAAACGAAAAAACAAGAGCTTGTAAAAACCATGAAGCAGACAGGTGGAATTGGTACAGTTGCGACGCGTGCGGATATTATTGAAAAGCTGTTCAATAATCAGTATATGGAGTTAAAAGGAAAATATATTTATCTGACATCAACAGGCAGACAGCTGTTAGAATTAGCGCCGGAAAAATTACGTTCTCCTATCTTAACAGCGGAATGGGAACAAAAATTGGCGCAAATTGCGGAAGGTAAGCTGAAGAAAGATGTCTTTTTAAAGGAAATCAAGACGTATACCAAACAGGCTGTTCAAGAAATTAAAGCAAGTGAAGAAAAATTCAAACATGACAATATGACAGGAACAAAATGCCCGAAATGCGGCAAGCTGATGCTGGAAGTAAAAAATAAGCACGGCAAAAAGCTCGTCTGTCAGGATCGCAGCTGCGGCGGCAAAAAGAATATCGCAAAATACACGAATGCCCGCTGCCCTAACTGTCACAAGCGTTTAGAACTCCGTGGCGAGGGAGAAGGGCAGATGTTTATGTGTTCCTGCGGTCATCGTGAAAAACTCTCTACCTTCCAGGCGAGAAAAGAAAAGGAAAAGAACCAAAAGGTATCCAAAAAAGATGTAAATAAATATATGAAAAAACAGGATGATTTTAAAAATAATGCACTTGCTGATGCACTGGCGAAATTAAAAGATAAATAAAAAACAGATTATCTAAAGTCCCCGTGAAAAATGGGGACTTTTTCTTGTGAAGATGCTTAGCAAAATGATGAGAAAAGATATATCAATCAAAGCTCTATATTTGCCATTGATTCCACAAGGTTTCAAGATCATTTGAACGGTGTTTAATGAAAATGGAACAACACGTTTTTGGCGAAACTGTGGTCATGATTTCAGCTGATGAAGGCAAAGGTTGTTTACTTGTACTCAAAAGGAATGTTTACAGGCATTTTAAGAATTTCTTACTAATACAATTACAGACATGAGGGAGGTAAATTCGGTTAAGAATGTACTGGGGATTTGTTCAATAGAATTATAGGTTCTTAGATGCTACAATTTATAGAAAGTATTATATATTTATTGTCTGATTGAAATATAATGTAAGCAATTACGATATTACCTTATTTAACTAACTTTCCTTTAATAAAACAAATTATGTTAAGTTTGGATCAATTAAAAGCACAAAAAGGAAGGGAGTATCTAATTCGATGATTTCTATTTTGATGAAAATTTTACTAAAGCCTCAACCCAAGATGAATTTTGATCCGGAAGAAATTGTAGTATACAATAAATTGATTTTCAAAATGCATCAAGGGCAATTAGATCCTAAAAGTATTCCTTTCCAAAAATATAGATTTTTGCAGTATTTAGCGCTGAAAGAAGATTTTGTTTTTCATGGGTCGAATAATACAAAGATAGAAATACTTGAGCCACGGGTACAAACACTATTTAATGGTAGGTCATCTAAAGTAGTCTTTGCAACAGCAGATCCTATTTGGTCAGCGTTTTATGCGGTTTTTGATAGAAGTAAGTTAATGGGCAGTTTTAGGAATGGTTGTTTGGTTTATAAAGGTAAGAAATATCACTATTACTCATTGAACAAGTCAACTATGGAAAAAAATCCATGGACACAAGGAATGATATATATATTCAAGAAAGACAAATTCACTTTAACAGATAATAGGAGAATTTATTTTGATGAATGGGTGTGTTATGATTCTGTTAAACCAGTGAGTCAACTAGAGGTCAGTGCAGAAGATTTTGATTACATAGATAAAGTAGCTACTCATAAAAATAACGAATCATTAATCAAAACATTGCTTTTGTATAAGATGAGAACTTTACGAGCAAGGTCGAGAACGGACATGGCAGATAAATAAAATAACTTAAGATATATATAATATTCTTAAAAGAATTAAAATGGAGAATGGCTAAATTTTTTAATGACTGGATAATTATTTACGGAATGGAACAATCAAATGAGAGGTAATACTCAGAAGGGATCTCACTAAGTGAATTGGCATTTGATTTAGTAAGTATGATAATGTTAAAAGTTCAAGGAAAAGACATAAGCATTTACTATAACAAGTGCAATTAAGCTGACGGAAGCCTACCTAAGGGGAAATCATGATGTTGGAGTTGATTGAATATGGTGAGAATATAAAATTAGATGCTTTTTGCTATATTTAAGTATTTAAGATAAGTAATCAAAAGATATATGTTTACATCACAAAAAATACAAATAAATAAAGGTGAAAGAGTTTACTTCATACATGAAAAGTCTTATCATTTAGGGTGAACCATGTTAATCATGTAAGGAGGGTATTCTTTCCATGGCTTTTGTTATTCTTGATCCATGCAGAGGTGAAAAAGCAGGAGAATGCGTCAGCGTTTGCCCTGTTGATTGTATAGAAGAAGGAATCAAGCAATTTTATATTGATCCTGATATTTGCATCGATTGCGGCGCGTGTAAAGCAGTTTGTCCTGTGTCTGCAATTGAAGAGGAGTATGACTTAACTCCAGATCAAGAGAAGTATTTAGAAGAAGCAGAAGAATTTTTTGCGAATAAATAAGTACTTTCCTATTGACCGGAGTACCTCATAGAAATAGCCTGCCTGCACTTAAGTGCAGGCAGGCTATTTCTATGAGGTATGGTCGTAAAAGAGTGCTGATCCTGCCAGCTACTCAGCGGTTTTTTACCCTACAAATTCAGTCCTCTAGCCAAACCATCAATTTAGCAAGAAAGTTCATATTTATTTATCAGTTGCGTCCTCTTGAACTTCCTCAGCCAGCTTACTGGCAATCCAGCGTTTTGCTGTTTCTTCGTCAATTTCATATTCTTTGCCGGCTCGTAATAAATCACCGTGATAAGCGGTTTGTACATTCATTTTTACTTTCATATGGATGCTCCTTCAAATAAATCATTTCCTTCCATGATAGCATAATGAAAATATAATTTGTTCTTCGATTTTTGATTGCTTGGTCTAAAGGAACCCCGTTGGAAGTAATGAAGCAGATAAATTACTTTATTGCTTCAAAATAAGAAAGTCCTTTGCTGATAATTCAACTTGTATACTATTATCTTTTGTTTTTAGCTCTTTTTGATTCCATAAATCCAAAACGTAATTAGAAGAAGTACAATCCAGCGATACTTTAACTGGTTGATTTGTTGGATTAATAAAAAAGTGAACCGAAGAATCTTTAACCGTCCTCACAAAATGAAAATAATTATCGTTTTTATCTGGTTGAATAATAGATAGATTTCCTTGAGTGAATGCATCTTCAGATAACCGCAATTCAATAAATTGTTTCACGAATTGTTTCAGCGAGGTATTTTGGTCTTTTTCATCCCAAACCATACATTTCCTGCACTCAGGATCTTCTCCTCCTGTCATACCGATTTCATCGCCATAATACACACAGGGTGTTCCAGGAAAAGAAAAAAGAAGCGCGTATAAGAGGCGAACCTTTTCGATATCATCGCCACATTCTGTAAGTACTCTTGGAGTATCATGGCTACCTAGTAAATTAAAGGCAACTTCATTACTATTTTCTGTATAAGAGGCATAGGATGCAGATAATCGATTAGCAAATTGGACCGTATCTATTTTCTCTTTTGCAATATAATCTAAACTTGCTAAAGTGAATGGGTAATTCATTACTGCATCAAACTGGTCACCTTCCAGCCATGGAAGTGCATCATGCCATATTTCTCCAAGAATATATAAATCAGGTTTAATAGATTTCACCTTTTTACGAAATGCTTTCCAGAAGGCATGATCAACTTCATTAGCTACATCTAAACGCCATCCGTCAATATCAAATTCTTTAATCCAATATGATGCAACGTCTAAGAAATAATCGCGGACTTCCGGATTCTCGGTGTTTAGTTTTGGCATCGACTCAACATATGCAAATGTATCATAATTAGGCGGATAGACGTCCTTCACCGGAAACTCATGCAAATGGAACCAATCTTTATATTTTGAGTTTTCCTGATTTTTCAGAACATCCTGGAAAGGTCCGAAATACAAACCGCTATGATTGAATACTGCATCCAGCATTACTTTGATTCCTCTTTTATGACACTCATCCACTAATTTTTTAAATGTTTTTTTGTCTCCAAATTGAGGGTCAATTTCCATATAATCAATGGTGTCATATTTATGATTCGAATATGCTTTAAAAATCGGAGTCAGGTAAATACCGTTGATACCGAGATCTGTTAAATAATCTAAATTGTTTAGAATTCCTTCAAAATCACCACCAAAAAAATTATCTAACGCAGGTGCTTCACTAGCCCAAGACAACACGTTTTTGGGATCATTTTTCTTATTTCCATTTGCAAATCGATCTGGGAAAATTTGATACCATACGGTTTCTTTCACCCAATCAGGCGTTTCAAAAATATCAACCGGATTAATAAATGGAAAACAGAAATAATAGGACATATCATCGGTTACGATTTCTGGATAAAATCCTTTTTCTGTATAAATAGACGTTTCTTTCTCATTACTTATTTCAAAACCATATCTTAAGCGCCGAGTCGGAACATCCAACTCAATAAACCAATAATCAAACAGGTCATCGGAAGCACTGATAGACATTGGCTCTTTCTTATAAATCCAGTTTTTTTGCTTCCAATCGTAGGGATCGCCGTAAATTAAATTTACTTTTTGGATATCCTTTTTCTTTGTCTTTAAACGAATATGAAGTGTTTCCTCTTTATAAGCATAAGCAAAATTCCCTTTTGGTCTGTGGTAAATAGCTTCTTTTAACATGGAACTCCTCCTTAAAAATAAATAAACCCCTGTTTTCTAATTCAGAAAACAGGGGTTGTTGTAATGACAAAGCATTGCCCTCAAATTGTAAGTTGAAAATTGTAATTAAATCTATTATTTGCAAAATAATGATCAGAAGTCAAGAGAAAAATAAAATAAAAGATAATATTTTTGTAAGCCCTTGCAAAAATAAAATAAATAGATTAGAATTAATTTTAAAGTTGTTGTGCAAACGTTTGCGCAAATAACAAAATAAAAAGAGGAGTTGGGGAATATGAGAGGGGAAGTACGTTTCTTTGCATTGATTTCTTTTTTATTTATTTTGATTTTAGGGGCATGTGCACCTGATAGAGAGGAACCGGGAGAAGATAGTGCAGATGGTGAAGTAGAGAAGCCGGAAGAATTAGTAATTTGGATGAATGACCAGGATGAACAAATGGATGCGATTAACGAGATTGTAGAGAAATATGAAGAACAGGAAGGTATTTCAGTTAGGGTGGAAGGACAACCAATGGTTGAACAATTACAACAATTATCACTAGCTGGGCCTGAAGGAAATGGACCTGATTTATTCTATCAACCTCATGATCAAATTGGAAATATTGTTGCACAAGGATTAGCGGAACCTCTTGATGTTACTGATGATGAATTAAATAGATATGTAGATGCAGCAGTAGATGCTGTTACTTACACTTATGATGATGAAACAGATATATATGGACTACCTGCTGTTATTGAAACATATGGTATTTTTTATAATACAAGCATTGTGGATGAAGCACCAGAAACAATGGAAGATGTTTTAGCGATCCTTGAAGAACATACAAATGCTTCGAATGATGAATATGGATTTCTAATGAGACCAAATGATTTTTATTTTGCTTATCCATTCCTGGTTAACTATGGTGGATATATATTTGGCGGGGAAGCTGGAGACTATGATGTCACAGATGTTGGTTTAGCGAATGACGGTGCCATTGAAGGTGGAGAATTTTATCAGGAATTTTTTGGATCTGGAAAAATTCCGGCAGGTACGAATGCAGATGTCATTGATGGCTTGTTTACAGAAGGAAAAATAGGAGCAGTTATAAATGGGCCTTGGAGTATTCCAGTTTATGAAGATGCTTTAGGTGATGATTTGGAATTTGCGCCTTTTCCACAAATAAATGATGAACCAAGTGCGACATTTGTAGGGGTTAAGTCATGGATGGTTTCTTATTATTCCGAGAATAAGGATTGGGCTCAAGATTTAGCCATGTTTATTACAAATGAAGAGAATCAGCAAACTTATTATGATATTGCAGGAGAATTACCTCCGAATGAAGAGGCTTTAAATAACATTGAAGATCCGATGTATGCAGACTTTGCTGAACAAATCGAATTTGGAGTTCCGATGCCAAGTTCTCCAGAAATGGCTCAAGTGTGGGAGCCGATGCAAAATGCATTACAATTTCTAGCTGAAGGCCAAGATGCTCAAGAAGTATTAGAAGAAGCTGTAGATCAAATTAATGCTAATATACAGTCTGCAGGTGGAGGAGAATAATTAAATGGAGGAGTTTATCTCCTCTTTTTGATTGACTCATATTAAATATTAAAGGAGGAGGAAGGTTGACTACTCCAGAAAAAAAGCCAAAAAAGAATTATCAAAAACACAACCCTACTACAGCTACTATACTATCTATCTTATTTGCAGGGTTGGGTCAGTTGTATAACCGCAGATACGTTAAAGGAAGTATCTTTATTGTTATTGAAGGAGCATTTTTATTCGCATTTTTAGACGCGATAAATTATGGACTTTGGGGCTTACGTACATTAGGTACTATTCCGGGAGTCGATCATTCGATCCGGTTACTCGTACTGGGTGTACTGGCTTTAATTGTTACAGTCATAGCTATTACGCTATATGTATTTAACGTGCTGGATGCAAGAAAACAAGCTAAAAAAATAAAGCAGGGATGGGTACCTTTAAGTTTTAAACAGGTTGTAAAAGAGGTTTATAATTATTCATTTCCTTATATTATTACGTTCCCTGGCCTATTCTTAATGATTTTTGTTGTTATATTTCCATTATTATTTTCTTTGCTATTAGCATTTACAAATTATGATTTATATCATTCACCTCCACGTAACTTAGTGGATTGGGTTGGTTTGGATAATTTCAAGAATTTATTTACCGTTCCGATTTGGCAAGAAACCTTTTTCAGTGTATTCGTATGGACCATTGTTTGGACGGTGGTTGCTACAACTTTACAGATTGCCTTAGGTTTCTTTCTAGCTGTCTTAGTAAATGACGAGAGGCTAAGGTTCAAGAAATTAATTCGAACGATTTTAATTTTACCATGGGCCGTACCGGCATTTGTGACGATTCTTGTTTTTGCTGCAATGTTTAACGATGATTTTGGAGCGATTAACCGAGATATTATTATTCCTTTGTTTGGAGGGGATGGAGTAGCTTGGCTAAGTGATCCACTCTATAGTCGTATAGCTATTATTATGGTACAAACATGGCTTGGATTTCCTTTTATTTTTGCACTGTTTACAGGGATCCTGCAAAGCATTTCAAAAGATTGGTATGAAGCGGCAGATATTGATGGGGCCTCACGAATTCAAAAGTTCAAAAATATTACGTTTCCCCATGTCATGTTTGCGACCGCACCACTACTAATCATGCAATACGCTCAAAACTTTAATAATTTTAATGTCATTTATTTATTTAATGAAGGTGGACCAGCTGTTCGAGGACAGAATGCTGGCGGTACAGATATTTTAATATCTTGGGTATATAAATTAACCTTCGATACAAATAATTATTCAATGGCAGCTGTTATTTCAATTATCATGGGATTAATTGTATCTGGATTTGCTTTTTATCAATTCCGCAGAACTAGATCCTTTAAAGAAGAAGGTGATATTTAATGAATTCGAGATTGAAATCTAAATTAGAAGTAGCTGCTATTTATCTTATATTGGCCGTTGTTGCTGTTGTTATTTTTTATCCACTTCTTTGGACAATTGGTATGTCACTGAATCAGGGGACAAGTCTATATTCTTCCAGTATTATTCCGGATAATTTTTCGTTGGAGCATTATCAATGGCTATTCAGTCCAGAAAGTGATTATCTGTTATGGTATAAAAATTCATTAATTGTTGCTTTTGCCAATGCTATTGGAAGTGTTGTTTTGACAGCTTTTGTTGCTTATGCTTTTTCAAGGTTTAAATTTGTAGGACGTAAAAATGGACTATACATCTTTTTACTTTTACAAATGTTCCCTGTAATGATGGCGATGGTAGCACTATACATCTTCTTAAATATGATTGGATTATTAGATTCTTTAACAGGTTTAATATTAATTTATTTAGGAGGACAAATTCCATTTAATGCCTGGCTTGTGAAAGGGTATTTTGATACGATTCCAAAAGAGCTGGATGAAGCAGCTAAAATTGATGGAGCAGGACCAATTAGAATCTTTTGGAGTGTTCTTTTACCATTAGCAAAACCAATTCTGGCAGTGGTTGCTTTATTTAATTTTATGGCTCCATTATTTGATTTCTTACTTCCTTCTATTGTGTTATCCAGTGAAGAGAATTACACATTGGCTGTAGGGTTGTACAATTTTATTAATGATCAGTTTGCTAATAATTTCACTAGATTTGCAGCAGGCTCTGTATTAATTGCTGTACCAATTGCAACAATTTATTTATTCCTGCAAAGATTCTTAATTTCTGGTTTAGCTTCTGGTGGTACAAAAGGCTAAAATGTTGTATGCTACTTTAAATAGTTCAATGAAAGAACTCATAAGCACGATAGAAGATATAAGAAACTTACACCTACCACTGTATGGATTCTATGTTAGAAAAAATAAAATCTTGTTAGTATGTCAGTATTATTTAAAGCTGCTTTAAAAATATACTGATATACAAACAATGTTAGTGGAAGAAATACGTGCAATTTTAAAAAGGTTGAATTGGCTGGTTCTGTTTCTTCATATTTTCTTTAATTAAGTTAACTTAGAAGGTGATGGAAATAGTTACGATTAAAGATATAGCAAAAGTAACCGGCTTTTCTCCTTCAACGGTATCCCGAGTGATTGCTAATAATTCGAGGATAAGTGAGGAGACAAAAAATAAAGTAAGAGCAGCAATGGATGAATTAGGTTATCATCCTAACCTGACTGCCAGAAACTTGGTAATACAGTCAACAAAAACGATCGGCGTAATAATGCCTTCTTCAGCGGACAAGTCTTTACAAAATCCATTTTTCACGGAAGTTTTAAGAGGAATAGGTTCTTATTTTCACCAAAAACAATTTTCGATACTTTTATCATCCGGACAGACGGAACAGGAAAAGTTTGAAGAAATTGAAAGAATGGTTTTAGGAAAGTATGTGGATGGAATAATATTACTTTATTCCCGCTTAAATGATTCGGTGGTGGATTTCTTAAAAGAAAAGAATTTTCCTTTTGTTATGGTAGGAAAGCCTTCAGGGGATAAGGATGAAATTGTTCATGTAGACAATGACAATGTAAAAGCAGGAAAAGATATTACGACGTATTTAATAGAAAATGGTCACAGAAGGATTTCTTTTATCGGCGGTGCCGCTGACCTCGTTGTAACCATTTATCGACAAAAAAGCTATGAAATGGCGTTAAAGGAAGCTGATATACCTATATTGAAGGAGTATACGATCCATACAGAGTTTCTAAAGTCTGGTGGCCGGCAAGCTGTTGAACAAATTTTAGGGCTTGAACTAAAGCCGGATGCAGTTGTTGTAAGTGATGATTTAATTAGTGTAGGTGTTATTAGCATGTTGGAGGAATACGGGCTCAAAGTTCCCGAAGATATCTCTTTAGTTAGTTTCAATAACATTTATTTTTCAGAGATTATAAAACCAGCATTAACAACGGTTGATATTCAAATTTATGAGCTCGGTGTAGAATCGGCCAAAGCAATTATTCAAATGTGTACGAATCAAAAGCTAAGTAAAAAGCGAATTATTATTCCGCACCATATTGCTTACCGGGATTCTGTTTGTTTAAAGAAGTGAATAAAAAATGTTGGCAGAGCTATTACCAGCATTTTCACTTCTTTAATAAGAGTATATAAGCTAAAAAAGGAAAGTAATTATACGATCAGTCTATCAAACTAAATGAGAAAGGAAGTGCAACGATGAACATCGTAGTATGGAACGAAAACCGACACGAAAAAACAAATGAAACCGTTGCCTCCATTTATCCAAAAGGGATTCATGGAGCAATCGCCGGCTTTTTATCAGAAGCGGAACACGACGTAACAACCGCAACCTTAGACGAGCCGGAGCACGGTTTATCAGAAGAATTGTTGAACAACACAGACGTCCTTCTCTGGTGGGGACATATGGCACATGATGAAGTACAGGATGCTATTGTAGAGCGTGTGAAACAGCGTGTGTTAGAAGGCATGGGATTAATCGTTCTTCACTCCGGTCATTTCTCAAAAATCTTTCAATCTCTTATGGGAACAGGCTGTGATTTAAAATGGCGCGAATCAGATGATACAGAACGTGTCTGGAATGTCGATCCATCGCATCCGATTGCCAAAGGAATCGGGGAGTATTTTGAAATTGAAAAAGAAGAAATGTATGGAGAGCATTTTGATATTCCGGCACCAGACGAATTAATTTTTATCAGCTGGTTTACTGGTGGGGAAGTCTTCCGAAGTGGAGCGACATTCAAGCGTGGCAGAGGAAAGATATTTTATTTCCGTCCTGGTCATGAAACCTATCCGACGTATCATCAGGTGGAAGTCCAACAGGTGATTAAAAATGCTGTGGAGTGGGCGAAAAATCAGGATACGCCAAAGCATACGTATGGGAATTATCAGCCTATTGAAAAATAAATCCAGGTAGAGAGGAAGATGAAAAATGAGTTTAAAAATAGCAGTTATCGGATGTGGAAGTATCGCAAAACACCGTCATCTGCCGGAATATGCTGCCAATGACCAGGTGAAAATCACAGCAGTTTGTGATATTGTTCAGGAACGTGCAGAAGCAGCAGCGGAAAAATATCAAGCAAAAGCATATACAGATTATAAAACATTATTACAAGAAGAGAATATAGATGCTGTCAGTGTTTGTCTGCCCAATTACTTACATGCTCCGGTCAGTGTGGATGCCCTGAATGCCGGTAAACATGTCCTTTGCGAAAAACCAATGGCAACCTCTACAGAAGAAGCAGATCAGATGATTGAAGCTGCAGAACAAAATGGGAAAAAATTAATGATTGGGCATAATCAGCGCTTTGTTTCCTCGCATCAAAAGGCCAGAGAGTTGATTGCATCGGGAACAATTGGCAAGGTCTACAGCTTTCGTACAGCATTCGGGCATGGCGGTCCAGAAGGATGGAGTGCAGACGGAAAAGAAAGCTGGTTCTTTAAAAAAGGGGAAGCATTCATAGGAGCTATGGGGGACTTAGGCGTACATAAAGCAGATTTAATCCGTTATCTATTACAGGATGAGTTTGTAGAAGTTGGCGCATTTGTGGAAACAAGTGCGAAACAAAATACGGATGTAGATGATAATGCAACCCTGATTCTTAAATCAGAAAAAGGTACGATTGGCACGTTAGCAGCAAGCTGGGCTTATACTGCAAAAGAAGATAACTCCACGGTTATTTATGGGGAGAAAGCTACATTACGTTTAGAAGATGACCCAACCTATTCCTTAGTAGCCCAATATGCGAATGGCGAAACAGTAAAATATGAACTTGGTGCGATTCAGTCCAATGAGGAAGGCGGACAGACAACAACACATGTGATTGATCATTTTATTGATTCCATTTTAAATGATACTGCTCCATTAATTGATGGGATGGAAGGAAAGAAATCCCTTGCGATTATTTTAGGAGCTTTAGAATCGGTGGAAACGAAAAGAATTTATTTATTGGAGAAGTGACGCATCATGAAAAGGTTGAAAATGGGGCTGATTGGCGCGGGAGGAATTGCGGAAAACCGCCATATTCCCGCCTATCATGCGCTAAGTGAACAAGTAGAAATCACAGCAGTACAGGACGTGAATCTGGTCCGTGCGAAAGAAGTCGCAGAAAAATATGCGATTCCCAATGTATTTGAGAATTATTTAGAGTTATTGAACCATGTTGATGCTGTAACGATCTGTACACCAAATAAATTTCACGAAACCATCGCGGTTGCCGCTTTAAATCAAGGAGTTCATGTTTTATGTGAAAAACCGATGGCAATGAATGCGGATGAAGGAAAGCGGATGTTGGAAGCGGCCGAAGCAAATAACAAACGATTAATGATTGGCTATCATTATCGCTTTGTCGATTCTGTGATGCTGGCAAAAGAATCGATGCCGGAAGTAGGAACACCTATCGTTACACGTGTGCAAGCTTTGCGGCAGAGAAAAGTTCCAGGTTGGGGTGTATTTATTAACAAGGACCTTCAAGGTGGCGGAAGTTTAATTGACTGGGGATGTCATTTATTGGATACGGCACTTTGGCTTGTGGCCCCTTCCAAACCGACAGAAGTCAATGCACAAACCTATCAGTGCTTAAGCAAGCAGCCGGATCAGGTCAACGAATGGGGAAGCTATGATCATGAAGCGTTGGATGTGGATGATCATGTGAGTGCGTATATCCGTTTTGATAACGGGAGTACCTTGTTATTTGAATGTTCCTGGGCCGCCAATATTAAAGCAGATAAAACACATATTTCGATAGCTGGAGAAAATGGAGGGGTAAATGTCTTTCCTTATGAATTTTATCAGCCGAAGTATCAAAGAATGATGGAAACGAAAACAAAAACGACAGGGGATCAAGAGGAAGCCGCATTATTGCAGGCGAAGAATTTTATCGATGCCTGTTTCGGAAAAGATACACTGAAAAGCAATCCAAAGGATGCGCTTTTAGTAACGAAAGTCATCGATGCTATTTATGAAAGCAGTGAAAAAGGAAAAAGCATATTCATAGACTAGAAGACTAGAGGAGGCTAAAAATGAAACTGGGTGTATTTACGGTTTTATTTGCAGATAAAAAGTTGGAGGACATGCTGGATAATGTAAAAGATGCTGGATTGGATGCGGTGGAAATAGGAACTGGCGGTAATCCCGGAAATGCTCATTGTCAAATGGATGAGCTGCTGGAAAATAGGGAGAAACGAAAGGAATTTAAAGATAAGATAGAATCACGCGGGTTAACAATTAGTGCATTCAGCTGCCATGATAATCCGGTATCTCCAAATAAAACACAGGCGAAAGCAAGTCATGAGACATTTATTAAAACCGTACGTTTGGCAGAAATGCTGGATGTTCCAGTTGTTAATACATTTTCCGGAACACCTGGCTCCAATGAAGATTCAAAATATCCCAATTGGCCGGTAACACCCTGGCCAACGGAATACTCCGATATTTTAAAGTGGCAATGGGAAGAAAAGCTGATTCCATATTGGAAAGAGCAGGGGCAATTTGCAGAAGATCACGGCGTTAAAGTTGGATTGGAGCTGCATGCCGGTTTTCTTGTCCATACACCACATACCATGCTGAAGCTGCGGGAAGCAACCAATCATGCAATTGGTGCCAACCTTGACCCGAGTCATTTATGGTGGCAGGGTATCGATCCGGTTGCAGCAATAAAAATTCTTGGAAAAGCGGACGCCATTCATCATTTCCATGCCAAAGATACGTACATTGATCAGGACAATGTGAATATGTACGGGCTGACTGATATGCAGCCTTACGGAGAAGTACAGACACGTGCCTGGAGCTTTCGTTCTGTAGGTTATGGACATAGTATGCAAGAATGGACCAATATTGTCAGTGCGCTTCGAACATATGGCTATGACTATGTGATCAGCATCGAGCATGAAGACCCAATTATGTCTATAGAGGAAGGTTTTCATGCCGCAGTCAAGAACTTAAAGCAGGTAAATATATCAGAACCTCCGGCTGCGATGTGGTGGGCTTAAAATGCGTGTTCAAAAAGTGCGATAAATAGGGCCAAGAAGTTCAAGCCAACGCAGAAATTCGCCGTGTCATTTTTATTGGACTTTTTGAACTTCCTCTTAAAATAAAATGAACGGAAATATATTCTATGTCCCAGCATAGAATATATTTTTGTCTTTACATGATAAGGAAGAATAATAAAATACTCCTAGATCCATTTAGCTGTCCTTTCTTATCAATAGCGATTATAATAGATGTGAGTATGATTTTTCAGATGAATTCGACTTTTCTGTTTTTAAAATATTTGAGAGGATCTGGTATCTTCATATCGGGAGGTTTACCTGTTCAGTTTTTACATAGATTATATTTGCTGCTTTATCGCTCGCTTTTAAGATGAAGTGAAAAATATCCATAAATTATTCAGGGAAGGAAGTTGGAATATGAAAAAAATATGGTGGAAAGAGGCAACAGCCTATCAAATTTATCCAAGAAGCTTTATGGATTCAAATGGAGATGGGGTCGGCGATTTACAAGGTATTATTTCCAAATTGGATTATTTAAAGGATTTAGGAATCGATGTTATCTGGGTAAGTCCTGTCTATCAATCTCCCAACGATGATAACGGTTATGATATCAGTGATTATCAAGCAATTGCAGGGGAATTTGGAACCATGGCAGACTTTGATGAGCTCCTTGAAAAAGTACATCAAAAAGGGATGCGGCTGATTATGGACTTAGTTATTAATCATACTTCCGATGAACACCCTTGGTTCATCGAGTCAAGGTCGTCGAAAGATAATCCATATCGGGACTATTATATATGGCATCCTGGGAAAAAGAATGGAGAGAAGCCAAATAATTGGGAATCTATTTTTGGAGGATCCGCCTGGAAATATGATGAACAGACAAAAGAATATTTTATGCATATTTTTTCTAAGAAACAGCCCGATTTAAATTGGGAAAATGAAGCGGTCCGCATCGATTTATACAAAATGGTTAATTGGTGGCTGGATAAGGGAATTGATGGTTTTCGTGTAGATGCGATCTCACATATTAAAAAGAAGCCAGGCTTTCCGGATATGCCGAATCCGAAACAGAAAAAATATGTTCCTTCCTTTAAAGGACATATGAATCAGGACGGTATTCATGCGTTTTTACAAGAGTTTAAAAAAGCAACGCTGGATCACTATAATATTATGACCGTCGGGGAAGCGAATGGTGTGAAGCTCTCCCAGGCAGATGACTGGGTTGGTGAAGAGCGGGGCGTATTTGATATGATTTTTCAATTCGACCATCTGAATCTGTGGGGCCGTGAAACAGGTAAAGGACTTGATTTAGAAGAACTGAAGGACGTATTCACTACGTGGCAGAAAGGGCTAGAGAATGTCGGGTGGAATGCATTATTTTTAGAAAATCATGACCAGCCGCGTTCTGTTTCCAGCTGGGGAGATATAGTGCATTATCATGCAGCATCTGCAAAAGCATTTGCACTGCTCTACTTTATGATGCAGGGGACACCGTTTATTTACCAGGGCCAGGAAATAGGGATGACCAATGTTCCGTTTGAATCGATTGAGGAATATGATGCCATCGATGCTAAAAATTATTACAAGGAACAGTTGGAAAAAGGCGTTTCGGAAGAACAAATTCTAGCAACATTAGCCAAGACGAGCCGAGATCATTCCCGGACCCCCATGCAGTGGTCCAATAGAGAAAATGCCGGATTTACAACCGGTAAACCATGGATTAAAGTAAACCCGAATTATACAGCGATCAATGTAGAGGAGCAGCAGCATCGTACAGATTCTATTTTGAATTTTTATAAACGATTGATTGCCTTACGAAAGCAAGAACAAGGTCTTATTTATGGAAACTACGAGCTTGTGATAGAGAGTCATCCCGATATTTATGCTTACACGCGGACATATCAAGAAGATAAATGGCTTATTCTAGTAAATGTTTTTGGAAAAGAAACGGAATATGAATTACCAGAGAGTTTGAAGGAGAAACTATTAACATTGTTAATCAATAATTACGAAGAGGAAGTACAGGGAAAGCTTAAACCTTATCAAGCTGTTATCTATCAAGTTAACTAAAGAAAAACAGGCTATGCGTGCGATTTGTGCACGAGCCTGTTTTTCTTTGCGTGATAGAAAGTTAAAGAAACTTTGCCAAAGTTCCTCACATCCTTGTGTGAGTGTCGACATGAACAGACTTTTGTGTGAGTTTTTCTCAATGGTAATCAATCCATTGTAAAATATTTGTCAATGAATGCGAAATTAACTTTGCGATAGACTTCATAATTTATGAATTTTACCGATATTAAAAGTAGGTACAATGGAAAGCGGGAGGATACATATGGATAAATCATCAGTCATAGGGTTAATATTAGGCCTAATTGCTATTGGCGTAGGGATGGTATTAAAAGGTGCGGAACTAAGTGCTTTGCTTGAGCCGGCAGCATTTCTTATTATTTTAGTAGGTACAGCAGCAGCTGTTACCATTGCCTTTCCGGGAAGTGCGTTGAAAAAAATCCCGGCATTATTTAAAAAATTATTTTTTGAAGAGAAACAAACCGATTCGAAAGAGTTGATCACCTTATTTATGGATTGGGCAGATCAAACACGTAAAGAAGGTCTGCTTTCTTTAGAAAACCAAGTAAATGAAGTGAATGATCCCTTTCTTTCATCCGGTTTGCAATTAGCTATTGATGGACAGTCACCCGATTTTATAAAAGATGTCATGATCGAAAAAATAGAAGCCATGGAGCAGCGGCATGAAGAAGGAGCTGCTATTTTTACACAGGCTGGTACATATGCACCGACATTGGGAGTACTTGGAGCAGTAATTGGATTGATTGCAGCGCTTGCTGATATGTCCGATATTGATGCGTTGGGACATGCTATTTCTGCAGCCTTTGTTGCGACCTTGCTTGGGATTTTTACAGGTTATGTATTATGGCATCCATTTGCTAATAAACTGCGTGAAAAGTCGAAACAAGAAGTGCTGCAAAAAGAATTAATTGTTGAAGGAGTCTTATCTATTACGACAGGGGATTCCCGATTAATCGTACAGGAAAAATTAGGGTCTTTACTTTCTTCCAAAGAGCTGGCAGAACTGCAGAAGAGGGATAGCGATGGCTAGAAGAAAAAGAAAGAAAAAACAATCACATGTAGATGAGTCTTGGCTGCTTCCTTATTCTGATTTATTAACGTTATTAGTAGCGTTATTTATTGTTTTATTCGCTTCCAGTGATGTTAATGTGGAAAGATATTTCCAGCTTGCCAATGTGTTTCGTGATGAACTATCATCCGGGTCAGGAACAGGTCTCTTAGATTATGAATCAGAACCAATTCCGCCAAGTATGGAAGAAGGACGGGATGATGGGGATCATATGGAAGATGATGTAGACGATGAGGAAGGAAGCGAAGAGGAATCTTTAGATGAAGCAGATCTGGAAGGAGAACAAGAACTTCTTAGGCTCAGGCAGGTTCAGGAAGAAATTAATGTATATATAGAAGACGCGGGTCTTACAGAAGAGTTTGGAACGGAATTAACAGGAGAAGGGCTGCTTGTTACGATGCGTAATGATATCCTATTTGATTCTGGAAGCGCAGTGGTTAAAACAGAGGGAATTCAAGTTGCAGAGGATGTTTCTCAAATTTTGCATACAGAACCTCCGCATCAGGTTGTTATCAGTGGCCATGCTGACGATGTTCCGATTCATAACGCAGATTTTGATTCAAATTGGGATTTAAGTGTGACACGTGCTATGAACTTTATGCAAATTCTAATGCAAAATGAAGACCTTGATCCAACGCTATTTAGTGTGAAAGGTTATGGAGAATTTGAACCGGCTTTTCCTAATGAATCAGAAGAAGACAGGGCAAGAAATAGACGTGTAGAAGTGTTGGTTTTGCCTAATTATGAAATTAATGTGCCGGAAGAAATAAATGAGGATTAGAATAGAGGGGAAATCTTATGGATACGCAACAATATTTGGATATTTTCTTAGATGAGAGCCAAGAGCATTTACAGTCAATTAATGATTTTATATTGAAATTGGAAGAAGATACTTCTAATTTGGAGTATGTACATGAGATATTTCGCTCTGCACATACGCTGAAAGGTATGGCAGCAACAATGGGGTATGATGATATTGCCTCATTGACGCATAAAATGGAAAACGTATTGGATCTGATTCGCAATGAAGAATTGGTGACAAATACGGAAATTATAGATACGTTATTTTTAGCGATTGATGACCTGGAAGATATGGTTGACTCTGTACGGAACGGTGGAGATGGTCAAAAAGATGTCAGTGAACATGTTAAAAAGCTGGAAGCGATTGAAAAAGGAGAAACTATTTCTGAACCGGCAGCAGCTGTAGCTGTTGAGGAAGCTGAAGATATAGAAGATCATTTTAAAGCTTCTGATTTAGATGAATTTCAATTAACGGTGGTTCAGCAGGCAAAAGAACAAGGGATGGCTCCTTATGATTTAAAAGTAACGTTTGAATCAAGCTGCATTTTAAAAGGTGCCAGAGCATTTATGGTTTTTGAAGTATTGGATAATGCGGGAGAAATTATCCGTACTTCCCCAACAATTGAAGAAATTGAAGAAGGAACATTTGAATCAGGATTCACACTTTTGTTTCTGACAGACCAGGAGCCGGATGAACTTATCAAAGCGGTTAAGAATGTGTCAGAAGTCGAAACGGTTGAAGCGAATGTTATCGAAATAGATGAAAATGCGCTCCCTGATAAGGGGCAGTCAGAGAAAAAATCAACAGAGAAGGAACCTGTTCAAACAGATGAAAAGCCTGTAATTGAAAAAGTGACGGAAGTACCGGTAAAAAAATCTGAACCAAAGAAAGAAGCACCGAAAAACAAGGATACTGCTCAAAATAACGGAAAGAAAACAGCCTCTAAAAATATTCGGGTGAACCTCGATAAAATTGATAATCTCTTGAATTTATTTGAAGAGGTTGTTATCGATAGAAGCCGTTTAGAAGTGCTTGTTTTGTCAATAGATAACGGAGATTTAAGAGAGACGGTGGAACATTTAAGCAGGGTAAGTTCCGATATGCAATCTCTGATTCTTGCAATGCGAATGGTTCCAATCGAACAGGTTTTCAACCGTTTCCCTAGAATGATACGCCAATTGTCCAAAGATTTAAATAAAAAAATTGCCCTGGAAATAAAAGGGGCAGAAACAGAAGTGGACCGTACTGTAATTGATGAAATTGGTGATCCGCTTGTTCACTTAATCCGTAACTCCTGTGACCATGGAATTGAGAGTCCAGAGAAAAGAATTGCCAATAATAAGCCGGAGGAAGGGAAACTGACATTACGTGCTTATCACAGCGGAAATCATGTTTTTGTCGAAATTGAAGATGATGGGGCTGGAGTTAATAGAGAGAAAGTGTCAGAAAAAGCGATTGAAAATAATATTATTACCTCCCAAGAGGCCAAGGAACTTTCAGATGATCAAGTTGCAGCGTTAATTATGAGTTCCGGATTCAGTACAGCAGATACGATTTCTGATGTGTCAGGACGGGGAGTAGGGTTAGATGTTGTAAAAAATAAGATAGAAGCTTTAGGGGGTAAGATCTCTGTCACAACAACGACTGGTAAAGGAAGTATTTTTTCCATACAGCTCCCTTTAACGTTATCGATTATTACAACGATGCTTGTGCATATTCAGAAGGAAACCTTCGCGATTCCGTTAACTTCTATTTTAGAAACGATCATCCTTCCTAAAGAGAAGATTATGTGTGCACAAGGTGCAGATGTCATTGATTATCGAGGTAAAATTATACCTGTTTTGTTCTTAGGAAAGGTGTTAAAAGTTCCAAATTATGACACAGAAACAGATCGTTACTCTACCGTAATTATTAAAAAAGGCGATAAACTGTTAGGCCTGATTGTTGATGAATTAATTGGACAGCAGGAAGTTGTCTTAAAATCACTTGGGAATTACCTTGGAGAAGTATTTGCCGTATCAGGGGCGACTATTTTAGGTGATGGAGAAGTTGCTTTAATTATTGATCCCAATGCACTCATTGATTAAAAAGTATTTGCAGAAAAGGGGGAAAGTGAATGGATACAGATAAACATATTATATTTAGATTAAAAGAGCAGACCTTTGCTGTCCACGTTCAGCAAATTGTTTCCATAGAGCGGGCATTATCTTTAACAGAGGTGCCACGTACACCAGGTTTTTTAAAAGGTGTTACAGAGATGCGTGGTGTTATGACGCCTATTATCGATTTACGTGAACGCTTGGAGCTCGGCGGCGTTGAAATCACGGATCAAACGAGAACGCTCGTTGTGCAAGTAGAAGATATGCAAATTGGTATGGTCGTTGATCAGGCGACAGAGGTAAAGGATATACCAGCTTCCTTTATTAAACCGGCACCGAAGCTTGTCGGCGAGATCAATGATACATTTTTATTAGGTGTAGCAACAATTGATGATGAACTTATATTATTATTAGACTTAGAGCAAATCATTCAGTTCACCGAAAAGAATCAGCTGAAAGAAATAATAAACGATATTGATGAATCAGGAAAATCTATGGAAAGCTAATCTTTTAAAAACACTTAATTAGAAATATCTGATTAGGTGTTTTTGTCTATTAACGAAAAAAGAAGTATTTCCTGGGAAATATAATAGAATAATTTGTAGAAATTTATCACGGAGAACCGCCCGTAAAACCCCCGCTTCAAGATATGAGTAAAAATATATTTCTAAGCAGGAGCCAGGTCAGATGGTAACGACCAATTCGTTCGGGCAACAGGAGGACGTTTCACGTTGTAAGTGTATACTCCTTCTTATTTGAATAAAATGGAAATTAAAGCGGCAACGAAAAAACATGAAGTTTCTGCGGGAAAATATTCCTGTAGAACAAGTTTCGTTTTGTTGGTCAAAATAGAAGGATTTCCATTATACTTAAATAAGCTAACAGAGAAATGAGGAATAGAGTAAATGACAAAATCTATTAAACTAATTGCCCTGGATATGGATGGAACATTATTAAGCCCGGAACTTCATGTATCCAGGCGTAACCAAGAAGCAATTCAAGAAGCATTAAATCAAGGAATTCATGTTGTTTTAAGTACTGGACGCGGCTTTAACACCTGTTATCCATATGCAGAAGAACTTAACTTACAGTCCTTCTTGATCACAGCTAATGGTGGTGAAGTTTGGACAGTAGAAAAAGAACTGCTCCGGCGGAAACTCCTGGCTACAGATGTAGTAGAGAAACTATACCAAATCACAGAAGAGGTAGGAACACGTAAATGGATGATTTCCACAGAAAAAGTCTTTCAAGAGGATGAAGTTGTAAATATTCGTGATTACCAATGGTTAAAATTTGGTTGTGCTTCTGAAAACTTAGATAAATTGCGGGAAGTTCAGAAAAGGCTAATGGAATTTGATGAATTGGAATTAACAAACTCTCTGCCTACTAATATTGAAATCAATCCTAAAGGAGTGAGCAAAGCAAGCGCTTTGGCATTTCTCGGTGAACGTACAGGTATTTCCATGGAGGAAATCATGGCAGTAGGTGACAGCCTGAATGATATGAAAATGATTCAAGAAGCAGGTGTAGGTGTCGCTATGGACAATGCACAGGAAGTAATAAAAGAAGCAGCTAATGCTGTAACTTCCAGTAATGCAGATGATGGCGTGGGGAAAGCAATCGAAAAATTTGCTTTAAAATAATGGGTTCACGTGTGCTTACAAAAATACAACAAAGAGAAATCGGACAGTTTTACAATCAGTACTGTCCGATTTTTGTATAACTTATCATGAAAATGAAACCAAAACATAAAATAAAAAGAAGAGCATTTCACTTTTAGAGGAAGTTCAAAAAATCCAATAAAAAGGACACGGCGGAAAAAGGAACTTCTACTAAGATCGCCCACGTCCTGTGGGCAACGTAGAAGTCACCGCATCCTGCGGAAGTGCGTTGGCTTGCTTTTCCGGTGGGACTGCGATTACTCGCCCCATCAAAAGCGCTACTCATGTATGTAAAAGCACAGAGGAACTTCTGTTAAGACCGTCCACGTCCTGTGGACAACACAGAAGTCATCACATCCTGTGAAAGTCCGTTCCTCAAAGCTACGCCGCCTTGAACTTCCGACGCATAGGACGTGCTAGTGTCGGTGTTGCGACAACGCTTTTCGATGGGGTGAGTAATCGCAACCCCAGGACGTCGCGTTCTTAACCGACTTGGTCCTATTTATTGGACTTTTTGAACACGTACTTTAAAGAAATACAGTATATAGAGTTGTAAAGTGGTACAAGCTATTAATAGGAGTAAACGAATGAATTTTAGAAAATAAAGGGATTATTATTGAAAAAAGTTAGAAAAGTTGTTATGCTCAAAAGTTTCACTCTTTCAAGTTTTAGCGTATACTGTATATAAGGAAGGGAGATGCTATAATGTCTTTTTCGCGTGGACCTAAAGAACCTGTACCAGAGGTTGAAACAAACGTCTGGTCATGCACTCAAGAAGATTGTCAAGGATGGATGAGAGAATCATTTAGTTTTGAAGCTGAGCCGAGCTGCCCTTTATGCCAATCTGAAATGGCAAAAGAAGTTCGAGTAATTCCTGAATTGAAGTAAATAGTATCTCTATTATTTGCTATGATAAAACGTAATTAAGGTTCAGCTGGGCTGTTATTGCCCACTGAGCCTTAACTTAAGTTTATCACGGAGAACTGCCCAAAAAACTCCCGCCACCAAATAAAGAGAGAAAATAAATTTATTTAGGTGGGAGATAACGGGCGCTAACTCCCTGAATCACTTAGGCTTATTCAGTGGGAGAAAAGAAAATCTCCCACTGAATGAAGTTTTGTTTTATCAGGAGATATAGTGCTCTAATTTTTCTTTAAATGAATACGTCTTGTAATAAGGAAAATTACGAGCGCTTATGCTGTGAAAACCTCTGTATTTACATATGCGGAGGTTTTTACGTGTAAAAATTAAAAAGTTGAAATTATTGTAAAAGTATAATAATATTTGCTATACTATCAATAACTAATTAATATTAGTTTAACACTAAAATGTAATCGCTTACAGATAAGAGGAGGAGTTTAAATGAGGTATGCTAATCCAAATACAGAAGGTGCTATTGTAAACTATGAAAAGCGTTATGATAACTTTATTGGTGGAAAGTATCAGCCACCGATAAAAGGAAATTACTTTGAAAATACAACTCCGATTACAGGTGAAGTCTTTTGCGAGATCGCTCGATCAACAAAAGAAGATGTGGATGCGGCCATTGATGCAGCACATGAAGCGAAAGATGCATGGGGGCAAACATCTGTGGCAGAGCGAGCACTTATTTTAAATCGTATTGCGGATCGCATGGAGGAGAATTTAGAAAAATTAGCAGTAGCCGAAAGCTGGGAGAATGGAAAAGCCGTTCGTGAAACCTTAGCAGCAGATATTCCATTGGCGATTGACCATTTCCGTTATTTTGCAGGAACAATTCGCGCACAAGAAGGAACATTAAGCCAAATTGATAATGACACCGTTGCTTATCATTTTCATGAGCCGTTAGGAGTCGTCGGGCAAATTATCCCTTGGAATTTCCCGATACTAATGGCAACGTGGAAGCTTGCTCCTGCGTTGGCAGCCGGAAACTGTGTTGTACTGAAACCTGCTGAACAAACACCAGCGTCCATTCATGTCCTTTTAGATCTAATTAAGGACTTGCTGCCAGATGGTGTTTTGAATATTGTAAATGGATTTGGTGTAGAAGCAGGAAAGCCGCTTGCAACCAATAGCCGTCTTGCGAAAATCGCTTTTACAGGAGAAACAACAACTGGACGTCTTATCATGCAATATGCGTCTGAAAATATTATTCCAGTAACACTAGAATTAGGAGGGAAATCTCCAAATATATTCTTTGAAGATATTTTGGATAAAGATGATAGCTTTGTAGACAAAGCTATTGAGGGAATGGTGATGTTCGCTCTGAATCAGGGAGAAGTTTGTACATGCCCGTCCCGTGCACTTGTTCATGAATCGATTTATGACCGTTTTATGGAAAAAGCGATTGAACGTGTCAAACAAATTAAAATTGGTCATCCACTAGATACGGAAACAATGATGGGGGCGCAAGCTTCTGAAGAACAATTTGAAAAAATTAAATCTTATCTAGATATTGGGAAGCAGGAAGGTGCAGAGATTCTTGTCGGCGGAGATGTGAATGAACTTGATGGAGAACTGGCTTCAGGTTATTATGTGCAGCCAACGATTTTCAAAGGTGATAATAAGATGCGCATTTTCCAAGAGGAAATCTTTGGACCGGTACTATCGGTAACTACTTTTAAAGACAAAGAAGAGGCGATGGAAATTGCAAATGATACACTGTATGGATTAGGTTCCGGTATCTGGACACGTGATATGAATACAGCTTATCGTTTTGGACGCGGAATTCAAGCTGGACGTGTATGGACAAATTGTTATCATCAATATCCGGCACATGCAGCATTTGGAGGCTATAAAAAATCCGGAATCGGCAGAGAAAACCATCTAATGATGCTGGATCATTATCAGCAGACAAAGAACTTACTGGTTAGCTATAGTGAAGGGCCGGACGGTTTGTTTTAAACGGCAGAAAATATTGATTTATCACGGAGAACCGCCCATAAAACTCTCGGGTCCAAATAAAGAGGGAAAATAAATTTATTTAGGCGGGAGATAACGGGCGCTAACCCCCTGAATCACTTAGGTTTATTCAGTGGGAGAAAAGCAAGACCTCCCACTGAATAAAGTTTCGTTTTATAGAAAGTTAGGTTAATGTTCCCCCCGTTCCCGTAAAAACGCCGGATTCAGCACAGCCTTGTACTGCTAAGGAAGAGGGAAGATTTATGTTTTTCTAAATGAACGTAACAGTATTGGATGAGCAGGAGGAGTAGCAGGCATATCATAAATATGTATGCCTGCCATGATATTAGAAGCCATCCGATATACTGTTTTCAATGAATGATACAACGAAGGAGGTAGTTTCCATGGTAGATAGAGTTGTCGCGACACAGGATGCACAGGATTTGATGGAAAAGTTAAAAGATATTCATGGGCCGCTTATGTTCCATCAATCAGGGGGCTGCTGTGATGGAAGTTCTCCGATGTGTTATCCACTTGGAGAATTGAAAACCGGCGAATCGGATGTTTTATTAGGAAATCTGCCAGGAGATATTCCATTTTATATTTCGAAGGACCAATTTGAGTACTGGAAGCATACCCAGCTGATTATTGATGTTGTTAATGGAAGGGGAGGAATGTTTTCATTAGAAGGTCCTGAAGGAAAACGATTTTTAACTCGATCCAGGGTATTTACAGAAAAAGAAACAGAAGCATTAAACACTGGCTCGTAATGAATGCAGTCTGTCAGCAAATAAGAAAAAGCATTTATTTTCCTGTTTGCATCCGTATAACGGTTGTATTCAGCCAGATGCGTAATGAAGGTGAAGTTTTCTAAACAATTAAAATTCTTTACTTGATTTTTTAAAAAATATCCGATAGAATAAATTAACAGAAAATTTAGATGTATAATCTAAATAAGGGGGGATAATATGGTTACTGTTAAAATGTTAAAGCCTTACTATGTAAAGACAGAGGAAAAATCTATCCGGATTATTTTAGCGTATCAATATTTCTCAATTATTATGAATAAGAAAGTATATCAATTTATCCCTGTAAAATCTACGGAAGTTCGTATTAATCGCAAGACGAAAAAAATTGAGAATGTTGATGATGTCTTTGCTTTTCAAAAAGGGAAGGAAGTACTGACCATTTCCATGTCACAATTAATTTCGATTCCCGGCTTTTTAGAAATGCTTCATCGAATTGCAGAATCTTACTATCTGCCAGAGGATACAGAGGCTGTTTCAGAACAACAGCGAGCTGTAGACCAATTAATATCCGAATTAGAATATGAAAATGTAAGAAGATTAATTGATAAAGCCATTGATAATGGAGATAAAGAAACGTTTTTAGAATTAACAAATACGTTAAACGGTAATTAAACTCATCATCATTTGTACAACAGCTATTTGGTAGATAATTTTTCTGCTAGATGGCTTTTTTATTTGTTAGAGTGAAGAAAAAATAAGAAAAGAGGTTGAGCATTTATGATTGCCCAACCTCTTCTATTCAAAAGTTTAATCTTTAATTTCCATCAGGATGTCCGTTGCTTTTTCAACTCCAGAACTGCGATCATTATTTTTGGTTCCTTCTACCATAATGGCAATCATTAGATCCTGATCATCTGTTGGATAGCCGATAAACCAGCTATTTTCGTCTCCGCTGTCTTCTCCGGTTAATTTTAATTCTGCTGTTCCTGTTTTCCCCGAGATAGGAAAATCAGCTTCCTCAGCAGGTTTACCAGTTCCTTCTGTGACAACGTTTCGGAGAGAGTCTTGGATTTGCTCGGCTTGTTCTTCTGTAACTAAGTCTTCTTTCCAAAACTGGCCAGTTTCTTCATCTGTTAATAATGTCGGCTGTATCATATCTCCATCATTCAGAAAAGCGGAATAAGTGGTTGCCAGATGCAGAGCGCTCATTTCAATTTCACCTTGCCCATAGCTTGTATGTGCCAGTAAATGATTGTCGTCTAACTCGCCTGAATTAGAAATGGTTGAATCTGAAACAGGGTAGGTATATGGAAATTCTTCCCCAACCCCAAATTCATGCAAGCCTTCAACAAAAGCATCTTCGCCCATTTCTATGGCCTTCATTGCAAAGTAAATATTATCTGAACGTACTAAGGCATCATCTAAATCAACAGGTCCGTCAGAGGACGATACACGTGTTACATTGTAATCTTCCCATTGCAGCCCATCAATTTCAATGCCTTCATCGTATTCAATCGTACCGTTTTTCAGTCCGATTGCACCAGTGACTGGTTTAATAACCGAACCAGGTGCAAATGTGGAGGAAGAGCGATTCAGCATTGGCTGTAATTCATCCTCCTCCATATCTGCCCAATAATTTGAAGAGGTGCCATAGAGAATATCATTCGGGTCAAAGGACGGGCTGCTTACCAAGGCTAATGTTTCTCCTGTTTTTGGATCAATCACAGCCGCATTTCCGGGTTCTTCATCAAACCCTTGAAAAACATCATCTTGAATATTAATATCAATGGTTACCGTAACATTCTCTCCGTCTACTGCTTCTGATTCAGCTAACGTTACATTTTCTCCATCTTCTTTTGCTACTTGAATCGTTGCTCCTTTTTGACCGCGAAGCTCTTCTTCAAATAAACTTTCTAACCCGCGTGCTCCAATTCTGTCAGAAGAATCGTATTCGGTCGGGTCAAGCTCTTCCAAATCCTCTGCATTGACGGAACGGAGATAACCTACTAAGTGAGCAGTTATTTCGCCTTCTGGATAAACTCTTCCATTGGTTTCACGGTAGGAAACGCCTTCGATTGCATTTAACTCCTGCACCGTATCGGAATCATCAGGAAGGATGCTTTTTAACGGGACAAATAAATCCTCTTCCACCCATTCTGCTTCGATACTGGAATTAATAGAGTCGACAGACATTCCAAGTAAGCGGGCAATTTCTTCACGTTTAGCTTCATTTTCTCCTAATTCACTCGGGATAACCCCAAATTCGTATACCGTATCATTAATCGCTAACGGCATTTGATTTTTATCAAGAATTTCTCCCCTTTCAGGGTAATTGGTAGAAATTCGAATTTCTCCGCCATCCGCAAGGTCAGGGAAGATAAAGCCGGGATCCCAATTAATTAACCAGTTGTCATCTTCGTCTTCATTTTCGATTAAAGTCAGTTCCGCCTGATAATCGAATGAAATTTCACCTGCTATTGTGTTCATACTAACAGAGAAAGGGATCGTTGCTGCGCCATCATCATATGCATTGGCGATTTCCCTTTCTTCTAATTGCTGTATATTTATTTCAATATCAGAGGCAGAAATATCATTATATAAATCCCCTAAACGCAAAGCGGAATCTTCTTCACTATATGTATCTTTTGTTTCTTCAGAAAAAAGATTATACAGAGATTCATAGTCTCCTTCTTCTACTGCTTCTGCATATTGATTTAACGTATTTGTCGGGTCGGTTTGATCTTCAGAGCACCCGGCTAACAGGGCGATAAAAAGAATTATCCATAAACTTTTTTTCAACATTTTCTAACCCCCATTAAAAAATATCTCTTTCCGTAAAGTATACCATGTTCTAAGCGTAAAATTAGAATAATAGATAGAAAGCCATAAAATTTTAAGAATATAAGTACTACATAAAAATAAGAGATTATTAGAAAAACCGGATTTGCTCATATTTTACTAGTACATGAACGTTCCGAATTCGGCGTTCCTATTCATGTGAGAAAAAACGTCACGCTGTATATACCAGGTGACGTTTTGTTTTCCCATTAGAATCAGCTGTCTGTTTGTTTGAAATCTATAAAAAGTTCTTCCGTATTAACAATTTTTTAATCTTGTTCCATATGTTCAGTTACTGTTGATTGGATACGATTAAATTCATCATCAGGCACAACATAGTACCAAACTCCACCAATCGTTTGACCGTCTCCTTCAATTTCCATTGTTTCTACATTCTTTCTTGTTCCGCTGTAATCCGTAAATAATGTTTGCAATCGTTTCATATCTAAATCCGTTTGAACATTATTTCCTAAGATGTCCAGGATATTGCCTGCTTTTGTAATGCTTGAAAAGCTGGCTGCTTCATCCATTGCAGCAACAATAACATCTCGTTGACGTTCATTTCTTCCCATATCACCGCGGCTATCTTCTTTTCGCATACGGATATAAGAAAGGGCTTCTTCTCCATTTAAATTGACATTTCCTTCATTAAAATCATGTCCATCTTGAGAAAAAGCTGTGCTGTTTTGAACAGTGACTCCACCTAAAGCGTCAATACCTTGCTGGAAACCTTCCATATTTACACGTACATAAGAATGAATTGGCAAATCAAAAGCTTCTTCCACTGTTTCCACAGATAATTCTGTACCGCCTCCTGTTTGGGCAGCTTCACCGAATGCATAAGCATGGTTGATTTTGTCCATTCCCCGGTCTGGGATATTCACATAAGTATCACGAGGAATGCTTAACATAAGCATGGAATCTGTTCTAGGATTTAAGGAGAGCAGGATCATCGTATCTGAACGACCAACATCTCCTTCACGCTCATCTACGCCCAGCAATAGAATATTAACAGCATCTGAATCATTGTACAGACGATTAATTTCATCTTGGCGCTCCGGATCATTATCTCTTTCTAAAGGACTATGCATGGATTCTACAACATTACCAATCTGGTTCCAAATAAAGAAAGCTCCGCCACCAATTACTAAAATGAAAAACAAGATTATTCCACCAACAATAAATGGCCATTTTTTTCTTTTGCGATTTCTATTATCTAATCTAGACACCAATATATTCTCCTCTATTCTTTCCTTAATTTAAACAAATTTTTACTAATTGTCAGGAAAAATAAATCTGTAATAGATTATATCGAAATTTAGGGTAATCGTCTATGCTAAAAACAAATTTTATCATACAACTTCTTCCCATAATAACTGTTTTTGAGTCAACCTAAAAGCCGTACTCATTGTTTCCTAATTTTAATGATAAGAAGACAAAGGGAAGCAAATACAATACAATGGTGTTAAAAGTTATAGGTATATAGTTTTAGAAAAGAGTAGAATTTTTAATTGCAGCTATTAATCCATTAATTTAGCTTATAAGTTAAAAAATTTAGCAAAAAAAGTAGACAAGAATTATATTTTTATATAAAATTACGTTTAATGAGAAATGTCATCGTAGAGTGCAACATTACATATTTGTATTGTAAAGTAAAGAAGTAACGATTTTGTTGAAGGAACCATGATTTTAGTAGATATTTAAGGAAGAACAGATATTTCAAGAAAAATATTTAAAGGCGGTAGATGAATGGGCAGAGAGCAAGAACAGTATCAAAAAATCTTAAAAAGAGTCATTCATGATACGGAAAATCAAAAAGTAAACTCAATGGATGAAATCATCCAATTACTTATTAAAGAATTATCGTTAAACACAAATATAAAAAGAAGTTATTAAATAAGAGCTCTGTTAGATTATCGAACAATCTGGCAGAGCTTTTTTTCTTGGAGGAGGAAGAATAAGAAAAACAATCGACTTGCTCATTCTGCAGCGAATCGATTGTTTTTCTATCAAGAGGGTGTATCTTCCACTTCTATTTCGACATATTTTTGATCAAGTAGTTCGAGTTTTGCTTGAGCATTTGTCAATTCTGTGATCCACTCTTGAAAAGCATCTGTTTCTTCTGTTTTGACATAAATCCTAAATGCTACATTTTCAAGATACTGCATATCCTCTAAAATATATTTTGATTGCTGGCGTACCTCATTTTCTAATTTACCGAGTAACGTGTATTCCACCGTTACAGAAACTCCTTGCATTAATTCTCTGCGTACGATCCCGGTCGTTTTAATTCCCTGTGTAGTTGCTGACCCATAAGCGCGGATAAGCCCGCCAGCTCCAAGTTTAATTCCTCCAAAATATCTGGTTACGACAACAGCCGTATCTTTTAACCCTTTTTTCTTTAATACTTCTAACATCGGAACACCAGCAGTTCCACTTGGTTCCCCATCGTCATTCGCTTTTTGAATATGATCTGTTTCGCCGATCATATATGCAGAACAATTATGTGTCGCATCCCGATGCTTTTTCTTGATAGACTGAATAAATTCCTGAGCCTCTTCTTCTGATTCTACTCGTTTAACATTTGCAATAAAACGTGACTTTTGAATGGTAATTTCATCTGTTCCTTGCTGTTTTACGGTATAATAATTTGATAACATGATTTTTCACCTCATTAAAAATAACTATTATGCACATATAGGGCTTTAATCACTGGACCGCCAGTGTATTACCCATGCTATTTGTCAGGGATTTATAAAGATATAATATAAAAATGACAGGATCATAAGCAATAATAATGAAATTAATTTGAAAATAACCTTATAAAACGAAAGAAAGTTACGAATAATTATAACATAGGTTGGTGAGTTTTCTGATGACATTAAGATTAAGTAGTCAAGCAATAGATCAGATTGTAGAAAATGTATTACAAATGATTGATCAAAGCAAGGATGAAGTTTTTGAAATTACGGAAGAAGGTAGAAAAGAGTATGAATACCTTTCTGAGGAATTAGAATCAACCAAAAAGAAAGTCAAAGAGTATATTCAAAAAGGAGATAAGTTAGAAAGGGAAGTCAAAAGCCATCGTAAACAGCTTGCTCTAGTCAGCAAAGATTTTAAGAAATACTCTGAAGACGAAGTACGTACGGTTTATGAAAAAACACATGATCTTCAAACGAGATTAGTCATCATGCGTGAAGAGGAAAAACTGTTAAGACAACGGCGTGATGAAATAGAAATAAGACTGACAAATCTTACACATATATTAGAACGTGGAGAAGACCTTGTGGCTAAAATGACGATCATCTTTAGTTTTATGAAGGATGATATGAAACAAATAAATGAAATGATTGAAGATGCTAGAGAAAAACAAGCATTTGGTCTGAAAATCATTGAAGCGCAGGAAGAGGAAAGAAAAAAACTTTCCCGGGAAATTCATGATGGCCCAGCTCAGATGCTGGCTAATGTCTTATTACGTTCAGATATACTTGATTATGTTGTGAAAAAAGGGTCCCCGGAAGAAGTCTCTAAAGAAATTAAGTCATTGCGGAAAAATGTCCGTTCCTCTCTACAGGAAGTTCGGAGAATTATCTATGACTTGCGACCAATGGCCCTGGATGATTTAGGACTTATTCCAACAATCCGAAAATATGCGGATAGAGTCACAGAATACCATAATATTCATGTAGAATTTATCGTGTTCGGAGAAGAAAAAAGGTTAGATACGAAATATGAGGTTGCGTTATTCCGGCTAATGCAGGAGGCGACACAGAATGTTATTAAGCATAGTGAAGCAACGGAAATTAAGGTCAAATTAGAAATTATAAAAGATAGATTAATCTTGGTTATAGCCGATAATGGGAAAGGGTTTAACCCGAATGAAAAAGATGATAATTCTTTTGGCTTAATAGGGATGAAAGAGCGCGTTGAGATGCTTGACGGTAAATTAGAAATTTTTACGGGAGAAGGAAAAGGAACAACAGTTACAATTAATGTTCCATATTCGCTAAGTTAAGTATATAATGAAAAAGAGAGACTGTAGAAAAAGGGGTCTTTTTGTAGGAAAATATAAAGTGTCTTATCTTTTTTTATGATGGCGTTGCCCGTAAATTAAGTCTTTTATTATAATAAATAGACTGAGCTGAAATGAGACAACAATATTGATATGTACTACAATAGACTTATTTATTAGAGAAAACTATCTATCTATTAATGATTTAGAAAATATCACGTTTCAATTAGTACCATTTAGTAGAAAAGGAGATATATATATGGATACACAAAAAGAAGTAAATATCGTATTAATTGATGACCACAAACTGTTTCGGGAAGGTGTAAAACGGATTTTAGAATTTGATCCGGCATTTAAAGTGGTTGCAGAAGGAGATGACGGATCTGATGCAGCTAATATTGTGAGAGATAACAATCCGGATGTCGTATTAATGGATATTAATATGCCCAAAATTAACGGGGTACAAGCAACTGCAGATTTACTAAGACAATTTCCAAATACAAAAATCATCATTCTCTCTATCCATGATGATGAAAATTATGTTACACACGCATTAAAAACGGGGGCACAAGGTTATCTGTTAAAAGAGATGGATGCAGAGGCACTTGTGGAAGCAATTAAAGTAGTAAGTGAAGGCGGCTCTTATTTACATCCGCGTATTACACATAATTTAGTAAAAGAGTATCGTCGTTTAGCACGAGAAAATACTTCCAGTTTGGCAAATAGAAATGTCGAGCATCGTAAACCGCTTCATTTATTAACGAGGCGCGAATGTCAGGTGCTTCAGCTATTGGCAGAAGGGAAAAGTAACCGTGCCGTAGCAGAATCTCTTTACATTAGTGAAAAAACAGTGAAAAACCATGTTAGTAATATTCTTCAGAAGATGAATGTGAATGATCGTACGCAAGCTGTGGTATGTGCAATTCGAAAAGGCTGGGTAGAAGTTGTTTAATAAGTAAAGAAAATGAGCGTCCTGATTTTACTCTATTAGGACGCTTTTTGGCATGATTGAAAACTACGATGGATACGATCCCCTGGTATATCATATGACGTGACTAATCTTATAACATGTTAAATATCCGCTATATGTAAAAGAAGGGAAGTATAAACTCCAATGTTGTCAGGTTAAGGAATTTTCTTAAATTTAATTCAGATAGTAATAAAACTATCTAGCGTAGTGTTTTTCCGCAGCGGTCAATTAACCTGACAACATTAGTATAACCTCTTCTCCCACCTGCGAGAAAGCATTCGATTTTTAGTAAAGTTTCGTGTAGAATAATGTCAAGTAACTACTTTTACATGAGTACACAGAAATAAGACAGCAAAGTACCAGAAAAGAAAAGGGGTAATTGCCTATGAAAGTTGCTGTTATGACAGATAGTACAGCATATATTACGCCAGAAGAACGTGAAAAATATAATATTCATATGGTTCCGTTGAGTGTCAATTTTCAGGATGGGTCCTATCGCGAGGAATTAGATATTACCACGGAAGAATTTTATCAGAAGCTTGCAAATGCTAAAGAATTACCAAGCACGTCACAGCCATCTGTCGGTGAGATTACGAAAAAATTAGAAGCTTTAGAAGAAGACTATGACGCCGTTATTACGGTTCATTTATCGAGCGGAATAAGCGGCACCTATCAGACAATGGTAAGTACAGGTGAAATGGTCGACGGAATCGATGTATATGGCTATGATTCGGAAATCAGCTGTATGCTCCAAGGTTTTTACGTGCTTGAAGCTGCGGCAATGGCTCAGGACGGAGCAGATGCAGAAACTATTATAGCGAGAATGGATGACATGAAAAAATCAGCCCGTGCTTATTTTATGGTAGATGATTTAACCAATCTCCAAAAAGGCGGAAGATTATCGAATGCACAAGCAATATTAGGAAGCCTGTTACAAATCAAACCGATCCTTCATTTTGAAGATAAGCTGATCGTTCCTTTTGAAAAAATTCGCACGAAGAAAAAAGCGATATCCCGCATCCTTGGCATGTTAGAAGAGGAAGTTCATGCAGAGAAGGAACTGCGCGTTGTGTTTATACATGGCAATGATCGTCCTTATGCAGAAAAACTCGAAGCAGACTTTAAAGAAAAGCATCCAGAAATCGAAACATCTATCAGTTATTTTGGACCTGTTATTGGTACACATCTTGGACAAGGAGCTATCGGCGTTGCTTGGTACGAAAAATAAAATAAAACTTCATTCAGCAGCAGAAAAGCTTACTGAATGAAGTTTTCTACTAAACAGATACTTTTCCCCTATTCTACGGAGGTGTTAGATCACATATGGATAAACAGATGCCGCTATCCCCGGAGCTCCTCGCTCAAGCTTTATCCGGTAAACGATTACTGGAAGAAGAAATCCCAATCCCTCAAACATGCTTTCAGGTACTCTGTTCCACAAAACAAGTCATCCCAATCCCTGCAATAGAAAAGAAAAAAGGATCTGCCCAATGTATTCGCTGTGGGAATACAGCCTTGCATTATTTTTCCGAATATCCCTGTGGAATATGTCAGAAAATCCATTTATATTGCCGGAATTGTATCCAAATGGGAAGAATCAGCGAATGCAAGCCGTTGTATATATGGAATGGCGCAAAAGCACGCTGGCCGGAGCATGTTAATCCGTTAACCTGGGAAGGACAATTAACAACGGCTCAAAGTAATGCTGCGGCGCACCTGGAGCAAGCCGTTAACGAAAAAATTCCGTCCTATCTGTGCTGGGCCGTCGCCGGCGCCGGTAAAACAGAAATGCTGTTCCCGGCAATTACTGCGGCATTGAAGCGCGGGGACCGTGTTGCATTAGCTTCTCCCCGTGTCGATGTTATCCGGGAGTTACTCCCCAGAATGAACCAGGCCTTTCAAAACATATCCATAGAAGCTCTTTATGGAGGAAGTGAGCATCGTACGGGTAAATCACAATTGATTTTAGCGACCACGCATCAATTAATGCGTTATTACCAGGCGTTTGATGTATTGATTATTGATGAGGTGGATGCTTTTCCTTATTATTTAGATAAAAGTCTGATGTACGCTGCCAAGCAAGCTGTTAAGAAGCAGGCTACAACGTTATACCTCACCGCGACCCCTCGTAAAAATTTTAGACTGCAAATGAAGCTTGGAAAATTGCCCCATGTTTTTGTACCCTTACGTTATCATGGACATTCTTTACCTGTTCCAACATTTACATTTTCCTTTTACCTTACCAGCCGGCTCGCAAATAAAAAACTTCCCAAAGCCTTGTTAAAATGGCTTATTCAAAGAGAAAATCCGAAGCGGCAGCTGCTTCTTTTTGTACCGGAAATCGCCATGGCTAAAGAATTAAAGGAAGTTATTTCTAATGCCTTGCTTGCAGCAAAGGCGATTGCAGCTCCGGAAGAACTGGAAGTTGTTTTTGCGGCAGACCAGAATAGAGAAGAAAAAATCAACCAATTCCGGGAGAAGAAATTACATGCCTTAATGACGACAACGATTTTGGAAAGGGGAGTGACCTTTCCTTCTGTAGATGTTGCTGTGTTATCGGCTGGACATGAAGTATTTAATGAAGCAGCACTGGTTCAAATTGCCGGACGTGCTGGAAGAAGTGCAGATGATCCTTCAGGAGAGGTGATTTTTTTCCATGATGGGAAAACAGATGCCATGGAAAAAGCCAGGCAAATGATTTTAGAAATGAATGCAAGGGGGAGAAAACGTTGAATGTTTGTTTATACTGCTACAAACAGTTAGAAAAGCCCTTAACCTGGTCAAATTGGCTGACAGTAGAAAAAAGTCCGGTGTTATGTTCATCCTGTGCGGATAAATTAGAAATCATTTCAGGAGAAAGATGTGAGGGATGCAGCCGGGAATGGAGCGGGAAAATGTGTTTGGATTGTCAACAATGGAGAGAGCTGGGGGACAACATTGAAAAGAATTATTCTATTTTCCGTTATAATGACTCGATACGCGAAATGATTTCGCAATGGAAATTTCGGGGAGATTATATATTAAGGGAAATCTTCCGAAGCGACTTAAAAAAAGCTTTCGAAACACAATTCGCAGAGAAGCATTCTGCGATAGCAATTGTACCGGTTCCATTAAGTGAAAAAAGAATGCAAGAGCGTGGGTTTAATCAGTCGCAGGCTCTTGCAGAAATGCTGGATACACCTGTAAAGCAAGTGCTAGCCAGGAGAAGCGGTGAAAAGCAGGCCATTAATGATCGTAAAACACGTTTAAAAAGAGATAATCCCTTTTACATCACAGAGCCATTACATCAGACTGCTCTGATTGTGGACGATATTTATACAACAGGCACAACAGTACGGCAGGCAGCGCAGCAGCTAAAGCTTCACGGCTGTCCAGCTGTGTATGCTTTAACGGTAGCAAGAAGTTAGAAGAGCAGATTTAAATCAGATAAAAATAGGACCACTCCCATAACGGGTAAGTCATTTGTTATAATAAACTTAGTGTAAACATAAAATAAATCTTTTTTACTATTAACAAAAGCTGCGATAGTGACGATGATAGAAATAGGCAGAAGCATTCCATGAAAATATCATAAAATGAAATATTCCTTCCTGGCAATACGTAAAGCAGAGAGGAGAAACGTCAATGGGAGAACTGGCAAACTGCGAACGTTGTAACCGTGTGTTTGTGAAGCAATTTAGAGAAATATGTAACGAGTGTTATAAAAAAGAAGAAGAAGATTTTAGAACGGTATATAACTTTTTAAGAAAACGGGAAAATAGGATGGCTACAATTGGGCAGATTGTAGAAGCGACAGCTGTGGATGAAAGTCTTCTTCATAAATTTATCCGTGAAAAAAGACTTCAACCTTCCAACTTCCCAAATTTATCTTATCCTTGTGAAAGGTGTCAGCGGCCGATTACAGAAGGCAGTCTATGCACCTCATGTCAAACAGAGTTAAAGGAAGATCTGGTGCAGCATGATGCAGTGGAGTCCATTCAAGAAAAAGTATCCAAAGAAGAGAGAGAAACAACGTATTATGCAAAAGGGGAATGGAAACAGGATGAATAGATCATGATCAAACAAAACAAATTACGCATTACTGGAAGGGGTGCAGAAAATGAAAATACATGGACCAAATCCAACCAATTTTAACCCATACAAGCAAGTATTTAAGGATAAGCAGGCGGCAGAGTCTGCAGCTTCCAAGAAAGACAGTATTGAAATATCCAATGAAGCGAAGAAGCTGCAGAAGCAGGAACAGCCCAATGAAGCACGTGCAGCGTATGTGAATGAAATAAAGCAGAAGATCGAGAACAATCAATATGAAATAAATTACGACAAGGTTGCCCGGAAGATGCATGATTTTTGGACTGGCAAGTAAGGCAACACAGTCGAAGGAGGAAAATGTGTGAGTATGAAGCTGATTCACGCAATAAATGATTTAACGGCAACGCATAAACATCTGCTTGGATTATCAAAACAAAAAACAGAAGCATTAACAAATAATAAATTAGACGAATTTCAGGCATTACTTTTAGAAGAACAGAAGCTGATTCGTCAGCTGGAAAAGCAAGAGAAGAAAAGACAGGAAGTCGTCGAAGCGTGGAATGAAGAGCAGGAATATTCGGTGGACTCCTTGACCATTACAGAGATTCTTCAACGATTGGATGGAGAAGAACAGAAAATGGCAGAAGATGCAGCGATTACGCTGACGAATACGATTACGGAATTAAAAAGGCAGGAACAATTAAACAAAGCATTACTGGAAGAATCAATGAAGTTTGTACAGCTTTCAATGGAATTGGTTAATCCGTCCATAAAATCGATGAATTACGGAGCAGCCTCTTCAGATAAGCTGTCGGGCCGTTCTTTGTTTGATTCGAAAGCGTAGAAAAGGAGAGAGGACGCAATGAGCACGTTTCGAGGATTAGAAATGTCACGTCAAGCACTGAGTACACAGCAAAGTGCTTTATATACAACCGGCCATAATATTTCCAACGCTAATACACCTGGATACTCCAGACAACGCGTTAATATGCAAGCGATGAATGCTTATCCATCACCGGGAATGAACAGCCCGCAACTTCCCGGTCAATTGGGGACTGGAGTAGAGGCCGGCTCGGTTCAGCGTATCCGTAACCAATTTTTAGATACACAATTCCGTTCAGAGAATGCTTCTGTAGGCTATTGGGCTCAACGGACAGAGGCCCTTTCAAGAATGGAAAACCTATTAAATGAGCCGAGTGATTCAGGCATCGAATCGGCTATAAGTGATTTTTGGAGTGCGTTGAAAGGAGCAGCTACCAATCCGGAGCAAAATGGGGAGCGTGCGGTTATATTAAGTAGAGGAGAAGCGCTGGCAGATACGTTCAATCATCTGTCGTCTTCAATGAACACGATTCGATCCGATTTACAAACGGAAACAGAGAATACCATTGATCAAGCAAACAGCATGATTGAAAACTTGAGAGATATTAATTCCCAGATTAAGAAGCTCGAAACACATGGCTATAGTGCCAATGATTTATATGATAAACGTGATAATATTTTAGATGATTTATCAGAAATTGTGAATATCGATGTGACGTATAATAAAGACCACATTCCTGATGGGAAGCAGGGAGACGGTGTCGCGACGGTAAATATCATTATTGAAGAAGGTGAACCAGTAAATATTGTTAATGGGGTAACAGGAGACATTGCAAAAATAGAGAAGCCTACATACACAGACCCTGATGAATATAATGGAATGAAATTCTTTGAAAGCATCTCTGTAGGCGATGTGGATATTACTTCTTCTAAGGGAACCCTACAAAGTTATGTGCATGCCTCTGGCTATGTAGAAGATGGAGAGATAAAAGGAGATTTTCCAGAAGTGCTTGAAAAACTGGATAATATGGCATATGCGATTGTATCCAGCTTCAATGAACTTCATCAAGATGGTGATTCCGGGTTGCCGTTTTTTGAAGAATTATCGGGGGCCCCTGGGGCTGCCGGAAAAATGGCAGTTGCACTAAAAGATCATTCTGATGTTAATGTGTCAAAGGATGGAAATGCAGGAAATGGCGACTTGGCAGATGATTTAGCTGCTATTTTTACAAGTGTCAATGACGAACTAGATGGGGTTTCTGTGAATGGTTATCTGGAATCACTCATTGGTGAAGTGGGGGTTAACGCTAGTCATGCTAATACAATGCTAGAGAGCACCGCAACTTTACAACATCAGGTGAATAATCAGCGTCAATCGATCAGCGCTGTTTCTTTAGATGAAGAAATGACAAATATGATTAAATTCCAGCATGCTTATAATGCTGCTGCCCGCGGTATGACAGCGATGGATGAATTAATAGATACCGTTATCAACCGAATGGGACTAGTAGGAAGGTAGGTTAGAAAAATGCGTGTAACTCAAAGTATGCTTTCTAATAACTTATTACGTAATTTAACACATAACAGTACACAAATGAATAAATACATGGATCAGTTGTACACTGGGAAAAAAATATCCAAACCTTCTGATGATCCAATGGTTGCGATGAAGGGGGTTTCGTATCGTTCTGAGTTAGCAAGAATTGAACAATTTGAACGAAATACGTCGGAAACAAATAGCAGGCTGGAGAATACGGATGCTGCTATTGATCAGGCGAACCATGCGATGCAACGATTAAAAGAGTTAGCAGTAAAGGCGAGTAATGGTCCCAATAGTAGTGATGAATATCAGAGTATTATAGAAGAAGCAAAGCAATTGCAGGAGCATCTTGTGGATATTGCGAACACAAGTGTGAATGGAAAATATATTTTTAATGGAACCAACTCAGATATAGCACCAGTAACTATAGATGAAAATGGTGAAGTGGCTGCCAATTTTACCGATGATGATGTGCTGATTGAAGTTTCAAGTGGCGTCACTGTAAAAACAAATATGAATGGGTCTACTGTTTTTGGTGAAGATGGTGAACTATTTAATACAGTGGGTAAATTCATTGAGAATCTGGAAATGGAAGAAAATATTGAGGAGAGTATTGGTGAATTAGATACTTCCATTGAAGGTATTTTAGATTCACGTGCAGAAATTGGAGCTCGTATGAACCGCGTAGAGCTTGTTGAAAACCGCTTAGCTGACCAAAAAATCGTAACAACTAAGACGTTATCTGACAATGAAGATGTTGACTTTGCGGAGGCAATTACAAATCTGATTACGCAAGAGAGCTTGCATCGGGCTGCACTTTCAGCAGGTTCCCGGATTATTCAGCCTTCTTTAGTTGACTTTTTACGATAATAATAAAACGTACCTGTTCTATTTTAGAGTGTCCGATATAATTTCGGCTTTAAGTGTTCGTTCACGTAAAAGTTATATTTTCTTATCGATCAAACACCCTGCCCATTATTTTGTTTGGAGCGGGGTGTTTTTAACAAAAGCGATGGAGAGGGAATAAAGATGGAGATTCCACAAATTAGAATGCATTCACAGCAGGCAAAAATACAAATACAAACAGAACCGGCACAATTACATATATCACAGCCACCTGGTGATTTAACGATCAGACAACCCAATGCAGAAATTTCCATGCATACAAGACAAGGAAAACTAACCATTGATCAGAGTCAAGCATGGGAGGATATGAATTTATTAAGCGCAAAAAAAAGTATCGCCAGAAATGCACAGGCTGGAGAACAGGCAGCTATGCAAGGTATTGCTAGAAGAGCACGTCAAGGGAATGCATTCATGCGAATTGAAAATAGAACAGATCCTATCAAGACACAAGCGATAGAAAATGCGTTTTCCGAGCAAAAACGATTGGGACTTGCATTTATACCTTCTACCTTTGCTGTCAAGACTTCCTATGAACCGGCAGAATTAGATATTCAAGTTCAAACACATCAGCCGATAATCGAAGGAAGAGTCAATAGTCCAATCATGCAATATACACCTGGAAGCATAGAAACCTCTCTCGCTCAGCGTCCAGAGTTAACAATAGAAGTAGTCAATACAAAAATATAAGGAGTGTGCACCATGAAGATGACATCTGCATACTTAGGTGAAATCGAAGTTGATGAATCAAAAATAATTACATTTCCATCCGGAATCCCCGGATTTTCAGAGTCCAAACAATTTGTGTTGCTGGAATTTCCTGATAATCAGATGTTTCATATTTTACAATCGGTGGATGATACGCAATTAGCTTTTATCATTACCGATCCTTATTATCTGTATCAGGATTATGTATTTGAACTGGAGCCCTCTACCATTGAACTCTTAAATATACAAGACCGCAACGATGTGGCTATCTACACGATTGTCACTGTAAATAAACCTTTTACGGACAGTACCATTAACCTGAAAGCGCCTATTGTGATCCACGTCAAAGAGAATTTGGCAAAACAGGTCGTCCTTCAAACAGATGATTATTCTTCTAGAATGCCAATTAACCGACCTTCTCGTGAAAAGGAGGAAAAATAATGCTTGTACTTTCCAGAAAAAGAAATGAAGCGATTCAAATAGGTGACGATATTGAGGTAGAAGTCATTGCGATTGAAGGAGATCAAGTCAAGTTGGGTATTCGTGCTCCAAAGTCTGTAGATATCTATCGACAGGAAATTTATGTAGATATTAAAAATCAAAATAATCAGGCAGCACAGATTGATCAAAATCTCTTTGATTTCTTAAAAGGTGAGAAACTGTAATTTAATAGTATCCAGTTTTTGGTCGGGAATTATTTATTCTTTCTTAAACTATGGAGATAAAGTTAGTAATAATGTTTTTAAATATTGCTTTTACCCCTTTATATTTTTCGAAAGAAGCCGATATAAAAGATAAACAGTAAGGAGTTGTGTAACCTAATGGTTGTAAATAAAACTGGAGTTCAGGATACTTCATTTATCCCTCATCCCATTAAGGCTGTTACATCATCCGCTGCGATATCATCTGAAGCAAACGAAAAAGAAACAGCGAAGACAGAAGAGAACAAAGCAGTGAGCAAAGCACAAGTAGAGCAAGTTATTGAAAAAATGAATGGCTTTTTAGAGCCAATCCGAAGAAATGTAAAGTTTGAAATGCACGATAAATTAGAAAAATATTATGTTACTGTTGTTGATGCAGATAAAGATGAAGTTATACGTGAAATTCCTCCAAAGAAATTGTTAGATATGTATGCAGAAATGGCCGATTTTATGGGCCTGTTAATCAATAAAAAGATATAGAGGTGAATAAACATGCGAATCGGCGGATTGGCAAGTGGAATTGATACGGAATCCATGATTAGAGATTTAATGAATGCAGAGAGAATGCCGCTTGATAAATTACATCAAGATCGAACAAAATTAGAATGGAAACGAGATGCTTTTCGAGATGTGAATAAAATGTTGGCCGATTTTGATACAAATATGATTTTTAATATGAAAATGAGTGCTACTTTTAATACGAAAATTATTTCCTCCACACAGGAAGATGCGGTTGTTGCCACAGGGAATAGTGGCTCGAATAGCGGGACGTACCGGATTAATGTAAGTCAATTGGCTAGCTCTGCGATTAATGTTGGAGAAGATGGAGTAGATTTTGCTACGGATCAGACTTTAAACGAAGCAGGAATTACTGGTTCTATTTCATTTAGAACATATGGAAAAGATAGTTCATATGGGGAAGACGGTAATAATTACAGAGATCATGTATATGAAATACGAGAGGATGATAAACTGTCTGATGTTATCAGACGAATTAATGACGATGCGAACAGTCCAGTTCGTATGACTTATGATGAAAATTCAAATAAAGTTATTTTAGAAGCGACACGAACAGGAGTATATAATGAAGGTGGAGCGGAAATTGATTTTGGCTCTGATGAAAGTGGCTTTTTTAATAGTTTAGGCCTCGATATGGAAACTGAACAAGGTGCTCAAAACGCTATATTCACCTATAATGGCGCTTATACAGTAAATACCCAGGACAATCATTATCAGCTTAATGGCGTCACCTTCCAATTTTTAAATGAGACGGAAGGCGAGGCAACTTTGAACGTAGCCAACGATATTGACCATACCGTTGATAAAATTAAAGAATTTATCGAAGCCTATAATGAAATTGTTGATACAATAAACGGGTCTCAACGTGAAGAGGTTTTTCGTGATTATCCACCGTTAACAGATGAACAGAAATCAGATATGTCTGAGCGTGAAATTGAATTATGGGAAGAAAAAGCAAAAAGTGGAATGCTCCGAGGGGAATCGTTCCTATCTACTGGATTATCCAATATGCGTCAAAGTTGGTATGGAACCGTTCAAAATGATGGAGCATTTACTTCATTAACGGAACTTGGTATTGAAACGACAGCTGACTATATGGACGGTGGGAAACTAGTTATCAAGGATGAATCAAAACTTCGTGATGCGCTTGCCGAAGACCCAGAAAGTGTAGAAAAGCTTTTTTCGAACAGTTCAGAAGGAGAGGGCAGAGGAATAATCGATCGTCTGGAAGATGCTGTAGAGGGGACAATTAGTCAAATTAACCGGCGTGCTGGAAGATCAACGGATGTTTCTCTGGATGGTTATGCACTAGGAAAGCGCATGGAGGACATTAATAGCCGGATTGAGACGTTTGAACGTCGTTTAGAAACTGTAGAAGCGCGGTATTGGAATCAATTTTCAGAGATGGAGCGTGCCATTTCCATGATGAATCAGCAATCTGAAATGCTGATGTCGAATTTTGGTTCTGGAATGGTATAATAATAAAGAGAGGGTGGACCTGATATGAGCAGTAATAAAGCATATCAAACCTATCAAAACAACGCTGTCAATACAGCATCAGGCGGCGAACTGACGTTGATGCTCTACAACGGCTGTATTAAATTTATAAAACAAGCAATGAAAGAGATAGAAAATAAAGATTTTGCAGCAAAAAATACGAATATCCAAAAAGCACAGAAAATCATTAATGAGCTCATGGTAACGCTGGATATGAAAATGGATATTTCTCATCAAATGATGCCTTTATACGACTATATGCATAATCTGCTAACTGAAGCGAATATAAAAAATGATACGGAAAAATTAGAAGAAGCACTTGGCTACGCAGAAGAATTTCGCGATGTTTGGAAGCAGGTCATTTTAAAGGACCGTCAGCAGAAATATAGTCAAGGTGCTACCATCTGATGAACCGTATCGTACCTATCTACCAACTAACAGAAAGCATGTTGCAGCTATTATCGCAGGAGATTGATTCGCATAATCGTGAAGAGGTAATTGATATATTTCAAAAAAAAATGGAAGAAAGAGGTCAGCTGCTGGAAGCAATAGCCCCTCCATATACACAGGATGAAGACAAGCTTGGTAAAGCAGTTGTCCAAATGAATCAAGACATTGAGCAAAAAATTAAATATATATTTTTTGCACTAAAGAATGAGATGAAACAGGTGCAGCAGCAAAAGAAATCCACAACAAGCTATTCGAATCCATATAAGAATATACAAAGCATGGATGGCATGTTCTTAGATCAAAAAAAATAGGGGCTTGGTTTCTAAAAAAGGTAGTCAGTATTTTGAAAATGCTGATTATCTTTTTGCACGTTAAGAAAGCAAAAACCCTTTTAAGCTCCCTTTGCCGAATCCCACATTTTCTTTATGGTAGATTAACTTTCCTTATATATAATAGAATGTAAAGTACCTTGTCAGCTGATTCGAATTTTGTCAAAAAAATTATCCATTATAATCCCTGCATATAAGGGATTTAAGTAATGAAATAGAAAACGTTTACGAAAAATAATGGTTTAGACAAGAGAAGTTTGTGAAATAGTGCTATAATATAAATATAAAAGTAAAGAAGGAGGACACTTACATGAAGTTTAATATTAGAGGCGAAAATATTGAGGTTACAAACGCTATTCGAGAGTATGTTGAGAAGAAGATCAGCAAATTGGAAAGATACTTTGATTCCGCTCCGACTAGCGATGTGCATGTAAATCTAAGTGTCTATAATGATGAGCAGCGCATTGAGGTCACTATCCCAATGACAAATCTCTTACTGCGGGCAGAGGTACAGCATATTGACTTATATGCAGCAGTTGACTTGGCCGTAGATAAATTAGAAAGACAAATTCGAAAACATAAAACGAAAATTAATCGTAAATTTAGACAAAATGGTGCTCCTAAGCATGCTTTTGCTGAATTAGAAAAAGAAGCAAAACAAGCATCTGAAGAAAGTGAAAATCAAATAGAACTTGTACGTACAAAACGTTTTAATTTAAAACCAATGGATTCTGAAGAAGCTATCTTGCAAATGGACATGCTGGGACATAGTTTCTTCGTATTTACAAATGATCAATCTGGAGAAACCAATGTGGTTTATAAACGCCGCGATGGGAAATATGGTTTAATTGAGCCACATGTTTAAATTTTAATAGAAAAATATATTAAGAGATATAAGAGAGTATGCTGCTTCAAACTTTTGAGGCAGCATACTATTTTTATTCATGAAGGTGTGAGCAATGATGCACTCTACAAGTTTTGGCAGTAAGAAAGTTTAAACTTTCTTACTGCATAAGTGTAACTAACTAAGATTGTCACCTAAAGGCTTGGTGGCAACCAAGATTTCTAACATGTTGCATGGTAGCAAGGGGATAGACATACAGTGGATTCGATAAAATACACATGCATTAATGGATTTTGTCGAAAAAAACATTATATTTCATTTTTTCCTTTTATTCTTAAAATGAAAATCGGTTTTTATATACTGAAAATTCGATTTACTGTTGGAGGAAATCAAATTTTGGCGATTTAAAAATGAATTTTGCTGATTCGTGGAAAAAGAAAGAACGTGGTATAAATAAATTAAGAATGAAAAGGAGGTAGTCTCATGCAGTATAGGAATCAGCGATTGTTAAATGAATTGGAACAACGGGTGAAACAGCAAGAGCAAACGATCCAGCAACTATTACGTTTTGTAGCCAACCTCAATAGAAATGTTGCACACCTATCCTCTGAACAAAAAGAAAAATTATAATAGTAGTATAACTATCATTTGTACTACTCTTCGTAAAACTCCCTCGCAATACTGCCTCATTTAGGACTGGAATAGTTGTTTCAGTTCTTTTTTTCTGTATCAGGGAGAACAGTGTCACTAACTCAACCTTTACACTTAAGAATAAGTATATATATCTTGCTGTTTCAGGAATATCGTGTTCTTCATTATTGTGCTTGCTTTTGGTTAAATATTCGGCCATTTTGGAATTGGTGATTGTGCATAGCGCCGCTCCGTCCAACCACTCCGCTTTAATAGGATTCTACTGCGAATGAAAGAGATAACATCCTGTTGGGTTGGACGAAATAGCAGCTTTTGCCTGAACAACCAATCATGGCAGCATGGATAGTTAACATCAGGAATAGCTTTCATGCACAGAAAATAAACTTGGCGGAACATTTTACCATGCAGCATAAAAAATATATTCTATCTGATCGAACATAAATTTGGCGAGCTATTTTCCACGTATAGAACACCTTACCAGCGGAGGCGGACCGTTTTGACTCCTGTGAGATCAGCACGCTCTTCAGCTTCTATTCTTTGTCAAGGAAGTTATCAAAAGAACAATCAACTCCTGTCTCTAAGGATAGACCAAGCTAAATAATTTCTGTCAAAGTCTGCGGTTGATAAAGCAAGTTCATTTTGTACTAGTCAGGATCTTTTGCAGAGAACCAATTATTTGAAAACTTAAAGGACACATTGACAGAATGGGAGCGGACAATGTAAGTTGTCATAACGGTTTAGGAAGTGTTATGATTACTTATATTGACCATTGTCTATATAACATGATAAATTGAACAACTATGATATTATAACTAGTAAACAATGGTGAAAAATATATATGAATTACACGATAACGTGTGATGCGATAGATTAGCAATAAAAGTTTCAATTAACTGAGGAGCGTTCATTATGGCAGGATTTTTAACAAAGATTTTTGGTGATGGAAATCAAAAACAAGTGAAGCGTATCGAAAAACAGGTGGACAAAATTGAAGCATTAGAGCCTGAAATAGAGAAGCTTTCGGATAACGAATTACAGATGAAAACAGATGAATTTAAAGAACGGATTGCAAATGGAGAGAAATTGGACGACCTTCTTGTGGAAACATATGCGGTTGTCCGTGAAGCTTCAAAACGTGTGCTGGGGATGCGCCCGTTTCGTACACAACTAGTAGGGGCAGTAGCTCTGCATAATGGAAATATATCTGAAATGAAAACAGGGGAAGGTAAAACGTTGGCTTCAACAATGCCAGCGTATCTTAATGCGCTTTCTGGTGAAGGCGTGCATATTATTACGGTTAATGATTATTTAGCAGACCGTGATGCGAAAGAAAATGGAGAGCTGTTTGCCTTTTTAGGCTTAACAGTCGGTTTAAACCATAATGGTCTCCCTAAGGAAGATAAGCGTAAAGCGTATCAAGCAGACATCACATACGGAACAAATAATGAATTTGGTTTTGATTATTTAAGAGATAATATGGTGTTGTATAAAGAGCAGATGGTACAACGTCCATTGAATTATGCCATTATCGATGAGGTGGACTCGATTTTAATTGATGAAGCCCGTACCCCATTGATTATTTCTGGATCAGCCAAAAAATCTGCATCACTTTATCAGCAGGCAGACCGGTTTGTACGTACATTGCAGCAAGAAACAGATTATACTTTTGATGAAAAATCAAAGGCAGTACAATTGACGGAACAAGGAATTGATAAAGCAGAGAAATTTTTCAGTATTGAAAACTTATTTGATTTATCCCATGTTTCCTTGACCCACCATATCAATCAGGCTTTAAAAGCACATGTATCGATGCATAAAGATACAGATTACATGGTAGAAGAAGGCGAAGTCATTATTATTGACCAGTTTACTGGACGTAAAATGAAGGGCCGCCGATATAGTGACGGTTTGCACCAGGCTATTGAAGCAAAGGAAAATTTACAGATTCAAAATGAAAGTATGACCCTTGCTTCGATTACTTTCCAAAACTATTTCCGGATGTATAAAAAGCTATCCGGTATGACAGGTACAGCTAAAACAGAGGAAGAAGAGTTCAGAAGCATCTATAATATGGATGTTATAGCGATTCCTACGAATCAACCAGTTCAAAGAGATGATCGGGCAGACCAAATTTATAAAACAATGGAAGGTAAATTTAAATCTGTTGTAGATAATATTAAAGAGCGTCATGAAACTGGTCAGCCTGTATTGGTTGGTACGGTAGCGGTAGAAACTTCCGAACTGATTTCACAGATGTTAAAACGGGCGGGAGTAAAGCATGAAGTATTAAATGCGAAAAACCACTTTCGTGAAGCTGAAATTATCGAAAGTGCCGGTCAAAAAGGTGCTGTAACGATTGCAACCAATATGGCTGGACGCGGTACAGACATCAAGCTGGGTGATGGTGTCAAAGAGCTGGGCGGTTTGGCCGTAGTCGGTACAGAACGACATGAATCACGCCGGATTGATAATCAGCTCCGTGGTCGTTCAGGACGTCAAGGAGATCCTGGTATATCCCAATTCTTCTTATCCATGGAAGATGAGCTTATGCGTCGCTTTGGGTCAGATAATTTAAGAAACATGATGGAAAGACTTGGCATGGATGATACGCAGCCAATTGAAAGCAAAATGGTTTCCCGTGCAGTTGAATCAGCTCAAAAACGAGTCGAAGGAAATAACTACGATGCCCGTAAAACAGTTCTGTCCTATGATGATGTACTTCGCGAGCAACGTGAGATTATTTATAAGCAACGTTTCGATGTCATTGATTCGGACGGCAACTTGCGTGAGATTATTATAAATATGATTCAATCTACTGTAGAAAGAATTGTCGCAACACATACGCAGGATAATGATGAAGACAATTGGAATTTAGATGCTATTGTTGAATATGTGGAAGGTAATTTATTAAACCAAGGCGATGTTACAAAGTCTGAGTTCAAGGATAAAGAAGCAGATGAAATAACAGACGTTATCATGGAAAAAGTGAACCGCCGTTATGATGCGAAAGAGGAAGAACTTACACCTGAGCAATTTGCTGAGTTTGAAAAAGTTATTTTATTACGTACCGTAGATACGAAATGGATGGATCATATTGATCAAATGGATCAGCTGCGCCAAGGTATTCATTTACGTGCATATGGACAGAACGATCCATTGCGTGAATATCAAATGGAAGGCTTCACTATGTTTGAAGATATGATTGCAAGCATTGAAGAAGAAGTATCCAGATACGTTATGAAGGCACAAATTCAGGACAATTTACAGCGGCAGGAAGTTGTAAAAAATACTCAAGCTGTTTCCGGCGGTGGAGAAGGCCAAAAGAAAAAATCAAGAAAACCGGTTGTGAAAAACAATACGGTAGGACGAAACGATCCATGTCCATGCGGCAGCGGGAAAAAATATAAAAATTGCCATGGGAAATAATAATTTGAATGGACCAGTCTTTATTCATTTTTAAGATGAATAAAGACAAAAGGCGGTCGATTCTTAACCCACCTTGGTAAGGAAAAGTTTTATTAGGAGGAATCAGTTGATGGAATTAAGCGAAATCAAACAAGAACTGGAAAAAATAACTTCACGTGTTGAAGAATTCAGGGGGTCTCTTTGACCTCGAACAGAAGAAAGCGCGGATTGCTGAACTAGAAGCAATGATGGCGGATCCTTCCTTTTGGGATGATCAGAATCAAGCGCAAACGGTTATTCAGGAATCGAATGGATTAAAGAGTTATGTTGATTCTTTTGAAGAAATCGAAGAAACATTAGATAATCTGGAAGTTTCTTATGAGCTGGTTAAAGAGGAAAATGACCAAGAGTTATTTGAAGACCTGCAGTCAGAGCTGAAAGATTTTAAAGAAAAAGTAAATAAATTTGAATTACAACTCTTATTGAGCGAACCTTATGATGCGAATAATGCTATTTTAGAGCTGCATCCAGGGGCAGGTGGTACAGAATCACAAGACTGGGCAAGTATGCTGTTGCGGATGTATCAACGCTGGGCGGAGAGTCATTCATTTTCTGTAGAGACGATTGACTATCTCCCCGGAGATGAAGCCGGTGTGAAAAGTGTGACGCTATTAATTAAAGGGCATAATGTCTATGGATATTTAAAAGCGGAAAAAGGAGTTCATCGTCTTGTCCGGATCTCTCCTTTTGATTCGTCAGGGAGAAGGCATACATCCTTTGTATCCTGTGATGTAACTCCAGAGTTAAGTGATGATGTTGATATTGATGTAAAAACGGAAGATTTAAAAATAGATACGTATCGTGCTAGCGGTGCTGGTGGACAGCATGTTAATACAACAGATTCAGCTGTCCGGATTACGCATCTACCTACGAATATCATCGTTACCTGTCAAAATGAACGTTCACAGATCAAAAACCGGGAACAAGCGATGAAAATGCTAAAGTCAAAGCTATACCAATTAGAAATCGAAAAGCAGCAACAAGAATTAGCTGAAATTCGCGGTGAACAAATGGAAATCGGCTGGGGAAGCCAGATTCGTTCTTATGTTTTCCACCCGTACTCCATGGTGAAGGATCATCGGACAGATGTAGAAACAGGGAATACTCAAGCTGTTATGGACGGCGCTTTAGATATGTTTATTGACGGTTATCTCCGTTCGCAAATGAAATAGAGTAGAGTAAAAATGTCCTTTTTTGTTCAAAATGATCTATGTAGAAGGAAACTTGAGCGGATATACTAATAGTAGCAATTAGTAAGGAGGGTGCAGACGATGAAAAAAGGGTTAGCCGCCCTGTTCTTAGGTATGATTTTCATTCTTGGAGCTTGCGGTAATGCAGACGATAGCAGCAATGGGTCGGAGGAAGAAAAACTGGAAGCTGGTGAGGAAGTGTATCGAGATAACTGCCTTGCTTGTCATGGTGCTGATCTTTCTGGAAATGGCGGTCCGGAGCTGATTGATATCGGATCGAAATATTCTCAGGAGCAAATTGAGGATATCGTTCAAGAAGGTATTGACAGCATGCCGCCACAAACGCAAGTAGAAGGAGAAGACTTAGAAGAGTTATCTTCCTGGTTGATCGAACAATAGTAATTGATGACAGACGTTTGCTTTATCGTGAATGTCTGTCATCTCTTCTTATGTTATTTAGAATTAGTGTTTTCAAAGCAGCGATATTTACTTTCGGATAGGTTTATTTTCATAGTACTTTTTCTCTGAGGTATACATACGAATTTAGCTTTATGTGTTAAACATCAGGCAGAAATAATCGCCAAATTAACTTTCTTCATGAAATACGCTCTACTCCCCCGACCTTCAGATCATTCCAAAAATGATTACTTTATATGAAACTTCTTTTTCCCGTTAGCTTTAAAAACAAAACATTTTCAAATCGTAAAAGTAAAAATTTGTCGATGATAAGGTGATCTGCGGATCCGTTTCATGGCAAGCTTGATCGGTCTTTATTTCTGATTATTACAAGAGTTGTCGAATTGAAATAAAAATGTAATACGATTTTTTCATCATAAAATACAGAGAGATGTTATAATTATTTTTGGTCGTTTAAATCTATTTAAATGAATTCTAATAACATGAAAAAGATAGAGATAAAAAAATAATCGAAGTATAAATAGATAAGTACTGCGAAATATGTATTTTTTTGGCAGTGCATTAGACATATAACAGTAGCGGTTAATGACAAAAATGGAAATAATTTATTAATAGGTGGTCATGAAATGATAACAATGGAGAATGTATCCAAAACATATAGTAATGGTGTGACAGCACTGAACGATATTAATATACATATCGATCGTGGTGAATTTGTTTATCTTGTCGGGCCAAGTGGTGCTGGTAAATCGTCATTTATTCGTTTGATTTACCGTGAAGCAAAGCCGACAAAAGGTAAAATAGTTATTAATGGACGAGAATTAAGTAAAATAAAGGAAAGACATATCCCTTACTTACGACGTGATATAGGGGTAGTTTTTCAGGATTTTAAACTTCTACAAAAATTGACAGTCTATGAAAATGTAGCGTTTGCTTTAGAAGTAATCGAAACATCGCCAAAAAGTATTAAACGCAGAGTTGCAGAAGTTTTGCAGCTTGTTGGATTAGAGGATAAAGCAAAAATGCTCCCAAATGAATTATCAGGTGGAGAACAGCAGCGTGTAGCAATTGCGCGGGCTATTGTAAATAATCCTAAGGTTGTAATTGCTGATGAACCGACAGGAAACCTGGACCCGGATACTTCATGGGGAATTATGGAAGTTTTGGAAGATGTTAATTCAAAAGGTACAACTGTTATCATGGCAACTCACAGTAAACATATTGTTAATACAATTAAACGCCGTGTCATTGCAATTGAAGATGGAAATGTTGTACGAGATCAACAGCGGGGTGACTACGGTTATGAAGTTTAGAACATTGTTAAGACATCTACGTGAAGGTATGAAGAACATATTCCGGAATGGCTGGATGACCTTTGCTTCCATTGCAGCAGTAACGACGACTTTAATTCTTGTTGCCGTATTTTTAGCTCTTGTTCTGAACCTTGATCAGATGGCAAGAAATATCGAGCAGGATGTGCAAATCAGTACGTTAATTGATTTGACAGCAGAAGAGGATGAAATTGTCGAACTGGGTGAAGAAATAGAACAAATAGATGGTGTTGCAGAGGTTCAATTCTCTTCTAATGATAATGAATTAGAAAGTTTAATTGATAGTATGGGAGACGAAGGACAAGCATGGATCATGCTTGAGCAGGATAATCCACTGAACCACGTATATATAGTGGAAGCTGCTGTTCCAGAGGAAACAGAGGCTGTAGCTGATCAAATCAGTGAATTAGACAGCGTAGAAGATGTATTATATGGACAAGAAGTTGTTGAACGACTTTTCCAATTTACGAATTATGCAAGAGCAATCGGGCTAGTGTTAATCGTAGCACTTGTATTTACAGCTATATTCTTAATTTCAAATACAATCAAGATAACCATTATCGCGAGAAGTACCGAAATTGGTATTCAGAAATTAGTAGGAGCAACGAATTCCTTTATTCGCTGGCCATTCTTTGTAGAAGGAGCATTATTAGGAATACTAGGTTCCATCACCCCTATAGCGGTTATCGTGGGAGGTTACTATTATATTTATCATAATTTACCATCTATAATGGAAAATTTCCGATTTATAGACCTCTTGCCATTTAATCCATTTGCATGGCAACTATCAGGAATGGTCCTTCTGATAGGAGCAGTAATTGGAGTATGGGGAAGTGTAATGAGTGTACGTAAATTCTTGAAAGTCTAAAGTGAAATCTTATAGCCAGTTATACTGTGATTAAAAAATAGATAAAGATTATTTTCCATACGTTGGAACAAATAAGAAAACTCGCATTTGCTGCAGGCGCAGTGAATACGAGTTTTCTAAAATAAAATAGTCAGCTGAATGTAGCAACAGTGGTATATTTCAGTTGACTTTTTAAATATTTTCTTTAAAGCAGAAACAAAATGGAGAGGGGAACAACATATGAGAAACTTGAGAGCATTTGCTTCAATCAGCTTGGCTACATTGCTCGCAATAACAGCACCAATACATTCTGTTTCAGCAGAGTCTGTAAAAGATGTAGAAGATGAAATTAATGAACTGGAACAAGAAAAATCTGATCTAGAAACGGAAAAAGAGGAAGCAAAGCAGAAACAAGATGAATCAGAGGAAAAGCTGGAATCCAATCAGCAAGAGCAGAATGAAGTGGAAAGCGAAATTTCATCCATAGATGAAGATCTGAATCAGACACAATCTGACATCGCTGATAAGGAAAGTGAAATAGAAGAAACAAATCAAGAAATTGAAAGTCTGACAAATGAAATTGAAGAGTTATCTAATCGCATCGAAGAATTGGAAGAAGACATAGAGGAATTAGAAGAGCGTATTGAAGAGAGAGATGCACTCATTAAAAATCGTCTTCGCAGTATTCAACAGAATGGTGGAGAGATTCAATACTTAGAAGTTATTTTTGGGGCGCAAAATTTCAGTGAATTTGTATCTCGCAGCACGGCAGTTAATAAAGTAATGGATTCAGATAGATCCATTTTGGAAGAACAAGCGAACGATAAGGAACAATTAGAAGATGACAAAGAAGAAATGGAAGCAAGTAAAGTAACTGTTGAGGAAAATAAGGTTGCTGTAGAAGAAAATAAAGCGACACTTGAAGACCAGCACGACGAGTTACTTGCACTTCAAGATCAACTGGATGATCAAATATCTGATAAAGAAACGCTATTAGCTGATTTGGAAATCGAGTATGATGAAATGGAAGAAGTTAAATTATCAGCAGAAGAGGAACAGCAGCTGATTGATGCACAGGCAGAAGCAAAACAAACTGCACTAGACTCGGCGCAAAGTAAAAAAGAGGAAATAGAGCAGAAGGAAGCAGAAGAAAGAGCACGTGCTGAGGCAGAAGCGGAGGAAGAGCGTAAGGCAGAAGAAGAACGTCAAGCAGCAGCTGAAGAAGAAGAACGACAAGCTGAGGCAGAAGCGGAAGAAGAGCGTCAAGCGAAATCAGAAACACAAGAAGAAACAGAGCAACAAGAAAGTGAAGAGCAGGAAGAAGATAACCAGTCAGCAGAGGAAGAATCAGAAAACGAGGATACCTCTAATGAAAATGAAGAAGAAAGTGAAGAGGACATACAGGTAGCCAGCAGTGCTTCTGGAGAAGTAAAATCCCAAGAGTCTGCACCAAGCAATAGTTCTGGTTTTATTCGACCAACTTCTGGTCCAACAACTTCTCCTTTCGATCCGAATCGGGTTCATCCAATCCATGGAGATGTTAGACCGCATAATGGAATTGATTTTGGACAAGCTGGAGAAGCTGATAAAGTGATTCGCTCTGCAGCAGACGGCGTAGTTGCTTTCACCGGTTCAATGAGCGGCTATGGCAATACAGTAATGGTTACCCATAATATAAATGGTCAGGAATATACGACCTTGTATGCGCATTTGGATAGTTATACGGTATCTAGTGGGCAAACTGTAAGTCAGGGAGATCAAATCGCAGTAATGGGGAATACTGGAGGCTCTACTGGTGTCCACCTGCATTTTGAAGTTCACCCTGGAGGTTATAAGAACCCTGTTGATCCAGCTGGTTATATTAATTAATCCCGTACAAAAGCAATAGAATAAAACAGAAATCTATTAAATAAGAATCCGAACTAATAATCCATTTTCTTTTACTTAGAATTTGAATTAGTTCGGATTTCTTGTTAATTGATAATATAGTAGATTGATATTATTCATATGTATTTCAAAAGAAGACGTCTTAATAATGTTTAGTTTGTGTTTAAAATTATAGTCATTCACTTCATAACATGATATGCTTTCTTTATTAGAAAAAATGTTGTGTCTATTCGAAAGGTATTTTTGTTTAAAATAGCAAAATATAGTTTTCATCCGCATGTTAACGAGGTTCAGATTTTCTAAATTTATCACGGAGAACCGCCCGTAAAACTCCCGCCTCAAAATAAAGAGTAAGAATGAATTTATATAGGCGGGAAATAACGGGCGCTTCCTCCCTGAATCACTCAACTAATCATTCAGTGGGAGAAGGGCGTAAACCCCACTGAATGAAGTTTCGTTTTATCTGCTGTATTATAACGATATATGAAATTAACTTTAAAGGCAGAAAGAAGCTTTTGAAGCAATAAAGAGGTGTAGAAATGAAGCTTAATCAAACAAAAATCATATTGATATTTATAGGTGCATTACTTATTGGCGTCTTGGGCGGTTATGGTGGAGTGAAGTTAGCCCAGAATTCAGAGGATAACTCAACGCTGGAAATAACGAACTCCGAGAACGGCACATTGAGTAATGACAGTGAAGAATCAGATGCTGAATTACCGGCAGATTTAAATAAGATTTCACAAACCTTTGATATGATTCAATCAAACTATATTGAAGATATTGATGATCAAGAGCTGGTGGAGGGAGCTATAGAAGGGATGCTTTCTACACTGGATGATCCGCATACATCTTACTTAGATAGTGAAATGATGGAGCAGTTCAATGAGCAGATTGAGTCGTCCTTTGAAGGAATTGGTGCAGAGGTCAGTGAAGTAGAGGGATATATTACGATTATGTCGCCAATGAAAGACTCGCCTGCAGAAAAAGCAGGGCTGCGTCCAAATGATCAAGTGTTAAGCGTGGATGGAGAGAGCTTGGAAGGGTTAAATGTAAACGAAGCCGTCGCTAAAATTCGTGGGGAAAAAGGAACCGATGTTGTGTTAGAAATACAACGTTCAGGTACTTCTGATCCATTTGAAGTAACCATTCAACGGGATACGATCCCAGTAGAAACGGTATATAGTGAAGTGCATTCAGAAGACGGTAACGACACAGGGGTTATTCAAATTACCAATTTCTCTGAGCATACAGGTGAAGAATTTGAAGAGCAGTTGACAGAATTAGAAAATCAAGGTATTGATGGCCTGGTTATTGATGTTCGTGGAAATCCTGGCGGGTTGTTAGATGTTGCGGAAGAAATATTACAGCAATTTGTTCCAAGTGATATGCCTTATCTGCAAATCGAGGATGCTGATGGTAATGCAGAAGAATATGTATCCGATTTGGATGAGGAGAAAGAGTATCCAATCAGCGTGCTAATTGATGAAGGTAGTGCTTCGGCTTCTGAAATTATCGCTGTCGCTATGAAAGAGCTCGATTACGATATTGTTGGTGAAACAAGCTTCGGAAAAGGTACGGTCCAGCAGGCTATGCCGCTCGGAGATGACAGTTCCATTAAAATGACCACTTTTAAATGGTTATCTCCTAATGGTGTTTGGATTGATGGAGAAGGAGTAGAGCCGACAATCGAGCAAAGACAGGAGGATTATTATTACTCTACCCCAATACAGGTGGAAGATGATGATCCGCTCACTTTTGACCATACAAGTGAAGCTGTGGCTAACATGCAAGTGATGTTATCTGGACTAGGATATGACACTGGAAGAACAGATGGTTACTTTAGTGAAGAAACCGAAAGTGCTGTAGAAGACTTTCAGGAAGATAATGACTTAGAAGCAACCGGTGAAGTAGACGAAGAAACTGGCGGTTTAATTGAAACCCAGGTTGTTGAAAAAATTCGTGATGGAGAAGATGACACACAGCTGGAGCGCTCTTTAGAAGAGCTTTATCAATGATTAAACGAAGCATGATGTAGCAGTTTTTATTTCCACTCTGCTAAATCATGCATAAGTAAATCAGGCAATGAAGTGATTGTTTTCTCCAATAAATATGCAAAAGTTGATCATAAGTTAAACGAATCGGGCCGTAACTGGCTGCCCTATCTCCCACTTCGAATTTTCGATTCTTCTCCATTCTTGAAGTGGGAGTCTTATAGTCAGTTGCACTGCGATAAAGAGAACTTTGAACACGTAATATAAGAGGTTTGTTCATTCATCAAACGGTGATGAATGAACAAATTTTCTCTGTACATACAAGCGTATCACTGCAATACAGGCAGTCTTATGTCTTTTTGACCCGATCTTGGCAGATTATCTTTAAACGATTGTTTTTCTACACAAATTGTATTAGTAAAGAAGGTGATATTGGTGGAAGCATGGCTTATTGAACTGGCAAAAGGTATAGGTAAGTTTTTTCTAAACCCGGCATTATATTGGTTTTTATTTATATTAACGGTGGCCAGTTATTTTCGAATTAAGCGGGAACGGTATGACTTTGGGATTAAAATATTTCCGAAGTTTATTGAATGGCATCGTACATGGCTTGTCTCATTAATCAGCGGCATTCTTATATCTGCCGTTATCATTAGTGTTGGCATGGTATTTTCGTATGAAACACTGCTGGTCTTAGCACTCAGCTTTGTTATATTAAGTATCAGTACGCGTTTTACATTATTGTCTCCAAGTTATACATTAGGGCTGACATTTCTAATTTTATTTTTTGCGCCTTACCTGATTGACATGCAAAATATCATTGATTATTCCTTACTCTATGAACGCAGTCTCCCGGCTTTAGCAGTATTAGCAGGATTACTTCTTTTTGTAGAGTCGTTATTGGTTAAACGTACGGAAAAACAAGATGTATTTCCAAGAATAGAATTAAGTGATCGCGGTGTCTGGGTGGGAGAACAGCAAATAAAACGTTTGACAGTTGTCCCGATGCTGATGCTCGTGCCGGAAGGGTTAATCACATCTTTTGCGCCGTGGTGGCCATATTTATCGATTGGAGAGACTAGTTTAGGTCTCGTGCTTATACCTTTCTTACTTGGTTTTCACTATAAAGCAAAAGGACATTTTCACCAGGACGCTATTTATAAACTGGCAAAGGCAAATACATTTTTAGCAATCGGTATTTTACTTATTGCTGTCGGTGGAGTTTTCGTACCATACCTTTCCTTAGCTGCAATTATCTTAGCGATTATCGGAAAAGAATATTTAAATTATCGCTATAGAGAAGGTGACCGTTTACGCCGTCCTTATTACCAGCCTCATTTAAAGGGCTTGAGGGTTATTGGCATTTTACCAGAAAGTCCAGCAGACCGGTTAGAGATAGAAGTTGGTGAGATCATTTACCGGGTAGATGGAAGAAATGTCCTGACCAGCCAAGCTTTTTATGAAGCACTACAAGGGAGCGGTGCTTATATTAAAATGGAAGTTTTAAATCATGATGAAGAGGTACGGTTTGTACAATGTTCCCTTTATGAAGGGGAGCACCATTCTCTAGGCTTTCAATTTGCGGAAGAACCTTTTAAGGCGAGACGGGAAAGAAGAGATAATAATGTATCTTAACGAGGATGTAAAAATGTCTTTTTTATCACGGACTTTTTGAATACGCACTTTAATATAAGAATGCTTGGATCGAGTTGTAGCAATCGATCCAAGCATTCTTATTTCCTTATAGAAAGAAAGGAAGATTTAACAGTTGACAAAAAGGCTATAATGGAACTAGAGTGTTATTTTATTAATCATAAACAATATAAGAAAATATATATAATTTCTTAAAAAGCATATCGAATACTTGTTCGTTTTTTAAGAAAAGGATATAATAGAAAATAGTTATTGTATGGAACGGAGGAAATAGGATGAAGGAGCAATTTGAATTAGTTTCTGCTTATGAACCAGCGGGCGATCAGCCGGCGGCCATTGAAGAAATTGTGGGAAAAGTCCTTGCCGGCCAGCATCATCAGACGTTACTCGGAGCAACCGGAACGGGGAAAACATTTACGATGTCCAATGTTGTTAAAGAAATTAACCGGCCGACCCTTGTTATTGCACATAATAAGACGCTGGCAGGACAGCTTTATAGTGAGTTTAAAGAATTCTTTCCAAACAATGCGGTAGAGTATTTTGTAAGCTATTATGATTATTATCAGCCGGAAGCTTATGTGCCTTCTACCGACACGTTTATTGAAAAAGATGCAAGTATTAATGATGAAATTGATAAATTGCGCCACTCTGCTACATCCGCACTTTTTGAACGAAGCGATGTATTGATTGTAGCAAGTGTATCGTGTATTTACGGTTTAGGTAATCCGGAAGAATATAAGAGCCAGGTGCTTTCGCTAAGACTTGGTATGGAAAAAGAAAGAGACCAGCTTTTGCGGGAATTAGTAGATATTCAATATGCAAGAAATGATATTAATTTTCAGCGCGGGACATTTCGTGTGCGCGGGGACTCCGTGGAAATTATTCCTGCATCTCATGAGGAACACTGTATTCGGGTAGAGTTTTTCGGAGATGAGATCGACCGGATTCGTGAAGTGGATGCCTTAACTGGTGAAATTATTGGGGACAGGGAGCATGTAGCTATTTTTCCGGCCTCTCACTTTGTGACCCGTGAAGAAAAAATGAAAATTGCAATTAAAAATATTGAAAAAGAATTAGAAGAACGGTTAAAAGAATTAAATGATGCCGGAAAGCTGCTGGAAGCCCAGCGTCTGGAACAGCGCACGAATTATGATTTAGAAATGATGCGGGAAATGGGCTTTTGTTCCGGGATTGAAAACTATTCGCGCCCGTTAACATTACGGGAAGCGGGAGCAACACCATATACCTTACTGGATTTCTTCCCGGAAGACTTTTTAGTAATTATTGATGAATCCCATGTAACGCTGCCACAGATTCGCGGTATGTATAATGGGGACCAGGCCCGGAAACAAGTATTGGTTGACCATGGCTTTCGTTTGCCTTCTGCAATGGATAACCGTCCATTACGTTTTGAAGAATTTGAAGAAAAAACAAATCAACTGGTTTATGTTTCAGCAACACCGGGGCCATATGAATTAGAGCATTCGCCAGAAATGACAGAGCAAATCATCCGGCCAACTGGTTTACTGGACCCAGAGGTGGAAGTACGCCCAATTGAAGGACAGATCGATGATTTAATAGGTGAAATTAATAAGCGGACAAAACGCAATGAACGTGTATTAATCACGACGTTAACGAAAAAAATGTCAGAGGACTTAACCGATTATTTAAAAGAAATCGGAATCAAGGTTGCTTACCTGCACTCGGAAATTAAAACCTTAGAGCGGATCGAAGTTATTCGGGATCTGCGTGTCGGAAAATACGATGTGCTTGTCGGGATTAACCTGCTCCGGGAAGGGCTGGATATTCCGGAAGTATCTCTGGTTTCCATCTTAGATGCAGATAAAGAAGGCTTCCTGCGTTCAGAACGTTCCTTAATTCAAACAATGGGGCGTGCTGCACGTAACGAGCAAGGTAAAGTAATTATGTATGCTGACAAAATGACCGATTCCATGCAAAAAGCGATTGAAGAAACAGAGCGGCGCCGTACTGTTCAGCAGGAGTATAATGCAGAACATGGGATTACTCCGCAGACCATCCGTAAAGAAGTACGGGATGTTATTCAGGCTACAATTGCTGCCGAAACACCGGAAACATATGAATCGGAAGCAAAACAAGTGAAGGAAATGACGAAGAAAGAAAAACAAAAAGTCATTGAGAATATGGAAAAAGAAATGAAGCAAGCAGCTAAAAATCTAGACTTCGAGAAAGCAGCAGAATTAAGAGATGTTCTCTTGGAGCTAAAAGCGGAAGGATGAGTTTAGATGCCAAGCAAATCTATAAAAATTCAAGGTGCCAGAGCACATAATTTAAAAAATATAGATGTTGAAATTCCTAAAAATAAATTAGTTGTTCTTACAGGGCTTTCTGGTTCCGGGAAATCATCCCTCGCCTTTGATACGGTGTATGCAGAAGGACAACGCAGATATGTCGAGTCTTTATCTGCCTATGCCAGACAATTTTTAGGGCAAATGGATAAGCCGGATGTCGATGTGATTGAAGGGTTATCGCCGGCCATTTCAATTGATCAAAAAACAACGAGTAAAAATCCAAGATCCACTGTGGGAACCGTAACAGAGATTTATGATTATCTGCGTTTATTATTTGCTCGCGTAGGGAAACCAACCTGCCCCAATCATGGTATTGAAATCAGTTCACAAACTGTCCAGCAGATGGTTGACCGGGTGCTGGAGTATCCGGAAAGAACAAAACTGCAAATTTTAGCCCCTGTCGTATCAGGCAGAAAAGGAGAACACGTTAAAGTATTAGAAGACTTGAAAAAACAAGGTTATGTACGTATCCGCGTGGATGGAGACATGATGGAGGTTACGGACGATATTAACCTGGAAAAAAATAAAAAACACTCGATCGAAGTGGTTATCGATCGTATTGTTGTTAAAAGTGGCGTAGAAAGCCGCTTGAGTGATTCGTTGGAAGCAGCGCTAAAATTAGGAGACGGGAATGCGATTGTCGATGTGATTGACGATGAAGAACTACTGTTCAGTGAAAATCATGCTTGTCCGATTTGCGGTTTTTCCATCGGGAAATTAGAGCCCCGTTTATTCTCGTTTAACAGTCCGTTTGGTGCTTGTACAAGCTGTGATGGATTAGGAACGAAGCTGGAAGTTGATATTGAACTGGTTATTCCGGATTGGGATAAGACGTTAAATGAACATGCGATTGCCCCTTGGGAACCAATCAGTTCACAGTATTATCCGCAGCTTTTGAAAAGCGTCTGCGATCATTATGCTATTCCAATGGATATTCCGGTGAAAGATATTCCTAAGGAACAAATGGACAAAATATTATATGGAAGCGGAAAAGAAAAAATTCATTTTTACTATGAGAATGATTTTGGCAGCGCACGTACAAAAGATGTTGCTTTTGAAGGTGTTCTAAAGAATGTGGAACGCAGATATAGAGAAACTTCTTCTGATTTTATACGTGAAACATTAGAAAAATATATGGCACAGAAAAATTGCCCGACTTGTAAAGGAAACCGTCTAAACAAAGAAGCACTTGCTGTATTAATTGACGGAAAACATATCAGCCATGTGACGGATTTTTCCATTTTGGAATCCAAGGATTTCTTTAACCAGCTTGAATTAAGTGACAAAGACCGTCAGATCGCACGCTTGATTTTAAGAGAGATTGATAATCGGCTATCCTTTTTAAATAATGTCGGTTTGGACTACTTAACGTTATCACGTTCGGCAGGAACGCTTTCCGGCGGAGAGGCACAGCGGATTCGTCTGGCGACACAAATCGGTTCTGCGTTAACAGGTGTTCTTTATGTGCTGGATGAACCTTCTATTGGACTGCATCAGCGCGATAATGACCGCCTGATTGAAACGCTCAAGCAGATGCGTGATCTGGATAATACGTTAATTGTTGTGGAGCATGATGAAGACACGATGCTTGCAGCAGATTGGCTGATTGATATTGGTCCCGGTGCCGGGGAGCATGGCGGAGAGATCGTTGCCAGTGATACACCGGAGAATGTGAAAACAAACGAACATTCCTTAACTGGGCGTTATTTATCTGGAAAAGAATTTATTCCTGTACCGGCAAAACGTAAAAAAGCGGATAAGCGCAAAATAAAAGTTACCGGCGCATCGGAAAATAATTTGAAAAACGTATCAGCTGAAATTCCAATCGGTTTGATGACCGTTGTCACAGGTGTTTCCGGCTCCGGTAAAAGTACGCTGGTAAATGAGATTATCTACAAATCTTTAGCAAAAGAATTATATAAAGGAAAAGTAAAGCCGGGGAAATATCGAAGTATTAAAGGAATCGAGCATATTGAAAAAGTGATTGATATTGACCAGTCTCCAATTGGAAGAACACCGCGTTCCAATCCGGCTACCTATACGGGTGTATTTGACGATATTCGTGATGTGTTTGCACAGACAAATGAAGCGAAAGTGCGGGGCTATAAAAAAGGGCGCTTCAGCTTTAATGTGAAGGGCGGCCGTTGTGAAGCCTGCCGTGGAGATGGCATTATCAAGATTGAAATGCATTTTCTGCCCGATGTGTATGTGCCTTGTGAGGTTTGTGATGGAGCGCGTTATAACCGGGAAACGCTGGAAGTAAAATATAAAGGCAAAAGTATATCCGATGTGCTGGAGATGCGTATTGAAGAAGCGCTGGACTTTTTCTCCGCTATTCCAAAAATTAAACGGAAGCTGCAAACCATCTATGATGTCGGCTTAGGGTATATTAAATTAGGTCAACCGGCAACTACCTTATCCGGCGGGGAAGCACAGCGTGTGAAATTGGCGAGTGAACTGCATAAACGTTCAAACGGAAAGACGTTTTATATTCTGGATGAGCCGACAACAGGCCTTCATTCTGCTGATATTCGCCGTTTGCTGGACGTCTTGCAGCGCCTTGTAGATAATGGTGATTCTGTTTTAATTATCGAACATAACTTAGATGTGATTAAAAGTGCAGATCATATTATTGATTTAGGTCCAGAAGGCGGAGACCGCGGCGGACAGATTATTGCAAAGGGAACGCCGGAGAAAATCGCCGAACAGGCAGATGTTTCTTATACAGGGAAATACCTTGGGCCTGTGTTAGAGCGGGATAAAGCACGTATGAATGACATGCTGAAAGAGAAAGTCAGCAGTAAATAAAGAAAACCGGTCCATCTTTAGAGTAAGATTTTGCTCTTTAGGTGGACTTTATTTTGGCAGTTAAAAAAGTATAAACTTATTTCCTGCATAAGTGCAACGGTTTTGATGGGGCGAGTAATCGCAGCAATGTTGTCATGTTAATGAACTTTCTTAAATTTAATACAGATAGCAAAAAATCTATCTAGCGACGGTTTTGATGGGACGAGTAATCGCAGTCCCAGAGGAAAAACATGGAGACTCCTGTGGGAAAGCGCAGTGGGAAGACCCCGCAGAAAAAAAGCGAACTTCTTTTTTTCGAGGAGGCTGAGCTCAAGCCCGCGGAAAGCGTAGTGTTTTTCCGTAGCGGTCGATTAACCTGACAACATTGGTAATCGCAGTCCCAGTCCCAACTAAGGTTGTCACCTAAAGGCTTGGTGACAATCAAATTTTCTAATGACGGAATAACAAACTTTAAAAATATACGCAGATAAACATTTTTTAGAGCAAATCATAATGGTTCTACAGGAAAAATAGTTTATTTCATTAAACGATTGTAACCCAATCAGAATACTGTGTTATAATAGAACTTGAAAATATGACGAATGTAATTTCAAAATAATCTTCTTTAAAGCGCCGTTTTGTATAAATAAGCTATCTAATTGACGATTTGTCCACATTTCGATAGAGTTAAAGAATAAGAAGTGGAGGTTGAAACATGAAGCCGATAGAAATTGAAAAAGTTCAGCAGGCGCTGGACAGTTACTTAAATAAAGAAGTGTATGTTCATTTGGAAACAACAAATGGAGCTTATGCGAATCATTTAGACGCCAATGCCTATACCGTTGGTGCATATATACGTAATGCAAAAGTAACCTATAAACAGGCAAAGATTATAGGAGAAGGAAATTCCTATCGTGTCGGTTTGAAAATGGAGCTTGGCTGGATTTATGCAGAAGGGCTGACGGACTGGACGATTTATCAGGAAGACCAATTGCTTTTGGCTGGTCATGACAGAGAAGGCCGGTTAATGGTGGCGTTAGAGATTAGTGAGACACCTTTTCATCAATAAAAACGAAGGATATAGCTTGATTTTAGAAAGATAGGTGAACGTAATGGAGAAACATGTTGTAGTTATTTATCCGCATCCGGATGATGAAGCATTTGGTGCATCTGGATCGGTCGCACAGTTTCGAAGAGAGGGTGTGCCGGTAACATATTTATGTGGAACGTTAGGACAAATGGGGAGAAACATGGGAAATCCGACATTTGCAAATCGGGAATCCTTGCCTGAAATTCGTAAAAAAGAGTTGAAACAGGCATGTGAAACATTAGATATGGAATTGAAAATGCTCGGATACCGGGATAAAACGATTGAATTTGAAGATAAACAAGAGGTAGCCGATCATTTAAGAAGTTATTTAGAAGAAATCAAACCTTCTCTTGTGATTACACACTATCCCGGCTATGCCGTACATCCAGATCATAATGCGCTGGGGGCTGCTGCAATTCAGGCAGTAGAAGATATGAATCCGGAAGAAAGACCGAAAGTTTGGGCGCAAGCTTTTTCAAATGGTCATGAAGAAGATTTAGGAAGTCCTGATATTATCAATGATGTTCATGATACCTTTGATAAAAAGCTGCAAACAGTTTTATCTCACGACTCACAGGTGGCAGGTATGTTTGGCTGGTTTAAAAAGATGGATGAGATCGATGAAGAATTGAAAAATGAATTGATTGAACATCAGGCAATGGAACGTTTTTATACTTGGGATTTTGAAAAGAGCAGCTCCAAATAATTGTTTTGTTTAAAAAGCATAAGTAGCGGGAAAATAGAAATGAAACTTTTTCATTTCTATTTTCGTATGAAAAGATAGAAGCACACATATCCATGAATAAATAGATGCAAAACAATTACCTGAGGAGGTACTTTCATGAAAAAATTATATCGTTCTGAAACCAATAAAATACTTGCCGGTGTCCTGGGCGGATTAGGAGAGTATTTAAATGTGGATCCGACACTGCTCCGGATTATCTTCTTAATCCTGCTTATCCCAAGCTTTTCTACATTAGCCATTGTTTATATCATTGCTGCATTTATTATGCCTAGAGGAGACGTGTATTAATGTTACTTCGGGGGATTATTTCATTAGTCTTAAATGCTGTCGCGTTGATAGCAGTTGCCCAGATTTTTGATTCTTTTCATCTTGACGGGTTCGGTACAGCGCTGTTAGCGAGCTTGATTTTAGCTATCCTGAATATTTTTGTGAAGCCGATTTTAGTTATTCTAACATTGCCGATTACGGTGATTACATTTGGATTGTTTTTAATTGTTGTTAATGCGATTATATTGATGATTACGCAGGCGCTTATCGGATCTGACTTTGTTATTGACGGGTTTGGTACAGCATTTATTGCATCGATTGTGATTTCATTGATTTCCATGATTTTAAACAGTGTTGTCCGGGATATGCGGTAAAAGGAAAGGGTCAGGTTATTGCCTGGCTTTTTCCTTTTTTAAGTATAAGGATTTAAAGAAAAAAGCCCTGTCAGCTCTAATATTTTTTAATTAAAAGCGACTAAAGCTTCGGACTTTTTTCATCCCATTATTTTTCCTCGTTCTCTTTATACTGCTGCTCCATCGCTTTAGCGATTTCCTCCATATAAGCTTCTTCCTCTTTGGACCAGAAAGTTGGAGCTACAAAATCATCCGTCGCTTCAGCAGATTCTAATTGTTCCTCCCATTTATCGATATTTTTGGTAATGAGATCCTCCGGGACGATTTTCATAAACAAATCATTGATATTTAAAAACACCTGTTGCGCTTCTGGGGCATGGGGAGGAACGTTTTCTCGCATCAGCCTCTTTACTTCCGCCAAGATAGACAGCCATTCTCTATCTAATTTTTCACGTTCTTCCTTTGGTATATCTGTGAAAAGTGATGCAAAATCATCTGGAAAATGCTCCTGCATCCACGCCTTTTGTTCTTCTTCAAATTCCATTCCGTGAAGCAACGAGGTGAGAACAGTCCAATCTAATGGGAAGTTATCATCTAAAAGCGCTTGCACATGATCAATAGCTGCAATGGCACGGTCTAATTCTTCACGGTTATGCACCAATACTTTTCTTTGAACAGGAAGAGAATCAGCGAAATTGTCTAACGTGACTTCTTCTTTATCCAGCATTTCTTTGATCTCCTGAAGCGAGTAACCAATAAACTTTAATGATTGAATCCGCTGTAAGGTCGCGAGTTCTTCCAATCCGTAAAAACGATGACCACTCTCATTTCTTTTGCTTGGATAAAGAATCCCGAGTTCTTCATAAAAACGCAGCGTCCGTGTTGAAAATCCGGTTTTTGCACCAAATTCTCCGATGGTATACATCTGAATCAGCTCCTTTACAGATAAGTATAACGGTTTCCGTAACGTGAAGTGCAAGAGGAAAAACATAGGTGTTTGTCAGAACCGGGTGCAGGGAACATTTTTAATAGCAGCATGAAAGGAACGGATAAAAAGGATGTGAAAGGGCAGGGAAGATTAATGAAAAACTATTTATTTTTGGTCATGCTTTCATTATTATTTATAAATTTGGTCAATTAGTTATCCAGTCTTCTTTGAGTTATATTGTTTGAGTTTAGGGGAGGCAAGGGATTATTACGTTTCAGCTTGCCCTGTGGAACGGATAGGCATGCAGCGTTATCTAAGATAGATTGACAACAAATTAATCTTTTAGAGCCACATTGTCTCATACGTGGATCTATATTTAATTATTTGAAAAGAGAAGCAATAATATGGTGATTACGCCAAGTTACTTACCGTCATGGTTTCTTTTAATCATTATTGGTGCCGACGTTGGTTTCTGTTTCTCAAGCTTTTCACATATTTTAAAGATAAATCCAACATACAATCAAAAGGATTCACGAAGTATGTTTATGAATTAAAATGATAAATAGATCCCCCATCTAAAACAAATTTACTCTCCTGTATCAATTTCAACATTTATAAATTGGTCCATTATTTCCTCTAATTCCTCTTTATCGACATTAGGTGCGTCCCGTATATGGAATGTAACACCAGGATTATTTTGATCCATATTTGTATCGAAAGTAATATTATCGTCCATATCATTTTCGCTTAAGTAATCCCGGATGATGCTGTCAATATCCCCTTCTAACTTTTCTAATCTTGCTTCTTCCGCCGATGTCTGTTCAATTTCTAAATCATATTCATCTGTTAAATCGTATTGATCCATTTTAGCTGCAATATCAGAATGGAACGCCTCCATATTAACGGTATCACTATTAATTTCAAAAAATAAATTACCGTCGTTCTTGCCTCGAGTCCTGCCACCTATAGAAGCACGTAAGTCATAGTTCTCATTTGCATATTCAAGTATTTCTGACAACGCGTCATCCTCTTCTTTTTCTTCTTCAAAAAAGTCATTTGAAAATATAGCGATAAGTATAATAAAAACAACAACCCCTGAAAGTAAAATTATCTTTTTCATTATAGAACCTCTCTCTTCATTTCTCTATAAAAATACTTAACCGACTGTCTAAAATGTAAGTGTTCACCTTAAGAAGGACTTTGTTAGTTGCCCGTAAATGTGTAAAAGGAAGAGGGGGAAATGAACTTATTCCTCAACCTCAATTTCAACATCTAAAAAATGTTCCATTAATTCTTCTAACTCCACTTTATCAAAATTAGAATCGTCAGGCACGGATAGATTAATGTTTACGTTTTCATCAATCGTTGCTTCATAACCAATATCATCGCCCATCCCGTTCTCTTTTAAATAATCATTAACTATCTCGATCATCGTTGATTCATACCTTTCCAATGTTTCTTCTTCCGAGGTCGTCTGTTCAATTTCTATGGTATATTTATCCGCTAAATCATATTCCTTCAATTTATCCAGTATATCTGAATGAAATTTATTAATGTCAACTGTATCACTATTGACATCAAAAAATAGCACGGATTCTCCATTTTCTTCAGATATAGCTGCCGTATATACCACGTAATAATCAACTGCATAATCCAGTATTTCTTCCCTGACAAGTTCTTCTTCATCTCTATCTTCTACAGGAAAAATATCGGAGAATACAGCAATGAGTATAATAAAAACAAGAATTCCTGAAAATATAATTATTTTTTTCATAGTATCTAGAACCTTTCTTATTTCATTTCTTTAAATAAATAGTAACAAGGAAATAGTAGACTGTCTAAAATGTAAATGTTCATATAAAGTGGTGTTTTGTTATAATTTAGGTAGAGCCTTGAGCAGTAGGGCGAGAGGAATAGATCCATCGTTGAATTATCAGTTACCAGCCAAATCAAGCCATCCTTTCTTTTATGAAAAGATGACGAATGGAGGATAACGAATGAACGTGAAGAAAAATTATGGATTTTGGTCCATGTTATCAAGCATAATGGGTTTGATCCTTTTAATAGCTTCTTATGCAGTTGCTCCTGACGAACCGCAAGGAATGGTCACAATTGGAATACTGGTTATCTTTGTCACGGCAATTTTATTTTTGGTTTTAGGGATGATTGGAAGCACGCGTGCGATGAAGCAGCAGGAAAAGGGAAGAAAAAAATATGTCGGTATTTTCCTGCCCGTTCTGATTCTCTTATTTGTTGTATTGGTTCCCATTCTTATGGCAATAGGGTTTATATTAAATGATAACTCTTCATTGAAATGAGAGAAGCGTTCTTTAGCTCTCTCTCATTCAGGAGAACAGTAGACCTCCTGAAAACATTGCTATAATACTAAGAACTGCCAGCACAATGAGTATGATCAGTAATATGTTTTTCACTTTTTTAGACATGATTCTTCCCCTTAAAGGTTTTAAAGTTGAAGGACTTCATTCATAATTCCTATTTTAACAATCTTTTTTGATATGTGAAGTACAACCTTTATTATCTCCGTTCTCCAATTATCACGGAGAACCAATCGCCCGTAAAACTTCCGCCTCCAAATAAAGAAGGAACTTACATTTATTTAGATGGAAGATAACGGGTGCTAATTCCCTGAATCACTCAACTAATCATTCAGTGGGAGAAGGGCGCTAACTCCCACTGAATGAAGTTTCGTTTTATCGTAAAATAGTATTTTCCTTTGAATACGAACTTGTTGACGATAAAAAACCTCCTGTGATACCCTTTTTTAGAACGAATGTTCAGTATTGATGTATAATTATTTTTTATTCAATCTTTAGCATGTGGAATAAAGCTTCTATGTTGTTTGAAAAGTAAGCTTTATTCCCTAATTTTCGAATGGAAATTCAGTTAGCACTGGAAAAATCAATAGATTGTGAACAGCCCAGGCTAAAACAAGTATTAAAATATAAATGTTAACTATCCTAATCATGAAAATATGGTTTTAGTGTATGTATCTAAAAACGTATGCCGAGCGGCTCCGGATGCAATATATAAGGGGAGGGAGAACGATGGCTGAGCAAGATTTATTTAACATAAAAGAAACAGATCAAACATTGAATCAAGCTGAAAAAAATGAGGGTGATGTAATGAGTTCTTCTGCGGATGAGGTTAAAGACAGCGATAAAATAAATAATGAAATAGATTTAAAACATAATAGTTCCCTTTCAGGAATCAAGGTAAACGATCCAGTACGTATGTATTTAACAGAAATTGGAGATAATGAGCTGCTTTCATCTTCAGAAGAAATTAGACTTGGCGAACTTATTGAAGCTGGAGATCAAGAGGCAAAGGAAAAGCTAATTGAGGCAAATCTTCGTCTTGTGGTTAGCATTGCTAAGCGTTATATAGGACGGGGAGTATCTTTTTTAGATTTGATCCAAGAAGGAAACATGGGGCTTTTTAAAGCTGCTGAAAAGTATGATTATCGAAAAGGGTTTAAATTCAGTACGTATGCAACTTGGTGGATAAGGCAAGCAGTCACTCGTGCCATCGCTGATCATGGCCGTACCATCCGAATTCCAGTTCATATGGTGGAGACGATGAATAAACTAATCCAAATTCAACGTTCGCTATTGCAGGATTTAGGCCGTGAACCAACAGTTAAAGAAATTAGTGAAGATATGGAGTTAAGTACAGAGAAGGTAAAAGAAATTTCAAAAATTATTCAGGAACCTATCTCTTTGGAAACACCTATTGGTGATGAGGATAATTCCTATTTAGGCGACTTTATTGAGGATAAAGAATCGGTATCTCCTTCTGATTACGCTACGATTGAATCATTAAAAGCACAGCTGGAAGAACTATTAGATACACTTTCTGTGCGGGAAGAAAATATTCTTCGTCTTCGATTTGGTTTACATGATGGAAAGTCAAGAAAGCTGGAAGAATTAGGAGAAATATTCGGCATTACTAGAGAACGTGTCCGTCAAATTGAATCGAAAGCTTTGCGTAAATTAAGGCATCCGAGTCGTAGTAATTTATTGAGAGATTTTATGGAAGAATGAGACGAATTGATATAAAGTGAAACTTCCTTTAGTGGGGGCGGGCTTTCATCCCCCACTGAAATGATAAAGGAACAAAGGCTAAGTTCGCGATGTCGTGGGGTTGGGGCTGGGACTGCGATTACTCGCCCCACCGAAGAGCTTTTGCGATTACTCACCCCATCGAAAAGCGTTGTCGCAACACCTTTATGACCTACATCCTGTAGGCTGGAACGAATCGGGCAGTTATTGGCTGTTGGATCTCCTACTTCAAAAATAGGTTAATTTATTTTTTTTAATCGTCTGCCATCTAAATTTTGGAACATGCTGTTTCATTGTTTCAAATATAATTCCCCATTGCTGTTCAGACAAATTCGCAACTGTCACCTCATTCTTTATGCGAAGCCCTCTTTTTAAATGCTTTAGTTGAGGTGGGGTAAATATACCTTTTAATGCTAACTCAATAGGCAATTGAGGATTTTTAAGTGCGTAATCGACCAAACCCCAAAAGATTAAATAATCGTTATAAGGTACAATCGGTTGAGCCTTTCGATCTATTGTAATCATTGCAGAATCTACTCTTGGCGGTGGAGAGAAATTCTTTCTTGAGATCTCTTTAACATATCTTATATCAAACCACATTCTCCAAGCAATTACATATGGATCTTTCACAAAATTTGACGTGAATCTTTTGGCTGCTCCTTTTTCCATTACAATAACTCCTCTTTGAAAACCACTTGAAGGTTTATTAAGAAGCATTTTCATAATCGGTGTTGTAATAGCATATGGAATATTCGAAACAACTACAAAAGGCTCTCGGGGTAACGATACCTTTAGGATGTCTTGTTGGATGACCACGGTGTTTTTCATTTCAAGTTGTTGTAATTTCCTTATAAACTTTTGGTCGTATTCAACAGCGAGAATCTTTCTTGCTTGATTATTTAAAATGTTAGTAAGTGCTCCTTTACCAGCACCCAATTCTAATACAAGATCACTCTCTAAAATGTAAGCATTGTTTACAATGTCCTTGGCTATTCGTTTGTTATGCAGCAAATGTTGTCCGCTATAGTTTGGGAAGTTTCCATCAATGGTTTTTGTATATTTATGTTTGTTTCTTCTTTTTGTCATTATTTAAGCAATCCTTTCTTCAAATAATTGATTTTTCGGCTCTGGACGCGAAAAAAGCCACAGAAATAGACATCTGTGGCTTCCGGTAAACGGAATCAATTATTTAGAAGTAAGACAGAAAGACATGGTGACGCAGTAGAAAGCTATACGTCATAAAATAAGCTTTCCTGTAAAAAGCGAAATCATTTCTCATAAAAACATTAAAAGGGAAGGATGCATAATCACCCTTCCACTTACTAACAACATATTTTAATATAGATTGTTAAATAAAATGGACAGACTTATCCCGTTTACTCTGTAAGCGAAAACAACAGAGCCTTCGAACGTATTAAATTAACTGTTCAAAGCACGGTAAGTCTTGATTGCTCCCATAATATTTAACAACCCTCCTTCATTTAATTATAACTATATACATTATTTACTGTAGCATTAGTTATAGATAATTTCAATGTTTCTAATCTATCTTCTTAGGAAAGGAAATCGAGTAGATGGACTCAATTAACTGATTCAGTTTTCCTTCAATCCGGTGTAATAAATAAAATGTCACCGCAACTGGAAAACCAAAATCCGCTAAAAGAGAAATCCATGCTTCCATAGGAATTCACCACCTTTGATTGAATAAACAAATTTGAAAAGAACAAGCTTTAATCAATTGTATAAAAGACAATGCCGTGAGGAGAGCTTCCTCACGGTCAATGTCTTATTCGACAGAAGGATTATAATTCTATATCTTCTACAATACGTTCGACGATGCGGGCGCTGTGTATTTCAGTCAGTTCGCCGCCTGTGGAGTAAAGTGCACTTTCCTGAAGGATCGTGTCCATTGCTTCCTGAATGGTTTCAGGATCAACTGGTTCGACAGGATGATCCAACGTATAAGTTACAATACGGTTTTGTTCATTCAGAAATTTTAATTCCAGTTTTCGCATGCTTTTTCACCTCCTTTCTTCTCTGGTTTCAACGATTAGGCTTCTTCTTCATAAATGTCTGAAGCATCTCGACGCGTGATCGCGTAGAGCGTATGCTGTTGAACAGATGCAAATGCGTGTGCTGTCTGCAAAAGCTGTTCAGCAGTAGCTTCAGGTTTAACATTGCTGAATCGTTTTTGCTTAAAGACAAACTCTCCGGTCATTGGATCAATGCCTTCATTTAGCGTTAGCTGCAAAACGGATTCCGTTAATTCTGCGACTGCCATGGTTTATCACCTCCTCTCACCCCTATAGTCGTTTCCGGTTTCAAAAAAGGGGCATGTTTAAAATTAATTTATTTTATATCCGGAAAATAACACGTAATAAGGAAAGTGAAAGCTTCTAAAAAGCGCTATATAACGTTTTTACGTACATATTTGCAGAATTTGTTGATATTTGTCTACAAAAAAATGTAAAAATTGAAAATTATCCTAGTAAAAGTCTCTTAAATCAGGTTAGCAGGTCAAAAATAATAGGGAAAATTGACTAAAATATATCTTTTCTGATCCTAAAGTCTATTTTGCAATATGACAAAACTTTTATATTCTGTTAAATTTATATTAGTCCAAAAGAAGGAGGAATTATAAATGAGCGAAAAGAAATGGGAATTGGAAGATTTTATCGAACAGAATCAACGAAGAGTGTACTATCAGATGGCAAGGCTGCAAATTGATGAAGAAAAAGAAGAGTATTTTCAAGAGGGGTTAGTAGCAATGTGGAGAGCGTATGAAAACTATAAACCAGATAAAGGACCCTTAGCTACGTACATGAATTTTCAAATTCGTAATCGTATCGTTGATGTATTTCGAAAAGCCATGGTAGAAAAAAAGTATCTGGAGCAGGCCGGTCATGAGCGAAATGTGGAAATAAAATCCGGAAACTACAGCCAGGTCAATGGAAAGAAAACTTCGATGGAAGTTGACGGGGGAGGCGATCCACAGGAAATGATAGATCAATCAAATGAAAACGTTTTCCTTAAATTTACAGCATTGTTGACGGAAAAGCAAAAAGTCTGGTTCCGCGGTGCCATTATTGAAGGGTTATCCAATCAGGAAATTGCGGACCGGGAAGAAGTAAGCCTGGAAGCAGTAAAAAGCTGGGCGAAAGGTGTAAAAAAGAAGCTTCGTAAAAAGGATTGGGATGGAGACTGAAAAGCATAACAAATAAGGGGGCATTACGGTGGTACAAATAAAAGAACAATTAATTCATGATACGTCCTTTAAGTATGGTAAAAATAATAAGAAAAGGTACATCACAATCCATGAAACCGATAATGTAAATCATGGTGCAGGAGCACAAAATCATGCCAATTTACAAACTAACGGAAATTCCCGGGAGGCTGCATGGCATTGGCAGGTAGATGACAAGATGGCAATTAAGTCTTTTGACCATCGTTTTCAATTGTGGGGTGCGGGAGATGGACGAGGAAATGGAAACCTTCATTCCATACAGATAGAAATATGTGTCAACGCAGACAGTGACTATAAAAAAGCCATTGAAAATACGGCTGACTTAGTCAAAGACATTATGAGGGACGAAGGTATTTCATCATCACAGGTGAATCAGCATAATAGGTGGAGCGGAAAACATTGTCCCAGAAAATTAAGGGATGGAATGCATGGTGTAACATGGAGTCAATTTAAAAAGATGATTGGGAAAGCATCCAGTAATCATTCCATATCAAAACCTGCTAAAAAGAATAACAGCAGCAATTGGACGAAGGTAACTGGAAACTGGACCGGTCAAACATTAGGAAATGGAGAATATGGTGAGCCTGTTAAGCAGCTGCAAACAAAGCTGGCAAATCATAATCCACCATTTTATCCAAATAAAGGCGCTGAAAATCATGGCATTGATAGCTATTATGGGAAGGACACAGAGAATGCGGTCACACGTTTTCAATCGTATTATGGTTTAACTACAGACGGATTAGCAGGTAAGCAAGTTTATCATCAGTTAATTAACCCTTCAACAAGTATCTCATCATCTGACAGCGAAAAGTCAATTTCCCAATTAGTAAAAGAAACAAAAGCAGGAAAGCATGGAAATGGAGAAGCCCGTAAAAAGTCTCTTGGAAGTAATTATCAAGCTGTGATGGATGTGATTAATGGTGAAATATCATCCATTAACTCAAAATCTAATACGATAAGAGAAGGCAGCAAAGTATCTGCCAACCGTTTATATACCACATCCAGCAGTACGGAAAATGTACGTCTTTCCAGTATTTCCGGGATTGTGGACACCGTTAATGATTCCTGGCGTAATGAGATTCGTTTAAAAGATGAAAATGGCCAATATATTGGTTTTGCACGCAGGCAGGATTTACAATAATTGAGAGGAGCTGCCGCAAAATACATAGTCCCCATTTTACGGCAGCCCTTGTTAGGAAGTTATTTCATTTGGGTGTTTTTCCAAAAAGTATAGCAAGATAGGTTGAAAATCAGGAGTAATCAATCAAACATAAGGGTATTTAGGTTACTGTAAATTGCTTTTACAAACATCTAAAGAAATGATATAAAATGAATGGAAAAGAAGATAGAATAGTATTTTCAAAGGTTAAAGTGGTTAATTATTTCGAAATGAAAATATTATTGGGGTGGCTTTATTGTAATAAGGAGGAACGATTGTGCATATTATTCTTACTATTATACTAGGGTATAGTTTCATCAATATTTTCGAAACCATATATTATCTGAACTATGAGGAAACTTATTTAGGAACGAATTTAATATGGAGCTGGGCTTTACATATCAGTTGTGTCTTATTTTTAATTGCTTATTTTATTTTTAGAAAATACAATCAAAATAAATATATTAACATAGCCAATGAGACGATAGAAGAAGATGAAATCAACCCAGGTGAATTTTATTATCAGCTGCCAATCGTTACACTCATGGAGAAAATGCCGATTAAAGTGCTTGGCCAAAACAATGCTGCGTTTGAACTTTATTTTAATTCAACATTACATCGTACTTTTTTTATGCTGGGTTTGTTTAGCGCACCGCCTGGTTTAAAACTGTCCTCTAACGAAAATACGATTATTTTAAAAAGTAAAAAATGGCTGCGTTATGAATATACAGTCTACGTTAATGGGGATTATCATGGAGAGTTTAATGCTAAAAGGCTGGTAAAAGAGCGGGGAGTAAAGAACTACATTCACTTTGATTATCACTACAATAATTGTGTTTATAATCTGACTAATGATTATTTTGATATGACTACTTACATCAAAGATGATCAAGATACTTTATTATTTGGAGAAAGAACCTATTTTAATTTATTATCTAAAGATGAAAAAACAGGAAGAAGGGGCGAGAAACATAAAATAAAAATGGATCATAAACAAAATCAGTCATTCCAAGAAGTATTATTAGCATTATATATTACTGCTTTAAATATACGTAATCACTAATAGAAACGTGCTTTACATTTCTAATTATTATGACCGCAGACGCGTTTATGAACATTCTTTTCTTTGGAAACAAAGTTTATCCTTTCATTTATATTAACTGTCGTTGAATTTGTATTTCAAGATAAAAATGATTCATAGATTTAGGGATTTTGTAGGTTAAACCTGATTTTTGAAGTATTTCAAAGCTTTCCAGAAATACGACCATCTTTTCACCGTACTTTCAACATTCAGCAGTTTTACTAAGTTATAAGTCAATTTTAAAGGGTGTTAATATTCATGGAATTATTTTTAACTATTATAGTCCTTGTATTTTTGTTCGTAAGTTCAATCCTAGTTTATCTAGGAAAAGGTGATTTCTTGATAGCGGGAATAAATATGATGCCTAAAGAAGAAAGAAAAAAGATAAATATGAATTATTTACGGAAGTATCTGGGGAAGATGACATTCTGGATTAGTGTGGGTCTGTTATTAATTGCGATTTACGAGTTTTATTATGACAATAAAATATTATTATTTATAGGTTTGGGGTTTATCATTATACTAACACCGATCGTACTTATAAAAATATTTAATTATAAAAGTTTCCAAAAGTGAGTAACTCAACATTTAAATATAAAATTGTATTATATCATGTATTGTCTATCATTTAGAAAACCATAATAGATTCAAAAATGACTAAACGGCTCAGTCCTTTGAAATATAGATTTCAAGCTGTTTAAGTGATTCTTTTCGGCGTTTGTTTGAGTGGAAGGTGAGTACACAAGAATTATTGCTTTCTTTTCATAGGACTAACTGCTGCACAAATCGTTACCTTGTTGTGCAGCAGCCTTTTTATTGTAGCAGTTTACCATTTTCCGCTTTAAACATTACGGCGTTTTTTACCCCAAATAATACCGCCAATGACAAGTGCCAGTATCACGATCCCAATAACTGTCCAACCAATAGGGGACATAAATCCTCCATTTGTATTGGAATCACTTACAGCACTTTCCGTTTCTTCCCCATCTGTTGTTTCGTCTGCGTTATCATTGTAGTCTGTATTTTCCGTTTCTTCATCTGTTCCGCTGTCATTAGAATCATTATTCTCAGCCGCTCCATTATTTTCTGTATCCTCAGAGGAATCGTCATTATCTGATTCATTTTGATCTTCATCAGATTCTGTACCATTTTCTTGGTCATCATCTTCATTCCAAACGTTTAAATCCTCTGGAACTTCCGTTTCAATTACAGCAGTTACGCCTAAAGCTGTGATGTATATATTGACTTTTTCACCTGGCTGCGGATAATCAAACGCATCAGCATCCATTTGTTCTTCATAGACCTCTTCTGAAGGAGCAAGTAAAGCAGTGTAACTTGTTGAATCCATATGTTCCATTTGGGTATTCTCATTAATCGTTTTTCCTTCACGTGCGTAATAAATCTGACCGTCTACATCGCCAATGGTGCTTAAATCAAATCGTATACTGTCATTACTATCTGGCCAGTCTACGGATGTTCCTTCTTCAATAACTTCTTCAACCGAACTCGTATCAGCACGGCTCTCTATCACTTCTTTTCCTTCTTCTGCCGGTTGTACTTCAATGGTTCGTTCTTGAGGTTCTTTACCATCCTCCCCAAAACGGAAAAGGATTTCATCTCCAGCTTCCAAATCTGCCATTAGTATTTCCATAGAAAATTGCCCATCTTCATTCACATAAGGATGGACTACATTTTCTAGCCCAGGCACTTCTACTCCCAACATAAATTTGGGATTAATCGTACCATTGTAAATAATGGTGTTTTCATGAATATCCGGCAGTTCCAAATTTTCCTCTACTTCTTCATTATCAACACTCCCATCGAAATCAGCTATTGCCACCACTTTCATAGCTCCAAGAGGACTGACTAATAATAAAGTTCCAATCACTAAAAGGAATCCTACCTTTTGTTTGAAATGCATGTAATTCTCCTTTCAAATTTTGTTTGAATTTGAGAGAAATGATTTGATTCAATATTTTCCATGGATAAGTTGAAGGATAAAAAATGCGGTGTAATATAATCGTGAAGTAGTTACTCTAATGGTTAATTTTTAAGCAGGTTTGCCTACCTATTATACTTTCTTGGGAATATTTGCTGTTCTTCTCTTTAGAAAACGATTACCCTTTTCCATTCTTGCTAAAACCTGGATGGTTTTTTGAAGCTGCTGCATAAAACGAAACTACACGCAGTGGGAGTTTTCGACACACAACTCTTTACGCTAGAGCGAGTAATCGCAATGGTTTTCGGTGGGGTGAGTAATCGCAGCCCCAGCCTCAGTCCCAACCCCAGGACGTCGCGAACTTAGTCTGCTTCTTTTCTCCGTGATAAGAGATAGAAAAGAGATGCTGTTGCACAGTTTAGTTCTTCATTGTGCAACAGCACCAGTAGAATTTTGGTAATGTGCTTTTCATGGAAGCTGTCAGATGCAATTAATACGTATCCCGCTTCGAAAAATTCCATAAACCATATAGGAGTAAAGCGAAGAATGTTCCAATAACTAATGAATAAAACAACCAATAAGATTGAATAGGTGATTCATCTTCAGGAGACATAGCCAGCATAGGCTGTGTCCAAGGATAAATCTGTCCTAAGGATGTGCTGGCGACAATAATAGCTGGAAGAGTAAAAACAATACTAACAGCTAATGGTACGCCAAATGTTTTAGAGCTTATAGATATAGTTAGCTGTAACAGAATCAATGGTAAACAAGCAAGAATACCTCTAACTATAAATTCTACTATTGTAAATAGCGGCAGACTGCCTTCGATTCCATTTATATATCCAAATCCTATAAAAAAGACTAATAGGATCACCATTGAAATAATTACCATTTTTACTACCGTTAAAAATTTCCCTAAAAAGATCACCGAATAATTGATGGGCATTGCTAATAATTGTTTCCAACCTCCACCGACATGCTCACTTCTGCAAACAAGCGCTGTGTATATCCCGACCAGGATGGGCAATACAAAAGGACCCATAAACAATGCTACTTGTGTCCACACCTCTATCCATTCGTTATCTCCAGGCTGCATAAAAAGGTCGTAGTTTTTAAAGAAATTAATATAAGCCAGGAATACGCCTAATAAGGGTCCTATTACGTAAAGTAACCACAATTTGGAGCGTTTTAACTTTAATCGTTCTACATATAAAATATTTTTCAACATCATCTCTCCTTACTGAACACTCTGTTTAGCAAAATGTGTGGCCCCGATAAATACTAGGCTTATCCCTAATAGCAAACTGATAACGAGAAAGGCAGAAAAATCTGGATTATCTCCTAATCCCTCATATTGCAATATAACTGTTGATGATTGACTTGGATAGGCTAAAGGGAACCATCTTGTCGTTTGAGCAGCTGCTAAAAACAGCCCCATAATAGCAGAAATGGAACCAATAAGGATGGAGAAGGCCTGATTTTTAATGGTCATGGATAACCAAAATTGAAAAGCCATTATTGGTAATACAGTAATTAACATTCCATAACAGTCGCCTATCATTAAGTCCCATGGAATTTCCCCTTCAAATCCGAGTATCTTTCCCAAAAAAACCATGCCAAACAGAAATACAGTAACGGAAAGGAATAGGCTAATTGTTAGCCAAATAAATTTACTCAAATAGATTTTTCCTCTCGAAATAGGCATAGAAAGGGTTTGTTTCCATCCATTTGCTTGATGTTCAATATTTGCTATTACTGATGCAGTCAGGGTGGCGGCCAATGGAAAACCTAGTCCAAATAACAAACTATTGTCGTATAATAAATATATCCACATGGAATCAGCACCGAACATCTCCACTTGGTTTTCAACAAACGCAGCGCGGTAAGTTAAATTCACCATCTCATATGCCAATACAAGTAACGGTACCAATAAAACAATAAACATTAACGCCGAACGTTTTAATTTTAATTGTTCTGCCCATAATATCTTTATCATAAGCTACCCTCTGTGCCAGTTAATTCTAAGAAAATATCTTCAAGCGTTCTTTTTACTTCTTCCAGTCGATAGACAGCTATCCCCGAATGAACCAAAATAGCGTTAATATCTGAAACAAATGCTGGGTCTGTTTGTGATAACCATAAGAAATCATTTTGTAAATCAGCTTTTACTCCTCGTTCTTTTAATAATGTATTTGCTTTTAGGACATCATTAACGCCGACTTTTAATAGAGGTTTTCGCTTTTGTCTTAACTGTTCAATGGAGTCTTGGAAAATCATTTTTCCATGGTTAATGATCCCTACCTGGGTAGCCATTTGGTCAATTTCGCTTAACAAATGGCTGGATACTAGCACACTCATTCCAGCCTCAGGTAATTCCTTAATTAATTCCCGAATTTCTTGGATACCAGACGGATCTAAACCATTCGTTGGTTCATCCAGGATTAATAAGTCTGGGTTACTCAACATCGCAGCAGCAATCCCCAAACGTTGCTTCATTCCAAGGGAATATTCTTTTGTTAGCCGGTTCGCAACTTTGGTTAATCGCACAATTTCCAATACTTCGTTCACCCGTTTTTCCGGCAGAGCTCGTAACCTGCGAACTGCTTCTAAGTTTTCACGACCAGTTAAATTTCCATAGTATGTTGGAGATTCCACCAACGATCCAATCCGTTGTAAAATTTGTAGGCGATTTTTCTTTAAGCTTTGCCCAAAAATTTCAATATTGCCTTTTGTTGGTTTTATTAAACCTAGTAACATGCGGATCGTCGTTGTTTTACCAGCGCCATTTGGTCCAAGAAATCCATAAATTTGTCCACGTTCAATCTGTAAATTCAGTCCATCTACAGACATGTGTTTTTTGTACTTTTTTGTTAGATCATTTGTCATTAAGATTTGATCATTCATCTGTTCCTCACCTCATTTCTATCGTAAACGAAATGCGTTAAACAGGGATGAAACTTTCCCTAAACATTTGCTAAACAATCCAATTCCAAATAATCTTCCATTTCCACTCCATACTTAGAACAGCTTGGGATGTAGAATAATTCCATTTTTCAGAAATCTGAACAGCGTATAAATTCATTTCTGAAGTAGTTTTTTTTATTCATGATTAATGTAGAATAATAAGGAAGATAGGAAGGGGGATGTCATGTGACTTTCAAGCTCGAAGATCATCATATTCTTATGATTGATGATGATCCATATATTTTAGATTTATTAATCACGGTATTTGAAAAAGAAGGTTTTCAAAATATCTTCACTGCTAAGACTGGGGCAGAAGCGCTTTTTACGACAACCCAAAATAATCCGCATATTATATTGCTGGATGTGATGTTACCTGATATAGACGGTTTTACGTTATGTGGCAAAATCCGTTCAGAGACAAATGTACCAATACTATTCCTTACAGCGAAAACAACAGATTTAGATAAGTTACAAGGATTTAGCTTTGGAGGAGATGACTATATTACAAAACCTTTTAATCCATTAGAAGTCGTAGCCCGTGTAAAAGCTCAATTAAGACGCTCCATACAAACTCCATCCCGACAAACACGGAAACCAATTTATGATTATGGTACGTTTCATATAGATCCCAATACAGGGAGACTTATGGTTAATGGGGAGCGAATAGAGTGTCCTACTCAGGAAATAAAGCTGTTACTCTATTTTTGTGAACATCCTAATCAAATTTTAAGTAAGCATCAAATTTATAAAGAGGTATGGGGAGAATTTTATGGCGGGGACAGTACAGTGATGGTACATGTACGTCGTTTACGTGAAAAAATAGAAGAAGATCCAAGCAGACCTAAATGGATCAAAACCGTTCGTGGATTAGGCTATATATTTGAAACGAGCACGGATGAGGAATTGCTGTGAAATTAAAAAATAGAGTTGCATATTATTTTGTCTCACGTATTTTCTGGTTAATGCTTATTTGGGGGATATTGATCATCCTCAGTATTGTTTTAATCAGTTATTTTTTGGAGCACCATCAAAAAGAATCACCGCTATTATCCATTAACGATATTGTGGAATATACGGTATTCGTAGATCAAAAACCTTCTATAGAATCAGAGGTAGAAGCAGATTTGTTAAGCAACAATATGTGGGTGCAAATATTGGACGCGCAGGGGAATGAAGTCTATTCTTTTAATACACCTGAAAGTATACCAAACCATTATACTCCAGGGGAATTAGTGTCTGATTATTTATATCCTGCCAAAAACGATTTTCAATTATCCACATGGTATAACAGGATAGATAATCAGGATCTAACATGGGTCCTAGGAAAACCGATGACAAGTAATAATCCATTTCAATACTGGGTGAACAATCTATGGATTCTATTCATCATTCTAATCGGAATAGTCATCGCCATATTTTTCGGAAGACAATTAGGTGCCCCATTGCTTTATATCGTATCGTGGATTGAAAGTCTGTCTAAAGGTAATTATGAAAAACCTTTTTATAACCGAAAATTTAATATCAAGCAGCGTTGGCGAAATAAAACTGAATATAATACGTATAAAGAATTGAATCAGGCTCTTTCTGACCTTACATCAACCCTGCAAAGAAATAGAGAAGAACGGGAGCTATTAGATAAGACGAGAGAAGAATGGATGACAGGAGTCTCCCATGATCTAAAGACACCTTTGTCGGTTATCAAGGGATATACAGTACTTCTTTCCTCAGATGATCATGATTGGGAGCAGGATAAAGTTCGTTATTTTTCCAAAATCATGGAGGAGCGTGTGGAATATATGGAGCAACTAATCGAAGACTTTAATTTAACCTTCCAATTAAAAAATGACGTGATTCCAATACAGCTGGAACAAAAAGATCTTGTAAATACGCTTCAACATGTTTTGGAGCACTTGGAAAAAATGCCCGAAGCTAAAAATAAGGTATTCTCATTTGAAGCGGATAAGGAACAAATATTTCTTAATATGGATACGAACTATGTAAAGCGGGCATTTGAAAACGTCATCGCAAATAGTATCAAACATAACCCACCCCATACGAAAATTAAGGTTATACTCCATGAAGAACAGTCTTATCCAAGACAAGTTCGTGTTTCTATTGAAGATGATGGGGTAGGTATGGACCCAGAAACGATGGAGCATTTATTCGAACGGTACTATCAGGGAACGAGCGCTACCTCTGATAATACCGGAACAGGATTAGGAATGGCGATTGCCAGGCAAATTATCATTGCTCATGGCGGAGAAATTAAGGTGAATAGTAAACGTGAATTAGGAACCCAGTTTATTATTACTTTTCTAATTGAAGAAGAGTGATTTATCTATCTTATGAACAATCTATTAAAAAGAAGTTTAAGGGTGTCTGTTAGTGAAGGAAAATTAATTTAGACATGGACAAGAAGTAATTAGAATGAATTCAAAAATGTAATGTGTTAAGTATGTTTGTCCTGATAATGCATCAAAGACGACGAGCTGACGGTGACAACAGTGATAAAAAAATTGTATCTAATAACAGAACTTGATAAATTTGACTTAATGTTTAAAACAATTAATATAGATGATTTTGAAACTATAAAGTCTTTTACCAATATAAATGCAAGTAAAAGTTGACAGTCATGAATCTTAGTATATAAGGTTCTTGGCTGTTTTTTAATATTTAAATATTTAAATATTTTACAAGTGAGAAATAATTGTATATTGACTATTATTTCTCACTTGCGTTTTAATCACCTCTCGTATACTTAATATATAATTACGCCATAATTTTTCGGAAATGATTAGCAACAATAAATAACAAACAACTGCCAACAGGTAAACAATGGTTGTTGGAAGATAGAAATATGGCTGATCTAGTTTATAATTTCTGATTACTTGAAAATCAAACTAAAATTTATAACTGGGATAAGATGATTTTAAAGAGCCCCCGTTCAAAAGTAGCTTGAGCGATAAATAACTTTCAATAATTTGATATTTCTATTGACTTTTACGCTGCGTAAAGCCTCATAGTACCAAATAAAGGAGGTGTTAAAAAGTGGTGATGAGAGCAAAAGAAGTGACTGATTTAATGGGTGTTAGTGCTCGTACACTGCATCATTATGATGAGATTGGGTTATTGGCTCCAAAAGAAACTACCAGCTCCGGTTATCGATTATACTCAGAAGAAAATATACAAACGCTACAGCAAATTTTGATCTTTAAAGAATTGGGTTTATCCCTAAAGGAAATAAAAAAGATTATTTACACCCCATCATTTAATCAAAGGGAAGCATTGCTTCTCCAACGGAAAATGTTGATAGAGAAACAAAGGAATATCGATAAAATGATAACTACGATTGATAAAATCATTCAATATATGTTGGGTAAAATAAGGATGACAAATGAAGAGAAATTTGAAGGGCTTAGCTTTAGCCATAAAACCTATGAACAAGAAGCCCGCAGACGTTGGGGAAATGATTCTGTCAATCATGTAAATGTGGAGTGAAAAAGAATGTCAGAGGGTGAACGCAAAAGTTTATTGAAAAGGTGAGAATCGATTTAAAAAAACTTGCGCTTTGTCATAGTTTCCCCCTGAATCTCAAAAAGTACAAGCCATCATAAAACGAAACTTCATTCAGTGGGAGTTTTCGCCCTTCTCCCACTGAATGATTAGTTGAGTGATTCAGGGAGTTAGCGCCCGTTACCTCCCGCCTAAATAAATTTATTTTCGCTCTTTATTTTGAGGCGGGAGTTTTACGGGCGGTTCTCCGTGATAAAAGAATGATATAAATTCTTTTATGAAAATTTTAAGAACTACTCTCTTGATGAATTTTATGGATGAAGTCAAATTTATATGGAAGATAATCAGAAATAAAAAGGTGATAACAATGAAAATAATAATAGAAAATACAATGGAACAATATGAACAGTTATTCTCTATGGAGGAAAATAGAGAAAATTACTTTCGATACTCTATGATGAAGCCTTTTGAAAAGATGTGGAATACGATTAATGTTCCATTAAAGGCTAAAGACCCTAATGGGTATGATGTCATAATGGCTACAAATATGCTCGGCTATCTTGATGTATCTGAAACGCAAACAGGAAAAAAGGCATTGGAGAATTTAAAAGACATTCAAGCACTTGAAACAGCACGTAATACGTTGAATGATTGTACCCAATTTATAGAAGAAAATAATTTAAATATAAATACGAACGAATTAAGATTTGGAATGTATATAGCAGATCCCAAGAAATTAGAATTGCAAAAGGGTTATTGTGGATTCGGTGGAATTCCGGGATTTATCCAAGTGTCTATTTACCCCGATTCCTATAATACCCCTAAAATTCCAGCAGTGATTGCCCATGAATTTAACCATAATATTCGTTTTTCGTATTTTGATTGGGATCAAGGCAATGTTACAGTTGGGGACTATTTAGTCATAGAAGGATTAGCAGAATCATTTGCTAAAGAGCTTTATGGAGAGGAACTTTTAGGACCTTGGGTTACCTCTTTTGACAAAGAGGACTTAGCGTACTCTACCGAAGTAATGAAAGATGCATTAGATGTTAAAGGTTTTGCGGAAGTTAGCAGCTATATGTTTGGAGATAAAATTGCAGTGGAGCAAGGATATCAACCTGTGGGATTATCACCATTTGCCGGTTACGCCGTTGGGTTCCAAGTTGTACAGTCTTTTATGAAAGAAAATAACATAGGAATTGCTGAAGCCACTCTGCTGGGAACAGATGAAATAATAAATCATTGCGGATTGTTCGATAAATAAAAATGGATGACTGCCTCAGGCTAAAAGTCGAAACAATCTACTATTAGTCCAAAATAATTATTTAACCAATAGTTTTCATTGCTTTACTATAAATTGTACAGCAAGAAAGGAGTGAAATAATGGAATTGCCTAAAATTCATTTTTCATCCAACAGTAATTTAATAGATTCGCAGGTGGAAATCAGTATGAGCGGACTTTCTCCATATGATGTTGTAACGCTTAAAGCTGAAATGCGGGATAACTTTGGGGTAGATTGGGAATCCTGCGCTGTATTTGAAGCGGATACGGAAGGAAGAGTTGATTTAATGACTGCTCAACCTATTTCAGGAACTTATTCTGAGGCTGATGTGAATGGTCTTTTTTGGTCTATGTTCCCCAAATCAAACGTACCATCAAAAAAGCAAATACCTTTAACCCCTTTGGAAGTAAATTTAATATTGAAAAGACAAGAAGCATTGTTGGATGTGTTATCTTTGAAGCGGCATTTCGTTTTGCCCGAAGTTAAAAGAATACCGGTACGTGAACAAGGGCTAGTCGCAACGTTGTTTTCCCAACCCGGAGAGGATAAATTCCCAACCATCATTGTGCTTGGTGGATCAGAAGGTGGTTTACATGAGGAAAATGCAGCACTTTTATCTTCATATGGGTTTAATACTCTTGCTTTAGCTTACTTTGGTATAGAAAATCTGCCAGATGAGTTGGTTAATATTTCAGTTGATTATATTGAAAAAGCAATAAATTGGTTGAGCAATCAACCAAATGTAGATTCTAAGAAAATTGGTATGATTGGAACATCAAAGGGTGGGGAACTAGCTCTATTATCAGTTTCCATGTTTCCAGAAATTAAGGCAGTAGCAGGTTATGCACCAAGTTCGGTTGTTTATCCTGGAATTAGTCAAAATAATGGTAGTTCCTCCTCTTGGAAATATAAAGGGGAGGAGTTGCCCTATGCAAAAGGGAAAATACCTGAAAAGGTTGGAGCGTCTTTAGGGAAAAGTATACAAACAGGAGAGCCTATCATTTTTCGGGATTGGTATTTCCATTTAGGGGAAGGACAAACGAATGCCGAAATTGCAGTAGAAAACATAAATGGTCCTATCCTCTTGATTTCAGGTGGTGATGATCAATTGTGGCCATCAGATATAATGTCTGATAGAGTGATAGAGCGTTTAGGACAAAAAAATCATCCTTATTATTATGAACATGTAACCTATCCCGGTGCAGGACATTATTTTGTTGCTCCCGAAATGCCAACAACTGATTCAGATAAGATTGCTTTTGCTTCGGACTTCACAATGTTGCTTGGGGGAAATCCTCATGCTAATGCTGTAGCTCATGCTAAGGCTTGGGAAAGCGTCAAAGCGTTTTTTGGAAAATATTTAAGCGGGAATACAGAGAATTATAATGATTAATTATTATCGTCTTTTTTTATTACGGAGAGCCGTCCGTAAAACTCCCGTCTCAAAATAAAACGTAAAATAAATTTATTTAGACGGGAGATAATGGACGCTATTCACTGAATCACTTAGGCTAAACTCAGTGAGGGAAAAACAGCAGTCGACGTTCTGGGGTTGGGACTGGGACTGGGGCTGCGATTACTCGCCCCACCGAAGAGCTTTTGTGATTACAATCGTCCCATCGTAAAGAGCTGTGCGTTGAAAACTCCCACTGAGTGAAGTTTTGTTTTATAAATTCGATTATTGCATCTACTCCCGTGAATCAATAAACGCTTCCTACAGTTAAGAAAAATCCTTTTTATATCGAATGGCCAGATAGATTCCCGAGGCGATAAACGCAAGACCATATTTAAATAAAAAGAAAATTTGCCACATATATTCCTTTGGAAAAATGATGTCGGATAAAATTACTACCCATAATATTATGTAGGCGCTTATTAAATGAATTTGATTTGTTCTTTCATCAGCTTTACCTATTTTTCTTAGAAACCCGAACATCAGAACCAATCCAATAAAAAGCAATACAAAACCGCTGCCCAGAAGTATATTCCAGTTACCTGGTGCTGCTTGTGCCCACGTATTTAAAGGGTCAAAGATTGTATTTGATATTTCATCAGTTGTATTCATTTGAATCATTTCCTTTCTCATAAGTAAAAATTTCGTTCACATCAACATTAAAAAAATCCGCAATTCGAAAAGCTAATAACAGAGTAGGAACATAATTTCCTTTTTCCATGACGAAGATGGTTTGTTTGGAAACCCCGACTTTCTCTGCTAATTCTTTCTGAGACATTCTGGCAAGTACGCGATATTCATAAACCTTATTAGAGATTGAATCACCAGACTTTTTTTTCATAACCATCACCTCTTAAAAAAGATTGTAAATTATTTTTTGATAAAAGTAAAGTAAACTTATACAAAAGAAATAAAAACTTATATTTTATATTATATTACTTTAGCTAAATGGAAGCTAGAATGAATGATTTATGCAACTGAAACAAATTAATAAATAGGTGATAATGGAACTAAAATGTGGAATTAAAGTAAATTTATAAGTTAAAGTATGATTAATAAATTAATTCAAAATATTTCTGTTATTTAAACAGCTATTATTTAGAATAAATTTTACTTCTGAAATATTTTTTTAATGAATATGGAAATGAGATAAATATCCCGATCAAATAGCTACCAAATAATAATATTTATTGAGCAATTGATGAAAATAAAAATTTACGATGCAGTTTTTGGTTTGAAAAAGGAGGTAACTGAATTGATTAATTTGAATGGCACATACAAGCCTAGACCAATAAGATTCTTGGATTTATGGGAATACGAAGATTGGAAAATGAAATTATATGGAATTTCGTCTGCAGGAGATTATCCAAGAGAAGAACTTGTAAAAAAAGCGAAGGAAATAGCGATGGGGATATTACCGATTCCTGCTATAACTGAAGAACGCTATGGAGTTGGTTTTGTCGGCGTTCATGAAGGAGAGGGAGCAAGTTTTATTTTTGTTGATTGGTGGACAAATGAAAATGAATTAATACATCATGTGTATGTTGCTTCCCATGACAATCCAGCCGATTTTGAATATGTTACTCCTACAGGACTTATAGCTTGTTGTTGGGACTTAAAGGTGCTTAGTTTTGAAAGAGATGCGTGGGTGAGCAAGGTGCTAAACAATTCGTCTGGACACCCAGATTTAAACGAATATTTATATTGTCGTTTAAATACGGATATTTAAAAAACATTAGGAGCATGGATTAATAAATACATATTGACAATCAAAATGTAAGTCTAAAATACATCCATTATTCTTATATAGGTGAATAATAATGCTTTAAAAGGAAACCACATTACTTATTCTTTTGAGAATGAATTCGTAATGTGGCTCTTTGTATTGCTTGCTATGATCCCCAATGTTTATCTAATTCTTTCCATAACTCCTTTTAATCTCCTAACACTTTCCTCAATCTGATTTTCATGAATATAAGAATAAGAAAACCGAATATAATCGGTTGCGCTGCTATCATAAATTTCACCAGGCTGGATCAAAATATTTTCTTTGATCGCTTCATTAAAAAGTGTTTTTACATCCAGCGAAACACGCAGTTTAAACCAAATATAAAAAGAGCCGTCCGGTTTATCCCATTCTCCGTAATCCGATAAATAGGTTGTTAAAGCCTTTAGAAATAGATCCCTTTTATACATTAACTTCTTTTTTAATTCTTTGATATGGGCATCATGATAGTCGCGCAGCCACTTTGCAGCAATATACTGCGATATGGAACTCGCCCCATAATCATTTTGCATTTTTAAGTCCGCCAGGTGCCGGATAACATTTTTATCTGCTACAATCCAGCCAATTCTCAAGCCTGGACTTACGGTTTTAGACAGACTGCCTAAATACAAGACGTTATCGCTGTTTTTTAATGCTTTCATCGGCATAGGCTGTTCGGGACCAAACCATAAATCAGCATAAATATCATCTTCTACGATAGGGATGCCATTCTTTTGACATTGATTTATGATTTTCTGTTTTTCCATTTTGGTATAGGTGTTCTGCGTCGGGTTATGTAACGATGGAATAGAGTAAAAGATACTGTTTTTATAGTCACTTCCCGCTTTAAATAAATGATTTATGTTGCTTCTGATGTAGTCAATGGTTAAAGGTGTCATTCTGGCTCTAATGTTATGCCATGTTCGGACGGAATGGATATAGGATGGTGTTTCAATAATAATTTTTGATTGTGGTACAAGTAATCCGTCGGCAATCAATTTTAAACCTTGCAAAGCGCCAGAAGTGACACAAATATTGTTTATATCACATGCTACTCCTCTTTTTTTCATATAGTTAACAATTTCTAATCGTAGTTCTAACTTTCCTTTTGGCTCTTCATAGTTTGTCGTTAATTTTTCATTTTCATCCTGCCTTAAAATTTCTTTGAATAAATGGTTGGGTATTAAATCAGGCGCTAATTCCCCGGTCCCCAATCGTGTGATGTTGTCATCAAACTCCAATTCATTAATCTTTTGAATATAGTACTGATTGTTTTTAGACAAACTTTTTCCGATATAATCTTGCCAACGAATATTACTTGTTATGTATGTATTCCATTTATTTTGAGATACAAATACACCCTTTTTCTCTACAGTGTCTAAAACGCCATAGCTTTTGAGAATATCCAGAGATTGAACAACCGTTGATCTGTTGACATGATAATATTGTGCAATTTCTCTTTGGGATGCTAATTTTTCTCCGGGTTTTAGTTCGCCTTCAGCTATCTTATGAATAATATCATCAACGATTTTTTTGTATTTGAATCCGCTCATCTGATTATTCCCTTCTGGTTGGTTTTTTATTTTAAATCTGGCAGGTTCTTTTATTTGAAACCTAGTATAACATACATATGGAAGGTGGGATTTTTATGGAGGAGGAATTCAAAGAAGCTATATACTTAAAGGCTATAAAGAAAGAATGGAAAAATTTATACCAAAGGAGTCCTTATGATAATTGTATTGCATAATGTCTTTCTTGGTTGGTAATTTGAGAAATTATTTCGATGGATGGCGAAATATATTCAGGGGTACTTCAATGTACATTAAATCATAAAATGAAAGAGGGCGAATAATGATACAACCTATTGTTCATGGTTTTATACTTGCACTAGGGCTAATATTACCTTTAGGTGCTCAAAATGTATTTATATTTAATCAGGGGGCAAATCATAAAAAATTAATTGGCGCGCTTCCAGTAGTTATAACCGCTGGTCTATGTGATACATTTTTAATTGTTTTAGCAATCCTGGGTGTTTCGTTGATATTAATGTCGCTGCCTGTGCTGCAAATTTTCATCTATACGATTGGCCTTATTTTCTTAGTCTATATGGCTTGGTCTTTGTGGAATGAAAAACCCGCAAGTTTAAAAAAGTATGAATCGATGAGCGCAAAGAAACAAATTGGATTTGCGTTATCCGTTTCCTTGTTTAATCCACATGCCATTATGGATACAATAGGAGTGATTGGTACTAGTGCTGCCGTTTATTCTGGAACAGACAAATTCTTATTTAGCATTTCTACGATTATTGTGTCTTGGTTATGGTTTATTTTCCTTGCGATAATTGGGAAAGCCATCGGAACCATCGATAGAACAGGGAAATATATTATCATATTAAACAAGGTTTCCAGTGTTATTGTTATGATAGTAAGTCTGGTAATTATAAAGAATATTATTACGTTGGTTTTTTAATGAGGAAGATAATATGAATGAAATCAGCTGCCAGAAAGTTTTTATATATTTTTCTTTGTTGAATATGAGAGTGGAAAACAAGATTTATCTATATTTTAAGGTGAAACAATATTGAAAAACTGTTGCACGATCAGTTATCTGATGGTGCAACAGTTTTATTATAATAACTAGAAATAACTCCACTTTCTTAAAATGCTCTCTTCCAAACTTTTCGATAATCAATACGGCCATTGTGATCGAGTTGTATATTTTCATATAAACTATTCTCTGGTTCATATACTGTATGACTCCGATGATTTAAAAAAGTAATAAAACCTTGCTCTTTTAAATAATTTTCTAGTTGATAATAGATATCCCATTGATTTTGAAAATCCTGTGAGTGTCGCACTCTGCTAATCTGCTTTTGGACTTCTTTTTGAGCATTATCCGGTAGTAATGGATATAGAGGCATCGACATACTTTCCATAAATGTTAAAACGGACAGCAGACGATCAGTAGATAAGAAAATACCACCAACAATCAGGTCATAATTCATCATCTTATCTGGATTGCTTAATTGGGTTATATCAATAAGTTCCATATCTGTTGGAATGCCATTTTGGAGCAATAGCTGTTGTAAAATAACTGCTTCCCTATAATGATTTGCGCCTTCTCGTATCTGCTGTACTGCAATTTTTAAAGTGACTGTTGAGGATAGGTTGCCAGCAATCCGGTTTATTTTATTCGAAAAGGTTAGCGACTTTTCTACAAGCATACTATGAGCTGCGATTTCACCATTTTTTATCAGACAAAAGTCGGCTGGATGAATTACTTTACATAACCTTTTTCGATAATCTATGTTTTGTAGAGGTCCTTTCTTTCTACAATTAAAGGTGATAAAATTCGCTCCTTGCTGGTAGGTATGATTTGCTTTCCAAGAACTGTTTGGTGCTTTTAGTAACAAGGGATGCTTTTGATCGGGCAAAAATTTTTCGGGAGTTGTAATTATTTCAACTCTGTCCAGCCAGGGAGAGAGCCCGTAATAATTCTCAAATCGATCTAATTGAATTCTTTTGTCATTATATGATGTAAGTTGAAAGGGACCGCTGCCTACTGGTTTGGTGGAAAAGTTTTCTCCTGAGTTCTCAATCACATCAATTGGCACAATAGCACTCCGAATATCTGCAAGTAATCTCGGAAACAAGTAGTCTACCTTGTTTAAATGAAAGATAAGTGTTGTTGAATTAATGATTTCAATGTTACGGATGTTTATTCTAATAATGTGCTCTTTGTTAAAACGTAAAAGGGTAGATTTTATATCATTTGCATCAACCATTCTGCCATGATGAAATGGCACATTTTTTCGTAAATAAAAAGTCCACTGCTTTCCGTTCTTACTCTCCCAGTAATGTGCGATACGAGGCTCAAGGGTATTTGTTTCGGAATGATATGTTAGCAAACATTCAAAAATTTGCTGAATCATATGCGTATCGTGACGAGATTTTGCATGGAGAGGATCCAAACATAATGAGACGGGATAAAAGGGATAACGTAATACATCTAAATGTTTTTCCTTATCCATTTGAACTTGCGTAATTCCGAGCTGCTGCTGAAACCAAATACGAAATGCTTCTTGATAGGCATTACTCGCTTGATGAATAACTGTAAAACTCTTTTGATAGTTCTTTTTTTGTACTAACTCTTTCGCCCGTTCTAGCAGAATATCATCATTTTTAAAATGCAATGTTATTATCGGCTTTCGCCCTCTACCTCTAGAAACCTGCCACGTTATCCATTGTTCGTCCATCAAGTAGTGGATAATCGTTTTGGTATGCCTTTCTGAACATTGAAAAACTGCAGCCAACTCTGTAATGGTTGTTTCAGTCTGATTATGCAGGCTGTAATAACTTAATAGTTTAGAAGCGTATTTGCTGTATCTCATAAACAAATTTCTCTCCATTCTAAAAGGTGAACAATGAAAACGATTAATTCTCACTTTTTATTCATCTTTTCACAATTTAGACTAAAAGTAAATAGTAGTTGGTTTAAGGGAGATGACGGCATGGAATCGAAACAAGTAATAGAGGGCAGAGAAGAGCCGACCTCTTTATGGAAAAATAAAAATTTTCTTTTTCTATGGGGAGGATCAACCGTACAAAGTATAGGTATGCAAATGTATATGTTAGCTATACCATTATTGATTTATAGCATGACAGAGTCCGCTCTGGCAATGAGTGCGATGCGAGCTATCGATTTCTTTCCAAATATCTTTCTTGGAATTATTGCTGGAGTGTTGGTTGATCGGATGAACCGTAAAAAGATGATGCGGTGGACAAGTTTAATTTCAATTATGGCTTCTCTAGGAATAATTATGCTTCTTTTATCGAACACGATACAACTGTGGCATTTATATATACTTGGTTTTGTACTATCCTCGGCAGGATATACATTTGGGAACGCACATCATTCAGTTATGCCGCAGATTGTTTCCAAAGAGCAGCTTACTTCTGCAAACGCCAAGCTTTCTTTTGTAAATACGTTTATTCAAACGGTTGGTCCAGGTCTTGCTGGAATATTATTAGGTATCGTGACCACGGCATCTGTACTGTCCATTTATACAATGAGCTTAATTATCTTATTTATTTGTGTTGAATTTGTTCAGGTTCCTGGGAAGAAGCCAAGGAAAGAAAAACAAGCAAGAAGCTGGTCTCGTGAAATGAAAGAAGGGTGGAGAGAATTATTTCAAAATAAAACATTGCTTACACCGACTATCACAATTATTTTTATAAATTTGGCAATGAGCCTTGTTATAGGCGTACTTGTTTTTTATGCAGCAGATCAGCTGCATGCGTCAGAAAAAGAGATTGGTTTAATGTTTTCTATATCTTCATTAGGTGGTTTGTTGGGAGCTTTGGCTGTGAAACCACTACGTAAGAAATTTAACAGAGGTAGGATTTTTACCAGTTTTCGTCTGGTGGATGTGATTGCGATGGTATTGTTAATTTTTGCAAATACATGGTGGCTGTTAGGAATCGGTTTAGCTATCCGTACTTTTTCAACGGTTATATCAAATATTATTTACCTCGCTATCCGTCAGGAGGTAACACCAAATCATATGCTTGGCAGGGTTGCAGGAACTGCTTCCATGTTTATGAAGTTGACGCTGCCATTCGGTTTATTTATTGCTGGAATTTGGGCAGAATGGCTTCCTGTGCCTCTATTATTTATATTTTCAGCAGCTATATTTCTAACGCTATTTCTCTGGTTGTCCCGGCACCCTTTCCGAAAAGTGGCATAAAGCATTCTGTGTTCTGTTTATAGTTTTTTGTTTGTGTAACTAAGTGTTCTCGCAAAGCGTGCGAGTTTGAAGGACATGGAAGTTGTTCATATTTTAAATATTAGAATTCTTGGAGTGGAACTGAAATAGGATATGAAAAGAAAATCCACTCCTTTGAAATCTTCCATATTTTTAAATCTTATATAACGCATAACCCAAAACCTAAAAAAGATTTATTTGCTTTCTGTTGTAGTAATACCTAATGTTTCATATAACCCTTCGCTGCCAACTTCCGTAACACTTACAGCACGACCTGGCAATCTTTCAATCCATCCTAAATCAAGCAATTGAAGTAAAACAGCATTTCCTAAAGAACCTGCCAGGTGGTAGCGCCTTTCACTCCAATCAAGGCACTTTCGGGCAAAGTGTCTTCGTTTCTTACGTAAAGCATCCAAATCAATGTTGAAACCATGAAAGAATTGTTCACCGTCTTTTGTTACTAAAAAATTGTTTTCTTCTTCATGTAAATAACCTTTTTCAATAAAAGTTTCTGTTAATAATACTCCTAGTTTGCCAGCTAAATGATCATAGCAGGTTCGAGCTACTTGGATTTTTTCTGCACGAGAAAAATCTTTCAAGGAATTCACTTTAGGTGAAGGGGCGATCACAGTCAACATTTCGATAGCCTGTGCAACATCAGCATGAGCAATTCGAAAATAACGATGGCGACCATGCTTTTCTACATGAAGTAAGTTTCCTTCAACGAGTTTTGTTAGATGACCACTCGCTGTTTGTAAGGAGATGTTTGCTCTTTTTGCCAGCTCGCTTGCTGGAAGTCCGTCCAAATCAAGCAAAGCTTCTAACATAGCAGCTCTTGATGAATCCGCCATTAATTTTGCAACAAATGAAAAATCAGGTCTGCTTCCCATCTTAATTCCTCCCAAAACATGTATAGTTCGATTATAGCCGAAGTTTTTACGTGCTACAATAAATAGTAATATGACAGGAGGGATTAACATGAATACAAATGATTTAATCATCATTCATTTTGAAGAAGTTAGACGTAGAAGCAAAAAGGTTTGGAAAGCGATACCTGAAGAAATGTTACAATGGAGACTTGACGAAAATGCATTAAGCTGTGCTGAAATGATTAGACATGTGTTAGAAGGGGAGTTTCTTTACCATCACGTTTTAATAGGGAGAGGTAGTAATGCGTTAAAAAATATATCTAACCCATTTGACACAAAAAAGTTCACAACAGTAGATGATGAACTGGAATTTACAAAAACGTATCGAGAGGAATTTATAAATTATATAAAGACAATTAGCGCAGATAATTTAGAAAATTTGGAGATTGATCGTTCGGATGTTGGTTATAAAAGAAAACTGGGAGATATGTTGTTACGGATTGCGTACCATGAGTCTGTGCATACCGGTCAACTGTTAAATTATATGAGGACAATGGGAGTAAATCGTCCTATGATTTGGGATTAGCTATATAATTATTTCTTAGCAACTAATAGATCCCTTCATGAAAATTCATTATAATAAATTGTAGATACTATTTTTGGAAAAAGGATTAGAATCGCACGAGGAGAAATAACTAATAATAGTGAATATTTTTTAAGCTCTGTTTTAAGGTGGATAGAAAGGATTCTTATCATATTTTAGACCAAGTTTGAAAGTAACTTGTCTTAGAAAAGGAGGTAACAAATGATTGAATTACGAAAAATAACCGAGGATAACATAGACGAAGTAATAGCACTTGAGGTTAGAGAAAACCAAAAAGATTTTATGATGACTTCTAACCTCAGATGCATTGCAGACGCTTATGTGTTGAACGAAAACGGAGAACCCGCTATTCCCTTAGCCATTTATGCTGATGGAGTTGTGGTAGGGTTTTTGATGTATACTTATGATACATTGGATCATGAATCATTTGAGAATGAAGGTTTTTACAGGAAGAAAGGCTATTTTGTTTGGCATATTATGATTGATGAGCGTTATCAGGGGAAACGGTATGGTAAGCTTGCCTTTGAAAAAATGTTGATGGATATGGAAGCAATGCCTTATGGTGAAGCAGATTATGTAGCACTTTTTTATCATTTGAGTAATCTAACAGCTAAAACATTATACGCTTTATTTGGTTTTACAGAACCGGGAATTATTCAGGATAAATCGATAATGGCGATTAAAAATCTGGATAAAAAATAACAGAAGCCGTAGTAGAAATATATTTAAATTTTTCAGAAACAGACTTACGAGGACGGATAGGATAGTTTGATAGCATAATGATTTAGGAGTGATAGAGTTGTCAATAAAAGGAATCAATCATTTTTTATTTTCCGTCTCAGATTTGGAAAAATCGATTGCGTTTTATCAGGAGGTATTTGAGGCTAAGCTGCTGGTTAAAGGAAGAAGTACCGCTTATTTTGATTTGAATGGGATGTGGCTGGCGCTTAATTTAGAGGAGGATGTTCTGCGTGAAAAAATGAATCCGTCCTACACGCACATCGCTTTTTCAATTGAAGAAAATGACTTTGATAAAATGTATAACAAATTAGAAGAGTTGAATGTAAACATTTTAACCGGCCGTCCCAGGAACAAAAAAGATAAAAAGTCTATCTATTTTACGGACCCTGATGGTCATAAGTTCGAATTTCATACGGGTACTTTGCAAGACAGGATAGATTATTATAAGCAGGATAAGCCGCATATGACGTTTTATGTTTAAAAAGTATGTCAGGAATAAGCATCAACGTGGATAGGATGGATGAAAAGTGAAATTAAGGCTCGAATTGTTCGTTCATAATATAGAGAAGTCAGTGGAATTTTATCGTGATATTTTGGAGTTTAACATACCGGAAGAAATCAATGAAGGTTACATACCTGTAAGGAAAGGTGATGTCGTTTTAGGTTTAGGAGAAATGAATAAATTGCCTGACCATCATCCGATTAAAAAGTCCGGTTACGACCAGCAAACTGGTTTAGGGGTAGAAGTAGTTTTAGAAGTGGAAGATGTAGAGAATGTTTATCACGGAGAACCGCCCGTAAAACTCCCGCCTCAAAATAAAGGGTAAGAATGAATTTATTTAGGCGGGAGGTAACGGGCGCTAACTCCCTGAATCACTCAACTAATCATTCAGTGGGAGAAGAACGAAAACTCCCACTGAATGAAGTTTCGTTTTATCATAAAGTAGTTGCGAAAGGTTACCCTGTTCAGGCTGATTTGACCCAAAGACCTTGGGGAATGGTTGATTTTAGAATAATGGATCTAGATGGATATTATTTAAGAATAACATCAAGGGATAGGCTATAGTTTTTCTGCTAGTTAGTGCTTGTTTTAATAATGATCTTAAGTTATAAACAAAACTTCATTCAGTTGAAGTTTTTTCTCTTCTCCCACTACAGGAGTAGTTAATACAATAGAGTTTATAAGAAAAAAGAAGATTGGAACAAAGATAGAAGTTTAGAGGGAGAGAAATAATAATGAGCTTCAATTATAATCATGTAAAAGATGCTTATGAACGTATCCAAAAGTATCTGCCAACTACACCGCTTGAGGAAGCTTTTTACCTGGGTGATGATAACAAAAAATATTTTTTTAAGCTGGAATCAATGCACAAAGCAAAAAGTTTTAAAATTCGAGGTGCATTAAATAAAATGCTTACCTTGACTAAAGAAGAAATGGATCGAGGGGTTGCAGCAATCTCTTCAGGTAATCATGGTAGTTCTGTAAGTTACGCTGCATCTCTACTTGGAATAACTAATGTGAAAATAATCGTACCCAAAACTACTCCTCAAAGTAAAATTGATAAAATTCAACACTTTGGAGGTGAGGCAATACGCCTGGGAGATCATTATGATGAAACACATTCATTAGGAACGGAGTTTATAAAAAAACATCAACTAACCTATATTGATGCTTACTACAGTGATCATCAGATTTACGGCGGTCAAGGAACCATTGCAATCGAAATTGTTGAACAAAATAACGAGATTGATACGATCGTTGTTCCTATAGGAGGTGGCGGCTTAATTACAGGAATAGCAGTTGCAGCTAAAGCTATAAAACCGGATATTCGTATCATTGGTGTACAAACAGAAGCATGTCCTGCTATGATAAAATCTTATGAAGACAATATTTTTTATGAAGTGTATCCTAGCGGGGAATCATTATGTGATGCTCTTGTTGGAGGAATAGGTAAATTAAGCTATGAGTTAGCAAAAGATTACATTGATGATTTTATAGCAGTGTCAGAAAACTCAATTGCTAAAGCAGTTAGTTTTATGGCGAAAAAAGAGAAATTTGTTGTGGAAGCAGGAAGCTGTACAACCGTTGCTGCTGTGATGGACTACAGAGAACGAATTGGAGGAAACAACGTTGCTCTTGTTTTATCCGGCGGCAATATTGATGGAGAGGTACTGACTTATATTTTATCGAATTACTAATGGAACGTGTTTTTTGGAATTTAAAAGTAGGACACAATTATAGTAAAACATGAATAGAGTGACTTTAAAGTGATATTATAATAGATTGGGAAGATTTGTCATGCTGAGTTTCAATCTAACCAATGCAAGACAAAACCTTTCCCAATTGATTGAACAAGTTAATGAGAATAATATACCGATTGAAATTACTAGTGCAAAAATGACTGGGATGCTATTCAGGAAACGCTGTATTTATAAAATATCGGAGTACTTGAGAGGATTAAGCATTTTGAAGATGAAGAAGCAGAGGATTTAGGTGAAATTAATTGAGATACAATATAAAAATATAAAATGCAAAGATGGATTTGCCTAAGCTGGAATGGCAAATCTTTATAAAAAATTCGATAATCTAATAAAAGTAATAATTGAGAGTCCCTATTACTCTGAACCCTTAAGTATTCAGCATAGATTGGTTTATAGTGTTGATGAAGAACAGAATTTCTTTTCTTGTTATTATAGGAAAGAATAATCCACTTTAAAATAAACAAACCTACAAAGAAAAAAGAGCTATCATCAAATGCAAATCATCCATTTTCCGAAAGCTCCATTCTTTTCCTTTTTTGGAGGTGGTCTGAATGATTATTAATAAAGGCGGAGATTTAAGCAAAGAATACTTTATGGCATATTTTTCGTTGCTTATGAACAGCAGACAATGTACTTTAGAGAAGGCAAAGGAAATCACGTTTGATCGCCTATTTCGTAACGATGAAAATACGTTTGGAAACATCTCTTTTGAGCATTTTATGGAAGCCTATGAGGAATTAAAAGAGTAGGAAACACTTATACTCGCTATTTCATATTTGTTTTAATGCTAGTCTTGATCATTTTGCAACATTAGTATAGCTATATGTATTATCATAAAAGATGTTAAGATTTCATGGGAAACTTATTTTAAAACAGGTATTATTTCAATCCCTCCCATCTTATTGCTTACATTAGCAGGTATATATCTAACACTGATCCTATTTTAACAAGGAGAATGATTATGTCTAAAAAAACAATATATTTCTTATGTACTGGAAATTCGTGCAGAAGCCAGATGGCTGAAGGCTGGGCGAAGAAACATCTTGGAGATACTTGGGAAGTGAAGAGTGCAGGTATTGAGGCACATGGTTTAAATCCAAATGCAGTAAAGGCAATGCAAGAGGTTAATATTGATATTTCTAACCAAACGTCTGATATTATTGACCCGGAGATCTTACATAATGCGGACTTTGTAGTAACATTATGCGGAGACGCTGCGGATAAATGTCCAATGACACCACCACAAGTGAAACGTGACCATTGGGGATTTGATGATCCAGCCAAAGCTCAGGGGAATGAAGAGGAAAAATGGGCTGTATTCCAAAACGTTCGTGACCAAATAGGAGAAAGAATCAAACGCTTTGCGGAAATAGGAGAATAAACCAGAGTTATTCATAGAAACTCTAAATAGCTTGCCATCCCATGCCTTTCAAGTAACTATGACAGACACAGACTGCACCAAATAAATGAAAAAGAACCCGTTTCTGATAAGGTTAAAAGTATCACCAAATAACTAACAGAAAGGGTTCTTATAATGGCTGCTTTACTGTAAATCATACTTGATTTCAACCGTAAAATAAAACTATCCAATAAAAGTAGAACAAAGAAGCTGTCCCCAAATGCATACCATCATGCATTTGGGGACAGCTTCATCCCAATGTGTAAAGTACTTCTAAAATTAAATAAGAAGCAGCTTAAACCAATAATCGTTAAATTGATTATTTATTATAATTTCTCCGGAGCTTTAATCCCAAGCAATCGCAGCCCTTCTTCCAACACAATCGTAACGGATTTTACCAATGCTAACCTGCTGCTTTGTTCAGTGTCATCGGCTAAGACTTTGACATGGCTGTAATATTTATTAAACTCCTGGCTCAATTTCAGCACATATTTTGCGATAACAGATGGTTCTGCCTGGTGAAAGCTTTTTTCGATTAACTTTGGAAAATCCATCAATGTTTTTACGATTTCCCAGCTGTGTGAATCAGTCAGCCCTGTGTCAGGTAAGCTGTTTTCAGAAGAAGCTTTCCGAAGTATCGAACAAGCGCGGGCATGGGTATATTGGACATAAAGCCCGGTGGACCCTTCAAATTTCAGCATCGTCTCTAAATTAAATTCAATATTGTTTTGGCGTTCATTCTTTACATCATGAAAAATAATTGCGCCGACACCGACCATTTTTGCTACGTCTTCTTTATTTTCTAATGCAGGATTTTTAGCTTCAATATTTTTATAGGCTAGATCAATGGCTTCTTTGATAACATCCTCCAATAGGACAACCTTTCCTTTTCGGGTTGACATTTTCTTTCCGTCTTTTAATATAAAGCCGAATGGAACATGCTTTAACTCTGCTGCCCAGTCATAGCCCATTTTCTGAAGCACGAGGAAGAGCTGCTCGAAATGGAGGCGCTGTTCCTGTCCGACAATATAAAATGATTTTTCAAAATGATAGGTCTTGCTGCGGTAAATGGCAGCGGCTAAATCTCTTGTTGCATAAAGGGTAGCTCCGTCTTTCTTTTTGATTAAGCAGGGCGGCATGTTCGCATCTGCTAAATCAACTACTTCTGCTCCCTCAGAGAGAGTAAGGAGTTCTTTGTCTTCCAATTCCTGTACAATCGCGTCCATTTTATCATTATAGAAAGCTTCCCCATCATAGGAGTCAAATGTAATATCCAGCAGCTCATAAATTTTTGCAAACTCTTTCAATGATTCTTCTCTAAACCATTTCCATAGCTGACTTGCCTCTTTGTTTCCAGATTCTAATTGTTTAAACCAGCTGCGGGCTTCGTCTTCCAGATGAGGATGTTTTTCCGCTTCTTCATGGAAGGTGACATATAGATGAAATAGTTCTTTGATTGGGTTTTCCCGTACTTTTTCCTCGGCTCCCCAATGTCTATAAGCGGTAATCAGCTTGCCAAATTGTGTTCCCCAATCACCAAGATGATTGATACGAACTGCTTTATAGCCACATTTTTCTGATATATTTGCAAGGGCATTTCCAATGACGGTGGAGCGTAAATGTCCCATGGAAAAAGGTTTAGCGATATTTGGTGATGAGAAATCGAGTGTAATTGTTTTTCCATTGCCCAGAGAAAGAGAACCGTAGTTTTTCTGTTCCTTGTTGATACGTTCCATCACTTGTTTACTAACGATTTCTTTGTTTAAAAATCCATTTACGTATGGACCTTCTGCCATTGTTTTTTCTAAAAAAGGTACAGCTATTTTCCCGGATAACTCTTTTGCGATTTGCTGTGGTGCTTTTTTCAGTTTTTTTGCTAACGTAAAGCAAGGAAAGGCCAGATCGCCGTGCGTACTGTACTTCGGTTCTTCCAGTAATGAAGCAATTTCATGCACATCTAATATTCCTTCTAAGTGAGCAGCGAGTTCTTCTGCAAAGGCTTGGTGATAGTTCATGCTATTCTCCTCCTGTATGGTTGAAAATGATAATAAACATAAAAAACCCGCCTCCATGTTGTAACATAGAGACGGGGTTATCCGCGGTACCACTCTAATTGTTCTTTTTACGGTTTCAAAAGCAGGATGCGCTTTTAAATATAAATAAATAAGAACCTTCTTCGTATCATTGATAACGGAACTACCCGGCTTATCCTACTCATTGTTCAGACAGCACCTCCGAAGTGCGTTTCATTATATTTTGTATCATCAGGCTTCCACCAGATCCTGACTCGCTATCATACTGAAAATATAATTACTCTCTTCATCTACGGTCCTATATTAAAAGAATATTATACAGCTTTTTTACAAAATGACAAGTGCTTTCTTAGTAAAGACTAAAAAACTGGGATGTCTTTATAATATTCAACAGGGAATAATGTGATAATGAAAAGACTTTATCTGGACGAAGAAGAGATGTGATAAAGTGTAAAAGCCCGGCGTGATTTTACGGAGATTAAAAAAACGTCAACCCTACGCATTTCAAATGGATTATGCTAAAATGTATATCAGTTAGCTTTGATAAAGAGAGGAGCTTCATAATGGTATCGACCGTCTGTACAAAAGATTTATTGGACAGGTTTAATTTACAATTGGTAGCAGGAGAAGAAGGGGTCCATCGTGAGATTATAACAAGTGACATTTCACGTCCGGGATTAGAAATGACGGGTTTTTTTGACTATTATCCCAGAGAACGTCTACAATTAATTGGAAAAACAGAATTAGCTTATTTTCTAGGCTTAAATGCTGAGGAAAGAAAGCAGCGTGCTGAAAATCTATGTACGGATGTAACACCGGGAGTCATTATTTCCCGTGGAATGGATGTACCTGAAGAATTTTTTGAAGCCTCTAAGCATTCTGGAGTGCCTATCATACAATCGCCGCGTACAACAACGCGGGTATTGAGCCGTTTAACCAATTACTTAGAATCTAAATTTGCACCGTTTACTGCAGTACATGGTGTTTTAATTGATATTTATGGTGTCGGTGTTTTAATTATCGGGCAAAGCGGTGTTGGTAAAAGTGAGACAGCACTGGAATTAGTTAAACGCGGACATCGTCTGGTAGCGGATGATAATGTGGAAATCCGCCAAGAGGATTATGAGAGTCTGATTGGTAATGCGCCGGCTCTTATTGAACATTTGCTCGAAATTCGTGGTCTGGGTATTATTAATATCATGACATTATTTGGAGCCAGCTCGATTCGCAGCAAAAAGCGGATTTCTATGGTGATACAGCTGGAAAATTGGGATGAGAAGAAACAGTATGACCGTTTGGGGCTGGACGAGGATACCATGAAGATTATGGATGTTCATTTGCCAAAAGCAACGATACCTGTCAGACCTGGAAGAAACCTTGCTGTTATTATAGAAGTAGCGGCAATGAATTTCCGTTTAAAACGGATGGGCGTCAATACGGCAGAAGAATTTTCAGACCGTTTAACAAAAATGATAGAACAAGGTGATTTGGAATCACAATAGGAGGTTAGGATATAGATGATTGGGACAGCAGCTCCTATTGATCGTGTATTTTTAGAACTCGGACCATTAACGATTTACTGGTATGGAATTATCATTGCGGTCGGTGCCGTATTAGCTGTTTATTTAGCAACCAGGGAAGCGGAAAGAGTTGGTCTAGGCAAAGAAACCATTATGGACTTCATTATTTTTGCTGTACCGATTGCAATTATTTCAGCAAGAATTTATTATGTTCTTTTTGAATTTGATCAATATATCAATGGTCCCCTTTGGAAAATAATTGCTATCTGGGAAGGCGGAATTGCTATCCATGGAGCCATTATTGGCGGCGTGCTTACAGCGATTGTTTTCGCAAAAGTAAAGAAAATTTCATTTTGGCGGCTTGCGGATATCGTTGCACCAAGTTTAATATTGGGACAGGCGATTGGACGCTGGGGAAATTTCGTCAATCAGGAAGCACATGGCGGTCCGATTTCAGAGGCTGCATATGAAAGCTTCCATCAGTACCTACCTGACTTTATTATGAATCAGATGGTCATCGATGGTGTTATGTATCACCCCACCTTTTTATATGAGTCTGCTTGGAATTTCTTGATATTTTTCGGTCTATTATTCTTACGCAGAATGAATCCAAGACGCGGAATGGTATTCTTAACGTATGCTGTGACGTATTCAATTGGACGATTCTTTATCGAAGGGCTTCGAACAGACAGTTTATATATTATTGGTGAGCTTAGGACGGCACAGGTTGTTTCCATTTTAACAATTGTAGCAGGAGTTCTCATCATGCTATACCTAATGAAAACTACAAAGGCCCGCTACCTTGATGTGCCTGCCAAAAAGAAGCAGTCAAAGCAAACAAATAAAAATAAGAATAAAAGTAAAAAGAAGAAAAAGAAATAAGGTTCCATTCCAATTTATCAGGTGTTTTTCCTTATAAATTGCCATTGAACTAATCAGGAGATGAAGTGCCCGTTTTCCCCCAACCAAGTAGAAAGTATTTTTGTAAAATAAAGGTGGGGGAATTACCAGCACTCATGCTGTGAAAGTAATCGTGAGACGTTGAAAAGAGGTAAAAAAATGAAAGGTATGCTTTACAGGGGATTCATCCAGGGCGCAAAGACAACATATTCGCTTGGAAAAGTCATTTTTCCAATTACATTAATCATTACAATATTGCAATTCACGCCTGTTTTCCCCTGGTTTATGAATATTATCTCCCCACTGATGGGGTTATTTGGTTTACCCGGGGAAGCTGCTGTTCCCCTTGTTTTAGGAAATGGATTGAATTTATACGCAGGGATTGCAGCTATTATTTCCTTTGATTTTACGGTAAAAGAAGTATTTATTATGGCAGTGATGCTATCCTTCTCCCATAATCTCTTTATTGAATCTGCTGTAGCAACAAGAGTAGGAGTGAAATGGTGGGTTATTGTTGGAATTCGGGTAGGACTTGCTGTTTTGTCCGGGCTTTTAATTAATCTATTATGGAATGGCGGTGCAGAGCTTGCCCAATACGGATTTATCTCTAACGAGGAAGTTGTCTTAAATAACTGGTGGGAGATTGCGCTTCATGGCGCACAGGCTGCTGTAATTGCTATTGTTCAATTAGCTTGTATCGTGATCCCGTTAATGATTATTATGCAAATTATGCGGGAGCTGGGATGGATGACAGCAATGTCCGAAAAATTAGCTCCTTTTATGAAAATACTCGGAATGGATAAACGTGCTTCTATGACAATGGTTGCCGGACTTACTATTGGACTTGCTTATGGTGCCGGCTTAATGATGCAGGCTGTAAAAGAAGATAACGTGCCGAAGAAGGATATGTATTTAGCGTTAATTTTTCTTGTATCCTGCCACGCGGTCGTTGAGGATACGCTTGTCTTTATTCCACTTGGTATTCCGGTCTGGCCATTATTAATTATCCGGTTATCGGTGGCGATTATCTTAACAATGACTATTGCTTATTTTTGGAAGAAAGAAGAAAGGAAAATGCAGCATGAGCATTCGTACCATTCTGTTTGATTTAGACGGTACATTATTAAATACAAATGAACTAATACGTGCTTCTTTTGAACATACTTTTGACAAATTTCAAATGCAGTTTACACCAGAAGAGATAAAGCATTTAAACGGGCCGCCGTTAAATGAAACATTTTATCAGTTAAATCCGGAGCAGTCGGAACAAATGATTACTGTTTACCGGGAGCATAATATGAGAGAGCATGACCGTTATGTCGAAGCTTTCCCTTATGTATATGAAACCATAAAGCAGTTGTATGAACAGGGAATTGTATTAGGTATTGTCAGTACAAAAATAAAGAAAACCGTAATGATGGGATTAGATTTAACGAAGCTGACAGATTTCTTTTCTGTCATCATTACGTACGATGATGTGGTTCATAAAAAGCCTGATCCAGAACCGGTGGAAAAAGCGATACGTCTGCTCGGGGCAAATCCGGAAACGACGTTAATGGTAGGAGATAATTTCCATGATATTGTTTCCGGGCAGCGGGCTGGTACACAAACGGCTGCGGTAAGCTGGTCTGAGAAAACGGAAGACTTTTTAAAAAGCTATCATCCAACCTATTATTTAGATACAATGAGGGATTTATTAACAGTGGCAGGTGAATAGGCATGCGGAGAACGGAAAGGTATAAAGTCCATCATAAAGCGAATTCTCTATGGCAGATGTAAAGTACGGTATCTTTTTTTAAAATCGTAAAGAACTTTATTGTGATTCAGATTGCCCGTTATACACCTTTTTTAAGAATGAAAAATTGGATGTATCGGCATCTGTTGCGCATGAAAGTAGGCGACCGTACGTCATTTGCTTTAATGGCGATGCCTGATTCCATGTTCCCGGAAAAAATTAAGGTTGGAGATAATAGCATTATCGGTTATAATACAACGATTTTAGCACATGAATATTTAATTACAGAATATCGTTTGGGAGAGGTGCATATCGGTGATGAAGTAATGATCGGTGCCAACTCGACGATATTACCAGGTGTGCATATTGGTAATGGAGCTATTGTTTCTGCCGCGACACTTGTCCATAAAGATGTTCCTGCCGGAGCTTTTGCCGGCGGAAATCCCATGCGGATCATTTACACGAAGGAAGAGATGGATTCGCGTAGATTGCTGGATGACGATTAAGAGGAGGAAGCTCTCATGCAATTAAGTGCTGGTGTGTTGCCTGCTGTACGACGCATGAAGGATTTTGAAAAAGTGTTAGAAAGCAACCATGAATATATTATTATTTTAGAATCAAGGTTGGTTCAGTTGAAGAGCATGATTGCGTACAGTCATCGTGCCAATAAAAAGGTCTTTATCCACTTTGATTTAATTCAAGGACTAAAAGCAGATGAGTATGGAGTCGAATTTTTACATCGGGAAATGAAGCCTGATGGGATTTTAACAACCCGAGGCAATGTGATTACAGCTGCAAAAAAACATAAACTGCTGGCGGTTCAGCGGATCTTTGTACTGGACAGTGTAGCACTGGAGCAAAGCGTGAAGCTTGTCCACCGTTTTCAGCCGGATTACGTCGAAATACTCCCCGGCCTTGTGCCTGAAGTAATAAAAGAGATAACCGAAGAAATTGAAGTTCCTGTTATCGCCGGCGGGTTAATTAAAGAGGAAGATCATGTAGCTCAAGCACTAAACGCCGGGGCTATAGCTGTATCAACCTCCAGCCGTAAGCTTTGGGATCTTTCATAATCCTAACAAAACAGTACCGTCTTAGGTGCTGTTTTTCTATTTTCAGGTACTACATATTTCGATACGCTCTATAGCTCATTATAAAAATTTCACAGTGATTGCTGATCGAATGAAGGGAAAAGAAGGTTAAAGTATCGAGAACCTTTGTGATAAACATTATTTGCTAATTCAATGAATTGACAACGCTTGCATTTTGTTCTATTCTATAATTAAACTAATCGTGATGGAGACAAGGAGCTCACGCAAACGTGTACCAGGATAAGAATGGTGCTATTTGTTGTGGGCTTTTTAAACTTTACCCTTTTCCTCTTTCATGTAATTTCCAGGTTTTATCTTTTTCTAAACTGTTTCTGACATGATATGATTATTTAGTTGTAGGAGGAAGGATAGGTCTTGTGGAATATCCTTAAACTACCTTATATGTTTAAAAAAGTACTATGGAGGAATAGGGTATGAAAGAACAATATATATTGTCAATTGACCAGGGAACCACAAGCTCCCGGGCTATATTATTTAATAAAGGCGGGGAGATTGTTGCTACAGCTCAAAAAGAATTTGAACAGCATTTCCCTAAACCAGGCTGGGTAGAGCATGATGCCAACGAAATCTGGACCTCTGTACTCGCCTGTATTGCAGAACTATTAAATAATACGAATATCGCAGTGAATCAGATTGCTGGGATTGGAATTACAAATCAGCGTGAGACAGCGGTTGTTTGGGAGAAAGACACAGGAAAACCCATTTATAAAGCAGTAGTTTGGCAATCCCGTCAAACTGAAGATATTTGCCGTGACTTAAAACAACAGGGCTATGAAGAAACGGTTCGGCGTAAAACAGGTCTTTTAATTGATCCATATTTTTCGGGAACAAAGGTAAAATGGATTTTAGATAATGTCGAAGGAGCCAGAGAGAAGGCGGAAGCAGGCGAGCTATTATTTGGAACGATTGATACATGGTTAATTTATAAATTTTCAGGTGGCAAGACCCATGTAACCGATTATTCGAATGCTTCCCGTACATTAATGTTCAATATTTATAATTTAGAGTGGGATGAGGAGCTTTTAGACATTCTTGAAGTTCCGAAATCAATGCTTCCAGAAGTACGTCCATCATCTGAAATTTACACAAACACAGTATCCTATCATTTCTTTGGTGAAGAAGTTCCGATTGCCGGTATCGCCGGGGATCAGCAGGCTGCATTATTCGGACAAGCATGCTTCGAAAAAGGAATGGCAAAGAATACCTATGGGACAGGCTGTTTCTTATTAATGAACACTGGAGAAGAGCCAGTAGAGTCTAAACAAGGATTGTTAACAACCATTGCCTGGGGCCTGGATGGGAAAGTAAATTATGCTTTAGAAGGAAGTATTTTTGTTGCGGGTTCAGCTATTCAATGGTTACGTGATGGCTTACGGATGATCGAATCCAGTCCAGAGAGTGAAGTCTTTGCAACCAGTGTGGATACGACAGAAGGTGTCTATATGGTTCCTGCTTTTGTCGGGTTAGGTACTCCGTATTGGGATAGTGATGCCCGTGGGGCGATCTTCGGTTTGACCAGAGGAACGAAGAAAGAACACTTTATTCGTGCTACGTTAGAATCGCTTGCTTATCAGACAAAGGATGTGATGCAGGCTATGTCTGCTGATTCAGGTATTGATTTAAAAACGCTCCGTGTGGACGGTGGCGCAGTAAAAAATGATTTATTAATGCAATTCCAAGGTGACATTTTAGAAGTGCCTGTGGAACGTCCGGTGGTACAAGAAACAACAGCGTTAGGATCAGCTTATTTAGCAGGACTTGCTGTTGGATATTGGAAGGATCAGGAAGAAATAGCAACCCAATGGTTAAATGAAAAAACATTTGACCCTGAAATGGATACAGAAGAGAGTGACCGTCTGTACAGCGGTTGGCAAAAAGCTGTCAAAGCAACACGCGCGTTTAAAACAGAGTAGCTTCCCGCACAAGTAATATCGGGCTAGCGGGTTTGGAAAACTGTATATTGCTAAATAAACCAAAGTTAATTTAGGGATCAATTTGCATTTTTAACATAGATACAGAGATTGATTCAATTCATTACAAATCTGGAGGGGTAGAAATGAAGAAAGTAATCAATAATCCAAGCAATGTTATTCAAGACATGGTAAAAGGGATGACTCTGGCAAATGGTGAGCAATGGCAGCAAGTAGAAGGTACGAATGTTATTTGCCGTAAAGAACTGTCACCAGGAAAAGTTGGCCTGGTTAGTGGCGGCGGAAGCGGGCATGAACCAGCCCATGCCGGTTATGTCGGTAAAGGAATGTTAGATGCAGCAGTTGTGGGAGAAGTGTTTACCTCTCCGACACCAGACCAGATTTTTGAAGCAATTAAAGCAGTTGATCAAGGGAATGGTGTTCTGTTAGTTGTCAAAAATTATACGGGAGATGTATTAAATTTTGAGATGGCTGGAGAATTAGCTGAAGCAGAAGGTATTCGTGTGGAGCAAGTAATTGTTAATGATGATATTGCCGTGAAGGACAGTGATTTTACCATTGGCCGCCGTGGAATTGCGGGTACGGTATTTGTTCATAAAGTAGCTGGCGCAAAAGCAGAACAAGGTGCTTCCTTAGATGAAGTGAAGGCAGCAGCAGAAAAAACAATTAATGAAGTACGTTCCATGGGGATGGCCCTGACACCATGTACAGTTCCTGATGCAGGAAAGCCCAGCTTTCATTTGGATGAGGATGAAATGGAAATAGGAATTGGTATCCATGGAGAAGCTGGAACGGAGCGGAAAAAGGTTGCTTCGGCAAAAGAAATTGCGGAGGAACTAACGAATAATATTATAGAGGATGCTGGTTTGTCCGCTGGGGATGAAGTAGCTGTTATGATTAATGGAATGGGCTCTACCCCGGAAATGGAATTATTTATTGTTAATGGTCATGTACATGATCTGCTGAAGGAAAAACAAATTTCTATTCATCAGACGTATGTTGGTGAATATATGACATCACTTGAAATGGCTGGATTCTCTGTCACACTGTTAAAAGTAGATACAGAAATTAAACAGTTATTAGCAGATGCCAGTGAAGCTGTTGCATTTAGAGCATAATGTCAGAAAGGGGATTTTATCATGTTAACAACACAATCAGTCCAGGATTGGATGCAAAAAGTAAATGAATATATGCAAGAAAATAAAGCCTATTTGACAGAGCTCGATCAGGCAATTGGAGACAGCGATCATGGGATTAATATGTCCAGAGGTTTTCAGGAAGTGAGCAAAAAGCTCGAACAATCCACTTATGATGATGCAGCGGCTGTTTTAAAGGATGTTGCGATGACGCTGATGTCTAAAGTTGGCGGAGCATCCGGTCCGTTATACGGCACTGCTTTTCTTAAAATGTCGATGGCTGTAAAAGGGAAAGATACAGTTGATAAAGAAGCCTTTGCTGCAGGATTGGAAGCGGCAGCTCAAGGCATTCAGCAACGGGGGAAATCGACTGCCGGAGAAAAAACAATGGTTGACGTCTGGGCACCTCTGGTTTCCTGGTGGAAAGAACAGGATGAAATCGATCCGGAAGGCTTAGAAGCTGCAGCAAAAGAGGCGATGGAAGCAACAAAACCGATGGAAGCAACAAAAGGAAGAGCCTCTTATTTAAAAGAAAAATCGATTGGTCATATTGATCCAGGTTCTGCTTCCAGTTACTATATATTTAAATCGTTGGCAGAAGTTTTAGTATAGTTTACCATTCCTTTTCATGCGGATTTCCAATTTCTTTTTCTCTTAACAGTTAAAAAGAAAAGTCCGGATAATAAAGCAAAAGGCTATACAACATGTATCATATATGTTAGTATAAAACTAAGTTAATAAATCGGACGGAGAATTGATGGAGAGACCGCAGGAAAGCTGGTATTGTTATACCAGTGTTCTTGTGGTCTTTTTCAATTTATCTAAGGTCGTTAAAGAATAAATGCGTTTTTCTTATACTTTTAGATGAATAACCGTCTTTAAATAGGGAATAAGAAACTATAGATAATTATAGGAGTGGAGATTATGAGTGAATTTTCAGGTAAGCAACGTAAAAAAGTATTAGAATCACTTGAAAGTGATCAACTTGATTTATTAGTTATTGGTGGAGGTATTACTGGTGCTGGTATTTCATTAGATGCTGCTACAAGAGGTTTACGTACTGGCCTTATTGAAATGCAAGATTTTGCAGCAGGTACCTCAAGCCGTTCCACGAAATTAGTACATGGCGGTCTCCGTTATTTGCAGCAATTTGAAGTTAAAATGGTTGCAGAAGTAGGAAAAGAACGTGCTGTAGTATATGAAAATGGCCCGCACGTTACAACTCCGGAATGGATGCTTTTACCATTTCATAAAGGAAGTACTTTAGGACCGTTTACATCAAGTATTGGTTTGCGCGTATACGACTTCTTAGCAGGTGTAAAAAAATCAGAACGCCGTAAAATGTTAAAGCCTGCTGAAGTATTAGAGCATGAGCCTCTCGTTAAAAAAGAGGAACTTCGCGGCGGCGGATTTTATGTAGAATATAAAACAGATGATGCACGTTTAACCATTGAAGTACTTAAAAAAGCAGTTGAAAATGGCGTGAAAGCAGTCAACTATACAAAAGCAGTTGAATTTATTTATGAAGATGGTAAAGTGGTCGGCGTCGTAGCGGAAAACCAAATCAGCAAAGAAAAACATAAAATCTATGCGAAGAAAATTATTAATGCCGGCGGCCCTTGGGTGGACGATGTTCGTGAATTAGATGGTTCGAAAAAAGGGAAAACACTTCATTTAACAAAAGGTGTTCACCTTGTATTTGATGAATCTGTATTTCCGCTCAAACAAGCAGTATATTTTGATACTCCAGATGGTCGTATGGTATTTGCTATTCCACGTGACGGCAAAACCTATGTGGGTACAACAGATACTAGCTACAAAGGTGATATTGCACATCCAACAATGACAGAGGAAGATCGTAATTATATCTTAGATGCAATTAATTATATGTTCCCTTCTGTTGGGATTGATGCAAGTAAAGTAGAATCCAGCTGGGCTGGTTTACGACCTTTAATTGCTCAAGAGGGTGCCACTAGCCCAAGTGAAATCTCTCGTAAGGATGAAATTTTCCAATCTGATTCTGGTTTACTTTCTATGGCAGGCGGTAAATTAACAGGTTACCGCAAAATGGGTGAACATGTGGTGAATATGGTTGCCAAGCAGTTAAAAGAAGAAGAGGGCATCTTATATACAGAGAGTCAAACGAAGCATTTACCTATTTCCGGCGGTGAAGTTGGCGGTTCAAAAGGGTTCAAACAATTTAAAGCGGAGAAAGTGAAAGAAGGTATAGGTCTCGGTTTAACAGAAGACGAGGCAGCAGAACTTACACAGCGCTACGGTGCAAATGTAGAAAAAATCTTCACGCTTTATAAAGAAAATAAAGAAGCTGCTAAAAAAGAAAATATTGAACCAGCAGTATTTGCGCAAGTACTATACGCGATGAATGAAGAAATGGCTTATAAGGCAGTTGACTTCTTTATCCGCCGTTCAGGTGCGTTATTCTTTAACCGTCCATGGGTAGAGACGCATATGGATACGGTTCTTCCGTTTATGGAAAAAGAACTTGGCTGGACAAAAGAAGAAGCAGTAGCTTATAGAAAAGAACTGGAACAATTATTATACGAAACAACACACCCAGATAAATAAAACTGGAAAAACTAAAAATAAGATGCATGTGCCCTTCTTGCCGTGCGTCTTATTTTTTGGTTTTCGCAGAATTTATATTTTAGGACGCAAGCGAAGATAGTTCACATGTTTTAATAAATGCTAATGACAGGTTAAAATATAAAACTTTCCATCAGGATAAGCTCAAACGTTGGTTGCGATTTAAAAGCTTGACGACATCCAAATTTTTAATAAGCATAATGGCAACAAATATAGGAATCTGATATATTCTGTGGTATACTTTTCTCGACTTTGTCTTTAAGAACGGGGGAGATTCATGTTAAAAAGAAATAAAACAAAACCGAATAACGTCACCCCATTCATTCCTGAAGGCGACTTTTATTATACAAAGGGTGTAGAAGCATTTAAAAAAAGAAAGTTTGATATTGCGATTAAATGGATTCAAAAAGCAATTGATGACAAACCTTCCTTTCCTTTATATAAATGTCAGCTATCGATTATTTATACAGAAATTGGTTCTTACCATAAAGCCAATCAGCTGTTGACCGAAGTTTTGCAGACCGGGGAATATATTGATTGTTATTATTTAGCTGCAAATAATTATGCGCATCTTGGATTGCTTCAAGATGCTAAAAAATATGCGCAAATGTATTTAGATAAAAAACCAGAAGGCGATTTTAGCAAGGATGCTGCTCAGCTTCTAGATTTTATAGAAATAGAAGATGAAGAAGAGGGAACTTTTGCGCTGGAGGATGAAGATGAACTGATCATCTTACAGGAAACGGCTTTTTATCATATGGAAAATGATGAATGGGAAAAAGCAATTCCTTTTATTGAAGAGATAATGGAAAACTTTCCAGAACAAAAGCTGGCTGTTCATGATTACGCACAGGCGCTATTTTATACAGGAAAGAAAGAAGAAGCCATGCATATTGAAGAGGATATGTTAGAAGATTACCCAAATAATCTGCACAGCCATTTAAATTTAGCACTGTTTTATTATGAAGCAGGTGAGCCGGATTATCAGAAGCATATTCAAATCATCAACAATATTTATCCGATGCATGAGGAGCAAAAGCTGCGAATAGCAGAAGTGTTTGCAAAAACAGCCAATTATGCTTTAGCATATGAACGGTATCAAAATGTTTCCGGTGAGCAAGCTAAAAGAAGAGCGTCTTATTATAAATGGTACAGCATAACTGCTTATCAATCAGGGAATCCGAGCAAGGCGCTTCGTTTATGGGAAGAAGGCTTGAAGCGCCATCCGAAGTTATCAAAAGAAGAAGGACCGTGGGCGTTAAAGAAATGAGCAAAAAGATAGACGTTATTTCTTAATTTCATTACACTATACGGTGGAATAAGAATATTATAAGGATAAAGGGGCGGTACGGAATGTCCGAAGAAAAAATATATGATGTGATTATTGCCGGAGCTGGACCAGCAGGTATGACAGCTGCTGTTTATGCTTCCCGTGCAAATTTAGATACACTTATGCTGGAACGTGGAATTCCAGGAGGTCAAATGGCAAATACAGAGGACGTGGAAAATTACCCTGGATTTGATCATATTTTAGGACCGGATTTGTCGAATAAAATGTTTGATCACGCTAAAAAATTTGGTGCAGAATATGCATATGGCGATATTAAATCCATTGAAGATCATGGCAGTTACAAAACCATCCATGCAGGAAAGAAAGAATATCATACCAAAACATTAATTATTGCCACTGGCGCACAATACAAAAAACTTGGTATCCCAGGTGAAGAAGAACTTGGCGGCCGCGGTGTATCTTATTGTGCCGTTTGTGATGGTGCTTTCTTTAAAAATAAAGAACTTGTGGTTGTTGGCGGTGGAGACTCTGCTGTGGAAGAAGGCGTTTATTTAACCAGGTTTGCAAGCAAAGTAACGATTGTTCATCGCCGTGATGAATTGCGGGCACAACGTATACTTCAAGATCGTGCTTTTAACAACGATAAAATTGAATTTATTTGGGATACGATACCTGAAAAAGTTAATGGTACGGATGGAAAAGTCAGCAGTATTACATTAAAGAATGTAAAAACGGATGAAGTATATGATTTCCCAATCAGCGGAATGTTTGTTTATATCGGCATGCTTCCTTTAAATGATCCATTTACAGATTTAGGGATTACCGATGAAGAAGGATATATTCCTACATCTGAAAATATGGAAACAAAAATACCTGGAATTTTTGCAGCTGGAGATATCCGTGCCAAAGACCTTAGACAAATTGTTACAGCTACTGGTGATGGAAGTATTGCGGCTGAAACAGCTATTAAATATGTAGAAACATTAGAAGCTTAATTAGCTTAATTGTCGAATTTTAGGAAATAGCTAATTCAAAAGTTATTGGGAATTGTCGAATTTACAGGGTATATCCATCTTTGGTTAGTTTTTGTATAAAAAAATTAATCTACGGTAATTGCATCTTAACCTTGCTGTAACACGCATGAAACACAAAAAGGGTATTATAGAATTAACTAATTGACCCCCTTTTAATAGATAGATTAGTTTTGGGACAGGTGACTCACCTGTCCATTTTTTTTATGAAAATAAAAGTGAACACCATTATCAACATTGGTCATGTATCTTTTTGATGGGAGGACTAAGTGTTTCGATAGGAAGAGGAATCACAATCCTAACGAGGCATCTACTCAAAAGCTTGGCGAATGTTAAGATTTCTAATATAATGAAATAAGATATAAGTAAGCACGATAAAAGGATAGGCAGCTAAAGCTTCAGGAGTTTCAAAGCTAAAGTTTGCTAGTTCGATCAACACTATTTGGGAATGTGATTACTCGTCCCACTGAGAACAATTGTGCGTTGGAAGAGGTTTGAAAGGGGAGAGTCCAGTGAATCAGGAAAAAGAAACAAAGCTCGTTATTATTACGGGGATGTCAGGAGCTGGGAAAACAGTTGCGGTACAAAGCTTTGAAGATTTAGGTTATTATTGTGTAGATAATTTACCTCCTGCGCTTCTTCCCAAGTTTTTAGAATTAATGAAGGATGCTTCGAATACGATTCAAAAAGTAGCGCTTGTCATGGATTTACGAGGAAGAGAGTTTTTTGATTCCTTATACAAGGCACTAGATGCCATTAGTCATACACCATGGATTCAAAGCCATATCCTATTTTTAGATGCTGCAGATGAAACCTTAGTGACAAGATATAAAGAGACTAGGCGCTCTCATCCATTAGCTGTTGGTGGTCTTCCTTTAAATGGAATCCATCAAGAAAGAATTATTATCGATGAACTACGTGGCCGTTCGCAAAGAATTATTGATACCTCCAATCTTAAGCCAAGGGATTTACGGGAAAAAATTCTTCAATTGTATAAGGAAGACAAACAAGAAGTATTTTCTGCTCATTTTGTTTCCTTTGGTTTTAAATATGGAATTCCGATTGATGCTGATCTAGTATTTGACGTCCGTTTTTTACCAAACCCGCATTATGTATCTGCACTTCAACCTTTAACCGGTTTAACGCAGGAAGTTTCTTCTTATGTATTTAAATGGTCAGATACACAGCTGTTTACTGAGAAATTAAATGATTTATTCCGTTTTATGCTGCCTCAATATAAAAAAGAAGGGAAATCACAGTTAGTTATTGCGATTGGCTGTACGGGAGGACAACACCGTTCTGTCGCGTTAGCTGAGTATTTTTCAAAACAATTCAGCAACGACTATATCACTCATGTCAGCCATAGGGACATTGAGAAGAGAAAGGCGAAGTCATCATGAGCCATGTTCCTAAAATAACAGCGATTGGTGGAGGAACAGGAATGCCGGTTTTACTTCGTGGATTAAAAGATTTACCAATAGAGTTAACAGCCGTGGTGACTGTTGCAGATGATGGAGGAAGTACAGGGAGAATTCGTACAGAGATGGAGATGCCCGCACCAGGAGATATTCGAAACGTTATTGCAGCTCTTTCTGATGCAGAGCCAATGCTCTTAGAGCTTTTCCAGCATCGGTTTCAGCAGGGAAATGGGTTGATTGGCCATTCATTAGGGAATTTATTGTTAGCTGCAATGACATCGATGACCGGTAATTTTAATCAAGGCATCAAAGAAATTTCTCGGGTCCTGAATGTAAAAGGAAATATCTATCCGATTTCAAACGATAATATGTCTTTACATGCAATCATGGAAGATGGCGAGATTATTCACGGTGAATCCAAAATACCTTTATCCGGCAAGCGGATTAAACGTATTTTTTTAGAACCACAGCCCTTACAGCCCTTACCAAATGCTGTTGAATCAATTCACCAGGCAGATTTGATTGTTATTTCTCCAGGAAGTCTTTACACTTCTATTATGCCAAATTTAATTGTCCCAGAAGTAAAGGAAGCATTATTAAATACGGAAGCAAAGATTGTTTATGTTTGTAATATCATGACGCAATATGGAGAAACAACCAATTATTCTGCGGCAGATCATGTTCAAGCGATTCATGACCATGTTGGAGATGATTGCATTGACTATGTTATTGTTCATAACCAGCCAATAGATGCGCAAACGCAGGAAATTTATAAAGAAGAAAAAGCATTTCCTGTCGAAGTGGATATGGATCGCTTAAAAGCGATGAAAGTACAGGTGATTCCCGGGAATATTGTCGTGAAGCATAAAGATGGAACACTTCGTCATAATAATGGTAAAATAGCAGAGATGCTTTATCAGTTCTTATAGTATATATTCAGCGAGATAATATAACTATCTCGCTGAGTCATATTTTCGTTAAATAAACATATAAAAGAGTGTTCGAACAGGGGAAGGAGCGTGATACGATGTCCTTCGCATCAGATATTAAGAAAGAGCTAACCGCTATTCAATCGGATGCTTGCTGTCAGTTTGCTGAGCTAGCTGCATTAGTTCGAATGAATGGCGTTATTTCTATATCCAAGCAAGGTTACGGACTGGATGTCCAAACGGAAAATGCAGCCATTGCAAGACGTATCTACACATTAATTAAGCAAAATTATACATTGCCAGTTGAGCTGCTTGTCCGTAAAAAAATGAAACTAAAAAAGAATAATGTTTATATCGTTCGTATGAAAAATAACGTTCAATTTTTATTAGAGGATTTAGAATTAATTAAAAATCAATATCAAATTGTCCGGACCATTTCTAAGAAATACGTAGATAAAGAATGTTGTCGAAAGGCCTACTTACGTGGAGCATTTCTGGCTGGCGGGTCGATGAATAATCCAGAGACGTCCTCTTATCATTTGGAAATTTTTAATTATTACGAGGAACACGCTGAAAAGCTGAAGACATTAGTTAATGAATATGATTTACATGCCAGAACGTTAGAGCGAAAAAACGGATATATTGTATATATAAAAGAGGCGGAGAAAATTACTACTTTTTTAAATGTTATAGGAGCACATCAAGCGCTGTTAAAATTTGAAGATGTACGTATTGTTCGCGATATGCGGAATTCTGTAAATAGGCTAGTAAATTGTGAAACAGCGAACTTAAATAAAACGATCGGTGCAGCATTTCGTCAAATTGAAAATATTAAATTGATTGAACGCACGGTAGGGTTGGATCAGCTCCCAGAGAAACTGCAAGAAATAGCCAAGCTGCGTATCCAATATGAAGAAGTTTCACTAAAGGAATTAGGGGAACTGGTTACTAGCGGAACAATATCCAAATCAGGTGTGAATCACCGGCTGAAAAAAATTGATGAATTTGCAGAAAAAATTAAACGTGGTGAGTTACAGCTTGGTAATTAATGCTAGTATCCGCAGAATATGATATAATGCAATAAACATATTAGAATATCGCCAGGAGGCAGAGGTAGCAATTTCTCTGCTCCAAATAAATGGAGGCGTTTACTTAAAGACAGGAGAGTGAATTTATTGGTTGAGAAAACGGTGAAAATTGAATTAGATTCGGGACTGCAAGCGAGGCCAGCTGCCTATTTTGTACAAGAGGCCAATCGATTTGATTCACATATATTTTTAGAAAAGGATGATAAAAAAGTTAATGCGAAAAGCATCATGGGATTAATGAGCTTAGCTTTGACAAAAGGAGAAGAAATTAAGCTGATTATCGAGGGTGAAGATGAAGAAGAGGCAATGGCATATTTAACAACCCTTGTACGTGAAAAAGTCTAATTGAATCTATATAACAAACGTTAATCAGCAAATCATCAAATAATAAAACCTCATTCAATAAAAATCCCTCTTAAAAGCGAGTAATCATTACTCCAATTTAAGAGGGGTTTTTCATTGCATTTAAATTTTAAATAGCGCGCCCAGAGGGATTCGAACCCCCGGCAAACCTGGTACCGGAAACCAGTGCTCTATCCGGCTGAGCTATGGGCGCATATCGTTATATTAAAAAACACAATCTTAATTATACATATGAATGTCCTTTGAGACAAGTCTTTTCTCTGTAATTTAATTGAAAAGTTCTTTCGCCACTTCTTTCAATTAATTCAAGTCTTCACGTTTAACAAAGATAAAATCGGGTATGATGGTTAAAGTATAAAACGAAACTTCACTCAGTGGGAGATTGTGTTCTTCTCCCGCAAGGTGTTAGTAGAGTGATTCAGGGAGTTAGCTCACCTGATCTCCCGCCTAAATAAATTTATTTTTACGCTTTATTTGGAGGCGGTAGTTTTACGGACGGTTCTCCGTGATAAATTTGGTGAAACTTTTCGTTTGACCTTTATTGACCAATAAGCTATCATATGAAGTATAGAAAAAATCATCAGCCATTAAAGTTGGCAACTTAAGGAGGATTTTTAAATGAATTTAGTACCAACAGTTATTGAACAAACAAATCGCGGTGAACGTGCATATGATATTTACTCTCGTTTATTAAAAGACCGGATTATTCTGCTTGGCAGCGGCATTGATGATAATGTGGCCAATTCCATTGTAGCACAGCTTTTATTCTTAGAAGCAGAGGATCCAGGAAAAGACATCTCATTATATATCAATTCTCCTGGTGGTTCTATCACAGCTGGTATGGCCATTTTTGATACAATGAACTTTATCAAATCAGACGTATCAACAATTTGCATTGGTATGGCAGCTTCTATGGGAGCATTCTTGCTTAATGCAGGTGAAAAAGGTAAACGTTTTGCGTTGCCAAATAGTGAAATTATGATTCATCAGCCTTTAGGTGGCACGCAAGGTCAGGCAACAGATATTGAGATTCATGCCAATCGAATTATTGAAATTAAAAAACGTATGAACCGCATCATGTCTGAAAATACTGGCCAGCCTTTAGAAGTTATTGAGCGCGATACAGAGCGTGATAAATTCATGAGTGCAGAACAGTCTAAAGAATATGGCATCATAGATGATATCTTTGAGCGCAAAGCGTAAACAATAATAAACCATTAGATAGTTAAAAACAGGCTAAGATGTTGAACCTTAGCCTGTTTTTTTACGATAAGAAAGTCTTCTTTAAAGACAATTTGTTTAAGTTAAATACCATAATCAGTAGAGGAAAGAAAATGTTTATTAATGTATTTGATATGTAACAAATGGAACGATAGGATATATTTTACATTTTATATTTATAAAAATTCTAATCCCTTAAGTATCTGATAAACCTTGGCATATTAGTAATCTAAACATTTTCGGACTGTCTGTTTTATGGTAAAATAATGATAGAATAAGATTTTGAAATAGAATTTTATTTGGTTATTCAATGTTCCAAATAGTGATGATAGATATCGAAGTAAATGGTGCTAAAATAAATACTCTAAATTTTGTCCAAACTATACTTTTATATTTATCCCAAATTCCAGCTGGTCTTAAACACCTTTGAAGGGATGGTAAGTTGAAATTTCATAAAATTCCCTCCAGGCAAGGATCTTGTAGAGAATCAGCAAGGCTTAAGTATTTTTTATCTACAGATGATCAAAGCCTATCCCCAAAGCTTAACTATCACATTATAGTTTTTTTCCATGGAATATGAACTTTTATACACTTAATCATATAAAACGAAACTTCACTCAGTGGGAGTTTTTGTTCTTCTCCCACTGAGTGTTAGTTGAGTGATTCAGGGAGGTAGCGTCCGTTATCTCCCGCCTAAATAAATTTATTTTACGCTTTATTTTGAGGCGGGAGTTTTACGGACGGTTCTCCGTGATAAACCGCACCACTCTATGCTGTTTTAAGGTATAAGCGAATGAAAGACTATCTTTAAAGGTAACATAATTATATTAGTTGAAATATTTCAAGGAGGATACAAATGGAAAATATTGTAAATATCGTTGAATCACAAATTATTGCTTCTGTGAAGTCGCCTGAACATCTAGAAATGGCTGCTTCTTCAAATTCAAATGTTGTATTTTTATTAACTGGTGATTTATTGACAACACCGGATTACTTGAATGTGCTAAAAAGCGCTGGAAAGCAAACTTTTTTACATATAGATTTTATTGAAGGGCTTTCCAATTCAAGGAATGCATTAAAGTATATTGCGGAAGTTTGGAAGCCTAAAGGAATTATTACCACAAGAAATACGCTGATTAAATATGCAAAAGAAGAAGGTTTAATGACAATTCAAAGAATCTTTTTAATTGATAAAAATGCAATGAAAAAAGGTGTTGAAATGGCTGATCAATTTCAGCCTGATGCTATTGAAATTTTACCTGGACTGATGCCGACGGTTATTGATGAATTAACCACGATGACAAAGCTCCCTATTATTGCAGGAGGACTAATTAGTAGAGAAAAAGAAATTCATGATGGGTTGCAGGCGGGAGCTCTGGCAATTTCCTCAAGCGATCCTAAACTATGGAATATTGATGTTTAATAAAATAGCTTTGTAAAAAAAGTTCACAAAATTGTAATTTTTTCTTTACAATTGTGAAAGCGTTTGCTATACTTAGATCAATAATTAAATAACTCTATATAGAATTAGGAGAAGATAGAGTTGGATAATTACCTTTCTTTAGAGAGAGGTGTGTCCAATTTCGTATCTTCTCCTTTTTTTATAGGTTATTTTAAATAAAAAGGAGGAGAAAGTTAATGAGAGGTAAAAAGAGACAGCTATTTATAGGGGTATTATTTGTAGTTATTCTTAGTTTGCTCGCTGCGTGTGTAGATGAAGGCTCTGATGCGGATGGGGGATCTGAAGGTGGTGGAGGATCGATCACACTTTATTCCCCTGAAACGCCTGATTTAACGAATGAATTAGCAGCGAAGTTTCAAGAAGTACATGGAATAAATGTAAATGTAGATTATGCTGGGACAAATGTACTTGTAAATCAAATGATTGCTGAACAAGGGAATCCACAAGCAGATGTGTGGTATGGAGGTGGAGGAATTCTACCTTTTGAAGCAGCTGTAGATCGGGATATTATTACAGAATACATTCCGGAGGCAGCAGAGGATTGGGAAGTAACTGAAAATGGAATTAAGATGAAGCACGAAGATGGCTACTATGTAGGTACTGAAATTTTCGTGTTAGGTTTTGCGTATAACACAGAGCTTGTTTCTGAAGAAGAGGCTCCAAAAACATGGGAGGATTTATTAGATCCTAAATGGGAAGGCAAAATTCAATTTCCAAACCCGGCCGCTTCTGGTACATCAACACTAATGGTATTAAGTTATATGATGCAGCATGGTGAGGAAGAAGGATGGGAGTATTTCCAACAGTTAACGGATTACGCAAACTCTATTCCAGACTCAGGATCTAGTCCAACAAAAGGAGTTGCTATGGGAGAGGCTGAAATAGCGATTGGATTCGATTTCATGGCATATGAACTGAAAGAAAATGGAGAAGCTGTTGATTTTATTATTCCGGAAGAAACACCAGTATTAGTAAATCCTGTAACTTTGGTTAAAGATGGTCCGAACCCAGAAGGCGGTAAAGAATTTATGGACTTTATGTTAAGTGAAGAGGCACAAGAAATATTGGCTTCATGGAATCATATACCAATTAATTCAGATGTTGAATCACAAACACCTATCTCGCTGGAGACTGTCCAGGAACATGCCATTGATTTAGACATTGACTGGGTAAATGAGAACTATGATCGAATCAGAGACGAATGGAATACGAATATAGAGTAAAGGAATGGTTTTATGGGTTCTGTTGTTGTAAATCAGCTTACAAAGAATTTTTCTGGTACCGATGTGCTTAAGAATATTGAATTAGATATCCAAGAGGGCGAGTTTTTTGCCCTTTTGGGTCCCTCCGGATGCGGAAAAACGACGACAATGCGGTGCATCGCCGGATTTGAAACACCAACCAGTGGAGAAATAAAAATTGGGGACAAAGTAGTTAATGATATTTCGCCTCACCGTAGAAATTGTGGGATGGTATTCCAGAGCTATGCGTTATTTCCGCATATGAATGTTTTTGATAATATTGCCTACAGCTTGAATATAAAACATTTAAGAGACAGTAATATGGTTAAAAAACTTGGCGTGTATATACGAATGCTTAATAGTAAAATCATCAAATACCCAAAAGATATCGAAGAAAAAGTTAATAGTATTTTAGAATATGTAGAATTGAAGGACCATGCGAAGAAGTTGACTGGTGAGCTTTCCGGTGGGCAACAACAGCGGGTTGCTTTAGCCAGAGCTCTTGTTATGGAGCCGCAAGTTCTTTTAATGGACGAGCCATTATCAAACCTGGATCAGAAGTTAAGACATTCTATGAGAAATACGATTAGAAGAATTCAGCAGGAGTTGAAAATAACGACGATTTTTGTTACGCATGACCAGGAAGAAGCGATGAGTATGGCGGACCGCGTTGCTGTGATGAATAACGGAGAAATACTGCAAATTGGAACGCCGACAGATTTATATAGTAATCCTAAAACGCCGTTTATCGCAGATTTTGTTGGTACTTCTAATATTCTTCCTGGAAAAGTAACCAAACAAGAAAATAATCTGACCTATGTTCAGGTTGGTAATTATGATATTCAGTCAACAATGGATACAGAGAAGGAAGATGTCCAGATTGTGATCAGACCAGAAAACTTAATCGTAAAAGGTAAAGATGAAAGCACAATCGATAATTATTTTGAAGGTAAAGTTGAAGTAGCAACTTATTTAGGATCAACGGTTAGATATGATATACGGGTTGGAGAGCATAATTTATTGGTAGATACTATATTTGAATCGGGAGATAAGATTTTTGAAAAGGATTCTGAAATCAAAGTTGTTGTAGATCCTGAAAGGGTTTTGCTGTTATGAAAAAAATAAAAGAGAATCTTAACGGTCTTGGAATTTTAAAAATACTCGTTTATGTCTTTTTCTTATTATTCTTAGTTATCCCTTTACTATCTATCTTTTTAGTTAGTTTTACAGATGAACCTATTAATATATTTGGATCATTAATCAGTTTAGAGACACTGCAAACAACGATTAATCAATTTCAAAATGCTACATTAGATAATTTTACAGCTATTTTTCAAAATTCCACTTATTTTGCTTCCTTGAAGAATAGTTTGTATTTAGCAATAACGGTATCATTAATTGTAATGATTATTTGTATCCCGATTGCTTATGGAATTGCAAGAACAAAAATGCCCTTTAAAAAAACCATTAGTGCTTTATGTACGATTCCATTAGTTATACCAACATTTATTTCAGGCTATTCCTTTATCATTATGTTTGGTCGTTCTGGATGGGCTACGCAGATTTATCAATATTTTGGTGGGGAGGGCTTCTTCATTGACCCTTACTCTATGACAGGTATCGCAATTGTACAAATATTTTTCTTTTTCCCTTATGCACTATGGCCAATGGTAGCTGCGTTTAAAGTCAGCGACATATCCTTAGAAGAAGCATCCAGGAATATGGGAGCAAAAAGCTGGCTTACTTTTTCAACCGTTACGATGCCGCTAGTCATACCAGGAATGTTGTCCACAGCCTTAGTTATTTTTGCGGTTAGTTTTTCAGATTTTGGAACACCGATTATTTTAGCACCAACAGATCTAAACTTAATCGTCGTTGAAGCATATAGAGAAATTTCCGGTTTCTTTAACTGGGGTGGTGCAGCAATTCTAACAGTTGTCATGATAGCGATTGCAGGACTGGCATATTGGCTGCAAAATTATTTCACTAAAAACATGAATTATGGTTCGGTATCAGGAAAACCAAAACAAATTAAATTAAATGATAATAAAATGTTAACAATTCCTTTGTTTGTATTTTCATCTCTTATTATTATCGTGCCATTATTGTCATTGCTAACAGTATTATTACAATCTATTGCTACTACGTGGGGAAGAGGACTGCTTCCAAACGGATACACGTTAGAACACTATCAAACAATCTTTACTTCCTCTTTAGGGAATATTCAAAATAGTATTGTTCTGGCCTTAGGCGCTTTAGTAATCAGTGTTGTTGTATCAGCGGCAGTAGCTTACTTTGTGGTAAGACACAGGTCAACTGCACTTGATTTTGTGACAACAGTTCCATTGATCGTTCCAGGAATTGCTGTCGGTATTGCGCTGATTCAAACATTTAATACTGCCCCGTTACAACTTACCGGGACAGCATTTATATTAATCGTTGCTTATGCAATGCGTAGATTACCTTATATGGTTCGATCTACAATGAGTACAATGAAATCTATTAAAGCTGATATTGAAGAAGCGGCAATTAATCTGGGAGCATCTACATTCACTGCTTTATTAACCGTCGTAGGACCATTAATGTTACCTGGTATTGCAGCCGGGGCAATCCTTGTTTTTGTAACGGTTATTAAAGAAACAAGTATATCGATTCTGATGGCTCCGGCAAGCTGGGCCCCAATGAGTTTGGCAATTTTTCAAAATGTGATGCGGGCGGAATACTATTCTGCTGCAGCCATGTCAATTGTTCTTGTTGTCATTGTTATTGTATTCCAGCTGATTGCTGAAAAACTGACCAATAGAAGTGAAAAGAAAATGAAGTAGAATAACAGATTCAAAGTTTTGATCCGAAGAATCAAAACTTTGAATCTAAAGAATAAAGTATAAAATGTTGAGGATAGCCGCTCCAACGGGTTTCATGGGGGGAGTAATCTTAGGCCCCAGAAATACACTACGCTTTCTGTCGGCCCCGAGCTCATTTCCTTTAAAGAAGGCTTGCTGATTGGCAAGCCGACAGGCGCAGACGGAAGCATAGTCGCGCTTATGCCTATGATAGAAAAAAGAAGAACACTTTTTCCTGCGGGATCTTCCCATTGAGACTGGGGCTGGGACTGGGGCTGCGATTACTCGCCCCACCGAAGAGCTTTTGCGGTTACTCGTCCCATCAAAAAGCGTCGCTAGAATCAGTTTCGTTTCTTTGAAAGAAAGCAAATGAAACATATTTCTTCAAAGATGGGAGCGGAGGGAAGTCGACTCCTGCGGGAAAAGCAACAGGTGAAGACCCCGCAGAAAGTGCTCTTCTTTCGAGGAGGCTGAGGCGTTGCCCGCGGAAAGCGACTTCTCGGAGCGGACATCTCCTTGGCAAGAACACCAGTATTTTAAAACTAAGTGGTTTACTTGGTTTTTCTTAGTATAATAATTCATTTGAGAAGAATTGTTATACGTAAAAGGAATAAAAAAGATTAAATTTGACGGAATATTCCGATTTTATTATCACGATATTAAACACCAAGGAGGGCATCAGGGTGAAGCGGGGTTATATTTTTGATTTGGATGGAACCATTTATTTAGAGGAAAAAATTATTGAAGGAGCGGACGAAACAATTAAAGCTCTTCGGGAAAGAGGAGATGAAGTAGTTTTTTTAACTAATAAATCCATTGAAACGACAGAGACTTATGTTAATAAATTGAATCGATTAGGAGTAGAGGTAACAAATAAAGATGTCATTAATTCCAATATACTCACAGCCAGATATTTAAAATCGAAACTAGCCCAGGCAGAGAAAGTAATGGTTATAGGGGAAACTCCTTTAATTAATGAGATAAAAAAACAGAATATTGAAGTGTCAGATAATCCTGAAGAAGTAACTTATGTGGTATTAGGATGGGATAGAAAGTTTACTTATGATAAATTAAACGATGCTTTTCAGGCATGGAGAAATGGAGCCATTGTGGTAGCTACTAATCCAGACCGTACTTGCCCGATGCGTGGAGGGCAAATACCGGACTGTGGAGCGATGATAGGAGCGATGGAGGGAGCGACAGGTGAAAAAGTAGATATTATCCTGGGTAAACCTTCTCTCTTAGCAGCTAAATTTATTGTAGAAGATATTCTAAAATTACCATCAGAAAGATGCTTTATGGTAGGGGATAGGCTGGAAACAGATGTGAAAATGGGAAACGATTATGGTATGAACTCTATTTTAGTACTGACAGGAATAACGGATAAAAGTATGGTAGAAACAACATCATTCAAACCTCATTACACATTAAATAGTGTCAAAGATATTTTAAATATGAAAACAGATGCTGTTGTTTAAAATAAACAAAGTAAAAAAGCATATCTATCCAAGCAAATTTTTTATGCTTGGATAGATATGCTTTAACTATAGCAAATAAGAAAGTTTATAAAAATTAAAATGCCATAAGGTCCTTCTTCCATTTAATTAATGTTTACTTGCTAAAATCTAAAGCAAATTTAATACACTTTCAAACGCCTCTTGCTGTTTTTTTCGATGTAACCTAACCGGCATAAAGCTCCCATGCTAATTTTAAAGAGTCTACAATATAATCAGCTATTTCCTCAATTTCCTGATTATCCGTTATGATGCGGGAATGATGCTGCTCATAAATTGGTTGGCGGTCATCAAAAAGTTCTTTAATTTCCTCCATGTTTTTACCTTGTAAAACCGGCCGGCTATCTATCAGTAAACTTATTCGATCCTTCCAGCTGTTCCAGGACAAATCGAGGAAGAAAATAGTTGTTGTGGCAAGACAAATATCTTGAACTTCTTTTTGAAGAAAAGCACCGCCGCCTAATGAAATAACTTTTAATCGTTTATGGCATATTTCAGAAATAATTTCTTTTTCATACTGACGAAAGGTTGCTTCTCCATGTTTTGCAAAAATCTCTTTCGGAGGCATTTGAAACCGCCGTTCTATTTCTTCATCAATATCAATAAAGTCACGATACAGTTTTCGGGCGACGGCTTGACCAATGGTTGTTTTGCCGACACCCATAAAACCGATTAATACAATACTTTGTTCCTTTAGTGGGATATTACTCATTTTACATTTCCTCCTCGACATCCTGTTCGCTGCTATGCTTGTTGGTGGATTGCTTTTCTTGCCAGTTGATCTGCTTTGCTGTTTTCTTTTTCAGGTATCCATTTAATAAATAGAAAAGGAAAATCTGCTGCCAACGCCTGGATGATTTCAAGTAAAGGAAGAAATTGTTTGTTTTTTGTCCGTCCTTTATCAATTACTTCTGCTGCTACTTTAGAATCTGTCCGAAATGAAAGGATTTCTCCTTTAAAGTTTATTTTACAAATTTTCAATGCTTCGATGATGGCGTGAAATTCAGCTTCATGATTAGACATATAAGGTAAGGAAACAGCATATTCCAGCTTATTTCCTCCTGCTTTTATATAAACGCCGGCACCGCTTTTCTCTATGTTAACATTTGTGGCTCCATCGGTATAGACCTGAATCAAAGCATATCACCTCGCTTGCATTTCTACCTTAATAGTATAAAGAATTTTAAATCAAAAAGGAATGTGTATCAGCGAGTATGTTTAAAAGCTGTCGCTATTCTTTACTCATCTTCATCTTCATGATCGTGTTCGCTTTCTTCATGGCCATGTTCGTGATGCTCGTGGTCCATTTCATCATGGGCATCTTCTTCAGACGGTTCAGCATCTCCTGCGATAACGGTTTCTAAAGGCATATTATGCTGTCCTTCTGCTGTTGTGTGTGCATACATTTCGTAAACAGCTTCCTCTTCAAATGTAAAACTTGCTGTATATGTGCCGTTCTCCTGATGAGTACCTTCGAATTCAACACTGTCGTCAGCATGTCCTTGTGTCCATACTTCAAATAAAACTTCATGCGCATCTTCTACAGGCTCACCGTCAAAGCTGACATGGGCAGTTAAATCAATTGTTTCCCCAACTTCAACATGCTCGGGAACATCAAAATCTACTTCCAAAGCGGGTAATTCCGGTAACTCACCTTCATCTTCCTCTGATGAATCCGCTTCCCCATTTGAACAAGCAGCTAAAGTAATCAGCAGAATGATCAGCATAAAAAATAATTTTTTCTTCATTATGTATATCCCCTTTCTATAATGTTTATCCGACACCTAGTATAGCATGACTTACCCAAAGTAAGGTTGAATAAATTATGACATATCTGTTTCCTTTCCAGGGATAACTCTATTATAATAAGGAAAAGAAGGAGGAATAGAGATGAAATTAGTCGCTTATCGGAAAGAGGAAAATGAGAATTACCGTACGGGTGTGTTAACGGATTCAGAATCCATTGCAGATGTGGAAGAATTATCAAAACAGTTTGGGGAGAAAACGCTTCCTGCAAATCCAGTTGATTTTTATACACATGCATTAGAATACATAGAAGAATTGCAGAAGATTCTTCAAGAAGCAAGAGGATATGAAAGCCTTTCCCTTCATGATGTTCATTTGGGAATGCCTCTTGGAAAAGCAAAAAAAGTAATTTGTGTTGGTAAAAATTATCAAGAGCATGTTCATGAAATGAAATCAGATATTCCTGACTTTCCTGTTTTATTTGCTAAATTTGATAATGCCATTATTGGACCGGAGGATGAGATTTATTATCCTTCCATTACTGAAAAATTAGACTATGAAGTAGAATTAACGGTCGTCATTGGAAAAACAGCTTCTAAAGTCAAAAAAGAGGATGCTTTTGACTATATTGCTGGCTATACACTTGCCAATGATACATCAGCACGTGATTTGCAAAAACGTACACCACAATGGCTGCAAGGAAAATCATTGGATCATACAACACCTGTTGGGCCATGGGTCGTCACAAAAGAAGAAATGGATAATCCACACGCAGTAAATATCCGTTCTTATGTGAATGGAGAAGTGCGTCAGTCTTCTAATACAGAGCATCTTATCTTTGATATTCCCTTCTTAGTTAACTTTATTTCAGAAATCATGACATTGGAGCCGGGAGATATTATTTTAACAGGAACTCCGCATGGGGTAGGGTTAGCGATGGAACCATCAGGACTGCTTCAGGCAGGGGATCGTGTGAAATTAGAGGTAGAAGGAATTGGTACGATGGAAAATCAAGTGAAGAAAGTGTAATAATTGGATAGAAATAAACTTGATATGTTAACAACGCTAAAATATAGTATTTTCTATTGAAACGCGTGGAGGGGGAGGGAAAGCATGCAACAAAGTCTAGTGTTAAAGCAAGCATTATCCTGGAAAATGAATCAATCTCTTCACCAATCAATTGAAATTTTACAGTTATCTGGTATTGAATTATATGATTATGTGCAGAAAATTGCTGAAGAGAACCCGCTAATTGAAGATATTCGTCCGATCGATCAACAAGTGCTAAGTCAATTTCATGGAGAGACGAATGCATTTGAAAATATGAATGCTTCCAAAAAAAATATGTACGAGCAATTAAAAGAGAATGTGTATATGCTTTCCATACCAGAGGATACTCTAAAACAAGCGGTTTTTTTTGGAATTGATTCCTTAAATGAGAATGGCTATTTAGATATTACTTTAGAGGATTGGGCGGCAAACTGCCAATTAACTATAGAGGAAACGGAGCAAGCGTTATCCTATTTGCAAGCTCTTGATCCACCAGGAATTGGAGCTAGAAATTTACAAGAGTGTATTCAGTTGCAGCTGAAAGAAATGGATTGTGATTATCCTTTTCTGGAAGATCTCTTTGAACATCATTTGGTCCTCATTGCAGAGGAAGATGTTTCGGCTTTAGCTGAAAAGTATGCGATTACAGAAGACGAAGCCAGCAAACTGATTACGAATATGAAGCTTTGTCATCCGAATCCAGGTAAGTTATTGGAGCAGGAAGAGACGGAGTATATTATCCCGGAAGCGGCTGTTTTTAAAGAGCATGGAGAGTGGCAATTGTCTTTTTTCAATTGGTCAAGCCCTACCATTCAGATTCGGGATGATATATTACAAATGGATATGCCGAAAGAAGGAGCAGACTTTTTAAAAGAGAAGAAGAAAGAAGTAGAAATGCTGGAGCAGGCCATTCAATATCGCGGGAAAACATTGGAGCAGGTTTTACGCATTATTGTCAATAAGCAACTGTCCTTTTTTGAAGAAGGGTTAACGGCCTTAAAGCCTTTAACCCTCCAGGATATTGCAGATACTTTGGACCTCCATGTTTCTACGATTAGCCGGACGATTAGCCATAAATATCTGCAGACGGATTTTGGTATTCTCCGAGTAAAGTATCTGCTGCAGCGTGAAACACGGAAAGGAGAAGGGATTGCTCGTGTTGTGGTAAAGCAGTATGTACATCAAATTATAGCGGATGAAGATCCGGGACATCCGCTTTCCGATGAAAAAATTCGGATGAAATTAGAAGAACTTTATCAGGTATATGTGGCAAGGAGAACCGTAATGAAATATCGGGAAGAGTTGGGTATTCTATCTTCTTCCAAGCGTAAAAGGAGAACAAACGGAAGCAATGATTAAATTTTATACGAAAACGAATTGTTTACTATGTGAAGAAGCGAAAGAATTATTAGACATGTTAAATACGGATAACATACCTGTGAAAGAAATAGATATTTATCAATCAGACACTTTACTGGAAAAATATCAATTAATTATTCCGGTCATCGCTTATAAAGATGGTGAAGTGTATGGAAATGACATAAATATAGAAAATATCAACAATTTGTTGGCTGGATAAAAGGGAAGGCATTCTTTATAAAACGATTAAATTCGTTTTAGAGAATGTCTTTTTATCACGGAGAAACGCCCGTAAAATTCCCGCCTCAAAATAAAGAGCGAAAATAAATTAATTTAGGCGGGAGAGAACGGGCACTAACTCCCTGAATCACTTAGGCTAATTCAGTGGGAGAATGAAGGAAGCAGATTAAGTTCGCAACGTCTTGGGACTGGGACTGCGATTACCAATGTTGTCAGGTTAATACGACCGCTACGGAAAAACACTACGCTTTCCGTGGGCTTGAGCTCAGCCTCCTCGAAAAAAGAAGTTCGCTTTTTTCTGCGGGGTCTTCCCTCCGCGCTTTCCCACAGGAGTCTCCGTGTTTTTCCTCCACTAGATAGTTGTTGTTATCTATCTGTAACCAATATAATATTTAAAATATTTATTAACCTGACAACATTGAGACCTGCGATTACTCGGTCTATTAAAAACGTTGCTGCGATTACTCGTCCCATCGTAAAGAGTTGTGCGTCGAAAAACTCCCACTGAATGAAGTTTCGTTTTATTGTTGTATCTATCGTTGTCGAAATAGGTGAAAATCAGTTTCTGTGTTTAACCTCACATGCAATGGGAATAGATAAACTGTATGGACTTTTATATTGTAAAAGGTCGATCCTGCATTTGCCAGGTTCCTCGCTTTTTAGACAAAATATTGGTTTATACCGCAGCATTTTTAAGAGTTTTTCTTTGCTTTTGAAATGCGTTATGTTATAATACAAATGAATCGGGACATAAAATAACCACATGGGACACTTTTAATCCCGTATGGAGGAGAATGGTTAAAATGGAATCCATCATGGCCCTACAGAGAAAAATTGTACCTGAATTGGTTAGTTTGATGCAGGAAAGGTACACGTTATTACAGCATGTACATTTACATCAGCCAATTGGAAGGCGGGCATTAGCAGAAAGTACAAATTTAACAGAACGGCATGTTCGTGGAGAAATTGATTTTCTACATGGACAGGGATTGGTCGAAATTACTTCCAAAGGTATGTTTATAACGAATGAGGGAAAAGTAGTCTTAGATCAATTAGCTGCTTTAATTGGGGATTTGTCCCGGTTGGAAACCTTAGAAGATCAGTTAAAACGTGCTTTATCGATTGATAATGTCATTGTAGTGCCTGGTGATAGTGACCATAATCCTCAAATAAAAGTAGAGATGGGCAAAGCATGTGTCGCTCATTTACAATCTACTTTACAAAAAAGCAATACAGTTGCCGTAACAGGTGGCAGCACGATAGCAGCTGTCGCAGATGCAATGAAGCCATTACCTGAAGGAACAGACGTATTATTTGTTCCGGCAAGAGGCGGTATTGGGGAAAAGGTAGAAAATCAAGCATCGCGTATTGTGTCTGAGATGGCAAGAAGGTCAAATAGTCAGTACAGAATGCTTTATGTACCTGATCCAATTAGTGATTCCACATACGAGTTAATTATGCAGGAACCACATGTTATTGATGCATTATCTGTTATCAAAGATTCTAACATTGTTTTACATGGTGTTGGAGATGCTTTACGGATGGCAGAAAGAAGAAAATCTTCCCAAAAAGTAATTGATTTATTAAAATCCGAAAATGCTGTTTCAGAAGCCTTTGGCTATTACTTTGACGTGGATGGCCGCGTCGTTTATAAAGTGAAAACAGTAGGACTGCAACTGGAGGATATGGATACATCCAAACATATTATTACAGTTGCCGGTGGCGCGTCAAAAGGGCATGCAATTACTTCTTATTTTAAACAAGGGAAGAGCAATATGTTAATCACCGATCAAGGTGCTGCAGAAAAGATATTAAGAGGATAACCTCTTTATATAAATAAAAAATTCAAGAAATTCTTAGGAGGAATTTAATATGACTGTAAAAGTTGGTATTAATGGCTTTGGAAGAATTGGACGTAACGTATTTCGTCAATCTTTAAAAAATGACCAAGTGGAAATTGTGGCAATCAATGATTTAACAGATGCTAACATGCTTGCACACTTATTGAAATATGATTCTGTTCACGGAAAATTGGAAGAAGAAATCAGCGTAAATGGTTCTAATCTTGTAGTTGGCGGAAAAGAAATTACAGTACTTTCTGAGCGTGACCCTGCAAATCTTGGATGGGGAGATCTTGGCGTAGAAATCGTTATCGAATCTACTGGTATCTTCACGAAGAAAGAAGATGCTGACAAGCACATCCAGGCAGGAGCTAAAAAAGTAATTATCTCTGCACCAGCTAACGGTGAAGATTTAACAATGGTATTAGGTGTTAATGATGACAAATACGATCCGGCTCAACATCACGTTATATCAAACGCATCTTGTACAACAAACTGCTTAGCACCATTTGCGAAAGTATTGCATGATAACTTTGGTATTAAACGCGGATTAATGACTACTATTCACTCTTATACGAATGACCAGTCAATCCTTGATTTACCGCATAAAGACTATCGTCGTGCGCGTGCAGCTGCTCAAAACATCATCCCTACTTCAACTGGGGCTGCTAAAGCAGTTGGACTTGTATTACCAGAACTTAATGGTAAATTAAACGGTAACGCAGTACGTGTTCCAACTCCAGACGGTTCATTAACAGACTTAGTTGCTGAGCTTGATAAAGATGTAACTGCTGAAGATGTGAACAATGCAATGAAAGAAGCTGCACAAGGACCACTTAAAGGAATTCTTGAATATACAGAAGATCCAATTGTTTCTTCTGATATTGTAGGAAACACACATTCTTCTATTTTCGATTCACTATCTACTATCGTTATGGAAGATAACCTTGTAAAAGTTGTTTCTTGGTACGATAACGAAATGGGTTATTCTAGCCGTTGTGTAGATTTAGCAGTATTTATTGCTGAAAAAGGACTTTAAGAAAATAATTAAAACGTTCGTTGTAAGGCAAGCCTCTCCGAACGGTATAAATAGAGGAGGGAGCAATTCCTCCTCTATTTTCTTTTTTTATACGATAAGAAAATATAAGAAAAACTATCGATTTTCTATGAAGTAAGTAAATCCAAGTTTTTCTAAGGTAGAATTAGTAGTAAAGTAAGATAAAATGGTATAATAACAAGAGTTGTATATACCAAACTAGGAGGGATTCCGTTGAACAAAAAAACCATTGCTGATTTACAAGTAGAAGGCAAACGTGTATTTTGCCGTGTTGATTTTAACGTACCTTTAAAAGACGGTGAAATTACGGACGATACACGTATTCGTGCTGCATTGCCGACGATCCGTGAGTTAACGGATAAAGGAGCAAAGCTTATTTTAGCGAGTCATTTAGGACGTCCCAAAGGAACTGTTGTAGATGAACTTCGTTTAGATCCCGTAGCAAAACACTTGAGTGAATTACTAAATAAAGAGGTTCTTAAAACGGATGAAGTCTACGGTGAAGAAGTAAATAAAGCCATCGACCAATTAAACAATGGCGATGTTTTATTAATTGAAAATGTTCGTTTTGAAGCTGGTGAAGAGAAAAATGATCCAGAGCTTGTTGATGCATTTGCTAAAATGGCAGATGTTTATGTGAATGATGCATTTGGAGCAGCACACCGTGCACATGCTTCCACAACTGGTATTGCGACAAAGCTTCCAGCTGCAGCAGGACTATTAATGGAAAAAGAAATTGAAGTTCTCGGAAAAGCATTAGAAGATCCAGCACGTCCGTTTACAGCAATTATCGGTGGAGCAAAAGTAAAAGATAAAATTAATGTAATTGATAACTTGCTTGATAAAGTGGATAACTTGATAATTGGCGGTGGCTTAGCTTATACGTTTGTTAAAGCGTTAGGTCATGAAATCGGGAAGTCACTATTAGAAGAAGATAAAATGGATTTAGCAAAAGAATTCATGCAAAAAGCGAAAGACAAAGGCGTTAACTTTGTGTTGCCGTCAGATGTTGTCGTAGCTGATGATTTCTCAGAAGAAGCAAATACAAAAAATGTAGGTATTGATGAAATCCCTGCTGATTGGGAAGCGTTAGATATTGGCATTCAAACTCGTGAAAAGTATGCTTCTATTATAAAGGATTCTAAATTAGTTATTTGGAATGGACCAATGGGTGTGTTTGAATTAAATACATTCGCAGGCGGTACCAAAGCAGTTGCTGATGCTGTAGCGGAAACAGAAGGATTTTCCGTTATTGGTGGAGGAGACTCCGCAGCAGCAGTTGAAAAATTCGGTCTTGCAAGTGATATGGACCATGTATCTACAGGTGGAGGAGCTTCCTTGGAATTTATGGAAGGGAAAGTTCTCCCGGGAGTAGACGCATTAAATGATAAATAATAAAAATAGATGAGGTGAGCGCATGCGAAAAGTAATTATTGCAGGAAACTGGAAAATGAATAAAACATTAGCAGAAGCATCTGATTTTATGGATGCAGTGATTCCAAAAGCTCCAGGCGGGAATACAGAAGCAATTGTTTGTGCACCTTTCGTACATTTACCTGCTCTTGTTGAAAAAGCAAAAGGTTCTAATGTGAAAGTTGCTGCTCAAAATATGCACTTTGAAGAATCAGGTGCTTACACTGGGGAAGTTAGTCCAACAATGTTAACTGATATCGGTGTAACACATGTTGTTATTGGACACTCCGAGCGTCGTGAATATTATGCAGAAACAGATGAATCTGTTAACCAAAAAACAAAAGCTGCCTTTGCACATGGCTTAACACCAATTGTTTGTGTAGGCGAAACGTTAGAACAACGTGAAGCAAACGAAACAATGGATGTTGTCGGCGGCCAAGTGAAAAAAGCATTAGCAGGATTATCTGATGAGCAAGTGACGCAAACCATTATTGCTTATGAACCAATTTGGGCAATTGGAACAGGTAAAACAGCTTCCAGTGAAGATGCCAATGAAGTTTGTGCTAAAACACGTAAAGTGATTGCAGAAATTACTTCCGGGGACATTGCTGACCAAGTCGTTATTCAATACGGTGGAAGCGTTAAGCCGGCGAACATTGATGAATTGCTTTCTCAATCAGATATTGACGGCGCATTAGTCGGCGGTGCAAGCTTAGAGCCTGAATCATTTGTTCAATTAGTGGAGGCAGGTACAAAATGAGTCAAGATAAATTAGCTGCATTAATTATTTTGGATGGCTTTGCGATCCGCGATGAAGAAAAAGGAAATGCAGTCAAGCTAGCTAACACACCAAATTTTGACCGCTATTGGAATGCTTATGCGCATAATCAGCTGACTGCATCCGGAAATGCGGTTGGCTTACCTGAGGGGCAGATGGGTAATTCTGAAGTGGGTCACTTAAATATTGGAGCAGGCCGCATTGTTTATCAAAGTTTGACACGTGTAAATTTATCGATTGAAGAAGGCGACTTTTTCAAGGTAGAAGAACTTGTGAATGCTGTCAAACATGCGAAAGAAAAAGGTAAAGCATTGCACCTGTTCGGCCTGTTATCTGATGGCGGTGTCCACAGCCATATCAACCATCTTTTTGCTTTATTAAAAATGGCAAAACAGTATGATTTAGAAGAAGTATATGTACATGCATTTTTAGATGGACGTGATGTTGGTCCGCAAACTGCTGGTGAATATCTGCAGCAAACCGAGGATAAAATGAAAGAACTCGGTGTAGGTAAAATTGCAACGGTATCCGGCCGTTATTATTCCATGGACCGCGATAAGCGCTGGGATCGTGTGAAAAAAGCATATGATGCGATGGTTTATGGCGAAGGACCTTCTTATCATAGCGCTGCTGAAGTGGTGGAAGACAGCTATAAAAACGAAATCTATGATGAATTCGTAATTCCATCTGTGATTACAGATGAAAATGACAAGCCTGTTGCAACCATCCAGGACGAAGACGCGATTGTTTTCTATAATTTCCGTCCTGACCGCGCGATTCAAGTTTCCAGAACGTTTGCGAATGATGATTTTAGAGATTTTGACCGCGGCGAGAAAGCGCCAAAAGATCTTGAATTCGTGATGATGACCAATTTCAGTGAAACAGTGGATGGACATGTAGCATATAAACCAGTTAATCTGGACAATACCATTGGTGAGGTTTTAGCACAAAATAACCTGAATCAACTGCGAATTGCAGAAACGGAAAAATATCCACATGTAACGTTCTTTATGAGCGGTGGACGCGAAAAAGAATTTGACGGCGAAAAACGTATTCTGATTGATTCACCAAAAGTAGCAACGTATGATCTGCAGCCGGAAATGAGTGCTTATGAAGTAACCGATGCGTTATTAAAAGAGCTGGATGGCGGGGAGCAAAATGCGATTATCTTGAACTTTGCAAATCCGGATATGGTTGGTCATTCCGGAATGCTACAGCCAACCATTGATGCGATTGAAGCAGTGGATGAATGCTTAGGGAAAATTGTTGATAAAATTACAGAGTTAGGTGGACATGCTATTATTACAGCGGACCATGGTAACTCCGATGAGGTTATCACTTTAGAAGATAAACCAATGACTGCTCATACAACAAATCCAGTTCCTGTTATCGTGACAAAAGATGATGTTACATTACGGGACAGCGGTATTCTAGCTGATTTAGCACCAACTTTATTAGATTTACTTGATGTAGAGAAACCGGAAGAAATGACTGGTTCATCGTTAATTAAAAAATAAAATTTAAAATGCTACATTTAAAGGAGAGAATAAATTATGCCATATATTACTGATGTGTACGCAAGAGAAGTATTAGACTCAAGAGGGAATCCAACTGTTGAGGTAGAAATTTTCACAGAATCTGGAGCATTCGGCTCTGCTATTGTCCCAAGCGGTGCTTCTACTGGTGAATATGAAGCAGTAGAATTACGCGATGGTGATAAAGACCGTTATTTGGGAAAAGGCGTTGAAAAAGCAGTAGAAAACGTAAATGAAATCATTGCTCCTGAATTAATCGGTTTAGATGCAACACGTCAAAACATCATTGATGCCTTAATGATGGATTTAGACGGTACAGATAATAAAGGAAAATTAGGTGCGAATGCTATTCTTGGCGTATCAATGGCAGCAGCCCGAGCAGCAGCTAACCATTTAGAAGTACCTTTATATAACTATCTTGGCGGATTCAACGCTAAAACACTTCCAACACCAATGATGAACATCTTAAATGGTGGAGAGCATGCGGATAACAACGTAGATATTCAAGAATTTATGATTATGCCTGTAGGCGCAGTTTCTTTCAAAGAAGCATTACGTACAGGTGCTGAGATCTTCCATTCCTTGAAAAAAGTATTAGGCTCCAAAGGCTACAATACGGCTGTAGGGGATGAAGGCGGATTTGCTCCAAACCTTGGTTCCAATGAAGAAGCACTTCAAACGATTGTTGAAGCAATTGAAGCTGCCGGCTACAAACCAGGCGAAGAAGTAAAACTTGCAATGGATGTAGCTGCATCTGAAATCTACAGCGACGGTAAATACAACCTTAAAGGAGAAGGCGTCGTACGTTCTTCGGAAGAAATGGTTGACTGGTACGAAGAAATGATTTCAAAATACCCAATCATCTCGATTGAAGATGGTTTAGACGAAAATGACTGGGACGGTTTCAAAATCTTAACAGACCGCATTGGCGATAAAGTACAACTTGTAGGTGACGACCTATTTGTTACAAACACTGCTAAACTTTCTAAAGGTATCGAGCAAGGAATTGGGAACTCCATTCTTATCAAAGTAAACCAAATCGGTACACTGACAGAAACATTTGAAGCAATTGAAATGGCTAAACGTGCAGGCTACACTGCAGTAATTTCTCACCGCTCCGGGGAAACAGAAGATACAACGATTTCTGATATCTCCGTTGCTACAAACGCTGGTCAAATTAAAACAGGAGCTCCATCCCGTACAGACCGCGTAGCAAAATACAACCAGTTACTTCGCATTGAAGATGAATTAGCTGGCATGGGCGAGTATGGCGGATTAACTTCTTTCTATAATTTGGCTGATAAATAATAGATCAATTTAAAGGAAGGACCCTCTGTTTACAATGATGAATTCATTGTAGGCAGGGGGTTTTTATTGTCCTAAAAATTCGACATAGAATAAGAAGGGTATAATGTTGAAGCTTCGTATAAATGAATTTATCGCAGTGTAACTGACTGGGAGTAGAGCTGAAGCTGGGGCTGCGATTACTCGCCCCACCGAAGGGATTTTGTAAGACTCTCACTTCAAGAATGGAGAAGAATCGAAAATTCTAAGTGGGAGATCCTTGCATTTTAAAGAAAAACCACATCACTATTTGAACAATAAAAGAGCGGAAAATCGTAAAGATATCTTTACTTTTTCCACTCTTTTTATTAAAATATATGTAAAGATATCTTTACGGTTGTTTTTATTAAGGTAAACAATCGACTTTTCAGAATTGAAATATTACGTTTTGGGAGGCGTCCGCTATAGCAGTAATCAATCATATCCGCGAAATCCGCCGGAGAAAAGGAATCACGCAAATAAAAATGGCAGAAGATTTACAGGTTACACGCCAGACAATGAATGCGATTGAAAAGAATAAATATAATCCAAGTCTGGAGCTGGCTTTAAAAATAATTGCCTATTTTGATGTGCCGATTGAACAAGTGTTTATTTTGGAAGAGGAGGATGATGAATGAGTAGAAATAGCAATAGAAAGCAAGGAAAATCCATAGAAAAGTGGACGCCATTTTTAGGTATTATAGGTTCATTGGTTGGAGTGGTTCTTGGATCATCTCTTTATTACTTTTTTCAAGGAGAAGAATTTCCGTATGATGTATTACTGGGCGGAATAACTGGAGCGATTATTATAGCCGTATTTGTATGGATAATGAAAAAACGAAAAAAAGATAATACTCCGGAAGCAGATGAAAGAGTGCAGCACAATGTATTTCGCTTTTCTGCCTATGCATCCCATCTGTCTTTAGTTATTTTATTTTTGGGGCTGATGGTTATTACACTGTTTGGCATTGAATCCGTATCCATTATGTATCTGTGGATTTTCTTCTTTGCTTATATTTGGATTACAGGAATCGGCACGGTTATCGCGAGAAGACGATAATAAAAATAGAACAATTTTTCAAAATACAGAGTGAGTTATCTATCATTTGAATAATAAAGCAGCTATTCTTTTCAAATCTTTTAAAGAATAGCTGCATTATGTTAAATCGAGTTCGGTTAAGGAACTAAAAACGTACGAACATTTAAGAGAATATTTTTCCTGGATTTAAAATCCCTTTTGGATCATAAAGCTGCTTCGTTCGCTGCATCATTTCCAAAGCTGCGCCATGCTCGGATACCTGAAATTTTTTCTTGCCTAATCCAACTCCATGTTCACCTGTGCAAGTACCGCCAACTTCAATTGCCAGATTAACGATTGCATCGTTGATTTGTTCGGCTAATTCCTGTTCTCCATTTACCTCTGGATTATACAGAATACTAGTATGGAAATTTCCATCCCCAATATGTCCCCAGATTGCTCCTTGTAATCCGCTCTCGTCCATACTATTACGAGTAAAGGAAACCATTTTTGGAAGTTGTGAGATAGGGACACAGACATCGCCGCCAATTTCTTTCATTCCTTTTAAATCTTGAAAGGAAACAGCTAATTGTACTCTTGCTTCCCATAGTTTCTTTTTCGAAGTAGAATCACTTGCAGCATCCCAATTTTCGCAGCCAAGATCATGCATGATTTTTGAAGCGAGCTTCACTTCTTCTGCAACGGTATTCTTTGGACCTGCAAACTCCAAAAACAACGAATGCTTTACAGGAAAATCGTGTCCGCATTGCTTATTAATGATCCCGATGCTTACAGAATCAATTAACTCCATCCGCATGATTGGAATGCTGTTTAACAGTATATTCTGCGCTGCAATAGCACATAATTCCGGTGTTTCAAAGGTGCACCTTGCTACGGTGGAATAGTCAGGGATGCTATGTAGTTTTAAGGAGATCTCTGTAATGATCCCTAATGTACCTTCTGATCCGGTAAATAGGCTAGTTAAATGATAGCCGGAAGAGGATTTTTTTGCTTTTGTTCCCGTATGAAAGCTCATTCCGTCGGCCAGTACAACTTCTAAATCCAGGATTTGATCTCGCATGACACCATAGCGGACGGCTCTGGTGCCGCTCGCATTTGTTGCTGTCATTCCGCCGATAGTCGCATCGTAATCAGGACCTCCCGCAAAAAATAACCCTTGCTGACTGATGAACTGGTTCAGTTCACTTTTCATTATCCCCGGCTGTACGGTAACGCGCATATCTTCTGGAGAAAACTCCAAAACCTTATTCATGTTTTGAAAATCGAGGCTTATTCCTTTCTGAATTGGAATAACCTGTCCTTCCAAACCGGAACCTGCACCAAACGGTGTGACAGCTATCTGATATTCCGAAGCAATATGAAGAATGATTTGTATATCTTCCTTTGATTCTGGAAAACATACCACATCTGGATAGACGGCATCGTGCATGGATTCATCTTTGCTGTGTCTTTTTAATTCAGTTTCCTGTTGGGTTACTTTCTCTGTACCTAATTTTTCGTAAAGTTTTTCAATATATAACAAGAACTTACCACCTGCCAAATGATGATTTAGATATTAATAAATAATATGGGCGATTAAAGCAATAATCGGTAATGAAATAAGCGTACGTTCAAGGAAAATAACAAGTAAGTGCCATAATTTAACCGGTATTTTTGAAATCAGCAGCAGGGTGCCCATCTCTGTTAAATAAATGATTTGAACTAACGATAAAGCACCAATCACAAATCTTGTTATCTCTGCTTCAATTCCAGAGGCCAGCACAGCTGGTAAAAACATATCGATAAAGCCAATAATAGATGCTGGCGCAGCAGCTGCCGCTTCAGGAATCTGCAATAGATGTAAAAGCGGAATCATCGGCTGGGAAATCCAATGGAAAACAGATGTGAATTCAGCAATAATAAGAGCTATGGTCCCAATCGCCATGACTTGCGGTAATAAGACGAAAATAATTCCCAGAAATATTTCAGAGCCCTGCTTTAATTGATCTGTTAACGTGCCTGCTTTTTTTGCTCTTCTGACAGCCTGATCAATTCCCCATTTAAGCGGGGAAGTGTTTGCTGGAATTTCTTCTTGAAAATGACTTTCTTTATAATACGTATCCGGAATTCTGGAAACAGGAGGAATTCTCGGAATAATGATGGCACTTACGACTCCTGCAATCACAATCGTTAAATAAAAGACAGGAAACATATGTCCAACATTCAGCATGTTCGCAATGACGAGACAGAATGGCAGAGAGACGGTTGAGAAGCAGGTTGTAATTGCTGCTGCTTCACGTCCAGTATAAAATCCATCCTGATATTGCTCTCTTGTAAGAACAACGCCAACATTGACATTTCCGACCCATGACGCCAATAAATCAATGGCAGAACGGCCAGGCAGTGTAAATAATGGTTTAATGACTTTCCGAAGTAATGTCCCCACAAATTCCATCGCCCCAAAATTAATGAGATAAGGCAAGAGATAGGAGGCTACAAAAAACCAGACAATCAAGGTTGTCAATAATCCGAACATCACTTGACCGGTAATTTCGGAATGGATAAATGTAATCCCGGCTCCGTAGAATGTCATCACAGCGAAAATAGTTCCGAGCACTCGGACAACCATCCAGAAAAAAGATACATTAAATAAGGATGAAAGAAACTCTGAATTTACGATGAATGATGGCTTTAACAGCATTGCAATGAGCGTAAGAACAGTAGAAATAACCATTGTAAATGTAATGATACCAGGCAGGAGGTTCTCCAGCTGTTCAATAAGAAATTCAGTTATAATGCCCAGCGGTATATTAAACGTATCTCCATCCACGATGGGAAAAAGAAATATAAAAATACCAAATAAGGAGGGCAGCAAAAATTTCAGGAAATCTTTTTTGGAATGTTTTTCGGACACGATATGCTCTTCTGTTTGTTCACTATTATGGTTCAATGGTCTACCTCCTTATAAAAACGTGAGCTTATTTTTCGTTTTGAACAGCAGTCAATGCCTCTTCAAGTACTTTTATTCCTTCATCTACTTGTGCTTTTGTTACCGTTAATGGAGGAATCATCCGGATAATTTCACCGGCATTTCCGCATAAATAGAAGAGAACACCTTTCTCTAGACAGCTGTTTAATACATTCATCACAGCTTCCCCGTCAGGTTCACCGGTTTCTGCATCTTTTAGCGCAATTCCAATCATTAATCCAACACCGCGGACATCATGAATAATCGAAAATTTATCTTTTAACTGCATCAGCTGGTTAAGGGCATAATCCCCGACAGTACGTGCATTTTCAAGAAGTTTTTCTTCCTTGATGACTTCAATGGATGCCCGTGCTGCTGCGCAGGCGATGGGATTTCCGCCGAAGGTTGTTGCGTGAGAACCCATTGGCCATTGGTCCATTAATTCCTTGGAAGCAATCGTAACGCCAAGCGGCATCCCTGCTGCAATTCCTTTCGCGACAGCCATGATATCTGGTGTCACGTCAAAGGTTTGTGCTGCAAACCAGTTTCCTGTCCTGCCAAACCCGGTCTGTACTTCATCAAAAATCAATAAAATGCCATGCCGGTCACAAATCTCCCGCATTTTCTTCAGCCATGATTTAGGCGGGATAACATAGCCGCCTTCACCTAACACAGGCTCTACAATCATACAGGCAACTTCTTCCGGGTCAACCTGATGGCGGAATAAATTCGCTGCTTCTTTTTCAAGCTTTTCTGCAAAAAATACCTCTGGATCTTCCCCGGCCAGACAGTCCTCCGAATGTGCGTAAGGGAGCTGATAAGTTAACCAGGAAGGCTGAAGATGTTTTCTATATTTGCTTTTAGAGGTAGAAACGCTGAGTGAACCGATTGTCCGTCCGTGGAACCCGCCTGTAAAAGAAATTACATAAGGACGGTTAGATACATGCTTTGCGAGTTTTAGGGCTCCTTCAATTGCTTCTGTGCCGCTATTTCCAAAAAAGAAGTTATCCAGCTTGGGCGGAAGTATTTCCTGAAGCTCTTCTGCCAGCTTTAAAATAGATTCATAGATAATCACGCCGGATGGTCCATGAATCAAATGATCCGCGCTGTCTTTGATAGCCTGCACGACTTTGGGATGACGGTGTCCAACATTTTCAACAGCAATTCCCGAAGTGAAATCTAAGTATTTTTTGCCGTCTGTCCCATAGTAATAACAGCCCTCTGCCTTTACAACAGGTAAATTTGGATGGTCTTTTGCCATACTCGGAGCAAGGAAATTTCCAATCGAATCAACTAAATGCTCCCAATCTTCTTGCTTTCTTTCCATTTTAAATCCTCCATTTCATTACATTGCGATAAAACGAAACTTCATTCAGTGGGAGTTTTCGCCCTTCTCCCGCTGAATGAGCCTGAGTGATTCAGGGAGTTAGCGCCCGTTATCTCCCGCCTAAATAAATTTATTTTCGCTCTTTATTTTGAGGCGGGAGTTTTACGGGCGGTTCTCCGTGATAAAACAATTATTGCATAAGATGTATGATAAATATACATTATTATAAAAGACATAAAATATAATTTATCTAATATTTTTATAGTTATTCTAAAGGTTAGATGAAAAATAGCTTCGTTTAATTATAATACGTATTGTATAAATATACAATACGTATTTAATGGTTTTTTGAATGTGAATAAAGGGGATATTATATCGGCATCCGAGTAATAGAGATTCAACGATTCAGTATAGTTATTTCACTGCTTTAATCAATGTCCATCTGTCTCTTTCAACAACTTCTTCCATATCATCTCCAATCGAATAATCGATATAATCGCTTAAATACTGCAGCTCCCCATCTGATAATTCATGTAAAATACTGCGCCCGGCTCTGGATTGAATATCAGCGAGAAGTGCTTGTTTGTTTGGATATGTTTTTCTAATCTCCCAGAGGCGATGCGCTGCTATCTCTTTAAAACCAGCCTGCTGAAGACTTATTTTTATATCATCACTGGAGTATCTCCGTTTCTTTTCAAATTCTCTTAATCTCGGAAAAGCTTCAAAAAAGTATCCGCGGATGTGCTCTTTACTCCCTTCCAGTAAACAATCGTCCAATGTCCGGTCTTGAATAAGATAATAGCCATTGCTGTTTAATACCCTGTATGCTTCTGCAAATACGGAATCAAGACGTTTAAGATGATGGATCAATGCTCTGCTTAATATCAAATCAACACTTTCCGATTCCAGACTGGTTTTGTCTGCCAGCCCAAGCTGAAAAGAAATCCCCGGATACCTGCTGCAGCAGTTCTTCGCAACATCTAATATTGGCTTAGAAGAATCGATGGCTATGATAAAAGGTATTCCGATAGCAGCTAAAGCTTTTGAATAAATTCCGCCTCCGCAGCCTATGTCCGCAGCATGATGAATGGATGGAATATCAATAAGTTCTCTGATTTTTTCTTTCCACGCTGTATCCGCATCCCGGCCAGTATAACTGTACATATTATCTTTACTGTGAAAATCCAAATCATTCCCTCCTTGAATAGTGTTGTTATCATTCATTATAGCCTTCTTTGTTATCTGTGGATAATAGTGTTTTTTAATCGGAGGAGATAAGAAAATATGATATGGAATAGACTTAAATGGTAAAATAGAGAAAACGGTTAAAAAGGATGGAAAATAAATGGATGAACGCTATAAAATCAAATATCAAACACCGAGTATCGATGCTTTCAATCAATTAAGAGTGGAAGCGGGACTCAGCAGCAAGGAGAGGAAAGCAATTGAAATCGGCCTTCCTAATACATTATTTGCTGTGACCATTTATGATGAAGATACTTTAATTGGTCTTGGGAGAGTTGTCGGTGATGGCGGAGTTGTATTTCATGTGGTGGATATTGTTGTAAAGCCTTCCTATCAGGGGCAGGGAATTGGTAAAAAAGTGATGGAAGAAATTACGGACTATTTAGATGAACATGCCTATCAAGGTTCTTATGTAAGTTTAATTGCAGATATTCCTGCTGATAAATTATATGAACAATTTGGTTTCCAATATACAGCTCCGAATTCTGTGGGAATGTATCGGATGTATAAATAATAAAGTAATGATTTCTGTAAAAGCAGGGAACCCTTGCTGTGTTGTTAAAAGAATTCATATACCGGCTTTGCATGGTAAGTTTGGTGCCTTTGTAGTAGAATCAAAATATCTAAAAACAGATAGACTTGACTGGGTACTATTAAACAATCAAGAGAAATCATTTTCAACCTTATTTTTTAACTATTAAGAAATATATATATTAAACAATGATGGGGGAGAATGACAATGGCTCACAAGATTATTATGACAGTCGGGTATCCGGAGATGGCAAATACGATAAGACGTATTTCCAGGGAGCTTGGCTTTGATGTAGTTATTGTTGAAGGAATATTGCAAGAAGCCGCAAAAGAAGTGAAGAGAAATGTGGATACAGGTGATTATGAAGTAGTTGTCAGTCGCTCAGGTACCGCGAAGGAAATAAGTAAGATCGTTGATTTGCCAATTGTTTATAGTGACTCAGACCATTTTGACTTAGTAAAAGGATTTAAAAAAGCTAAAGAACTAGGCGAGAAAATTTGCTTTATAACGTATCCTGAAGAAGGATTTATGTTCAATTTTAAGGAAATCATTGACATTATTGGTTTTGAAGTTATGATCTTGCCTTATAAAACGCAAGAAGAATTAATTAGTCAAATAAAGTTTGCGAAAGAGTCAGGAATTGAGGTCGTGGTTGGCGGCGGAATTAGAGCGGCAGAGTTTGCCCAAAGCTATGGAATGAAAAGTATGTACCTATCCATTAGTGAACGCTCTATAAAAAGAACATTAATCTTAGCTGATAAAGTGGCTAGGGATAGAATAAGGATTAAAAAAGAGGCGGAAAGTCTGGATGCCGTAATTAATGCATCTGAAGAAGGAATTTTGTTTTTAAATGAAGAAGGAAAAATAGAGGCTTGTAATCAAGCGATAGAACGAATTTTCAATGTGAAAATAAAGGATTTAAGAAATAAGTCACCTGAAGATTTAAAGAATGATGAATTAGGAAAACTATTAAAAAACCAAAAAATATATATGGAAAAAGGGAATTTTACTTTGGGAAATATTAATATTTCTTATGAACCCGTTATTCTAAATAAAGAACGAATCGGAATAGTGATTACAGTAAGAGAAGTCAGCCAGGTCCAAAAGTTAGAGACAAAAATTCGGCGTGATCTACATAAAAAGGGATTATTAGCACGGTTTACATTTTCAGATATTACGCACCAAAGTGAGCAGATGAAATCTGTTATTCAGCTTGCGAATGAATATGCAGTAACGGACTCGACTATATTAATTATCGGTGAAAGCGGAACAGGGAAGGAGCTCTTGACCCAAAGTATTCACAATGCGAGTAATCGAAAAGAAAGGCCATTTGTTGCTGTAAACTGTGCCGCTTTGCCAGAGAATTTATTAGAGAGTGAATTATTTGGTTATACAGAAGGTGCTTTTACAGGAGCAAATAAAGGCGGGCGTCAAGGTGTTTTTGAATTGGCGCATGAAGGAACGATCTTTCTTGATGAGATTGGGGAGATCCCGTCCCATATACAAACCCGTCTGTTACGTGTTTTGCAGGAGAAAGAAGTCATGCGAATCGGGGCAGACCATGTTACGCCTGTGGATATCCGAATAGTCGCCGCAACAAACCAAAAGCTCTGGAATTTGGTACAAGAAGGGAAATTTCGATTGGACCTTTATTTTCGCTTGAGTGTATTGCATTTAAACATCCCGCCACTGTTTCAGCGGAAAGATGATATCCCGACTTTAGTTAATCATTTTTTAAGCAAGGTTAATGCTGATCAAACATTTGAAGATTTCTCAACGCAATTACAGCATTTTTTTATGACATATCGCTGGCCTGGTAATGTAAGACAACTTGAAAACGTTGTAGAACGCTACTATTTAAGAGTCCATCATACCAATATGGAAGAACAAGCATTTATGAATGAAATTTTAAATGAAACAGAGGTAGAGGAATCGCAAATAGGTGGACATGATTCAATGATTGTGGAAACCGGCACAATTGGAGAAATTGAAAAACAGGTTATTTTGCAAATGCTTGACCGGCATAATGATAATAAAACAATCGTTGCGGAAAAACTTGGGATTAGCCGGACAACGCTTTGGAAAAGGCTAAATGAAGATTAAAACGGGGATTTTTCCCGCTTTGGCACAATAATTGCTGCTCAATATATAAAAAAGAAAGGGATGAAATCATGACAGAACAGAGTAAAAATACAATGACGTACAATCCATATTGGGAACATATTGGATTGAGAGAGGTCGAATTAAAAGATGGACATGCCGTTTTGGAGCTGCCGATTATTCATGAAGTGACGCAAAGCAGACAAAATGTCCATGGGGGTGTTATCGCAAGTATGGTGGATGCAGCGGTTGGTGCAGCACTCCGTTCATTGCTTGAAGTGGGGAATGCCGGGGTCACCGTAGAGATGAAATTAAATTATTTGAGACCGGCGAATGGGAAGAAATTGATTGCTAAAGGTGAAATTATAAAAAAAGGAGGCTCTCTTGCGGTCGGTAATGCTGTCATCGAAAATGATGCAGGGGATGAAGTTGCTGCAGGGATGGTAACCTATATGATAAAAAGTAAAAAATAACGTAAAAATGCTGATTATTGTAATCAGCATTTTTTTAGTGGAAAGATTTTAAAGGACTGATTAAAGTTTCAATCTACACGATAGGAAAGAAAACGATGTATTCACTTAAAGACGAGTGAATACATCGTTTTTCTAATGAACAATATGCATATCAATTGTTCGAAATGTAAACACCATTCTTTGCACGCACTTTTCTTTTGATGAGAATACAGGCTTGTTAAATGGTATTACGCAACGGGGTCGAAGCTAATATGGAAAGTTGGCATGATAATTGCATTGTTAAAGTGACAAAGCATTCATGATTATAAAGTGAAACTTTCTAAAGCGGGTGTTTACAAAAAAACTTCGATAGGGCGAGTAATCACAATGGTTTTCAGTGGGTCGGGTTATCGCAGCCCCAGCCCCATTCCCGCTCCCGGCCTGTTACACTTCGATAAAATAAGAAGGTGGTGAACATTTCATGGAAAAAAATCGTGTAGTGGTAAATCAGAACAAAAACATAGCTTATATTCGTTTAAACGAACCTAAATCGCTAAATGCATTAAGCAATACATTAAAAGAGCAGTTGCTCTTAAAGTTAGAAGAAATTGAAAAAAATAAAGAAATAAAGCTCATCATTTTAGCTGGAGAAGGGAAATCCTTCTGTGCCGGCGGGGATTTGCGGGCCATGAAAGATCCTTATGACCCTATGGAAATTAAAAGGGGAATGGATTTATCAAAAAATATTGTTTTAAAACTTCGCAGTATGCCTAAAATCATTTTGGCTGCGGTTCATGGATATGCTGCCGGGGCAGGCATGAGTTTAGCTCTGGCGGCTGATCTTGTCTTTGCAGAAGAGGACGCTAAATTTGTGCTTTCTTTTAAAAATGTGGGGCTCATTCCTGATCTTGGTCTTCATTATCATTTATCCAGGCAGGTTGGTGAATGGAAAGCAAAGGAATGGATGTGGACAGGGAAAACGTTAACAGCAAAAGAAGCAATGCAGTATGGACTGGTGATGGAACAAGTACAAAAAGATCAATTATCCGATAGAGTTACGGAATTTGCACAAACACTTGCTGAAGGTCCGGTCGATGCCTATATTATGTCTAAATTAATGATTAACCAGTCTGCCGCAATGAGAATAGAAGATATGATGGAACAAGAAAACAATATACAATCCATTTTACGCGGCTCCACAGGGCATCAGGAAGCATTAGAGAATTTTTTAAATCGGAAAAAGAAATAGAGATATTCGTCTGGAAGGAGAAGTTTTATCACGGAGAACCGTCCGTAAAACTCCCGCCTCAAAATAAAGAGCGAAAATAAATTTATTAAGGCGTGAGATAACGGGCGCTACCTCCCTGAATCACTAAGGCTAATTCAGTGGGAGAATGAAGGAAGCAGACTAAGTTCGCAGGACTGCGATTACTCGCCCCATCGTAAAGAGTTGTGCGTCGAAAAACTCCCACTGAATGAAATTTCGTTTTATATGGAATGTAACAATATTCAGATCTATAAAGATGGGGCAATTGGAGTTATAAAAATGAATCGGCCAGATGTCAGAAATGCTTTAAATGCTATGACAATTCAAGAAATCAGCTCTGCATTAAAAAAACGAACACCTGTGTTTCAAGGGAAATAATAAAATGAACGGTGCGTTAACAAAATGAACAATAAAAGGGTATACATTGTTTCATTCGGAATGAAAAAAAAAGCTCTCAAGCTTATTATTATCATAAAACCCAACTTAAAGTTTTAAGTTGGCATGTTATTTGCAAAGGATTTATAGAGAGATATTTTTAATTAGAAGGAGAGTTGCAGATATGGATTTTAATTTGACAGAGGAACAAAAAGAAATACAAAAGTGGGCAAAAAATTTAGCGAAAGAAAAATTTTCGGATAAAGCATATACATGGGTGAGAAAAAATGAAATACCATGGGAAAATGCCAGGATTTTAGCGGAACAAGGTCTGATGGGGATGACAATTGCCGAAGAGGACGGCGGCCAGGGGATGTCATTAATTGAAGCTATTATTGTCATGGAAGAGATTGCCAAAGTCTGTCCAAGTACAGCAGATATGTTCCAGGTAGGAAATTTTGGTGCGATCCGTCAGCTTGCTGCTTATGGATCTAAAGAGCTTAAAGAAAGGACCTTACCGGGGATTTTGAATGGTGAAAAACTTATCTCTGTGGCTATGTCGGAGCCGAATGCCGGATCAGCGACAACGGATTTACAAACAAAAGCAAAAATTGTGGGGGACAAAGTAATTATTAACGGTTCAAAAGTGTTCAATACACATGGCCCTCATAATAGCTATTATGTTGTTTGGGTTCGATTTGGAGAGAGTGTGAAAACATCTGGCGCTATTTTAGTGGAGCGTGATTCTCCAGGATTTACTTTAGGTAAAACAGAAACACATATGTCGGGAGAAGAGCATAGTGCACTTTTCTTTGAAGATTGTGAAGTACCTGTAGAAAATATTTTAGTGCCGGAAGATGGTTTCAGGAAATTATTTACGATGTTTAATATTGAACGAATGGGAAATACCGCCCGGTCACTGGCACTAGCGCAAGCAGCTTTTGACATGGCAGTGGAACATGCGAAAGAAAGAGAACAATTTGGCCGTTCGATTGCAGAATTCCAGGGTATTCAGTGGAAAGTCGCTGATATGAAGATGAAATTGGATGCTGGAAGACTTCTCCTCTATCGGGCCGCAACGAATGCTGATAAAGGTGCACCAAGTCCATTGGAGGCTTCGATGGCAAAAGCGTATATTAATACAAGTGCGTTTGAAGTAGCCCATGAAGCGGTTCAAATTTTTGGTGGATACGGGTATTCTACCGATTACCCACTGGAGTACATTTTCAGAAGAGTAAGAGGCTGGATGATTGCTGGCGGTACACCGGAAATGCTCAAAAATAAAATTGCTGAAGATGTGTTTGGTATGCGCTTTAGCCAGAGAAAAAAGTAACGGAAAGGAGGTTTCATCATGTCTGAAAGCAGCTTGTTAAATAAACAGAATACAGAAAAAGAGACTTATTTTTTAATGGAGCATGAAGGGGCTGACTTAATCAGTAAATTTAAGTTGCCTGTGGCCGCTTCAAAACTTGCCAAGGATGAAACGGATGCCGTACTTTCAGCGAATTCAATCGGTTATCCCGTTGTTTTAAAAGGAATGTTCAAAGATATTGTTCATAAAACGGAGGCTGGTATCGTCAAGCTGGCGATAGAAAATGATTTACAACTAAAAGAAGCATATACAGAAATTATTGAAAATGCAAAAAAATATGATCCTTTAGCAGTCATGACGGGTGTACTCGTACAAGAAATGGCGGATAAAGGAATTGAATTAATTTTCGGTGTAAAAAGAGATCCCATATTTGGCCATCAATTAATTATCGGATTTGGCGGCACACTCGTTGAAATTATGAAGGATTTTTCGGTGCGGATGCTGCCTGTTAATGAAACTGAAGTGGAAGAAATGGTGAAGGAATTAAAAAGCTATCCCATATTGAAAGGGTATCGAGGTCAATCGGGAATTAATTTATCTGAGGTAAAAAGAATCTGTATGGGATTAAATAAATTAGTTCAAGAAAAACCGGAAATTGCAGAACTCGATTTAAATCCTGTTATTTTTAATGAAGAGAAAGCAACCATTTGTGATGTACGTATATTAATCGATGAACAAAAGGTAGAGCAAAATCAGAGCCGTTCTCTGGAGGCAGTGGAAAAAATGATCAACCCGCAATCTGTGGCAGTTATTGGAGCATCCACAAATGAAAACAAAAATGGCGGGCGTCTTTTCCGGTATTTAGTTGAAAATAAGTATCCAGGTAAATTATATCCAATTAATCCTGGAGCGAAGGACATAAAAGGATATAAAGCATATCCCAATTTAATAGATGTCCCTGGCGATGTTGATCTTGCATGCATTATTGTTTCATCAGACCGGGTTTCAGGTGTGATGAGAGATTGTATTACAAAAGGAGTAAAAGCGGCAATTATTTACTCTTCCGGATTTGCGGAGATAGGGGGAGAAGGGGAAAAATTACAAGAAGAAGTGCTTGCTCTTGCGAAAGAAGGTAATATTCGTGTATTAGGCCCTAATTCCATTGGTATTGCAAGTCCAGAAAAGCAAATTTATACAGCGTTTGGTGCTGCATTGGAATCCAAGGTAAAAGTGCCCGGCAATATCGGATTTATTTCTCAAAGTGGAGCTATGGGAAGTGCCTTGCTTAGTAAAGCGTGGGAACAGCGTGTCGGTTTCAGCCGCTGGATTAGTGTTGCCAATGAAGCAGATCTTTCCGCAACAGATTTTATTGAAGTATTGGCAGAAGATGAATTAACCAATGTCATTAGTGTGTTTATGGAAGGATTAAAGGATGCTGCTGCATTTGAAAGGGCTTCCAAAAAAGCGTTAGAAAATGAAAAACCCTTACTTATATACAAAACAGGGCGTTCGGATGTAGGCAAAAGGGCTGTTCAATCTCATACTGGTACGATTGCCGGGGATGATACGGTTTATTCTGCTGCATTTGATAAATGGGGAGCACTTCAAGTCAATCATTTAGAAGACCTTATTGATGTATCTGTTGCCCTTGATGTACAGCCGTTGCCAAATGGAAACAAAATTGGTGTGATGACCGCTTCAGGTGGGGCGTGTAGTGTGATTGCTGATTTATGCTCGGAAAAAGATTTGGATTTACCAGAATTAACAGAGGCGTCGGATAAAATTCTGGAATTAATTCCTCCTTTTGGCTCTGCGCAAAATCCAATCGATGTTACAGCGGAAATAATTGCTCAACCTGAGATGTTTAAGGAAGTTCTGGAAACGTTAACCCAAGACCCGGATATCGACGGTGTTATTGTTATGCTGACAACCAATGCAGACCCGGGTGCATCTGTTATCGCAAAAGCAATCCTTGATGTGTTTAAACGAAATGAAAAGCCGATTGTTGTGGGACGTCTTGGTGCGACAGCAATTGCCCCGCAAGCTATGGAGCTTTATTCAAATCATCATTTTCCAGTTTATTCTACACCTGAAAAAGTAGTCAATGTGATGCACTATTTAGTACGGTACAATAAATTATTTCAAAAAAAACAACGGTAGAAACATGATGTGAGGTGGTCAGGATGAAAAAAATCGCTGTTATTGGAAGCGGGTTAATGGGGAGAGGCATTGCGCTGGTAGGTCTGCTGAACGGATTTGACGTTCGTCTTCATGATATAAAAGAAACGCCATTAAAACAGGCTCAAGATTATATAGCATCTGAAATAAAAAAGGCGGTAGAGAAAGGGATTTATCAAGTGGACGTGGATACTTGTCTCGAGCATTTATCATGTTTTACGGATTTAGAGGACGCAGCGAAAGAAACAGATCTTGTGATTGAAGCAGTTCTTGAAAAGATAGAGTTAAAAATAGAGATTTTTAAAAAACTTGATGCTATCTGTCCAGCTCATACTATTTTAGCAACGAATACTTCTACCATGAGTCCAACGGAAATCGCTGCCCAAACTTCACGTCCTGAAAAATGTATCGCTATGCACTTTTTTAACCCTCCACATAAAATGAAGCTTGTGGAAGTAGTAAAAGGATTAGATACAAACAATGAAACCGTTCAATTTGTAAAGGAAATAGTTGCTGAAATGAAGAAGGAAATGATCGAAGTAAATGAGTTTCCAGGATTCGTAACAAGTCGAATGAATTGTTTAATTGGGAATGAAGCAATGAATATGTTGATGGAAGGCGTTGCTTCTGCGGAAGATATTGATAAAGCAATGAAGCTGGGATTAAATCATCCAATGGGACCGCTTGAACTCGCTGATCTTGTTGGTCTTGATACAAGGCTAAGGAATATGGAATATTTACATGAAACGCTTGGTGAAAAATACCGGCCATGTCCACTGCTCTCCAAATATGTGAAAGCTGGCAGATTTGGAAAAAAATCAGGTAATGGATTTTACAACTACAATTAAACAGAAGGATGGATACGATGCAAAATGCGGTAATTATTGATTCCGTACGCACCCCCATAGGAACACTAGGTGGAAGTTTGAAAAATATAGAAGTAGACAGCTTAGCTTCAACAGTGATTTCTGAATTATGTCATCGAACAGAGGTTGATAAACAGAGGATTGATGAAGTAATCATTGGACAGGCAAAACAGAGTGCAGATAGTTCGAACCTGGCCAGGCTTGCGTTATTAAGGGCAGGGCTTCCACATGAGATTCCGGGATATACCGTTCATCGACAGTGTGGATCAGGTGTGCAGGCAGTAAATAATGCTGTCCAGCAGATACAGCTTGGTTTATCAGATGTAGTCATTGCCGGAGGAGCAGAAAGTATGAGTACGGCACCGTATTACATGAGAAACGCGCGCTATGGTGTCGGGGCAGGAAATACCTTATTACTTGATCCAAATACAGAGAGTCAACCAAGATCACAGCCCTGGGAGGAATATGGTGAAAAGTTAACCATGGGAATGACTGCGGAGAACTTAGCGGAGAAATATAACATTTCCCGGGAAGAACAGGATCAATTTGCTGACCGCAGCCAACAGCTTGCACAAAATGCGATCGACAAAGAGGTATTTAAAAAAGAAATTGTCCCTTATAATGTATCGACTCGAAAGGAAACAAAAATCTTTGATACGGATGAACATCCGAGAAAAACTTCTTTAGAAAAATTATTAACCTTACGCCCTGTATTTAAAACAGGAGGAACAGTTACAGCAGGAAACAGCAGCGGGCGGAATGACGGTGCTTCTGCATTACTGCTTATGTCTGAGGAGCAGGCATTAAAGAATGGGTACCAACCAAAAGCGAAGATCATTGCCCAGGCATCGGCAGGCGTATCTCCAGAATATATGGGGATTGGTCCTGTTCCAGCTACATTGAAAGCGCTAAAAATTGCCAATCTTACATTGGATGATATTGGTTTAATAGAATTAAATGAAGCATTTGCGGCTCAGGCGCTTGCGGTTATAAAAGAATGGGGTATCGATGCTGATAAAATTAACGTAAATGGAGGAGCCATTGCACTTGGTCATCCGATTGGTGCAACTGGTGCTATTCTATTAACCAAACTGCTGCATGAAATAGAACGCCGCGGTGAAAGGTATGGTATGGTCACTCTCTGTATTGCCGGAGGTTTAGGAATTACTACGATTATAGAAAATTTACAAGTTTAAAAGTATTTTTTAATAGAGCGAAAGCAGGAGGGTAATAAATGGATATTTTTGTATTGATGAAACGCGTTTTTGATACGGAAGAAAAAATTATTATTAATAATAAAGAAATTGATGATAGTGATGCTGAATTTGTATTGAATCCATATGACGAATATGCAGTGGAAGAAGCGGTTCTTTTGAGGGATCAGCATGGTGGAAAGATTACGATTGTTACGGTTGGCGATGAAGACGCAGAAAAAGAGCTTCGAACAGCTCTGGCAATGGGAGCGGATAATGGCGTGTTAATTGACAATGAGGATATAGCGTATTCGGACTCTCTTACAACAGCTAAAGTACTCTCATCTTATTTAAAAACACAGGACTATGACCTTATCATTGGCGGAAATGTGTCCACAGATAATGGCTCCGGGCAAGTTGGACCAAGTATCGCTGAGCTTTTAGATATCCCGCAGGTAACGACAATTACAAACATAGAGATCCAAGGGGATACAGCAACGATTGAACGGGATGTTGAAGGAGATGAAGAAACAATCGAGGTGTCTCTTCCAGTTCTGGTTACAGCTCAACAAGGGCTAAATGACCCGAGATACCCATCTCTTCCAGGTATTATGAAGGCGAAGAAGAAACCTATTGAAAATGTAGATCTGGATGATATTGATGTTGAAGCAGAAGAGATAGAAGCAAAATCAAGGGTTACAGCAGTATTCCCGCCCGCGAAAAAAGAAGCGGGAGAAATGATTGAAGGAGAACCGGAAGAACAAGTGAAAACGTTACTTTCATACTTAACAACAAAAGAAAAAATACTCAATCAATAGGGAGTGATTAGAACAATGAAGAAAATATTAGTTATTGGTGAAATAAAAGATCAGGAGCTGCGCAATGTTTCGTTTGAAGTAATAACAGCTGCAAGAAAAGCTGCAATTGGTGGAGAAGTCGTCAGTGTACTGCTTGGTAATGAATGTGAGGAAATGGCTGGCCAATTATTTGATCATGGAGCAGATCGCGTTGTTATTGTAGATCATCCTGATTTGAACCGATATACAACGGATGCATATAAACAAGCGCTTTTGCAGGTTATTGAGAAAGAAGAACCAAACGGCATCATGATGGGGCATACATCAATAGGAAAAGATTTAGCGCCGCGGGTAGCCACGAAACTTGATTCAGGTCTCATTTCTGACGTGATAGCTATTGAAGAGGAAGATGAAGAACTTGTTTATACAACACCGATTTATTCCGGAAAAGCATTTGAAAAAAGAACGTTTGAAGATGATTTTATTTTCATAACTATTCGTCCAAACAACTTTGAATTACCTGAAGTGGATAACAGCCGATCCGGCGAAGTGATAAAATATGATGCCGAGATAAAAGATATTCGAATGATCATAAAAAATGTAGCTAAAAAAGCATCCGAAGGCGTTGATTTATCCGAAGCTAAAGTGGTTGTCGCCGGGGGACGGGGATTAAAAGATGCAGATGGATTTAACAGCTTATATGAATTAGCGGATTTATTGGGGGCAGCTGTCGGTGCTTCCCGCGGAGCATGCGATGCAGATTTTTGTGATTATTCCCTTCAAATAGGTCAAACTGGTAAAGTGGTTACTCCGGATTTATATATTGCGGTCGGTATATCAGGAGCTATCCAACATTTAGCGGGTATGTCAAATTCTAAAGTGATTATTGCAATTAATAAAGACCCGGAAGCGGATATTTTTGGCGTGGCAGACTACGGTATTGTAGGAGATCTGTTTGAAATTATTCCTATTTTAATAGAAGAATTAAAAGAATTGAATTTAGCAAAAACGCACTAAGAAGAAGTGAAAGGGAAATGTTGTCTAAATGTCTTTTTAACATCGGAGAAGGCAGGGGCAGCCTATCCTTTTCTTTCTTTTTAAAGGGGTTTTCTATCAAGTTTCCGAGTAACAATGATTTTCCAGATTAGAATAGGAGGATTTAGCCATGAAAAATCAATTTTCACTTGCGCATCTAACTGTATTAGAATGTTCACCTGCAGAGATGACTTATATTGCAGCGAAAGCCGGTTATGATTTTGTGAGTTTTCGTCCAATAGGTTTAGGAACAGTAAATGAACCACAATATCCATTGGCTGAAAATAAAAAGATGTTCCATGAAACGAAAAAAGCTTTGAATGAAACAGGTCTTCAATTACTTGATATAGAGATGGTGCGTATTTATGACGAGGTAAACCTGGAAGATTACTTACCTGCTTTTGAGGTTGCAGCTGAATTAGGCGGTAAACATGTACTTACGACGATTCAAACGGATGATAGAGAATTTGCGACGGAAAAATTTGCGGAAATTTGTGAATTAGCCAAGCCTTTTGGATTAACGATCGATTTAGAGTTTATTACATGGTATAACATTTCTACACTTAAGGATGCTGGTGACATTGTACGAAGGGCGAATTGTGATAACGGAGGTATTTTAATTGATTTACTGCACTTTGACCGCTCCAATGTAAAACTTGAGGAACTTGATTCTCTACCTGAAGAATGGTTTCATTATGCACATGTATGTGACGCACCAAAAGAAGTATCTGGAACTACAGAGGGATTAATATATACGGCGAGAGAAGACCGCTTATACCCAGGTGAAGGGGGCATTGATATGAAGCCTATTTTAAATCGATTACCCAAAATCCCTTATTCATTAGAAATTCCTAATGCGAAGAGGGCCCAGGAATATGGTTATGAAAAATTTGCCCGCTATTGTCTTGAAAATGCAAAAAGTCACTTGAGTACAGTTAAAAATTGATATAATAATAGAAGTGCCTTATCGTGGTTTTTAAATGAAAAATCCGTAATCATGTGAAAAATGATTACGGATTTTTTTCTCCTGGCATAAAAGGAAGTATGATGTTATTTATTAATCGTTTTTTCCGCTAAAGCAACAACTTCTTCTGCCGTACTTAAAGATAAGAATTGATCTTTAAGGCTTGCAAGTTCTTTTTTGTTCAGCCCAAGAATTTGTGTTCTTGCTGGTAAGATAGAAGTTGCACTCATGCTGAATTCATCTAGTCCGAGAGCAAGAAGTAGTGGAATAGCTGTAGAATCTCCAGCCATTTCTCCACACATACCAGCCCATTTGCCTTCTGCATGAGCAGCTTCAATCACATTATTTACTAGGTTCAAGATTGCAGGGTGGTATGGTTGATACAGATATGAAACCTGCTCGTTCATACGGTCTGCAGCCATGGTGTATTGAATCAAATCATTTGTTCCGATGCTGAAGAAATCAACTTCTTTTGCAAATTGTTTTGCAATCACTGCAGTAGACGGGATTTCTACCATGATTCCAACTTCGATACTTTCCGAAACTTCAACGCCATCATTTTGAAGATTGTCTTTTTCTTCTAATAGCAATGCTTTTGCTTGGCGGAATTCTTCTAATGTTGCAATCATCGGGAACATGATTTTTAAATTACCGTATGCACTTGCACGTAACAAAGCACGGAGCTGTGGACGGAATACATGCTCATTTTCCAGACAGAAACGGATAGCGCGGAATCCTAAGAATGGATTCAATTCATGCGGCATATCTAAGTAACTGATTTCTTTATCGCCGCCGACATCGAGTGTTCTAACAACGACAGGCTTGTCCCCCATTTTTTCCAATACCGATTTATATGCTTCAAACTGAACATCTTCTGAAGGCAATTCAGAGTTCCCCATATAAAGGAATTCTGTACGATAAAGGCCAACGCCCTCGCCGCCATTATTAAGAACTCCTTCCACATCGTTAGGTGTACCAATGTTAGCAGCCAGCTCCACTTGTTCGCCATCAGCAGAGAAAGTAGGTTCATCTTTTAATTTTGCCCATTCTGCCTGTTGTCTGGCGAAAGCAGCTTGTTTCTCTTCATATACTTTAATTTCTTCATCTGTCGGATTAATGATAACTGTACCTTCAATTCCATCAACGATAATTTGATCGTCTTTTTTCACTGCACCGGTAATTTCTTTTGTACCTACAACAGCAGGGATTTCTAAGGAACGGGCCATGATTGCAGAGTGGGATGTTCTGCCGCCAATGTCCGTTGCAAACCCTTTTACAAATTCGCGGTTTAACTGAGCAGTATCAGAAGGCGTTAAATCCTTAGCAATAACAATTACCTGCTCATCAATTAAAGCTGGGTCCGGGAACGTAACTTGAAGCAGGTGGGACATTACGCGTTTTGTAACATCCTGAATATCCGCTGCACGTTCACGCATGTATTCATTATCCATGCCTTTAAACATCTGGATAAACATTGTAGCAACTTCATCTAAAGCAGCTTCCGCGTTAACTTTATCATCATTGATTTTATCTTTTATCGGAGTAATAAGCTCTGGGTCCCCTAATACAAGCAGGTGCGCAGAGAAGATTTCTGCATGCTCTTCTCCAAGTTCTTTTAATGTATGTTCTTTGATTTTTTCCAGCTCTTGTCTGGAAATTTCTAGTGCGCTTTCAAGACGCTCAACCTCTGTTTCTGGATTATCAATTGATGTCTTGTCAAAGTTTAACTCAGGTTCTTTCAGTTCATATACTTTAGCAATGGCAATACCACTAGATGCAGCAATTCCATTCATTTTCTTCATCATAGAGCATCCTTTCTTTAATAAAGCTATTGTGATAATTATAACATATCTATACTAAATTAGCGTGTGTCAATGTGCAAGTCTAAAAGGCTATGTTAAAGTCAACATAAAAGGGATTAATTTACATTTTCTTTTAACCAATCACCGATAAATGCAAATACTTCTTCCCGGCAGGTATCATTTAACAGCTCATGCTTGCCTCCCTCGTAAACTTGAACAAGAATATTTTCAAGCCCGCTTTTTTGAAAAAGGTAAGCAGTTTTCCAAACTCCCTTACCATATTGACCAATCGGATCCTCATTCCCGCTGATAAGGAGAAGAGGGAGATTTTTACGTATGTTTTGATTAAGGCTTTGCTTTCTCGTCTGATAGATACCTTCCAATAAATCATAAAAGAAACGGGCTGTCGGAATAAAACCGGTATAGGAGTCTTCCTCATAGGCGTCTGCATATGCTTTCTCTCTTGTAAGCCATTCATGTTTATAATGTTTATCTTGTTTCATACTGTTCCCTAAAACGAGCTGATTCATGAATGGGGAGTTTTTCTTTGGCGGCAAGAAGGAAGCGATCGTTTTTCCTGCTATGGAGAGAACCCTGGAATAATGTCCTGTACCAGTTAATATTAATCCATCGATTTCGGTACTATCATGTTGAATGAAGTTTCGCATTAAAAAAGACCCCATGCTATGTCCCAAGAAGTAATAGGGGAGGCGCGGGAAAGCTTTTTTTCCGTATTGCATAATTTCATACAAATCTGTAACTACCCGCTGAAAACCGTTTTTCTCTGTGAAGTAGCCCTGTATACCTAAATCACCGGTTTTACCATGACCGCGATGATCATTACCAATAACGATAAATCCTAAAGAAGTACAATAAGAAGCGAAATCATGATAACGTTCAATATGTTCCACCATTCCATGAGCAATCTGCAGGATGCCGACTGGTCTTCTTTCGGGCAGCCATTGTTTGATATAAATGCTGGTACCATCAGAAACTGTCAGCCAATTTGTTTTTATCTCCATTTTTCCTCCCCTTTCTTTCATTACAAGAGCCTGCTATATTTATTATACGTTGCATACAGGCTTTTGGACAAACTCAAAAAAAGGAGTATTTCACAAATCAATCTTGCGCAATAAAATCAAAGTATGATAAAGTAAGAGTTAGGGATTGTCGGAACATAGGAGGAGTATGAAGACATGTTGTTAACTGTGGTTAATATTATATTAGTAATTGACGTTATTGTTATGATTGCACTAGTGTTATTGCAGTCTGGAAAAAGCGCTGGCCTTTCTGGAGCGATTTCCGGTGGTGCAGAACAGTTATTTGGAAAACAGAAAGCACGCGGAATTGACCTGGTGCTTCATCGTATGACAATTGTTACAGCGGTGCTTTTCTTTTTATTAGCTTTCTTGGCAGCGTACGTATTACAATAAATGATATTCCTTATCACGGTTGTGTGGTAAGGTTTTTTTATTTTCGCTTTTAACAATACAGGGTATACTAGAAATGGACTAACCAAAAAATGGTTTATCGCAACTTTACTAACAATAGGTTTTCTACACTTGTGAATGTAGAATTTTAAGTGAGGGACCATTTTTAGTATGAGAGAAAGTTCAAAAAGTCCAATAAAAATGTCAACGGGGCGAGTAATCGTAACCCAAACGGAATGTAGTTTATTTAAGAGAAGATGAAGGGAATGGATAATTGTGAAAATAAAGTTACCACAGCCGTTTACATTTGAAGCAGGAGAACGTGCTGTATTATTATTACATGGATTTACCGGACACTCTGCAGATGTCCGGATGCTTGGGCGATTTTTAGAAAAGAAAGGCTACACGAGTCATGCGCCAATTTATCGTGGGCACGGTCTGCCACCAGAAGAATTAATTAAAAGTAATCCAGATCAGTGGTGGGCCGATGTAAAAGCGGCATTTGATCATCTGAAGGAGTTAGGATATCAAGAAATTGCTGTTGCCGGTCTTTCTCTTGGAGGCGTATTAGGTTTAAAACTTGCATATTCGGAGAAAATTAAAGGTATGGTAACGATGTGTGCCCCAATGTTTTTTGATAATGAGGAAAAATTAACCAAAGGATTCCGGGAATTCTCCAAAGAGTTTAAACAGCTGGAGCAAAAGGATGAAGCGGTGATTAAAGAAGAACTCGATACCATCATGGATCAATCCAAAAATCTCTTTGAAGGTGTCAGAGATACAGTAAATGAAGTGAAATCTAATATTGATATGATTTATACACCAACCTTTGTGGTACAGGCAGAGAAAGATGAAATGATCAATCCAGACAGCGCAAATTATATCTATGATAATGTAGAATCTACACAAAAGGATATGAAATGGTACGCCAATTCAGGACATGTGATTACAATGGATAAAGAAAAAGATCAGCTTCACGAGGATATCTACAGGTTTTTAGAAAGTTTAGATTGGGAAGTATAGAATAGAGAGCAAGAAAGATGAATAGAAAGAAGGTGAAATAATGAAAGAACGTATTTTAACGTACATTAAAGAAAATAGTACGAAGCCCTTATCTGTCCAAGAGTTAGAAGAGGGATTGGCTTTAGAAGAAGCATCAGAATTTAAGGAGCTCGTTATTGCCCTGAATGAATTGGAATTAGAAGGGGAGCTTGTCCGTACCAGGAAAAATCGGTTTGGATTACCGGATAAAATGAATTTAATTAAAGGAACGATTCAAATGCATGCGAAAGGCTTTGCTTTTCTTATTCCGGAAGATGAAGATCAAACAGATGTATATATTCATGCCAATGATATGGCATCTGCAATGAATAAGGACAAAGTACTTGTGCGTCTGGAAAAGAAAGATTCAGAAGACGCTCGCCCGGAAGGAAAGGTTATCCGTATTTTAGAGCGTGCAGTCGTTACAGTGGTCGGCACATTTGAAGATAATCGTTCTTTTGGATTTGTTATCGCGGATGATAAGCGGATTCCGAATGATATTTTTATTTCTAAAGGAAGTACACATGGAGCAATTGACGGCCATAAAGTACTTGCACGTATTACCAAATATCCAGAGGGAAGAAAAAGTGCAGAGGGAGAAATTATCCAAATTCTAGGTCATAAAAATGATCCGGGAATTGATATTCTTTCCATTATTTATAAGCATGGCATCCCGATTGATTTTCCAGAAGAGGTTATCGAGCAGGCAAATACCGTCCCGGAAGAAATTAATCCGGATGATATTCACGGAAGAAAGGATTTGCGGGAAGAGGTTGTTGTGACGATTGATGGCGCAGATGCCAAAGACCTGGATGATGCAGTAAGTGTAAAACGTCTGGATAATGGAAATTATCAGCTCGGCGTTTATATTGCGGATGTCAGCCATTATGTAAATGAGGGCACGCCGCTGGATAAAGAGGCATTTGAACGTGGAACGAGTGTTTATTTAGTCGATCGTGTGATACCGATGATTCCGCATCGACTATCAAACGGAATATGTTCCCTTAATCCACATGTGGACAGATTAACACTTGGCTGTCAAATGGAGATTGATGCGAGTGGACAAGTCGTTCACCATGAAATTTTCCAAAGTGTGATCAATTCAAATGAGCGAATGACTTATTCTGATGTGAATAAGATTTTGGTGGACAAAGATGAAGAACTGCGAAAAAAATATGAACCGCTTGTTCCAATGTTTGAGAATATGGAAAAGCTCGCGGCAATTTTACGTAAGAAACGATTTGGACGCGGTGCCATTGATTTTGATTTCAAAGAAGCAAAAGTACTTGTCGATGAAAAAGGACATCCGACTGATGTTGTCATTCGAGAACGCTCTGTCGGAGAAAAATTAATTGAAGAATTTATGCTTGCAGCGAATGAAACAATTGCCGAACATTTCCATTGGATGGATGTACCGTTTATCCACCGTATCCATGAGGACCCGGATGAAGGAAAGCTGGAGAAATTCTATGAATTTTTAGCTGGACTAGGTATTTCTGTAAAAGGAACGGCCAATGAAGTTCATCCACAGCAGCTGCAAAAAGTGCTGGAATCGATCAAAGATGACCCGGAGGAAATGATTGTATCCAAATTAATGCTGCGGTCGATGCAGCAGGCAAAATATTCTCCGCAAAGTGTTGGTCACTTTGGCTTGGCAACGGATTTTTATACACATTTTACGTCGCCGATCCGCCGTTATCCAGATTTAATTGTGCATCGTTTAATCCGCACCTATTTAATTGAAAATAAAATGGATAAGAAAACAATGATCCATTGGAAAGACCGGATGCCGGAAATTGCCCGCCATACTTCGGAAATGGAACGCCGGGCAGTCGATGCTGAACGGGATACGGATAATATGAAGAAAGCAGAATTTATGAAAGATAAAATTGGTGAAGAGTTCACTGGTATTATCAGCTCTGTAACGAATTTTGGTATGTTTGTGGAATTGGAAAATACGGTAGAAGGTCTGGTGCATGTCAGCTATCTAACCGATGACTATTATCATTATGATGAACGCAGTCAGGCGATGATTGGAGAGCGGACAGCCAAAGTATTCCGTGTCGGTGATGAGGTTGATATTAAAGTAGCTGATGTCAATCTGGAAGAATACACCGTTGATTTTGAACTGACATCCTTAGGTTCACCGCGCCGTAAAGAAAGAAAACAGAAGTCTGAAGGAAGAGTTATCCAGTCTCCCGGAAAGGCGAAAGAAAAATCAAAAAACAAGCCAAAAGGCAAAGCAAAACCAAAAAACAAGAAAAAGAATAAACCGAAACGATAGAATCTCTTCCAGGAGATTTTATCGTTTTTTTCGACCCGTGAATTGCAGCGGATTAAATGTGTGAAAGCTTTGAGGTAAGGCATGTTTTTTGGTAAAATATAATGAGGATTCATTCATGGAGAAATGGATTTCTTTATGGATGAATAAGAACTTTTCAAAGTTCGATGGAAGAGGATGATTTCAAATGCCAAAAGGAAATGGAAAAACCATTGCACAAAACAAAAAAGCTTCCCACGATTATTTTATTGAAGAAACGTATGAGGCAGGTATTGTCCTGCAGGGTACAGAAATCAAGTCTATTCGTAATGGCAGAGTGAATATTAAGGATGCCCATGCCCGAATCGACAGAAAAGGGGAAGTGCAATTAGTGAATCTGCATATCGCTGAATATGAGCAGGGAAACCGTTATAATCACGACCCGACCCGCTCAAGAAAGCTATTGCTTCACCGCAAGGAAATCGATAAATTAATTGGATTGACCCAGCAGCAGGGCTATGCATTAGTTCCATTAAAGATTTATATTAAAAATGGCTATGCGAAAGTATTGATTGGCCTTGGAAGAGGGAAGAAGAAATACGATAAGCGTGAAGATTTGAAACGGAAACAAATGAAACGGGATGTCGACCGGGCTATTAAGGATCATATGCGTTAATCTGAAACCTGCTTGACAATTCGGCATGATTTGTTATAATGTAAGATACCCTATTCGCGGTACGCTGTGAAATAAACAGTCCATACCTTGACTACAGGGTACAGTTGAATAATTAAAAGTTGCTTAATTATTCCCTGTATTTTTATGATACGGGGACGTTACGGATTCGACAGGGATAGATTGAGCTCAAGTTGCACGTCGAGGTTACGGCTCGTAAAACGTTACGCCTAAATATAACTGGCAAAGAAAACAATCAACCTGTTTTAGCAGCTGCGTAAGTAGCCTAAAACGATCCTTCCTGCCATCGCCCGTGTGGCAGATTGAAGGGTCTCAAATGAAGCGGGCTATACTGCTATCCACCGTCTGAGGATGGGCAGAAGAACTAAATCAGACTAGCTCCATGAAAGCCTGTTGGTAGGCCGACATGTGAGCGAATGATAATATACCAACTAAGCGTGTAGATACTTGAGTGGCGATATCTCTGGACGAGGGTTCGACTCCCTCCGTCTCCATAAATATGAGGGTCAGAAAGCTTGGTATAAAAGGGTTTTAAAGGGTAAGGAGTTTCGAACCTCTTTGAACTCAAGGTAAAAAGCCCCTTTTTAGTACCCAGGTAAAACATCTCTTTTGATTCATTTTTTAATGAATCAAAAGAGATGTTTTTTTGTTTAACAGCCTTTTATATAGTAGAAAAACATCAGAAAAACTCTTAAAGAAGGGATAAATCATGTTATTGGTGGTGAAAGATATGGAACGTAAAATCACGAAAATCGAAGCAGCTATGGTGTAACAACCCCTATTTTACTTATTAACGGTTACAAAGGGCTACCTAAAGGATGGCTTTTTATTTTGCAATGAAACCCTTTAACCGTTGTATATAAATGAATCGTAAAACGCAACTTCATTCAGTGGGAGTTTTAAGAGCGGTTCTTCGTGATAAAAATTAAAGCTGCGGCCTTTTCAGAAAAGTGCTTTCAATTGGAAAGGAAAAAATTCATGATATAATGACTCTTGTCTGATTTTTTTGATTTGTTATACTTATACTGAAATGGAATTAACAGTAAAGAAATATGATTTTAGTAAAGGAGATATTATTTTTAACGCTATACAGCTGATAATTTTATTTACATACAAATTTAGTGCTAAGAAAGTTTAATAAAAAGAATAAAAAGGATAGTGGAACGATGACAGACGCTTATTGTAAAAATTGTGGTTCGAAATTAAATGAAGATAGTAACTTTTGTTTGGCATGCAGTTATCACTCAGATAATGATGCAAACGAGAAAAATGAGGAGTTAGAAATAGTAGCCTCAGGCAATAATTTAAAGCATGGGATCCTGAATAGTGTATTGTTTCTTGTGTTAGCATGGGCAGCGTTCAACTATTATACTATTATGTTTGCCATGGTATTTTTAGGTGAGCGCGTTAATAATTCGATCATCAATACGATGTTTGGCGGTGCTGGATACGATGATGCATTTATTATAAGGACGCTGATTATAATACCCGCTTGTTATTTATTGGGGATTATTATCATATCCAAACTATTTAAGAAAATGGCAGCATCTAAATTATTTGTTAAAATTACCTTTCTTACATGCCTTATTTTAATTGTTGTATTTGCATTCCAGATGGTACATACAGCTGTTGTCTATTTTATTAGTGACAAAGCGATAGAAATGGTATATCCGCATAATATCGATTCCGTCCCTGACGAAGTAATGTTTGAGATTAGTCAATCTGTATTGAGATGGAAGCTATTCGTTTTACTGGCAAATATTTTAGCTGCGGGCGGCTTTGTGGCACTGATGCTGAAAAGATATTTTAAAAAACAGTCACTGACATTGAAAAAAGGATTAAAAACCTTACTGACTCAGCCTAAGCATTTTGATTTTATCAGTATGTTTAAGCAGTTATCCTGATCTTTCCAAGTATAAAAGCACTTCTTAGAGCCCGTTTTAATACGGTTGAAAGAGGGTGCTTTTTACTGTGTAAAACAGTATACTGTATAAAAAAGGCGAATTACATTTTACATGCAGAAGGGGAGATGTATTTTGAAAGTGAGATTAAGTTCTTATAATTCTGAATGGGTAACGGCGTACCAACAGGAATGTGAACGGCTGCATCAAATATTTGGCGATCTTATCATTGATTTTGAACACTTTGGAAGCACTTCTGTTGTTAATATGAAAGCCAAGCCTGTCATTGATATGATGGTTATTGTTAAAAACATTGAAGAAGTTGATACATTTAATCTGTATTTAAAAGAATTAGACTATGATACAGCAGGAGAATGGGGCATTAAAGGAAGAAGGTTATTACGAAAAGGGGGAGAGAATAGAACGCATCATATTCATATTTATCAAGAGGGAAATATGGAGATCGACAGACATTTGATAGTCAGAGATTATTTAAGGGTACATACAGAGGAAGCTATGAAATACAGTGAATGTAAAGAACAGTTAGCAATGAAGTTTCAGGATACCAAAGAATACAGTAAGGCAAAAAGGAGTTATGTGAGTGAATTGGAGCAGAGAGCTATGGAATGGCACAAAAAAGAGAGCAGGTAAATAGAGATCCGGTGAATGGTCTCCTTAATAGAGGGATAAATCATCAACATATTTATCCATTAAAGAACCACTCCATCATAGTATACCGATTTAATTAAAAATCCCCCTATTGACAATATTGTCAACAGGGGAAGATTCCTATTTTAATAGGGATGCTGTAACTAGATGTCTTGTAGCATCCCTGATAATACGGTATTTTTATTTTCTAAATTAATCCAAATTCTCCACAGCGTAATCTGCTTCTTCCTGTGTAAATTGTCCGCCGTAATCTGAACTCAGCTGATCTCTGATTGCTTCATGTGACATGTCCATTGTTTCCTGATAACTCTTGGCTGACTCCAGTGCGTTCGCATTCCAATCAGCTTGTATATTGTCTATCGCATATTGTGCTTCTTCAGTAGTGAATTGACCGCCATATTCAGAAATCAACTGATCGTATATCCCCGCTTTGGACATATGCATCAAATCACTGTACGATTCTGCTGAACTTAGTGCATTTTGATTCCAATCAGCTTCCATATTATCAATGGCATATTGAGCGGCTTCTTCAGGGAATTGGTCGCCATATTCAGAAGTTAACTGATCGAAAATTCCTGCTTTAGACATATCCATTAAATCGGAATAGCTTTCTGCTGAATTTAATGCGGATATGTATTCGGTCGGAACATCGTCTTCTGTATTTTGTTCTTCTACTTCTTCCACTTCTTCTGAATCTTCATCAGCTCCATCATCAGCGCTTTCTTCCGAATCGTTTGAAGTGTTTGCTGTCTCTGTTTGTTCAGAGTCCGTATCATCTTCTGCTTCAGTGCTTTCTTCCGCATCGTCTGAAGCATCTGCTTCCTCTGTCTCTTCTGGTTCTTCATTTTCTTCTTCGTCTTTACTATCCTCTGTTGAATCATCTTCTTCGGACTGGTCAGCGGAGTCGTCATTGTCATTTTCATTTTCTGCTTGAACAGATTCTACTTCATTATCTGCAGCTGTATCGTCTTCATCCATGTTAGCACCAACTGCTCCGATAACTAAAACAACGATAACCCAAAACCACCACTTTTTAAAAATAGGTTTTTTTACTTTTTCCTCCATAAATAAACTCCCCTTTTATAATTAAAATTTACTAGTAATATACTTAGCATAATCATAATTATTTAGAAAGTCTAGATAGATTTAGAAAAACATAGAAATTTTTTCAAACATTTTAATTAAGGTAGAGATATGTATTAATTCATCCAGGTAATTAGTGTCTGCTTTTTTATACGATAGGAAAGTATAAGAAAAACCGGACACAAACTGTTCAAAAAATCAATACAATTCAAAAAAAGAATATGCTACACTAACAGTAGAAGGAATTACTTCTTAATAGCTTCATAAGAGGCAGCTATATATTTTTTAAATATAATTGTGAATTTATTCACATAATAATTTTTAATAGTTCATGTGATTTATTTCACAAATGGAGGGGTGTACCATGAAAAGAAAGCTTGTAATGATTGGGAATGGAATGGCTGGAGTCAGGTGCATAGAGGAAATTTTAAAAAGAGATAGGGAAACATTTGAAATTACGATTATAGGTGAGGAGCATTATCCAAATTATAATCGGATAATGCTTTCACATGTTTTACAGGGGAAAACAGAGGTCGATGAAATAAACATGAATGATTGGGAATGGTATAAGGAAAATGACATTACCTTGTTTACCGGTGAAAAAGTAACGGAAATGATACCGGAAAAGAAACGCATTAAGACAGAAAAGGACAGTGTTATCCCTTATGATGAATTAATTATAGCGACAGGTTCCAGTGCATTTATTTTACCTGTTCCGGGAAGTGAACTGGAGGGTGTCGTCGGCTTTAGAAATATTCAGGACACAGAATATATGATAGATACATCAAAACAATATAAAAAAGCAGTTGTGATTGGTGGCGGATTGCTTGGTTTAGAGGCAGCCAGAGGGTTGATGGATCGAGGGATGCAAGTTCAGGTTGTCCACCTGATGCCGAGACTGATGGAGCAGCAGCTGGATAATTCTGCAGCTAAGATGCTCAAGAAGGATTTAGAATCACAGGGAATGGAATTTTTAATGGAGAAGCAGACAACTGAAATATATGGAGAAGATCGTGTAGAAGGAATTACATTTTCAGACGGTTCTTCTGTAGAGTGTGATCTGGTTGTGATGGCGGTAGGAATCAGATCGAATGCCGCATTAGCAAAACAGGCTGGACTGGATGTCAATCGCGGGATTGTTGTTAATGATCAAATGCAGACTTCCGCCTCTTCTATTTATGCAGTAGGTGAATGTGCAGAGCATAATGGCATTACCTATGGGCTGGTTGAACCTCTTTACGAGCAGGGAGTTGAACTTGCGAAATACCTGACGGGAGAAAAAGCAGCTGGTTATCATGGCAGTGTTTTATCTACGCAGTTAAAGGTGGCAGGTTGTGATTTATTCTCAGGAGGAAAAATGGAAGAGGACGAAAATACGGATGCAATTATCGTTCAGGATCAGTTTTCCGGTGTATATAAGAAAGTCCTGGTTTCCGATAACAAAGTAGTCGGTGTCGTGCTTTATGGTGATGCTTCAGATGGAACACGGCTATTCAGTATGCTGAAGAAGGAAACAGATATCAGTGAATTCACAAGTGCGGCGGTGCTGCAAAAAGCAGGAGAGGATGCCGTCGATGAGATGATTGCTGATATGAGTCCGGATGAGACAGTCTGTGGCTGTAATGGCGTCACAAAAGGGACGATTGTTCAGGCTATTTTAGAACAGGATTTAAAATCATTTGAGGAAGTAAAGACCTGTACCAAGGCTGGTGCTTCATGCGGGAAATGTAAGGGAATAGTTGAGGGGATTTTATCGCATACGCTGGGAGACAGCTTTGATCCGGCTGCGGTGAAAACTGGAATGTGTGGATGTACAACATTAACACGGGATGAAGTCGTTGAGGAGATTAAAAAGAAGGGCTTGCAATCTCCGAAAGAAGTACGTAATGTACTTGGATTTGCAAATGAAGAAGGCTGTCATGTCTGCCGCCCGGCGCTCAATTATTATATGCGAATGATCAGACCGGAAGAATATGAAGATGATAAAGCTTCCCGCTTTGTTAATGAACGGATGAATGGAAATATTCAAAATAACGGTACATTCTCTGTAGTCCCGCGGATGTATGGAGGGACCACAACGGGTGATGATTTGATCCGGCTTGGAGAAGTTGCGAATAAATATAATGTTCCGTTAGTAAAAATCACTGGTGCGAGCCGTGTTGGTTTATACGGTGTGAAAAAAGAAGATGTGCCGCAAGTATGGGAAGACTTAGGAATGCGTTCGGGATATGCTTACTCTAAATCATTACGAAATGTTAAATCCTGTGTCGGTGCTCAGTTTTGCCGCTTTGGAACGCAAGACTCTTTAGGGCTCGGTATCCGTCTCGAAAAAGAGCTGGAAATGGTTGATACGCCGCATAAGATGAAAATAGGTGTATCAGGCTGTCCTCGTAATTGTGCAGAAGCACTAACCAAAGATTTCGGTGTTGTCTGTGTTGAAAATGGATTTCAACTTTACTTTGGAGGAAATGGCGGAACAGAAGTCCGTGAATGTGATTCCTTTACAACGGTGAAGACGGAAGAAGAAGTCATTATGATGGCAACAGCTTATATGCAATATTATCGGGAAACAGGTATTTATAATGAGAGAACTGCGCCGTGGGTTGACCGGATTGGCGCGGAGAATATCAAATTAGTGCTTTTAAATGAAAAACAGAATGCAGAATTGGTCGAACGTTTTCATCATGCAAAAAATACGTATAATGAAGCGTGGAGCAGCACCCTTAAAAATTTAGAAGAAAAAGAAATGTATGAAATTGTGAAGAAGTGAACAATTAGTGAGATATAAATAGAATTCTTTTTAGAAAGGGAGGTTTTTATCATGGAAGCAAATAAAGAAAGAATAAAAATTATTAAATTGGAAGACTTACCAAAGCAAATTGGAAAAGAAGTCCATGTAAACGGAACGTCTATTGCTCTTTTTCACTTGAGCAATGGAGACGTTCAGGCGATCGGAAGCAGATGCCCGCACGCTGGAGGGCCTTTAGCGGAAGGAATTGTCTCTGGAGAATTTGTTTTTTGCCCGCTCCATAACCGGAAAATTTCACTGGTCACTGGAGAAGTACAAAAACCGGATGATGGTTGTGTAACAACGTATGAAACAGAAGTTATCGATGGTTATGTACACATCACGGTGTAGCTTATGGAAACGCAAAAAGGTTTTGTCTCATTTGTCGGTGCTGGCCCTGGAGATACAGGGCTGGTGACGAAAAAAGGGCTGCAATGTTTAAAAGAAGCGGATGTTATTTTATATGATCGTCTTGCTAATCCGAGATTGCTGCGTTATGCGAAAGAAACCTGTCACTTTATTTATTGCGGTAAACTGCCAGAGAGACATACGATGCGGCAGGAGAAGATAAATAAACTGCTTGTGCAATTTGCCGGTAAGGGCTGTTATGTCGTCCGTTTAAAAGGAGGCGATCCTTCTGTTTTTGGAAGAGTTGGTGAGGAAGCGGAAGAGCTTGCAGCAAATCATATTGCATTTGATATTACTCCGGGTGTCACCTCCAGCGTTGCAGCAGCGGCCTATGCCGGAATTCCCGTTACGCATCGTGATTACAGCACCAGCTTGACACTCAGAACAGGACATACTTGTGAAAATAATGCTAATTTGCATGATGATGGACAGTTTTTGGGAGATACAATTGCTTATTATATGGGGATGAAAAAAATGCTGGTTAATTGCAGAGAATTAATTAATCAGGGGAAACCAGCGGATACCAAAGTGGCTATCATCCAATGGGGTACTTTAGGGAAACAAAAAGTAGCGGAAGGAACATTGGAGACGATTCAAGCCACGATTGAAAATGGGCGTATTCAAAGCCCGGCGATGATGATTGTCGGCGAGGTTGTGGGACTTAGAGAGAAGCTTAGCTGGTTTGATAAGAAAAAGTTTAGCGGAAGAAAAATGCTTATTGCTAAAGCGTCTGGAAGTCCGTTTACTTTGGAAGAGTACTTTACAGAACATGGAGCAGAAGCTTATTCTTTTCCAGTTCTTAAACAAAAGGTTTATTCGTTTACAAAAGAAGCATTAAAAACAATCATCCAAGGAGATCGGCTTGTTTTTACAGATTCAGCAAGTGTCGATATTCTTTTTCATCAATTCAGTCAAGCGCAATATGATATTCGTGATCTGCCGCGCAGCATAAAATATCAGACGGAAAAGACAAGAAAAGCATTAGCTGCGAGAGGAATTACAGCAACGAAAGCACAAAATGTTGATGTCTCCTCCATCGTGATTGGCTCAAAAATAGATCTAAATCATGCAAAAGAATCCTATTGTACGCATGAATGGCAGGTTGATGAACGTTTTGATGAAATTAATGCACGAATGCTGGCTGAAGATGATTGGGAAACGGTTATTTTTCCAAATAAAGCAGCGGTGATAAGCTTTACAAATGAGATAAAAAAGCTTGGGATGCAGCATTTATTGGATATTAAGTTTGCATACATGGGAGAGTCTGTGAAGGAATATGCGGTGAAGCAAGGTTTCTGTACAGTTGATGAAGCAGTTCAGTCGGAATTGAAACGAATGGAATTGGAGGGATGAACATGTTTGATGCAGTGATTTACATCGGTCATGGAAGTCGTCGGGAAGAAGGAAATGCACAATTTAAGAGATTTATAGAATCGGTTATGGAGGAAGTTGCTTGCCCAAAGCAGGAAATCGCATTTTTGGAATTAACCAATCCAACCATTGCGGAAGCTCTTGAAAACTTAATAGCCCAGGGAGCAAAACGATTTTTAATTGTTCCTGTCCTTCTTTTTTCAGCACTTCACCATAAATTGGATATTCCGGAAGAATTACGTGCTGTGCAAAAGAAATATCCTTTTATTTCGTTTAAAATGACAGAACCTTTTGGGACACATCCATATATGGTGGACCTCGTAGTGAAACGTATTCAAGCTGAAAAGCATGAAAAAAATACAGCGATTTTGCTTGTTGGCAGAGGAAGCAGCCATCTCAGCCCTATTCAGGAATTGCAACAAATTGGAAAACAAGTGGAACGGAAATTAGATATTCCTGTGTATTCCGCTTTTTTGAAGCTTGGTAAACCTAGTCTGGAGGAAGCAATGGCATTCCTTCCCTACCGATACAAAAAAGTCTATGTCATGCCATATTTGTTATTTACAGGTTTGCTGCTTGAAAAAATAAAAGAGACAGTTTTCTCCTCCAAGGATACGTTTGCTATCTGTCCAAATTTAGAATTTGATGCGCTGATGAAAAAAGCGTTAATTAAACGAATAGAGGAAGCTTGTGATGGAGAAGCTGTATCCGGTAATGATAAAGCTAAGCGGGAAAACAGCTTTGCGTAAAGCAAAAGGACTGATAGAAGCGGGGGGGTGAAATGACAGTGATCCATTCAGGGGTTTGAGAGAAGCTATTTAAAATGCATGATCGTGTGTGGAAGCAGAAAAAATTTGAAGCAAAAATATAAGGGGAGCACATCTCATATTTGCGGCAACGGATAATGAAGCGGTCAATACGTATGCTTGTCAATTTGCAGCAGATAATCAATAGGTCCATGATACGAGTCAGAATGAACAATCTAACTTACAAGACTCAGATAGGGAGAATTGACTGTGGAGCTTTCCGTCTCAGACGATAGCCAGTACTCACTAAAGAGTTGAAAGAGGAACTGGAATAACAGGATTGAAGCCAACCTGAGAATGCAATAGAACGTTATGCAAAGAGGAGGAATAAAAAATGATGGAGACCATAACTACTTTCAGTAACGCAGCTGTTTCCAAGGTGAAACAATTAAATCATAGTAAAAGCAAGTATCTCATCATGACGATGCTGGCAGGATTTTTTGTCGGTCTTGGAATCATATTAATTTTTACTATCGGCGGAACGCTTGCTCCAACAGAGTTTGCTGGAACATCGATTGTGATGGGTGTTTCCTTTGGAATCGCTTTGAGTCTGGTCATTATGGCTGGTTCTGATTTGTTTACGGGGAATAATATGATTATGACGATTGGCTTTTTAACAAAAAAAACAAGGGTTTTAGACGTGTTGCGGATATGGGGGTTCAGTTATTTTGGTAACTTTGCCGGGGCTATTGTTGTAGCTGGATTATTCTTTTATTCCGGACTGGCTACGGGAGGAACGGCAGATTTTATTATTTCTTCTGCAAGCTCCAAGATGAACGGACCATTTATGGAGCTTTTTGTTCGTGGTATCCTGTGTAATATTCTAGTCTGTCTGGCAGTCTGGTGCTCTGTTAAGCTAAAGGATGAAACGGCGAAGCTCATTATAATTTTCTGGTGTTTATTTGCTTTTATCACATCTGGATTTGAACATAGTGTGGCAAACATGACCTTGTTGTCAACTGCTTTAATGATTCCGCATCCGGAAACCATCTCTTTTGCAGGTCTTGCTGCAAACTTAATCCCGGTATCACTGGGAAATATTGTCGGTGGAGCAGTTTTCATTGGAGCAGCATATTGGTATGGAATAACGGAGAAAACATCCAAATTACATTCAACTGCAGATAAGAAATATAAGAAGGAAGCGTAGATGGCAGGAAAAGGTGCGGAGCTCTATTTAAGGTAAGCGTCGTACCTTTTGTCACGGAGAAGCGCCCGTAAAACTCCCGCCACAAAATAAAGAGAGAAAATAAATTTATTTAGGCGGGAGATAACGGGCGCTAACTCCCTGAATCACTAAGGCTAATTCAGTGGGAGAATGAAGGAAGCAGACTAAGTTCGCGACGTCCTGGGACTGGGACTGCGATTACTCGTCCCATCGAAGAGCTTTTGCGATTACTCGTCCCATCGTAAAGAGTTGTGCGTCGAAAACTCCCACTGAATGAAGTTTCGTTTTATATATGAAATTTTTCCTGAAGTTATGATCATAGCAGGAGTTATCTCATAGATGTAGAAATAATTTAAAGAGAGGACATAAGCAACGGGTTTGAATACCTACTAAAAAAAGGGGAGATAACAATGAGCAAAGAACAGAAAGTGTTGTTTAACCAGCTTTCTGCTTATCGGACTAATGTGTTGATGGCAGTAGAAGGGCTTTCGAAAGAGCAGGCAGAAATCGTACCAGCAAATTTTAATAATAATATCCGCTGGAATCTCGGACATATTTATTTGGATCAATTTCTGTGGATAGAGGTGTTGACCAAAGAAACCTCTGAGGCCACGAAGTATTTTAACCAATGGTTTGGTTTTGGAACATCACCAAAGGACTTTACTTCGGAAACACCAACCTTTGAAGCGTTGAAGAGCTTATTAAAAGAACAGCCTGATGTGATTAAAAAGCAGTATCAACATCGATTGAAAGAGGAATTTGCCCCGACTGAAATGGGAATGTATACAATCGAACAAGTTTTAATGCGGACGGTGTTTCACGAAGGAATGCATCTGCAGGCAATTATGGATATTAGAAAATGTCTTCCAAAAGAGAGGTAAACAGAAATTCAACGATAAATAAATGAATTGAATGAGAAAAACTCGGATAATTGCTCGTCTTTTACTAGCATAAGGAGATGCTGCCTTCAACGTTCCCGCAAGGACGTAGAGATCTTTGGCAAAAGCTCCTTTGGATCCGCAGTTTTTCTTTTGCTATCTATCCATAAGTATTGGTGAATAAGGTATAGACTTCAATATGATCAAGTACTCTGAATAAAGATTCACTTTTCTTTGTTCTTATTTTGATTGTTTAATATAATGTATTGAATATAATTTTTCCATATGCGGATTTCCTGTTTTAGAGAATCGCAATGTCTTTTTTGGCTCTTTTCCCCACGATTTATCACGGAGAACCGCCCGTAAAATTCCCGCCTCAAAATAAAGAGCGAAAATAAATTTATTTAGGCAGGAGATAACGGGCGCTACCTCTCACTGAATGAAGTTTCATTTTATGTTGATTTTATCAGAAATAAGTAAATTTACACATGGATAAGTGTAGTTTTTACTTATAGTCGGTAATAATCTGTTATGGTTGCTTGTGAGACATATAATTTATATTAAATGGAGCACTTACTCATTGTAAAACGTAAAAAATGTAGTATGATGATAAATAGCATAAAAAGAAAGGCAGTAGATAAATGTTGAAGGGATTAGTATTTTTTGACTTGGATGGTACATTATTAAATGAATATTCTGATGTAGGTGAAACAGAAATTAAAGCTGTGAAACAGTTGCAGGAAAATGGCTATATGCCGATTATTGCCAGTGGAAGAACCGTTATTGAAATTGAAGATATACTTGAAAAAACAGGAATTAATTCTATTATTTCCATGAATGGACAACATGGTATTTTCGATAATGAAATTATTTTTCATAAACAAATTGACAATAATATATTAATAAATTTAAAACAGATGGTTCTATCTCGTGATGAGGAGCTGGCATTTTATAATAATGAAAAAATACGTATCACCGGCCATGATGATATGGCGAAAAAGTGTTTCGAGCGTATTCGCTCAGATGTACCGCCGATTGATGGTGAAATGTACATAAAAGATCCTGTATATATGGCATTGGTATTATGCAATATTGGTGATGAAGAGTATAAAGAGGCCTTTCCAGAACTGGAATTTGTCAGAAACGGACCGTACAGTATTGATGTATTTTCGAAAGGCAGCTCTAAAGCGACAGGAATTAAAACGTTAATGGAAAAACTGCAATTACAGCAAATACCTACATATGCTTTTGGTGATGGTCTGAATGATTTGGAAATGTTTGATTTGGTTGACTATCCTGTAGCAATGGGAAATGCAGTAGAAGAATTGAAGGAAAAAGCATCATACGTTACAGAAACGAACCTGAATAATGGTATTGTTCAAGGATTACGGCATTATCATTTAATCTAGGTAAGTAATAGGGAGAATCCTTTATCATGATTGTTAAAAGCAATTGTAGATAAAGGATTTTTTACGTTAGGAAAGCGTAAGAAAAACGATTATATTTCAATACTATGAAACTTATATAAAGTGAAGCTTCCTTCAGTCGGGATTTTGGGAGCACAACTCTTTACGTTGGGACGAGTAACCGAGGCCTGGTCCCACCCAGTTATACTGTAATAAATTATTTATAGATAGGTAGTTATATAGATTATCAAAATGATGAAAGCGGTTTATAGACAAACCAAGAAATCTATTATACAATAATCATGAAATTAATATTTTATCTTTGAAATTAATTTCATCAAATGGAGAGGGATTATATGTCAAATGAAAATTTAAGTCAATTAATGCGAGTAGCAAAAAAATATTACCTATTAGATATGAAGCAGGATGAAATTGCAGCAAGTGAACAAATTTCCAAGTCAACGGTCTCCAGACTCATTAATAAGGCAAGAGAACTTGGATATGTTACGTTCAATTTAAATTTCCCATCTGTAACAGACGAAAATTTACAAAATGAGCTTCAGGAGATATTTCAACTAAAGCATATATTTGTTGCAGAATCAGATAAGACAGATGAGAGGATTACGTTTTCAAACGTATCAGATGGGCTCTCCTCTTATTTGAATGAAATTATTTCAGATGGGGAGATAGTTGGCGTTTCATGGGGGAAGACGATGACTTATATGTCAGAAAATCTTGATCCAGCTGCGAAAAAAGATGTTAAATTTGTTTTGTTAAATGGAGGTGTATCCAATCGGAATGTTTCCACATTAAGTGATCAAATGTTAATCAAATTTGCTAAAAATTATGGAGCTACATGGCATTTTTTACAGGTTCCCTCTTTTGTAGATAATTCGCATATTGCAGGAATTATTAAACAAGATTCTAAGATTAATGAAATCTTCCGTTTAATAGAAGAAACAGATACTGTTATTTATAGTGTGGGGTTTGTAAATAAAGATTCTGTACTTGTAAAAGCAGGTTATTTTACAGAAGGAGATTATGAGAATTTGCGAAAACAAGGATTTGTTGGTGATATATGCTCCAGATATATAAAAAATAATGGAGAACATGCAGAAGGAGAATTATACGATAGAGTGATAGGTATCAGTTTGGAGGAGATCAAAGAAAAGAAGAATAGTATCTGTGTTGCTATTGGTAAAGAGAAAGCAGAAGCTATTTTAGCCTCTTTAAAGGGGGGATATACCAATACATTATTTACTGATGAAATAACAGCTAAGGAAGTATTAAACCTGTATAGAAAGGAAGGAGTTTAAAAGATGAAAGCAGTTCAGATGTTTGCTGTGAAAGATTTACGCGTTAATGAAGTAGAAAAACCTGCACCTCAAGACGATGAAGTATTACTGAAAATTATGGCAGTAGGAGTCTGTGGATCTGATATTCCACGTATTAATCACAAGGGTCCACATGTATTGCCAGTAATCCCTGGTCATGAATTTGCTGGTGAAGTGATTGAAGTAGGTAAAGAGGTAACTGGTTGGGAGGTTTCTGATAGAGCAGCTGTTGCACCACTAATTCCATGTAACCAATGTGAATGGTGTGAACAAGGATTATATTCTTTATGTGAGGATTATAAATATTATGGCTCAAGAAATGATGGTGCGTTTGCAGAGTACCTAGCTGTGAAGGCTGAAAATCTATTGAAGCTAAATAAAACAACACCATTTGATTGGGGAGCAACAGTAGATCCAGCTGCAAATGCAATTCATGCATTCTTTAGAGGAGATATTGGAAAAGAAGATACATTGACAGTATTTGGAATGGGGGCTATCGGTCTCTTTGCTATTCAATATGCAAAAGCAATCGGTATTACGAAGATTATTGCTGTTGATATTAATACAGAGAAGTTAGAAACTGCTAAATCTTGTGGAGCAGACTATCTTATTAATTCAGGTAATGAGAGTGTTATTGAAAAAATAAAAGAATATACAAATGGAGATGGTACTACAGCTGTTTTAGAAATGTCTGGTGCTGCCATTGCCCAAGTACAGGCTGTACAAGTAGCTGCAAAAATGGGAAGGATCGTTTACCTTGGAATCAATAATGGTAATCTTGATATTCCAAACGATGCCATTAACAAAATTTTAAGAGGACAGCTTTCCATTATTGGCAGCTGGAATTCCTTTTCTAATCCATTTCCAGGTAAGGAATGGACAGAATCTGTTCGACTGATGGAAGAAGGTAAGTTAAATCCAGATAAATTAATTACGCATCGCTTAGAGCTTGATGATGTGCCAGAAGTATTCCGCAAAATTGATAAAGAACCATTTCATTTTAATAAAATTATGTTTTACCCGCATGGGGAGTAAGATTTTCATTTAAGGGGGGAAGAAAAAATGAATAAAAATGATTTGTTTTTAGGTGCTGATTTTGGTACCCAGGGAGTTCGTGTTGGTGTAGTCAATCGAGAGGGAAAAATAATTTCTTCTAATGAAGTCAAGTATTCGATTGACTATCCAAAATCAGGATACGCTGTTCAAGATAGTGCAGACTGGTGGAAGGGTTTTAAAAAAGCTTTAACAGTAGTTATTGGGGATTATTCAGCAGAAGAGAAAAAACGTATTAAAGCTATTTCAATTTGTGCAACCTCCTCAACAGTACTACCTGTTGACGAAACTGGGAATGCGCTTGATGAAGCAATGATGTGGATGGATATTCGTTCAAAAGAGCAGGCCAAACGAATTAATGATACAAGTCATTCTGTGTTAGGTTATTGTGGTGACGCTGTATCACCAGAATGGTTTATTCCAAAATTATTGTGGATTAAGGAAAATAATCGGGAGATTTATGAAAAAGCGGATAAAATTGTTGAGCAAATTGATTTTATCAATCATAAGTTGACAGGAAATTGGGCTGCTAGCAAAGTAAATGCAGTATGTAAATGGAATTATGTAGAGGATGAAGCATTTAATGAGGAGTATATGACCTTAATTGGCTTGGAAGACTTTCGCGATAAAATGATTACCAATGTAATACCAATGGGGGAGCAGGTTGGTAGTTTGAATAAATCATTTGCGAATGAATTTGGTTTGAACACTATTCCAGTTATTCAGGGTGGGATTGATGCACACATTGGTATGCTTGGAATGGGGGTTGTTGCTCCTGGGAAAATGGCTGCAATTATGGGTACGAGTTTTGTACAATTATTATTTACAGATAAAGATTTACCGGTTAAGGGGATATGGGGACCTTATAAGGGAGCAATGATACCAGGCTTGACGCTGTTAGAAGCTGGACAAATATCTGCAGGCTCAATTATTAAATGGTATCAAAATATTTTTAATTTACATGATGGGGAAGCATTTAACAAGATGCAGGAAGAAGCCCGAAACATACCGGTTGGTGCAGATGGGATTCGTGCACTGGACTTCTTCCAAGGTAATCGTACACCCTACAAGGATAATTATGCAACAGGCTCATTTCATGGTTTAACCTTGAATCATAGCAGGGCGCATTTGCATCGTGCAATTATGGAAGCGGTTGCTTTTGGATTTAAAAATATTATTGAAAACTTTGAGCAAAGTGGTGTCCCAATTAATAAGGTGGTTGGAACTGGAGGAGTGACACAAGATAAAGTTTGGATGCAAATTATTGCTGATGCAACAGGAAAAGAATTTACAATCAATGAAAATACAAATTATGGAACCATTCTAGGGTGTGCTGTTTTAGGAGCAGTAGGTAGTGAATCGTATAACTCTTTAGAAGAGGCAGCTGACAACATGGTTCATGAAAAAGAAACAGTATATCCAGATAGCGAAAATACGAAAGCCTATGTTGAACCATTTAAGGAATATTTAGAGCTTTATAAAGCTCTAAAAATATCCTAGGAAAAGGTCGTGTAGTAGGATGATGGATGATATAGGTACAGTAGTTATAAACGGACTATACTAGTTATGTTAGTTATACTGGGAAACTATTATTCAATTCATTAAAAAGAAATGCCATCAAATAATGATAAAAAAGGAACTGGCTGTTTATAAAGAGGTTGTTAATAATCAAGGGTGTATCAAATTAAACGTTAAACTTGAAAGACAAGACTTTTTATATAAGTTTCTGTATATTGCCTTAAGCACGAACTGTGACAAGCAGACAAGTCATTTCGTTTTTCAAAAGTTAATATAAATAAAGCAGCAGGAAAATCAAGTGAAATTTACTAATTATTTACTTGGTTTTTCTGCTATTTTTATGTCTTCTCTCCCAATTGTGGCAATTTCATGGTAAATCTGAGACAGCTTTTCTATTATCGAAATAAATTTGAAACAAGAATGTAAGTTTACAAATGGGTTTTAAAAGGAATAATGTAGATAATAAGATGACCTATGTTTTAAAACTAAAATAAATTTTATTACGATGGAGGGTGTGTATCATGAAAGGAATTATTCTGGCTGGAGGAAGTGGAACACGTCTGTCTCCGAGTACGGATAGTATGAACAAGCACCTGCTGCCCGTTTATGATAAGCCGATGATTTATTACCCGTTATCTGTCTTGATGCTCGGCGGTATTAAAGAAGTAATGATTATTAGTACACCGGAAGATATCGCTCGTTTTGAGATGTTATTAGGAGATGGATCTGCATTAGGTATTCAAATTGCCTATCAAGAACAAACAGAACCAAAAGGAATCCCTGAAGCTTTTATTCTGGCTGAAGATTTCATTGGGAAAGACGATGTTACGTTGATTCTTGCGGATAATATCTTCTTTGGCCAAGGATTCACGACATTATTGCGGAACGCAATAAAAAATCATAAGCATGCAACTGTTTTTGGATATCGTGTCAAAGATGCAGAACGTTTTGGGGTGGTTGAATTTGATCATCATCAAAAAGCGATTTCCATAGAGGAAAAGCCGGAAGATCCGAAGTCAGATTTTGCCGTAACTGGATTGTATATTTATGATTCCAGAGCGGTTCAAATTGCCAAAAAGCTCAAACCTTCTGAACGTGGTGAGTTAGAAATTACAGATTTAAATAAAGAATATTTAAAATGGAATCAACTTCATGTTGAATTATTAGGCAGAGGTTTTGCATGGATGGATGCAGGAACACAAGAATCCTTATTTGATGCAGCTGAATTTATTAAAACAACTCAGCAGCGCCAAGGGTTCAAAATTGCTTGTCTGGAGGAAATTGCTTTCTATTTGGGATATATTTCTCGAGAAGTACTTCATGAAAAAGGAAAATCGATGGAGAAAACCGATTATGGTCAATATTTAATGGAAATTGCAAATCGGAAGCATAGCCAGCAATACTGGGACACCATCGATCATCATCCAATGTTAGGACTGGTCGAAAATGAGTAAGACGATCTTAATTACAGGCGGAGCTGGTTTTATCGGTTCCAACTTTATCCATTATTATCAGCAGAAGTATCCCGAAAAGCAGTTGGTTAATATCGATAAACTAACCTATGCCGGCTCCTTAACTAACTTAACAGAAGCTGAGGATAACGGGAATTATCACTTTATCCAGGGTGATATTGCGGATATGAAAACAGTAGCAGCGATTTTCAAAGAATATGATATTGAAGGAGTTATTCATTTTGCCGCAGAATCCCATGTAGACCGTTCTATTCATGATGCGAGCCCATTCATTGACACGAATGTTGTTGGTACGCTAAATCTTTTGCAGGCGGCGAGAGCAGATTGGGAGGAAAAAGGGGAACTTGGTGAGCGCAGATTTCACCATATATCAACGGATGAAATCTATGGCTCATTAGGTGAATCTGGAAAATTTACAGAGGATACGCCCTATGATCCAAGAAATCCATACAGCGCATCGAAAGCTGGTGCGAACTTTTTAGTAAAAAGCTTTGGTCATACGTATGGAATGAATGTGATTATTTCCTCCTGCTCGAATAATTATGGTCCAAGACAGCATGACGAGAAGCTTCTGCCCACCATTATCCGGCAGGCTTTGGCAAATGAGCCGATACCTATTTACGGGGATGGAAAGAACATCCGTGATTGGCTATTTGTCGAGGACCACTGCAGGGCAATTGATATGATTTATCACCAGGGTAAAACGATGGAAACCTATAATGTTGGTGGAAATAATGAACAAGAAAATATCGCCATCACCCATGCTGTTTGTTATTTATTAGATGAGCAAAAACCAGATTTACTGAAAAAATATAATTTAGAGCATTTTTCTGATTTGATTACCTATGTGGCAGATCGGAAAGGGCATGATAAAAGGTATGCCATTGATGCAAGTAAAATTCAAAATGAACTAGGCTGGCGTCCGCAAGTTAATTTAGAGGATGGACTGAGAAAAACTGTGGAATGGTATGTATCAAAATGGAAAACAAACGTACTGATTTGATTTCAGTTGTCATCCCGGTCTATGGCTGTGAACGCTGCCTTGTTGAGCTCGCGGATCGCATTATTCAAACTATCCAGTCCATTCCAGCAGATTATGAAATTATTATGGTAAATGATGCGAGCCCGGATCATGCCTGGGAAACAATTCTTAAACTTCATCAAAAAGATAAAAAAATAAAAGGAATTAATTTATCCCGTAATTTTGGGCAACACCATGCTATCACAGCGGGACTTGATTTTACATCTGGGGATTGGGTGGTTGTAATGGATTGTGACCTACAGGATCGTCCGGAAGAAATCACTTCGCTATATGAACGAGCTCAGGACGGGTATGATGTTGTTTTTGCACAACGTATGCAAAGACGCGATCGGAATTTAAAAAAGCTATCGTCTAAAGCTTTTTATAAAGTCTATGATTATTTTACTGGGAAAAAGACGGACGCATCGATTGCTAATTATAGCATTTCTCGAAAAAAAGTAGTAGAAAGTTTTCGGACACTGCGTGAGCAAAATCGTTATTTTCCTTTCTTCATTCAATGGATGGGATATCAACAAACAAAAATAGAGGTGCAGCATGATTCGAGAAAAGAAGGGAAGTCATCTTACCAATTAAAAAAATTATTTGCTCTAGCAACAGATGCAATTGTTTCCCAGTCGAATAAACCACTTCGTCTTTCAATTGGTGTAGGCTTTTTGATGGCGTTTGCTTCGTTTATCTATGCGTTATATTTATTTTCCCGCTACTTCTTTTTGGATGAGACTGTTCAAGGCTGGACCAGTGTGATGGTATCGATCTTCTTTATTGGCGGTTTACTATTCTTCCAGCTTGGAATCATTGGTCTCTATCTTGGGAAAATTTTCAACGAAGCGAAGAACCGTCCAATTTATTTAATTAAAGATATAAAAGGGGAAGTTCCAAAAAAGGAATCCATGGAAAAAGAAACTTCTACTAAGAATGTCTACAATCTGTGGTAGTTAGAGAGAGGAAGAAGAAAATGAATGAATATTTAAAACCGACACCTTGGGATAGTCGAAATTTTCCATTACCAACTTTTCAATTAACCGAGTATAGTGAAGCGGCATTGCAGGCGGCAACAGATGTTGAGGGCCATTTTAGTGTTAAAGTAGACCCGCTGGACGATAAGGCGTTACTGCAAAAATACGGGTTTTATTATGCTGATACATTAATGGAGCCTTACTGTTACCGTGATAAATTTTTGGAAGAAGAAGCAGGGGATGTTTTCTTCCATGAAAATTATGATGCAGATGACATTTTAACGATTGCCGAAGAAGCATTTCAAGGAGGCAGATATCACCGTGATTTTCAAGTTCCAAATGAGATGGCTGATCTCCGCTATCGAAATTGGGTAAAAGACTTAATCGATCAGAAGCTGATTCTTGCTTATAAACAAGATGGAAGTGTGAAAGGTTTCTTTGCCTATCAGGAAGAAAATATTCTGCTTTTAGCGATGCATAAAGATATACGTGGGCAAGGGTTTGCTAGGCCTTTTGCAGCTGCTTGTGTCAAAGAGCAATTTGAGCGGACAGGTAAAGATCAATTGATTACATCGATTTCTCCCAGCAACCCAGCTTCATTAAATGTTTTTATTGGCCTGGGCTTCCGATTGCGGGCTGGGAAGGACATATATCATAAGGTGAATGGTTCCTTCTATTAAAAAACATACATCCATTGATCTAACTCACGAATTATCGTTATAGAAATACACATAGGAACGTCAGGGGGAGAGAGGTTTGGGCTATTTTTATATTGCTGGAACCATTTTGTTTACTGTTTATGGACAGTTAATTATTAAGTGGACAATGGATCGGCAGGGAGAGTTGCCAGATGGGCTTTTTGATAAATTTCTATTTTTATTTCAACTCGTCTGGAACCCTTGGATACTCTCCGGATTTCTTGCGGCTTTTTTAGCGGCATTGAGCTGGATGGCAGCGATGACTAAATTTGATATCAGCTATGCTTATCCATTTATGAGTCTTTCTTTTGTTCTCGTTTTTATTTTATCGGTTCTTTTATTTGGAGAACCAATAAGTACACAGAAAATCATCGGCTTTGCTTTTGTCGTGATAGGTATTCTGATAATGAGGTGATCCCATGATACCATTCAATGTACCATGTTATATAGGAAAAGAAGATACAGCAATACGTGATGCAATCGAAAAAAAGAAGTTATCAGGAAACGGTGCTTACGGAAAGAAATGTATTAACTGGTTGGAAGAAAAGATGCATGTCCAAAAAGCCATGCTCACCCCTTCCTGCACAGCAGCATTGGAAATGGCAGCATTACTGACAGAGGTAGAAGAAGGAGATGAAGTCATCATGCCTTCCTACACCTTTGTTTCGACAGCAAATGCGTTTGCCCTGCGAGGCGCGAAAATTGTTTTTGTAGATGTCGAACCAGGGACAATGAATGTCGATCCAGAACAAATTGCAGCAGCAATAACAGAAAAAACAAAAGTTATTGTTGTTGTTCATTATGCTGGTGTTTCCTGTGATATGGACAGCATTATGGAACTTGCTGAAAAACATCGTCTGTGGGTTGTGGAGGATGCAGCTCAGGGGTTAATGAGTTTTTACAAAGGTAAGGCCTTGGGAACAATCGGACATCTGGGGACACTCAGCTTCCATGAAACAAAAAATTATGTTTGCGGGGAAGGAGGGGCATTATATATTAATGATCCTTCTTTTATAGAGCGTGCAGAAATGATTCAAGAGAAAGGAACAGACCGTTCTCAATTTATTCGTGGGGAAGTGGATAAATACTCGTGGAGAGATATTGGTTCCTCCTATCTGCTCAGCGAACTGAATGCTGCTTATTTGTCTGTTCAGCTGGAACATGCTGAAGAAATTAATGAAAATCGTCTTGGAACATGGAAAATGTATCAGGAGGGATTGGCTAATCTTGCTGATGCAGGAGAGCTGGAGCTTCCTTTTATCCCAGAAGACAGAGCATTCAATGGACATATTTTCTTTATGAAAACAAGAAATTTAGACGTTCGGGGGCAGTTAATTCAATATTTAAAGCAACGTAACATTGTAACGGCAACACATTATGTTCCGCTGCATTCATCTGTCGCAGGAAAGCAATGCGGCGTCTTCTCAGGAGAAGACAGATACACAACGATAGAAAGTGAACGTTTAGTACGGTTACCACTTTACTATGGAATAAGTAAAGGGGATGTGGAATATGTCATTCAAAGCATTCAGCAATTTTATGCACAATAAATGGATATGGGTAGGCTGTCTGGTTTTACTTGCCTATCTGTCCCCTTATGTGATTTATGGTGAAGATGTACATATTAGAGTCCATGACAACATGGACTCTAATATTGTCTGGTATAAAGTGCTTGCTGAGAGCGGATCTATTTTTACATTAACAGATGAAGCTTTGCCGTATGCGATAGATGGGCTGCCGAGGAGTACTTTACCATCTGCTTTTGATGCAGCACTTTGGCTGTATGTGTTGTTTGAACCAATTACAGCGTATACTATCAGTCAAAGCCTTATGCGCTTTGCAGCGTTTTTTGGCATGTATTTATTATTAACGCGTTTTATTGTGAAAAAAGAAACAACTCCATGGATAACGGTTGGTGTTTCTTTAGCTTTTGCGATGCTGCCATATTGGCCGTCTGGTATCCTTTCCATCGCCGGAATACCACTGGCATTGTATGTCTTTTTAATGATCCGGAAATACCGGACAGAAGCACCGAAGCATGCGTGGATACTGCTGTTCCTGATTCCGTTTTTTGCGAATTTTGTCCTCAGTTTCGTGTTCTTTTTGGCAATCATCGGTTTGCTATGGCTGATTGACTGGATTCGTACAAAAAAATGGAATGGTGCGTTTTTTGCTGCCATTGCTATCATGGCAGGCATCTTTGTGATGAAGGATTACTTATTAATTACATCCATGTTTTTTGATGAGAGTTTTACTTCCCATCGAGAGGAGCTGGAGCTGAGCGGGAATACTTTTGAACGAAGCTATGAATTAGCATGGGAAAACTTTTTATATGGACATACCCATGATGAAGCGGTGCAGGCTTATATTATTATCCCGGTTATTTTATTAGCTGTTTTGCTTGCGCTATTTAAAAACAGGCAGCCGAAGTGGCTTTTCACCCTGTTCTTAGTTAATTTAGCCTTGTCCTTCTGGTACGCCTTCTGGTATTGGGAAGGCTGGCAGCCATTAAAAGAGAGCATCTCCGTTTTAAATACATTTAATTTTGCACGAATCCATTTTATGGATCCGCCGATTTGGTATATTGCTTTTGCGCTTGCTTTACTTATTTTTTGGCAATGGAAAAGGATTGGGAAAGTACTTGTTGCCGTACTGATTATTTGGCAAAGTATATTGTTGTTCGGACAGGCGGAAGAGTTTAAATACCGGGAAGTTAATACCCCGACATTTAAAGAGTTTTATTCAGAGGATCTGTTTACATCCATCCAAAATTATATTGGAGAGGACCCAAGTGATTACCGTGTAGTCAGTATTGGTTTACATCCGACCATCGCGCAATATAATGGCTTCTACACATTAGATACGTATAACAATAGCTTTCCATTGGATTATAAGCATGATTTCCGTGAAGTGATTGCTGGTGAGTTGGATAAGAGTCCAACATTAGAAAACTATTTTGATACATGGGGCGGAAGGTTATACATGTATATTGCTGAGCATGGTAAGGATTATATGTATACCAAAGACAAAAATGAACCAATTCAGGAGCTGGCTATTGATACGGAGGCTTTGAAAGAGCTGGGAGGAGATTACATCTTATCTGCTGTAGCGATTGAAAATGCGGAAGATATCGGATTATCGCTAGAGGAAACATTTGAAGACCAGGATTCCCCTTGGGAAATTCATTTATACTCTGTTTTGTAATTGGATTGTAATATTACATCTATAAGTATTCGTATGACAGGCTTTAAGGAGAAAGTTCCCTTGTAACGATACAAAAATGTAATATTTCTATAATCTCTTTGCAATCTATAGATGTTACACTTCATTAGGAATTTATATAGTGTTAAATTTATCCTATGATTCACAAAACTGCATAATAACAAAGGATGACTTATCCTTTTACAGAGAGAGCTATGTAGTAGTGATGCAGGAACAGGGGGAAAAGAATTGAAGAAATCATTTTTGCTAGCGATAGTAATGATAGTTGGTTTCATGAGTTCCAGTATTATACCAGTTCAAGCAGAAACTGCTGAAGATCTTGAAGAAATTCGTGGTCAGCGTTCAGATGTTAAAACAGAATTATCTGATTCTGAACAACAAATTGCTTCCGTATTAGAAGAGTTGGAACAGTTAAAAACAGAAATTGAAAGTGCGGAAATAGAACTAGAAGAAAAGCAACAGGCAATTGATGAGACAGATCAAGAGATCGATGCTTTATTAGAAGATATTTTTGTATTAGAAGATGAAATGGAAGAGCTTGAAGAAAAGATAGAGCAACGTTTTGAAATATTGCAAGACCGGATGGTATCTGTTCAGCATTCCGGCGGAGATGTAAATTATTTAGAGGTTCTTTTCGGAGCACAAAGCTTTGAAGATTTTATCACAAGGGCGAATGCTGTTAACAAGATTGCTGATTCGGATGCTGCATTAATTGAGCAGCAGGAAACAGATATTGCATCTTTAGAAGACAAGCAAGAAGAAGAAGTAGACAAAATGAATGATTTGAATGATTTAAAAGATGAGCAAAACGCTGCAAAAGAAAATGTTGAACTGGCTCTTGCAGATAATAATGCACAAAAAGATGAGCTGGAAACAAAGCAAGCTGATCTAGAAGCACTTGTGGATGAGCTGGAAATTACAGATTCACAACTAGCATCTTTAGAAGCTGATACGCAAGCGGCTATTGCTGCGGCTGAAGAAAAAGCAAAAGAAGAGGAAGCAGCTAAGCTTGCAGAAGCGGAAGAAAAAGCAGCTGAAGAAGCTAAAGAGGAAGAAGAAACCAAGGTTCATCAAGAAAAAGAAACAAGTGTAGCATCAAAAAGAATAACCAATGAACCTGAAGAAGAAAAAGTAGAAGAGGCTCCTGCTAAAACGGAAGAGTCTGAGCCTGAGAAAGAAGAACCAAAAGAAGAAGCTAAGGAAGAATCGAAAGAAGAACCGAAAGAAGAGACTTCCAAACCAAAAGAAGAGCCTGAAGAAAAAGAAGAAAGTTCAAGCAATGAAGAAAGCTCAGGTAAAACATTTACAGTTTCGGCCACAGCTTATACAGCTGATTGTAGTGGATGTACTGGTATTACAACGACTGGATATAATTTAAAGAACAACCCAGATGCAAAAGTAATTGCAGTTGACCCTAGTGTTATTCCGCTTGGTAGTGTTGTAGAGGTGGAAGGCTATGGTGTAGCTGTAGCACGTGATACTGGTGGGGCAATCAATGGTAATAAAATTGATGTATTCGTACCGGATCAATCCCAAGCACTTAGCTGGGGTAGAAAAGATGTAAAAGTTACGATACTAAGATAATGTAAATTTAACGCATGTGTTCTGAATATTATTTAGAACACATGCTTTTTGTTTGGGGTGATTTACGTAGCCGGGATTACTTTCTAATAGTGACTCTGCACATGCAAAAAAGTCTCAAAATAAACACATGTTCATTTTGAGACTTTATTCCATTTAATAAAAGACAATCAGTTGATCACAATGCTTTGAATAAAAGCAAAGTACCCCATGACGACAAAAAGCAGTGAGGCAAGCCAGGAAAGAGCCGGATGATTTTTAGTTTTAAAAATATATATACTGCCGACAAGACAAGCAAGTGCTAAGGCAATAAAGAAGAAAACAGATCCATCTAAAGCTAAACCAATTCCTGCGCCAGCCATTGTTCCATCATAAAACATATTTAGAATCGGAGCGTAGCCGCTATGTTCGATAAGACTTTCCATATGGAGCGGAGGTGATTGCTCATTCATGATGCCTGTCAGAAACAGGATACATAAAATAATAAAAAACTCTACACGTATCCAAGGTCTTGCCTGAAAGCTTGCATCAACCTGTAAACGCCGTTTCATCCAAATTCCATTAAAGATAGCATATATCAATAATGGAATGATAAATAATTGTTTTAAGAATAAACTTTGTCCATAAGAAACAAGTAAAGCTTCGTCATACTGTCTGAAATCAACAGTGAATTGTGCCAGTAAAATACCGCTTGCGACTACAATAACAAAACAGATAAGTGCAAAAGGGTGGTAGCTATTGACAAAACGCAGCCAATCCATCGACTTTGGGGCCAACCAGGATACCATCATCAGCGTTCCAATCCAGGCGCTTACTGCGAGCATATGCACCCCATGTGTGAATACACCAAGGAATCCTTCAAAAGAGCCTGCATGGCTGGCCCAGCCGACACCAAATGCCACAAAACCGGTAAAAATCATCCCGACCCATGCTGCCTGTTTACTGTTTGTATCTTTGATAGAAGCAATATAAACACTGAAAAGAATGCAAATAATAAATAGAAATAGCCATGCATTTCCAATTCGAAAAGATAATAATACATCTTCAAACGCAGAGCCCAGAGAAGAACGGCCAGCGATATGGCTGATTAGCTGGATGAGAGGGACAAATGCAAATAGAGCAATCCCCCAGACAGCAGCAAGCTGCAGATTGGAAGATACATTAACCTTGATATGGGAAGTGGCAGGAAGCAATCGAATCAGAAAGCTTCCTGCTAAAAATGCAAGAGAAAGATATAAGAACGTTTCTGTAAGAATCGTTACATAAAACATACATTATTTCTTCCTTTTTAGTAGTACAATAGCGATGACAGCGACAATAGCAATAACTAGAACAGCGATTAGCAATGTATTGGAATTCGTATCATCTGCTGCTTCTTCCTGTACATTGTTTTCTGAGGCTGCTTCATTTTCATCTGCCTGCTCCTCAGATCCATCTTCTGCATTCTCTGTATCTTCAGCAGCATCTGTGTTTTCTTCTTCCTCAACTGCTGTTTCTTCGATATCCACTTCAAATGAAATAGAATCTTCCATTGGATGACCATCTACGCCGATAATATCCCAGCTGATCGTGTATGTTCCATTTTCTAACGGCTCTGTTACATCCGCTGAAAATTCATCGTCATTAACTGTAAGGTTATCAAGGGCAACCTCTGTACCATCCTCTGCATGTAACTCCATCACAGCACTTTCCTCAATCACCGTTTCAAAATAAAGTGTAATGCTGTCCAACGGTTCTGTTACCGTGGAACCTTCCTCCGGATCAGACGTATCAAGATGTGTATGTGCAAAAGCAGGACTTGCACTAAAAGCGAAGAGTAAGATAACAAAAGCCAGTGCTCCTGTGAATTTCTTCATCGTTTTTTCCTCCTTAACCTAATGAATTCAGAATAATTTCTCCAGTCTATAGCTTACATGAGAACAAGATTTGCAACAAGTATAATCAAAGTGAAAAAATTACATTTTGATGAACTATGAACAATTAATGACAATGCTGCTCAGCTAAAGGTTTGTACGCAAGATTGCAAAGAAAGCGGAAAATCTTTTCAAGGCTTTCTTTAACGAATACTAAGTTTTCTGATAAACTATAATAAACAACTCAACTTATGCACCTAAGAATAAGCATATAAATCTTGCTATTTCAGGATTATCATGTTCTCTACCACACTTGCTTTTGGTTAAATATCCGGCCATTCTGGAATTAGTGATTGTGCATAGCTCCGCTCCGGCCAACCACTCCGTTCCCGCCGCAGCGGTGCTTTACACTTCACCTTCTATCCTTTGTCAAGGGAGTTATCAAAGGAACCATCAACTCCTGTTTCTATGGAAATGAAGTTTCTTTTTTTAGGTGCATAAGTTGAGTAAACAAATTGATCTTTATTTCAAAACCTGGAGGAGGTAATATGATGAGTAGTTTTCCCGATATAGAAGAAACGAAAACATTAATTAAAGATTTAGTGAAAATAGCAAGTCCAAGCGGTTATACAAAAGATGCGATTCAATTTATTGAAAACAGATTAGCAGAGAGTAATGTACCAACAAAACGTAATCGTAAAGGCGGTTTGATTGCAACCCTGCCAGGAAAAGATACTTCTAAACACCGCTTTCTTACAGCGCATATAGACACATTAGGAGCCATAGTCAAAGAAATCAAAGCAGATGGACGTTTGAAAATACAAGTTATTGGCGGTTTCCCGTTAAATTTTGTGGAAGGGGAATATTGTACGATCCACACAGTAGGTGGAGAAAAATATACAGGTACGATTCTGATGCATCAAACAGCTGTTCATGTGTATCGGAAAGCTGGAGAGCTGAAAAGGGATACAGAAAATATGGAAGTTCGGATCGACGAAGTGATAAAGAGTGAGGAAGATACCCGTAAATTGGGCATTGAAGTAGGTGATTTTATTTCCTTTGACCCCCGGGTAGAAACAACAGAATCCGGCTTTATTAAGTCCCGTCATTTGGATGATAAAGCAAGTGCAGCGATCTTGATCAACGTGATTAAAAAGCTTACTGCAGACCAGACAGAACTGCCATATACCACGCATTTTCTCTTTTCTAATAATGAAGAGATCGGCTATGGCGGCAACTCGAATATCCCGCCGGAAACGGTAGAATACTTAGCAGTTGATATGGGAGCAATCGGTGATGGGCAAAGAACCGATGAATATACTGTATCGATTTGTGTGAAGGATGCTTCTGGTCCATATCATTACGGGCTCCGTAATCACCTTACAGAAATTGCGAAAGCGAACGGTATTGAATACCAATTAGATATTTATCCTTATTATCAATCGGATGCGTCTGCGGCTATCCGGGCTGGATATGATGTAGTTCATGGGCTGATTGGTCCGGGAATTGATGCATCCCATGCGTTTGAACGTACACATGAATTATCTCTGAAACATACGGAGAATTTGGTTTATCATTATGCGCAGTCGGAAATGGCAGAGGAGTAGTGGAGTGGAAAATAAGACTGGGTAACTTACCTGGTCTTATTTTTTGTGTGAAAATCAATTTCTCCAACTAGAATAACCCTTTTCAAAATAAAAATTAAAACATGTGAACCCCTTCGTTTACAAGGGTTTTCAGCTCTATGTCAGTTAATTAGTTGAAATAATAAGTTGACTTTTCTATGTTCATGTTATAGGGTTAGTTACATAAGTAATCAACCAATTAAGGAATGAGGCTAATGAAAAAAGAATTAGACGAAAACAAACCGATTTTCCTGCAGATAAAAGAACAAATTGAGGATTCGATTATCGATGGCTCATTGAATGGCGGCGAACGTGCACCTTCCACCAATGAATTTGCGAAATTTTATCAGATTAATCCGGCTACTGCCGGCAAAGGGATCAATGAGCTTGTCTCAGAAGGTATTTTGATTAAAAAACGGGGTGTGGGCATGTTTGTTACAGAGAAAGCAAAAGGGATTGTGATCGAAAAAAGAAAGCAGACGTTTTATGAGAATTATTTACTTCCAATGAAAAGGGAAGCGGAGAAATTGGAAATGGATATACAGGAACTCATTAATATGCTTAATCGAGAGGATGAGGAACATGGAAATTAAAGTAAATCAATTAAGTAAAACCTATGGAGAAAGTTATGCTTTGAACCAGGTTTCCCTTACGCTAGAGGGGAATAAAATCTATGGCTTATTAGGTAGAAATGGAGCAGGTAAGACGACATTCATGGATATTTTAAGCGGGCAAATCTTAGCATCTGCAGGCAATATCACCATTGATGGAGAGGATCCTTTTGATAACCAACGATTAACAGAATCCATTTGCTTGATTAAAGAAGCAAATAATTTCAACCCAGAGCTGAAGATAAAACAAATATTGAAGATTTATGCTTACTTTTACCCCAACTGGGATCAGAAAATGGCAGAAGAGTTATTAGAAGCTTTTAATTTAAAGCAATCAGCAAAAATAAAGACGTTATCGAAAGGGATGGAGTCTGCATTAGGAATTACAGCAGGATTAGCGAGTAGAGCACCAATCACTGTATTTGATGAACCTTATATCGGTATGGACGCTCCTTCCCGTAAAAAGTTCTATGACATATTATTGGATGACTATCAGGAAAATCCGCGGACAATTATCTTTTCCACACACTTGATTGATGAGGTAAGTTTAATGTTTGAAGAGGTTATTATTTTAAGAGAAGGTTCTGTTATTTTACAGGAAAGTGCTGAAGATCTAAGGGCAAAAACGGTCGCTGTTTCCGGGCCAAAAGATCAGGTGGATGCTTATCTAGCCGATAAAGAAATAATTCAGCGCAATGACTTAGCTGGCACTTCCATGGCATATGTTTTTGGCAGCAAGAAAGAAGCCAAAGCAGCAGGTCTTGAAGCAGAAGGTGTGCCGGTTCAAGAATTAATGATTCATTTAACAGAGAAGAAGAAAGGGGCATAATCCATGAACAATCAAATAAAAGGCATGTTTTACGCGTATTCAACGGAAGTAATTCGGACAGCCAAAATCTTTTTGTCAATTTTTACAGGAATGATTATCATATCAGCTATTATCTGCTATTTATTACTTGGAGTTGATGAGTTTAAAATGTATTTCGCCATCCCTTTTGGGACCTATTTTAATGTTGGCGTTGTAGGGGTTCTCTTAGTGAAGAACAGTGTCCCATTTGGTTTGAAAATGGGGGCTACCCGTAAGAATATGTATCTCATGCATCTATATTTTATAGTAGCTTATTCTTTTATCATGGCTTTTTTAGGAAGCACCTTACAACAGGTAACAGAATGGTTATTCCAGGCAGTTGGGGTTACAAACTATATTTATGTTCATCCGGCAATGCTTTTAACAGATAACTGGGCGATGCGGATTGTTGTAGATACATTTGTGATGATCTTTATTATGGCGTTATTATATTTAATCGGATTAATTTTTTATCGTACGGGCTTGATAGGTGCAGGGAGTTTATTAGGAGTTCTGCTGGTTGTTGTTCTGTATGGTGTTTTTGAAGGATGGCTGATTCAAGCTGCGGTCGATCTGTTCTCCAATGTTACACTAATGACCTTTGTGACGATATTTTTAATTGGTTTGATGTTTTACTTGATTAGTTTTCCGTTTATGCGGAAAATCACCATTGTGAATAGGCGTTAAGGAAGCAGGAAACTGTCTTTTGCTAAATACAAAAGGCAGTTTTTAATGTTATGAAGCATAAAGCAAGAATGAAGCAGTGTTGATTAATATGTTAGAAAAATTTTAAAAACTGAATTTAAGAAATAAGACGCTTTCCTGTTTATAAAATACGGATGCTTTTATATTATAATAGGAACAACTATAGTTGAATGGAGTGGTAACATGCGTTGGGAGGAAGTACAAGAACGTTTTCCAAATGAATGGGTTGTGTTAGAAGTAATAAAAGCGCACTCCGATAATGAATATAGATGTATTAATGATGTCGGAATTATTGATAGATTTGAAAACGCTGTGAGTGCAATGAATCGATATGAAGAATTAAGAAAAGATCAACCTCATCGTGAATATTGCTTTTTCCACACTTCTCGCAAAAATTTGATGGCGCGTGAAAGGTACGAAGGTTTTCAGAGTTTCAGGTTGAAAAAACAAAGGATGCTGTATAATCAATAGCTGATTATACAGCATCCTTTTTAAAAGTACTCTATTATAAATTGTTAATGTGTAGAATCAACTAACAGGTAAACAGTTATTGTTTTAGTTTAGGGTTTTCGGATTTTGCCTCATTAACGCGAGGTTTCCGATAGCCGCCAGCAATATCTGCCTGCTTAAACTCTTTAGAGTAATGGACTTCCTTTGCGTCAGAAATGTCTCTCTTTTTTGCTGGCTGATATTGTATATTTCTCATGAATAATCATCCTTTCTGTTAATGTCTGTTCTACTATGTGTTTTCCCGGTGTAAGTAAATTAAAACATCCCTATTAGGATGAAATTTTCTTTTCCTATTATTATCTTTTAATCAACTTTCGTACATTAACAAGTAACTTCATTTTCATAGAAACAGGAATTGATCGTTCCTTTGCTAACTCCCTTGACGAAGAATAAAAGGTGAAGTGTAAAGCACCGCTGCGGCGGAGTGGTTGGCCGGAGCGGGAGCTATACACTATCATAAGTTCAAAAAAAGCTGATTTAATCAAAAGCAAGCACAATAATGAAGAACACGATAATCCTAGAATGGTAAGATATATGCTTATTCTTAGATTTGAAAGTTAAGTCTTTTAAAATACGTTTTGCTTTCTCTTAACTGGTAAAAATTAATTGTTTGTGTTAAAATTTGATTAATCGATCAAAAAATATTGGATTATAAAATATATCCAGAGGAGAATATAAAATATGCAAAATGAAACTGTACTTGGCTTATCAAAACTGGATAAAGCGATTATTATTATAGGCGGTCCGCTTCTTGGAGCGGTTATTGGCTGGTTTATTCAAATTATCTCGAGCTGGCTGGTCAAGATCCCTTTTGTACCGTTTGGTCCGTTCTTTGAATGGATTGTATCCTGGAATAGTTCCTGGGTATCGATTATTGGAGTAATTGTCGGTTTGATTGCTGGAATTCTTTTTGTGTTCTATGCGTTTAGTGAATCATTAAAAATGACGGTTGCGGATCAAGAAGTTACAATGAAGAGGTATGATCAGGAAGTTATTTTGCAAAAAAGGGATATTTCAGCCATTTATATGGACAGAAAAGAAATTGTTGTTTTAGGTCAAAAAGGAGAGGAATTGTATCGTTCGCAAACAGATGTAAAGCAGCCGAAAATAGAAGCAGCTTTTTTGGAACACCGGTTTCCATGGAAAGACCAAGATCCTTATCAAGCCGATTATCAGCGCTGGGTTCCAGAGCATTCTGATTTTCCTGCTTCTGTTAACAGCCTGCTTTTAGCAAGAGAAAAGGCGCTAAAAGAAGATGATGAAAAAGAAGCAGCGATACTGCGGAATGATTTAGCAGCCGAGGGAGCTGTTATCCGCGATGAGGACAAACGCCAGTATGTGCGGGTGATAAGAGGGTGATACGAAGTGACGAAGGAAAAAACATTTATTTCAGAAGCACGGAGAGAACAGATTTTAAAAGCAACCATTGATGTGTTGAATAATATTGGCTATGTAAAATTAAGTCTTGCTAAAATAGCAAAACAAGCGAAAATCAGTACAGGATTGATTTCCTATCATTTTGTAGATAAAGAAGAGCTGGTCCAGCATACATTAAACTACTTAATTGGTGCCCAACTTGAATTTATTGAGGAACGGGTCAAAGCTGAATCAGATATTTATCAGCAGCTGCTGGCTTATATAAAAGCAACTCTCACATACCAAAATGAATACGTTGAAAATAATGTCGCGCTGATTGAAATTATCTTTAATGCCCGGACAGAGGATAATATCCCTTATTATAAATTAAATGAAGAGGAAGAAGACCCGCTTTATCTGCGGTTAGAAACCATTTTGTCAGAAGGGCAGGAAAAAAATATATTTTCAGCTGATTTTGATCCCAAAGCAACCGCTATACTGATAAATGGTGCAGCAAGTGAAGGCATGCTGCTGCAAAGTAAAAGCTTTGATACAGCGAATTATCAACAGGAATTAATAAAAATGGTAACAAAAATCGTCAAATAAAGAGTAAAGCGATAAAAGAAGCGTCTTCTTCGCCATTAGGAAAGACGCTTCTTTTATCGCGGAAAATCGCTCGTAAAGCTCCCGTTCTCAAATAAAGAAAGAGATTAAATTTATTACGGGTGCTAGCCCCCTGAATTACTCTTCTCAGATAACATACAGATAAATACATAGGAAGTGACCGAGACTTCCCAGCAGGATGAAAATGTGGAAAATTTCATGGTAACCAAAATAACGGGAACGCAGAAATTCTGGTTTCAGCCAGTAAATCACTGCCCCTATGGTATAAAGTATTCCACCGGCGATTAAGAAAAACATTCCTCCAACGCCAATAATTGGTGCAAGTGCTCCACTATAAAAAACAGCTATCCATCCCATTAATACATAGAGTAAGGTGGAAAGCCACCTTGGGGAATGAAACCAGATTAATTTAAACAGAATTCCTAGAAACGCGAGCCCGGTAACACCCCAAAATAGTATCCAGCCGGTTGTCCCCTGCAGCGAAATCAGACATAGCGGGATGTATGTACCAGCAATCAATACATAAATCATGGCATGATCCAGTCTTCTGAAAAAAGCAATGGTTTTAGGACCAGCGATGACAGAATGGTAAACCGTAGAAGCGGTATATAATAGAATTAAACTGACACCAAATGCAGCCACTGCGCCAACATCTAAAGGCGTCCCCACCCGGGCTGCTTTGACAACGAGTAGTATTAACCCGGCAATAGATAACACAATCCCAATAAAATGAGTAAAAGCATTCATTGGTTCCCGGATAAATTTATTCAAAAAAACATCTCCAATCCGTTACATAGTTTTAAATACTATGTAATAACTATATACCTATTTCATCAAGTAGTCAATGTTTGAAATTTAACTAATTACGTCTATAATGAAAAGTAGATAAGCTGAACGATTAACCGTTAAATTACTTGCTTTGCTTACTACCTTTATATTATGAAAGAGAGGTCATTTCGTGGATATACAAAAGCAATTAGAAGGACTTCATTTAGAGAATCAGCTGAAATCTGAAGAAATACCCGATTTAGATTTATATATGGATCAGGTGATCCAGCTTTTTGAAAGTAAATTTGCTTCATCTAAGCGATATGAAGAGGATAAAGTTTTAACGAAAACAATGATTAATAATTATGCAAAGGCTAAGTTATTTTTCCCTATAAATAATAAAAAATATTCGAAAGAGCATTTGCTGCTGATCAGCATGATTTATCAAATGAAAAGTGTTTTATCCATTAAAGATATCGGGAAAACATTTGGAGAAATTAATCAAAGAATGCAGGATGATGATTTTGACCTGGAAAATTTTTATACCAATTATGTTCAATTAATGGATAAAAATGTGACTGGTTTTGAAGAGCATATGAAGAAGCAGGAAGAAATATTTGAGACGGAATTGGATAAAGATATCGTAAATGATGACTATCTAAAGCAAGTATTACTCATTACGAGTTTGACAGGAATGAGTAATTTTTACCGCCGGGCAGCAGAAAACCTGGTGGATCAATTAGAACAGGAAGGAGTGCAGGAAGAATGAAATTAAGTATCTTAGACCAATCGCCATTATTTGCAGATGCGGATGCAAAGCAGGCACTGGAAGCCAGTGTTGATCTGGCAATTCAGGCCGACCAATCAGGTTTTGAACGTTACTGGGTTGCGGAACACCATGATATGCAAGGATTAGCCAGTCCGGCCCCGGATATTTTGCTGGGGATTATCGGCAGCAGAACAGAAAACATTCGCATTGGTTCAGGGGCTGTACTGCTCCCAAATTATCGTCCCTTTAATATCGCTGAGCGCTACCGGATGCTGGCTTCCTTATATCCGGACCGGGTGGATTTAGGAATTGGAAGAGCTCCGGGAGGCTCAGCAGAAGCTTCGATTGCCCTGGCAGGCAATTTTTTGGAGAAGGTAAAAGAAATGCCGGATTATATTGATGAATTGCTTCACTTCCTCCAAGACGATTTTTCGCCCGAGCATCTTTATTCACGCGTGACTGCTACCCCGGTACCGTCCGTTCAGCCTGTGCCTTGGCTGTTAGGAACAAGCCAGCGAAGTGCTCAGCTTGCCGTGACGAAAAAACTGCCTTATGTTTTTGGCCATTTTATGGGTGCTGATAACGGACCGGAAATTGTAGCCGGCTATCAAAGACAAGTTGAGAATCCATTCACGATTGTTGCTGTATCTGTTCTTTGCGCTGACACAGAAAAGGAAGCTTTGGAAATGGCAGAAGAAGCAAAACGCAAAAAGAAAGAGCTGGATCCATCGCCACAAGCAGATGAGGAGGAACAGGCGAAATTTTCCGATAAACAGATTATCGGTGATAAAGCATTTGTTCAAGAAAAACTTACTGAACTGCAAGAGGCGTATCAATGTGATGAAATCATGGTGCTTACAATGGCACCGACATATGAAGCCAGAAAATACTCTTATCGCCAGCTTGCATCTATTATGAATCAAAACCAATAAAAACAGTCCCTTAAAATCTTAACACTTGTTTTCAAAATGAAATAAAAATCATAGGCTGCTGCATGATAGAATATATCTTAATAAAGAGGACAAGTGTAATTGGAGGATATTATGGGAGAATGGGTTACTGCCGTGATGGAGCAATTTGGTTATTTGGGAATTTTTCTGATGATGACGCTGGAGAATTTATTTCCACCGATACCGTCTGAAATTATCCTGCCTTTTGGCGGTTTTATGACAACCTACAGCGCTTTAACTTATACAGGCGTATTAACTGCAGCCACATTAGGAGCGCTTATTGGAGCAATGCTTTTATATTGTATAGGAATGATCGTGGACGTCAGCAGACTGGAGAAAATTGTTGACAAATATGGACATATTTTGCATTTGAAAAAAACAGATATTTATAGGGCAGATGAATGGTTTGAGAAATATGGGTATTGGACTGTATTTTTTTGTCGGATGGTTCCGTTATTAAGGAGCTTGATCTCTATACCAGCAGGGATGGCAAGAATGAATTTCGGTATATTTATGTTATTAACAGCCGCTGGTTCTATTATTTGGAATAGTATTTTAATTGGTATTGGAACAGTTTTAGGAGAGAATTGGCATCGTGTTGCAGCATTTATGGATGTTTATTCAAATGTAGTCTATACTTTCATCCTGCTAGCAATCATACTGTTTCTCATTTGGTATATGAAAAGACGAAAAAAAGGGAAACTGTAGGAACTAAAGGATTGTTCCTACAGTTTTTTGGGTTAAGAAAAACATAAAATGGTTACTGATATTTTAATAGGAGTAACAAGCGTTATTCCTAATGCTTATAGATGGAAAAAGAACCACAGTATCAAGATCTGAACGCTTTTAGTCAATGGAGAATAATTTTTTGTTGACAAAAGAACGTACGTTTGGTTAACTGTATTTAGACCTTCATCAAAGTAAGTCCTCTACTAATAAACGTAAGGATGTGTTTCCATGGTTTATCCTCGAAAAGCAATACTTTTTCCCCCTCAAATTGGTGAAAATGGAGAAGTATATAAAGATTCTATTCCTAAAAAAGAATTCTATCAGCTTATGGATTTAAAGATTGATTATGCCTTTAGGAAATTATTCGGTGATCAACAATATAAAAAGGTTACAATCGCTTTTTTAAATGCTTTGTTTATTCAGTCCAAAAGAGCTCCAATTAAGAATCTTACATTTCAAAATTGGAGAAATATAGAATCTGAAGAATCACATTTAAATTTACTTGTTGAAACAGAAGATAAAAAAACAATTTGTGTAGAAATACTTTTTCCAAGTCAAAATGCTCCTGAAAAGCAATCCCTTTATTTTTGGCCTAAAATATATCGACGGCAGTTTGAAGGAAACTCAGATTTTAAACAATACGATACAGTTGTTACGATTAATATTTTGAATTTTGAGTTATTCCATGAAAGTGATGAATTTCATCATATATTTAGGTTAGCAGGCCAGGAGGAACCAACACCATTTACTAAAATACAAGAATACCAATTTGTTGAAATTCCAAAATTTATCCATCATTGGAATGAAGGATGGTTAAACCTGGATGAGGATGCTTTACCTATATGGTTATTACTATTAGCAGCTGTTGATAGCAATAGGAATTATTTTTACCCAAATATGTATAGAGAATTGGAGAAAATAGCAATAACGGATAAGAACGTAGAGATGGCTATGAAAGCATGGAGAGATATTAGTCATATAGAAGCAAATAAATTAGCGTATCAGCATAGGCAAAAACAAATCATAGAACAACAATTTTTAAAAGAGGTAGAAATAATAGAAACAAAAAGAAAGATAACACAAGAAAAAACTAAGTTGATTGAACAGAAGTATAATCAGATCAAAAAACAATATGAACAGCAAAAACTAGCTCTGACAGAAGAAAAAGAGAAAAGGTTAGAAGCAGAAGAAAATGCAGTGCTGGCCAATCGTGAAGCAGCAAAAATAATCATTCGTTATGGAAAGGTAGTGGCACGTAATTTATTTGAGCAAGGAATGGAAAGGCCGGCTGTAAAAAATATAACTGGATTATCAGATAAGGAATTAGCTGAACTACAAGATGAATTGGAAGAAGAATAGATTCTTATAATGTTTAAAGTATATACATTATCTAATTAAAAAAGAAACAAAGAATTTTTAAATAAATATCTTTGTTTCTTTTTATATAAATATTATTTTTTTAATGAATAATGTTTTTCTATAATTTCGACGATGGAAGTCAGTTCATAAATGGCGACTAATTCGATTGGTAATTTTTCTGTGTCATTCATTTGAGCTCCTTTTAAAGTTTCTTGAAATACTTGATGGAGTTGCGTTCGTCTAGCTTCCCATTCCTTTTCCTCAAAGACAACTTTATCTGCTAATACGTTGGCAAAATAACATACTGCTTCAAACACAGATTTTTGCTTCTCTACGCTCCATTCAAATTTCGTTGTAGGCTGTTCTGAAATGTTAGTTACATGATACTGAATCATACGCAAATGATGTATCTGCTTTCTTAAATGCTCTAACTCTTCATCGCGTTTCTCCAAAATATGATGGTATTTCAAATCCTTCTTTTGATAAAGTGATAGTAATACAACGCTTTCAAGCTCCTTATATATATTTCCAACTTTTTCATTCAAATTTAAATCTAATGGTGTTTTTGTGAAAATTAATTCATAATAACATCGCTTCATATGATTACTTAATTGCTTACGGATAGATATGATTTGTTTATGAATGGAACGTTGGTAATTTGGTGGAAAAACAAACATATTTACCAGCGTAGAAACAGATAATCCAATAGTTGTTGTTGCTAAACGGATAAGAAAGCTTAAGAAATAGCTGTTATCTACTACTTCAATCATAGCAATAGCTGTTAAGGTTGCAACTAATAATCCAGCATGAAGGTTTAATCGAAAACAAGTAAAAATGGTTAGTACTGCAGCTAACATATACGTAAATGGTGAGTTACCAAATAGAGCTAAAAATATAACTGCATAGGCTGCTCCAATAGCAGATGCTGGAAAACGGACAAGTCCTTTTTTGATAGAATCTGTTACTGTCGGCTCGATCGTAACAATAGCAGTAATCACTGCAAAAGTCGGCGGGAAATCTAACCATTTGCAAATAAGAGCTGTGAAAAATACAGCAATACCCGTTTTTATGACTCTATTACCAATAATAGCCTGAACCTTCATGTGAATCCCTACTTTTCACGTTAAATAATCTATCAACGGATCTTTATAAAGAGGTAGCCGTTTTGAGCCTTGAACGTTAAATGTTTGGGAACCTCTTGAATAGTTGATCTATGAAAAAGTATTCCATATTTTCATAGATTATATTGTAACATTATTAAGTGAATTAAATGACGAAAAAATATATTTTAGGTATATTTATTGGGGAGCTTCATACAAAAATACTAGAATGAAAACCGTTGATAGATAAGGAATGTATTATATTATATGACGATTTTTATAAACTTTTGTCGTTATTGAAATATAAATGTAACATTTCTATAATATGCATGACATTTTCTTATGTTAAGCTTTACAAAGTTACAAATTAAAAGACGAAAATAAAATTAATATAAATAAAAATCGCAAATGTTCGGTTATAACAAAATACATAGATAATATATTTGCGGTGTAAAATTTGAAAGTGGGGAATATAAGTTGAAAAAGACAGTAATGACATTAACTGCAGCCTCTGTAGTAGGTTTGAGCAGTGTATTTTTTGCGGGACCGGTAAAAGCAGAATCAGTAGAAGATCTAGAAAACAGACAATCTGAAGTACAGGAGGATCGTGCTTCTGTACAATCTAATCTATCAGATGCAGAAAATGAAGTAGCGAATGTTTTAGTTGATTTACAAGATTTACAACAAGAGATCGATGATTTAAATTCTGCTCTTGAGCAAAATCAAGAAAAATTAGATGAAACAGAAGATGGTATTTCAACTACGGAAGATGAAGTTAGTGAATTAGAAGCAGAGATTGAGGAATTAGAAGAAGCAATTGAAAAACGTACAGAAATTTTAAAAGAACGAGCGGTAGCTTTACAACAAAATGGCGGAGATATCAGCTATCTGGAAGTATTATTTGGAGCTCAAGACTTCAGTGACTTTGTAAGCCGTGTTTCTGCAGTAAACAAAATTACTGATTCTGATTTAGCTTTACTGGAACAACAAGAAGAAGATAAAAAAGATGTAGCTGAAAAACAAGAGTCTGTTGAGGAAAAGCTTGACGAATTAAATCAATTAAAAACAGATTTAACAGGAATTAATAATACCATTACAGACCAAAAAGATGCTGCAAAAGATAAAGAAGATTCATTAAAAGATAAAGAAGAAGAATTAACAGCACTTATCGACGAACTGGAAATTAAAGATTCTCGTTTAGCTGCGATTGAGCAAGATGTTGCTGACCGTTTAGAAGTAGCAACGGCTCCAGCACCGGAAACATTAGTAGCAAGTGCCAGTGTAGGTTCTAGTGATGATAGTAGTGACGAAGCTGAAGTAGAAGAAGAAGCGACAAATGATTCTGAAGAAGAATCAAATGATACAGAACAAGAAGAAACTACTTCCAGTGAAGATCAAGAAGATACATCTTCAAATACCGAAAGCAATGATGATGGTAATAATAGTGGTTCTAGTAATACAAATGAATCCAGTTCTGATAGTGGATCTAGTAACTCAAGTGATTCAGGTAATTCCAATGAATCTAGTGGATCTAGTAATTCAAGCAGCTCTAGCGAATCTAGTAGTTCTAATGGTAATAACTCTGGCAATTCTGGTAGTTCAGGTGGCTCTGGCGGCGGATCAGATAATTCCGATAAAGAGGACAAAGATAATAACTCAGGAGGATCCACCCCATCAACAGGATCTGGAATCAGCGGAGTACTTAGCGCTGCACAAAGTCAAACACATCAAAACACATATGTTTGGGGAGGAAAAAGCCCTAGCACAGGTTTTGACTGCTCAGGTTTTGTATCTTGGGCATTTGCGCAAGCTGGATATTCCATTCCGTCTTACACTGGCGCATTAGTAAATGTTGGTTCATCTGTTTCTCAAAGCGATATGCAACCAGGAGATCTGGTTTTCTTTAATACAAATGGTACAAATGGCCATGTAGGCATTTACCTGGGTAACAACAAGTTTATTGGTTCTCAAAGCAGTACAGGCGTTGCAGTTGCTGATATGTCACCAGGAAGCTACTGGGGTAAAGAATTCAGCGGAACAGTACGTCGCGTACAATAATAAACCTATTACCAAAAGTCTTTGCATGAAGAAGTGCTTCGTGTGAAGGCTTTTTTACTTGATAATAAAATTTCAAATTTTGTTTGTAAGCATACTTGTCCACAAACTATACTATATTTGTTATCATGTTCGGAGCGGTTTTGGGTAAGTAAAAAATGTATTTTATGAACTTGCTAGTAGGAATAGTAGTATATACCCCATCTCAGAAACAATGAAATATATAAAGAATTAAATATTAGACAAACAAAAATTTCGTATTAGATTCTGTATTCTTTATCACGGGGAATTGTCTGTAAAACTCCCACTGAAAGAAGTTTCGTTTTATCTGCAGTACTTTCATAGCCAAGTAGACACATTAAGCCTTTATCCATTATAATAAAGATAAGAGAGAGGGTGATCTGATGGGAAGGTAATATGGAACTATATATATAATCAACATACGTCGATATCCATTGAACCTAATCATTTGGATCATCTACGTGTGGAAAAGGTAAAAAAATCTTTATAATAATCGAAGGATATTTAAAATTTCAGGAGGTGAAATCCTTGGGCAATTTTGCACAAGGATCTTAATTGGACATATCGACCATGATTAATTTATTTGCGGTTGCTATTTTGATCGCATTAACTGCTTTTTTTGTTATGTCAGAATTTGCTATTGTAAAAATTCGGAGTACTCAATTAGAGCCTCATATTGCAGCTGGGAAAGGGTCCGCTGCTGCGGCTAAAAAGGTCGTTACACATCTTGATGAGTATTTATCTGCTTGTCAATTAGGGATTACGATTACAGCACTTGGAATTGGACGTTTAGCAGAGCCAACGTTTGAGAGAATGTTACATCCGCTTTTGGAGGAATTTAATATTGGAGCGGGCCTTGTTACAACCCTTTCCATTCTTATTTCATTCTTAATTGCAACCTTCTTGCACGTGGTTGTCGGAGAACTTGCTCCCAAAACTTTAGCAATTCAAAAAGCGGAACAGGTTACGTTAATTGTGGCTAGGCCACTAACCTGGTTCTATCGCCTGTTGTTTCCTTTTATTTGGTTATTGAATGGATCCGCTCGATTATTAACCAAAGCAGTTGGTTTACAACCAATGAGCGGGCATGAGGAAACTCATACAGAAGAAGAACTACGTTTAATATTGGCTGACAGTTATAAAAGTGGTGAAATCAATCAATCTGAAATGATGTATGTAAACAATATATTTGATTTTGATGAGCGAGTAGCTAGAGAAATTATGACGCCGAGAACAGAAATGATCTATTTCTCAACGGAAGATAGCTTTGAGGAAAACTTGGAAATTATCCGTGAAGGACAATTTACACGTTATCCGGTGGCAGATCAAGATAAGGATAATATTATTGGTTTGGTAAATCTAAAAGAAGTATTTACTGGGAAGTTAAATAATGATGAACCTGCGACGATTGAAGATTATATTCGTCCAATTATTCATGTATCAGAAGCAACACCAATTCGTCAACTTCTCTTAAAAATGCAGAAAGAACGTATTCATATGGCAATTGTTAATGATGAATATGGTGGTACAGCGGGATTAGTTACCGTTGAAGATATTTTAGAAGAGATTGTTGGAGAGATCCGGGATGAATTTGATGAAGATGAAGTACCCGATTTTGAAACAGTTGATGATACCACTTATTTAGTGGCAGGCCGGGTCAGCTTAGACGATATTAATCAAAAGCTGGGTATTACTTTAGAAGATGATGAAGTTGATACGATTGGCGGGTGGTTCTTTACCCATAACCTTGAAGCAGAAGTAGGAACGGTTATGGAATTTGAAGGGTATGCATTTACACTTGTTGAAAAAGATGGGTATCAAATTAAGAGAGTGAAAATCACAAAAGTAGCAGAAGAAGAATTGCCTGAGCAGGAATAAAGCTTAAAATAGAATATACAAACAGATTAAAGTTATCTGTTTTGAAGATAAGAAGGGGGATAACCTCTTCTTTTTTTTGCACTAGAAAAGTATAGGAAAGCGAATATAGGACTGTAAAAATTATTTAGTAGCTTTCTGTAGATATTAAAGTTTAAACACTATTTATTTCGGTTACACAGTAAATATATACTGATTTTGGAGGAGGGCTTATAGTGAACGATATACAAGATATTGTAAAAGAATTAGAGAATGTTAGAGGAACTGGAGCTAATAAAATATTTACCATGTACTTGAATACAGATTTAAGCGATCCAGATCAGCAAAGTGGAGAATGGAAGATTCACCTGAAAAATGGATTGAACAATTTTGAGCATTATTTAAAAGAAGCTGACAATGAAGAAGAACTCAAAAATTATAAGAAAGTTAAAAAGCAAGTAAAAGCTTTTATGGATGAAATAGAAAGAGATTTGATGCGAGGCGTCATTATTGTAGCATCTGCTGACGGGGAAGTCTGGATTGCTGAACGTGTGCAGATGCATTTAGAAAATGAATTTGAATGGCAGGAAACACCAGTTTTAGATCAATTAAAGTCACTCTCAGAAAAGTATCCAAAGACAGGGATCATTCTTGTTCAGCAAAATCAGGTTAAGCTGATTGACAGCAATCTAAATCAGGTAAAAGATACGGCAGAATATGAACTGGATGTAGAAGAGGATACATGGAAGATGAAACAAGGCCCTCGTCATGGCAGAGCAAAGCAAGGAATGGGGGCGAACAGTGTACAGAAAGATTTATTCAATGATCGTTATGAAGCAAATCAATATCGCTGGTATAAAAGCATTGCTCCTAAGTTGGACAAGCAGGCAAAAGATAGAGAATGGAAGCGAATTTTCATCGTTGGTGAAGCACCAGCTTCTAAAACATTGGAAACCGAAATGAACAAAGATGTGGAAGAAGTCATTTTAAAGAATATGCTGGATCATGAAGAAAGTAAGGTCTTGGAAACGATATTAGATTAAACGTTGAGATATTTTAAAGAAAACACTATATTTTGTTAACGAAAAAACCGAACTGATTTCCTTTTTCATCTGATGATGATAGGTAAATCAGTTCGGTTTTCTGTGAGGATATAAATTAAGATTATATGTAACATTTTAATGAGCGATTAGAAATGTTAAACTCCTTACTCAATGGCTTCTAAGTATCCAGCATTTGCATACCCGGTGACATCTTGGTAAGTAACTTCAACCCATTCGTACTCATCTTCCTCGCCAATAACTTGGACAATATCCCCCGTAACGAGTGTTGCGACAACCTCACTGTCCGCACTTGGGCTGCTGCGGATATTTAATAAATCTGCAGTAACCTCAAAATCTTCTCCATTGGAATTATCGGCTTCTGCATCCGCTTCTTCCTCTGATTCAGAATTATCGGATTCCTCATCTGAATCCGTGTCCTCGTCTGTTGAATTTGCTTCCTCTTCTGTTTCTTCTTCATCGCTGTCTATCTCGTTTACTTCTGAAACTTCATTTTGAAAGTCGAAATCTGGATTGTTGAATTGTCTTTGCATAATTAAAACAAATACAATAAATACAATTCCTGCAATGAATAATAATAATAATCGAAATTTACTACTTTTACGCATACTACTCTGCTCCTAATATATTTGTTCTAAAGGTAGTATACATAACTTTTGAACATAAAGAAATAGCAATTCCAAAAAAAGTTTGTCAAATCATTAGAAAACTCGTATTCGCTTATTTTTTAGTGAATACGAGTTTTCTTTACAATAAAATACATGTTTTAAGCATGAATACAGGTTGGACATTTGCCATAAATCTCAAATTTATGATCATCAATTTCATAATTTTTCAGTTCAGCTGAAGCAGTCTCCATCGGACACATTTCAATCTCTTTTGTTTTACCGCAATCGGTACAAATAAAATGATGATGATGGTGATGGCTGCAGCTTAAGCGAAAGTGCTTTTCACCTTCTAAATCTGTTTTTTCCAGTATCCCCAGATCATGATATAAGTGCAGGTTGCGATAGATTGTATCGAAACTGACTGCCCCATATTTATTTTCGAGATGAGCAATTAAATCTTTTGCGGGACGGTATCCATCCTCTGAGGAAAAGAATTCTAAAATCTCTTTCCGTTTTCCGGTTGTTTTGTATCCTTTTTCTTTTAAAATAGTGATGGCTTCTTGAAGATTCATCGAAAAAACCTCCGTTTATTTTCGTAACTTTTTCATTCCTATCGCAATTAATAATAAAACCAACGACGTCATGACAATCGTTCCTCCTGGTGGGATATCTAAATAGTAACCTGAGATAATCCCAAATACAACAGCAATTTCACCAAAAAGAATCGAAAGGAAAATCATTTGTTTAAACCCTTTAGCAATACGCATGCTGGCTGCAACTGGCAATGTCATTAAAGCAGAAACCAATAATACACCGACAATACGGATAGAAGCAGCAATAACAAGGGCTGTCAGTACGATAAATAACATATTGATCCATTTCACATGCAGTCCGGCAATAGTTGCTTGTTCTTCATCAAAGGACATGGTAAATAATTCTTTGAAGAAGAGCCAAATAATGAATAGAACAAAGGCAGCTACACCGAAAATGACATAAAAATCATTGACAGTTACGGCAGATACAGATCCAAATAGATAGTTGAATAAATCCGTGTTAAACCCATCTGCAATCGAAATGAAGATAACACTCAAACCGACTCCGGCAGATAAAATAATAGGAATAGAGATTTCCTGATAGGCTTTATACACGGTACGCAGTTTTTCAATAAAGATAGAGCCTATCACAGAAAATATCATGCCGCTGTAGATCGGTGAGATTACCCACCCGTATATTTTTTCAGCCATCAGCCCAAATGAAATTCCGGCTAAAGTAACGTGCGAAAGTGCATCTGCTATTAATGATTGTCTTCTCACAACGATAAAAGTTCCTAGTAATGGTGCAATTATACCAATTAAGATACCTGTGAGAAACGTATGTCTTAAAAAGGGGTATGTTAAAAAATCCAAAAGCATTGTCTTTCCTCCAACGATAAATTAATGCGTAACCAGGCTGACTGGATGACCATAAATTTGAGAAAAGTCTGCTTCTGTAAGGGATGCATATTCATCAGGATTCCCATGAAAATGCAATGTTTTATTTAAACAAACAATATCAGTCGCATACTCGGTCATTGTGCCTGTATCATGTGTTACCAGCAGTAGTGTTTTTTTGAATTCAGTATTGAGTTTGTAAAGCAATTCATAAAATATTTTTACGTTCTCATAATCAATTCCAACAGTCGGTTCGTCCAAAATAATCAGCTCAGGATCACTGACCAGTGCACGCGCAATAAAAATCCGCTGCTGCTGACCGCCGGAGAGATTGCCGATATTTTGCTTTGTATATTCCGTCATGCCGACTTGAGCAATTGCTTCATGAATTTTTTGCTTATCTTTTTTTGATAAAAATTTTAAATAGCCAAGCTGTGCAGTTAGTCCAGAAGCAACTACTTCATAAACGGTTGCAGGAAAACCTTTATTAAATGCATTCGCTTTTTGTGAGACAAAACCAATTCGATCTCTATTTTTAAGCTTTTGAATAGACTGTCCAAAAACCATTATCTCTCCCGTTTCCGGTTTTTCTAAACCGAGAATCAGCCGGATTAATGTCGTTTTTCCTCCGCCATTCGGCCCTACCAATCCCATGAAAGCTCCTTCGGGAATTTCAAAGTTTATATTATCCAAGACTTTACGAGATTCATAATGGAAGTTAATATTTGACATAGACACAACAGGTGTTGTCATTGTATTCCTCCATTCATTTTAATATAATAATTGAATGTACTAAATAAAGTACTTTATCTATGATAGCGTAAGGATTACTATTTGTAAACAGGAACGATTACGATTTTTAAAAACCTTTCGTGATAATATGTATTATATAGAACTTAATTTTCGTACATTAAATAGAAACTTCATTCCAATGGAAACAGGAATTGATCGTTCCTTCGATAAAAAAGAAGGTGAAGTGTAAGGCACCGCTGCGGCGGACCGTTTTGCTTTCCTAGGGGCACGCTCTTCAGCTAACTTTTGCCAAGAAGAGCGCTTGGCAAAAGTGGATCTTCAGATGGTGCTGATCCCTCAGGAGTCAAAACGGTCCGCCTCCGCTAGTAAGGTGTTCTATACGTGGAATAACTGAACAAAAAAGCTAGATCAGACAGAATATATTTTTCATGGTGCTTAGTAAAAATGTTCGACAATGATTACTTTTTGTGCATGAAAGCTATTCCTGATGTTAACTATCCATGCTGTCATGATTGGCTGTTCAGGGGAAAGCTATTATTTCGTCAAACTCATCAAAATGTGATTTCTTTCATTCGCTGTAGAATCTCATCAGAGTGGAGACCAACCACGGAGCACGTTTGCAGGCTAAACCTGTAACGTCTGCATTAGGGCGTCCTTGGAGTGCGGAATAATTATTTTGAAACCCCTTACAAAAATATCGTTAAATATATTGCGAAAAAATAAATAATCCGTTATAGTATAGATAACATGAGATATGCGATTTGCCAATATCTTTATTTTTTGGCTTAAAAATGAATGAGTATTCATTCAAGAAAGGCTGGAGGATTGTGAAATGACTTATTCTATTAAAAAAGTAGCAGTAATCGGTTCAGGAGTAATGGGTTCTGGTATAGCTGCTCATTTAGCAAACGCAGGTTTACCCGTAATAATGTTTGACAGAGTACCAGATTCTCTGACGGACAAAGAAAAGAAACAAGGTCTCAGCTTAGAAGACAGATCAGTCAGAAATCGAATTGTTGCTGAGGGCAAAAAGAAGCTTTTGAAGCAAAAGCCGTCCCCAATAACATCTAAAAAAAGTTTAGAGTTAATTCAAGTCGCCAATTTGGAGGATGATTTGGCGTTATTGTCAGAGGCAGATTGGATTGTCGAGGTCATCGTTGAGAATCTGGAAGCGAAAAAAGAGCTGTTTAAAAAAGTGGATGCACATCGCAGCGGAGGAACAATCATCACCTCCAATACATCAGGAATTTCTGTCGAAGCAATGATTTCAGAAGCCTCAGAAGATATGCAGGAGCATTTTTTGGGAACACACTTTTTTAATCCGCCGCGTTATTTGAAGTTACTGGAAGTTATTCCAACAGAAAAAACAAAGGCAGAAGTGCTTTCCTTTATGAAGCTATTCGGTGAAAATGTGTTAGGCAAAGGCGTGGTAGAAGCAAAAGATACGCCAAACTTTATTGCAAACCGGATTGGAACCTACGGACTTTTGGTCACTGTACAGGAAATGAAGAAACAGGGATTAAGTGTTGGTGAAGTAGATTCGATTACCGGCCCGCTTATTGGCAGACCAAAAAGTGCTACATTCCGTACTCTGGATGTTGTAGGAATTGATACATTTTATTACGTTGCAAATAATGTTTATCATCACGTATCCGATCCAAAAGAAAAAGAAATATTTACCGTTCCGGAATTTTTAAAGGAAATGATTGAAAAAGGGTGGATTGGTGCAAAAAGCGGAAAAGGATTCTATGAAAAGAAGAAAGATAGAACGATTGTAGAAATTAATCCTAACACGTTAGAGTACCAGGAAAGAAAAAAACTGAAAACAAATGCCGTAGAAGCAGCTAAGCAGGAAAAAGGATTAAGCTGGAAAATGAAAGCGCTTGTAAATCAAAAAGGCGATAAAGCTTCCGATTTTATTTGGTCTATTATAAAGCCTGTATTAGTATATTCTGCTGATTTAGTCGGAGAAATTGCGGATGATGTTGTTTCTATTGATGATGCGATGAAATGGGGCTTCGGCTGGGAACTTGGCCCGTTTGAAATCTGGGATGCGATTGGTGTAAGTGCTGCGGTGGAACGTATCCAAGATGAAGGCACATCTGTACCGAACTGGGTACTGGATATGCTGGAAGAAGGAAATGAAACCTTCTATAAACAGGAAAATGGTGATATTTATTTCTTTCATGATGATACCTATAAACAAAAGAAAGTCAATAAGAAAGAAATATCCTTAGCAGCAGTTAAAGAGCAAAAAGAGGTTATCAAGAAAAATACTGGTGCGAGTCTGATCGATATGGGGGATGATGTTGCTTTATTAGAATTTCATTCCAAAAGTAACGCCATAGGTCTTGATATTATCCAGATGGTCAATGAATCTATTGAAGAAGTTAATAAAAATTACAAGGGGCTTGTGATTGGTAATCAAGGTAAAAATTTCTGTGTTGGTGCTAATTTAGCGATGATGCTGATGGAAGCGCAGGATGATAATATTTTTGAATTAGACCTCGTTATTCGTCAATTTCAAAATATGACGATGAATATTAAATATGCTGATAAACCGGTTGTGGTTGCACCATTTAATATGACATTAGGTGGTGGAGCAGAGGTATCCTTGCCAGCTGCAGCGATCCAGGCTTCACCAGAAACGTATATGGGGCTGGTTGAATTTGGTGTCGGTCTTATTCCTGGAGGCGGAGGAACAAAAGAACTCTATTTAAAAGAGCTTCGTAATCTCCCGGAAGGTGTAGATCTTGATTTAACCAAAGTGGCCAACGATGTGTTTGAAAAAGTAGCAACGGCAAAAGTTTCGACCTCTGCACGAGAAGCAATGGAAAACGGCTACCTGAATAAAAATGACCGCATCAGCAGAAATCCAGATCATATTCTCTATGATGCGAAAAAACGTGTATTATCTTTAGCAAATGAAGGATATGAGAAACCTGCCAGGGAAAAAATTCCGGTTGTCGGAGAAGCAGGTTATGCAGCAATGGTGATGGGGGCGAAATCATTACATTATGGCGGCTATGCTTCCGAGCATGATTTGAAAATTGCTGAAAGATTAGCCTACGTCTTATCTGGCGGAAGAATAAAAGAAGGTACGGAGATTGATGAACAGGTCATGCTTGATTTGGAAAGAGAAGCATTCTTAAGCCTGATTGCAGAACCGCTGACACAGCAAAGGATGCAGCACATGCTTGTAAAAGGGAAACCGTTACGCAATTAATCTCTAAAAGAAGCTATTCAAAAGAAACGCGCGTTTAAAGGAGGATACATCCGTGAAAGAAGCAGTGATTGTAGCTGGTGCTAGAACACCAGTAGGGAAAGCAAATAAAGGCTCATTACAGAATGTTAGGCCAGATGATTTAGCAGCACTTACTGTGAAGGAAACTTTAAAGAGAGCTGACGATTATCAAGGCTCCATCGATGATGTAATTATTGGATGCGCAATGCCGGAAGCAGAACAAGGGATGAATATGGCTCGGAATATCGCTGGACTCGCTGGGTTAAGCCATGATGTTCCAGGTATTACAGTAAATCGTTATTGTGCTTCCGGATTACAGACGATCGCTTATGGTGCAGAACGAATTATGGTTGGCGCTGCGGATACGATTATCGCTGGCGGTGCAGAATCGATGTCGATGATTCCGATGGGTGGACATGTGATTAAACCGAATCCAACCTTGGTTGGAAATGCACCAGAATACTATATGAACATGGGGCATACAGCAGAAGAAGTAGCAAATCGGTTTGAAATTTCAAGAACGGATCAGGATGCTTTTGCAGTACAGAGCCATGAACGTGCGGCGAAAGCAATAGAGAAAGGGTTATTTAAAGATGAAATTGTTCCTGTAGAAGTGAAGGAGCGTGTGGTAGGGAAGCAAAATAAGATTGAAGAGAAATCTTTTTCCTTTGAAATGGATGAAGGGGTTCGTGCAGGAACGAACATAGAAACGTTAAGTTCCTTGCGTCCAGCCTTTCATGTAAAAGGAAGCGTTACGGCAGGAAATGCTTCCCAAATGAGTGACGGGGCAGCATCTGTTTTATTAATGGATAAAGAGAAAGCAGAAGCGGAAGGATTAACGCCAATTGTTAAATTCCGTTCCTTTGCAGTAGCTGGTGTGGCACCGGAAATTATGGGGGTCGGACCGGTAGAAGCAATTCCGAAAGCAGTGAAAATGGCAGGGCTCGAATTATCGGATATTGGTTTAATTGAATTGAATGAAGCTTTTGCATCACAGGCACTGCGAGTTATCCGGGCATTGGATTTAGATGCAGATAAAGTGAATGTTAATGGCGGTGCGATTGCATTAGGACATCCGCTTGGTTGTACAGGTACAAAGCTGACCGTCAGCTTAATGCATGAAATGAAGCGGCGAAATGAACAATTTGGCATTGTAACGATGTGTATTGGCGGCGGCATGGGAGCTGCAGGCGTATTTGAACTTTTATAAGAGGATGTTCCATGTGAACCCGAATTACAATTTATTTGAAAAGGGGAAATTACGATGAGTGAAACAAAAGAAAGATTATTTAAAGGTGGCGCATTTTTAGTTGAGGATATTACGGCAGAAGACATCATTACACCAGAAGATTTTACAGATGAACACAAGATGATTGCGAAAACAACAGAGGATTTTGTATTAGGAGAGGTCGTTCCTAAAATCGATAACCTGGAAAATCAAGAATTTGAGCATTCCGTGGATTTGCTGAAAAAAGCCGGAGAATTAGGCTTATTAGGTGCCGATGTGCCGGAAGCTTATGGCGGTCTTGCTTTAGATAAAATCAGCTCTTCTTTGATTGCGGAGAAGTTTTCCCGCGCCGGCGGTTTCTCTATTACGCATGGCGCCCATGTCGGAATTGGTTCCCTGCCGATTGTTTTCTTTGGAAATGATGCACAAAAGGAAAAATATCTTCCTAAATTAGCAACCGGCGAGTTAATTGCTGCATATGCCCTGACCGAGCCAAGTTCGGGTTCTGATGCGCTTGGTGCAAAAGCAACAGCCAAACTAAACGATGCCGGTACGCATTATATTTTAAATGGTGAAAAGCAATGGATCACCAACTCCGCTTTTGCAGATGTCTTTATTGTCTACGCTAAAATTGACGGCGAGCATTTCAGCGCCTTTATTGTGGAGAGAGAGTATCCTGGTGTATCTACTGGGCCGGAAGAAAAGAAAATGGGTATCAAGAGTTCCTCTACCAGGACACTTGTCTTAGAGGATGCGGAAGTTCCAGTAGAAAATCTACTTGGAGAAAAAGGACGCGGACATGTGATTGCTTTTAACATTTTGAATGTCGGCCGCTATAAACTGGCTGTCGGTGGTATTGGAGCTTCTAAGCGCAGTCTGGAATTAGCAGCGAAATATGTAAATGAGCGGAAACAATTCCAAACACCGATTTCGAGTTTTTCGCTGACACAGGAAAAATTAGCAACAATTGCTGCGAAACTTTACGCCAATGAAAGTGCGGTGTATCGAATCGTGGGGTTATTTGAACAACGGATGGGCGCCCTGACCGATGAACAATTGCAGGATGGGCGTGAAGTGGCCAGAGCAATTGCGGAGTACCAAATAGAATGTTCCATGGCGAAATTTAGTGTGTCTGAATTACTGGATTACGCAGTGGATGAGGCTGTTCAACTCCATGGCGGGTATGGTTTTATGCAGGAATATGAAGTAGAACGGATTTACCGTGATTCACGGATTAACCGTATTTTTGAAGGGACCAATGAAATTAACCGCCTGCTTGTGCCGGGAACACTATTAAAAAAAGCGATGAAGGGTGAATTGCCATTATTAGAAAAGGCACAGGGACTGCAGGAAGAATTAATGATGATGATGCCGGAAGAAGCAGGCACAGAAGCGTTAGAGCAAGAAAAATATTTATTAAAGAATGCGAAAAAGCTTATCTTGCTCGGAGCTGGATTGGCAGCACAGAAATACGGCAAAAAATTAGACCAGGAGCAGGAAATTCTCGTTAAATTAGCGGATATGACAGCGGAAGTATTTAATATAGAGTCTGCTATCCTTCGTACCGAAAAAGCCATTTCTAATGCCGGGTTAGAAAAAGCACAATTAAAATTATTATATACGGAAGTGTATGTACAGGAAGCATTTAACAGGATGGAAACAGCAGCAAAAGAAATTCTGATTACAGCAGAAGAAGGGGATTCACTGCGCGTTATGCTATCTTCTCTGCGTAAGCTGACAAGGCATACACCAATCAATGTAGTTAAGAAAAAACGTGAAATCGCTGCGCAGATTATTGAAGAAGAAAAATATATTGTCTAAACACATTAAAAAGAGGCTGAGCGACCAGCCTCTTTTCGTTTTACTCATCCTTCCTTGATTTTTCCTTTAATAATGCTTTGATTTCTTTCAGCTCTTTATCCATCTCCTCCAGTTTTAAATCAGTTGGTGATGGTGTCTCTTCCCGGCTTGCTTCTTCTACATTATTGACAACAACCCCGACAAATAAATTAACAATTACGAATGCGCCAATTAAAATAAAGGTTACAAAATACCACCAGGAGGAGGGATCTTGTTCTAAAATAGGGTACATCACCCCGCTTGCCCACGACTCTAATGTAATTACCTGAAATAAGGTAAGTAAGGTTCGATGTAAAGAACCAAAGTATTCAGGAGAAATGGAAGCAAAAAGAGTGGTCCCAATAACGCCATAGACATAGAAGAACAGCCCTAAAAGAATCATGATTGTCCCCATCGAAGGAATCGTCAGCAGTAGCGCATTAACCATTTTTCTTAAGGATGGAATAATCGATATCGCTCTTAATACACGAAGAACTCTCAAGATACGCAATATCATGATGTAACTGGAGCCTAGAAATACGATACTGGCGGATACAATGATTAAATCAAACACATTCCATGGATTTTTGAAAAAGGTGTAAAGAGAAGGACTTCCTATTAATCTAATAATAATTTCAATTGTAAATATAGTTAATAGCAGCGTATCCAGCCAATAGATGGTTGAGGGAAATTGATTGGAAATAGCCGGGTACGTTTCAAATCCCACAATGATAGCATTAAAGATAATTAAACCAATAATTACGTTCGTGAATGTTTTATTTTCTGCAATCGCAGCACATTTTGCCTGGAAAGATTTATTTATCATGACAAATATTCCTCTCTCTTTAAGTGTTCATCTGTTATGTAAACTGATTTGATTTACAATTTAAAAGACTTGTTTTTTTCCACAACTATTATTGTACGAATACTTTTTAATTTTGTCACTTCTGATTTCACATTATATATAGAAGATATTGATTCAATATATTGGATGAAAGATAAAGTTTCGTGGTAATCTAAATAAAAAAGGATCAAACTTTTAGGAGGGACTAGCATGTATCGAAATTTAAATGACTTTTTAACAGAATGGTCACAGTCTGCTGATGGTACAAAAGCCGTATTAAAAGCATTAGAGGATGAGAAATTAGATCAATCGATTGTAGAAGGGCATAATAGTCTTGGCTGGCTGGGATGGCATTTAGTGAATAGCCCTGTTTTCTTCGTTAGCTTAGTCGGTATTGATTTAGAATCACCTTATGATCCGGATAGTGTTCCAACAAAAGCAAGTGAAATTCTCGAAGCATATGAAGATATTTCAAAACGTGTTGTTGAGAAAGCAAAAGAGCAATTAACAGATGAAGCTTTAGTAAATGAAGTGGCTGATTTTGGCGGGCCGGCTCCAAAAGGAAGTATCTTACGTATGTTAGTCAGCCACCAGATTCATCATCGTGGTCAAATGACTGTCCTGCTTAGACAAGCTGGCTTAGAGGTTCCTGGAGTGATGGGACCAACAAAAGAGGAACAACAATAGAAGTGGAGGAATAGCCGTGTCATTATCTTTTTATTGGTATCCTAAATGTGGTACGTGCAGGAATGCAAAAAAATGGTTAGATGAAAACCAAGTCGATTATAAGGCAATTCATATTGTAGAAGAACCTCCGAGTGCGAGTGAGCTGTTATCCTGGATGGAAACAAGTGACTTGCCTGCAAAGAAGTTTTTTAATACAAGTGGTAAAAAATATCGAGAATTGAATTTGAAAGAAAGAATAAATGATTTATCTCAACAGGAGATGGCAAAGATTCTAGCTTCTGATGGTATGCTGATCAAACGACCTGTCTTAACAGATGGCGAGAAAGTGACTGTCGGGTTTAAAGAAGACATCTATGAATCTGTCTGGAAATAAGAGAATGTTGGAAGTGCAGATTTAAAAAAGACGCTGACACAGCTGATGAATTTTTAAACATCCTCTAGAAATTAAACAGACTTCCATGTATAGTTAAAGAGAAATAAAGATTTGTTGGAGGGATACGAAATGAGCTTGCCAAAGGATTATTTATATTCAAAAGAACATGAATGGGTAAAAAAAGAAGATGGAAAAGTTCGTATTGGAATTACTGATTTTGCACAAGATGAGCTTGGGGATATTGTCTTTGTTGAATTACCAGAAGTTGGCGATTCTTTAGAGTTGGAAGAACCATTTGGAAGTGTAGAATCTGTTAAAACAGTATCTGAACTGTATGCTCCAGTAAGCGGAAAAGTGGTAGAGGTAAATGAGGAACTAGAAGATAGTCCAGAGCTTGTAAACGAATCACCACATGAAAAGGCATGGATGGTTGTTGTTGAGCTTGAGAATGAAGATGAGTTAGAAGATTTATTAGATGCGGAAGCATACCAAGCATTCATAGAAGAATAATATAATATATTGACACCTATTTTAGAAATCGTGAAAAAGACAGGTTCTTCACCTGGAATTTCAAAAGGGCTCTAAAAAAGGTGAAAAAGAGCTGACTTTTCCACATTCGTGTATAGTTAGCTCTTTTCTTTTCATATAATATAGAAAAAGCATATTATAGTGCGCGTTCAAAACTTCTATGTCTTATTAGACACCGCAATAGATGAAAAATCCCATTTTCGTATAAAAAAGTACGATATGCCGGTTTAGGAACGCATTACCCTCTTAAAAGATTAGAGGATGTGGAACTTAATTGCTTTAATAAGGAGTGCAAAACGATGATGGAAGATGATTACAATAAAGTCATAATCGTTGAAGGGTTATCTGATAAAAAACATATAGAAAAAATTCTTGACGATAATACCATCACCATTGTTTGTACAAATGGAACCATTGGCGTAGAGAAATTTGAAGAGCTGTTAGAATATTATCATTTAGATGATACTGAAGTTTTTATTCTGGTGGATGAGGATGATTCCGGAATAAAACTCCGAAAGCAGCTGGCCAGAGAGCTGCCGCATGCTGAACATATTTACGTAAGCAGTGAATTTCGTGAAGTGGCTGCGACTCCTAAGAAAACTTTGGCCAGTATCCTGGCTGGCAAACGAATTGGAATAGATCTCAATTATCTTGCAAAATGGTAACTTAACGCGTTAAGATAAAAAAGAGTTTTATTTAGAAGAAGGTGAGCAGAACTTTTTAACACCTCAACTTTCGTATATTAAAAAGAAACTTCATTTCCATAGAAACAGGAGTTGATCGTTCCTTCTATAAATCCTTTGACAAAGAATAGCAAGTGAAGTGTAATGCACCGCTGCGACGGACCGTTTTGCTTTCCAACGTACAACGTTTTGATGGGGCGAGTAATCGCAACCCCAGTCCCAGTGGGAAGACCCCGCAGAAAAAAAGCGAACTTCTTTTTTCGAGAAGGCTGAGCTCAAGCCCGCGGAAAGCGTAGTGTTTTTCCGGAGTGGGAGCTATACACTATCATTAGTTCAAAAAAAGCTGATTTACAATACGGAAAGAAAAAAGATCGAGGAGAGTTAACTTGAAACAGTTTAATGAGACAGAAGTGAACCATCATCGGTTTATATTATATATTTATACACCATTCTGCGGGACATGTACCGTAGCACGTGCCATGCTTGAAAAAATAGAAAGATTGCATAAAGAGGATATTTTCACAGAAATCAATGCTTCCATGCATCCTGATTTTATGCAGCACCATCAAATTGAAAGTGTACCATGTCTTGCTTTTATGGAAAATGGAAAAATCGTAGAAAAGGTATACACCTTTCAATCGACAGCAAATATTTATCAGTATCTGATGAAATATAAACCAGAGCTGTTCACAGCAATAAATAATTAAGTTTTTGAAGGCCGATAATATTTTACCGGATTTCAAGGGGATGTTCGGGGTTAATAATTGAAAAGTGCCGGCTTCTGCAAGTAATTTAATGATATCGTATATATTTAAGCGTCTCTCTGTTCTCGTGCAGAAAGACGCTTTTTCCATGAATAAGGTATGACGGAGCGGTCATTCCATTTCTGTACCCCTGGATTAACGAGGAATATGGAAGTATTTTAAGTATATGTGATTTTTTCTATTCATAGCGAAAGATTTTCATAAATTATCGGGATATACACGTTTAAATCGATTTTGAGCGGGAATCATACCTGTGTTAGCATATAGAATGTGTTAAACAAACCGAAAGGATGATTTATTATTACCACTGAGAATGGTTTAAGCTACACTTCGGAAATGGAAAAAGCGATGGGGCAATCGAGAGGAATTAACTACGAAGAATATGATAGAAGCTTGAATAAAAAATTAAAAGTGGAACAAGAAAGAGAACTTGAGTATCAGAATGCAAAGATGATTTCATCGGAAGCAAAGTCTGGAAATTTGAGATAAAAATAATAAAAGCTGATGTCGAGAGGCATCAGCTTTTTAAATGGCAGGATTTTTATTATCCGTCTTTTAAAAGCACATTTTAAAGCTTTTAAAAGACGGATAATAACAGTTGCGAATTAATTTGAAATGCTTTAAGATTGTAATGAGAATAAATTGAGAATGGATATCATATTCATTTCATTTAAAATAAAGTTTTGGAGGTATGATTTATGGCAGGCTCAGTATTAGAAATTAAGAATCTTCATGTATCCATTGAAGACAACGAGATATTAAAAGGGGTAGACCTAACGATTAAAGGTGGAGAATTCCATGCGGTGATGGGACCGAATGGTACAGGTAAATCCACATTAGCATCTGCAATTATGGGACACCCTAAATATGAAGTAACAGAAGGCACGATCACACTTGATGGGGAAGATGTGCTGGAGATGGAAGTAGATGAGCGTGCCCGCGCCGGTCTATTTTTAGCTATGCAGTACCCAAGTGAAATCAGCGGAGTAACAACTTCTGATTTCTTACGTTCTGCAATTAATGCAAAACGCGAAGAAGGCGATGAAATTCCATTAATGAAATTCATCAAAAAATTGGATCAGGATTTAGACTACCTTGATATTGATCAGAATATGGCAACACGTTATCTGAACGAAGGTTTCTCCGGCGGGGAGAAAAAACGTAATGAAATTCTGCAATTAATGCAATTGCAGCCAGATATTGCTATTCTTGATGAAATTGATTCCGGGCTGGACATTGATGCATTAAAAGTTGTGTCAAAAGGAATCAACCAATTGCGTTCTGACAGCTTTGGATGCTTGATTATTACTCACTACCAACGTCTATTAAACTATATTACACCTGATTTTGTACACGTAATGATGCAGGGACGTGTTGTGAAATCTGGAGGACCGGAGCTTGCAAAGCGTCTTGAAGCAGAAGGTTATGAGTGGATTAAAGAAGAATTAGGAATTGAAGACGAAGAAACTGCAGAACAAAACGCGTAAGGTAAGGAGGGGTAATCATGACTGTAGAAACAAAGCTTCCATTCAATCAAGAATATATTCAAGCATATTCCAAAGATCGCAATGAACCAGGCTGGATGGCTACGCTTCGTTCCAAAGCTTTGGAAATGGCCGATTCATTAGAAATGCCAAAACCGGATAAAACAAAAATTTCAAACTGGAATTTTACTGATTTCCAGCATTCCTATAAAGAAGCTGCTAAAATAGCTTCCCTTAGTGAACTGCCTGAAGAATTAAAAGCATACTTTGATGAAGATGCTAATATGGAAAACCTATATATTCAGCGTGATCAGACAGCTGCGTATAACAGCCTTGCTAAAGGGCTTCAGGATAAAGGTGTTATTTTTACAGATATTTTTACAGCAATCAACGAGCACAGTGACCTTGTTGAAAAGTATTATATGAATGACGCAGTTGCAGTAGACCAGAACCGTTTAACAGCACTTCATGCAGCACTGATGAACGGCGGGGTATTTGTTTATGTACCTAAGAATGTACAGGTAGAAGAGCCGCTTCAGGCGATTTTCTGGCATGAAGATACCGACAGTGCACTATTAAATCATGTGCTGGTTGTAGCAGAAGAAGGAAGCTCTGTCACCTATGTAGAAAATTATATTTCTCATAATGATACAGAAGAAACAGTGGCTAACCTTGTAACAGAAATATTTGCTCATGATAATGCACAAGTTGCTTATGGTGCAGTGGATAATTTTGCAGCAGGCACAACCACGTATGTGAACCGCCGTGGTGTTGCAAAGCGTGATGCAAGAATTGATTGGGCGCTTGGCCAAATGAATGATGGAAATACCGTTTCTGAAAATATCACTTATTTATTAGAGGATAATGCTGCTTCAGAAGCAAAAGCTGTTTCTGTCGGACGCGGTAAACAGACTCAAAACTTTACGTCCAGTATTCGCCAATTTGGAAAAGAAACGGATGCTTACATTTTACAACGTGGTGTAATGAAGGGCTCGGCTTCTACGATCTTTAACGCTATCGGTAAGATTGAACATGGCGGTACAAAATCGAACTCTGAACAGGAATCTCGCGTGTTAATGTTAAGTGAAAAATCCCGTGGAGATGCCAATCCGATCCTTCTTATTGATGAGGATGATGTTACAGCAGGTCATGCTGCTTCCGTAGGCCGTGTTGATCCGCTGCAAATGTACTATCTTATGAGCCGGGGATTAGAACGTGAAGAAGCAGAACGTTTAGTTATTCATGGTTTCTTAGCTCCAGTGGTAGCTCAAATTCCAATTGAATCTGTACGTAAGCAATTAACACAAGTGATTGAAAGGAAAGTTTATTAATGGATGTCAAAGCCATTAAAGAACAATTTCCAATTCTTCAACAGGAAGTAAATGGGCATCCCTTAGTATACTTGGATTCTTCCGCAACTTCGCAAAAGCCGGTCCAGGTAATTGAAGCGGTGAATGATTATTATACATTTAATAATTCCAATGTTCACCGCGGGGTGCACACCCTTGGCTCAAGGGCGACTGATCAATACGAGGGAGCACGTGAAAAGGTCCGGGAATTTATCAATGCGAAGAGTTCAAAAGAAATTATCTTTAACAGGGGAACAACAGCTGGTCTTAACTTAGTTGCATCAAGCTATGCAAGAGATAATATTGGACCGGATGATGAGATTGTAATAACGCCAATGGAGCATCATAGTAATTTAATCCCCTGGCAACAAGTTGCTAAAGCAACTGGAGCTCGTTTAGTATATTTGCCGCTGCAAGAAGATGGCAGTATTTTATTAGACGATGTTAAAAATATAGTTAATGAAAAAACAAAAATAGTAGCGATAGCTCATGTTTCTAATGTTCTTGGAACGATTAACCCAATTAAAGAGATAACGGAAATTGCACATCAGCATCATGCTATTACGGTTGTAGATGGCGCGCAAGGTGCTCCGCATATTAAAGTGGACGTACAGGATCTGGATTGTGATTTTTATGCTTTCTCTGGTCATAAAATGTGTGCTCCGACAGGTATTGGCGCACTTTATGGAAAACAGGAGCTTTTAGAAAACATGGAGCCAATTGAATTTGGCGGTGAAATGATTGATTTTGTAGATCTATATGATTCTACATGGAAGGAACTGCCTTGGAAATTTGAGGGCGGTACACCTATCATTGCTGGAGCGGTCGGTCTTGCAGCAGCAATTGACTTTTTAAATGAAGTCGGTCAAGATGAAATATTAGCTCATGAGAAAGAGCTGGCAGCCTATGCGTTGGAGCAGATGCAAACAATTGATGGTATCCAAGTTTATGGACCTCAGAAACGTGCCGGGCTGGTTACGTTTAATCTGGAGGATGTGCATCCGCACGATACAGCGACCGTTCTTGATGCGGAGGGAATCGCTGTGCGAGCAGGTCACCATTGTGCACAGCCTTTGATGAAATGGTTAGATGTAACAGCAACAGCTAGAGCCAGTTTCTATCTCTATAATACGAAAGAGGATATTGATCTTTTAGTAGCCGGGCTGTTAAAGACAAAGGAGTATTTTGGGAATGGCTTTGAATAACCTCGATACACTTTACAGACAAGTTATTATGGACCATTACAAAAATCCACGTAACAGAGGAACGTTAGAAGACGAATCTATTACTGTGGACATGAATAACCCGACCTGCGGAGATCGCATTCAATTACAATTGGACATCGAGAATGGGATTGTAAAGGATGCAAAATTCCAAGGAGAAGGTTGTTCTATCAGTATGGCATCCGCATCAATGATGACACAGGCGATTAAGGGACTGGAAGTAGAAACAGCATTGAAAATGTCAGAATCATTTTCTGAAATGATGTTAGGTGAAGATGTTGATTCAGAAGAAATGGGAGACATTGAAGCACTTCAGGGAGTTTCTAAATTTCCTGCACGTATTAAATGTGCGACACTTGCATGGAAGGCCATGGAAAAGGGTGTGCACAACGAATAAGACAGAAGCTTTTATTCTGTCAGAGGGAGGTTATTAACAATGGCAAAAAATATGCCGGAAATTGAAGAATATAAATATGGATTTCACGATAAAGACGTATCTATTTTCCGTACAGAAAAAGGGTTAACGCCAAATATTGTTAAGGAAATTTCGAAAATGAAGGAAGAGCCGCAGTGGATGCTTGATTACCGTCTGAAGGCACTGGAGCATTTCTATAGCCGTCCAATGCCGCAATGGGGCGGAGATCTTTCCGGATTAGACTTCGATGAGATTGTATATTATGTAAAACCTTCTGAGAAACAAGGCAGAACATGGGATGAAGTACCAGATGAAATCAAGCAGACGTTTGATAAATTAGGTATTCCTGAAGCAGAGCAAAAATATCTTGCCGGAGTATCTGCACAGTATGAATCAGAAGTGGTTTACCATAGCTTGAAAGAAGATCTTCAAGAGCTTGGTATCGTCTTTAAGGACACAGACACAGCGTTGAAAGAAAATGAAGAACTGTTTAAAGAGTATTTCGGAAAAGTTGTTCCTTACTCAGACAATAAGTTCTCTGCATTAAACTCTGCAGTGTGGTCTGGCGGATCATTTATCTATGTGCCAAAAGGTGTTGAAGCGACCACACCGTTACAAGCTTACTTCCGTATTAATTCCGAAAATATGGGACAGTTTGAACGTACACTGATCATTGTAGATGAAGGCGCATCTGTACACTATGTAGAAGGTTGTACAGCACCGGTTTATACAACAAACTCGCTTCACAGTGCGGTTGTAGAAATTATCGTTAAGAAAGATGGCTACTGCCGTTATACAACGATTCAAAACTGGGCAAATAATGTATATAACCTTGTTACCAAACGTGCAACTTGTGATGCGAATGCAACAATGGAATGGATTGACGGAAATATTGGTTCCAAGTTAACCATGAAATATCCTTCTATCCTGTTAAAAGGGGAAGGTGCACGCGGAAATACACTTTCTATTGCTTTAGCAGGAAAAGGACAATTACAGGATGCTGGTGCGAAAATGCATCACTTGGCTCCAAATACGTCTTCTACGATTGTTTCTAAGTCTATCTCTAAACAAGGCGGGAAAGTATCTTACCGTGGTTTAGTACACTTTGGACGTAAAGCAGAGGGAGCTCGTTCCAATATTGAGTGTGATACACTAATTATGGATAACGAGTCTACTTCAGATACGATTCCGTACAATGAAATTCTAAACGACAATATTTCCTTAGAGCACGAAGCGAAAGTTTCCAAAGTATCTGAGGAGCAGCTCTTCTACCTAATGAGCCGCGGCTTATCAGAAGAAGAAGCAACGGAAATGATCGTTATGGGCTTCATCGAGCCATTTACGAAAGAACTTCCAATGGAATATGCTGTTGAAATGAATAGATTAATTTCCTTCGAAATGGAAGGGTCCATTGGTTAAGCATTTCAAAGATTATTATAATAAAGTGACTGCCGTATACCAACCCTGGCAGTCACTTTTTTTGGTTTCACAACTTTTTTAATCGTTTATCACGGAGAACCGCCCGTAAAACTCCCACTGAATGAAGTTTCGTTTTATTGTTTTTGATACATATGAATATATTCTCCATCCATACGGAATAACGCAGGATTCAATGTCTTTTTTCTTCCGTTCATGGCAAAAATAATGATATTGTATGTAAAAACCTTTATGCTAGAATCAGGATATGAACAGAAGGGGGAATTTGGAATGAAAAAAATGATATTATCATTGTTTACACTTTTGCTTGCTGGTGTGCTAGCTGCATGCAGTGGAGATGAAGATGCAGCAGAAACAGAAGATTCTGCAGATGAATCTGTAACTGAAGAGGAAGAGGCAACGGATGACGAAGATAATGAGAAAGAGAGTGGTGAAGGAAAAGGTGGTTTCTTATGGAAGGTAGAATCTGGTGATACTGAAATGTATTTACAAGGAACCATTCATTTAGGTACGGAAGATTTTTACCCGTTAGATCCGGCTATTGAAGAAGCTTATGATCGTGCAGATGTTGTTCTGCCAGAATTTAATATGCTGGAAGAACAGCCTTCTCAGGAAGAAATTTTAGAGTATGCTACATTTGAAGATGACACTACACTTGACGAAGTGCTTTCAGAAGAAACGTATGATGAACTTGCAACTATTTTTGAAGATAATGGATTGGATTTAGAGACAATGAACGAATTCCAACCATGGTTTGTAGAAATGACGTTACTTCAATTTACAACAATGATGAGTGACGTAGATTCCCAAGCAGGTGTTGATTTATATTTTCTTGAAAAAGCAACAGAAGATGGGAAAGAAATTGTTTCTTTAGAAAGCGCGGATGAGCAATTTGAAATGCTTAGCAGTTATTCCATGGACACACAAATACAGACATTAGAATTAGCAGTTGATGGTTATGAGGATGCTGCTGATGAATTGGAGGAACTAACGGAAACATGGCTTGAAGGAGATGTAGAAGCGATGGAAACGATGTCTGATGATTATGGAGAAGCTGGAATTAATGATGAGTACATGGAAGAATTAAATGATAATCGAAATATTGATATGGCGAACCAGCTGGATGAAATTTTACAGGAGGATAGTGGCCAAGTTTATTTTGTCTTTGTAGGAACGGCGCATGTTACAGTTGATCCAAGTATTGTGACAGAACTTGAAGACAAAGGTTATGAAGTGGAGCACGTTTATTAAGGGAAATTTGTTAGCTTGAAACAAATTTTAGGCACGAAATATCGGTTTGCAGCGACGTTAGACACAGATTGCTGCAAGCCGATTATTTCGTGCTTTTTTAAATGAAACGAAATAGCAAAAAAAAGTGTCTTTTTTGAAATTAAATCATATTATTAAGATAAGAATACTTTTAATAGGATTCAGCAGCATAATAATTGCTTGAAAACGAACAAAAGCTTCAAATAGTGTGAAGCCATTTTAGTAGAAAATCAAAGCTTTATTCATTCCATTTTAAAAATTTTAAATGAGCGATTGACAAAAGGGGAAAATATGGATAGAATACTAATAAATCTTATCAAAATACAGGGAATTGAACTTCCTCAAATAACAAAAAATAATTAGGGGGAAGACAACATGTCAAAAGAACATGAAGTTGATGATTTTTATGTGAAATTGAAGGAATTATTAAATGATTTGAACTTTGGAACAATTACGATCGTTGTTCAAGATGGAAAAGTAATACAATTGGAGAAAAGTGAAAAGGTAAGATTAAAGTAAACATGAAAAGAAATAACACTGCTGACTAGACAACTAGAGGCGGCGTTCTCTTCAGAAAAATTCTGGAGGAGCGGCGTCTTTTTTAATGGTCAAGTATTATCAAAGAAAGAGGGGTTATGCATGCAATTAACCTATCAAAAGGCAGCGGCAGAGGATTATGATTCCCTGAATCAAAAGCTTAAAAACAAAGACAGCCTGGAGATATTGAAATGGGCTTATCAAACGTATGGCGATGAACTTGTTTATGCTTGCAGTTTTGGTGCAGAAGGTATTGTTTTAATCGATATGATTCACAAGGTGAAAAAAGATGCCGTCATTGTTTTTCTGGATACCGATTTTCACTTTAAAGAAACCTACGAACTTATTGATCGAGTAAAAGCGCGCTATCCAAGTTTACGAATTGAAATGACAAAACCGGAGCTGACATCGGAAGAGCAGGCGGAAGTCCATGGAGCTGAATTATGGAAGGTGAATCCTGATCTATGCTGCAGTATTCGTAAGCTGATTCCTTTGGAGCAGCAGCTAAATCAATATACTGCATGGATATCCGGTTTACGGCGAGAGCAATCACCGACAAGAGCGAATACGGAATTTGTGAATCAAGACAGACGGTTTCAATCGGTTAAAATCTGTCCTTTGATTCATTGGACAGAAGAGGAAATCTGGATGTATATCCGCCTGCATCAGCTGCCCTATAATGAGCTTCACGATAAAAATTACCCGAGCATTGGCTGTGAGTATTGCACAAAACCGGTGTTGGAGGGGGAAGATGCAAGAAGCGGCAGATGGGCAGACACAAACAAAACAGAATGCGGATTACATCAGGAAAAGTAAGTAATCTAGTCAGGATGAAATTGAATATTATTGGAGGTAAACGATATGACAACTATTGCTCCACATGGAGGAACATTGATTCAACAGTATGAGCCAGCGTATGACACAGAGGGGATCACACAAGAAATAGAGCTGGATTCCTTTGCGCTTTCCGATTTAGAACTGATTGGAATTGGGGGCTTCAGTCCGTTAACAGGTTTTATGGGAAAGGCCGATTATGAGTCGGTAGTCAGCGATATGCGTTTAGCAGATGGAACGGTTTGGAGTATTCCGATCACATTACCAGTTTCAGAGACAGCTGCAAATACATTGGAAATCGGAACACATGCAAAGCTTACTTTTAACAATGATGTGTATGGCGTCATCGAAATTACAGAGTTATATGAACCGAATAAATGGAAAGAGGCAAAGCAGGTATATCAGACAGACGATCAGACGCATCCAGGCGTAAAAAAATTGTTTGAACGTCCTGATTATTATGCAGCAGGTACTATTACATTAATAAAGCGGCTGCAGCGTGATCGTTTTCAAGCTTATTATCTTGATCCAAAAGAAACAAGGGCGTATTTTGAAAAACAAGGCTGGAAAAAGGTAGTCGGCTTTCAAACAAGAAATCCGGTTCATCGGGCTCATGAATATATTCAGAAATCAGCACTGGAAATTGTTGATGGTCTATTCTTAAACCCGTTAGTAGGAGATACGAAAGCAGATGATATTCCGGCAGATGTCAGAATGGAAAGCTATGAAGTATTATTGTCCAAATATTATCCGCGTGACCGGGTGTTTCTTGCTGTATTTCCAGCAGCGATGCGTTATGCCGGACCGAGAGAAGCAATCTTTCATGCATTGGTCCGTAAAAATTATGGCTGTACCCATTTTATTGTCGGAAGGGATCATGCAGGTGTAGGGGATTATTATGGAACCTATGATGCACAGGTTATTTTTCAAAGCTTTACAGAAGAAGACCTAGAGATTACTCCATTATTTTTTGAACATAGCTTTTATTGCAAGGCATGCGGAAATATGGCATCAACGAAAACATGTCCTCATGACAAAGAAAATCATGTGATCTTGTCGGGCACAAAGGTACGGGAGATGCTAACTAATGGTAAAACTCCTCCTCCAGAATTCAGCCGGAAAGAAGTTGTTGAGGTGCTTATCCGGGGAATGCAGCAGCAAGCAAGTGTGTAAGTAAGAAAGAGAGAGGTGTTTTGACGTTATGCTGGTTGCTGTTGCTTTTATAATTGCTTTATTTTTTGCGATGAATATTGGAGCCAGCGGAACAGCTGCTTCGATGGGGCCGGCTTATGGGAGCGGTGCTATCCCTAAAAAAAGGACTGCTATGATTCTGGTCAGCATTTTTGCTTTATTAGGAGCATTGTCTGGAGGCGAGGTTGTCCGAACGATTGGAAATGGAATCATTGCTCCAGGAGTACTTGATGTAGAAATTGTCATCATTATTTTGGCTGCAGCTTGTCTGACTTTATTCTTTGCCAATATGTTAGGGATTCCCTTGTCTACAAGCGAAGTAGTGGTTGGTGCTATTGTTGGAGCAGGTATCGCTTACCAGGCACTCCAATTCGAACAGCTGGTCATTATCATTGCCTTTTGGCTGATTACTCCTATCACCGCTTTTTTACTTGGGTTGGTGTTAGGCAAATGGATACGCTATGCGGAAAATCGCTGGAAGGAGCTTACAGAGCTTGGTAAATGGAAGAAACCACTGGCTTTTTTGCTTATCGCAGCCGGTTGTATTGAAGCCTATGCTGCTGGAATGAATAATGTAGCTAATGCTGTCGGACCGTTAGTTGGTGTCGGGCTGCTTGATGTGACAATGGCTGTATTGCTTGGAGGCCTTTTCGTATCTCTTGGAGCAGTATTATTGGGAGGCCGTGTACTGGAAACAAACGGGAAAAAAATAACGCGGCTGTCCTTGCTGCAGGGCAGTGCCGTCTCCTTAACCGGGGGCAGCTTGGTAATAACGGCATCTATTTTTGGTTTGCCGGTGCCGCTGACACAAATAACTACCTCTGCCATTGTTGGTGTTGGTACAGCTGATAAAGGGTTTCAAATGTGGCAGCAGAGCATTGTGAAACAAATTATGAAAGTCTGGGTGGTTTCACCAGTTATTTCATTAGTCTTATCATATGGTCTTATACTTTTATTTAAAACAACGGATTATTATACGCTTTTCGTTATCCTTTCCGTATTTATTGCAACAGCGGGTGTCTACAGCCTTTATTTGTCCACAAGGGCAGAACGTCGTTCAACATATGATGAAGGCGGGGGTATTTAAGATTTTAAATATAAGTAAGTTTATCAGAATAAAAGGTAAATGAAGGGAGATATTTATTTGATACAAGAAACAAAGGACATTGTTTGGCATGATACAGCTGTTCAGAAAGAAGAACGGCAGCAGAGAAATCAGCATGGAAGTGGTATTTTATGGTTCACAGGACTTTCCGGAGCAGGAAAATCAACATTGGCAAATGCTTTAGAACACCGTTTATTTGAGCAAGGTTTAAACAGTTATGTGCTGGATGGCGATAATATCCGGCATGGTTTAAATAAAGGGCTGGGCTTTGATGAGGAGGACCGCAAAGAGAATATTCGCCGGATTGGAGAAGTCGCCAAGTTGTTTGTAGATGCTGGTCTTATTGTCTGCACAGCCTTTATTTCGCCTTTTGCAGAAGACCGTCAACGTGTGAGAGCTTTGGTCCAAGAAAATGAATTTGTTGAGATTTATGTACGGTGCTCTTTAGAAGCTTGTGAAGATAGAGATCCAAAAGGATTATATAAAAAAGCACGTACAGGAGAAATCAGTCATTTTACCGGTATCAGCTCTCCTTATGAGGAACCATTACAGCCGGAATTGATTGTTGATTCTGATCAGCATTCTATTGAAGCATGTGTCGATAAAATTATTACATTTTTACGGGAAAGAAAGTATTTGCCTGAGGAATCATTCAGGTAAGTTATCTAAATATAATTTGTGAGGTTGATAGCGTTGCAATTTCAAGTGAATAATAGTCCATTTAATCAGGAGCAAGTTGATTTGCTCAATCGTCTTTTTCCAACATTGACAGAAACACAACAAATATGGCTGGGTGGTTATCTTTCTGCTTTACAAAATACAGCCCCGGCTGCTGCTTCAGCAGATACGGAAGTACTACCGCTTGACTTACCGGCTGCAGCTGTAACAGAAGGAGCCCCTGTGGAGGTTACCGTGCTTTTCGGATCACAGACAGGGAATTGTCAAGAAGTGGCAACAAAAGTATCCGGCAAGCTGGAGGAAAAAGGAATGAAGGTGACGCTTGTCTCTACGGCGGATTTTAAGCCGAATAAATTGAAGAGCCTTGAAAATCTGCTGGTTGTTATCAGCACACAAGGTGAGGGAGACCCGCCGGATACAGCCATCCAGTTTCACGAATTTCTGCATGGACGCCGGGCACCGAAGCTGGAAGCATTAAATTTTTCAGTGTTGGCACTCGGGGACAGCTCTTATGAATTTTTCTGTGAAACAGGCAAGCAGTTTGATGAGAGATTGGCAGAATTGGGAGGAAAGCGGATCATAGACCGGGTGGATTGTGATTTGGATTATGATGAAGATGCGGAAGAATGGCTTGAAAATGTGTTAAACAAACTTGCGGCGTCACAGGAAGCGACGCCGGTTCCAGCAGCCGCAGAAGCAGCTGCAACGATAGAAGCGAAGACAGCTACATTTTCTAGAACCAACCCGTTCGAGGCAGAAATCTATGAAAATCTTAAAATGAACGGGCGCGGTTCCAATAAAGAAACGTATCATATGGAATTGTCGCTGGAAGGTTCGAATCTGGAGTATGAACCGGGAGACAGCATTGGAATTTATCCTGAAAATGATCCGGTTATTGTTGATGAGTTAATGAAAGAAACAGGATGGGCACCTGATGAGCTAATTCCGGTGAATAAAAAAGGGGATGAGGTTCCTTTACTGGAAGCATTGCAGAAAACATATGAAATCACTGTACTGACAAAACCATTATTGAAGAAGGTAGCCGAGTTTACACAAAATCCGGGATTACAACTGTTACTAGATCAAGAGAATGATGAAGCGGTTAAAGAATATGTATATGGACGTGATTTATTAGATTTGATCCGTGATTATAAGCTAAAGGATTTACCGGCGAAAGAATTTATAGCGCTACTGCGCAAAATGCCGCCTCGGCTTTATTCGGTAGCAAGCAGTTATAAAGCAAATCCGGAAGAAGTGCATTTAACGGTTGGAACTGTACGTTACCAAACGTATGGCAGAGAACGGAATGGTGTCTGCTCCGTTCAATGTGCTGACCGCAGAGAGCCCGGGCAATCCTTGTCCATCTACGTTCATAAAAACCCGAATTTCAAACTTCCTGCTGATCCGGATAAACCAATTATTATGATTGGACCAGGAACAGGCATTGCTCCATTTCGTTCTTTTGTAGAAGAACGTGAAATGATGGAAGCAAAAGGGAAGTCATGGCTTTTCTTCGGAGACCAGCATTTTGTTACTGATTTTCTTTATCAGACAGATTGGCAGCGCTGGTTAAAAGACGGGACGTTAACCAAAATGGATGTTGCATTCTCACGGGATAAGGCAGAGAAAGTATATGTGCAGCATCGGATGTTAGCGCAAAGCAAGGAGCTTTTTGAGTGGCTGCAAGATGGAGCAGTTGTTTACGTATGCGGTGACGAGAAAAACATGGCTAGCGATGTCCATGATACATTAGTGACCATCCTAGAACGTGAAGGAAACCTTAATACAGAAGAAGCGCATCGCTATCTAGCTGAGATGCAGCAGGAGAAACGTTACCAGCGGGATGTTTATTAGTGAGCAGTGAAAGGAGAATAAGGAATGACAGATCATAAAACAGATCATAAACCGGTTCATATCCAAGACGGACCGCCTAGTGATGTAGAAAGAATTAAAAAGGATAGTAATTATTTACGCGGATCATTGGTAGAAACCTTAAGTGACCCGTTAAGTGCAGGTATTCCGGATGATGATAACCGGTTAATGAAATTCCATGGAAGCTATTTACAAGATGACCGGGATTTACGTACAGAGCGGCAGCGCCAGAAGCTTGAGCCTGCCTATCAATTTATGGTGCGGGTCCGTGTACCGGGAGGAGTAACAACTCCGGAACACTGGCTGGTTATCGATGATTTGGCCAACACCTACGGGAACCAGACAATTAAATTGACGACGAGACAGGCGTTTCAGATGCATGGCATTTTAAAGTGGAATATGAAAACAAGTATGAAAGGGATCAATGATGCATTGATGGATACGCTCGCTGCTTGTGGGGATGTGAACAGGAATGTGATGTGTAATCCGAACCCGGATCAATCGGAGGTACATGCGGAAGTACACGAGTGGTCAAAGGAATTGAGTGATTACTTGTCTCCACGCACGAATGCTTACCATGAGATATGGCTTGATGGAGAGAAAGTAGTTGATTCCAAAGAAAATGACGAAACCGAACCGATGTATGGAGCTGTCTATTTACCAAGAAAATTTAAGATTGGAGTGGCAGTACCACCTTCTAATGATGTCGATATCTTTTCACAGGATTTAGGCTTTATAGCAGTTCTGGAGGATGGAAATCTTCAAGGATTCAATATATCGGTAGGTGGCGGAATGGGGATGACACACGGCGACACCAATACGTATCCGCAGCTGGGAAGAGTCATCGGATTCTGCAATCCGGAGCAGATCACAGATGTCGCTGAAAAAATTATTACCATTCAACGCGATTATGGAAATCGTTCCGAGCGGAAATATGCACGTTTTAAATACACCATTGATGCCCGGGGCATTGACTGGCTTAAAAATGAGTTGACAGAACGTTTAGGATGGCAGCTGGAAGAAGCCCGTGATTTTCATTTTGACCATAATGGCGATCGCTACGGCTGGGTCAAGGGAACGAAGAATTGCTGGAATTTTACGCTGTTTATTCAAAACGGACGTATACAGGATAAACCAGATTATCAGCTGATGACAGGATTGCGGGAAATTGCCAAGATTCATACCGGGGATTTTCGTTTAACAGCCAATCAAAATCTGGTTATTGGAAATGTCACCAGCCAGAAGAAAAAGCAAATCATGGAGCTTATTGAGGAGTATGGACTGTCTGATGGAAAACAGCAATCTGCATTACGCCGGAATTCCATGGCTTGTGTTGCTTTTCCAACCTGTGGTTTGGCGATGGCTGAATCAGAACGTTATTTGCCTTCTCTGATTGAGAAAATGGAAACATTGCTTGAAGAAGAGGGACTTCGAGATGAAGAAATTATTATCCGGATGTCCGGCTGCCCGAATGGGTGCTCGAGGGCAGCGTTGGGAGAGATTGGCTTTATTGGCAAAGCTCCGGGGAAATATAACATGTATTTAGGAGCAGGTTTCGCTGGTCAGCGTTTAAGTAAACTGTACCGTGAGAGTATTGGGGAAAAAGAAATTTTAGAAACGTTGCAGCCGATTATTCAGCATTATGCCAAAGAACGTCTGGACGGGGAACATTTCGGTGATTTTGTCGTCCGAAAAGAATACGTGAAAGCTGTCATTTCCGGAACAGACTTTCATGATTGATGATTTCAGGTATGCGAATTTGTAAGAAAAGCCAGGGCTGCAGCGCCGCCCTGCTTTTCTTTTACTTTACTAAACTAAGAAGGTTCATTTTAACAGCTGGTATTGGATAAAAAAGAGTTGAAAGAAGGGGGATAAAACGATGGGAAAACAAGGATGTGTTTATCTGATTGGAGCTGGTCCGGGCGACATCGGATTAGTGACAGCAAAAGGGTATCAATATTTACAGCAGGCGGAAGTCGTTTTATACGATCGGCTTGTTAATCCTCTTTTGCTGGAATATGCTTCGCCGCAAGCAGAATTTATATATTGTGGTAAAATGCCCAAGAAGCATACACTGCGTCAGGAAGTGATTAATGATTTGTTGGTACAGCATGGCTGCTTGGAGGGAAAGAAGGTTGTGCGCTTGAAAGGCGGCGATCCAAGTGTTTTTGGTCGCGTCGGGGAGGAAGCAGAAGCACTTGAACAAGCAAGTGTCCCCTATGAAATTGTTCCAGGGATAACAGCAGGAATCGGAGCAGCTGCTTATGCTGGGGTACCTGTTACCCACCGTGAACACAGCCTTTCCTTTGCTGTTATTACAGGCCATGATAAATCCCCTTCAGGAGAACCATTAATTGATTGGCATGCGTTAGCAAAAGGGATCGATACGATTGCGTTTTATATGGGGATTGGAAATCTGCCTCATATCGCAGATCAGCTTATCTCCCATGGACGCTCAGCCGACACACCAGTCTTATTAATTCAATGGGGGACGACAGGAAAGCAGAGAACATTGCAGGGCAGCCTGGCAAACATTGTTGGGAAAGCAAAAACAGCACAGTTTAAAAATCCTGCAATTATTTTAGTGGGAGAGGTAAGTGAAATTAAAAAAGGAGAGAGCTGGTTTGAAAGCAAGCCGCTATTTAGTAAGCATCTGCTGCTTGGTCGGGCAAGTGACGAACCGAGTGCGATAGGACAGCATTTAAGAGATCAAGGGGCAGAAGTGTTTGAATTTCCACGTATGCAGTTAAAGAAGAATCTGTTGAAGGAAACCGATATTCCCACAGATAAAGATCTTCTTTTCCTTTCACCGGCAAGTGTGGATGTTTTCTTTGCATCCCTGCAGGCAAATAAAATGGATATTCGCCATATACAAGGAGATTTCTATGGCGTGTCTTCCAAAACAGTAAAAGCTTTAGCGTCTTATCATTGTGTCGGAAAAGAAATGTCAGAAAGGGATCCTCATGCATCTACATTGGTTATATTAGGAGATTCGGAAGGGATAGACCGGGAAAAACAGCGTTATTCGTTTGTATTTGATCAAGATTTTATTGCTACACATACCTATACGCGTGTACCGCAAACGCTGCAAACCTTCCGCCGTCTCCAAGAAGAAGAGCGGATCGAAACCATTATTTTTCCTAACGCCCGCGCTGTTAAAACAGTGACGGAGAGTTTTCAAGAATGTGGAGAATCGCCGGAAAACATCAGCATGTATGCACAGGTGATTTGCTATGGAGAAAAGTCGAAGCAAGCTGCAGTTAAGGCGGGTTATTCTGTTGACAAGGTATTATCAGAGCCGACGGAAAAAGCACTGTTTGAAGCGCTTTTGCAAAAGGAAATTCCGTTTGCTGCGGCGTTTTCTTAATCATTCACACAAGTTTTAAAATGTGTATCGTTCAGCCAATAGAAGTTTGATAAACTGGAAATAGAAATCAGGAAGAAGGTGAATACAGGATGCAGGCCATTTTATATATCGGGCATGGAAGCCGGGTACAACGGGGCAATGAAGAACTCTTGGCTTTTGTCGATAAAGCGAAGAAGAAAAATCCGCAAATAGCGATTCAGGAAACCTGTTTTATTGAACTTGCTTCGCCTCTAATCCAAGCAGGGATTGACAACTGTGTGCGTCAAGGAGCCACACAAATTGCAGTAGTACCGGTGCTGCTGCTATCAGCCGGTCATGCAAAGCTGGATATTCCCAATGAAATTGCAGAGGCGGAGGAACGCTACCCGGAAGTGACGTTTTCCTATGGAAATGTGATGGGGGTCGATCCGGCAATGATTGAATTACTTACCAAACGCCTGGAGATGGGCGGGTTAGAGCAAACAGGACCAACCCCTATCTATGAAGAACGTCAACCAGTTTCCGTGTTACTGGTTGGCAGAGGTAGCAGTGATCCAGATGCGAATAGTGACCTTGCCAAAATTGCACGTTTACTATGGGAAGCAGCTCCAGTAAGTGAAGTAAATACGTGTTATCTGGCTGCCACGCACCCGACATTGGATGAAGGACTAGAGCGGGAAGTGAACAGCTCTTATTCCCGTGTATTTGTAGTTCCGTATTTATTATTCTCCGGCGTGTTAATGAGGGAACTGCGCCAGAAACTGGATGAATTATCGGAACGGACAGAAAAACAATTTATACTGTGCCCATACCTCGGATTTGATGATCAGCTGGTAGATGTTCTGGTTGACCGGGTTCATGCTTTACTGGGGAGGTAGTTTGCTGATGCGCATTCCAATATTGTTTGAGATAAAAAATAAAACCGTGATTGCTGTTGGCGGAGGAGCTATTGCGGCAAGAAAAATCATGCCCTTGTTCGAAGCTCATGCAGAGATAACGCTTATCGCACCTGAGCTTCATCCCGATTTACAGTCATTGTATGAAAATGGAGAAATAAAGTGGCAGCAAAGAACGGTGCAGGAAGGAGAGCAGTTTGACAGTTCCATTCTTCTATTAATGACGGAAAAAGAAGAACTGAACCAGTCTCTATACGAAAATAAGAGGCCGGAGCAGCTGGTTTATATAGTAAATGATGCGCAGAAAAGTGATTTCCATTTTCCTGCTGTTCTAAAGAAGGGGCAATTAACGATTGCGCTATCCACAAACGGTGCTAGCCCGATATATGCAAAACGGCTCAAAAAGCAGCTGGAGGAGCATCTTCCTGCAGAGGTAGAAGAAGACCTTGCTTTTCTTAATCAGGCACGAAAAAGTATTCTGGCTTATCCGTTGACGGCAAAGCAAAAGAAGCAGCTGCTACAGCGGATTACAACAGAGGATTTCCTGCGGCGAGAAAACCGGCAGCAGCTGTTTGAAGCGATGCTGGAGGAAGCCGAATGATGGCGTACAACTCTATACCAGCAGAGACGGAGCTGCGAATCCGAATCAGATGATGATAGGAGCGGGCGCCAAGCTTACTCCTATTTTTCACTTTAATAAAGTATAAGCGTTACGAAGCATTCGCAAAGGTTGAGTTATATTTAATTTTGAAATATGAAAAAATTGATGATGATCATTTATCATTTTGACTGAACGACATGTATTGATTTACCAGCCGTAATGATAATAAAAGCCCCGAGTAATGCAAAGAACACTGGGAAGATATAACTTCCTGGTATTAAAGCAAGAATCATAAAGATAAGCCCAAAAGCTACCATTAACTTACCTGAAAATCTCATCAGTTGACGGCGGGAGTTATGCTCAATCTTTGGCCATTCGTAAGTGCCTTGTGGTAAACGGGGAACCAAATTTCCAATCAGTACGAACGTACTTCCAACGGTCAAGGTAACAAAGATTGCAAAGTTTAACGGATAATCAAGGTTATAAGCAACCATAAACCCGTGTGCGGCGAGTAATACTATTGTTGCAATACTGTTAATGGCAGAAACTATTAATTCCGCCCTTTTCCTCTTATTTTCATCTTTTTCCATTCGAATCAAAAATAAAGTCATCCCTGATAAAACCAGAATCAGAACGGGCATCAAAGACACAGCAATCCGCTTATCCATGAAGGTATCAGATTCTCCATAATTAACAGCCATTTGTGATGGTAAACTATCGTATGCAGCGATACTGATGATAACTGCAATGATCGTAGTGACTATTGGAACAATCCATTTTCTCATTGATGATCATCTCCTTTTGAGTTTTGAATATCAAGCATCCATTTTGTCAGTTCTTGAAAAACCGTAGTATTCAAAGAATATATAATGTGCTGCCCCTTACGCTCCGCCCAGACCAATTGGGCATTTTTTAATATGTTAAGATGATTGGAAACGCTCGGCTTTGACATTTCAAAGTGTTCAGCGATTTCCCCCGCGGTTAAATCAGAATCTTTAAGCAGGTCAAGGATTTGTCGGCGGGTTGGATCAGCTAATGCTTTGAAAGTATCGTTGATTGGCATGAATACTGCATCTCCTTTTGTTTATTATTATATATTTAGAAATTTATCTAATTATTTATTAGTATAAGCGTGCCTTGAACTAAAGTCAAGGTGTGTTTTAAAAATAACTTTCATTTATTTCGCACAAATTAGCTTCTGCTGGTCATGGTATTTTAAAAGAATGAACGGAAAAAGAAGTATATAATAGCTTGTATAACAGCAGGATAAGTTAAATCATTTTTAAAAGACCCAAGTTTTGCACATTAAAAAGTAACTTCATTTCCATAGAAACAGGAGTTGACCGTTCTTTTGATAACTTCCTTGACCAAGAATAAAAGGAGGAGTGTAAGGCGACCGCTGCGGTGGAAAGCGGAGTGGTTGGCCGGAGCGGAGCTATGCACTATCATTAGTTCAAAGAAGCTGATGTAACCAAAAGTAAGCACAATAATAATGAAGAACTTGATAATCCTGGAAAGGCAAGATATATATGCTTATTATTAGGTGCGAAAGTTGAGTAAAAGACTAAAAATATGTAAATTTTGTAAAGAATACATCTTTCCGGCGGTAATAAAGTTTCAATCGAATGAAAAAAGGTAATATCTCAAGATAAAGAAAAACCTTTCATTGCTGTAATATGTTAAAAATAGGAATGGAATATATTAAAGGATGTAAAATAAGCGATAAAAACATCTTATCTTTAAAAAATGAACAAGCAGGGAGATTTGGAAATGGAAATGTATCAAAAAAAATCAACTGAAGTTTTGGAAGAATTAGAGGCTTCCAAACAGGGAATATCAACGCAAGAAGCAGCATCCAGGCTGGATAAATACGGATATAATGAAATAGAGGATAAAGAAAAGGTACCGACGTGGAAGCTGTTCTTAGAAAGCTTCAAAGATCCCATGGTTATTGTTCTGCTAGCAGCAGCTGCAGTACAAATACTGATTGGAGAATGGGTTGAATCTATTATAATTTTCCTTGTTCTGCTGATTAATTCAGTAATTAGCGTGGTACAGACAAGAAAAGCAGAAAGCTCCCTGGAGGCATTAAGAGATATGTCTGCGCCAGATGCGAATGTAATGCGGGATGGAACAGAAAAGACCATTGCTGCAAAAGAGCTTGTTCCCGGAGATATTGTCTTTTTGGAGGCGGGAGATTATGTTCCTGCGGATGGACGTGTGCTGGAAAGCGGTTCTTTGCGAGTCAATGAAGGCATGCTGACAGGTGAATCCGAAGCTGTAGAGAAAAATACGGAAGATATTGAAGAGGAAGCTGCTTTGGGAGATCGTTTAAACATGGTATATAGCAGTTCTTTAGTTGTTTATGGGCGCGGAACGTTTATTGTTACTGGTACCGGAAATCAAACAGAAGTCGGAAAAATTGCTGATATGCTTTCTACTGCTGAGCAAAAAGAAACGCCGTTACAGCAGAAGTTAAACAGCTTCAGCAAAAAACTCGGAATCGGTATTCTAATTTTATGTATTGCTATTTTTGCTGTTCAGGCAGCGCGTATTTGGTTTGGCGGCAGTGAAGCAGATACAACCACCGCGTTATTAAACGCGTTAATGTTCTCGGTGGCTATCGCAGTTGCCGCTATTCCTGAGGCATTGCAATCGATTGTTACCATTGTTTTATCAGTTGGAACGAATAAAATGGCGAAGCAGCATGCGATTATTCGTAAACTGCCGGCTGTAGAGACGCTGGGGTCGACAAGTATTATTTGTACGGACAAAACTGGTACACTGACCCAAAATAAGATGACGGTTACTGACGATTTTATACCTTTTCATAAAAATGAACGCTTACCTGAGAATCCGGATGAGTGGGATAAGTCCGAGAAATTGCTTGTCTATATTGCAGCACTTTGTAATGATTCGTATATAAATCAGGAGAATCAAGAGATTGGTGACCCGACGGAGGTTGCTTTGATTCAATTTGCAGATAAACATGCGCACGATTACCAAGAATTACGAAAAAAATATCCGCGGGAAGCAGAGCTCCCCTTTGATTCTGACCGCAAGCTGATGTCCACTGTTCACCATATTGATGGAGAACGTCTGTTATTTGCTAAAGGTGGTCCAGATGTAATGTTTCAACGTGCAAGTTATGTGCTGTTGGATGGAGAAGAGCAACCATTGACCGATGATTTACTGGAGCGCTTTGAAGGAGCCAATGAAGATTTTTCCAATCAGGCTTTACGTGTACTTGCTTATGGATATAAACGTCTGTCTGAAAACCAAACAGAATTGACGTATAAAGACGAACAGGATTTTGTATTAGTCGGGCTGACAGCTATGATGGATCCACCAAGAGAAGCGGTCTATGGTTCGATTGAAGAAGCAAAAGCAGCCGGAATCCGGACAATCATGATTACAGGAGACCATAAAACAACTGCACAAGCCATCGGGCGGGATATTGGCTTAATGGATAATAATGATCTGGCTATCACAGGAAAAGAACTCGATAAAATGTCAGATAAAGAATTAGAGGACAACATTGAGCAAATTTCTGTTTATGCCCGTGTATCCCCTGAAAATAAAATCAGAATAGTACGTGCCTGGCAGCAAAGAAGTGCTGTAACGGCAATGACAGGTGACGGGGTAAATGATGCGCCTGCTTTAAAACAGGCGGATATTGGTATTGCGATGGGGAGCGGGACAGATGTATCTAAAGATTCTTCAGCGATGATTCTGACCGATGATAATTTTGTATCTATTGTCAATGCGGTGCAGGTTGGCAGAACTGTATTTGATAATATTAAAAAAGCTATTGGTTACTTATTTGCCGGGAATCTGGGGGCAATTATCGCGATTTTATATGCGGTTATCTTTAACCTGCCGAACCCATTTACAGCATTGCAGCTCTTGTTTATTAACTTGGTCAATGATTCGCTGCCTGCGATTGCGTTAGGTGTGGAGAAGTCTGAAGCTGGTGTGATGAAGCGGAAACCGAGGCCGGTTAACGAAGGTATATTTGCCGGCGGTACGCTGCGGACGGTTTTGACACGGGGAATTTTAATTGCCGCTGCTGTAATTATTTCCTTCTATATCGGTTTGAATCACTCCAATGAAATAGGCGTAGCAATGGCATTTACTACATTAATTATGTCACGTACCCTGCAGACCTTTGCAGCGCGCTCAAATACACAGACATCAATTAAAATTGGTTTCTTCTCTAATAAATATGTGATTGGAGCGGTTGTGCTCGGGTTTGTTTTATACGGGATAACCTTACTTCCCTTTGCGAGAGAGGTGTTTAATATACCTGCTTCCTTTGGTTTCCAGGAATGGGGGATTGCAACAGGACTGGCAGCTGCCGCTGTGGTTTGTATGGAAATAGCGAAAAAGATTTTTCATAGAGCATAAAGTAAAAGAATAAAGATAAGGTAAAGAATATGCTGTTTTACTGAGGAATTTTATTACGGAGAATCGCCTGTAAAACTCCCGCTTCCAAATAGAGAGTGAAAATAGTATATTAAGGCGGTAGAAAGCGGATGTTAACTCCCTGAATCACTCAGGATGAACATTCAGTGGGAGAAAAGCAGCAGACTAAGTTCGCAACGTCCTAGGGCTGGATCTGCGATTACTTGCCCCACAGAAAATCATGCGATTACTCGTCCCATCGTAAAGAGTTGTGCGTCGAAAACTCCCACTGAATAAAGTTTCGCTTTATAATAAAAAAACGGCATAATTTTAACGAATGTAAATCTTTTGTTAAGTTTTACTTGTTTTATTAATGTTTGCTGTACTTCATGCTATACTTAATTACTTAACAAAAAAATGAGGACGGAACATGCAGATGGAAAAAGATTATTTTCAAACAAAGCAGGAGCAGGCAAAAAACTATTTTCAAACGCTGCAAGCTCAAATAAAAGAAGAGGATTTTGCGTCCGCCCTGATAGAGACGCTGCACCAATATCAACAAGACAAAAAGAAAACCTGGGTAAATATCGACCATTGGAAGCACCAGCCAAGTAAATTATTTATTTCTTATTTAGCTAAATCAGGCCAGCTGGATTCTTATTTACACCGAAGTATTTCATATATCTATTTCCGTGATCTGGGCAGAGATATTACTTCTGAAGCAATGCAGAACAGAATAGCCGATGTCACGAAAGGCGTCAAAAATTATTTAAACAAGAAGGAACAACAAATCCCGTTTCATATTACAGAACTGTACCAAATGGCGGAAAATGAATCATTGGAAGAAGCATTTTTTTGGGTGTCCGATAAACTTAAACGTGTTTCCGCAATACTCCCGAACGGATTGGATAAAAATGAAGCGAAACGAAAAATCATGAAGATTATCGCCGGGGTTGTCATGCATGAATTGGAAGAATTGGATGGCGAACTGTCCAGGGATACAAGAAGGCAGCTATTAGATCAGGCGGTTCGTACAGGTTATTATTATGGATTAACCTATCCTTTGATTGATGATGTGCTGGATGCAGACTTATTAACGGCAGCAGAGAAGAAAACATTTGCTTCTTTTATCCGGAAAACGTTATTAACAGGAGAAGTGATGCCTATAAAAGCTGCTGATTGGCAGAAAAGTCATTGGGAATTCATTTCTGCCGTCCATCAGGAGCTGTCGGAAGCATTCCATTATTTAAAATCCTGTCAGCCAGCAGAGAATAGACAGCTATTCTTGGAAAATGCATATTTATTTTTTGAAGCACAGGAACTCGACAGGCAAAAGCATTTAGATAATGACAGTTATACCAATGAAGAAATGTATACGTCTGTTATTTTAAAATCGGCTTCCTCCAGACTGATTATCCGCTCATTTAAGCCTTTTTCAGAGGGCGAGAACATTGAAGCAAATATGTTTCATTATGGGATGTACAACCAGCTTGCGGATGATTTAACAGATTTGGATGAGGACCTGGCAAACAGGAATGTCACGCCGTATACGTATTTTGTGACATATCATGAACAGAATCCTGATTTAATTAATCCCTTTGCCATGTATTGGTCTGTTATTTATTATGTTATTCATAAGCTCTATCCGGGAAAGCCGGAGATAAGAGATGTTATTTTGGACCGGGCAATAAACGGTTTGAAGCGTTTAAAGGAAAGATTGGGAAAAGAACGCTATCAGGAATTGATGCAGCAGTTTTCCTTTGATCCGAATGTTGATAAAGCGTTAGAGAAAGCAGTAAATCGTACGAATAATGTGGCTTTCTTTGATAAATGGATTCGCGATCAATTTTTAAATACATTAAAACAAAATCAGCAATTAAAGAAACAGTTTGTATTGAAAATGAAAGAAATCAAAGAACAATTAGAAAAGCAGCTTCCCTTTGAATCGGCGGAAAAGTCGTTAAAAGAGGCAGCAAACTATAGCTTGTCGGGTAATGCGAAGCGTTTACGGCCAATGATGACGTGGGTGCTGGCAAAGGAAGGTCTTCATCTTCCGGATCATTTGGTATTGACCTTAGCAAAATCAATAGAATATATGCACACGGCCTCACTTATTTTTGATGATTTGCCATCACAGGATAATGCACCGGAAAGAAGAGGTAAGCAGACCCTTCATGAGAAATATAATCATGCGACTGCAGAACTGACCGGACTTTGGTTAACACAGCGTGCTGTAGAAGAGCAGGCTGTAATCAAGCATCAAGACCCTGGGAGGCTATTAGAGCTTATTGCTTATTCCACCCGAACCACACAAAATATGTGTCAGGGACAATTTATGGATTTGCAGGCAAAAGGAAAACAGTTGACGCTGGAAGCATTAAAAGAATTATCGGTGTATAAGACATCCTTTGGTTTTGAAGCAGCACTGATGATGCCGATGATTATGGCCGGGGAATCGGATGAACGGAAACAGGCGGTCAAACGTTTCGCGCACTATGCAGGTATTGCCTTTCAAATCAAGGACGATTTATTAGATATAGCGGGTGATGTAAAGCTGTTGGGTAAACAGCCGGGAAGAGATCAGCGGAATAACAGCTCGACCTTTGTTTCTATTCTTGGCAAAGAAGAAGCTCAAAAGGAAATGTGGAGACACTATATGGCAGCGAGAAACGAATTAGCAATGCTGCCGGACATTCCTTTCTTTTATCAGCTGCTGGATTATTTGATATTGCGTGATCATTGAATTGGGACTTTAGTATCTCATTCCGGATAAAGGTTGCATGTTCATTCAGCATGTAGCTTTTATCCGGTTTTTTATTACGGAGAACCGCCCGTAATAAATTGTTGACTAATGTCCTGAAACCTTCTAAATTTAATGATAAATATAAAAGATAAGTTAAATCATCGTGGAGAGGGGGAGATACAAGCATATGATGGGGAAGATTTCTTTATATGGAACTGTCATCCCAATAGTATTGGTTTTACTCGTGGGATTTATCATAATTGGAGGATGGAAATTCCTGCTGTTGATTGCTGGAATAGCTGCTGTCGGTAAGCTGTTAAGCAAATTTTTATCCGAAGCATGGGTGGATCCTATTTTATTTCTTCTGTTTATTGCCGGGATACAGTATCTCATTCAGGATATATATGTCACGATGATTGTAGCGTTTAGTATGATTCTCGTGAGGTTAATAGGAAAATTTATGAATAACAAGAAAATAGAAAGTGTGTTCGTTTTTCTCATAACATTTGCAGCTGCACTCATTCTTGAATATTCCGAAGACATTTTCCATAAAGAGGTGGAGGTTTCCGAATCAGAAGTTTACCACGCAGAACAAGATTTTGAATCTGCATATGATGCAGTTGAGAATGCAGTTATTCATATAGAGGAGGAAGAGAAGACGATTTATTTGCATTTCTCTGTAGAAGGATTTGATGCTGCGGGTGAAGTAGAGGAGTTGGGAGAGACTTTTGCTGAAACGATAAGTAACAAAGTTAGGGACACACAAGAAATAGAAGGTTCTAATACAGGAAATTATGGGGAGCTTTTTCAAGATTATGATCTCAGAATCTACATAAAAGATGAGGAAAGTGATGATCTGCTAACAGGAACAAAGGTAACAGAAGCAACAGAAATTTCATGGTATATATACAATACAGACTAGATACAAGCAGCATGGAAAGCAAGCCCGGGGTCTTCTGATTTCCACTCCGAGCCCGCTGCTGCCATGATTCATATCTTCGTCTAAGAGCGATTTCGGCGATGCCTTTCTTTACCGCCTTTCATCGCATTTAATTCTTCTTTATTTTTCTTCTTTTTCTTTTTGCCTTTATTTACGCTCATTCCTATACCTCCTTTTAGGTTAGTATGAGCGAAATAGTAGAAAAAATGTAATTACAGGCTACGGGCTTTTGGAAACAAATGGATGAATTGTATATTTTAAGTTCTTTATTTGGTTTATCCTTTAATCCGATTTTTTTATTGTTTGTCTTTTCATTGTTATTTTTTGAACATTCTCTAATAATAGTACGATTTATCATTATTATGATATAATTTTCAAGGAAAGCAGGTGAAGAAATTGATTGGTGAAAAAATAAAACAATTACGTAAAGAAAGGCAAATATCGCTATCAGAGCTTGCTGAACAGGCAGGTGTAGCGAAATCCTATTTAAGCTCCATAGAGAGAAACCTCCAATCGAATCCTTCCATCCAGTTTGTCGAGAAAATCAGTCAAGTATTAGGGGTATCTACGAATGATTTGATAAATGAAAGCAATTCCATTAACGAAACAGAATTAGATAGTGAATGGATGAACATTGTAAGAGAAGCAATGGAATCAGGCGTTTCGAAAGAACAATTTAAAGAATATCTGGAGTTTAATAAATGGCGGCAAGAAAAAAAGAATAGCTAAGTCAATAAACCGTTTAGCAGTGTGCTTTATGGTTTTTAATGCTAGGTTATAAAGCTTAAAAAGTGTTGTATTATAAAATGAATTCAAGTTCAATTCGCATTTATAGAAACCATCCAATGAAAAATCACATTAAGGAGATAATAATGCATCATACTTCACCTATTGCTAAGGGAAATACTGCCGAAATATATCTTCACGACAATAGAATTTTAAAAGTTTTCAAGGATTATTTGCCCGATACAGAAGCTGAAATGGAAGGAAATAAACAACAATTTGCATATGAAGCTGGACTTCCAGTTCCCAAAGTTTTTAGTATCGATAAAATTAATGGTAAACAGGCAATAACAATGGAATATGTGAAAGGACAAACGGTAGGAGAATTATATTTTAGTGATAAAGAACAAGCAGAATATTACTTGGCTATTTCTGTTAACATACAGCAAAAAATTCATCGAATGATTCCGAAATCAGGGACCTTTGAGTTGATGTATGATAAACTATGCCGGCAAATCAAAGCAGCTTATAATTTGGAAGAAAAATATAAAAATGCTCTATTACGGAAGCTGGACAAAATGATATTTGAGAATAGACTTTGTCATGGAGATTTTCATTTATTTAATTTGATCTTAGCTAAGGAAAAAATGTATATCATTGATTGGGTTGATTCCAGTGCAGGAGATATTCGCGCTGATGTGTGCCGTACTTACCTTTTATATAGCCAGTATTTTTCTGAATTAGCTGATAGCTATCTTCAAATTTATTGCGAAAAAAGCGGACTTTCAAAAGAAGAAATTTTGCAATGGGAACCGATTATTGCTGGAGCTGGATTAGCAGCAAACGTACCTGCTGAAAATGCAGCACGCTTGCTGGAAATAATAAAAAGTTATCCTTTATAATTAAATGATTATTCAATTATATTTAAATGGCAGAACAATGAAGATAGTAAATACATAACTCAATAATATATGAGTAATTCAGCAAGGGAACTGTAAGCGGCTGTGGATTTGGCAAGCTAGTATGTACTTAACGTTAGAGCAAGGAGAATGACATGAATCAACTTATAGAACTAAAACATATTAATAAAAAATATGGAAAGAAAAATATTTTATACGATATATCACTCAGCATGAACGAAAATCAGGTAATTGCCATATTAGGTGCAAATGGCAGTGGAAAGAGTACCTTTTTACGCATTGCTGCGGGGATAGAAAGACCGGATAGAGGGCAGGTAGTGTATCCGGATAAGAATATACGAATAGGATATGTACCAGAAAGGTTTCCGAAATATCTTCGTTTTACACCGGATGAATATTTGCACTATATTGGAAAAATAAGCGGTATTTCAGAGACCGAGCTTAAACAACGCATTTCCTCATTATTGCACCGGTTTCAATTGGATAAATGGCGTGGGCAGCGAATTAGCGGGTTGTCTAAAGGCAATATTCAAAAGGTGGGTATTATTCAAGCAATTCTTCAGCAGCCGGATTTACTGGTTTTAGATGAACCGTTATCTGGGCTCGATTTTCCAGCACAGCAAGAATTACTTCTGATTCTGGGAGAATTAAAGAGACAGGGAACAACAACCCTATTAACCTATCATGAATCATCCATGTTTGAAGAAATTGTTGACCAATCCTATTACATAAAAGATGGATACTTAACAAAAGAAAACTTTCTGAATAAAGATGCTGTTAAGCTGATTGAAGTGGAGGGGTTAACGGTTATAGACGTACAGGAATGGGAGGACGTGCTGGATATAGCAACAAAAGAAAACAATTTATTATTATATGTCGGCTCAGAAAATACTAATCAGGTTCTGACCAGGATTCTTGCGTTGCAAGGAAGCATTGAATATGTCGGCAACATAGAATTTAAAAAGAATGCAGAACAATAAAGATGCTTGTTCGCTTTGCAGGTAAGGAGAGATTGATTTGATAGAAGTTATAAAATACAGCTTGCAAGATTATATCCGTTCTCATAAATATTTTCCGCCGGTCTCCACATTTTTTGTGTTAATCATCGTTTTTTATACATATAAGCCAAATCCAATTGTCGATAGTTATGCGATTACGGCATTATTTTTGTTTGTGATATCTGCCTGGTTATGCATGAGCGTCTTATCCTTGGATTCATCAACTCAAAGACAGCTGTTGATTTTACATCTTAAAAGCAGTTATCGGTATTATTTGGCAAAATTAGTAACAGTGTGGCTGATTACATTGTTATTGGCAGTGTTTGCCTTTCTTTATCCGATTATATTTGATATGTTTTCTGGTTCTGTATCAGTTGCAGTTGGTTTGGTATCTTTTGTAAATCATATTTTATTAGCTGCACTCGGAGGTTGTATTGCAGCTTTCTTTAGTAAAGTAATGATGGAAAGTGCTATTAATGCTTATGGCGGTTTAGCAATGACGATTATCATCTCCATTGCTGCAATGGGTATTGAGAATGTTTTACCACCATCCATTAGATACATCACCTGGATGATACCGCCGGCAACGGTTACCCAGCAGCCACTATTTCAATGGGATGCAGGAAATCTGTCCAGTTTACCCAGCTTTCCATTTTTATGGATAATGATTTATACCGGGATGATAATGTTGCTGTTTCTGATAATAGCAAATAGAAGAAGTTGATTTTCTATTGAGTTATTTTGATAAGCAGAAAAAGATGAATGAAACATACTCAAAGCTTTATCCCATTTCTTTTCTCCCGCTAAATTAGCCTGAGTTATTCACGGAGTTAGCGCTCGTTATTTCCCGCCTAAATAAATTAATTTTCCCTCTTTATTTGAAGGCAGGGGTTTTACGGATGTTTCTCCGTGATAAAGTGAATATCTTAAATAATGAAAAGACAGGTCTGCTTCAAACAAGACCTGTCTTTTAAATTAAGTTTCACTGTAATGCTGTTGTTCCCATTCCTCGCGCAGCATTCCCATTCGTATAGAATCATAGTACACGCCATTATAATATCGGACCTTCCTAATCCGCGCTTCCATCTGCATGCCAAGTTTTTCCGCAACTCGAATTATTCGTTCGTTGCCGGACCAGGTTGTTAAGCCGATACGGACTAAAGGCAGCTGGTTAAAAAGATGATTGATCCATAGCTTTAAAGCCCGGGTGCCGATCCCTTTTCCCCAGGATTCTGCTTCATTTAAGACAATACCAATCTCTATCCAGCAGGAAGGTTGATGCTCCCAATAATAAGAAACAGTGCCTCTGATATTTTTAGCAACTTCGATAACCCAATAATTTTCAGAAGCTATCCATTTCTCTTGTTCGGATAAAAAAGTTTCGTATGATTTTGTGTGATGCGGAAAATAAGGAGCATCCCATTTTTTCCATTCAGGTTTTTCCTCTTTGTAAAATAATTCCCATAAACGTGGCAGATCTTCTTTCTTAATTGGTCGAATAGTTAGATTGTTATCTGTATACATTAATTAATAAATCTCCTTTTCATTTCATTTGATTACGTATCGATGAAAAATGATCGAAAAGGGAAAAATAACTTTACTTCTCAATCACCTGTATTACCTGTTTCATTTTAATCAGCTCCTTAAGGTTGAATTATATTTATTATAGCAAAATTTGCATAGAAAAATAGGCATAAAAAAACAAGCGCAAATAGTTGCGCTTGTTTTTTTAAACGATTAATTGAAAGATTTCGCTCCAAGATAATGCTGTTGCCAATAGTCAACGCTCATATCAGCTACAACCATTGCACCGCTGCCGCTGCTTGCGTGGATCATTTGGTTATTCCCAATGTAGATCCCGCTATGAGATGCGCCAGCTGTATCGTAGGTTCCTTCAAAGAAGACAACATCGCCTACGCTTGGAGAATCAACATGCACACCGTCATTTGCCCACATTTCACTATGTGTACGTGATACATCAATACCTACTTGATCAAATGTATAGTTGATCAATCCGCTGCTGTCTAATGCAGAAGGATTTGATTCACCTGGAGTATATGCTCCAAATTGATATGGGATTCCTAGTGCACTTCTAGCTGCGTCAACAATAGCTTGGTTACTTGCAGAAACATTTTCTGTTCCTCCATCTTGTGGTCCTACATTATCGTTATCTGTTCCGTTAGACTCAGTAGATTCATCAGATTCAGAATTATCTACCTCTTCAATCGTTATGCCATCTTCACTAGATTCTGATTCTGAAGATTCTTCGGAACTTGGAGTGGACTCAACAGGAGTTCCTAGTGCATCAGAAGTGGCTGGTCCGACAATACCGTCCTCTTGCAATCCTTGATCAGATTGGAAATCTCTTACGTCTTGTTCAGTAAGGTCTCCAAAAATACCATCTACATTACTAGAAGAATACCCGTGATCATGTAATGAGCTTTGTACATTTTCTACGTCTGAACCTGAATCACCTTGTTGGATAAGAGAAGAGTTAACTGTTGCAGAAGGTGCTTCTTCACTAGAAGGTTGTTCCTCTTGTATTTCAGGGAGGTTACTTTCCTCGTAGGTGATATCTCCTTCAGTTGATCCTTCTCCCGCATTTGCTAATACACTGGAACCTACTACTGGAGTTAATGCTAATGTTGTTGCAAATGCAGTCGAAATAACATATTTTTTTGCGTTAAGATTCAAAGGTGCCAAAAAGAATTCCTCCTTAAGAATTTATTATAATTTTGTTGGAAAACGGAAACCTATGTAGAGATTTCACTTTAATCATGGCGTGGAGGTCCGTGAATCCCCTTAATTCTGAATATACGGGGAGTACAAATCGAATGAGAAAAGGGAAAAACGGACGTACACCTTGATTTCGTCCAGCCAAGGTTTAGCTGAACTTTTATTTTTTCACTATATACAAGTTAACATAGAGATATCACAAGAAGGTGTCCATATTTTTAAAGAATGATAACAAATTATTAAAATATATTACATGAATCGACACGTTTTGATGTTTGCTGTAACAACATTTTTCGATAATTACGCTGTTTTTTTATTTCATTTTCATGTCGAAAAACTAGTAGTATTACAATCTTGTAAAAGAAATCTCAATTTTTAAAAAGATTATTAGAAAACATATAGAAAATAAGGTATTCTTTTAAGAGACGGATAGTTTACTAACGCATTTAAGAGAAGAAGCATTGAAACCTTTTACCGTGCTTCATCGTACAATTATATAAGCGAGAAAGAAAGGGATGATTCAGAATGCACTTTTTTAGAGGCTTTCATTCAGCTGAACGTGAAGCAAAACGAAATAAGCAAAATTTAAAAAAGAGCAAAAAAGAGATGGATAGGGTTATGCGGGAAATGCAAGCCAAAATCGATACCATTCAATTAAATATTACACGAACGAACGAAAAATTATTGGAACAGCAAGGGCTTGCTGATAAATTTACAAGGTATGAAGAAAGTACAGAGCAACCAAATGAAAAAAGTCGTTTTCAAATGCAGAAAGAAGCTGCACAAAAAGAGATTAATAAATTAGAAAAGGAAAAATATGATTTAGAAACGCAGATAGTTCCTTTCCAGCAAAGCTATGAACGAATGAGCCAAACGTTTTCAGAAACGTTTGACCGTCTGGATGCCATAGAGCGAGAGGCATCGGCAAAAGAAAACGAAGCAGATTTGATGAAATACACAACAGCAGAAGAAGAAAAGATCCAATTTGAGCTTGCTGAAGCAGAGGCGTTACTTGAATTGCGATCAGAAAAATGAGGTGAAGATGGATGTTAGTGCATTATAAGTGCCCCAACTGTGGTGCGGATATGGAGTTTGACAGTGCTTCTGGTCATTTGGCTTGTGACAGCTGCGGCCATGAGGAGCACATTGAAACGTATGATGACGTGAATATTACGCAATCCTTTGAAGAAGATGAAGCGAAGGAATATCATTGTGAGAACTGCGGGGCTATTGTTTTGACAGATGCAGACACTACAGCTACATCATGCAGCTTTTGCGGGGCGGGAGTGGTTCTTGCAGACCGGTTATCGGGAGATTTAGCTCCGGCTAAAGTAATCCCTTTTACAATTAGTAAAGAAGAGGCGATGCAAGCATTTAAAAAATGGTGTAAAAATGGGAGATTAACGCCAAAGGGTTTTATGACGGCAGACCGTGTAAAAAATATTACAGGAATGTATGTACCTTTTTGGATGTATGATTTAGATAATGATGTAGATGTAAAGGCAACAGGTACCAAAGTACGAACGTATCGGCGGGGGGATTACCGTTATACAGAAACGAAGTATTATCGTGTGCATAGAGATATTGATATCAGCTATTTAAAAGTTCCCGTGGACGCATCAGAAAAAATGAATGACGAGCTGATGGATAAATTAGAGCCATATGATTATAACAAGTTGGAAAGCTTTAAAACCCCTTATTTAGCAGGATACTTAGCTGAAAAATATAATTATACTGATGATGAGTTATTTGATCGGGTGAAAGCAAAGATTAAAGGATTTTTGGATACGTATATTGCTTCAACGATCCGAGGTTATAGTTCTGTCAGTTATCAGCAGAAAAATATTCGCACAAAGAAAGCAAAGAGCTACTATGTACTTTTACCTGTCTGGATGGTGTATTATGATTTTGATCAGCAGGAGCATACTTTTGCGATGAATGGACAGACCGGAAAAATTGTTGGTAAGCCGCCGTTAAGCTATTCAAAAGCAGCACTTTGGTTTTCTGGCATTGCCGGTGGGTCATTTGTTTTATTTAAAACTATAGCTATTATGCTGGGCGGTGATATTCTATGAGGAAATATCTAATCACTGTCAGTATACTTGTACTTATTTCTTTCTTGATGGTCCCTGCTGCGTTGGCAGAGAAGCAGTATATTTATGATGATGCGGACATATTTACGGATAATGAACGGACAGACTTGGAACAAAGAGCCGCTGAATATAGTGAAGAGAATGAAATTGATATTCTTATTTTGACGAAGGATTCGTCTGATGAGAGAGATATTGAACCGTATCTTCAAGATTTTTATGATGAGCAGGGCCCTGGATATGATGGAGAACATGGAGATACGGTTATCTTAGGACTTGATTTTTCCGGAGGTCCAGGAGATCGGGACCTATATGTTGCAGGTTTTTATGAAGGGGAAAAATATATCGATGATAGCCGTGGGGAGCAAATTGTAGAGCAGATCATCCCGGACTTATCAGCAAATGATTATTATGATGCAAGTTTATTATATTTTGAGAAGGTAGATCAATATATGGGAGTCAGCCCACTAGTGAATCCGGATGGTTTTTTACTTCAGACATGGTTTCATTTATTGGCAGCTGTTATAATTGGAGCAGCTATTGTCGGCTCCATGATTTTTAATATGGGCGGGCGTGTAACAACGAATGCAAGCACGTATCTGGATGCAAACAATTCTCATGTTAAAAGTAAATCTGATAGGTATTTACGAAAATCTGTAACGAAAACAAAAATTCAAAAAAACTCTGGAGGAGGCCGCGGTGGCGGCGGAGGTGGAATGACAAGAGGCGGTCATTCACACTCTGGAGCACGCGGGAAATTTTAACTTATCACGGAGAACCGCCCGTAAAACTCCCGCCTCCAAATAAAGAGGGAAAATAAATTGATTTAGGCGGGAGATAACGGGCGCTAACTCCCTGAATCACTTAGGCTAATTCAGTGGGAGAATGAAGGAAGCAGACTAAGTTCGCGACGTCCTGGGACTGGGGCTGCGATTACTCGTCCCATCGTAAAGAGTTGTGTGTCGAAAAACTTCCACTGAATGAAGTTTCGTTTTATAGAAAGTTATCAAGAAAGGATGAACTGAATGATGGGCTTTTTTAGAGGACAATTAGCAAACGTAATTGAATGGGAATCATTTCGTGATGATATGATTTTCTGGAAGTGGAATAATAATGAGGTTAAAAAAGGGAGTAAATTAATTCTTCGTCCTGGACAGGATGCGATCTTTTTTAATCAAGGGAAAATTGAAGGAGTTTTTAAAGAAGAGGGCGAATATGAAATTGAATCAGATATTATTCCTTTCTTATCTACGTTAAAAGGATTTAAATTTGGCTTTAACAGTGGAATGCGCGTAGAAGTACTGTTTGTAAATACAAAACAGTTTACCGTGAAATGGGGTACAAAAAATGCTATAAATATTCCATCCCCACAGCTTCCTGGAGGCATACCAATCCGTGCAAATGGAACCTTTCAATTTACAGTTAAAGATTATGTGAAGCTAATTGATAATATTGCAGGCGTAAGAGACAGTTTTCTGGTAGAAGATATTCGCTTGAGAATCACTGCGATTTTAGATCAATTATTAATGAAGTGGATTACCAGGGAAGGGAAGGATATGTTTAATCTGCAAGCAAATTCCTTTGAAATCGGTGAAGGAATCAAAGAAGATTTAGATAAGCAGGTTAATCAGGACGGTTTTGAGATTAATGGTTTTCAAATTATGAGCTTTAATTATCCAAAAGAAATCCAGGATATGATCACGAAAACAGCATCACACGGCATGATCGGCGATATGGGACGTTATAAAGATGTTGCCATGACTGATGCGATTGCTTCTGGAAAATCAGATGGCGGCAATTCTGCAACGGATATGGCTGGAATGATGATGGGAATGCAGATGGCGAAAGAAATGATGAACGGTACAAACGATCAAAACGTAACAAATCAACAGCAGCAGTCCAATCCAAATCAGCAACAAAATCAAAGTGGTCAACAGCAAAATCAAAGCCAACAGCAAGGTCAACAACATGAGAACCAACAAGCAGCTTCCAATAATGAAGGAAGCGGATCAATTCCAAACTTCTGCCCGAACTGTGGAAGTAAAACGCAAGGGATGAATTTTTGCGGGAATTGTGGACATAAGCTAGTTTAAATATAGAAAATGAACAGGAAACTAGGGGCTATCTTGGAGAGATTGCCCTCTTTTTTTACCTATTTGCACTTATGTATATCACGGAGAACCACCGTAAACTAATGTTGTCAGGTTAATACGACTGCTGCGACGGGTTATGGTGGGGTGAGTAATCGCAACCCCAGAAAAACATTACGTTTTCTATGGGCCCCGAGCTCATCTCCTCGGAAAAAAGAAGTTCGCTTTTTTCCTGCGGGGTCTTCCCGCTGGGACTGGGACTGCGATTACTCGCCCCATCGAAAAGCTTTTGCGATTACTCGTCCCATCAAAAACCGTCGCTAGATAGTTTTTTGCCATCTGTATTAAATTTAAGAAAATTCATTAACCTGACAACATCGCCCGTAAAACTCCCTCCTCAAAATACAGTAGGCTGCTTTTGGCTGTTGATCACAAAAGAATTTTAACGGGACCTGTGAGTAAAAAGCTCCTTAACTTTCATCTATTCTGCAATATGATATGATGAAATATAGATACGTAGAAAGAAGGTGCGATCAGGTGGTAATAGTTATTCTGATTTGTTTCACTGTCGCTATGCTGGCAGCTTTTGTTGGAAGTTTGGCCGGTTTAGGGGGTGGAGTGGTTTTAATTCCATTGCTTTTCATTGCCAATGGACATATAGAAGGTTTTGATTGGGTAACGCCTCAAACAGTTGTAGCAATGTCTTTATTAGTTATGTTCTTTACAGGGATTTCATCTGCATTATCCTATGCAAAAACAAAACGTATTGACTATAAGGCTGGTGGCCTGTTTTTAATTGGAAGTATCCCGGGCAGTATGTGTGGAGCATGGTTGAATCAATATGTTCAAGCGAATACATTTTATATTTATTTTGGTGTCTTAATTATTTTGATCGCAGCAATTCTTTTTTATCGACAGTTGAAAGGAATTCAGCCACGAAAAGTAGATATATCTGAAAAAGGATCTCGTCAAGCGAAAATAGGAACGAAAGAATATACATATAAAATTAAAATCATACCTGCTATTATGATTGCTTTCTTTGTCGGGATGCTATCGGGCTTTTTTGGTATAGGCGGAGGAGCGATTATGGTGCCGGTTATGTTGCTCGTATTTGGCTTTCCAGTACATATTGCAACAGCGACATCTATGTTTATGATTATTTTCGTAAGTTTGTTCGGAAGTATAACGCATATTGCGCTTGGAAATATAGAATGGGCATATATCCTTTTCTTTATACCAGGTGCATGGATTGGAGGAAAGCTTGGTGCATTAACAAATCAAAAGATTTCCAGCTCATTATTAGAGCTGTTTTTGAGAATCTTATTAATTATTATGGGAATTCGAATGATTTTACAAGGAATTGGTTAGGGGCGGTTAAGGATGTCTGAAGAGAAAATTTACTTTTACTATACAAATGATTTGCACAGCAACTTTGAACAGTGGCCAAGAGTGGCAGCATTTTTAAAAGAGAAGCAAGCCTCGAGAAAAGAAAATAAAGAAGCTTACTTTAAAATGGATATAGGAGATCATGTTGATCGTTCTCACCCTATTACAGAAGCATCACATGGATTGGCTAATGTTGAATTACTAAATGAAGCAGACTATGATATCGTCACGTTAGGAAATAATGAAGGGATCACCCTGTCTCATCAAGAATTATATCGATTGTATGATAAAGCTGATTTTCATGTTGTTTGCAGTAATTTATTCAGCAGAGATGAATTTACCCCGTTTTGGTTAAAACGTAGCCACACCTTGATGACCGAAAGCGGAATACGAATTGGTGTCTTAGGCTTAACTGCGCCATTTAATTCCTTTTATGAGCTGCTTGATTGGCATGTGGAAAATGAGTTCGAAATCATTGAAAAATATATAGAAGAATTGAAAAGAGAAACGGATATTATAGTGCTGCTTTCGCATTTAGGGATTTCTGTTGATCAAGAGATCTCTCGACGTTATCCGGATATTGATGTAATTATTGGTGGGCATACGCATCACTTATTAGAAGAAGGGATAGTAGTAAACCAAACGTTAATAACAGCAGCTGGAAAGCACTGTTACTATGTTGGAGAAGTAGAGCTTATTTGGGATCATGAAAAGAAAAAGGTTATTTTTAAAGAAGCAGCTGCAATTAGTTTGCAAGAGAGTGTAAAGGATCTGGAGACAGAAGAGCACTTGCAGCAATTATTACAGCAGGCAAACCATTACTTGGACCAAGTTGTAGCAAGTGTTGAAAAACCATTGGAAGTAAATTGGTTTGCAGAAACACCAATTATTCAATCTTTAACAAAAGTAATGAGAAGATGGACTAATGCTGATATTGCCATGCTGAATGCTGGCGTATTGTTAGATTCTTTCTCAGCTGGAGCAATTACAGTTGGAGATATTCACCGGATTTGTCCTCATCCAATTAATCCAGTGCTTGTTGATTTAAACGGAGATCAAATCGTGGAGACTGTTAGAGCTGCTTTATCACCTGCTTTTACGGAATTAAAATTAAAAGGATTTGGCTTTCGAGGAGAAGTTTTGGGGAAAATGATTTTCTCTGGAATTCGAGTCGAGACAGCTTTTCACCGTAACGGGGAGGTCTATGTGAAACAGGTTTATACAGAAGACGGTTATCCCATTCATCCAAACAAAGTATATTATGTTGCTACTGCCGATACTTTTACTTTTGGTCAGCTCTTGCCGGAAATTGCCCGTTCTACGAAAAAGCAATATTTTGTTCCAGAATTTTTACGTGATTTATTAGCTTATGCTGTTAAACAGCATTGATATTTTTCAAATCCACGTGTGACGTTCCGGCCCTCCTCTGCATACACTTATCACGAGAGAAAAACAGAGGGGGGCTTTTTTTTAATGATTACGGTAGAACCTCTTGAGGTAGATGGAATTATTTTTACAGCAGTGAGTGTGGAACTGCCACAAACAACTTTATTAACGATTAGTAATGATGTGGGGTATATTATGTGTGCTGCACTCGATGTAGACATTTTTAATGAAATACCTAAGTTAAAAGAAAGAAACGTTATTGCCGGCCGGGCAATGGGGGTAAGAACCATTGATCAATTGCTGAACGCTCCGTTACAGAAAATAACAGATGCATCGAAGGAGCACGGCTGGGAAGTAGGAATGACTGGAAAAGAAGCATTGCTTAAAATATCATAATAGACTAAAAACGTCCGTTCAAAAAATTCTATGTATGGGACTTTTTGAACAACCTCTAAAAGACACTTCTTTTGTTTGTACTGATTTTAGTATTGAACGAAAGAAGTGTTTGTTTTGTACATAAAATCAATCTATTTTCCTTTGTTCTAATTCCCTTCAATACCTGCATAAATTATTACGAAGGAGGGTTGTTGCATTGAAATTTAAAAAACGATATCGATTTCGAAAGCGAACAGGAAGAAAAAGAAGAATGCCTCCCTCACGACGCTCCATTCTGATGCTGACATTTATTTTATTTTTTGCAGTGGTGGGCTTTAGTTTTTATTTGATCAATGTCAAAATTGAACCGATTGTTATTGATATTGCAAAACGAAAAGCGGATGAATTTGCTACGAGAGCAATTAACTCCGCTGTTTATTATGTAGAGGAATATGGATTTGAGGATATCCTAAACATCACCTATGATAATGAAGGAAATTTAGTAACGTATAATCGAGATCCTGCAGTTATCAGTGAAATCAACCGGGTAGCTACCGATCGAGTAGAGGAGTTTTTTACGTATGTGAATCGGGGAGAGCAACTTGAATTTGAGCATAATGTTCATGAACCCTATGACTATGAGGGAGGTGCGGATGGAAGAGTACAGGTTGATCCTACATTGATTGAGATTCCTTTAGGGCAAATAACAGGGAATTCTGTACTGGCCAATTTAGGTCCTAGAATTCCAATCAATATGGAAGTGGTTGGAGCGGTTCGGACAAATGTGGTCAGCGAAGAAGAAGAGTTTGGCATTAATGGAGCGTGGGTATCCTTGTATATTAACGTAGAAGCAGATGTGCAAATTATTGTGCCATTTACCTCAGAAGTAAGAACAGTACATACAGAATTATATTTGGACGGAGGAGCAATTATGGGGAAAGTACCTGATTTTTATGGGGGAGATGGAAATAATCCAAATATTGCTATTCCAAGAGATGATTTGCAGAGGGACTAAATATGTAGTATAGTACAGTTTAGTGGAAGAAACATATTTAAATAAAAACCTTATCAGATCGGTGAGGTAGAGGCGCAAATTATATAAGTATCTGGCAGGAGAATGACACCTGGGATTGCCTGAGAAAGGATGGTTTGCCGAAGTATATAAAGAAGTCGGGCTTTATATTGCTGGCATATTACTAAAAAAGTAACATGCTGTCATGTAATGAATTACATGGAGAACTACTGATCGAAATGGAGGATAACGTGAATTGGTAAAACAATGATAGGTTATTTTCTATCATTGTTTTTTTGCGTTTTACAAGGGGGTTTGTATGAAATATTACTGATCATGCAGTGTTTGATTGCGAATAACCTTGTCTAATTTCTTTATTTCGAATCGGTTGTATACGTATGGAGGATGTTTTGATAATCCGTCATACGTCGTCAATCTAGTGCTGGGATACTACTTATCCGGAGCCAGAAATAAATAGATGGAGGTCTTTAACATGGAAGGTACGTTTTGGTCGCTGATCCCCGCAATTGTCATGCTGATATTAGTTATAATAACAAGAAAAGTTCTAATCTCAATTGGAACAGGGATTGTAGTTGGAGCGTTATTATTAAATGATTTTCATATTTGGGGAACATTAAAAGAGATTTGGACCGTATTTTATACTATTTTTTATGCGGAGGGTGCCTTGGAAACTGGAAATTTAATGTTGATCAGTTTTCTTCTGTTCTTAGGGGTACTTACTGCTTTTTTACAAGCTTCCGGGGGTGCGAGAGCTTTTGGAGATTGGATGCTGGCACGTGTGAAAACACGAAGAGGCGCTGAACTGATGACTGTTGTGATTGGACTGATTATTTTTATAGATGACTATTTTAACAGTTTAGCAGTTGGGCAGATTGCAAGGCCTGTAACAGACAGGCAGCATATTTCCCGTGCAAAATTGGCATACTACATTGATACCAGTTCAGCTCCGGTTACCGTAATCGCGCCAATATCGAGCTGGGGAGCTTATATTATTGGTATTTTAGGCGGACTTTTTGCGGCAAATGGCATTACAGCAATTCAGCCGATAGAAGCTTTTATACAAATGATACCATTAAACTTTTATGCCATTGCTTCGATTGTTCTTGTGTTTATCGTGGCCTATTTTCATTTTGATATTGGACCAATGCGTGTACATGAAAAAAGAGCAAAAGAAAAGGGTGAATTACTTGACCCGAAAAGGAATCAGGTATCTGGAGATTTGGGAGATGTCTTTGATCCTCATAAAGATGGAAAAGTATTTCATTTAATCGTTCCTATTATCGTTTTATTTATTGTTACAGTCATGGCGATGATTGGAACTGGAATAATGGAAACAGAAGGAAATGCATCTCTCATGGATGCTTTTGCAAATACAGATGTAAATCTCTCTTTAATTACAGGCGGGATTGCAGCAGTTCTTACTTCAATTATTTTTCATATTCAGCAAAGAAAACCACGTTCTGATATGAAAAGGATTTTTATAGAGGGCTTTAAAACAATGCTTCCTGCAATTAATATTTTAATTCTTGCCTGGATGATCGGTTCTATTATCGGGGAATTGGAGACAGGAAGTTATTTGGCAGGCTTAGTAAATAATTCATCTATTTCAGTGAGTTTTCTTCCGGCAATCCTATTCCTTATTGCAGGATTAATGGCTTTGGCAACAGGGTCATCATGGGGAACTTTTGGTATAATGCTTCCGATTGCTGTGGAAATCATGGCCAATACAGATATGGATTTATTATTGCCGGCATTAGCCGCTGTACTTGCCGGAGCTGTATTTGGAGATCATTCTACACCAATTTCTGATACGACTGTCTTATCTGCAACTGGAGCAGGGGCACATCATATTGATCACGTGCTTACACAGTTTCCATATGCTTTAATTGCTGCTTGTACGGCTTTAATCGGATTCTTTATTATCGGAATTACCCATTCAACGTGGCTTGCTTTAGCTGCAACAATTATTCTTTTAGCCGCGATTGTGTGGTTTATACAGGCGTTTTTTATTAAAGAAAAAAAGAAGGCATCTTAACAGAAAGCTTGGAATACATTTTAGTATTCCAAGCTTTTAATCATATAACGAGACTATTTCAAATAAATTCCATCATTTCCATCACTAAATATTTGACAAAAATTTCGGAAAAGCTATAATACAAGTTAAATAGTCTGAAAGTAATGATTTTTGCTATTATTCTTATTCAATATACTTTCATTCTGTTGTTATTAATAAAAAAGGGGGTTGTGATGAATGGAAAGTCGTTCACAATGGGGAACAAGGGCGGGGTTTATTTTAGCAGCAGTTGGTTCAGCGGTTGGTTTGGGAAATATATGGCGTTTTCCGGCTGTTGCGTATGAAAATGGTGGAGGAGCATTTTTTATCCCTTATTTATTTGCTTTATTGACTGCTGGTATTCCAATATTAATTATGGAATTCACCCTGGGTCAAAAGTATCGTGGTTCTGCACCGTTAACATTCCGGAGAATCAATAAGAAAACAGAATTTATCGGATGGTGGGGAGTTCTTGTTGCATTTGTTATTTCAACGTATTATTCCGTGATTATTGCCTGGGCAATATCTTATTCTATCTTTTCTTTTAATCAGAGCTGGGGAGAAGATACAGAAGGATTTTTATTTGGAGAGTATCTGCACTTAGCAGAGACACCTGGGGAAATAGGCGGACTAGTACCAGGCGTATTCATTCCATTAATTATTGTTTGGTTACTAGTATTAGGAATTTTATTCCGCGGTGTAAAAAAAGGCATAGAAGTAGCAAACCGGATATTCATTCCTTTGCTTCTTATTGTATTTATTATTATCGTTATAAGAGCAATTACTCTTCCAGGAGCAATGGATGGATTGAATGCCTTCTTCACACCTGATTTCAGTCAGATTTTGTCACCTGGTGTATGGATTGCGGCTTATGGTCAAATTTTCTTCAGCTTATCAATTGCATTTGCTATTATGATAACTTATTCAAGTTATTTACCTAAAAAATCCGACATTACGAATAATGCATTTATTGTTGGATTTGGAAATTCCGGTTTTGAGTTATTAGCTGGTATTGGAGTGTTTGGAATATTAGGTTTTATGGCATTTTCAGCAGGCGTGAGTGTTGATGATGTTGTAGCAGGAGGAGTCGGGCTTGCCTTTGTTGTCTTCCCGGCGATTATCAATGAATTACCGGCATTTAATGGATTGTTTGGAGCTCTTTTCTTCATTTCACTGACGCTTGCCGGAATTACCTCATTGATGTCTATTACAGAAGCGTATGTGGCAGCTTTGGTGGATAAGTTTAACATTACGCGATCAAAAGCAGTCCTTTTTGGGGGCGGACTCGCAGCGTTGATTTCTTTATTATATGCTTCCAGAGGCGGTTTGCACTTCTTAGATAATGTCGATTATTTCATTAATCAATTTGGAGTTGCTATGATTGGTCTTGTCGAGGTTGTCTTAATTGCCTGGATTCTTCGTAAAACTAATCTGCTTAAAAATCATGCCAATGAAATTTCAGATATCCGGTTAGGATCCTGGTGGACGATTAGTATTGCGGCTATTACACCTGTTGTCATGGGCTATATGATGTTTGGTCTGTTTAAACAGAATTTATTGAGAGAGTTTGATACAGAGACGGGGAACTACGAAAATTATTCCAATGCTTTTATTAATTATACTGGCTGGGCGGTAGTAGCTGGTGTGTTAGTGCTTGGAATTATCCTGGCATCAATGAAGTGGAAGTCAGAAAATTCTCTGTCTGATTACGACAATAAATAGGAGGGAAGAGGCGTATGAGTGCACCAGCAATCATTGTCATGATTATCGGTATTGTTGTCATCTGGGGCGGTTTAGCAGCTAGTATTTGGAATGCTGTTCAAAAAGGGAAGGGCTAAGTGAAGCATAAGTACTGTTAGTTAAAAAAGGTGTGTATCCTGATTAACAATTTGGATACACACCTTTTGGTTAATTAGGTGATGATTAATTACTTTTCTCCATCCGCTCCCATTTCGAGATATAAGGGTGGGGATCAAATGAAAATTCACTGTATCCATTATCTTTATACATTCCGTAATGCAGATGCGGAGGGAATTTCCCTGAAGTGCCGGGAGGGCCATAACCAGTAGAGCCAACGCTTCCTAAAACATCTCCAGGCTTTACGACTTGACCTACCTTTATATCATCCTCATAGCCGCTCATATGTCCATAATAATGATAAATATTATAGATGTCCCGTATGCCGATACGCCAGCCACCGTATAAATTCCACCCCATCATTTCTACGACACCATAGGTTGTAGAGCGGACAGGGACGCCATAGGAGGCAAAAATATCCGTACCTTCATGGATTCGTAAACCGCCAAAACCGCGGCGATCTCCCCATGTACTACGATAGCTGTAATTATAATTCGTATCTAATGGAAACGCACGATCTGTTAGATGGATGTCTCCAAAGTTTTGAAATACCTTTGCTGTATTCATTATTGTTTGTACAGTTAAGTCACGTTTATAATGCTCCCAAATCGCAATTTTAATATCATCTTTATGCAAACCATATGATAATATATGTTGTGCCATTGTATAAAGGATGTCTTCTGGATCATTGGGGTCTGCCTTATTATCGCCATTACCGTCTTTCCCTATTCCGCCAAATTTCTTGATTATTTCCTGTTCAGTTGATTTAGCTGCATTTCCCAAGCCAAACCACTCTGTTTCATCAAATTGTATCGAAATAACTTTTTCTTCCTCAGATGATGGAAGAGTATTTCGTTCATAATTATCCATCGCCGCGAAATAATACCATGGAACCTGGGTAAGACTTTCCACTTTTTTAAATAAAGCCATTCTGTCTGTATATATTTGATCATTTGTTTCTGCATTTGCAATAGCGGTTGTTTGAAAAAAGAGAAAGAAACAAAGGATGATCAACACGGTACTGCGAATTCTAGTCAGATAAATCACCTCCTTAGGAAATAAATACATTTTTAATCGTCTTTTCTCATGGTATCGACAATCTCTTGTACTAACGGGTTAATATCTACATCTTGATTCTCAGTTACAGAATAATGCAGGGTTTCAATATTTTGAATTAAGCTTCTGTTATTCGAAGCATGAATCGTATAGTAACCAGGAAGGATCGACATGGCTGTTCTTTCTGCATTGTCAATAGCTGTTTCTTTTGATACATTATCCGAGGCTTCAAAAGCGATTAAAGCTTCTTCATCTGTTACAAGCGTTGCTACCTCTTTAAAATCAGGATTTTGCAATAAGATACGAGTAATCATATCAGCGATTTCATTTCGATCTATACGGATTTCTTTTGGTTCAACTGCATTATTTTGATTAAATTCATCCTGGGTATAGCGGACAAAACCAAGTTGATCACGTTGTGAAGAGTTTGTGTTCGTTTCCATTTCCGGATTTCTGTTGTTTGGATCTAATGGGTCGGGCTCTGAATTATTTTGATCAGGTGCACAACCAATAAGGGTTATCACAAGACTTAATAAAATGATTCCTAATCCTTTTTTCATATTACTACTCCTTTCTGACTTCAAATGCTTACTCATCTATACATGTTAGTTTTGGAAAAGAAGCGTAAAACATGCAGGTAATTTTTTCTGGTTTTTCTAACTGTTTCTGTGATAAACTAAAAGTAATTGATAAGGAGTGTGGGTGTCCTCTCATGATTGAATTAAATGGGAAAACATATGAATTAATTGAAGAAAATAAAAATGGTTTTGAAGCAGAAGTTATCAAGGAGCGTTATTCAGAGGTCTTATCAAAATATGATTTTATTGTAGGGGATTGGGCTTATGAACAGCTTCGTTTAAAAGGGTTTTATCATGACAATCATGCCAAGGCCCCCATAGATGCAAAAATCAGCTGTTTTCAGGATTATATTTATGAATATTGTAATTTTGGCTGCGCTTATTTTGTTTTGAAAAAAATACAAAAATAAAAGAAGTTCAATCTTTCTTCTTATGATTAAGAAGGCATTTTGAACTTCTTTTTTTTATGCAGTAAACGTTTTAATTATCTTTTTCTCCTAAAGGATGTGCTCCGGGAGCTCTTCTCTGCAGCTTTTTATGCTGTTTTTTATCCGCGTAAGTGAATGCACTTGTGCGTTGCTGTCCTTCTTCCCAATCTGTGGACTTCCCAGAGACTAAATCACCTTCATGAATATCCGATCCAAATGCTCCCTCTGGAAATTCTTCCGGAACCAGTGCATCATGCTGTTTCTGGACGGTTGAAAGCTCTTGATAATCTTTTTTTGGCATCTTCATTTCCCTCCCTCATATTTTCATTTTGTACGGATGGAGGGAAATAACACCTTCTAATAATTACCTATCCGTCATCTCTGCCATTTTATACCCGCGAAAACGTTTAGTAAGTAATTTACCCAAACGGAAAATAGCATCTTCATTTCCAACCCCGCTGATAATTTGTACTCCTATTGGCATATTTTTATCATCTTCTCCAACAGGTACGGTAAGCGCAGGAAGTCCCCATGCATTTGCATATGCTGCATAAGGCATGTATTGAAGATAGGTTTTACGAATGGAGAAAATTTCTTTAAACACTTGGCCATGATCTAACGCAGATTGATAATAAACTGGCAAAATCAATAAACGTTTATCCAGGTAGGTTTTTAACAGCTCATCTCCTTGCTGAAGTATATCGACGATTTCTTGAACTCTTTTCTGAGAAGGTTTAAACATTTTCGCTCCGATGATGGCCCAGGATAAATAAGGGTGGACATTTGTACGTTGTCTTAGCTTTTCTTTTAAGAAGGAACGTATTAGTCCTGAGCGATCGTTATTAAAAGCTTCATCTTCCACTAATTTACTACCATTGATGGACATGATTTCCTGCCAGATTAATGCACTTTCTCTAAAATAAGGCGGCATAATCTGCTGAACACCGTATATTCTTTCAAGAAAATTTTCCAGCTGTCCTAATAACTGCTTTGTTTTTGTCGAAAGAGGGTAACCTAGATTCATCGGTAATATCTCTATTTTAAATTCATGCAATAATTGAGAGCTGAAGGCTGGTTTAGATAAAATCTCATAAACAAGCTGCATATCCTCGATGCTCTTCCCCATCGGTCCAATACTAAGCATTCGTTGCTGCAGTTCATGTTGTACAGATGGGAAATGTCCTTTCGTTGATACCGTATCTTTTCCTGGTTTGAAGCCTATAATGCCGTTGAAATGGGATGGAAATCGAATTGAACCGCCGATATCAGACCCAATACCAACAGCTGCTCCACCTGCAGCAAGCAGTGCACCTTCTCCGCCGCTGGAGCCACCAGCAGTTTTCGTGACATCCCATGGGTTGTTTGTTCTACCGTATAGTTTATTATCCGTCTCCTGGCAAAAACAAAGTGCAGGAGTGTTTGTTTTTCCAAGAATAATGGCACCTTCTTGTTTTAATTGATGTACGACTTCAGCATCTTCTTTATAAATAAGGTCCTGCCGATGCTCTAAACCGCCTGTTGTTTTCATCCCTTTTACATGCAAGCATTCCTTGATGCTAATCGGAACGCCGTGTAATTTACCCAAAGACACATTTTTTTGAAGCAATGCATCTGCTTCTTTTGCTTCTTGCAGAGCCTCTGAAAACCGATCTTCTACAACAGCATTGATGGAGGAATTAACCACTTTAATTTGTTCGATAAAAGCTGTTACAGCTTCCACAGAAGTTAGTTGCTTCCTTTTAATTGCCGATGCAATATTCGTTGCATCCATTTTTAAAATATGTCGTTTTTCCATCCTGCATTTATCCCCTTCATACTTATTAGACCTACTATATCATGTTTTTTAAAAAAGAAGGCATGATTCGCTTCGTATTCTTTTAAGTTCGATGAAATTATATTCAAAATTATGATATGATAAGAGTAGTTTAAATATCCTTTAGTATAGACGTTTTTGGAGGAATCATTATGTATTTTGTAGATCAGGAAAAAATTAGCCAGACATTGACCTTTATGAATAATATTTTAGATACATTAAAAAAACATCCCTATAACACTCAAATAGAATATCTTGCATTGGAGCGTATGGCACATGTCTTTATTGAAGGTGTGCTCGATGTAGGGAATATGATGATAGATGGTTTTATCATGAGGGATCCAGGAAGTTATGAGGATATTATCGATATTTTAGTGGATGAAAAAGTAATTCCTGCGGAGGAAGAAACGGTTTATAAAGCTCTTATTCTTTGGCGGAAATCGTTAGTACATGAATATCAAGAAATCGAACATAAAAGTTTAGAACGGTTTTTCATGGAAAATCTAAACATATTTACGCATTTTTCGGAATGGATTCATACGTATTTAAAAAATGAATTGGGAGTTGCACATGCTTTTTCGAATAAGCAATAAGTGTAATTGGAAAAAATGACAAAGCTCGTTTTTCTACTACTTCCCGATTGTGTTAAAAAGGGGGCTTCAGCGGATGGGAAAACGTATCTCGACAAAGGATAAAGTTATCCACGTGTTGAAAGAGCAGGGAACTGTCACCATGGATACGCTGATGGAGCATTTTACTATCTCAGAGACAGCTGTCCGGAAGCAGCTTCACACGCTTGTCCAAGAAGGATTTATTGAAGTACAGCAGCATAAAAAAGAGATTGGGCGGCCATATCATACCTATCGTTTAACAGAAAAGAGTCAAGAAAGTTTCCCTAATCGCTATAAAGAACTCTCCTTAGATTTACTTCATGATTTAGAGGAATTGCAGGGAAGCCAGCTTATAAACAAACTTCTCAAAAAGCAGTCAACGAAAGAAAAAGAACAGTTAAAGAAATCATTAGATGCATGCTCAACCATAGAAGAAAAAATAAATACGTTGAAGGATTTGCAAAATAAGAGCGGCTATATGTTTCAGGTGGAAGATAAGGGGAAAGAAGGATTTCAATTAAATAATTTTCATTGTCCTTTTTTAGAAGTGGCCAAGGATTATCCTGTCATGTGCCAGCACGAAAAAGAAATGTATGAAGCTTTATTCCCTAATCAAGAAATAAAGACCAAATCTTTGCAGGTTGATGGAAATAAATGCTGTCAGTGGCGAATTGCTGCGGTTTCAGAGTGAATATTCGATCAGCCTGGCAAATAGATACTACTACGATGTAATAGAAATAAAGGAGTAATAATGTGAAAAAATATAAAGGATATCTGATTGATTTAGATGGAACCATGTACAGAGGGAATGAAGTTATTCCAGAAGCTGTTCCTTTTGTTAAGCAATTAGCAGAAAGAAATATTCCATATGTATTTGTAACGAATAATTCTACTAAAAGTACACAGGATGTAGCTGAAAAATTAAACCGATTAGGAATTCAGGCAAATCACAAGCAAGTTGTAACCAGCAGTATGGCAACTGCAAAATATTTAAAAGACCAGTCCGTAAAAACATGCTATTGTATTGGGCAAAGTGGTTTAAAGGATCCGATAAAAGAACAAGGGATCCAATTGGTGGATAGTACAGATGCGGATGCTGTTGTTGTGGGGTTGGATAAAGACATTACCTATGACAAGCTTGCAACAGCATGTATTGCTATCCGAAACGGTGCGCAGTTTATTTCCACCAATCGGGACCATGCCATTCCTATTGAAGCTGGGATGGGTCCTGGTAATGGTGCTTTTACAGCATTAGTTCAGACGAGTACACAGCAAGAACCTATTTTTATCGGTAAACCGGATATAATTATCATGCAAGAGGCATTAGATGTGCTCGGTTTACCGAAAGAGGATGTTGTTATGGTGGGAGATAATTACCAGACGGATATCCAATCAGGTTTTAATGCGGATGTAGATACGTTATTTGTTCATACGGGAGTAACCTCTAAAGAAGAATTAGCTACTTTTGAAAAGCAGCCTGCCTATATTATAGAAAATTTATCAGAATGGACCTTAGAATAGTGAAAGGCATCCATATCCTATGTGAAATTATAGGAATATGAATGCCTTTTTTGTTGCATAGGAAATTATAGAATTATTGCCTTGTGGATAACTATTTATAGTAAAACAGCCACGTCCAGCTCCGAGCGCCAAAAACTAGGAGATTTCACGTCGCGCCCTACGATAAGTCAACATCGGTTCGTCACCTTACCGTGTTTCCTTTATCTCAAGAATAAAGGAAGTTCGACTAAAGTCGAACCACCCCCAAAAACCGGGGGCGCAATCTCTACGTTTTTAAACAGGTGCTCTGCGCTTTTGTTCTTTTAAAGCTCTACATCCCGAAATGCAAATATTTTTGCTTGTTTTTTTAATTCTTAGCAAGAAAAGTGCTCTATTAAATGAAGTTTTGTTTTACCCATCTAATTCTTCGTGCTCGTTTTCTGCATCTCCATGAGCTAAACGGCTGGAAGCTGCTGCAGCGATAGCGCCGACGATATCATCTAAAAATGTGTGAATTTCGCCGCTGCTTTTATCATTTAATTTTTCTAAAATACCTGGTTTTTGTTTATCGATGTAGCCGAAGTTTGTAAAGCCGATAGAACCGTAAACATTGACAATTGATAAGGCAATCACTTCATCAATTCCGTATAATCCTTCATCAATTGCAATGGTCTCCTGTAATGGTTCGCTTAATTGTTTTTTCTCCGCCAGCATGTCTAATTCAATGCCTGTTATTACAGCGTTTTGGACTTCTCTTTTCGTTAATACACGATTGACATTATAACGGCATGTGTCCATTGTTAAATCTTGATGATATTTCGATTGCAGATAATACACTAACTCTGCAATATCTTCTATTTTCACACCACGTTCTTTTAAAAGCTGTCTTGCTCTTACTTCAAGTTCTGTTTTGCTTGTATATTTCGTCATTTTTTAAAACACACCTTTTTTCGATTTAATATGATTGTATAGTCATTTCCTTCATATATTTAATATATACGATAAGGGGGAGTTTGTTGATGCCTATGTCAGAAATGCTCCGTAGTCAATATGCGATCCAAGTGGAAGGGAAGCAATTCATCGAAGAGCGTGAAGCTTATCAGAAAGAACATTATCATTATTTTACCATTCCAGCCGGGAACAAGGAAATGATATTAATGGAACAGGCAACATTAGCTTACTTTTTAAAAGAAAATGGATTATACAACGTTGCTTATCCAATTCGGAATATAAATGGGGAATGGTTTACGAATCATGCCAATGATCTTTGGATGGTTCTTGTGTTAGAAGATTATTCACAAACCTTAAATCATGAAACTGCAGGGAAAATGCTTGGAGATATTCATCGTATTGGCAGCATGTTTCAGTATGAACCGAAGACGATTTCGAGCTATGGCTTATGGAAAAAGCTTTGGGAAGAAAAATTGACTTTTTTTGAAGAAGAATTGACGAGACAGGCAAAAGAAGAAGGAACAAGTAAATATTTATCTGAAGTCATGGATATTTTACCATATATCGTTGGAATTAGTGAAAATGCGATTCAATACTTGCGGGAAAGTGAGAAAGAACAGCGTATTTTACAAACAGATCAGAGTACCGTTGCTTTTGCCAGGTGGAGCACCTCTGAGAAAAAGGTTATTTGGGCGGATGAACTTGTATATGATCATCCAACACGTGATATTGCGGAGTATATCCGTCATGCTTTTTTGCAAAATAAATCAGACGGAGAAATAAATCAGTTTTTAAATGACTATCAAAATTATCAGCCATTATCCGTATTTGCATGGAGGCTTATCTTTGCCAGATTGTTTTTCCCCATTCATCTCTATGATTTTTTGGAGAGCGGCTTCCAGTATCCTAATTTTCAAGCGCTGGGGCAATTATTAAAGCATCAAGAAGTATATGAGAGAAGGTTGGCACGATTTTATGAAACAGTAGGTGTTGATGTTTCCGATTGGCGGATACCTATGATAAGCTGGTTGTAAGTAATATAATAGTTTCTAAAAGAGGTAGTTCAAAAAGTCCAATAAAAATGATTTAAACGAGGGAAGGAGAATACTAGGATATGTCCAAGCCAAAGGTTTATATTACCCGCAAAATTGATGCATCATATTTGGAACCTTATCAGGACCAGCTAGACATTCGGATGTGGGAAAAAGAGGAAGAGTCTGTACCAAGAGAGACACTTTATAAAGAGGTAGCTGATGCTACTGCTTTATTTGCAGTATTAAGTGATTCCATTGATGAGGATTTACTATCTAAAGCTCCGAATTTAAAAGTCGTCGCTAATATGGCTGTCGGTTACGATAATATCGACCTTGAAGCATGTAAAAAACATCATGTTACGGTGACGAACACGCCGGATGTTTTATCGGAAACAACAGCAGATTTAGGATTTTCTCTAATTATGAGTACTGCTCGAAGGATCGTAGAAGCGGAGGAATGGGTGAAGCAGGATAAATGGCAATCATGGGCGCCTTTTTTCTTTGCTGGTACAGATATTTATGGGAAGACACTTGGTATTGTAGGTATGGGTAGAATCGGAGAAGGGATCGCTAAACGTGCAAGTGGTTTTGACATGAACATCCAGTATCATAACCGCTCCCGTAAAAAAGGTGCTGAAGAGCGATTAAATGCTAAATATGTAAGTTTTGATGAACTTTTAGAGACTTCTGATTTTATTGTAACCGTTGTCCCGCATACGCAGGAAACAGATAAATTATTTAATCAAGCTGCTTTTGAAAAAATGAAATCAAGTGCTATTTTTATTAATATCTCACGTGGAAAAGTAGTAGACGAAGAAGCGTTAGTAAACGCGCTTAAAACTGGTGAAATTCAAGCGGCAGGGTTAGATGTCTTTGAAGAGGAGCCAATTAGAGCAGATCACCCGCTGGTTGGTTTAAATAATACAGTGTGTATTCCGCATATTGGTTCTGCCAGTGTAGAAACAAGAACAAAAATGGTCGAGTTATGCATGGACAACATTTTAGCAGTAGTCAGTGGAAAGGAAGCAATTACACCAGTTTCATAAAACCCGGTTAAGATTTAGCGGGAAGTTAGTCCCTGCAAAACCTTAACTAAGTTAATCAGGAGATGAAGTGACCTTGTTTTCTTAACCGTCTAAGGGATACTTCTCACTACAAAAAGGGTACTTATGGACACGTATGCGAAACTTTCTTCTGTGGAAATTTGAATTTTTGTCCGACTCCTACAGAAGATTTATTTTTAATAAAGATATAAATAAAAACGGAGGGGCTTTATGTAATACCAAAGACCGCTCCGTTCTATATTAAAGTAAACTAAAAAACTTGTTCGATTTCTGTTACGCCAGGAACTTCTGCCATTAATGCACGTTCAATTCCTGCTTTTAATGTAATGGTTGAACTTGGGCAATTACCGCATGCTCCCATGAGGCGAAGTAAAACGACTCCATCATCATCAACGTCAACTAACTCTACATCTCCACCATCACGTAATAAAAATGGACGAAGCTTGCTTAATACTTCTTGTACTTGCTCTTCCACATTAACCTACTCCTTTCCCACAAATCTATTATAACGCGGTTAAGTCTAAAAATCTATTTGAAAATGATTTTCAATTAGCTGGTTAATTTTATTTTATCTTTTTCCGCTTATTTTGTAAAATAATTAACATAGGCATGTGTTAAAAGACAAAGCACTCTGAAGGGAAGTGTGTAACATGGCGACGATTGTGATAACCGTCTATGGAAGCGAGCAGATTTGTGCAAGCTGTGTCGGTGCACCAAGCTCAAAGGATACGTATGAATGGCTTCAAGCAGCAATTGGAAGAAAATATACTTCTGAAGGTATTCAATATAAATATATTGATATAAATCAGCCGCCATCAGATATTGGCCACCAGGCATATGTTGAGAAAATAGTGGAGGAAGATCTGTTTTATCCAATTATATGGATAAATGATAAAATGGTTGCGGAAGGTATTCCGCGTTTAAAGCCAATTTATCAAGCACTGGATGAGCTGGGACTGGAAGAAAAAGAAGGATAAGCAGAATAGGAGAATAGAAAATGAAAATACCCTTTACAAAAATGCATGGACTAGGAAATAATTATATCTATATTGATCTTTTTCATACAGTATTGCCTGAAGACAGGTTATCTGAATTAGCCATTAATATGTCAAATCCGAATACAGGGATCGGTTCAGATGGAATGATTCTGATTCATCCGACAGAAAATGCTGATGTAGGCATGCGTATTTTTAATAAGGATGGTTCGGAAGGAATGAACTGCGGGAATGGACTGCGCTGTACGGCTAAATACGCTTATGAAACAGGAATTGTCGATAGTCAAGAATTCACTATTCAAACAAAAGCGAATATTGTTCAGGCTATGGTGCAAGTAAATGATGAGGGGAAAGTTGAAGAAATAACGGTTGATATGGGAGCACCGATTTTACAAAGAGAACAGATTCCAATGCTTGGAGAAGCAGGAACAACCGTTATTAATGAACCTTTTCAGGTGGCAGATACAACGCTCCGTGTAACAGCAGTTTCCATGGGAAATCCACATGTAATAACAATGGTAGATGCGATTGATCATGCTCCGCTGACAACACTAGGACCGATTATTGAAAAAGATGAACGTTTTCCTGAAGGAGTTAATACAGAATTTATCGAAGTCGTATCTGATGAAGAAATACATTTCCGAGTCTGGGAGCGCGGATCTGGTATTACGGAAGCTTGTGGAACAGGAGCATGTGCAGCTGTTGTAGCAGCTACATTAAATAATAGAGTGAAAAAAGGTAAAAAGGTTGTTGTTCATTTAGCAGGTGGAGATTTAATCATTGAATGGAAGCAAGATGGTCATATTTGGATGACTGGTGGAGCAGAAACGATTGCATCAGGAATTTATCACGCATAAAATGAATTACTTGATTCTGACAAGTGTGGGTGTATACTAAAGTTATAGGATATAGAAGGAAAAAAGGAGGTTCAGAAGATGATCATTGAACTGACTGATCGTGCAAGCGCACAGATTAAAGAAATGATGAAAGAAGAACCGGAAGAATCGCTTCTCCGTTTTGGTGTAAAAGGCGGCGGATGCAGCGGATTATCTTATTCATTAGGGTTTGCAGATGAGGTTAATGAGGAATTGGATATTGTTGAAACCATTAATGATATTCCAATTGTCTTCTTTAATCAGGATATTCCGATTATTGAAGGTACAAAGATTGATTATAAAGAAAATATGATGGGTGGCGGATTTAGCATAGATAATCCGAATGCGATTATATCCTGCGGTTGTGGCTCATCTTTCCGTACAGCACAGAACGCCGGCGCACCTGGCGATTGTTAATAAAAAAGATTGGCAGTATTTTTCTGCCAATCTTTTTTACAAGCTAGGAAAATATAAAATTTAAACGAATGCCAAGTTTTCTGTATAAACGATATTAAAACATGGCCGTAGAATGTTTTGGCTGAATTCTTGCTTTTGGATCAATATAGTTTTTAGCATTATTAATAGCTGTTGGACCTTCGCCAAATCCCGTTGCAATCAGCTTGACTTTTCCATCATACGTACAAATATCCCCAGCGGCGTAGATCCCCGGAATGTTTGTCTCCATTTTAGAATTAACAACAATACTATTTTTTTCAATTTCCAGTCCCCAGTTTTTTATCGGGCCAAGACTCGATATAAAACCATAGTTGCAAATAACGTCATCCACTTCTAATTCAACTAATTCGTCTTCTTTTATCTTTTGTAAAATAAGCTTTTCAATCTTAGTATTTGCGACAATCGCTGTAGGAGCATAGGGTGTCAGCTTTTCTACAGTAGATACTTGTAATTGCTCTACACTATGTTCATGTGCACGGAATTGATCGCGGCGGTGTATTAATGTTACTTTAGAAGCTATTTTCTCAAGCATCAGTGCCCAATCGACAGCTGAATCTCCTCCGCCTAAAATAGCAACATGTTTATCCTGATATTTATTCATATCTGTCACGTAATAATGTAAGTTATTGCCTTCAAATGCCTCACTGTCACCCACATTCAATCTTCTGGGCTGAAATGCACCATTACCAGCTGTGATAATGATGGTTTTTGTCAAATGCTCTTCTCCAGTATTAGAGATAAGGCGAAAGCTATCGTCCTCTAATCGTTCTACCGTCTCAATAGCTTGTCCAAGCACAATTTCCGGATCAAATAAATTTGCTTGCTCTTCCAATTGATCGACAAGATCCTGTGCACGGACTTTTGGAAATCCTGCAACATCATATATATATTTCTCTGGATATAGCGCAGTTAATTGCCCTCCAATATGAGGCAGGCTTTCAATTATTTTAACACTAGCTTGACGCATGCCGCCGTAAAAGGCTGTGAATAAGCCAGTGGGTCCAGCTCCAATGATCGTTACATCAAAAACTTTATCCATACAATACCTCTTTTCTTTCTAGACGTTTACCCATCCTATGGTATCATAAACTCGTTTTAGTTTGTATTATATCGTTTCAAAAGAACGAATAATTCAAAGAAATCTTATTTTAACAGCAAATCAAACGTTGTGTGCATGTCTGCGCTTTTCTTCATAACTCAACTTCCGCCGCCATTTAAAAGTAACTTTATTTCCATAGAAACAGGAATTGATCGTTCTTTTGATAACTCCCTTGACAAAGAATAAAAGGTGAAGTGTAAAGCACCGCTGCGGCGGAAAGCGGAGTGGTTGGCCGAAGCGGTGCTATACACAATCACCGATTCCAAAATGGACGGATATGTAACCAAAAGCAAGCATGGTACTGGAGAGCATGTTCATACTGAGATAGCAAGATATATATGCTCATTCTTAGGTGCGAAAGTTGAGTTCATAAGTATGGATAAAAAAAGAGATTTTAAGACTTGCTATTTTTTAGCAGAACATATAAGATAGGTGAGTAATATTACAGTTTGGTTACAAAATGAAGTTATTTATGTGACAAAGTATGTTTTATTTCGAGTTTTTAGCACAAATGATAATAAATAATAGGAGAAGTGAAAAGCCATGAATAAACCGCATATTGTAATAGTAGGAGCGGGTTATGGAGGTATAATGACAGCAGTAAAGCTTCAGAAACAGCTTGGAAAGAATGAAGCAGAGATTACGTTAGTTCATAAATATGATTATCATTTTCAAGCAAGCTGTCTGCATGAAAATGCTGCTGGTACATTACATCAGGATCACTCCAAAATAAAAATTAAAGATATCATCAATCGTTCCAAAATTAATTTTATTATAGATGAAGTTGTTTCAATCAAAAGAAATTCTAAAAAGATTAAGCTTAAAAATAAGGAATTACACTATGACTTACTTGTGATCGGTCTTGGTTTTGAACCTCGGGCAGAGGGGACTCCGGGACTGGATGAACATGCTTATTCTATTACCGATATTAACAGTGCCCGTTTTGTCCGTGAACATATCGAATATAATTTTGCCAGCTATGCGAATGCTATTAAAAAGGATGAGAGCAGTTTAAATATCGTGATTGGCGGTGGAGGAATTCTTGGAGTTGAATTTGCCGGAGAGCTAATTAATCAAATACCAGTAATATGCAGGGAATATGATATTGAGAAAACACAAGTTCATCTGTATATGCTGGAGGAAGGTAAGTCTTTTCTGCCAGGTTTTGATGAGAAATTGGTACATTATGCAGCCACATCTTTGCAATCCAGAGGAGTAGAAATGATCCATAATGCGAAACTGAAAGAATGTCAGGCTAATAAAGTTATTTATGAATCAGAAGGAAAAGAACATACTATTTCTGCAGCCACTTTTATTTGGACTGGCGAGGTGCAAGCTAATCCTGTATTTGAAAAAGCAGGACTGATTTTGAAAAACAAAAAAATAGAAATTTATCCCAATATGCATACCACAATAGATGATTCGATATTTGTTGTTGGAGAATATGCCTACGCTGTGGATGAAAACGGTGAAGAAGTTCTCCCAACAGCAAAAAAAGCATTGGAAGAGGCTGCTGTAGCTGCCAAAAATATCGCTTCAAAACTCAGAAACAAAGAACTTATTTCTTGCCGTCCAGTCAAGCAAGGGGTGCTTGCAACGTTAGGACGAGATGACGGAGTAGCAGCTATACAAAATAGAAGAGTATTTGGCTGGAAAGCAGTATTAGTAAAACGAATTTCTGACAATTATTATTTATTTCAATTAGGAGGATGGCAGTTATTGCTGAAAAAGGGAAACTTTCATTTGTTATAAGTAATATTGCTAGAAATATAGTGACAAAAAAGCAAAGGTTGGCAGATGCTGCTTTGCTTTTTTGTCATTTTAAGATAAAATGTGCTTTGTATGCATCCTTAGAAAGGACGGAGGGAAGAGAATGGTTCAACTTGTTGTATCTGTTGTATTGTATTTTGTTATCTTTTTTGGTATTGCATTTATATTAAATATGTTATTAAGAAAAACATGGCTGATGGCGTGCTTATATCCGGTTCTAATGATATTTATTATAGATAATGTTTCTTTTTTCAGCTATTTCACCAGTCCGGGAGAATCTTTTTCGGCGCTTGGAGAGCGAATTGTCGCCTTAACCGTTGCTGACATTGTGATTTTATTATCTGGTTTTATCGGAACGGTTGTATCTGGTTTTGTTATCCGGTTTTTAAGAAAAAGCGGTTATCAAATGTTTTAAAACAATGAAATGCTATTACATAAAAAAGCAGAAGAGCAAACGCTATTGGAAGCGTCTGGTCTTCTGCTTTTTATTAATAAGAAAAGAGCGGTGCGAGAGAGAAGGCGATAATAATTCCTGTGATGGCACCAAAAAATACTTCTATTGGCTGATGTCCCAGTAATTCTTTCAGCTCTTGGATTTTTTCATTTTCTTTCTTTTTACTCCAGCCTTTTGCGCTGGAAGTAATTAGTTGAAAATCACGAACGAGCTGGTTAATAACAATTGCTTGTTCACCAGCCTGCCTGCGTACTCCGGAAGCATCAAACATCGTAATGACACTAAATATACAAGCAAGTGCAAAGACACTTGAAGATACTCCCTCTGCAATTCCGATGGCAGTGGCTAAAGAAGCAACCGCTGCGGAGTGACTGCTGGGCATACCTCCAGTACTAAAGGCAAGTCCAGGCTGAAATTCTTTAGTGAAAAGCAGTTTAATCGGTATTTTTATCACTTGTGCAAACACGATGGCAGACAATGCAGCCCATAATGGAAAATTCGTTAATAATGTCATGTATGAGGGTACTTCCTTCCTGAATAACGTATCAATTTTTTGTTATCTTACTATAGGCTGTATCAGATTAAAAGAAAGCCCAGTCAGCCCACCACAGTCATTTTTGATCTTACAGGTTGAAACTACATGTACTGCTGAAAGTTATTTAATAATCGTATCTAGTGCAATTTCCATCATTTCATGGAATGTTGTTTGACGTTCTTCCGCTGTTGTTTCTTCACCGGTGATAATATGATCAGATACCGTGAGAACAGATAATGCTTGACGACCATATTTCGCTGCTAATGTATATAGTGCAGTAGATTCCATTTCGATAGCAAGTACTTGGTATTTAGCAAGCAATTCATTAACTTCCTTTGCATTATCCCGATAGAAAGTGTCACTTGTAAATACATTTCCGACACGTAATTGCAAACCTTTTTCTGTACCAGCTTCGTAAGCATTTTTTAATAACGTAAAGTCAGAAATAGGAGAATAATCAATGCCGTTAAAAACAAGCTGGTTCATTTGTGAATCTGTCGTGGCAGCCTGTGCCAGGATAACATCGCGTACATTGACATCTTTTTGGATTGCTCCACATGTGCCGACACGAATGAGTTTTTTGACATCATAGCTTTGAATAAGCTCATTTACATAGATGGAGATAGAAGGCACTCCCATGCCTGTTCCCTGTACAGAAACGCGTTCCCCTTTGTAAGTTCCTGTATAACCGTACATACCTCTGACCTCATTATAAAGTTTCGGGTCCTCTAAATAATTTTCAGCGATATATTTTGCTCGCAAAGGGTCTCCGGGTAATAGAATTTTATCTGCTATTTCTCCTTGTTTTGCTCCAATATGTACACTCATCTCATATACCTCCATTATTAGTTTCATCCTTAAGATAAAGGTATCACAAAGTTTTTTGAAAAACAAATGAAGCTAATTCCACAAAAAAAGTATATTTATATTTCATATTTCGTGATTTTTGTATATAATAGAACATAGGTTTATGTGAATTAAATAATTTGGTACATAAACGATACAGGTTTTCAAAAAAGAAAGGATGTTGTATATAATGAAAGCACAAACATTTAAAATTACTGCAGAAACTGGGGTCCACGCACGTCCAGCTACTTTACTGGTGAATAAAGCCGGTCAATTTGATTCTGAAATTGAAGTTAGCTATAAAGGTAAGAATGTTAACCTTAAATCCATTATGGGTGTGATGTCTTTAGGAATTCCTAAAGGTGCTGAAATTGAAGTAAGTGCTGATGGGAAAGACGAAGCTGAAGCGTTACAAGGTATTTCTGACGTAATCAAAGAACATTTAGGTGAATAATTTTACAATATGTATAAAAGCGTCCTGATTTCCGGGGCGCTTTTATACATAGATTATTTGGGGAAATTGTCTTCAGAAAGGTGTGAATGTTTTATGATGCCATTCCTTTATTTTCCGGAAGATAAAATGGAGTATATTCCTGCAGCGATATCATTGCTAATTTTTATTGCATTGGCAGTAGTAGTTATGCGGTGGGTAATGAAAAAATCAAAGAAAGATCAGGAACGTTTTGAGCAGGAATATCATGATGTATTAAAGCAAACACAAAAGAATAAGAATGTGACAAATACCTCCTCTAATCAATAAGATTTGAGGAGTTTTTAATGATTAAAAAATAGCACCTTTGCTAAAACTATGGAAAAAGGCAAAGGAGCTTACTGATGCGAAGATGGAATAAAAGATTATTGATAATTTCTCTGCTGATGCTGTTTCTTTTATCAGGATGCTTGTTACCGCATGAAAACTCAGAAATGGTGGAGATGTATAATGCAGATGGGGACCGTGTGGGGACAGCCAGATTGAATGAAACAGACGGCGGTGTATCTGTAAATGTTGAAGTAGAAGGGTTAAGCCCTGGTTTTCATGCGATACATGTCCATGAATACGGAAGGTGTGAAGCTCCTGACTTTTCCTCCAGTGGTAGTCACTTTAATCCAGATGGTAAAGACCACGGTCTATTGCTGACGGATGGACCGCATGTTGGAGATCTTCCAAATATTGAAGCGGATGAAAGTGGAAATGTTCAGGAAGAATTAATTATTGCTGATGCGACATTAAAACAAGGAAAAAACAGCTTGATTGCGAATAACGGCACCTCTTTAATTATTCATGATGGGGTGGATGACGGCATGAGCCAGCCAGCCGGTAACTCAGGAGACCGGATCATTTGCGGAGTGCTCAGCGAAGATGCTGAAAGTGGTGAAGAGCAGAATGCCCCGACAGATCCAACAGAAAACAATGATAAACAAGAGAATGAAGAAAATGGATAAAAGGACATGCTGTAAATCGATCAGTTGAAAGTATCATTATCTAACCTCGAAGAAATAAGAAAACTGCCTTCCAATCAGGAAAGGCAGTCTTCTTGTTTTCGGTTTAATTTAAGAATTTCTCCATGATTCCACGGCATGGATAATCCGTTTTACACCTTCTTCAATAGTAGCACGGGGACATGCCACATTAATGCGCATAAAAGCGTCTCCTTCGTCCCCATAATCCTGTCCGGCATTTAAGCCGACACGTCCTGTATCAATCATAAATCGATTTAATTCTTTTTTATCCATATTTAATTCAGAGCAATCTACCCAAACAAGGTATGTTCCTTCTGACTTTGTTACTTTTAATTCTGGTGCTTCCGCAGCAAACCTTTCTTTAATGTAAGCAGTATGGCTTTGAACAACCTCCAACAGCTCTTCTAACCAGGGCTCTCCATGACGGTAAGCAGCTTCCATTGCCGTTACAGCCATTCCGTTTAAGGAATTATTTAACCCTTGACGAAGAAAAGCTTTTTCCAGTTTTTGTTTATTCTGCTTATTTGATGTTATCGCATAGGAAGCTTGCAAGCCGGCTAAATTAAATGTTTTAGATGGAGCCATACAAGTAATGGTTTGATCAGCGATTTCTTCGGACAAACTGGCGATTGGCAGATGTTTATGTCCTTTAAAAACTAAATCGGCATGAATTTCATCGGAGAAAATCATGGCGTCATATTGTAAACACAGCTCTGCCATTTTACGAAGTTCTTCTTCTGTCCAGACACGTCCTACCGGATTATGCGGAGAACATAAAATAAATGCTTTCACGCCGCCGGCTAGCTTGTTTTCCATGTCCTCAAAATCAATGGTATAGTAATTATCCTGATACACTAAAGGATTTTTTACAATTTCACGGTCTAATACGTTGATAATATTATAAAAAGGAGTATATACAGGTGTTTGGATCATAACCTTATCACCTGGTTCTGTGAATGCTTGTAATGCCATATGTAGCGTGTTGATTACGCCAGGGCTGTAGTTTAACCAATCCGCTTGGATAGCCCATCCATGGCGATTTTTAACCCAATCTGTAATAGAAGATGTAACATCTTCATCAATTACGGTATATCCATAAATTCCGTGTTCAGCACGTTTGATTAGCGCCTGATTCACAGCTTCTGGAGCTTTAAAGTCCATATCAGCTACCCACATTGGCAGAACATCTTCTGACTGGAATTTCATTTGCAGCATATCCCATTTCATGGATTTTGTTTGTTTACGATCATGTACTTCTTCAAAAATACTCATTCTTTTTCTGCCTCCTTACATCATTCATTTTTCTATTATAACAAAGATTTTTAAAAAATATAGAAAGCAATGTTAAAACTTGTTTAATGAATAACTGTTTTAGAGCAAAAAAAAGCAAAGCGTTATACGCTCTGCCTACAGGGGGAATACGAGAAAGCCTTACAATTATAGTAATACCCGCTGTAAAAAAGAATAAACCAAAAATCTAAAAAAAACTTTTCATTTTTTTGCGGATAAATAAAAACTGGCATTCACTCCTTTTCTGAGCGAATACCAGTTTTTCAAAGTTTATCACGGAGAACCGCCCGTAAAACTCCCGCCTCCAAATAAAGAGCGAAAATAAATTTATTTAGGCGGGAGATCAGGTGAGCTAACTCCCACTAAATGAAGTTTCGTTTTATAATCTTTTCTCAAGCTCTTCTTTTTCTGCTTCAAAACCAGGTTTGCCTAGTAATGCAAACATATTTTTCTTATATGCTTCTACACCAGGCTGGTCAAATGGGTTAACGCCAAGTAAGTAGCCGCTCACAGCACATGCTTTTTCAAAGAAGTAAACCAAATAGCCGAAAGTATAAGCATCCAGCCTTGGTACTTCGATGATCAGATTTGGAACATCTCCATCTGTATGTGCTAATAATGTTCCTTGGAATGCTTTGTCATTAATTTCATGAATACTTTTACCAGCCAGATAATTTAAGCCGTCTAAATCATTTTCTTCTTCGTCAACCGTTAAATTTTTCTTGGCTTCATTTACATGAAGAATGGTTTCGAAAATGTTTCTTCTTCCTTCTTGAATATATTGTCCAAGAGAGTGTAAATCTGTTGAGAAGTTTGCGGATGACGGATAGATCCCTTTTTGATTTTTTCCTTCACTTTCCCCAAACAGTTGTTTCCACCATTCAGAGAAGTATTGAAGAGCCGGCTCATAATTAATGAGTAATTCAGTTGTTTTCCCTTTTTGATACAGGATATTTCGAACCGTTGCATATTGATAAGCCGGGTTGCTGTATACATCTGGAGCAGCCAGGTCTTCCATTGCATTTTGTGCACCTTTCATCATGGCATCTATATCAATATTGCTGGCTGCGATTGGTAGTAGCCCCACTGCCGTTAATACCGAATAGCGTCCCCCGACATCATCAGGGATGACGAATGTTTCATAACCGCTTTCGTCCGCTGTAGTTTTTAAAGCGCCTTTTCTGCGATCTGTTGTTGCATAAATACGTTTTGTCGCTTCTTCTTCGCCATATTTTTCTTCCAACAGCTTTTTGAAAATACGGAAAGCAATTGCAGGCTCTGTTGTTGTACCGCTTTTAGAGATAACATTAATAGAGAAATCTTTGTCTTTTAGTAAATCCGTCAGCTCACTCATATAAGTGGAGCTTAAGTGATGACCAACAAAAATAACCTGAGGTGCTTTTCTTTCTTCTGAAGAAAGAAGGTTTTGGAAAGAATGGTTCAGCATTTCTAAAGCTGCTTTTGCTCCAAGATATGAACCGCCAATCCCGATTACAAGAAGAACATCAGAGTCATTTTTAATTTTTTCCGCACTTTTCTTAATACGTGCGTATTCTTCCTGATCATAATTTCTAGGCAGGTCAATCCAACCTAAAAAGTCATTACCTGCACCAATTTTTTCATGGATCATTTGATGGGCGCGTAATACAAATGGAGATAAGTTTTTAATCTCTTCTTTATCAAAGAATGAAAGTGCTTTATCATATTTGAAAGATACATGTGTCATAGATCTTTCCCCCTTTAATTTTGCTTCCATATATGTCTCTACTTTAAGCTATTAATGTGATGAAATCAAGAAGAAAGACCTGAAGCACTTTCACAAAAAGAGAGAATAAATAGCCGGAAAATAAGACAAAGGATACGAAAAACCGCTAAAATTAAAAGCTTTTTCAGACAATATTCTTGCCTTTTTTTTTAGGTGTCTGAAGAAAAAGCAGATAGCATAAAAAAACATCCAAGTACGAAAAAAATTCATACTTGGATGTTTTCCTTACTTATTTTGTGTTTGGTCGATCCAGTCTTGTAATTTATCTTTTAAAATATTAAAACCGCCTGAGTCATTTTCCGAATCATTGTTTTTTGTAACATTTTCCTGTTTTGCAGTTTCTTTTGGAGCTTCTTCTGTAGCACGGATAGATAACGAAATTTTTCCTTTTTCTTCATCAATTTGGATGACCTTTACATTAACTGTGTCGCCAACACTTAAGTGGTCGTTAATGTCTTTTACATAGCCATGCATAATTTCGGAAATATGAACTAATCCCTGCGTATCGCCATCAATTGCAACAAATACACCATAAGGCTGAATGCCGGTTACTTTTCCTTCTATCACTTGACCAATTTCTACGTTTGTATTCATATTAAACATCTCCTATATCTTTTTCAATTCTGTTATAAGCTATCCAAAGCGGATGGAAAAAGAAAAAAACAGCTTTTATTTCGGATAATCGTCTGGAAATCTCCCGCTTAAAAATAGAAAGTGGAAATCAACTCATTTAGGCAGGGGGTAAGCTGAGCCCTCTGGCTGATCTACTTGAATCTCAACTGCTTTCCTTTCGTGGAAGAAAGTCGTCCAGGCGGGATGTCCCGATTCATGAAACTCTCCTCTAACTTCAACTATGAAGCTAGTAAATAAAAGTCTTTTTCAACATCTTTTGAACACATACTTTTTTTCACAATAAATTACTATACCATAAACTATAGGAAATGGCTAATCAAGTAATGTTTATTATCTGGCAGTTTACCGTTTGCCAAGGCTGATAAGTATATCTTTTTCTTCGAGGACAAACGTTGCTTTTGGCTGAAATATATAGTCTTTCTCACGGAGAATACCGATCACTAAAAAACCTTTTTTTAAGAAAGGAGTGACAGCTTCTAAATATGTTTTTCCTATAAGTGAATGAGGCACAGACTGATGGATAAATTTTTGCTGGTTAAGGAGATGGTGGATATCTTCAAATGGTGTCGCTTTCATCTCCGGATCTAATTCATGAAAAAACAGGCTGCTCATAAAATCATTTGACCGGATAATCGTAGTTGCTCCTGCACGGGCTGCATTATCAATTTGCTTTTTAGACAGAATTTCCGAAACGATAGGGACATCCGGATGGTTTCCGCGGATAGCAATCGTAGCCAGGATTGTATATGTATCTGATTCATAATCCGTTTTTTGATTATTTGCAGAAACAAACACACAGGAAGCTGCTTTGATATTTGCCATATTTAAAATAGCATCTTCCGTAGCATTCCCTTTAATGTAGTGAACCGGTAATTTAGTGTAAGCAAGGTTATTTAAAGTCTGATCAATAATAACAATTTTTTTATTTGAATAATGATGAATGATTAAATCAACAAGCTGACGGGTTCGTTCATTAAAGCCAATAAAAATATAATGATTCTCCCCGTGAAATGCAAGTTTTCCTTCTTGTGATTTCTTTTCGCGTTTTATTGCAGTAGTTGATAAAGAAGCAATATAAAATGCAATAAGTCCGCCGCCGCTGAGTATCAAAAACGCAGCGAGAAGCCGCCCTAATATGCTTACAGGGACATAGTCGCCGTACCCAACAGTTGCTCCCGTGATCAGTGCCCACCAAATACCATCGATTATTGTAGGAAAACGTTCCGGTTCAATTAAATAAATAAGGTATCCAAAAATTGGTATAGTAATCAGTACAAGAAGCAACAGTTTCAGGATGTTAGGTAACCGGTAATAAAGCAGTTTAAGAAGACGCTCATTCATCAAAAAATTCCTCCAATCCATTTTTCTTAGTATGTGCTGATGGAAGGGAACGTTATTCGTTAAAATAGAAGCAGTAACTGTAAGCAGTTTGGAAAAAGAATTTTACGATATACTAAAAAACATCGAATCCTGAATGGAAATCGATGTTTTTTAGTAAGTTTTGTTTTATCATGGAGAACCGCCCGTAAAATTCCCGCCTCCAAATAAAGCGTAAGAATGAATTTATTTAGGCGGGAGATCAGGTGAGCTAACTCCCACTGAATGAAGTTTCGTTTTATATTGCTTTTAACGTTTCTTTCATGCTCTCATAAACGATAGTCCAATTATCCTGGTTATCACGATAAGATTTTGAAATAAATCGATGCATTTGTTTTTGTTTTTCTTGAAAGTCGTCTGCATCGTTAGGCGGCAGCTGCTGGCGTGATTCATCTATATGTGCCTGGATTTTTGCAGCTCTTGGTCCCCATTTGCCAACTTCATTTCCCTCTGTGTCAATAAAGATGATAATAGGGATAGATCTGGCTGTTCCGTTTGTTAAATATTGATCCATTAACTCCAGATTATTATCTCGAAGCAAGGCCTTAACAGGCATATTTACAGCTTCTGAAATTTTAAGAAGAATTGGCATGTTTAACATTGCATCGCCACACCAATCTTCTGTAAGAATAATTGCTCTTAAATTTTTGCTTCTTACTTCTTCAAAAAAAGCTTCATCAGCAGGTAATGAAAAATTATCATAGATGTATAATAAATCCTCTTTATTTACTTTCATTGCTTCAATATATTCATCTGGGTCAAGTCCTTTTTCATACCATTCATTCAATGACATCTATATCCCTCATTTCAATTATTTGATATAGTAAGTTTACCTTTTTCTGTAGAATTGGTAAACAAAAGATACCCTTTAGGAAGGATAAAGAGGAATTTATCATAACAAAACGCTTGTAAAAATCTGCCTCTAAATAAAAAGAGAGAATAAATTTATTTAGGCGTGAGATAACAGGGCTGACTCCCACTGAATGAAGTTTCTTTCTAATGGGGAGGTATAAAGAGTACAATAAAAAAGGACGCTATAAACTTTTAACACATAATGGTTTTAAAGAGGCGAACAAATGACACATATTTATTGGAGGTTATTGTATGGCAGATACGCAATACGATTTTTTAATGGAATTACTTAATACCCCTTCTCCATCAAGCATGGAAATGGCAATTCAAAAGAAATGGATTCATTATGTTAAAGAATATGCTGAAGAAATCAGGACAGATCATGCCGGCAATGCGATGGCAGTGTTAAATCCGGATGCTCCATTTAAAGTGCTTTTAGCGGGGCATTGTGATGAAATAGGTTTAATTATTCAGCGCATTGATGAACGCGGCTTTTTATTTTTTGACAAAATGGGCGGTATCAATCCAAAAGCAGCTGTTGGTATGCGGGTGACCGTATTAGGATACCAGGAAACTTTTACTGGAGTTATTGGTGTTAATGCGCAACACCAAGGCGGCATTAAAGGTGATTTTGATGTGCAAGACTTGTACATTGATTGTGGCTTTCAATCAAAACAAGAAGCACTTAATAAGGTTCAGGTTGGCGACCTCTGTGTATTTAAAACAGAACCCGAAATTTTACAAGATCGTTATATTTCAGCAAGAGGATTAGATAATCGTACGGGAGCTTTCATGGTCGCTGAAGTCATTCGCAGGCTTTCTAAAAAAGATTTGCCGATTGGCGTTTACGGTGTAAGTACTGTTAATGAAGAAACCAATATGGGCGGAGCATATTTTGCAGCCTCAGGTATAGAGCCGGATTTTGCAATTGCAGTGGATGTGACTTTTGCAACGGATTATCCAAATGTGGATAAGAAAAAGCAGGTTGACGTTCATTTGGAAGGCGGACCAGTATTAGCGAAAGGGGCTCCAATTCATCGTAAAATCAATCAATGGTTAGAAAAAGCAGCTAAAGAAAAATCAATTCCTTTACAGTATGAATTAACACCGCAGGCGACAAGAACAGATGCAGATAAAATACGCTATACAGGTAAAGGCGTTCCTGTAGCTCTCGTATCTTTACCGCTCAGATATATGCATTCACCTGTAGAAACAGTGAGTAAGAAGGATATGGAGACAGAAATTGAATTGTTAGTTACGATGCTTGAAAACTTAACTGGAAAAGAAGATTTAAATCCACTACATGATGAGGTATAAAATTATATTGAATTAAAAATTATTTCTTGCAAAAAAGATTTTATGTGGTATACTGAAATTAATTAAATATTCGATTCCAATCTTCGGGGCAGGGTGTAATTCCCGACCGGCGGAAATAGTCCGCGAGCTGTACTTTGTTACAGTTGATCTGGTGAAATTCCGGAACCGACAGTGAAAGTCTGGATGGGAGAAGATGTCGAGCTTATTTTTATTATATGATGCGTGTATACCTGTGCGTATTTATTTAGCGATGACTTAACACCCTAAAGCCCCTGTAGCTTTAGGGTTTTATTTGCTTACAGGATAAAAAATAGTATCGGACCTTCATCACGAGTTGGAATCGGAAAAATGATGGAGGAGGTAAGCTGATGCAAAAGAATAAGAAAAATCAGCTGCTAAAGTTAATTATTATCGCATTATTAAGTACAATTTCACTCGTGTTATTTTTTATCAATTTTCCACTACCATTTTTACCAACACCATATTTAAAGGTAGATTTCAGTGATGTTCCTGCGTTAATCGCATCATTGATATTTTCTCCGCTTGCCGGGGTGCTTGTAGTTGGATTTAAAAATTTGTTATATCTGGCAGTTTCAGGATCTGGAGAGCCGATTGGCGTTTTATCTAATTTTGTGGCAGGGCTGATGATCGTTTTACCAGTTTCTCTTATTTATCATCGGATAAAAGGGTTGAAAGGTCTTATTACAGGGCTGGCAACAGGTACTGTTATTATGGCGGTCGGTATGAGTGTACTCAATTACTATTTGATATTACCGGCTTACGGCTGGTTTATGGGCTGGGAAATGTCCGAGCAAATGAAGTGGATTGCAGTTATTGGCGGTGTATTGCCATTTAATATCATCAAGGGAATTTTTATTGCTATTTTATTTATCCCTTTATTTAATAAAATGAAAAGCTGGATTCAGCAGCAGCGAACCAGGTTTATATAAAATAAAAATGCAAAAAAGCAGCGACTTGAAATAAGCCGCTGCTTTTTTGCATATATAGGTTTTTATTTGCTTCCAGCTGACTAGTCCGTATCGGATGCTTCTTCTACAAGAATCCGGGCAGTAGGAGAAGCATTCAGCCTTTCTTTCGGAATAGCCTTACCAGATTTTTCACTGATTCCGTACGTGCCCTCTTCTATTCTTTGTAAGGCATCATCAATTTCAGTCAGCTCTTCTTTTCGCATTTGATCGAGCCCGGCATCCCGCTGCTGTTCAAACTGTTCGGTTCCCAAATCAGCTGGATGATTATTGACAGAAGCGAGTTCATCATCTTGATTAATATCTGATTCTGTATGCGCTTCAGCCTCTTTTTTCATGTCTAAAAGCTTTTTCTTAAAAAAAGTGATATCTTCTTCGGTTAGATGTTCAGCCTGCATGATTTATCCATCCTTTCTTTATGATTACATACATGCTTTACAATAATCCGGAAATCAATAAAGAGAGACCTAATAAGATACCATATATCGTATTAGTTTTTGCTGTTTTTGCCATTGCTGGCATCATTTCAATCGCTTGAGTCTTTCCTTTAAACGCTTTTATTACACCAATAGCCGGCGGAATACTTAATAAAGTAAGAAAAGACCATAGAGGAAGAGCTCCCGTAAATATTAGAATAATGGTTATAGAAAATGAAACAATAAACAAAATAGCCAGCAGCTTAATGGAATTTGGTCTGCCGAGAAGTACGGCAATTGTTTTTCTTCCTCCTCTTTCATCTCCATCCCGATCCCGGATATTGTTAGCAAAGTTAATGCATCCAATAAATATGGTGATTGGTATAGAAATCCAAATCATTTCCATTGTGACGGAATCCGTTTGAATATAATACGTAATCCCTATAATTACGGACCCCATTAAAACACCAGAGAATAATTCTCCAAAAGGTGTATAGGAAATGGGAATAGGACCTCCAGTATATAAATAACCGATTGCCATGCAAAATAAACCAATAATTGCAATCCACCAGCTGGAGACGATACATATGTAGACCCCTATTCCAATAGATACCGCATAAAAAAGGAGAGCAATATTACGAATTCGTTTTGGATGCATGCCATCACGGACAATAGAACCACTAATACCGACAGACTGATCATTATCTAATCCACGCACAAAATCGTAGTATTCATTAAACATATTCGTAGCTGCTTGTATAAGTAAAGAAGCGATCATCATTGCAAAAAATAGTAACCAATTGATAGCACCTTCGTTAAAAGCAATCATTGTCCCGACAAAAACAGGAACAAAGGAAGCTGTTAGTGTATGCGGCCGGATTAACCGCCACCACTTATGAAAACCTTCCCGTTCATTCAATAATTTTTTTATATCAGCCGAATTATTTGTACTCATGATAGGCTTCCTCCTAAAAAACAATATCGTATTTATTTTAGATAAGTGGTATGAGCGTGTCAAACCTATTTTTTGAGGAGAATCAGCCGTTATCGACTGAAAATTAGAAAAGCTAAGCAGTTTTTCACGAATTAGAAGGCTTTTCTTGAGAAAGTAACCAAAAGGGCATAAAATAAGAGGGGATATTAAAAATACCCGTTAGATTATTTGAAGATATTCAAAAAGACCATTGAAAATAATGCTATTTTTATTGATCTTTTGAACACATACGATTACGGAGGTTTATCGTGATGATGGAAGTAAAAGAAAAACAGTTTACTGCTGAATTGGAGGCTGCCTTAGAGTCTGTCCAAACAGATCAAAAAGATAAACTGTTTAGTTATACGGAAAAAATAAATCAAGTCAATTTATATAGATTCTTAGAAAAAGCAGTTCAATTAGCGTTTCCTCGTACATTTTGGTCTAGTGCGAATGAGGATTTTCAAATGGCAGGAGCAGGACATGCTTTTGAACTGTCTGCAGAGGTATCTGGATCTCGCTACGATCAAGTTGAGCAGGACTGGAATGCCTTATTAAGTGATGCCATCATTTATAATCCTTATCACACTTCGGGAACTGGCGTTGTGGCATTAGGAGGGTTTTCTTTTGACCCGCTTAAACCGCGAACCGCATTATGGAGAAACTTTCCGAGCAGTCACTTTTCCATTCCTAATTATATTTTAACGCAAATAGATGGTGATTATTACTTTACGATAAATCGTTTCATTAGCTATGAGGATAGTTATGCATCTCTATTGGAAGAATTACAAAATAATCGTCAGACATTATTGGATAATAGGGGGCAACAAAACGATACATCCGTATTACGTATTCAGCATAAGAAAGAAATTGCTCCTGACCAGTGGAAGAAAACGATAAAAAAAGCCACGGATGTTATGAAAAATACATCCATTGACAAAATAGTGCTTGCGAGAGAAGTTCGTTTACATTTTAATCAGGCAGCGAATATATCAGATATTCTGAAACATCTTGTAGATACACAGTCCAATTCATATGTATTTGGTTATGAAATGGGAGGAGATTGCTTTATTGGAGCAACACCGGAGCGGCTTGTGAAGGTGAAGGATGATGAAGTATTGTCAACTTGCTTAGCCGGGACAGCGCGACGTGGAACAACAGTTGAAGAAGATGAACAAATCGCAAGCAATCTCTTTGAAGATTCTAAAAATCGTAAGGAGCATAACTACGTCGTACAAATGATTCGCAGTACAATGGAAACATATTGTTCAGAGGTCAGCGTTCCAGATGAACCGGTTGTGCATCAATATAAAACCCTGCAGCATTTATATACCCCGGTCCGTGCAAAGCTCAAAAAAGAGCATGGTATTTTTTCCATTATAAGTGGTTTACACCCAACGCCAGCGGTTGGAGGAACGCCAAGACAGGATGCGTTAGCGTTTATCCGTGATAAGGAATTATTAGACCGGGGCTGGTATGGAGCACCTATTGGATGGATGGATAGTAATAATCATGGAGAGTTTGCTGTAGCCCTGCGTTCGGCACTTATTCAAAAGGATGAAGCTTCCTTATTTGCAGGTTGCGGAATTGTAGAAGACTCTATTCCTGAAAGTGAATATGAAGAAACGAAGATTAAATTAATGCCAATGCTATCGGTTTTAGGAGTGGATTAAAAAATGAATTACACAGAGAGTTTAACACGTTATACGGCAAACTTTGTTGATGAATTAGGCAAAAACGGAATCACCGATGTCGTTATATCCCCCGGCTCCAGATCCACCCCTTTAGCATTGGTGTTTAGAGAATATTCATCGATCAAAGAATGGATTGTTATCGATGAGCGGTCAGCGGCATTTTTTGCGTTAGGATTAGCAAAAAAATCCAATCGACCAGTAGCTTTAGTATGTACGTCAGGAACAGCTGCTGCAAATTATTACCCTGCTATTGTAGAGGCTTTTTACAGCAGAGTGCCTTTACTTGTTTTAACTGCAGACCGTCCACATGAATTACGTCAAGTTGGTGCGCCGCAAGCCATCGAACAAATTAAAATGTATGGAGACTATGTAAAATGGTTTCATGAAATGGCTGTACCTGAAGGAACACCATCTATGCTGCAGTATGCGCGTCAAAAAGCTTCACAGGCTTTTGCTTATGCAGAACAAGGAAATAAAGGCCCTGTTCAAGTGAACTTCCCATTTAGGGAGCCCCTGACGCCAGATTTTACACTTTCAGATATTTGGGGAGTGGATAGAAGTAAAAATAGCTCTGATATAAATAGATTAGAAGGTGTAAAGTATTTAGCCGATCAACACGTTGAGGAGCTTGCAGATCTTTTTAGAACTTCTCCAAAAGGTCTTATTGTATGCGGTCCGGAGATGAATGAAGATTTTTCAGAATGTGTGTGTGACTTAGCTAAGGCTTGGAGTATCCCGATTTTAGCTGATCCTCTATCACAGGTCAGGACAGGAATGCATGATAAAAGTCATGTGATCGAAGGGTACGACGCTTTTTTACGTGATTCTGAAATACGGGAGCGGCTGCAGCCGGATTATATTATTCGCTTTGGAGCGATGCCGGTATCAAAAGCATATTTGTTTTATATAAAAGAACATCACCATATTCCACAGTTTGTGGTAGAGAAGAATGAAGGGTTCCGTGATCCTTCTGGCAATCATACAATCTATATTTATGCTGAGCCAAAACAATTGTGTAACCAGCTGATTGAAAAAGCGGCAGACAAACAGAATAGTGTAGAATGGCTCCGTAAATGGCAGAGTTACAATCAAATTGCCAAGGATCATTTATTAGCGGGTGAAGAAGCACAAATTACAGAAGGAGAAACTGTCCGGGCAATAGCAGATGTTATTCCTGATCATACAACTTTATATGTAGGGAACAGTATGGCTGTCCGTGATGTAGACAGCTTCTTCATGGTGTCTTCTAAAAACATATCTATTCTTTGTAACCGGGGAGCAAATGGAATTGATGGAGTGATTTCAAGCGCTGTTGGTGCAGCTGCATCTGGAGAAAGAGTGACACTGCTGATTGGTGACTTATCCTTTTTCCATGATATGAATGGGTTGCTGGTAGCAAAACAGTACCAGCTCCCGATTACAATTGTACTCGTAAATAATAATGGTGGGGGAATTTTTTCTTTCCTTCCACAAGCAGATGATAAAAAGCATTTTGAAGCGATTTTTGGTACGCCGGTTGATTTACCTTTTGAAAATGCTGGAGCGTTATACAATGCTGATTATAAAGTTGCCTCAACGGAAAGCGCGTTAAAAGTCCAACTTGAAGAAAGTTATCAGCGATCCGGTTTATCGATTATTGAAGTGAAAACAGACCGTGATGAAAATACTGCTTGGCATCGGGATAAATGGAATCGTATTATGGCAGAGATAAAAGAGGAGCAGGCATGAGCACAGATGGATTACAATATGAAATAATTGGTGAAGGAGCTCCGGTCCTGTTTTTACATGGATTTACAGGGACATGTGAGACCTGGAAAGAGGTTTGCTCTTATTTAACCAATTATCAATGTATTTTAGTGGATTTGCCAGGGCATGGGAAAACAAATAGCAAAATTTCTTCGATGAAAGATTGCTGCTTCTTGCTTACAAAGCTACTGGATAAATTAGGAATAAAAAAAGCTCATGTAGTTGGTTATTCTATGGGGGGAAGAACCGCGTTAAGTTTTGCGATGTATTACCCGGACTATGTTGCCACGCTTATTTTGGAAAGTTCCTCTCCAGGGTTAAAAGAGGAAACAGCCCGTCATGAGCGAAAAGAAAAGGATGACGAGCTTGCACAGCGTATTTTGGAAAATGGCATCGCAGCATTTGTTAATAAATGGCAGGAACTCCCTTTGTTTGCTACTCAAAAAAGGCTGCCAGCTGCTGTACAAAAACAAATCAGAAACGAACGTCTTTCTCAGAATAAGGATGGGCTGGCAATGTCTCTGCGGACAATGGGGACAGGAGCTCAGCCCTCGTGGTGGGAGGAATTGCCACAGCTTACCAAACCCACTTTATTAATCGCTGGGGAAGAAGATGAGAAATTTATTGTCATTAATAAGATGATGCAAAAAGACATTCCACAGGGGGAATTAATTCTTTGTCCGAAAGCTGGTCATGCCGTTCATGTGGAAAAATCGCGAAACTTTGGTAAAATGGTAGATGGGTTCTTAAGTGAAAATCATATCAACATTACTACATAAGCCCCGAGCTTGAAAGGAGTTATTAAGATGACAGTTGAATGGAAAAAAGTAAAGAACTTTGAAGAAATTATTTATGAAAAATATAATGGGATTGCAAAAGTAACAATTAATCGTCCGGAAAAACGGAATGCTTTCACACCGAATACAGTAAAAGAAATGATTGAGGCATTCACAGATGCTCGAGATGATTCTTCTATTGGAGTTATTGTGCTGGGCGGAGAAGGAGATAAAGCATTTTGTTCAGGCGGAGACCAGTCCGTTCGTGGTCATGGCGGTTATGTTGGCGGCGATGAGGTTCCACGTTTGAACGTACTTGATCTGCAACGTTTAATTCGTACGATTCCGAAGCCTGTAGTTGCGATGGTATCTGGTTATGCCATTGGAGGAGGCCACGTCCTTCATGTTGTTTGTGATTTAACGATTGCTGCAGACAATGCGATTTTTGGACAAACAGGACCAAAAGTGGGCAGCTTTGACGCTGGCTATGGTGCAGGATATTTAGCTCGCTTAGTCGGTCATAAGCGTGCGCGTGAAATTTGGTACCTATGCCGTCAGTATAATGCAGAAGAAGCCTATGAGATGGGATTAGTAAATACCGTTGTACCTTTAGAAAAATTAGAAGAAGAAACCATACAATGGTGTGAAGAAATCCTGGAAAAATCACCAATGGCATTACGATTCCTGAAAGCATCTTTCAATGCAGATACGGATGGTTTAGCTGGTTTACAACAGCTTGGAGGAGATGCAACGCTTCTTTATTACACTACAGATGAAGCAAAAGAAGGAAGAGACGCCTTTAAAGAAAAAAGAAAACCGAATTTCAAGCAGTTCCCTAGATTCCCTTAAGCTTGTGTTGAAGAAACCTTTGCAAATGAAGCAAAGGTTTCTTTTCGCAAGGGATAAAAATACTCAGAAGATATTAATCATAATGGAGGAAGAAAAATGAGTACAGTTATTCCCCATTGGCTTGATAAACAAGCTGATTTGTCCCCGAATGAAATTGCAGTAGAGCTAAAAGATGGAACTACGGTAACTTTTAGTGAACTTGCTAAAAGGAGCAGAGAAAAAGCTAGAAAGCTTGCTACAGTGGATGTGAAAAAAAACGACCACGTTGCCATTCTTTCAGGAAACAGCATTGAAATGATGAAGACGATTCATGCGTGCAGTTATCTGGGTGCTGTAGTTGTTTTATTAAATATGCGGTTAACTGCTTTTGAAATCAAACAGCAAATGCAGGATGCAGAAGTTACTTTGTTAGTTACAAAAACAGAGATGGATGATTTAACAGAAATAAAACAAATAACGTTTGACCAGCTTGATCAGTTAAAAGCAACGCCTGATTGCCGGCTCTTGGAAGAAATAGAGCTATCCAATGTATTTACAATGATGTACACCTCTGGTACATCTGGTTTTCCGAAAGCTGTCCAGCATACGTATGAAAATCACTGGTGGAGTGCCACAAGTTCCAGTTTAAATTTTGGAAAGCATAATGATGATAAGTGGCTGATTCCATTGCCGCTTTTTCATGTGAGCGGTCTGTCTACGATGGTCAAAGGAATTATTTATGGGATGCCGATTTACTTACTTGAAAAATTTGATGTAGAAGCTGTTCATGATGCGATTATGAATAAGCAAGTAACGATGGCGTCTGTGGTCACAGTGATGCTGCAACGTTTGGTAAGTTATCTTGGAGAATCAAGCTATCCGGAAATCTTTCGTTGTATGCTGCTTGGAGGAGGTCCAGCACCGGAAACATTGCTGCAACAAACGAAGAAAAAACAAATTCCTGTATTTCAATCCTATGGAATGACGGAAACCTCTTCGCAAATTGTTACATTGGGCCCAAAAGATGCGCTTCGGAAAATTGGCTCAGCAGGCAAGCCGCTTTTTCCGGCTCAATTAAAAATACGGGGTAAACAGGCAAATGAAGTTGGAGAAATTCTTGTCAAAGGTCCGATGGTGACACCCGGTTATTATAATAGGCAGGAAGCGAATGAAAAGTCTTTTTCAAACGGCTGGCTGGCTACAGGAGACGTTGGTTATCTTGATGAAGAAGGTTTTTTATATGTTGTTGACCGCCGCAGTGATTTAATTATTTCCGGTGGTGAAAATATTTACCCTTCAGAAATTGAAAATATATTATTACAGATAGAAGGTGTCCGTGAAGCTGGTGTAACCGGAAAGCAAGATGAAGAATGGGGAGAAGTTCCAGTTGCTTTTGTCGTGGCAGATGAAAAAATTACGACAAAAGAGGTTGCCTCCTATTTAAAAGAAAAATTAGCACGTTATAAACAGCCAAAGGAAATATATTTTATCAGCCAGCTGCCGAGGAATGCTGCGAATAAAATGGTTCGTCAAGAACTAAAGAAATACATTTAAGTGGAAATAATGGACACTAACTACTGAATGAAGTTTCGTTTTATCACTGTAACGTATTAATTTCCAAAAAAATAGGTTTAGCTTTTTTTGAGGACGGGTAGCGATAATTATACCGTATAGAGAGGAGCATAAATCAATGGAAAATTTTATGGATGATTATTTTACAGCTAGCTTTTGGACAGGGGTTCAAAATGTAGTTATAGCACTTATTGTATTTCTTATCGTTTGGTTAATTGCTAAAGTGATAAGCAATATAGTAGAAAAAGGTTTAAAGAAAACAAAGTGGGACGATAAATTATTTAACCGGTTCCGGTTAAAAGGCGAGCCGGTCCAATCAGAAAAGTTTATCTCGAAAGCAGTTTACTACATACTGCTGCTTGTAGGCTTGATCTTATTCTTTAATATCCTCAACATGTCTATGATTGCCAATCCGTTGTCGAATTTGATTTCGACATTCTTAGACTTTATTCCGGCAGTTGTTAAGGCAGCGCTTATTTTACTACTGGCATGGGTCATTGCGACAATTGTACAATGGCTGATCGTTGAAGGAAGCAAGAAGCTGCGCATTCAGCGTCTATTTTCAAAATTAGGAATTGCAGATTCAGAAGAAGGTATTAGAAAAACAACGGAAACCGTCGGTAAATTCGCATTTTACCTTATCTTGCTCTTATTTATTCCTGGTGTACTGCAGGCTTTAAATATTCAGGGCGTAGCGGAACCATTCAGTGGTTTACTGGCTTCCGTTTTAAACTTTATCCCTAAACTTGCTGCAGCAATACTTATTTTTGCAGTAGGCTGGTTCGTTGGTAAAATTGTTCGCAGTATCGTGACAAATTTATTAGAAGCAGCAGGAACCGAAAAATGGATTCAGAAATTAAGATTGTCCAACTTATTTGAAGGGACATCTTTTGCGAAATTTGTCGGAAACATTGTATTTATCCTTATCCTGATTCCGATTACGATCTCTGCATTAGAGCAATTAGAGCTGGCAGGAATTACGGAACCGGCAATCGGTATGCTGCATAGTGTCGTACAAATGATTCCAAATATCTTGATTGCTATTGGTTTAATCTTGATTGGAATCTGGTTAGGTAAGCTGATTGGAGAATTTGTAGGAGGTTATCTAGCTAAATTAGGATTTAACCGTTTTGTTTCTACAATAAGCAATAATAAAGTGGCTGATCAGTCAAAATGGACGCCATCTTATATTGCAGGATATGTTGTACAGATTTTAATTATTTTCTTCTTAACCGTACAAGCACTGTATATTATACAGCTGGATTTCTTAGTAGGTATTGCAACCGCAATTACTGCTTATTTACCAAATGTGCTGGGAGCGGTATTGATTTTAGGTATTGCTCTATTACTTGCTTCTATGGTGCAAAAAGTACTGTTGCATCTATTAAATGGTCCTGCTACAACAGCACTTGCAGGCTTTGCGAAGTATAGTATTTTAGTTCTTGCAGCTTTTATGGCAGTATCACACTTAGGTATTGCATCAACTATTGTGAATAGTGCATTTATCTTACTTCTTGCAGCATTGGCATTAGCATTCGGTCTTGCCTTTGGTCTGGGAGGAAAAGATTTCGCTGCCAAATACCTGCAAAAATTTGATAAAACGATTGATAATACGTCCATTAACCAGGAAGGTGAACAAGATAATCCTGATCATAACGATTATCGATAAAAAGTTAGAAAAAAAAGCGTGTATACCCAAAATGGTATATGCGCTTTTTTTGCACTTTAAGTATAAAGTCAACCTCATTCAGCAGGAGTTTTCGCTGCAAAATGCTTTATGATGGGGTGAGTAATCGCAGAAATATTGTAAGGTTAATAAAATTTTATCACGGAGAACCGCCCGTAAAACTCCCGCCTCCAAATAAAGAGGGAAAATAAATTGATTTAGGCGGGAGATAACGGGCGCTAACTCCCTGAATCACTCAACTAATCATTCAGTGGGAGAAGGGCGAAAACTCCCACTGAATGAAGTTTCGTTTTATAAAAATTATATTCGATACAAGTAGACTGTAGTAAGCCTAGCTAGCGTAGTGTTTTTCCGCAGCGGTCGATTAACCTGACAACATTGGTAATCGCTGCCCCAGTCCCAGAACGAAAGAAGATTTGATAAAAAAAGATAAACCTGCCAAAAGAAAATTCTTTTCAATGATGTTTATTTTTGTTTTTAGAGGAGAATATAAGCAGGAGGTGATTATATTGGATAAACAAAAATATTTTATCAGTATCGGAGAAGGCGAAATTTCTCGAATTCCATATCAAGGGAACGATGACTTTGTTATTTATGCAACTGCTGAAGAGATACTAATGCTGCGGAGAAAATTTGAAGGCTTGCATGAGGCTAGTTTTGATACGTATAAACGTTCACATATTCCTTTTGTACCTTATCATTTAGATACAGCTAATGATGTATATGATGAAACGATCGCTGGAGTATATCAGACACTATATGATTTAGGAGATGAAAATACGAAGAACCATATTCGGACAATGGGGATCTTAGAGGAAGAATAGGTAAAATAGTACTTTAGTATAAAAATGTTTAAATGATATAATAAAAAGGTACATTATAGTATATGAAAATCAGAAGTAAAATATTTTTTTATCGGTAAAATATATTTTTTCAATAGGAAACATAGATAAAGAGAGGAAGTGCTGCCAATGAAAAAGCTCGCTTTAATTCTTTGTTTTACTATGATGATAGCAATGATTTTCTCTATCGCTGTACCTAAAGAAATTTCTATACAGGGTGACGACCAAATGGATGTATCTGCTATAGAAGCAGAAAACATTCAACCTGATAAGGAAGAAGTTATTCACGTAATGAATGGATTAGAAGACACACTAAAGCAAGAAACAGATGATTCGTATAAACTAAAAAACTATGCAACAGAGCAGGAGCTTACAGAAGCATTTGAAGCATATGTCACGCCTGAATTAGCCAGAGCTTTTGTTGATTATTATTTCCGTGTAGAAGCAGACGACGTTTATGTCATCCCAACACATACTGAACCATGGTTTCAAGAAGAAAATGAATATGATATGATAAATACATCAAATCATTCTGTACAGCTTGTACAGGAAAATGAAAATGACATGGTTGGAAGTTACACTCTTGTAGTGGAGATGCTATTTCAAAATGGCTGGAAAATTTCAGATATAAGCTATAAGTGATGACAGCTCCGTGGGAAAGTAGTGGAAGAAGTGAACGTTTTTAAGGATTATTACAATAATACGGTACAATTATCTTTTTTAGATCATCCATTTTCCAAAAATCCAAAGCATGTATGGGTCATCTGCAGATATAAAGATAAATGGTTGTTAACGGATCATAAGGAAAGAGGAATTGAGTTTCCGGGAGGGAAAGTAGAATCAGGGGAAACGGCTGATCAAGCAGCGGTCCGGGAAGTTATGGAGGAAACCGGAGCTACTGTGAAAAAGCTCCACTATATTGGACAATACAAAGTAGACGGACGTTATGAAACAGTAATTAAGAACGTTTATTTTGCAGAAATCAAAGAACTTATACCGCAGCCTACTTACTATGAAACCAAAGGTCCTGTATTATTAAAAAAAATACCGTCGAATATAAAAAGAAAAAACAATTTTAGTTTTATTATGAAGGATGCTGTATTAGAATCTTGCTTGCTCCGAATCAAAAAATCGTATGTATAAATAACAGCCAGCGCTCAGCTGGCTGTTATTTTCGTATGAGTAACTGTTCTATTTTTTCTACCGTTTTGTACATGATTGCGGCAAGGACAGCGATAATAACAAGACTGGACATAACGAGCGTAAAATCAAATACTTGGAAACCATAAATAATTAAATAACCCAATCCTTGTTTGGAAACTAAATATTCTCCCACAATTACCCCTACCCAGGAAAGTCCGACATTTACTTTTAATGTAGAAATAATGGCTGGTAACGAGGCTGGGAAAACTGCTTCTTTAAAGCATTGCCATTTTGTAGCGTCAAAGCTTCTTAATACTTTTAAATAATTTTGGTCAACCTCGTTGAAGGCTGCAAATACAACAAGGGTTGTGACAATAACAGAAATAATAAAACCCATTGCAATAATTGATAAATAGCCGGGACCGAGTGCTACGATAAGTATTGGGCCAAGCGCTACTTTTGGCATCGCGTTAAAAACTACGAGATAAGGATCCATCACTTTTGCAAAACGATGAAAGCTCCAAAGCATGGAAGCGATGATGATTCCGGCAACCGTACCAATTAAAAAGCCTAGTATGGTTTCAAACAGCGTGATTTGAATATGACTGAGTAATGATCCCTGTAAAAGTCTACTCCAAATAGAGCTGAATACGCGGGTGGGAGAGCTGAATAGAAGTGGGTCTATCCAATAAAATCTGCTTGCAACCTCCCAAAGTGCAAAAAACAAAACTAGAATAGACAGCTGCCAGGTCAGTACAATCTTCGCTTCTCTTTTTAATTTCTGCTGATAGATGGCAAATAACTTAGGACCGCTCATAAGCATTCTCCTCTTGCGGAATGACGGAATGTTTCTCCTGATCCAAGTCCGCCCAGATCTTATCAAAGAGACGACTGTATTTGGGATGTTTCCTTGCGAGAAAAGGGGATTCATCCCGTAATTCCACAGGTACTTCGTAAATTTTTTCAATAGCCCCGGGATGAGAGGACATCAGAATGATCCGATCACTCATTGAGATAGCTTCCCCGATATCATGTGTTACCAATATAGCCGTTTTTTGATAAGCTTTAAGTAAGTCAGCTACCAATACTTCCAGTTTTAATTTTGTTTGAAAGTCCAAAGCGGAAAAAGGTTCATCCAGTAAAAGAATTTCCGGCTCTGTGATAAGTGTTCTTATCAATGCTGCTCGTTGGCGCATGCCTCCAGATAATTCATTCGGATACTTATCAGCAACATTTTCCAACCCAACCTCTTCCAAAAGTGTTATTGCTCTTTGTTTTAATTCATTTGATTGCCGCTTTCTGATTCTTGGCCCGATGAGTACATTATCAATAATACTTTTCCAGGGAAACAGATAATCTTGCTGCAACATATAACCAATTTCTAAGTCACTTTCATCCATTTTTTCTCCATCCATTAAGATATCTCCTTCTGCAGGCTGAAGCATTCCAGAGATTAGAGATAGCAGGGTTGATTTCCCACAGCCGCTTGGTCCAAGTAAGGAAACAAATTCATTTTTTTTCACAGAGAAAGAGATATTTTGCAAAGCTTCTGTATATTGCTTTTTAGAAAAGTAATAATGAGATACGCCGTCTAATGTAAGATAAGACATTGTTAACCTCCTTTATTCCCCGATGATCTGCTCAGCATATTCTGTATTGACGAGATCTTCATATGGCGCATCCCCTGGAAGTTCACCGGCTTCATCCATAATATCTTTTAAATTTTCCCATGCTTCTTCTTCCAGTACTGGAGAAGTTGCAAACGATCCCTGTTGTTTGTAGCGATCGATGGCATTGGCGAGCATTTCTACATCGGTGTCTTCAAAGTAAGGCTCCACCACCTTGGCGATTTCTTCGGAGTCTGTTTCCTGCACCCATTGTTGAGCTTTATAAATTGCTCTTGTAAAGGCTTCAACCGTTTCCTCTTCTTCATCCAGGAAGCTTTGTTTTGCCATGAAGACAGTGTATGGGACTTTCCCGGATTCTTCACCGAAAGAGGCAACAATCTCGCCTTGGCCATTTGCTTCAAAAACACTTGCTGTTGGTTCGAACAGCTGGACATATTCATAATCACCGCTGGCAAAAGCTCCTGGAATGTTTGCGAAATCAATATTCTGAACTAAATTTAAATCTTCATGCGGGTTAATATCATGCTGTTTTAAAACATATTCACCAACCATCTGCGGCATTCCGCCAACACGTTGACCGAGAAATTGACTGTCACGTAAATCATCCCACTCAAAGTTTTCATCTGCTTCTTTCGCTACTAAAAAGGTTCCGTCCGTTTGGGTCAACTGTGCAAAATTCACAGCGTAATCTCTGGAATCCTGGGCATAGACATAGATAGACGTTTCTGAACCAACTAACGCAATATCTGCGCTGTCAGACAGGAGGGCAGTCATTGTTGTATCTCCGCCCCAAGTGGTTTGCAGATCAACTTCCAATCCCTCTTCTTCAAAAAAACCTTTTTCTAAAGCAACATATTGAGGCGCATAAAAAATAGATCGTGTCACTTCTGCAAGGTCTATTTGAGTTACTTTATTTTGATTACAAGCACTGATGAGGAGAAGAGAGCTTATCAATAAAATGAAACAAGAAAGCTTTCTCATTTCTATCTTCCTTTCTCTAAAAAACTGTTCTTGAACATCTTCTATAAATATATGATCAGCCGGATGATTGTGTGAATGCCTAGAAGGGGAGATGGAGTAGTGGATAATTATATAGAAAAACCCCTGTGTATCGCCTGGAGCACGATGCATAGGGGTTTTTATCGTGAAAAAAGGATAAACTCAAAAATAGGAGTCTATCCTTTAATAAAGAAGTGTGTAATTATACAGGCCGGTACACCGGTCCTGCCTGCTGAATTGCTTCACTGACTTCCGTAAATTTCTCGAAATTCATATGGAATTTACCGGCTAATTTTTTTGCTTCAATTTCATAGCTTTCCTTATCCTCCCAAGCATTTTTCGGGACAAGGACTTCATCTGGAACACCTGGAATTGATTTTGGAATCGACAGTCCAAAAATTTCATCTGTCGTCGTCTCCACATCGTTTAGTTCCCCGATTAAAGCGGAATGAACCATTGCCCGTGTATAGGATAGCTTCATTCTGCTTCCGACACCATAGGAGCCGCCGGTCCAGCCGGTGTTAATAAGAAATACATTTGCATCAAATTTATCAATTTTTTCTCCAAGCATTTCTGCATAGACAGATGGATTTAACGGTAAAAATGGAGAACCAAAACATGCTGAGAATGTTGCTACGGGTTTGGTCACACCACGTTCTGTTCCTGCTAATTTACTCGTATACCCACTTAAGAAATGGTACATTGCTTGTTCTTTTGTCAATTTACTAATTGGAGGCAGTGTACCGGAAGCATCTGCAGTCAAGAATATAATTGTATTTGGATGTCCAGCTACACTTGGCTCTAAACTATTATCAATGTTTTCTAATGGGTAAGCAGCCCGTGTGTTTTCTGTTAACGACGTATCATCATAATCTGGCACGCGTGTATTTTCATCCAATACTACATTTTCTAAGACAGATCCATAGCGGATCGCATCAAAAATTTGCGGTTCTTTTTCTGCAGATAAATTGATGCATTTCGCGTAACAGCCGCCTTCAATGTTAAATACACCATCGTCACTCCAGCCATGTTCGTCATCACCGATTAATCTTCTGTCGACATCAGCTGAAAGTGTGGTTTTTCCAGTTCCGGATAAGCCAAAAAACAAAGCGACATCGCCATCTTCTCCTACATTAGATGAGCAATGCATGGAAAGAACATCTTGCTCAGGAAGCAGGAAATTAGCTACGGAAAAGATGGATTTTTTAATCTCACCTGCATATTCCGTTCCTCCAATAAGCACAATACGCTGTTCAAAAGAAATGAAAACAAATGCTTCTGAATTTGTGCCGTCTACGTCAGGATCTGCTTTAAATCCAGGAGCAGAGATTACTGTAAAATCAACTTCATGTAATTTTTCCAGCTCTTTTTCAATAGGAATAAATAATTGTCTTGCGAATAAATTATGCCAGGCATATTCATTAATTACTTGAATAGGCAGTTTGTATTTTTCATCAGCACCAGCATAAGCTTGAAGATGAAAGATCTCTTCTTTGCTGTCTAAATATGCAATTACTTTGTCAAGCAATTGATTGAATGTATCTTCTTCAATGGACTGATTGACATTTCCCCAATCTACCTTATCCGTGGATAAAGCATCTTTTACAATAAATTTATCTCTTGGAGAACGCCCCGTATATTTTCCGGTAGTGGCACGGACTGCACCAGTTGCTGTCAATTTTGCTTCATCTCGATGAATAATTTTTTCGATAAGCTGGCCAACAGAATAGTTACTATAAATATTTGTTGAAGTGAACTCCTCCAAAATACTTCTCCGCAATATTTTCATAAAACAATTATTCACTCCTTTTAATGATGTAGAATTAATTATATCCTTAAAATTATGTTTATTAGTATAACACATTAAATAAAATAGTCCATACTAATTTATGAAAAATTATTTTTTATGCTACAAATGATAATTATCTTGACAGGAGCGGCTTGTTTCGTTAATCTAATTAATGAACGGATACTCTTATTCAGAGATGGTGGAGGGACAGCCCCGATGAAGCCCAGCAACCTCACGTAACGTGAAAGGTGCTAACCTGATGCAAGGATCATTCCTTGAACAATAAGAGAGAAAGGCCAATACGTTTCCCTTTCCTCATGTATTTTGAAGGAGAGGTTTTTTTATTTTTAGGAGACTTTTTAAATATCCTTTTTACGAGGTTTTTGAACATCCTCTAAAAATGAAAGCACATTGGGTGGAATGATAAATAAACATTGAAATAGAGTTCCGTAACACAAATGGAAAAGGGGAGTTTAGCCTTATGGCTGCAAATCGTCGTTTATTTACTTCTGAATCAGTTACTGAAGGACATCCGGATAAAATGTCTGACCAGATTTCAGACGCAATTCTGGATGAGATCCTATCGAAAGATCCGAATGCCCGGGTTGCTTGTGAAACAACCGTTACAACTGGAATAGTTTTAGTTGCAGGAGAGATTTCTACGAGTACATATGTAGATATTCCGGCAATTGTACGTGAAACGGTAAAGGGAATTGGATATACACGTGCAAAATATGGCTTTGATTCAGAAACGTGTGCTGTATTAACTGCTATTGATGAACAATCTCCTGATATTGCCGGCGGTGTGGATGTCGCTTTAGAAGCAAGACAAGGGCAGGAGAGTGAAGAAGAAATTGAGGCTATTGGAGCAGGTGACCAGGGATTAATGTTTGGTTATGCATGCAATGAAACAGAGGAGCTTATGCCTCTGCCGATTTCTTTAGCACACCGTTTATCAAGAAGATTAGCAGATGTTCGGAAAGAAAAGATTGTTGGCTACCTGCGACCAGATGGAAAAACACAGGTAACTATTGAATATGGTGAAAATGATCAGCCGTTACGTGTGGATACCATTGTGATCTCCACACAGCACCATCCAGATATTACAAATGAACAAATTGAAGCGGATGTTATCAAGCATGTTGTGGAAGAAGTTGTTCCAAGTGAATTATTGGATGAAAAAACAAAATACTTTATTAATCCGACTGGACGCTTTGTATTAGGTGGACCACAAGGGGATGTTGGATTGACAGGAAGAAAAATCATTGTAGACACATACGGTGGTTATGCAAGACATGGTGGCGGTGCTTTTAGTGGGAAAGATGCAACCAAAGTAGATCGTTCTGCTGCTTATGCTGCCCGCTATGTTGCTAAAAATATCGTCGCTGCAGGACTTGCTGATTCATGTGAAGTTCAATTAGCATATGCTATTGGTGTGGCGCAGCCTGTCTCTATCTCTATTAATACATTTGGTACAGGTGAGGTTAGTGAAGAAAAACTGGTTGAAGCAGTACGAGAGCTGTTTGATTTACGGCCGGCAGGCATTATCCGGATGCTCGACCTGAAAAGACCGATCTTTAAAAATACAGCTGCTTATGGTCATTTTGGACGTACAGATATTTCATTCCCGTGGGAAAAAACTGATAAAGTAGAAGAATTAAAAGCATTAACGATACAATAAAAAAACGTCAGGTGTCTAAGGGATGCCTGACGTTTTTTTACATATGAAAAATAAATCTGAATCTATTTATTTGAATGGACAGATTGTTCCTTTAAATAATATTGCCCTTTTTCTACATACGATTTGCGGATGCGCTCCATTTCTTGAAAGTCATCATCTGTTAATTCACGGACAACTTTAGCTGGTCTGCCCATTGCCAATGTTTTAGGCGGTATTTTTTTCCCTGGAGGCACCAGACTTCCAGCTCCAATGAAGGCATGTTCACCAATTTCTGCACCGTCTAAAATAATCGATCCCATCCCGATAAGCGCATGATGGCGTATGATAGCAGAATGTAAGGTCACTTGATGCCCGACAGTTACATCGTCTTCAAGAATTAACGGCATATTCGGGCTTTGATGCAGCATAGAAAGATCCTGGACGTTTGTTCGTTTTCCAATTTTCGTAGGTGCGATGTCGCCGCGAATAACAGTATGAAACCAAATACTTGCTTCTGCTTCAATTGTCACATCACCATTAATGACAGCGTTTTTAGCAATAAATGCTGTCGAATCAATAGACGGGCTGACACCTTTATAAGATTCAATCATCGTTATTCCTCCAACTTAACTATTAATAATGAAAGTATATCAAAGGAATTATTATTCGAAAAGATACCCAAGGTTTTTAAAGTTTCCCGCCATTTTAAAGAATGGAGCATTTGTTTAAATTGCATTTTTCCATCTGTAGGCATATATTCTAGCTCTTTTATTTAATATGAATAATAAGTTTGAATGTATATTTATTTCTTTTTATCCTCTACAGATACGAATCTTTTTATGGTAGAATAAATAAGCTAGTTACTTAATGATAGCAAATATAAAGAGATAAACGCTATTCAAGGAAATTCCGTATTGTTAAATGAAACTGACAATGGAGGAGTAACAGTTATTCCAGTCACTGCTGGAATAAGCAATTGTATAAATCTGTTTTAGTCTATGGATGCTGAACGAGCCATACATACAAGCGAACTTTTACAGAGAGAAATTTATTAAAATGAAGTTTTGCATGTGATGAAAAAAACTGATTTATCGTTAAAAATGGGGTTGTACTTTCATGTTGATTCAAATTGTAATAGGGATTTTATTTTTTATTGGTGTCTATATACTGATAAGTGATGAAGAAAAATGGCTGCGGCTGACAACGTATAGTTATTTTATTTTGTTAACCATTATTTTTGTGATCGGGTATATTAATCAGTTAAATAATCTGCAAGAGCCTGAACTGTTCGATATCTCTGCTCTGCGTAATTGGATTTACTTATTTGGTTATTTATATTCGGTTCCGATCATGATTGTATCAGCATATATTTGGATTCCTTATCCCAAAAAGTATAAGACATTACGGTCCCGTGTGCTTATGATTTCTCTTATTGTATTTATTATCATGACAGCTGGACATTTCTTAAATTTATTTTTCCGGTTATTATTTTTAGGAATTGCATAAGAAACGCTCTCTTAACATTTAGGAGCGTTTCTTTTTTTCGATAGCGATTAAAAATGGCGATTGATTTTGCTGATTAATAAATTTGTATTGAAGCACTTGATATGCTTTTTGGTCTAATTGAGAAGTATAAGAAAGAACAGCATCTTTTTCTTCCTCGCCGCCCGGGTGCCCATAATAAATAACCAGGATAACCAGCCCGTTTGGTTTTAATCTTTCTAATACAGCTTCGATCGCTGCTAATGTAGAAGGGGCTTTGGTAACAATTGATTTATCACTTTTTGGTAAATACCCAAGGTTGAAAATAGCTCCGTCAAAAAAGTCTTCTTCGATATAGTTAAGTAAACTCTCATGACTATCTTGAATGAGGGATACATTCTGGCAGTTGTGTTCTTGAAGCTTTTCTTTTGTTTTTTGAATCGCCTGTTCCTGAATGTCAAATCCATATACCTTGCCGGAGGGTCCTACTGTCCGGCTCAACAATAAGGTATCATTACCATTTCCGCAGGTTGCGTCAATGGCAACATCTCCTTCTTCCAGGCTTTCTTTTAACAGTTCATGTGCACAGGTTAAAACATTTAATAGCATGCTGCTGTCTCCTTGTCTATTTTTCCAATTTGGGTATGGTACGTTTCTTGCTTTATTATAACAAGAAAAGTGGTACAATGTTTGTTGCAACTTAATTTTTGATAGAACCTCAACCGATGAAAGTTTTACATTATAAAACGAAACTTCATTCAGTGGGAGTTTTACGGGCGGTTCTCCGTGATAAATTTTTCCCGAAACAATCATTAATACGATTAAATTATATTTTTACATAAATACGGTTTCCAATTATGAAAATAAGTGTATACTAAGAATAAGATAGCCTTTGGCTGAAATCTTACTTACTATATAAGTGCTGTTATGGCTTATGTAGTATAGGTATATGGGATTTTACAAAGCAGACTAAGCTCTTTAAGGGGAAGTCAAGTTTTCGAAGCAGCTTGACACGGAATATTTATTTCATTATAATTCCAATATCTATCATAAAATGAAAGACGATGAAAAAGGACTAGTAATAGGTTATATCAGTTCTAGAGAAGCAGTGGATGGTGCAAACTGTTACTGATAAACGTGTGAACTCACCTTTTTAGTTTGCAGTAGTGAAAAAAGTAACTGCTGTCGTTTCATCAACGTTATCGATGTCAAGCGAACGCTATATGCGTTAATTTGGGTGGTACCGCGGGAATAAAATCACAGCTTCTCGTCCCTTTGTTGGGATGAGTGGCTTTTTTTGTACCTAATTTTACCAAAGTAAAGTTAGGATAGAAGTTCGTGTCGTATGTGATTGACGATACAAGAGTTATGAAGGAAAGGAAGGATTGCGATGAGTTTTCAGCATAAGGAAATCGAAAAAAAATGGCAAAAATATTGGGATAATCATCAAACATTCAAAACAAATACATTTTCTAATAAAGAAAAATTTTATGCACTTGATATGTTTCCTTATCCATCTGGTCAGGGCTTGCACGTTGGGCACCCGGAAGGATATACAGCAACAGATATTTTAGCCAGAATGAAAAGAATGCAGGGATATGAGGTCATGCATCCGATGGGATGGGATGCTTTTGGACTTCCGGCAGAGCAATACGCCATTGATACAGGTAACAGTCCCAAGGAATTTACAGAAGCTAATATTCAAACCTTTAAGAGACAGATTAAAGAGCTTGGTTTTTCTTATGATTGGGACAGAGAAATTAATACAACAGACCCTGATTATTATAAGTGGACACAGTGGATTTTCAAAAAGCTTTATGAAAATGATCTGGCTTATATGGATGAAGTAGCTGTCAACTGGTGTCCTGCTCTTGGAACAGTTCTTGCGAATGAAGAAGTTATTGATGGAAAGAGTGAACGTGGAGGACATCCGGTAGTTCGTAAACCAATGAAACAATGGATGCTTAAAATAACGGCATATGCAGATCGGCTGCTTTCTGATTTGGAAGAATTGGATTGGCCGGAAAGCCTGAAGGAAATGCAGCGTAACTGGATTGGGCGTTCAGAAGGTGCAGAGGTAACGTTTTCTATTGAAGGACATGAGGAAACATTTACTGTATTTACAACACGTCCGGATACATTGTTCGGAGCAACGTATGCTGTCATGGCACCAGAACATGAATTTGTTGAAAAAATTACAACAGCAGAACAAAAAGAAGCAGTGGAAAAATATTTGCATGACGTACAAACCAAGTCTGACTTAGAGCGTACCGATCTTGCCAAAGAAAAAACAGGTGTATTTACAGGAGCTTATGCGATTAATCCTGTTAATGAAGAGAAAATGCCGATTTGGGTAGCGGACTATGTATTGATGAGTTATGGAAGTGGCGCAATCATGGCAGTTCCAGGACATGACGAGCGTGACTATGAATTTGCTTCCGTATTTGACTTGCCGATCAGGGAAGTGGTCGCTGGCGGAAATCTGGAAGAGGAAGCTTATATTGGAGACGGTCCTCATGTTAATTCTGGATTCTTAGATGGGCTGGATAAAGACGAAGCGATTTCCAAAATGATTGCATGGCTGGAAGAAAACAATAAAGGTACGAAGAAAATTACGTACCGTTTGCGCGACTGGCTTTTTGCGAGACAGCGTTATTGGGGAGAGCCGATTCCTATCATTCATTGGGAAGACGGCAGCATGACTGCTGTGCCGGATGAGGATCTTCCGTTGGAGCTTCCGGAAATGACCGAAATTAAACCGTCGGGAACTGGAGAGTCTCCACTTGCTAATAATGAAGCATGGGTAAATGTTGTAGACCCGGAAACTGGAATGAAAGGCAGAAGAGAAACGAATACGATGCCGCAATGGGCGGGCAGCTGCTGGTATTTCCTTCGTTATATTGATCCGAATAATACAGAACAGCTTGCCGATCCAAAAGCTCTGGAAAAATGGCTGCCAATCGATATTTATATCGGTGGAGCAGAGCATGCCGTGCTTCACCTGCTATATGCACGGTTTTGGCATAAATTCCTGTATGACATTGGTGTTGTTTCAACGAAAGAGCCATTCCAAAAATTATACAATCAAGGTATGATTCTTGGAGAAGGTAACGAGAAGATGAGTAAATCAAAAGGGAATGTTGTAAATCCGGATGATATCATTGCAACTCATGGTGCAGATACGCTAAGGTTGTATGAAATGTTCATGGGACCTTTAGATGCTTCCGTTGCCTGGTCTACAAACGGTTTGGATGGCTCACGCCGTTTCTTGGATCGTGTCTGGAGGCTATATATCAATGATGATAATTCATTAACAGATAAGATTACAGATGAAGCCGCAACCGAACTGGATAAGGTGTATCATGAAACAGTCAAAAAAGTGACAGAGGACTTTGAAAATCTTCACTTTAATACAGGAATTTCACAAATGATGGTATTTGTGAATGAATGTTATAAAGCAGATTCTATTCCGAAAAACTATGCAGAAGGTTTTGTGAAACTTCTTTCTCCAGTTGCACCGCATATGTGCGAAGAAATTTGGCAAAAACTTGGCAATGAAGACTCTATCAGTTTGGCTGGATGGCCTGCTTACGATGAATCGAAGCTTGTGGAAGAAGAAGTTGAGGTTGTATTGCAGGTGATGGGCAAGGTACGTGCAAAACTAAGCGTTCCTGCAGGCACTGCAAAAGATGACCTTGAAAAATTGGCTTTAAACCAAGAAAGTATACAACAATGGCTGGAAGGAAAGACAATTCGAAAAGTAATTGTTGTTCCAGATAAACTTGTTAATGTTGTTGCTAATTAATTCATTGATTTCCTAATTAAAAACCGGACTATAATCAAAAATCGCTTGGCGGAAATTGATTATAGTCCGGTTTTTTATAATTTCTAAGAACCATAAATATTAGCTGGAAGTATTATTTAAACGTGGAAGGTCTGTTTGTAAGTTTGTTTCCAGCAGCATCCATTTATCATCATCATCATACACCCAAATCGACTCCACGGTTCCAATTCCATCTGCATGATAGGCACCGCTGATTTGCTGAAAGCTCTTAAGACCTTTTTGATTTTCACTGTCTAAGTCAATGATGTCAAAAAAGGCAACCGGGTCAATCATGAGCGTTGTCGGTTCCAGAAGTTTACCCTGCTCATCGTACAGCTTTAAACGAATATATTCTTCTTTTTGTCCAGAGACATCTAAAATAATGGGATCTTCTTTCGGCAGCAGCTGAACAGATACTCGAAAATCATCTATAAATTCCCCTTGTACTGGTTGTTCTGTTGGAAGAGGAAGCTCGATAAAATCATCTTTTTTCCATTGATTCAGCTGGGAAGTATATAACCCGCCGCTTCCGCCGGTTGGGCTCTGGTAAAGGATATCCAAGACACCGTTATGAGTTAAATCCGCAAATTGCAATTCCGGGTCATATCCTCCGCCATAGTTGATCCGCCATGTTTTATCAGAGGAGGGACTGGAAATGTCAACCCAAATATCCTGATAATAAACACCATCAGCAGCAAATAATTTTCCTTTTAACTCCAGCCGTTCTTTCTCTCCATCTCCTGTAACATCCTCTTCGTACGTATGGATAAGCATAGCATCATTCGAAGCTGCTTCTGCCGGGGAGAAAAAGAGAGCTAAAAACAATAAACTAATATAAGCCATCGTAACACCTTCTATTCATAAAATGATTAAGTTTTGCCTTAGTTTAATCAAACGATTTGAATCCTATTCATAATGCATTTAATATAATAAAGAAGGAAAATAGAAGGAGATGAGATAAAATGGCAGATATTAAAGAACTTACTCCGGCAGAAGTGGATTCTATAAGAGAAAATGATAATATCCAGCTGATTGACGTCAGAGAAGATGAAGAAGTAGCGCAAGGAATGATTGAAAATGCATTGCATATTCCTTTAGGTGACATACCGGATGCTTATGAGGAGTTAGATCAAGATAAGAAATATATTATGATTTGCCGATCGGGTAGAAGAAGCCACAACGCAACCGCTTTTTTACAAGAGCAAGGGTTTAATGTATCAAACATGAGCGGCGGAATGCTGGAGTGGGATGGAGAAATTACTATTAAATAAATTCTATAAGCTTGATGAATATATGCTGATTTTGTAAAGGAAAGGATATTCCGCGGGAAAATAAAATCTCGCGGGATTTTTATGCGGATTTTGTTTGCGGACAAGTGAAATGTATCTGCATGTTTTTATATAATGAAGTAAGCTTAAATAATTTTTGGTTACGGAAGTTTTGGATCCTTCAATTCATACAGTGGCTGCGTATCTTAATATAATTAAATATTGTGTTCATATAGACTTACGGTATGCGTATCTGACAGATTTTTTGATTTTTAAGATAGAATGAGTTTTAACAAGAGTAATATGAAGACACTATACAGGTTTTAGAGGTAAATGAAAGAACGCAAAAAAAGACATGAAATGCGGCTTTATCGTAGTGTGAATCGGCTGCAAACCTCACGTTTCGGAAACTAAAATATGTTATTACTATGCGAGGGACGGGCAGCTGCTAACGGGCCGAATCGCTCTTGCCTGCAGGGTGACATTTCACTTTATTTAATCTCTTGGCAGATAAAAAATTTGCTTGTTTTGTGTTGACTTAATTTGTCGATAATGCTATAATAAATATCCAATGTTGAGTTAGCGACTTTGTGAAAATACTTTTATGAAAAAGTTGTTGACGAGCTGTTGGATGTGTGATATATTAATAAAGTTGCTGATTTGAACAGCGACAAACAAATTGCTCTTTGAAAACTGAACAAAACAACCAGTACGAAAGAAGAAAAACAACCTCGTTTTTCTTAAAGAAATAAGTCAGAAGTAGACTTCTGAAAGCTAAAGTATTCAAACACTTTTATGGAGAGTTTGATCTTGGCTCAGGACGAACGCTGGCGGCGTGCCTAATACATGCAAG
>NZ_CCDM010000002.1 GCF_000750635.1 Oceanobacillus jeddahensis
GAGTATGCGGTCGTAGACCCGAAACTGTGTGATCTACCCATGTCCAGGGTGAAGGTCAGGTAACACTGACTGGAGGCCCGAACCCACGTATGTTGAAAAATGCGGGGATGAGGTGTGGGTAGCGGTGAAATTCCAATCGAACACAGAGATAGCTGGTTCTCTCCGAAATAGCTTTAGGGCTAGCCTCAAGATCATGAGTACTGGAGGTAGAGCACTGATTGGACTAGGGGCCCCTACCGGGTTACCGAATTCAGTCAAACTCCGAATGCCAGTTACTTTAACTTGGGAGTCAGACTATGGGTGATAAGGTTCATAGTCGAAAGGGAAACAGCCCAGACCGCCAGCTAAGGTCCCAAAGTATACGTTAAGTGGAAAAGGATGTGGCGTTGCACAGACAACCAGGATGTTGGCTTAGAAGCAGCCATCATTGAAAGAGTGCGTAATAGCTCACTGGTCGAGTGACGCTGCGCCGAAAATGTACCGGGGCTAAACGTATCACCGAAGCTGCGGATTGTTCTTACGAACAATGGTAGGAGAGCGTTCAAAGTGCTGTGAAGTCAGACCGTGAGGACTGGTGGAGCGCTTTGAAGTGAGAATGCCGGTATGAGTAGCGAAAAAAGAGTGAGAATCTCTTTCACCGAATGCCTAAGGTTTCCTGAGGAAGGCTCGTCCTCTCAGGGTTAGTCGGGACCTAAGCCGAGGCCGATAGGCGTAGGCGATGGACAACAGGTTGATATTCCTGTACCACCTCATGATTGTTTGAGCAATGGGGGGACGCAGGAGGATAAGGAGTGCGCACCGATGGATGTGCGTCCAAGCATGCGAGGAAGTCAGATAGGCAAATCCGTCTGACATGTTTCTGAGCTGTGACGGGGAGGGAAATAGAGTACCGAAGTTCCTGATTTCACACTGCCAAGAAAAGCCTCTAGTTAGATCATAGGTGCCCGTACCGCAAACCGACACAGGTAGGCGAGGAGAGAATCCTAAGGTGAGCGGGAGAACTCTCGTTAAGGAACTCGGCAAAATGACCCCGTAACTTCGGGAGAAGGGGTGCTCACTTGTGAGTGAGCCGCAGTGAATAGGCCCAAGCGACTGTTTAGCAAAAACACAGGTCTCTGCGAAGCCGAAAGGCGAAGTATAGGGGCTGACACCTGCCCGGTGCTGGAAGGTTAAGGGGAAGAGTTAGCTCTTCGGAGCGAAGCTTTGAACCGAAGCCCCAGTAAACGGCGGCCGTAACTATAACGGTCCTAAGGTAGCGAAATTCCTTGTCGGGTAAGTTCCGACCCGCACGAAAGGTGCAACGACTTGGGCACTGTCTCAACGAGAGACCCGGTGAAATTATACTATGCGTGAAGATGCGCATTACCCGCGACAGGACGGAAAGACCCCGTGGAGCTTTACTGTAGCCTGATATGGAATGTTTGTGCAGTTTGTACAGGATAGGTGGGAGCCTTTGAAACGTGAGCGCCAGCTTACGTGGAGGCATCCGTGGGATACCACCCTAACTGTATGACCATTCTAACCCAGGACCGTTATCCGGTTCGGAGACAGTGTCAGGCGGGCAGTTTGACTGGGGCGGTCGCCTCCTAAAAGGTAACGGAGGCGCCCAAAGGTTCCCTCAGAATGGTTGGAAATCATTCGCAGAGTGTAAAGGCAGAAGGGAGCTTGACTGCGAGACCTACAAGTCGAGCAGGGACGAAAGTCGGGCTTAGTGATCCGGTGGTTCCGCATGGAAGGGCCATCGCTCAACGGATAAAAGCTACCCCGGGGATAACAGGCTTATCTCCCCCAAGAGTTCACATCGACGGGGAGGTTTGGCACCTCGATGTCGGCTCATCGCATCCTGGGGCTGTAGTCGGTCCCAAGGGTTGGGCTGTTCGCCCATTAAAGCGGTACGCGAGCTGGGTTCAGAACGTCGTGAGACAGTTCGGTCCCTATCCGTCGTGGGCGTTGGAAGTTTGAGAGGAGCTGTCCTTAGTACGAGAGGACCGGGATGGACACACCGCTGGTGTACCAGTTGTTCCGCCAGGAGCATAGCTGGGTAGCTACGTGTGGTAAGGATAAGTGCTGAAAGCATCTAAGCATGAAGCCCCCCTCAAGATGAAACTTCCCATCACTTGAAGTGAGTAAAATCCCTCAGAGACGATGAGGTTGATAGGTCCGAGGTGGAAGCGTGGCGACACGTGCAGCTGACGGATACTAATCGATTGAGGACTTATCTAAGTTTTTTTATGTCACGTTACTCTTATTTAGTTTTCAGGGTGCAAAATCTTGTAAGTCTGGTAGCGATAGCGAAGAGGTCACACCTGTTCCCATGCCGAACACAGAAGTTAAGTTCTTCAGCGCCGATGGTAGTTGGGGGCTTCCCCCTGCGAGAGTAGGACGCCGCCAGGCTTATTTTTTTATCTAAATTTAATTTGTATTCCACAGTAGCTCAGTGGTAGAGCAATCGGCTGTTAACCGATCGGTCGTAGGTTCGAATCCTACCTGTGGAGCCATCTGCTTCCATAGCTCAGTCGGTAGAGCACTTCCATGGTAAGGAAGGGGTCAGCGGTTCAAATCCGCTTGGAAGCTTCGAATGATAAGGTGATAAAGTGAGTTTGGTTCTCGCTATCATCTTATTTTTTTATGTACCCAAGAAATAAGCCCGTAAAGAACCTAAATTTTCCCTTTTTAATGTTTATTTAAATTTTCTCCTGACATTTTACTGGTAAAAATAAATATGCTTATCAAAAATCTGCTCGCAACAGCTTTCTTATCTAGATAAGAAAGCTGTTGCGATTATGAATATGATCAACGAATAAAGAATTTGATCTCATTGTTTACCGACATGCTTAGCTTATATGTTTTTTCTACGTTGGATGATTATGAAAACTCCTCCTAAAAGGAGTAATAGTATGCCAGTTATTAAATAATTGTTCGCGAAAGTAGCTGTTTGAGGCAATTCATTACTAGATACTCCTTCAAATTCATATTTTTCTGTTCTTTCATCTTGAATAACACCATCCCAATTTAGACCAAATGCAAAATCGTAAGTGTTTCGTTCTGAATCAACATATGCCACCATATCATGAGCTACGTCTTCATATTGTTCTTCTACAGTTTTCATATTAGCTGGCATTTGAAATGGTAAGAGTCCTGAAGGCTCCACTTCACCTGAAAGTATCTCTAACACTGCTTGGTCCTGTACGCCAAAATTTACTAGAATAGCATCTACTTCGTCTTCAAATTCAGCTAAAACAGCAGGGTTACCCATAGAAATGGAGGCGATTACAGGTTTATCTCCCATTTTTTCTCTTGTTTCAAGTACCAGATCTAGATCTTTTGTATTGGATGCAGTTACTGTCTTATCTTTGTAAGATCTATTGGTGGAGTCTTCTGTTGGGTGTCCTCCAGCAATACTTTGCTCTCTAGCATATTCAGCTGTATATTCTCCATATTGCAGCGTAATAGGAAAATAACCATTTCCACCATTTTCAACATCTTCAGAAGAGTAACCAAGCCCGCCATCTGGACCTTCTATCGCAACTAATGCAAAGTCCGCTTCATCTGGATTGTCTGTAATATTAAAATAGTCTTCAACAATATCAAGATTGAGTAGTGGTGCCCACTCTCCCTCTGATGCTTCATCATCGCCTCCAAAACTGCTTTCTTCAGGAGGAAACCATCTTTCAGGCACATATGCTGTCAATTGTTCATTATTTTCTGCTTGAAGGGGTAATATATTATCTTTGTTTTTTAACATTACTATCGATTTAAGTTGTGCTTCAAATCCTGCTTCCATATATTCAGAATTACCGACAGTTTCTACAGATTCTTGTACATCCAGGTAAGGGTTTTCAAATAAACCCGTTTGAAAAATATTCGTTAATAGACGAACTGCAGATTCCTCAAAACGATTACGCATAAATTCTTCTCCATGCTCTTCCACACCGAGCTGATAAGCCTCCAAGATATCCCCTGATTCATCAACTCCGCCAAATTGGTCAACTCCATTAATTATAACTTTATAGAACCGTTCAGGGTCAGAAAGTTTTTCTACTCCCCATGATTTCCCACCTGCAAATTGTTCTATATCTTCATTTGGATCACCAATGATTCCCCAATCGGTGGTAACAACCCCATCATAACCATACGTGTCTCGCAGAAGATCTTGAATCATATATTTACTATAGGCATTACCAACATTTTCTCCATATTGCTCATCTTGGTTCCAAGAAATGGTGTAATATGGCATTATCGCAGAAACTGAATCTGTTCCTCCTTCTAAATCAAATGCTCCATTTAAGAATGGAGTAAGGTGCTCATCAAAGTTCTCTCCTGGATAAACAGCATATTTTCCAAAAGCGTAATGTGCATCACGTCCTGCTTCTCCTGTTCCACCACCAGGCCAATGTTTAGCCATCGTATTGACACTTGTATATCCCCAGCCTTCATCTATCTCAGATTGCTCATTCGAGGTCTGAAAGCCGTCTCCATAAGCCTTTGCCATATCTGCTGCTAGATCAGGATTTTCCCCAAACGTGCCAGGGAATCTATACCACCTTGGATCTGTGGCAATATCAATCTGTGGAGATAAAGCCGTTGCAATTCCTAGAGAACGATATTCTTCAGAAGCAATATGACCAAATTGTTCTACAATCTCAGGATCAAATGTTGCAGCTAAACCAATAGCCTCTGGCCACATGGATATGTCTCCACCAGCACCAGCATTAAATTCTGCACTGGAATCCGTACTATGCCTTGGATCAGAACTATTATTTAATGGAATACCTAAGCCTAACCCTTCTGCTAGTGCTTGTGCATTGTTATTCCACTGAGCAGCTGTTTCTGAACTTTCTACATTTGTTATCAATACATGTCTAAGATTATCATTAGTGATATAGCTGTTCTGATCTTCCGTCAGCTCTGCAGAATCGATAGATTGATGAGAACTATATAGCATAAGTCCAGCGATTTCTTCGATGGACATTCTAGAAGCAAGGTCTTCTGCTCTTTCCTCCGCAGATAATCTCCAGTCTTCATAGTCATCTAATTGTCCATTCTGGTTTAAATCTTTAAATTGATCTGATCCTTCTGTTATTATCTCTACGCCGGATGTAGAAGAATATCCAAGTACAGGTCCATTTTTTTGTTCAACAAATTCTATTTCATTCGAGTTTTCTTCGGAAGAGTTACTCTCTGCTATGACTGGTTTTTGCATTGGTGAAAAAAGAATAAATATGGAGAAAAAACTCAGCCATTTTTTAAAACGTTTTTGCATTGCACTCACTCCTTTAATGGTTGAATTTTCTGTGAAGTAATAAAAAATCCGTTTTACAACTGTAAACTTTCATTTTAAATTTTTCATAACAACTTTTCATGTGATTCCAGAGTATCTCCTTTCTTTTTTTGGTTGCGCTTTCATAATGTTGAAATCATTTTGATTCCTCCTTTGTCCAGGTTTAACTTTCATATTGCAAACTTCATGCCAGTTAAAAAGAATGTTGAACTATAAACTTTATTGGTCGTTGATGATCACATGTGTGCAAAATGGTTACACAAATTGGTTACGTGTATTTTAGGTCTTCTGCTGTTATGATAGAGATAGAAGCGAATGAAATTATTTTAAATAAATGAGGTTTAGACAGATGAGTCGAATATTGGATATTTACCAACACTTAAAAGAATTGAAAGAAGAGACTGTTACTGCCGTTGAGGTAGGAGAACAATTGAATATTGATCGTTCCACTGCAAGCCGTTATTTGAATGACTTGTTAAAAAGAAATAAAGTATTAAAAATACCAGGAAAGCCCGTGCGTTATGCAGTAAAATCATCTAATTCCTCAGATAGTGAACAAATGGATTTAATCGGATCAGAGGAAGCGCTTCGACCTATATTGGAAACTGGTATGGCGGCGTTTTCATATCCTTCCCGACCTCTCCCAATTCTCTTTACAGGAGAAACCGGTACCGGGAAATCTTATTTAGCTGAAAAACTTTCCCACTTGGCAATTGAGCAATCAGATATATTGGATGATAACGCTTTTATATCTTTTAATTGCGCTGATTATGCGCAAAATCCAGAATTGTTAATCGGCCAGATTTTTGGAATTAAAAAAGGAGCTTTTACAGGTGCTGATGAGGATAAAAAAGGGCTCGTCGATATGGCTCATAAAGGAATTCTTTTCTTGGATGAGATACACCGTTTACCTCCATCTGGTCAAGAAATGCTTTTTTACCTGATGGATAAAGGAATTTTTCATCGGTTAGGAGATGCAACAAAAGAGAGGACTGCAGATATAGCTATTATTGGCGCAACAACAGAGAACCCCAACGAAGTCTTGCTTCCTACATTGCTGCGGCGTTTTTCTATCAAATTAAATATTCCTCCATTGCGGGAAAGAACCTATAGGGAAAGAGAAAAGCTAATTGATTATTTTCTTCGGGAAGAGGCAGCAAAAATGAGTGTCACACTATCTATAGAAAAAGATTGTCGCGAAGCCTTTCTCACTTACGATTGTCCAGGAAATATAGGACAGTTAAAAAGTGATATTCAAATTGCCTGTGCACATGCATATTACCGTTATTTAAATAACGAAAATAAGAGTGTCGTTATTAAATTAGAGGATTTTCTTAGTTATAACGAAAATGACATGGAGAATAAAAAAGAAAAAGTTTCTCTGGATATTAATCACGTGTCAGAGGGGACTTCTACGGATTTTCCAAATATTTATCAGCATTTTGATTCAACCAGTAAAAATTCGAAAGAATCAACTCCAATGTTAGAGAAAGTGGTAATGGATTATATATCAGAATTGAATCAAAAATACAGACATCTTCCAAACCAAAGACAAAGTTGGAATCAATTAATCGATAAAGATTTATTTAATGCGCTTCAATATGCAGGAGAAGAATTAAAAGAATCGTTTGGATTTTCAATTCCTAAAAGCCAACTTTTCGTGCTTGGATTACATCTACAAAATTTTCGAAACCATCTTCGAAACGATATCAAGAAAGTTCCAATTCCAGTTATGATTCATCCGAACGCTACATGTCGACAAGCGGCTAATCAGATTGCCTATTATTTAAATGAACAAATTGGAATGAAATTACCTCCTGAAGAGATTGAACTAATCACGCATTTTATAACACCAGAGAATTACACTGTTGATACGATAGTAAACGATCAAAGAATAGCTGTTTTACTTGTTATGCATGGAAAGTCTACAGCTTCTTCAATGGCAGAAGTAGTAAATTATTTGCTGGGAAATCATGTTATTCATGCTGTTGATATGCCATTGCATATTACTGCTGAAGAAACGTATGAACAGGTGAAAACACGTATTCATCAATTACGAACAGAGATGGAAAATATAGAAAGTGTATTACTGCTAGTGGATATTGGATCACTTATTACCATGGGAGATACCATTAAAAACGATGTAGATCTTCCTTTAAAAACAATCTCAAGTGTCAATTTGCCTATGGTAATGGAGGCAGGAAGACAATCGCTGGTATCTGAACAAACATTGGATGGAATCTACGAAAATGCTAGAGAAGCGATGCTAAAGTTTGCAAAAGAAGAAGAGGAGTCGAAGTATGTACAGAAAAAACGCCTTATCGCTACGGTTTGCTTTACAGGAGAAGGTGCAGCGCAGTTGCTGGAAGATTGGATAAAAAAACAGCTTTCACATTCAGATAAAGATGTTTTAATACGGTCTGTCCGAGTTAATCCTTCAACTAACGATACTTCTGTTCTTCATGAACTGCAGGATTATTATGAAGTCATTGCCATTATTGGAACCGTTCCAGTATCGATAGAAGGTATCCCCTATATTCCTGCATGGGAGTTGCTACAGGAAGAAGGGGTATCTAGAATGCATCGACTGCTGGAAATTACAAGGAAATCATTAGCGACATCAATGGAAAGCAATGAGGTAGAAAGAGAGGAAATCTATCATTTAATTATTGGTGGATTACAAGAAATCATCACCTATGGAAATCCCAAATCTATTGCAAATATTTTGCAGGCTAGTATTCCGCCGATTCGTGAATATTATCACTGGGATACCGGAAGAGAGTTAGGCATGTGGATGCATATTGGAGGCCTAGTCGACCGATTAATCGCTAACCGTGTTCAAAGTAATTCAGACAAGCTTATGTTTTCGTTTCCAGTGGATGATCAAGAAATTACTATTACAGATAAAGAAAAGACGCTATGGGAACCTTTTTATGAAAAATTAGAGCAGAAATTTCATCTCACTGTTCCGGATCATATAAAAACAGAGCTTGTTAAATTATCCCGTTAAAATGTGTGCAATCATGTTGCACACATTTTTTATTAAAAAATGTTTTCAAATGAAATTTCTATTATGAGGCTCTTCTTCTTTATTTCTACCCAATAAACTGTGTTGGCATATTTTTTGCAAGTAATAAAGTGAAGGTTGTAAAAAGTGCTAAATGTGATTCTCAGGAAAGCATTTTTAGAAAAAGAGAAGGAGGGGGTTACTTGAAAAAATTTCTTTTCACTTATGCAACTGTTTTATCGTTGATTTGGATTGGATATGGTGTTTATGCACTTATCGCTAATCAGCCTTCAGCTGGAGTAATTCTTGGATTTGGAATTGCCTTTTCAGTATGTCTATTTATTGCTAGTTGGTTCTCGAGTTGGATTATGCGCCACTATAAGAGAATTGATAGCATGGCAAAAACAATGTTTACAAAAAATAACAAATTAAGAGGTGTTAAAGATGGGAAATAACAAATTAAAAATTATTATCCTTTGCAGTTGGGGAGCTACTTCAAGTCAATTAGCCAAAAAAGTGGAACAGGCAGCAGAGAAGAGAGAGCTAGATGTGGAAGTATATGCAGGTGGTACTGGAGAATTCAAGCAAAAAGCAAGTGAATATGATGTTGCTCTCTTAGAACCACAAGTACGTCATTTGAAAAAAGAAGTTACAAAAATAGGGGAGCAGAATGATGTTCCTGTTGAATTAGTAGATCAACGGGCGTTTGCGTTAATGGATGGAGATAAGGTGTTGGACCAAGCACTAAATATGAAGAAATAGAGTGTCTAAGGACTAAAACGATATGAAAGTGAGGAGTATGCTATGAAGCTAGATCAGTGGCTTGAAGATCACCTCATGGGACCATTAGGGAAAATAGCGCAGAATATTTATTTGCAGTCTATTCGTGATGCATTTGTTATCTTTGCGTTGCCTGTTATTATTACTGGTGCGATTTTCCTTATCATTGCTAATCCGCCTGATTCCATTGAATGGGGAATTGTGCAGGCTTGGGTAAATGCAGTAGAACCTATTCAGGCAGAACTTCTTTTCCCGTTTAATTTGACATTTGGATTAATGGCGCTGACAGTTGCGTTTGGTATTGGTTACAGTCTTGCCAGTCGCAGGGATATGGATGCAGTAATGGCTGGAATGTTATCTATGCTAGCCTTCTTTATGACTGCATTCCCTGTCACGGATATTGAGCAGGTAGCGTTTGGAGATATTCTGCAGTATTTAGGCGGGCAAGGCTTGTTTGTTGCCATTATTTTAGGTATTCTTACGACAGAAGCTATGCGATTTTTAATTAAAAAAGGGGTTACTTTCGAAATGCCTGACGGGGTTCCTCCGTATGTGATGCGAACCTTCCGTGTGATTATTCCCTTTATGATTATTTTACCGATTGTATGGATTCTTTCTTGGATTGTCTGGGCTAATTTCGGTATCACGATACCTCAAGCTGTATTAGACATATTTAGCCCTCTGGTAACTGTATCTAACTCGTATTGGGCAACACTTGGAATGATTCTGTTGATGCTTGTTTTATGGGCGATGGGAATTCACGGAATGAACGTTGTATCTTCCGTTGTATACCCTTTTTGGATGGCTAACCTGGCAGATAATGCCGAAGCAGTAAGGCAAGGAACAGAAGCGACAGGTATTGTTACCGAACCGTTCTTCCACATGTTTACGCATCTCGGAGGGTCGGGAGCAACGATTGGTTTAGCTGTCTTCCTTTTATTTGCGGCATCCAAACAATTGAAACAGGTCGGAAAAACGGTTATTGTACCTTCATTATTTAATATCAATGAGCCCCTCATTTTCGGGGTACCGATTGTGTTGAATCCTATATTAATTATTCCATTTGTACTGGGACCCGTTGTTATTGTAACGATTAACTATATCCTGTTTGCAACAGGTATTCTACCTCCTGTTATTGTACAGCCGCCATTCACGGTTCCTATTTTCTTAGGAGGATTTATTGCAACAGGTGGTTCCTGGTTAGCAGGAGTAGTACAAATTGTGAATGCGATTATTGCAGCGTTGATTTATTATCCTTTCTTCCGTAAATATGATAAACAGTTGTTGAACGAAGAAAATAATAACGAAGCGGAAACTAATTAATAAGGAGAGAGAATATGAACTACGAAGAAATCATGTCACAACTCATCTTGCACGGAGGAAATGCTCGTGGTGCAGCGTACGAAGCACTGGATGAAGCGCAAACCTTCAACTTTACTGAGGCTGAAAAGCTGTTGGAAGAAGCTGATGAAGAATTTGTAAAAGGGCATCAGTATCAAACAAAACTTATTCAAAATCAAGACGATCAGGCGAAACCGAGTTTTTTGATGATTCATGCACAGGATCATTTAATGACTGCACAAGCTGAACTGCAATTAATCAAACGGATGATTGAGCAGTTAAGAACGACAGAAAAGCTAGAGAAAAGAATTGAAAAATTGGAGCAGAGAACCGAATAGTGCAGTTTTAGTATGTGTGGAAAATAAATAAATAATTAATTCATTCATGCTACAGCTTAATACCAATATTTTAATGGTATTAAGCTGCTTAGCTCTTTATTACAAGCAGTTAGTAAGCTATCACTTAGCACTATGTATTAGATCATTTGTGCTAAAAAAGAGATAATCATTTAATCATCAGGAGCAACCAATTCTACTTTCACTCTGTCTGGGTCTTCAAAATACACAGCGTAATGACTTTCACCGCCAGCAAATGGATGAAGCTCGGGATAAAGAATAGTAATCCCTCGCTGCTGGAGTTTTGTAGTCATTTCATCAACAAATTCGCGGGAGTCTGCATGAAAAGCTAAGTGGTTTAAACCGACCCGACGTCGGTGATAGGGAATATCTAAAAATTTTTCCTCTGCTTGTACAAATACAAGATAGGATTCTCCCAGTTTCCAGCTTTGTCCACCTTCCCATTTTTGAAAAGGCTCGTATCCTAGTTCTTTTAGGAACCAGCCCCAGAAATGGACTGTTTCATTTATATCAGAAACATAAAGTTCTATGTGATGGATTAGACCATGTTTCAAAAAATTCCTCCTTTATTCATTCCAAAGATCTTTACAACTTGTTGTTGCGCCGAATAAACCTAATTTTTCTGCTCTGTCCAGCTGTTCTTTTTTGCTCATAAATCCACTTAAAATATAAGGAACATCACGCGTTTGACGAAACTTTTCAAAAAATTCCATGCCAAAATGGCCGGGTCTTAATTCAACCATATCTGCTTTTGATTCTTGGACAATTTTTAAGGCAGAATCTAAAGCGATCGAATCTTCTAAAACAATGCGTTGAATCGTTATTAAACCCGCAGTTTTTGCCATATTTATTTTTGAAGTTCCTTTGGCAATGATGAAATCCACCTTAAATTGTTGCTTTAATAATTTAATTCCAATAGAGTCTGCATTAAATCCATGAAGCAATTCGAGGTTAACAATGACTTTTTTATTTGATTGATGGCATAAGTCAACTAAATTTTTCAAATTTCCAATGTGGGCATTTGTAAGAACAATGTATTTATGAGGGCTTTTTAATGCGTCAGAAAGATATTTTAAATCTTTGACAGAAGGTATAACTTCCAGTGACTGATATGTGCTCATAAAAGTTTATCCAACTCCAATCTAGATTAATACTATAATGTTATAGAATATACTCGATAATGTCAAAAAAGTCAGCGTCAAATAAGCTTTTTCCTTCGATGAGAAGCAATAATTTCGTCTTTTAAATTTTCTGACAAATATAATGACTTATTTCTTGACAAATAGATTGTGTCTCATGTAATATGAATTTAAATAAAGTGTAAGCACTTTCTTTTTGTACAACAAAATATATTGTAGTTGAATAGTGAGAAGAATTCAGCTAAAGACCCACAGCTTATCATAATGGTACTATAGTGGTGTCTTTAGCTTTTTTGATTTTAAATTGTAAGGGTTTTCAAAAGAGGAGGATCATAATGTATTTAATTGGTATTGATGCTGGAAATACGTCTATCAAGACAAATCTTTTTGATACGAAGGGAAAGGTTATTGCTTCGTACGCGACGAGCAGCATGCGTTTACGCCCGAGAGGAAAAGGCTTTGAAGAGTTCGATATAGATGCTTTAGGTGATTCTACTTATGAAAGTATTCGAGAGACGCTTAAGCAGGCTAATGTAGATCCTGCTGAAGTAAAAGGTGTCGGCATCACCTCATTTGGTAATGGTCTGGTAGTTCTTGATAAAGATGGAAATACAATTGCACCAGGTGCTTTTTCGCAGGATTATCGTGCGACAGACATTGTTGAACAGATGACAGCCAATGGAACAACCGCGAAAGTTGCCGAAATTACCAAGGCTACTTTATTTGCTGGACAACCTGGTCCAATATTACGTTGGTTTAAAGATAATGAACCGCATGTGTATAGCCAGATAGGTACTATTCTCATGTTTAAAGATTATCTTGTTTATAAATTAACCGATACATTTGCTGCAGATGCAAATAACTTTGGGGGATCCAATTTACTGGATTTAGAAACGTTTGATTACTCGAAAGAATTGATGGACTTATTTGGAATTCCAGAGATGTACGATGTTTTACCAAAATTAGCAAGGAAGCCAGAAGAAATTATTGGAGAAGTAACGGAAGAGGCAGCAGAAAAAACTGGATTGTTAGCTGGAACTCCTGTTGTCGCTGGCATGATGGATGTATTTGCGTCTCTTATTGGGGCTGGTGCGACAGACGATGGGACATTTACAGCTGTAGCAGGTACATGGTCTATTAACTTAGCGCATACGAGTAAAATAGTAGACGGTGCTTCAGGACATATGCCTTACTTAAATAGTGAGGAATACTTAGTTGGTTCCTGGTCAGGTGCTTCCGGCGCAAACTATGAATGGTTTACAAGAATTCTAGGTGGAAATGCAAAAATAGAGGCACATGAAAGAGGAATTTCCTATTATGAAGTGCTTGATGAGTTAATTGATTTAGTTCCAATTGAAAGAGCAAAGGTAATCTACCACCCGTTTGTAGCACAGCCAAGCTTGCATACAGAAGCAAAAGCAAACTTCTTTAATGTTGATCAAAATACGACCTATGCTGAGTTTGCCTATGCGGTAGCAGAAGGGGTAGCTTTTGTTCATAAATACCATATCGATTTTCTGCGTAATGCGGGTGTTAAAGCAGACAAAATCCGGTTAACTGGTGGAATTGCACGTAGTAAGGTATGGGCTCAAATATTTGCTAATGTACTCGAGCTACCAATTGAAGTGGTAGAAGCGGAAGAAGTCGGTGCATTAGGTGCGGCTATTGTTGCGGGTGTAGCGACAGAGGTCTATGACAGTTATGAAGATGCTTTTCGTAACGCGGTAACAGTCCTGCCTGCTGTTAATCCAGATACTTCAACTTATCCTATATATGAATCACGCTATAAAGAATGGTATACATTAACGGAAATTATGAAATTATATTGGAATAAAAAGCGGGATAACGAAATTTAGGTACGTGAAACAAAAAAATAAAAATTCATGTTCTATCAAGGAGGATGACAATGGTTGAACGCACAGTGAAACTGGAGAAGATTAATGATGTAAAAGCATTTGTAGAGATCATGACGACTTTTGATTACCAAGTAGATATTATTTCTGGCCGCTACGTGATGGATGCGAAGTCTATACTCGGAATCTTCAGCTTGGATTTAACACAGCCGTTAACATTAAAGATACACGCAGATGAGTGCGATGATTTACTAGAAGCAATTGCCCCATATATAGTACAAGAATAATATCAAATGAAATAAGTTTCAGATGAAACAATATTTGCCTATCTGTGTGAGGCTTTGAAAAGTTTACAAAGTAACAGATGAATGAGAAAATAAAGATAACTGTTATCAAGCTATGGTGTGAAGGTGAAGCATCCAAGGATACACCTTGATAATGATAATTACCGTAGCCATTCTTCTATTCATCGTAGAAGGGAGATATAATAGGAGGTATAAAGGAGGAGTTTGATGGTTGAGCGTTATGTTCGTTTAGAAAAGATTAACGATGTAAAAGATTTTGTAGAAATCGTATCACGCTATGATTATAAAGCAGAGGTTATATCCGATACGTATATCTTGAGTGCGAAATCCATTATGGGCATATTTAGTCTGGACTTAACAGAACCACTAAAGCTAAGAGTTCACGCAGACGACTGTGACGATTTATTAGCGGATATAGCATCTTACCTTCATGATGCAGAGTAAAATAGTGGGCTGGTCATTAATCGACAATTTATTAGGGTAATGGAAAGAAGGGAAACACTGTACTTTGAATAAATGGACTCTGTGAAAGATAGATGATCGATTCTTTTTCAATGAAAGGGAACAAGGTTAGAATTGGACAAGAGGTATATTTTCAAAGATCACAGTGTTTTTCTAATTTATGTACCTTTTAATAAAAAAGAAAATGCAAATATATTTTTTGGAAATCGAATTGAAATAAAAACAAATAAAAATATATGCAGGTTTCGAAAAAAAGTGATATGATATAATTATAAATGCTTGTTCAAAAGCCACATGATAGGAACCTTTTTTCTAGGCATTTGGACAAATATAAAGAAAGACAGATTTTATCACTTTGATAAAGGAGAAATAATAATGGGAAATAACGCTCAATCATCCGTAGGTATTGTTTTAGTATCACACAGCCAAAAAGTCACGGAAGGGTTAAAAGATCTGATTCTTGAAATGAATGGTGACAATGTAAACGTTCACTCTGCTGGAGGTACAGATGATGGGCGCTTGGGAACAAGTGCTACAATCATTATGAGTAAAATCGAAGAACTTCAAGATTGTGAAAATATCTTGATTTTTTATGACATGGGAAGTGCGCTGTTAAGTACAGAGACTGCAATAGATTTGTTAGATGAGGATTTACAGGCGAAATGTAAAATTGTAGAAGGCCCAATAGTAGAAGGAGCATTTGTCGCTTCTGTACAATCGACGGTCACGAACGATGTTGATGTGATTCTTGAAGAAGTGTCCAAGCTATAATAGCTGGACCTTTTAACGACACATTGAAAGGGTTTTCGATTTAGTTCGTGATAAAGAAGTATAAAAACGAACAATTCACTTAATGAAGCAGGTAATAAATGTATATCTAGAATTGGAGGAAAAATAAAATGAAACGTTTAGTCAATGATGGTTATGATGTTGTCGAGGAGCTTTTAGAAGGTTTTGCTGAAGCGAACAGTGATTATGTAGAGTTATTAGAACATGATAAACGCGTTATTGTTAGTAAGAAACGCGGTAATAAGAGCAAAGTAGGAATTATTATTGGTGGTGGGTCAGGACATGAGCCGCTTTTCATTAACTACGTTGGTGAAAACTTCGCAGACGCTTCTGTAGTGGGTAATGTCAATACATCTCCATCTCCAGAGCCTTGCTACAATGCTGTAAAAGCAGTAGATACAGGAAAAGGCTGTCTGTACATGTATGGAAACTACGCTGGTGATGTGATGAATTTTGATATGGGTGCAGAAATGGCAGCTGATGACGGCATCCAGGTAGAAACAGTAACGGTAACAGATGACGTGTATTCTTCTGAAAATATCGAAGACCGTCGTGGGGTTGCTGGAGATATTTTTGTATTTAAAGCAGCAGCTGCAGCAGCTGCAAAAGGATTGGAGCTTCCTGAAGTAAAAGCTGCTGCTGAAAAAGCGAATTTTGCTACAAGATCAATGGGCGTAGCTTTATCTTCTTGTACATTACCTGCAACTGGTAAAAATATCTTTGAAATGGATGAAGGAGATATGGAAATCGGTATGGGAATCCATGGCGAACCGGGGGTAAGGAGAGATAAAATTCGTCCTGCTGATGAAGTAGTGGATGAAATTTTAGGATATATCTTAGAAGATCATCATTTAGAAAGCGGCGATGAAGCTTATGTGCTTGTTAACGGTCTTGGCGGATTGCCATTAATGGATCAATATATTGTATATCGTCGTGTAGAGCAAGTATTAAGCGAAAAAGGAATTAAAATCCATAAAAATCTTGTAGGAAACTATGCAACATCTATGGATATGGTAGGAATGTCCATCACGCTTGTTAAACTGGATGATGAATTGAAAGAATTATTGGATTATCCAACAGATATTCCAAATATTAAATTCTAAGCACCAACAAGCATACTTTTGTATATTGAGGAATATGATGGAGGGAAAATTTATGTCAACACTAGTATTAGATAGAGAATATTTTTTAAATGTTTTTCGTGATATGCTTCCGTTTGTAGATGAGCAATCGGAGCATTTGCAACAGCTTGATTCAGAAATTGGAGACGGTGACCATGGTATTAACTTAACCATCGGCTTTCGTGAAGTAACGAAGCAGTTAGATACCATTAATGAAGAAGCAGCAGATATTTCAACTGTTTTTAAAAAAATCGGGATGATTCTTTTAGGAAAAGTTGGAGGATCTTCTGGCCCGCTTTATGGGAGCTTTTTCATGAAGGCTGGTAAAGATGTAACTGGTAAAGATGAAGTTACCTTCGATGAATTTTGCGGAATGCTCATCAACGGCATTGAAGCGATTCAGCTTAGAGGGAAAGCAGAGGTTGGCGATAAAACCATGATTGATGCTTTTCTTCCTGGAGTAGAAGTGCTCAAGCAAGATAAGCCGGAAGACCCTATTGAAAAATTCACTGCTTTTGTAGAAGCAATGAAAGAGGGAGCTGAATCCACGATACCTCTAGTTGCTAAAAAAGGACGTGCAATGCGTTTGGGTGAGCGCGCAGTGGGGCATAAGGACCCTGGCGCCGAATCAGCATGGATGATGATGGAGGTTTTCTTAAAGCGTTTGAAAGAGGCGGCATCTGCATGAGACAGCCAGTTGTGGGAATAAGCTATAAAACCTATGTGAACACAGTCGATAAGGCTACGGAATTGGTACAGTCTCTTGCTGAGGTTACCACAAATGAAAAAGAAGTAGAAAAATTTGTCTTCCCGTCTCTGGGGGTTGTGTATCCTGTAGCCCAGGCATTAAAAGGATCTGAAATTGCCTTTGGGGCACAAAATATTTCACCTTATGAAAATGGAGCTTACACAGGAGAGGTTTCTATTGAGTCTATTATTGATATGGGTGGAACGCATGTGGAAATCGGACATGCAGAAAGACAAAGTATTTTTCATGAAACACTTGATATGATTCATTTAAAAACGAAGCTTACCCTTGAAAAAGGCTTAACTCCTGTTTTATGTATCGGTGAGGGAGAGCGTTTAGATAATGAAAGCGAGCGAAAACAAGTGTTGAAGGAGCAAATTCTAACTTCTTTTGGCGAAGTAGACGCAGCGCTTATTAAAAAAGTTATCTTAGCTTATGAGCCGGTTTGGGCAATTGGTAAAGCAGAGGCAGCCGACGCAGCATACGTGCATCAAACGCATGAATTAATCCGAGAAATTGTTAAAGAAGCATATAGCCCCGAACTGGCTGACGCAGTCCGTATTATCTACGGCGGGTCAGTGAGTAAGGATAATGTTTATGAGATTACTTCTCATGACGATGTAGACGGGGTATTCATTGGCCGTTTTGGCCATGATCCTACAAATTATAAGCAAATCCTTGATACTGTAAAGCAAGTGAAATTGAGTGGTTAATTACTTCATACTTTGGATCAACACCAGGGTCTATGGTTGATAAGAAGCTAAAAATAGGATGGTGAGACTAATGGGTGCTGATTTTCTGTAATGGTTGCCTGCATCAAACTTATAGCAAAATTGTCCTCCATAGGTGTTGGTGAAGCGTCCATATTTTTATATTTTATGTATGAAGAACATATAAAAGGAGATGGTAATGATGAGTAAAAAGTATATTCTATCCATTGACCAAGGCACAACAAGTTCACGCGCAATTTTATTTGATCATGATGGTACGATTGTGGAGGTTGCTCAAAAAGAATTTGAACAATTTTTCCCGCATCCAGGCTGGGTAGAGCATGATGCTAATGAAATTTGGACATCAGTACTAGCCTGTATTGCAGAAGTGTTGCGAAAAGCAGATATAGAACCAGCACAAGTAGCGGGTATTGGTATTACCAACCAAAGGGAAACAGCAGTTGTTTGGGATAAAAATACCGGTAAACCCGTTTATAAAGCGATTGTCTGGCAATCCCGTCAAACAGAGGGGATCTGTAGAGAGTTGAGAGAAGCTGGACACAATGACTTGTTCAGAGAGAAAACAGGATTATTGCTTGACCCGTATTTCTCCGGAACAAAAGTAAAATGGATTCTGGACAACGTTGAAGGTACCAGAGAAAAAGCGGATAATGGTGACTTGTTATTTGGAACCATTGATACATGGTTAGTGTATAAGTTATCAGGTGGAAAAACTCATATTACTGATTACTCCAATGCATCCCGTACACTCATGTTCAATATCTATGATTTGAAATGGGATGATGAGTTATTAGATATTTTAGGAGTACCGAAAAGTATGCTCCCAGAGGTGAAACAATCATCTGAAGTATATGCAAATACAGTAGATTATCATTTCTTTGGACAAGAAGTGCCGATCGCAGGAATTGCGGGTGACCAGCAGGCTGCATTGTTTGGGCAGGCATGTTTTGAGAGAGGAATGGCAAAAAATACGTATGGTACAGGTTGCTTTATGTTAATGAATACCGGTGAAAAAGGTGTGGCATCTAAAAATGGCCTTTTAACCACATTAGCCTGGGGAATTGACGGCAAGGTAGAATACGCACTTGAAGGAAGTATTTTCGTAGCTGGTTCCGCCATTCAGTGGCTGCGTGATGGTTTAAAAATCATTGAAAATGCGCCTGCAAGTGAGGACTTTGCTAAAAAAGTTGATTCTACAGAGGGTGTCTATATGGTTCCTGCATTTGTAGGACTAGGAACACCTTATTGGGATAGTGATGCACGCGGTGCGGTGTTTGGCTTAACCCGTGGTACGTCTAAAGAGCATTTTATCCGTGCAACATTAGAATCTCTTGCTTATCAGACGAAAGATGTATTGGATGCAATGATTATAGATTCTGAAATCGATTTGAAAGCGTTACGAGTTGATGGAGGAGCAGTAAAGAATGATTTCTTAATGCAATTCCAAAGCGATATTCTAAATGTTCCAGTTGAGCGCCCTGTTGTACAAGAAACAACAGCACTTGGATCTGCTTATCTAGCAGGCTTGGCAGTAGGGTATTGGAAGGATAGAGAAGAAATTGCAAAACAATGGCAAAATGAAAAAACATTTGAAGCAGAAATGGATAAAGCAGAAAGTGAAAAGCTTTATAGTGGCTGGCAAAAAGCTGTAGAAGCTGCTCGAGTGTTTAAATAATAAAGAAATAAATGAAAGCGCCTTTCCTTCCACTGATGAAAATCTGCATATTGGATTCTGAATCGAAAAGAGGGAAGGTGCTTTCGTTTATTGTTAATTTGATTACAAACGAAAAGAAAAGTTGATAAAAGAAAACGTAAGGTATATAATAGAAGTAGAATAAATAAATGAGAGGAGCTTGCATTATGAAAATTGGTATTGGCGGAGATCATCATGGATATGGATTAAAAGAAACGTTGAAAAAATTTATTGAAGAATCAACAGATCATGAAGTAGTAGACTTTGGAGCTCATTCCAGCGATGCAGTTGACTATCCTGGTGTTGCTTTTGAAGTAGCAGAAGCGGTCAGTGAGAAGAAAGTAGACCGTGGTGTACTTGTTTGTGGTACAGGTCTTGGTGTTGCTATTGCAGCTAACAAATATCCAGGAATCCGGGCAGCAACCACACATGATACGTACTCTGCAGAGCGCGCTCAATTAAGTAATAATGCTCAGATCATTACACTGGGAGCTCAAGTTATTGGACCAGAAGCTGCTAAAAAAGTAGTTGAGGCATATCTAAATGTAGAATGGTCTGGCGGTTCTCAACGCAAAGTAGATCAAATCGTAGACAGAGAAAGCCAATTCCTTGATCAAAACTTCAAAGACGCAGCAAAAAGCTCTTGTTAACGATAGATATAAGGCAGAAGAATAATCAAAGCACTGTATGGAAAACGCATACAGTGCTTTTTAAATTGTCTGAAAAGGGAATAATCCCCCGGTAAAAGGCTAACTATATATTATGAGGTAGAGACCACTTGAATATTACGTTCGACGAGTACCTGTTCTATTTCCGGATCAATCGCATTATTTGTAATGAGCACATCGACTTGATCTGTCCTTGCAAATGGGGCACTGGATGTCACACCAATTTTAGAATGGTCAATCACAGCAATAATTTTCTGTGCCTTATTCACCATCCGTTTCTTTAGTTCTACCTCATATAAATTAAAATCAGTCAGACCATTTTCTATGGAAAATCCATTAGCAGAGGTAAATAGAATATCAATATGAAGCTTTTCTAATAACTCAATTCCGAGTGTGCCTTCAATTGTTGAAGAACCTTTTGTTACGACACCACCAATTAAAATAACGGTGATATTAGGATTATCTTTTAGTTCTAATGCTGTTTGAAGCCCGCTTGTTACAACAGTTAAGCGAATCATTTTTTCATTTAGATAACGTGCTAATTCCAGAGCGGTCGAGCTGGCATCCAGTAAAATGCATTGTTTTTCTTCAATAAAATGAAACGCTTCCTTTGCAATCAATGATTTTTCTTTCCGGTTTTGCTTTTCACGTACAGAGAAGCTGGTGTCATAGTCAGAGTTATTCTGTTGATTTAACATAGCCCCGCCATGGGTACGTGTTAAAAGTCCATTTTGTTCCATCTTATTTAAATCCGTACGTAAGGTTGCTTCGGACACACCGATCTGCTCTGATAATTCTTTTACAGTTAGCCGTTGTTTATCATGCAGAAGTTCCATAATTTTGTTTCTTCTTTCCGTTACAAACATTTTCATTATCCGTCATCCTCACAAAAAAATATCTCTTCCTAACTCATAATTTATCATAGTTATATAGTGTATTGTACCATAAAGTGAATAAATAAAATAATAAATGAAAATGTTTGACAATTAATTGCCCAGTGGTACAATAATAATGTAAACGTTGTTAATGAGGAAATTGTAAGATGCAAACTAAATAAAGGAGTGCTTGCTAATGAGTTTCCAAGGTTATGATAAAAATTTCAAAATTACAGACAAAGTAGCTATTATTACAGGTGGAGCTAGTGGTATTGGACAAGCAATTGCAGAGTTCTACATTGAAAAAGGAGCTAAAGTAGCGATTTTTGACGTAAAAGAAGATGTTGCAGATGCAGCAAAAGAAATCGGCGGAGAGAGTGCTATCGGTGTTAGAGTAGATATTACTGATGGTGACAGCATTCAAGGAGCAATTGATCAAACTGTAGAACATTTTGGCAAAGTAGACCTCCTCGTAAACTGTGCAGGCGTGGCTTTATTGGATGATGCAGAGAATCTTTCTGATGACTACTGGCAAAAAACAATCGATTTAAACTTAACAGGAACATTTAAAATGTCCCAGCTTGTTGGAAAACAAATGATTGCACAAGGACATGGCGGAAAAATTATCAATATGGCTTCTCAAGCGGCTATTATTGCTCTTGATAACCATGTGGCTTATTGCGCAAGTAAAGCTGGTGTTGTAAGCATGACGAAAGTATTGGCATATGAGTGGGCGCAATTCGATATTACGGTAAATGCTATTTCTCCAACAGTTATTTTAACAGAACTAGGTAAGAAAGCGTGGGCTGGTGAAGTTGGAGAGCAAGCAAAACGTGAAATTCCGCTTGGCCGTTTCGGTTATCCGGAAGAAGTTGCGGGAATCGCATTATTCTTAGCAAGTGATGCTGCAAATCTTATTACAGGTGAAAATATTGTAATTGATGGCGGAAACACAATTAAATAATATATATTAAAACAAAAGCAACAGCTTCCGTATTAATCGGAGCTGTTGCTTGTTTCTTATATTATAGAAAATCTTCTGCAAAACTTCTACTGAATAACGTTTCCCTTTATACTGTTTCCTGATTCTCTTGTATTTCTTTCAATTCTTTCATAACATGGTAAGAGTGTTTAAAACCGAATTCGTCATGAAGTTTGTTGTAAATCTTAAATAGCTTTTCATATTTTTCAACATTTTCTGGAATTGGTTCTACTGTTTTCAAGAATGGTTGTTTCATTTTAGAGATAGTGGTATCCATATCCTCATGAGCGTCTCCTGCAACAGCGCCCAAAATAGCTGCGCCGACACCAGATGCATAATCACTTGCTGAAACAGTAATCGGACGGTTTAAGACGTCTGCATAAATTTGGATAAGTAAATCAGATTTTTGAGGCAGACCGCCTGAAGCAAATACGTCATCCACTTCCATACCCCAGTCTTCATAAGAAGCCATAATGATTTTTGTACCAAAGGCTGTTGCTTCCATGTAAGCTCGATAAATATCTTCAGGCTTTGTATGAAGAGTCAGGCCGATTAAAAGTCCACTTAAATTACTATCACTTAGTACAGAGCGGTTTCCGTTATGCCAATCCAATGCAACAAGTCCAGATTCTCCAACTTCTTTTTGGCTCGCTTTTTCCTCTAATAATTCATAGATACTTATTCCACGTTCTTCTGCTTCCTCTGTGTATTCTTTTGGAGATTGTTTCACTGCGTATCCAAATAAATCACCAACAGCAGATTGTCCAGCCTCATAAGCGTATAGGCCAGGAATGATAGAGTCTTTTACACTTCCGGAGATTCCAGGAATTTTTACATGTTTCTCATGAAGCATAATATGACATGTACTGGTACCCATTACCATTGTTAATTGATTTTTCTTCTTAGATCCAATACCTAATAGTCCAGAATGAGCATCAATAATAGCTGGTGCTACTGGAAGCTTTTCTGGTAAGCCGAGCATTTCACTAAACGCATCGGTTAGTACGCCGGCCTGCTCACCAATTTTTACAAGACGCCCTTCCAGCTTGTCTTGCACAATATCGGGTAATTCAGAATCTAGTTTTTCATAGAAGTCATAGAAAAATCCTTCATCTTCATTCCAAAAGGTTTTAAATCCACGACCACAGTTACTGCGAACATTTTCATTGATTAGATTAGAAATAACCCAATCTCCAGCTTCCATTATATATGTTGCTTGCTCCAACATGTCCGGAGCATGGTTTTTAACTTCTAAAAGCTTTGGAATAAGCCACTCACTGCTAACATTAAAGCCGTAGTAACCAAGCCAGCGGTCTTTATCTTTTACAGCAGTATTAAAAATATATTTTGCTTCTTCTTCCGCACCGTGATGCTTCCATAATTTCGTATAAGCATGCGGGTTATTTTTATTCTCTTCTTTTTCATTTAATGGTGTAAAATCTTTATCAGCAAATACAACGGTTGAAGCAGTAAAATCTATTCCTAAACCTATAATTTCATTAGGGTTTATATTAGCTTCTTTTAAAGCCTCTGGTACACCGCGTTTAAGAACGTCAATATAGTCTGTTGCATCTTGCAAGGCGAATGAGGAGGGGATGGGATTCCCGTTTAAGTTTTGCTCTATTGTTCCTGAACGGTAGTCAATCACACTCATAGCTAGAATATCACCGTTATTTGTATCAACAATCATTACTCTTCCAGATCCAGTTCCAAAATCTACACCGATGGAATAAGTCATTAAAAATCCTCCTTTTTCTGTAAGCGTTCTATCTTTTAATTATACTGTAAATACGAAAAATATGCTAGTAAATGAACGTAAATGAGCGTAAATAAAAATAAAAAATTGACGTAAACTCATAAACGATTTACTATTGAAATAGAAGGTTTTATCATAACCATAAAACACCTATTAAAAGTATAGGTAGAATAAAATATCGTTTAATGGTAGAGAATGTATTTTAATTAAAATAGAGGAATGAGGTATGCGAAATGTCACAAAAAGTTATTTCAAATGTTTACCGTTTAACAACCCCTGGAACTTTTGAAGCAGTAGAGATAGAACGTGAAGTAAAAGATAATGATGTAGTGGTCCGTTCGCACATTGTAAGCGTTTGTCACGCAGATTTACGTTATTATACTGGAAATCGCAGAAAAGAGGCTTTAGAAGCTAAGCTGCCGATGGCTTTATTCCATGAAGGGATTGGAACGGTGACAGATTCGAAGCATCCTTCTTTTAAAGAGGGGGACCGTGTTGTTATCGTACCAAGTATTCCTGGTTTTGTACTAAACAATACATCAAAAGAGGAATGCTGTCGTAATTGCCGTGATGGTGGAGATGATAATTATTGCTTAAATGGTGAATTCCTTGGCAGTGGGTACGATGGAATTGGTCAGAGCGATTTAGTGATTAGCGGGGAAAACCTTGTACCTGTTCCAGATGAATTAGAAGACGATGTAGCTATTTTGGCCGAACTATGCTCTGTATCTCTTTATGCGATCAATAGGGTGGAGCAGGATTTAACAACTGGAAATTCTCCAAAAGTAGCTGTATTTGGAGATGGACCAGTAGGTTATTTAACAGCAGCTGCGTTACATTTTGTACATGGAATTGAGAAGGAAAACTTACTTGTGTTCGGAGCTGTTGAGGATAAAATTGCTCAGTTTGACAGCTTTGCGACCACAGCACTTGTACATGATTACGATTTTAAAGCGGTAGAAGGGGTAAATACAGTATTTGAATGTACTGGCGGAAAATTCAGCTCTTCTGCGATTAATCAGTCTATCGATTTATTAGATAACGAAAGTAACCTTGTATTGATGGGAGTAACAGAAGAGTTAGTACCAATGAATACAAGAGATATTCTTGAAAAAGGAATCACTGTAAAGGGAAGCTCCCGTAGTACAGTGAAGGAATTTAAACAGCTGATGGAAGCATTTAAAAATCCAGATTATCGTAAGGTTCTTAGCAAATTAATTCCAGATGAGCATTTTATTGTGGAATCCCCAGAAGATATGCGGGAAGCGATGGAACACGATGCCAATAACAGAGGCTGGATTAAAACATACCTTACATTAAAGTGGTAAACAGATGAAAGAAAAAGGAACAACCTTCATTATTTGAGAGGTTGCTCCTTTTTCTTTTTCATTAAACGGTTGTATACCCGCCGTCTACGATAAAGTCAGACCCCGTAGCGTAGGAGCTGGCATCACTTGCCAAGTATAAAGCAATTGCTTGAAGCTCTTCTGGTTTACCTAGACGTTTTTGTGGTGTTGCATCTTCCCATTCAGAAATTAACGGTTTTAATTTTTCGTTTTTGTATAGTAAGTCTGTGCCGATATAACCTGGGCTAATAGAATTTACACGAATATTATGATCTGCCCATTCAACTGCCAGTGATTTAGATAAATGAATTACAGCAGCTTTTGAAGCATTGTAAGAGCTTTGAGGCTGAGGGATGTTAACAATGCTTCCGGACATAGAGCCGGTATTAATAATTGTTCCACCATCGCCTTGTTTAATCATTTGTTTTCCGGCAGCTTGATCTGTAAGGAAAACAGCATTTAAATTGAGATTAATGACTTTATTCCATTCCTCAAAGGTCATTTCTTCAGCTGGAATATTCAATGTAATCCCTGCATTTGCAAAAGCGATGTCGATTCTTCCAAATTCATCAACAATTGTCTCAATCATTTTGTTAACAGCATCTTCGTTTGTTACATCTGCTTGTACAGCAATAACTTTTGGACCGATAGTAGATAGCTCTTCGGCTGCTGCTTGAGCGGTTTCTAAATTAATATCGACAATTGCAACATCTGCACCTGCTTCTAATAATCCTTTAGAAATAGCTTTACCAATTCCACCGGCTCCACCTGTAATAAATGCTTTTTTACCATCTAATCGAAACTTATCAATAATTCCCATGAATGACATCTCCTTTTAAAACTTTGTTACTATTTTATATATTCTATTTTATCATTTCCATTGGTGACTTCCAATTATTGTGTTCAGATCGGACATAATTATACGCTAAAAAGATATGAATTTAAGACTAATTAATTTAAATATCTTAGATGAATGGTGAAATTACTCCTAGAATAATGAAACTCCAGAACGCAATGGTAATCGCCGGCATATCGACGTGTGTATCGACATGTGTATTAAATAGACGTTGTACGTATTCTCCTGTAATAACAGCGAATAGACCAAATAAGGCTGCCAACCATGGGCTACCAAACGCAATTGCTGCGAAACCTGCAACCATTGATACATGGTGGGATACAGGGAATTTTAATCCAAAGTATAAGAAAATAAGAGATACTGCACTAATAGAGAAACCGATATTATCTAAGTCTAATGCAATCGCAGTGTAGCCTACTAGACCAGCTAATGCGAATCCCCAAATAGCATTGAAAAGCAACATTTTTCCAGAGAATGGGAAACGCTTTTCATTAGAAGGGAAGATACCTGTTAAACCAGAAGTACCAAACATAAAACGTGTAATAATAGCGAATGTTACAACCGTTAAGGCAACTGTATCGATTGGAATATCTAATACTGGACCATATAAATGTTGAACTAAGTAACCTAGAATACCAAATATACCCCCAATGATAAGGACCATCGGGTCTGTGGTTTTGAAAAGTGGAACAGTTGTATCTGCACCATCAACGTGTCTATCATCTTCAGCAAAAATTTTATCTTTATCTGAGTGATCTCCAAGAACTGTATTCGCGTTTACAGGATTGCTAAGAAAGTCAGCCTTTTCTAATCGTTTTTTACTAATCTTTCCTGCATACGCCGCTGCTGCTACACCTCCTACAAAAGCTACGTGAGGGCCAAAGAACGGACCGAAAGCTACAGAGTCTAAAATCAAAGTGCTTCCAGATGCAACCGCTACAGCAGCTCCGGTTAACCCTAAAAATCCAGTAAATATAAAGGCTGTTGTACCCCCAATAAGTGCACCAAATACACCGCCGCCAAAAGCAGCTAAAATCATAACTAAAGACATTCTAATTCCTCCCCAAAGTTCAAATTTTATCATTCTTGATAAAAACGGATCATTACAAAGTTTATATGTTGACTTTCATCAACTTTTTACATCTACAATCTTCTTCCAAATAAACATTCCTTTTTCTCCTTTATTTGAAGGAGTGAAAATATTGTGGACACTTACAATCTTATGAATTAATTATATAACTTCATAAGAAACTTGTCTATGTTTAATGTAAGCACTTTCACGGGCGTTGCAATGAGAAAGAAAAATAATACGTAAATAGCTATTTATCCAAAAAAGTAACAGCTTTATGGTGTGCATATATAGCTTTTCTTTTTTCTTCTTTCGTAGTGCTATTATCCCAATTTAATAAGTCTGCCATTTCTGCAGCTGCTGCATCCAATGTACCTAACACTTTGTCTGGATCAAATAAAACATAGCTTGTACGACGATCATAAAAGTCTGTTAATGTTGCAACCATTTCATTTTCAACCGTGTATTTAACTTCTGCTCGTATATTACGAGAGGCTTTATCCAAATCTTTTTCATCGTAATTGGCTAAGTCTTTTAGAAATGCTTCTGTATTGGAACCATAGCGATGGACATAGTTCTCCACTTCTTGCTTGGATAGACCGAGATGCTCATAATTTCCGTAAAGCCTTTGAATCAGCTGTTCCACTTCTTCAGATGATGAAAAATTACCGCCAGTTAAACGGACAGATGCTGTAATAGAGGCAGTTTTTTTCTTTTTCTCTTTTTTCTCAATGTACTGCATAATACGCTCTGCCATTTTACGATAGCCGGTTAACTTTCCTCCAGCAATGGTAATTAGACCAGTATCTGATTCAAATATTTCGTCATGTCTGGATAGCTCTGCTGAAGATTTTCCTTCTTCACCAATTAATGGACGAACGCCGGCCCAGCTAGAGATGACGTCTGAGATACGTAAGTTTAAATCAGGAAACATGTCTTTGAGGCAGCCTAATAAGTAAGTAACCTCAGATTGATTCACATGAATATCTTCAACATCTTCTGTATAAATCGATTCTGTAGATCCAACATACGTTGTACCACCTCTTGGAATAACCGCAATCATTCGGCCTTTATGTTGGAAATACGTAGAAGACTGTACAGGCAATTTATTTCTTTCAAAGACGATATGAATTCCTTTTGCCAGAACCATATACTTCCCTGTAACTGGTCGATCTTTTTTTCTTACAAAATCTACCCAAGGCCCTGCTGCATTGACAATATGATTGGCTGTTATTTTCAGTGTTCTTCCACTTAGCTCATCTTTTGCGACAACACCTTTCACCTGATTATTAGGGTCTTGAATGAAGTCTGTCATGCTGGCATAATTAAGCAGCTTTGCTCCACGTTCCTGTGCTGTCTTTGCAACTTCCAATGTGAGACGGCTATCATCCGTACGATATTCTACATAGACACCACTTCCTTGAACAATTTTCTTATTGAAAAGAGGTTCATTTTTCATCGTTTGTTTCTTTCCATGTATCGTATGACGTTCTTCTTTCTTTACACCAGCTAGACGATCATACAATGTCAGCCCTGCTTTTAGGGTAGCTAGATTGTAAGATTCCTTTTTGATAAGTGGGAAGTTCATCCGGATCGGGTGAACAAGATGTCTGGCGTTGTTAAATACAATTTCCCGTTCACTTCCTGTTTCCTTAACTACTGGGAAGTCAAGGTTTTGCAAATATTTTAATCCGCCATGAATTAATTTAGTAGATCGGCTGCTTGTACCGGAAGCAAAGTCGTTTTTTTCAATTAAAGCAACTTTGAGTCCTCGTGTGGTTGCGTCCAGTGCAATTCCTGCTCCTGTAATGCCGCCGCCGATAATTAATAAATCAAAGGACTCCTGCTCCATTTCCTGGATGACAGAAGAACGTGACAGGCTTGAGAAAGTATTTTGTTCCATATATATGCTCCTTTGCAGGTGAAATATTTCTTGATTTAAGCGCGTGTTCAAAAAGTAGCCAACAGTTTTCGATGAGGACGAGTAATCGCGGTCCCAGTCCTAAAATTAGAAACAAGAATGCTATTACCTTGCTGTTTATTAGTTGGGAACTTTTCGAACAGTCTTTTTAAGCTTTAAATAATGCTGATTCCTTTAATAATCTTGTTACTAATAAATTTGGTGTGTTTTTAAAGGCATCATTGGTGCTCCCTGCAAGGTGAGTTGTAATGGTTACATTGTCCAATTGCAAGAATGGACTGTTTGAAGGGAGCGGTTCTTCATCGAAAGTATCAATTGCTGCTCCCATAATTTCTTTTTCTTGTAGTGCGCGGACAAGGTCTTGCTCATTTACGAGACCAGAACGGGCAGAATTAACAAAAATAGCAGTTTCTTTCATTTTTTGAAAATGTTCATAACGAATCATATGCTTGGTATCTTCGGTTAATCTTCCATGCAGCGTTACGACATCTGCCTTTTCCAATAACGTATCCAGATGATCTATTTGTTGAGAATTTGTTTCTCCTTTGAAATAAGGGTCATAAAAGATGACATTCATATCAAAGGCTGTTAAAAATCTGCCAACAAGCTGTCCGATATTTCCATATCCAATAATTCCTACTGTACGACCGCCTAATTCAGGGATCGTAGCACTATTTGGGAAATCTTTGCGCCAATTACCATCCTTTAATGCTGTGTGTGCACGGGTAATATTTCGAATTTCAGCAAGGATTAATCCGACTGCAAATTCAGCAACACTGCGGGCGTTTCTTCCTGGTGTATTATAAACATTTATATTAAGACCGTTTGCAATATCGTGATTAATGTTTTCTGTTCCACCACGAAGGACACCGATCAGTTTTAAATTAGTTGCTGCTTTTAATACTTTTTCATTAATTGGTGCAAATTGTGTAATAATCATGTCGAATGTATCGATATCTTCCAGTAGGGAATCAGGTAAGGAAATCACTTCACTTCCACCTTGTTCTACAGCTAAGTTATCTTCTTGCAATGCTTCGATATTGTTATGCGTCCATTCGCGGACAGTTACTTCTACACCTTGATCTTCTAACTTTTTAAGTCCGGCTTGCATCATTTCTTTTGGAATGAATAAGTCGGCAAATGCTAAACATTTCATGTAATGAGCGAAACTCTCTTCTTGTTTTCATGTAAGAGAGCTGCTCTTCACCTCTTTTCTTTTTAAACTTCTACCTATATCGTTCCAAGTTATCGCATTAACATGCCGCCGGTGGCATCAATGGTTGCTCCTGTGATGTATCCTGCCCGTTTGGATACCATGAAGGCAGCAATATCAGCAATATCATCAGGCTGTGCCACCCTTCCAAGCGGAATACGATTCAAGTAATAAGATGCGTCTTTTTCCAGCTTTTCACGAATCATATCAGTCTCTACGATGCCAAGTGCCAGGTTGTTGACACGGACACCATCCTTTGCATGTTCACGGGCCATTGATTTTGTAAAGGCAATCATTCCGGCTTTACTTGCCGCATAATGCGAGTGTCCGGTAGTTGATCCGTGAAAGGCTGCTTGAGAGGTGATATTGAGAATATCACCAGGCTGTTCTTTTTCTAAACAATGGTTTAAGAATGCTTGGGATGTTAAGAAGACAGAGGTGAGATTCACATCTAAGGTTTTATTCCAATCTTCTAATTCAATAGATTTTACATATCCGGTCAGCCAGATTGCAGCATTATTCACGAGAATATCAACTGTTCCAAACGCTTCCACACTTTGTGAAATAATAGATACAGCATCATCTGAATCTGCCAGGTTTGCGTGAATGGCCAGCCCTTTTTGTCCAGTAGCTTCAATAGCTTTTACTACTTCATCTGCTTTGGCCTGATTGCTTTGATAAGTTACGACAACATTTGCCCCTTCATTGGCGAGAGATAAAGCGATTTCTTTTCCGACACCTCTGGAACCGCCAGTGACAATGGCTGTCTTATTTTTAATTCCTAAATCCATTTCGTTCACTCCTCCTCATTTTTTTAAAAGGTAATGGTCTTACGATGAGTAGTTGTTATACATTTCATTTGCTTCTTCTGCAGTTGCATGATGATGAATAATCTGATTTAGTGCAGCTACGACAGCAGCAGGATTTGGATTTTGAGTAATATTACGTCCTACTGCAACACCACTGGCTCCAACGTCCATGCAATGACGGACAAAGGCAAAATAATCAATGATGTTCTCTGTTTTTGGACCGCCCAGTGCAACAACAGGTGCATTAGCAGCTTCTACAATTTCTTTATCTTCAGGTTCTCCTGAAAAACGTGTTTTAATAATATCAGCACCAAGCTCTGTACCCACACGGGCGCCAGCGGCAATATAAGATGCCTGATTGGACTCTTCATTCGTGACAGGATACCCAAAAGGAAGGGTCTCGCACATAAATACCGTGTTCCAGTTATCCGAAGCTCTTGCTAAATCACGGGCGATTTGATGAGAGCTTGCTTCATTGTCCGCTCCTGGGAAAGTCATATTAACCACCCCGTCAGCGCCTAGCTTCAATGCATCCTCCACGGTAGCAGCATAAAATGTATCCGGAACAGAGGGATCAAGTAAATTGGTAGACATATCAGCCCGGACCAGCATTCCTACATCAGTAAAGGCATCTGCATGCTTTTTTGCTATTCCCGGGGTAACCAATACTGCATCGAGACCGTTTTCAACGAGCTCCGGCATTTGTGAGATGGTTTTATCAATTCCATCTGTTTTGTTTGTGAAATAATAACCATCTAACGCTAGAGTAAGCGTTTTCTTATCGTTCGAAAAAACACGGGCTAATCTTCTGTTTTTAGACATTCTATCGCTCCATTCTTTCTTTTAGTTAGTGTAGATAATAAAAAAATTCCCCACAAAAAGGACAGTTAACTGTCGTCTTTTGTGGGGAATCTTCTCACTATCCCGTACTGCTATTTTGTTATATTACCATCATAACGAACGAATAGGTTTCTGTCAATTTAAATCTGGATATGTCTATTTATTATAGAAATGTACGTATTTCTTATATCGTTTTTGAGGAGTTATTAATATGAATTATAGGCAAAGATAAGAGCTTTAATTTTTCCTTCTACTCTTTTTAAAAAGCAAGTAATCATAAACATCCTGCATTTGTTCGGGAGTAAGGCTTGCTAAATCGCGAAACATCCTGTCTGCATTTGGCATTCTTTCCTGAATGCTTTTGATAAATTCATTTTCGTGATCTGACGCTTTGGAGGAAGGTACTTCTCTGTCTAATAAGTAGTCTGTGGTAACCTGCAATGTATCTGCGATGGCAGTTAATTCATCTCCTTTGATCGGGCGTTCGCCAGACTCTATTCGATTCATCACACTAACATTTATATTTACGTGTTTAGCAAACTCTTTTTGCGTCCAATTTTTTTTCGACCGTAACTGGATGATTCGTTGAGCTGTTTTCATCGTATTGCGCACCCCTGGATTTCTATTTTAGAAATTAATTATAGCATAGTCGTTAAATTGAGAAATAGTTAGTGGAGAGGGGAAGTTGAATTTTATCACGGAGAAGCGTCCGTAAAACTCCTACTGAAGGAAGTTTCACTTTATCGCCTAAGCTTATTTTTTAATAATAAAAGTAGTTAAATTATTCATATAACATGGTATATTAAATATAGATATATATTGCTTTCTAACTAAGAAATCTTTTTACATAGTTCCACGCTAATCGAAAAAATGAACGAACAGAAAGGGGCGACTTAAATGAAACGTATTGGCATCCTTTTTATGATTATAGGTGTCATCTGTTTGGGTGTTTTTGGCTATCAGCTAATTGGTCATGAACAATCACAAAAGCAATCTTTAATTCAAGCAGAGGAAAAAATTGAACAAGGAGCTACCAGCCAAGCTGAATCGGATCAAGATATAGAACAAACAATAGAAACATTTGAGACGGAGGAAGATGAGGCGTTTGCTACATTAGAGATACCAAAATTGGAAAAAACATTGCCTATTGTTGAGGGGACTGACCCAGATTCATTGCAAAAGGGAGTAGGCCATCTGTCAAATTCTGTTTTCCCAGGGCAGGGCGAGCAAATTCTTCTATCCGGGCATCGTGATACGGTTTTCCGTGACTTTGGTGAATTGGAGATAGGAGATACGTTTATTGTGCAGATGCCTTATGGCGAATATACGTATGAAATAAAAGAAACAGAAATTGTCCCGGAGGATGATACTTCGGTTATTCGAGAAATGGGAGAAGAAGTATTAGTCGTAACCACATGTTATCCATTTCATTTTGTAGGTAATGCGCCAGAGCGTTTTGTTGCTTATGCGTACCCGGTTTCCGAATAGCATAAAAAACAGCTTTCTTCCATAGATGTATCGATCTGGAAGAAAGCTGTTTTTTAATCGTTTAGTACAGCTTCTAATGTCTCAATATTTTTTTGCATCAAGCTGAAATAATCCTCATTGTTTTCTATATCTTCCTCAGTAATGGTCTCCATATTACTAAGCACGGCACTTTCTGCACCAATTTCGTCTTGGATAATTTCGCTGATTCTGCTGCTGATATTTCTTTCAAATACAACATATTTTAAGTCATATTCGCGGGCGGTATCAACAATATCTACTAAGGCAGATTGGGAAGGCTCCTGAGATGAGGACAGCCCGTGAATACTAATTTGTTCTAGCCCATATCGCTCCTCCCAATAGCCATAGGCTGCATGGGAGACAATCACTTGTGGATGGTCTGCGTTCTCAATCGTTTGTGCTAATTCTTGATCCACTTGTTCCAGCTGCCCTTTTAGTTCCTCAAAATTCTCTGTGAAATATGCTTCATGCTCCGGCATTTTTTCAATAAGAAGGTTAGTAATATTTTCAGCCAATTGAATGCTTATGATCGGATCGAGGAAAACATGTGGATCGCCGATACCACTCTCCCCATCATGATTATCAACGAGTAATTCCACAATACCTGATTCCGTAATCACTTCTCCATCAGCATCTCTAAGTTCTAATTTTACTTCTAATGTATCATTAATTTGTGTTTCAAAAGCAGAATTGTCTGCATCCTCGTCTAATTCCCAATCCTCAGAATCGGCTGTCCGGAAATACCAATTCCATTCTGCGACGTCTTCATCAATAGTTGTTTCTGCCTCTAAGCTTGCTGTATCCCCACTATGATAATGGTCATTAATCCCATCAATAATAATATCTCCGTTATCTTCCGCTTCTTCTTCCTGGTGATGTTCTTCCTCTTCACCATGATCGTGATCTGCTTCTCCTCGGAGCGGAATATCCTCACCAATTGCGGAGACTTCAACATTTTCATTTTCTAGAATATCCTCTGCTTTGGAAGCAAAAGGCTCCATCCCAACACCGGAATAAATGAATAAATCTTTTTTCGCTAAATCAACCATCTCACGGGAGCTTGGTTCATACGTATGTGCGTCTGCATTTGGCGGGTAGATGCTTTCCACATCAACATACTCACCGCCGATCTTGGAAATGAAATCTTCTAATGCAAAAATAGTTGTAGAAATTTCAAGCTGTTCCTGGTCTCCATCTTGACCACCTTCCGTAGATTGGCAGCCGGCAAGGAAGAGAAGGAGTAAGCTGGAAAAAATAATCATCCGTTTTATCATGAAATGTACCTCCGTTATTTAATAGTGCATTTGGCTTCTTTTTTAAGAAAGAAAATTAAGTAAACATTGCTATTGCAGGGTGCTCTGTTTATTGTGTCTCCCCTTGTGAAAAGCAAACAGGATAAATTTTAATTTATCATTTCGTAATCGTTACGATTTAAAATTTACAGGTTTTTAGAGTGGATGTCAAGCTATTTTTGCAAAAAAAATGTCAGCAGCGGAAGGGCTGCTGACCATAGATTTATTGATTATGAAGGTAAACCTACAATTGTTTTTGGTTCCAAGAATTCTTCAATTCCGTAATCTCCCCATTCGCGTCCAATACCAGATTGTTGGAAGCCACCAAATGGAGCGGTGAAGTCGGCAGGTTCATTATTGACTACGATTCTACCTGAACGAAGGCTTCTTGCTGTTTTGGTTAGATTATCTGGATCATTGCCGACAACATAGCCTGCTAATCCGTAAATAGTACCATTGGCAACATCAATTGCTTCATCTAAATCTTTATACGTGATCACAGAAAGAACAGGTCCGAAAATTTCTTCCTGGGCAATCGTATCGTCAGGTTTTACATTTGTGAATACAGTCAGCTTAGAATAGTATCCAGTTTCCAAGCCTTCTGGTTTACCTGTCCCGCCTGTAACGAGCGTTGCTTCACTATCAATACCTGTTTGGATATAATCTTGAACGGTTTTCCACTGATCCTCAGATACTTGCGGACCAGTAAAAGTAGATTTATCTTTTGGATCACCGACAGGGTATTCAGAAATATGATTTTTAACCGCTTGGATAAAGTCATCGTGCATGGATTCTGGAACGAGCGCCCGTGTTCCAGCGGTACATACTTGACCTGTATTACCGGCGATATGGGAAATTGCTGTTTTAGCAGCATAATCCACATCTGCATCGTCTAATACAACAATTGGTGATTTGCCTCCAAGCTCTAGGGAAACTTTTTTAATATCTTGGGCGGCATTTTCCATTATCTTTGTTCCAACGCCGCCGGAGCCTGTAAAGGATACAAAATCGATATCCGGGTGAGAGCTGATGCCGTCACCGATAGTAGACCCTGTTCCGTTTACCAGGTTGAATACACCTTTAGGTAAACCGGCTGCTTCGAATACTTCTGTTAGTAAAACTGCTGCAAATGGTGTCTCTGTAGATGGTTTTAGGACCACTGTACTACCTGCTGCAAATGCACTGGCCAGCTTCGTGGATGCTTGGTTTGTAGGGAAATTCCATGGTGTAATTAAACCGGCAACTCCAATTGCATCTTTTTGAATAAACGAGTTTTCTCGTTTTTCGGTAAAGTCAAAATCACGTAGCAGCTTTGCTGTTGCGCGAAAATGATTTAGTCCCATTGGATATTGCACTTCCGTTGTGAAATTTACAGGCGAACCCAATTCTTCCATAATAACTTCAATAAATTTATCTTTTCGTTTTTCATATTCATCTGCAATGCGATCTAATAAATCAGCACGTTCTTCTTTTGTTGTTTGAGAAAATGATGGAAAAGCGTCTCGTGCAGCTTGTACTGCTTTGTCGAGATCTTCTTTGGTACCGGAGCTAATCTCACCAATTTTTTCTTCTGTAGCAGGGTTGATAACATCAATTGTTTCGTTTTCAGTGGAGTCAACCCACTGACCGTTAATATAATGTTGTATATGGTTATACATTTTATTCCACCCCTTTGCATATTTTGAAAATACATGTTTTAAAAGGATTATATTGCTTTTTTGAACATGCATTAATACTAGTTCCCGTACTAAAAAATATTAAACATAGGAGAGAACTTTGATTTATCCAATAAAAAAACTGTCTCCCCGATAGAAGAGAGACAGTTTTCGAATCTGTAAAGAGATAGGTTTTAACCACCAATAATGTTGAAGCCGGCATCCACATGCAGCACTTCGCCGGTAATTCCCCGTGCCAATTCACTTAGGAAAAATAGCGTTGCGTCTCCAACTTCATCTTGATCGATGTTACGACGCAGTGGAGCTTTTTCTTCAACAACTTGTGATTTTTCGTTGAAGTTAGCTACTCCTTTTGCAGAGAGTGTACGGATTGGGCCTGCTGAAACAGCGTTCACGCGAATTCCATGTTTTCCTACATCTTCCGCTAAATAACGGACACTTGCTTCCAGAGATGCTTTCGCAACACCCATAACGTTATAGCCTGGAACTACTTGTTCTGCTCCGATATAAGTTTGTGTAACAATAGAACCGCCTTCTGTCATCAGTTCCTTTGCAGCATTTGTAACTGATACTAAGGAATAAGCGCTGATTTCTTGAGCAAGCAAGAAACCGTCACGGGAGGTAGTGACAAATTCACCTTGCAGGTCTTCACGTTTTGCAAAGGCAACAGAGTGAACTAAACCATGAATCACACCGATTTTTTCTTTTATTTCATTAAAAGCTTCCTGAACACTTTCATCTGAAGCAACATCACAAGAGATGATTGCTTTTGGTTCAATTTCGTGCTTATCTAAAAGTTTTACTAATTTATTATAGGATCTTTCTTGCCGGTTCGTAAAAATAAGGTTGGCCCCGGCGTTATGTAGAGATTTTGTAATGCCCCAAGCAATACTTCTTTCGTTAGCGACACCCATTACAACAATATTTTTACCTTCTAATAATTTTGTCATATGTATCCTCCATTCAACATTTAACTTAGCATCTATTATAACTGATTAGTACCAGGTGATAAAGTCAAATCCGTTTTTCTTTTTTCTGACAAGAGGGGAAAAGCGTTTCTATTATCGAATTTTTTCTATCTATCTTACTACATGAAGTATAGAAACATGTTAGTTTGAGAATCTAAGAAGTGCAGTTGTGATCTTAAATAACTCAACTTTTACACTTAAAAATAAGCATATATATCTTGCTATTTCAGGATGAACCTGTTCTTCATTACCATGCTTGCTTTTTGGTTACATATCCGGCTATTTTTGGAATTGGTGATTGTGCATAGATCCGCTCCGGCCAACCACTCCGCTTTCCATGGGGACGGCTTCAGCTAACTTGAAAAGAAAACCGCTTTTCAAGTGGATCTGTAGCTCGCCCTGTTCCCATAGGAGTCTCCGTGGTTGGCCTGCGCTCTAATAGGATTCTACAGCGAATGAAAGAAATAACATTTTGATGCGTTTGACGAAATAGCAGCTTTCACCTGAACAACCAATCATGACAGCATGGATAGTTAATATCAGGAATAGCTTTCATGCACAGAAAGTAATATTGGAAGAACATTTTACCATGCAGTATGAAAAATATGTTCTATCTGATCAAACATCTATTGGGTGAGTTGTTTTCCACGTATAGAATATCTAACTAGCGGAGGCAAAACGGTCCGCCGCAGCGGTGCTTTACACTTCACTTTCTATTCTTTCTTTGTCAAGGAAGTTATCAAAAGAATGGTCAACTCCTGTTTCTATGGAGATGAAGTTACTTTTTAATGTGCGAAAGTTGAGTTAAATAATAAATGGAAGAAAATAAAGTAAAAAGATGAATCCTAGATAGAATTTTAACCGCGAAAAATAGCGTCGAAACAAGGTGTGAACTGTGATTTATTAGCCTTTTGAAAATAAATTTAAGTTTTTTTCATTTTTCTCTTTACAAACGGTCGGTTCCTCGATATAATAAAATTCGTCAGTTTGCGGGAGATGCTTTCAAAAAGCTTCTCAGCCAACGCATGATGGCCCGTTGGTCAAGCGGTTAAGACACCGCCCTTTCACGGCGGTAACACGGGTTCGAATCCCGTACGGGTCACCAAATTATTTTAAAGAAGACATGTGCAATATATATAGTTGTACATATACGTTACACCTTGGAGGATTAGCTCAGCTGGGAGAGCACCTGCCTTACAAGCAGGGGGTCGCAGGTTCGATCCCTGCATCCTCCACCATAACGCCGGCCTAGCTCAACTGGTAGAGCAACTGACTTGTAATCAGTAGGTTGGGGGTTCAAGTCCTCTGGCCGGCACCATTTTTTCATGTATATATTTGATAATATGGTTAACAATAATTTGGAGGGGTAGCGAAGTGGCTAAACGCGGCGGACTGTAAATCCGCTCCCTCAGGGTTCGGCAGTTCGAATCTGCCCCCCTCCACCATGTTTTTGTTGGGCCATAGCCAAGCGGTAAGGCATCGGGTTTTGATCCCGTGTACCCTAGGTTCGAATCCTAGTGGCCCAGCCTTTTTTTTATGTCTTTTTTAGGTTTGACAGAATAGATAGTAAGTGTCATTAGCTCAGTCGGTAGAGCAACGAGCAATCCATCTGCCGAAACAGCTGCGAGTAACCCCGAAACATTCCCTTCGAAGCATAGGCTTTTAGATGCAAGGGACCACCAAACAAAAAGCATTAAATAAAGTAAGATTCTATTTTAAACGGGAGCCATTAGCTCAGTCGGTAGAGCATCTGACTTTTAATCAGAGGGTCGAAGGTTCGAATCCTTCATGGCTCATTAAACAAATAACAAGTATAAAGTGCAGCGAAAACGGGATAATCTTATCTCGTTTTTTTCTTTATTAACCCAGCAGAAAAGAACAATGTATTTAAAAGCCATTTAAAGAAACTTGGGCTAAGGTCTCGGGACTTCTATTTAATCATTTGATTCTTGTACAAGTAAAAAACGAACGAATGCAAATTTATTATAAAATAGAAATCCAATCATTTATAATAAAGTGAAAATTCCAGTACATGATAATAATATTCGAAACTTAGTTCCAGTAACGAAATAAGTAACTTGTAAATGAAAAAACGATATAATTCGTGTTATAATCAAAATAGTTTATTTTTAGTACTAAGTAATAAAAAGTATATTTTAGATATGATAAATAAAAAGGATGAGCTAGGCATGACCTCTTCAAGGATACCCGGTTTTTATAATATGACGGTAAAAGAAAGACGGGCGTTATTACGTGAAGCCTTTTCTTTAACAGATGCAGAAACACAAAATTTGTCTAATGCAGATGCGCTTACAATAGGAAAAGCAGATAATATGATTGAAAATGTCATTGGGACCTATCAATTACCATTTGGATTAGGATTAAATTTTTTAATAAACGGGAAAGAATATGTAATACCAATGGCTATCGAAGAAGCTTCTGTTGTTGCTTCAGCTAGCCATGTTGCGAAGATAGTCAGAGAAGCTGGTGGATTTCAAACAGAATCAAAAGAAAGGCTGATGATTGGACAAATTCAAGTCGTTGGATGTCCTGATTTTCAAGAAGCGAAGCAACAAATCCTTCATCAAAAAGATACTCTAATGGCAGCTGCCGATAATGCCTATCCAAGCATTGTCCATCGCGGTGGTGGTGTAAAAGATTTAGACGTCCGTATTCTGAATGAAGAGGATGCATCGTCGTATAGTAAAATGCTGGTAATGCATATTTATGTAGATACCTGTGATGCGATGGGAGCAAATATGATTAACACCATGGTTGAATCAATTGCGCCGATTGTGGAAGAAATAACAAAAGGAAAAGTATATTTGCGTATCTTATCAAATTATGCAGATCGTAGCCTTGCAACAGCAAAATGCATGATCCCTCCACATTTATTAAAAACTGGTTCGTTTGCTGGAGAAGAAGTTAGAGACGGTGTTATTCATGCTTATGAATTTGCTGCTTCGGACCCGTATCGTGCTGTAACACATAATAAAGGCGTTATGAATGGTATTGATCCTGTTGTCATAGCGACAGGAAATGACTGGCGGGCAGTAGAAGCGGGAGCTCATGCTTATGCTGCTAGGAATGGTCAATATGGATCTATGACAAAATGGTCCAAGGATGAAGAAGGCAATCTGGTTGGAGAAATTGAATTACCAATGTCTATCGGAACAGTTGGAGGCGCGACTCGTGTACACCCGCTGGCGGGCTTCTCTTTATCCATTATGCATATTGAATCAGCAGAGGAACTTGCGCAGGTAATTGTGGCAGTTGGCCTTGCTCAAAATCTTGGAGCGCTCAAGGCATTAGCAACAGATGGTATTCAAAAAGGACACATGGCGCTTCATTCACGTTCTGTTGCGATAGCTGGAGGAGCAACTGGGGAGATGATTGATGTGATAGCGAAACAATTAGTAGAACAACAAGAAATCCGTGTGGGAAAAGCTAAAGAATTGGTGGAACAGTATAAAAAATGAGTGCAGAAAAAGTAACAGCGACGGAAAAAACAGCTATTGGTATAGCTCATAGTAAAGTGATTTTAATTGGAGAGCATGCGGTTGTACACGGACAGCCGGCAATTGCTATTCCATTTCCTTTGATTGGTGTAGAGACGGTGATTGAGTACGTTCCGGGAACGGTGAAAATGGATAGTACTTTCTATCATGGTCCATTGCATCATGCGCCAAAAGAACTTGAAGGAATTGTAAGTTGCGTGGAGGATTCCTGTGAATATCTTGGTATTCCTTACGAGGATTTATTGATACGAATTAATTCTTCCGTACCACCTGGAAAAGGACTGGGTTCTAGTGCATCGGTAGCTATTTCTGTGATCCGATCTTTATTCAACTACTGTAATAAAGAATGCTCGGTAGAAGAATTATTAAATTTAGCGAATGTGGCAGAAACCTATGCACATGGTGCACCTAGTGGTATTGATACGTTAAGTATTACCTCTGATAAACCAGTATGGTATGAAAAGGAAAAGCCAGTAGATTATATCGAATTAGGAGAAGACCTTCATTTTATTGTTGCGGATTCTGGTAGAATTGGCGATACACGTACTTCCGTTGAATCTGTAGCCAATTTGTTAAAAGCCGCCCCTCAACGTATTCATTCAAAAATAGAGCGGATCGGGGAGTTAACACATCATGCGAAAGAAGCATTAGAAAAAGCGAGTAAGCAAATTTTAGGGCAGCTGTTAAATGAAGCGCAGAAAGAACTGGAAGCACTAGGGGTAAGTGATGCCGGATTAAATAAATTAATTCGCTTTGCACGTGAAGAAGGTGCTTTGGGTGCGAAATTGACAGGCGGCGGAAATGGCGGCTGTATCATTGCGCTTGCACAAAATGAGGTGCATTCCAAGCAGTTAGCTGAAAAGTTACGCCGGTTTGGTGCAGCGGCAGTATGGCCGTTTGTTCTGAAGAAATAATAGAAAATGCTCAAAAAGAACGATTTGACAGGTATCGTAGAAAAGGGGATTCAGAAATATGAAGGCAACAGCGAGAGCACATACGAATATCGCTTTGATTAAGTACTGGGGAAAGCGGGATGAATCATTGATTCTCCCTACCAATAGCAACCTTTCCGTTACATTAGATGGTTTTTCTACAGAGACTACGGTTCATTTTCAGGAAGGTTTAAAGGAAGATTCCTTTCTCTTAAATGAACAAAAGGTAGAAGGAGCTGCTCTTGGAAAGATAGCGGTATTTCTAGATAAGGTACGGGCTCTTTATGGTAAGGAGATTTATGCACAGGTTCAATCTGTGAATCATGTTCCTACTGCTGCTGGATTGGCTTCCTCTGCATCTGGTCTGGCTGCTTTAGCAGCTGCTAGCTCCAAAGCAATAGGACTTTCCTTAGACAATATGGAATTATCGAGATTAGCCCGCCAAGGCTCTGGTTCGGCTTCCCGTTCTATTTATGGAGGCTTTGTCGAATGGCAAATGGGTGAGCGTGAAGATGGGTTAGATTCTTATGCAGTACAAATTGCAGACCAATCTCATTGGGATATTCGTATCGCTGCTGTGGTCTTGTCAAAAACAGTGAAAAAGGTCTCAAGTAGAGAGGGGATGCGCCGTACCGTAGAAACCTCTCCTTTTTATGCTGGCTGGTTGGAGCAGACGGCAAAGGATTTGCAGGAAATCAAACAAGCAATTATAGCGAAGGATTTTGAGAAAATGGGAAGTGTTGCGGAGGCAAATTGTTTACGAATGCATGCGACAACATTAGGAGCGAATCCACCTTTCACCTATTGGCAAGATACTACGATGCGCGTGATGCAAACTGTGCAAAATTTAAGAGAACAAGGAATTCCAGCCTTTTTTACAATTGATGCAGGCCCAAATGTGAAGGTTTTATATTTACCGGAAGATGAAGCTAAAGTGAAAAATAGCCTGCAAGCAATGGAAGACGTAGAAGATATTATTATTAGCAAGCCCGGAAGTGGAATCAGTTACATGTAGGAGGAGTAAACAGTGGCTAGATCAATCACAGTTAAAGTACCAGGAAAATTGATGATTGCGGGAGAATTTGCCGTATTAGAACCATATCAGGATTTAGCAGTGATGGCTGTTAACCGATTTGTATATGCAACTATATCGGAAGCAGATAGCCACCAGCTTACTCTATCAGATTTTTCCCTTCATAATGTTCCGTGGACTTGGCACGAGACGGATATACATATTGAATCTGATGATTCCCGGTTATCTTTTGTAAAAGAAGCACTCCGGATTACTTGCCATTATATGGAAGAAAAAGGAATGTCAATTCGGCCGATGCATGTATCTACCCGTAGTGAATTAGATGATGCCTCTGGTATCAAATATGGGTTAGGTTCTAGTGCGGCAATTGTTACTTCCATTGTGGCAGGAGTCTTGCATTTTCAAGCTCCTGCATTAGCTGAAAAAGACACGATTTTTCGTTTATCTGCGTTATCCCATGTGATTATACAAGGAAATGGATCTGGTGCAGATATAGCTGCGTCCACTTATGGCGGGTTGCTGCAATTTTCTTCTTTTCAAGCCGATTGGCTGCTTGAAGCATACCAGGAAGCAGATTCTATTACGGAGGTGGTCGAGAAGGATTGGAAGTATTATAAAACCAAACCAATTACTTTACCGGCCAATGTTTGCTTTTGTGTAGGCTGGACAGGCAGTGCGGCATCGACGAAAGATTTAGTGAACCAGGTTCGGTTATTGAAGATAAATAATGCGGAAGCTTATGCGGCGTTTCTGAAAGATAGTGAAAATGCCGTTTCTCAATTTTTAACAGGCGCAAAAAATAATGATATAAATCAATTATTTCAAGGGATAAAAGCAAACCGAAAAGCTTTAGATCAAGTCGGGAAAGCAGCAGATACAAACATTGAAACACCAGATTTAGCAGTATTGTGTAACATAGCAGAAAATTTGGGAGGGGCTGGGAAACCTTCCGGAGCTGGAGGTGGAGATTGTGGCATTGCTTTTATGCCTTCGGAAGAAACGGCAGAACAATTAGCACTTGCTTGGGAAGAAGCAGGAATTAAAGCATTGACATTATCTCCTTTTATAGGTGGGGAAACAGTGGTTGAAGAGAATCACTCTGTTTAATAACTTTAAAAGACTATAAATGAGAGCCGTTTTGCAATACTGTATATTGTGAATCGGTTCTTTTATTTTTGTATTCAAATGAAAATAAGATTGCAAACATCTTTCAAATATTTTCAAGTTTCTTATAAAAAATGAACAATGATAATGAAGTGAAAGAAAAAATAAGATATTATTATTTATAGAGATATTACGGTTGAAGACCAGCGTATCTATTAAAGAAATTTGTAGCTGAAAAAAATGGCACAAAAAAAGACATACATGACATGCCTTTAAAATGAGAGTAAGAATTTACTTAAGATGATTTTTTTAAATAAGCATAGATTAATTCATCAAGTTTTTCACTTGAAGCTAAGACATGCTCTGATTCTAAACCATGTTCTTCAGATAGTGCCAGCATTTCTTGCCTGCATTGTTCAATTTCAATGAATAATGCTTTTTTGTTCACAAATTTCACTCCTTTTTTAGTATACTTATCGTTAGATATACCCGTTCGGAAAAAAAATAAACATTCTTTTTTAAAAGTGAAACCTTACAAGCGGTTGTTTCGTATAGAGAGTACCGCATAGTGCGGAGGTAATTAGATGGAGCAATTTATAAAGAAAAAGATTATACAAGTTAAAAAAGGAGACCAATCTGCTTTTTCGGATGTCGTATCCTTTTATCAGGATAAAATATACCAGCATTGTTATCGCATGCTTGGTAATAAGCACGAAGCAGAAGACATTGCACAAGAAGCGTTTATACGTGCATATGTGAATATTGATTCGTTTGACGAAAGTAGAAAATTCTCTACATGGTTATACCGCATCGCTACGAATTTAACGATTGATCGCATGCGTAAGCGTAAGCCGGATTTCCATCTCGATGCAGAAGTGAGAGGAACAGACGGCTTAGATATGTATTCACAGCTTGCCAGTACAGAACGTCTGCCTGGAGAAGAAGTAGAAAGCAGAGAATTGCAGCGGTATATTCATCATGAGATTTCTCAGCTCCCTGCAAAATATCGGAGTATTATCATGCTTAGATATTTGGAAGAGTTTTCGCTAAAAGAAATCAGCGACATTCTTGATGTTCCTCTTGGTACGGTAAAAACGCGGATTCATCGTGGAAGAGAGGCCCTTAGAAAGAGGCTTCGACATGTGTAAAGGAGCGTGCTTGATGTGAGTTGTAATGAAAAGTATATAAAAAAAATGCATGACTATTTAGATGGAGATATTTCCGCAGAAGATGAAAGCTTACTAAGAAGGCATCTGGAAGATTGCGAAGAATGCCAGAAGCATTTTCATGAGCTTAATCGAACGATTACATTAATTCGAAGCGCAGAACGGATAGAAGCACCAAATGGTTTCACCGATAATGTTATGAAAAATTTACCTACAGAGAAGAAAACAGTGAAGTACAAGCGCTGGTTTAAACGTCATCCTATATTTGTGGCAGCGGCGATTTTCTTTTTATTGATGATAGGCAGTCTTTCATCTACTTTTAATCAAGGAACCGATCAGCTAGTCGTCTCCGCGCAGGAAGAACTTATTGTTGATGGAAGCACCGTTATTGTACCAGAGGGTGTAACGGTTCCCGGGGATGTTTATGTGAAAAACGGTGATTTATTAGTTCTTGGCACCGTTGATGGCAATGTTACCTTATTTAATGGGGAACTGTTAGACGGTGAGTCGGAGCTTGAAGGGGGCGGTCTAATGGCCTCTGCAGGGGGAGTGAACGGAGAGTTAGAAACCGTCGATCAAACATTTGAATGGTTTTGGTATCATCTAAAAAACTTTTTTAAAGGATTATTTTCATTTTAAAGATTAAAATAGATAAGACAATGGAAAAGAGAGTATTATATCGCTCTCTTTTTTCACTCTAAAATTTTAACGACTGTTTTTGTTTTGATGGCATGGATAATTATATTTCAGAAAAATGTGTCAAGTCAGCTTAAATGTTAAGACTATTGTATCAGTTATAGACAAGTAAACCTGCACTTTCCAGGCTTAGGTTACAAAGTTTTCTTTTTGGTAAAATAATAAACTACATACAGGTCTGATTTTACTAATTTATGATATAATAATTATCGACTGAAATTTTATAACCATAAAAGGAAATAGAAGAAAACGGTTGGTTTGCTAAAGGATTAGCGAATACGGTTTTTTCTGAAAATAAATAGGTCATTTTATTGGGTAAAGGATGTGTGCACATGCTTGATGGGGGATTGGACATTTTAAATCTGCTGCGAATAGGCGTTGATATCGCTCTCGTCTGGTATGTATTATATAAATTAATCATGCTGATCAGAGGAACAAAGGCTATTCAGCTGTTAAAAGGAATAGCTGTTGTATTGATTGTTTGGGGTGCAAGTATGCTGTTAAACTTGCAAACCGTGCAATTTATCACAGGCCAAGTTATTACATGGGGAGTAGTAGTTACTGTTATTTTATTCCAGCCGGAATTGCGGAGAGCACTAGAGCAATTAGGAAGAGGAAATATCTTCGCCAGATCTGGAAGCTCTGCAGAAGAAATTATACAAAATGAAATTGAGGCTATCGTTACATCTTGTAACTACATGGGAAAAAGAAGAATTGGTGCGCTTATCTCTATTGAAAGAGAAACAGGGATCGGGGATTACGCGGAAACAGGGATTCCAATCAATGGAAAGCTTACCCACCAGCTTCTGACAAACATATTTACACCAAACACACCGCTTCATGATGGTGCGGTAATTATAAAAAATGAAGAGATTACAGCTGCCGCGTGTTACTTGCCTTTATCCGAGAGTCCATTTATCTCCAAGGAATTAGGAACAAGGCACCGTGCTGCGATGGGAATCAGTGAAGTGACAGATGCGTTAACGATTGTTGTTTCTGAGGAAACTGGTTCCATCTCTTGTACAAAAAACGGAGAACTGCATCGTGATATCGATGAAGAAAAATTAAGAGAAATGCTGTTAACGCATTTATCAATCGTGCCGAAAGCCTCTGACAAAAAATCATGGAAACGGAGGACTGGTAAGCGTGGATAATTGGTTTAAGAGTAAGTGGTTTGTCCGTGTCCTTTCTTTAGCATTTGCAGTAACGCTTTATGCTTTTGTCAATGTGTCCGAGACACCGAATTCCGATTCAACATTCTCTGGCTCAACAACTTCCACAGAAACATTGGAACAAATTCCAGTGGATATACGTATTGACCGCGACAGCTATGTTGTCAGTGATGTTCCAGAAGAGGTCGATGTTACTTTACAAGGGAATCGAGGCAGTGTGACCCCGTACATACTCCAACGTAATTTTGATGTATATGTTGACCTGGAGGGGTTAGAAGAAGGAACCCATGTTGTAGAACTACAGCATAATATATCGGGGGATGTAGAAGTATTTATTGAGCCGAAAACAGCAGAAGTTACCATTGAAGAACGGGCTTCTCGAGAGTTTACTGTAACTGCTGATTTGATTAATCAAGACCTGATGGCAGATGGTTACGAAGTGGTCGACTACAGTGTTGAACCAGAAACGATAACGATAACAAGCTCCGAGAGTGTCATTGAATCGATCGGTTCTGTAAGGACTTATGTGAATATGGAAGGTGTTGATGATTCAATCAACAATCGCGAGCTTCCGATAAGTGTATATGATGTACAAGGAAATGAATTGAATGTCGGATTAGATCCTGAAAGTGTTCAGGTCTCCGTGGAAGTTGACAATCCAAGCAAGTCTGTACCACTGTCTGTAGAGACAACAGGTGAATTAGAGGAAGACCTTGAGCTGGACTCTATTTCTCCAAATGAAGAGGAAGTGGAGATTTACTCTCAAAGTGAAGTGCTGGAGGATATTTCAGAAGTGACTACAGAGCCACTGGACTTATCCGAGATTGAAGAATCTGGCACAGTAGAGGTGCCGCTGGATTTACCGGAAAACGTACAAGCGCCGGATACAGAAGAGGTAGAAGTAACAGTGGAAGTGGAAGGTACAAATGTTATCGAGGATGTAGCTTTAGAAGAAGAAGGTTTAGCAAATGGATTGGAAGCATCTTATGCAGACCCCGCATTAGAAGTAGAGGTGACTGGGGATGCATCGGTGGTAAATGATTTAACGGCAGAGGATATCAATGCCGTACTGGATTTATCTGATTTAGAAGCAGGAGAGCATGAAGTGCCAATTGACCTTGAAGCTCCTGAGGATGTCACTGCCACAGGAAATGTGGAAGAAGTAACAGTGGAAATAATCGATCCGGCTGAAACAGCAGAAGAATAGTTGTATATTGTATGGTCAAAGGAGAGATATAAATATGGGTAAATTTTTTGGAACAGACGGTGTCAGAGGAGTAGCGAATGAAGGGCTGACTCCTGAAATGGCATTTAAGCTCGGCCGTTTTGGCGGATATACGTTAACAAAAGGCAGTGAAAAACCGCGTGTTTTAATTGGCAGAGATACACGTATTTCTGGACATATGCTGGAAGGCGCGTTGATTGCAGGTCTGCTGTCAACAGGTGTGGAAGCAATGCGGCTGGGTGTTATTTCAACACCGGGAGTCGCTTACTTAACAAAAGCAATGAGCGCGCAGGCAGGAGTAATGATTTCTGCTTCCCATAATCCTGTAGAAGATAATGGGATCAAATTCTTTGGTTCAGACGGATTTAAGCTGACAGATGCTCAGGAAGCAGAAATAGAAGTTTTATTAGAAAAAGAAGAGGATGATTTACCTCGTCCAACGGGCGCTGCAGTTGGTTCAGTAAGCGATTATTTTGAAGGTGGACAGAAATACCTTTCCTTCTTAAAAGATACAATTGATAATGATTTTGACGGATTACGTATTGCGGTGGATTGTGCACATGGAGCAACATCCAGCCTGGCTACACACCTATTCGCAGATTTAGAAGCGGACATTCATTCGATGGGATCCACACCGAATGGCCTAAATATTAATGACGGTGTCGGTTCTACGCATCCAGAAGGCTTACAGCAATATGTGCTGGATAAAGAAGCAGATGTTGGGTTAGCTTTTGACGGAGATGGAGACCGCCTTATTGCTGTTGATGAAAAAGGTAGAATCGTGGATGGCGATAAAATTATGTTCATTTGTGCTAAATATATGAAAGAAATTGGGATGCTGCGCAAGGATACCGTTGTCTCCACAGTTATGAGTAATTTAGGGTTTTATAAAGCATTAGAAAAAGCTGGTCTGAAAAGTGATAAGACCGCAGTCGGTGACCGTTATGTGATGGAAGAAATGCGTAAAAATGATTATAACTTAGGCGGAGAACAATCTGGTCACATTATTTTCTTGGACTATATTACAACAGGAGATGGTCTGTTATCAGCATTGCAGCTTGTCAATGTGATGCGTGAATCAGGCAAGCCGCTCTCAGAATTGGCAGATGAAATGACAATTTTTCCACAGACGTTAATTAATGTCCGTGTTACAGATAAGAATGAAGCATTGACAAGCCCGATCATCTTAGATGAAGTACAAGCTGTTGAAGAAGAGTTGGGAGAAAACGGGCGTGTCTTAGTCCGCCCCTCTGGAACAGAACCGCTTGTACGTGTCATGGTTGAGGCAAGAACTGAAGAAGACTGTAAAACGTATGCAGAACGGATTGTAAAAGTAATTGAAAATCATTTAGGTGTATAATTAGTGTGCTTTGTATAAAAAACCGCGTGAGTGAATATCATCTACGCGGTTTTTTAGTCTTAAAATCCATAGGAATCTTCTTTCTTATTTCGAATGATTTCACTTGCTTCATACGTGTCTATCGTATCCTCGACGAATCGTTCTAAGCGAAAGAAGACATCGTCGTCAATTATCTGCTTCTGTTGAAAGCTTTTTTCTTCAATATAGACATGGGTTTGTACAATTTGTGCTTTCATATAGGATAAAGTTGGCTTTAACTGATGGTCACCAACTAAATAATGTTTGGAAGAGCCTGCAGTTACAAAAAAGCTTACTGTCTTATCCTGAAATGCGCCAACAGGGAGCAAATCAAAAATATTCTTTAAGCTCGCTGGAATAGATGCCTGGAATACAGGTGTACCGATAATAATTATATCTGCTTCCATTACCTGTCTGGTGACCCAAGCAGTGTCTCCGGTATAATCGAGATAGTTCCTGCCATCACTAAATGGCAAATCATAATCCTTTAAATCAATGAGCTGAAAATCTCCTTCTGGATATTTTTCAGCAATTTCTTCTGCGACAGCATCCATGACAGTCCTTGTTTTTGAACCAACAATGGACCCGGATAAACCAATAATCTTCATCTGTTAATCCTCCTGATCCTTTCCTGTGTATTTACGAATAGCCGGCAAAATTTCTGCACCGATAATTTCAATATTCTTCGCCAATTGTTCAAATGGAACACCGCCAAAATCCATTTGGGCCAAGTAGCGCTGATGTCCAAAAAGTTCATGCTGATAGAGTATTTTCTCAATAACCTCCTGGGGACTGCCCACATTGATAACGCTCCGTTTATCTTTTGCCTGTGCAAATGCCTGTTTAGGAAAGCCTTGTCCATTTGTCAGCTTCATACCTTCATTGATATAAGGATACATTTGCTGCAGTGCCTCCTGGCTAGTTTCTGCTACATGGAAAAATCCAGTGACGCCAACAGGGAGTTCGTCAGCAGGATGCCCACTTCTCGTTGCGGTTTCTCGATACGCATCAATAACATTCTTAAAAGCACTTGCTGGACCGCCAAGTGTCGCCAGCATCATTGGTACACCGGCATAGCCTGCCTTCATCGTGCTGGCTGGGGTTCCACCAACTGCACGCCAAATTGGCAGTGTACTATTTTGGGGGCGGGGCAGCACCTGTGCATCTTTTAAGGGTGCGCGATATTGCCCCTCCCAGTTAAGCTTTTCGTTTTCATTAATTTGCAATAACAAGTCAAACTTTTCTTCAAACAATGCTTCATAATCCTGTATGTCATAACCTAATAATTCAAACAGTCCAATCCGGGAAGCTCTGCCTGCTATAATTTCTGCACGTCCATTAGAAATTAAATCAATTGTAGCAAAATCTTCATACACACGAACGGGATCGGAAGTACTGATAATGGTCGATGAGCTGCCAATTTTGATTTTTTCTGTGGCCTGGGCAATGGCAGCTAATACAACACTGTGTGCTTGCGTCGTAAAGTAATTCTGATGGCTTTCTCCAACACTGAAAAAGTCTAACCCTGCTTGTTCCGCCAGCTTTGCTAATTCAATAATCTCCTGGATACGCTGCTGTGCAGAAATTCGTTTTCCTGTAAAAGGGTTGGCAAGGTGATCTCCTAGTGTGTAAAGTCCAAATTCCAGTCCTTTCTTTTGATTAATACGATATTGTTCCATACTTATTGCTCCTCTATCGTTTAGATTTTGTTCAAAATTCGTCCGTTATTCAATTAACGTAAGTGTAAACTATTATGACGGGAGGTTGGGTATTTTTACTTGAGTTGACTCACAATCTTTCCTATATATCACTTTACTGTTCAATTGATGAAAATGCAATTAAAAAAGACTGAATTAAAGATAATTTCCCCTCTGTAATTGTTCTAAGTTGTAGAGGAAAAAAGACTAGCATTGCTGGTTTAATTTAAGAATAATGGTATAATATAGAAAATACAGAAAAGGAAGTGCGGAAAATGATAGAATTTCCTAAACCAAAAGTTGAACAATTTTTTTATACGTATGGTATTTACCACTTTCAAGTAAGCAAAGATGAAAAAAAGATTGTTTTTTCAACAAATTTAAGCGGAAAACGTAATTTGTGGGCATTAGACTTGAGTAAAGGACATTCGTATCCGTATCAATTTGCTCAAAAAGATGAATCGACCTTATTTGTTCAATTCGACCCAAATGGGCAGTATGTTTTAACCAGTTTTGATTCAGATGGAGATGAAAATCATCAAATTTATGCTTTGCCTCCAGAGGGAGGGATACCACAACCGCTGATTACAGGAGCAGAAACGGAAAGATATTTATTTGCTCACTTAAGTAAAGATGGAAAACGGGTTTATTATAATACGACTGAAAATAATCCGACCTTTTTAAACACACACGTACGTCACTTGGATACAGGTAAAGATGAACTTTTAGCGGAGGGGGAAAGAGGCCCGACTACGCTGGATGGCGTATCAGAAGATGAAGAGACTCTTGTATACGTAAGCATGTTTGCAAACACATATAATAATATCTTCATTCAAAGAGGAGCAGAAAAAATTTATCTTACTCCCGATCCCAAAAAGGTGCATGTATCCTATGAACCGGTTTTCACGGATAATAACACCATTTATTTTCCTACAGATTATGAAAGCGAATATATGTATCTGGCCAAGTATGACATAAAGCAAGAGGCGTTTTCAAAAGTTCTTGCGTTGGAGGAAGAATCGATTGAAACCATCAAATATGATAAATCATCTGATTCTTTATATGTTGTAACGGAAAAAGGGGTTGTCGATAAACTCTATCAATATAAAGTAACATCAGGAGATCTGAAAGAAATTACAATGCCTATTGATTTGATTGAACAGGTAACGGTAACAGAGTCAGGAGCAGTTTATCTTTTGGGAGGTTCAGCAGTTAAGCCGAATAACATTTATCGTCTGACAAACGGTGAAAAGTGGGAGCAGCTTACGGATAATCGTGTTCTAGGCGTATCTGAAGAAGAGCTCGTTGACCCGGAAATTGTGACATATTCCTCCTTTGACGGAATGGAAATAGAATCACTCTTGTTCAGAGCAAAGCCGGAAAATGCAAATGGATATACGGTATACTGGCCGCATGGAGGACCACAAGCAGCAGAACGAAAATTTTTCCGTTCCATGTTTCAAAGTATTTTAAATCGCGGCTACCATATTTTCGCTCCAAATTTCCGGGGAAGCACGGGCTATGGTTCCTCCTTTGTGAAACTTGTTGAGCAGGATTGGGGGCATGGGCCGCGCCTGGATAATGTGGAAGGGATTAAATGGCTGTTTGATCAAAAAATTACCGACCCAGATCACCTATTTTTAGTAGGAGGCAGCTATGGCGGCTACATGGCATTACTCTTACACGGACGTCATCCAGAGTATTTTAAAGCGGTCATCGATATTTTTGGACCGTCCGACTTATTTACGTTCGTCAATTCTGTGCCGCCGCATTGGAAGCCCATTATGGAAAGATGGCTGGGCGATCCAGAGCGTGATGAGGAACGTTATATAAAAGATTCTCCAGTAACGTATTTGGAAACAATGACAAAACCGATGCTGGTTATCCAAGGTGCAAAGGATCCTCGTGTTGTGAAGGAAGAATCGGATCAAATTGTTCAAAAACTGCAGGATAAAGGGCGGCATGTGGAGTATCTGGTGCTGGAAGATGAAGGGCACGGATTCTCGAAAAAAGAGAATGAAATTAAAGTTTATAAGCGAATGCTGGATTTTATGGACAAGCATAAGTAAACAAAAAACATCAGCGAAGCCTTTAGGTGAGATGGTAATCACCGTCTCAGAGTTCAGAGGCTTTGCTGATGTTGATTTTTTGCGTGAATAAGCGCTACTATCATTTTTCATGGAGATCCATCTGTAAAAAGCACGCGGAAGAATATATTGCCTTTTGAATTTAATCATTATTGTTTTGTAGTAACTTTTTTACAATAATGATGACCCCTGTTATTACAGCAATAATGAAAATGATAAAAATAAGCTGAAAGATAATATCAGGCCAGTTTATTGTATTGTTCATTGAATTATTCTCCTTTTTGTTAAAGCTATCTAATATGTTTTATCTGGATTCTAATGCGATCCATACGCTTTTTTAGAGTAGAACGGTTATCATCTTTTAATACTACATTTGCTCTCGCAGCAACGATTTCTACAACATTGTCGATGGATAAATAATCCGTCTGTATTTTTTCTCCAAATACTTCATCAGCTAAACTTGAGATGCATCTGTCTATTTGCCTGAATCCCCATGAGTTCTTCCTTTCAAGGCGTTTTCTTAGCCTACGTTCGATTACTTCTTTGGAAGCGGATAAGACAAATTTATGTAATTGGATTTCTTCCGATTCGAGTTTACCGGTAATTTCTTTAAAATAAGATGTATCCGTAATTGTCATTGGAACGATGATTGGAGTTTGATCGTTTTCCGCGATATATTTTAGGGTTTTATAATTAAATTCTCTCCATATTTCGTAATCTTGAAAGTCCTTCTTTTTTAACTTATCAGGCAAATTCTGATCTAAAAAGAAACCAATGTTTTCCGGATCATATACAAAGGAGTTTTCCAATCTTCTATGAAGTTCATAGGCTGTTTGCGTTTTTCCTGCACCAAAAGCACCGTTAAGCCAAATTATTTTTGTCATGGGCCAGCTCCTTTTATTATTGGTAAGGGGTTGTGATGAAGGAGTTTTTAGAAAGAGGAGTTGGGATGGAGCCCCTCTTATTTGTGTTTCTTTTTTTGCTGAAATTTAACACTCCATTTCCATTTGCAATATTAATATTTCAGTTTATTAATCATAGTAAGATGCGAACTGTGATGGCGGGAGTTACTGAACCAGTAGATGCATTTCAATCTACGAATCCATATAAGATGCGAACGATGTCCGAAAGCATCACGTTCCTGGTCAATAGATTTCAATCCACGCATCCATATAAGATGCGAATATAGAGAGTGGGTTCCTTATAGCACTTGGGTGAATTTCAATCCACGCATCCATATAAGATGCGAACAAAATTCTTCCAATGGTGAACAGACGAAAAATATTTCAATCCACGCATCCATATAAGATGCGAATCAAGGCGAGCAGCTTTGGCTTCTTCCAGAGTGGATTTCAATCCACGCATCCATATAAGATGCGAAAGCGTACAAAGAAAGAACTAATACATCAAAGGATCAGCTGCTTAAAAGTGCTGACCTTTTTTCAAATAATAAAATTTGGTTGCTTTCTGTACTTACGCTCTTTAAATCCTTGTATTTATTGAAGTGCTAACCTACTTAGTAACTTATGTTTGCCTAAGGTTAGCACCATATCCTGTTTGTCCAAAACTTCCTTTAACAAGAATGGTTACATCTTACGTACCTAAATAAGATAGGCATCCACCTTTTTGATAATACTTTATTCATTCCATAAGATTTCAATCCACTCACCTACACAAGGTGAGAAAGCACAGACCGCCACGTCAGAGACAAACGGTTAGATTTCAATCCACTCACCTACACAAGGTGAGAAGAAACTTGTATGCTGGAATGCGCCCCGGTATCCGATTTCAATCCACTCACCTACATAAGGTGAGAATCGCAAGAAATTTAAAGTGTTTGCTGGCCTTTCTATTTCAATCCACTCACCTACATAAGGTGAGAAATTCGCCAGTTTGATGGATGAATTAGATGTCAATAATTTCAATCCACTCACCTACACAAGGTGAGAATCCAATTGTTCCATCTCATATGCAGATGCGCCGATTTCAATCCACTCACCTACACAAGGTGAGAAAAATTAAGTAAATTATGAGGTGGTTTCATTGGGAATTTCAATCCACTCACCTACACAAGGTGAGAAGATATAGGCGTTTGAGCTGACGTTTAGCTCGGAATTTCAATCCACTCACCTACACAAGGTGAGAAGAGATCGAAATGCACAGCGTATTTTATCCAGAATGATTTCAATCCACTCACCTACACAAGGTGAGAATGCAGTTCCGTATCGTAAACAGTTTAAGATATATATTTCAATCCACTCACCTACACAAGGTGAGAAAGCGACTAATATAAAATGTTACACATCAAACCCTCAAATAATAAAAAGTGCTAGCCTTTTATTAAATTAAAAATAAAGAATCATTATTCTCAATAAAACCTTCAAAAATCTTTGGTACATTGAGGTGCTAACCTCCTTAGTAATTTATGTTCGCCTAGGGTTAGCACTAATTCATCTATCCAGCTAAAAACTTTATCGAAAACTTTCATAATATTTCCTTTATTATACCACCATGCTTGATCCTTCTTCAAATATTCTCTTATCTAAGTCTAAGAACTTACTAACTTGCATTAACGCAGTCATTTGTGTAGATTTTGCAACATTTTAGAAGGATTTCATAAACTATCTTATCGGAAAGGAAGAAAAAGGTTGACCGGAAAAGCTACTTTCCGATAAAATATAGAAAGTTCTTGTTTTCCAAATGAAAAAGTCCGTTTGACAAGAGCAAATAAAAGTGGAGAGGAGTAGGAACAGAAAAAAGGAATCTATAATCTAAAGCGCCAGGACTATTCTACGGACGGATAGGAAGAATAGTTGACGAGGTCGGAGGTTATCGAGTTATTCGGCGGGTGCCTCCCAGCTGTACATCGCAGTTGTCGCTTTATCTTCAAACCATCAGGGTGACTTGATGAACAAAGAGATAAAGAACGATGTCTTAAAAATTAAAAACTAACACGAGAAAGGGGCAGTACAAGGGCCCCTTCGCTTCGAATCGGTCTTTTGTCTCTGCCCCTTCAAACAAGGAGGACATCGACATGTGCGGAATCGTCGGTTATATTGGACAAAATGATACGAAAGAAATTTTATTAACAGGCTTGGAAAAATTGGAATATCGCGGATATGACTCTGCAGGGATTGCGACTTTAGGGGAAGATGGTGTACACGTAACAAAAGTAAAAGGACGTATTGCAGCGTTACGTGAAAAAGTAGATAACGAAAATGATGCTACTATTGGTATTGGGCATACTCGCTGGGCTACTCATGGTGTACCAAGTGTGCAAAACGCACATCCACATCAGAGCTCAACAGAACGTTTTACCATTGTGCATAATGGGGTTATTGAAAATTATATGGCTCTAAAGAAAGAATACCTGGAAGATGTCGACTTTGTGAGTGAAACTGATACAGAGGTTATCGTACAGCTTATTGAAAAACTTTATCAAAAGCATAAAAGTACTAAAAAAGCATTTGGAGAAGCAATGAGCCTGTTAAAAGGTTCTTATGCGATCGGTCTGATTGATGCAGAAGATCAGGAAACTTTATATGTATCGAAAAATAAAAGCCCATTGTTGGTTGGCTTAGGAGAAGGATTTAACCTGATTGCCAGCGATGCCATGGCTACATTGAAAGAAACGAATGAATACTTGGAAATCTTTGATAAAGAAATTGTGCTTGTGAATCGCAGCTTTGTAGAAGTGCAGACACTAGATGGGGAAGTTATCAATCGTGAGCCATTTATCGCGGAAATTGATGCAAGTGATACAGAAAAAGGAACATACCCTCATTTTATGCTGAAAGAGATTGATGAACAGCCAATTGTTATGCGAAATATTATTCGTGAATATCAGAATGAAAAAGGCGAATTGAAATTAGACAAAGATATTCGTAAAGCCATGCAAAAAACGGACCGCATTTATATTATTGCTGCTGGAACCAGCTCCTATGCGGGATTGGTTGGAAAAGAGCTTATTGAAAAAATAGCTAATATTCCAGTAGAAGTTCACATTGCCAGTGAGTTTTCATATAACATGCCGTTGCTACCTGAAAAACCATTGTTTGTCTTTATTTCACAAAGCGGGGAAACAGCAGATAGCCGTGCCGTATTAGTTAAGATAAAAGAATTAGGACATCCAGCACTTACCTTAACAAATGTGCCTGGATCCACCCTTTCTCGTGAAGCAAATTATACTTTACCTTTACATGCCGGACCAGAAATTGCTGTTGCTTCCACAAAAGCATATACAGCACAGATTGCTGTTTTAGCTATTCTTGCAGTAGATACAGCAAGAGCAAAAGGTATCAAATTAGATTTTGATCCATTACAGGAGCTGGCAATTGTAGCGAATGCAATGGAAATTATCACAAATCAAAAAGAAGAGCTGGAGCAACTGTCAAACGAGTATTTTGCTTCCACACGCAATGCTTTCTATATTGGCCGCAGTATGGATTATCATGTTGCACAAGAAGCAGCATTGAAGTTAAAAGAAATCTCTTATATCCAAGCAGAAGGTTTTGCTGGAGGAGAGTTGAAGCACGGAACCATCGCATTAATTGAGGATGGTACACCGGTTGTCGCTTTAGCAACACAAGAAAATGTAAATTATTCTATTCGCGGTAACGTACAGGAAGTGGTTGCACGCGGGGCAAATGCACTTATCATTAGTTCAAAAGGCTTGGAGCAGGATGAGGATGCGTTTGTATTGCCTCCGGTACATGAGCTGTTGACGCCATTGGTAAGTGTGATTCCAATGCAGCTATTGGCTTATTATGCGGCGCTGCATCGTGATTGTGACGTGGATAAACCGCGGAATTTGGCGAAGAGTGTTACGGTGGAGTAAAAAGAACATTCGTAAGGATTCGTTTGTAGATTAAAAATAAAGTTGCGATGTTTAAAATAAAGTCGCGACGTTTATAAAAAAGTTACGAAATTTTACCCCTTTGGATATGATTGTCTAAAGGGGTGTTTTTGTGGGGAAAAGAAAAAGAACATCTAAAGTCGATAAGTGGATTAAAGAAGGTGGAGGAACTGGCAGTAGGGCAAATTATCCGCCATGGCTAAAAATTCAAGATGTGTCCTCATGAGGTCGGTCAACGAGATTAAAAGGTATAAAAACCGGCAGACAACATAAATATTTATCAGATTTGGAACGAAATTACTTTTATTTGACTGAATTTCCGATTTAATCCTAGATATTCGTGAACAATTTCCTTTATTACCACAACAAGAGACGATTGTCATTGCGGACGAAATGGATAAGATCATGGTTAGAAATATTAGTTATATCCATGATTATTTTGATATTCGGAGCTATGATGTATACCGGGGAATGGCTAACCAATTTACATTGGGTGATTCTGAAATTATCCTTTTCGAAGGGTTCTTCAAAAATATCTCCTAAGCATTCTCTCATAAAATTCCCATGATATGTTTGGTTTTTCTGTTTTTGTGGAAAGTATACCTCATATATTAACATCAGGAGGAACAGTCATGGTTACGATGGAATCAATTATAATTGGTATTATATTTATTATTATTCAACTCTATGCCTTGCCGATTGTTAAACGTTCGCCTATTGGACAAAGAAAGCTGCTCTCATTATCAGGCGGTGTAGCTATTGCTTATGTGTTTGTCTATATTTTGCCAACTCTTCATGAGGAGCAGGATAAACTCGGGGGATCGTTCGCATTAGATACGGAACTTTATTTTCTCGGCCTCATCGGTTTATTGATTTACTTTGCAGTATATGCATTTGCTGAGACGAAAACAGCTGAACGGCTGAAGGCAAACACCATTTATTTCGTTCAGATCAGCTTTTTTATGGTGTATTCCTTCATTGTTACTTATATCGTTTTTTCATCCGATGTTCAGCGCGTCGAATCCTTATTTTACGGTCTAGCCGTTAGTCTTCATTTTATCGGCTTGTCGTATCATCTGGGAAAAGAGAGTGAGCGGCTGCATAAAAGTGCAGGACGCTACATGCTTGCAGGGGCAACCTTGATTGGGGCGTTTGCAGGAATTTTCGGGCCATCATCCGGTCTGTTTGTAGATTCCATTATTGCTTTTAGTTCAGGTGCCATGATATTTAATGTCATCAGCAAGGAAATCCCTTTTGAAAAAAATGCCCACTTGCCAACATTTTTAATCTCATCCCTTGTCTATTCCATTATGTTGATTGTGTTAAAAGGCTTCTTCAATTGGTAGCTGCGGGAATCCCAGAAATCGTTAGAAATAGTGGCATCCGGGGCTCTGATGGCCGAAAAAATTTAGCGTAGGAATTTTTTTAAATAATTTAGGAGTGATTTTGGAAGAACTTCTTGAAAGTTATTATTAAATTTATAAAGAGGAGTACTTGGATTACTGGAACAAATAAAGCCCATAATAATGGAGCATTCATTTACCCCCTTTGGATATGATGATTCCAAAGGGGATTTTTTACGATAAAACAATCTTCAACAAACGGACGGGGTTTATGAACTCCAAATAAGAGATGGTTACCTTGGGTGCAATTCCGTTTATTTGGATTGCGCCCTTCATTCCGTTAATGAGCACTTTCAAAGAAAAATAAATGAGCTTATTATAGCTTTGGAATATATGCCTTGCCTTCTGTCATCCTCGTGAAAGTTTTATTTATCATCCTGCGTATTTTCATAATAACCGTATGGTTGAAGAAAATGAAAAACGAGGTATTCTTACAGAAGCCTGGACTCCTTTTGGCCGCGGTCATCTGAATGACGTACTGGAAAATGCCACAATTAAAGAAATTGCGGATAAACACGGTAAAACTCCGGCACAAGTTATTGTGAATTGGAACTATCAGGCTGGCGTATTTACTATTCCAAAATCAAGCAATCCAACGCATCAAAAAGATAATATCAATAGCACCAACTTTGAATTATCTTCTGAAGATATAGAAAGAATTGATTCATTGGATAAAGGGGAATCCGGCCGTGTAGAAGGGCAGGACCCTAACGAATATCATGAATATGTGTAAGTAGGAAACGATATGAATGTGGTGTTTGGTTCATGAAGACGCTGTTGTTTCTAGATAGATATTCGTTTTGCAGCGAACACACACACAAACTGAGTTAGATATTTGGAAGCAATAAAGAAAAGATGAATCTGTTTTCAGCAGGTTCATCTTTTCTTTATTACTGCGTTTGTATTTTGTTAATGTCATATGGATGATTATAAAAAAGTGTAAAAGCCATTATCAATTTAAAATTAACAATGGTCTCTTAGAATTAAGATCCAGAAAGTTCCTTTTGAACTTTCTGACGGTAATCTTCACTACCAAGCAGCTTTGACTCGAAGCTGTTTAAATGATGACTAAGCAGAATCTGCTGCCAAGTGTTCAAATCATTTGTTAGAAGAACGATTTCGATTCGATCAGCATGATGATCTTCTGCATACATTGCATCGTTCAGGATGAATGCTGTTGACCCACCTTTTGCGCCAAGATGGGTGAAACGCTCGTGGTTACCTTCATTTATTTCCATCGGCCATTCAAGTAAATCTCTAACTGTTTGCATAGCTACTGTTGGAAGTTCGTTATTTGATATGATTGCTAATAATCTTCCGTAATCATTCGCCGATGCCCCAATTAGACGATCCGACCATACTCTTTGCAAATCAAGAGGCATATTAAAGGTATCGTTTTCAATATTGATGGTGCCATCTTTCATTTGTTGACTTAATTCTTCAGCTGTTTCTCGATACATTTCCATGGGCATCTTTTCAAGCTCTTCTACTAATCTATTTTTATCCATTTCATTATTTTTTAGATAATCTGGAATGAGGAGCGCGCCAACAATTGGATAAATTTCCTCATGTTTTGTAAGATTGAGAGATTTAGCCCGCTCGTTAATAGAATGGATGCCAATCAAGTTTATCAGGTAATCTGTATTGGCGTTCGAGCTATATGTTATCATACCTTTTGCAACATCCTGTAGTGTTACTTGATTATGATTTATTTTCCCTTCTTTTTGCATTGCTTTTAGCCATTCTTCATGTGCATTTCCATCAGAACCTTTATAGTAGTATTGGTTTAAATCATCTAATGACACGTAACTATCTTTATTCAATGTTCCTTCGTCAATTTGCATCGCATATTCGACAGCTATTAGTATTTTTACTGTACTCGCCAAAGGACGTACAACATCTGAGTGATAGGTAATTAACTCCTCTCCATTTTTCGCAACATAGAGGGAGGATGTCTCCGGATGATCCTTTAAATGATTAAGCACATAATCAGGATTATCCCGAAATACGGAATAGACTGCAGCTCCAATAACCAGAATAGATGTTCCATAAATAATTAATCGTTTCTTTGTATATGTCTTTTTATCGAATAAAATCATTGCAATAACACCAAATAGAAATGCAATTAAATAATTAACATTAAAAATGATAACTGCAATGATAATACCTAGTACAATAGCGATTGTAACAATTGCTTTACGTATTTCTTGTTTCGTTCTATTTTCTTTTTTTAGTAAGGGCATAAGTGTGAGGATAATGATTCCTGACATCCCAATCCATGCAAATATATTTATAGAGAATCTTCCTTTCTAAATCTATGTATTAATATTTTCTCTTTAATACCGTTATGATACTGGCATGAAGAATCATTAATCCTGTAATTAAAAACCAAATGACTGTTTTATATGTTCCATAGTCTAGATGACTAATGAAGTGATCATATAACTCAATTAATAAAAATCCAAGAGGGATTAATGGAAAAACAATACCATATGATTTGTTTGAAATACTTTGTCCACGTTCATCTTTATGTTCTTCACCCATTTCAAATTTCAGTGAAATAAATACTGCAATAAAGAAAATGATTATATAAACAATACGTAAGGTTGTTAAGAAAACGTCCATATTTATCTGTCCTCCTCTATTTCATATTGAAAAACTTCATGTAAATCGACACCAAACAGCAGCGCAATATCAAATGCTAACTTCAAAGATGGATTGTATCTATTTTTTTCAAGGGATATAATGGTCTGTCTGCTGACACCTAATTTATCAGCAACCTCCCGTTGTGATAATCCCCGCTCAGCTCTTAATACAACAATTCTATTTTGAATTTTTCTTTCGTTATTTAATGGCATCTTTATTCACCTCTTATAACTATGATGGTAAAATATTTAGTACAAAAAGTAAAGTATTTTTAACATTTGGTATGAAATATTTTACCATAAATACGTTTAGGATAAAAATTTTACTGATAGTTCAATAGCTTCCAGCCCCCAAATGATCTTTTAAGATTAAATCGGTATAAATTATTTTTGGGTAATTATCCTAGAGCTTTTGGTGTTGTATACTCATACTCCGTTTAGCTGAAGTATTAAGTATTTTCCGATATTTATTTTCAAGATTATTGGTATATGGATTTCAAAACTATAAAAAAAGAAAGAGGGTGAAATTTAATATGGAAAGGGAAAGAACTATGAAATTCATTGTGATGTTCATGGAATTATCAAACTTTTTTCAAAACGGATTCTTTTTGATTGCTCAAAAATGTGGCTTTGCGAGATACTTTTAGTCATACTTTATTTTAAAGCTACATTTATGTTGAGGAATCTCAATATAAATATTAATGTTCCTACACCAAAGGTCTTTCTGGTAGTATATTCTCTATCCAGCCCTTGGATTTTTTATATCCAATTTCGGTAAGCAATCTACTAGAAGGAATGTAATTATTTTGTGACAGGAGTTAGGAAGAGCGGTTGAGAGGGATTAGAGTGAGGAGATTGAGAGGAACATTAATTTTATACATGGACAATAAATAAAAAACAATCAGTTATAAGATCTAAAGCTCGAAACACAAAAATGAATTAACCGTTTCACATAAAGTAAAATAATGACTAAAATAAATGAAACGATGATTGCGAAAGGAACACTTAAAGGAATTGGGAGACCCATCCCAGGCTAAATATGCATCCTTATTTGATCAAAACCAAACGTTCGTAGTATCCCAGCAAGCATAGAAATGATCGAACTAACAATTAATCCTACGTACAGTATGAAAAGGACAGGAATTATTAGTAAATGAAAAAAGGGGAGAATAATCCTTTTAATGTTCATTCCTTTTCACTCCTTATGATGTGCTCCACGTTAGCACTTGGAGAAAGGCTGTAATTTTTTTATAATAAAGTGTTTGGATATTGCAATTTTTCCCTATTACCACCGTATCTCCTTCAACAATTTCTGCATCTGTATAGGAAATTTCCAGTATTTTCCCTTTTATATGTGTGCAGGTCAGTTTTTTTCTTAATAAAGAAATTGTTATCCTTTCCTTCTCTATATGGGCTTCATCGGCGATAAGTCGTTCAATAGAACATTCCCCTGATAATTTTAACTGGAATTGGTTCGTATGTATTTCCTTTGCTTGAACAATGCCAGTTAAATCAACTTTTTCTAATTGAAGTATATCTTCTACGGTTAGTTTTCCTGAACCGCTAATCTTAGTTGTTTTCCCTTTTTTAATTTTTAGATTACCTGCATTTACAATTTCTTTAATAACAAAATGGTTCTTTAAAACACAAGACTCTGAGCTTTTTAAAATATCTGCTACAACGTCACCACGAAAAGAGCTATGTCCATGGGTTGAAATTGTTTTAGTATGTATATCCTGATGGAAAGCAACAGAGCCACGTATTTTTAATAGTTCATATGTTGTTGGCAAATCTTTAACAGTACCACTTGCAAAGCTTATGCTACGTAAATTCTCATTTTGTTCGTTAGTCATTCTTTAACACCACCAAGTTTTAATAAATATATTACATGTGATTTTGGCAAGGTATTATTTTTGTAAAATAAAATAAGGATTTCACCATCATGAAATCCTTAAAAAATTTTATTCATTAGCTTATTGATATCCATTAAAACCGTTGCTATATTATTTATTGTTTCTTGAGGAAACTTCAAAAATATTTCATGAACCTTATCCTCACCGGTATTTGTTAGAACCATTTTTACAACTCGACGATCTTCACTTTCTCTTATCCGCTGTACTAAATTTAATTTTTCCAGTTTATCACACATGGATGTAACTGCTCCGGGAGTAACATTAAAAAAATCAGCAATTTCAGTTGCTTTCATTCCACCATTAATTTTTAGCTGGAGGAGAAGAATAAGCTGGTTTTGAGAGAGAGATTCTCCTTCCGTAAGTAAATTTACAAACTTCTTAGACTTTAGCTGTATTTCAAGCAGTTCACTCATAATAAATTTAACGTTGTCCATTTGATTGTTTTCTGACATATTATCACAGCCTATATTATTTATTAGTTAAAATATATAGTAAGTATATAATTAATTTTAGTAACTGCCAAAGATTTCTTGCTTTTATTTCAAAGCTACATGGAGGGAGAAAAATTATTAAACTTTCCCTCTACTCGATTATGCAAACTATTAATTTGTCAAAATAACAAACAAACGGTATAATCCCAATAAATACAATATGATTTGTGGGTTTTGAGAAATTACTATTATTTGGGAGAGATGTATGTTGGGTGATATAAATTATGAATTAGGGATAGATATCGGGGGGACTTTTACCGATCTTACCCTAAAAGAGATAGATGGGTCTGGCATTTGGAATGAAAAGACGCCTACTGTGCCTAAAGATCCGGCAAGTGGAATTACGAATGGGTTACAACTGTTCAAAAAAAAGGGAATTGATTTGACGAAGATATCCTATTTCGTACATGGGATGACAATCGGTTTAAATACACTTTTACAACGGAACGGGACAAAAATTGGATTGCTGGTGACAACTGGTTTCAGAGATATCCTATCGATTCAACGACTCCGTCTTCCGATACCATATGATCTGCATTCTAGATTACCGGATAGCTTGATTGAGCGCAAACATGTGTATCCAATCAAGGAACGGATGCAAGCAGATGGACAAGTTTTCACGTCTTTAGATATGAATGATGTGGATCAGGCAATAGATCAAGCAATCGAAGCAGGCTTAGAAGGGCTTGTCGTTTCTTTCTTACACAGTTATCGTAATCCGGCGCATGAATTGCAGGTAGTAGAAAGAATTAAGGAAAGGGCTCCACATTTATACGTAGAGGCCTCCTCATCTATTTGGACAGAGGTGCGGGAATATGAGCGTACCGTTATTGCGGCAATGAATGTCTATATCCAGCCCAATGTGAAGCGATATTTAGAGACATTGGTGGAGCATCTTGAGCAAGAAGGAATTAAAGCGAAGCCATTCATTACACAGTCCAATGGCGGGTTGATGGAAATCCATGCTGCTGCGGAACATCCTGTCAAAACATTATTCTCAGGACCTGCTGCTGGTGTTATGGGAGCAGTCCAAGAAGCAAACGCATCAGGGGTAGATAATGTCATCACCTTTGACATCGGCGGAACGAGTGCGGATATTTCCCTAATTGAAGGTGGCGAAATTCTTTATACGCAAACGAATGAACTGGGAGGACTACCGACAATTCTCCCATCAGTGGCTATCTATTCAATTGGAGCAGGCGGCGGTTCGCTCGCATGGATTGATAAAGGTGGCCTTTTAAAAGTCGGTCCACTGTCGGCGGGGTCTGATCCTGGACCTGCATGCTATGGCCGTGGAGAAGAGCCTGCACTTACGGATGCATTTCTTCTGTCTGGTTATTTAAATAGTGCATTGTTTGCTGGAGGAAGTGTTGGTCTAGACCAGAATAGATCAGCATTGGCTTTTCAAAAAATTGCTGACTATCTCGGTAACGATGTGCTGGAAGCAGCTGACCAAACGATTCAAGTAGCTGTGGCGAACATGTTTACTGAATTGAGCAATGTCTTGGAGCAGCATGGTATTGATCCAGGTGACTTTAGTTTAATGGCCTTTGGAGGTGCTGGTCCTGTACTTGCTAATATGGTCGCAGAAGAAATACAAGCCAAACAAGTTATCATACCTGCAAATCCAGGCAATCTTTGTGCACAAGGAGCTTTGTCGGCTAATTTTGTTTATGATGCGATCACTTCCAGACAGGTATTGCTGAATGAAATGGACAAATCTGAATGGCGTGAAATCTTCGCAGCAATGGAACAAGAAGCAACAGACTGGCTGGATCGTCAGCAAGTAGATACTTTTCTTGAATCTACTCAGCTGTACCATACGATTGATGCACGTTATAAAGGACAGGCATTTGAACTGGAAATACCATTCCATCTTGATTGGCTAAAAGCAGATCCTAGTCTGAAGCTTGCGGAAATTTTCCATGAGCAACATAAGCGACTATACGGACATAGTGATCCAAATGCAAGCATAGAGCTGATGAATTTCAAAGTACGCATTGTAGGTGAAACTGCTACAAATAATCATGTAGGTATTGTGCTGAACAAGCATTCCATGGAACCAACCGAACGTACTGTTCGAATCAATGGGCAGGTTTACACCGCAGCTATTGTCGATAGAACTCTTCTCCGACCAGGAATGGAGATACAAGGGCCAGCTATTATCGAGCAGCAGGATACAACTACTTTAGTCCTGCCAAACTGGAAAGCCAAACTAGATGAAGCAGGTAACCTGTTATTGAAAAGAAAGGAGATGAACTAATGCGTTCGAATCCAGCACAACTAGAGATTATGCGCAGTTATTTTAATGCAACTGCTACGGGAATGGGGCATGTGATCGAGCGAACTAGCTTTACAACGTTCGTGAAAGAATCTGCCGATTTTGCAACAGCACTTGCGACTCCGGAAGGCGAATTTTATATGTATCCGAAATCTGTCGGAGTGACGATCTTCCTTGGGCTAAGTTTACGTAAGGCGATTGAGTCAGTAGAGGAGGAAATCGAGGAAGGCGATATTATCATTACGAATGATCCGTATACAACGGATGGTCTTGCCACGCATTTGCCGGATGTACATGTATTTAAGCCAATTTTCCATGATGGGAAGCTGGTAAGCTATGCGTGGGCATTTGTTCATGTTAGTGATGTTGGAGGCCTTGTGCCAGCTAGTATCTCCCCAACCGCGACAGATGTGCATCAGGAAGGCTTGCGAATCCCGCCTGTGAAGCTGTATCACAAAGGCAAACCAAACAAGGATGTATTGGCATTTCTTCGTATGAACAGCCGAGTAGCTGATTTGAATGAAGGGGATATCAACGCGATGGTAGCAAGTGTGAACACAGCTGAAAATCGTCTGCATCGTATGATTGGCAAATTCGGTTTGGAAGCTGTGCAAAATGGTATCGTGGATTTGTTGGAGCAAGCAGAATCACGATCAAGGGAAGTGTTACGCCAGATTCCTGATGGTGAATATTCTTTTGCAGATTACTTGGATGACGACATGGTATCAGAGGTGCCGATTCGTCTGGCTGTCACCCTACGTGTAAAAGATGGAGAAATTACGCTCGATTTCTCGGATAGTGATCCTCAGACACAAACAGCTTTTAATTTGGTGACAAATGGGCAGAAACATAGTTTCTTATATCAAGGTCTGATTAATTTCATCATTACAAGTGATCCTCATATTCCGAATAATGGTGGTATCACGAGACCTTTCTCTGTTATCGCGCCGAAGGGTACGCTTGTTAATCCTGCTTATCCAGCAGCGGTCGGTATCCGTCACTCGATCACAATGCGGATGTATAATGTAGTGCTCGGCGCAATTGCTAAAGCCTTGCCGGAGCTTGTACCAGCAGCAGGTGCGGGGCAGTCGGCTATTGTTGTCCTATCTGTTCCGCAGCCAGATGGAACAAGGAATATGGCTGTTGTTGAACCGATGGGTGGCGGAGGTGGAGCCCGGAAGGAACAGGACGGTATCGATGGAATTGATCATTCTTCCGGATTTTTGAAAAATACACCGATTGAAAGCTTGGAACAGCATATTCCTGTGCTTGTCGAGCGTTATGAATATGAACAGGATACAGGTGGAGGAGGCCAGTATCGCGGCGGTCATGCGATTAACCTCTCATTCCGCGTCATGGAGTCCGATTCGATAGTTACTGCAAGAGGTATGGAAAGGTTTCGTTTCCAGCCTTGGGGATTAGCCGGCGGACAAGCTGGACAACAAGGCTATGTTGTACGAAATCCAGAAGAGGATGTGGAGCAATTACCGAAGATTGATGTACTTCGCCCTGCAAAGGGAGATATCATTTCGATTACATCACCTGGGGGAGGCGGATTTGGCCCAGGATATCTTCGTCCAGTTGATAAAGTGGCCACAGAAGTTGCTGATGGTCTCCTTTCTGCTGAACAGGCAGCTAAAGACTATGGTGTCATCTTTAATGAACGTGGGGTAGACGAAGTAGCGACTAATGAGATACGCTCCAAGATGAAAGAGGAAGGTAACAAAGCATGGGATTTCGGTGCTTTCCGTTCGACCTATGAAAGCATCTGGACTGCTGAAGCAAGTACAACCTTAGCTGTAGCACTTCGTAATTTTCCGGTTAGCCTACGTAATGATTTCAAACGACAAGTTCATCGCCAGTTTGATTCTCAGAATGAGCCACTGACGAAACAGGTTGTTTTGGATGCCTTACGTCAAATTACGGGGGAGGAAGCGGATGAAACGATTAAGTAAATACGCTTTGGCAAGCGTAGCACTCATTATATTGCTTGTACTGGCATCATGCAGTACTGGCGAGGAAGAACAATCCGTCACCATTGGTGTATACGGTGGTGATTGGGAAGCGAGTATCAAAGAATCCCTTGATAATTTTGAGGAAGAGACAGGTATTAACGTTAATGTCATTGCTGGAACAGATGTTGAGTGGTATATGAAAATGCGGGCAGCAGACGGTTCCAACGTCCCTTATGATCTGTTGATTCTACAGCCTGATACAATACAGCGTGCTATGTCAGCTGATTTATTGGAGCCACTAGATGAAGAGAAGGTACCACATTTGGCTGATCTGTATGATTCTGTTCAGCAGCGGTTTGAAAAGGATGGCAAAGAATACGCAGCAGCCTTCAGTATGGGACAGCTCGGAATTGCCTATGCTCCGGATGCAGTAGAGAATGTACCTGAAAGCTGGCTTGATTTAGCGAATGAGGAGTACCAAGGGCAGATTGGACTATCCTCCCCTTCGTATTCGGCTGGCTTGCAGTTCTTTTCTGGTGTTACACAGGAGATTGGCGGAGAAGAAGGGAATCCAGAAGATATTGATAAGACATTTGAGGAATTAAAGAAAATCAATAAGAATGTAGTCGCCTATCCGGATAATCCTGGAACAATCCAGACATTGCTGGACAGAGGAGAAATCAGCATCATTCCATTTTGGGATGGTCGGATTTTTGCGCTTCAGGATGCAGGTATGGATATCGACTTTGTTTATCCAGAAGATGGTACTGTGGCAGCTGTTGCTAGCTGGGCTATGATGAAGAACGCACCGAATGAGGAGAATGCCTATAAGCTGCTCGATTATCTAAGCAGTCCGGAAGTGCACAGTATGTACTCAGAAAAGTCCTATTATGGTATGGCAAACGAAAATACACAATACAGTGATGCCATCAAAGATAAAATTGAAGTCGGAGAAGAGCAATTTGCTTCTTTGAAGTGGGTTGATTACGAAGTTTCTACAGGTAAAGTATCCGAATGGACGAATAGATGGTCACGAGAATTGGGGGAATAACATGAGTGGAATAAAACTCGAAGGCGTCAGTCTGGATTATGGCAATCACTTAGCTTTGAAAGAAGTAGAATTAAAAATTAAGCAGGGAGAGTTCTTTTCCTTGCTTGGTCCAAGTGGTTGTGGGAAATCAACGCTCTTAAATATCATAGCGGGATTTCTTGAACAAACGACTGGTGTTGTTTATATTGGAGACAAGGATGTAACAAATATACCGCCTTACAAGCGGAATCTAGGTATGGTTTTCCAAAACTATGCTCTATTCCCGCATTTGTCTGTTCAAGATAATGTGGCATATGGTCTTAAAAATAAGAAAATGTCCAAAAAAAATGTGAAGCAAAAAGTGGAAGAATCGCTTGCCCTTGTTCAGTTGGAATCGTATGCAACTCGTATGCCGCATCAGCTTAGCGGAGGGCAGCAGCAGCGAGTTGCTATCGCTCGTGCGCTTGCCATTGAACCAAGTGTGCTGCTGCTTGATGAGCCACTAAGTAATTTGGATGCCAAACTGCGAAAAGAAATGCAGTTCGAGCTACGCCGAATTCAAAAGAGTGTCGGCATCACGACTGTTCTAGTAACACATGATCAGGAGGAGGCCCTGAGTCTGTCCGATCGGATTGGGATCCTTGGGGATGGCGTCTTGCAGCAGGTGGGCGAACCTCTTGAAGTATACAGACGACCTGCGAATCGTTTTGTCGCTGAGTTCATCGGTCAGGTAAATATATTTGATACAGTGCTTAATGAAGGCACTGTTTATGAAACAGCAGCAGGATTTAAGGTGGAAGCTCAGCCGCATGAGCAAGGTGTACAACCGAAGCGTGTACGTTTCATGCTGCGCCCGGAACGTATCTTCCTTGAACAAGATGCAGCTATCGGCTCAGTGAATCATGTACGTGCTGTTGTAAAAGAAAGCAGCTATATTGGTAATGCCATTCGCATTAGAACAGAAATTGGCGGGATGGAACTGGCTGTTCATGCGCCAGATCCATTGTTCCCTGTCCTTCCAGCTCAGGGTGAGGAGCTTGCCCTTTCGTGGAACAAAGAAGATATTATTTACTTAGAGGTTTTAGATCATGAAGACAACTAGACAGAAGAAATTTTATGGTATTTTATTAGCTCCTACTTTAATTTTTTTGGGTATTTTCCTGCTTTTACCGCTGATTCAGTTGCTAATTCTTAGTTTTCAGCAAGTAGATAATTTCTTTGAGGTTATTAAAGGATATACGTTAGGTCATTATATTGAGGTGTTGACAACACCAATCTATTTGAAAACGATTTGGCAGACTTTATTCGTAGCAGTTGTCACCACAGTTGTTTGTTTAGTCCTAGCCTATCCAGCTGCCTATCTACTAGTTCGATCTTCTAAACGCTGGCGGGCATTTTTCTATATATTGCTTGTGTCTCCACTACTGACAAGTGTTGTCATCCGGACATTTGCATGGATCATATTATTAGCTCAAAACGGGCTTGTCAATGATATCCTAATGAAGGCGTCAATTATAGATGAATCGTTGGATATGCTCTGGAATATGAATGCTGTTATTATCGCGTATGTACAGGTTATGCTGCCATTTGCGGTTCTACCCATTGCTACTTCCATGTCAGATATTAAAGGTAATTTGCGTTCGGCTTCCATGACCCTTGGCTCAAATCGTATTGCGACATTCTTCCGCGTTACCTTGCCGCTTACGATTCCGGGAATGATTAGTGGCGCGATGATTGTATTTTCGCTGGCAGCTGGCAGTTATATTACACCGCTTTTAGTAGGTGGACGGATGCAGCCATTATTACCGCTTTCCATCTATCAGCAGATCATGCAAGTCTATAATTTACCGCTTGCTGCTGCGATGGCCATCACATTAATGGTGTTTGTGTTCCTTGTGATAGCGATACTCGGTTACATTCTGAAGAAATGGGAGGTGCGTGTGAATGGATAAAAAAGGTACGAAATGGATCGACAGTCTCATCTGGATTGCCGGTATAGCTGTCTATCTATTCCTGACAATTCCGGTACTCGTTATCATTTTGTCAGCTTTCAGTCCGACAGATTATCCGCAGTTTCCGCCAACCGATTTCTCGGTCCGATGGTTTGCAGAAGTATTCCAAAGTGAACAGTGGATGCAATCACTTTGGTCCAGCACACTTGTTATGGTTATCGTGACACCATTGACGGTATTGCTCGGTACGATGTCATCTTATGCATTAGCACGATTATCTTTCCCGGGTAAAGGATTGATTCAGTCTTTTATCATGTCACCTTTAATGATTCCGCAAGTCGTGCTTGGAGTTGCACTATTGTATCTATTTTCTTCAATGGGATTATTTGGATCAACATTGGGACTGATCATTGGTCACATCGTCATTTGCTTTCCATATGTAGTACGGACTGTTACCGTTAGTATTACGAACTTGGATACTAGACTCGAGCTCGCTTCCATGAATCTTGGTTCGACACCATGGCAGACGTTTTACCGCGTCACCCTGCCGCTGATCAAACCGGGAATTATTGCAGGTGCTGTTTTTGCAGCAGTTACATCATTCGGAGAAATTTCTGTAAGTCTGTTTGTCAGTACACCAGAAACGATCACCATTCCGGTTCGAACATTTGGATACATCGACCAAACCTTTGATCCGAGTGTTAATGCCATTGCGGTTATCTTTATTGCATTATCGGTTATTGCGCTAGTTATTATTGAGAAAACAATTGGTTTATCAAAAGTTATGTAATCAGAAAGGAGCTGTCATCACATATATACCATGTATGTGATGACAGCTCCTTCTATTTTATTTAATATCCCTCGCATTCCCCTATTTCTCCGGCATTCTTTTAACCAATAAACACAGCAGAAAGAACAACCCCAAATAACCAAACAACGGATACAGTACCGACAGTAATTTCCCATACCCCACCTGGCTGATTAAAAAGACAATAAACAGAATCATCAAAACAGCATGCTTGTACCGAAGCTGAAACGCAGACTGCAGCTGACGTGTAATGCCAAACACATTCCCGACTACCGTATTGAAAATCTCGCCATAAATAACGATTAAGAACAGGACGTGAATAAGGGTTCCGAAATGTTGGACGATCTCGGCCATCGGAATTTCATAAGGAAATGTTTCTGGAAAGACGGATAATGAAAAATGAATCCATAACAGGATGAAGAATAAAGCTAGTCCACCCAGAAATCCGCCCCAGCGTAAGATATGTTCATCCTGAATTTCTTTTCCTAATGGAACAAGGACCACCTGTGCTGTCATCAGATTAAATGCTGCGTAGGCAAAAGGGGAACCCGCCCATGAAAGGTTGTCCGATAACTGAACAGGGAGGAGTTTTTCTGCCAGCAGATGCGGATGCTCGCCTGCGATAGAGCCTGCTACAAACAGGACGAAGAGAAGCATTAATGGCACAATGTAGGAGTTGATCGCAAATAATCCATTTAACCCTTTCATGACAACGATGTAAGAGAGAATAAGTGTCAGGATAATTCCTAATTGAAATGGAAGGCCAAGCTGTTCCTGAAACACCGCGCCTGCACCGGAAAGCATGACGGAAGTGACACCAATTACGACCAAAAAGATAAAAAGGTTCACCACTTTGGCAATGTTTTTGCCGAATAGATAAGCGTTTAATTCCTGATAAGAATAGGCTCCGATTCGGGCAGATATAATCATTATTTTGGTTCCAATCCAAATAAACAAGACTCCGCTGACTGCAATGCCAACGGTTCCTAAAGCTCCATAGGTACTAAAAAATGTGACAATTTCTTTCCCTGATGAAAAGCCTGCTCCAATAACTGTTCCGACATATGTAGCTGCTAACAGCAATATAGATATTTTTCGATTTCGCATCACGCCACCTCCTCATCATTTTTATGATAAGCAGGACGAGGAAATACCAGCTTTTCAAAATTTCACCTAAAAAAACGAAATACCCTCCAAACAATAACGAGGAACAGCATATACCCGAAAAAAGAATAGGTATGGTTCCAATCTGGGTGATGTATAAAGCCTCCCAGTTTCTCAGCGGCTTTTTCAATAAAAATGATTGCTGTACTAATCGTAAGAATCATTATACACCGCGGAAGAAACAACATCCGGTCGGCCACGTACAAAAAAAGAATGATGGAGACAGGAAGGATCAGCAGCGTAAAGGCAATATTAACTGTAAATATCTCCGGGAAAAGCCGCATCGGAAAATGATACATCTCGATGCCGACAAAAAATAAATCTAAGTAGGTTCCGACGATGGAAGAAAAGAGAGCTGCGATGACATACGCCTGCCGCTTTTTACTCCTGTCTGAGAAAGATTGCTTTTTTTGCAATGATGGCAAGCTCGATTTTTTCCATTGCTTTGCAGTATTTTTCATAAATTTCCCCACCTGTATTTTTTTCTTCTTCTACGAAATAATCAATCACATGTAAATCATTAAACCAGTCCCCTGTTTCTGTCGGAGAGTGGTTAACGTTTTTCCAAGCATATTTCAATGGGGGACTATAAATTCGGGGAGCTCCTTTTCTGCGTGCACAATGCTTTGTCCTTCGCCGGTATACCGTACCAGGAACAGATTCATTCACAGAATGAAACAAATCCCCCCAATAATCGGCTCTGGAGCCTGTATGCGGATGTTTATTCGCCCATCTCAGCACATTTCGTAAGACAGAAGCCTGTTGTTGAAAAAGGATGGTATATAAACGTTTTCCTAACATAATCCGCTCATGGAGAGAACCGAAATGGTGCAGGGTATCGCCAATCAATGCGGGTTTCTTTTCTGTTTTTCCATGTGGATAATACGGGAAAATAACATGATTAAAGCGCAAAAAATCATACAGCTTAAAACCGAATGTATCTAGTACCGTTTCTTTAAAATGTGGATGATGCACCACTCTTTGTTCCAAATAACTTTGTTCATTAATAATGGTTGCGATGGCTAAGAGATAACGGTCACCGTGCCCCCAAAAATGATTCCATATCACTTCCATAAATATCGAAACATTCAAGAAAGGAAGAAGGTGAAAAAGGTTTCGGTTCATCTTTACGCTGTACTGATATAGCAATAATTGCGGATAAACATCCTGGAATATTAACCAATTACCCCGTTCTAAAAACAGGTAGAAATTTTTTTGTTCTTTTTCAGATAACAAACGCGATAGGAGGTCACCTTTCAAATCGGTCATGCTCCAACCGCCGTTTCGTGATACCATATGCCCCAATAAAGCCCAATGGATTTCGGGATGCTGCACATAAAAATCGAAGTAGGCTTGTGTCCGGGTGACATTATTTTTATTCGATTTATTTGTCATATGATGGATATGTCGAATAAGTATCTGCTCTCTTTTAGGCAGCATGGATACGGATAGGCCGTTTGTTTTTTGGTTCCTTTTATTCTTCAGTTCTTTTTTTATCTCAAGAACAGACTTTTCATACACTTTTTTCTTCTGGAAACAGCCAATTGTCATCCAGTCTCCTCCTTCTCTAAGGAATATGCTTATACGGTGTGGCATATGTATAGGAAAAAATGATTCCTATAAGAGAGGTTTTCTGATGAAAGAAAAGGTGGATACAGAAATAAATCGTCTGATTGATAAGCTAACACAAGATCAGAAGCATAACGGATCCTGGGCGTACCCCTTTGAAACGGGGATTTCCACAGATTGTTATATGATTATTCTCTTACGTACATTGGAAATGGAGGATGAAGAGGATTTAATCGAAGCGCTGGTAAGCAGAATCCTACGTAAACAAGGGAAAAATGGTGCCTGGAAAATATTCCACGATGAAGCGGAAGGGAATCTCACGGCAACAGTGGAAGCCTGTTATGCGCTCCTTTATTCCGGTCACCGAAAAAAGGAGGACCGGGAGATTCGCTTGGCTACAAAGTTTATCCAGCGGCATGGCGGCTTAAAAGAAATCAATATGTTTGCAAAGGTCATGTTAGCTCTGACAGGGCAGTATAAGTGGCCCCGCTTTCTCCCTGTTCCGGTTAAATTTATTCTTTTTCCAGTTTCCTTTCCACTTAATCTATTTGACTTATCGTTATATGCACGGTCCAATTTGATTCCGATATTAATTACTGCGGATTATAAATTCAGCCGGAAAACAAAGCGTTCGCCTGATTTATCCGATCTATTTTTACAACGGGGCGATGACGGCGATTGGGAAACGGAGTTAAACAATTGGCGCTCCTTTCAAACTCCCTTTCAACGAGGAATTGGCAGTCTGATAGGGAACCCGGAACAGCTCCATGAATTAGCCTTGCAGCGGGCGGAGGAGTATATGCTGAATCGAAGGGAATTGGACGGTACGTTTTACAGCTATTTCAGTGCAACGTTTTTGATGATATTTGCTCTGATGGCCAGGGGTTATTCGAAAAATGACCTGATTATTACGAAAGCTGTAGAAGGGTTAAAATCGTTTCAAACGAACATAGGAAAACAAACGCATATGCAGTATACGACGGCAAACGTCTGGAATACTGCTTTGATCAGCCATGCGTTGCAAAAGGCGGGTGTACCGTCAGCTTCAACGGAGATTAAAAAGGCAAATCACTATTTGCTCGGGAGACAACAGATGAAGTACGGCGATTGGTCCGTCCATAACCCGGATGTGACACCTGGGGGTTGGGGATTTTCCAATATCAATACATTTAATCCTGATCTGGACGATACAACGGCTGCGTTAAGGTCTATCCGTTCATTTGCTCGTGAAAATCCCGTTTACCGTCAAGCCTGGGACCGGGGAGTTCAGTGGGCGGTCTCTATGCAGAATGATGATGGGGGCTGGCCCGCATTTGAGAAAAATGTGGATAATACGCTGCTTTCCTGGCTGCCGATTGAGGGAGGGGGATCGATGCTCTTAGACCCATCAACGGCAGATTTAACTGGGAGAACATTAGAGTTTTTCGGAAATGATACGCATACAGATACGTATCAGCCTTTTATAAAGGACGGCGTGAAGTGGCTCTTGCAAAATCAGGAAAAGGATGGATCCTGGTATGGCAGATGGGGGATTTGTTATATTTATGGAACCTGGTCAGCGATTACTGGCTTAGCAGCGGTTAAAACACGTAATAATCACCCGCAAGTTCAAAAAGCAATCCAATGGTTATACGCTATTCAAAATCAGGATGGCGGCTGGGGAGAGTCGTGTAAAAGTGATATAGAGAAGAAGTATGTCCCATTAAAGGAAAGCACGCGTACACATACCGCCTGGGCATTAGATGCACTGATTGCTGTAGAAGGAAAAGCAACTCCAGAAATCAAGCGGGGGATTTCGTATTTGCTGGAGACGTCAGAGAAAGAGGATTGGACGACGGCTTATCCAAAGGGACAGGGGCTTCCTGGAGGATTTTATATTCACTATCATAGCTATGAATATTTGTTTCCGTTGCTTGCTTTAGCGAATTATCGGGAGAAGTTTTGACGATAGGAGAATATGTGAAAAGTCTTGAAATGATAAAGGGTGAAGTAAGATCACAGAGAATGCGGATGGAATAGCCGGGTTGAAAATGAACAGTCGGTAGGAACACAGACAATCATGCCTGCAGAAATAGAATAACTTTTTCCATTCTAATTTCTGCTTATGTATAACGACTCAAAATTAATGGTTATATGGTGATATAATCTTCGCTTTTTACCTATAGACAATCAGATTGAATTCAAAAGTGATTCAATCTGATTGTTTTGTTTTATATTCCTACCATTACAAAGATTTTACTTTCTTCAATCAGCAAAAATAGATATCATTCCTCTCTTTCAACCTCATCCAACAGCCTCGGGATGTCGACTGAAAATAGATTCCAAGTGATTCATCCTTAACTGAAATAGCGGATAGTTTAAAAAAATGAATCATATTAGGCGTTTTTAATAAAACTTTGCCATATTTATTATCCTGCCTATTTACATAATTTAACGTTAGTTATATGATATAAAATGGTTCTTAAGTTGTGATTTTTTTGTTTTTTGTATTTTTTAGGTATGTGAAATTAGTTCTAAAGTTTTATTTGTGTTTTGCTTAGCAAAGAAACCGGGAAGAAACAGTGAGTACAGTTGGGGGACAGTAGAGATATGTGATGGGTTATTTGCAGTGAAAGCAATGATGAAGTTTAAGGTACATATGCAGCAAATCTATGTTTTACCAGGTTTTATCGTCTGTCCCATCATGTCAGACCTAAGTAAAGAAAATCTGGTAATTTTCATTACTGCCGATCATTCGATGAGGTGCAGGAAAATATTTACGGTATCATTTATATGAAGGAGAAAACGACTATGAAAAAGGTATATGTCATCATACCACTTGCTATTTTATTTCTAGTAATGAGTGGTTGTAGTAATAAAGAAGCGTTATCTACTGCTGCAGAAGCAGAAAACGGGCATCAATCCGAGAATGAAGAAAAATCAGGCGAAAGTGTTGAAGAAGAGCCTGAAGAAGTAGAAGAAACAATGATAGAGGAAGAAGATATAGAAGAAAATTTGGACAGCAAACCAGAAAATTATGAGACGATTGTATTAGAAGATACGAATGATGTTAAAGAAATAACAGTAGAATACCCTCATTTTTCCTATGCTCCTTTAGATGACATTATATCAAGTGAAATGGAAGACATTTTTGAGCGTGAGAAAGACGTTGATGAAAATGATGCGTTTTATGAGAATTCTTTTGGTGTTAAACATAGCTTTATCAGAACTTTTGAGGAGCCGATTATTTCTTCAGATTTTGTATCTGTCTATTTTGAGGATAACGTATATTATGCAGCTGCCAATAGCCTTTTAGTAAGTAATACAATAAATTTTGATTTGAGAAATGATAGCGTTATTACCTTAGAAGAGGTATTAAATGAACATGCAACATCTTTAGATGAAATAGCTGAATTGGCAGCTCAAAAACTTATTACAGATGATAAATTTGCTGAATATCGAGAAGACCCTGTATCAGATTATTATATGGAAGCGGCGTATGAAGTAACCGATCCTTTGGAAAATGATTATGATTCATTTACTTTAAGCGAAGAAGCACTTACAGTATATATCCCGCAAGATAATTCGCTTTTTGCACAATCGGAAGGCATTGTTGGCGTTGAATTGCCCTGGGATGAAATAGAAGGATTTCAAGGCAGCAGTTACGATGAAGAGGCGGCCAATGAGCCGGTACAAGAAACAGCCTCACACGTTTTTGGTGAGTCAGCTGAAGCAATGAATGCTTTAACATACATGGATGAAGAATATGGTTTTTCTGTAGAGCTGCCAGAATCATGGGAAGGTAAGTATTCTGTAAGAGAAACCGAAGATTATTATGATCACTTGATTAAAGAACCGTCTAAATCGATTGTATTTAGCATGGTTGAAGACGGGATGTATATTGGAGATTTATTTTCCATTGAAGTGATTGAAGGAATAGATGAGAATGAAGTAGAAGCATACTACGAAGATTGGCCGGGCTTTGAAGGGTATATTGCAGCCGGGAATGATGTTGTATTGGTATATACAAGACCTGGAATGATGCCGGAACAGCTTTATGAAGAACCGTATATTGAAACAGGAAATCAATTTTCACAGATGGTTGAGCAGGATATGCCCGGTATACTGGAAACGGTAGAATTTGAGTAGCTGTTACTTCTAAAATAAATTTCTTTCTATATGCGAAGGAGAAGACAATTAAAACTTTAGATGCGATGGTAAGAAAAATACAGATTGGATCAATAATGATTCAGTCTTTTACTACATTGGTAATCGTGGTCCCAGCCTCACTCTCCAGCCCCGGCCAGTTACACTGCGATAAAGTTGATAGACAAAGCATGACGGCTATTGATTATAGAAGGTAAAATGTCAGTATATGATAGAAGGTCTTAATAGGCTTTTATTATAAATGCTGATATTTTTTTCTTAACTAAATAATACCGGAGAGGGGGCAGCTTCATTATGTATAATAATACAGACAAACATTTTCATTGTGATCATTGCGATAAAATCATAGAAACCGGTGAAAAATGTTGGATAAAGTGGAATTTTCCGCCCAGTCATTTAAAAACGCAAACCTTGCCCAGAAAGAGTTTTGAATGGGAGAATGTTCCAATCATTTGTAGTAAATGTTCGAATAAGGATATTAAAATATCAGATTATTAATCTGTGTCTTTAGGCAGGTTATTATTATTTAATTGATATTACTTCAACGACGGGGCAGGGTTATTGAATAAAGCTATATAAAAGGAGGGGAAAGATAATGACACAGTATATTTATCTTGCTTCACCAATGAAATTACCTAAAGGTTCATTTGGTTCCAATCCTGTCTCATCCTATCAGCCGAATATCTTTAGAACGGAATTAGATTTTACGCATTTATATTTTGAAAATAATTATGATAGCGAAATCAAATGCAGGTTTTCGTATAGTTCTCATTTTTCATACAAGTATCAAGTAGCAGCATGCGCTAATCAAATTCCTTTAAAAAATCAAATTAGAGGTACTACTGAAAAAGAAAAATGTTTAACTATATTATACGCATATATAGACGAAGTAATGCAGAATAGTCAAGCTGTAGAGTATTTTACTTCTTTGAATGGGGAAGAAAATTTAGCCCTTTTTAGAAAAAGAAGTATTCATTGGCCGGATATAAAAAGTCCTTATGACTTAGTCTTAGAAGATCGAGAATTTTGGGAGATATTCCTTTAGAACGGAAATGATTTTTGAACAAAACGGTGCAATTGTTAAAGTAAGCGTTCCAAGCCTGCATCCAAAAAATTCTTTCAATAAGGGTGAACTGAAATAGAATACCATTATTTTGTAAAGGTAGGTCCTCTAATGAAAAAGTTATTCCTTTTTATTCTGCTTTGGTTTTCTCTATGTGCATGCGACCAATTGGAAACAAATGAACCAGAAACAGATCCTGTCGATTCGATTGCCAGTATGCCAGAAAATATACCGGATGACTTTGATTTTTCCGTACAGTCAGAGGCAATGAAATTGTGAAAATGAAGTGATGGGGTGGTTAAATGAAGTTCCATTTGTTAGGCGAGAAGGCGAAAGTAGAAATAGATCTCCTAGATCGTGAATACCCAAATAGTTCCGATTATTGGGATGGAAACTGGATTAATTCTACTATAAAAGTTGAAATTCCAGGGTATTATGTTGATTTTAATGCGAGTCTAAGAACAGATGACATTAGAGATTTTGTCAATGATCTGAAATTAATGAATAGGCATTTAACAGGAAAAGCTATATTGAAAAATTTAGATGGTTTTATCCATTTTGAATGTAAAATGAATCAGTTAGGTCATATTGCATGGTCAGGAGAAACTTGTTATCCAGCAGGAAGTGGTGCTATACTTCGCTTTAAATTTTTAGCAAATCAATCCTATTTAGATCACTTAATGAAAGAATTAGAAGATATTATCTATACATTTCCTGTTATAGGTGAGCAGTCATAAAGCTATTCTTGGTGGGTTTACGTCTGTTGAATATGTTGCAACCCTTTCTTCTTTTTGATATGGTTTCTATGGAGGATTTCTTTATAGCGATATGAAAATCGCTATAAAGAGAGTCACATACAATATTTATACTGCTTAAAAGCTATCTTGTTGAAAAGTAGGCTTAAATCATTGTTAAATCGGTATATGCATGATAATTAAGAAATGGAATAAATAAAATAAATCAAATGTTTTCTAGGGTTCCGCACATCGCATGTTGGTCTGGTCCGAGAGAAAACACACAGGGAATTACTGTGTCACGGAGGGATAAAAGCCCGGGAGAAGCTGTTTGGACAGTTGTCTCTCAGGGCTTTTTTTAATTCGTTTTTTGGAAATAATACAATTGGAGGTGTTCTTAGTGAATGGGAACTGGATTAAAGTATTTATAGCAGCTTTTTTAGAGATATTCTGGGTAATCGGCCTGACGCATTCCTATGATTTTTGGACATGGACCGGAACAATTATCTTGGTCATCGTCAGTAATTATTTAATGATCACAGCAGCTCAAGTGCTGCCGGCTGGTACCGTTTATGCTGTATTTGTAGGCTTAGGGACAGCGGGCACGGTTATTGCTGGAATTCTTTTCTTTGGAGAAGCATTTAAATGGGAAAAAATAATTTTAATAACCACATTATTATTTGGAGTGATCGGTTTGAAATTAGTCACACCAGATAAGGCAAAGGAAGGGGCTGAAGTCTGATGGCTTGGTTTACTTTAATTATAGCAGGATTACTAGAGACATTTGGTGTTGCTATGATCAACCAGCTTTCTGTAAAACGGAATTGGCAAACTGTTATTTTACTTATTTTAGGGTTTGGTTCCAGTCTTGCATTACTCAGTTATTCCTTGCAATTCATCCCTATGGGAACTGGTTATGCTATTTGGACAGGAATTGGTGTTGTGGGCGGCGCCCTTATTGGCATGATATTTTATGGAGAATCAAAAGACTGGAAGCGGATGGTCTTTATAGCGATGGTTCTATGCTCCGTAATCGGACTTAAACTAATTACTTAATAAGTGAAATAAGTAGTTGTTTATCACGGAGAACCGCCCGTAAAACTCCCGCCTCAAAATAAAGAGCGAAAATAAATTAATTTAGGCGGGAGATAACGGGCGCTAAATCCCTGAATCACTTAGGCTAATTCAGTGGGAGAATGAAGGAAGCAGACTAAGTTCGCGACGTCCTGGGGTTGGGGCTGGGACTGCGATTACTCGTCCCATCGAAAACCATTGCGATTACTCGCCCCACCGAAGAGCTTTTGCGATTACTCACCCCATCGAAACCCGTTGTCGCAACGTCTGCACTAGCACATCCTGGGACTGGGACTGCGGTTACTCGTCCCATCGTAAAGAGTTGTGCGTCGAAAAGCTCCCACTGAATGAAGTTTCGTTTTATGTGATATATTTTGGTTATCATCGTGTATCATTCGTATAAAGTTTATCTTGATTCGCTTTTTACGGGATTGGGTAAAGGTGGTTGTTTATTTCTATCAAGACCGGGGATCTTTAGATTTTTTAAAGGTGTACGGATTAGAAGAAACCATTTCACAGAAAATGGAGGAGAATGGGGAATCTTAATCTTATGACAAAAACAAAATGGATACTCATTATGTTAGGAATCATGGATTTGATCCTTATGGTCATACATTATACAGATTATATCTTACTTTTTTTAAAACCAACCGGATATGTCATTCCTATGGTTATAAACCTTGTTGTTCTTACTGTAATTGGTTTTCGTGCCAAGCTCCCTATTCCTTCAAACCTTCCTAAAGTATGGACAATTGCGGGTCTTTTTATTTTTATACCTATCCTGTTATTTCATGGTTTCATGGTCGGGTTAAGGGGTTATAGTTATACGAAAATAGATTCACCATACGATCAGCCGCCGCTGGCAATCGTATATCGTGACTTTACTTTAGGAGAAACAACCTATTACTATGATTTTTACAAGACGAAATTTGGTTTTTTTGGCAAACAATTGGAGGATCAATCCTTTTCCATGGTTGTACAAGGCACGGATCACCCTCCTGGCGGTGCCGATGCGGAAAGTGCTTTGGGGCTAGGTGATGAAGAGTGGTTAACAGCAAACTCAGTTCGTTTCTATACATGGAGGGGAACGGAGGATATTTATTTAGATGCTTCCCAAGCCTCAACAGAAACAGAAGAGACAGAAGAGACAGAGGAGACAGAGGAGACAGAAAATATGGAGGAAGTCATCGAGCAATTTATGGATAAAGCTGAAAAGAAAGAGAGTGGACAAACTATCAGCGTGAATGGAAATACGCTAACAATACGGTATGATGAAGCGGCAGACCAAGAGTGGATTGACATAACCAATGAAAATGGGACAGGAGATATTCCGGCTCAACAGTGTTCAAGTATAGTACGAAATGAGGAACGAGGATATTATATGCTGGAAGAATGTACACATCAATGGGAATATTCCTTATATCCTATCGATGAAAAAAGATAATACCAATCAATCCAGAATGCGGGTCATAAACAGAAGCAAAAACAATGATAAGCTATAGCTCCCGCATTTCTCAAATAGCTACAGGATCATTATTACTGTTGTAAAGAGAGCATCCAATTGGATGCTCTCTTTACATTTTTTTCACGGATGTCTGGCTGACCTCTAATCCAACCTTTTTCTTCATATTTGATATAAATACTCCAGTTAAAGTAATGATACCACCAGCAATGGCAAAGAAATGAGGAATCTCGTCCAGCCAAATCCATGCAATAAGAAAAGCAAAAACAGGTGTTAAATAAAGCGAACTTGTTGCCTCTGATGCACCTGTTTTGGAAGTAATGTATGCTAGTGTAAAGTATGGAATAACCGTTGGGAAGAGTCCCAGGTAAACCACTGCCATCGTTGCGTCCACTGGAGCGTTTATGATTGCCTCTCCAAGCCCTGGTGAAAAGATCAACATGAAAAGCGTGCCTGCCCAAATCGTATATATCGTGAATGCAAAAAATCCATATTTTTTTAAATAAGTATTTTGAAAAACAAAATAAATACTTTCGGAAAGGGATGCAATTAAAATAAGGATAACGCCAGCATTAAATGAAAATTTACCGGCTGAGTCACTTAACGCGATAAATGCTACACCGCAAAAACTGATAAAAGAACCCATCCAACCCCAAATCCCAAATTTTTCACGAAAAAATAACAAGGCCAATATAGCTGCGAATATAGGTGTTGTGGAAACCAATAAACTGGCAGCTCCGGCGCTAACCGTTTGTTCTCCATAATTAAGAGCTGTTTGATAAACAGAGAATCCCAGAAATCCTAATAATAAAATAACAGGTATATCTTTGCGTTCTGGCAAGCGAATCCTTTTGATGCATGCTGCGAAAATTAATGCTAATGAGCCAACTAATAATCGTAAAAGAGAGATATACTCTGGTGAGTAAGCAGTGAGAGCAGCCCGGATTCCGGGAAACGCGGATGCCCATAAGATAATGGTTACGAAATGGGCAGCAGCAATTTTTACATGAAATGATTTTAACATATGGACACCTCATTTGTTTTTAAATACAACCAGCTGATAGCGATGTTTCTTATGTTAATATGGCTGTGTTAAAATGTCTGCAACAGATGAAAAAGAAAAAATCCAACCAGTTTAAATGGGCTTGGAAGAGGAGTACCTATGAAAAAGCCAAAATATCAAATTATTATTGATTTTATAAAAGAGAAAATATCCAAAGGGGAGTGGGCAATCGGAAGCCAAATACCAAGCCAGCGTCATTTGGCAAAAATGTTTGGAGTCAATCGGAGTACAATTATCATAGCATTAGAGGAATTAATCGCAGATGGACTGATAAAAGGTATAGCAGGGAAAGGGACCGTCGTTACTAATAATACGTGGACCTTGATGGGAAGCCATTTTTCAACCAATTGGAATAGAAACGTAACGCAGGGTATTCATAAACCGAGTGTTTCCACCGTGCAAGAAATCAATGAAGCGGAATCGGATAATCGTTTCATTCAATTAAGTAAAGGAGAATTATCACCAGAGTTATTCCCTTTAAATGAGATGCAGGAGATCATCCAAAAGGTCTCGAACCAATTGACTCCGTTTGGATATGAAGAGCCGAAAGGGAATAGGAAGTTACGCCAGGCCATTAGCAATTATCTGAAGGAAAGAGGTGTGCATGTGTCACCGCCTTCTATTTTAGTCGTTTCCGGTGCGCTTCAAGCCTTGCATCTTATTTCTATTGGTCTTTTAAAGGAAAAATCAACAGTCTTCTTGGAAGAACCTTCTTATCTTTATTCGTTATCTGTTTTTCAATCAGCCGGAATGGATTTGGATGGATTGCCCATGGATAATAAAGGGGTCAAGGTTGATTCCATTTTCCAAACGAAGGAAGCAGGAAGAAATATTTTATATACCATTCCGACCTTTCATAATCCAACCGGTATCTTAATGGAGGAAAGCAGAAGAGAGGAATTAATGGAATACTGCATCAGAGAGCAGATTCCTGTTATTGAAGATGATGTGTACGGTGATTTATGGATGGAGAACATACCTCCAGAACCGTTAAAAGCCAGGGACCGTCATGGCAATGTTTTATATATTGGAAGTTTATCCAAAACATTAAGTCCTGGATTACGTATTGGATGGATAGTTGGTCCAGAATCCGTTATTGACCGATTGGCAGATTTGAAAATGCAATTGGATTATGGGTCAAGTACATTATCGCAGCTTACAGCGGAAATGTGGTTATCCGGTGGAATGTATGAGCGTCATCTTGAAAATGTCAGGCAGCAACTAAGAATTCGTCGGAAAAAAGCGTTAGATACGTTAGACAAATATTTAGGTTTCTATGCTACTTGGAATATTCCTGAAGGTGGATTTTTTATATGGATTAAGATAAATTATTCCTTCAAGGTAAAAAAACTATTTGAAAAGGCGCTGTCTAAAGGAGTCGTTATAAATCCCGGAAGTATCTATAAAGAACAAACAGGACAATTTATACGCTTATCCTATGGCTTTGCTTCGCTAGATGAAATTGAAGAGGGGATATTTGAACTTAGTGAAATCATTAAAAATAATAAGGTTGAACTAAAACATGAAAGTTATTCGACATGTTATCCGTTGAAATAGCTTTGTATCTCTTCCCTTTCTCAAGAAACTTTCGCACTTGCTTTAACGTTATAAAATAAAGGTATAAAAATGCATTGAAATGAGAGATTTAGATGAAGTTTATGCATTTTTTAAAGAAAAAATTTGCGTAATTACTACGGAACCGATGAATGAATTCTGGTGAGGTTGATTATTTACAGCGGTGGATCCGTATGATTATGAGTGGCAAATTACACAAATAGTGAAAGAGATGGCCCCTGACAAGCAGGAGGAAGCCGGAAAAAAGCGTGGTTTTAGTTTTTTTAAATGTCACCATTCTTAAAAAGATAAAATTAATACGTCGAGTCATCTTGTATAAAAAGTATCTGTCAAAGACAAATTATAAAACAGCTAATAACGACAAATTACGTTTTGTCGTTATTAGCTGTTTTGGAGTGAAGCGAGCTATAATATGTTAGAGAGCGAACTTAATTCTCTTTCATACTAGCAGCTCATCTTTAGCAAATTCAACTGCGATTGCTTAATGTGATATTTCTTCCATTAATGCGATAATTTCTTGTCTAATCTCCCGTTTATCTATTTTATAGGTGTAAGTGAACTTTGGCGAGTCGGGGATATGAAAATTTTTATGCGAATGAGGCAACTCAAAGAGTAACGTCCCAATCTCCTCATGATTGCTGTTTATTATGGTAATCCAAAATACACGATATTCATGTGAGCTTCCTCCCCATTTCACTTTTTCGATCGAGTTACGAAACTTCAAGAAACCTGCTATAACAAAGTCATCTTCTTTTAGTTCTGCATTGGAACGGAATCCATTTTCTTCAACTTGCTTCCAAGCTGGAGGTAGAAGTTTATCAAGGTACATCCCATAGGTAGCATCTTCGTATTCAGGAAATAGTCGAAATAATTCATCTTGATTTTCTTCCAATACGGTTTTCCAATTCTCTTCTACATAATATGCAAGCTCATCAGTTAGCATTTGAATTGTCATATCTTGATTTAAATTCATACAAAAACCCTCCTTTTTAGAATACAATTAAAACATAACACATTAAAGCCAATAGGAAGGTTTTATTATTAAAAGCTTGATATAATAGGATTTGTTTCTTTTAATTAAACAACTTAGTTAAAGGTTGATGCATATGGAACAATTATATAAACCAATTGAAATTGCAAAGAAATTAAATATTAGCACTAATATGCTGCGATATTATGAGGATAAAGGTTTAGTGCCTCGACCTGATCGTACAAATAATCGATATCGTAAATATCATCAAGTCCATTTCATTTATTTCGAGACGGTTCAAGCTATGTCTATTGGTTATTCATTTGAAGTCATCTCAAATATCATGTCTGATATTCAAAATGAATCCATAGATGATGCCTTATGGTTATTAAATAATGTCCATGTTCAAAATAGGACAGATTATGAGTTGCTATGTAAATTAAAAGAAAAAGCAGAAGAAATGAATCAACATGATGAAAAGCTTATGAGAATTGGCGACCTATCTAAAGAATTTGCTGTTTCTACTACAGCAATAAGATATTGGGAGAAGGAAGGATATATTATGTCAATGAGGGATGCTGACAATCCATATAGGCATTATTCAGAAAGCGGGTACATCAAAGCAGGAATTTTAAAAATAGTGAAAAGTATTAATTACTCTAGCGAAATAGTTGAATTAAAAGACAAATTAAAGCTTGGAGATAGTGTTGACGAGATCAAGCTTATCATCTTACACGTAGAAAGATTACTTAATAAAAGAAATGAAGAGCAATTGAAAGGCGCTCATCATTTATATCGACTAATAAATTATTTAAAACACATTTAGTATTATTTGCACTTCAGAAAATTTTAATGTACTGAGCACAACTTGATTATATAAATTATTATGTTTAAACTTAATAATAGATAAAATTTGAAAGGGTGAATAGAGCACATGATTTATTAATCCTATTGATAAGAAAAACATTCGTTATAGTTACGAAACGTTTTCTGGATAGGATACATCTGTGTTTTTTCACTCAAATAGTGTGGAATGGAAAAAATATTTGTGCATGATTAACCTATTCAGAAACCCAGCTTGTATAACATTGTATTTTCTGAATGTGATTCATTATGTACTTCATCATAATTAAAAAGTATTTTTTGTTATGTATGATTACCTCCTGTTCAGAAATGGATAGGGGGTTTTTATGCCTATATTCATTACAGCTAGATGCTACATTTAGGAAATGTAGCATAAGAAATCAATAAATCAAATAGGGGAGAAGTTAATTTGAAAATGAATATAACAGAATATGCAGTTGAAAAAAACGACTCTGGTCCTTACGGTATTGCAGCGGCAAAAGATGGAAGTGTTTGGTTTACGCAACATAAAGCAAACCAAATCAGCTGCATCGATAAAAATGGAGAGATAAAAGAGTATGCAGTACCTACTCCAGATGCTAAAGTGATGTGCTTAATTGTTTCTTCTAGCGGTGAAATCTGGTTTACAGAAAATGCTGCTAATAAAATAGGGAGGCTAACCACAGCGGGTGGTTTTACAGAGTACTCATTGCCACAGCCTGATTCAGAGCCGTATGGGATAACAGAAGGTCCAAACGGCAATATTTGGTTTACGCAAATGAATGGAGCCCGTATTGGAAAGCTGACTGCTGACGGTAAGATTGATGAATATGACTTACCCAATAAGAAGGCTTATCCTGCTTTTATTACTTTAGGTCCTGATAATGCTCTTTGGTTTACAGAGAATCAAAATAACGCCATTGGGAAGATGACGGACACAGGAGAGCTAACAGAATATTCCATACCAACACCTGCATCAGGTCCTGTGGGTATCGCTAATGGTGCTGATGATGCAATCTGGTTTGTTGAAATTATAGGAAATAAAATAGGTCGAATCACGCTTGATGGAAAAATTTCAGAGTATGATATTCCAACTTCAAATTCACGTCCACATGCGATTGCTGCAGGAAAAAATAATGACATGTGGTTTACGGAATGGGGAGCAAATAAAATAGGCCAAATTTCGGTTGTAGATGGAAAAATAAATGAATATAACATTCCGACATCATCTGCGGAGCCACATGGCATCACATGTGATCAAAATGGAGAAGTTTGGTTTGCCTTAGAGAGTAATAAAATTGGCTGTATTAGAAAAAATTCATAAAAGAAGGTGAGTGTATGGCAGAAAGAATAAAAGGACCAGACCCGAATCAAATATATCCGATAGCGGGAAATAAACATGTTCAGTTTATCAAACCCTCACTGACAAAAGCGAATATAGAAGCTGGCGCGTATACGTATTATGACAGCAAATCCGGAGAGGTTTTTGAGGACCAAGTCTTATACCATTATGAATTGATAGGGGATCGATTGATTATCGGGAAATTTTCTTCCATCGGACCTGGAGCTACTTTCATCATGAATGGAGCAAATCACCGCATGGATGGTTCTACCTTTCCGTTTAATCTCTTTGGAAATGGATGGGAGAAGCATACACCTACGCTGGATATGCTGCCTTTAAAGGGAGATACGGTTATTGGAAATGATGTTTGGATTGGCATGGATGCTGTTATTATGCCTGGTGTAACCATAGGGGATGGAGCGATTATTGGAGCTAACTCTATTGTCACAAAAGATGTAGAACCTTACACCATTGTGGGAGGAAATCCTGCCAAGCAGATCAAAAAAAGGTTCACTGAATCTAAAATAAAAGAATTATTACAGATAAAATGGTGGGATTTAGAAATTCAGGTGATTAACGATCATATGGATGCTATTCTTCGTTTAGATATGGAAGTGCTTAAGAAAATTTCTAAAGCTGATAATTAATTATTTTTATAAAGAAGGAAGCTGTTTTGATTAATCTTTTTCAAAACGGCTTCCTTTATGTTTTAAAGTAGATAACCTCTCACATACTAGATTATTTTATTAGATTTTTAAAAGCTCCTTTGCATCACTGTTCGCAATTACCTTGACATATGCTAATCATTATTTATAATATATAACATACGATATATATCAACAGATATATATCGATTAAAAATAGTTATCGAAGGAGAAACCATGATGGCACCAAAAAATAAGTTTTCCAAAGAACAAATTGTTGATGCAGCTTTTCATATTGCTAAAACAGATGGGATGGACAGTATAACCATCAGAAAAGTTGCTGATCAATTAGGGAGTTCCATCGCTCCGATTTATGTTAATTTCAATGATGTGCAGGAACTGAAACAAGCAGTAGTAAAAAAAGTGGTTAATGTAAGTCACCATTTATTGAATGAAAATAATACTGGAAATCCATTTAGTGATATAGGTGTTGCCAGTCTCCAGTTTGCTAAAATGTATCCCGTACTGTTTAGAGATTTTGTTATGAAACAGAATGATTATTTACTGGACTATGATCAAGAGATGGAGAATAGCCTTGTTACACATATGAAAAAGGACTCAGAGCTTGAAGGTTTTACAGATGAGGAGCTGCAGACTATTTTATTTAAAATGAGAGCCTTTCAAATGGGGATATCTGTCATGGTTGCTAATGGGTTATTTCCTGAAAAGGTAGGTATAGAAAAAATGAAAGAGATGTTAGATAGTGTTGCTGAAGATATTGTCACTGCCACGCATCTGCGTAAGAAAAAGGAATAAAGCAACTGTAGTCAAATGTCGATAACTTGTCAAGAAGGGAGGGGATGCAGATGACCTATAAGTTCAATGAAACTTTTTTGCATCATACAACTCAACAAATGGTGAAGAAAAGAAATAATTTCGGAGCTGTACTGTGTGTGGAACAAGGAGATAATGATTTTTCATGGGTTGGTGCAGCGGGGAACTTGGAAAAATATGATCCATATTTTATTACCAGTGTTACGAAATTATATGTTACAGCGGTTGTTTTGAAATTAAGATCAGAAAATCGGTTGCAACTAGAAGGTCCGATAGCAAATTATTTGTCTGACGGTATCGTTCGTGGCATTCATGTTCTGGACGGCGTTGACTATTCCGATGACATTACCATTAAACACTTAATTTCTAATACATCAGGTATACCAGATTATTTTGCCTGTAAGCAATCGAATGGAAAAACGGTAGCTACACAGCTTTTTAATGGTCATGATGAAAGTTGGGGTTTAGAGAAAACATTGGAGTTAGTAAAAAAACAAAAACCGAAATTTAAACCCGGACAAAAAGGAAAAGTTAATTATTCAGATACAAACTATCAACTCCTTGGAAGGATTGTGGAGAATGTTACCGGATTAAGCATATCAGAAGTGTTTCAAACGTTTATCTTTGATGCGTTAGAGCTATCACAAACGTATGTATATGAAGATGTTCACGATACAACACCTGCGCCTTTATATTATAAATCCAACGCTTTGCAACTCCCACTGTATATGTCTTCTGTAGCTACAGAAGGAGGTATCGTATCCACAGCTAAAGATACAATGAAATTTTTAAAAGCTTTTTTCCATGCGCGTTTTTTCCCAAAGGAGGATCTGGAAGAACTCAAGCAATGGAACAGGATCTTTTTCCCTGGGCAATTCTATTATGGTGTTGGATTAGAGAGATTGTGGACACCACGGATCCTGTCACCGTTAAATCCAATTAAGGAAATACTCGGTTTTTGGGGACAATCGGGTGCTTTTGCCTTTTATAACCCTGAACGAGACATTTATTTTACAGGGACGATTAATCAATGTAGCGGCTTTGGACATAGTGCGGCTTTTAATGCCATAATCAAAATTATTAAAGCGATTTCTTGAAGAATGATCATTATATGTATTTTTTTAAGTTATTTATAAAAATGATGTTATCTTCCTCTTTGGATTTAATTATCTAAAGAGGATTTTATGGTTGAAAAGGAGTATTATGCTGCGATTAGAGCATCAGTAGAGGAAAAGAGATCACCTGAGACAAAGCATTGACAACAAAACATAATCCACTTATAATTAAACCGGTTGGACAGTTTTAAGGGGGATTCCTATGTCAAATAAGAGTGAACAAAAAAAGACGCTTATCATTGAAAAAGCAAGAGAACTATTTATCCAAAAGGGATATAATGCTACATCATTTTCGGAAATTGTTCAGCATGCTGGCATTAGTAAAGGCAGTATTTATTATCATTTTAACAATAAAGAGAATTTATTTGTATCCGTTCTAGAATATGACACAGTCGAGTGGGAAAAAGAGTGGCAAGCAAAAAAACAAAATTATCCCACCTTTAGAGAATCCATCGTTGGTATTGCGTATCATTACCTGGAACATTTTAATAATCCAATTTTACAAGTGTCACAAGAGTTTTTTATGAGCAATCCAGATTTAGATAAAGATCATTCGGATAAGATACGGCAAATTCTTGACGCTCCATTAAGGTTTTATGAAGATCTTTTTGCTTGGGGGATTCAGGAACATGTTATTAAGCATTCGTCCGCTCAAGACTTAGCTATTGTATTCAACTCTGTCATTGGCGGAATGACAGTAGTTTATAATAAATATGATTCAGAAACGTTTTATCAACTATTTGACTTATCCATTGAGTTATTTTTTGATGGTTTGCTACATGATGAAGAATAAACGGAAATAAAGAAAAGGAGGTGGGTTATGTTTCGTCAATTCCGTCGCTGGCAGAGTCAGAAGATTGTTCATAAAGTACAACGTGGGGATGGGCATTTACTGGAACCTTATCACTTGAAACATTTATTTTCACGGTCGTTATTTTACGCTAAATTGCGTGAAGACGACGATATAGTACACATATATGCTGTAAACGTCAATTACTTTAGTGAGGAATCCACTACGGAACTATACCGCGATGGTAAGCATTGGGCCACGTCAGAGCTTCCTGCTATTTTTCCAGTGCCTGGTGGTATGATTGAAGTAGCGACAAGCACATATGGACTAAAACGTATGCACTATGTTACTCACGAGGGCACAGAACATCCGCTAGCCCCTGATCCCCTATCGACAGAAGGCTTGCGGATGAGATTCGATGCACGTTTCCCGGGAGTAAGTGCCATTGTTGGTAAGATAGCTATCGTGGTTTTGCTGGTTTCTTTACTATTAGGTCTTCCGCAGCTTGCAGCGACAATCTCTCAGATTTCTTTTATTGCTGATCTTGTTGGAACTTTCGAGTCACCAGTGGCTCTTCCAAATTGGTTAAATCGTACACTTTTGGTTAGTGGCGCTTTGGCCGCTGTAGAGCGAGCACTTATGTTACGAAGCCACTGGCTAATTGATATGGAAACCAGCTGGTGGGATACTTGAATGCATGCATATTTAGCCTCGTTCGTTCTTCAAAATAGATATATTTTTTAAAAACAAAAATAAACTGCCTGGACAGTTTATTTTTCCGTATAGAAGTAATGACTCAGCTTTACCTTGGTAGTTGGTATAAGCGTAAATAAATGGAGGTATGTAAATGATTGATGCAGTCAATGTGAAGAAAAGCTTTATAAACAAAAAGGCTGAACATGAGGTTTTAAAGAATATCACGATCCATGTTCAATCTGGTAAATTGACAGCCCTTGTAGGAAAAAATGGAGCTGGGAAAACGACGTTATTACGAATAATTGCCGGTCTCCATGATATTGACGAGGGGGAATTGTTTATTGGGGGAGAGCCACAATCAACGAAAACTTTATCCCAGCGAAAGAATATCGGGGTTTTATTCGGAGGAGATACAGGGCTTTATAACCGTTTGACGGTGAGAGAGCATTTAGAGTATTACGGGTTCCTTTATGGGCTAGACGAATCAATACTGAAAAAAAGGATCTCCTTATTGGAAAAAGATTTTCAAATGGGGTCATATATGAATAGAAGGGTGAAGCATTTTTCAAAAGGGATGAAACAAAAAGTAGCTATCAGCAAGTCAATGGTTCATGATCCTGATATCTACTTGTTTGATGAGCCGACGACGGGACTGGATATTATTGGCTCCAACATGTTCAGAGAAAAAGTTTTGGACTTGAAAGCAAAAAATAAAACGGTTCTTTTCAGTTCCCACAATATGGAGGAGGTGGCTCTTTGTGATGATATTATTATCCTTCATGAAGGCACTATCCATTATGAGGGACCACTCAACACCTTATATAAAGAGAATAACGATTGGGGCCTGAACAAAATTGTCATGAATCTGATTAACGAGGAGTTATAATAATGAAGTCCATTTATAAAAAAGATTTAATCGATGTGTGGAGAGATAGAAAAACATTATTATTAAGCATTATTTTACCATTGGTGATTGTGATTGTAAGTGTGACAATTCAAAACACAAGCGGAGATCTAGAAATGACGATTGTATACGACGAAAGTGTTCCAGCGGATGTGGTAAATGTAATAGAAGAAGAATATGCGTCATTAGAATATAGTGAACAGATGGAAGAAGATTTAATGCAGGATAAAGCAGATATTGGTTTGCAGGCAGATGATCATACACTCATCCTTTATGGGAACGTAGATGAATCAAATATTCAGGATGAAATAATGAATCTAGAATTGTTCATGACGCAAAACACATTACAAGACATCGAGCAGGGAGCAAATAGTCATTACCTAAAGACAGAAGTAGCGAATTTAGACCAAGAAAGTGGTAGTATCGGTAATCTTCTGATGAACATTTTAATTATGTCCGTTTTATTTGGTGCTTTTCCGGCATCTGTTAGTTTATTTGCTGAAGAGAAGGAACAACGAACGATGGAAGCTTTGCTGATGGCACCAAAAAGCAGGTTTCGTATTTTATCATCTAAGTTTCTTGTTATATTAACTTTAGGTTTGATAAGCGGATGTATTGCCATTTTTGGCGGTATCATGCTAACCTCCTTCATGGACACAGAAGGTAGCAGTATTGTAATAGGTGATCAGCTGGCTACACAGATGATCGGGCTGATTCTTAACACAGTTCTATTTGCAATAAATGCAGTTACGTTGCTAATGCTGGTCAGTATTATGTCCGAATCCTTTAAAGAAGCTCAAAACTATATGATGGCCACGATGATTCTATTGTTTATCGGTCCTGGAATTATGAGCACACTTACGCCAGCTAATATACCAATGTGGCTGTTTTTCGTTCCGAGCTTGAATAACAATGCCTTTATGCAGGTTATTTTCAGTTCATCATCAGGTTTTTATCTGCCATTGATGCTAACAATTGCTTCATCATTACTGTTATTTATCGTGCTGTTTTTCATTTGTTACCGGATGTTTAACGATGATAAAAAAGCGTTGGGGGATAATTAAAAAATGGATAGGAAATCATTTTAATTTCAATCTTTTATACTGGTTCATTTTAGCTGGGATATTATAAAGAAAAAGCATACCCAAGCATAGGAGATGGCTGTGACAAGGAAGAAGCAAACTACAAAAAAAGTCTGCTTCTTCTTTATTCATATGCAATTATACTTATCCGCTCTCATCATTCATTTGTTTTACTAATTCGATGAAGCCCTGCATATGTGGCGCTAACCATTTATCTTTATGACAAAAAATCTGTGTTCACATTTTCAGTTCATAATTTCCTTCTAAGGAGATAACTTTCAACTCATTTGTTTTTATATATTCTTCAATTGTGTATAAAGGGAGAAAGGAGAATCCTAATCCTTTCTTTAATAAATCAATAATAACTCCTGTATTACAAATCTCTAGAAACGGAGAAATACTTAATTGTTCAATGGATAATATTTTTTCCAATTCAAATCGATAGGTGGTTTTTTCTTCGGTTAATATAATTGGCGCATCTAGAATATCTGTGATTTGCTTAATTTCTAGTTGATTTACATTCGCTGGAGAGGTTACTAACACACAGGTTTCTTCATTCTCATATTTTAGGGATAACTCGTCCACAAATATCTTGTTATCTAATGTATATACCAAATCGATTTGATTACTTTTAAGTATATTAAATAATTCTTCTGTTATCCCTGTCTTTATAATAACCTGAACGAAAGGATATTTCTTATAGTACTTCATTACAAATCTTGGGCATGGAAAAATAGAAGCATTTATCAATCATGAAGTAAGCTTAGCAGAATATGCTGAAAGAGAACTTTCAAAATATGAAGATTGGCAGTTAATCACGCATGCTAATTTAGGAATTATAAATTTTAGATTTTCTCCGTCTCATCTAAATCCCGCAATCATCGATGAAATCAATACAGAAATATCTAGAAAAGTAATACGTAATGGATATGCTGGGGTTTATACAACGATATTAAACAATCAAGTGGTGTTAAGAATTTGTTCTATTAATCCTAAGACAACATAATACGGACATAAAAGAGACGGTTTTATTATTAGACAACTATGCAAAGTTCTTGCTTTATGAGAAAAGAAAAAATTATTTACAGATATGAAAATAACTGTTATGTGTATTATTTTTTTTAGGAGATTCAGATGTATTTTTCAATTTCAGAAGTACTTATACTCTGTCATTAAATAAGAGCAAAGAAAAAAATTGTTTGTAGCAATTGAGAAGAAATTTAAAGTAATTGGATACGTTACACTGAAAACAACAAAAGAAAGGAGCAGAATATGAAAAAAATGCAGAACGATATGCAATTACCAAATGTTGTGTCACAAGATAAATGGAATTCAGCTCGTAAGGAATTGCTGGCAAAAGAGAAAGCATTCACTAAAGCGCGAGATAGTCTGAGTGCGGAGCGCCGTCGACTTCCTATGGTAGAGGTTAATAAGGAGTATGTCTTTGAAGGTCCACACGGTAAAACTAGCCTGCTGGATCTGTTTGAAGGACGCCCACAACTTATTGTGCAGCATTTTATGTTCGATCCTAATTGGGAAGCAGGGTGTCCAGCTTGTTCACTTGCTACTGACAACATTGGTCATCTTTCTCACTTATATGCACGAAATACGTCACTGGCTATGATATCACGTGCTCCATTACCTAAGTTGCAACGGTACAAGGAGCGTATGGGGTGGAATATTCCTTGGTATTCGTCCTTCGATAGTGATTTTAATTATGATTTTCATGTGACGCTCGATGAAGCTGTTGCTCCGATTGAATACAATTATTTAACGAAAGATGAGCTTGTCCAGAAGGGCGTACCTGTTGATTCTGGAGAGTCTATGGAAGTGCCTGGCTTTAGCACTTTTGTTCGGGATGGGGAAAGGATTTTTCACACGTATACAACGTATGCCCGTGGAACGGATATGTTAATTGGTACATTCAATTATCTCGATTTAACAGCTCTTGGAAGACAGGAGGACTGGGAGCAACCATCTGGGCGCAGTGACGGGAATGGGAAGACATGGCTTCGCAGGCATGATGAGTATGAACACGCATTTGAATCGAAGGCTTGTTGTCATTCAAAAGAGGAAGAACTGTAATCTAATTTGTCTCTATCTAATTTTGTAATATTTAAGAATAGGGGTGATGCTATGATCACGGCATCACTCTTTCTTATTAAGAGCAGAACAAAATAAATAATTTGGAAGAAATGAAAAAAGGGTATTAGTATAATAGAGATAAAAATAAAGGAGGTCTAGTATGAAAACGACTAGAGAAGCATTCAATAGTGGAAATAATATACTTTAAAAAATCCTAAATTCAAGTACAGTGAGACAGCCTATTTTTATAAAAAAGGTTTCTTACAAGTTTTTAATACAATACGCATAGACTAATCTACAGACTGGGGGCGTTTGTGATATTAAAGCTATTTCAATATAACTGGCAGGTTAGGGATGATTGGTTTACATGGTGCGAGTTTATATCAGAAGAAGAATTAGTAAAGCGACGGATTGGTGGATTGGGCAGTATCTTACACAACATGTTTCACATTATAGATGTTGAATATATGTGGATGTCTGCTTTACAAGGCTTATCAGTGCCAGAGGAACCATCATTTGAGAATTATGCTAATTTAGCAAAATTAAAGGGATTTTCCAAGCAAAGCCAAAGAAGGATAGAACCTTTTCTAGTATCTTGGACAAGCGATATGGAATCACAGATACTTTCAGAAGCTGATTTCACTAGGGAGCCAGTTAGTCCCAGAGAAAAAGGGTATAGGCAATGCGTTACTTCCAGTAAACATGGAGAGATTATACGTCATGTCCTTGTCCATGAAATACACCATATTGGTCAGCTGTCTGTATGGGCGCGTGAATTGGGAAGGGAGCCTGTTTCAGCAAATCTTAGAGGAAGAGGACTTTTTGAAGGTTAGAGGGTTAAATCAATAAATATTTGATCCAGTAATAAAATACTTTAATGGGATAACTGAGAGCAGAAGATGAACAAACTTTATAATAAAATGCACTGGCTTGCCTCTTTAGTTATGATATTGCTTAAAGGGGCTTTTTTATGCGAAAAGTATAAGAATAAAATATCTCAAGTTGTTAGTAAATGGGATATAAAAGATTAGAAGACAGAAAAAGAAAAACATCTTTCAAAGACTTTCACTAAATAAGGAGGACGCACAATGAAGATAAAAGAATTACCAATCGAATTCGAATTTAATGGGCAAAAAGAATATATTTATCCCAGTTTAATTATATGGAATAGTGAACTAACCCTTGTTGATACTGGGTATCCAGATTTTCTGCCATTAATTAAAAAGGAAATTTTAAAGAATGGATATGAAATGAAGGATGTAAAGAATATCATTATTACCCATTATGATGACGATCATATCGGCTCTTTATATGATTTCAAAGAAACGTATCCTTGGATTAATATTATTGCGAGTGAAATAGAATCAAAATATATAAGTGGTGAACAGGAGTCAGAACGGCTCGTTCAAGCCAAAGAAATGTTAGTAAATATGCCAGAGGAAGAAAAAGAATTTGGTGAGTGGTTTGTAGGAGAATTAGAAAAATTGAAGCATGTTTCCATTGATGAAAAGGTGAAAGATGGGGATACGATTTTAGACAACCAGTGTGAAATCGTATCCACGCCAGGGCATACTTCAGGACATATTTCGCTTTATTTTCCAAACCTAAAGAGTGTTATTACAGGGGATGCAGGTGTGAATGAAAATAATGAATTAGTGGTAGCTAATCCACACTTTTGTTTGGATATTTCAAATGCAAAGGAGTCTTTGAATAAAATTAAAAACCTTCAAGCTGAACATTATTATTGTTATCATGGTGGAAAATACTGTTTATAGTTGGAAGGTGGAGCCTATGGAATCTAAGCTAATTATTATAAGAGGAAACTCCGGGAGCGGAAAAACAACTACTTCGAAAAATCTTCAAAATTATCTAGGACATGGAACGCTGTTAATTTCTCAGGATGTGGTTCGCCGTGAAATGTTGAAGGTTCATGATAGAGAAGGAAACTTATCTATCGATTTAATTCGCCAAATCGCCGAGTATGGGAAAGGTAAGTGTGAATTTGTTATTGTAGAAGGAATTTTGTATAAAAGCCATTATGGTGAGATGTTGGGGGATTTGATTCAATTTTACAACCGGAAAACATTTAGCTATTATTTTGATTTATCCTTTGAGGAAACTGCTACACGTCACAATGCTAGTTCGAAAAAAATGGAATTTGGGATAGATGCTCTACAAGCTTGTTGGAAACCAAATGATTATCTTGGAGTGGACGGAGAAACATTACTGACTAATGATATGTCGCAGGATAATGTATTGGAACTGATTTTAAATCAACTGCAGAGGTAATGTTTATATTGATAAAAAATGTTGAATAAAAGAACCTTTAAATTAATATGCAAAAAAGAATTGTTTTATCAATCATCTTTTATAAAAATAAACATATAAGCATAATTATGAGCGAGCGTATTAGAGCGGAAAACTATTATTTTAAAAATGAAAACGAACGCTTGAATTAAAAAAATAGGAACATCGTAAAAAATATATGATAAAGTTGTTGACAATGATTTTGAAACATGATAAATTATATCTTGTCGCTAAAAACGACGGATCAAAAATTGCTCTTTGAAAACTGAACAAAACAACCAGTACGAAAGAAGAAAAACAACCTCGTTTTTCTTAAAGAAATAAGTCAGAAGTTGACTTCTGAAAGCTAAAGTATTCAAACACTTTTATGGAGAGTTTGATCTTGGCTCAGGACGAACGCTGGCGGCGTGCCTAATACATGCAAGTCGAGCGCGGGAAGCGAACAGAACTCTTCGGAGGGACGTTCGTGGAACGAGCGGCGGACGGGTGAGTAACACGTAGGCAACCTGCCTGTAAGACTGGGATAACTCGCGGAAACGCGAGCTAATACCGGATAATACTTAACATCACCTGATGATAAGTTAAAAGGCGGCTTTTGCTGTCACTTACAGATGGGCCTGCGGCGCATTAGCTAGTTGGTGGGGTAAGGGCTCACCAAGGCGACGATGCGTAGCCGACCTGAGAGGGTGATCGGCCACACTGGGACTGAGACACGGCCCAGACTCCTACGGGAGGCAGCAGTAGGGAATCTTCCGCAATGGACGAAAGTCTGACGGAGCAACGCCGCGTGAGTGATGAAGGTTTTCGGATCGTAAAACTCTGTTGTCGGGGAAGAACAAGTACGATAGTAACTGATCGTACCTTGACGGTACCCGACCAGAAAGCCACGGCTAACTACGTGCCAGCAGCCGCGGTAATACGTAGGTGGCAAGCGTTGTCCGGAATTATTGGGCGTAAAGCGCTCGCAGGCGGTTCTTTAAGTCTGATGTGAAATCTTGCAGCTCAACTGCAAACGTGCATTGGAAACTGGAGGACTTGAGTGCAGAAGAGGAGAGTGGAATTCCACGTGTAGCGGTGAAATGCGTAGAGATGTGGAGGAACACCAGTGGCGAAGGCGACTCTCTGGTCTGTAACTGACGCTGAGGAGCGAAAGCGTGGGGAGCGAACAGGATTAGATACCCTGGTAGTCCACGCCGTAAACGATGAGTGCTAGGTGTTAGGGGGTTTCCGCCCCTTAGTGCTGAAGTTAACGCATTAAGCACTCCGCCTGGGGAGTACGGCCGCAAGGCTGAAACTCAAAAGAATTGACGGGGACCCGCACAAGCGGTGGAGCATGTGGTTTAATTCGAAGCAACGCGAAGAACCTTACCAGGTCTTGACATCCTTTGACCGCTCTAGAGATAGAGTTTTCCCTTCGGGGACAAAGTGACAGGTGGTGCATGGTTGTCGTCAGCTCGTGTCGTGAGATGTTGGGTTAAGTCCCGCAACGAGCGCAACCCTTAATCTTAGTTGCCAGCATTTAGTTGGGCACTCTAAGGTGACTGCCGGTGACAAACCGGAGGAAGGTGGGGATGACGTCAAATCATCATGCCCCTTATGACCTGGGCTACACACGTGCTACAATGGACGGAACAAAGGGAAGCGAATCCGCGAGGTGAAGCAAATCCCATAAAACCGTTCTCAGTTCGGATTGTAGGCTGCAACTCGCCTACATGAAGCCGGAATCGCTAGTAATCGCGGATCAGCATGCCGCGGTGAATACGTTCCCGGGTCTTGTACACACCGCCCGTCACACCACGAGAGTTCGTAACACCCGAAGTCGGTGAGGTAACCTTTTGGAGCCAGCCGCCGAAGGTGGGACGAATGATTGGGGTGAAGTCGTAACAAGGTAGCCGTATCGGAAGGTGCGGCTGGATCACCTCCTTTCTAAGGATAATTAACGGAATTTGTACTGGTTTGTTTGGTTCAGTTTTGAGAGAGTAATTCTCTCTATTTGTACCTTGAAAACTAAATAAGAGTAACAACGACATCAAACTTTAGAAATAAGGCAAAGAAGCTATAATATAGCGACACAAATGATTACATGTTGTAATCAACGAGCTTATTCAAAAACTTTAGTTAAGTGAATAAGGGCGCACGGTGGATGCCTTGGCACTAGGAGCCGATGAAGGACGGGACTAACACCGATATGCCTCGGGGAGTTGTAAGTAAACATTATTATCCGAGGATTTCCGAATGGGGGAACCCACTGTTCGTAATGGAACAGGACATCTATCTGAATACATAGGGTAGATGAGGCATACCCGGGGAACTGAAACATCTCAGTACCTGGAGGAAGAGAAAGAAACATCGATTTCCCAAGTAGCGGCGAGCGAAACGGAAAGAGCCCAAACCAAGAAGCTTGCTTCTTGGGGTTGTAGGACATTCCATTGGAGTTACAAAAAAATGCTTTAGATGAATCGACTTGGAAAGGTCAGCCATAGAAGGTAACAGCCCTGTAATCGAAAAAGCGTTTTCTCCGGAGTGTATCCTGAGTACGGCGGAACACGTGAAATTCCGTCGGAATCCGGGAGGACCATCTCCCAAGGCTAAATACTCCCTAGTGACCGATAGTGAACCAGTACCGTGAGGGAAAGGTGAAAAGCACCCCGGGAGGGGAGTGAAATAGAACCTGAAACCGTGTGCCTACAAGTAGTCGAAGCCCGTTAATGGGTGACGGCGTACCTTTTGTAGAATGGACCGGCGAGTTACGATTGTATGCAAGGTTAAGTGGAAGACACGGAGCCGTAGCGAAAGCGAGTCTGAATAGGGCGAAGGAGTATGCGGTCGTAGACCCGAAACTGTGTGATCTACCCATGTCCAGGGTGAAGGTCAGGTAACACTGACTGGAGGCCCGAACCCACGTATGTTGAAAAATGCGGGGATGAGGTGTGGGTAGCGGTGAAATTCCAATCGAACACAGAGATAGCTGGTTCTCTCCGAAATAGCTTTAGGGCTAGCCTCAAGATCATGAGTACTGGAGGTAGAGCACTGATTGGACTAGGGGCCCCTACCGGGTTACCGAATTCAGTCAAACTCCGAATGCCAGTTACTTTAACTTGGGAGTCAGACTATGGGTGATAAGGTTCATAGTCGAAAGGGAAACAGCCCAGACCGCCAGCTAAGGTCCCAAAGTATACGTTAAGTGGAAAAGGATGTGGCGTTGCACAGACAACCAGGATGTTGGCTTAGAAGCAGCCATCATTGAAAGAGTGCGTAATAGCTCACTGGTCGAGTGACGCTGCGCCGAAAATGTACCGGGGCTAAACGTATCACCGAAGCTGCGGATTGTTCTTACGAACAATGGTAGGAGAGCGTTCAAAGTGCTGTGAAGTCAGACCGTGAGGACTGGTGGAGCGCTTTGAAGTGAGAATGCCGGTATGAGTAGCGAAAAAAGAGTGAGAATCTCTTTCACCGAATGCCTAAGGTTTCCTGAGGAAGGCTCGTCCTCTCAGGGTTAGTCGGGACCTAAGCCGAGGCCGATAGGCGTAGGCGATGGACAACAGGTTGATATTCCTGTACCACCTCATGATTGTTTGAGCAATGGGGGGACGCAGGAGGATAAGGAGTGCGCACCGATGGATGTGCGTCCAAGCATGCGAGGAAGTCAGATAGGCAAATCCGTCTGACATGTTTCTGAGCTGTGACGGGGAGGGAAATAGAGTACCGAAGTTCCTGATTTCACACTGCCAAGAAAAGCCTCTAGTTAGATCATAGGTGCCCGTACCGCAAACCGACACAGGTAGGCGAGGAGAGAATCCTAAGGTGAGCGGGAGAACTCTCGTTAAGGAACTCGGCAAAATGACCCCGTAACTTCGGGAGAAGGGGTGCTCACTTGTGAGTGAGCCGCAGTGAATAGGCCCAAGCGACTGTTTAGCAAAAACACAGGTCTCTGCGAAGCCGAAAGGCGAAGTATAGGGGCTGACACCTGCCCGGTGCTGGAAGGTTAAGGGGAAGAGTTAGCTCTTCGGAGCGAAGCTTTGAACCGAAGCCCCAGTAAACGGCGGCCGTAACTATAACGGTCCTAAGGTAGCGAAATTCCTTGTCGGGTAAGTTCCGACCCGCACGAAAGGTGCAACGACTTGGGCACTGTCTCAACGAGAGACCCGGTGAAATTATACTATGCGTGAAGATGCGCATTACCCGCGACAGGACGGAAAGACCCCGTGGAGCTTTACTGTAGCCTGATATGGAATGTTTGTGCAGTTTGTACAGGATAGGTGGGAGCCTTTGAAACGTGAGCGCCAGCTTACGTGGAGGCATCCGTGGGATACCACCCTAACTGTATGACCATTCTAACCCAGGACCGTTATCCGGTTCGGAGACAGTGTCAGGCGGGCAGTTTGACTGGGGCGGTCGCCTCCTAAAAGGTAACGGAGGCGCCCAAAGGTTCCCTCAGAATGGTTGGAAATCATTCGCAGAGTGTAAAGGCAGAAGGGAGCTTGACTGCGAGACCTACAAGTCGAGCAGGGACGAAAGTCGGGCTTAGTGATCCGGTGGTTCCGCATGGAAGGGCCATCGCTCAACGGATAAAAGCTACCCCGGGGATAACAGGCTTATCTCCCCCAAGAGTTCACATCGACGGGGAGGTTTGGCACCTCGATGTCGGCTCATCGCATCCTGGGGCTGTAGTCGGTCCCAAGGGTTGGGCTGTTCGCTCATTAAAGCGGTACGCGAGCTGGGTTCAGAACGTCGTGAGACAGTTCGGTCCCTATCCGTCGTGGGCGTTGGAAGTTTGAGAGGAGCTGTCCTTAGTACGAGAGGACCGGGATGGACACACCGCTGGTGTACCAGTTGTTCCGCCAGGAGCATAGCTGGGTAGCTACGTGTGGTAAGGATAAGTGCTGAAAGCATCTAAGCATGAAGCCCCCCTCAAGATGAAACTTCCCATCACTTGAAGTGAGTAAAATCCCTCAGAGACGATGAGGTTGATAGGTCCGAGGTGGAAGCGTGGCGACACGTGCAGCTGACGGATACTAATCGATTGAGGACTTATCTAAGTTTTTTTATGTCACGTTACTCTTATTTAGTTTTCAGGGTGCAAAACGTCCTCTGTAAGGTAAATACAATAAAGGATGTTCGGTTAAATCCATTCATGTTGTGTGGATAACACCGAATGACCAACATCCTGTAGGTCTGGTAGCGATAGCGAAGAGGTCACACCTGTTCCCATGCCGAACACAGAAGTTAAGTTCTTCAGCGCCGATGGTAGTTGGGGGCTTCCCCCTGCGAGAGTAGGACGCCGCCGGGCAATCAGTTATTTCACAGTACCTTAATGGTAGAACATCGGTTAATAGCCGACTGGTCGTAGATTTGAAGTTTAATTTTTAAAATCTACCTGTGAAATTATTTATTTGTCTACTAATTGAAAAAAATAACTGGCCCGTTGGTCAAGCGGTTAAGACACCGCCCTTTCACGGCGGTAACACGGGTTCGAATCCCGTACGGGTCACCAAAATCAATTTATATCGCGGGGTGGAGCAGTCTGGCAGCTCGTTGGGCTCATAACCCAAAGGTCGTAGGTTCAAATCCTACCCCCGCAACCAAAATGGTCCGGTAGTTCAGTTGGTTAGAATGCCTGCCTGTCACGCAGGAGGTCGCGGGTTCGAGTCCCGTCCGGACCGCCATATTCACTGATGGTTTAGATTTGTTTATAGATTTTATAATAAAGTGGAGGTATACCCAAGTCTGGCTGAAGGGGTCGGTCTTGAAAACCGAGAGGCGGGTCAAACCGCGCGGGGGTTCGAATCCCTCTACCTCCTCCATACATAATAGTTAATCGGCTTGGTAGCTCAGTCGGTAGAGCAGAGGACTGAAAATCCTTGTGTCGGCGGTTCGATTCCGTCCCGAGCCACCATTTTTAAAATAGTAGTGGAGGGATAGCGAAGTTGGCCAAACGCGGCGGACTGTAAATCCGCTCCCATCGGGTTCGTAGGTTCGAGTCCTACTCCCTCCACCATCTTCCATATGCGGGTGTAGTTTAGTGGTAAAACCTCAGCCTTCCAAGCTGATGATGAGGGTTCGATTCCCTTCACCCGCTCCATTATTAAAATGGGCCTGTAGCTCAGCTGGTTAGAGCGCACGCCTGATAAGCGTGAGGTCGGTGGTTCGAGTCCACTCAGGCCCATTACTTATACGAATATTTAGAGTACAAATTTCATATATTCGTATGTTAATATAAGGATTATTATTTTGCCCTTAACTCAGAAGGATAGAGCAACAGCCTTCTAAGCTGTAGGTCAAAGGTTTGAACCCTCTTTATGAGGTCTTTTTTTTTGAGAGAAAATATTCGGATAGTTGGAAGGTATCTCCCTGTAAGAGACGCAGATAACGTGAGGAATCCAATCCTTCCTTTTTTTCGGTTATTAATATTTGACGTTAGTGAAAGAAATCTCTGTTTTCTTATGAAAAGTTACAGGGTGGGAATTCACTAACGTCTTTTTTTGTTTTTATAAGGAGATCCCAAATAGGGGCTGTTCAAAGTATTTAAAACAGTCTCAGTCCGTTACTTAAAATTTTTATAAAGTTAATGCATACATAAAAATACAAACCCAGATAACGATAAGAAAATGGCCGGTGATAGAAAAATTTCGAATGAGTCATCCAAATCGTGTAATGATCAATGATGTGTATGGTTTATCCATATAAAATAAAAATGTTAACCCCTTAACACGGTCCGCTGGCAGAGTAACTGATAGTGTGTTTCAATAAGAATAGCAGGTACCTCCTCCTGAGATCTACCAACAATCGACTACATTGTAAACGCATCCATATGAAAATAGATTGTATACACAGTGCAAGCCATTACCATAAAAGAAGAATTCTTGAATAAAATAAGGTGGGATACTATTCAATTTTTTGGGATAGCAATTATTACATTTTCCGTTTTAGGAATTATCGCTTATCTTCTTTATTTAACTTTACCTCCTTTTATGAGTTACTTTGAGAGGTTAGCTAGAATAGCTTCAGGCAAAATAGTTAAAAACATAAAACATTATTTAAGCTTATGGAAATATATTATTTATACCATATACACTATAAGTTCGGTTGCTTTATTCTTTTTCGTTTTTAAATTAATTAATGGTGAGCAGTGGAGCTTAATTGCTTTTTTGACTTACCCATTACTGGTTATCTTTTTGGGGACTTTGGTAGATGAACTTAATAAAAATTTAAAAAAGAAAGTTTTTATACCTAAGGTGAGAATACCAGGATTTATGAAGGAAAATTACATTGTGGATAGATTGAAATTATTATGCGGTCGTATACTTTTGCATATTGTCATTTATTTATTAATTTTTTATATACTATGGACCATATTTGAAGTAACTTTGGATAATGACACAATTTCATATCAGAGTATATATTTTATGTTTGTCTTGCTTCCGATTGCTCTGACTATTTTTGTTTACATTGGGGTTAAAGATGAGAGTGAAATGAATCTTAGGCGGATTATCACATATTTGGGTTTATTGATTTTTGCATTTATTGATAGCTATAGCCAATTTAAAGAATTAATTTGGGGAAGAAGGACTTGGTTCTCTATTTAACTATTTCGTTTATATAACACTAGGGATATTTGCTGCGATGGAAAATTGTGTTAAGTCTATTTATAATGATTACCGTTTTTATCATAAGGAAAAATAATATATGTATGAGCCTTATCTTTGATATTTTGAAGATTAATAAATGGAATCGTCAATAAGAGAAAATTCGATGCGTTTCGATTTACTTCGTTTTGTTTTCTTGGTGTGAAAGTGAATTGTTTATATAGTTAGCATTATCTTTTGAATCTAATTGAAGCGGCTTTATTGGAGTATAAACATATCTATTGATGAAGATCTTATTATGAAGTATTTAGCAATTAAGAAGAAATCTGCGTCCCTCCTATGTGATAAGCTTAAGAAAACATAGGAGGGAAGGATCAAATGAAGGTTCAACGAATAGATCATATCGGTGTTATTGTAGATGATCTTCCTTCTGTCAAAGCTTTTTTTCTTGAGCTTGGACTTAGAGAGCTGGGAGAGGCAGAAGTAGAAGGGGAATGGGTGGAACGAATTATTGGGCTTCATGATGTAAAAGAAACGGTAGCTATGTTAGCGGTGCCGGAAGGGGAAGCAATGATAGAGCTGGTTAAATTCCATTCGCCATCAGATGAGAAGGATATACAGCATCCCTTAGCAAATACGCTAGGCATTCGGCATATTGCATTTGCAATAGAAGATGTAGAAGGTATAGTAGCTAAATTGAAAAAGAAAGGTGCGGAGCTTATTGGTGAGATACAAAATTATGAAAACGCATATAAATTATGCTATATTCGTGGACCAGAGGGAATTATTTTAGAGTTGGCGGAGAAAATCAAATAAATGTCCAAATAAAAATTAATGCCTACAAAAAATCGCTAATAACATTTTAAAGTTAATAGCGATTTTTCATTTCAAAACAAGTTGTATTGGACTTACTGAAAATATTAATTTACATTGGATGTTTCTAAATACATTTTTCTGTAATAACCATAGCTGCTCATCAATTCTTCATGGGTTCCAATTTCCTCTATACCCTGATGAGAAAAAACATATATCCGGTTTGCATTTCTAATCGTTGAAAGCCGGTGAGCAATTACGATTGTTGTTCTGTTTTTAGATAAACGCTCTAATGAATTTTGTACGATTCTCTCACTCCGATTATCCAGAGAACTCGTTGCCTCATCAAAGATAACTATTTTAGGGTTCTTTAAAAAGACTCTGGCAATACTAAGTCTCTGCTTCTGTCCACCGGATAATTTCGCACCTTTTTCTCCAATGACAGTATCATAGCCGTTTGGCAGCTTCATGATAAAATCATGTGCATTGGCTTGTTTAGCTGCCTCTATAATACTTTTTTTATCTGCATTTGGGTTTCCGTATTTTATATTATCTATTACTTTACCTGAATACATATATACGTCTTGTTGAACGATGCCTATATGTTTCCTTAATGCAGTTAGTTCCATATCTTTAATATCGATACCATCTATTTGTATCTGTCCGTTTTGTATATCATAAAATCTGGGGATTAACGATGCGATCGTCGATTTTCCGATTCCAGATGGACCAACGAAAGCAACATACTCACCTGCATTTATTGTAAGGTTTAAATCATTAATTATATTTGTCTCACTATAACAAAACGTAACATTTTTAAATTCTATATTTCCATGTATATGTTTTAATTGCTGTGGATTCGAGTGATTTTTAATAGCTGGATCGATTTGTAAAATCTCATAAAATCGGTTAAAGCCGGAAATCCCTTCCCTATATTGAACAGTTAGTTTCACGAACACCTGAATTGGTGTTGTGATATACGTTATATATAAAATAAACGTCAATAAATCCGTGATTGTAATGTCATTTTGTAAGATTAACACGGAACCGATGACTATAATAATAATAGGAAGCGCTTGCACAAGAGAGCCTGTTAATTCACTGTAAAGTGCTTCATTTTTATGAACAGACTTTTTAATGTCTATCAGACGCTTATTATATCGTTTATACTGTTCCAACTCACTTTTCTCATTCGTAAATGCCTTGGTAACCCTGCTTCCATTTAATGAGTTTTCAAGAAAACCATTAATTTCTCCTGTCATTTCCTTGTCGTCCTTATAAACATGATAAAGCTTTTTCTGGAAATACCATGTAATGACTAAAAAAATAGGGACGAAAAAAAGCAGCACAAGTGTCAGTTTCATACTGATGAATGAAAGAATGATAATCGCACCGACAAACCTCAATATATACATCAGCAAATCTTCTGGACCATGATGGTATAACTCTGACAAATTATATAGGTCATGTGTTAATCTGGATAACAAATTCCCTGAACTGTTATTATCAAAAAATGCGTGCGGCTGTTGATGAATGTGGTGAAATAGCTCTTCACTCATATCTTTTTCCATTCTGTTCCCCATCACATGCCCGTAATAATCTACAAAAATATGTGCCAGAAATTGAATAAGGATTAGAACCATCATGAATCCGCCTAATAGATAGATGAGAGATATATTTTCCTGAGAAAAATTGTTTAATAAATTATCAGTCATATATTTGATGATTAGCGGGATCGAGAGCGTAATGATGGTGACTAATAATGATGCAAATAACGTACTTACAAAAATTTTCTTATACGGTCGATAATACGATATGAATTTTTTTATTTTCATTAATTTCTCCTTAACATTTATTGGTAATGATTTATCAATAAATGAAGGAAGTCTATTTTATTGATAAATCAACATCGTAAACACTTTATCAAAGTTCCCGATTGACGATGGATCACTGTATTTGTTTTATTTAGCCTCATTATGATTCCCTCCAAACTCCTATTAGTTGCGTTTATTATAACAACCTAAAAACGCCAGTCAATACCATAAATGATTATAATTTTGAAAAGGATGGACTTGAAAGGTGTTGACCTTTTAGGTAAATTAAAATACAATTAAATTAACCTAATTGGTAAATAATAATAAAGGTGATATGATGCTACCAAAAATAAAGAGTCTAGAACCCAAAAGAAAAGATGCTATTTTAAATGCAGCATTAAAAGAATTTGCTGCGAATGGATTTGATGATGCCTCAACCAATGTGATTGCAAAAGAAGCAGGGATTTCAAAGGGGTTAATGTTTCACTATGTAAATAGCAAAAAAGATTTATTTCTATTTCTTTATGATTACTGTACAAAGATGATTGATGAAGAATATCTGGATTTAATGAATTTTGATGAACCGGATATTTTTGAAAAACTTCGTCAATCTTATCTACTCCAGCTTGAGTTGATCCAAAAGTATCCATGGATTTTCGAATTTATTAACCTTTCTTCTGCTACGAAATCTGATGAAGTGAATCGAGAGTTAGAAAAAAGAACACATGAAAAAGTATCCTCCTGTCATGAAACCATGTTTGATACCGTGGATGAATCTAAATTCAGAGAAGGATTAAACATAAAAAAATCAAAGCAGCTTATTTTATGGTCTAATGTTGGTTTTACCAATCAAATACTGGCGGATATGAGAAATACGAAAACTTCTGAATTAGATTATGATCATATTATTGCAGAACTCGATGGCTACCTTGATGAACTTAGAAAAGTTTTTTATCGATAATTCCAGATTAAGGTTTGGAAGAAGTTTGGGGAGGGGAGGAATGATTAACACGATGGAAGGGATTTAAATAAATAATTGGAGGTATTGGTATGGTGATGAAAAATAATACAAATGCATACCGGAGTAATCAGTCTTTAAATAGTAATCCCTATTTTGAAAACCTTTACAATATTGATGGGAGACGTTTGTTATTGAATAAGGCTGGTTCTGGAGGTCCAGCTGTTGTCTTTTTGCCAGCTGCTGGTATGGTGGGGCTGGACTACCTAAATATCCATCACTCTATCAGCGAGCATACAACTTCTGTCATTTATGATCGAGCTGGGACAGGTTGGAGTGAACAAGTTAAGCTGCCTAGAAGCGCTCAAGAGGTGACGGGGGAATTGCGACATTTGTTAAATCATGCTGGGATACCAGCTCCGTATCTCTTTGTCGGCCACTCGCTGGGTGGGTTATACGCGCAACGTTATGCTCAGTGCTTTCCAAATGAAGTAACGGGAATGGTTTTACTGGAACCAGTACATGAGGACTACCTTACCCGGACACCAAAATTTAAGAAACGTTACCTGTTCTCACAGAGTTTCGCTGTTCTTCGTACCTTCCTAACTTATAAACGCTCTTTTCGTGGTTTATATGAGCATATGTTTTCCGAATGGCCAGATGCGGTGCGTGAACAGTTGATTGAATATCATACCAGAACATTTTTAAAAATGAATGCGGAGAAGAAAAACTTAAATACCCAGCTTTATCGTGAACTTCGTGCAGGAGGGGATTTGCCAGACGTGCCATTGATTGTATTTACAGCGATGGAAACTGACGCAATGACATCTTTGGTGACGTGTCAATCATTCTTGCACGAGATTACGGAGTCATTCAATCATGTGAAGAAAACGATTTATAAGAATTTAGCTAATTCTGTCTCATATGGAGAACATCGAATACTTGAAAATGCCGGGCATGCAAGTATTCATATAGATTGCCCAGATGAAGTAGTGAAAGCAATTCTGAATTTGTTAGATAAAAGAGCAGCATGAAATGAAAAAAAAGGGGAATAAGATCAAGAATATAGAGCAGAGCGGATTTTGCTAGGTAAAGAGCTATTCAAATAAATCGGAAATCGAGGGATGATATGAACCGTCAATCATTAATTAAAAAATTTGATAAGCAGGCAGATAAATATGATAAGCGGCGTAGGAATGATCCATTGTATCGGTTTCGGCAACGAATTTTTCAAAAAGCAGAGGGAAATGTTTTGGAAGTTGCCATTGGTTCTGGTCTCAATTTTCCCTTCTATAGTGAAAATATTAAACTGACAGGAGTGGATTTTAGTCACGAAATGTTAAAAAAAGCAGACCGTGCGGCAAAAGATTATGCTTTTCATTCTGTATTTATCCAAAAAGATGTTGAGACGGTTGAATTCAACGATGATAGCTTTGATACGATTATATCTTCTACTAGTTTTTGCGCTTATCAAGAACCTGTTGAAGTCTTGAATAAATTTCAAAAGTGGTGTAAACCAGAAGGGAAAATACTGATGCTAGAGCATGGAATCAGTACGAATACATTTTTGGCAGGAATGCAAAAAATGGTAGATCCATTGGCATTAAGAGTTGTAGGATGTCATCAGAACAGGAACATTTCTAATATTATAGAAAAGTCTAATGTAAAGCTCATAAAGGAAGAGCGTTATTTAGCAGGTTCATTATATTTGATATGGGCTGAACCATGATGAGAAGGTTTAGATTCTCTACAAGGAATAAAGATGAGAAACAAGTAATTAATGAATGAAAACTATCGTTCCTATAGATAGAATCAAGGAATGCATGGAAAACAATAAAGCAACCTTTCTGATTTTTATCATACACTTAAAATTATATTGGAGGAAGAAAGCCAATGTTCAAAAGTAGGACTCCTAAAATGTTGGATGAAAAAGGCGAGGTATTGGAAAATAGTGTTTCGATATTAGAACCTGTTCAGATTGCCGGGATAAAACAATGGATATTAGTTCGCGGAGAAGATCAAAACTGTCCGTTACTCCTTTTTCTTCATGGAGGGCCAGGTTCTGCACAGGTTGGTTTTATTCGTAAATATGAGCAAGCGTTAGAAAAACATTTTATTGTGGTAAATTGGGACCAACGCGGTGCTGGCAAGTCAGGAAGAAAAGTCGATCCATCAACGATGAACCTAGCTCAAATGGTTGAGGATACAAATGAATTGATTACATATTTGCTATCACGGTTCGGAAAGAGAACGCTATTTCTTGCTGGTCATTCATGGGGCAGCATATTAGGCGTTCTTACAACACAAAAGTATCCTGAAAATATTACTTCCTATATTGGTATTTCCCAATTAGTTAACATGGAGTTAAACGAACAGATAAGTTATGATTATGCTGTTCAACGTGCTCAAGAAGCAGGGCATCAAAAAGCTATTGCAGCTTTATCCAAAATTGGTCGCCCACCTTACTCAAACTTTAAAGCAATGATGAAACAGCGGAAATGGCTGATTAAATTTATACCGATGGAACTTTCATCGGATTATCTGTTGCGTGCCATTCTCTCATCCACTGAATATACCTTAGTAGATTGGTACTTCTTCGCTAAAAATATTCTGATATCCAATCAATTATTGTGGGATGAATTCATGAACGTTAACCTCTTTGAAGAGGTTCCTCAATTATCTGTGCCTGTCTATTTATGTGAAGGACGACACGATTATCAAGCGCCGTTTGAACTCGCAATACAATACATCGAAAAACTAAATGCCCCACAAAAGAGAATTTTTTGGTTTGAGGATTCAGGACATTCTCCGCATATCAGTGAACCCAAACAGTTTTCCGAGATTTGCTTGCATATTAAAAATACGTATAAAACGGAATCAAGAAAAGAAATCAAACCTGAGGTGCTTGTACACCAGAAATCTAGATGATCGCATGGAAGGTAAGAAAATTCGTGGTGCCTATGATACTAAAAATAACACTAAAGGGAGTTCGTTATCAAAGATGTCTTTGGTCGTTTTGTTGTATTAACGTGATCTTGATTACATTGCTGAAATAGATATCTTGTGAGGACCCAAGGTATTTGGTACTCTAACTGTATGGTAAAAGAACAAAATTTGAGACACAATGAGCACATGCGAGAAAACGCTTACCTATTATTCGTCCATTGTTTTAGGTGATGGAGTTTTGATTATATTTTTCGAAAAATAATCTTTTTTGTTTTCTATAAAGAAGGGAACATTGTATAAGTGGGTATGAGGAGGGAAATAAGATGCCAATCCACTCATTAAAGTATCAAAAAGCACTGCAAATCCAACGGGAAATTTCGGAAACATTGAATAAAAGCACCGATCTTCATGAGATTCTGCAATTATCATTAGAGCGCTTGCTTGAATTAATGGAATTGGAAACCGGATGGATTTTTTTAACGGAGGATAATACTTTTTACCAGCTTGCTGCTGATTATCAACTTCCACCTGCAATGGCTGATAATAGAGAAGAACTGATGCATTGTCAGGAAGGATGCACCGATTGTACGTGTTTGCAGCTTTATTGGGAAGGGCATATGAAACAGGCTGTCAACCATGTGAAATGCATTCGTCTAAAACAAGCCGTCGCGGACAAGATGGGGGAAACGCGAGGACTTACCCATCATGCGAGCATCCCTCTTACAATTCGTGGGAAGAAAATTGGATTGCTTAATCTAGCTTCACCTGGGCGCCATCGCTTTCATGAGGATGATCTTATCCTTTTAGAAACCATTGCTTATCAAATAGGTGCAGCAGTAGAACGGACGCGTTTACATCAACAGCAAACAAAAGAAGAGGTACATGCTACGGCGCGTTATCTTATCGATGCTTATGCCAATGCTGAAAGGATTAAACGTGAAATTGGTAATGTTCACACCCGAAATGAATTATTTCAGGGAATCATGGAGGAGCTACACCATCATTTACCTCATTGGACACATGCAGCCATTATTACAATGGAGCAAGGGAGATTAACGATTCAAATTTGCTTAGATGAGCACGGACCCAAAGAAGTTTTTGATAAAGAACAAAAAATTAACCTTTCCCAGCCAGATCTGATTCGAAGAGCTTATGTTCAGCAACGTATCATGCAAGAAAATAAGAAACCGTTGCATTTTTCCTCTTTAAAAGATCATCAATCTCTTTATTCCATCGCCTTTCCTTTATTTATGCGTGAAAGACCTGAGGAAACATTCGGTGTGTTATTGCTCAGTCGAAGTACGACAGCATGTGACTATTTGGAAATTGGAATGTTGGAAGGGCTTGCGAATCATTTCTCGATGGGAATTGAACGCATTCGTTTGTATGAAGAGTGGGAAGCTTTGCTTGTTAGTAAGGAAAGAAATCGACTTGCTCGGGATTTACACGACTCCGTGAATCAAAAATTGTTTGCGCTCTCGTTAATATCAGGTGGACTGCAAGAGCTCATTGATAAGGATGAACATACAATTTTGGAAGCTGTCCGGGAAGTTCAACAACTTTCTAAAGAAGCATTGATAGATATGCGAAGTTTGATTTGGCAGCTTCGTCCCGATCATCTTGAGCAGGGACTTGTCACTTTATTCAACGAATATGCACAAAAAATTGGGGTCGAACTATCTATGGAAATTCCGGAGAATTTAGAGCTAAATCAATCGTGTAAAGAAGCATTGTGGCGAATTGGGCAAGAAGCATTAAACAATATTCAAAAACATGCAGGGACATCTAAAGCTGTGATTGTCATGGAATCAGATGCTGATGGCTTTATGATGAAAGTGATCGATCAAGGTAATGGAGGTGCTGTTGAAAAACAGCAATCCCTTGGTATTACAAGTATGAAAGAACGGACTGAAGAACTTGATGGTTCTTTCCATATAAACAGCGAAAAAGGAAAAGGCACGACGATTATTGTCCGTTTTCCAAACGATAGAAAAGGAAGGTGATATCTTTTGAAAATATTACTTGTTGATGACCATCTTGTCGTTTTAAAAGGTCTGCGCTTTTTTCTGCAAACACGACCCGGTATTGATATTGTCGGTGAAGCCCAGGATGGAAAAGAAGCATTGCAGCAGGTGAAAAAACTGCAGCCGGATATTGTGTTGATGGATGTGATTATGCCAATTATGGATGGCATTGAAGCGACTCGGCAAATAAAAGTAGATTATCCTGATGTGAAGGTTGTTATACTCACTAGCTCCTCTGATAAGGATCATGTCATACCGGCAATTCGCGCGGGCGCCAGCGGTTATCAGCTCAAAGATGTGGATCCAAACTTTTTGGAAGAAACCCTCATCGCTGTTATGGACGGGGGGACTTCGCTTCATTCGGAAATAGCCAGTCATTTAATGGTGCATGTTTCTAAGGAAGATAAGAATCAATCTAGTTACTACGAGTTGACTCCAAGAGAACGCGTCGTTTTGGAACATATCACATATGGAGAAAGCAACAAGGAGATTGCTGCAGCTCTTCATATCACAGAGAAAACGGTGAAAACGCATATTACCAGTATTCTTGGCAAAATGGACGTCCAGGACCGAACACAAGCAGCTATACATGCTTTAAAACATCGATGGTTCGAAATTTAAATATAAAATGAAACTTCATTTTCACGCTTTATTTTGAGGTGGGAGTTTTTACGAGTGATTCTCCGTGATAAATATGCGACGATCGTCGTAGAAAAGGTCTTATTAATAATAAGGCTTTTTTTGTATGCAATTTTTAGACAGCTGTATGATGTGTCAGATTTCCAGAGTCAGTATAGTAAAAGTAGATGAAAAACAAGGAATAAAGGAGCGTGACAAGGATGATGAATCAACAACAATTGCCTAGATGGTCTAGGGATTATCTGCATTATATTCAAGTCTCTGTGAAAGAGCCGTCGCTGGAATATTTAACAGAAATATCCAGCGCACATCTAAATCAAATTCCTTTTGAAAATATTAGCACATTACTGCAATTTGAGGAGTACCACCAAAAAGGAAAACTTGTTCAAGATGAGGAGCGGTTTGTTAAACAATTATTTCAATATCATATGGGCGGAACATGTTATGTCATTAACAGCAGCCTTCTTCAGCTACTAAAAGAACTTGGTTTCCAAAGCCGTTATGCTTTTCTAGGTGGAGGACATGTAGCTTTGCTTGTTCAGATTCCGGGTGAAATAGAAGAGGTGTATGTCGATGCCGGAAATGGTGCTCCTTTTTTTGAACCGGTTCATTTGCAAACAAACCCGATGAATGTCTCTCGATTTGGAGGAGTTGAGATAAGACTTCGCCCGGGAGATAAAACAGGAACCTATACGTATTATCGTTATACGAATGGAAAATTATCTGAGAATATGATTTGGGATTTTGACACGAGGAAAATCTATCAATTTGATGATTTTCAGCCGGCAATTAAAGAATACTTCCAGCCTAATGGATTATTTACGTCTAATCTACGCTGTCAAATCTGGCAGCTGGATCAGCAGCGTTCGTTGTCTTTAGTCAATAATGTGTTAAGTATTCAATATAGTGATGGAGAAGTTGAAAAGCATATACTAACGGATCGTCAAGCTATTCGTAAGGTAATCGACCAGGAATTTGAGCTTCCTAAATTGCCTGTTGAAGATGCAATAGATGTCCTTGAGGAACTTGGGACGGATATTTTCACATGAAAGTAAAGGAACTTCAACTAAGTTCTCCGCGTTGTGGGGGAACGTTGAAGTCAGGACATCCATGTGCAAGTAATGGAAGATTCGTAAAAACGAACATTAACGCTGCATATGTAAATGGTTAAGTCATATGAAAAGGAGAGTTGGCAGCTATGAGTAACACAAGCGATAATCAAGGAGGAAGTAACGAGTACGCTAATGAGGTGCAAAAAGCAACATGGCGGGAATGGCTGGGGCTTGGGACATTAACTTTGGCGGTTTTTATGCTTTCCACAGACATGACCGTTCTCTTTCTTGCCACACCATCGATTGCTGCTGATTTGGGACCAAGCGGCACACAAATGCTTTGGATTATTCATGTTGGTGAACTGCTGGCTGTAGGATTTGCACTAACGATGGGGCGTCTAGGTGACAACATAGGAAGAAGGCGACTACTTGTAATTGGTGTAACTGTCTATGGGTCAGCTTCTTTTCTGGCTGCATTTTCGACAGAGCCCTGGATGTTAATTGCTGCAAGAGCATTTCTTGGTGTAGCTACTGCAACTGTAATGCCTTCCACAATGTCTTTATTACGAAATATGTTTTTTGATCCAAAGCAATTTTCAGTAGCCATCGCTATTAATCTTAGTGCATTCTCTGCTGGCATGGCGTTAGGCCCTCCAATGGGCGGTTTACTCTTGGATTATTTTGGGTGGGGCGCGGTATTTCTAATTAATGTCCCAATTGCTATTTTCTTGTTAGCGATATCACCTCTTCTTCCTGAATATCGCAACAAAGATTCAAAACGTATCGATTTTATCAGTGTTTTGTTGTCCTCATTGGCATTAGTCACATTTATTTTTGGTTTACAGGAAATAGCTAACACTGGTTTTAATATGTTTTACGCTGGATCAGTAGTGATTGGTATTGGAACTGGGATTCTGTTTATTCGTCGGCAGTTAAAAGCGAAAGATCCATTATTAGATTTGAGCATGTTTCGAATCCGCATATTTAATTTTTCATTGATTGCTTTGATGGTCATCATACTTGTAATAACTGGGGCAGATATGTTTTTTGCACAACATCTGCAAGCTGTTGTTGGACTTACTCCAACGAAGGCGGGACTCTTACTGATTATTCCTGCGCTTTTATCAATGGCTGGAACGATGATATCCCCCGTGCTTACAAGGTGGATCCGCCCGGCATACGCCATGGTCATGGGACTTTTAATTGCATTAGCTGGTGCACTGCTTATTATATTAACGGTGCATGATGCAGGATCACTTATTTTAATTATTGGCGCTTCCCTGCTTGCTTTCGGAGTAGGACCTACGATGACGATTACTGGTGAGCAGCTTATCTCCAGTGTTCCGCAAGAACGTGCCGGCTCTGCTTCTGCGATGTCCGATGTCAGCGGTGGATTTGGCTCGGTAATGAGCATTGCATTTATTGGAAGTCTGGGAATGTTGGTTTACCGCCTAACTTTGATGGATTCCCTCCCTGCTGGAGTACCTTCAGAAATAGCTGATTCAACCATGGAAAACGTTGGTTCTGCCGTTGCTGTATCAGAAAGGTTTCCAGAAATGCTTCAAGCTATCCAATCGTCATTTACGGTTGCACTTCAAACGATCTATGGAATAACTGCAATTGGTTTGTTTGGTTTAATGGTTATTATTATATGGAAGTTTAGGTTTATAGGGAAGGGGGACTAAAAACCCGATTTTAAATCCTGGAATGTTTATCACGAAGAACCGTCCATAAAACTCCTCCTCCAAATAAAGCGTAAAAATAAATATATTTAGGCGGGGATCAGGTGAGCTAACTCCCTGAATCACTTAGGCTAACGCAGTGGGAGAAGAGTAAAACATGAGCTTATAATCCTTTTAAGAAGCATTAAAATGTGTTTTATAATAAGTGTTTAGAAATTATATTGCTTTTTAAAGAAAAAGACCCCAATAATATTGAGGTCACCATATATTCTCAACTATTATTGAAACTGATAGTTGAACGTCTGAATAACTTTCATACAGTTATAAAATAAAAAAATGGTGATAACAGGGTGAAGTGCCGCTAAAATACCAAAACGAGATGAAATAGCTGCTGTAAAAAACAAACCAATAACTATTCCAAATAATCCAAAACATCTCCAAATGGTTATTTTAGGTACCTGGGCCAAATAAGCCAGTATCGCCATTAAAATTGGCAGGAAAAAGAAAAATCTCGCGAAGACTGTGTGACTATTCCAATACATCGGGTTTGTGAACAATGCAAGCCCTGCCATCAAGACTTGCGTGGTAATACAGATAGTGAAAATCCAAGCAATGATGATAAAACTTAAGCGCCAAAAATGTACTAACTTTGAAGAATTCAATGATTTTATTCCTCCTCTGGAATTAAATTTTGAGCTTCTGGGTTATCTATCAACATGGAACGGGAGATGTATTCGGAATCCGTTTCTTTCATAAAATATAATTTAGGGGTTTTCGGGATACGTAAACAAGTATGATCATGAAAAATTCTTGTGAAAAGGGTACCTAAAGCTTGATCATTTTCTTGGTATATTACGCTCCAAAACCGTCGTTCTCGTTCTTCCCAAGGCCCCCAACTTTCTTTAGATTGACGGAAATCTCCAGGCAGCAGAGGTTTTGGTTTTAACCCTGCTTCGTAAATTTCACGCATAACGGGATGAAATAATTTAGAAATGTATATACCATAAGCTACATCACCATTTTTTACATAGACATTTTCTAATTTTTCTAAGTTTAAATTCCAAACTTGCTCCCATTGGTCATCAATATATTCTTGAATGTAATGGGTGAGTATTTCAATGGTTCTTCCTTTAGCTGACATAACATCAATCAATTTATTCATTACTGCCACATCCTTGTTAAACTCGATAATAATCAGCTTTCCAGTTTTGAATGGTCTTTTTAATATCATCAGGGTTCATATCATACATCACCGCTTTTTTACACAAACCTGGAAACTCTTCATCATCAGCGAAGCGTAAAGCAATAATTTGAGATATAGTTAAGCGAGAATCGAGTAATTTCCCAGTTAACACGAAAGAACGCAAATTTTCTTCTGAACGAATTGCCCTGTCCTGTATCTTGCAAACAAAAGCTCTAAGGAAAAAAACAGAGATTGTTACAATCAAAGCGAGCGCTAAAAACAAAACAGAAGCAAAGATAGAACCATCGTTTAAAAAAGATAATACTGCATAGATGATGGAACCGATTAAAGTAATGAAACAAAGTGGAACAAGGAAATAGTGAAATCCAGGTACTGACCTAGTGTGATTATCATACGTTTGTGTTTTCAAAAGTTATTCCCTCCTTAACAGGATATCATTGAGTGAATACACATTCATGAAGAAATACTATCCTCCTATCTAATTTATCATTTTAATTGGTATTCAACTGAGTGGGTGCACACTCAGTTGAATGTAAAAAATCAATCAATTTCTTGACAATGAGTGTGCACCCACTCATAATTGTAAGTGTAAATAATGATCGATTTATTGTCAAGGATGGAGAGGGATAAATATTGGGATTGCGTGAAAGAATTGTAGAAGCTGCTGAACAGGTCATTCAAATGAAGGGACTCGCTCGTTCTACAACGAAGGAGATTGCTAGGGTAGCGGAATGTTCAGAGGGCTCTTTGTATAATAATTTTGAAAGTAAGGAGGACGTTTTTCTGCATGTGTTAAGAGGGCAATTAAAAAATTTAATGCAGGTTTTAACTGCTCTTCCAGAGAGAAAAGGGACTAGAACAGTGCAGGAAAACTTAGAAGAGGTTGGGATTGCTGCGCTGGAAGATTTTTATCATTCGATGCCTTTAATGGCATCTATTTTTTCAGACCCGGGTTTATTACTTCGCCATAGAAAGGGATTTATAAGTCGTAATGAAGGTCCTCATAGAGCAAATGAAGCGGTTGAAGCTTATCTGTGTGAAGAGCAATTACTTGGCAGAATGAAAGAGAATATTGATCCAAAAGCTGCAGCTGATATGCTATTGGGAAGTTGTTTTCAGTATGCATTCCAACTTAGATTTATGGATGGAGAACTAGGAGAAGAGAAAAAAAGATTTGTTCATAATATCTTGGATACATTATTTCAAGGATTAGCCGCTAAAAAAGATACCTTGTAATATGAAATTTGTATTCTAAAATACTAAATCAACAACAATAAATTCGCTATTTTGATTTGCGCATTAAATAGAGTGTCTGTTCTTTTTAATTGCATATAAAACCAGTAAAGAAATAATCCATTTTGATCATTCAAAATGGATTATTTTATTTTAGCAGTTAAGAAAGTATAAACTTTCTTACTGCATAAGTGTAGCTAAGGTTGTCATCTAAAGGCTTGGTGACAACCAAGTTTTCTAAAAAGATAAGAAAGTATATAAATAAGAAAGGAAATCTGAAAGGCGCTTTTAAGCAAAGCCATTTTTAATCTGCTAATACTTTCAATCTGTTTCCACATGAAGATTCTTTGAACCAAACATAAATTACCAATCCATGACCTGCCCATCAACCTGTATATATTTCATGCAAAAATTTTAGCTTTTTATACGAACAGCTTTGCAAGTTATCCCTTCTCTTCCCAAAAGCCTCGACTCCTTTACCATAATATAAGTGAAAGGAGATCAATCAAGCAAGGTGAAAAGCCAGTGATTTTAAAAGATATTTTTATTAGAGGAGGGAACGAATCTTGTCTTTATCAGTAGCAATCGTTGTGTCTACAGTAATCATTTGTTTAACCTTTTTTGTTACAGCTATTACTCTAAAAGCTATGAATCAAGATGAATAAACGAATACAGTATGAATTTGAATAATAGAACAATAAGGAGAAGAGATAGAGATGGAAAAGCAGTCTAGAATTCGTTTATTAGATGTTTTACGTGGATTTGCTATTATTGGGACGCTTGGAACAAATATTTGGTTGTTTACTCACCCTGGTGATTCTTTATCTATGTTTATAGGGGGAGACAGTGGGAATTCCATATTTGAAAATCTTCAATCCGTCTTTATTAATGGAAAATTTCTTGGTTTATTAACCATCCTGTTTGGGATCGGATTAGAATTAAAATACCGGAAGACATTACGGAACCAATTACCTTGGCTTCCAGTGTATATATGGACGATGGCCATTTTATTTATGGATGGTCTATTGCACTACCTTTTCGTATTTGATTACGATATATTGATGAGTTACGCCATTACTGGGGTAATTGTGGTATTCATTATCCGATGCAGGGAGAAGGTCATGGCACGATGGATGCGTGTGACGGCTGCTATTCATATGATTGGTGTTTTATTAGTTACCTTATCCATGATCTTCGTGTTGCAAGACCCTGAATTTTTAACGATGATGGGTCATTTGGCGGCAGGGACAGCGGATATTTATATGAATGGTACGTATTTGGAACAAATTCAATATAGAATAATAGGTTTTGGTTCTTTACGAATGGAAGCAATTGCTATTTTATTTATGAATATTTCCCTCTATTTATTTGGTATTCGCCTTATGAGAGCGGGTGCGTTTGCATCAGATGAGAATGGACAACGTATTAGACGGAAATTATTATACTGGGGTGTCGGTGTAGGGTTGCCACTTAATTTACTTGCACTTGTACCTGGAGGTTACTTTGAAATCCCGGTTCGTTATTTGTTTGCACCGGTATTATCAGTTGGCTATATTGGTGTAATTGCTTGGCTTATGGAAGCAGGAGTCTTACGTTGGTTCGTAAAACGGTTTGAAGCTATTGGTCAAACGGCCCTTAGCTGTTACGTTCTTCAAAATATTGTCGCCTCCATTTTATTTTATAGTTGGGGGTTTCGATTGGCTCCAATTACAGGGGCTTTTGGTACATTTATCGCATTTGTTGGAATTACTATTTTGATGATGTTCATATCCGAATTATTTATGAAATTTTTAGGGACAGGCCCTTTAGAATGGGTTTGGCGCTGGTTATCTTTTCGCCCATTCAAAAAATGATGAATCAAATGAAAATAGGATAAGCAAACATTGTCATTATGATTTTATAATGAAGTATTTTAACGGTGTCTGTATGTCTGGAATCAATATTGACAAGCAGTATCGCAATTTAGGAGCAATTTTTTATGCATGAATTTCAGCTTTTCATACATAGAACTTTGCATCTTATCCTATCCCTTCCCGCAGCCCCTGATTTCTTTGCCATAATATAAGTGAAAGGAGATGGTGAGTATGCTGACAATCAATAATGTAACAAAGCATTATGATAAAACGGAAGCGTTAAAAAATATTTCCATGACCATTCCTGGGGGAATCTGCTATGGATTAGTCGGCCCAAATGGGGCAGGAAAATCGACTTTAATTAAAATGATTACATCTATTATCCGCGATTACGAAGGAAAAATTGAATTTAATGAACAACGAATCTCCGACAAAACAAAGCAGAAATTAGGCTATGTGCCACAGGATATTGTTTTAGAGGAAAATATCACAGCATCTGGCAACTTATATCTATTTGGAAGAATATATGGATTAAACGGAAGTAAATTAGCTCAACGGACAAAGGAAGTATTGACACTCATTGGGCTTAGCGAAAGAAGCAAGGATAAAGTATCCACTTTTTCAGGGGGAATGAAACGCAGACTCAATATCGGGTGTGCCCTGATGCATAATCCGGAACTGATTATTATGGATGAACCGACAGTCGGTATTGATCCGCAATCACGACAATATATCTTTCAAATGATTGAAGAACTAAAAACAGCTGGGAAGACTGTTATCTATGCCAGCCATTACATGGAGGAAGTAGAAAGACTCTGTGACAATGTTGCTTTTCTCGATAGAGGGAAAATGGTAGAAAACGGTGTGGTTAGTGAATTGCTTCAACAATATGCGGTTCCTTCCATTTATATCAAAGCAGATCGTATTTCCGCCGAGCAGCTGGAAGCCTATGGCGAAGTTTCACAGGAGAAAAACGCATTCTTCATCTATACAGAAGAAGCTCTTTCAGTAATGGAAAATGTGATTTCCTATTGTAGAGAGAGTGACATCGATATAGAGCGGCTGGAGCTTGTACGGCCACGGTTAGAGGATGTATTTTTCAGGCTGACGGGAAGCAACTTGAGAGATTAATAATAAAGCTGGAGGTGTTCATGATGAATGCTGTTATGATTGTCGAATTAAAAAAGCATGTACAGGATAAAGGGCTTGTGTTTTGGATATTTCTTTTGCCTATTCTATTTACAGTATTATTTATTGCTATTTTTACATCAGGAGTCGACGATGCAACGAGACAGGATGTTATTCAATCCATTGTTCCAGGGTATGTTGTGATGTTTGTTTTTTTTATTATGATTTCGATGGTACAGGTATTTATTAAAGACAGAGATAAAGGAATGACTGCAAGGCTGGCAAGTACTCCTATCAAAAGCTATTCTTATTTACTAGGCAAGTGGCTTCCATTCATGTTTATTGTGTTATTTCAGATTATTGTGTTATTTTTATTTGGAAAGGTCGTTTATAATATTTCATTAGGTGAGCCAATTATTTTATTGGTTTTGTCCTTGTATATCACATTTACAGTGACTGCAATTGGGCTCGCCATGTCACTGACAGTAAACACGGAAAATATGGGAATAGCGATTACACAAATTATTGCTCTTGGTGGAGCGATGCTGAGTGGATTATGGATGCCGCTAGAAATGATGCCGGACTTTATGCAGACCATCGCCCGTTTTCTGCCACAATACTGGGCGCACCAGTCTTTCCAGGATGCCATGGCAGGAACCACGCAAGCTTCGGAGTTATTCCAAACGTTAGGCGTATTATTTGCAATTGGTTTAGCAGCATTTATTATTGCCATTATCCGATACCCGTATTTTCTAAAACGAGCTGTAAACTAGCAGAAGATAGGCAGTGTATTTGGAGGGGTCGGAATGAAAATAAACATTGATATTGATGATAACCACGATGAAACGCAAATCACTATCCAGGCAAAGGAATGGACACAGGAGCTGGAGGATATTGTAAACGTGATTAAAAGAAAAAAACAGCAGCGTTTATTTGGTGTGGATGAAGAGCAGACGGTTCTTCTGGAGCCAAAGGAAATTGATTTTATTCATGCGGAAAAACGAAAAATCTATGCGGTGTCCAAAGATTGGCGTTTTGAAGTGCGAATGAAGCTGTATGAAGTAGAGGAGTTTTTGGTTCCTCATGGTTTTATGCGCTTTTCCAAGTCGGTTATCGGGAATATCCATCGTATTGAAAAATTTGAAGCATCTTTTAATGGAAATTTATGTGTTTATTTTCAGTCTGGCAATAAGGAATATATTACGCGAAAATATGTCAATGCCATTAAGGACAAACTGATGCAGGGAGGGCAGTAATATGATAGTTGAAATGTTAAAACGTTCGACGATGGGTATCGCTTTTGGAGCAATAATAACATTTATTGTCCTCACTATTTTGAAGTTTAATGCCTGGGAGGCTACTGTATCAGAAATTTGGATGCATATGGGAGCAAATATGTTATTAGGCATCTATTTTGGTGTAATTTCGCTTATTTTTGGAGAGAGTGGTAATCATCTTTTAAAAAAGTCCATAATCCACTTTGTTCTTACGTATGGCGTCTTGCTCATTATTGCTGCTGTGGTTGGATGGTTTCCCCTCAGCGGTAGATCGATTTTATTATACAGTTTGATTTTTATCTTGTTGTATATACTGTACTGGGGAGGTTGGTATCTATATTTCAAAAAACAGGAAGAGACGCTAAATAAATATTTGCAAAAAAATAAATAAGTTGGATGATAAGATAAACTTTGGGTATAAGAACCTGTTTTGATAAATATTTTCAAAATAGGTTCTTTTCCATTTCTAATATGTTATCATAGGAATATACGTTCGATATTCATTCATGATAAAAATGGGAGGATAAAAATGAGAGAAACAAGATATAAAAAAGTTTGGAACCTGAATAATTTATTTCCATGCGGAAGCGGACCATCTTCATTTGATAACTATGTAAAACAATTAGAAATGGAAATCACGGAGCTCGAAGAAAAAATAAATCTTTTTGATAATCTTATAGAGATAAATGAATCACTGGGAGTTAAATCTGTCTTAAAACACATAGGAGAAATCTGGAAAAAATTGTCTCAAGCCAACTCTTTTATAACCTGCCTTTCTGCACAAAACACAAAAGATCAGGATGCAGTAGTTCTTAAAGAAATTACCTCCTTCATGAATGCTCATTTTGAATCAGTAATTAATAAATTCCAATATATTATTTTAGAGACAGAAGAAGAACATTGGACAGAAATAATTGAAATAAAGGCTTTAACTGAATATAAATTTATATTGACAGAATGGCGGGAAAAAGGAAAGCTGTTACTCCCGGAGAATGAAGAAAGGCTGATTTCAGATTTGATGATGGATGGCTACCATGCATGGCGACAGTTTTACAATTCTCTAATAGGAAAAATAAAGATTAATATACCATTTGATGAAGAAGTTAGGGAACTGTCTGTGGGTCAAGCCTTTAATTTGCGGTCCCATTCCAATGAGGGCATTCGTAAAGCAGCTCATCATGCTTTAGAGGAATCTTTGCAAAAAGAAGAAGATCTATTTGCACAAATCTTAAATCATATAGCAGGTTTTCGATTACAGGTATATAAAAACAAGAACCTCCCTCATATATTAACAGAATCTTTAATGAAAAATCATTTGAAAGCGGAAACATTAAATGCAATGTGGTCTACTGTAAATAAATATAAACAGCCATTTACCGATTATTTAACAGAAAAAGCAAAAATGTATGGAGATACAAAAATGCAGTCATATAACTTTTGGGCGCCAATTGGTGAGAGTAAGCAAAAGATAACTTATGAGGAAGCAGTGGATTTTATTTTGGAAAGCTTCAACCGGTTTGGAAATGAGTTGGGAAACTTTGCCCGGAACGTATTTGATAGTGGCTGGGTAGAGGCTGAAAACCGTACAAATAAATCAGTTGCTGGATTTTGTGCGAGCTTTCCGCTTACGGGTGAATCAAGAGTTTTTATGACATATGAAGAAGGAATTACAAATGTATTAACTTTGGCACATGAATTGGGTCATGCTTTTCATAACAATGCAATGAAAACAGTGGATGGAATCAATAGACAATATCCATTAAGTATTGCAGAAACTGCTTCCTTTTTTGCAGAACAAATCGTACTGGATGCCGTATTAGAAAAAGCAGAAACGAAAGAAGAAAAATTGTTTTTGCTTGATGAAAAATTAAAACGAAGTGTGATGAATTTTATGAATATCCATTCCAGGTTCCTGTTTGAAAATAATTTTTACGAAGAACGCAAAAAGGGAATGGTTCCAGCAGAACGTTTAAATGAACTTATGCAGGAAGCCTTTGATACAGCTTATGACGGATCATTGGATTCCCCGTCATTGCGTTCCTGGATATGGACACCACATTACTATATTACAACATCGCCATTTTACAATTTTCCATATACTTTCGGATATTTGTTAACACTTAGTTTCTATGCAAAATCAAAAGAAAGCGGAAAAGCATTTGAAAAGGATTATATCGCATTGCTTCGTGATTCAGGAAGTATGTCTACAGAAGATTTAGTCATGAAACATTTGGGAGAGGATATTACTTCAGAAAGTTTTTGGGAGAAGGGGATAAAAATATGTGTGAAGGATGTAGAAGATTTTATGAGCTTGATTTCTTGATAACTACATCGTGTGCTTTATGAATGAAGGCAAATATGATAAACCTAAATATTTTTGAATATGGAGGACAGTGAAATGTTAAAATTATTTCAATATAATTGGCAGGTTCGTGATGATTGGTTTAAGTGGTGTGAAGATATTCCTGAAGAAGAATTATTAAAGGAGCGGGTGGGAGGAGTAGGCAGTATTCTTTATACCCTTTTTCATATTATAGATGTTGAATACAGCTGGATTTTAGAATTAAAAGGTGAATTGCCTCCTGAGGAACCGCCATTTGATTCTTATGCAAGTCTATCAAAAGTAAAGGAATTTTCAAGGCAATGCCGTCGGGAGGTTGAACCTTTTATTACTGCCTGGAACAATGAAATGGAATATCAAATCCTCTCAGAAACGGATTCTGCTGGGAATGCGGTTCTTTTTAAACATGGAGAAGTTATGCGTCATGTCATTGCTCACGAAATACATCATGTTGGTCAGTTATCTGTATGGTCACGAGTATTGGGGAAGAAACCGGTTACTGCAAATTTGATCAGAAGAGGGTTATTTGATAAATAGATTACATTTCAGGTTTATCACGGAGAACCGCCCGTAAAACTTCCGTCTCAAAATAAAGAGCGAAAATAAATTTATTTAGGCGGGAGATAACGGACGCTACCTCCCTGAATCACTTAGGCTAATTCAGTGGGAGAATGAAGGAAGCAGACTAAGTTCGCGACGTCCTGGGACTGGGGCTGGGACTGCGATTACTCGCCCCACCGAAGAGCTTTTGCGATTACTCACCCCATCGTAAAGAGTTGTGCGTCGAAAAAATCCCACTGAATGAAGTTTAGTTTTATTGACGAATGAGTTGAAATAAGAGTCAAAAGTATTTTACAGGTGAATGAAATAATTATTCAAAATAAGGGAGGGTTTTCTAAATGAGCGGTAAATTATTAAGGGTTGGAACTGCTTATATTCCAGTAACAAACGTAGAGCAATCATCTGAATGGTATATAAATAAGTTAGGTGCAGGATTGTCTTATAAAGATGAGGATAAAGCTATATTAAACCTGGCAAATCAAAGTTTTTTTCTGGTGAAATCAGATGAAAATCAAACGTTAAATTTTATAGATGTACATGGAAAAGAGCGCTTTTCTATGACATTTGAAGTAAATGGAGTAGAATCCTTAGAAGCTCTGTATAAAGATTTGATTGCAAATGGGGTTAGAATTGAAGAGTTTGAAAACAGAGGGCATGCAGGAAGGAATTTTGTTTTTTATGATTTAAATGGTAATAAATTTGATGTATGGAGTGAGCTTAGTCCGCAGTTCAAAGAAAAATATTTAGAAGGAAAATAGGAATATACTTACAAGCCCCAATATAGATAATAAATTTTTTGAAAGAGGCTCTTTAAAGTATGATTTATCGCTTTAAGCTGAATCCTGAAAGAATGGAAAAGGAACGTAATCATTAAATTGAAATATCATAAACTGATTTGGGCGGTACCTCTACTTTAAAAAAACAGGAAGAGACATTAAATAAATATTTGCATAAAAATAAGTAGATATGGAGGCTGGAACGCTATTTCTGAATCTGGACTATTCAGAAAAGATATGTTTCAGTCTTTTTTGATGATGACGTATCAAGAAATGATAAAATAAATATAGGAAATACTATCGAAACGAATATATTTATTTTTAAGAAGCTTATCCATGTTAGATGAGTAATCATTCTGATTATGTTATGATAACTGTAAAATACGCTTTGAAGGGAATGATTTTACGTCTATTCCAAATAAAAATGAGAAATATTCGTATGCGGATTATCTGACCTGGGATGAAGAGGAAAGCATTCAATTAATTGATGGAGCTATTTTTAATATCTCGCCTGGTCCTTCACGTAAACACCAGCAAGTATTGCGGGAGCTGTCTACTGCTTTTTCTGTTTTCTTAAAGGGAAAGGAGTGTGAAGTATTTTTTGCTCCCTTTGATGTACGGTTGTTTGGGCAAAATAAGAAGGATAATGAGATAAATAATGTGGTTCAACCTGACTTATCTATTATATGCGATTCCGAAAAATTGGATGATAAAGGATGTAATGGATCTCCAGATATGATTGTCGAAATCCTTTCATCTGCATCTATTAAACTGGACCGTTGGATAAAATATCGCCTTTATGAGGAAGCAGGAGTGAAAGAATACTGGATTGTTGATCCGGTGAATGAATCTGTAGAAATGCATCTGTTGACTGACGGACAATATATATTTAAAGGAGTCTTTACAGAAAGCGATACGATTTCTGTTGAGACACTGTCTAATTTAGTATTAGATTTAGAGCAGATATTTATATAGAGGGAGGATTCAGTAATGTTCCGATGTGCATGGTGTATGAAGAAAATAGGAGAAAATCAGCCATTAACCGCGCTAAATGTGAAGTTTGTTGAAGGAGTAGATTTTAAGGATAAAGAAGGAGAAATCATCCAGGTCTATCTATCATCACGGCGGACAAGTGTACCAATGTTTGTTGCCACTGCTGACTCAGAAGCGAAAAAGCATGGAAAAGACGGTCTGTTTACGGTTTGTGATGAAAAATGTGGTCAGAAAATGAAAAACGCACTTTCTAAAGAAATCAATACTTTCCAGAATATAGATATATAGATGTAAGTGATGCTCTCATAATGATTAAAAATACAGACGGCAATTGTTAAAAAATCGCTAATTTATATTTGAGGGTAATAGACTTAGGGGCAGGACAAAAAGTTCTGTCCCTTGTTTTGCGTGGTAAGAATTCTTTTTGTACTCTTCAATCCTCTTATGATAATATTATCATGGACAAAATAAAAAAGAAGCAGCATTGATGATTGCTTTAACATATTGGATAAGTGTACAATGCCTTATCTATCCATAAATGAGAGGATTGAAATAAAGAAATGACAAATAATTTTTGGCGTGATTTACCACGACCGTTTTTTATATTGGCGCCGATGGAAGATGTGACAGATGTTGTTTTCCGTCATGTTGTAGCTGAAGCAGGCCGCCCGGATGTGTTTTTTACAGAGTTTACAAATACGGAGAGTTATTGTCACCCAGAGGGCATTTATAGTGTGCGCGGACGTTTGACTTTTACCGAGGACGAACAGCCCATGGTTGCCCATATATGGGGAGACAAACCAGATAATTTTCGTGAGATGAGCATTGGAATGGCCGAAATGGGATACAAAGGCATAGATCTTAATATGGGATGCCCTGTGCCGAATGTAGCTTCCAAAGGAAAGGGAAGCGGATTGATTCTTCGTCCGGAAGTAGCAGCGGAAATTATTCAGGCTGCCAAAGCGGGCGGAATCCCTGTCAGTGTGAAAACAAGACTGGGTTATTCCAATATAGATGAATGGCGTGATTGGCTGAAGCATGTGTTTGAGCAGGATATAGCGAATCTTTCCATTCATTTGCGTACGAGAAAAGAAATGAGTAAGGTCGATGCGCATTGGGAATTGATTGGAGAAATCAAGAGGCTCCGTGATGAGATTGCTCCGGATACCATGTTAACCATCAATGGAGATATACCGGATCGGGAAGCAGGCTTGAAGCTTGTTGAAGAATTTGGTGTCGATGGCGTGATGATTGGACGCGGTATTTTTAAAAATCCATTCGCATTTGAAAAAGAGCCGAGAGAGCATAGCAGTCAGGAATTGTTGGATTTGTTACGGTTGCAGCTTGACCTGCATGATAAATATTCGGAACAGGAACCGCGGGCTTTCAAGCCATTACGTCGATTCTTTAAAATTTACGTCCGCGGGTTCCGGGGAGCCAGCGAACTAAGACATCAATTGATGAGTACCGAAACAACAGATGAAGTTCGGGAATTGCTGGATGCGTTTCATTTGGAAACGGAAGATACAGTGACGGAACAGTAAAAGGGGGGCTACGCGATGGCTAATCATCGTATATACACAATGACATTTGCAAGTGTTTATCCTCATTATGTAAACAAAGCAGAGAGGAAAGACCGTACCAAAGAAGAAGTCGACGAGATTATTACTTGGCTGACAGGATACAGTCAGGAAGAATTGGAAGCGCAAATTGAAAAAGAAGTAACCTTTGAGTCCTTCTTTGCGGAAGCCCCACAGATGAACGATTCCCGTGCTCTGATCAAAGGCGTTATTTGCGGTGTGCGTGTAGAAGATATAGAAGAACCACTGATGCAGGAGATTCGTTATTTGGATAAGCTCATTGATGAATTGGCAAAAGGAAAGAAGATGGAGAAGATTTTACGAAAATAATAAGCATAAATGAACACTGATTCTGTATAAAGAGTCAGTGTTTTTAATTTGGGAAAATATGGTATAAATGATGCAGCTAATAGAAAAGAAATTTGCAAAGAAGACTTGATACGTGTTCGCTTAAAATATTATTGCACCGTCCAGATCCTTTGGATACGATGTGTCCAAAGGGTATATTTTTTATAAAGAAATTAATTTAATATCTGTTTTATTTAAAAAATAAAAAGAAAATGCAACTTTATTTCATTTTATTCGTCTCACTTATACAGGAGATGATATGGAGAGGCTTACTTATGTCGAAAATCAATCCATTAGAGATGATAGAGGAAATCTACAATGAACATTATGCCTATTTAAGAAACTTTTTAATAGGACTGACAAAAAGTGATGAGATTGCGGATGAAATTATTCAGGAACTTTTTTCGAAAATTCTGGTTACACCAACGATTGTTTATAAAGTAGATTATATGAAAAGCTGGCTGGCCAGAGGAGCAAAAAATACACTGCTGGATTATTACAAAAAGAAGAAACCAGTATTGCTTCATGATGAAAATGTGATCGAGTCGCTGCTTATTGACCACCGAACACCAGAGAAAGATGTCATCATTAACGAACGTTTGGAAACGGTTCTCGGGAAGTTATCTGATACAGATAAAGCGATTATGCTTGCGAAAGAGTACTATGGATATAATTATCAGGAAATCAGCGAATTGTTAAATCTGCCAATTTCTACATTGAAGTCAAAGTTTTTCCGAATGCGGAAGCAAATGATAAAAAAGGGATGATACTATGGATGACAATGAAAAAATTCACCTATTATCTCAGGAATTAATACCGGTTATCAATGATTTGGATGAGGAACCGAAACAAATTGTATTAGAGCATATCGAAGCATGCGACGAATGTGAAAATTTGTATGCAGAGATGATGGATGTGGATAAAGAAATTCCTGAACACGCATACGACAAAGAGGTTGAAATAAAACCGTTAAAGAAATTAGTACAGTTTAATAAGGGATTGAAACTATTATTGATTGCCGTTCGGGCTATTATTCTGTTTTACGTTACTTATTCCAGTTTTCAATTTTATGATTTGGAATCGCCAGGCGTCGTGCTGCAAAATTTCCAGGGAGGTATTTTACTGTTCTACTTCCCGGCTGCAGTCTTTTTACTGGTATTTACGTTTACCTTTTTTAATAAAAAATGGCTGTGGATTTCTTTAACGGCAGACGCCATTATTATTTTTCTGTTTGGCAACATGTTGCAATTTTTCTTTTAAAACATTGGGGGTATTCATATGTTTAGAATTATAGGGATAGGCATCTTTTTTGGGGTTATCGTATTTCTGTTTACGTTTATTGCATCTAAAAAGAGCGGCAAATATTATATGGCACCAGTCGTCACCTTTCTTATCTTCCTTGTTGTCGTAGCGTATAGCTTAATTGTTGTTGGTGGATTCGAAGGGATGGGGGTAGGATTTTTAGGAGCAGGTTTTCTAGTTGTAAGTATAGTCGGGACCCTCTTTTTACCTTTACTGACCCGTTTGAAGTTTGCGAGAGAATTTACAAGGAAAGATATATGGGCTCTTATTCTTTTACCGCTGCTGTTTTTTTCGGCAATTGGGGCAGGTATTTATTTGGAGGATAACTACTGGGTTATTGATGAGGGAGAAACTACTGTGATAGAAGGAGAGGGAAGCTATTACGAAATTACCACCATTCCTGAAAGGAGAAAGCAAATTACTGTTCATTTAGGAGAAGAACATGCCGGGAAAAATGTGGAAGTAGAAAAAGTGAACAAACGTGGGCCAACAGAAGTTACTGTAAAAATTGTTGATGGGGGAAGTAGGGATGAAAGCGGTTATATTATAATCGGATTGGATCAAATAACAGAGCCCGTAACTGTGCAAACCACAGATGGAGATGTAATTGAACCAAGTATGGAGCAGGAGGAAAATTAGATATTTGTTTTATTCATGACTCAACTATCTCACCTAAAAATAAGCATATATATCTTGCTGTTTCAGAATTATCAAGTTCTTCTTTATTGTGCTTGCTTTTTAGTTAAATCAGCTGTTTTTGAACGAATGATAGTGCATAGCTCCGCTCCAGCCAACCACTCCGCTTTCCGACGTACAACGGTTTTTGATGGGGCGAGTAACCGCAGTCCCAGGACGTACTAGTGCAGACGTTACAACAACTCTTTTCGGTGGGGTGAGTAATCGCAACCCCAGGACGTTGCGTTTTTAGTCTGCCATGGGGACGGCTTCAGCTAACTTGAAAAGAAAAACGCTTTTCAAGTGGATATTCAGCTCGCCCTGTTCCCATAGGAGTCTCTGTGGTTGGCCTCCGCTCTAATGGGATTCTACAGCGCATGAAAGAAATAACATCCTGTTGAGTTGCATGAAATAGTGGCTCTTTCGTTTGATAACACGATTATTACAGTATTTTAAATGGTTGGTTTAGCAGTTCGAATCATGACAGCATAGATAGTTATCATCAGAAATAGCTTTTATGCACCGAAAGTAATCTTGGTGGAACATTTTACCATGGAGCATGATAAATATGTTCTGTCTGATCTACCTTTTATTTGTTCGGCTATTTTACACTCCACCTTCTATTCTTTGTCAAGGTAGTTATCAAAGGGACGACCAACTCCTGTTTCTATGGAAATGAAGTTTCTTTTTAAGGTGCGAAAGTTGAGTTCATGATAAACTGAGCCTGTTTGAACATAAAAATAATTCTTAAAAAAGAATATTCCCTGATTCGGAGGTTTTCGGTATTTAACTGAAAGACCTTCTTTTTTTAGGAGACAGAGTGATGATTTGAATTAAAAATCGTAATAAGAGTGGGGGAAACAATCATTGCAACCAATAGTTGCGTCTTAGTTGGTGGTAAATAACTTGTAAAATGCTTATGATTAAAGTAATAAAGCATAGAAAGGAGGAGGAGTGGGTAGCATTGGGAATAAATATAAGAAATAAAAGAAAATCTTTGAAGCTTTCACAGGAATATATAGCTGAACAGCTGCAAGTCAGTCGACAGGCAGTATCGAAGTGGGAAATGGGTCCAATCTGAACCATCAACCAATAATCTTATCACGCTGGCCGAGTTGTTTTCCTGTGATATTACAGAGATACTTTCGCAAGAACAAACAGATGAACGAAAAGGTACAGACAATCAAATGAAGCAAGAAACTAAGACGGTTGTAGCACCTAAGAACTGGTGCTTTTCCAGCGTTCACCTTATTTTAACAATAATACTTTTTTCAAATTCTTTTACATCTTATGAAAATACTGTATTTAAAACAGTGGGATTTTTACTAATTGTTAATATTTCTTGCTTTTGCAGTGAATATTTAGTGATTAAGTATTATCAAATGAATCAGCAAAAAAATTTTAAAAAAGGATATGTGCTATTTATTGGATGTCAGACATTTATTACGGTGATATTATTTGTGGTTGCTAAGTTCTTATTTTGATGCGGGAGTTTTACGGACGGTTCTCCGTGATAAATATCACATATTACAAAAATAGATACTATAAGCTTAGTTAGTAGATAGTAATCAAACGTTTGTTTAATGCCGAATAATTACAAATTTGTAATGGAACAAGTAGCAAAGTTTATTATTTTAAATATTTTTCTAACAAGACTTCTGCTTACTTTTATAGAAAATGGGATAGTATCGCTTAAATCCGAACGAATTCAAGTTTTAATTGAACGTTTGGATTTAAGCGAATGAATTGGTAAATAGAGTTTAAAAGAAAGGTTTACTATTATTTTCTTGTGTCTTCAATACAGCGCTTCATTGTTTCCGCAATCGCTTGATGGATATCCGCTTTATTATATTTTAATACTGGCATTGTATCATCGGGATTGATATACGCATCCCGATTTTGAATTTCTGCGGCAACTGCTTGATGAATACCATGTTCTTTCCCTGCAGCAGCTGTTTGTTCATCATATTTTGCCATAGCAGGCTTCATTTGCTCGAGTGGAACTACTTGGATGACGGTGTCTTTTTGTCCTAGCTCATTGGCAATGATTTGGAAAAAATCTTTGTGTCTCATATTCGTATCAGAAATAGCATATTTTTCTCCATGTTCGCCATATTCCAATGCTCCAATTGTCGCTTCAGCAACTTGTTGAACAGTAACCATTGCTGAGCCTCCACCAAGTACTGGAACGATTTCTTTTCCTTCGATTTGTGGGAAAAACATTGCCCATAATGGAGTTCGCCCAGGCATCGTTCCGAAAATATATGGAAGACGTAGAGACATCACATCCATTTGTCCTTCCCCTTCCATGAAGGCAATTTCTTCTTGTAATAAACGTGTTCGTGGATAGGCTTGTTTTTTAAGCTCAAGCTCTGGCCAAGTTTCTGCAAAATGGGCAAAGTAAGAACCGTAAATAACAAACTTTTTAATTCCAGCCTTTCTAGCAAGATGAGCTAAACGTTGTGTTGGAAGCACATTTGCTTCATAGAAAAAATGCGTTGCAGGTATTTCCGGAACCATTCGTTCATCTGCACTGGCAGCATAGATAAACATATCTTTACCAGCTAGTATATCTAAAATTTGTTCATCCGTCATTTCATTGATATCCCCAAGATGGCATTCTACTTCCGGAGGTAGTAATTCTGGTGCCGGCATTGGCGGTAAAGCAACTGTAGATACAATGTATTCCCGCTTTAATAATTCCCGAACGGTATGATATCCGAGTAATCCTGTTCCTCCCAAAATAAAAACATTTTTCATATGTGATCTCCTCCTTGTTTGTGAATGGTTGATCAATGTTTCTAACTTTAATATAACAGGTAAATAAAGACGAAAATACTTAGGTTATGGCATTTTTGTGAAGTATTTCACAAAAATATAAAAATATTTAAGAAGTGAAGCCCTAATTGAAGGAAGTTTCACTTCTTAAAAATTATTTTTATATTTAACTCATTCTACCCATCAGTATTTTCTATATAAGTGATCGAAACTTTTAAATTAGCATTTTTTTCACGAATGTGGTCTAGCAATTCTTTATCATGTACTTCATTTTTCATACGGATAGCATAAGTGTATAAAATCATTGTTCCAAGATTAGTCGTTTCAACCTGTCGTAAGGAAGAACTTAGCGTATACGCAGCCAGTACATCATTCATCAGATTTTCATAATTTAAGTTTTCTGGTACAGTTACCTTTAAAATTTGTGTGTCTTTTCCTTTTCCATATTCAAATTTGTAAAGCAAGTAAAGTACCAAACAAGCAAATAACGTGAGTATGATTGCTAAATCAAAACGAAAAAGTCCACATGTCATACCTGCGCACAAACCGAAAAAAATATACGCAATATCTTTCACATTGGTGACTGCACTTCTGAATCGAATTAGTGAAAAAATAGCAAATAAACCAAATGCAACACCGGCATTATCACTAACCACGTTCATAACCACGGAGACGATAATGCTCAAAATAATAATAGTGTGTACGAATGATTGGGCATATCGTTCACCTGTAAATGTGATTATGTATACCTTCGTAATAGCCAAGCTCAATAAAGTTGCCATGACCAATGCAAGTAATATCATATAAATACTGGATGGTTCACTAGCTTGTAAATCGAATATTTTATCTATGAAATCCATTCTATCTTCCTCCTGCTGTTACATACTCTCTTTCCATTCCATCTGGCAGTTGATTTCTTTGCAGTAATTCTATACTGGTACAGTATTTAGATGCACTTCTCTGCTCGCATTGAAGTGCCTGTAGAATACGGGTTAACCATAATGGAACACTATCATTTACTTTGACTTCCAATACAACTAGATTGTTATCAATAAAGTGCTCTCCATCAGAACCATGTTCTAAAAGGAGATCATCATTACGACAGCGTAAATTAAAATCAAATGTGATACGCAATTCAGGATCATCTATTCCGTGAAGTGCATGACGTTCATAGCTAACAACCATTTCCGGTTTTAATGTGTATAATGTTCGAAAATGATCAATTTCACGAAGCACCTGCAAATTCGAAGTATGAAAGTCCTTTAAATGTTTTTCGTTTCCTTTTTCCAGATAATGATATGCTTCTTCTAAGGGAAGTAACATTCTCCGTTTATTGACTACATTGTTATGTTTTTGTTTAACCTCAAAAAAAGATGTTCCATCAATACCTGTTTCATTATAGGTTCGCAGGCGGAGTTTTTGCCGGAATGCCAATTTATTCTTTGTTTCAAAATAAATTTTGTGATCATCGCTATCAAAATATAAGCTACTGACAATATATCTTCCGTCCACACCAAATTTATCTGACCGCATATATGGCATGATTTGTTCCAACAAGAGCGAGTATTGATCCAATGTAATCAGATATTTCTGCTCTTTTCTTTTGAAAACTTCTATTGCCAATTTTTTCACCTCCCTTTTGTATAACATCATAAGTGATGTGAATAAGATGATGGTTAAAACTTGGTTAGAATTCTATGAGAAAATAACATATCAATAATTTGTTGCTGAAAAAATTTAATATATAGAAACAGTTTTGCAAAAATTGGTATTTGGAGTTTTTGATTCAAATATCAACCTTAGTATGATTATTTAAAGGGGGCTGTTTGGAGAGAATTAATCAAAAAAAGTATGTGTTGGCCAGGCAAATATTACGTACATTGTTTATCGCAGTGTAATTGGCTAGAGCTGGGTCTGCGGTTACTCGCTCCATCGTAAAGAGTTGTGCGTCGCAAAATCCCCCCCTGAAGGAAGTTTCACTTTATGAAAAATAGGAAGTTCGTTAAAATGAAATAAAAGGGCAAAACGTTTCTTAAAACAAAAAAGTAAATAGGGCTATCCACCATTCAATTCGTATTTCAACGTTAAGATATTAGAAATAAACAACGCATGATTGAATTATTTCCTGTTCAACCATGCGCCATTAGAAAATATTTATTTTTTTCGAGACTTTATAAATCCGTCCACAGCATCCCAAACTAAACCGATAATGAACAGAATAAAAATCCAAAATGTTGACTGATTCCATATCGTAGTCACTGTATCAAATGTCTCTGAACCAGCCTCAACGATACCGGCTTCTACTAATTCATTTATAAAATCAGGATTCCAAAAATCAGGCCAGCTAATCATAAATAGTATTGCTGCCATCGAAATAACGTTCACAATAGTGGTATAAATGGCTAATTTATACGTCCATTTTCCAGAAACAAGTTTGAGGCATTCTTTAATGATTCCAGCTCCAAATATGAGAAGAATAAACAATAAATAAGTGCCATAAGTTTGTTCATTTAAAAACGGAACAACTTCGGTAAAGCCGTCTTGAAATACCCAAATCCCAAAGTAGTCGTTCGAAAAAGCGAGAAATGCAATAATAATGGTGTAGAAAATAATGCCGATAATTGACTCACTACGTTTGATTTGTCTTTTTTCATCTGGTATGGGCGGTAAATCAGAAGGCTTCCATTCATGCCCCGATATATCTTTTTGCTTCGTGCCTCCGCACAGCTCACCGATAGCAAACCAAAATGTCGTCCAGCCAAAAGCCGTGGGGAGTACAGTAACGAAGGAAACAATCATATCCACAAAATAATCTAAAATAGACGTTGGGTCTAAAATTGTTTGGATGACAAATCCAACACCTATTAAAGAACTTATAACGATGAGAACAATCTTCACGACTAAAATATAGGAATCAAAAAGCTCCGGACCAATGATATATTTCTTTGTTCCCCGATACTTATCAGCAAGCTCTCTTGGGCTGCCTAGTTCCAAAAGTACTTCCTCTACTTCGCTATCTTTTACGTTATCATTTCCTGCCCGATCTTCCAACATATCTTCAATTAATCCACGCAGCTCATCAGCGATATCCTTACGCTGGGATTGGGGGAGCTTTTGGGTAACCGCATAAATATACCGATTAATCATTTCCATTTTCTTCACCTCTCTTATTTTCGATGATCTGATCCATGCTGGCTGCAATATTTTTCCATTCAATAACCAGCAAATCAAAGACTTCTTTTCCAGTCTTACTCAGTACATAATATTTCCTCGGCCTTGATTCATTCGTATCCCATGTACTATCTAAGAGTCCCTGTTTTTCCAATCTTCTCAGCAGTGGATATAATGTGCCAGGTTCAACATGTATCCCTTTTTCATAAAGCCTTGTCACGAGGGAGTATCCATACTGCGGTTCTGAGAGCTGGCTTAATGCACCAATTGTAATGGTTCCTCTTCTCAATTCTTGCATGATTTTATCTAAATGTTCGTTTGCATCTGTCATGTGATCAACTCCTATATTCATTATAGTGTATGTCACACACTATTGTAAAGTACACATTAAAGTTTGCTGCAAAATATTTTATCATGGAGAACTGTCCGTAAAATTCCTGCCTCAAAATAAAGTGTGAAAATAAATTTATTTAGGCGGGAGATCAGGTGAGCTAACTCCCTGAATCACTCAGGCTAACTCAGTGGGAGAAGAACAGCAGACTAAGTTCGCAACGTCCTGGGACTGCGGCTGGGACTGTGATTACTCGCCCATCGTAAAGAGTTGTGCGTCGAAAACTCCCGATGAGTGAAGTTTCGTTTTATGTAAAAAGCTTATTTTTAATAAAAGGAAGTTATAAGAAAGTTTGGTATAATTATTTAAACGAATTTCTATTATAACCATTCACAAAACAGGCTGATGTATTGAAATAAAAGGTTAACTAAAAAAGAAACAGAAAATAAGGAGGAATCTCTTTGGAATTTAAAACGGACAGGTTACTGATTAGACCATTTAATGAAAATGACTTACAGGATGTATTTCATCTTTATAATAATGACGCTACCTGTAAATATCTTTTGCATGATAAGTGGACTGATGAAAATAAACAAGAAGAGTTTCATAAAAAATTGAAGAATAATGTACTCACAAAAGAGACTCCTTTAAATTTGGCAGTAGTAAGCGGCGCGGAAGTAATTGGTGATTTGGCTGTATGGTATACAGAGATGAAAGATACGGTTGAAATTGGCTATACATTTTCACAAGAAGCTTCGGGGAAAGGCTACGCAACGGAGGCTGTAAGTAGCTTAGTGAAGAGGCTGTTTGCTGAATATGATGTGCATCGTATCCAAGCGAATTTGGATGCGAGGAATGAAGCGTCACAAAAATTATGTGAGCGTATAGGGATGAGAAAAGAAGCGCATTTTATTCAGGATTTTTGGAGTAAAGGGGAATGGACAGATAGTATTGTGTATGGAATGCTGCTTTCGGATTTAGATTAAAGTGGAAGTTCAAAAAGTCCAATAAAAATGACACGGCGAATTTCTGCGTTGGCTTGCTTTTCCGGTGGGACTGGGACTGCGATTACTCATCCCATCGAAGAGCTTTTGCGATTACTCGCCCCATCAAAAGCGCTACTCACGTATCTAATAACATACGTTGTGTTCCTCAAAGCTTCGCCGCCTTGAACTTCTTGGTCCTATTTATCGGACTTTTGAACACGCATTTAAAAGAATGTTTGCAATTTGAGCATATCTAACCGCCATCCGATTGGTCTTATTTATTTATTTTCTAAATGATTTATGATGCTTCCATGCAAAGAGTCTCAGCAATATGATAGAATTAAAATGTAAGGGCATACAATCATAGGAATGTAACGCTGTTTTTTGTTGATTAATACGAGCTCAAATTGAGAAAGGAAGGATAGGCATGAAAGATTTAATTGCAAAGCAAAATTTTACGGATGAGGAATTAAAGACATTAAAAAATAACTCCTCATGGAGCTGTGATACTTTTGTTATTATGGCAGATGTTTCTGAAGAAGAGGCTACCATTCTTTCAAAAAATAGTGATAGAGTTGAGTATGATGCACAACCGTTAATGTATTATCCGAAAAAGACATATGGCCCTCATGAAAAATTAAAATTAGGAAATGTCACGATTGACCAAGTAGAAGAAACTTATGAACATTTAGGCTCTTCTCCTTATTGGTGCTGGGGCTATGAAGAAGGTATAAATGTTCATGGTGTGGCGATTGGGAATGAAGCTATTTTTACTAAAGATGTCGCAGAGAAAATGCAAGCGGTTAAAGACGGAGAACATGTAGAGTATGGAATTATCGGTATGGAATTTATCCGATTAGGACTGGAAAGAGCGAAAACCGCTCGTGAAGCAGTAAATGTAATTACCGGTTTGCTTGCAGAATATGGCCAGTTTTCTTCGGGAAACCCTGCCGTTCAGCCGGAAGATGGAGCTTACGATAACTCGTTTATTATTGCTGATAAAGATGAATCCTATGTTTTAGAAACGGTTGGTAAACACTTTATGGCCAAAAGAGTCTCAAAGGGAACCACAGCCATTTCTAATGAGCCAAGTATTCGGACGGAGTGGGATTTAGCATCTGATGGAATTATTGATTATGCGATTGAAAAGGGCTGGTGGGAAGAAGAACGGCGGTCAGAATTCGATTTTGCAAAAGCTTTTTTGGATTTTGAAAAACCATTACAACTCTCTCATATCCGAGTGCAACGAATGAAGCAGCTGTTAAAAGAAGGTTTAGATAATCATCAAGGTCAGATCGGTTTACCTTGGTCCAGACGGATTATGCGCGATCATTATGAAGATACTTTCTTAGAAGGTCCATATATGAATGCTGCTCTCCCGGACTTTTTAACTGTCTGTATGCACCATTCACCTGCAGAATTTACTTGGGGGAATACAGCGTCATCGTCTCAGTTTATTTTGCCTAAAGAAAAGGATCGTTTTCCTGTAATGTGGTGGCTGGCAGGAGTGCCATGTACCGGTGTGTATATCCCTTTTTATCCTGAAGCAGGCCCAATAAATCCGATACTATCTAAGGCTGGTACGTATGGTAAACATGCAATGGCACCTCAGGATGCTGCAGTCGACTCTTATAAAGAGGACTCTTTCTGGTGGATCATGCGTGATTTGCTCGAGACCGCTAAAGGGGACGCCTATGGTGAAAAGTTCAATGTACGTCAACCAATTATACGAAAGGTATATAATGATTTAGAGAGGAAGTGGCTTCTGGAAGCTAAAAATGTAGAAGAAAAAGCAATGGACTTAAAATTAAAAAATGATGAAGGTTACAAGCAGATTTTAAGTGAATTTAGTGATAAGTGTGTTATGGAAGCACTTGAAACAACTAAAAATCTAAAGGATATGATTCAAAAAGTATAGGTTGCTTTTGCAGGCCAGCTTAAGTGAGTAAACGAGGAGAGCTAAAAGGAGAGATGTTTTGGTGGATAATCCTATCTTAAAACAAATTGGAACTGTATTTATCCCAGTAAGTAACATAGAAAGGGCAAGAAATTGGTATTGCGATATTTTAGGGTTAAAAGCAGATGGAGAAATTCTGTTTGATCATCTTTACGTAATTCCTATGGAGGGCACAGGAATTGTATTAGATAGTAAGATTTATGCAAAAGATAATATTTTTAAAGCACCAGCATTTCACCTGAATACCAAAAACATTGAAGAAGCCTTTCAATACATGAAAAATAAAGGCGTTCATTTGGTTACAGAGGTTGAGCATCATCATTATTTTAATTTTAAAGATCCGGATGGGAATATGTTAATGATTAGTGAATGCTAATCTAAAAGTAATAGAAACTGAATCAGAATTAGAATGGTAAATAATGGGGCAGGCTTGGTCCGATATTTACCATTCTGGAATTTACGTCAAAATCTAACCTGACCTCAAAGGTAAAAAAGCATAATCTCCATCTTTTAGAATTTCCCCTTTACGAATGGAAATAGGATATTTAAAGATCGGACCGTCCAGTACAGTAGTATGGAATTCCCCGCCTTCTCCACAAGGATCAATTCCACGGTTTACAAGCTCCTGTATGTATTCATGGTCTAACGTTCGTCCTAAATCTTCTTCCCGCATGCCAAGAGATAGATTAACCGTTACAACTGTTGCTGCAAACCCTAAATCAATGAATTCTTTGACAACTTGTCTGTGGTCCATTTCCCATAGAGGCATTCCCAGCTTTAATCCAGCTTTTTTGGTAACTTCTTCGTGCCAGCAGCCATGGGCGGGCATATCCAAGTCGCCGGTTACCAGCACTTCTGCCCCCTTGTTTTTTGCCTTTACTAACAGATCTATAAATACTGTTTCATAATCTTCCCAGCTGGCAGCAGCAGTATATACGGGCAATCCGATGGAGTCAGCTTGGGCATGTATAATCTCTGGAGGCATGTTATGGGACCTGGATCGTTTTCCCTCTTCCTCCATCATGACAATCAGTCCAATTGCTTTTCCAACCTTCATTGATTGATAAAGTGCTAAAGAACCATCTTTCCCGCCACTGAAAGAAGCAATAAATTTATGACCGTGGGCATTATTTTTCCAATTCATGGATGCTGTCATTTTTATCTTCCTCCTTTATCACGGAGAACCGCCCGTAAAACTCCCGCCACAAAATAAAGAGCGAAAATAAATTTATTTAGGCGGGAGATAACGGGCGCTAATTCCCTGAATCACTTAGGCTAATTCAGTGGGAGAATGAAGGAAGCAGACTAAGTTCGCGACGTCCTGGGACTGGGGCTGCGATTACTCGCCCCATCGAAGAGCTTTTGCGGTTACTCATCCCACCGTAAAGAGTTGTGCGTCGAAAAACTCCCACTGAATGAAGTTTCGTTTTATATGAATGACTTTTTCGATACCTTTTCTTCCTTCATTTTATCATGGCTGGGATTAATTAGATGTGATTATTTTTCGTCAATCTTGATTTTAATCTTTGTTTTGTCTCGGCGTGAACCTTTTCTTAACAAAGTTTAAGAGAGAACCGACTGCTCCAGTTATTGCCCCCACTACGATACCGGTCGTTACACCGCTAAAGAACGCAAATGTACGGACGATAATATTTGATACAGCTTGCGGCAGGTTACTGAAGTTACCTCCCAATTGAATAGACGTATCCATAGCTACATTCCATAAAATTTGGTGCACGATTGCTAAAAATATACCATAGAAAAAGCCAGTGAGCAGTAGAGACAAAAAGGGTTTGTTTACATTTTTTAAAACAATATAAGCAAGCCATATGATAATTGGTATAAAAACGAGCAGGCTATTTACTGTGCTTCCTTCCTCAATAATGGATAAATCATGTAAAATGACACGGGGCACACCTAGCAGAGAGAGTACTATTAACGTAAGCACCGGTACACCTAAATAATTATTTATTTTTTGAATGAACATCAAGAGAACTCCTTTCTTTATTGAAATAACTATCTTTTTCTCTTGCAATTCATATCATAAGAGTAATATCTTAAAGAAATCTAAATCGTTTATTAAATATTTATTAAATGATGGGTGCAACGAATTACTTGATGAATAGGCATTATATTATCGAGTGTATTTTCTTTGTTTGGAATATACAGATATTTTAGACAAAATGATGTAATCATTGTTGATTCGGGTTAAAATAATGGTAAAGGAATTCCATTATTTAATATGGGAGGGGTAGCTATGGTTATCGGCGGTTTTATGTGTTTGGGAATAGGCATTGGCTTATTTACTGGGAATGTTGCAGCAGGGACAATGATAGGGATAGGATTAGGTTTGGTTGGAGAAGCGTTGTTTCAGAAGTTTGGGAAACATACAGATGAGGAGTCGTAACAGTAATAGGGCACGATAAAAGATTATATAAAAAAACAATTCCATTTCTGAAAAGAGGGCACTTTATATGAAAATAAATACAAATGAAGTTCGGTATTGAGAAATGCTCGTTGGGTAATTTTTATAAGAAAATATTTATTTTAGCATTTATATATACACTGTTAGCTAAGAACTCAGAAAGGGATAATGTAAAGAAGCAAAGGAATATATATTCATACCTTTGCTTCTTTACATTAATTCGTACTTCGGCTATTCCGCGGGCTTGGATGGGATTGACTACGTTTGTTTTTCCAAACACGGTCATTGTTCTTTGTTTCTGGAAACTTTTCTCCAGCTTTCATCGAAATTTGCTGTGGATCTTCTACATTGCTGCCTGTTTCACCAACTTCAATATAGACCCCGTTATTTGGAACTTTCTCTCCACCCTTAAATTGGCTGATTTCACCCATTATAAAAACCTCCTTGTTATACCTCAAACTTATTATGAGGAATGATTAATAAATCTATGAATGGAAAAAATTAATAATGGATGAACTTTTTTCTTCTGCCACGATGAAATGACCTTGGTGGGGCGAGTAACTGGAGTACCAATCGTTATGATGAAAAATAGCTTCTCTCAACCCTATATTTCACCACAGGTTCCAAGGAAATTGATTAGGAGGTCGTGATTCTACTTTTATTTCTTCTTTTTTAGTAGGATGTTCAATTGCAAGGGTTTCTGACCATAAAGCAATTTGCTCACCAGTCTTATTCCATTTTTCCCCGTATTTTTGATCTCCATAAAGCGGCAAATTGCGGGAGGAGAATTGTACACGAATTTGATGTGGTCTGCCGGTGTGTAGTTTGATGGAAAGCAAACTCAAATTTTTTTTACTCCCGAGTACTTCGTATTCTAACTTTGCCTTTTTCGCATTTTTATTATTTGCATGTGTGGTGTAAACTTTATTTTCCTGTTCATCTTTGACTAAATAGTCTTTTAGCAAGGCTTGCTTTTTATCAGGTATCCCCCGTACGACAGCTAAATATTTCTTTTCTACAGCCTGTCTGCGAATTGCATCTGACAGTCGGGACGCTGCTTTAGACGTTTTTGAAAATACCATTACACCTCCTACTGGGCGATCAAGACGATGGACTAGCGCCAAGTAAACATTGCCTGGTTTTTGATAACGAACTTTTATATCTTTCTTTAAGAAATTTAGTAAATCTTGGTCTTTAGACTGATCTTCCTGTACAGGAACGTTGACAGGCTTTTCTACAAAAAGTAAATGATTGTCCTCATAAAGAATTGGAACATTCACAGGTAAAAACTCCTTTATTTCATTCTGAAGCAATGATAACATAGTAGTTTTTTTTATCAAGAGATTGGACCATGGTATGATTAGCAGAAGAGAGCGTGTGGTAATGGAACAAAAAGAAGAGAAGAGGAGTGAACTTATGAAGTTTAATAAGCTAATACCTGAATTATCGGTTAAAGATATACAACAATCAAAACATTTTTATATAAAGATTCTCGGATTTCAACTTGACTATGAACGAGTAGAAGACAAGTTTGCCTTTATTTCATTAGAAGAAGCTCAGATCATGATTGAAGAAAGTAATGGTGTTTGGCAGACTGGTGCACTGGAATATCCGTATGGGAGAGGAATTAATTTTCAAATCGAAGTAGAAGATGTAGAACCTATACTACAGAATATAAAGAAACATAATGTACCTCTATTTAGCAATGTTATGGTAAATAACTATAGCGACTTTATTCAAAAAGAATTCATTGTTCAAGACCCTGATGGTTACTTGCTGAGGTTTTGCCAGGATAAATAGAAGTTAATTCATTCAAAAATAAAAATGGATTTATGTTATAATAATGAACGCGTTTTCATAATGCGTAAAAATAAAAATAATTCATGAAAGAAGTGGGGGAATAATCGTGGGAGATGAGAAGCTGATGGAACGGGCGGTAGAAATTGCTCAAAAAAGTGCAGTCACTGGTGGCGGTCCATTTGGAGCAATTGTTGTCAAAGAAGGAGAAATTATTGGTAACGGGAATAATCAAGTTACAGCAACGAACGATCCCACAGCACATGCAGAGGTACAAGCGATTCGGGAGGCGTGCAAAAGATTGGATAGTTTTCAATTAGCAGGTTGTGAAATCTACACCAGCTGTGAACCTTGCCCAATGTGCATTGGAGCAATCTATTGGGCCAGGCCAAAGGCAGTTTATTATGCTGCTTCTCAAAAAGAAGCTGCAGAAGCTGGGTTTGATGATCATTTTATTTACGAACAAATTGCGCTTCCCGTGGAAGAACGTGATATACAGATGAAACAAGTTAGGACAGATAAGTACGATATGCCATTTCAAATTTGGAAAAATTCCGACGATAAAATGTCTTATTAGCATAGATACTGAATTTAGTGGAAAACGGTAATATTATGAATGAAGAGACGATCCCAGTAAGATGTTTTGAAAAGAGTTAGAGGGATCGTCTCTTGTTGATAAATGATGGAACTTATTGTGGCTGTATTTTCATTACAGATTCAACGTGGATCAATCGTATAAGCAATCCAATCAGTAGTAGTAAGTACATGATAGGCAGAATAGCATCAGCAAAAGCATTTATCATCAGATTTGAAGCGATAATACCTAGCAACAGAATGAGTACGAGGAGTGAAGAAAGTACGGCAATACGACGCCAACGATAACCAGCAATCAGTCCAAGTGCCGCAATCAATTCAATAACTCCAATGAAGTACATGAAGATCGGCGGATAACCGAATGGGTCTGAATACATTTCGATGATTTGCTCTGTATTTGAAAATAGTTTCGTTAATCCTGCCATTAAAAATACAAGTATTAGTACCCCTTGTCCGATGTGACTTAACCATTTCATTTTTAAAACACTCCTCATTTAGAATAGAATGTTGCAACTTAACCTTCCAAATAATCTACAAGTTCTTTCTGACGATTGTCTTTTTTGTATAAAGCCATGTATTATTTTTCTCCTTCAAAGAGATCATTCCGTAAATCATAGCCGAAATAGACATCAATTTCTTCAATTTTGTTTCCTACGACGTTGAAATACTCCATATTTCGAAAGTTTACTCCAGAAATCAAACGACATTCATAACGTATAACAGCTTTATTTCCATCCACCAGTAAGTTTTGAATTTCATAAGTATCAATATGTTTACAGCTAGGCCAGCATCTTTGCATATAAGCTTCCTTATTAATGGAATTGTCGACAGGACTGGTAAAATGAAAATTTGTACTTAATAAACCTTCCAACATCGTCCTGTTTTTCGTTTCGTATGCCGAAAAATACTGTCGTACTAAATTTGAGATAGACTTCATTTTTTCACTCCTTCACTCATTGAAGTCGGAAAATAATACTGTTCCGTCAGATGGACATATAGATTATTTTCCATTGTTTCCCTCCCTTTTTTAGAAAGCGATTACCTTAGCAAATATATCGTAGCATGTCCGCAAGATTTACATTTCTTATCGATTGCTTTTCTAAAGAGCATGAAAGAGAAATTGAACTTATTGACTTCAAATAAAGGGCGATATAGAGAAATCTCTTAAAAAACTGTATAGAATTCGGTGAAGATACGTAACAAAATATCGCAATCTAAAAGAAATGCTTGGAGCTAAAAAAGTTTACAATATCATAAACACCAATAACTACCTAATTTAAAAGAAATGAAAGGAGAAATATTATGGTGCAAGAAAATACAAAACAAACTGTCGTTTCAAGAGAAGCATGGCTTGCTGCCCGTAAAGATTTATTAAAACAAGAAAAAGAGCTCACAAGAGCACGAGATCGACTGAATGCTGCGCGTCGTAATTTACCAATGGTTGAAATGGATAAAGAGTATATTTTTGAAGGAGTAGATGGAAAAGCGAGTTTGCTCGACTTGTTTGAGGGTCGTCGTCAGTTGATCATCCACCATGTTATGTTTGATCCGAACTGGGAAAAAGCGTGCCCGGGATGTACTTTCCATATGCATAATCTTGGTCATTTGCCGCATCTTCATGAGAAAAATACAACATTAGCCGTAGTTTCTCGAGCACCTTTATCTAAACTTACAGCATATAAAAAGGAGATGGGCTGGACTTTTCCTTGGTATTCTTCTTTTGACAGCGATTTCAATTATGATTTTCACGTTACGTTAGATGAGAACATCACCCCAATTCAAATTAACTTTCGGGATAAAACAGAGCATGAAAATACGGTTGGAAAGTGGGATATATGGGGTACGGAGTTACCAGGAGTAAGTGTGTTTCTAAGGGAAGATGATCGTATTTTTCATACCTACACAACTTATATGCGTGGGTTGGATATCTTGTTATTTCCTTTGAATTATCTTGATTTAACCCCGCTTGGCCGCCAGTGAAAATAATTATCTTATTTATTGAAACACATTCTATGGAATGAAACTGCTAAGGTTTGAATCATATAAACGTTCTCGAATATAGAAGGGTTAGTAAAAATTCTTCTATTAACACTAACTGATTGTAGGTTAAAACCTATGACTTATTTCTTGTTTAAATCTGAAGTTGTGGTATATTGGAAAATCAGGAAATTCTATATTGAAAAAGCAAATGAGCTCATATGCAGGAGAGGATATATACGATGGAAGAGAATGTATTCAATCAAATGGCAAAAAAATATGATACAAAAGATCGCAAAGAGTTGGCAAATATCATTGCGGATGAAATAAAGAAAACCTTAGATGATGGGCAGTATCATTCTATTCTGGATTATGGTGGAGGGACTGGCCTTGTTACCTTTCAGCTGACTGATCAATTTGAAAAGGGATGGCTAATTGACTCCTCTCAGGAAATGATTCAAGTTGCTCAAAGTAAAATAGAGCAAAAACAATTAGAACACTTCGAAGCAATGGCGTTCAATTTAGTAGAGGACAACAGGTTGGATCTTAAAGCTGATGTTATCGTATTATCGTTAGTGTTGCTGCATGTTCCCAATATTGATTTGCTCCTGCAAAGATTAAACGAGCGGCTGAATGCAAGTGGTCTGTTTATCATTGTAGATTTTGATAAAAATGAAAAAGTACAACATCCGAAAGTGCATAACGGTTTTACGGAAGAGGAAATACATCGTGCATTAAGTCATGCTGGTTTTCAGGGTGTGAAAATGCATACGTTTCATCAAGGAAGTAGTATCTTTATGAAGCAGGACGCTTCTTTATTTATAGCTACAAGTACAAAATAATTAAAAAGGGCAGGGAGATTGTGTATTCTCTTTGCCCTTTTTAACTATTTTTATCATTTTGCTTGAGAAGAAACCGTCATCGCAGCCTTATCCTTTCGATTAGCTGTTCTGGACGAGCCAATTAATATCGCAATCCCCATAATTAAAAGACCGATACCAAGCCAAGCAGTCATGTTTAAGCTTTCTCCTAACAGGAACACCCCTAATAATGCGGCTGTTAAAGGCTCTGCTAAAGCAAGGGTTACTGCCGTCGAGGACGTGACTTTTGCTAAACCTTTGGCAAAAAGAAAATAAGCTATTCCTGTAGCCACAACACCTAGTTGAATACTTACACCAACGCCTTGCAAGCTCGCCACCCATGACATATCAAAAATAAATAGGAATGGAGCTAGGAAAATGGCACTGAGTGTAAAAATAATTGCAACCACATTTAAGGAAGAGAATTTTTGAACCATATCTCTGCTTGCAAGAGTGTAACTGGCAAAAGAAAGACCTGCACCTAAAGCCATGATGACACCAATTGGATCTACATAGGCGGATTCTCTATTTATAAATAGCAGGATACAGCCGGAAATGGAAAGAAAAGTAGAGCACCACCATATTTTAGATGGGCGAACTTTAAAAAATATCCATTCCAAGAACCCTGATAAAATGGGGGCGCTCCCAATGGCGACGACTGTTCCAATGGCTACGCCGGTGACAGTAACAGCAGAGAAAAATAACGGTTGATATAAAGCCATACTTAAAGCAGCCAAGATGGTAGCTTTCATTGGCCAATTCTTCAACTCCAATTTGCCGAATAAGAGAACAAGAGATAGTAAAAAGAGTCCTCCTACCGCTAAACGGATCGTTCCAATCGCAATGGGATGTGCATTTTCTGGTGCAAGAGCCTGTGTTGTACCGGTTGTCCCCCAAAGTACAGCAGCAAGCAGGATAAGAAAAGCAGAAAGTTTTCCTTGCATAATGTCCACTCACTCCATAAATAGAATCGTACACTTATCATAGAAAATTACTGCTCTTTTTTCTATACCAGATTTAATTTTTCTTTTATCCATTTTAAAGATATCTATATTTTTTGGGCGCCATTCCCTTATGGCGGACGAACCATCTTGTAAAGGAAGATCCATTTTCGAAACCCAATTCCTCACTAATCCGGGATATAGGCCATCCGGTTGTTAGTAATAAGTGCTCAGCCTCTTGTAAACGCAGCTTTAAAATATATGCTTGCGGACTTTTTCCGGTTTTTTTCTTAAACCATTCTGAATAATAGACTGGGTGATAATGCTCGATGCTTGCCAGTGTTTCCAACCGAATTGGCTCCTTGAAATGTTTATGGATATAGTCAATGGAAGGAGGGTTGGAAGTTTGGAGTTTTTTGGTCACATATCGAGTTAAGTCGGTTAAAGAAGATAAACCATTCTTTATGTCCGCCTCCTCCAACAGTAAATAACGGATCGCATTCCATTGTTTATCTAATCGGATGTGCATGCTTTCCGTATGATTAGGTAAATAATGCATGGGAATATCCAATATTAAAAATTCATTTCTGTCTACAGAGCGATAATGATGATGGGAGTTTGGCGGCAGATAGAAGACATAATCCGGTTCAAGATGAAGTTCTTGCTGACTTGTTTGGATATCCAGAGAGCCTTGCAGCGGGAAAAGAAATTGTCCAAATGTGTGTTGATGCGAATGGAATTCTTTTGAATAAGTTCTTTTTTCACAAATAATTTGGTTGTTTCTTTCCATTTTTTCTTCCCCCTTAAGAGTTAAATTGAAAACATCTTACCATTAATTTTTAAACAGGTAAATGGATAGAAAAGATTAACCAGCAGAATCAGTTGAGGAATTAAGAGCGAAATCAGGATAGAAGAATCTTTTTTACACTTGAAGTATAAAAAATTCAAGGAATAAAGTATAAGTACAGCGGTTTTAATGTGACGAGTAATCGCAGCCCCAGTCCCAGCCTCAATTAAGGCATTTGTGAAAAGCTCAGAGAATACCAAGTTTTCTTTATACGATAAGTAAGAAAAATAACTTGATAGGAAATTTATGATTGTCTTAAAGTGCATAATTATTTATAATAAAGTATAAATATAAGTTTGAGGTGGTTTATTAATGAAAGATGGAATGTCGGGCAAAGATTTTTTTGCGCTTGCATTTGGAAGCATGATAGGAATCGGCTGGGTGATATCTATCCCTGCGTGGATGGCAGCTGCGGGAAGTATTGGAGCAATTATCGCCATTTTAGTAACGATGCTGGTAATTATTCCAATTGGTTTTGTCTACGGTGAGCTTACATCCAGCTTAAAGATTTCAGGTGGTGAATATGCATATACATATTTAGCTGTTGGTAAGCTCTCTGCTTTTGTTTGTGGATGGTTTTTAGTATTAGGGTATTTAATTATTCTACCTTGGGTAGCAGTGTCAGTTGCTGCACTAACTTCCTATTTATTTCCATCGATGGACGCTATTCCTCTATATTCATTGTTTGGTTCAGTCATATACCTTCCTCATTTAATTGTGAGTTTGATCATGGTTACGACAATGGTGTACTTAAATTACAAGGGAGTAAAGCAGTCAAGTAAATTTCAAAACATTGCAACGTGGATGATGATTGCAACATTTTTTGTGTTTATCATTGGAGGATTTTTAACGGGATCGAGTGAAAATATAACCCAAACAACGTCTGACTCGGGATTGATAGGTGGTGTGGCAACGGCAATTGCTTCTATCTTATTCTTTATGAATGGTTTTGATACGATTCCTAAAGCTCGAAATGAGGCGGGTTCCAATATAAATAAGGCAAACCTTGGTAAAGCCATTGTTGGTACAATTATTGCTGGCAGTTTATTGTATTCGGTTATTGTGCTGGCTTCCAGTTTTATCATGCCTGCAAACGAGCTCGTGAATTTAGGAGAATTACCGCTTGTTTCAGCGTTTGAAGCAGCAACAGGTTCTAAGTTCTTAACAACCGTTATTGTTTTTGGAGTGTTATTAGGTGTTATCACTACTTTTAATGGCTTTTTATTTGCTGGCAGCCGTTTGGTTCAGTCATTTTCCGAAGCGGGTTTTCTGCCAAAAGTGCTCTCTAAAGAAGACCAGGACAATAAGACACCGAAGAATGCATTAATATTCATGTTTATCGTTACTGTTTTTGGTATATTTCTCGGTCAGGGAATTTTAGCACCGTTTATAGTAATGGGAGGTATTTCATTTCTTATTGCATGGTTCTTTATGTCTTTGAGCAGTGTTCAGTTATATAAGAAAAAGCCGAATATGCATAGACCTTACAGCCCACCGGGTGGGATAATAACAAGTTACATTGCAACGTTTTTCTCTGGTATTTTAACTTTACTGATGGTAATTCCCGGAACCCCTATTTCTTTACATGGAATAGAATATATATTATTCGTGATTTGGTTGATTATTGGTATAGCAATTTATGCCAGTTATAGTAGAAATAGAATAGATTTTAAAGGAGATGTTGAATGATGAATAAAGAGACTTTTGGTATAGTAGGGTTTCCTTGGGATGGCGGGGCGTCTCTTGGCAGACCAGGCGCCAGATTTGCTCCTCAAGGTATCAGAGATGCTTATAAATGGTTTGAAAACCGCATTGAAGATAATCAAGTATATGATGTGGATAAAAGGAAGCTTTATACATTGCAAGATAATAGTATTATAGATTACGGAGATATTGATATAGTTGCTTATAGTACGGAAAAAACATTTGATAATGCAAAAAATAAGGTAGCTGAAATGTTGAGTGGAGGGGTTTTCCCATTTGTGTTGGGAGGAGATCATTCGATTTCTTATCCGATTATAGACGCCTTGCATGATCATACAGAAGGTAAGATAGGAATCATCCAATTTGATGCGCATTTGGATTTGGTAGATGATTCGCCTATACAGGGGAAATATTCTCAAAGCAGTCAAATGAGAAGAGCAATTGAACTTGATCGAATAAGTCCTGAACATGTTGTGCAGATTGGCGTGCGCAGCTTTAACTATCCATGGTACGCTGACTATTTAAATGAAATAGGTGTGGTTCAATATACTGCAAGAGAAGTTCATTCACGTAATCCTAAAGAAATCATATCAGAAGTGATCAATGATAAATTAAAAGATGTAGATCATATTTACCTTACGTTTGATATGGATGTATTAGAGCCTGGGTTTGCCCCTGGAACAGGAGCGAATGAGCCAGGAGGGTTAACAGTAGTACAAGCTTTTTCCATGCTCGAAGAACTTTATAACAAAGTAGATGTATTTGATATTGCAGAAGTAAATCCGTTATATGATGTACGAGAGATTACTACATCGATAGCTGCGAAAATCATGTTTGAATGTGCTGTAAGCAGGTTGGCGAAGGAATAAAAGAAAAGATATTAGTACGCTTTAGAAAATGATGTTAATGTTACAATTCATATTATCCTATATTTTTTGCCAATGAATAATCGTATTTATTCACAGAGTTGATATTACTTTCATTCCATTATATTTCATAAAAGTGTTCCTTTCTTTTGGTTTATTTGAATTGATTCATCCAATTTTATCAAAGTTTGGAGCGCTTTTTTATGTTCCATGATAAGAAAGCATAAAAACTGCGGAGCCAAAGAAACTACGACTAAGTTTCCCACCTCCTTGTGCTAGTAAAGAGCGAGCGAATGCAAGTTTTCTAATTATATAAAGCTCATTTGAAATTCAGTAGCATTTATCTTATTTACATACATACTGTACGTATGTTAATATGAATATAACTTATAATGAGGGGTGAAGAAAATGAAAATCAGCAGTTTTTACCCGGTATTGATGACAAAGGATGTAAGCATAACTAGTGCGTTCTACGTACAGCATTTTGGGTTCTCCATTGTTTTTGAAACAGATTGGTATACGAGTTTGCAACAGGAGGAGATAGGTGCTGAATTAGCAGTTCTCCAAGAAGATCATGAAACAGTGCCTTCTTCCTTTGGAACGTCTGTCCAAGGATTAATCCTTAATTTTGAGGTGGAAAATGTTGATGAACTATACGTGCGGTTAATTAAGGAAAAAAAGCTTCCTTTACATCTTGATTTACGTGATGAAGCATTTGGTCAAAGGCATTTTATAACGAGTGATCCTAGCGGTGTATTAATTGATGTGATTACAGTTATTCCGCCTGATGAATCCTTTCAAGATCATTATAATATAGAAGCGCAAACGAAAGAGTAGGAGTTACCATGAGTGAATATATAGCTTTAAAGTATTATTTTGATAAAGAACTGGCTCTCAGGTTATCTGATTTAATCCAGCCGCAGTATCCCTCTTTTTCTAAATGCAATTTTGTAGATACGGTGAGAGCAGAAGTAGACGATAAAGAATTAAAAGCTCGTGTTGAAGTAATAGCAGACGCTTTAAAGAAATATCTTCCAGAGGATTACGAAGAAGCTTTAACTATCTTGTTAAACATTCTGGGACCGGAAAATAAAACAGAAGAAGGGATGTTTACGAAAGGTTATTTCCTAATGCCTGTCGCCTTCTTTGTTGAAAAATATGGATTAGACCATTTTGATTCCTCCTTTCAAGCAATGTATGAAATTACAAAGCGTCATACAGCGGAGTATGCTATCAGACCATATTTAATGATGGATGTTGATCACTGTATGAATTATTTTCCATATTGGATAAAGGACTCTAACTCGCATGTTAGACGATTAGTAAGTGAAGGAACTCGCCCGCGTCTACCATGGGCTAAAAAGATGAATCCACTAAAGAATGATTTGCAAAATAATTTTTATTTACTAGAACAATTAATGTATGATTCATCTCGTTATGTACAAAAGTCTGTAGCCAACCATATAAATGATTTAACAAAAGAAGATCCAGAAGAAGTCCTCAAATGGATGCAGCAATATATATCCAATAATGAGAAGATAAACTCTGGAATAATTAAAAATGGTTTAAGAACATTAATAAAATCAGAGGATGAACATGCAATGGAATTGGTACATCAGGTAGAGCAAGGAGTGTAAACAGGATGAGGAAAAACAAAGCGGAAACAGAAAAAACAATACAAGATTTAATAGTAATAGCACGTCAGCATTTTACAGTACATGGATATGCGAATGTATCTTTAGAAGAAATTGTAAAAGAAGCAGGTTTAACCAGAGGTGCTTTATATCATCATTTTAATAATAAAAAAGGACTTTTTCTTGCAGTGTTTGAAGCAGTTCAGAAAGAAGTAGGAGATCATGTGGAATCAGCTGCAGCTAAAAGTGATGATAGCTGGGATCAATTAATTAACGGATGTCAGGCTTTCCTGGAGGGGGCAGTGGAATCACAAAATCAATATATTCTTTTAATTGACGGGCCAGCTGTATTAGGTTGGGAAATGTTCAGAAAGATGGACGAAAAATACTCGATGAATTCCCTGAGGGAGCAATTACAGCATATGCAGGAACAACACTTCATAAAACCGGTTTCCATAGAGGCATTGACACATTGTCTTTCTGGAGCGATGAATGAAGCGATATTATGGATTGCCAATCATCTTGACCAGAAGAAAAGCGTAATTGAAGAAACAATGATTGTTTTACAGTATTTATTAGAAGGAGTGAGAAAATAATAGGATACATGAAAATCTGGTAAATAGAAATGATAAATATCTAATAACTTTTCAAAACAGTGATGGGGAGAGGATCTACGACATGGTTAACGAATTTAAAGTAATTAAAAGTTCATTAAAGTTTAGGTTCTCTTCCCTATGTAAAAGAGTGAACAAAAAACGTAACATGGAAAATATGAAATAAATTGATCAAAAAACCATCACTGCAAACAAAACGAATGGGCTTTTATTTACGAAACCTCCAGCATCATTCTAATTTTATGCATGTTGAAACTAAATCCATTTTACCACCTTAATTGTTGTACCTTCTCCGATGTCTGATTGGATATCGAATTCGTCCATCAGACGCTTTACACCGGGAAGACCTGCTCCAAGTCCTCCTGAAGTCGTATAGCCATCCTCCAATACCAATCTAATATCGCTTATTCCCGGACCTGAGTCGGTTGCTGTCATCATTATCCCCTTATGACCAAATTTGTCAGTGACCTCAATAGAAATCCTGCCTTTTTCTGCATATAAGTAAATGTTACGAGCTAATTCAGATATTGCAGTGGTGATACGTGCTTGATCAACCGTACCAAAGCCAATCTGTCTTGCTATATCCCGGCCTATTTGTCTAGCATGAACGATATCCAATTCTTTGTCGATGTTTACATATGATTGAGTTTTCATAGTTAATTCCCCCAGTTTCTGATAAAAGTTTAAGATGTTTTGTTTCAGATTCTGCATAGATGGAAGCTTCTGGAGATGGATATCTACATCAATCAACATACCAACTAAAACTGTCCTTTTGTTCACATTATCATTTGTTAACCTGTTCTCCTTTTGTTTAATAAAAAAAGCCGAAAAGGAATGAAAATCCTTTTCGGCTCATGCCTTAGCGCTATTGTCTAGACATTTCCACCATGTTATTTTTTTGGTTTAAGTATGAATATAACAAATCCTGTATCGTTGTTAAAATCCCAGTCCACAAATAAATCTTGTATTTCCTGATGAAGTACAGATTCTAAGAATTTTTTATCAATTAAACTCTTTTCCAGTTTCCGTTTTGACAGCCTGAGCTGGTTTTCAAAGCCGGATTGAATCAACTCCTGTTCAATGAGAACGAGTATATCCTCGCGTCTGGAGATCAAGGTCCGGGAATTAAGCATACATGACGTAAGCTGCTTCGGAGACTTTTGTGCTTTTTGAGTAAAACGGCTGATCTCTTCATGTACCTGTTCTTTGGCTGGATAATAAAGATAGTCCTCTGTCGTTTCATCCAGATTGGAATCCAGTTCCGTAAAAAGAATTCCGCTTTTATTTTCTACCGACCAGTCATAGTAGATTTTTTCTACTTTTACGCCTACATGTGAGGAGATAATCGATTGTATCTCCGGAGTTAGTTCTTTCATTAATAGATCACGGGTTTCCTGAAATTTCAATTCATTTTCCTGCTTCAGCAGAATTTTTTCCATAGGAGCTAAAAAGTTTCTTAAATAGATCGTAATGTATGGTTTTGCTATAGATACAAAAATGGCTTCGGGTCCCTTTCCAAAATTATCACGGAAAAGTTTACCGATTGCACTGGATATTCCGGATTCTACTGTTTTTTCCACTTGGTTTCTCCTTTTGAGTGTCATTAATTTTATATCTATATTCGCTGCGAAAATAGGAGTGTGTTTCCATTTCAATTGATTCGATTAATTAAATTTGAAAAACGCTTTAAGGACCGTACTTTATTTTACAATCCCTCTGACAACTATACCATTATTTTTCGCCATTGGAAAATTATTTCGATAAAAAAACTGTGGTATTCTTTGTGTAATACAAATTATAATATTTAAGTAACACACCGTGGGTTTTCAAACGTTTCGTTTTGATGAATTGATAGAAGAGAAACTGGAATGATTACAGAAAGGGGGAAGGCCCGATGGATAGAATACCTGAGTCATTTGCTGAATATATCGATTTGCTTCCTAGTTTAAAAAAGGTAACATCCTGGACTCTTTTACGGAAGTGGTCCCATTCAGAAGTATGGCGGGCAAATAGAAACAATGGAGATTCCTGTATCGTCAAAATGGGAAAAGACGAGAACGCCCGTGAAGTCATCGTTTATAAAGATTTATTAATTCCATTTGGATTAGATATTCCAACAATTTATGCGTCCTATAAAGCGGATGATATTGGAATCTTGATAATGAAAGATCTTCCGGGTGAAACTTTAGAGGAGGCTCCTCAACCTGAGACTTTTATTGAAGCGGCAAAAGAGCTAGCCACTATTCGCAGTGAGACAAAATCAGCAATCATGGAAGGGAGACTTACAAACGAAACGTATTTGTATTATTACGCTTCCAAAGACCAGATAATAAATGATTTAGTATACTTGAGCCAACAGAGGGAGTATATAGATGATACTCAAGTAACATTCTTAAAAAAATTATCAACTATTTTGCCGCCTCATATGGAGCGCTTATATAGAGATTTTCCGCTGACGCTTGTGCATAATGATTATTATCCTAAAAATTTAATGAAAAATAATGAAAGAATAACTGTAATTGATTGGGCGTCCGCAAATCTTAGCCCCCATCTTGGAGATTTGTACTGCTTCATTCGTGCGGCAGAGGATTATCCTATTGATTCTGCTGATTTAATCCATGCATATTATGAACAAACTGCTGATAGCGTACCAGACGATATCGAGTGGCAAATAAATATGGGTGGTATTTGTTGGACCATTCATGCACTGCGGCAATTGTTCGACTATGGGGTAGAGGTTATACCAATAGCGCGTGAATGGATCCCTGAATTGGTTTCTGATATTTATTCGCTTGCTGACAATCTATAAATAATATTTTATTGTATAATGAAAGAGGTTTCAATGCAAAGATCATTTAACATAACTATATGCTTTTTGTTTATAGAATGTTGTAGATAAAGACAGGATGCGCTGAAGAAGCTGTGTTATCGAACTTTTAAGGTTCAGTGATCGAATAGAATAGAAGTTTTAAAACTAACAAAAAGGAGGATATTTATGAATATTGCATTAGAGAATGGCGAGAATCTTTTTTATGTAAAAAAAGGAGGAGGAGAGCATGTTTTATTATTAATTCATGGAAATATGGCATCTTCGGCTCAATGGGATTTACTGCTTGAAGAAATAGATCCTGCCTTTACAGTGTATGCAGTAGATTTACGTGGATATGGGCAATCGAGCTATGACCAGCCGATAAATTCAATCAAAGATTTTTCGGAGGATATCAAACAATTTGTTGATCAATTAGATTTGCAGAAGTTTTATATAATGGGTTGGTCTAATGGCGGTGGTGTAGCCATGCAGTTTGCTAGTGATTATCCAGACCATATTCAAAAAATCCTATTGCTTTCTTCCATGTCTACACGAGGGTATCCAGCTTTTAATACAGACGGTGAAAGAATCCGTTTTAGAGAACAATTAATAGAAGACCCTGGATTAAATATGATGTTAGATGCTCAGAGAACAAATAATCAAGCATTTTTTAGAGCGGCTATGGATCAAGTGCTTTATTCCGTTAACCAACCAAACGAAGAACGGTATCGAAAGTATTTAACCAGTGCCACACAGCAAAGGAATATAATCGATGCGGCATATGCTGCAAACAGGTTCAATATAAGTACAGTATCCAATGGTGTAATTGATGGGACCGGGGAAGTAAGTAATATCCAGGCTCCTATTCTGGTAATCTGGGGAGAAAATGATTTGATTGTATCGGAAGAAATGACGATGGAAATAATTGAGGATTTAAAAGAGGCTGGAATTGACTTTCATTATGCACCGATAAGTGCCGGTCACGCTTTATTGATAGATAATTTAGAAGCAGTTTTGCAAGAAACATACAGGTTTTTAAACATAAAAGGATAGTATGCCTATTTCAATTTTATCGTTTGAACGACGAACAAACGATTACTCTTATATAAAAAGAAAACTTGATTTCAATATTCCTAACAACGTGCTTATGTAAGAATTTTACAGTACCTGTAAAAAGGATGATATTTTTAAAAGAAACTGTGAACAATACTCTTTTGAGGAGCCTGAACGTTAATCAGATAATGCACCATATTTTACTGTCTGTGAAAAAATGATTGCTTTTTATGCATTCATAGACTATCCTGTTAATTAACAGAATATTTAATCTGGAGATTGCTATATTTCGAGGTTAAATAAATCTATATTAAGGGAGATGTTTGTGTATGTCACTAGATACGTTAGATACGTTGAAGCCAAAAGTGAAAGCGTTTTTAGAAGAGGTAAACGGGTTCTATATTAATGGTCAATACGTTACAGCACAGAGCGGTCAAACATTTGACGTTTTGAACCCGGCAACGGAAGAAGTGATTGCGAAAGTAAGCCAAGCAGATGAATCCGATATTGATTTGGCTGTTCAAGCAGCTCGTAAAGCTTTCGATGAAGGACAATGGACCAAGATGGAGGCTGCCGAGCGTTCCCGTATAATTTATAAATTTGGAGACTTATTAGAAGAGCATAGAGAAGAACTTGCTCAATTGGAGGCGCTTGATAACGGAAAACCTTATCAGCAAGCTTTGGAAGATGATGTAGAGGGAACGATTGAGCATTTTAGATATTATGCGGGCTGGGCAACCAAAATCTTTGGTAAGACAACAAACGTTTCGCCGGATTATGCTACGTATACGGTTCACGAGCCTGTTGGTGTAGTAGGGCAGATTATTCCATGGAACTATCCTCTGCTAATGGCTGCCTGGAAGCTGGGGTCAGCACTTGCAGCAGGGTGTACGGTTGTTTTAAAACCTGCAGAAGATACACCATTATCCATTTTATATGCAGCGAAGTTATTTAAAGAAGCTGGTTTTCCAGATGGTGTAGTCAATATTGTTTCTGGGCCAGGAAGTGTAGTTGGAAATGCTTTGGTAACACATCCCCAAGTGAACAAAGTTGCGTTTACAGGCTCCACAGAAACTGGTAAGGAAATTATGAGAAAAGCAGCAGATGATGTGAAGGCGGTCACCTTAGAACTTGGAGGGAAATCTCCAGCTATTGTCTTAGAAGATGCTGATTTAGAAACAACATTAGATGGTATTTTTGATGGTACGATGTATAATCATGGTCAAAATTGTAGTGCAACTACCCGTATTTTTGTGCATCGAAGTTTATATAATGAAGTACTGGATAAGCTCAAGAAAAAAGCTGAAGAAACGGTCGTTGGCCCTGGGCTAGACAATGCTACGGATATGGGGCCGCTTGTATCTGAAAAACAAATGAATACTGTTTTAGGGTATATTGAAAAAGGAAAGGAAGAAGGTGCGCGGCTTATTACTGGCGGTAAGCGTACAGGGGATCAAGGATATTTTGTAGAACCGACTATCTTTGCGGACGTAGAAGACCATATGACGATTGCAAGAGAAGAAATATTTGGTCCTGTTATGTCGGTGTTTGTCTTCGATGAAGTGGAAGAAGTGATTCAGCGGGCTAATGATAGTGAGTATGGTTTAGCTGCAAGTGTATGGACGGAAAATATTAAAAAAGGACACTATATTGCTTCTAAGTTAGAATCAGGAACTGTCTGGGTGAATGATTTTGGTCTTGAATTGGAAACAATGCCGTTTGGCGGTTACAAACATTCCGGTATAGGCAGAGAGATGGGTGGAGATTACGGCATCTCCAACTATGTAGAAGTGAAAAGTATCTTTGTTAATATGAAGCAATAATAACTAAGAGGTGACGTGGATGGATGAGTTATTAGGCAGCGAACTAAAAAAAGTACGTAAGAGCAGGCAGCTGACCTTACAACAATTGAGTGATCGAAGTGGTCTGTCTGTGAGCTTTTTATCCCAGATAGAAAGGGGACTGCGGACACTTACATTTACATCACTTAAAAAAATCTGTGAAGCATTAGATGTTAATGTGAATTTCTTCTTCGATAATGGAGATTCCAGCTTTGTAAAAAAAGAGAAAACATCGTATAAAAATACTGGTAACTTTTCCTATAAAAGCCTAGTTGGAAAAATGGAACATCCGGATTTTATCCCTGCACGGATTGACTTAGAGGCAGGGGAGTATCAACAAATTCCTTATACACATAGTGGACAGGAGTTTGTATATGTCTTATCCGGCCAATTAGAAGTTGAAATTGAAGGTGTTCAAGAAACACTGTATAGCAATGAGTCCATCCATATAGACTCAAGTATGGCACACCATTGGTACAATGCTACGGATGAAACGACAAAGCTACTTCTCGTTTCATCCACAAAATGAAAAAACGCTCTTCTCAAAATTAGAGAAGAGCGTTTTTTATAAAAATTGTTTCCACATGCTTTGTAAGTTTTTTCTTCCTTGGTGCAAATCTTTATGGAAGGTTACTTTTGCGTGTTGCCTTTCGTATGTTATGGCTTCCAGTGTTTTTTTAGATGAAATAGTATCTTTTATAATCTGATTTGCAGCCATTTTTCCCTGCAGCATAGCAATTTTAGCATTCTCTATGCCAGTAATATTACCGGCAACATACAAATTCTCTATTTCTGTTTCCATCGTTTCGTTATGCAGAGGTACATATCCACCTAACGATTCCATATAAATATGTTTCAGATTCAATAAGGATGTTACTTCATTGACTGGTGATAAACCGTCAGAGATGCATACAAAATCACATGCTATTTCTTTTTCTGTACCCTCTATAAGTTCACCCGAGGCATTCGTTTTTTGAATGGTTACGGATTCAACTTCATGTTGCCCGTTTATTCTCATTACCCTTTCTTTGATGGAGATAGGTAATCCAAGTGCACGGACTCCTTTTTTAGGGAAAAGCTGTAATACCAGCTGCTGGAGTGGAGTCACTTTTCCAGCTATTTTTGAACCTGTTGAAAAGAATTTAGATGGAGCAGAATTTCCTAAAGATATCAGCGTTTCCAATGCTTCTTTTGGCGTTGCTTTGTTGATTAGATTAACTGGAGGAAGACAGATTTTAGCAACATCAACATATGCGTAACCGAGCTCTAGCGCGATGACCATGGACAATGGATTAATACCGATAATAACTCCCTTATTTCCCGGTTTCACACGTTGGAAGTTTGTCAGCACCTGAGCAGCACCTACCGTCATTACTCCTGGCAAATCCCAGCCTGGAAGCGGAGTCGATTTTTCTTTTCCGCCGGTCGCAACAATCAAGTGTTCTGATCGAAAATGGCCGGACGTTGTGTAGATATCGAAGCCTTGATTACTATGTTCTACGTTATACACTGATGTGCCAAGCTTAAAGTTCACCTTTTCAGAGACTTCATTGTAAAGTTTCCGAGCAACCTCCATTCCATTCCACCATTCTCCTTTTGTTTCCTCATATAGCTGCCCAAGCAATCTGCCGCCATAATGATAATATTCATCGATAAGGAGTACATTTTGCTTTTCTTGCAGGACTTGGGCAGCCGTTAATCCGGCAGGGCCGGCACCGATAATTATAGTATCAAAGTGATCCATGGGAATGCCCTCCTTTTACCAAGTGAGGCAATTCCTTCTGCTGTTCAATCACCATATTTTTATGGATTGGAGTGAGGCAGGCCCGTTGATTACGTTTTCCTTCCACAATTACCCTGCATTCGGAGCAGTGTCCAATGTTACAGTATAGCCCTCGTGGTTTGCCATCTTTTTCATGGTATCTGAGCGTTCTAATATTATTAGCGAGAAGCGCTGCTGTGATACTTTCCCCCTCTGCTCCATAATACGTTTGACCGTTCCATTGAAAAGGGATGAGTGTCTGCTCTTTTTTTCCTAAAATTTTATGATCTGTAATTCTTTCTGTCACGATTCCACACCCCCTGAAATTTCCTCAAACGAAACGGTTCGAATAGGAGACTGGGATTTCAGGTTGATATAAGAAGGAGCCTGTGTATTTTTATCTTGAGTCAACTGGTCTAAAAAATGTCCGCATGTTCTGGAGTTGCAAAATCCCATGCCAGCTCGGGACTTAAGTTTTAATTCCCTCGAGTTTGCTGCTCCTTTCTCTAATATTTCAAGTATTTCGGAGTAGTATATATTTTCACATCGACATACTATAAAATCATCTTGTTTTTTCATTCGAATCACCTCAAAGGATATTTATTTATAAACAAGAAAAAAGTGTGCCAATTTAAAATTGGAATTTGCGCATTTTTGAATATAATGTAGGTCTGCTGATACCGAGGTCATGACTGGATTTTTCAATGTTATGATCATTTTGTTCGACGATATATTTAATATATTCTGCTTCCACCTTATGGATATAGTCTTTCAGATTTAGATCCTCTGATAGATTTGGTACAGACAGGGTCTTATCTGGTTGCCCCACTTCCACCAAATATTGATCAAAGATATTATTATTTAATTGATCTTCATTGGAGAAAATAACTAATCGTTCGACAACATTGATTAATTCTCTAACATTTCCAGGCCAGTGATAGCTTCTTAGGTTGTTTAAAAGTGAATGATCTGCATAACGAAGCTCTGTCTGGTATTTCTTCGATAAGTGATAAAGATAATAATAGAATAAGGATTCAATGTCATCGGGCCGTTCTCTTAAAGGAGGTATGTGGATATTAAGGACATTAATCCGGTACAGCAGGTCCGAACGAAAATTATCAGAATTCAGTAACTCAGAAATCGTTTTGTTTGTAGCTGAAACCAACCGAAAATGGGTGGAAACTTCTTTTTTACCGCCTAATCTGAAGTATTTTCTTTCTTGTAATACCCGCAGGAATTTTACTTGCATATCCAACGGCATATCCCCGATTTCATCAAGAAAAAGTGTGCCATCTCTGGCAAGCTCGAGCTTCCCTTTGTTTCCTTCTTTATTTGCTCCCGTAAAAGCTCCTTTTTCGTAACCAAACAATTCTGCCTCAAATAAATGCTTTGGAATCGCACCACAGTTAATAGGGATGAATTCACCGGATGTTTCACTGCTGTTATGAATAGATTGTGCAAATAGTTCCTTGCCCACACCAGTTTCTCCAGTGATTAAAATATTGGCATTTGTCTTTGCGGCTCGTTTTATCTGGTTTTTTAAATTTTCCATGATCGAGCTTTTGAAAATAATATTTTTAAAATGTTCTTCATTTTTCAACTGTTTGACATTATCGGTAAGGAAGCTTACCTGATTTTTGAGTTGTTCGATTTCTTCCTCCTGGCGTTTTTTTTCTGTCACATCAATTTCTGAAACAATGGCACCTTCAACTTTGCCTTCAATGAGAATCGGAACAGATTTAAGATTTACATAAATACTTTTCGTAGCCATGTGCTGCTTCTTCTCAATGATTTCATTGTTTCGTAATGTTTGTAAAATCGCCAATTTGTCTTCTGCGAAAATTTCTTTAATATCCTTTCCAATCACCTCGCTTTTCTCCATGTTAAATATTTCTGAAGCTCTGTCGCTCCAGTAAATGACTTTTTCGTGTTTATCAATAATCGTAAAAGAGTGGTTATAAAAATTTATTAGCTCTTCAATAATAGAATGTTCTAACATATGTATAATCCCCTTTAGTGTTAAATTTATAATAATAATTATATTTTTCTTTACACATTATTTCAAATTTTATTGATTTTACGATATGTGAAGTTGGCACGTTTTTTTCTTAGTATTTTATAAAGGAAGGAGGGAGCAATTTTGACAACGCCATCTTATGATGTATTGATAATTGGTGGAGGTATTATCGGTGCAAGCATTGCTTATTATACTTCTGAAAAAGGTTTGAAAGTAGGGATGTTAGAAGGGGATACAGTTGCTTCTGGTACAAGCTCAAAATGTGATGGCAATGTTTTATTGATTGATAAAGAGCCGGGATTTGATAGCAATATGGCGATAAAGAGCCAGGCATTAATCAAAAGCTTATCAAAAGAATTAGAAATGAAATTTGAATACAGGCATCCGGGAAGTATTTTCCTTTGTGCAAATGAAGAAGAATTGGAGCAGGCATATGACTGGGTAGATCAACACAACAAGGCAAATGGCGAATATCAATTTTTTAAAAAATTAACCAAAGAAGATTTAAAAAATGATTCCAAATATTTTGCTGATCATTTGGTTGGCGGCATTGAATGCACGAATGATTCGACGGTAAACCCATACATGTTAACATTTTCGTTCATTCACGCAGCGAAAAAAAATGATTTTGAGCTTTTCGAAAAAACGCCCGTAACATTTATAGAGGAACATAGAACAAAAGGATTTAAAGTACATTCTCATGATCGTGTATTTACGGCCAATAAAGTAATTAATGCAGCTGGTGTTTTTGCGCCAGAAGTGAGTAAACATCTTGGTGTACCTTTACCAATTAAACCAAGAAAAGGTCATATCTTGGTTTCATCACGTGCAGAATTAATGGGTACAAGAAAAATTCAAGAGTTTGGATACTTGATGACGAAGTTTGGCAAAGAGAGAAAAGCCGATAAAATCATGAATGATTATGGAATTGCATTGGTGCATGAACCGACAGAGAGTCAAAACTTCCTGATAGGAAGCAGCCGGGAATTTATCGGTTTTGACACAACCGTCAATCATCAAGTTGTTCAACTGATTGCCAAAAGGGCGATAGAGTTTTTCCCGAAAATGAAGGACATGAATATTATCCGTAGTTATGCAGGTCTCCGGCCGTGGACACCGGATCACTTGCCAATTATTTCAGAGACTACTGTACCTAATTATTATGTAGCCGCTGGTCATGAGGGAGATGGAATTGGATTGTCTGCGGTAACAGGTTATTGGATGGCTCAGATGGTGACAGATACACTCGAGGATGACATTAGTCCGCTAAGTATGGATAGATTTCAGAAGGAGGCAATATGAAGATAAATTCAAAACTACTTGTTACTGTGGATACACACACTGGGGGAAACCCGACAAGAACGGTTTTATCCGGTATGCCTAAATTAAAAGGAGAGACGATTCAAGAAAAAATGCTGGATATGAAAGAAAATCATGATTACATTCGAAAGTTCCTGGTTTTTCCGCCCAGGGGACATGATGTAATGAGTGGCACGATATTACTCCCGCCTTTAAAAGAGGAAGCTGATTTTAGTGTAATTTTTATAGAGACCGGCGGGTATCTGCCAATGTGCGGACATGACACCATTGGAACATGTACAGCACTTGTAGAGCTTGGTTATGTCGAAGTCAAAGAGCCTTATACTTCGGTAGTCCTGGATACGCCAGCAGGTGTGGTGGAAGCCAGCTGCAAGGTGGAAGACGGTAAAGTACAAGAAGTAACATTTATCAGTACAGATTCCTTTCATCTAAAGAAATTATATATCGACTACAAGGAGTTCAAGAATGTACCATGTGATGTGGCGTATGGCGGAAATTTTTATGGAATTATGAAAGCCGGTGATTTGGGTTTATCGCTTGATGTATCAAGATCAGAAGAAATTGTGGACGTGGCCATGGCGGTCAGAGATGAAATTAATCGTCAGCATGAGGTGAAGCATCCTGAGTATCCATTTATTAATAAGCTGACGCATATGGAATTCTATGAACCTGGTGATGTTGTCAAAAACACGGTAATTGTGCCACCAGGAGGTATTGATAGATCGCCGTGCGGTACAGGGACATGTGCAAAAGTATCGACACTTTATAAAGATGGCCAGCTGGGTTTGAATGAAAGCTTTCTCCATGAAAGTATTACGGGTTCCCAGTTTAAAGCTCAGGTCATTCATGCGAATAAGGAAGACGGTGTAACTTATAATAAAGTTGCTATTACAGGATCTGCATGGATAATGGGGAGGCATGACTTTTATTTCGATCCGAATGATCCCTTAAATCAAGGGTATCTATTGATCCCGGAAATATAAGAAAGGGGTGAATGTATGATTTCAAAAGTAATTAATAGTTACGATATTCATATTAATGGACAGCAATTAAGAATTATCGAGAAAAGTGAGCTGGAAACGACATTACCAGGTTATGAAAATAGGGCATTAATGCGTAATGAGCCGAGAGGGAGTAAATATGTTCATTTACTAATCTTTCAATGGAATGACAATGTTTTAGAGGTAGATTTACATGAAAATGAAAGCGTTGACAACGAAAGTATTTTACTAAAAAGCTTGCTTTTATCACTTGTGGATCGAGGCAGAATAAATCAAAAGGAAAGCTATTCCGTAAGATATAATGACCAAATCTATGAATACCGGCATGATTGTCTGAGGACAGAAAAATTACCTGAAGTAGCAAAACAACAGAATATCTACCTGGTCAACGACAAGAAAATAAGAGTAGATGAAGTGGATATAGAATTAGAAATAAAAAATATAACAACGATTAAAGAGTACATTCGTTCTAAGAAAGATGGAGACAGTGATTATCTGGTGCTTAAACAGGGAGAAAAACAAGTAGTTGCAAATAAAAACGGAGATATTTTAGCATATCCAATTATCGAAGTCATGGCTGTACTTGCAAAGGAATTTTCTCAGGAAATTATTACTTTCTTTACTGGGTTAAAAATACGTGTGGAAGATATGCAGCTTCATTATTATTTAATTTCTAATTCACAATTTTATATTGATCATACCGATATTTACTCTAAAGGGTTTGTTATTAAATAAAACAAGGGGAGAAATATATGGCTAGAGAAAAGAAATTGCCAAGCATACCGGTATTATTGCTCGTCCTAGTTTTATTTGTAGTAATAATGTTTGGTTTTATTGTTGTTTTAGAGTTGCCTATCCAGCTGGCATTGCTCACAATCTGGTTTGTGATTATGGGGGTTGGATTATATCTAGGTAATACGTATATAGAAATGGAGAAAGGCCTTTTAAAAGGAATTTATGAAGGCTTAGGAGCGACACTCGTTTTAATCGCTGTAGGGGCGCTTATCGGGTCTTGGATTGCAGGTGGTATTGTACCGACGATGATTTATTATGGTTTAAGTATCATTAGTCCAAGTATTTTTCTGATGGCAGCAATGGTTATCTGTGCGATTACATCTATTTCCACAGGAACATCATTTGGTTCGGCAGGGACAGCTGGCATTGCGATGATGGGTATTGGAGAAAGCTTCGGACTTCCAACCTATTTGGTTGCTGGCGCAGTCATTTCAGGGTGTTACGTTGGAGATAAAATGTCACCGCTCTCTGATACAACTGTTATGACGGCTTCCTTGTCAAGAGTAGATTTATTCAGACATATTAGATCGATGTCATATGTATCTATACCAGCTTTCATTATAGCCGCAATTGCTTATTGGATTACAGGTTTAATTATGCAAGATGGCAGCGGTGATCTGTCAATTGCGGAGAATACAATGGCTAGTTTACAGGATACATTTCATATATCTTGGCTTATGCTGATTCCAGCAGTAGTGGTTGTCGTCATGCTGGCATTTAAACTTCCATCCATACCGGTAATTATATTTGGGGCACTGCTGGGAAGTTTATGGGCGGTTTGGTTTCAAGGATATGGTTTCATTGAAGCGATTGAGACACTGTACTCTGGAAGCGGAGTCACTACAGGAATTGATTTCATTGATAACCTTTTAGACCGTGGTGGTATTACTTTCATGCTTGAAGTCATATTATTAATTCTTCTAGCTTTAGGTGTTGGCGGGTTGTTACAGACTATCGGTGCATTTACAGTGATTGGTGAACTTTTTGCCAAATGGGCAACAAATACAGGTAAACTGACATTTACAACAATGCTCGCAGCTTTCTTTGGTGTATTTTTTGGTGGCGCAGCTTATGTTTCAATGTTGACAGGAACGAAAATTACAGAAGCTAATTATGATAAGAAAAAAATCAGCAGAACTTTGTTATCAAGAAATGTAGAGGCAGGAGGTACAATTGCTAATCCAATGGTTCCCTGGACTGATGGAGGGGTTTTTATGGCAACGACACTTGGAGTGTCAACCCTTGCATACCTGCCTTTCTTCTGGTACGGATTTTTAGTCATTATAATCAACTTAATCTATGGTTACTTTGGTTGGTTTATTTTAGATAAAGACAAATATGAAAAAGAAAAGGATGAGGAGCATGAAAAAGCAATTTGAAGGAGCATTTCCAGTATTAATTACACCAATGAATGAGGATTACAGTGTGAACTATGAAGGGGTAAAGGAGAATATCCAGTACTATTTAGATCAAAAAGTTCCTGGAATAGTGGTAGTTGGAAGTACAGGAGAATTTGCTTCATTAAATGATGAAGAAAAGAAGGAAATCGTGAAGATCGCTGGGGAAGCAGTAAAAGATACAGAGACAGATTTATTGGTTGGAATCGCCGATGAACGGACGGATAAAGTGTTAGAATATGCAAAACATGCCGAAGCAAATTACGCAGATGGACTGTTGCTTATTAACTCATACTACATGACACCAACGGAAGAAGAGGCATTTGAACAATTTAAAGAAGTAAATGATCACGTTTCCACACCGATTATGATGTACAACAATCCATTTACGGCAAATGTGAATTTGGAAAATGAGACCATTTATAAAATTGATAAGGAACTTGATAACGTACAGTATATCAAAGAATCTAGTGGGGATATAAGAAAGGTTAGAGCGGTGGCTGACAATACGGACCTTGTCCTGTTCTGTGGAGCAGATGATCTCGCATTGGAATCATTTGTCCTTGGAGCAACTGGCTGGATATCGGTAGCGGCAAATATTGCACCAAACAGCGCAGGAAGACTGTATGAACTGGTGAAAGCAAAGAATTACGACGGAGCGAAGGAGTTGTATAAAGACTTATTGCCGCTATGTGAGTTTCTGGAGGATTCCGGAAAGTATGTTCAAATAGTGAAAAAGGCGATGGATCTGAAAGGGTTAAACGGCGGACCAGCAAGAAAACCTAGATTAGGACTTACAGAGGAAGAAGTCACGAAGCTGAAAGGACTTATGGAGAAACTGGATTAAATATTATACAGCAAATTAAAAAGGATTAGTCGATTTTTTAGACTGGTCCTTTTTTGCTGTGTGTAAAAAAATATTGACTTTTCACACAAAGTGAAATACTCTATTTACTAAGATGGAATATTTAATAAAATCAGAATTGTAAGCGATGCCAAAAGGAGGATTATACATGAAAAGGTTTATTATTGGAATGATGATATCGACAATCATTTTACTGAGTTCATGTGCACCCATTCAAACTATTCCAGAAGGCGAAAAAAGAGTCTATGAATGGAGAATGGTTACGCATCAAATTGAAGGTACTTCTAGGTATGATGGAACAATTATTCCCTTTGTAGAAGCAGTAGAAGAAATAACAGATGGTCAGTTAATCATAGAACCTTATGGAGCTGATATTCTTTTTCCGACTACTGATTCATTTGATATGGTAAAAAACGGCGTTGTTGAAATGGGAGCTCTCTATACTGGATTTTGGTCTGGGAAGGATCCAGTTTTTACACTTGGTGGAGGAACTATTCCTGGAGATCCGATCAGAGGATTTGAAGAGCATTTTTATAGAACGGAAAGATTAGAGCCTATCATTAATGAAGCGTATGAACAACATGGAATAAAAAATTTAGGTGCCTTTGACTATGCTCCGGAAGAAGTATTAATTTCACGTGTACCCATAGAAGGTATTGAGGATTTTGAAGGGAAAAATATTCGGGCAGCAGGAGTTGCATCTCAGTTTTATGGTGCGCTTGGAGCGTCATCTATTTCTCTTTCCGCTTCAGAGATCTATACAGGCTTGCAATTAGGTACTGTGGATGCTGCAGAATTTAATGATTTTCTAGTTAATGGAGAAATGGGGTTAGATGAGGTTACTAGATATATTATTGATCCGGCAATTCACGTTGGGCCGAGTACTGATAAAGAGCTTATTATCAATCCCAAAGCTTGGGAAGAACTACCGGAGGATTTAAAAGCAGCTGTATATGTAGCAAGAGATAAGGTTAGATATGAATCAGCTATTGCATATGGAGTTGAAAGCCAGATTGCTGAACAAGAGTGGAGAGATAATCCAGATATCGAATTTATCGAACTGCCAGAAGAAGATGTAGAAGAAATGAAAGAAATTGGATTTGATTTATTGTTAGATTATAAGGAAGAAAGTGAATTAAGCAAACAGTACGTAGAAGAATATGCCCAAGTATTAGCTGAACTCGGCTATTTAGAAGATGCGGAGAAATTAGGGTATGAAGAATAGGGGGTGTCAACCATGAAGAGAGTTGTTAATGCAATAGAAAATCTATCAAGGATTTCAGGGAAAATTGCGAGTTATATGATCATTCCTTTGACTCTCGTTATTTTATATACAGTAATTATGAGGAGATTTTTCGGTAACTCACCAGATTGGGGATTTGAGGTTACTATTTTCCTTTTTGGAATCATGATACTGCTTACTGGTGCAGATACATTAAGAACAAAAGGGCATATTACAGTAGATATATTACAATCTTTTATAAAAGGAAAATCCAAGTTGATTCTACTTACTTTTATACACATTTTAGTTATAATAACTTCCTTCCTTTTATTGGTGAAAGGGGTGGAGCTGGCAATAGAGTCTACTCGAATTGTGGAACATTCTGCACACCAGACTTCTTTTAATCCTCCAATTTGGTGGTTTAAATGGTTTATTCCAATTAGTGCATTCATATTATGGCTGCAGTCATTGGTAGAGTTGTATAAATTATGGTTTGAAAAGGGGGAGAGCGATTATGGAACTAATCTTTGATTATGCGCCTATTGGTATGTTTGTATTATTACTGTTTCTTTTATTTTTGGGTGTACCAATTGCTTTTTCTCTTGCATTTACTGGGGTATTCTATGCTCTACTAATGTGGGGATATGACAGTACAGCTTTGCTTACTAGTGGCGCGTGGGGCGTAATGAATAACTATACATTAATAGCTATTCCACTCTTTATACTTATGTCGATCCTTTTAGAAAAATCAAATATCATATCAGAACTGTTTGATGCAGTTTATAAATGGTCTGGCGGTCTAAGAGGCGGAATAGCAATTACAGTAATCATAGTGGGTGCTATTATTGGCTCTATTTCAGGTGTTGTAGCAGCAGGTGTTATTGGTTTAGGCCTTATTGCTTTACCGCATATGAGGAGATATAAATACAATGAAAATTTGAGTTTAGGGACTATTATGGGCGGCGGAACGCTTGGTCAAATTATTCCACCAAATTTAAATATGGTCCTTTATGGAGCAATCACGGGAGTTTCTATATCAAACCTGTTTGCAGGAGGTCTAGGTGCAGGTATACTGTTAATTTTTATTTTTATCATATATATATTTATCATTGCTTATATCAAACCATCTAGTGTACCTGCTCTTGCTAAGGAAGAGCGTGTTTCATTAAAGGAAAAGCTCCATTCTATAAAATCATTAATACTACCTATGATTTTAATCTTACTTGTATTAGGTTCCATTTTTACAGGAGTAGCTACACCTACTGAAAGTGCTTCTGTTGGCGTAGCAGGAACAATTTTAATTGGTATATTTTCTAAAAGGTTAAACTGGTATAAAATAAAAGATGCAATTTTTGAATCTAGTAAGATGACGGGGATGGTTGCTTGGATACTTATTGGAGCAGCAACGTTCAGTACTGTTTTTTCTGGAATTGGTGGAAATCAAATGGTGTCTGAATTAGCATCCAATGTTTATGGAGGAAAATGGGGCGTATTATTTTTTGCTATTCTCTTCATCTTTATTTTAGGGATGTTTTTAGAAACAATGGCATTAATTATGCTGGCAGCTCCAATTATTACGCCAGTAGTAGTTGAAGCTGGATTTGATCCCCTTTGGTGGGCGGTACTATTCATGGTTATTTTACAAATGGCATTTTTAACACCACCTTTTGGTTTTGCTATATTTTATTTGAAGAGTGCTGTAGGCGAGAAAGTGAAAATTGGGAAAATATATATGGCAACTTTACCGTTTATTGGATTGCAACTCGTAGCAATTATATTATTAATATTATTTCCAGTTCTAGCTACTTGGTTACCAGATATACTCAATCCCGAATAAATAATTGATTAATTGTATTCTCAACTTCCGTATCCTCTATTTTCAGAAATATTTGTATTTCGGAAGTTAAAATATATTTTTTAAAATTTTGAGAGGAAAGGTGATTTACATGAAAAAGCAATTTGAAGGAGCATTTCCAGTATTAATTACACCAATGAATGAGGATTACAGCGTGAACTATGAAGGGGTAAAAGAAAATATCCAGTACTATTTAGATCAAAAAGTCCCAGGAATAGTGGTGGTTGGAAGTACAGGGGAATTTGTCTCATTAAATGATGAAGAAAAGAAGGAAATCGTTAGAATCGCTGGGGAAGCAGTAAAAGATACAGAGACAGATTTATTGGTTGGAATCGCCGATGAACGAACGGATAAAGTGTTAGAATATGCTAAACACGCCGAAGCAAATCACGCAGATGGGCTGTTGCTTATCAATTCATATTACATGACACCAACGGAAGAAGAAGCATTTGAACAATTTAAAGAAGTAAATGATCACGTTTCCACACCGATTATGATGTACAACAATCCATTTACGGCAAATGTAAATTTGGAAAATGAGACTATTTATAAAATTGATAAAGAACTTGATAACGTACAGTATATCAAAGAGTCGAGTGGAGATATAAGAAAGGTTAGAGCGGTGGCCGACAATACAGATCTTGTCCTGTTCTGTGGAGCAGATGATCTCGCATTGGAATCATATGTCCTTGGAGCAACTGGCTGGATTTCGGTAGCGGCAAATATTGCACCAAACAGCGCAGGAAGACTGTATGAACTGGTGAAAGCAAAGAATTACGACGGAGCGAAGGAGTTGTATAAAGACTTATTGCCGCTATGTGAGTTTCTGGAGGATTCCGGAAAGTATGTTCAAATAGTGAAAAAGGCGATGGATCTGAAAGGGTTAAACGGCGGACCAGCAAGAAAACCTAGATTAGGACTTACAGAGGAAGAAGTTACGAAGCTGAAAGGACTTATGGAAAAACTGGATTAAATATTATACAGCAAAGAAAAGGATTAGTCCTCACGGTTTTGGACTAGTCCTTTTGTTATTCCCTAGTATTTGATTTTTATATTTGTTCACGGTTCTTCTGGAAATAGATATACCTATTTCAGCTAAATATTTCGAAATTTTATTATCAGAGAGTGCTTCGAAGTCAGTTATATTTTGAATCAAGTATTTAATGTAACTGACTGATAGGTTTTTATGATATTTTTTGGATAATAATTTTTTTATTGGAATGGTTCCTCTGGGCGTAGCGATATATTTATTGCTGAGCAATCTGCTGATGGTGGCCGGGCTCAGTTTCGTATGTTCTGTTAAATCTGTCTGATCTAAAGCATGCAAATAGTCACTTTTTCCAGTTAAATAATCATATTGAACATTTGCAATGATAGAGATGACCTGAGTTAAGTATATTTTTCTTGCATTCAAAATAGAAATAAGTTCATCGTATTCCGTTTTAAACTTTTCCAATTCAGCGTTGAATGAATGATGATGACCATCCGCTAAAAGAGGTTCATAGGAAATGTCGCCGCTGAGATAATCATGAATGATAACCTGTAATCCGTTCTCTCCATGCACAATGGAAGCATCAGGAGATATATTTAATGTTTCATCAGCTTCTAAAGGAGTCAAATTGCAATGGGTAGTAATTAAATCTATGTATTCTTTGAATTCAACTTCATTTACATTTGAACCTTCCAGAAAACGGAAGGAATGTTGATTGATTTCATTCAAATGAGATGAAAAAAGAGTAAATAGCTTTTCGTTATAAAAGCCTTTATTTTTCAGTTGAAATTTAAGAAAATCCAGCATATTAAAAGTTCCTATACCCTTATTTTCATAGCTTTGCAGTTGGTTAATTAATTCTTCCACTCTATTTAGTGAAGATCCGGTATAAGAAGCAATCTCATAGGGTTGTTCTTCTAAAAAGCCTTTGGAATTAAGAGAATGAAGAATAAACTCCATCGTCAACTGATCCTGCGTATGAAGGGTACAGCGGAAATGGGACAGTATATCATCGATGATATGATGAGAATCAACCTGCTGCTGTGAGATATTGGATATTGGAATCTTATCTTCATATATAAAAACCAGCGGATTTTCATTGAATTTATTTTTAATATAATTATAAAGTTCATATTGGTTGTATTTAAATAGCTGAATGGAGTTAACAATGTAATGATTTAAAGAAATATTGATATCACTGTTTACGGTATTTTGTATTGAAATCATCCATATCCTCCTTCATATGAAAAATAAAACAAAAATTTAGAACATTTGTTAATTAGGATAATTCTATACTTTATAAAAATACAAGTCAAATAAGGAATAGTAACATGTAAAAAGGTTTATATAAGCTATGTTTATAAATAAATTTTCAAAGCAATCAAAACAAAAATTTTAAATAAAGATCAATATTCCAATAGTTAATAATGCTTGAAGGAAGAACTTTTGGAATGTAAAAGGATGATGTTGTATAGGTCCAATTATGATTAATAATGAAGCATAAACTGTATTTAGTTATGTGCATACTTGCTAAAAAATGAAAAAATAACCATTTGACAGTTTATTTACATTAAAGTTCCGGAGTGGTATGATATATTGTATTCGACTTTTACGCATGGAAATAAACAAAAGAAGTAGTACCATGACGAACCCAAAATAAGTATAAAAAAGATTTTATTTTCAAAGCAGAGATAAACAGTATATTTGAAAATAAAAGCGGATCAATGTAAGAAAGACGTTGTCATACTTGCATGACATGAAAGTTTTATCCGTTTATTTCTTATAAAAGTTGAATTAATTTCATGTAGCATTTGCTTATAGGCTCATCAATTACAGGTACCTCTTCTGTTTGGCGATTTTACGATTCAGTAATCTAAAACCCAAACGGCGAGGTATTTTTTAATTGTTTGAATATTTATGTAAGAGCATCAATTTCATCTGGTGGATGCGGTAGTAATATTTAGAAGCCATATATATTGCAAAAGTCGAACGAATCTAAAAGAGGAAGTTCAAAAAGTCCAATAAAAATGACACGGCGAATTTCTGCGTTGACGTGTTTTTTTCCGATGGGGTCTGCGATTACTCGCCCCACCAAGACCGTTACTCACGTATTATAAAGCATAGAGGAACTTCTGTTAAAACCGTCCACGTCCTGTGGACAACACAGAAGTCATCACATCCTGTGAAAGTCCGTTCGGAAAAAACACGTCGCCTTGAACTTCCGACGCACAAATGTTTCCGATGGGGCGAGTAATCGCAGTCCCAGGACGTGCTAGTGTCGGTGTTGCGACAGGACGTCGCGTTCTTAACCGACTTGGTCCTATTTATCGGTCTTTTTGAACACGAATCTAAAAGAAAGAAAGGGACAGGAAAGATTATGACATCGAAGAATTCACAAGAGATCCTGAAGAGTATTCCGCAAAAAGGTTTCTTTGGACATCCTAAAGGCTTATTTACATTATTTTTCACTGAGTTTTGGGAAAGATTTTCATATTATGGTATGAGGGCAATCTTGCTCTATTATATGTATTACGCAATTAAAGATGGCGGGCTGAATATGGATAAAGGCACAGCTGCCTCCATTATGGCTATTTATGGCTCGCTTGTTTATATGTCAGGGATTATCGGCGGCTGGATTGCTGACCGGATGCTTGGTACGAAGAGAACCGTCTTTTATGGCGGACTATTGATTATGGCAGGTCATATTGCATTATCCTTTCCAGGAGGGGTTACAGCTCTATTTGTATCGATGGGCTTAATTGTTATTGGGACAGGGCTGTTAAAGCCAAATGTATCCAATATCGTCGGAGATTTATATGATAAAGAGGATATACGTACAGATGCCGGTTTTAGTATATTCTATATGGGAATTAACCTGGGTGGATTAATTGCACCATTTATTGTCGGAACACTCGGGCAAAAATATAGTTTCCATCTTGGATTTGGAGTGGCAGCAATCGGTATGCTTGTTGGCTTAATTATTTTCTTAGCTACAAGAAAGAAATATTTAGGCCTGGCCGGTTCTTATGTACCAAACCCATTATCAGCGAATGAAAAGAAATCTATATTTCTGAAATTTGGAATCAGTGCGCTCATTATTGTGATCATTGGACAAAGGCTTATTTCTAAGGGAATCCTGACTATTGACCGATTTATTATGACAGTGAGTATCCTGGGAATAGTGATTCCGATTATTTACTTTTTGGTGATGTATTTCAGCAAGAAAACAACCAAACAGGAACAGAAGAGTCTGCTGGCTTATATCCCATTATTCATTGCAGCAATGATGTTTTGGGCAATCCAGGAGCAAGGAGCTGTTATTTTAGCGCAATATGCGGATGAACGGACAAGGTTATCCTTGGGTAGCTTTTCACTGCAATCATCATGGTTCCAATCACTAAATCCATTATTCGTTGTTATTTTAGCACCAGTATTTGCTGCCTTATGGATGAAATTAGGGAAAAGACAGCCTTCTACACATAAAAAGTTCTCATTAGGTTTAATGTTTGCTGGTCTTTCTTTCTTAATTATGATAATTCCAGCAATTTATGCAGGCCCTGAGGCGCTTGTAAGCCCAATATGGCTAGTACTCAGCTTTTTAATTGTAGTGTTTGGTGAGTTATGTTTATCACCAGTAGGTTTAGCAGCAACGACCAGAATGGCTCCTGCGGCATTTTCTGCACAAACAATGAGTCTATGGTTCTTGTCAAACGCTGCTGCGCAGGCAATTAATGCGCAAATTGTGAAGCTATACAGTCCTGAAACAGAGATTCTTTATTTTGGAATTATTGGCGGAATTGCTGTATTGCTTGGTGTAATATTGCTAGTTTTCTCCTCTATGGTTAAAAAAAGAGTATAAGTTCCTCAACGTCTTCTAAAAAGTGCAAAACATTTTTTAGAAGACGTTTTTTGCATTTTAAGCAGGTATAAAGAATTTAAGGCTAACGTATGAAACAAACATATAATTCTAACTCAACTATCGCACCTAAGAATAAGCAAATATTTCTTGCTGTTTCAGGATTATCAAGTTCTTTTTTATTGTGCTTGCTTTTTAGTTAAATCAGCTTTTTTTGAACGAATAATAGTGTATAGCTTCTGCTCCGTCCAACCACTCCGCTTTCCATGGGGACGGCTTCAGCTAACTTGAAAAGAAGACCGCTTTTCAAGTGGATCTTCAGCTCGCCCTGTTCCCATAGGAGTCTGCGTGGTTGGACTCCGCTTAATTAGGATTCTACAGCGAATGAATGAAATAACATCCTGTTGGAGTGGACGAAATAGTATCTCTATCGCTTGATGACACGATCATTCCGTTATTTCAAATGGATGGTTTAGCAGTTCGACTCAAAAAAGCATGGATAATTAACAATAGGAATAGTTTTCATGCACAGAAAGTAATCTTAGCGGAACTTTTACCATGCACTACAAAAAATCTCTTCTGTCTGATCTAGCTTTTATTTGTTCGGCTATTTCACGTATAGAATATCTAACTAGCGGAGGCGGACCGTTTTGACTCCTGTGGGATCAGCACCATCTGAAGATCCACTTTTGCCAAGCGATCTTCTTGGCAAAAGTTAGCTGAAGAGCGTGCCCCTAGGAAAGCAAAACGGTCCGCCGCAGCGGTGAACTGCTCCCTGTCAAGTAGACAGTAAAAAAACAAAAATTCTATGCAACAGCCTGGTACCGACATTCCAACGGTGTCAGGCTATTTAAGTTCTCCTGGTAACGTTCTTTATTATAGAATTGGATATATCTATCAATATCCGCTGCCAATGCTTCAAAACTTTTATACTGTTTAAAATAGTAAGACTCACTTTTAAAATGCCCAAAAAAGCTTTCCGCAGGCGCATTGTCAATGCAATTTCCAACGCAGGACATACTGCGGGTAATCCCGGCTTCTGTTGTCACGAATCGATATTCCTTCGAGGTATATTGCGAACCACGATCACTATGCAGTAAAGGAGTAGCCCCTGGATTTGCTTCCAGCGCTGCTTTAATTGTTTCCATAACGAGATCATTATTGTTATAGTAACTAACCTTATAGGCAACGATGGACCCATCATAAAGGTCTTTGATCATACATAAATAGGCTTTATGACCGTCTCTGTATTTTAAATGGGTAATATCCGTTACCCACTTTTGATTTGGTTTTTCTGCCGTAAACTCCCGATTAAGAAGATTGTCTTCGATGTTGACATAGCTTGTTTTGGTGGAATATCTATTGGAACGACGTATAAATGATTTCAAGTCTAATAAAATCATTAAACGGCGAATACGTTTCAAATTATAGCGTTTCCCGTATTTGCGTTGAATAACCATTCTGATCCGGCGATAGCCGTAAATCCCTCCGTACTGTTTAAAAATCTTTTGAATTTGCTTCATCAGCCATACATTTTCTTCTTCGTGGCTACCCGGCGTGTGATTCAGCCATTTATAATATCCGGATCGGGATACCTTTAAAATGTCGCATAATAATTGAATTGGCGTACCTGTTTCTTCATGATATGCATGAATCGCTTCAAAGGTAGGGACTTGTTTTCCTACTCGTTCCATCCTCTCCTTTCGATTTCCTCCAACTTTTTTAAGAGACCATTTTCTGCCTCCAAATATTGCGTACGGTGTTCCAGTTCCTTGATTCGAAGCTGTAATTTCTCTTCTTCGGTTAGGTTTGGCTTTGATTCTAATGTTTTCCCGCGCCGATCCTGAAGAGCCTGCTCGCCATCTTTCCGGTATTTACGAACCCAACTATACACTTGTTGATAGGAAACCCCATACTTCTCCGCAGCTTGCTGATAATTCAAATCATTGGCTATCGCATATTGGACAATCTCTATCCGTTCTTTGAATGTGGTTTTACGCCTTTCGCTCATTTTAACGCTTCCTTTATTCGTGGATTTCATCTCTTTCCCACTATTATAAAGGCTAAGCCAATGTTGTAAAACCGATCGGGACGAAATATGAAATTGGTTACATGTGCTTTCCAGACTTCCTCCTTTATACAGATAAAACTCGACAGCTTGTTGTTTTAACTCTGCGGAATAAGACTTCCAGCTTCTTGATTCTTTCAAACCGTCCACTCCATCAGCCTGGTATTTACGAATCCAGCTTTTCAGTGTCCGTTCATCTACTCCATGTTTTTTAGCTGTTGCCCCTATGGATTTTCTCTTATCTAATACTTGCCGTACGATTTGAATTCGATCATCTAACTCATGTTTCGTCAGTCTTCTAGACATACAAAATACTCCCTTCATAGTAGGAGAGATTTTTTATTATTTCTCTGTCTACTATAAAGGTAGCATATCAGCGGTATTTTACACCTCACCTTCTATTCTTTCTTTGTCAAGGAAGTTAACAAAAGAACAATCACTCCTGTTTCTATGGAAAGGAAGTTTCTTTTTAAGGTGCGAAAGTTGAGATTCTAATAATTATTATTTCTTGAAAACCAAAATGAATAAAATATATGATATGATAACAGCATATTATATAAATATAGGAAATGGAGGGAAATTAAACTATGGAAAACATAGGTAATAACATTCAGTATCAAATTTATGCAACGATGCAAAATCCAGATCCTGATAGATTTCCAGTAATACATGAGGAGTGGGAAAATCTTGCCCGCAAAAAATTACAGGATGGCCCTTTTTACTATATTGCAGGCGGAGCTGGAAGTGAAAAAACAATGCGGGCAAATTTGAAAGCGCTTTCTAAACAAGAAATTATTCCTCGGATGTTAAGGAATGTAGATCAACGCGATTTATCGGTTCATTTATTCGGGCAAAAGTATCCGTTCCCAATATTACAAGCGCCTATTGGAGTACAGTCCATCATACATGAAGAAGGGGATATTGGATCTGCAAAAGCATCTGCTGAAATGGGGGTTCCTTATATTGCAAGTTCCGCTTCTTCTGTACCAATGGAAAAAATAGCAGAGGCTATGGAAGACGCCCCGCGCTGGTTTCAGCTGTATTGGAGTAGAGATTCTGAGATAGTAGCGAGTTTTTTAAGTCGTGCTGAAAAATCCGGGTACTCTGCGATTGTAGTAACTTTAGATACACCAATGATGGCTTGGAGAGAGAAAGATTTAAAAAATGTGTATTTACCATTTCTGGCTGGAGAAGGTGTAGCGAATTATTTTACTGATCCCGCGTTCTTGACTAAGTTGGACAAGCCGCCGCAAGAAGATCCACAAGCTGCCATTATGCATTGGACAACGATTTTTGGAAATACCGGGTTAACCTGGGATGATATTGATTTTTTACGTGAACATACAAAACTGCCGATTATTTTGAAGGGTATTCTGCACCCGGAAGATGCTAAGCTTGCTGTAAAAAAAGGTGTTGACGGCATTATTGTATCCAATCATGGCGGACGACAAGTAGATGGAGCTATTGGGGCTTTGGATGCCCTTCCTGATGTTGCAGCTGCTGTAGGAGATAAAGCAACAATACTCATGGATAGCGGAATCAGACGGGGGTCAGACATTTTAAAAGCCATGGCTCTTGGCGCGGAAGCAGTACTTGTAGGAAGGCCGCTGATGTATGGTCTTGCCGTCGCAGGGCAAAGAGGTGTAAAAGAAGTAATGCAAAATATACTTGCTGATTTAGATATTACGATGGGGCTGGCAGGTCAAAGCTCAGTAAGTAATTTAGAAGCTTCGTTGTTAAGAAAAATGGAGTAAGTAAGGATGACCGGAAGAAAATGATCAACGCTAATTTTAAATATATAGCAGATTTAAATATTTGATGATATTCGCTTCTTTCCTGAAAAATTTGGAAAATAGTAAACAAAAACTGCCTTTAGAAGTCCTTGGAAGCTTCCAAAGGCAGTTTTTTGTTTGGTGTCATAAACACCGTTTTATTTCATTTGGCAGTTGCTTCTTCTGGTACTTATTCGCTATTATAGGAAAAGATGCACCTTCTGTTTTGGGTAGTGTGATTTTGGTCAATACTACTATACCAATCGTGGAGGTGTTTTTCTTGTTTATGTCTTTGCCCAAGAATATATATAAGTACTTGAATTTATTCATTTTATAATAGATTTTTTGGTGCAAAAGTTCCGTCAAAAAATATATTAGGAGGAAATAAAAGCTTCATGAGTGACAGAAATAAAGGAATTTTATTGTTATTATTATCAGCACTAGGTTTTTCGTTGATGGCTATGTTTGTGAAATTGTCAGGAGACGTGCCTACCATACAAAAAACATTATTTCGTAATGGAGTAGCAATGATTATTGCGTTAGGTTTTGTTCTTTATCATAGAGAGCGGCTTTTTGGTAAAAAGGAAAACCAAAAATATTTACTCCTGCGATCAGCTCTGGGGATGACAGGCGTATTACTAAATTTCTACGCTATTGACCATCTTGTTCTCTCTGACGCGGACATGTTGAATAAAATGAGCCCATTTATAACGATTATTTTTGCGGCAATTTTCCTAAGAGAGTACGTGATGCGCTTTCAGGTGGTATCTGTTATTATAGCGTTTCTTGGAACGCTATTTATTATCAAGCCAGTTTTCAATCTGGATATGGTTCCCTATGTAGCGGGGATTTTATCCGCTGTTTTTGCAGGAGGGGCTTACACCGTTTTACGAGTACTTGGGAATAAAGAACAGTTCTATACAGTTGTATTTTATTTTTCAGCCTTTTCCACAGTAATTCTGTTGCCGCCGGTTATCTTTTTTTATGAACCGATGACAGGGATACAGTGGTTGTATTTGCTTGCAGCAGGTGTATTCGCCACAGTTGGCCAGTTTGGTATTACCGTTGCTTATAAATTTGCACCAGCAAAAGAAATATCCATCTTTTTCTATTCTACTGTCGTATATTCAGGTATCTTCAGTATTGTTCTGTTTGGTCAAATACCTGACATATGGAGTATTCTTGGTTATCTTGCCATATTTGGAGCTTCCTTTTATATGTTCCTGCGAAATAATCGGGATTTGAAAGAAATGAAGGAATAGAGCATACAAAGAGATCCGTATTTGAAATAATAACCTACGGGTGTATATTTTGAAATGATCAAACGATTATGGTAGACTTATTTGAAATCAGAGGTGAGCATTATGAATTTTATCCAAGCAATTTATTCCTGTTCACAACTACATCATCATATCAGATAGCCTTGCTAATCGATTTAAATTAAAAAATCGAATGAGGAAGGCTATTATTCATGAAATCGCATTGGAATTAAGTAAATCACTTAACTCAGGTGCGATTTTTTTGCGCTTTAAGAAAGGAAAATAGAGGAGGTACGGAAAATGAAGAAAATGGAATATCAAAATGTAAAAGGAACACAAGATTATTTGCCGGAGTCAGAAAGCGTGCGAAGAAATATCCGGAGAACATTAGAGGATGTATTTATTCAATACGGATGTCAGCCGCTGGAAACACCGATCTTAAATTATACTGAATTGCTTGCTTCAAAGTATGGCGGTGGAGCAGAAATACTGGAGGAGATGTACACCTTAACAGACAGGGGAGAAAGAAATCTGGCTTTACGCTATGACCTTACCATTCCTTTTGCCAAGGTGGCGGCAATGAATCCGACATTAAAAATGCCTTTTAAGCGATATGAAATTGGTAAAGTATTTCGAGATGGACCAATAAAAACAGGACGGCTGCGGGAATTTACACAGTGTGATGTGGATATTGTCGGGGTAGAATCTCAAATGGGTGAAGCAGAATTAATGCTGATGGCGCTAGATGCTTTTGATAAACTCGGATTGAAGGTAAACATTCAATATAACAATAGAAAGCTGTTAACTGGGGTATTAGATTTATTTGGTGTAGAAGATGAGAGAATAAATACAGTGGTACTAGTATTGGATAAACTTGAGAAGATAGGGGTAGATGCTGTTGTAGATGAGCTTGATGAGCAAGGTGTGTCAGATACTGCAATGCGCTTAATTAAACAGTTTTTGGTAGATGCGAATCATACGGATTTAAGCTACTTTGAATCCCTGTCTAATCAAAATGAACAAGTAAGAAAAGGATTGCAGGAACTAAAAGAGCTGAAATCGTATCTTAACTATCTGGACGTTGGTGAACAATGTATATTTAACCCGTTTCTAGCACGGGGATTAGAAATATACACAGGTACGGTTTATGAAATGTTTTTAGCGGATGATTCGATAAAATCAAGCATCGGGAGCGGTGGAAGGTATGATAATGCAATTGGCGGATTAATAGGCACCGATGAAACTTTCTCTACTGTTGGGATTTCATTTGGACTGGATGTTATTTATACAGCGATGTCTGCAGCCGAGGGAAATCAGAAAACTGGCAGAGAGATGGATTATTATATTATTCCGCTAGGTACGGAAAAAGAATCTCTATCTGTATCAAAATACTTTCGGGATAAGGGATATAAAGTGGAAGTCGAGATGGGAAATAAAAAAGTTGGAAAAGCACTTAATTGGGCAAATAAAGAAAAAATCCGCAACGTTATTATTATTGGGGACGAGGAAGTCAGAAATAATCAGTTTAAAGTAAAGGATATGTTTTCGGGAAAAGAGATAGTGGAGTCGTTTTCGTTTCTTTGAACAGAAGGTAAACTGGCAGGTAATACGTTTAAAATATTGGAAGCGGGAGTTTATTGTGAATCCATGAGTTCTAAATAAATTCCCGCCATATTCTTGCCATTAAGCCTTGTTTAACATGCTACGTGTCTTTTTTAATCCCTATAACACGCAGCCTCTTATAATCAGCAATCCACTGACCATTTTGATATAGAATTTCTTTTAGATTATTTTCTACATTTTTCGTCACGCGTTCTCTGATAGATTCAGAATAATTTTCAAAGATATCTCCACAGAACATCTCCATCCAATTGCGCAGTCCCTTATCTCCATCTAAAGGTGTTGGCCGATCAAAATGCTGGGCAAATGTCACGTTAAAACCGGTTTCCTCCATTAGTGTTGTATACTCACCAATGCTCGGGAAATACCATGGAAATTGTTCCTGTGTATAGGGAATACCTGCTTCTTTAACCTGATGGATAATTTCATTTGTAATGATTTGAACATTATCTTTTCCGCCAAACTCAGCAACAAACCTGCCGCCGGGTCTCAGGCTGTTATAGATATGTTGAAGTGCCTCCTTAGGCTGCTTTATCCAATGAAGTGTTGCATTAGAGAAAACCGCATCAAAATCATTTTTGTATGGAAGCTCTAAAACATCTTTAGGCATAAATGTTATTTCCGGATATTTCTGATTTGCCTGCTGTACCATGTTTTCTGATTTATCAACGCCGATTACTTGCGCACCATGTTGATAGATTTTATATGCCAAATCCCCTGTACCACATCCAATATCAAGAATCTTTTCTCCTGCAACAGGAGATAGAAGCTCTAATAGATGACTCCCAAACGTTGATACAAAGGAATGATTTCCATCATACAAAGCTGCATTCCAACGATCTTTTTCCTGCCGTCCCATAGCTGCTCCTCCTTAAAGTATACGCTCTGGATTAAATATGAGTATTAATTGTATTATAGTGAATGTAGCTTATAATGAAAAATAAAATTATTTGTATTGTTTACTGACAATATAAAATTAGTAAAGCAGTACTAATCGATAAGAAAGGGAGAGAAAGCATGATCAGAGAAGCAACATCAAAAGATTTAATGGATATATTAGAAATTTATAATGATGCTATCCTTCATACTACCGCTGTATATACATATAAACCGCAAACGCTTGAGAATAGGCAGGCCTGGTATAAGCAAAAAAGAGATGCAGGGTATCCAATAATAGTAAGCGAACATGATGGTAAAGTTGCTGGCTTTGCAACATTTGGCCCTTTTAGAGATTGGCCGGCTTATAAATATTCTATTGAACATTCTGTCTATGTAGGGAATGAATATCAGAAAAAAGGAATTGCAAGTGCTTTAATGCGGGAAATTATTACGATTGCCAGAGAAAGAGAGTATATGACAATAATTGCCGGCATTGATGCAGAAAATGAAAAAAGCATTGCCATGCATGAAAAATTCGACTTTGTGCATGCGGGAACTATAAAAAATGTTGGTTTTAAATTTAATCAATGGAGAGATTTAGCTTTCTATCAATTAGAACTTAATGGACCAGGGAATCCTGCTGAAAAATAGGTTATATACTGTCTGATCCAGTAAAGTCATGAAGAATCGTTTAAGCTTGATTCGATTAGAATACTTTTAAAATTTTTCAAGAATGAAGCTATTGATTGAGTTGGAGATTTTATATAGTAAGTAGTAAAAAAACGGCAAACGAAAATCTTAATTCCTCATGAATTAAGATTTTTTCAGTCTTCTCCAAAATAAAGGATGATTCATATTAATTTATTGATACTTTTTAGCAACCATATATTCAACAATAGGCAACAGAATTATCCCTAAACCTAACGAAGCTAACAAAAATATATTAATCGTTCCATTCACTAATTGATCAACGGCTACAGCAGCCAATATAATAAATAATAAAATAAAATAACTTATTTTTGAGCTTTTTTCTGTGATTTTTTGACCAAGTTCCTCATCCTGGTATATGCCATCTTTTTCTTTTCTGTTTCCCCAAGTAACTACAGAGAAAAACATCATTAATGCTAAGGAAATTGCGATAATTTCATTGAAGCCGACAGTCTTTCCAGTTAATAACTGATAAATAGTATATCCTATCACCACCAGTGCAGCAGTGCCAAAAATCATTGTACCAATTTTTCGAGTTTTCATTAAAAATCCTCCTCGCTTAAAAATAAATGATCCACTTTAACCCCTAATATCTTTGCCATATTAAAAGCTAATTGCAGACTCGGGTCGTATTTATTGTTTTCAATGGCATTAATAGTTTGCCTGCTGACATGGCATTGATCAGCTAACTCGCCTTGAGAAATACCTTTTGTTTTTCTGTATTCTTTAATTCTATTTTGCATAGGAGCAGCACCTTTAAATTTTAATGGTTGTAAAAGATATTTTACAAGATCATTTTAAAATAAGATATATAGGATGTCAAATATCTTTTACAGGAGCATTCTATTTTATATATTTGAATGAATTGATACCTTTTGTTCCATTAAAAATGAATAATTTAATTGACAATTCATTTTTTATTGTTTAATATTGTGAATGAATATAATAATTATTCATTCACAATAAAATATAAAAATAAAAAAACATATATTAATTAAGGAGGTGGTCAGTCGATTTCAGTAATTCACTGTTTTAAACGGATGAAAAATGCTCTGAATGGCACTGGAATACTGGATTTAGCATTGACTGTAAAGTGTTAGAATCGTTAACGGAAATGATTAGTGATGATTGGAGTAAGAATTATAAACACCACGATATGAAGTGGTGTACATTTTTACAATGAAGTGAATGAATTTAAAAATAATTCATTCATAAAAGGGGGAAATATAATGACGAATCAATCTGAAAAATTAACAGAACAAAAAAAGACTCGTGGAGGCAGGTTTCAAATTCTGGGTGGCACTTTTCTAGTTATTGGAATTGTTATCTTGATTTGGGGATTTTTTGAGATTCCTATGAATCAATGGCTGGGACTTGATTTTCTAAGTTTTGCTTTTAGCGGAATGATATTGATTACAAGTGGTCTGGCGATTTGTAAAGCACCTTCCTTTCTAACTATAGTAACGATTCTAATCTCTGTACTGATACTGGCACTTTATATTTGGGCAGCTGCCATGGGAATGGGGATGACGATTCTAAGTTATATTATTGCGGCAGCGATTACAATATGGCTAATCAGTCTTACTCTTAAATGACAAGAATGCAGAAGCTGTCAGCAATTATAAATATAATAAAATGACCAAAGAGGTGAAATAATTGATAAACAATAAACAACCTGATGCGTCAACAGAACTCGCTATTGAGGCAAAAGGTCTTGTGAAAAAATTTGGGAGAAATATTGTCGTGGACCATATAAACTTAAATATTCCTAAGGGAACCATATTTGGTTTCCTTGGCCCTAATGGGTCTGGGAAAACTACAACGGTACGTATGTTGTCTACGTTGCTACCAATGAACGGCGGTACCGTAAAGGTATTTGGGAATGACTTGGAAAATGAATCAAAAGAAGTAAGAAAGCGAATCAGTCTTGCTGGTCAGTATGCTTCTTTAGATGAAGACTTGACAGGGATGGAAAATCTCTTGATTATTGCCAGGTTATTAGGATACTCACGAAGTCAGGCAAAAAAACGTGCAAAAACATTGTTACGTCTTTTTAAGATGGAAGAAGCAGCAAAGCGTCAGGTGAAAAATTATTCAGGAGGAATGCGGCGGCGAATCGATATTGCAGGAAGTATTGTAAAAGTACCTGATATCCTTTTTCTGGATGAACCGACGACAGGTCTTGATCCTGAAAGCCGCAATCAAGTCTGGAATATTATACGGAGTTTGAAAGATGCCGGTACTACCGTTTTTTTGACCACACAGTATTTAGAGGAAGCTGATTACCTGGCAGATTGCATTGCGATTATTAAAGAGGGAAAAATGATTGCTGAAGGAACAACCGCTGAATTAAAAGCCTCTTTGAAAACAGGGATATTACGTATACGCTTTCCAGGTTTAAAAGAGCGTCATAAAGCAGAAAAGATTCTATCCCCGTTGTTTGCATCTTCTGCTTCTGAGAATCCGAATCCGCTCGAACTTCTTTTTGAAATGGAGAATTCTCAAGAGGCAATGGAAGAGATAAGGAAATTAGAAAAAGAAAAAGTAGTAATAAATGAGTTTTCTTTTGGACAGCCGAGCCTCGATGAAGTATTTCTCCAATTAACCAGCTATTCATCGTTTCAAGAAGATCAGCGAAAGGAAGGAGCAAACTAATGGAGCAATTATCAGAAAAGAATTCAAATACGGTCGTTCATAAAGAATCACTATTTAATCATTTGAGTTCCAATGAACAACAAGTGAAGGGAACTAATGCATTTGTTTCGTCATTGATATTTGGAAAGAGAGCACTACTGCGGATTAAACATGTACCTGAACAATTGATTGATATCACTATTCTGCCAATCATTATTTTATTAATGTTTACGTATTTGTTCGGCGGAGCAGTTGCCGGTTCCACATCTGATTATTTGCAGTTTGTTTTTCCAGGCGTCCTTGCCATGACAGTAACGATGTTAACAATGTATACAGGAGTTGATTTGAAAAGAGATATTGAAAAAGGCGTATTTGATCGATTTCGAACGTTACCGATCTGGCTACCTTCTCCACTTGTTGGGGCGTTGTTCGTTGATATTTTACGGTATTTGGTTGCGGCAATGATCATGGCAAGTTTAGGCTTCATTCTTGGATTTAGGCCGGATGGCGGTTTGACTGGGATGCTCTTGTCATTCGCACTGCTTTTGTTCTTTGCCTTTTGCTTATCATGGATTTGGACCCTGCTTGCGTTAGTGCTTAAGACGGAAAAGTCTTTGATTATGGTAAGTACTATCTTTATCGTACCTTTCACATTTGTCAGTAATGTGTTTGTAGATCCTGGAACGTTGCCATCCTGGTTGCAAGGTTTTGTTGATATGAATCCAATCTCTATCGTGGTGAATGCGATCCGTGATTCGATGAATGGGATAGTTACGATGGCGCAGATAGGAGGGGTATTTCTAGTCTCTATTATCATTGCAGCTGTTTTTGTTCCATTGACAATCTATTTGTATCAGCATAAAAGTAAGGGATAGTATAGATCCAGTTTCATACTTTAAAAAAATAAAGGAAGACAATTCACCCTCTATAAAAATAAAAATTCTGTCATGATATTCAAAGAATAAGCCGTTTTGATTTGCTTTTTTCAAAATGGTTTATTCTTTTTTCTTATGGAACATTTAATTTTTCTTGAATCAAACGTCACGTGGTGTTTTATACTGAAGTTGTAGCAAAAATAGAAGGAGAGGATAATGTGTACTCCATTGGCCAATTATCAAAAAAGACTGGTGTGACAGTACGGACCTTGGATTATTATGACGAGATTAAGTTACTTAAACCGTCTTCTGCAACGGAAGGCGGCCATCGCCTATATAATGAAGGTGATGTGCTGCGATTACAGCAAATATTAGCTTTGAAATATATGGGCTTTTCACTGGAGCAAATCAAAAGAAACTTGAATGAATCGGTAACGACTTGGGAACAGTCGATTGAGCAGCAATTGAGCATGATCAGAGAGCAACAGAAAGAGTTACAGGCGTTAGAACAGGCTTTGAGTGGTGTTCTCTATTCCATTCAGCTGGAAGAAGAAATAAAATGGCCGCTTATTTTTGATATTATTCGTTTGTTCCAGCGGGATAAAGATGTTGTTAACCATCTTTATGAAAAATATTTTAATGAAGAAGAGCAAAAAAAGATTATGAGTTTACAAACTGAAAGGAATAAGGATGATGTTCAGGAATGGGCTCGTATTATTCATGATGTGCGTGCAGTTCTAAATGAAAATCCTGAATCAGAAAAAGTCCAGCAATTAGCGGAGCAGTGGATGAAAAAGGTTCATGATATGTTCGATGATGATCATGTCTTAAAGGGGAAGATGTGGGATGTTATTAAAGATCATTCAGGAAGCGTCGCCTTTTACCCAATGGATGAAGAGATAGTTCAGTTTATGGAACGTGCTATTCATATTATGTATGAACGAAAAGAGGAGGAATAACTGTCGAATAAAGGTGCTGGAAAACGAAATAAGAATTAGCAGAAAGGAACATGTGAAAATGAATAATATGATAGATCCTGAAAATAAAGGTGTGGACGGTTTAACATGTACTACGGATGAGGACTTGGCGATTAAAGTTCGTGCATTAACGAAAAAGTATGGAAAGGATGTATTTGCGCTGAATGGCTTGAATTTTTCCGTTCAAAAAGGAGAAATTTATGGATTTCTTGGACCGAATGGGGCTGGAAAATCAACGGCAGTCAAGGTGATGACCACATTATCTTGTCCGAGTCAAGGAGAGGTACAACTCTATAATGTAGATGCCATTCATTATCCGGAAGAAGCACGCAAGCTTTTTGGATATGTAGCTCAACAATCCGCAGTAGACGGAGAAAGTACTGGCCGTGAGAATCTTATGCTGCAAGGAAGGTTATATGGGTTGCGGGGATCTATATTAAGCGAACGGGTTGTACAATTGCTGGAACGATTTGACTTGATGGATGCAGCGGATCGTCTAAGCAAAACGTATTCAGGAGGTATGCAGCGTAAACTTGATTTGGCAATGGGACTGATTCATCATCCCAAAATATTGTTTCTTGATGAACCGACAACTGGTCTGGATCCTGAAGCAAGGGCTTCCTTGTGGGATACTATCCATCATCTGTCTAAGGAAGATGGATTAACTGTTTTGTTGACGACGCATTATTTAGAGGAAGCGGATCAACTCTGTGATCGATTAGCTATCATTGATAAAGGGAAAGTGATTGTACAAGGTACTCCTGAAGCGTTAAAAGGAGAAATGCATGGAGATGTCGTTCATATAGAAACAATGGAAGCTATATCAGAGTTTCAGGCTAAAGATATGTTGCAAGGGATTTCTGATTTACATGAAATTATTGTTGACGGACTATCAGTATATGTACGTACAGACCAAGGGGCTGAACAATTACCCGCCTTGATGAGCATACTGAAAGCAGAAAATATAAAAGTCCGAGCAGCAACGATTTCTCGTCCTTCCCTCGATGATGTCTATTTACGGTATACCGGTCACGTATTTACTGAGACGGAAGAGAGGGAGGTGTCACGATGAATGTAATCATGGATTCTTGGTACATGATGAGACGTAACTTAAGCCATATTGTCCGTTCCCCATTTATCATCGCGATTAACCTAGTCCAACCAATTTTATGGATGCTTTTGTTCAGCACCGTTTTCGCTAACATTGTCCATATGCCAGGTTTTGCTGCAAGTTCATATATTGATTTTCTCAGTCCGGGGATTGTGGTGATGAGTACATTGATGGCTGGAAGTTATGCTGGTATGGGGATCATCGCGGATTACAAGCAGGGTGTGTTGAATCGTTTTCTTGTTACACCTGTCCATCGTTCCTCTATTATCATCGGCTCACTTGTTCAAAATGTAGTAACACTGGTTATCCAATCCTTTATGATGATTGGTATAGCATTGATCATGGGAGCTCGATTTGAGGGAGGTATTAGCGGTATTGCGCTCCTTATTTTGTGTAGTGTTCTGCTTGGTATTGCTTTTGGAGCGTTATCCATAGCACTTGCCATTACAATCCGTAAAGAAGAGGGATTAACCTCTGCTGTAGCTTTTTCGACGATGCCTCTTTTATTTATGTCCGGTTTGTTTATGCCTTTGCAGTTTGTACCTGGTTGGATGCAAATAGTGGCAAGTCTTAACCCAGTAAACTGGGCAATTGAGGCGGGGCGTGGAGCACTGACGGCGAATAATGATGGGAATATATTGTTTTATATTGCATATTTACTGATTTTTGCCATTATTGCTATTTATTTAGCTGTCTATGCTTTTAAACGTTATCAGCGTTCAGTTTAAAAATGAAACTTCATTCAATGGGAGCAGAGTGAAAACTCCTGCTGAATGAAGTTTTGTTTTATAAGTCATGCTGAAGTAAATCGGATTTTTAATGAGATGGAATAAAGCTAAATTATTTATAAAGATAATGACTTTTATCATTAAAAAATATTTATACAATGAGGTAATATGTGCACTATAAGTTTCCTTCCTGAAAAATGCTAGTAATGATAACCAATAAAATAATTTGACATGATACTTTTTTTATATGGTTGTTATTAGCTCCATGAAATTCGCTTGGATAACTATTGTAGATAAATGAGGTATTCATTTGGAAATCATAATAAATAAGGAAGATGGATTTTAAGGTACTATTATATATAATCTTGATTATAAAAATATAAATAAACTTTCTAATATAGAAACATTTAGTAAAATAATAATAAGAAAGGGGATGGATATATTGAGTTTATCATCGGGATATGGTATCGATTCTAATGGATTTATTATAAGTGATGTCAGCATGGATAAAATTGACTCAAGATATTTACCGTGTATAGAGGAGACCATTGATTGTCTGCAACATTTGTTCCAACAGCAATTGCATAGTATCTATCTTTACGGGAGTGTGCCAAGAGGAGATGCTATTCTTTTGAAGTCAGATTTAGATATTATAGCAATGTTTCATAGTAAAATGAACACGCAACAGTTGGATAGGTTAAAGAAACTTTCTGGGGAATTAACTAAAAAATATCAATCATTAGTTCGTGATGTCGGGATAGCTGTTGCTAATTATGATGATACGTTTGACCCCGCCAATTACTATGAAAATGCATTTTTAAAGGAAATTTGTGTTTGTGTATATGGAGAAGATGTAGGGAAACGTTTTGGTCCATATAAACTGACTCCAGAGATACCAATTTCTTTTAATGGGGATATTTGCGAGGTTCGTAATCGAGCTTTAAAAAGGATGGAAGCAGCTTCTGATAAAGATTTCAAAACACTCTCACAGGGATTCTCCCGTAAACTGATTCGAACCTATTATTCGATGGTAATGGTGCGCTCTCAGATTTGGACGACGCGGTTGCATGAACAATCTGAAGTAGTTATCCGGTACTTCCCCGAAAAAAGTGCCGTTACCGATATTTTGTTACATTGGTTAGAAAAACCACCTGCAGATCGGGATTTTGCATATGAACTGTTTCAAAAAGAAGGAGATTGGGCTTGCAGAAACTTTGAAAGGGAGGTCGAAATAACTTACTAATGAAGTCTAAATCGCATAGAAGAATAGATAAATACCTTTTTGCTTAACTTGTTTATAGACATATACAGCAATCGAAAAGAAATATAGCCTATTTTCACTTGTTACAATGACATCAAGGAGGTTTTGAAATGAATAAAGTTATTCTGAACATCTCTATGTCATTAGACGGATTTATAGCCGGAACCAATGATAACCCTAGCCAACCTTTAGGAGATCAAGGTGATATTCTACAAGCCTGGATGTTTTCGGGAGAAGAAATAAGTGAAATCAATTCTTTTTTCAAGCTCTCCAGCACCGATAAGAATATCTTTGATTCTGCAGCTCAAGAAACTGGTGCAATGCTTGTTGGAAAAAGAACTTATGATATTGTCGGTGGTTGGGGTGGAAGTCATCCATTAGAGAATATTCCTGTTTTTGTCCTTACACACCATACCCCAGAGGATCCACCAAAAGGAGCAACACCATTTATTTTTATAACTGACGGAGTGGAGCAGGCAGTGAGACAGGCGAAAGAAGCAGCAGGCACAAAAAATGTAAGTGTTGGAACAGCCAGTGTCGCAGAGCAATGTATAGCACGCGGGCTATTGGATGAACTTGATTTGCATATTGCTCCGGTTTTATTAGGGAAAGGTATACGTTTATTTGATCATATTGGAAAACAAAGCATTAAATTAAAATCAACCAAAGTAATGGAAGGAACAGGTGTAATTCACGTTAAATATGATATATTAAAATAATCGTATGGTTTTTCATTGGAAAGAGCTTCGTTCGTAATGAGTGAAGCTTTTGTTTTGCACTTTAGGAAGTATCGAAATTTTAAGAAATAACGCGCGACAGTGTGATTATTATAAATTTGTATTTCTAAATGTATTTTTATTCTCTATTAAATGGCAGCTTCTGAATGGTATTTTTCCGATAAGTCAATTATAGACAAAATGAAAGACTTTCAGCGATTTTTGTCCATTCTCTTTTAACATTAAAAAAATAATAGCAACACACTTGCATGGAGTTTAAAAAAGAGTTAATATATTTAGTAATTGATCAATCACTAAATTTGGGTAGGTGCACGAATATGGTAAAATCAAAAAAGGAAAATCGTAAAGAAGAAATTTTGGAGGCGGGATTGGAGGTATTTGCAGAAAAAGGCTATTATAATGCAACTACCGCTCATGTTGCGGAAAAAGCAGCCATCTCTCAGCCGTATGTTTTTCGTTTCTTTAAAACAAAGGAAGCGTTGTTCATTGCTGCTTTAGATCGGGCATTTGAAAGAATCCTTCAAACATTTAAAAACGTGGAAGCAAATCCAGATCAACTTGTTGCAAAAATGATTGAAGCATATGAAGAGTTGTCTGAAATGTACCCTAATGAGATTGCTTTGCAAGTAATCGGTATTTCTGTCACAGAAAAGCCAATACAGGACACTGCAAAAAAAGGATTATCTAACATCAGAAGCTATACGTTAGAAAGATTCAAGTCTGCCGGAATAAAGGATGCAGAAAGAGAAGCTAGTACGTTTTTGGCAAGAGGAATGTTATGTAATATTTCTTATTTCTTAGACCTTCCCGAGCTGATTGATGAGAAAGCAAAATAAATAATCAATCAAAGTTGATTATTTATTTTTTTATCACAATTAGTAATTGATCAATCAATAAATGAAATGGAATGAGGATTAAAAAGTGAAATTACAAAAGATTGACTATGTTTTTATTGGAGTTATTACTGTTTGTATCATTAGCTGGTTGGATTAATTATTTGCTAATCAATGATCGAAAGGAGATTGAATAAAAAGATGGTTAAAAATAAAAAGGAAAATGCTGTTTCTACCTTATCTATCGGCTTAGGTATTGCTGCTCTTGTCATTGTATTGTTCACATATTGGGATTAATTTTTAATATTTATCCAAAATAGATGGAAGTCAATGCCATAATAGATATCAGATGTAACATATTATTTATTTTTTGTTGTTTAGTTATTGATTAATCACTAACTAAATGGAAGGAGAGTTTTAAAGATGAAAAAAGCAATTGTATTAGGTGCAACCGGCGGTACCGGCCAGGTTATGGTTTCGGAACTATTAGATAGAGGAGTTGGAGTCATTGCTTTCGGACGTTCCCAAAATAAATTGGAAGCATTAATAACAGAACACGATCATCATGTGAATCTTATCTATAAACGGGGAGATATATTTGATTATCAAACGATTGTTGATGCCGCTAAAGATGCAGATGTTATCTTTCAATGTGCTAATGTTAAGTACCAAGAAATGGCGGAAAAATTAATACCGTTGGGAGAGAGTGTGATGAAAGCAGCAGACACTTTGGGAAAAAGAATTGTGATTGTTGATGGTATTTATGTATATGGCCATCAAGTTGCAAAAGGGGATGAAAACCATCCGCAACACCCGCATACGAAAAAAGGAAAACTTCGAGTAGCGTTCGAGCAATTAATATTTAGCGGAAAATGGAAGAGGGCAAAAGCTTTAATTGTCAGATTGCCGGATTATTATGGTCCAACTTCACAAAATTCTTACTTGCAGCCTACACTCGATGGAATGGCTGCAGGTAAAACATCCATTTTTATTGGAAATTTAAAAACGCCTCGTGAATATGTTTATTTGCCAGACGCTGCTAAGATGATTGTAAATATAGCAGACAAAGACGATTCCTATGGTGAAAATTGGAATATACCAGGTGCTGGATTGATTTCAGGTAAAGAGATGATCCGAATAGCTCGGGAAGTGACAGGAGATAGAAAAGCAGTTATTCCTCTGACTAAAAATGTTATTCGTGTGATTGGATTGTTTGATGTATTTATGAGAGAAATTGTTGAAATCATGTACCTTACTAAAGAAGGTTTTATTTTGAGCGGGGAAAAATATGAAAAACGTATCGGCGCTGTTCCAGTAACTCCTTTTCAAAAAGGTCTTGAAGAAACATTACAATTTTTAATGAACAAGAAACATTAATCTTTTGAAGATAATGGGAGTAACAGAATGAATAGTGCGCAAAGTTATTAAGTAAATAAAGGTGAAAACATAGAGATAGAGGGAAAAGATCTGATAGTTCTCTACCATATGCAAAGCAAAAGTCATATAATCTATAAAAAACATTTGCTTTGCACATTGTATAAAACGAAACTTTATTCAGTGGGAGTTTTACGACGCACAACTCTTTACGATGGGGCGAGTAATCGCAGCCCCAGTCCCAGGACGTCGCGAACTTAGTCTGCTTCCTTCATTCTCCCACTGAATTAGCCTTAGTGATTCAGGGAGTTAGCGCCCGTTATCTCCCGCCTAAATAAATTCATTCTTACTCTTTATTTTGAGGCGGGAGTTTTACGGGCGGTTCTCCGTGATAAACAATTCATGCGTCACATATCATGTGATGCATTATTTTTTTGTCTGGAATGATTTTTATTTTTTACTTTATGAGATCCTGCTAATGGCTCACCGTAAGGCTGTTTCGGACTTTGAGGCAAATTAGGTTGTTCCTGCTGTTTTGGTCCTTTTCGGTTTTTGGTCATCTGTATTCATCCTCCCCATAGCGTGGTTATTGTACTTTCATATTTACAAATGTATTTTCGTCCTCAATTAAACCGCATGCTCCGCACTGTATTCTTCTGTCAGGTCCATTATAGGCGATGTGAAAGACTTCTAACGGTTCCTGTTGGTAATCATTTAATACTTCTCCTGTGCTGGCATCTAATTTGACCGGCTTCGCTATTTGCTCAATAACGTTAAAGCGGGATCGATTGGTTTTACATCTGGGACATTGGTATGGCTGACTCATATAAAGCACCTCGATTATTTTATTATTGTGTCAGGCGTCTTATTGGTATTTTCTCTAATTCCTATTAAATTATACGAACGTTTTATGCAGGTGCTTTGGTTTATTGACTTCTTTCGTATTTCTTATTCGATCATTAAATGTTTTTAATAATTATGTTGACAAAATAAAATATGCAGCCTATAATTTATATTGAATTAAAAATGAATGAATTAATTATTATTTAATTAAATTTATTTTAGAAAGTAGCGTTATGATAGCCAATCAAATGAAAATTAACTGGGAGAAGACTAACTCTTAAAATGTTTTTTTATTTTCATACTGGCATAACCCTCTTACGTTTCAAAGAAGTGAATGATATTCAGTATAAAATTGCGGTAATGAAGCATAAAAAGAACAGTTAGATATTGGAAACCTGGACTTCAATAAAGGGGATGGTTATGACAGAGAAAAAGTAACTTATAAGAAAGAGGTGCAACCAATGGGATTTTTAGATAAATTATTTGGAAAATCAAATGAATCAAAGGAGATGGAAAATATGGAAAACGCAAAAGTAGCAGTTATTTTTTATAGTATGGGTGGTACAAACTACCAAATGGCAAAATGGGCAGCAGAAGCAGCAGAAACGAAAGGTGCCGAAGTAAGAGTATTAAAAGTACAGGAATTAGCTCCGGAATCCGTTATTGAAGGAAATCCGGCATGGAAAGCAACCGTGGAAGCAACAAAGGATGTTCCGGTAGCATCTTCAGAGGATATCGAATGGGCAGATGCACTTATTTTTAGTACACCTACACGTTTTGGAAATGTGCCTTCACAAATAAAGCAATTTTTAGATATCCAAGGTGGACTTTGGGGCAGTGGAAAAACAGTTAACAAAGTGGTCAGTGCGATGTCTTCTGCACAGAATCCACATGGCGGTCAGGAAGCAACAATCCTGTCACTATACACGAGTATGATGCATTGGGGAGCTATTATTGTACCTCCAGGCTATTCTGATGCAAGTGCATTTGCAGCTGGCGGAAACCCATATGGTACAAGTGTTACCGTGGATCAAGATGGAAAAATGGTGGAAGATGTAGAAGCTGCTGTGAAACATCAGGCGCAACGGACAGTTACAACAGCTGAATGGGTGAAAAAAGGGAATCAATAATTTAATATATAGATGGAAAAGACAGTTCCTTTCATTTTTGAATGGTGCTGTTTTTTTCTGCTTAAAAAGCGTGGGTCCTTACTTCATGAATTAGTTAAACTGTTAGCTTTTTTAAACAAAATGAAAAAAGGTATAATGGTCTATATAATATTTAACTTAACTTCTTCCAAATAACCAAAAGGCAGGTATAAACGGCATGAAAATAACTGATTACTCAAAAATTGCTGATAAATATGAGGATAATCCATATCGATTAGAGGAAAGACAGTTTGATAAGGATTTAAAGGAATATATGGATAAACATCCTAAATCAATGTATCAAGTATTAGATTTAGCATGTGGAACAGGTATTTATATTGAAAATCAAATAAACTATTTTGATAATTACAATATCAATTGGCATGGCCTTGATGCCTCAGAGGACATGTTAAAAAGGGCGCAGCGAAAATTAAAAAATGTTTCTTTCGTACATGGGATGGCTGAAGATATGTGCTATAAGGATAAGAGTTTTGATTATATCTCCAATAATTATGCTTTTCATCACTTTTTAAATAAAGAAGCAGCACTGGATGAAATTTATCGTGTCCTAAAGAAAAATGGCATATACAAACAACATAATATTGCTATACACGATATGAAAAAATGGTGGATATATCATTACTTTCCAACAGCATATGATGAGGATGTGAAAAGGTTTTGGGAAAAACAAGCGATTTTCGACGAACTTTCTGTAAGAGGATTTCATGTGGAAATGGAAATACAATATTGTTTAGAAAGAATCAAAGTATCTGATTATCTGACACATACAATGAATAGAGACATATCGGTATTAACGTTGATTACAGATCAGGACTACCAGGAAGGATTAGAGAAAATGAAATATGATGTCCAACATTATCCTGAAAAAACAATCGTAAATGATTTTGCAGAGATGTTTTGTACTTCGAGAAAGGGGTAGTGCTTTAGGAAGAAAGAATAATACAAGCTGTACCTTTTAAAAGATGGAAAGTTCCCTTAATGGAATAACAAAGAAAATAATTATAAATAGTAGGATAATGGTTCATACGGTATTTAAAACAGGTCATTTTATAGTTCAGTAATAAGTTGTAATAGAGGAGGAATACGATGAGTGAAGAAGTAAAGGCAACAGGCTGGGATGCAATTGATCGTACAATGGAAGCGATCTATGGAGAGCAGGAGCCGAAGCATTATGGAACATTGGTCTCTTATGTATTGGGTGGACCGGATCCATTAGATGGGATAAGCGCCTATAAATCAGAGACTCCAGAGTCGCACTGGCATATGGTTACATATGGATTTTCTGAGATTTATGAAAAGGAATCGGACAACCCGGAAGTAAGCGGTTTTGGATTTGAATTAACATTCAGATTAAAAAGAAAAGAAGGAGAGGAAGAGCCGCCAGCATGGGCACTTAATTTACTTCAAAATATGGGGAGATATGTTTTTAACAGTGGTAATGTTTTCAGAAATGGGGACTATATGGACGCAAATGGTCCTATCTGCTTGGAATCAAATACTAAATTAACAGCGTTGGCATTCATGACTGATCCTGAGCTTGGTACGATAGAAACAGAGAATGGTCAAGTGCAATTTCTGCAGATGATTGGCATAACAGATGGTGAACTTGAAGCTATGCAGACATGGAATACGCTGGGAGTTCTCTCTGCTGGCGCCGCATATATGCCCGGATCTATAACTGATTTAGAAAGAGAGTCATTTCTAAATTACCCTGATGTTTCTAAGAAAGTTGATGAAGGAAGAGAACGGGAAGGATCAAACACAGGGTTCTTATTTAATGACAATTTATCTTGGTTACCAGAGAAAAAGGGCTTGTTCAGAAAAAAACCAGCAATGCTGACTTTAGGTGCAAAGCAAACAGAAACAATTAGCAAAGTACTACGGGGACGTATTCTTAAAGGAAAAGGTTTGACATTGGCAGGACCTCATATTTTAGTTGTTATAGAACCAGGTGAAAAATCAGGTTATACCATTGAAAAGGATAAGGTCCAACTAATTTTAGATGACCAAACTGCAGTCGAATTGAGTGAGAAGTTAATTCCTAAAGAGAGTGTGATAGAACTTTCTTCATGTGAACAGATGGTTGTTAAGATAGTTAAAACTCACATTAAAGATAATGAAGGAAATGTTGTTCAGGTTATTGGGTAATGGAACTAATTTGAAGATGAAATATCTTCTATAAAAGAATATCAAAATAAGTGTTGACTCTTACCTTAGGTGAGAGTCTATTGTTTATTTATAAGGGGGTGAGTTGCATATGATGACAGTGAAACAAGTAGCTGATTTAACTGGAATAACAATCAAAACACTTTATCATTATCATAAGATCGGTCTTTTAGAACCTGGAGAAATGACGGATGCGGGATATCGTTTATATGGAAAAAAGGAATTAGAAAAATTGCAGCATATTTTGTTTTATCGTGAGTTAGATTTTTCATTAGAAGCTATTCAAAAAATATTGTATGAAAAAAAGAGTCGTCATTATATGTTAGTTGATCAGAAGAAACTAATAGAAGACAAGAAGGAGCGAATGAATCTTATATTAAGTACCATTAATGAGACTATTTATTTTGAGGAGCGTGGAGAAGTAATGAACAATCAAAATATGTTTAAAGGATTAAATCAAGCACAATGGAAGAAACAATTAAAAGAGCAGAATGCATATTTGAGAGAAAACTATCAATATGAAATTCCTGTGGATAATGTAGAAGAGGAAGAATTAAATGAATCAGCTCGAGAATCAAAAGAATTTATGGATAAAATGGGTTTTGCCTTGAAAAAAGGATGGGCAGTTAATGATGAACGAGTAAAGCAGCTTATTTCTGAGCATATTAGTTATATTAACGACAATATCATTAAGTTAGATTCGCAGGGATTTGTTGAATCCACATGGTTTTTTATCACGGATGAATTTCACAAAAATATGTTGGAAGAGCAGCAAACGGGCTTAACATATTATTTATATGCTGCCTCTGTTAATTACGCAAAACAGAGTTAAACAAGTGATTAACAGCAAAAAATAGAATCTATCATTTTTTAAATCTTCAGTGAAAATAGCTTTAAAAATATAATGTGATATGTTATTCTTTAAGAGTAATCCGAAAATTAAATAATCAACACTAGGGGAGCCTTTGGCTGAGACGAAAGTTCGGACCCTTTGAACCTGATCTGGTTAACACTAGCGTAGGGAAGTGGCAGGAACATGATGATATATCATTCGATCAATGAATTTTTATATAATCAAGGCCACTTGTCCTCGTTGGATAAGTGGTCTTTTTCGTTTCTCCGCGAGTTAAAAGCGATGAAAGAAAGGAGCATGGAGGATGGACAACCAGCTGCATCTAATCAGCGATGGAAGTTTTTCCGGAGAGCATTTGCAAATAGTAAAGCGGATTCATCGTAATATTGATTATTTGCATATTAGAGAAAAAAACAAGACAGCAAAGGATATCTTGGATATCTTGGAAGCTTTAGAAGGTATCGGATTTCCATTAGCTAAAGTAATTGTTAATGACCGCACTGATATTGCTGTGATGAAACAATGTACAGGTGTTCAATTGGCATACCACAGTCCTTCCATTCCACTTGTAAAAGGAAGCTTCCCCAGCCTAAGAGCAGGAAAGTCTGTGCATTCTTTATCAGAGGCAAAACAGGGACAGCAGGACGGAGCAGATTATCTCTTATACGGGCATGTTTATCCCAGTGCATCTAAGCCGAACCAACAGCCTAGAGGGTTAGCTGAACTCCGGGAAATTACGGGCATGCTATCTACGCCTGTATTCGCCATTGGCGGAATTACACCGGAGCGAACGAAAGAAGTAATTGAAGCAGGAGCATCCGGAGTAGCTGTAATGTCTGGTGTTTGGCAGGCAGATAACCCAGTACAAGCTGTCACGGCTTTTCGCCAAGCGTTGAATACTTGGAAAGGAGGTTGAAGGTGAATAAACAGTTTGATCAAATCATTGTAGGCGGCGGAGTCATTGGCTGTTCCATTGCTTATCAGCTGGTGAAAAGAGGGTATCGGGTACTACTGGTAGAAAGGAACCGGATTGGTTGTGAGGCATCAAGTGCTGCAGCAGGGATGTTAGGTGCTCAAGGAGAATTTACAGAAGATAGTCCTTTATTCCGATTTGCACAGGAGAGCAGGGCATTATTTCAAAATTTATCGGAAGAGTTGCTGGAAGAAGCAGGGATTGATATTCAATATCTGCATAAAGGAATTATGAAGCTTGCCTTTCATCAGCAACAATATAACAGACTGCAAGCAATTGCTTCGTTTCAGCGGGAAGCGGATAACCCTGCTTATTTGCTGTCAGTAGAAGAGGCAATAAAGATGGAACCTGGCTTGACAGAGAATCTTCGCGCGGTCCTCTATCTGCCAAATGATGGTCAAGTTTCTGCCCGAGACCTTACGAAAGCATTTTCTCTGGCCGCCTCTCATCATGGTGCAGTTATACATGAGCAGGAAAAAGTAGTCGAGTTGCTAATGGAAAATGGAAAGGTCCACGGGATTCAGACAACAGAGGCAGCTTATTATGCTGATCAAGTTGTTGTTGCAACAGGGGCTTTTGGAGATGAGTTGCTTCCAGCAGATTATGCCACACTTCCCGTGAAAGGTGAATGTCTACTATTAGAATGGGAGGAAGAATTATTTCAATCGACGCTTTGGATGGACGGTTGTTATCTTGTTCCGAAACGAGAAAATAAAGTCATTGTCGGAGCATCCTCTATACCCGGTAAAGCCAATAAGCATGTCCATGCTGCAAGTGTACAAAGGTTGTTGTCAAAAGCACAGAAAATGGTCCCACAGCTAGGAGAAGCAAAGCTAAGAAAATATTGGGCAGGGGTTAGACCAGGTACTGCTGATGAACTGCCATACTTGGGAGAGATTCCAGGTGTTCCAGGCTTATATGTGGCAAAGGGACATTATCGAAACGGCATACTGTTATCACCAATTACGGGAATCTATTTGGCAGACATAATAGAAAATAAGCCGGTTTCCCCGCTTTATTACGATTGCTTTCATGCAAGTCCTCGAGGCAATAAATTGGAGAAGGCAGGTGAATCAAAATGAAAATAACGGTGAACGGCAATGGATTAGAGGTGCAGGATGATGTAAAGCACATCAAAGGTTTGATTAACTTTCTGGAATTGGAAGATAAACCGTTGATTATTGAGCATAATCAACAGATATTACAGAAGGAAGAGCATGAAAAAGCAGTATTAGAAAGTGGAGACAAGGTTGAGATTGTACATTTTGTAGGAGGGGGTTAAGCAAATGCTTCAAGTTGGAAATTATCAATTTAAATCTCGTTTATTCTTAGGAACTGGAAAATATCCGAATTTTGATATTCAAAAACAGGCCGTAGATAAGTCAGGAACTGAGGTACTCACTTTTTCCGTAAGAAGGATGAATATTTATGATCCTTCCTTACCCAATTTTTTAGAGAAAATTGATGTGGATCAATATACGTTTTTACCGAATACGGCAGGGGCGAAGGATGCAAAAGAAGCTGTACGAATTGCTAAGCTGGCTGCTGCTTCGGGACGATGTGATATGGTAAAGGTGGAGGTTATTGGTTGCGATAAAACATTATTACCTGATCCTGTAGAGACGTTAAAAGCTACTGAAGAGCTGGTAAAAGAAGGTTTTACCGTGCTTCCTTATACATCAGATGATGTTGTATTGGCGAAAAAATTGGAAGAAGCAGGGGCACATGCTGTGATGCCGGGAGCTTCTCCAATTGGTAGCGGTCAAGGAATTATTAATCCTTTAAACCTTTCTTTTATTATTGAACAGTCGAAAGTGCCGGTTATTGTAGACGCAGGCATTGGTTCACCGGCTGATGCAGCTTATGCCATGGAATTGGGAGCGGATGGTGTTTTACTGAATACAGCCGTTTCCGGAGCAGAAGACCCGGTAAAAATGGCAGAAGCGATGAAATACGCAGTAGAGGCTGGAAGACTGGGTTATGAAGCAGGCAGGATTCCGGTGAAAGACTATGCTGTAGCCAGCAGCCCGGAGGAAGGGATCAGCGTTGGAAACTAGTCGTTATCATCGCCAAATATTATTTACTCCAATAGGAGAAACGGGTCAAGAAAAATTGATCCGAAGCCATGTGCTAATTGTTGGCGCAGGTGCACTGGGATCAAGCAGCGCTGAGGCATTGACCCGTGCCGGTGTTGGGCATATCACATTAATTGACCGGGATTATGTAGAAGAAAGTAATTTACAGCGGCAGCAGTTATTCAGTGAAGAGGATATGAGACTGAAGACACCCAAAGCAATCGCTGCCAAACAAAGACTTTCTCAAGTAAATAGCCATGTCAAAATAGATGCGATTGTTGGAGATGCCGAGATAGATACGCTGAGGCAAATCGTACCTGAAGTAAACTTGATCATCGATGCAACGGATAATTTTGAAACAAGACTTTTACTGAATGATATCGCACAAAAGTATCAGAAACCTTGGATTTACGGTGCAGTTGTAGCAAGTTATGGAGTGACTTTTACTATATTACCTGATAAAACACCTTGTTTACAATGTTTGCAAGCATATATTCCGGCAAATGGTGCTACCTGTGATAGTGTTGGAATTATTCAGCCTGTTGTGCAGAAGGTCGTATCCCAGCAAGTAACAGAAGCGTTGAAGCTATTAACAGGCAATGAAGCAGCTTTATCTGGAAAGCTTATTTCCTTTGATCTTTGGAAGAATGAGCATACGGAAATAGAAGCAGCTGCCTTACGCAAAACAGATTGTCCATCATGCTCAGAGAATAGGAGCTATCCAAACTTAGCTTATGATTCCCGCTTGAAAACAGCTGTATTATGCGGAAGAAATACGGTACAGCTGCGTCCACAGCGTGAACAAACAGATCTAGATGAAGTGGCCAAAGAATTGCAGAAGAATAAGCAAATTAAGCTGTTTCAAAACCCTTATTTGCTTTCGTTTGAAGTGGATTCTTTCCGGGTTGTTCTCTTTCAGGATGGAAGAGCATTGATCCATGGGACAATGGATCAGCTGGAGGCAAAAAATATCTATCATCGCTATTTGGGTTAAATAAGTTTTTACTCCAGGATAGTACAGGTGTTTACCCGGAAAAATATAGATCAATAATCTATAGGGAATGCTTGAAAGTGGTGCGTTCCCTATATTATATTGACAATTTGTATAAAACAGGATATAATAATGAATGAATACAAAATATGTTCATTCATTATTATTAAGGAGGTGGATTGTTGGATGCAGATGGACAAACAACAGGTGCTTTTTAATGCTGCTCGTACACTCTTTTTAGAACATGGGTTTAAAAAGACCAATATAGCAGCTATTACCAAACAGGCCAATGTAGCAGTAGGAACCTTTTATAAATATTATGATTCCAAGGAACAAATTTTCTATGAGGTGTACCAGGCTGAAAATGAGGCAGCCAAGCATCGAATTGTTTCACTGATAAATACCAATCAATCACCTAAGGATATCATTAAACAATTTATCAAGGCAATTATTCAAACGAGTGAACAAAATGCTATTTTAGCAGAATGGTACCGAAATACAGAAGTCAGCCAGCTGATTATGGAATATGATAAAAACAAAGATGGATGGCAAAACAGTTTTGTATATAGCTTTCTGATTGAAAATATCCAGCGTTGGCGAGAGATAGGACAGTTCCGGCAGGATATTGATATGGAAACAACATTGGCTCTTTTCAATGCATTGGTTGTGGTAGATAACCATAAAGAAGAAATTGGAACAGGAAATTATCCGCAAATGTTGGAAATATTAGCTGATATGATTGTGGATGGACTAAGTATTAAAGAATAAACGCCACTAATTAAAGTGGCGGTTTATTTTATCATTTATTGAATGAATTAAAAATATATTCATTCAATATAAAGTAATAGAAAGGAGAGCGAACCATGGGTTTACAAATCTTAAGCTGGTCGATGTTGATTATTGGATTTATCATTATTATTTGGGGCTTCTTTGAATTTCCGGCAAATGAGTGGGTAGGTAAAGACTTTTTGAGCTTTGCGATTAGCGGGATGATATTGATTGCAGGAGGTTTAGCTATTCTGAAAGCTTCGGCAGGGCTCATTATAGCAGCTATCATTATTGCTGCATTACTATTAGCAGTATATATTTGGATTTTTCAAATGGGGGCAGCGAATACACTTATTAGTTATGTGATTACGCTGGCGCTTGTTGGTTGGTTAATTAGCTTGGTTTTAAAATAGAAAGCTTAAATACTCGTGGCCGCACCATGATTCTAAATGGGCGGTCCTTTTTAATGGAAAGTTTAATTTTTGATAGATTAATGGTGAAAATCAGGAAAGAAAAAAGGAATTAGTCTATACTTTGAAGAAAGTACATATTAAATAAAATCATTTTGTGTAAGAGAGGTGCAGAAGAAATGAAAAAAATGCTAACCTCCGTATCGATTTTACTTATGATCCTTATTATCTTGACTGGGTGCAACGAAAACCGAGATTACAATACAGAAGGCCCTTTTATCACAGTAACTTCCAGGATTGCTGGACCAGATGAATACAGGAATTTTTATCCGGTTAAATATGATGTTTATGAAAATGGAGATCTAATGCTGCGTACAGAACAGACAGATGATATAAAAATAGGAGAAGATGCCCCGGTATACGAAACAAGTGTATCTGAAGAAGAAGTGGAAGAGATAAAAAGCCTGGTGGAAGATCACTTCTGGCAACTTCCTGAGGATATATCAGATGGTGATTCTGTTGATGGGGGTTTTTATAATGTCGAGGTTCATTTAACAGATTTCACGACTAGCGTTGGCGGACTAAATCCGAATGAAGCAGGATTTATAGAGATAGTTGATTATGTTTTTAATCTGGTGGATAATGAGAATCGTGCACTATGGGAAGAGGAATTAAGGGAACATATTTATCAAATGAATCCTGAATAATAATTTGTTGAGTAATCTAAACTAATTCATTTTTCAGGCTTTCAGCGGAAATAAAAATTAGTATAAAACGAAACTTCACTCAGTGGGAGTTTTACGGACAGTTCTCCGTGATAAAAAATGAAAAAACTTTCCTAAATGGATATAATAATTTTAAATGAAATAATCTAAATCGTAAGGAGAATAAATATGACAGCAGAAAATAGAAAAGAGCTTTCTCAAGTGGAACAAGAAGAATTACTGGAAAAATTAAAAGCCCGTTTTGAAAAAAATATGGATCGCCATGAAGATTTTGACTGGAATCTAATTCAATTAAAGCTGGAGGGTAATTCTGAAAAATTAACCTCTCTATATGAAATGGAAAGAACGGAGGGCGAACCGGATGTCATTGGATATGACGAAGAAAGAAAAGAATATATCTTTGTAGACTGCTCGAAAGAAAGCCCTAAAGGACGTCGGAGTGTCTGCTATGATCGGGCTGCGCTGGAATCAAGAAAGAAGCATAAACCAGAAAACAGTGCGATGGATATGGCGGCGGATATGGGTATTGAAATGTTAACAGAAGAACAATACCGCGAACTTCAAAAGCTGGGAACGTTTGATGCAAAAACATCAACTTGGGTACAGACACCTGAGGATATTAGAAAACTTGGTGGCGCGCTATTTTGTGATTTCCGATTTGGGCATGTTTTTGTGTATCATAATGGAGCGGAGTCTTATTATGGGTCCAGAGGATTCCGGGGGATGTTACGCGTGTAGCCGCAAACAGGAGAAAGGTATGAAGAATCAAGAATGGATGTAAACCAACAGTTCTTGATTCTTTTTTATTTGAACAAAGGTAAATTTCTGAAGAGAGGAGTATTTATTTGCGGGTTAATAAATGGTGGCTGACTGTAGGCGTTATTTGGACAGTTCTTTTTGCTGGTATGAGCTTTTATTGGGCGATGGGCGGAATGCTTGGCGTGAGATCTCTAGGTGGGGAAATCTATGAAATGTCTCTTGATCCAGAACCTTCCTTTATCCTAATTGTATGGCTGACGGGCTTTGTAAAATTATTAGGTGCATTATTGCTATTGTTGCTGGTTGTTCCGTGGAAAAATGCTATCATTTCCAAAGTGCTTTACTATTTTACAAAGATTGCAGGCGTATTCTTATTTGTATATGGATTATTAAATTTTATCACGATTTCCATGAGTGCTTTTGCTATACTGGATATGGATTTAGAAGCCCATGCAACCTTTTGGAGATTGGTATTTTGGGAGCCGTTTTGGATGATAGGCGGAATTTGTTATTTTTTCTCTGTGAAAAAATATCGCTCTGTTTAAGATTGTACGCTTTTTTCAGATATACTTGTTAAAGTAGTTATTATTTCAATACATGTAAAGAGGTGATGGTATGCAATTAAGTCATTTAAATTTAACGGTAAGCGATGTAGAAGCCTCCCGGGAGTTTCTGGAAAAATACTTTGAAATGAAATGTGTAAACAGTCGTGGAAAAGGTTTTGCAGCTATGTTTGACGATAATCAATTTGTCTTAACGCTGATGAAAGGAAAAGATGTTCAATATCCAAAAACCTTTCATATTGGGTTCCCGCAGGAGAGCAGAGAGAAAGTGAATCAAATAAATAAACAGCTGAAAGAGGATGGTTATGAAGTAGATCCTCCCATTGAAGCTCATGGATATACTTTCTATGTGGAAGCCCCTGGAGGATTTACTGTTGAGATTTTGTCTGAGTAGAATTTAATTTCTATCCTATGAGTTAAGATATCCAAAACCCCCTGTGAATCACCGAGTACTTGATAAACTCGTATTCACAGGGGGGTTTCCGAGAAGTCTCATAAACTAGGTCTAAATTTGGTTTAGATTCTTACTTAAAATTTACCTCGTCTCCTGGATAAATCAAATCAGGATTTGGAAATTGATTGATTTCCTGTAAGGTCGTCCATAAATAATTATATTTCAGACCAATTTCAAACAGGGTATCTCCAGATTTTACCGTATACACGTTTCCTTCAGGCTGTTTTTGACTGATTTCTCCACCAAACTCAATCTTGGCAGAGCCAGCGATGATTTTTGGTAAATCGGTATTGTCATGGAATCCGGTAAACTGTTCAGCCCCTGGACCATATGCATAAACAGGGAGGTCCACTCCTGTATGATTTGTGCTTGTCCATCCAACATTGGATTTTGCACTGATTACTGCATTGATTGCCATTTTAGGATCTTCTGCTTCCTGAATGGCTTGAATTTCTTCTTCTGATAATTCCATATCTGTATATTTATTTACTACTTCACTTGCATTGGAGCGACCTTCATTTAGCTCTGCAGCGATGTTCTCACCAGTTGCGGTTACACTGTGAAGCAGTTCTGGATTAGCTGTTCCTGAACCATTGGCACCCGCAGTCATGCCGCCTGTTTCATGGTCACCGCCGACAACAACCAGCGTATTACCGTCTTTTTCAGCGAAATCAATCGCTTCTTGAACAGCTTCTTCAAATGCACCTACATCTGTCATCGCCCATGCTGCATCATTATCATGACCAGCCCAGTCAATCTGGCTTCCTTCAACCATAAGGAAAAAGCCATCTTCATCTTGGTTTAGTGTATCAATCGCCGTTTGCGTCATTTCTGCGAGGCTTGGCTCTTCCTCTGCGTCGCGGTGCAATTCCGGTGACATGGCATCATCTGCGAATAATCCCAGTAAATTCTCGTTATCCAAATCAATATCAGCATTCAATAATTGATTGCGATTTTCGATGAGCTGATACCCTTGCTCTTCTGCTTGCTGAAGCACATTAGTTTCTTCCTGATTTCCACCTTCTGATTCTGGAAGGAAATTATTTTTACCACCGCCTAGTAAAACATCAATCTCGTTGTCTATAAATTGACTGGCAATCTCTGTTTCATCGTTTCGGTCATCTACATGAGCACCAAATGCAGCCGGAGTTGCATGTGTAATCGTGGAAGTAGCAACAAGCCCCGTTGACATATCCTTATCCTGTGAGGCTTCTAAAATAGTTTGATGTGCATTACCATCTGGATCCAATCCAATGATGCCATTATTGGTTTTTACTCCTGATGCCATCGCTGTACCAGCTGCCGCGGAATCTGTAATATTGGAATCAGCGGAATATGTAGAGAACATCCCTTGCAAATGGTTATCCCAGACTGCAGGTTCTCCTTTATAATGCCGATAATTTGTTGCGTAGTCAGCGTTAAAACCGTCTGGAATCATATAAATGATATTTTCCGCCTTGTCTCCGTTGTTCATGCTGTTATTCACCTGGCTGTTTTCATCTGCACTCGCTGCGGTTGGGCTTACTCCTGAAAAAATGATCCCGGCACTTAACGCAGCCACTCCTAGCTTTCTTATCATTCCATCATCCTCCTTCAAAATTGTACTTAACCTTATTGTAGGTGAAAGACTTTAACGTAGGATGAATAGAATGTAAATAATATGTAATGTTCTGTTATTTAAAGTGAATAAAGATATATTTCCATGCATAGAAGAAATATCGTATTAATATGCTATCGATAAATTTTTCCAATTGGCTTCCCAATCTTTACTACGCATCCGTTCTCTATAAACGGAATGGAGCTCTATACCATTTACATAATACGGCGTTGGTTTGACAATGCCTTGAAATAAATCTTCTAAACCATAAGGAGCCATTATTTTAATTTCATGATGATCCATCTGTGCAGCAACGGCGGTGGGTGTCTCAGGAAAGTGAGAAACACCATCAAAGGAAGATGTATAAGGAAGGTTGTTATTCTTTAAATGCATCCTCGCTTGATTTTTCACAGACCATGGCTGTCCAGGCATCCGTTTTTCTAATGTCGCTTCCAGTTTTTTCTCTGTATCTTCGGAAAGATCTGTTTGGTCGAAATAAATGACATCAATATCGTTTATTTTTGTATGGCAATCATATAAGGTATCCCAAACTTTACTTCTGATTAATCCCGCAGCAACCCAGCAATCATTCAGTTGTAATTTTTCCACTGTTTGTAAAATTGATAGGATATAGCTGTCTTCTTTAAGAATAGTTATTAATCTGTCTTCAAATACTGTCATATATGTATCCTCCCTCTCTCTTTTTATTGTATAGCAAAAATAGATTGAATGAAATTTGTATAAATGGTTTTAGAGAAATCTTTAAATATAAAATAAATGGTAAAATAGAGAAAGATATAAAGTTAACTTATGAGAGAGGTAGATTCTAATGGGGAAATATAAAATCATCCTATTTGATTTAGATGGGACACTTTCTGATCCAAAAGAAGGCATAACCAAATGGTTCAGTATGCGTTAAATAAAATGGGCATTGTGGAATCCAGTCTGGATATACTGAAATGCTTTATTGGTCCACCTTTACAAGTGTCTTTTACTGAATATTACCATTTTAATGAAGCGAATACGCAAAAAGCAATCCAGTTATACAGGGAAAGATTTAAAGAAAAAGGGATGTATGAGAATACGTTATACCCTGATACGGCAGGGTTATTACAATTACTGAAGGAACAAGGGTTTATTTTAACAGTCGCCACGTCAAAGCCGACTGTTTTCGCAGAGCAAATACTGGAGTATTTCCAAATAAATAAGTACTTTGAAATCATTGCAGGAAGCAATTTGGATGGGACAAGATCTGCAAAAGCAGAGATTATCCGGTACATTATAGACAATTATCCAGAATATAAATTGGAAGAATTTATCATGGTTGGTGATAGAAAGCATGATATTATCGGAGCCAATCAAACCGGGATAGATTCCATCGGTGTTACATATGGATACGGTTCGTTGGGAGAGGTAAATGGTGAGAAGCCCACATTTGTTGTAGATAGTCTGAAACAGGTAAATATGATTCTTAATGGAGAAAGCCTTTTCAGAAAATAGTTGAAAAGAAGTTGGGAAGCTTCACTGCGCAATATTTATTTCCATGCTCAACCTTTCATTCAAATGGAGGAAATTCTATGTCCAAAACAAAACGATTAATCGAACTAATGATGACAGTAAATGCAAAACGTAAATTCACAGCACGGGAGCTTGCAGAAGAATTCAACGTTTCTTACCGCACAATTCTGAGAGATTTGAATGAATTGGAAGAACTCGGAGTTCCGCTCTATTCAGAAGTTGGCGCGGATGGCGGCTATTACGTACTGAGCGAGCGGATGCTTCCTCCAGTTTTATTAAAAGAGTCGGAAGCCATTGCGCTTTATTTTGCATTTCAATCCCTGCAATTTATTGGTTCTCTGCCTTTTGAAACAGAAGCAGGTTATGTTTTAAAGAAATTATATAACTACCTGCCAAATGAAGTGAAAAAGCGTATTGACACGATGAAGGATCGGATTGTTTTTTGGAATCCAAGCCGTCTACAGACAGCGAATGAGCTGGATATATTATTAAACGCAGCAGTAGATCAATCGACGCTTACGATTCAATACGATAGCCAAAAGGGATTAAAAGAGAGAATCATCCAGCCCATTGGCTTATACAGTCATAATGGTTTCTGGTATTGTCCTGCCTATTGTTTTCTGCGTGGGGATATACGTTTGTTCCGTGCTGATCGAATTAAAAAAGCAGAGCTTACAGGTGAAAAAAAGCGGGAGCTGCCTTATTCATCTGTAATGGAATGGATAGCGCTATCTGAATCGGAAATCGCTGATCCAATGACTTTTTCAGTGGAATTGACGAGAGAAGGAGTCCGGCGGGCAATGTCAGAATTGGATTTGGAAAGACAAGTTCAGAAGCGGGAGGACGAAACAGGATGGGTGGAAATGGAGATCCCTAAGTCTGAACTGACATATTTTGTTGACCTGATCTGGAATTTTGGCAGGGAAGCGCAAATAATAGCACCGGAAGAAGCAATAGCCACTATGAAAAGAAAGTTAGAGGGTCTGCTGGAGAAATACAATTAATTTTTCAACTAGCTTTATCAATGATGACAGGATTTGTCATGGTTCCATGGTACATTAAAGCAGTAAAGATAATGAAAGGATGAGTGCAATGAACGCTGTATCTGTTTTGAGAGAGGAATTATTAGCGGAGCTGGAGCTTGGGATCCGATCCATGGAAGGGTTATTGAAAAAGGTTGATAAAAAGGATTGGGACTACCGGCCGGCAGAAAACATGCGCAGTCTCAGAGAGCTTGCCAGACATATTGTCTCAATTCCAGAAGTAGACTTGAATCTCTGGCAGGAAAAGAAGCAGGAAACAATTCAACAGTTAGAATCAAAATATGAAAAGCTGGAATCCTCGGAGGAAATGACGGAAGCGATGAATCAAGGCTTACAATTGTACAAAACGTATATGCTGTCCCTGTCAGATGAAGATTTTTTAAAGAAAAAGACGAAACCCTTTTATCTGGAAAAGGGGGAAACGCAGGCGCATTGGCTTGTGGAAGAGGTTTCGCATGTATTCCATCACCGGGCCCAATTCTTTACCTATTTAAAGCAGCTTGGCTACGAAATAGATATGTTTGATCTGTATGTTTGATAGACAGAGAAGGGGAGGTAATCCTATTTGAATAAGGAAACCATCATTTGTGAACGCTTGCAAAGGCAAGGATTAACGACACCGCTGGAGGACAGTCAGGATATGGAAGCTTATAAACAGTTATTTCAAAAATTACAGCCTGTAGCTCCAGTCTTCAACAGTCGACCGGGGGAGGCGCCGCAGCTTGTACACAGAGCAGTTTTTAAGGAGGTCCTATTAGCAGAAAACTTACGCCAGAAACATCAGTTAGTAAAAGGCCGTTTTCAGGGCGGGCGTATCGGATATGTTCTGGAAGAGGACCTTGGTCTATACAGCACGGTTTTTCGAAAGCCTGTTCAAAAAACAACGGTGCTTCAGGAAGAAATTATATCTATGATTCAGTCGTCCGGCGGTATTTCGAAGGATCAGTTAAAGGAGGAGCTTCCTTTTAAAGCCCGGGAAATTACTATTGCTTTAAAAAGGCTGCAGGAGGCTTTCTTAATATATGAATCACAGGTGGATACAGATTGGAATACAGGCTGGTTTGATTTTAAAACGGAGTGGCTGGAAATTAAGTTGGCAGAGGATCCAGTTCCTGCTACAGCAGAAATGCTGCTGCGATTTTTGGATGCAGCAGTATTTGCCACTTTGGATCAAATCAAAAGCTGGACGCAGTTAACACGGAAAACGATACAAGGTGCTTTGACTGTATTATTGGATAGAGAAGTAATTGTAAAAATAGATGTGGACGGACTTGGGGAAGGATTTATTCAAGAGAAAGATTTGTATTTAACCAATGCAGAAATCCCGCCGGCTGTATTTATGCTGGATCAATCCGATTTTTTGGTCAGAACTGAATTAGATGAATTGAAGGAAAAATTTAAAAGCAGGGAAGTTCTTCAGTATCTTTTGATTGATGGGGAATTTAAAGGGGCAGTGCTCGGACATTGGAGAATTGGACCACACGACATTGAAGATATTGTTCTGCACCTTGGAGAAGAAGAAGCAGAGACAAGGAAAGAAGAAATCATTTCTGCCATCAGAGCAGAATATTCCGAAGAGACAACCCGTATGTTGCGTTTTAATGGAGCACGGCTTTAAGGAGGATGGTAGCGTGAAGCTGATAAAGAATAATATTGTAGTAGAATATAATGAGAAAGGATATTTAATGTACTCGGAAAGTTTTCCGGGAGCATATACCAGAGGCAGAGAGCGTCAAGAGGCGCTCTCTAAGTTTCCCGTGGAGATTAAAAGGTATTGCAGATGGGCTGAAATAGATGATGCTGAAACGGAAACTGTTGAATCCATCATTGTTCAATCAGAAGAAAGCGAACTGAAAATACACGAAGCAGATTCAGATGTTATTTTCTTATCAGAACAAAATCCATTACCAAAAGAGGAATATGAGCTGCTGAAAAATAGAGCATTGAAATCTGCGAAGGATTTTCAAACACTTTACAATTCTGTGCCTGATAAGACATATACTTCTTTGCCGAAAAGAACATCCTTTTATGGAAATGTGCCAAGGACTCCTGGAGAGATGTATGACCATACAAATGGTGTCACGAATTATTATGCTGCAGAAATTGGTGTGGAGTTAGATAATACTGACACAATCTATCAAAATAGAGTCCAGGTTTTCCAAGCTATAGAAGAAAAAGAGGCGTTTTTGCAAAATAAAGTATTTCATGGGAGCTATGGAGAGCAGTGGTCACTGCGGAAGGTGTTAAGAAGATTTATTTGGCATGATCATATTCATGCGAAAGGGATGTACCGCATGGCTGTAAAGGAATGGGGAGAGAGTGAAATTCAAAATCCGTATTATTTTTGAGAGAGGTAAACAGAGTAGAGGGGGGAGTAACGTTATAATCAGAAAAAAGATTCCATGCGAAAGGCAGTTTATTTGATAGAAATTATTATAATATTGTGCTGATGGAATAATTTCTGGAATACGAATCATTAAAAGATGTTTTTTCAGACAGATGATGAACAGATTAAAAGGAACAACTGTATGACTGTACACTAAAATCATCAAAATCATTACATAAAAAATTAACGTAATACGTGGAGGCAGGATGATGGATTTAAATATAATGGCATCAAAGGCTGCAAAGGTGTATCAATCAAATTTAAAAGTAGAAGCTGTTTTACTGGGCGGTTCGGTGTCCAGAAATTGGCAGGATTCCTATTCAGATATTGAGCTGTTTATTTTTTGGAAGGAACCGCCGACAGATGAGGATAGAAAAATGCCAATTACAGAATTGGCAGGGGATATTATTGATTTTTATCCATATGAAGAGGAGGAGTGGTCAGAATCCTATGTTGTCGAGGGGATAAAATTAGAAATAAGTAGTTTTTTAACAAATAGTATAAAAGGAATCATAAATGATGTCGTTGTGTCCTATAATCCGGATGTGTATAAGCAATGCCTTGCAGCTGCTGTATATGATGGTGTCATGTTAAGCGGTGAAGAGCTAATAAAACAATTGAAGAAAAAGGTAAGCCAATATCCGGATGAATTAAGTATTGCCATGATAAAAGAATACATGTTTTTAGGCAACAGCTGGACGAACCGGGCGGCTTTATTGCATCGCCGGGACTGGCTGATGCTGTATAAAGTAATGACCGATGTGCAGACAAATATCATGGGAATGCTGTCTGGCTTAAATAAACAATATGTCCACCATCCTGCTTTTAAATGGCAGAAGCAGACATTGGAATCGATGTCTCTCGTCCCTGAAAATATATTCAAACGGCTGGAATTCGTTTTTATGGGAGAGCCTTCAGCTGCTTTAAGTGAATTAGAAGGGATTGTACAGGAGGTTTACCGGCTGATACAACGTAAATATCCGCAAATTAATATAGCTTCTGTGATCGATAGATCGCTGTTTTTAAGGCCTGAGCATGAAAAGGGATGAAAGCAAAATGAATGTAATAGAGTGTTTTAAAGAGATGAATAAAGAATATCTATATCCTTTTGAATGAATAGCGTTAAAATTTAATCAATAATGGTTAAAGGAGGAATATTATTGGGTCAAAATACTCGAGAAAATTTCACACCACCAAAGCATATCTTATCTGCAGCAACGATCGTACGGAATGAAAAGAATGAGCTTTTGCTAATTAAAGGACCAAGAAGAGGTTGGGAAATGCCTGGCGGACAAGTGGAAGAGGGTGAATCTTTAAAAGCTGCTGCTGTCAGAGAAACAAAGGAAGAATCGGGAATTGATGTGGAGGTCTTAAAATTTTGCGGTGTATTTCAAAATGTAAACCGCTCCGTTTGTAATACGTTATTTTTAGCTAAACCGGTTGGAGGGGAGTTTACAACCTCACCGGAAAGTTTGGAAGTTGGATTCTTTCCGATTGAGCAGGCTTTGGAGATGGTAACACTTAAAAATTTCAGAGAACGAATCCGGTATTGCTTGGATGAAAGTATGCATCCGTTTTATGTGGAATTTTAAATATTTTAATCTGATATTCGTATATTTTTTCAGTGAAAAACGAAATGATATAAATTTGAATAGAGAATAAAAAGCATACAGGTTTATGCCATGAATAAACCTGTATGCTTTTTCGCATGCATGGAACCTGCTTTCCTGCCTTATGTCAGCAAGTGATTAAAAAATGTCTCAGTTGCTAAGGATAGCGAAGCTCCTTTATTGGTGGCTAATCCAATTTTTCTTTTTTCAATAGCTTCATTTATGGTTACTTCAAATAATTCTTTTTCAGCTAATTCTTCTGATACCAGCTCTTTGGTAACAAACGCTGCTCCCATTCCGATTTTTGCGCATTCGATTAATAAGTCCACACTGCCAACTTCAATATCCGGCTTCACGTCCAAACCATGCTTAACAAAAAGCTGATGGAGAAATTTTCTGGAGCTGCTGGCTTCTGAAAAAGAAATAAGCGGGTATTCTTGAATGACTGACAGAGAGCGCTTTTCTTTTGATAGATGTTGAAACCTTTTTCCAACAACAAAAGTGCTATGAATATCCAGGAAATCTTTTATAGAAACATGGTTCTGATCAACTGGCAGGTGGACAATCCCAATATCAATTAATCCATTTGTCAGTTTTTCTAAAATCTGCGGGGTAGATCCGTGTTGTAATTTGATTTGAATATCTGGATACAGATCCTGAAAAGTCTGTATATAAGGGAGCAGATAATGCTTGCATGTTGAATCGCTTCCTCCAACGGTAACAGACCCGCTTTGCAAATTTTTCATTTCATTTATTTTTTGTTCTGCGCGATCAATTAAATCAAACGCTTGTTTGAGATATTCAAATAGCACTTCCCCTTCTTTCGTAAGCAGAACTCCCTTTGAAGTCCTGGTAAACAGCTGAATTTCCAGTTCATTTTCTAATTGCTTAATAGAATGACTGACACTGGGCTGCGTAATAAAAAGCCGGGTTGCTGCTCTGCTAAAATTCTTTTCGATAGCTGTTATATAGAAAACACGATATAAGTCTACATCCATGGTATAGACACCACCTATAGCATTTATTAAAAATAATAATTTCATTTATATCATAATTCTAATTATAATGAATATCAAACAATGAATGATGGAGGAGATGATAAGGATGGGAGAAAATAAGCTGTTTGACAGCAAGGCAAGAAGCCCCTGGACTTCTTTGGAGGGAGTCACCAGGATAAGTCTTTCCCCCGGGAAGCAAGAAATAAATGGTTCTATTACCATTCCGGGGAGTAAAAGCATGACGAACAGAGCACTTATAATGAGTGCTTTAGCAGAAGGAAACTCTAAATTGAGCGGTATTTTAAAAAGTGATGATTCATATTGGTGTATCGAGGTTTTAAAGCAATTAGGAATAGAGATCGAGCTGCAGGCCGATATAGCGTATATTAAGGGAAACGGCGGACATTTAAGATCAAATAATTTATATATTGGTGCAGCAGGAACGATTGCAAGATTTCTTCCAGGAGTATTGGCAGGATCCCGTGAAGGGGAGTGGAGACTGGAGGCAAGTCAAAGTATGAGCAAAAGACCGGTTGCGCCGCTAATCGATACCTTAAGAACACTTGGTGCTGATATCAGCTATCTGGCTGATAAAGATTATTATCCGCTGGGAATTAAAGGCACTGAAATGAAGGGAGGAGAAGCAACTTTATCCGGCTCTATATCCAGCCAATTTATCAGTGGAGTACTGATTGCTGCACCGTATTTTAAGGAAACGACGACAGTTACCATCAAGGATGAAATTGTCCAGCATGCTTATGTTTACTTAACCCTGGATTTAATGAAGGAGTTTGGTGCAGAAGTACAATATGATCATGCGCTCCAAAAAATCGTTATCAATCCTCAACCGTTCAAAGCGAAAGAACTCCATTTGGAGCCAGATGTTTCTGCGGCCTGTTACTTATGGGCGCTGGCTGCGATAACAAATGGCAGAATACGCATAAATGGACTGACCACAAAAACAAAGCAGCCGGATATTCACATGCTGGAGGTTTTTGAGAAAATGGGATGTAAAGTGACAAGAGAGGCTTCTTATATTGAATTAGAAGGGGCTGCACAATTAAAAGGTGATTTTGAAATATCGATGAAGGAAATGTCCGATCAGGCTCTGACGTTAGCTGCAATTGCTCCATTTGCGGATGGTCCGGTAACGATCAAGGATATCGGCCATATCCGTCATCATGAATCTAACCGGATAAGTGCTATTTGTGAAGCATTAACCAGGATGGAAATCAAAACAGAGGAATACGATGAGGGGCTGAAGATTTATCCAGGTACTCCAAAACCAGCTTTGCTGCATACCTATGATGATCACCGGGTTGCGATGGCATTCGCATTGATTGGGTCAAGGATAGAGGGAATTCAGATAGATGATCCGGGCTGTGTTTCTAAAACATTCCCACATTATTTTGAACTGCTGGAGGAGCTGGGCTTGGAAATAGTAAAAGAAGAAATTGGATGATTATAAAAAGATGAGGGTTGAGCGGCTTTCCTTTTTAAGGCTTCCATCGACTAATATGCGTGCATGAAAAATAACTGTTGCTAGTTAAAAGAGAAGATGGCAGCAGTTATTTTTAACATGGGTATCTGCTTTCTGATATAAAGCAGCCATCACTTTATCCATTGCAAATCATAATTACATTTCCATCAGGATCATTCACATTGAAGAAAGCAAAGTCATCAAATTCTGTAATCTCCGCTGCAATTGTATACCCTAATTTTTCGATATACTTATAAGCCTGATGAATATCGTCCGTGTGAAAATTAAACAGAGGGTGCGGCTGTGGTGAAATTTCTTTAGTTGTACCAGGCGGCCCTGCATCCAGTGTAATACCGGTATGCTGGTTCATTTCCAGGTTATAAACCGGGCGTGACACTTTTGAAAGATCAGCTTGCTGGTTTAATAAATTGCTATACCATATAACGGATCTTTCTAAATCGCTGACATGAATAAAAATTGTATTTGTCTGGTTTAAAATGGAATGGGGCATTGAGACCTCTCCTTTCGTATATTTGTTGAAAAAGAGATGAAGAAGCAGGGTGAAGTATAAATAGGCTGAGTTAGATTGTTAATTCGTTCCAATCTTTTATTAGAACTATTATAGCATAATATTCTTAATATTGTGTTATAATAGTTGAGCGAAAAAGTGTTCAGTTAGCTTATATAAATAGTTTTGAACCTGAATTGGAAATAGAAAAATCTAAGGAGTGCCTATGTCATGACAAAAAATGAAAAAACGTATCAATATGATGATGCAAATATAAAGACAATAGAGGTAGGCGGTCATACGCAGCACGAATTAATTAAAAAAATGAACGAAAATAATATATTTATGAACAGACTGGCTGAGGAACTAATGGCTAGTGAGTATTTTGAAGTGTCTGAAGAACGCTATAGAATGAAGGTTGTTGAACTTGCTGTAAAGGATTTGGGTTTTATTGATGGAGCTGTGACAGCTCAACTCTATAGCAAAGCTGCCCAATCTGATTTGGAAATTTGTCCACTTGAGCTCGCACCATACTTAAGGTTAGCGTATTTAAATCAAACAGAAGGGGATGAGGGAAATCAGCTTCAAAATCGAGCACCTTATGGTTCCATAACAATAGCTTCAAAGATTTTTAGTGAGGATGTGAATGTTCCTAAAGGATTTTACCTTCGGCGGATTCAAGGAGAATTATGGTTACGGGGCTATATTGCTGATGAAGAACATATTTGGAGTCCTGATGACCGCTTTATATTTTGTATAGCTAAGAATTGATATAGAGCGGGTAGTGGCTTAAAATTCTTTCACAATATAAAAGCAGGCCTTCCTAATAAATGGAATGGCCTGCTTATACATGTTATAACGTTTCTTTTTTATGATTTTCGTATAAATCTTTAACTGCTTTCGGTGCAGTCCAGAAGGTGGTTAACAATAAGAATACAACCGGAACCGCAGTAACGACGATAAACGACTGTAATGCATTAATACTGTTTTCGCCCAGTGTCACAAGAACAATAGCTACCAAGCCCATAACCATTGCGTAGAAAGCTCTTAACCATCTTGGCGGATGTCCATTACCGGAAATAGCCATGGATATTGTCAGTGACATAGAGTCTGTCGTCGTTAATACAAAGATGACTGTAGCTAATAAAAATAAGAAACTGAAAATGGTTCCCAGCGGTAATTGTTCTGTAATTGCCATCATGGCAGCTGGTTGCCCGGCTTCATTTAATGCGGTTGATATGGAACCTGGAAGTTCTAATTCCTGAAAGATCCCCGTACCGCCGATAACAGCGAACCAGAACGTAGCAACGACAGGAGCGATAATCGCAACTGCTACAATAAGCTCACGTATGGTACGCCCACGTGAAATACGGGCTGAGAAAACTGCCATCATAGGACCATAGCCGATAAACCATGCAAAGAAAAACACCGTCCATAAGCTGAGCCATGCCTCATCACCACGATAAGTGCTGAAGGGGATAAGTTCATTAACATAGAGCCCGAATGCTTCCAAATAATGATTAAAGATAAAGTATCCAGGGCCAAGTATCAGTACGCCAATAATTAATGCGACAGCTAAAACAACATTAAAGCTGCTTAAAACCTGAATACCTCTGTGAAGACCCGATACAGCAGAGATAGCTGCAGCAATTACAAGTAAGATAATAATAATGATATGAACGGTTAAGGTGTTAGGTAAGTTTGTGATGGTACTTAACCCATAACCTGCCTGTAAACCTAAAAATCCAATCGGTCCAATCGTTCCGGCTGCCACGGATATAATGGCAAAGGAGTCGACAATGGTTCCGAATGCACTCTTATAAATAATTTTTTCTCCAAAGATAGGATAGAGAAGTGACCTTGGCTTTAATGGCATTCCTTTATGATAATGGGAATACATTAACACAATTGTACCAAGTGTCCCTAAAATGGCCCATGAAAGAAATCCCCAATCCACAAAGCTCATGGCAAGCGCAGGCACAACGGCTTCCGGTGATGCATTTTCAATTCCGGAAAAATGAGGCGGGACCTCCAAAAAGTGACTGAGGGGTTCTGCAGCTGCCCAAAACACACCGCCTCCTGCTAATAAAGTACACATGATAATGGAAATCCATTTAAAGGTACTCATCTCTGGCTTGTTAACATTACCCAATCGAATTTTTCCATATTTCGAAAAGGCTAATATTAATGCAATAAAAAATGTTCCGAGTATAACGATCTGATAAATGATTCCAAAATAAGTAGCTGACCAGCCAAATAGAGTGTCCACCATATTTGCAACAAAGTCTGCATTAATAAGCGCAGCTATGACAAATAAGATGAGCGCACCGCCACTTATCAGAAATGTGGGTAAATCTAAAGAAGACTTCTTTTTATTTGAATCTTGCATTCCTTTTTTTCCTCCAGTTTGTTGAATTGTTCTACACGTTTATTCTTCCTCCGAATCCAAATTTCTATTTAATGATTATTTCCATTTTTTACGATGGGAAATATAAAAACTCCCCAATATGTCATTTTAATATCATGAAATAGGTAATAATGCGTGTTCAAAAAGTTCCTAATTAGAAGCAAGAAGATCAAGGCGATATGATTTTTACGAACGGAGCGTATGCTTTATAATACGTGAGTAACGGTCTTGGTAGGGCAAGCAATCGCAGACCCCATTGGAAAAATCATATCAACGTAGAAATTCGCCGCTTATCATTTGTGGACTTTTTGAACATCCTCTAATAGAAACGCAGCAACATAAAAAGTGGAATCATACCCCAGCAACGGAAGTATAATTCCACCGTTCTATACCCTAAATCACTTTAATAAGATTGTCAATCATACATCCTTATTTGAAATTATCTCTTTTTTTGCAAAATAATTATTGGTTAAAAATAGACTGCCACTAAGGTTAGTCGAACCATTAGGGTGATCACTGACTGCAATAAAAAATGTATTTCGCTGTTTGACAATTTTATAAAATGCGTTTATTCTCTTAGATAATCGAATATTTTTCTTCGGGGCAGGGTGTAATTCCCGACCGACGGTGACAAACATATAAGGTTTGAAGTCCGTGACCCGCGTTTAGCGGTGGATCTAGTGAGATTCTAGAGCCGACAGTAATAGTCTGGATGGGAGAAGAGAACGTAAGTCAGCACATGAATGGGTGTAGTGTATTCTTTTTGCGTACATAAAACCTTGTTTAGGTGAATCGACATGGTCTATTTAAGTATGCCTCGTGAAAAAATTTTCGCGGGGCTTTTTTATGTTTTAGAAAGGAGGAAACACATGAACGAACTGTATATGGAAAAAGCAATAGAGCTTGCCCGTTTAGGAAGAGGAAAGACATATACCAACCCATTAGTCGGTGCAGTAATCGTGAAAGACGATGTCATTTTAGCAACTGGCTATCATTCGAAATATGGTGACAAGCATGCTGAAAAAATGGCCATTGACCAATGTGAATCCCCCGAAGAGATAATCGATGCAACAATATATGTGACGCTGGAGCCATGCAATCATACTGGAAAACAACCCCCTTGTACCCAAATGATTATAGACAGCGGTATTTCCAAGGTGGTGATTGCACAGCTTGACCCCAATCCAGTTGTAGCAGGCAAAGGAAAAGCTTATTTAGAATCACAAGGGATACAAGTCATTTCTGGTATATTGCAGGAAAAAGCGGAAGCGTTGAACAAGCACTATAACTATTTTCACAGGAGACAGCAGCCTTATATTGTATTAAAACAAGCTGTCAGCCTGGATGGGAAGCTATCTGTTGATCCGTTTCAGCGGACGTATCTTACAGGAGAAGAAACCTATAAAAAAGTACGTGAAGAGCGGCAATTTTATCAGGCTGTTTTGACAGGAAGCCGGACCGTTTTAGCGGATGATCCCAAGCTATTACCAAGTGTAATCACTGATTTTCCACCGGTTCGTATCATTTTAGACCGGAGAGGACAAACACTGGATTTTGAAAAATACCAGATTTATAAAGAGTCTCTTCCAGTGTGGGTATTTACAAAAAACGATTCCATCGCGAATATACCTGAGCATGTCCGGTTAATTCCAGACAGTCATTGGACAATCCCTAAAGTAGTTGATTATTTGCAGAAAGAAGGGATTCAATCGGTTTATGTGGAAGGGGGAAGCAAAATTCATGATGCATTCCTGGCAGAAAATAAATTTGAAGAAGTTATTACGTATATCTCGCCTAAGCTGATTGGCGGCAATGGGGCGCCTGCTTTTTATAGCGATAGAAAGGTTTCGTCTGTAACGTCTTTAGCTTTACAAAGTGTGGAAGCTGTTGGTGAGGATATACGAATCGTAAGCAGGAGGGAGAAGAAGGATGTTTACAGGGTTAATTCAGGAAGTAGGGACAGTCAAGAAAATCAAAAAAGCAAGCCGGCATATTGAATTGACATGCACGGCCTCCAGAGAACTTCTGCAGGATTATCAAGTTGGAGACAGTATGGCAATCAATGGGGTTTGCCTGACTGCCATCGAAGTGACCGATTCCGACTTTACAGTAGATATTATGCCGGAAACATTTCATAAAACAACATTCTCTGATTTGCGTGTACACGCGGCGGTCAATCTGGAACGGGCGATGCCTGCAAATGGACGGTTAGAGGGACATATTGTTTCAGGACACGCAGACACTACCACGCGATTGACCAAAAAAGTAAAAAAGGAGAATTCCGTCATTCTCACATTTTATTATCCGCCGCAAATTCAAGGAGAAATTGTGGCTCAAGGATCTGTTGCGATTAACGGAATAAGTTTAACGGTGTCAGCTGTTACACCTGGATCATTTAGTGTTTCACTCATTCCTTATTCGATGAACCATACTAATCTGGGTCAGTTAAAACAAGGCGAATTCGTAAATGTAGAGACGGATATACTCGGAAAATATATCAAAGCTATGATCGGTACGGAAAAGAATCAGCTATGGAGTAAATACATTGGAGAATAGAGGGGAAATAAAGATGATAAACCATATCGAAGCAGCTGTTACTGCATTGAAACAAGGGCGGCTGATTATTGTTGCAGATGATGAGGACAGGGAAGCAGAGGGCGATTTAGTTGGTCTTTCCAGCAAAGCAACTGCGGAAACAATCAACTTTATGACAAAGCATGCCCGGGGATTGATATGCGCGCCGGTTTCTGAAAACATTGCCAAGAACTTAAATTTATGGGAAATGACCAGTGAAAATACTGATGAATATCAAACAGCATTCACTATTAGTGTCGATCATAAAGAAACAACCACAGGGATTTCAGCATTTGAACGGGCAAAGACGATTCAGGAATTGGCAAATAGAAGTAGCCAAGCGGCTGATTTCAACAGGCCCGGCCATATTTTCCCGTTAATAGCGAAAAACGGCGGGGTACTGGAACGCAGGGGTCACACGGAGGCGGCGGTTGATTTAGCAAAACTGGCAGGAGACAGCGAAGCAGCCTATATTTGTGAAATTTTAAAGGAAGACGGGGACATGGCTCGGCTGCAGGATTTAAAACAGCTTGCGGCAGAATGGAATATGCCGCTAGTTACCATCGAAGAGCTTGCAGATTATTTTGCTTATTCCAGTATCCAGGCAAATGCCAAAGTGAAGCTGCCGACCAAGCATGGAGACTTTGACTTGTCCCTTTATCAGGACAAAGAAGGCAAAGATCAGCTCGTGTTATCAATGGGAGAAATCAAGGATATCGAGGAGCCTCTATTAGTCAGAGTGCATTCGGAATGCTTAACTGGAGATATTTTCGGTTCCCATCGCTGTGATTGCGGTGAACAGCTGGAGAGAGCCATGCAAATGATTGCTGATGCAGGGCGGGGCGCTATTCTATATTTAAGGCAGGAAGGAAGAGGAATTGGATTGCTGAATAAATTAAAAACATATGAATTGCAGGAGCAGGGGGCAGACACCTATGAAGCGAATGTTTCTCTCGGCTTTCTTCCGGATGAGCGCCATTATGATATCGCCGCGTGGTTGTTGAAAAAGGAAGGGATATCAAAAATCCGCTTGCTGACGAATAATCCGGATAAAGTAAAGGAATTACAGCAATACGGTATTGAGGTGGCTCAAAGGGTACCATTGGAAACAACTGTTTATCATGAAAATAAACACTATTTAAAAATAAAAAAAGATAAATTTCACCATTTATTATCTGTAGAAGGAGAATGATTATGACTGTATATGAAGGAATGTTTCAAGGAGAGCAATTAAAAATAGCCATCACGGTGTCCAGGTTTAATGAGCTGATTACATCTAAATTATTGGAAGGTGCCAAGGATATTTTGAAAAGACATGGGGTAAGCGAAGAAGATATCGATATTTTCTGGGTGCCAGGTGCTTTTGAACTTCCGTATGTGACAAAGCAGGTGGAAAAGACAAAAAAGTATGATGGGATTATTACCCTTGGAGCGATTATTCGCGGTGCAACCACACACTATGAACTTGTCAGTAATGAAGCAGCTAAAGGCATTGCGCAAATTGGCTTGAATGCAGAAATTCCTGTGATGTTTGGTGTGCTGACAACAGAAACGATTGAACAGGCATTGGAGAGAGCTGGTACAAAAGCAGGGAATAAGGGCGGAGAAGCTGCGTTAGGTTTATTAGAAATGGTTTCGTTGAATAAACGGATTCATGCTTAATGTATATGAAGGGAAGGTTATCCGAATTAAGGGTAGCCTTCTTTTAATATAATTCTCGCAAAAATATCTTTAATTAAATATATTTTTATTGCATTCTTATCACTTGAGTAGTAAAATGAAGATATAGAAAGGATATGAGGCGAATGAAAAAGAATACCCTTGGTTCCTTGATTTGGCTTCGGATTGCCCGCTTCATGCATCAGAGCAATCTGCTGTCCAATGACTTTCTAAAGCAATTTGATATTACCGTAGCCCAATTTGATGTATTAAATCAGATTTGGTCTTATCAGCCGCTCGTGCAGAGTGAGCTTGCTGACCGAGTGACCGTATCAGAGGGTGGCATTTCACGTATGCTTGCCCGGCTGGAGCAGGAAGGATATATTCAGCGTAAGCAGGATTGGAAAACAAAATGGATAAGTTTGACGTCAAAGGGAGAAACCAAGATAGAGGAAGTTTTTGAACATCAGCTGGCTTTTCAAACGTCTATGGTTGATGATTGTTTAACAGAAGACGAACAGCGAACACTATATACGCTGATGTCGAAGCTGCAGAAGCATACAGAAAGCAAATTAAAAAAATAATATGTCTATTATTTTTTTTGCTATAACTTGACTAGTAAACTGATAAAGGAGAGATGATTTATGTATACCATTCCAGGACACCACCATATTTCGATGGTTACAAAAAATGCAAATGAAAATAATCGTTTTTATCGTGATGTATTAGGTTTACGCCGTGTGAAAATGACAGTGAACCAAGATGACCCTTCCATGTATCACTTGTTTTACGGTGATAAAACAGGCAGTCCAGGTACGGAGTTGACCTTTTTTGAGATCCCGATGGTTGGCAACACGCATCGAGGAACAAATGCCATTACTCGAATCGGTCTGTTGGTTCCATCGGAAGAGAGTCTGCGTTATTGGGAAAAGCGCTTTGATACGTACAATGTATTACACAGTGGGGTAACAACGTATGCCAATCGAACTGCAATGAAATTCGAAGATCCAGAAGGACTGCAGATGGTATTGCTTGTTGCAAATGGAGAACAAGCAGACCACTGGGAAAGCTGGGAAAAGTCAGAAGTTCCTATTGAATACCAAATCCAAGGTATGGGCTCTGTGGAAATAACCGTAAGAAGACTGGATAAGCTGGCGTCCACATTGACAGATATGTTTGGTTACACAGAGGTCAGCCGCAGCGAGCGGGAAGCTATTTTTCAATCTGTTCCAGGTCAGGTTTTTGGAGAAGTCGTTGTGAAATATTTAGACGGGCCCTCTGAAAGACCGGGTCGTGGCAGCGTTCATCATTTAGCAATTCGTGTAAAAAACGATGAAGAGCTTCAATATTGGGAAGAACAAGTCAAGGAACGCGGATTCCGAACTTCCGGCATCGTGGATCGTTTCTACTTTAAAAGCTTATATTTCCGCGAATCCAATGGTATTTTGTTTGAAATCGCAACAGATGGTCCGGGATTCACTGTTGACGGGGATGTCGAGCATTTGGGAGAAAAACTTGATTTACCGCCATTCTTAGAAGAAAAGCGTGCTGAAATTGAAGCAAATCTAGCTCCGATTGAATAGAAAAAAACAGCAAAGAAGGAAGGTTTCATACGGGAATCTTCCTTCTTTGTCTAACCATCATTTAACAATCGGAATAAGCTCTGTTAAGTGGTTGATTTCATATGTAGGCTCTATTCCTGCCGTATTTTCCTTATGGTCAGGATTAAACCAGCATGTGTCGATTCCATAGTTTATTCCGCCCTGCATATCAGAAGTTAAGGAATCTCCGACCATTAATGCTTTCGCTTTATCGGTGAGTCCAAGCTTGGAAAAAGCATAATCAAATATGCGGCGATCCGGTTTTTGAAAACCCGTTTCCTCTGAAATAATCACCGCTTCAAACGTGTTCTGAAGCGGCGAATTTCCTATCTTAGGTAATTGCACATGCTTAAACCCGTTCGTGATAATCGCGGAACGCTGTTCAGGAAGCGAATCAAATAAGACGTCAGCACCATCCACCAGATATATTTCTTTGCTTAAATTTTCAAGATAAGCATGGTTAAATGCTGCTCCATCCATAGAAAGGCTATGTTTTTCGAATAATCTTCTAAATCGTTCGGATCCTAATTTAGTTATCGTCAGCTTTCCCTGCTCCAATTCGCCCCAGAGCACCTTGCTGATTTCGCGGTAGCTGCTCCGGTAGTCTACAAGACCGTTCGGCAATCCAAAGGCATCAAATGTTTTTTGTAAAGCCCCTTTCTCCGATTTGCCAAAATCAAACAAGGTATCATCCATATCAAAAAATATGACATCGTATTTCATTGCTTTGTTCCTCTCCCTTTTGAACATCTTACTTGTTCATTATAGCAATCATGGAGAAAAGTTACAGAGTTTGATGAGAAAAGGAGTGGAAATTAAAAAGAAACAAAAACAGCTGTGCCTCCTACATGTTAAAAGGAAGCACGGCTGTTTTTTAAAGCTTTTTCACTGATTTTATCTCAGTAATGGATCTGTTTGGATTGTCCCTGCAGAACACAGGTCACCAAGAAGTCTGAGACAACGCTTTTCGATGGGACGATCGCTCCATCGAAAATGTTTATGCGTCAAAAAATGCCCGCTAAAGGAAATTTCCCTTTATTTAAAAGGCTGTAATGCCAAAAAAGATGGCCGTTCTATACATATTCGTGATATTCGTTGGGGTCCTGTCCTTCTACACGGCCGTCTTCCCCTTTATCCAATGAATCAATTGTTTCCATATCCTCAGGAGATAATTCAAAGTTGGTGCTATTGATATTATCTTTTTGATGCATTGGATTGCTTGATTTTGGAATAGTAAATACGCCAGCCTGATAGTTCCAATTCACAATAATTTGTGCCGGAGTTTTATCGTATTTATCCGCAATTTCTTTTATTGTAGCATTTTCCAGCACGTCATTCAGATAACCCCGGCCAAAAGGACTCCAGGCTTCCGTAAGAATGCCCCGTTTTTCATTTTCTTCAACCATGCGGTTATTATGAAAATACGGATGACGTTCTACCTGGTTTGTAGCAGGCGTCACACCTGTTTCTTCGATAATGTTATCTAAATGTTCGGGTTCAAAGTTGGAAACACCGATGGTTCTGATTAATCCTTGCTTTTGAGCATCCACTAAAGCCTTCCAAGCTTCTACATATTTGCCGTCTTTAGGGTTCGGCCAATGAATTAAATACTTGTCAAAATATTCTAGTCCCATGCGGCGTAAAGATTCCTGAATAAAGATAAATGCCTTATCGTATTCATGGTGCGAGCCGGGCAATTTCGCACTGATTAAAATTTCTTCTCTTGGGAGTGCAGATCGACGCACAGCTTCCCCGACAATACCTTCATTGTTATAGTTTGTTGAAGTATCGATTAAACGGTATCCCAGGTTCAAGGCGTTTAAAATTTCAAATGTACCCTGATCCCCATCAATACCAATCGTGCCTAGTCCTACGAAGGGAAGTACAGAGCCATCATTTAGAATAAAACCGTTATGATTAACAGTCACAATCTCATCTCCTTTACAATCTTTGTAATGCAAGCTGAGAATGATAGATGTCTGCCATTATGAAAACAACAAGCGGCCTTCAGCAAACAGAGCTTCCGGTCAATCATCAAACCCAGGTCACATTACCAGTATTTCATGTTTACATCTCTTGCTAAGATGTCCATAATTACTATACCCAATTTAAAAAAATCCTACACTAATTCGGTACAGATTGTTGGAATGAGGAGATCTGCGTAATCAATCATTATTGTTACTTAGCAAAAATAACAGCCTTCAGTTTTTCCGGATCATCTGACTTAATAGCGACCTTGGAATATTCCTTTTGAATCCCCATAAATAAAGTTGCTTTAACTGGCTTTTTCATTTTTAAAATCATATCTGGATAAACCTGCTCAAAATCCTTTGCGATAAAATCAATGGTATCCTTTTCTAATTTACTTTTTAAAACAACAGGATCCTCTACTATGCTCTCAATATCCTGAAAATCAATTTTGACCCGTTTTAATATTCCGAACGATACATAGAGAGCCTTTTCATCTGTATATATTGGATTCAGGCGGATGGATTGAATACTCGCTATCAAAAAAATCACCGAATAGATATTAAGAATCAATAAAATTATAGAAATAACAATAGACTTTTCGTGAAGCCACCAATGAATAGCGAACGTTTCCACGATAATTGCATGAATCATCATAATCTGAAAGGCGATAAAGTTTGATTTTTTATGGAGTGTTATCCCGTTTGACGGTGTCTTTTTCCAAGTGAAAAGCGCATAGTAAAAAACCAAAAACTCCGAGCAAATCACATGGATAATCGGGTTATTCTTTACATAATGGTCCACTGCTTTTGGAAAAGAAAAAATAACAGGCAATGCGCTTGTTTTCACTTTTTGTATGATGCTAGGAAGGTACCGGAAAAAAGCGATAACAAATAAAAGCTCGAAAAGCACTAATGCTGCTTCTGCGCCTATCCCGACCCAAGTAATTGTTGCATAAGGGCCTAACAAGTGAGAGGGGATAAGAAGTCTTGCTATTATACAGCCTGCTGCTGCGAATAAAACAGCTGTCTTGATAGAGAATTTCTTTCTATACAGCATGAAAAATAGTGGCCCGATAATAACTAAATCAATTAACGAGCCTAAAACAACCGGATTAGTCCCCGGCGGTAAAACCTCAGCTCCGACCGCTGTTTGATACAGCATATAATTACTGGCTAAAATAAGGCTGAGCATCAGCAGCCAAAGATACTTTCCTTTCTGAATAACATTCATCATCTACACCTCTTCTACAATCGTATTTAAATGGCTAAGTATTCGATCTAAATGTTGCAAATCCTCTAAAGAAAGCTGTCCATAAACATGATAGTTGATGTCATCGTTAAGCTCTTGTAATTTATCAAAATATAACTCTGCCTTTGGTGCCAAATTTAAAATGATTTCACGGCGGTTCTCTTTATTAATATGACGAGTGATATATTCCTTCGACTCCAATTTGTTCAGCAGCTGGCTAATGGCGCTCATGGAAGTATTTAAATGCTGAGATAAGTCTTTCGTGGAAGCAATTCCATTTTGAATCAATTCTAATAATAAAACTTGCTTTGCGGTAAGCTGATTATCAAGTTCATGCTCATATCTGCTGGCGAGTTGGACATTCAGCTGGTTTTGTAGAGCGTTTATTTTTTGAATAAGCTCTATTTTTGAGTCCACTATAAAGCACCTCTCTTTATAATTAAGTTAACTTCATTATAAAGCAATTTAAATAAAAGTATATCATAAAATACTTCTATTTAGTAAAAAGCTGACGCTAACTTTTCTCATTTGAGATTTTGTGCATAATGAAAATAATTTTGAAATTTCATGTAATATAATTTATACTTTGTTAAGTATTTAAAGTGTGAAATATTAATCGTATTAATTTATATGTAAAAAAATGCTTCACAAAGATATTGGAGGAATAGTAATGATTTTTGGTGTGTTAAAAGATAATAAAATAGGAGAGTACCGTGTGGTATTAACTCCTGTTGAGGTAGCAACTATTAAAGAAGATGGACATACCGTTTTCGTTCAAAAAGATGCAGGCTTGTCAGCGGGGTTTACGAATGAACAGTATGAGCAGGAAGGCGCTGAAATAGTTGAGTCTACGGAGGAAATGTACAAACGATGTGATTTTCTTGCAAAGGTGAAAGAGATTGAAGAAAGCGAGTATGGATTATTAAGAGAAAACCAGATTGTTTATACATGTATCCATCCGGCTGCGCACCCGGAACAAGTACAGGCTATTCTCGATAGCAAGAGTATTGCCTTTACAGCAGAGGATTCGCATCGTTTTGGTTCTGTTAACTGTGAAGCAGCAGGAAAACAAGGTGCATTGATGGGTCTAAATGCAATGCTGACGATCAATGGCGGAAAAGGAAAATTTGTCAGCGGACTTGCAGGAGCTCCTGGTATGAAGGTGCTGATTTTAGGAGGCGGACTTGTAGGACGCTCTGCATTACAGGTGCTGCAATCTTTAGGAGCCTGGTGTACGGTAATGGACGTTAATTATGGTGTATTAAGAGACATCGGGAAAACATATAACGAAAAAGTAAATACACAATTATCCACAAAGCAAAATATTAAGAAATTACTTCCGGAAATAGATATGGTGATTAACTGTGTGAAGTGGCCAAAGGAAAATAAAGATTATTTAATTGACCGGGATATGCTTCACTTAATGGAAAAGGGTTCTGTTATTGTAGACATCAGTAATGATGAAGATGGTGCCATTGAATCCTTCCGTGAAACAACCCATGAAGATCCGATGTATGTTGAAAATGGCGTGGTACATTATTGTGTCAGTAATATTCCTGGTGCAATTGCAAATTCTACTTCCGTTGCTTATGCGGCTTCGGTATTACCGCATATTCAATCGATTTTAAATCATGGTGTGGAAGAAGCCTGTGTGCGCGATGGCTTTTTGAGAAGAAGTTTAACGGCTTATAGAGGCTATCTTACACATGAAGAAACCAGTGCGATTCAAGACCGGCCTTGGGCCCGTCCGGAAGATGTGCTTCATCTTCAAAAGGAAGAAATTGATTTTGCACCTCCAGCTACACGCACAAGATCAACCAATTTTATTACGGATTAATGCAGGAAAGAGGATAATAGATGACGATAAATACATTATTAGTAGATTTTGCCTGTGCAAGCATTCTTATTTTAATAGGGATGTTTCTACGTGCAAAAATTAGGTTTATACAAAGAAGCTTCGTGCCTGCAAGTTTATTAGCGGGGTTCCTTGGTCTAGCTTTAGGCCCCGGTTTTCTTGATATTTTACCGCTTTCTGAACATATTGGTTCCTATGCAGGCGTGATTACCATATTAGTATTTGCAGCTGTAGGGATTAATGGTTTTTCTTTCTCCCCGGGCAATATGAAGAAAGACCTTAACCGGATGGGTGCTTATGCTATTTATAAAATTTTAGGGATTGCTCTTCAGGTTGCGATTCCGATTATTTTTGCAATCATTGTTATTTCCAAGTTTATGCCGGAGATTAATTATGGATTCGGTTTACTATTAGCGGCTGGGTTTTATGGGGGACATGGAACAGCAGCGGCAATAGGGACGACTTTTGAGAACTTAGGATGGGCAAATGCAACTGATTTAGGTATGACAGCAGCCACCGGTGGTATGCTCATTGGTATTTTTGGCGGGCTTATTTTTATCAAATGGGCGACAAGAAAAGGTTATACACAATATGTAAAGGATTTTTCAGAGATATCCGAGGATTTAAAAACGGGGTTAGTAAAGCCTGAAAATCGAACATCTATGGGGAAGGATACGGTATCGCCTATCGCGCTTGATCCGCTGGCTTTCCACGTAGCGTTGTTAGTGGTTCCTGCCGGTTTAGGGTATTTATTAAATAACTACATTGCAGAGACCTGGAATTTAGAATTCCCGACATTTACGATTGCATTTATTATTGCCTTGCTGATGTATATTGTCCTGGGAAGAGGGAAAAAAGGTATCTATAAATATGTAGATAGTAAAATCGTAGACCGTATTGGCAGTTCTGCAACTGATTATCTTGTATTCTTCGGAGTGGCTTCGATTCAACTGCCGGTCGTTAGAGAGTACTGGCTGCCATTAACGTTATTAATGCTTTCAGGTCTTGTTGTCATCGTGCTCACACTTGTGGTCATTGGTCCTGGAATGAACTATGAAAGCTGGTTTGAGCGCTCTATCTTTGTATACGGCTATTCCACAGGAGTTTTTGCCATTGGACTTACCTTGCTAAGAGTTATTGATCCGAATAATAAATCAAAAACGTTAACTGATACAGCAATCGTTGGTCCATTAAATACACCTCTGGAGCTATTTGCATGGTCGGCGGGACCGATTATGCTGATGACTGGACAGCATTGGGCGTTTGTAAGTATCTATTTAGCTATTGTTATTGCTTGTTTTGTTATAGCAAGAATATTTAAATGGTGGTATTGGAAGATTCCGCTGGAGGGTAGGCCTCCAGTTCCTTTGAATAAGGATGAGTGAGGGGACTTGAAATAGAATATCAGAAAACAAGAAGGCAGGTTTTAAAGTTGAACCCAGCCTTCTTGTTTTCTAATAATGAAATTGCTTTGAAGATAATGTTAATAAAGACTCATGAAAATATATTATTTCATTTTTAAATACTTGCAAACACAAGATAAATTGTGAATCTAATTAAACAAAAAACTAACAACTTAACCGAATGGCTAAGTGTTAGTTTATATTCATCTCTTATTTTTTCTTACGTAAATTCCTTCTCTCTTCCCGGCTAAGTCCAACAGTTAACTGTTCAAATAAACTATCCCACTGATTCTGGTATGTTTTATAAATGAACGGATATTTTTTCTTCAACTGCAAAATACCTGCTGCGTAGCTCTCTTTATCATCTTCAAGCTGTTGTCTTATATAGGTGGGTAATTCATTAATGACAGCAATCACTCTAGCTGCTGCTACTTTTCCAGTATAGAACCATTCGTATGCTTTGTAGTAAATCAGTTGATGGATATTGATCTCACGAGATAACTTATTTATTTCTTTTTGTAGTCGGGCTTGTTTCTTGGTTTCATTATAAGCTTGTTTAATGTCATTATCATTTTTGTTTGTGACCGTATCAGCTAAGCCGATGTAAATTTCAGCTTCTTGAAATAGTGCCCCTTTATGAAAATACATATATTGCTCCATTAGTTCATCTTTCAAATTAGTTAAAGTATCTTCGTCAGTGATTTTTTTTAGATGCTTTTTAAATTTTGATAATACCTTAGATAATGCCGGCCAATTTTCCAGGATAATGATCGTGTCAATCCAATTCAGGTAGAATGCTGTTGTTGTTTTTATATCCTCATTTTCTGTCGGTTGGGATTGCTCCATTAAATGGAGAGCTTTATCGGGTTGTTTTGTATGGGCATAAAGATGCGCAAGGGCAGGTCCAAACATGGTTGCCTGTTCAGGAAACTTTTTCAGTATATATTCATATGTTTCGATAGCTTTGTCGAGATAGCCGTGATCTTGATAAATGTCAGCTTTTAAAGCATAGATAACCTGCTGCTCCTCGTCGCTGATAGTTAGAGGAATGATTTCTGAAAATACCTTTTCCATTTCGTTGACATCGTTATTTAAACTGGCCAATTTTAATAGTTTGAACTTGATTTCACCGCTATCGGGTACAAGTTTGTTTAATTTCTTATAAATTTCAAAGGCTGTTTGGTTATCTCCATTATCCATTGCATTTTTTGCATCGATAATTAATTGTTCTGCTTCATCGGGTTGTTTGATTTCATTTGTCTCTGTTCCTGATATATTGTCTTTCTCTGCTTTGGTAGATCCAACTGTGTCGGTTTTCTTTGTGTTGTGCCCGCTGCTTTTCTTTCCATTTTTACGGGTTTCGTCATACGCGGCTCTTTTCTCAGGATCTTTTAAAACCTCATAAGCTTCCTGTACTTTGGTATGGCCTTCCGGATCTGTTTCCAATGGATGTTTCTCCAAAGCCTCCAGATATTTTTCTTCGATTCTTGCTTGACCAATATTGGCTGTTGTGCCAAGAATCTTATAATAGCTTTCGTTCTTTACTTTATTCATATTGATAACTCCTCATTATTTACGGTCAAAAAGGATAAAGTTTATTCCTGTATCCTTATCGATATAGACTTACAAAATCCTTCTATGTGTAATAGAAGGAGCTTTTTATGTTAGTTATTTTATTTTAATAGGGAAAAAGATTCTATTTTTAACCATCCTCATGGCTTGAAAGATCAATCATTATAATAGAAATCTGCTTGTATGTCCGCTTTTCATTGTAGCTTTTCTTTTCGAATCTCGCAAGAACATGGCAGAAATAAGACGGCAGGAGTAAATAGGAAAAGTGATCATATACGAATGAGAACTTTTAGAGGATGTTCAAAAAGTCCAATAAAAATGACGCGGCGAATTTCTGCGTTGACTAGCAAATTCCAATGGGGTCTGGGACTGCGATTACTCGTCCCATCGAAGACCTTTTGCGATTACTCGCCCCACCAAAACCGTTACTCACGTATCATAAGGCATACGCTCCGTTTGGAATTTGCTAGTCGCCTTGAACTTCCGACGCACAGGACGTGCTAGTGTCGGTGTTGCGACAGGACGTCGCGTTCTTAACCGACTTGGTCCTATTTATCGGACTTTTTGAACACGCACTTTTAGATAAGAAGGATCTTTTGCCGCAGTAAATTGAGTATACTATCTAAAAATGATATATTTAGATACATCTTGTGAAGAAATAAAAAAAGCTGAAAGTGGCGGTCTAGGTCACTTTTTTGCTTGATATAGAAGGTAAGGAAATACATATGCAAACTGTCGATTTAAAAGAATTAAAAATGGATGGAGCTTTCTTTTCCCCATTACTTAACAAAAATAATTATAAACAAGAAGAAATAAATGTCATGCAGAATACAGTGTCAAAACTAATAGAAACTTCGACGACATCCAAAAAGCCTGGAATGCTTTTAGGACATATCCAGTCAGGAAAAACACGCTCTTTTCTTGGTTCGATGGGACTAGGATTTGATAATGGTTTTGACATGGTGATTATCCTGACTAAAAATTCAAACGCCCTTGTCAAACAGACTTTTGAAAGGGTAGAGAGTGAATTTGCGGAGTGTATTGAAGGGGATCATCTGGCAGTTTACGACATTATGAAAATGCCGATAAAGCTGCGTAAATTTGAATTGAAGAAAAAGCTTGTGGTTGTTTTAAAAAAAGAAAAGAAAAATATGCAGCGTTTAGAGAACCTGTTGTTTGAAATGTATCCCGATCTGGCTGTACGGAAAATCTTATTTATTGATGATGAGGCAGATTTTGCTTCTGTGGCATATGAAAATAATAAAAATATAATAGATCTCAAAGTGATTGCCGGGCAAATTGATCAGATTCGAGCCCGATTAGATGATGCGGCTTATCTGCAGGTGACAGCGACACCATATTCCTTATATCTCCAGCCGGATGATATGACTGTTCATGAGCATAAAGCATTTCAGCCGAAGCGTCCGGCTTTTACAGAATTGGTGCCGGTGCATGATAAATATGTTGGCGGGGAAATGTATTTTGAAAGATCGAAAGAGGACAAACACATGGCAAGCTGTCTCTACCATGAAATTCAAGAGGAAGAGCTTGAAATTTTAAGGAAAAGTGATAAACGTAAGGTGAAAGTCAACCATCTGCTTACAGGAGAACGTTATGAAGGGATTCGCAGCGCATTGATTCATTTTATTGTCGGCAGTAAAATACGTAATATTCAACAGCAAAAAGAGGGGGAGCGGCCTGGAAAATATGCTTTCATCATGCACACGATCACCACGAAGGCTGCACATCAGTGGCAGGAAGAGGTTATGCTGCGGATGGAGGAACAGCTGCGCAAAGCAATGGAGAAAGAAGACCCTATCTTTGATCAGTTAATTCGTACGGCGTACCAGGATTTTGCGCGCTCAAAAAGGAAGGATACGTATTTTCCTGCGTTTGATGAAGTGCTTTCTAACGTCCGTGATGCTTTGATAGAGGAGGAGCTGTTGATTGAAATTGTGAATTCAGAGCAGGATGTTGATAATCTATTGGACAAATCAGGAGAACTGAAATTACGGACACCGCTTAATTTCTTTATAGGCGGACAGATTCTCGACCGTGGAATCACGATTAAAAATTTAATTGGCTTTTACTATGGAAGGAATCCGCAAAAATTCCAGCAGGACACGGTTTTGCAGCATTCCAGAATGTACGGTGCTCGTCCGCTGGCTGATATTGCAGTTACCCGTTTTTATACAACCAGACGAATCTATGATGTGATGGAGCAGATGCATGAATTTGATACCGAATTGCGCCGGGCTTTTGAATCTGGGGCAAACAGCGGCGAAGTGACTTTTATTCAAAAGGATACTGATAATACGATCTTACCATGCAATCCGAATAAAATTTTACTATCAAGCGTACACATGTTAAAGCCGGGAAAACGGATGCTGCCATCTGGTTTTCAAACGATTGCGAAAAGCTATCTGGAACGGGAAATGAAAAAGATAGATAAGCATGTAGAAACAATGAAGCAGACAGCAAAAGCAGTACACCCTAAAGATGACCGTTGTTTTCTGGTTAAAAAGGAGAAAGTCCAAGCGCTGCTGGCGATGATTTATCAAACCTATTCGTTTAAAGAGGGCTATGAGTGGGATTTAGAAACATATGGTGCTGTGATAAATTATTTATCAGAGGAAACGGATACGAATCGAAAAGGGCTGGTCTGGATTGTTTTGCGTCAGAATCGTAATATGGCACGTATTCGGAAAAGCACAGGAAAGTTTGAAGATGCTCCAGATACGAAGCAGGATGAATTGAAAATAGCACGAAATTTAGCGCGGATTGTGCCATCATTAATCCTGACAAGGCAAAATGGAGTGGAAGAACAGGGCTGGCGCGGTGGAGCTTTTTACTGGCCGGTGCTGGTTATGCCTGAAGAGACGAAAACAACGGTGTTTGCCGGGAAAGGGATTAAGGAGAGGTGATGCAGATGAATGAGCATATTCAAAAAAGTGCACAGGTAAACCAGGAACTGCAGAAAGCTATTGAATTAAGAGAAAAAGGAGAGCTGAATGAATCTAAAAATATTATATTAAGGTTAGTTGAAGATCATCCCAACAATGCTTTTCTTAATTATCAATGCGCCTGGAGCCATGATGTTTTAGGAGAAGAAAGAAAAGCCGTGCCGTATTATGAAAAAGCAATTCAGTTAGGCTTGGAAAAAGAGAATTTAGAAGATGCTTTATTAGGGCTTGGAAGCACTTATCGAACATTAGGAGAATATGAAAAATCAAAAGAAACATTTTTGAAAGGATTGGAATCATTTCCTAATAATAGAGCGATTCAAGTATTTTACGCAATGACGCTTTACAATGTAAAAGAGCATCACCAAGCAATGGAGCTGTTATTAAAGAATATTGCAGAAACGACAGGCGATGAAGATATTAAAAAATTTGGCAGAGCAATCGGTTTTTATGCAGATAAATTGGATACAGTTTGGGAATAACTTTATTTATGAAAAAGAACAGGCTGCTGCATAATCAGTTCAGTTATCTGATCATGCAACAGCCATTCTTTCTAATAACAATCCCAATTAAAAAGCACTTTACTAAAATTTCTATTCTTCAAATCCTCTTCGGAGATAAAGAAATTTCCAACACCGGAATCTCCCCAAACAATCTTATCGCCATTACTATCTATCTGCAGCAGTAAAATATCTGTATCTTGATGATCTCCATAGGCACGCGGATCTTCCTGTGTAAAGAAAGGATAGCCGCCAAGTTTATGCCCAGTCCCGCTAAAACACTGGAAAAATGCTTCTGTCAGATTTTCATCATCATTTATTTTATCAATTATATCTGCGTAAATTTCATCACTGCGATAATCGCTTTCCGTAAGAGCTTCCAGATCTGTTTTAAAAGATAAACCCATCTCTTGCTCAACAGGGAAAAATAGCTCATCATCTGGCAGTGTTACAAAAGAAAAGTCTTGTATTAATTGAGACACATCTTGAATTATTTTTTCATGGAAGATCACACGAAAGCCAGATTGATTTTTCCTATCATCAAAATCCATTCCCAACACATCATCATTGCCATCAATATAAAATTGCAAAATCCCTTTATGAGGGAAATGCGGTAAATGAACAGGAACTTCTTCAAAATTAATTTGTGCTAATAGCTTTAAAGGAGCCCCCTCTTCATTTTTAGGATATTCCTTAGAAGCAGGAAAGTATGGATCACCTGCAAACTTGCTTTCAAATAAAGATGTTTCCCGCTCTGTAGTAGAAACCTTTACAACCGGCATCAGCGTATCTTGAACGATAGAACGGTATTGCTCAAATGCTTCTGGTAATTGTAATGATGTTTTGTCTGGCATAAGAAACCTCCTGAAATTCAGTTTATTCTGTATAATGTTTACTATAGCAAATAAAAAGAAGCAGGGAAAACGAGAAAGTAAGTAATTTACAACAGTCAGGGGCATGCTGTTTCATGAGTTTGAGGATGACTAAAGTTATACAATCTTGGGGGGATTCCATTGGACAGAATTGAATACATTAGACACAAAGAAAAAGAATACCATGATGCTTGTTATGATAATTATAAGCTGTTTGAGAAAGGATCATGGCTGTACAGGCCTGTTAAAACAGTAATGGAGCAATTGCCGTATTTTAAAGAAAAAACGAATATTCGTGTACTGGATATAGGTTCGGGGGTTGGGCGGAACAGTATTCCAATAGCCAAAGAAATAAAAGGCAGTGGAGAGGTTGTCTGCGTTGATTTGTTGTCCTCCGCAACGGAAAAATTAAATCAATACCGTAAAGAATATGATGTGGAAGAAGTCATAAAGCTGGAAACTGTGGATATAGAGGATTATCCAATCGAAAAAGAGGGATTTGATTTTATTATCGCAGTATCAGCCTTAGAACATGTTGCTTCTGAAACTGTTTTTGACAAAGTAATAAAGAATATGGCAAAGGGAACCAGAAAGAATGGAATCAACTGCATTATTGTTAATTCAGAGGTAGAAGAAATAGATATTGCAGAAAATAAAAAATTAGATGTCATGATGGAAGTGAATATGAAAACAGATGAAATGCTTTATAAATTAAACAGGCTGTATGAAGGCTGGGAAGTACGGAAGCAGCTGGTGAAGCCGTTGAAGTATACAATTACACGTGATGAAACGGATGTGTTATTGCAAACAAATGCGATTACATATGTGGTTAGAAAATGCGATGATTTTTGGTAGATTCCTGCTTTAACAGAAGGAGATTTCCGGGAATGGCTGGTGTTATTCAAACCGCACATTCTCAGAAATCTCCTCCACCTTATCCCATTGTAAAATTCGTATGTCATTCTCCTCCCGCTCTACAATCCCCTGGTTTATCCATTGTTTTAAAATGCGATTGACATGTCTTTTCGTGGTTCCAATTAAAGCAGCTGTTTCTTCAATATTATTTGTTGAAATATATGATGCCTTAGAATCTGAATCAGAAGCAGTCGTGCACAAAAAAGCAGCTAAGCGGACATTAGCAGGGGACAGTGCGTTAACTCTGGATGAAATGGTGCATGTCCGAAGTTTATATGCCAGCTCTTTTAATAATATCTGCATAAAGGCTGCATCATAATGTAACTCTTTTTCATATAACCTTTTGGGAATAAAGACAAAAGTACATGGTTCCGCAGCGATACAATTCGATTCAATCAGGCATCCTTCCAGCATTTCAATATCCCCCATGATGGCAGGAGTCTGGCAATAACGAAGCAACAGTTCCTTGCCGGTGATTTCTTGAGTAGAAACAAAGTATTTTCCACTTATTAAAAAATAAAATCCGTCGATTTCTTCTCCAGCCGTTAATATGTATTCTCGGGATTGATATGTGCGAATGCTGATTTCCTTTTCCAATTTATTTGGAATGGAATAATTGTAAATAGCAGCGAATTGGTTTAGTTTCATGTTATTTCCTCCTTGGGACATTTGTCCTTTCGTATTTTTTTATCCATAGTATACTTGAAAAAGAGGTGATTCACATGAATTTTGTTTTTGATATAGATGGCACAATTTGTTTTGATGGAAAAACAATTGATTCATCCATTGTACAAGTGTTGGAAGAGATAAAAGAAGCAGGACATCAAGTAATTTTTGCGTCCGCAAGACCAATTCGCGATTTATTGCCGGTCTTGCCGGAGTCTCTTCAACAAGAGAAATTAGTTGGAGGGAACGGGGCATATACTTCAAAAAATGGAAAGATTGATGTCATCCATTTTCAAGATAGTTTGCTTACACAGCTCATAAAACTGGTGGAGGAAACCCAAGTTACGTATTTGGCAGATAGTGATTGGGATTATGCGTTTACAGGGGAAATGATACATCCGATTTATAAGAATATTAATCAAACGTCAGCACAAAATCGCAACCTGCGAAGTCTACATAAGCTATGTAAGCTTGTTCTGTTTCACCCTCCACAGCGTGTAATAGATGAGCTTTCCACCCTGCCTGTAAATATAACCTGTTACAAAGGGGAAAATGCAATCGACATCAGTCCGATCGGGATCAATAAAGTAAGAGGGCTGCATCGTTTACAGGTACAGGAATTTATTGCTTTTGGTAATGACAGTAATGATCAATGCCTGTTTGAAAATGCCTTGCACAGCGTTTGTGTCGGTGAACATGAAGTGGAACAATATGCATCTGTATCGGTGGAGAAGGAAAATGTTGCAACGATGATAAGCAGTGTATTGCGAAAATATGAAAATCAGGAAATACAAGGAGTATATGTTTAAGTCTCTACGATAAAAGAAGAGATAATTTGAACAAAGAGGTTATCTCGCCATTTCCTGCGCTATAATTAGAAATTATTATACCAGATTGAAAAGGGGGTGAATCCGTGCAAAATAATAAGTTCACTAATTTTCTAATCATTGCAAAACAGCTTAATCAGAGAAACATTACGCCTTTATTAATGGGTTCAGTCGGTTTAGAAGTAGTTACAGGGAAGAATTGGAATGCACAGGACCTGGATATTCATGTTCCCGGTGATAAAAGAGGATGGGAGGTCCCGCCTGAACAAGCTGTTTTTGATTGGGAGGAAATTATAAATAGTATGTTATCTCTGGGATACAGCCTTGTCGATCTGCATGAGCATGAATTTGAAAAGGATGGCCTGGCTGTTGGATTTGGCATTATGGATACGTTACCAGCCTTTGCTGGGATACCTTTAGAGGATTTAGAACTTCATCGGCAGGGAGATGTAAAGTATTATTTGTTAAAATCTGACCAATATTTGAAAGTGTACGAGGCTTCTTCTAAAGACAGCTACCGTGCGGATAAAAATAATCATAAAGATATGGATAAGATAAAATATTTGCGGAACTTGATTTAAGCTGATTCTGTTAATAAACGTATGTATGTTTAGAATAGCTGGAAATAATCAAAATTCAAAAGGAAGGGCTATCTATGCATTCATTTTATGGATAGACTTCCTGAGAATGGAATGTGAATAAGCTGAGGAAAAGTTATCGGATATTTAACGAAATAGTGCGACTATTGATTGGCTGTATGCTATAATAATAGAATCAATAGACGAACATGCATATGAGGGGCAGCGCACTGAACTTCTTTTAAGAAGGGAGGTGCTGCTTATGGATTTAACAAATGTGATAACGATAGTCATTTCTATTATGACATTAACGGTGTCCTTCGGGATGCTGATTGCATTTATCATGTCCGATAAGCATAATAAAAAATAATCCCTCGTATGCTTTTGTAGGGCTATGAGGGATTATTTTAATCCAAGCGCGCTACTCCTATAAGTAGTCTATTGTAAAAACCGTTCGGTGTTAGAGCACCGGGCGGTTTTTATTAGTATATTCGTTTATAAATTTATAATACACTATAATTATAAAAATGTAAACAATTTAAGCAGCTCTGAACATACCCAAAAGGCTCTAACAAAGGGGTTTTCATCGTGTAACAACAAGATACAGGGACAGAAACACCGAAAATGATGTAACCAAACAAAGAAAATGTTTGGAATATTTTTAATTTGTTCTTATATATTTCTGCTGGTTTCATAATTAATTCTTCTTGTACATAAGCTGAAGCAAGGAGGATGATAAGGTGAGTAAAACAGATGAACCAATTAAAAGAATGGCAAATTTGCGATTATCACATGCAGGATTTACTGCGTATTATAAGAGTTTATTAAGCAGAAATCATCATTTGATCAAGGGAAGTCGTGAACATAAATCCTATAAACATTTTTTTCAGAAGGTTCATAAGGAGAATTCTTATCATACTACATAAAATTTGCTTTATGTAAAATAAAATCAATGCTTTTTTATCCGTTTGGTATGCTTGTATCAAGCGGTTTTTTCATTCATTCAGAAGCTATTTCATATCTTTATTAGAATCTGGATATTGGTTTTTCATGAGTAACAAAGGAGAATATACAATATTAAGACGGTATTCTCTTTTTAACCTGCTCTAAACAATGCTACAATAATAAAATGTAGTTTATTCTGTGAGAACGAAAGGTAATTATAAACGTGGTGAGACAGTAAGTGTGAACGATACAACAGCTGTCTTTAATAAAAATAAAAGATATAGATATGTTTGAGATAGAGAAGCAGGAGGAAGTTGGAATGGTACGGACAAGACAAGATGTGGAACGGTTGGAAGCAGAGCTGAACCGGATTCGCAAAAGTATTGATATCAACTCGGAGGAGTTATTTAATGATCGTATTAAAGGAATTTGGCAGAGGCTGAAAACAAGCTCAGGAAAAGCGCAATTAAAGAAGATGCCTTTGGACACCATCTTAACAGTGCAACATGGGCTTCCTATAAACAGCTTGATAGATAATGGTTTGAAAACGATGAATGATATAACGGATTATACAGTACAAGATTTGATGCAGTTGGATGAGGTAGATGAGGATACGGCGCAGCAAATTTATTCGGCTGTTACCGGGATAAAAGCATCTGTGTATGAACAGGCAATTCCCCGTGTGAATCCGGATGATATTTCAGATGTAGATTTTCATTTGCTGGAATCAATTTATAAGAAATGGCATCTGATGAAGATGTTTGAAGAGATGCAGGAGAAGTTTCAGGAGTATTATAATGAAGCCAAACATGATATTGAGATGGCTAAGAAGCAGAAAGGCTTTTTTGCAGGCTTGTTCCAGCCGAAAGAGGAGAAGGAAAAAATCCGGTCTGCTTTTGCCAATTTAAATAAAAGCAAGCACCAGAAGGAATTAGATGCAATCAAGCAAAAATTAGATGACATGCTTGAATTTGAAGTAAGTAAAGAAGAGCTTAAACGACATTTTGAAACAGAAAATGCCTTTTATTATACAGAAATTGAAAAAGCAACCGATTTTGATACGGAGAATGTTTCCGAAAGTTTACCGGCAGAAGTTGTAGAAGCAGTCAATAACCATCCGCTTGATACGACTGGACTGCATATTACATTAAGAAATTATCAAATTTTTGGTGCGAAGTATGCCTTGCTTTATAAAAAAACGCTGCTGGGCGATGAGATGGGCTTAGGAAAAACGGTTCAAGCACTTGCTATTCTTAACCATCTCAGGCAAAACCATCAGGGACATGCTGTTATTATTTGTCCACTGAGTGTGATTGCCCACTGGAAAAGAGAGATGGAACAGCGTTTTGATTTACAGCCATTTATTTTTCATGGCAGCAATCGGGAGGAACAGTTTCAAGCTTGGCAAGAAGGTGCTGGTCTTTTAATAACCACCTTTGAATTGGCGGGAACTCTGCCGTTGGAAAATAGCCACCATTTTGATGCGTTGATTGTAGATGAGGCACATTACGTGAAGAATCCGAATACCAAACGCTCGCAAAATGTGTATCATTTGGTAGATAGAGCGGAGTATGTCTTACTTATGAGCGGAACGCCACTCGAGAATACAGTAGAAGAAATGATGCAGTTGGTTTCTGTTCTACAGCCTGGAATTGCGGAGAATTTATCAGAGGAAATGCTGTTGCGTAAGCCGCAAGCATTCCGTGAAGCAATTGCTCCGGTTTATTTAAGAAGAAATCGGAAGGACGTATTACATGAGCTTCCAGATCTGGAGATTATTCCAGAATGGGTTCGTTTTGGTGAAGAAGAGGAGAAGTTCTATCAGCAGGCCGTAAAAGAGGAACAAGTGATGGCGATGCGCCGTGCAGGCTGGCAGGGCGGTACTCCAGGTAAATCACCTAAGCTGGAGAAGCTGCTTGAAATCTGTGAGAATGCCAAGGAAAACGGACATAAGGTGCTGGTATACTCTTATTTTAAAGATGTGATTCAGATAATCAGTGAAAATTTAGAAGAGGGAACTTATCGAACGATGACAGGGGATGTTCCGCATCATAAAAGACAGGAAATGATTGATGCCTTTACAGTGGATGAAGCGGGTTCTGTTTTGGTCAGCCAGATTACTGCCGGCGGTGTCGGGGTGAATATCCAAGCTGCCAATGTGGTTATTTTATGCGAACCGCAGTGGAAGCCGACAATGGAGGAACAGGCTATCAGCCGTGCTTATCGAATGGGACAATCCCGGAATGTGGTTGTGTATCGTTTACTGACAGAGGATAGCATCGATGTGGCAATGCTGGAAATGTTAGGGGAAAAAGCGAATCTCTTTCATTTATTCTCCAAAGAGTCGGATACAGCGTCCCGTATCTTGGAGGAGCAGGAGCAAGAAGAGGAAGAAGCGTCTATTCAGAAAAAAGTGTTGGAATTGGAGAAAGACCGGTATATGGATACGGTGCGTTAAAAAGAAATCATTTAAAATATAATTTGGCAGTCTTATTGAAAATTGGATAAATCATGTTCCTGATAAGACTGCCTTAAATTCCAAAACGACATTAATAAATTATTTATGTATGCAAGCATAATTTTCTGATTTAGTAGATGAGAGTATAATTATTGATAAATTCCTTTTAGAGAATCAATAAATAATTTTGATATATTCGTAATATAAGTATCTTTCTTATATACAACTGCTAAGGGCCATATCAAACTAGCATCATTTAGTGTAAAGACCTCAATATTATTTGGAAGTTGCTTACCTTTTAGTCCGCCTTCAGGCATAAAGGTAAATCCCATTCCAGCAGAAACTAGATTGATTGCTGTAGTTAAATTTTCAGTTTCTAATAGATTTTTTGGTTCGAAATGTTTTTTGCTGAAGTGATGTAAAATAGCTGACGTTAAATTTTGACCTGGTTTAGTAATAATAAAAAGCTCAGGTTCTAATATGGAAATATCTATAGTAGGATATTTCTTAAGGTTATCTGCTTTCGATTTCGTTTTTTTTACTAAGGGATGATCCTTATTACCTACAAGTAATATTTCTTCTTCCATCAAGGTGTCATAAGTAAGCTTTGAAAAATCCATGTCGGTTGGTAAGTTCATTACAGCAAAATCAATCTTTTCATTCAAAAGCTCTCTTATTAAGAAATTTGATTTCCCCTCCGTAATATCTATTTCAATATTTGGGTGAGTAGTTGTAAAGAAAGGCAGAATTTCCGGCAATAAAGAAGTGCCTCTCCAAATAGCAAGGCCAAACCGAATTTTCCCGCGATTGCTTGATTGTATTTCAGAAAACTCTTTCTGTAGTTGCTTTTCAAGCGTCATGATCTGTAATATATATTGATAATAGCGTTCACCAGTGTAGTTAAGTTTTAATGGTGATGCATTACGGTCAAATAATTCAACCCCAAGATTTTCCTCTAGTCTTTTTAAATATTTACTAAGAGAAGGCTGAGAAATATATAACTTTTTTGCTGCTTTCGAAAGGCCCTCCTCCTCTACAATAGTCAAAAAATATTCAAAATTTTTAAACAGCATTTTGTAGTCTCCTTTTACTATATAACCAAAAGTCTATAATCACTATAGAATAAATCCCATTATTAATCAAATCGATATTGTTATAAGATAAATATTAACGATAATTCAATTGAAATAGTCAATTTAATGTAAGCGTATTCTTTGAGTATTTCTATTGAATGTTGTTTTATGAATAATCTGCGCAGATATAATTCAATGAAATTACACATTAATATTATAGGAGGAAAATATGAATATTGAAGCTATTATTACATTGGTTGTTCTTGCCATCATGGTATTCTTTTTTGTTACAGAAAGAATTCCGTTAGCAGTTACTTCTGTCACTGGAGCACTAGTTTTAGCTTCACTTGGGATTATAGATAAGTCAGTCGTTTTTGAATCTATGGGAGGATCCACAATTGTATTATTAGCGGCCATGATGATTATAGGGTCAGCACTTTTCCATACAGGTATAGCCGAAACGTTAAGTATTGGCATAACCAAAATAACGGGAACCTCAGAAAATGGAATTATGATCGCCGTGGTCTTAGTGGCATTATTACTATCTTCCATCGCGAGTGGACTTGGAGTCGTTGCAATGATGCTGCCAATTGTCATTGCAATGAGTATGAAAGCAAATATATCGGTTTCTAGACAGTTAATTCCCCTTTCGTTTGCAGCGAGTGTTGGCGGAAATTTAACTTTAGCTGGTGCAGCAAGTAATGTAAGTACTGCCGGTTTAATTGAAGATATGGGAATCTCATTCATTTCGTTTTTTGAAATTGGTAAAGTTGGGATACCCATTGCTATTCTATTTTTAATTTATTTTCTTACAATTGGTAAGAAAGCGTTGACAAAAGGGGACACATCTAACCATGACTATTTGGAGGAGTATACGCATAAAAGCAGTGAAAGTAATGTATTTAGCCCTGCTAAAGCAATCATCGCAGGCGTTATTCTTGTAGCTGTATTAATTGCTATGGCAATTAATCATGATAGTTTCCCTATGTATTTTGTTGCTGCTGTAGGAGCTATATTGTTAATTTTAACAAGGTGTATGTCGGAAAAAGATGCAATAAAATCGATTGACTGGCCAACATTGTTTATTGTTGGAGGAATGAGCGCTGTCTCAAAAGCAATGACTGATAGCGGTGCAGGTACATTAATTGCTGATGGTGTTGTTCAGGTATTAGGAGAAGAACCAAATAAACTTTTATTTTTATTCTTGGTACTAGTGATAACAATGTTATTAACAAATATGATGATGAATACATCAACTGTTCTTTTGGTTACTCCATTGTTAATTCCAATTGCCGTTACCATTGATGTTAATCCTGTGGCTATAGGTATAGCAATATGCGTAGCTGCTTCAGCTCCTTTCTTAACACCTGTTGGTTCGGGGACTAATACGTTAATCATCAAGCCAGGGAATTTAAGCTTTAGAGATTTTTTTATTCCAGGTATTGGACTTTCTGCAGTTGTGCTCGTTGGTAGCATGATGCTAATTCCATTATTTTGGCCATTGTAATAGAACTAGAAGAAGGAGTTTTACAGATGAAAAAAGCTATTGTAGTTGACAAGGATTATGGAAGCGTAACAATAGACGATTTGAATATATTGAAAGAAAAATTTAAAGAAGAAAGTATAGAGTTGGAATTAAAACATTTTTATTCAGAAGATGAAATAATATCAGAATGTCAAGAAGCCGAAGCAATTTTAGGTACAGGAAATCCACCAATGAGTGAAAAGGTGATTTCGAAATTGCCAAACCTTAAAATGATACAAAGGTTTGGCATAGGAGTTAATTCAATTAATCTCTCTGCTGCAACAGAAAATCATAAAATTGTGTCATATATGCCTGGCTTCTGTTTAGATGAATTGGCTGCTCATGCTACATCTATGATTTTAAGTTTAATTCGTAATACAGCTTATTATGATCGGCGTATCAGACAAGGAGAATGGCCGAAAGCAGAATATTATACACCAAAATCTATTTCAGAGATGACTATAGGCTTATATGGATTTGGTGGTTCTGCAAAGGAATTATACAAAATTTTCAATGGAGGGTTTCAATCAAGAGTAATAGCTTGTGACCCATATGTGTCAGAAGAAATAAAGGAAATGTTTAATATAGATTTTGTAGATTTTCATACAATGTTAAAAGAATCAGATGTTGTTTCTTTACATGCTCCTCTCAATACAGAAACAAGGCATATTTTTAATGAAGAAGCATTTAAAAAAATGAAAAATGATGCAATGATTATAAATGTTGCTAGAGGTCCGTTAATTGATGAAGATGCGTTGGTAGATGCGTTAAAGACAAGAGAAATTCGTTTTGCAGGATTAGACGTTTTTGAGAATGAACCGTTAGATAAAAAATCTAAATTGAGAAATATGGAAAATGTTATTCTAACTAGTCATAGCGCTTTTTATGGTGAAGGTTCTAAGCAAAAGCAACTAAAATGGGCATTTGAACTTGTCAGCCAAGTTTTAAATAGAAATACGATAAAAAAAGAATTCATTGCAAATAAAGAAATTTTTGACACAAATATAAAAATGACATTTAAATAGGGAGTTGAAAGAATGAGTGATGTAGGATGTTTAATAGTAAATAACTTTGAAAGACCAGAGCCTGATTTAGTGAATGCATTTAAAGGGATACCGGTTGCAAACATTGATGATTGTATGGGCCGGATGGGTGCAGTTGATTCTATAATAAGACCAATGAATAAAAGCCCGTTGCTTGGTGTAGCATTTACCGTAAAAGTTCCTGAAGGAGACAATTTAATGTTTCATAAAGCAATGGATATGGCTAAACCAGGAGATATAATTATGATCGATGCTGCGGGTTATACTCAGAGAGCGATTCTAGGAGAATTAATGATTTCTTATTGTAAATCAAGAGGAATTACTGGTGTTGTTGTAGATGGGAGTATAAGAGATGCAGAAGCATTAGAAGCAATGGACTTCCCCATATATGCAAAGGGGGTTAGCCCCAACGGTCCTTATAAAAATGGACCAGGTGAAATTAATGTTCCGATCTCGATTGGTGGAAAAGTGGTTTCCCCTGGAGATATTGTTGTTGGAGATCAAGATGGTATAGTTATAATTGACCCTGACGGCGCAAAAGAATTAGCTTTAGAAACGAGAAAAGTAACAGAGAAAGAAGATTTGATTATGAATAAAATTTTAACTGAAGGGGTGTATGAACGTCCTTGGGTAGATAAAAAATTGGACGAACTTGGTTTTGTCTATAAGTGATTTATAAATACAATTACTCCTGTAAAATAATGAAGATTCTTATATTTTCACGTCATAAAGCATAGAGTATGTTTTGTTTGCAAGGGCACCGGGAAAACTTTTTATAACTAGAAAGGGAGGCATTTCATGACTTCATTTAAAGAAAGAGCCAGATATGCCCGTTTTAAAAAGGTTCTGGGTGCCATTATTGTTATGCCCATTATTGCTGTACTTGGATTTTTAAATGTGATTCCCGTGTCAAATGCGGTTTCATGGTTAGCGTTAGCTGCTTTTATTGTGAGTCTGATTGTTTTCTTTGTTTCATTTAAAGGAAAGAAACCGCAAGTTTAAGGGTAAAACAATGAAAAAGGTTAGTGTAGCAGTTCTAATAAGGGAAGGAGAGCATGGTCTGTGACGATGCTCTTTTCTTATGAGGAAGTGGTGGAAGTTTTTACAATAGCTAAAAGTACTTGAGCTTCTTGATTTCATTAGATTTTTCGAAACAAAAGTGGAATCATTATACTGGTTGTATTTCAGAATAATTGCTAAAATATAAATAATCCAACGAAAGGAAGTGCTCTATTGTTTACAGTCCCCATTGTACTAGAAGAAGCAGATTACATGAAACATGATCGGCTGACGAAAAAGCTGATACAAGAATTTTTCGAGGAATTTATCGAAGGCTTCTTCCCCGACCTTCACTCCCACATTGATTTCTCCAACGTCACATTTCTTGAACAGGAAGTCTACCTGGATTATCTTGAAGGCTCCAAAAAGGAAATTGACGTGCTCGCCGAAGTAAAGTTGCATCACGAGGATAAAATTCTCCATATTCATACCGAAGCACAATCCACCCATGAAGCAGATTTTCCTGAAAGAATGTTTCTCTACTTTGCTTACCTCTATGCCAAACACCGCAAACCAATTCAACCTATCGCCGTTTTGAGTTATAATAGGAAACAAGAAGAACCGACGCAATTCAAAGTCAATACACCTACCCAAGAAGTACTTCAATTTAACTTTTTACAATTACAATTAAAAAAGAAAAACTGGAAAGAATATATTCAATCAGACAACCCGGCGGCAGCCGCGTTGCTTAGTCAGATGGGCTATGAAGAACATGAGCGTGTCCAAGTAAAGCTGGAATTTCTGCGAATGATTACCCGTTTGAAAATCAATCCGGCGCAAATGGAGTTCCTATATGGTTATTTCGAGACTTATTTAAAACTAAACAAAGAGGAGGAAAAACAGATGATGGAGAAAATGGAAAACTTGCCGGAAGAGGAAAAAGAAATGGTCATGCAGCTGCCGAATTCTTATTTTGAAAGAGGAAAGCAAGAAGGGATAAAAAAGCGGAACCAGGAATTAGCTTTGAAACTGTTAGCAAGAGGTATGTCAATGAGTGACATTGCGGAAATTACAGACTTAAGCGAAGCAGAAATTAAAAGGCTTGCTGGTGAGTAAACAAATAAAATAGATTATCTGTTTCAATTAACAAACAAAGTGAGCTGGTTTCATTGTAAATTGGCTCACTTTGTTTACATGAAGCAAAACTTACTGCGAGGCTTATTTAAAATTAAACAAATAGAAAGCGCAAATGATGAAGAAAATGGGAAACCTGCCAGCAGAGGAAAAAGAAATGATCATGCAGTTGCCGAATTCTTATTTTGAGAGAGGGAAAGAAGAAGGAAGAAAGGAAATAGCTGTAGAATTGCTGGATAAGGGGAGTCCATCAGTCAGGCAGCGGAAATTAAAAAATTAACCGAAAAAGTAGTGGAAAAGCTTGCGAGTAGATGATATTGCCGGAAAAATAATTTTGTATCAGTAAACTTAAAAAGAGGAGCGGTTATGAAACCTGCCCCCTTATCACATGAAAGTTATGATTGAATCCAAATATACATATAGAAGAAAACATAGCTTAGTAAAAGCATGCTGACAAATAGAATCGTTTGCCACCTGGCAAAAAGAAAAGCAGCGCTCGTGTCACCAAAAGGAGTTTTTTTCCAAATAGAAAATAGAACATCTCCGAAAATATATACGGCATTGAAAATTAATGATCCGCCAATAATAAAGTTTGCAAAAGAATGGTTAAAAATAAAAAAGAGGCACGCTGCCAGACTGAAAAAAATAACCGTTTGAAAAATAAAACCCGCCATTATGTATAAAAATGACCATTCACCCTGCGGATCATGTTTTAAATAGCTCTCTATATAATCTCCGTCTTTGTCATTCGGTGCCACCCATTGCTTATCCTCTCCTTTCAACGCAACATGAGGGGGATATTCAAAGAGTTTTATCCGGATATTGTCTTTATGGATTCCCACAATAAAACGGCCGGCAAGGTAATGCCCCAATTCATGAACCCAAACATGTAAGAGAAGGAGAAGATATCCAAAGATAATCCAGGATACTGCCTGCATGAATTTACGAACCTCCCATTATTCCAGGTTATAAATCCATTCCCTGATCTAGTATCTGTAAAACTGCAGTTAAGGAAGTTGGACAGAGATTAGTAATAGAAAGTTTATCTTTCTTTAATTGCGTTTTATTGTCTACATATGAATCCATAACTGAATAATGCTCACCCCAACCCCTAAAGCTAAAGGAACCATCCTTGTTAAATTTAGCCCGGTTAAAGTAACGGTTGCTTTTTCTAAAGGATCTTTGGCAGGGGAAGCTAAATAATGGATAAATCGCTGCCAGGCTGTTTGTTTTTGCCTGAGTTTCTGCTCAGGAATAATCACCTGGAATTGATCCAGTTCTTTCTTTAATGTGTCTTCTTTGTTAAATTCATCTTTCAGCATGAAAATCCTCCTCCAGGTCGTTTTTTAATGTGTTCATTGCCTTATGTAGTCTCGATTTAACGGTACCTATTGGAATATCTAATATCGATGCAATTTCATTTTGCGGCAGATCTTCATAATAAACAAGTAAAATAATCGCCCGCTGTTTATCGGGTAAGCCGGCAATGGCCTGCTGGACCCACATTTTTTCATCTATGTTTATCACATGATCCGTCTGTGGAACCAAAAATGGCAAAAGAGACCGCCATTTCTTCCGTCTGTTTAATTTATTAATTAATAAGCGGTAAGCAATTTGGAATAAATAAGCTTTGACGGTACCTTTGTCAGAGCTGAATGCCTGCTTTTTCTTCTGCAGGATTTCAAACGTATCATGCACAATATCGATACTGAGCTGTTCTTCCTGTGTATATCGATATAGAAAACAGTAGAGTGGTTCATGCAGACGTTCATATAATTGCGTAAAGCCTGTTTTATCTCCACGTTGATACATCTCCATCCATTCTTCATTACTTCTCATTTTCATTATCCTTTAAGTGCGCTTTGATGGATTTTAATGTCATCGAAATACGGGAAACAAAATAGCTAACAATAACAATTACCCAAGTCTGTGTCTGATTGGATAGAAATTGCACCCATACATTTTCAACGTTTTGGCCACCTGCTATGAAGAAAAATAAGATTTGTGCACAGATAACGACATAAATAGCAAGGAATAATGTGATTGTATCAAATACGTTCCACCTTAAATAAATCGTTGTTTTTTTATAATTTATTTTTCCTTTTTCTTTAACAACATATTTATGATTGAATGATCTGATAATAGCTGCAAGCAATATTGACAATATCCCAGTTATAATTAAAGAAACAATATATCCTGTACCCATAATTCCCTTCCTATCTATTATATATTTTCTTGGCAAGTATACTAAGCAAAATACTTAATCCAATCAAAATCAACGCATATTGATAAAGATTCAGCCAGGTATGATCAATTACATTTAACTGTACATGTAGTATATCAAAGAAGTAAAGCATTGGATTCCAGCTTAAAAAGATATAATAATCTTGTGGGTTGATCCCGCTTACCGGTAGAAATACCGAGGGCATATAAATCGAGAAAATCAGAATCATCATGATTGGAAGCAGCCAGGTTTGTGCTTTTTCTCCATTTTTGACAATGCCGGCTACGATAAAGGTTCCTGGATACATCGCTAAAAAGATAATATTACATGTGAGCAGAATCGTAAAAAATACCGATATCGAAATAGACACTAAAAATGCAAATCCGGATAAAATAAAAATCAGAAATCCATTCATAAGAATAAATACACCGATTCCCATTCCAAGAAAGTAAGTAAATGGTGAAACATTTGTCTTTGTTAACCAATGGAAGGTTTTGTTGGCTTTTAATTGCGCTAAATAAATAGTTGCACTGTTAAATGAAAAAGAAAATAGCAATAACACAATAGAGAAAGGCAGAAATAATTCTTTAATCATGAATTCTACAGTCTCCGGACGATGATCTAAAAAGACGTTGACCAGTGCAGAACAAGCGATAAGAATAATTGGAGTTAAGACATTCCCTAAAAAGACACCTGAATTCCTTACTGTCTCTAATATATAACTCTTGGCAATGGTTTGAATCATCCTGTCATCTCCTTCAATGTTTTTCCAGTTACTTCGAAATATACGCCAGATAATCCCGGAAATACGTTGTGTGGATATTTTTGCAGAAGCTCTGTATTGCTGCCTTGTTCAATAAACGTACCATTCTTTAAGATATAGATATAATCAAATATCTCCTCCAAACCAGCTATTTCATGACTGATAATAACCAGACATTGATTATTTTGTTGTACCTGCTGTTGTAAAAATGCAGCTAACAGTTGTTTTTTATGCAGATCTAAATCAGCAAATGGTTCATCCAGCAGGATATAAGGTTTATGAAGTAAGAATGCCACTAGAATGGAAACAGCTTTGCGCTGTCCACCAGAAGTATTTTTCATTAACGTATTAGCAAAAGCAGAAATGTCCAATATCTCTTCTAATTCATCTGTATCAAAAGGCTTCGTAACCAATTTCCTAAATAGCTTTATGACTTCTTTTACCTTTAAATAGGGATAGCTGTCAAAGGTCTGATATTGTAATATAATCGGTTTATCAGAAGGTGCTGCATTTTCATGGAAGTAAATGGAACCTTCGTGATAAGGCTCATCACCGCTAAGACACCTTGCCAATGTAGATTTACCAGAACCATTTTCGCCTAACAGCAGATAGCACTTGCCTTCTTTAAATGTCGCTGTAATGTTATTTAAAACAGTTTTATTTCCATATTTTTTAGTCAGGTTTTCTACGGTTAAACTCATTTTCACGTCCCCCTTGTTTTAGCTTTATTTAGAGTGATTTTCATTAACTTTTTTAACATATTTATTCTTGTTCTCTACTAAAACGGCAAACATTAGATGAAGAAAGACTATAATGAAGCACATCCATAAAAATGACCACCTGTTCGTTATGAATGAGATTAATGTAAATAGAATAATCATCGCCGCACCAACACGGATAACTCCTTTTGTATACTTCTTCATTTCATTACCGCCTCCTTATTGACTATACAAATGAACGAAGCAAAAGGTTCATAAAAAATAAAAGAAATATTATAAAATCATGTTAGGCTAAGATTATCAATCAAATTTTTAAAAGAAAGGATTGTTGATAAAGATGAATAAAACGGTCTATATTATCCGGCATTGTGAGGCAACCGGACAAGCTCCTGATGCTCCCTTAACAGAAAAAGGAAAAGAGCAGGCGGAAGAGTTAGCTGCATTTTTGTCCGACAAGGAAGTTAATCGTATTATCTCCAGTCCATTTTTACGTGCGATACAAACGATAGAGCCGCTTGCCGAAAAGAATAATTTAAAAATAGAGACAGATCATCGTTTACGGGAGAGGGTGCTTAGTACTGTTTCCATGCCAGATTGGATCGAAAAACTCGAAGCGGCATATACCGATTTAGATTTGAAATATGAAGGTGGCGAAAGTGGTAATGAAGCAACCAGAAGAATTGTTGATGTAGTGAATGATTTGCGCACAAGTGATGCGGAGAACAGCATCATTGTTGCTCATGGAGGGATTATCTCTCTGTTGTTACACTATTATGAAAAGAATGCGGGATTTGAGGCATGGAGAACACTTAGTAATCCGGACGTTTATGCGTTAAAAATTTCAGAACATCATGAACAGATTGAGCGGATATGGGTAGAAGCGTAAAGATAGATAAAAAGCTGTGTGAATACGCTTCTTATCGCTGATAATCAGAACAATAAAAAGGAATCACATCTAAAAATATGTAATACAGCATCCATCTCCTAAAGAATGGGTGCTGTATTAAAAAGCAGAACATTTTTTAAATGCCCCGCTTATAAACAATGCATTTCCTCTTCCGTTCACTTCAAAAATCTAATCATCCCACCAGCTTGTTTCCATATCAATCAGCCAATGGTTTTTTAATGTCAAAGCACGTTCAATAGCTGCGATGGCTCCAGCGATGAGAAGTGTCGTATTCACCCAAGAAGGAAGAATGATTGGCGAATCAAAAGAACCAAACCGCTCTGCAATAAAGGGAATCTCCGAAATAAGCGAAGCCAGCTGCGGAAGCCCTAGTATTAAAGAAACCAGCAGAATAAAAATGGCAAGCTTTCCGATAATGGCGCTTGTTTCAGGGAATTTGGCATCGAAACGCATGCGCAGACCTTCCGCTGAACGGCGATCTGGGGAGAGTACAAACTCGCGTTGATCTTCCGTAATATAATGAATTCGTTTTAAACCATATGTCGTTGCTGTAGCTTCAATAACTCCTCCAGGAACCGGAAAGACAGCTGGAGTAGAGGTTTTTGCATGGTGCTTTCCATCACGGTATAAATCGATGGACTCATTTTCATCAAAGTAATTAATATGGACTGCATAAGTATGCTTCTCTTCATCATCTTCATGAAGGTTTATATAAAAAAGGGAACGATAAAATATTTCATAAAAACGAAAGGGTTTCAGCGCATGTCCGTCCCCATTTTTTACTTTTTTCACTGCTCTTTCTCTGCGCTTGCTTTTAAAAAAACGAAACATGCTATCCAGCCTCCGAATCGTATTCTTTTATAGATAATACGAGAAAAAGGAGGAAAGGTTTCTTATAATTTACGCTTTATCATGGAGAAAAGCCTGTAAACCTCTCTCTCTGAATGAAGTTTCGTTTTATCCCCGCTCGTTAAAAAAAATAGTAAGAACAGAGAAGCGTATTTTTTGTATGAAAAAGCACTTCCTGGCTCATAACTAAAAGATAAGATAAGTGAAAGGATGCGGAGAATGGATTTCATCAATCAGATAGAAGAGTTGAAACAGAAGAATAAAGATTTGCAAATGAAGTCCGTCATTATTAATGAAATTCCTTATGATGTGATTGGGTTTGAAAGTTTGGTCGATTTTTCGGCCACATGGGAAATGGTGGAGACATTGGTCCGGCATGAAGAAGAAAAATCATCGGAATCAATCGGTCTTCATTTCCCAAATACATCCTGGAAGAAAATAGATTTCAATAAACAAATTAAAACATTATATGAAGGGAAAGTAATCATTTGGAATCGTGCGGAAGAAGTGTCATTGATTATCGATCCCGTTTCCCAACCTCTTTACAGGAGTATCGAGGTTCCTGTTAATGAATCGATTATTTACGGGGCAAAGGATGCTTTTACGGAGAATAGCCAACAGAACATAGGGCTGTTGCGAAGTAAATATCAATCAAAAGATATTGAAGTAATTACAACACAGCACGGAAAAAGAAACCGCCGCTTTTCTTTTCTTATTTTAAAAGGGACGACAGAGGAACACATGGTAGAGATGATTAAAAAGAGAATCGAGGATTATTCAAATGAAATCAAACAAGTGAAAGACATTCATGTTGCATTTGGCTTCTCTAAATTTTCATTAATTACAAGAGTAAACTCTACAGAGCTTCCTGAAAATGCTATGGAATACATAGAGCAGGGGAAAATTGTATTCTTTATGGATGGCTATCCGTTTGCGCTGGTGTTATTTAACACAGTATTTGATGTGTTTAAGCAGCCAAGTGACAGTAACTATCTGAGTGCATTTGTATATTCTTTATATCTCCTTCGTATTGTCGGAATTATGATTGCTGTATTATTGCCAGGGTTATATGTAGCACTGATTACAATCAATCCGGAAATGTTAAAAGTGCAGCTGGCTTTGTCAATCACAGAGAGTCGTCAGTTCGTCCCTTATCCTGCCTTTATTGAGATAATTATTATGTTGCTCTTGATTGAATTGATTACCGAGGCAGCAGTCCGTCTCCCTCTCTCGATATCCAATACGATTGGCGTGGTAGGCGGTATTATTTTAGGACAGGCGATTGTGGAAGCCAGCCTTGTAAGTGGTGTATTAATTATTATTATTGCTGCTACGACGATTGCCAATGGAATTGTCGTTAATTTTGAAAATGGGATCACGCTGCGTTTGATGAAGTATATTATTGTTGTTTTCTCCGCCTTGTTTGGAATTCTCGGGCATGTCATCGGTCTGCTGGTTTTATGCTCCTATATAGCCCGTATCTCGAGTTTTGGAGTTCCTTATGTCCGGTGGAAAAAGGAAGGGGTTCAAAGTGAAAATCAATAATTTATTGATTATAATCTATTTTTTAATTACAAATATCGGAGTGATGTTTCTGCTGTTTCCCAGTCTTATCCTGGATACAGTAGATAACGGGCATTGGCTGATTGTTCTCATACATGGACTTTCACACGTTGTTCTTTTTGGTGTTTTATTGCTTGGTGTGTCCAAGTTGAAAGAACCTAATATTTTACAAATTTTGCCGAAAAAACGTTGGCTCGTATCTCTTACTTTACTCGTTCCCTTAGGTCTTTTCATAATTGGAACAGTGATTGTTTCCATCCGAACTTATGCAGAGTTTACTACGGTATTATTCTTGAATCAGACGCCAATGTTTTATGTCATGGTTATTTTCATTACAACGGCTGCTTATATTGGTCTTGGTTCGATGGAAAGTATTTTCCGGACGACCTTTTTAATAGCAGCAGCTTCTTCATATGTCATTGTTATTATTTTTATATTATCGTTTTTCAATGCAGAATGGTATAACTTTTTCCCGGCAAAGGTGAGTAATATGGATTTTTTATTTGAAATGCCTTTTATTACAGGATTTTTAATATTATCTCCAACCTTTTTATTTATAGCTTTTTTACCAAAGGGGAAAAAATTCAATTACAAAACAGTCTTCTGGTTTTCGTGGTTTATCATTCCGTTTATATTTATGGCTGCTTATTCACCCATGCTGGTATTTGGAAATGAAATAGCGCGAAATTTTACTTTTCCATATATAGAAATGCTAGCTACTGTTGATATCGACTGGTCTATCTTTGAAACACTGACTAGCCTTTTTGGATTAAGCCTGTTAATCTACGCAACATTATTTTTAGGGATGTTATTGCATATTTTACGGATGTTATATCAAAGTATGTTTCATACAGGCAAGCTCCATGCTTCAATTGCACTAGTTATTATAGTTATCCTCATAACAATTGTAGCAAATATGATTTCTACATGGGAGCAAGTACAGTCGCATATTATTTGGATATTGCCTCTTCGCTTTTACGCAATTATCAGTCTGCTGATATTCATTTTTTGGATAGGAAGAAGGAATAGACATGAAACGTAATTATTGGATAAAGATAATCATTTCTTTCATGCTGCTGGCTTTATTAAGTGGATGTTGGGATTCCAGAGATATTAATTACCGTTCTACGCCTATTTTAATGGGGGTAACCAAAGATGAAGATTTGTATCAAGTGTATTTGGTTATCCCAGTCTCCGTGGTTTCTGAGCAGAGGAATTTAGCTAAGGTGGACGGCAAAGGAGCTACGATTGTTGACGCTATTGAACAACTCAAGAAAAAAATTGAAACAACCATTGATTTAGAACATATCGGTTTTATTGTTTTAGATGAAGCACTAGGGGAGGAGGGAATTGGAAAAATCATTAATACCTTCATGCGCATGCGTGATATGCCGGCAACACCAACTGTGGCATTTACCAAAGAAGATATGGATACCTATATTGATCAGATGATCAACACGTTTCAAAAAGTTGGAGTACCTATATTTGGTTTTTTGGAAAAGCAGACCGGGTGGGAAATTTATAATCCCGAAGTCAGTCTATGGCAGGTATATAGGGGCATTCACTCGTATACCTCAGATATTGCAATCCCAATTATTAGCTCAAATGAAAATTTGGAACTGGATTACTTTGGTGCATCTGTTCTAAAGAATGGAAAAAACATTGAAACATTGGATTCTTTAGAAGTGCTGTTGATGAATTTATTAAATAATGAAGAAAACGTTATTAAAACGTTTATAACGATTGATGAGACAACGGATGTAGAGCTTGTTGAAAGAGATGTAGAGTACGATTACAAACATCATGGAGATGAGATTGATTTAACCATCCAATTAGAATTTGTGATGATTGTTGCCGAAGCAGAGGATCATTTAAACGATGAAGATATCCAGAAAAAGTTTGAAGAAAAAGTAAAAAAAGATACAGTTCAGCTTGTGAAAAAACTGCAAGATAAACATGCAGATGTCCTTGGAATCAGTAATCGAATCAGAAAAAATTATACCCATAATGAGCTGAAAAACTTTCTGGATGAAATATACCCGCATATAAATGTGGACGTAGAAGTGGAGGCGGTCATCGAGAATAACGGTAAGATAAGAAATTTAAATAATGATGATTTTGAAGACTGGGATAAGCAGGAGCAGGAATAACTGGGAAAACTTCAGGTATCATACCTGGGGTATCTGAAGTTTTTACGATGCTTTGAATCCATTTGCATGTACCTATTTCATCTAAACTTTTCTGAATTACGTGTTGTTTTTGATATAATAGCACTTATTCGATGGTAATAGAAAAGAGAATTCTGGTTCTCTTTGCCGCGCTGTTTATTCCTTTCCCAAACCTTCTGCCGGGCGTTGACGTGGGTGGTGGAAAGAGACGGAGATGCCTGGTCGAAACTCGGGTTAACAGATACTTTCTTTTGCTCAGTTATTGTGACTATGACGATTGCGAAAAGTATCTTAGGGTCTGGCATAGAAGGGGATACGTTATAAAAAGAGGTGTATGGATGAGAAACAGGAGTGCTGCGGTGATTATTCAGGAGAATAAAATAGCATTGATAAAAAGAGTACGTGAGAACTTAACTTATTATGTGTTCCCGGGAGGCGGTATAGAAGAAGGGGAGACTCCCGAGCAAGCTGCTATTCGGGAAGCATATGAAGAATTGGGAATCCATGTCAGAATTACAGAGCTTTTCGATATTATATATTTTAAAGGGAAACAATATTATTTTGCAGCAGAAATGATAGGGGGCGAGTTTGGGACGGGAAAAGGAGAAGAATACACAAATTTTTATCGGAAGAGAGGGACTTATCAGCCGGTGTGGGTAAAGCTGGATGAGCTGTTTTGTTTGGAGGTACAGCCGAGAGAAGTTGTGGAGAAGCTAATAAGGAGTTAGTGTTTAGCTAATTGTTGCACCCTGTTTAGAAATTAAGAAGAGCCGTATTTGGTCGTTACAATGAATTATAAAAATGGATGAACTTAACTTATATGTGAGCTCATCCATTTTTAACGAGATATTTTTAAGAATTTATCACGGAGAAGCGTCTGTAAAACTCCCGCCTCAAAATAAAGCGTGAAAATAAATTTATTTAGGCGGGAGATCAGGTGAGCTAACTCCCTGAATCACTTAGGCTAACGCAGTGGGAGAATGAAGGAAGCAGACTAAGTTCGCGACATCCTGGGACTGGGGCTGGCACTGCGATTACTCGCCCCATCGTAAAGAGTTGTGCGTCGAAAAACTCCCACTGAGTGAAGTTTCGTTTTATCGGATGTAACTGATTTTTAGATCAAACTTAAGAAAGTTTTATTTCTTCATCTGCTAAGGAATCATCTATATCTTGAGCAGATGAAATGTTAGTGTCTATAGTAAGGAATTTAGTTAATAATGCTCCCAAAAGGTAAATAGCAGCTAAAACCCAAACTACCCCAGTAGAACCTATAGGGCCAATCAATAATCCGACAAGTGCTGGACCTACAAAAGTTGGTAATCCGGCACCAAGGTTTAAAACAGACATTGCAGCTCCTTTTTCCTTTTTTACTAAGGAAGGTATTAAGGCGGAAAGTGGAACATATCCGGCTAAAAATGCTCCTAATAATATTGTCACAATTAGTAAAGCAGTTGCGTTTCCTGGGAAGAACTGAGGGACATAGTAAAGCGCTAATGTGCTTAGAGCTGTTCCAACACCACCAAACCACATAATGGTATTTCTCCAGCCAAGTTTATCACCGACAAAGCCGAAAATTAAATTAAAGATAATATTTGCTGTGAACAGGGTTCCCCAAATTTTCAGCCATTCTTCGGTCGTGTAGCCGAGCTCAATCATATATAAAGGAATAAATACTGGAAATGCAAATGTAACAAGAGAATTAATAACTCTAACTACCCCACCAACAAAAACTTTTGGTTCTTCCTTCATAATTGTAATTCCGCTAAGCAACTCTTTTAATTTGCTATCTTGATTTGGGTCGCCAGTATCGTCTTTTTTGATTTTATCCCGGTTTAATACAAGCGCAAAAAATGCTCCAATTAGTGCCCAAAGCACAGATGTCCATAATGTTGGAATATGACCAATGGCAGGGATTAGATAACTGGAGGAAAAAGCTCCCATTACAAATAGACCACCAGAAAATACAAACCAAAACCACCCCACTGCTTTTCCTAAATTTTCTTTTGGACTGCTATAGGAAATCCAAACAAGAAATGAATAAGCAAATAAAGGATAACCAAATCCTCTTAATGCGTAAGTGGGAAATAAGATTGCTTCATTCATACTGGATAAACCTAATGAAATAAAGCTTATTGTTCCAGCTAAATACAAGATCAATCCGAGTGTCATCGTTTGTTTAGGACCAAGCATATCGACAAGAACACCTGAAAACCAAGCTGCAATAGCTACGGTAATCCCGTACACTGTTAATAATGAAGCTGCCTGTTGAACTGTGAAACCATTATCTACTAGATAGGGGCTGATCCAACCTTGTTCAATTCCATCACCAATCATAAAAATCAAAACACCTAAAAATCCCCAAGCTAGATTAGGTGGAATACCTATTTTGTAAAGAAACCCTTCATTTTGCTTTTCTAATTCATTCATTATTATTCCTCCTTTTTATAAAGCGCTTACAAATAAAATCGAAACACTTGAACATATGTCCAAAATATGATATTTTGTTATTGTGTAATAGAATATTATCATCAATGATAAAAAAGTACAAGATAGTATTTTCGGAAAATTTAAGTTTATGTTTTTCTTTTTAATCCTATTTTTTTAGCGTTTTTATTTAAATTTTTAGTATTAACTATTGAATATTTGAATTTATTTACTATAATGAGGTGTATAAGCTTATGGACAAAAGTATTAATAATGAACAAAATACCAAAAGAGATTTTTTAGAACGAATATCTCGAATGTATTATGTTCTAGAAATGAATCAAAAAGAAATTGCTGAACAATTAGATATCGGACGATCTTCCGTTGCGCGTTTTCTAAGTGAAGCAAAACAAGAAGGAGTGGTGCGTTTCTATATTACTTCTAACATTGATAATCTAAGAAGAAGTGATTTAGAAAATGAATTAGTAACGAAATATAAGCTGAAAGACGCTGTTGTTGTTCAAAAAAACGGAGATAATATGTACGAAATGATAGTTGGGAATTATTTGAATAGCATCATCCCATATCAAGGCTCATTAGGTTTAGGGTTAGGAAGGACAGTGCACAAGGTTGGAAAATATCTGCATGTATGTGATGCAAGACCTGATTTGAAAATTGTTCAGATGACTGGGAGTATTGGAAGAATGGAAAATGAAATCCCTTCCACTTCACTAATTCAAAATTGGGCTCAGGCGTTAAATGCAAAACCTTATTTCTTACCTGCTCCAGCTCTTGTTGAATCTAAAAAAGTAAAGGAATACTTTTTGAAGGATAAAAATATAGAGTCTAGCTGTAATGAGATTAGAAATATTGACATTTCGATTGTCAGTATTGGAGATGTAAGTCCAGATGCAACAATACTAAGAGGAAATCTAGATCCTGAATTAACAAGTGAAATGCTAAAAAAACATAGTGTTGGAGATATCTTACTTCATTTTTTTGATAAACAAGGTAATTTTTCACTAAACCATATTTCAGACAGGGTTTTAGGAACGGAGCCTATTGATCTTTTAAGAATTCCGACTAGAATCGCGTTAGCATATGGTGAGGAAAAAGCAGATGCGATAAAAGGTGCTTTAAACGGCAGACTTGTAAATATTTTAATTACCACAGATGAAACCGCAAAATTACTTTTATAATGATTAAATCTAAGGAGGAAGAAGAATGAATATTTTAATTACAGCTCCTTATAGCGAAGATGCTATGAAGGAGCTGGAACAATATAATGAAAAAGTGATATACAAACCATGGAAAGCCAATGGAAGAGGTTTTAATGAAGAAGAACTTCTTAAATTATGCAAAGAGAATGATATTGAGGGACTGATTACAGAAGTTGATGATGTAAGCAGTTATGTGATAGAAAATCATAAACTTTCCTTTATAGGAGTTTGTCGTGCTAATCCTGTAAACGTTAACATTGATGCAGCTACGCTAAACAAAATCCCGGTTTTTAATACTCCAGCACGGAATGCTCAAGCTGTAGCTGAATTATTTATTGGCAATGTCATTTCTTTTATGCGAAATATCATTCCAAGTAATAAATGGATTGAAGAGAATAATTGGTCATCTGAAGAACTTAGTGCATACTTGGAATTTAAAGGAAATGAGTTAGCGGGAAAAACGGTGGGATTTGTTGGTTTTGGTGCAGTAGGACAAACAATAGCAAATTTAATTAAGCATTTTCCTTGTGATATACAGTATTATGATCCATTTGTTGAAGATTTGCATGCGTCTTATAAAAAAACATCTCTAGAAGATTTATTTGCAAAAAGTGATATTGTTTCGATTCATTTACCAGTAAATGATGCTACTAAAAATCTAATTAATAAAGAACTGCTTCAACTGATGAAACCTGATGCTATTTTTGTAAATACGGCTCGTTCTGCAGTAGTAGATACAGATGCATTGATAGAAATTTTATCTAACGAATCGATTAGAGGGGCTATTTTAGATGTATTTGATCATGAACCTCCAAGAGAAAAAGACTATCAGCTTATCAAATTGCCTAATGTACTTGCAACACCCCATATTGCAGGGGCAAGTTATGAAGTAGAAAATCATCACGCTGCAATTATGAATAATAATTTAAAAAAGTGGAAACAAGAAGGAGTTTCCCCGAATATATTTAACCAAAAGAAACTTGATAACGTAATTCGGTAATGAGAGGAGAGGACTAATATGCAAAAAGGCTATTTAATCCTAGATATTGGAACTGGTAATGCAAGAGTTGGTATAACAACGATTGATGGGAAACTTATTTCCTTACAGACAGCAGATGTGCAGTACCATAAAGACAGTGATTTTCCAGATGCAGTTTCGTTTCATACAGAGGGGATGTTAAAAGATATCCGGAATATGATTCAAACAGTGCTAGAAGAAAGTCGAGATATAGAAATTACTGCAATTCTTTCAACCAGCCAACGAGAGGGTATTGTTTTGATAGATAAAGAAGGAAAGTCCATTATTGGTTTCCCTAATGTAGATAATCGTGGAAGAGAATGGGAAGAAGAAATTACAGAATTTGATACTGTCTATCAAAAGGCAGGTAGATGGCCAGTGACTGTATTTTCAGCTTTAAAGCTTGTTGGAGTCAGAGAAAGACAACCTGAATTATGGAATCAAATAGCAGCTTTCACAAGCATAAGTGATTGGATTGGTTATGAATTTACGAATCACCTCGTTTACGAAACTTCTCAAGCATCTGAAACATTATTATTTGATATTGAACAAGGAGAATGGTCAAAGGAGCTTTGTGAAATATTTGGGATCAATCAAGATTGGCTTCCGGAAGTGAAACAAAGCGGGACTATCTTAGGAAAGGTAAATCAACAAGCATCAAAATACTTTGGTGTAAAAAAAGGTATACCATTTATCGTTGGAGGAGCTGATACCCAACTTGCAGCTAAAAATGCGTTGCCTGAAATCGATGATATTGTGATCGTGTCTGGTACAACAACACCTATAGTCAAAATTGTAAGCGATTACCAAACGGATAAACAAGCTAGGTGCTGGGCAAATCGTCATGTTCATGAAAATGAATTTATTATCGAGACGAATGCAGGTGTTTCAGGATTAAATTATCAGAGACTTAAAAAAGTATTTTTTCCAGATAAAAGCTATGAAGAAATGGAAGAAGAAGTGCTAGCTATACAACATCCCAATGTTATAGCATCCTTTGGAACTTTAGTGTTTGATAAAAACTTACCATTGTTAAAAGGTGGTTTTTATATGGATGCTCCAGTGCATCATGAAATTACAGCGGCAGATTTCGTTTATGGAATCCTTTTTGATATTGCTAGTTCCATTAAGTACAACTTTGATGTACTAATTGATATATCACCAACATCCAAAGAATATGTGTATGGGTGTGGCGGAGGATTTAAGGGGATGGTTTTACCACAAATGCTTGCTGATTTGCTCGGTAAACAAATCATTGTAAAAGAAGGGTACCGGCAAGCATCTCTAATGGGCGGTGTTATTATTTGCAATGATGCTTTAGGAGAGGTCAATAATGTAAAGGAATCTGCCAAAATATTTTACCCTTCAAATGAGAATAAATTAAGAGAACTTTATCAAGCATGGTACAACTATAGAAATGATATTAATGGTTTAAATAAAAATAAAGGAAGTGGAAAAGATTATGTCCATTCAAAATGAACTAGTAAAGATAGCGAAGCAATGTTATGATACAGGATTAACAGTAGGAACCTCTGGGAATGTAAGCGTTAAAGAAGGGAAAATGATGTACATCACACCATCCGCTCTTCCTTATAATGAAATGACAGAAGAAGATGTTTTAGAAGTAGACCTTACAACAGGTGAGGTTGTGAAGGGATACCGTAAACCTTCTTCAGAAACGCCGATGCATACAAATATTTATTTACAAAAAGAAAATATTAAAGCGATTGTTCATACACATTCTACCTATGCAACCATATTTGCCTGTGCACATAAGGCAATTCCTCCAGTACACTATACAATTGCAGATATAGGTAGAGAAGTTGCAGTTGCACCTTATGCTAGATATGGCTCTGAACAGCTTGCAAAGTATGCTGTGGAGACACTTGGAGATGCAAATGGCGTTTTATTAGCTAACCATGGTGTTGTGGCAGTCGGCAGTACATTAGCAGATGCATATAGAAGGGCTGAAACAATTGAAGAGGTAGCGTTGCTTGCCTATGGGAGTAACACATTACACAGTGTAAATCCGTTAACAGACGAAGAACTTGATGAGGCTTTGGAAGGTTTTAAAACGTATACGAGTAATTAAAAGAAAAGTAAGGATGCTAAAAGTATAGGGTTTAATGTATTTAAGATGAAATACGTCTATTCTTTTATATAAGAATGCGTTTTAAAAGAAGCAAAGAATTATAAGCAAGGGCTTTTAAATGAAAAATTAAACTTATTAAATAGTTTTTTGTTGTATGTGCCCTGAATACTCACCCTTAATATCTACCTTTAGTTTTATACATTTTGATCTATTTATGCAATAATCTTTCTAGCTCTCTAAAGTAATTCTTCGCAACATATGATAAAATCAATATATATAAATCTTGGAGGGATAGTTATGTTTGGGAAGCTTTTTAAAAAGAAAGAGAATCAGGAAATTGAATTGTTTGCTCCAGTTGATGGAGAAGTAATTCCTTTAGAAGAAGTACCTGATCCGGTTTTTGCTGAAAAAATGATGGGAGATGGAATTGCAATTAAGCCATCTAACGGTAAAATTGTATCACCTGTTGATGGAGATATTGTACAAGCCTTCCCGACGAAACATGCTGTAGGGATTAAAACCAGCAATGGAGCTGAAATTTTAATTCATATTGGATTAGAAACAGTTGCTTTAGATGGAGAAGGGTTCACCATCCATGTTAAAGAAGGAGATAAAGTCAAAAAAGGCGACGCGCTTGTTGATGTAGACCTGTCTGTTGTAGGTGAAAAAGCTGCAAGTACTATTACACCAATGCTTATTACAAATATGAGTGATATTGAAGCTTTAAATAAGCAAGACGTGAAGCAAGTCAGCGCAAGTGAAGATGTCGTTCTTACTGTTAAATAGAAAAGGGCAAGGTTGATTTGGAAAGAGCAGCGATTTTTTCAGTTAAAAGTGGAAAAACGCTGCTTTTTCTATTTTTTTAATAGTATTTAGATGTAATAAGGCTCTATTTTATAATATAAAAAGATAAAGATTTGAAAAGAAGATATGTTATATTATTACTTTTCAAAAAAATTCGATATATTGAAGTAAAAGGGGTTTTTACATGGCGAAAACACATATCTGTCCAACGGATATAGTACATTATACTTGGCACAAAAAGCATGAACCAATTCTGACAATTGATAGTGGTGATACAGTTATTTTTGAAACGAGGGAAGTAACAGATAACCAATTTAACCTTCAATCAACGACGGAGGCAATTGCAACGCTTGATTGGGATCGTGTATATCCTCTTGCTGGTCCGGTTTATGTAAATGGGGCAGAGCCGGGAGGCACACTGGCTGTTGAAATCCTTGATTTGAAGGCAAAATCGTGGGGATGGACTGCTGTTTTACCAGGGCTGGGTTTATTAGCGGAAGATTTCCCGGATGCTTATTTGCGTACTTTCGATTTATCTGATGGAGAGTATATTCATTTTAGAGAAGATATTAAAATACCTATTGAACCATTTCTTGGAACGATGGGAGTTTGTCCGAAAGATGCGGATGGGAGTCCTATTATGCCCCCAGGAACATTTGGAGGAAATATAGATGTACGTCAGTTAACGGTAGGGGCAACACTTTATTTACCTATCCAGGAAAAAGGTGCCTTATTCAGCTGTGGGGATGGACATGCTGCTCAAGGTGATGGAGAGGTTTGTGTTTCTGCTTTAGAATGTCCGATGTATTCCAGCTTGAGATTTACGTTAATTAAAAAGGCTGTTAAAACGATTCCGGCTCCTCAATTCCAAACAAAGGGAGCTTTGACTCCGAAAGTAAATGATAAAGGATTTTATGGTACAACTGGTGTTGGACCAGATTTAATGACAGGCGCTCAGGATGCGCTTCGTTCCATGGTAGATTATATTTCAGAAACCTATTCCCTTGAGAGAATAGATGCATACCTCCTTGCCAGTCATTGTGTAGATTTGAAAATCTCTGAAATCGTCGATGCAGGGCAATATGTCGTAAGCGCACTGCTGCCACTTTCTATATTTAAAGATTCTGTTGAATAAGTAGATAGCCTATTAATTATTGATGACTTTCTCTATTTATCACAGAGAAACGACCGTAAAACTCCCATTGAATGAAGTTGCGTTTTATGTTATCTGATAACTCCGGGAAAAACTCACAAACTTATCAAATCACTCAAAGGGAACATTTAAAATAGGAGTTGCATAGGCTGCACAGTAGGGAATTTACCTAAAAGACTTCCATTTATAAGTGAGGTGGCTAATTTGTCTAATCCATTTAACCCGAATCAGCATATGGATTTTTATAATCAGCAGCAACATCCCCGAAATTATCAGCAACAGCCAAACATGGGACAACATTCAATGGAGCAGCAGGTTTTATCTGCAGTGAATCCAGTTATCAACCATGGGATGCGAGAAGCACAACATCTCGGCTATCCGCATGCATTGAGAGAAGCTGTAGCAATAGCATATTTGATGGGGCAGGGACAGGATTTTCAATCAGCGTGGCAAATGGTAGAGTCTTGGTGGAGACCGCAAACTCCTACACAGCCAGGGACTTTTTATTAAGAAAAACATAATGAGTAATGAAAAAATACCGATTTCAAATCGGTATTTTTTATTGGAATTGTCATCATAGGATGCTTTTCAGCAGGATCTATTTCACAACTTTATTTTATGGAAGCGGAGTAAGCTCTGCGTGAATCAAATTTTTCTATGTAGTGGCTAATATTAATCTAACCAAAGAATAATATTAGCTAAAAGAGGGCATTTCTGAAGTCCTTAGATGATGAATAGTAAGATATCGACCTAGCCTTTGTTTTGAATGTCGTCTTCCCTTTCCACTCCATTTTTGCACCCACTAAAATATAAAGGATTATTTGTTTTCTATTCATCAAAAAATTAAACAGGATCAGATAATTGGATAATACTGCTCGTAAACAGGGTGAATAAAATAAGGCGGTCTTGGCCCGATTTTCGGTAATTGGTACATATGCTGGTTTGCTGCATACAATACATTCACTTTTTTATTGGAATGATTCACTAATAATAGTGTCGCCTCTGGATTATAATCGTATTGCTGCATAACAACTTCCTCCTCGATTTCCTTCTCTTTTATACTTTATTCAACTTTTTCGGATATGGAACTGTCTCACATTTTTCACTATATTCGCCCAAGTGTCATAAATTAACCCATCTAGAAGCTTTCAAGGAGGATAAGTATGACACAGGATAAATCAAATGAACCAACAGATTCACAATATCCAATGTATCCAAATTACGGGAAAGTAACGCAATATGAAGAGGTTGCTTTGACTGTGCCGGAGCAGCGTCAATATCGACAGCCAGGGCTGGAAAAATGGATGGTACCCAGACCAATTATTGAAAATAAAAATGAAAAAGGCAGCAATAAGCTGGTTGGTAAGGCTGTACTAATTACTGGAGGAGACAGCGGGATGGGAGCAGCGGCTGCGATTGCTTTTGCCAAAGAAGGCGCAGATGTAGCTATTTCTTATCTGGATGAGCATGAAGATGCAAACCGGACGAAATATCGAATTGAAGAGCTTGGACAACGCTGCTTACTACTTCCGGGGGATGTAAGAGATAAGCGCCAGTGCTCTCATATTGTAGAGAGAACAGTTGAAACCTTTGGTAAATTGGATGTTCTCTGCAATCATGTTGGAATTCAATTTCAGCAATTAAGTTTGTTAGATATTACCGATGAACAATTTGACGATACGTTTAAAGTGAATGTGTATTCTCATTTCTATACAACACGTGCTGCCCTTCCGCATTTGAAAGCAGGCAGTTCAATCATTAATACAGCATCTGTAGTCGCCTACGAAGGGAATAACCAATTACTGGACTATACTGCAACAAAAGGAGCTATAGTCAGTTTTTCAAGAGCGCTGGCAAACAATTTAGTGGAACAGGGGATTAGGGTGAACGCTATCGCTCCTGGACGTATATGGACCCCATTAATCCCGTCCAGTTTCTCTGCAGATGAAGTGACACTGGCCGGAAATCCTATGCAACGGCAAGGTCAACCTTTTGAAGTAGCACCTGCTTTTGTTTATCTCGCTTCGGATGCTTCCCGTTTTGTAACAGGGCAGACACTGCATGTGAATGGAGGACAATGGACATCGTCTTAAAAGGAAAAATAAGATGCATAATAATCATGAGTCTCTTCATTTAACAGGTACTTTATATTTGATTACATGAGCCAAGAGGGTAGACAGCTAGTGATGCAGTTATTCTTTTACGTTAATCGCTATTTGCTTCCCTTCATTTTCCAAGATAATCGTCTCTAAATAAAAATATCTTTGTAAAAGTTAACTCAAACGTTTGTTTAACAATGTATTTTACAACTATTATCATACTATCTCCTTTTTGCATATAGTATTAACGACTAATTTGAGGGAGGCTTTTTCATTGTCAGAGTATCTGCAATCAATAGAATTATGGTGTGATGAGATTTTGCAAACATATCGTGAAGCAAGTGATCTTTTTCAGAATGGTATCCATCAAGAAGAATTAGATGAATGGGAAAAGGAATTCAATCAATTTCAAGAAGAGCTTGCAAATAACCAAGATATAGAAGAACAGGAGGCTTACAACCAAGCGAACCATTTATACACAAAATTTAATCATTATCTGGAACAGCATACGGATGAAAAACGAGCAGAAGGGAATCGCGAAAGAGTGGTTCCAATTGGCGGTCATACACTACCGCCGCTGCCATATAGCTATGATGCTTTAGAACCTTATATCGACCGCCGAATTATGGAGCTGCATCATGATAAGCATCATCAGAGTTATGTAGATGGTTTAAATAAAGCGGAAACGGAAATGCAGCAAGCGCGTTGGGACAATAATTATGATCTGATTAAACATTGGGAAAGGGAAGCAGCGTTTAATGGTGCAGGACATTATCTGCATACGATATTTTGGAAAGTGATGAGCCCGGACGGTGGAGGCGAGCCTACAGGAGATTTATTGCATGAAATCGAGCAATCATTTGGAAGTTATGACCAATTTAAAGCGCATTTTACAGAAGCGGCAAACCATGTAGAAGGCGGCGGCTGGGCTATCTTAGTATGGTCCCCGCGGGCAAGGCGCTTAGAAATTCTTCAGGCGGAAAAGCATCAGAATTTAAGTCAATGGGATGTCGTGCCTCTTCTTGTTCTTGATGTGTGGGAGCACGCCTATTACCTGCAATATGAAAATGTGAAAGAAGACTACGTGGACAATTGGTGGAATATCGTAAACTGGACAGAAGTAGAGAATCGTTTTAATAAGGCAAGACAATTGAAGTGGCAGCCTTTTTAATAAAGGAAACGTTTTAGCATCCTCTTGCAAGGGAAACGCATTCGTAAGTATTGATATAGAGAGGGTGCTGTTTACGTGAAAAAATATTATTTTTTAGCTGCTCTGGTATCTTTTTTTCTAGTATTAACAGCTTGCAGTAATGATTCGGATGAAAATGGAACAGAGGATAATGATGCAGCTGCACCAGAGACAGATCAACAAGAAACGGGGGAGACAGACGACATAGCAAGTGAGGAAGAGGAGCTTCTTGAAGGGGCTTTAGATGCTTTGAATGGAATTGATCAACGCTATGAAGAAGCAACGATTACTCTTGAAATGTCAATGGATGAAGAACTTGAAGAAGAATTAGGAGAAGAAGAAAATGTAGAAACTGACTCTTCTACTACAATGGATATGCGTTCATGGCAAATGAACAATGAAGATGGATCAGTCAGCGAACGTACAGAAATAGAAACAGATGGCGGGCCGGTAGAATACAGCGCTTCAGAGGATAGTGAAACTTCTATCAATTATACAGAAGGTGACGAGACCGCCTATGAGGTAGAAATGGTAGATATGGGGATGGATCCTGCTGATGTCCGTATGGAAGAAGAACAAATACGAGAGCTGATGAATACGTATGAAGTTTCTTATGAAGGTGAAACTTCCGTGAATGAATATGATGTACATCATTTTGTATTTACAAATGGAGAAGAAGAAATTGAATATTATTTTGACACAGAAACGTTTGTAATCGTTCAAATGGATATGCATGCAAATAATGATGAAATGGTAACCCATATGGAAGTACAGGATTATGCATTGGACTTTGATTATGATGAAGGTTTTTTCCGTCTGGAAGATGTACTGGATGATAGTATCGAAGTGGAGCAGGTAGATCCTGATGAACTTATGGAAGAGCAATTGGATGAGGATTTGGAAGATGGAGAGACGGAAGATAATGAAGAATAAGGTGTATGATACACTTATAGATATTAAAAAACGGTTCCAGTAAGGGAGCCGTTTTGCTATGAGAAAAGAAATGCTTAGTCATTCGTAATGTTTTGTTCAGATAGTATAAAATCGATAAAAGATGATAGTTCGCCAATAAATATTTTAACTCCTTCCAAATGATAAAAGGTACTGGTGGTGTCAAAATCTAAAATATCCTTTGTTATTTAATACGGAGTAAGAAATCTGACAGTGCTTATATTTCGAAAGCTGGAAGCTGCGTAATATTTCATATGATCCCTTCCTTTGTGATTATGGAATGTCTACTTTTAATATAAATTATATATTGGATCAGATTAGTTGGGTAGATGTCATCCATTTCTTAGTGAAGTGAAATGATTAAAGTAACTGTTTGAAAAAACGTATATAATAACATAATTAAGACATAATTATGTTATTATATAAAAAAGGAGGGGATTATATGCCAGAAATACGGCCTATAAAAGATTTAAGAAATACAACAGAAATATCTGAATTATGTCATCAATTAGAGGAGCCAATATTTATCACAAAAAATGGTTATGGGGATATGGTTCTAATGAGTATGGAAACTTACGAAAAATCTTTAGCAAAATTAGAGCTATATGAAAAATTAGCTCAAGCTGAAAAGCAAATGCATCAAGAGGATAGTTTCTTAGAAGCTGAACAAGTATTTGAAAAGTTAAATAAAAAATATGGAAAATAATCAATATGTCGTTAAAGTATCTCCAAAAGCTGCAGAGGATTTGGATGAAATTTATGAGTATATATCTGAAAATTTATACAACCAGGATGCTGCCAATAAATTATTGAATAAAATAGAATTGGGAATTAAAAGGTTAAATAGATTTCCATTTTCTTGTGAACTGGTAACAGATGAGATACTGAGGGATCGAGGTTACCGTAGACTTATTATTGAAAATTATATCGTTTTTTATTTAATTAAGAATAAAGATGTATTGATTATGCGTGTTCTATATGGCGCTCAGAAATACGAGGATTTAGTATGATGATATTGACTAATTATAGAAAATAAAGGCTGATACAAGTAATTTCTTTTTATATCAGCCTTTTCCGGACAACAGATAGTTACATCGTGAACCTCTCCAAAGCAGCCTGAATATATCTATATAACGCGCCGTCCAAACCATAGTGCAAAGCAGGTTGTGGGTTTTCAGCATAAAATTTTTCGGCGCTTTTTATCAGGCCCTGATTCCCATCTGAAAAAGTTTCCATTAATTTTTGCCATTCCTTTGCCAAATTCTGAACGGATTTATCCTGTGGAGATACTCCTTTTTCCTGCTTGTCTTTTAACTCTTCAAGCAGTTCCTGAAAGCGTTCTTCTCCTTGTTTGAGTGCTTTATCACTTGTATTGCGATAGTGTTCTCTCATTTTATCAAGCTGTTGATTGGTAAAATAGTCGGAACGATTTAATCGAATCAATTCAAAAAGGGAAGTAAGCTCTTGGAAAGAAATATTTTCCGTTTTAGCAGCTTCTTGTTTCGTGCGTTCTAACTGACTTAGCAACTTTTCCTGAACAGCTATCTCTGCTTTGACCCGGCTAATTTGCTGATCTAGTGTATCTAATAATTTCTCGTTGCCGGCACGAACCATTTCTTTTATTTCTTCCAGCGGTAAATGCATTCTTTTTAATACAAGAATTTGCAGCAGCAATTGCATATCTTCACTTGTATAACGCCGATGTCCAGCTTCTGTATAGAGAGAAGGAGAAAATAACCCAATTTGATCATAATATCTTAATGTTCGGATGGAAAGTCCTGTCAGAGCTGCTAACTGACCAGTTGACCAGTAATTTGGCATGTGCTCACCTCGTTTGTAAAATAGTTTGTATTTCAGAAGGAATGAATACATAGTTTTGACCGCAAATATGGCATGTTGTATCGATAGATGTGTTTGATTCAACGGCATTTTGTAATTCTTCCACGGGTAAAGAATACAGAAAGCCATAAAACATTTCCTTCGAGCAGTGACAGGCAAATTGTATCGGCTTATGTTCCAGTACTTTAGAATTAGGAAAACGCTGGTTCAATTCCTTTTCTATCCCCGCATCATTCATACTAAGCAGCAGGGGAGCAAGGTTTTCTGCTTCGAATTGCTCCCGTACCAAATCCAATGCACCCTCTTCAGCTCCCGGCAGTGCCTGCGCATAGATTCCATAGCTTTTGAAAAGATAGGAAACACTATCCAATTTTACCTTTGTTTGGATCATGGTATCTGTCTGCTCACTTTGTTTAAAATAATAGGCAAAATCATCATCCAAATTTTGATAAGGCATATCCGTAATCCCTGTGAAGTGATTTGTTTCGAACCCTTTCATTATCCGGATGGAAGCTTTTGTACCGATAAAATCTTGAAGCGTTGAATTAGAATTCTTTTGTTGGGGTGCTATTAAAAGAGCTTGATTGACATAGCCGCGTACATTTCCCTCTGCATCTGTATCTACATACATTTTATAATTTTTATCTGTCAAAGTAATCACAGCACTGATTCGCTGATTATCCTTCAGCGTTACAGAAAGAAGGCTCATAATGGAAACAGCTTTAGCTAAAGCCAGGTAGCAGGTCTTATCCTTTATTTTACTTAACTCCATGATTTCCTGTAGCATTTTTGTGTTATCTGTAAAGTAAAGACGAATACTTTTATCTAAAATAAGTGTTTTGATTATTTTATTTGTCATGTGATCTGCCCCTTTCTAATAATAGGATAAAACATGACGTGACGTAAGGTTCAAGTTGAAATTTAAAAATTATTTTTTGTATGAAATGAATACTGTCTTTTTTACAATACCGATGGTTCGTTTTAAAATATAATTATGAAGAATAAGAAGTAAAGGACAATTTTCAGTACTTTATCATGGCAGGAAATAGCCATGGAGGTGATAAAACAGATGAAGCCTATCAATTATTCTGTACAGGAATCGGACACACTTTATGCGATAAAAGCATGGCTTCCGGAAAATGTGGATGCAATTACTATCGGCAAACTAGGAGAGTTTCAATTCTTAAAAGGGTATTATATTTACGTTGGAAGTGCAAAGCGGAGTATTCGTGCACGGGTGGACAGGCATTTGCAGGTAGATAAAAAGAAGCGTTGGCATATAGATTATTTGCGCCCATATTTACAAACGCAGGCTGTGCAAACTTATCCCGGTACTGAAGGGGAATGTGGACTTTTTCAGCGGCTGATGAGGGAAAATAAAGGAACAATGCCGGTGAAAGGTTTTGGATCATCGGATTGCAGATGTTTTTCACATTTGTTCTATTCCAGTGAGGAAATATTGTTAAAATAATAATAGAACACGAAAGTACACTGCTGATAGAAACGGTATGGATCAGAGTAAATGGGGGAGAATGTTACCATAGATTTATAGAATACGCTGGTTACTAGTATATTTCTATCTTGATTGATTTATTAGATAAAGTCTCTGACAGAATGAATAAAGCGGACAAACAATAATCAAGAAAGGAGCGGTTGGTAATGGGGAAAAGTAAGACAAAAGCAACGTGGGCAGAAGCAAAAAAGCGCTGCCGTTTGAGTCAACAGGATATACAGATGGCGAAGGAGCTGGGGATGACGCCTAAAAGTTTAATCAAGAATATCCCGGCACCAAAAGAACAATGGAAAGCACCGGTAAAAGTCTGGGTTCGAGATTTATATGAAGATAAATTTGGAAAGGTGCTGAAATAAAATGGTTGATAACAAGCTGTCGGAAGAGGAAATTTTAGCTATTCTGCGTGCAGCCGATGAACTTATAGCACAAGGTGGGCGCTCCCTGCTTGCTAAAATTTTAAAAGGATCACGGGAGAAAAAAGTATTGCAGCTTGGATTGGATGCCTGTCCGGCTTATGGCTATTTTAAAGGAGTCAAGCTGGAAGAGGTGATGGAGAAGATTGACTGGATGATTGACCATGATTTTCTTGATATTGAGTACAGCGGAAAATTACCGATGATTGTTTTTACAGAGCGCGGCTGGCATATTGAAAGGGATAAGTATGCAGATGAATTTTTACATGAATGGGATGACTGGCTGGCAGAAGGAAAACCGGCACCTGATATGACTTATTTAAAAGACCGCAATCGAAATATGATATTCCTATTTTTAGAAAAGATGAGAGAAACGCAGGATAAGCGGTATATTCCTTATTTGGAGGCATGGAAGCAGGTTGATTACCGAAAAGTAAGAGAGCGGATTAATTCTGTGATCCGGTCATTAGAAACGGAAGAAACACCGGACTATCAAGCGATACAAGAAAGAGAATCGAGCTTGAAAGAAGCATTGAAGGGGGACGAGCCGCAAGATCTTTATGTGAAATGCTGGGAATGTGGAGACCGGTTTCTTTTTTCAGTAGGTGAGCAGCAGTTTTATAGAAAGATGGGTTTTCATGATCCCAAAAGATGTCCAGAGTGCCGGATGGAGCGGGACATGGATAACTTTCTGGACTTCTAGCGTTGTTCATAAGACATTAAGTGGGAGAAAAGCAGCAGACTAAGTTCGCGACGTCCTGAGACTGGGGCTGCGATTACTCGCCCCACCGAAGGGCTTTTGCGGTTATTCGCTCTATCGTAAAGAGTTGTGCGTCGAAAATTCCCCCAGCAAAAGTTTCGTTTTATATTTAAAATAGTATATGAAACAGGCTGATACAGTTTCACATCTGTATCAGCCTGTCTTTAATGTTCTCTCCTGGCGAAATCAACAAAACGGAACTTATCCGGACGATGCCTGGATTCTGTATATTGAAATAAGGTTGCATCATCTAAATAGACATAGTTTTTAATAACTACCACATTATAAAAACCTTCTAAATCCAATAATGCACGATCTTCTTCTGTTGGCTCTTCCACAATGATTTCTTTTTTTGCAAAGCTGATGATAAGACCTAATTGATTCTCCAGATAGTCGTAAATAGAAGTCTCAGCTATGTCTCTGGAAATATGCTGGACGGTATTTGCGATTAAATAATCCTTATCCAAAATCACGCGTTGCTCGGAGAAGGAGCGCGTCCGAATAATTTCCCAAACCTCTTGATTATTCTTCAGTTTTAATTGATGCTGGATAAAATCATTTGCACTGATTTTTGCACATTGATGTACGGTTGTCATCGGTTTTTCTCCCATTTTATCAGCCAGTTCTTTAAAGCTGACCAAACCGGATACCGGGAAATCGAATTTATTCCGTTCAATCACCGTAGATCCTTTCCCGCGGATTTTTTGAATGTATCCGTTTTGGGCAAGCAAATTTAACGCTTTTCGAATCGTCTCCCGTGATGTTTGATACTGCTCCGCCAATTCATTTTCCGAGGGGAGAAATTCATTTGCTTTAAACGTTTCTTTTTCTATTTTTTGAACCATTTCTTGATAAATCATGACATATTTATTTCGCATCGCAACTAACTCCAGTTATTTCTTTAGATAATAAACAATAGACTCATACGGTCGAAGTGAAATTATATCTTGAGCTAATAACGGTGAATCTGAGTAGTTGGACAGTAATATCTCGCTGCCCGTAAATGCATGATGAATCGATTCAGGTAAATCCAGCTCTGCTTCTTTTGCGTAAAAATTGTTTATTACTAATAGTTTTGTATCTTTATTTTCTCTTATATACGCAAAAATTGCAAAGTCATTAGGCAAAATGAGCTGATATTTTCCATCTGTGATTACTTGATAGTCTTTTCGAAGCTGAATGAGCTTTTGATAGTGATGAAAAATAGATGTTTCATCTGCTAAGGAAGAAGCTGCATTGATTTTTCGGTAATTATCGGGTATGCCAATCCAAGGAGTTCCTTCTGTAAAACCGGCATTTGCTTCATTATTCCATTGCATAGGTGTCCGTGCATTATCCCGGGATTTTTCCTGAAGAATTTCAATAATCTCTTGATCTGAAAGTCCTTCTGCTTTTTTGATTTGATACATATTTAGTGATTCGACATCGCGATATTGGGAAATGTCATCAAAACCAGGGTTCGTCATACCCAATTCTTCTCCTTGATAGACATAAGGCGTTCCCTGCAACATATGAATCGCGGTTGCCAGCATTTTTGCTGATTCTTTATGGTAAGTTGTATCATTCCCAAAGCGGGATACAATTCTCGGCTGATCATGATTACACCAGAATAATGCATTCCAACCGCCGCCTTCCTGCATGCCCGTCTGCCAATCGGATAATAGCTGCTTCAGATATAGAAAATCGAACGGTGCTTTTGTCCACTTTTCACCATTTGGATAGTCCACTTTTAAATGGTGAAAGTTAAATGTCATGTCTAACTCCTCGCGCTCTGGGTTGGAGTACTTGATACAATCCTCCATCGAGGTAGAAGACATTTCTCCGACAGTGATGGTTTTACGGCCTTTAAATACTTCCTGATTCATTTCGTAAAGAAATTCATGTACTCTTGGTCCGTCTGTATAGAATTTACGTCCATCTCCCGGAGGAATACTGCCGTCATCATCAGGAAAACGCTGATCTTTAGAAATTAAATTAATCACATCTAAACGGAACCCGTCTACTCCTTTATTCAGCCAAAAGTTCATCATTTGATAAACATCATCACGGACTTTTTCATTTTCCCAATTAAGATCCGCTTGGGTAACATCAAAAAGATGCAGATAATAAGAACCGGTTGTTTCATCATATTCCCATGTGTTGCCACCGAATTTTGACTCCCAGTTTGTCGGCAATTCACCAGGTTCGCCATCTTTCCATATATAATAGTTTCGATAAGGATTATCCTTTGATTTTCTCGATTCCTGGAACCATTTATGCTCGGTGGATGTATGATTTACAGCGATATCCATAATGACTTTTAATCCTAGTTTATGCGCTTTACTTAGCATCGCTTCGAAATCTTCCATCGTTCCATAATCCGGCTGGATGGCGTAGTAATCAGCGATATCATAGCCATTATCCTTTTGGGGAGAAACATAAATAGGGGTAAGCCAAATCACATCGACTCCCAGTTCTTTTATATAATCCAGTTTTTCGGTAATGCCGTTAATGTCTCCCATTCCGTTACCTGTTGTATCGTTAAAGCTTTTGGGATAAATTTGATAGACAACAGATTTTTGCCACCATTTTTCTTGCATAATCAACCTCCTAAAAATTGCTGTGTTTCTATTATTTTTTTCTTTTATCACGGAGAACCGTCCGTAAAACTCCCACCTCCAAATAAAGCGTGAAAATAAATTTATTTAGGCGGGAGATAACGGACGCTAGCTCCCTGAATCACTTAGGCTAACGCAGTGGGAGAATGAAGGAAGCAGACTAAGTTCGCGACGTCCTGGGACTGGGGCTGCGATTACTCGCCCCATCGTAAAGAGTTGTGCGTCGAAAAACTCCCACTGAGTGAAGTTTCGTTTTATATAAATTAAGGAGAGAAACTACTCCCCTTGTTTATTTACCTAAACGTTTATACGCATCTACACCCATTTTTGTTTTTGATAAAACAATCGTTAAAATGAATGGGATAACAATAGCGGCAATCATTGCTACTGCGAACATTAGCATATGTGGTACTTGAATAGATAAGATTCCCGGTATTCCACCAACGCCAATGGAATTCGCCATCACCCCAGACCCGACAGATATAACAGCTGCAACGGCAGATCCTGCCATACCAGCGAAAAGCGGGAAAAGATATCGTAAGTTCACACCGAACAGTGCCGGTTCTGTAACGCCCAGATAACAGGAGATTGCTGCTGGAATCGTTACCTGCTGTTCTTTCTTGTCTTTTCGATTGATATAGATCATGGCTACAACGGCAGATCCTTGAGCTATATTGGATAAGGCAATCATCGGCCAGAGGTTTGTTCCTCCAAATTCACTCATTAATTGCAGGTCAATAGCATTTGTCATATGATGCAGCCCGGTAATAACAAGCGGTGCGTACGCAAATCCAAAGACTGCCGCAAATAGCCAGCCGACTGCAGAAGTTAACCCATCATAGACAATGTTTGAAATCCATGTACCGATTGTCCAACCAATAGGGCCTAATACGACATGAGCAATAATAACAGTTGGTAGCAATGCAAAGAATGGTACAAAAATCATCGATACCACTTGTGGAATAATTTTTCGCAATCCAATTTCTAAATAAGCTAATACAAAACCAGCTAAAATGGCCGGAATAACCTGAGCCTGATAACCAATCATTTCAATTTGGAAGAAACCAAAATCCCACATTGGTATTTCAGTGGTTTCTACCACTTCGTACGCATTTAAAAGCTGTGGGGAAATTAATGTAAGACCTAAAATAATTCCGAGTACTTGTGTTGTCCCCATCTTTCTGGAAATAGACCAGGTAAGCGCAACAGGGAGAAAATGAAAGATTGCTTCTGCAATTAACCAGAGAAAATCATATAACCCTGCCCAAAATTGTGAGGAGTCAGCTAAGGTTAATGTACCATTTTCAAGCATTTCGATATCACCAATCACATTTCGGAAACCTAGAATTAGTCCTCCGACAACCAATGCAGGAATAATTGGTGTAAATATATCTGCTAAATGGGAAACTAACCGTTGTAAGATATTCATATTTTGCTTTGCTGCTTCTTTGGCATCCTCTTTAGAAGTATCACCAACACCAGCCATTTTTGTAAATTCATTATAAAAGGAAGCGACTTCATTTCCGATAATAACCTGGAATTGTCCAGCCTGTGTGAAGGTTCCTTTTACCATATCAATATCTTCAATGGCGTCAACATCTGCTTTTTCCGGATCATTTAAAACAAATCGCATTCTGGTTGCACAGTGCGTGACTACAGAAATATTCTCACTTCCACCGACTTTTTCCAGTAACTTTTTAGCATCGCCAGTAAATTTACTCAATGTCTTTCCTCCTTTTTATATCTTGTATATACAAGTGTTAACGGTTTCAGTTTAACTTGTATATACATGTTTGTCAATAGAATAATGAACAATTGTTTAAATCATAATAATACGATATATTGTAGGTGATAAGAACCCGGAAACATTCAGAAAAAGCAGTTACATCTGTATGTATTTAAATTCATTCTAGATAGGAGGAGCGATATGCGTGTGGAAGAGGAATACTTAAAGGTGATAATAAAAAGGTTTCAAAGTGTCAAAGAACTTGGAGACAAAACGATTGGTCAATTGACTGACGAGCAAATTCATTGGGTGTTAAATGAAGCATCTAACAGTATTGCCGTGATTGTAAAGCATTTAAACGGAAATATGCTATCCAGATGGACGGATTTTTTGACATCAGATGGAGAGAAGCCGGCTAGAAATCGAGATCAAGAATTTGAGGATACCATTCGCTCTGTTCAGGAATTAAAAAGCGTCTGGGAAAATGGCTGGAATGTTTTATTTCAAGCATTACATGAATTAAATGGGAACGACTTATTACAGACTATTTTAATCCGGAGTGAAAAACATACTGTAATTGATGCAATAGAAAGACAACTGGCACACTACGCTTATCATATTGGGCAAATTGTCTATATTGGGAAACTGATAAAAGGAAAGGACTGGGAAACGCTCAGCATTCCCAAAGGAAAATCAAAAGCATATTTAGAGCAAATGCAGAGAAAATATAATTAAAAGGATTTTATTCTTTCGGGCTGTTGTTATACAACGTAGCCTGCCTTTAGCAAAAATATAAAATCAGGAGGGAAGCAAATATGGAAGTATTTACCTCATTTTTAGAAAACATAGATGACCCAGAACACCGTGCCAGAATAGAAGAAGTATTAGATTGGACAGGTAAATACTTTCCTCAGCTCGGAACAAGGATAGCGTGGAATAAACCAATCTTTACCGATCATGGTACATTTATTATCGGATTCAGTGTATCAAAGAAACATATGGCTGTTGCTCCTGAGGAAGCGGGAATACTCCGTTTTACGGATGAAATTGCTAAAGCTGGGTATGGCCATACCAAAGGAATTATACGAATTCCGTGGGAAAATCCAGTTAATTACGACGTATTAAAACAACTTATTGAATATAATATAGAGGATAAAGCAGACTGTACGACTTTTTGGAGAAAATAATCGGAAGCTCTAGGCAACCGGTTATTTGCTAAGAGCTTCTTTAGCTCTATCCTTTCTCCGCAATAAAAGTGATTAGAGAAGTATCTTTTCCTTTTCCATAACCGATTTCATAGCTGATTTTACTGAACCCGATATTTTTTAATAGAAGCTCTAATTCCTTGATTCCGTACCAATAAAGGATAAAATGAGAGATCTCTGTTTTCTCTACAGCCCCGTGAAGAAGCTGCTGGTATTTGTGGATATAGGAAACTTTTTGCTCCAGCCAATTGATGTCCTTGCTTATGCTGGTAAATAATATTCCTGAATCCTCTGTTAGAGAGTAAGTATTTATATCTATCTCATCTGTCTTAAAATCCGTTGGTAATAAGGCATCAAAAATGAATTGGCCATCTTCTTCCAGGTGATGATATAAATTTTGAAGAAACGTATGAATAAGATCTCTAGGAAGTAGACAAAAACTTCCTGTTGGCATAATGATGGTATGATATTTCTGGTCTAAATGGAGATGTGTTAGATCTTGTTTATATAAATTTGTATTCACCTGATGGTTCTTCATATTGGTTTTGCATTGATCCAGCATATCTGAGGAGATGTCTACGCCGTCGATAGCAATATCCTCTTTTAAAAATGGAATCAACATTCTTCCTGTACCGACGCCGGCTTCGAGTACATTACCTTGCCGCTTTTTCAACTTTTCATAGTAATACTCTATATCGCCTCCCATAGAATATCCAACTGGTTTAGTTATTTCATATAATTTTGTACTTAGTTCTCCATATTCTTTGAACATATCTATCCCTCTATTCTTTAAGTAATTCCATCTGAAAACGATATCATTCTTGGTATGTTTTGAATGAGATACTTCCATTTTATAATAAAATAAGAGAATAATCTAAAAATGAACAAAAAGAAGGAATCATTTGTATATATCCGTATGGAAGTTTTACGTCTTTCATTGGGGATGATGCCAATGTTAAGGAAGGTTACTTATTAATGAAGGATAGAGTTTTTTGTTTAATAGTATTTAGATGATATCTTTGCTTCTTTACTTTTCCGTGGCAGAGAGGTAGTTCATTTTGGAAATAGAGAGCAGGTGATACTTTGCGGGAAAAGGGAAAGAAAATACATATTGTTGGAGGCGCTGGAAGTGGGAAAACCTATCTGGCAAAAGTGTTATCAGATATGTTCGCTATCCAGGCTGTTGACCTAGACGATTTATTTTGGAATAAAAGCTACGGAACGAAAAAAGATCCTTTTAACGAATATGCATTATTGTAAATGAAAAGATATATGCATAAAAAAACTCTCTGTATCTGTTGTGAGATACAGAGAGAAAAATCAATTTAGTCTGCTTTCAAAAGCGAATACATGTCAATATCAACAAAATGTCCCTTTACTTTTTCGTATTGTCGTAACGTTCCTTCAAAGGTGAATTTTAGTTTTTGCAGTACTTTCATCGAGTTTACATTTGCGGGTTCTACTTTTGCTTCGATTCGGTTTGCTCCTAAATTCTTAAAGGCTTCCTGAATCAATGCCTGTATCGATTCAGGAGCATATCCATTTCCCCAATGTGTTTTCGCAATATCATAGCCAATTTCCACTCGTGCATTTTCAGAATCAATAGAGTTAAAGCCGCAGCTTCCGATAATTTCCTGAGAACCCAAGTCTATCACACTGTATCGGATGGCATGATTGGTTTCAGCTGATTTATTAAGCAGATTAATCATTTCCAGTGCCTGCGATCCATGAGTGAAAGTAGAGATATTCATGAATGCTGCTACGGCAGGGTCCGACCAAATGGTAAATAATGAAGTGGCATCCGATGACCGCATTTTCCGTAAATATAGTCTTTTCGTAAATAATTCTTCCTTCAATACTTTTCCCTCCAATATTCAAAATGAATTTGTTGTAAAAAGTATGGTTATCTGCGCATCATTCAGTCCTTTCACCATTTCTTTGAACAGGTTATTTTTTCTTTTTCGGTTTTTCATCTAAAATCGATTTTAATTCCTCAATATCCTCCTCAGATAAAGAATCTTCTTCAATAAATTGAACAAGCATCGATTTTACTGTCCCTCCATAGATTCGTTTGATGAAGGATTCAGCTTCAGCGCGCTGGCACTTATCCTGTGAATAAAGCGGATAAAATGTGTAGACTCTCTGCTCTTTATTCACACCGGCAACGCCTTTTTGTACTAATCGATCTAACAATGTACGTACGGTTTTTGCTTTCCAATCTTTTTGCCCTTGCAGGGAGGTAATCACATCATTTGCTGTTTGCGGTGATTTTTCCCACAGCACATTCATTACTTCCCATTCTGCTTCAGAAATACTTGGTACTTTCTCTGTCATATTCTCACCCCGATTTTATCCCTCATAAATTTGTTTATCTTTTAAAATAGCTAAGGTTATTTCTGTTGCAATACTTCCAGAGGCATTATCCTCATCCTGTATATTGGTTGCGAAGAAATATGTGTTGGTGTCTGTTTCAACAAATCCAACAAACCAGCCATTTATATCCTTGCCGTTTACGTTACCAGTTCCCGTTTTTCCATAGAGGGCATTGCCATCCTTTTCTTCCATTTGTAAGGCATCTTTGACAGCTTGAATATGTTCTTCCTGAAAATTGAAGTGATTGTTATAAAATGCTTGTAATAACTCCACCTGCTCCACTGGCGAAATTTTCAAGGTGGATTCCAGCCAGTACTGATCGTTTCCGCTAGAAATATCCTGGTTTCCATAATCGATATGATTTAGATAGGCTTGAATGCTGTCTAAGCCCATTTCTTGATCAAGTTGCTGGAAATACCAGTTAACAGAACGGTTTAAAGCCGTTTCCAGATTTTGATCTTGGTTCCATTGGTCATAAGGCTGTTCTGTACCATCCCACTCGAAGGTGCTCTGTTCCGTTGTGATGATGTTCTCTTCTAATCCAAATAAAGCACTATAGATTTTGTAGGTAGAATCCGGAGAAACTCTTTGTGTGCTCTGCTCTTTATTATAGATCTGATAAGTATCTTCCTGCATATCGTATAAAACAAAACTACCATCGTAATTTTGAAAGTAGGCGCTGAGATCTTCTTCGTTTATTTGTTGATTATGGTTAAATGACGTATATCGATCGTTGTCGTTTGCCATCACAGAAGCTAGCGGCATCTGTGCAACTATAAATAATCCTGCCAGCAGAAAGATACCAATGCTTCTAGCATGCTGTAATTTAGAGTCTGCTTGAAAAGAAGCAATTTCTATAATTCGTTTTTTGATTTGCTTTTTAGATCCATTTATTTGGTTTGCCAGTTTATTGTACTGAGGTGTAGGAGATTTATCGACAAAATGGATGATTGTATTTCCGTATTTTTTATAGCTTTGCTCATCTAAAGATGTTAGTACAGCGTGATCACATGCAATCTCCCGGTCTAGGCGCATTGCCTTAAATGCAATCCAAATCAACGGATTGAACCAGTAGATGATTTGAAAGAAAACCATCAAATAGTTGGTAGAAATATCCTTGTATTTATAATGATTTAATTCATGCAAAAAGATATGCTTGATATCCTCATGAGATAGCCATTCTTCAAAATTTGCAGGTAAGACGACAAAGGTTTTAGCCAACCCAAATGCCAGTGGAGAACGCACTCTATTTGAAATACCTAATGTGATATTTTTTGAGATATTTAATTGCTGTTTGGATTGTATAAATAGGTCAATAATTTCTTTGTTTTCCACTTGGGAAACAGACTTCTTAATTCTTCTTAAATTCAACCACGCTCGTATAGCAAAAATGGTTAATATGAGAGCTCCAGCAACCCATATACCGAGGACAGTCCCATTTAACAGTTCTGTATTCGTTTGTGTAACGGTTACGGAAAAATCCTGCATCCAACTAGCATTTGTTCCTTCTGTTCCACTTACTTCGCTGTTTATGGAAGCAGAGCCTCCATTGGGAGATGGACTGCCCGTAAAAGAAGTGAATAAATTACCAGAAGGGAGCAAATGGGCAGGTATAAATGGAATGACCAGTGCAGCGAGCAATAAATACCATAGATTATATTGCCATTTTGCGGATAATTGTTTTTGGAATAGCTTTTTAATAAGCAATATAAACCCAATAGTAATGGAAGAAATGATGAAACCTGTAAGAAGCGTTGTTACAAACATGATTTTTATCTCCATTCTTCAGCCATGGTAATTAGAGCCATTTACTGATAGTTTTTTGTAGTAAAGAAAGTATATTTATATTTCTTTCTGCATAAGTGCAGCTAAAGGTTTGCATTCAAGAGTATAAGGGCTTTTAAGAAAGAAAATTACACTTTCAAGTTTCCCTTTAACAAATGCTAAATTTTTGAAATTACATTTGTAATATATTAAATTCTAGCATGCTAAGGTAAAGTTATCAAACCTATAATTAGAAAGGGAAAAATAGGAATTGACATACTAAGACTACGTGTGTAGTATTGTATTACAAACGTAGTCAAAATGATTTTAGGAGGATTTTAAATGATACATTTTCAAGATGTTTTTACTAAGAGATGGCTAGCTATCCTATTATTCGTTAGCTTGATAGGGTTAGCGGGTTGCTCTGATGAGGGCGAGGCTAGTGATGGAACTTCAGAACAGGCATCACAAAGCGAAGAAGCTTTTAAAGAGCTGGAAGAGGAATTTGACGCAAGGCTTGGTGTGTATGCGATTGATACCGAAACGGATCAGACAGTTTCCTATCGTTCAGATGAAAGATTTGCCTATGCTTCTACTTTTAAAGTTTTAGCTGCAGGGGCTATTTTACAAATAGCCTCCATGGACGACTTAGAGAAAGTCATTACGTATTCGGAAGATGATTTAGTAACTTATTCTCCAGTGACGGAGGAGCATGTAGATGATGGGATGAAACTGAAAGAAATCATGGAAGCTGCTATTCGCTACAGTGATAATACAGCAGGAAATCTTTTGTTAGAAGAGCTTGGAGGACCAGATGGACTGGAAGAAATATTAAGAGAAAATGGTGATGAAATCATAGAGATGGATCGGATGGAGACGGATTTAAATGAAGCTGCTCCAGGAGATACTAGGGACACAAGCACACCAAAAGCACTTGCCGAAAGTTTGCAAACTTATGTGCTAAGTGATTTGCTTCCTGAAGACAAACAGGATTTGCTAATAGATTGGATAACAGGAAATGAAGCGGGAGATACGTTGATTCGTGCTGGCGTTCCAGAAGATTGGGAAGTAGGAGATAAGAGCGGAGCAGGAGGCTACGGCACAAGAAATGATATTGCTGTGGTATGGCCTTCTGATCAGAAAGAGCCGATTATTATCTCCGTTTTATCCAGTCGTGATTCAGAGGATGCTGATTATGATGATGCATTAATTGAAAAAGCAGCTGAGCGTGTCATGGAACAGTTGCAGGATAAAGAATAATAGGAAGGTGGAATCATGAAAAGCTGTCGAACAATTGTTTTAATTGTACTGACACTTATGATAACAGCAGGTTGTATGAAGCAAGAGGAGCCTTCGGAAATATTTGATGATTATCTTTCTAATTGGGAGAATAGAGATTTTTCTGCTATGTATGAGCAGCTTTCCGAAGAGGTGAAAAATAGAATAACGGAAGAAGCGTTTATCGAACGATATGAAAATATATATGATGGAATAGAAGCTGAGGATTTACAGGTGACGTCAGCAGCAGATTCAGAAGAGCAGTTTGAGCCAGATGAAGATCTCATTACTATTCCATATATTGTAGAGATGAACACCACCGCTGGTTCCATTGAATATAGGCATCAACTGACATTAGAACAAGGTGATGAGGGAGCTTGGCTGGTCAAATGGAATTCGTCACAGATTTTTCCACAGTTAGGGTCGGAAGATAAAGTGAAGGTGAGCACATTAGAGGCAGAAAGGGGAGAGTTAAAGGACAAGAGTGGAACCGGGCTTGCAGTCAACAAAGAAGCAAATATCATAGGCGTCATCCCAGCTGAGCTTGAAGAAGAAAGTCAAACAAAAGAGAAGCTGGCTGAACGCTTGGATATTTCTGTAGAAGAAATAGACAAAGCACTTGAAGCATCCTGGGTAACACCCGAAGTATTTGTACCGATAAAAACATTGCCAATGGAAGAAGATGATGTCGAAGCTTATGTAGAGCTTCCGGGAGTAAGCTCCCGAGTAGAAACGGTTCGTACCTATCCGCTGGGAGCTTCAGCAGCTCATTTAACAGGCTATGTACGGGAAATATCTGCAGAACAGCTGGAAGAACTGGATGGTTATGCTGCGGGAGATGTGATTGGAAACGCCGGACTGGAAAAGATATATGAAGATAAATTACGAGGAGAAAATGGGACTCATATTTATATCAGCAATGCAGAAGGTGACGTGAAAGAATCGTTAGCCAAAAAAGAACCAGTTGATGGAGAGGACGTGCAGTTAACCGTTGACGCTGCATTGCAACAAGAAGTATATAACCAATTTGAAGGCGATGCAGGAACTTCTGTAGCTTTAGATCCGCATACAGGAGATGTTTTATCCTTAGTCAGCTCGCCTGCTTACGACCCAAATGCTTTTGTAAGAGGCTTATCAGACGAACAGTGGGAAAAATGGAGTGAAGATCCGGAAGAGCCATTCTTAAATCGCTTTACAAGTCGTTATGCGCCAGGATCGGTATTTAAAACGATAACAGCATCTATCGGGCTGGAAACCGGAGTTACAAATCCGGACAAGGTCAGGCAAATTGATGGACTTCATTGGACAAAGGACAATTCATGGGGAGATTATTATGTCACACGTGTACATGATAAAGCGAACGTTAATCTGCGCGATGCCTTTGTTCATTCTGATAATATCTATTTTGCGCAGGAAGCCCTGGAAATGGGGAAAGAAACCTTTTTAGAAGAGACAGCAGCTTTTGGATTTGGAGAAGAAATTCCATTTCCTTTTACTATTCCAGCCTCTAACCTGACAAACAATGGAGAAATCGATCATGAAGTGCAGCTTGCCGATACGGCCTATGGACAAGGCCAAGTTTTGATGAGCCCACTGCATCTTGCATTGACATATACGCCATACCTGAATGAAGGAGACATGTTGTATCCTTCTCTAATTGAAGCGGATGAGCTTAAGGTTTGGAAGGAAAATCTGATCAGCGAAGAAACCGCTGATCTGGTAAAAGAGAATCTGATTCAGGTAGTCGAAAGCCCAGAAGGTACGGCACATAGTACGTATATCCCTGAGGCGGTCATTGGAGGAAAATCTGGAACAGCAGAGATTAAAGGAAGTAAAGAAGATGACAATGGAAATGAAAATGGCTGGTTTGTCGGCTTTGAGGAGGGCGATTCTGACATATTATTGGTCATGATGGTGGAAGATGTGAAGGACCGCGGTGGCAGCGGTTATGTGATTTCGAAGGCTAAAAATGTTTTTGAGTATATGGAGTAGAAAATAAAAATTCACCAGAAGCATCTTGTTAAATCTCGTTCAAGTTACTTCTGGTGACTGTTTTACATGGATTCCCAACGGGTCTATTCTCCACCCTCAAAAATGTCCTCAACCTTGTCATCATCAGAACCATCTTCACTATCATTTTCCTCTGTCTCTCCTGATTCATTTCCATCTTCGTTCCCATTCTCTTCTTGAGGTGGTTCCTGATTTTCTGGTTCTTCATTTTCATCACTCTGACATGCTCCGAGAATAAGCATTAATGAAACTCCCAAAGCTGCAAGATAAGATTTTTCCAACCTCATGATGTATCACTCCTTCTAAAGTATGCTTGTACCCGATTTTAACAAAGAAAATCAGAAAAATTCATTTTGTTAATAAATTGTAAAGGGCTTCAGGTACAAGACATAGTTTTCCATTTTGAAAAGCGGATAGAGGCTTCCACATTGCATGGTGTATTTTCCCATCATCCTCTTTTACAAGTAATACAGACTGATCATATATGGACTTATCAATAAATTCACCATCATAGACTTGAACAATTTCATGGCCTGTTTCGCCATCGAAAGTAAAAATATTTTCAATCGTACCGAGAAATTGAAGGTTAGCAATATCTGCATCTAATTCTTCTTTCGCTTCTCTTATCAAGGTGTCCGAACTTTTTTCTCCAAATTCAATTCCTCCACCAATTGGTCTGTAAAAGAAGTTTTCCTTCACCGAATCATAACCTTCAGCAACAAGGATTGTTTCGTCTTTTTTAAATAGACAAATGGCGATTGGACGTATGGTTCCTTTTCGCATTGAAATCCTCCTCAATGGTTTATTGATAATTGATTTTTAAGTTGGTACAGGGGGGAATAGATGGATTTAGACGTTGAAACATGTTTGTTTTATGGTGTATTCGATATATCAATAGTATTCGGGTAACTCAAGGGTGGTTGGCACACTCTCATTAGACAGGAGGTGATGCTATGACAGTATTTGAAAGTCTAATGCTAGCGGTTGCTTTTGCCAGTTTAATATTAGCACTGACAGATAATCAAAAAAATAACCCACCCTTGAGTTGAGAGCTCGATTCGGTGGGTTATTTTCGTAATCGGTGCTAACCCCCTTGCAGGGATCCTAGCTATTGTAGACCGCTAGCGTTCGCAACACTGGTGATCTTTATAACTTATGTGCTTCTACTGTAAATATACACTCCTTATTATTATCTGTAAAATGACCTAAACGCGGCGATTCATTTATTTTACTGCATAGGAAATTATAGAATTATTGCCTTGTGGATAACTATTTATAGTAAAACAGCCACGTCCAGCTCCGAGCGCCAAAAACTAGGAGATTTCACGTCGCGCCCTACGATAAGTCAACATCGGTTCGTCACCTCACCGTGTTTCCTTTATCTCAGTTGCGCCGCTCCAATCTCTACGTTTTTAAACAGGCGCTCTGCGCTTTTGTTCCTGAGATACAAAACTTTCTTAAACAATAAAACGAAACTTCATTCAGTGGGAGTTTTTCGACGCACAACTCTTTACGATGGGACGAGTAATCGCAACCCCAGGACGTCGCGAACTTAGTCTGCTTCCTTCATTCTCCCACTGAATTAACCTTAGTGATTCAGGGAGTTAGCACCCGTTATCTCCCGCCTAAATAAATTCATTCTTACTCTTTATTTGGAGGCGGGAGTTTTACGGGCGGTTCTCCGTGATAAAAGATCAGAATGACTATTTTAATAAACTAAGCATACAGCTGCTCAAGAAAAAAGAATTCAAGGACGCTTATCCCAAGGCTCTACTGTCCCAATAATTTTTACTTCCCAATCATACGTAATAGCGTCAATTATTCCATCGCTGATTTCTTTGTTTGTTAACCATCTGGAATGTTCTTTGTCTAAAATAAACCCCAGCTGAATTTGTCTGTACTGGCAACCAGGATAGGTCTTTACAGCAGTATTTTTAATTTGATTTAAGTTAGAGCTGCTTCCTAATACGTGATAGAGTTTCCAGGATGGACTTTCCTTGGCAACTTCATAACTGATAATATCCAATGCATTGTTCGAATTAGAATGAATCCACGCAATGACTAAATCGATTGGGCCGTTTTGAATGATGGTTGCCCTAATCTTTTCTTTCAGCGCTGCACTATCTTTGTAGTCAACGAATAACGGGGTAATAGAAGAATCTGGATTAGCCTTATTTATCACTCGTTCCATTTTAGCTTCGTTGCGCGCGACGATGGAGACTTTAGACCTGTCAGCAAGCCATAAGGATGCTCCAGATAGCATTCCCGTTCCACCAATAATTAAGGCATGTACAGGGAGTCCTTTTATTTTGTTATTTATGGTTTCCAGCCATGCATGCTTCCCGTTAAATTGCTGACTTAATGAATGATACAGCCACTTTATTTCACGCTTTTTTAGAACAGGAAGCAACCGCTCTAAATCTTTATTATCTTTCTCTCTGATAACAGAACTGCCGCCTTTATATAATAATTGTATCTCCGGTTTTATATAAGGAATACCACCGTCAGTGGTTATTCCAATCTCGTTGACAGGCCGTCTAATCTGGTTATCTCTTTTATATATCCATTCGTTATCCTCAGTCTCTATCAGCATGATTTCAAATAACCAGCTTGTGCCAAGCTTCTTTCTTACCCAAAGACTGTCAGATGTTCCGGTTCGTTTCTCTGAATCATCCAGTTTTGTCAAAATGCCGTTATTAGCAACGAATAATTCGTAGCTATCATCCAGATACTTTTTTAATACAGGGAAATCTTTGCTTCTAATAAGAATATCTATATCTTCATGTTTTCTTGTTTGCTTTCCGTAATGCAAATCGAGTGCCCAGCCGCCAGCAATACACCATGAAATAGGGATGCCTTTCATTAAATGATTTATTTCTTCAACAGATAAGGTGTTCCAAGAATGATGCTGCAAAAAATCCCTCCTCTATATATTTCTCATATAATTGTAGGTCTTTTACAGTTTATTGTAAAAGCGTTTGCATAAATAGATAAGATAGCACATACATTTTCACTCGGACGGATATATGGCTATTTTCTGAAATGAATATCTGTGTTACGTTTAAAAGGAAAGGAGAAGGAAAGAAATGGAGTTGGAAGAAGTATCAACAAAAGAAGCATTCCAAAGGGAAAAAAGAAACTGCGCTTATCGAGTATAAGATTTTTCTGTGTGTTTCTATTAGCGTCTCTGCTAATGATGGTTATTCGAAGTAATTATGCTCATGCGATAGATTATATCGGCCCCTCTGTGTTGGGCGGTCTGATTTATTATTTTGGCAATTATGTTGGATTGAGAAGGTCTTACCGGAGAAATAGAGAAGCGTATGATCATTAAATTCTCCTTCCCATTTGTTTAGGAAAGAGTGGATTTATTTAACTCGAAAAAGGAGGTTTTTGAATGGAGATTATGATAGAAAGAGCAAATAATCTTGAATTACTTTCTGCGTTTTTTGCTGATATGAATAAACAAAAGAACCATCATATTGGCTTTTGCGGAACGGATAAAGGCGATATTTTGCAAACGCTTAAAGAGGATTTTATGGATGGGAACGGAGAGGTTTCCTTTTTTATAGCAAAAAATGGTGCTGGAGAGGTTTTGGCCGCATGTGGATTGGAAATTGAGAATGATGAAGCAGAAGTTTGGGGCCCTTTTAATACAACAGAGAATATGGAGATTTCCGTTGAATTATGGGAGCGCTTAAAAGCGTTTTATCCAGATGTTCAGAAATACTCCTTTTTTATTAATAAAGAAAATACAAAGCAGCAGACATTTATGAAGGAGATAGATGCAGCAGAAAAAGGTCATCATTTAAATTTAATTGTAAAAAGAGATCGCTTTGAAATACTTGATAAATTAAAAAGCAACTTGATGGAAGAAAATGATTTTTCCGCATTCCAAGAGCTGCATGATGTTACTTTTCCAGACACATATTATGATGCAGAGACGATTCAAAGCAGATTAAATGATAATAATATATTGAGAATCTTAAAGGATAATCATGGAACATTTATTGGTTATGTTTATTTCGAGATCGATAAGGAACTTTCAGAAGCTTCATTGGAGTATTTTGGTATAGCGAACGATTATCAAAATAAAGGATATGGGAGTCTCTTGTTACAAGAAGCGTTGACAGCTATGTTTGCTTACCTTGAAATAGCTGAGATACATCTAACCGTAGATGCTGAAAATCATCGTGCGAACCACGTTTATGAAAAAGTTGGATTTGAAAAAGGGGATATACTGATTAATTATGCACTTCAACGCTAGAAGTATAAGCTATCTTATTAAGTTATGTGAAAATGGCAGTGTATCTGATAGGCATGGCAAATCGATTGATCGGGAAAAAATAGATTTAGCAGAGGGCATGTCAGTTTATACAAATGCTGAGCAAGGAGCCTTCAAAAAAACGAGACGATTTCTTATAAGAGAAAACCATATTTGAAAAAGATGTTCTTGTGTACGGCAGTTTAGTAAATAACATAATAAATAAATACAAGAACATCTTCCAATACTAATCTTTCATCCCCATCAATTCCTTCAATTCTTCTTCATTCTGTATCAAATCTTCCAGCGTATATTCTTCCAGCACTTTAAAAAATTGAAAAAGTGCTTTATTCAGGACATGCTTCAAAGAGCAGCCTGGGGAAATTACACAATGATTGGTTCCTTGATCAAAGCATTCCAATAGATTAAAATCGCTCTCCAGGGAGCGGATCAATAATCCAATATTTATATCAGAAGCAGGCTTAGCAAGACGAAATCCACCGTTTCTTCCTCTTATAGATGTCAGTAATCCTCTTTTCGTTAAATCATGGACAACTTTTCTCAGATGTTCAGGTGAGATGGAATATACATCAGATACTTCCTTAATCGTCGAAAGCTCTTCCTCTGACTTTAAACCTGCAAAAATCAAGACACGTAAAGAGAAGTCTGTATATTTTTTTAAGTTCATGGTATCTCCTCGTTTGTTAATTATTTCACATAATTGTAACATAAATCTGCTTATGACACATTGAATTCACTTTTTCACAGGCATAAAATAAAAGATGTAAACAAAATACATCTTTTATTTTATTAAAATGAGACTGATAAACAAAGGAGCGTTTTATCATGGGGACTACAACAACTGAATTAGATCAAAAAACAATAGAAACAGTAAAGGCAACGGTTCCTGTTTTACAGGAGCATGGGGAAGCAATTACAAGCCACTTTTATAAAATTATGTTAGAAAATCATCCAGAATTGAAAAATGTGTTTAATCAGACGAACCAACGGAAGGGCGGACAGCCAAAAGCATTAGCAAATACAGTGTATGCAGCCGCAGCAAACATCGAGCATTTAGAGGATATTTTGCCTCATGTGAAGCAGATAGCACATAAACATACAAGCTTAAATATCAAGCCGGAGCAATATCCTATCGTAGGAAAATATTTGTTAATTGCGATTAAAGACATGCTTGGGGAAGCTGCTACAGATGATATTATCGATGCATGGGAAAAAGCATATGGCGTGATTGCGGATGTTTTTATCAGTGTTGAAAAAGAAATGTATGAAGAAAAGCAAAATGCACCAGGAGGCTGGGTCGGGTTTCGTGATTTTACAGTCGTGAAGAAAATCCAAGAAAGTGAAGTCATTACATCTTTCTATTTAAAACCTGCAGATCACGGCAGAATTCCGGCTTATCAACCGGGACAATATATCACAGTAAAAGCACAAATTGATGGAGAACCTTATGATCATCTTCGTCAATATAGTTTATCCACTGCGCCGGGACAGGACTTTTTGCGAATTAGTGTGAAACGGGAAGACGAACATAACCCTGAAGGTATTGTATCCAATTACCTCCATCATCAGGTGGAAGAAGGAGCGATTCTTCCAATCACTTCGCCGTCTGGGGATTTCGTATTAAATGAAACAGAACAAAAACCTTTAATATTGATCAGTGGAGGAGTCGGCTTAACCCCATTAATGAGTATGTTAGAAACCGTGATAGAAGAGCAGCCGGAGAGAGAAGTTATCTTTATTCATGCGGCAAGATCCCGGGCTTACCATGCGATGAAGGATAAAGTGGCTTCTATTGCTGAAGCAAATAACCAAGTAACCTATTACACGGTTTATGCGGATAATACAGATGCAGCTGCGTGTGATAAAGAAGGAAGAATTGATTTTGATTGGTTGAAAACAGTGGTTCCAACAGTAGATGCATCTTTTTATCTGTGTGGTCCCAAAGGATTTATGGGCGCGATGAATGGTCATTTAAGAAAAATGAATGTGGCAGATAATGATATTCATTTTGAGTTATTTGCTCCGATGGATGAAATAGCGAATTAAAATAAAGAGGCTGTCCCAAAGTGGCAGCCTCTTTATTTTAAAGGTTGAAAAATAACAAGAAAGTTAATTGATGATTTAAAAATGATTTAGCTTATATCTTGAAGCAGGATGATAATTTAAGATTTTAATTAATTGATCTGTCATATCTTCCACTGGTATCTGGAAGTCACTTTTTATCCAGTTTATAATTAGCCCCCAAACACCATAGGCTCGATAAGTAATAAATAATTCATCATCCATATCCATATCAGGATTTGCATAGTTAGAAATATCATTTTTGTGCAGTTGAATAAGTGTATTGATAAATTGTGTCTGGAATCCAGGAACGCCTTCTGAATCCTTCCATAGTCGATAGAAATTAGCATTATCCAGAATATGATAAAAAATAATTACATTGGAAGAGGATAAACTATCGACGGAAAGCCATTTTTTATTTTTATAGGGATAACGGAAAGATTTGATTAAATCCTCTAAGATAATATTAATTAAATCTTGAACCAATGATTCTTTATCTTGATAATGTCGATAGAACGTTGCCCGGTTATAATCTCCCCGTGTTACGATATCTGTTACTGTAATACGGTAGTAATCCTTCTCATTCAGAAGTAGAATAAACGCACTCTGCAGGTTCCTTTTCGTTCTTCTAATCCGCCGATCTATTCCTCCTTTGTCTGTGATCATAAATACAACCTCCCTTTTAATAGATTGGTAATGCAACAGTATTTCTTTATTTGTTGATTAACGATACAGATTGCTTATTTTTAATGATTGAATATATAGAATGAGTATTTATACTTAAATTAAGATCAAAGTTGTAAGCGTTTGCTTATTTTTATTTTACATGTATTCATGAAGTTACTCAATTAACTTATAAGGGAGGTAATTACGCATGGGCAGATTAAACGGAAAAGTGGTCGTTGTGACAGGCGGCGCAAGAGGAATGGGGCTCAACACGTAAGAAGAATGGTGGAAGAAGGAGCGAAAGTCGCAGCTACAGATATATTGGAAGATGACGGCAAAGAATTAGAAAAAGAGCTAGGTAATAATGTTCACTTCATAAAACATGATGTTACGAAGGCAGAAGATTGGGAAATGGTCATCCAAGAAACAGAAAAAATATTTGGACCAATTAATGTGTTGGTGAATAATGCAGGTATTGATATTTCTGAAATTGATTTAGAAGATTATCCGGAAGAAACGTATCGAAAAGTGATCGACGTGAATCAGATTTCTGTATTTTTAGGAATGAAGCATGTTGCTCCGTCTATGAAAAAAGCTGAAGAAGGGTCCATTGTCAATATATCTTCACTTGCCGGCATTATTGGAGCATATAAAAAAGGAGCATATACCGCATCAAAATTTGCTGTAAGAGGGATGACAAAAGCAGCAGCACTTGAATTAGGTGAATTTGGTATACGTGTAAATTCTGTTCATCCAGGATTTATAAGGACATCAATGACAGAACATTTAATTAATGATGAATTAGTGAGCGCATTTCCTTTGAAAAGAGCAGGGGAGCCAGAAGAAGTTACCAATGTAGTCCTTTTTCTAGCATCTGATGAGTCCAGCTATGTAACGGGAACCGAGTTAGTGATTGATGGTGGATTAAGCGCACAATAAACGGAGATGGAGATGAATCGGATGAATAGATTAGCAGGAAAAGTAGCAATTATCACAGGTGCTGCAAGCGGAATGGGATTGGCCGGCGCACAATTATTTGCTAAAGAAGGTGCAAAGGTAGTTGTCACAGATATTGAAGTGGACATATTAGATGAAAAGAAAAATGAAATTGTGAAAGCGGCGGAGACGCTATTGCTTTAAAATTGGATGTATCCGATCTAGAATCATGGAATAAAGTAATTGATAAAACACTGGAACAATACGGGAAAATAGATATATTAATAAATAATGCCGGCATTCATATGGCAAAAGGGATTTTAGATGCTGAATTAGATGACTGGAATAAAGTAATGGCGATAAATACTACGGGTGTATGGTTAGGAATGAAAGCAGTGATTCCACATTTACAGAACCAAGGTGGAGGATCTATTGTGAATACTTCATCTATTGCTGCAATTGTTGGCGGAATTGGTGATGCAGAGGGAGCGGCATATAGTGCTTCCAAAGGGGCTGTACGATCTTTGACAAAGCATGCGGCACAGTGGTTTGGTAAAGATAACATCCGGGTAAATTCTGTTCATCCGGGCGCTATTTATACGGGAATGGCTGAAAAGACAGGAATTAAATCCCGTGAACAGATGGGAGAAACGTTTAAAGGGAGAACACCTTTGAAGCCTTATGCAGGAGAGTCCTCAGATATTCCAAATGCATATCTATATTTAGCATCGGATGAATCAAAATACGTCACAGGATTAGAATTAGTTGTTGACGGCGGATGGACAACCAGCTCTTAATGTAGCAGGTGAAATGAAGAACGTAAAGTTTAATTATTGATAAAAAAACATGAGCCTTTAGAAACTTTTTATAAAGTACTAAGCTCCAGTTATAGTATTAAAAATTTGACTATAATGGAGCTTAGTACTATAAAAGGTTATTCTCTTTCACGCTATTCTGCAGACGAAGCAGATTAACAGTAAATATTTATACAATGGGTATAATGCGCTAAGTTTCTTTCCGCAGTTAAGTCCTTTTTTATTACTTAGTAACTAATCTTTTCCTGCACGAATCCATTCCTCCACACGTCTTTCCAACCGATGCTGGTTTTCGTACATATGAATCATCTCTTCTATCAGTTCTTTTTCAGACATAACTGTCATTAAATGATCCTGTGCGTGTACAAGAAGGATGGATACCTCGCCCAAATTTTCTTTTGCTTCTTCTTGAATAAAACGTGTTTGTATTTTGTGTGCTTGCAGTAATTCCTTGGAAGCTTCATCTAAACGGTTCTGTGTGTGCGAGAAATCGCCAATTCTTGCTTGTTGTAGAGCTTCATGCAGGGCATTTTTAGCATTTCCAGCGTATAAAATGATTTGCATGGATAAATTATCTGTATTCATGGTGTATTCCTCCAAAATGAACCAACTCCATTGTTTGGTCATGGATGATTTCTTTTAATCGATTGTCTGTTAAGATTTCTAACTCCTTCATTCTTGTTTCTGTATAGCTGCTTGCTGCAAGGAGCCATGGATCTAGAAAAGCCGGATGGCACATGACTTCACTTACACCATCTTCTATATTTTTCAAGATTGATTCGAGATAAGGAACGGTTACATTCTCTGTGCCGTAAAAGTCATAATATAATTTGTCTGTACTATCCACGGTATGCCAGTGATTTTCTGTAAAGGAGCGGACTGGCAGTTTATACGCTTCAGCTACTTCTAAGACTGCTTCCAATGCTTCTGGCAGATGTAAATGCATATGATGGTGGCTGTCAATATGCGTAACATTGGGATACCATTGCAGCAATAATTCCAGCTGTGCGAGCAATTCGGTTTTTATATCTGTTTTCTTGGCGGATTTCATTAGGAAATGACCAGTTAAAAATTGTCCTGAATGATCAATTAAACTTGGAACGTTTTTAGAAATTGGCTTTCCGGCATCTAGTACAAAATGTAAACCAATACCAAGATCAGGGCAGTTTTTTGCCAACGTTAAGCTTTCTTTTGCGAAAGGACGATTTACCATTGCTGTGGTACTAGTAACGATACCAAACTGATGTGCATAGAGAATCCCGGCCGTAACACCTGGAGTCATCCCAAAATCATCGGCATTGATAATTATTTTCTTTTTCGTCCATCTATCAGTCATCTGTATCATCCACCGATGCTTCTTCTTTATTTTCTTCTTCCTCTTTTAACAGTTGTTTGTCGTACATTTTAAAGAATGGGAAGTAGATAAGCATCGCTACGAAAATATTTACAATCATTAGTATGCCGCCACGGAAATCCCCTGTTGTTAATATACCGGAAAATGGAGGCGGTGTTGTCCATGGGACAATGGCATATGGTTTGCCGACCAAACCAATAGACATGGAAAAATATGTGATGATTCCAACTGCCAGAGGAGCCAGAATAAATGGGACAATCAACAATGGATTCATGACGATAGGTGCTCCAAAAATGACGGGTTCACTAATGTTGAAAAAAGCTGCTCCTGCTGAACCTCTTCCAAGTCCTTTTAAATGTTTAGATTTTGCCATAAAGAGAAACAACAGAGTAAGCGCCAGCGCCATACCTGATCCACCTACTGCCCACCAGATTGCCATATAAGGCTGACCGACAATATGTGGGAGTTCTTCTCCTGCTTGCTGTGCAGCTACGTTTTGCTCTGTCAGACTATACCAGATTGGAGCCATGACACTGGCTACAACGGAAATACCGTGAATACCAAAGGACCAGAGCAGGTGAATTAATATAATCGCAACCATTGCGCCCCAAAAGCTTGATCCGAGCATTTGCAGAGGCTCTCTTAATACAGCTCCAACAATTTCATGTAAAGAGAGACCCCAAACTCCGGTGAGCAATAGATCAATTCCCCATACTACTGAAATAATAACGGCTCCGGGAATCAGAGCGGTAAATGCTCTCCAAACAGAAGGAGGCACACTTTCTGGCATGCGAATGACAATATTTCGCTGTTCAAAGAAGCGGAATATTTCTACTGTAAGGATCGACAGAATGATGGCGATAAAGAGCCCTTCGCTTCCGAGCAGGTTAAGCGGAATGTTACCGTCTTCTGTCAAAGGTGTTGCCGTAAAAAATGCTGCGATACTTAATACTCCAGCTGAAAGTCCGTCCATTTTATAGCTTTTCGCCAGGCTATATGCTATGGAAAATGCTGCAATTAATCCGAGTAATCCAAATGTAGCATCTACAGGAATACTTAATTTAGCCGCATAGGGAGCCATGAATTCCGCCCATGATTCAACAGGTGGGGAGGAAATGATTAAAAACACACTTCCTATGATCAATAATGGCATCACAGCAATAATGCCGTCTCGTACCGCTTTTAAGTGACGCTGCTCCGCAAGTCTTCCAGCGACTGGCATGAAATAACGTTCCATAAATTCTTGAAACCTATTCATTGGCCTTCTCTCCTTTATTTATTTTTTAAATCCAAAGCCTGTTTCAACACCTTTTTTCCATCTAAGACTCCATAAGCTTTCATATCAATAACATCAATGGGTACACCAGCTTCTTCCGCTTTTTTGAATATTTCTCTTTTTTTGTACCGAATTTGTGGTCCAAGTAGGATAATATCTGCAATCTTCAACTGTTCCTCTAAATCATCTACCGAATAAGCGTCAATGGTGGCGTCAATCGATTGATCAGCCGCTTCTTTATTCATTTTTTTTACAAGTAAACTGGTGCTCATTCCAAGTGCGCATAGCAGTATAATTTTCATTTTCCAAAACCTCCCGAATGTATTTTACGAAACGTAACGGTTTCATCCGTTACTTCATGATAAACATAGCTTGAATAAGAGATGAGACTAGCTCCATCCTAAATAAGGTTTATTAACTGCCAGCATATCGTCAAGAATCTCTTTCGCTTTTTCTGCAGAAGGAATAAGCGGGTGAATGGTTAAAGCTTGTATGGCAGTTCCTTTATCACCTGTTATTGCTGCTTCAACGGTTAGTTCTTCATATGCTTTGACGATCTGCATAAGCCCACGAATTTGCGGGGGAGCTTCTGATGTTTGCAATGGTGTAATCTGGTGCTTTTCCACAACACAATTGACTTCTACACAAGCATTATCTGGTAAACTGGGGATTGCTCCATTATTTCTGACATTTAATGTATGAATTTGTTGTGTATCTAAATGAATGGATTTAATAAGCTGTACAGCTGCCTCGGAATAATAAGCGCCTCCCCGTTGCTCTAATGCTTCCGGCTTTTTGTCTAATTCTGGATTTTGATAAAGTTCAAACAGCTCTTTTTCTACTTTCTGCACGTGGTCTGCCCGTGTTTCTTTTTTTTCGTACTCTATTCTTTGTTTTTTTAATATCGCATCAGTCTGATAATAGTACCGGTGATAACCACAAGGGATGGCGCCAAGGGATTGCAGGAAATCTGTATCCCAATCAAAATTTGGTATATTTGCAGCTTCATAACTATCCGATTTTCCTGTCAGAATATCCTGGATACGTGATTGACCATCAATATACAGTCCGGTTATCCAAATTAAATGGTTAATTCCAATAAACTGAATCCGTACATCTTCTACGGGTACATCGTAAACTGCAGCGAATTTTTTATAGAAATTAATAGGGTTATTACAAAGCCCGACTGCTTTAATTTTGGAATGCTTCAACACAGCTTCTGTTACGACACCAGCAGGATTGGTGAAATTTAATAACCATGCATTTGGAGCTAACCTTTCCATCTCTTTACATATTTCTAAAATAACCGGAATGGTTCGAAGCGCTTTCATAAATCCGCCTGCACCGGTTGTTTCCTGACCAATGACGCCATGCTTCATCGAAATATATTCATCATTTCTCCGCATGTCCAATTGCCCGACTCGAATTTGCGTAATGACATAATCAGCACCTTCAATCGCTTTTTCTCGATCCATGGTTGCAAAAATACGAATAGGGAGGCCCGATTTTTTAACCATTCTATTTGCGAGAGCTTCGATGATTTGAAGTTTTTTTTGCCCTGCTGGTATATCAACAAGCCAAACTTCTTTTATCGGGAGGTGGTCTGCTTCCGCAATAATGCCCTCCAAAAGTTCTGGTGTATAAGAGGACCCGCCGCCGATAATTGTTATTTTGATAGATTGCATGTACTCTTCACCTCTTTCTCCTTTGTTACTTTTATTGTATTTTAAATCATTGAACTTTTGCACCGCACCCTTTTCCATTTGCAAAGGAAAAAAATCAAGTGGATAATACTGGATTTTATGACAGAAGGGATTATATATGGATTGAATGAAGGAAATTCGTGAATAGAGGGTAACCAAATAAGGCCTTTAAATCCGGATGAACCTATTCAGATTTAAAGACCTTTCTATTGCTGTAAAGTATGTTTGAATTGTTTAAATGACGTACAGGCGATTAACCTTTGAATCAAATCCTTGTCCTCTAACAAATCGCCTAACTCTTCAAACATGGTTTTGATCTCTTTTTGTTTTCCTTTCTGTACACTTAATAAAAAAATGAGCTGTACCGGCTTGTTTCCCCATTTAATTGGCTTTACTAATGTCATTACAGACCAGAATGTATGTGTATTTTCTGGTTCAAGTGGATGAGGAATTGCAACGAGATTTCCAAAGCTGGTGGGTGCATAATTTTCTCGTTGTAAAACGGAATCAAGATAATTATCATTAGCAAATCCCGCTTTGTACATCTCATTGCACATAAAATGAAGGATGGAATCTGGATGATTAAAATCCTGCTGCAAGTAAGTAAACGATTCATGAAGATAATGGTCTGTCATATCTTTACTCCTGTTTAAGAGAACCTTTATTTTAGAAAGATCTGTTTTTCCTAAAATCGTACTTACTTGAATAACCGGTTTTCCGGTATCCCAGGGAATCGGAATAGTTGTGATGATTAGATCAATATAATCCAGTGAGTGGTATTTTAAGTTATGCATTTCTGTTGTTCCGACAATAACCAAGTCTTCTGAGAACAGGTTTTTAAGCTTATATTTTAAGAGATGTGCACTGCCCATTCCAGAAGCGCAAACAATAAGACAACGTTTTTTGTTGGAAAGAATCTGCTTTCTACGCTCCTGAGCCACTTCGATATGCAATGCGAGATAAGCAATTTCATCTTCATTGATTTGAATCGATTTTTCTTCAATCAATACTTCGCTTCCAGCTACTGCTGCTTCAAACGATAACGGATAATTCATTTTTATCTCATCCAACATTGGATTTCGCATGTTCATCTGATATTGATAGCGGTTCATTGCCGGTTTTAAATGTAGCGCTAATGCTAGCTTTAATTCCTCATCTTCTTGTAAATGAAAATCATATTGCTTGTCGACTCTTTCTATTATTAGTTCTGCCAATCGCAGTATATCTGTGTCAATAACCTGATGTGGTTCTGTCGTACTGTCTTCAGGAGAAAGGAGTTTTGTTCCCATTAAATGTATTGTTAAATAAGCTACTTCATTATGTGGGAAAGTGATAAATAAATCTTCTTCAATCTCACGTAATATCTTTTGAGCGACTTGGTATTCCATCGTGTCTTGTAAACTGGCATCATCTATTTTTGTTTGGATCGTGTTGTTTTCTCTAAGGCGTCTAACGGAAATAGCCATATGCGTGATTAAGTTATGAAGATTTATATCTGAAATAACGATTTTACTTTGCCGCAAATTGGATAAGATCGTGTTGCTAATCATGTTTAACTCTTTCTCATTTAAGATTGGCAAATCGATATCATAACGTAGAAGAGAAGTGCTTTGCTGAAATAGCCATTCAGCGATACAAAAACGAATTTGCATTTCGTCGCCTTCTACTTTTATTCCGTAGTTTGGTTTCTGTTTCAGTGTGAGTTGATAGTCTGCTAAAATTTTACGAACCTGCCGTAGATCACTTTGTAACGTTGAACGGCTGACATAAATCTTTTCCGTTATTTCGTCTATCTTGATATAGTCCGTTTGCAGCAATAATTTTTCCAACAGAAAATGAACCCTGTCTTCTGGTTCAACAGGGATATTCTGTTCCATATAATGTTGCAAAAAAGCTGCCATTTTTTCCTGGTCATTATCTGTTAAGGTATATCCTTTCCCGCGTACAGAAACAATTTCCAGGCCATAGTCAGCTAAAAGAGGCTGTAGATTTTTTATATCATTTCGAATCGTCTTGGAACTGACATGGATCTCTACAGCTAATTCTTGACTGGTTAAAGGTTTTTCGGAAGTGAGAAGTAGATGTAAAATTTGTTCCCATCGTACATTCATATAGCAACCCTCTTTAGGAAAATCTTTATTCTAATCACAATATATCATGATAAGCTTTATTCTACTAATTACTGATTCTCAATAATGAAGGAATTTCAATGTTGATAGGGTTTTCAAAGTCGGGAATTTAGAGAGCTGAAGGAAGCCTTTATTTGAAAATCAACAAAAAAGAAAGACGATGGAAACGTCTTTCTATCTGGCTCTATATTGATGGTTGGAAGGGTCGAACGGTGTGAAATAAGATACAGAATAATCAAGGCTAACCATTTCGCTATATTCAAATACTCTCCCGTCATGAAGCATACCTCGATTGATGATTTTCATTGCCGCAGTTCCTTTTTTGCAATTTAAAAGGGTGGCTTGTTCTTTGTCAAGGTTAACTGGGGTATAGGACGTGATGAAATGTGAAATTTTATAACCGCATCTTTGGACAAATTCATGAATGGATAGCGTGACATCTTCTTCGGTGAAATCAGGGAAAAGCATGTAGGGAAGTCTAGATGTTTCGATTTGTCGCTTTTGATAATCAATAATCCGAATACGCTGATATTCCCACAATGTTTTTTGATCTGAATGAAGATCGAATATTTTTAAGAGCTCATCATCCGGTTTGATTTTTTTAAAGTAAACAATTTGTGACTGAATATCAGTAAACTTTTTTTGAGTTAGGGAATTATATATTAATGGGCTTTTATATTTTGTATCATTAACAATAGATCCTGAGCCTTGAATGACTTTAATACTGCCAATCTCTACAAGTTTTTTAATTGCTTCCCGGATAGTATATCGGGATACGCCGTAAATTTCAGCCAACTTTCTTTCGGTGGGAAGTTTCTGACCTACTTTATACTTGTTCTGGTAGATTTTGCTGAGAATATCGTCTGCAATAAAATCTCTTTTTTTCATAAGGTAAGCCTCCCATATGATAGTTATCACTTCAATTAAAGCGAAAAATAGTAATCACGTATCAGTAACTTGTTGAGCTTCTTTTAGATAATCATTCAATTTATCTATATTAAATCAAAGAATTTAATCCAAACATCAATGAAATAGAATGCTTTAGAAATGTTATCGTAAAAGGAATCCCTGCAGTTTCAATCAACTGAGGGAGTTCCTGTTTTAAGGCGTATGAACAGAACCATTTGGAAGTCGTGCTTCTGTCCATTCATGCTTTCGGTAATAGACAGGGTGGTTTGCTGCCATTTGTTCATCAAATTGAACGCCGATACCAGGTTTTTCAAGCGGATAAATATAACCATCGATCACTTCAAAGCTGGATGGAAACAGTTCTTTTGTGGTGCTGTCAGCTTCCTGTATTTCCTGAATAGCAGCCGGATACAAATGTATATTTAAATGTGTGTTGACCGCCACACCAATAGGGGTCATGTCTGATGGCCCATGCCACGCGACACGGACTCCAAAAGTTTCACAGAGTGCTGCCAATTTTAAAGCGGGTGTAATCCCGCCAATTTGCGATACATGACAGCGGATATAATCAATCTGTCTATTTATAATAATAGATTTCCATTCCATTGGATTGTTAAATAATTCCCCTGTTGCAATGGGAGTGGTACATTGTGTCCTTAACTGAGCTAACCACTCGTTTTGATCAGGTGGTAAGATATCTTCCAAAAAGTAAGGTTTGTATGGCTCCAGATCTTTCGCTAACTGAAGAGCTTGATTTGGAGAGAGCCGTTCATGCACATCATGAAGAAAGTGAATCTCATATCCATATCGCTCACGTAATGTTTTAAACATGTATACTACATCTTTTACATAAACGTCTGGATCATAATATTCACCAATAGCTTGTGTCTTTGTTTGATGCATATTATGATTTTTACCACCATATTTTCCGAGCTGACAGCGGATATGTCGGTATCCCAATCCAATCAATTCGTCTACATTTTCAAACAGCTCTTCCAAAGTTAGCCCGTCTGCGTGGGTATATGCTGCGATAGCTTCTTTGGATTTGCCACCCCATAGCTGATAGAGAGGCATATCAGCAAGTTTCCCTTTAATATCCCATAATGCCATGTCTATTCCTGCAATGGCATTGTTTAATACTGGCCCATTTCTCCAATAGGCATTGACCATCATGACTTGCCATAAATCCTCGATATGATTGGCGTCACGGCCGAGTAACAATGGTTTTAAGTATTCCTCTATAATATTCTGCACAGCTAAAGGACGCTGTTGGAAAGTAGCGCAGCCATATCCCGTAACGCCTTTATCTGTTTCAATTTTTACGACAACCAGATTATGTCGATGCGGATTCGTACCGAACGCTTCGACGTTAGTAATGCATGTAGGTTTCAATGTGATTGCTCCTTTATGGTAAATTCAAAAGTCAAATCAAAGCAATTTTACCACTCTGATTAAAACACACTAAAACGACACCGTCAATTTGGTATAAAATACATTGCAGTTTTGTATTTTTACCATACCAATTTTATGATTTTTAATTTACAAATGCTGATATGTCAGGGTTATTGTATCAATTTTGGTTTTTTGGCGTTGTTTTTCAGCTTCCAGTTACTGTGCTATTATAAGTCTGTCAAATCAAAGCAAAATATATACGAAAGTTTGTATTCAGAAAAGGGTGACAGAATGAATAAAAAAGCTGTAAAAGAAATTATAGATAATGTCGGTGGAGAAGAAAACATTAAAAAAGTTTGGCATTGTATGACGAGGCTCCGTTTTGATTTGTATGATGATTCTCTTATAAATCATGACGCTATCAAAAAGCTGAAAGATGTAATGGGAGAGCAGCTGTATAATGATCAATACCAAATTATACTCGGTACAAATGTAAACGCTTATTATAATGCTATTTCTGAACAAATTGGAAAACAGGAGAATGAGGAAAAAACGGATGAGACGACCGGGAAGAAAAAGGGTGCCTTTTCAAGACTGCTTGATATTGTATCCGGTGTGTTTGGACCGGTAGTTCCAGCTATTGCCGGTGCAGGGATGATCAAAGGTATTTTGGCAGGATTAATTGCACTGGAAATTCTTTCAGAAGATAGTCAGACCGTGTCCATACTGGATTTAATTGCAAGCAGTGTTTTTCACTTCCTGCCATTTTTCTTAGCTGTATCAGCTGCCAGGATTTTTAAAACAAATGAATATCTGGCACTTGCCATCGCCGGCGGATTTATGTATCCGACTTTAATGGAGGCTGCACAGGCTGAAGAAATTACCCAGTTTACTTTTATCGGTCTGCCGATTCCTGTTATTGACTATAGTGCAAGCGTTATCCCGATTATTATATCGGTATGGGCATTAAGCTATATTTACCGATGGGTTGATAAAATAATGCCGAGTGTTTTGAGAACAGTATTTACACCAACGTTGACACTCTTTATTGCTATTCCAATCGCATTGATTGTTAGCGGACCGTTAGGAAACTATGTTGGAATTGCATTGGCACATGGCGTTGACTTTTTATTTGATGTTTCTCCAGTGCTCGCTGGTATTGTGGTCGGAGGAATACGTCCGATTGCTATCGTGTTCGGTATGCATCACGCGTTGACCCCGGTTGCATTGCAAAACTTTGCTGTAGATGGATATGATATGCTGATGCCGATGTTCTTCATGACTAATATGGCGATCGTAGGTGCAACTCTCGCTATATTTTTCAAATTAAAGAACAAAGAAGAAAAATCTGTTGCCCTTTCGGCTGCGATTTCAGCATTTCTTGGGATTACAGAGCCGGCGTTGTTCGGTGTCCTGATCAAATATAAAAAAGCATTTATCGCTTGTACAATAGGAAGTGCTGCCGCCGCAACTTTCTTTGCAATTTTCGGCGTGCGGATTTATGGGTATATACTGTCCAGTATCGTCAGCTTAGTAGCGTATGTTGGACCATACTTTGTTTATGCAGTAATAGGAATTGTAATAGCTATTGCAGTAGCTTTTTCCCTTACATTTATTCTGGAAAGAAAAAGCAAAAGTTAATTATAGTTATATCTATAAATTAATTAATAATAAAATAAACAGAGCGTTTCACAAAAAGTCATATTATGTGATTTTGTGGAGCGCTTTTTTTATTCTATTTTTCAATAATAACTGTAGTACCTTGCGAATGCTTTCCACCTTCTTTTACAATAAAGAAAAGAAGGCGGGAGGGTGTCGACCATGATCAGCAAGAATTTGGCCAAGCGAATTATTAATAAGGTTAGAAATCTTCTGGAGGAAGACCTTATTGTTGTAGATACTACAGGGACAATCATTGCCAGTACAGATGAACAAAGGGTTGGCCATTTTCATGAAGGAGCGGTGATTACCTGTCGTGAGCAGATAAAAGTAATCATTTCTAAAGCAGATGAATCAACATTACAAGGTGTTAAAGCAGGGATTAATCTGCCTATCTTTTTTAATGAGCAAATTATAGGTGTCATCGGGATTACCGGTGATCCGAAACAGGTATCTGGATATGGTGAGCTTTTGCAGAAAATGACAGAATTATTGGTGAAGGAAAGTTATTATTTTGAGCAGCGGGAATGGGAAGCGAGGACGAGAGAGTTATTTGTATTTGACTGGATGAAGCAGGAACAATGGTCAGCTTCTTTCCTTCATCAATCAACAGTGTTAGGGGTTGATATAAGTGTAGACAGGCAGGTCATTATTGGCTATTACAAACAACCGGAAGTTAAACAGCTGTCGACGGATATTTGGACGGATGTTATTAAACAATATTCTGAGGATGATGAGGATATTTTTGTTCGTTGGGGAACAGAGCAATTTTTGATTTTGCGTGCCGGGCATAAATCCATTGCCAGTACCAAGCGATTGTTACAACAGATTCAATCTTATTTTGCAGAACAGTATCAACAGGTTGTTCTGTTTGGTGTGGGGCAAGCGATAGAAGCTAAACAATTATTTCAATCGTTTAAGCAGGCAGAGCGTGCATTACAGCTAGCTCAAGGGGAGCGGACGGTGGTTTTTGACGAAGAATTACAGCTGGAGATATGTCTGCAGGAAGTAAGTTTGGCCACCCGAATAGAATTGGTGGAACGAACCATCCGGCCACTTTTAACAGAGCAGGAACTATTAGAAACTTTGAAGCTGTTTATTACTTTAAATCAATCTATTAAAAAAACAGCGGAAGCTTTGCATATACATATTAATACGCTTCATTATCGTCTGAAAAAAATTGAAAATGTAACGAGCCTCAATCCGCGAGATTTCCATCATTTAACTACGCTGTCTATTGCGTTAACTTTTTTAGAGGATTATCTAAAAAATAATTATAAAAACGCTTTATTTTCAGAGGTTCATCCATAGATTCTATATAACAATATTTTATAATAGAAATAATTGAATCATGGGGGAGGATTTTTTTGATAACAGCTGAGTTAAGAGAACAACTGACTGCGATTGTTGGAAATGAAAATTATGAAGATTCAAAAGTGAGTAAGCTCGTTTATTCATATGATGCTACACCGCAATTTCAAGCAATGCCGGATGCGGTTATTAGCCCAAGAGATACGGAAGAGATTTCTCAGATTGTCCGGCTTTGCAATGAACATCAGATTCCGCTTGTGCCACGCGGGTCTGGAACTAATCTTTGTGCAGGAACATGCCCGACAGAGGGAGGCATTGTTCTTCTTTTTAAACACCTTCAATCCATTTTGGAAATTGATGAGGCGAATTTAACTGTAACCGTACAGCCTGGGGTAATTACGCTTGATATGATTCATGCAGTCGAAGCGAAGGGCTTGTTTTATCCGCCAGATCCGAGTTCGATGAAAATATCTACGATTGGCGGCAATATTAATGAAAATTCTGGCGGACTGCGTGGATTGAAATATGGCGTGACAAGAGATTATGTACTGGGCTTGGAGGTCGTTCTGCCAAATGGTGAAATCATGCGGACAGGCGGAAAGCTTGCTAAAGATGTAGCAGGATATGATTTCACACGATTATTAGTGGGAGCAGAAGGAACCTTAGGGATTATTACGGAAGCTACGTTGAAATTAGTGCCAATGCCGCCAGCAAAAAAGACGATGCTTGCGCTTTATGAGGATATGGAGGCTGCGGCAGAGAGCGTATCCAATATTATTCGAAATCAAATTATTCCAACTACATTGGAATTCTTGGATAGGCCGACGCTGCAGGTGGTAGAAGATTATGCACAAATCGGCCTGCCTACAGATGTAGAAGCTGTTCTGCTTATTGAACAGGACGGTCCATTGGAAATTGTAGAAGAAGATATTCAAAAAATAGCGGAAATTTGTGAACAGCAACAAGCTATTTCCGTGAAAGTGGCAGAGAGTGAAGCAGAAGCAGATGGATTGCGTACTGCAAGAAGATCAGCATTATCCGCACTGGCACGTTTGCACCCAACAACGATATTGGAAGATGCCACTGTGCCACGTTCTGAAATAGCAACCATGGTAAAAGCGATTAATGAAATTGCTGAGAAACATCATCTACAAATCTGTACCTTTGGGCATGCAGGGGATGGAAATTTACATCCAACCTGTCTGACGGATGGTAGAAATAAAGATGAAATGGATCGTGTGGAGCAAGCTTTTGAAGAAATATTTATCAAAGCAGTAGAACTTGGCGGTACGATTACTGGAGAGCATGGAGTAGGTATGATGAAGGCGCCATATCTGCATTTGAAGCTTGGAGAAGCAGGAATAGAGGCAATGTATGCCGTGAAGCAGGCACTTGATCCAAATAATATTATGAACCCGGGCAAGGTATTTGCGAAGGACACAAGAAAAAGAGTGGTGGTGAACAAATGACAACCGCAGAAGAAAAGAAGGTTATTGGTGAACAATTCCAACTGCGTATGGATCAAGGGGAATTAATGAACTGTATGCGCTGTGGTTTTTGTTTGCCAGCTTGTCCAACATATATTGAATCAGGCTACCAGGAAGAGCACTCACCCCGTGGACGTCTGGCGTTAATGAAGGCTGTGACTGATGGAGAAATTGAGCCGGATGAGGATGTGGAACGGTCGCTGGATATGTGTCTTGGATGTCGGGCCTGTGAGCCAGTTTGTCCTGCTGGAGTTAATTACGGGCACTTATTGGAAGAGGCAAGAGATACGATTCAGCAGAATAAAAAACACAGTGCACCTGTAAAGGCTGCAAGAAATCTGGCATTTAAGCAATTGTTTCCGCATGAAAATCGAATGCAAACATTAACAGGATTGTTAGGGTTTTACCAGCGTTCCGGTATACAGAGTCTTTTTCATAAAACAAGATTAAATAAGCTTTTGCCGGATAATCTGGCAACGATGGAAAAAGTCCTGCCGAACGTACCGCGGAAAAAAGAAATGAAAAATCGTCCATCATTCGTTGAGGCAGAGTCCCGTGCTGTGAAGCGTGTTGCTTTTTTCTCAGGATGCTTGATGGATACGATGTTTATGGAAACAAACGACGCTACCATAAAATTACTGAAACTAGCAGGCTGTGAAATTGTCATTCCAGATAGCCAGGCTTGCTGTGGAGCATTACATGGGCATAGCGGAGAGAAGGCGGGAGCAGCCGAACTTGCTAAGCGGAACATTGAGGCATTTGAAGAGACAGGAGCCGATTATATTATTACAAATGCAGGAGGATGTGGGGCTTTTCTGGTAGAGTATGATCACTTGTTGAAAGACGATCCGGAATGGGCAGATCGAGCAAAACAATTTACAGATAAGATAAAGGATATTACAAGTATACTTGTCGAGCTGGATTTTCATAGAACACATACGTTAGCTTTATCTGAACAAATTGTAACGTATCAGGATTCCTGTCATCTCCGCAATGTCATGAAAACAGCAGATGCTCCAAGAAAGCTGCTGCAAGCAATGGATAACATTGATTTTAGAGAGATGGAAAAGGCAGACAGCTGCTGTGGCTCAGCAGGTATTTATAATATTGTGGAATCAGAAATGTCAATGAAGATATTGGATACCAAAATGAAACATACAAAAGCAACGCAGGCAGCGACAATTGTGACAGCGAATCCGGGCTGCCTGCTGCAAATGAAGTTAGGAATAGAAAGGGAAGGACTGTCTGAAAGTGTACGCGCAGTGCATATTGTGGATTTATTATTGGAAGCTGTGGAAGTGTGATTCTGTCTTTCCAGATGGAGAAATTTAGCACGCTCAAGTAGTGTATAAAGTCTAGTTTTTGAATAGATAAAAGGAAGGGTATTCTCTATTATAAGGGGAAATACCCTTTTCTCTTATCCATAGGTGGGTTCCCCATGCTTTTTATTCGAATTTGAGTATATCTTAGACTGAAGTTTCATCATTATCCAATGACATCTCCTCCAAATACAAAGGTCATTAGAGCGCTGCTGGCAAATCCAACAATAAGAGCGATAATGATTCTTTTTTTGAAATAAGGCTTGTCTTCTGTTTTTGCATCTATTTTGGTAAGAACAATGCCAATTCCTAACGAAGATGCTATCCCAGCACTGATAAAATAGATTACTGCTTCAGGAAGCTGGAAATAACTTAATGGAAGAGGGAAGATGAACATTCCGATAAATAATATAAAAAGAAACACGAGTACTCCTTTAAAGCTGATACGTGGTATTAATTTTGACTCCCTCATAATGTGTACCTCCTTGGAAGAGAGGAAATCTCACCGATTTCCTCTCTCTATTTTACGAAGTTGTATTGTCTTCTTCCGTTTCTAAATCAAGCATTTTTCGATCGTAGACTTTAAAGAATGGGAAATAGATTGCTACGGATATGGCGATATTAACAAGAACCAGGAGAATGGCCCGCCAATCGCCTCCTGTTGCTAAATAGGCGCCAATTGGTGCTGGCAACGTCCAGGGTGCTCGTATAAATGTCGGTGATACCAAACCTATGGATGTTGCAAAATAAGAAATGATTGCAAGAACAATAGGTGTGATAATAAAAGGAATAATCAGTATTGGGTTTAAGACAATTGGCAACCCGAAAATAACCGGTTCATTGATGTTAAAAAGAGCTGGTATACTTACCGTTTTCCCTAAATTTTTTAAATACTTTGAACGTGCAAATAGGAGCATAACGATGACGAGGCCAAGTGTTGCACCTGCTCCGCCTACCCATATAAACCATTGATATAAAGGCTCGACAGCAACATGGGGCAGAACCTCTCCAGCCGCAGCAGCCTCCCCGTTATTTAACAAGTATACTTCCCATACAGGTCGCGCTACGGATCCAACCACAGAAACACCATGGATACCAAATGACCAGAAAAATGTAATTAGAAACACAGGGACTAGTACACCAAATAAACTGTCCCCGGCTGTAACAAGCGGAGCTGCCAGCTTTTCAACAACTGTATGCAAATTCACTCCTATAACTACTGTAATAAGGGTCATCAATACGATAACAATAGCTACCGGGATAAGTGCTTCAAAGGATCTGCTGACTGATTTAGGGACGGCATCCGGGAGTTTGATCGTTACCCCTTTCTGCTTACATAATCTAAATATTTCTACAGATAAGATGGAAACAATAATCGTTACAAACAGACCGCTGCCCCCGAGAAACTCCATTGGTAAATAAAATAATTCGTCAATTACTGTAGGAGTAATCGTAAGCAATAAAGAAGCAACTGCAATTTGAGCTCCTGATAAAGGATCTACCTTATAGGATTGTGCTAAATTATACCCAATACCAAAGGCGACGTAAAGAGACATAATGAACATAGTCATCCGGTAAGGAATTAAAATTTCTGCTGCGTTATCTACTGCCCACTGCGTAATTGCCCATGATTCGGGTAGAGGCGGAGATGCAATAAGTAAAAAGAAAGATCCTACAATAATAAATGGTAATGAAGAAATGACACCATCACGAATAGCTAAGAGATGTCTCTGTTCAGCTAACCTGGCCATTGGAGTGGAAATCCTTTCCTCCAAAAAATCTGTAAATTTAGCCATGATACATGACTCCTTTCATTCCTAAGCTACTAAATTAGTTCATTCAACGCTTTTAATAATGTCGGCCCGCCTAATGGATTATAGCCCTGGGGAGGTATGGAGCCGCACGGAACACCATGCTCATCCGCTTTTTCTTTGATGTCTTTAAAACGGTGCCTGATTTGCGGTGCAACCATAATAGCATCCCAATGATTCTCCAGTTCTGCGTCTACCTCACTGGAACCTACAGCTTTTACATCAAGATCTTGTCCATTTTTTCCTGCTTCTTTTTTTAAAGCATCCACGACAATTGCACTCGACATGCCACCTGAACATACAAATAATACCTTTTTCATTACGTCACGTCCTTTTTAAAATAATTATTTAGATTTTTAGTGCTTTACATTCAAATTTCTATGAAAAGAAAACTATGAAAATAGATTCAAAGCTATATTTTAGATAGAAACCTCCTCTCGAAAATAAATATTTTTCAGATTAAATAATACTCAATTACTTGAAAGGGCTTTCTTATAATTGTATTATAGAATATATAAAATAAAATTTCAAATATATTTTTATTTATTGAAACAAAAATTCAATTTGCTATTATTGATAGAAACAATGGGAGGGACACCAATGGATATGGAAAAAGAAATCTTTGAAATAATATCAAATGGAGGGAACGCTAAGGCGATTGCCTATGAGGCGCTCGAATTAGCGCACGAAAATGATTTTCAGCAAGCGGAAGAGAAGTTGAAAGAAGCAAATCAAATTCTGAACACAGCCCATAATACGCAGACAAAGCTTATACAGGCGGAAATAAATGGGGAAGAAACACCAATGACCCTGCTGATGGTTCATGCCCAAGATCATCTCATGGCAGCTATAAGTGAAATCACATTGATTGAAAATATGATGAAGATGTTAAAAAAGATTTCCGAATTAGAGAAGAAATAAAGTGAAACTTCATTCAGTGAGGGTTTTTCGACGCACAACTCTTTACGATGGGACGAGTAATCGCAAAAGTTCTTCGATGGGGTGAGTAATCGCAGCCCCAGCCAGTTACACTGCGATAAAATAATTAGAGGTTGAAAGAGGTGTTGGAAATGAAAAAGCTGGGTATTTCAATCTACCCGAATAAATCCAATGTTGAGGAGGATTTGGAATATATACAAACTGCAAATAAATATGGTTTTGAACGAATATTTACTTGTCTGTTATCTGTAGAGGGGGACCAAGAAAAAATACTCTCTGATTTTAAGAAAACCATTTCTTTTGCGAAAGAAAAGAATATGGAAGTGATTTGTGATATTAGTCCAAGAATATTCGATGCCTTGGATATTTCCTACAGTGATTTATCCTTTTTCGCTGATCTGGGAGTGGATGGTATCCGTTTAGATATGGGGTTTACTGGCAATGAGGAAGCCATGATGACCTATAATCCCTATGGGCTAAGTATCGAGATTAATATGAGTAATTCTAATAAATATTTGGAGAATCTATTAAGCTATCAACCTAATCTTTCTAAGTTGATTGGATGCCATAACTTTTACCCGCATCGTTATGCTGGCCTTTCTTACGATTTTTTCCTGGAATGCAGCCGGAAATTTAAGCAACAAGGATTAAGAACGGCAGCCTTTGTTTCTTCAAGCGATGCCACTTTTGGACCTTGGCCGGTTGTAGAAGGGTTACCGACTGTTGAAATGCATCGTGAATTGCCAATTGACGTGCAAGCGAAACATCTCTTTGCTACCAATGTCATTGATGATGTCATTATCAGTAATGCTTATGCATCTGAATCCGAATTGCAGCGTCTCAGCCAGATAAATAAAGAAAAAATTACGTTTGATGTGGATATTGTTCCTACATCAAGTGAGTTGGAAAAGAATATAATCCTGCATGAACCACATTTCTATCGGGGAGACGTCTCTGATTATATGATCCGTTCCACACAGAGCAGAGTAAAGTATCGAGGTCATTCGTTTTCAGTCCATCATACACCGGATATCAAAAGAGGCGATATTATTATAGAAAGTGATTTATATGAGCAGTATGCAGGCGAATTGCAGATTGCTTTGAAAGATATGGTCAATTCCGGGAAGTCTAATGTGGTAGGAAGAATCAGAGAGGAAGAAATCTTCTTAATTGATTATCTGAAACCATGGGAAAAGTTTGCCTTTACCACAAGTGAATAGAGGGAATGCGCTAAATGCTTGTAGGGAAATATCGAGAAAAAATCAACGATGCTATGCTGGTTTTAAATATGTAAGCTGTTTTAAAGGAAAGGGGAGTTGAGATGAGCAGATTAGTAGCAGGGTTAATGTCTGGTACATCTTTAGATGGTCTTGATGCGTCACTTGTAAAAATCAACGGCTTTGGTGCAGATACGAAAGTAGATAGGATAAAAAGTATTTCTTTGCCATATACGGATGCTTTAAAACAAGAACTATTAGATGTAATGAACGTAGAGAAATCTAATGTGGAGAAAATATGCAGCTTGAATGTGGCATTAAGCTATCAGTTTGCTAAGGCAGTGAAAAAAGTCTGTGCAGAAGCTGGTATAGATCTGGAGGATTTGGATCTCATTGGCTCTCACGGTCAAACTGTCTATCACATTCCTAAAGAAACGGATTCCTTGGTTCGATCTACATTACAAATTGGAGACCCTTCTATAATTGCCTATGAAACAAATACAATGGTAGTTTCTAATTTTCGTATGATGGATATTGCTGCCGGGGGAGAAGGCGCCCCCTTAATTCCTTATATTGATTGGCTGTTATATCGAAATCAATACAAGGGAAGAATTTTACAAAATATTGGTGGGATCGGTAACTGCACGGTTATTGAAAAAAACGCATCTTTAGATACGATATATGCATTTGATACCGGTCCTGGAAACATGATTATTGATGCACTATGCAGAAGATTATTTAATGTTCCCTATGATGAACGCGGCAGAATTGCAGGAAGAGGAGTTGTTCATAAAGAGATTGTGGAAAGCTGGATGACCTATGATTTCTTTTCTAAGCAGCCGCCGAAATCAACAGGAAGAGAAGCATTTGGAGAAGCGTTTACCTCTCAGATAATAAAAGATTACAAGGATCTTCCGTATGAAGATTTAGTAGCGACTGCGACTTATTTTACGGCATATTCTATAGCAGATGCTTATGAAAAATTCGTATTACCCAAAACGGAAATTGCTGACGTTATTATCAGTGGTGGCGGAGGGAATAATCCAACATTAATAACTATGATTCAAAGCTTATTACCTTCTAAAAATGTGTATACATCAGAACAACTCGGTATAACTGCAGATGAGAAGGAAGCGGTAGGGTTTGCTGTTTTGGCGAATGAGACCATTCATCAACAAAAAGCGAACGTACCTAATGCAACAGGCGCTAAAGAGCCTGTTATCTTAGGCCAGATAACTCTTCCTCCTTATGGAGATAATACGTATTACCTACTATAATGAATAAAGGAGTATGCATTAAAAAATAAAACGATCTGAGGAAGGTTTTATAACATGAGAAATAATGACGGATTAATTCGAATTCAAGAAGCTTTGAATACAATCAAGCCAGCTGAAAGAAATGCTGCCAATTATATATTGGAACATCCGGAAGAAGTCGTCCGACTGTCGATAAAAGAACTCTCTAAACGGAGCGGTTCCAGTCAAGCCGCCATTATACGTCTATGCAAGAGTGTAGGTGTGTCGGGATTCCAAGATTTAAAACTGAGAGTTGCCGGAAATTTACAAACAAGTGAGTTGAGCAACTATACCAATGCAGAAATAACCTCTGGTGAAAAGGTCAGCTCCATTATGGATATTGTTTCCCGTAAAAACATACAATCTATTGAGCAGACTTTGAAGATAATCGACCTATCTCATGTAGAGGAAGCAATTGAAGCATTAGATAAGGCAAATCGGATTGATTTTTACGGAGCTGCTGCCTCACAAGTTATAGCACAGGATGCACAGCAAAAATTTTTGAGAATTAATAAATATTGCTCGGCATTTGCTGATGCACATTTACAATTAACCTCTTCTGTTACATTAACCGAAAAGGATGTAGCGGTTGGAATTTCTTATTCAGGCGAGACGAAGCATGTCAACGCTGCCATTGAGAATGCCAAAAAAAATAACGCAACTGTGATAGCTATTACAAAATACGGAAAGAGCACCTTGTCGGAGCTGGCTGATATTCCTTTATATGTATCTTCTGTTGAGTCGGAAATGGTTAGAAGTGCCGCGACAGCATCAAGAATGGCACAGCTTAACATTATTGATATTTTATTTACCGGGGTGGCTTCAAGAAGCTATGATTCAACCGTGCATTATCTTAATAAGACACGTGAAGTATTGCAAAATGAATTTCGAAATCCTCATAAAGGGTGATGAGAAATGTATATCTTAGGAGTGGATGGCGGAGGAACGAAAACAAAAGCTTTTTTATTTCACAAAACAAAAGGGTTTCTATGGGAAACAGAGGCAGAGGCTTCTAACCCCCACAGTACAAGTTATACGCATTCTACAAAAGTTGTCAGTCAAATCATCGATAAAGCATATGCGTCTAACCATTTATCCGAAAACGCAGATTTATCATTAGGTTTGGGGATAGCGGGTTTAGGTAGAAAAGAAGACCAAAGAAAATGGATGGAATGTTTTCAGGAAATATCATCGTATGGACACTCCCTCAATGAGATAGTTATTGAAAATGACGGGGCAATTGCCCTTTATTCAGAAACATACGGAGAAGATGGGATTGTGTCCATCTGTGGAACAGGAGCAGTAACTCTAGGTATCCATCAAACAAAGACAGATCGTGTCGGTGGTTGGGGACATGTGATTGGCGGAGATCCAGGGAGCGGCTATGATTTAGGTTCACAGGCTTTGATAGCGGTATTCAACCAGCTGGATGGACTAGGGCCCAAAACGGCATTAACTAATCTTATTTTGAACGGGGAAGGGCTTCATCAAATAGAAGAATTGATTCCAATCATTTATCAACATTTTGAAAAACAGCGTGTAGCTGCATTTGCCAAATATGTTTTTCAAGCAGTCGATTTGGAAGATGATATTGCAATAAAGATAACTCAAAAAGCTGCTAAACAAATAGCGAATCGCGGTAAAATTTTGTTTGAAAGACTGTTTCAAACAATGGAAAGGGATGTGCCATTTATATTGGCAGGAGGTATTTTTCAAAATGACTTTATCGTCAAGAAAGTGAAAGATGAACTAACTTTGACTCCCTTATTAAAGGTTTTAAAATCACAGAATTCCCCGGTGATTGGGAGTATTGTACTTGTTTTAAAACAGAAAGGCTATTCACCAGAAGAAATCAAAAAAATGCTGATAAGTAGAGGGAAAGAGGTGCAATAAATGAATGCTTATGAACGGTATTTAGAGGAGCTGGTTACAAAAGATGAAATTCCTGCAGCTGTTTATCTTGTCAAACATCATCAACAGCAGAAAACATTACGGAGTGCAGGTTCCTTTTTAAATAATGAGGGGGAGAGAATCTCTGTTACTACAGACACTTATTTTGACTTAGCTTCTTTAACAAAAGTGATATGTACATTGCCGGGCATTCTATTTTTGCATGAACGAAAAGAGCTACATATAGATGATGAAGTAACGAAATATGTTCCCGGGTTCCCTCAAAAGGGGATAACCATTCGTCATTTTTTACAGCATACATCAGGGGTTTCGGCAGATTTATCTGTTAAAAACCGGTATCAGCAAAGAGATGTATGGAAGGAGATTTTAAGCTGTAAAGCTGTTCATCCTCCAGACACCCAAGTATTATATAGTGATATCGGAATGATCGCTTTGGGGAAAATAGTAGAAGCTATAACAAATCAAGGGCTGGATACCTTTGTGGATAAAGAGCTGTATCAGCCATGGGGAATGAAAAGTACCGGTTTTCTCCCTCGAAAGATAGAGAAGAATAAGATTGCTGCAACTGAAAAAGTTTACGGAAAATATGTTCATGGTGAAGTCCATGATGAGAAAGCCTATCATTTAGGTGGGGTAAGTGGTTCCGCAGGGTTATTTTCAAATATTTCGGATGTAGCGCTCTATGCGGATTATTGGTTGTATCCGGAAAAGCAGCCGATTCTAAAACCTGAGACAATGGCTCTCATCAAAGAAAATGTGATCCAAAATCGAGGTTTGGGCTTTGAAGTATTATGTGATAAAACGATTGGAACAACTAGTGGATCTGCCTGGTCCATCGGCTCTTTTGGGCATACAGGGTTTACGGGAACAAGCCTATGGATCGACCCGAAAGAAGAAATTGTTACCGTTTTGCTTACCAATATGGTTCATTACGGGCGGCAACACCGATTGTCTGATATTAGAAGGAAGTTTCACACCTTGGTATATGAAATGCTGACCAGCTAATAAAGAATAAATTTATAGGAAGGGAGTTAATAGATATGTTGACAGAGAAAAGAAATGAAAATTCCTATCATTTACATGAACAATCTACTTATGAAATTTTACAATTAATGAATGAACAAGATAAAAAGGTGCCTGACGTTGTTGAAAAAGCCTTGCCTCAAATAGAGAAGGCAGTAGAAGTAATGGTAGCAGCGTTGGAAAGAGAAAATAAGGTTATCTATTTAGGTGCAGGAACAAGTGGAAGGTTAGGCGTTTTAGATGCTTCCGAATGTCCTCCTACTTTTGGTGTTACACCAGATGTGATTCAAGGTATTATTGCTGGAGGAGATCATGCGCTGCGTTTTGCTATAGAGGGCGCTGAAGACAATGAACAGCTGGGCGGAGAAGATGTAGAGAAAAACGCTAAGGATGGAGATGTTATCGTTGGGATTGCATCGAGTGGTCGAACGCCATATGTATTGGGTGCTCTCAAAAAGGCTAAAGCTTTAGGACTGCAAACGATTGGAATTTCTTGCAATCAGGATGCAGTATTGTCCCAAGAAGCTGATATAGCAATTGAACTTCCGGTAGGCCCGGAAGTTGTTACCGGTTCTACAAGGTTAAAAGCAGGAACAGCCCAAAAGCTTGTTTTAAATATGCTGTCTACAGCCACCATGGTACGAACAGGAAAAGTATATGAAAATCTAATGATTAATTTACAGGCGAAGAATAAGAAATTGCGCCATAGAGCAGTTTCTATTATTAAAGAATTAACGCAGGCTGATGATCAAAAGGCTGCTCAAGCTTATGATAAAGCGGATGGTGATACGAAAGCTGCTATTTTAACACTGATGTTTGATACGGATGTGGAAACGGCAAAGACGAAGTTGGAAAAGTACCAAGGGAATTTTGTTAAAGCATTAGGAGATTTGAATAATGAATAAAATATAAAAGGGGTGGTATATCAGGTAGTAAGGGATCGTGGTAATTTTTGAGAGAAATATTACTGTTTTATTTGATGGGTAAAATGTATAACTTCCAGGAGAATTTTAATAAGTCTTATCCTAATTAAAATTGGTAGTTTTTTGGAGTATTAATAAATGTAATAGATAGCTTCAGATCAGGGCTTGTTCTGTTGATTATGAACAATGTGTTAAAGAGGAAAAAGAAAACAGATGAAAGTTTGGAAAAAAGAGACGCTTGTAAAATTGTAAATAAAAACCATACAGCCCCTAACAACTTTGGACCGGCTGTATGGTTTTATGATTTGCTTTATTTACTGCAGTGTCATTATCCGCAACACTATCACCCACTAAAGCTTTGTTTACAAAGGAATATCTTGTTTTCGAATTTCAACATCTATTTTTTCTTCACAATAGGTTACGAATTCTGCAATATTAGCGATCATCGCATCATGATACGTTTTTCCTTTATTGGGATTAGCTTTCGTAGCATCTCCCATAATTCCAATGCCTTTTGTAGCCTGTTTATAAGTGCCGACATCGCTTGCAGTAATCATTTTATCACCGGAAACATGCGGATCATGCTGCATAAAACGATGATGTTCCGGTATGTTCTTTTCTGCATTTTCGGAAGAACAGAGATCCGGGAAGAAATGATACATTTGAGACGCTTCCAGTTCTTCTGCGTGTCCAATCCCTCCGTCCGCAACTTCACTGAGTTCTTTTCCTTTTTCTGCATTAATATAGAAAGGATCAGCTATTGCCAGGAAGGCACCTGTCCGATTTCTTACCTTTGTCATACCAATTTTAATCGGAGGTAAATTAGCTTCACGGTGTCCGTTGATTAAAATAATTTTTTTGAATCCATGATAGATGAGACTTTCACACATATCTTCCACAATACTTGTTAAGGTTTCCGGTCGTAATGTGATGGTTCCCTTATAAGCCATATGATGAGGCGCCCATCCTGTCCATACGGGCGGAGCAATCAACGTGTTTGTTTCTTTAGCAACATCTTCTGCAATTTGCTGGGATAGATAAGCATCCGTTCCCAGCGGTAAATGTTTCGCATGTTGTTCTACACTTCCAAATGGGATCAGAATCGTGCTTTTTTGTTTTAAATAATTTTCTACATCTTCCCATTTATTTTCTTGTAGCCATAATTTTTTCATTTTAATCTTCCTTTCTTTCTGTATCCTTTGTTAGTTCTATCATTTGCTCTTCATCCAGCAGCTTCCAGCGTTTTTTTGAATAGGCAAAATACCATATAGTTAATAAAACGATCCATGAGACCCCGATAATTAGGGGTAATGGTTCAATATATGTAAGTATCCATATACAGGAAATAGCTGCAAATATAGCTAATATCGGAATGTTTTTTATATTGATAGGGAAACGGAAGCTTGGATTAAGCTCTTTTCGGGTTACCCTGACAATAATAAGCGCAATATTCATAAGTGCCATCATAAACCAGTTAGCAAATACTGCTGCACTTACTAATAAATTGATTGCAACGGCATATCCTAATATAGTTGTCATTGTTGCAATCAGTGCGATAATCCCGGTGAAAATAATTGCTATATAAGGTACTCCTGATTTTTCACCTACCTTTGCAAAAATGCGGGGAAACGCATGTTCACGTGCTCCTGCATAAAGCATTCTGGAGGATCCAAGTAAACAGCCAATGGTGGAGGTCCCCGTTGCGGTTAGCGCAGCAACGGCAATCAAGACTGCACCAATACCTGGCAGTACGTTTTCAACCGCTAGTGATAGTGGGGCACTAGAAGCTGCCAGCTCTGCTGGATCTGCTGATGATACAACACCGTAACCCGTTATAATATATAAAATAACTACCGTAATTAGGGCAGAAATTTGTGCCAAGGGTAAATTCCTTCTTGGATTCTTGGCCTCTTCACCAAGTGTTAAAACGGCCTCTACCTGCATTTGACCGAAAGCAATCAAAGCGGTAGCTGCAAATACACCACTCCATCCATTTGGTAAGAAACTATCATGTTCGAATGGGCCGAAAGGATTTGCAGAAATAGCGATCACGGCAATGGCAAATAAAGCAACTACTTGGATAATAGAGAAAAATGTATTAACTTTTCCAGTAGCTTTGATACCAACTAAAAGAAGCCCTGTGATAACAATGGAAACTACCGGTGCAACAATAGCAGGAGACAAATTAGGAAAAATAAAATTAAAGTAACCTGCAAACCCCAGATTTACTGCACCTGCAGCAAAGGAAAATGACAAAAAATATAAACCTGCACACCATAGAGCAACTAATTTCCCCAGATGAGAGGATATTGGTGCAAATGCAAACTTAGAATAAGCATACGAAGCCCCTTGATAGGGCCAGATAGAAGCTAATTCAGCGTAGCTCATCGAGGATAGTGTTGCAACCAGTCCTGCAATAATAAAAGCAATAAATAACCCAGGACCTGCTTGGGCGACAGCTGGCCCAATGACAGTAAATATTCCTCCACCAATGAGAGCACCTACTCCGACACTCCATAAATCAATAAAACTTAAGCCGCGTTTTAAGTTACTTGTCGTGCTGTTACTGGCAACGGCCATAAAAACTCCTCCATCTCATATAATGATATTTAAAGTCCATTATATAAGAATCAGAAAAATAAATCTATTACATATATTAAAATCTTTATGTTTTTATAGAATTTTGAATTTCTTTTGCTGTTTCTTTCAACACATTAATATAATAAAATGTATCTTTTTCAAAGTCTTTATCTAATCCTACAATACTGAGTGCGGCCCAAATCTCATTGGTTACGGGTTCAAAAATAGGTACTGCAATGCCAATTGTTCCTTCAATAAGCTCCCCTCTGCTAATGCTATAACCAGTTTTGATAATTTGCTGGATGGCATTTTCTGTCTCTTCGATATTCGCTGGCGTTGCTGACGTGAATTTTTTCCATTTCGCCTGGTTAAGAATTGCTTTTCGCTCGCTTTCTTCCATATAAGCTAATAGGGTTCTGGGACAAGAAGCTGCATAGAGAGGAGCACGTCTGCCAATAGCAGGATATAACTGTATCGGCCGCCAAGAAGGAACTTGTTCGATGTATAAGGCATCATGTCCATCTTGAATCGCTAATTGAATATTTAAATTCCACTCGTTACGAAGTTCTATCATTCTGCTTCTTGCGTAGTCTTTTATATTAAATTGTCGATGTACCATCATTCCTTTTTCAAAAAAAGAGAAGCCGAGACTGTACCATGTTTTATGAGCTGTTTTCGTACGCTTAATGTAGTTGTATTCTTCTAGTGTAGTTAGCATACGAAATACGGATGACTTAGGTATTCCGGTAGTCTTTACCAAGTCTTCAGCAGTCATTTGAAATCTTTTTTCTGAGAAACAATTGAGAAGCTGCAATGCTTTTTCTATACTGCTGGCTGATTTTTTATCATTCATAAATATCCCCCATTCGATAAATAGCTTTATTTAAGTAAAGTATACCATTCGTATTTATTAAGATGACAGAGAAGAGGGGAACTAAAAAAGAAAGACAATGGAAATGTCTCTCTTTAGCAAGCTTTATTCGGAGGGAAAGTCTTATAATCATATTTAAAACCATTTTTTCATTTTAAAGTAAACAATAAGTGCAATACTGATAAGCAGCATAACAGCAAGGACACTAAAGTACCCATAGTTCCATTCTAATTCGGGCATATTCCAGAAGTTCATACCATAGATGCCGGTTATTAAAGTTAATGGCAGAAAGATAACCGAAACCAGTGTTAGGATTTTCATTACATTATTTAATCGATAGGAGTTTAAGGAATCATAGTTATCGCGGATATCACCAGTCATTTCCTGTGCAGATTTAATGATATGTATTTGTTTGATAATATGATCCTCGATATGGTGTATATACATTCTTTGTTTCTTCGTTTTTGTAAAGGATGCTTCTTCTTTTAAATGCTCGATAAGTTCCTGCATAGGCATGAGCACACGTTTCAGTTTAATAATAACTGAACGAATTCGGAAAACATCCTCCATTAGTTTATTATCAGTAGCATCATTTACATGCCGGTCTTCAAAAGAAAATACCTCATCCTCAATATGATAAATATAGTCAAAATAACTATCGACAATAAAATCTAAAATAAGAAAAGCGATATCTACTGGTGTGATTTCTTTGGAAAGATAGCGTTTTTGAATGACTTCTTCCATACTGCCTACGCTTTTTAATTTATCTTGATGATAAGTTACAAGAATATGGCCTTTCATAAAGATATTGATAGCCTGCGCACGATAATCTGTTGGATTTATTAGATGACAGACTAAGAATTGGTAATATGGGTACTCTTTTAATTTCGGTCGTGAAATAGTACTCACCGTATCTTCAATAGCTAATGTATCGAAATGAAACTGGGAAGTTAATAGTTTACTTTCTTCTAAACTAGCATTTACAAAATCATACCATATAAAAAGTGCATCATTTGGAACAGCAGCATCATTTTCTGCTCGTTTCCATTCTTTTGCAGTCGTTTGATAGTAGATAAAAATTGGCATCATACAGCTCCTTTTTACTTCTTTTGTCCGCAATAATTATTGTTATCATATCAATATTTTTCTTGCCTCGCGAGAGATTTTATTATGAAAATAATCCTTTTCATTTTATCACTTTGAAACATCCATAATTTTGAATTTAAATTTTAATGATTTGAAAAATATCGACATTAAATTTCATCTGTGCTTCATATAAATGATTATGAAGGTGTTTAAGCATGAATAATGATGATGTGTACACGTGAAAAGAAAAAACAAACGACGATATAAAAACGCTGAAAAGAAATGCTGCAGATTATCGAAGAAAGAATCTTACCATTTCCATAAAAATATAGAGGGGGTGTGCGGATTACTGCTCTGAATAATTTGATAGGTGTACAAATATTATTAAATTATGGGGGGGTTAATTATGAAGCAAAAGCTATTTCTAGGAATATTTTTTATTATATGTATCACAATGGTTGCTGCCTGTGGCAATACGGATAAAGGAAGTTCCAGCACCTCAAATGAAGATGCAGTAGAGCTGGAAATGTACAGTTGGAGAACAGAAGATAGATCCGCATATGAGGAGATAATTGCTGCTTTTGAGGAGGAGAATCCAGATATAAAAATCAAGTTTAATCCATTTGATTCTACAGAATATAATACGATTTTAACGAATGCTCTGGTATCAGGAACAGGGCCAGATATTGTGCAGCTTCGGCCTTATTCAGGCGCTCAAACAATTGCAGATAACGGATATTTGGTAGCTTTGGATGACATAGAAGGAATCGATCATTTTGATGATTCTTATTTAGAAGCTGCTCAAGGGAGTGACGGGAATACCTATGGAGTACCCTTGTCGTTAAATGTAGGTGTAATTTTTTATAACCAAACTATTTTTGAAGAATACGGGTTAGCTGTGCCAGAGACATGGGAGGACTTTGTAAATGTAAGTGAGGAATTATTGGCAAATGATATTATTCCTGTAGCTCAAGGCGGAAGAGATGCTTATTTATTATCCATGCTTCATGGGGTGATTTCACCGACAGCATATGGCGGGAATGAATTTGTTGATGAATTGACAGAAGGAAGTACCGACTTAACAGATGAGCGCATGGTAGCATCCTTGGATCGAATGGAAGAAATAGCGCAGTTTCTGCCGGATGATTTTGTTGCTTTAGATGATAATGATGCACAAGCTTTATTCTATGCAGAGGAAGCGGCGATGTATATTAATGGGGACTATCGGTTAGAAACCTTTGAAAATAATATCCCAGATATTCCAATTGGTGTTATTCCTGGATTTAAGGAGGAAGGAATGGAAGAACCACTGGTAATGGACTGGGTAGATAGCTCTTATGGGGTTGTGGAAGGTTCTGAACACGAGGAAGAGGCACTCCGGTTTATGGAATTTATGGCAACGCAGGAGTTTGGTCAAATGTTCAGTGATCAATTGAGTCGTGTTAGTGCGGTTGATGGGGTCACGGCTACACATGAATTTGTTCAGCAAGTAACCGAAGCTTCAGAGACAAATTCCACCCCTTATCTGATGCTTGTTCATTATGGAGAAGGATCACCGACAACCAAAACAATTTTTGAAGATGGGCTGCAAGGAATGTATTTAGAAGAAATAACGAAGGAAGATTTGCTAGAACAATCACAGGAAAATGCAGAAAGAGCTGCTGAGGAGGAAGTAGAAGAGTTGGAAATGATTGAAGAAGATGAATAAAACGGAAAAGAAATGAAACCAAAGTGTAGCCAAAGGACATTTATAATGCTTCTTCCATGAAGAATTAGGAACGCAAACATGTTCTGGAATACGACGGAAATACTTGTAAACCAATCTTGTTGTGATTACTTGCCTCATTGAAAAGAACTGCGTGGTGATAAATGCATAGAGGGGGATTCTAATAATGAAGAAAAGGTGGCTTACAGGATTACTTGTCATTTTATTCAGCGGAATTGCTGCTGGATGTGGAAGTGGAGACAGTTCCAATAACTCAGGTGAAGATGTAGTAGAGCTTGATATGTACAGCTGGAGAACAGAGGACAGGGCGGCATATGAGGAAATAATCGCAGTATTTGAGGAAGAAAACCCAGATATTAAAATTAATTTTAATCCATTTGAAGCAACCGAATATAATACCATTTTAACCAATGCTTTGGTATCTGGAACAGGTCCGGATATTGTGCAGCTCAGACCTTATTCGGGTGCTCAGACAATTGCAGACAATGGATATTTAGTTGCTTTAGATGATATAGAAGGAATAGATAACTTTGATGAATCCTATTTAGAAGCTGCAAAAGGAAGCGATGAGAAGCTCTACGGTATCCCGTTATCCTTAAATATTGGATTGATTTATTATAATAAAGCGATTTTTGATGAATACAACCTGGAGCCGCCAGAAACCTGGGAAGAGTTTATAGAAGTAAGTCAGGAATTGAAAAATAATGACGTAGTTCCATTATCTGTAGGTGGAAGAGAAGCGTGGCTGTTGTCTATGCTGCATGGAGTTATCACGCCAACAGCATATGACGGTAATGCATTTGTATCAGATGTAATCGAGGGGAAAGCCGATTTAACAGACCCTCGAATGATGGAGTCCTTAAATAGAATGGAAGAGCTGACAGCATATTTACCTGAAGGATTTACAGCTTTAGATGATAATGATTCACAAGCATTATTCTATACAGAAGAAGCAGCGATGTATGTAAATGGAGATTTTCAGTTAGAAGTACTTGAAAATAGTAATCCGGATCTATCCATTGGGGTTATCCCTGGATTTAAGGAAGAAGGATCGGATGAAGCATTAGTGATGAACTGGGTAGATGGTTCCTATGGTGTGGTTAAAGGGACGGAGCATGAAGAAGAAGCATTGAGGTTTATGGAATTTATGGCCAGTCCAGAATTTGGTCAATTATTTACGGATAACTTAAGCAGGGTTAGTGCGGTAGAGGGCGTCACAGCATCACACGATATTATACAACAAATCATGGAGGCCTCTGAAGTCAATTCCACCCCTTACTTGATGCTTGTTCATTATGGGTTAGGGTCTCCATCCACCAAAGGTATTTTTGAAGATGGACTGCAAGGAATGTATTTAGGAGAAATCACAAAGGAAGAATTGCTTGAACAAGCACAGGAAAATGCTGAGCGAGCTGCGGAAGAGGGTGTGGAAAAATTAGAAATGATTGAAGAAGAATAACACGTGAATGGAATTAATAAAAAATGAATACACAATCCACGCTGATTGTGTATTCACCTTTTGGGAGGCTGAGCCCCGTGACTAAACATAAGCGGAAAAATAAATATAAAAAGCATCTTGTTCATTTATTTATACTTCCTGCAGCATTGATTTATGGTGTCTTTCAATTATATCCACTGATTTCAGCTGCATTAAACAGCTTTTATTCGTTTAATGGATTTGATCGAGTAAGTTTTGTAGGTTTCCAAAATTTTATCACGTTATTTACAGAAAACCCGTATAAGGATTTTTTCTTTAATGCATTCAGCCATAACTGGATTTATTTTTTCGTTACAGTCATTACCCAATTAATTATTTCTCTTATATTAGCTTTGATTATACATAGTAGAATCAAAGGGAAAGAGTTTTTTAAAAGTATGTTCTTCTTGCCAAAACTATTGTCTGTTATTGTGATTGGTTTTTTATTCAGCTTAATTTTAAATCCAACCAGAGGTGCTCTGAATACGCTGTTGGAAGTAATCGGTCTGGAAGCATTCACCAGACCCTGGTTAGGTGACATGAGTACCGCACTCTTCAGTGTTATTTTTGTTGATAGCTGGGCATCTATCGGGTTCTCTATGCTGATATTTTTAGCTGGACTACAAGCGATTGATAAGGAAATTTTTGAAGCGGCCAAAATAGATGGAGCCAATGCGATTACGGTATTGTTTCGAATCACACTCCCTATGATTGGACCAGCATTGATGATTATGACGGTGTTAGTATTTATTGGATCCTTTGAAACCTTTGAATATGTATTCGCGATGCAGGGTTCTTCAGGAGGACCATATTATTCAACGGATGTATTAACAACCTTCTTCTACCGCTTAGCTTTTGGAACAGTCGATGGAGGGCAAGCAATTGGTCTCGGTTCAGCAGTTGCCGTCGTACTATTTATTATTATCGGTATGGCAACAAGTATTATTTTATTTGTCTTTAAGCGTAAAGACTTCGAAAGGTAAAACGAGTAGAGGAGGAAAGAAGATGAAAACCAATCCGTTTTTACAAATTTTAAAGTATGCCGTCTTAGCTTTTTTTACATTTGTTTTTGGGTATCCGATTCTTTTGATGATTATTTCGTCCTTTAAAGAAAATGCAGAAATTTTCACAAGCCCTTTAAGTTTGCCTGCTTCCTTTAGTTTAGATAACTATATAGAGGTTTGGGAAGTGGTTAACTTTTCTAATTATATGCTGAATAGTATTATCGTTAGCGCTGCTTCAGTATTTATTGTCCTGTTTGTATCCTCATTGGCAGGCTATTACCTTTCAAGATACCGGTTTAAATGGAATCCATATTTCTTAGCATTTTTTATGATCGGTCTGATGCTTCCAATGAAGCTGGCAGTAATTCCTCTTTATATGACCATGTTAAAATTGGGGTTAGTGGACACATTATTTGCTTTAATTTTTATTTATGTTGCTGGAGGGATTCCATTTGCGGTATTTCTGTTCTATGGTTTTTTCCGTACCGTTCCAAGAGCTTTGGAAGACTCCGCCCGGTTAGATGGATGTAATGACTTTCAAGTATACTACCGCATTGTACTGCCGATCATGAAGCCCGCGATTTCGATCGTAGGAATTGTAAACTTAATTAATGTCTGGAATGATTTTTTCTATCCATTGATTTTTATTCGCACCGATTCGTTATCAACCATCCCATTAGGAATGCTGACGTTGTTTGGGGAATATGATACCCAGTGGAATTTATTGTTTGCCGGACTGACATTATCCTCTTTGCCAATGATTATTGCCTTTTTATTCGCATCTAGACAGTTTATGGATAGTTTAACGGAAGGAGCCGTGAAGTAAGTGCAAACAAAATGGATTACATTTGATCTGGATGAGACCGTGATGCAAAATCCTTTTGGAAAATGGGTCTTTCCGGAGTTGGTTGCTATGTTGAAAAGGGAAGCTGTTACCGAAGAAGATATTATGCGCCTCATTATTAACGAACATTTACAGAGAATGAGCGAAGAGCGGTTTTTAGAAGCATACAACTGGGACGATATTCTAGTTACTATAGCTAAGAAATTAGAAATAGAAGTAGGTATTGATATCGAAAGTATGGTTATCAAGCACTCGAAGCCTTCTAAAGTATATCTATTGGAAGAGAATATGCTGTTTAACTTGGAAAAAATAAAAAGAAAAGGCTTTCGTCTGGCTGCCGTAACAAATGGATATGCGAAGTATCAGCTTCCGGTACTAAAGCAATTAGGTCTGGATACCGTATTTGAAGAAGTAATAACATCTGATTCGGAAGGCTTTGCCAAACCGCACACATCTATCTTAGGTAAATTACTAGTAAAAGGGGAAGTCATAGCACATGTTGGCGATCGAATTGATCATGATGTGCAGTTAGCAAATGAATTAGGAATTCTTTCCGTGTTTATTCATCGTTCGTTACCGGAAGCGGTTTTAAAAGTTCCGGTTGATGAAAGGGCAGCTCATCCAAGCTTCATTAGACTGTGTGAAGAGAAGTGGTATAAAGAAAATAGATTAAGAGAAACGCCTTTTCTAAAGAATAAATGTATTCCTGACCTGGTAGTACAATCGATAGAAGAACTAGCAAAAGAAATAGATGTATTTCTGGAATAAAAAGTACAAATTTCTAGATTGTCTATAAATGAAATCCTTTACTAACAAACAATAGAGTAAAACAAGATATTGATTTAATAATATGTTTAATGTTTTGAAAAAATAGGATTTGCATGTGATGGATAAGTTGCTTCGATAAAAGAGCAGCTTATTTTTTAGTATATTCAGGAAGAAATTATAAAGCTTTTTAATTAAATAGAAAGTCATTGTTCTATTTTTTATTAAAATTGTGTTACATTTAGAGTAGGAAATAATTCACGAAGAGGAGAGAGGATTTTGGATTTAGGGCAAAAACTAAAATTTTTACGAAATAAGCAGAATTCTACCCAACATGAGATTGTGGAAGGTATTTGTTCTGTATCTTATTACAGCAAGATTGAAAATGGAAATGTCGTTCCTAATGAAGAGATTCTACAGCTGCTGGCAAAAAAATTTGGAATAACAATGCAAGAGTTAATTCAAACAGATGAAGTGGTCAATGATAAGGTTATGCAAGAAGCTGAAAATATTTATAATTTAATTAAAGAAAACCAAACTGCAGCAAAAGAAGCTTACCAATCTTTTTTGAATCGATTCCGTGACTCATCAAACCCAAGTGTAAGGTTACTTATCAGCTTAATTGAATTACGATTTGCCTTAAGGTTTTCAACAATAGCAGAGGCGAAAGAAAAATTTCAAGAAGCAGAATCTTTGCAAGATTTTAGTAATATGAAAATAATGCCTTTATTTAATAGAGTGTGTGGCTTATATCATTATGCTGCTGGTAATTATGATAAAGCATTAGAACTATATTTAGCTTTGGTAAATGCTTTGAATTTTCCATATAAAGCAGATATCCATTACGAAATATCTCTGACATATAATCGGAAAAATGATGTATATAAGTCGATTCAACATCTAGAAAAAGCGTTAAATGCTTATTTAAGGGAAATGAACTATGATCAATGTACAGTCTGCTATTTCTTGCTGGGGATTAACTATTTTAAAATGGGAAACTATGATGAGGCGATTGATTATTATCATCGTGTTGAGAAAGTAACCGAGAATGATAAGGACTTGCTTCGAAAAGTTTATCATAATTTGGGACTTGCTTTTGAAAAAAAGAAAGATATTGAAAAAGCCATTCATTATTATCAAGAAAGTCTCTCTATTTATACAGAAGAGGAACATAATACGAAAACAATCTATACATTAGCTGAATTATATTTGAGCATGGAAAATAAGAAAACCGCAGCAAACTATATCGCAAAAGGGAAAATAGAGGCTGAAAAGTTTGATTTGGAGGAATATATAATTAAATTCCACGTGCTTCAATTGCGGTTGAATGGAGAGGAATTTCATGAGTACTTAGAAAAAGTAGCTATTCCTTTTTTTAAAGAAATAAATGAAACGAGCATCCTCATTCAATATAATGTTATGCTGTCCAACTATTATTCTCAAAATAAGCTATATAAACAAGCTTATTTTAAGATAAAAAATGTCCTTGAGATGAAAGGAGGGATTTGATGAAAAAGCTATTAATTGCTGTATTAGTAGTATTCTCACTTTTCAGTGTAACAATGACTGTGAGTGCAGATGAGATTGAGTATCCTAACTCAACACTCAGTGTTGAAAAAGGGAAATAAGGGGAATGTATTGTTTTGGTTGTACATGATGAAAAAAGCTGTCTTGTGCCATTGGCGTAGGATAGCTTTTTTGTATGGTAAAGAAGGATAAGAAAAACAAATGAATACGAGCTTTGCTGCTATAGACTAAAATTTTAGGCGCTAATTAATGACGAGTAATCGGTTATAAAATAGATGGATAAGATTTATATTGTTTTTATTGAAATTTCATGGTAAAGTAATAATATTTCCGTATTAAATCGTAATAATTACGATTTATGGCAAGAATGATTTCCTTGAGAGGTGTTTAAAATGGAAAGTTACTTAGAAAAAAAGCTTCTGGAAAAGGTGATGAGCCGTTTCCTCTCGAAAGAAGAACAGTTAGTATATGAAAAAGTAATCAATATGGAAAATCGTATTTCCGAAAAGGCAAGCACACCGGAACATTTTATGGATTTACTTCGAGTCGAATCTCCTCATCAGCATGTAGCTGAAGCATTCGAATTATCCTTACCTGAGCTGTTAAAAATATTAAAAGAAATAGAAGAGAAAATAGAGAAAAGAACAGAACAGATAAAAGTGGAAACGCAATGGATGGATTGTACAAATGTCGTATCAGCTGCTTTTGAGGTGAATAACAATAGGAAATATTTTTTTACAGAAGGACGGTAAGTAAATAGGTGTGTGAAATGAAGATTGGACAATAAAAATAGATACTCAAAAGCAAAGAGAATAATTATTTAAAAGACATGTAAAAAATTTTTCGGGAATTAACCGTAATGATTACGCTTTTGGAAGCGAAAAAGAAAAGAGGGATATGTGTGTATAAATGGATAGTGATTGGAGGAGGAATACAAGGAAGCTGTGTTGCTTCCCGTCTTCTGGAAGAGAAAAAAGTGGAGAAAAGAGACTTATTGATTATTGATCCCCACAAACAGCCATTAGAAAGATGGATGACGATTACAGAAAAGATCGAAATGGAATATTTGCGCTCCCCTTTAGTCCACCATTTAGATACCGATCCATACAGCTTAAAAAAATATGCTTCAATACACAATTATGCTTCGGGATTTAAAGGACAGTATCAGCGGCCGCGTTTAGACATGTTTAATCAGCATAGCTTGGATTTATTGGAAGAAACAGGTGTAATGGAATGCTGGCTGCAAGGAGAGGTAGATAAACTTTCATGGGCGGAACAAGGGTGGACAGTACGTATTGCAGATGGACGTTGTTTCACCAGTGAACGGGTCGTGCTTGCTATCGGTGTGAATCATACTCCTTACTACCCCTCGTGGATGGAAAAGTATAAAGAGAGTCCTTCCATTCAGCATGTATTTGAAATGGATAACGAGCTTCCAGAAACAGGAGATGTGATTGTGATTGGCGGCGGGATGACTGCAGCGCATCTTGCTTACGCACTTACTCAAAAAGAATCGATTCATTCCGTAACTATGGTGAAACGCCATCCGTTACGTATTCATCATTTTGATAGTGATCCAGGATGGCTTGGGCCAAAATTTTTAAACACGTATCATAAACTGACCAGTTATAAAGAAAGAAGGGAAGTTATTCAAAAAGCAAGGAATCGTGGCTCTATTACCCGGGATTTATATTTTAAGCTGCTGAAACAAGAAAGATTAGGAAAGTTGGATATTCATACAGGTTGTATCCAGGAAATAAGGAAAGATATGGATGGGGAGATGCAGCTTTTTATGGAAAATGAAGAAATGATAGCTGGGAGCTCTATTTTGTTAGCAACCGGTCCAGCTATTGCCTTACCGGGAAAAGCATGGTTAGACCCGTTAATAGATAAAATGCAGTTGCCTTGTGCGCCTTGTGGATTTCCGGTTGTAACTAAAACACTTGAGTGGAAAAAAGGCCTCTTTGTAGCAGGTGCATTAGCTGAGTTGGAAATTGGCCCAGTTTCCAGAAATATTGCTGGGGCAAGAAAGGCGGCGGAACGGATTTTGCAGCTTGCTTAGCAAGTGGGATAGAAAATTAAATCCGCCTCTTTAACTGTTATGATGAGAGCGGATTTTTAATGGGTTGAGGTTGTTTAGGCTTAATGATTTTTATCATTAGATAGGGTATGAATTATTTCATTCGGCTGTTGTGGGTTGTTCGAAAAGGTTTTAGTTTAGGTACTTATGTAAGTACGAACGGTTCGACTGCTATTTTACGTGCGTCAAGTTATACATTTCAATCCACGTACTTACATAAGTACGAAAGCGCCCAACATACAGCCATATAAAATATAACTTCAAAATAAGAAAAGTGCTAACCTGATTATAATTGGATATATTTTACAAATTATCTGTAGAAAAGCTGTTTAAATGTTTATAAATAAAGTGGTGCTAACCTCCTTAGTAATGGATGTTCGCTTAAGGTTAGCACAAAGCCAAAAATAAGAAACTTTTCCAATATCTACTCGTAAAAGTTGTTATCCTATAATGATAAAGTGAATCGTCCTTTTAATCATTAGGGAATAATATAATTATACTCTATCTTGAACTACTCCATCTTGATTTCAAGCAAAATCTGAAGATGGAGATTCCTGCGAACACCAATGCATCCATCAGTTATTTTAGCAGGCTCTACCCGTAGTCCCTATGGTGAATGCTTTGATACTTTATACGACGGCTTCACCGCACACCCTATTTTAGCTTGGTTTTCGCAACTTCAGTGTGTGCGTGTCAAGTAGTGCTTGGATATTTTACGTGACAAAGCATTTCTTGTCACACCCCTGTATACCCAGTTCTCAAAGAATGTTTCGTATATTGATATTGTACAAAGAGAACGTAAGTTTGTATACGAAAAAAGGCGATTCATCTCCACCCTAGCTTCGCTTGAGGATGGAGTCTTCTCGACCAAAATGATAAATAAGTATAAATGATAAATAACTCCATTCTCAGTACATTTTCCGTAAAGCAAGTTAAAAAGAATTCCTCCATTTAAATGAAATGAATCCAAAGATAGATAGGATGATGTTTAAATTTTGTTTAAAAATAGAGATAGTCTATTCCATTCATTTATAGAATTGCTATGATTGATTACAAAGAAATGATTATGACTTATATACTTGGCTTTAAATAAATATTGCTTAACTAGTAAATCAATGGATGATGAGGTGGAATAAATGGCACATATTCTATATATCGAAGACGAAAAAGAAATTGGACAATGGGTCACAGAAGATTTAACAGAAAGAGGCCATCAAGTAACTTGGCTAATATCTGGAAACGAACTAGAAAAATATATAAACGATATTGACCTTGCCATTTTAGATATTATGCTGCCGGGACTTGACGGTTTCTCCATTGGAAAACGAATAAAAAAAGTAAAGCCGGACACGCCAATTGTGATGTTATCTGCGCGTTCCGCAGTGGAAGATAAGATAGAAGGTTTAAGTTTTGCGGATGATTATGTGACTAAACCATTCCATCCGGATGAATTAGCAGCGCGTGTAGATGCGTTGCTCCGCCGTTTTCAAAAAGAAGAAGATAGGCTTGAAATAGGTCATCTGCAAATCGATACAAAATCGTTGGTTATTATTAATAAACATACAGCGGAAGAAATTTTGCTGACAGGAAAGCAATATCAACTGTTTCAATACTTTCTTCGCCATCTGAATCAAATCTTGACGAAAGAACAGCTCTATGAAGGTGTGTGGGGTGAACAGTTTATGGAAGGGGATAAAACGTTAATGGTACACATCCGCTATTTACGTGAAAAAATTGAAGAAAATCCTGCAAAACCAACGATTATTGAGACGATCCGCGGGATTGGTTATCGGGTGAAAAAATGAAGCGTTTTTTCAAATCTTTATTAGCAAAGTATATTTTAATTATCCTTATTGCCATTTTTTTAATACAAGCAGCTTACTTCATTATCATTTTTGTTTTCTTTAATTTAATAGAGGATATAGATTCACCAGAAGATGGGCAGCATTCATTCTCAGAAATAGAAGAAAAATGGCATCAGGATGCCAGCGCAATCGTATCGGAAGAAGATGTGATTCAGCTATTTGAGGAATGGCAAGAAGTCTATCCAAACGCATCTATGTTTTGGGTGAACGAAGACGGTGTTTTGGATATACAAAGCAATCTCCAAGAAAATGTACCAGATCAGTGGGATGCAGCGTATACTGCAGAATTTCTAAAAAGACATTATAACAATGACCCATTTACTGTCGTTGCTTTTGCTGGGGGAAATGAGGAAGATGGCTTTATTGTTTTTCAACTGGAACGGGATGTGATGAAATCCCTAGGACAGCGCCTTTTTGATCAGTATAGCTGGGCTATTGTTACGCTGACGCTAAGTGTCGTGTTTCTATTTATTTTTCTTTCTCTATGGTTTTTCAGAGGAATTCGTAAACGTCTTGTCTACCTGCAAGAAGCAATGGAAATTCGGGATACAGATGGATTACCGATTCTCATTGAAGAAAAAAAGCAGGATGAGATTGGTGATTTAGAGAAGGCTTTTAATCAAATGGTACGGGAATTAAGGGAAAGCAGAGAGCGTGAACAGGAAGAAGAACAACTGCGTAAAGAACTGATTGCCAACTTATCACATGATTTGCGGACGCCTTTAACCAAAATAAATGCACAAGCCTATACATTGCAGAAAATGGATTTGCCAGAAGAGGCGAAACGCTCTCTTAAGTTAGCATCAACCTCTATTGAAGACGTGGATAAATTAATTGAAAATCTAATGTCTTATACGTTGCTTATGGCGAGTAAATATAAGAAGGAATTAAAAGAACAAGATATAACGCGATTCCTTCGTCAATATTTGGCAACCTGGTATCCTGTTTTTGAGAAGGAAGGATTTGACGTTGATGTTGACATAGAACCTTTTGAACAAAACACATGGGAAGTGGATGCATTATGGTTCAGTCGAATTTTAGATAATATCTTGCAAAATGTGCTGCGTCATGCAGGAGATGGTAAATATATTGCAGTAAGAACAGAGTCAACGGACCAGCACGATGCTATTGTTATTACAGATAAAGGGAAGGGAATGCAGACAGGATCAGAGCAAAAAGGGGCAGGAATCGGTCTTTCAATTGTTGATATGATGGTGAAAGGAATGTATTTAGATTGGGAGATGGATTCTACCGAACAAGGAACAACGATAAAAATTATTAGAGTAAAAAGAGTGAACAATTAGATCTCTTGATTTGAGCTAAGAAAGCTTCAAGAAGGAGGAGCTTTGATGACAAGTATGTATGCATATTGGGGAAATGGGAAGGTGAAATTAACTTGGGTGCCAGATGACAAATTGCCTGCACAAGCGCTTATAACGAGTGTACATGGCCTATGCTTTAAAGAGAATAAATTGCTTTTGGTAAATTTAAATGATAGAAATTGGGATATACCCGGGGGACATATGGAACAAGGGGAAGCACCAGTAGATTGTTTTAAACGTGAGGCGTATGAAGAGGGCTATATTGAAGGCAGCTGTGCTCTTTTAGGGTATATTACAGTAGACCATACCGAAAACTTCGAATGGGATTCGGAAGGGCTTTATCCAAAAATTGGTTATCAGGTTTTTTACTATATGGATATCCAGCAAATAGTTGAATTTAAAGCTGCCTATGAATCGACAGACAGGATCTGGATTCATCCGGCAGAAGTAAAAAATTATAAAACAGATTGGAATCTGCTTTATCAGCGTATTTTGGATCGTGCTGTAAGAATGAGAAAGTAATTAATTATTGGAAAAAGGTCAAATTTTTATACTCTCTTATCGTGTTAAAAAGCAGTGAAATTTCTTTGTAGAAAAGAAAATCACTGCTTTTAATGATGAATATAATTTTTAGATAATGGGTTTAGTTTGGTATTTCCACTGTAAAAGATTCAAATTCAACATCATTTAAATTTCCACCTATAAATTCGAGGGTTTTTTCCACCCTATTTTCATTAATTTCCACGCCGCCGCCATCTATTGGAAGGGCTGTATAAGGAGTAATGGTCAGCTCTGTAACACTAGGATCAATGGGATCAAATTTTCCCTTGCTCGTAAATAGCAAGCTATTGTCAATGACCTCTCCCATCCCTCCCCCTGAATTACTGATAACTTCATTTCCATCTTGATCGACTATCCGGAATGCAATATTGCCTCCACGACTCAGTTCAAAATCCGTTCCTATTTCAGAGCTTTCATAAGATATGCTGCCTCCTGTTTCACTTAATGATAATTCCGTAACAGTTAAATCAATCCCGTCAACACTTTGTGAATGATTAACGGGAATCGTGCGAATATCTGTAATCTTTTCTATAGGTGTCGAGAAGTACCAGGATTCTTCGTCGTCTTCTCCCTGTAAAATTAATCCCAGTTCAAAGCTATCTGGCATTTCTTCCGTTACATTAATTTCTTGAATGGCGGTACGGGTTGTTGCTGATTGAATGTTCTCCCTGTAAGATCCTGAACCTCTGCTGGGTGATTCGCCATCAATCGTATAATCCATAACGCCACCCCCGAAATAGTACTCTCCAAGCGGTTCTTCTGATTCAATGATATAACCAATAGTAATGTTATTTTGATCATACAAGATTTCATCCAGTGTTACCGATATTCCGTTAATTATCTGAGTTTCTCCGATTTGGCTTGTTAACCCTTGTTTTTGAGCTTTTTGTAAACCAATCAATTCAGAATTTCCAAATACTGAACCGATAATAGGAATCTGAGATAGACTGCTTGCTAGAGCTGGAGAATAGTAAGATGAACCAACTAATATGACAAAAATAGCCGCTACACTGCCAAAAGCATAGAGTACTTTTCGTTTAACCTTATTTCTTCGATGCTCCTGTGGATTCTTTTTCCCTTTACTACGTTGTTTTTCTGCTTGTTCCATGCCAGTTTGAATAGCTGAACGCACTTGTTCTTTTGGGAAGATTTCTGACTGTTCATATCGTTTTTTCATGTAATTTATAGCTCCTTTCTAACTCGATTTTTAATTTTTTCTTTGCTCTGCGTAAAAATGTTTTTATTGTGCCAACAGGCTTTTCCATAATTTCTGCAATATCCTGAATCGACAGGTCACGGTAGTAAAATAAGATGATAGAGGTCTGATAGGATGCTTTCAGTTTGGATAAAACTTCACTCAAATGAAAAGATTCTATCTCCTTATCTTGCTTTCTAATCGAATCAACAATTCATTTTCTTCATAGGGAATGATTTGTTTTCGATCTTTTAATAATTGATAACACTCACGTATCAGGATTCTGAATAACCAGGTTGAAAAATATTCCGGATTTCGTAATTGACCGATGGATAGGAATGCTTTACAGGATGTTTCTTGAATGGCATTCAAAGCATCTTGCTTATTGCCTCGATTTTTAAACAAATTTTAAACAAAGCACATACTTTATTTTAAACTCATAGCTCTATCCTTAAAGGTAGAGGTGATAATAATGGAATATATCGTTGAAACGAAGCATTTAACCAAATCATTTGGAAAAGAAAAAGCAGTATCCAATTTAGAGATGAAGATACCAAAAGGAGAAATATATGGCTTTCTTGGCCCTAATGGAGCTGGAAAAACGACAACAATCCGCATGTTATTAGGATTGATGCGTCCGACATCCGGTTCTGTTCAACTATTTGGTAAAGATATGAAAAACAACCGGATAGATATTTTAAAAAATGTGGGATCATTGGTAGAAAATCCTTCTTATTATCCACATTTAACTGCCAAAGAAAATTTAGAAGCAAGTAGAAAGATCCTTCACGTACCAAAGAAAAGAATAGATGAAGTACTGAAGCTGGTCCGTCTGCATGAAGTTGGAAATAAAAAAGTAAAAGGGTTTTCGCTTGGAATGAAGCAGCGTCTCGGGATTGCTGCCGCCATGCTACACCAACCGGAGCTGCTGATTTTGGATGAGCCTACGAATGGATTGGATCCGTCCGGTATTATTGAAATGCGGGAACTGATACAAAGTTTACCGAAAGAATACGGGATGACGGTATTAATATCCAGTCATTTATTATCTGAAATTGATCAGATGGCTACGAGAGTAGGTGTTGTGTCGAAAGGGAAAATGATTTTTCAGGATTCGATTGAATCCATGCGTAAAATTGCACAAGCTTCTATCCAGGTGAGGGTAAATGATAATGAAGCGGCATGGCGTACGCTGCTTGCAAATGGGCAGAAAGCAGATTTAGGGGGAGAACATATTACGTTGCAGGCGGAAGATGATGAGCAGGTTGCGGCTTCCATCCACTATCTCGTCCAGCAAGGCTTTTCCATTTATCGGGTGGAAGCGGAAAAACGTTCTTTAGAGAATATATTCCTGGAGATGACAAAGGAGGAACAAACAGGATGATTTTTCCACTGATACAATCGGATTTTTTAAAGATAAAGCGTAAAGGAATGTGGATGTTAAGTCTGATCGGTCCTCTTGGCGTGGTGGCATTGCAGATGGTCAATTACGGGGTGCGAAAAGATTATCTGTTCGAGCAAATGGATGACCGTTGGCTTTACTATCTTTTGAATATCAATACATTTACACCGCTTGCGATTGTCTTAGGCATTGTGATTTTGACATCCTTTATGGCAAGTATTGAAGATGAAACCAATGCTTGGAAACAAGTAGTTGCATTGCCTGTATCCAAAAAAGCGGTCTATTTATCTAAATTTACGGTAATCAGCTGTATCTTATTTTTATCCTCTATCCTTTTATTTTTGTTTGTATTTGGTTACGGACTGATATTGGGGTTAGGAGCAGATATTCCGTATTTACAATTAATAGAGTACAGTTTTTTCCCTTTCTTTGCTGCGCTGCCGGTATTGGGACTACAGCTCTGGGTAGCTACGATAAGTAAGAATCAAGCTATTCCGGTAACATTAGGAGTGATTGGCGTTATTCTTACTTATTTGGCCACACTTTTGCCTGATTGGGTGATTTGGAAATGGCCGGCGCTATCTAATGACTGGGGTCATGCGTATATCAATGCTCTGTTGGGAATCGGCTTTGGATTGTTGCTGTATTTGTTGGGGATGATTGATTTTAAAAGAAGGGACGTAAAATAAATGATTTCCGTAATAAGTTCTGAGTGGTATAAACTGCGAAAGTCAAAAGTGCTGTTACTTCTATTGGTAGCGCCGCTGATTGGATTATTAATTGGACTGTCCAGCTCATTTACAATAGAAGGAATGAACGAGTGGTATGAAAAGCTTATTGGGATGAATCCTACTTATGCCATTTTATTTTTACCGTTGATATCCGGTGTTTTAGCGAGTGTGATTTGCCGGTATGAGCATCAGGAGGGAGGTTGGAAGCAGCTGTTGGCACTGCCGGTGACGAGAGGTAAAGTCTTCCTTTCCAAATATCTGTTGTTGCTGTTCCTGATGTTTGGAATGCAATTATTGTATCTGTTCTCTATTTATTTAGTAGGCATGATAGAAGGGATTACAGATCCTTTTCCAATGGATATTGTTTGGAAATCAATTGTAGGAGGCTGGCTGGCAACATTTCCGTTAATAGCTTTACAATTATGGGTTTCGATAGCATTTAAAAGTTTTGCAGCTCCATTTACGATAAATGTTATCTTTACCTTGCCGACAATTTTAGTTATTAATTCGGAGCGGTTTGGCCCGTATTATCCATGGGGACAGCCATTTCTAATGATGAATGTAGGCGGAAGTACAGAAGATATCTTTTTTGTTCCTTGGGACCAAATACTAATGGTTACTGGCGGAAGTTTTCTATTATTTTTCATTGGAGGTTATCTTTATTTCAAGAGAAAAGCGATTTAATGGAAATATAAAAGGAATGGCAGTCGTCTGCTGTTCTTTTTTCCATTATAATGAAGGGTAAAGTTTTATAAGAGAGGATATCTTAAAGTGCGAAATCGGCTTATTTATTGTGACACATTTGGTGATCCTAAAGAAGTATTAAAGATAAAAGAAAAAGAAATTGCTCCCCCTGAAGCAGGAGAAGTGCTTGTTCGCATGTTAGCTAGACCGATTAATCCTTCTGACTTAATTCCGGTTAGAGGAAGCTATTCACACAGAATCCCTCTGCCCTATATTCCAGGCTATGAAGGTGTTGGAGTGGTAGAGGAGGTTGGGGATAATGTTGGTGCAGAGCTTATTGGCAAGCGTGTCTTACCATTACGCGGGGAAGGAACTTGGCAGGATTTTGTCAGAGTGCCGGCTGAATTTGCAGTACCTGTGCCGGAATCTATACATACAAATACTGCTGCACAACTGTATATTAACCCTGTAACGGCCTGGGTGACTATGACGGAGGTATTGCAATTACGGCCGGGCAGTGTACTGTTAGTTAATGCCTGTGGATCAGCCATAGGACACTTATATGCACAGTTTGCAAGAGTGTTAAATGTACGTTTGATTGCAGTTGTGAGAAATGGTAAACATACGCAGAAGCTTTTAAATCTTGGAGCTTCTGAAGTGGTGGATACATCAAGTCAATCCCTTTTTGAAGTGGTGATGGAGAAAACAAATGGAAAAGGTGCCGATGCAGCAATTGATTCATTGGGCGGAAGTGCAGGATCGGATTTAGCTGGTTGTTTGCGTAGTCAGGGTTATTTTTTGAGTATCGGTTTATTGTCTGGACAGCAAATGAATTGGGGAGCGTTTGCGGATAAAGTGCAAATGAATATTTTCCATTTGAGGCATTGGAATAAGAAGACTGGGCAGGCGAAATGGCAGGTAATCTTCCGGCAAATTATCAAACTTGTGGAGAAGAAAGAGCTTCTGCTTGGTTTTGAGAAAACCAATTATGATTTGGCAGATATCAAATCAGCACTCAATACAGTTGCGGATGGCAGAAAGGGAAAAGTAATCTTATCCAGCGGCTGATGCTATGTGTCCGATAAAACCCGTTTCTTTTTTGTCGAGTAATTTATCCGGGGAGCTTCTATACTTGAAATCAATGGAAGGGGGGAGAAAAAATGCAAATCAGCATGAATGAAGCATTACAGTATGTTGAGGCAAACTTGGATGCAGAAATCGATGAGAAAGAAATTGAAAAAATTACTGGCATCTCGATTTACCATTTCCGGCGCATGTTTTCTTTTCTGTCTGGAATGACGCTGACAGCTTATATCCGTAATCGGAGGCTTTCTAATGCGATGTTTGATCTGTTGCGGGAGGATGTTCATGTAACCGATACTGCTTTTAAATATGGTTACAACTCTGTGGATGGTTTCTCCCGCGCATTCCGGGAATGGGCGGGATTTAAACCGTCTGAAGTGAAACATCAGCAAAAGCAGGATCTTAAAGTTTTTCCGAAACTCACCTTCCAATTAACCATTCGAGGAGGATTAGAAATGAATTATCGAATTGTGGAGAAAGAAGCATTTAAAATTATTGGTGTCAGTAAAAGGGTGCCAATGCAGTTTGAAGGAGTTAATGCAGAAATTGAAAAATTGGCGCAAAGTATTACCGAGTCTCAAAAAGAAAAGATGCACCAACACGCTAATGTAGATCCAACGAAGGTAATTAATGCTTCCTATAACTTTGATGATGGAAGAATGGAAGAAGAAGGCTATTTGGAGCATATGATTGGCGTATTGACAGATGAAGAAGGGCCTTTTAAAGGGCTGGATGTGATAGAGGTGCCTGATCATACTTGGGCTGTGTTTTCATCTCAAGGGCCATTCCCTCAAACAATGCAGGAAACATGGGCGAAAATAGCAGCAGAATGGCTTCCTTCTTCGGATTATGAGTTGGTGGAGGCACCTGAAATTTCTTTTGTAGAAGATTATAGCAATCTTGATCAAGTCTATAGTGAGATTTGGATTGCTGTGAAGAAAAAAGGTTAGGAGGGACACAAATACGAAAAACGAGGTATCAATTATGACTCCTCGTTTTTTTTCGTATTGATAATGTTAGTTTTAGGATCCGTGTAGGTTGGTAATTAACCATTTCAATCCACGCACTCATATAGAGTGCGAACTTTTCGCACTGTGTCATGGCGTTTTAATGTATTATTTCAATCCACGCACTCATATAGAGTGCGAATACAAGAATTTGAAAAACAGCAAGAAATATCAAGATTTCAATCCACGCACTCATATAGAGTGCGAAAGGCAACACAGTATTTATCAGTGAACAAGTTGGAATTTCAATCCACGCACTCATATAGAGTGCGAATGAATCCCAGACTCTATCAGCGCCGGCAGCATTTATTTCAATCCACGCACTCATATAGAGTGCGAAAACGACTGGTGCTGCAAACCTTGATACGTTATCTATTTCAATCCACGCACTCATATAGAGTGCGAAATACATTCGTTTATGATATGCCATTTAACCAAATAATTTCAATCCACGCACTCATATAGAGTGCGAATCCCTCTTTCGCACGCTAGTACCATCGCTATTAACGATTTCAATCCACGCACTCATATAGAGTGCGAAAGCACGAAGAATGTACGTAGTTCTCCAATCAGTGATTTCAATCCACGCACTCATATAGAGTGCGAATAGTATTTTTCTGAATCAACAAGTAGCCATAAAGATTTCAATCCACGCACTCATATAGAGTGCGAAGCCAGGGCAGAAACGCCGGACGCCCAAGTGTTACTAATTTCAATCCACGCACTCATATAGAGTGCGAAGCTTATAGAAATATGACTTAACTTGCATCATATCATTTCAATCCACGCACTCATATAGAGTGCGAATGTCGAATCAGTGATAACTATAATAAAAGGCGGAATTTCAATCCACGCACTCATATAGAGTGCGAAACATGATTGGATTTTTAAAGGGTGCGATGGAAAATTTCAATCCACGCACTCATATAGAGTGCGAAACATTTCGTAGTCTTCTTTATCTGTCTCACTCGATTTCAATCCACGCACTCATATAGAGTGCGAAGTCATATACATACTCATACTTCACGTAATCGCCCGATTTCAATCCACGCACTCATATAGAGTGCGAACTAACCCCGAAGCAGCTGCAGAGGGTGCAGAGGTTATTTCAATCCACGCACTCATATAGAGTGCGAAACGTTACCTGCATTAAGGGCGGCCTACCCAAACGATTTCAATCCACGCACTCATATAGAGTGCGAAAGCACAAATCATACACCCTAATACAACAAGGTTTAAAAAACGAAAAAGTGCTAACCGCATCAAAAGTTAAAATTATTTCCTTTTATTCTTAGGATATTTCGCTAAACCTCTTGCTGTAAAGGAAGTGCTAACCTCCTTAGTAATTGATGTGTGCTTGAGGTTAGCACTAAATATTCATCTAGGCTTATCATACGTGTTACTGCTATTTTATCCTATTCTATTTATAAAGAAAAACAGGATGCTTTACACAAACAAGTTATGCTTCATCCTCCTAATTATAATTGATACGCATGGCATAATCCGGGAAAGTGAGCAATGTCGGATTTAGGTAGAGTAACTCGACCTCCTCCATATTCTCATCAATTACTTCGAGATATACTGTTCCTTCTATCGTTTCTCCGGGACTAATTTTCCCTTCTGGCCCCTCATATAAGTCTTCTACAACTTGACCATCTATGACAAGATTGCCCGAATGAATTGCCTCTTGCCCATCTGCAAAAACGCTTGGGAATGTGCCGTATAAAGATACATCTTCCTCTAATTGATTCTCAAATTCCATATCGATTGCAAAGAAAGAACTGTTGTCATCAAACTTTTCAATACCTTCATATTCTTCTACAACTTCTATGTTACTGATATTTACTCTATAAAAGCTATCTTCTCCCTGATCAAATAGATACATATCCTCTCCAATGTCATACGTACCAATCTTGTCCCGGCGTTCGTCCTGGGGGGTATGGAAAACAATCTCAGGGACATCCTGGGTGATATTCCACATTAATGCACTGGTATATTGATCATTTTTATCTGCAGGAACAGCTCCAACAACATCCATAGACTCTCCCGCCTCCAAAGGTACTTGGAAGGACTCTGTAAAGTCGGTAAATGTATCGTTTTCTGGATAGCTTAGATCAAGCTCTATATTTGCATCGGTATATTCTGGAATTAAATCTCCCATTGTCATATCGGTATCACCGACATTTTTAACCGTATAATCAACAAAGACGACAACATCATCTTCTGTAGGGGAGGCGATATTATCCTCAATATATTCTTGATGTTCCGGATCATCCTCAATCCATATATCATTGATAGTAACTTCTGCTGGTACATCCGAATAATACCCTGTCATTTCAAATGTCTCTCCAATTTCATGATAAAGATCAGAAGCTTCTGATTCATCATTTGCATCTTCTTCTGCTGCGGCATTAGTTTCCGTTTCTTCGTTTTGATCAGCTGTGTTTGAGTCGTCATTGTTTTCCTCAGAATTAGAGCCGCATCCAATCATAAAGACAGCTAGAGCAATAAATAAAATGAGTGTTCGAAAAAAACTTGGTGTTTTTACTGCTTTGTACATCATTAGTACTTCCTTCCGTATAATTTTTTGAAATTTGAGCAAATAATTCCTTGGTCATACTTTACCATTAAGCGGCAATTGTATCAAATGATTCTAAAATATAAGAATTGTATAATTATGTTATCGATATGCCAAAAGCGAAGTCTATGATAAAATTTAAATATATAAATGGAACAGGAGTTGTTAGGTATGATTAAACATATTGTACAGTGGAATCATCGTGAAAATTTTAGTGAAGCAGAAAAGAAAATAAATGCGGGGAAAATCAAAAACGAGTTAGAGAGTTTAAAAGATAAAATAGATGGTGTTGTTTCGATCAATGTCATTATTAATCCGCTAGCGACAAGTGACCGTGATATTATTTTGGATAGTGAATTTGAGACAGAAGAGGCGTTACAGCAATATCAAATACACCCGGAGCATGTCCGTGTCTCCAGTTTTGTGAAAGAATGTGTACAGGACCGTATTTGTGTAGATTATCAACTATAAAACGAAACTTCATTCAGTGGGATTTTTTCGACGCACAACTCTTTACGATGGGACGCGTAATCGCAGCAATGTTGTCAGGTTAATCGACCGCTACGGAAAAACACTACGCTTTCCGTGGGCTTGAGCTCAGCCTCCTCGAAAAAAAGAAGTTCGCTTTTTTTCGAGGGGTCTTCCCACTGGGACTGCGATTACTCGCCCCACCGAAGACATTTGCGCTTTCCCACAGGAGTCTCCGTGTTTTTCCTCCGTTAGATAGATTTTTTGCTATCTGTATTAAATTTAAGAAAGTTCATTAACCTGACAACATTAGTAATCGCAGTCCCAGTCCCAGGATGTGCTAGTGCAGACGTTGCGACAACGGTTTTATGGGGCGAGTAATCGCAGTCCCAGGACGTCGCGAATTTAGTCTGCTTCCTTCATTCTCCCACTGAATTAGCCTAAGTGATTCAGGAAGGTAGCGCCCGTTATCTCCCGCCTAAATTAATTTATTTTCGCTCTTTATTTTGAGGCGGGAGTTTTACGGGCGGTTCTCCGTGATAAATAAAGGTAAAAACAACGTAGAAAATGATCTGTGCTTTTTTTTAAATAAGTATATGAATGGATTTATCAGAGGAGAGGATGTAACTCAATGAGTGATAAATGGCTAGAATGGGCAAAACGAATCCAGTCTATTTCTCAGGCCGGGTTGACTTTCACAAATGATATGTATGATAGGGAACGTTATGAACAGCTGCGGACGTTAAGCATTGAGATTATGAACGAATATACTGGTGTTGATTTTACATCGATCCGTGATTTGTTTGCGAACGAAACAGGTTATCAGACTCCAAAAGCGGATGTTCGAGGAGTGATTTTTAAAGATAACCGTATTCTGATGGTCCGTGAAAAACATGATGATGCATGGGCGTTGCCTGGTGGTTTCTGTGATATTGGTGAATCTCCAAGAGAAAATGTTACTAAAGAAATTCAAGAAGAAGCAGGATTTCATGTTCAACCGATGAAGCTGCTGGCGATTTTTGATACAAATAAGCATGCGCATCCACCACAGCCTTATCAGTATTATAAGCTTTGTATCCAATGTGAGATTATAAGTGGGGAAGCCAGCTTAGGCATGGAGACCAAAGGAATTGATTTTTTTGCTGAAGATAACCTTCCCAATCTTTCGTTAAACAGGAATACAGAAATACAAATCAAACGTTTATTTGAATTTTTAAGAGATCCGGAAAAACCTGCTTTATTTGATTGATATGCTTCTTTTGAAAAAATTACTCTTTCATGTGAAAGAGTAATTTTTTCTTGGGCGATAGTTTTTCTAACCGAATTTCTTGTAAAACAAGAAAATGTCCTTTAGAATAGGGATGTTTTTATGATATGAAGATAAATAGAATATGTTGATATAAAACGAAACTTCATTCAGTGGGAGTTTTTGCCTTTCTCCCACTGAATGATTAGTTGAGTGATTCAGGGAGTTAGCGTCCGTTATCTCCCGCCTAAATAAATTTATTTTCGCTCTTTATTTGGAGGCGGGAGTTTTACGGACGGTTCTCCGTGATAAAAAGATACAGAAAGGAGAAAAGAAATGGACCGTTCAAAATTAAGCTCAGAAAGTAATCGTTTCATAGAAAAACTGCGTCTATATTTATTTTCTCAAGGCATAGAACAGTCTGATATTGAGGAAGTGGCAGACAACCTGGCGCAGAAACTCTATGAGATGGAACAAAATAATGAACCTATTGAACAAATTACGGATAAATCCCCACAAGAGTATTTGGATATCTTGAAAGAAGAAGCTAAAAAAACTAAAAAGACAGCGGACCAATCCATATCCTGGTTAATTCCATACATCCTTATAGGTGCAATTATTTTTATGGTATTTGGTGATGTCTTACGCGGTGTGTTATATGGAGAAATCGTTGCATACAGCTTTTTTAGAATTCTAAGTACGGTGGTTATTGGACTGCTATTTATCGCTGGTTCTGCATTTGCAGTAAGATACACCTCTAAAAATCAGTTATCTGGCTCGAAAGAATATATGATTCTCGCTATTCCGGCAGCTATCAGTATGCTTTTATTTATAGCGGCTTATTTTATGGATGGTTATGTGGAATCGTCGCTCGTTACGATTCAATCTTTAGGAAATATGATTCTATTAGGAATCGTAACAGTAATAGCGATACTGCTGTCTGTTTGGGCGAAAACATGGATATTGCCTGTTATTTTAATTGCTTGGAATTTTCCTCCGTTGATTTTGGAAAATACACCGCTTGGCGTAGATATGCAAGCTTTTCTGAGTATTATTTTGACTGTGTTGATTGTTGGGGCTTATATCTATTTGGAGTTTCAGGAAGAACAACAGGGATAAACAAGCAAGGATAATTTTGTTAAAATGTAATGGAATGAATGAAAAATAGCGTAAGGGAATCAGAAGAGACTAGAGGTGCTTGATGTGAAAGGTTATTTAGCAAATGGGTTATTTTCGATGGGGGATCGTTATGTGAATGAACAGCTGGCAAAAGCAATACGTGAGGCTGTTCCAGAGATTGATTTATATGTACCGCAGGAAAATGATGCAATTAATGATAAGGCTGCTTATGCAAATAGTGAGCTTATTGCAGAAGCGGATTTATCCAAATTAGAAGAGAGTGATATTTTAATAGCAGTACTTGATGGAATAGAAGTAGATTCTGGTGTAGCTGCTGAAATTGGAGCTTTTTCAATGCTTCAACGTCCTATTGTTGGTGTATTTACCGATACACGTCAACAGGGGAGGGATAATCAAAAAAAGATTGACGCTCTTATAGAAGACGGGTTAGAAAATCAATTTGTTTATCGGAATTTATTTTTAGTGGGATTAGTAAAACGAAATGGGGTCATCACCTCTTCTTTGGAGGAAGCCGTGGGAGCTGTTTTAGAGATAAAGAATAAACGTATATAATGATGGGAAGAGAAAATCTAAATTGTCATTCTGGAGTGTGAGGGATGGATTTGATTTTCTCTTTTTTATTATTGTTTAAAGATAGAAAAGTAAATGATTCTGATGATATTGATTATTGGACTAGATCATATATAATGACCTTAAAACAGGTTAATTTAAAGGAGAAAACATATGCAAAAAGTAGAAAAAATAACATTAAAACTGTTATCAAAAACATATATAGATTACTTATACCAATTTAAACTTTCAGAAGAACAGCATCAATTTACTGCATTGCCACAGGAAGTTTCTGAACTCACTGAAGGTCAATATGGAGTAATGATTATGCATTATGAGGAGCCCGTTGGTTTTTTCCTGCTGCATCAGACAGAGCGGGTAAAAGAATACTCAGATAATCCAAATGCCATGCTTTTAACTGCTTTATCCATTAATGAGATTCATCAGCGAAAAGGCTATGCCAGAGAAGGAATGATATTGCTTACTAATTTCGTGAAGGACGTATTTCCTGCATGCGATGAAATTGTTTTAGCGGTAAATCATAGAAATGTACCGGCACAAAAACTATATAGTAATGCTGGCTTTTTAGATACAGAAAAAAGAAAGGAAGGTCCTAAGGGAGAGCAATATATTATGGCTTTACAAATTCCATAAAACGAAACTTCATTCAGTGGGAGTTTTCGTCCTTCTCCCACTGAATTAGCCTAAGTGATTCAGAGAGTTAGCGCCCGTTACCTCCCGCCTAAATAAATTCATTCTTACTCTTTACTTTGAGGCGGGAGTTTTACGAGCGGTTCTCCGTGATAAACCCTCTATCCCTATCAAAAATAGAACAAACATATTGCGGTTTTATCAAAGTAAATAATAGAGTGAAAAAATCGGTTCTTTTACCTGTTGATTTCCAATTCCGCTATACGATTTTAGAGCTAATGAGAACAGATGATAAAGAGTAAATAATGTAGATCCGTATCAATAATAGTGGTTTTAGAAAGCGTTCCATTTTTAATGGTTTATCGACTATGGAATGGGACGAATTTTTCCTATAAAGCAATGAATTATTTAGCTGGGAGCAACGGAATAAATGGATTATAAGTGGTAAATAAAGAATATTTTGCATAAATTTATGTTACACTAGTGTCAGAAGATTTCTAATAATATAAAAAATTCAAAGGAGAGGCTGCGATGAGTAAAGTATTTACGGAGTATAGTAAAACGGTAGATGAGGTTTCCAAGTTAAAAGAAGTAGATGAACAAACACTTGTTACTCCAATTAAGGAAAATGCCTGGTCAATCAGAGAAATTATTGGACATATGTATTATTGGGATGATTCCAACCTCCATAATATGATTTCTCAGATGCAAAATGGTGCTAATCTGCCAGCATTTCCTAATCATGATGCACAAAATGAAAAGGCAATCCAATCACTTGAAGGGCAAACTGTTTATCAAATAATCGATTTGTTTCTTGCGCGAAGAGAGGATTTTTTAGAAGCTATCAGAAAAGTAGACAAGCAGGATAGATTTACTATTGGAAACGGGAAAAGAGCTTTTTCCTCTGAAAGCTTTGTAAAAATATTTGTTAAACATGATGCGCATCATTTAAAGCAGATCGATTACTTCTTAACTTCTTCTTCCTGAAGGGTATATGGGTGTTTCCAAAAGAAGAAAGCAAGGGTATCAAACTATTTGCTGAAGATACGACTGCTTCTTTTGATATGAAAAAGTGGAAGTATAGAACTTAATCGTAATGGAAAATATTAAAGAATTAATAAAAAAGTTTCGGTAATTATACCAAATAGAAGGGTATTGCCGGAGCTTTTTTATTCCTCATAGCAAATGCTGTTCAGTGAACAGTATCTGCTATTTGATACCCCGCTTTAAAACAAACCTCAAGCATACCATTTTAAAAAATTCTCCTGCAGGGTTATACTAAGCAACACAACAATAAAATAAGGAGTGCGTCATGAGAGATTCAAAGCCGTCTTTAACATTACGAATATTAAATTTTATAGAAGAGAAAGGAAATAAGCTGCCTCATCCAGTAACTATATTTATTATTTTTACACTAATTGTGATTGCTGTCTCGCATTTGTTGTATATGAACGGGACAAGTGTGCAATTTGAAGGAGTAAATGATGAGACCGGACAAATTGAAGAATTAACTGTAGCTGCTGTCAGTCTGCTGACTGCTGACGGGATTGCACATATGTTTTCAAGTGTTGTTGAGAATTTTACTTCTTTCGTTGCTTTAGGACCTGTGCTGGTAGCGATGCTTGGTGTCGGTGTAGCCGAAAAAACTGGCTATATTAGTGCAATCATGACCAATACGGTAACAAAAGCTCCACGTAAGCTGGTGACACCAATTGTCGTTTTAATGGGTATTCTCTCTAACGCTGCAGCTTCTGTGGGTTATGTTGTTTTAGTACCGCTTGGAGCAATTATTTTTCTGGGGTTTAAACGGCATCCTTTAGCCGGTTTATCTGCGGCATTTGCCGGTGTTGCCGGGGGTTATTCTGCCAATTTGATCCTGGGCACAAATGATCCATTACTAAGTGGTATTTCCACAGAAGCAGCAAATATTTTAGATCCGGGCTATATTGTTAATGCGACCGATAACTGGTTCTTTATGTTTGTATCTACTTTTCTGGTTGTTATTTTGGGAACGTTGATTACAGATAAAATCATTGAGCCAAAGTTAGGGACCTACCAATCCAATGACATGAATGAGAAATCGAATGGATTATCTAAACAGGAGAAAAAAGGATTATACTTTGCCAATGGAGCCGTCTTGTTGACGATTGCTGTCATTGCATTGATGGTTATTCCTGAAAATGGCCCATTGCGCGGCGAAGATGGAGGATTTATTCAATCTCCATTTATGAGCAGTATTATTTTTATTATGATGCTGATTTTCCTTGTTCCCGGGATTGTTTATGGGATTGTGACCAAAACCGTGAAAAACGATAAGGATATCGCGTCGTTAATGACATCTTCATTAGAAACCATGGCAGGGTTTATTGTACTTATCTTCTTTGCAGCACAATTTGTTGCATTATTTAATTATACCAACCTAGGTACAATTATTGCGGTGAAGGGCGCTGATTTCTTGCAGTCCATTCATTTAACGGGAGCGCCATTGCTCGTTGCCTTAATCATTATTACAGCTTTAATCAATTTATTTATTGCTGCTGATTCAGCCAAGTGGGCGATTATGGCTCCTGTCTTTATCCCGATGTTTATGCAGATGGGTATATCTCCTGAAGTGACACAGGTTGCTTATCGGATTGGAGACTCTGCAACAAATATTATTTCGCCGCTAATGCCATTCTTCCCGTTAGTTGTTGCGTTTGCACAGCGTTATGGCAAAGAAAATGGGGTTGGTACGGTAATTTCATTGATGTTGCCATATTCCGTGATGATACTAATAACTTGGACTGTATTCTTTGTTATTTGGTATGTATTAGGTATTCCTGTCGGACCAGGAACAAGCATGAATTATTAATAGAAAGGAAGGATAGATATGAAAGTAGTCACCACTTGGAAAGGTGGACGTGCTTTTACAGCTGTAGGTGATTCAGGCTATGAAGTAAACATGGATGCGACAGAGGATGCTGGTGGTGCTGGGAATGGAGCGACTCCAGCGGAAGCATTACTAAGCTCTTTAGCAGGTTGTATAGGTATAGATGTAACAATGATTTTACGACCACATTTAGATAAAATAACAAAAATAGAATTGATTACGGAAGGCATCAGAAAAGAAGAATTGCCTAAAGGTTTTACAGGTATGGAAATTACTTTTATGGTAGATGGCGATATTGATCGTAAAAAAGTTTGGAGAGCTATCCACCTCGGTGAAGAAAAATATTGTATGGTTGCTGATTCATTAAAAGCAGATGTAAAATTCAAATTAATTTTAAATGGAAAAGAACAGGAAGCATAAGTGATAAAAGAGCTGTAAGTTAACAAACCGTTCAAGTTTGCGTACTTACAGCTCTTTTTTTGCTATTTGTCACGGAGAATCGTCCGTAAACCTCCCCCTGAGTAAAGTTTCGTTTTATCAAAAATTCACAAATACTTTCAACGTACCAATTGTTTCAAATCCCAGTTTTCGATAAATATTTTCAGCTTCTGGAGAGGCTTGTAAAGTGCAATATGCTGCATTTTCAGCTTTAGCTGTTTCTAATAGGTAATTTGTTAATTTCGTTCCCAGGCCCTTTCCTCGCTCACTTTTCAAAATGGCAATATCATATAAACCGGCTATTTTGTCTGTGAAGAATATAGAGCCTATTGCTACCGGTCTATCCTGAAAATAACCAATGATATGCTGAAAGCGATCATTATCTAAAAGAGCTGACTGGGTCAATTTTTCAAAATAGATGTTGATTTGTTTTTCTTCGTTTGTACCTTTATATAAACTTGAAAGAATACCACCGAAAATAATAAACTGTTCAGTACTGGTTGCTTTTTCAAAATGAAAGTCTTTATTCGTATCTGGAATTGTAGGCTGGAAGTTTTGAAGGTTTGCAATCATACCTACATAATCCGTTCCGTAGTCATATAGCTCAGTTTCTTTAAATAAAGAGATAATGTCTGTCTGTTGCTCCCAGCACCATACATTTATAGGGTATTTTTTACTGTTATAATAGTCGATGATTTCTTTAAAAGTATTACGTTGCAGAGAATGCTCAGTTTCAGAAAATGTCACAGCATTAAAATTATAGGATGGAAGATATGCATCAATAAATGTGAAACCATCTTTTTCGTAAATTTTTGCTTGCTCTAGAAAATTTGCTCTTTCTTTTATTTTTGCAGTTAAGTTGTTTATCATTACTTGCTTCTGTTCAGATTGATTCATATTTTCTACTCCTCATTGATTAACATAAAATGCCACAGTTTTGGATGAAATTCATTCCAGCAACTGTGGCACTCACCAGGTTTGATTTTATCAAAATGATAAAATTTATTCCAAAGCTTCTTTTACTTTTTCCTCAGCTTCATCTGTTACCCACTCTGTCCAGATGTCCTCATGTTCTCTTAGGAATCTCTCGGCAGCTTCTTCTGTACTTGCATCTTCCTCCTGAATGTATTGTAAGGCATCATTGGCGATTTCACTGGAGGTTTCATAGTTGCTTAAAAATTCCACTACTTCCGGTGCCCAATCCTCTAAATCATTGCTTACAGTGATATCAATGTCTTGTGCACCCATTTCAGAGAGTGGACCTTCTGGATCTTCTTCCAAAAGTGGCGTCATGTCATACATCCCCATGACCCAATTAGGTTCATAGTTATAGCCAACCCAAGGCTCTCCACTTTCATAAGCATCTAAAAGGGAAATATTAATCGCTGATTCAGAACCGGGACGGAAGTAATTATAATATTCGTCCAGACCATATTCGTCGATACCATCGGCGAGCATTTGGTCAACTTCCCAGCCAGATATAGCGCCGACAATCCGCCCTTTAGAACTATCATCTGGATCTTCGAAAACCTCCCAATACTCAGATAAATCAGTAACATATTCCAAGTCTGGCGTCATTGGTTCGATTCCACGTTCTGGGTCTCCTTCAATCATATAAGTAGGAACATATAAGCCTTGAAAGTTATCATCAAAATTGACGGAAACTTTCTGAAAATCGCCATTTTCTAAACCTTCAGAGTAGGATTCTCCGAGATTTTGAGTCCACACTTCCATATGTATATTAATCTCTTGATCTTCCAGTCCAGTCATTAGGGCAGCTGCTGATCCTGTCATTGTTTCTGTTTCAAAACCATATCCGTTAGAAATAATAAACCCCGCAACATCATTATGGAATCTTAAACTATCCCAACCCTCATCGGCTAAAATAATTGGACCTCCTTCATTTGTATTCTCGCCACATGCAGCAAGTAACATAAAGGAAAAACCGATAAGCCAATAACTTAATATTTTCTTCATAATAAAAATTCTCCTCATCTCTCTATCACTCTAATAAAAATCGGCTTTTAATAAATAAGCCTGTCTTTAAGGATAACGGGAATAAAGAGGAGTATCAACTGAGCAAATACCCTTATATAGGTGATAAAATTCCGTAAAATAGCGAATAAACGAGTTTTTCTATAGATAAACTTATCATATCAACTTATTTGTCGAAATATGATGAATTATTGTGGTTGATGAATAACTGGGTATTAAAAAGAGAGACTTTAAATTTGAAAACGATCAATAAGAGGGATGAAAATGAATTTAGCAAGAATATTGCTACCAGATTTAAATGATTGTTTTTATTTACTTATTTTTGAAATAAGCCTGTCTTCCCGGATAAATAACGCCTCAAGCTGTAATAAGAATTATTGCGCCTTGAGGCATCATATGATTCATCAGTTATTCCAAAGCAGCTTTTACTTGTTCCTCAGCTTCATCTGTTACCCATTCTGTCCAAAGGTCTTCATAATCATTTAGAAATTTTTCAGCAGTTTCTTCAATACTTGCGTCTTCCTCTTGAATATATTGTAAAGCTTCGTTGGCAATTTCACTGGAGGTTTCATAGTTGCTTAAAAATTCTACTACATCCGGTGCCCAATCCTCTAAATCATTACTTACAATAATATCAATATCTTGTGCGCCCATTTCTGCCAATGGTCCGTCCTCTGATTCTTCAATGATTGGTGTCATATCATACATACCCATGACCCAATTAGGTTCATAGTTATATCCAATCCAGGGATCTCCATTTTCATAAGCATCGGAAAGGGAGATATTAATAGCTGATTCGGAACCAGGACGGAAATAGTTATAATATTCATCCAGCCCGTATTCAACAATTCCGTCATAGAGCACTTCATCGACTTCCCAACCGGATATAGATCCGATAATCCTTCCTTTTGAACTATCGTCTGGGTCTTCGAAAACCTCCCAATACTCCGGTAAATCAGTGATGTATTCCAAGTCCGGGGTTAATGGTTCAATCCCGCGCTCTGGATCACCTTCAATCATATAAGTAGGGACATATAAGCCCTGAAAGTTATCATCAAAATTGACAGAGACCTTCTGATAGTCCCCATTTTCAAGACCTTCCACATAAGATTCACCCAGGTTTTGGGTCCATACTTCCATTTGTATATTAATTTCCTGATCTTCAATCCCTGACATAATTGCAGCAGTTGATCCAGATATGGATTCTGCCTCATAGCCATAGCCATTTGAAATAATAAATTCAGCCACGGCATTATGGAATTTTAAGCTGTCCCATCCATTGTCTGCAAGGACAATCGCGCCGCCTTCATTTGTATTCTCACTTCCACATGCAACAAGCAGCATAAGGGAAGCCCCAAAGATCCAATAAGTCCATTTCTTTTTTGTCATACACATTTCTCCTCGCTTTTTCTATAAGTATATTTACAATAATTTCAATTTTCATAAATATGTCTATCTTATTAGAGTACCGGGAATAGAGGGATGTATCAACTGAATAAATGCACTTATATATATTGTAAAACAGCATAAAATGACGAAAATGCTGATTTTATCCAAGATAATCTTAGAAAACCAGCTAATTTGCCGAAATCTCTTGAATTATCGTTATATGAAGGTAAACATTTGAAAATGAAATAAAACTTTACTGGTTGATATATTAAAACAAGTTAGAAGAAGATATATGGAGGGGTATATATAGCAGATTGGTTGGTGTAAAAGTAGAGAGGAGATGAAGGAAGCGAATAAAAAAGAAAATATTTTGAGAGAATAAAGTTGTTCGTTGTGCTGATGGTTCTATATAAGTAAAGTTCTTGACAATACCTATAAGGGGTATGTTATGATTGGTATAGAAAGTAAGGGGAGGTTAAAATAATGGCAAATGAAACAATTCAAGTTCAAGGTATGTCTTGTCAGCATTGTGTAAGCTCTGTTGAAGGAGCTGTTGGCGGTCTTGATGGTGTTGATACAGTAAATGTTCATCTTCAGGAAGGAAAAGTGGATGTTTCCTTTGATGAAGGGAAGGTAAAGTTGAACGATATTACAGAAGCCATTGAAGATCAAGGTTATGATGTTGTTTAATTATATAAAGCTATTTTTCAGATAGGTTCATATAGGTCGTGCAGAATATGCTGCACGATCTCCTTTTTAAATAAAACATACCCTGCATAGGTATGGGAGGTGGTTTGGGTGGAAGCTAAAAAAGAAGTCACATTGCCTATCGAAGGGATGACATGTGCAGCTTGTGCAACCCGAATTGAAAAGGGTTTGAAGCGGGTAGACGGTGTAGAAGATGCAAATGTCAATTTTGCGATTGAAAAATCAACGATCCACTATAATCCGGAGCAAACATCCGTAGAGGATTTTGAGAAGAAAATTGAGCAGCTGGGCTACCATGTCCAGCATGAAAAACAGACCTTTGACGTAGAAGGAATGACGTGTGCAGCTTGTGCCAACCGGATTGAAAAACGTTTAAACAAAATGGATGGTGTAACAGAAGCCAATGTTAATTTTGCATTGGAAAATGTTGCAGTTGAATATAATGAAGAACAAGTAACCAGCCAGGATATGATGGAAGTTGTGAAAAAGCTTGGCTATGCACTTAAACCTCAGGTGTCCAAGGAAGAAACATCAAACCGGAAAGAAGAGGAGATCCGTCATCAGACCGGAAAGTTTATCTTCTCCGCTATTTTGACGTTCCCGTTATTATGGACGATGGTGACGCATTTTTCCTTTACATCGTTTATTTATTCACCGGATATGCTGATGAACCCATGGGTGCAATTAGCTCTGGCAACACCTGTCCAGTTTATTGTGGGGAAGCAGTTTTATGTAGGCGCGTATAAAGCGTTAAGAAATAAAAGTGCGAATATGGATGTGCTCGTTGCCTTAGGAACATCTGTAGCATATTTGTATAGTATTTTCCTGGGGATAGAATGGCAAATACAAGGGGCATCCGGAATGCCTGAACTTTATTTCGAAGCTGCTGCAGTGATTATTACGCTGGTATTGCTCGGGAAATTATTCGAGGTGCGTGCCAAAGGCCGTACAGGGCAGGCGATTAAAAAGCTGCTAGATATGCAGGCAAAAACTGCCCGTGTTATTCGTAATGGTGAAGAGATGGAAATCGCTATTGAAGAAGTAGCTGTCGGCGACAATATTATTGTCCGGCCGGGAGAAAAAATACCGGTGGACGGAGCGATTGTAAAAGGAAAATCAGCTGTAGATGAGTCAATGATTACCGGAGAAAGTATTCCGATTGATAAAAACATCGGGGATACAGCGATTGGCTCAACGATTAACAAAAACGGAATGCTGACAATTGAAGCGACGAAGATTGGAAAAGATACAGCACTTGCGCAAATTGTAAAGGTAGTAGAAGAAGCGCAGGGAAGCAAAGCGGATATTCAGCGTGTAGCAGACCGTGTATCTGGTATCTTTGTTCCTGTAGTTGTTGGTATTGCAGTGGTGACATTCCTTGCGTGGTATATTTTTGTAGCGCCCGGAGACCTCCGTTCAGCATTAGTACCTGCAATTACGGTGCTGGTTATTGCTTGTCCTTGTGCACTCGGTTTAGCGACGCCAACTTCTGTCATGGCTGGTTCCGGCAGAGCTGCGGAATTAGGTGTACTGTTTAAAGGCGGAGAGTATTTAGAGAATACACGATCCATTGAAACGATAGTATTAGATAAAACAGGAACGGTAACAAAAGGCGAACCTGCACTGACAGATGTTATTCCTCAAGGAGGCGTTACAAAAGAAAACTTGTTGAAAATGGCTGCTTCTGCTGAAAAGCATTCTGAGCATCCGCTTGCAGAAGCCATTGTCAGAGGTGCAGAAGAACAGCATATTGATTTAAGAGAAACAACAGATTTTGAATCAGTACCTGGTGCCGGTATCCAAGTGGCATGGGAGAGAGAACCTCTCTATATTGGAACAAGAAAACTGATGAAGCAGCAAAACATTGATATCAGCAATATTGAAGAAACCATGACAGAGCTGGAAGCTGCCGGTAAGACAGCAATGCTTGTCGGTTTCCAAGGCGAGCTTTCAGGAATCATTGCAGTTGCTGATACGGTGAAAGAAACATCGAAAGAGGCTATTGAACGTTTACATGCACAAGAGCTGGAAGTTATTCTGTTGACAGGAGATAACGAACGCACCGCTCAGGCGATCGCAAAAGAGGTCGGTGTCGATCGAGTTATTGCAGAAGTTTTACCGGATCAAAAAGCAGATGAAATTAAACGGCTTCAGCAGGAAGGCAAAAAAGTAGCGATGGTAGGCGACGGCATTAATGATGCTCCCGCCTTAGCAATTGCCGATATTGGAATGGCGATTGGTACAGGAACCGATGTCGCCATAGAAGCAGCAGATGTGACGCTGATGCGCGGTGATTTACACAGTGTAGCTGACAGTATTGAGCTAAGCGCCAAAACCATGCGGAATATCAAGCAAAATCTATTTTTCGCCTTTGTTTATAATTCTGCGTCCATTCCCGTTGCTGCGGTTGGACTATTAGCTCCTTGGGTTGCCGGAGCAGCGATGGCATGCAGTTCGGTATCTGTTGTGCTTAATGCGCTCAGACTTCAACGCTTGAAGCTGAAAAGGGAGGCGTAATCGATGTCGATTAAAAAATGGGTAAGTATCGGGATTGTTTATGTATGTGCTGTTGTTATTGCATATGGTGTGATTACAGGAAATAATCCATTTGAAAGTAATGATTTAGAGACGCATGATCATGCAGCGGTGCAGGTGTTAGAAGTGGATTCGATGGAGGTCAAATAGAAATTGTAAAAAAGCTTGTATTCTGATGAAAGAATACAAGCTTTTTTACATAGAGCTTAAGACGATGTCCAGTTTCCTCCATTAATATGAATAGCTTGTCCGGTCATATAAGAAGATTCCTTGGAAGCTAGCATAACATATGGCCAAGCATGCTCTGACGGCTGACCAGGGCGTCCCATTAAAGAATCCTGTCCAAATTTTTCCACTTTATTTTCATCAAATGAGGCGGGGATTAGCGGCGTCCAGACTGGACCTGGAGCAACAGTGTTCGCCCGAATTCCTTTTTTAGCAAGACTTTGCGCAATACTTCTTGTGAAAGCAGTAATCGCTCCTTTTGTTGCAGAATAATCCATTAAAGTGGCATTTCCTTTATAAGCATTGATGGAAGAAGTGCTAATGATTGAATCTCCTTGTCCCATGTGTGGAACAGCTGCTTTCGTCAGATAAAATTGTGAAAAGAAATTCACGCGGAACACGTCTTCAAACTGTTCAGAAGGGATATCTTCTACATTTTCCTGTTCAAATTGAATCGCTGCATTATTAACCAAAATATTAATGCCGCCAAATGCTTCCACTGTTTTTTCTACTAAATCAATACAATGGGGTTCTTCTTTGATGTCTCCAGGGAGAAGGAGGCATTGAACGCCTTCTGCTTCTACTAAATTCTTAGTTTCTTCCGCATCACCATGTTCATCTAAATAAGAAATTGCTACATTTGCTCCTTCTTTTGCATATAAAATAGCAACTGCCCGACCGATTCCGCTGTCACCGCCGGTAATTAGGGCATTCTTTCCTTTCAATTTATCCGTGCCTGTATAATCCGTTGGCTGATGCGGGAGCGGGTTCATTTCTGACTCGATTCCCGGCTGTCTATTTTGAGTTTGTCTGGGTGTGCTTCCTTTTTGCATTTCTGTTGGATCCATCATACGTTCCTCCCTTTTATTAGTTTCCAAGTATGTATCAACATTTTTCCACTTACGGACGTTTTATAAACATTTAAATTTGAAAGACATATCAAAGAGGTGAATATAAGATATAAATTTTAAAAATAACTAGTGTATAAAACAAGCTTTTTCAGCTGTGTTTTTATGAATGTAATTCAGGGAAACGAATAGGAAGAAAACAACCTAAAGGATAACCAGAATATAAGTATTGTTTGGACATCCCAACAAGGTCTAGGAGTGGAGAAAAAGCTATGAAGCCAAACAAGCGGGTGGAGCGCAACCTGTTCAATACCCTGCTTGGTTTTTCTGTTGCTCTTTTGGTATTTGTTCTTGTTTTCAATTTATTAGCTTATTCCTTTAACTGGATATGGGTTGGATTGCATGTGTTAGTTGTCCTGGTTGTTTATTTTGCTCGTTTTATCCATCTTAGAAGATTGGAGAAGGCTGATTGTAAAGGGTAGATATATGTGTATGAGAAGCATGCTTGTTTTTTCTGACATGGTATTTATTCCGGTTATATCAGTCTTTTTTAGTTTAAAAGAATAACTTGGTGATTAGAAATCTTTAGTAAAGAGATGTTCGATGAAATAAAGGATAACCATTCATATAAGTTATAATGAATCAGTTTATTTCTCTTTCAACAATGATATCCAGTAAAAATAGAAAAAATCTTTTATCTAATGATTTTTTAAACGTGTGTTAATCACTAGAAGCGTTAACTCCATTTATTCTCTTGCTTTAGTACTTGTTCATATAATTGCTTTCCAATTCTGAAACCATTTTTGACTAAGGTATCGATATAGGGTTTAACTTTATCTATTTTTCCTTGTGACTTTGCTAAACGGAGAAGCCCCAGAGTCCCTAAAGGGGTTAAAAATAAACTTTTTGCCATACTCCTGGCACCCCTCTCGTCAATCAATACAAAATCAATATCTAATTCTTTACCGCCAATGATTGTTTCTAATTCACCGTAATGGAGCTTGGCATACATTTGCTGAACCCAATCATCCGCTTTTACAGAATACAAGATTACTTTTTCAGAATGTACAGCTTCCAGGGTTTCTTTTTTACCAAAATCATCCTCATTAAAACTTGAAGTTAATTCATTAAAAACTGCTTTTAGAACATAAACATCGTCAAATAAATTACAAAGAAGAGAGAATTTATTAATCATGGATAAAGCAATAATAGGACTCGTATTTGTTATGATTGATGTCATTTACGTTGTACCGCCTTTATATTTTTGGATAGCCAGTTCATCCTCTTTCGTGTGTTCAAGAGTATATTCCATCCACGGGATATTTTTACTACGTAAGACGTCTATAAAATTTGTGAGTGGTATTCCTGCTAGTTCCGCTGCTCGTTCTAAAGTAACAGCACCTTCTGCAAACATTCCAATTGTCAGGGATAAACGTACCTTTTCATCAATATTTTTTCCAGTAGTACTTTTATCAAGAATTTGGATAATTTCTCGAGGTAATCGAACATTTTTATCATTATTTTCTAACATATTCCTTCACCCTTTCTTTTTAATATATGTATTCATAATATCATTTACCTTATTTGTGGACTATTTCCATTCTTTTTTATTAAATAATCTTTTACATAGCAAGAACAAGGCAGTGCAATAGATAATTAAAAGAAATCTAATTTCGTGTTCTATAAATATGAAATATTATATTCTATAATCATAGAATATGTGTTAAACTAAAATAAATAACATACAAGGAGTGGTAAAGTGGATGTTCTTCAATCAACAAGCAGAGAAAGAGAAACGTATCATGTCAAGCTTCGTTATTCTATTTTATGGGAATGCGCGTTAGGAATTGCGGCAATAACAAATACAAAACTGCTGGATACATTAGATAAGCCTAAAGAATATTGGACACAAACGAAAGAATCTATTTCCGTAGCGTTATCAGAGGAATTGGAATATGTTGAGAAAAATAATACATGGAAAGCATTACTCCAAATACTCCATCAGCAGGAATTTTCAAGTCTTGAAGATTTTCAGCAATATGTAGAGCGTTTAGCAGATAAAGAATTAAAATTTATTTGTCTTCCTTTTGTCGGGAATTCGTATCAGACATATCGGGAGCAAGCTGCACAAGGTGAAATGAATGCTGTTAAAGAGCTAATGCATATTACTAAAAATAATCCCTTCTTTCCGACATATATCGAATTTATTAGTATCTGTGAAGCGGCAACTTTAAAAAAGCATTTGATCAAGGTAATGGAAAGCTGGTATCAGGAAATAGTGAGAGGCAAACAACAAGAAACAGAAACAATTCTGGAAAAGGATTATCAGTCAAAAAAGGAGATGCACCAGAAGGTATCTTCGGAGGAATTAGTGCAGTGGGCGACCGGCGGAGTTACGTATACACCGGAACCTAGTGTGCATACTGTTTTATTAATTCCCCAATATATTTATCGTCCTTGGAATATTGAGGCGGATATCGAAGGAACCAAAGTATTTTATTACCCGGTTGCGAATGAAAGTGTGTCTCCAAGCGATCGATATATGCCAGATTATTTTCTTGTTCAGAAATATAAAGCATTGGGTGATGAAGTGCGCCTGAAAATGGTGAAGTTATTATCCGAACATCCAAGAACGCTGCAGGAAATGACGGAAAAACTGGATATCGGGAAGTCGACCATTCATCATCATTTAAAAATACTGAGAGCAGCAAAAATCGTAGAAATAGTCGATTCAAAATATTGCTTGAAAAAGAATGTGTTCACTCTTTTAGTAAAAGAATTTAACTGGTATCTGGAGAAATGAAAGATGTGAAGCGGTTGGAGACGTCAGTTTTTAAAAATAGATCCTTCCTGTCTATATGGATGGGGAATGGAATCTCAGAGCTGGGCGGTGCTTTTGGAACCTTTTGTAATTCCATATTAATTTTTCAATTAACAGGTTCTAAACTAGCGTTGGGAAGTATGTGGCTGTTATATTTAATTCCTTCTTTAGTACTTCAATTATTTATTGGACCATTTATTGACCGTTGGAGCCGAAAGTGGATATTAATTTTCTCTCAGATGGCAAGAGGCTTTGTGTTTCTTGTACCACTGGTTGCTTTATTGACCGACACACTTGTGCCCTGGCATATCTATTTGGTTCAGATGATCGTCGGTTTAATTACACCGCTGTATGTTCCGGCAAATCAAGCGATAACTCCTTCTATCGTAGCAAAAGAGCAATTAGAAACGGCAAATGCATATTTGGAAGGAACAGCGCGGTTCATGACGTTTACGGCTCCATTTTTAGGGGGAGTTGTAATTGAATATATAGGTGTCATGCCTACGATGATTCTAGTAAGTACATTGCTATTATTAAGCAGCTTTACATTATTTTTTATTCAAGAAACCAGAATTCCACAAAAGAAGAGAGCTTCATGGTTAAAGGAGTTTACAGAAGGACTGACTTATTTTTTTAGAAAGCGGGTCATTGTTTGGCTGGGTATATTTTTGGGTTTTGTCCAGTTTGGTGTTGGCGTGACAATGGTTACAACACTACCATATATTACAGAGGAATTGTCAGGAAGCTATGCAGAATACGGTTATTTTATGGCTGGTTTTCCTGTTGGATTTATTTTAGGATCCATCCTGGTTGGGAAAATAAAATATCGAAGCCGCAGAAGGTTAATGCTTGGAGCATTATTTATAGGCGGGCTTACCTTTATTTTCTTATTTATCAATACAAGTGTTTTATTAGGAATTCTAACAGAAATAATCGGTGGAATTGCTATGGCTGTTTTTGGGATACATAATACGACAATTTGTCAAAAAATCATACCGCATCATTTAATGGGGAAAATATTCTCCGTCCGGTTATTGATTATTCGGTGTATGATGCCACTAGGTGTATTGGCTGGAGGTTTTTTAAGTGAAGTATGGGGAGTCCGCCCATTGTATTTGTTAATAGGAGTGATGATAAGTACAACTTCTTTCTTAGGAATACTGCTGCCGTATTTTAAATTTATCGATGAGGATGTAGAAAAAGGTAGCTAAAGGAGTTTGGTTTAAGTTAGTTAATACATACCGAGATGAAAGTCTTTTTTACACGATTGGAAAGTATAAGAAATACTACGGATTCACTAAAGGGCGGGCGTATGCGAATTTTTCTAATAGTTGTAAGAAGTATTAACTAGAAATTTTAATAACTACATTATTTTAATATTTTGAAATTGTTTTACTCTGAATATTATATTATTATTAAATTTGTAAAGTGGTACGTATCTCTATGTTATTCATTTAGTGAAAGCAAGGAGGCAGAAAACTGATTTCCACATTTAAATAAAGAGGTGATATGTGTTGCAGTTAGAATTTAAAAGTTCAACACCGTTACATGTTCAATTAAAAATGTTAATCGAAAAAAAAATAGCAGAAGGAGAACTTACAGGACAAATTCCAAGTGAACGAAATTTTATGGACATTTATCATGTTAGTCGAAGTACTATACGAGAGGCAATCAATTTACTTGTCCGGGAAGGGGTGTTGGAGAAACGTCACGGTGCTGGTACATTTGTTTCTCTCAAGCCAATTCATCAATGGCTTGGGAACCTTACCAGCACTACGGAAGTGATTAGACAGATGGGGATGAGGCCTGGAGCTAAATTAATTACCCACTATAAATTAACACCGCCTTCCTATATACAGGAGAAAACTGGTTTTAGTGAAGCTTATTTTGTGAAGCGCGTTCGCTATGCAGACGGAGTTCCAATTGGTGTAGAGTGTCACTACTATCCCATTCATATTGGGAAGGAACTTTCAAAATACAACTTAAATGATGTGACATTATATGATATTCAACAAAATGAACTTGGCATTTTATTTGCGGAAGCTGATCAAACGATTGGAAGTGGAATTATAACGAATGCTGACGCGGATCTCCTGAAAGTTCCTAAGCAACTGCATGTTCTAATTGCGGAAAGACTTATTAAAGATCACGGTGGTAATACAGTAGAATTTGAGAAAGCTTATTATCGAAGCGATATGTATAACTTTCATATCAATTTATCTCGGAAATTTGGATAATAAGAGACCAAAGTATAATTATTAAGCTTATTTACATGAGATAGGAATAGCTGTATTCATATAAAATTATTATAGCATTTATTATAAATTTAAATAACTGAATTAATTTAAAATATTGAATTTGCTAAATTCTTATCATATACTATAAACAGTCCAATCAAAATTGGTACGGACCTCCGCCGCTAATGCTGAGAATCATGGAAAGTTGGGGTCATTTTGTGATTGAAGTATTCCTTATTATTGGTAGAATGCATTATCAGCTCAAACTGATGTTGATAATGTTGTTTATTAATGAAAGCGCTTTTATTGTAAGGGAGGAGGGTTGACGTAGACAGAATAATATTAGCTTTGATCTCTTTAGAAGTAATCAATTCATTTGCTTATGTTACCAAAAACGAAAAGGAAATGAGGGGAAGAAATGAAATCAGAAATTGAAATGAAAAGTTCAGTGACTGAAAAAGAATCACGGCTATGGAATGCGATGCATCGGTTTAACCCGGATGAAAAGGGAATGGTGGCTGTTTCCGGGGAGGGATCTTGGTTTAAGGATGAAAACGGTAAAGAATATCTTGATGGTGTTTCCGGACTGTGGTGTTTAAATCTCGGATATGGAAGGCAGGAAATTGTCGATGCAGCAGCTGAACAGATGAAAAAGCTTTCGTATTTCCCGTTAACCATGAATCATCAGCCAGCAATTCGTTTAGCAGAAAAAATTAGTGATTTGTTAGAAGCAGAATATCAGACGTTTTTTTCAAATAGTGGTTCTGAGGCTAACGAAACAGCATTTAAAATTGCCCGGCAGTACCATATTCAAACAGGTAACCCGGGAAAATACAAATTTATTTCACGTTATCGCGCTTATCATGGATCAACTATGGGAGCAATGAGTGCAACTGCTCAGGCAATACGTAGAGTGAAGTATGATCCTTCTGCACCGGGTTTTCTACATGTTGCGCCTCCATATAGCTATCGTTCATTGTATTCAGGAAATCAGGAAGAAAAAGATCTAAGGGCGGCAGATGAATTGGAAGAAATGATTAAGTGGGAAGGAGAAGAAACCATTGCTGCTTTTATTATGGAGCCTTTTATTTCTGGCGGAGGAGTCATTATTCCATCTATGAAATATATTCAGCGGGTTGCTGAGATCTGCAGAGAGAAAAATGTGCTGCTTATTATGGACGAAGTAGTATCTGGCTTTGGACGGACGGGTAAAATGTTTGGGTTCATGCATACTTCCAATGTACAACCAGATATTGTCACTATGGCAAAAGGATTGACAAGTGGGTACTTGCCACTTGGTGCGACAGCCGTAAAGGCAGAAATCTATGAAGCATTCAAAAAAGAAGGGAAAGACAATCACTTACGTCACGTATCAACATATGGCGGGCACCCAGCAGCATGTGCAGTAGGGTTAAAAAATATTGAAATTATAGAAAAGGAAAATATAGTTGGGCGGGTGGATGCGCTTGGACAATCAAAATTGAAGATATTACATGACCTTAAAAATCACGCCAATGTTGGTGAAGTAAGACAAATCGGCTTTCTTCTTGGATTGGAGATGGTAGAGAATAAAGAAACGAAAGTCCCTTTATCAGATGCCAAAATGAACGAGATTATTTCTAGTTGTAAACAAAAAGGGCTTATTATCGGGAAAAACGGGGACACCGTGCCTGGTGGAAATAATATCCTTATCATTGCACCGCCGCTTACTAGCACAGAGGAGGATTTGGATTTTATCAACGAGACGGTCTCATCAGTCATTCACCATATGTAGAAGTGATCTATATGAGAAAAATCCGATGGGAAGGTTGTATCCATGAATTATGAGCGTTTAAAAACCTTTATTACTGTGGCGGAAAAAAAGAGCTTTTCAGAAGCGGCCAAGATACTATTTGTTACACAGCCAACAATTACATCACAAATTAAAGCGTTAGAGGTAGAACTGAGAACGAAATTATTTGAACGAACAACGAAAAAAGTTCAAATGACTCAATCAGCCAAGATTTTATTAAAATATGCCAGGGAAATTGTTAGAATGAACGATTTAGCTCGTAAAGATATTTTGCACATGGAGGGTACGATATATGGTGAATTGGGCATGGGGTGCAGCTTAACTATTGGTGAATATATTTTACAGAATTTTCTGAAGAAATTCAAGGAAGCGTATCCTTTAATTCAAATACAAGTGAATATTGCTAACTCGGAATTTATTGTAGACTCTATTAAAAATGAATTCATTGATGTTGGGCTGGTGGAGACACCGATAGAGGATAATCAAATCGAATTGGAACCATTTCTGGAAGACGAACTCGTCTTAATTGCAACACCAGATTATTTTCCAAGTAACGACCATTGGATATCCTGGGAACAAGTGGAGCAGTCTCCACTTATTTTTCGGGAAGAAGGATCAGGAACACGCTCTGTTGTGAATCATTATATGGAAAAAGCAGGGTTGTCGATGAATGATTTGAACATAGTCATGGAACTTGGAAGTACCGAGGCTATTAAGGCGGTAGTGGAATCTGGGTTAGGAGTCTCCTTCATTTCAAAAAATGCAATAAAAAAAGAACAGAAGTTGAAACTTTTAAAAGCTTATTCCATTTCGAACATGAAATTAAAGCGTCACTTTTACGTCGCCTACAAGAAGAACCATGTGTTGAAATCGGTAACAGAATTATTTCTGAATGATTTGTGTGGAAAAAAGCAGGAAATAGATACATTGCAAATAACTGAAACGAGCTGGTAAACCTAATAAAATTTTAAGGAGGATTTTATAATATGGTCAAACAAACAGAAGAAATGAAAATGTCAGTAAGGCAAAAACAGAAGATGACACCAAGTGAGGCCATTGTGGAAACGCTGGTCGCAGAAAATATTAAGGAAGTTTATGGTATTGTTGGTTCCGCGTTTATGGATATGCTCGATTTATTCCCGGCAGCTGGGATCCGATTTATTCCAGTACGCCATGAACAAAGTGCAGGGCATATGGCAGATGCGTATGAACGTGTTTCTGGTACTGCTGGTGTTATCGTTGGCCAAAACGGGCCAGGGGTTACCAATATGGTTACCTCTGTTGCTGCGGCAAATCAGGCTCATAGTCCAATGGTCGTTATTTCTCCATCAGCAGGAACAAATTCGATTGGTCTAGATGGTTTCCAGGAAGCGAATCAAGTCTCTATTTTTCAGGATATCACCAAAGAAACCGTTCGAGTAACCAACGTAAACCGAGTAGCTGATAATTTACGTACAGCATTTCGAATTGCATATGCAGAACGCGGTCCAGTGTTGTTTGATATTCCTCGAGATTTATTCTATGGAGAACTGGAAGATGTTATCCTTAAGCCAAATCAATATCGTGTTGATAAGAGGGGGATCGGTGATCAGAATTCTATTGAAAAAGCGGTTGAGTTATTAAAGAATGCGAAAAAACCAGTTATTATTTCTGGAAGAGGTACAGTTGATGCAGGAGGAGTTGATACAGTTGTTAACATTGCAGAGCATTTGACAGCGCCAGCTTCTACCGCTTATATGCATAATGATGCGTTTCCTGCAGATCATCCATTAGCAGTTGGTCCGATTGGTTATATGGGTTCAAAAGCAGCGATGTACACATTGAAGGAAGCTGATGTTGTATTGGCAGTAGGTACTCGGCTTTCTCAATTCGGTACGTTGCCGTGTTATGATATTGATTATTTCCCTAAGAATGCAAAGATTATTCAAATTGATATAAATCCACGCCAAATTGGTCGTACACATCCTGTTGAAGTGGGGATCATTGGTGATGCCAAAGCGGCAAGTGACGAAATCTATCGACAATTGCAATCAGCTCTGCCGTCATCTGAAAAAGACACAGGCCGCATGCAAGTAGTAGGCAATCGAAAAAAAGAATGGGAACAAGAATTAATAGATTTAGCCATGGAGGACGGGAATCCAATTAATCCGCGTCGTGCCCTATTAGAATTGACCAAAGCAATGCCGGAAAATTCGATTGTATCAACGGATATTGGTAACGTTTCTTCTACAGCTAATGCTTATTTGAAGTTTAACCATCCACGTCGTCATATTGCAGCATTGACATTTGGTAATACCGGTTTTGCCTATCCAGCAGCCCTCGGTGCGCAACTTGCCGATACAGATGCACCAGTATTTGCAATTATCGGAGATGGTGCATGGGGGATGAGTTTGCATGAAGTAAGTACAGCGGTAGAACAGAACATTCCAGTTGTAGCATGTGTTTTTAACAACAAATCATGGGCTGCTGAAAAGAAAAATCAAGTGGATTTTTATGATGATCGTTATGTTGGCTCTGATATTAGTGCCCCTGAATTCGCTGAAGTAGCTAAATCAATGGGGGCGCTTGGATATACAATTGAAAAAGCGGAAGATATTGCTCCAGTTATTAAAGAAGTGCTTGAAAAAAGAAAACCTGCTGTATTGAACATTTACGTTGACGGTACACAACTTGCCCCTCCTTTCCGGAAAGATGCACTTAAGATGCCAACGCGCTTCTTAGATAAATATAAACATCTTGATTTTAATGAATGGGGTAAATAACGATGTCTTCAAGAGCTCTCTATCCCATTATGGAAGAGGGCTCTTTATACCGCCCGCGGTAGGAAAGTAAAAGAAAAATTTCTAAGAATACTATATATTTTGATAAACAATAGGTTTGAAATGTAATTAAAAAGATTTAGGATTAAAAAATTAGCATTTATGTAGGTTTACAAAAGTAAATATTCCATTTCAACAGAATACTCCAGCTGTATCCAGTATTTTTAATAAGAATCAGGGGCTACGGAAAAGAGAAATTAGGTAGGTTGTTATGACAAACGTTCAAATAGTTTGTTAAGATTTTTGCTCAGAAATGTACCTAACACGAAGTATAGGAGGGTTAATTGTATGGAAGAACGCGAGCAATTGAAACGAACATTAAAGCCGCAATGGGTATGGGCTATTGCATTAGGGTCAGCTATTGGCTGGGGAGCATTTGTTCAACCTTCTGTTTGGATGAGCGGCTCAGGTCCTCTTGGTGCAATAATTGGGTTTGGAATTGGAGCTCTACTGATGATGATAATTGCTGTTAGTTATGGTTTTCTTGTCGAAAAGTTTCCTGTATCTGGTGGAGAATTTGCATATGCCTATTTAGGATTTAACCGCAATCATGCTTATATTGCCGGCTGGTTTCTCGTTTTGGGTTACATGTGTATTGTAGCGTTAAATGCTTCAGCACTAGCATTAATGATTAGATATATCTTCCCGTCTGTGGCTGAACAAGGCTATTTGTATAGTATCGCAGGCTGGGATGTTTATTTAGTCGAAGTACTGATTGCAAGTACAGCTTTAATTATTTTTGCTTATATGAACTTTCGAGGCTCAACACTTTCTGGGCGATTACAATTTATATTTGTCATCTTCATGATTTTAGGGGTCTTATTTTTAGGAATAGGTGCAGTTTTAAATCCAGCTACATCATTTGCAAATCTTCAGCCAGTTTTTAATCCGGAAACAACTACTTTTTCAAGTATCATACTTATTGTAGCCATTGCTCCATGGGCGTTTGTCGGATTTGATAATGTACCTCAGGCGGCTGAAGAATTTAATTTTCCAGCAAAAAAAGCATTTATGCTCATTATTTTTTCACTTATTTGTGCGGGTCTTATTTATATGATGATGATTATGGCAACAGCTTTGTATATGCCTTGGCAGGAACTGGTAAGTGCTCAATCACAATGGGGCACTGGTGATGCGATGTCAGGTTTATTTGGAAATATTGGAATCTTGATCCTGGCAATTGCATTGTCAATGGGGGTGTTTACAGGGTTAAATGGATTTTACGTATCCAGTAGTCGTTTATTATTTGCAATGGGACGTGCTCAAATAATTCCAAACATTTTTGGGAAATTACATTCAAAATATAAAACTCCTTTTGCAGGTATTATTTTCACTTGTGTAGTTTGTTTAATTACTCCCTGGTTTGGACGGCAAGTTTTAACTTGGGTTGTTGACATGTCTTCTGTTGGAGTAACGATTGCGTATATTTATACATGTGTTGTTGCATTCAAATCATTTAAATGGTCAGAAGAAGGATTGTTGTCAGTTAATCAGAGTCGACATATGCCTACAGTTGCTGCTCCTGTTAAGAAAGGCTTTAGTTTAGCTGGTACATTAATTGGATTTATTTTTCTTGGTTTATTACTCATTCCAAATTCACCTGCTTTCATGGGAGCGCCTTCATTAATAGCGCTAATTGTTTGGGTATCGCTTGGGGTTATCTTTTATCTGATTAAAGGTCCAGAATTTAGAAAAATACCAAAAGAACGACTTGAATATCTTATTCTTGGAAAACAGACTAAAGAGGAAACGGAGGAAGCGAGTGGGTAGTTAGTAGTTTCTAAGGTTGCTTCTAAGATAGTATCGTGTTGAATACGTGTAGTAAATTACAAAAAGCAGTTATAAAGGTATGAGTTATTTCCTTTTTAGCTGCTTTAAATTTTGAGAAAACCCTTAATTTCTCGGATAAAACAAGTGATTTATAACTGTTTGTAAAAGGAGAGTTTTAGTGAATTGACATAACAAATTTTGCTCGAACCTTATTTATAGAGCATTCTTATAAGATGTATTAAAATTTACTATTTCTCATTTTCAATAGTCTTGGTTATTCTTAAAATATAAAGATTGTTATTGAATGTGTTGCTAGTTAAGGGGGGGTAACTTGGATAAGCCAGTAGCTAAAAACAAATCATATTTTTTAATAAAAGTACTTCCCGGTGTAATTCTCTGTTGCATAGTGATGTTGATTGGGATATATGGTGCAGAGTTGTTAGGAAATTTGATGATTTGGATAGGGGTACTATCGGAAGAAAGTCAGACACCCATTTCCGGAATCTTTGTTGCGATTATACTTGGATTAATTATTAGAAATACAGTCGGTTTGTCGGATGTTTTTTTAAAAGGGATTTCTTTTTCTGTGAAATATGTTCTTCGTACTGGAATTATTCTACTGGGACTGAAATTAAGCTTGATGGAAGCATTGAAGCTAGGTGCATTTGGAATTCCACTTATAATTGCATGTATTTCTGTCGGGTTATTTATAACTTTGTATTTAACAAATAGAATGCAGCAGTCGACCCGTCTAGGAACATTAATAGCATGTGGAACAGGAATTTGTGGAGTGACTGCTATTATGGCTACTTCTCCTGTTATCAAAGCAAAGGAAGATGAAATTTCTTACGCTGTTGCCAACATTACAATATTTGGTTTGACAGGAATGATGCTTTATCCGTTTTTAGCCAACTTTTTATTTGCGAATGATCCGATAAAGATAGGTTTATTCTTAGGGACAGCCATTCATGATACTGCCCAAGTAACGGGAGCAGCATTAATTTATGATCAATTCTTCCAGACAAAGACGGTGGTAGAGATAGCCACTGTTGCAAAATTAACAAGGAATTTATTTATCATTATTATTATTCCTTTTGTTTCCTATTTATTTTTTAAAAATGAAGGAAATAAAGATATGAAGAATAACGATGGTGAAATCGTCTTACCGAAATGGTATAAATTTATTCCTTTATTTGTGCTTGCTTTTTTACTTCTTTCTGTTGTACGAACCATTGGTGATGCGACACTAGGAAGTGCAAACGCAGCTTTTGGATTGTTTGGGAGAGATACGTGGGAAAGTATTTATTCTAATCTTAGTTCATTTGGAACTACATATCTTCTTGGAATGGCTATGGCAGGAGTAGGCTTATCCACGAATTTTAAGATGTTTAGAGGGATTGGGGTCAAACCATTTTATATTGGTTTTACTGCGGCAGTGGTGGTAGGAGTGGTAAGTGTTATATTGATCTCTTTATTTGGTGGGCTTGTCAGGGTCTAATTTTTATGTTTTTGCTGTGTTTTGGAAACGATAACTATTTGACCAAATTAAATGCTAGTTTAATCCAAGGTTAATGAAAAACTTGAAAGTAATTCTCCTCTGTTAAAAAAGGAAAAAGGAGGATATAAATTCTCCCTTTTCCTTTTAATAGCACTTTCTCCTCTGTCTCATTTATTCTAACGCTTTAACATATTCTTTTATCACGGAGAAGGGCCCGTAAAGCTCTCGTCCTCAAATAAAGAGGGAGAATAAATTTATTCAGGTGGGAGATCAGGTGAGCTAACTCCCTGAATCACTCAATTAATCATTCAGTGGGAGAAAAAATCCCTAATGAATGAAGTTTCACTTTATTGCCCGTATCGATTTATCCGCTAACTGCATCACTGTCATATCATCCATTGGCGGATTATGCAATCCTGCCCGGACATCACGATAGTAACGCTCAAAATTATTTTTCAGCTTGAGACTTTGCGCGCCAACAACACGCATGGCAAGGTCTACACCTTGAACGGCTTTATTGGTAACAGACAGCTTCACTGCTCCTAATTCCGGTCCCATCGAATTTCTAATTTCTTCATCACCGTTATCCCACTTATCCGCAACTGCATGCAGAAAGTATTCGGACTCCAGTAAGAGAAGCTCTAAGTCACCCAGTTTTTGTTTTACATTCGGCAGTTCGGAAATGGTACCTTTGATACTGTTTGGTGAGTAGCTTGTTGCGAATGCGACCGCATCTTTCTGAGCAGCTTGTGCAATCCCGAGATAGCATGCAGGGATATGTAAAAGCCATCCGGCTGGTTTTCTTTTCTGATTCGATGTAATTTCAACAAGATCATCTGTATTTACATGGACTTCTTCTAAAACCAGATCGTGACTCCCGGAACCACGCATGGCGATCGAATCCCATGTTTCTTCTACGTTAACACCTTCCAGGTCATGCTTCACAAGGAAATTACCAACATCATCTGTTCCATCAATAGACGCACTGACAACAAAGTAAGTTAAGATTGGTGACAGCGTTGTAAAGGTTTTTCGTCCGGTAATGACCCAGCCATTATCTTTTTTTACAGCGGTTGTTTCCGGTTTTCCTCCGCGGGTTGGGCTGCCGGTTGCTGGTTCCGTCGCAGCATTATTTAATAATGCACCATTTTCGATAACGTCTTTAACAACTTTCGTATAAATCGTTTCATCCCAAGGTTTGCTTTCACCCAAAAGCTTCATAATTCCCATATGCCAGCCAATAGACAATGCAGTTGAACCGTCTGCTTTGGCAATAAGCTGTTGATAGGTAAGCAGCTCATTCAGGGAGACGCCTGCTCCACCGTATTCTTTTGGAACGGTAAGTGCCGGATAGCCGATTTCTTGTAGATCTTTAAAGTTTTCATAAGGAAAAGCGCCATCTGGAAGTTGGCGAATACGTTCTCCAAAGGGTTCAACCGTCTTGGATAAAAGCTGAATACGTTCTTCTTTTGTTTGTAATTGTCCTAAATGAGTCATATCAGTATTCCTCCTCGAAAAAGCAAAGTATATTAATCTGATTTGTTTATTCATATTATTTCATTATTAGAGAAATAGTTCAATGAATGCGTAACATATTTTTGTATAGGGTAATGAACTATACCTCGTAAAATAGGGTAAAATAATAGAGAGAAAGAATGTAAGGAGTGTAAGTGATGGAACAAAATCTTAATTTAACCCCTTTACCGGACGCTTTTTACCAGTACCCAACCTTACAATTAGCGGAAGAACTGCTTGGGTGTATTTTAGTAAAGCAGACAGAGGAAGGAACGAGCTCCGGATTTATCGTGGAAACAGAAGCATACTTAGGAAATGCTGACAGAGCAGCGCATGGATTCGGAAACCGAAGAACGAAGCGGACAGAAATTCTTTATGCCGAGGCAGGGATGACATATACGCATCTTATCCATAATCATTGTTTGATTAATGTTGTCAGTGCGGAAAAAGAAGTACCGGAAAGTGTATTAATTCGAGCGGTGGAACCTTATACAGGAGTTGATTTAATGCTGGCCCGCCGCCCAGTGAAAAAATTTCAGAACTTGACTAGCGGACCAGGTAAACTGTCACAAGCTTTAGATATCAATATGGGTGACTATGGACGGTCCCTCCAGGAGCCGCCCTTATTTATCGCTGCCGGAAAGAAGCCGGAGAAAATAAACACTGGTCCACGGATTGGGATAGATAATTCTGGTGAGGCAAGAGATTATCCCTATCGATTTTGGGTTGCCGGGAATAAATTTGTTTCTAAATAATAATTAAGAACCTCGTTATCATTTATTGAATAACGGGGTTTTTTGTACGATAGATTTTCTAATGAGTGAGATAACAAATACAGTTATTTCACTCATAAAACAAATTTGGAAATGGATGGTTTGAGGAAAATATATACTTACTTTATAATGATGCTAGGGTTTTAAAGCCCTAGGTAGCTTTTGGAATAATAAACAATCATGTTCATAATAAAGGTAAGACACAAGGGACAATTTTGTCTAAATAATATGAAAAGGAGCATCAATGATGAAGCAGATAGAGATTGCGGTAACGGGAATGGGAGCTGTCTCTCCATTCGGCATGGGGGTAACCACATTTTGGGACAATTTAATTGCGAATCGTTCTGCGGTAAGGGAAATAACCGATGAAAATATAAGTAAATGGACAAAAGTTGGGGCACGTGTACCTGATTTCGAAGCTTCTGATTTTCTTTCTAAAAAAGTTATCAGAAATACCGATTATTTTACACAACTGGCTTTGATTACAGCGGATGAAGCATTACAAGATGCCGGATTGTTAAAAAAGGATGGAGAATCTTTTATCGATGATGTAGACCGAAATCGGTTCGGAACAGCAATTGGAACGGCTTTTGGAGGTATTCAGTCTTTGGAGCAGGCGTCTGAAAAATTAGCGACTGGAAAGGCGAAAAGAGTTGGGCCACGTATGATTTCTAAATCGATTCCAAATGCCGCAGCAAGTACGATTTCTATTCAGTACGGATTCCGCGGTCCATCGAATACATATGTAACCGCTTGTGCTGCTTCAGCAAATGCGATCGGCGAATCTGCTTACTGGTTTTTCCGTGATGATGTGGATTATATCCTTGCCGGGGGCGTCGATAGCCTGTGGTCAAATGTATTCTTATCAGGGTTAGGGGATGCCGGCGCATTAGCAATGAAAGGACCCGAAGATTTTTCAACATGGTCCCGGCCGTTTGATGCAGCGCGGACAGGGATGGTCATGGGAGAAGGGGCAGGTTTATTTGTTCTGGAACCGCTGGAGCGTGCTAAAGCAAGAGGGGCACATATTTATGCGACTTTAAAAGGTTATGGAGCTTCGAATGATGCTTACCATGATACATCACCAGATCCAGAAGGAACAAGCGCTGCATTGGCTATTGAGCGGGCACTCCGTTCAGCACAACTGAATCCGGAAGATATTGATTATATTAATGCGCATGCGACATCGACATCAGCTGGGGATATCGCAGAGACAAAAGCTTTAAAAATGATATTTGGAGAGAAATTGGACCATAAGCCGGTCAGCTCCATTAAAGGCAGCGTCGGACACTTATTAGGAGCGGCTGGAGCCATCGAAAGCATTGCATCAATTAAAGCGATGGAGACTGGAATCTTACCGGCTACCCTTCATTCCGAAAATCGGGACGAAGAGGCTCCATTGGATATTGTTCCCAATGTCAGCCGGAAGCAGCAAATTAAAACAGCAATGAGTAATTCCTTTGGGTTTGGCGGACAAAATGGAATTGTGATTTGGCAGGCACCTCAAGGGGAGTAAAAAAGATTAACCGAAGAATGAAATGGAGAGATAAAAAATGCTGGGAGAGCAACAAAGCCATACAAATATAAAGGAGCGGCAAGCTGGGCTGGAAAAGATGTATCCAAGTTGGGAGAAGCGGACCATTGCAACCCATTTTTATAAGCAGTGCCAGCAATATAATGATTATCCCTTGATAATGATGCCGGATAAAGTTGTGACCTACGAAGAGATGTGGAAAGAAGCATATAATTATGCAAAAGCAATGCTGTATGCAGGCGTTGCACCGGGAGATCATGTCGCTGTGTTAATGGAAAATGAACCGGAATATGTCGCTTTATTTATTGCTTCATCTATGGTGGGAGCAGTTGTGGTGCCATTGAATACGCAGCTTCAAAAGGAAGAATTGACCTATATGCTTCGTCAATCCGATACGAATTGGCTGATTACACATCAATACGCCGGGAAGCAGCATCATGCGGAAGCGTTAGAGGATATTGTTTCTGAACTCCAAAATGATACAGAAAGCCCTTTTAAAAAAGCGGTTTGCATTCCTAATAAAGGAGCAGCTGTACCGGAAATTTACATGACATGGGAAGTATTTTTACACGGCGCAGACGTAGTGGAAGAAATGGAGTTGAACAATCGTTGGAAAGAAACAGATGACCCGGACACAACGGCTGCCATTATTTATACTTCCGGTTCTACAGGCTTGCCAAAGGGTGTTATGTTGACCGATGATATGCTGCTCCGTTCTGGTTTTGCAACATGTTTAACCAGAGGATATGAAGTTGGAAGACGAATTTATGCACCATTGCCGATGTACCATGTTTACTTTTTGCAGGAAGGATTGTTTGCAGCCTCCTTTGTAGGTGGAGGAATGGTAACCTGTCATGCGTTTCAACCATTGCAATCACTGGAGTTAATGGAGAAATACCAGGTGCATGATTTTCTGGCTGTCCCATCGATGCTGGTTGCTTTGTTAAATCGTCCAGAAGTGAAACATACCAATCTGGATCACCTTTATGCACTATTATGCTGTGCAGCACCTTCACCGGTTCCGCTATGGAAGCGGGCGGTAGACGAATTACAAGTAACAGAGATAGGAACAGGCTGTGGAGCAACCGAAGCAGGTTCTACAACAATGCTTACTGAAATCGGTGATCCGTTGGAGATTATCTCCACAACAGTTGGGAAAGTAAAAACAGCAGGTGCTGCAGCTCATGCGGAGTATGGAAATAAAAGTGTGGCATACAAAGTGATTGATCCGGATACGGGGGAAACATTGCCAGATGGATCTGTTGGTGAATTAGCAGTGCGGGGCAATGTGGTAACAGAAGGTTATTATAAAAAACCGGAAGAAACAGCCTTTGCGAAGGATGAAGATGGTTATATCCGCAGCGGCGATTTAGGAACGATTGATGAGCAAGGTTATATTCGTCTGTTAGGCAGAAGCAAGGACCTTTATAAAGTATCTGGAGAAACTGTTGCTCCAAAAGAAGTTGAGGATATTATTTCCATGCATCCGGCAGTGAACCAAGTGTATATTGTTGGTGTACCAGACCAACTAACAACGGAAACAGGAGCCGCTTTTGTTGAATTAAAACAAGGCGAAACCTGTACGAAACAAGAAATTAGAAAGCTGTGTCGGAAACATGTAGCGCGTTTTAAAGTACCGCGTTATATCTGGTTTGTGGAAGCGGAGGACTGGCCGCTTACAGGAACAGGTAAGATTCAGAAATTCAAACTGCAAGATATCGCGGAAGAAAAATTGAATAAGTAATATGCAACTCCTCCTGTCATGAGAGATAAGTTATCTTCTTGACAGGAGTTTTTTTCGTTAAGATAGATTCACATATATTCATTTTCAAATCCAATATGTCACAACTTTCCAATCATTTATCTGACTTTATTCTTTATATAAAAAATGAAATAAAAGCGTTTACAGGGGAATAAATCCGTGTTAGGATACTTGTATACAAGTATTCGAATAACAGTAGATATGTTTTGTAAGCCCTTTATTTCAATTATATGAAAAGTGCGGGCGAATGGATTAAATAAATGGTAGAAGGATATATCAAAGGAATGAATATATTTCAAAATAAAGAAGATGGTGAGGGACAGAAGTGGATCAAAATAAATTTATGCTCGGAGTAGATATCGGGACAACAAGTACAAAAGCAGTACTTTACCGAGAAACAGGTGAAATCATATCGCAAAGCAATCAAGGATATCAAATGCATACACCAGATGTTCGCACAGCTGAGTTGCATCCGGAAGAAATTTATCAGGCAGTACGTTACGTTATTCAACAAACGATGAAGGAATCAGCAATTGATAAAAAAGATCTTTCCTTTCTTTCCTTTAGTAGTGCAATGCATAGTTTGATTGCGATGGATGAAGATGATAAAGCAATTACACCATGTATCACTTGGGCGGATAATCGCAGTTCACATTGGGCAAATAAAATTAAAAATGATTGGAATGGTCATGAAGTTTACTTACGAACGGGAACACCAATTCATCCAATGTCTCCACTGAGTAAAATTACATGGCTAGAGCAAGAGCATCCGGAAATAGCTGGAAAGACTAAGAAATACATCGGGATTAAAGAATATGTTTTTTATCAGTTCTTTGGCGAATATGTAATGGATTATTCCCTCGGCTCGGCTACTGGAATGATGAATTTAGAAAAGCTTGCTTGGGATGAAGAAGCTTTACAAATTACAGGTATTTCAGAGGATAAGCTGCCGCGACTTGTTCCAACTACGGAAAGCTTTACCAAATGTCACCCAGAAATTGCAAAGGATTTAGGAATTGCTCCAGACACAAAATTTATTATTGGAGCAAGTGATGGTGTGCTGTCCAATATTGGAGTAAATGCGATAAAAGAAGGTGACGTTGCCATTACGATTGGTACGAGTGGGGCGATTCGTACGGTTATTCCTAAACCGCGTACAGATCAAAAAGGACGTATTTTTTGTTATGCGTTAACCGAAAATCATTGGGTTATCGGCGGTCCGGTAAATAACGGCGGCATGGTGCTGCGCTGGATTCGCGACGAATTAGCAGCAAGTGAAGTGGAAACAGCAAAACGTTTAAATATAGACGCTTATGAAGTGTTAACTGCAATCGCAAAACAGGTAGAGCCGGGATCTAACGGGTTACTATTTCATCCATTTTTAGCGGGAGAGCGTGCCCCGCTTTGGAATGCAAATGTTCGTGGCTCATTTATCGGGTTAACTTTAAATCATAAAAAAGAGCATATGGTCCGTTCTGCTTTGGAAGGCGTTATTTTTAATTTATATACCGTTTTCCTGGCGTTAGTAGAAGTAATGGATGTACCGGTGAAGTCCATCAAGGCAACAGGCGGTTTTTCCAGATCAGAGTTATGGCGACAAATGATGGCAGATATTTTTGATCAAAATGTCATTGTTCCCAAAAGTTATGAATCCTCTTGTTTAGGTGCTTGTTTACTTGGATTATATGCGGAAGGAAAAATAGATTCTTTTGATGTGGTGGAAGAATTAATTGGATTTACGCATCAGCATGAGCCGAATCCGGAACATAGTCAGGCATATCGGGAATTAATGCCGATCTTTATCAATATTTCACGTTCGCTGGAACAGGAATACGAACAGATTACGGCTTACCAGGAAAAAAGATCGCTGGAAAATAAAAAACATGAAGATAGGAATGAATAAAAATGGAAAATATCTATCCACTTATCATAGTAGCATTAGCAGTAGTTGCATTATTATTGCTTATTATGAAGTGGAACTTAAATACGTTTATTGCATTAATTGTAGTTTCTTTATTAACGGCATTGGCATTGGGAATGTCTCTTGGGGAAATTGTTGAAACCGTACAAGGAGGACTTGGAGGAACGCTCGGCGATATTGCACTTATCTTTGTTTTTGGCGCGATGCTGGGGAAATTATTAGCTGATGCCGGCGGTGCGCATCGTATTGCGTTAACATTAATTAATGTATTTGGTAAAAAACGGATTCAATGGGCTGTTGTTGTTGCTTCTTTTATCATTGGTATCGCATTGTTCTTTGAAGTAGGACTTGTTTTATTGATCCCGATTGTGTATCAGATTGCTAAAGAAGTGAAATTGCCATTACTATATCTTGGACTGCCGATGACGGCTGCGTTATCCGTGACACATGGATTCTTGCCTCCTCATCCAGGACCGACAGTAATTGCACAGCAGTATGAAGCAAATATTGGCATGGTACTGCTTATCGGTATTGTTATTGCTATTCCGACGGTGATTATCGCCGGACCGTTATTTACGAAAATAGCTCAGAAATTAGTGCCGGATGCTTTTGCTAGGATCGGCAATATTGGATCACTCGGGACAACGAAGACATTTGAAGAAGAAGAAACACCTGGATTTGGTATAAGTGCTCTAACTGCACTTTCTCCTGTCATATTGATGGCGGTTACAACTGTTGTGCAGTTAGTCCAGGAAATCGCCGGTCTTGCGGATAATTTATTTTTTGAAATTGTTCGTGTCATTGGAGACCCGACAATAGCTTTGCTTTTATCATTATTATTTGCAATTTACACAATGGGGATTGCGCGCAAGATTCCGATGAAAACGCTAATGGCTTCAGCAGAGGAATCTGTCCGTGGAATTAGTATTGTTCTTTTGGTTACTGCAGGCGGCGGTGCTTTAAAACAAGTATTGATCGACGGCGGTGTCGGTGATGCGGTAGCGAATATCTTTTCTGGTTCAAATATGTCTCCCATCCTGCTGGCTTGGCTGATTGCTGCTATATTGAGAGTTTCATTAGGTTCGGCAACAGTTGCGGCATTAACAACGGCAGGAATGGTTATTCCGTTAATTGAAGGGACCGATGTGAACTTGGCCCTCATGGTTTTAGCTACAGGCGCAGGAAGTTTGATTGCTTCCCATGTAAACGATACCGGTTTTTGGATTTTTAAGGAATACTTTAATTTATCAATGAAGGAAACATTTGCAACCTGGACGTTGCTGGAAACGATTATTTCGGTATCGGGGTTAATATTTACTCTCTTATTAAGCTTAGTCATTTAAAAAATTGGGCAAACTGACAGATAGAAATTCTATCTTAAAAATATCGCAGCACTGTCTCAAGTTTTAACTGAAATATTTGTGTGAAGGATGTCCGGGCTCTCTTGATTATATAGAGCGTTTGGACATCTATTGAAAGGAATGGAATAAAAAAATGAATTCAATTGGCGTCTTTGGACTGGGAGTAATGGGAGCGAACCTTGCTTTGAATATGGCGAATAAGGATGAAAAGGTTGCGGTCTATAATTATACACCGGATTTAACAGAAGCATTTCAAGAAAAGCATCCGCATGAGAATGCAACAGCGTATTATGAGCTGACACGTTTTATCGATTCATTGGAAAAGCCGAGGAAAATCTTTTTGATGGTAACAGCTGGAGCAGTGGTAGATTCCGTTATCGATAGTCTTTTCCCCTTGTTAGATCAAGGCGATATTATCATGGATGGAGGAAACTCCAATTTTCAAGATTCCAATCGCAGATATAATGATTTGAAGGAAAAAGGATTGCATTTTATTGGAGTCGGTGTTTCTGGTGGAGAAGAAGGAGCATTGAATGGACCTTCATTAATGCCAAGTGGAGATAAAGAAGCTTACCAGCATGTTGCGCCTATTTTGGAAAAAATTGCAGCGCAGGTAGATGGTAAAGCCTGCTGTTCGTATCTTGGCGAAGAAGGTTCTGGTCATTACGTGAAAATGGTGCATAATGGGATTGAATATGCAGATATGCAGCTTATTACAGAAGCCTATCAATTTCTGCGGGAAAGATTAGGTCTGGGTGTAAATGAAATAGCCGCTATTTTTGCAGAATGGAATAAAGGCGAGCTGGAAAGTTATCTGATGGAAATCACAGCTGATATTTTGACACGAGTGGATGAAGAAACAAATCAGCCTATGATTGATGTTATTTTAGATAAATCCGGACAAAAAGGAACCGGCAAATGGACCAGTCAAAATGCGCTTGATATTGGTGTTCCTTTAACGATTGTGACAGAATCTGTGTTTATGCGGTTTTTATCAAATGTGAAGGAAGAGCGCATGATTGCAGAACAAGAACTTTCAGGTCCTGCTTCATTATTGGAACAAGATGATAAAAATGAATGGATTGAACTGGTGCGACAAGCATTGGTTATGGGGAAAATAAGCACTTACGCACAAGGGTTTTATCAATATAAACGGGCGTCAGAACAGTATAACTGGGATTTGCAGCTCGATGAAATTGCATTGATTTTCCGTGGAGGATGTATTATCCGTGCAGGAATATTAAATGAAATCAGCAATGCTTTTAAAGAGGATAAGGAATTATCAAATCTTTTTCTCTCTCCATATTTCAAAGCAATTTTGAATAAGTATCAGGCTGCAATGCGTAAAGTGGTGATCAAAGGAATGGAAACGGGTTTAGCATTGCCGTGTTTCAATGCTTCGTTAGTATATTATGACGGCTACCGCTCTGGCAAAAGCGGTGCAAATTTAATACAGGCGCAGCGTGATTACTTTGGAGCGCACACATTTGAGCGTACCGATAAAGACGGTCATTTTCATATACAGTGGTAAAATATATTGGCAAAAAAGAAGCGTTTTGGTTTGAGCGCTTCTTTTTTTATGAATTTATATGTAATAAAAACTAACATAATATTGACAAACAATCTAACATTAGTGTAATCTAATTACATTAAAGAAAACCTGGCAAGTTAAGCTGATAAAACGAAGCTTCATTCAGTGGAAGTTTTATGGACGATTCTCCATGGATAAAGATGACGAATGGTCTTGGTCAGGTTTGTGAATTCTAATCGGGGGATAAGGCAGCCAGTAATTGCCCGATCCGTTCGGGCCTAAAGAAGTTCCGCGTTATAATCATTCAATATTTTGGGAGGGAATCATATGGCAGAAAAACTAACAAAGGAAAAGATTCTAAAACAAATTAAAGAAGAGAATGTGCGTTTTATCCGACTACAATTTACGGATATGCTTGGTACGATTAAAAACGTTGAAATACCTTTAAGTCAATTAGATAAAGCGCTGAATAATAAAATGGCTTTTGACGGATCAAGTATTGAAGGTTTTGTACGTATTGAAGAATCAGATATGCTCTTATATCCGGATTTAGATTCATTTGTTGTCTTTCCCTGGACTTCCGAAAAAGGGAAAGTTGCACGTTTTATCTGTGATATTTATAATCCGGACGGTACGCCTTTTAAAGGATGTCCGCGTTATAATCTGAAGCGTAATTTGAAAAAAATGGAGGAATTAGGATTCGATGCATTTAACATTGGTACGGAGCCGGAATTCTTTCTGTTCAAGTTAGATGAAAAAGGAGAACCGACATTAGAGTTAAATGATCATGGCGGTTATTTTGATTTAGCTCCAACAGACTTAGGTGAAAATTGCCGTCGTGATATTGTATTGGAATTGGAAGAAATGGGTTTTGAAATTGAAGCATCTCACCATGAGGTTGCACCTGGGCAACATGAAATAGATTTTAAATATTCTGATGCATTAAAGCATGCAGATGATATTCAAACATTTAAATTAGTCGTAAAAACAATTGCCAGAAAGCATAACTTGCACGCTACATTTATGCCGAAGCCTCTGTTTGGAGTAAATGGCTCTGGAATGCATACAAATATGTCGCTGTTCAAAGGGAAAGACAATCAATTTTTTGATGAGAATGCAACGTTACAATTAAGTAAGACGGCTTATCAATTTACAGCTGGTATCCTTGAACATGCCACAAACTTTACAGCAGTGACAAATCCTACTGTCAATTCTTATAAGCGCTTAGTACCGGGTTATGAGGCTCCTTGCTATGTAGCTTGGTCGGCGTCAAATCGCAGTCCTTTAGTTCGCGTTCCAAGTTCCCGCGGTTTAAGTACACGCATTGAAGTTCGCAGCGTGGACCCATCGGCTAATCCGTATATGGCTTTATCCGTACTGCTGGCATCTGGTTTAGATGGAATTAAGAGAGAGTTGGAAATACCAGAATCTGTTGATCGTAATATTTATGTGATGAATAAAAAAGAACGGGAAGAAAATGGTGTGAAGGATCTACCATCTACCCTTAAAGAAGCAATGGGTTTGCTCGAACAAGATGACGTACTTGTTGAATCTCTTGGTGACCACTTATTCGAACATTTTATTGAAGCAAAAGATATAGAATGGGATATGTTCCGCACCACTGTGCATCCATGGGAGAGAGAACAGTATTTGAAAACCTATTAAGGTTAATAAAAAAGATATTGCAATGTAATAAAAACTGCAATATCTTTTTTGTTTACCCAAAAAGAGAAAATGATGTAAATGATATGGTTATATTTGTCCGAAACGCTTTATTAAATTCTCCGTTTTTTATATTTTTAGTCAGTTAAAACGCTCCATTCTAATTCCGGCATCCACTGCGTCATATGGGTCTGTATTTCAGATAGAACTTCTTCAAGATTTTCTATTTGTTCCTCTGCTGCGTGTTCCAGTGGGACAACTCGAACATTTGTCATCGTGCCTCCATCTTCTTCAAACACTACAAAGGTCGGTAGGAAACGGGGGCTTTGGACAAGCACGTCATCATCTTCTTTTACCAAATCAAATTCAAAAATGCCGCCAATACGATTATAAAACTGATATTGGCCTGACAAGAAATTTCCTAAAGAATAAGCAACCAATGTTTTGTTCCCTTCTTTTCCTTCCAGCCATTCTATTGGCTGGAGAACATGGGGGTGATGTCCGATCACGACGTCTACTCCAAGGTCCGCAGCATATTGGGATAATTCTTTTTGCTCTTGATTTGGCATTCGCTCTTCTTCCTCACCAAAATGTAAGCTTACAATGGTTACATCTGCCAGTTTATTTGCTTCTTCAACTTCTTCTTTTATTTGATCCCGTTCAATCAGATTAATGAGATAAGGTTTTTTATCTGGTATGGGCATGCCGTTTGTTCCGTATGTATAGCTGAGAAAAGCAACAGAAATATCCTGGTCTGTTTCTAATACTCTAATCTCGGATTGATCTTCTTTACTTTGGAAGCTTCCAGTGTACAGCATTCCCATTTCTTGATAATAAGCAATGGCATTTTGGATCGCTTCTTCGCCTCTGTCTAAGGTATGGTTATTTGCCATGGTAACAATGTCAACACCGGCATCTTGTAAAGCATCTCCAATTTCAAACGGGCTGTTGAAATTAGGATATCCTGATAAACCGATGTCTTCACCACCCATAATAGTTTCCTGGTTGGCAACGGTGATGGCCGGTTCTCTTAAAATATCAGCGACTTCAGTAAGCATTGGTTTGAAATCATATGTTTCTCCGTCCCAGGCATCTTCGTAAACACGGTCATGAATTAAAATATCTCCGATTGCTGCAACTGTAATCTTAGGAGAAATCCAGTCTGTTTCTTTAATTCCGATAGAAATATTTTTGGGAGAATGTATGCTGCTTATTTGATCATCTGGAGACGGGGAGCATGCTGCCAGGCTAAAAAGAATAGTAAAAAAATATAAAAATGCTTTGAATAGATGCATCGATTTCACCACTTTGTTTTAACTTTGTTTGGTTATATCCTACCATAGAATTAATTTTAAACAAATGATGATTTCAATTATATAAAAGCTTATAATAAGAAGAACTTCTATTTTAGTAGTAGAGTCATTACATGATAATAACTAGAAAGGGTAATTTATTTGGTATATTTTATCGCCTCCATACCGCTATTCTTTTTTATTCTATTTCTAATCAATTATTTACGGGACCCGCGGAAACTAATCAATGGGCTTTTGTTTAATAGTTTTTTAATAACATTCATTCTCTTTTGTATATTCTTTTACATATATATTGATGGACCATATCAGTATATTGTGTTAGTCTTTCCGTTCTTCCTTTTAGTTGTGCTGATTCCTTTTGGTGTCCTCGCGTTAATTGCCGGCTTATTTTACAATGCTAAAGTATTGAGGCAGAAGGAAGGGAAACGATTTAGAAATTCTTTAACATTAATCATGGCTATTGGTATACTAACATTAATTATTATTAATCTTGTTAATCCAACACAGTTTTTTCCGGAGTATTTGCAGCCGCTTTTTAGTGGTGCTGGATTAGTTGTTTTCTATGTGTTTTTACATATGTTTAACTTTTTAACCGCTTATGGATTGAATCAGTGGAAACGGCCAAAGCGCAATCAAGATTTTATTATCGTGTTAGGAAGCGGGTTAATTAATGATCGTGTACCTCCTTTACTGGCAAGCAGAATTGATAAAGCAATAGCATTTTATAATGAGCAGAAAAAGGTAGTCGCCCCTCCCAAAATTATATTTTCCGGCGGACAGGGGCCGGATGAAGGGCTTCCTGAAGCAGAAGCAATGCAAAACTATGCTGTGGAAAAGGGGATACCAATCGAAGACACCATTCAAGAGAATAAATCTGTGAACACATATGAGAATATGGTCTTTTCTAAAAAAATTATGGACGAGAGAAATGGAGAGGGAGCATACAGGAGTATTTTTGCAACGAATAATTTCCACCTGTTCAGGGCAGGAATGTATGCAAGAAAAGCTGGACTGGATAGCCAGGGAATTGGCTCAAAAACGGCATTTTATTATTGGCCTAATGCTATGGTTAGAGAATATATAGCTGTTGTCGTTATGGGACGTCGCCGTCATTTTATGATAGTTAGTTGTGTGATGGGTTTCTCCTTATTATTGACCCTGGTCGCTTACTTTTTCACATAAAAGAATAGTGCTTGAAAAAAGAAATCCAAACATCTCCAATTCTCATGGAAGAATTTTGATAAGTGTTTGGATTTCTTTTTTTAATTTAGCTCCGCCCAATCAGGAATCTCTATCCTGCTAAGAATTTCTATTTCTTTCTGGCGGGCATCCGTATACGAGCTAACCTTTTTTAAATCTTCATCCACTTGTCCTGGGTGTGTCATCACTTCAATGGAGGAGACATTTTCTTTTTGAATAACATCGAATAAATCGTCTGTGACCCCTTCTTTATAAAAGCCTGTCCATAGCATATCTGTCCAGCATATTTCTGGATGGTCTGCTAAGGAATCAACATAACGAACAGGAACATTGTATTCTTTAGCAAGCTTTATAACGAGGTTTTTTAAAGGCGGCCAGCCGTGAACATGATGGTGGCTATCCATATGATCGAGAGCTAATCCTGTTGCTAAGTAAGCATCAAGTTGAGCTCGCCATTCTAATTCAACTTCTGAGATATTCGGAGCTTCCATATCAAGGAACCCATTCGTAAATTTAAATATTCCATCTGATTTCATTAGGTGAGGGACAGAAGGGTGAAGCGGACTGCCCCAAGTCAATACAAGATGAATCCCAACTTTTAGATTCGGGTTTTCCATTGCTTTTTCTACTGCGTAGTGAGTAGCAAATCCATTCATCATTAAGGTTGTTGATGTCACACAACCGTGTTGGTGTGCTTGGATAATACCATCTGTAACCCCTTTTGTCAGCCCGAAATCGTCTGCATTGATTTCTATTCGCATAAAAACACTCCTGATAGATTTATAGTTATTTATTCAACTTTCGCACCTTAAAATAAGCATATATATCTTGCTATTTTAAGATGAACATGTTCTCCATTACCATACTTGCTTTTTGGTTATATAACCGGCCTTTTGGGAATTGGTGATTGTGCATGGCCCCGCTCCGGCCAACCACTCCGCTCTGATAGGATTCTACAGCGAATGAAAGAGATAATATTTTGATATGTTTGACGAAATGGCAGCTTTTTCCTGAACGATCAACTCCTGTTTCTGTGGAAATGAAGTTTCTTTTTAAGGTGCGAAAGTTGAGTTATTTAGAATAGGTACGTTCAATAGAAAAATTGGTTTTGTCTCCGCGAAAGAAGGATCTGGAAAATTCGACCTTATTTCCATTTCCATCTTCAGCTGATGTTTCAATATAAAAGCAGGGAAGTCCTTGCTCACATTCTAAAAATTTACATATTTGTTCATCTGCAAAAGCGATTTCAATATTTTCTGAGGTTTTTGCAATCCACACACCAAAGAACTCATCTAATGATTTGTATAAGGAACTGGCCACTTGTTCTGTTGTAATCCCAGGGGCAACAGACCAGGGAACATAAGCCACTTCGTATTGGGTAGGCTCTCCATTCGCTTTACGAACACGCTCCACGCGCTGAATAGGATCCCGAAGATTCACATTTAAATGATTGGATAATAATTCATTGGCGGCAACGACAGAAATACCTAATACCTCAATTTCCGGATGCTTTCCTTGATCGACTAATTGATCACTGTATCGTCTGATGGTTTGCGATAAGGCTTGCTTTACTTTTGAATCCGCAACAAAAGTACCCCGCCCTTGCTGACGAACTAAATACCCTTCTAATGTAAGCTGGTTCAATGCAGTGCGTACAGTGGTACGGCTTACATTAAAGCTTTTGCATAATTCCAGTTCGGGTGGAATTTTCTCCCCAGGCTGGTATTGATTTGTTTTAATGCGATGTAACAACTCTTCCTTGATATAAGTGTGTAGTGATTGGTTTCTCTCCATAGGTTCCGTACTCCTTTAGCGACACTTTTAAAAAATCATACCCTTTTAGATGTAAAAGTACAAGTGATAAAACATTTATTAGGACTAAAGACTTATTAATGTTGACTGCTCATAAGATTCATTATGAAATTAACAAAAAGTTTCTTTAGAAAGTTTCTATTATAAAGATAGTTTACTAGATTATAAGTAAAAAAACAATTGTTATAACAAATAAATTTTATTTTGTGTAGACAAATAATTATTTGTATGATACATTTTAATAAGTTAATAACAGAAGCAATTCAATTGATTATAAAATCGAAGTGAAGGAGCAACCAATCATGTCTTTAAAAATAGTGATTATTGGTGGAGGTTCTAGTTATACTCCAGAAATTCTAGAAGGGCTTATTCAAAGACAATCTACATTCCCTGTCACGGAAATTGTTCTAGTTGATGTAGAAGCAGGGAAAGAAAAGGTAGATACAATTTGTCAATTAGGAAAAAGAATGGTGGAAGAAGCCAAAGTGAATATTAAATTAACCTGGACGTTGGATCGAAGAAGTGCTTTACAGGGAGCTGATTTTGTATCTACACAAATTCGTGTTGGAGGTCTAAATGCAAGGGCTCATGATGAACGTATCCCTTTAAAACATGGGTTAATTGGGCAGGAAACAAATGGTGCAGGCGGAATAATGAAAGCGCTTCGAACTATACCGGTATTAATGGAAGTAGCTAAAGAAATGAACGAGCTTTGTCCCAATGCATGGATGATTAATTTTACTAATCCAGCAGGAATGGTTACAGAAGCACTGCTTAATCATTCCGATCATAAAAAGATCATTGGTGTATGTAACATCCCATTTAATATGCGCCATTCCACAGCTGAATTATTACAAGTACCCCCAGAACAAGTATTGATTCAATTTATCGGGTTAAACCATTTTGTGTTTGGAGATAAAATTTTTGTAGGAGGGGAGGATCGTACTGAGGAAGTATTCCAAAAACTTCTTCAAAAAGAATTTGATTACAGCCCAGCGAACATTATGCCGTTAGAATGGTCAGAAACATTTATGAAGTCTACGAAGCTATTACCAAATCCATATCATCAATATTACTTCCAATCGGAAACAGTATTGAAAAAGGATTTAAAGGCTTACGAGGAGAATGGGACACGCGCAGAAGTCGTTCAAGAGCTGGAAGAATCACTTTTCGAATTGTACAAACAAGAGAGTCTTCGCAACAAGCCAAAGGAATTAGAACAACGCGGCGGTGCTTTTTATAGTCAAGTAGCATGCAGTTTGATGGATTCTATTTATAATAATAAAGAAGATATTCAAACGGTAAATACATGGAATCATGGTACGATTCCTGATTTACCTTACGATGCGGTTATTGAAGCAAACTGTGTGATTACAAAAAATGGTCCAAAACCAATTTCAATTGGCGGAATTCCTGCACCGATGCGGGGGATGATTCAGAATATGAAAGCAATGGAAGAGCTGGTGATTAAAGCAAGTATTTCAGGTGATTACCAAGACGCATACAATGCCTTTTTAGTAAACCCATTGATTCAAGATGAGAAAAAGGCCAAAAAAGTTTTAGATGAACTTTTAGAAGCACATAAAGCGTATTTACCACAATTTATGCGTGTCTGATTTCCCTCTGAAAATATCAAAATAAGAAAAGGAAATCCAACCGTAAAGTATCTTGGCTAAGTAAGGCTGGAAGATCTTAGGGAAACCACCTGCTAAATCGAGTTTTGTTCGAACACAATTCAACAGATAAGGGGATATTAAAATGAATAATACATTTATGCAAAAGTTCATTGAAATTGCTGGTCGTATCGGTTCACAACGTCATTTGGTTGCGATTCGTGATGGTTTTGTAGCTATAATGCCTTTGATTATTATTGGTTCATTAGCCGTACTCATAAATAATTTTCCTGCTTTTGGGAGCTTTGACGTTGTTGCGATTTTAAATAACATTTTTGGAGAAGGGAATTGGCAGACTTTAGGCGGAAGCGTTTGGAATGGAACGTTTGCTGTTATTGGACTACTCATTTCCTTTACAATCGCTTATAATTTAGCTAAGTCTTATGAAATAGATGGATTATCTGTAGGGTTAATTTCTATTGCTTCCTACATTATATTAGTTCCAGAAACAGGAGATTGGGGATTGGACTTTGCCTGGTTAGGTGCTCAAGGTTTATTTGTAGCAATTATTATTTCAATACTTATCACTGAATTATTCCGTTTTCTTTTTAAGACGAATATTACCATTAAGATGCCGGATGGTGTTCCAGAAGGGGTAACCCGTTCGTTTGCTGCTTTGATCCCGGCAATGATTATTCTTGCGTTGGTAGGTTTATTCCAAGCACTGATTAATGTGTTTGTTGGAATCAGTATGTTTGAGGTTATCTTTAATGCGATTCAAGAACCATTACAAGGTCTTGGGAACACGTTGCCGGCAGCATTGGTTGTTTCTTTCTTAAATCATTTACTTTGGTTCTTTGGTCTGCACGGCACAAATATTATCGGTTCTGTTATTGAGCCAGTTTATCTGCCATTGATTGAGCAAAATGCAAGTCTTTTCCAGCAGGGAATGTCTGCTTTTGACGTGCCAAATGTTGTGACCAAACCATTCTTGGATTCTTTCGTCTTTATGGGTGGATCAGGTACAACAATTGCGCTCTTGATTGCTATCTTTATTGTGATAAGAAGAGAAAAGAATCATCCATATCGGGAGGTTGCCAAGGTATCTGCTCCAGCAGGACTGTTTAATATTAATGAACCGGTGATTTTTGGCTTGCCAATTGTGTTAAATCCAATTTTCTTGATTCCATTTATTCTTGTACCGGTAACGTTAACAGTTATTTCTTATATCGCATTATCAACTGGTCTTGTACCAAAAACTGTAGCAATTCTGCCATGGACAACGCCGCCAATTTTAAGTGGCTACTTAGTAACTGGAGGCAGTGTCAGAGGAATTATTCTTCAGCTTATCAATTTAACTGTAGCGGTTATTATCTATATTCCTTTCATTATGGCAGGAGTTCGGGCGATGAAAGAGAAAATGGGAGGTCAGTAAATTATGACAATGACGAAAGAAGAAGTACAAATGCTATCTTTTCAAATTATTCTACATGCAGGAAACGCAAAATCAGACGCGATGGAGGCTTTACTGCTTGCTAAAAAAGGGGAATTTGAAGAAGCGGCTAAAAAGATGGAATCAGCTGATGAAGCATTTGCCGAAGCGCATCATATACAGACAAATCTATTACATGATGAGGCTAATGGAAAAACAACGGAGCTTTCGGTTATCCTTATTCATGCACAAGATCATTTAATGAATGCGTTAACAGTAAAAGATTTAGCTATTGAAATGATAGATATGCATCAAAAAATAACTCGTCTGGAGGAAAAGTAATATGAAGATACGTTTAGTTTGTTCAGCGGGAATGTCTACGTCCATGCTTGTGAAAAAAATGAAAGAAGCGGCTGAGGCTCAAAATGTAGAGGCTGATATTGAAGCTGTTGCAGAATCACAGCTGAATAATCACCTTGAAGGATTGCAAGTCGTTCTGGTTGGTCCACAAGTTCGCTATTTAGAGGGGAAGATCAAAGAAAAAGTAGAACCACAAGGTGTGAAAGTGGCTGTCATTGATCAGATGGCATATGGAATGATGCAGGGAGATAAAGTTCTTAAGCAGGCCATTGACTTATATGGAGAAAATTAAATTAGACATTGAAAACTCGAATCTGCGTTTTTGCAGATTCGAGTTTTTACATATAAATATATTTTTTAGAAGTACCGGTATAGTAACACTCCAAAATAAATAGTTGTATTTTATTAAGGATAAAAAGAAAAGGTAGTATAAAAGAGACAAATCATGAAGCTAAATGCGTCGAAGTTATGAGCATTTATGGTTAAGTTTTACTAGATAAGTGATATAATAGATTGGTAGACAGAGTATACTTGATAAAATAGTTAGGTGTATATAACTAGAAATACTTTTCATTTAGAAAAAGCAAACTCTGCCTTCTATAAGAAAAATTATAAGATGGGAGAGAATTTTTATGAAAGCAGCAAGAATTTATGCTGAGAAAGATGTTCGTGTGGAGGACGTTGAAGTAAAAGAAGTCGGAGCAAAAGATGTGAAAGTTGAAGTAGCTTGGACAGGCATCTGCGGTTCTGATTTACACGCTTATTCACATTTTGTTGGTATTCCGACAGAAGAACATCCGATATCTAAAAGACAAGTTCCATTAACATTGGGACATGAGTTTAGCGGAACAGTAACGGAAATAGGCAGCGACGTTACTTCGTTTAAACCTGGCGATCGTGTTTGCATTGAGCCAAACCTTCGTTGCGGAGAATGTAAGGAATGCCGGGAAGGAAATTATCATCTGTGTAGAAATAGTAATGCCGCTTTTATCGGCCTTGCTGATGATGGCGGATTTGCGGAATACTGCGTGATGGAAGAACAATATTGTCATCAAATCCCGGATAATATGACTTTAGAACAAGCTGCACTTGTAGAGCCAACTGCAGTAACTTATCATGGGGTTGATATGGCAGGTGTAAAAGCCGGAGATGCTGTATTGGTTACCGGTGCAGGCCCGATTGGTCTATTAACTGTTCTGTCAGCTCGTGCAGCTGGTGCAAGTAAAGTTTTTGTCAGCGATGTTTCGAAAGAACGTTTAGCGTTAGCCGAGACCTTTGGATTTGTAAAAACATTAAATCCAACGGAAGATGATGTGATTGGTACCATTATGGAAGATACGAATGGCGACGGTGTGGATGTGGCATTAGAATGTGCAGGTGTTCAGCCGACCTTTGATACATGTCTGGAAGCTATCAAACGTACAGGTACCGTTTGTGTGTTAGCGATTTTTGGACAAAATCCAGAAATCAATGCTTTTGCATCAACAATTAAAGAGGCTAACATTAAATTTTCATTAGGGTATGCTAATATCTATGATCGTGTCATCAACCTTATTGCCAGTGGACAAATTCCTGCTGAAAAAGTGGTGACACATAAAATTAAGTTAGATAATGTCGTAGAAGAGGGATTCGAGTTATTACTTAATGATAAGAGCCAATCTAAAATCCTGGTTAGTGCCAAATAAGAAAAATCTATAGATGAAAGGTCCACAGGCGAATTGAATCGAGTCTGTGGACTTTTACTTTATTTCTATATTGGGGTTTTGTTGTAATAAATGCTGGATTAATGTTTGTTTGTCTTTGGGAGAAATGGAGATAATTTTAAATGATGCATAATTAATTTCTATTTTATCCATGGATAGCGCTGGAGCAGTAAATGGATCCTTCGTTTGCTGTATGCTGCGGATATCATCTATGTTTACTTTTTTCTTAAAAGGTCCATAAGTTATTTGAAGTGTTTTTTCTTTAACCGTGTAATTTGTTCTAAACCAAATCCAAAGTAAAATAACACCGGTAGAACCCAGGAGGATTACTTTTATCCATTGTTTATCTAAAAATGCAGGTGTCATCCAAACCCCGAAGTTTGGGAATAAAATAGGCGGTATAATAAGAAGCAATGCCGATCCCCAGATAATAACCCCCAGCCACCAATCTTTTTTTGATGGAAATACCATATACATTCGCCCCTTTCCTACTAAATATACGTTTTCCAGGAGGGGAAGTTTCAGTTTGGTGTGAATTTATTATGCGCCATAAAAAATGATAGTGAAAAAACGGTATCCTCTTCATTTCATTTTAGGATAAATTTGCTGCATTCTACTAAACAAGATTTTATTTATCAGAAAAATCAGCAAATAACGTGAGGAGCACGTCCATACGGGCAAGCTCTTTTTTTTATATCTTAAAAATAAAGGAGGGAACACTGTATGGTGAAAATTTACTTGGATCCCGGACATGGAGGAAGCGATACAGGAGCTGTAGGGCAAGGGCTGCAAGAAAAGCAATTAACGCTGGCGATTGCTTTAAAAATACGAAATATCTTAAATAATCGTTATCAGGGGCATCAAATTCGGATGAGCCGTATGTCAGATCAAACCGTTTCGCTGGCGGCACGTACCAATGATGCTAACCAGTGGGGAGCAGATTATTTTGTTTCCGTTCATATTAATGCTGGGGGAGGAACAGGATACGAAGATTTTATCCATTCAAGTCTTTCTAATCACGGAACAACAGGAAGATATCGACAAATGATGCATGAAGAAATCATGAAGCAGGTGAATTTGTCAAACCGCGGCAGAAAACAAGCTAATTTTCATGTACTGCGTGAATCAAATATGGCTGCTATTTTAACAGAAAATGGTTTTATCGATCATGCAGCAGATGCAGCAAAACTGAAATCGGCTGCATTCTTGGAACAAATTGCTATAGGGCATGCCAGAGGGATCGCGAGGACCTTTCAATTATCTTCTAAAAGCAGCTCCGGATCTTCCGGTAGTTCCAGTAAGAATCAGGGAGCCTCTTCATCTGGTTCAGGCAAAACGAATTCGATTGTAGACTACTTGAAATCAATTGGGGAAGATTCCAGCTTTACCAATCGTGCCAGGTTGGCAAGTTCTTATGATATTCAAAATTATACGGGAACAGCTGCCCAGAATACCCAGTTATTAAATGCAATCCGGTCTGGAGGAACTTCTGGTAATACCTCTTCCGGTTCCTCAGCTAAACGTGTCCATTTACCTGCATCGGCATCCACATGGCGCACGTATCCGTTAAACGTTACACCTGTAAAGAAAAACAGTGATTGGAGCCTTACGCCAGCAGCTTTTGGCGGTTTAACCTATACGATTTTAGCAGAACCATATCCAAATGTCGTGACAATTCAAACAGGTAGAGGAAGACGTAATATTTATATTGGTCCTGATACGAGTGCGCGAAGAATGTAACAAAACACTTCATTCAGCAGAGAATACTCCCTGTTGAATGAAGTGTTTATTTATTCTTCCTGGTCTATAAAATATTTTGAAACAGGTTCTAAATTGTCATCTAACTCATAAACGAGCGGAACGCCAGTAGGTATAGATACATTAACGATATCTTCATTACTGATATTTTCAAGGTATTTCATCAAACCTCTTAGGCTGTTTCCGTGTGCTGCGATAATCACACTTTTACCTGCTTTTACAGCCGGTTTTATTTCTTCCTCCCAATAAGGGATAACCCGTTCGATAGTTGTTTCCAGACTCTCGCCGAGAGGAATTTCATCTTCGTGTAATGCTTTATATTTTTTTTCATGTCCAGGATAACGTTCGTCTTCTTTTTCTAAAAATGGAGGAGCTGTATCGAAGCTGCGGCGCCAGATATGTACCTGCTCTTCTCCATATTTTTCAGCCACTTCCTGTTTATTTAACCCCTGTAAAGCACCATAATGCCTTTCGTTTAACTTCCAGGATTTATGAACAGGGACCCATAGGTTATCTGTTTCCTCTAATACATAATTCAGTGTTTTAATTGCCCTTTTTAAATAAGAAGTATAAGCTACATCAAATTGGAATCCATGCTGTTTCAATGCTTGGCCAGCGTGCTTTGCATCGGCAGCGCCATGATCTGTTAAGTCAACATCGGTCCATCCAGTGAAAAGGTTGGACAGATTCCATTCACTTTGTCCATGTCTAATCAATACAAGCTTCATATTATAATCCCTCACTATCTGTTTATAGATAATATACCCTTGTCTGGAAGGATTTACACACTATATACTGCGCTATTTTCCAAAATAATAGGAGAAGATAGAGGTTTATTTAATAAACTTTCGTAATATCTTTCTGGCTGTTCTGCTCGTCGCATGCCTGCTGACTTGCTTTTTAAGTTTTTCTTTTTGATGAGGTTCCATCTCATTCCACTTTTTTAATCCCTTGTTTACGAAAGATTTCATTTTCATGTACTTATCCTCCTTTTTAGATATTCTAGCAGAAAATTGATATAGCACATTATTTTAAACGCGATTATTTTTAAAACAGAAAGAATTTGCAGAAATCAAAGAATACGATAAGCTAGTATGTATATAAGAATAAGAGGAAACGGAGGGGACAAGATATGACACATATAAATCCCGTTGAGCCATTACTGAATCAATTTAATACATTAATATTAGATGGGGCATTAGCAACAGAGCTAGAAAAGCTGGGTTGTGATTTAGATGACCCTTTATGGTCTGCACGTGTTTTGCTGGATGAGCCTGAAAAAATTAGAAAAGTTCATCATGCTTATTTTGAAGCAGGTGCGGATATCGCAATCACTGCAAGTTATCAAGCAAGTATAGAAGGTTTTAAAAAGCGGGAAATCAGTAAGGAAGCAGCAAAGGTTTTAATCAGAAAAACGGTAGAGTTAGCTCAGCAGGCGCGAACAGATTACTGGCAGGAAAAGATGGAAGCTGACCGCCCTTATCCATTAGTTGCCGGCTCTGTCGGACCATATGGGGCTTACCTAGCAGATGGATCGGAATATGTTGGGCATTACGGTGTAAGCGATCAGGTTCTATATGATTTTCACAAACCACGTATCGAAGCTTTAGTAGAAGCGGGGGCTGACTTATTAGCTGTTGAAACGATACCATCTCTTCAGGAAGCAAAAGTTGTCTGCGAATTATTAAAGGAATTTCCGAATATTTCAGCATGGATGACATTTACATTGAAGGATGCTACTCATATTAGTGAGGAAGCAGAACTAAAAGAATGTGCGGTACTTTTAAATTCGTACAGCCAGATTGTTGCGTTAGGTGTAAACTGTGTGTCAACCGAATTAGTCCATGATGCAGTTCAAGAATTAAAAGCGTATACACAAAAACCGGTTATTATTTATCCGAATTCTGGGGAAGATTATGATCCAGAGACAAAAACATGGCATGGTAAAAAGCATGTGCAAATAAATACAGCGGCTGCAGACTGGGCTGAATCAGGGGCAAAAATCATTGGTGGCTGCTGCCGGACAGGACCGCAGAATATTAGAGAAGTTAGCAGAATGTTGAGGAAAGGTTGAAACGATTAACAGAAAAGGCTTGCGGCGGGGGAATAGAGGGCTTATAGATAACAGAAGGAAAACAAGTGCTGTTTAAACAGTAATAAAATCAACAGAATGAAATTTCACTTTATACATTGCTTAGAAGAGACATAACATCGGAGAAATTCCACGCCAATGTTATGTCTTTTTTATCACGGAGAACCGTCCGTAAAACTGTCGCCTCAAAATAAAGCGTAAAAATAAATTTATTTAGGCGGGATATAACGGACGGCTACCTCCCTGAATTACTTAGGCTAACTCAGTGGGAGAATGAAGGAAGCAGACTAAGTTCGCGACGTCCTGGGACTGGGACTGCGATTACTCGCTCCACCGAAGAGCTTTTGCGGTTACTCGTCCCATCGTAAAGAGTTGTGCGTCGAAAAACTCCCACTGAGTGAAGTTTCGTTTTATCAAAGTTCGCCTGCAACCATTCTTCCTTTGAACATGGTTGCTATACGCTCAGATCGTCTTGCAACAGCTTCTGCGGAACTGCCAGCATCAACAAAAACAATATTTGCTTTATCGCCTACATTTGGCCATGCCTGTTCTCCGGCATTTGTTAATGTCGTTTCCCCACCAGTAATAAATCCGAGAGATTGGGTCAGTGAAGATTGGTCTACCCAACGGTATATTTCCGCGAGTCTGCCTAAACGTTCTAAAATATCCCCATTTCCAAAAGGAGACCATACATCAAAAATATTGTCACAGCCTACTGCCGTGTCGATTCCTTTATTCCTTAACAGTTCAAGCGGAGGAAATTTCCGGTCATTTGGGGCACTACTAATAATGCCTACACCAGCATTAGCAAGAACTTTCGCCAGCTCCTCTGCTTGATTCAAAGACACATCACCAAGGCCGAATGCATGACTGATCGAAACCTTCCCTTGCAGTCCTGCTTCCACTGTTAATTCAGCTAATCGTTTCATTGTAAATATTCCTAAATGATCTGCATCGTGCAGGTGCAGGTCGATACCAGCTCCTGCTTCTACAGCAAGCTCTATCATCGTTTGTAAGGAAGCTTCAATATCTCCGTCAACCGTTGCGGGATCAACACCCCCTACAAAGCCTGCACCTTGTCTGAGCGCTTCTTTAACGAGATCTTTTGAATCAGAACGGAGCAGACCATGCTGTGGAAAAGCAACTATCTCCGAGGAGAGTCTATCCTTATAGGTATGCAGTGCTTTTTTTACTTCCACCAAATTCTTTAATCATGCCTCTGGATATAAATCAACATGTGTTCGCACTTTTGTAACACCAGCACGAGAATAGATACCTAGTAATGTTTCCGCTCTTTCCTGTGTTGTTGTTTCCAGTGTAGGAAGTACTTTTTTCTCAACCTCAAAACGCTCAAAAATATTTTTTGTTGGAATAACAGGACGCCATTCATCTCCTAATAATGTTTTATCTAAATGACAATGTTTTTCGATAAAAGATGGGAGGGCCAATGCTCCTTTTGCATCGATTTGTGGTATATGGTGATCCGTTATTTCTTGATCCCCAGGAATTATCTGCTCTATTTTTCCATTTGTTATAAGAAGATGAGAGGTTTGCGTTTTGCTGCCGATAATATAGCCATCTTCTTCCCGATAACTTTTTTCAAATTGTACATTTTTAATCCACTGGCTTGTATGCATGCTGTTCATTCCTTCCTATGGTAATAAGTCACCTATAACCTGTTTACCTTGATAAAATACGGCCTTTCTGTTTGACCTTCTGGCTACCGCTTCAGCAGAGCAGCTTGCATCTACTAATACAAAATTTGCTGCGTCCCCTTGTTTTGGCCATACTTGCTTTCCTTTATCATCAAGAGGAGTAATTCCGCCAGTAATATATTGGAGTGTTTGAGCAAGAGCATGCTCGTCACTTAAACCAAAACGTTCTGCAAGCAGACCTGCTTTTTCTAAACTGTCACCTTTTCCAAATGGCGACCAGTGATCGGTAATACTGTCATCTCCTAAGAATACTTCTACTCCTTTTTCATGTAAAAATGGAATCGGAATGGTTTTTGATAAGGAAACGGAAGAAGCGATAGAAATATGCTGCTGCGCAAGCATTTCTGCCACTTCATCAAGCTCATTACCCTGAATGTCTGCTAGTGCAAAAGCATGGCTGAGCGTCACTCTTCCTTGCCAGCCGGCTTCCTCAGTCAGTGCAGCTAATCGTTTCATTGTAAAAATTCCCAAGTGTCCAGGCTCATGGAGATGAATATCAATGTTTGCATCCCCTTCTACAGCAAGCTCCATCATTGTTTGTAATGATTTTTCCATGTTTCCATCAATGGTGGCAGGATCGACAGCTCCAACATAATTAGCTCCATTTTGTAATGCATCCCGGACAAAGCTTGCTGCATTACTTCTCAGTAATCCTTGCTGTGGAAAGGCAACAATTTCTACTGAAGTTTTATCCTGATAGGCTTCTCTGGCACGTAGAAGTGCTTCTAAATTCTGGAGGCCTTCCACTGGTCCTATATTACAGTGAGAGCGGATATGTGTCGCGCCATTGGAGAGAAGCAGATCCATTATTTTTTTAGCTCTATCTGTTGCTTGCGGGCGTAATTGGGGAATAAGCTTCTCTTCTTCCTGCAACCTTGACCAAATCCCGTTTTTTGGAGCAGTTGGTGCTTTCCACTGCCCACCGTAATAGGTTTTATCAAGGTGAATATGCATATCCCGGAATGACGGAAGCATAAGGTATTTTTCAGCATTATACGTTGGTAAATTAGATGTAATTACTTCTTGAGCTGATAAAATTTCTTTGATTTGTTTATGTTCAATTCGAATATGAAATGTATCCGTATGTGTGTCAGAAACGATTCCGTCTTGTAATTCATACCCTGTTTCCAGTGTGACATTTGTTAACCAGTAGGTGCTAGGGTTCAATGGAGTTCCTCCTTTATTGATTTTAAATAAATCCCTTTATGCCATGCTATCATATAGAGTTATAAAGAAGAAGGAAATGGAACGTTCCGTTTTGTTTCGTGGGTTTAATACGCCTAGTTAAATTACAGTAACCGCTTCGTAGTTCGATTAGTATTTTGACGAAGCTGCTGTTAGGAAGGAAACCAATGCATTTTCTTAAAAACCTATTGACAATTTCATTAATAAACTGTATAGTTACCTAGGTTAATAGTTACTCTTGTTAATTATTTTTGGGGGCTAGTAAATGGAAGGATTATTTCGGAATTATATACGTATCCATCGACAGTTAATGAAGCATTTAAATGATCTTTTGGAAAAATATCAGCTTTCTTATTCCTTGTGGCAGGTTATTATCTATCTGGAAGAAAGCGGGAAATCAACGCTCGTGGATATTTCCAATTATTATCAAGTAGAAAAACCGAGTATTACAAGGCGCGTTCATCGTCTGCTGGAGGCAGGTTTAATTAAAGAGGTACCCAGTGCGAATCGAAGGGAAAAAATTATCGAGCTGACCTCTGAAGGCAAACGTGTGTATCAAGTGTGCAGAAAAGAAATCACTGCACTGGAACATCATGTTTCCAAAGGGTTAACAGAAGAAGAGCAGCAAACTGCTTTTCAATTTTTAATGAAGATTCAAGATAATATTCAACGTAAAGAAGGGTTTCATCGTGAGTAGTAATTCGAAGTTATGGACGAAAGATTTTATTATTGTGTCCGCCATTAATTTTTTATTGACATTAGTTTTCTATCTGCTTGTTGTTGTAATGGGAGTGTACGCAGCGGAAGAATTTAATGCATCTCCAAGCCAATCCGGTTTAGTAGTAGGGATATTTATTGTCGGTGCACTCGTTGGCCGTCTTTTTATCGGCCGTTATATTAATAAATTAGGTCAAAAAACAACACTTTTTCTAGGAGTTATTATATTTATTTTAGCGACCTCTTTATATTTTTTAAATTTAGGTATCGGCTTCTTACTCTTTAACCGGTTTATCCATGGTATCGGGCTTGGGTTTGGGAGTACAGCAACAGGTACAATTGTAGCGCAAATTATCCCAGCTGCACGGAAGGGAGAGGGAATCGGTTATTATAGCATGAGTGCTACCCTATCCACTGCTTTGGGACCGTTCGTAGGTTTATATATGAGTCAGCATACCAGCATGCAGGGGATATTTGGCCTTTGTTTAGCTATAGCTGTGATTAGTTTCTTTACCGTCTTTTTCGTAAAAATTCCAGTTATTCAAGAAACAGAAGCAGAGAAAGAAGTGAAAGGATTCCATATCTCACAATTTGTAGAACCAAGAGCTGTGCCAATTGCAATTATTACACTGATTTTGGCTCTGTGCTATTCGAGTGTGCTATCCTTCCTTAATTTTTATGCGATCGAATTAGACCTTGTAAGTATAGCCAGCGTATTCTTCCTTGTTTATTCCATTGCTGTATTATTATCACGGCCATTTACAGGTCGCCTGATGGATTTAAAAGGTGCGAATGTTGTTATGTATCCTGCATTCGCACTGTTCACGATTGGAATGATTATTTTAGGATTTGCGAATAGTGGTTTTACTTTATTATTAGCTGGTGTATTAATCGGTCTTGGTTTTGGTAATATGCAATCTTGTACACAGGCTATTGCAGTGAAGTTGACACCGACACATCGTATGGGATTAGCAACATCCACTTTCTTTATTTTCTTGGATGGAGGATTGGGCTTTGGTCCATATTTACTCGGATTTATTACACCAATTACAGGGTACAGCACACTTTATATTGTGCTGGGTATTGTGGTTCTTGTAACAGCAGGATTATATACGGTGCTTCATGGAAAGAAAGCGAAAAAAGCTTTATCACAAGAAGCGGTAGTGTCTTAAAATAATAATGAATAAGCTCTCAAGACCTTATGGCAGGTTTTGAGAGCTTTGTTTTTCGTAATAGAAAACAAAAATGTAGTGGTTTTTGATGGGATGAGTAATCATAGTCCTGACACGTAATCGTTCTTAGCCTATCTACTGGTTTAAAAGATCTTCGACTAAGTTCTTCAAGAAAGTTTTTGAATTAAGACCTATTGATATTAAAGAGTTTATAGAATCCAAAAAATACAAATAGCTTGAAGAGCTATTTGAAATCTCTTTTTCGAAAACAAATTATTTAAAGAAGATAAAGGTGCTTAAATTTTTAGTAAACGTGTTGTATCAAAGGGTTGAAACGCTGTTTATTTTAAGGTGGGAAACTTGAGTTATAAAATTATTTTAGCATTGCCATAAAAAAATACTAATGTGAAATACCTTGTCGAGTATCTGATTATGTAGTAGTCTATTCATTAATATATTAGAAAAAATATTCAAATAACTCATAAAAGTGAAACTTATGATGTTGAAGAGTGGCCATTCTAATATATTTTTGAATTTATTTATCGGAATATTGGTAATATTTTATATGTTCAGTAATTAGATTAAGTCTTAATCTTAATTAAAATATATTGGATTTAACAAGGAGGAAATACATTAATGGAATCGTTACATAACAAAAAGAATACTAGGTCAACAAAAAGTTTCCCTTTTTATAGATTTGAAGGGAATTATCGAGAGATTGGCCAACAGTATGGAGAATCTTGTCGGGATTTAATTAAATTACATAGGGAATATGCCCTTGAAAGGCTACAACGTTCTATTAAATTGAATTCATTTGCTGATCTAGAAAATGCAGCGCTTGAATATCAGCCCTTTGTTCAAAAATATGCACCATTTTTTGATGAAGAAATACAAGGTCTTGCAGAAGGTGCCAATATATCTTTAGGAGAAGCTTATTTCCTACAATTAAGAGCTGAAATTTATCAGCATCTTGATGCAACGGATGAATGTACGACATTTGCTGTATCTTCGGAAGCTACTAGTAATGGCATTCCACTTATTGGACAAAATGCAGATTTGCCTTCTTTCTACAAAGAAGTAGGTGTGGTAATCGAAGCAAAAACAGTTAATAAACCATCTACGTTAATGGTAACTCCTGCCGGGCAAATTTCGTATATAGGAATTAATGATAAAGGACTAGGGGTATTTGCTAATTTTATTGTATGTGGTGGTTGGAGAGTTGGATTTCCAAGGTATTTATTATCACGTTTAGCTCTAACCGAAGAAAATCTTAATGCTGCTATTAAAACAGTATCACAAGTTTATCGAGCTTCTTCTAGAAATTTAATTATGATGGAAAGAAGTGGACGATCTGTTGACCTTGAAACAATCCCGAAAAGAGTTGGGAGAATAGATTCTTCCAATGGTTTGCTTGAACATTCGAATCACTTTATTTCAGAAGAATTAAAAGTAGAAGAAAGAAAAATAGATGAGGAACTAGAAAATTCTGAAATTCGCCTTTTAAGAATGAGAGAATTATTAAGAGGTAGCTATGGACAATTAAATGTAGAGAAAATGCAAACCATTTTAAGAGATCGTAAAAATGCACCACATACATTATGCCGCGTTCCAGGGGATTTTGGGAAAGATTATGGAAAGGATACGATAACATTTGCATCTGTTATTGCGGAGCCTTCAAAAGGGCGCTTATGGATAGCTATTGGCCCTCCTAATGAATATGAGTACAAATGTTATTCATTCTTGTAAACGATTACAAAAATGAAGGAGGTGATTCATAAAAATAGATGAATATCGTTTGTTTTTGTAATAGAAGGAGGATTAATAACGAAAAGAATACGGGGAGGTAAGATAATATGAAAAAATTATTAATCTTGTTTGTCACACTTTTTAGTGCTTTATTCATTATTTCTGCTTGTTCCAGTTCAGATAGGGAATCAAGTGACAGTGCCCAACCTAAGGATCTAGTCGCTGGATTTGCAGCTGAGCCGATAACACTTGATCCTCATGATGCAAACGATAGTGTTTCTAACCAAGCAAACCTTTTACTTTACGATAAATTAATTACATTTGATGAAGATAATAATCTTGTTCCTGAACTAGCTACCGATTGGACTTTCTCAGAAGATGGGATGGCTTTAACTTTGACATTACGTGAAGATGTAACATTCCATGATGGAACACCGTTTAATGCAGAAGCTGTAAAAGCTAACTTTGAGCGTATAATTGATGAAGATAATAACCTAGCCAGAATGTCTATCTATGCCGATTATATGGAGAATATAGAAGTTGACAACGAATATCAAGTGACCATTAATTTCCATAAACCATTTGGAGCAGCGCTCGCTACGTTAGCTCACGGTGCGGGAGGGATTGTAAGTCCAAAAGCAATTGAAGAAGGTCAAGATATTGGTACAAACCCTGCAGGAACAGGTCCTTATAAATTAGTGGAATGGACTCCGGGAACAGAAATGAATCTTGAACCTAACGAGAACTACTGGGGAGATGATCCACAATTAGATTCGATTTCACTTAGAGTGATTCCTGAAGATTCCTCGCGTTCTATTGCTCTTGAAAATGGAGAGATCGATGTAGCTTCTCCACTTAGTATTCAAGATATTGAAAGACTGCAAGAGAATGAAGATATTGAAGTAACACACAATCCAATTTATAGAAACTTACAATTGATATTAAATTTTGACAACCCATTATTCCAAGATAAAAAGGTTCGTCAAGCATTAAACTATGCAGTGGATAAAGAAACGATTATTCAGAGCATCCTAAAAGATATGGGGGAAATAGCAACAGCACCTATTGGTTCAAGTTTGAACGGATATTCGGAAATAGGTACTTACGAATATGATCCTGAAAAGGCAAAAGAGTTGTTGGAAGAAGCAGGTGTTGAACCAGGAACAAAAATTAAGTTATGGACATCAGAAGCGGCCTATATTATGGATAGTACAATTGCTCAATTTATCCAACAAAATCTAACGGAAGTAGGATTTGATGTAGAGTTCCAGGTTTTTGAATATAGTTCATATTTAGATGTGTTAGAAGATCCAGATCCTGATTTCGATATCATAGTTGGTAGTTGGGGTGCTTCAACAGGTGATGTTGACTGGGGCTTAAGACCAACATTGACATCAGAGGGTTCTAATAACTACGGTGGTTATTCTAATGATGAAGTTGATGAGTTAGTCTTAGCTGGTTTAAATAGCAGTGATATGGATGAGCGTGTTGATATCTATCATGAAGCGATGCAAATAATCCATGAAGATGCTCCATGGGTGTTCCTCCTTGAGTATAGTAATCCTATTGCAGTTAGATCTGAAGTAAAGAATGTATACAACTGGGGTAATGGATATGTAGTTTTGCGTAATGCTTTTATCGAGTAATACTTTAATTATTTCAATAAATTTATACATGAAAAAGAAGACTCCCTTCTTCTATTTTTTAATCAATAGTGCTTTTCTATAAAAGCGAATAAACTTTTTAGAAGAAGGGGTTTGGTAGCAAAACAAATTTTCATAAAGGAGTCAAAATAATGATAGGTCCTAAAGCATTATATTTTGAAAGAAGGCAAACCACTCATTTTGCGTGTTTATATGACCCTAGATTTTCTTACTCTTTATATATTCCCGAAAACTATAGTGAGGAGCAGACAGAATTGTGTCCATTAGCAGTTATTGTACATGGTAGTATGCGAAACTCACAACAATATCGTGATGCATTTATAGATTATGCAGAAAAGACAAACACTATTATATTAGCTCCTTTATTTCCGGGAAGTATTACAGCCCCGTGGGAAAGTGACTCATACAAGTTTGTAAGAGTAGATGGAGTATATTTTGATAAAATATTACTCGCGATGGTAGATGAAGTTGCGGATCGCTTTAAAGTAAAAACAGAAAAATTTTTACTACATGGATTTTCAGGTGGAGGCCAATTTTCTCATCGTTTTTTTTATTTGCATCCAGACCGCTTGTTAGGTGTATCTATTGGTGCCCCGGGAAATATTACTTTATTAGATTCATACAAGCCATGGTATATAGGAGTTGGTGATTTAGAAAGTAGATATCAAACACCTGTACTTTTATCTGAAATGCAAAAAGTCCCTATATTAATGGTCATTGGAAAAGAGGATACAGATACTTGGATGATTAATGATAAGAATGCTCCTTATTGGATAAATGACTTAGAAAATACTGGTGAGACAAGAATTGAAAGGTTACGAACATTAAAAAATAATTATGAAGAAAATGGAATTCATGTTCAATATGAAATGATAGATGGAGTATCGCATGAGGCTTTTAAAGTTTTACCCACAGTAAAGCAATTTTTTGAAAAAGTATTGGCAGAAGTAAAATGAGAAATAAAGAAATGAATTTTATAAGTAAGATATATTCTAAACGAGAAGGGGGGATATAGTGTTTAGTTATATAATTAGACGTTTATTACAAATGATACCAACCCTTTTGGGGGTACTCGTTTTAGTATTCATATTGATTCACTCAATACCTGGTGATCCAGCTAGCATGGTTGCAGGGCCAGAAGCAACGCCAGTAGAGGTGGAGAATGTTCGGGAACGACTTGGATTGAATGATCCAATATATATTCAATTCAGTAACTATGTATCTGGCTTATTCCAAGGTGATATTGGTACGTCTATGCGCTCAGATCGACCAGTGCTAGAAGAAATTATGACAAGGCTTCCAACAACAATTACACTAACATTAATGGCTGTCGTTATGTTAGTTGTAGTAGGTTTATTTGCTGGGATTTTCTCGGCGACAAAACCAAATAGTTTTCGAGACAATTCTACTATGATGGTTGCGTTATTTGGAATATCCATGCCAGTATTTTGGACAGGAATTTTGTTAATTCTAGTGTTCTCTTATTATATACCTATTTTTCCTTCAGGTGGTAATGAAGGATTTACACATTTTATTTTGCCCGCTATTGCATTAGGTCTTTCTTCGTCAGCAATTTTGGCACGCTTAACACGATCTAGTCTTCTTGAGGTTGTTAACCAAGATTATATTAGAACTGCAAAAGCAAAAGGTGTAAAGGAGAGAATCGTGATATATAAGCATACACTTAGAAATGCTTTAATTCCAGTTATCACGATAATTGGTCTAGAATTCGGTACACTTCTAGGTGGTGCGGTACTAACAGAAACTGTTTTTTCTATCAATGGCGTTGGTAGATTTTTAATTCAATCCATTCAATTTAGGGACTATCCAGCTATACAAGGCACCGTTTTGTTTATAGCTTTGGTATTTGTATTTGTAAATTTAATTGTAGATTTATCATACAGTATTATAGATCCGAGAATAAGACGGTAGGAAAGGAGTGTATTTATGAGCCAAATAGAATTAAGCACTAAAGATGTGCAAGATGGTGAATTGGAGTCATCTTATCCCGCGCGTTCACTATTTAAACTAGCAGCAAATAGGTTTAAGAAAAACAAACGAGCCATTATAGGATTGTGGATAGTAGTTTTTTTTATCATACTAGCTATATTTGCTCCCTTAATTGCTCCTTATGATCCTATTGAACAAAATATGGCAATAATGCTTGAATCACCAAGTTTAGAACACCTATTAGGTACTGATGAATTTGGTCGTGATATACTCTCGAGAATTCTATACGGTGCTCAAATTTCATTGGCGATAGGGGTAGTTGGTGTATTTATTGCTGTAATTATAGGAGTGATATTAGGAACAATTTCTGGGTATTTCGGTGGTTTTATTGATAATTTAATTATGAGAATAATGGATATTTTTATGGCTTTTCCTAGTTTCCTTTTAGCACTTGCTATCGTGAGTGTTCTTGGTCCTGGAATGATTAATGTCATGATTGCTATTGGTATTTTTTCTATTCCTAACTTCTCAAGGATTTCTAGAAGTGCTGTTATATCTATAAAGAATATGGAGTATATTGAAGCTACAAAAGCAATGGGAGGACATGATTTTCGTATTATTATAAAACATGTTATTCCAAATTGTATCTCTCCTATTATTGTTATTGCATCAATGCAAATTGCTACTGCTATAATCACAGCAGCTGGTTTAAGTTTCTTAGGAATGGGGGCTCAACCGCCAACTCCAGAATGGGGTGCTATGTTGAGTTCTGGAAGAGAATATTTACGGGTAGCACCACATGTGAGTACAATACCAGGCTTAGCAATCATGTTTCTAGTTTTAGGGTTCAATATGCTTGGAGATGGGATACGAGATGCGCTAGATCCTAAAATGAAAGTATAGGTGTAATTATTATAAATTTACTACAGAAAGGAGAAATCAGGTTGTCCAATAGTCTGTTAGATATTAAAGGTCTTAAAACATATTTTTACACTGATGATGGTGTGATTCCAGCTGTAGACGGTGTAGATATCAAAATTAATAAGGGCGAAACAGTAGGGATAGTTGGTGAGTCAGGCTGTGGAAAAAGTGTAACTTCTCTTACAGCTATGCAGTTAACCCCTGGTAAAGTTGTAGAAGGTTCTATTACTTTTGATGGGAAGGATATATTGTCATTAAGCGATAAAGAACTAAGGGAGATCCGTGGAAATGAAATGGCTATGATTTTTCAAGAACCGATGACCTCCTTAAATCCACTATTTACAATAGGGAACCAGATTAGTGAAGCTATTCGCATTCATTTGAAATATGATAAAAAGAAAGCGAAAGAGAGAGCTATTGCCATGTTAAGAAAGGTAGAAATACCACGCCCAGAAGAGGTGGTGGATGATTATCCACATCAATTATCTGGAGGAATGAGGCAGCGTGCTATGATAGCAATGGCGATGGCTTGTAACCCTAAACTATTAATTGCTGATGAACCTACAACTGCATTAGATGTGACTATACAAGCACAAATATTGGACTTGATGAGGGATTTAAAAGAAACAAGTAATACAGCGATTATGATGATTACTCATGACTTAGGTGTCGTAGCTGAAATGTGTGATAGAGTAATTGTAATGTACGCCGGGAAAGTGGTGGAACAAGCAGATGTAAAAACACTTTTTAAGGATCCTAAGCATCCATATACACAAGGGTTGTTGAAATCGGTACCAAGTATAGAAAGTATGGAGAAAAGGTTATATTCTATTAAAGGGAATGTGCCGATTCCTGGTAGTTTAAAAGGTGGATGCCCTTTCGCTCCTCGTTGTGACTTTGCAATGGACATATGTCGAGAAAAAGAACCCATTCTTAAAGATGTAAAAGAGGAGCATTTAGTTAGTTGCTTTCTTTATGAATTAGATAAGGAGGAGGCAATAAACCATGTCACAGCCACTCGTTGAGGTTAAAAAACTAAAAAAATATTTTCCTATAAAAAAAGGGATCTTTGGACGGACTGTAAATTTTGTAAGAGCTGTAGACGGATTAGATTTCGAAATACTTGAGGGCGAAACATTGGGCTTAGTTGGTGAAAGTGGCTGCGGTAAATCTACAACAGGTAGAACAATACTTCAATTATTAGAGCCTACAGAGGGTCAAGTTATTTTTGAAGGTAAAAATATTGTAGAAATGTCTAAAAGAGAACTTCAACAAATCCGTAAAGATATACAAATTGTTTTTCAGGATCCATATGCGTCCATTGACCCGCGTTTAACAGTTAGAGATGTTATTGCAGAACCGTTAGAAATTCATAAAATGTATACTGGTAAAGAAAAAAATAAACGAATTAATGAACTATTAAATGATGTTGGTTTAAGTAGCTACCATGCAAATCGTTACGCACATGAATTTAGCGGTGGACAACGTCAAAGAATTGGAATTGCACGAGCTTTAGCACTAAATCCAAGATTAATTGTTGCAGATGAACCTGTTTCTGCTTTAGACGTGTCTATACAATCTCAGGTAATTACATTACTTCAAGATTTACAAGAAAAATATAATTTAACCTATTTATTTATCGCTCATGATTTAAGTGTCGTAAAACATATTAGTGATCGCTTAGGAGTTATGTATTTAGGGAAGATAGTAGAAATTGGCGATAAAGGTACAATTTATAATGAACCATTACACCCATATACGAAGTCATTACTTTCTGCTGTACCCGTTCCAGATCCAACTGTAAAGCGAGAGCGAATTGTATTAAAAGGAGATATTCCAAGCCCATCCAATCCTCCTGCAGGTTGCACGTTTCACCCAAGGTGTAGTGAGTGTATGGAAATTTGTAAGACTGAAGTGCCTTCTTTAAAAGAGGTTAATGGCCGTTTAGTAGCTTGTCATTTATATAATTAATAATAGGATTTACTCAATTTACTTATTGATGAACGTACTAGAATCTTTTAATAACAAATTTTTAATATAATATTTGATGGAGAGGAGATTGTTAAATCTATGAAAATTGAAAAACAAAAACGTTCTACGAAGTCGTTTCCATTTTATAGTTTTAAGGGATCACATAAGGAAATTGGTCAGCAATATGGAGAGAGGTGTTCAGGTTTAATCAAAAAACACCTCGATTATGCATTAAAGCAATTAGAAAAAGATATAAAAGTACTACCATCAAAAAAAGATTTGGAGAATGCAGCTTTACAATACCGTCCGTATGTGATCGAATATGCTCCATCTTTTGATGATGAGATCCAAGGCCTGGCTGAAGGGGCAAATATATCATTGGGAGAAGCTTACTTCTTACAATTAAGAGCTGAAATGGTGCATCATTTTGATTCAACAGATCATGAATGTACAACATTTGCCTTGCAAGCAGAAGCGACAAAAGATAATACTCCACTTGTAGGACAAAATGTTGACTTACCTCCATTTTATGCAGAATGTAATGTTGTTGTGGAAATTATACCGAATGATGGTCCTAAATTTCTGATGTTAACACCAGCTGGACAAATATCTTTTATTGGAATAAACGATCAAGGTGTAGGTGTTTGTGGCAACTTTATTACTTGTGATGGATGGAGAAAGGGTTTTCCAAGATATATGCTAACAAGATTAGCATTGACTCAATCTTCTGTAGAAGAAGCAGTGATAAAACTGGAAAATACCTATCGAGCTTCTTCTCGAAATATTATTATGGTAGATTCTGCGAATAATGCAATTGATTTAGAAGTCACCCCAGATGTAATTGGCAAAGTGCTTCCGAAAGATGGGTTTATTGCACATTCTAATCACTTTCTATCTTCAGAGGTGTATGATCAAGAACGAAAGGTAGGCGAGGATTTTGAAAACTCTGCAATGAGACGATTCCGCATGCATCAGTTAATCGAATCAAGAAATGGAGATCTAGATGTAACGGAAATGCAAAGTTTGATGCGTGACAGAACTTCATATCCTCATACAATTTGTAGAATGCCAGGAGATTTTGGAATAGGTACAACATCTTCTTCCGTTATTGCTGCTCCTTCTAAGGGTGAAATTTGGGTTGCAATTGGTCCACCAGAAAATTATGAATATAAACGTTATACTTTTTCTTCATAAAGGATTAACAGTTATTCTTTCTAAGTAAATATAGAGATGTGTTGCGAGTATATGTATACCTTTTTTATCATATGTAAAGGTTACCAATACTCGCTTTTTTATAGGTTTTTCATAATAAATCCTTAAGTGTTATTTTAAAAAAATAACATACTGGACCCACTAAGTGCCTGTGTTAAACAAATTAGGAAAGGTAAACAAGCGATTAATAACTGGTTTACGTATTAATAAATTCCCCAATTGGTTAATGAAAGGAATTAATAATACGTGCTTCTAAAAAGTACACTGAAGTAATCATTTCAAGAGAATTAATCAAATTCACATATAAACCGTTTAAAAAAATCTAATTGTAAATATGTATCTCTATATAGGAGCCAAGTATTTCGTGAAAGAGTTTTTCCATTTTTAAATTTTAATTTTTTTACGTATAAATTATCCGTTTCATTAATAAAGAGTTTTGGGATAAAAGCATAGCCTAGGCCAATTCGAACCATTTCTTTACACGATTCGAATCCGCCAACTTCAATAGTATATTTGGGCGGCTCTGTAAATCTTTCAAACCACCAATTTTGGATTTGACTTGAAAAAGAATGTTCATTATTTGTTATTGTAGGATTATTATTTTCTTGACGATAAACTTGTGGAAGTTGGGGTAAATCCTCTAAATTTATTGGTTTATTTGAAACGATACATATTTCTTCATTATCTATAAGTTTTTTTGCCCCATTCCAATTGTGGTCCCCCCTAATTATTCCAACATGTATATTATTGGTTTCTAATAAATCTAAAACATGGGGACTTTTTCCGGTAGAAACATAAATACTTACATTAGGATATTTATTTGTATATTTTTTTAATATATTGGGCAAATAGTATCTGGCAGTAATATTGGTTACTGCAATACGCAAATTACCTCTATGATTGGAAGAAATATCGTAAAGCCCATCCCGAAACGAGTTTAAATTCTTTAACATCTCTTTAGCAAAAGCCACTAAATATTCTCCCTCTGGAGTAAATTCAATACTATTAACGGATCGAATGAGTATTTTGATCCCTAATTCATTTTCAATTTGTTTTAGTCGATAGCTCAATGAAGGCTGTGATGTAAAAAGTAATTTTGCTGCATTACTAATATTTTTTTCTTGATAAATGTAATTTAGCATTTGATAATCTTTTTCGTTCATAAGGAACACCTCTAATATTTTTTGATTCTTAATCAAAAACAATATTCGTTTCAGAAACAAAGGTACCCATTTTTTATATAAATAAAATAGCTGCTTTGAAAATATAGCTGATTCTACGCGGCAGATGTATTCTTGGTTTTTATACATAACTACATAATCATAAGTTTTGATAATACGTTTTAATTTATCAAAAGAAATGTTAAAGAAAAATACTTTTTCATTTAAGAAAGCGTTTTCATGTTTATCTACATTTCTTTAAAATGAATTCACAGCCACTATACTCCTGAAAGAAATAATTCTAGTTTGTTATGTAAAAATAAGTTATACAGCAAACATTATACTTATTTTTACATAACAAACTTGTAAAATCAATACTGATCCCAGAATAATTATTATGTTGTAAGTTGATAAATCTACATTGTCTATTAAAGCTAACTTTGTTATAAAGTTGTCTAATTTTGCATATATATTTATTGCTTAAAAGAAACAACTTACTCATGCACTCAGGATGAACACGGGGACATTTTTATAATAATCAGAGAAGTATTCTCGTTTATGAAAAAGATTCAGAAATGATATTGGCATAAAAATGAGTGAATCACCAAAACGAAGTCGGATTAGCTTTATTATATTGGATCGTAAAGACTTGTGTAATAAATCCAGTTATTTGACATTTATATAGATTTGGTTCATCAGGAAACAGACGTAAAATACATGGTCTCCGTTCTTTTAGAGAGAATTGATCTGGTACTGATATGTTGGTTGATCAATGTTAGTAAATTGCTTTCAATCTTTTTAAATTAATAAAAAAAGAAAGGGGTTTAATTTTTAACAACCAAACTCAATAGCATATTCTATATAAAGCTATCTCGAATGATTTATTGCAGAAAAGTATTTACAATTTGTTTAAAATAACTTATACTTAACTTAACTGGTTATAACCAGATGACATTCTATATTCGGAGGTGGAATTTGAATATCAAAAATTGGTTAAATCAAATTTGCTTTGTAGAACGAGTAGAGAGGTTTAATTAAAAGATTTTAACAATCTAACTGGTTATGACAACATAACCATATATGAAGGATTGGTATGTTGTCAGAAAGAAGGTCAAAATTCTATTTTTATGGTTGCTTGGGTTCTTAATGTATTTACTAGAGGAAGAATTTTATAAACGAAATGAAAGCGCGTTCAAAGTGGGGTTCATTAGAAAAAGATGAAGTAAATAAAAGTGTTGAAAGGATGAAGTGATATGGGAAATCCAAATATTTTATTAACGAGAATTGATAATCGACTAATTCATGGTCAAGTAGGAGTAACGTGGGTGAATCATTTAGGCGCGAATTTAGTTGTTGTAGCAAATGATAAAGTAGCGAGTGACGAAGTTCAGCAAAACTTAATGGATATGGTATTGCCAGATGTGATTCAGACGAGGTATTTCACTTTACAGAAGACGATCGATATTATTCATAAAGCTTCTCCACGTCAAAAAATATTTTTAGTAGTAAAAGACGTACAGGATGCTTTAACGCTTAAAGAAGGCGGTGTGCCAATAGATCATTTAAATGTTGGTAATATGCACTATGAAGAAGGAAAAAAACAAATATCTTCTACGGTCTCTGTTGACGAAAATGATATTGAAGCTTTTAAAAAGTTAGATGAGCTAGGAGTAGAGCTGGATGTTAGAGGGGTTCCGAATGAGAAAGGGAAGAATCTTTTAGAACTGCTTTAATCGGCTAAAAGCACGATAAGTCAAAGTCTAGGAGGATGAACAATGTTATTAGAAGCTATTTTGTTAGCTATCTGGGCGGGGATAATTGGGATCGACCATTTTAATGGCCTGACACATATACACCGTCCGATAGTATCTGGGTTGGTCGTTGGCTTAATCCTTGGTGATGTAACAACCGGCTTAATTATTGGCGGAACATTAGAATTAATTTGGATGGGGATGGCCCCTTTAGCAGGAGCTCAACCTCCCAATGTTGTTATTGGCGGTGTAATGGGAACAGCTTTTGGGGTTATTACCGGACAAAGTCCAGAGGTCGCAATTGGTGTAGCCATTCCATTTGCAGTCGCAATGCAAGGATTAATTACGCTCTTATTTACGGCTTTTGCTCCAGTCATGCATAAGGCAGATACGTTTGCATTGGAAGCGAATTATAAGGGAATCGAACGAATTAATTATTTGGGTTTAATCATTCATTTCTTTTTCAATGCAATTATCATTTTTCTACCTATCTATTTTGGAGCCCAGCAGGCGGCAACTTATGTAGAAGCTGTTCCAGAGTGGATTATTAATGGACTATCGGTTGCTGGAGGAATTATGCCAGCTATTGGTTTTGCTTTATTGTTACGGATTATGCTTAAAACAGAATATATTATGTTCTTTATAATCGGCTTTATATTAGCTGCTTATATGGAATTACCAATTCTGGCGATTGCTTTAATCGGTTTAGCAATTGCTTTATATGATTACAATATCAATAAAAATAAACCAGGTCCTGGCGATAATAATGATATGGAAAAGGAGGAAATAAGTGATGGAATCTAATAGCTATGTATATAAAGATACAAGTACTGGTGAAAACTTGTCCCCTAAGCAATTGCGTCACCTTGCTATAAGATCCTTGCTTTTGCAAGCTTCCTTTAACTACGAACGTATGCAGGCGGCTGGGTGGTTGTATGGTCTATTGCCTGGATTGCGGCATATTCATAAAAATAAACAGGATCTAAGCAAATCCATGAAGGACCATATGGAATTTTTCAATACGCATCCATTTCTAGTTACCTTTATTATGGGGATCATATTGGCAATGGAGGAAAAGAAAGAAGATAGAGAAGCAATTAGAGGAATTAAAATAGCTACGATGGGTCCGCTTGGCGGAATTGGCGATGCATTATTCTATTTGACGCTATTACCAATTTCAGCAAGTATTGGTGCTTCATTAGCCGTTGAAGGAAATATAGCTGGACCTTTTGTATTTTTGATCATGTTTAACGTTATTCACTTTGGAGTACGCTTTGGCTTAATGCGCTACGGCTATCGAACAGGAATTAAAGCAATTTCCAAATTAAAAGAAGCGATGCGTAGTGTGACTAGAGCAGCATCGATCGTTGGTCTTACGGTTGTCGGTGGATTGATTGCAACTTTTGTCAGCTTCAACATTGATTATTCATGGGTACAAGGAGAGGCGGAATTGAATGTTCAAACAGATGTTTTAGATCAAATTATGCCTGCATTGCTCCCGCTTCTTTATACGTTGCTCATCTATTGGCTGTTGAAGAAAGGCCGTTCACCATTGACATTAATTGCTTTAACAGTGGTTGTAGGATTAATTGGCTCTTTCTTTGGAATTATGTAAGTTAAAAAAATAGAAGCGTGGTGAGATAAGATGATTGGTATTGTCATAACAGGGCATGGTTCTTTTCCTACTGGAATAGTGGAATCGCTCACATTAATTGCAGGAGATAACCCCCAAATAAAAGCTGTTTCATTTAAAGATAATCATCATGAATTGGAAAGCGAAATAAACCAAGCAATCCAGCAAGTGGATACAGGAGATGGTGTCATTTGTTTTGCAGATCTAGCAGGAGGAACGCCGTTTAATGTGTGTTCGAAAATTGCTTCAGATGATGATCACACTGTAAAAGTTGTAGGAGGAGCGAACGTCCCGATGATTTTAAGTGGGTTGTTTGAAAGGGAATTATCTCTGGAGGACTTTACAAACCGTGCATTAGAGAATGGAAAAGAAAACATCAAAGCATTTAGTTTAGAATCTCAAAAGTGCTCCGAAGAAACAGATGGGATTTAAAGTGTGCAGACCATGAAAAAAATGGAAATATTAAGCAGCATGTACCTTGTTATTTAGATAGGTACATGCTGCTTTCTTTTGGCAAAATAGTTTTTCTAGGTAATAGATAGATTTATTTTCTCTAATTTGTTTTTGGCTATAGTTAGCAATAATATGAAATTACTCTTTTTTTCTTAAATTCATTGTATAATTATGTAAGGATTTATAGTATAATGAACTCAGATAATCTTCTTACTGCTATCTAGAATAGATTCTTTTTAGTTGTGCTAGGAAACTCTTTTTTAATTTCAGATTTTAGAAAATTTAGTTATTTTGTTTAAAACTTAATAAATAGTCAATATAACAACTAGAAAGTGCAAAACAAGCTATATATCAAATGAACATTTATTATCTAAACATCGCAAACGTGTTATTATGTTTATAACATCGAACCATTCCATATATGTACAATATATTATGATGGGGTTAAAGCGATGCTTTTTTTATACAAATTTCTAGCTGTAGATGACGAGAATATAGAGGTATTTCTACTTGGCAGTGAGATAATGTATTTTTTAAATTTTGAAGGGGGAATGTTTATGTCATATCAAAACATCTATGAACAATGGAAAAACGAAGAGGCTCTGGATAGTGAGCTAAAAACAGAGTTGGAAAGCCTCTTAAACAATGAAGAAGCATTAGAAGATGCGTTCTCACACCCTTTAGAATTTGGTACTGCCGGGATGCGTGGAATACTAGGACCGGGAATTAATCGAATGAACATTTATACTGTGAGACAAGCTACAGAAGGCTTAGCACGGTTTATGGAAAGTCAGTCAGAAGGGAATAAATCTAGAGGGGTAGCAATTGCTTATGATTCTAGACATAAATCTCCTGAATTTGCTTTAGAAGCTGCAAAAACACTTGCAAGTCATGGAATTCCATCCTATGTGTTTGAAGCATTGCGCCCGACGCCTGAGTTGTCTTTTGCAGTAAGACACTTAAATACTTTTACTGGAATTATGATTACAGCGTCACATAACCCTGCAAATTATAATGGCTATAAAATTTATGGAGAGAGTGGAGGACAAATGCCTCCGAAAGATGCAGATGCTTTAACGAAGTATGTTCGCTCTGTAGAGAACCCTCTGCAAATAGACGTATTATCTGAAGAAGAAGCAAAAGAAAAAGGACTTCTGAAAATCATTGGCAAAGAAGTGGATGATGCTTATTTACAAGAAGTAGATACAGTGACAATTAATAGAGAACTGGTATCTCGAGAAGGAAAAGATTTAAAGCTTATTTTCACGCCATTACACGGTGCCGGGAAGATGCTGGGAGAAAGAGCATTAGAACAAGCTGGTTTTACCGGATTTTCTTTCGTTCCGGAACAAAGTGTTGCTGATCCTGATTTTACTACAGTCAAATCTCCTAACCCAGAAGAACATTCAGCATTTGAATACGCCATTGCTGTCGGGGAAAAAGAGGGGGCTGATTTATTAGTAGCAACAGATCCGGATGCCGATCGTTTAGGGGTTGCGGTTAAACTTCCAGATGAGACATATAAAGTATTAAGCGGTAATCAAATTGGCGCATTAATGTTAGATTACATTTTAAAAGCCCGAAAAGATGCAGGTACATTGCCGGATAACGCAGTGGCATTAAAATCGATTGTTTCAAGTGAATTGTCTACTGCAATTGCTGAAAAATATCAAACGAAAATGGTGGATGTACTTACAGGCTTTAAATTTATTGCCGAAAAAATTCAAGCGTATCAAGAAGATGGATCGCAGACATTTCTATTTGGCTTTGAAGAAAGCTATGGTTATCTGGTAAAAGCTTTTGTAAGGGATAAAGATGCGATTCAAGCACTTGTATTAATTGCAGAAGTAGCTGCTTTTTACAAGCAAAAAGGGAAAAATTTATACGATGCATTAGAAGATATTTTCGAGGAACATGGTTATTATCAAGAAAAAACGATTTCTATTACAATGAGCGGTTTAGAAGGCTCCGCAAAGATTGCTTCCTTGATGAGACAGTTGCGTGAAGATGCTCCGGAGGCTTTTGGAGGAGTGAAGGTTGTTAGTACGGAAGATTATAAATTACAGGAAAAAGTACATGTGGATGGATCCGTAACAGCATTAAATACTCCATCATCTGATGTATTGAAATACTTCTTGGAAGACGAAAGTTGGATAGCTGTAAGACCTTCCGGGACGGAGCCTAAAATCAAATTCTATATCGGTGTAAAAGCAGGAAGTGAAGAAGGGGCAGAAGAAAAAATCAAAGCTTTTTCAGCAGCCATTTCTGAAATAACGAATGTAACCAGCTAAAAATGACTTCAGGAACTAGTTTCCATAGGTGGTGAACGAAGAAATGCAAACAAATGAGTATGTGGAATTGGAAACAGAAGATGCCATAAAAAGATTTCAGACGGGAGAAAATTTCTATAGTCAGCATATTTTTGGATATCACCAGGAAGAGCGGGACGGGGAGACAGGCTTTGTCTTCCGCGTCTGGGCTCCTAATGCACAAAGGATTTGGTTGGTAGGAACGTTTAATGATTGGGATCAATCGTTGCCGATGCAAAAAAATGAAGCTTACGGCTATTGGGAAGTATTCACCAGCAAACCTTCAGAAAAAGATTTATATAAGTACAAGGTGCAGCAGGCGGATGGCAGAGTAGTTTATAAAATTGATCCATTTGCATTTGCATTTGAAAAGCGACCAGGCAATGCCGCTGTGATTCATCATGTCCCAGAGAAAAAATGGAAGGATGGTTTGTGGTACGGAAGAAAGAAACGTTCTAATTTCTTTAAACGCCCCATAAATATCTATGAGGTACATGCCAGCTCCTGGAAGCATCATGAAGATGGAACGCCTTATTCCTTTGCAGATTTAAAGGAAGAATTAATTCCTTACGTAAAGGAAATGGGGTATACCCATATTGAATTTATGCCGTTAATGGAACATCCATTAGGAGCCTCATGGGGTTACCAGCTAATAGGTTATTTTGCTTTGAGCTCTTATTATGGTAAACCGGAAGAATTTCAGGATTTTGTGGAGGCATGCCACCAGAATAATATAGGGGTGTTTGTGGACTGGGTACCCGGTCATTGCTGCATCAATGATGATGCCCTTCCGAAATATGACGGTACACCACAATTTGAATATGAGGACCCGGATCGGGCTGCGAATATCCGTTGGGGTTCTGTCAACTTTGATTTAGGCAAACCAGAAGTACAGTCATTTCTTATTTCGAGTGCGTTGTTTTGGTTGGAAATGTATCATATTGATGGGATTCGAGTGGATGCTGTTTCCAGTATGCTTTATTTAGATTATGATGAGGGTCCTTGGGAGCCGAATCATGAAGGTGGAAATCGAAACTATGAAGGATATTATTTCCTGCAAAAGCTAAATGCAGTTGTCAAGCTGACTCACCCGGAAGCAATTATGATTGCGGAAGAAAGTTCATCCGATACACAAATCACAGGGTTAATTGAAACAGGGGCACTAGGATTTGATTACAAATGGAATATGGGCTGGATGAATGATGTACTTGAATTTTATAAAATGGATCCGGCTTTCCGAAAAGATCATTTTAACTTAATTACTTTTTCCTTTATGTATATGATGCAGGAAAATTATATTTTGCCGCTTTCTCATGACGAGGTTGTGCATGGGAAGAAGAGCTTGATGCATAAGATGTGGGGAGACAGGTATAAGCAATTTGCTCAATTACGTAATTTGTATACGTATAAGATAACGCACCCGGGGAAAAAGCTCTTGTTTATGGGCAGTGAATGGGGGCAATTCTTAGAGTGGAAGTACGATGAGGGTTTAGAATGGCGGGATTTAGGTGATGTATGGAACAAAAGTATGCAGCACTTTACTGCCTCTTTAAATAAGCTTTATAAAGAACAGCCGGCACTATGGGAGTTAGAGGAGAGCTATGATACGATTTCGATTATCGATGCAGATAATCATAATGATTCCGTTCTCAGTTTTATGCGGAAAAGTAAGAAGAAAAAGGATTTTCTGATTATTATCTTAAATATGACACCTGTAGAGCGGCAGGATTTTCCTATCGGTGTTCCTTTTGAGGGAAGCTATAAAGAAATATGGAATACGGAAATGCAAGAATTTGGAGGGACGTGGGCAGAGCATAACCCTGACCAGTTGACAGAGGAAATTCCTTTTAAAGAATATCCTTATCGTATTAAGACAGTTGTACCGGCATTAGGAGCGTTGATTTTACAGCCTGACAACATCAAAATACCGAGAAAACGTCCATCTGCTAAGTAATTTTTCATCATTAAGAATTTCTTTTTATTGGATACTTTGTTTATCCTATGAAAAGTTATTGTATACACACCAGGATTTACTTTTGCAATAAGTTTTGAAGAAGTAATCGAAAGGGGGACAGGTGAAAGGCTGCTTTCACCGAATATATGAAAAATGAGATGCTAGCAATGATTCTTGCAGGAGGTAAGGGATCGCGATTAGGAAAACTGACAAAAAATATCGCTAAACCAGCTGTTCCTTTTGGAGGAAGATATCGTATTATTGATTTTACTTTAAGTAATTGTGCCAATTCCGGTGTTAAAAATGTGGGTGTTGTGACGCAGTATCAGCCACTGGCGTTAAATAATCATGTGGATAACGGGACAAGCTGGGGGCTGGACGGAATCAGCTCTGGTGTGACGATTCTTCAGCCTTATGCCGGTTCCGAGGGTGGTAAATGGTTTGAAGGAACAGCACACGCCATCTATCAGAATATTGCGTATATCGATGAAATGAATCCGGAGTATTTGCTTGTGTTATCTGGAGATCATATCTATAAGATGGACTATGAAGAAATGCTGGAAACACATAAAGCAAATGATGCTTCTTTAACAGTTGCAGTACTTGAGGTGCCTGAAAAGGAAGCTTCCCGTTTTGGGATTATGAATACAGATGAAAATGACCGGATTATTGAATTTGAAGAAAAACCAGAGAATCCGAAGAGTAATCTAGCATCTATGGGAATCTATATCTTTAATTGGAGCAGACTGCGGGAAGTTCTACTAAGCAGTTATTCCAAAGATGATCATATGCTGGATTTTGGCAAGCATGTTATCCCTTCTTATTTAGAGGGGGGAGAGAATGTATTTGTTTATCGTTTTTCCGGGTATTGGAAAGACGTTGGAACGATTGATTCACTCTGGGAAGCAAATATGGAATTTATTAACCCTGAGATGAATCTGAATATCCGTGATAAATCATGGCGTGTGTACTCAAGAAATACGATTTCCCCTCCAAACTTCTTAACAGATACTGCCTCTGTGACAGATTCTTTAATTGTTGATGGCTGCTATGTAGCAGGCAGTATTAAAAATAGTATTCTATCCAATGATGTACAGGTGAAAGAAGGATCGCAAATTACAGACAGCTTTATTATGCCTGGAGCAAGTATTGGCAGGAATGTAAGTATTCATCGAGCAATTATTGGGGAAGATGCGGTTGTCGGGGATAATACGGTAATTGATGGAACAGAAGAGGTAGGAGTAGTAGGTTATTCTGAAGTGATTGGAGTGACGATGGATGAGGACTAATAAAATTTGTGCCGTTTTAGGAAATATTCAACGCTATAACGCTTTACTTCCATTAACCAATGAGAGACCGTTAGCAACATTACCTTTTGCTTGTAAATACAGACTGATAGATTTCCCCCTTTCCAGTATTGTGAATGCAAATATAAATACGGTTTATATGATTTTTAATGAAGGTGAAACACAATCTGTTTTCGATCATATTGGTGGAGGAAAGGAATGGAATTTAGACGGCGTGCATAATCGTTTCTTTATTCATCTGTATCAGGACTTTTTGAAATTGAAAGCACATAACCAAAGCTATTACCGTCCACTAATTGATTATCTTGAAAAATCAAAATCAGAGTATACCGTTTATATGAGCAGTAAAATGATTTGTAATATAGACTTACGTGCCGTGTTAAAAATTCATCAGCAGCAGAACAATGAAATGACGGTTGTTTATAAAAAGGTGGAATCAGAAAAAATCTGCCAGACGGATGCTGTATTATCACTGACAGATAATGGCCAAATTACGGAAGTACGTCCTTATATGGAGCATGTACAGACTTCAGACCAAGAAAATCTCTGCATGGATATTTATATTGTGCAGACAAATTGGTTGATCCGGGAATTAAAAGAAGGTCAGCAAGAAGGAACCCCTGCTGACATTCAAGATTTTCTGCGTAAAAAAATTCATACCGTAAAAAGCTCCAGCTATGAGCATACTGGTTATTTAAGTAATATATTTGATATTAACTCATACTATAATGCATCACTTGATATGCTTAACCAGCAAAAATTTAGTTCACTTCTATATTCCAACCAAAAAATATATACAAAATTAAAAAATGAAGTCCCAACGTATTATTCAGAGTCATCTGAAGTAAATAACAGCCAATTCGCAACAGGGTGTATTATTGAAGGGAAAGTACAAGGCTCTTCTATCTCTCGTGGAACCGTCATAGATAAAGGGACGGAAGTCATCGATTCGATTATCATGCCGAATGCAAAAATATGTGCTGGAGCTAAGGTGCAGAATGCCATTCTAGACAAGGAAGTAGTTGTAGATCCAGGCGTGCAAATAATTGGAACAAGAGAAAATCCAATTGTTATTGAAAAATATCAGCATGTAACCAATGATATCCTTGCAAATGGGGTAGCGGTTAGTAACGTAGAGAGATAAGAAGGAGGAAAAGTATGAAATTATTATTTGCTAGTGCGGAGTGTGCGCCATTTTTCAAGACAGGCGGGCTTGGAGATGTGATAGGTGCTCTTCCCAAGGAATTAGCAAAAAAAGATGTTGAAGTGTCCATTGTACTGCCACTTCATAAAAAAATGCCAACCGTATATAGGGAGCGTTGCGAGCATGTTGCCTCTTTTTCTGTAGATGTAGGCTGGAGAAGTCAATATTGTGGAATTGAACGTTTAGAAATGGATAATGTCACCTATTATTTTATTGATAATATCTATTATTTTGACCGGGATGATTTATATGGTTTTTATGATGATGGAGAACGCTTTGCTTTCTTTCAATTAGCTCTGATTGAGATGATGGAAGTAATTGATTATATTCCTGACATTCTCCATGTCCATGATTTTCATACAGCAATGGTACCATTTCTCTTGAAAGAAAAGTATCATTGGGTAGAAGCTTACCAAAATATACGAACCGTATTGACCATTCATAATATTGAATTTCAAGGACGATATCACCCAGAAGTCTTGTCTGATTTGTTTGGGGTTGGAGATCGGAAATATCATGATGGCACAATTCGCTTCGAAAATGACATTAATTTTCTGAAATCGGGTATTGTATATGCAGATAGAGTAAATACCGTCAGTCATTCTTATGCCAGAGAAATTCAAACTGCTGAATTTGGCAACGGCTTAGAAGCAATTCTCAGACAAGAGCAAGAAAAGTTATCGGGCATTGTGAATGGAATAGACTATGAAATTAATAACCCGGAAACGGACACGGCACTCAAGGCAAATTATTCTTCAACTAACTTAGCAGGGAAGAAGGATTGTAAAAAAGAATTACAGGAATTAATGGGGCTTCCTGTTAAAGCGAATGTTCCAATCATTGCAGTAGTCAGCCGTCTGACACATCAAAAAGGATTTCATCTTGTGTTGGAGGAACTGGAAAATCTATTGCAATATGACGTCCAATTTGTCCTATTAGGAACTGGAGATCCAGCATTGGAACATCCATTTCAGCTGATTTCTGAGTGGTACCCAAATAAATGCGCAGCAAAAATTACTTTTGATGTGACGCTGGCTCAAAAGATTTACGCTGGTGCTGATATCTTTCTGATGCCTTCTAAGTTTGAACCATGTGGATTATCACAGCTCATTTCTATGCGCTACGGTACGTTGCCAGTAGTTCATGAGATAGGTGGTCTAAAGGATACCGTGCAGCCATATAATCCAATTGAAAAAACAGGAACAGGTTTTGGCTTCTCTTTATTTACACCCTACTATATGATGGAAGCGTTGAAGAAAGCGATCCATGTTTATCAAGACGAGAAGGATGTATGGGGTAAACTTATTCAAACAGCAATGGCACAGGATTTCAGCTGGGAAACGTCGAGCGGGCAGTACTATTTACTTTATAAAGAAATCTTATAAGAAATAGAGTGTGTTCAAAAAGCTCAAGAGTAGGAATGTTATTGAGTTTTTTGAACACGCGCTTATAGGATAAAAAACATAAAAGCATCGATTTAAGTGAGATAAGTGACTTCTTCAAGAAAAAATGAAATGTTAGATGACATCATTGGTTTTGTGCAGAAGTACGGAAAGTGTGTGTTCGAGAAGTATAAAGAGATTCATCTTATCTCTTTTTAGGATGACTTTTTGGACATCCTCTTAAAGCTAAACTTAGATAATGCAGAGAAGGAGCTTAATACATGGCTTTAGATAAAGAAATGTTTAAAAAAGAGTTGAGGCAACGGTTAAGAGAGAATTATGCAATGGAACTGGAAGATGCAAGTGAACAAGAAATCTTTAATACACTGGGGGCGTTAGTGAAGGCTCGTTACTCTGATGCCTGGGGAGACACATGGAAGTATTATGTGAACAAAAAGAAGAAACAGGTTTACTATTTTTCGATTGAATTTTTACCGGGTAGAATGCTGAAAAGTAACTTATTAAATCTTGGTATGCTAGATACGGCAAGAGAGGCATTAACAGACCTGGGTATTGATTTAGACAGTCTGGCAGAAGTGGAGAAGGATATGGCATTAGGGAACGGGGGACTTGGAAGATTGGCTTCCTGTTTTATGGATTCGATCGCTTCCTGTGGACTTCCGGGCAATGGAAACGGAATTCGTTATGATTACGGGCTTTTTAAACAACGTTTTGTGGATGGCTATCAAGTAGAGCTGCCTGATGAATGGCTTCAGGGAGGTAATATTTGGGAGGTTCGCAGAGAAAGTAAGGCAGTAGATGTTCGTGTTGGCGGACATGTTTATTTAGCTGAAAACAATGAAGGAAAACTGAAGCCGATATATGAGAATGAACGAGTACTTCGAGCAGTTCCTTACGATACAGGAATGGTCGGTTTTGAAAATAATGTTGTTAATACATTACGTTTATGGTCTGTAGAGATTCCCGATTCGGAAGAAGATAAGTATCAAAGTATTCAAGGACGCAGAGAATTAGAGGATTTAACAGCGGTTCTTTATCCGGATGATTCTAATGAACAAGGACGTTTAATACGCCTGACCCAGGAATATTTCTTTGTATCGGCGGGCATCCAAAGCATTATCCGCCGTTATAAAAAGCGGATCGGGCAGCCGATTTCGAAGCTCAGTGAATATGTTTCTATTCATATTAATGATACCCATCCTGCCTTATGTGTCCCAGAGATGATGCGTATTTTAGTGGATGAAGAAGAGTTATCTTGGGAACAGGCTTGGGATATTACGGTGAAAGTAATGAGTTATACGAACCATACGATTATGGCTGAGGCATTAGAGAAGTGGTCTATTGATTTAATGCGCCGTACATTACCGCGTATGTATCAAATTATGGAAGAGATTGATGCTCGTTATGTACAGACTATGCGGGAATTGCATCCGCATGATTTAGTAGAACGCACTCGTATTATTCGTAATGGGCAAGTTCATATGGCACATTTGTCTATTATTGGCAGCCATAGTACCAACGGGGTGGCAAAATTACATTCTGATTTAATAAAATCGGTTGTGCTGCATGATTTTTATATTATTTATCCTGATCGATTTAATAATAAAACGAATGGCGTGGCACAGCGCAGATGGTCGCAAATTGTTAATGAACCAATGTCCAATGTACTAGATGATGTGATTGGGAAGACATGGAGAAAAGATTCCGGTGATTTAAAATTGTTGATGAACTATCAATCGGATCAAGTTGTTTTAGAAAGATTAGCAGAGGCGAAGAAAGTAAACAAACAGAAATTAGCAGATTATATTTTGGAAGCAACAGATATTAACGTTTCCACAGATGCTATCTTTGATGTACAAATTAAAAGGCTTCATGCTTATAAGCGTCAGTTATTAAACTTATTGCATATTATTAAGTTGTATCAGGATTTAAAGGAAAATCCAAATGTAGCTATGCAAAAGCGTGTATTTATATTTGGGGCAAAGGCGGCACCAAGCTATCATTATGCAAAAGTAATCATTAAATGTATTAATGAAGCGGCTCGTTTAATTAATAATGATTCTGATATTAATGATCGGATTAAAATTGTTTTCTTACCAAATTACAATGTAAGCTTGGCAGAGAAAATAATTCCAGCAGCAGATGTCAGTGAGCAAATTTCTCTAGCATCGAAGGAAGCTTCCGGAACAAGTAATATGAAATTGATGTTAAATGGGGCAATTACTCTTGCTACACTGGATGGAGCTAATGTAGAAATTAGAGATGCAGTTGGAGATGATAATATTTATATCTTCGGTCTCACAGAGAAAGAGGTCTATGAATATTATGAGAACCAGGAATACACTGCACAGAAGCTATACGATGAAAAAGCAGTGATTCGTCGTGTTTTAAATGCCTTTATAGATGGTACCATTCCAAATATTGTTTACGAAGGCCGGGAAATTTTTGATTCACTGATTAAATATAATGACGAATACTTCTTGCTGCGTGACTTTGATTCTTATGTAAAAGCACAGGAGGATATTGATAAAGCTTACGGTGATCGAACCTTCTGGCAAAAAATGAGTTTGATTAACATTGCTAATGGAGGCAGATTCTCTTCTGATGAGACAGTCCGTCGTTATGCAGAGGATATTTGGAAAATAGAACCGAAAGATTCATTTGTTACTGAGAAAGGATAGTATTATGCCACATGTTTATTATAATTCATGGATAAGTGATTATAAAAAACCATTTGGAGCTGTACAACCTCAAGAGAAGGTTACATTTTCAGTGGATGTCCATGAGCATCAAGTCATAGAAGTGCAATTTGTGATTCGAAAAGAAAATGGAAACCATGAGGGAGAAGTGTATCAAATGAAAGATACAGGAGATAACCGCTTCTCCTGTGTCTATACACCTCATGGAGGGAAAGGTCTCTATTTTTACTATTTTGCTGTGAAGTGGAAAGATGATCACGGGATCGAAATGACAGATTTTTGGGGTGCAGCGCCTGTAAAGGGAGAAGGGAAGTTGTACCATGAGCAGCATGAAGTTATTCCATATCAGTTAACCTGTTTTGAAAAGGAAGAAAAGACACCAGATTGGTATCGGGATGCTGTTTTTTATCAAATTTTCCCTGACCGTTTTTATAATGGTAATCCAGATGGGAAAATAAATGCACCTAAACGGAATAGTTTTATTTATGGTGACACGCGTGATACTCCTTTATATGTCCGCGGTTCAAAAGGAGAGATTCTCCGCTGGGATTTTTATGGTGGAAACTTAGAAGGAATCAGGCAGAAGATACCTTATTTGAAAGACTTAGGTGTCAATGCAATTTATCTGAATCCGATTTTCCAAGCAGCAAGTAATCATCGTTATGATACAGCAGATTATATGAAGGTCGACCCAATGCTTGGTGATGAAAAGTTGTTTAAAGAAATCATAGACGATTTGCACGCGGAAGGAATTCATGTCATTTTGGATGGCGTATTCAGCCATGTGGGAAGAAATAGTATCTATTTTAATTATGACGGGACTTACGGCGAGGGTGAAGGAGCATATCGAAATTCGGATAGCCCTTATTATTCTTGGTTTACCTTTAGTAAGTATCCCGATAAGTACGCATCCTGGTGGGGAATTGATGATCTGCCGGAAGTGGATAAATCCAACAAAGAATTTCAAGAATATATCTATCAAAGTGGCAACAGTGTCATTGATAAATGGAGTAAGCTTGGTGTAGATGGATGGCGTTTAGATGTTGCGGATGAACTTCCGGATGAGTTTATTGCAGGTATTCGTCACAAGCTCGATCAGTATTCTGAAAAAGTGTTGATTGGTGAAGTCTGGGAAGATGCTTCCAATAAAATTTCCTACGATAAGCGGAGACAGTATATTTTAGGGAATCATTTACATGGCGTAATGAACTATCCGTTCCGCAATACGGTTTTAGACTTGCTGCAATTGGAAAAATCTCCAAAAGAACTCTGCCAGAGGCTGACACAGCTTCATGAGAATTATCCGAAAGATGTTCTTTTCAATAATTTGAATAATATTGGCACGCACGATACGAAACGGATTTATACCTTTTTAGGGGAAGATAAGGAAAGACTGAAGCTTGCACTGAGCTTCTTATTAAGTGCTCCAGGGATTCCTTGTATTTATTATGGAGATGAAGCAGGAGTGACTGGTGAGCAGGATCCTGATAACCGCAAATTCTTCCCATGGGAGGATATCGATCCAGATATTTTCAAGCATTGTCAAAGATGGATTGCAGAAAGAAAACAGAATAACACATTAAAATTTGGCGATTTTGTTTTGTTTTATACCGATGATGTTTTAGGGATGCTTCGTTTTACGAAGGAGGAATATACCATTTATATGATTAATCCGCATGAGGAAGAAAAGCCCTGTCATTTTAATGATCTTCGTTTCTTGAGAGAAGTGCCGTTGACCGATGAAGTGATAAAGGATATTTTTAAAGATGTAACGATAAGTGGAAAAAGTGATTTTTTTGTAACTGGTAAGATATAGAAGGTGCATCAGAAAAAAGCAGGCTTCATAAATTTATGTGTAGCCTGCTTGGTTATTTTACTCTTCTGCCTCTTCAAATCCTGCATCTTCTAACTCCTGCACTTGTATTTCAAAGTCCCGTGATTCTTCTGATTCCAAAAATTCCCGTAATTCACCTGAAGCTTCAGAGGAGTCAATTATAGAAAAATCATATGTTACGTTGTGCACGAATTTATCATCCCCAAAAGTTTGATTGACGTCAATACCATCAACACTTTTCATGTCCTCACTTTCAGAAAAATCAATAGACTCTTGTGCTTTTTCCTTTGATTCATAGCCGACATCTTCATATTCTATCGTCACCTTGGTTGTATGTTCAATAATCTCATTATCTTCAGCAGTAATGGTGATTTCTTCAAGGTGGGTATCGTCATCATAATAATATGTTACGGTTTCTTGATTCGAACCGCAGGAAGCTAACATAATGCATAAAATAAATAAAGATATTAATCCAGTTTTCTTTACCAATGTGTTCTCTCCCGTTCTATATAATTTGAGTAAATTTGTAATGTTGCTTCTTGATTTCTCGAAAATCAATTAATCTACCTTTTTAAACCCCTGTTCTTCTAAAGATTCTATGGCATCCTCCAAGTTTAGATTCTCTTCTTCATTTGTAAGAATCTCATTAAGTCCCGGCAGTTCAGAAAGTTCAACGATGCTGAAATCGATGGTTATGGTCTCGATAAAATGATCCTCTTCAAAATCAAGGTTATATTCCAGCCCTTCAATCCCTTGTAAAGGTTCTGCAGAAGGAATAAGGAGAGCCTCTGCATCCTCCTTTGTTTCAATGCCTTTAATACTTTCATAGGAGGTTATACTCTGACTTGACTGCTCTATGATTTCCCCATCATCAGCCACAAAGCTTGTTTCGATAGAATTATTGTCTTCCTCTAATTTATACGTTACAGTTTCCTGATTGGAACCGCAAGCGGCTAAAGCAGTAAAGGACATGAGCATGAGGATAAAACCAGCCATTTTCAAGTTTTTATACTGTGCCATTTCGTTTCCCCTATTCTTATATAATTAAGGTAATCGTATCGGATTAAAACTGGAAAGTCAAAATCGCATTTTATAAATAATAGATTTCAGTATAATGAGAAGAAAAATACAATACTGTTTTCATAGATTAGGCACGTTTTTTAGTATCTTTATAGATTCCTGGTCCTTTCATGCAAAAGAAAACCGCACCTTAAGAAGGGACGGTTTTACTTTCAACTTTATTCATCTACTACTTCCAACCCGTTGTCTTCCAATTCGCTAACCATACTTTCTAAACTTAAATCTTCATCTTCAAAAGAGTCTTGATCGATACCGAATCCGAGTGTGTTCAGTTCTTCTGGACCAGCTGTTGTAAGATCGATATTGATTGCTACAACAATTTCTTCTTCTTCATAACTAAGTTCGACCTCTACACCATCTGCTTCATTCGCTTCTTCAAATTCGGCTTGAAGCAGCTCATCCATGGACTCAGCTTCTTCCTGTGATTCAATGCCCATTAGTTCATATGGCAGGGTTAATTCAGCGGCCATTGATTGTACTTCATCATTCTGTGCCTCTAATGTAATTTCCTGTTGCTGTCCCATTTCTTCTCCTTGAAGCGTCACAGTTTCGTTAGAACCACATGCTACTAAACCTAAAATAGCAATTAATAAAAATAACAGTCCGGTAATTCTGAAAGTTTTCTTTTTCATTCGTGTCTATGCTCCTATCTATTTTTTAATACAGTTGCTAGCGTACTGAATTCAACTAGTAAAGTCAAATAAAAAATGAAATCGTACCGCTTATAGATACGGCTATACTTTTACTGGTAATAGTATTATTCTACTACTTCAAATCCTTCATCTTCAAACAATTGTACGGTTTCTTCTAAACTAAGATACTCATCATCTTCAGGCTCTGGAAAACTGGCATCAGGGATACTGTTTATCTCATCGATATCGGCAACAGTTAAATCTACCGAAACGATTTGTGTAAGCTGTTCTTCTTCATAATCAAGGCTGAATTCAATACCATCTATGTCTTCAAATGGTTCAAATTCTGCTTGAAGCATCTCATCCATGGATTCAGCTTCTTCCTTTGATGCTACTCCTATAACAGAATAAGGAATTTCACTTTGAACTGTTTGTTTTGTGATTTCATCGTCTTTGGCATCAATGGTGACTTCCATGTCTACTCCAAATTCGCTTCCTTGAAGGGTAACTGTTTCTTCAGACCCACAAGCTGCTAAGCCCAAAATAGCAGTCAATAAAAATAAAAGTCCAGTCATTCTAAAAGTTGTTTTTTTCATTTGTGTCTTTGCTCCTATCCATTTTTTCATAAAATTAGCGTATCGAATTCAGCGATTAATGTCAAAGCAAAATGGAAGAAAAATAAAGAACTAGACTATTATCCTGCGCTTGAAGTAGGTTTGATTTGCTTTTTTTGGATGTTTATTATGAAATTCGTTTTGTTTAAAGATTTCTGGGTTTTTAAAATTGAAAGCATAGAACAAAAAGGACAAGCAGGATGCAAATTCTGAATCCAGTGATCACAGAAAGCCTATTGATTCTCCAGAGCGGCAATAGTAAATCTTTGATTCAATGTAAATAGTAGCTTCATAAAGATTCCCTTTATGAAGCTACTGTAAGTTATTTTAATAAGAGATGAAATATTCGTATAGGTTTGGTAAATTTCCTGATTTCACGAAAAATGTATGGTTTAATGTACTTGAATGAAGGGAGGAAAAGAGGCTGATATTTGTATTTTCAAGTGTTCCGGCACTAATGCTGAATAGTAAAAATTAAATCAATTCTCAGGAGGGATAAGTTTGACAAAAGTATATGGACATCGTGGTATGATGGGGATATATCCAGAAAATACATTGGTAGGTTTTGAAAAAGCGCTGGAAGCTGGTGTGGACGGTTTAGAAATAGATGTACACATGACAAAGGACGGCGAATTTGCTGTGATACATGATGCTACATTAAATCGGACAATAAATGGAATAGGACCCGTATCAGAATATACTTTTTCAGAAATTCGAGAATTACAGTGGAATCATTCCTATTTTGCATCATTTCCAACCTATGACAAAAGCTGGGAGGAAGAAAAAGTGCCCTCCTTAGCAGAAGTTCTTCGATTAGTTGATTCGTATCCAGATGTTGCGTTAAATATTGAATTAAAAACGTATGAATATATATATGAAAATATTGAAGAAAGATTGGTAGACTATGTTGCTAAATTTCCTAATGTAAAAAACCGTGTGATTTACTCGAGCTTTCACTTACCTACATTAATTCGTTTGCGTTATTATGATCGGGATGCCCGATTGGCATGGATCCTTGACCAGCCGATTTCCCATCCGGAAGATTATATTGATATTTTAGGATTAGAGGCATTGCACGTCGGAGTAGAAACATTTCTGAAGCATATTTACCATTGGAGTAAATGGAGGAGGTTACTGCGCGTATGGACCGTAAACGATAAAGATACGTTAAAACAATTGCTGGATGTAAAGGTGAAGGCAATTATCACGGATGATCCAGAAAGGGCTATCTTTTATCGGTGTGAACGTTATGCCATGGCGTAGTGCATTACTTGTTTTAGTGATTGCTATTTTCATCATATCTGGATTCTTTGAAGCGGAGCCACAGACACCGCAGACGACAGCTAAATATGGAACAGAGGCATTGTACGTCAGTGCTGCCGATAAACCAGGAGACGCATCGGCTGATGTAGAAATTATTGCTCATTGTGGTGCGAATCATGTCTTTGATGAGCATACGCTGACTGCTGATAAAATTGCTTCGAAGGCTGAAGCAGATTCGATAGAGATTGATTTGCGAATGACAAAAGATCATGAATTAATCGCGTTTCATGACACGACTTTAGATTGTACAGCAACAGAAGCAGTTGCTCCGAAAGAATTTAGACGGAGCGGAATCAAGCAATTCGATACCGCAACTATGTTTGGGCAGGAAACATATAAGGATTCTGTAACGACGCTGGATGAAATATTTGCTGCATTTGGGCAGGAAGCACATTACTATATGGAGACACGGCTGGTTGATGGCGATACGAAAATGGAAGAACCTTTAATAAACCTGCTTCAGGAGAATAATTTATTAGATCCTAAATATGTCAGCATTCAGTCATTTTCTAAAGAAAGTTTACAAAAAATACAGGAATTTGCACCAGAAATTCGAACAACACTTTTGTATGAAACAGATAAATTTGATTTAGAGGATGCGCTGGAAGCAGATGCAGATGTGATTGGGATAGAATCAAGGAATGTTACGCAAGATGTTGTTGATGCACTTCAACAAGAAGGAATAGAAGTTCATGTATTTTTTACAGAGGAACGAACGGAGCTCATTGAACAGCAGCGAGTCATAATGTATGGAGTAGATGGTGTTTTTACGGATGATATTGATTTCACAAGGCAGGTTATTAAGCAGTAAAAATAAATTATTAAGAAAAAAACTTCATTTGTAAAAAACGCCATTAACCGCGAAATAGAAGTCATCGTGGTTAATGGTTATTTAATATGGTCAAATGCTTACCCTTTTTGTACAGGAATCCAAATTTCTATTTTTGTATCATCAACATTTTTAACAATCTCCGGAGCTTCTGTAAGTTCATATCCTGAAGTTGGAAACCAATCTGTATAAATTCTGCTCCACGTGTTCGTTAAGGCATCAGGCATTTCTCCCTCTGCATCAAAGACTGCCCATTGTTGTTTAGGTATTTCTAACGCAGCGAGATGAGCTGGAGCAACTTGGTCTGTAACAACAGCAATATAGTATTCCAGAGCTTCTTCGCTCTGATCTGGACCATGACATGTATTAACAGTAATATTTAGCACTCCACTTAAATCAACATCTTCTGAACGAAGCATTTCCAGATTTGCATAATCTTCATCGGTGAGCGTGCTCCAAAGAGTCGGGTTAAAATCTCCATTCTCTGGTTGCATGACTTCCTTATACCCAACAACGTGAAAAGAGTCTTTTTCGACAAAACGATATTTCATTTCAACATCTCCCTTAATAGAAATTTGGAAGGAAATCGGTGGATAAGCTTTAAGAGAAACTCCCGTCTGCTTAACTCTACTAGGCAAGGTATGGTGTAGTTCCTGAAAGGCTCTGGAGAACGAATCAGGAGACAGGTATCCATATTTTAATGCTACATCAATGACCTTCTTGTTATTATCCCGCAGTTCCAATGCTGCTAATGTTAACCGGCGCCTGCGCACATACTCAGATAAAGGGATGCCAGCAAGAAAGGAAAACATTCGTTTAAAATGATGTTCCGAAAAACAGGCGATTTGAGCTGCCTGCTGGTAGTTGATTTCATTATCTAAATGTTCCTCAATATAGTTAATAGCAGCATTCAGTGAATCAAGTGTATCCAAGTGATAACCTCCTCTTCTTATGAAAGGATAGCAATTAAGACCCGTTACTTCCCGACAATACAAGTTCCATTTTGTCGGAAAGTTTTATTATCCAGAAAATGCATCTGAATATTGAACCATGCCGCTTACATGCTCTAACGCGCCTGGTTTTAATTCCAATGCCATAAATGCTTCATTCGGTATATCAAATGGTGCTTTAATTCCCCATAAGTTGGCCGGTTTAAAACCAAATCGAGGATAATAAGCAGCATGGCCAAGTACGATAACCGAGGTATATCCAGCTTCTTTTGCTTTTTCTAACCCTTTTTTTATCAACATAGCTCCAATGCCCTGATTTTGATAATCTGGATGAACAGAAATAGGTGCAAGAGCTAGAGATGCTGTTATTCGTTTTTTGTTTTTAATGACTATTTTTGAAAAAAGAATTTGACCAATGACATCCTCCTGCTGATTGACCGCAATGATGGACAGCTCTGAAATAAAAGCAGTAGACTTGCGAATACGTTGTATAAGAAAATGCTCTTGCTGATCGCTCATTTCTTCATTTCGAAAGGCTTGTTCAATAAGTTCCTCTGTTTTTTGATAATCTTTTGGTTGTTCCTGACGAAGGTTTATATTCAAGGAAATCCTTCTTTCTTATATAATAGTTTGTAGTTATAGTTTATTATATATTCTACTACATGAACAAGGAAAGGTAGAGAATGGAAAGGAGCTATGGAGGTGGAGAAAATACCACGGCTTACAAAACATGTTCAATCATTTTTAAATGACCTTATCCAGGGGATAAAACAAATTACAGATGAGCAATTTACCGGTTGTTATTTACATGGTTCTTTAGCGATGGGGAGTTTTCAGCCTGGAAATAGTGATATTGATTTATTGGTTGTCTTAAATAAAACATTAAGTAAACAGCAAAAGCAGGAGCTGGCTGCATTATTTCTAGATAAGTCTAATCACCCTTATCCGATTGAAATCAGTTTTTTATTAGAATGTCATTTAAGGGAGTGGGAGCATCCTTTTCCGTATCTTTTTCACTATAGTGAACACTGGAGAGGACATATAAAACGGGATGAAAATCAAGTGATTGAGGAGAGCGGAGGGAAGGATGCTGATTTAGCTGCGCATATTGCGGTTCTTTTGGATAGAGGAGTTACTCTGGAAGGAGTTCAGGCAGAGAAAGTATTTCCTGTAATCCCTAAATCAGATTATATTTCATCTATTGGTTTAGATTATAAAGAATGTTTGGTGGATTATATCGATAAACCTGTGTATTGTTTGTTAAATATGCTCCGGTTTTACTGGTATTTAAAAGAGGAATGTATTTTATCAAAAAAGGAAGCAGGAGAAAGAGCATATGAAGCATTTCCAGAGAGTGTGCGTCCAACAATCAAAAACTTGCTATACCATTACCAAGGGAAAGAAGCGTGTAAACAGACGAGAGAGAGGCGGAGTTTAACAGCTTTGAAAGAATATATTGAAGGGAAAATAACAGAGCTCTTGAAAGGATAGCTATACGTATTTCACAAGAAAAGAAAGCGTCATCACTTGTGGAATGAACCAATCCGATTTATTCTTAAAATAAGGAATAACAAGTATTACATTCCGTTTCAAAAGGAGGAATAATAGATGAATGAGCAGTATCCAGTATTAAAAGACGCCGAGCCATTTTACTTTGAAGGAAATCGTGTAGGAGTTCTCGTATCTCATGGTTTTACAGGAACAACACAGAGTATGTATCCAATTGGAAAAGCATTTGCGGATGCTGGTTACACCGTTTGCGGACCGAGACTGAAAGGCCATGGCACAGCTCCTGAAGATATGGAAAAATGCACGTATCAGGATTGGATCGATTCTATTGAAGAGGCGTATTCTTGGCTTGAAGAAAGATGTGATACGATTTTTATGTGCGGTTTGTCAATGGGCGGAACTTTGACGCTGTATACAGCTGGAAAGCACCCGCTCTCAGGGATTATTTTAATTAATGCAGCTGTAGATATCCCTGCAATGGAGGAAGACCAGGGAGTACGTTTTATTGATGCAATTGGATCAGATATTAAGAAAGCAGGTGTAGTGGAATTAGCTTATGACAAAACGCCTGTAAAATCAATTGGAGAAATAAAGAAATTGATGAAACAAACTAAAGAAGATTTAGGAAAAATAACCTGCCCGGCACTTATTTTTGTTTCTGAGGAAGATCATGTTGTTCCACCGGATAATTCCCAAATGATATTGGAAGGAATAGCTTCTGAACAAAAAGAAATTATTTCTATGAAAGAGAGCTATCATGTAGCGACATTGGATAATGATCAGGAAATGATTATTGAAAAATCTCTACATGCATTGCAGTCATGGACGTAGTTAATTAAATAAAGTTATGTTATTTATCAGAAATTGGGCTGTCTATTCCTGAGTAGAAATAAATTTCTCATAAGTTTTATACTTTTTTATTAAAAAGGGGTGACTCCAGTACAGAGCCATCCCTTTTGGTGATCTCAAAAAGCAAATACCTCAGCATTCGCATCTTAAGATGATTGTGTTTGATTCTGTCCTCCACCATTATTTTGGTTCATCGCTTGACCACCGCTAGAAAGCATGTTCTGAAGTGGTTTAGCAATATCCTGCATGGTGGAACTATTCATGGAATTGGAAAGCTTTTGTGACATGTTTTGAAAGGATCCATTTTGCATACCCATGCTTATTCCATAGGCTGCCGCCCCTGCTACACCTGCAGCAATTAGTGACGTGGTCATTCCTTTTTTATTATTCATCATTAATTATCATCCCTATCCATTTAGAATGTGAATCAACAACGATACTTAGTTTGGGATAAAATTTGAAAAATATACAGAAGCTTTGCGATTGTTATGGATATTTTATTGGAAAAGTTACTGTAATCCAATTGGGAACATTTGTTTGTGTTTGTTTTAGATATATGCTAATATACATTTAGAAATCAACATAAGAATAAGTCATCAAATTCCATTTGAGAAAGGATTTGATACCTTTGCAGATTCAAAGCCCGCATGATAAGATTTTTAAAGAAACTTTTTCTAATGTGGATGTTGCTAAAGACTTTATAACACATTTTTTACCGCCTTCCATTCGCAACACCATTGATGTAGACTCCATCCAGCCCCAAAAAGACAGCTTTATCAGCCATAACCTTCAAGAATATTTCTCCGATTTATTATTCCAAACAAAAATTCATCAAAAACCCGCCTACGTCTATTTTTTGTTCGAGCATAAAAGCTATCACGATTATTATACTGCTTTGCAGTTACTGCGATATATGGTAGAGATATGGGAAACTAAACGGGATAATACAGAAGAAAATAAGCAGCCAATCATTGTGCCGATTGTTTTGTATCACGGCGACACGGATTGGTATGCCGGCACTTCCTTCCATTATATGCTGGAAGGGTATAAGAGTCTCCCGCCGGATCTGCATAAATATGTCCCTAACTATGAATTCTTTCTCTATGATGTATCTGATTTCAAAGACGAGGATGTCCAACTGAATGTATTCTTGCGGATTATTCTGTTGGTGTTTCGGGATATCCGCAAAAACGATATCCAAGTTGTTTTAAATACCATTTATCTGGCAATCGATTATCTGCGGCAGATGAAAGATCAAAGAACAGCAACAGAATATTTGGAGACGTTGTTTTATTATATTTTCCGTGTACAACACCATCTCACCAAAAAACAATATTGTGATATAATGAAGCATATCGAAAATACTTATCAAGAAGGGAGCGAGTTGGCGATGACCTTAGCAGAGATTTTTCGGAATGAAGGGAAAGAAGAAGGCAGAGTGGAAGGTAAAGCAGAAGGTATAGCGGAAGCATTAGCCAATACCGCAATTCGATTAATCACAAAATTTGTAGCTCCACCTTCAGAAGATATAAAGAAAAAGATATACGAACAGGAAATAAGCACGTTGGAAACAATCATAGATCATATAGATGAATTGGAAACAATAGAAGATGTGAAACAATATTTGAAATAAAAAAACACGGGAGTCCCGTGTTTTTTCTGTTAACAACAAGGAAGAGAGCTCCCTGCATTTTATCAAGTTCGCTGGTTTCATTTGTTGAAAATAACTACAGGAATTTGCCCGTATCCTCCTTTTATATTAGCAAAATGAATCGCGTGGTTTTGGAACGGAAAGACCAAATAGTGGGCGCAAATATAAAGCAAGAAAGGTACCCGCAAGTGCCATTACGCCCCAAATGTAACCATGCGCACTAAAGGAAGCAATACCGCTGAAATAAGCGCCGACATTACAGCCAAATGCAAGGCGCGCGCCATAACCCATTAACAGCCCGCCAATAATGGAAGCAGCAGTGTTTCCTTTCGTAATTTTTGTAAATTTGAATAATCCACCTGCTGCCGAAGCAATAAAGGCTCCTAAGATGACACCGAAATTAAGAGCGGTTGTTGTATCAGCAAAGATTGAAGCATGAAGAGCCTCCGTATTACCTGCCCAATAGCCCCAGCTTTCCACATTAAAGCCAAGCGCTTCTGCTGCTTTTGATCCCCAAAGTGTAAATGCTGCTGTCACGCCCCATGGGCTGTCACGAGTAAGCAGCGTAAGTGCGTTTAAAACAGCCAGTGCAGCAGCCGCTGCGAAAAGTGGCCAAGAACCCCGTAAAATTCGTTTCCAGCCCTTTTCGGAAGGGAGAGTCGCCATTTTAGGAGGCTTTCGCTTCTTCTCAATCAAAATTGTTATCCCGGCAATAATGGCAAAAATTAGCAGTGAAATGCCCCATGCTCCGCCGTAACCAAGTCCTGTTGATGTGGCCAGAGAAAAAGGTTCCGCAGCTGGTAAATCCTCCATCCAGAATGTGGAGTGAGCTGCACCAATGGTTGAGCCGACAATAAAAAACAACAGCGTAATAAACATAACAGTTCGCCCGCCGCCAACTGCATAAAGCGTACCAGAAGCACATCCGCCGCCAAGCTGCATGCCAATACCGAATAAAAAGGCGCCAACAATAAGGCTAATACCAATGGGGGAAATATTACCAGCAGGTGTCCCTCCGAAGAAAGAATATCCAAATGCTAAAATGGGAGCAAATAGTGTACATGCAATTGCAAGCATGAACATGTGCGCCCGAAGAGACTGGCCATTTCCTACTGAAGCAAGTCTCCGAAAAGCGGAAGTAAAACCGAAACGTGCATGAAATAATGTATATCCAAGCAGTAATCCAATCAATAACAACAATGGCTGAACGACATGTTGCGTAGCTGCTAAATAAATCGTCAAAATGAATGTGACCACGATTCCGCCTGCAACCAGCTTTTTCTGTGGAGGATTTAGTTTTGGAGCCTCTTCCACTTTTGCTGGTTGTTCGGAAACCGGTTGTGCCAATGTAGACATTCTTAACACCTCTAATTCCTATCAGTTTAGTTTGTTATAGTCTTTTAGTTTATGCTCCTTTTGAAAAAATGTCAATGGGATATGAGGAATGATTTAGAATGTTGCCTTGTGAATAAGAAAGGTCTAGATATTTTTCAAAAATAAAGAGTTGTAAAAGGAATCAATGAGGGCTTTGCTTGGAAGATAATAATATCCTTTTCGCCTCTTTTCAGCCCAAGCCAGCTGTAATCAGCGGGGCTTTGATGATGTTCGAAACTAATCGCTTGCAAATCTTTTGTTCAGAGAAAAATGAAATTACTTATATCTATCTGTCAAGTAACTGTGGAAGATAGGTAATAAATGATGATAGTCTAATGAAAAAAGAACCCAATTCTGATAAGGTTAGGAGTAGAACTAAACAATCAATAAAAAGGTATTAATAATAGTTGCTGTATTTAGTTTAGGAAAGGCAGGACTTAAGGATGAAGGAGTTATTAAAATCAAGCAATTGGTTTTCGGGTCTTCAATGGCTCTTTTTTATTTTTACAAATATTGTTGTGATCCCAATTACAGTTGGTGCAGCTTTTGAACTTTCCCAGGAAAGAATTGCCAGCTTGCTTCAATTGTCATTTATTGTGACAGGAATAGCGTGTATGGTACAGGCTTTGGTCGGTCATAAACGGGCGATAATGGAAGGTCAATCGGGACTTTGGTGGGGTGTTATCTTAACGTTGACTTCTACCGCAGCGGCACAAGGAATGCCTTTAGATGTGCTGGGAGGAAGTTTGACAGCAGGCATTATTATTTCTGGAATCCTCACAGTGATTATTGGTCTAAGCGGAGCAGGACCATATATTGCTAAATTGTTTAACCCGGCTGTTATGGGAGTATTTATGTTTTTATTCGGTTGCCAATTAATCGGAATATTTTTAAGAGGTATGCTGGGTATTCCTTTTGGAAACGAAGCGGAAAATGCTCAAATTAATTTATCTATTTCCCTGTTATCTATTTTGATTGCAATCATTGTAGCTATTATTAGTATTAAAGCTCCAACAAGCATTAGACGCTACGGCTTATTAATCGGAATAGTTATTGGATGGATTGCATTTAATCTCACTTTTGAGCAACAGGAAGCGGTTAGTCAAACAGCCTCATCGAGTATGGAATTATTCCCGCTGGGTAAACCAACGTGGGATACGGGTATTGTTATAACGACAGTGTTAGCTGGACTGCTGAATACAGCGAACACATTTGGAGCATTAAAAGGAACAGATAGCATCTATCGCACAGAGACAACAAATTCCCAATATCGTTCCTCATTTACGATAACAGGTGTTTTCACGGGACTGTCCGGGGTGCTTGGACTTGTACCATATGCGCCGTATGTCTCTTCCATTGGTTTTTTAAATCAGACAGGAATCATTAGACGGTTACCTTTTATTCTTGGCAGTTTTATGTTCTTATTAATGGGGATTATTCCACCAATTGGGCACTTTTTTTCCATGTTGCCGTTGAGTATAGGCAGTGCAGTATTATTTGTTTCTTATTTACAGCTGTTTAATTCATCATTAAGTTTCTTTCGGCAGGTTGAATTCAATACGCTTAATATTTATCGGTCGGCAGTTCCCTTATTTGTCGGTATCATCATTATGACCTTCCCTGCTTCTTATTTCGACACCTTACCTGACTTTCTTCGTCCATTGTTAAGCAGCGGGTTATTAGTAGGTATTATTTTAGCACTTATACTTGAGAATGTATTTGATTGGAATCGGTTATAAGGACAAGTTATAGATAAAGAAGCTGTTACTGAATCAATTGATTTTTATAAGGAGCTGTCGTTAACTGAACGGTATGCATGGGAGGACAGCTTCTTAGCTTGGGAAATAATGTTTACGCAAAAGCAATGTTTCAAATGCACAGCATGGAAGAGCAACACAAAACTTACTTAATAGCTCATTCAGGAAGGATTTTAATGATGTAAATCCTGCTTCCCGGACACTTTCATACCAAGTAAACTCCATTCTGATCAAAAGTTATCATATAGATTTCCTTGTCGAAAAATGATATACTATCAAAAATAATGATAAGGGTTTCATTTATTTCTGAGAATATTTGAGAGATTGTCTCTTTATTTTTTCGGAATTTTAAATCAAATGTATATAGGTGCTGGAATGGTTACGGTGATGTGGAGGGGATAACATGCTTTCATCCAGACAAAAGAAAATTTTAGAACGATTAATTGAAGAAGAAGCGTTTGTTTCCTTAGCTGACTTGAATAAAGCCTATCAGCTTTCTCTGCGTACAATTCGCCAGGATTTACTTGAAATCGAGATGTGGCTGATTTTAGGAGAGAGCAGGTACTTCAGGAGGCAATGTACAAGCAGAAGGATTATTTAAGTGCAGTACAGCGCCGGCAAGATATGCAAAAGCTTCTATTACTGTATCCAGCTATCCATGTAGAAGAATTATGTGATGATTACCAGATCAGTATGAATACGCTTCAGAATGATTATAATCAGTTAAAGATGGAAACGGAAGATTATAATGTATATATTTATTAATCAAAATATTGTAAGTTATATATATGTGTATATAAAGTAATCAGAAATTCAAGAGAGAAAGGAGTATGAAACATAGTGACAAATATTATTTTTGACCTACACTCACACCACTACCGCTGCGGACATGCAGAGGGAAATATAGAAGACTATATTCAAGCAGCTATGGACCGGGGATTACATTACATAGGTGTTTCCGATCATTCCCCGCATTTTTATGCAAAGGAAGATCAACTTTATCCTGGGATTACGATGGCAAAAAGTGAGTTAGATAGTTATGTAAAGGAAGTATTGGCATTAAAAGAAAAATACAAGGGTAAGATTCATGTGTTATTAGGAATGGAAAGTGATTATTTTCCAAAACATGAAGCATTATATAAAGAGAAATATAAGCAGTACCCATTTGATTATATTATCGGTTCTGTCCATTTTGTGAATGGGATAAATATTTTTCAAAGAGGTAGATGGGATCGTTTAACAAATGAAGAAAGATTACAAGAAAAAGAGTCTTATTATCGCCTAATTCAACAGTCCGCAAAAAGTGGGATGTTTCAAGTGTTAGGTCATATTGATGCTATGAAAGGATATTTGTTAGATTTTCATGATTTAGAGACACTGATCATAGATGAGACATTGAAAATAATTGCTGATGAAGGTGTAGCCATTGAAGTCAATACATCTGGTAAAAATAAAGATTGTGGCGGCTGGTATCCTTCTTATGAAATATTGGAAAGGGCTCATCATTATGGTGTAGATATTTCCTTTGGGTCTGACTCACATGTTCCTTCGAGGATTGGAGATGACTACATAGAGGTTCAAGATACATTAAAGCAAATCGGCTTTAAAGAAATGGTGTATTTTATAAACAAAGAAAGGCATTCCGTGTTATTATAATTTTGAAGCATGACATCGGTCTTTTTATTGTGAAAAGTGGGCTAAGATCATTAATTCTTAGTCCGCTTTTTACAATATAACCTCTATTTCAACATTTCCCGGGAAATAACGACAAAAATATAAAAACAAATTATTAACTATAACAAGAAGCTAAACTAGACAGCCCAATATCTGCACATTAAGATTAAGTGTAGAGATACTAGCCTTTAATTCCAGGAAGGATGAAACAAAAGTGAAACAGACTATTGAAAATGAGTGGTTGAAAGTTGAAATAGAAAGTAATGGAGCGGAAATACAATCAGTAGAGCATAAGAAGAATACATTAAAATATATGTGGACAGGTGATAGTGCATATTGGGGGCGTGTTGCTCCAGTGTTGTTTCCGATTGTCGGCCGCTTGAAAGAAGACCAATATCAGCTGGATGGGCAGACATATAAGATGTCCCAGCATGGATTTTTAAGAGATGTTGATTTTGAATTAAGCTCACTTTCGGCAGAACACGTTTCTTTTGAAGCAGCTTCGGACGGTCGCTTTAAAAATATCTATCCATATGAATTTAAAGCAACAATTACCTATTCCCTTCATCAGGATTCTCTTTCCGTTGATTGGAAAATAGAAAACCAAAATGATACTGAAATGTATTTTTCCATTGGTGCCCATCCTGCTTTTCGAATTCCACTTTTAGAAAATGAAGGATTAGAGGATTATCAATTAACATTTACACCTAATCCCGACAAAGAAGTAATGGAATATGGTTTGGAAAATGCTTTGGTTCATGAAAAAGGAATCCGCAATCATCTTCCAGACATTACATTGCAGCCAGACCTGTTTGCAAAGGATGCGATGATATATAGTCATATAGATCGTATTGAACTGGCCTCAACAAAGTCGAACCATGGTGTAGAAGTTGTATTTACGGATTTTCCGTTTGTAGGGATCTGGTCTAAATACAATGAAGAGAACAATACGATTGCTCCATTTGTCTGTATTGAACCTTGGTACGGTATTGCGGATATGCATGATACGACAGGAGACTTAAAAGAAAAATTTGGCATGACCCGGTTAGAGGCTGATGAGGTTTTTCAAAAAGGATATACGATGACATTTAAATAATTATTTTGTTTCAATTTATAATATGCAAGGAATCTTTTGTTTGATATGACGAAAAAATGAGCGGAATACGTGCGAGCAAATCAAAAAGAAATGCAGGTATAAATACAAAAAGGAATATGGTAACTAAAGCGATGTTATAAAAAAAACCAGCTGAAACTATTACACAGATTCAGCTGGTGTTTTTTTATAATGATAGAAGAATATTACATCAATACCTTCCAATTTTGGTTCGTTTGCGGAATGAATTCTTCAGTATTTTCCAGTTCCTTGATCAGCATTTCAGTTACACCAAACGGAAATTCCTTGATAATTTTTTCTTCACCAAACATATCATAGCCGCCTGTGCCACTTGCCCGATAGCTGCTCGTTGCTACGCGATATTTTTTGTTTGGATCTAATGCCTCTCCATTGAATGTAAGAGAAGTAATCCGTTCGCCTTTTGGCTTCTGTAGATTAATCGTATATTGAATTCCTTCCCACATATCATAGTTATAGCTAAGGAGACGCGGATATTTCCATGCTTCACTTATCGCAGGGTTGCCATCTGCATCTAATGTTAAAAAGGATGCGCTGAACTCAAGGGAAGCCCGTATTTCTTCTCCTGTTGCTTCCATCACGACGAGTGTATTCGCAAATGGATAGAAGGTGTGTATGTCTCTACGGGTAAGTGTATTGCCGAATCTCATACCCTGAGTAAGAAAAAAGGCTGTAGATGCCATATCTGCTCCGGTGATTTTTAAAAAGGCTTTATTCACCCATTCAATCATAGGGTGTTCTTTTATCCACACATCTTTTAATGGGTCTTCAATTTGCATTGTTGACGGATCAGATACGGTTGTTAATGTTTCATCAAGCCAGTCATCCACTTCTTTTTCAATCTCTTTAATATCTGATAAAATAATTTCGTCCGCTGGTGCATCTTTTACAGGAAGAAGTGATGTTTCCTTGTGTGCTAATTGATAATGATCTTCCTCCAACACTTTTTCAAAATCTAGATCAATTCGGCCGACGAATTCTCCCTTTGTTCCAGACTGAATTACCGCTGTATCTTCTTCTGTAACTGCGTGATAAACCAAATGCTGGTGGCCGGTAAGTAATACATCCAGTTCAGGGAAATTTGCCAGCAGGTCGTTGCCTTGATTTTCTCCGTTACTGACAGCCAGATACTGCCCTGTTACAGGATCATGCTCAAAACCGCCATGGTAGGCAATAATGATAACATCCGCTTGTTCTTCATTTTTTAAGTAGCTTACCCAATCTGTTGCAGTTTCTACCGGATCTAAGAAATCAAAACGGTCAATATGGCGTTCCGGCTCCCAAACAGGAATATTTTTCGTAGTCAAGCCAAGGATACCCACAGTAAGTTCATCAAATTTTTTTATCATATAAGGTGTACCAAAGTAAGGTTCTGTTGTCCCTTTTTTTACAATATTAGCAGATAACCAAGGGAAATTTGAATCCTTCACAGCCTGTTCCAGTTTTTCCTGGCCATAGTTGAATTCATGATTACCGATTACAGCTACATCATATTGAATCGTGTTACAAGCGGAAATAACTGGATGGATCTGGCTGGACTCTTCTTTTTCCGCAAGCATGTAATGAGAAAGTGGTGTCCCCTGCAGCATATCTCCATTATCAATAACAATCACATTTTCTTCTTCTTTTCTTATTGTATTGATGACAGAAGAAACTTTTGCATAACCTTTTCCATCATAACTTTTGTCCTGACTGTTATAGGGTGAAATTTTACCATGGACATCACTTGTAAATAATACAACGATTTTTTTCTTTTCCAAAGTATATATGCTCCTTTCTTAAGCAGATAAATCTGAAGAAATGCTAACTTAATTATAAATCGTAAACGTCCAATTTTTATCACGGAGAACCGTCCGTAAAACTCTCGCCTCAAAATAAAGCGTAAAAATAAATTTATTTAGGCGGGAGATCAGGTGAGTTAACTCCCTGAAACACTTAGGCTAACGCAGTGGGAGAAGAACGGCAGACTAAGTTCGCGACGTCCTGGGACTGCGGTTACCAATGTTGTCAGGTTAATACGACCGCTGCGACGGGTTATGGTGGGGTGAGTAATCGCAACCCCAGAAAAACACTACGCTTTCCGTGGGCTTGAGCTCAGCCTCCTCAAAAAAAAGAAGTTCGCTTTTTTCTGCGGGGTCTTCCCTCCGCGCTTTCCCACAGGAGTCTCCGTGTTTTTCCTCCGCTAGTTAGCCTTATTGCTATCTACCAGTATCAAACATAATCTTAATGAAATTCACTAACCTGACAACATTGGTAACCGCAGTCCCAGCCCCAACTAAGGCATTCGCAAAAAGCTTAACGAATGCCAATTTTTCTTTATAAATCCTTTATTGTTTCTGCAAATTGCTTACGTTCTTGTGCTGTAGGAAGCCGGCAAGCCTGTTTTTTGCCAAACCATTTATGCCTGTTACGGGCGATGAAATCATAAAGTGCATCCCGGATAAAATAAGGCAGGATTTTACCAACAGTTAGCAGCTTCCAAGGAAGTGGTATATTTTGTAATACTTTTAAAGCTGCATCGGACTTGATATAAATTTTCTCTCCATCGATAAGGAGTACGCTGTCGAGGTTATCTGGAACCCGATATTTTTTTCTTAAATAAATTCCAGCTTCACTTTGCAAGGAAGTGAAAAGAAATTGATTTTCTGTATCCTTATTTAGAATAAACTGTACGAAGGTATCGCAAACGTGACATTCTCCATCAAATAAAATAATTTTCACTAAGATCACCTCACACATTCATTCTTTACTTACATCATACTAGTTCTTTTTTTTATGAACAAGTTAATGGACTTAAGACAAATCGAAACGGCATATAGTTCATTCGCTTTTTAATGGATGGAACGATCAGCAAAACGATGGTTAGTCTTCCTTTTTCTTATACCTTAAAAAGGGGAGAAGTTCTTTTTGTATAAACTAAAGTAAGTATGTGATATGATAGCAATTGTGTATTTTGAATGTACTGAAGGAGTAGAAAATTTTGGAAGGGTTTCAGCAACAATTTATTATTTCTGTATTTATTATTTTACTTGGTTACTTTTTTAAAAGGACAAAAATTTTAAAAGAATCGGATGGACAGACAATAGCAAGGATTGTTTTTAATATTACCTTGCCTGCACTGGTTATTGTAACTTTTAATCAAATGGAGATGACCTTGCCTCTGGTGTCCCTTATTTTTATTGCGCTCTTATTTGGCCTTGCTGCAGCTCTGATCGGATATTTTGCATTCCGCTCTGCAGATCATAACATAAAAGGGATGGCAATAATGATGGTACCCGGTGTTAATGTCGGTTTATTCGCATTTCCGCTTGTAGAAGCTATTTGGGGCAGAGAAGGTATTCAGCATTTTGGTATGTTTGATGTAGGTAATGCCGTGATTGTATTTGGACTCTGTTACTTTATTGCCAGTTATTTTGCAAAAGGTACATCGAAATTTTATTGGCGGGAGACTATCAGTCCATTACTCCGATCCATCCCATTCTTGACATATATGTTTGTCGTAGCCTTAAATGTGCTTGATCTTCATTTGCCGGAACTATTCATAGATACAGCAGAAATTATTTCTGTGGCGAATATGCCATTGTCCTTATTATTGCTGGGCCTCTATTTAAACTTTTCCTTTGAAAAGTCATGGTTTCCTTTACTCAGCAAATATCTTGCTGTGAAGTATGGTACAGGACTGGCGCTTGGGTTTACACTATTTTGGCTGTTTTCTGATTATCCCATGCTTGCCAATACGGTTTTAATCGGTTTTATTTTGCCATCCTCCACAACAGCTGTGGTATATGCAATAAGGTACAGATACGATGCCAAAATGGTTGGTACCTTAGTGAATATAACCATTATTCTAAGTTTCATTTTAATTTGGGTACTTGCGAGTTTTGTCGCATATCATTAGATACTATAGAGCTTTAACATCTAATGTTTGAACAAAGTCAACAAAGGCACGGACGATATTCATCTGTAAGGTATCTTCCTGATAATACATCCAGGTTTGCCTTCTTAAAGGCTCGCCAGACGGCCCCGTGATCGGTTTAATAAATAGTTCAGGGTGCGGACGAACAACTAAATTAGCAACAATCGCGTAACCAAGTCCGTGAGTAACCATCTCTTTACACGTCTCTACCTGATTGACATGGATTGTGATATTTGGCTGTTCAATATAATTTTGATGCCACCAATCATCTAATAATATACGCATATGCTCATCTGTGTAATAGTCTACTCTTGGAAGCTTGGGAAGCTCCTCCCATGTGAACTCCCAAGGTGAGGCAACACAGATTTCCTCTTCATATAATAACGCTTTCTTTTCTTTCCAAGCATAATTTCCCTTAATAAAACTGATATGTACATCATGATTTAATAACAAGCGATGCATATCACTGCTCCACCCAGTGACTACCTGGCATTCTACATCCGGATATTTTTCCTTAAATAGCATCAGCAACTTTGGCATCTTATTTGCAGCAAAGAAATTAGAAACACCAACCCGTAATGTTCCTCTCACTTCTTCTCGCATATTGCTGAGCTTTTCCTCCATTTTACGTTGTTCTAATAACATTCTTCTGGCGTGTTGAGCAAGCTCTTCACCTTCTGGAGTAAACATAATGCCGCGGCGTTTTCTTAGAATAAGAGAGACACCATAATGGTTTTCGAGCTTTTGAATTCTTGCAGTTAAAGTAGGCTGTGATAAAAATAATTGATGGGCCGCCAGTGTAATATTTTCTGTTTCATAAAGAGTGGCAAGCATCTTCCAGTCTTGTAAGTTCAATTGTTTTCCTCCTCCAGTCAGACATAGAAAAAAACTATCGTTATTTATTAAAATTATATATTTTTCTAATTTTCAATTCAAGGTTATACTATATAATAAGAAAACATGAGTGAGGAACAAAATTTTAATGCTTGCTCTTTTTTCCAAAAGTACGAGTTACATGCTATCCTGGTGACAACATAGAACACAAAGATTTACAAGCGGGAGATTAATCCTAAGCTTAACGAAAACATTCAGTTAAGTTGTACTCCAAAGAATAAGAGATTCTAAGAAAGTGAAAACGCTTTCAAGACGCTTTGTAACGAATATCCATTTTGAAGAATGAAGAAATGAAATGATTACGCTTTCAATAATAAGGGGGAGAAATAATGCGTACAAGTGAAAGTTTTGTTCCTGGTTTGGATGGTGTTATTGCGGCTAAGACAGAAATATCATTTTTAGATGTCGATCGAGAAAAAATCGTTATTCGTGGAGAAGACTTAATTGAATTAGCGAAAGATAAGACATACTTTGATGTTGTTCATTTATTGTTAGAAGGGGATGTTCCTGGCCAAGAGGAAAAGAACAAGCTTGAAGAAAACATTAAAGGGTATTATAGCCTTCCAGATGATAGCTTGCCTGCGTTTAATCTATTGCCAAAAGGAATGCACCCAATGGATGGAATGCGCACGATTATTTCTTTATTAGCTGGATACGATGCGGATATAGAGAACCGTTCGCATAAAGAAAATAAGCAGCGTGCCTACAAACTATTAGGTCAACTGCCTTTTATTACGGTAAACAGCTATTTTGCTACAGAGGGTAAAGAGATTGTCAGTCCGGATGAAAATCTCGGCTACAGCGCTAACTTCCTGTATATGATTACAGGAAAGAAACCGTCCGATTTGGAAGTAGAAATTTTTGATCAGCTTTTACTGCTTTATATTGAGCATGAGATGCCTAATTCAACGTTTGCTGCCCGTGTGATTGCTTCCACAAATGCAGATATGTACGGTGCTTTAACAGGTGCTATTTCTTCTTTAAAAGGAAACTTGCACGGCGGGGCTAATGAAGCGGTGATGCATATGCTTCGTGAGGTAGATACAGTGGATGGTTTTGAAGCTCTGATTCGTCATAAACTCCAAAATAAAGAAAAAATCATGGGATTCGGACATCGGGTTTATATGAAAAAGATGGATCCCCGGGCAACGATTACGAAAGAAGCATTGCGGAAACTTTGTGAAAGCGATAAGGATTATATGCTTCTGGAAATGTGTGAAGCAGGAGAGGAAATCATGCGGGAGGAAAAAGGTTTATATCCTAATCTGGATTATTATGCTGCACCCGTTTATTGGAAGCTTGGCATTCCAATACCGCTCTATACACCAATTTTCTTTAGTGCCAGAACGGCAGGTCTTGCGGCGCATATTATCGAACAGCATGATAACAATCGCATTTTTAGACCAAGAGTAGCGTACACAGGAAAAAGTTACTAATAGGGGAGGAATATACTATGGAATCTGTAAAAACAAATCAAACAGACCATCTTTTAGAAGAAATTGCTGAGTATGTATTAAATAAAGAAATCACGAGTGAAGAAGCTTATAAAACAGCACATCATGTATTAATTGATACGATTGGCTGCGGCATTCTGGCACTAAATTATCCGGAGTGCACCAAGCTGTTAGGCCCGATTGTGCCTGGTACCGTTGTTCCCAATGGCGTGAGAGTTCCAGGAACGCCGCATGTTTTAGATCCGGTGCAGGGAGCATTTAACATTGGGACGATGATACGCTGGCTGGATTATAATGACACATGGCTTGCAGCAGAATGGGGACATCCTTCTGATAACCTGGGAGGTATTTTAGCTGTTGCTGATTATGTGAGCCAGTTACGGCAGCAAAAAGGAGAAACTCCTTTAACCGTAGAAGAAATTTTAGAAATGTCAATTAAAGCACATGAAATACAAGGTATTCTTGCTTTAGAGAATAGTTTGAATCGTGTCGGCCTGGATCATGTATTATACGTGAAAATTGCTACAACCGCTGTAGTTACAAAAATGCTTGGCGGCGGAAAAGAAGAAATCATTAATGCATTATCCAATGCCTGGATTGATAATTCTAGTTTACGGACATATCGTCATTTTCCAAACACGGGTTCCAGAAAATCATGGGCAGCAGGGGATGCAACAAGCCGTGCGGTTCGTCTGGCTCTGATGGCAATTAAAGGAGAGATGGGTTATCAAACTGCTTTAAGTGCAGGTGGATGGGGATTTCAGGACGTCCTTTTCAAAGAGAAAAAATTGGTATTAAGCAGACCGCTTGAAAGCTATGTCATGGAAAATGTCTTGTTCAAGGTATCTTATCCAGCAGAATTTCATGCGCAAACAGCAGCAGAAGCAGCTGTTCAATTACATCCGGAAGTCGTTGACCGCATCGATGAAATCAAAGAAGTTACTATATCTACGCACGAATCAGCTATTCGTATTATTGATAAAAAAGGACCGTTGCATAACCCGGCAGACAGAGACCATTGCCTGCAGTATATTACAGCGATTGGACTGTTGAAAGGAAATATTGTTGCAGAAGATTATGAGGATGACGTGGCAAAAGATCCACGCATTGATGAGCTCCGTGATAAAATGACCGTAACAGAAAACAAACGTTATACGGAAGATTATTTAGATCCTGAAAAACGTTCTATTGCGAATGCGGTACAGATTCATTTTACTGATGGAACATCCACAGATTGGATTGACTGTGAATATCCTCTGGGACATCGTTTCCGCAGAGAAGAAGCATTCCCGCAAATAATTAAAAAGTACGAAGCGAATCTGGCAACACAATTTACGGAAAAACAATCTGTCCGCATTAAGAAACAGAGTGTAGATTATGATAAGATTAAGGAAATGCCGATTACAGATTTTATCGAATTATTTTTAGATTAGAAGGGTGAGAAGAAATGGCTTGGATTGTAGATAGCCCAGTACCACAGCATGAATTAGCTGAAAAGTTCCGTAAGATGGCAGCAGAAAAAGAGATTTTGCAAATTCCTGGAGCCCATGATGCCATGGCAGGATTAGTAGCAAAACAAGCAGGGTTTCAATGTCTTTATTTATCAGGAGCTGCTTTTACTGCGAGCAGGGGGTTGCCTGATTTAGGAATTATTAACTCCGAGGAAGTAGCAGACCGGGCGAAGGAAATTACCAGAGCAACCAATTTACCATTGCTTGTAGATATTGATACAGGTTTTGGCGGTGTTTTAAATGTTGCCCGCACAGCTAGAGAAATGATGGAAGCTAATGTGGCTGCCGTCCAGCTGGAGGATCAGCAGCTTCCTAAAAAATGCGGACATTTAAATGGGAAAAATGTTGTCAGCAAGGAAGAAATGATGCAAAAAATAGCTGCAATTAAAAAGGCAGCACCAACACTCTATATTGTAGCGAGAACGGATGCCAGGGCAGTAGAAAGTTTAGACAGCGCTGTGGAACGTGCTAAAGGCTATGTAGAAGCCGGAGCAGATGCTATTTTTCCGGAAGCCCTGCAAAATAATGAAGAATTCCAGGCAGTGGCAAAAGAAATAGAAGTTCCGTTGTTAGCAAATATGACAGAGTTTGGGAAGACTCCTTATTTAACAGCGAAGGAATTTGAAGACTTGGGGTATAAAATGGTTATTTACCCAGTAACTTCTTTACGTGCTGCTGCAAAAGCCTATGAGCGAGTTTTTGGTTTGATTCGAGATGAAGGTACACAAAAAAATGCTTTAGCGGATATGCAGACACGAAAAGAACTTTATGAAACGATTCAATATGAGGAATTTGAAGAATTGGATCAGGGGATTGCGAAAACAGTGATAGAGGATTATTTTAAATAAGAAAACGAAAAAGATGCCTATGGTTTATGGACTTTAAACCATAGGCATCTTTTGTATTCATATCATTTTGTTTGCAGGATTTATCCCAAAGCAACATCAAGCACCATCATCAGAGCAAAACCAATCATCAGGCTGATGGTTGCTAAATCTCTATTATTATTTTCCTGAGAGCTTGGTATTACTTCTTCAGCGACTACAAAAATCATAGCACCTGCTGCAAAGCTAAGCGCATAAGGAAGCAGCGGTTCGATATGAGCAACCGCTAATGCGCCGATAACGGCAGCGATAGGTTCCACAAAACCTGAAAGTTGTCCATACATAAAGCTTCTTCCCCGGGACATTCCTTCTCCGCGCAATGGCATTGCAACAGCAACACCCTCCGGAAAATTTTGAATCCCTATTCCGAGAGCAAGGGTGATTGCACCAGCTAAAGCAGCTTCTGTACTGTGATTTGCCAATGCACCAAAAGCAATTCCGACAGCAAGTCCTTCTGGAATATTATGAATGGTGATAGCAAGCACTAATAAGGTACTGCGTTTTCTCTTCGTAGGTGCCAGACCTTCTGCTTGATTCTTTTCGGTGTTCGGATGAAGGTGGGGGAGAATTTTATCAATAATCCATAAAAATCCGCCTCCCAGTAAGAAACCAACCAAGGCAGGAAACCAAGGACCGATAATATTATCTGTTGATGCTTCAATAGATGGACCAAGTAAAGACCAATAACTGGCTGCAATCATAACTCCCCCGGCAAAGCCTAACATACTGTCTAACAGTTTTTGATGTACGGTTTTTGTGGCAAATACAATTGCTGCCCCTAATGCGGTCATCCCCCATGTAAAAAGTGTTGCTGCTAATGCTTGCATGACAGGACTAAGATTCTGAAAAAACTCTAACATAATATATCCCTTCTTTATCAATCAGTTATCATATACTTTGTACCAACTTAATTACTTTATCATTAAAATACGAAAAGATGAAATCATCTACATTTTTTAAAAGCAGAATAACAGGTTGAAAAGCATGTGTCTCCTCATTGTTATTGGTTTTACTTAATTATTCCACACCTTAAATGTATTTCATAAGTATAATAAGTTTTAGAAAATGAAAGAAATATAAGGTGGGTGAAATAAACATGTATATCATTAGTCTATTGGGAATGAGCAAAGTTATTCAAGCGCCTATGTATAAAATTTGGGAGTGGCTGGAGGTTTTTAAAGCACATATCCCAATGAAGACGATTGATCAAATACCTTATTTCGAAATTGAAGCAGTGGAAGTTTTGATGTTTATAAAAGAAAAAATAGATGAAGAATATGATTTAATGGAGATAAGAGAATTACTAACGAAAAGAAGTTTTGCATAATTGCTCTTAAAAAGAGAGGGAAACGGTATATTGGAAAAGAAAAAGGAAGGAAGAAAATTAGATAATTTATTCTAACTTTCTTCCTTCTGTATGATCTTAAAATTATTGCAGGCCAAATGCTGCTTCTACGAATATAACTGAAATCATTCCGTAAATATCAACAACTGGTTCACCTGTTAAAAAGGAAGTGTTGAACATGTCTGCAGTGAAATTTTCTGCATTATCATTCCACATATCATCTTCCTCCCATGAATCGTCATCTTCCCACAGGTCATCGTCTTCTTCCCATAAGTCATCACTTGATTCGGAACCTTCTTCTGCTACATAAAAATCAGCAGCCAATTCAACGTCAAAAAGTGTCGTATAGTTATTAATAGAATCTTCATATGCATTGAAAAGTTCTTCTAATTCTTCGATGGAATCAAAACCATACGCTGAAGCAAGCTCTTCTAAATTCTCATCCGTAATTTCTTCCTCAAAGGAACCAAAAGAATCCTCGGCTTCACCCAGGTCAGTTAAAATCAGATCTATGAAAAGCTCAACATTTTCCGTAAATATGAATGCCACACTGTCTGAAATTTCTTCATCCTCTAAAAGCAGATCTTCTTCACGAAAGAGTTCATCTAACTCTTCATAGGTCATATCATACATTTCGAGAACTTCCTCTAATTCTTCTTCGGTAGCTGGTGTACCAAGTTCGGAAACATCATCAAAATTAGCCAGCTCCAAATCAAACTCTGCTAGGTAATCTTCATACTCTTCTGCTTCCCAATCAATGGATTCTAAAAAGTCTTCTACTTCCGGATCATCCGCTTCAAGTGCAAAAGCGTGAGAAGGTAAAAGACCAATCATAAGTATCATTGCAAAACTAATAGATAATAAATTCTTTTTCAATTTCCAACCTCCTATGTATATCGTATGAATTCAAGTATAAAGTGTTTTTTTATGAAATTCCATGAAAATAGGAGCGTTGTAAAAAAATAAACCGAAAGTCACGAGTCAAGAAATAAATCACTTGTTCAATAAATAGACACAAAATTATTGACAAATTATTGAACAAAATGCATACTATTAATTAAAGGAGATGAGATAGATGAAAATGAATAAAAAATTACTAAAAAGCTTGTCTCTAATTTGTGGGACATTAATTACAATTGGTGCGATGATGTTTATATACGGTTATCTTGTAAGCGCTATACCTATTGTGACAGCTGTAGGTATCGGCTTAGCAGAGGGTGGCACATTTATCTTTATAATGGGATTGTTTCTTGTTGCTGTCGAAGAGAATTTTCGTGGAAAGAAGCATAAGCATGAACAATCATAGACAATAAAAAGATGAAATAAAAAAGCTCAAGCAGTTTATTTGCTGCTTGAGCTTTTAATAGTTTAAATCATGTATCCCCATATCATCGCAAGCATTGAACCAAGGATGGTTAAGATCGCAACCACCACGCCATAGATGGTATGAAGATAAATACCGCCTTTATCTTCACTTTCTCCGGCATGCATAAAGACAACGAGCTGCACCCCAGCTTGAATAAATGCTGTAACAATAAGAATGGTTAATCCCATTGCAAAAGACATGTCAAAGAAATAGACACTTAATGCAACAACAGTCAGGAGCAGTGAAAAGATATATCCGTTAACCTGTTTTAGCGGAAAAAGTTCTTTCATGTTACATCATTCCCTTCAAGTAAATAAAGCTGAAAATGAAGATCCACATAACGTCTAGGAAGTGCCAGTAAAGGGAGAATATAAATGATTTATTCGCTGTGCGTGCATTTAAGCCATTACGCAGAATTTGAATAATAATGATAATTCCCCAGAAGAGACCAAACGTTACGTGAGCCCCATGTGTTCCAAGTGTTGTTAAAAGCGTAGCAGTAAAACCGCTTGTCTGCAATGTTGCACCTACATGATAGTAATGAACGAATTCATAAATTTCTACACTAAGGAACCCTGCCCCTAAAAGAAGGGTAACGATCATAAATCCAATCATTGCTTTCACACGGTTAATACGCATGGCGTGTACTGCTAAACCGATTGTAAAACTACTTGTAAGCAATAGAAATGTTTCAATCAATACCGGCGGTAATTCAAAAATCTCTGCTCCCGCCGGACCGCTGCCGACGCCACGATCTACATAAACAAAGTACGTTGTAAATAGTGTCGCAAACAGCATGATTTCTGCGCTAAGAAAAATCCAGAATCCCAGGATATTCATTCTATTCGTTTCGGTACTATATTCAAGAGGCAAATTTTTTGAATCAAGTTTCATTATTTAGCACCTCCGAATTTCTTTTCTGTTTCTTCAATTTCTTCTTTATGAATATGATGTCCATCATCTTTTTCAAACGAACGGTAGATGAGACAGCCGATTATACCCAGGAAGGCTATAATAACCCCTATCCATACATGGAATACAAAGAAGAAACCAAAGACAAAGAACATACCTGCGAAAATAATGGACCAGCCGCTGTTATTTGGCATATGAATGTCCTTAATTCCACCTTTAAATAACTCGTGACCATTCTTTTTGTAATCCCAGAAAGCTTCTTCTGAATCTACATTTGGTGTAATTGCAAAGTTGTATTCCGGAACAGGGTTATGAGTTGCCCATTCAAGGGAACGTGCATTCCAAGGATCGTCACCGACATTTCTTGGTGCATAACGGAAGCTGTAATACACGTTATATACGAGTATGACAAATCCGACTGCAAGGAGTAATGCTCCGATAAAGGATACCATACTTAAAGGTCCAAAACCTGCCGACTCAGAGTAAGTGTACATCCTGCGTGCTTGCCCGTTTAATCCGGTAATATACATTGGGAAGAAGGACAGACAGAAACCGATAACGATATTCCAGAACGCCCATTTACCAATACGTTCATTTAACATGAAACCGAACATTTTCGGGAAGTAATAAATGAACCCGGCAATCATTGCGAATACTACACCTGGGATAATCACGTTATGGAAGTGAGCTACCAGGAACATTGTATTATGATATTGATAGTCTGCACTTGCCATGGCGAGCATAACACCAGTCACTCCGCCAATCGTAAACAATGGAATAAATGCCACAGCATACATCATTGGGGTTGTAAATCGTATTTTACCTCGCCACATCGTCAGGAGCCAGTTGAATATCTTGATTCCCGTCGGTACGGCGATCGCCATAGTTGTAATCGAGAAGATACTGTTGGCAACAGCTCCTTGACCCATGGTAAAGAAGTGGTGAACCCATACCATAAATGATAACAAGGAAATAATAACCATCGAAGCGACCATCGATTTATAACCGTATAAATTACGTTGTGAGAACGTAGCGATAATTTGTGAGTAAATCCCGAATGCAGGGAGCACTAGAATATATACTTCAGGATGTCCCCAAACCCAGAATAAGTTCGCCCACATCATATCCATACCGCCATCTCCTGTTGTAAAGAAGTTAGTGAAGAATTGACGGTCTAACGTTCCCATTAATAACGCAATGGTCAGTACAGGAAATGCGAATACGATAATAAGGTTTGTAATTAATGCAGACCAGGTGAACATTGGCATTTTCATTAATTTCATACCTGGTGCTCGCATTTTCATAATGGTAGCAATAAAGTTAATTCCGGTCATTAATGTTCCGATACCGGAAATTTGCAGTGCCCAATTGTAATAGTTTACCCCAACGTGTTCACTAAATTCCGTTCCTGCTAATGGATAATAGTTTGTCCATCCGGCATCAGGAGATCCTCCGATTACGAAGGAAAGATTAAATAGCATTGCTCCCGCAAAATATAACCAGAAGCTGAGCGCGTTCAAGCGCGGGAAAGCAACATCCCTTGCCCCGATTTGCAGCGGAACAACGAAGTTCATCATACCGATAATAAATGCCATTGCCATGAAGAAAATCATAACAACACCATGTGTCGTAAAAATCTCATTATAGTGCTGTGCGTCTAAGAAACTATTGTCAGGAACAGCTGTCTGAAGACGCATCATAACAGCATCTGCTCCACCTCTGAAAAGCATAAGCAATGCTGAAATGATATACATAATACCAATTCGTTTATGATCAACAGTTGTTAACCATTCATTCCAAAGATATCCCCATTTTTTGAAATAGGTAACACCAAAAACAATCGCAATACTTACAAGTCCAATCGCAACAATGGATGCATAAAGCATTGGATCATCATGGGGCGGAATAGAAAATCTATCTAAAAAATCCATTATGTCAAAACTCCTTTCTAGAGCTTAGAAAATTTCTGGCACCTCAAAAATGAGTGCTATTGTAAAGCTGATTAATGATGATGTCCGCCGTCTTCGTCTGAGTCAGATGGTCCATGATCATGCGGGCTGTTTTCTCCTTCAGGAGCTGGTTTGAATTCCTGATGTGTACCAGTGAAAGTCATTTGACCTAAATGACCAGGCTCTAATAACTCTTCAAATTTTTCTTCAGTTAAAGGATCAGCAGTATTATGAATATCCTCTACCCAAGAGTCAAATTCACTTGGCGGCATTGCTGTGACAGCAAATTCATTCTCTGCAAAACCTTCTCCATTAAAGTTAGAGTTTCTTCCCATATATTCTCCAGGCTCATCTGCTACAACGTTCAAGTAATTTGTCATATCAGCCATTGCATATTTTTGTCCTGCCAATTGAGGAATCCAAAAGCTTGAAATCGTTCCATGAGAATACAATCGGAATTCAACATTTTGATTTGTTGGAATGAAAACATAATTAACCGTTTCAATGTCCTGTTCTGGATAACTGAAATGCCATTTCCAATTGGAAGAGGATGCATAGATGACGAGCGGCTCGTCTTCAGTATATCCTTCTGGCGGACTCTCCACTTGATGTGTCGAAATCGTAGAGACCACGGATAAAAAGGCAACAATCAAAATTGGAACCGCGACAATAATTCCTTCTACATATTTATTACCTTCGATGTGAGGAGGCTCATAGTCAGGATCTTGTTTTGATGCTCTATATTTAAATAAAATAACTGTCAGCATTACTAATACAACAATGACAATGAATGACATTGTAAAGATTGATATCCAGATCACAGTTGCAGTTGTATCTGCTTGAGGACCTTTTGGATCAAGTACGAGCAATGGTTCACAGCCTGCCAAAAAAGCAGCAATACCTGTTAAAAAGGCGAAATAGGTCCACTTTAACTTCATGTTGATACCCCTTCCTTTGATGTATAATTAAGTTGGTTTACTATGATTAAGAGGTTGTTCAAAATTTGAACACACAATTAACTTAGTATTGATTTATAGCAGAAATAATATTAATACTGATGTTGAGAAATTACAAGAGATTGAAAAACACTTCACAAAATGTTCATGAAAACTTCTACATCTTTTTGAACAGTGTCGAAAAATGTCGAAAAAGACTTGACAATAATAATAAATGGTAGTATTAGGATTTTTAATGTGATATAGAAGAACTTGTACGATTAATAAGGATCTGATCTAAGATATTTTGAAAATCAATAAAACTTATGGACTCAACTTTCACACCTAAGAATAAGCATATATATCTTGCTGTTTCACGATAATCGTGTTCTTTATTATTGTGCTGGCTTTTTAGTTAAATCAGCTTTTTTGAGCTAAAGATAGTGTATAGCTCCGCTCCGGCCAACCACTCCGCTTAGTTAGGATTCTACAGCGAATGAAAGAAATAACATTCTGTTGGGGTGGACGAAATAGTATATCTATCGCTTGATGACACGATCATTCCATTATTGTAAAAGGTTGGTTTAGCAGTTCGAATCAAAACAGCATGGATAGTTAACATCAAGAATAGCTCTCATGCACAAAAAGAAATCATTGCAGAACATTTTTACCATGCTCCACAAAAAATCTCTTCTGTCTGAACTACCTTTTATTTGTTCAGCTATTCCACGTGTAGAATATCTAACCAGCGGAGGCGGACCGTTTTGACTCCTGTGGGATCAGCACTATCTGAAGATCCACTTTTGCCAAGCGCTCTTCTTGGTAAAAGTTAGCTGAAGAGCGTGTCCCTAGGCAGACTAAAGTCGCAACGTCCTGGGGTTGCGATTACTCACCCCATCGAAAAGAATTGTTGCAACGTCTACACCAGTACGTCCTGGGACTCGGGCTGCGATTACTCGCCCCATCAAAACCGTTGTACGTCGGAAAGCAAAATGGTCCGCCGCAGCGGTATTTTACACTCCACCTTCTATTCTTTGTCAAGGGAGTTAACAAAAGAACAAACAACTCCTCTTTCTATGGAAATATAGTTTCTTTTTAAGGTGCGAATGTTGAGTTATAGAAAGGAAGAAAACGTAAATCAAATAAGTACAATATAGAATATGCTATAATGAAACGAAGGGGGAGTCAACATGGATCCATTAGATATATTGATTGATTTAGACCAATTACTTCCTTATTATAAGCCGATTATCCGGGCTGATAAACAGCTGGTAAGCGGTTATGAAGTAATTGCTTATTTTTTAGATGAAAATAATAAAGAGCAGCGTTTAGATTGGCTCTTCGACGACACTTCTATCCCGGATGAATTCCGGCTTGAAGTAAATCAGTATATTCATCAAAAAGCAATTGAGAAAAAAATACAAGATCATTTTCCGGGACATCTTACCTTATACTACGATGCAAAATTATTTGTACATGATAACGGGGAAACGTTCATTAATTTATTACATGATTATCAGGAAAAAGGGTTAAAACTAAATAACATTATTCTTGAGATGAAAGATACATGCCTGCCAAATAATACGGATCAACTAAGCCATATTATTAAATATTTAAAGACACTGGGTGTTAAAATTAGTATTGAATTAGCTAATCCGAACGGCAGTTTAAACCAATTAGCTGTTCTGCATCCTTCTTTTATCAAAGTAGACACCTCGTTTTTAAAAGACGATCTGCTGCCGCATTTGTATAAGGATGTCTATTTTGGCGTATCCATGTTATCCAGAAAAATAGGTGCATCCTTATTATTTAAGGGGATACGTTCTTATAAACAATTAAACTTTGCATGGCAAAGTGGGGGAGAATATTATCAGGGCAATTTTTTGACTTATCCGCAGCGGGATTTTATTAAGGAGGATGCATGTAAAAATGAATTAACGGAGTATTTTAGAGAGTTTGTAACTTATGAACAGCAGAAAGCGAAGGCACAATTCGAATTATTAGATTCTGTATATGGGATAATTCATCGTCTTCTTTCTCAGACTAAACAGACACATGATGATACGTGGCTGTTAAAGCTTGCGGAAGGCTGTGAAGATTTTGTTTTCCGAATCTATATTTGCAATAGTGTCGGATTACAGGTCTCTGCAAATGTGGAAACAGATGCACAAGGAAGTTGGACTTTAATTGAAGAAGGGATGCATAAAAATTGGAGTTGGCGTCCTTATTTTTTCGAAAATATTATGCGGATGAATATCGAGAAAAAAGGAATTTTATCGGATTTATACACAGATATTGAGCGGTCAGAATTGATAAGAACATATGCTTATCCGTTATCTCAAGAACGATATATATTTTTTGATATTCCTTACAGTTATTTAATAGAAAAAGAAGGATTATTATAAGAAGATGTTAAAAAGTCCCCAAATGATAAGCAGCGTGACGATAACCTTTGCCAAGTGTTGTACGCAGGAGTCACCACAATACGCGGGAAACTCATTGATTTAGCTTTTCAGACGGGGACTGAAATTACCAAAGTTGTCAGGGATATAAGATTTTTAATATAGTTGGTAATGAAATTAGCTAACGTAGTATTTTCAAAGGGCGCATTCATGTCCTATCGAAAAACATTGGCTGTTTTTTAAACACACATATGCTATGGAAGACTTTTTAACGATAGGCTTGCTTCTCTTTCTTTACAGGGGCTTGCAGGGTACAAGGAGGTTTTTTAATGAGATTGATACATACAGCGGATTGGCATTTGGGAAAATTGGTTCAGGGTGTTTATATGACGGAAGACCAAGCCTTTATTCTGGACCAATTTATAAAAGCGGTAGAAAAAGAAAGTCCTGATGCAGTCATTATTGCTGGTGACTTATATGATCGGGCTGTTCCTCCTGTGGAAGCAGTTGATTTACTGGACAAAACATTAGATCGTATCATTAATCAATTAGGCATTCCCGTCTTAGCTATTGCTGGTAATCATGACAGCCCGGGCCGGCTTCATTTTGGCAGCCGCTTAATGAAGGAAAAAGGTTATCATATTATTGGTCAGCTATCGGATCGTTTAAATCCTGTTGTTCTTTCAGATGAATTTGGTGAAGTACATTTTCATCTTATTCCGTATGCAGACCCTAGTGTGGTAAAAGCGCTGTTTCAAGAAGAGGATATTCGTAATCATCAGGAAGCAAACGCTTATCTAGTGAACCGGATTAAAAAAAATTTGGATGAAGACGCACGGCATGTTTATATTGGACACGCCTTTGTAACCCCTTTTGGGGAAATAGAAGAAAATACTAGTGATTCCGAACGCCCGCTGTCTATCGGGGGAGCGGAGCATGTGGATGCGCATTTATTTAAGGATTTTCATTACACAGCACTCGGGCATCTTCACCAAGCACACCATGTACTGGATAAGAAAATTCGTTACAGTGGTTCCATCCTCAAATATTCTTTATCGGAAGAACATCATCAAAAAGGATATCTGGTCGTCGAACTTGATGAAAAAGGAGATATTCAGGTCGAGAAAAAAAAGCTTTCACCTAAACGTGAAATGCGTTCTTTAAAAATGAAAATGGAGGATATTTATAAGCAGCCTCGAAGTGAAGATTATGTATTCGTGCAATTGCTTGATGAATTACCGATTCTATCACCGATGGAAAAGGTACGTTCTATTTTTCCCAATGCCATGCATGTGGAGAGAATAAGAACCATATCAGGAATAAATAACTCCAAAGAAAATCAAGCACCCAAAACGAGTTTAAGTGAAATGGAATTGTTTGATGCCTTTTATCAGGAAGTAACGGATAAAAAAGCTTCCGAAGAAATGAATGAGATTATGAAAGAATTATTTCAAGAAATCCAGGATGTATCCAGTGAACGGAAAACATCTAAATAAGAGCAGGTGAAAGAGAATGCAGCCTTTACAGTTAACATTACATGCTTTTGGTCCCTATAAAGAAAAAGAAGTCATTGATTTTTCAAAGCTTCAAGGGAATACACTGTTTGTGATTTCTGGAAAAACAGGAGCAGGAAAAACGACTTTATTTGATGGAATAGCCTTTGCATTATTTGGAAAAGCCAGCGGGTCCGACCGGGAAGATCAGCGTATGCTGCGAAGTGACTTTGCGGATGAGAATATACATACTTCTGTGGAGCTTATTTTTCAAATCCAAGATAAAACATATCGTATTTTTCGGCAACTAGGTCATGTGAAGAAAGGAAATAAGAGTAAAACCGGCGATAAGTGTGAGTTTTACGAAGTATGTAAAGATGGGGAAGTACCATGTGTAGACAGACAGATCGTAAGTGAAATTGATCAAAAAATAGAAGAAATTATCGGATTAACGCCAGATCAATTTAAACAAATTGTTATGCTTCCACAAGGGGAATTTCGAAAACTGCTTACTTCAGATACAGAAAATAAAGAAGAAATCTTGAGACGCTTGTTCAAAACAGAACATTATAAATGGATGAATGAGCTGCTTCGGGAGAAGAAAGTAAAATTAGAAACAGAAAATCAGCGTATTCTCAGCCGCATGGAACAATTACGTACGCAGATTTTTTCTATCGACCTGCCGGAAGATTCTTATATACATGAATTAGCGGATAGAGAGCATATCAATACGTATCAAATGATAGAAGCTTTACAATTAGAGCTCAAAAAGAATGAAGAAGCAATTACCGGAGCAGATGCGCATTATAAAGAAGCAACAAAAAAGCAGGAACTTACTCAAAACCAATTGTTTCAAGTAAAACAGATCAATGCATATTTTTCAGAATTAGAGACATATCAAAAGAATCTAGTCACGTGGAAAGAACAGGCACAAGAAATGGATACCTTAAAAAAAGGAGTATCTGCTGCTGAACAGGCGAAATTAATTATTCCTTATGAACAGCAGAGAAATGAAGCAAACCAAGAGTTTCAAGAAAGTAATAAAGCATTACAACGATTAGAAGCACAGCAAGATAAAATGGAAAAACAAAAGCACGAAGTTGAAACTGAATTTAAAAAAGAACAGGATAATGCCGGGGAACGGGATAAAACCTCGATAGAAGTAAATCGTTTGGAAAGTTTTTTGCCAGTTGTAAAAGAATTGGAAGTAAAAAAACAAGAGATTCAGAAGCTGGCTGGACTTTTAAAGGAAGAAAAAGCACAGCTGGAAAAATTAACAGAGCTTCGGGAAACACGAAGTAAACAAATCGACCGTTTAGAGAAAGAAGAACAGGTATTAGACCAAGACACAGATAAGCTAGACTCTGTAAAAGAAGAATTAAGAGTCCTGCGTGAACAAGTTACACTGATGAAAAAATATCAAGATAAATTAGCGCAAATACAAAAAGGGGAGCTGGACCTTAAAGATAAAGAAGCAGTTTATCTGCAAGAAAAAAAGGCTTATGATCAATTAGAACAAGCGTGGTTTGCCAATCAGGCTCATGTATTGGCTGCGTATTTGCACGATGGTGAAGCTTGTCCGGTATGTGGAAGCTTAGAACATCCAAGACCAGCAGAAACGAAGGAAGCTGAAGTGACGAAAAAAGAGCTCGAACAAGCGAAAAAGCTTATGGAGCAGAAAGAGTCTGCGTGGCGGGAGCAAACAGCAAATGTAACAGCATATCAATCAGAAAGAAAAGGACTAGAAGAGGAACTCATGCAGCATGAATTGGAATTCTCTAATCCGGACGAAAGTTACCAAAGGATTGTTGAGAAGGGGAAAAAGAAAAAAGCAGAAGAAGATCGTCTCAAGCAGTCTAAAGAACGTTTGTCTAAGTGTAAAAAAGAATTAGCGAAAAAGCGTCAAGAGCAAAAGCAAAGTGAAATAAAAATGAATGAAAAAAATAGCCAAGTCAGTAAGCTTCAATCTGAGTATCAAAGTAAAGAAGCTGTATACCAGCAGCAGTTGACGCAGATTCCAGAAAATTTACGCGTTCTTTCCGAATTAGAAGCTGAAATCAACTGTCTAAAAACAAAAAAGCAACTACTTGAGCAGCGCTGGGCGGATGCGCAAAAAAATTATAAGAAAGTGCATGAAGCATTTACAAAATGGACGGCTGATGTGCATCACCTTAGAGAAAATCAGGCAAAAATGAAGCAGAAAATAGAGAACCTGGAAAAAATCTTTCAGGAGAAGTTAGAGCAGGCGGAGTTTACAGAGCAGGACTATCAAGATGCGAAATGGGATGAAACAACTTATCAATCTGTTAAACAGAAACTCACGGATTATGAGAAGCAGGGCTATCAATTAGAAAAACAGATTTCAGAGCTTGAGAAGAAATTAGAAGGACAGTCCAAGCAGGATGAAACTGAAATAGAAACAGTTTTAACGAAATGGAAGCAGGAAACAACATCCAGCCTTGAAAAGCTCCAACAGCTGCAGCAGGAAAAGAAAGATATGACATTCTATATGAATCAATTGCAGGAGTTTCATCTTCAATCAGAAGATATAGAAAAGAAAAGCAGGCTTGTAACAGATTTATATGATACGTTGCGGGGACAAAACCCTAAAAAAGTATCGTTTGAACGGTATCTGCAAATGGAATATTTAGATCAAATTATGGAAGCTGCCAATTTACGTTTAAATGATCTTTCTAATGGTCAATTCTATCTGACAAGAAGTGACCGCCAGGAAGCTAGGGGAAGACAAAGTGGTTTAGGGCTGGACGTTTATGATCAATATACAGGACAGACAAGGGATGTGAAAACATTATCCGGAGGAGAGAAATTCCACGCTTCTCTTTGTCTGGCATTAGGAATGAGTGATGTGATCCAAAGCTTCCAAGGAAATATTGTCATTCAAACCATGTTTATCGATGAGGGCTTTGGTTCTCTGGATGAGGAATCTTTAAGAAAAGCAATAGATACACTTATTCAGCTGCAGCAATCGGGAAGAATGATTGGTATTATTTCGCATGTTCAAGAACTAAAAGATGTTTTTCCGGCAGCAATCGAAGTTCATAAAACGAAAGAGGGCTACAGCAAAACAGAAATTGTCGTTAAATAAGTGAAAATGCATTTTTTTACAAATGATGTATCAGCTAAAAATAGCTGTATTGTTTGCTAATTAAACGATCCTTGTATTATCATTTAATTATTGTATTTTTCGACATTAAATCTTAAAATTGCTAGATTACGAGGCTTTAAAAGCAGTCTTAATTATAGTAAGGAGAAGGGTAGGAATCATGGTGAAGATTGGAATTGATAAACTGGGATTTTATGCACCACATCTGTATGTAGATATGAATGATTTAGCAAAAGAGCGGGGAATTGATCCGGGAAAATTCACAATTGGGCTGGGACAAGATGAAATGGCTGTTCCGCCAATTACGCAAGACCCTGTTTCTTTAGCAGCCAATGCAGCGGAACAAATCCTGGATAGGGAAGATAAGGATGCCATTGATTTAGTTATTTTTGGAACAGAATCTGGCGTGGATCATTCCAAATCAGCTGCTGTATATGTACATCAATTATTAGGTTTGAACCCCAAAGCGCGTTCTGTAGAAATGAAGCAGGCTTGTTATGGCGCAACAGCAGGAATACAAATGGCAAAAGGGCATATCGCGCTTCATCCAGACAAGAAAGTACTTATTTTAGCATCAGATATTGCACGCTATGGCTTGAATACACCTGGTGAATCAACACAAGGCGCTGGAGCTGTTGCTATTTTAGTAAGTGCTTCTCCAAGACTGTTAGAGTTGGAAAAAGAAAGCACCTATTACACAGAGGATATTATGGACTTCTGGAGACCGGTATATTCTTCCACAGCATTTGTAGATGGCAAATACTCCAATGAACAGTATATTGCTTTCTTTCAAAAAGTATGGAAAGACTACCAGGAGCAAACAGGAAGAAGTTTAGAGGACTTTGCTGCTATTGCTTTTCATTTACCTTATACAAAAATGGGCTGGAAGGCATTGCGCACCGTAATGGAAGATGCGCCAGAGGAAGTACAGGAAAGATTAAAAAATAATTATCAGATCAGTACAAAATATAACCGGAATGTAGGAAACATTTATACAGGCTCTCTTTATCTCAGTCTGATTTCATTATTAGAAAATCAGGACGATTTAAAAGAAGGAGATACGATCGGCTTGTATAGCTATGGTTCAGGTGCTGTTGGCGAATTCTTATCCGGCACACTGCAGAGTGACTTCAAAGAGCATCTACAAACGGCAGCACATCAAGCCATGTTTGAAAATCGGGAATGTATTTCTGTAGCGGAATATGAAAAAGTATTTGAAGAAGAACTCCCGACAGACGGCAGTGAAAAGAAATTAAATATTGACGAAGACCCCGCCAAAATCTGTTTAGCTGGGGTAAAAGACCATATTCGCAGCTATGCTGTTAAATAATAAGAAAAACTCCTGGACAATATTTTTGTTCGGGAGTTTTTTACACGATAACGAAAATAAGACGGATACAATGTCTGAGAGCAGTAATTTAAAAATGTTTCTCATGTTAATTATGTGGAAATGATGATTTTACAATGTATAATGAGGGTAGAACAAAGCATATCATGAAAGTTGGAGGGTATTCTAATGACAAAAAATAAAGATGTTATAGAAATAATAAATCCAGCAACGGGTGATGTAGTGGATACGGTTTTAAAAGGTGGAAAGGAAGAGGCAGTGCAGGCTGTTGATAAGGCACATCACGCTTTTAGAGACTGGGCAAAACAATCCGTTTATGAAAGGAGTGCTTTGCTAAATAAATGGCATACACTTATTGAAAAGCATGAATCAGAATTAGCGGAAATCATGACAAAGGAACAAGGAAAACCTTTGAAGGAAGCAGCTGGAGAGATTCAGTATGCTAATAGTTTTATTTCCTGGTATGCAGAAGAGGGAAAGAGACTTTATGGGGAAACCATTCCTGCAACTGCAAGTAATAAGCGGATTGTTATTAATCGGCAGCCGGTGGGCGTGATTGCAGCAATTACACCATGGAATTTTCCGGCCGCAATGATCACTAGAAAGGTTGCGCCAGCACTAGCAGCGGGTTGTACAGCAGTAGTGAAGCCGGCCAGCGCAACTCCTTTAACAGCTATCCGGCTTGGAGAACTTGCGATAGAAGCAGGAATTCCTGAGGGAGTGCTGCAAATTGTTACAGGAAGCTCAGGAGAGATCAGTGATGCATGGATGGAAGATGAGCGCGTTCGGAAAATATCATTCACGGGCTCGACAGAAGTAGGGAAATTACTCATGCAAAAATCTGCAGATACAGTGAAGAAAATATCCTTGGAACTTGGCGGCCATGCACCATTGATTGTGATGGAAGATGCAGATATTGAAAAAGCGGTAGATGGAGCAATTGCATCTAAATACCGTAATGCCGGGCAAACCTGTGTATGTGCCAATCGAATTTATGTTCACGAATCGATTGAACAAGAATTTGCCAATGCTTTTAAAGAAAAGGTCGCACAGCTTAAAGTTGGTAATGGTTTAGAAGAGGGCGTGGAGATTGGTCCTTTAATTGACCAGTCTGCTGTGGAAAAAGTACAATATCATATTGAGGATGCTCTTGAGAAGGGAGCAAATAAGTTGTTAGGGGACAAAACAGCAGATGAAGATCTATTCTTTTCTCCTACAATCCTAACCAATGTAAATGATGAGATGATATGTATGCAAGAAGAAACATTTGGGCCACTGGCGCCAATTACTACTTTTTCGTCTAAGGAAGAGGTTATTGCACGTGCGAATAATTCCTCTTATGGCTTGGCAGCATATTTATTTACAGAAAATCTGACAACAGCGATTGAGGTCAGCGAACAATTAGAGTATGGAATCGTTGGAATTAATGATGGAGCTCCCTCAACAGCACAAGCACCGTTTGGCGGTTTTAAAGAAAGCGGACTTGGAAGAGAAGGCGGTCATCACGGGATGGATGAGTATGTTGAGGTGAAATATCTATCGATTCAACTGTAATGATTGTGGAAAATGAATATAAAGAGGAGGTCTAATTAATTCTTGCTAACTGAAAATAAGTATATGTTTGTTGATTCTTTTTCAAAATATCCTGGGGCTACAATGCTTATTTAATAAAAAGCAAATGAAGCAGCTACAAGTTTTCACTCCTGCTGCGTTATAATTAGACAAAAAGGTGGAAACATCATCCAGAGAACTTGTAAAATGGAGTAGAAGCTGGATACCGCTGTAAATTATTCTTTTGAAACCATTGATTTTTCTTATGTTTTAAGAAACATACCCATTTCAATATAGTATTTTGATGTATGTTCATTGGAATAAAGTTCAGATTTCCGTAGCACAAATTAGAAAAAACAAACGATATAATGAATGTTAACAATATCCCGTGTTTTTGGGGCTGGGAATCAGCACATTAAAATACAAGCGAATGCGGTTTTTTCTAATGACATGTTTGAAGGAAGGCTGTATACTACTTCTAGAGAGGTGCAGATGAATGGAATTTAATATTGGCCCCAGGATGTTAAAAACAGGGCTGGCAGTAACTTTAACGTTATTAATTACAGGTATATTCGATATGGAATATGCTGTCATCGCAGCGATTGCATCTGTGATAGCGATGCAGCCCTCTATCATGCGATCATTTAATTATATTAAAGAAGTTGTTATTGCAAACTCTGTCGGAGCGACACTTGCCATCTTAGGCGTATTCTTGCTGGGAAGTCATCCAATTTCTGTCGGTGCGGTAGTTATTTTATCGATTGCGATTAATATAAAACTGGGATTGACCAAAACAGTAAATTTAACAGTTTTAACGATTGTCAGTATGATGGTAGCAAGCCAAGGAGATCATGTTAATTTTGTGTATATTTTATCCCGTGTATCGCTTGTTGCAATAGGGGTACTTTCTGCATTTATTGTTAATGTATTCGTGAATCCTCCAAACCATCAAAAGATTCTGTTTCAGATGATTAAGGAAGCCAGTGAAAGCTCTCACTTTCTCTTGCGCGTTATCCCAAGCAATACGATGAGTGTTCCGCAAATTCGTGATGAAGAAAGAAATGTGGAGAAACAAATTAATAAGATAAGAGATTATTTTGAAATCATTACGGATGAGAAGAATCGATTATTTATTCGAAAACGAAGGTCATTTTTCCGGAATATTGTTATTTATAAACAAATGATACAAGTATTAAGAAAGAAACACACACTAATTGTAGAGCTGGAAAAAAATTTAAAAGAAATTGAACAAATGGCTGCCGGTAAGTCTTTCTTAATTAAAAAATTGGTTAGTGAAATTAATAACTATAGCGAAAATGTTTTTCTTATGTATGAAGATCGCATTGTCCTTGATAGGGATTTGCAAAAAGAGACAAAAAATGCGATGAGCGTAACAATCAATAATTTAATTGATGCACTGCAAGGCACAGACTATGAAAAATGGCATTATGTCTTTCCGGTTGCCAATAGCATTGTAGAGCTCTTTTATGAATTGGATAAGTTGGAAAAATATGTTCGCAAAAAAGAAAAGCGTGAAGAAGAATAGACGAAGAGCAAAGTTATACATAAAGGAGATGGTGATAGCACTATCTCCTTTATGTATTAATGGAGAAATTTTTAAAGAAAACGATGTAAATCCTCTCTTAAAAGCATAGTAGTGCTGACCTGTTTTAAGGCTGGGACTGAGGATGAGCTCAAGCCCATGGAAAGCGTAGTGTTTTTCTGGAGCTGGGGTCGCTCGCCCCATCATAAAGAATTGTACCTCGCAAAGCTCCTGCTGAATATAGAATAACTTTATACTTTCTATACATATGCGTGAAAAATAGGTATAAAAGCTCCTGCTTTTGCATATATTAGTAATACTTATGTAGTAAAAAGGGGGAGTATGAAATTGACGCGTTTTTTGTCTCATCATGAATTAGAAAATCTTTATTATATGTATGGAAAATATGAAGATGCCTATCAAACTTTGCTGGAAAGAAAGCAAGAGTATGTACAAGAAGAAAAGCAAAGACAAATAGAAGAACAGATGGAAATAGTTAAGAAACAGCAGCTTCAAATGCTTGCATCATTAACATAAAAACAGCGTGTAGATAATTACCTGCACGCTGTTTTTATATGGTCAGTGTTTATGACGAAGGTTTTCCTTTATATAGCTGATAAATTCGTTTGCTTTTTCTTCTGGAGCTTTTGTGAACAAGCTAACGATGATGAATAGTAAAGTAGATAGAAGGAGCCCCCATAAACCGGAAGCCAAACCAAGTGGTTTTGCCTGCATCAGTTCTAAAATAAAAACAACCGTACCAGGGATAGTCGTGCTAACTAATACAGCAGCTGCCGTCCCCCTTTTCCAAAAGAAAGCGCCAATAATTGTTGGAACAACAACAATGAGCCCGGAAGAGGAAGCAACGGATAGAACTGCGATTAAATCTAATTGTAATTCTGCAAATAAATAAGCCATTAAGGCAATCACAGGAATAATAAATTTGCCGATTTTAAGCTGCACTCGGTCTGTTGTCCCTTTGCGAATATTTCCATAAACATCCTTTGCAAACATGGATGATAGTGTGAGTAAAATGGAATCTATCGTTGAAATAGCAGCAGCAATAATACCTACCATCACGATGACAGCTAAAATAGGAGGAATAGCTGATGATGTCAATACAATAGGTGTGGCTAAATCAGGATTATCTAAGCCAGGTTCTAATAAGAAAGCGGAATATCCCCAGAATATCGATACAAGTGTATAGATAAAGCCAAAAATCATAAAACCTAACAACATATGTCGCATGCTTTTCAGAGAAGCGGGCATAAATAAACGTTGACTGACTTGCGGGTTAGAAATACTAAAGAAAAACCAAGGTATGGTTAAACCGATAAATGTTAAAAAGCTAAAATATCCATTACCAGGCACCGTCAGCATTTCAGGTTGTTGTATTTCTAATTGCTGAAAGAATCCTGTGAATCCGCCAAGTTCCCGAACTAAAAACAATACAATTAATGTAGATCCTACAATCATAAAGAGTGATTGCAGGGAATCTGTCCAGGCAACAGAGCGCATCCCGGCTATGTATGCAAAAAAGAGTGCTAAAACGACAGCGATAATAACCCCGGTACGGAAAGAAATTTGCTGATTAGATACTCCTTGTAATAAGTATCCTACACCGGTTAATTGTACAGCACTATATGGAATTAAAAAAATACAGTTGCTTACTGCGATCGCTATTGCAGCAGCCTTACTCTGATAACGGTCCCCGATCATTTCCGAGGGGGTAATATAACCATATTTTTTTCCGACAATCCAAAAGCGGGGACCGAAAAATGCAATTAATGATACACCCATTAAATAAATAAGTTCAAAACCTAATGCACCGACACCTCCGCGATAGGTAAGTCCGGCTAATCCAACTAGCATAAATGCGCTGTATGTTGTAGCGCTGTAGCTTAGTGCAGAAACAAATCCGCCCATTTTCCGGTCTCCGAGAAAATAAGACCCCATATTACTTTGACTGCCAGTCCGGGATAAAAAGGCGATAAGAAGGGAAACCATAATATAGATTCCAAGCCCCCACCAAATAAGTGATACATTCATTTTTCATTGCTCCAATCTTTTGTCAATATGGCATTACATACGATGACAATCAAAGTTAATATCAACCAAAAAAGAAAGCTCCCGTACCATTTCTCAACATCTTTCAGAACCGTAAAAGGAATGATAAAAGCTAAAATAACAATAATGCCAATTACTATTGCTGTACTTTTTTCCTTCATAAGCTTACCTCCATAAAATATATGTGATATAATTCACATTATTGCAAATGTGAATTCGTTAACAATCATAGCAGATTGTTCATAAATTTGCCACATTATTTTAGATCCAGATAATAGTCTGTTTTTGTAAACGATTGCAACAGCGCGTTTTATCGTCTAAACTTAAAGGGAAAGGAGGATAAAGATGGAAACTTTACAAATTGGCAGAGCAAAGCTTGCTTGGTTAAGCGGCGGAGTCACGCATCTGGACGGGGGATCCATGTTTGGTGTGGTACCTAAAGCACTATGGGAGAAGAAATATCCGCATAATGATAAAAATCAGATCGAACTACGTACAGATCCTATATTAATTGAGCTGGATGGTTCGTATCTGCTTATTGATTCAGGAATTGGCTTCAATAAGCTATCTGATAAACAAAAAAGGAATTTTGGTGTATTGGAAGAAACAAAGCTGGAAGCATCTTTATCAGAGTTAGGGCTTACTGTAGATGATATTGATATGGTTTTAATGACACATCTTCATTATGATCATGCAAATGGCTTAACAAAGCTAATTAGTGAGGAAGCGTATGAGTCTGTGTTTCAAAATGCAAAAATTTATGTTTCCCAAGTGGAGTGGGATGAGATGCGTCATCCTAATATACGCTCAGTAAATACTTACTGGGAGAAAAATTGGAAGCCGATTGTTGACCAAGTGTATCCGTTTAAAGAAAAGATAGAAATTTTACCGGGATTAACGATGATTCATACAGGTGGTCACAGCGATGGACACGCTGTTATACATTTTCAGGATAAAGCGGACAGTTTTTTACATATGGCAGATATTATGCCGACACATGCTCATCAGAATAAACTATGGGTACTTGCATATGATGATTATCCCGTTCAATCGGTACTTCAAAAAGAATATTGGATGGAGCAGGGGTATAAGGAGAATGCATGGTTTACTTTTTATCATGATGCCTATTTCCGCGCAATCAAGTTTAATGAACAAGGAGAGAAGATAGATAAGCTGGAGCGTTTACGTCACGCTTATGATTAAAAAGAAATAAACAAGAAGCAGCTCCTTTAAAAAAGGCTGCTTCCTATAAAAGTACTATATTAAACTGCTGCTTCTGTATCGATCACTGCACCAGTTTCTGTGTCTACATAGAAATCATATTGTTTGTTTGTCCCATCGATATTTCTAGTTACTCCGCCACGATATACATCGTAAAGCAGACCATTTCTTTCTAATTCTTCCGGTTTCATATAAATCCAGGAACCGCTGATAGGTCCTTGACGTTTGAACATTTCTTTGGCATGATTTAATGCTTTTTCTGGAGTGACTTTCATTTGATTGTTTACTTGTTCACGTGCGATATAACCGATGGCAATACCGAGTGCTGCTGCAAGTAATACTTTCTTTTTGCTCAATTTATTCACCTCTGTTTTAGTAAGATTCAATGTCTACTATAAGTGTAGTATATCGTATTGAGGTAAAGAAATACAAATAATTGAACATTATTGCTGGAAAGCGTCGGACTTTTTCAAGTATACTTGATGTAGTGATTTATATATTTTACGGATGGATTAACAAAATAGGAGGCTTTTTTAATGAACAAAGAGACACTGAGTTTATTTAAAAATTTAACAGAATTGCAAGGAGCTCCCGGGAATGAGCATGCAGTTCGCAATTTTATGAAACAGGAATTAGATAAATATTCAGATGAAATAATTCAAGATAATTTGGGTGGCGTATTTGGCGTAAAACATGGGAAAGGGCCTACCGTTATGGTGGCTGGACATATGGACGAAGTTGGTTTTATGGTGACCCAGATTACAGATAATGGAATGATTCGCTTTCAGACGTTGGGAGGCTGGTGGAGCCAAGTCATGTTAGCTCAACGCGTTCAAGTAATGACAAAAAATGGACCAGTCATTGGTGTTATTGCTTCGATACCTCCTCATTTATTAACGGAAGCGCAACGCGGCAAGCCTATGGAAATAAAAAATATGCTTATTGATATTGGAGCCGATGATAAAGAAGATGTAGAAAAAATTGGTGTTCGCCCGGGAGATACAGTTGTTCCTGTTACCCCATTTGAACCGATGGCTAATGAGAAAAAAATATTAGCAAAAGCCTGGGATAACCGTTATGGATGCGGATTAGCTATTGAGCTTTTAAAAGAGCTGCAGGGAGAAACATTGCCAAATCAGCTTTATTCTGGTGCAACGGTACAGGAAGAAGTAGGCTTGCGAGGCGCGCAAGTAGCAGCTAACATGATCAAACCGGATATTTTCTATGCTTTAGACGCTTCTCCGGCAAATGATGCATCAGGAGATAAAAAAGCATTTGGTCAACTGGGGAAAGGTGCTTTATTGCGTATATATGACCGTACGATGATTACACATAAAGGAATGCGTGAATTTGTTCTAGATACAGCCGAATCGAATGATATTCCGTATCAGTACTTTATCTCTCCGGGCGGGACGGATGCAGGTCGTGTTCATTTATCTGGTGATGGTGTTCCATCTGCAGTAGTCGGAATTTGTTCCAGATATGTTCATACATCAGCATCTATCATTCATGTGGATGATTATGCAGCGGCGAAAGCCTTAATTACGAAGCTTGTCAAAACAACGGATGAAACGGTTGTTTCTGAGTTACGTCAAGGTTAATGAAATGCAAAAAACGGTTATTATCGGATCGAAAAATCCAACCAAAGTACAAGCGGTTAGAAATATTTTTCAAACATCTGAAGTGAATTCACTTGACGTGCCATCTAACGTATCTATTCAGCCTTTCTCGGATGAGGAAACGCGTATGGGTGCAGTAAATCGTGCAAAAGCATGTGCAGCAAGTAGTTCGGGGACTATTGGAATTGGGTTGGAAGGAGGAGTAATGTATGTGGACGAAACATTATTCCTCTGTAACTGGGGCGCACTGGTAACTGGAGATGGGAAGCTGTACACGGCCAGTGGAGCAAGAATTGCCCTTCCCAAAGAAATTGAAGAAGAACTTAAAATAACTGGCGAATTAAGTACGGTAATGGACGCATATACCAAGAAGGAAAACGTACGTAGTCATGAAGGCGCAATTGGTATTTTTACGAATAATTGTATAACCAGAGAAGATATGTTTACCCATGTTGTCCAACTTTTAAAAGGTCAATATGAATTTGCGAATTTTAATCATAAATAACAGTCTGTTGCACAATCGGGTACCTGGTTGTGCAACAACTTCTTGTACAATAAAAAATCTTAGGCTCGCCTAGTGTGGGTTCATTATCAATCACGAATTATGTCGTTTAAAGTTTCAAAGTGTTATTAAGAATAGATAATTTTAAATGTGTTTATGGTCATACAAGTTTTTCTAAATGATATAATTTTATTCATTAAAGGGGATTTTTGGTGAACAAAATATTTAAATTCTTAAAGAATGATTTAAAACCAAAAAATAAGTTCAATGTTATTAATGTGGGAGATGTGATTCAATTTAAAGGAGGGAAAGGGTATAAAGTTAAAAGAGTTAGTAAAGCAAATGGGAAATATAGTGTAAGTAATATATATTTAGAACCCCATGGTACGTGGTTTCCACTTTCTTTACCTGGAGATAATTCACTAGAAAAAGAAATATGGGATAATATACGGTATTTTAACTATGACATGGAACAACGCGCTAGCTCAATACAAACTGTTCAACAGACAAATGAATCACAGAAATCAAATTTTTACCATCTTTCCAAAGAGGAGGCACATAAACTAGCTCTCCAATACAAACAAAACAAAAAATTGAAGTGAAACAATCAATGACAAAGCAATTGATAATGTCGATATTGTTTTCGGAATTTTTTGTTTGTGGAAGAAGAATTTATGATCTTAAAAGAATCAATCCAACCTAGAAAGAGAAACTGCCGCCAAAAGCACAAGTTGCATTTGACGGCAGTTTCTTGAAAATCATTATTCGTAGATATACGCAATAACATCCAATGCTTGCTCTACGGATTCCACGGTAATATTTGCCTTGTTGGAAAGTTCTTTTAACGGATGAATTAATTTTTCGGGACGAATAATAATCGTCGGTTTTCCTAAAGCTATGGCTGTGCTGGCGTCCATGGCTGTGTTCCATTGTTTATATTCTTCACCAAATAAAGCAATTACAATATCTGATTTCTGCATCAATACCTGTGTCCGAAAGTTATTGACACTGGAAGCAGCATCATCGCGATAAAAATTTCCAGGCTGTTTTCCTAAAATCGCTTCACCAATATCGTCGGAACGATCATGATTTGTTTGCGGAGAAACAAATGTCAGCGGCAGTTCTTTTTCTTCAGCAAGCTTTTTTACCTCTTCTCTCCAATTATCATGAATTTGTCCAGCTAAATAAACAGTTAAATTCATTCCAATCCCTCCCAATCAATGTTATCTTTATAGTAAATGTTTTTCTTTATCTTGTTAAGTTATTTGATTGTTGCATATGTTCGTTACTCAACTTTCACACCTAAAAAAAGAAACTTTATTTCCATAGAAACAGGAGTTGATCGTTCCTTTGATAACTTCCTTGACAAAGAATAGAAGGTGAAGTGTAAAGCACCGCTGCGGCAGACCGTTTTGCTTTCCGACGTACAACGGTTTTGATGGGGCGAGTAATCGCAATGGTTTTCGATGGGACGAGTAATCGCAGTCCCAGCCCCAGTCCCAGGACGTACTAGTGCAGACGTTGCAACAACTCTTTTCGATGGGGTGAGTAATCGCAACCCCAGGACGTTGCGACTTTAGTCTGCCTAGGGGCACGCTCTTCAGCTAACTTGAAAAGCGGTTTTCTTTTCAAGTTAGCTGAAGCCGTCCCCATGGAAAGCGGAGTGGTTGGCCGGAGCGGAGCTATGCACAATCACCAATTCCCAAAAGGTCAGATATGTAACCAAAAAGCAAGCATGGTAATGGAGAACATGTTCATCCTAAAATAGCAAGATATATATGCTTATTCTTAGGTGCGATAGTTGAGTTATTTAATTATAGGATATCCCAGGATGCAGACAAGGTAACATAATTGAAAGAAAATACACAGCACGCTATGATAGAGGAATAGAAAGGATGTATGAAAATGAAAGAATTACAAAGCACAGAAGAATTTAATTCCTATATTCAGGAAGGTCCGGTTGTCTTTTTATTTACTGCCGGCTGGTGCCCGGATTGTCGTGTGATTGAACCGGTATTGCCTGAAATTGAAGAGAAATATACACAATTTGAATTTGTTGAAGTAAATCGGGACAATTTTATTGAACTATGTCAGGAATATGATATCTATGGCATCCCAAGCTTTTTGGCATTTGAAAATGGAGAAGAGCTGGGCAGATTTGTAAGCAAAGACCGGAAAACACAGGAAGAAATCGAATCCTTTTTAGACGGGCTTGCTAAATAGGTAAGGAGGCATCTGTATGGCAAAAATGACAAGCATCAAGATGAAGCGCCTGCTGGAGGATGAGCTGAAGAATCCCGATTATCGCGTGGTGTACAAGCGTGATGATGATGCTGTACGAATTGAATGGAAGGAATCGAAAGAAGGTATGTCGGTTTCCTTGCCTAATTTAATTGCAAAATATAATGATCGGGGGAAAGAAGCTGTCGATGAAATCGTGGAACATGTGAACGAAGCATTGAAAATCATGAATCAGACGCAGCATTTAAAAGGAATGGAGAAACAAATTTTCCCAGTTTTACGCTCTCCTTCCTTCCCAACGGAAACCAAAGCTGGAAAAAAACTGATTTATAAAGATCATACTGCGGAAACACGTGTTTTTTATGCACTTGATTTAGGAAAATCTTACCGTTTAATTGATGATGAATTATTGGAAGAAGAAGGCTGGTCTAAGGAAAGACTGGATGAAATAGCAACATTTAATATCCGCTCCTTGACCTACGAGCCTAAAATGGATCAGGTTGCAGGAAATGACTTTTATTTCTTGGCAACACAAGATGGCTATGATGCAAGCCGGATTCTAAATGAAGCCTTTTTAGAAGAAATGCTTGCCAATGCAAAAGGAGAATTAACGGTTGCTGTTCCGCATCAGGATGTTCTTATTTTAGGGGACATTCAAAATAAAGCAGGGTATGATATTTTAGCGCAAATGACGATGAAGTTTTTTGCGGATGGAAGAATCCCGATTACTTCGTTACCATTTGTTTATGAAAATAAAAAATTAGAACCGGTATTTATATTAGCCAAAAATAGACCTGAGAATAACTAGGAGTGAAAAAGATGGATGTTTTTTATAACCGTCAAGGAATTGGAGATGTATTGATCCTCCCGATTAAAGAAGGAAACCGCTATGAATTAAAGGAAGAAAACCATGATGATATTACAAAAATAACGTCAACAGATGGAGAAGTGCTTGGTTATAATATTTTTCATGCTTCTCAATATTTTCATTTAGATGAAAAAAACGGTGCAATCCCTTTAACAGAAGAATTGTTAGCTGGAATCCGTACCCTGTTCCAGAAGAAAGGAATAAATGACCCCCTTGAATTTGATTTGAGTCCGAAATTTGTAGTAGGATTTGTAAAGTCAAAGCAAGCCCATGAAAATGCGGATAAATTAAGTGTATGTCAAATTGATGTTGGAGAAGAAACCTTGCAAATCGTTTGCGGCGCTCCAAACATTGACGAAGGTCAAAAGGTCGTTATAGCAAAAGTAGGCGCAACAATGCCATCTGGAATGAAAATAAAAGCATCTGAATTAAGAGGTGTGCCTTCTAATGGAATGGTTTGTTCTCAAAAAGAATTAGGCTTGCCTGATGCACCGAAAGAAAAAGGTATTTACGTATTAGAGGACACGTATCAAATTGGTGAAGAATTTACATTTTAATTTACAAATCCCTTGTGTGAGCAGGGGATTTTTTACACGGAAGGAAAAATAAAGGTAGATTCAAAGAAAATTTGATGAAGCTGACCACTGTTTTTTGGGAACGGCAAAGTCAACAAATCCTTGTGTCTGTAAAAAGCTTACTGTGCTATATGTTTCAAAAACAGCAAGAACGTGATTAAATTTTAATACAGGAATAATGTTAATGAACATTAAAAACTGGTAAAATGACAGTATGAACAATTAAGGAAATGAGTGAATGCATATGTGGTGGGAGCAATGGAAAGAACGGCTCAAAAACATATTTACAAAAGAAGTGGAGATAGAAGTAGAAGAATTCGTTGAGGTTGAACAGGAAAATTCTGAAAAACAACCAAATTTACAAACAAAAATGACATACCATTATCCTTCCGGGCGAACATTTAAGTTTCCGGTAATTCCAGATACTGTTGATCAAAAAAAAGAAACAAGCCTTGATAAGCAACCTAGTTACGAAAGAAGAAATCAAGATATTGTACGGGAAAGAAGAGAGAGAAGAGAAAGAAGAACAAATAGAGAAAATAGCGAACGAAAAGAAACAACTGCTGACCAAAAGCCAGAAAAGCATCGCCCGTTACCAGGTCAAAACAGAAAAGAAACTTTATCGAGTACGCGTCATTCGCAAAGTACACGTACTAGATCACAAGAGGATAACAATCCAGGCAGAAAAGTATATAAAAAAAATCCAGATGTTCCTTTTCAGCCAACAGAGGTACCTTCTCCAATCTATGGTTTTCAACCGAGAGAGTCTAAAACAATTCATGAAATACCAGCGTATCAGAGGAAGGAATCAAAACTTCAAAAAGATGATGAAGCAGCAAGCAGTTTAGAAGAGACGGCTTTTTATTCTGAATCCCTGTTAAATGAAGAAGAACAATTACCAGTAGATGATCCAGAGATTGACTCTGAGAGTAACGATACTGATTTGTTGGAAACAGAGAATCCTTTCGTTAATCAAGAGGATACTTCTTCAGAAGATGTGCTGCTTGAACAAACAGAAGAAGCGCAGCAAGAGATCAGCAGTACTGTAGAAGAACTGGAAACGGAAGAAAACACGGTCCAACAAACAGCATCAGAACCAGCAGAAGAAATAGAAACGAATGATGTTTCAAAAAAAAGAAATCCTATTCATACAACGACTAAAGATCAAAACCAAGACAATAGTAAGAAAAGTACTGCCGCAACTGCTTTTAATGTAATGATGACTCCGCGGGATAAGAAAAATTTACAGGAGCAGAGAAAAAGGGCGGAGACTTTCCAGCGATTGCAACAAGCACATGAAAGACGTGAAGACGAGCAGCGTAAAGCGGAAGAAAGAATAAGTGAAACACATGTTGAAAATGAAGAAACAGAAATATTGACTGCAAATACTTCGGAAACATTGAATGAATCAGAAATAAGAGATGTACCTTTACACTTGCTAAATGATCCAGCAGTCAAGTCGACAGAAGAGGATGAAGAATGGCTGCAGGAACAACAAGATTTACTAGAGGAAACATTGAAGCATTTCCAAGTAAAGGCAAAAGTAGTGAAAGCAACACAAGGCCCATCTGTAACACGCTTTGAAGTGCAGCCGGAGATGGGAGTTAAGGTTAGTAAGATAAAAAACTTAGCCGATGATTTAAAATTAAATATGTCAGCAAAGGATATTCGTATTGAAGCCCCTATTCCAGGTAAAAATACAGTTGGGATTGAAGTACCTAACCTGCATCCAGAAATGGTAGGGATTCAACGAATTATTGAATCTGATGATTTTAAAGACAGCAATTCTCCTTTAAGTGTAGCTCTAGGACTGACTATTGAAGGAATGCCTAAAGTAATTGATATTAATAAAATGCCACATGGTTTGATTGCCGGGGCTACCGGCTCTGGTAAGAGTGTCTGTATTAATACAATTTTGGTTAGCTTAATTTACAATGCCAGTCATGAGGACGTAAGGATACTTTTAATTGATCCTAAAATGGTTGAACTTGCTCCATACAACGGTATTCCACATCTTGTTTCCCCTGTTATTACAGATGTGAAAGCTGCCACCCAAAGTCTTAAATGGGCTGTAGCAGAGATGGAGGACCGTTATGACCGTTTTGTAAATGAAGGTGTTAGGGATATAGGCAGATACAATCAAAAAATGCTGCGTGAAGGAAAAGCAGATCAAAAAATGCCATATATCGTTATTGTTATTGATGAGTTAGCCGATTTGATGATGATGTCTCCGCAAGATGTGGAAGATGCTATTAGTAGAATTGCCCAAAAAGCAAGAGCATGTGGCATTCACCTACTACTTGCAACGCAGCGTCCATCTGTGGATGTTATAACAGGTCTCATTAAAGCAAATATTCCTACAAGAATTGCTTTTAGTGTATCTTCTCAAGTTGATTCACGAACAATTATTGATTCCAGTGGTGCAGAAAAATTACTTGGTAAAGGAGATATGCTCCTTATCGAAAATGGAGCTGGGAAAAGTGTTCGTTTACAAGGTCCTTTTGTGTCTGATGAAGAAATTGAGCGTGTTGCAAATTATGCAAAAACAATGGCAGAACCACAATATCTATTTGAACAGGAAGATCTGTTAGAGCAAGTACAAATAGACGAAGAGGAAGATGACCTCTTAGAAGATGCGATTGAATTTGTATTAGATCAAAATAGTGCAAGTACCTCTTCCCTACAGAGACATTTTAAAATAGGCTATAACCGTGCAGCGAGATTAATTGATTCGCTGGAGCAAAGAGGCATTATTTCAGGACAAAATGGCAGCCGTGCGCGGGAGGTCTTGATTACAAGAGCGCAGAGAGACAGTATGTAAACTGTCTCTCATTTTATGGTGAAAAAATAATAATAGCAAAAAAAGTTGCTATAATTCCTGAAAGTTACTAAAATATAAAGGGAGCTTTCTGAGAAGGAAAGAAAATTTAAGGCAAAAGCACATATGACACATTATCTGTATAGAATGAGATATAGACTTTGAATCAAATTTGTGCGGAAAAGGATATTTCTTTATGTACGTTAAAAAAGTATAAGAAAACAATCAATTTAAAGAAACGTCGACTAAGTTTCCTGCACCATGTGAAACTTAGCTGAAGCCAGCACAATCTTGTGTTAGTAAAAAACGAGTGAATGCGAGTTTTTCTAAATAACGCTTCGATGTTTGAAATTACTTACAAAAACTTTGAAAAAATTTTGCTTTAAAATAAGTTATTTATTTGTTATAATCCACTGAACGGGTTTGTGCTTATGTATCCTTGACGCAACGCGGATGGTTATAGAATAAATGACAAAAAAGAATAGATGAAAAAACGTTGGAGGTTCGTTTTATGACAACTTACCATTTTATAGGTATTAAAGGGACAGGAATGAGTGCATTAGCACAAATTCTTCATGATTCAGGTGAGAAGGTGCAGGGGTCAGATATTGACAGTCGTATCTTTACACAGATGGCTTTAGAAGAAAAAAATATTCCTATTCTGTCTTTTTCAAAAGATAATATTCAATCAGATTATACGATTATAGCAGGAAATGCTTTTTCTGAAGAGCATGTTGAAATAAAACAAGCGAAAGAACTAGGGTGTAAATTTTATTGGTATCATGAATTTTTAGGGGAATGGTTAAAACAGTATACGAGTATTGCTGTTACAGGCGCTCATGGGAAAACCACAACCACTGGATTATTGTCGCATGTTTTAGAAAGTGCTTATCCAATCTCTTATTTAATTGGTGACGGTACAGGACGTGGACATGTTGACAGTAAATATTTTGCGTTTGAAGCATGTGAATATCGCAGACACTTCTTAAGTTATGAGCCGGATTACGCGATTATGACAAATATTGATTTTGATCATCCTGATTATTTTACAAGCTTGGATGATGTTGTGGATGCTTTCCAATCCATGTCTGATCGTGTGAAAAAAGGAATCGTTGCTTGTGGAGATGATGAACAGCTCCAAGGCATACACACAAAAGTTCCAATCATTTATTATGGATTTAATGAATCAAATGATTTTCAAGCAAAAAATGTGGTAGAAACAGAACAGGGGACAGAGTTTGATGTATATGTCCGAAGCACGTTCTATGAGCATTTCTTCATTCCGACATTTGGAAACCATACGATTTTAAATTCACTGGCAGTTATTGCAATTTGTCACTATGAAGGTATTCCGGTTGAATTTATGAAGGAATTAAGCTCTTTTAAAGGAGTTAAGCGCCGCTTTACAGAGAAGACAATCGGTTCTCAGGTAATCGTGGATGATTATGCACATCACCCTAAGGAGATCGCGGTAACGATTGAATCAGCACGTAAAAAGTATCCAAATAAGGAAGTGGTTGCTATTTTTCAACCACATACATTTACGCGTACAAAAACATTTTTACAAGAATTTGCAGATAGTTTAAATCAAGCAGATAAAGTGTATTTATGTGATATTTTTGGATCAGCCCGGGAAAAGTCAGGTCAATTAACCATTGAAGACCTGCAAAACTTGATTCCAGAAAGTGATATTTTAGATCTGGAGCATACCAATGTATTACAAGAATATAAAGACAGTGTGTTAATTTTCATGGGTGCAGGAGATATTCAAAAATTCCAGAAATCCTATGAAGAAACGCTTGCCTAAGCGAATAAAAAAGCAGTGAAAAAGCTCACTGCTTTTTTATTATAGAGAAAACATTTATATGAAATATTATTGTTAAATATAGTAATCAGCTTGATATTGTATTTTAACGGAAAAATAAGATACAATAGAAATATGGATTAAATCTTTTAAGGGAAAATGTAGTTTATTCTTAGAAAAGGAAGGGTAAGAATAAACTATGATGCGTTCTCCACCTGGTATGAAATAGAATAACTAACGTGTTTACAAATGAGAAACAGTAATGTTTTTCATTTGTAAAAGATACAGCACTATTTTTTGCATGATCGGGAAGTATAAGAAAAACGATGTATTTAAAGAAACTTCGATTACGTTTCTTATGATCTTGTGCTAGTAATGGTCCGTTTTTTCTAGTCACCCGTGCATGGTTACCAGGCTGCTTGGACAACCTTTTATAAAGTACATACTATCCCTTATAATGCATTTAATCGTACTGATGAATACAGATAACAGATACAAAGGAGTGATATAAGATTATGGGAGTTATCCTCTATAGCGCATTGGCGATTGCCATAATAGCCTTACTCATATTAATGATTTATACGGTTATTTTAGTTTTTAACACAAAGAAAACTATGGACGAAGTTAGGGAATCTTTAGTCAGAATTAATCATCAGGTAAACGGCGTAACAGAAGAAGCTAGAGGGGTCGTCCAAGATTCCAAAGGGCTGGTAGCTGATTTAACTCAAAAATCAAATCAGCTTGATGGTTTAATTCAGGGAGCAAGGGGAATAGGTGATACAGTAGAGGACTTTAATAAGTCATTACAGCAATTATCTAATATTATTTCAAAACACTCAAAAGAAGATCAGGAAAAGGCTGCTCAAGCAGTTAAATGGGGGGCTTCCATCTTTGAGTATTGGAATAAGCGGAAACAGGAGTCTAATTAAATCTTAGGAGGTTATAAGGATGGCAGACAATCAAATTAACACGAAGGATTTTATTATTGGAACACTTGTAGGAAGTTTTGTAGGAGCTGCGACAGCATTATTGCTTGCACCAAAATCAGGTAAAGAACTTCGCGGTGACCTTAATGATGGAGCAATTCAAGTGAAAAATCGTGCAACAGAATTAGCAGGAACAGCACAAGAAAAAGGGGTAGAATTAAAGGATAAAGCGTATTCTACAACTTCTGATTTAACCAAAAGAGCAGTAGACGCTACTTCTGATTTATCTAAAACAGTTGCTAATAAATCACAAGAGCTTACAGAAAATGTGAAGAAGAAGACAGTTGACTTGAAAGGTGCGGTAGAAGACAAACTAAATGATGCTCAAGATAAAGCAGAAGATTTAAAAGATGCCGCTGAAGATAAACTGGATGATACAAAAAATAAAGCATCTGATTTGAAAGATGAAGTATCAGATAAAATAGAAGATGTAAAAAAAGAGACTGCAGATAAAAAAGCGGAAACAGAAGAAACTGTTTCTAAGAAAGCTGCAGAAGTAAAAAAAGAAACAAAACAAGCAGCCAATGAAGTGAAAAAAGAAGCAAATAAAAAATCATAATACTTAAAACATTGATGAGTCTTTCACTCATCAATGTTTTTTTCTACCAGGATCGAATAGTATTAAAATACAACAAATATATAGGTTGAATTATTAAATCTATTTTTTCTCTAACATAATCAATCATTTATTATGTGGTTAAGCACTGTAACCAGCGACGGTTTTGATGGGGCGAGTAATCGCAAAAGCTCTTCGGTGGGGCGAGTAATCGCAGCCCCAGCCCCAGTCCCAGTATGAAGACCCGCAGAAAAAGTGGTCTTCTTTTTCGTGGAGACTGAGGACAAGCCCATGAAAAGCGTAGTGTTTTTCCTTAGCGAATGGTAGAGGATACAATTTTTATTTCAACTTAGATAGATCCAAAAGAATTTGGAATAATTTCCCTTCGACCTTGTGGGAACGTCAAAATACCATATACTTTTGCTGATTAGGGCTGAGGGAAGTTTTTTAAGCGCTTATTACAAGATATATTTACAAAGGAGCGGTTCTATTTTTCCGTATTTTCTTTAAGAATTAAAATTTTACATTAATTAAATGGTGACAAATAGAAGAAACTTAGCTATAATGGCTCTAATTATTCTAAATGATTAAATAGATTAAGAGATTTGAGGAGAGTGTAAAATGAGTAATGAAATGGAACAGCTAAGAGAACAAATGGACAAGGTTAACCTGGAGATATTAGAGTTAATTAATCGCAGGGCGAGCATTAATCAAGAGATTGGTGATTTAAAAACCAAGCAGAGCATTAAACGTTTTGATCCGGTACGTGAGCGTGAAATGCTGGATAACATTAAAAATAATAATAGTGGTCCATTTCAGGATTCAACACTTGAACATATTTTTAAAGAAATTTTTAAAGCAAGTCTCGAGCTTCAAGAAGAAGATAACAGTAAAGCACTCTTAGTATCGAGAAAGAAACAGCCTGAAAATACAATAGTGGAACTAAAAGGGGAAAAAGTCGGTAATGGGCACATCAGCTATGTATTTGGTCCTTGTGCTGTTGAAGGATACGAGCAGGTAGCTGCTGTAGCTGCTTCCGTAAAAGAAAAAGGATTAAAATTACTTCGTGGCGGTGCATTTAAACCGAGAACTTCCCCATATGATTTCCAAGGACTTGGAATCGAAGGCTTAGAAATTCTGAAAAAAGTAGCAGATGAATATGATTTAGCTGTGATCAGTGAAATTGTAAATCCTGCTGACTTAGAACAAGCAGTTGACTACATTGATGTTGTTCAGATTGGTGCAAGAAATATGCAAAACTTTGAGCTATTAAAAGCTGCAGGAGATGCTGGTAAACCTGTATTATTAAAACGAGGATTATCAGCAACGATTCAAGAATTCATCAATGCGGCGGAGTACATCATGTCCAGAGGAAATAAAAATATTATGCTGTGTGAACGTGGTATTCGTACATACGAAAAAGCAACACGTAACACGTTAGATATTTCTGCAGTACCTATTTTAAAACAAGAAACACATTTACCTGTTTTTGTTGATGTAACACACTCAACAGGTAGAAGAGACTTACTATTACCTACAGCTAAAGCTGCTATTGCGGTAGGAGCAGATGGCGTTATGGCTGAAGTTCATCCGGATCCTGCAGTTGCTCTATCTGACTCAGCTCAGCAAATGGATATTCCGACTTTCGATCAATTTTTCAAAGAAATTAAAGATGTTGAAAATCGTTTAGGAAAATAATAAAGACTGCCTCAAAAATTAATGGTATAATTTTTGAGGCAGTTTTTTATATAATATGGTGTGTGTACAAGATTAGTGCTAAAAACAAATGGTGAGAATGTTTTCAAAGTTTCAGGTTTGGATATAATAATAAAAAGGTATGTTATATTTATAGTGTATTTATGAAAATTTTCATTTTGTTTTCATGAAAGTTTTGTAATTTTTTTCATAGTGGCGTATGATATATAAATAGATGCAGCATTAGTTCTTGTATATTGTAAAACTTTATTCAGTGGGATGTATCCCCGCTGAATAGGTCACAAAGAATAAAAATGCGACGTCCTGGGTTACGATTACTCGCCCCATCAAAAAGAATTGTCGCAACGTCTTTATGACCTACATCCTGTAGGCCGGAACCAATCGGGCCGTTACGGGCTGTTAGGTCTGCCGCCTAGTAAATATGAGTAATATCTATTCATGAGGCGGGGACTTTACAGCCTAGTACACTGTGAAAAATTGATTTTTAGGAGGTAGACAAACATGACTGTTACAATTTATGATGTAGCAAGAGAAGCAAACGTTTCGATGGCAACCGTATCACGTGTTGTCAACGGAAATCCAAATGTAAAACCAACAACAAGAAAGAAAGTATTAGCAACCATTGAACAATTAGGGTATCGTCCAAATGCTGTTGCCCGTGGATTGGCAAGTAAAAAAACAACAACCATTGGTGCGATTATTCCAGATATATCGAATATCTTCTTTTCTGAACTTGCCCGTGGAATTGAAGACATTGCAACGATGTACAAGTATAATATTATTTTAAGCAGCTCAGACCAAAATAAGGATAAAGAATTGGAATTGATTAATACCATGTTAGAAAAGCAGGTAGATGGTATTTTATTCATGGGAGGCAATATAACAGAGGAGCATATCCATCAGTTCCAGACAAGCTCTGTTCCAGTTGTACTAGCTTCTACGTACGACCCTACAGATACCATTCCTTCTGTTAATATTGATTATGAGCTGGCTGCATATGAAGCGACAAAGTCATTAATTGAGAAAACAAATAAACAACCTGCTTTAGTAGGTAGTGAATCAGATACAAGTGTGAATGCATTGAAAACAAATGGCTATTTGCGTGCATTGAAAGAGTCTGATATAGAGCCTAATGAAGATTATATTTATAAAGGTTCTTATGCGTATTCAACTGGTATAGATGCGGTGGAGGAATTTTTAAAATTAGAAGATCGTCCAGCTTCTGTATTTGTTATGTATGATGAAATTGCCTTAGGGGTTATCCACGGTGCACAGGATAATGGTTTAACTGTACCCGAAGATATAGAGGTATTTGGTTTTGATAATATCCGTCTGGCAAGTATGGTACGTCCAAAACTGACAACAGTCGTACAGCCAACATACGATATTGGAGCTGTAGGTATGCGGCTTCTCACAAAATATATGAACGATGAGGAAGTAGAAGAGAAAAACGTTGTACTACCACATCGTATGGAGTTTAGAGATTCAACAAAATAAAATATTTTCTTTAAAAAAGACAAAGCAGTTATGATCATCTGCTTTGTCTTTTTTACATGATAGAAAGAATTAATTTTTATGAGAAAAACCTCGAAGTCAGCACATCCTGCTAGTAAAAAATAGACGAGTGAAAATTTTATCATCGTAGAGTAATTAAATAATAGCAGTGTATTTCAACATATCTTCTAATAATAATTTATTTTTTTCCGTGATCTCTGCTCTTCTTGGAATAGTTGGTTGAATATCCGCTGTGTCTTGCCAACTTGCTGGTAGGGTAACAGGAGCTTCCTTTTGCCATTTTTCAATCCATTTTTTAGGTAGATGGCCTACACAGTATGCTCCTGTTTTCATGACGTTCCATACCTGTCCCCAAGCCCGTGGAACTACACGCCACATATCATAGCCTCCACCGCCAACAGCCAGCCATCTTCCATCACAATACTCATCAGCAATTTCTGCAGCAAGTAAAGGGATTCTTTCAAATATATTCATTGTTCCGCAAAGGTGTGTTAAAGGGTCAAGACAATGACTGTCAGCTCCGTTTTGAGTCACGATAATATCTGGTTTAAAGAATGCAGCAATTTTTCGTAAAGCTGTCTCGTATAAGTCTAAGAAAGACGCATCTTCCGTAAATGCATCAATCGGTAAATTAAAGCTGTAGCCATGTCCTTCTTTTATACCTCTTTCACTCACATTTCCTGTGCCGGGAAAAAGGTAGCGCCCTGTTTCATGGATCGAAAAGGTGCATACATTTGGATCATCATAAAAACCAGCTTGCACCCCATCCCCGTGATGTGCATCTGTATCTACATAAAGTACTTTTAAATCTTCTTGTTCCCGTAAATATTTAATGGCAATTGCACAATCATTATAAATGCAGAAACCGGAAGCCTTACGTTGAAAGCCGTGATGTAAGCCGCCGCCAATATTGGTTATTTTTTTATAATCACCATTTAGTATTTTTTCGACAGCTGTAAGACTTCCGCCTACTAATCCAGAGGAAGCTTCGTGCATATTTGAAAAAATAGGTGTATCTTCTGTCCCTAAACCATATTCCTGTGCCCGATCTTCTTTTAAATCTCCGCTGCCAGCTCTTTTGACTGCTTCAATATAGGTTGTATCGTGAAAAAGGGCAATCTCTTCATCCGTAGCAGTACGTGGGATGATGAAATCCCCTGTTGTTAATGTAGATTGTCGCTCCAGCAATTCTTTTGTAAGTAGAACCCTTTTGTGATTAAAAGGGTGATCTTCTGTGAATTGATAATTTAAAAAATTGGGAGTATAAATAAAACCAGCTTGCTTTGTCATTTCTTTGGCTCCATAATATTGTTTGGCCAAAGCAATGTATAGCCAGCATTACGAAGATCATTAATAATAGGCATCGGGTTTAATGTTTTGACACGAAATACAAGTATTTTATATTCAGGGTCTTTGTAAGGATAGAGCAATACAGAAACAATATTTACGTTATGATTGCCAAAGATACTTGCAACTCTTGGCAATTCTCCCGGCTGGTCCGGCACTTTCACTTCAATAAGCGAACTTTGTTCATGTGTTCCGGTCAACTGTATCAATTTATAAAGCATATCTTTTTCTGTTACGACACCAACAAGTTTGTCCCTGCTAACAACTGGTAAGCAGGCAATTTCTTTATCATAGAAAATGTAAGCAATTTCTTCCACGAAATCCATTGGATGTATGGTTATGACAGGGCTTGTCATAATGGTCTGAATCTCTTTATTAAGAATATGAAAATCACTTGTATCGAGAAAAGTAGATGGACTTGCATCTCTCACGTCACGATCAGAAACAATACCAAGAACCTGCATATCATCATCAACAATGGTGATATGTCTAATTTTATGCTTCTCTAACAGCTGTAAAGCATCATTAATTGTTGCAGTTGGTGGAAGCGTTATCATATTTCTATTCATTAATTCTTCAACTAGCATGAAAGAATCCCCCTTTAGTTATATCTCTTTTAATAATGATTTGGACCTAAAAATCGTAATTTATCAAATAACTCGATTGATTTTTGCGGTACATTACTTCCAATTCGCACCATCAAGCAGTTAGCTGGATGTGAATTAATTTCAGGCTCATCTGTTGGAGCTGGAAGAAGGCCGCCTGATGCCATCATTTTTTCCATTACTTTTCGATAATCCCAGATACTTAATTGACTATAATCCAGGTCCCAATGCCAATAATATTCTGTTGAAATAACGATATAGTTTTCCATGTAAGGGTCTTTCATGGATTGACGGAGCAGGGTAGAGCCAACACCTCCACCTCGATATTTCCGGATAATTTCAATTGCTCCTAATTCAATAAGATCCTCCATTTCGAATTTGGACCATCTTTCTAATGGATCAGGATGCAAGTAAGTAACATAGCCGATAACTGTATCTGAAGTACGTGCAATGATAATTCGTGCTTCTTTTAGCTCGGCAATGTCTAAAAGTGCTTCGAATTGTTTCTCAGCAGGTCTGAACGCAGTTAGTTCTTCATGAAAATGATACTGTTCTAATTGAGAGCGTGAAACAGGACCTTCAATTGTCAGTGCTCCTGCATCTGTTTCGAAAAGGATTGAATCAAATTCCTTTGTGTGTTTCATCCATCCACCACCTTTATGAAATACAAAATGCTCTTACCATCCATTATACAGAAAATAGCACTGTTTTTTTAGTGTTTTTTGATAATTGTCAGGAGTTAATTTTATTTACTCAACTACCGCATCTTAAAAAGTAACTTCATTAGACAAAGAATAGAAGGTGAAGTGTAAAGCACCGCTGCGACAGACCGTTTTGCTTTCCGACGTACAACGGTTTTTGATGGGGCGAGTAATCGCAGTCCCAACCCCAGGACGTTGCGACTTTAGTCTGCCTAGGGGCACGCTCTTCAGCTAACTTTTGCCAAAAAGAGCACTTGGCAAAAGTGGATCTTCAGATGGTGCTGATCCCTTGTCCAGCTACAAGCGTCAAAAACTAGACAACTTCCCGAGAGCGCCCTACGATAAAGAAGACTTACTGGTTGGCAAGCCGACAGGCGCAGACAGAAGTAAAGTCGCACTTATGCCCACGGGTGAAAGTCATCATCCGTTCGTAAACTCACGGTGATTCCTCTATCTCAGTTGCTTCGGTCCAGTTGTTACGTTTTTAAACGACGCTTTCCGCTTTCCTCACAGGAGTCAAAACGGTCCGCCTCCGCTAGTAAGGTGTTCAATACGTAGAAAACCACTCACCAAATAGAAGTTTGATTAGATAGAACATATTTTTTATGCTGCATGGTAAAATGTTTACCCAAGACTACTTTCTGTGCATGAAAGCTATTCCCTGTATTTCAAATCCATGCTGCCATGATTGGTTGTCCAGGCAAAAGCTGCTATTTCGTCCAACTCATCAAAATGTTATTTCTTTCGTTCGCTGTAGAATCCTATCAGAGCGGAGTGGTTGGCCGGAGTGGAATTATGCACAATCATCAATTCCGAAATGGATGGATATTTAACTTAACCAAAAGCAAGCATGGTACTGGAGAACATGTCCATCCTGAGATAGCAAGAAATATATGCTTATCCTTAGGTACGAAAGTTGAGTTATTTATTAAAAAGGCTCCACTCTATTAATAGAGTGGAGCCTTATGAGCCATATTTTTTTAATCATCATCGTCGTCTGAACTGGATGATGACATACTTGCGGGTATTCCGATTCTCAGCCACTTATCACGTTCTGTTTTTGGGTAGAGCATCGAAAAGTCATCCATCTCATCATAACCGTTTTCTTTCAGCCAATCTGGATTAAACATAATTCCGTTGCTTCGGCTAAATGAATTTCCATCGTCATCTGATTCTAAAACGCGTCTGCTGCCTCGCATTAAGCTATTGTCTTCTTCAGTTGGCACATAACGGGAATCAAACAGTTCTGTTTTAACAAGCCCTACATCTTCACATAAATCAGATGGGAGCATTCCTGATACAGCACAATAACTTCTCTCTACAACACCGTCTGGCCGTTCAAAATTTGTTTCCGGTGTGACAAGAACTGGATCTACCTGTGCGGCAGCATTAATGACCTCTGCCCATAATTTCATATTTCGCTGACTATACGATAGGTGGTAGGAATGATTAATAGATGCCGGTGTTTCGTATCCAATCCAGGTACCGAATGTGACATTTGGATTTGTCGCCACAAACCAGGCATCGTGATAATCATTAGATGTTCCCGTTTTTCCTGCCCAGTCCACATTTGTGTTTTGAAGCTGGGAGTTCACGAAATTACCTGTTCCATTATCAATAACATCCCGCATCATGTCTACTGTCAGGTAAGTCGTTTCGGGTGAAAATACCTCCACAGGTTCTGTCTCGTGCTCATAAATAACATCCCCATTTGCATCCGTTATTTTATCAATCATATAAGCGTCTGCAAACTTTCCATTATTGCCAAAGGTGGAAAAAGCATTGACATTTTCTTCTACAGAAATACCATTGTCCGTTGCCCCAATTGAAAGAGCTGGTTGGACATGGTCTCCTGGTGTTAAAGAAGTGACGCCCATCTTTTCTAAATACTCCGCAGCAGGATCATCATCAATAATCTGCATATACGTATCTACAGCGGGAATATTATAGGAGTTAGCAAGCGCTGTACGTGCAGAGACAAGCCCGTAATTACCACCGCCGTAGTTTGATAAATCAAAGCTGCCGTTCGCAAAGGACCGTGGATAATCTGCAATAGGAGTACCCGGCTGAATGACGCCTTCTTCCATCGCCGGAGCATAATCGAGTAAAGGCTTGATGGTACTACCGATAGAACGTCTTGTATCGGTAGCAAAATTCACCTGATGATCTTCATCGAATCCGCGTCCGCCAATAAAAGAAATAATTTTTCCGGTATTATTTTCGACCATAATAGCACCGGTCTGAATTTCCTGTGTTACTTCATATTCTTCTCCATCACTGTTTGTAGCGGTAAAGGTTCTGGCATAACCATAGTCAGAATAGTCTTGGGCAGCTTCTTGCATGGCATCATAAATATCTTTATTGATTGTTGTATGAATCTGATAGCCGCCATCCCGCAACTCTTTTTCTGCACGTTCTATATATTCTGCGCGCAAATCGTCATCTTCTTCTAAATCTTCCTCGCTAACGCCGTCTTCTTCCATTAACATTTCCTGAATAATGTCTTTTGTGCGTTTTTCGACTTCATAAGTAACATAAGGATACTTATCTCTGGAAGAAGGGACGGGATTGGTAAAGTCACCGGCAATATCATAATTGACAGCCTCCTCCAGTTCTTCATCCGTGATAAATTCCATATCATGCATACGATTTAAAACAGTTTTCATACGTTTAATACCTGGCTGTAACTCTTCCTCAGACTTTAACTCGCCTGCTGAAGTAAAGGGTGTATATCCGGACGGACTTTGCGGGAGTCCTGCCAGATAAGCAGCCTGTGGAAGCGTTAATTCAGAAGCTTCAACACCAAAAATGCCCTCGGAGGCGGTTTGGATACCTGCAATATTACGACCGGATGCATTTCTGCCATAAGGGATAATATTTAAATAAGCTTCCATAATTTCATCTTTCGTAAAATAATTTTCCAGTCGCATTGCTAATAGAATTTCTTTCGCCTTTCGATCAAAGGACACTTCATCGGTAAGAATCTGGTTCTTAATAAGCTGCTGCGTTAGCGTACTACCGCCTGTTTGGACAGAAGAATTAAGAAATTCCTGCGCTGTCGCCCTTAAAATTGCTTTTGGTACCACACCGTTATGTTCGTGAAAATATTCATCCTCCGTTGCGACAACTGCATCAAGCAGTGTAGGTGAGATATGATCGAGTTCTACTTCTTCACGATATAAGTCACTTCTAATATCCCCTAAGTAGACATCATTTGCAAAATAAATACTGGACGTTTCAGAATAATTGTAAATATCATCTGCCATCGATGCTTCACTTCTTAAAGGCTCATCATGTACCAAAGATGCAAAATATCCAAGTCCGATTCCGCCGGCAAATATTCCGCCGATACCGCCTATAACAATGACAAATAAGATAATATTCCAGACAACGTCATACGTTATTCGTGATGTCTGCTGGATGAATCCTTTTTTCCACCAGTTTTTAACAGTATTAAAAAAACGTTGTAGTTTTTCTTTCATAATTGACATTAGACCTCCTAATTCAACATTTATTATAACATAGAGAAATTACAGTTTGGTAGTGAGACGGAAAAAGGCTTGCGTTAAAAGGTTATTTATGCTATGAATAGTATTATCATATTCATTTATTTTTTTATGAAACGTTGAAGGATCGAAGTAGCAATGTGAATCCCTGTCTAAGAGAACTGGCGGATGGTGCAAGTCAGTATACATTCACATGTGAATTACAATCTGGAGTTTTTCTTTTTATTATCCGCAATTTGCCCTGATAATAAAAAGAACGGTGAAAAACATCGTTAACAAACCTTAAGTGGCTATATTGTAATAGCAACAAGGGTGGTACCGCGAATCCAACTCGTCCCTTTCTGACCAGAGAGGCGACGGGTTTTTTATTTTCCCTTAAAAAGCGAATTTTTAACAATTGGAGTTGCCGGTAAAATGAAAATATTAATTTACAGGAGGAAGGATTATGAATATTTTACAGGATTTAGAAAATAGAGGGCTAGTGAATCAAGTAACAGATCGAGATGGGTTAGAAAAGCATCTTGAAAATAATCAAGTCACATTATACTGTGGATTTGATCCAACAGCAGACAGCTTGCATATTGGGCACTTAGTTCCTTTAACGATGTTGCGCAGATTTCAGCGGGCCGGTCATAAACCGATTGCGTTAGTTGGTGGAGGAACCGGTATGATTGGAGATCCGAGTGGACGTTCGAGTGAACGCAGCTTAAATACAGAAGAGGTTGTTTTTGGTTTTACAGAGAGTATTCAAAAGCAAATCGCCAAAATTGTAGATATGGATGATACATCCAGCGATAATCAAGTCATTTCCCGTAACAATCATGATTGGCTGGGGCAGATGACAATTATTGATTTCCTTCGTGGAGCAGGAAAACATTTTGGGATTAATTATATGCTATCCAAAGATTCGGTTGCTGCCAGACTTGCGCAAGGTATTACATTTACAGAGTTCAGTTACATGATTCTGCAATCTTTAGACTTTTTACGTTTATACGAAGAAGAAAATTGTACATTGCAGATTGGTGGAAGTGATCAATGGGGAAACATTACAGCAGGACTTGAGCTTATCCGTCGTTCTAGAGAGAACCAAGGGGAAACTGCTGAAGTGTTTGGGTTAACCGTACCTTTAATTACAACAGCAGACGGAACAAAATTTGGAAAAACTGCTGGAAATGCGATCTGGTTAGATGCTGAAAAGACATCACCTTATGAATTTTACCAGTTTTGGATTAATGCTGATGACCGGGACGTCATCCGCTTTATAAAATACTTTACTTTCCTGTCGAATGAGGAAGTTGCAGAATTAGAAAAAGAAGTAGAAACACAACCGGAAAAGCGTGTTGCGCAGCGTCGTCTGGCTGAAGAAATGACTCGCAGTATACATGATGAGGCGGCTCTTGAACAAGCGCAAAGAATTTCTGCGGCTTTATTTAGCGGAGATATCAAACAATTAAAAGTAGATGAGGTAGAACAAGCGTTTAAGGATGTTCCTAATCACAATACGGTTAAAGAGCCTGCTGGTTTGATTGATCTGTTAGTGAATGCATCTATTTCTTCTTCCAAACGGCAAGCAAGAGAAGATGTGAAAAATGGGGCTATTTACATCAATGGAGAACGTGTTCAGGATTTGGATTATATAGTAGACGAAGAAGATCGTTTAGGAGATGCATTCACTGTCATTCGCAGAGGAAAGAAAAAATATTTCTTAATTCGTTTTCAATAAAAGAGGACGTACTCATAAAAAATAGATTTGACGCTATTGGGACGTCAAATCTATTTTTGCATTCATTATGGGGCGTGTAAGGAAGCATATATTTTTATTTATTGTAGAAGAATAAAGCTAAGGTCCCGGGTCCAGAATGCGCACCAATTACAGAACCAACCATTTCGATGATAATATTCTCTTCTTTAACACCAAACTGGTCTTGTATCATATTTGATAGCTCTTGTGCACGCGGTAAATCATCACCATGGCTAATTCCAATGACTTGATTTTGAAAATTGTTTCCCCGCTTGCCCATTACCTCGATCATTCGCTTAAGTACTTTTTTTGTCCCGCGAATTTTTTCTAAAGGAATGAGCTTCCCTCCTTCAACATGCAGGAGAGGTTTGATATTTAATAAGCCGCCAACAAAGGCTGCTGTTTTACTGACACGACCTCCGCGATATAAATACTCTAAATTATCTACTGTAAATATATGTTCCATCTGAGCGGCATTTTTGTCAGTTTGCTTAATAATTTCATCAAATGGAACATCTTTCTGGGCCATTTTTGCAGCTTCTAGTACGACCAGACCAAGTCCTAGTGAAGCGCATTTGGAATCAATAATATGTAGCTGGGCCTCTGGATTTTCCTCTTTAATTTCTTGTTCAACCATTTTTGCAGCTTGGCAGGTTCCTGACAATTCGGAAGAAAAAGCAATATAAAGCAATGGTTTTTCTGCTTCTACATAAGAAGTAAAAATTTCTTTAAACTGATTCGCAGATGCTTGTGATGTTTTTGGTGCTTCGCCTTCCCGCATGGCATCATAAACTGTTTTTGGAGTAATATCAATACTGTCCCGATAGTCTTTTGATTGAAGGTGAACAGTTAATGGTATCATTTCAATATTATATTCGTTATAATAATGTTCGGATAAGTCACATGCGCTATCAGCTAGAATGGTGATTGCCATTTTAATCACATCCATTTCTTTTAAAGTGTATGTTCAAAAAGATTCCCAATGGAGCCTAAAAAATCAAGAAAACGTCGATTTTACAAAAGGAATTTTCACGTATTGTGGTGACTTTATACGCTGTTTACAAATATTTTTGATAGAACGGGTAATCGCAGACGCACAAAAAATAATGCGTTCATTCAAAAGTCTGCAGCTTAGCATTTTGGAACTTTATGAACATTTTCTTAAAATAAGATTGTACATTAAGTTTACGTTTAATTGAATATTTAGTCAAAAATTTAATAAAGGAGGCTGTTTTGTGTTTTATATTGAAGCAAAAAGGATAAGTATCGTTATCCTTGGGGCGTTATTAAATGCTGCATCATTAAACTTTTTTCTTATCGGAGCAAATGTTTATGCCAGTGGATTTACGGGAGCGGCTCAGCTATTATCCAGTATTTTTAATGATTTCTTAGGGATCGGCTTATCCACAGGTATTTTATTAGCTCTTTTAAATATTCCGGTTTTGATTTTAGGGTGGTTAAAGGTAGGAAAGGGATTTACGGTTTATAGTGTAATATCAGTATTTTTCTCCACCTTATTCTTAGAAATTCTACCACTTGTTTCTATCTCGAATGATATTATTTTAAATGCTGTATTTGGCGGTGTTATCGCAGGAGTCGGCGTTGGTATCACATTAAAAGCAGGTGCTTCTACAGGCGGCATGGATATTGTTGCAATGATTTTATCCCGTCTGAAAGATAAGCCGATTGGCAAATATTTTTTAATCATGAATTCGTTGATTATTGTGATTGCGGGTGTTTTGTATGAGCCTGAAAATGCTTTATACACTATGCTGACGCTTTATGTAACCACTCGTGTAATTGATACAATTCATACACGCTATGAAAAGGTTACAGCGTTTATTGTGACAAAGAAAACGGACGAGCTGCAAAAAGCTATCCATGATACGATGGTTCGCGGGATTACGATTTTACCTGCAAAGGGAGCTTATACAAAGACAGATAAAAGCCTCATGTATCTTGTAGTGACAAGATATGAATTATATGATTTAGAAAGAATCATAAATGAAGTAGACCCGGATGCATTTACAAATATTGTGGAGACTGCTGGCGTATATGGATTCTTTAGAAAAGATTAAAAAGGTGTGTATAATATGAAACGTTGGTATGTTGTTATAGCTTTGATTGTATTATTGGCAGGTTGTGGAAATAGAGGGGAAGAGGTGATTGAACCGATTGCTCCTGAGGAGGATAATGAAACAGCAAGTACAGTAATGTTCCAAGAAATCGATATTACTTCGGATGGAGAACAGTTCCATATTGTTGGGCAGGCGAGAACAGATGCAGAAGCTTTTTTCTATCGCGTTGAACAAGACGGGGAACCGATTCAAGAAGAAAAAACGATAGAATTAGAAGAAGCAGCACCAGGGTCTTTTCAAGATTTTGAGATCATGGAAACTTTCTCAGAAGATATATTAGAACAAGAGGAGCCTCCAATCGTTATTATGTACGGAAAAGATGGGGATAATAATGAAATTAATCCAAACTATGTACCGGTAGATACCGAAGAATAGTATCAATATGATTGTGGATACGTTATAAACCTGTTTTACTTATGCTTGAGTGAAATGGGTTTTTATGTGTGTAGAGAAGTATAAGTACTGCTTATGTTTTAATTAGAAATCGAATGATAGTTGAATAGTAAAAGAAAAGAGGCCGGGAGCTCCCAGCCTCTTCTTAATAACCAAATTTCACAAATATTTCTTCCACCTTTGGATTGATGCTTTCCCAGTCAGCGTCAAAATGTTTGTTGACCGTAATAAAATTTTGATAACCAAAAACGTTATCAACGTCTTCCAGTTTCATTAATTCATTTAAAATTTCATGTTCACTGACATCGCCGGGCATCACAGAAATACTGTTTGTCCCTGAAAAAATAACACTATCCGATGTGTATTTCATTGCATTTGGATTAGGTGTTGGGGAAATATGTACTGCCATTTGAGTACCTCCTCATGTAAAAAGTTCGTAAGTTTATATTAACAGAAATTCGAAAAGAGATAAAGAAAGGAAGGCTGCAAAATTGCAGACTTCCCTAAAAATTAAATAATGATATTTTTCTTATTAAGATTCAAATATTCCTCTAAAAATATACTAATACCGTCTTCTTCATTCGTTAAGGTTTGATGTTTGGAAACAGAAACAAGTTCGTCAATAGCATTTCCCATAGAAACACCGACACCAGCATAGTCGAGCATTTCTAAATCATTGTCCTCATCCCCAAAAGCGATAATATTTTCCCGGGCGATATGATATTCATCAGCAATAGCTTTGAGACCAACCGCTTTATTCATTCCCTTTTTAATGATTTCAATGATATTCCATGGAGCACCCCATTTACGATGTTCAATAACTTCTGCATGATAGTCATTTAAATGAGCCCGCAGTTCTTCAACCTGTGAAGCATCAGGATGTATAAGAACGGATGTAGGGTCGTATTTTAATTTTGATTTAATGTCACCGATAATATATGGAGATTCCTCAGGTGAATCTTGGAAGATAGTCATAATATCTTCACTATATTGATCTAAATAAACTTGATCCTGTACCTCAGCTAATATATTTTTTACTTCAACTTCGGTGGAAACATCAATAATCCGATGTGCGGTAGTTAGAGGCATCGGTGTGTGAATACCTTTCCAACTGGTATCCAGAGGATGATGCACAAGTGCTCCATTGAAGTTTACCATTGGTGTTTTTAATTGAAGTTCCTGATAGTATTGGATACTGGCACGACCGGGTCTGCCAGTGGCAATAACGACCACATGTCCTTCTTCGATTGCATGAGATATTACTTGTTTATTTCGAATACTTATTTTCTTGTCATCTGTTAATAACGTACCATCTAAATCAAGTGCAATTAAGTGTCTATTTTTATTTTCCATTCCTTCACCTCTCATCTAATTTTATCGTATCATGATTTGAAAATATGTAAAGTAAAGAAAAGTTAAATAAAAGCTGCATTATTTGCGAAAGATATTACAAAAACTTTACAATAGGGGTAGTACGTTGATAAGTGAAAGGAAGCGTGTCATCGATGATAGGAATTTACCAAGAATCAATCAAGGGGATACCTTGTTTACATGTTGTTGATCAAAAATACGCTGGCAAAGCACGTCCGGCGGTTATTTACTTTCATGGCTTTACCAGCGCGAAAGAACAGAATTTGCCGATAGCTTATTTGCTTGCAGAAAAAGGATTTCGGGTTCTATTGCCCGAAGCGCTTCATCATGGGGAAAGAAATGATGGATTAGCAGATGATAAGCGGCAGCTGGCTTTTTTTGAAATCGTGTTAAAAAATATTAGTGAGTTAGATACCATTCGAAAATACTTATTGAAAAATCAGCTTCTAAAAGAGAACGCATTAGGTGTAGCCGGAACCAGCATGGGAGGTATTACAACAAGTGCTGCACTTGTCAGATATTCGTGGGTAAAAGCAGCGGCGGTTATGATGGGAACGCCTAAACTGCAAGCATATGCGAAACAATTACTGCAATATGTTGAAAATAACGGAAAGTCTCCATTTACCCAAGAAGAATTAAATAAATTATTTGAAAAGCTGGCTGAAATTGATTTATCCGCTCATATGAAAGCACTTAACGATCGTCCATTAATGTTTTGGCATGGTGAAAATGATAAAGTAGTTCCCTTTGAACAATCGCACTCCTTTTACCATGCAGTAAAGCCATATTATAAAACAGCAGAACATCTGCAATTTATTGGGGAAAAAGGCAGAGAGCATAAGGTGAGTATTCCAGCAATGCATCGTGCAACAGACTGGTTTGAGCAGCATCTGTTGTAAAATGATTTTATAACATGTTAAAGTATGATTTAATAGAGGATAGGGAAAGGAGGATGGCACATATGGATGAAGCGATGAAAGAGAATCTAATGGGTGCATTAGAAAATGTAATTGATCCAGAACTAGGTATTGATATTGTCAATCTTGGTTTAATATATGATGTAGACTTGGATGATGATGGTTTGTGTGTGGTTACGATGACATTGACTGCCATGGGATGCCCATTATCTGCGCATATTGAAGCAGATATCAAGCATGCTTTATCAGATATTCCGGAAGTGAAAGAAACAAAAACAAATATTGTTTGGGATCCACCTTGGGGTAAAGATAAAATGTCACGCTACGCAAAAATTGCTTTAGGAATACCTGATTGATAAAGCAGGAATTGTTTTATTCCTGAAAAATTAATAGAGGCATCCGCCATTAAAATTGGTGGATGCCTCTATTTACATGCTGAGATTCGATGAAGCTCTCCGCGCCCTTATGCAAGGAAAAGGCTGGCGGATCTGCAGTTTCTAATAATGGACTATAAGTGCGTGTTCAAAAAGGCCGATAAATAGGACCAAGAAGTTCAAGGCGACGTGTTTTTTTCGAACGGAGCGTATGCTTTATAATACGTGAGTATCGGAAAAAACACGTCAACGCAGAAATTCGCCGTGTCATTTTTATTGGCCTTTTTGAACATCCTCTATAAGAAAATCAAGACAAGAATACCAACGATCACGCAGTAATATGCAAAATACTCCAGTTTCCCGTGACGCATGATATTCATAAACCATTTTAGCGCAAAGTAGCTGGCGATAAATGCAGTAATAAATGCTACCAGATAAGGCGCCCAGAGCTGACTCATTTCAGGGTCTCTGGCGATTTCGGGGATTTCAAGAATAGCCGTCCCCAGACTTACCGGAATATACAGCAGGAAAGAAAATCGAAGTGCTGTTTCTTTCTTCATTCCAACGAGCATTGAAGCGACGATGGTTGCTCCGGATCTGCTTATTCCCGGTGTTACAGCGATAGACTGAACAAGTCCGACAATAATAGCATCTTTTGTGGATAAATCCCCATCCTGTTTACGTCCTCTGAGATTACGAATGATCCAAAGGGCAAGAGCGGTAATTAATAATGTGATTCCAACTACACTGGTACCACTTAACGCTTCGCCAAGCGCATCCCCGAACAGCAAACCAATAATCCCTACAGGAATGGTGGCGATCACGAGATAAACAACAAACATAAAGTCACTTTTGACCGTTTTATCTCCTTTGAATAAGAAGTTCCACGTATTGACGATAAGACGTACAATATCTTTACGATAAATCAGCATCACTGCCAGCAGGGAAGCGAAGTTAACAAATATTTCAAAAGAAAGCCCCCTGGCTTTAATATCAAATAGCTCCCTGACAATAATTAAGTGTCCGCTGGAGGATACCGGAATTGGTTCGGTAACTCCTTGAACGATCCCAAGAATAAAAAACTGGATTAGTTCCCATAATCTACTTAAAGCATCCATTTTTTAAATACCTTCCTTTATTTTTTCTTCTCTGATTGTACAGTTATTTTTTAAAATGAACAAAGCAGAGCTCCAATTAATTTTTAAAACATGTCAGTTTTTATTTTGTATATAGAATATATGGGTAAGGTTATACCCATATATTCCAATTCATATGCCTGTCCTTTTATGTAATTATGCTAAAAAATATAGACATAGAACGTTTTATTTAATAAAAAGCATTTTTAGAAATATAGAAACCCCCTGTCGCATATAATAAGACAAGGGGTTTTACTTATTTGGTATCTTCTTTCAAAACCAAACCAGCTAAAGCAAACACGAATATAGAAAAGATACCCGCTACAATCAGTGCATCTCGAATAATAAATGGCTCTGCACCCATGCTTGTCAATACATAAGAGACTGCTAAAGCGATAGCCACAGCCCAAAAAATAGTTGCGATAAAACGCATAAGTCCACCTCACTTTACTACCTTATCTAAGTATATCATAAATATCATTTTAACATGAAAAGCCTTTCGTTGCTTTAAAGAATCTAAAAAAATCGTGAAAATTAATGATTATTTAATGATATATCTGGTTAATAATTAACTCAATTTTCGCACTTAAAAAATTACTTCATATCAATAGGAACAAGTGTTGATTATGCCTTCTATATACTTTGTTAAAGCATAAAGAAGGTAAAGTGTAAGATTACCGCTGCGTAGGAAAGTGGAGTGGTTGGCCGGAGCGGGAGCTATACACTATCATTAGTACAAAAAAGTGATTTAACCAAAAGCAAGCATAATAATGAAGAACATGATAATCCTGGAATGACAAGATATATATGCTTATTCTTGGGTGCGAAAGTTGAGTTGGTAATAAGTGCGCTCAATAAATATTCATTATATTTTGTATTAGATTTTTTGAACAACCTTTATAAAGGAGTGTTTTTCTTGCGTATATTAGTTATTCCTCATAATCATTGGGTCGGTTATCATATTGTAACAAGATTATTAGATAACGGTTATCAAGTTGATGGAATTCGGAGTGCCCAACTAAATTCTGGATTAGAAGATTTTTTTGGCAGAAATAGTCATTTCCAAGAAGTAGATCAAGTGAAAAATGATTATGATCTGGCAATCATTATCAATCAATCAGAGATAAAAAATCTGCACGAACATACGGAGAAGGTAATACTGATTCAAACAGTCTTTGATCAGAATGCAGTGTCTGATAATTCAGCTGCATCCGTGATTTCTGTACCTTATCTTATTGGGGAAGGGATGGAACTGGAAGAGAATAAAGTGTATGCAGATGGTGAGCTGGTTTCCTGCTCAGACGAAGCATGGCAAAAGAAGGCGATTTACATTAAAGATTTTTTAAATGTATTTATGCAGTGGATAAAAATGACACATTTACCTAAATTAATAGAGATTAATTCAGTTAACGATAACTTAACAAACACAAAAGTTGAAAAAAAGCAGGTTCTGCTGGAAAATAGAGATATAAATACAGTGATCAAAGCAATACAAACATTTAATAAGCGGCTTCAGTAATGAATACTCCTGCCACTTCATTTCTAAAGAAATTTGAAGTGTGGGTTTCTGGGGTGTCTACTTTCAAGAACATCATGCCATGTAAATTTAAGTTCGTAAATGCAAAAAGGCGATTCAACTCCCACCTGCTCATTGGGGTTCATCCTGCACATACCTTGAGGTTGGGAGTCGTCTCGCCTAATCAAGATAGAATGGGTGTGCTAAGGTGAAATATATCCACTATCCACTAATCCTTCTTTTCCTGATTTGCACACTGTCTGCTTGTTCTTATTTTGAGACAGGTCAAATACAAAATGTCGGGTTTATAACAGATGCAGAAATAGATAATAATCCTTGGACTGAACAAGGGTATCAGGCAATGTTAGAAATAAGTGATGAATACGATATAAATGTTTATTATGAGGAAAATGTAGAAACCATGCATCAAGTACAGCAGACTGTTGATCAATTCGTACATAATGGAGTCAACTTAATTTATGGCCATAGTAATATTTACGGAGAATATTTTATGACGCTTGCTGAAAGCTACCCAGATGTACAATTTGTTTATGTGAATGGCGGTGAATCCGGAGAAAATGTGACTTCTTTGAATTTTAATGCTCATGCTATGGGTTTTTTTGCTGGTATGGTCGCTGGAAATATGACGGAAAGCAACCAAATTGGGATCATAGCTGCTTATTCTTGGCAGCCGGAAACAGAAGGTTTTTTTGAAGGTGTCATTCATGCAAATAAAGATGCTGATATATCGTTGAATTATATAAACGATTGGAATAATAATGACCTTGCTTTGGAGGTCTATGCGATGATGAAGGAGCAAGGGGTAGATGTTTTTTATCCCATTGGAGATGCTTTTAGTGAAAGTATCTTGAGAGAGGCTGAAAATGATAATTTTTATGCAATTGGTTATATGACAGATCAGATGGATGTTGCCCCTGACGCTGTTTTAACAAGTACGATTCAACATATCAGGGAACTGTACAAATCCGTAGCGGATGATTTTAACAGCGGGGATCTGGAAGGGAAAATATACACGTATGATTTTAAAGATGGATTTATCTCACTGGGGGGATTTCACTCTGCCGTTCCAAACAACGTAAAAATGCAGGTAGAAGAGGATATTGAAGCGTATATTGACACCGGGCTATTGCCTAATGAATATTAACATCTGTTATTTGATAGCAAAAAATAAAAGTGACAAAAAATGTACCATAAATAAAATGGAAGAAAAAAAATGGATAGTATAGTCCACAAGCCAGGCTGAAATTGTAACTTGCTATCCGTTTCATTTTGTCTTAAAATTAGTACCAAGTCATAATGTTTGATATTAATGTTTTATAGAAGAGGAGCGCGGTTAGATGAGTATCGGTATTTTAGGAACCGGCCATTATTTACCTACAAATGTAGTTACCAATCATGATTTAGAGAAGATCGTTGATACCAACGATGAATGGATACGAACAAGAACAGGTATCCATGAAAGAAGGTTAGCTACAGATGATATTGATACTTCAGATATGGCATACTATGCATCAATTGAAGCATTAAAAGAGGCGAATGTCAAAGCAGAAGATATTGATTTGATTTTAGTAGCAACTGTAACACCAGATACAGCATTTCCGTCTATTGCTTGTCTAATTCAAGATAAATTAGGAGCTATAAATGCTGCGGCAATGGATGTAGGGGCTGCTTGTGCTGGTTTTATGTATGGAATCATTACAGCAAATCAATTTATTGCTACAGGCACATACAAAAATGTACTTGTTGTAGGGGCTGAAAAGCTATCTAAAATAACCGATTGGACAGACCGTTCTACATGTGTATTATTTGGAGACGGTGCAGGAGCAGCTGTCATTGGAGAAGTATCTGAAGAAAAAGGTATTCTGTCCTTTGAACTTGGTGCAAATGGCGCTGGTGGCAAGGAGCTTTACTTAAACAAAGAAGACCATATCATAATGAATGGAAGGGAAGTTTTTAAATTTGCTGTGAGACAAATGCCTGAATCTACAGTGAATGTGATTGAAAAAATAGGACTGTCCCGAGAAGACGTGGATTATCTTATTCCACATCAGGCAAATATCCGGATTATGGAGGCTGCTAGAGAACGATTAGGAATTTCTGAAGATAAAATGGCGAAATCGATTGAGCGTTTTGGAAATAATTCTTCTGCTTCGATTCCTATGGCTTTGTCTGAAGCAGTAAAAGAGGGTAAAATAAAAGATAATGATTTAATCGTATTAGTTGGATTTGGAGGAGGCTTAACCTGGGGAGCTGTTGCTTTGCGCTGGGGGAGTTAATTCTTATTTAATTAAGGAGGCAAACGAACGTGGAAAAAAGAGTTGTAATAACAGGACTTGGAGCTGTAACTCCCGTTGGTAATAATGTTTCTGCGATGTGGGAAAGCATTGTTAATGGGAAATCGGGTATTGATTACGTAACAAAGGTAGATAAAGAACAATTTACTGCGAAAGTAGCAGCTGAGGTAAAGGATTTTGATCCGGCTGCCTACATGGAGAAAAAAGAAGCTCGCAAGATGGATCCTTTTACACAATATGCTGTGGCAGCAGCGAAAATGGCTGTACAAGATGCAAATTTGGAAATAACAGATGAGAATGCGAGCCGTATCGGTGTTTGGATTGGATCAGGGATTGGCGGAATGAAAACATGGGAAGAGCAGCACTCTAAGTTTTTAGAGAAAGGTGCAAAACGTGTCAGCCCTTTCTTTGTGCCAATGATGATTCCGGACATGGCTGCAGGACAGGTGTCGATTCAATTAGGGGCAAAAGGGATTAATTCTTGTACAGTGACAGCCTGCTCTTCTGGTGCAAACTCCATTGGAGATGCGTTCAAAGCGATTCAGCGTGGAGATGCCGATGCTATGATTACAGGCGGTACAGAAGCGCCAATTAGTAATATGGCATTTGCGGGCTTCACTTCTGCTAAAGCGTTAAGCACAACGGAAGATCCAAAAAAAGCAAGCCGCCCATTTGATAAAGAAAGAAATGGTTTTGTTATGGGAGAAGGATCAGGTATTCTTATTTTAGAATCACTTGAATCTGCCAAAGAACGCGGTGCAGACATTTACGCAGAGATTGTCGGTTATGGAGCGACAGGGGATGCATACCATATTACAGCACCTGCTGAAAATGGGGAAGGCGCTGCACGTGCGATGCAAGAAGCAATAAGTGACGCGAATTTACATTCCAATGATATCGATTATGTCAATGCACACGGTACAAGCACGGATTTAAATGATAAATTTGAGACACAGGCTATTAAAGACGTTTTTGGTGAAAAAGCATCCAGCCTGGCTATATCTTCAACAAAATCAATGACGGGTCATTTATTAGGAGCTGCAGGAGCGATTGAAGCAATTATATCCATTAAAGCAATTATTGATGGGATCGTTCCTCCAACGATTAATTATGAATATCCCGATCCGGAATGTGATTTAGATTATGTGCCAAATGAGGCCAGAAACCAGGAAGTGAACGCTGTTGTAAGTAACTCTTTAGGTTTTGGCGGACATAATGTAGCACTTGTATTTAAAAAGTATGAAGCGTAAGGTATAGAAAAAAGCTTATCTCTTTCTTAGGGATAGGCTTTTTTATGTTTGGAAATATAAGAAAACTGTGAATTCAGGGTACTTCCACTATATTCGCAATAGTTTACTTTTTTACTGGTCGGAGGACATTAAATCTTATATAATAAACCATTCAGGTGTTTTCTAATCAAAATTAAAGGTGTTGATATCATTTGATTCGAACAGTCATCCAGGGTATGTTTGTTGGAATAACAGAAACGGTACCAGGAGTAAGCGGAAGTACAATAGCAATGATTTTAGGAGTATATGAACGTTTATTAAACGCGCTAAGCATGTTAACAACGAAGGATCGAATAAAAGCCTTCCCGTTTCTTTTTACTTTTGGCATTGGAATGGCTGGCGGTTTTATAGCATCTATTCAACTCATTCAATACCTGCTTGCGAATTTCCAATTACAAACCTTCTTTTTCTTTATCGGTATTATTACAGGTTTTTTGCCATATATATATGGAAGGATACGGTAAATACCACAGAAACAAGACTAAGAAAAAAACACTATTTTTTTTATGTTCATCTTCTTAAGCGCTGTGATCATCATGCAATTTTTTGCTGGTGCAGATAATCTGGATATGGATAATTTGTCTTTTTCTAATTACCTATACTTTATCCTTGCAGGTCTTTTCGCTAGTACAGCACTTGTATTACCCGGCATAAGCGGTGCTTTAATACTTATGATAATGGGCATCTATGACATAGCTGTTTCTGCCATTCTGACAATTAATATACCAGTTATCGCAACAATTGGGGTAGGTGTGCTGCTGGGGATATTAATAACAAGTAAGCTGGTAAAGTATTTGTTAATGAACTACATAACTGAGACTTATTCTGCTATGATTGGCTTGATAAGCGGGTCTGTATTTGCTATTTTAAGTAACCTGAAAACAGGTTTCTACTTAGAGTTAAATATAACAGTCTTTATCACTTTTATAAGCGGTGTTATTTTGGTTGTTTTATTGAATAAATATAAAAACCGTTTGGCTACATAATCTTTAGGAGAACAAATGATGTAAGCTAAACATATGGATATCAAAGTTTTATTTGTTACATGAATAAATGGAATAAGCCTGTCTTAATATACTGTAAAAAAACGCGTATTTTCTATCGGACAAGCACATAGAATAATAGTAATTGGACAAGCAAGTGAGGCGAAACGATGGGTTCTTTCTTTTTATTTCTAGTCGGATTTGGGATGGCTGTAACAGGCAGTGTTACCATCATAGCTTATTTTAATTTCCTCCCCGCCGGATTAACCTGGGCAGATTATTTTATGTTTATAGCAGGGAGGTTGGAATGTTATTTTCTGCCTCTGGGCTTATTGATTATATTGATTTCACTTCGTCATTTTAATGTAGAAAAATAAGTGTTTTCGCATAAAAAAATGTGAGATGGTCATAATGTATTTTAACCTTCAAGTTCAAAGGATTGAATATATTGGACATCAAATCATCCTTTTTGAACGAAAAGATATTAAATGGCAGATAAGGTGGGGTTAGGAAATGTTATATTTACATGATGCTTGGGTAAATTGGTTTGAAGGGGAAGAGAACGGATATAATGTATGCCCCTTTCATGAATGGCGAAAATCTGATTCTGTTGAATTATTAGATCAAGTTCCACTGCTGTACATATCGAGTGAACTTTTCGAGTATATTGAAAACGATATTCGTGAACTTCCAAAAGATTTACTCGATAGTATTTACAAAAGAGCAACGATACGAAAAGGTCAAAAAAGAACGGTATTGGAATATGCAGCTGTTGTGACGGATGGGATGGAAATTCTTGCTTTTGATACTGCGGGATACTATATTCCGGTAAGAAAAAGCAGATTAATTCCCAGACAAGAGCAGTTAGTATACAGCATGATTGAAAAAGCAGAACAAAAATCATATGGCTTTAAATCTGAGAACTACCAAAAAGAGTATCATATGTTGTCTATGCCGCCATCTTTTGTTCATGGCTTGACAAGAAGAGAGCGTCAACTTAAACAGCTTTTAATGATTGGATTAGATCAATTAAAAACAACAAATGATAAACAAGAATTAAGGTACTGGCTTACGGAATGGAATCCTAAAAAATATCCTTCTATTAAATATATGAATGAAGAAGAAGTTTGGGATGCGCTCTATAATGGATTAAAAGATGGTTGGAGTCAGGCACATGAAGAACTTTGCAAAAAATTAATCCGTGGACAAGCTTTCTTAGAAAGAATGTGGGAAGCTGAAATGGAATCCGAAGAAAATACATCTAAACAAAACTGAAAATCCAAGGAAAATTCGTTTCCTTGGATTTTTTCCTGTTTGCTTATTTTCTGACTCTGCCTAACCCCACTGCTTTCTTTGCTTTTTTTAAGGTTTTTCCAGCCGTAAAAGAAGCTTTCTCAGCTCCTTTGTCAAGAATGAGATCCAGCTCTTCGGAGTCAATTAATTCTTTATATTTCTCTTGAATTGGCTCTAACACACCAATGACAGCGTCAGCTACGCCTTGTTTAAAGTCTCCATATCCTCTATCTGCATATTTTTCTTCGAGACTCTCAATCGATTCTCCAGTACAAACAGAATAAATCGTTAATAAATTGGAGACTCCCGGTTTATTTTCTTTATCGAATTTTACAATGCCTTCTGAATCTGTAACTGCACTTTTGATTTTCTTTTCGATTTGCTTTGGCTCATCAAGCATCGAAATATATCCCTTTTGATTCGTATCTGATTTACTCATTTTTTTCGTTGGATCCTGTAAAGACATAATACGTGCGCCAACTTTAGGGATGCGTATCTCTGGAATGGTAAATATATCGTTAAAACGATGGTTAAAACGTTGTGCTAAATTGCGAGTTAGCTCTAAGTGTTGTTTTTGATCATCTCCAACAGGAACAACATTTGTATTATACAATAATATATCAGCTGCCATAAGAGACGGGTAAGTTAGCAAAGCAGAAGAAACAGCTTCTTTTCCTTGTGATTTATCCTTATATTGTGTCATCCGTTCTAATTCACCAACATAGCTGATGGACTGTAGAATCCAAGCCAGTTGAACATGCTCGGGTACTTCGGATTGAATGAAAAGAGTTACTTTATTCGAATCAATTCCTGAAGCTAAATAAAGTGCAGCTAATGATTTGATATTCTTTCTTAGGGCTAACCTGTCTTGGGGAACAGTTATTGCATGCTCATCCACAATACAGAAGTAACAGTCGTACTCATCTTGTAACTCGACAAATTGTTGTAATGCACCTAAATAATTTCCCAGAGTCAAAGTACCGCTGGGCTGAATTCCTGAAAAAATTGTTTGCAATGTTTTCACCTCATTTATTTATTTCAAAGCAAAAAAGACGTTAGTAACAAAATACTTTAGTAAATAGGAGCAAAGGTTGAAATATTTCCCAGGCAATAAAAAAAGCCCACCCATTCCCAAATTAGGGACGAATGAACCGCGTTGCCACCCTGATTATTCTATATAAATAGAATCACTTCATTATAATAAAGCTCCAAAGTCCAATTCCACCTTACCATGATACTTGTTTTCAGCACCACAAGCTCTCTAAAATCAGCGGGAAAGATGTACTAAATCTTCTTCAATGCTTCTGCTATTAAATTAAGTTTATTATAAGTTTATTTTTGGCAAATTGCAAGTAGTCTATACGGTAGAAAAACAACAAAATCCCTAGAATTATTTTCTTAGTATATTCTAACTGCAAAATAAAACTTTTTTCCACTTTTTTCGATTTTTTCTTTTAAAAACTTCCAAAAATCCTTTATACTAGTAATAAAATATATATACATATGGGAGATTGATTGGATGAGGAAATGGAAGAGCCTGGCGATGACTTTTGCTGTTGCTGGTGCAGCGTTTGTCGGACTAGGGCAAGCAGATAAAGTGTATGCAGAAGATAGCGCAGATGTAGCAGCAAATTCACATAAAGAGCGAACTACTAGTTTACAGGAAATAGATACCTCTCAGCGATTTAGCCGCTTTGTTGTTACATCTGATTATAATTTTACATATCCGGATGCAGTAAGAGGAATTTATGTAACGGGGAACTCTGCTGGTGGAGAAAAAATGGATAGCTTAATAGACTTTGTATCTTCAACTGATTTAAATTCAATGGTAATTGATGTAAAGGAGGATTATGGACATATCACTTTTGCTCCTGAAGAAGGCTCAGTGTATGAAGATATAGGAACAACCTTTATTTCTGATCCTGATGCGATGATGGAACGATTGGAACAGGAAGAAATTTATCCAATTGCACGTATCGTTGTTTTTAAAGATAATATCTTAGCTGAAGCCCGTCCTGATCTATCTTATACAGAAAACGGGGAAGTATGGAAGAATGGTGGGGGAGATGCTTTTGTCAATCCTTTTGAAAAAGAAGTTTGGGAATATAATGTAGAAATCGCTAAAATGGCAGCAGAAATGGGCTTTAAAGAAATTCAATTTGATTATGTCCGTTTCCCGGAAGGCTTTGAAACAAGAGATGAAGATTTGGAATATTCTATGGGAGATTATGCTGATTTGGATATGGATAATATTCAAAAACGTGTAGAAGCAGTGACTGATTTTGTGGCTTACGCCCGTGAAGAACTAAGCGATTATGATGTTGATGTATCCGTCGATATTTTTGGATACGCAGCAACGATTGAGGAAACACCTGGAATTGGTCAGAACTTCTCGAAAATCTCTGAGAACGTGGATATTATTTCATCGATGATTTATCCAAGCCATTGGGGTTCTTACTTCGGGCTTTCCAATCCGGATGAAGAACCATATGCGCTTGTCGATGAATATTCCCAAGTAGAAAATGAAGTGTTAGGTGATTTGGACGAATCACCAGTATCTCGCCCGTGGTTGCAGGATTTCAGTGCGCCGTGGTTATATAGTGGTCCTACTTTTGAATACGGCAAAGAAGAGGTTGAGGCGCAGATTAAAGCGTTATATGAAAATGGTATTGATGAATTCTTATTATGGAATGCTGGTAACACTTATACAGAAGGTGTAGATTATTTAATAGGTAAAGAAGAATAAAAACTAAAGGGGTTGTTGTGGAAGCAGGTATCTGGCTTGTGCAACAGCTCTGTTTACATTACTAAGGATTATGTAATGTTTTTCGTGTTCTTATTATTTCTGTAAATTCTCCCTGTTCGTTCCTTTTATTTAGCTATCATTTCACAATCAAAATGAAATCGGTTATAATAAAACGATAATAATCGAAAAGGAGCAACCTGAATGAATTGGTATGAAAAACTGAACGATTATTTTCCGGTAGAAGAGATGAAATCTAAACAGCATATGGAACTTTTACTGGCGGAAAAGGGCGATGTCTATTTTAAAGATGAGAGTCCGAAACATGTATTGATGTATGCGGAGTTTGATACATTTCTTTTTATTGATTATCTTTGGGTATCATCGAATACTCGGGGGCAAGGGATCGGTCACAAACTGATGGAAAAGCTGAAAGAAAAAAATAAAGCGATTATTTTGGAAGTGGAGCCGATTAATTATGACGATACGGATACAGAAAAAAGATTAAAATTTTATTCTCGTGAAGGTTTTCGTCATGCAAGATCCATTGGTTACAATCGCAAGTCATTGGCAACGGATGAAGAAACGCCTATGGAAATTTTATATTGGTCACCAAATGACGATTCCGAAGAAGTCATTTACAGTCAAATGAAAAAAATGTATGAAGATATTCATACATATAAAGACAAAGAAATATATGGAAAAAAATATCAGCCTTCTGATGAGGTATTGTATTATAATGAAGATAATAAAGCAGATAACCTTTTAGCAGGCGTGCAAAAAAAGAGAGAGCCAGATGAAATGTAAAATCAAAAAGACTGTAAAGGCGTGATAACCTCTACAGTCTTTTCTTATATGATAAGAAAATATAGGAATTTGGCGCAGAAGATTTTTGACGTAATAAACATTTTTAGGCACCAATTATACGTGTAAGCCAAATTTTCTTTTTTACAAAGTAAGTAAATGGATACTTATGGTTTGGTCGGACTTTCGGAAGGTGTATTTTGATTTAAACGATCTGCCAGACCAATCGGTGCTTTGGTGTTTGAAATTCCTTCCAAATAGCTGTCTTTAAAATGATACGCGCTGGTACCGTGCTCAGTAAAGTCCAGTCCGGCTTTTTCTTCTTCATTTGATACACGAATCGGAGAAAGTTTATTTAGGATGTATGTGAATCCTCCGACAGTGACAGCAACCCAAATAATTACTGCTGAAATACCAATTGCCTGAATTCCTAATTGACTCAAACCATGTCCATAAAAGAAGCCGCTGTCGATAGAAAAAAATCCGATAGCCAATGTACCCCAAATTCCGCAGGCGCCATGAACTGCCATAGCTCCGACAGGATCATCAATCCGCAATTTAGTGTCGATAAAGCGGATCGCTTCAACCAACAAGATGCCAGATACCAAACCTACGATAATAGATCCACCCAGTGAAATTTCTGCTGCTCCGGCAGTTATACCTACTAAACCACCTAATATACCGTTCATGGATAAAGAGGCATCCACTTTTTTAAATCGCAATTTGGTATAAAAAGTGGAAGATATTAAGGCGGCAGATGTTGATAATAAGGTTGTTCCAATTACATAAGGAACAAGAGAAGGGTCGGCTGAGAGTGTACTGCCGCCATTAAAACCAAACCACCCTAACCATAAAATAAATACGCCGAGTGCACCTAAAGGTAAATTATGCCCTGGAATAACATTTACTTTTTTACCATTATATTTTCCAAGTCTCGGTCCGAGAATGAGAACGACCATGAGTGCCCCGACTGCTCCGGTTAAATGGACGACGGTCGAACCGGCGAAGTCGCTGAAACCAAGAGTTGTCAACCAGCCATTACCCTGCCAAATCCAATGTCCGGCTACTGGATAAATAAATGTAGTCATGGCGACAACAATAAGTACATAGCTTCCTAATTTAATTCTTTCTGCCACGGCTCCTGACATAATGGTTGCGCATGTGGCAACAAACATAGCCTGAAATACAAAGAAGCCAATGTCATCTACTCCGTTTAAGAAAAAGCCGTCTCTTCCGATGATAGCTCCTGTGGAGGAACCAAACATAATTCCATAACCGGCTATAAAGAACAAAATAGCAGCGATGCAGATGGTTAAAAAGTTTTTCATTAAGATATTTAATGTATTTTTCGAGCGGGTAAAACCGGATTCCACCATAGCAAATCCAGCGTGCATGAAGAAAACCAAAATGGCTCCCAACATTAGCCATACAAGATTAATCGATGACTCCAGTGATTCTGTAGTTGGAGCTTGAGCAAATGCCGGCGTTGCGAAGAAAAATAATAAGATGGTTAACGTAAATGATTTCTTAAACATATGATTTCCTCCTGAGATTTAATAAATGGCTTTTGTTCCACTTTCTCCAGTTCTTATTCGTATAACCTGCTCAATTGGTGAAATGAAGATTTTCCCGTCTCCAATTTGGCCAGTTTTACAGGTGTCGATAATATGGCCGACAATGTCATCTAACCTTTCATCAGAAATAACCAACTCCACCTTTAATTTAGAAAGCAGGGTAACTTCAAATTCTGTAGATCGGTATATTCCAATCTTCCCTTTTTGTTTTCCGGTTCCGGCTGCTTCTGTCACGGTTAGTCCGTCAAACCCAATAGCTGACAGTTTTTCCCGTAAATCTTGAAACTTTTCCGGCCGGATAATTGCTTCCACCTTTTTCATTGAAATCCTCCTCTTTCATTTATGTTAGGAAACCTAACATTTGAAGTTATGTTAATTATCATAATGCTCTTTTTTGGAAATTGCAAGACTTTTCTAAGATGATATTCCATGAAACGCTTTCAGAAATCGATGTTTAAATATAGATAAATCGTGGAATATAAAAAAGTGAAATCTCATTATATTAATTGCACAGAAAAATTTTATTTTTTTAAGGTTTATTATCAATTGGAGAAGGGAATCTTAAAACTATGTGAGAAGCGGTAGAAAATTAAATAAATGTTTTTATCGCATCCCCCTACCTTTTATTAAATATTTGGTGTATAATAAGTACATACGGGTAGATTATACTTATTATTATTTAATAAAATCAGGTAGATGTTGAAAATATAAAATAGATTGAGGAGTGAAGTTTTATGGTAACACTTTATACCTCACCAAGCTGTACTTCATGTAGAAAAGCGAAAGCATGGCTGGAAGAGCATAATATTCCTTTTACAGAACGTAATATCTTTTCTGAACCGTTATCTCTTGATGAGATTAAAGAAATATTGCGTATGACGGAAGATGGAACAGATGAAATTATTTCTACAAGATCGAAGGTTTTTCAAAAATTGAATGTAAATATTGATCAGCTGCCGATGAAAGATTTATTTAATTTAATTCAGGATAATCCTGGTTTATTGCGTCGTCCAATTATCTTAGATGAAAAACGATTACAGGTTGGTTATAACGAAGATGAAATTCGCCGTTTCTTACCAAGGACAGTTAGAACATTCCAACTTCGTGAAGCGCAACGAATGGTTAATTAATAATAAAAAATTTGTAAAGGTGCAGATTATGTCTGCGCCTTTCTTTATGGCAGGAAATGCTAAAAAATGAATAAGCTCTGATAAATGACAAAACACTAGAAATACGTTAAAATTACTAACTAAATAAAATGCATAAATACACTCGTGTTTAGCGGAGAGTAATGAGAGGTTCTTATCTATTTCTTAATAAAATGAATGGAACTAGGCGTATTCATTTCTTGTAGATTGCATTTTTGCATATAATATGATAAATAAGATTCATGATTAATATTACACGGATTTGGGTACATCTATTATAAAGACAATGATTACATCCTGTGGGCTCAGACATTTGTGTAAGATAAACATGCAGGTGATGATTCTATCTTAATAAGAAGGGGGAGCTTACTGTGGAGATAGAAAGAATTAATGAAAATACGATTAAATTTTATATTTCTTATGTTGATATAGAGGAACTGGGCTTTGAAAAAGAAGAAATCTGGTATAATCGCGAAAGAAGTGAGCAATTGTTTTGGCAGATGATGGATGAAGTGAATTACCGTGAGGACTTCAATCCGGAAGGCCCGTTATGGATACAGGTTCAAGCAATGGAAAAAGGCCTTGAAATTATTGTTACAAAAGCAAAAGTCTCTAAGAACGGTGAACATCTGGAGCTGGAAACAGATGATGGAAATATTGATTTGCCGGTGGATGATCAGCTTGAAAATATTTTAGATGAGAAGTTTGGAGATAATAAGCAGGATGACGAAGGGGAAAAGAAAGACGAACTAATGGAAGAAAATTTATGGATTATCGTTGAATTTGATGAATTTGAAAACCTTATTCAGTTGAGCCATCAATTAAATAATGTAGATGATTATGGAGAAGAAACGTTATATTCTTATAAAGGCAACTACTATTTATATATGGAATTCTCTTACGATGTATTAGATGAACATCGCCAAGAAGATGTGATTAGTCAAGTATTGGAATACGCCTCCGATTCTTCCATTTCTATTCATTTACTCGAAGAATACGGGAAGAAAATTATGGAAAATAACACGTTTGAGCAGGTGCGCGAATATTTTCCAAAAGATGTTTAATATAAAACCTACAAGAAATCTTGCGTACGATTTGTTGTAGGTTTTTTGTATGCAATTCTTTTTGGCTCGACACAAAGATCTATGGTTGATATTATTCAATAAATTATTGCAGGAAAAAAAGAATTGCTGTCGAAATAAATATAGTATGGAGGTGAGATAAAATTGCAACGAGCAAAAAATAAAACTGGAGATATGATTTTGTTATTTCGACATTCACAAGATGAACTACTAGGTTGGAAACAGAGCAAAGAAATATTTTATTGTCCGATTTGTAAAGAAAGAGTGATTATACGGTCAGGGGAAAGAGTTATACCACATTTTGCACATTTGCCACATACAGAATGCTTACTTTCGGGAGGAGGGGAAGGAGTTTATCATGAAAAAGGAAAGTTACAATTATTTAAATGGTTATCCCATTTTAATATGAAAACAGAATTAGAAGTATATTTTCCTGAAATTTCTCAACGGGCTGATATTTTTGTCCAAATTGAAGAGAAAAAAATAGCCATTGAATTTCAGTGCGCCAGAGTATCACAGGAAGAAATTTTAAGCCGTATGCAAGGCTATAAATCAATAGGAATGGAATCAATTTGGATTTTAGGAGCAAAATTTTTAAAGCAAAAAGGATCGTATACGTTTCAAACGAATTATTTTTTAGACACCTTTATTCGTTCTTCTCCACAAAAGGATTACCCACAGCTATTCTTTTATGACCCATTTATATCAGAAATGGCTATTCTTCACCATTTATATCCGCTTCAAACTTCGAAGGCTTTCGCCAAGCAACTTGTTTATCCTCTTTATCATCTACATTTTAAGCATCTTTTTCAAAAAGAAAAAATTCCTGGTTCTTTTTCGGAGATTTGGGTAAAAGAAGTACATCGTCTTCGTACAAAAGTGGAAGAATCTTACGGAACAATATATAAACTGCGCAGGTGGTTATATAATAATGGTTATTTATTTCAACATCTACCAAGTATTTGCTTTTTGCCGATACCCTATCACGCTGCTGTTACTATTCCTTTTTATAAATGGCAAGCAGAATTATATGTCTCTTGTTTAGCGAATTTAAAAACAGGCGATAGAATAAATATTACAGAAATAAAGAAAATACTTTATTCCTTTTATAGCAAAGATACCTTTGATTTTTCCGAGTCCTTGCATATTTATCTGCAATTGCTCCATCGATCTGGATATATTGAAATGCAATCCGGTTCGATTCTTCGGACGAACCAAAAAATGATTTCCTATTCTTCACAGGAAAAAGCGCTTCAAGGAGATCAGTTATTTTTTCATTCTTTTTTTACGGAAAAAAAAGCAAAATACGAGCATGATTAGCCCTTATTTCGTTATACTAAATAAGAAGAATAAAAACAGTATAACTTTAATAAATTTACATCGGAAGAGCTTTTGAAAATAGAAAGTACTGTTGATTTGTAAAAAGGGAGGCAATAAACGTATGTCAAAAGCAACAAAGCAATTACCAAAACGAGATGAAATACCTGAAGAATTAACTTGGCGATTAGAGGATATTTTTGAAACGGATGATAAGTGGAAAGAAGAATTTCAGAGCTTGAAAAAAGATATTTCAAAATTATCAGCGTACAAAGGAAAATTGGGTACTTCTTCTAACGCTTTATTAGAAGCATTGCAGTTGCAGGATGAGTTATCTGAGCGTCTTAGTAAACTGTATGTGTATGGTCATTTGCGGACGGATCAAGATACGACAAATTCCTTTTACCAAGGTTTAAATGCACAAGCGGAAAACCTGTTGACAGCTGCATCCAGTCAATTTAGCTTTCTTGTACCGGAAATTTTAGAAATACCAGAAGAACAGCTCAAACAGTTTATTGAAGAAAATAAAGAGCTTCAGGTTTATAAAAAAGTTCTGGATGATATTAATCATAGTCGTCCGCATATTTTAAGTGAAAAGGAAGAAGTATTACTTGCCGAAGCGGATGAACCTATTGGAGCCATTTCCCAAACATTCAGTATGCTGAATAATGCGGATTTAACTTTTCCTTCTATCACGAATGCGGATGGTGAAGAAGTAGAGCTGACACATGGCAGATACTCTACCTTTATGGAATCATCAGACCGAAAAGTGCGTGAACAAGCTTTTAATGCAATGTATGACACGTATGGTTCATTCAAAAATACATTTGCTTCCACATTAAGTGGAGAAGTAAAATCACATAATTTTAATGCGAAAGTCCGTAATTATGAGAGTGCCCGGCAAGCTGCTCTTGATAATAATCATATTCCTGAAGAAGTATATGATAATCTGGTTGAAGCAGTGAATGAAAAATTACCTTTATTACACCGCTATGCAAAACTAAGAAAGAAAATTCTTGGTGTAGATGAGCTGCATATGTATGATTTATATACACCGCTGGTAAAAGATGTGAAGATGCCTGTAACATATGAAGAAGCTAAAAAATATGTATTAGAAGGTTTAAAACCTTTAGGTGAAGATTATGCCGGCATTTTAGATGAAGCTTTCAATGAACGTTGGATTGATGTGGAAGAAAACAAAGGGAAAAGAAGCGGCGCATATTCATCAGGAACATATGGTACTAATCCATATATTCTTTTGAACTGGCAGGATGATGTAAATAATACATTCACGCTGGCTCATGAGCTCGGGCACTCTGTGCACAGCTATTATTCGAGAAAATATCAGCCGTTCCGTTACGGTAACTATTCTATCTTTGTCGCCGAGGTTGCTTCAACAACTAATGAAGCTTTATTAAATGACTACTTATTAGAGCACCTTGATGATGAAAAAGAAAAGCTTTATATTTTAAATCATTTCTTAGAAGGCTTCCGTGGGACTGTATTCCGTCAAACGATGTTTGCTGAGTTCGAGCATGATATTCATCAATTAGCTCAAAACGGAGAAGCATTAACTGCAGATAAACTGACAGAAGTGTATTATAATTTAAATAAAAAATACTATGGTGAAGATGTGGTAAGTGATGAAAAGATTGGTTTAGAGTGGGCGCGCATTCCTCATTTTTACATGAATTATTATGTATATCAATATGCTACTGGCTATTCTGCAGCAACTGCATTATCTAAACAGATTTTAGATGGAGAAGAAGGAGCGGTAGATCGCTATTTAGGATTTTTGAAATCAGGAAGCAGTGAAGATCCGATTGATGTGTTGAAAAAAGCTGGGGTAGATATGACACAGAAACAAGCCATTTTAGATGCGTTGGATGTTTTTGAAGAAAAATTAACAGAGATGGAAGAGCTGTTGGATAAATAAAGTGAAGAGAAAAACGACTAGGTAGTTAGCTACTTAGTCGTTTTTTGATATGATGAGGGATGCTTTAGCGCCGATAGCTTTTTGTTTTCTGATAAGCAATAGAAGAAAGCATGCAATAAATAGATGCGAGTAATAAAGGAAGAGTTATATAGACCGGTACCATGTTCATAAAGCCTAATAAATTAAAGAAAAAGGCGAGAATAACTAGTAGTATGAACAAGAGAGGAAAGTAATTACGCCGCATATAGAATCCTCCTTTTAACGATTGACACGTTTTCTAATACTGCATTATATGTCCGAGTTGTTCACCTTAGAAGTGAAAATGTGATTAAATTAACCAGAAGTGAATTTTTTGTGAAAAGATGAACATAATTATTGAAAACTGGAAAAGAACTTGCTAGAATATAATTGTAAGTTGATTACAAACAAATACCCCTTTTGTTTGATCATGAAACTTTCTCCCATCCCCCCTTTGTAATTATACAAAGACGGAAAAAAGATACACGCTGCCCCGTGTATCTTTTTTTATACAATTGAAAATATAAACAACGAAGGGATGTAGGAAATTTCCATGATGTTTCTTATTTCTCTATTGAAATGCCGGCATCCGTAGGCCTTGTACAGGAAAAGCAAAAAAATGAGTTCCTGTATTTTTGCTGACGAAAAAGCCTGATTCAGCATCAAAGATAATCTGAATCAGGCTTTATTAGGAGCGGTTAGTTAGATCGTACCAAGGTATCTCCAATAGGATTCATTTTTTTCAGGTACTCTTTCAACAATTTGCTGAAACTGCAGTTTTTTAAGTTCTTTTTCTGTTCTGTCAATGGACCAATCATAGATAACAGACAATTCTTTTGTCCCTACTGTCTGCTGCAACTGTAAATAATCAATTAAAGGTGGTTTTACAGATGGAATTGGGGTACGCTGTAAAATTTCTTTTAACACAAATTCATAAATATCATATGGATGAAGTCCAGAAAGCTTCACGCCTTCGTCTTCTACTTGCTGGTTAAATAAAACAATAGTAGGTGTATAATCTACATCCATTTCACAAGCAAGTCTTAAATCACATTGCAGCGCACGTTTGGACGTATCAGAGAATAGGTCTTTTTGAAACTCTTCCACATCTAAAGCTGCCTCTGATGCACAATCCAATAAAATATCCTCATTGCAGATGTTCTGTTTATCAAAAAATAAAGTCTCTTGAATTTTACGGATAAAGTGTTTGCCTGCTTTTTTACCCTGTAACTCAGCAGCTTTTATTGCTAAAGCAGGAACCCAAGGATAGTCAAGATCTTCGTAGTTGGTTGGAAAACAAGTTGAGCCTGCTTTTTTCCTTTGTTTGCTTTTATTTACACCATTTGGATTTAAAGCTGCCAGCTGTCCGCTGATTACATGTTTTATCGTAAAAAATCGGCCGTATTCAACGTATAACTTTTTTAGATAAGGCTCCAAAGCCCAGCATTCAGAACATAATGGATCAATAAAAACATACATTTCAATCGGTTTTTGGACGTATTTCATGTAGTTAAAAGAAGAATCTATTTGATTAGAAGATGATAGTTCTTGTTGATTCCCATTCATTTCGAATGCTCCTTTCTAAGATTCTGGGGTATTCATCATATGATTTGCGGTCATTGTCATTCGCTCAATCATTTCTGTATAGTAAGGTTCTTCTACTTGATTTTCTATTAATGCTCGTTTCATACAAGCTAACCACTGATCTCTCGCATTTGGTGTTATTGGAAAGGGAAGATGCCTTCTTCTTAACATAGGGTGTCCACGCTCAGCTTCATACAGTCTTGGGCCACCAAAAAACTGTGTGAGAAATAGCGTTTGTTTATGCATTGTCTCTGTTAAATCATCTGGAAATAGCGGTATTAAGACAGGATTTTCTTTGACATATCCGTAGAAGGTTTCGACAATCCCCTCTATTTTTTCATAACCGCCAATTCCGTCATAAACTGTTTTTATATTATTCTGTTCCATATCAATTGCTCCTTGTACTAGTATTGTAGCAATATAGGTTTACTTCATCAAATAATCTGTACCGTAACAGAAGCACGATGTCCTGTTTGTCATAATACTGAGGGGGGTTACTAATTTGTATATAACCAATACTTATAAGGATTGGTTCTGTTTTTGATTGAAAAAACGTGCTATTTTAGCAGGCGTTTCTCGGAAAGGAATTTGATAGTTTGCTAGTAAATTTTTAAAAACTTTTTCTCCATGTTCTTTGGAAGTTGCTTCCAATTCTATTTCAGCATCCTCGGTATTTAAATAAAGGCTTTTATCTAAAACAATTAATGTATTCTGATAAGGGAGTTCTTTTCGGAAAGTAGTCATCTTTCCAAAATAAATAAGTGATGATACGTCAATCGACATTTGCTTCAATTGTTTTGTTACATTTGGAGCTTCTGTTGGAATACCAGAAGTCCAAGACAAAAATTCTTTCTCTGTCAGGTTGTCATGCGTCTCTAATAACCCGTCTGGATGTGGCTCTTTTAATGTTAAAGTATATGTTTCGTCCTTTTTTCGTATTCGTAATGCAGAGTGGTTTTCTTTTAAACCAAAGGATGACGTTTCGAAATAATAATTTGTCTGCTCTATTGTCGCTGCCTGAGAAAAAAGATCTTCGGCTAATTGATGATATTCCTGAGTGTTTAATAAATTTTTAAATTCAATTTCGACTTCTTGGCTCATTCTCAAATCTCCAGTTCTAAATAAAATTAGATTAACTCTATTATGGCTTGTATGAAGGAGCATTGCAAAAAATAACTATACGACGATAACTTAGCAGAAAAAACAGATATTTTTCTGCGTTTTATCACGGAGAACCGCCCGTAAAACTCCCGCCACAAAATAAAGAGCGAAAATAAATTTATTTAGGCGGGAGATAACGGGCGCTAATTCCCTGAATCACTTAGGCTAATTCAGTGGGAGAATGAAGGAAGCAGACTAAGTTCGCGACGTCCTGGGACTAGGGATGGGACTGGGACTGGGACTGCGATTACTCGTCCCATCGAAGAGCTTTTGCGATTACTCGTCCCATCGTAAAGAGTTGTGCGTCGAAAAACTCCCACTGAATGAAGTTTCGTTTTATAACTAATTTTTACACACCTTTATACTGGGACAAATAACTACAGTCCTGGATGACTCAGGTAAGATGAGCAAACATATTACGAAGGAAACCACATTTCAAGAAAAAAGGTGTATTTATAAGAACCTTAGAAGTCAGCACATCCTTGATCTGTTAATAACAAGCTTTGCCAAGTTTGCTTGAAAAGTCTCTCTTTCCTTTGTACTAATGCTACTCTGTGATAAAATAAAAATAATAATATTAGTTTACATATAGGGTGATGTTCGATGGACTGGGGAAAAACGTTAGCGCCATATAAACAGGCAGTGGAAGAGTTAAAAGTGAAATTAAAAGGGATTCGTTCTGAATATGAGAGAGAATCCAGCAATTCACCAATTGAATTTGTCACAGGAAGAGTAAAACCAATACCTAGCATAATAGAAAAGGCGCGTGAACGACAAATTCCTCTTGAGAATTTAGATAAATTACAGGATATAGCAGGAATAAGAGTCGTTTGTCAATTTGTTGATGATATTTATCCCATCGTCGAAATGCTCAGGAAGCGCAACGATTTTCAAATTATTGAAGAGAAAGACTACGTTTTTCATAAAAAAGATAGTGGTTATAGATCTTATCATATGATTATTGAATACCCAGTAGAAACAGTGACAGGAAGAATTATTGTCTTAGCTGAATTTCAAATACGTACACTTGCGATGAATTTTTGGGCAACCAATGAACATTCTTTAAATTATAAGTATGAAGGAAATTTACCTTCAGAAGTTAAGCTACGTTTACAAAAAGCTGCTGAGGCTGCATTTAAACTAGATGAAGAAATGTCCAAAATCAGAAGCGAAATCCATGAAGCTCAACGTGTTTTTCATCGTAAATCATAGATAAAGGATGGGAAAATGTAATGAAGTTTAAAATTGTTTCTAGAGGAGACAAGCGATCAAATAAAATAAAAAGCATGATGCGGCAATATTTAGAGTCTTTTGGGCTGGAGTATCATAAAGAAACGCCTGATTTGGTCATTTCAGTTGGCGGCGACGGAACCTTTTTAGAAGCTTTCCATCGTTATAATCATCGTTTAAAGGAAACAGCTTTTATCGGTATTCATACTGGACACTTAGGATTCTATACGGATTGGACACAGGAAGAAGTGGAGAAACTCTTAATTGAGATTGCAAAAACACCATACCAAACGGTGGAGTATCCATTAATGGAAGTAATCATCCGGGATGAATTAGGTAAAAAAGAAGACAGACACCTCGCTTTAAATGAAGCAATGATTAAGACAGCAGATGGTTCATCTGTTGTCTTGGATGTGGAATTGAAGGGGGAGCATTTTGAAACATTCCGCGGGGATGGGATCTGTATATCCACCCCTTCTGGCAGTACAGCTTATAATAAAGCGTTGGGAGGAGCGATTATTCATCCTTCTTTAGAGGCCATTCAGATAACTGAGAATGCATCGATCAATAATCGTGTTTTTCGTACGATTGGATCGCCATTAGTTTTACCGAAGCATCATACATGCTTCCTGAAACCGATGGTCGATAATTCCTTCTTAATTCAAATTGATCATTTTACGAAAAATTATCATGAAGTCAAATCAATTCAATGTCGGGTAGCAAATGAAAAAATCCGATTTGCGCGTTTTAGACAATTCCCTTTCTGGCACCGTGTGAGAGATTCCTTTGTTACCGAGGTGGATTAAGTGACTGGAAGCATACAAAAAAGCTGGGTGATTGATAATACAGGCTCCCAGCTAACGATTAAGGAATTCCTGCAAAAAAAGCAGGGCTTTTCAAGAAGATTACTGACTGCTATGAAAAAAGAGGGCGGGAAATTTTTAATCAATGAAAGAGATCGTTATATTACAGAATCACTAAAGTTGGATGACAAATTAACTGTGATTTTTCCGGATGAAGCTGCAGGCAGTATCGAAGCCACAGAGATGGATCTATCCATTGTTTATGAAGATGAGGATCATTTGTTATTAAATAAACCAGCTGGTCAGGCCTGTCTGCCAGGGATGAATGATCGTCATTATTCATTAGCAAATGGAATTCAAAATTATTATAATGCATCAGGACATCCAGCAACAGTGCACATTGTAACAAGATTAGACAAGGATACGTCTGGTCTTGTTTTAGTTGCAAAAAATCGCTATGCTCATGCATTGCTATCAGAAGCACAGAAAAAGAATCAAATTCACCGCAATTATGTAGCAATGATTACAGGCGAAATTACTCCTGCTATTGGAACAATACAGGCACCAATTGCTCGTAAGCAAACCTCCATCATTGAACGTGAAGTAAATTGGGAGAAGGGTAAGAAAGCCATTACGCATTATAAGATTCAATCTATACTTTCAGAAGCTTCTTTACTGCATATCCAATTGGAAACGGGAAGAACGCATCAAATTCGGGTGCATTTCAGTCATCTTGGCCATCCGCTTCTTGGTGATGATTTGTATGGGGGTAGAACGGATGTCATACAGCGTCAAGCACTTCATTGTCGAGCAATTGAATGGACGCATCCTTTTGAACATAAAAAAATGAGGTTTGAATGTGAACTTCCGTTGGATATGGCTGCGTGTATAGAAAAACTTAACTAAACTTAGAATTTAGCGAATCCGTAATTTTTTTTATTCTATTGTGTCGTGAAAAAGATTATTTATCACGGAGAATCGTCCGTAAAACTCCCGCCTCCAAATAAAGAGCGAAAATAAATTTATTTAGGCGGGAGATAACGGGCGCTATCTCCCTGAATCACTAAGGCTAATTCAGTGGGAGAATGAAGGAAGCAGACTAAGTTCGCGAGGTCCTGGGACTGGGGCTGCGATTACTCGTCCCATCGTAAAGAGTTGTGCGTCGAAAACTCCCACTGAATGAAGTTTCGTTTTATTACACATCAGTAAAATCAGTAAAACGATCAGGCTGAAACGGCTGTTTGGATGGTACGGAAATAATCGTCTGCTTCGGAAACTGAAAAGCAGTTAGTTTATTACCAAAGACACAGCCTGTATCTATATTGATTGTCCGGTTGATTTGACGTGGCTCTAAAACTGGGGTATGACCATATACAATCCAGGGCTCTCCCCGGTAATGCTTTGCCCAATCTCGCCGGACAGGACGGCCTTGATGATCTGTTTGGCCAGTTACATCTCCGTAAAGAACAAATGTCTTTGTACGGGAATTCATCTGCCCAATTAAATTTTCTTTAATCCCTGCATGGGCGACAACTAATTGGAGATCTTCAAAATATAAATATAACGGAGCATTCTCATAAAGGGCTATAAACTTTTCTTGAATGTTCTTTTTTTGAGATTCATTTAATTTTTTCCACTCAGCAACAGTCGTTTCTAAACCATGTTTTTCCTGTACCTGATTTCCTAAAAAGTAACGGTAAAGTTTATTACAATGGTTCCCCGGAACATAATATGCGATTTTTTGTTCGACGACTAGTTGGTAGACAAGCTTAATTACAGCAATTGAGTTTGGTCCACGGTCTGTCAAATCCCCGATAAATACAATTTTATTGCCTTCCGGATGAAAATATTCTCCTTTTTCTTGCCGATAATGAAGCTTCTCCAGCAACTCTAACAATTCCTCTAAGCATCCATGTATATCTCCAATAATATCGAATTGCATCGCATAACCTCCTTTAAGAATGATATGTCAGTAAAGATCATCTGTTGGGGCAGTCGAAAAACAACAGGATCAAACTTTCTCCTTATTTAATATAACTACGATGTCTCTATAGTATAACGGAATCTTTTTCATGTTGCCGGGACTTGCTATTTGTTTCGCATCTTGTAAAATAGGGTAGGATGTGTAAGAATAAGAAAATCAGTGAAAAGAAAGGAGGAACTGCTATGAAAAAGGATCAATATGATGTTCAATATGAAGAACAGTTTCAAGAACATATTGATAAAGTTCAAGAAGCATTGGAAAATGAAAATTTGGAGGAGTTTCGAACAGAATTTCTGGAAATTCATCCATATGATCAGGCTGTATTTTTCCAGCAGCAGAGTGAAGAGAGAAGGTCGCAGATATACACGTATTTATCTCCTGAAGAAATGTCAGAGATATTAGTCAATATTGATTTGGATGATGTCATTGAGTTTTTTGAGGAGATGGATCCGAGATATGCTGCGATGATTTTTGGCGAAATGCCTGTCGATGATGCAGTCGATATTTTAAATGAATTGGATAAAGAAAAAGTAGTCAGTTATTTGACGATCATGGATAAGGAGTCTGCCAACGATATTAAACAGCTGCTTCATTACGAAGAAAAAACAGCTGGTAGTATCATGACTACAGAATATGTCGTCCTTTTTGAAGATCAAACTGTTGCTGAGACAATGACGCAGTTAAAAAAGGAAGCTCCGGATGCAGAGACGATTTATTATTTGTTTGTTCTTGATAATGATAAACATTTAGTTGGTGTCTTATCGATTAGAGATTTAATTATTGCGGATAATGACACGTTGATTAAAGATGTGATGAGTACGAAAGTTGTTGCTGTATCCGTTGCGAAAGACCAGGAAGATGTAGCGCAGATGTTTAGAGATTATGACTTTCTTGCACTTCCAGTAGTTGATTTTCAAGATCATCTTCTTGGTATTATTACCGTTGATGATATTTTAGATGTTATGGAAGAAGAAGCTAGTGAGGATTACTCCAAATTAGCGGCGATGTCAAATACCGATATTAAGGATGATACAGCGATACGCTCTGCAAGAAAAAGACTTCCCTGGCTTGTTATCTTATTATTCCTTGGAATGTTGACAGCCACATTAATTGCCAGCTTCGAGGAAACTTTGGATCAAGTTGCTGTTTTAGCTGCCTTTATTCCTTTAATTGCCGGTATGGCTGGGAATTCTGGAACACAAGCATTAGCAGTATCTGTACGAGGAATGGCAACAGGGGAGTTTGATAATACAGGAAAGTGGAAGCTCCTGGGAAGAGAAGCATTAACAGGATTAATTAATGGAATTATTTGCGGTTTAATTCTTATTGGTATTATTTTTATCTGGCAAGGAAGTGTCTATCTAGGTATCCTTGTAGGTTTATCCATAGCAGGATCATTAGTTGTGGCTACATTGGCAGGTGCAATCATTCCGATGGTAATGAATCGTTTGCATATTGATCCGGCTGTTGCATCAGGACCATTTATTACAACGATTAATGATCTTATCTCTACGTTGATTTACTTTGGAATGGCAACTGCATTTATGAGTTATTTAATTTAATCTTAATGTCTCAACTATCGCACCTGAGAATAAGCATATATATCTGGCTGTTTCAGGGTTATCAAGTTCTTCTTTATTGTGCTTGCTCTTTAGTTAAATCAGCTTTTTTTGAACTATTGATAGTGCATAGCTCCGCTCCGGCCAACCACTCCGCTTTCCATGGGGACGGCTTCAGCTAACTTGAAAAGAAAACCGCTTTTCAAGTGGATCTTCAGCTCGCCCTGTTACCATAGGAGTCTGCGTGGTTGGCCTACGCTTAGTTAGGATTCTACAGCGAATGAAAGAAATAACATTCTGTTGGGGTGGACGAAATAGTATATCTATCGCTTGATGACATGATCATTCCGGTATTTCAAATGATTGGTTTAGCAGTTGTTCGAATCATAACAGCATGGATATGAAATACAGAGAATAGCTTTCATGCACAGAACGTAATCTTGACTGAACATTTTTACCATGCACCACGAAAAATCTCTTCTGTCTGATCTATCTTTTTTGTTCAGCTATTTCACGCATAGAATATTTAACTAGCGGAGGCGGACCGTTTTGACTCCTGAGGGATCAGCACCATCTGAAGATCCACTTTTGCCAAGTGCTCTTCTTGGCAAAAGTTAGCTGAAGAGCGTGCCCCTAGGAAAGCAAAACGGTCCGCCGCAGCGGTGCTTTACACTACACCTTCTCTTCTTTTTATCAAAGAAACGACCAACTCCTGTTTCTATGGAAATATAGTTTCTTTTTAAGGTGCGAAAGTTGAGTTAATGTTAAAAGAAGGGTGTCCGGTTTTTGAGGGCAGCCTTCTTTCTTATGTAAAGAGACGCCTGTGCTTTTGACACAAAACAATTTCCAGGTTCATACACTATACAAGATAAGCCAAGAAGGGGTGTATGACCGATGACAAATAAAAATAAAGCGCAAGCTCCCTTACTTTACATTAGCCAGCCTCGGCTGCAAGAATCTACAGCTCCCATGCAAGAGAATTATGTTGGTGACTATAGAAAACAACAAAAAAAGAATGCTAGCCAAGTTCCGCCAAAGAAAAAAACACAGTTAAAAGATAACAAAACATTATCAAGTGAAAATACTCATGCAAAGGATCAACAATCTAGTAAGAAAAAATTTATGGAAATGACCATTGCTGAAAAAATTAATTATTTAACGAACCGCTCCGAATTTGCTCCTCCAATAAAATGTGAAATAATGACCGCATCCAAGAAAAAATACCGGGGAATTATTCGTGAAAAAGAGAAAGATACGCTATTTTTACAGTTATATAATCGAAAAAACAAGGTGAAAATTGAGATTGAGGACATTGAAAACATTCAATTACTTGGTTTTTAAAAGACACCGTCCAGGAGTAAATTACCTGGATGGTGTCTTTTATGATTGCTGCTATTTTAATGGAATGCTCTAATTGCTGGTAAGCATGTAACATGGCAGAAACAATCTAAATCTACTGTGATACAAATACCTGTTGCTTCAAGGTCTTCTGTGTTTTGTTCTGTCGGATCCTTCATATGGTCAAAACCACAGCTTTCGCCATCACTGAGTAATAATTCAAGAATAGCGCAATTGTCTTTATCTACTTTCTTCACTCGGAAAATAAAGCTGGATAAGATTGGATTCATTTTGTTGTGATGGTTTTTTGTTGTGCCAAAACCTTTAAAAGGCTTGCAATCCTTGCAGTATAAAATAACTGGAACAGTGTCTAAATCATTAGTAACCTCATTTGTACATAAAAGGTCATTAATTGATTGTTCACAGCTCGTATCACAGCAATTTTCTACAATGTCATTTTGAGCATCAACAATGTCTTTTAAAATATCTGCTACACAACTTCCGGTATCGTAACTTTTTCCACAACCCATGAGAAATTGCTCCTTTCACAATTTGAATTTTCTTTCCTTATAGGATATGTGTCTTTACTGTGTTGGTGTGGGCGAGTGTAGCTATAATAAACGGCTGATTCAATAAAAATAAAATTCTGACTATACAATATTTAAAAAGCTGTATATAATATATAAAAAGCGGTTTCAATTTTCTGAGAAAGGGTATATATAGGTGAATATACAAAGGAGGTGCGGAGGATGGGATATATTCTTCCAGTACAGACTTCACAGTATACTGATTATCATCAAAGAGTACAACCGGCACAGAAAAAAGCGGATCATGTAGAAAGTGCTTTTAAAGTTCAATTAGATCGAAGACATCAGGAGTTAAGTGCCACGTATGATCGTTTTTACCGTAATCGCCCTGAACCGCAGAAACCATTAGACCTGCCGCTGGATTCTTCTCTTTTTACCGGTAAGGGAAGATATGTTAATAAATATGTATGAAGCATTCCTCTTACGATAAAAAGGAATGCTTCTTTTATGTTTAAGCAAAAGTACAAATTCAATCCAGATCAGTATATTTTTTATGATTCCGGTTAATAAAGGGAACAATATATAAAGGATTATCTTTGGTATATTCTGCATAAAAAATTTCCGAAATATCTTTGTATCCCTGTTCACGAATTGACTCTTCCAACCAGGATACAGGGAGGTTTTTCTCCTCCATATTATCTTTAATTATTTCTCCATCATTAATCAGTGTGATGGGCAATGCAACGTCTTGAGGCGATAATTTTAAATCTTTGCGTGTAGGTGTCTGGTAATCTGATTTTTTAAGAACGGATACCGTACCATTTGCTTCCAAAACTGCAAATTCTACCTCACTGATAGAGAACACATCTTTTTCTCTTAAAAGGTGCTGCAATTGGTTAATATCCAGCTTCGTCTTTTTCATCATATCCCGGATAAGTTTTCCGCGATGAATTACAATGGTCGGGCTTCCTTCAAGCAGGTGCCGGGTCCGTTTATACTTTTGCGACACAATTTCGATAATATACATGAGAATAGCATATAGACCTACGACAAACGCAATTTCCGGTATGCCGGCATTTGGATCAAATAAAGCATTCCCAACTAATTCTCCTAAAAGCAGTGCAGAAATAAAGTCAAATGGAGTGATTTGTGAAATCTGTGTTTTCCCTAATAATTTTGTGATTAAAAATAAAGCGAAAAAACCAAAAACAACTTCTGTAAACATACTTACGTAACTGGACATATCATACGCTCCTTTATCATATACACAGTATTTTATATTGTGCACAGAAGTGGAGAAAAAATGTACGTGAAAAGACCCTTACCTACCAGAGATAAGAGTCTTCATTCATGAATTATAAATGTTTTATCATGGTTATGTGTGGAATTCCAGCATCCATAAATTCACCGGATGTCACTTTATAGCCCAGCTTTTGATAAAAATGCTGGGCATGTGTCTGTGCGTTGAGTTTTGCTTTATGAAAACCCTGATTTGTAATTTCTTCTTCCATTTTAAGGATTACTTTTTTACCAATAGCCTTCCCACGCTGTGATTTGAGTACGCAAATACGCTCTAACTTGCCATAACCGTCCTCTGTGAAGCGCAGACGTGCAGCAGCAATTGGCGTTTCTTCCTCATATACAATAAAATGGGTTGCTGTTTTATCAAATTCATCTAATTCCCGTTCTGCAGGTACGTTCTGTTCTTCGATAAATACCACATTGCGAATATGGTACACATCTTGCAATTCTTTCGGTGTGGTTGCGATTTTTACGAGCATCCGTGTTTTATTCCTTTCCTAATAAAAATGTTTCATAAACCGTCCAGGAACCATTATCTAATTCATATAGCAGCTGGAAACGGTCAATATAATCTTTGATAGCAAAGCCTTCCATTTTTAATCTGCCTACAATATCAGAGAATTCATCGTGCTCTAAATCCTGGGCAATCGTAATATGTGGAACAAACGAATGCTGCTGATTATTTTCAAATATACCTTGCTGAAGCTGTTCGTTGAGTGTTTTTAACTGTTCAATTGGCTCAATTTTTAAATAAATCGTATTTGTTACAGGCTCAAAGGTGCTTACCTTATTGATATGAATGTAAAAAGGGTCTATACTGCCGGCAATTTTATGCAGCTCTTGAACAACTTCATCGATTTCCTCAGAATTTGTTTCAAACGGGTACTTCAATGTAATATGTGGAGGGATTAAAGAGTACCTTGTGTCATAACGCTTTCTTAATGCATTAGCTTGATCCTGTACAGTTTTTGAAGGGAAAATAGCGATTCCATATTTCATTTGCACAACCTCCTAGTATATGATTAATGATTGAGTTATATAAGCTACATTTATATAAGTATAGCAAAAGAAGAAGAAAATAGAAATTTTAATCAAATAAAGTTGTAAGAAGACGGCGCATATCATTTTGCCAATACTTCCAAGTATGAATGCCATCCTCTAATTCATGATACGTATAACTTGCTCCAGCTTTTTTTAAGGCCTGATTTAAATTTCGATTAGGTTCTACGAAATCAGCTGTATTTCCATCGCTCATGTGAACTTCTGTTTCTTTTGTACCGATTGTGTGATAAATATCCAATGTAGAAAAGGGTTTTGCTTGTTCTACATACGCTAACACAGCATCATCAACATAGGGAGACTGCATACCTACTTTTCCAAAGGTATGTGGATATTTCATTGCAGTCATCAATGCGAGTGTTCCTGCTAGAGAATCACCAATGATCGAACGTGTTTTTCCCATATGGTATGTTGGAATTAATTCATCTAAGTAGGGGACAACTTCACGAACTAGAAAATTGGTGTAAGCTTCATTTTGTTCACCAGATGGATGATATTTTTTTCTCCGGTCATGTTTATCCTTGTAATGAATTCCAACAAACACCACGTTATGCATCTCTTTCTCATCATGCAGCTTGTCACTTAATGTAGCGATTCGCCCCATTTGAAAGTAATCTTTTCCATCTTGCATAATACAGATTTCATATTTATATAAGTCGGAAAAAGTTTCAGGATGATAAATCTGTAAAGTCATCCTTTCATTTAAAAAGGAACTGTTTATTTCTTTTTCAATCATTTTACCTTTTCTACGCAAGCTTTCCACCTCAACCTTTCTTGTAATACGTAATAACTTCTTATCATATAGAAATAGTCTATCATTGTATGTGTATACTGTCACTTGAAGCTTATTATTACTGATAAAGGTTAAAGTATTTTCCCTGCTGCTTCATAAGCTCTTCATGGCTGCCTTGTTCCATAATATTCCCGTTTTCCAGCATAATAATATTATCTGCTTCCCGGATTGTATTGAGTCTATGGGCGATCACAAAACTTGTGCGGCCTTCCATTAAACGGGTTAATGCTTCCTGGATTTTTAATTCTGTTACCGTATCAATGTTACTGGTCGCTTCATCCAGTATTAATATTTTTGGTTCTGCTAAAAGTGCACGTGCAATCGTTAATAATTGCTTTTGACCTTGACTGATCCCGCTTCCATCTTGATCCAAAACGGTATCGTATTGATCTTGTAAAGAAATAATAAAATCATGTGCATTGGCATCTTTTGCTGCTTGTTCTATTTCCTCGTCTGTTGCATCTAATCTGCCGTAACGAATATTTTCCCGGATCGTTCCGTGAAATAAGAAGGTGTCCTGTAAAACAAAAGCCATATGTTTACGGAGACTGGCCCGTTTAATTGTTTTTATATCCACGCCATCCAATAAAATTTGACCACTATCATAGTTGTAAAAGCGGGAGATAAGGTTAATAATGGTTGTTTTTCCCGCTCCGGTATGACCAACAAATGCAATTGTTTCTCCAGGCTTTGCTTCGAAGCTGATATTATTCAAGATCTTAGCTTTTTCATATCCAAAGCCCACATGATCAAAAACAAGATGACCTTTTGTATCTGAAATCTCGATCGCATCTTTCTCATCGATTTCTTCTTTCGTTTCATCCATTACCTGAAACACTCTTTCGGCACCGGCAATAGCGGATAACAGCAAATTAAATTGATTAGATAGTTCATTTAAAGGTCTTGTAAATTGTCGGGCGTATTCTGTGAAGATTACAATTGTTCCAACTGTAACCAATGCGCCATCTGAGGTGATAACGAGTACTCCACCGACAAAGGCAATCATCGCAAAGCTTAAAAAGTTTAATGTATTCATGATTTTTGGGATAAATCCAGAAATGGTTAACGCCCAAAAACCTGTGTTTTGCAATGATTTATTTCTTTGTTCAAATTGATCTATTACGTAGTCTTCCTGCGAATAGGTTTTAACAACATGCTGGCCGGAAACAATTTCTTCTACATATCCATTTACCTCGCCTAAGTCGCGCTGCTGTAATTTGTATAATGGTCCGGTTCGTTTGGTAATCCAGCGCATAGCAAGATACATGACAGGAATAATAGACATGGTGATTGCTGTTAAAATAGGGCTTAAATAAAGCATAATACTGACAGTTCCTAGTAACGTCAACACACTTGCGAATATTTGAATCACTGATTGATTCAATGTGTTATTGATATTATCAATATCATTGGTTAATCGGCTCATCAATTCTCCATGCTGTCTTTGATCGAAATAGGAAATAGGAAGCTGATGAAATTGTTCAAATAGATTTTTTCGCAATGTATACACGGTTTGTTGTGCAATATCAACCATCCAAAAGTTTTGGAGGAAGAGCGATAGGGAATGAATAATATAAACAAATACTAATCCCAATAGCAGCAGACCAAGCCCATTAATCTGTCCGATCGCAATAAAATGATCAATAGACATTCCGACTAGAAAAGGGCCCAATAGAGCAAACATCGAACTGATCAAGACCATAAAGATAACGAGAATCAATTTTCCTTTTTCCATCTTTAAATAGTTCCATATTCGCTTTAAGGTTGCCCCCATATTTTCTGCTTTTTTGGAGTCAGCTGTGTTTACTTTTGAAAGGTCAATCCGTTTATATTGAAAGGCGGCTTTTAAAGAACTATTTCGCATAAAGGGCCTCCTTTTCCTGCTGTGAATCTGCGATCGCCTGGTATAAATTAGACCGTCCCAGGAGCTCGTTGTGTGAGCCTATGTCTAGAATCTCTCCATGCTCAAGCAAGAGGATACGATCCGCTTTTTTAGCAGTGGATATTTTTTGTGTAATAAGAAGCACCGTACATTGGTAATGTTCTAATGCCTGCAAGAATCGAGCCTCTGTAGCTAAATCAAGCGCACTCGTGCTGTCATCAAGCATCAAAATTTCCGGTTTGCGAATAAGTGCCCGGGCAATGGATATTCGCTGCTTTTGTCCACCTGAGAGATTGACACCTTTTTGACCGACCTTCGTTTCATACTGATCATCCAAGTTTTGAATGGTTTCATGGATTTGTGCATCCTTAGCTGCTTGAATTACTTCTTCCATCGTTGCATTCCTTTTCCCAAAAGCAATGTTATCAAAAATCGATCCAGTAAATAAAAGCGGCGTTTGCGGAACATACCCGATACTATTTCGTAAAGCTTTGAAGGAATAGTTATCTATAGGGATGTCATCCACATATATTGTGCCTTTAGAAGGTTTATAAAGGCGAGGCATTAACTGGAATAAAGAAGTCTTTCCGGAACCGGTTGCGCCTATTATCACAAGGTGTTCCCCTGAATCAACAGAGAAAGATATATTGGAGAGCGTTTCCTTTAACGCATCCGGATATCGGAATGAAATATTGTCATATCGTATATACCCTTGGGATATAGAATTATTGGTGTCCTGGTTTTCCTCTTGTTCTGGATGATCTTCTGTAAGTACTTCACTAATCCGTTCCGCAGAGGCTTTTGTTCTGGAAAGTATCATGATAATGAATGAAAACATAGAAATGGCCATTGCTACACGAAGCGCATAATTAATCATGGTAACCACTTCACCGATATTTGCTTGCCCATTTACTGTTTGAATACTCCCAAACCAAATGATGAAAATTAAACTTAAATTCATTACAAATAATAGTACCGGCCCCGTTGATTCCACGATACGAAAGGTTTTCCGTGTAGTTAAAGCAAGTGTCTGATTAGCATGATCAAATCGGGTTTCTTCCGTATTGCGGCGGGTAAAGGCTTTAATAAGTCTCATTCCGGCAAGATTTTCCTGCATTACTCGATTCACATGGTCCACATTACTTTGGACTTGTTTAAATAATCCGCTTGTTATTTTTAATATCCATAAAAGAAATAAAATAAGCAGCGGCACAGTAATTAAAAAGACTAATGCTAACTGAGCATTTACTACAAAAGCCATAATAACACCGCCGAGAACAGTCAAAGGCGCTTTTGCCATGATGCGAAGGACCATGAAAACGGTATTCTGAATCTGACGGATATCATTTGTAAATCGAGTAACCAGAGAAGAGGTAGGGTATTTGGCTAATTTTGCATAAGAAAAGCGTTGAATCTTGGAAAATAATTCTTCTCGTAAATCATAAGCATAGGAAAAACTGACATGAGAGGATAGAAAAGAATTTAGAATCCCTACAAGAAATGATAATAATGCCAAACCAACCATAATCGATCCCCAAAACATAATGTTCTGGATATCTTGATTTACAACTCCCTGATTAATCATTAGACCGAGGAAGAGGGGAAGCAATAATTCCACTGCCAGTTCCATCAGCATGAATAAAAAGGCGATCATCGAAGGGAATTTATAAGGTCCTAAATAAGAAAAAACGTTGCGCAAATCATCCACCTACCAACTGGAAAAAGTAAAAGTATTCAGAATTTCAAATGAAAATTAATTGCTTATTATATTATAGAATGAATGCAGATAAATAAGCTAGTAATTAGTTCGGTTTACGAAATGATAAGGGAGACTCTTGTAAATTGTAAATCTGCTGTCGGGAATTTTTACTCATTTTCATAACATAAACACGTTATAGTGTTATGCTCGCTTCTTATTTTCTTAATTAATATCACCTAAGTATACTGGCAAATCATCACCTGCTACACGAGCAATGATTTTTTGTCGCACTGCTTGAGGATATAATCGATAATTTAATAGTTCTGCTAAAGGTAGCCATTCCACGCTTATTTGTCCGTCATCCGGAATAATTCCATTTTTTAATTCAATATTTTTACTTTGAATAGTGCACAAAAACATATATTCCAACTGATGTACACTCCCATCGAATTCAAAATGCTCATGATTTTTCCCTATATACTCTCGGATAAATAGAAGATTGCCGATGTCAACGGTTGTATTTATTTCTTCTATGCACTCTCTCTGCAATGTTTGATGTAGATTTTCTCCATGTTCTTGACCGCCTCCGGGTAAAATAAAGTAGTAGCCGTCTTTGTCTTGTTTTTTTATCGCTAACAGTTGATGTTCTTGAATAATTATTGCTTTTGCTGAGTTTCGTATATTCATGACTAACCTCCTGATATTTCATGGGATTAATGTAAAAATAAGCGTTTTTTAAAATAAATGTCTTGATCATCCGTTGATCTATTATGAATTACAGGCGAAGCAATAGGGATTCCAACATGATTTATGATTGTATATTTATTTTACATTATAATTTAATTAAGCCTTAACATACCCAAAAAAGGTCATTTCACCGTTTTTGTTCTCGATAATAAGATAGGGATCCACCTGGTCAAAATAACGTCGGACAAATCTTCCATTACCTATCGGATAAATTTCAATATGAAGATTGCCTGAAAATCTTACAAAGTATAATTTTCCATTAATCAAACCTATTTGAATCTTATCTTTCAAATAGGTACCGCAATATTTTTCAAGCTCACTTTTACTAAGAAAAGATTCTTCAAATCTTATAGGCATTTCTACATCAATATTATGCAGAATGGCTGAAATGGCATTGCCTAATCTGTATTGATTGATAGCCTCATTATTTGAAAGAATAATGATACAAATGTCTTCCTCGAAGTAATTTTGCATATAAGTGCTTACTCCAAGGTGATCTCCGCCATGTGAGTATCTGGTGGTGCCATAAACATGATGATACTCCAATCCATAACAATAGTTATTTTTATTCTTATTAAAAAATCGGTTATATGCTTTCTGTGAAATGATTTTCCTATCGCGTAGACAGGTATACCATTTATATAAATTATCACAGTTAGAAACAATAGCTCCTGCACCGATGCTAAATTTTTCATTATGATACGGAGATTTAATGATCGTATCAAAATCTTTTACATAATTACATGATTTGTTTTTGATTATTTTACATCCGTCATCAATGTTGCTATCCATCATATTTAAAGGCAGAAAGATGTTTTTGCGAATAAAATCTTCATATTTTTCTCCAGAGACATTTTCAATAATCCATGCAAGCAAATTATAATTTGAATTATTATAATCATATTCCATACCAGGTAGAGTTTTAGGATTTTTATTAATATACCGTTGAAAGAAATCGTTTTTCGAGTAGTCCATTCTGTTATAACCGGAGAAAAAATCATTTTCAAAATTATAGAAATTGTACAAACCAGAAGTGTGCGATAATAAATGATGTACGGTAATGGATTCATTAATTTTCATATCATCAGGAAGGTATAAATTTGCAGGGTTATCCATGTTCAACTGCCCATTATCATATAGAAGCATAACCGCAAATGCAGTAAACTGCTTTGATATTGAGGCGATTGAGAACCGGGAGCTTATATCATTTTTTATCTCAAATTCGATATTCGAATATCTGTATGCGTTTTCAAAAAGAACTTCATTTTTCTTTTTGATTTGAATTACACCGTAGAAATCCCACAATTCTAAATATCTGTGGATATATGTTTCTAGCTTTGATTGTATGGCTTGCATCTGAATCAACTCCTATTATCGAGTTCGTGATATCTATAGATTCCCTTTTAACTGTTTGTAAAAGTTCTATAAAGTAAATATGAAAGGCGTTATGAATTTTTAAAAATGAAAAAGACACATCCATAATAATGTAATGTGTCTTAGAGCAAATTTGAAAAAGAAGTACTTTATCTTTTTTATGCCTAACTGGTTAAGGAAGGTCTCCATGCTATACAAATAGATATTTAATAGTGATTCCGATTGGACTCGAACCAACGACTTCTACCCTGTCAAGGTAGCGCTCTCCCAGCTGAGCTACGGAATCATATGTAAGTATAAACCATATTATACAGCCTAATGAAGAAGAAAACAAGCTACTATAATTATATTGTTTAAATTCTCTTGAAATATCATTTGAAAAATTGAAGAAAGAGAGAAAAGAAATAGTTTCCAATTTATATTTGTAAAAGTATTCCCAACCTAACGGGTTATAAAACTTTCAAAAAGTATTCACAAAGGTAAATAAAAAATATTAATTTCCAATTAACCATAAAAAGCAAGTTTCTTTCAATTAATTAGGAAAAAAAGAAGTAAAAAAATTAAATGAAAGCGTTGACATTGGAATTACATTCATTTATACTAATCGCAAATGAACAAATGATTTTATTTTTGCACATTTGTTCAAAACGTATTCGGTAATAACCTCGTTCAAAAAATAATAAAGGAGTGATATGATAAAAAATAAGTATTTAAGATGATCAGGAGGCTGTAATTAGCTTATGTCTAAAGTAGATTTGAGGTTATTATCAAAAATTGCATATATGTATTATATCGATAATATGTCACAGTATGATATTGCACAAGAATTAGATGTTTCAAGAAGTAAAATTTCTAGACTGTTAGTAGAGGCACGGGAACAGGGGATTGTTCAGATAAATGTGACAACTCCCGTGACACGTTGTTTTGATTTAGAACAGCAATTAGAAGAAGCTTTTGGGATTACCGAGGCTATTGTTGTTCCAGTATATTCGACGAAAGAAGAAAATATATTAAATTCCTTAGGCCAGGCAGGAGCAGAATATCTTGTGAACCAGGTCAAAGAAGGGATGACTGTTGGTTTTTCTATGGGAGAAACATTAAAAAGGCTTGCTTACTATCTAGGAAATGAACAAAAAATTGATTGTGAAGTTGTTCCAATTATGGGTGGTAATTGGCCAGGGATGGGGTATGGCTTGGATGCTAACACCATTTCGCAAAGGGTTGCGGAAAAATTAGGAGCAAAGTGCTTTCCTTTATATGCACCAGCCATTGTTTCTAATGAAGATTTAAAAGAATCAATTTTAAGTGATTTAACGGTTCAAAATGTATTTAAAAAATCATTAGAGACAGATATTACGTTTATAAGTGTTGGTGTTGAATCTTCTTCCTATGCCCATATTCATTTGCTAACCGAAGAAGAGAAAAAACAGTCAAAAGAAGAAAACGTTGTTGGAGAAGTAGCTTGCTGGTTTTTTGATTCTAATGGAAGGATACCTCAAATTGATATCCACAATAGAGTGATTGGATCAAGCATTGCTCAAATAAGTAAGCATTCAAAAGTTGTCTTAGTATCTGGAAATAGCTACAAGAAAGAAGCGATTGCTTCAGCGCTCGCCGGGGGATGGGTGGATACGTTAATTACCGATGAATATGTTGCAGAATACTTGTTGAGAAATCAAAAAGAGAAGGAAAGCCAACGCGTAGAATCAGAGGTAGAGTTGAAGTAGCACTCATTTATAATATCTCTGGTAACCATCATCAAAATATTCTCTTAGATTTATCATCGTTTTCACCTGTTTTTAAAAAATTTGCTTTTAAAGCAACTACAGAGGAGAGATTAATTGTGAAAAGAGAACTTGTTATCGGTGTTGATGGTGGAACAGAAAGTGTTCGTGTAGGAATTTTTGACTTGAAAGGGAATGAAGTAGGGGAAGGGATAACTCCTTATAAAACTTATTATCCAAAGCCGGGATGGGCTGAACAGGATCCAAATGATTGGTGGGCATCCTTAGCAGAAAGTATTAAAAAGGCAATGAAGGATGCAAATGCTTCTAAAGATGAAATTATTAGTATCGGTTTAGATACAACTTGCTCGAGTGTAGTATTCTCTAAAAATGATGGAACCCCCGTCAGAAAAGCTGTTATATGGATGGATATTCGATCTTCAGAAGAAGCAGAAGAAATGGCAGCGACTGGTCATGAAGCACTAAAGTATAATGGTTTTGGAAATGTCTCGGCAGAATGGATGCCAAGTAAAGTACTATGGGTCAAAAAAAATGAGCCTGAAAATTATCATCAAACTGAAAAAATTATGGATTATGTAGATTGGTATACCTTTATGATGACTGGTAAAAATACGGGTTCTGCAAGTACAACGACATTGAGGTGGTACTATGATGAAGAAAAGGGCGGTGTTCCAGAAGACTTTTATAAAGCGATTGGTTTAGAGGATATCTTTGATAAGCTTCCGGAAGAAATTAAATATCTGGGAGAATATGTAGGTGGACTTACACCTTATGCGGCAGAGCATTTAGGGCTTGCTGAAGGAACTCCTGTCGGCCAGGGCGGAGTTGACTGTTTAAATGGAATGATTGGTCTTGGAGTAACCAAACCAGGCAAATTGGCACTTATTACAGGTTCTTCTCATTGTAATTTAGCTTTTACCGACAAATCGATTCATAAAGAAGGAATTTTTGGAACATATCCAGGCGTTGTTTTCCCAGGTATGAAATTAGCCGAAGCTGGTCAGGCTTCTTCAGGCTCCGTTATTAAATGGTTTAAAACACATTTTGGAAAAGATATTGAAGAAGAGGCTAAACAGCAAGGTGTTAGTGTTTATGACATATTAAATAAAGAGGCAGCAGAGCTTCCACCAGGATCAGAAGGACTTCTTGTATTAGAATACTGGCAAGGAAACCGTACTCCTTATGTGGATGCGAATGTCCGAGGATTTATTTCTGGTTTGACATTAAAGCATACACGAGCACATATTTATCGTGCTATTATGGAAGCGATCGCATATGGTACCGAATTAAACATTAAAAACTTTCAGGAAAACGGTATCCCAGTAGAAGAGCTCTATTTAGCTGGAGGAGCAACAAATAGTGATTTGTATCTGCAGATTCATGCAGATGTAAGTAATTTGCCAATTAATGTTCCTGAATCGAATCAGGTAGCCTGTTTAGGTTCGGCAATTATGGCAACGGTTACAGCTGGCGCTTATGCAAATGCCGATGAAGCAGTAAACAATATGGTTCGTTACAAGAAGCGTATTGAACCGAATCCAGAAAATCATGAAATCTATAAATTATACAGTGAACAATATCAGAAAGCTTATCCACAATTTAAAGAATGGATGCACGCTACAAGCAAGCTTGATGGAATAGCTGCTGAAAAAGTAGTAAAACAATCTGTATAATTATATTTAATTTAATGATTTATAAATTATTAAAATGATCTTATGTCAAAATCAATATTCAAGGAGGATTTGCATTGAAAGCATTACGTTTATATGGACCAAAAGATATGAAAGTGGATGATATTCCTGTCCCTGAAATTAACGATAATGAATTACTGATTAAAATTGATTCCTGTACGATTTGCGGCAGTGACTTTCGAAATATTGCTGCAGGGGGTTCAGCACATGGAATGGACTTACCTCGGGTTATGGGGCATGAAATTGCATCAACTATTGTTAAAGTCGGTGAAAACTGGAAAGACGAATATGAAGTCGGAGAGCATATTATTGTTGCAGCAGTAAGTCCTTGCGGTAAATGCGAATTATGCTTAGAAGGCTATGAAAACCAATGTCTGGATAAACAAGCAACTGCATATAATTATGATGGCGGCTTTGCAGAATATATGAGGGTTCCGGAACGTTCGATTCGATCTGGTAATGTTTTAAAAGTTTCAAGTGATAAGCTGCAGCAGGTTGCTTTAAGTGAACCATTATCGTGCGCTATTAATGGTCAGGAAATAGCGGAAGTAAAGCTGGGAGACAGCGTACTGATTGTTGGCTGTGGACCGATGGGATTATTCCATATTCAATTGGCTAAATTAAATGGAGCAAAACAAATTATTGCGAGCGATTTTGATAAAAATCGTTTAGAAATTGCAAAACAACATGGTGCGGATATTACTTTTTCACCACAGGAAGAAGATCCAACGGAAAAAATAAAAGAAGTTACCAACGGATTAGGAGTCAATGTCGTTATCGTTGCTGTGCCAGTTCCGGAAATTGTGAATGATGCCTTGCAATGGGTAAGACGCAGAGGCAGAATCAATGTATTTGGAGGGATGCCAAAGCAAAGACCAGAAGCAACACTGGATCTAAATATTATTCACTATAATGAAATTACGATTACGGGTACGTCTGATTCAACAGCCAGACAATTAAGTATTGCCGCAGATTTAATTTCGACAGGTAGAATAGAAACAGATTTCATGATTTCTAAAGTGGTTGATTTAGAAGAGGCTAGAGATATATTAGTAGCTGGACCACAACCAGAGCATATTAAAATTGTAGTGAAACCGGAATTAAGCAGTGAAGTATCGAAGGATAAAGCAGATACGGTATCTGTAAAATAAGTAAAGACTGACATATTGGTTTGGAAGAAGACCGATTGATTCCACTCTATCACGTCTCCAGACCAATATGCCCGTCGACTTATTTTAGCACTCGAAAAAATAAAATACAACTTATCATAGGTTATCGCTGTTCTATCATTTTTGGTAGAATAGCGATTTATTTTAGTTTATTTTTAAAAGATCGTTTTGATATGCACGAAAACTAAAGAATATTGAAATAGTACTTAATTTGTTAATAACAGAAAGAAATTATATGAATATTTAATAACTTCCCTTCAATTCCTTATTCCTGTAAAATGAAATAAGTTCTATTAAAATTATATTATCAAGAGGGGAAATAAATAATGTTAGAAAAATTAAAAGCCTACCGATTTCCGCTGATTCTTTTAGGTTCTATTATAATTGGGGCAATAATTGGATTAATTTTTGGTGAAGATGCGACAGTTATTAGGCCTTTTGGGGATTTATTTATCAATTTACTATTTATGATTGTTATCCCGCTTGTATTTTTCTCCATTTCGTCAGCTATTGCTAGCATGGATAGCATGAAAAGACTCGGAAAAATTATGGGTTCTATGATTACGGTGTTTATCATAACGGGAATTATTGCGTCTGTATTCATGCTGGTTGCAACAGTGATCTTTCAGCCGGGTTCAGATGTGGATATCCCGTTGAATGCTCCTGAAGAAGTTGAAGAGCAAACTCTTTCAGATCAATTAGTCAATACCTTTACTGTTCCAGATTTTGTTGATTTATTCTCTAGAGACAATATGATGGCTCTGATTGTTATGTCGATACTAATCGGTGTTGCAACTGGCTTGACAGGAGAAAAGGGAAGACCTTTTGGAAGGTTACTAACGAGTGCTTCTGACGTATTTATGAAGTTAATTAAACTGATTATGTATTATGCGCCAATTGGATTGGGTGCTTACTTTGCATCTTTAGTAGGTGAATTTGGTACAGCGCTGATTGGTGATTATGCAAAAGCAGTGATTGTCTATTATCCGGTGGCTATACTGTATTTTGCGATTGGTTTTACATTATATGCATTCCTTGCTGGAGGAAAACAGGGAGTAAGTCGTTTTTGGAAGAATATACTTGGTCCGGCAGCAACCTCGCTGGGAACAGGAAGCAGTGTCGCGACAATTCCTGTTAACTTGCAAGCTGCAGAACGCATTGGTGTTCCAAAAGATATTCGTGAGACGATTATGCCGCTTGGAGCAACGATTCATATGGATGGTTCATGTCTATCAGCTATGTTAAAGATTGCCTTTATCTTCGGTGTGTTTAATCAGGATTTCACGGGAATTGATACATTTTTAACAGCTATCGGAATTTGTTTATTATCTGGTATTGTTATGAGTGGAATTCCTGGTGGCGGCTTTACAGGGGAGCTGATGATTATTACCTTATACGGGTTCCCAATTGAAGCTCTGCCGATTATTACAGCTATCGGGGTTGTTGTTGATCCGCCAGCTACAATGGTTAACTCAACAGGTGATACCGTTTCAAGTATGGTTGTGGCAAGACATATTGAAGGGAAAGACTGGATGGAGAAGGCGGATGCACCACCTAGTGCATAAAATACAAAAGGAGTTGTTGTAAAATGCATGGTTTGTATTTTATGACAGCTCCTTTTCTATGTTGGATAGCTTTTTTAAAGCTGGTTATGCTTATTCATGGTAATAAAAAAACTAATTGATTTTTGACACACTTAAATAAATCTCCCTTTTTATATTTTTAAGCTGTCTTTTTTAATTAATGGATGATAATAGAGATTAAGGCGATCCGTTTGGATTTTCGTATGTATTTTATTGAAATTATAACTAAATGCTAGAATCAAAAACTCGTTTCGTACATTACCTGTTCCTCGCGTACGAAACTTCTTCAGATGATAACTTTCCTTCAGTACGCCAAAAGTTTCTTCGACTTGAATAGAGCAATTCACACTATATAATGTGTCCGTTTCTATTAGAATATTTTTTACACAATTTCTTGGTAAGCTATAAATGCTTTGGCTACATGCTGTTATTTGTTTCCTTTGGCTTTGGTATCTGTCTTTGAGTGGACAACCGGTGCAGTCTTCAAAATCATAAAAGATTACCTAAGATTGGTAGCTGGTCTACGAGATTCGCGTGTAGTTTCGAATGACATGTAACTACTGGTTATTGTCACAAGTATAGGTATCAGTACTTTTGTCATAAGCAATATTTATCCGATATTTGATGTTCTTTTTAAATGAAGCTTTTTCTTGTATTCATAGTTTTGTGACTTGATATAGGGCGTCTTCTTTTGTTATTTCAAATAGACATAATTTTCTTCGTTTTCATATCCGGAATTTGTAACGATCAGTCGATACGTAAAGGGAAGATGTTCTTTTCATTGTAAAGACAAAAATTAAAAAATAAATAAACTGAAATTTTAAAATAAGTAATTGACAAGAAATTTTAATTATACTATTATTATTTTAAACCATTATACGTACAAACGGATGTTTTAAATTTAAACAACAATAGGTTAATGGTGTAAAGAAAAACAATTTAAGGAGTGGATGACCAAATGGGGAAATCGTTACGATTGTCAAGAATTTTTAGAAGGGACACAGGTAATACACTTATTTTACCTGTAGATCATGGTATTGGTGGAAGTATTGAAGGATTAGAAAATCCAGTTAAGACTCTTAAAGAATTACAAACACCTGATATCGATGCAATATTACTAAATGATGGTGTTGCTAGACAAGCTGAAGAAGTTTTTCATGGAAAAGGTGCACCAGGTCGAATGCTAAATTCTGATGTTTTTAGTTATGAAGTAAAAAATGAACGAATGGAACATCATTTAACATTCAGTCCAGAGATTGCAGTTCGAAAAGGATATGATTGTATGAAGTTGGTCTTGTTTTGGGACCGTCCAGCTGAGGAAAGAATGCGTTCTATGAAGTTGATAGCCTCAGTAATTGAGGAGGCAGAAAAATGGGAAATACCAGTTTTAGTGGAACCCCTTATATCAAAACCAATCGAAGATCCTAAAGAACGGGCAAAAGTTTTAACTGATGCGAATCGGGCTGCGTTTGAACTAGGCGCGGATATATTAAAAGCAGCTCACCCTGGTGATACAAAAACACTCGAAAATTGGGTGAAGTATTTTGATATTCCTATTATTCTACTAGGTGGAAGTAAAAGTGGGACTACCGAAGATTTAGTGAATATGGTAGATGATGCTATTAATGTTGGTATTAATGGTGTTGCAATTGGCAGAAATATTTGGCAACGCCCGCCTAAAGAAGCAAAAGAGTTATTAGCTAGGTTTGCAGAAATTATCCATAAACCTAGAAACTAAAAATGTTAATTATTAAGTGATCTGATGTATTTAGTACAAGGATAATATAAGGGAGGAAATATGATGACTAAAATGAGAAAGTTTGCTGTTTTAACGAAGGCAAGAAACGCAGAGGTACATAAAGGTAAAATACCAGAAGTTGGTGATAATCAAGTCCTCATTAAGCAAGAAGCTTGTAATATTTGTACAACAGATTTTGGGCAATGGCTTGGACTAAGGGAACACCAACCATATCCGATGGCAGGTGGTCATGAAGGTGCTGGAATCATTGTCGCAAAGGGTAAAAATGTAAGAGATGGATTAAATATAGGGGATCATGTTGCACTTGCATATGATTACTGCGGAGAATGTACGGCTTGTCAAACTGGGAGAACAAGTGAATGCATAGAAATATCAAACCCGTTTAAAGATAAAAATGATGAGGGATATTACGGTCATTTAGGTTTTGCAACTTATAATGTTAAGAATGCAAATACAGTGATTAAAATGAATCCAAAATTATCGTTCAGTGAGGCTGGATTTTTGGAACCGCTTGCAACAGTGGTAAGTGGACTAAAACGATTAAGAGTTACTGCGTTAGAACGCGTTGTTGTCATTGGTGCTGGAACAATGGGGATATTAAATGCACTAGCTGCGACAGCATATGGTGCGGAAGTCATTGTTACTGAGATGATGGATAAGAAGATTGAGGCGGCAAGATCAATGGGATTAAATGTTATTGATGTGAAAAAATATGATCCAGTAGAAAAAGTAAAAGAATTAACAAATGCTGAAGGGGCAGATGCAGTTATTCTTGCCGTTGGAGTTACAAAAGCAAATGATCAAGCATTAGAAATGGTTAAACACTTAAATGGTAGATTGTTATTATTTGCTGCAGGATATCCTGCTCCTGAATTAAATGTGGATTCTAATTTAGTCCATTATAGAAAAATTGAATTGATTGGGACATATGGGGCAGATATACATGATTTTAATAAATCAGCAAATTTATTAAATGATGCAAAAGTTGATGTGTCAAAATTAATTGAAACAAAAGTACCTATAGAAGAAATCCAAAAGGCCTACGAGATTGCTAGTACGCAAGGAAGTTACCGTGTAAGTGTTTTATTACAAGAAGAGTCAGAATAACGTTAAGCAATAAAAATAGTCCGATATATGGAGCTACTGGAGGGGGATAACTCTCTCTCCTTATCAAATATAAGCATAAACATGTAATGGATTTATTTTTTGTCATTTAGTTTTTTTAAATCTCAATCAAAATCAGTATAACAAATAAAAGGAGGATGAAGTTATGTCATTTGTTGTTGATTTTGCAGAACAGTTTATGGGCTTTTTCGAGTTTGTAGGAGATACGTTTGTCGGCATGTTTACTGGTATTGTTCCTATACTTGTAGGAATGCTAACTTTAATTCAATTTATTGTAAACCTTGTTGGTGAAAGCCGGATCGAAAAAATGGGTCAATTCTTAGCAAAAAGTAGTTTGTTAAAATACTCAATATTTCCTATATTTGCAGGATTTTTTCTCGGAAACCCTGCTAGTATAACAATGGGTAGGTTTCTACCGGAAAAGTCCAAACCTGGATTAATGGAAGCGATGTTTAGAAATGGTCACCCGCTAACTAGTTTATTTCCCCATACGAATCCAGCTGAATTATTTGTTTGGCTAGGGGTTGCCCAAGGTATTGAGGCACTTGGTTTACCAGTTGGTGCTTTAGCTATTCGCTATGTTATTACCGGTATTGTTGTAGGTGTCATCAGTGGTATTATTACCGAGATAGTATTTATAATTATTTCCAGAAGAAATAACTACGAGGTTTAACAAGGGGGGACAAAAATGTCTGAAAATATAATGATCAAAGTTGAAAAAGGCGGTAGTGGTTGGGGCGGCCCACTTTATTTACAATGTGAAGGGAAGAAAAACAAAGTATTATCAATGACAGGTGGAGGAATTCATGATTTAGCTAGACATATTGCAGACGCCATAGGTGGTGTGGCAGTAGATGGCTTTAAAGAGGTACCGAATGATGATGAGATTGTTTGTGCAATTATTAACTGTGGCGGTACATTAAGATGTGGTGTTTATCCACAAAAAGGGATTTACACAATTAATTTAAATGCGATTGGTCCATCTGGTCCATTAGCTGAGCACATCAAAGAGGAAATATATGTTTCTGGTATTAAAAAAGGGAACATTACAGTAGTACAAGAATCAGACCAGCCAGGTCATGAACACGCTGCAGTAGTAGAGCCTAAACCAGAGAAACAACCAAAAAAAGTCGATAAACAAAGTGCAGCCGAAGAAAGCGGTAACCCAATATTTAAACTATTAACCAAAATCGGTTCAGTCGTTGGTTCTGTAGTTTCCATGTTCTTAGACTCAGGTAGAAAAACGGTTGATCTGTTATTGAAAACGATTATACCGTTTATGGCATTTGTTAGTATTTTAGTAGCCCTAGTACAATATACAGGGGTAGGGGAATGGATTGCAAACGCTTTAACTCCGCTCGGATCGTCACTTTGGGGATTACTGCTTATTTCTATTATTTGTAGTTTCCCATTTTTGTCACCTATCCTGGGTCCGGGAGCAGCTGTTGCCCAAGTCGTTGGTGTTCTAGTAGGTACTCAAATTGCAGCAGGAGCGATTCCGCCACAATTCGCATTACCAGCTTTGTTTGCTATTAACGCACAAGTAGGTGGAGACTTCTTTCCAGTAGGTATGTCTTTAATGCAGGCGAAACCAAAAACAATAGAATATGGTACACCAGCATTTCTGATCGCGAGACAAATATCAAGTCCTATTGCTGTTGTTATTGCATACCTGTTCAGTATTGGACTCTATAATTAATTTGATTGGAACTATTAAAATTAAAAGATTCGCACGTAGTAAAAAGTTAATCGTAGATGAGAACAGGAAATAGACGGTTTATGCTATTGAACTTTCATTTAATTAGTAAAACAGATATCTTCTTTTATTAATTGGATTGTATAAACAGTGAACTAACCAACTCAGCTCTCTTTATTTTTTGAAATTACTGCTAACATGATGCGTGCAATCATAGATCTATACAATATCAAAAAGAAAAGATAAATAATATGTTAAAATATTTATTGTCAATGTTTTTAGGGAGGTAATGTACTTGAAATATAACGTAAATATTGTAGAAGTTGGTTCAAATGTTGATGATATGTTGAAAACTGGGTTATTAATTCTTTTTAACCAAAGTGCACCGGAAGATTTAAAACCATTTTGTGTTGTTACCAAAGAAAATAAGCTAGATGGACATGTAGAGTCAGGTGATGTTGTGACTATCGCAGACCGTACATATGAGGTCACAGCTGTTGGCGATGTTGCTAATGAAAACCTCTATTCACTTGGACATGCCTCACTATGTTTTGATGGTGCAAAGGAAGCACAATTACCTGGTCATATTCATTTAACACCGAATTTTGAAAGCGATTTATCCAATCTTGGGGAAATTACTATTAAGTAGGTGAGAAAATGAAGATCCTATTTTTATTCTTTATTATTTTAGTTATCTTACAATGGTTTTTTAAAATGAAACAGACAAAAGTATTGCATACCCACTATAATAAGTTTTTAGAAACAGGAAATGTATTAGTGGAGAGAAAGAAAGGTATTTTTTCTGGTGCTATTATCATGCTTCAATTAGATAAGGAAGCCAATATTAAAGACTGTCTATTGATGTCTGGTGCAACTTTTTTTTCTTCATGGGACAATTGTGAAGAACTAATAAATGAAAACTTATTGAGTATAAATGTTGAAAACTTTAACAGTTATAAAAAACCTGTAAGAAAAGTAATTACTAAAGCTGTTGAAAGTTATCAAAAGAGTAAAGATAAAGAAAAAGAGCACAAGGAGAAACCAGTATAATAGTTTTTGACTAAATATGTTTTTTTAGTCTTCTACGAATAGTGATAAAAGTCACCAAAAAATGGAGGTACATTAAAAAATGATATTGAAAAAATTGAGAAATGATGTACTTATGCCACGGATCGGGCTCGGTGTTTATAAAATGACAAATTCAAAAGAAACAATAAATGCTGTTGAGGAAGCGTTAAAAGTAGGATATCGAGCAATTGATACAGCTAGCTACTATAAAAATGAGAAAGAAGTTGGCGAGGCAATTCGTCAATCTGGAATTCCAAGGGAAGATCTGTTTATTACTACTAAAGTGTGGAATGATGAACAAGGATATGATGAAACATTACGTGCATTTGACCGATCATTGAGCTTGCTGGGACTTGATTATATCGATTTATATTTAATCCATTGGCCACTATTTGATAAGTTTATTGATACTTATCGTGCAATTGAAAAATTGTATGAAGAAAGACTTATTCGTGTACCAGGTGTCTCTAATCATCACAAAAAACATCTTTTACAACTTGAAAATAAGGTAAATGTAATGCCAATGGTTAATCAAGTAGAATGTCATCCATATCTCCAGCAAAGGGAATTAAAAGGCTTTTGTAAGGAAAGAGAAATAGCTGTTACAGCATGGGCGCCTCTTGGCAAAGGAACAATTTTACAAGATGAACTGATTAAAGAACTTGCTCAAAAATATGATAAGACACCGGCCCAGATTATTTTAAGATGGCATTTAGAGTGTGATACAATTATTATTCCAAAATCTGTTACACCGTCACGAATTAAGAAAAACTTTGAGTTATTTGATTTCTTTATTGAGAAAAAGGATATGGATAAGCTTGCTAATCTTGATCATAATGGTCGAATAGGTGCTGATCCAAGTATTGATGATGATTTTAGCTGATTTTAAATAATTGTACTATTTGATTATGGTATATTGTTACAAATTTTATTGAGAAATCCGAACTATGAATTCAAATTTTAAGGGATTTGTTTATAGTTCGGATTTCCACTGTTATTTTGATTTTGGAATTTTTCCTTTATGTACTCAAACAATTTAGTTGTAATTCACAACATATTTCCAAAATCTTTATGAATTTTATCCCATTTAAGCTCCTTAGTCTTTTGCATAGGTGTTAGCTTTCCGGTAGAACGAATGGCACTACCAGAGTACTCCTTGAATAATCCTTTTGTACTCTTGAAATTTTATTTTAAACAAATTTATTTTGTCCGACTTTCAATCCTAAAAGAGAACTGCAAATGGCAAGTAATATTAGTAAGAATAAGGGAATGGTCCAATCTCTTGTAATATCATAGATGAAGCCTACCGCTATAGGTCCTAAAGCGGCTAAAGCATAACCAGTTGATTGTGCCATACCGGATAAAAGTGTAGCTTGTTTTGTATTTTTAGTACGAATAGATAGTAATAGAAGGGCAATTGTAAAGTTACCACTTAAAGAAACTCCTATCAGTGTTGTGGAGATAATAAAACTTATATCATTATGATAAAACAATAAATAGATAACTCCAATTATTAATAAAATATTTAAGCTGATAACTAAGCCTATCTGAGATTTCAGTTTTCCTGCTATAAGTGGAATGAGTAGGCTAGAAGCTATTCCCACTAACTGTAAATAGGATAATAAGAAACCAGCAATTGTTTTATTAGCCCCGAAATGAATTAATATTTCAGGGAACCAAGAGATGGTGATATAAAATAAAAGGGAATGACACCCCATAAAAAAAGCAATAAACCAGGCGAAGGGTGATCTCAGAAAATTCTTTATTTTTTCTATAGACCTTTCTTGTATACGATGCGTCGGTTTCCGTCGTATAATCACTAACCAATAAAAAGATGCCAAAATTGCAGGTACTACCCAAATTAAGAGAGCATTTCTCCAACCTAATCCCATGTTTTTGGCAATTGGTACACTTATTGCTGAAGCAACAGTAGCGGAAACTCCCATTATTGAGGAATATAATCCGGTCATTATGGATAGTTTGTCAGGAAATTTATCTTTAATAATTCCTGGTAAAAGGACGTTACAAACCGCAATTCCTATTCCAATAAGTAGTGTACCAAGAAATAAAAAGATTATCATAGTAGAAGAGCGAAAAATGATCCCCATACTTAATATTATTAATCCAAAAATTAATGTTTTCTCATTTGAATATTTTTGAGCTAAATATGATGAAATAATTGACATAACAGCAAAAGCTACTAATGGCAAACTTGTAAGTAATGCAACATTCCAATTTGCAAAGCCTATTTCATCTCTAATAATTCCCATAATCGGTCCTATAGAAGTTAAGGCTGGCCGTAAGTTAAGAGCAACTAAGAAAATCCCTACAATTATAAGAACATTGGTATTATCTTTTCCCAATTCTTGTTTCTCAAGTGTATATTCTTTCAAGTAAGATGCTTCCTTTCCTTTTAGATGTTTCTTTTTTAAGCTATATTTTTTAGTAAGTAGTATAAGCAACCTAACGTTATTCGTTAAGTTGCTCTATTTCTGTAATTAATAATTTGTATTAAATGAAACATATTTTGTAATTAAATACGCATCTAGACCATATTTGCCCCCCTCTTGGCCAAGCCCACTTTCTTTCACTCCACCGAATGGAGTGTGGATGGCAAATGGAGCAGGATCATTTATACCAACCATTCCATATTCTAATTCTTCCATCATTTTAAACGCACGCCCTAAATCCTTTGTGTAACAATATCCTGCTAGACCATAATGAGTATGGTTTGCCTTTTCAATAATTTCTTCTTCATTTTCGAATGTAAAGATTGGAACAACTGGTCCAAATGTTTCCTCATGGGCGATTAACATGTCGTCATTTGCATTGACGATAATAGTAGGTTCTATAAAATAACCGTCTGATTTATTATCGTATTGTCTACCACCACAGATAATTTCTCCATTTTTCGCTTTAGCATCAGTAATCTGATTCATAATTTTCTCGAAGGAATTACTATCGATAATAGGGCCAACATTAACGTCTTCATCTAAACCATTACCTATTTTTAATTCCTCTACTTTCTGTACTAGCTTACTAGTGAATTCTTCAGCAATACTTTTTTCAACATAAATTCTGTTTGTACTAACACAGGTTTGTCCAGAATTAGTAAACTTTGTCATTAAAACACCATCTGTAGCAACATTGATATCTGAATCAGCAAAGACAATAAATGGCGCGTGGCCTCCAAGCTCCATCGAAGAGGCTTTAACGGTCTCAGCAGAGTTTTTTAGTAATAATTTACCAACATCGGTAGACCCAGTAAAAGTGATTTTTTTAACATCTTTACTCTTTGTTAATGTGTTTCCAATTTCGCTAGCTTTACCTATAACAAGATTAACGATCCCTTCTGGCAATCCTGCTTTATGAAAGCATTCAAATACTTTAATCGCTGACAAAGGTGTAGCAGATGCTGGTTTTAAGATTATAGTACAACCAGTTGCTAAGGCAGGAGCGATCTTTCTTGTAATCATTGAAAACGGAAAGTTCCAGGGAGTGATTGCTGCACATACACCAACTGGACGTCTTATCACGAAAAGTTGTTTATCTTTTGCGGCTGTTGGAAGAACATCACCATATACGCGTTTTGCCTCTTCTGCATACCAATGTAAGAAATCAATCCCGTCATTTACTTCGTATCTTGCATCAGCAATAGGTTTACCGTTTTCTTTTGTAATAAGTTGTGCTAATTCTTCACTTTGTTCTTCTAGTAATCTAGCGGCTTCTTCCAAATAGGTAACGCGTTCTGTAAAAGTTGTTTTTTTCCAAGATTTAAAGGCCTGTTTTGCACTTTTTATTGCCTCTTCTGTTTCCACTTTTCCTACGGTAGAAACTGTCTCAATAACCTCGTTAGTCGCAGGATTACGTACTTCCATTTTTGATTCACTTTGTTTCCATTCTCCATTAATATAAACCATGTAAACACCTCATTATTGATTATTATTTACTTATTTTGTAACAGACTAGTCCTATTAATTCAGACAGTACAATAAATTTATTAGCTTTAAGGGGCTGTAACTTAAATCTTGTCAACAAAGCCGAATAAATTTATGAAACGTATGAGCGCTTTTTATAACCTTCTTTGATATGTTTGATGCTGTTAAAAATATTTAAATCTGGATTATCATCAAATTTACTTTTAGATTTATCTGACTGCAGTTCTGATTTAATTGATTTATTGTTAACTTCCATCAAGTAAGCTTTTAAATGTTGCATACCTTGTTAGCTTAAATTAGTAAATAGATCCACTTTTTAAATCCTGGTGTTAATAGCTCTTTTAAGATTGTCATCACCTGTTCCGGAACCTCTAAAATGCTATTAAATTTTTGTAAGAGTTCAAAATCTAACCGTGGTTCTCCTTTTTAAGTACCATGACATGTGCCAACTGCAACAGCTAAACAGTGAACATTCGTTTGTTTTACATATTCGATCGCTTTTTTAGGATTGGTTAAACCACTATCCCTCGTTTTACTATATTCATGTCCAACTCCACGTGGCCAAAGTTCGGCTTCAACAGAAACACCTACAGAGCAAGTAATTTTAACAATTTCCCGTACTTTTAAAACATTTTCCTGGAATGGAAGAGTGGAAAGGTCAATCATAACCGAAGTGTAACTTGCACAAATTTCACGAATAGCTTGTTCATAGGTATTGTCATGATCTAAGTTTAATACGACTATAACTTCAAGATATTTCCTTTCATAGAAACGGGCGATTTCACAAACTTTTTCAATGGAATGAACGCTCACAAAATCCAGTATAATTGGAGACTTTAGAAGCCTTGCCGCTTTAAAAGCTGTAGGAACAGTCTCTAAGTTGAAAATATATGGTGCAGCTACACCATAATTCCTTTGTTTGCTTAAAATAAAATATTTTTCATAGAAACTAGCATTATTTGTTCAACCCTTTCTTTATGCCGATTAGCAGCTTAATAGACTTATTATAACGATTAAAATATATAATATATAAGGATAATTAAAATCCTTTTTTATGTTGGTGAAACCAGGTACACAAGTGTAATTTTAGTGAATATCTTATACTGTTGAATTTATTAGAAAAATCTTATCTTAACTGAAAAAACAATCCTTTATATTGATATTTTAATCGTTTGTACGTATAATCATACTAAGATACAGAATATATTTTGTCAAATTAATTATTCAGTCTATTTTAATTATTATGTTAGAATATACATGTTAAATTATTATGTTAAAATATACATGTAAATTATTAAAAAAGTGCTGTTGAATTAGAGAAGGAAGTGTAAGTTATGCAAAATTTCCATATAAAAGAGGACGCTAATTATTTTGATCACAAAATGTTGGCTGAGCCAATTAAGAGAAGTTTACAAACAATTAATAGAAATAATCCTTTGCCTTTGTATCAACAACTTTATGATTCGCTTTATAAGGTTATTGTAAATAAAGAATTAGAACCAGGCAGCTTTTTTGCAACTGAAAGTTTATTACAGGAAGAAACTCAAATGAGTAGAGCTACGATACGAAAAGCTCTTGAAGAATTAGTTAGACAAAAATATCTAATGAGGATTACCGGAAAAGGTACTTTTATTTCAATTAGCTATCCAGAGAGTCATATTGTTTTGCCAAATTTAAAAAGCTTGTCTCAAGAATTGGAAGAAAAAGGTATGACTCCTGGTAGCACTTTATTGCAAGCTAAAATAATTGAACCTACAGAGGAAGTTGCTCAAAAATTAGACATAGATATGAGTGATCGAGTCTTGTTTATTGAGAGGATTCGTTCAGGAAATGATATTCCAATTTTATATGTATGTGGTTATATTCCATTAAATATTGGAATTACCGAGGATTTTAATATTCCTGGATCTTTATATTTCTTCATTGAGCAGGAATTTGGAAAGGTTATTCGTTCTGCAACACATACAATAAATGCAACAATTATTAATGCAGAAGTAGCTAAACATTTAGGTATCAGTAAAAATTCAGCAGGTTTGTCGATGGAGCGTGTTACTTACGATAATTATGGGTTACCAGTTCTTTATGAAACTGGTGTATTTCGAAATGATTTGTATAGTTATACTTTTTCCATGGAAAGAGATGAGTAATATTTCCAATAGGAGAGTCTGGATAGCTTTTTGATCGATTAGAACTGTTAAAGGCTAGTTATCAAATCATTAATAAGAAAGTGTTAGAGAAAGAAAGTGCAAAGTTTTTAATGAATTTATCGCAAGCAAGGGTATTGTCGATTGTTTAGTTGTAGATAAAGCCATAGTGGTTGAATAGAGGTGTTGTAGAGCCTAATTTATGAAGATTTCATATGTATAATGAGCGATGTAGAAGATATAAAATCGGACTTTGACTTTATTTAAAGTTACTAAAGTCGTTTTCAAATTAATCAATTGTTTTTTAAAACTTGTCAAATAGGTCTTAGGTTGTTATACAGACTAGTTTGTTGTTGGAATAGATACGATTAAAGTTTAATGATTGGGCATCCCAAATGAGGATTTTTGTAATAAATATAATAATCTCTTGGGGTGTCTCAGATGGCAGGAAAGCAGCAGTAGTAGTAAGGAATTAGACTTAGTACCCTAGAGGCTACAAAAACGGGTAGCGAAGTATAAAGAGGACCAAGAGGATAACTTTGTAGAAACCGAGAATAGCAGATCCAAAGATTAAGTAGGATATGAAAAAGATAAGCGAACCGGTGATTTAAAAGAGGAAGTAGCTATCTTAAAAAAGGCGATGGGCATCTTTGCCATAAAGTAGAGATAATCTATGGATTTTTCCAAGAACACTACCACGAATTTCGTGTAGAGAAGATGTGTCAAGTATTAGGTGTTTTCAAGGATGGATATATGAGTGAAGAGGTCGTCCTGACAGGTGGTTGAGCCAAACGCAAATAAAAACTGACGTCCCAAATCAAACGTGTGTTTATCTATATTTAAAGGGCTGAAACACCAATTCTCTGTCCTGGAAAAATTACTTTTCTTGATTTTTTCTGTTTCATTTTCTTTGTACCATACAATAACATCTTCTATAAGGGTTTTATGAAAAATCGACCATAAAAATAAACGTCATACCCTCTTACCGTACCAGTCCAAAACATCCATAAATTCAACATTCCGAATTTCTTCTATAGCACAGCTGGTTTTCCTGCCATCTGTCACATACAGATGTATCTTGCCGCCGCCATAACTGGCTATCTTACACTGCACATCTTTATAATAGCTTCCGTTTCTTATGGTATTCGCTTGGATTGCGACAGGCAAGCCCATTACATAAGCTATATGCAGTACCTCAGAGATTTCCTCTATCTTCATTTCTTCTTTTGGTTCTATTTCTGTGACTTTATGTTTTTCCTTTTTTAAAGCCTCTGTATGATCACTTAACATCATTCCTAACCATTTGACTATTTTTCTGTCTTTATAGTCGTAATATTCAGGCGTAACACAGGTTATAGAGCAATCTTCCACTTTTATCATCCTTCCTGTTGTCAAAGTATAACAGTGCGCTTGTTCTTATTTCTAAGATACATTTATATTATAAATAGAACAAACATTCGTCAGACGGTAATTTTTGTAGAGATTAGTCGTAATTAGGTTGCTTAATAAGCCGTGAAGACAAAAGGGAAGTATCATGAGTTAAGTTATTGTATGGATAACGATAATAAAATCATCTAACATATCATTACAAGTTTAACAAATGTAATATATTATTTATTAGTACATCTAATGAACTAAAAAATATTATAATTGAGAAAATAGATTTGATAAATGATATGAATATAAAGGATATTATGTTATTATTATCCTAGTTTTATGGAAAAGTTAATAAGGATTTTAGACTAAATGAAGGAGAGGATATATATCTATTAATTTTACTTATTTATATTTCAACGATAAATAACATAAGAATGAATTAGCGGAGGTTCAAAATGTATTGCTCAAAATGTGGGAATAAGTTAACAGAAGATAGTAAATTTTGTTCGAAATGCGGTGAATTAATTACGTCTGAAAAATCGGATAGTATCTTAGAAAAAATGAAACCAACAACATACAATTTCCAAAAGGTTGTATATTTTTTAGAAGCAAATATTTTAACCGTATTATTAGGATTCATTCTTACTTTTCTTTTAAACACCGTATCTAATGTAACAGGATGGATAGTATTTTTAGGGATGATCATTTTAGCGTACTGTGCAGCTTTATTGGGAAAGACAACTATATTAGCTTCTGAAATAGAATTAAGAAAAGCATTTTTCAAAGAAAATATAGCAGAAAAAGAAGCAGAAATGAATAAGGTCATGGAACAAATAAATGAAAAGAAGAAAGAGCAAGAAGAGCTAGACAAAAAGTTAGCAGAACAACAAGAAGAATTTGAGAAGATATCCATAGAAAATACGGTTGTTCCTGTGAATCAGGAAAACGCAAGTACAAAAGAACAAGAAACAAAGCAAAAACCGGAATATGTATCAAATTTTGTACAGGATAATCCCAATGAACAAGAATTGCCAGCGACTACATACGAGCCATTTCAATTGCAAAAGAAAGGGAAAGCGCTAAATATAATTATTATTTTATTCGGTACGTTACCACTTTTAATAGTTGGCGCAATTTTATTTAATATTGGTATTATGACAGATTTTCTTGAAGGATTTGATGTATTTTTATCCAGTTTTGGTGTAGGAATAGTATTTATAAGTGTTTTACTAAATCTTATCTATTATTTACCAACTTTATTATGTTATAGTGAATGGAAATGGTTAATATTTATTCTCAATTTATTTTTCAGCTGGACCATATTTGGGTGGTTTATTTTATTAGTAGTTGGTCTGATGAGCAATAAAAATTATGAACAAAGGCAAAAAATGCAACATGATATAAATCAGACAGCAAGACGAGTGTAGAAAATAGTTAAAGAGAATCTTATGGTAAGGGAACGCAAAAAAGGGGAAATGGCATGAATAAAAAGCAATGGTTAACCGTAATAGGCGGTGTAATCGTATTAAGTTTAGCGGTATTTTTAATCTTGTATTTTAATAATCGAGAAACAGCAGGAGAAACAGCTGGTAAAGAAGCAGAAGGATTAAGTGAAGAAGAGAGAAAAGAGTTAGAAGAAAGAGCCGGTATTGACGATTTAATAAGTATTGAAGAAGCAAGTGCGGCTTTAAGAGAAGCAATCGAAAATGAAGAGTTAGATAAAGTGGATCATGAGTTTATTGAAGAAAAATTTGGAGAAAAGCATAGCAGGGCTTATTTATTCAGATCTATGTATTCTGAAACCGATTCGGAATTTCTAAAAGGTCAAGCAATCTTACATTATAAAATAGCAGAAAATAATAAAGATTATGTATCGATAACGCCTTTGATGGAGTTAAATAGACATAATGATTTTACAGATGATGAAGGAACATATAAGAACGATGTCAAGACAGAGGTATGGAGTGGATTTTTAAATAATTATCATAAAGATACCCAAGGTTTTGAAAGAATAGGAGATTATTTAATAGGATATCCTGGTGTTGGACATTTGATTCCCGCAGAACTTAATCATTATGAAGGTATTTATATAAACTTACCTTATTTGGAACTTGAAGTAGATGAGCAAGATAAACCTGAGGAACTAGCTGTTTATTCATTTGATGGTGAAATGATTGAAAGTAAGGTATACAATGATGAGGGTATTCTTGAAGAGGAGTTTAATGAGAAGAAATCGCAAATATTTAATAATTCTTTTATCGTGTTTTATGTGTTATTAGAGGAAGATATGAAGTTAGAAAATGCTGTGGATTCATTTTCCAATTTAAATATTTTGGTAAATGGTGAACAAGCAGAAGCCTATGGAACAATAGTAGAAAAAAATATCCCTAATAGCGGTGAAAATGAATTAAAATCTTTAGTCTCATTAGAAGTAGGTGAGGAAGATTATTTACCAAAAGATGGAGTTTTAGAAGTAATTTATGAAATTGATTCACAAAGTATTTATAATTCAGATGCTTTATCTAATGCTGAAACACAAGCTGACTTTCAAAGGATTTACTCAGAGAATGTAGTTACGGTAAATATAGAAGGAACAGAATTTGATTTGACATATGCAGACAATGACAATGAGACAGTATACTTTCAACCGTAACAAATAATTTTAAGAGAAAGTGCAACACGCTTGGTAAAGAAAAGAACTTAGAGGGGGGAGTGTAACGAAACTGTACGGATCTTACTCCAGAGTTTAAGTTATACTCCCAAAGTAATCTTATATAGAGACTGCTTCTATATAAGAATTTTCTTGAATTTGATAAAGCTCCTGGAAATCACCAAAATCAAAAATGACTTCACCAGAATCTTGAGCAACTATAAAGAAAGCCCATATTTCGTAAACTTCTTCTAAAGGATAAACTTGAAAATGACCATAATAAAAAGATTGGTCCGGATTAATATCGTATTTTTCTATTAAAGCATCCCAAGTTTCAGGGTCTTCCCGGAAATCGTTAAAAACCACTTCTAAATAAGGGCTTGGATTCGTTTCTGTAACAAAATCTTCAAGATCTACAAAAGACAAATTCAAAGCATCTTCTAACTCTGTTTTAGCGTCTTCTTCGGAATCGACAGCAGGTTGAGGATAATATCGTTCTACACTTCCGTCATCTTGAATAATATATAAGTTTTGTTCGACATCCGGATCACCTATATCTTCACCATAATTTAAAAGTACAACTCCTGTATCTTTAGCCACTAAATAGTTGATCCATATGAATTCATCTTCTTCACCAGGAAACATCTTGTAATAACCCGCGTAAAATTCTTGGTCAGGGTCAATTTCATTAGAAGAAATAGTATTATCCCAAGCTCCATTTTCATAAAATATGGGGTCTTCAAATGCTTCCGTTTCTGGAGGGAAAGGGCCAGAAAATCCTGATCTCACAGCACTAAAAACGTGTTCAAATGCTTCTTCATCAGAACCGACAACTGATTGTGAACTTTCTTCTTCTGAATCATTTATTGATGTATCCGTTTCTAAATTTTTTGGTTCATCAGATTCATCTTGTTCTTCTTTTTCTTTGTCATCCGTAGAAGCAGAAACTTCTTCTGTACTATCAGCAGAAGCAACAGGTTCTTCTTCGTTCTTATTCAATAAAAATACGGTAGTAATTACAGCAATAATAACGAAAACGCCCAAAATACCGAAAGTCAATTTCCAATTACCCTTTTTAGGTGAATTAGGTTCGTTTTCATTAGTTTCAACTTTCTCTCCACAATATCTACAGAAAGTAGAATCCTCAGGTATTTCTTTACCACAAGATTTACAATACAACCACAAACACTCTCCTTTTTTAAAGATTTTAGAAGCCTTCTTTAAGTTGAAATTTATGTAATATGTATAGTCTGTTTTTCTTTTAGAAGGCATATATATTAAGATATCATATAAGTAGGAAGTATTGGGAAAAATTTAATAGAAAATATTCTAAAAGCTAAATAGCTAATTGTTATTTTGTTAAATCAAGGGAGATTTTGGGTATATAAAGTAACAGAAATATTATATATAACAAACTAACTTATTATGGTTAAATAAAAAGGGGGTTCGTTTATGTCTAATAAAACGAAATCAAGTTTTTATTTGAAAGTTTAAGGATTATTTTATAAGTAATTAGTGAAACAAAGGAAACAGGAATTATTATGAAATTGTGTAGATAGTTATTTAGGTTATGTAGAAACATTTTAGGATGTTCAACTAGCCAGACCAAACTATTGATCTGGCTTTTTTTCTGCTATAAAATTACTAGAAATTATTAGGATAATAGCGATAATGAAAAGTGTCCAACGTATAGAAACAGGTAGAAAATGTCCTTCTGTTGCGTCAAAAAAACAATATACAGCAAGAAAAGTGCCCCCAGTGGAAACACTTTTCTTATTTACTATAGGCCCACCTTGAAATTTCTTCAATATAACACCTCCTTAGAACGTTCTTTTTAGAAATAATCTTTATGTGTTTGCTTTATGTAATTATATGGTTATTATACCATGAAAAAATATTAGATATAAGGTGAAATGATTCCTTTACTCCTACTGTAATCATTGCACTCGATACTGAATCGAGTGTGAATTTAGATACTATCTGGTGTCATAACTTTTAAATTCAGAATCTGGCCATTGAGAAGTTTTTTTCATTTGCCATACTATGTACCTCTAATTCTCAGTTACGTTTTTTACTTTCAGAAACAATCACTCCTTATTAAATGATAACAGCACGTTTGTTCTTGTTTTTTTGCTATATTTATATTATAATAAGAACAAACATTCGCAAATAATATTTTATGGAGGAATAAATATGATCAGATTATTAATTAAGTCGTTAAATAAAAAAGAAAAAATCATGATTTTATTACATTGATGACAAGGGGAATGTCAGCCAGCGCATTATAAGAGTAGTGGGTTTGGATAATAAAAAGGTGCTGGCTTATTGTTATTATTGTAAATAGGTCCGTAGTTTTAAATTAGAAAACATTTTATACTGTGGCCTGGTGAATAGGAGTATCGGTGCATAGATGCATGCTACGGAGAAGATTATTAATTTGTTTTTGTTAAATTACTTCATTATACTATCAATATTAGTCCAAATTTTATATACTTTAATTAAAAGGGGGTGTGTCTAAGATGAATGATACTCAATTAAAAATCAAAAAGATTGTCAACGCATTAAGGTTAGAATATCCATCAATGAGTTTGGAATCAATTATTGAAGACATTGAAATTAGTATCGAACTATTAGGCATAAACATTCTCTATTCTGATTTATCAGATTTAGAAAAAGAAGGAAGAAGAGTCAGTGGTTTCGCTCGAGTAAATAAAAACACTGGCAGGCCGGAAATAGTTATAAATGGAAACGAACCAAAATTCAGAAGTCGCTTTACTATGGCACATGAATTAGGACATATTCTACTGCATTGGAAATGGCTCCCTGGAAGAAGGATAGATCATCATTTTGCTGAAATAACTTATAGAGCGGATATAAACTATTCTCAAACTGAAAAAGCTAGGGAAAGGCAAGCGAATGAATTTGCTTCCGAATTGTTGCTTCCGGTAGATGAAGTGAAGAATTTAAAAAATCAATATCCTAATATAAGTTTGATGAGAAATGCATTAGCTGATCAATATAAAGTATCGCCTCAAGTTGCAAAAATTCAAATTGAAAAGGCTAACGTTGAGTAATGAAAGAGAGAGAAATTGACAATTTACTTGATGAATTTGATGAAATCCTTAATTCCGAAGAATATACGGACTCTCATGAGAGTCCGTATATGAAAGTAAATAGCAGAACAGTAAACGAATATGATACAAATCTTCAATTTAAAGAGCACAGCGATAAAATCAGAAAACATATTTTGGATGAGTTGAAAGCTAAACAAACGCTCAGAAAATATAGTTACTGGATCATAATAGGCATCTTTGTTAGTTTAATGATATTGACATGGACTTTCTTATTCAGATTTTCAGAGGACACTCCTCTTGCATTGCTAATGACTGTTACAATTGCAGCTTTCGGAAACATGTTATCGTTAGTGGCGATTATTTTTAAATATGTTTTCAGCTCAACTACTGAGATAACGGATTATGCGAAAATATTGCTGGATAATGAAAATAACGGAAGATGATAATACAAAAAGTAAAAGAGAGGGGAGACCTCTCTTTATTTGATTAACATTGTTCTATTTCAATCTTCACATTTTTATAAATGTTCTCAAATGATTTATTTAATACAAATTTAGTAGGTACCATTACAGAAATCCGACCATCTTCACTTACTACTAAGATGTCAATGCCTGGCATAGGTTTCTTGCGTTCAACTGTTAAATTTTTTATATTAATTCTTTGAATAAATTCGTTCACAAATTTTAAAGTAATTCTTTCTATAGCTTCTGGTTTACTGTTTCCAATACACTTTGTTCTTTTATAGTCTTTGCCATCAGTTCTTGTAACTTATGCTACCCATTTATTTTCTTTTGTATAAATCTTCATTGTAATTCCTCTGATTGTTTTAGTTTAAAATCAAACAGTTTAAACTTAATACAATTCGTCTCAAAAATTTGTCTACCCGCTTATTATTTTATGGTCCCACAGCGGCCCCAAAAGAGCCCCATATCGTTTCATTTTCTTACAATATCCTGCAAAGTTTATATAACACAAAAAAGCCTTAGAACATTGATTTAACAACGTTTCTAAGGCTTTTAGTGTTATTCTCTGCAAAGCAGCAGAATTAACGAGAGTAGAACTCAACAATAAGCTGTTCGTTAATCTCAGCTGGAAGTTCAGAACGCTCAGGGAAGCGGGCATAAGTGCCTTCTTTTTTCTCAGCATCAAAAGTAGTATATTCAGGAACGAAATTGTTCACTTCAATTGCTTCTGTAATAATATCTAGCTTTTGAGATCTTTCACGAAGACCGATTGTTTGACCAGGTTTTACAGAGTAAGATGGAATATCTACGCGACCGCCATCTACTGTAATATGACCATGGTTAACTAGCTGACGTGCTTGTCTGCGAGTACGAGCAAGACCAAGACGGTAAACAAGGTTATCAAGACGAGATTCAAGAAGAATCATGAAGTTCTCACCGTGGATACCTTTCATGTTGCCGGCTTTGTTGAACAGGTTACGGAATTGACGTTCGTTCAATCCGTACATGAAGCGTAATTTTTGCTTCTCTTGCATTTGCAAGCCATATTCAGATAGTTTCTTGCGTTGGTTCGGTCCATGTTGACCAGGAGCGTAAGGGCGTTTATCTAATTCCTTACCAGTTCCAGTTAATGAAATGCCAAGACGACGTGATTTCTTCCATACTGATCCAGTATAACGTGACATAGGACATTTCCTCCTTTATGTTTTATTTGTATAAAATAAAACGCGCGTGATCGTTCCGATGTTCATTTTGTTTTCATGTACCATCGCTCCAGTAGCAGAGAGTTACACGATACACCTTTTAAGATAGATCTATAAAGGAACAAAATGAGTGCAAGCGTCGACTCACTTAGGCCACCTTATTATTTTACACAAACTATAGTATATAATTTACATGTACGCTTGTCAACAAAAAGTTGCAGAAAATAACATACGGTAGATTGTTTAAGTAAGATGTTATTCTTATAAAAGCAAAAATGATTCATCATGTGCTCTTATCCGTTATAATGAATATATCAAAAGTTATTTTTCTTATTGTGTGAAAAAGAGCGTTATAAATGTTTTTCAAGCTGTGTGACAAATTTTTCTAACCCTTCCTGGTCAGCCACATCGAATCGGTCATGGATCGGACTGTCAATATCTAAAACACCGATAATGTTATTATTGCGGGAAATAGGGATAACAATTTCAGATTTTGAAGCTCCGTCACAAGCAATATGACCAGGAAATTGATGTACATCTGCTATGCGCTGTGTTTTATTCTCGGAAACGGCAGTTCCACAAACTCCTTTTCCAAAAGGAATGCGAATGCATGCTGGCAGTCCTTGAAAGGGGCCGAGAACCAATTCCTCGTTTTCTGATAAGTAGAATCCAACCCAGTTTATGTCATCTAAAAAATGGTTAAGCAGGGAGGAAGCATTTGCTAATAGAGCCGTTTGATTTGTTTCCCCTGTGGATAAAGCATCCAGCTGTTTAATAAGAAGCTCATAGTCTTTTGTTTTTTCTCCGGAATAATCAAGTTGTTGAAACATTTTATATTACCTCCTAAAAGTAAAATAGCAATTGTGATGTATGAAAGTGACAAATAACGACATTCCGATAATTTTGTCGATAATCGATTAAAGGATTTATTCCCTTCTTTGTCGTATGAATAGAGTAAGGAGTTGAGTGAAGAATGAAAAATAATGTAACAAAGCAAAAAGTAGTTGATGCTGCGTCCTCCCTATTCTTTCAAAAAGGATTTCATGGTACTTCTGTACGTGATATTGCTGACCGGGCCTCTGTAAATGTTTCGTTAATCAGTTACTACTTTAAAGGCAAACAAGGCCTTTTAGAATATGCTGTAACCAACTATTATGAAGCATACTTAGTAGAGATAGAAGAATCACTAAAAAGAACAGAAGATGACCCTGCTATGTATCGGTTAAATGAATTAATTTTTACAATTATACATTATAAGCAAATGAATCATCAATTAACATGTTTTATTCAGCGCGAGTTGTCTCTTGATTCTGTGTTTGTCAGAGAAATGACCGTTACATATTTAGCCAAAGAAAATTATTACTTAAAAGAATTATTTCAGGAGACAGTAGGAAAAAGTGTAAATCAGGACGAAAAAGGGTATTTATTTATGCAGTTGAAAGGAATGTTGATTACTCCTTATATTTTACATTCCGATTGGAAAGATCAGGTCGTAGGTGAATTTGCCCATGAACAATTTGTTAAAAAATATACCCGAAGTATACAGAAATGGATTCAATTTAATACGAATATAAGCATGGAAAAAAGAAGTAAATAATAAAAAATCATCCATTTTTCTTTGTATAATGATAAAAAGTTGTAGAATCAGCAAGAAAAATGTATTTTCTTTAGCCAAAAGAGCAGAAGACATGATATTATAAAGGATATATTATTGTGATTTTTATAGTTATTGATATATTTATATAGTTGTTTATCGGTTGGGAGGCAAAGTATGGCTGTCGTTGTAGGGATTATTTTAGCGATTATTGTATGTTTAACAGTTGCTTTAATTATAAGAAAACGCGTTTATGATCAAGTAGACTATATAGAAAATTGGAAATTAGAAATAACGGATAGAGATGTTGCCAAGCAGATTGGGCAGATTAAAGCATTAAATCTTTCTGGTGAAACATTAGAAAAATTTGAAGAATGGAAAGAAGAATGGGAAAAAATCGTAACAAAATCCTTGCCTGACGTGGATAATTATTTGATGAGTGCAGAGGAAGCGGCTGATCGTTTTCTTGTACCGAAAGCAAAGAAGATTTTAAATGAGGCAGAAAGTTCTTTAGAAAAAATTGAAGAAGAAATCAAAGAAATTATTTCAGAATTAGAGGACTTACTCCATGCTGAAGAAGCAGGACGTGAAGGTGCAGAGGAACTTAAGCCAAGAATTAAAGGATTAAGAAGCATGCTTTCCCAATCCAGATACCAATATGGTAAGGCTGAAAAGGAATTTGACAAAGAGATTGATGCATTAGAATTAATGCTGGAGCAGTACGATGCGTTTATTGAAGATGGTGATTATTTAAAAGCAAATGAAAGCATTCAGGAATTAAAGGAAAGTACAGAAACGGTGGAAAATAAATTAGAAATTTTTCCTGATCTGCTTAAACAGGTGAAGCAGGAAGTACCATCTCAATTGACAAATCTTTCTTCCGGTATGAAAGAGATGCGGGAAGATGGCTACCGAATTAAACACTTAGGTTTTGAAAAAGAAATTATTACATATCAAGAGCAATTGGAGGACATGGAATCTCAACTTGAAGCGGCAAATATAACAGATGTGGAAGAGCAACTTCAACAAATAGAGTCTCGTATTTTAGAAATGTACGAAGCTTTAGAAGGTGAAGCAATCGCTAAAAACTATGTGGAACAGAAAAGCCCGGAGTATGAAGATTCTGTGGAACAAATCAGCGCTACGTTTGAAGCTGCAAAGTTAGAAGTAGAAGAAATTCAAAAGGCTTATTACGTAGAAGATGATGATATGGAACGTTTCCAAACCATGGGCAAAGCGATTAAAGCATTGAAGAATCATGTAGAAACATTAGAGCAAGGGATTGAAGATGATAAACAATCCCATTCGGAATTGAAAAGAGGGATTGAAGAAGGTTTTAAGAAGATTGAAGAGCTGGAAGAGGAGCATGAAACCTTTAAAAAATCCATTGCCAATTTACGGAAAGATGAGCTGGAAGCAAGGGATAAATTGGTAGAAATGCGCGGGCAGCTAACAGAGTTAAATAGAAAAATCAAAAAGAGCAATATCCCGGGAGTGCCGAGTTATATCTGGACCCGTTTTGAAACAGCAGTACAAAAAAACAATAAAGTAATGGAAGCATTAGAGACCTATCCATTAGATATGAGCAGCGTGCAGCACGCATTGACAGAAGCGAAAGGCTCCATTGAACAGGCTTATGAGCAAGTGGATATGATGTTGGATCAGGCTTACTTGACAGAACAGGTAATTCAATATGCAAACCGTTATAGAAGTAAAAATTCTGAGTTGGATCATAAATTGAAGGAAGCAGAGCGGTTATTCCGTAATTTTGAATATGAGCTTTCGTTAGAGCATGCTGCCAATGCAGTGGAAGAGGTTGAACCAGGCTCTTTAAAGAAAATAGAATCGTACCAAGCGGAGAGAAGCAAATAATATTATTTTTGGCAAATAGGAGTATCGAGTTATCCTTATTTGTATAAATGAGACGAAGGTATTCTGCCAAAAGTGAATACTTGAAGAGTGTAAGGCATCTTAAGTTTCCCGCTTTGTATAAGTAGAGATTTTCAGTTACTATAATATAAGAAATAGAAGAAGGCTGTCGCTAAGAATGGAAAATTCGTTACTTAGGTCAGCCTTACATTTTTGTTTACACATTTAGAATCCGTATAAGAAGGTGGACACTTTGATTTATTTTGATAATAGCGCAACCACAAAACCACATCCAGAAGTAATTGACAGTTTTACAAAAGTATCCGCTCATTACTTCGCTAACCCTTCATCCATACACCCTCTAGGTGGACAAGTAGAAAAATTGCTGGAGGCAGCCAGGCAACAAGCAGCAGATTTAATTGATGTTCCTAAAGAAACAGTCATTTTTACTTCAGGAGGAACAGAAGGAAATAATACAGCAATCAAAGGAGTCGCTCTGGAGCATCAATCACGAGGCAAACATATTATTACCACTACGGCGGAGCATCCATCGATTCATGATACTTGCGAGAGCCTGGAAAAGTTTGGCTTTGAAATTACTTATTTGCCAGTGACAAAAGATGGAACGGTTTCTGCAGCCGAGGTTGAAAAAGCCGTTCGAAAGGATACAATCCTTGTGACGATGATGCAGGTGAATAATGAAATTGGTTCTATTCAACCGATTGAAGAAATTGCAAATGTTTTACAAAAGTATCCGAAAGTATTATTTCATGTGGATGCTGTTCAAGGGCTGGGGAAGGTTCCTTTAAAGCTTGCAGATACAGGGATTGATCTCTGCACTTTTTCTGGTCATAAAATTCATGGACTAAAAGGAACAGGAATTTTGTATGTTAATCATACAGCAAAATTATATCCGCTTCTTCACGGTGGCAGTCAGGAATCTGGTATACGTTCAGGGACGGAGAATGTAGCTGGTGCTGTGTCATTTGTAAAAGCATTACGATTAATCAAAGAAAAACAGCAGCGTAATATTTTAAAAAAACTGCATGATAAGCTTATGGAAGAACTTTATCAGATGGAGGGCATTGAAATAAATAGCCCGGCGGATGGAGCGCATCATATTGTTCATTTTTCCGTTCCGGGTATAAAGCCAGAGGTTATTATCCATAGCTTAAGTCAGAAGGAAATATATATTTCTACAAAGTCGGCTTGTTCCTCCCGTGACCAGGCAGAGAGTCATGTGCTGGTTGCTTGTGGAAAAGCAAATGATATTGCTTCTTCCGGCTTGCGAATCAGTTTTTCCTATGAGAATACAGAAGAAGAAGTAGCTATTTTTGTGAAAGAATTAAAAAAAGCAATTCAACAATTTAAAGAAGTATTGAGGTAGATAATATGCAATATGATCATATATTAATCCGTTATGGAGAATTAGCGTTAAAAGGAAAAAATGCGAAACAATTTATATTAAAGCTTCATGATAATATTCATCAAAAAGTAAAAGAATTTGATGGTGTCAAGGTAATGCGGACACAAGGCAGAATGTTTGTTTTATTGAATGGCAATGATCCAGAACCAATCGTGGAGAAATTACGTAATGTTTTTGGTATTCATAGCCTGAGCTTAGCAATTCGTGTGGAGAATGATGTAGAAGAAATGAAAGAAGCTGCGCTTTATGCGTTGCAGCAGGAAGCAAATGTGAAAACATTTAAAATGAGCGTCCGTCGAACAAAAAAAGATTTCCCAAAACGCTCGGGCGAAATGAATCATCTATTAGGCAGTCATTTATTAACAAATACAGACGGAATTACCGTAGATGTACACAATCCTGACTTGGAAATTAAAGTAGAGATAAGGAAGGAAGCTACTTATATTACGAGTGGAACAATTATGTGCCGGGGCGGATTGCCGGTTGGGACCTCCGGGAAGTCACTGCTCTTACTTTCAGGCGGTATTGATAGTCCGGTTGCCGGCTTTTTAGCAATGAAAAGAGGCGTTCATTTAGAGGCCATTCATTTTCATTCTCCGCCGTTTACAAGTGAACGTGCCAAACAAAAAGTATTAGATTTAGCAAAGCAACTGACCAAATATGGAAAATCAATCAAGGTGCATATTGTTCCGTTTACAAAATTACAGCAGGAAATTTTTAGAGAGATGCCTAATGATTATGCAATGACGATTATGCGCCGCGTTATGTTCCGGGTCAGTGAACAGCTTTGTGAACGTGAAGGGATTTTATCTCTGACTACGGGAGAAAATCTTGGACAGGTAGCAAGTCAAACAATGGACAGCATGCATACGATCAACGAAGTAACCAATTATCCAATTATTCGTCCATTAGTTGCGATGGATAAGGATGAGGTCATTCACATTGCACAGGATATCGGAACCTATGAGACATCCATTTTACCATATGAGGATTGTTGTACGATCTTTGTACCGAAGTCTCCAAAAACAAAGCCGAAGCGGGATAAAGTGAATTTTTATGAGTCGAGATATGATTTTACGCCATCAATTGAAGAAGCGATAGAGGGTATTGAGACAATAAAAGTAACGGAGAAGACTTTATTCAATGAAGATTTTACAGATCTATTCTAAGTAATAGATAAAGAAAAAATTACCAAAATAATAAATGCATGTTTTCATCCTGCTTGGCACATTCTATAAGTACCAAGGAGGTGAACAACATGGCAAACAATAACTCAAATCAATTAGTTGTTCCAGGAGTGCAACAAGCACTTGATCAAATGAAATACGAAATTGCTCAGGAATTTGGTGTTCAACTTGGTCCTGACTCAACTTCTCGTGCTAACGGATCTGTTGGTGGAGAAATCACGAAAAGATTAGTAACAATGGCTGAGCAACAATTTGGTGGAACTAAATAATAAAATGAATGGCTGGCTGTCTCTGCTTATGTAGAGGCAGCCTTTAATTTTGATAGAAATGGATGATGATATGATTTATTCCTTTATTACCTCAACTTTTACACCTAAGAATATATATCTTGCTATTTCCGGATTATCAAGTTCTTCTTTATTGTGCTTGCTTTTGATTAAATCAGCTTTTTTTGAACGAATGATAGTGCATAACTCCCGCTCCGGCCAACCACTCCGCTTTCCATGGGGACGGCTTCAGCTAACTTGAAAAGAAGACCGCTTTTCAAGTGGATCTTCAGCTCGCCCTGTTCCCATAGGAGTCTACGTGGTTGGTCTCCGCTGAATTTGGATTCTACAGCGAATGAATGAAATAACATCCTGTTGCGGTGGACGAAATAGTATATCTATCCCTTGATGACACGATCATTCCGTTATTGTAAAAGGTTGGTTTAGCAGTTCGAATCAAAACAGCATGGATAGTTAACATCAGGAATAGCTAGCTTTCATACACAAAAGAAATCATTGCTGAACATTTTTACCATGCACTACGAAAAACCTCTTCTGTCTGATCTACCTTTTTTGTTCAGCTATTCCACGTATAGAGTACCATACTAGCGGAGGCGGATCGTTTTGACTCCTGAGGGATCAGCACCATCTGAAGATCCACTTTTGCCAAGTGCTCTTCTTGGCAAAAGTTAGCTGAAGAGCGTGCCCTTAGGCAGACTAAAGTCGCAACGTCCTGGGGTTGGGGCTGCGATTACTCGCCCCATCAAAAAACCGTTGTACGTCGGTAAGCAAAACGGTCCACCGCAGCGGTATTTTACACTACACCTTCTCTTCTTTTTATTGAAGGAACAATCAACTCCTGTTTCTATGGAAATGAAGTTACTTTCTAATGTGCGAAAGTTGAGTTTATTAATAAAAAATCAGCAAAAAACCTGCGCTTCACGAATGAAGGAGCATATCACAAGTGAAGGGCAGGCTCTGGATAATTGGATCGTGGAAGCAGGTTTCTTACATCGGGCATACATAATGCGTTAAAACCAGCAAGTGAAAGATCGGCTGCCAGCATAAAAGAAACCTTATCCCACCCGGATGGTTGACACTGTACTGCCGGGCTGGGGTTCTTTCTACAAGAAAGTGCGCTGGATACGATTCCAGAAAGTATTGTTTGTCATTTTTACAGTTTTAATTACGGTGTCGTCCATTTCAATATCAACATGATGAATACGTTGCACTGGCCATGCTTCGTTATCCAAACTGATAATTGGATGGTCATTACCGTTCTGAATAACTGCTAATTGTAACTTTCTATCTTTATTTAAAATAAAAGAAGATCCTAGCGTACGGTAGTTATTATTATTTAAAGAAGCAACTTCAGAAACTTGAAAGCTGGAAAGCAACGGATCAATGACCGCTCCATGGGCAGACTTGGAATAGCCGGTACTTCCAGTAGGAGTTGAAACGACCATCCCGTCTCCACGAAATGTTTCAAAATGTTCGTCATCAATTTTGACATCAATAACAATTGTTTTAATAATACTGGAACGCAGAGATACCTCATTTAAACAATAAAAAGGTTTTTCACCATCAACACTTACTTTAATCGTCGGAAAACGACGAACTTCAATTTTATTATTTGTTACTGCATCAATCATTTCATCAAATTTGGTTATACTAAAATCACAATATAATCCAATTTGTTCATCTTCTGTAATACCAGTATAAATACAGTCCTGGCGAAATCCGGTTTGACGGACAGCTTGTAGAAAAGTGCCATCACCACCAAAACTAACAATAATAGATGCCTCTTTAGGGTCACTAACGACTTGTAAACCGTTCTGTTCAGCAGCTGATTTTAAATAGTCTGTTTTATTGCCTTCTTGCCGGGGATGGTAAAAAAAGAAAATGTTATTACGATTTTGCATTTGATAACCTCCAAACAAAATATGATGATGCTGTCATCTTCTGTCACGCTCCTGTTTTCATATTAAAGTCTGACAGGAGCGTCTGAAGTGTGTTTTTCTTATACTTTTCTTTATCACGGAGAACCGCTCGTAAAACTTCCACTGAATGAAGTTTCGTTTTATCTGAAAGAAAAGGCGGGTCTCTTAAAAAATAAGATTGTACTTACTCTTATCATAACATTTTCTAAGCTGTATTTCTCTTTAGAATATGAACAGACAGTGAATGGAAATAAGAAAAAATGATTATTAGATATATTAAATCATTCAGGAGAGCTGATTATGGATAGTTTATACATTTTTTTGATTCTTATTGCAGGAATTGTTTTGATCCTCGTATTTTTTCTGAGAAGCAAATGGGTTGTGAAAATCAATTATCAATTTCCAGAAATGGATAATATGCAAATCTCAGTCTTTTTTTATAACTGGTGTGTACTAAAACAGAAGAAACTGCGTATATCAAGTCAAAAAGAAATGGAAAAAGGATATATTCATTTTTATAAGCTTTTGCGGGAGAAGAAGCTTCATTTGTTAAAAGAACTACGATTTCAAGCTCTACTAAAAGAAATAAAGGTGCTTGAATTGACATGGAGTACAAAAGGCGGAACAGGAAATGCATTTTCCACTTCGATCACCAGTGGGACGATTTGGGCAATGAAAGGCTGGTTGATTGGCTATCTCACGCAACAGCTTGATTTCTGTAAAAATCCACAAATTCATGTTCAGCCTGATTTTCAAAACAGCAGTTTACAGACCAGGTTTTCATGTATGATTTCCTTTCGCTTAGGAAAAACTATTCTAGGAATCATGCGCGTTTTGAAAATAAAGGAGGTAAAAAAATGACAGAACATCCGATAGAAGGGTTAATGTCGAGTGCAATGAAAAATATACAAAAGATGGTTGAAGTCAATACAATTGTAGGCGATCCATTAAAAGCACCAGATGGAACAGTAATTATTCCGGTGTCCAAAGTTGGCTTTGGCTTCGCGGCAGGGGGAAGTGAATTTATGCCTGGAGAAATAAAGTCAAGTGAATTTGAAGAGCATGAGATTCCGTTTGGAGGCGGAAGCGGTGGAGGAGTATCCATCACGCCAGTTGCTTTCTTAGTATTAAAAGAAGGGAATATGGATTTGGTGCATATGGATCAGCATACACATTTATATGAAAAAATAATTGATTTATTACCGGAGTTACTCCAGCGGACAAATAAATCCAGAAAAGGAAAAGACGAAGAACGTAGTGTAGAACAGAAACATCATAAAAAAGAAGAGAAAGAACCAATTAAAGCTGCTGAAAAAGAACCAAAGGAAGAAAAAGGAGAATTGGAATCAATTCTTACTCGTTTTGAAATTTAAGTTTGCAAGTAGTACCTATGATTGGACAGGTAATCGAATAAACCCCATAATAGTAATTGAATTAAAATTGTAAAGATGGGGAGGAGAAATATCATGCCAAAACAAGTTACATTCAAACAAGAACCAGTTACATTATTAGGAGAAGAACAAAAAGTAGGAAATCAAGCTCCTGACTTTACTGTACTTGCAAATGATTTATCTGAGAAAACATTAGCAGATTACGAAGGAAAAACAAAATTAATTAGTGTTGTTCCTTCGCTGGATACTGGTGTATGTTCTGATCAGACTCGTCGTTTTAATGAGGAAGCAGCCAGTTTAGATAATGTGTCTGTGCTGACAATCAGCATGGATTTACCATTTGCTCAAGCACGTTGGTGTGGCGCCAATGGAATTGAAAACGTAGAAACTTTATCCGATCATCGTTCAGCAGATTTCGGTGAGAAGTATGGCGTGCTTATTGAAGAGCTACGGTTGTTATCCCGTTCGATTTTTGTAGTGGATGAAAACAATAAAATTACGTATGTGGAATATGTTCCGGAAGTATCCGATCATCCAGACTATGATGCTGTATTAGAGCATTTAAAATCAAAATAATGACCAATAAAAGCATGATTCTGTTTGAGTCATGCTTTTTAACATGACATAATATGAAACCTCTCTTCACCCTCCTCTCACTAGGTGAACCTACAGCTACCCGTCCCATCAGAAAAAGGTTATACTATAGTGAAATAACACCTCATTTTTGCATGATAGAAAAGTACGATGGATAAGATATCTTAGTATTGATATTTGTCACACGACGCGACTGTTCATATTCGATGAAAGAAAAATAATTGAATGTCTGAGATTTTCTCATCCTCGTAAATATTTTATATGGAAATGATGAAATTTCTTTTACATCTGGTAGAAGTATTGTTAAAATAGAAAGTTGTCAGCTTTGGATAGGAGGACATACTATGGAGCAATCAAATGTCGAGAAATTATTTAAATGTATGGATGAAGTAACTGAAATTATACAAAACGCTAAAAATGAAACCTATCTGGAAAGTTTGATCATAGCCTTAAATACCATCTTAGGTGAGGAAGCTCAAGATGAGTTGGATGATGTTACAAAACACAAGGTTGCAAAACCAATGAAAACATTTAATGAAGAAGAACTTGATGCAGAATCGTATCGAAAAGCATTAAGTCTTTCTATTTTAAAAGGAATGAAAGGCGCGTCACAACAGCAGCATTTAATGACACCTGATACGGTTGGTTTTTTAATCAGTTACCTGGTAAATAAATTGATTGATAAAGAGGGACAAATAAGTCTTTTTGACCCGGCCAGTGGAACAGCTAATTTATTAACAACGGTTTTGAATCAAATGCAAAATCCATTTAAAGCATATGCTTCTGAAGTCGATCCTACATTGATAGAATTAGCAGTGTTAAATGCCAATTTGCAGAAAAAAGAAATTAGCTTCTACCATCAAGATAGTTTAAGACCTTTCCTGATAGAGCCTGTAGATATGGTTGTGACGGATCTTCCAGTTGGATATTATCCGGATGATGTCACAGCAGAGGAATATCAATTAAAGGCGGAGGAAGGTCATTCTTATGCCCACCATTTATTTATTGAGCAGAGCTTGAAGTATTTGAAGGATGGTGGATTCTTTATCGGCGTCATCCCGGAATTTTTATTTGATAGTGATCAATCAGACAAGCTGCATGCATTCTTACAAGAAGCCGCACATATTGTCGGAGTTATACGATTGCCAGAAACATCTTTCAAGTCCAAAAATCAGGCGAAAAGTGTATTAATCTTGCAGAAAAAAGGGAATGGTACAAAAGAACCGAAACAACCGTTACTTGTACAATTGCCTTCATTTAAGAATGCTCAAGCGATGGCAGATATCATCAAACAGGTCAATCAATGGTTTACATCTTATCCAAATAGGATTAAATGAGAATATAGGAGTGGAATGAAAATGAGTAATGTATTAGCAATTAATGCTGGAAGTTCATCTTTAAAATTTCAGCTTATTAAAATGCCGGAAGAAGACGTAGCTGCAATCGGCCTGGTAGAAAGAATTGGATTACCAGAATCTATTTTTAAAATGGAAGCAAATGGGGAAGAGGAAAAAACCGTTACAGACATTCCAGATCACAGTGTGGCAGTAAAAATGTTATTAGATGCTTTAATTTCTCAAGGAATTATTCAATCATTTGATGAGATTGATGCTGTTGGACACCGTGTTGTTCATGGGGGAGAATATTTCTCTGACTCCGTTCTATTAGATGATGAAACGATTCAAAAAATTGAAGAAGTATCGGAACTGGCTCCATTGCATAACCCTGCAAACTTAACTGGAATCAATGCTTTCAAAGAAATTCTGCCAAATGTTCCAATGGTTGCCGTATTTGATACAGCATTCCATCAGTCTATGCCGGCATCTTCTTATTTATATAGCTTGCCAAGAAACTATTATGAAGACTATGGAATTCGTAAATATGGTTTCCACGGAACTTCTCATAAATATGTCTCTGAGCGTGCGGCAGAGCTTTTAGGCAGACCATTGGAAAGCCTTCGTTTGATTTCTTGTCATATTGGTAACGGTGCTAGTGTGACAGCTATTAAAGATGGTAAATCAATTGATACTTCAATGGGCTTCACTCCACTAGCCGGAGTAACGATGGGGACCAGATCTGGAAATATTGACCCTGCCTTGATTCCTTATATTATGCAGCGTACCGGAAAAACCGTTGATGAGGTACTGCATGTATTGAATAAAGAAAGTGGAATGCTGGCATTATCCGGGTTCTCCAGTGATTTACGTGATATTCAGGATGAAGCAGATACAAATGAACGAGCAGAACTTGCGTTAAATGTATTTGCAGGACGTATCCATAAATATATTGGATCGTATGCTGCTAAAATGAATGGCGTAGATGCAATTATTTTCACTGCAGGTGTAGGAGAAAATAGTATTGCTATTCGTGAAAAAATTCTTACTGGTTTAGAATTCATGGGCATTTATTGGGATCCAAAACTAAATGATGTCCGCGGAAAAGAACAATTTATCAACTATCCGCATTCTCCAGTAAAAGTAATGGTCATTCCAACGAATGAAGAAGTCATGATTGCCCGGGATACGGTTCGTTTAAGTCGATAATACTGGTTTTGACCTGGAAAAGCCTTTTTACTCTTAATATTTATGGAGTAAAAAGGCTTTTTAGTACATTTTAATTAGAAAGTAAAAGCTCCTTAAAGATGTGGTTTCTGTTTCTAGCGAATAACAAGTGTATCACAACTAGAATATCTGGTAATGCTTTCAGATACACTTCCAATTAAGAAACGCTCTACTGCGTTCATACCAGTTGCACCACAAATAATTAGATCAGCTTCAAAATTATTAGCTATTTCTTTTGCAATTTTTACTTTAGGAGATCCATACTCAATACAGCGGACGATATCTGTTACACCAGCTGCTTCAGCTTGCTCAACATAATCATCCAATAATTCTTTTGCATACGTTTCTGCTCTTTCAGATAAAGAGCGGTCATATGCTTCAGCTGTGGAAAAAGTACGAGAGTCCACTACATGAGCAAGAATTAGTCGGGCATTGTTTCGTTTAGCGATATCGAGTGATTTACTAAAAGCTTTTTCAGCAGCTTTAGATCCATCTACTGCGACAACAATATTTTTATATTCCATGATTCATCTCCCCTTTCTACTATTATTATATACCTGTTTTGGAAGCGTTACAAACAAATATCTGTAAATCACATAAGATTTCGAAAAATAGTCAAAGATAGAGGGGGAACCCTTTTTCTATTCGAAAAAGGGTTGACAACAAAGCAGATGGCAAATCGAAAATGAAAAAAGCTCCGATTCTGTGTGAATCGAAGCTGGAAATAGATTGGTTATTAAAAATCCGTTTAAGTGCGTGTTCAAAAAGTGCGATAAATAGGACCAAGTCGGCTAAGCTCCTTTTTTCGCCGTGTCCTTTTTATTGGACTTTGTAAACATCCTCTTTAAGAAATTACTTGTAATGTTTTTGGATATTTCGTTAGTTCTAACGGCATATAATTGGTTGTAAACAGCATATCTTCAATTCTTACACCGCCAACGCCTGGTACATAAATGCCCGGCTCAATGGTAAAGCACATACCTGGCTGGATAGCTAATGTATTTTCACTATGCATGGAAGGATATTCATGTGTTTCAATTCCTAATCCATGTCCAAGTCGATGTGTAAAATATTCACCGTATCCTTGTTCTGTAATGTAATTTCTTGCAATTTTATCAAGTTCGCCGACTGCCGTACCAGCTCGGCTTGCCTCAATTGCTTTTTCATTTGCGGTCAGTACTGTATCATATATTTGTTTCTGTTCATCAGTAATATCTCCGAAAGCAACTGTACGGGTAATATCAGAGCAATATCCTTGATAAATAACACCTAAATCAAAAAGAACAAAGCTGTTTTTCTCTAATTGTGTTTTATCCGGATTTCCATGGGGAGATGCTGTTTTCGCACCAAATAATGCCATTGTCTGAAATGACATTTCGCGTATCCCTTGTTTCTTTAGAGCGTGTTCGATGGTTGCTACTACTTCTAACTCAGAGACGCCTTCTTTTAAAGCTTCCACTCCTGTTTTAACACCTAAATCCGCTAAATCTGCAGCCGTTCTTAAGTATTCATGTTCTGTCTTTGATTTAATCAGACGTAGATTCTGAATGGCGTCTGTTGCATCAATATACGTCGTATCTGGAAGAATTTCTTGAAGTAGATTATAGCGATGGACAGTTAAATGATCTTTTTCTACAGCCATGACAGCAGGATTCTTTTCTTGTTTTTTCAAGAAAGCTTGTAGAACCTGCCAAGGATTTTCATGGTCATAGTAGCTTACAATTAAATGTTCCCATCCGGCATTTCTTGCATCTTCTTCTTCCATTTTCGGTAATAAGAAAATAGGATCGATTTCGTCCATCAGGATGATCCCGATAACTCTCTCATGCGGATCAGTGTAGTACCCGCTTAAATAATATACATTTGCTTTGGAACTGATAAAACAGCTATCCGCTTGCTTTTTTTTGAGCTCCGCAAATAAATTATTAATTCTTTCTGACATTGTTCTTTTGCCTCCTAGTCTATTAATATAGCTGATTTTTTTACAGGGCGGATTGAAATAAATAGTATTCTTTAAAAAATTATAGCAGATAATAAGAAAAAATCCGATAAAAATGAAACTTTTTACGAGACCAATCGTATTTCATATTGTACACGAACCGTACATTACTATTACTTATTCCAAGAGGAGGATTTGTATGTTTCAATTTTTTAACCGAATGAAAACAATTGTCAGTTCAGAATTGAATGCAATGATCGATAAGGCGGAAGACCCAGTCAAGATGTTAGATCAGTACTTGAGGGATATGGGCAAGGATATTGAAGAGGTTGAAGCTGCTGTCGCAAAACAAATGGCTAATGAAAAAATGTTGAAGCGCAAAGCAAATGATGCAAAAGCGATGGTCGAAAAGCGTCAAGAGCAAGCGGAAAAAGCAGTAGAAGCAGATAATGATGAATTAGCCAAAAAAGCATTGGAAGATAAAAGACACCAGGAAAAATCGTATGAGTCTTTACAAGCTTCTTGGGAACGTGCTGATGAAGATGTAAAAATTCTTAAAGAAAAATTATCTGAAATGAAAAAAGAATATCAAGAAATGAAATTGAAAAAGGATTCCTTAAAAGCACGTGCAGAATCTGCAAAAACCAGAACAAAAATGAACCGTACGATGTCTTCTATTGGCAGCGATCAATCTCGTCAAGGATTTGAAAGAATGGAAGAAAAAGTGCTGCAATATGAAGCAGAAGCAGAAACTTCAGAAGACTTAAATGAAAGTGCACGTACGCTGGATGATGCATTCAAAGAGCTTGAAAATAATAATGGTGTGGATGATGAATTAGCTGCATTGAAAAAGAAATTTAATAAATAATTTTTGAAAAGATGCATACAAGTAACCAATAGCGGGAAAACACATTACGAAATCAAATAATAATCCAAATCGTCAAAGGAGAGATTTTCAGTGAAAGTATCTTTTCATGGACATTCCGTAGTAAAAGTTGATACAGGAAAGCATCACATCATTATTGACCCGTTTATCAATGGAAATGAGGCATGTGATTTAGATCCAAGTACAGAAAAGGCGGATGTTATTCTGCTGACACATGCTCATAATGATCATGTCGGAGATACAGTGGAAATCGCTAAGAATAATGATGCCTTGGTTGTAGCTCCGAAAGAACTTGCTGATTATATAGCTTCGAATGGTGTGAATGCACACCCTATGCATATCGGCGGTTCTCACGAATTTGACTTTGGGAAAGTGCAATTTACACAAGCCTTTCATGGTTCATCCTATGAAGAAGAGGATGGAACAGTTATTTATGGCGGTATGCCAGGTGGAATTCTTCTTACAGTAAATGGAAAAACCATTTATCACTTGGGAGATACGGCATTATTTACAGATTTAAAAATGTACGGTGAATTAAACGATATTGATATTGCCTTTATTCCAATCGGGGATAACTTTACGATGGGACCAAGTGATGCACTGATTGCAGCTGAATGGGTAAATGCCAAGAAAGTTGTTCCTGTGCATTATAATACTTTCCCACCGATTGTGCAGGACCCGGAAGCTTGGGCCTCTAAAGTGAAGGCTGGCAATGCTCACGCAATGAAAGTTGGCGAAACCCTCGATTTATCTTCTTAAAAAAAGAAATATATTTTCAGTAGAAAACCACGGAGCAGAATGTATCTCCGTGGTTTTCTGCTGCATAGAAATAACGATCTCTCATAGACTTATAAAAAGGGGGAGGTAGCTTTGAAGACAAATATTATTTTAAGATTATTGTTGGTTGCTTTTTTACTTTACATTGCCTGGCCAATGGTTCCGCAATCTACTAGTTCCTTGGAATTCTTGTTTTGGGGGTGCTGGTTATTATTTGCGTTTGTATTTATAGGTGCTAATCTTGCAACACTATTAAAAATGTCCCGTCCACCGGTTATGGAACAGGAGGGACTAACTAAGAATAAACAGCGCAGTCATTGAGTTTCCTCTGTATCAATGGAATAGTATTGTAGAAAAACTGGCAGATGCTGGTGTAGTTGTATCATAAAGGATTGCTGAGAAGTTAAAAAGCATGGACAACCCATATAAACCGATAAACAAAGAAAGGTTAAAGGGGATGCCGGCTAAGCAAGTACTTGAATAGTCGGCATCCCCTTTAAATTCATTTTGTATCAAGGAATTACTGCAATTCAGCAGTTATTGAATCCTTATCCAATTCAAGTATATCAATGACACGTTCTTCTAATTTAATAGCATGTTCTTCAGGGGTTTCACTATCAAAATGATCTCTCATTGCAAATTCTATACTGGATTCATCATTTCCTTTTAGCCAATAAAGACTTATAATATCGTTTACTAATTGAAGCTCTGTCTCATTTAGGATGGGCTCTTCACCTCTGTCTATTTTGTTATCGCTTTCTACACCTAATCTTATCAAGTCCTCATCAATAAAGAGATCGTCAAAGTCAATTTCATTGCCATTATCATCAACAAAGCTTCCATTATGCTCATGCGCTCTTTCTTCGTATAACTCATAACTTTTTACAAAATCATCATAATATTCTTTGGACATGTCGTCTGGTACTGTATTCTTACCAGATGCGTCACTATTGCAACCGACTAATAAAAGAAATGTAATAAATAATATTAGACCCATTTTCACCCGCATTTCTTCACTCCTCGCACTATGTATATACAGGAGGAATTATACCATAACCCAGTTAATAAAACAGCATTTTATTAGGTTGGAATATAGGGTTTCTCCTTGATGGGCTGCTTATGTTTACCATACCAATAGATCGTATTTATTATTTTTACCCTGCTAAAAATTAACAGTACACTTGTTCTGTTTTTGTGGTATACTGATGTTATAAACAGAACAAATATTCGTGAAAATGGCATTCTTGGAGGGGGACGTATGATTGTTTTTTTAACGAATGCAATGAACCGAAAAGAAAAAATCATGATTTATTATATGGATTCTAAGGACGAGGTAAGTCAAAGAATTATTAGAGTAGTACAATTAGGTGATGAAAAAATATTAGCTTATTGTTATTATCGAAAACAGGTTAGAAACTTCAAAATAGACAACATCTTATCGTACGGGCGATTGAAGGGAAGAATGGGAGCATGAAGGATTTGCAAGAGTTAGATAGGAACATATTTCAATTAATGATGGCTCATAAGGATAATCTTTATGTAGAAGTAAAATATTTTAAGGATAATGAATACCATCGAATAGATGGTTATATTGACAGCATCAACTATCAGGAAAGGTATATAGATGTAGTTGATAAGCTAGGATATAAGGAGTTTACAACGATTAAATTTGAAGATATTATTGACGTTTTTATAATATAAAAGAAGGATTATTATTGCGTATTAAGAGTAAGAAAGGAAGAGTATTAGTGAGAAAAAATAATGCTATTCTAATTAGTATTATAATTTTGGCGGTTATAATGGGTGTATTCGGTCAAGATTTTGCGTATTTTTTGAATTGGATTTCCGATGATTTAGAACCGATATATAATTTAACTGTTTTAACAGTAATAAGCGTATCTTTATTTTTAATTGCTATACTTATGACATGTTTTCAGTATATCAGAGGAAAAATCGGGACGAAACAATTAGGTTTATTCATGTTTTTGAGTTTGATTGTAGGATTGGTTGTTTCTGGGTGGTCCATATTTGTTTTAGCCATGTGGTGGGGGTAATTCATTTAATATATGGAAAGAGATAATAAATGGATACTGAATATAGTAGAATAAAAAGAGAGGAAGCCCTCTCTTTTTTACACCTATCCGCGTATTATTTTCAGCCCCAAATTGTTATATTATTATATGTTTTCTTACGCTTTTGTTTTATAATATTTTTATATAAATGTTGATACAGTAAGTTTTTTATAATATTTTTCATTAATATGCTTTAAAATATCTGTATCAGTTGTATAATTAGACTAATAAGTTTTATATAGTACAGTTGAAAGAAGGTGATGGCAGATGGCAACCAAACATGAACAAATTTTACAACATATTTTATCATTACAAGTAGGTAGTAAGATATCTGTCCGTCAAATAGCAAAGGATTTAAATGTTAGTGATGGGACTGCTTATAGAGCGATCAAGGAAGCAGAAAACCAAGGAATAGTAAGTACGATTGAACGCGTAGGGACAATCAGGATTGAAAGGAAAAAGAAAGATAATTTTGAGGAACTGACCTTTGCTGAAATTGTAAATATTATTGATGGACAAGTACTGGGTGGTAGAGACGGGTTACATAAAACACTTAGTAAATTTGTCATTGGAGCAATGCAATTGAACGCTATGATGCGTTATACGCAAGCAGATTCACTGCTGATTGTTGGGAACAGGCTTGAAGCGCATAAACTGGCTTTAGAAGCTGGAGCTGCTGTTCTGATTACAGGAGGCTTTGATACAGATGATGCTGTAAAGCGGCTAGCAAATGAAAAACAATTACCTATTATTTCAACGAGCTACGATACTTTTACAGTTGCAGCAATGATTAACCGTGCCATTTATGATCAATTAATTAAGAAGGAAATTGTTTTTGTAGGAGATATTTCAACCCCGTTTGAGTCCTCCTATTATTTAACGACAAAACAACAGGTCAAGGATTGGTATATTAATAATGAGGTTTCCTCCCATACGCGATTTCCAGTTGTAGATGACCGGATGAAGGTAGTAGGGATGGTTTCTTCTCGTGACATTGTTGGGAAAGATCAGAGTACGTTTATCGATCGTATCATGAGCCGTAGACCGCTCGTTGTTCAAGAGAAAACATCATTAGCTTCGGTGGCACATATGATGGTTTGGGAAGGAATTGAACTCGTTCCAGTGGTGGATGGAGCTCATGAGTTAAAAGGGGTTGTTTCCAGGCAAGATGTATTAAAAGCAATGCAGCAAATACAGAGACAGCCTCAAGTTGGAGAAACAATTGAAGATATTGTAGCTAATAATATGTCGCAGAGTCCCGGGGAAGATGGTATGTTTGAAGCACATGTTATACCGCAAATGACAAATCATTTGGGTACGTTATCGCATGGTGTGTTTACAGCTTTAATTACAGAAGCATGTGAAAAAATGATGAAAATAGAAAAAAAAGCAGAAATTTCGATTGAAAATATTACGGTGTATTTTAGTAAGCCGGTACCAATTGACAGCACGCTGCATGTTAAACCGACTCTACTTGATGTCGGGCGTTTATATGCAAAAATAGATGTAGAGGTAATCCATGGGCAAACTACGGTAGGACGATCATTAATTATGGCTCAGCTGATTAACCGGTAAGGTACCTGTTATAGTTTAACTATTTGTAAAGGCCACGTTTCGACCATTCAAAAAGCATAAAAAAAGAAGCGGGATTAACGAGCGGTGGTAAATCTTTCGACAGAATCAAGTACTGTTTTTATCGTAGTGTAACTGGCTGGGGCCTGCGGTTACTCGCCCCACCGAAAATCATTGCGATTACTCGCCCCGTCGTAAAAGAGTTGTGCGTCGAAAAACCTCCACTGAAAGAAGTTTCACTTTATGATTTAGCAATAAAAAAACAACTGGATCCCTATTGATTCCAGTTGTTTTTAAGCTAAAATGAAGTAAATATATACAAGGCTGCATAATTAGAATATAACGTAACGCCTGAACCTTGCTTATTGCGGGTATAATCTTCTCCACTCTTTTTGATAATGACGCGCTTCCTTAAAGCCGCGGATGAGTTGCATTAATCCTAAAGCAAAGATAGCAAGTCCAATAAACAAACTAAGCTGTGTAAGATAGAGTGTGTACTGATTAATTGCAAAAGCTATTAAAAATGCTCCTAAACAAGATCTGGCTCTGCCATTAAAATATTTTTGAGTTAATGTATTTTTCTCTTTCAGGATTGCTACTTTATAATAGATATAAAAGACTGCTGACACTATAATTATTATTGGAAAGATAACCATTTAACTGCTCCGCTCCTACTTACATATTGTTAAATTATATTTTCATTGTACCTTTTTTTAAATAAGAAAGGAAGTGTAATAATCTTGGCGAGGAGCCGGAATTTATTTTTAAAATATATTCAAGAAGGAGATTGACATGGAAATTACAAAAATTATCGAAGCGATTGAAAAAAATGAGAAAATTATTATCCATCGGCATGTGCGTCCTGATCCAGATGCGATCGGTTCACAGGCTGGTTTAAAGGCTTTAATCAAACATTCTTTTCCAGAAAAAGAAGTCTATGCTGTAGGAGAAGATGTGCCATCCTTGATTTTTTTAGCACAGATGGATCAAGTACCAGATGATATCTACAAGGAAAGTCTAGTTATTGTCTGTGACACTGCAAATCAACCGCGGATTGATGACCAACGTTATCATACGGGAAAGCAGCTGATAAAAATTGATCATCATCCCGTTACAGATTCTTATGGAGATATAGAATGGGTATCCACAGATGCGAGTTCTACCTCAGAGATGATTGTTGAGCTTGCACTAGAAGCGCAGCCTCGGGGCTGGGCATTAAACAATGAGGCAGCACGACTATTATATGCAGGAATCGTTGGCGATACAGGAAGGTTTAAATTTCCTAGTACAACTGTCAAAACGTTTCAATATGCAGGAGAATTAGTTCGCTATGATTTTGACCGGACAGCTTTATATGATACATTATATCAAGCAGAAGAAAAGGTACTACGATTGAGTGGACATATTTTACAGCATTTTAAGTTAACGGACAATGGATTATGTGTTATTAAATTAACGGAGAATTTATTGAAAGAATTTGATGTTACTGTAGAGGAAACGAATCAGCTTGTACAGGTGGTAGCTGATGTAAAAGGGATCAAATCATGGGTGTTTTTTATTGAAGAACCTGAGCAAATTCGAGTACGTATCCGCTCAAAGGGAGTTGTTATTAACCAAGTTGCTAAGAAATATAATGGGGGAGGTCATCCATTAGCTTCTGGTGCAACGGTGTACACATGGGACGAGGCAAGAGATTTAATAGCTGATTTAGAAAAAGTATGCGGGGAAAATGTTTAACAGAATGATGAATATTGGGATGGTAGATTCCAATTAGATTTAACTAATAAATATACAGAGGCTGTTATGCTTAAAGATATCTATCAAAGCAATAACAGCCTTCGTTTCATGAAATAAACGCGGTTGGCGGTTACGCAAATTATCTAACCGAATCAGGCAAAACAACGATTTTTAATTCGGATCCCAATGCAATAATTTGACTTACAGTAAATTGATAGCTCATGCTGTCAAGGGTGAAGGCTTTATTTTCAATCGTTGAGATAAGCAGATCGTCTGATCGCGATATCAGCTCAACTTCTTCGCCCACGACATGATCAATCTCATCACGAATGAGAGCACGCAGCTGATCCTGCATTAATAAGTCAATTCTCATAGAATCTGGATCTTCAATTTCGATGGTGATTTTTGAAATGGTAAGTGGTTGTTTCGATTGCTCACTTAAATCTTCTTTATCCTTAAGCAGTGTTTGATTGGTATGCTCTAGCTCAGTTACTTCATTAGACAGTTCGATATTTTCTTTTAACATATCTTCATACATCGTTCCGTACATATACGTGAAGACAATGTAAGAAATAATGCTGCCAAAAAAGAAACCGACAAAAATAAGCTGCCAGTTTGTTTTTTTATGATAAGGAGGGATATGCATTAGGGAACATCTCCTTGTGAAAACCATTGAATAATAATTAGGCCAACCTTTACACCACCCATTGCAGATAAAATTAACAGGATTTGTTTTATTAAATCCATTGGTGTACCGTCGAATAATCCTCTTTCAAAGTTAGCGATTGCATCAAAGGTACCGCCGATTGCAGCAACAATCCCCCATATTCTTAAGCGTTCTGCGATTCGATTCATGGAGGTTAGAGCAGCATCTCCAGTCGCAAAATCTCCAATGCTCCCGATAATAGAGCCTCCGATGATAACTCCTAATGCAATGAAAAAACAATGAATAAATGCAGCAAAAAAACGTTCCTCCATATGGACACTCCTCGCACTATAGCTTGTCTTATAATTGGCAACTCTTATGGTTGGAGGTGCTATATTCTATCCTATGAATGAAGGGAACGAGATATGAGAAAAACTAATGCTATAGGTACATATGTACTTTTTTGGCAAATAAGGCATTAGTCTAATTGCTTGGCGAATGCTAAGTTTTCTAATTATAATAGACATAGTAGAAAGAAGGCGGGATAGAATGACGTACACACATATATCAGTGAAAAGCGGCTACAGTTTAATGGAGAGCACGATTTCTATACAAAAGCTTGTTCAAAAAGCGAAAAAATTTCATGCTCAAAGCTTATGTTTAACTGATGAAGCTGTTCTTTACGGGGCCGTTTCTTTCTATAAAGCTTGTATGGATCAAGGAATAAAACCAATTATTGGAATGAGTGTTCCTGTTCAAATGGAAGGAAATGAGCGGAGTTATCCGTTTATTGTACTTGCCAAAAACAAGAATGGCTATCAACAGCTGTTATCCTTAAGTACCTATTTACAAACAAATCATATGGATAAATTACCTATTGAACAGCTTACGGAATATACAGAGGGTATCATTGGTGTGGCGTCTGGAAAAGCGCTTCTGCAAGACGTCAACGATACCATGGAAACGGACAACCAATTACTTGTACAACAAATGAAAAGGGTTGAATCATACTTTCAAACAGGTGATTTTTATGTTGGAATTGATCCCCAGTTACATCAACTTCAACTTTGGCAAGAGATGGACTTCACTTATGTTGCTATGCAGGATGTTCTATATTTAGATGAGCAGGATGTATTCGCTTATGATTGTTTGCAAGCAATGCGCTACGGGAAGCATTGGATTCCAAAACAGAAAGAACAGTTGCCTACAGGGCATCATTTTACTTCTCCAGAGGAAATGAAACAATTATTTTATGCTTGGCCGGAACTACTGGATAAGACCGAAGAAATCACGGATAAATGTACAACCTACTTGCATTTTGATGAGCAGCATCTGCCATCCTTTCCAACACCAAATCAATTATCAGCAGATGCCTACTTACGAGAATGCTGTGAAAAAGGGTTAAAGGAGCGTTATCCAACCATTACAGAGACGCATAGAGAGCGATTAGAATACGAACTGAAAACAATTATAAATATGAATTATAGTGATTATTTTTTAATTGTTGCTGATTTTATTCAATTTGCGAAAACGAATCACATTATGGTTGGACCAGGCAGGGGGTCTTCAGCAGGATCTATTGTAGCTTATATTTTAGGGATTACAGAAGTTGATCCATTAAAATATAATCTGTTATTCGAACGTTTTTTAAATCCAGAAAGGCAAACCATGCCAGATATTGATGTAGATTTCTCTGATATTCGACGTGATGAAGTGATTGATTATGTTAGAGATAAATATGGTAAGGACCATGTTGCACAGATTATTACTTTTGGAACGTATGCAACTCGTTCCATCCTTCGTGAATTGATGAAAACAATGAATATCCATGATCAAGATGTCAGCTATATTTTACGCGAGATGAAGCGGGCGTCTTCAAAAAGTATTCAAAGGTTGTTACAAGATTCAGTGGAATTAGCAACGTATGTGAAATCATCTGAAAAGCTGAAAACGTTATTTTCCATTGCAATGAAGCTGGAGGGGTTACCAAGAAACGTATCCACACATGCTGCGGGTGTTGTCATTAGTGAACAGCCGTTAGTGACAGATGTTCCTTTAACCAGCGGTACAGGCGAAACCTATTTGACGCAATATGCAATGAACGAACTGGAAGCTGCAGGGTTGTTAAAAATGGACTTTTTGGGGCTTAGAAACCTTTCGTTAATAGAAAGAGTTACGAAAAGTGTAGCATATACGCATAAAAAAAATGACATACTAACGGATATCCCGGAGCAGGATGAAAAAACTTTTGCCATGCTGCGAAAAGGAGAGACCAGTGGTGTCTTTCAATTAGAGTCAGCGGGAATGCAAAATGTTCTTAAAGAACTGCAGCCGTCTTCATTTGAGGATATTGTGGCGGTGAATGCACTGTACCGACCGGGCCCAATGGATTTTATCCCTGTTTATATCCGACGAAAATTTAAGCAAGAACCTGTAACCTACCCGCATCCGGATTTAGAGCCAATTTTAAAATCAACATACGGTGTGCTTATTTATCAGGAACAGATTATGCAAATTGCTCACCGTATTGCAGGGTTCAGTTTAGGGGATGCGGATATTTTAAGAAGAGCTGTAAGTAAGAAGAAGAAAGAAGTTATGCAGGAACAAGAGCAAGCTTTTATAAAAGGGTGTTTAAAAAATGGCTATTCTCAAGCGGTAGCGGGAGAGATTTTCAGCTGGATTGTTCGCTTTTCCAATTATGGATTTCCGAGAAGCCATGCAGTAGCATATAGTAAAATATCCTATCAGCTCAGCTTTCTAAAAGCGCATTATCCAGAAGTATTTTTTTCATGCTTGTTAACAGATGCCAAAAATCAACCTGAAAAGTTATTAGCTTATCAAGAGTCATTAAAAGAAATTAATATCGATATACTTCCGCCGCATATTAATAGGAGCTATCAGCAATTTACAGTTGAAAAAAAAGGAATACGTGCAGGGCTGGCTGCGATTAAAGGAATCAGCTATCAGGCATTACTTCATGTTTTAGAGATTCGAAAAGAAGCCCCGTTCACCAGTTTTTTTGATTTTTGTATGCGTATTGATATTAAAAAAGTAAACCGCGCTGCCATAAAAAATCTTATTTTAGCCGGTTCATTTGATACTTTTCATTCCAATCGGGCAAGTCTGATTGAATCTATTGCGCCAGCTCTTGAACAAAAAGAGCTTTTTCAGGGAATGTATGAAGATGCTTCTTTATTTCATGATGCATTGGAATATACCGAAACAGCGGATTATTCCATGATGCAGAAGCTTCATTTTGAAAAAGAATTGATGGGTATCTATATATCGAATCATCCGTTTGAAAGCTATCGGAATGTGTTAAGAGCGAATGGAATTGTTTCTTTCAAACAGGCAGATCAGTTTACTGACAAGCGAAAAGATATTTTTACAGCCGGTGTAGTGGAAGAAATAAAAGTTATTCGTACAAAAAATAGAGAAAGAATGGCCTTTTTAACTGTCTCCGATGAGGATAAAAAGAGAGACGCTGTTATCTTTCCAGACTTATTTCGTCAAATTTCGAACCATCTGGAAGAAGAGCAGATCGTTTGGATGCGTGTTACTGTAGAAAAAAGAAATCAGAAGCTCCAGTTTGTTATAAAAGAAATAGCTGCTTTTGACCTTTCTGAAGTAGGTTTCCCAGAAACAAAAAAATTGTTTATACGATTGACCGATCAAGATAAAAGCAGTGCTTTAAAATATTTACAGCAGCTGGCTGATCAGCATCCAGGAAAGACACCAGTGATCGTATATAATTCGGTAGATAAGGAAACGTACCAGCTTGCAACCAATTATTCTCTTCAGTTGAGCGAAAAAGAAATGAAGCAGTTAAAAAATTATTTTGGAAATGATAATGTAATAGAGAGATGATTCAGCTCCTTTAAATGTGTATCATTTTATCCATATTTTTATGTTTATTATAGAGCTATGAAAGTTGATTGGAAAGATTTTATACGTTAGAAATACTCGCATTCACTCCTCTATTACTCGTACAAAATGCGTAAGTAATAGAGGAGCGAATATTTAAGTTTTCCAATACACCATGTAATGACAGAAGATCGTAATTTTATGGTTATAGTTACTTTACACAAGTGTCCGATCTGTTATAATAAAAGGGATTTAAATGGCTTGGCCCAATATGTAAGCGTAATTATTTTACATATTACTTACTGTATTCAAAGGAGCGGAATTCAATGGCAAACCTACGAGATGAAGCATTACATTTACACAAACTAAAGCAAGGAAAATTGGAAGTGAAAACAAAGGTACCGGTCAAAAATAAAGAGGATTTAAGTTTAGCATATTCTCCTGGTGTAGCAGAGCCTTGTAAAGAAATCTATGAACGAAAAGAAACCGTCTATGACTATACAATGAAGGGGAATATGGTCGCGGTAGTTAGTGATGGATCTGCTGTTTTAGGTCTTGGGAATATTGGTGCAGAAGCTTCCTTACCTGTAATGGAAGGAAAAGCAGTATTATTTAAAGGGTTCGCAGGAGTGGATGCGTTTCCGATCTGCCTTGACACCCAAGATGTAGATAAAATTGTGGAGACGGTTAAATTAATGGAGCCAACCTTTGGTGGAGTTAATCTGGAAGATATTGCAGCACCAAATTGCTTTATTATAGAAGATCGGTTAAAGAGTGAAACCAATATTCCTATTTTTCATGATGATCAACATGGTACGGCAATTGTAACTGTTGCAGGGCTGATGAATGCTTTAAAGTTGGTAGATAAAGATTTTTCTAATATAAAAGTTGTAGCGAATGGAGCAGGTGCAGCAGGTATTGCAATTATTCGATTATTAAAGAGTCTTGGCGTTCATGATATGATTATGTGTGATTCTCGGGGAGCAATTTATGAAGGGCGTCCTCAAGGAATGAATAAAGTAAAAGAAATGGTCGCAAAATATACGAACGCTCAGAAAATCGAAGGAAGCCTGGAAGATGTATTAGAAGGTGCAGATGTATTTATCGGCGTTTCAGTAGGTGGAGCTTTAACGAAAGAAATGGTAAAGAAAATGAATGATGATTCGATTATTTTTGCGATGGCAAACCCGGACCCGGAAATCTTGCCTGATGATGCAAAAGAAGCCGGGGCAAAAGTTATTGGTACAGGCCGCTCGGATTTTCCAAACCAGGTAAATAATGTGCTTGCTTTTCCAGGGATTTTCCGGGGAGCTCTGGATGTGAGAGCAACGCGTATTAATGAAGAAATGAAAATTGCTGCTGCAGAGGGAATTGCTTCCTTGATTGCAGAAGGTGATTTAAATGAAGATTATGTTATTCCTTCTCCTTTTGATGACAGAGTTGCCCCGCTTGTTGCCAAACATGTAGCTGAAGCAGCGATGAAAACAGGTGTGGCCCGTATTCAAGTAGATTCAGAAGAAGTAGCAGAAAAGACAAGGCGCCTTACAAAAGAAATTAATAAATAGGTTGATCTAACAATTATCCCCTGAGACATTTTATTTTGTTAAAAGTGTTTTGGGGGTATTTTATCGCAGTGTAACTGGCTGGGGCTGGGACTGCGATTACCAATGTTGTCAGGTTAGTGAATTTCATTAAGATTATGTTTGATACTGGTAGATAGCAATAAGGCTAACTAGCGGAGGAAAAACACGGAGACTCCTGTGGGAAAGCGTGGAGGGAAGACCCCACAGAAAAAAAAGCGAACTTCTTTTTTTTGAGGAGGCTGTACTCAAGCCCACGGAAAGCGTAGTGTTTTTCTGGGGTTGCGATTACTCACCCCACCATAACCCGTCGCAGCGGTCGTATTAACCTGACAACATTAATGCGATTACTCGTCCCATCGTAAAGAGTTGTGTGTCGAAAAAACACCCACTGAGTGAAGTTTCACTTTATGTTAAAATTAAATTTAAAAAAAGTACATTGCTATTTGAGGTAAACTTTTTATTTTACATTTTTATATTGAACGCAGCAGGAATAGAATATTAAAGCAGGATCAAACCACTTCTATTCACTTTTGATATATAAATAAATTAGTATTGATTACAACAACGTGATTGCACGACTTGCCATCAGGTGGTAATCTATTGGTTGGGTTTCTATTTCATTTTTATAAAATAACTATAAAATGAAAAGTAAAAAAGCAAATAAACCAATGCTTTAGGAAAAGGAACTTCTACTAAGAACACCCGTCTCCTTTAATAATTTGTTTAGCTTGCTTTTTCGTTCCTTAAAAAGGTTCTTCTTTTTACACCCAAGGGCAGAGGTACGACGTTAGCCAACTGTTTCTTTTTAAACACACACTATTATAACTCAGTAAAATAGTTTACAATGGTAAGATAAGAAAAACGTTCTTACTTGAAAACTCTATTTGAATGCTAGTTAATATTTGCAATTTATTTATTATATATATTATACAAACGTGAACTAGCAGTAGAAAAAGGGGGGATAGACCTTGCCACTTAAAGATTTTTTCGGCAAGCGTAAGAAGTATGCATCGATTCCGAGCGATAAAGCAAAAGTAGATGTTCCAGAGGGGTTAATGCAGAAGTGTGATAATTGTAAGCAGATTTATTATCGAAAAGAAATCGTTAAATCTTTATATGTTTGCCCAAACTGCGGATACCACCATCCGATGACCGCATGGGCAAGAATTGAGAGTTTGTTCGACGAAGGAACATTTAAAGAGTGGGATGCAGGACTAACTTCATCTAATCCACTAGATTTTCCTGATTATGAATCAAAGATAAAAAAAGACCGCCAGAAGACAGGGCTGAATGAAGGAATTGTTACTGGAACGGGTGCTATTGATGATAATCAGATTGCATTTGCAGTGATGGATTCCAATTTTCGTATGGGAAGTATGGGTTCTGCAATTGGAGAAAAAATAACAAGAGCCATTGAAAATGCCAGAAAGGAGTCTATTCCTTTTATTATATTTACAGCATCTGGTGGAGCACGTATGCAGGAAGGGCTTTTGAGTTTAATGCAGATGGCGAAAACTTCCTTTGCTGTGAAACGGTTTAGAGACAGCGGTAATTTAATGATTTCTGTGATGACTCATCCAACTACTGGTGGTGTATCTGCTAGTTTTGCATCTATTGGAGATTATAACTTTGCCGAGCCGGGAGCACTCATTGGTTTTGCCGGCCGCAGAATTATTGAGCAGACGATCCGTGAAAAACTGCCAAATGATTTTCAGACAGCTGAATTTCAGCTGGAGCATGGACAAGTAGATAAGGTGATTCACCGTCATGTTATGAAAAAAAAACTTGGAAAGATTCTTTCCATGCATGTGGATGGGAGGTAACCCGAAATGGCGCCAATCTTAGAATTTGAAAAGCCAATTGTGAATCTGAAAGAAAAGATTAAAGAATTAAAATCATTCACAGAAAACAGTGATATTGATTTAAGAGATGAAATCAAGACGCTGGAAGAGCGCTTAGCTAAATTAGAAGAAGATATTTATGGAAATCTAAAGCCCTGGAACCGGGTACAAATGGCGAGGCATCCAGAACGCCCTACAACACTGGAATATGTGGAAAGAATATTTGAAGACTTTATTGAATTTCATGGGGATCGCTTGTTTGGTGAAGATGAAGCGATTATATCCGGGATAGCTTATTATAAAGAGCAGCCAGTAACAGTGATTGGCCATCAACGTGGAAAAGATACCAAAGAAAATATTAAACGTAATTTCGGCATGCCGCATCCTGAAGGCTATCGAAAAGCATTACGTCACATGAAACAGGCAGAAAAGTTTCACCGCCCGATTATTACCTTTATTGATACAAAAGGAGCTTATCCGGGAAAAGCTGCGGAAGAAAGAGGGCAAAGTGAAGCCATCGCTAAAAATTTAATGGAAATGGCTGGATTAACAGTTCCTATTGTATGTATTGTAATAGGTGAAGGTGGAAGTGGCGGAGCATTAGGAATCGGCGTTGGGAATCGTGTTCATATGCTGGAGAATTCTACATATTCGGTGATATCTCCAGAAGGCGCAGCTGCAATTCTTTGGAAAGATGCAGGGGAAGCACAGCGTGCTGCGGAAACAATGCAGATCACAGCTCCTGACTTGAAAAAATTGGATGTTATCGATGAAGTGATACCAGAACCAAAAGGTGGAGCACATCGAGATATTGATACACAAGCGTCACTCATTGACCAAGTCCTGGAAAAGTCCATAAACGAGCTAAAAGGGTTGTCATCAGAGGATATTGTAGAAGAAAGATGGCAAAAATATAAAAAGATAGGTTCATTTCAAACGGTATAACCGTAAATAAAGGCTGAGAATGAATATCAGCCTTTATTTTAATTTGGATTATAATGAAAGAATCATGTAAAATAGATAAAGTGGGTAAATGAAAGATAAGAAATCAATCATCGATTATTGATCTGTTTTGGTTTATAATGGTTCTCTCTCAAGATTTTCTTTTTCTTTTATTTACATGAGGAGAATGTTTAAGTGTTTTTAACAGTCCGAAAAAGGGAATTCGACAAAATAGGATAAAGAAAACATGGAGATGTCAACATTTAAGCATACTTAAAAAAGCTTGAGCATTGCAATTTTTAAACAATGAGGTGAGTAAATAAATGAAAAGAATTGGTGTTTTAACAAGTGGCGGGGACGCTCCAGGCATGAATGCTGCAATTAGAGCAGTTGTGAGAAAAGCGATTTATCATGATATGGAAGTATTTGGCGTCAAAAATGGTTTTCAAGGGTTAATGGATGGTAACTTTGAAAGAATGCATCTTGGTTCGGTTGGTGATATTATTCACCGTGGCGGCACGATTTTATTTTCAGCAAGAAGTGAAGAATTTAAATCTGATGAAGGCCAGTTAAAAGCAGTTGAACAAATGAAGAAAGCTGGGATTGAAGGTTTAGTTGTCATTGGTGGTGATGGCAGTTTTAAAGGAGCACAAAAGCTGACAGCAAAAGGCATTCCTTGTATTGGTGTTCCGGGAACAATTGATAATGATATTGCTGGAACGGACTTTACAATTGGATTTGATACATCATTAAATACAATTATAGAAGCTGTTGATAAGGTTCGTGATACCGCTACTTCTCATGAGCGTACATATATCATAGAAGTAATGGGTCGCGATGCAGGAGATTTAGCACTATGGGCTGGGCTTTCTGTTGGTGCAGAAAGTATTCTTATTCCTGAACAAAAAGATGAGTTCTCAGAAATCGTTGATCGTTTAAATCGTGGCCATAAACGTGGAAAAAAACATAGTATTATCCTGCTTGCCGAGGGTGTTGGAAGTGGATTTGAAGTAGGAAAACAAATTGAAGAAACTACGGATTTAGAGACACGTGTGACGGTATTAGGACATATTCAAAGAGGCGGCTCTCCAACTGGGCAGGATAGAGTACTAGCAAGTCGGCTTGGTGCAGCAGCAGTAGAACTGCTTCTAAATAATAAAAGTGGGCGCATGGTAGGTATTCGAAACAACCAAATTGTGGATAATGATATAGAGGATATATTAAAACTTAAACATCATATCGATAATGAAATGTTCCAACTATCCAAAGAGTTGTCTATTTAAATATAAGGTATGTAATGAATTGAAGGAGGAAACAAAATGAGAAACACAAAAATTGTTTGTACAATTGGTCCAGCATCAGAATCAGTAGAAAAATTGGAGAAGTTAATCGATGCAGGAATGAATGTTGCTAGATTAAACTTTTCGCATGGAGACTTCGATGAACATGGTGCAAGAATCAATAATATTCGTGAAGCAGCAGCTAAAAAAGATAGAACAGTAGCGATTCTTCTTGATACAAAAGGTCCTGAAATCCGTACAGGAAGCTTTAAAGAGGGAAGAGCTGATATTGTCCAAGGTAAAGAGGTTATTATTTCCATGGACGAAGTAGAAGGTACTGCCGAGAAATTCAGTATTACGTATAATGGATTAATCGATGATGTTCACGCAGGATCTAAAATATTATTAGATGATGGCCTTATTGAATTGGAAGTAAAAGAGATCAATCACAATGCTGGAGAAATTGTTACGGTTGCATTAAACTCCGGAGAGATTAAAAACAAAAAAGGAGTTAATGTTCCTAATGTATCGGTCAACCTTCCTGGAATTACAGAAAAGGATACCAATGATATTATTTTTGGAATTGAACAAGGTGTAGACTTTATTGCAGCTTCTTTTGTTCGTCGTCCTTCCGATGTATTGGAAATTAAAGAAGTATTGGAGCAGCATCAAGCAGAGCATATTAAAATTATCCCTAAAATTGAGAACCAGGAAGGGGTAGACAATATTGACAGTATCCTGGAAGTAAGTGATGGTTTAATGGTTGCACGGGGAGATCTTGGTGTAGAAATACCGGCAGAAGATGTGCCTCTTGTACAGAAAAAGCTTATTACAAAATGTAATACAGCTGGAAAACCCGTGATTACAGCGACACAGATGTTAGATTCGATGCAGCGCAACCCTCGTCCGACCCGTGCAGAGGCTTCCGACGTTGCAAATGCTATTTTTGATGGTACAGATGCTATCATGCTTTCTGGGGAAACAGCTGCAGGAATGTATCCAGTTGAATCTGTTCAAACGATGAGCAATATCGCATTAAAAGCAGAATCTGCATTAGATCATAAAGCAATTCTGGAAGAACGTTCTAAAAACGTAGATATGGAAATCAGAGAAGCGATTACTCAATCTGTTTCCCATACAGCATATAATTTAAATATAGGTACGATCATTACGCCGACAGAAAGTGGTTCAACAGCACGCATGGTTTCAAAATATCGTCCAAAAGCGACCATTATTGCAGTAACAGTGGATGAAGTTGTAAATCGTCAACTTTCTCTTGTATGGGGTGTACATGCAGTAAGGGGTACAGCTACCAAATCTACAGATGAGATGCTGGAAGTGTCTGTAAAACAAGGTTTGGAAGCAGAAGTATGTAAACGTGGAGATACTGTCCTTGTTGTTGCCGGAGTCCCTGCTGGAGAAAAAGGCACAACAAATCTGATGAAAGTTCATGTTATTGGTGATGTTGTTGCAAAAGGACAAGGTATTGGCAGAAGTAAAGCATATGGACATGTTGTCTTTGCTAAAAATAATGAAGAAGCACTATCCCGAATGGATGAAGGGGATATTCTTGTAACGCATGCTACGGAAAAAGAAATGATGCCGGCAATTGAAAAAGCTGCTGCAGTTATTACAGAAGAAGGCGGCCTGACTTCTCATGCGGCAGTAGTAGGCGTTAGTCTGGGAATTCCTGTTATTGTAGGTGTAGAGAACGTCTTTGAACTATTAGAAGATGGTCAAGATATTACTGTAGACAGCAGCCGAGGTCAAGTTTACGCAGGTCATGCAGGCGTACTATAATAGTTAAGAAAAAACAAACAAACCTCCGATAGCTATTCGGAGGTTTTGTTTGTACATTAGAAAATATTATTTATTTGCAAGATAGAAAGGGTGTTAAAATGAGCAAAAAATACCTTCTTCTGGGATTCATTATTATTCCAGCAATAGAAATTGGCGTATTTCTGTGGTTAAGCCAGCTTATTGGTGTTTTATGGGTAGTTGGATTAATTATTGCGACAGCTATGCTGGGTATTTTTCTTGCCAGATATCAAGGAATGGAAGTATTTAGACGCGCACAATTGCAATTACAAAGAGGATTCCCGCCTACCGAAGAACTCCTTGATGGGATAGCAACAATGCTTGGAGCATTCTTGCTTATTATCCCGGGATTTGTATTAGATGCAGTTGGTTTATTATTATTAATACCTTGGACAAGAAATCTATTTAAAAAGTATCTAAAGAAAATAGCTATGCAATTTAAGGGGAGAAACACCATTATTTATCGCCGCTGGTAATATACTATCCTTTGATATAGAGAAATAAATGCTGAAACACTCCAGATTTATGGATAGCAAGAATAACTACCAAAGTTACAGGAGCGAGGATAAACCCAAGGACACCAAACCATTGAACACCTAAAAACATACCGATAAGCATCATTAAAGGTGAAATGCCTATCGACGTTGCGACAATTTTAGGTTCTACAAATTGCCGGGTAAGAATAATTACTCCATATAGTACGGATAACCCAATAGTTAAAGGATAATTAAAGGTAAAAAAACTAAAAAGGATCCAAGGTATAATAATAATGCCAATTCCTAAATAAGGAATAAAATCGGTGACTGCTGCAAATAAAACAATGGTAAATGCATGTTCTACACGAAGGATAAGAAGCCCGATCCATAAAATAACTGCGGAAATACAAACGAGAATAACCTGAGCCCTGAAATAACCGATTATAGCTTCTTTTAAGTGAGAAGTTATTTTTTGGTAAAGTGCGTATCCGCCAGCAGGTATACTTTTTTGAAACTTATTTTGAATATTATGGAAGTCGTAGCTGATCATAAAAGTAGCTAAGATAATAAAAATAAAAACAGTAAAAGAATTTGGCAACATCATTAGAAAACTAGCTGTTTGCTGGAGCAACATTTGAAAGAAACGAGTAAAAGCGGATGTAATAGATTCTGTGAATGACTGGATATATTCGTAGACTTCAAAACGATAATCAACATGTAACGTTGTCAGCAGAGACAGTAATTTATCGTATAACGGTAAAATGTGCGTATCCAATAACTGTTGAAATTGTTCCATCATATGATGAAAGTAAGCAGGCAGCTTGTCCGATAAATAAACGATACCTTGATAGACTTCACTTACTAAAAAGTATAAACCGATGGTGAATAAACTTAAAAAAAGACTGAAGGTGCTTATTAAAGCTAATAATCGTGGCATCTTTAGCTTGTTTATAAACCACTTGATAAAGGGCTGAAAAAGAAAAGATAATAAAAAAGCAATTAAAATAGGATATATATAGGGAAATAGTATATAGAACAGAAAAATACTGCTAAATAAAATAATAACAACAATTAGGCTGCGGATAAGTTGTCCGATGATTTTTGAATGCATTATATTTCCTCCAGAAAAAAGACCTAATTTAATCTATGTTTAAAAGCTGAAAAGTAGAAGTAATAAGGGGTATGGTTATGATTAAAACGGAAAATAATAACGAAACTTGGAGGGGTTAACAGTTATTTAACAAAATTTAAACGGTTTCAATTCACATTCTGCTTATTATGATTTATAATGAGAAATGGGCAGATAAAAAGAATAGCTTTCATGAAGCTGGAGGGTACAAATAAAGACAACATGTTTCTGAGTTTGTTTAAAAAGTAGAATAATAAATTCATTGATTCGTAACTTTCAAAAGATTTTGGTTCCACGTTTAACATTCCACGAAACGCGAGTTCCATCACCTGAATGGTATTAAGCGAATAGAAAAGATTTGCTCAAAATTATTCCTACATAGCTTTAAACAGCCCAAATTTAGTTTGTCACCCTTGTATTATTTATTTGAAGTGAAATAAATACGTAATACTTTGATTAACTGGAAAGGGAGAGGGTAATATGTCAACAACAAAAGGATTAGAAAATATTGTCGCAACGCAATCAGCAATTAGTTCGATCATTGATGATCAGTTATCCTATGTTGGTTATAAAATTGATGATTTAGCGGAGAATTCCAGCTTTGAGGAAATTATCTATTTATTATGGAACCAAAAGCTTCCAACTAAATCACAATTAGATGAGTTGAAGGCTGATTTAGCAAAAAATATGACCATTTCAGAGGCTATTATTGACCATTTGCGCTCCTATGATTTGAAGCGTGTTCACCCGATGGCAGCTTTACGTACAGCGGTTTCATTGTTAGCCATTTATGATGATGAAGCAGATGAAATGGATGAAGCAGCAAATAAAAGAAAAGCGATTCGTATTCAAGCTAAAATAGCTTCTATCGTAGCTGCGTTTGCAAGAATTCGTGATGGAAAAGATCCAATACAGCCAAAAGAAGACTTAAGCTATTCTGCTAATTTCCTATTTATGCTGAATGGTAAAGAGCCAGAAGATATTGAGGTAGAAGCGATTAATAAAGCGCTTGTCCTACATGCTGATCACGAATTAAATGCTTCTACATTTACAGCCCGGGTTTGTGTAGCAACACTTTCAGATATTTACTCTGGACTTGTGGCAGCTATTGGTGCTTTAAAAGGACCGTTACATGGTGGAGCAAATGAAAATGTAATGAAGATGCTTCTTGAAATTGGAGAAGAAGAAAATGCTATCCCATATATTAAAGAAAAACTGGAAAACAAAGAAAAGATTATGGGAATGGGACACCGTGTATATCGTGACGGCGACCCAAGAGCTAAATTCCTAAGAGAAATGTCTAAGCAATTGACAAAGCGTACAGGGCAGGAAAAATGGTATAATATGTCTATCAAAATTGAGGACTATGTGAAGGAACATAAAGGTCTGCCTGCAAATGTAGATTTTTACAGTGCATCTGTATACCATAGCCTGGGAATTGAGGAAGATTTATTTACACCGATATTTGCTGTAAGCAGAACATCCGGATGGATAGCCCATATTCTGGAACAGTATGCTGACAACCGCTTAATCCGTCCGCGTGCAGAATATAATGGACCGGATCTTCAGGAGTATGTTGCTATTGAAGATAGAAGCTAATATCGTTAAAATGTAGTAGAATGAAATAGGAATCATTATTAGGAGGTTTTTTATCTATGACACAAGGTGAAAAAATTGTAGTAGAAAATGGCGAAATGAATGTACCAAATAAACCAATTATTCCATTCATCGAAGGGGACGGAACTGGTCCTGATATCTGGGCTGCTGCCCGTCGCGTTATCGAAGCGTCCGTTGAAAAAGCTTATAATGGGGAAAAATCAGTTGACTGGTTGGAAGTATATGCTGGTCAAAAAGCTTTTGATAAAACAGGCGAATGGTTACCACAAGATACGCTTGATAAAATCAATGAATATAAGATTGCTATTAAAGGACCTTTAACTACTCCAATTGGTGGCGGAATCCGTTCCCTTAACGTAGCTTTACGTCAAGAATTGGATTTATTTACTTGCCTGCGTCCAGTACGTTATTTTGAAGGGGTTCCTTCTCCTGTAAAGCGTCCTGAAGATGTAGATATGGTTATTTTCCGTGAAAATACAGAGGATATCTATGCCGGTATTGAGTGGCAAGAAGGCACTGACGACGTGAAGAAAGTACTTGACTTCCTGAAAAATGAAATGGATGTAAAAAATGTTCGTTTCCCTGAAACTTCTGGTATCGGTGTGAAACCAGTATCGGAAGAAGGAACAAAACGTATTGTCCGTGCAGCGATTAATTATGCATTAACAGAAGGACGTAAGAGTGTGACTTTAGTGCATAAAGGAAATATTATGAAATTTACTGAAGGAGCTTTCAAAAGCTGGGGTTATGAAGTTGCTGAACAAGAATTCGGCGATAAAGTGTTCACTTGGGCTGAATATGACCGCATTGTGGAAGCAGAAGGTAAAGATGCAGCGAATAAAGCAGAGGAAGATGCATTAGCAGCTGGAAAATTACTAGTAAAAGATTCAATTGCAGATATCTTCTTACAACAAATTCTTACTCGTCCAAAAGAATTTGATGTAGTAGCAACTATGAACTTAAATGGTGACTATATTTCTGATGCACTCGCTGCGCAAGTCGGTGGAATTGGTATTGCTCCAGGAGCTAACATCAACTACGATACAGGACATGCTATTTTTGAAGCAACACACGGAACTGCACCGAAATACGCAGGATTAGATAAAGTGAACCCATCTTCTGTTATTCTTTCTGCCGTATTAATGCTTGAACATTTAGAGTGGAGAGAAGCAGCTGATTTAATTACGAAATCAATGGATAAAACAATTGGTTCGAAAGTGGTTACTTATGATTTTGCCCGTCTCATGGATGGTGCAACAGAAGTGAAATGCTCTGAATTCGCCGATGAGTTAATTAAGAACATGGAAGCATAAGTTACACTGCGATAAAAGGTAAAATAAATAGGGTTATGTGAGTAAACTGATCTAAAAAGGAAAATGTTTGTGGTAACGGGAAATATCGGTACTGCAAGCATTTTCTTTAAATACATGTTATTTTAAAAACGACTAAAGGAGGTAAATATAATGGTTTCTACACGTAAAAAGATTTCCGTTATTGGTTCTGGTTTTACAGGGGCGACAACGGCATTGATGGTTGCGCAAAAAGAATTAGGAGATGTTGTCCTTGTTGATATTCCAGATATGGAAAATCCGACAAAAGGGAAAGCGCTGGATATGGCAGAGGCAGCACCAGTTCAAGGTTTTGATGCGAGAGTTACAGGTACGTCTGATTATGCAGATACAAAGGATTCTGATCTGGTTATTATAACAGCAGGAATTGCACGAAAACCGGGAATGAGCCGGGATGATTTAGTAAATACAAATGCCAAAATAATGCACACGGTTACAAAAGAAATTGTGAAATACTCCGGGAATGCAACAATTATTGTATTGACCAATCCGGTAGATGCAATGACTTATAGCGTTTATAAAGCTTCCGGTCTGCCTAAAGAGCGCGTTATCGGACAATCAGGAGTTCTGGATACAGCTCGTTTTAGAGCTTTTGTAGCGGAAGAATTGAATATTTCTGTGAAGGATATTACGGGCTTTGTTCTGGGCGGACATGGGGATGATATGGTACCACTTATTCGCTATTCGTATGCAGGGGGTATACCGCTTGAAAAGCTGATTTCGAAAGACCGTTTAGAAGAAATTGTACAAAGAACCCGAACTGGCGGCGGAGAAATTGTAAATCTATTAGGTAACGGAAGTGCTTACTATGCACCAGCCGCTTCTTTAACAGTGATGGCAGAAGCGATTCTGAAGGATCAGCGCAGAATATTACCTTCTATTGCTTATTTAGAAGGAGAATATGGTTACGATGGTATTTACCTTGGTGTACCAACCGTTCTCGGTGGAGCCGGAATAGAAGAAGTTATTGAGCTCGACCTGACAGATGAGGAGAAGCAGCAATTGGATAAATCGGCTGAATCTGTTAAAAAAGTAATAGATATTTTAAATTAAAATGAAACTTTATTCCTTTCGTTCTTTATTTCTTACTGAGTCAACTTTCGCACCTAAGAATAAACATATATATCTTGCTATCTCAGGATGAACATGATCTCCATTATTGTGCTTTCTTTTGGTTAAATCAGCTTTTTTTGAGCGAATGATAGTGTATAACTCCCGCTCCGGCCAACCACTCCGCTTTCCGACGTACAAATGTTTTCGATGAGGCGAGTAATCGCAGTCCCAGGAGTCACGGGTTTAGCCTGCCAACCATTTGTCTGCGTGGTTGGTCTTTGCTTAGTTAGGATTCTACAGCGAATGAAAGAAATAACATCCTGTTGGGTTGGACGGAATAGTATCTCTATCCCTTGATGACACGATCATTCCGTTATTGTAAAAGGTTGGTTTAGCAGTTCGAATCATAACAGCATGGATAATTAACATCAAGAATAACTTTCATGCACAAAAAGTAATCACTGCTGAACACTTTTACTATGGAAATGAAGTTACTTTTTAATGTGTAAAAGTTGAGTTACTGAATAACCTCTATAATTCACTACCTTTTACAGCTGGTTGATTTCCTGTCAGTAAGTTTGGGTTTTCATTCTCAAAGTGGAAATCTTACAACAGAAGGCCGTACGGTGATAGAAGTATCAGAAAACACGCAATGATTCGGAAGTTTATCATTGCGTGTTTTCTTAAGATAGATTATTTTACCAAAGTAAATGGCATTATTATACAACTTCTGTTTTTTATTCCTCTCAATTATCCATGGTCCTTTTTCGCAAACGATAGACGTAAAAACATGGAATACCCCCGCATATAAATACGATCCCGCCTATTAAAATACCAGTAGTTGCCGGGGTTCCTTCACTTAGTGATATTAAGATTCCGATAACAATAGAGATAAGGGCAGTTATCATTAGTGAGATAGTCAATCCTTTTTCAGGAGATTTCCCGCTGGTTTCATGATCTACGCTAATATTCATGGATAAATACGCTGAAACGACAGCTGTAATAATAAAAACAAACCACAAAGGATTATCCGTCATTCCGTCTATTCCTTTGGTTATCCAATCATACCCTAGTATCCCCAAAATACCGATTGTTTGGATCATAAATAGTACTCTAATGTTTTTTAAATTTTTTAGCTTCAATCGTTCATCTTTAATTTTTTGCATTTGCTGTCACTCTCCTTTTTCTCTCCAAAATACTTCATCTAAAGTTTTATTCACTGCATAACAAATCTCCAGACACAGATTTAAGGTTGGATTATAATTTCCTTTTTCAATCAAGCTGATAGTTTGTCGGGTAACTCCTGTTTTTTCTGCAAGCTGTTGCTGAGTCAGATCTACTTGGATACGGGCAACTTTTAAATTATTTTTCACAATTGCTATCACCTCTTTATTTATTTCAATGTATATATTACATAATATTTTAGAGATATACATGTTGTAATAGAGTTGCTGTTTTGTTTGATTTTTATCCTTTATTTTGTACCCTCTTACTTTCTTATTGCATAGGCTACTGTACATAATGAAGGAGAGGATCTGAATGAAATGAGTTTAACTATCCCACACGTATTATATGGATTTTTCACATTGCTTATTTTGATGACAATGGTCTTCCGAAGAGGGATTGTTCTTCCGAGCTTATTAGGCACATTTGTAATTGCTTGTTTTTATAATGGGAGTATTGTCAGTGGATTTATGGCTATTTTTAATGCTAATTTAGTTGCTGCACGGGAGCTTTTCAGCATCTTTTTAATTATTACCTTTATGCTTGCTTTATTAAATGCTTTAAAAGATTTAAAAGCGGATGTGCTGATGATTCAGCCGATTCAAAGGGTAATGGTGAACGGACATCTATCTTATTTTGTTTTAATTATTGTCACCTATTTTATATCTTTATTTTTCTGGCCGACTCCGGCTGTACCGCTTATTTGCGCCCTGCTTGTGCCAGCCGCTATACGCTCAGGATTGCCAGCGATTACTGCAGCAGTTGCCATTACGATTGCTGGTCAAGGAATGGCTTTGTCCTCTGATTATATTGTACAGGTAGCTCCAGCGTTATCCGCTGCTGCTGCAGGTGTGGAAACAACAGTAGTTGCCGACAGATCCTTTGTGCTCTCCGTAATTACAGGGGTTACGGCAACACTATTAGCGTATTTATTTTATCGCAGATCCATTCGTTCAAAAGATGATTCCAGGAACCAAGAAGAAATTGCACAAATTCAAGATTACGATTCGTCAGGGCATAAAGCAGCTTCCAAAAATCTTAAAAAATGGAGCCGCATGTTTGCCTGGCTGGTTCCCATTGTTTTGCTTTTGGTCGTCGGATATATGCTTTACAGTAAATTTTTCGGAACGAGTGATTTAGTTGGCGGAGAAGGAGCTGCACTTGTTGGCGGTGTAGCTGTCATTTTATTATTACTGGCTACGTCTGTATTTGGAAAACAAAACGCATTAGATTATGTGGGAAATCATATTACCAATGGATTTGTATTTGCTTTTAAGGCAATGGGGCCAGTTATTCCAATTGCAGGTTTTTTCTTTTTAGGAAATGCTGAGTTTTCCCGGGAAATATTGCTTGTAGAAGAAGCACCATCTTTTTTATTTGATATTATTTCCTCTATTCAAGCTTTTCTACCTGAAAGTACGGTGTTTGTTGCTTTTACCTTATTAATTGTAGGAATTATCACAGGATTAGATGGATCTGGTTTTTCCGGATTACCTTTAACAGGAGCTTTAGCAGCATCATTAGAATCTGCTTCTATGGATGCAAGTACACTAGCTGCAATTGGTCAGCTGGGAGCTATTTGGACTGGTGGAGGAGCGCTGATCGCCTGGTCATCTCTGATTGCTGTAGCAGGATTTTGTGGTGTTTCTGCAATAGAGTTAGTCCGAAAAAACTTTTTCCCTGTAATACTTGGGTTGTTTATAGCGACCATTGCTGCGGTGATCATATTTTAATCAAATGAAAAATATAATTGTATGGGTTGGAATCATTTCGTACTTGTATTCTGACTCATACAATTTTTTATTAATCAGCTGCGTATCAAATTGCATGTAGTTTCCAGAAATATTTTCATTCAATGGACAGGGCCAAATAAAAAAATAAAAAGGAGGCTTCAAAATTAAAGCATTTACAAAAATTAAAGGGAGGGAGCGTTTGACATGAATGCGATTTTAATTGCTTTCATAGGAATTATTGTTTTTATTTTAGGCTATCGTTATTATTCCAAGTTTGTTGCAGAAAGAATATTTCGGTTAGACCCTAATTATATTACTCCGGCACATCGTTTTAAAGATGGTGTGGACTATGTTCCAACTAATAAATTTGTTTTGTGGGGGCATCACTTTACATCTGTAGCGGGTGCTGCGCCTATCTTAGGGCCGGCAATAGCTATTTATTGGGGCTGGCTTCCGGCGTTTTTATGGGTTGTATTGGGAACCATTTTCGCAGCAGGTGTTCACGATTTCGGTACTTTAGCTTTATCTGTCCGTAATAAGGGCTATTCGATCGGGACAATTGCAGACCGTTTAGTAGGAAGAAAAGCAAAGCTATTATTTTTATTCATTATTCTCATTCTCGTATTGATGGTAAATGCTGTTTTTGCATGGGTTATTTCAAATTTATTTATTAGTTATCCTTCCAGTGTGTTTCCTGTCTTTATTCAAATTCCATTAGCCATTTGGATTGGTTATGCGGCGTATAAGAGGAATGTAAAGATGCTTCTGCCATCCATTATTGCATTAGTAATCATGTATTTAGCTGCTATTATGGCAAGTAGGGTTGGTTTTCTGCAAATTGATTTAGTCGGATATATGGGGGGAGAGAATGGAACAGGTTTATTTGGCCTAGGCGCTGTTTCAACGGCGTTTCTGATATGGATTGTTATTTTAATGGTGTATGTATATATTGCTTCAACGCTTCCGGTGTGGAAATTACTACAACCAAGAGATTTTATTAATTCACATCAATTAGTTATTGGACTGGCAATATTATATTTGGGATTACTTTTTACTTCTCCGAATATGACAGCTCCTGTAGTAAATGAAAGCCCGGATAGAAGTTTCTTGCCACTTCTTTTTATTACAATTGCTTGTGGTGCTATTTCCGGATTCCATGGATTAGTATCTTCAGGAACCTCTTCGAAACAGCTGGATAAAGAAACCGATGCGCGTTTTGTAGGTTACTTTGGAGCAGTAGGAGAAGGTATTTTAGCACTTGTTTCCATTATTGCAGTAGGGACATTCTTTGCTAATACGGATGCCTTTTCGCAAGCCTATACTTCGTTTAATGAAGCAAATGCAATCGGATTAGGTACGTTTATTGAAGGGGCAGCAACGTTAGCACAAGGGCTAGGGATTCCAACAGATATAGCAACGACAATTGTATCGATTATCGTCGTCAGTTTTGCGGCAACGACATTAGATACGTCTGTACGCCTGATGCGGTACATTATTGCAGAATTAGGCATTGAATATAAAATTCAACCGCTGACTAAAACGCATGTAGCGACAACGATTGCTGTGCTTTCCAGTGCGGCGCTTGTGTTGATTCCTGAAGGGCCGAATGGTTTCGGGTCGGGCGGTTATCTCATCTGGCCATTATTTGGTACGGCCAATCAATTACTGGCTGCCATTAGTTTATTCTTAATTGCTATTTGGTTAAAACGAAAAGGAAGCAATTATATGGTTGCGCTCATCCCAATGATTTTCCTTATCTTCATGACGTTGTTTGCTATGTTTCAACAGGTTGTCTTTGAATGGTCGTGGATGGGAACAGGGTCGAATTTGCTGTTGTTTATTCTGGGCTCCATTATCTTCGTATTTGCGGTATGGATAGCATTGACTTCCTTTTCAGAGTTGATGAAAAAGATAGAAGATCCATTAAATAAAGATTGATTTTGCTTCCAAATCTATTTTCAACGGAAGATAGATTTGGAAGCCTCTAAGCAGGCAGAATATTATCATGCAGGAGGGGTGAACTATGCTTACGGATAGATTAAAACAATTAATTCAATATTATGAGGAAGTAATCAGTTTGCCGCATAAATCAGAAGTTGCGAGGGAATGGAGAAATGAAGATGATTTTTTCCTGTTGCTTCTATATTCTGAAATGCTGGGAATACCGAACCCGGTTTATTATTATACATTGGAGTTATATCCTTATATTCTTGAATCCTTCCATGATTGGCATTTACGGATGGGAATGGATAAATCACCGCTTAACGGAATTCGCTGCTGCTAAAAAAAGTAATGATACGATGATGTGAAAACATCGGAGGAGGGAAAACAGTGTTTGGAGAAAATAACCGGATTATATTTGTAGGAGGCAAGGGCGGTGTCGGAAAATCGAGCTCAGCTGCCGCTATAGCACTGGAATATGCGGAGACAGGATATCGTACATTACTCATTTCCACGGATCCAGCTCATAATGTAAGTGATATTTTTCAGCAGCAAGTTGGTGGGGATATTACATATATTGAGAAAAATTTATATGCGCTGGAGATTGATTCTGAAAAAGAGACGGATACGTATATCAAAAAAGTAAAAGAAAATATCCAAGGTGTTGTTCATATTGAAATGATGGAAGAGGTGCACCGGCAATTAGACACTGCAAAAGCCTCTCCTGGAGCAGATGAAGCTGCCTTATTTGATAAGCTCATATCAATTATTTTGGAAGAAGGGGGCAGGTTTGATAAACTAGTATTTGATACGGCACCAACAGGCCATACGATACGGTTGTTATCTCTTCCAGAATTAATGGGGATTTGGATTGAAGGTCTATTAACTAAAAGGAAAAAAACAAATACACAGTATTCGCAATTATTAAATGATGGACAACCTGTAGATGATCCCATTTACGATACATTACAAGAAAGGAAACAGCGATTTACGAAGGCAAGAGAAATTCTGTTGGATAAGGAAGTAACTACTTTTCTGTTTGTTTTGAATCCAGAGAGATTACCGGTAGCTGAAACAAAAAAAGCAATTCTTCTTCTGGAGAAATTTCAGATTGCTGTTCCTTACCTTATTGTTAATAAAGTATTGCCAGAAAAAGCCAGTGGAGATTTCTTTACAAAACGTAAACAGAACGAAAAAATTTATTTAGAACAAATCGCTGGGGACTTCTTGGTACAAACGATTTTGTATATTCCTTTTTTTTCGGAAGACATCACTAGCCGTAAACAATTAAAACAAATGGGAACTTATTTGAAGGAGGCAGAAAAGAATGAGAGCACTAGTACATGAAAATGGCGGCCTGCATATGAAAGAGATGGAACTGCAAAAGCCAGGTGGATCGGAAGTTGTCGTAAAATTGAAAGCTGCAGGGCTTAATCGGCGGGATTTAGCCATCCCTGGCCGCAGAAAAGAATCAGAAGAAGCTTTGATTCTTGGCTCAGATGGGGCGGGAATTATTGAAGAAATAGGCAAAAATGTTATTGATGTAAATGTAGGTGATGAAGTGATTATTAATCCGTCATTACGCTGGGTGCAAAACAGTGAAGCGCCACCCAAAGAATTTGATATTCTGGGTATGCCTGACCACGGTACGTTTGCTGAAAAAATTGTGATTTCCGAGGATCAGGTAGAGCCTAAACCGGCATATATGAGCTGGGAAGAAGCAGCAGCTTTTCCGTTAGCTGCATTGACAGGATATCGGGCAATGTTTACAAAAGGAGATCTGCAAAAGACAGATACGGTCTTTATTCCTGGAGCAGGCGGTGGTGTGGCAACGTATTTAATTGCATTCGCTAAAAATATCGGGGCACGGGTAATTACCACTTCCAGAAGTGAAGAAAAAAGAGAAAAAGCCCGCAAGCTTGGAGCTGATGTAGTAATAGATACAGCAGATGATTGGGATGAAAAATTAAGTAATGAAACCGTCGATATGGTTATTGATAGTAACGGAAAAGCAACCTTTCACCGTTCTTTATCTATTTTGAAAAAAGGCGGTAAATTTGTTACGTTCGGAGCTACAACAGAGGACACCGTTGCGTTTGATTTACGTGCTTTCTTTTATGGGCAATATAAACTCATTGGTTCGACAATGGGATGTAGAGAAGAATTGATTGCAGCACTTGAGCATGCAGAAGAGTATCAATTACAGCCAGTAGTTGACCGCATTTTTTCTTTGGATCAAAGTTTAGATGCACTGAGCTATTTAGAGGAAGGGAAACAATTTGGCAAGGTGATTATTCGTATTGCATAAAGATATGGTTATATTGAAAAAAGCAATATAATCGATAAAGTTTATGAAGAATATAGGCAGAGGGACTAATGAGCGTTTAAAAAGTTGCGTCCCACTGCCTTCTTTTTTATTGGCATTGGTGTCAGGTACAGAGGCAGACATCGAGACATGTTTCATGATGTTAAGAAAGGCTCCATACGTTTCACAGCCTCTTGCAGCCGCTTTTGATTCCGGTTATATAATTCCTTCGCTTCAGGGTTATCTGTAGCAAGGGCAAATAATTCTAAATCTGCCTGACACTTTTTCATACTAGCTAATAACAGAGCTGGCTGGGCAGGTTCGGGTACAGTTATATGATCATCGTACAGGTCAAGAAATAATTGACCCTGATGGTCCACTTGACCGAGAAAAACATTGTCTATGGTTACATTTTGTTTTTCTAATTCAGCTTCTAACCAAGTTGGATTTAATGAAGCATTCGCCAGGGGCTCGAGCAGGATATTTCCGTCAGCAATAACGGTTTGCGGTTCCTTAGCTGGTGCCGGAGTGATTTTTAAATCTTTTAAAGTGACGGGCTGGTTTTCCTTTTTGGGCAGTACATTTAATTCTCCGGTCGGTTCTAAAACGGCAAATTCCACATCGGAAACAAGAAATTGGTTATTATTCCGGAGTTTTTCCAGCAGGTCATCCGTGGAATAACCTTCTTTTTTTAAATTTTCCTCCATGATTTTGCCATTTTGTATAAAAACCGTACTCTTTCCATCTGTGAAGTCGCGCATACGTTTACTTTTCAAAGATAATTTTTCAATTGTAAATGCAGCAATAAACCAGACAAACATTGCTAATAGCGCATAATAAAAGCTGCTATACGGGTCTACTGTATGGAAGGCAGCGATTCCTCCAAGGACAATTCCGGATATGGTTTCAAAAATATTAAGTTGTGACAGCTGCTTTGCACCCAACCACTTTACAAAGAAAAATAAAACGGTTATTAAAATCAGAGAGCGAATTATAATTGATATCCATTCAGGCATGATTTCCCCTCCTTATGATTTATATTGTGGTTCTTGTTTATCGATATGAATAACTTGCTGGTGCACATCATGCCGTGCATCTTTAATTAATACAGAAACTTCTTCAATCGTATTTTTTAAGTCCTGTTCGGTAGTAGAAGCATGTAATAAATCCAACCCTGCTTCGATCGATTTTAACGTGGCATAACATGTTTTTACTTGTGATCCTACTGTCATAAAGCATCTCCCTATCCTTTTGGTTTGAAAAGAATGGCACCAATAACACCAAATATAATGGCAGCAGAAATACCGGCACTTGTCACTTCAAACATTCCCGTTACAACACCGATTAATCCATGCTTTTCTGCTTCCTGCATGGCACCATGAACTAAAGAGTTTCCAAAGCTTGTGATGGGTACGGTTGCACCAGCTCCAGCAAAATCGATAAGTGGTTCATACCAACCAAGCCCATCCAGGATAGCTCCAGAAATAACTAAAATACTTAATGTATGCGCAGGAGATAACTTAAAGACATCGAACATAATTTGTCCAATAACACAAATAAGTCCTCCTATCACAAAGGCCCAGAAAAAAATCATAGTTGTTCACCTCTTGCTTCGATTGACACAGCATGTGCAATACATGGAATAGGCGCTTTTTGTTGAATACTTAATGTAGAATGTAAAGAGCCCGTTGCTACTACAAGTATCCTTTGTAAATTTCCTTTGATGACTTCTTGGAGATAGTGACCATATGTTCCAATGGCTGAGCAAGCGGCACCACTTCCACCGGCAAGAACCGGTTGATCTTCGCGATAGATAGCAATGCCACAATCCACATACTTTTCTGCTTCAATCGGAATATTTCTGTCATGTAATAAATCTAATGAAACTTCTCTTCCAACATGTCCAAGATCTCCAGTGATAATTAAATCGTAATAGGATGGATCGATTTGCATATCCCGAAGATGAGCTTCAATTGTATCGGCGGCAGCGATAGCCATTGCTCCCCCCATATTAAATGGGTCTGTCATTCCCATATCAGCTACTTTACCAATCGTAGCTGAAGTGACTGATGGTCCTGAGCCATCCTGAGCAACAAGCGCACAACCTGCTCCAGTAACCGTCCATTGAGAAGTAGGAGGCTTTTGACCACCATATTCTGTCGGGTAGCGAAATTGCTTTTCTGTAGCAGCATTATGACTGGAAGCTGCGCAGAGAATATAATTTGCTCCTTTTGCATTAATAATGGAAGCAGCAAGTGCCAAGCTTTCCATCGAGGTCGCACAAGCACTGAAAGCTCCTAAAAAAGGAATGCTGCTTGTACTTGCAGCAAAACTGGTCGGTGTCATTTGATTGATTAAGTCACCGGCAATTAAAAATTCAACGGTTTCTTTTTCGATACGGGCTTTTTTAAGCGTAGTCTGAATTGCTTCCTCCAACATTTTTTGCTGCGCTTTTTCCCAGGAATCCTGATTGATCCACATGTCTTCATGGAGAATATCAAAAGCTTCGGGAATTTTTCCTTTTGCTTCAAAAGGGCCGCCGATAGTACCGGTTGAAACAATTGATGGACGGTTTTCAAAAATCCAGGATTGATGTCCCTTCAGCATTAGAATCCCCCCCATTGTGTTAAAATAGTTTTAATAATGGCTACGACAAATGCGGAAAAAACACCATAAACAATGACAGGCCCAGCAAGTTTAAGCATATTGCTACCTACACCGAGAATAAATCCTTCTGAACGATATTCAATTGCTGAGGAAATGACAGCATTCCCGAATCCTGTAACTGGGACTGCGGATCCGGCTCCAGCAAATTGCGCGATGCGGTCATAAACTCCAAAACCGGTTAACAGCATCGTAATAAAAATCAATGTAGCAATGGTTGGGTTTCCTGCTGTTTTTTCTGTGAAATTAAATTGATAAATATAGAAAGTCGAAATGAGCTGTCCGATAAAACAGATTAAACCGCCTATAAGGAAAGCTTTGATACAATTTTTGAAGATGGGACGTTTGGTTTCCCGCTTTTGTTGGAAATCTTGATAGCGCTGTTGATTTGGATTTAATTTTTGTTTCTTTTTATCTCCCATGAAAAGCACTCCTTTTTAGGTTATTGTACGACTTAAACAAAGGTTATTCTGAATGAAATATCAAGTCTGTTCCTTGGATAGGTGTATAATTTCCTCTACTTTTTTCTTGAGTTCCTCTTCGGATATCGTTTGATTTGTCATTTTTTCTTCCAGTTTTGTTGTTTCAAGGATTATCTTTTTATCTGTTGATAACTCTATGGTAAAATTGGGAAAAGTTTGTTCAATTTCTTTTTGATAGGCTTTCCTTTTATCTTCTAGAGAGAATCGCTCATGATGAGGAACTTCAATGGTGATGAGCAGTGTATCGTCTGTATTAACTGCATGAACAGCTTTAATATCTTCTTTTTCCATTAGTAATTCTTTTGCCTGTGTTGCAGTTTCATGATAAGAATTTGTAGATAGATGCTTGATATTCGGGTTTTCCGAATGAGAAGATTCATTATTATGGTGACATCCAACTAAAAAAATAATAAAACTGAGGAACAGAGTAATTCTTTTAATTCCCATACATTCACATCCTGTTTTTATCTAATATGTAGAGGGAGACCATACAGATAGTCCCCCAGTTTTAGTGTGTTCTCTAACATACCTTTATTACTGTTTGTACTGAGGTTCTTCTTGCATAACTTGTTGTACTCTTGGCTCTAGCTGATCTAAAACACCTTGTGTTTGTTGCGCTGCATTTTTATATAATTGCTGTGCTTGTTTATTATCTGTTTGAAGTGCAAATTGTTCAAGGCTTGCCTGTGCACTTTTTAAACCCGCTATCGTTTGTTGAACTTGCGTGCCTACTGTCATTTTCTTCACTCCTTTTGATATCTTGCACTTATTATTTTGATGAAAAAAATATTTTTTATGCTTGTAAAGGCTTTCCAAAATTTGTATCAAAATGCAGTAATCCTCTTCAACGAATAGGTGAAAAAAGGTGAAATTAAAGAGAGGAAAGAGGAAGAAATAGTATGTGTTTAAAGGAAGGGTGATTATGAAAAGATTTGAAATATGGGGAAGTATTTCGGTTCTAATCATTTTAGTATTAGCAATATTCTTTTGGTATATGTCACAATTAGAAGAGGATCAGGCTATGGAGATAACGAAGACAGTATCTCTGGATGACTTATTTTTATTACATATTCAATTCAGCGGAGAAGCAGATAATATACAGGTGAAGTGCTCTCTTCAATATATCGGGGAGGAAGAAGTAACGATTCAGCATCAGACACCATTAGTTTCCCTTTCTGCACATGAAGATGTACATCGGGTAACAGGAGGGTACGTTTACCGCACGTTACATAATAGTGATATATACTATCAGCCGAATATGGAGATAGAGGATGTTGAATTTGAAGATGGTATTATTTATTTTCAAGTTCGTTATCAAATGAATGGGGAAGAGAAAGTTTTTACGTTCGAGGAAGAAATAAATTTAGATGTGTAAAAAGCGGCAGAGAAATCTCTGCCGCTTTTTACAAGGTGTTATTTCGTTTTAATGCTTATTGAAGTTTTTCTCTTTTACAAATGGCCCAACATCCATGCGGGTTGGTTTTTCGTATTTTTTATTCATTTGTTCTGTCCATGTTTCTTGTTTATTATTTGAATTTCGGGATTCATAATAATCTTTCATGGTTTGATCGTATTCTTGAATAAAATGCTTTTGTTTGTCAAAAGGAATGTATTCATTTTCATGATAAATTGCAGGAAGGGGCAACCGTGGTTTGATATCAGGTATTTCTTTTGGAAAGCCAATTGCTAAACCGAATAATGGAACAACATGTGATGGTAATTTTAGCACATCATTAAACGCTTGGATATCGTTACGCAGGCTTCCCAAATAACAAATACCCAGCCCAAGAGATTCCGCAGCAATAGCGGCATTTTGTGCAGCTAAAGCAGCGTCAATTGTGCCTACAATAAATTGTTCCGTGCTCTCCAGGTTAGTTTGAAAAGCTTCTGTATGCTCAATTCCCTTTAATTGATCAATTCGATGTAAGTCTGCACAAAAGATAAGCAAATGTCCATTTGTCTTTACATGGGCATGTCCAGAAATAGTATGGAGTTTGTCTTTGACTTCCTGATCGGATACACCAATAATACTATAGGCCATCACATTGCTAGAGCTTGATGCGCGTTGTGCACTTTCTACAATTATTTTTATTTGACTATTGCTTAAAGGTTTATCTGAAAAATTTCGAATCGAGCGATGGTTCATTATTGTTTCAATGATTTGATTCAAGATGATAGTCCTCCTTCTCATATTTCCATGTTGTAAAAGAGATTTTTGATTATTTTATTTGATAACTCAACTTTCGTACCTAAGAATATAAGCATATATATCTTGCTATTTCAGGATAAACATGTTCTCCAATACCATGCTTGCTTTTGGTTACATATCCGGCTATTTTGAAATTGGTGATTGTGCATAGCTCCCGCTCCGGCCAACCACTCCGCTTTCCATGGGGACGGCTTCAGCTAACTTGAAAAGAAAACCGCTTTTCAAGTGGATCTTCAGCTCGCCCTGTTCCCATAGGAGTCTCCGTGGTTGGCCTCCGCTGAGTTAGGGTTCTACAGCGAATGAAAGAAATAACATCCTGTTAGGTTGGACGAAATAGTGGCTCTTTCGTTTGATAACACGATTATTCCAGTATTTTAAATGGTTAGTTTAGCAGTTCGAATCAAAACAGCATGGATAGTTAACATGGGGAATAGCTTTCTTGCACAGAAAGAAATTATTGCTGATCATTTTACCATGCACAACAAAAAATCTCTTCTGTCTGATCTACCTTTTATTTGTTCAGCTATTTCACGTATAGAATAGCTAACTAGCGGAGGCGGACCGTTTTGACTCCTGTGGGATCAGCACCATCTGAAGATCCACTTTTGCCAAGCGCTCTTCTTGGCAAAAGTTAGCTGAAGAGCGTGCGCCTAGGCAGACTAAAGTCGCAACATCCTGGGGTTGGGGCTGCGATTACTCGCCCCATCGAAGAGCTTTTGCGATTACTCACCCCATCGAAAAGAGTTGTTGCAACGTCTGCACTAGTACGTCCTGGGACTGCGATTACTCGCCCCATCAAAACCGTTGTACGTCGAAAAGCAAAACGGTCCGCCGCAGCGGTATCTTACACTTCCCCTTCTATATCTTTGTTTAAGGAGTTATCAAAGAAACGATCAACTCCTGTTTCTATGGAAATGAAGTTACTTTTAAAGTGCGAAAGTTGAGTTGATAACAATACTCGATAGTAAGTGTATCACGGGGGTTACACCGTTTCCAAGAATCTTGCTCCTATCTGTAGTAAGAGAATGGATGTTACACCGTGATTGGATGTGTTATTATAAATATTATATTCGATACAGGCAGGTATTAAAAAACTAACTGGCGATGTTTTTGGGTAGGCCGAGTAATCGCAAAAGCTCTTCGATGGGGCGAGTAATCGCAGCCCCAGTCCCGGTCCAGGACTTAACGAATGAGAGGAAATAATTTTAAATACGAAAATAAGTTCAGTGATACCCTAAAGAATTCATACGGTGGAGGATGATAGGTGTGAAAACATTTAAGCTGCGTAAATTAGTTATTCTGGATTATGATAAAGGACTGGAAGGAACAGAAGTGCATTTGATTGATGGACTTATTATCAATCGTGAAGATGACCATGATACATGGTTAATCGAAGGATTTATCAATCGTTCTTATTGGAATTATTTTAAGGATAAATTAAATGAGGAACTAATGGTTCAAGCTACGATTACAAAAGATACGAATGAACCTGCTTCGTTTATTACTAAATTGACAGAGATGCATGAAATTGGTGAACAAATGAATGTGATGTTGATGGGTAAAATAATTGATAAACAAAAGAAAGATGTAGAACAACTTTTGACAAGACTTGTAGAGAAGGGATATGAAGGTGAAAATTTAATTCAGAAATTTAAAGAGGTTTATTAGTCTGTGTTCAAAAAGTCATTAATGGCTTTTTGAGGGGAGTTTGTTGGAAATTGTTTGAGCACGTACAACGAGTATAATGGATATTTATGTGATGAGAAGAAGGGAAAACAATGAAAAAAACGCATAATAAATATAAAAGTATACGCAAATGGAATCCATTTCAACTGCTGTTATTTTATTATATTGCAGCGATAGCGTTATCGACAGGATTATTATCTTTACCTGTTTCGCATCAGCCGGAAATCAATATTCCTTTTATCGATATTATTTTTACAGCTGTTAGTGCGATTAGTGTAACAGGGTTAAGTACAATTTCCATTGCGGATTCATTAAGTACAACAGGAATTGTTTTTTTAGCCCTTATGATGCAAATCGGTGCAGTAGGAATAATGGCACTAGGGACCATACTTTGGGTGATGTTAGGGAAGCGAATTGGTTTTAAAGAAAGAAGTATGATTATGACCGATCAAAATCAAACTCATTTTGACGGTATGGTGCGGTTAATTAAGAATATAGTTTACCTTTTGCTGATGATTGAAAGCATTTTTTTCGTTATTTTAGCAATTTATTTTATGCAATATTATTCTTCGTTTGGAGAAGCATTTTTGCATGGGTTTTTCACTGTTATCAGCGCGTTAACAAATGGCGGTTTTGATATTACTGGCCAATCTATGCTTCCTTTTCACTCTGATTATTTTGTCCAGGTTATTTGTATGTTGCTTATTATTATTGGGGCAATCGGTTATCCGGTAATTATTGAGGTAAAAGAATATATATTTCATCGTAGGAAATTAAAACATCAATTTCATTTTAGTTTGTTTACCAAGTTAACCACTACCACTTTTTTTAGCTTAATTTTTGTTGGAACAGTGGGGATTTATTTATTTGATTTCAATGGTTTTTTTAAAGGTGTTTCCTGGCATGAATCGCTTTTTTATGCTTTATTCCAATCAATTACTACTAGAAGTGGCGGTTTGGCAACAATGGATCTGAATTTATTATCGGATACAAATCATTTATTTATGTCTGCATTAATGTTCATTGGTGCTTCACCTAGCAGTGCTGGAGGTGGAATTCGGACAACAACTTTTGCGTTGGTTCTTATTTTTCTAATCACGTTTATCCGAGGCGGAAGAGACGTTAAAATATTTCATAGAGAAGTGTATGAGGTAGATTTAAATAAAGCTGTGACAGTAACCTTTTTTGCGATTATGGCTGTTTTTACGTCTGTCATTATACTTACACTGTTAGAGCCTATTTCATTAGATGCGGCTATTTTTGAAGTTACTTCTGCTTTTGGAACAGTAGGTTTATCTTTAGGAATCACAGGTGAATTATCTGTATTCAGTAAAATTATTTTGATGATATTAATGTTTATTGGCCGGGTAGGTATTCTTAGCTTCCTGCTGATTTTTAGACGTAAAAAAGATCCGGCAAAGTTTAACTATCCGAAAGAAAGAATGATTATTGGTTGAAGCTAGTTGGTGAATGTCATTTCAGTAATAGAAAAATGTTCCATTGTTCTGGTTATCAATCAGTTCTGAAAGAATAAAGAAAACTTGGCAATTCAAGTCTTGTATAGGCGCTGGATTGCCTTAGTTAGGACTGGGGATGAGCTGGGGTTGTGATTTCTGCCCGATCAAAACCGTTATACTTATACTTGGCACCTAAAAATTTTATACTTTCTTCATGTGTGAAAAAGCCATAACCATTGATATATAAGGGGTTATGGCTTATATTTATTGATTTGCACGGTAGGAAAGAAAAAGAATAACGATGGAATTATTCTGTAGGTTGTTATGATCATAAAATGAAGAGACAAAGCTTATGAAGTCAACGAACAAATCTTTTCCATTTTAAATAAAATGGCCTGTGCCTCTAGCACAAGCCATTTTGTGATTAGCAGTAAAATGCAGCTCCTACGATGATTAGTAAAATGAAAAGAACAACAATCAACGCAAAGCCGTTTCCGTAGCCGCCACCATAGCCGCCACCGTAACCGTAGCCGCCACCATATCCATAGCCCATGCTTTTCACCTCCTGAACTTACAGTATTACTGTATGCAGATAGATAAAATGTGTATAGACATTTGTCCCGGGTTTTTAAACGGATAACCTCTTAAAACCTCTTGTTTCAAAATAAATTTAATTAGAAGGGGAATCAAATTATTTTATTTTTTAATTTACTTTGGCAGAAAATGGGCGGAAAAATCCGTCTTAGGGAAGGAAGATTATGGATCTGTACTTGCGCTAGCCTCAACAAAATATTATTTCTTTCATTCGCTGTAGAATCCTATCAGAGCGCAGACCAACCACGGAGAATCCTAAGTGGTTGGCCGGACCGGAGCTATGCACAATCGCCAATTCCAAAATGGCCGGATATGTAACCAAAAAGCTAGCGTGGTAATGGAGAGCATGTTCCATCCTGAAATAGCAAGATATATATGTTTATTCTTAGGTCTGAAAGTTGAGGTATTACTAAGCCGGTTATATTATTACAGTGATTTTAGATAAAATAATTCAAATTAATGATGCAGAAAGGGAAAATTACTTGTCAAACTGCGAACAATTCCATTTTTCACTTTATTTTATGTGTAGATATTGATAAGATGGTATTATATTAGGAAATGATAACATGATATGATGTACATAAGTGAAGGGAGTGCTTCAGAATGGAAATGCTTTTTGGTGTAGTATGTTTTGCGATTCTTGTCTTAAACGTTGGTTATTGTGTTATGGATAAAGAATAGTCTTTACGTCATTTTAAAAGCAGAATGCTGTTTCTATTTTCTTAAAATATGTGTTCAAAAAGTCTGATAAATAGGACCAAGTCGGCTAAGTTCGCGACGTCCTGGGACTGCGATTACTCGCCCCACCGGAAAAGCAAGTCGACGCAGAAATTCGCCGTGTCATTTTTATTGGACTTTTTGAACTTTCTCTTAAAGAAAAAGAATCAGTTTTCTGCTTTTAATCTATCGAGCCGAACTGGTTAAAAGGATATATAATTAATTCGGATCTGCCGATGATATCATCTCTTGGAATAAGCCCAAGCCCATTACGGCTGTCTTTACTAATCAACCGGTTATCGCCCATTACAAAATAATTATCTTCAGGAATTTCCATAGGTCCAAAATTATTGGTTTGGGCAATTACTTCATCACTTAAAAAATGCTGCTGAAAAGCCTCCCCATCTATATATAATTGACTATTTTCAATTTCTATTGTTTCTCCAGGCATGGCGATTACACGTTTCACATAATTTTTGGGCGGTTGATGAATAATTACCACATCCCCTCTGTGAGGATCATCAATCGTGTAAACAATTTTATTAAAAATCACACGTTCCCCATCCTGAAGGGTAGGGTACATGCTCTCTCCTTCAACAATGGAAGTGGCAAAAATAAACGTCCTGAGAAAAAAAGCAAGCATAAGCGTAATAATAATAACCTTTAGCCAGCCTATCCATTCTTTTTTATGATTGACATTTTCCACAAGCTCATCTCCAAAAATTGCTTAGTCTCTTTCTTATCGTAGCATGTTTACACAATCTGACGCAAATAACCTAATTGAAAGGCCCCAAGAAAAGGGGGCCCAGGTTAAATTTTTATGAACATAGTCAACTTTTTTCTTTTAGAAATGCTTCTAATCGGTCTAATCCTTCTTTTAAAATATCTTCATGGTAGGCATAGCTTAAACGCATATAGCCTTCTCCATTCTGTGAAAAGCTGCTTCCAGGTACAAGAGCCAGCTTGGCATCATGAACTAAAGATAGCCCAAGGTCAAATGAGCTTAGATTATTTAATTGCAGCTTCGGAAAAATATAAAAGGCTCCCTGTGGCTGTTCCACTTCTAACCCCATGTTTACCAAACGTTTATATACATAATCCCTGCGTTCTTTATAAACCTGTTTTATATGTGTTGTATGCTTCTCGTAAGTTGTCAGTGCTTCTAATGCAGCATATTGGCTAATTGATGCGGCGCAGGAAACATTATATTGGTGAACTTTTAACATTTCTTCAGATATCCATTCAGGAGCTAAAGTATAGCCGATACGGAATCCCGTCATGGAATGAGATTTGGATACTCCATTGATAACAATGGTTTGATTCTTTAAATTAGAAATAGAAGCAATAGAAGTATGAGCAAAATCATATATAATTTCACTATAAATCTCATCTGATAAAATAAAAATCTCTTTTCCATGAAGTACCTCCGCAAGTGCCTGTAATTCCTGTTTGGAATATGCTGCACCTGTTGGATTAGATGGGGAAGGAAGTACAACGCATTTTGTTTTTTCCGAAATAGCATCTGCCAATGTTTCCGGTGTGAATTTAAACCCTGTATTGGTAGTATCTACATGAACCGATTTAGCGCCGGCTAAAGTGATGAGAGGTTCATAGCCAGGATAGATAGGACTTGGTAAAATAACTTCATCCTCTGGTGAAAGAATAGTCCGAAAAGCAATATCAATTGCCTCTGATGCCCCGGAAGTTACGATAATTTCTGATTCTGGCTGATAATTTAATTCATAATTTGCTTCGTAATAACGATGTATTGCTTTTCGCAAATCCAGAACCCCTTGATTTGGTGTATAGGTTGTAAAGTTATTCTCAATCGCCTTGATTCCAGCTTTTTTAACATTATCAGGCGTGTGAAAATCTGGTTGCCCAATGGTCAAAGAAACGACGTCCTTTTCACCAGAGACGAGATTAAAAAATTTACGAATTCCGGAAATTTCAATGTTTTTTACGTTATTATTTAATAAATACTTCAACTAAATCACCTTCGCTTAAAATTTTCAATAAATGTTCAAATAATTTGGATTAATACGAACAAAAATGGGTATAATAAAATTAAAGAATGAAATAAAAGGAGAATACAACATGCGACCAAGAACACTTAATTTTGAACAACTTGTCGATATGAACAGACAGGAGTTATTAAACGATGAAAAAAGTATATCACAAATTGAAGAGAAGTTAGAAAAGAAACAAGAAGCTTTTCTCTTGAATCATAAAAAGAATAATAAAGAATTAACCGCTGAATAGGATATTTCCTAGCGAAAGCGGTTTTTTTATTACAGAATATGAAATATTACTCCTGTATAAAATAAACTGGAAGAGACGAAACTAAGATAACAACAGACTTTATAGAAGAAAAGGTGAGAATATGTTGTTAGCTGGAATAATAACCATTGGAAATATAGGAATTAATGGTACTTATATCTATATCGGCATCACGCTCTTATGTAGTTTGGTAGTTTACTATATAATGAAGAAAATTTACAAATGGGCGATAAAAAATCAAATGTTGCGATTTCTTGCTTATATTGGTGCAAGTATCATTATAATTTGTTTTACAATTATTTTAGGTATGATTCAAGAGAAGGATATCTGGCAATTTTTAAAAATCGCTATGCACAGTCTTGTTTTTTTAGGGATCTGTTTAGCTATATTTCCATTATTACACCAATTTTTATTAAAAAGAAAGTAACTAATTAAAACATAAAATTCGCTCCATTTTATATGAGAGTAAAGTGGATACACAATAAAAATGAAGCTAACGGTAAATACCGGCTATGTTTTTCATCTTTTTTTAGAACGTATTGGAGGCCAATCCATTTTTCCTAATGAAGATGGTACATAGTAGCTCGAATTTTGTTTTCGAACTGGGGTGGATCTTGTTTTTTCCTGTTTCCAGTTAATATACTTACAGATAAGGCGCTTTGCATGAGATAAAGACATTTTTACCGGAGGATTACGATAGCTTTGATCCAATGTGCCCAGATGCTTCAATTGTTTTAAATCCTCTTTTGTAGGTGGAATGTGGAAACAATAATCTCCAACCTTAATAAGCACGGTAGAGTGTTGATTACTGAGCTTTGGATGATCAGAAAAATGCAGTCCTTTTTTGAAGGCTTTTTTCTCTTTTAATAATTGTTCGATAGCTTGTTTTTTTAATTGATATAACTGCTTCGGTTCGGGAGCTGTTTTGGCATGCTTATTAATCACAAATAAAGCTTGTGCCAGCTGTTGAACCTCAACTTCATGTTTCATTTTATATTCTCTCCCTTTGGAAAAAGGATTTCATTTAATTAATCTATTTTAATTAATACTCTAACTTAAACTTTATGGAATTTCAATACTATATCAGAAAAATACGAACAAATGCACTTGTTTATGTTTTGGTAAGATTTGAGGAAGAAAAAAAGACCATAGTTTTTGACTAAGGTCTTTTAAGATGTCGAAGTAAAATAGTTCTTTTAACGTTCGTAGAGATATTGGTTGTTGAATTAGTTAGTTACATCATTTAATTTACCTTTTTTAAGTCAGCAAGAATCTCATCCATATTCTCCATTTCAATGCCTTCATAATTTTTGACAACTTCTCCTTCAGGGCTGACTAAAAAGAAGGATGTTCCGTGGAGAACCTGATCATCTCCTTCTGCAGGAGCTTGAACAAGATTTTTAAAATGCTTAATGGAAAACTCTCGTATTGTCTCAAAATCATATCCAGTTACAAAAGACCAATTGTCAAAGTCTGCATCATAGTTAGAGGCATATTCTTTTAACACCTCTGGTGTATCAAAGTCCGGATCAACGCTAAAAGATACAAGCTGTGCATCGATGCCTTCTTCCTCCATCATCGTTTGCAAATGAGCCATATTATAAGTCATCGGCATACAAACTGTTGTGCAGTTTGTAAAGATAAAGTCAGCGACCCACCAATCTCCTTCTAAATCATCCAGAGATAATTGTTCTTCATCTTGTGTGGTGTACTCAAAATCGGGAACTTCTTCTGACATCGTTGTTTCAATAGCATAACTTTTTCCGCATCCGGCCAATAGAAATAATAAACCAATAAGTATAAAATAATTTCTCATATAACTAATTCCTTTCCAACTGTGCTTACGTTCATTATAGCATTGGGAAAATGATTGAGAAAGCTAGTCTTATGAAGGAATTATGACATTTTAAGCGTTTTACTGAATGGTTATTCTTAAAAATCTAGGATGAATGTAATGTAAATACATGTAGTTCCGGTCTGCAGAAAAAGCGATAAGGTAAACGGGTAGTTCCTATGCCGCTGTTTACATAAAGTGTTAGTTTATCTGATATAGTATATTTACCTTGTACATATTTTTCTGCATATGCCGGTGTATATAAATCACCGATAAATGGAAGGCGAACTTGACCACCATGACTGTGTCCTGATAATTGAATATCTACCGGATAATCTTTTATGGTATCTGCAAGATCGGGTTCGTGTGCAAGAAGAATGGTGAAATCAGAATCCGTTCTTTCTTCTAAAGATTGACTAATATTAGGGTTACCCAGCATTGCATCATCAAGTCCTGCTAATATAAAAGATGCGTCTCCCCGCTGAATACGAGATGCGCTATTTTGCAGTAAAGTAAAATCAGCAATTTCAAAGGTTTCATATAAAATATCTGTTCCGTAGCCACCATGGTCATGATTTCCGTATATCCAAAACTTCCCTTCAGGCGCGTTTAGCTTTTGTAATAACTGAATAAGTTTATTATTCCAATGATAATTGTTAGGTTCATCAACTAGATCTCCTGTAAACAGAATCAAGTCAGGTTCTAAATTATTAATTTTCGAAACTAGTTTTTCAAATTGTTCTAAATTGTAGTGAAAACCTAAATGTGTATCGGAAAACTGGACTATTTTAAATTGATTAAAAGCATTGGGAATTTGCGAAGATGTAATGGATTCTTCTGTGATTGTCAGTAGAGAAGGTTCTATCTCACGAGCATAAAAATAACTTCCGCCGCTTAAGCCAAGTAATGTTAATAAGCTTCCAAGGGACCTTTTTAAAAACGTTCTGCGATTCATTGTGTAATTTCCTTTCTGATACCTCAATACGAAAATTATAGCACGGATAGAAGTCTTTTTTCCACGATAGGAAAGCTTAATATTTTCGTTTTATATAAGTGCGGTTTGACGATGCTTTGTCTTTTTGAACACAGACAAGCTAAGCTTTTAAAACTCGTTGGGAAAGGATATGGAGTTCTAAGAGGGTAAATGATACGTATGGATTTTCTTTAACGCGTAGCAAATGTTAACAATGATTTATCGCAAAAATAAGAATAGATACTGTTTGAAAAAAACTATATTTTTCCAATTTAAGGACCTGCTAATGCAATAAGTGGGAGAGAATGGTGAAAATATGTTAAACTAATATTATGTATTGTTAAAAACGTATGGCATATGATTTGGGAATTCCAATTCATGCCATATTGTTCTAGTGGTTAAAGCAGATATAAAAAGAAGGTATAAAGCAGTTATCAGAGAAACATTTTGAAAGAAGATGTATAACCGTATATTTTTCCAGTATTTTTAATAAGTTAGAAAGCACAAATGAACTACAATAAGAGTTTTTATACAAAAAAAGGGGGGAAATAAGGTGAGTGCAACACAAGATAAGCAATTGGCAGATATTAAAATTAGCGAAGTCCTTATACCTGCTGAGAAAGTGGCGCATGTTCAACTTAATAATCCTTTAGAGCATGCATTGCTGGTATTAATGAAAACGGGCTATACAGCAGTACCTGTACTTGATGCAACCTATAAATTTGCTGGAATTATTGGCAAGACAGTCATTCTTAATGAAGTACTGGGGTTAGAAAGCTTTGAAATGGAACGCTTATCAGAAATTCGGGTAAGGGATACCATGGCCAGTGATGTACCAACCTTAACAAGAGAAAATAGTTTATTAGATGGATTAAACGCGTCTATTGACCACCCATTTATATGTTTAGTAGATGCAGATGGTTACTTTGATGGAATCTTGACCAGAAGAGCAATATTGAAACAAATAAAGAAAGATATTTACATGAATGCATATAAAAAATAAGTATAGTCTCCATATGCGAAAGAACTGCCGTTTTTCGCTTCATGGAGACTTTTTTTACATTCGGATTTTACATGTTTTAGTTGATCTTTTTCAGTGAGAATGTGAAAATCATCATATTCTTGTCCGAGTTAAGGAAAGAGAATGTAAGTTTTCTAATTATATCAGTTGCCGATAAAGGGAGCGTCTGCTAAAGTAAGAAAGAGATTATAGAAAATGGAGGAATAGTAGTTATGGACGCAAATGAAATTATACAGTTTATTTCTGATAGTAAGAAAAGTACCCCTGTCAAGGTATATGTAAAAGGAGACTTAGACAAGCTCCCTGAACAAGACGAAATTAAAGCATTTGTTGATGCAAAAAGCGGTACATTATTTGGAGAGTGGAAAACAGTAGAACAATTCTTAAGTGATAATGAATCTGTTATTGAAGATTATGTAGTTGAAAATGATCGTCGTAATTCTGCAATTCCAATGCTGGATTTAAAAAATATCAATGCACGTATCGAGCCGGGCGCTATTATCCGTGATCAAGTAGAAATCGGAGACGGTGTTGTTATTATGATGGGTGCGTCTATTAATATTGGTGCTGTTATCGGTGAAGGAACGATGATTGATATGAATGCTGTTCTTGGCGGGAGAGCAACTGTAGGAAAGAACTGTCATATTGGTGCAGGTACAGTATTAGCTGGTGTAATTGAGCCACCTTCTGCTAAACCAGTAATTGTAGAAGATGATGTTGTTATTGGTGCGAATGTGGTTGTGCTTGAAGGAATTACAATTGGAAAAGGATCGATTGTTGCAGCAGGATCGATTGTAACAAAAGATGTAGAGCCAAACACATTAGTCGGCGGTACGCCTGCACGTGTTCTGAAAGAAATTGATGAACAGACAAAAACGAAAACAGAAATTAAACAAGAGCTTCGTAAATTAGATAATTAAGGCAGATGAAACAATATGACAGCATTTGATTTGCAAACGGTCCGCAGAGAATTGCATCAAATTCCGGAATTAGGTTTTGAAGAAGAAAAAACGCAAAGCTATCTTCTAGCAAAAATTCAAGAAATGGCGACAGATCGTGTTGAAGTGAAAACTTGGCGCACAGGTATTTTAGTACATATCTCCGGAACCAATCCAGCACAGCGGATTGGATTCCGATCTGATATGGACGGCCTGCCAATTTTGGAAGATACAGGCTTTGATTTTGCTTCAACGCATGCCGGGAAAATGCATGCTTGTGGACACGATTTTCATATGACCATCGCGTTGGCAGCAATGGAAAAAATAATTACACAACCGATAAAAGATGATGTGTTATTTATTTTTCAGCCGGCTGAAGAAGGGCCAGGCGGTGCAAAACCGATGATTGCATCTGATGAATTTCTTGTCTGGAAACCGGACACTATTTTTGCTTTGCATATTGCTCCAGAATTGCCAGTTGGAAAGGTATCTTCTAAACCTGGTCTTTTATTTGCAAATACGAGCGAATTGTTTCTTGATTTTAAAGGTCTTGGTGGACATGCTGCTTATCCGCATTTGGCGAAAGATATGACTGTTGCAGCTAGTAATTTTGTCGTGCAGGCGCAGCAAATTGTTTCCAGAAGGCTAAACCCGTTAGATGGTTCCGTTGTGACGATTGGAAAAATGGAAAGTGGATTTGTTCAAAATGCCATTGCGGAAACAGCTCGTCTGGAAGGAACGATTCGAACAACGGAAGCTTCTTCAATCGTGTTGGTAAAAGACGAATTGGAAAAGCTAATCAAAGGTTTTGAGATAGCTTATGATTGTCAGATAGATGTGGATTACGGATCGAATTACTATCAGGTAGTCAATGAAACAAAGTATGTAGATCAGTTTAAAAACTCCTTGCAACATACGGATATTACATATGTTCAAGCCTCTGCGGCGATGACTGGAGAAGATTTTGGAGATATGTTAAAAGAAATACCAGGATTTATGTTTTGGCTTGGAGTTGATTCACCATACGGGCTTCATCACGCCAAGTTAGCTCCAAATGAAGAGGCGCTTTCGGTAGGAGTGGAAGCAGTAGAAACATTTATCCGGTCAATTGACTGAATGTAGATATGAGGATATACAATAAAAAGACTTTTTCCTTTTTGCGGAGAAAGTCTTTTTATTATGCAGTGTCGTAATCTTTTTAAATAGCTATCTCACAAAACATTTCGGCATTATGAAAATAAATGCATATCTCTTCCTCCATTATCATATATCAGTTAAAGAGTAAATACGAAGGAGTGACTTCATGCAGATTTATGATATACTCCCTGATTTATCCAGAACCAATCATTTGCAAGGGAGTAACCAGTCCCTGCTGCTATCAAATGAAAAACCAGTCCTTGTTATCTTTTGGTCAGTAAGCTGCTCGTCTTGCGGTTATTTTTTGCGAAAACTAGACGCTATACCGGAAATTAAATCAAAAAAAGTGATCCCAATTTTAATTCATACACATTTAGAAGGAGAGCAAGTGAGTTTGTCAGTAATAAAAAATAAATTAAATCAGTTACATATTGAGGGTGTTTACTTAGATGATGTGGAGGATCACTTGACTAATATATTTCAATTTCGTTATGTACCTGCACTATATTTATTTGATAAACAAGAAAAGCTTCGGTTTAAGCAAATTGGGAAAAATTCTACAAATTTGATCGAACAGCGTTTGAGACGATTAATAAATACAAAATAAACGATAGACACTCTATTCTTTATAGGATGGAGTTTTTGTTTGTTTATTAAAGAAAAAATAAAAATCAGTAGAATGAAAGCAGTCATTTAAGCGGTACTAACCATATAAAAAATACACTTGTATATATACAAATTAATTTTATAAAAAATTTTCAAAAAAATTTCACAAAACAGTAGAAATTTATTTCGGAAACCGTTATATTAGTTATTACGGATTAGTGAAAGGAGGAATAAGTTTTGGATGTTTTCAAAAAATTAAAACGTTTTTATTGGCCTTATAAGAAGTTCTTTATTTGGTCAATTATTTCTATGCTTATTGTGACAGTGATTACAGTTGTTTATCCAATCATGCTTCAAATTACAATTGATGAAGTAGTTGCCAAACAAAGGTATGGCTTGATCCCATATATTTGTGGTGTGTTCTTAGGATTAATGATGATTAAAGGGGTATCTACCTTTTTCTTTCAATATCTAGGTGACTTGTTTGGGATGACTGCTGTATATAAGTTGAGAGAATCATTATATGATAAGCTACAATCACTTGCATTTAAGTATTATGACAATGCAAAAACAGGAGATATTATGTCCCGGTTGACTGCAGATGTAGAAGGTTTTCGTTTCTTTCTCTCTGTAGGTTTTGCTGAATTAATTCGTGTTGTTTCTCTCATCTTGATAAGTATTTCCGTTATGTTTTATTATTCTATTCCTCTTGCACTTATAACAATGGCTGCCATGCCATTTCTTGCATTTGTTGTTTATAAATTTGATAAACAGGTTCACCCGGCCTTTCGAAATATAAGACGTTCCTTCGGGAGACTAAATACAAGGGTACAAGAGAATATAAGTGGAATGAACACTGTTAAATCGTTATCAAGAGAAGATTTTGAAATTAGTAGATTTTCTGAGAGCAATGATAACTATCGCAGAAAATATTTATTTACGTCAGGTTTATGGGCTAAGTATTTTCCAGTAATGGAATTTATAGGGAATGTTAGTGCAGTTGTTTTATTAGCATTTGGTGGCTTTTTTGTTATAAATGGTTCCATGACAACTGGACAATTGATGGCCTTTTTCAGTCTAGTCTGGTTTATTATGGGACCACTTATGAACTTAGGATTTATCATTAATCAATTTTCCCAAGCAAAAGCGTCTGGAGAGCGGTTATTAGAAATTTTGGAAGCGCATGAAGACATTGAAGAAAAGCCGGATGCTATCGATACACCGATTCAAGGTCATGTAACATTCAAGGATGTGACGTTAACGTATATTGAAGAAGACGATGAAGCATTAAAGGATGTTAGCTTCGATGCTCCACCGGGCAAAACAATTGGTTTAATCGGTGCAACCGGATCTGGGAAAACAAGTATTACTCAGTTGCTTACACGATTTTATGAGCCGGAAGAAGGAGAGGTACTGATTGATGGGCGTCCTGTTTCCGACTATAAGCTGAAAAGTCTTCGCAGTCAAATTGGTTTTGTTCTGCAGGAGCCATTCCTATTTTCAACAACAATTAAAGAAAATATTTCTTACGGTACACCAGGGGTAGATGAAGAAGATATTGTAGCAGCAGCAAAAATGGCTCAAGCACATGACTTTATTATGGAATTACCAGAGGCTTATGACACGCTTCTTGGAGAAAGGGGAATGGGGTTATCCGGTGGACAGAAGCAGCGTATAGCAATAGCAAGAGCTATTTGTATCGATCCCAGCATTCTCATTTTAGATGATGCAACATCTGCTGTCGATATGCAGACAGAGCATAAGATTCAAAAGGCTTTACGGGAAGTGATGAAGAATAGAACCTCTTTTATCATTGCGCACCGCATATCCTCTTTAAAGCATGCGGATGAAATCTTAGTTCTGGAGGACGGGGAAATTATTGAACGGGGTACGCATGATTTCTTATTAAAAAACAAAGGACCTTATGAACGTATTTATAATATTCAATATCAAGACCGCGAAGAGATTATGAGTGTGGTCAATTAAAAGGAGGTGGGAACCTTGGCAAGAACTAAAGAACCTAAAAAGCAAAGCAATCACCTGGAACGATTTCATTATACGACTGATCAGGCAATTGAAAAACCGTTTAACTGGGAGCAGATGTGGAGATTACTTCAGTTTTTAAAGCCTTACTCCAAAACATATTTGCCTGGTGCCATTATCGCGATGGTTATTGCCACAGCTGTCCGATTAGCGATTCCGATTTTGATAGGTAAGGTAGCTGTAGATATAGCCATTGCACAAAATGATGGCAACCTTTTAATCTATCTTGTTGTGGGGATTGCTATTCTCTATATCCTCAGTTTCATTGCCAATCGCTTTCGGATCAAGTGGGTAAATATATTGGGACAAAATGTTATTTATGATTTAAGACAAAAGCTGTTTTCCCATGTTCAGAGATTATCCCACCGATTTTTCGATAATCGCTCAGCAGGATCGATCCTTGTACGGATTTTAAATGATATTAATTCTTTGCAAGAACTATTTACCAATGGAATTATTAACCTATTAATGGATATTTTAATGTTAAGCGGAATTATTATTATCCTTTTCGTGATGAGTCCGCCACTAGCATTGGCTGTTGTTATTGTTATTCCGTTAATGTTTATTATATCTACTACATTAAGAAGAAAAATAAGGCGATCCTGGCAAGTAGTCCGCCTGCAGCAATCCAGAATGAATTCGCATTTAAATGAAGGCCTTCAAGGTATGCGTATTACGCAATCATTCTCTCAAGAAAAAGAGAATGCAGAATTTTTTGATGGCGTAAACACAGGTTTCTTTAACAGCTTTCGGGATGCAGCTAAGAAAAGTGCTTTTTTTAGACCGCTTGTAGATATCTGTGATGCAGCTGGAACAATTATATTAATTGCATTTGGTTCTTATTTAATTTTAAACGGAACCATTGAGTTAGGGACATTTATTTCCTTTGCCTTTTTCTTAGGTATGTTCTGGGAACCGATTTCCAGATTGGGGCAGATGTATAATCAATTGTTAATGGCAATGGCTTCCTCGGAGCGTATTTTTGAATTTTTAGATGAACAGCCTAACGTTGCCGAAAAGAAAGACGGTTATCAATTTGAAGAGATGGACGGTAAAATTGAATTTGATGAAGTAGAGTTTGCTTATAAAGCAGATCGATTAGCTTTAAAGAAAATTTCCTTGCAGATCGAGGCCGGGCAGACAATTGCTTTAGTTGGCCATACAGGGAGCGGAAAGTCTACTATTGCTAACTTAATTAGCCGTTTTTATGATCCTACATCTGGAGCGGTACGCGTTGATGGGCATGATCTCAGAGATGTGACATTAGATAGCCTTAGGCAGCGAATCAGTGTAGTTCTTCAAGATACATTTATTTTTTCAGGTACAATTATGGAAAATATTCGTTTTGGAAGGCCGGAAGCAAGCGATGAAGAAGTAAAGGAAGCTGCAAAAGTTGTTGGAGCAGACAGTTTTATTAGCCGTTTAGCCAATGGTTATGAGACAGAAGTAGAAGAGCGAGGCAATATTTTATCTGCTGGAGAAAGACAATTGTTGTCCTTTGCCAGGGCGCTTTTGGCAAATCCGAGTATCATTATATTAGATGAAGCAACAGCGAGCATTGATACAGAATCTGAAGTAAAGATTCAAAAGGCGTTGAAACGTTTATTAAAAGGAAGAACTTCGATTATTATTGCACATCGGTTATCTACCATTCGAGAAGCTGATTGTATCTATGTTCTAGAACAGGGAGAGGTTTTAGAATATGGGAATCATCAAGAATTAATGCAGCAGCATGGGAAATATTATGAACTTGTAAAATCGCAATTTACAATGCTAGACGCTATGTAGAATATAAATAGAAGAGGGCGGATGCAATTTAAACTGTCGTCTTCTTTCTTTTGTGTTAATATATAAAGGCAAAAGAATGGAGGTTCCTTACGATGAAAAAAGATTTTGCAGTAATTGGTCTCGGCAGATTCGGCGGCAGCATTTGTAAAGAACTAAGTGAAAAAGGAATGCACGTCCTGGCGATTGATTCGGATGAGACGAAAGTGAATGAATATAAAAACATCGCTTATCATTCTGTTGTACTGGATGCAACGGATGAAGATGCTTTAAAGGAAATTGGCATTACAAACTTTGATCATGTTATTGTAGCTATTGGGGAAAATATTCAGGCAAGCATTTTAGCAGCAGTTATATTAACCGATTTAGATATAAGAAGAATCACGGTAAAAGCGCAGAATGACTATCATGAGAAAATTCTTAACCGAATTGGTGTTCATCATGTCGTCCATCCAGAACGGGATATGGGAAAGCGATTAGCACATAGCTTTATATCCAATAATATTTTAGAGTATCTGGAACTCTCCAACGAGTACAGTATGGTGGAAGTTATTGTCAGCAAGAAAATAATTGGAAAGAATTTAATTACATTGGATATTCGGGCAAAGTTTGGATGTAATATTGTTGCAATAAAAAGAGGGGAAGAAATTGATGTTTCTCCCGAAGCAGATGAGCCATTAGTTGAAGGGGATGTACTTATTGTCATTGGAGCAGATCAGGATATTAACCGATTTGAAAAAGCTTTGATTTTTGATTGAAAAATAGAAGACCCTTCCATTTAAAACAGATGTGGAAAAGGGTCTTTTATTTCAATTCAATAAATTTAGATTATTTCGTTACCAAATCGGTAGATAAGCAGCCGTTCATCCGGATTTAGCCAGTAAGCCTTTAGTTTTATTTCCAGTAATAATTCAAATGGGCTGTAATATTCGAGAAATTGAATATACGTATTATGCGGATAATAAAGAATAATATCTACTTCTCTTGGCGCCTCTTCGACAGATTTAAGAATATTAGCGACAATACGCTTAAAAATATGTATAGAAAAAGGGTTAAAAAAGTAAAAACAAGTATCTTTCGATGTAATTTCATATTCTTCTGCCAGAAGATAAATAAATTGAATTTCAGCTTGACTTTGATCTGTATTTATTAATTGCTTATAGGATTGTAAATTATGCTGGGCATTACTAAAAAAATGAGCGTCCATTTCAATACCGGTTACAGAAATGTGCTGAAAATAATGAAGGTAAAATGGCAAACGCCCCTTCCCACATCCAAAATCAATGACAGTAGCTTGTTTATCAAAAGTATAGTTTTTACTTAATTTCTCCAGAGCACTGTATGGAGTAGGTTCGTATGGATTGTAATGATGTGATTCAGGATAGGATGTTTTCTTGTCCTCCATGGTATGAATATGTAACAGCTTATCATAATATTTGTCCTTCATATTTTTACCTCTTTCTAAATTGACGGCAGTGTAAAAGTTATTAAAGTGCATGTTCAAAAAGTCTGATAAATAGGACCAAGAAGTTCAAGGCGGTGCCGCTTTGAGGAACGGACTTTCACAGGATGTGATGACTTCTGTGTTGTCCACAGGACGTGGACGATCTTAACAGAAGTTCCTCTATGCTTTTAGATACGTGAGTACCGGAAAAGCAAGCCAACGCAGAAATTCGCCGTGTCATTTTTATTGGACTTTTTGAACTTCCTATTAAAGAAAAGCTCCATTCTCCACACAGTTAGGAGAATGGAGCTTATTATTATTTATATTTCCATAATAATTGGCAATACCATTGGACGACGCTTTGTCTTCTCATATAAGAACGGGGCAATCGTATCTGTAATTTCGTTTTTAATTTCTGACCATTGCGTTGTGCGACGTTCCATGACCTTTTCTAAATGCTTAGCAACAAGTTTTTGCGCATCATTGATAAGGTCTTCGGATTCTCGCATATAAACAAAGCCGCGCGAAATAATATCTGGACCTGCTTCAATTTTAAATTCTTTCATATTAATACTTACAACGACAATTACTAAGCCTTCTTCTGAAAGAATTCTGCGGTCCCTAAGAACAATATTTCCAATATCGCCAATGCCGCTTCCGTCTACATAGATGGAACCAGACGGGATTTTACCAGCGATCGCAGCTTGTTCTTTTCCAAGTGCTAGTACATCTCCATTGTCCATTACAAAAGAGTGATTTTCTTCTACTCCACATAATTCAGCTAATTTCACATGTTCTTTTAGCATGCGATACTCGCCATGAATTGGCATAAAATATTTTGGTTTGATTAAACGCAGCATCAATTTTTGTTCTTCTTGACTGCCGTGACCAGAAGTATGAATGTTGCTCAGTTTTCCATGAATCACATCCGCACCTGCACGGTAGAGCTTGTTAATTGTTTTACTTACGCTAACCGTATTTCCTGGGATAGGTGAGGATGAAAATACAACGGTATCCCCAGGTATAAGCTGAATTTGACGATGTGTTCCATTAGCAATTCGAGAAAGTGCTGCCATCGATTCGCCTTGTGAACCAGTACAGAGGATCGTCACTTCATTTGCCGGAAGACGATTAATTTGGTTTCCTTCAATAAACGTGTCCTTAGGAGCTTGAATATAGCCTAACTCCAGTCCAATATTGATAGCGGATTCCATACTTCTTCCAAAGACAGCTACTTTACGATTATGCTTAACAGCTGCTTCAACAACTTGCTGTAGTCGATAGATATTAGACGCAAATGTAGCAAATATCAGTCTGCCATCAACGCGGCTAAATATATCTTGGATGCTTTCGCCAACGACGCTTTCTGACATTGTAAAACCAGGTACTTCACTATTTGTACTATCGGATAGAAGACATAATACTCCTTCTTCGCCAATTTGAGCCATTTTAGAAAGGTTTGCAGGTTCTCCGACCGGTGTAAAATCAAATTTGAAATCACCAGTATGAACAATATTTCCAGGTGGTGTTTTTACAACAACGCCAAATGAATCTGGAATACTGTGTGTCGTACGGAAAAAGCTAACGGAAGTTTTACGGAATTTAATAATATCATCTTCTTGAATGGAAATTAGCTTGGTACTGCGTAATAGGCCGTGTTCTTCAAGCTTATTACGGATTAAACCGATCGCTAATTTACCAGCATAAATTGGCACATTAATTTGTTTTAATAAGAATGGAATTCCACCAATATGATCTTCGTGACCATGTGTAACAAAAAGACCTTTAATTTTATCTTGATTTTGGACAAGATAGGTGTAATCCGGTATGACATAATCAATACCAAGAAGGTCATCCTCCGGGAATTTAATTCCCGCATCGATAAGGATAATTTCATCCTGGAATTGAACTGCATACGTATTTTTGCCGATTTCCCCAAGTCCGCCAAGGGCAAATACAGCAGTTTGATCATTTTTTACAAACTTCATCGTTATACGTTCTCCACTTCGAAGTTGCCAGTACTTTTTTCGTATTCGAGATGTGCCTCATCTAATACTTGAATGTACTCAATGTTAATGTTGCGGTCACTTATTTTTGATCTTGCTTCTCTTATGGATTGAGCTTCTACATAGAGGCTCTCCGTTCTTTCTCTTACAGGCACTTCATTGCTTGATGCCTGATATAATACCTTAAAAATCATTTCATCTCTCCTTTAAAATTAAAAACTATATCCTAGTTAGGGTTATTTTAGATATCATTTATTCCGTTATAAAAGGTAAGTTTCCGTCAGCTCACCTGAAAAATGGCTTTTCTTTTTTTTAATTATTGTTTGGCGGTTAATTTTTATTAGTAGTTGGTACACGTCCTTCTTTGCCCAGTAAATCCTTTAAACGTTTTTTGAGTTTCTCTTTAAGACGTTTCAGCATAAGGACTCACTTCTCCTTCCGATAATATAGAAAAGCAAATTTAACCCTCTACCGTCCAATCCTCTTATCTATAGTATAGTACGAAATTGGAAATAATTAAATAAAAAACGATAAATAAAAAAGAAAACTTGGCAAACCAGGCTATGAAAAGGAATAAAGATGCCTTCTTTGCGCTTATACTTGGCACTTGAAGATTTTTATGACACGGAAATTCTTCTATAGGATTGCACTTACCAATATTGTCGGGTTAATTTTCTTGAAAATTATATACTTCTTACCATATAAAAAATATTCTCTAGCTCGGATCACATAAACTATTCTTATCATCGTCTAAATCAGTAATTTTATACAGGTTTGAAAAGAATTTTCAAGGAGCTGTATATTAACTAATTTCAATGGAATTATCCGGAATTGCAAAAGGATTGTCTTGGTTAATTCGATCAAAAAACATAATACCATGTAAATGATCAATTTCATGTTGAAATACAACTGCTGGATATTCTTTTAAACGTAATTTAACGGGATTATCATTCATATCTGTTGCTGTTAATGTAATACGTGCATGTCTAGGAACATAACCTTCTACAGTGCGATCAACAGATAAGCAGCCTTCTCCACTTTGCAAGTATGCTTGCTCTACAGAGTGGCTGATAATTTTAGGATTTGCTAAACCCATGCTATATTTTTTTCCTTTACTATCTTCAAAGTGAAGTGCAATCAATTGTTTTTCAATGCCAAGCTGAGGTGCGGCCAGGCCAACTCCTGCTCTTAAATTATATGTTTCAGCTATTTCATCATCTTGGCTGTTTTTTAAGAATTGAAGCATATCTTCTAATAATTGTTTATCGTCTGCAGATAAGGGAACCTCTACTTCAGCTGCTTTTTTGGTTAAAGAAGGGTGGCCTTCTCTGACAATATCTTTCATTGTGATCATGTTTACGACTCCTTTATATATAGTTACGTCCATCGACTAAGAATGGTCATGTTATGTGACCAGCTCAGGTGCTGGGACATCGTGTCCTTCATACTTTTTTTCACGAATTCTTTATACTTTCTAAAAGTAAAACAAATCCCTTATGTGCAGTTTCACTTTTGTTAAATAAGCCTGTTGCTTATCATAACACATATTTTAATCGATGATATGATATATACATATTATAAAATAGAAGGGGGAGATGTAAAAGCTTTTGTTTTAAGTTAGGAAAGTATTTAGATATGAGGGTGAGACTTGTTCGTCATAACAAAATTGTATAAGGATAATAAATCAAGTCTAATCTTTTGGTAGTAAATGGCAAACGGATAGTTGTATTTTTCGATTTTTCTTTTCCGACACTCATTTAGTATGTTACAATTTTAGAGGTATATAGCTTAAGAAATGAAATGAATGCTAAGTAAAAAAGAAACATACATATTGGAGGTTTTTTTGTGTCAAAAAAGGGTTATTTATTTGCAATTATTATTTCTTCTTTGTTTTTAATTGCCGCTTGCAGCAGTAAATCATCTGAAGAACAAATACATGATCATCTTGAAGAAGCAATTCAGCAGGAAGAAGGGTATGAAACACTGCAACAGGAAATTGAAGAGCTTGAACAGCAAGAACAAGAAATATTCAGCCAGATTGTCGACCTTGATATGGATCATTTTGATGAAATTCAAGTACTATCCCAAGAAGCAATTTCTGTAGTTGAAGAAAAGAAAGAAAAATTAGGTGAAGAAAGAGAAAGTATTGAATCCTCTGAAGAAGAATTTGCTCAGGTAGAATCGATTATTTCTGATTTAGAAGATGAAAATGTACAACAAGATGCAGAAAATATGTTTGATATAATGACAGAGCGGTATACAACTTATTATGATTTAAATGATACGTATCAAACTTCTGTAGACCAGGAAAAAGAACTATATGAAATGTTGCAGTTGGAAGAGCTTGAACAAGATGAGGTAACAAGTCATTTAGAATCCTTAAATGAAAATTATGAAGCAATTATTTCATTAAATACAGCGTTTAATGAATTGACGGCTGATTATAATGAAGCAAAACGGGCATTTTATGAAGCATCTGATTTGAATGTGAATTATGAAGATGAACCAGATGCAGAAACAGAAGAATAAATCATAGTAAAAAGCTTCCATTGCTCATTATTTATTAAAATAATGAGCAATGGAAGCTTTTAATATGGAGATAATTAGATATAGGATAGATCATCTTGTTATGAAGAAAAAATAAAAGAGGATGTTCTAAAAGTTATTAAACGCGAGGCAAGGTGAAATGGTCTGCTGCTAAGAACTTCTTATATACTGTGATGACTTAAACGTTGCTACAATACGTCGGAAATTCACTTGTAAAACACATCGCTTGGAACTTTCGACGCAAAATTTTTAATAAGCAAGTAAATCTGGTACTTTTTGTGGGAATATTAAAGTCAGAACATCCTTGTACGAGTGAAGGACGAGCGAATGAGGGCATACATATTAAAATGAATAATGACTTCATGTTTATACTGTATCATATACAAAATTGATACAGTTTTTTAATATAGTAATACAGTTTTTATTTGATGGAAACAGGAAGCGGCAGCCCTTAGGAAATATATTAATGTTCAAGAAACAAACTGATTGACCCTCAATAAAAAATGAGCTAAGATAATAGAAGATAAAAATTGTATTACTTTCTATTACACGTCCTTTTAGAACAGTAGTGACAAAATAATACAGATTAAAAATTTCTGTATTAGGGAAAAGGTATTTGTATGTAATTTTTATTGTTTAAGGGTAGAATAGTAAAAGGATACTTAATTTTGATATAAGAAAGGAAGAGGTGAATCATTTTGAAACAGGTACTTGAAAATATTGAAAACCAATTCGAAATGTTCCAAGTTCTAGATGAAAATGGAAAAGTTGTAAACAAAGATGATCTCCCTGATTTATCAGATGATGAATTGAAGGAGCTAATGAGACGTATGGTATACACACGTATACTTGATCAGCGTTCCATTGCACTTAATCGTCAGGGACGTTTAGGTTTTTATGCGCCAACTGCTGGACAAGAAGCTTCTCAATTAGGGAGTCAATTTGCATTAGAGAAAGACGATTTTATTTTACCAGGATATCGTGATGTTCCACAGCTAATTTGGCAAGGACTTCCATTATATCAAGCTTTCTTATTCTCTAAAGGGCATTTTCACGGAAACCAATATCCAGATGAATTAAGAGCGTTAAGCCCACAAATCATTATTGGTGCACAGTATGTTCAAACAGCTGGAGTAGCACTTGGTTTGAAAAAACGCGGCAAGAAGAATGTAGCAATCACTTATACAGGTGACGGCGGTACTTCTCAAGGTGATTTCTACGAAGGAATAAACAATGCTGGCGCATTTAAAGCTCCTGCTATTTTTGTTGTGCAAAATAACCGTTTTGCTATTTCTGTTCCAGTAGAAAAACAAACAAATGCAAAAACATTAGCACAAAAAGCTGTTGCTGCTGGAATCGAAGGAATCCAAGTAGACGGTATGGACGTTTTAGCAGTTTATGCTGCGACAAAAATTGCTCGTGAACGCGCAGTTGCTGGTGAAGGGCCAACATTAATTGAAACATTAACTTACCGTTTTGGACCACATACCATGTCTGGTGATGATCCAACGCGTTACCGTACAGAAGATATGGATAAAGAGTGGGAGCAAAAAGATCCACTTGTCCGTTTCCGTAAATACCTTGAAGGTAAAAAGCTCTGGTCTGAAGAAGAAGAAAACAAAGTAATTGATGAAGCGAAAGAAGATATTAAAAAAGCAATTAAACAAGCAGAACAGCAGCCGAAACAAAAAGTTACCGATTTAATTGATAATATGTACGAAGAGCTTCCACCTAATTTACAGGAGCAAAAAGAAATTTATGAAGCAAAGGAGTCGAAATAAATCATGGCACAAATGACAATGATTCAAGCAATCACTGATGCAATGCGCGTGGAATTGAAAAATGATGAGAACGTGCTTGTTTTTGGTGAAGATGTTGGACAAAATGGCGGAGTTTTCCGTGCTACGGAAGGTCTTCAAGATGAATTCGGCGAAGATCGTGTATTTGATACACCGCTTGCTGAATCAGGAATTGGCGGCTTAGCTATTGGTTTAGCAATGGAAGGATTTCGTCCGGTTCCAGAAATCCAGTTTTTCGGCTTCGTTTATGAAGTAATGGACTCCATCAATGGTCAAATGGCTCGTTTACGTTACCGTTCCGGCGGTCACTATAATGCACCAGTCACTATTCGTGCTCCATTTGGCGGCGGAGTGCACACGCCTGAATTACACGCAGATTCTTTAGAAGGTCTTATTGCACAGCAGCCGGGTATGAAGGTAGTTATTCCTTCTACACCGTATGAAGCAAAAGGACTGCTTATTTCTGCAATTCGTGATAACGATCCGGTTGTATTTTTAGAGCATATGAAGTTATACCGTTCTTTCCGCGGTGAAGTTCCTGAAGAAGATTATACTGTTGAAATCGGAAAAGCTGACGTAAAACGCGAAGGTACAGATGTTACACTGCTTGCTTATGGAGCAATGGTTCACTCTTCATTAAAAGCAGCTGAAGAATTAGAGAAAGACGGTATTTCTGCAGAAGTAATCGACTTGCGTACTGTTTCTCCGGTTGATTATGAAACTATTTTAGAATCTGTTAAGAAAACAAACCGTGTCGTATTTGTTCAAGAAGCTCAGCGTCAGGCTGGTATCGCTGGACAAGTTATTTCTGAAGTACAAGAAAGAGCAATTTTACATTTAGAAGCGCCTATTCTTCGTGTAACTGCACCAGACACAGTTTATGCATTCTCTGATGCAGAAGAAGTTTGGTTACCAGACCATAAAGACATTATTGAGAAAGCAAACGAAGTAATCAATTTCTAAATTTTTTAGGAGGTCAAACTCATGGCATTTAATTTTAAATTACCTGATATAGGTGAAGGAATTCACGAAGGCGAGCTCGTTAAATGGTTCGTTAAAGAAGGCGACGAAGTAAAAGAAGACGATGTCCTTTGTGAAATTCAAAATGATAAATCCGTCGTTGAAATTCCGTCTCAGGTGGATGGAACAGTTACGAAGATTCATGTAGCAGAAGGCGAGGTTGCAGTTGTAGGTGATACATTAATCTCATTTGATGCTGAAGGATATGATGATGAAGAGGAAGATACGAAATCTGAGGATGCTTCTTCTGAGTCTAAAGAAGAAAAAGCGGAAGAAACTGCTGAACAGGCGTCTGATGAATCATCTGAATCCGATGATGACAAACGTGTTATTGCAATGCCTTCAGTCCGTAAATTCGCACGTGATAACGATGTGAATATTAAGGATGTACAAGGTTCCGGCAAAAATGGACGTATTACAAAAGAAGATGTGGAAAGCTTCTTAAGCGGAGATCAGAAGGAAGCCTCTTCTGAACCTGAAGAAACAAAAGAAACAGCGGCTTCTGAAGGTGCTCAGGCAGCAGCTCCACAAGGCGAGTATCCGGAAACTCGTGAGAAAATGACAGCAATGCGTAAAGCCATTGCAAATTCAATGGTTAACTCTAAATCGAAAGCTCCCCATGTTACCTTATTGGATGAAGTGGACGTAACTGATTTAGTAGCGCATCGTAAGAAATTTAAAGCTGTTGCAGCAGAGCAGGATATTAAGCTGACTTATCTGCCATATGTTGTGAAAGCATTGATTTCTGCATCGAAGAAATTCCCGATTCTTAACTCTTATATTGATGATTCAACCGATGAAATTGCGGAAAAACACTACTATAATGTTGGAATTGCTGCAGATACAGATCGTGGACTTCTTGTTCCTGTTGTTAAAAATGCAGATAAAAAATCCATCTTCCAAATTTCCAGTGAAATCAATGAATTGGCAGTAAAAGCGAGAGATGGTAAACTGAAACCAGACGAAATGAAAGGTGCTTCCAATACGATTACTAATATTGGTTCTGCTGGCGGTCAATGGTTTACTCCTGTATTAAACTATCCGGAAGCAGCTATTCTCGGAATTGGACGTATTGCAGAAAAACCTATCGTTCGCGATGGCGAAATCGTCGTAGCACCGGTTCTTGCATTATCCTTGAGCTTTGATCACCGTATCGTTGATGGTGCGACTGCACAAAATGCATTGAACCAAATCAAACGTTTATTGAATGACCCACAATTAATTATGATGGAGGCGTAAATTCATGGTAGTAGGAGATTTTCCGGTAGAAGTAGATACACTTGTCGTTGGTGCTGGTCCAGGAGGCTATGTAGCTGCAATCCGCGCTGCACAGCTGGGACAAAAAGTTACAATTGTAGATAAAGGGCCATTAGGCGGTGTATGCTTAAATGTTGGATGTATTCCTTCTAAAGCACTAATCGAAGCAGGACACAAATATCAGAATGCAAAAGGCACTGATGATTTAGGAATTACAACAGAAAATGTAAGTCTTGACTTTTCTAAAGTACAAGAATGGAAAGGATCTGTTGTCAATAAACTTACTTCTGGTGTTCAAGGACTATTAAAAGGAAATAAAGTTGATATTGTCAAAGGGGAAGCTTATTTCGTAGATGAGCATACAGTAAAAGTTGCTGATGAAAAAAGCTCTCAAACGTATAAATTTAACAACTGTATTCTTGGTACTGGTTCTTCACCAATTGAAATTCCTTCTTTCAAATTCTCTGAAAGAGTATTGGATTCTTCAGGTGCATTAGCCTTGTCTGAAGTTCCTGAGAAACTGGTTGTTATCGGTTCTGGTTATGTTGGCACAGAACTTGGCACAGCTTATGCAAACTTTGGTACAGAGGTAACATTCTTAGAAGGCGCAAAAGATATTCTTGGCGGATTTGAAAAACAAATGACCCAAGTTGTTAAAAAAGCTTTGGAGAAAAAAGGCGCTAAAATTGTTACAGAAGCAATGGCTAAAGGTGCAGAAGAAACAAAAGACGGCGTAAAAGTTACTTATGAAGCAAATGGCAAAGAAGAAGTAATTGAAGCAGACTACGTACTTGTTACGGTTGGTCGCCGTCCAAATACAGAAGAACTTGGATTAGAGCAAATTGGTGTTGAAAAAGATGACAAAGGCTTGATTAAAGTTGATAATCAAGGAAGAACTTCTGTAAATAACATCTTTGCAATCGGAGATATTGTTCCTGGTCCAGCTCTTGCCCATAAAGCATCTTATGAAGCTAAAATTGCAGCGGAAGTAATCAGCGGTGAAAAAGCAGCTATTGATTATAACGCAATTCCGGCAGTAGCATTTACTGAGCCAGAATTAGCAACAGTAGGTTTATCTGAACAAGCTGCGAAAGATGCCGGCTATGATGTGAAAGCATCGAAATTCCCATTTGCTGCAAATGGACGTGCATTATCGTTAAATACATCAGAAGGCTTTGTGAAGTTAGTAACCCGCAAAGAAGATGGTCTGATTATTGGCGGACAAATTGCAGGTCCAAATGCGAGTGATATGATTTCTGAAATCGGACTGGCTATCGAAGCTGGTATGACAGCAGAAGATATCGCATTGACTATTCATGCTCACCCAACATTAGGTGAGATTACAATGGAAGCAGCAGAAGTTGGTTTGGGTACTCCAATCCACACAATGTAATTTCATTAAAACAAAAAGACATGCTCTGGATGAATTCCAGGCATGTCTTTTTTACTTTAAAAAAAGAATATAGAGAGTCTCATTTATCAAAATATAGCTGGCTGTAAGACTCCCACTTCAAGAAATGAAGAGGGCACGAAATATCTAAGTAGGAGATTGGGCAGCCAGTAGCAGCCGGTTTGGTTCCGATCAACACGATGTAAGTTTCACTTTATTTGTATAAAAGGATGTCAGTTTTCTACTGTTAATACTTGAAGAAAACTGACATCCTTTTATCATGTAATAAAGCTATTCTGAGAGCTTTTATTCCGTCAATATATAATTTGATTATCTGTACTTACTATAGAGTCCAACGTCTTCATAAGGTCTCCGCGAGACATGGTATTTTCGATTGAATAAATAACCGCTTCATCTTTAAGTAAGTAAATACTATTATTATTTAAAGTATAATCTGATGGCATGTCTTGATTATCCATTATACGCTTTTCTGGACTAGTAATCTCTTCTGGATATTTCGCCTTCAAATCAATAAATGTATTCATATAGCTATCATTATCTTCCTCTGGAGGAACATATATAACCTGATAGTCGGTAAATTGGAATTCGATAACTTGCATGTCCTCTTCAGCCTGACAGCTATTTAATATAGGGGTGAAGGCAATAAATAGTAGAATGATACCGAATTTCTTCATTCTATGTCACCTCTTCCCGAAAATAAAACAAGCATTTCTTTTATTTTCGTAGGATACATATAGCTTAACAAATAAAATTACAAAATTAGCAGATGTTATAAAATAGTAAAGAAAATGATATTAGAGTAACATGCGCTTGTAGCAATGTGTAATACTTTAAAAATAAAGTAATGATAAATAGTTTTTGATGTCGAAAATAGTGCATAGAAAAAGCTCTCCTTAAGTAAAATTTATAATACTTAAGGAGAGCTTTTCGATTCAAAATTAACATTATTTCATTTTATCACGGAGAACCGTCCGTAAAACTCCCGCCTCAAAATAAAGAGTAAGAATGAATTTATTAAGGCGGGAGATCAGGTGAGCTAACTCCCTGAATCACTAAGGCTAATTCAGTGGGAGAATGAAGGAAGCAGACTAAGTTCGCGACCTTGTTAAAATCTAAAAGTTGTCTTTATTTTCTTCGTCCGTATCAGGAAGTGTTTTCTTAAATCCTTCTTTCATTTTTCTTATTTCTTTCTTCTGATTTTCTCGGAACTCTGGATCATATCTGCGCTGTCTAGCTTCTAATGTTAAAATCTTATGCTCGCTTATTAATGCTTTAAAGAGAGAAATCGTCATAAGAATCATTAAGATAGCAAATGGGAATGCAGCAATCAGCATAGCCATTTCTAAGGCACTTAAACCGCCAGACCACAGTAGTACAGTAGCGATAGCAGCTAAAATTAGGCCCCAAATAACTTTTATACCCATATTCGGATTTAATTTACCACCTGTTGTAAGCATGCTGAGAACAAAGGTTCCTGAGTCGGCAGAAGTAATGAAGAAACATGAAATTAAGAGTACTGCAACACCAATAACGATGGAAGCCATAGGTGAAGACTCAAGAAAAGCGAATAAAGCAACTTCTTCACCCACTTCATTCATTAATTGATGAATCATTCCACCTTGGGATATATCCATTTCTAGTCCCGCTATGCCAAAAACAGAGAACCAGAAGGCACTGAATATTACTGGTACGGCAGTTACACCGATAACAAACTCACGAATCGTTCTTCCTCTAGAAACCCGGGCAATAAATGTTCCGACAAACGGTGACCAGCCAATCCACCATGCCCAATAAAACAATGTCCAATCATTTAGGAATCCTCGATTTCCCTCAAATGCATTTGTGCTAAATGTCATACTTGGCAGATTCTGCAAATAATTTCCTAATGTTGTTGTAAAAGATTCAATCATCTGTGTAGAGGAACCTAGAATGAATACAAAGACCATTAACCCAATAGCAAGAACAACGTTGGTCCAACTCAGATAGCGAATCCCTCTATTGATGCCTGTCGTAGCAGAAAGCATGAATAAGGCTGTAATAATGATAATAACAATCAGATTAACTGTGAAGTTATTTGGAATTCCGTCAAATGTAAAATTTAACCCGGCCGTAATCTGTGTTGCGCCAAGCCCAAGAGAAGTTGCAATCCCAAATACGGTAGCAAACACAGCTAATGTATCGATAGCAATTCCCCAACCGCCTTTTGCACGATCTCCTATCAATGGTGCGAAAGCAGAGCTGATTAAAGCAGGGGCACGGTGACGAAATTTAAAATAAGCAAGTGCTAATGCAAGTACTGCATAAGTAGACCATGGATGGAAACCCCAATGGAATAAAGTATACTGCATCGACTGTTCTGCTGCAGCTACTGTTTCTGGTTCAGCAGAAGGGGGGGAATAATAATGTGTTACAGGTTCTGTCACACCGTAAAATACGAGACCAACTCCCATGCCAGCAGTGAATAGAAAAGCAAACCAGGTAAAATAGCTATATTCCGGTTTATCATCCGGTTTTCCTAATTTGATTTTCCCGTAAGGTCCGAAGATAAGGAATAATGCAACAAGAATAAAGCCTGTTGTAACCAGCATATAGAACCAACCAAATGTATTGGAAATGAATCCATCAATGATGCCTAAAACGTATTCTACATTTGCAGGAAAGAATGTTCCCCAAATAAGAAAAACAAGTATCAACGATATAGATACCCAAAAAACGGGCGTAATTGTTTTCGATTTAATATTATGACCTCCTTATAGTATTAAGCGATGTACGTAAGCTAAGCAGCGTCACTATCTTCTCTATGGCAAAAAATTAATATGTTTATTCATTCTAAGAACCATTTTGTTGAAAAAGTTCAGTTAATGGATATTGCTTATAATTCCCCTCTGAAGGGAGATTATCCAGAAACGGATAGTGAAATGGAAAACGTCATAAAAATTATGATACAAATCCAATTGATATCGGTTTTGGGAATATGGATTTTGACGTTTGTAATAAGAATTCGTAAACATGAAATAGATTATATTGTGTCCGAATAAATAAACAGCTGCTTAAAGTTTTGGGCTGGTTTTGTGTCGATTCATGCCTCTTCATTTGATAAATACCTATAATAGCCTAACAATCGTTTAACATTATTGTCAACCGTTTGATTTAACACTTGTACAAGTAATTAAAAAGTGTACGTATCTTTTATAGTTTCGTAATCATTTACATAAACCCCAATTTGTAAGTAATCAGAAGGAGAATTTGGTAATGAAAATGTATGTCTTTGTTTTCAAATATGGAATTTAAATTATTTATTCTATTTTTCTTGTGTAAAAAAACAAAGATAATGTCGCATTATGTATTTTGGATTCTTAGCTTATTATTTATTTAACTACCTATTTAAAAAAAAATCAAACATATTAATTTTCTTTTCTTAAAAATACTTCAGTTGCTCATTGTAAAAAACTCACTTATAATAAAATCAGAATTTTATAATGGCTTATGGGGGTTTTTGATAATATGCTACGAAAAAGCATCTTTTTTGTCGTATTCGTTCTAATGATTGGCATGATGGTTGCCTGCAGTTCGAATAATAACGAGGAAAGCAGTGCAGAACAACCTGAGGAGGAAACGGAAACAACAGAAGATAACACCGAGAGTCAAGAGAGGGAAGATTCGGATGAAAATGGAACAAATGAAGAAGAAACTGGTGAAGAAGGAAATGAGGAGGATAATACTGAAAACCAAGAGCCGATTTATTACATAGACGAAGAAACAGCTTCTATTCTTCCTATCGAGGACGCGGATGAAGAGGTAGTTTTGCTTACTATCGATGATGCGCCTGATGAGTATGCCTTGGAAATGGCAGAAACATTGCAGGAAAAGGATGCAAAAGCTATATTTTTTGTAAATGGACATTTTATTGAAGATGAAGAAGGGCAAGAAGCATTAAAGACCATTCATGAAATGGGATTCCCGATCGGCAACCATACATATTCACACCCTGTTATTCCGGAAATTCCAGAAGATGAACAGACAGAGGAAATTGTTAGCCTGAATGATAAAATTGAAGAAATTATCGGTGAACGCCCGCAATTTTTCCGGGCACCGCACGGAGCAAATTCAGATCATTCCCGTGAAGTTGTAAAAGAAGAGGGAATGGTATTAATGAATTGGACGTATGGTTTTGACTATTTTGAGGAATATCAAGATGCAGATAAATTAAAAGAAGCTCTGATCTCAGGAGAAGCACCTGAAATCGATATTAACTATTCGTTATTACAGTCTGGCGCCAATATCCTGATGCATGACCGTGAATGGACGAATGAAGCGCTTGGGGATGTTATTGATGGTCTGCGAGATCAAGGTTATGAAATGGCTGATCCTAATTTAATTGAAACATTAGAATAGGGTCATATGGAGGGGAACCCATGTATCAAACAAGAATTACCAAGCTGTTAAATATTAAATATCCAATTATTCAAGGAGGATTGGCATATTTGGCTTATGCCGATCTTGCTGCCGCAGTCAGTAATGCTGGAGGGCTGGGACAAATTACAGCAATGAGTTTGGCTTCTCCAGAAGATCTACAAAAAGAAATACAAAAAGTAAAGCAATTAACAGATCAACCATTTGGTGTAAATTTTGCTATTGGTCAGCATGGCAGAAAATTTGACCATATGGTACAGGTCGCTATAGATGAGCAAGTACCTGTTGTTTCTGTTACTGGAGGAAATCCTGCTGGTGTATTAGATATGCTAAAAGATCATCCTATCAAAAAACTTGTGTTGGTTGCATCGGTTAGACAGGCTGTGAAAGCGCAGGAATTAGGTGCGGATGCCGTAATGGTTGTCGGACAAGAAGGTGGAGGTCACTTGGGTAGAAGTGACACTGGCACGATTGTACTTGCACCGCAAGTTGCGGATGAACTTGATATTCCTGTTATTGCTTCCGGCGGTATTGTCGATGGGAGGGGCTTGATGGCTGCACTTGCTCTTGGAGCAGAAGGAATTGAAATGGGAACAAGGTTTATTGCAACAAAGGAAGTTCAGGCGCATACAAATTATAAAAAAGCAATTGTGTCGGCAAGTGAAGGAGATACGGTTGTGATTAAACGATCATTAGGTACACCGGCAAGAGCATTACGAACACCTTTTACAGAAAATATCCTGAAATTGGAAAAAAAGCACGGGAATAATTATGAACAGTTAAAAGATTATATTAGTGGAGAGGTAAATCAAAAATATATCTATTCTGGCGAGGATTCGACTGGTTTTGGCTGGGCGGGTCAAGGCGCCAGCCGCATTCATCAAATTTTAAGTGTGAAAGAATTAATGAGCTCCATGATACGTGAAGCAGATCAGGTGAAAGAAAAATGGAGTAAAGAGGTGTAATAATGAATTATGCGTATCCAATGGATGAGACATGGTCGACGCAAGAAATTATTGATGTCGTCAATTTTTTCTCTTTAATTGAACAGGCGTATGAAAAAAATGTGAGACGGTCAGACTTGATTTCTTTATATCGCCGATTTAAAGAAATTGTTCCATCTAAAAGTGAAGAAAAGCAATTATTTGAAGAATTCAAGCGATCATCAGGATATTCCAGCTACCATGTTGTGAAAAAAGCAAGAGCCTCTGAAGATACGTTTATTTCTATGAAGTAAGGAAAGCCCCCTAAACTTTTAGTGTTTAGGGGGCTTTCTTTTATGCATCCCGGCTATCTAGGGCTAATTGATAAAGCGTAAGCAGCTGATCATATGTTTCTGTAATAGTTGTGAATAGTTCTTTATCATTTTGTAAAATGGGATCATCATAAGATAGATGCTTGCCGATTAGGAATTCTGCTTTTTTTACATCACGGAAACGTTCCAATTCTTTTTTACTTAATTCTTCCAAAGAAATAGTATCTTTTTTTGTATGATCTAAAGAGATAACAAATGATTTCGGAAGATTTTTTATTTCGTTATAATTTTCTAAATAGCTTTCTGCAATTTTTTGTTTGTTCGGTAATTCGTAAATAAGTGCTAACCAAATAAATAAATGGTCATCAAATAACCCAACTTGAAAATGAGGGTGCTTTTTATAACCTCTTTTATTATCTGCAATCGCTAACCAGGTATCATTTGGCGGATTAACGCTTCTGCGTGCGTGTTTCGCAATATGTAAATAAAGCTCTTGTTCTGTTTTCTCAGACAAGTAGGAGACAAGTTCTTCACCGATTGCTTGAAATTTTGGCTGTATTCTATTTTGGATTGCTTCCATACGTTCATCTAACCCGTCAATTGTAAAAGTTTGAAAATCTTTTTTTGTAAAATGATGCAGTTCCACAAATATCATCCTTCCCTTTATTATTGTGTACTTTTTTTAATATAAATTATTATTCTTTATCTATAGGAAGAAGTCAAGTCAAAGGAGAAAACCGGGAAAAGCCTTGGTTTAACAATCAAGAAAAGGTTTTAATACTCTAAATAAAGGGAATAGAACGATAACAATAAATTGATTTATTATTTTTGGTGAACAATTTATTCTGTAAATCATAATATATAGCACATACATGATACGAAACTCAATAGCTTTTCAGGTGAAACGTGAGTATTCCCATAAAGGAGTGATAGGATGAAATATGTTATGGAAGCTCTTCGTCGCAAAGAAGCAGAAGAACGTCTCCCTGTCATTAAATTAGAGATTGATTATGAATTAGCAACATTGTACGAAGCGATGCAAGATGAAAATACGGTACAGATTATTAAGTCTAAAGAAAGATTAAAGCAGCTTAGTGAGCAATGGAAGAATCTTATAGATTAATATAATGTTAGATTATCCCAATAAGCGACAGCTTTCTTACTGTATAAATGCAACCGGTTTTTGATAAAACGAGTAATCCCAGCCTTAGGATTTAAAAATGGTTGTCACCTAAAGCTTGGTGACAACCATTTTTGCTAATGCGGTAGAAATGCATAGGAAGGAGTATATTGGGGTCAAACTACTATTATCTAATTGGTTACCCGTAGATTTTGGTGGAGAGCTAAAAAATAAACATCCTCTTCCCTTAGAAACCTCTTCCTACAAATAAACGTTAATAATAACAAAGATAAATAAAATTTCTTTTGCACTTTAAGAAAGAATTCAAGGAATAAAGTATAAGTGCAACGGTTTTGATGGGGGCGGGTAATCGCATCCCCATCCTCAGTCCCACTAAGGCATTCGCAAAAGGGTTGCACTCAAGAGTATAAGGGATATTTGAAACTTGGTTGTCATCAAGCCTTTAGGTGATAGCCTTAGTTACACTTATGCAGTAAGAAAGTTTCTTAACTGACTAAGAAAGCAAAATATGCTTTTAAGTCTCCCTTTAACGAATACCAAGTTTTCTTTAGGACTAGTTCATTGAATGTGATTGTGGATAAACTTAATCAGGAGGTGTGTGCTGATCAAAAGTTTAGAATTGGTCTAATGAGGAAGAGTCTGATAAAATAACCTTACTTACATTTTAATAAAGTATAAAGAATTTTAGCATAAATACGGCGGATTTGATTTCCTAGTATCAAAGCCTGCTACATGAGATGACTGTTCTTAGTTAATGAAGAAAACGACAGATTAAAAGGAACTTCGATTAAGTTTGTCGTGCTTCTGTGGGTACGCCGAAGCAAGCACATGCTTGTGCTAATAAAGACCGAACTTTGCTAAGCTTTTTAAAAGTTTTTGGAGGCGATGAATAAATGAATCAGGAACAAAGACAGGAAATTTACGAAATAGCAAGAAATTGGATATATGAAGCAGGTGCTCAAATTCGTGAGCATATGAATGAGCCATTAGGCATTGAAGCAAAATCAAATCCTAATGACTTGGTAACTATTTTAGATAAACAGACAGAAAAGTTTTTAGTAGATCGTATTCATCAAACTTATCCGGAACACCATATAATTGGTGAAGAAGGATTTGGAGATACATTGTCTAATGTCGACGGAACAATATGGATTATTGATCCGATTGATGGCACGATGAACTTTATCCATCAAAAACGCACATTTGCTATATCTATTGGTATTCTACATAATGGTGTGGGTGAAATTGGTTTTGTTTATGATGTGATGGATGATATTTTATACCATGCGAAGCGCGGAGAAGGTGCTTTTAAAAATGATATTAAGCTAGCTTCGTTGGACAAGGAGAAAAAATTAGAAGAAGCTATTGTCGGTATGAATCATTTTTGGTTATGTAACAACAAAGTCGTAGATTATACTGTTATGCAAAAATTTGTACGGACGATAAGAGGAGCACGGACCATTGGATCTGCAGCATTAGAATTAGCACACGTTGCTGAAGGAGTACAAGATGCTTATCTTGCATTGAGTCTTGCACCTTGGGATGTTGCGGGTGGTATTATATTGAATAAAGAGGTTGGAGGTATTGTAGGAGATGCCGATGGGAATCCCTGGAATCCATTAGAAAGGTCACCAGCTGTAGTAGCTAACCCGGCAATATACGGGTCCATTATAGAATTTTTAAAGGAAGGAAGGAAATAATCATTCCTTCCTTTTTTTCTTTTTAGACATTGCAAATCCGAACACAGAAAATGCTAGAATAATACATAAAATGATAGCCCATACACTTCGGAAAGCAATAGCCAATCCAACTAAAATAAATAACAGGACGACTAGACATGCTAATAATAGCATTGGAATATCTAATTTCTTCATTTTTCAACCGCCTTTACTATCTGTCCACAAATCAGTATAAAGGATAAAACAGAGAACTTCAAAAAACAGACATATAATTTTTCATTTTTCTCTAGTCATGTGAAAGGACTTTTAGTATGATGAAGGAAGGTATAAATGTGTGTTCAAAAAGGATGGCCAAAAGGGTAATGCCGGCTAAGACCGCAACACCGGGGACTGGCATTTCGATTACTCGTCCCATTGAAATGAGTTGTTGTAACAACGACACTTGCAAATTCCGAGGGTATCTAACCGTTTTGCGTGTTGTGGTAGCACCTATGTCCGCCGCTCGATGTGTGCATTCTTAGCAGGAGGACCTTTTCCAAACATTTTATTTTGAACATCCTCTATAGATAAGGTGGCATATAAGTATGGTATTAGATTATATTCTTGAAGTAAATGGAACAGACAATATTTTCTGGATTTTTTACGTGATGAACTTAATTCTTTCAGCAATCGCTTATCAGCTCGGTTTTGCAAAAAAGCTCCCAATTGGAAAAAATATTATTGTATACATACTATTAATGATTGGTACATTTGTTATAACTATCTTCTCAACAGTAATGCGGATGCCAACGATTGAGTGTTTAATTGTTATCATTTTGGTGTTAGGAATTTATCGTTTTCGATTACATCGCGAGAGGAAAAACCGTAATAGCGTGCAAGAAGATAATGCATAAGCAAAAAATGTTTGATAAAATCTTAGATGTATATAATAAAAAGAAGCTGGATTTACCAAATTGGTAAATCCAGCTTCTTTTTATTTGAGTTAAGACAAGCTATAAGTAGTCATCTACTTTCTTCACTTCTTGATAGAAACGAAAATTCCCTGTAGCTAGTCTTTTTTTAGTATTTTCCTCAATCCGTTTATAACACGGCGTACATAAATGAATATTTTTTCTTCGATTACGTAATCTTTTCGCATGCAGTGAATCATTTTCTATTTCTTCCACTTTATCACATATGGTGCATTTAACCTGCATGTTGCCACCTCGATTCGGTAAAAATAGTAAAACGATGTCTTGTATTCATATAGTATAGCATATTTTTAGGGCCGAATTAAATAATCAAAGTTTGAAAACATGAGAAGTGGGAATGATAAAATTAAAGAAAGGAACTATTGCTTGGATGAAGACTGATTGGTTTAACGACTCTTTAGTCGGGGAGAGATAAGAAAACTCTAACAGAATGAAGTTTCATTTTATTGAAAGGATGATAATATGAAAAAAAGATATGTTGTATCAGCGTTAGGTGCAGTCGGAGCAGGAGTTGCCGGTATATTATTATCAGACAGAAAAAAACGAAAAAAATTAAAATCAGCCACGGGAACACTACGAGTTTTTGAAAATGCCGGAAAGCCTGATGAATTTACAGAAAAAGAATTGGATCAACTTGAAAATGCTAAAATGGTTTCAGAAGGATCGCAATTTGGCGTACAGTACTACAATGAAAAAAAGGATAAAATGCGTCAGTTATTACAAGAAAATGAAACTAGATAATAAAAAGTCCGCATGCTGATTTGTAAGATTCACATACAGCATGCGGGCTTTATGACGCAATAGGAAAGTATGATAGACACAAATGTTCTAGTATCAACGTTGGTTACAGAATATGACTTATTCTAGTCAATGAAAAATGGCTTTAAAGGAACTTCGAGGAATACTTCACGTTCTTGGGGCTGCGATTACCAATGTTGTCAGGTTAATCGACCGCTACGGAAAAACACTACGCTTTCCGTGGGCTTGAGCTCAGCCTCCTCGAAAAAAGAAGTTCGCTTTTTTCTGCGGGGTCTTCCCTCCGCGCTTTCCCACAGGAGTCTCCGTGTTTTTCCTCTGGGACTGCGGTTGCTCGCCCTGCCGAAGACATTTGTGGGGACGGCGAAGTCACCACATCCTTGTACAAGTTTTTCTAGTTATTAATGAACATGAATTTCTTTAATATACTTAATCGGATTATCTTGATTAGAGCCGTCTTTATAATAGAAATGAACAGGGCCATCTTCAAAAAGAGGTTTTCCTTCTGACGAGAAAAGTAAATAGCCATTTTTAGCGTCTTTTAAAGCTATTTTTTCATTCTCATCGTTGCTTTTAATAAATTCAATTTCCTCGGCATTTGCTTTCGGTTCTGCGTTATTAAGAAAGTCATGAAGTGGAATCACATAACTATTTTTTAAATATTCTTCTCCTTCCATCTTGGAGATGCTCCGATTCACAGGAGGCTTATGAAAAATGGACGTACTTGCTGCCTCTTCTTCTTTTTCAACAAAAGCTTTTTCCAGTTCAATTTTTCTGTCGTCAAAAATCCATACAGTTGGGTCAAGTGTGATAGGATAGCCGACATTTCCTTTAATCATTACAATCATGTTATTTTGATCCCCCTAAAATTAATTCCGCTTATATATACATGTAGCACAAGATTATATAGGGAAGCGTTTGCTTCTCAAATACAGTTTACGCGTACTTCCATTTATAAGAATAGCAAAATTCAGGATTACTTTCATCTATTTTACTTCAAATATACGTTACATATATCTGAAATGGTTTATAACCAAAAAAAGAAAAAACAGCGTAATTTTAACATTATACTTAAGTTATATTTGCATTTTTGGGCTTGTAGCGATAATATTATATAAAGAATGATAATATGCGGAGGGGATTATATTGATGCCTGATGTAACGATTAATCACCGTGAAAAAGCCCACGCTCTTTTGAAAGCTGATGCTGATAAGATACTTCGTTTAATCGAGGTTCAGATAGAAAATTTAACCATGCCACAATGTCCTGTTTACGAGGACGTACTGGATACACAGATGTTTGGCTTATCTAGAGAAATTGATTTTGCAGTTCGTTTAGAATTAATTACAGAAGAAGAAGGACGAAATCTTTTAGGAAACCTGGAGAAAAAGCTTAATATATTACATGAAGCTTCACAAGGTACGTTGTAATAATGTGGACAATTACTGTGACAGTACCGAAATAAAACTTTGCCAATTTAACGAGCGGCAAGGTTTTTTTATAAAGATAAGAAAAGAATTTGTGTTTATTCTGATACAATTACTTGTATACTTTAGCGTTAAATAAATGTTGCTAATCCATGCCTTAAAGGGAAACAGATTACTTATTTACGTTGCACTATAGGAAAGTACGGCGGACACAACGTTCCCGTATCGAGATTAATCAGACGTCGTGACCGGTCTTAGCCGATGAAATAAGATCGGCCGGTTCGAGGAACTCCGGCTGCGTTTTCCACGTCCTTTTTGGTATTGTTGAAGCGTACATCCTTGTATCAGCAAAGGGCGAGTAGATGGTTGCGTTTTAGTGCTTAATATAGCAGTAATAAACAGGAATATGTAATAGCCCGCTAAATCGTACCCAACAACGTGGAGACATTTAAAAAATTAACGTGGAGTATTTACATGCGTAATAACAGAAAGCTGAAAGATAAATTCAACACAATTACACGAGGTTTTTGAAGTTATAATGAAATATTTTAGAGCTATCTATTGTTTGATATATGTAAAAAAATGTATACTGACAAATAAGAGATAATAATAACAGCTCTATAAATAATATGATATACTGTTAAAAATCTCTTAAACTTACATAGTGACTAGGAGAAAAATAATGTTAAAAAATTGGAAACACTTCGATTTCACATTGATGATTACACCAATTCTATTAGCTGGCTTTGGGGTAGTGATGGTATATAGTGCAAGTATGGTGTTAGCAGTTGTGGAGGGATCAAACAGCAATTTTTACCTTAACAGGCAATTAGTCTTCTTTATTGTTGCGCTTCTGGGATTTGTGGTTACATCCTTCTTGCCTTACCAAATTTATCAAAGACTGATGAAAATAATCATTATATCTTGTATTGTCTTACTTGTAGCTGTACTTTTCTTTGGAGATACAGTTAATAATGCGAGATCGTGGTTTCGATTTGGTCCATTTAGCTTGCAGCCTGCCGAAGTTGCCAAGCTTGGTCTAATTATGTATTTAGCTGCTATCTATTCTAAAAAGCAGGCTTACTTAGACCAATTTAGTAAAGGAGTATTACCTCCGCTTATTATTACAGCAATCGTTCTTGGGTTAATTATGAGGCAGCCGGATGTTGGAACAGCGTCCATTATTTTTTTAATGGCATGTTCTGTTATCTTTGCTTCTGGTATTAAATGGAAACACTTATCTATCCTTGTTTTTGCAGGGGTGCTTCTGTTGGCTTTTGCCATTCCAAATATGGTAACAGAAGAAAGGCTATCTCGTTTCACGGGTGCTTACCAGCCGTTTAATTCTCCAGATTTAAATGGTTATCAATTAATTCAATCGTATGTTGCGATTGGTGTTGGCGGTTTAACAGGGGAAGGGTTGGGGCAAAGCATCCAAAAGCTGGGCTTTCTGGTAGAAGGTCATACCGATTTTATTATGGCCATTATTGCAGAGGAGCTTGGATTTATAGGAGTAGCGATTGTTTTAGGCCTGTTGGCTACAATTGTCTTTAGAGGACTTTATATTTCAAGGAAATGTCAGGATAGTTTTGGTTCTTTACTTGCACTTGGAATTGCATCGATGGTAGGCATTCAAACTTTTATTAATTTAGGCGCAATTAGCGGGGTTCTACCAATTACAGGTGTACCTTTGCCATTTATCAGTTATGGAGGATCTTCCTTGCTCTTTATGATGATAGCTATGGGGATTCTTAATAATATAGCTTTGCAAGTTAATAAGAAAGAAAATGAAAGAGAAGAACTGGTACCCAAATCTAGTTTATTCTCCAAAAAATCTATCAATACGTACAGAGGTGGTAAAGCATGACAGACTTGAAGCAAATTAGCAAAGTATTAGTTGCGAACAGAGGAGAAATTGCCATACGTGTATTCCGGGCTTGTACCGAGTTAAATATTCGCACCGTAGCAGTTTATTCCAGCGAAGATTCTTCTTCCTTTCACCGGTTTAAAGCAGATGAAGCTTATTTAATCGGGGAAGGGAAAAAGCCTATCGACGCTTACTTAGATATCGAAGGAATCATTGCTTTAGCAAAAGAAGTAGAAGTAGATGCTATTCATCCAGGATATGGATTCCTTTCTGAGAACATTGAATTTGCCAGACGTTGTGAAGAAGAAGGTATAATTTTTATCGGTCCTACCAGCGAGCATTTAAATATGTTTGGGGATAAAGTAAAAGCGAGAGAACAAGCTCTAGCTGCAAATTTACCAATTATTCCAGGCAGTGATGGTCCAGTTGACTCATTAGAAGAAGTAAAAGCTTTTGGAGAGAAACATGGCTATCCTATTATTATTAAAGCTTCTCTTGGCGGCGGCGGAAGAGGAATGCGTGTGGTTCAGGATGCAAATGAAGTAGACAATGCATACGACCGGGCAAAATCAGAAGCAAAAGCTGCTTTTGGCAATGATGAAATTTATGTTGAAAAATTAATTGAAAACCCGAAACATATCGAAGTGCAAATTATTGGTGATACACAAGGGAATATTGTTCATTTATATGAAAGAGACTGTTCCGTGCAGCGTCGTCATCAAAAATTAATTGAAGTAGCTCCAAGCTTATCTTTAAATGAAAATTTAAGAGAAGCAATTTGCCAGGCAGCTGTAGATTTAATGGAAAATGTGGACTATATCAATGCTGGTACCGTGGAGTTTCTTGTAACCGAAAATGACTTCTACTTTATTGAAGTAAATCCGCGTGTTCAAGTGGAACATACGATTACAGAGATGATTACAGGTGTAGATATTGTTCAGACACAAATAAAAGTTGCTGATGGGTTTGGATTACATGATAAGGAAGTTGGCATCCCAGTACAGGATAAAATTACAACACAAGGTTATGCTATTCAGTCTCGTGTAACATCGGAAGATCCGCTGAACGATTTTATGCCAGATACAGGAAAAATTAATGCATATCGGAGCGGGGGCGGATTTGGTGTTCGCTTAGATGCTGGAAATGCGTATCAAGGAGCAGTTATTTCACCTCATTATGATTCGTTACTAGTTAAAGTTTCTACATGGGCACTTGATTTTGAACAAGCTACAATTAAAATGGTGCGAAATTTAAAAGAATTCCGTATTAGAGGAATTAAGACAAATATCCCATTTTTAGAAAATGTTATGCTGCATGAACAGTTTTTGTCAGGAGAATATGATACGACTTTCATTGATAAAACACCTGAATTGTTTATTTTCCCAGTACGTCGTGACCGTGGAACCAAAATGCTGACATATATTGCGAATACGACTATAAATGGCGTAGATGGTGCGGAAAAACAAGAAAAACCTGATTTCGAAAAATTAATTATTCCAAATATAGAAAATATAGAAATACAGCAGGGAGCAAAACAAATTTTAGATGAACGTGGTCCGGAAGGGCTTGCGAAGTGGCTTAAAGAGCAAAAACAGGTTATGTTAACCGATACGACATTCCGTGATGCGCATCAATCTTTATTAGCTACACGAGTTCGTACAAATGACTTATTGCACATTGCAGAGCCAACAGCAAAATTAATGCCAAACCTATTTTCTGTAGAAATGTGGGGTGGGGCAACTTATGATGTGGCATATCGCTTCTTAAAAGAAGATCCTTGGGAAAGACTGCTGCAGTTGAGAAAACGTATGCCAAATGTGTTGTTCCAAATGTTACTTCGTGCAAGTAACGCGGTTGGATATAAAAATTATCCAGATAATGTCATCGAATTATTTGTTGAGAAAAGTGCAGAAGCAGGTATCGATGTATTCCGTATTTTCGATAGCTTGAACTGGGTAGAAGGGATGCAAGTAGCAATTGATAATGTCCGTAAAACAGATAAAATTGCGGAAGCAGCGATTTGTTACACTGGTGATATCTTAGATACTGGCAGAACTAAATACGATGTTGAATACTATAAAAACATGGCTAAAGAATTAGAAACGGCAGGCGCACATATCCTGGGAATTAAAGATATGGCAGGTTTACTGAAGCCAGAAGCAGCCTATCAACTTATCAGTACATTGAAAGAAACGGTAGATATTCCAATTCACTTGCATACACATGATACAAGCGGAAATGGTGTTTACGCATATTCCAAAGCAATTGAAGCGGGAGTAGATGCTGTTGATGTTGCTGTAGGTTCCATGGCTGGAATGACTTCACAACCAAGTGCACAATCTCTTTATTATGCTTTAGATGGAACCGGGCAACAGCCAGAGCTAAATATTGATAAAGTGGAAGAGATTGGGCAGTATTGGGAAGGTGTTCGGAAGTACTACAAAGATTTTGAAAGTGGAATGAACGCACCACATACAGAAATTTATCATCATGAAATGCCAGGTGGTCAGTATAGTAACCTGCAGCAACAAGCAAAAGCTGTTGGTTTAGGAGATCGCTGGAATGAAGTGAAAGCAATGTTCCGTAAAGTGAATGATATGTTTGGAGATATCGTAAAGGTTACTCCATCATCCAAAGTGGTGGGAGATATGGCACTCTTTATGGTACAAAATGACTTAACGGAGGAAAGCCTTTATGAAAAAGGTGAATCGATTGATTTCCCTGATTCTGTTATTGAATTTGCCCAAGGATATATTGGCCAGCCATATCAAGGTTTCCCAGAAAAACTGCAAAAGCTGATTCTAAAAGATAGAGAGCCTATTACCGTTAGACCAGGGGAGTTAATGGAAGATGTTGATTTTAAAGAAATGCGTGATACACTTTACAATGAGCTGAATCGTCCGGTGAACAGTCATGATTTAATTTCAAATGCACTTTATCCGAAAGTATTCAAAGACTATCAGGAGTTCTTGAACACGTATGGGGACATGTCTGTATTAGATACACCGACTTTCTTCTACGGTATGAAGCTTGGTGAAGTGATTGAAGTAGAGATTGAAAAAGGTAAAACGCTTATTGTGAAACTTGTTTCTATTTCAGAACCAAAAGAAGACGGCACTCGAGTTATTTATTTCCAACTAAATGGACAATCCCGTGAAATTGCTGTTCGTGATAACAGTATTGAGTCTGCGATCGCAATAAATCCAAAAGCAGATAAATCCAATCCAAATCATGTAGGTGCAACCATGCCTGGTACCGTTCTTGAAGTGCATTGTGCGAAAGGAGACACGGTTAAAAAAGGACAGCATCTGATGACAAATGAAGCAATGAAGATGGAAACTTCTGTACAGGCTCCACTTGATGGTGTCATTAAGGAAATTCATGTTCAAGCAGGTAGTTCGATTGCGGTAAATGATTTATTAATTGAATTTGAGTAAATAAAATAAAGTCCCTTGGCAGGCATGTCAAGGGGCTTGTAATGTCTAAAAGGGTGAAAGGCTTGCACTCAGGAGCATAAGGGGATAAAAGCAAAATACGCTTTTAAGCCTTCCTTTAAAAAATGCCGGATTTTCGATTTTCTTTACGAGCTGGGAGATCTGAATTAAACATAAAAGGAAACCTTGTGTGTAAAATGCAAGGTTTCCTTTTATTTGTAAGTGATATTTTACAAATTCTACTATTTCTCTTTTCTACTGCTTCGGAAAGACAAATGGATAAAGTAAGTCAGCATTCCAAAATAACAAGTTATAAATAGTGCATGGGCCAGAGCAATAAATAAATTGAGCTGCGTAAAGATAATTAGCGAACCAGAGAAAACTTGGAGTGTAATCAGCGTCAGCGTAATAAGCCATCCCCACTTCATAACAAGATTGTGACTATATTTCTTTAGCATGCGAATCGTTAAAAAAAGTGTCCATAAAAATAAGATTCCGGCTGCAAAACGATGTCCCATTTGTACCCATTGGTTAAATGAATAGCTTGCAAAAGCAAAAGGCTCCGCATTTGAGCAAAGTGGCCAGTCCGAACAATCCAAGATAGAATTGGTATGACGTACGAGTGCCCCGCTATAGACTACACACATCGTATAAAACGTTATCGCATAGATTTCCATTCGATGAGACTTTTTAATATGGATGTCTTCCGTATGTAACTTCTTGTCAATTTCAAAGAATAATAGCATAAGTAAAAAAACAGCAGCAAAACAAATTAAAGATATCCCAAAATGAGTAGCTAATACAAAATCAGATTGTCCCCAGACAACTGCTGCCGCCCCAACTAGTGCTTGTACAATAATAAAAAATAGTGCAGAAAAGCTTAAGAATATAACTTCTTTGTGATGTCTATATGCTTTCCAGGATAGAACAGCAAGTAAAAGCACCAATATACCAACTGCACCGCTGACCATTCGATGACTTAATTCAACGATCATTTCAAAATGAAGGTTGGCAGGGAGGAGTTCTCCTTCACACAGCGGCCAGCTGTCTCCACACCCATCCGCTGAACCTGTTTTTGTAACAAGTGCCCCTCCCAAAAGAAGAGGAAGCATTCCAATGGTCGTTACCACAGATAGTATTTTAAGTTTTTTCAACATATCTATGCAACCTCAATTCTATGTAAATTATCCAATATCTCTAGTGTATCAAAATTCATTCGGGAAACGCTTTCCAATTTTGAACAAAATCTAACAAACGGCTAAAATAATTTGCAAATCAAAACAGCACCGGAGTATAAACTATTAAAATTCATTTATTCAAGCAGGTAAACTTCCTGTTAAGAATAAAAATACCATTGTTAATAGTATCATGTTTTTTTGGAATTTTCATCAGCAAATAAAAAAAGCTTGCATAATTCGGTTATGTTTGCTAGAAATATAGTATGGATGAGTATGCAGAAGAACAGTTATTATTTAATAAACATTGAAAAGTACATAATTTATTTTCTTTATCTAGTTTCCATACCCTTTTTAGCTGAATGTTCAAATAGTTGTAAAATATTATATTAAAGTTCATTAGATTGTCATAGAAATCCATGCTATAATTAAAGTTGGAAACGGAATACATAGAACCGAATGTCTGTATTCTGTTTATTATTATGTCTTCCTACTGGTGCGAAGGGGGGAAATTATGGATAAAGTAGATCTGACTTATTCGGAGTTAATCGGTAACACAACTATCTCAACTAAAGAGAAAATAACTGTTTTTCTGTCAGAAGTGAAGGCGCTTATAAAAATAGGAATTGTTAATTCTAATTTGATTACAGCAATTACTGGTTTTTTAGTGGCTATCGCTTTAACAAATACCTCCTTTAGTAGTCATTGGGGGACATTTCTTTTAATGATAATTGGAAGTGCTTTAGTGATTGCTGGCGGTTGCGTTATTAATAACTGGGATGATGTAGATATTGATCCCAAAATGTCCAGAACAAAGAAAAGACCTACTGTTACGGGTTTCTTTTCATTGCGAACAGTACTTATAATGGGAATGATTATAAGTGTTCTTGGATTCGCAGTATTACTGTTTACTACTTGGTACGCAGCATTATTTGCTTTTATTGGCTGGTTTGGCTATGTGGTGTTATACACAATATGGTCAAAGCGGAGATATACGTTAAACACAGCTATTGGAAGCTTATCTGGTGCAATGCCTCCTGTGATCGGCTGGGCAGCAGTTGAATCCTCTTTTCATGTGGTTCCACTTGTCATGTTTTTAATTATGTTTATTTGGCAAACACCGCATTTTCTTGCTCTAGCAATGAAAAAGAAAGAGGAGTACAAGGCGGCTGGAGTACCGATGTTACCAGTTGTTAGAGGTATGGGCATGACGAAAAGGCAAATTGTTGTTTACATTGCTTGTCTTTTACCATTACCATTCTTTTTACTCCCTACACTGGGATTAACTTTTACGATTGTGGCAACGCTATTAAATATTGGATGGCTGATAATAGGGTTTATTGGATTATTCACGGAAAAAGATATGAAATGGGCTAATTTAGTATTTATATTTTCATTGAATTATTTAACTATTTTATTTCCGTTAATGATCATTGTTACACTGCCGATATTTAATTAATGATTGTTATTCCTTGAAACTTAAATATAAAAGGAAAGAACAAAAAGAAAGAGAGGTATTCTTACATGAAAGGTTGGATGGGAAAAACCAAAGTTTTATTCGTATTCACGTTACTTGCTCTATTTTTGGCAGGCTGCGGAATGGAAAATCTTTCTGCACTTAGACCTAGAGGTTACGGCGCAGAACAATCCATGGATCTTATTGTTCTGACCACATTAATCATGACAGGTGTGTTTATTGTGGTTATGGTGATTTATGTGATTACCCTTGTGCGCTTTCGCAGAAAAAAAGGACAGGAAGATCATGTGCCTGAGCAAGTGGAAGGGAACCACAAGCTGGAAGTAATCTGGACAGTAATTCCAATAATTTTAGTATTAATTATTGCTGTACCTACCGTGCTGGCGACTTTCAACCTGGCCGATGATTCGAGTGCAGATGAACTCACTAATATTAATGTAAAAGGAAATCAATATTGGTGGCATTTTGAGTATCCTGGAGAAGAAGTTCAAACAAGTCAAGACCTGTACATTCCTACTGGCGAGCGCGTTTATTTACATATGCTCTCTTCTGATGTTATTCATTCATTCTGGGTTCCATCAATTTCCGGGAAAATGGATGTCAATGCAGAGAATGTAAATACCATGTATATCGAAGCTTACGAGGAAGGTGTATACTGGGGCAAATGTGCTGAGTTATGCGGCCCTTCGCATTCCTTAATGGATTTTAAAGTCATTGCTGTTTCACCTGAAGAATACGAACAGTGGGTAGACGATATGCAAAACATAGATGCAGAAGCGGAGCCAGAAACTGCTGAAGCTCAAGAAGGTCAAGAGTTGTTTGAAGCGAACAATTGTATGAATTGTCATGCGACTGACGCAGCTGCTTCCGGTATTGAAGCTGGACCGGAGAATAACGGACCATTTGGACCGAATTTATCAAACTTTGGCGACCGTTCTAATGTTGCCGGTATTTTGGAACATAACCAGGAGAACCTTGTTGACTGGTTAATGGATCCTGAGTCTATTAAGCCGGGGAATAAAATGACGGACCAATATCCGCCACTTAATCAAGATGAAGCGGAAAGTATTGCAGCATATTTAATGCAATTACAACCTTCAGAGATTACACCTGAAAGCGCAGGAGATTAAAAAGTGAATGACTGTTACAAAAGGGAGGTTTAAAATTTGGGTATGACTAGTGCTCAAAAAAGCGGTTTCGGGGCTATCCTATGGGATTGGTTGACAACTGTCGATCATAAAAAGATCGGTATTCTGTATCTTGCAGGAGGAGGATTCTTTTTCCTGTTAGGCGGTCTTGAGGCTGTAATTATTCGTATTCAATTAATTTCACCAGAGAATGATTTTATTAGTGCCGGGCTTTATAATGAAATGATTACCATGCACGGTACAACGATGATATTTCTTGCAGCGATGCCGATATTATTAGGTTTGATGAACTTTATTATGCCGCTGCAAATCGGAGCGCGTGACGTAGCATTTCCGTTCCTTAACTCTTTAGGATTCTGGTTATTCTTTTTCGGGGGAGTGTTATTAAACCTTAGCTGGTTTACTGGTGCCCCTGATGCCGGTTGGACTAACTATGCTCCATTATCCATACAATCCCCGGGTCATGGTATTGACTTTTACGTTATGGGATTGCAATTATCCGGAGCAGGAACCTTAATGGGCGGGATTAACTTTATTGTTACGATTGTATCGATGCGTGGACCGGGTATGACTTATATGAGAATGCCGTTGTTCACCTGGACCACATTTGTAGCCAGTATTTTAATTCTATTTGCATTCCCGGCATTGACGGTTGGATTATTCTTAATGATGTTTGACCGTATGTTTGGTTCTGCATTTTTCGATGCAGCATTAGGCGGAAATTCAATTATCTGGCAGCATTTATTCTGGATATTTGGACATCCGGAAGTATATATCTTGATTCTGCCGGTATTCGGAGTATTTAGTGAGGTTTTCCCTACATTTGCTAAAAAACGCTTATTCGGATATACAGCAATGGTATTTGCGACATTTTTGATTGCGTTTTTAGGATTTATGGTATGGGCTCACCATATGTTTACAGTAGGTCTGGGACCAGTTGCAAACTCTATCTTTGCAGTAGCAACAATGGCAATTGCTGTTCCGACCGGTATAAAAATATTTAACTGGCTGTTTACCCTTTGGGGAGGCAGTATTAAAATCAATTCAGCGATGTTATGGTCATTAGCTTTCATTCCGTCATTTACTATCGGAGGAATGACTGGTGTTATGCTGGCTTCTGCTGTTGCTGATTATCAATATCATGACACTTACTTTGTTATCGGACACTTTCACTATGTAATTGTAGGCGGGACAGTGTTTGGTATATTAGCAGGACTGCATTACTGGTGGCCAAAAATGTTCGGCAGATATTTAAGCGAAGGAATGGGGCAGATATCGTTCTGGACATTCTTTGTTGGATTCCATTTAACGTTCTTTATCCAGCATTTCTTAGGGTTAATGGGAATGCCGCGCCGTTACTGGGTATTCTTAGAAGATCAGGGCTTGGACACAGGTAACTTGATCAGTACAATTGGTGCTTTCTTTATGTCATTTGGTGTAATTGTATTTCTCATTAACATTATTTACACAGCTGTTAAAGGTAAAAAAGCTCCTGGCGATGCATGGGGATCCGGACGTACTTTGGAATGGGCCATTTCATCACCGCCTGTCCATTATAACTTTAAACAATTACCATTAGTCCGCGGACTGGATCCATTATGGATTGAAAAGATGGAAGGAAATAAAAAAATGACGCCATCCGAACCGGTAGATGAAATTCATATGCCGAACGGATCGATTCTTCCTTTCATTATGACGATCGGGTTCACGATTGCTTCATACGGCTTTATTTATCAAACAGAAAGTAAATATTGGTTAATCGCTGTTTATGCAGGGATGGCTATTGCATTAATCTGTATGCTGACCCGTTCATTAAAAGATGACCACGGACATCATATCTCTAAAGAGGAACTAGAAAGGGTGGGTGATTAATATGAGTCATGATCATTCCATTGATCCAAAGAATATGCCAAAAGACCCTTCGAAGGCAACAACAGAAGGAAAGCATAAATTCATGGGCTTGTGGGTATTCCTTGGTGGTGAGACGGTTCTTTTTGCCTGCCTGTTTGGTACGTACCTTGCTTTAAAAGATTCTAATGCCGGAGGACCGACAACACAGGAATTATACGGTCTCGGACTGGTATTCTTAATGACAATCCTGCTTTTAACAAGCTCTTTAACAAGTGTGTATGCTATTTATCATATGAAGAATAATGACTTTAAGAAGATGCAGCTATGGATGGGAATTACAGCATTACTGGGTATTGCTTTCCTTGCATGTGAGGTTTATGAATTTGCACATTATATTCATGACTATGGTTTTACATTCCGTTCTTCTGCATTTGGATCAGCTTTTTATACTTTAGTCGGCTTTCATGGAGGACACGTTGTATTTGGATTATCCTGGATCATCGCATTGATGGTTCGTAATGCAAAGCGTGGGCTGGACCTGTATAATGCACCAAAATATAATACATTTGCGCTATATTGGCACTTTATCGATGTAGTGTGGGTGTTTATCTTTACAGTTGTTTATCTGATGGGGATGGTGAGTTAATTTATGACAGATGAAATGAGTTCAAGAAAAATTAATTCGTTCCAAAAACAAAAGAATAAACAAGAAATGCAAAAAATGGTAGTCAGTTTCGCATTAATGATTTTCTTTACATTAGTTGCATTTGCTCTTGTTATGTTTGAAGTACCATCTACGTATGTTATTCCAATATTGCTGCTTCTTGCCTTTGTACAGGTAGGATTTCAGTTTTTCTACTTTATGCACTTAAAGGACAAAGGTCATGAGGTACCTGCTCAAATTATCTATGGTGGGATTTTCATTACAGTGATGGTGGCATTAACATTTACGGTTATTACCTGGTGGTAAGTAAGACAATTGAAAATCAACCTTATTAAAATTGCTAAATACTATGATGATATATTTTTAAATCATCATAGTGTTTTTTTTTTGCAGGTTCGAAAATAAATGGATGTGTTTTAAAATCGTCACAATCCATCTAGAGAATTCTTGCTTATTTTAAGGTATAATAGATAATGTAGACTAAACTGGAGATGATTAAGTATGTGGTTAGATATACAAATATTTGGGTTTCGGGCATTGTGGAGTCCATATTTTATGATATTTATAGCTCTCATTGCTTTAGCTTATTTTTTAATTACAGGGCCATATCGGCATAAATTTGGCAATCATAATAAAGTTTCTGTGAAGCAGCAGGTGTCTTTTTATACCGCGATGCTATGTCTATACTTAGTTAAAGGAGCACCAATTGATTTACTTTCACATATAACGCTTACTGCTCACATGATTCAAATGGCCGTTTATTTACTTGTTGTGCCAATATTGATTATCAAAGGCATTCCAGCCTGGTTATGGAGAAAAGCGATTGATCTTCCTGTTATTAGACCAATTGTAAAAATAGGCACAAAACCTTTAATATCATTATTGCTATTTAATGGTTTATTTTCCTTTTATCACATCCCTAGTTTTTTTGAGTTTGCAAAATCTTCGCCGGTTATTCATTCGGCCGTTCATGGGTTATTGTTATTTGCAGCTTTTCTAATGTTCTTTCCATTGTTATCTCCTATAAAGGAATTTGACCGCATGCAGCCTCTATTAAAGGTAGGTTATATTTTTGCAAATAGTGTATTAATCACACCTGCATGTGCATTAATCATTTTTGCATCTGAACCTCTTTATGCAACATATACACAAGGAGGAGCATGGATGCAGGCGATGAGTCTTTGTGTGCCGACTGATGTTTTACAGGGACTTGCTCCCGGTTTAACTGGCCCGGAAATGTTTACACCGCTCAGTATATTGACAGACCAGCAGCTCGGCGGTATTATCATGAAGATTATTCAAGAAATTACTTATGGAGGGGTTTTAGCAACGATTATTTTTTCTTGGATCAGAAGAGAAGGTAATACTATTGACCCGTTACCGCCAACAACGGCAGAAACACATTGAAAAGAAAGTTCCAAAAGAGGAGCAAAATGAATAAGAGAAAAAACGATGCAATTACGTAGGGAAGCAGATCTTCATTTCTTTATATAATTATAAGGTTTCTTCGTTTTTTCCCGATATTTTTTCAACGTATATTTAGAAATACTGGAGGATAAAGAAATGCATTTACTACCAACTATTAGTACATTTTTTATTGCTTTGAGTGCAATACTCGTCGCAATAGGCTGGGTTTTAATCGTAAAAAATAAAAGAAAAGAACATAAAGCTGTGATGATATCAGCAGCTGTCAGTGCACTTCTTTTCTTCATTATTTATGTATCACGCACCGTGTTTATTGGAAATACAAGCTTTGGAGGTCCTGAAAATATACAGACCTATTTTACGATTTTCCTGATTTTCCATATTATTTTAGCGACAGTGGGAGCGGTGTTTGGAATTGTAACGCTTGTATTAGCATTCAAGAGAAATATTAAAAAACACCGTAAAATTGGTCCGGTAACAAGTATTATTTGGTTTTTCAGTGCTATTACAGGGATTATGGTTTATATTTTTCTATATGTATTATTTGAACCGGGTGAAACAACAAGTATGATTAAGGCTATTCTTGGTTTTTAACCGCTAATCTGTGATGTGAAAGCTTGAATTTGATGTAAAGGGGGGTGCTGTTATCCAGGAGCGCCGCCCCTTTTTACATGTTTTTCGAATAAGGAATATTTTCGGCAAATATATAATGGCCTCACAACACAGCTGGTATGATGAAAAATAAAAAGAGATAACATATGACAAAATGATATGCTATCTCTTTTTAAGGCTCTATTTTATTTTTTGTAATACTGTAATTCTTCGCTGAGCTTGGCAAGTAATGTGTTTGTTCTTTCTACAACGCTTTCAGGGAAGTTCTCTTCTTCACCATATTCTATTCCATGAGGATAATAATGTTTACCGAGTAAAGGAGTCATTAATTGCATAACGGCATTGCGTTTATCTACATCTCCCTCGATAGCATATCCTTGTACACGGATATAATATGTAATACCTTCTTCATTGGAGCCAATTTTGTAATCGTAGGTAACACGTTCATAATCCCATTGTCCTGCCCGGATAAATGCAAGATTCGCTGTTACATGATCCAATACCTGTACATCAATAATAGTGTCTTCTATCCCAGTGTTTTCAAATCTCATTATACTTTCACCTCATCAAAAATATTCTGCTTAGTTTAAGGATAATACGAAACGGTAATAGATGCAATAGAAACCATGGACGTTAGCAAAGAAAGGGTATAATATAATGATAATGGGGTATAAAGTAGATAAGTAGGTTATAAAAAGATGTTCAGAAATCACTGACCCTTTGTGCTGAGACAGGGGAGCGTGATCCGGAATAACCGGAATGGAGCGGAGTCAAACATTAAGAGCGTAGTTAAGATACATGCTTTCTTAATTTGCCCATTTTTGAAGGGGTACGATCAAGGATTTATTTGTCTGCTGGATGGGGGTTCCAATCATGAAGAAGCTTCGTAATATTTTGTTAATCATGATTATTGCACTCCTTGTATTTATTGTTATTAACCAGATAAGTTCATCACCTACAGAGGTTGTTAGAGAAGTCACGACACATCTTAATGAAGATGAAGAGGACATAGAGCCGAAAGGGACTGCTGCAGAGCTTCCTCAGATGAATTTAGAAGGCGATTTATATCAATGGATCGGAAAGACGTCAACAGAACTTGTGGAAGAGCTGGGAGAACCGGACAGGATTGATGTTAGTGCATATAGTTATGAATGGTACGTATATAATAATTCAGAAAGCCAATACGGTCAGTTTGCTATTTTAGAAGATGAGATTGTATCTGTTTACGCTATTGGTGATAATTTAGAGATATCACCAATTAATTCAGAGGCAAGTTATATAGAAGTGGCAGATACATTTCATTTTTCAAATGAAGTAACCTATTCTGATGGTGATTCTTCGTTTACTTTTCGATTAAATGCAGAAGATCTTCAGATGAGACCATTAGTGAAAATAAGTGATTCTACATTTATTCAATTTTATTTTGATACGTTTACAGAAACATTATCTTCTATGAGAATTTCTACGGGAGATGCACTTTTATTACAGAGACCTTATGAAATCGAATATCGGGGAGAGCTGCCTGAACAGCCTGAATTTAATGAGGAAGAGTGGAGGGAAATTCAGAAAGGGATGGAGCAGCAAGTGCTTGATATTTCTAATATAATGCGTTACAAGCATGATTTGCCGCGTTTAGAATGGGATGATCAAGTAAGCCTGGTAGCATATGATCATAGTAAAGATATGTATGACAATGATTATTTTTCCCATGTTAATTTAGACGGGAATGGTTTAAAAGAACGCTTGGAGGAAAAACAGGTTGCTTATGTAGCTGCTGGAGAGAATATTGCAGCTCAGTATCCAGATGCTCCTGCTGCGATGGAAGGATGGTTAAATAGTGAAAGTCATCGGGAAGCATTATTAAGTGATGAATATAGTTACCTTGGGGTCGGTGTATATCGTTTTTATTATACACAAAACTTTTTAGGGAAGCCTTTTTAATATATTTAAACCTATTTAACAGAGGAAGAAGTCAGAGATCCGTGGCTTCTTTTTTATTTGCATAGAAAATTATAGAATTATTGCCTTGTGGATAACTATTTATAGTAAAACAGCCACGTCCAGCTCCGAGCGCCAAAAACTAGGAGATTTCACGTCGCGCCCTACGATAAGTCAACATCGGTTCGTCACCTCACCGTGTTTCCTTTATCTCAAGAATAAAGGAAGTTCGACTAAAGTCGAACCACCCCCAAAAACCGGGGGCGCAATCTCTACGTTTTTAAACAGGCGCTCTGCGCTTTTGGTCACGGTAAGGAAGTAAGACTAAGTTTCCTGCGTCCCTATGGAAATGTCTAAGTTAACACATCTTTGTGCTAGTAAATATCAATAGAATGTAAGTTTTTAACGTTAGAAAGTAATAAGCCATTAGCACATTTTTAACCAAATTACATAGGTTATTGTAGGAAGTTTTAAAAACACTTTGCAGGCAGAGCCTTAAAAATAAAGGATTACCTTCGTTGGGACTGGTACTGTGCTTACCAATGTTGTCAGGTTAATTAAATGTATGAAATACAAAGTCTTGTATAGATCACAATAAAGCTAACTAGCGTATTGCTTTTTCTACAGTGCCGCATTACGCTGACAACTGTTGCGCTAACTCCTCCCATCACAATCACTGCACATATACTGTAGTTTTAATAAGTATATGCCCTTATAGTGTAAAAAGGACGGTGAGAAAATTGAGTCAATTACATCCTAGTGTTGCAGCATTTAAATCTTTCGTGAATCGCCATCCTAAATTATTGGAAGAAATCAGAAAAAGTGGCAAGGGATGGCAGGAATTTTATGAAAAGTGGGCAATTTTAGATGAAGATGACCCGTTTTGGAACGAATATAAAACAGAATCTACAGAAGCCGATTCTGAATCGAAAAATCAGGATAGTAAAAAAAGCAAAAAAACAGATCATTCCGACCTTATCCGACAGATCATGGACTATACCCAGAACTTAGATACGGAAAAGGTACAAGGGCAAATCGAGCAATTAAGTAAGGCCATAGGTGTTGTTCAAGAAATGATTGGTGATATGAAAAAGCCTTCCGCAAATAAAACACCCAGAGCTCCTTTTTCATTAAGAAAAGATTAGAGGGGATAAAATGGATAATGATATCATTGCCTATCTCAAAAAAAATCCGGAACTTGCTGAATTTGTCCGATATCATCCAATTTGGTATCGTTATTTGACGCGTGATCCAAGTCGGCTGGAAGAGTTAAAAAAAGAAGCAAAGAAATTTTATGGAAAAACATTTCCTCAAAAAATAAATACTTTCTCGAATCAATTACAAATGGTAAGAATGTTTGCAGAGATGGCTAAATCAATGAAAGATTGAAGCCGCCTCTGTTTTCTTTCGAAGTATAAAATGGTATGATAATAAGGATAACTATAAAAGTTTAATGATGCAGCTAAGCTGAATCACATCTAATTTAATAGTTACTGGCATAAACCTTATTAAGAGATAATCTCTTTTTTATTACATTCATTAATAATTGTTCGTGGAGGTGGAAAAATGATTGCTACAATGGAATATGTAGATATATTAGATGAATCGGAGTTAGTCGGGAAAATGATTTTACAATCCGATGTTATGGAACAATATCAATCAGCGAAGAAATCGTTGGATGAAGATAAGGAAGCGCAGAATCTGATTAAAACATTTGCGGATGTTAAAGAGCATTATGAAGATGTACAGCGGTTCGGCAGATACCATCCGGATTATTATGATATTATGAAGCAAGTCCGCTCTAAAAAACGAGATATGGATTTGAATGATAAAGTGGCGGCTTTTAAAGTTGCTGAAAGAAATCTGCAAAATCTATTGGATGAAGTCAGCCAATTTGTAGCAGAGAGTGTTAGTGAACAGATTAAAGCGCCTAAAGATGGCGCAGCTTTAACCGATAGCGGTTGTGGCTGTGGCAGCGGTGGAGCCTGTGGCTGTGCATCATAAATTCATAAAAGCAGGGAGCTTGAAAGAAGTGACCTGCTTTATGTCCTTATAACGCTTTTTATGGCACGGGTAACTAATAAGTTCTAACCTTCCATCAAACTTCTACTGATTGAAGCTTTTTACATATTACAGAAATAAAAAGGAGGGAAGGCAGTATGGTGGAAAGACAAGGAATTGTTGTCTGGTTTCAGCATATGAAAAATGTCAGACAGTTGAAAAAACATGGACATCTTATTCATGTATCTAAAAAGCACCGTTATGCGATTATTTATGTGAATCGGGAAGATATTGATTCTATTGAGAAAAAATTCAATCAATTCGCTTTCGTTTCTAAAGTGGAACGATCTCAAAAGCCATTTATACCGACAGACTATGAAAACGCAAAACCGGATAAGGCGAAGCAATATGATTATAAAATGGGAATCTAGGTGTATTTATGAAGCGATTCCTTTTGTTAAAGAAAACTTGGCATTCGTTAGAGGGAGACTTGAAAGCGTAGTGTTTTTCTGGGGTTGCGATTACTCACCCCACCATAACCCGTCGCAGCGGTCGATTAACCTGACAACATTGAGACCTGCGATTACTCGGTCTATTAAAACCGTTGCTGTGATTATAAGAAAGGTCACGTCATGTGACCAAATTAGGTGCTAGGACATCGTGTCCGTCGTACTTTATTCCTTGAATTCTTTATATTTTTTTAAAGTGCAAAAAATAAAAAAACCTGCAGTCAAAATTACTGCAGGTCCTTTTATTTTTTGACAAATAAGAAAGTGTAAAACTTTCTTATTTGCATAAGTGTAACTAGGATTTCAGACTAAAGGTTTAGTGAATCCCTAGTTTCCTCATAAAAATAAAAGGCTAAAGGGAGAGGAGAAACCGGATGAAGGGCTTATGGGGAAGGATAAGCCTTCTTCCGTTTCAACTAAATCATATTTAGCTGAATCATTATGATATTATAGACAAAGTAAAAAATAATATACATCATGAATGAAAATAATTTGCTAAACTTGAGAATCGTGGTAGACTATTGACGAGCTAAAAGAAGCTGAGGTGATTCAGAGGTGCGTGTAATAGCAGGAATACATAAAGGAAGAGCGTTAAAGAGTGTAGCTGGTGAATCTACGAGGCCAACTTCTGATAAAGTAAAAGAAGCTGTATTTCAAGTAATGGGACCTTTCTTTTCAGGTGGATTAGCATTAGATTTGTTTGCCGGAAGTGGATCATTAGGAATTGAAGCATTAAGCAGAAAGATGTCAAAGGTCATTTTTATAGACAAGCATCCAAAGGCGGTCCAGACGATTAAAGAGAATTTGAAATCACTCCAATTAGAAAAGCAGGCAGAGGTCTATCGAAATGATGCAGACCGAGCTTTAAAAGCCATTACTAAACGTGAATTACAATTTGATTTAGTACTTTTAGATCCACCATATAAAAGTAAAGATTATATGGAATTACTTGATTACCTGATTGATCATCAATTGCTTAAAAAGAAAGCAATTGTATATTGTGAGCATGATAAATCAAACATATTACCAGATACGTATAAATCTTTAAAAGCCATTAAACAAGCAGATTATGGCGGTTTAGTTCAAGTTACGATTTACCAAATAGATGAGAGAGAGGAAGCTTAAACAATGAGGAAATTAGCAATATGCCCCGGTAGTTTTGATCCAGTTACCAATGGTCACTTAGATATTATTCAGCGTGGTGCTAAAGTATTTGAAGAGGTAGTAGTTACCGTGTTTAATAATCAATCTAAATCGCCGCTTTTTACGGTAGAAGAAAGAAAGCAATTATTAGAAGAAACATTAAAGGATTACCCCAATGTACGGGTTGATTCTTCTAGTGGACTACTCATGGATTATGCAAGAGACATAGGAGCAACTGCTGTAATTAGAGGCTTACGTGCGGTAAGTGATTTTGAATACGAGATGCAAATAACTTCCATGAATCGGAAATTAAACGAAGATGTTGAAACATTATTTATGATGACAAACAACAAATATTCATTTTTAAGCTCAAGTATGGTAAAGGAAGCAGCTAAATACCAAGGGAATATCAGTGGGCTTGTTCCGGAAGTGGTAGAAGAGGAATTAAAAAAGAAATTTAACTAATTATACAAAAATAGAATTTTTGTTCGTTACATATTTTTAAGGGAAGAGAGTCAGATTAATTAGATCGACTCTCTTTTATTATATCCACTTGATTTCAAAGGGGATTATTTATTTTGTTTTTATAGATAATAATAAAGATAGCTGTTGCTAAACTGATAATCGTTACTGTCGGACCGATATCTTGTAGTAAATAGTACGTATTCATCCAAATAGAGGTGTCCTGAACCGTCGCTGCAGGAATTTCATTAGAACGGATGACAATTCGATCAAGATATAATGGTTTATATAATAAAATAGTCAGGATAACAGCAAACGTTCCATGTAAAAGACGGGCAAGGAAATATGGATAGAAGCGGATATCTGTTTTTGCTAAAATGCTGGCAACCTGCGCCTGAATGGATAAACCATTAAACCCAAGGATAAAACTGATTAACATCGCTTTTTGCAGTAGAGAATCCGTAGCTACTTGGGAAATTAAGTTTGACCCCACCGTGATTTCAAATAATCCGGAAATAAACGGAAGTCCTAACTCTTTCGGCAGCTCAAAAATAGGAAGAAAAGGTTCAATAAGTGTTGCGAGAAAAGGCGTGATGTCCATCAGAAAAAGCAATTTAATCAGGACGGAAAATAAAATAATAAATCCACCAATCATAACTAGTGTCTGAATTGAATTTAATACAGCATCACCTAATATTTCTCCGAAGGGACGTGTATTCCTTAAACGATTTCGGTGCATTTCTTGAAAAGCTTTTTTTAATGAAAAGGAGTATTTTTTTTTCTTGATGACTTGCTGTTCTTGTTTCCTGCCATGAAAACGCATCACGATCCCGACAATAGTATTTGCTCCATAATGGCAAACAGCCAATAATAACCCCAACTTAATGTTATAAAAAAAGCCAGCGGAAATTGCACCAAATATAAAGAGTGGACTCGAATTATTTGTAAAAGACACTAACCTTTCAGCTTCTATTTGGCTTAGTTGCCTTTCTTCACGGAGTCTCGATGCTATTTTTGCTCCTGTTGGATAACCACTTGCCATTCCCATAATCCATCCGAAGCTTCCGGCACCTGGTATATTAAATAATGGGCGCATAATTGGTTCAAATAAAACACCTAAAAATTTCACAACACCGAAAGCTAATAATAGCTCAGCAGTTATAAAAAATGGCAACAACGAGGGGAATACAACCTCCCACCACATATTTAGTCCACGAATAGCTGCTTCCAATGCCTGGTCTGGAAATCGTATTAAACTAAAAAATAAGAAAATAGATATTCCTGCATAGCCAAGTGTTTTTAGCTTTTGTTTCAATCTAATGTCCCCCTATTAATGCATATTCAAAAATGATGTGTTGTATCTCACCAAAAAAATAACTAATTTAGCGTTTGCTTATTTTGTTGAGACGAGTAGCTGCTATTCTGACGAAGACTTTATTTAGCAATATACCTGCACTTTAGAACATAAGGGGGAAAGAAAGCGGCGTATGCTTCCCAGGCTCCCTTTTCGAATACTGTGTTCTCTAATGTCTCTTCCTATGAAATGAGAAGTACAGAACTTCGCTACATATCGCTTTATTTTATACATATTCTTTATTTAGAAAGGAAATATCATGACGCTGTTTCATCTTCATATCATGAAGTATCTATTCTGTACAATTATGGTAGGAAGTAGTAGAATAATGCTAGCTTGTCCGATGTATAATTGTAAGAAAAAAGTTACTATATGTGATATATATACGCGAATACCATATGAAAATATGCCATAGATATATTTTTAGTAAGTGTGTGAGGAAGGGGAATAGATGTGTTGCGATTATCGAAAAAAAGAATTATAGGATTACTAATCATTGTATTACTTGTTTACTTATTAGGCGTATATCAATTACCGTATTATATACAAAAACCAGGTGGTGCTGATGCATTAGATCCTATTGTAGAAGTTGATGGAGGCTATCCTAGTGAAGGAGATATGCATTTAGTGACAATTAGTGGAATGCAGGCGACGCCCATTTTATATGCGGCTGCTTCCGTTTTACCGCATCAAGAGATCCTTCCTTTAGATCAGGTTTTCCCAGAAGGAATGTCACAGGAAGATTATATGGCTGCACAGCTCCAGGTGATGGAAAGCTCTCAAGAGGCAGCAACGGTTGTTGCGTATGAAGCAGCAGAAAAAGAAATAGATATTGATTTTAAAGGTGTTTATGTGGTCGCTGCTGTGGAAGGGTTACCTGCAGAAGGTAAATTAGAGAGCGGGGATCGTATCATCGGAATTGATGATACAGAGGTGAATGAGTCTCAAGACTTAATTAATTATATTGATGGCAAAGAAGCCGGTGATACGGTAACGGTTGTTTTTGAAAGAAATGATGAAGAACACACAACTAATATGGAATTAGAGCCGTTAGATGAAGAAGGAACACGTGTAGGTGTTGGAATAAATCTGGTGACGGACCGTGAAGTAACCGTCAATCCAGAAATTCATTTTTCCAGTGGTAGTATCGGCGGTCCGAGCGCAGGTCTCATGTTTTCTTTAGAAATCTATGATCAATTAACAGAAGGAGATTTAACTGGTGGAAAACAGATCGGCGGGACTGGTGAAATTGACTATGATGGAAATGTTCATCGAATTGGTGGAGTAGATAAAAAAGTTGTTGCTTCTGATAAAGAAGGAGTCGATATTTTCTTTGCACCAAATGAAGATGGACGTGAAGATTCAAATTACCAGGTAGCAGTTGAAACGGCAGAAAGTATAGGGACAGATATGGAAATTGTTCCGGTGGATACTTTTGAAGATGCCATAGACTATTTAGAAAGTGTTAATGAATAAAAAATAAATGAAAGAGGATTTCCATGTTGAAATAAGGGGCTGGAAATCCTCTTTTTTATCACGGAGAACTGCCTGTAAAACTCCCGCTCCAAAAAAAGAGGGAGAATAAACATATTTAGGCGGGAAATAACGGGCGTTAACTCCCTGAATCACACTCAGACTAAGCTCGCAACGTCCTGGAGTTGCGATTACGCCCCTACCATAACCCGTCGCAGCGGTCGATTAACCTGACAACATTGAGACCTGCGATTACTCGGTCTATTAAAACCGTTGCTGCGACTACTCGTCCTATCGTAAAGAGTTGTGCGTCGAAAATACCCACTGAATGAAGTTTCGTTTTATAAAAACATCTACTTTACAATAATGGGGGATTGAAGTTCCTGTAAAAAAAATCTTCTTTGCTTTTGAACGGGTAAAACACTGTAATACGCTTTAGCAGCTCGTTCTTCTATTTGTAAAAATGGATGCTTCAACTGATTTATTTTTGTAATGAACGGTAAATCAGCTTTCTTTTTTTGCTGGTTTAAAAAGCTCTGCCCCGTTTTGTTCATGCCAAGTATCCGTACGTATCCTGTTTGATTGGTTAGTATATTTTCTTCTTTTTTTGTATTGGTTAAAATATGGACAAATATTCGCTGAAGTCTTGTCCACGTGTAACGTTTTGTTTTTAAGGCTGTCATCCATTCTTGGAAAGAAGCAGCATCTATAGATGTACGTGCAATTCGATGCTCCAGCCCTTCCACAACGCCCTCTATTTGTTTTAAATCTGTTAAAGTCATCGTTTGTACACGATACTTTAGAAAAGGAAAATATAACTCCCAATCATGCCAATAACCTGACGTATGTTTATAGTTTTTTAAAATATCTAACGTGTCAGCAGGCATGGCGTCAGAAGCTGATTTTGAAGCGGATGGATTGTTTAGGACTTCTTTACGGATACTTGTTGCACTTGCGATATTTCCAGTGATTGTTGTATCATGATAATTATTCTGAATTCGTTTAATGGTAGTTGGGCGGATAGGATAGTGAGCGTCTTTAATTGCCCGGACATAACTTAATCCTAATATATTATTTGGTTTGGACACATCAAGAATCTCCGAGATACCCAAAATGCTTTGATAAGCTTTTGTTGCTGCATCAGGATAAGCATGACCTGCATTTAAATATTCTTTTAGAGATGTTTTATATTGATCCTGATGCTCTTTTTGGATGTGATAAGCTTCTGAAAAAGAATCAATATTTCCCGATTCACTTCCAAAACAGATAGCATTTACTCCGGAATAGTAAAGCGTATCAATCGCTCCTTTAGCAAAATAATCACTATGTTGAACAGCGTATACATATGGCAGTTCAACAACTAAATCAACTCCTCCAAGGATTGCTGCTTTGGCCCGGTTATATTTATCCATGATAGCTGGTTCGCCACGCTGTAAAAAATTTCCGCTCATCACTGCAACTATACAATCAGCACCTGTTTTTTCTTTGGCTTTCTTTAAATGATACTGATGACCATAATGGAAAGGATTATATTCCACTACTAAACCACAAGCTTCCATATACTCACCTCTATTTTTTTAGGTAATTGTATTTTAACATAAGGGGCGTTAGATGATAAAAAGTGGAATAGGATGACAAATAGACAAAGTACGAGTAGAATGATTTTAGCTGTCGTTTTGTATATTCAATCTTAGGGAATACTACTTTTGTAAAGAAGAATTGTCAATGATCGTTCCGCAATCGTAAACAGAGCCATAATTATACGAATGCTTGTGGCGTAAAGAAAATATATTGACAAAAGTAGCTTTTTCTTTTATCATTTATCTTGTTGCCTAGAGGTGATTTTAATGAAATTGACTGTTAATCAGATTAAAAAAGGTTCTGTAAATGAACCGTATTTCTTTGATAACCAAGCAGATGTGTCAGAATTGGAATCGATGAATAATGATATACGTAAAATTTCTCCAGTACATGTGACTGGCCAAGCAACTATGCATGGTGAGGAGTTCTATGTGAACTTTCATATTAAGGGAGAAATGACCCTTCCTTGTGCCCGTACATTGGTGGATGTTCCTTATCCGTTTGACATAGATGCAAGTGAAGTTTTTTCTACTTCTGCTTATTATGGAAAAGAAGAAGAGGAGCAAGAAATTCATCCAATTCAGGGAGAAGTTCTTGACTTAACACCATATATCAAGGAAAATATATTATTGGAAATTCCGTTCCGCGTGTTTGCTGAGAACGTTGATTCGGATGAAGCAGCTCCTTCTAGCGGGAAGGACTGGGAATTTGTATCTGAAACTAAGGAAGAGAAGTCCATCGATCCGAGATTGAAAAAATTGGAGTCTTTCCTTAATAATAAGCCGAAAGAAAAATAAGAATCTGATTCAAGTTTTACTTTCAATTTGAAGGAGGTGTAAGTCATGGCAGTACCTAAAAGAAGAACTTCCAAAAAAGTAAAAAACCAACGCCGTACGCATAAAAAATTACACGTACCTGGTATGGTAGAATGCTCGAACTGTGGTGAATTAACAAAACCTCATCATGTTTGCAAAGCTTGTGGACATTATGATGGAAAAGAAGTTGTAAGTAACTAATTCTAATTAACGAAAACAGATCACAATACGTGGTCTGTTTTTTTCGTATGTCTCATATTTAGAAGGTATCTTCATATTTGTTTCATAAATTTAGTATAAAACGATTCTAGCATTCCTATTTTTTGCATACATTGATAGCAAACCCTAATAGGAGGTATGTTATGAACGATACAAGACAAGATGCGTGGACGGAAGAAGAAGACAGATTATTAGCAGATACTGTGCTGAAGTGTATACAGGAAGGAAGAACACAATTAGAAGCATTTAAAGAAGTTGCGGAAAAATTATCCAGGACATCGGCAGCTTGCGGGTTTCGTTGGAATGCTAAAATAAGAAAGCAATGCCAGGAACAGGTGCAGGATGCAAAAGAAAAAAGAAAAGCAGGATTAAAGCAGCGAATCGCATACCCGGCTATAGAGGCTTCATCCATTCAATCTATTGATGCAGCTATTCAGCTGCTAGAAAAAATGCGGACGGATATCCCGCAGCAGGATGATTTTGTGAAACGGGAAGAATTAGATAAAGTTTTACAGGAAAATAAAGATTTAAAAAACAGGGTTGCCACATATGAGACTGTGTGGGGAGAAATAAACGATCTGCTTAAAACAGTTTCAAATTCGTAACACTTAGAAGTTTACAGTTATTCATTTTATTCTTTTTAATGTGTGAAAAAAGACAGGAAGCTTATTGCTTCGTGTCTTTTTCTTCAACACCCTCAGGTAACCACAGTAATGGATTTTCTCCTAAATCACGTTCCATTTCATAATGTGGTTTCACAAAGTCCATCTTTTCCCAGAAACCATGTGAATTAATTCTTGGGTTTGTTTTAATAGGAAGGCCGAAACCTTTTGCAAAATCCACAAGTGCTTTTCCGTAACCTCTCCCCTGGTAATCAGGAAGTACTTCTAATTTCCATAGCGTCAGATAATCCTGTGGAGGCTCAAAGTAAAAATCATACTTCTTACTCACTTCATAAAGACTCATCCTGGCTATTAAATTATCACCAATGTAAATCCCGTAAAAAGGAGATTTACTATTGTTTTCAATAATCTTATTTTCTAAATCCTCCATCATTGTCAGTTCCTGGTTTCCGTATTCACGAAAACGCTTAAATTTTTCAAGTGTCTTAAAATTAATAAGTAAATTCTCTATCTTTATATTCCCCATGTTTACCCCTCCTGAATAAAGTAATATCATAAATATTAAAGATGAATGTAGATTTCCGTCCCTGACTAAATTATAATACATAGGAGACAAATTTAAAATTATTTCTGTTATATTTATATTAGAAAAGCTGATATGCATAAAACGAAACTTCATTCAGTGGGAGTTTTCGCTCTTCTCCCACTGAATTAGCCTAAGTGATTCAGGGGGTTAGCGCCCGTTATCTCCCGCCTAAATAAATTTATTTTCGCTTTTTATTTTGAGGCGGGAGTTTTACGGGCGGTTCTCCGTGATAAAAAATGACGGCTCTTCACCAAAATTATTTTGCTTACTTATCAAGGTCTCAACTATCGTACTTTAAAAAATTACTTTATATCAATAGGAACAAATGTTGATTGTGTCTTCTATGTATCTCTTGCCGAAGCATAAAGAAGGTAAGGTGTAAGATCATCGCTGCGGCGGAAAGCAAGCACAATAATGAAGAACATGATAATCCTGGAATGGTAAAATATATATGTTTATTCTTGGATGCGAAAGTTGAGACAAAATAAACGAACATAAAACAGGTTGATGGATTTAACCTGGTAAATGAATTTGTTTTCAGGCAGGGGGAAAAGGATGCGAGATTATATCTATTATATATTAGCTCTTTTTATTGCATTTCCATTCGTTGTTACTTTTTTAGCGTATGGGATAACGAAATTACGGAAAAAACATACATGGAAAGCTGTACATAATGCTGTCCAATGGTCAGCAATCTTTTTTATCTTAGGTGTAGGTGTCTTATTACAACTTTTATTTGACCGAAGCTTTTTCGGTTGGATTATCCTTTTGTTCCTAGTAAGTTTGACAGGAATTCTCATTCACCAGTATCGAAAACAAGCAGATATTGAAGTCTCTAAAGCGGTTAAAATAGTTTGGAGGAGTGCATTTTTACTATTTGCTTGTGCTTATCTTATTTTAAGCATTATTTATATTATCTTAGCAATTTTTTCATAATAAAATCTGAATTCATTTTCTTAGAAAGCAGATTAGTTTGATTCTTCCTGTTTTTTCTGTACAATACGGAATGTATCCAAATCGATATAAGGAGAAAATGATATGCAGATAAATTCATTAACTTTACCTGCTGCTAATAGGCTGGTAGCTGATTATAAAAATGAAGAAGATAATATAACTAATTTGTTCGATTATCATCCGTATAAGGACTTTCATAAACGATTGCAAGATCTATCAGAGAGAGATTTTAATCGGAATGAGTTAACAAATGTATTACATACATTAAATAAACAATGGGGAGCTCCTGAAGAAACACTCAAACAGATTGAACGCTTAAATGATGAAAAGAGTACAGTTGTCATTGGCGGTCAGCAAGCTGGGCTTTTAACAGGACCTATTTATACGATTAATAAAATAATTACGATTCTTGAAGTGGCTAAGCAACAAGAAAAAGTATTGGGGAAACCAGTTATTCCAGTGTTTTGGATTGCCGGAGAAGATCATGACTTCGAGGAAATCAATCATATTCACTGTCCCACTGAAGATGGAGATTTTCAAAAATTAAAATTGCATACCAAAAGTATAGATGCTGGGAAAAAAGCTGTTTCGGAATTAGAAATGGATAAGAAGGAGTTATCAAAGTGGATTGAAGCTGTTTTTGAAACACTGCCGGAGACAGCACATACAAAAGATATCTACATGTTAATTCAGGATGTCCAGCATAAAGCTTCTAATTATATCGACTTTTTTGCACGTCTAATTTTTGAGTTGTTTCCAAAGCAGGGAATTGTTCTGGTGGATTCAGGAAATTCAGCCTTCCGTAAGCTGGAGACAGATTGCTTTTTGAAATTGATCCAGAAACAATCACAAATTAGTGTATCTGTAGTGAAGACCTTGAAAGCGTTAGAAGAACGCGAGTATCCACTTGCAATTGAAGCTGCAAAATCAGATGGAAATTTATTTTACCATGATGATATACAAGGAAGAATTTTGTTAAGAGTGGATGAGAATGGGGACTGGGTTGGAAAACAACAAGAAATGTCATTTACGGAGAAGGAACTGAAGGATATTGCCAAGAATACACCGTGGAAGCTAAGTAATAATGTCGTAACAAGGCCAATTATGCAAGAGTATATGTTCCCTACGTTAGCTTTTATAGCTGGCCCCGGTGAGATAGCTTATTGGGCGGCGTTGAAGTCAAGTTTTCATGTGATGAACATGCAAATGCCCCCTGTTGTTCCGAGAGTATCTCTCACATTTTTAGACACTGCTACGAAGAAATTAGTCACAAAATATCAACTGACGACAAAAGCTGTTATTTTAAATGGTGTTCAATCCAAGGTGAAGGATTACATGGAAATGAACGGAAGCCAAGAGATTGATCAAATCACAGAGGATGTTGCTGAAAAGATTAAAGAGGTACATCAACCGATTCGAGATATGGCTGCTAATATGGGAGATGATATACAAGCGTTAAGTAAAAAGAATTTAGCATACTTGTTAGAGAATATTCAATTTATGAATAAACGTTTCCATAAAGAGTTCGAAAAGAAACATTCTAAAGTGCTAAGTGAATTTAATCAGATGGAGCAAATACTTCATCCACATGGGGGCTTACAAGAACGCGTTTGGAATCCATTGTTTTTACTGAATCACTATGGTATTGAATTTATTTCACAGTTAACGTCATTTTCATTGGATATGGAAAAAGGACATTGGGTGGTTGAATAAAATCCCCCACAACTCCCCACCACAATTTTATAAGAAAAAGTAAAACTGTCTATCTATTGATATGACAGTTTTTTTTAATGGTTTAAAAAAGGAAATAAGGGATGTAAAAAACATGAAATAAAATATTTTTGAAGAAATAGTGGAGCATAGTGGGGGGATGTGGTATTATGAATTTACGAAAGTAGGGGGCGTCTATATGTTTATGGGAGAATTCCTGCATAGCATTGATACAAAAGGACGAATCATTGTTCCTTCTAAGTTTAGAGAAGACTTAGGGACAAGTTTTGTATTAACACGTGGGCTTGATAAATGTTTATTCGCGTACCCTAAACATGAATGGGAAATTTTAGAAAAAAAGTTAAAGCAACTCCCACTAACTAAAAAAGATGCTCGGGCTTTTACACGTTTCTTTTTCTCTGGTGCAGTGGAATGTGAAATAGATAAACAGGGAAGAATAAATATTCCTGCGAATCTGCGGACTTACGCTAATCTGGAAAAGGATTGTAATGTGATTGGTGTTTCAAACCGTGTGGAGCTTTGGGCAAGTGATCAATGGAATACGTATGTGGAAGAATCTGAAGAGTCGTTTGCAGAGATCGCTGAGAATTTAATGGATTTTGATATTTAAATGGAATGAAAAGGATAAAAAAGTTGGTGGCTTAAATGTTTGAACATTACAGTGTTTTAAAAGAAGAAACAATAAAAGGGTTAGAAATAAAACCAAATGGAATCTATGTAGATTGTACAGTCGGCGGTGGGGGCCATTCTCTGGAAATTGCCTCCAGACTGAATGAAAATGGCAGGCTATTTGCTTTTGATCAAGATACACAAGCTTTAGAAGCTGCTAAGGAACGTCTACATGCATATCAAGATAGAATTACATTTATACACTCCAATTTTCAAGGATTGGAAGAAAACCTATCTGAATTTGGTATAACTCAAGTGGATGGCTTTCTCTTTGATCTGGGAGTATCTTCTCCGCAGTTAGATCAAGCAGATAGAGGCTTCAGCTATCATCAGGATGCCAAACTGGATATGCGTATGAATCAATCTCAAGTTCTCACGGCTTACGAAGTAGTAAATGAATGGTCTTATGAACAGTTAGTATCTATTTTTTTTCGGTATGGTGAGGAGAAATTTTCCAAAGGAATTGCCCGGAAAATTGAAAAAGCCAGAGAGGAAAAACCAATTGGAACTACAGGAGAACTGGTAGAAATTATAAAAGATGCGATACCCGCACCTGCCAGAAGAAAAGGCGGTCATCCGGCGAAACGTATTTTTCAAGCGATACGGATTGCAGTAAATGATGAGTTGGAAGTGTTTAATCAGGCACTTCATCAGGCGGCTAAATTGACAGGTGTAAATGGAAGAATTGCTGTAATTACATTCCATTCATTAGAGGATCGTCTTTGTAAGCAGGCTTTTAAAACATGGAGTACAGATAAGCCTGTCCCCAGGAATCTTCCAATTGTTCCGGAAACGCACCAGGCTCCATTTAAATTAATAAGCCGAAAACCAATTATAGCTCAGGACAGTGAACTGGATGAAAATAGACGATCGCGTTCAGCTAAGTTACGGATCGTTGAAAAAATAAATGAATGGAATAATGATTTCCGTTATGAAGAAGGGTGGAAAAAATGATGAGTGAAAACCAGGCTAGAAAATGGCAAGTAAATCCCCAGTATAATCCTCAAGAAGAAACGAAAACAGTCGTCAAAAAGGTAAAGAAAACACCTTGGATTACGAAAGGCGAAAAAATTATTTACTCCGTTACTAGCGCTGCTGTATTAGCATTTGGAATTGGAATGGTATCTTTTGCGTCTGGAACAGATTCCTTAAATCGTGAAATGCAGCAATTAGAAGACAATATCAACAATCAAAAAACCGTGAATGAAAACTTGCATTTTGAGAAGGAGGAGTTGTCACGTCCAGAAAGAATTATCGATATTGCAGAGAAAAATGGTTTGAAAATCCAAAATTCGGAAGTGAAACAAGCAGAAACGGTTAACAACTAGCAAGGGGTTTCTTAAACATGAAAAAAAATAAGATGGCAAATGTAATGGCTAGCATTTATATGCTAGTTTTCGTTGCTTTATTCCTTGTAATTGCAGGCAGGTTTATGTATATACAATCAACAGGTGAAGTTAGTGGTGTTTCGTTGAATGAGTGGGCGGAGCAACAGCGGACAGCTTCTTATAAGATGAATGCAGAGCGAGGACAAATCATGGATAAGAATGGCATGGTGTTAGCATATGATCGTCCAGCATTTCGAATGTACGCTATTTTAGATGAAGCATACTCCGAAAATTCACCGGAAGACCTGCATGTTTCAAATACGGAAGAAACAGCGGAAACACTCGCATCTATTTTAGATGAGGATAAGAGCGAAATAAAAAGCATATTAGATGATGCGGTTCAATCTGAGAGATTTCAGGTTGAATTTGGACAGCTTGGGCGTCAATTGTCTCAGCAGGAAAAAGAAGCAATAGAAGAATCAGGAATTCCAGGCATTTACTTTGATGAAGAGCCAATGCGTTATTACCCAAATGGAATGTTTGCTTCACATATTATTGGCTTTGCTCGTGAGGTGGAAGAAGAAACAGAGGATGGCATTGAACATAGTATTACCGGTGTAACAGGGATGGAACATGTTATGAATGAGGTGCTTGGTGGAAAAGACGGCTCTATTTCTTATCAGCGTGATCGCTATAATAAGAAATTGTTAGATCCTGATGAAATTATTCAAGAGCCCGAAGATGGGGATCTTGTTTATTTAACACTTGATCAAAAAATTCAGACCTTGTTAGAAGATTTAATGACGCAAGTGGATGAACAATATAATCCTACGAAGATGAATGCGATTATAATGGATCCGAAAACGGGGGAGATTGTGGCAATGAGTACACGTCCAAGCTTTAACCCTAACAGCCCTGAAAATGTAGAGAATTGGTATAATGATCCGATTTCCTCTCCTTTTGAACCGGGGTCTACATTTAAAATTTTCACATGGGCAGCAGCAATTGAAGAAGGTATCTATAATGGAGAAGAGACTTTTGAATCGGGAACATACCAACCTAACGAAAGAATTGAAGAAATCAGAGACCATAACCAGGGAGAAGGCTGGGGTACTATTTCCTATGATGAAGGATTTATGCGTTCTTCTAACGTAGCTGCTTCTAAATTACTCTGGGAAGATATTGGTGCAGATGAATTCTATGAATATATTCAGGATTTTGGCTTTGAAGAACCGACTGGAATTGATCTTCCTGATGAATCTATTGGACATATTCAATATAACTGGCCGTCAGAAAAATTAAGGACTGCCTTTGGACAAGGTACTACTGTTACTCCGATACAGCAAATGAGAGCTGCTTCAGCTGTTGTAAATGATGGGCAAATGGTAAAGCCTTATGTGGTGGATAAAATTGTCGATTCTACAACAGGAAATGTGATGGAAGAAACAGAACCTGAATACACTGGTCAACCAATTTCACCAGAAACAGCAGAGGAAATGAAAGAATTACTGGCATCGGTAGTAAATGATGAAGATGGAACTGGTGCACCGTATAAATTGGATGATTATATAGTAGGCGGCAAGACAGGAACGGCACAAATGCCAGATCCTGAAGGCGGCGGTTACTTAACGGGAAGAGATAACTATGTATTTTCATTTTTAGGAATGGCTCCGATGGATGATCCTGAATTAATGGTTTACGTATCTATTCAGCAACCAGAATTGGAAGATACGGAATCAGGTTCTGCGCCTCTGGCATTCATTTTTAATAACGTGGTAGAAAACAGTCTGCATTATTTAGATGTGGAGACAGATGAAAATGAATCTAACCAGATTGAAGAGGTTGAATTTCCAGAAGTCGTTGATGAATCTACAGAAAGTATACAGTCCGATTTAGAAGAAAGAGGAATTCAGCCAATTGTCATTGGAGAAGGAGAAAACATTGTTTCAAGCAATGTGGAAGCAGGAGAAAGAATATTACCAAATGAGAAAGTTCTATTACTTACAGATGAACCAACCATGCCTGATTTAACAGGATGGTCATTAAGAGAAGTAATGAGCTTTGCGGATATGCTGGATTTGCAGACAGAAAGATTTGGTAATGGCTATGTCACCTCACAAAGTATTGAAGTTGGGAAACCAATCCAAGAAGGGGACTATTTAGGTTTTGAATTAGAGATTCCTTCTGGTGAATCATCGGATGATAGCGGCGATGAAGACAATGAAGAAACAGAAGAAGAAAATAACGAAGAGAGTACAGAAGAAGCGGACGAAGAAACAGAAGATGAATAAAAAAGAGCTTGTTGAAAAGGCAATTACCTTTTCAACAAGTTCTTTTTTATACTTTAAGAAAGAAAGCAAATGAAACATATTTCTTCAAAGATGGGAGCGGAGGGAAGTCGACTCCTGCGTGAAAAGCAACAGGTAGACCTGAGTAGAAAGTGATCTTCTTTCGAGGAGACTGAGGCGTTGCCCGCGGAAAGCGACTTCCCGAAGCGGACATCTCCTTGGCAAGAACACCAGTGGTAAAACCTGTAAAGTATAAAAGACTGACATTTTGCGGTAGAACAAGCTATAAAAGATAGCTTGTTCTATTCTATTTTTTAAATTCATATAGTGGATACAAAGCAGAATGAAAGGAGTTCTTTCATGAAACGCGCATCCACCATTATTATAAAAAAACGAATCGTTACAGTTTTTTTATTTGCGATTCTTATTTTCCTTGTTATTATTGCAAGACTGGCCTATGTTCAACTTGTGTTGAGCGATGATTTATCAGACAGTGCAAATGATTTATGGACAAGAGATATAACATTTGCAGCAGAAAGAGGTTATATTCTTGATTCGGAAGGGGAAATTCTTGCAGAGAATGTAACAGCTCCTACGGTATTACTGATGCCGCGGCAAATCAAAGAACCTGAAAATACAGCAAAACAGCTGGGTGAGATTCTTGATGTGCCAGAAGATAGAATGTTGGAATTAGTTACACAAAATTCATTAAGCGTGATGGTACGCCCTGAGGGGATAAAAGTAAATAATGAGCAAGAACAAGCAATTAGAGAATTAGATTTGGACGGTGTTTATTTAGCGAAAGATTCCAAGCGTCACTATCCAAATAATAGTGCTTTATCACACGTGCTTGGTTTTACAGGGATTGATAACCAAGGATTAATGGGACTTGAATTATACTATGATGATAAATTGAAAGGGGAAAATGGAAGTTTATCATTTTTTTCTGATGCAAAAGGCGGACGGTTAGAACAGCTTGCAGACGAATATAAATCTCCAAAAGATGGTTTGGATTTAAAAACAACGATTAATAACAAAGTACAAACGATTATGGAAAGAGAGCTAGATCAAATTGTAGCTGAATATAATCCAGATGGGGCAACAGCAATTGCAGTTGATCCTAAAACAGGCGGAGTATTGGGGATGTCTAGTCGTCCTAATTTTAATCCGGAAAATTATCAGGATGTGGATGCATCTATATTTGGTAGAAATTTACCTATTTGGAGCACGTATGAGCCGGGGTCAACATTTAAGATAATTACGTTAGCTGCTGCTTTAGAAGAAGGCGTCGTTGATTTGGAAAAAGATCGATTTTATGATGATGGTGATATTAAAGTTGGTGGTGCCACAATTCATTGTTGGAAACGTGGAGGACATGGAGATCAATCCTATCTAGAAGTTGTTCAAAATTCTTGTAACCCAGGATTTGTCAATCTAGGACAAATGCTTGGAACCGAAAAATTGTTTTCTTATATTGATGCCTTTGGTTTTGGAAAGAAAACAGGAATTGATTTACAAGGAGAAGGAAATGGGATTCTTTTTGAACCAGAAAATGTAGGGCCAGTGGAACTAGCGACTACATCCTTTGGACAAGGTGTTTCCGTGACACCGATTCAGCAAGTGATGGCGGTTGCGGCGGCGGTAAATGGTGGTTATTTATATGAACCAATGATTGCGAAAGAATGGGTTGATCCTGTAACAGAAGAAGTGGTGGAAAGCTATGAACCTAATTTAAAAGAACAAGTAATCTCTCAAGAAACTTCAGAAACCATACGTGAAACTTTAGAAACAGTTGTCGCACAAGGGACAGGAAGACCTGCTTATGTTGATGGTTATCGTGTCGGCGGAAAAACGGGAACTGCACAAAAAGTAGGCCCGAGTGGTGGTTATTTAGAAAATAATTATATTGTATCGTTTATTGGCTTTGCACCGGCGGATGACCCGGAAATTGTTGTTTATCTGGCTGTCGATAATCCGAAAGATACCATTCAATTTGGTGGGGTAGTTGCTGCGCCTGTTGTTGGGACGATTATTGATGATAGTTTAAGGGCGATGGACGTAGAGCCGCGTACCGATGGTTTAGAAAAAGAATACGCTTGGCCAGACCAGCCTAAAATTGAAGTGCCAGATTTTATAGGAGAAAGTACAGATAAACTTGCAGAATACCCTTTAGACCTTTCTATCGAAGTAAACGGCGAAGGGGATGAAATTATTGATCAATCTCCAAGTGCGGGAACAATGTTAGAATCTGGAAGTACTATTCGTTTGATTTTAGGTCATAAAAATAATCGTTAAATCTATAAATATTTGCTATAATAGATTTTGTTATATTTATTTTGTAATGCATTTCAATTTAATCAATGTAACGTATAACATTGATTAAATTGAAATGTTTCAAAACTCATCTGTTTATATATTTTTGCCTAAACAGAACTTTAATGACAACCCTCTTAAACTTGAGGTTAGTTAAGAATAAATTAAAAGGAAAAGAATAGAAATAGGGTGTAAAAATGAGACTTAAAGAACTATTAGATGGAATAGGATTCTATCAAACAACAGATTCCATAGAGGATATTAATGTTGTAAATGTAGAAATGGACTCCAGAAAAGTAAAAGCAGGGAGCTTATTTGTGTGTATTGAAGGTTATACCGTAGACGGTCATGATTTTCTTCAGCAAGCGATAGACAAAGGAGCTGCCGCCGCAGTTGTTTCCAAGGAAGTTAACGTCAAAGGAGATCTTCCGCTTATTCGGGTGAAAGATACAGGGCGTGCCCTGGCGATGCTCTCGGCCGCATATTATGATTATCCAACAACTCAATTTCCGTTAATCGGTGTTACCGGAACAAACGGAAAAACGACAACAACTTATTTATTAGATACCATTTTTGAAAAACAAGGTAAAAAATCTGGTGTCATCGGCAGTATTCAAGTGAAAATTGGGAACGAAACATTTCCAGTAGTTAATACGACACCTGATGCATTAGAGTTAAACCGCATCTTTCATCAAATGCAGGAAAAAGAGGCGGATCAAGTTATTATGGAAGTTTCTTCGCATGCTTTAGACATGGGAAGAGTTTTTGGCTGTGATTATGATATTGGCATTTTTACAAATTTATCGCAAGACCATCTTGACTACCATAAAGATATGGACGACTATTTAAGAGCGAAGAGTATGCTATTTGCTGGTTTGGGAAATGATTATCGTCCAGGTAAGAAAAAATACGCTATTATTAATGAAGATGATGCTTCAAGCGATTTATTAAAACGAAGTACTGCACAACAAGTACTTACCTACAGTTGCAAACAGGAAGCTGACATTATGGCAAAAAATATTATGTTATCTCCAGCGGGTGTAGCATTTAATTTGGTGACTCCGATTGGCACGACCCATATTAAAACGAATTTAATCGGCATGTTTAATGTGTATAATATGCTTGCGGCAAGCAGTGCTGCAATTGCATCTAATGTAGGATTAGATGTGATTAAAGAAGCCCTTGAGAATACGAAAGGAGTAGATGGCCGGTTTGAACCAATTAATGAAGGGCAGGATTACTCCGTGATTGTAGATTTCGCGCATACACCTGATTCTTTAGAAAATGTACTTCAAACGAGCCGTGAATTTGCAAAGCGTAAAGTGTATGTTGTCGTTGGTTGCGGAGGAGATAGAGACCGTACCAAACGTCCATTAATGGCAGATGTTGCTATGAAATATGCTGACCATGCATTATTTACATCTGACAATCCACGTACAGAAGACCCGGTACAAATCTTAGAGGATATGACAGGTCATTTAACCGAAGAGGAAGCAACTTTTGAAGTAATTGCGGACCGGACAGAGGCAATAAAACATGCAGTAAAGCTCGCGCAAACAGATGATATTATTTTAATTGCAGGTAAAGGACATGAAACCTATCAAATTATTGGTCAAACGAAATATGATTTTGATGATCGTCAAATTGCCCGGGAAGCAATTAAAGAGAAAGGGGAGTAAAAGATGTTATTTACTGCGTCGCAATTAATGAACTTATTTCCCCACCATCAAGGGAATGTATCTGCTGATCTGGAAATTCATGAAGTAATCCATGACAGCCGTGTTCATTCTCATTGTGGAATTTATATACCTGTGGCTGGCGAACGGTTTGATGGGCATCAATTTATTGACGGAGCGGTGGAAAATGGAGCAGTGGCGACCTTTTGGCAAAAAGAAAAGCCGCTCCCGCAAAATCTTCTTGATTCCCTTCTCGTTTTATTTGTGGAAGATACCGTAAAGGCTTTACAGGAGCTGGCATCTGCCTATCGGAAAGAAATAAATCCAACTGTTATTGGTATTACTGGATCAAATGGAAAGACTACTACCAAAGACTTAACGAAAGCTGTTTTACAGACAACGTTTAAAACACATGCTACAAAAGGGAATTTTAACAACCATATCGGGCTTCCGTTAACCATTTTATCAATGGACCGCGAAACAGAAGTACTTATTCTCGAAATGGGCATGAATCATTTTGGAGAAATAGAACGATTAAGTAATATTGGTGAACCTGATAAGGCGATTATTACAAATATTGATGGTCAGCATATTGAAAATCTGGGTTCTAAAGAAGGGATTGCCAAGGCAAAATTAGAGATTGTTTCCGGAATAAAGCCGGAGGGGACCTTGATTATTGACGGAGATGAACCTCTGTTAATCAATGCTTCGGTACCAGTTTCTAAAAAACGCGTTGGCTTCGCGGAATACAATGATGTTGTTGTTCAGAATATAGCAGTAAAGGATACCGTAACCACCTTTGAGATAAAGGGAAAAACTTACCAAATTCCACTATTAGGAAAACATCACGCGAAAAACGCTGCTTATGTTATTCAACTGGCGTATGAAATGGGAATTGATCCTGAAACAATCAAAGATGCATTCGGACAATTAGAAATGACCAAGATGCGTTTTGAAAAGCATGTTGGTAAAAATGGTATAACGGTTATTAATGATGCTTATAATGCTTCTCCGGCATCTATGAAAGCATCCATACAAGTAGTTGAAGAAATGAGAGGATACCGGCATAAAATTCTCGTTTTGGGGGATATTCTAGAGCTTGGAGATTTTGCGGAAGAATTTCATCGAAGTATTGTAGAGGTCATTAATTCAGAAATTACAGCTGTGTATACGTATGGTAATCATTCACAGTACATACATGATGAGTTAAAAAGAAAAGTTCCTGGGCTGATTGCTGTACATTTAGAGGATAAGCTTGAACTGATTCATCATGTAGAAAACTATCTACAACCAGAAAATCTTATCCTGTTAAAGGCATCAAGAGGAATGGAGTTTGAAACATTCTTAGAACAATTATGTTAAAGAGGATGTTCAAAAAGAGATCTTATAGGTATGTTTAAATTAGCAAGAGACAGAATCAGTGCGGTATATTGGGATTTAGAGATGATTTGTTAACTCCACAAAACCCATGGAATTGCGCTGATTCTATCGTGCTTTTTAAACCATTCTATAGAAGGTTACAAATGAGGTGGAGAGAAAATGAATATTACAGGTTTATTAATTACAATCGCAGTAGCGTTTCTTATAACAGTTCTTCTATCTCCAATTTTTATCCCTTTTTTAAGACGATTAAAGTTTGGACAAAGTATTAGAGAAGAAGGCCCTGAATCGCATCAAAAGAAAACAGGAACGCCAACGATGGGCGGAATCATGATTGTATTCAGTATTATGATCACATCGCTTATTATGGGAAGCAGAGTTGGCGGTGGAATTAATTATGAGCTATGGTTATTACTTTTTGTATTATTTGGTTATGGTTTATTAGGCTTTTTGGATGACTATATTAAGGTTGCGATGAAACGAAACTTAGGTCTAACATCGATGCAGAAATTAATTGGACAAATTATTATTGCACTTGTATTTTATTTTGTTTTACGCGGACAGGAGGATTTCTCGTCTGCGATTGCCATTCCGGGAACAGCCGCAGAATTTGATATTGGCTGGTTCTATGCGATTCTTATCATTGTCATGCTAGTAGGAGCCTCTAATGCGGTTAACCTGACTGACGGATTAGATGGATTATTAGCTGGTACAGCAGCGATTGCATTCGGCGCTTTTGCAATTATTGCATGGTATGGTGTGCCTAACGATATGGTAACTGTTTTTGCTTTGGCAGTGGTCGGTGCTTTACTCGGATTTTTAGTTTTTAATGCGCATCCTGCTAAAGTATTTATGGGTGATACAGGATCATTGGCATTAGGAGGGGCAATTGCGGCGATAGCGATACTCCTGAAGCTTGAAATTTTATTAGTAATCATCGGCGGTGTATTTGTTATTGAAACATTGTCTGTTATTATCCAGGTTATTTCCTTTAAAACAACAGGAAAACGTATTTTCAAAATGAGTCCTTTGCATCATCACTATGAATTAGTTGGATGGTCAGAATGGAGAGTCGTTACGACATTTTGGTCTGTTGGCCTGCTATTTGCGATTCTTGCTATTTATATTGAGGTGGGTATCTAATGAAGGCTTGGAAACAATTCTCCGAAAAAGTGCTTGTTTTAGGATTGGCTCGAAGTGGTACAGCAGCTGCGAAGGTCCTTTTAGAAAACGGCAAAAATGTAATTGTCAATGATGCAGCGGCAAAATATGATGATGCTGCTGTTTTAGAACTCCAGAAAAAGGGAGCGCATCTCGTACTTGGCTCCCACCCGTTAAGTGTTTTAGAAGGAATAGAGGTAGTTGTTAAAAACCCGGGAATCCGCTACGATCATCCGATTGTTGCTGAAGCATTAACACAAAACATTCCAGTAATCACAGAGGTGGAGCTCGTATCCTACTTAACACAACAGCCAATTATCGGAATTACTGGTTCAAATGGGAAAACAACAACAACAACTTTGGTTACGGAAATGTTAAACCAGAGTGGTTGTAACGTAAAGCTGGCAGGTAATATTGGAATTGCAGCAACAGAAGTAGCGCAGACGATGCAAACAGATGAAAGGATGGTTATCGAGTTATCTTCTTTTCAATTACAAGGAATCGATACATTTCGACCATCTACAGCAGTCCTGTTAAATATCTATGAAGCCCATTTGGATTATCATGGTGATTTAGAGAGCTATGTAAATGCCAAATGTAATATATTTAAAAATCAACATGCAGACGATTATCTTGTATATAATGTGGACGATCCAACACTTCAAGAAAAGGTAATGAATACAAAAGCAAAAAAAATACCCTTTTCAGCAACAAAAAATTTGTATCAAGAAGGTGCTTGGATAGATGATACACATGTATACTTTTTCGATGAAGCAATTGTACGTTTGGAAGATATCGTCTTAGTTGGGAAGCATAATTTAGAGAATATCCTGGCGTCTGTTGCGGCAGCAAAATTAAATGGAGCAACAAACGAAGGGATACAGCATGTATTAAAAACGTTTTCTGGTGTCAAACATCGTTTGGAGTTTGTTGGAATGCTTGAAGGACGTTATGTTTATAATGATTCTAAAGCAACCAATACATTAGCTACGCAAAAAGCATTAGATTCCTTTAAAAAAAACATTGTTCTTCTCGCGGGAGGTTTAGATCGTGGGAATGAATTTGACGAGCTGATTCCACATTTACAAAATGTAAAAGCAATGGTCGTATTTGGAGAAACTGCTCCCAAGTTAGAGCGTACTGGAAAAGAAGCCGGTATTCAGGTGATCGAACATGCCAGTGGTGTGGATGATGCTGCAAAAATTGGTTTTTCATTAACAGATGCTGGTGATATCTTATTGCTTTCTCCAGCATGTGCGAGCTGGGATCAGTATAAAACGTTTGAAGAAAGAGGAGACATATTTGTTCAAGCTGTTCATACAATGAACTAAGGGGCTTGAACAAAAAATAGTAAACAAACTCGGACAAGCCGGGTAATCATATAGCAGATTTCAAATGCCCCTATTTCCAAAGTTTATCTCATGGAAAGAAGGGGTATTTTTGTATAAATTCACTCAAAATAAGAATAAACTTGATAAAGTATTATTTGGAATAATTGTCATCCTTTTATGTATTGGTATGCTGATGGTTTATAGCTCTTCTTACATCTGGTCGGAATATAAGTTCAATGATTCATTTTATTATTTAAAAAGACAACTTTTATTTGCAGGAATTGGCTTTGTTGGAATGATAATTATCTCCTATTTCCCATATTATATATGGAAAAAGTATGCAAAGATTTTATTGTTTTCTTGTTTCATTTTGCTTCTGTTTGTGTTGATACCAGGAATTGGAATGATTCGTGGCGGTGCACAAAGTTGGATTGGTATTGGCGCATTTAGTATTCAACCATCTGAATTTATGAAATTAGGGTTAATTATTTTTCTATCATCTATATTATCTGACCATCAAAAATATATTACTTCGTTTAAAAAAGGATTCTTTCCATGTTTACTTTTGATTTTTACGGCCTTTGGTCTTATTATGCTGCAGCCTGATTTAGGTACGGGGATGGTACTTGTACTAACATGCATGATTCTGCTTTTTGTAGCAGGTGCCAAGCTTTCTCATTTTTTTGGACTGGCTGGTATTGGTATCATCGGTTTTATTGGATTAATTGCTTCAGCTCCTTATCGGATTAACCGAATTTTAGCTTTTCTCAATCCATGGGAAGACCCTTTAGGCCATGGTTTTCAAATTATTCAATCCCTCTACGCTATTGGACCAGGGGGACTCATGGGATTAGGTTTAGGAAATAGTTTACAAAAATATTTTTATCTTCCTGAGCCACAGACGGATTTTATTTTTTCGATAATTGGAGAAGAATTAGGATTAATTGGAGGTTGTACAACTATTCTATTGTTTTTTCTGCTATTATGGAGAGGGATCAAAATTGCTATTGAAGCACCAGATTTATTTAGTAGATTATTAGCAATAGGAATAGCTAGCATGTTAGCATTACAAGCAATGATTAATATTAGTGTAGTTATCGGTTTAATACCAGTAACCGGGATTACATTGCCTTTCCTGAGTTACGGAGGGTCCTCGTTAACTTTAACATTATGTGCAGCAGGAATTTTATTAAGTATTAGCAGACATGCTAAAAGTATGGAAAAAAGTACAAAACCAATTATTTAATGCTCCATATTTTTTCCAAAATATTCTGCCTGTACAACTTGAATTGGCTACTTGTCTAATAAGTTACCATCACGATACTGTAAACATCATAAAATGTGTATAAGAGGATGTTTAACAAGTCCAAACAAAATGATACAAAGCAAACGAGCTTTTACTAATGAATTTTATGTTGTGTGAATAACATAAAATTCATTATAACACGTGAAAGCTCGTTCGTCATAGCAGTTTGATTACGTTTACTCGTTCTGAAGAAAGAAAACAGTTGGAATGCGTGGAAGTCAACACAACGTTCTGCTAATAGAGGACGAGCAAATTAAGTTTTTGACACTGATTATATATATTTAATGTAACTTATTATTGGAATGATCTTTAAAAAATAGAAAAAACTTTAGAAACAATAGAAGTCAATTACGTGTATCACCTTAATTTATGATATACTTTTTGTAAATACAAGGGAATAAACTTATGAAGTTATGTCCCCTTTTAAAATAATGGACAAAGGAAGAAATGGAGATGAGTGATAAAAATATCGTTTCTATTGAGGATCGAATTCCAAAATTGAAGCAAGCTAGAAAGAAAAAAGCGAACAGGCGATTAATATTTTATCTATCTGTATTTTTCTTGCTCATTGCTATTATTGTTTACTTGCAATCTCCATGGAGTGAAATAAGGTCGATTGAGGTAAACGGTAATGTATTCTTAACGGATGAGTACATAATAGATGAGTCAGGCTTAACAGAAGGAAACAACATTTGGTCTATGAATGGATCCTCTGCTGCAACAGAAATTGAAGAAGATCCTGTCATTGAGCAAGCATCTATTAGCCGGAGTTTCCCCAGTACAGTTGTAATTGAAGTAGAAGAGCAACCTATTTTGGGCTATGTTCAAGATGGCAGGGAATTTTACCCGGTTCTTGCAGATGGTCAAGTCATCCAACAAAATGGACAAGGTTCTATCAGTAATGCTCCATTAATAACAGGCTTTAATGAAGATCAATTAACAGAACTGGCAACAGCAATGAATGATGTTCGCCCGAGTATTTTTAATATGATTTCTGAGATTGAACGAAAAGAATCAGAAGAAGATGAGGACAAACTGCTTATTAGATTGTATATGAGTGATGGTTTTCTCGTAGAAGGCAGTGCAGATCAAATGTTAGATAAATTGGATTATTATCCTTCCATTGTAACACAGCTTGAAGAGGGAGATAGTGGTATCATTCATATTGGGGTTGGCGTCTATTTTGAGTCTTTTCAAAAAGATGAAACGGAAGAAGTAGATATTGAAGACGAAATAGAAGAACTCAATGAGGAAATTAATGAAGAAAATGAAGAAACAGGAAATGAATAATTTGTAGAATAAAGTCATATATCATCCTTTTTTTACGAATGGTATATTGTCGATTTTTATAGAAATAGACTATATGAAAAAATAAGCATAAATATGTTTATTTTTTATTCATTTTCTTTTAGAATTAAACACTATACAAAGGATAACGTGGCAGTAAAAATATCAAAAGCATATTTTTACGGGGAGGTGCTCTTTTTTGAACAACAGTGAAATATTAGTTAGTCTTGATATTGGGACAAATACGATAAAAGTGATTATTGGAGAAGTACAACAAGACTCTTTAAATATTATTGGAGTAGGTACTGCAGCGTCAAACGGAATGAAGAAGGGTGCTATCGTTGATATCGATCAAACTGTTCATTCTATTAGGAGTGCAGTTGAACAAGCTGAAAGAATGGTAGGGATGGAAATTCACCGAGTTGTAGTGGGGATAAATGGCTCCCATATCCAACTTCAGCCTTGTCATGGCGTCGTAGCTGTACAAAGTGAGAATCGAGAAATAAATGATGAAGATGTAACAAGAGTAATTGATGGTGCTCAAGTAATTTCTATTCCTCCAGAACGAGAGATTATCGATGTTATTCCAAAACAATTTATTGTGGATGGATTGGATGAAATTACCGATCCCAGAGGAATGATCGGTGTACGTTTGGAGATGGAAGGAACGATTATCACGTGCTCGAAAACGATTCTGCATAATATTTTAAAATGTGTAGAACGTGCTAATTTAGAAGTCTCTGATATTTGTCTTCAGCCGCTAGCTGCGGGAACAGTTGCCTTATCGAAGGATGAGATGAATATGGGATCGGTCCTTATTGATATTGGTGGCGGATGTACAACAGTTTCTATATTTGAAAACGATCATTTAGCTGCAACAAGCGTTATTAATTTAGGTGGAGACAATATAACGAAAGATTTATCAATTGGTCTACGTATTTCTACAGAAGAAGCTGAACAAATTAAATTAAAACATGGATATGCATTTTACAATGATGCTTCCGAGGAAGAAACGTTTGAAGTAACAACAATTGGAAGTAATCAAAAACAAGTATTTAATCAACTTCAATTAGCTGATATGATTGAAGCTAGATTAGAAGAAATATACACTTATATTGATAGAGAAATTCGAAAAATGGGCTATCAGGAACTGCCTGGTGGTTTTGTATTAACAGGAGGCACCATAGCAATGCCTGGGAGTTTAGAATTAGCACAAGATTTATTTTATTCCAATGTGCGAGTTGCTGTCCCGGATTACATTGGTGTTAGAGAAGCTCAATTCACATCAGGGGTTGGTATTTTACAATTTGCCTATCGTAATGCGAAAATACAAGGGAAAGAGTTGTATCCTGCTGTAGCTTTAGAAGGTGAAGATGTGGAACAGCGGCCAGTTAAACAATCCAGACCTGCAATTGAGAAGAAAGAAAAGAAAAAAGGCAAGAAGAAAGAATCAGGATTTGCTAACCTATTCAAATATTTCTTTGATTAATTTCTGCCTGTAGAAGTTTATATGAGGAATTGTTCGTAATTAGTAGACTAGGAGGAAACCATAATATGTTAGAATTTGATACAAACATGGAAGAATTAGCAACAATAAAAGTTATTGGAGTTGGCGGCGGCGGTAACAATGCAGTTAACCGTATGATTGAGCATGGCGTAGAAGGTGTCGAATTTATCGCAGTAAATACAGATTCTCAAGCTTTGAATCTTTCAATGGCTGAATCCAAGATACAAATCGGCGGGAAATTAACCCGCGGTCTTGGAGCTGGCGCTAACCCAGAAGTAGGGAAAAAAGCAGCAGAAGAAAGTAAAGAGCAATTAGAAGAAGTATTAAAAGGTGCTGATATGGTTTTTGTTACTGCTGGAATGGGCGGCGGTACAGGTACTGGTGCAGCTCCAGTTATTGCACAGGTAGCTAAAGATTTAGGCGCATTGACTGTTGGTGTCGTTACCCGTCCATTTTCTTTTGAAGGTAGAAGAAGATCAACACAAGCAATTTCTGGTATTGATACATTAAAAGGAAGCGTGGATACATTAATTGTTATTCCAAATGATCGTCTACTAGAAATTGTTGATAAAAATACACCGATGCTTGAAGCGTTCCGCGAAGCAGATAATGTACTTCGTCAAGGTGTACAAGGCATATCTGATTTAATTGCTAAACCGGGACTTATTAACGTTGACTTTGCTGACGTAAAAACAATTATGTATGATAAGGGCTCTGCTTTAATGGGTATTGGTATCGCTACTGGAGAAACAAGAGCAACAGAAGCTGCCAAAAAAGCGATCTCTTCTCCATTATTAGAGACATCAATTGATGGTGCACATGGTATTTTAATGAATATCACCGGTGGAACAAACCTAAGTCTTTATGAAGTGCAAGAAGCGGCTGACTTAGTTACATCTGCAGCGGATCAGGAAGTAAATGTTATCTTCGGTTCCGTTATTAATGAAAACCTCAATGATGAAATTGTTGTGACAGTGATTGCTACAGGTTTTGATGAGAATGCACAACCAAAGGCAGATACGCGTCAAAAACAACAACGTCCAAATGTAGGGCAGACACAACAGGCAGCTACGAAACAAACAAGTGAATCAACTCCTGTCAGGGAAAGAGAAGCATCAAATCCATCACCTTCAAAACCTCGTCCTGAAGAAGATGAATTAGATATTCCAACTTTCCTAAGAAACCGTAATCGTAATCGATAAAACGAAACTTCCATTAATGGCAGTTTTACAGACGGTTATCTATGATACGTATAAGAAAAAACACTGTGTCAGAAGAGCATATCAAGGCTCTTCTGACACAGTGTTTTTTTTGATAAGAATTCCTCAGTTAACGGAAGCGCGAACAACGGCTTAACATGAAAATTTTTGTTTTATCGCCGAGAATCGCCCGTAAAACTCCCGCCTCAAAAAAAAGAGAATTAATTTTAATTTAATAACTCAACTTTCACACATTAAAACGAAACTTCATTTCCATAAAAACAGGATTTGGTCGTTCCATTAATAACTCCCTTGCCAAAGAATAGAAGGTGAAGTGTAAAGCACCGCTGATATGCTGCGGCGGACCGTTTTGCTTTCCGACGTACAAATGTTTTCGATGGGACTGCGATTACTCGTCCCATCGAAAACATTTGTGCATCGCAGGCGAGCTGAAGATCCACTTGAAAAGCGGTTTTCTTTTCAAGTTAGCTGAAGCCGTCCCCATGGCAGACTAAAACCACAACGTCCTGTTGCAACGTCTGCACTTGTACGTCCTGTACGTCGGAAAGAGGAATGGTTGGCCGGAGCGGAGCTATGCACTATCATTCGTTCAAAAAATGCTGATTTAACTAAAAAGCAAGCACAATAAAGAAGAACTTGATAATCCTGAAACTGCAAGATATATATGCTTATTCTTAGGTGCGATAGCTGATTTAATAACTGCAATTTCATCCATGTTTTTCCCTCCTGTATATCACTCCAAAATGATTAGACATTATTTCTAAGAATAAGTGTTAATTAGCTTAATTTTGCACACAAGAATTGACAGACTTTTCTCTTTCAATTGTCTATACTTTTCATCATATATTACTTCATTTCTATGAAAATCATAGGTAACAAAGCATGCGGAAGGTAATGACACCTTCTGATTAGCAGCAACAATTTAGGGGGTGCAGCACGGATTGTCTATTTACTTAGACGTAATTTGGGCATTAAATTTTTTGGTAGATTTAATGTTGCTGATGCTCGTACAGATACTTGCTCGAAAACCAGTGAAAAGAACTCGCTTGTTCCTTGGAGCATTTGTTGCTTCTTGTATTGTTCCACTGACTATTTTGTATCCAAATTCGTTTTTCAATCATGTTATTGGAAAGCTGGTTTATTCTTTTTTCATTATTTTTAGTACTTTTGGTTTTAAGAGTCTGTATCGCTTTATAAAGTTGTCATTGCTTTTTTATTTTGTATCCTTTGCAATTGGCGGAGGGTTAATGGCAATACACTTTTTCCTGCAGCGTCCGGTGAGCGTCACATTGGATGGGATCATTACTTTTAATCAAGGGTATGGTGACCCGGTCAGCTGGATCTTTGTGATTACTTGCTTCCCAATTATTTGGTATTTTACAAAACGGCGTATGGACGAGCATGTTGGAGAGCAGGTGAAATATGACGAAATGTATAAGGTAGTATTGACAATCCATCGTGAGTCTTTTGAATCCATTGGTTATGTTGACAGTGGAAACCAGCTTGTCGATCCGATGACCAAACAACCTGTTGTAATTTGTGATCAACCGTTTTTACAGCAGTGGTTTGATGATGAAGAATGGAAAGAATTACAAAGAGTGAAGGAGCATTTAGATTTCAGTCAGCTGCCGAAGAAGTGGGAGGATAAACTACATTTGATTCCGTATCAAGGGGTTGATGGAGCGCATTCTTTTATGCTGGCAATCCGGGCTGAGGAATTGACTATTTTTTATAATAATGAGGTTCTACAAACAGCGAATGTATTAATTGGTATTCAATTTGGAGAACTGGAAAGGGACGGGCAATATCATTGCTTGCTGCATCCCCTTATTATTAAGCAATCGATCATACAATCTGCATAAAGGAGAGTGCTCAAGTGGCTATTTGGAAATTTAAATTTAAATTACGTTGGTATCAATTTCTCAGAAAGATTGGAATTAAGCCAAAAGAAATCTATTATATTGGTGGAAGTGAGGCATTGCCACCTCCTTTAACAAAGCAGGAAGAACAAGAATTGCTAAAAAAACTGCCTAAAGGAGATAAGGCTGCGAGGTCAATGTTAATTGAAAGAAATCTGAGATTAGTTGTTTATATTGCCAGAAAATTTGAAAACACAGGAATTAATATTGAAGACTTGATTAGTATTGGTACAATAGGATTGATCAAAGCTGTAAATACGTTTAATCCAGAAAAAAAGATTAAACTGGCGACCTATGCATCCCGTTGTATTGAAAATGAAATTTTAATGTATCTGCGCAGGACGAATAAATTAAAGACAGAGGTTTCCTTTGATGAACCATTGAATATTGATTGGGATGGGAATGAGCTTTTACTATCTGATGTGTTGGGAACAGAAGAAGATATTATTACAAAAAATATTGAATCAAATGTGGATAAATCATTGTTAAAATCAGCGTTAGGAAAATTAAATGCACGCGAAAAACAAATTATGGAGCTACGTTTTGGTTTAGTAGGTGATGATGAAAAAACACAGAAAGATGTAGCAGATATGCTTGGAATTTCCCAGTCTTATATTTCCCGATTAGAGAAGAAAATTATACGTCGATTAAAAAAAGAATTTAATAAAATGGTTTAACTTGCTATATCAATCATTCTCCGCATATGACTTCTTATTTTACAGGATTTTCCTGCATAAAAACTTTTCCCGGGGAGATACTGTCCTTGAACAGCATCTAAGATTGGGGAGGTTTTCGGGAATGGCAAGACATAAAGTTGAAATATGCGGGGTTGATACATCAAAACTTCCAGTACTTAAAAACGATGAAATGAAAAAATTATTTATCCGGGTGCAACAAGAAAACGATATGATTGCCCGGGAAGAATTAGTAAACGGCAATTTACGCCTTGTTCTTAGTGTTATTCAGCGTTTTAATAACCGGGGTGAATATGTCGATGATTTATTTCAAGTCGGTTGTATTGGTTTAATGAAATCAATCGATAATTTTGATTTATCTCATAATGTGCGTTTTTCCACCTATGCTGTTCCAATGATCATTGGTGAGATTAGAAGGTACTTACGGGATAATAATCCAATCCGCGTATCCAGGTCTTTACGTGATATTGCTTATCGAGCCCTGCAGGTCAGAGAACAATTAATCAGTAAAACATCTAAAGATCCATCTCCAGCAGAAATCGCAAAGGAGATGGGAGTAGAGCAAGCTGATATTGTTTTTGCACTGGATGCCATTCAAGATCCAGTTTCTCTTTTTGAGCCAATTTACAATGATGGCGGTGATCCGATTTTTGTGATGGATCAGCTAAGTGATGATAAAGATAAAGATTCATCTTGGGTAGATAAGCTATCGCTAAAAGAAGGAATGCACAGATTAAATTCAAGAGAAAAGATGATATTAAATAAACGCTTTTTTCAAGGGAAAACACAGATGGAAGTGGCTGATGAGATCGGCATATCTCAAGCTCAAGTGTCCAGACTGGAAAAAGGTGCTATCCATCAAATGAATAAGCAAATGTTTGAATAAGTAAAAAAACGCTGTATCTTCATTGCCTAAGATCGGTCAGTCGTGTGACTAATTCATGTACGAGGACAATGTATCCGTCGAACGTAATTCCCTGAATTCTTTAAACATGATTACAGTGGAATAAAAAGCCCTGCCTCTATTGGCAGGGCTTTTTGTATGAATTAACACACCTTTTCTTTTTTATTTTCCATGAAAAAAAGCATGTACCAATGCATAGGATAAGAAGAGGAGGGAGTTGGCATGGTGAAGCTATCTGAATTACAAATAAAAGAACTCATTGTGATGGACGATGGAACTAGACTGGGACATATCATTGATTTAGAGATTGACGGGAGAACAGGAAGAATCATAGCTATCATTGCTGAAGCAAAAGGTAAAAAATCGGGCATGTTTGCTAAAGCGGGAGAGCTTTTTATCGCTTGGGAGAAAATTGTACGGATCGGGGAAGACGTTATTTTAGTGGAAAAAGTAAAAGGACCCGATCTCTATACAGAAGATTAAGGAGAAATTATCGATATTATGTGTTAAAATAAGACACAAAATGATATGTAAAAGCAAATGTTTGATGAATTTTAAAATTATTAGAAAACGAAAAGAGGGAAAAGACATGGAGCCATTTCAGCTTAAAAGTGAGACAAGACTCCACTTAACTTCATTAGAAGAGGCAATTCCAGGTCTGATTGCAGGCTTTACAACAAAAAATGGAGGTGTAAGTGAAGGAGCTTATGAAACATTAAATATGGGGCTCCATGTAGCAGATGATGAGAAAAAGGTGTTAGAAAATCGACGTATTTTAAGTGATGAATTGAATATACCGTTGCATCGTTGGATTTGTGGTGAACAAGTACATGGAACAAAAGTGCATCCTGCAGGTACAGAAGATGCTGGAAAAGGTAGTATTTCCTATGATTCCAGCATTTCCAACGTTGATGGATTGATTGTTAATGAGGTCGATTCTATCCTTGCTACGGCTTTTTTCGCAGATTGTGTTCCCTTATTTTTTGCCGATCCAACTACAAGAATAGCAGGTATTGCCCACGCAGGCTGGAAAGGAACAGTTGGACAGATTGCCTGGGAAATGGTACAAGAATTAAAAAAAGCCGGTGCATCTTTAGAAGATCTGAAAGTTGTGATAGGTCCGTGTATTTCCAAAGAGAATTATGTTGTTGACGATGTCGTCATATCACATCTGACTGCTAAACAAAAACTCAAATTTACGGAAGAAATATCGCCCAATCAATATCTTATTGATTTAAAAGAACTTAATGTCGATATCCTTGTACAATCTGGAGTCTTTCGTCATAATATAGAGATAACAAAATATTGTACATTACAAGATGAAAAGCTATTTTTTTCTCATCGGCGCGATAATGGAAAAACAGGAAGAATGTTAGGATTTATAGGATTTGAGAAACAGAAGAAGTAATGGAGGATATAAATGGTTGCAGTAAGAGAAAATCTAATTGAAATTCAAGCTGATATAGCACAAGCTGCAGAAAAAGCTGGAAGAAATAAAGAAGATATTAATATTATCGCTGTGACGAAGTATGTTACAATAGAACGAGCAAAAGAAACAATTTCTGCAGGGATAGTTAACCTGGGAGAAAATAGAAATGAAGGTTTTTTAGCGAAATTTGAAGAGATTCAGGATAGTGCTACCTGGCATTTTATTGGATCCCTACAATCTAGAAAAGTAAAAGATATCATTCATCATGTTGATTATATTCATTCACTAGATAGAAAATCTTTGGCGAAAGAAATTAATAAACGAAGTCAAAAAACAGTTCCTTGTTTTGTTCAAGTTAATGTAAGTGGTGAGGAATCGAAGCATGGATTAGCGGAAGAAGATGTGGAATCTTTTATAAAAGAATTGGCAGTATTTGAGAATATACGTGTGGTTGGTTTAATGACAATGGCCCCACATGTTGATAATCCGGAAGAAACCCGACCACTATTTAAAAAATTACGTTTGCTAAGGGATTATATTCAGAAGTTAGATTTAGATTATGCCCCGTGTGAATACCTATCTATGGGGATGAGTAACGATTATAAAGTTGCTATAGAAGAAGGCGCTACACATATTCGGATAGGTACTAAACTGGTCGGCAAAGAAATATAAAGTGAGGTGCAGAGATGAGCTTTAAAAAGAAGCTTAAGAACTATTTCACGATGGATGATGAATATGAGTATGAATATGCCGAAGAAGAACCAACAGAAGAAATACCCCAGACTCAAGATAAAACAGCATCGGGTAAAAATGTTGTGAACCTTTCCAGTATACAAAATGCGAATTCAAAGGTTGTTTTAGCAGAGCCTAGAAATTATAATGAAGCTCAGGACATTGCAGATAATATTGTTAACAGGCGTGCTGTTATCATTAATCTGCAGCGTGTTGATCATCAGCAGGCAAAGCGGATCGTTGATTTCCTGAGCGGGACGGTTTATGCCGTGAAGGGGGATATTCAAAAATTAGGGTCAGAAACATTTCTGTGTACGCCAGATAATGTGGAAGTATCCGGAAGTATTTCTGAAATGTTATATGAGCAGGAAGATTATGATAAAGGATGGTAGCAGCAGATGTTAGCACAACTCGTTTCACTAATAAGTTTTGGTTTAACTATTTATAGCTTTGCACTAATTGTGTATATTTTTATGTCTTGGTTCCCTGGAGCAAGAGAGTCTCAATTTGGAGAAATGCTCGGGAAAATTTGTGAGCCCTATTTAGAGATTTTTCGTAAGTTTATTCCGCCGCTTGGCATGATTGATTTTTCTCCAATTGTTGCGATCATTTTATTGCATTTTGCAAGACAGGGTTTTGTACAAATTGCCATGATGGTTTAAGGCTCAAGGAAAGGAATGACCATGGAAGTTTATCAGCATTTTCGAAAAGAAGAACAGCCTTTTATTGATCAAGTTCTTTCTTGGAAAGACCAGGTAGAGCGATCTTATATCCCGAAACTGACTGATTTTTTAGACCCGCGGGAGCAAGAAATTGTGCAGATACTTTTAGGCACGAGCCAAGATGAGCTGCAGGTGGAAGCTTTTGGAGGGTCCAAGTATAGTGAGCGGAAAAGAATGATGATTGCGCCTATTTATGAAACTCTTACAGAAGATATGTTTCAGGTAGAACTATTAGAGGCATCTTATCCAGAAAAATTTGTAAGCCTGGAACATCGGGATGTCATGGGGGCTTTTTTGTCTCAGGGTGTGAAGCGTAAAAAACTTGGAGATATTATGATATCAGAGGGAAAAGTTCATTTGTTGGCAGCCAGAGAGGTTGTCCCTTTTATCAAGTTAAATTTAACATCCATTAAAAAATCTCGTATCTCTTTTAAGGAACAGTCACTTACGTCTCTCATTGTAAAAAAAGAAGCATGGAAGGAATATGATAAGACTATTTCTTCTTTGCGATTAGATACAGTGGTTAAAGAAATATATGGCATCTCTCGGAAAGACGCAGCTACATTTATTCAAAAACTACATGTAAAAGTAAATTATCGTGTAGTAGATGATGTGAAATTTCAATTACAAGCGGGAGATATGCTCTCTGTACGTGGAAAAGGCAGAAGTAAAGTAGTAGAGATACGTGGAAGGTCGAAGAAAGATAAAATAAAAATGACTGCTGCAATTTTGCAATAAATACTGGAAATTTAGCTGGAATTATTGAATAATAAAGAGAGAAATCGGAAGCTCAAGCAAGCACCGATAAGGGAGGTGGAGATGGTGGCACTATCACCATTAGATATTCATAATAAAGAGTTTGCAAGAGGATGGAAAGGCTATGACGTGGATGAAGTAAATAAATTTCTTGATCAAGTGATGAAGGATTATGAAATCGTCATACGTGAAAGAGATGAGCTGGACCAGAAGGCGAAAGAGCTCCAAGAGCGATTAGGGCACTTTACAAATATTGAAGAAACGTTAAATAAATCTATTCTGGTTGCCCAGGAAACGGCAGAAGATATAAAAGGCAGTGCGCAAAAAGAAGCGAAATTAATTATTAAAGAGGCAGAGAAAAATGCGGATCGTATTGTTAATGAAGCTTTAAGCAAAGCACGAAAAATTTCACTTGATGTAGAAGAATTAAAAAAACAAGCAAAAGTCTTCCGTTCAAGAATGCGTATGCTCGTTCAAGCACAATTAGAAATGCTCGGAACGGATGATTGGGAAGAGCTGTTTGATACAGAAGTGGATGAAGATTTAGAGCTAATGGAGCATGAATCTTAAAGGCTTGACTTAGGCTTGTATATTACATATAATTCATACAAGTATAGAGTTTTTTGACATTCATTTTACAAAAAAAGATTTTATAGTAATACGAAGAAAGAGAAAGTATAAAAGAATATTCTGCTTAAGCGAGTTAGGGATGGTGGAAGCCTGATACAGAAGACTTTTAGAAAATCACTCTGGAGTAGCTGTTATGAATATTAGTAATAATAGCCGGCTGTCCACGTTACGGATTTCGAGTGAATTTAATGCTTATCATTAAATTTATAAGGGTGGTACCGCGAGTCTTCTCGTCCCTTTAGGGATTAGAGGACTCTTTTTGTATTTGATAAACTATTTAAATGTGGGATGAACATTACAGGAGGGAATATTTTGGAATATAAACAAACATTATTAATGCCAAAAACAGCTTTTCCAATGCGTGGAAATCTTCCAAATAAAGAGCCTGAACGCCAAAAAAATTGGGAAGAAAATAATCAATATCAAAAAAATTTAGAGCGCACAAAGGACAGGCCATTATTTATTTTACATGATGGTCCCCCTTATGCGAATGGAGATATTCATATCGGTCATGCGTTGAATAAAATTTTAAAAGATTTTATTGTTCGCTATAAGTCCATGACAGGGTATTACGCACCATATGTTCCTGGCTGGGATACACATGGATTGCCGATTGAAACAGCATTAGCGAAGAAAAAAGTAAAACGGAAAGAAATGTCCGTTGCAGAATTCCGTAAACTTTGTGAAGAATACGCACTTGAACAAATTGACAGTCAGCGTACACAATTTAAAAAATTAGGTGTACGTGGAGATTGGGATAATCCATATATCACGTTAACAAAGGATTATGAAGCTTCTCAAATTAAGGTATTTGGAGAAATGGCACGAAAAGGCTATATTTATAAAGGGCTGAAGCCGGTATATTGGTCTCCGTCTTCTGAATCTGCACTCGCAGAAGCAGAAATCGAATATCAAGATAAACGCTCGCCATCTATCTATGTTTCTTTTGAAGTAACAGATGGAAAAGATGTGCTTGATGGCGGAGAGAAAATGATTATCTGGACGACCACTCCTTGGACGCTTCCTGCGAACCTAGGAATCAGCTTACATCCTGATTTAAGCTATGTCGTAGCCCAAGTAAATGATGAAAAATATGTTCTTGCAGAAGCTTTACTGGAGGATGTGAAAGAAGTATTAGGTTGGGAAGATGTAACAGTCGTAAAGAAATTCAAAGGGCAAGAAGCAGATCGTATAGAAGCACAGCACCCATTTTACGATCGTAAATCGCTTGTCATGCTCGGAGAACATGTTACAACAGATGCAGGGACAGGATGTGTTCATACAGCTCCCGGTCACGGGGAAGACGACTTCTATGTCTGCCGCAGATATGGAATTGATGCATTTTGCCCAGTGGATGAAAAAGGTGTATTTACAAGTGAAGCACCAGGGTTTGAAGGTTTATTCTACGATGCAGCAAATAAAGCCATTACAGAACAATTGGATGAAAATGGTGCATTATTAAAATTAGAATTTATTACACACTCTTACCCGCATGATTGGAGAACAAAGAAACCGACGATCTTCCGTGCAACTTCACAGTGGTTTGCATCTATAAAAGATTTTCGACAAGATATTCTTGAAGAGATTAAAAAAGTGAATTGGTACCCGCATTGGGGAGAAACAAGACTTTACAATATGGTAAGAGATCGTGAAGATTGGTGCATTTCCAGACAGCGTGCTTGGGGAGTTCCGATTCCTGTATTTTATGGAGAAGACGGTACATCAATTATTACAGATGAAACCATTTCGCATGTATCTGATCTTTTCCGCGAACATGGTTCTAATGTATGGTTTGAGAGAGAAGCGAAAGATTTATTGCCGGATGGATTTACATCAGAGCATAGTCCAAATGGCAAATTTACCAAAGAAGTCGACATTATGGACGTTTGGTTTGATTCAGGTTCTTCACACGAAGGTGTATTGATGAATCGTGAAGAACTTACTCGCCCGGCTGATGTCTATTTAGAAGGAAGTGACCAATATCGTGGCTGGTTTAACTCCTCGTTGTCTACATCTGTCGCTGTAACGGGAAAAGCGCCATTTAAAAACATTATCAGTCATGGCTTTACGCTGGATGGAAATGGTCGTAAGATGAGTAAGTCATTGGGAAATACTGTTGATCCATCCAAAGTACAAAAGCAATTAGGCGCTGATATTTTGCGTCTCTGGGTTTCTAGTGTAGATTATCAGGCGGATGTGCGTATTTCCGATGCTATTCTAAAACAAACTTCGGAAAGTTATCGTAAGATCCGAAACACATTCCGATTCTTATTAGCAAATCTTGCTGATTTTGACCCTAGTAAAGACCGTGTGAAGGATGAAGACCTGCAGGAAGTAGATCGTTATATGCTCTATCGTCTGCAACAAATCTTAAAAAATGCCCGTGATAACTATGAGCACTTTGAATTTGCACCAGTGATTAGTCAAGTTCATAATTTCTGTGCTGTTGATTTAAGCTCTTTCTATTTAGATTTTGCGAAGGATATTCTGTATATTGAAGCTGCGGACCATCCACGCCGTCGCAGTATTCAAACAGGCTACTATGAAATTTTAACAACACTCGTGAAATTGCTTGCTCCAATTATCCCGCATACGACAGAAGAAGTGTGGGAATATATCCCTGGGGTAGAAGCAGAGTCAGTTCACTTAACAGATATTCCAGAGCCGCGAGAAGTTGCAGGTTCAGAAGAAATTGTTGAAAAATGGAACCAATTTATGGAAGTTCGAGATGACGTTCTGAAAGCTCTTGAAGAAGCGAGAAGTGAGAAGGTTATCGGGAAGTCATTAGAAGCTAAAATTACATTAGTACCTCTCGATGAAGAAACCAAACAAGTTTTAGAAAATATTGCTCATCTGCATCAATACTTTATTGTTTCTGAGGCAGCTATTTCAAGTGAAAAAGGAATTGGTAAAGCATATGATTATGTGGAAGTTGCCGTTGAAAAGCATCCAGGTGAAACATGCGAACGCTGTTGGGTTGTTTCTGAAACAGTAGGCCAAGATCAGGAACATCCAGGTCTATGCGCAAGATGTGCCAGTGTTGTCAAAGAAAATTATGTGAATTAAAAATGGAGGAGCCAGTTTTCTGGAAAGCTGGCTCTTATTTTTACTATAAAATTGTAAAGCTAATTGTTGTATTTTTCTTTACAATTACTACAATTACCAGTAGACTTAATTTGTAAACTGAATACATAAAATGCACTGGGGGAGCTGTTTAGCTGAGAAAGACGTTTTGTATTGACCCTTTGCACCCGAACTAGATAATCCTAGCGTGGGGAATGTGCAGTCGATAATGAATTAGATAATAATTTATCAATTTATCAATAACTCTATTAAAGGCTGCATTCTATGGAATGTGGTCTTTTTTTAGTTATACTTCTCATTTCGTCTGTATCTTTTAACCTTCATCGCAAGGAAAGGGAACTGGGAAGTCCTGCTAAGAAGTTTGGTGTAACAGGGAACAGCTCTAAAACATTTTATCACGGAGAATCGTCTGTAAAACTCACACCTCCAAATAAAGCGAAAAAATAAATTTATTTAGGCGGTAGATCAGGTGAGCTAACTCCCTGAATCACTCAGGCTAATTCAGTGAGAGAAAAGCAGCAGACTAAGTTCGCGACATTCTGGGACTGGGGCTGCGATTACTCGCCCCATTGTAAAGAGTTGTGCGACGAAACTCCCGCTGAATGAAGTTTCGTTTTATGTATCCATAGGAGGTGAGAAATTTGAATAAGCATTGGACTTTTATCGATACGGGTTTCCAGGATGCTGCGTGGAACATGGCTTTTGATGAATGTCTGATCAACTGGCACCACGAAGGGAGAATCCCGCCAACACTAAGATTTTATGGTTGGAAATACCCGAGTTTGTCGATTGGTTATTTTCAAAAAGTTGATAAGAAAATTGATCTTAAAGCAATAGAACGACATCAGTGCCAATTCGTCCGTCGTTTGACAGGTGGCAGTGCCGTACTTCATGACGATGAATTAACGTACAGTCTGGTTATTTCAGAGAATGATCCGGCTATTCCTGTATCGGTTCAAGAGGCATATCACGTATTATCTGAGGGGGTCTTTGAAGGGTATCATAACTTAGGGATTCCTGCTGAATATGCAACGTTGGACAGGGAAAGCGTCAGAGGGAGAACGGCAATATGCTTTGAAAAACCAGCGTTTTACGAAATGGTTGTTGAAGGTAAAAAGATTTCTGGAAATGCACAAACAAGAAAAAAGGGTGTACTGATGCAGCATGGATCTATTCCGATGAGTATGGATACCAAGATGCTCTTTGATTTGTTTGTATTCTCTTCTGAAAAATTAAGAGAACGGAGTCGAGCTTCTTTTTCTAAAAAAGCAGTTACCATTAACCAAATAACGAATCGGACACATCAATATGAGATGTTAACGGATGCATTTAAGGAAGGCTTTAAGAAAGGGTTAGGTATAGAACTACAACCTTTACAGTTAACGAAAATCGAGTGGGATGAAGTACAGCAATTAGCACAATCAAAGTATGAATCAAAAGCATGGAATATAAACTCAGGCAAGGAGCGTGCTGACATTGGCTAAACAATCAGAATATATTCGTAAACCAGAATGGCTGAAAACAAAAATCAATACGAATGAATCGTATAAAAAATTAAAGAACTTAATGCGGGATAACCGGCTGAACACCGTGTGTGAGGAAGCAAAGTGTCCAAATATTTACGAATGCTGGAGTGAGCGGAAAACGGCAACATTTATGATTTTAGGTGATACATGTACACGTGGCTGCCGTTTTTGTGCAGTCAAAACAGGTCTTCCAAGCGGATTAGACCTTGGAGAACCGAAGCGGGTTGCTGATTCCGTTGAAGTGATGGGATTAAAGCATGTGGTTGTGACAGCAGTTGCCCGTGATGACTTGGAAGATGGCGGAGCCGCTGTTTTTGCCAATACGGTGCGTGCCATTCGTCACCAAAATCCAGGCTGCACCATAGAAGTTCTCCCTTCAGATATGAAAGGGGATTATGAAAGTTTACATACACTTATGGATAGCGAACCGGATATTTTTAACCATAATATTGAAACAGTCAGGCGCTTAACGAAACGTGTACGAGCAATTGCGAGGTACGATCGATCCTTACAATTGCTTCAACGCGTAAAAGAAATTGCTTCAGACACACCTGTAAAATCAAGCATTATGGTGGGGCTGGGAGAAACAAAAGAAGAGCTTATTGAAGCAATGGATGACTTGCGTGCGCATGATGTGGATATTGTTACAATCGGGCAATATTTACAGCCAACGAAAAAGCATTTGAATGTGGAAAAGTATTATCATCCTGATGAATTTGAAGAATTGAAAAAAATTGCTCTTGAAAAAGGCTTCTCACATTGTGAATCAGGACCATTGGTACGCTCCTCTTATCATGCGGATGAACAAGTAAGTCAATCTGCAGCGCAAAGGCGTATTCAATATATGAAAGGATATGAAACGCAAGAAGATACAACCGTTGATTTTCAATTTTAAATAATCTGCTGTCTAAAACTCCCTTTTAACTATTTGTAAATGGTAAAAAGGGGGTTTTTTATACCAATATTCTAAAGACTTATGGATGATGATGTTATTTAACTTTTGTGCATTAAAAAGTAACTTTATATTCAAGAAACAGGAAGTGGATTGTTCTTTTGATAACTTCCTTGCCAAAGGATAGAAGGTGAGGGGTAAGTCACCGCTGCGGCGGACCGTTTTGCTTTCCTAGGGGCACGCTCTTCAGCTAACTTTTGCCAAGAAAATCGCTTGGCAACAGTGGATCTTCAGATGGTGCTGATCCCACAGGAGTCAAAACGGTCCGCCTCCGCTAGTAAGGTGTTCTATAGGTGAAATAGCTGAACAAATAAAAGGTAGTTCAGAAGAGATTTTTCGTGGTGTATGGTAAAATGTTCCGCTAAGATTTCTTTCTGTGCATGAAAGTTATTCCAGATGTTAATTATCCATGCTGTTTTGATTCGAACTGCTTAATCATCCATTTGGAATAACGGAATGATTGCGTCATCAAGCGATAGATATACTATTTCGTCCAGCCCAACAGGATGTTATTTCTTTCATTCGCTGTAGAATTCCATTAGAGCGGAGTGGTTGGCCGGAGCGGAGCTATGCACAATCATTAATTCCAAAATCAACGGATATGTAACCAAAAAACAAGCATGGTAATGGAGAACATGTTCATCCTGAAATAACAAGTTATATATACTTATTCTCAGGTACAAAAGTTGACGATGTTAGAAATAAGGAAAATCGTATTGTTTCTTGAAAATTACCAGCAGAAAGGATAAGATAAAGAAAGCTCGGTAAACCAAGCTTGAAAAGGCACAGGCTTGCCTTAGTCGGGACTGGAGTTATTCACCTTACTAAAACGAAAACATTTGCAACCAATGTTGATACGGGGACATCGGATCCGTCGTAATGTATTCCTTAAATTGTTAAAAAGACTTGCTTAGATTGGAGAAATGAACATGTGGAGATATTACCTGATTACACTTGTCCTGATTGGAATTGACCAATGGACAAAGTGGCTTGTTGCTGAAAGAATGGAAATTGGTGAATCCATCCCAATTATTAATGAATTCTTCTATATTACCTCGCATCGAAATTCAGGAGCAGCATGGGGGATTTTAGAAGGACAAATGACGCTGTTTTATATCATTACCGTTATTGTGGTTGCCGGATTAATCTACTTTTTACATACACATGGGAAACAAGATCGCCTGATTGCTGTCGGAGTTAGTGTATTAATCGGAGGAGCGGTTGGGAATTTTATTGATCGCATCTTATATCAAGAAGTAGTAGACTTCGCAAACTTCTATATTTTTAATTATAATTTTCCAATATTTAATGTGGCGGATGCTTCACTGACAATCGGTGTTGTTATTGTGATGATTGCGATTATATTGGATGAGAGAAAGCGGGGCAAGGAGAAAAAATGACAATGAATCAGCACACGATAACGGAGATAGAGCATCGAAAAAGGGTGGATAAAATTCTTTCTGATTTGCTGCAAGACCATTCGCGCTCGCAAATTCAAAGCTGGATTGAAGAAGGTAACGTTAAATTGAATGGAGAGTCTGTAAAAGCAAATCAAAAAGGTCAAGCAGGTGAAAGTCTTACCTGGGAAATACCTGAAACAAAGCCGCTTATATTAGAGGCAAAGGATATTCCTTTAGATATTGTCTATGAAGATGAGGATCTTCTGGTAGTAAATAAAGCAAAAGGAATGGTTGTCCATCCGTCTGCTGGACATCGCACAGGAACGTTAGTCCATGCGTTATTATTTCATTGCACCGATTTATCAGGAATCAATGGTGTAGAACGACCTGGTATTGTCCATCGAATTGATATGGATACTAGTGGACTATTAGTTGTAGCAAAAAATGATTTTTCCCATCAGCATTTATCAGAACAGCTGCAAGAAAAGACGTTAAAAAGAACGTATGAAGCGATTGTTCATGGAGAGGTTGGTCATGAGACCGGCTTAATTGATGCACCAATTGGCAGAGATCCAAAAGATCGTCAAAAAATGGGAGTCGTTGAAAATGGTAAACCAGCTGTCACTCATTTTCGCGTGTTAGATCGATTTCCTCACTATACTCATGTGGAATGCCAATTGGAAACCGGCCGAACACATCAAATACGTGTCCATATGCAATATATTGGTTTTCCGTTAGTAGGTGATCCGAAATATGGACAGCGAAAATCGTTAGATGTACAAGGACAGGCATTGCATGCGAAACAAATTGCTTTTATCCATCCGCGAACAGAAAAACGAATGGAATTTGAAGCTGCTCCGCCTGCTGTTTTCACAGAAGCGCTCGACCAAATCCGCAAAATGTATTGACAGACTCGTCACATTCTGACATAATAAGTAACAACAAATAAAGACCTTTAATAATAGTCCTGTGAGGCTAGAAAGGCTACGATGAACAAGTTTATTTATGGTACACGTATGCCCTTTTCCATCTGCAGGAAAAGGGCATTTTTTATGTAATAAGAAAGGGGCGTATATAGTTGAAGAAAAAAACAGAGATTCTTGATGCTGCAGCAATAAACAGAGCATTAACTAGAATGTCCCATGAAATTCTGGAAAAGAATAAAGGTGGAGACGACCTCGTTTTAATTGGAATCAAAACAAGAGGTGTTCCGCTTGCGAAAAGTATTCAAGAGAAAATCAAGCAAATTGAAAATATCGAAGTGCCTTTTGGCGAATTAGATATTACCATGTATCGGGATGACTTGGAGAAAAAGGATCATCATGAAGAACCGAGGATCAATTCGGTTTCTATAGACATGGATATAACCAACAGGCAAGTAATTCTGATTGATGATGTCCTCTACACAGGAAGAACCGTCCGTGCGGCAATGGATGCCGTAATGGATGTCGGCAGACCAGCAACGATACAACTTGGAGCCTTGGTAGACCGTGGTCACCGGGAGCTGCCTATTCGGGCTGACTATGTAGGTAAAAATATACCTACTTCCGACCAGGAAATTGTCGTCGTTCAGCTAAGTGAAAAAGATCAAGTGGACCTTGTTTCTATTTATGAAAAGAATACATGATAACTTTTAATCAAATCCAGAGAGGTTTGAAAGGTTGTTAAAGAACAGCGAATGCTCTTACAGAGTATTCGTCTAGCTCTCTGCAGCCTTTGCAGGGAGCTTTTTTTGAAGGAAGTATTATATTTAAATATCAATTTAAAAGAATGACACCAAAGAGGGAGAGATGAATCGTGAAACATTTTATTTCGATGCAGCAACTATCGAAAGAAACGATGAATCAAATTCTTAAAGAAGCCGAATCGATAAGAAAATCACCAAAAACGATGAACAAACAGTTATTTGCTGCCAATCTATTCTTTGAACCTAGCACAAGAACAAAAATGAGCTTTGAAGTTGCTCAGAAAAAGTTAGGATTAGAAATGCTGGATTTGCATACAGAAGCGTCCAGCCTTGTAAAAGGAGAATCCTTATACGATACAGCGAAAACCTTTGAAGCCATTGGTGCGGATGTACTGGTTGTCCGTCATCCATCTGATTATTGGATAGACGAAATTGAGGAAGCTGGTGGACTCCGCATACCTGTTATCAATGCCGGTTCCGGCAAAGAAGAGCATCCTACCCAATGTATGCTGGATTTACTGACCATGTATCAGGAATTTGGCAATGTTGAAGGAAGAAAAGTTGTAATTGCCGGGGATATACAACATAGTCGAGTTGCCAGATCAAATGCACTGGCTCTTGAAAAATTAGGCGCCAAGGTATACTTAAGTGCAGCGCCGGGATTTGAAGATAACTCGCTGTATTACCCATACATCACAATGGATGAGGCAGTAGAAATAGCAGATGTTGTAATGCTTCTGAGAATTCAGCATGAACGCCACATTCATAAGGCGGAGACTTCTGATTATCTCACTCTCTATGGTTTAACAATGGAAAGAGCAGCGAAAATGAAAAAGCATGCTATTATTATGCATCCAGCTCCAATCAACAGAGGGGTAGAAATTGATACAAAACTTGTAGAAAGTAAACAATCACGTATTTTTAAACAAATGGAAAATGGTGTTTATGTCAGAATGGCTATATTGATTCATGTATTAAAAGAATGGGGGATTATTCATGAAAACGAAATTAACGAACGCAAAACGCTTAACATCATCTAATGAATTGGAAAACTGTGAGGTAGTTATCGAAAATGGGAAAATTATAAAGATAGCTCCAGAAGTGACAGAACAAGCTGATAAAACAATTAATGGAAACAATAACCTTCTTACGCCAGGTTTTATAGACGTGCATATCCACCTGCGTGAACCGGGCGGCGAGTATAAAGAAACGATTGCAACAGGTACACAATCTGCAGCGCGCGGCGGCTATACTACCGTTTGTAATATGCCGAATACAAACCCGGTACCTGACAGTGAAGGGACTTTAGAAAAACTACTTCAAAAAATTGAAGAAGACGCGGTTGTTCGTGTCCTTCCATATGCATCGATCACCAAAGGCTTAAAAGGAGAAGAACGGACCGATATTAAAGCGTTATTCGAGCAGGGTGCATTTGCTTTTACCGATGACGGGGTAGGAATTCAGACAGCGAACCAAATGTTTCAAGCTATGAAAGAAGCAGCAGCATGTGGTGCAGCAATTGTTGCCCATTGTGAAGATAATTCCCTTGTTTACGGCGGTGTGACACACGATGGGGAAGTAAGCAAACGGCTAAACCTTCCTGGAATACCGTCTTTAAGCGAATCTGTACAAATTGCCAGAGACGTATTATTAGCTGAAGCAGCGGATTGCCATTATCATGTGTGCCACGTCAGCACGAAAGAATCTGTCCGTATCATCCGTGATGCGAAAAAAGCGGGTATCAAAGTAACAGCAGAAGTTTCACCGCATCACCTGATCCTGAATGAAACGGATATTCTTGAAAATGATGCAAATTTCAAAATGAATCCCCCATTAAGAGGAAAAGATGATCAAGATGCACTGATTGAAGGTCTTTTAGATGGAACGCTTGATTTTATTGCGACAGACCATGCTCCTCATGGAGAGGAAGAAAAAGCAAATGGATTCTTAGAAGCACCATTTGGCATTGTTGGCTTAGAAACAGCTTTTCCACTGCTATACACGCATTTAGTACAAAAAAATGTATTAAATTTACATGAATTAATCGATCGAATGACCAAAAAACCGGCAGATGTTTTCGGACTTCCTTATGGAACTATGGAAGAAGGAGCACCTGCAGATTTAACGCTGGTTGATTTAGAAAAAACAGCAAAAATCGACCGTTATCAATTTGCTTCTAAAGGCAAAAATACACCTTTCCATGGCTGGGAGGTAACAGGGTTCCCTGTCATGACAATGGTAAATGGGAAAGTCGTATTTGAGGAGGGCAACAATGCGTAAACGTAATTTAATCTTAGAAGATGGAACAGTTTTTGAAGGATATGGTTTTGGAAGCGAAGAGGTTTCCAAAGGAGAGATTGTGTTTAACACGGGAATGACTGGATATCAGGAAGTGATTACAGATCCAAGTTATTGTGGTCAATTTGTAACAATGACGTATCCTTTAATCGGAAACTATGGGATAAACAGAGATGATTTTGAAACAGTCACTCCATTTATCCACGGTTTGATTGTGAAAGAGTATAGCGAGCAACCTTCCAATTTCCGGAATGAAGAGACAATTGATAGTTTCTTAAAGGCGAATAATATTCCTGGAATTGCTGGAATCGATACGAGGAAGTTAACACGTATTATCCGCAGGCATGGAACGATGAAAGCAGCAATTGTTTCTGCTGAAGAAGATGTAGAAACAGCATTGGAAAACTTAAGAACTGCTGTATTTCGGACTGACCAGGTAAAACAGACTTCGACAAGCAAGCCTTACGTTGTTCCAGGCAGAGGATGCCGTGTTGTATTGGTTGATTTTGGTGCAAAGCACGGAATCCTTCGTGAGTTAACAAAGCGTGATTGTCAAATTACGGTTGTTCCTTATAATTACAAAGCGGAAGACATTTTACGTCTTCGTCCAGATGGAATTATGCTGACCAATGGACCGGGAGATCCAAAGGATGTACCAGAAGCCATTGAAATGATCAAAGCGATTCTTGGACAAGTACCGATATTCGGAATTTGTCTTGGCCATCAGCTTCTGTCCCTAGCTTGTGGAGCAAATACAGAAAAAATGAAATTTGGACACCGTGGTGCCAACCATCCTGTAAAAGATTTAGAGAATGATAAAACATACCTTACTTCTCAAAATCACAGTTATGCAGTGAGCCCCTCCACACTGGAAAATACCGGGCTTGAATTAACACAAATCGCAATCAATGATGAAACCGTAGAAGGGGTAAGACACACGACTTATCCGGCGTTCTCAGTCCAATATCACCCGGAAGCATCACCAGGGCCGGAGGATACAAATTATTTATTTGATGAATTTTTAAAGATGATGAAGCAACAAGAGAAGAAGCAGGAGGTTCATATTCATGCCTAAACGTACAGATATTCAAAAAATTCTTGTGATTGGATCCGGTCCAATTGTTATCGGACAAGCTGCAGAATTCGATTATTCCGGAACGCAAGCTTGCCAAGCATTAAGAGAAGAAGGTTATGAAGTTATTTTAGCTAATTCAAATCCTGCAACGATTATGACGGATAATACGGTTGCTGATAAAGTATATATGGAGCCTTTAACGGAAGAATTTTTAACAAAAATTATACGTAAAGAACATCCAGACGCTATTTTACCTACTCTAGGCGGACAAACTGGCTTAAATCTGGCAATGGAACTCGTCCGCAAAGGTATTTTAGAGGATCACAAAGTGCAGCTTTTAGGAACAGCTCCAGAATCAATTCAAAAAGCGGAAGATAGAGAATTATTCCGTACATTGATGAATGAATTAAATGAGCCAGTACCAGAAAGTGAAATTGTTCATACAGTTGATGAAGCTGTTGATTTCGCAAATAAAATTGGCTATCCACTCATTGTACGCCCTGCCTATACACTTGGCGGAACCGGCGGTGGAATGTGTTATAGTGAGGAAGAACTGAAAGAAATTACGCATAACGGGCTTGTACTTTCTCCAGTTAACCAATGCTTAATTGAACGTAATATTGCTGGTTTTAAAGAAGTCGAATATGAAGTTATGCGTGACCATAAGGACCAAGCAATCGTTGTTTGTAATATGGAAAATATTGATCCGGTTGGCATTCATACTGGTGACTCCATTGTAGTGGCGCCGTCACAAACATTAAGTGATCGTGAATATCATCTGTTACGTAATGCATCTTTAAAAATTATCCGTTCCTTAGAAATTGAAGGCGGCTGTAACGTTCAGCTGGCTCTCGATCCATATAGCTTCCAATATTATGTGATTGAAGTAAATCCACGTGTTAGCCGTTCATCTGCGTTAGCATCAAAAGCAACTGGTTATCCGATTGCAAAAATTGCTGCGAAAATCGCGGTTGGCTACACATTGGATGAAATCATTAACCCAATTACTGGTAAAACATACTCCATGTTTGAACCGGCATTAGACTATGTAGTAACGAAATTCCCACGTTTCCCATTCGATAAATTTACTTCAGGAGATCGCCGTTTAGGCACACAGATGAAGGCGACTGGAGAAGTAATGTCAATCGGCCGTAATTTGGAAGAATCCTTATTGAAAGGTGTACGCTCCCTGGAAATGGGAACCGAAGAGCTGTACCTCGCAAAAGCAGAGGAATTAGATGAAGAAACATTGGATAAACGTTTGAAGCGTGCAGATGATGAACGTATTTTCCTGTTAGCAGAAGCAATACGACGCGGCTATTCGGTTGATAAAATCTTTGACATGACAAAGATTGACCGCTTCTTTTTAAACAGTTTAAATAAAATAATAGAAACAGAGAAATCTTTAGTTGAAAACAAAAAAGATGTTGCGGTATTAAAAATAGCAAAAGACCTTGGTATTTCTGATGAACAAATAGCTAGACTCTGGAATGTCTCAATTGATGAGGTCTATGCATTAAGGAAAGAGCAGGGGATCTTCCCAGTTTATAAAATGGTAGATACCTGTGCGGCAGAATTTGAATCTGAAACTCCTTACTTTTATAGTACGTATGAAACCGAAAACGAATCAGAAGTAACGGATCGCAAGAAAATCTTAGTGCTCGGCTCCGGACCAATTCGTATTGGACAGGGAATAGAGTTTGACTATGCAACTGTTCATTCTGTATTTGCCATTAAAGAACTTGGCTATGAAGCAATTATTATGAATAATAATCCTGAAACGGTATCTACTGATTTTACAATTTCCGATAAGCTTTACTTTGAGCCGCTTACTTTAGAAGATGTCATGCATGTCATTGAACTGGAAAAACCAGAAGGCGTGGTTGTACAGTTTGGCGGGCAAACAGCGATTAATCTTGCAGATGGGCTGGAACGCCGCGGGGTGAAAATTTTAGGCACAGGTCTGGAAGCAATCGACCGCGCAGAAGACCGGGATAAATTTGAAGTTTTATTAGATGAGCTTGATTTGCTTCGTCCACAAGGTAAAGCCGTGCCAAGATTAGATAAGGCAATTGAAACAGCAAATGAAATTGGTTATCCGGTACTTGTACGCCCTTCCTATGTTATTGGCGGTAGCCGTATGGAAATTGTATATAGCGAAAAAGAGCTGGAAAATTATTTAGCGAAATCAGATGGTGTTGATTCTGCACATCCGATTTTAATTGATAAATATTTAACTGGAATGGAAGCAGAGGTAGACGCCATTAGTGATGGAGAAACAACGATTGTTCCTGGAATTATGGAGCATATCGAACGTGCAGGAGTGCACTCTGGTGATTCGATGGCAGTATACCCGCCGCAACGTCTAAGTGAAGCAGTGAAAGAAAAATGTTTGGACGCAGCAGTGAAAATTTCTAAATCACTAAACGTAAAAGGACTTATCAATATTCAGTTTATTATCCGTGATGAAGATGTTTATGTGTTGGAAGTAAACCCTAGAGCCAGCAGAACGATTCCTTTCTTAAGTAAAATTACTGGCGTTACGATGGCCAATATTGCAACTAAATGTATTCTGGGTGAAAAATTAGCTGATATGGGTTATGAAACGGGTATTTTACCTGAACAAGAGCTTGTTTCTGTCAAAATTCCGGTATTCTCCTTTGAAAAATTACGCAGTGTAGATACCATTCTTGGACCAGAAATGAAATCTACCGGGGAAGCAATCGGCTATGATAAAACATTAGAAAAAGCATTGTATAAAGGACTGATTGCTTCTGGATTAAAAGTTCCGCAAGAAGGCGGCGTGTTATTGACCGTTGCGGATAAGGATAAAGCAGAAATGCTTGAGGTAGCTGAACGTTTCCATCAGCTTGGGTTTGTACTCTATGCAACACAAGGGACAGCAGCCTTTATTGAGGAAGAAGGCGATATTCCTGTTGTTCAAGTTGGTAAAGTCGGTGTGGATGAGCCAAATGTTCTGTCTATCATTGAAGAAGGAAAAGTCCAATTTGTTATCAATACCCTTAATTCCGGACAAAAACCAAGATCCGACGGCTTCTTGATCCGGCGTGAAGCAGTAGAACATGGCATTGCAAGTCTGACAAGCTTAGATACAGTGAATGCGATTATTAATGTAATTGATTCAACAACATTTACAGCACAATCCATCGGCGGACAAAAGGTGAAACAATCATGAAGAAAAGACATGAAATGAAAGTATTAGCTGTTGATACGATCGCCAAAGAAACGATTGAAATGACATTGTATCAGCCGGAAATCAGTCAACAAACGGTACCAGGTCAGTTCTTGCATCTGCTTGTCCCGGGATTTACTTTAAGAAGGCCTATCTCGATTGCTAAGGTAGATCCTGGAGAAGGTACGCTTACGATTTTATTCAAAATAGTAGGTGATGGAACAAGTGCTTTAGCAGCATATCAACCTGGAATGACCGTGGATGCGCTTGGTCCAAATGGAAATGGTTTTTCTATCTCCAATGTAAAAGAAGGGGAGCGGATTTTGTTAGTAGGTGGAGGAATTGGGGTTCCTCCCATCTACCATCTCGCCAAGCGCTTGAGTGAAAAGAATGTGGAGCTTGTTGCTGTTTTAGGTTTTCAATCCAAGGATTATGTCTTTTATGAAGAAGCGTTCAAACAAATAGCAGAAACCTATGTAGTAACCAATGATGGCTCTTATGGGCATCAAGGATTTGTCACACATGTTTTCCCTGAAGTTGGTGCATTTGATCAATATTTCAGCTGTGGACCGCTTCCAATGCTTCGTGCCGTAACAACAGAATTAAGAGACACTGCAGGGAATGTCTCTCTTGAGGAAAGAATGGGCTGTGGTGTCGGTGCTTGTATGGCGTGTGTCCTGCCGACAGTAGATAATAGCTACAAGAAGATTTGCAGTGACGGACCCGTATTTTCTGCACAGGAGGTTATCTTATGAACCTAGAGGTGAAATTACCTGGACTAACGTTAAAAAACCCTATTATGCCAGCATCAGGCTGCTTTGGATTCGGCAAGGAGTACAGTGAATTCTACGATTTAAGCCGTTTAGGCGCTGTTATCATGAAGGCAGCAACGCAATTTGAACGCTTTGGAAATCCGACACCGCGAGTTGCAGAAACGTCTTCCGGCATGTTAAATGCGATTGGTTTGCAAAACCCTGGAGTAGAACGAATTATTGAAAATGAAGTTCCCAGGCTGGCTGCATATGATACGTCGATTATCGCAAATGTTGCCGGGAGTTCGTTAGAAGAATATGTTTTTGTAGCCGAATCATTTAATCAGACAAAAGATGTTCATGCGTTAGAATTAAATATCTCTTGTCCCAATGTAAAAGAAGGCGGTATTCAGTTTGGGACTAATCCGGAAATGGCTAAAAAAGTTACTTCTGCAGTAAAAGAAGCAAGTAATCTTCCTGTATATGTAAAGCTGTCGCCGAATGTGACCAACATAGTAGAGATGGCAAAAGCAGTGGAAGAAGCAGGTGCTGACGGACTATCTATGATTAATACATTAACAGGGATGAAGCTGCATTTGCCAACGGGAAAACCGCTTATTGCCAACCAGACTGGAGGATTATCCGGCCCGGCCATTAAGCCGATTGCTATCCGGATGATTTATGAAGTACGGCAGCACGTGACCCTCCCGATTATTGGTATGGGAGGCATCTCCACAGCAGAAGATGTACTAGAATTTTTGCAGGCTGGTGCAGATGCTGTTGCAGTCGGTACAGCAAATTTCCAAAATCCTTTTGCGTGTGCAGATATCATTGAAGCCCTTCCAGAAACATTGACTAAATATCAATATACTTCTGTTCAAGAGGTGATTGATAGAAGGAGTGTACATGCATGAGCGTCTTTGTCGCTTTAGATTTTCCAACATGGACAGATACAGAACGGTTTTTAAAAGGCAATAATTTAGCAGGCGTCCCAGTAAAAGTAGGAATGGAGCTTTTTTATCGTGAAGGTCCGGCTATAATAGAAAAATTGCAGGCAGATAACCACCCGATTTTTCTGGATTTAAAGCTTCATGATATTCCAAATACGGTTCATCAGGCGATGAAAAACATTGCTGCGTTGAATGTAGATATGGTAACAACCCATGCGATTGGCGGAAAAGAAATGATCTATCAGGCGAAACAAGGCTTGGGAGGGTCGTCGACAAAGCTGATGGCAGTGACAATACTTACTTCAATGGACAATACCGTTTTAGAGCAGGAGCTTGGTTTGCCGGGAGATGTAGAAGATAATGTCATTCGTTTTGCATCCTTAGCAAAAGAAGCTGGAGCAGACGGAGTAGTCAGCTCGGTTCATGAAGTACCAGTGATAAAAGAACATTGCGGTAAAGACTTTTTATCGATAACCCCAGGAATTCGCTTAGCAGATTCCTCTCAGGATGATCAGAAAAGAGTAGCGACGCCGCAGAAGGCCAAAGAATTGGGCAGTGATTTTCTGGTTGTCGGCAGAAGTATTACCAAAGCAAATAATCCAAGAAAAGCATATGAACAAGTAATGAAGGAGTGGCAGCATGGAGAATAATGTAACAAAAGATTTATTAGCAATCGAAGCCGTACAATTAAATGCAGATAACTATTTCACATGGACATCCGGATTAAAATCACCTATTTATTGTGATAATCGTTTAACAATGAGTTATCCTGCTGTCCGCAAAAAAATTGTTCAAGCATTTGCTGATATGGTGAAAAATAGTGATACAAAACCGGAAGTTATCGCCGGTTGTGCAACTGCTGGCATTCCACATGCAGCCTGGCTTGCAGAAAAACTTGATTTACCAATGGTATATGTGCGTTCTAAACCAAAAGGACATGGAAAAGGAAACCAGATTGAAGGGGCATCGGTAGAAGGGAAAAAGGTGCTTGTTATTGAAGATCTGATTTCCACGGGCGGGTCGTCTATTCAATCAGCCGAAGCGCTAAAGCAGGATGGTGCTGAAGTTACGGCAGTGTATTCCATTTTTACATATGGACTTCCAAGAGCCCAAAAAGCATTTGAAGAAGCAGGTTTCTCCTATGAATCGATTACCGGTTTTGATCAGCTGTTAGAATTACTTATTGAAGAAAATAAGCTTACGGAGAAAGAAAAAGAGACAGTACTTGCTTGGAGAAGCGAGTTATAAGAATAAGAAAGGATGTGACCCGTAAAAGAAGGCACATCCTTTTTTCGTCCTTATTTTTCCCACATACTTATCCATTCATCAATGGCAAAGGAGAGGATGGTATTTTCATCTTTTTGTAAACGTATTGATTTTTGCAGCTTTTCATCGGCTGTTTCGATAAAATCAGTAACTTGCTGACGTACTTCCTCCGAATCTACTGTACGGTTAAGCCAGTCTTGGAAAGGAAGTTCTTTTATCCGAATATCCTCTTTCAGCAATGTAAATGGATGTTTTGAAAAGAGTTTCTTCCATTCCGAAATCTTTTTAGCGCGTTCATGACTTGGATCACGCATCGCTTCCAGCTGATTTAAAAATTGGTCTTCTGCATCATCCTCGGGAGCAATATTATCGATAAATAAACATTTACCGCCGGGTTTTAATACACGATATGCTTCCTGTATAAATTTTTCAGGATGTGGAAAATGATGGGCTGCGATACGGCAGGTGACAATATCCATAGAATCATCGAGAAATGGAAGTTCCTCGGCGTCAGCAATGAGAAGTAAAATGTTATTGGTTTCATTTAAGCTGTTTTTCACATTAACTAACATTGATGGTGTTAAATCGGTTGCAATAACTTGTTTGGAGAATGGGGCTAATGTTTTTGCAACCTGCCCTCCACCTGTAGCAATATCTAAAACAGTTTGTTCGCTGGACGGGTTTAACCACTCCACAATTTTTTGTAAAGCCGCCGGGTTACTATGTGTATGACTTTTGATATAAGCATCTTCTCTTTTGGTAAATAATTCTTTATTCAATAGCTTTTTATCCATGTAACATCCTTCCTTTCTTGTTTTCCGCATCAAACTCCGCTTTATTCAACAGATGAAGCTTACTGTAAATACTCTTAAATTCATATTATATGGTATAATCAAATAAGTAAAATACTATATTTTAATCAAAAATGATAACCTATCCTTATAGGAGGTTTTGTTATGCGGATGGATGATTACGAAATCCTTTTAAAACTTTATGAAATAGGGACCATAAGAGGCACAGCAAAAGCTATTCTTATTTCTCAGCCGGCTGTTACTCAACGTTTGAAATACATGGAAAACTATTTTGGAGAAGAAATATTTATACGGACATCGAAGCGTTTATTGCCGACGCCGGCTGGCGAACGGGTTATTCAGCATGCCAAGGAAACCGTAGAAAGGGAGCATCAATTTAAAAACCGTTTAGCGGAGACAGGTGAAGAAATACAAGGGACATTATCTATTGCATGCTCTTCATTGATCAGCCAGCGTTATCTGCCGGACATTTTAGGGGAGTATACTGCTGCGTACCCAAAAGTAACGATTGATTTAGTAACAGGAATTAGTGAAAATATCAAAAAAAATCATAAACAATACCATGTATGTATTATTCGCGGCGAAAAATTAAAAGAAACCACCTCGGTACATTTGTTTGATGACCCGCTCTATATTTTTGATACGGAGCCTTTTCCGGATCACGCCTTAAAAGAACGGCCTATTATTTCCTTCAAAAGTGATGACAGCATGCATGAGCTCGTTGACAGCTGGTTATTTGAACAGCAAAATTATATTAAACCGCAAAAAAAGATGACTGTAGACCAAATTGAAACGTGTAAGCAATTTATGAAGCAGGGAATTGGAATGGCTGTATTGCCGGGCAGTGTTTCCAATCATTTAAAGGAACATTATCCTTATATTCCTTTATTTGTCGAAAAACAGGCACTGACCCGTGATACCTGGGTCTGCTTTCAGGAAGGGATTCGCCAGCTCCCGCAAGTCGATCATTTTCTTCGTTTATTGGAAAACTATGATTTTGTTGCCGATTAAAAAATGATAGCGTTTCTTTTAAAAAAAGGTTTAAAGAAAAGGAATAAAGGAAATAGTACCATTAGATTAAATGATAAAGGAGCAGTGATTTCAATGAGTAACATTATTTTCAATTCAAAAGCAACAGCTCAAAACGGCAGAGATGGACATGTAAAATCAGATGATGGGATTATCGATGTTAATTTAGTTAATCCAGCTGGAAATAAATCAGATGAAAAAGGCTCCAACCCGGAACAGCTCTTCGCTGCTGGTTACGCAGCTTGCTATGATGGGGCACTTAATTTAATGGCATCCAATCAGGGAAAAAATATTACGTCAGAAACAACAGCAGAAATTCATTTTATGAAAGATCCTGCTGACGACGGCTTTAAAATTGGTGCAACCCTGCATATCAAAATAGAAGGCGTTAATCAGGAAGAAGCAGAAAAATTGGCAGAAGATGCACATCAATTCTGCCCATATTCCAAAGCAACAAGAGGTAATATTGATGTTGAATTAAAACCGACGGCAGTTTAAAAGTCTATTTAAAAAAGTTCCAGCTAATAAAAGCTGGAACTTTTTTTATACGTGATAAAAAACTTCTTACTTACTCAACTTTGCACTTAAGAATAAACATATATAACTTGCTATTTCAGGATGAACATGTTCTTCATTACCATGCTTGTTTTTTGGTTACATATCCGGCGATTTTGGAATTAATGATTGTGCATAGCTCTGCTCCGGCCAACCACTCCGCTTTCCGACGTACAAATGTTTTCGATGGGGCGAGTAATCGCAGTCCCAGGACGTACTAGTGCAGACGTTGCAACAACTCTTTTCGATGGGGTGAGTAATCGCAACCCCAGGAGTCACGGGTTTAGCCTGCAAACCACTTAGGAGTCTGCGTGGTTGGCCTCCGCTCTGATAGGATTCTACAGTGGATGAAAGAGATAACATCTTGTTGGGGTTGACGAAATAGCATCTCTTTCGCTTGATGACATGATCATTTCGATATTTTAAAATGTTTTGGTTTTGCAGTTCGAATCATAACAGCATGGATAGTTAACATCAGTAATAGCTTTCATGCACAGAGAGTAATGATTGCTGAACATTTTTATCATGCACTACAAAAAATCTCTTCTGTCTGAACTACCTTTTATGTGTTCAGCTATTTCACATATAGAACACCTTACTAGCGGAGGCGGACCGTTTTGACTCCTGAGGGACCAGCACCATCTGAAGATCCACTTTTGCCAAGCGATCTTCTTGGCAAAAGTTAGCTGAAGAGCGTGCCCCTAGGAAAGCAAAACGGTCCGCCGCAGCGGTGAACTGCTCCCTGTCAAGTAGACAGTAAAAAAACAAAAATTCTATGCAACAGCCTGGTACCGACATTCCAACGGTGTCAGGCTATTTAAGTTCTCCTGGTAACGTTCTTTATTATAGAATTGGATATATCTATCAATATCCGCTGCCAATGCTTCAAAACTTTTATACTGTTTAAAATAGTAAGACTCACTTTTAAAATGCCCAAAAAAGCTTTCCGCAGGCGCATTGTCAATGCAATTTCCAACGCAGGACATACTGCGGGTAATCCCGGCTTCTGTTGTCACGAATCGATATTCCTTCGAGGTATATTGCGAACCACGATCACTATGCAGTAAAGGAGTAGCCCCTGGATTTGCTTCCAGCGCTGCTTTAATTGTTTCCATAACGAGATCATTATTGTTATAGTAACTAACCTTATAGGCAACGATGGACCCATCATAAAGGTCTTTGATCATACATAAATAGGCTTTATGACCGTCTCTGTATTTTAAATGGGTAATATCCGTTACCCACTTTTGATTTGGTTTTTCTGCCGTAAACTCCCGATTAAGAAGATTGTCTTCGATGTTGACATAGCTTGTTTTGGTGGAATATCTATTGGAACGACGTATAAATGATTTCAAGTCTAATAAAATCATTAAACGGCGAATACGTTTCAAATTATAGCGTTTCCCGTATTTGCGTTGAATAACCATTCTGATCCGGCGATAGCCGTAAATCCCTCCGTACTGTTTAAAAATCTTTTGAATTTGCTTCATCAGCCATACATTTTCTTCTTCGTGGCTACCCGGCGTGTGATTCAGCCATTTATAATATCCGGATCGGGATACCTTTAAAATGTCGCATAATAATTGAATTGGCGTACCTGTTTCTTCATGATATGCATGAATCGCTTCAAAGGTAGGGACTTGTTTTCCTACTCGTTCCATCCTCTCCTTTCGATTTCCTCCAACTTTTTTAAGAGACCATTTTCTGCCTCCAAATATTGCGTACGGTGTTCCAGTTCCTTGATTCGAAGCTGTAATTTCTCTTCTTCGGTTAGGTTTGGCTTTGATTCTAATGTTTTCCCGCGCCGATCCTGAAGAGCCTGCTCGCCATCTTTCCGGTATTTACGAACCCAACTATACACTTGTTGATAGGAAACCCCATACTTCTCCGCAGCTTGCTGATAATTCAAATCATTGGCTATCGCATATTGGACAATCTCTATCCGTTCTTTGAATGTGGTTTTACGCCTTTCGCTCATTTTAACGCTTCCTTTATTCGTGGATTTCATCTCTTTCCCACTATTATAAAGGCTAAGCCAATGTTGTAAAACCGATCGGGACGAAATATGAAATTGGTTACATGTGCTTTCCAGACTTCCTCCTTTATACAGATAAAACTCGACAGCTTGTTGTTTTAACTCTGCGGAATAAGACTTCCAGCTTCTTGATTCTTTCAAACCGTCCACTCCATCAGCCTGGTATTTACGAATCCAGCTTTTCAGTGTCCGTTCATCTACTCCATGTTTTTTAGCTGTTGCCCCTATGGATTTTCTCTTATCTAATACTTGCCGTACGATTTGAATTCGATCATCTAACTCATGTTTCGTCAGTCTTCTAGACATACAAAATACTCCCTTCATAGTAGGAGAGATTTTTTATTATTTCTCTGTCTACTATAAAGGTAGCATATCAGCGGTACCTTACACTACACCTTCTATTCTTTATCACGGGAGTTATCAAAGGTACGATTACCCCCTGTTTCTATGGAAATGAGTTACTTTTAAGGTGCGAAGGTTCAAATCCGTTTCGAGAGGGGGTGCCACCTTCACCTCCCAGTTTAATTACTGATCCTTCATCCCCTGCTGTAAAGAAACCATTTCCTGTCCAAGGGCTTCAAGTCTTTCCAAAACACGTTCATCCTTAATTTCATCACCGTCCATGTTAAAAGCACTGTTATGGACAAAAACATTGCCAGTTGGAACTAATCCTTTAAAATAGGAAAGAATTGATCTTAGATGATATTCCATCACAAGAAAATGCCGGTCTGACCAACCGGTTGCAACCATCCCGGTAACTTTATGTTTAAAGGTGTATTCTGGCAAATGATCGAACAGATTTTTTAACGCTCCTGGAATAGACGCTTGGTAAATGGGAGTCCCAAATACAAGGAAATCAGAGGAAGCAATCTTTTGAACAATATCCCAGGTATCGTCATTATAGTCTGCCAAGGGAGCGCCATTAAAAAAGTCGATTTCATAATCTCTTAAGTCGACTAATTCTGTTTTTATGGATGAATCGAAACGACGAGCGCGAACTAAAATCTGATTCACCACGATCGATGTTTTATCCCCTGCAAGCGCACCTGATACTCCTATAAGTTTCATATATTTTAACCTCTTTTCCAGTTAATTTGTATTTTGTCGTATAGTACAAGTTTATCATTTAGAAGAAGAAGGCTCTAATTTTGTGATTTTGTTAGATGATAACAGCTAATGATATGTTGTAAATAAAAAGACCGGTGTATCAAATCAGAGAAGTGATACACCGGTCTTTTTATTTTACCTTCAGTTGATCCACCGTCTCTTTTTTCGGTGTAACAAACAATGTTTTTTGATTATCGTATGTCACGTACCCTGGTTTTGATCCATTCGGTTTTTTTACATGACGAATTAATGTATAGTCTACCGGAACGGAGGAAGATTGTTGAGATTTACTGAAGTAAGCAGCTAAAATAGCAGCTTCCTCTAATGTTTTTTCGCTTGGATCCTCGTCTCGAATGATAACATGCGAACCTGGAATATCTTTCGTATGCAGCCATATATCATTGCGGCGGGCTAATCGCATTGTTGCATATTCATTCTGTTTGTTATTTTTCCCAACTAAAATAGTCGTGCCGTCAGAAGACTGGTAAGTTTCTGGCGATGGCTTCTGCGGTTTCTTTGTCTTTTTCGAAGCACGCTGTTTCCGCAAATATCCTTCTTCCCTGAGCTCTTCACGAATTTCTTCAATATCATCGGTACTTGCTACATCAAGTTGCTGTAACAATTGGTCAAAATATAGAATTTCTTCATTCGTTCGTTTGATTTCTGTTTCCATCATTTTTCGGGAATTTTTCAGCTTTTGATAGGTCTTAAAGTAATTCTGTGCATTCGCACTTGGTGATTTATTCGGATTCAATGGAATGGTTATTTCCTGCTGATCTGGATCATAGTAGTCTACGACAGAGATTTCTTTTTGATTTGGCTTCACTAAATGCATATGCGCTGTTAAAAGTTCACCCATTTTTTGATAGTGATCTGCCCGTTCAGACTTCTCAACCGTTTGCTGATGTTTTTTCAGCTTCCGAACGTTTTTATCCTGTTCATTTTTAATAAAGCGATAGAGGTCTTTTGCCTGCTGTTTGACACGGTCCCGTTCGGCTTTTCCAGAGTAAAATGCATCGAGCATTGTATTGATCTCTTCAAATACCGTGTCTGGTTTTTCTTCTGGAAAAGATAGTACATGAAAATCTTCTTTTGGTTCCTGGTAGACAGCAGGCTGATAATCATTTTCTTGTAATTGCTTCTGAACAAGGGAAATCATGTTCTCGTAGTCTTGATTAGAACCAAGCCGGACAGGCTCTATCATTCTTTTTGTCACAAATGGTGAAAAACCTTCTAATAATCCAAGCAGCTGTTTATCCATTTTTCCAGTATTGAAATCTAATTTTTTTACAATGGATGCACTATCTCTATTTAAAATGGAGACCTTATGCTGGTCAGGCGGTAACTGATACTGTTGTCCCGGTAAAATCATCCGGTGCCGGTTTTGGGATAAAGAGACATGTTTCAAACTGTCAATAATATGCCCTTTTTCCTGGTCGACTAAAATAAAGTTACTATGCTTGCCCATGAGTTCGATAATTAATTGTTTATAACTGATATCCCCTATTTCATTACGGGTCCGGATCGTAAATGTAACGATCCGTTCCATTCCTTTTTGTTCGATCTGTTCAATTACACTCCCGGTCAGATGCTTTCGCAGCACCATACAAAACATAGGGGGTTCTTTCGGATTGGTGTAGGAATCGTTCGTAATATGAAAACGGGCATAGGTAGGATGGACAGAAAAAAGCAGGCTGTGGTTTACAGACTGGCTGCGGACTGTCATCACAATCTCTGTTTCCGATGGCTGATAGATTTTATTTATTTTTCCTCTTTCTAATTTTGTTGCTAATTCATTTGTAATCGCTCTTGTTACAATACCGTCGAATGGCATATGTGATCACCTCATTGGCAATTATAGCATCTTTTTAGATGTTCGGGCATAGAAATGGATTAAGTGCTTGTACAATTCATGTCTGTCGGAGGAATGTATAATGAAATGGTATCAGCTAACACCAGAAAAATTAGAAGAGACATTACAAGTAAAATCGAATGTCGGATTAGGAGAGAAGCAGGTTTCGAAGAGACGTCAGCAATATGGCGAAAATGTTTTAGCAGCGAAGAAAAAAATACCTAAATGGATTTTATTCTTAAAACAATTCCAAGATTTTATGGTATTAGTTTTGTTAGCTGCAACGTTGCTTGCAGGGTTACTAGGAGAATATATTGATGCAATAGCTATTATGGTTATTGTGTTAATTAACGGGGTCATTGGTTATTTCCAGGAGCAGAAGGCAGAAAATTCATTAGAAAAATTGAAGGAGCTGTCTGCCCCCGTAGCCAACGTAAGAAGAGATGGACAATGGGTCAAGATTCCATCCAAAGAAATTGTAGTAGGAGATGTCGTAAGATTTACAAGTGGCGATAGGATTCCAGCAGATGTAAGGGTAATTCGAACTGCCAGCCTGGAAACAGAAGAGTCTGCTTTGACAGGGGAATCTCTGCCTGTTGCGAAACATGCAAAAGAAATTAGAATGGATGGGCTAGAAGCACAGGACCAAGTTAACATGGCTTTTATGGGAACGCTTGTTACACGCGGATCAGGCGAGGGCATAGTTGTTGGTACAGGTATGAAAACCGTTATGGGGCAGATAGCTACTTTGCTCGATAATACCAAGAAAACAATTACACCGTTGGAAATGAAATTAGCCGAGTTAGGAAAAATATTAATTGTTGTCGCTCTATTCCTTACCATACTAGTGGTCGGAGCTGGTATATTCCAAGGTCATCCGATGTACGAAATGTTTTTAGCAGGCGTTTCCCTGGCGGTAGCTGCTATACCTGAAGGTCTGCCGGCAATTGTTACAGTTGCTCTATCACTTGGTGTTCAGCGGATGATTAAAAAGAAAGCCATTGTAAGAAAGCTTTCGGCAGTAGAGACATTAGGATGTGCCTCTGTCATTTGTTCAGATAAGACAGGCACAATGACTGAAAATCAAATGACTGTGAAGGAAGTATATATAAATGAAAAAACCTTGTATGTTACAGGTGACGGGTATCAAACACAAGGAGATTTTCTATATAATCAGAAGAAGATAGAAGATTCTCATTCCAATTTAAAATCAATGCTCCTATATGGAATGTTGTGTAACCATGCATCCGTTTCGACGAAAAAAGGAAAGAATGTAGTAGATGGTGATCCGACAGATGGCGCTCTACTCGTTGCAGCGTATAAGTTTGGTTTCCATGAAAATGATAAACAGGAATTTCGGGTTGTCAAAGAAATTCCATTTGATTCCAATCGGAAACGGATGAGTATCGTTGTAGAAGATAAAAACGGCATGCGTTTATTAATCACGAAGGGCGCGCCTGATATTTTACTCCCGAAAACTTCCTACATCCAAACAGAGGATGGGAAAACGATTTTAACAAAGGAACAAAGCAAAAAGACGGAGCAAGCAGTAGTAGCTATGGCTGAAAAAGCACTGCGAACGATTGCGATAGGTTTCCGGGTCTTATCTCCGTCAGAATCATTAGATACGGCATTATTAGAGGAAGATTTAACATTAATTGGTTTATATGGTTTGATGGATCCTCCTCGAAAAGAAGTGAAAGCGGCTGTCCGTGAATGTAAAGAAGCAGGGATTAAAACAGTAATGATAACAGGGGATCATGCGAATACGGCGAAAGCAATTGCGAATCATTTAGAAATTCTGCCAGAAAGCGGTAAGGTGCTGGAAGGTAAAGAATTAACACAAATGTCCGATGCTGAATTAGTGGAGACGATTGAAGATACGTATGTTTTTGCACGAGTAACGCCGGAGCATAAGCTTCGAATTGTCAATGCTTTTCAAGAAAAAGGCCATATCGTTGCGATGACAGGAGATGGTGTCAATGATGCACCTGCAATGAAAGCAAGTGATATAGGTATTGCAATGGGAATAAGTGGTACGGATGTAACGAAAGAAGCGTCGTCATTAGTTCTGATGGATGATAACTTTGCGACCATTAAATCGGCTATCCAGGAAGGCAGAAATATTTATGAAAACATTCGTAAATTTATTCGCTATCTGCTGGCTTCTAATGTAGGAGAAATTTTAGTAATGCTCTTTGCGATGCTACTTGGATTACCGTTGCCGCTAGTACCTGTGCAAATTCTTTGGGTGAACTTAGTGACTGATGGGCTGCCGGCAATGGCGTTAGGTGTGGATCAGGCGGAGGGAGACGTGATGAAAAGAGGGCCTCGAAATCCACGGGAAGGGATTTTCTCTCGCGGACTTGGCTATAAGATTATCAGTAGAGGGATCTTAATTGGTGTGGTTACATTGATCGCCTTTATTATTGCTTATCAAAATGATCCTAATAACCTTGTCTACGCCCAGACAATTGCTTTTACAACACTGGTAGTAGCACAATTAATTCATGTATTTGATTGTCGCAGTGAAAAATCAATTTTTTCTAGAAATTTATTTGAAAATCGTTATCTGATTTTGGCTGTATTATCATCCATGTTGCTGCTCTTAGTTGTTATTTACTTCCCGCCGCTTCAGCCGATTTTCCATACAGTAAGCTTGTCTGTCGTTGACTGGTGCCTTATCGTGGGACTAGGAGCATTACCAACAGTATTATTTGGATTTACTAAAAAATAAAATATCAAATTTATTACGGAGAATCGTCCGTAAAACTCCCACTGAATGAAGTTTCGTTTTATAGAAGCAGCTATCCCATCGATGCAGTATAATGTGCTGCAAGGTGGGATAGCTGTTTTAACTAATTAGAGTATATTTTAATATCTGGATAAACACGCGAGATGAAGCCTGTGAACATCACTCTATTTTCCTATTTCTTGGTTTTGCCCTTGTAACAAAAAAGTTTATAGTATAAAATTCAATAAAGATACAGTATAATGGTACTATTATAGATAGAAAAGAAATGGTAGGGGGAAAAATCTTGAATTTAAGTTTAATAAACATTGGCTTTGGTAATGTTGTTTCCGCAAACCGCATTATTTCTATCGTGTCTCCGGAATCAGCACCAGTGAAAAGAATTATTACCGTTGCCAGGGAAAATAATAAATTAGTGGACGCTACGTATGGAAGACGTACCAGAGCTGTTATAATTACTGATAGCGATCACGTTGTATTATCTGCAGTGCAGCCTGAAACAGTAGGACAGCGGCTTGTGACAAGCGACGAAATTGCAGACGAATAACGAAGCTGGAAATTAGGAGGAAATGGTTTGATTAAAGAGAAAGGCATTTTATTCATTTTATCTGGCCCATCAGGAGTAGGGAAGGGTACAGTTCGTAAAAAGTTATTTGAGGAAGAAATGGATCTTCAATACTCTATTTCGATGACAACCAGAGATAGAAGAAATGGGGAAGTCGATGGTGTTGATTATTTTTATAAAACACGCGAAGAATTTGAAAGGCTAATTGAAGAAGGCGAGCTTTTAGAATATGCCCAGTATGTAAATAATTATTACGGGACTCCCAGAAAATATGTAGAAGAAACCATAGAAAAAGGACTTGATGTTTTTCTTGAGATAGAAGTGCAGGGAGCAATGCAGGTGAAGGAAAATTTCCCTCAAGGTGTATTTATCTTCTTATTCCCTCCTAGTTTAGAAGAGCTGAAAAATCGTATCGTTAACCGTGGTACAGAATCACAAGAACTTGTTTTAAACCGTCTGAAGGAAGCACGTAATGAAATAGAAATGATGGATGCTTATGATTATGTTGTCGTCAATGATCAGGTGGAGACAGCAGTTGATAAAGTAAAAGCAATTATTAAAAGTGAGCATTTAAAGCGGGAAAGAATCGCAAAACAATACAAGCAAATTTTGGAGGATGAATTATCATGATGTTAGAACCTTCTATTGATTCACTGCAAACAAAAATTAAATCAAAATACAGTTTAGTAACTTTATCTGCCAGAAGAGCCAGAGAGCTAAGTGAAACAAATGATGTGTTAGTAGAACGTCCAAAATCACATAAATTTGTTGGTAAAGCATTAGAAGAAATTGAAGCTGGAAAGCTGTATATTAGAAAATAAAAAGTGGTACACAGAAGAAAAAAAGACCTTTGCACAATGAATAATTCTTCATACAAGAATTGTTCACGATGCAGAGGTTTTTCTATTTACTCAACTTTCGAACCTGAGAATAAGCATATATATCTTGCCTTTCCACGGTTATCATGTTTTTCCTTGTTTTGCTTGATTTTGACTAAATCAGCTTTTTTTGAACGAATGATAGTGCATAGCTTCCGCTCCGGCCAACCACTCCGCTTAGTTAGGATTCTACAGCGAAGGAATGAAATAACATCCTGTTGGGGTGAAAGAAATAGTATCTCTATCGCTTGATGACACGATCATTCCGTTATTTCAAATGGCTGGATTAGCAGTTCGAATCATAACAGCATGAATAATTAACATCAGGAATAGCTTTCATGCACAAAAAGAAATCATTGCCGAACATTTTTACCATGCACCACGAAAAATCTCTTCTGTCTGAACTACCTTTTATTTGTTCAGCTTATTCCACGTATAGAACATCTAACTAGCGGAGGCGGACCGTTTTGACTCCTGAGGGATCAGCACCATCTGAAGATCCACTTTTGCCAAGTGCTCTTCTTGGCAAAAGTTAGCTGAAGAGCGTGCCCCTAGGAAGGCAAAACGGTCCGCCGCAGCGGTGCTTTACACTTCACCATCTATTCTTTTTATGGAACAAATGATCAACTCTTGTGTCTATGGATATGAAGTTACTTTTTTAATACGCAAAAGTTGAGCTATTTACAAGTTCATTTTCGGATCCTTTTACAAGTATTTTTTACAAGCCTTTATTCGGCAGAAAACACTTATTATATGTTATAACTATGTATAGAGAAGGTAAAAAAATTGTGGAAATATGTTTTCCTGTATTAGTCGTATTAACTTGACAGCTTTGATAATCACAGTCTTATTCAATGAGGGATGAAAGGAAATCCCTCGCTGAATGAACACGTACTTTACACGTTTTTAACTACAAATATATGAAAATAAATCATAGAGAGGATGTTTTCCATGCTCGATCAGAAAAAGATACTATTAGGTGTTTCTGGAGGAATTGCTGTTTATAAAGTAAGCGCGCTGGCAAGTAAATTGACACAGCTTGGAGCGGAAGTGAAGGTTATTATGACAGAAAGTGCAACAGAATTTGTTACGCCCTTAACCTTTCAAGCTTTAACAAGAAATCCGGTGTATACAGATACTTTTGATGAAAAAAATCCAAAGAAAATAGCGCACATTGATTTAGCCGATTGGGCAGATATCGCCATTATTGCGCCGGCAACAGCAAATATTATTTCAAAAATAGCTCATGGACAAGCGGATGATATGCTCTCAACCACTATGCTGGCAACGCAGGCAGAGGTGTATATTGCACCGGCAATGAATGTGCATATGTACGAGCATCCGGCTGTTATCCAAAATATGAAACAGCTTGACAAATGGGGCTATCATTTCATTGAACCGGGTGATGGATATTTAGCATGCGGTTATGTTGGAAAAGGCCGTTTGGAAGAGCCGCAGGAAATCATAACTGTACTGGAACGCCATCAACAAAAAAAACACGATATGCAAGGAAAAAAGGTACTTGTCTCTGCAGGACCAACAAAAGAAATGGTCGATCCGGTGCGTTTCTTTACCAATCGCTCCTCAGGGAAGATGGGCTTTTCTCTGGCTGAAGCAGCTGCGGAACGGGGTGCAGATGTTACCCTGGTTGCAGGTCCGGTATCGTTGGAAGCGCAGCACCCTTCAATTAAACGAATTGATGTAGTTTCCGCCAAAGAAATGTATGATGTGATGAATGATCAGTTTGCGGATAAGGATATTGTGATTAAATCTGCTGCTGTAGCAGATTATCGACCTAAAGAGGTGCAAACATCCAAGATGAAGAAAAAAGAAGGCGATGATGTGATCACTTTAGAGCGGACAGAAGATATCTTAAAAAAACTTGGCGAAAGAAAAGAAAATCAATTTTTAGTAGGATTTGCTGCAGAAACAGATACGCCGATTGAATATGGGCTGGGAAAACTGAAAAAGAAGCATTTAGATGCGATTGTTGTCAACGATGTCAGCCGTGAGGGAGCAGGATTTGAAGGAGATACGAATATTGTTTCCTATATTAATAAAGCGGAATCTGTCATTGAGTTGCAGCAAGCTGATAAAAAACAAATCGCAACCCAGCTTCTGGACTGTATTTTAGAAGATATGAAGGATGATTCCATTTGAAAATTGCCAGTGTTATCGTTGATGTTCCTACAAGTGCAACAAACCAGACATATGACTACCTCGTTCCGGAGAAATATCATGAAATCATTACTCCAGGCATGCGGGTGACGGTGCCATTTGGACCGCGGAAGATTATGGGGTTTGTTGTACAGTTAAAGAGTGAGACGCATTTAACAAAATTAAAGGAACTGCATGAAGTGTTAGATATTACGCCTGTTTTAACAGAAGAGCTGTTGCAGTTAGGGAAATCGGTAGCTACAAAAACGCTCAGTTTATATATTACGGTATTTCAGACAATGCTTCCCCAAGTATTAAAATCACAGTATACAAAAGATTTGGTTCGGGAAACAGATGAATTTCTCAGTCCGGAGTTAGAAGACTTATTCGCTGGGAGAGAGTCGGTTCCATTTGAAGAATTTACAGCTTCTTCTATTAGTTATTACCATCTGCAAAATCAGGTTGAGGCTGGAAATATCACGATTTATTATCATGTGAAGTCGAGAATTACTAAGAAGCAGCTGACAATGGTGCAATTGAATGTATCTGAGATCCGTGCTTTCGAAGCTTTAGAAGATTTATCAAAGCAGGCTAAAAAGCAAAAAGAGCTGATTCAATATTTTATTGAAAATCCGGAGCCGATTGAGCAGGCGAAACTGATAAAACTGCTTGGTACATCAACACAGACCGTGAAAACATTAGTATCAAAAGGGATTGTTAAGACATTTCAGCAGGAAGTGTTTCGTGATCCTTATAAAAATCAGCAGATTGAACAGACAGAGGCGTTCGAGCTTACAAAAGAGCAATCCGATGCTATGCGCCCAATTGTCGCCTCTATCGATAATAAAGAAGACAATGTATTTTTATTGCATGGTGTTACAGGAAGCGGTAAAACAGAAGTTTATTTGCAATCCATTCAACATGTGATTTCTAAAGGGCAAGAGGCTATTGTTCTTGTTCCGGAAATTTCGTTAACACCACAAATGGTTCGTCGTTTTAAAGGACGGTTTGGATCAAACGTGGCTGTGATGCATAGTGGTCTTTCTGCAGGAGAAAAATATGATGAATGGAGAAAAATTCAGCAAAGACAGGTTCAAGTTGTTGTTGGAGCGCGTTCTGCGATATTCGCTCCTTTTTCAAATATTGGTATTATTATCATTGATGAGGAGCACGAAACTACTTATAAGCAGGAAGACCAGCCAAGGTATCACGCCCGTGATGTCGCGATAGAAAGGGCAAACAGCCATCGCTGCCCAGTCGTCCTTGGTAGTGCGACGCCTTCCTTAGAGAGTTTTGCCAGAGCTAAAAAAGATGTCTACAAACTTTTAACCCTTGCCAGCCGTACGAATCATCAGCAGATGCCAGGCGTAGAGATTGTTGATATGCGTAAAGAACTGCATGCAGGCAACCGGACCATGTTTTCGACGTCGCTTATGGAAAATATGAAGGCTTGTATGGAACGGGGAGAACAAATTGTACTGCTCCTGAACCGGAGAGGATATTCTACATTTGTAATGTGCCGTGACTGCGGACATGTATCTGAATGCCCGCATTGTGATATTGCGTTAACGTATCATAAGAATACACACAGACTGAAATGCCATTATTGTTCCTATGAGCAGGCTGTTCCAGAGCATTGTCCATCCTGTGAAAGTGATTTAATCCGATTTTTTGGAACAGGTACACAGCGCGTGGAGGAATCGTTAGCGAAGCTCCTGCCAGAAGCCCGTGTTATCCGGATGGATGTAGATACAACGCGAAGAAAGGGAGCACATGAAAAATTATTAAAACAGTTTTCCGAGAAACAGGCTGATATCTTACTTGGGACGCAAATGATTGCCAAAGGACTCGATTTTAAGGATGTGACATTGGTGGGTGTTTTATCTGCGGATTCCATGCTGCATCTTCCTGATTTTCGTGCCTCAGAACGTACTTTTCAATTATTAACCCAGGTAAGCGGAAGAGCGGGAAGACATGAACTCACCGGCAATGTCATTGTGCAAACTTATACACCGGAACATTATAGTGTGACATATGCAGCAGGACATAATTATTTGGATTTCTACAAGCATGAAATGGCTGTCCGTAAAGCATTTCAGTATCCGCCATTTGTATTTCTTGTATTGATTACAGTGTCACATGAAAATCATGTCCGGGCTGTACAAGTGACTGGAGAAATTGTAAAGCAGCTTAGTGAAGTGATATCGCCGGGAACAACTGTTTTAGGGCCGACTCCTTCTACAATTACACGGATAAAAGATAGATATCGGTACCAGTGCATGATAAAATACAAACATGAACCTGACTTAATTAGATATTTAGAACAGATTAAATCGGTATATGCGGATGAGATACGGAAGCAGACGCTGCAGTTGTTTATTGATATGCAGCCGTATTATATGATGTAAGGTAGTTCGAATTGTAAGGAAATGAGGGAATGAAATTGAAACGAATCGTTTTTATGGGGACACCAGATTTTGCTGTCCCTGTTTTACAAAAACTTATTCAAAATAAATATGACGTCGCTCTTGTTGTGACACAACCTGATAGACCTAAAGGAAGAAAAAAGGTAATCACTCCTCCTCCGGTTAAAGAAGAAGCTTTAAAACATGGGATAGAAGTGTTTCAACCAGAAAAGCTGAGAAAAGATTATCAAGCACTGATAGATGCAAAACCAGATTTGATTGTAACAGCTGCTTATGGTCAAATTCTACCTAAAGAAGTACTTGAGATAGCCCCTTTTGGAGCCATCAATGTACATGCATCCCTGCTTCCTGAGCTGCGTGGCGGTGCACCAATCCATTACTCCATTATTCAAGGGAAAAAGAAAACAGGCGTAACGATCATGTATATGGCAGAAAAATTAGATGCAGGAGATATTCTTACACAGACAGAGGTAGAAATAGAAGATACAGACCATGTCGGTACATTGCATGATAAGTTGGCTGACGCTGGGTCAGACTTGCTTATGGACACGTTACCTGATTTGTTTGCTGATAACATAACACCTGTAAAACAAGATGAATCATCGGCAACCTTTGCAGCAAACATAAAACGGGAACAAGAACAGATTGACTGGAATAAACCTGCTGCAGAAATTTATAATCAAATAAGAGGACTTCACCCATGGCCGGTCGCTTTTACAATCTATCAAGGGAAGGTCATGAAAATCTGGTGGGGAGAGGAAATATCGGACAGCTCGTCTTCCAAACCAGCGGGAGAAATTATAGCAAAGGACAGTAAATCTTTTACTGTTCAGTGCGGACAGCAAACAAGTATCAAGATTACAGAAATTCAACCTGCCGGAAAGAAACGCATGAAGGTAAAAGATTACTTGCAGGCGTCACAGGACAGGATTCAAATTGGTGTAATACTAGGAGAATAAAATAATTATGAACTATCAATTGAGGCAAACAATGCTTGACGTACTTATTCGAATTGAGAAAGATAAAGGGTTTAGCAATCTGATATTAAACCATGAATTGCAGCAAAAAGGCTTAATTGAAAAAGACAAAAGGTTACTTACAGAGGTTGTTTATGGAACGGTACAAAATCAATTAGCAATTGACTATTATTTAGCACATTTTATAAACAATAAGAAGAAGTTAGATATATGGGTGAGACAGCTTTTAAGAATGTCTGTTTATCAAATGGTTTATTTAGAAAAAATTCCAGATCATGCTGTGGTCCATGAGTCTGTTGAAATTGCAAAAATTCGAGGTCATAAGGGGATCGCTTCATTTGTAAACGGGATATTACGCAGCATTCAGCGGAAAGGCCTTCCAGACATTTCTTTGATTAAAGATCCGGTTAAAAGGATTTCGATAGAAACCAGTCATCCAGTATGGCTCGTAGAAAGATGGGTAGAAATGTATGGGATGGACCGGACTGAGGCAATGTGCCGTGAAAACTTAAAGCACTTTCCAATGTCTATTCGTATTCAACCAATGAAGACAAATCGCGAATCGATTATGAAACAGTTGGAAAGTGAAGGCTTCACTGTAACAGCATCAGTATTTTCGCCGCAGGGTATTCTAATTGAGAAAGGAAATATTTTTAAAACAAATCTTTTGCAGGATGGCTTAGTAACGGTACAAGATCAAAGCTCCATGCTTGTAGCAGAATGTTTAAGATTAGAGCCGGGTATGAAAGTACTGGATACTTGCAGTGCGCCAGGCGGCAAAGTAACACATATTGCTGAAAAAATGGCAGATCAAGGAGAAATTCATGCCTATGACCTGCATAAGAAAAAAATAAATTTAATAGAAGAAAAAGCATCTACATTGGATTTACACACGATAACCGCTTTTCAAGGGGATGCCAGAAAACTTCATGAAAAATATGAAGAGGAAAGCTTTGATCGAATTTTGATCGATGCTCCCTGCTCCGGTCTAGGCGTTATTAATGGTAAACCTGAGATAAAATACGAAAAGCAAGCTCAAGATATTGAACGTCTTTCATCCATTCAGCTGGATATTATTCAATCTGTAGCAAAACTCCTTAAACCAGAAGGATTACTGATTTACAGTACTTGTACAGTCGATAAGGAAGAGAATAATCAAGTCGTTCAGGCATTTTTAGAAAAAAATCCTGCCTTTTGCATGGATCTTTCCTTTAGAGATCAACTTTCTGAACCGTTAAAACAAGCGCCAGGATGGTCGCCAGAAGGCTTACAACTATTCCCTCAAGATTTCCAAACAGATGGTTTTTTTCTAACAAGAATTAAACGAAATAAGTAGGGTGTGTTTATTAGAGGCTAAAAATTATGTTGCATAGTTTTAATCTCAGTAAGATTGTGCCATAATTATGTATAGAAGCGTATGTTCAAAAGCTTGAGAAACGCATTGAATCGTTTTAGCTGCTTTTTGAATATCTATTTATTATTAATCAGAAGTACTAATTATTGTTTGAAAAGGATATATATTTGGATCTATAAAGGGGGAGTAGCTCTTGAAAGGGCTTTTCTTAACGCATTGTGGTCAAGTTCGCAATCATAACGAAGATGCGGGCGGTATTTTTAAAAATAAAAGCTATCAGCCAATTGCTATTATTGCGGATGGCATGGGTGGCCACCAAGCGGGCGATGTAGCAAGTATGCTGGCTGTTGAAAATATCAAAAATAGATGGGAAGAAACAGAACGAGTTGAAAACCCGGATGAAATTGAACAATGGTTTCAAAAAATAATCAGAGAAACGAATGAACAAATCTTTCAGAAATCTCAAGAAAACAAGCAACTAGAAGGAATGGGAACAACGCTTGTAGCTGCTGTAATAATAGGAAATTCACTTATTATTGCTCATATCGGAGACAGTCGATTGTATATTGCAAGAGGAGATCAAATTGAGCAGCTGACGGAAGATCATTCTTTTGTAAATGAGCTTGTAAAAAGAGGCGAGATTACAGAGGGAGATGCAGAGGTTCACCCTTATAAAAACTATATTATTCGTGCGCTGGGGACTGATGCAGATGTCGATACAGATGTAAAGACGCTGACCTGGGAAACTGGAGACCGCTTATTACTATGCTCAGATGGTTTATCAGACAAACTTAGTCAAACGGAGTTAGCACAACTTATTACTGCAGAGAAAGAGATGGATGAGATAGGTCAGCAACTTATTGATTTAGCGAATCATCGTGGTGGAGAAGATAATATTTCGCTTATATTGATAGCACATGACGGTTCAGACTCGGAGGCAGGTGAACCTGCATGAACACTGGACACTTATTAAATGATCGTTATCGAATCGAGAGAAAAGTAGGCGGAGGAGGCATGGCAAATGTCTTTCTTGCCAGAGATACCATTCTTGAACGCGACGTAGCTGTCAAATCATTGCGAACGGATTATGTACATGATCAAGAGTTTATTGCCCGTTTTGACCGTGAAGCACAATCGGCAAGCTCTCTCTCTCATCCAAATATTGTTAATATTTTTGATGTCGGTGAAGATGACCAAACCTTGTATATGGTCATGGAATATGTGGAGGGAATGACCTTAAAGGAATATATCCAACAGTTTGGACCAGTAGAAGTTCCGCTTGCATTAGATATTATGAAGCAAATTGCGTCGGCAATTGCCCATGCACACGAAAATGATATTATTCATCGTGATATTAAGCCTCAAAATATATTAATTGACCGTTTCGGGCAAGTGAAAGTGACAGACTTTGGAATTGCTATGGCGCTTAGTGCGACAGCATTAACGCAAACAAATTCTATCCTGGGTTCTGTTCATTATCTTTCACCAGAGCAGGCGCGTGGCGGGATGGCAACTAAAAAATCAGATATCTATTCATTAGGTATTGTACTATTTGAATTGTTAACAGGAAAACTTCCATTTTCTGGGCAATCTCCTGTATCTATTGCCTTAAAACATTTGCAGAGTGACACACCATCTGTGAAAGAGATTAATCCGGATATCCCGCAGAGTGTAGAGAATATTGTTTTACAAGCAACTGCAAAAAATCCGTTTTATCGTTATGAAGATGTTTATCAGTTTGAAACAGCACTTGTAACAGCACTTTCACCGGAAAAACTAAATGAAGAAGCTTTTACAATTCCGGATGAAGAGGGTGATGAGACAAAGGCAATTCCAATAATTACAGACGAAAATTTATCTCAGGATGATACAGAAACAGGCCGGACGATTGTCCATCACTCGGATACAGATCCAACGAAAAGCTATCCTGAAGAAAAGAATGAAAAGAAAAAAGAAAAGAAGAAGAAAAAGAAACCAGCGAGTAAAAAGAAAAAAATTATTTGGATTTCGATCCTGTTACTGCTGCTTATTGGCATTGGGACTACTGCCATTGTATATGCCATGCAGCCCCAGGATGTCACCATAGAGGATTTTGCCAACCAGCCGGCGGACGAAGCGAGAGATGCACTGGAAAGTCAAAATCTTTTAGTAGAAATAGAAGAAGTCAACTCAGATGAAATTGAATCTGGATTCGTGGAGCGAACGGACCCCGTCGCTGGAAGAACCGTAAAAGAAGGCGCAACGATCACTCTTTTTGTCAGTCAAGGACCAGAACAAGTGGAATTTGGTGATTATGAGGGAGATAATTTTGAAGAGGTTGAAGAACAATTGGAGCAAGAGGGATTTGATGATATTACCCCTTTTGAACGAAATTCAGATCAACCCGTTGGTGAGATTATTTCTCAAGTACAGCCAGATCCGGGAACATCCGTCGTTCCTGCTGATACAAAAGTCATTTTTGAAGTGAGCGCCGGGCCAGAGATGGTCAGCCTCAATAATTTAACCGGAATGGATGAAGAAGAAGTACAAGCGTATGTAGATCGCAATGAGTTAGTTATGAATAAGCATGAAGAATATTCGGATGATGTGGAGGAGGGTCTTGTAATCAGCCAGTCTCCTGAATCTGGAACGGATTTAGAGAAAGGTTCTACGGTAGATGTTTATTTCTCTATTGGGCCTGAAGAAGAACCGCCACGTTCTCACTCTGTTTCTTACATGGTTCCTTATACACTTGATAATGAAGAGGAAACAAATGAAGAAGACAGTGGAGATGAAAACGAGCAAAACGATGGAAACGAAGAAGAAAGTGAAGAAACTTCATCTGGTGATGGGAATAATGAAGGTGAGGATAACGGCGAGTCAAATGAAGAAAATGGAGAGAACGATGGAAATGAAGAAAATGATGGAAGCGAAGAAAATAATGGAAGCGAAGCAAATGAAGATACGGAAGAAGTAAATGGAGAAGAGACAGAAACATCCGAACCAGAAGAGCAAATCGTACGAATCTATATTGGTGATAGTGATAACGATATTTCAGACGTCTATCGGGAAATAGCGATAACAGAAGACACAGAGGTAACATTCACATTAACGATTGCACCTGGTACAGATGCTGAATATCGTATTACCAGAGATGATGAAGAAGTTTCAGAAAGGACTGTATCCTATGAGGGAGAGGAAGAGTAGATGGCAGTAGGCAGAATTATCAAAGCATTGAGCGGCTTCTACTATGTACAGTCAAATGAAGGTGTTTATGCTTGTAAAGGCAGAGGTGTGTTTCGGAATAAAAACATCACCCCGTTAGTTGGCGATGATGTGGAATTTGAAGTTCGTAATGAGGATGAAGGTTATATTATGAAAGTAAAAGACAGGTCGAATGAACTAATTCGGCCTCCTATTGCTAATATTGATCAAGTCTGTATTGTAAATGCAGCAAATTCACCAGAACTCAATCCGTTATTGCTTGACCGTTTCCTTGTCCTTATAGAAGCCAAGCATATTCAGCCGATCATATTTATTACCAAAATGGATTTAGCCACGCAGGAAGAGATAGATAGAATGAAGGAGTATCAATCGATCTATCAGAACATTGGCTATGAAGTAAAGCTATTATCATCTAAAGAGCCGGAATGGATTTCTGAAGTAATCCCTTATTTTAAAAATAAAGTGTCTGTTTTCGCTGGACAATCCGGAGTAGGTAAATCCTCCTTGTTAAATACACTTGATCCTAATCTGTATTTAGAAACTGCAGAGATTTCCAAAAGTCTCGGGAGAGGGAAGCATACAACAAGGCATGTTGAACTTCTTCCGATTGGAGAAGGATTGGTAGCAGATACGCCTGGATTCAGTGTGTTAGAGTTTTCTGATTTAGAAGCCGAGGATTTAGGTCCCTGTTTTCCGGAAATTAGACTTCATATGTCAGATTGCAAATTTCGGGGTTGTCTACATGATAAAGAGCCTAAGTGTGCTGTGAAAGCAGCTGTTAACGATGGAGTGATCGCTGAATTCAGGTATCAGCATTATTTACGATTCTTAGAAGAAATTAAAACGAGAAAGCCGAGGTATTGATTATGACAAAAATAGCACCTTCCATATTATCAGCAGATTTTGCTAAATTAGGAGAAGAAATTAAAGAAGTAGAACAAGCAGGAGCTGATTATATACATGTTGATGTGATGGACGGTCATTTCGTCCCCAACATTACAATCGGTCCTTTAATAGCAGATGCGATTAAACCAATCACCGATGTACCGTTAGATGTTCATTTAATGATAGAAAATCCAGATGTGTATATTCCGCAATTTGCTAAAAGTGCTTCGATTATCACGGTTCATCAGGAAGCATGTGTACATCTTCATCGTACGTTACAATTAATTCGTTCCCATGATGTGAAGCCGGGAGTAGTTATAAATCCAGGAACGCCTGCAGAAGCGATCAAGCCTATTTTAACAGAAGTAGATCTTGTTTTATTAATGACCGTAAATCCGGGTTTTGGCGGACAATCCTTTATTCATGAAGTTGTTCCTAAAATTGCCCAAATCGCAGCTTGGCGAGAAGAAATGAACTTAGATTTTGAAATTGAAATCGATGGTGGAGTAAATGAGGAAACAGCACCTATTTGTACGGAAAACGGTGCTGATGTATTGGTTGCCGGAAGTGCGATTTTTAATCAAAGCGATCGAAAAGAAGCAATCGATCAGATTCGTAAAAGTGCAGAAAAATAATGACACGTGTTGGAATTGTGGGTAATGGTCCTGAGGGATTGTTACCCAATCTTTTAAACTATCAAGAAGAGATGGATTTTTGGATTGGCGCTGACCGCGGAGCTTTATATTTAGCGGAACAAGGAATTACCATGGATATAGCACTTGGAGATTTTGATTCTGTCTCTGAAAGCGAATATGGGATTATCGAGAAGCATACCAAACATTTCGATAAGCACCCGGCGATGAAGGATCAGACGGATTTAGAGATTGCTATAGATATGGGAGTAAAGAAAGAAGCAAGTCAATTTTTCTTTTTTGGTGTAACAGGCGGCAGACTGGATCATGCATTAATGAATATACAATTACTTTATCCATTATTACAGCAGAAAAAGCGTGCTGTCATTATCGATAAGGGCAACCAAATAGAATTGTTTGAACCAGGCACCTACCAGGTTGCTTCAGAAGGGTATTCTTATCTTTCTTTTTTAGCGTTTACTCCTAAGGTTACCAGCCTAACATTAACAGGATTTTTATACCCTTTAAAACATGAAACAATACATTGGGGATCTTCTTTATGCATATCGAATGAGCTTAGTCAAAAAAAAGGTACTTTTTCTTTCCATAAAGGCATACTAATACTAGTAAAGAGTTTTGATACAGTTTAACTAGGAGCAAATAGGATGGTTAAACAGGGAGGGCCTTTATAAATGAAATTCTATACGATTAAGCTTCCTAAGTTTGTAGGTGGATTTGTTAAAGTGGTCATTGGTGTATTTAAAAAAGATAAGTAATAGTAAACGAGCTTTTGTCATAAGTGGCAAAGGCTCGTTTTTAGGATTTACTTTAAAGATAAATCTTATTTTTTTGCATGAAGATTGTTTCTCTTTATACAAAAAAACACCATGGGAATCATGGTGTTTTTAAGGCATATGCACATATTTTCGTATATTATACACGTTCTACTTTGCCTGATTTTAATGCACGAGCAGATACATATACTTTCTTCGGTTTTCCATCTACCATAATACGTACTTTTTGTACATTTGCTTTCCAATTACGTTTATTGGAATTCATAGCGTGAGAGCGGTGATTACCACTACGAGTCTGGCGTCCAGTTACAACACATTTTCTAGCCATGTCATTCCCTCCTTACATTCCTAAAATCAGTATACCACTAAACTAATTTATCATAAGTTCTCCGATATTGCAATTGAATCTTTTTATACCTTAAAGAAAAATTGCTTGACAGATGATTAAAAATCATCCATTGTAATAGTGGAGTTTTTCTTCTGCATGGAAATTAGTGAAGATCGTTGAGGAAATGGGTTTTTTAATTCTCACGTGCTTCCTTTTAAAATGGCAGAGCGTATAGTATAATTTTAATCATATATGATGGAAGCTAATGATAAGGTATGATGGTTAAAACTTCGAATTTATTTTATAATTATATTTCGTATTAAAAGGAGCTGTGGTTATGTCAATAGAGTTGCATACAAACGATGGACTCGTTACGATAACAACAGATGTTATTGCTACAATAGCTGGCGGAACAGCTGTTGAGTGCTATGGAATTGTAGGGATGGCTTCAAAAAGCCAAATTAAAGATAATATTGCAGAAATACTGCGAAAAGAAAATTACTCTAAAGGAATTGTCGTTCGCCAAGAAGATGGAAAGCTACATATAGATTTGTATATTATTGTAAGCTATGGAACAAAAATTTCTGAAGTGGCGCATAATGTACAGTCACAGGTGAAATATACACTTAGTCAATCCTTGGGTTTAGAAATTGATTCGGTAAATATATATATTCAAGGTGTCCGGGTAGAAAAGGAATAGAGCAGAAGGAGGAGAAAATGTGGCAGTTGAGAAAATTGATGCAGCGTTATTATCACAGATGGTGTTGACCGGTGCTTACCATCTCTCAAATAATGCACAAAAAATTGATGCATTAAATGTTTTCCCTGTTCCTGACGGGGATACTGGAACTAATATGAATTTAACAATCACTTCTGGAGCAAATGAAGTGAAAAAATTGGAAACAGATAATGTTTCTGAAGTGACGAATGCATTTGCCAAAGGTTTATTAATGGGAGCCAGAGGAAATTCAGGAGTTATTTTATCACAAATTTTCCGCGGTTTTGCAAAAGCATGTGAAGGAAAAAAAGAACTGAATGTAAAAGATTTAGCAGGAGCTTTTGAAGGAGCTGTCAATGCAGCTTATAAAGCGGTTATGAAGCCGGTAGAGGGAACGATTCTTACTGTAGCGAAAGATGCTGGTAATAAAGCGGTAGAAATTTCAAATAATGATTTAGATATCATTACGTTTATGGAAGAAATATTAAAAGAATCAAAAGCATCCCTAAAGCGCACCCCGGATCTATTACCTGTTCTTAAAGAAGTTGGGGTAGTTGATTCTGGTGGACAAGGTTTAGTCACGATTTATGAAGGTTTCTTAGCTGCATTAAAAGGTGAAGAGGTACCGGAAGAATCAGATGCCGCTAATAAAATGGAAGAAATGGTTAATGTAGAACATCATAAAGTAACACAGGATTTCATGGAAACAGAGGATATTGTTTATGGATACTGTACAGAGTTTATGGTGAAATTGGAAGACGAAAAATTGAAGTCTCATCCTTTTGATGAAACAACTTTCCGCAATGAATTGAGTGAATGGGGAGATTCTCTTCTTGTTGTTGCGGATGAAGAAATTGTAAAGGTCCATGTACATGCTGAATCTCCAGGAACATGCTTGAATTTAGCGCAGCAATATGGCAGCTTGATTAATTTAAAAATCGAAAACATGCGTGAACAGCACACGGCGATTGTTGGAAATAAAAAAGAAGCGCCAAAAGAAAAATCCGTTTATGGAATGGTTACGGTAGCAATGGGGAGTGGCTTAAAAGAGTTATTTGAAAACCTTGGTGTTGCAGTAGTTATTGAAGGTGGACAAACGATGAACCCAAGTACGCAAGATATTACGAATGCGATCGAAAAAGCAAATGCGGAAAACATTATCGTACTTCCTAATAATAAAAACATTCAAATGGCTGCTGAACAAGCTGCAAATTTAGCTGGTGACCATGTCAGGGTTGTACCGACGAAAACAATCCCTCAAGGAATTAGTGCTATGCTGGCATTCCATCCAGAGGCATCATTAGATGACAATAGAACTGCGATGGAAGAGGCAGGAAAACAAGTGCGAAGCGGGCAAATTACGTATGCCGTAAGAGATACTCAAATTGACGGAATCGATATTGCTAAAGGACATTTTATGGGAATAGATGAAGGCAAGATAGTAACAACACATAAGGAAAAGCAAAAAGCAGCTGAAGACCTTATTGATAAAATGATTTCTGATGACAGCGAGATTTTAACCATTCTTTCAGGAGAAGATGTTTCAGAAGAAGAGGTAGAAGCTTTAGAATCTTATGTAGAAGAGAAATATGATGAAATAGAAGTAGAAATTCATCAAGGAGAACAGCCAATTTATTCTTATATCTTCTCGGTGGAATAAAAGAACAATATTTCAATTATTATTGGTTGGAATAATTGCTAAAACTATAGAATAAAATATATTTTTTATGTATATAAAGCTCAGCTTGATAATACAAATCAAGTTGAGCTTTATTTTTGCCGGGACGAGTGATGGCAGTCCTGGAGGGCAAATAGAGAGAGTCCTGTGGAAATATCAAAGACAGCACATCTTTGTCCAGGTAAATAGGGAACAACTGCTAGCATTTTTCTAACTGAAGTTATTGTAAATACTATATGATTTGGGACTAACAGATGCAGCAAATAAAAAATTAGAACGCATGATTGCTTTCTTTTTGATTGAATTGTGATCTGGACGCAAATTTTTGTTATAATGATACTAGTTGAATTAAATTAATTTAAGGCGGTGTTATTTTATGAAATATAATTCCGTATTTGATATTATCGGTCCAGTGATGGTGGGGCCATCAAGCTCACATACAGCTGGTGCTGCACGTATTGGGAAAGCAGCCCGGAATCTATTTGGGAAACAACCAACTTGGGCAAAAATACATCTTTATGAATCTTTTGCCAAAACCTATCGCGGGCATGGAACAGACTTTGCGCTTGTAGGTGGCCTTTTAGGAATGGAGACGGATGATCCACAGATGAGTAAAGCGTTAGAGCTTGCAAAAAAGAATGGGCTGGAAATCGAGTTTATTGAGGATAGCGCCTCCGCAAATCATCCGAATACGGTCCGTATGATTATTGGAGATGGCAAAGAACAGCAAGAGCTAATGGGAATATCTATTGGCGGTGGAAAAGTCGAGATTACAGAATTAAATGGCTTTGAACTTAGGTTATCAGGAAATCATCCAGCTATATTAATTATGCATAATGATCGTTTTGGGGCAATTGCCTCTGTAACAAAAATTTTAGCAAAATATGAATTGAATATTGGTCATATGGAAGTGAATCGAAAAGATGTCGGTAAAGAGGCATTGATGGTAATTGAAGTAGACCAGAATGTAGAAGATCATATATTACAGGAGCTTGAAGCGGCGGATCATATTATCTCTATTGCAAAGATTGTAAGTTAAAAAAAGGGGGGAAAGGGATGTTTAGAACGGTTGCAGAATTAGTTGAGATGGCAAATACAGAAAACATTCCCATTTCAGAAGTGATGATACGTCAGGAAATGGATGTGAAAGAGAAAACGAGAGAAGAAGTTTTCTCAGAAATGGAAAAAAATCTTGTTGTAATGGAAAATGCGGTTGAAGATGCGCTAAAGGGTGTGCAATCGGTAACAGGACTTACTGGCGGAGATGCGGTGAAAGTACAGAAGTATATGAAAGAAAAGACGCCACTATCAGGCAATTTAATGATGGATGCGGTCAGTAAAGCAATGGGGACAAACGAAGTTAACGCAGCCATGGGAATTATCTGTGCTACACCGACTGCGGGAAGCGCCGGTTGTGTACCTGGAACGCTGTTTGCAGTGAAAGAACAATTAAACCCGACAAGAGAAGAAATGGTTCGGTATTTATTTACTTCAGGAGCTTTTGGTTTTGTAGTAGCCAATAATGCTTTTATTTCCGGTGCAGCTGGTGGTTGTCAGGCAGAAGTTGGCTCAGCAGGAGCAATGGCATCTGCAGCTATCGTTGAAATGGCTGGGGGCACGCCGGAGCAATCAGCACAGGCATTTGCGATGACATTAAAAAATATGCTCGGTTTAGTTTGTGACCCTGTAGCTGGGTTAGTAGAAGTACCATGTGTAAAGAGAAATGCAGGAGGTTCCTCACTTGCCATTGTGTCTGCTGATTTAGCATTAGCAGGTGTAGAAAGCCGGATTCCTTGTGATGAGGTAATAGGCGCGATGTACCGGATCGGAAAACAAATGCCTTCTTCTTTGCGTGAAACAGGTGAAGGCGGCTTGGCAGATACACCAACTGGACGGTTCTTAAAAGAAAAAATTTTTGGTGTCTCTGTCTAGGATGTAAATGTAATAAACTCGCAGCACAACGTTTTTTAACAGGCTCCCCTGCTGAGTGTTTCGCCTAAATGCTTACACTCCATAGTATGAGGGATTCTAAGAAAGTAACATACACTTTCAAGACCTTTTTAACAAATGCCAAGTTTTCTTTATCACGGAGAACCGTCCATAAAACTCCCACCTCCAAATAAAGCGTAAAAATAAATTTATTTAGGCGGGAGATAACAGACGCTAACTCCCTGAATCACTCAGGCTAATTCAGTAGGAGAAGAGTAAAAATCAATGTTGTAAGGTTAATGAATTTTCTTGAATATTATATTTGTTAGAGTTAGATGGAAACAACTATCTAGCGACGGTTTTCGATGGGGCGAGTAACCGCAAAAGCTCTTCGATGGATCGAGTAATCGCAATGTTTTTCGATGGGGCGAGTAACCGCAGCCTCAGTCCCAGTGGGAAGACCCCGCAGAAAAAAGGACTCTTTTTTTCTACCACTGGCATAAGCGCGACTATGCTTCTGTCTGCGTCTGTCGGCTTGCCAATCAGCAAGTCTTCTTTAAAGGAGATGAGCTCGGGGCCCATGGAAAGCGTAGTGTTTTTCTGGGGCCTAAGATTACTCACCCCACCATAACCTGTCGGAGCGATCGATTAACCTGACAACATTGAAGCAAAAACTCCCACTGAATGAAGTTTTGTTTTATAGAAAAGGATGTTAGAAATGAATGAATCGATATTAGAAGTTAAAGGTGTCGGCGAAAAATTAGCAGAACAACTTGCTTCCATTCAAATTTACGAAACAAACGATATATTAGAATATTTCCCGTATCGATATGATATTTATGAAGAAAAACCATTGCAAGAGCTGGTTCATGATGAAAAAGTAACGATTAAAGGGAAGGTCATTTATGATCCTTCTCTTACTTTTTTTGGGAAAAAAAAATCAAGGTTAAGTTTTACAGTAGAAGTAGAAGGTATAGCTGTAAAAGCTATTATGTTTAACCGGGCATTTGCCAAAAAACAAATTCAGCAAGGGCAGGATATTACATTAACAGGGAAATGGGACGCCCATCGGCTGCAAATAACGGTTAGCAAATATAAAATTGGAAAAATGGAAGAAAATGATTCGATTACACCTGTGTATTCTCTAAAGGGTGATTTAACTTCTTATAAATTTCAAAAGCTTTTAAAACAGGTGCTTGATTCACATGAAGAGGATATAACAGAAATTCTCCCTGCCTCTTACTTAGAAAATTATAAGCTTCCAAATCGGAAGGAAGCAGTAAAAACAATGCACTTTCCGGAAAGCAGAGTAGCTTTAAAGCATGCACGGCGGCGATTTATTTATGAGGAATTTCTATTGTTTCAACTAAAAATGCAGCTGATCAGAAAAATAAATCGGGAATCCACAAAAGGGAATACGCAAGATTATGAAATAAAGAAAGTAGAGAATTTTACCAGCTCCTTGCCTTTTATCTTAACCGAGGCACAGCAAAAGGTATTGACTGAAATTCTAAAAGATATGAAGAGTGCTTATCGAATGAACCGATTACTTCAAGGGGATGTTGGTTCGGGGAAAACAGCAGTAGCGGCAATCTGTTTATATGCTGCTGTTACAGCGAACAAGCAGGGAGCATTAATGGTTCCTACTGAAATTTTAGCGGAGCAACATTTTCAATCTCTTCAATCAATGCTAGAGGGAAGGGCTAAGGTTGCTTTACTAACTGGTTCTATAAAAGGTAAGAAACGTAAAGAATTAACCGAGCAAATTGAAAATCAGGAAATAGATATCGTGATTGGAACGCACGCTCTTATTCAAGAAGATGTCCTATTTAATGATTTAGGTTTAGCAATTGTTGATGAGCAGCACCGTTTTGGTGTTGCTCAGCGTAGGACACTGCGGGATAAGGGATTAGATCCGGATGTGCTATTTATGACAGCTACACCAATTCCTAGAACACTAGCTATAACAACTTTTGGTGATATGGATGTGTCTATTATTAACCAGCTGCCTTCAGGAAGGAAAGAGATTGAAACTCTATGGGTGAAGGAAAATATGTTTGAACGAATTCTTGATTTTATCCAAGAGCGGGTTAAGCAGGGGGAACAAGCATATATTATAAGCCCGCTTATTGAAGAATCGGATAAATTGGATATTCAAAACGCTGTGGATTTGTATCATCAGTTAACAGCTTACTATGATAATGAAATGGAAATTGGTTTGATGCATGGACGTTTATCTTCTGCAGAAAAAGATGAAGTAATGCGTGATTTTGCAGATAATAAAGTAAAAGTTTTAGTCTCAACAACAGTTGTAGAAGTAGGCGTCAATGTTCCGAATGCTACGGTAATGGTTATTTATGACGCGGAACGCTTTGGATTATCGCAACTGCATCAGCTTCGGGGGCGAGTAGGTCGAGGAGAAAAGCAAAGTTATTGTATCCTTATTGCAGAACCTAAAGGAGAGGTCGGCAAGGAACGTATGCGCATCATGTCGGAAACAAGTGATGGGTTTGAACTATCTGAACAAGATTTACAATTACGAGGCCCAGGAGACTTCTTTGGCAGAAAACAAAGTGGTATGCCAGAATTTAAAGTAGCGGATATGGTACATGATTATAGAGCGCTGGAAACTGCAAGACAAGACGCACAACAAATTGTTGAGGACAATTTATTACAAGCTGAAGACTACAAATACTTAAAAGAAATCTTAGCAGAAGAAGAAGGTTTGTTGGAGAAATTGGATTAATTCAGAGGTCGTATATAAATCAATAGATTACTTGCATAATAAAGAGTGCTATTATATATTACTATTAGTACCAAGTCATAAAGCTGAACTTCAAACAGTGGAAGTTTACGCTCTTTTTCACTGGTTTAGACTGCAATTACTCGCTTTACTAAGGATGCTGAGGTTGCGGCTACTCACTCCATTAAAAACGCAGCGACGTGATAAAAAGAGTCAACATCTCTGAAAATATTAAATGAAAGTTTGATGATAGAAATGAGACGCTCGAAAGCAGAACGACAATCGTTATTAAGAGAAAAAATAGAGGACTCTCCATTTGTAACAGATGAACAGTTGGCGAAAGATTTTCAAGTCAGTATCCAAACGATTCGACTTGATCGTATGGAGTTGTCTATTCCTGAACTTCGTGAACGAATCAAATATGTTGCTACAAAGCAATGGAATGAGACTGTAAAAGCTTTACCGGTTGAAGAAGTGATTGGAGATATTATTGATTTGGAATTAGATGAGCGGGCTATCTCTATGCTCGATATAACATCAGATTTTGTTTTTTCCCGAAACAAGATTGCCAGAGGGCATCATCTGTTTGCTCAAGCAAATTCATTAGCTGTAGCCGTCATTAATGATGAGCTTGCTTTAACAGCAAAGTCCACCCTGCGCTTCAAAAGGCAGGTTAAAGAAGGAGAAAGAGTCATTGCTAAAGCTACTGTTAAAGGGAAAGATAATCGCGGCCACACGATTGTGGAAGTGAATAGCTTTGTAAATAATGAATCTGTGCTAACAGGTGAATTTTTCATGTTTCATTCTAGCGAAAGCAAAGGAGATTAGATAGATGCGATTAGCGATAGATGCAATGGGAGGCGACCATGCTCCTAAGGAAATTGTGTTAGGTGCAATGGATGCCGTAAAAGAAAATAAAGATTTACAAATTACACTTTATGGTGATGAAAACCAAATTAAACCGATTTTAACAGATAGCCAGCAAATTAAAATTATACATACAGACGAAAAAATAACATCAGAGGATGAGCCTGTAAAAGCCGTACGACGTAAGAAGAATGCTTCTTTAGTTCTAATGGCTAAGGCTGTAAAAGATGGGGAAGCAGATGCGTGTATTTCTGCTGGTAATACAGGGGCCTTAATGAGTGCGGGTTTGTTTGTGGTAGGCCGCATTCCTGGAATTGACCGACCGGCGTTAAGCCCTACTTTCCCAACAGTAGATGGACAAGGCTTTTTAATGCTTGATGTTGGAGCAAATGTTGATGCAAAACCAGAACATCTGCTTCAATACGCTATTATGGGGTCTGTTTATGTGGAAAGAGTAAGAAACATCAAAAATCCTAGAGTTGGCTTATTAAATGTAGGTACGGAAGATGGAAAAGGAAATGATTTAACCAAAAAAGCTTTTCAACTTTTAGAAAATGCACCCATTCATTTTGTAGGAAATGTAGAAGCGAGAGACATCTTAAATGGTGTTGCGGACGTAGTTGTTACAGACGGATTTAGCGGAAATGTAGCACTAAAAACAATGGAAGGCGTTGCTGAAACAATTTTTTCTCTTTTAAAAGATGCTTTTATGTCTTCCACAAAATCAAAAATTGCTGCTGCGCTTGTTAAAAATGACTTGAAGGGCTTAAAAGGCCGATTGGATTACTCCGAGTATGGCGGAGCAGGGTTGTTTGGGTTAAGCGCACCCGTTATTAAAGCACATGGCTCTTCCAAAAGCCGAGCAATCAAAAATGCGATTAAACAAGCAGTTTATATGGTTGATAATAATGTAACAACCACAATTCAAAATACTATTGAGACAATGGGGAAAGAGGAGGAAAAATAAATGAAACGCATTGCATTTATGTTCCCGGGTCAAGGATCACAAACAGTTGGAATGGGCAAAGACTTATTTGATACTTATCCGCAGATACAAGAATTATATAAGGAAGCAAATGAAGTTTTAAATGTGGATATACAATCACTTATGTTCGAAGGTCCCAAAGAAACGTTAACAGAAACAGAGAACACACAACCAGCATTATTGTTATCCAGTGTTGTGGCATCTCAACTGTTAGAGGAAAATGGTATTCAACCTTCCATGGTTGTTGGGCACAGTTTAGGTGAATACAGTGCACTTGTTTCTGCAGGAGCAATGAAATGGCAAGACGCTATCCAGCTTGTTAAAGTAAGAGGTCGTTTAATGGAAGAAGCGTTTCCTAAAGGGCAAGGGACTATGGCAGCTGTTTTAGGACTTGATGAAGATAAGGTTCAAGAAGCGCTGGATCAGGTCACAGATGAAATTGTGGATATTGCTAATTTAAATTGTCCGGGACAAATTGTTATTTCCGGCTCCGTTCCAGGTGTAGAACAAGCAACAAATTTACTGAAAGAAGCCGGAGCAAAACGCGTACTACCATTAAATGTGAGCGGGCCATTCCATTCGAGATTGATGAAACAAGCAAATGAAGACTTTGCAGCGTATCTAAATGAAGTAGCTTTGGAAGATCCGAAAACACCTGTTTATGCAAATGTTTCAGCCGATGCAGTAACGGAAAAAGATACTGTGAAAGAATTATTAGTACAGCAGCTTTACTCACCGGTTCGTTTTGAAGAATCGATTCAAAAGATGTTGGAAGAAGGTGTAGATGCATTTGTAGAAGTAGGTACAGGAAAAGTATTATGCGGTTTATTGAAAAAAATAGATCGGAAAGCAAAAACATTTGCTGTACAGGATCAGGAATCACTTGAAGCGTTTATTCGCTGGTATAAGGAGGAAGAATAATGTTACAAGGGCAAACAGCAGTAGTAACTGGAGCTTCCAGAGGGATAGGCAGAGCCATTGCTTTGGAACTTGCTAAAAACGGAGCTAATGTGATTGTGAATTACTCTGGAAGTGAAGCAAAAGCTGAAGAGGTTGTCGGAGAGATCCAGGAACTTGGCGTGAAAGTAGTTAAAATTCAGGCAAATGTTTCTGATGAAGATTCTGTTAAGCAGCTTATGAAACAATCTGTTAAAGAATTCGGTACTATCGATATTTTAGTGAACAATGCAGGTATTACGAAAGATAACTTGTTAATGCGCATGAAGGAAGATGAATTCGACCAGGTTATTCAAACTAACTTGAAGGGTACGTTTTTATGTACAAAAGCAGTGACGCGTCAAATGATGAAACAAAAATCAGGACGTATTATTAATGTTGCCTCCATTGTTGGAGTAAGTGGGAATCCGGGACAAGCCAACTATGTTGCGGCAAAAGCAGGTGTGATTGGTTTAACGAAAACGACAGCGAAAGAGCTTGCTTCCCGAAATATCTTGGTAAACGCAGTTGCTCCCGGTTTTATTTCTACAGATATGACGGACGAATTAAGTGAAGAGCAGCAGGAATCTTTATTACAATTGGTACCATTAGAGCGCTTCGGTAAACCGGAAGATGTAGCACGTGTTATCCGCTTTTTAGCAAGTGAAGACGCCAATTACATTACCGGACAAACGATTCATATTGACGGTGGAATGGTGATGTAATACAATTACAGAACAATAAAAATCGTTGAAGCCTGGGGCTGCGATTACCAATGTTGTCAGGTTAATGAATTTTTTTAATTTAATACAGATAACAAAAAATCTATCTAGCGGAGGAAAACACGGAGATTCCTGTGGGAAAGCGCAGTGGGAAGACCCCGCAGAAAAAAGCGAACTTCTTTTTTTGAGGAGGCTGAGCTCAAGCCCATGGAAAGCGTAGTGTTTTTCCGCAGCGGTCGATTAAGCTACAACATTGAGACCTGCGATTACTCGGTCTATTAAAACCGTTGCTGCGATTACTCGCCCCACCGAAACCCGTTGCGGTTCCTCGGCTAAAAAAATCGTGGCATTTATACTTTTTAAAAGTAAAATAAAGTGGTATATTCTTGAAAGGAGGTGAACGGGAATGGCAGATGTGTTTGAACAAGTAAAGTCCATTATTGCTGATCGTCTTGATGTAGACGAAGAAAAAGTAGTTTTAGAAGCTTCATTTAAAGATGACCTTGAAGCAGACTCATTAGATGTTGTTGAACTTGTTATGGAATTAGAAGATGAGTTTGATATTGAAATCGCTGATGAAGATGCAGAAAAGATTAATACAGTAGGTGATGCTGTAGATTACATAAACAGCAAAGCTTAATGAATAAAAAAACAGCGAGGGAAAGTTTCTTTTAGAGACTTTCCCTTCATTATTTGTATTTTACTGTAAAGAACATAAATAATTATTTTTCGTATATGGTAAAATATCTGTATAAAGATTATTTAGAGCAATCAATGAACAGCAATAGAAAAAATGAATAGTAAACCAATCATCATGTTATGGATGAGAGTGAAGGAGGTCAATATGGAATTAAGTCAACTGGAACAGGAATTAGGAATATCCTTTCAACAAAAGAAATTATTAAAAGAAGCATTTACCCATTCTTCTTATGTGAACGAATATAAGAAAAGCAAGCTGAAAGACAACGAACGATTAGAATTCCTGGGAGATGCTGTACTCGAATTAGCCGTTTCGCAATATTTATATAGAAATAATCAGGAAATGCCTGAGGGTGAAATGACCAAATTACGTGCAGCTATCGTATGTGAAGCATCTTTAACAGTCTTTGCAAAGCAATTTAACTTTGGGCAATATATCCTTTTAGGAAAAGGAGAAGATAAGACTGGCGGAAGACAGAGACCAGCTATTTTAGCAGATGCATTTGAGGCATTTTTAGGAGCGCTTTACTTAGATCAGGGTTTCGATACAGTACTTTGTTTTTTAAACAAACACATTTTTCCTGTATTAACAGTCGATGCTTCAACAAGTGTAGTGGATTATAAAAGTCATCTCCAAGAAATTGTCCAGCAGCAAAAAGATAGAAAAATTGAATATCAAATTATTGATGAGCATGGCCCGTCTCATCACAAAGAATTTATTGCTGAGGTTTTAATTCAGGGAGAACCGGCTGGAAAAGGAATTGGAAGAACGAAGAAAGAAGCTGAACAAAAAGCAGCCAGAGCAGCACTGGAGAAAAAACTGCCGGAATAGACAAGGTTATTCGTTCTTGAGAATCAAAAAAAACGTTACGCAAGAGTAATTTGGTTGCTTGTTCTTGCGTAACGTTTTTTGTTTCATATTATTTTCGGATAGATGCCAATTCGTTAATAAAGGCTTGCGTTTCGGAAGCACTTAAACGGCCTTTACTGATAACCATATCATACATCCATTTTAAATCTTCATATTTTTCAAGATTATAATCTTCTGCGTCCATAATTGAACGGTTAACTACTTGTAACTTTTCTGCTAATTCCTGAAGCATATACTCCATATTTTCAACGCTTGGCTGGTCTAATTGCATCTTATCCCCCTTATCATGATCCTTAATCTGGAATATTCATGTACATGCGAAAAGCATAAAATAGCGATGATTTGTATTTCAACTTAAGCATGTACGGTAAAACCTAATTCATTTGTTACGAGTTTTTATTATAGCATAAGTTTTAGAAATCGTTAATGGTTCACTTCTGAATTAATACCGTGCTGCACATAGGCTAAAGCATGATAATATGATAAAATGTATTAGCTAAACAATTCTAGCAACGATAAAATAAAAAATGAAATTTATAACGATAAATAGAAAGATTTGATTTTTAGGAGAATGATTATGCATTTAAAGCGGTTGGAAAGTGTTGGATTTAAATCCTTTGCAGAGAGAATTAATGTGGATTTTGTACCTGGTGTGACAGCAGTAGTCGGTCCAAATGGCAGCGGCAAAAGTAATATTACGGATGCGATACGCTGGGTGCTGGGTGAACAATCTATGAAATCTCTGCGCGGATCAAAAATGGAAGATATTATATTCCAAGGGAGTGATTCCAGATCTCCTCTAAATATCGCTGAAGTTACACTCGTATTAGACAATAAAGATCAGCGTGTACCGCTGGATTATGAAGAAGTGAGTGTAACAAGAAGGATTTACCGCTCTGGAGAAAGTGAATTTTATATTAATAAACAGGCTTGCCGATTAAAAGATATTGTTGATCTGTTTATTGATTCAGGTCTTGGCAGGGAAGCCTTCTCTATTATCAGTCAAGGGCGTGTAGAAGAAATTCTTAGTTCAAAAGCGGAAGAGCGTCGGGTGATTTTTGAAGAAGCGGCCGGTGTATTAAAATATAAACAACGAAAGAAAAAAGCAGAATATAAACTTGCGGAAACGCAGGAGAACTTGAACCGTGTGGAAGATATTGTTTTTGAAATTGAACAACAGCTGGAGCCTTTAAAAGAGCAATCGAAAAAAGCAAAAGAATATCAGACTTTACAAGCGGAGCTTCAAGAAACAGAGATTTCTGTACTGATTACGGAAATGGAACAAATCCATTATGAATGGCAGCAGGTATTAAAACGTTTAGCAGAGAATGAAAAAAAACTAAAAGAACAATCGGAAGCCATTCGGCTTGTTGAAGAAGACTTAGCAAAAGAAAAAGAATGCACCCAGTACTACGAAACAGAAATAGAACAGTTGCAATCTGATTTACTAGATGTAACAGAACGTCTGGAGAAATTTGAAGGGAAAAAACAACTATTTGATGAACGTTCAAAGCATGCAGATGAAAACAAAGAAAAACTTGTGCAGCAGTTAGAGCGGGTAACTTCTAATGTTCGAGTGCTGGAAGAACAAAAAACGAAAGAGCAAGAGAAGCTCACACATTTAGAAGCAGAAAAAGCTAATACATTAGCAAGGAAAAAAGAAATAGAGAATAAATTAGCTATGCGGCCGGAAGATGTAGCTAATCGAATTGAGGACTTAAAGGCAGAGTATATTGAACTATTGAATCAGCAAGCTGCTTATCGAAACGAAAAGCAATCCGTTGATCGGCAACAGGAGCAAATTGAAGCTAAAAATACTTCGCAGTCTATGAAATTTAAAGATACGCTTACGGAGAGAAATGAGTTACAAGTTAAACAGGCAGCTGCTGAAGAAGCATTGCAATCCTATCAGAAAAATTTAGAAGAGAAGAATCAGCAATTAAAGACCTTAAAACTGGAAATGCAATCCGAACGTGCAAAATATGAAGAAGCGCAATCAAAGCTTTACCAAGGCTATCAATATATTGAAAAAGTAAAATCAAAGAAAGAGATGCTTGAAGAAATGAAAGAAGACTTTCAAGGTTTCTTTCAGGGAGTTCGTCAAGTATTAAGAGCCAGAGAAGAAGGTAAGCTAACTGGCGTAGAAGGAGCAGTTATTGAGTTAATTGATGTTCCGAAAGATTATATTACAGCGATCGAAACAGTATTAGGCGGACAGGCGCAAAATATTGTTGTAGAAACGGATCAGGCAGCAAGAGAGGCAATTAATTGGTTGAAAAAGACAAATAGCGGACGAGCCACCTTTTTGCCGCTTAAATCTATCCAGCCCCGCTTTTTATCAAATGAAGGGAAACAGGAAGTAAAAGACCATGATGGCTTTGTAGGAGTTGCATCGGATTTAGTACAGCCGAAAACAAAAAAATATGAAAAAGCAGTGCAGCACTTAATGGGGAATGTTGTTATCGCTAAAACATTGCGGGATGCAAATGATATTGCGATAAAGCTGCATCGGAGGTACCGTATCGTCACTTTGGATGGAGATATGGTGCATCCTGGAGGGTCGATGTCAGGGGGAGCGCAGAAAAAGCAGAACCAGTCGTTGTTTTCTCGGGAAAAAGACTTGCAGGAGCTGCATGCGCGATTAGCAGAATACAAACAAAAAACGGAGCAATTTGAGAAAGGCGTACAGAAAAAAAGAGATTATTTACGGGAAGTAGATGAAAAAATAAGTTCTACTGAACAAGAAGTGAATATGCTGCAAAAGGATGTACAAGAAAGTCAAGTCGATTTTCAATCCCTTCAAGCAAAATTGACATCGATAAATGACAATTTAGCCATTTATGATATGGATAAAAAGCAAAATGAACAGAGCCATACAGAGTTAGCGGATCGAAGTAAGATTCTAACAAAGGAATTAGAAGAAATTAATCTCAAACTTCAAACGGTCCAAAAAGAAGTGGATGATTTAACGAAAGAAGAAGCAAAATTAAAAGAGACACAAGCGAAATTACAGGATGCATTTTATGAAGTCAAAGTGGCCCTGGCTGAGCAAGAAGAACGTTTCAAAAATCAGAAAGCTAATACAAAAGCGTTGGAAACGCAGCTTGAGCGGGCAATCCAGGAAAAAAATCAAGTAGATGAAGAGCTGGAGGCAATAACAGCTATTAAAAATCAGGAAGAAACAGAAGAAGAGATTGAAGAAAATATAGTTCACGCCAGAAATACTAAACAGGAAATAACAGAAAGCATAGAAAAACTGCGTAATAAAAGAAAAGAAAGCTCCGATAAACAGCAGTCTCTGGAAGTGAAATTGAAAGAAGCACAGGAACAATACAGCGACACGAATGAGCAATATCAAAAACAAGAAGTTAAATCGAATCGCTTAGACGTGGAGCTTGATAATCACCTGCAGCAGCTTGAAAAAGAATATATGATGACATATGAATTGGCGAAACGTGATTACGCTAAGGTCGAAAATATGGATGAGGCAAAAGCTGTGGTCAGCAATTTAAAGGATAAAATCAATCGGCTGGGTACAATTAATTTAGGTGCTATTGATGAATATGAGCGTATTTCTGAAAGATATCAGTTTTTAAAAGAACAAAGAGATGACCTTGTAGAAGGAAAGCGAACGCTATATACTGTTATTGAAGAGATGGACACTGAAATGAAAGAAAGATTTGATTCTACTTTTTCCAAAATAAAGGAAGAATTTTCTGAGGTGTTTAAGCACTTGTTCGGTGGCGGACATGCCGAATTAAAATTAACAGAACCAGATAATTTATTAGAAACAGGTGTTGAAATAATCGCGCAGCCGCCTGGTAAGAAACTGCAGCATTTAAGTCTTTTGTCAGGGGGAGAGCGTGCATTAACAGCAATTGCCCTTCTCTTTTCCATTTTACGTGTTCGTCCCGTCCCATTTTGTATATTGGACGAGGTCGAAGCTGCTTTAGATGAAGCCAATGTAGTCCGTTTTGCTAAATATGTGAAACACTTTAGCAAAAATACACAATTTATCGTTATTACACATCGGAAAGGAACCATGGAAGAAGCGGATGTTCTTTATGGTGTAACAATGCAGGAATCGGGCGTATCAAGGCTGGTTTCTGTCCGATTAGAAGATACAAAAGAATTGATTCAATCGTAGGGGGATATCAATATGGGTTTTATGGATAAATTGAAACAGCGTTTTAAGGAAAATGAAGAAACAAAGGAAGTTTCCGAGAAATATCAAGAAGGGATGAAAAAAACAAGGAATTCTTTTTCTGGTAAATTAAATGATTTAATCGCTCGTTATCGGAAGGTAGATGAGGATTTCTTTGAAGAATTAGAAGAGGTTTTAATTACAGCAGACGTAGGCGTCTCCACAGTGATGGATCTTGTTGAAGAGCTTAAAATGGAAGTGAAGCGTCAAAAGATTAAGGATTCTTCTGAAGTAAAAGATGTTATTTCTGAGAAACTCGTAGAAATCTATTATGGCGAAGAAGATGAATCGATCCAGCATATGCAATTAGATGGGGATGGATTACAGGTTATTCTTGTTGTTGGCGTTAACGGTGTTGGGAAAACAACAAGCATAGGTAAGCTCGCACATCAATTAAAAGCAGATGGTAAGAATGTGATTTTAGCAGCAGGAGATACATTTCGTGCCGGAGCTATTGAACAGTTAGAAGTTTGGGGAGAACGTGCAAATGTCCCCGTCATTAAACACAGTGAAGGAAGTGACCCGGCCGCAGTCATTTATGATGGAATTAGAGCTGCAAAGTCACGGGAAGCAGATGTGCTAATCTGTGATACAGCAGGAAGACTTCAAAACAAGGTGAATCTAATGAATGAACTTGCCAAAGTAAAACGTGTTATTGAGCGTGAAATTCCTGGTGCTCCACATGAAGTCTTGTTAGTGTTAGATGCTACTACCGGCCAAAATGCATTGACACAAGCACGCACATTCTCTGAAGCAACGAACGTGACTGGGATTGTTTTAACCAAATTGGATGGTACCGCAAAAGGCGGAATTGTTTTAGCTATTCGTAATGAGTTGCAAATTCCGGTGAAGTATGTCGGTCTGGGTGAAGGTATTGATGATTTGCAGCAGTTTGAAGCAGATGCATTTGTGTACGGACTGTTTGCAGATTTAGGAATGAGTGAAGAAGAAGAGAAAAGAGAGTAAGCGAAACCTCACTAGACTACTTGACAATTTCCGATTTGGTTGGATATGATAAATGTAAAGGAAAATCACTTAACAAGAGGTGTACCTGTTGCTAGAAAAAACGAATCGGATAAATTATTTATTTGACTTTTATCAATCACTGTTGACCCCAAAACAGCGCAGTTATATGGAAATGTACTATTTGGAGGATTATTCTTTAGGAGAGATCTCAGAGCTCTTTGAAGTTTCCAGGCAAGCAGTATATGATAATATTAAAAGAACCGAAAAAATGTTAGAGACGTATGAAGATAAACTTCATCTTTACTCAAGATTTGAAAAGCGCACGCACATTATTGCAAAGCTTTCGGAAACAGTAAAAGATCCGGAGGCAAAGAAGTATGTTCAACAATTACAAGATTTAGATTAGGGGGATACCTTCTATGGCATTTGAAGGATTAGCGGACCGCCTCCAAGGTACAATAAAGAAAATTACTGGTAAGGGTAAGGTCTCTGAGCAAGATGTAAAAGAAATGACAAGGGAAGTTCGCTTGGCACTTTTAGAAGCTGATGTAAACTTTAAAGTTGTAAAGCAATTAATTGCCCGGATAAAAGAAAGAGCCGTCGGACAGGAAGTAATGGAAAGTTTAACGCCTGGACAGCAGGTTATTAAAGTTGTAAAAGACGAATTAACGAATTTAATGGGCGGGGAACAAAGTAAAATTGCAGTAGCCGACCGCTCGCCGACAGTTATTATGATGGTTGGTTTACAAGGTGCAGGTAAAACAACTACTACTGGAAAACTGGCGAACCATTTACGTAAAAATCATAACCGTAATCCTTTATTAGTTGCGTGTGATGTCTATCGTCCTGCAGCCATTCAACAATTGGAAACACTTGGGACACAGCTGGATATGCCTGTTTTTTCATTAGGAACAGAGGCAAATCCAGTTGATATTGCCAATCAGGCAATTGCTCAGGCAAAAGAAAATCACAATGATTACGTCATTATTGATACAGCTGGCCGTCTGCATGTTGATGAAAATCTTATGGAGGAATTACAGCAAATCAAAACCGGCGTAAAACCGGATGAAATCTTTTTAGTGGTTGATTCCATGACAGGACAAGATGCTGTCAATGTAGCAGAAAGCTTTAATGAGCAGCTCGATATTACAGGAGTTGTTCTGACAAAATTGGATGGTGACACGCGTGGCGGTGCTGCACTTTCTATCAAAGCAGTTACGGATAAGCCGATTAAATTTGCCGGGATGGGTGAAAAACTGGATCAATTAGAAGCTTTCCATCCTGAACGCATGGCATCCAGAATACTTGGCATGGGCGATGTGCTTTCCTTAATTGAAAAAGCACAGACCAATGTGGATGAAAAGCAGGCGAAAGAATTAGAAGAAAAAATGCGCACGGCTTCCTTTACATTTGATGATTTTCTGGAACAAATGGGACAGGTTCGTGAAATGGGACCATTAGATGACTTAATGTCAATGATTCCAGGGTCCAACAAGATGAAAGGCCTGAAAAATGCGCAATTAGATGAAGGCCAATTGACAGAGGTAGAGGCGATCATTCAATCAATGACTAAAAAAGAGCGCCAAGAACCGAGTATCATCAACGGAAGCAGAAGAAAACGTATTGCAAAAGGCTCAGGGACTTCTGTGGCAGCGGTAAACCGTTTGTTAAAACAGTTTACAGAGATGAAAAAAATGATGAAGCAAATGACTAATATGCAAAAAGGAAAAAAAGGCAAAGGCGGCGGATTTAAATTTCCTTTCATGTAGAGGATAACTAAAAAATAATAAAGGTGATGCGGCGGCAGGAAAGAGTTTCCACTAAGGATGCCTGAGTCGTGTTCCGAGTCGGCTTGTCTTTTCTATTAAATTTTAAACATGCATATGCAGAGTTGATTTTTGTACTTTTTTATAATAAAATAAGCTTGTAATGGAAAAATACTTTACAGACTAAAAACTATCTGGTAGAATCAATTCTTGTGATAAGATAATTATTGGAGGTGCAAAGCATGGCAGTAAAAATTCGTTTAAAACGTATGGGTTCTAAAAGAAATCCATTCTATCGTATTGTAGTAGCTGACTCTCGTTCTCCACGTGATGGTCGCTCTATCGAACAAATCGGTACGTACAATCCTGTAGTAAATCCAGTTGAGGTTAAAATAGATGAAGAAAAAGCACTTGATTGGATGACGAAAGGTGCAAAACCAAGTGATACTGTACGTAACTTATTCTCTAACGAAGGCATCATGAAGAAATTTCACGAACAAAAAAATTCTAAATAAGTAGTGTGATATCATGAAAGCCCTGATTAAATCGATTGTTACCTCATTAGTAGATCATCCGGATGATATTGTGATTAAAGAAAAGGAAGAAGATTCCAAGGTTACGTATCATTTAACCGTTCACCCGGATGATGTCGGAAAAGTCATTGGCAAAAACGGCCGGATTGCAAAAGCGATACGCACTGTTGTATATGCTGCAAATACTGGTGGTAATAAACGTATTTTTTTAGATATTATGTAAGATTCGTATTCAAAAAGAAAGTATTCTTTTTGAATAACCTGGTAAAGGGAAAGCTGACCCTGTTTTTTTAGGGCTCAACTTTCCCTTTTTACACATTGTAACCCGAATCTATCAGGCAGGAGCTGAATTTAGATGAAATTAATAAAAAAGGTTCCCATTAAGCTAGTCGTAACAGAAGAAAGCAAAGAAAAAATCCGCCAAAATTTTACGAATCATAAATTACGTCTTGAACAAGAGTGTCAACAACTCCAATTTGAAATACGGAAACTAAAGAACAAAAACGCAAATGTTCGTTCAGATATGGAAACGCGGTTTAACCAGGAAATTAAAAACCGTCAAGAAAAAATGAAGCTATTAGATTTTAAAATAGAACAGTTAGATGAATTAAAAATGGGTAGCGAAATCGTTGAAAAAGAGGTTGAAGCTCTTGTTGAAGTCGAAGTGGGCTCTGATTGGAATCATATTATGAAAGAGCAGGCTATCGTAATTAAAGATGATAAAGTTATCCGAATTGATGAATGAAATAGGTGAGCAAAGATGCATACAGAGAAATTAAAAATTGGTAAAATCGTTAATACACACGGAATTCGGGGCGAAGTAAAAGTTTTACGCATTACCGATTTTGAAGAGCGTTTTACGCCTGGAAATGAAGTGATTATTACATCAGAACAGCGTGATATTACATTAACAATTGATTCACACCGCATCCATAAAGGATTTGATTTAATTACATTTAAAGACTATACAAATGTGAATGATGTAGAACAATGGAAGGGCATGAATTTGTATATTGATCAGAGCCAGGCAGAAGAATTGGAAGAGGATGCATATTACTATCATGAAATTATCGGCTGCCAAGTTCAGACAGTAGAAGGGGAAGAACTAGGAAAAGTGAAAGAAATTTTATCTCCTGGTGCTAATGATGTCTGGGTAGTACAAAGGCCTGGAAAGAAAGATTTATTGTTGCCTTATATTGAAGATGTAGTTAAAAAGGTAAATACCCAAGATGGCATTATTTCTGTCGAATTAATGGAAGGGATGTTAGATTAGATGCATATTGATATTCTGACATTATTCCCGGAAATGTTTCATGGTGTGATGGAAAGCTCTATTTTAAAGAAAGCAGCAGAAAAGGAACAGTTTTCATATCAACTCGTTGATTTTCGGGATTATTCCATGCATAAACATAAAAAAGTGGATGATTACCCTTATGGTGGAGGAGCCGGCATGGTACTGACCCCACAACCTGTATTCGATGCTGTGGAAGCTGTGAAAAAAGAAAGATCATCACACCCGCGTGTCGTTTTGATGTGCCCTCAAGGAGAGCCTTATACACAAAAAAAGGCAGAAGAATTAGCGCAGGAAGAGCATCTTATTTTTATTTGCGGTCATTATGAAGGATATGATGAAAGAATCCGTGAGCACCTTGTAACGGACGAGATATCTATAGGAGACTATGTCTTAACTGGTGGGGAATTAGGAGCAATGGTTGTTGTGGATAGTGTTGTCCGGCTGTTGCCAGAAGCGTTAGGAAATGAAGAATCAGCAAAGCAGGACTCTTTTTCAACCGGTTTATTAGAGTACCCTCATTATACACGCCCATCTGATTTTCGTGGAATGAAGGTTCCAGATGTCCTCTTATCAGGAAATCATGCGAATATTGAAACTTGGAGAAGGAAACAATCTTTAAAAAGAACAACCCAAAGACGACCAGATTTATTAGAAAACCAAGAGATGGATGAAGCAGATCTTGAAATGTTTCAAGAAATAAAAAATGACGAAAAGTAGTTGTACTTTACGCTGGAATATGCTATATTATTAATTGTGCTTATGTGCGTATAAGCATGTAGAACGATGTTCCGCTGTTCAAATGAGGGCATGAGCATTAGTTTGGAAGGAGTGAAAATCATGCAACAAATTATTGCTGACGTAACAAAAGATCAATTACGTACAGATCATCCTGATTTTCGACCTGGTGACACTTTAAAAGTTCACGTTAAGGTTGTTGAGGGTAATCGTGAACGTATCCAGGTATTTGAAGGTGTTGTAATTAAGCGTCAAAATGGCGGAATCAGCGAAACGTTTACAGTAAGAAAAATTTCTTACGGTGTTGGTGTGGAGCGTACTTTCCCATTACATTCACCAAGAATTGATAAAATTGAAGTTTCTCGTCGCGGTATTGTACGTCGTGCGAAGCTTTATTACCTACGTAACCTGCGTGGAAAAGCAGCTCGTATTAAAGAACGTCGCTAATCAGCTGACAGAGAATTTGAAACAAATACAAAAGGGCTACGTCAATAATGACAGTAGCTCTTTTTCATTGCATAGGAAATTATAGAATTATTGCCTTGTGGATAACTATTTATAGTAAAACAGCCACGTCCAGCTCCGAACGCCAAAAACTAGGAGATTTCACGTCGCGCCCTACGATAAGTCAACATCGGTTCGTCACCTCACCGTGTTTCCTTTATCTCAGTTGCGCCGCTCCAATCTCTACGTTTTTAAACAGGCGCTCTGCGCTTTTGTTCTTGATTAAGATAATATTATACGCCAAGTATGAATAAATGCTTATTCACGCTATCCAGGTTTAGATTTGAAGACTAAAAAAGAAGAAGTATCAAGTTATTCTTTTAGCATTTTGTATCTTTTTTAAAAATGGTTTATAAAAAAATAATACTTAGAAGTTGTTTATCTAAAGTTTACTAGCTACAATAAAAGGTAGACTGTAGTTATCGGAGGAAGTTAGATGACAGAGAAAGAGCAAAAAAAGAAAAAAAATGAATGGTTGGATTGGATAAAAGCATTATTACTGGCTTTTGGTTTCGTGTTCTTAGTGCGGATGTTTTTATTTGCGCCGATTGTTGTTGAAGGACCATCCATGCTTCCAACCTTACATGACCGCGATCAAATGATTGTTAATAAGATCACTTATACACTTGGAGAACCGGATCGTTTTGATATTGTTGTTTTCCATGCTCCTGAGCAAAATGATTTTATCAAACGTGTCATTGGTTTACCAGGAGAACATGTAGCAGTGAGAGATAATGTATTATATATAGATGGCGAACCAGTAGATGAACCATTTTTAAATGATCAAGTTTTTACAAATGATTTTGAGTTAGAAGAATTGGAAGAAGGATACGAAGTCGTTCCTGAAGATTCTGTATTCGTATTAGGTGATAATCGAAGCAATTCAACAGATAGCCGTATTATTGGAGTTGTGCCGATGGATGAAGTTGTCGGGAAGGCAAGTTTTGTCTACTGGCCATTGAATCGAATACATTTTAGTGAATAAAGAGAGTAAATAGAGCAGCCGGTACTGTGCATTAGGATGATGTAAAGTTATTTGCGAACCACTGGTGAGTGAATGTTTAATTAGTTACTCAATTTTTGCACCTTAAAAAGAAACTTCATTTTCATAGACACAGGGGTGGATTGTTCCTTTGATAACTCCCAAGACAAGAAGAATAGAAGGTGAAGTGTGAGGCGACCGCTGCGGCGGACCGTTTTGCTTTCCGACGTACAACGGTCTTCGATGGGACGAGTAACCGCAAAAGCTCTTCGGTGGGGCGAGTAATCGCAGCCCCAACCCCAGGACGTTGCGACTTTAGTCTGCCTAGGGGCACGCTCTTCAGCTAACTTTTGCCAAGAAGAGCGCTTGGCAAAAGTGGATCTTCAGATGGTGCTGATCCCTTGTCCAGCTACAAGCGTCAAAAACTAGACAACTTCCCGAGAGCGCCCTACGATAAAGAAGACTTACTGATTGGCAAGCCGACAGGCGCAGACAGAAGTAAAGTCGCACTTATGCCCCGCGGGTGAAAGTCATCATCCGTTCGTAAACTCACGGTGATTCCTTTATCTCAGTTGCTTCGGTCCAGTTGTTACGTTTTTAAACGACACTTTCCGCTTTCCTCACAGGAGTCAAAACGGTCCGCCTCCGCTAGTTAGATGTTCTATATATAGAATAGTTGAACAAATAAAAGGTAGTTCAGACAGAAGAGATTTTTTGTGGTGCATGGTAAAAATGTTCAGCAATGATTTCTTTTTGTGCATGAAAGTTATTCTTGATGTTAACTATCCACGCTTTCATGATTGGTTATTCAGGCGAAAGCTACTATTTCGTCAAACGCATCAAAATGTTATTTCTTTCATTCGCTGTAGAATCCTATCAGAGCGGAGTGGTTGGCCGGAGCGGAGCAATACACTATCATTAGTTCAAAAAAGTGATTTAATCAAAAGCAAGCACAATAATGAAGAATACGATAACCCTGGAATGGCAAGATATATATGCTTATTCTTAGGTGCGAAAGTTTAGTTAGTTAATAAAAAGTAAAAAATAAGCCTAGTAACCCTTGATATGGAAGGAGTTGAAAATCGTTATGCCAATTCAATGGTTTCCCGGCCATATGGCCAAAGCCAGAAGAGAAGTACAGGAGCAATTAAAGCTCGTAGATTTTGTGATTGAATTAGTTGATGCAAGAGCGCCATACTCCTCGCAAAATCCGATGCTGCAAGAAGTTTTAGGACAAAAACCGAAGCTTGTCCTGCTGATGAAAAAAGATTTAGCGGATGCTGCAAGAACAGCTAATTGGATAGAAAGTTATCAGGGACAAGGAATACAAGCTGCTGCAGTGGATGTGAATCAAAAAGGAGATATACAGCAGGTTGTTCAACTCGCCAAAGCAATGGGGCAAGAAAAGATGGACAAGCTGAAGGCAAAAGGAATTAAGCCTAGGCCTGCCAGAGCAATGATCGTTGGTATTCCAAATGTAGGGAAATCTACGTTGATTAATCGGCTTGCCAATAAAAAAATTGCCAAAACAGGAGATCGTCCTGGAATTACCAAGCAGCAATTATGGATTAAAATCAAGAAAGACTTTGAATTATTGGATACTCCAGGCATTTTATGGCCAAAATTTGAAGAAGAAGCTGTGGGATACCGGTTGGCGGCAATTGGCACAATAAAAGACCAGCTTCTTCCTCTTCAAGATATTACAGCCTTTGTTATCCGCTTTTTATTTGAAGAATACCCGAGTTACCTGCAGGAACGTTATGGTATAGAGGATAGTTCTGATATGGTAGAGATATTTGAAGGCATCGGAAGGAAAAGAGGCGCATTGGAAAGCGGCGGTCATGTAAATTTTGATAAAGTCTCCGATATTGTTCTTCAAGATTTACGTACAGGAAAATTAGGTAAGTTCACATTAGAGCTGCCATAAAAACTTATTTTAACAGCCTGCAAGGGATTTTCTTTGTAGGCTATTTTTGTATTTAAAAAGACAGCTTAACATGCTTGAAAAAATGACGATAATAAAAGAAAGCAGGATAGAAAATGAAAAAACAATCCATCGCAGAAATTAAAGAATTACTAAATGAAGATAATCTGACAACTGAAAACTGGGAAGTGTTGCTGCAAGATGAAAGAAAAGGTGTACAGACACTGATTCAATCATATCAACGTAAAAAAGAACGGGAAAAACTCTTAATCAACCAGTTTACAGCGATGCAGCATTACGAGAAGAAAGCATATACAAATGGAGCAGAAAAGATTGCTGGTGTAGATGAGGTAGGAAGAGGACCGCTTGCAGGACCAGTGGTTGCGGCAGCTGTTATTCTTCCTGAAGATTTTCGGCTGATCGGGTTAAATGACTCTAAGAAATTAAAGGAAGACGTGAGAGAAGCATATAGTATCTATATAAAAGAACATGCTGTCAACTATCATATCTCTTTTATAGATAATCAAACGATTGATGCAATCAATATTTATCAAGCAACTAAAAAAGCAATGTATGAAGCGTTGGAAGGATTAGACCCGTCTCCTGATCATGTGTTGGTTGATGCGGTCCACCTTCCGGGTTTACATTGTTCTCAAGAAGCAATTATCAAGGGAGATGCGTCAAGTATCAGTATTGCAGCTGCCAGTGTTCTGGCAAAAGTAGCCCGTGATCAGTTTATGAAGGAATTAAATAAAGAATATCCCGGTTATGATTTTGATAAAAATATGGGATATGGCACCAAAGCGCACTTAGAGGGGCTGAATCAATTTGGAGTGACGCCTTACCATAGAACATCATTTGCTCCAATAAAAACATTGGTAAAATGATAAAGAAAAAGAGGAGAAGCTATGAGGATTCAAGAAAATATAAAGGCGGATAAGTTACTACGTCCATCCAAGGCTAGCTTGCTTCAAAATTTAAAGATGGGGGATGTTTTACAAGGAACGGTAAAACAGCTTTATCCAAATCAAAGAGCAGCCATTCAAATTCAAGGCAACCAGCTTATTGCTCAGCTTGAGGCCTCACTTTCCGTTGGTGGAAGGTATTTTTTTCAAGTTACATCTAATGAAGGTAACATGCCGGAGTTAAAAGTAATGACAGGTGAACAGCAAAATAAAGAGCAAATGATCAGTAATCTTCTGCAGCAGCTTGGCATCAAAGAAAACAGATTAACTTCCCAGCTTGTAAATGCTCTCGCCAGAGAACAAGTACCAATGCAGAGAAGTGATTTAATGCAGGCAGTACAATATATCCAGGATAATAAAATCCCCCCGAGGCAGGCAATGCCTGTACTTATGCAGTTAATGAAAATGCGAATCCCGGTTACTCAAGCTTCTTTTCAGGCAGTGCAGGCATTACAAAATGGAAATATCAGTGCCGGTTTAGCCTCGCTTGACCGTTCTCTTCCTCCAGGGAAACAATCGATGCTGCAAGTAAACCTGGAACATGTGTTGAGAGGATTTCCATCTGAACAAAGTGCTGTACGTGCCGTCTTAACTGCTGATGCGCAAACAGCAAAACCAGTTTTATTTCCGTTGCTTCAAAATCTCGGCTTCGTTTCAAAAGCATTGGATAAACAAAGCTGGTCGAATATTTTACAGCAATGGAATACACAAGCTCCGCCGAATGCAATCAACCAGGCTGCATCAACACCGCCATTTACAGCTGGCTTTGAAAAGGTAACGGAGCAGATTCGATCTATTTTAGCAAATCAGCAGCTGCTGATGTCTGAAGCGAGGGCTCAACAACAAGGAAATAACAAGGGAGTACAGATGAGGCCAAACTTGGAAGCACAGTTCCCGCAATATTTTTCAAGTCAAACACCTGGAAACGAAGGGAATGCACGTCAAGTAACCGAAGCTTTATCAGAACCTAAAAATTATCAAACTTTGGAACGTTTCATGAATATTTTGGGAACCTCTAATGAAAGAGCGGTAAAAATTGTATTGACTGCTGATACACAAGCTGCAAAACCGGCATTGTTTCCTCTTTTACAAGACTTAGGTATTGTTTCAAAGTCAATAGGTAAGCAAGGCTGGATAAATGCATTACAGCAATGGAATCCGCCAGCAGGGCAAAGTCAAGGAACGATAACCACACCGTTCACAGGCAGCTTTGAAGGTGTAAAAGAACAGATCCAGTCTATTTTGGGAAATCAGAAACAACTCATGGCAGAGGCGAAAGTGTTACATGGAGCGATGATACAGGGAAACAATACTGCAGCTCTGCCTAAGGCCCATTTAACTGCTGAGTTTCCACAGTATTTCTCTAATCATGCGCCGGTTGCACAAGAGAGTGAAAATACTGTCCGCTCCCTAATGGAAGCATTAACAGAACCAAAAAATTATCAAGCACTGGAACGCCTCTTGAATATCTGGAAAGCTTCTAATGAACATATGATTCATAATCCTAAAGAGCAATTCCTGCAGCAAATGCAGTGGGTTCTCCGTGATGCAGGATTAAATGCAGAAAACTCGTTAAAAACAGATGACGCAAACTCGATGCAGTTCAAACACTTATTGCTGGAAATGCTTCAGAATACCAGCAGCGGGATTGGCAGGGAGAATGCACAGCAGGTAGTCCATTTTTTGAACGGGATGCAATTAAATAATATCAATGAAAGTAGTTATTTTATTCAGACTAACCTACAAATACCCGGTCAAAAACTGGGTGTATCTAAGGATATTGGCTTGCATTTTGAAGGAAAGAAGACTGCTGATGGGAGTATTGATCCTGAGCATTGTCGGATTATATTTGACTTGCAGCTGCACAGGATGAAAGAGACGATTGTTGATTTACATGTTCAAAAGAATTCATTAGCTATTACCATATATAATGACCAAGCAACAACACCAATGCTGGTAGATAAACTTCGGCCAAATCTGCAAGAAGCCTTAGAAAAAATGAATTATCAAGTCGCATCAATTATCTGTAAACCTTATACAGAAATAGATAAACAGCAGCTTCAATCAACAAGCGCTCTTGATGAAAATCCTGAGCAAGGAGGGGTGGATTTCCGGATATGAATGAAAAACGGAAAAAAGCAGTAGCTTTAAGCTATGAACAGAGTATGGATGATGCGCCGAGAATCAAAGCTTCAGGAAAAGGTTTTCTTGCTGAAGAAATCATAGAAAGGGCACAGACGCATGATATTCCAATTTTAGAAGACCCTTCCTTAGTAGAAGTACTCGCTGAATTAAATATCAATGAACAAATCCCGGAAGAACTGTTTCAAGTCGTTTCAGAAGTTTTTGCCTTTATTTATCAAACTGATAAGCAGACAGGAAAAGAAAATATGTAAAGTATAATAAAATATCATGTCATCGCTAGTCTGCAAAAGGATGAATGGAATTTATCTGCAGTCTCGTTCATCCTTTTTGGCGAATAAAGAAATAATGTTGAATTTTGTGTTCCCTATTTCTTGTTTATTTTCTCTATTTTTAATACAATAGTAGTGCATTGATTTTGATAGGAGGATGGAAGATGAACATTCATGAGTACCAAGGTAAACAAGTTTTACGAGAATTTGGTGTCAACGTTCCGAACGGTCATGTTGCTTATTCAGTAGATGAAGCTGTGGAAGCTGCGGAAAAGCTTGGCTCGTCTGTAACCGTTGTCAAGGCGCAAATCCATGCAGGTGGACGCGGGAAAGCTGGCGGAGTAAAAGTAGCAAAGAACCTGGAGGAAGTTCGTACATATGCGGATGAAATTTTAGGAAAGACACTTGTAACACATCAAAATGGTCCTGACGGCACAGAAGTAAAACGTTTACTTATTGAAGAAGGCTGTGATATTCAAAAAGAATATTACGTAGGGGTAGTTCTTGATCGTGCAACGTCAAGAGTAGTGATGATGGCGTCTGAAGAAGGCGGTACAGAAATTGAAGAGGTGGCAGAAGCAACACCTGAAAAAATCTTTAAAGAAGTAATTGATCCTGTCGTTGGCTTATTACCTTATCAAGCTAGAAGACTAGCATTTAATATTAATATTCCTGATGAATTACTAGGGAAAGCAGTTAAATTTATGACAGCACTTTATGATGCTTTTGTTGCAAAAGATTGCTCTATTGCAGAGATTAATCCGCTTGTAACTACAGGTGATAATGAAGTGCTTGCTTTAGATGCAAAATTAAACTTTGATGATAATGCACTCTACCGTCAATCTGATATAGCAGATCTGCGTGACTTAGGTGAAGAAGATGAGAAAGAAATCCAAGCTTCTAAATATGACTTAAGTTATGTTTCATTAGATGGAAATATCGGATGTATGGTAAATGGTGCCGGCTTAGCAATGTCTACGATGGATATTATTAAGCACTATGGCGGCGATCCGGCTAACTTCCTTGATGTAGGAGGCGGTGCTACAGCTGAAAAAGTAACAGAAGCATTTAAAATCATTCTTTCAGACAAAAATGTAAAAGGGATTTTTGTAAACATTTTTGGCGGAATTATGAAATGTGATGTTATTGCTGAAGGAGTTGTGGAAGCAACGAAACAAATCGGTCTGACCATCCCGTTAGTGGTTCGCTTAGAAGGCACGAATGTGGAGCGCGGAAAAGAAATTTTAGACGAATCAGGTCTGAATATTACTTCTGCATCCTCTATGGCGGATGGCGCAGAGAAGATTGTTGCTGCAGTAAAATAAAGTAGTTACCGTTACAATGACATACAAATAAAGGACGTACAAATAGGAAAGGGCGGACTTAGAATGAGTGTTTATATTAATAAAGATACAAAAGTAATAGTCCAAGGAATTACAGGTGGAACTGCACGTTTCCATACAAAACAAATGCTGGAATATGGTACAAAAATTGTAGGTGGGGTTACACCGAAAAAAGCAGGTACAGAAGTAGAAGGAGTTCCTGTATTTAATACAGTTGAAGATGCTGTGAAAGCTACTGGAGCAACAGCATCTGTTATCTATGTGCCGGCACCTTTTGCAGCTGATGCCATTATTGAAGCAACTGATGCAGAGCTTGATTTAGTAATCTGTATTACAGAACATATCCCGGTAATGGATATGGTGAAGGTAAAACGTTATATGGAAGGTAAGAAAACGCGTCTTGTTGGGCCTAACTGTCCTGGTGTAATTACAGCTGATGAAACAAAAATTGGCATTATGCCTGGGTACATCCATAAAAAAGGCCATATCGGTGTGGTTTCCCGTTCAGGTACTTTAACCTATGAAGCTGTTCATCAGTTATCTGAAGCCGGTTATGGACAAACCACAGCTGTCGGTATTGGCGGTGATCCGGTCAATGGAACGAACTTTATTGATGTATTAGATGAATTTAATAAAGACCCTGAAACAGAGGCTGTTATCATGATTGGTGAAATCGGCGGTACTGCTGAAGAAGAAGCTGCGGAATGGGTGGAAGCAAACATGACAAAGCCGGTTGTCGGATTTATCGGCGGTGCAACAGCACCTCCAGGAAAACGCATGGGACATGCTGGTGCCATCATCTCCGGAGGAAAAGGGACAGCTGAAGAAAAAATCCACATTATGGAGTCTTGCGGTATTAAAGTAGCTTCTACTCCTGCCGTTATGGGAGAAACAATGATTGAAGCATTAAAAGAAAAAGGTTTAGAGGAAAAGTGTAAAACACACTGAGCCTGTTGAGGCTGCTACAGAAAATGCTGATTCTATCTATTATAATAGATAGAATCAGCATTTTGTTCAGGTTTTTTTAAAAGCTTAAAATGTACGTGTTGTAGAAGAAAGGGGATTGATATGTATTGAATTATCATTTTAATCGATTAGACTTTATTCATCTCAGTCGATGCCGTTATGCCTCACGCCCGTTTATCCGCAAATGGATACGGATAGACCCTGAATTAAAAATGATTTATCAAATAACCTCTCAAGAATTGTCACAAATTATTCGGATTCCTCATAAAAAAGCACAAACCCTCTTGCAAGACCTTCATAATCCGCAATTAAAAAAGAAGATATGGGACGAATCTAGAGAATTCCACATCATCACAATAGTTGACGAATATTATCCTCTTATGTTAAATACAATTAAAGACGCGCCGCTCGTTTTATATGGTGTAGGAAATTTGCATCTTTTAACAAAACAGCCGACACTTAGTGTTATTGGTACCAGAAATCCATCAAGTGAGGCGTTTGGGAAGCTTGCGATTTCAGTTGCACCTTTAATTGATGCAAAATGGGTGATTGTCAGCGGTATGGCTAGAGGTATTGATAGTATGGCACATCGGTTGACTTTAAAAAGGCAGGGAAACACGATTGCAGTTTTAGGGAGCGGATTCCGTTCCGTTTATCCAAAAGAACATATACCGCTGTTTCACGAAATCGTAAAGAAAGGGTTAGTACTTTCTGAATATCCGCCTGATAAACCGCCGCGAAAATATCATTTCCCTGAAAGGAACCGGATTATAAGCGGTTTAACAATGGGGACTTTAGTAATAGAGGCGACGAAGAAAAGCGGTACGATGATTACAGTTAATCAGGCTCTTGATCAGGGCAGAGATGTATTTGCTGTACCAGGTAACCCGCTTTTAAAACAGTGCATAGGTTGTAATGAAATCATTCAGGATGGTGCAAAATTAATTCAATCTGCGGAAGATATTTACACAGAATGGAATTATCATTTTCAAATGTTCAATAAATAGTGTTTGACAAAAACGTATTCTATCTATAGTATTAGGAAAGATTTCTATTCGTAAATTGTCAACCTCATTATGGGAGGAACGTACATGTCAGATTATCTCGTTATCGTTGAATCGCCGGCGAAAGCAAAAACGATTGAACGATATTTAGGAAAAAAATATACAGTTAAAGCTTCCATGGGACATCTTCGTGATTTACCAAAAAGTCAAATGGGAGTAAATGTAGAAGAAAATTATGAGCCGAAGTATATTACCATTCGAGGAAAAGGGGATATACTGAAGGATTTAAGAAAATCAGCAAAAAAAGCAAAAAAAATCTATCTCGCAGCCGACCCGGATCGCGAAGGAGAAGCAATTGCTTGGCATTTAGCTCATATTCTAAATGTTGATGAACAGTCAAAATGCCGTGTTGTTTTTAATGAAATTACAAAAGACGCTATTAAAGAATCGTTTAAACACCCCCGTGCAATAGATTTAGACTTAGTTGATGCACAGCAAGCACGCCGTATCCTTGACCGGTTAGTGGGTTACAATATCAGCCCATTATTATGGAAGAAAGTGAAAAAAGGATTGAGTGCCGGACGAGTACAGTCTGTAGCATTAAAAATGATTATTGATAGAGAAAAAGAAATTGAGAATTTTAAGCCGGAAGAATATTGGTCTATCGATGGTTTATTTGCAAAAGGAAAGGAAACGTTTGAAGGTTCCTTTTATGGTGTTGATGGTAAGAAGACGAAACTTCAAACAAAAGAAGATGTAGAAGAGGTTAAAAAGAAACTGGATGGAAAAGAATTTACTATTCAAAGTGTGAGGAAAAGAGAAAGAAAACGAAACCCTGCACTTCCATTTACTACATCATCCCTACAACAGGAAGCAGCGAGAAAACTTAACTTCCGGGCGAAGAAAACAATGATGATCGCTCAACAATTATATGAAGGAATAGACTTAGGCCGTTCTTCAGGGGGAATTACAGGTTTAATCACTTATATGCGTACAGACTCCACAAGAATTTCAGATGGATCTAAGGAAGAAGCAAAAGGATATATTAAAGAAAATTATGGAGAAAATTATCTTGGTAAACAAGCCCCCACTAAAAATAAAAGTGGTGCGCAAGATGCCCATGAAGCAATACGTCCAACTTCCACTTTGCGTGATCCAAAAGAATTAAAAAGTATTTTATCGAGAGATCAGCTGCGTCTGTATAAACTGATTTGGGAGCGCTTTGTTGCTAGTCAAATGGCTCCAGCTATAATGGATACAATGACGGTGCACTTATTAAATAATGGCGTAGAGTTTCGTGCTACCGGTTCAAAGATAAAGTTTAAAGGCTTTATGAAAGTTTATGTGGAAGGCAACGATGATAATAAAAAGCTGGAAGATAAAATATTGCCAGACTTAGAAGAAGGTATGAAGGTTGAATCAAAAGAAGTGAAACCGAATCAACATTTCACGCAACCGCCTCCACGGTATACAGATGCCAGATTAGTTAGAACAATGGAAGAAATGGGGATTGGTCGTCCATCTACCTATGCGCCAACTTTAGATACAATTCAGCGTAGAGGTTACGTATCGATGGATAATAAACGGTTTGTACCAACAGAGTTAGGTACGATCGTTTGTGAACTTGTAGAAGAGTTCTTCCCAGAGGTAATTGATGCAGAATTTACTGCAAAAATGGAAACAGACTTAGATTCCATTGAAGAGGGAAAGACAGCTTGGATTCAAATTATTGACGAATTCTATCAAGACTTCAGTAAGCGTCTAGAAAAAGCGGATGCTGAAATGGAAAAAGTAGAAATACGTGATGAGCCTGCAGGAATAGACTGTGAAGAATGTGGGCATGAAATGGTATATAAAATGGGGAGATATGGTAAATTTTTGGCATGCTCCAACTTTCCTGAATGCCGAAATACAAAACCAATTTTGAAAAAAATAGGTGTCACTTGTCCGAAATGTCATAAAGGTGATGTCGTAGAAAGGAAATCAAAGAAAAAGAGGACTTTCTATGGCTGTGATCAATTTCCGGAGTGTGATTTTGTTTCATGGGATAAACCGATTGCCAGAACCTGTCCAAAATGTGATTCCATGCTTGTTGAAAAGAAAAGTAAAAAAGAAACGCAAGTTCAATGCTCTAATTGTGAATATAAAGAAGTTGCCCAGAAGTAGCTGATCAGCCAATCAGCTACTTCTGTTGGTGTTAAGAAAAGTAAAAACATATATATGTTTGGTGTGTTGTTTTAGAATCCTTGAAACAAAAGTATAAAAAACGTTAAAGTTGACTAAAATAATAATTATCATTATAATCTCTACTTGGTAAGGGATTTTCCTTTACAGAAGATGTCCAATTATCTTGATGGAAATAATACTCCGAATTATTTGATCAGGTAGCTATGGTTCTTTTAAATATACTTGTATAATGGGAAAGGTAAGACTTTTAGATGCCCCGATATATCCTATCGTTGTTTTTTCACTTCATTGAATTTTCTTAACCGTAAGTACCTTTCTGAATTTTATTACAATTTCGTTAAATTCATTGCATTCTAATATGTATTATGCTATGCTTTATCCGTTATACGATGATGAGGTGACTTATTTGTGAATTTAAAGGAATATATGGATGTATTTATAGAGTATTTACAAATTGAAAAAAATGCCTCACCGTATACTATTCAATATTATCGGACTGATTTAGAAACATTCGAAGCTTTTATGCAAAGAGAAGAAGTAAATGATTTAAAAGATGTAAGTTACCGGGAAGTTCGGGTATTTCTTACAGAATTATATAACGAGGCATTAAGTAGGAGATCTGTTTCCAGGAAAATATCTTCATTAAGGAGTTTTTACCGTTTTTTAGAGCGGGAGAATTTCGTTTTGGAGAATCCATTTACGCAGCTTACACTCCCTAAATCGGAAAAACCTGTCCCGGGCTTTCTGTATGAAAAGGAGTTGGAGAAGCTTTTTTGTGTGAGTGATTTGACGACGGATATGGGGCAGCGGGACCAAGCGTTGTTAGAGGTTCTATACGGTACTGGAATTCGTGTTAGTGAGTGCCAGCAATTACGTTTGCAGGATATTGATTTTTCAATCGGAACTATTTTTGTAAAGGGAAAAGGAAGAAAAGAACGTTATGTTCCTTTTGGTAGCTTTGCAGAAGCAGCTTTAGAAAAATATCTGCTTAATGGAAGAGAAAATTTACTGGGTAAGTCAAATAATATAACAGAGAATGTGTTTCTAAACGCAAGAGGAAATCCGATAACAACAAGAGGCATTCGTACTGTGTTAAATAAAATAGTAGAAAAAGCTTCTATAAATATTAAAGTACACCCTCATAAGCTCAGACATACGTTTGCAACGCATATGTTGAATGAGGGGGCTGATTTAAGGTCTGTACAGGAAATGTTAGGACACGAGAGTTTATCCTCTACACAAATCTACACGCATGTTTCTAAAGAGCATCTGAAAAAGGCTTATACGAAAAGCCATCCGCGCGCAAATGATAAAAATTAGGTGAGGTGGATATATGGACTCGCAAATGCATGCCACAACCATATTTGCGGTACAGCATAATGGAAAATGTGCCATGAGTGGTGATGGTCAAGTTACATTGGGAAATTCCGTAATCATGAAGCACACAGCAAAAAAAGTCAGAACGTTATATAATGGAAAAGTTTTAGCTGGATTTGCTGGTTCTGTGGCAGACGCTTTCACTCTATTTGAGAAATTTGAAGGGAAATTACAGGCATTTAACGGTAATTTGACAAGAGCTGCTGTTGAATTAGCACAAGAATGGCGCTCTGATAAAGTTCTCAGAAAGTTAGAAGCTATGTTGATCGTGATGAATAAAGAAAATATGTACCTTGTATCTGGCACAGGTGAAGTGATTGAACCGGACGACGGTATTCTAGCGATTGGTTCTGGAGGTAATTATGCGTTAAGTGCCGGCAGAGCATTGATTCAAAAAGCACCTGAGTTATCTGCTGCTGAAATTGCGCAAACTGCACTGGAGGTTGCGGGAGATATTTGTGTGTTTACAAATGATCAGATTACGTTAGAAGTATTAGAATAAAATCTCATGCTTTTAATGAAATCTTGATAAAGGAGGATGCTTTTCATGACGGTAGACTTAACGCCTAAACAAATTGTAAATCAGTTGGATCGGTATATTATAGGTCAAAAGCAAGCAAAAAAATCGGTGGCTGTAGCTTTAAGGAATCGCTATAGACGTATGAAGCTGGATGAAGATTTTCAAGATGAGGTTGTACCTAAAAATATTTTAATGATGGGCCCAACAGGTGTTGGTAAGACAGAAATTGCAAGACGTCTTGCGAAATTAGTTGGGGCGCCCTTTATTAAAGTAGAGGCTACAAAATTTACGGAAGTTGGTTATGTTGGTAGAGATGTTGAATCAATGGTACGTGATTTAGTTGAAAAAGCTGTTCGAATGGTGAAAGAAGAAAAGATGGAGGATGTCATGGATCGAGCAGAACAAGAGGCAAATCAAACGCTTGTAAAACTGCTCGTCCCGCAAACAAAATCTAAAAATTCTGTGAAAAATCCATTTGAAATGCTATTTCAAGCTTCTGATTCAGAGGAAGACCAAGAAGATGATACATCCAATGAAGAGTCAGAAATTAAATCGAGAAGAAAACGAACAGCCCATCAGTTGGCTTTAGGTGAGCTGGAAGACCATTATGTTTCTATTGAAATTGAAGAAATTCCGCCATCTATGTTTGACATGCTGCAAGGTTCGGGAATGGAACAAATGGGGATGAACATGCAAGATGCTTTTGGTCAGTTCATGCCCAAAAAGAAAAAGAAACGTAAATTAACAGTTTCAGAGGCAAGAAAAGTCTTAACCCGGCAAGAAGCGCAAAAGCTTGTCGACATGGATGAGGTTACGCAAGAAGCGATTAAACGTTCTGAGCGAACAGGCATCATTTTTATTGATGAAATTGATAAAGTAGCCGGAAAACAAGAAGGCTCTGCGAATGTTTCTAGAGAGGGTGTGCAAAGAGATATTCTGCCGATTGTAGAAGGATCAACGATTGTCACTAAACATGGAACATTAAAAACAGATCATATTCTGTTTATCGCAGCAGGAGCTTTTCATATGTCAAAGCCTTCTGATTTAATTCCGGAGCTACAAGGAAGATTTCCGATTCGTGTAGAGTTAGAAAAGCTTACAATCAATGAATTCAAGCAAATTTTAACGGAACCTTCCAATGCTTTATTAAAACAATATAAGCAAATGCTAGAAACAGAAGGTATAAAACTTAAATTTACGGACGAAGCTATAGAAAGACTTGCGCAGATTGCTTATGATGTGAATCAGAATACAGATAACATTGGGGCACGTAGATTGCACACGATCTTAGAAAAATTACTAGAAGACCTGTCCTATGAAGCTCCTGATATTTCGATGGCTGAAGTTGAAATTACAGGAGGATATGTTGATAATAAGCTTTCGACGATTGCTCAAAACAAGGATCTCAGTCAATTTATACTATAATTTAAAATTTTGAATGGAGGAATAACAAATGGATTTATTAACGAGAGCAAGAAAAATTAATGCAATGTTACAAACAGCAACAGGAAAGTCGGTAAACTTTAATGAAATGTCAGCTTCATTACGTGATGTAATTCGAGGTAATGTATATATAGTTAGCCGACGCGGGAAATTATTAGGTGTTGCAGTGAATCAAGAAGTAGAAAATGATCGTATGAAAACAATGCTTGAAGAAAAACAATTCCCTGTAGAATATACAGAAGGACTACAAGAAATTCGTGAGACTACTGCAAATCTTGATATTGACAACAAACACACTGTATTTCCAGTAGAAAATAAGGAATTATTTAAAGATGGCTATACAACAATTGTCCCAATTATTGGTGGCGGGGAACGCTTAGGAACACTAATTATCGGTCGTGTGAACGAAACATTTAATGATGATGATTTATTATTAGCTGAATATGGTGCAACAGTAGTAGGAATGGAAATTCTTCATGAAAAAACAGAAGAAATTGAAATGGAAGCTCGAAGCAAAGCTGTTGTACAAATGGCAATCAGCTCTTTATCTTACAGTGAATTGGAAGCAATCGATCATATTTTTGAAGAGTTAAATGGCAAAGAAGGCTTATTAGTAGCAAGTAAAATTGCTGATCGAGTTGGAATAACACGTTCTGTTATTGTTAATGCCTTACGTAAGTTAGAAAGTGCAGGCGTTATCGAATCTCGTTCTCTAGGTATGAAAGGAACGTATATTAAAGTACTAAACGATAAGTTCTTAGTAGAATTAGAAAAAATCCGTACACGCTAAATCAACAAAAAAAGCTGTGAGGGAGTATTCCTTCATAGCTTTTTTTGTGTGAGAAAAGTACGGAATTTTGTTAAAGAGATATTGCTGACAGGAAAAGAACGGATAAAAAACTCAAAAAGATTCACCCAAAAGGACTTCAACTGAGGGGCGGGCTACATGCGTAGAACACGGTAAGTATCATTTCAGTGGAGGCTTGTACGTAAAAAATAACATCACATCAACCTTCCGGCGTTCCGTTCTTTATAATGGGATGTGTAACCGTACTCCTGAACATTTTGGATATACACACCCTTAAGATATATCATTTCTGGCTGTTTGGCCTTTTTTATCGAACATTCTTTGAATATATTTTCATAGTCTCATTTTTTCGCACCTAAGAATAAGCGTATATATCTTCCTATTTTCAGGATTATCATGTTCTTCATTATTGTTCTTGCTTTTGGTTAAATCATTTTTTTGAACGAATGATAGTGTATAGCTCCGCTCCAGCCAACCACTCCGCTTTCCATGGGGACGGCTTCAGCTAACTTGAAAAGAAGACCGCTTTTCAAGTGGATCTTCAGCTCGCCCTGTTCCCATAGGAGTCTGCGTGGTTGGCCTCCGCTTAGCTAGGACTCTACAGCGAATGAAAGAAATAACATCCTGTTGGGGTGGACGAAATAGTATCTCTATCGCTTGATGCAACAATCATTCCGTTATTTCAAATGGTTGGTTTAGCAGTTCGAATCAAAATAGTATGGATATGAAACACAAGAAACAGCTTTTATGCACAGAGAGGAATGATTACTGAACATTTTACCATGCACAACAAAAAATCTCTTCTGTCTGATCTACCTTTTATTTGTTCAGCTGTTCCACATATAGAACACCTTACTAGCGGAGGCGGACCGTTTTGACTCCTATGGGATCAGCACCATCTGAAGATCCACTTTTGTCAAGCGCTCTTCTTGGCAAAAGTTAGCTGAAGAGCATGCCCCTAGGCAGACTAAAGTCGCAACATCCTGGGGTTGGGACTGCGATTACTCGCCCCATCAAAAACCGTTGTACGTTGGAAAGCAAAACGGTCCGCCGCAGCGGGACTTTACACTGCACCTTCTATTCTTTCTAGAGAGTTATCGAAGGAAAGATCAACTTACGAAAGTTAAGTTATAGTAAATTATATTTAAAAATAATTTCATCTGAGTATATTGAATTCCTTGGTAAGAAAAGGTAGAATTGAAAATAAGGTCTAATTACCTGTTTTTTTGTTTGTTTTAAAACTAGTGGAATCACATTAGGACTTTTGTATAGAGTATAAAGATTTGGGGGATATACGGGAACGTGAAAATGAAAAACGAATATTTAGGACTTTTAGTCTGGTTATAATGAACGATTTTTAAATTTGTCAATATTAATGTAGAAATTGCATAGACTTTGTCTAATACTTAATTTAAAATTAGTTCGTATAATCAATACAATTTATGGGCGTTAATGGAAAAAAAGAGGTGTTAAAAGATAAAATGAACTTATTTAGTGGAACGATTAATAACTTAGAAAATTCTATACAGTACGCTTCTGCAAAAAATGATGTTATTTCTAATAATATTTCAAATGTTGATACACCTAATTATAAAGCTGAAAAAGTAAGTTTTAAATCTACTTTAGAAAATGAGATGACTGGCCTTGAGACGAAGACAACAAACGAACGGCATTTTAACTTTGGTGAAGAAGGAAATAATCCCTATCGGATCGTGAAAGATTCATCAACTACATATAATCATAACGGAAATAATGTCGATATCGATAAAGAAATGTCAGAACTGGCTAAAAATCAAATTTACTATAATAGTCTTATTGATCGTATAAGTGGAAAATTTAGCAGTTTACAATCGGTTATTCGAGGGGGGAATTAAATTGTCAATCTTTCAATCAATGGATGCTAGCGCAAGTGGTTTGACATCGCAAAGATTACGTATGGATCTGGTTTCTTCTAATCTGGCAAATGCACAGACAACAAGAGCAACACAAAATGCAGATGGAGAATTCGAACCATACCGACGAAAAATGGCAACATTTGGAACAGAACAGCCTTCTTTTAAGCAAATGTTAAAACATGCAGAAGGGAATAATGATTCTGGCGGTGGTGTACGTGCAACTGGAATTGTAGAGGACCAAACACCATTTGAACTTGTGTATAATCCAGAACATCCGGATGCAAATGAAGAAGGCTATGTTGAAATGCCCAATGTAGACCCTTTAAAAGAAATGGTTGATTTGATGAGCGCTTCCCGTTCTTATGAAGCAAATGTAACAGCTTTTAATGCGAGTAAGGGAATGCTTATGAAAACATTAGAAATCGGACAATAAAAAAAGGTGGTCGAACAGAATGAATACAATTGGAACTTACCTCCCTCCAGTAAATCAGGTTGAAGAGGGGCAATCTTCGCGTTTAACTCCAAGTCAAGCACAAGGTAATTTCTCTTCTATGTTAAAAAACGCTATTGAGGATTTAAATCACATTCAATTAGAATCAGATAAAAAAACAGAAGGATTGGCAACTGGCAATGTAGAGAACCTTCATGATGTAATGATTACAGCTCAAAAAGCAAGTGTTTCACTTGAAACAGGTGTGCAAGTGCAGAGTAAAGTAATCGACGCGTACAACGAAATAATGCGGATGCAGGTGTAAGTGCAAGTATAAAATAAATAAGAAAAAAGATAATAGTTTTTGAATTTAGTGAGGGTAGTGTATATGAAAGAGAAATTACAAAAATGGAGAGAATCCACTTTTACTTTTTGGAAATCCAGATCTAAAGGGCAAAAAGGGTCGATGATTGGTGGAGCAATTTTGATAGTCCTATTAATTGCTTCAGTGATTTTCTTTAGTTCCAATACAAACTATGTCCCTTTATATAATAATTTGTCTCTACAAGAAGCTGGTCAAATTACCGGTGAATTGGATGCTAGGTCTGTTCCATATGAGTTAGAAAATGGTGGAACTTCTATTCTGGTTCCTGAAGGCCAAGATGATTCATTGCTATTAGAGTTTGCCTCTATGGGTCTTCCAAGCAGCGGCAGCATAGATTATTCTTTTTTTAGCGAAAATGCATCGTGGGGAATTACAGAAAATGAATTTAGTGTGATGAAATTAGACGCGATGCAAACAGAGCTGGGTAATTTGATTTCAGGAATTGATGGGATACAAGATGCGAATGTCATGATAAACATGCCTGAACAGCCGGTATTTGCTGATGAAGCAACAGGTGAAGCAAGTGTTGCTATTATGTTACATACACAGCCGGGATACCAATTTGAAGGAAACCAGGTAGATGGTCTTTATCATCTTGTATCAAAGGCAATTCCCAATTTAGATCCAGAAGAGATTATTATTATGAACCAGTATTTTGAATACTATGACCAGGACACGCAGCTTGCCGGAGGACAGGATACATATTCAAATCAGCAATCTATTAAAAAAGATGTAGAGAGAGACATACAGCGAAGATTACAGCAAATGCTTGGAACAATGGTAGGAAATGAAAATATTGTTGTTTCTGTTACGGCAGATATTGATTTTTCTCAAGAGAATCGTACAGAAGATTTAGTAGAACCTGTCGATTTAGAAGCAATGGAAGGAATACCAGTTAGCTTAGAAACGATTCAAGAGTCTTATGCGGGTCAAGGAGATCCAGATGGCGTTGTTGGAGCTGGGGAAGAAGATGTTGCTAACTTTCCTGCAGGTGAGGGTGATGACGGTGAATATGAATTAGATCGTGAAACCATCAATTATGAGTTTAATCGTATCCGTCGTGAGATCGTAGAAAGTCCTTATCAAGTTAGAGATCTTGGTATCCAAGTAGCAGTTAACAGTACAAGACAAGGTGCAGATGGAGAAATAGAATTTTTAAATCAACAGGAACAGACAGACGTTCAAGAAGGCGTTGAATCTATTTTAAATTCCATCATAGAAACATCTGTTGACGGCGAGCTACAGGATGAAGATACCGAAGCAAATACATCAATTGTTTTCCAAGAATTTAGTACTTCTACTGGAGAACAAGAAGAACCATCAGGATCAGGAATACCAATATGGCTGTATATAGTTGGCGGAATATTGCTAATTGTTATAGTTGTTTTATTATTTATGCTTAGAAAAAAACGTACAGAACAAGAATGGGTAGAAGAAGAGATACAGGAAGAATCATTAGATTCTATATCTAATAACGAAGAACCAATTATTCCAGACCTGCCAGCAGAAGACTCAGAAGAAGTTATTAGAAGAAAGCAACTTGAAAAAATTGCAAATGAAAAACCAGAAGAATTTGCGAAATTATTACGTAGTTGGATGAATGAAGATTAGGGGGATTATTTATGGCACGGAAAAATACATTAACAGGAAGACAAAAAGCAGCCATTCTTTTAATCTCATTAGGTCCGGATGTATCAGCACAAGTGTATAAGTATTTATCTGAAGAAGAAATTGAGAAATTAAGCTTAGACATTTCTTCTGTTAAAAAAGTAGATTCCAATTTAAAAGAAGATATATTAGACCAATTTCATCAGATTGCTGTTGCACAAGACTATATCTCTCAAGGAGGTATAGGATATGCTAAAACAGTTTTAGAAAAAGCATTTGGAAAGCAGGAAGCATCCAGCATTATCAATCGTCTAACTTCTTCTTTGCAGGTCAGACCATTTGATTTTGCGAGAAAAGCAGACCCGCAACAAGTTTTGAATTATATTCAGGGAGAACATCCACAAACGATTGCGCTTATTCTTTCTTATCTGGATGCAGAACAGAGCGGTCAAATACTCTCTGCTCTGCCCAAAAATGTACAAGCAGATGTGGCTAGCAGAATTGCTACGATGGATTCCACATCACCAGAGATAATAAGTCAAATAGAGCAAGTGCTGGAAAAAAATATATCTTCTTCTATGACGGAAGATTATACGCAAACTGGTGGTATCCAAACAGTGGTAGAAGTATTAAATGGCGTAGATCGCTCGACAGAGAGAACTATTTTAGAAGCTTTAGAGTCACAGGACCCAGAATTGGCTGAAGAAATTAAGAAAAGAATGTTTGTATTTGAAGATATTGTTACATTGGATAATCGTGCTATTCAGCGTGTCATTAGAGAAGTTGATAATGATGACTTACGCTTGTCGCTCAAAGTGGCAAGCAACGAAGTGAAAGATATTGTATTCCAAAACATGTCGGAGCGTATGGTAACCACTTTTAAAGAGGAAATGGAATTTATGGGACCAGTACGCTTGAAAGATGTAGAGGAGGCGCAAACAAGAATAGTCAATGTGATACGTGGATTGGAAGAAAAAGGAGAAATTGTTATAGCGCGTGGTGGAGGAGACGATATTATTGTCTGATTATAAAAAACAAATATCCATTAAACCAATTGAATCGATCATTCCTCCAGCATTCACACCTAAAGAAGATGAAAATGAAGTGCACCAGCAATTATCAGAGACGATTTTTTTACAAAAAGAAGAGCTGGCTTCCATTGAAGAAAAACAAAAAAAACGCATAGAAGATGCTGATAAAGAGATAGAAGAAGCACGGAACAGATGGGAAAGTGAAAAGCAGGAATTAATAGAGAATGCACAGCAGCAAGGGTTTCAAAAGGGATATGAAGATGGGAAAAAAGAAGCTCACCAGCAATTTGAGAATAAACTGCAAGAAGCCAACCACATTATTGACATAGCCAAAGAAGACTATCACCAAACGCTGGAGAAACAATCAGAAAGTATTGTAGATATATCAATGGCAGTAGCAAACAAGGTTTTACATAATGAATTAAAAGAGCAGCCAGCTTATATCAAGTTATTAATCGAGGAAGCACTTGATGAAGTGAGGTCACAGCCTGTTATTGTTATTGTCGTTCATCCGGAATACTATGAGGAAGTACATTCTCATCAGGAAGAACTGCAGCGGTTAGTCGGGGATGAAACTAAACTTTCTATTCATGCTAATACAGGTATCCAACCGACAGATTGTATTATCCAGTATCCATATGGCCAGATAGAAACCAGTGTAAACACGCAACTGGAAAAAATTCGTGAATCTTTGATGGAATATGTGATGGAGGATGCGCAATGAACAAAGAGGCGTTGCTTTCAGTTATAGAAAAGACAGTTCCGTATAAGCGATTTGGAAAAGTAATTCGTGTGGTAGGTCTGATGATTGAGTCGGAAGGACCTGCAGCAAATATTGGTGAGGTTTGTTATATTCACACGAGCGCGGGTAACAAGGAGAAGATTTTAGCGGAAGTAGTAGGCTTTCAAAATGAAAAAATAATTCTGATGCCATATCGGGAGGTAAATGAAGTAGGTTCCGGCTGTTTGGTAGAAGCAACAGGACATCCATTAAAAGTAAAGGTTGGCAGGAGTTTGATAGGTCATATTCTGGACCCTCTAGGAAAGCCGCTTTTAGATCTGGAGTCTTTGCCTAAAGGCTTAACAGGGTATCAAACGGAAAGAAAGCCGCCTAACCCTCTCTCCCGGCCAACGATCAGGCAGCCATTACAGGTTGGCATCCGGGCGATTGATGGATTTTTATCCATGGGAATCGGGCAGCGTGTTGGTTTATTTGCCGGCAGTGGCGTGGGGAAGAGTACACTGCTTGGAATGATTGCAAGAAATAGTAGTGCGGATGTGAATGTTATAGCTCTTATTGGAGAAAGAGGAAGAGAGGTCCGGGAATTTATTGAGCATGATTTAGGGGAAGAGGGGTTAAAAAAGTCTATTATTGTTGCAGCCACTTCCGATCAGCCTGCACTCATGCGAATTCGTGGGGCATACACTGCTACAGCGATCAGTGAATATTTCAGAGAGCAAGGTTTACATGTGAACTTAATGATGGATTCCGTTACACGTGTTGCAATGGCGCAGAGGGAAATCGGGTTGGCTGTTGGAGAACCGCCAACAACGAAAGGATATACGCCAAGTGTATTCTCCATATTGCCAAAACTCCTAGAACGAGCAGGAACAGATGAAAATGGTTCGATAACAGGCTTTTATACAGTACTCGTTGACGGCGATGATATGAATGAGCCAATTGCGGATGCAGTGAGAGGGATATTAGATGGCCATATTGTCCTGGACCGGAAAATTGCTGAAAGAGGCCAGTATCCTGCAATCAATGTTCTGAAGTCCATTAGCAGAGTCATGAATACAATTGCAACAGAAGAACATAAACAAATTGCTTCAAGGTTAAGAACACTTCTTGCGACCTATGAAGAAAATAATGAGTTAATCTCTATCGGTGCCTATAAAAAAGGAACAAATCCCGAAATTGACTTAGCTATCGCATCCTATCCAAATATTGTTTCTTTTTTAAAACAAGGGGTCTACGAGCAGGTGAGTCTGGCAGAAACTATACAGATGATGAAAAACTTGGTTGAATAAAGGAGTGGTTTTTTAATGGCTAAGATATCCAGTCTAACTAAAATACGGGATATGCACGATAATGAGAAACAAGTCGCTCAAAAAGCTTATGCAGAGTCACAAGAAACTTTCGAAAAAATTGCTAAAGAACTATACAATTTGTTGAAGAAAAAAGAAATAGCAGAAAGTTCCTTTGAAAATGCTATTCAGGCATCGACATCTATTGAAAAAATAAAAGAACAATCTGCTTATATTGAAAAATTAACAAATCAAATTCAGACTGTGCAGCTTTTAGTACAGAGAGCAAGAAATGATATGAACACAAAGCAGACGAAACTGTCTGAAGCTTACATTGAGTACAAAAAATATGATAAGATGATTGATTTAAAAAAAGAAAAAGCTCAAGCAATTGTCAAAAAACAAGAAGCTAGCTTTATGGATGAAATGTCCATGCAACAATTTTTGAGACAAAATCAAAGGTGAAAATCATGAAAAATAAAAAACAAAGTGAAACGGAAGTGGAAGTTCAAAAGTCTTCAGGCGGTATTTTTATAAAGCTGTTTTTAATAGCGATGCCACTTTTCATTCTGGCGGTTATTATTGTTTTTGTTTTACATATTGCTGGATTTAATACATTGGATTGGTTAAAAGAGCGAGGTCAATCTATTCCTGTTGTTGGAGAAATGTTAACAGATGAAACAGGGGAAGAAATCAGTACTGCAAATGACTTAGAAGTGCTTCGCAATCAAGTGGAGAGCAGAAATGAAATTATTGATAATAAAGATGAACAAATCCAAGAATTAGAAGAAACAATTACGAACTTAGAAAGTCAGATTAGTAGTTTGGAAGAAGAAATGGACGAAGAGGAGAATAACGAGGAAGCTGATGAAAATACCGAACAGCAGGAAGAGAATCAAGGACAAACAAATGCAGCTTCAGAAAAAAGTTCGATGACAAGAACGTTAGAAAGTATGAAAAGTAAAGAAGCTGCAGCTATTTTAGAAAATCTAGAAGACGATTTGGCTGTAACGATTTTAGAAGAAATGTCTACAGGTGATCGCGGAGACATTTTACAGCAAATGAATGTAGAAGCAGCAACCATCTATACACAAATGTTAATGGAGTAATTCGACGCAAAACTTGAAGGGAGGTGAGTATATGAATGCGGCAATGTTAAATATACATGATTTAATGTTTTCGAATCGGATGAATGCGAAAACAACGACAAATCAAGGTTCCTCCAAATTTGGAAATTTATTAACACAACAAACAGAGCCTTTATCGTTGTTGACAGATAGGACATCGCCTCTGCAAGATCAAGAGCAACAACTAACGAAACTGTATGAAAATCTGGAAGAAATGCTGCCAGAAGAAGTCCTTGATATTTTGAAAGGTAATGATGTTTTACAGGAAGAGGTAATTGATTTAATCATGCAAGGTTTATCCTCTCAACAAAATGTTTTTCCAATGGAAGTTGAGGAGCAGCAGAAAGCTTTTATAGAGAATCTGGTTGGTAAGCACCTATCTTCATTAAAACAGCTGGAGTCGGCTCCGGAAACGAAAGCAGATTTGCAAGTCACTATAGATATATATAACGAAATAGCAGAGGTATTAAAAGGCTTCGAAAAAACAGCAGACATAGATGATATGGCCGGGACGTTAACAGAATTGGTGCAGGACTGGGAACAGTTCTTTCAGGAAAATCCAGGCATGGATAAAGAAAGGATTCTCAATCATATTCATCAACAAATGCAAAGCGGTGACTTATCGGGATTTGATCAGGCAATAAATCAGATGGCGTATCAATTATTGGATGTGGATTTTTCAGCACAAGAAATGAATAATGGTGAAGATGTTGAAGCCATCAACGTAAATAACGTTTTACAAGATTTAAATCAATTCATGTTAACCATTGATTCCACAACCGCCGAACAGTTCATGGAGCAGATAATCAATCTATTAGCAGGCTCAAATTTAATAGATGAAGGGCTGCTGAAAAATGTACAGTTTCATGCAGGACAGAGGGTAGAGGCGCAGCAATTAATGAACGTCATAAGTCAACAGATACAAAGAGCAGACACCAATATTGCAAAGCAGATAGCTGGACAAATAATGAAACAATTGCAGGGAGTTCAACTGCCTGAACAAACAAGCGTTTCAGCTCAGCAGGCATCTGCAGCAGGGCCGGAAGGAAAACAGCCTCTGGAAGTGAGGATAGCAACATGGCTACGATCCATTTTTAAAGAAGTTTCGCCGGGAGTTATCAAACAGAGCAACAATATAAATGTTGCTGGTCATACAGCTTCTGAAGTTACCGGGCATATAGAGCCTAAATTGGCAGCATGGCTACATACTTCTTTTCAGGATGCATCACCGGCTGTTTTTAAGCAAGATCATCTTCCTATCTCTAAAGTAGAACAATTTCTTGTCAATATGGGTTCAACCGATTCATCAAAAGGTTTATCAGGTAAAGAGCTGATTGATAAAATCGAGACGATTGTTCAGAGCCAGCGTCTCCAAAATTTTGCAAGAGGACAAAGTCCAATATCTATTCAGTTAAGACCGGAGAACCTTGGTGATATGACAATACGTTTTCTCCAGACAAATGGAGAGCTGACTGTACAGATGCTTGTGTCTTCTAAAGCAGTAAAGGAAGTTTTAGAATCTAATTTACACCAGTTGAGAAATGTATTTTCGCCACATCAAGTAACGATTGAAAGACAGGAAACTCTAAATGCTTCACAAACAGATGTATCGAAAAACCCAAAAGAAAATCAAAATGAACAGCAGCAAGCAGAGCACCAGGAAGCTTCTTCTGATTCAAATGAACCGGAGCAATCTTCTGAAACAGAGTCATTTGAATCGTTTATGGAGCAGCTGCTATCTCAAAATATAGAAGAACAAGTTTAATGGTGGAGTAAGCTGTACAGAGATTTATTTTGAATTTGAAAGGCGGTGACGACAATCACTTCTATTGATCCCTCTTTATATTTAAGTAATCAGCAAAAGCAACGGGAACCTTCTGCAGAACTTGGGAAAGACGAATTTCTGAAATTACTTGTTACGCAAATGCAAAACCAAGATCCAATGAATAGTATGGATGAATCTGAGTTTATTGCGCAAATGGCAACTTTTTCTTCCTTGGAGCAAATGATGAATATGTCAAACTCGATGGATCTTTTAGTAAATAATCAGTTGGTATCTCCAGCTATCCAATATAGTCATATGATTGGAGAAACGGTAAATTACAGAACATTTGATGAAGAAACGGGAAGAGAAACAGGTGTTGAATCAAGTAAGGTTGTTTCTGTATCTGAACAGGATGGATGGGCTGTTTTTCATTTGGAAAATGGCGAGAAAATTTATGCTGATACGGTTATTGAAGTAGGGATGTCAAATAACGAGACAGATAATAATGAAACAGATCCTTCTGAGAACGAGGAGGGAGAAGCATAATGGTTCGCCCAATTCAACCAATCGCGCCAGCTATATCACAAAATCAACAAATACAAAAAACGGCGCCAAAACAAGGGAATGTATCCTTTAGGGAAATTCTTGAGGATCAACAAGGGCTAACTATTAGTAAGCATGCAGCAGACCGTATGCAAGAGCGGAATATCCAGTTTAGCAGCGAGGAATGGCAGTCTATTCAAGATAAAGTGAAGGAAGCTAAACAGAAGGGTGTTAAAGATGCATTAGTCGTTGTTGATGGGAATGCGATGGTAGTCAGTGTGAAAAATAATACAATAATTACTGCGCTGAATCAATCAGAGACAGATAAAAAAGTATTTACCAATATTGATGGAACGATTTTATTATAAATATAAATGGCCAGACCCTTGAAGGGAAGCCTATCACCGTGGAATGACAGAAGCGGTCAAATGAAACTTAAAAAGGGGAAATAATCATGTTACGTTCAATGTACGCAGGTATTTCAGGAATGAAAAATTCACAAACCAAATTAGATGTTATCGGTAATAATATTGCTAACGTTAATACATCAGGATATAAAAAAGCAAATATCAATTTTCAGGATATGATGAGTCAGACGACATCTGCAGCTCAAGGAGCTGGGAATGGGCGCGGCGGGATTAACGCATCTCAAGTGGGTCTTGGTTCTCAAGAAGGATCCATTTCTAATGATCACACTACAGGTTTTAGACAAACAACAAATAACCCATTAGATTTTCAAATACAAGGTGATGGGATGTTTGTGGTACAAGGAGAGGGTATAGATTACTATACACGTGCCGGGAACTTTTATTTAGATAATAATGGAGATATCGTCAATGCAGATGGTTATTATTTACAATCAGTAGGGGGAGGCAATATTAATATTCCGGAAAACGCAGATGACTTTAGCGTGCAGCCGGATGGAACAGTTACTTATAATGTAGGTGATGACACAATAGAAGCTGGACAAATCGCATTAGCGAAGTTCTCTAATCCATCTGGATTAGAGAAAGTTGGAGGCAGTTTATATGCAAATACAAACAATGCTGGTTTAGTTGGTGTGGAGGCCTCAGGAGAAAATGGAACGGGACAGATTATTAGCGGCGCCTTAGAAATGTCTAACGTCGACTTATCAGAAGAATTTACAGAAATGATTACAGCGCAACGTTCATTTCAGGCAAACACAAGAATTATTACAACATCGGATGAAATTTTACAAGAGCTTGTTAATCTAAAACGATAAGCAAGGGAGGGAGGGGACTAACCTGAATTTACATCACCAGGTTAGTCCCGATAACGTATGATTAGACTGACCCGATTAAATAATGAGCCTTTTGTTCTGAATGCCATCATGATTGAACAAGTCCAGGCATATGCCGATACGAGCATTTCTCTATTAAATGGAAAAAAGGTATTTGTCAAAGAAAGCGAAGAAGAAATCATTGAAAAGGTAACTGCTTTTTATCACCAGATTGGGTTTCCCGCACTCCCATTGAAGGCAGGTGAAAAAAATGAGTAAGGTTGTGAAAATAGCTGTGACATCTATTATTACATTACTTGTTGGTGTTGTAGCTACGCTGATTATTGTTATTTATGTGAATGAACCGGAGCAAGCATCTGGAGAGCAATCAATTGATGACATGGTCAGCCACTCCTATGAAACACCAGAGGTGACAACAGATATAATGGATAATAGGTATGTTCAGGTTCAATTTCAAGTAATTGCGGATGATAATGATGCGATAGACGAATTGGAAAAAAGAGATTTTCAAATTACCAATTTATTAATTAAAGAGTTGGCCGTCATGGAAGTGGATGACTTTCAAACAGGTCTGGATGACTTGGAGGAGACACTGAAGGTAAATTTAAACGAAATAATGACAGAAGGAACGGTTACAGAAGTATATACCATCAAGAAGATACTTCAATAGAGTATATCATGCTAGGAGGTGACCAAATTTAATGGATGAGGTATTATCACAAAATGAAATTGATGCCTTGCTTTCAGCGATAACATCAGGAGAAATGGATGCGGAAGAGTTGAAAAAAGAAGAAGATGAAAAACGGGTACGCGTATATGATTTTAAGAGAGCATTACGTTTTTCAAAAGACCAGATACGCAGCATTTCAAGATTACATGAGAATTATGCACGATTACTGACTACCTTTTTTGCTACACAACTTAGAACATATGTAAATATTAATGTTACCTCCGTTGACCAAGTACCATACGAAGAATTTATACGGTCTATACCGAAACCGACAGTGCTTAATATTTATAGTTTAGAACCATTAGACGGTAATTTAATCATGGAAATCAACCCTAATGTTGCATTTGCATTATTAGAGCGGCTACTTGGTGGAAAAGGCTCTACCGGTTCAAAAACAAGTAGTCTGACAGAAATTGAAAAGATTTTACTTACGCAATTGTTTGAGAAGGCAGAAATAAATTTAAAAGAAGCCTGGTCCTCTGTTGCAGATATTGAACCTGTGTTAGCAGAATTTGAAGAGAACCCCCAATTTATGCAAATTGTCGCTCCTACCGAAACAGTTGTTGTTGTTTCTTTAACTGCAATGATTGGAGAAGTTTCCGGTATGATTAATATATGTATTCCGCATATTATCTTAGAACCAATCATACCAAAGCTTTCTGCAAGCTATTGGATGCAGACAAATAAAAATAAAGATGAAAAAAGTCTGGAAAGAATGTCGCAATATCTTCAACATACAGATGTAGAAGTAAAAACAATTTTAGGGGAAGCGTCAATCAATATTGATGAATTTTTGAAGTTCTCTGTCGGTGATGTGATTGCATTGGATCAATCGATTGATTCACCATTAAAAATGGCTGTAAACGATGAATTTAAATTTTTGGTGCAACCAGGGAAGTATCGACAAAAAATGTCTGTACAAGTATTAGAGGAATTGAATGGGGTGATAGAAAATGATGAATGATGGCAAGCTGTCGCAAGAAGAAATAGATGCTCTGCTGAAGGTACCTGAAGATAATCAGGAAGATGACCAGCAGGAACAAACAGAAGACAATGAACTTTTAACGAGTATCGAAAAGGACACTTTGGGGGAAATTGGCAATATTTCCTTTGGAAGTTCAGCTACTACGCTGTCGACACTTTTAAACCAAAAGGTAGAGATTACAACACCTGTTGTTAAGGTAATTGGAAAAGAAGAATTAGAAGGCGAAGTTACATTTAGACCTGTAAGTGTTCAAGTTAATTACATAGAAGGCTTTTCTGGCAATAATGTTTTTTTCATTAAAACAGAAGATGCAGCAGTAATTGCGGATATTATGCTTGGTGGAGATGGAACCAATCCGGACGAAGAGCTGAATGAAATGCATCTTAGTGCTGTCCAGGAAGCCATGAATCAAATGATGGGTGCGGCTGCAACAAGTATGTCCACTGTATTTAATAAAAAAATAGATATTTCCCCTCCTGAGATTATTCATGGATTAGGAAATGAGAAAAAAGAAGTTTTATTTCAAGATGACGTTTATGTCAAAGTTTTTTTCAAGTTAATGGTTGGCAATTTAATAGATTCCAATATGGTACAGCTGGTTCCGCTGGATTTTGCGAAAGAATTAGTACAGCAATTAATGAATCCAGCTCCTGAAGTTGAAGCAGACGAACCGGAAGCAGCAGAAAGCCAAACTGCAGCAAGCATAAACACAAGTTCACACGTTAATGCAGCACCGGTAACAGAAAATAAGCAAGTAAAGCAGGAACAACCTATCAAACAGGCTGCTGCAGCGAATCAAAGAAATGAGGAAATCCTAGGCAGACCAAGTTCACAAGATGCAAATGTACAAGAAGCCGCATTTTCAAACTTCGAACATGCTCCATTGAACCATCAAGGACAGCGAAATCTAGATATGTTAATGGATATTCCTTTAAGAGTTACTGTTGAGCTGGGTAGAACGAAGCAATCAATTAAGGAAATTTTAGAACTTGGAGCAGGATCTATTATTGAATTAGACAAACTAGCAGGAGAACCTGTAGATATTCTTGTAAATGAAAAATTGGTTGCTGAAGGAGAAGTCGTGGTTATCGATGAAAATTTTGGTGTTCGAGTGACGGATATTGTTAGTCAATATGATAGAATCCAACATTTAAGGAAATAGAAGAGTATAAGCAAAGGCTCAAAAAGTCTCCAATAGGTTTTATCGGTAAATAATGATGGCCCTAGGGCAGATAAGACTTTAGCTACTATTTTTAATATAGAATTTGTTATCTGCTTATTAGCTTCAGTGAAAACCATCGGCAACTTTTGAACACGCACGATAATTTAGGATATTTAAGGAGAGAGAAAAATGAGTAAAAAGATTTTAATCATAGATGATGCAGCTTTTATGAGAATGATGATTAAGGACATTTTAACGAAAAATGATTTTGAAGTAGTTGCCGAGGCACAAGACGGTAATGAAGCTGTTGAAAAATATAAAGAGCATCAACCAGATTTAGTAACAATGGACATTACAATGCCGGAAAAAGACGGATTAGCAGCTTTGAAAGAAATACTTCAAGTTAATCCAGATGCAAAAGTAATTATGTGTTCAGCTATGGGGCAGCAAGCGATGGTTATTGATGCTATCCAGGCTGGAGCAAAAGATTTTATTGTTAAACCATTCCAAGCGGATCGTGTCATTGAAGCGATTCAAAAAGCACTAGGTTAAGTAAACTTCAATTTAAAAAGTGAGTTGACGAGGTTGAAGAAGCAATCATGGCGTATCTATGTGTTGGGAGTAGGAATTCTATTTTTTCTGCTGCTCCCAATCAGCGTAGGCGCAGAAGCAAATGTGTTAGACTGCCTTGAAAACGAAGAGGAGTGTAACGAAGAAGAAGTAAACATAGATAATGAACAGCTACAGCCGAATGAAAATGATGAGGATACAATCATGAATAATGACAATGAATTTTTAGTGGAGGACGATGCTGATAATTCATCTATGGGCTGGCAGATTGTTAGACTGATTATTGGTCTGGCTTTGGTATTAGGTTTAGTTTATGTTGTATTGAAATTTTTAGGAAAAAGAAATGGATTTAATCAGCAGCCGGGACTCCTGCGCAATGTAGGCGGAGTATCTGTTGGAGCGAATAAATCTGTTCAAATTATCCGTGTTGGAAACAAGTATTATCTTATTGGCGTTGGAGATAATGTGGAGCTTTTAGAGGAAATCGATGACCCTGAAACAATAGAACAGTTGATCAATCAGTCAACCGAGAAAGATACAGATGCATTATCATTCTTTTCAAGAGAAAAAAATAATAATGGGAAGAAATCATCTGGCAAGTCTTTTGATCAATTACTGACAAGGGAGCTGAAATCGATTCGTAAAAATCGCCAGGATTTGATTAACAAGCATAAGGACGATTTAAATGAATGATTTTATAGATATATTTTCAAGCTCTGACCCGACAAATATAGCAACCTCTGTGAGGCTGTTGTTATTATTAACGATTTTTTCCTTGGCTCCCGGGATTTTAATCTTGATGACCAGCTTTACGCGAATTATTATTGTTTTGTCATTTGTACGTACATCATTAGCTACACAGCAGATGCCCCCGAATCAGGTATTGATTGGTATTGCTCTATTTTTGACCTTCTTTATCATGGCTCCAACCTTTTCGGAAGTCTATGAACAAGGCTTATCTCCACTTTTTGAAGAGGAGATTACTTTGGATGAAGCTTATGAAAATGCAAGTATTCCGTTAAAAGAATTTATGGCCCAACATACAAGGCAGAAGGATTTGCAATTGTTTATAAGCTATACAGAGGCAGAACCACCAGAAACGGTACAAGATATTCCGTTAACCACCTTAGTTCCTGCGTTTGCAATTAGTGAATTAAAAACGGCATTTCAAATGGGTTTTATGATTTTTATCCCATTTTTAATTATCGATATGGCTGTAGCAAGTATATTGATGTCCATGGGGATGATGATGCTGCCGCCGGTAATGATTTCATTGCCATTTAAAATATTACTATTTGTATTGGTGGATGGCTGGTATTTGATTACGCAGTCACTACTCGGTGGTTTCTAGAAAGGATACATCGGAAGGAGTACAATCAATGAGTAGTGAATTAGTATTAACTCTGGCGGAACGGGGGATTTTTACCATTTTATTAATAACCGTTCCTTTGCTGCTGTTAGCTTTAGCAGTTGGTTTACTAGTAAGTATTTTTCAAGCAACAACACAAATTCAAGAACAAACATTGGCATTTATTCCTAAAATCCTGGCGGTATTACTCGGTCTCGTATTTTTTGGGCCGTGGATGTTGACAACCATTGTTGAATTTACTTCCAATCTATATATGAATATTAACCAATACATAGGGTAGCTCAGATGATTGAGATGATAAATTGGAACCTTGTTCCTGCGTTCATGCTGATATTTGTAAGGCTTATGGCATTCTTTGTGATTATGCCTTTATTCTCTTATCGGTCTGTTCCTGTTCAATTTAAAATAGGAATCAGTTTTTTCCTGACAATTATTTTAATTTCTACGGTAGACATCAGTAATGTTGCGCTGAATGATTTGTATTTATTTCTACTGGTTAAAGAAGCTCTGGTTGGTATTTGTATCGGACTAATTGCATTTATTTTAGTATCAGCGATTCAGGTTGCCGGGGGATTTATTGATTTTCAAATGGGGTTTGCTATTGCCAATGTTGTAGATCCGCAGACAGGTGCGCAAAGTCCGTTGACCGGTCAATATTTCTATATTATTGCCTTGTTATTTTTATTATCTGTAGACGGTCATCATATGATCTTAAATGGAATGATGAACAGCTTTTCCTATATTCCCTTGGATCAATTTATTCCTTTTGGGCGGGAAAGTATTGTGGAATTAGTATTAACTACTTTTAATACGATGTTCATCATTGCTTTTCAAATCGCAATTCCCATTGTAGGGTGTTTGTTTTTAGTGGATGTTGCTTTAGGAATTATCGCACGTACCGTACCACAGATGAATGTGTTTGTTGTTGGGTTGCCAATAAAAATTCTGGTGAGTTTTGCAGCAATTCTTGTGTTTCTTGCATTGTATATTGGGCTTTTACAAGCAGTTTTTGAGGCAATGTACCGTGTGATGGAGCAGTTAATGGCTTTATTTGGAGGTGTTTAATGTGAAGTTAACATTAGACTTACAATTTTTTGCAGGTGAAAAAACAGAAAAAGCCACTCCAAAGAAAAGGCAGGACGAACGAAAAAAAGGACGTATTGCTAAAAGTCAGGATATTAATACAGCTATTTTGCTGCTGGGATGTTTTATCGGGCTGTTTGTTTTTGGCGGTTATATCCTGGAGTATATGACAAGCTTTTATAGAAAATCATTTACAGAATACATTCATTGGGATGTAACAAATAATTCGGTTCAAACAATGTTTAATGATTCATTCCTCCAAGCTGTTCTGATGGTTGCTCCAATTATGCTGATTGCTGTTATAGCTGGTGTCGCAGCAAACCTTTTACAAGTTAAATTCTTATTTACGACAGAACCATTAAAGTTTGATTTAAAAAAAATTGATCCAATTAAAGGTGCGAAGCGGATTTTTTCAATTCGTGCTTTAGTGGAATTCCTGAAATCTTTGCTGAAAATTACATTGGTCGGAGCAGTGACATTTACAGTTATCTGGATGAATAAAGATCAGATGCTGATGACAGCATTTTTAGATGCAGAGGGAGCGCTGGGTTTTTTTGCACAAGTTACTACGATCATGGCATTTTCGGCAGTGGCTTTATTAATCTTTTTAGGTGTTCTTGATTATTTGTATCAAAAATATGATTTTGAAAAAAACATTCGTATGTCTAAGCAAGATATCAAGGATGAGTATAAAAATGTTGAAGGGGACCCTTTAATTAAATCAAAAATGAAAGAAAAGCAGCGACAAATGGCAACTAGAAGAATGATGAGTGAAGTTCCGGGGGCAGATGTGATTATTACCAACCCAACTCATTATGCAATTGCAATTAAATATGACGAAGCGAAAGCAGAAGCTCCGTTTGTTGTTGCGAAAGGTACCGATAGTATTGCCCAGCGAATTAAAGAAATTGCAAAAGAACACCATGTTCAAATGGTAGAGAATCGTTCTCTAGCAAGATCGCTATATGCTACAACCGAAATTGGGGAAGTTATTCCGGAAGAATATTTTCAGCCTGTAGCAGAAGTTCTTGCTTATGTGTATCAAATGGAGAAAAAAGCGTAAGAAGTTAGGAGAGAATGGAAATGAAGTTCCGGGATATTGCGGTTCTTATAGGCGTTATACTAGTCATTATCATGCTGGTTATTCCTTTGCCTGGAGAACTTTTGAGTCTTTTCATATTAGTTAATATAATACTTGCACTGGTTGTTATTTTAGTAGCAATGAATACAACGGAACCATTACAATTTTCCGTGTTCCCAACGTTGATATTGCTTTTGACATTATTCCGGTTAGCTTTAAATGTGTCCACCACCCGGGCCATTCTCTCTGAAGGTGACGCAGGAGGAGTTGTTGAAACGTTTGGCTCCTTTGTTATTGGAAATAACCCTTTAGTTGGATTTGTTGTATTTATTATTTTAGTTATTATTAATTTTATTGTGATCACAAAAGGTGCAGAACGTGTATCGGAAGTGGCTGCCAGATTTTCCCTCGATGGAATGCCGGGAAAACAGATGAGTGTTGATGCAGATTTAAATGCTGGTCTAATTACAGAAAGTCAAGCGAAAGAGCGCCGTGAAAAAATTGAAAATGAAGCGGACTTTCATGGTTCCATGGATGGGGCAAGTAAATTCGTAAAAGGTGATGCCATCGCCGGAATTGTTATCGTTCTAATTAATGTCCTTTTTGGTATGATTATTGGTGTTGCGCAAATGGGCATGTCTTTGTCAGAGTCCGTTGAACTATTTACACGGCTTACGGTTGGGGATGGTTTGGTTAGTCAAATTCCAGCACTGCTTATTTCGACTGCAACAGGGATTGTTGTTACAAGATCTGCGAGAGGAAGTAATTTAAGTTCAGATGTAACAGGGCAACTGTTGCAATTTCCGAAGCTTTTATATATAGCAGCAGGAACCATTTTCCTGCTTGGTTTGACTCCAATTAATTTTTTCTTAACAACGCTTCTTGCAGCTTTTTTGGCGTTTAGCGGTTATTGGATGGAGAAGAAAAGTGTGGAGCCGGAAGAGGTCACAGAAGAAGAGGAAGAAGAAACGGAATCAACCGCTCTTAAACAGCAGGAAAACGTGGTTAATCTCTTAAATATGGATCCGATTGAATTTGAATTTGGTTATGGGCTCATTCCATTAGCTGATACATCTCAAGGTGGTGATCTCTTGGACAGGGTTATTATGATACGGAGACAGCTAGCTATTGAGTTAGGATTAGTAATACCTGTAGTAAGAATTAGAGACAATATTCAGCTTCAACCAAATGAATACCAATTGAAAATAAAAGGGGATGTAGTTGCTAGTGGCGAATTAATGCTAGATCATTATTTGGCTATGGCTCCTGACTTTTTAGAGGATGATATTGAAGGAATTGATACACAAGAGCCTGCATTTGGTCTTCCTGCAAAATGGATCAGTGAAAATGTAAAAGATGAAGCAGAGTTGTCTGGTTATACGGTCGTGGATCCTCCTTCTGTTGTATCGACGCATCTGACAGAGGTTATTAAAAAATATGCATTTGAACTCTTAGGAAGAGAAGAAACGAAACAGCTTATTGATCATTTAAAAGAAACGAATCCAATCTTAGTGGAAGAAGTAACTCCTGAACCACTATCGGTCGGTGACGTTCAGAAAGTATTGGCGAAGCTTTTGAGAGAAGGGGTATCTATCCGGAACCTGCCGGTGATTTTTGAAACATTAGCTGATTTTGCCAGATTGACAAATGATACCGATGTTTTAGGTGAGTATGTCCGACAAGGATTAGCATCGCAAATTACGAAGAGCTTTGTAAAAGATGATAATTCGCTTAAAGTAATTACGATTTCTGGGAAAATTGAAAAAGCGATTGCTGATCATATTCAACAGACAGAACATGGAAATTACTTAGCCTTGGACCCAGATCAGCAGCAAGAAATTGTACAAGCCATTCATAAAGAAGCGGAAAAAGTATCACTACAGGAAGAAACAACGATTATAATATGTTCTCCAGCAGTACGGATGTATTTGAAGCAATTATTAGACCGGTTCTTACCTCAAGTTGTGGTGTTGTCGTATAATGAATTAGAACCGTCAGTTGAGGTACAAAGTGTTGGGGTGGTGAATATCGCATGAAGATAAAGAAATATAAAGCTCCGTCCATGCCGGAAGTGATGAAGCAGGTCAGGAAAGATTTTGGTACGGATGCGGTGATTCTGCAATCCAGACAAATTAAATCAGGTGGCGTATTAGGTCTTTTTAAAAAGAATTATATAGAGGTTGTTGCCGGTTACGACCCTGATCCGGTCAAACCTGCTAAAAAGGCTGCTATGAAAAAGGAGGCTCCTGCTCCTAAGAAAGAGAACCTTCAGGAGGACTTAGCAGATGTTCCACACTCAAAAGAAATGGAACAGGTCTATAACCTGTTAGCAGCGCAGAGCAGACAGCTTCAGCTTAAGTTTACACCGGATGAACAGCTGGTTTATGATCGTTTAATAACCCGGGAGGTTCTGCCTGATATTGCTTTGGATATTGTTAAGGAAGCAGCCAATATGATTGTTTCCTCTAAAGAAGATACGGCACAAACATTAAAGCAAATGGTTCATGAAAGCATAGAAAAGCGTTTAGAAAATCTGCAGTTAGGTTTCTCATATCCATATAAAGTAATTCAATTTGTCGGACCTACCGGTGTAGGAAAAACAACCACGATTGCAAAAATCGCTGCCCAGATGCAATTGACAGAAAACAAAAGAATCGCATTTATTACGTTGGATACGTACCGGATAGCAGCTGTGGAGCAATTAAAAACATATGCAAAAATTCTTCATATCCCTGTACAAGTGGCATATAACAAACAAGAATATCGTCAGTACATTGAACAATTGCAGCAGGATTATGATGTGATTTTAGTAGATACTGCCGGCAGAAATTATCGGGATGAAGCGTACTTAACAGATTTAGTAGACTGGGTAAATCCCAATGAGGTAACGAATTACTTAGTGTTATCTATGACAGCAAAACCAAAAGATTTTTTGGATATTTACGGAAAGTTTGCTGCTATTGGCATTCATGGCCTTATCTTGACGAAGTTTGATGAAACAGAACAATACGGGAATATTTTAAATGCAGTATCCACTTACGATGATATTCGAATCGGTTTTATAACAAATGGGCAAGATGTGCCTGAGGATATGATTCATCCAACATTCAGTCAACTTAGCCATTATATTACAGGTGAAGGACAATGAGTTATGATCAAGCCGAAAAGCTTCGAAACCAACTTTCCCTGGAAAGAAAAGCAAAAACGATTGCTGTGTGCAGTGGTAAAGGCGGGGTAGGCAAATCAAACTTTACACTTAATTTTTCTATTAAACTCTCTCAGGAAAACTATAAAATATTAGTTTTTGATTTAGATGTTGGAATGGGGAATATCGATTTACTTTTGGGTATGCAAACAGAGTCCTCAATTGCCGATGTATTAAATAACCGTATTTCCATTCAGGACGCCATTGTAAAAAGTCCTTACGGCATTGACTATATTCCTGGAGGTTCTGGTCTTCACGGTTTTTTAGAAATGGATGCACATAAAAAAGCGATTTTTTATCAAGGACTGGAGAAGTTATTAAAAGAATATGATTATGTATTTTTTGATATGGGAGCAGGCGTTACAGAGACAGCATTATTTTTTATTTTGGCAGCAGATGAATGTTTTGTTGTAACGACACCTGAACCAACTTCCATTACAGATGCATATGGAATGGTAAAGCATATTTTATCCAATCAAGCCGATATGCCCATTTATACGATCTTAAATCGTTCAGGTAATAAAATAGATGGCAGTAATATTCTCGATAATTTTCATACCGTTATTGATCGTTTCTTAGATGGAAATGCTCGGGGCTTAGGTTTCATTCCAGAAGACGACAATATTATGAAAGCTGTCATGCATCAAAAGCCATATACGATAATATATCCCAAAACGAAAGCTGCAAAAGCGGTAGATTTGATTCTGCAAAACTACGTAAAGCAAGTGAATCGAACGATGCGTAAATCTGGCAGTTTCATAGAGCGGATAAAGCATTTTATGAAAGGGTGAGATAATGGCTCTAATTAATGTTCTTGTCGTAGATGATTCTGCATTTATGAGAAAAATGATTACAGAAATCTTAACGGAGGACGGCAGATTTCATGTAGCAGGAACTGCCGTAAATGGCGCTGATGGTGTGAATAAAGTAAAGAAGCTGCATCCAGATGTCGTGACCATGGATGTACAAATGCCAAAGTTGGATGGTTTAGAGGCATTAAAACAAATTATGAAAGAATGTCCTGCCTCGGTAGTTATGCTGTCTAGCGAAACAAGAAAAGGTGCCGATTATACCATCCAGGCTATTTCAACAGGTGCTGTTGATTTTATTACAAAGCCGTCCGGAGCTATTTCATTAGATATAAAAAAGGTAGAAAAAGAAATATGTGACAAAGTATACACGGCTGCAACAGTGAAGGTACATAAAAAAATAAATGGAGCAGAGAAGCATGTCCCGATAGAGCAGATACAGCAACCGTTAACCATGCCTGAGAAACCTTCCCTCTCCTCAAAAAAACTAATTGCAATAGGGACATCTACTGGAGGGCCGAGAGCTTTACAGAAAGTGATTACTGCTTTACCAAAAAATCTTCGTGTTCCTGTTGCTGTCGTGCAACATATGCCTCCTGGATTTACTGCATCCTTATCAGAACGGTTGAATCAAATCAGTCAGGTAGCTGTTAAAGAAGCTGAGCATGGAGAATTAATGAAAAAAGGAACGGTCTACATTGCACCAGGCGGATATCATATGGAAGTAAAGAGCAGTGGTATGGCATTAATTATTTCATTAAATCAACAACCGCCGGATAACGGTCATCGTCCATCCGTAAATACGTTATTCCGTTCCCTTTGTGCTCTAAAGAATTATCAGATTGTAACATGTATCTTAACTGGGATGGGAAATGACGGAACACTTGGCTTAAAAGAATTAAAAAAAGTAAATTCTCACGTATTATCACTTGCAGAGACAGAAGAGACTGCAATTGTTTATGGAATGCCGAAATCTATTATTAAGGAAGGACTAGCTGATTATCAAGTACCCTTAAATCAAATGGCTAGCCAATTGAGCAATCTTGTGAACTAAGGAAATATAATATTTTTCTGAATTAATTTTTATTTTGGAAGATCTTCGTCTAGCTCTAAGTGCCCAACTAAGGCATTCGTGAATGCCAAGTTTTCTTTATTAAGTAACGAATAATTTGAAGGGATCGATTTGAATGATACAAGAACAGTTAACTCCAGAAAGATTAGAAAAAACAATCATTTTTGATTTAAATGACAGTGAATATGGACTGCCAGTAAATTTTGTAGAATCTATCGAGACAGCCTTGCCAATCACTCGTGTGCCACATGATCAAAACTATATAAAAGGAGTTATTAATCTAAGAGGAAAGATTATTCCTGTAATCGATTTGCGAATTCGTTTAGGAGAAGTGCGGGAGCATCGTAATGAAGAAGACCAAATTATTATCACTCGAATTGGTGAAACACAGGTAGGGTTAATTATAGATAGTGCAAATGACGTTTTAGATATTCCGGAAAACCTTTTGGAAACTCCTCCAGAAACAATTGGTACAGTGAAAAAAGAATATATTCATTCCATTGTTCACTTTGATGATCGACTGATTGTTTTATTAGATATTTATAAATTATTAAATTTAGAGGAAATAAAGACACAGGGAATGGATGATCATTAATGGATGTTTTTCAATTAACGACTTTTCAGAAGGATATCTTAAAAGAGATCGGGAATATTGGTGCTGGAAATGCAGCAACATCTTTATCACAACTATTAGGACAAAAAATAGATATGATGGTCCCTAATGTGGAAGTTGCTGATTTTAATGAAGTAATTGAATTAGTCGGCGGTCCGGAACAGCCAATTGTTGGACTGATGTTTCAGGTAGAAGGAGAAATAACTGGAGTCATGGCCATTGTTGTAGATATTGAAGAAGCAGAGTACCTTGTACAAAAGTTAACGCATAATCCTGCGTTTCAATTATCCGAACAAACAAATGGAGCAGAATTAGAGATTGCGATGTCTGCACTAGGAGAAATTGGTAATATTTTAACAGGATCGTATCTCACCGCGCTTTCTGATTTTACAGGTATGAATTTACAGCCGTCTGTTCCCCATCTTGGAATGGATATGGCCGGTGCTATCATGACAATGGGATTGTTGGAAATTTCTCAGGTAACGGATTATGCAATTATTATTGATACGGAAATAAGGCAAGAGGAGCAGGGTCATGAACAAATTAGAGGAAATTTTCTTTTTATCCCTGATCCGGAATCCTTTCAAAAGCTCTTTGCCAAATTAGGATGGAATTAATATGAGTACGATAAAAACAATTGTAAATGTTGGTATTGCAGATACGAAAACCGTTCGCTCTCCTAATACAATTCGTACGTTGGGGCTTGGTTCCTGCGTTGGAACAGTATTATATGATGAAAGGAACGGCATAGCAGGCTTGTCCCATATTTTATTGCCTGATTCCAGTCAAGCAAGAGCCGGCAATGTAAGTCCAATGAAATATGCAGATACAGCTATTCCCCAGCTGTTAGAAATGTTACAAGGTCAGGGAGCCAGAAATATGAAAGCTAAAATAGCGGGGGGAGCACAAATGTTTCAAGTTGGCAAGGGAACAAGTTTTATGAGGATAGGCGATAAAAATATTGAAGCAGTCCAAGACGCGCTCCAGAAATTAAATATTAAAGTTGTTTCCTCGGATGTAGGCGGCAATTTAGGGAGAACCATTGAATTTGATCCAGTCACTTCAAAACTTTCCATCAGAAAACGTAATCATGATGTTTTTACAATTTAACCGATTTGAAAGGAGTATGTCATCTTGAACGCATTAGACCCTTCACAAGAACAAGTGTTATGGAAAAATTGGATGACCAATCAAGATAATGAATCAGCAAATATACTTATTGAGAACTACATGTATCTTGTTTCCTTTCACACGGAAAGAATTGTAAGTCAATTACCTAATAGTGTTGATCGTGAAGAAATACGCAGCTATGGTTTGCTGGGGCTTTATGACGCATTGCATAAGTTCGAGTTGAAACGTGATTTGAAATTTGATACATATGCTTCATTTCGAATTAAAGGTTCTATTATAGATGGTCTAAGAAAAGAAGACTGGCTGCCCCGTTCCATCCGTGAGAAAACAAAAAAAGTGGAGCAGGCAAGTGAACTTTTTGAGCAAAAACATCAACGTGTAGCGCAGCCAGAGGACATAGCTGAGATAACAGGAATGCCCATTCAAGAAGTAGAAACAACATTACGAGATATGGTTTTAAGTAACATGCTGTCTATTGAAGATAAACCAAAAGGGCATGAGAATGATTTAAAAGAAGGTATTGGTTACAATGTCTCAGATAAACCGGAGCTTAGTCCGGAAGCCCGGCTTATCCAAGAGGAGTGGAAGGGTGAATTAATAGAAGGTATCAAGTCATTAAATGAAAAAGAACAGCTTGTTATTAGTCTTTTCTATCAGGAAGAATTAACCTTTACAGAGATTGGACAGGTACTTGAATTAACGACTTCCCGAATTTCACAGATCCATAAGCGAAGTATTGTTAAATTACGTTCAACCCTGCAAAAAATTACACAGATTTAATATAAAGTACTCAACTCTTTCGTACATTAAAAAGTAACTTCATTTCTATAGGAACAGGAGTGGATTATTCTTTTGATAACTTCCTTGACCAAGGATAGCAGGTGAGGTGTAAGGCGACCGCTGCGGCGGACCGTTTTGCTTTCCTAGGGGCACGCTCTTCAGCTAACTTTTGCCAAGAAGAGCACTTGGCAAAAGTGGATCTTCAGATGGTGCTGATCCCTTAGGAGTCAAAACGGTCCGCCTCCGCTAGTAAAGTGTTCTATATGTGGAATAGTTGAACAAATAAAAGTAGATCAGGCAGAACATATTTTTTATGCTGCATGGTAAAAATGTTCAGCAATAATTTCTTTTTGTGCATGAGAGCTATTATTGATGTTAATTATCCATGCTGTTTTGATTCGAACTGCTAAACCATCCATTTGAAATAACGGAATGATCTTGTCATCAAGCGATAGAGATACTATTTCGTCCACCCCAACAGTATGTTATTTCTTATATTCGCTGTAGAATTCTAACTAAGCGGAGTGGTTGGCCGGAGCGGGAGTGTATACTATCATTCGTTCAAAAAAGCTGATTTAATCAAAAGCAAGCACAATAATGAAGAACATGATAACCTTGGAATGGCAAGATATATATGCTTATTCTTAGGTGCGAAAGTTGAGTAAAGTATGTATGGAAAGGAAAAAATATGTCAACATTACTATGGATGATCAGCTTTTTATTACATGGCATTTCAATATTAGCTGTTTATTTATTATTAAAGGATAGGCAGAACAATAGCGGAAATAAGCAAACAGAAAATGTGTTGAAAGAGACGCTGGAAGAAATACGGAAAGAGAATCGGATGCTGCAGGAGCTTTTACAGGAGGATAGACAGTTCTATAAAAAAACTGCTGATAAGGACGAAATAAAACAAACACCTTTAATTCCTGTAAAAGATGATGATGAGACTCCTGTGGCAGCTGAAAAAAAGCTGGAAGATATAGAAAAACTTTCGTCAGACATTTATCATGATGAAGTAGAAACTTCCTTAGAAGCAAAAATACTGCAGCTCCATGCAAATGGGGAAACGGTAGATGAAATTGCTAAAAAACTTAACTGCGGAAAAACGGAAGCTGAAATAATCATTAAAATGCACCAAAAAAAGTCATAGAAATCACTTGCCTACACGGTAATGTTATGGTATAGTAACTTTTGGTGTAAATAGTCTATCTATCATTAGTTAGCTAAAAATCACACACGCATTTGGATTTATAAGATTGGTGCTGAACGACAGTATTCTTATAAAGAAGAAAAGTGCGGAGGAATAAAACCAATTAGGAGGAATTTATTATGGCAGCAATTTCAATGAAACAATTGCTAGAAGCTGGTGTACACTTTGGTCACCAAACACGTCGTTGGAATCCAAAAATGAAAAAATACATTTTTACGGAGCGTAACGGCATCTACATCATCGACTTACAAAAGACAGTTAAAAAAGTGGATGAAGCGTACAACTACGTTAAGGAGATCGCTGGAAACGGCGGTACAATTCTTTTCGTTGGTACAAAAAAACAAGCACAAGATTCAGTACGTGATGAAGCTATCCGTTCTGGAATGTTCTTTGTAAACCAACGTTGGTTAGGTGGAACATTAACGAACTTCCAAACTATTCGCAAACGTATCAATCGTTTGAAAGACATTGAAAAAATGGAAGAGGACGGTACATTTGATGTACTGCCTAAAAAAGAAGTAGTAAACTTATTGAAAGAAAAAGATCGTCTTGTTAAATTCCTAGGCGGTATTAAAGAAATGAAGAAGCTTCCAGATGCTTTATTTGTAATCGATCCTCGTAAAGAGCGTATTGCAATTGCAGAAGCTCATAAATTAAACATTCCAATCATTGGAATTGTTGATACAAACTGTGATCCGGATGAAATCGATTATGTAATCCCTGCAAACGACGATGCAATCCGTGCAGTAAAACTTCTTACTTCAAAAATGGCAGATGCTATTCTGGAAGTAAAACAAGGTGAAGAAACAGAAGAAGCTGTTTCTGAACAAGATCAATTAGAAGCAGAAGTTACAGAAGAAGCTGCTTCCCAAGAGTAATCTTTTAAAAGGTGAGGGTGATAAGAGGATAGAAGCCTTTTATCACCCTTTTTTCAGGAAAGAAATTATGGCGTGCACAAATCGATATAGGCTGATTTTTAATTTATCTGTTTCTTTTTTTACAATAAAAGTGGATAATGATTCAATAATAAAACTAACTAGCGGAGGAAAAATACGGAGACTCCTGTGGGAACGCACAATGGGAAGACCCCGCAAAAAAAAAAGTGAACTTCTTTTTTTTTCGAGGAGGCTGAGCTCAAGCCCACGGAAAGCGTAGTGTTTTTCCGTAGCGGTCACTATGAAGCTTCTTGTTGTCTATGCAGATAATGAAAGTATTTTAATTTCAACTTGTATAATTGAATATTTTAAGGAGGAATTTAACATGGCAGTAACTGCTCAAATGGTTAAAGAATTACGTGAAAAAACAGGTGCAGGAATGATGGATTGTAAAAAAGCACTAACAGAAACAAACGGAGATATGGAACAAGCAATTGATTTTCTTCGTGAAAAAGGGATGGCAAAAGCTGCTAAGAAAGCGGACCGCGTTGCAGCTGAAGGCTTAACTCATATTGAAATAGATGGAAATAAAGCTGCAATTATTGAAGTAAACTGTGAAACAGACTTCGTTACAAAAAATGAGCAATTTAAACAATTGCTTTCTGATATTGGAAAACACATTGTAAAAAATAACCCTGCATCTGTAGAAGAAGCTTTACAACAAAATTTTTTAGATGGATCTGAAACAATTGATAATGCAATTACTACAGCTGTTTCGAAAATCGGAGAAAAAATTTCTCTTCGCCGTTTTACTGTTTTAGAAAAAACAGATAATGATGCTTTTGGAGCTTACCTTCATATGGGCGGACGTATCGGAGTGCTTTCTTTATTAGAAGGTACTACAGATGAAGAAGTTGCTAAAGATGTTGCGATGCATGTAGCTGCTATCAATCCTCGCTACGTATCTCGTGATGAAGTTGCTGAAGAAGAAGTAAATCGTGAGCGCGAAACGCTTAAAACACAAGCATTAAACGAAGGTAAACCAGAAAATATTGTTGAAAAAATGGTGGAAGGCCGTCTAGGTAAATTCTTTGAAGAAATTGTTCTTTTAGAGCAAAGCTTTGTCAAAGATCCGGACCAAAAAGTGAAAAAATATGTTGGAGATAAAGGTGCTTCTGTAAAAGCTTTCGTTCGTTATGAAGTGGGCGAAGGAATGGAAAAACGTGAAGATAACTTTGCGGAAGAAGTAATGAGCCAAATTAAAAAATAAGTTTTACAAATTAGGGGACATTAATTTGTTCCCTTCTTTGTAGGGGATACGAACCCCCTATTTATTACAGTGGAACTGGCTGCAAAGCTCACGTCTCAAGAATAGAAAAAACTCGAAAATTCTGGGCGGGAGCCGGAAGACCAGAAATGGCTTGACCGGTTTAACTATTATTCAGCGGGGGTAGAATCCTCCGTTGAATACAGTTTCACTTTATCTCTATCTATCGTAAATATATTTTTTTCTCTGGAGGTTATTATGACGACAGCACATTATAATAGAGTTGTGTTAAAATTAAGTGGGGAAGCATTAAGTGGAGAAGAAGGTTATGGAATCTCACCTAAAATCATTCAATCCATTTCAGAACAAGTAAAAGAAGTTGCAGACCTTGGAGTTGAGGTTGCTGTAGTTGTAGGCGGCGGAAATATCTGGCGTGGTAAAGTAGGATCAGAAATGGGTATGGATAGAGCTTCGGCTGACTATATGGGCATGCTTGCAACAATTATGAATTCTCTTGCCTTACAAGATGGACTGGAAACGATTGGGGTAGAAACCAGAGTTCAGACATCTATTGAAATGAGACAGGTTGCTGAACCATACATACGCCGGAAAGCGATTCGCCATCTGGAGAAAAAGCGTGTTGTCATATTTGCTGCTGGAACTGGAAATCCTTATTTTTCTACAGATACAACAGCTGCATTACGTGCTGCAGAAATCGAAGCAGAAGTTATTTTAATGGCTAAAAATAATGTTGATGGTGTTTATACAGACGACCCTAAAATTAATAAAGAAGCTAAGAAATATGAAACACTTACTTATTTAGAAATGTTGAATGAAGGATTAGGTGTAATGGATTCTACCGCTTCTTCATTATGTATGGATAATGACTTACCATTAATTGTCTTCTCTATTACGGAAGAAGGAAACATTAAACGAGTTGTGCAAGGTGAAAATATCGGAACAACGATAAGGGGGAACTAAAAATGTCAGAATCAGTAATTAAAGATACGAAGGAAAAAATGAACCAAGCTGTTCAAGCTTTTTCAAGAAATTTAGCCTCTGTTCGTGCTGGACGTGCAAATCCTAGCCTTTTAGACACTGTTAATGTTGATTACTATGGTGCTTCTACACCGCTTAACCAATTGGCTCAGGTAGGTGCTCCGGAAGCAAGGTTATTAACAGTAACACCATATGATAAGTCTGCAATTGGCGATATTGATAAAGCAATTCAAAAAGCAGACTTGGGACTTTCTCCATCGAATGATGGAAATATCATTCGGATAAATATTCCTGCACTTACACAAGAAAGAAGAAAAGACTTGGTAAAAGTTGTCGGGAAATATGCAGAAGAAGCTCGTGTACAAATTAGAAATCTTCGTCGTCAGGCAAATGATCAGCTAAAAAAAGCTGAAAAAAATGGCGACATGACAGAAGATGATTTAAGAGCTTTTCAAGATGATGTTCAACAAGCAACAGATGGTTACATTAAGCAAGTTGAAGATTTAGCAAAAACAAAAGAAAATGAAATTATGGAAGTTTGATAGAAGATATCCATTACTTCTATCAGCCTTAAAGGTACAAACCCTGGCAAAAATATATTTTGTTTAAAGGTGACAGTTTTCTGCTAACGTAGTAAGATGCCATTAAGCCCTCTTATTAAAGGGGGTTTTTGTATTAATGTCACTGGCAATCGTGCACTTTAAAATACCTGTTAAATAAAACACAGTTATATTAATTATTGGCATGGTCATGCCTTTCATCCCTTGCTCTTTTAAAAAAGATGGAGAGGGTTATGAACAAACAACCATTCGGGGGACGGAAAATGTCTATTAAAATTCCTTTTTTATCAAAACAACCAAAAGAATCCGATTCACTTTCTGAAGAAAATGCTCCTAATCATGTTGCTATCATCATGGATGGGAACGGAAGATGGGCGCAAAAACGGGGGTTACCTAGGTTTGCTGGTCATAAAGAGGGTGTTTCTACGGTGAATAAAATCGTTAAAACCGCTGTGAAAGCAAATGTGAAGGTTTTAACGCTCTATGCTTTTTCAACAGAAAACTGGAAACGGCCAAAACAAGAAGTGGAATATATTTTAAAACTTCCAAAAGAATTTTTGCATGTATATTTACCAAGTTTGATGGAAAATAATGTTCGTATTGAAACGATAGGTGATTTTTCTGCTTTACCAGCCTCTACGCAGGAAGCAGTAAACTATGCAAAAGAAAAAACGAAGAATAATGATGGTCTTATTTTAAATTTTGCCCTTAATTACGGCAGCCGTTATGAAATTTTAAAAGCAGTGAAGCAAATTGCAGAAGAAGTAAAAGAAGATGCTATCGATATGAACAGCTTAGATGAAGAAACCTTTTCAAAGTATTTATACACAGAGGATGTTTCTGACCCGGACTTATTAATCCGTACTGGCGGAGAATATCGATTAAGTAATTTTATGCTTTGGCAAATGGCATATACCGAATTTTGGTTTACGGATAAGCTATGGCCGGAGTTTACGGAAGAAACATTCTATGAAGCTTTACTTGCATATCAGCAGCGAAAAAGACGATATGGAGGTATATAAGGTGATGATGATTTAATGAAGCAACGAACAATAACCGCAATACTAGCTCTGCTTGTGTTTGTACCGATTATTATTCTTGGCGGATTACCATTTACCGTTTTTGTCTATTTATTAGCCACTATAGGATTATTTGAATTAATACGTATGCGCCATACAGATAAGAACATCTTTCCATATGTTTTGTCCGCTTTATTAACATGGGTTATTTTATTGCCTAATGAAATTTTTGCTAGTATAGAGTGGTTTACGAAGTATGAATTGATTTCTATCATAATTCTTATTTTATTAGCATATACTGTGCTTGTGAAAAACGAATTTACCTTTGACCATGTCGGCTTTGTGATTCTTGCAGCATTTTATGTTGGTTTAGGGTTCTTTTATCTCCTTGAAACAAGAGATGGCGAGAATGCGTTAAGAAATATCTTGTTTGCATTTTGTATTATTTGGGCAACAGATACAGGAGCCTATTTATTTGGTCGTAAGTTAGGCAAACACAAATTATGGCCGACTATCAGCCCGAAGAAGACGGTTGAAGGTGCATTAGGCGGTATTTTTGTAGCAGTTGTTGTTGCTGTGGTTTTTCATCTGATAGCGCCATTTGATCACTCCTGGCTGACACTAATAATTGTTACAATGATCGCCTCAAGCTTTGGACAAATCGGTGATTTAGTTGAATCTGCTTTCAAACGTGTTTACAATGTAAAAGATTCCGGGAAAATACTTCCCGGGCATGGTGGTATTTTAGATCGATTTGACAGCATGCTTTTTGTTTTTCCATTACTACATTTTATTCACTTTTTTTAACAAATCGAAGTGAATGTTGTAGAATCGGTAAAGAAAACCGACTTGTTGAATATACTAGAAGAAGAGCTTTATTTTCTTAATACATAACAAGTTTTCATTCTGGGACAAGTTATAATATATCTTATTCTTGCCCGGTCACGTACATGTATATCCTCTTGTGACGGGATTTATTCGATCAAGAGAAATTTATTGTTATGTGAAATTGTTACGGAGAATGAATTATTTTCAATACTTCTTAACAACCTCTTTCTACCTTTATAAAAAGGAAGGTGCTGTCATGACAACTGTTGTTGCATTTATATTAATGTTTGGTGTCCTCGTCTCCATTCATGAGTGGGGCCATCTGATTTTTGCAAAAAGAGCAGGCATGCTTGTTCGCGAATTTGCGATTGGATTCGGACCCAAAATAATATCATTTACAAAAAATGAGACACTATATACAATTCGATTGATCCCGGCTGGCGGGTATGTCCGTGTTGCTGGAGATGATCCGGAGATTGTCGAGTTAAAACCGGGACACCACGTTGCCCTGGATTTTAATAAAGATGGAAAAGTATCTCAAATTATAGTCAATAATAAATCAAAACATCCGAATGCCCGTACGATTGAAGTAGAGAAGGTCGATCTGGATCATCAGTTATATATTGAAGGTTATGAATTAGATGACGAAGATACAAAGCTTCATTTCGATGTGGATCCGAAAGCGATGTTTATTGTCGATGAACAAGAAACACAGATTGCTCCTTTCGATCGACAATTTGCTTCCAAATCGGTCGGACAGCGTGGTATGCAGCTGTTTGCGGGACCAATGATGAATTTTGTATTGGCCATCTTTATTTTCCTGCTTTTGGGAATGATCCAAGGTGTTCCATCAGAGGAAGCACAAATGGGTGAAGTTCAGCCGGAAAGCCCTGCAGAAGAAGCGGGATTGCAGGAAAATGACGTTATTATGCAAATAGGTGACCAGTCTATTTCAACTTGGGAACAGTTTACGGATATTGTACGGGAACACCCTGGCGAGGAATTAGATTTAGTCATATCCAGAGACGATGTGGAACAAGAATTAACTGTTGTACCAGCTGAGGTTGAAGATGTCAATGAACAAGGTGATCCGATTCAAATCGGACAAATTGGTGTGTTGCCGGCCTATGAGAAAGATATCCTTGGAACATTAGCATTTGGTTTCGAAACAACTTATGAAACATCAAAGCTTATTCTTACCAATTTAGTTATGTTAGTTACAGGTCAGCTTTCCATCGATGTTTTATCAGGACCAGTAGGAATTTATGATGCGACCAATCAAGTTGTTCAATCTGGTTTTACCAACTTTTTAATGTGGACAGCTATGCTAAGTATTAATTTAGGAATTATTAACTTAGTTCCTCTTCCAGCATTAGATGGCGGTAGATTAATGTTTGTCGGACTTGAAGCAGTCAGAGGAAAGCCGATAGCTCCAGAAAAAGAAGGCGTCTTTCATTTTGTCGGATTTGCGCTCTTGATGCTTTTGATGATTGTTGTCACATGGAATGACATTCAGCGGTTATTCTTGTAAAATAAAATAGTGAACTTAATAAGATACCCTTGTCGATAAATAGACAAGGGTTTCGTGTTTGTATATGAGTTGAATGTCATATGGATGGTTTTTAGTATTATTAACTCAACTTTCACACCTTAAAAAGCAACTTCATTTCCATAGAAAGAGGAATTGGTTGTTCCTTCAATAAAAAGAATAGAAGGTGTAGTGTAAAGCGCCGCTGCGGCGGACCGTTTTGCTTTCCGACGTACAAGGGTCTTCGATGGGACGAGTAATCGCAGCCCCAACCCCAGGACGTTGCGACTTTAGTCTGCCTAGGGGCACGCTCTTCAGCTAACTTTTGCCAAGAAGAGCGCTTGGCAAAGGTGGATCTTCAGATGGTGCTGATCCCACAGGAGTCAAAACGGTCCGCCTCCGCTAGTTAGATATTCTATACGTGGAATAGCTGAACAAATAAAAAGTAGATCAGACAGAACATATTTTTTATGCTGCATAGTAAAATGTTCTGCTAAGATTTCTTTCTGTGCATGAAAGCTATTCCTGATGTTAATTATTCATGCTGTTTTGATTCGAACTGCTAAACCAACCATTTGAAATAACGGAATGATTGTTGCATCAAGCGATAGAGATACTATTTCGTCCACCCCAACAGGATGTTATTTCTTCCATTCGCTGTAGAGTCCAAATTCAGCGGAGTGGTTGGACGGAGCGGAAGCTATACACTATCATTAGCTCAAAAAAAGCTGATTTGACCAAAAAACAAGCACAATAATGAAGAACATGCTCATCCTGAAATAGCAAGATATATATGCTTATTTTAAGGTGCGAAAGTTGAATTATTAAAAATAGCCTCCATCCTGTGAATTCATATAAAAAAGATAAGAAACTTACAAATCATTCCGTTGTGTTAAAAGTGATAAATCAATATAATAAATACAGCAAGTTTTATCGTATAGGAGAAATTAGCTTCCTGGGTAGTCAAAAAACTATCTACAATTGGAGGGACATAAATGAGTATTTCCAAGCAAGAAAAAATGAGATTATTACTTGAGCAAATTCAACTGTCTGAAACATCGGTTCAAACGTATTTTGCTTCAAGTTATTTAGAAAAAGTAGAAGTCTATAAGCAAGAAAAAAAATGGCATTTCTATATTCATCTGGAAGATGTTCTTCCTTTTGATGAATATTTATATTTATACCAATCCTTGCAAAAAAGCTTTTCCTCGATTGCCGAGAAGGTAGAGTTGACATTACATACAGATAATAAACAATGTAATGAAAAAGATATTGGCGTTTATTGGAAGCATTTTTTAGCAACAACCAACATTTCTCCAGCATATCAGGAGATGGTGATGCAGCAGACGCCCCGGGTTGTGGAAAATAAAATTATGTTAACTTCAAGAAATGAAACGGAATCTAATATTTTGAAAAAAAGACTTGAGCCAGCATTCAGCCAATTTTGCTATCAAATTGGATCAAGACCTTATTCTATAGAATTAGAAGTAAAGGAAGATCAAAACGAAATGCAAGCTTTCCAGGATAATAAAGCGAAAGAAGATCAGGCGCTTGTCCAAAAAACAGTTCAAGAAAAGGAAAAACGGGATAAAGAAAAAGATACGCCTGTTAGTCAGCCGCTGGCAATTGGTTATAAAATTCAAGATGAACCGGCCGAGATGAATCAAATTTTAGAAGAAGAAAGAAGAATCACTGTACAAGGTTATGTGTTTGATGCGGAGATCAGAGAGTTGCGATCAGGACGCAGTCTTTTAATTATTAAAGCAACAGACTATACAGATTCTCTACAAATTAAAATGTTCTCTAAAGGTGATGAAGACGTCAATAAGTTTCAATCTGTTAAAAAAGGGATGTGGGTCAAAGCTCGCGGCAGCATTCAAACAGATATGTATACGAATGAACTGGCAATGATGGCAAAGGATATTCATGAAGTGCAAGTAAGAGAGAAGCAAGATGAAGCGCCGGAGGATGAAAAAAGAGCAGAGCTGCACGCACATACGACAATGAGTCAAATGGATGCAGTGGTTTCTCCAGATGCTTTGGTGGAACAAGCTGCTAAATGGGGGCATCCTGCTGTAGCTATTACAGACCATGCTGGTGTGCAAGGTTTCCCTGACGCTTACTATGCAGGGAAAAAACATGGTATCAAAGTACTCTACGGTGTAGAAGCGAATCTTGTCGATGACGGTGTTCCAATTGCTTACAATGAAAGTGACCAGCTCCTGAAAGATGCGAATTATATTGTGTTTGACGTGGAAACAACCGGGCTTTCTGCAGTATACGATACAATCATTGAATTAGCTGCCGTAAAGGTACACAATGGTGAGATTATTGATCGATTTGAGTCTTTTGCTAATCCGCATCACCCACTGTCTGAGACAACAACAAATTTAACCGGTATTACCGATGATATGGTCAAGGATGCTCCAGAAGTAAGTGATGTTCTAAAAGATTTTCATGCTTGGATGGGGGAAGATATTTTAGTAGCGCATAATGCAAGTTTCGATATGGGATTTTTAAATCAAGGCTTTAAACGAATTGGCTATGAAAAAGCGGCTAATCCAGTCATTGATACATTAGAATTAGCAAGATTTTTAATTACAGAACTCAAAAATCATCGTTTAAATACATTATGTAAGCATTTAGGGATTGAATTGACACAGCATCACCGTGCCATTTATGACGCAGAAGCTACAGGCTACCTATTGTGGAACCTGGTCCAGAAATTAATAGAAAGAGAAATTACCAACCATCAGGACTTAAATAATCATATGGGAGAAAACAACGCTTATCAGCGCTCCAGACCTTTTCACTGTACGATCTTAGCGCAGACGCAGGAAGGATTGAAAAATTTATATAAGATTGTGTCCCATGCACATATTGATTATTTCTATCGTGAGCCGAGACTGCCGAGGTCTGTCTTGAAAAAATATCGTAAAGGACTATTAATTGGGACTGCTTGTGATAAAGGAGAAGTCTTTGAAACGATGATGCAAAAATCAGAGGAAGAAGCAGAGCAGGTTGCTGAATTCTACGACTATATTGAAGTACAGCCGCCTAAAAACTATGTCCATTTAGTAGAAAAGGATTTAGTACAAAACGAGGCGCAAGTAGTAGATATATTACGGAAACTTGTAAACCTGGGAGAACAGATGAATAAGCCGGTAACAGCGACTGGAAATGTACACTATCTGCAAGATTTTGATAAACAGTATCGTCAAATATTAATTGCCTCCCAAGCTGGTAATCCATTGAATAGGCAAACATTGCCGGACACACCTTTTAGAACAACGAGTGAGATGCTTGAGGCTTTCTCTTTTTTAGGAAAAGAAAAAGCAAAAGAAATCGTTATTCAAAATACACAGCAATTGGCTGACAGTATCGAGGATATCTCACCAATTCAAGATGGATTGTTTACACCAAACATTGAAGGCGCGGAGCAGGATATGCGTGACTTATGTTACGATATGGCAAAAAAAGTATATGGCGAGCCAATACCAGAAATTGTTAGCAAACGTCTGGAAACGGAATTAGAAAGTATTATCGGAAATGGATTTGCGGTAATTTATTTAATTTCCCATAAGCTGGTTAAAAAATCATTGGATGATGGCTACCTTGTAGGTTCCCGGGGCTCTGTCGGATCTTCCTTCGTTGCTACGATGACTGAAATTACAGAAGTTAACCCGCTTCCTCCACATTATGTTTGTCCAAGCTGCAAACACTCTGAGTTCTTTACAGATGGTTCTGTAGCGAGCGGTTTTGATTTGGAAGATAAAAATTGTCCGGAATGCGGTACAGCACTTGTAAAGGATGGACAGGATATTCCTTTTGAAACGTTCTTAGGCTTTAAAGGGGATAAGGTTCCGGATATTGACTTGAACTTCTCAGGAGATTATCAGCCGCGTGCCCATAACTATACAAAGGATTTGTTTGGGATCGACAATGTATACCGGGCGGGAACTATAGGAACTGTAGCTGAAAAAACAGCTTATGGTTATGTGAAGGGTTATGCTTCCGACCATCAGCTTGTTTATAAAAATGCAGAGATTGACCGTCTTGTGCAAGGCTGTACTGGGGTTAAAAGAACAACTGGACAGCATCCCGGGGGGATTATTGTTGTTCCCGATGATAAAGAAATTTATGATTTTACACCAATCCAATTCCCGGCAGATGACCGGAATAGTGAATGGCGGACAACGCATTTTGATTTCCATTCGATTCACGATAATCTGCTGAAGTTGGATATACTTGGACACGATGATCCCACCGTTATCCGTATGCTGCAGGATTTAAGCGGGATCGATCCTAAGACCATACCGACAGATGATGAAGAGGTTATGAAAATCTTTGGTGGAACAGAATCGTTAGGTGTTACTCCGGAGCAGATCCAGTGTAAAACAGGAACGCTGGGAGTACCTGAATTCGGTACAAAATTTGTCCGGCAGATGCTGGAAGATACAAAGCCGAAGACATTTGCAGAATTGTTAATTATATCTGGTTTGTCTCATGGTACAGACGTATGGCTTGGAAACGCACAGGAGCTTATTAATGATGGCATCTGTCAGCTTCCGGACGTTATCGGCTGTCGTGATGATATTATGGTGTATTTAATGCATAAAGGGTTAGAACCTTCCTTAGCATTTAATATCATGGAGTTTGTCCGTAAAGGTAAAGGGTTGAAGGATGAATGGATCGAGGAAATGAAGAAAAATAATGTACCTGACTGGTATATTGAATCTTGTAAGAAAATCAAATACATGTTCCCGAAAGCCCATGCGGCAGCCTATGTTTTAATGGCCGTACGGATTGCTTATTTCAAAGTACATCATCCGATTCTTTTTTATGCGGCATATTTTACCGTCCGCGCAGATGATTTTGAATTAGATACAATGATTAAAGGCTCAGATGCTATCCGTAAACGTATGGAAGAAATTAATTATAAAGGCAATGATGCATCACCAAAAGAAAAAAACTTGCTCACAGTGTTAGAAATTTCTTTAGAAATGTGTGAACGGGGCCTGTCCTTTAAAAAAGTAGATTTATATAAATCAAGCGCAACTGAATTTATCGTTGACGGTGATTCTTTACTACCGCCTTTTAATGCAGTAGATGGATTAGGTACGAATGCTGCTTTAAACATTGTGAAAGCACGTGAAGAAGGCGAATTTTTATCCAAAGAAGATTTAAGAGAAAGAAGTAAGATCTCTAAAACGGTACTAGAGTATTTAGATAATCATGGATGTTTAGAAGGAATGGAAGAGAAAAATCAACTTTCCTTATTTTAGATAAGAAAATACGCGCATAAAGCCTTTTGTTTTTGGAAAAACTATAGGAAATGACATGGCTTTAAAAAGCGTTGAAGTCTTGGTTTGATGGTTTGCAAAGGGCTATAGAATATGCTATACTATTTTTTGTTAGAATGTTCGATATGTACGAATGTAAAGAGTGGGTGTATGCCCACTCTTTATTCATACCTCGCCTAAAAAAACTTGGCAAGCCAAGCTGAAGGTGCAGGATTGATCGACTTTGTTGCACGTATACTATAGACCGTAAAATTTCAGCTACACCAAAGTCATTTCTTTGGGACGTGACCACTTATTCCATTGAAAACATCCGCTGAATTTTTATTCTTTTCTATAGTGCAAACAAGACTCTCTGCTTCCCCCGCCATATTTTAGGCAGGGGTTTTATATTGAGTGAAGGCGTAAGGACATGGTTAAAGGAGGTTTACACTTGAGTTCCAATATAATTGATATAACAACCGAATTAGTTCATCCAATCTTAGAAGAGAAAAATTTAGAATTAGTGGACATTGATTATGTGAAAGAGGGAAAAAACTGGTTTCTACGTGTTTATATCGATAAAGAAGGCGGTATTGACATTGTAGAATGCGGAGAAGTCTCTGAGCAGTTAAGTGAAAAACTGGATGAGGCTGATCCAATTAAAGAAGCTTATTTTCTAGAAGTATCTTCTCCTGGAGTTGAGAAACCATTAAAAACGATGGAAGACTTGAAAAAGAACATTGGAAAGAATGTTTTTGTAAAGTTATATGAAAAAATTGATGGTGAAAAAGCATTTGAAGGTATTTTACAAAATGTGGAGAATGATAAACTCTTTATTGAATACAAAATAAAAACAAGAAAGAAAATCGTAGAAATACCTTATGAAAAAGTTGCAAAAGCAAGACTAGCAGTCATGTTTTAAATAAAAGGGGGAAAAGAAAAAGTGAGCACGCAGTTGTTTGATGCGATTGATCATTTAGCAAAAGAAAAAGGGATAGACAAAGACATTTTGATGGAAGCGTTAGAAGCAGCACTTATTTCTGCTTATAAGAAAAATTTTAAGTCTGCATCGAATGTCCGGGTAGAGTTGAATGAAACTACTGGAAAGATGGCTGTTTTTGCAAGAAAAACAATTGTTGAAAATGTAGACGATTCCCAATTAGAAATATCTCTTGATGAGGCCAAAAGTATTAATCCAAATTATGAAGTGGATGATGTTATCGAAGTAGAAGTAACACCGAAAGACTTTGGACGTATTGCAGCACAGGCTGCAAAACAAGTTGTTACACAGCGAGTACGTGAGGCAGAACGCGGCGTAATTTTCTCTGAATATATTGATAGAGAAGAAGATGTTATGACAGGAATTATTCAGCGTAAGGATTCACGTTTTATCTATGTAAATCTAGGGAAAATTGAAGCAAAGTTGGCAGAGGCAGAACAGATGCCAACAGAAGAATATCATATTCATGATCGTTTGAAAGTGTATGTAACAAAGGTTGAGAATACAAGCAAAGGACCACAAATTTATATTTCCCGTTCTCATCCTGGTTTGTTAAAACGGTTATTTGAAATGGAAGTTCCAGAAATTTATGATGGAATTGTTGAAATTAAATCTGTTTCCCGTGAAGCTGGGGACCGTTCTAAAATTTCTGTTCATGCACCAGATCCAGAGATCGATCCAGTAGGTTCTTGTGTAGGACAAAAAGGGCAGCGTGTTCAAGCAATTGTAACAGAATTAAAAGGTGAAAAAATTGATATCGTGGAATGGTCTGAGGACCCTGTCGTATATGTATCAAACGCATTAAGCCCTTCCAAAGTATTAAAAGTATTTGTTGATGAGGAAGACAAAGCAACGACAGTCGTTGTTCCAGATTATCAATTATCACTGGCAATTGGTAAAAGAGGCCAGAATGCGCGTCTAGCTGCTAAGCTTACAGGCTGGAAAATCGATATTAAAAGCGAATCAGATGCAAGAGCAGAAGGTTTGCTAGATGACGTAGAGTTAGAAGAAGCTTATTCTGACAACGATGAAGATTTGTTTGAATAAGGAGGTATTTCACTTGGCTAAAAAGAAAAAAATACCAGAAAGAAAATGTGTTATTACAAATGAAATGAAGCCTAAAAAAGAATTAATCCGCATTGTCCGGAACAAAGAAGGGGAAGTGTTCGTTGATGAAACTGGTAAGAAAAACGGACGTGGAGCTTACCTTTCCAAGGATAAGTCTGTGATTGAACAGGCACGGAAAACCAATGCGCTTAATAAAACCTTGAATGCAGAAGTAAGTCCAACAATCTACGATGAGTTAGAAGCTTTAGTAGAGGGAGAATGACATGAATCCTAATTATTTAAACATCATTGGTCTCGCTGTTAGAGCAGGGAAATGCTCCACAGGGGAAGATAACATTATAAAGGATATTCGCAAAGGCCATGCAAAGCTTGTTTTATTGACTGAAGATATTGGGCCGCAAACCAAAAAGAAACTTTCAGATAAATGTACCTCATACAATATCCCATATCGATTTATTGATAATCGTGAGGTTTTATCGAAAGCGATTGGCAAAGAACAACGTGTAGCTATAGCAATATTAGATGCAGGTTTTGCAAAAAAACTCCTTTCTTTATTAACAAAGAAAGTATAACCCTTTTCGTGAATGAACTCCCAAGCTATAGATATAGCTATCTGGCTTTGAGTGCCAAACTGAAGAGATTCCGCGTCGTACTTTCGTCAGTGGGCGAATAAACGCAAGTCTCTCATGTTTTCGATGGGGAGAGTAAGCATGGTTCCAGATCGTCGTCGCGTGCAAGGGCGCTCTTTAGCTTTTAATTCGTTGGATAAATTAATCCGGGGGTGAACGTATGAGTAAAATACGTGTATATGAATACGCAAAGAAAAACAATGTAGCAAGTAAGGAAGTCATTCAATTTTTAAAAGACAAGAGTGTGGAAGTTTCCAATCATATGTCTACGATTTCTGAGAAAGAAGTTAAACAATTGGATGAAAAATTTAATCCGCAAACAAAACAAGATAATAAGAATGATCAGGCAAATACGAATAAGCAACAGAAGGATAAAAAAGCATCCAATCATAAATCGAATGCGAATCAGCATGGAAAGAAAGATAATCCTAAAAATAAAAAACAAAAATCCTCTAAAAAAGGTAAACAACATCAACCACAAAAGGGGCAGTCATTAGTGAAAGAGACTCCAAGTAAAATTACGTACCATGGTACATTAACTGTACAAGATTTAGCAGATAAACTTCACAAAGAGCCGGCAGAATTGATCAAAAAATTAATGTTTATGGGTGTTATGGCTACAAAAAATCAGGACCTTGATGATGAGGCTATTGAATTAATTTGTGAAGAATATAATGTAGAAGTAGAAAAAGAAATTATATTGGAAGATACAGACCTGGATAAATATATTGAAGAAGATGATCCGGATAAATTAGAAGAGCGTCCAGCTGTTGTTACCATTATGGGACACGTAGACCACGGAAAAACAACCTTATTAGATGCGATTCGTCATACGAAGGTAACAGCTGGTGAAGCTGGCGGAATTACGCAGCATATCGGTGCTTATCAAGTGGAAAATGATGGGAAGAAAATTACATTTTTAGATACACCAGGTCACGCTGCATTTACAAGTATGCGTTCCCGGGGTGCTCAAGTAACGGATATTGCTATTTTAGTTGTTGCTGCAGATGATGGAGTTATGCCGCAAACCATTGAAGCAATTAACCATGCAAAAGCTGCAGAAGTACCAATTATCGTTGCAGTTAATAAAATGGATAAAGAAGGTGCCAATCCAGATCGTGTCATGCAGGAATTAACAGAGCACGAATTAATCCCTGAGGACTGGGGTGGCAGCACTATCTTTGTTAATCTTTCAGCAATTAAAGGAGAAGGTATTGATGATCTGCTTGAAATGATTTTATTAGTTGCAGAAGTAGAAGAATTAAAGGCAAATCAAGATGCAAAAGCTTTCGGTACGGTAATTGATGCACAATTAGATAAAGGCCGGGGTTCTGTTGCCACACTCCTTGTACAAAATGGAACGTTGCATGTGGGAGACCCACTTGTTGTTGGAAGTACGTACGGGAAAGTGCGTGCCATGGTAAATGACATTGGTCAACGTGTAACAGAAGTGGGTCCATCAGCTCCAGTTGAAATTACAGGTTTACAAGATGTACCTCAGGCCGGAGATCAATTTCTTGCGTTTTCAGATGAGAAAAAAGCTCGTCAAATCGGAATAGCCCGTCAACAAAAGAAAATTGATGAAAGCCGTGGCGGTCAAACTACTGTCAGCTTAGACGATTTATTTGAACAGATTAAACAAGGTGAAATGAAAGAATTAAATATTATTGTCAAAGCGGATGTTCAAGGTTCTGTGGAAGCTTTAGCTGCTTCACTGCGCAAAATTGAAGTAGAGGGCGTTAATATTAAAATAATTCATACTGGTGTTGGAGCGATTAAAGAATCTGATATTATCCTTGCTTCTGCATCAAATGCAATTGTTATTGGCTTCAATGTTCGTCCGGATACAAATGCGAAAAGAGCTGCAGAATCTGAAAAAATTGATTTGCGTCTTCACCGTGTGATTTATAGTGCTATTGAAGAAATTGAAGCAGCAATGAAAGGGCTTCTGGATCCAGAGTATCAAGAAAAAGTCATTGGCCAAGCAGAAGTTCGTGAAACATTTAAAGTATCACGTATCGGTACGATTGCAGGAAGCTATATAACAGATGGTAAAATTACCAGAGATTCCAGTGTCCGTTTAATTCGTGATGGTGTTGTTCTTTATGAAGGCGGCTTGCTTGCATTGAAACGCTTTAAGGATGATGTGAAAGAAGTCCAGCAAAATTATGAATGTGGTATCACATTATCAAACTTCAACGATATTAAAGAAGGCGACATTATTGAAGCCTATGTAATGGAAGAAATTGAAAGAAAATGATTCTCTATGCAGAAGTAGAATGTATGTTGTATGAAGGGAACTCATTAAAAGCAAAGCGTTCCGTATTAAAACGGATCATAAATAAGTTACGCCAGTCTTTTAATGTTTCTGTCACAGAGCTTGGTTTTCATGATATGTGGCAACGGACCAAATTGGGGATTGTTATCATTTCAACCGATTATGTGCATGCTGAAAAAGTAATACAACAAGCTTTAAACACCATTGATTCTTTTTCTGAATTAGAGAGAACAATAACAAATATCGAACGATTATAATGAAAATGCATAGAGCTATGTGAGGTGAGATAAATGGCTGAATTAAGAGCTCATCGAGTTGCAGAGCAAATGAAAAAAGAGCTGGGTGATATTTTATCCAGAAAAATCAAAGATCCCCGTGTTGGCTTTGTGACAGTTACCGATGTAGAAGTAACTGGTGATTTGCAACAAGCGAAAGTATTTATTTCGGTATTAGGTGATGAAAAGAAAAAGCAAGAGACATTATTGGGTCTTGCAAAAGCGAAAGGGTTTATCCGTTCAGAAATTGGCAAGCGAATTCGTTTGCGCAAAACGCCTGAACTTACCTTTGAATTTGACGAAGCAATCGAACAAGGTAATCGAATAGACTCTATCTTGAGAGATCTTAATAAGTAATTTTGAAAACTGATCCTTCTGCTTCCTGGCAAGGGGTCAGTTTTTTTACTTATAGGTAACTCAACTTTCGCACTTAAGAATAAGCATATATATCTTGCTATCTCAGGATGAACATGTTTTCCAGTATCATGCTCGTTTTTGGTTACATATCCGGCGATTTGGGAATTGGTGATTATGTATAGCTCCGCTCCAGTCAACCACTCCGCTTTCCATGGGGACGGCTTCAGCTAACTTGAAAAGAAACCCGCTTTTCAAGTGGATCTTCAGCTCGCCCTGTTCCCATAGGAGTCTACGTGGTTGACCTCCGCTTTAATAGGATTCTACAGCGAATGAAAGAAATAACATTTTGATGCGTTTGACAAAATAGCAGCTTTCGCCTGAAAACCAATTATGACAGCATGGATATGAAATACAAGGAATAGCTTTTTTGTACAGAGAGAAATGATTGCTGAACATTTTTATCATGCACCACGAAAAATCTCTTCTGTCTGATCTACCTTTTATTTGTTCAGCTATTCCACGTATAGAAGATTTAACTAGCAGAGGCGGACCGTTTTGACTCCTGAGGGATCAGCACCATCTGAAGATCCACTTTTGCCAAGCGGTCTTCTTGGCAAAAGTTAGCTGAAGAGCGTGCCCCTAGGCAGACTAAAGTCGCAACATCCTGGGGTTGGGGCTGCGATTACTCGCCCCACCGAAGAGCTTTTGCGATTACTCACCCCATCGAAAAGAGTTGTTGCAACGTCTGCACTAGTACGTCCTGGGACTGGGATTACTCGTCCCATCGTAAAGAGTTGTGCGTCGAAAAACTCCCACTGAGTGAAGTTTCGTTTTATGATTTATAACCAAAGGATGGTGTTTATAATGAATGGTATCTTACCGCTTTGGAAGCCGAAAGGGATGACTTCTTTTGATTGTGTAGCTAAATGCCGGCGTTATTTTAATACAAAAAAAGTAGGGCATACAGGCACCTTAGATCCGGAAGTTGAGGGAGTTTTGCCTATTTGTCTTGGCAATGCCACCAAGGTTGTTCCCTTCCTGACGGATACGAAAAAAGTATATCTCGGTACGGTTGCGTTAGGAACAGCTACGGAAACTGAAGATGCTACAGGGAGTGTTATTGAAGAAAAAAAAGTGGTTGAAATGCCTACAAAAACAGAGATAGAAGCTGTTTTAGAAGCGTTTAAAGGGGCGATTACTCAAGTACCACCAATGTATTCTGCTGTGAAGGTAAATGGGAAGAAGCTTTATGAGTATGCGAGAGCAAATGAAGAAGTGGAAAGGCCAAGCAGGGAAGTTTTTATTTATGATTTACAGCTTTTAGCGATAGATGAAAGCAAAAATTCTTTTGACTTATACGTAGAGTGCTCAAAAGGGACGTATATTAGAACATTATGTGTGGATACTGGTAAAGAATTAGGATACCCAGCACATATGCTTCAATTAGAACGTATAAAAACCGGTAGTTTTTCCAAGAAAAATACGGTTACTTTTGCTATGATAGAAGAGGCAGCTGCAAAGAATGAGCAAGCGCAGCTATTACGGCCAATTTCAGAAGGATTAAGTCATTTAGTGCATCAAGATGTAGACAATGCATTAAAACTCCGCATCAAAAATGGACAGAAATTAGCTGTTACCGAAGCTCCAGTGACAAATAATCCGTTTGTATTTACAAACAACGAAGAAGTCTTAGCAATTTATGGAAAGCATCCAGAACAACCAGGTCAAATTAAACCATTAAGGGTATTCTAACGAAAGAAAGTGCAGGTGTAACAGGATGGAAACAATTGAATTATCCTATCCGCATACATTAAGTAAAGAGGATTTACCAGAGACAGTCAGCGCCATTGGCTTTTTTGATGGAATTCATAAAGGACATCAAAGGGTCATCCAGCAAGCTGTCGATAAAGCGAAGCAAAAGAATATGGAAAGTGCTGTTATCACTTTTTTTCCGCACCCCTCTGTTGTGTTAAGGAAAGATACTCAGCATGTTAAGTACATAACGATATCTTCGGAAAAGCAAGCAATACTGGATGATCTCCAAGTAGACCGTTTATATATTATCCAATTTAATCAAGATCTTTCTAAACTCAGTCCGCAAGAATTTATTGATCACTTTATTATTGGGTTAAATATTAAACATCTTGTGGCAGGGTTTGATTATTCTTTTGGACACAAAGGGCAAGGGAAAATGGCAGATATGCAGGACTATGCAAGGGATGTATTCACTTGGGAAACGATCGGTAAAGTTACTTTAGAAAAAGAAAAGATCAGCTCTACCCGAATTAGAGCTGCATTGGCCACTGGAGATATGGAGCAAGTAGAACAGTTGCTAGGCAGGACATTTAAAACAACTGGGTTGGTTGTAAAAGGGGCAAGCCGTGGGCGTGAATTAGGTTACCCAACAGCAAACTTAGCTATATCCAAAGATGCTTTGCTGCCAAAACAAGGCGTATATGCTACTCGTGTTTATTATAAGGGCGAAGTATATGGAGGAATGGCGAATATTGGGACGAACCCAACATTTACAGACGAGATAGAAGATATGTCTGTGGAAGTTTTTTTATTTGATTTTGACGGTGATTTATATGGAGAAGAATTAATGATAGAATGGTTATCTTATACAAGAGAAGAAATAAAATTCGACTCCAAAGAAGCTTTAATTGAACGAATGCAACAAGATGAGCAGGAAATTAGAGCTTATTTACAGGCTTAGAAAGTATAATGAATTGAAGGAATGCAAGTCTTTCTAAACAAATAGATAAACTTATACTTGATTTTTTTCTTCAAAAACGCTATTCTTATATTTGTACAACCATCGCTTGGCATCACGTAACTCCGACGTATGCTAGGGGATTGGGGATAACAAAAATTATTTTGGAGGTGCCAACATGGCAATTACACAAGAACGTAAGAACGAAATTATTAATGAGTATAAGGTTCACGACACAGATACTGGATCTCCAGAGGTTCAGATTGCTGTCTTAACTGCAGAAATTACTGCACTAAATGAACATTTACGTACGCATAAAAAAGACCACCATTCACGTCGCGGTCTTTTGAAAATGGTAGGTAAACGTCGTAACTTATTAACTTACCTACGTAATAAAGATGTTACTCGTTATCGTGAATTAATCAAAAAACTTGGTTTACGTCGTTAATAACGCAAAAAGCAGGAGCAATCCTGCTTTTTCTTTTATGTAAAAGCAAGACAGCAATAATATAGATAGATTCTTACTCAAGCTGTATTTTAAAAGGTAGCGATTGATTCCTGACAGGCTATCGTTTATCCTATAAAAAGAGATTCTTTTGTGAATAATATAAAATAGAAGAAAAATGTAATATATGAAGTGCTACATATATTTAAATAGCTGTAGCCTCGAAAGGAGCAACAAAACTAATGGCAAATGAAAAAAAGCTATTCTCTACAGAAATTTCAGGAAAGAAATTTACGGTTGAAGTAGGGGAGCTGGCAAAACAAGCAAATGGTGCCTGTATGATACACTATGAAGATACTTCTGTACTATCGGTAGCAACAGCTTCTAAAGAACCAAAAGATTTACCGTTCTTTCCCTTAACAGTAAACTATGAAGAACGATTATATGCAGTAGGAAAGATTCCAGGAGGATTTATTAAACGTGAAGGGCGTCCAAGTGAAAAAGCAATCTTATCTTCAAGATTGATTGACCGCCCGATTCGTCCATTATTTCCTGACGGATTCCGTAATGAAGTACAAGTAATCAGCACCGTAATGAGTGTGGATCAGGACTGTTCTTCCGAAATAGCTGCAATGATTGGTTCATCCATTGCATTGAGTATTTCGGATATTCCTTTTGAACAGCCAATCGCGGGTGTTCATGTTGGCCGTGTCGATGGGGAGTTAATTATTAACCCTACGATTGAACAAGAAGCAAAAAGCGATATTGAATTAACCGTTGCCGGAACAAAAGATGCCATTAACATGGTAGAGGCTGGCGCTGATGAAGTACCAGAGGATGTAATGCTTGAAGCAATTATGTTTGGACATGAAGAAATCAAACGTCTTGTTGCTTTCCAAGAAGAAATTGTACAGGCATTCGGTAAAGAAAAATTTGAAGTTGACATTGCAGAAACAGATGAAGAACTTGTACAAAAAGTAGAAGCAGAAGCAAAAGAAAAATTACTTGAAGCAATCCAGGTTGTTGAAAAGCATGCACGTGAAGATGCAATTGATGCAGTGAAGCAGGAAATTGTTGATAAATACGAAGAAGAAGAGGCGGAAGAAGAAACGGTTAAACAGGTTAAATCTTTATTGGATAAACTTGTGAAGGAAGAAGTGCGACGCCTTATTACCAAAGAAAAAATACGTCCGGATGGCCGTAAAGTAGATGAAATTCGTTCATTATCTTCTCGTATCCATGTGCTTCCACGTACGCACGGTTCCGGTTTGTTCACCCGTGGACAGACGCAGGCGTTAAGTGTATGCACATTAGGAGCATTAGGAGATGTGCAGATTTTAGATGGACTTGATTTAGAAGAAACAAAACGATTTATGCATCACTATAATTTCCCGCAATATAGTGTAGGAGAAACCGGCCCAATCCGTGGACCAGGCCGCCGTGAAATCGGTCATGGTGCTTTAGGAGAACGTGCATTAGAAAAAGTAATACCAACTGAAAAAGATTTCCCGTATACGATTCGTCTTGTATCCGAAGTGCTTGAATCCAATGGTTCAACATCCCAGGCAAGTATTTGCGCAAGTACGTTAGCTATGATGGATGCAGGTGTTCCAATTAAAGCGCCGGTAGCTGGTATTGCGATGGGATTGGTTAAATCCGGAGAGGACTATACGATTCTTTCTGATATCCAAGGTATGGAAGATGCCCTTGGTGATATGGACTTTAAAGTGGCTGGTACAGAAAAAGGTGTAACAGCACTGCAAATGGATATTAAAATTGATGGTTTGTCCCGTGCGATTTTAGAAGAAGCATTAACGCAGGCGAAAAAAGGCCGTATGCATATCCTGGATTCAATGCTTCAAACGATTCAGGAACCAAAGGATGAGTTGTCTGAATACGCACCAAAAATCTTAACGATGTCAATTAATCCAGATAAAATTCGTGATGTTATTGGACCGAGCGGAAAGCAGATCAATCAAATCATTGATGAAACTGGTGTAAAAATTGATATTGAGCAGGATGGTAATGTCTTTATTTCATCTACAGACAGTGAGATGAATCAAAAAGCGAAAAAAATCATTGAAGACCTTGTACGTGAAGTTGAAGTTGGTCAATTGTATCTTGGTACCGTAAAACGTATTGAAAAATTTGGTGCGTTTGTTGAACTCTTCAAAGGAAAAGACGGATTGGTTCATATTTCAGAGCTTGCTGAGGAGCGTACAAATAAAGTAGAGGATGCTGTTTCGATTGGTGATCAAATCATGGTGAAGGTAAAAGAAATTGACCGTCAAGGAAGAATCAACCTTTCCAGAAAAGCAGTCCTGCAAGATGAAAAGAAAGAGAATGCTAAATCATAGTAAGAAAAGTCACTTAATCTCGGGTAGAAAAAGATTTCTATGATAAAAAGAAGCTGGTTTTTAATTCAGTTTCTTTTTTTATGGATAGATAAGAGGAACGGTGCCTTCCTTAAAATACATTCATACTTGTCCTTCTAAAAGCATAAAAATAGGGAGAGGGAGGGATTAAAGATGAAGCGGTATTTTAAGTATGTGCATGTTCTTGTTTTTCTAATTTTAATTTTCACGGTATTTGATATACGATATAATCCTTTTCAAACTGATCCTGTGGTGATGGAGCCATCAGAAATAGAAGTAAGTGCACCAAATGATGCACTTTATATGGAAATTGAGCAAAAGAAAGACGCTTATCAAGAGGATCCAGAAAATGCTTATATAGATGAGGTTTGGAAGAAAACACCTGGACGGAATGGCTTAGAAGTGAATGTGGAAGAATCTTATCAAAAAATGAAAGAAGCAAATAAATGGGATGAAGATTTACTTGTTTTTAACGAAACTTCTCCTGATATCTTATTAGAGGATCTGGAGCCATCCCCCATTTATCGAGGAAATCCAGAAAAAGAAATGGTTTCTTTTTTAATTAATGTTTCCTGGGGAGAAGCGTATATTCCAGAAATGCTGCAAATATTAAAAGATAATCAGGTAAAAGCCAGCTTTTTTATTGAAGGCAAATGGGCGCAAAATAATTCGAGCCTTGTTAAAATGATTGAAGAGGAAGGACATGTCATTGGTAATCATGCCTATGATCATCCAGATATGGCTGCGCTTGATAAAAGTAATGCCTATACACAAATAGAGGAAACCAATCAAATTTTAAAAACAATCACAGGGGAGCAGCCCAAATGGTTTGCACCGCCAAGTGGAAGCTATAAGGACGAAACAGTAGAAACAGCAGCAGAACTGGAAATGGAAACTATTTTATGGACAGTTGATACAATTGATTGGAAGAATCCTTCTGTATCTGTTATGGTTAATCGCATAGAAAATAATGTTCACCCTGGAGCGATGATTCTAATGCATCCGACGGAGGCCAGTACGAAGGCTTTGGAGCAAATGATTAACATTATCAAAGAAAAAGATTATAAAATAGGAACAGTAGAATCGTTGTTAAGTGAATCACGTTAAGCTTAGAAATTTAGGAGGATAAGCATTGGTAGAAAAATATACAGGTAGTAATGGAGTTCGTATTGTATTAGAATCTATGCCGGCCGTTCGTTCGGTTACGATAGGGATATGGGTTAAAACGGGATCCAGAAATGAAACCCTCCATAATAACGGCATTTCACATTTTTTAGAGCATATGTTTTTTAAAGGAACGAAAACAAGAAGCGCACAGGATATTGCAGAAGCATTTGATTCTATTGGTGGGCAGATTAATGCTTTTACTTCAAAAGAATATACATGTTTTTATGCGAAGGTGTTAGATACACATAAAGAATTTGCTCTGGAAATATTAGCGGATATGTTTTTTGAATCGACATTTGACGAAGAGGAAATGGAAAGAGAAAAAAAGGTTGTCTACGAAGAAATAAAAATGTGTGAAGATACACCGGATGACATCGTACATGATCTGCTGGCAGAAGCAGCGTATGGCAAGCACCCTCTCGGATATCCTATTCTCGGGACAGAAAAGCAGCTTGCGTCTTTTGATCAAAAGCAATTGCAGCAGTATGTAGAAGATAATTATACGCCGGATAATGTTGTTATTTCTGTAGCTGGTAATGTGTCCAGCTCGTTTATCAAGGATGTTGATGCTTATTTTGGATCTTTTACAAGAAATGCATCTAAGGAAACAAGAATAAAACCTGTATTTTTACAGGAAGCCATTTACCGGAGTAAAGATACCGAGCAGGCACATCTCTGCCTTGGTTACCATGGTTATGAAGTGGGAGACAAACATTTATACCCGTTATCAATCATGAATAATGTACTTGGTGGGAGCATGAGCTCACGTTTATTCCAAGAAGTACGCGAGAAAAAGGGACTTGCCTATTCCGTGTTTTCTTATCATGCCGCATTTATTGATGATGGCTTATTAACGATTTATGCTGGTACGGGCAAAGACCAGCTGGGACAATTAGAAGAAGTGATTCAGTCTACACTTCATCATTTTGTGGAACATGGCTTAACCGAAAAAGAATTACGAAACAGTAAAGAACAGATTAAAGGAAATCTTATGCTTGGGCTGGAAAGCACCAACAGCCGTATGTCACGAAATGGACGGAATGAATTGTTATTGCAAAGACATCGTTCTTTAGATGATTTGATTCAGGAGATAGATGGCATTACAAATGAGCAAATAACGGATGTTATTCAAAATGTATTAATGCAAAAGCCGTCCCGGGCATTGATTGCACCTGAAGATACTCGTAAATAAGAGCATGTTTTCTTATTTTGGACATATAGTGTAGAAAGTGAAACTTCATTATCCTGAGGTTATCGATCTTCAGAACACAGAAAAGGAGTTTTTCTATGGTACGCTTTCGCGATATGGGAGATAAGGAAATTATTAATGTAAATGAAGGAAAAAGGCTTGGTATGCTGGGACAAACAGATCTGGAAATTAATCCAAAAACAGGACAAATTGAAGCGTTTATTATTCCGAGTTATAAATGGTTCGGTCTTGTAAAAGAGGGAGAAGAAACAAAAATTCATTGGCAGTCTATTAAAAAAATAGGTACGGATATGATTATGATTGATACAGAGCTCCCTGAAGAAGGATAGAAATTGGAAAGCTTGTTTATTTTGTTCGAAAAGGTAGTGTCATGCTTCTTTTCTTACTGGGTAAACAAGCTTTTTTTGTCCATTATGAAAACATAAAAATGTAACCTGAAACAGCAAACTTCTAACCTGAAAATAGGTCTTCACCTTTCTTTCCTGTAAGGTTGTATTTTTATGTCTTAATTGTTCACCACTGGCTTAAAAATTCATAAGCTATATCGAATCATGAATACGTGAAAAGTTGTCTGGAGGTTATACGTAAAATGAGTCGACGGATTGCAGTAATTGGTGGAGATGCAAGATATTTAGAGTTAATAAAAATGTTAAAAGGTAATCCTGATAATGAAGTGATTCTTTGTGGCTTCGATAAATTAGAGCAGGGCTTTACAGGTTTAAATGAATCAGCGCTGGACGAATTGGACGTGAGCAAGTTAGATGTCGTTGTTTTGCCCATAACAGGTATAGATGCAAAAGGGAATGTAGAGACCGTTTTTACAGATAAGAAAATCCATTTAGATGAGGCATGGTTTCGAAAATTACCTCCTGAATGTACCGTTTTTACAGGGATAACGAATGCTTACTTAACAAGCTTGGCAGAAAAAGCGGGAGTGAAATTAGTACCGTTGCTTGATCGTGATGATGTTGCTATTTATAACTCCATTCCAACGGCAGAAGGTGCCATTATGATGGCTTTTGAGCATACCGATCAGACTGTCCATTCTTCACGGGTAATGGTGGTAGGATTTGGAAGAGTGGGTAACACAGTAGCAAATAAATTTTCTGCACTGGGAGCAAAAGTATCCGTATGTGCCAGAAGTATAAGAGATTTAGCTCGTATCACGGAAATGGGTTTACATGCAGTTCCTTTGCATGAATTAAGCAATCATGCAGACAACTGTGATATTTTAATTAATACGATTCCAAGTTTAGTGGTAACCAAAGAAGCAATTCAAAATCTGCCGACAAATGCAGTTATCATTGATCTTGCATCAAAGCCGGGTGGAACCGATTTTGAATTTGCAAAAAAGCGGGGGATTCAAGCTATATTAGCACGCAGCTTGCCGGGGATTGTAGCACCAAGAACAGCAGGGAAAATACTTGCGAATGTGATTGAACAAATTCTGGAGGAGGAGCGTGCGTTAGAATGATATTCAAGGATAAGCGAATTGGCTTTGGGTTAACCGGATCGCATCATACCTTTCCTCATATTTTTCCAATCATCGAAGAACTGATTAAGCAAGGAGCAGAAGTCGTTCCGTTTATAACAGAAACAGTCCAATATACAGATACGAAACATGGAAAAGCAAAGGATAATGTAGAGAAGCTTAAAAAAATAACCAGCCATCCTATCATTACGACCATTCCCGATGCAGAGCCTTATGGACCGGATAAACCGCTTGATGTAATGATTATCGCACCACTTACAGGAAATTCAATGAGCAAGTTTGCAAATGCTCATACGGATAATGCAGTCTTAATGGCTGCTAAATCGACACTCCGCAATGAAAACCCAGTTTTATTAGCTTTGACAACGAATGACGCGCTTGGATTAAATGCTAAAAATTTAGCTGCACTGCTTAATGCAAAGCATATCTTTTTTGTCCCGTTCGGGCAGGATAATCCTTATCAAAAACCTTCTTCCCTTTCAGCGAATTTAAATGAATTAATTCCTGCAGCAGAGGCTGCGTTAAATGGAAAACAAATTCAGCCGATTATTGTACCTTATTCCACGAAAAATGTGTTAAAATGAAGTTTAGTTGACATTTAAATAAGTGGAGGGAGATATTGGAATGGCAGAGCAACAAACATATAATGTAGCAATTGTAGGTGCTACAGGAGCAGTAGGTCAGAAAATCAAAAAAATATTAGAAGATAAACAGTTTCCGGTAAAACAGCTGAAATTATTATCTTCCGCCCGTTCGGCAGGAAAAGAAGAAACGTTTAACGGGGAAACAATTATTGTCGAAGAAGCTGCACCTGAATCATTTGAAGGTGTAGATATTGCGTTATTTTCTGCAGGTGGTTCTATTTCTAAACAATTGGCTCCTGAAGCAGTGAAAAGAGGAGCAGTTGTTGTTGATAATACAAGTGCTTTTCGTATGGATGAAGATGTACCGCTTGTTGTGCCAGAAGTAAATCCGGAAGATATTGCGGAGCATCAAGGAATTATCGCAAATCCAAACTGTTCCACTATTCAAATGGTGGCAGCTTTAAAACCGATAAAAGATGCATTTGGAATTGGTAAGATTATTGTTTCTACCTACCAGGCAGTATCTGGTGCGGGAAATGCAGCGGTAGAAGAGTTGTATGAACAGTCAAAAGACTATTTAGAAGGTAACGAAGTAAATGCAGAGATTTTACCGGTTAAAGGGGATAAAAAACACTACCCAATTGCGTTTAACGCATTACCGCAAATCGATGTTTTTGGAGATAATGGTTTTACGTTTGAAGAGATGAAAATGATCAATGAAACGAAAAAAATCATGCATGATGAAGCATTGAATGTAGCAGCAACTTGTGTACGTCTTCCATTTGCTACTTCTCATGCGGAAAGTGTATATATTGAAGTAGGTCAAGAAGATCTAAATGTAACAGATATTTGGAAGATATTAGAAGCAGCAGACGGGATCATCCTTCAAGATAATCCAGAGGAGCAGGAATATCCAACTCCACAATCTGCTCAAGATAAAGAGGAAGTTTTTGTAGGGCGCGTACGAAAAGATTTAGACAATCCAAAAGGCTTCCATTTATGGGTAGTCTCGGATAATTTATTAAAAGGTGCGGCCTGGAATACAGTACAAATCGCGCAAACGTTAGTTGAACGTGGTGGGTTAAAAAAATAATGATTTCCAGTTATTCATAACGTATACTTTGAATATGGGTTCAAGAAGGTTGAAAAATAGAAGTTTCTTTATTTGTGCGTGTTCAAAAAGACCGATAAATAGGACCAAGTCGGCTAAGTTCGCGACGTCCTGTCGCAACGCCGACACTAGCACGTCCTGTGCGTCGAAAGTTCAAGGCGACGAGTTATTTCCGAACGGAGCGTATGCTTTATAATACGTGAGTATCGGAAAAAAACGTCAACGCAGAAATTCACCGTGTCATTTTTATTGGACTTTTTGAACACCCTCTATTTGAACCAATATTTTTGTATCCTTCATGGGCCCATTTTAAAAATAATGGTGTAATCAATCTAATAGACATCCAGAGTTTAACTTCTTGGATAGTGTTGAGGTGTTCATATTGCAAGTATTAGTTCAAAAATTTGGAGGAACTTCTGTACAATCAGAAACAAACCGGGAACATGTTATCCGTCATATTAAAGATGCACTTGTTCAAGAATATAAGTTAGTCGTTGTTGTTTCTGCATTAGGGAGGAAACCAGATCCTTATGCAACGGACAGTTTACTAAGCTTAATCGACTTTCCGGCAAATAAAAATTCAAATCGTGAGCTGGATTTGCTAATGTCATGTGGTGAAGTTATTTCTTCGGTTGTTCTGTCTAATGAACTGCAAAAAAATCATGTTTCTGCGACAGCTCTAACCGGTGCGCAAGCTGGTTTTCTAACGAGTGAAGATTTTAATCGTGCAAAAATAAAAGAGGTTAATCCAGCAAGAGTTTTACATGAATTGGAAACACATGATGTTGTCGTAGTAGCAGGTTTTCAAGGTCAAAGTGAATCCGGGGAGATTACCACGATTGGCCGGGGTGGCAGTGATACCTCTGCAGCAGCTTTAGGAGTTGCTTTAGACGCAGAACGTATTGAAATTTTTACAGATGTGGAAGGGATTATGACAGCAGACCCGCGCGTCGTAAAAAATGCCCGCCCACTGGATGTAGTGACATATACAGAGATTTGTAATCTTGCTTATCAAGGTGCAAAAGTCATTCATCCTCGCGCTGTAGAAATAGCGATGCAAGGAAAAATACCCATGCGTATCCGTTCCACTTATTCAGAACGGTTAGGGACACTTGTTACTTCTTCACGGATAGAGGAAGCAGGTGCAGACATTTCTGAACGAATGATAACGGGTATCGCGCATATTGCAAATGTGACGCAGATTAAAGTGCAGACGAAAGAATCAGCTTACCGGATGCAATCAGAAGTATTTAAAGCAATGGCGGAAGCAGGTATCTCTGTTGATTTTATTAATATTTCACCAACAGGGGTTGCTTATACTGTACCCGCAGAACTAACGACAAAAGCGATTGAAATTTTAGAGATGCTGGGCTTTCATCCGGAAATCACAGAGAACTGTGCAAAGGTTTCATCTGTTGGAGCCGGAATGACAGGAGTACCCGGTGTGGCATCTAAAATCGTGCAGGCATTAACAGATGCCGGTGTACAAATATTGCAATCTGCAGATAGTCACACAACGATTTGGGTTTTAGTACATGATCATGAATTAGTCACAGCAGTTAATGCATTACATGATGTATTTGGATTAAGTGCAGAGGAAGTACCGCTTTAGAAAAAAGGGAGATGAAGCAGGGTTTGACTGCTTCATCTCCCTTTTTTATGAAATACCCTATTTGGAATATTCATGAAAACAATCAGACACTGCTTTTTTAGATACGCTTTATTTTCTGTATCCCTTCTTCCGTATGTTTTTAAACCAATTGTTTATACTAATCCTATAAACATAGCTGGAAGGAGTTTTTATATGCGTATGGATACGGATGATAATAATGAAAATCAAGGAGAAGAGGAGAATCAGCAAAATGCATCTTCTCTCGTAGAAAAAATTCAGCAGCTTGGACAAGCTAATGTTCCACAGGCACCTGAATCAAATATCCATGTTTTATCCATTATCGGACAGGTAGAAGGACATCTTCAGCTGCCCCCGCAAAATAAAACAACCAAATATGAGCATTTGCTGCCACAGCTCATTGCCGTAGAGCAAAATCCTAAAATTGAAGGGTTAATCATTCTTTTAAACACTGTTGGCGGGGATGTAGAGGCTGGGCTGGCCCTTGCTGAAATGATTGCATCGATGTCAAAGCCGACCACTTCAATTGTGTTAGGAGGCGGTCATTCTATCGGCGCGCCGATTGCGGTTGCTACCGACTATTCCTTTATTGTACCGACGGCAACGATGACGATCCATCCGGTCCGGTTAACGGGCATGGTTATCGGTGTTCCACAAACCTTTGAATATCTGGACAAAATGCAAGAACGCGTCATTCAGTTTATTGTTGAACATTCCAATATCGACTCGGAAAAGCTGAAGGAGCTGATGTTTGCGAAAGGAAATCTGACTCGTGATATTGGTACAAATGTGGTTGGGAAAGAAGCGGTAGAATATGGATTAATCGATGAGGTTGGCGGGGTTAAAGAAGCAATACAGAAATTAAATCATATGATTCAAGGAGCCCATTCTGAAGAGGAAGGTGATGCTTCATGATACTCTATACCCCACTATCCCATCAGGAAATTTTTCCAGAAACACAAGGAGCAGCAAATGAAATACAAGCCGTTGAATGGCAAGGAAGAACGGTTTTTGTATCGAAAAATAATGATGGCCATTATCAAATAAATCAGCTTATTTCGAGTGATCCGAATGATTATCTGAATCCTGATTTTTTACCAGGAAGAATTATCAGATGATGGTAATCTATGCTATAATATAGAAATGGTAAAGAGATAAATGAAAGATACAATACGGGATGATATGATAACTGGAGCAGCAGCCTCTTGAAAGAGGACTGATTCCAGTTTCCTTGTTTGTTACATAGGAAAAGATGGTTTTCCTTATTGCAAATCTAGCATCCTAGCAACCTTCATTTGTTTTACATACGGAGGTGAGAAAATGGCTGCCAAAAAAAGAAAGAAAAGAAAAAAACGGACAACCAAACAGGTTAAAGGGCTGCAAATGGAACTGACAGGATTACTATTAATATTTATTGCTATATTCGGAAGCGGGGCAGCTATGTTAAGCGGGGGAGCTATACCTGACTGGCTTGGGAATATATTTCAGTTTTTTATGGGGATATGGCACTTCCTTATTCCTGTGGCATTATTTATGATTGGATTTTATCTTATCTTTAAAAGAAAGGCACCGGATTTTTTAACAAGAAGATTGATAGGTTTTTACATTTTATTTGCTGGTGTTTTATTGTTGACGCATGTACAAGTGATGGAAAGTTTATTAGCTAATACGACGGATGTTTCTATTCTTCGTCTGACCTGGCAGCTTTACTTTCAATATTTAGATGGAACAGGCACATTGGTGCAGACAGGCGGTGGTATGATCGGTGCGCTGTTATTCACCGTTTCTTATTTTCTATTTTCGATCGCCGGTTCCCGGATAGTAGTATTTTTTTGCTTATTAATCGGGATTATTTTTATGACAAATTTATCTATTGGTGATTTTGTTAAAAAGGTAGCAGCAGGATTTAAAGCCACTTTTATTTATATTGGGGAACGCATCAAAAGAACCAGAGAAAATTGGGCGGAGCGTAAAGAAGAAGAACAGAAACAGAAAGAGATTGCTGATACCGTTGTTCAGAATCAGAAAGAGAGCGGTAATCCGGTTCCAGAAGAACAGGAATATAGTGCGGAAGAACTTCTTATTAATAATTTTACGGATGTTGCTTATCAGGAACAGCCGGAACAGAAAAAGGGAAAAACAGAGACATCTAAAGAGAAAACCTTAAATACAGAGGATGAGGAAGAAACGCATGAAGCCATGCCGATGACAGCTACGGAAAATCATGATTATCAATTACCGTCAATGGAACTATTAGCGAGTCCGGCGCATAATTCCCAGCAGCAGGAGAAATCACATATTCAGGCAACCGTCCGCAAGCTTGACCGGACCTTTCAAAGCTTCGGTGTAAAAGCGAAAATAGCGAAAGTACATGTCGGTCCGGCAGTAACGAAATATGAAGTATATCCAGAGTCTGGAGTGAAGGTGAGTAAAATCGTCGGTCTCCATGACGATATTGCGTTGGCCCTTGCCGCGAAGGATATTCGTATTGAGGCACCGATACCTGGTAAATCAGCAGTCGGGATTGAGGTACCTAACAAGGAAATTTCGATGGTTTCACTCCGGGAGGTTTTAGATAAACAATCGTCTAAAGCAAATAAATTGGCGTTTGCTTTAGGACGGGATATTTCTGGAGAAGCGATAGCCGGCGAATTGAACAAAATGCCGCATTTGCTGATTGCCGGGGCAACAGGAAGCGGGAAAAGTGTCTGCGTGAATGGCATCATTACGAGTATTTTAATGCGTGCCAAACCGCATGAAGTGAAAATGATGATGATTGACCCGAAAAAAGTAGAGTTGAATGTGTATAACGGAATTCCTCATTTATTAACACCTGTTGTTACAGACCCGAAAAAAGCATCTAGAGCGTTGAAAAAAATTGTTGCAGAGATGGAGCGGAGATACGACCTGTTTTCTGATAGCGGTACGAGAAATATGGAAGGTTATAATGCGTATATCCGTAAACAAAATGCAAATGCAACGGAGGAGGAACAGCAGCCTTACCTGCCATACATTGTTGTTCTAGTAGATGAGCTGGCTGATTTAATGATGGTTGCTTCAAATGATGTAGAAGACGCGATTACAAGGCTTGCACAAATGGCTCGTGCAGCAGGTATTCATTTAATTATTGCTACTCAACGCCCGTCGGTAGATGTTATTACCGGAGTGATTAAAGCGAATATCCCATCCAGAATTGCTTTCAGCGTTTCATCTACAACAGATTCACGGACCATACTTGATTCTGGAGGAGCTGAGAAATTACTGGGACGGGGCGATATGCTTTATGTTCCAGCTGGCAGTTCCAAGCCTACCCGCGTCCAAGGTGCGTTCCTGTCAGATGAAGAGGTGGAGCGTATTGTAGATCACTGTGTCGAACAACAGCAGGCAAGCTATCAGGAAGAAATGATACCGGAAGAAACGAACGAAGTAACAGAAGAAGTAGACGATGAGCTCTACGACGATGCCGTACAAATGATTCTCGAGATGCAAAGCGCAAGTGTTTCGATGCTTCAGCGCCGTTTCCGGATTGGATATACCAGAGCAGCCCGATTAATCGATGCCATGGAAGCTCGTGGTATTGTCGGTCCATATGAAGGAAGTAAGCCTAGGGCTGTACTGGTATCTAATCAGGAAGAAGAGCATTCCACAACATCTTAGAAAACGCGGTTTATCCATCATGGATAAACCGCGTTTTAAAAAGACTGAATTATTAAAGTTCAAAATTTATAAAAGAAGTGGTACGATAAATAGCAGAAGTTAGAAAAACTGACATTCACTCGTTTTTTACTTGGACAAGGAGGTGTTGGCTTCGACGTTCCTGCTGGGGGGTAAGCCGAAGTTCCTTAAGTATGTAGTTTTTCTTATACTGTATTATCGTGTGAAACAGACTAACACAATATTTGGACAGAGAAGAGGTGAAGAAATGACTTTACGTGAAGATGATAGACATTTATATTTACAAGTAATGGATAAAATAAAAACAGGAATTGAAGATGGTACATATATAGAGGAAGAAAAATTACCGTCAGAATATGCGCTTTCCAAACAATTAGGAGTATCGAGGGCAACGTTAAGAGAAGCGTTAAGAATGTTGGAGGAGGATAATATTGTTACGCGCAGACATGGTGTTGGTACATTTGTAAATTCGAAGCCACTGTTTCAAGCTGGTATTGAAGAGCTTAACAGTGTGACACAAATGATTAAACAATCAGGAAAGGAACCGGGAACACAATATATCAGTACGGATATTTTAGATGCTACTGAACAAGAGCAGTATGATTTCGGCATGGCTGATTTAGAACATGTAACAACCATCGAAAGAATCCGCACCGCCGATGGAGCCCCTGTTGTTTTTTGTATGGACAAGGCTCCATCACCATATCTGTCTTTAGAAAAATTATGGGAGGAAGCGTCTATTTTTAGTACGATTGAATCAGTCTCCAATAAACAGATTGCTTATGCAATAGCGGACATTGAGCCAATTACATACCACGAACGTATTTATAGTATTTTACAATGTACACCGGATGAATCGCTTCTTTTGTTAAAACAGATGCATTATACAAGTGATGATGAGGCTGTTTTATATTCAATGAATTATTTTCGGGCAGATATGTTCCGTTTTCAGGTTGTACGACGAAGAATATGACCTTTTACCAACGAATTATTTCAGGCTTTCTTTCAATATAATGGATGATTAAGGAGAGAACAGCGTAAAATAGATACTAAACCGTTTAGAATGGAGGATAAATATGAGCGTTAAAGAAATCAAACAGATGGAAAACGATATACATTTTCACATGCTTCCAAATAAAAAGCATAAAACATTAACCTTTGCAGTAAAATTTCGTGCACCATTAGAAAAAGAAAGTATTACAAAGCGGGCCCTGCTTCCTTATATTTTAAAACAAGGAACGGCTTCTCTTCCAACGCGTCAAGAATTACAGAAAGAACTTGCAGAGCTGTATGGTTCTGTATTATCTATCGGCGGAGCTAAAAAAGGGGAAAATCATATATTGACGTTTTATTTAGAAGTGCCAAATGAAAAATTCCTCCCAGGCAGCAATTCGACGATCGAACGGGCAATAAAATTGCTATATGAAATTGTTTATGAACCAAATCAAGAGGGGGATGGTTTCTCTTCGAAGGTATTTGAAAGAGAAAAAGGGATCCTTCGTCAAAATATACGTTCCATCAAGGATGATAAAGCAAGCTATGCGAATATGCGGTTAGTAGACGAAATGTGTGCTGGAGAGGCGTATAGTATACATGCGCAAGGCTATGAAAAAGATCTGTCCACCCTTTCTAATCAGGACCTGTTTACGTATTACCAAAATATGCGCGAAGAAGATGAAATGGATATTTACGTAAGTGGTGACTTTGACGCAGAGCAGATGATGGAGCTATTAACGGTTCAATTTAAACGCACTTTCAAGAAAAAGGATGCCGTATCTTCCAATCAGGCTACCCCGGATTGGAAATCGGATGAAAAAGAGTTAATTGAAAAAGACCAGATCCAACAGGCAAAGTTAAATATCGGCTATCGGACGAATATTCTTTACCGGGATGAAAAATATCCGGCATTGCAGGTTTTTAACGGCATGTTTGGTGGTTTTCCAAGCTCTAAATTATTTATCAATGTAAGAGAGAAAAACAGCCTGGCTTATTATGCCGTCTCCCGCGTAGAAAGTCATAAAGGGTTATTATTTGTAATGAGCGGTATAGCGCCGGAGGATTATGAAAAAGCCCTCGCGATTATCCGTGAACAGATGGAAGCAATGCAGAATGGTGATTTCACAGAAGAAGAATTAGAAGAAACGAAATTGCTTATTATTAATCAATTGAAAGAAACCTTAGACCATGCGCAGGGCATGATTGAATTTATGTATCAGCAAGAGGTCGGGCAAAAAGAGATGCCGGTGGATGAGCTTTTTGAAGGCATCCGGCAGGTAACAAAGGAGCAGGTTATTGAGGTGGCGAAACAGGTTCAGGAAAACATGGTTTACTTATTAACAAGCGAAGGAGGAGCGGCTCATGAATAAGCGGTATTTTGAAACAGTTGACGAAACATTATATGAACAAAAGCTGGATAATGGACTGCAGGTTTGTCTGTTGCCAAAGCCGGAGCTGACAAAGACGTATGGTGTTTTTATGACAAATTACGGCTCCATTGATCAAAGCTTTGTACCTATTGGCCAGACGGAAGCAATCACTGTACCGGATGGAATCGCTCATTTCTTAGAGCATAAGTTGTTTGAAAAGGAGGACCGCGACGTTTTTACTGACTTTACCAAGCAGGCGGCGTCTCCAAATGCATTCACTTCCTTCACAGAGACAGCTTATTTATTTTCTGCAACGAGCAATATTGAGAAAAATGTTTTAACATTGATTGATTTTGTACAGGATCCCTATTTTTCTGAGCAATCGGTAGAAAAGGAAAAAGGAATCATCGCCCAGGAAATTAACATGTATGATGATCAGCCTGATTGGCGTCTGTTTATGGGAACGAATAAAGCATTGTTCCATAATCACCCTGTCAATATTGATATTGCCGGCACGGTAGACTCTATTTACACGATTACAAAAGATGATTTGTATACCTGTTATCATACGTTCTACCACCCGGAAAATATGATTTTATTTGTCATTGGAAATTTTGAGCCGGAGCAGATGATGCAATTGATTTTAGAGAACCAGGAGAAAAAATCATTTGACAAATTAGAGGAAATCAAACGTGAATTTCCGGAAGAGCCTGATCATGTGAAAGAAAAGAATTTACAGATTAATATGCCGGTTTCTATTCCTAAATGTTCCGTCGGTATTAAAGAGCCTAACCTGCAGCTGCAAGGCGATGATTATTTAAAACGTGATTTATTAACGGATATGGTGCTCGATTATTTCTTTTCAACCGGTGGCGAATTTTATCAAAAATTATATGAGGCAGATATTATTGATAACAGTTTCTTCTTTGAAAGTAACTTGCAGACGTCTTTTGGATATGTTTCGATAGGCTCCAATACGAATCAGCCTGAAGAATTCTCTACGCGGGTACAAGAAATGCTTTTGTCCACAAGAGACATGGAAATCAGTGAAGCAGCATTTGAGCGGATGAAAAAGAAAAGAATGGGGCAACTGCTCCGCGCCATGAATTCTTTAGAATTTATTGCAAATCAATTTGCTACATTATCATTTAAGAACGTGAATTTACTTGATATCGTACCTTTTATTCAAAAACTGACTGCTCAGGATGTCAATGCATTTTTAAATACATGGATTGAAGAAGATCGTCTGGCAACATGTACGATTCAAAATCAAACGGTGGAAAAATGAACGAAACGGTCCTCTTAATCGGGGCAAGTGGAGATATCGGTTCAGCTATTGCAAAAAAATTGATAAATAACGGTTATCAGCTTATCCTGCATTATCATTCCAATCAGGCATCGATAAAAAGCTTAATCGAAGCTGATAATCAAAACGCGATTTTAGCTTTTTATCAGGCAAATTTAGCAAATGAAGCAGAGGTGGAGGCTTTTATACAAGCTGTTGCTTTTCCGGTGGATAGTATTGTTTTCGCAGGCGGCCATGCCTATTATGGTCTGTTCCAGGATATGAAGACAGAAGAGATGGATGATTTATTACAGGTTCATGTGAAGTCACCCTGGCTGATTGTGCATCACTTTTTACCAGGGATGATCCGGCGAAAGCAGGGAAATATTTTATTTGTTACAAGTATTTGGGGACATTATGGCGCAAGTAATGAAGTTGTCTACTCTAGTGTAAAGGGTGCCCAAAATATATTTGTAAAGGCTTTGGCAAAAGAAGTGGCGTTATCTAATATTCGTGTAAATGCGGTAAGCCCAGGTTTTATCGATACGAAAATGAATCACCATTTATCTGTAGAAGAGGCAAATGCTTTTATTGACGAGATTCCCGCTAACCGTGCCGGGCGTCCGGAAGAGGTTGCAAATGCAATCAGCTATCTACTTGGTGAAGACTCCAGCTATATTCAGGGAGAAATCATTCATATTAATGGCGGATTATAGGGAATAATGGGCATGTATAAATTCTAAAATTCCTCAAATACTATAGGTGCTTAAGGAAAGTTACAGAGCATTCTGTTTGTATAACCGTTTTTAACGGAACAGGCAGGTTCTGTCAAATGAGGGCTCGTTCTTCATTTGCAAAACAATACGTTTGAGGAGGCATGTCCAAATGTCAGTATTAGATAACTTTGATTCATGGAAAGGCTTTTTAAAGGGACGTTTGCAACAAGCTGAAGAAAATGGAGTTAACCATGATACGTTAACGAATTTGGCAGCTGAAGTTGGTGATTATCTGGCAGAGAGTGTAGATGCGAAAACACCGGAAGAAGATGTACTGAAAGAGTTGTGGAGTACAGCTTCTGAAGAAGAACAGCAAGCTATTGCCAGTGCGATGATTAAACTTGTCCAAAAGCATGATTAAATAATGAATAATAAGAAGAGAAGCTGTATAGTAATATCTATATAGCTTCTTTTTGTATATAACCAATGAATGTATATCAATTTTGCAAAGAAATATTCTGATTTTGAAACTGTAAAGAAAACTTGGCAAGTTCACCTTGTAAAGACAAAGAATAGAAGTGTGAAGTGTAAAGCACCGCTGCGGCGGACCGTTTTGCTTTCCGACGTACAACGGTTTTGATGGGGCGAGTAATCGCAGTCCCAGGACGTTGCGACTTTAGTCTGCCTAGGGGCACGCTCTTCAGCTAACTTTTGCCAAGAAGAGCACTTGGCGAAAGTTAAGAAAGTAAAAAAATGAATGGTGAAAAAGGTATTAGTAGTTTAGGAAATATAGAAAAAATGGTATATTATAATAGATGGATCATCTATTTTTCGATATGATGATACATAGTACGACATAATAAGTTGACTGTCCTTTACAAATAACTTCTAAAAGGAGCTTACAATGGATAGAACACAATGGTACTTAGAATACGAAAATTTAAAAAACCGTCCGGGATTATTAGGGGAAATATCCTCTTTGCTTGGGATGCTCACGATTAATATCATTATGATCAATGGTGTCGAAAATTCCCGCAGAGCGATGCTTATCTTGTCTAAGTATGATGAAAATATAACAAGACTTAAATATATTTTAGAAACAATGGATGCGATTAAAGTACACAAGCTCCGCAAACCTAAATTGCGTGATAAAATTACAGTTCGGCATGGAAAGTTTATCCATCATGATAATGAAGACCGGAAAACGATTCGTTTTGTGCGGGATGAGCTTGGTCTGCTTGTTGATTTTATGGCTGAATTATTTAAGGTGGAAGGGCATAAGCTTATTGGGATACGTGGGATGCCCAGAGTTGGAAAGACAGAGTCTGTCGTTGCAGCAAGCGTCAGTGCAAATAAAAGATGGTTGTTTGTATCAAGCACCATGATTAAACAAACTGTACGCAAAAACTTAATTGAAGGCGAATACGATTCGGACAATATTTACATCATTGATGGTGTGGTCTCTAAAAGAAAAATGAATGAAGAGGAGCATTGGCAGTTGATCAGGGAGATTATGCAGTTACCGACTGTCAAAGTAATTGAACATCCAGATATATTCGTTCAGTCTACGGAATACAGCATGGAAGATTTTGATTACATTATTGAACTCAGATCACATGAAGATCAAGAAATCACTTATGAGACAGTGGAAAATGAGGATTTTCGTCAAGATGGATTTTCGATGTTTTAATTAAAAAGGTGGAAGGTGTTTTAAATGGATGTTGGTGAAAAACTAAAAGAGGCACGGCTGGCGAAGGATATTTCTTTGGACAGCCTGCAGGAGAAAACAAAAATTCAAAAAAGGTACCTGGTTGCAATTGAAGAAGGAAATTTTGATATTCTTCCAGGAAAGTTCTATACGCGTGCATTTATCAAAGAATATGCATCTGCAGTAGGAATTAATCCGGATGATATTATGACAGATCATAAAGAAGAGCTCCCTGCAACAGAAGAAGAAAATGTACAATACAGCAGGATACAACGGACCAGAAAAGAGAGCAGATCAGATAAAGAATCACGTTCGTCATCCATTATTCCAACGGTAACTGTGATTTTATTGATTATTGCTATCATCGCCGTAGCTATCTTTTTCATCCGTCAGAGTTCATCTCCGAGTGACGGGGAACCAGTTGAAGAAGAAAATAGCAACGATGGCGGTGTGATTATCGATGATTCTGATGAGGGAGACGGTAATGGCGCTGCGGATGATAATGCAGATGACAGTGAGGATGGAACGGAAGACGGTACAGAAGAAGATGAGGAAACAGAAGAAAGTGAAGAAGTCTCTGTAGAGGTTGTTGAAGAAGGAACAGGAAACTCTCCAACATCTGTGCTTGAAGTAACCAATGTCGGCGACGAGGCTGTACTGACTTTAGAATCTGCAGATGAGGATCAGAACAGCTGGTTGGAAGTAACTGGCTCAAACGATGAATCGTTATTTAGTGGTAATTTTGATGCAGATGCATCTCCTGTAGAAATTGACTTATCTGATGAAGAAGCCATTTCTTTAAACATCGGTAATTCATCAGCAGTGACGATTTCTATTGATGGAACTGATATAGAATATCCGACTTCTGCCATTCATCAACGCCTGGATCTACAGATGAGCAGTGAATGAATGGAGTAAGAATGAAACCCTCCTTTTATAGGGAGGGTTTCATTCTTGCAGATGAAGGAAAAATAAAACGAAACTTCATTCAGTGGGAGTTTTCGCCCTTCTCCCACTGAATTAGCCTAAGTGATTCAGGGTGTTAGCGCCCGTTATCTCCCGCCTAAATAAATTTATTTTCGCTCTTTATTTTGAGGCGGGAGTTTTACGGGAGGTTCTCCGTGATAAATGTGAATGTTTTTCAATGGGACAAGTAAGCGCAGTTCTAAGGAAATGTGTTAACATAGAAAAAATGTAAAGTACTTAACGTTAGGAAAATTTACAATAGGAGTTTTTCTAAAATAATGGAGGGTGTAAAATGAATTTACCAAACAAGTTAACTTTTTCCCGTATTTTAATGATACCTCTTTTTATGGTGCTCATGAGCGTACCATTTTCTTGGGGGAGTTGGGATATTGGGAATGCAGAATTACCTATTGCTCATTTTGTCGCAGCCCTTATTTTTATTATTGCGGCGGGCACAGATTGGGTAGATGGTTATTATGCAAGAAAATATAATCTTGTTACCAACTTAGGAAAGTTTATGGACCCATTAGCAGATAAACTTCTTGTTTCTGCAGCCTTGATTTTGTTAGTAGAAATTGATCTTGCTCCGGCCTGGGTTGTTATTATTATTATTAGCAGGGAGCTGGCAGTGACCGGATTAAGACTGGTTGCAGCGGGTGAAGGTACTGTCCTGGCTGCTGGAAGTATGGGAAAGTTAAAAACAGCAACGCAAATGATTGCTATTGCAGTGTTATTGCTTCATAATTTCCCATTTTCTTACATGGACTTTCCATTTGGTATAATAATGTTATATCTTTCCTTAGTGTTCACCATTATTTCTGGGGTGGATTACTTTGTTAAAAATTGGCATGTAATGAGGGATTCAAAATGACAAAAAATTATCAGGCAGAAATTGTAGCAGTAGGTACAGAATTATTACTGGGTCAGATAGCGAATACAAATGCGGAGTGGCTATCTGAGCAATTAGCAACTTATGGAATTAATGTTTATAACCATACGGTAGTTGGAGATAATCTGGATAGAGTTGAGCAGGCATTTCGTCTAGCACAATCACGTTCAGATATTGTTATTGTTACCGGCGGCTTAGGGCCAACAGAAGATGACTTAACACGTGAAGGTTTTGAGCAATTAACAGGTCTGGAAATTATAGAAGACAAAACAACAATGAATAAGATTGAAAGCTACTACAAAGAGCGAAATCGAACAATGACACCGAATAATCGAAAGCAAGCCCGTGTTTTTGAAGGGGCTCGTGTATTAAAAAATAATGCTGGAATGGCTCCGGGAATGTATGTAGATTACCAAGATGTGCATTGGTTCTTTCTACCAGGAGTCCCACGGGAAATGAAACAAATTTCCACAGAGGAGCTATTTCCATTTTTAGAGAACCTAACTGGTAAGCAGCAGGTTATTCAATCTACTGTTTTGAAATTTATTGGTATTGGTGAATCTAATTTAGAGCATGAATTATCAGATATGATTCATGAACAAACCAATCCAACGATAGCTCCACTTGCGCAAGATCAGGGAGTTGTGATCCGGGTTACTGCCAGCGCTTCATCAAAGGAAGAGGCTCAAAAATTGGTTGCTGATAAAAAGCAGGAGATTTTGGGACGTATTGGTGAATATTGCTTCGGTGAAGATGAGCAAACCATTGAAAATAAAGTGATTGAATTATTAGCCGAAAAAGATAAAACAATTGGTGCAGCAGAAAGTTTAACAGGCGGGTTATTCTCTAGTAATCTCGTATCGGCTGCAGGAGCTTCAAGTGTTTTTGCCGGCAGTTTAATTACGTATCAAACACCCGTGAAAGAATCTTTATTAGATTTATCGCCGGAATGGATTGCAAAATACGGTGTTGTAAGTAAAGAATGTGCAGAAGCAATGGCTGAACAAACTGCAAGGAAATTAAATACACCAATTGCTATTTCTTTTACAGGGGTTGCTGGTCCTGATAAGCAAGAAGGACAGCCAGTCGGCCAAGTATATATTGCTATTTATGATGAAGGAAAAATTGTGGATACCAGTTCTATTCTTTTAGCAGGAAATCGCAATAATATTCGTGAAAGAGCTGCTTTAAAAGGTTTTGAATTATTATATCAATATTTAAAATAAAAATTGAGAAAAGGATTTTTTAATAATTCCATTTCATCTGACGCAGAAAATTCCCTTTTTGGAGCAAATTTATAAGTATATTTTATTTCTAAGGCAAAATTTGCTTTAAAAATACAGGAACGTTTATTCGTCTTTTTGCTTGTTAAATCTATAAAATCATTGTATGATGGATACAGATAGATAAAGGAGGTAATTTTCGGTGAGTGATAAACAACAAGCTTTAGATATGGCTTTAAGACAAATAGAGAAGCAATTTGGTAAAGGGTCCATTATGAAAATGGGGGAAAATGAAATACCTAAAATTGCTACGATTCCAAGTGGTTCATTAGCATTGGACGTATCTCTTGGAATTGGCGGATATCCAAAAGGAAGAGTAGTAGAAATATATGGTCCAGAGTCTTCTGGTAAAACAACGGTAGCGCTCCATGCTATAGCGGAGGCCCAGAAACAGGGCGGGCAGGCCGCTTTTATTGATGCAGAGCATGCCCTTGATCCTGTTTATGCAAGAGCGCTTGGCGTAGATGTGGATGAACTTTTATTGTCGCAGCCGGATACTGGCGAACAGGCTTTGGAAATTGCTGAAGCGCTTGTGCGAAGCGGTGCAGTTGATATTGTTGTTGTCGATTCTGTAGCAGCACTTGTACCAAAGGCTGAGATTGAAGGGGAAATGGGAGATTCCCATGTCGGATTGCAGGCCAGATTAATGTCACAGGCTCTCCGTAAACTTTCAGGAGCAATCAACAAATCAAAAACGACGGCTATTTTTATCAACCAGATTCGTGAAAAAGTAGGTGTAATGTTCGGAAATCCGGAAACCACTCCAGGAGGACGTGCATTAAAATTCTATTCTTCTGTGAGACTGGAAGTACGCCGTGCCGAAACCCTTAAAATCGGCAATGATGCAGTAGGGAATAAAGCCCGTATTAAAGTTGTGAAAAATAAAGTAGCGCCTCCATTTAAGCAGGCAGAAGTGGATATTATGTATGGTAAAGGGATCTCTAAAGAAGGAGAAGTCCTTGATATTGGATCAGATCTTGATATCGTCCAAAAAAGCGGTGCCTGGTATTCTTATAATGGAGATCGTTTAGGCCAGGGCAGGGAGAATGCAAAACAATTCCTGAAAGAAAATGAAGCAGTATTTGAAGAAATCAAAGCAGCAATCCGTGATCATTATGAACTGGATAAAGAACCAGAACAAAATGATGAAAAAACAAAAGAAGAGCAGGAAAGCATGGATATTTAACGTAATCAAAACCATAGTCATCGCACTATGGTTTTTTGTATGGAGATAATATATGAGCATTTCCACTATATTATCACGGAGAACCGTCCGTAAAGCTCCCGTCCCAAAATAAAGCGTGAAATAAATTTATTCAGGCGGGAGATCAGATGAGCTAACTCCCTGAGTCATTTAGGCTAATTCAGTGGGAGAAGAACAGCAGACTAAGTTCGTGACGTCCTGAGGATGGGACTGCGATTACTAATGTTGTCAGGTTAATGAATTTTCTTAAATTTAATACAAATAACAAAAAATCTATCTAGCGTAGTGTTTTTCCGCAGCGGTCGATTAACCTGACAACATTGCTGCGATTACTCGCCCCATCGAAGAACTTTTGCGATTACTCGTCCCATCGTAAAGAGCTGCGCGTCGGAAACTCTCATTGAGTGAAGTTTCGTTTTATAATTTATATCGGGAGTTCCTTGACATTCAGGCTGGTGAGAATTAATATTAATAGTGTATAATTTTATAATTTGTATTATGAAATTACCTTTATTTTGATGCATCTGAAAATGTGATATGCCGACAAATATGCAATTTACAATTTTATAGGCAATAGGAGGTGAAGTCATGAACACTGTTATTATCATCATCTCCATTTTGCTTGCTCTAGTCGTCGGTATTGTTGTTGGTTATTTGGTACGTAAATCTATTGCAGAAGCTAAGATTTCTAGTGCGGAAACATTAGCTAAACAAATTATGGACGAAGCACGTAGAAATGCAGATGCTGCTAAGAAAGAGGCGCTTCTGGAAGCAAAAGATGAGAATCATAAGCTTCGGAGTCAAGCCGAGGATGAGATTCGTGAGCGTCGTATGGAGTCTCAGAAGCAAGAAAATCGTCTGATGCAAAAAGAAGAAAATCTGGATAGAAAAGGTGAAACATTAGACAAACGTGAAGTTCTACTCGAACAGAAAGAACAAACTCTGGTGGAACAACAACAACAAATTGAAGAAATGAAAAGCAAAGTGGAAGCTATGAAAGACGAGCAGCAAGCTGAGCTTGAGCGCATTTCAGGATATACAACCGAACAAGCGAGACAAGTTATTTTAGAGCGCATTGAAAAAGAAGTACAGCATGAATCAGCCGTTATGATCAAAGAAGCTGAGAATCGTGCGAATGAAGAAGCTGATAAGAAAGCGAAAAACATCTTATCGCTTGCACTTCAAAGATGTGCAGCTGATCACGTTGCTGAAACAACGGTCTCTGTTGTGAATTTGCCTAATGATGAGATGAAAGGCCGAATTATTGGAAGAGAAGGACGAAATATCCGTACATTAGAAACGTTAACGGGAATTGATTTAATTATTGATGATACACCTGAAGCGGTTATATTGTCTGGTTTTGATCCAATCCGGCGTGAAATCGCTCGAATGGCATTAGAAAGACTTGTACAAGATGGCAGAATTCACCCTGCACGTATTGAAGAGATGGTTGAAAAATCCAGACGTGATGTTGATGAATATATACGTGAAGTGGGCGAGGAGACAACATTTGAAGTTGGAGTCCACGGATTACATCCGGATCTTGTGAAGATTCTAGGTCGTTTGAAATATCGTACAAGCTACGGTCAAAATGTCTTGAAGCACTCAATGGAAGTTGCTTACTTGTCAGGACTGCTAGCAGCAGAGCTAGGCGAAGATACCAATCTTGCCAAAAGAGCTGGTCTGCTCCATGATATCGGAAAAGCGATAGATCATGAAGTAGAAGGCAGTCACGTTGAAATTGGTAAAGAATTAGCAATGAAATACAAAGAACACGATGTTGTTATTAATTCAATTGCTTCCCACCACGGAGATGAAGAAGCAACCTCTGTTATCGCTGTACTAGTTGCGGCGGCAGATGCACTTTCTGCTGCGAGACCAGGAGCTCGAAGTGAAACCCTTGAAAATTATATCAAGCGTTTAGAAAAACTGGAAGAGATATCTGAGTCATTTGAAGGTGTAGAGAAGTCGTTTGCTATTCAAGCAGGTCGTGAAATTCGTATCATGGTTCGTCCTGATGATATTGATGACATGGAATCAGCGAGAATTGCCCGTGATATTAGAAAACGTATTGAAGGGGAGCTCGATTACCCTGGACATATAAAAATTACGGTTATTCGGGAAACAAGAGCAGTTGAATATGCAAAATAAAGCAAGGGCGGCAGATGTCGCCTTTGTTTTTTTATTGAATGAATATATAGATTGTATGGTAAAGAAGAAAGGTTGGAAGAAAAGATGAAAATTTTATTTATTGGTGATGTAGTAGGTTCTCCGGGAAGAGATATGGTTGCGGAATACCTGCCGAAATTAAAAGAAAAATACAAACCGAATGTAACCATTATTAATGGGGAAAATGCTGCTTCTGGGAAAGGCATTACAGAAAAGATTTATAAGCAATTTTTACAAGCTGGAGCACAAGTCATTACGATGGGAAATCATACTTGGGATAAGAAAGAAATTTTTGAGTTTATTGACCAGGCACCAGCTATGATTCGTCCTGCAAATTTCCCAGAGAATAATCCAGGAAAAGGAATTACCTATACGAATATTAACGGAAAAGAAATTGCTGTGATTAATTTACAAGGAAGAACTTTCCTTCCGCCAATTGATGATCCGTTTGAAAAAGCAGATCAATTAATTGAAGAAGCGAAGAAAAGAACCAATACAATTTTTGTAGACTTTCATGGTGAAGCAACAAGTGAGAAACAAGCCATTGGCTGGTACTTAGACGGAAGGGTAACGGCTGTTGTAGGAACACATACGCATACACAAACTGCTGACGAAAGAATATTGCCAGAAGGTACTGCATATATATCTGATGTGGGGATGACAGGACCGTATGATGCGATATTAGGTGTGGAGAAGGAATCTGTTATTAAAAGATTCCAAACTTCTCTTCCTGTACGTTTTGAAATTGAAAAAAAGGGAAGAACACAACTAAATGGAGTATTCATTAGTACGGACGATTCGACTGGAAAAGCAGTAGCCATTGAAAGGATCCTTATTAATGACGATCACCCTTTCTTTGTGTAGCATCTGTCATACAGCCGAACACGGTATACATCTCCAGGAGAAATAGTAGCAATAAAAGTATAAATAGCACATGAGGAGGTACTAGTGATGGAAGTTTTAAAAGTTTCAGCAAAATCAAATCCAAACTCAGTGGCAGGAGCTTTGGCAAATGTACTTAGGGAGCGAGGTACGGCTGAAATTCAGGCAATCGGTGCAGGGGCACTGAATCAATCTGTCAAAGCAGTTGCTATAGCTCGCGGTTTTGTAGCACCAAGTGGGGTCGATTTAATCTGTATACCAGCATTTACAGATATTTTAATTGATGATGAGGAACGTACGGCAATTAAGTTAATTATTGAGCCTAGATAAGGGTAATTTCGAATATATGTTCAAAAGAGGAAAATGACTTTTGAATATGTATTTCGAATTGGATAGAGGTATTCCCGTTCTCAAAATGATTGACAATGCAGGAATTATTTCTATTAAGGTATCGTCTTTGACGAATCATAAAAAATCTCTTTTTTCCAAGATGGAAATAAGAGATTTTTTTATAGGTTTCAGGCTTTGAATATTGTACAATTTATGTATAAGCTTTATACTGTAAGTTAGTGCATTAATACATATGAATCGATGAAAGAAAGGGGACTAACCTGATGAATGAAGAACAACGAAAACAACAGGCCCAGATTCGTAACGAAGAAGCAAATATTGAACGAATTAAGAATACATCCAGCGAAGAATTAATCGCTAAATATTTTCAAATGGAGTACGAACCACAATCTCCAGATATAAAAAAAGCGAGAAAACGCCGCAAGGAGGATATTCAGTTTCATTATGATTTCTCTATCCCGGAGGATATGCAACGAATTGGTGAAGGCAAAAAATTTCTCATTCGCACATATGGCTGTCAAATGAATGAGCATGATACAGAGGTAATGGCTGGTATTTTATCGGAAATGGGCTATGAGTCCACGAACGTGACGGAAGAAGCAGATATTATTTTATTAAACACTTGTGCGATTCGTGAAAATGCGGAAAATAAAGTGTTTGGTGAAATTGGCCATTTAAAACCATTAAAATTAGAAAACCCGGATCTTATTATTGGCGTTTGTGGCTGTATGTCACAAGAAGAATCTGTTGTAAACCGGATTTTGGAAAAGCATCAGCATATTGACTTAATATTTGGAACCCATAATATCCACCGTTTGCCACATCTTGTTAAAGAGGCATTGTTTGGAAAAGAAATGATTGTAGAAGTATGGTCTAAAGAAGGCGACATTATTGAAAATCTGCCAAAAGCACGTAAAGGCAAAATAAAAGCGTGGGTAAATATCATGTACGGTTGTGATAAATTCTGTACGTACTGTATTGTACCAATGACACGTGGTAAAGAGCGCAGCCGCCGTCCACAGGATATTATTCAGGAAGTACGTCATTTGGTTGCACAGGGCTATAAGGAAGTAACACTTCTTGGTCAAAATGTAAATGCATATGGAAAAGACTTTGAAGATATTGAATATGGTTTAGGCGATTTAATGGATGATATTCATAAAATTGATATCCCGCGTGTTCGCTTTACAACTTCTCATCCGCGTGACTTTGACGACCGTCTGATTGAAGTTTTAGCACAGGGTGGAAATCTTCTGGATCATATCCATTTACCAGTCCAATCTGGTAGTAGTGAAATATTGAAGAAAATGAACCGTAAATATACACGGGAAGATTATTTAGAATTAGTTAGAAAAATTCGTGAAGCTATGCCACATGCAACATTGACTACGGACATTATTGTAGGTTTCCCAAATGAAACAGAAGAACAATTTGAAGAAACCATGACATTAGTCGAAGAAGTAGGCTTTGAAGCAGCTTATACATTTATTTATTCACCTCGTGAAGGTACACCAGCTGCAAGGAAAAAAGATGATGTACCGGAAGAAGTGAAAAAACAACGCTTATACCGTTTAAATGAGCTTGTTAATAAGCAATCAGCTGAATCAATGAAAACTTATCAAGGTGAAGTTGTAAAGGTTCTTGTTGAAGGAGAAAGTAAGAAAGATCCAGATGTTCTTGCTGGCTATACAGAAAGAAATAAATTAGTAAACTTTAAGGGACCAAAATCCACAATTGGCCAAATTGTAGAAGTAGAAATTACAGAAACAAAAACGTGGTCATTGAACGGGGTAATGGCAGAAAATAGAGTTGAGGTGGAATAAGATGGCGAAATATGAAAGAAAAGAAGTCCTTGATGAAGCCAGGAAATTAGCAGCAATGCTTGCAAATACGGAAGAAATTGAACGCTTTAAGCAAGTAGAAGCTAAATTAAACAGCAATAAAAAGGTACAAAGCTTGATTAAAAAGATTAAAACCCTGCAAAAACAGGCAGTTAATTTTCAGGCATATGATAAGAAAGAAGCGTTGCAGCGTATTGAACAGGAAATTGACAGACTACAAAATGAAATTGATGAAATTCCTGTTGTCCAAGAGTTTAAGGAGACGCAAATCGTTGTTAATGATGTTCTACAGTTAGTTTCCAAAACAATATCCCGTACAGTTACAAATGATATTATTGAATCAACTGGCGGCGATGTGCTTAAAGGTGAGACGGGTTCACAAATAGAAAATAGTTCCAGCTGTGCTCGTTAGTTCTGTATGAATTAAATGAATGAGTTTTGAAAAGTCTTTACATCTATACTCTTCTATCGTGAAATAAAGCCGGACAACAATCTGTCCGGCTTTTATTATTGTGTATAAAATTGAAAGCATAAATCATATAGAATAATGTCTTAGCAATTTTTTAAACATGCATTTACAAAGAGATGTAAAAATGAGAAGGCAGATAGTTGGGAATGAAATGTATGTTTAAAAGATTTGACAGACACGCAGGGAAATTTTAAAATTTTCTCTGTCTAAAGCTAGATGTGAGGACACAATTAGGAGTGATCATGATTGAATTCTGAAAGAGATATAACGATACAACATAACCCGACAGGGGCAGCTCGATTTGGATTGGCATTACTTCTCGGATTGCTTGCTTTTTTAGGGCCGCTTAATATTGATATGTATTTGCCGAGTTTTCCGGAGATTGCTCAAGATTTAGACACAAGTGCCACCCTTGTACAGGCTAGTTTAACAGCCTGTTTACTTGGCCTTGCAATAGGGCAATTATTTGCCGGCCCGATCAGCGATGCTCAGGGAAGAAGAAAGCCATTATTGATTGCTACGTTTTTGTTTGCTTTGGCTTCCATCTTATGTGCGGTAGCTCCTAATATTGTCATATTGATTGCCATGCGTTTTTTACAAGGGTTAACAGCCTCAGCTGGAGTGGTTCTTTCCCGTGCCGTTGTACGGGATGTATTCAGCGGACAGGCGCTTACAAAGTTTTTTTCTTTACTAATGGTTATTAATGCAATCGCGCCGATGATTGCACCAATGATTGGCGGCTTTATTCTTTCCTTCGAGTGGACAAGCTGGAAAAGTATCTTTTACTTTTTAAGCATCGTCGGGCTACTTATGGTTACGATTGTAGCTATGAAATTGAAAGAGACCTTACCGGCGCATAAGCGGATTCCAAGTTCAGCAGGAGCATCAATAAAAACGATGGGCAGTTTGCTGAAAGACCGTTCCTTTATCGGCTATGCCTTAGTTGTTGGTTTTATCCATGGCGGCAGCTTTGCTTATGTGTCCGGAACACCATTTGTCTATCAAGATATCTATGGCGTATCTCCGCAAGTATTTAGTGTGTTGTTTGGAATCAATGGGTTAGCGATTATAACAGGGAGCTTTCTTATCGGGCGATTCAGCGGGATTATTTTGGAAAAAACGTTACTTCAGGTTGCGGTTGTAACGGCGCTTGTGGCAACTGCCTTATTACTTATCATGACAATAATAGAAGGGCCTTTAACACTGATTGTTTTATTTATTTTTATTTATATGATTACGATGGGCATGATATTGACAAGTACGTTTACATTGGGAATGGCAAAACAGGACCATCGTGCAGGAAGTGCGAGTGCAGTTTTGGGGATGCTCCCATTATTACTCGGTTCCATTTTTTCACCGCTCGCGGGTATTAATGAGGCATCAGCGGTTCCAATGGGGATGATATTATTTACAACAACGCTTATTGGTTTTATTGTTTTCTTTACCCTTGTCAAAAAAGATGAGGTAAAGGCATGAATGGAGAACTGCTTAAAAAATTTGAAGAGCAAATAATAATAATAATGAATAGGCTGTAAGAGAATAATTTTCTGTTAAAAAGGTTCACCTTCTCATGAATAATATAGAAGCAACTCCGACATTTAATATAAAAAATCTAAAGGATAAATGAACATTTTAATTTCTATTCAGTACACAAGATTTTAGCCCATTTTTTTAAATGAAAACCCTATAAGCTATTCTAAAACGGCGACTTTTCTTTTTTCTTAGCAATAGTTATGCACTTTAGGTATTTGCCGTGCATAAAATGACTATGAAAAAAGAGGAGGTAAAATATATCATGACTTTTCTTGATAAAGAATATAGAGAAATCATTACGAAAGCAGTATGTGGTAAAGGTAGAAAATTCACAAAAGATACCCATACGATAACTCCAAGCCATCGTCCGACAAGTATTCTTGGGTGCTGGGTGATCAATCATTTATACCACGCAAAGAAGAAGTCTGAGGATACTGTCATTATCAGTGGCAGTTATGATATTAATGTATGGTATTCTTACAATGATAATACAAAAACAGAGGTTATCACAGAAAGGGTGGAATACACAGATGTTGTTCCGTTATCTGTAAAAGACGATAATTGCATTAATGATGAATATGATATTATCGCAAAAGTACTTCAGCAGCCTAATTGCTTAGAATGTATGATTTCAGATAAAGGCGGCAGTATCACTGTTGAAATTGAACGTGAATTTGTCGTTCAAATAATTGGTGAAACTAAAATCTGTGTAAAAGTGAAGCCAAACTGGAAGAGCGATGACGAAGAAGATGATTTTATGTGGGACCATGAAATGACTAATGATGAGGCAGAAGATATTAGACCGGACTTTATCCATCACAAACACAAAGATTAAATTGATACGAGGGTAAATATTACTCTCGTTTTCTTTTGTACATCAGGAAATGGTAATGCGAAACATTCGCTTGCCCTTAAGCGAATGTTTCGTTTTCTAACGATAAGAAATTTAAGGAAAAAGTGCGTTGAATACAATATCCTTGTATCGACGTAGGTCACATGGCGTGACCGTTCTTAGTCGATGAAAGTGTAAAAAAGCACTTCGGTAGCATGAATATTTGCAGTCCAGCCTCATTCCTAACTAGGGGATTCGCCGAAAGACCTGTTAAATACCAAGTTTTCTTTAAAACAGGATAAAGCAAGATTGCTTAATAATATGCTATAATGGAATTAAATTCATCTTAAAGTTTATTTAAAAACTATGTGAGAATATAGTACAAAAACATCAGAAGGCGAAAGTTTTTCTTTCTGCTATGTGTCTAGGCTAGAAATACTCGCCCAAACCAAAAATATGGAAATGCAATTAATAGGAATAATACAGATAATTTTATTAAGCTGGAGGAAATTTTTTCATGAGCAAATTAACACCAATGATGCAGCAATACATAGAAATAAAATCACAATATAAGGATGCTTTTTTATTTTACCGGCTCGGCGATTTTTATGAGTTGTTTTATGATGATGCAACAAAGGCTGCGCAGGAATTAGAGATCACTCTAACCAAGCGGGCTGGAGGAAATGATCCAATCCCGATGTGCGGTGTCCCTTATCATTCTGCCGAAAATTATATAAAGGTATTAATTGATAAAGGGTATAAGGTAGCCATTTGCGAACAAGTCGAAGACCCCAAGACAGCTAAAGGTGTGGTCAAACGCGAAGTGGTCCAAATGATTACACCAGGTACGGTTATGGAAAGTAACATGTTGGTTGAGGGAGAAAACAATTATATTGGCAGTTTGTCTCATTTTGAAGATGGTTCCTTTGTCATTGCTTATAACGATTTATCCACTGGTGAGAACCGTCTTGCTTTAATGGACGATGGCTGGGATAGTGTGATTCATGAATTTTATCATCAGCCAGTAAAGGAAATTGTCATTTCCTCTAGTCTGCCTGAAGAAATGCAAACAAACCTCCGGGAGCGATTGCACGTTACGTTATCGTATCAGGACGAAGTAAATTTTAATGCAGAATTTCGTGATTTAAGTGAGAACTTAACGGATGAGCGTTTAATGAAAGCATTTAGTAGATTGTTGAATTATATTCAAAACACCCAAAAGCGTTCCTTAGATCATTTACAGCCTGCAGAAGTGATTGAATTAAAACAATATATGAGCCTGGATATGTATTCCAAACGTAATTTAGAGCTAACAGAGTCCATCATGAAAAAGTCAAAACATGGCAGCTTATTATGGGTGCTGGATAAAACAGTGACAGCTATGGGAGCAAGAATGCTGAAAAAATGGTTGGAGCGGCCTTTGTTAAATCAAGTTAAAATAAATCAACGTTTAGAAGTTGTCGAAACATTTTTGGATGCTTTTATGGAACGGGAAAATCTACGGGAAAATTTAAAATCCGTTTATGATTTAGAACGTTTATCTGGAAGAATTGCTTTTGGAAATGTCAATGCGAGAGATTTAATTCAATTAAAACAATCTCTGCAGCAAATCCCAGTGATTAAAGAGACGCTTGGGAAGCTTGACATTCCTGAAGTAAGAGAACTGACAGATGTTTTAATCTATCCAGATTATATCGTTGACCTTCTGGAAAACAGTTTAGTAGAAGAACCACCGATTTCTATCAAAGAAGGGGCTTTAATTAAAGAAGGCTATCATGAAGAATTAGATAAATATCGCGATGCTTCTAAAAACGGAAAACAATGGATTGCCTCTTTAGAACAACAAGAGCGGGAAGTTACTGGAATTAAGTCACTTAAAATAGGATATAACCGTGTATTTGGCTATTATATTGAAGTGACTAGACCAAACCTACCTTTGTTGAAAGATGACCGCTATGAAAGGAAACAAACGTTAACAAACGCAGAGCGCTTTATCACCCCGGAATTAAAAGAAAAAGAAACCCTTATTTTAGAGGCGGATGAGAAAAGTGTGGACCTGGAATATGACTTATTTATTAAAATTAGAGAGCGAATAAAGCAAGATATTCCAGTAATTCAACAGCTCGCACAAATCGTCAGTGAAATAGATGTATTACAAGGATTTGCGACGATAAGTGAAGCAAATAATTATAAACGCCCAAGTTTCCAAGAAGGTGTTTTCTCTGTAGAAGGAGGGCGGCATCCAGTTGTCGAGCAGGTAATGAAAAACGGCACTTATGTACCGAATGATGCCCAACTAGATGATAATCAGCAAATGCTGCTTATCACTGGTCCGAATATGTCTGGTAAAAGTACTTATATGCGGCAGGTAGCTCTGATTGCAATTATGGGACAAACGGGCTGCTTTATCCCGGCTGAATCGGGAATATTGCCAGTTTTTGACCAGATTTTCACCCGAATCGGTGCAGCGGATGATTTGGTGTCCGGTCAAAGTACTTTTATGGTGGAGATGCTTGAAGCTAGACACGCTATTCAAAATGCTACTGCCAACAGTCTGATTTTATTAGATGAGATTGGGCGTGGAACAAGTACGTACGATGGAATGGCTTTAGCTCAAGCGATTGTAGAATACATTCATGACCATATTCATGCTAAAACCCTTTTTTCAACCCATTATCATGAGTTGACAGCATTAGAAACCTCTTTAAAACACTTAAAAAATATCCACGTCCGGGCAGAAGAACATGAAGGAAATGTTGTTTTTCTCCATCAAATTAAAGATGGAGCAGCTGACCAGAGTTACGGAATTCATGTAGCTAAATTAGCTGATTTACCAGATGAATTAATTAGCCGTGCTTCTGTTATTTTGGAGGGGTTTGAAAAAAGTAATGAAACAGAAACTCAAAAAGAAGCAGCTCCTTCACTGGAACCAGAAGAAACCGAGTCAGCTCAACTATCTTTTTTTGTGGAAGAGAATAAAGAAGCAACAAAGCCGGTAAAGCTAGATAATAAGGATAATGCAGTTCTAGAGGAACTTAAAAGTTTAAATATATTAGAAATGAATCCATTAGAAGCCATGAATGAATTATATCGCCTGCAGAAGAAAATGAAGTAGTAAGTAAGAGGAAGGTGATAACATGCCAATTATGCAAATGCCGGATAGTTTGGCAAATAAAATTGCAGCAGGAGAAGTGGTAGAACGTCCTGCTTCGGTTGTAAAAGAAATCATTGAAAATAGCATTGATGCAGGCGCTACATGGATACGAATCGATGTACATGAAGCCGGATTATCGGAAATGCGTATTGTCGATAATGGCTCCGGTATTGCTGCAGAGGATGTGGAGAAGGCTTTCTTGCCACATGCGACAAGTAAAATAAGTACAGAGACAGATTTATTTCATGTAAAAACACTTGGTTTTCGCGGCGAAGCGTTGGCTAGTATTGCTTCTGTAAGCAAGCTATCAATTCATACGTCTGAAGGAGACGCTGCAGGTGTGTCACTTGAACTAGAGGGTGGAAAAGTTGTAAAAAGAGGCAAGAGTGATGCCCGTCAAGGTACGGAGATTATTGTCAGGGATTTATTTTATAATACACCGGCACGTTTGAAATATATGAAGAGCCTGCATACGGAACTAGGCCATATATCAGATGTTTTGAACCGGATGGCATTAGCGCACCCGGAAATTCGGATAGAAGCAACTCATAATGGCAAAGGGCTTTTAAAAACATCTGGAAATAAGGATATGCTGCAGGTGATCTCACAAGTATATGGGATGAGTGTAGCCAAACAAATGTCGCCAGTTGAATATAAGACATTGGATTTTACCATTACTGGATATATTGCAAAGCCGGAAGTAACAAGAGCATCCAGAAACTATATGTCTACAATTATTAATGGCAGATTTGTCCGTAATATTGCTTTAAACAAAGCGATTATAGAAGGGTATCATACGCTGCTGCCAATTGGTCGTTCACCGATTGTGGTGCTTTCTATTGAGATGGATTCGATTCTTGTTGATGTAAATGTGCACCCTGCTAAGCTGGAGGTCCGCTTCAGTAAAGAAAAAGAGCTATATGCGGCTGTCAGAGATATGATTCAGTCTCATTTCAGGAAGATGACACTTATTCCAGAGGTAACAAAAAAGCCAGAGCCTAAAGAAAAATCAGAACAGCATGCATTTCAATTTGACACGGAGCCTGCTCATCCGTTTCAAGATAAAGGTAGAGAGTTTGAAAACTCCCAGCAGGTTATCAAGGAAGAAAATCCATTTCAAAAAGAAGAACCGATCTTTCTTCGAGAAGAGAATAAGGGCATAGAGACGAATAGCGAAGAACGAGGGGCAATCGTCAATCAGGAAGAGAGAGTACCTGAGGAGCCTTTAAAAGACGTCTCAACCTCTCTTCAAACAGGAGAAAAAGTTGAACAGCCGCCGCGGGTGCCGATGATGTATCCAATTGGCCAGTTGCAGGGAACGTATATTATGGCACAAAATGAAAACGGCTTGTACATGGTCGATCAACATGCTGCCCAGGAACGGGTCAAATATGAATTTTTTAAACGAAAGCTTGGAAAGCCAATTAATGAATCACAGGAACTTTTAATACCGATGACCTTTGACTTTTCCAAAAAAGAAGCTATCTTTATTGAAGAAGCGAAGGATACGCTAGAAAAAGCCGGGTTATTTTTTGAACCCTTTGGCAATCAGACATATATCATACGTTCTCATCCAACCTGGTTCCCAGCCGGTTTTGAAGAAGAAATTATTAGAGAAATGGTAGATCAATTTATTCAGGAATCCACGGTTAATGTAGAAAAAATACGTGAAGAAGCAGCGATACTAATGTCTTGTAAAAGGTCGATAAAAGCCAATCATTATCTAACTAGTGAGGAAATGTTTCAGCTGCTTGAAGATTTGCGAAGTACAACAGACCCATTCACTTGTCCGCATGGAAGACCGATTATTGTTCATTTTTCTACCTATGAATTAGAAAAGATGTTTAAGCGTATTATGTAGGTAGAGTGAACACAAAAAAATTTGAAGTTGAGGAATAGGTAAATGAAGAAAAAAGTAGTTTCTATCGTAGGACCAACAGCAGTCGGAAAGACAGCATTAGGAATTGCTGCCGCAAAAAAGTTCCAAGGGGAAATTATCAGCGGTGATTCGACACAAGTATATAAAGGGATGGATATTGGCACAGCAAAGGTAACATCAGAAGAAACAGAAGGTATTCCTCATCATATGATTGATATTATCCATCCGGATAGAGCTTTCTCTGTGGCAGACTTCCAGGAGCATGTAAAATACCATATTGATTCTATTCACGAGCGTGGCAATCTGCCTATTATCGTTGGTGGAAGTGGATTGTATATTCAATCTGTATTATTTGATTATCATTTTTCGAATCAGCGCCGTGATGAGGAAATCACTAATAAGTTATTTCAGCAAATTGAAACAGAAGGATCAGAAAAGCTTTATGAGCGCTTGAAACAGGTTGATCCAGAACAAGCTAAGAAAGTTCATCCGAATAATCATCGTCGTCTTGTACGCGCGTTAGAAGTTTATGAAATGACTGGGCTGACCATGACAGCATATCAGAAAGAGCAGCAAGTAGAATCACCTTATGATCCATTTATTATTGGATTAGATATGGAGCGGCCAATATTATATGACCGGATTAACCGGCGTGTGGATCAAATGGTCGAGGAAGGCTTGATCGACGAGGTCCAATCTCTTATTGCTAAAGGTTATAAGGACTGTCAGTCGATGCATGCAATTGGTTATAAGGAAATAGTTGCTTATTTGGATAATCGCTTATCACAAGATGATGCTATCCAAGCGGTAAAGCAAAATTCACGCAAGTATGCAAAAAGACAACTCACATGGTTCCGGAATAAACTGGATGTACACTGGTATCAGCTTACAGAAAAAGAAGCTGCACAACAAATGAAATTAATTTTAAATGATTTAGCAGGATTTTTACAAGAATAAATAGAATAAAGATGTATAGATAGAAAAGAGGAGGAACTTATATATGGCCCAATCCGTCAATATTCAAGATCAGTATTTGAATCAACTGCGCAAGAATCATATTTTTGTAACGGTTTTTTTAACGAATGGTTTTCAATTACGAGGAACGGTAAAAGCATTTGATAACTTTACGGTATTGCTGGAAACAGATGGGAAACAACAACTTATTTTTAAACACGCTATTTCTACATTCTCACCTACAAAGAATGTGGAGATTGAAAAAGAATAGAGAAGGAATAGAAAGGAAGAGAGAGGCTTGATGGAGCTTCTCTCTTTTTCGTATGTTATCTACTCACAATTTAAATTCTAATTAAAGTGAATCAAGCTATTAATTCATTAATGAAGCAGTAAATGTTTTTAGTTTCTCCTTGTAATTCATCAAAACAGAAACTTTTTGATAGTTACGGTAGTTTTATCATTGTCATTAAATCGAGTAGATCGAATTCAAAAAAAGGAGAGGAATCCATTTTGTTTTGTTCATCTAAATCAGTGAAAAATTTATCACGGGGAAGCGCCCGTAAAACTCCCGCCTCAAAATAAAAAGCGAAAATAAATTAATTTAGGCGGGAGATAACGGGCGCTACCTCCCTGAATCACTTAGGCTAATTCAGTGGGAGAATGAAGGAAGCAGACTAGGTTCGTGACGTCCTGGGACTGGGGCTGCGATTACTCGCCCCATCGAAAACCGTTGTCGCAACGTCTGCACTAGCACATCCTGGGACTGCGGTTACTCGTCCCATCGTAAAGAGTTGTGCGTCGAAAAACTCCCACTGAATGAAGTTTCGTTTTATGACCGCAATATCTTAAACCTTTGTACTCAAGAACGAAGAGATACAAATACAAGCATGTATCTAATGCAAACAAGTTAGAATTTGATACAATAAAAATACTAACCAATTGCGGAGTTATATTGAATAGTATGAATAGGGGGGTCTGAACTTGAATCCTTGGATTATTAGCATTTTAGCAAGTATCATAGGTTCGGTTATCTATTATTTATTATACAAAATAGCAGTGAAACTTTTTGGGAGAAGTGAGTATAATAAACGAGTAAAAGAAGCTAATCATCAATTGGTGGCAGTACTAAGGAATTTAATTTCTGAAGGTGCTATTCCAAGTAATCAAATAATAAAAGCTTTAATAACATCATATTCAAGAAGTTATAGTATTAAAATTAGTGATATGTATTCTGTGATAGATGTCAAAGAGGAATTAATCAAAGAATTATTTGAAACAAGCTTTATTGATGTGGATAGAAAATTAGAATTATCTAGAGCACTTTTTGATGATAGTAATGTAGAATATGAAAAAGTTCAAGAATCAAGTGAACATTATGTTTCTAAGGATACTTATATACCAGAACAAAAAAAAGAAGTAGGAAGTATTGCTCCATTAATTCAATTTTTGATTATGTTTATAAGCATAGGGTTTACAGTATTTATCTATATAGCAATTCTACTAAGAAATTTTGGTTCAAATTTACAAATTAAGGATATTTTACTTCCGTTAATACCATTGTATATTATTTTAATTGCTTTTTTTCTATTTTTAAATGCAGCAAAATCTAATCGTGAGCGTGAAAAGATAACTTTAAAACACGATAATAAGTAAGTTCAATTCGTTAACAAAAGGACATCAAATAATGCATAAAGTGTTGTTTGATATCCTTTTTATTTATAAGAAGAACGGGAAGCTGTTATCCTTACCTCCCATAAATGAATGGTAAGCTAAGAGAATAATATAGAAAATTAGATTATACTATTAATGAACGCATGAGTTTTTGAATCTAAAATAACATCAATTTTTTAGATTTTCATTATCTTGTTATATATGAATGAAAACGTCCCAAGTGATTAGTACTCACCTGGGACGTTATTAAGCCGAGTTAGTTATTTTGAATATACGTTTGGATTTTTAGTTATAAAGAAATAACTACTCTCTTTTTTAATCATACATTTACAACGAAGGGTGCTCATTTCGGTAATACTCATGAAATACTTTCATCAATGCACGTTTCTCAATCCGTGATACATAGCTTCTAGAGATATTTAATTTCTTTGCAATTTCCCGCTGTGTCATTTCCTCCTGATCATTTAAACCGTAACGGTACACAATTACTTCCCGTTCCCGGCTGTCTAAGATGGAAAAATACTGTTCAATCTTAGAAATCTCCATATTTAATTGAATATACTCAATTACATTTTCATTTTCAGCTTCTAATATATCAATTAAGCTAATTTCATTTCCTTCTTTATCCTGGCCAATCGGATCATGCAGGGAGACATCTTTTTTGACTTTCTTGAGAGCTCTTAAGTGCATCAGAATTTCATTCTCAACGCAGCGAGCCGCATATGTGGCCAGTTTTGTTCCTTTTCCGGTAGAAAAGCTCTCCACACCTTTAATTAAACCAATCGTCCCAATAGAAATTAAATCTTCCATGTCTTCGCCGGTATTTTCAAATTTTTTGACTAGATGGGCTACGAGACGCAAATTATGTTCAATCAATTTGTTTCTGGCTTCTTCATCTCCTTCCTGCATCAATTGGATGTATTTTGCTTCTTCCTTAGGGGATAGTGGCTGGGGGAAAGACTGGTTCTTTACATAAGAAACAAAAAATAAAGCTTCTTTAATAAATAGTCCAAGTGCAGATAAAACAACAGACAAATCCCATCACCTCCAAGAGTCAGCACCTTTAAACCTTCTAGGTAATTGCCTATAGCCTAATCTTATGTATGGAAGGAAGAAAACGTGTCTGTCCATATAAAAAGCTCCAATTTAATTCGTAAATAGCACGAATTAAATTGGAGCTAGTGTTTCATTTATTTTGATTGGTTTCGATCCATTTCGTACATCTCTTTTAAATCATCCGTTATCGAATTCTTGTCAAGCTTTACGCCGTTACGGTAAGCTGATCTCGTTACCATTAGACTGGCTACTGGTGCTGTCAGGAATAAGAACAGAATAGCTAATAATACTTTTGCATTCATTTCACCTTGGCTTATAAAGTGAATAAATACAGCAAGCATAATAAAAATAACACCTAAAGTCGCACTTTTACCAGAAGCATGCGCACGGCTATAAATATCCTTTAACCGAAGTATACCAATGGCACTCACTACGGCAAAGAATACACCAATGACAACAAAGACAGCTACAAGTACTTCAATCATCGCGGTCAATGACAACACCTCTTTCCAGGAATTTTGAAAGGGTCAAGGTCCCGACAAATCCCAAAATAGTCAGTACTAGAACAATGTCAGAGAACACGGATGTGTCTTGTAAAATCATTAATATCCCGATAAATCCAACAAGTAGAACACCAATAGCGTCCAATGCCAGAATTCTATCCTGTGTGGACGGACCAATCATCACACGGATAAACAATAAAACAAGGGCGACGGAGAGTGCACTTAATGCAATAATCATAATTGTATCAAACATTATTTCGTCACCTCCATAATTGCTTTTTCAAAAGAGTCCTGAATATCTTTGATCATGGCTTCTTTATCTGGTACATCGATCGAATGGACATAAATGGTTTTACTGTCATCTGAGAAGTCCATGGAAATCGTTCCTGGAGTCAGGGTGATCAACGCTGCCAGCATAGAGATTTCAAAGTCTGATTCTAAGCGTGTTCGGACAGCAACAATTCCAGGCTGGTGATCTTGTTTTGGATTAAGTACTACTTTCACAACATCAATATTTGCTTTAATTAATTCAATCATAAATAGATAAATTAATTTCAGAATAGCCCAGACTCTTTTTAAATAGAAATCAAACTTTAGGAAACGCCGTATAACGATTAAGATTAAAATTCCAATGAAATAACCGGAAAGAAAACTTACGAATGTATACTCGTTTTGTAAAAACATCCAGAGTATCGCAATCAAAACGTTTATTAATATTTGAAAAGGCATAGCAACTACTCCTTCAGCACAGATTCAATATAATTTGCAGGGTCCATAATTTCCAGTGAAACTTCCATCGAATATGCAAAAATGGGCTCCGCTGCAAATCCTAAAATAATGGTAAGTGCAACAAGTGGTAAGATCGGCAGTAACAGTTTTCCTGCGGGAATCTTTGCTTGTTCCTCTGTATGCTTCTGTTTTCCCCAGAAAGCATAACTGAATATTTTCATCATGGAAAACAGCGTCAGCAGCCCAACCAGGAGTGCTACACCAGAAATGACATACTGCTGTTCCTCAAAGCCGGCTAATATTATCGGGAACTTACTGAAGAACCCGCTTAATGGCGGGATACCTGCTAAGGAAATAGCAGTGATAAAGAACATCCAGGCAAGCCACGGGTGCGTTCCGATGAGTCCGCCCATTTTCTTTAAATCGGTTGTTCCCGTAATTTTCTGTGTTGCTCCAGCAAATAAGAAAAGCGCTGTTTTTACAATCATGTGATGTGCAATATAATAAATGGCGCCGGCAACAGCTAATGGTGTGAAAATTCCTAGCCCCATCACCATATAGCCGACCTGGCTGATAATATGATAGGAAAGTATCCGCTTGAAGTCAAATTGCGATACTGCCCCGAGAACGCCGAATAACATGGTAAAACCAGCAATCGTCACAATTAATCCTTTATGCGTAAATCCTGTATCATGATTAAAAATAACAGTAAACGTACGGATAATCGCATAAATACCTACTTTGGTCAGCAGACCTCCAAATAATGCCGCAATGGCAGCAGGCGGTCCGTAATAAGACTTTGGCAGCCAAAAATAAAGCGGAAATAAAGCTCCTTTAGAAGCAAAAACGATAAACAGCATAATTGCTACAATATTGAGTGCGCCTGTTTGTTCCAATTCAGAGACCCGCTGGCCAATATGCGCCATATTCATCGTTCCTGTGATGGAATATATCCATGCAATTCCGACAATAAAGAGAGCCGAAGCAAAAATGTTGATAATGACATATTTAAAGGACTCTCTTAACTGATAGCCTGTCCCGCCATGGACAATCAATCCATAAGAAGCGATTAACATCACTTCAAAGAAGACAAACAGATTAAATAAATCGCCTGTTAAAAAAGATCCATTTACCCCAATCATTAAGAACAGATAAAGCGGATAGAAAAATTGTTTTTCACGGTCTCTGGCAATGGTCTGGTAAGCAAAGAATAAACAGACGGTTCCAACTAAGGTTGATAAAAGCACCATCAACGTAGAAAGCAGATCCGCCACAATAACAATTCCAAAAGGAGCTTCCCAGTCCCCGACTTCTAATACAAGTGTTCCATGCTGGTACACTTCAATTGCTAAATAAACGGAAAGTGCCAGTAAAGCAAGCATTGTAATTCCGCTTATCACACGCTGCGCAGCGTGTCTTTTGTATAAAAGTATAAGTATAGCGCCGATTATAAAAGGTATAATAATCGGCAGAATAATTATATTACTCATCAGCAGAACCCCTTAATTCTTCTAAATCGTCTGTTTTATGCACTTTATAGGTCCGGTAAGACATAACTAACAATAAAGCAGTAACAGCAAAAGCGATAACGATAGCAGTCAGCACCAGCGCCTGAGGTAACGGATCGGCATATGCTTCTGCTTCAAAGCTTAAAACAGGAGCAGCACCGCGCTGCAGTCCGGACATCGTTAATAATAAAAGATGCACGGCGTGTGATAGTAATAATGTAGCTGCAACAACGCGGAGCAGGTTTTTAGACATAAATAGGTAGATCGTTACGCTAAAAACAATCCCTATGACAATTGACATTAATAGTTCCATTATTTATCATCCTCCGCAATCGTCAGAATAATTGCAAGTGCGCTGGCCAGTACAACAAAATAAACACCCAGATCAAAAGGCAATGCTGTGGTCAATTCAACTTCTCCCAGGATGGGGAGGGTAAAGTAGTCAAAGAATTGCTTCAGATACGGAAAACCAAAAACCATAGAGATAACTCCTGTCACGCTGGCAAAAAGTAAACCGATACCGATTATTTTTATATAATCAAATCGAATGACCTTCTTAATGGAGTTTAAACCGAATGAGAGGTACAAAATAAGAATCGCACTTGCAGTCATTAATCCTCCGATAAACCCTCCGCCGGGGCTGTTATGACCTGCCAGCAGCAAATAGATAGAGAACGAGAGGACAATCAGAATAATCAGCCTGGCTAATGTTTGTAACATCATATTATTCGGTTTTTTCATCATATGTCCTCACTCCCTTTAAAACGTAAACGTATTAAGCTGACAACAGTTAATACTGCTAATGCGACAACAAGTACTTCCAGCATGGTATCTAAACCACGAAAGTCCACTAAGATAACATTTACAATATTATAACCTCCAGCTTTATCTTTCGCATTTTCTGTATAGTACTCAGAAATCGAAGAATAATTAGCCTCTTGTCCCAATGAAAATGCAGATAAAGAACCAAGCGTAATCATTAATCCAAATCCAATCGAAATGATTAATTTGACAGCCTTCATTTTTGGAGGTGTTTTCACCTTTTTCAATTTTGGTAAATGATAAAAGACAAGCATAAACAAAATCACTGATACTGTTTCAATAAGCAGCTGTGTCAATGCCAGGTCAGGAGCTCTGAACAGAACAAATAATAGAGCTACAATAAAGCCGCTGACACTTGTTGCGATAATTAACGCTACCCGATTATTAATAAATGGAATAACAACGACAGATCCAATGAACACTGCCATGACAAACCACACATAGATTGGAACAGGTGATAAATCAAGGGATTGAATTGCCGGTAAATTATAACGATACATCGTATAGGCCATTATCAAAATGATAAATGTACACATATAGATGAAGTAATCTCTTAACCTGCCAGTCATCTGGATACGTGTTAAGAATTGCGACCCTTTAACCAGCCCGTCATAACCATAATCGTAGGCAGCGTTGAACAGGTCTCGTTCTCCGCGATAGAATGCAGTGTTTTCCCATTTTTTAAAGGTCATAAATAAAATGGCCCCTAAAACAACAACACCTATTGTCATCCATAACTCTGGTGCTAAAAAGCCATGCCAGTGCGTGATGTGTACATCAAAAAACTCTCCCGGAGCTAAAATACCGGGGGCAATAGCTGCCATCGCAGGTTCAATGATAGAGTATGCCAACAGGTTAGGGAAAAGCCCAAATACAATAACAAGTGCAGCTAGTATGATAGGACTGATAAGCATACCGGCAGGAGCCTCATGAACATGTTTTACTTTTAGCTTGCTGATGTCAAATTTCCCCATAAAGGTCTTCGAAAACATAAGAATACAATATAAAAAGGTAAATACACTAGCGATCCAAGCAATAATTGGAATGATAAATCCAAATGTTTCCAGGTTGAAAATGCCATATTCTGTTACGTTCAGCATACCTGTTAAAAACAGCTCTTTACTTAAGAAACCATTAAATGGAGGTAATCCAGCCATGGAAGCAAGACCAATCAGAGAAATAGTAGCTGTAACTGGCATGATGGTCATCAAACCGCCCAGTTTGCGTATATCTCTGGTGCCTGTCTCATGATCAACAATTCCAGCCGCCATAAACAAGCTTCCTTTAAAGGTAGCATGGTTAATCAGATGAAATACTGCTGCTAAGATGGCAGTCATGTATAGCGCATTGTCCCCATCCTGGAAATAGAATGCAGCAGAGCCTGTTCCCAGCAAACTCATAATTAAACCAAGCTGGCTTATTGTGGAAAAGGCAAGAATACCTTTCAGATCCTTTTGCCGTACTGCTGAAATAGAACCCCATGTCAGAGTGACCAATCCGGCAATGGTAATAATCCAGAACCATTCGGGTGCACCGCCGAAAACGCCGGTTAATCTGGCAACAAGGTAAATTCCTGCTTTTACCATGGTTGCAGAGTGAAGATAAGCACTGACAGGTGTCGGTGCTTCCATTGCGTCCGGAAGCCAGATATGGAATGGAAATTGGGCAGATTTAGTAAATGCTCCTAATAAAACGAGTATCATTGCCGGAATAAATAAACTGCTTGCCATGATAATATCTGCATTTGCAATTAGTTCCCTGATACTGAATGTGCCGGCAACAACGTAAAGTAAAGAAAAACCAGCCAGCATGGATAATCCGCCGAAAACGGTGATATACATGGATTTTTGAGCACCATAAATCGATTTTTCTCTTGTATACCAATAACTGATCAATAAAGAAGAAGCAATACTTGTTACTTCCCAGAAAACATAGATAACGATCAGGTTATCGGAAAGAACGACACCTAACATAGCACCCATAAACATTAAAAGATAGACATAAAAATTGTTTAGTTTTTCTTTTCGCTTTGACAAATAATAGATAGAGTATAGAACTACTAGTGCTCCGATTCCCGTAATTAATAATGCGAAAAGCAGACTTAGACCGTCAACATATACATTGAAGTTTATGCCAAGGGATGGAACCCAGGCCAGGTTATTTAAAATAGCTTCCCCGGATGATGTTTCAGGTATAAAGGATAAGAAATAAATGAACAGCACCAGAGGCAGAATTAAAACAAACCAACCAGTATGTATTCTCTTTAAATACTTATACAAGAATGGAATAAGTATGGCTGCAATAAATGGTGATAAGACAGCCCAATGCAATAACGTCAAAAGTAATTCCTCCTTTTACTATAGTAACGAATTTCTTTTAATGAATAAGATGGTATTAAATACTTTAAGTACGTGTTCAAAAAGTCCGGCAACACAGAAATTAGTCTTGTCATTTTTTATTGGACCTTCAGAACATCTTTTTTTAAATATTCCTTCAGTTAGAAGCGTTCTTTTTCTTTATCAAGTGCTAAAAATAGAAGCTTGCCTAATTATTAATAAAAAAGGATGGAAGCTTGCTTTTTACAGAGCAGATAAAGGTTATTCAGGGTGATATGACGGGGAAACCCTGCTTTTTTACACAGTAGAAAATGTAAAAATTTAAAGAATAAAGCAGCGCAGACAAACTACCTCAGTACCAAATCCCACCACAAGGTGTGATCGTTCATAGTCTATAATAGTACACCATTTTTAATAAGCTGGGTAAATACAGCTACAAACGAAGGCGCCTATCCTTGCCTTTCAGATTTCGTTTGCTATGTTTTTCTTTATTCATTATCTCTTTACGGCTTTTTACACACACAAAATCAGAGTGCTATATTTGATTATAACCTATTCAGAAGATCGATGCATACAAAAAGAATGCTGTTTTAAGAGTTGGAAGTTTGTATTTTAAATAGGAAGAAATGGGGGAAAACCACAAAAAAAAACTTCAATTTTTTAGATTGAAGTTTCGCAAACAAGACAAAATTATACAGATTCTTTGATTTTATGAGTCAGAGATCTTTTATGGATTTCTTCCTCAAATAAAGAAAGAAAATCAGGACTTAAGTTTAATGCTATTGCCGTATAATAAGATTCCAGTAATAGTTCGTCCGATAATGTTTCCACAATACAACCTCCTCATTAGTCAGCAATTCTTTTAAGATAATAATAATTTAACACGTGTATCTTGTGTTAACAAGCTTTAACTTATCTACATATAGTTGTATATAAGTTGTGTATAAGACGGTGGGTAACCTTGCTTAAGAGTGTTGTTGATGGATTCTTATGTTGATAAAGTTATCCACAAAATCGAAAAATATCGGAATTTGTCGAACGATTTTTAAAGCAGGGAAGCATTTTTGTCTATGGACCTGCATAGTTTCATTTTGCAAAAAAGAATAAAAAGGAAATCGATGTCGATTGGTTGAACATTACGATAGAGATAATAATTCTTTGAAACGCTAGTCAGTTGCAGTAGGATTAGGTATAATGTGATGTAGCGTAGAGATGCTATCATTCTACATGTTCAAAAGTATATAAGCTGAGTAATATATTTTGAGAGTAATCTACCCGCGTATTCTCTTATTTTTTGGTGAGAAAATTAAATGAAATTACTTACTTATATAATGTTAAACTTCCTTCATTGGGGTTTTTCGATGCACAAATCTTTACGATGGGTGCGTGGATTGAAATTGAATCAGACAGATGGCGATTTGGAACGTATGGGTTCGCACTCTATTATGAGACGAGTACTCGCAGCCCCTGTTCCAGGAAGTACTAGTACAGACGTTGCAACAGCTGACTAAATAGAAGTTAGATCTGACATAATATATTTTTCGTGGTACATGGTAAATATGTTCAGCAATGATTATTTTTTGTGCATGAAAGCTATTTCTCATGTTAACTATCCATGCTGTTATGATTCGAACTGCTAAACCAACCATTTGAAATAACGGAATGACCGTGTCATCAAGCGATAGAGATACTATTTCGTCCAACCCAACAGGATGTTATCTCTTATATTCGCTGTAGAATCCTATCAGAGCGCAGGCCAACCACGCAGACTCCTATGGGAACAGGGCGAGCTGAAGATCCACTTGAAAAGCGGTTTTCTTTTCAAGTTAGCTGAAGCCGTCCCCATGGAAAGCGGAGTGGTTGGCCGGAGCGGAAGCTATACACTATCATTCGTTCAAAAAAGCTGAATTAATCAAAAAAATAATGATGAACACGATAATCCAGGAATAGCAAGATATATATATCTACTTTTGGGAGCGGAAGTTGAGTTATTATATAGGGTAAAATGAAGGTATCTAATATTAATTATTTGACCTATTACAGTAATACTATTAATAAGCTATCTTTACATAAAAGGATACGATGCAGGGAAAAGAAAAGTTAACTAAACGGAAATTTTGAGGTGTGTATATGTTTTCTAAATTTTTGCCGGATGAGCAAATTGATCAAATTTTTGACTTGAAACCAGAAAAATTAAAAGAACTGGGTATTAAAGGAATTATAACTGATTTAGATAATACCCTTGTTGCATGGGATGTAAAGGATGCAACACCTGATGTAATTACATGGTTTAAATCAATGGAAGAAAATGATATAAAAGTAACAATAATATCAAATAATAATCAGGAACGTGTCACAGTATTTTCAGAATCGCTGGGAACACCGTTTGTATTTAGTGCAAAAAAACCTTTGAGCAGAGCTTTTAAAACCGTTGCAAAGCAAATGGATCTGAAAAAAGAAGAAATACTGGTCGTCGGTGATCAGCTGCTGACAGATGTTCTTGGCGGGAATATTGCTGGGTTTTACACCGTTTTAGTTGTTCCTGTGGTACAAACAGATGGTAAAATAACAAGGATTAATCGTTTAATTGAGCGAAGAATTTTAAAAAGAATGCCAAATAAGGATAACCGTAAGAGGGAGGAATAAGGTTGGAGCAGCACATTTGTCAAGGATGTGGAAGTATTATACAAACAGAGCATCCTAATGAACCAGGCTATGCACCGGTTAGTGCATTAGAAAAGGATATTATTTTATGTAAAAGGTGTTTCCGCCTGAAGCATTATAATGAGATTCAGGACGTATCGATTACGGATGCAGACTTTTTAAAAATGGTAAGTTCCATTCGTGATAGAAATGGATTGGTTGTTCATATTATTGATATTTTTGATGTGAATGGCACGTTATTAAGTAATTTACCAAGAATTACGGGAGATAATCCGATTATTTTAGTAGGTAACAAGCTTGATTTATTGCCGAAATCAACCAATGAAAATAAATTAAAACAGTGGCTGCGTCATGAAGCGAGTCAGCTGGGGATAAAAATAAAGGATGTTGTGTTAATTTCTTCTGTAAAAGGAAAGGGAATTGATGAGCTGAAGCAAAAAATAGAAGTACACCGGGCAAATAAAGATGTATTTATTGTCGGAGTCACAAATGTTGGGAAATCAACTTTTATCAATCGTTTAATCAAAGAGTCAACAGGAGAGGAAAACGCGATAACGACTTCTTATTTTCCGGGAACGACGCTAGGATTTATTGAAATACCATTGGATGAAGAAACATTTTTAGTAGATACTCCGGGGATTGTGAATAAACAACAGATGGCTCATTATGTTTCTGAAAAAGAATTAAAAATGATTACACCGAAAAAAGAAATTAAGGCAAGGGTTTATCAATTAAATGAGCAACAGTCATTGTATATCGGCGGTTTGGTAAGATTGGATTTTATTAAAGGAGAGAAGCAATCATTTATTTGTTATTTCTCGAATGATTTAACCATCCACCGGACAAAATTGGAGAATGCAGATGAACTGTATGAGAAGCATGCTGGAGAGCTGTTATCTCCGCCGTATAAAGAGCATTTGAATCAATTTCCGCCATTGGTGGCTCACAGCTTTAAAGTAGGAAATGGAAAAGTGGATATTGTTTTTCCGGGGTTAGGATGGATCAGCGTTCAAGGAGAGGGAGCGACTGTCGTTGCGCATAGTCCGAAAGGTGTTTCTGTATCTACAAGAACCTCCTTTTTATCAGGACAGTAAACAGATCAAACTTTAGATTATACGTAGGAAAAGGGTACTAAAAAGCATTAGCTGAGAAATGTCTTGCATCTATTAGAAAATATGTTGGCAGTTTTAGAGGAGCAATACTTCCCCGCTAATCATTAAAGGACTTTTTGAGATAAGACATAAAATAATATGGAAAATCATTTATCACGGAGAAGCGTCCGTAAAACTCCCGCCTCAAAATAAAGCGTGAAAATAAATTTATTTAGGTGGGAGATCAGGTGAGCTAACTCCCTGAATCACTTAGGTTAACGCAGTGGGAGAATTAAGGAAGCAGACTAAGTTCGCGACGTCCTGAGACTGGAACTGCGATTACTCGTCCCATCGTAAAGAGTTGTGCGTCGAAAAACTCCCACTGAGTGAAGTTTCGTTTTATATTGTATAGAGAGACAGGAGGTACTGCTTTGAGTTTAAAATTTAAATTAATCGGTTATCCCATCAAACATTCTTTATCACCTTGGATTCAGACTACATTTTTAGAACGGTCTGGCATAAAAGGTTCTTATACATTGCATGAAATAGCAAACGAAGGAATTTTTGAGGAAGAAATCAATAAGCTGAAGGCAGCAGAAGTTAATGGATTTAATATTACTGTTCCTTATAAAGAAACGATTATACCGTACCTTGACAGGTTAGATGTTACGGCAGAACGTGTCGGGGCTGTTAACACAGTTGCGTTGGAAGGAAATGATTGGGTCGGATATAATACGGATGGCGTTGGTTATGTTCAGGCATTACGCGATAAGTTTCCGGATATGGATGGCAATAAGGATGTTCCAATTTTAATACTTGGTGCCGGTGGAGCAGCACGCGGTATTTTCCACGGTTTAGTTCTGGCAGGCTTTAAAAATCTGACGCTTGCGAACCGTACCAGATCAAAATGCGAAAATATTATAAATGGAGCCGATGCTTCTATTATTACATTAGCAGAAGCCGAGAAAAATATTGCAGCTTTTGATGTTATCATTCAGACAAGTTCTGTAGGAATGAATGAAGCTGAACAAATTATAGATCTGAGCAATTTGCGGCAAGGTGCTATTGTCAGTGATATTGTGTATCAGCCGCTTGTAACACAGTTTTTAAAACAAGCCGAAGAAAAAGGCGGACGCATTCATTATGGTCACACCATGCTGCTTTATCAGGCACAGAAGGCATTTGAAATTTGGACAAATAAGAATGTAAATGTTGAAGGAATGGACGAAGAAATGATAGCAAAAATCAAAGGAGATAAATAAGATGTTAACAAATAAACAAAAGCAATTTTTACGCAGCGAATCACATCATATTAAACCAATTTTTCAAGTTGGCAAGGATGGTGTAAACGATAATATGCTAACTCAGATAAAGGAAGCTTTAGAAAAAAGGGAATTAATAAAGGTCAGTATCCTTCAAAATTGTGCAGAGGATAAGAATGATGTTGCAGAACAAATTTCCTCAGGTACAGAATCAGAAGTAGTACAGGTTATCGGAAGCACTATTATTTTATATAAAGAATCCACAGATCATAAAGAAATTAAACTGCCGAAATAAAAGATGTTCAAAAAGTCATCAGCGATTTTGAAGGGGATAATCATAACCTCAAGACGTTTCTATGTCAGGATTTGACTCCTGACTTGACTGTTTTGAACACGCATTAATCATTGCAGAAGGTGAGTCTTTGAAAAAGATTGGAATTTTAGGCGGAACATTTAACCCGCCGCATATTGGTCATTTATGGATTGCTGAAGAAGTAAGGGTCAGAAAGCAATTGGATGAAATTTGGTTCATTCCGACGCGGACGCCTCCTCATAAAAAAACTTCGGTTCTTGATGCAAGTCACCGATTAGGAATGCTTAAGCTGGCTGTAAAAGGAAATCCGTATTTTCAAGTGAATGCTTTAGAACTTGAAAGAGATGGAAAATCGTACACCTATGATACGATAAAGGAATTGACAATGAACTATCCAGAAGTTGATTTCAGCTTTATTATCGGGGGCGATATGGTAGAGTATTTGCCGAAATGGTATCTCGTGGAAGAATTAATGGAAATGGTTCATTTTATAGGTGTAACCAGACCAGGTTATACATTAGAAACTCCATATCCTGTCGACCGTCTGGAAATACATCCATTAGATATTTCTTCTACCTTTATAAGAAATCGATTAAAAGAAGGAGAGCTGGTTCGTTATTTGCTTCCTGATGATGTTATGAATTATATTAAGGAGAATCAAATTTATGGATATAGAGACCCTCAAGCTTGATTTGGAAGAAAGGCTGACGAAAGGAAGATATGAGCATACCTTAAGGGTAACGGATACTGCAATAAAATTGGCTGAAACCTTTCGTGAATCCGAAGAAAATGCAAAAATTGCTGCTTTATTTCATGATTATTGTAAATATGATTCTTTAGAGGAAATGAAGCAAACTATTGCAGTAAACAACAAACTTCCGGATTTGTTACTTTCTTTTCATCATGAATTATGGCACGGGCCGGTAGCGTCTCTTCGAATCGAAGAAAAGTACGGCATTACAAATCAAGAGATAAAAGATGCTATTTTTTTTCATACAACTGGAAGGTCAAATATGACAAAACTGGATAAAATAATCTTTCTTGCTGACTATATAGAGCCAGGCAGAGATTTCCCCGGTTTAGATGAAGTGAGAGATGTGGCTAAAATAGATTTAACAAAAGCATGCTACCTGGCTGCAAGGAATACGGTCTGTTACTTAATGGAGAAGAATCGTACCGTATACCCTGATAGCTTTCATGCTTATAATGACTTAAATCAACACGTTTTTGGAGGAATGAAAGATGAATAATAAAGAATTAATTCAAGTAGTGGCAGAAGCCTGTGATGATAAAAGAGCAGAAAATATTGTTGCTTTAGATATGAATGAAGTATCTCTGGTTGCAGATTATTTCGTGATTTGCCACGGCAGTAATGAGCGGCAAGTACAAGCGATTGCGCGCGCAATAAAAGAAACTGCTGAAGAAAATGGAAAAGATATTAAAAGAATGGAAGGCTTTGAGGAAGCACGTTGGGTTCTTGTGGATGTTGGTGATATTGTTTGTCACGTCTTCCATAAAGATGAAAGATACTATTATAATTTAGAAAAACTATGGGGCGATGCGGATCGTATTGCGCTAAATATTACAAAAGAAGGTTAAAGGAAATGGCCTATCGTAAAATGGCTGAGGTTTATGATGAGCTGATGGACAATGTTCCTTATGATGACTGGATGGTTATGATCCAGCAAATGATAGCTCAGAAAGAAAGCCCGGTACAATCGATTATTGATTTAGGATGCGGTACAGGGGTTATCACCAGAAAGTTAGCAGCGGCCGGATACACGATGACAGGAGTAGATCAGTCCGGTGAAATGCTGAGTCAGGCACAAAAAGGGCTGGAACCGGCTGATAGTATAAAATGGGTAGAGGCTGATATGACAGAGTTGGATGATTTACAGCATTACTATGATATGGCAATTAGCTGCTGTGATGTGATAAATTATCTGACAAGCCTTGAGGATATAGAAAAGGCGATTAAAAATATATACCGGATGTTAAAAACAGACGGCATATTTTTCTTTGATGTTCATTCTATGCATACAGTAGAGGATATTTATATCGGTCAGACGTTTTCCGACGTTACAGATGAAGCAGCTTATATTTGGGAGTGTATCCCGGGGCAGGAAAAGGGAGAAATGTATCACGAGCTTACCTTTTTTCATCAAGAAGAAGGAGGCCATTTCATTCGTTTTCAAGAAAAACATCATCAAAGAACATTTCCGGTAAAAGTATATCAACAAATTTTAAAAAAAATTGGATTCAAAAAAATTAATATTTACGCTGATTTTTCATTGGAAATAAATAATTGGAATGAACAGTCAGAAAGAATTTTCTTTTTAGCTGAAAAATGAATAGCAAAAGTAAATTTTAACCTGTTTTCTTAGAAAAAGGAGATTATCTTTCTTTGTCGAAATACTATATGGAATACTATTTTGGCAAAGAAGGAGGTAATATCTTGTATTGGTTAAAGAAAAATATTCTCATTTTTATTGTTATTGCTGCTGTCCTCGTATTTTTTATCTTTGTGAGTAAGAAAGACACCTCCAGTCCGCTGTCTGCCTCATTGAAATCTTCTGATATGGATGATTCGATAGAACCCCCGCTTGTTGAAGAAGCTCCAGAAACACAAAATCATACTGCAGTGGTCGATGTAAAAGGAGAAGTCACAGAGCCGGGAGTATATGAAATGGAAGAAGACGACCGCATACGGGACGTTATTGAACGTGCGGACGGCTTTACTGAAAATGCAGATATTCTTCAAGTGAATTTAGCTCAAATCGTTCAGGATGAAATGATTATCCTGATACCTGCTGTTGGTCAGGAAGAAGAGAATACAGTGAACGATTCTGCCGGAGAGCAAGGAAGTAACAATAAGATAAAAATAAATACAGCATCCAGTGAAGAGCTGACGCAATTGCCCGGTATTGGTCCTGCAAAAGCAGAGGCAATTATCGCTCACCGGGATAATCACGGACTATTTCAAAAGGCAGAAGATTTACTAGAGATTTCCGGTATTGGAGAAAAAACACTGGAGACGCTGATAGAGCACATCCAGGTGCCGTAGAAAATAAGGGAAAGAGGTAATCATCATGGAGAGAATTGCTTGGGATCAATATTTTATGGCGCAAAGTCATTTATTAGCTTTAAGAAGTACATGTACCCGTTTAATGGTAGGCGCTACGATTGTCCGGGATAAACGTATCATTGCCGGCGGTTATAACGGCAGTGTTTCAGGAGATGTTCATTGTATTGATGAGGGGTGTTATGTGATTGACGGACATTGTGTAAGGACCGTTCATGCAGAAGCAAATGCGCTTCTTCAATGTGCAAAATTTGGGGTGCCGACAGATGGCGCTGATGTATATGTTACCCATTTTCCTTGCCTGCAGTGTACAAAACAACTTATACAAAGTGGAATTAAAAACTTATTTTATGCGGAGGATTACAAAAATCATCCTTATGCTGTCCAGTTATTTGAAGAAGCAGGGGTAAAAACACAAAAAGTGCCATTGGTGGATGCTGTAGTCGATACAAAGTTTGCAGAAAAGAACGCTTTTGTACATGAGCTTATGGAGAAGCTGGATGCATTAAATGTAACATCAGGTGAAAAAGAGACAATGAAAGCAGAGGCAGATCGATTATTTTTTAATGAAGAGAAAAAAAATTGACCGGATATTGGCATTTTCCTGCGATTGCATCTGTATTAGCCATTTTATATCTTATCTTGGATATGAAATGGCTGCTCCTCTTTTTTATCGTATGGCTTCTGTGGCTGAAGCTTTTAAAAAAAATGAATAGTACGGTATGGCTAATTACCATATTCAGCTTCCTCACTTTTGTATATATAGTTCCCGTTGTTCCCCAGACGGAATATGAAGAAAGCTCAATAGCAGCAGAGGTTACTGGAAACATTGAAGGGGAAGTAAAGGTCAGTTCCAAACAAATACAATTTACCCTCCAACCATTGCATCATTCCACTAAACTTTTAGTTACTTATTTTCCTGAAAAAGAGGAAAATTACCGTGACATCCCTCTTGAACATTCCTTATTTCACGGCTCCAGATGTACGATTCATCAACAAATTGAAATTCCGCCTTCCAGTACAAACCCCGCACAATTTGATTTTCGTCAATTTCTGTTACAAAAACAAATTACGCACCAAGCAGTATTACAAGATTTTAATGATATAGAATGTATTTCAGAAAAAGGCATGCTTTCTTTTTTGTATCAACTAAGAACAGGCTTGTTAAATCGAATGGAAGATACATGGAGTGAAGAGACAGCTATTTGGATCAACGCCATCGTTTTTGGAGATGCTTCTGGAATGGAAGAATCTATAACAGAGTTGTTTCAGCGATTTGGTTTATCACACATTATAGCTATTTCAGGCACCCATGTAACGCTGGTCATCGCTTTTTTATATTTACTGTTAGTGAAAGGCAATATCATCACAAAAGAGAAAACACATTTGTTTTTAATGGTTTTTCTTCCGGTTTATTCCGTCCTTGCCGGAGCTAATCCTCCTGTTCTTCGTGCTGCAATCATGATGGTGGGACTCCTTATTTTTCAAAAGTATCGATGGAAACTTCCCTACTCTGATTTGCTGTGTATCGTGTTTATGATATTTATTCTTTGGGATCCTTATATCATTTATCATGTCGGCTTTCAGTTTTCTTTTGCAGTAACCTTTTCCATACTTTTGTCCCAGAAATGGATCAGTCAATCGAAATCACCGGTATGGAAGGTCTTTCAGGTGAGTTTTATTGCACAAATGGCCATTCTTCCACTTCAGATTTATTATTTTAACATTTTTCATCCATTGTCTATCTTCATGAATTTAATCGTCATCCCTTATTTTACCTTCTTCGTTATTCCCGTAATGTATGTTTTTGCAGTTATTTCTTTTTTACCTAATAAGATGATCCTATTTTTGGATGATATTTTTGTGTTCATTCATGAAAGGGCCCTACAGTTTATTGGATGGATTGATCAGACATTATTCCCGCCAATGTATTTAGACCAATTATCGATCATTAGTGTTATTATTTATTTCGTTTGCTTCTTCTTATTTATGCGATGTTTAGAGTATAAACAAGAAAAAGCAGCAGCGATCATTGGAATTATTTTTATACTGCCTATTTTAATGACTGCCAGTAAACCTTATTTTCAAGATGAAGGTATTGTGACCATGTTTGATATGGGGCAAGGTGATGCAATTTTAGTGGAAGCAGCAAAGAGGGAAGCGGTAGTTATGATTGATGCTGGAGCAGCTTTTCATTTTGAAGATATGGAACCAACTAGGGGAGTGTATAAGAATATTATTCGTGCTTATTTTCATCAGAGAGGGATCAAAGAGCTGGATGCAATTATTATTTCACATGACGATGTAGACCATTTTGGAAGCGTACGCTTTATTTTAGAAGAGGTTAGCGTAGAAGAAGTAATCGTAAGTCCTTATTTTGATGTAACATTATTAGAAGAATTTAAAGAGATACAGCCTTCTTTAAAAATAACGTATGCAGAAGCGGGTGATTTACTCCGTTTTAATGATGCTATTTCTTTCCAAGTGTTAGCACCGGATGCGGATAAGGGAGATGCAAATGACAATTCGATCGTTTTATATACCAACTTAGGATTAAAATGGCTGTTTACAGGAGATATTAGCAAGGAAATAGAAGAGCAAATCGTACGTGATTATCCGGCACTGCAAGTTGATATTTTAAAGGTTGCCCATCATGGCAGCAACACATCAACCAGCGAAGTATTTTTAGAAGCTGTCCAGCCGCGGGCTGCTTTGATTTCAGCAGGAAGGAATAATCGGTATAATCATCCGAATGAAGAAGTGCTGGAAGTGTTGGAGCGTAATCAAATTCAGGTGTACCGAACGGATAAACAAGGGGCGATTCAATTTTTTTACACAGATGGGGGAGGAACTTTTTCGCCCTTTTTACCATAAAATAAATTTAGAAAAGAACTTGTTAGCCAAGAACCAAAAGCACAAAGTATCCTGACAGCTAAAAAAGCAATGTCTCGCGCTTAAACTTACTTGTCTTATCGTAAAGAGTGATGCGCCTAAAACCTCTCACTGAATGAAGTTTCACTTTATACTTTTTAAAGGCAAAAAAAAGAAGAGATGTAATCCCTTCCTTTTTTGCAGATAAGAAACAAAAACTTTTTCTGCTGCATAAGTCCAAACGAAAGTAGTCACTTAAAACAAGGTGACAACCGGGTTTTTAACCTTTTATCTCTTTTATTATTGACCAATTACGCTGATGGTTACACCAACTGCAAAAATGATAAAGAAAAAGAGAAATGAAAAGGTAAATCCTTTAATGGAGTCTACGACATCGCTTCCTTTGTACTGTGGATCTTTTTCGAATTCGTTCAAGATATACCCCTCCTATGCTCACAACTATAGTATAAATCATCCTCAAAAAAAAATCTACATTCTTTATACGATTCCTTCATGATGAATACAGCCATTTTTAGCAACAGTTAACATCTATACTTTTTGCCTAAAAGCACAAATTATATATAAGCAAATATCGTTCTTAAAATTTGTTTCTAGAGCTTATTTTAAGACGTTTAATATAGATGCTTTATAAAGGAGGAACACAAAAGTCTTGTGATTCTTCCTTTATTTTTTGTTGCGTTTATGCCAGCTTCCTTATAGGATGAAAAGAGATGAATTTATCACGGAGAACCGTCCGTAAAACTCCTGGCTTAAAATAAAGTGTGAAAATAAATTAATTTAGGCGGGAGATCAGGTAAGCTGACTCCCGCTGAGTGAAGTTGCGTTTTATACTTAGCACTTTTTCTTTTAGTACATGCTCAAAACGCCAAATAAAACGACATAACAAAAGGAAAAGACCTTTTCCTAAAAGCGCTCATGCGTTGGGATGGTTCGGGAAGTCATCACAGTACGTGAATAAGTCATCAACTGTTTTTTTCAGCCCGATTGGGATACACCCTTATATAAAAATCGTTAAACTTTTCACCGTATTTTAAAACAGAAACATAAAGAAATCGTATATAATTTGTAATGAAATATTGTTTAGATGGGAAGCGAAATATACATGATGGATCAAATAAAAAAAATAAAAAGCAATCAGATTCAACCAATTTACTTTGCCTTTGGAACAGAATCATTTTTTTTAGAACAATTAAAAGACCGATTAATCAAAACCGTTTTAGACGGGGATAAAACAAATCTGTCTTTATATGATTTGGAAGAAACATCTATACAAGAAGTATTAGCAGATGCGGAAACATTTCCATTTTTTGGTGACCGTAAATTAATATTTGCCAGCAATGCTTCTTTTGTAAAAACAAAACCTGATAAAGCACCATTTGAGCATAATTTAACCTATTTACAGGAGTATTTACAAAATCCGCCTGATTATTCCGTTTTACTAATTATAGCGCCATATGAAAAATTAGATGAACGTAAGAAAGTTACAAAACAATTAAAAAAGCTGGCATATTCCGTGGACTGTCATTCTGTACAAGAAAAAGATGCAAGAACATGGATTCAAAGTCTGATGAAGTCCTATGGGATAGATATTGACCAAGAGGCAATGGAAATATTAGAGGCAGAGGTTTCTAATAATATTCAGCTCTTACAAAGTGAAATCGAGAAGCTGGCTCTTTTTGTAGGCGAGAATGGGATTGTTACAAAAGAAATTGCCCAGCAGTTAGTATCACACACACCCACCACTACATCTATTGCACTTGTTGATGCTGTTATGAAAGGGAGTATCCAGGAAGCCATTCAAATTTATAAGGATTTGGAGAAAATGAATGAAGATCCTATTGCAATGATCGGTTTACTTGCTTATCAATTTCGGATGATCTTAAGGGTAAAGCAGCTAAAAAAGAAGGGTTATTCTCAATTTCAAATTCAGAAAAATATTGGTGCACATCCTTATGTCATTAAAGTTGCAATGGCGAGAGAAGCAAAATTATCCGAGGAACGTTTGTCTTATATCCTTTGTCAGCTTGCAGAAACGGACGCTAAAATGAAGCAAGGGTTAATGGAGAAAGGGTTAGCATTTGAACTTCTGTTAATGGATGTAGTTTAGGCGGGTATATTCGTTTAACTAAGGTGTGAGGATCAGTTAATTCAACGAATACCGGTTAGGTAAAGTTAAATCGTTGAAAGTCTCGTTGTGCATATAATAGAGAAGAAATCCAGGGATAAAATAAAATTAGAAAAGTTCGTCCTTTAGTCTAAAAATAAAAGGTGAAGTACTTACGGCAATCTCCGTACTTACTTCACCTTTTATTTATTATTATGATGCGTTGATTTTTTTAGCTAAACGAGATTTTTGACGATTAGCAGCATTTTTGTGGATAATTCCTTTTTGAGCTGCTTTATCAATATGTTTGCTTGCAGATTGGAATACTGCTTTTGCATTTTCAGTATCGTTAGCTTCTACAAGTTTCTCTACACGTTTAATTTCCGTACGCATTGCAGAAAGTTGTGAACTGTTATTAACTCGTTTCTTTTGGTTAACTTCTACGCGTTTAATTGCAGATTTAATATTTGCCATGTTTATTCACCTCCTAAAAAGTGTGCGATTAAAAAAACATGTTTCATATGCTTTAATCAGTTGTCAATTTTCATTGTACGACAAGAGTATTTTACCAAAGCTACCCTATCTTTTCAATAGAATTGTTACTTAATCAACAAATTGGTATGAAATTATTCCAGGCGTGCATGCTAAGAATGTATAAATACAGGAGTTTTGTCACAGCGTGAAAGTCCATCTTTCTTCTTGTTTAGTCAGGGTGACGTATAGATGGGGAATTGGAAGACGGACATTAATCTCCTGGTTAATTCCGGCAAACATGTTGCTGGTCACACAGGTGTTTTCGTTGAGGTAAATCATCCCTGCCTCAGGAAGCAGAGATATTCGTTTGTTTTAAAAAAGTTATACCAATTTTAAAGGGAAAAGAATGGAAAACTGTGGATTTACTGCAAACCAAGTGAATACAAGTTTTTCTAATGTTCCTTATTTTTTCAGTGGGGAAATAGTATCTACTGAGTGAAGTTTCGTTTTATCTGAAGAGTATGTATTGAAAGAAAAGGGGTTTGATGTAATGGAAAATATGAAGAAAAACTTTCAAGTGAGAACAGATTTAGCTGTTGAAGCAAGAGATATGTATGCAGAAAAGCAAGAGGAACGGGAAAAGAAAGAGATAGCGGGTGTCACTTTTAAGGAAACAACGATAAAAAATATAAAAATTTCTTATGTGACGATTGATGATACTGGCGCTGAACAAATCGGAAAGAAACCGGGGAACTACGTCACGATTCATGCGGATGGTGTCAAAAAACAAGATACGGAGAAACAGCATCAAGCCGCAACAATTTTAGCAAAAGAACTTGAACATTTAATACAAAAACAAGATTTACCTGATAATGCCTCGTGCTTGATTGTTGGTTTAGGAAATTGGAATGTGACTCCTGATGCTTTAGGACCAATGACCGTTGAGAAAGTATTGGTAACAAGCCATTTATTCCGTTTGCAGCCGGAATCTGTTGCAGAAGGCTATGCGGAAGTGGCTGCTATTACCCCTGGAGTAATGGGGGTAACAGGAATAGAAACCAGCGATGTTATTTTTGGGATTGTAGAAAAATACCAGCCTGATATGGTTATTGCGATTGATGCACTTGCATCGAGATCGATCAGCAGAGTGAATGAAACGATCCAATTATCTGATACAGGAATTCATCCCGGTTCAGGAGTTGGCAATAAGCGAAAAGAAATAAGCAAGCAGACGTTGGGGATTCCTGTAATTGCTATTGGGGTACCGACAGTGGTAGATGCGGTAACAATCACTAGTGATACCATCGATTATGTATTTAAACACTTTGGAAGGGAATGGAAAGAAAAAGATGATCCATCCAAATCGTTGACTCCTGCCGGCATGAATTTTGGGACGAAGCAGTTAACCGATGAGGATATGCCTGATAAAGAACAAAGTGAAAAATTATTTGGTATTATTGGTGGGCTGTCTGAGGAAGAAAAGAGACAGTTGATCATGGAAGTATTAACACCGATTGGTCATAATTTAATGGTTACTCCAAAAGAAGTGGATGGTTTTATGATCGATATGGCAGAAGTGATAGCAAATGGATTAAATGCAGCTTTGCATGAAACAGTAACAATTGATAATTTCTCAAGTTATTCTAAGTGACTGTACCAATTCGTACCCTCTATTAAGTCTATTTTTTTCTTTTTACACGGTTCTATTTTCTCTAGTTTACTCATAGATTGCACTATAGAGTTATTAGAGAAAGGTGGCATCGTGTATTTTTATGAACAAAAATAATTGGAGTAAAATGGTACAAACCTTTTCTCGACGAAGCGGTCTTTATATTATTTTTTTTGTTAGTATATTTTTATTAATTAGTATATTAACTGCAGTACAGCCTGCATATCGATTTTCATCCGATGTGCTAAACAGTTGGACACAGGAAATGGATAGTACGATTTTTTATCATTTAATTACAATGGAAAACCGGGCCTATAAGCAGAGCTTTCCAGAAGGAGAAGCAGAGATACCTAAATTGTCTGATGTATTCTTTGAGCTTACATCCAATGTAAAACCGACAGACCCTAGAACACTTTTTGGAAATGAAATTCCAGGTTTTTCGATATTTGACAGTCAATTATTAATGGCAAGTGATAATGATTTTACACACTTTCCAATAGAATCTAATCCACCTTTAGAGGAAGTTTTAAGAGATAGGGAAGCGGTATTAGAGGAAGATGAAGAAACGGAAGAGACAGAAGATACAGAGGAAGAAGAAACCGAGAATGAACAAACCACTGGAGATCGGGACGTTGTTTTTATCTATAATACACACAATCGGGAATCCTTTTTACCACATTTGCCAAATGAAACAGACCCTGATGGTGCAATGCATGGGGAAATTAATATTACAAAAGTTAGTGATCATTTAGCAGAAGAACTTGAAAGGCTGGGAATTGGGACGCAAGTAGATGATACGGACTTTGGAGAGCTCTTGAACGAACGGGGAATGGGCTATCATCAATCCTATGAAGTCTCTCGTGATATTGTTGCGGAAGCTGTTGCAGGTAACCAAGAGATTCAATATGTGTTTGATCTTCATCGAGATGCTTTGCGGAGAGACAAGACGACGCAAACCATTGAAGGAGAAGATTATGCAAAAATCCTATTTGTGATCGGCACCGGACACCCAGATTATGAAAAGAACTTGAAAGTTGCAACCGAACTACACGGCTTAATAGAAGAGGCGTATCCAGGATTAAGCCGAGGAGTGTTCCAAAAGGATGGATCCAGTGGGAATGGGGTTTATAATCAGGATATGGTTGATAACGCCCTGTTGATTGAGTTTGGCGGAGTAGACAATACCATGGAAGAACTGTATCGTTCTGCGGATGCTTTAGCAGAAGTGTTCAGCGACTATTATTGGGACGCCGAAGCAGTACAGTCTGATTCATAAGGAGCGATTTGATGCGAAAAATAATTATATTGTTATTGCTTGTCATCTTTTTTCTAAGTGGACTTGTATTCGGAATGCAGCGAAATGAGGTGGCTGAACAAAGACCAGTTCCAGACACCTCCGCAACAGAAGTTGTAGAGGAAGCCAACGAGGAAGAACAGATCATTATTGCTCAAACAGACGTCCTGGAAGAAGGCAGTTACTCCTTAACAAATCGCACAGCAGCAACAATGGAAGGTATCGTTAAACAACTATTTGAAGTCATCGTGGCCATTATGTATGGGATAGGGGAGCTCTTTTTCTGACACGGAGAAGCGAAGTAAAATATATTTCATTTTGAATAAAAACAATGAACTAGATTAGATTTACGCCAGTCTTTCTTAGTTAATCATTGAATCTCGAGGCATCAATTGCTATAATCAATGCTAGTAATTGACGCCTTTTTTGATGGAAAGAAAATGAAGATATATAGGAAAACTTAGGAGTGTGCGTGAAATGACGAATAAAAAACGAAACGTCAGAAATTTTTCGATCATTGCTCATATTGACCACGGAAAGTCAACGTTAGCTGATCGAATTCTTGAAAATACAGAAACTGTTACAAAGCGTGAAATGAAAGACCAGCTGCTGGATGGAATGGATCTGGAACGCGAACGCGGCATAACAATTAAATTGAATGCAGTACAATTAAAATATACGAATACAGCTGGCGAAGAATTTATTTTCCATTTAATTGACACACCTGGCCATGTCGACTTTACATACGAGGTATCCAGAAGCCTGGCTGCCTGTGAAGGGGCTATACTTGTGGTGGATGCAGCGCAGGGTATTGAAGCACAGACATTGGCGAATGTTTATTTAGCGATGGAAAATGATTTAGAAATTATTCCGGTAATTAATAAAATTGATTTGCCAAGTGCAGACACAGAAAAAGTGAAAAAGGAATTAGAAGACGTATTAGGTATTGATGGTGACGAAGCAATTTTAGCTTCCGCAAAAGCGAATATAGGAATTGAAGAAATTTTGGAGCGTGTTACAGAAGTTGTTCCAGAACCTCCTGGTGAAGCAGAAGATCCGTTAAAAGCATTGATTTTCGATTCGCTGTATGATTCTTACCGCGGTGTTATTGCTTATGTTTGTGTAAAGGAAGGCTCTCTTAAAGTAGGAGATAAAATTAAAATGATGGCTACAGGTAAAGAGTTCGAGGTAAATGAAGTAGGCGTGTTTACACCGAAGCAGCTTGCTAAAAAAGAATTAACAGTCGGAGATGTTGGTTATTTAACGGCGTCTATTAAAAATGTTAGTGATTCACGTGTTGGTGACACAATTACATTAGCTAATAAACCAGCAGATGAACCCTTGCCTGGTTACCGCCGGCTAAACCCAATGGTGTTTTGTGGACTCTATCCAGTAGATTCCAACGACTATAACGATCTGAGAGAAGCACTGGAACGTTTAGAGCTGAATGATTCTTCCTTGCAATATGACGCAGAGACTTCTCAAGCGCTGGGTTTTGGCTATCGTTGTGGATTCTTAGGGCTGCTTCATATGGAGATTATACAAGAGCGTATTGAAAGAGAATTTGGCATTAGTTTAATTACAACAGCTCCGAGTGTTATTTTTGAAGTGGAGCTGACGAATGGTGAAGTAGTATCTGTGGATAATCCGTCAGAAATGCCGGATCCACAAGTAATTGAAGAAGTGCGTGAACCTTATGTAGAAGCTACGATTATGGTTCCAAACGATTATGTTGGAGCAGTGATGGAAATTGCCCAAAAGAAACGCGGGAATTTTGTAGATATGCAATATTTAGATGATATTCGTGTCAACGTAATTTATCATATTCCGCTTTCTGAGATCGTTTATGATTTCTTTGACCAATTAAAATCACAAACAAAAGGATATGCCTCATTTGACTATGAATTAATTGGCTATCAGCCATCTCGTCTTGTGAAAATGGATATCTTGCTCAATAGCGATACAATTGATGCATTATCATTTGTAGTTCATCGTGATTTTGCATATGAACGTGGAAAACAGATTGTTGAGAAATTAAAGAATTTAATTCCTAGACAGCAATTTGAAGTGCCAGTTCAAGCAGCGGTTGGGAATAAGATTGTAGCGCGTTCTAACATCAAAGCAGTTCGTAAGGATGTTACTGCAAAACTTTACGGTGGAGATATTTCCCGAAAAAGAAAGCTGCTTGAAAAACAAAAAGAAGGTAAGAAACGTATGAAGATGGTAGGTAATGTAGAAGTACCTCAAGAAGCGTTTATGGCTGTCTTAAAGATGGATGAAGATTAGATTACGATATAAATAACCCCGCTGCTCTACTTAGAACAGTGGGTTTTATTGTTTAAGTAAAACGACGTCGGTTATCCATGGAAATTGCGAGCAAACATAAAATAATATAAAATAATCTCAAAAATAACCCACTGGTTTTATCATGGAGAACCGTCCGTAAAACTCCCGCTGAGTGAAGTTTCGTTTTATAACTTTAGACTATCGGGTTTTTGTGCAGAAGAATTTGCGGGAACGTCGAAGTCAGTATATCCTGGTATTAAAGAAGCTAGGTGAATACGTGGGTTTTTACAGAGGAAGGAAGTTCAAGTCATGCAAGTGAAGTCAGTATATATCCATATCCCTTTTTGTAAGCAAATTTGTCATTACTGCAATTTTGTAAAGTATTATTATATGGAAACGAAGGCAGATGCCTTTGTTGATGCGTTGATAAAAGAAATGGACACTACTATTCCCGGTAATAGAAATGTCTTCCGAACGATTTATATGGGCGGTGGAACGCCGACAGCACTATCAATGGATCAATTACAAAAGCTTTTTGAGTTTTTAAATAAAAAGTTTGATCTTAATTCTTGTGAAGAATTTACAATTGAAATTAATCCAGGGGATATTGATAAAGAAAAGGCGAAACTGCTTCATGATTATGGCGTAAACCGAATTTCTTTTGGCGTCCAGGTGATGGACGATGATATGCTTGAAAAAATCGGACGCATGCACCGTGTGAAAGATGTTTATACAACGGTGGAGATTCTTAAACAGGCGCAGTTCACCAATATAAGTTTAGATTTAATTTATGCTCTCCCTAATCAAACCGTTGCTCACTTTGAAAAAACATTAAAAGAAGCACTTCAATTCGGTCTTCCTCATTATTCAACTTATGCATTGCAAATTGAGCCGAAAACGGTGTTTTATCATAAACGGAGAAACGGATTTTTGCACCAGCCACCAGAAGACGATGAGGTTAAGATGTATGAGCTGCTGCAGAAAAATATGAAGAAACAAGGTGTACACCAGTATGAAATAAGTAATTTTGCCAAGCCTGGTTATGAGAGCAAGCATAATTTAACCTATTGGAATAACGATTATTATTTTGGTTTTGGGGCTGGGGCCCACGGCTATCTGCCAGGTAAACGTACATCGAATTATAAACCTTTAGGAACATACATGAAGGAAGTTAATCGTACTGGTTCAGCAATCGAACATCTTGAAGAAATAACCTTACAAGATCAAATTGAAGAAGAATTATTCCTGCAGCTCAGAAAAGCTGAAGGGATTAACACGGAAGCATTTAGGGAAAGATATGGTTTATCGTTAGAAAAATTATACCGTAAAGAATTATATAAACTAACACATGACAATTTATTAGCGTATAACGATGGAAACTATGCATTAACAAATCAGGGGATGCTTCTAGGAGATAGGGTATTTCAACAATTTTTATTATTGGAGAACTTTGAGCAAAAAATGATGGAAGCAAAAGGGCAAACTGTTTGACAAAAGAAATCGAATTTGATAATTTTATTATAGATTTAGCACTCATAACAAGAGAGTGCTAACAGAGGTGATCATCATGTTAACAGATAGGCAGCTTATGATATTGCAGGTCATTATTGATGATTTTATCGATTCTGCTAAACCGGTTGGGTCTAGGGCTCTTTCCAAAAAGGATACGTTGCATTACAGTGCCGCAACGATTCGAAATGAGATGGCAGATTTAGAAGAATTAGGGTTTTTAGAAAAAACACATACTTCTTCTGGTCGTGTACCTTCAGAAAAAGGTTATCGTTATTATGTTGATCATTTAATTGGTCCAGAAATTCATCAGCATGGATTGGGGATCATTGAAAAATTAACAAATAACGGAATATATGAGTTTGAACAGATTGTGCAGACAGCAGCAGAAGCGCTTTCTGAATTAACCAATTACACATCTATCATTCTCGGACCGGAAATGTATGAAGCAACCGTCAAGCAGATTCAGGTTCTAGCGTTATCCGATCAATCAGCAGTAGCGATTTTAGTAACAAACACTGGTCATGTAGAGCACCGTTCTTTTACATTGCCAAAAGAAATTTCATCATCTGATATAGAAAAGCTCGTAAACATTTTAAATGACCGTCTTCAGGGTGTAGCTCTTTATAGGCTTCCTGAAGTAATTCAAAATGAGGTAGCTTCCCTATTGAAGAAATATTTGAATGGAGTAGGTTCTTCACTCAATTGGATTCGCGCGCTATTTACGCAAGAACAAGCAGTGAAGCTTTATTTTGGTGGAAAAGCAAATATATTGATGCAGCCAGAATTTAATGATGTTGATCGAATTCGCTCATTTTACTCCTTGATGGAACGTGAGGATGAAATTATAAATCTCTTGAAAAATTCCAATCAAGGTATTAAAGTTTCTATTGGACACGAAAATGAAGTGGAAGAAATCAAAGACTTAAGTTTGATTACTGCTTCTTACCATATTGGTGGTGGTCAAATGGGAACAATTGCATTAATCGGACCTACAAGAATGGAATACAGAAAAGTATTATCCTTAATGCAGAGCATTTCCAGAGAAATGACTGGTACAATGGGAAAATGGTATAGTGATAAATCATAAAAATAAGAGAACATCCTCATAAAGAAATCAAGGATTTTGGTTTTCTATCTATATCTTCTATGGTATAGTTTTTAATTGGAATTTAGAAAAGAGGTGCCTGAGTAGATGTCAGAGAATGAAAAAAAAGAAGAAGCGCTACAAGAAGAACAAGAAATTGTAGAAGAGACAGCCGAAGAAACAGATACTGAATCTGTCGAGGAGAGCAATGAGGCAGAAGCTCAAATAGAAGCATTAAAAAATGAAAAAGAAGAGCTTGAAGGCCGCATCCTTCGTTTACAGGCAGAGTTTGATAACTACAAAAGACGCACATTAAAAGAGCGTGAAGCAGATCGTAAATACAAAGCACAAGATATGGTTCAAGAGCTGCTTCCTGTAATGGATAATTTTGAACGCGCTCTGCAAGTAGAAGTATCTGAAGAAAACAAGAGTATTCTTGAAGGAATTGACATGGTCTACCGTCAATTACAAGATGTATTCACTTCACAAGGTGTTTCTGTTATTGAAACAGAGGGTGTTGATTTTGACCCGAATGTACACCATGCGGTGATGCAGATTGAAGATGACTCTGTCGAAGCAAATAAAGTGGTAGAAGAACTGCAAAAAGGTTATCTCTTAAAAGATCGGGTTATCCGCCCTGCAATGGTAAAAGTCAATAAATAAAAAGTGTCGCAGAAGTATTGAAGGAGGAAATCAAGAATGGGTAAAATTATTGGAATCGACTTAGGAACAACAAACTCATGCGTATCAGTTATGGAGGGTGGCGAAGCGGTCGTTATCCCAAACCCGGAAGGAAACCGTACAACACCATCAGTTGTATCTTTTAAAAATGGAGAAAGACAAGTAGGGGAAGTTGCTAAACGTCAAGCAATTACAAACCCGGATACGGTTCAATCTATCAAACGCCATATTGGTACAGACTATAAAGTAACAATTGGCGAAAAAGATTATACACCACAAGAAATTTCAGCAATTATTCTGCAGCATATTAAATCGTATGCAGAAGATTATATTGGTGAGAGTGTAGATAAAGCAGTAATTACGGTTCCTGCTTACTTTAACGATGCGGAACGTCAAGCTACCAAAGATGCTGGTAAAATTGCAGGTCTTGAAGTAGAACGTATTATTAACGAACCAACAGCAGCAGCGCTTGCATATGGTATTGATAAAGAAGATCAAGATCAAACAATTCTTGTATATGACCTTGGCGGCGGTACTTTTGACGTATCTATCCTAGATATCGGTGATGGTACTTTTGAAGTTGTTGCAACAGCTGGAGATAATCGTCTTGGCGGAGATGACTTTGATGAAGTAATTATCAAGCATATGGTAGAAGAATTCAGAAAAGAAAATGGCATTGACCTTTCTAAAGATAAAATGGCTGTACAGCGTTTGAAAGATGCTGCAGAGAAAGCGAAAAAAGATTTATCTGGAGTAGCACAAACACAAATTTCTCTTCCATTTATTACAGCTGGTGAAGCTGGACCATTACACTTAGAAATGACATTATCACGTGCAAAATTCGATGAGTTATCATCTGATTTAGTAGAACGTACGATGAAACCAACTCGCCGTGCACTTTCTGATGCTGGCTTATCCAGCAAGGATATTCATAAAGTTATCCTAGTCGGTGGTTCTACTCGTATTCCGGCTGTACAGGAATCCATCAAGAAAGAATTAGGGCAAGATCCTTCGAAAGGTGTAAACCCGGATGAAGTTGTAGCACTTGGTGCAGCAATTCAAGGCGGTGTTCTGCAAGGTGACGTGAAAGATGTATTATTACTGGACGTAACACCACTTTCTTTAGGTATTGAAACACAGGGTGCTGTATTTACAAAATTAATTGAACGTAATACAACCATTCCGACAAGTGCATCCCAAACTTTCTCAACAGCTGCTGATAACCAGACTGCAGTAGATATTCATGTACTTCAAGGAGAGCGTGAAATGGCGGCAGATAACAAAACGCTTGGCCGCTTCCAATTATCCGATATTCCACCAGCACCACGTGGAATGCCTCAAATCGAAGTATCCTTCGATATCGATGCGAACGGTATTGTTAATGTAAGAGCGAAAGATTTAGGAACAAATAAAGAACAATCGATTACGATTAAATCTTCTTCTGGTTTATCTGATGATGAAGTAGATCAGATGGTAAAAGAAGCAGAAGAAAATGCAGAAGCGGATAAAGCACGTCGTGAAGAAGTAGAACTTCGCAACCAGGCTGATCAGCTTGTATTTACAACAGATAAGACATTGAAAGACTTAGGTGACAAAGTTTCTGATGAAGATAAACAGCAAGCAGAAGCTGCAAGAGATGAATTAAAAGAAGCTTTAGAGTCTAATGATCAAGAACAAATCAAAGCGAAAAAAGATGCCTTAGAAGAAAAAGTTCAACAGCTTTCTGCTAAGCTTTATGAGCAAGTACAACAAGAAGCTCAGGAAGCACAAGGAGCAGAAAATGCAGAAGGGCAGCAAGGCGATGACGTTGTTGATGCAGACTATACAGAAGTCGACGATGACGATAAAGAAAATAAATAATGAATAGTTACTGAATAAAAGTCAAAGTCAGGATTCTCTTGGCTTTGACTTTTTTACAAGGCAGGATATAAGCAACATAATGCTTACGGATAAATTAGAACGAAGCTGATATTCATTGTTGCCACAGACAAATGAATGATGATATGATTAAACTTATGCAATCAGAGTATCGGGAGTGAATAATTTGGCAAAACGAGATTATTATGATGTCTTAGGTGTAGAAAAGGGAGCATCAAAAGATGAAATAAAGAAGAGTTACCGGAAGCTGGCCCGTAAATATCATCCGGATGTAAATAAAGAAGAAGGCGCAGCAGAGAAATTTAAAGAAGTAAAAGAAGCTTATGAAGTATTAAGTGACGACCAAAAGAAAGCGCAGTATGATCAATTTGGGCATGCGGGCGCACAAGGTCAAGGCTTCGGAGGCTTTGGCGGTGGCGGAGCCCAAGACTTCGGTGGATTCAGTGATATTTTTGATATGTTTTTTGGCGGCGGCGGACGTTCGCGTGATCCGAATGCACCACAGCAAGGAGACGATTTGCAATACACGTTGATTCTTGATTTTGAAGAAGCAATTTTTGGCAAAGAAACAGATATTGAAGTACCAAAAGAAGAAGAATGTGATACATGTGATGGTTCTGGAGCAAAACCGGGTACGAAAACAGAAACATGTTCACATTGTCATGGTTCAGGCCAATTAAATCAAGAACAAAATACGCCATTTGGCCGTGTGGTTAACCGTCGTGTATGTCATTATTGTAATGGAACAGGAAAAATCATTCCTGAAAAATGTGAAACCTGCGGCGGTGCCGGAACAGTTAATAGAAAGAAAAAAATCCATATTGATATTCCGGCCGGTATCGATGAAGGACAGCAAATCCGTGTTGCCGGCAAAGGAGATCCAGGGAAAAACGGCGGTCCAGCAGGTGATTTATTTGTCGTTATTCGTGTTCGTAAGCATGATTTCTTTGTCCGCGAAGGCGACCATATATTCTGTGAACTGCCACTAACCTTTGCACAAGCAGCTTTAGGAGATGAAATTGAAGTTCCTACTGTCCATGGGAAGGTTAAATTAAGAATCCCTGCTGGTACACAAGCAGGCAAAACATTCCGATTAAAAGGAAAAGGTGCACCAAATGTTCATGGACGAGGACATGGAGATCAGCATATTAAAGTAAAAGTGATGACGCCAACCAATTTAACAGACAAACAAAAAGATTTACTGCGTCAATTTAATGAACTAGGCGGAAATGAATCCACCGATGAACAAGAGGATAATATTTTCCAGCGTTTTCGTAAAGCGTTCAAAGGAGACTAATCAGAGTGACCTCTAGCTTGAATTTTGTCAATAAATATAGATGACAAGCAAGCTGGAGGTATCTCTGTTTACATAGATATTTCAAAAGAACGGCGGTGTTCAATATGAAATGGTCAGAGATTACCATTCTTACAACAAATGAAGCAGTGGAGCCTATTTCAAACATTTTACATGAAACAGGTGCAAGTGGATTAGTTATTGAAGATCCATTGGACTTAGAGCAATTTGAAGGAGAAGGATTTGGAGAAGTAGTTGAGCTGGATCCGGAAGACTACCCGGAGGAAGGTGTTCGGATAAAGGCATACCTGCCAGTGAATAGCTTTTTAGGAGAAACGGTTGAAGAGATTAAACAGGCAATTAATCAATTACTGCTTTATGATATTGATTTAGGAAAAAATCAGGTGACGATAAGTGAAGTTCATGAAGAGGAATGGGCGACTGCCTGGAAAAAGTATTATAAGCCGGTTAAAATATCCAATCGCATCACAATCACTCCAACTTGGGAGGATTATAAACCAGTATCTACTGATGAATTAATTATAGAGCTGGATCCGGGCATGGCGTTTGGTACTGGAACACATCCTACGACCGTTCTGAGCATTCAAGGCTTAGAAGCTTATATACAACCTGATGATAAAGTTATTGATGTGGGCTGTGGTTCTGGCGTTCTAAGTATTGCTTCTGTCAAATTAGGTGCAGAATCGGTACAAGCTTTTGATTTAGATGATATAGCTGTTAAAAGTACTACATTGAATGCGAAATTAAATCATGCCCATGAGAAAATAACAGTTAAACAGAATAATTTACTTGATGGCATAGAAGAACAGGCTGATGTTATTGTTTCCAATATCCTAGCTGAAATAATTGTCCGTTTTGTAGTGGAAGCTTATCATAATTTACGCCCAGGTGGTTATTTCATTACAGCGGGAATTATTCAAAATAAGAAACAATCTGTTCATGATCAGTTAACAGAAGCAGGATTTGATATTATTTCTACCAGTGAAATGGAAGATTGGGTCTCCATTGTTGCTCGGAAACCAGAATAAAAGTAGGGGATAGTAGATGCAGCGCTATTTTATTTCGAAAGAACAGGTAGAAGGTCAGGTTATCAGAATCACTGGTGAAGACGTTCATCATATAACAAGGGTTATGCGAAATAAGCCTGGTGACATGATTATTTGTAACACAGAGGACGGAAACTCAGCTCTTTGTAAAATTACAGGCATACATGAAGAAGAAGTGCAAGCAGTCATTGAAAGCTGGTTAGACGAGTCAGTTGAATTACCGGTAGAAGTGAGTCTTGCACAAGGAATTCCCAAAGGCGATAAGTTTGAATGGATCATCCAAAAAGGAACAGAGTTGGGCGCTGCAAGATTTATACCTTTTGCAGCGGAGAGGTCTGTTGCTAAATGGGATGAGCAGAAGTTTAATAAAAAAGCAAAACGCTTTAACAAAATTATCAAGGAAGCTAGTGAACAGAGTCACCGTAACCAGATTCCAGAACTGTCTGATGTTATGCCATTAAAAACATTGATAGAAGAAAGCGAAGCCTATACCGTAAAGCTTTTTGCCTATGAAGAAGAGGCGAAAGGAGAGGTTGCAAATACTTCTTCTTTTGCAGCTGTATTGGATAACCTGTCTGATAATGATCGTATTCTGATGGTTATTGGACCAGAGGGAGGTATTTCTGTAGAAGAAGCAGATCATCTGAAAGGGGCCGGTTTTCAGGCTATTCGTCTTGGAAAGCGAATTTTACGTACAGAAACAGCAGCTTTGTACGCTTTAGCTAGTATTTCTTATCATATGGAAGAGTTTAGGTATAAGGGTTAGAAGGTTATTAATTTACCGCTGATTATTTTATAAGTCTAAGTAACCATTTTTAAAAAATCGTCTTCTCTTTGTGGGAAAATTACGTATAATAAATATAGGTATAAGCATTGCAATATTCTTGCAATGCTTTATTTTATATACAAAAAGAAAGGGGAAAAGCGTATGGATAGTGAACCTAAGCTTGTAACAGATAGGGAAGAAGATAATGAACCAAAAATAAAAATGGAGAGAAAAGAAGGCGAACCTACTGCGGCTTTTAAAGGTGCTTCTTGGGCAGCTTTATTAATTGGAGTTTCCGCTTATCTTATTGGTCTGTTTAATGCAACAATGGAATTGAATGAAAAAGGGTATTATTTTGCTGTATTAATATTTGGCCTTTATTCAGCAGTATCATTACAAAAAGTAGTAAGAGATCGAGATGAGGGGATTCCGGTAACCAATATTTATTATGGCATTAGTTGGGTTGCACTTATAATATCGATATCATTAATTGGGATTGGTTTATACAATGCCGGAAGTATTATTTTAAGTGAAAAAGGATTTTACGGCATGGCATTTGTGCTTAGTTTATTTTCAGCAGTAACCGTCCAGAAAAATATTAGAGATACAGAACAAGCTAGAGAAAGAGATTGAGAACAGAAGAGTTGAATATAGAAAAAGCCTAATTTTTGAAGGTAAAGAAATTAGGCTTTGTTACTTGAAGAAATTAAGGTGTAAAGTCTAAGAAATCTACGCATCCGCTCGTCCTTTAGCATTCTTTTAATCTACGAATATCATTTAGTCTCGCAGTCCCTCTGATACACGTTCACCGAGATCACGGGAAGCAAGAGAAAGGTATTCGATCGTTTTAGCCTGTAAGTCACTTCGTACTCCTGTCAGTGCGGTGACAAGATTCGAGACTAGCTGAGACTTCCATGTTGGTGATAACGATTGATAAAATTCCCCGGCCTGTGAAAAATCATCTTGTTTTGCTATATCTGAACGCATGAGTCTTCCTTCTACAAAAGTACCCTCTCCACTTGTCTGTAAATCACTTGGCTGCCAATCCTTTTGATCATTTACTGGCACGCCCCGGAAACGCGGTCCGATACGATAACGCTGAGAATCCCAATAGACATTTGCCCGTCCTTGTAAAATCCTGTCATCAGTCAATTCCGCTCCATCTAATAAGTTCGATGGGGAGAATGCAATTTTCTCTACTTGCTCCATATAGTTATCAGGATTGCGATTGAGCGTCATTTTTCCAACAGGATGTAAAGGGAACATCTTGGCATCCCATACTTTCGTGTCATCAAGGGGATCAAATGGCAGCTGGTCTGCATCTGCCGGGTCCATAATTTGTACATACAGCCCGTATTCTACCGAGCCTCCGTTCTCGATTGTTCGAAACAGATCTTCACCGGCATAATCGGGGTTGATTGCTGCAATTTTCTCTGCCTCTTTGCTTGTAATGAATTGTACACCTTCAAATGGAATCCACTGGTATTTAATATAATGACGTTTCCCTTCTGCATTTCGCCACACGTACGTACTCACACTATTACCAGGAATTCGCCGAAAACTTTTGGCTGTACCAATGTTAGAGAAGAGACGGACGATAAAATGTGTGGACTCCGGGTGCCTGGAAACAAATTCCCAAAGCGAATTTGGATCCATCAGGTTGTTCTTTGGTGATGGTGAAAGTGCTTTGATGCTTTCTGGAAAACGCATCGGATCACGCAATAAAAAGACTGGGATATCATTACAAATAAGGTCAAAAATCCCGTCGTCTGTATAGAACTTTGTTGAGAACCCGCGTATGTTTCGCGATGTATCCGGAGTACCTTTATTACTTGCTCCGAGCGAAAAACGAACAGCTACAGGAACCGTTTGACCAGTTTGCTGAAGAAAGGGAAGTTTTGTGTATTTGCTCATACTATTCAGCGTTTCAAAATATCCAAAAGCACCATATCCTTTCACATGTAAAGGGCGTTCTACAATCTTCTCGTGAATGAACGTTTCCAGTTTTTCATGTAAAATATTATCTTGTTCCAGTATGGGACCATCTTTACCAACTGTTTGGGAATGATATGGTCCAGAACTATCAGATTGCTTATGTTGACGAACAGAATGCTTGTTTCCTGTTTCTGTCTCTGTTTTTCGAACAGGAATGCGTCTTCCCTTTTGATGGTCTTGATTGTTATCCGTCATTATTTCCTCCTTCTGAAAAATTGGTCTACATTATATGGTTATGAACAATGCTTGTTTCAATATGCATCGTTATCGCAACTTATTTTAAAAGTGAAAACAATCCATTTTTTAGGATGAATTGAAACGAATTTAATGAAATTTATATGGAGGAATCTGGGTTTTTCGACGCAGTTGACTTTTGTTATGGCACTTTAGCAGAGTTATATTAAAATGAATATAAGTGAGAGGGAGTTAATAGATGAAAAAGCGTTATTTATGCTATTTCTTGTTGACTGTAGTGACAATAATGAAAGGGCTGATGATAACACAGATGTAAATAGCAATAACGAAATAGAGGCGGAATTCGGGAATGATAATACTATCGAAGAAGTAAATAATAGTGATTCTTCAGATTCAAATGAAGGTCTTTTTGAAGTGACAGAAGAAGAACAAATTGATTTGAACATAGGAGATACAGCTGTAGTACAAACATCTATTGGAACTTATGAACTTATAGTCGATGGTGCTGAATAGGAATTAGTCATAAGCTGCTATCTTTCTTATCCTCTTTCATTTATCACGGAGAAGCGTCCGTAAAACTCCCGCCTCAAAAATAAAGCGTGAAAATAAATTTATTTAGGCGGGAGATCAGGTGAGCTAACTCCCTGAATCACTAAGGCTAACTCAGTGGGAGAATGAAGGAAGCAGACTAAGTTCGCGACATCCTGGGACTGGGACTGCGATTACTCGTCCCATCGTAAAGAGTTGTGCGTCGAAAACTCCCACTGAGTGAAGTTTCGTTTTATGTTACTGGATCCATAACATGGTTGGCTATTAACGTTTAAAAGCCGCATTTTTCAACGAAAGAATGCGGCTGATTCAATAAATTTGTACTTTCATTCCACAATCGTGCTTGGATTGTTTAACGAACTAAATAAAATTTAAATAGAAATATCACGATATTATTGGCGTTCATTAAAACCATGCAGCAAGAACGCCAACTTTTATTATTTTTCTTTTATATTCAGCTGAAACAAGTCAAAGGCGTTACCATACAAATCTTCGAAACCTACGCCTTTTCCTCCGGGAACCAACTTAGGTTCGCCGTGAAAGACGACACCCTTTGCTTTCATTTCTTGATAATCCGTTTCAATATCGTTGCTTAAAAACATCAATGCTGCACTTCCTATCAGTTGTTTACCAATCATTTGGTTTTGCTCTGGTGTCTCAGCCTTCATTAATTCCAATTGTGTCTCATTGCTTTCTGCTGGGGAAACCGTAAGATATTTCCATCCCGGTGAAAATTCTATTTCTTCCCGAACAACAAAGCCTAGTGTTTCTGTATAAAACTGCTTTGCTTCCTCAAGGTCCTTCACGAGGATAGGTACTTGTACAACTTGTGTAATCAAACCAACATCTCCTTTCTTAACTATTTTTTGTTAAAAACAGATAGTCTTAGTTTTTCTTTACATGATCTCTGGATTTCTTGATCACTTCTCATGAAGTTGAAAACTCACTGGTTGAATGAATAAAGGTATTACCTCTTGTGAACATTGCCTTCACTTGATTAGCTTTGTCTTTTCGTATCAATTAAAAATGTTATGCTGAACTTATCTGTTAAACTCCCAAAAGCAGAACTAAATGACGTTTCTTGGAGTGACCTCATGACTGTCCCTTCCTGTTTCAATGCTTCAAAGAATCTTTTTGACTTTTCAACATGATTGGTTGAAATACAAATAGTTACCAGATTGTTTTGTTCAGTAGGTACAGTATTAGAATGGAGTAACTTTTACTGCCATTATTTTTCCTCCTTAGGGTTACAGTAATTCAATTGTAGCATAGCCATTTCTTTAATATTTCTTTTGGATTGCTGTGTTTAGAAAAGCGTAAATACGAATCATATTCTTGTTTTATTATAAAGACAATACACATTTTTTCCGTCGATGAAATAGAATTTGCATCTATAAGTAAAATCATAAATCAAGCAATCGAAAAAGAGGTACCAGTATGTAAACGGATATAGGTTAGAGTTAAAGTTTTGGGCGATGTGGTAAGTCATGATGATGGAATACTTTAGTTTTTTACGTTGCTAATCGGGCGCTAGCAACTTTGTTCTGGAAATTAATCTACAGAATGAAAAAATATTTCTATTATTTCAATTTCTTTACGAATAATTAAAAAAAGATTACATAGATAGAATTCAAGTTTATAAGCTATAAAGAGGGGTAGACAGTAACTATACATTAGAAAGGAAGGTGTTATTATTAAGAATATTTTTTCGATTTTTCTTGCTTTGGCTGGATTCGTGCTTTTCGCGGGGACAGCAGCTGCTGAGCAGCATCATGAAGTTCAACCAGGAGATAATGTCTATCGTATCGCACAAAACTATCAAATTGATGTAAATGCTCTTATTGCAGCAAACCCATCTATATCGGATTCTAGTTATATTGAAGCCGGGCAAACCATAACAATACCAGATGAAAATGGAGCTTCTTTTACAGTTACAGCTTATACGGCTGGGCCTGAATCTACTGGAAAAGAACATGGTGATCCTGCTTACGGTATAACAGCATCTGGTGAAGAAGTAGAGGAAGGAAGAACCATTGCATGTCCACAATCTCTTCCTTTTGGCACAAAAGTACATATCCCGGAGTTAGATGAGACTTACGTATGTGAAGACCGAGGAAGTGCTATTACTAATGGCCATTTGGATATTTATAAGGAAGACTTAGGCGATGCATTGGAATTTGGAGTACAAGAACTTCAAGCTAAAGTGTGGACGTATTAAACCTAAGAATAAGATTATGGATTTATATTTGTATTAATACCCTTACTACAAGGAAAGCAGCCACCTGTGGATCACAATCAGGTTGGTTGCTTTCTTTGTGTTGGTTATCTCGTTCAGTTCGTTTGAGGAAAGGTAATAGATGTGAATTCTTGAAATTGAAAAATGGATAATCTCAAGGAAATAAAAAGATTAAACTCCTGTTGAAAATGCGTGGTATTTTATCAAGATAAAGGATGAATTTATGGTCTGAAATAAAAGTATTGAAAAGAATAATGCTCGCTCCTTTATTTTTAATCGTAAGAAGTTAAATTCCTAAAAATATTATAAAAGACCTATTTAATTTCATGAAAAAATGACTTTTATCACTAAAAATAGTTTGTATATTGGTGTAACATGTGCAATGTATAATCCTTTATAAAATAAAAGGAGTTGTTAGAATAATTTTGTAAACGATTTCAATATACTTAGTGTTTATTATTGAAAAATTAGATTATCATTGAAAAAGTTGACCGAAGAATTATTACCAGCTTTTATGCTTAACATTCTGATGGCTTTCATTTATCGCAGTGTAACTGGCTGGGGCTGGGACTGCGATTACTCGTCCCATCAAAACCGTCGCTAGATAGTTTTATTGCTGTCTGTATTAAATTTAAGAAAATTCATTAACCTGACAACATTGCTACGATTACTCGCCCCACCGAAGAGCTTTTGCGGTTACTCGTCCCGTCGTAAAGAGTGGTGCGTCGAAAAATCCCCGCTGAATGAAGTTTCACTTTATAGTCTTGACACTAGTATGGATTTTCGTTACATTTTAGAAAACCGACTGGTTGGATTTAAAATAGGAGTGAATCAAATATGAGTAGAAAATATAATGCAAAACAAACCAGAGAAAATATTATCGAAACTGCCATTCAATTATTTATGGAAAAAGGTTTTGAGAAAACGAGTATGCAAGATATTGCTAACACCCTTGGTATATCTAAAGGTGGTATTTATCATCATTTTAAATCAAAGGAAGACATCATTGATATTGTCAGGGAAAATAAAGCAAACAGTGTAGAAGCTCAATTAAACAAATGGAAAGAAACGATTAAGGAGCAATCTGCGAAAGAAGAACTAATCGCTATCTTAGAAAAAAATATAACGGATCAGCAAGCACATTCGATGGATGAGGTATTCCGTACACAAATGAAAAGTCCTGATTTTATTGTATCGATGATGAAAAATTCCATTGACAGCAGTGCCCCGGCATTTGCCCAAATTATAAAAGAAGGAATAGAAGATGGATCGATCACAACCAATTATCCGGAGGAATGTGCAGAAGTTTTCTTTTTATTAATTAATATTTGGTGTGATCCCGTTATTTTCCAAGCGGATCCGGAGAAATCATATAAACGATTACAGTTTGTCCAAGAAATGATGAAGTCTATGGGAATAGATATTGTAAGTGATAAAGTGATTGAAGAAACTGCGGACCTGCTAAAAAAATTGTACCCGGAAGCTTATGATCAAAAGGAGTAAGTTGTCGAATATGTATATCTAAAATATACCGAAAGTAAAGGTGCTGCAAAAATGGATATATTGAAATTAATAATGAAAAAGCTTTTCGTGGCTATACTAGGTTCTTTTTTGTTCAGTTCAGTCTTAGCAATCATTGCTAATGCTCAGAGGTCGCCAGAAGAAGAAAGACCACCAGAACAAATCGGTTTTGATGATGCTTTTTTACTCGTTTTTATCGTGTCCAGCATTATTTCGATAATTGGAGGTATTCCAGCTTCTCTTATTATTGATGAAATTATGAAAAAATTTTCAAAGCGAATATTCAAATATATTCTCCATCCAATATTGTATATTTTTGCTGGGGGCGTAGTCACAGGATTGTTCCATTTATTTTTACAAGGGAGGATCGGTGTATATCTTTCAATTCTTGGTATGATAGCAGCTTTTTGCTTCTATATCGTTTCCATAAGTATAAATAAAATAATTCAGATTTCGAAAGAACAGGAAGAAGAAGATAATTAGTTATAAATAATAAGCTTTCAAATCAATAGGAGGTTTAAGCGATGAAATTATTCTATTCCTTTTCTTTATTATTATTTGTAGTGATTTCTGCCTGTTCAGCAGAGACAGAGGAACAGGTGCCAGAACAAGATTCTAAGAAAGTATACGTTGAAGATGCGGAAGAGAAAGCGGATATATTGAAGGAATTTCAAGCTGCTGAAGAAGAAATTTATAGTATGAGCATGGGGGCAAACGTATCTCAAGTTGTAACAGGGGAGGATGGGGTAAGTATAGATACTGAGGTTTCTGCTAGTTCTGATTTAATACTTGACCCACTCGCAGCACGTATAGACAGTGAAGAGGATACGTATACGCAAAACACGGAATTAAGCATGCATCTTAACGAGGATGCTACTTATTTATCAGCCAATCCAAGTGATGAGGACCCACACTGGCAGAAATTCACTGGGGAGGAGCATGAAGAAATACTTGCAGGTATAGAGAAAGAAAATGAAGCGTTTTTATTTGTAAATTATGATGTTTTACTTGAATATACAGATGAATTCGTTCTTGCTTTAGTAAGCGATGATGAGGGTGAAGCGGATGAACATAACTTCGATTATTATGAACTTACCTTGGGAGGAGATTCCAATATCTATCATGAGTTAATTAATGATCGAAATATGGATGAACCCGATCAGTTTGCTGATGTCGATGACTTCAATTTTAATGTAACCCTTGATAAAGATACAAAACACCCAATCGAAATATATTCAACAATGTACGGTACGCTGGATATGGAGGGAGAGGTTCTTCAGGTAGAGGAGATTATCTTTACCCATGTGATGGGAACGAATAATTTGGAAGAAGGAGATTTGAAGATTCCCACCCGTGTTGAGATGTCAGCAGAAACGGATGAAGAGGATGAAGAATAAGGAGGGAGACGGTGGGTAAAATAGTTCTTTTTCTTTTGAGTATATTGTTTATAGCTGGATGTGGAGAGGCGGCCGAAGCAGAAGTCGTGGAAGAATATTGAAATACCTGAGGGAATAGAAAATGAGCAATTACATTCATGATAAAGGAAAATTTATTCGACAGAAGTTTTATTCTTCTATGAATTTGTTGATGAATGGAACGTGCGCAGTTCTTGTTTTTGGTAAGGAAAAATATAAAATCCTCGTAACAAAGGAGGAGGATGGAATGAGAAAAATTTTACTAATATTCTTTGTTTTGGGAACGTTTTTCATTTTAGCAGCATGTGAGGACAAAGGTAGGGAAGACGCAGAAAATAATGAAGCTGCAAATAAAGAGGAATCCGATTTAATAGAAAAAACAGGTGTAATCGGGGAGGAAATTTCATTCGAGGATTTATCGTTGACCGTGAATAGTATGGAAGAAAAAAGTTCTGGTCCGCATCAATATGACGCAACAGGTGAGGGGAATGTATTCATCATTGTTGATATAACGCTTAAGAATACAGGAGAAGAAAAGATGGACTATGCTGCTCGCCCGCATTTTTACTTAGAGGATAGCTCGGGTGCTCTCCTGGATGTTTATGGAGATGAGGTTGACAGAATAGGTAGTGCTGACAAGTGTGGACGGAGATACGAAAATGAATCACTTCAATGAACTGGAACCGGAGGAAGAAGTATCGGGAACACAAGCATTTCGAGTTCCAGAAGACTATGGAGAATTATTTTTAATATTTGAAAGATGGGATGAGCGGAGGCCACCTGACTTACAAATCGGTGAAATAATAGTCAGCTTAAGTGAAATAAATGAAGATAGTACCGTGGAAAAGGAAACGGAAGATGAAAAAGAATCTCCAGAAGGTTTTGCGGAAGATCAAAAACGAACGATAGGAGAGACTGGGATACATGATTCCCGTTTGTATACGCAAGAGATAACAATAAATGATGTACGGACAGAAGATACGTATGAAGTAAATTATTTAAAAGCTGGAGAAGAAGTGCGTGATGACCGACCGCTTGAGCATGATCATTTTATTGTTTTCGAGTTAACAATGAAAAATATATCCGATGAACCCATCGATTCCCAGGATTTAGCTCCCGTAGATGTAACAGACGATAACGGTGAATTGTACGCTCGGCATAATCACTTTTGTTTTTGGCCTGATGGACTTGATTTATCTGTTGTTGGATTTGCAGACAAAGAAGAGATGGAACCCGGGGATTCTTTTACAGGAGAGCTTGTTTGTGATGTCAACGAATCAAGTCATTACGAATTAAGGTATGGATGGGAGTCAGATTACTTATCCAATGAAATTTTTTGGGAAATTGATATGGATGAGTTTGGAAAGGAGCTGAACAAATAATGATGAAACGAATGTTAAGAATCATCGGACTGTTATTTTTATTTCTTTGTACTGTCGGGTTGATAGCCTGCAGTTCCAGTGAAACGATTACTTTAAGAGGGGATATAGAGGACTTTGCAAACGATGTTGAAATTATTTTGGAAGCAAAAGATGAAGAAGTACAATCGATGCAATATGTTATTGCATCCTCCTATTCAGATATGAATATAACAAAAGAAGAGGCAAAAGAGATGGAAGAAGAGATTCGGCTGATGTATGGGAGTTTAATGGGGGCAGATGGTATGGGAGTTAACGTTAATTATGGAGATACAGAAATAGAATTAGTAATGTATATTGATTTTAGAGAAGTTAATCAATCAGATCTGTCCGAATATGGTTTTGAGAATGTGGAAGATGGTGATTTAGAATTGGAAAATATGATGATGCAATTGGAAGAAGCAGGTTTTGAGAGAGAATCCTAGACTGACAGATGTATTTGTCTACATGTTTAATGTGAAGAAAATTTTTGTATATATTTAAGCGAGGAGGCAGAAAATGAAGGGAAAACTATTGATTCTAGTAATGCTGTTTGTACTTAGTGCATGTAGTAACAGCGATAGTAATAGTAACAACGATGTAGTGGAAGCAGATCTTGAAAAAATGGACTATGACGTCACTGAACCTAGTGAATTGGACGAGAGTGAAATTATTCAACCAGACTCTGGTGTTACCTTTGAAGGAGAAATAACAAACAAAACGGAGGAGGCTTCTGGTATATTGGCGAACAGAATTTCTGAACAAGAAGGTGTAAAATTTGAGTCTGTTGTTTTTGAAGATAGTAATGTTTTTATGGTAATGACCGAAGAAACGGCGTTTGAATATACGATACTTGTAAATGATACGGATGATTTTAGTCAATGGAATAAAGGAGATTTCATTACTGTCACGGGAACTTTTGAGGGAATGAATCATCAGACATATGGGCCTGTGATTAAAGCAGATGAAATAGATGGTATTGACTAGCTTCCAAATAATTAATGGTTTACGTGAACTTCACAATGTTTAGGAGTGGGGCGGATGAAAAAGCAAGTGTTCCTAGTTTTGACTGTTCTTTCGATTTTATTGTTCACAGCATGCAACTCTTTATCAAAAGAAGAAATCATATCGGAAGTAGAAGAAAATGCAAAGGAAGTCCATTCTTACAAAGTAGAAGTAGATTTTGAAGATGAATATCCACGAGATGAAGAAGTTGAAAAGTCATCCAGCAAAACGGAGGCATTTATTGATTTGAAAGCAAATCAAGGTTTTATTGATCATACAAATCAGCATGGGATCCTTTATCAATATTATTTTGAAGGGGATGATGTATATTCTGATCAACGAGGTCGAGGTAATTGGCTTTTAGAAGATGATTGGACAGAAGAAGTAGTCCATACAATTGCCAGATCGGATTATAACGCAATTCTTAATTATTATCTTCCAATTATTAAAGAACAAGAGAATGTCGATATGGAACACAAGGAAAATAGTTACATCATAAGCTACTCGGGCGGAGATGAAGAAGGAGCTGAATTACTTAAATTATATGAAGGAAGGGAGCTTGAGGAAGATACAGATAAAGCAATCGAAATGATTTTAGAAATTGATGAGAATACGATGTTTATTCAATCCTTTCAGTTTCGATTGGAAGAAGAACTAGATGAAGGGACAATGGTTTTTCAAGAACATCGTATATTTAGTGAGATAAATGAAATAGAAAATATAGAAGTGCCTGAAGGAGTTGTTTCATATTAAGAAAATCATGATTCTTATCGCAACACTCATCTTTCTAATGGGAATAGCCCATGTTTCATTGACTCTAGTAACCTATGAGGGACTTTCGCTGGATGCGATTTGGTTTGCAGGTTCTGGTATTGCTCTAATTATTTTAGCGTTTCTTCAGTTTGTCTTATTGTATTCGGAGATTACATCTAAATTTTTCGTGTTTGGTCATATCGGTAACGTATTAGCGGTAATCTTAGTTTCTCTTGTATTAACACTTGCGTTTCAGTTACATATCATATTCTTATTTTGTTTATTGTTAACACAGAGCATATTGTTTATTTTCTATCATCTTAGAAGCTGAATAATTTCTTAAGGTGCAGAAACGTTAGCAATTTGTTGATGAAAGGAGATTCTTTAAAATGGCACAAACATTAAGAACCATTTCAAAAGATGAGGTGCGTGGACCTGCAGTTGGTGTATTGTTTATGGCATTTTTCGGTACGATGTGGGCATATGTAGGAATAATGGGATTACATGGCTGGGGGAATCCTTGGGTGCTAATAGCTTCTTTAGCGGTTGGAGTCGCTTTGTTCATAGGAGGTTGTTTACTAATATTCGCTTCACGGGAATTAAGCAATCAGGCTCCCTATGTAAACGGAAAAGAAAGGAAAAATATAGGATTCAGGTTTAACGTTATTTTTGTAGCCGAGGGTTTAGCAATACTAATTGCGATTGCTGTATGTAATGTAACTGGTCACGCTGAATTTATACCTCTTGTAATAGCTCTGATTGTCGGCATTCATTTTATACCATTGGCCTATCTTTTTCAAGTCAGGATTTATTATTTCACAGGCATGCTGCTTTGTATACTTCCCGTTATAACATGGCTGTTTTTCCCGGTTAACCTAACACTAATGAATCACCAGATAGATGCATATATGTTTATTGTCGGTTTTGGCTCTGCACTGATTCTATGGGGAACTAGCCTGAGAATATGGCTAATGGGCAAAAGATTAGTAGGACGTGTTTCAAATAAATTGACAGACGACCTTACATATTAATTCCTGCCGTTCTTCTAAACTCAACGGGTTTAATATTTCTCTTGCCAACAAAGATGTAAGTTATCGATCTACACCTTATAAAGGCTAGGAGAAATTGTTGAAGGCCAGGGTTAGTTAGGTTCGTTGATGTATCACGCTGTTTATAAAAAATTTATCAAATTAAAATACGTCTTTCTAAAAATATGGACCTCCTCCTCAAGAATGATAATTGACTGTAAAAATTTCGTATGCAAATTTTGATAAACCAATCAAAAATATGATTACTAAGTTAATATGCTTCATACTTTCAAACATTGGAGGAAATCGCGTGAAAAATAACAACTCTGAAATGATGACACAGGTGAAAAGTGGATCTAGACAGGTTAAATATAAGACACAATTCTTTCCTGTTTTGGGAGTACTATTGTTTGCACCATTTACTGCTGAATATATGATAGGATATTTGGATATAACAGGAAATTTTGGACTAATGTTTTTATATGTTATATTTTTTGGTCCATTGTATGGCGGGGCAGCGTTAATTATTAGGGAAGTTACACGCCGTGCCGGGTTTGGCTGGTTAACGATCATTACACTTGCTATTGCATTCGGTTTATTTCAAGCAGGTATGATTGACCATGGATTATTCAATCCAGCCTTCCAGGACATTGATTATTGGCAGGATTTACGTGATCCAACTTATATCCCTTTTCTAGGTGTTAGTGCATACCAAGCGGTTGACTTTATAAGCGGGCATGTTATTTGGAGTATTATGGTGCCCATTGTCATTATAGAAATATTCTTTCCTGCCCGTAGAAGAGAGCCATGGTTAAGTAATCTGGGATTGGCGATTATCATTATTCTATACCTGATTGCATCTGCATTTATTTTTCAAGACCAAATGACAATGGACCATTTTCTTCCATCTATAACACAATTTATTAGTACGGGAATCATTATGATCGGTTTAATAATTACTTCATTTACTCTCAGAAAACACAACACGACAAATAGTGAAAAAACAGCTCCTAATCCGTTCTTTGTTGGTGTGATAACACTCTTCTTATTAAGTATGCACACGATCATCGAGTTATTAGCAGTTCTGTTGCAGTTTTCCTCTGATTTTATGATGGAATGGCCAGGCGTCATACTAAGATTAATGGCATTATTATTACTTGGCTACTTCATTTTCATTTGGTCAAAACGAAAAGGGTGGAATACCATGCATTATCTTGCTTTAGCAGGAGGTGCCATGTTGACGAGAACATGGGCTGCTTATCTTATTCAACCTCTAGGAAATGTATCATCATATAACAAATTTATTGGAAATACTATTTTCTTGATTGGAGTAATGCTACTCATTATTTTTGGGGTATATATCATTCGTAAAAAGGATATCAACACATTTGATTAATGAAGAAAAAAGTAATAACGAGGCGAGGAAAACAGTAAAAGAAGTAAGGAATTACAGTTTATATCCAAGAAAAGGACGATGTGTAATGATTTCGAATGAAAAATCGTCTCAGAGTACTTTGACAGGAAGGACAAAACTACCCAAGCCATTTGGTAATTATCCAGTCAGTACATTTTTGATTCTTACTTTTATTCTAAGTTGGACGTATATCATTCTAACTCGTGCTGCTGCTTTGATATGGTTTTCACAAGAAATACGTTTGCCGTCGATGTCTCAAATAGTTGCTTCTTTATTCAATTTCATCATAACTTTCATTTGTGTTATTCTCAACAGTTGAAACTTAGTACTCTTTTTTCAGAATACTTTGAATCACTTATTATAAAACTATGGATGTTTATCAAGTATGTTTAGTTTAAACTATTCAAATTACCACTTTTTATTCTTTTCTCAAAATTAGAATGAAAGATTTCAGCTTATAATGCTTTACTAAATAGACTGAGGTGAAAATAAATGAAAAAACGTGGAGCTGGAGTTTTATTCATAACGATTGGAGTTTTTTTAATATCTATACGGTATTTGAGTGCGGCTCTTATAGGATCAGGGGTTAAAGTTAGTGTCTTAAATAATTCTCCGGACTTTGATTCATTACTAACTTTTGTAGGTAGTGGACTGTCTAATTTTGCCATCGTCGTTATCATCGTGGGCGTTCTTTTCATTGCCTGGGCAGAAATCGAGGTGAAAATAAATGAGTAGAAAGGGTACAGGTATTTCATTTATCATAATCGGGATTTTTTTGATATTTATTAGATATTTAAGCGCAGCTCTAATAGGATCATCATTTGAAGTTAACACCATTATGGATGTTCCCAGTTTTGATGAATTACTAGATCATGTTGGTGGTGGACTTTCCCACTTTGCCATCATCTTTATAATAGTTGGCATTCTATATATATTGTGGGCAATCATAGAGGATTTTAAATCTAAAAAGAATAAATGATGTTGCTGCTGGTTATTAATTGAATGAGCGTGCACATTTTGTTGCATGGTATGAACAAATAAGAAATAATATGGAGCCAAAAGAACTTTGACTAAGTTCCCCACGCTCTGGCGTGAACACGATATAAGAGATAGTTAAAGAATTTTTTGGTTTAATAAATTACTTTCTAGTTCTCTTTTCTCGTATGAATTATTATCTCCTTCAAACAGTAAACCACCAAAGTATTAAGTTATTAATCAATTATGCTCATACATGAAATGGTGAGAAGAAGATAATAACTTTTGAAGCAAAGGAGTATTCTTATGAAACAAAATCATATGAACTTATTAGTACCTCAACGATTTGGTATAAGTCTTTGATCTTATCTTACAATGAAATTTAGCGAATTAGAATATTCGACTTTTGACTAAATAACTTTACTTTCACTCATTATTAAGAAGAAATCCTCTACTTAATATAATAAGCATACAGAAAAATTATTTAGATTTTATAAAGGAGTTTTTAATTTGAAAAAGATCTTATTTTTATTGTTTGTAATGCTTTTATTTTTGGCTAGTTGCAGTTCTGGAGAAGTAAAAAGTTTTGCCTCTGACTTTAATAAAGTTGTAAATAATGAAGATATTGATGAATTAAATCCTGACAAATTCGGAGAGATAGAGGGAGAAAATAAGGCGAAATGGCAAACATTATATGAATCAGAAGCGTACACAATTGAGGCTAATTATGAAGATGGAAAAAAACTATCTGGGTACACCATAAGCATAGAATCATCAGAACCGTATGAACAATTAGAAGGTAAGGGATATGAAGCAAGTATTGCTGTTGCTAAAGTACTTGGCCTGGATCCAAATGAATTCATTAATCATTTTGAAACAGAGTTAGAAGGAAAGATATTAGAAGATGTACATTCCTATTTAGAAGATGATTATGAAGTTGTTTTTGTTGCTAAAAAGTTAAGTGAGTTTGATCCAGAAACAGGGTTGTCTATTCTCTTTAAAAAAGTAAACCAATAGATAGTTTACTAAAAAAGAAAGAGGAGGCATAAAATGCAAAAAAAGTATAATAAAAAAATATATGCATTTATTTTATTTAGTTTAACAGTACTTTTTTTGAGCGCATGTTCTAACAATATTGAAAAATCAGCACAAGCGTTTAAAGAAATAGTAGATGATAGAGATCCAGAAGGTCTGATTGAGTTAGTCACGTTGGAAGAAGGTACCTATTGGACAGAGGTGCAAGCACAACAAGTTATCGAGTTCTTTCACGAGAATGACAAATCGTATCAGGAGCAGATCCGATTGTTGGAAAAACAAGAAAATGCATTAGATGAGGATAAGAAACCACCAAATGGAGAAGGGCTTTTTTATTTTGATGAAGAGGGGGAGTTAAAAGCTCGAAGTTATGAGGTTATAATAACGAACAGTACATTTGGCCTTGAACCGGATCAGCTAATGATTTCTATTGATGAAGGAGATATGGTTGAAATAGAAAATTTGGGGGATTCCATTGGTTCGTTTGGTCCAGGGGAATATACATTTACAGCTATTGGAGAATTTCCTTATGAGACAGTGGAAAGTACAGGAGAATTTTCTGTGATGAGCTCTGATTCGTTTACTCAATCAATGGATTTAGCATTTGAAGGTAACTTTGTGCGAATTGTTACTTCATCAGATGATACCAAACTTCTGATTAATGGGGAGGAAACAGATATAGAATTAGGATATATGGAAGGAATGGAATTTGGCCCTATTGCTGAGGGTAATATACTTCAAGGTATTGCAGAGTTTCCGTGGGAAAGTGCACAAGGGGAAGAATTAACGATTGATGAGGAGGAAGAATATGATATAACACCAAATATGTTAACAAAAGAAGAAAACCGAGAAAGCATTACAGAGCTTGCTAATAACTATTTTCAAAGCAAGATGGCAGCTTTGGTTGGGTTAGAAATAGACCAATTGACAGAAGATGTATCGGAAGAATTACGTGAAACGCTAGATGGCGATATCAAAAGAGATATAAATGCAGATAGTTCACATAAAGGGGAAGTATTTGATACAAGCATTGACTTTGAATCATCGTCTTTTAAACGGAATGACGATGATGGTAGCCATTATGTGACATTACAAGTAGAAATCCATCAGGAATATATCAAAATCTATGAATTTATGAGGGATACAGAACCGGTCGAAAGACATATTAATAAATCTATAGTTTTAGAATATCTAGTAGGAGAAGATAAGTGGATTATTTCAGAGGAACAAACAGGCAGAGAGTGGTAAGTGGTGTAAGGTAATATAGAAGAAACGGGGTTTTAATCAAAGTAAAAATAGCACCTAGCCAACATTATTAGGCTAGGTGCTTTAAAATAATTCCTTACTTATTTGTTTTTAAAATGTGTTTACATTAAGCTAATCGTCAAGTAACAACTTCTTGATTTCTGGTACAGACTTTTTTTGCTTTCTAAGTTCTCTTATTTCGTTTATTCGTTCCAAACTTTCTACTCGCTTATACCTTCTTGTTAAATTTGATTCACTTTGATCAAATGGAATTAGTCCTTCTTCTGTATAGTGCTTCAATGTACTGTACCTAACGTCAGTCAATCTTACTAATTCACCAATTGTCACATATTCAGATTGTTTAATAACTTCGATTTTTCTTTGTCTTGACATATCCAAACACCTCTACTTACGGGGGAAAATAGGAGCTTGTAGAAGTGCTGAAATACCTTCCACTTTATTTATCATACCTTGGACTAAATTAGCCGATTCTGTTTTATTTAGCTCATTTAGTTTTTCTTTAATCTCGATTTGCTCATGTTTTGAAAAATAGTCTTTTAGTAACCCACTTTTATTTAATAGGATAACCAATATTGTCACATCTTGTGTAATTAATTCATCTTCAAAAATTTCTGCTCGAATTTTATCAATGATCTTGTTTATTGAGCTTTTATTCGGTACATACTTCGAACCAGATTTGTCGTTTTTAATAACTACAGTGTTAGCTTTTGCGAGTGAATCACCAACGGAGTTAACTAATTGCTTTAAATGTTTATCTGTTATTGAAAAATTGTAAGCTCCAACTACTTTACTAATCTTAACTGGGCTTGCTTGTTTTATATAGTGGAATAAAGGTTGAAGATAATCTAAATCTGTTGGAAGATCACTTTTTACAATAACTTTTTTTTCTTCTATATTTATACAATTTTCTAATTGTAATTCAAGCAATCCACTTGCTAAAAAGCCAACTAACCTCTCGGAGGTAAAACTGGGTAATTTACCCTTATCGTTTAATGAACACAATAAAAATTCTTGAGTTATAGATAAATCATTCATAACATATCTCTCCTTATAATAAATGTTTATTCCTGTTCACTTACTACTTACTACTTACTACTTATCACTTACTACTTATAATAAATGAACGGTAATTATTTGTCAATTCAATATTGAATAATGCAAAAATTATATATTTATCTGCAACTGTCATACTTCTTAGCCGAATTTAGTCAAACTAATTAGTTCTGATTATTATTTGTTTTGTATAAATATATTATTTCTTCTCATCCTGACGTACTTCGTATAATTTTTATAAATCTACTTCTTTCTAATACTGGTTCTCAACACCAGCAGCCAAAAATCATGAAAAGAAAAACCTCCCTTGATAAAGAGAAGAGAACAGACAAACACAGGAATAAAGCTATAAATATATATTTTCCAAAATGTTAATGTGAAAAAAAATATATAAATGTTACACTTGACTCCCTTAAAGATTCAACAACTATGAAATATTGGACTGTGTACCTCAGAAAAATGCGAGTTTAGAAAAAGGAGTGAATTCAGAAGAAGATAACAATCTTAAAACTGGATAAATTCAAATTAAGTCAATGGATACTGAAGGCAATCCCAAAACTAGTGAAAATGGATGAATAATAACCTCAACTATTTCTAGGCTAATGAAGAGAGGAGAGAAAACAACTGATGCCAAAAACTCAAGTAAATGAAACGACGGTTTACTATCAATACACAGGAAAAGGAACGCCGCTCTTTTTTATTCCGGGTCTTGGAGCAGGAATTAATATGTACGAACCTCAGCAGCAATATTTCGAAACGGCGTATCAAGTCATTATTCCGGAATTGAGAGGAAATGGAAGGTCAGGAAGTTTAAATGGTGTTTCTTCAAATCAGGTGATGGACGTACAATGTCATGATATTTATGAACTAATGAACCAACTTAATATCGAGAGTACAGTATTCATTGGTGTATCTTATGGGGGAGTGTTTTGTCAAAAGTTTGCCTCGTTATTTCCAAATAAGGTTAAGGGTCTTGTGATTGTAGATAGTTTTTGTGACACTAGAATGAAGTCAATGGGTGTAATGCGGGTTATAGCAGCTTATTCAGCTATTCCGATGTATTATCTTCCCAGAAAGTGGTTAGCCGCTATGACAGCGGGGAGTTATAAAAAATGGCCACAAGCGGCAAATAAAATGCAACAAATAATGCGATCTATCCGTAGAAATGAGGTAACTAAACAAAGACTTTATATTAATCGTATTAACTATACAACGTTTTTACCGAATATTCATTGTCCGGTCCTGCTTCTAAGCGGCAAACAAATGCCTTCGTCATGGATGGAACAAATTCATGAGCTTTTACCTGATTCAAAACTGATTTATATAGAAGATTCTTTTGATCCAAGTAATTTATGCCAGCCCGATGAATTTAATAAACATTTGAATGATTATCTCAATAAAATCCATTAATATAATCTATTCTTGTGCAGCAGTAACCTTTTTACTCTGTGGATAAATTAGTATTACAATTAATTTTATTTCAAAAGATATACATCTACCCGTGAAATTTGACATTATCATGAAATGATTGACTTTTAAAGGTGATTTATATATATTAGTAAATGAATAATCACTTACTAATGGAGGATATGATATGCGCCCAATTAAATATAGTGACGAACAAATCTTTTTAGGATTTTATACTGCAATTGCTACGCATGGTTATTCAAAATTGTCATTAGAAAAAATCGCAAAAGAAGCCAATGTTTCTACAGCGATCTTGTCAAAGCGATTTGGTTCAAAAAAAGGGTTGATACTCAGCTATTTTCAATATGCATTGGAACGAACAAGATTAGTTGTTGAAGAGAATCAATTAAAGGAAACCAATATTGATACGTTACGGAATTTTTTGACTTACTGGTCTGCTGAAAATGATGATGCTACTTCCTTAATGAGTATGATAGCTATCTATTTAGAAGGAGTACAGGACCAAGAGTTGCATGCTATTTCGCAAGAAAGGAATTTACTAATTGATAATGAGGTACAAAGGATTCTTCAAGCTAGTATAGACAAAGGAGAGATTGCAGAAATAAATGTAAAAGAAACATCCTATTTGTTGCAAGCTTCTATTTTAGGAGCAGTCATGCTATGGCTACACAAACAGGATAAATCGTTAAAGGAACTTATTGAACTTTGTATTGATCGGGTTATCGGGATAAATCATGGATAGGAAGGAGTCAAAGAAGATGCAAAGTAATTCATCAATAAATACGATGGAATTAATCATAAATGATATCAAAGTTCAATGCTTTACAGCTGGCGATACAGGTCCACCTGTTATTCTTTTGCATGGTGCTGGAGTGGATTCCGCCTCTATATCTTGGGGTGAAATAAAAGGACCTTTGTCTGAAACAAATCGTGTATTTGCCCCCGATTTACCTGGGTATGGAATGAGTGATAAACCTGATTTAGAATATTCTCTATCATTTTATACAGAATTTTTGAAACAATTTATGGATGCCTTGAATCTAGAACAAGTTAGTTTGACTGGTTTATCACTTGGCGGAGGAATATCTCTCAAGTTTGCGTTGGATTATCCAATGTTAGTAGAAAAATTAATATTAGTAGATGCGTGGGGAATTTTCAACAAGCTGCCATCTCATCGTCTTTCCTATTGGTATACCAAAACTTTCTTCAACGAACTATCTTATAAATTGTCCAGTAAAAGCAGGGCATTTGTGAAATGGACACTGTTAAATAGTTTGATTGGAGATCCTGATCAGTTATCTGAAGAGCTCGTGGATGAGGTACAGGAGGTTTTAAAGGCTCCCGATGCGGGAAAGGCCTTTATTTCATTTCAAAGAAGTGAAATAACAAAAAACGGACTTCGTACGAATTTGGCGGGCAGATTTTCTGAAATAAAAAATCCAACATTAATTGTACATGGGACTGATGATACTAGTGTACCAGTTGAATATGCAGAACATGCACATGAAAGTATACAAGGCTCGGATATTTATCTAATGAAAGGGTGCAAACATTGGCCTCAAAAAGAAAGACCAGATGAATTTACCAAGGTTATTAAAAATTTTTTATCGAAAAATGATTATTGATGCTTTGAATGCTCAAAATTCTTTTGTGTTTCCATATTTATAGAAATATTTTTGGATGTAACCTTTAGAAGGATGATTAGTTTAGGAGTTATTTGTATATTTACAAATCGACTCTAGTAATGGATTACCAAATCGTTCTGCTTCTATTTAAATAGTAAAGTGAATATGTTTTACCTGGTATACCTTAGTAAATGATAGTGGAAGAAAATGAATACGATTACAATATGAATTGTAGTAAGTTGATGTAGTTTTTAATGATTAGCTTTATTATTAAGTTCCTATTCAAACGTCTATATATGTTCGTAATATTTTTCTCATTTTGGATTTTGATAACCAAAGGCGGGAGGAAAAAATAATGCCCGAAAAGTTTAAAGTTAGAGACACTGTTGAAATTGGGAAGGAACTTGTCTATCCAGATGGAAGAACTGTTACTTTTCTGCAGGCAGGCCAGGATGAAGACGGGGAATATATAACATTAGGACACCGAATGACACAACAAGGAGCAGTTAATGGGGCGCACTCTCATCCTTTGTTGAAAGAAAAATTTATAATTATAAAAGGAAGAATGCGCTTTTTAGTGGATGGACAAGAAATAACGATTGAGGCTGGAGAAGAAATAATCATTCTTCCCAATCAAGTTCATCAGTTTTGGAATGTAAGTGATGGTAATCTAGAAGTCATTCACGAAATTCGTCCACCGGGGCAACATTGGAAAATGTTCGTTCTAATGCACAAATTAGAGTGTGAAGGAAAACTAACAAAAAATGGGATACCGCGTAATCCACTCTGGCTTGGAGTTGCTTGGGAATGTATTGATGGTTACCTTAAGGGTCCGCCTAGGTTTATCCAGAAAATATTTCTTGGAGGGTTGGCTAGATTAGCTGGAAATCTTGGTTATAAAATATAAAATTGATATCAGTAACGCTAAGAGCAAGGTATAGTTGCTTTTCTTAAAAGAAGTAGTGAATGAATATTCTATATAGATAAGAAGTTATAAAAGGAAACAGCTTTCTTCTTTAATTGTTAGAATCATGTTCTTTTATGCTTAAAGATTCCAGAACTCTAAAAAATAGGTTTGTTTATTGATGAATGGATAAATTCCAATATGGATTGTTTGTCAATACATTGTAATTGCTAATAACTTATAATGATTTTAACTATATTAAAGGAGTTAACAGCCAAATGAATACAAGCTTGCAAGTACGTATATCAAAAGATTTAAAAGAACGTTTTCAACAAGTTGCTAAGGAAAATAACAAAGATACCTCCACATTAATACGTGACTGGATTTCAAGTTATGTAGCTAAACATCAAAAACCTGACGAAGAGGTGGCTGCTGAGCTATATATGGCAGGATACGAATTACAACAAGTGTTAGGAGGCAGAGAATATGTTAGTAAGGAGTTTGCAAATCAACTCCAGGAATATTCCTTGACCGATCAAAAACAATTCTCACAATTAGTGCTAAGTACTTATCTGGATCTTGAACTGACAGTTCCATCAATTGTTTCAAAAACGTACCAAGGTTTTGCTTATTCTCAAATGTTTTTGTTGGGTTTAGTTGGAGATAAGCCTGCAGGTTTTAACGAGAAGCAAAATAAGACCATTTAGAATTTAGAAAGTTCTTTATTTAGTGTATGGTCATAAAAATCAATTCTGGAGGTGATGTTGATGAAGTGAAGGATCATCAACTAATATAATATGCATCATGTGATGTATCAAACGTAATTGAAAAGTACCGCAAATTAGGTCCTCTGGTATATAGTATTCGAAAAATCATTCTGAGAGGGGAATTATTTATGGAAAGAGTAAATGTAATGATGGAAGACCCGCAAGCGATGGAAACAATGATGGGGTTTGACAAGTATTTAGAAAAAGTGAGCGTACCTCGAATAACTATTGACCTGATTTTAATTAGGGCATCACAGTTGAATGGGTGCGGATTCTGTATAGATATGCATACTAAAGAAGCTCGTAAAAATGGAGAAACAGATCAAAGAATGCTTGGCTTAAGTGGCTGGAAACACAGTACTTTTTATACGGATGAAGAAAGAGCTGCATTACAAATAACTGAAGAGTTGACAACATTACCTCATCAAAAAGTATCTGATGACGCCTATAAGGAACTCACAAATTACTTCAATCATAAACAAATTGGAGAAATTATTATGGCTATTGTGGCAATTAACAGTTGGAACCGTTTCGTTATTGCCCAAGGAATAAAAGCTCCATCGAATATATAGATTCTCCATGTCTAATTGAATATAGATCTAGAATGGAATTCGAATTAAGGTTGTTACTTTAATTAGCGGGTTTTAGATCAATAAATGGAAAGTAATGATTCACTCGTATCGAACAGCAGTGATTTTTCTCAAAATGGAGTGAAGGATTAATAAACGCACGTTTTTGATAATGGAACCAACAGAAAAGCCTAATTTTGAAGAAATTAGGCTTTTATATGAATCTAAAAAATATTCAATCAAGTAGGTACGTATTTTCTCTCTACGAAGTTCAATGGTAATATCAATCAGTACGTTTTCCTTTTTGTTATAAGATTATTTTTCAACGTTGATTTTATTTTGATTATGTTTTCTTGGTCTGATGCAAAAGCACACCGCTTGCAACTAAAAAAATTCCAATAACTTCTAAAATGGTTGGAAACTGATGAAGTACTAATATCCCTATCAATGTTGCTGTAACCGGTAATATAGAAAGTAAAAGGGAGAAAGTCGATCTAGATAATTTAGCCATAGCCAGTTGATCACATACATAAGGAATGACAGAAGAGCAAACGCCAACACCTAAAGCAGCCAAAAGTAAAATAGGAGATGTTATCGCTGGCAAAGCTCCATTTATCCCAATAGGTGTAACAGTAAAAAGAGCTACGACCATTGCTATACTCAGCCGATCAATGCCGGAAGAGCCACCATCACTGGCAACTCGGTGTCCAAGCATAATATAGATTATGAAAAATATACAGTTAGCGAAAGCAAAAATAAAACCGAGTGGGTCTCCTTCCAATCTGACATCTGTTAAGAGCCATACTCCTATTGCAGCAAATAGTAGTGCAACGACATTCCGCAGATTACGCACCCCCAGGGCAGCTAGTATAATGGGGCCTAAAAACTCAATTGCAGCAACCGTCCCTAGAGGAATTCGAGCAATAGCTATATAAAAACTGGCATTCATAAGTCCAAGAACGATACCGAGTCCAATAACAATACGCTGTTGGTCCCAGGTCAACTGAAAGAAACGGGGCCATGGACGCCGCCAGATCATAAAAAAACTAGCGGCTGTGGCTATTCGGAACCAGGCGACACCAAGTACGCTGATACTGGAAAAAAGAAGAACAGCAAAAGAGGGACCTAAGTAATGAAAAATAGCACTTATTAAAAAATAAATATGAGGGGGAACTCCATTTTTTGAAACCGCATTTTCTTTTGGCACATTATCTCCTCCTTAACTTCTCAATTTATATAGTAAAATAATAATCAATAATTTTACATGGCTTAATTAAGGAGGAAAATATAAAATGCCTAAACATTTAATGAATAAAAAGCTCTTTTCCTATGATTTTAATAAAAGTGAAATTGACGAAATTAATTTCAAAATTCTTCAGGAACTTCAAGTGGAGCCTCGATTAACGATGACCGAATTAGGAAGAAGAGTAGGATTATCTTCTCCTTCTGTCACGGAACGTGTTCGGAGATTAGAGGAAAGTGAGGTGATAAAAGGATATTCATTAGACCTGAATCCTGCTGCCCTTGGATTACCAATAGGGGTTTATATTCGTATACGTCCTAACTCAGGAAAACTTTCAATAATTGCTGAACTAGCACTATCTATTCCTGAAGTAGTAGAATGTCACCGAGTAACTGGTGAAGACTGTTTTATTCTCAAGGTATATATACCAGCAATAGATCAACTTGATAGAATTTTAGATCAATTTCTTTTATATGGTTCTACTACCACAACGATTATTCAGTCTTCTCCAGTTACAATGAGACCACTTCCACTTGGAGAGAATGATGATAATGTTAGGAAATAAAAACCTGTAATAAAGTATATGAAATATTAAAGATTGCGGGGAAAATCTAATTAATTCAGTTATTTTTCTTTTAAGATCATTTTGTTATTTGCGACTATGCCATTGCATGGTAATATGTTTCTATTAAACAACAATAATAGGAGGTAACATTAAATGGAAGTAAATGTTGTACTTGTACACAGCCCCATAGTTGGACCCAACACCTGGGCTCCGGTCTCACGTGAACTACGACGGAGAGATATCAGAACCATTGTGCCAACTCTCCCCAGCATAATTGAAAAGTCAACTCCTATTTGGACTCAGCACGTTCAGGGAGTAGCAAAGAGATTAGAGGCCATTTCAAATAATCAACCAATCGTATTAGTTGGGCATAGCGGAGCCGGTCCCTTACTGCCTGCAATTAATGCATACAGTCCTCATCCGATAGCAGCTTATATTTTCGTGGATGCCAGCTTACCTCATGGTGGAAAGAGCCGGCTTGAAGAGATGGAAGCAAGTTCATCGTCGTTAGCATCATCATTGAGAGATCACTTGGAAGCAGGGAGACTTTTTCCTGAATGGACTGATAAGGATTTGTCTGAAATCATCCCAGATGGATTTCGTCAAGGTATACTCGCAGAGATTCGACCAATGGGGCTTTCTTTCTTTGAAGAATCTATGCCTTACTATCCTAATTGGTCAGATATACCTTGTGGATATATTAAATTTAGCCAAGCTTATACAGATCCTGCTGAAAAAGCCCAAAGTTACGGTTGGAGATATGATGAATTTGATGCAGGGCATTTTCATATGCTGGTAGAACCAAAAGCTGTTTCGGATTCACTAAGTAATCTCATTAAGTTGTTATGCCCTTAATGAATACTCATGCTACTTCATTTCAAAGAGGATTTTTGATCGATTTAGAACGCTTCCAATATGGCTCTCTACTGCATTTATTGGCTCTCTGATTGTAGATTCGATTCGATATACTCTAGCTTCTACGATTATTATTGTATTGGGATTAGTGCGGGAGTATCGTCCTTATGGAGAAATACCAGGAGTGTTGTTAGGAGTCGCTTTATTACTGGTATTTTGTTTCAGCTTATCTTGGATATGGACAACGCTTGATTTAATGATGCGATCGGAAAAGTCTCTTATGAGTATGATGTTACCATTTCCTTTGAGTTTTGCCAGCAACATTTTGTAGAATCGGAAATGAGAGGATTTGTTTAAAAAATCATGACTAAGGCACTTCTGCTAATAATGAAGAAAAACCTAATGTCCTGATGTTGGTGTTTATTTCGTATAGTCTTCAATCATGGAATTTAGGATTTTGATTCATGCACATTTCCCGCAACACCAGGAAGCATTTGATGCAAAAACATGTTATCCGGTCGTTCAAGAGATAAAACGGGCCGTGCTAATTCACAGCCTCTGATCCAAATTAATAAACACATTAGTCATTAAGGATGGTGAGTCTCACTGTATCATTCTTCATAACATCATTATTTCACACGGTAAAATAAATGTGTAACATCCATATCTGTCACTATCCTTATCAGTTCTAACTGTATTTGTTCTGGGATAGATTCAAATAACCGGATACCTTTACTAAGCAAGACTGGGATGAGGTGAATGTGGATTTCATCAGCAAGCCCTGCTGCAAGACATTGCTGTGCTGTACTGGCTCCACTTACTCCTACAACTTTATTCCCTGCGGCTGCTTTTGCCTGTTTGATTGCACTTTCTATTCCATCTGTTACAAATGTAAATGGTGTATCTCCCATAAAATCCTCAGGGGGGTAGTGTGTTAGGATGAACATCGGAGAACCACCGGGAGGGCTTCCTCCCCATCCTCCTACTATATCAAATGTACGCCGACCTGTGAGACCGGCTCCTTCAGTATCGAGCGAACAATCCAACACATCGCGATTTTCTGAAGTCAACTTAAAAAAGGTACTATGCTTGCTAACCATATCCCCGTTGAATAACCAACTGTGGAGAACTGCACCATTTTCACCCAAGGGCTGCTCTTGACTGTCATGTAACCCTGCAATAAATCCATCCAAGGACATGGACATATCAATGACGACTTTTCCCATTTCATCAACTCCTATCAATATTTTTTGGATCCGCCTTTACAACTATTCCGATAAAATAGTTTCCTAATAATCATATCCCTCTTGCGTATGTTATTGATTTAAATGTAATTATAACGGATGTGTTTAAGTAAATTTCTTTTGGATTGCTTCATATAAAATATCGACTAAATGGATCAAGAGATTGGTACAACAACCGAGAAGTAAACAGATGGAAAATGATCAGAATTTTTATGGAAAGTGAACACTGAAACGAAAAATGGAATATGCTCCCATTGTAAAATTTTCTCTATTCCGGATCGACTTCTTTCCAATCAGGTTCTTTTTTAACGAATAGTTTTAGTGTTACAATCGCAAAGGAAAATGGAATGATTCCCAAAATTACGATTTCCATAAGAGCAGGTGTTGTGGATGTTAATTCTTGATGATAAGGGTGTCCGAACAACTGCTGCATCGTTTGAAAAGCTAAGTGATAACCAACCGCACTCCATACGTTATCAGTGATAACACGAATCATACCTATAACTATGGCAATTGCTATAAAGAATATGATTCGATCAATACTAGGTGCAGCTCCAATAATTAAAGCAAACAACACAAATAACACACTCTGAGCTAAGACTGCCTTCCATTTGGAAAGGAAATTGTTTAAGTTACGATAAAAATAACCACGGAAAATAAGTTCTTCCGGTAATGCCTCAAACATAAATACAAGTATTAACAACACTATAACAGCAAATAACAGCTCTCCAAAAGAGGCTTGAAAGTTTACCTTTGTCCACCCAAACAAGGAAAAAATGGTTATTCCCAGCAATGCTGGTATAAGATAACTGATCCCCCCATAAACAAAGGGTTTCCACCCCTTTTTGAAAGAAGTAAGCCTTAATCCTGTCCATGGCTGTTTGTCAAGATACTTACGTGCAACAATAATCAATGGAATTACCAAACTGAATATGAGTAATGCTGATAGGACGTGAGCTGTACGACTATATTCTCCCTCATCTCCAATCCAAGTATTAACACCACTGGATATCCACCAAATGATAGATATAGCTGTGAAGACAATAGGTATTCTCCATATGAGTGACAGACGTTGAAGATCCATATATACCACTTCCCTTTTTCTCAAGCTTGTTTATACAGCAAAAATCTTGCTAAATGATTATCTATTCAAAATCATAGCTAACATAAACGAAAAGATCGTTGAATCATAGTGATATTTGTAATAAAAGCGTTACGTTTTTCTAGATAACCTTCTTGTTTTGTTCTTATACTTTGCGCGAATAAATCAGACGTCGAAACAACGCATTTGCGGGTCCAGCCTGCTTTCTTTTTTCCAAAACGACAGATAATAAAACGCCAATAAACCAAGCTAATAGGGCGATGAGTGCAGCACCTGCAGCGTAAATCCTGCCGCCTAATCCAAATAACGGCTCTGAAAGAATAATGGCAATAATGGTTGATTGAAGGATATAGCAGGTGAGTGAACGTTTACCAGCGGCTGCCAATGCACGTGTAATTATTCCCGGCTTCTTAGATAATGGAATACTGAGCAAACCAAATAAAGCAGCGTACCCAATACCGCCAAAAACGCCAATCAAAATTTGAACACCATATAGTACACCACCTACCACCGGATCTGGAGACCACATATCGACTCCAATAAGTGTAACGGGTAATACTCCGGCAATGGATACAAGCATGCCTGCGATAGAAATAATTGTTAGAAATTTGCGATGCTTCTCTGGTTGTAAAAGTATCCCTTTTCTCACCGCCCAAATGCCAAGTAATATGATAATGATAACTGGATAGAAAAGCAGAGTAGTGAACATACCTAATGGATAAGAAATCAATCGCTCAATGATTCCTGTTAAAGTGTAATCAGGCATTGCATAGGCAGCTGCATCGTACATAAAAAGCCCTAAACCCATTCCCACTGCAGTGATGATAAAAAATGGTGTCAGTAAATATATAAAGGTGTTTATAAACTTTTTATCACTTCTATTAGCATTTTGAGACGATGCATTGAAATTCATTACATTTGTAACTATTTCTATCAAAGCTCTCCTGTAATAATAAATACTATAAGAGATAAATGACTTAATAAAAGGAGGTTATCACATGACCATTGTATATATGAACGATATTGTAAAAAGGTACGGATCTTTTCGGGCGTTGGATCATGTTGATTTGGAAATAGAAGAGGGGACCATTATGGGATTACTCGGGCCGAATGGAGCTGGTAAGACGACACTGATTCATTCTTTGGCAGGATTAATAAAAATAGATTCCGGTGAAGTTTATTTGTTCGGAAAAAAATTGAATGAAAATATCATGGAAGTGAAGCAGCAAATCGGTCTGGTAACACAGGAAGTAACGGTGTTTGAGGACTTAACTGCCCGTGAAAATCTGGAGTTCTTCGGCGGTATTTATGGTCTGAGAGGTGAGGAGTTAAAACAGCGTGTGAATGAAACGCTGGCTTTTGTCGGGTTAACGGATAAAGCGAAAAGTCTGCCCACTAAATTTTCCGGCGGGATGAAGCGCCGCTTAAATATTGCTTGTGCGCTTGTCCATAGTCCCAAACTGTTGATTATGGATGAACCGACTGTAGGAATCGACCCGCAATCCAGAAATTATATTTTAGATTCCGTCCGTAAGCTGCAGCAGCAGGGAACGACCATTTTATATACGACGCACTATATGGAAGAAGTGCAATCGATTGCTTCTAAAATAGCGATCATGGATAAGGGGCATGTTATTGCCAAAGGGACATTGGATGAACTGATTGAAAATATACAGCATGAGGAAAGAATCGATGTAGAAGCAGTTAACGAACCGACCAGTGCGCTTTTGGAGGAATTGAAAAATCTGGATAGAGTCAAACATGTCATGCAGGATAAAAAGAATATTCAGGTAGTATCCGGCAGCGGTGCAGAAAACGTTGATAATGTACTTGCGATTATTAAAAATGCAGGGGGAGTCCGTTCGGTGACAGCGAAGAAACCGACCTTGGAAGATGTGTTTCTTACGTTGACAGGGAAAAACCTGCGCGATGGGGAGGAGGATTAGCATGCTGGCCAGGTCTACTTATTTTATTCTGCGAAGGATGCTTCGGGGTTACATTGGCTTTGTTATTTTAATTCTGCTTCCTTTAGCCATCATAACGGTCAATGGTTTTGCGGTAGGTGATGACTTCGTTGATGAGAATGGACTGTCCGGGATGGAGATGATTTCCGTCGGGATTATTATAGGCTTTCAGCTTGTTGGCGGATTTTATACGATGGAAATGATAAAAGAAGATCTGTTTTCAGAAAGAAGATGGCGTATGCTTTCCCTGCCTTACCCGATATATATACATGCTTTTTCCATCTTGATCAGCAGTGTGCTGTTTAGTGTTCTGAATGGAAGTGTTATGGTGTTGTTCACCTATTTGGTATTTGATGTGAATTGGGGAAATATCGGCTGGGTTATCTTTGTTTTAATGCTCGTTTCCCTTGTTTCTCAGCTTGTATTCTTAATAGCCGTTACATTAATAAAGAGATATAAAGTAGCGGAATTTATTGGCTATGCGTATGTGTTTCTTTTTATGATTCTGTCAGGATACTTATTTATTCCAATTCCCGACATGGCAATTTTTGATTGGATTAATCAATATATCAATCCGCTGGCGCTTGGGGAGACAGCGATTATTTATCAAATGCAAGGACAGGAAATGAGTGAAGCATATCTAAGTACAGGAATGCTGCTTACAATTTCGGCTGTACTAACGATATGCATCGTGCTTTTCGGGAGGAGGCGATTAACATGACTGTTTTCTTTTTTGCGATCAAACGGTGCTTCCGAAATATGATGAATATTCTATTCCTGTGTATTCTGCCGGTTATTGTGGTTTTGATGCCTGAGGAAGAGTGGCTGCCATTACCTTTAGGTTATCAAATTTATGGTGTTCTCCTGCTTTTTGCAGCCGGGAGAATTGTAAGTATTATGATGGATGACCGGGCTAAAGGAATTTTAACAAGAGTCGGGATTTCTCCGATTACACATTTACAGTATCTATGGCAAAATCTCCTGGCTTATTCGCTTATTCTTATCGTACAGGTCGGGTTAGTCGTTGTCGCTGGTGTGTTATACGGACATGATTTAATGCAGCCATTTTTACTGTTTGTGGTGTATTCGGTCTTTGCCATCACAGCAATTGGATTTTCCCTCGCCTGGTTTTCGCTGTTCAGGCATAAAGAGACGGCATTTGCGGTTCTGATTGGGTTAATTTTTCTGATGGCAATGGCTGGTGGTATGCTTTGGCCGGTAGAAATCATGCCGGAACTCATGCAGCGATTTGCGATGCTGCTCCCTACTTACTGGCTGGCAGAATCGATTACGATTGTTGCCAATCAGGAAGGTATATCGGAGCTGGTTATACCGTTTGCAATGATGATGCTGTTCACGATAGCTTTTCTTATCATTGGAAGCAGAAGACGTATCGCTTAGTTTCATGCAAACAGATATTATATTCGCCTGTCCCTGTATGCATTGTTATTATGATTAACCGCAAAGTGGAAGTATGCTATTCAATGAATCAAAAAAGCATGAGGTTTTCCCTGATTGTTTGACATGGTAAACTTAAACAGAATAAAACAGTCGAAACGAATATAATAGTGAATGAATAGGACAGAAAGGAGATCAGCCAATGATGTCAAATAAATATGAAGTGTTTACGCCAACAACTTGCACGTTCATATGGCGGTTTCTTGCTGTCTTTTTCCTCGGTCTTTATTGGCTGATCAGTGATGGAGAAGAAGCAGGAATTCTCTCTTTATTATTTCTGATAATCATGGCTTTAGCGAGATGGAGGATAAAAATGCCTGCTTGGACAACGTTGTTCGATCAGGCTATTTGTATTGTTGCTGTTACATTTTGGCCCGGTGCCTGGTTTGCTTTAGCAATTCCTGTCTTTGAAGCCACACTGAAAGGAAAGCCGTGGTTTGTTATTCCCTCCATTATTTTCTTGATTATGGAAGCACAATCGTCGCTGGTATTGATAATGATTCTACTTTTGGCAGCGTTTATAGGGATTGTTTTATATAGCTGGTCGAGAAGTGTAGATTTGTATAAAAAAGAAGCAGACATGGAGCGGCGATATCGCTATGAATTAGAAAGCTTCAAGCGTGAGCTGCTGCTGGCAAGTACACAGACTGCAAAAATGGCAAAATTAGAAGAACGAAATCGTATTTCTAAATCATTGCACGACCATGTTGGTCATGAATTAACAGGAGCTATTTTGGCGCTGACAGCTTTTGAGCAGCTTTGGAAAGAAGGCGATCCACGAGCGGAGAAATTATTTCTTCAGGCAAAAGAGAGATTTTCTGAGAGCTCCCGTCACCTGCGGGAAACAGTGCGTAATATGAAACCGGTAAGCGCGACAGGAATAGAAAGTATTAAAGAAATCACGGAACAATTCAATATGTGTCCGGTACAGTTGAATATTTACGGAGATACATCGAAGGTCCCTTCTTATCTATGGGGAATATTAGACCCGGCTTTGAAAGAATCGTTAACTAATGTTGCCCGCCATTCGGATGCAACACAGGTAAAGGTTTCTTTGGATGTTAGTGAAAGCATTGTCCGGTTGTATATTTTCAATGACGGTGCTTTAAAAGGTCCCAGCGGCTATGGGATCGGAATCCGAAATCTTCGTCAGCGTGCGCAATCAGTCGGAGGTAGTTTGTCAGCATCTTCTGTAAAGGAAGGGTTCCAGTTAGTCTGTGTATTACCGCTTGATAAAGACGAATAGGTAGAGAAAACCGGATAAAGGAAAGAGGTCTTTAAAGTGAAGATAATTATTGTAGATGATGATGCGATGGTATATGAAAGCCTTCAATTGCTGTTTTCCCGCGAAGAAGATATTCAAGTTGTTGGAACTGCTGATAATGGGAGAGAAGCGGTTAAAGCTTGTGAAGATACTCAGCCGGATGCCGTTCTGATGGATATACAAATGCCGGAAATGGATGGTATTCAAGCAACGCGTGAAATAAAAAAGCGCTGGCCAAAAGTTCGGGTGATGATGCTTACGACTTTTGAAGATGAACAAAATATTAGATTGGCACTTTTAGCTGGAGCGGAAGGATATTTGCTTAAATCTGCACCAGTTGAGGATATGGCACAGCAGTTACGTGCGTTAGTCTCTGGGAGTTCTGTGTTGAACGCAGATGTTTTAATGCGACTGACACAACCAGAAAAGAAGGAGCTAGAAAGCTTAACAGCACGTGAACAAGAAATATTACAGCTGGTAGCGCAGGGCTGTTCCAATAAGGAAATTTCCAGCCAGCTTTTTGTTAGTGAAGGCACAGTGCGTAATGTGATTTCCATTATATTGGATAAGCTGGAGGTGCGTGATAGAACGCAGCTGGCGTTATATTATTGGAGGAGGACTTGAAAAATTAGATTGCTGTTAGAATATGGTGGAAGTATGTATACCTGAATGAAAATCTCGAAAGTATTCTTATTTATTTGATATAGAAAATAGAATAGTAAAAAGTTTCATTCAAACCAAAATTGAATCTCTTTACCGATCAAAATCGTATAAGAAAGTAAAGAAAATAAAGGCAGGTTTTGAATATGGAATATGAAACAATCGTATCTAAAGAACTTATGGATTGGCGTAATAAAGTTTTGAAGAAATCCAGTCTTTTTAATCAGTTATCGAAAAAAGCACAAAAGAAAATGAATAGCATGATTCCTGAGAAGGCTCACCGTATTATTACAGACAGTATTAAAAACATGGTGAAAGCGACATTGGTCGGATCTAATATAACTACAAAGAAGCCAACACCAACAGAACTTTCCTTGTATGAAAGGGATGAAATGGCCAAAGAAAAACTCATTTCTTATCGTAAGACGGCAGTGATTGAAGGAGCAGGAACAGGTGCAGGAGGCATTTTTCTTGGACTTGCAGATTTTCCGCTGCTATTGTCGATCAAGATGAAATTTTTGTTTGAACTGGCTGCAGTTTATGGCTATGATGCAAATGAATATGAGGAGCGGCTGTTTATTCTCCATGTCTTCCAGCTTGCTTTTTCAAGTGATGAAAAACGGAAGGATACGTTTTATATACTCGAAAATTGGGAGCAGGAGAAGGGGAAGCTCGCTGATATGGATTGGCGTGTTTTCCAGCAGGAGTATCGCGATTATATTGATTTGGTCAAAATGCTGCAGCTCGTACCGGGATTTGGTGCAATCGTGGGTGCATATGCCAATCATAATCTGATGGATACCCTGGGAGAAGCGGCAATGAATGCGTATAGAATGCGTTATTTTGAAATGCAGACGAAAGAGTGAACAATTATTGTATATGAAGAAAAGCCAATAGGAATTCAGCTTTCGAATATGAAAATAGGCAGGTACAATCTGATATATATTATCGAGAAGATAATCTAGTCTTTAATGGACTATTTAATGCAATTTTGAAAAACTATTAGAAAAGAAATATAATATAAACTTGGAATGGAAAAAATATATTGCAATGAGAAGGATGGTTTTATGGGTGGTTTCGATATTAATACCTTTTTTGCCCAAGTGGTTTTTATCGGGGGCGGGGTTCTAATAGTTTATTTCCTGCTTCGTTATTTATTAACTAAAAAGAAATAAAAAAGAATAGATTAAATAGAAGAATATATAGAAGTAACTAACGAAATAAATATTTTCATAGTCTTAAATAAAGATGTATGGGGATATTTATTGAAGCTTTATTTTAAAAAAGGAATGGTCACCAGGAGAAAATGTTATTATTACAATTGGACAACCTAACTGAGCCTATTGCTTATTTAGGTGAAATACATTTTTTATATTGAAGAGAAGTTGTTATACAAAATTTATTAAAATATCACTCAAATAATGCAAAGTATTGAGTTTTCGCTGAGAAATTGCTAAAGTAGGGAAATCTATGGATGGAATTATATTTCTTCGTTCAATAAAATGGATTCAACATTGGAAAAAGTTAATGAAATAACTACTAAGTATAATCAAACAGACCTTCTTCATTTTAAAATGGCGGGGAGAGAATTACTAAGATAGAAATAAAGCTAATTGATGAACGAAATAGCATTGTAAGTGCGCAAAGATGAAACCTTTTCACCTTAATTAGGAGGGCGAAAAGGTCTTTTATGTCGTATTTTAAATTATTTGTGATATCATTAAATACGAATAAGCTAAAATTTAATTCAATATCAATGAAAGGATGATATATAAATGGCTGAAAAGCTGGCCAAAACCGTCAGTTTCCACACATTAGGATGAGCGTGCGTAAAACCTCTTATGATGGCTGCCAAACACAATGGTGGTAAGGCATTAAGGGATTGGGAATTTCATCCCTAAATGCCCTTTTTAAGCTATTTTCCTTTGTAATAATACCTTATTTTTACAGAAACACCTCTTTTTTCGATTAAGTTTTGGTCTATTAATTCATTTAGAAGAGTATTGGTAGTAGTTCGTTTTAAATTAGTTAAATTTTCAATATCAACTCGCCTAACTGGACCATTTTCTTTAATATAATTTAGAACCTGATCCATAAATTTTCTATAGTAGAATCTAGTGTTATTTTTTCTTTTAATTCTCTTTTCAAAAGGTTTATGAGCAAAATGATGCGTTAAACCATTTTTAAATATAATTGATGTTACCTTTTTTTCATGAATAATCACTTTTTCAATAATAGTGTTGAAAAAATCTAAAAGCATTTCTTCACCTACGTTATCAATCAGTCTTCTGTAATCTGTATCTCTGTTACGGTATATTTCTTGACTTAGCAAGAACTTTTTGGCTTTATTCATCCAAGCATTGTTAACATTACTTGGTATTGGTAATGATTCATATAGATTGTTAAGTTCTAAAGTAAGTTCTTCATGTTTTTCCATGAGCTTTCTTTTTTTAAATATATACTCTTTTTCACTTATAGCTTCTTCTCCAAATAAATATAGATTTTCTAGCCGTTCTAGTGCTGTTTTATATTTATCTAGTGATTTTTTTAACTTATTTATTTCTAAGGAGCTTTCACCGTCAATATCTTCTGGTTTAAAATTATATATGCTTTTCTCAAAACCTGCTAAGATCATATCTTTTGTAATTTTTAAACCCTCTTTATCAACTCCAAGGACATCTACAAAAGGTTCTCCTCGTAATAAAAGAGACTCTATATCCCTTAAAGTATGATTAGGTGTTACTTTATCCTGTAATCGGATAAGATTGGAAACGTAGTTTAACATAAAAGGAAGCAACGTAACATCACTAATGAAATTGCTACAACTATGTCCAGCTGCTCTGGATTCATTTGTCGAGCATGTATATCTTGAAGGTCTGTATCCATCTTTTCTTTCTCTATCTTTTGCTGAAAAAAGCAGTTTTCCACAGTTACCACAGAATAATTTCTTTCCAAAAATATGAGTATGCATATTTTCACGTTGAACATGTAAGTTTCCTCTGAAATTTTGATTAAGAATTATATTAACTCGGAAATATTGCTCTTTATCAATTATGGCTGGATGATTATTTTCTTTAACAATCCATTCACTTTTATCCTTGTATCTAGATTTACTATTATTTTTCCTTACATTATAACGATAAGTGCCAATATAAAAAGGGTTTCTTAAAATATCTCTAACTGTTTTAGGAGTCCATTCACCACCTCTTTTAGTTTGAATATTTTCCTCGTTTAGTCTAATGGCAACTTTGATTGTTGAACGAAGTTTTTCATATAAATCATAAATATACTGTACAATCACTGCTTCATCTTTATCTATTACAGGAAATTTAACTTCATCAGACCATACGTAACCAATTGGAACTGTTGCCCCATTCCAAAGGCCTTTCTCTGCTCTATCAAGCATTATGGTAAATACTCTTTCAGCAGTCATTTGTCTTTCTAATTCTGCAAAAACTAAAATGATTTTTAACATAGCTTCACCCATGGGGGTAGACGTATCAAATTGTTCACTTTTAGATACAAATGTGACTTGATAGTCTTTAATCTCCTCATACATTTCTGTAAAATCTTTTAAATTTCTAGAAATGCGATCAATTTTAAAAACAAGTATATGGGTAAACTCATTATTACGGATACGTGCCATCATCTGTTGGTATTTTGGTCTTTTAGTATTCTTTGCAGAGTACCCAGCATCTTCAAAAATTTCGTATTCGTCAATGTTAAGTGCATATTTCGTATAGTTTATTAACTCTTGGCGCTGAAAAGGTAGCGAGTCTTTATCAACTTGATGTACTGTGCTTACCCGAACATAAATGGCAACTTTACTCATAATAAAAACCACTTTCTCTTAGAGAAATAATAGTAACCCCATAATTTTTAAGTTCTTGTCGAAACTCCATATAAACTTTTGAACTTCTTGAAATACGGTCTATGCTGCAAACCAGCAAATGAGAGAATTCATATTTATGAATACTTTTAATCAATAGTTGTAACATAGGCTTGTACTTTAATGCTGTTGCAGTCGATGCATAGTTCATTAGCATTTGTCGTTGATGAAATAAAAAATCTTTATTGGGCTCATGAAGAGAACTTATCGAAGCATAAATCGCGATTTTTTTCATTTTTTGCACCTCATTTTTTAAAATAGTCTTATTTCAGGAATAAAAGTTCTTAAAATAGGAATATATGTTCCTTTTTTGGGGTAAAAAAAATACCCCTAGGGCATGTAATAAGAATAAATTATCGTAATATTAAGATATTTTGAATCAAGCCTCCCCTGAAACACAGTGAGGCTCGAATGAAAAGGTATAGTTTTTCATTTTATACATTCTTTGCTAACACAATGAGTAATTAGTTATTATGTCAATAATTAAATCATTTCATCTATGGTTATTATATTAGTCATCTAATTGAGATTTTCTCCATTAAATCACACCAAGTGAATCAGCCTCCTTTCTTTTTATTTTCCTGTTCTTCACGTTTCCGTTCTTCTCGTCTCATTAGGATAAATCTTTTAAAATCTTCCAATGCCTGTAGCTCTGCTTCCGTCCAATCCGCTGTCCAATCATTTGAATTATTATGAGTAATAATAGTTTCTGGTTCAAGTTTCTCTTTATCACTAATCCCAATTAAATAATTAGCAGATACATTGAAATAATCAGCGATTATTCGCACATACTCCAATTTTGGATCTGTTTTTCCATTTTCATATCTCGATATCATACTTTTACTGAATGTTGTATCGTATTTTTTATTTAGTTCCACAGTTAATTCTAAAACACTTAATTTCTTTTTTTTTCTTAAAATTCTTAAGCGATCGCCAAAGACACTCATAGATGCACCTCTTTTTTGTCTCAATATTCCTCTTATAGTGACATTCTATATCATGAGTTCCTTAAAAGCAACAAAATTTAATAAAAAGTTCCTAAAAAGGAACTTTTGTTGTTGACAATGGGAAAAATGTGGTATATATTGAAAGTGTTCCTATAAAGGAACCTAGGAGGTGATAATGTGAGCAAAAATAGAGAACCTTATTTTAAGGTTAAGGCATATTTGATTGAACAAAATATAAGTAGAAAAGATATAGCAAAAATACTTCATATAAGCCCTCAGACACTAAATAAACGATTGAATGGTTTTGGAGGAGATTTTAGATTAAGTGAAGTAACAACCTTGTATGAAGTATTTGGGATTCCTTATGCTCTTTTTTTTGAACCAATAGTTCCTATAAAGGAACCTGTGGAAATAAAATAAATTCCATTTCAGGAGTGATCGATATGACTCATCAAGAGAAGCAAGAAGTAAACCTGAAGAAAGCATTAGAAGCAATGGGGATTTACACCAGTGGTCAATTAGATCAAGCAATAAAAAATATTGGAGATCTGAATATTGGCTGTATGGTTTCAACTATTCCTCAAAAAGTAGAAAGCAAAGTTCTTTTTAAGTGATCGATGAGAATTTTACCTGATTTCCAATTTCGAATAGATACATCTAACAATGAATGTCTAAAACAAAATAGCAATTATGAATACTAATCTATTTATCTCCTAATTTTAAATTAGAACTTTGGGGTTTGATTGTTGGATGTATCGCTAAAAAATTTTGAAAAATCATGAAATTGACAAGTTCCAAAATTACATGCTTAAGAGAGGTGAGTAATGATGACTTTTTTTGCAGTACAAGTAAAGACAGGACATGAAATTAAAGCAAAAGAAATGATTTTACACGTTTTTAAAAAAACAAATTGTCATGAAGCAAGTTTATTAAGAGCCGTTTATGCCCTTGAAAGCTATACAGAATATGTAAGTCATCGTGAAATAAACCCAGATATTGATTTCCCTAATCTTGATAAAAAAGATATTAGTGCCAGCTTATATTTAGATGGTTTAAAGGAAAGCTTAAGTAACTTGAAAAAACAATATGAAAAGCTAAAATCTTATAAAGACTTTGAAAGCAAGAAAATGAAAAAGGAGCTCTATGAAAAAATCACTAAATTAGTTAATCACATTAATACTATCCGTAAGGATTCAAAAAAAATTAAAGCAGCACTGCCAGGATATATTTTGCTTGAATTAAAAGCAGATTTGCTTTATTTACCGAATACTCTATGGCAGTTAATTAAGTATTGCCCAGCTGTGATTGCCATTCCAAGTAAATATAGTATTCCTAAAGAAGAAATGAATCAATTTTTTGAAATTACTATTGAGCCAGAGATTGAAATTGAATTTGAAGTAGTAAAAGATTACAAGGAAATTATCAAGAAGAAAAAAGAATTAGTTCATGCTGCTAATAAAACAGATGATAAAGAGAAAGAAAAAAGTTTCCTAAAAGAATTTGATAATCTTGAGCAAGATATTGTTTCAGAAGTGAATAAATTAAAAGAATCCACAGTTATTGAAAAAATAAGGGCGTTTATTAAGAATAAAAAAGAAACGATTTCTTTGCCAGTTTCTCTATTCAAAAAAATTTACCCTCGGTCAGATAAGATGCCTTCACCTCCATTATCCAGTACATTCGTGGATCGACTAAAACTATTGATATTTAGTAAGAAGGTGGCATTGGAATGATAGAGATTGCGGGTAAGTTAGATAAAATCTTTTTTAAAAATGAAGATTTTATAATTGGTCTTTTATGTTCAAAGGAGGGACCAATTAAAATTATTGGCAATATATTTGGCGTAGATAAAGGTGAAGAATTAGTTGTAAAGGGTGTATGGGAAACACATCCTAAATTTGGAAAGCAGTTAAAAGTAGAATTTTGGGAAAGATCTCTTCCAAAAACCGAGGAACAAGTAATTACATTTTTGTCTTCTCCGATGATAAAAGGGTGTGGAAAAAAAGTTGCTAGGAGCATTTTAAAAGAACTGGGTGAAAATGCATTACAGATCATTACAAAACAAGGTTCATCATGTTTATCTAGTATCAGAGGTATTGGAAAAAAAAGAGCTTATATGATTGCGGCAAGTGTAAAATCTACATTTGAATTGCAAGACATAATGTCTCGATTATTAAAGTTCGGTGTTTCTGCCAATATGGTTATCAAAGCATATAAGATATACGGGTCAGAAACCGTCGAGATTCTTACAAAAAATCCATATATTTTGATTGAATTAAATCTTGTTAGCTTTCAAAAAGCGGATGAGATCGGAAGGGCTATGGGGATTCTACCAACGTCAAATTATCGTATGAAAGCATGTTTGCATTATGTACTCAAAAGGATATGTTTTGAAGCAGGACACACCTATGTTTCTAAACAAAGGCTAATGCAAAAAACGTTGTTGGCATTAAACCATAATACAGCTGAAACAGATATTGTAACAGCCGATGATTTGGAAAATAGTATTATGCAAGCTGAAGAAAATTATATTGTAAATGAAGAAGATAATATTTTCCCTAGTTATCTATATTATCATGAAGTCGAATTAGCTCGAAAGCTTTCCAAAATGTTAAAGTGGAAAGACTGCTGGGGTGGCGAAGCATTGCCTTTTTTAGAAAAAGCGATTGAAAAATATCAAAAAGAAAAACAAATTGTATTAGCTAAGAAACAGCGTGAGGCTATACGACAATTGTTTGAAAAACAAATTACTATATTAAACGGAGGACCTGGAACGGGAAAAACTACTGTTATTCGAGCGATAACAGATATTTATCAAGCAATGTATCCCAATCATAATATTAAATTGGCTGCACCGACTGGGAGAGCTAGCAGAAATCTTGCAAAAGTAACTGAACATGAAGCATCTACTATTCATAGATTAATCAAGCTTTATGGAGACAAACCTCTGTACAATTATGAAAATCACTTGTCATGTAATTTATTAATAGTGGATGAGTTTTCAATGGTAGACATAGCTTTAGCCAACTATCTTTTCCAGGCTGTTCCAAATGATACAAAGATATTAGTAGTGGGAGATGTTGATCAATTACCATCTGTATCTCCAGGTAATGTTCTTAACGAGTTAATTGCATCAGGCATCACTACTGTTACACTAACGGAAGTATTTAGACAAGCTATGGAAAGTCAAATTGTTAATAATGCACACCGTATTAATAAAGGGAAGTCACTTTTAATTGATCAAGAAAAGGATGATTTCTTTTTTTTAATTCAGGAATACCCAGAAAATATAGCAAAGTTAATTATTAAATGTACGATGAGGTTTATTGAAAAAGGATATTCATTGTCTGAAATACTCGTACTATCTCCAATGAAAAAAGGTCAAGCTGGAACCATTGCTCTAAACGAAATGTTAAGAACAATTTTGAATCCTGTAGATCCTAATAAGCAAGAATGGAAGGTTGGAAAAAAGCTTTACCGTGAAGGTGATAAAGTCATTCAAACTAGAACTGACTATGAGAAAGAGGTATATAACGGTGATTTAGGGATGATTGAAGTGATGACGAAAGAGAAAAATGAATATGGCGATTTCATAGATATTTTAAAAGTCAATTTTGGCGGTCAGCTAGTAACCTACAAAAAAGAGGAGTTAAAAGTACTTGATTTAGCTTATGCAATTACGATTCACAAATCTCAAGGAGGAGAAGCTCCGGTCGTTATTATACCCGTCACTACAAATCATCATGTCATGCTTGCGCGAAATCTGATTTATACAGGAATGACTAGAGCGAAAGAACGGTTGGTCTTTATTGGAACTCAGAAGGCTATGGATATAGCGATACAGAATAATAAGGTTATAAATAAAAATAGCAAACTTGCAACACGTATTATGAATTTTAAAGAGAAAGGTGGAAATCAATATGCCACAACTAATTAATGTTCAATTTGATTCCGATTGGGTTTCAAGACACATTTCAAATGAAATAGAGTCTAATGCTGGTCTAAAAGTTTTGTTATATGAATGGTTGGCCAAACAAAATCTTGATTTGAATCGATTAAAAGAAATTTATCATAATGCTTTGATTAATGGTCATATTGAGTGTAAATTTTTAAGCTTCAGCAATTGGTTTTATAATTATGCTCTAGTAAAAGAGGAAGAAAGTTTTGGATGAATCAATCAAGAAACAAAAATTTGATAACGATTTATCAGATATAAATGAATTAGAGCGTAGAGCAAATGCGCACGGTTTCTCTTTGTATAAAATTAATCAGAAAAATAAAGCCGTGTTTACGCAAACCATCAACGAAAATTTGGAAATATTAATTAAGTCAAATCATCTTACCAATGCAGAATATACACTTCTATTTTTGCTAATGCCTTTTGTAGAGTTACATTCCAATGCAATTGTTAATTCGGATGGACAATTTATGTCAGTATCGGAACTTGCTGCAACCTTAAAAAGGGAAAGAACAAGGTTGAGTAAAACGATCTCGCAATTATTGGAGAAAGGGATTCTTTTTGAATTTGTAAATGCTCAAGAACTAAAAAAGTATAAACGAAATATTAGTCAACGCCCCTTCTTTATAAATCCCGAAATTATATTCAGAGGTGACAGAAACAGAGTAAATGCAACATTAACGAGACTTGTGATGGAATTTGATGTACTTGAGTCACAAGGTATCAAGTTATCCTGGAAATTATATCTTAAATCTGCTGAAGAGTATGGGAAATTATATAAAAGAAATACCTATTTAAAAATGAGAAATAAAATGTGACAGAATGTTAGCTTGAAACCCTTTGATGTATAAGGGTTTTTAATTTGATTAAATATTATTTGTGGCTAAATAGCCACACCTGAAATTGATAAAAAAAGAATGGGAAAGTGGGTTTGGGGGTGTGGCTAAATAGCCACATAGGTGTGGCAATATTGCCACACTACAAATCCTTTTTAAAGAGCACTATACCAAGCTTTAATCGGAATTAGGATATGTAATCTCTTCTCACTCTCTATATATTAAAGCGTAAATTATTTTTCAGTTTTTATAAAAGATATCAATCATCTTTTCTTTGTTTCAGTATCTATACCTGATTATTAATTTATTGATGAGAAAACTTGGCTGGGAAGGATTTGAGATAAATATTGTAGTTTAAATCTTCGTATCCAGCCAACAATTGCTTTTTCAGGAATAGAGGGATAAATAACAAATGAAGTATTCAGAATACAAAACAAGAATACGAAAGGAGTTAGTTATGGAATTAATCAAGCTTTTAGAAATAAAAAGGAAAGAGATGATAAAGTTAGCTGAACAAAAAGGTTACGATGCTCCTGAAGTCATTAGATTATCACAGGAAATAGATAAAATAATCATTGCTATTCAAAAATCAAATAATGATGAATAGATAACCCCGATACAGCAAAAGGGAGAATTAATAAAGGATGTGTTCAAATTGACAATCGTATCAGCTGACCTTGGCTACGGTTATGTAAAAGTAATAGCAAGCAATGGAGAAAGGGCAATTTTCCCATCAGTAGTCGGTGATGGAGTAAACAATGTAGATTTAACAAACACCTTTGGTCAGAGAAATAATGATATTAACAATATGCACTTGAAAATGAATAATGAAAGCTACTTTATAGGTGAACTAGCTGAAAAAGAATCATCTTCAAGTACAAGAATTTTTGAGAAAGAGCGTTTTAGCAATAATCATACAAAAATTCTATTGAATACAGCAATCCAGTTAGTAAGTGATTCGGATATTGTAAAGATTGCAACTGGTTTACCATTGGATTATTACCAATCACAGTCAAAGTCCTTTAGGGAGTCCATTTTAGGTATACACCCAGTAACTACTTGGGTATCAGGACCTTTGGCTGGACAAGAAAAGACAATTAATATTGATAATGCTCTCGTATTACCACAGGGAGCAACAGCACTTTTTACAGCATTAATAAACCATGAAGGGAAATTTGTCTATCCTCATTTGATGACTGAAGGAAATCTAATTGCTCTTATTGATATTGGATTCCGGACCACGGATTATATTGTTGTTGAAATTCAAAGTAATGGTTCATTCTCGCCAATTGCTAAATTATCTGGATCAGTAGATGCGGGTGTCATAAATTTGCATAATAGTTTACACCAAGCATTTAAAAGTAAAACAGGAGGTTCCGACCTTAATCAAAGATATATTAAGCAAATTTTAAAAAATGGGCATTTATTATTTAAAGGAGAGAAAATAGATTTTAAAGAAACAATAAAATTTAGTAAAGAATCCATTGTTAGTAACATTTCAGATCGGCTGAAAAGTATTTGGTCTAATGAAGCAGATTTATTTGGTGCTATTTTTTTGGCTGGTGGCGGTGGCGAACTATTTCAGCCAGATATCCAACCTTATTTTGATAATCGATTGCAATTAATTTATGAAAGCCAATTTGCAAATGCGATTGGAGCTTTGAGATTGTCAAGGGCAACATTCGCTGCAAAAAAAGGTAAAAAGTTGGGATAACTTATGAAAAAGCAATACAGTTTCCGGTTAAAAAATTCAGATGAAGAATTATCTTGCTTTATCTCAGAATTGGCCAAACAGTATAAGAATGAAAGTGAAGCAATTAGACAGTTATTGTTGTTTGCTTACAATTACCAACATGAAAATAAACAGAATGAATTAATGAAGCAAATACAGATTCAACTGGAAGAAATGAAAGGCATTCAGGAGCAATACCATTCACAAGTCCTGAAACAGATTGAGAACGCTTCATTTGCTTCATATGAGGTGAATAATGATGATGTGGAGGAAGGTGACCAGGTAGCTCAAGAAACAGCTGCTGCATTGATATCGGGTTTTGGAGTTGAATTTTAGGAGGTTGTAATATGTCCCAAAAAACATTGAAACAGGAAGATGTACCTCTAATTTTAACTGGTATTTTGTTTCTAAACGGATTAATTATTGTAGTTGGTTTATGTCTTGGTCAAACCCTATTGTTTTTAACAGGTTATGCAATATCGTTCACTAATAATAGTGTCATTATCAGCTTGATTATAATGATACTATCTATTATATTATTGTTCTTGTTATTTACAGGAATAATAGTCTTATCAATAAAAGGGACCAAATCCTTTTTAAATAGGAAGAAAAAAATATGAAGAGAACGTTATTCTCGCTATTTCTAGTTGTTGTAATTATCCTACTTGGATTTACTGATCTAGCTACACATTATACTTTTCCTGATATCGGGAATAGTATTCCTTCCCTAGATGGTGAGAATCAGAACTTATCAGAAGAAGAGGCTGTGATATTGAGGATTATTGATGGAGATACAATCATTGTAGCAGATTCAGAAGGTAAAGAAGAAACGGTTAGACTACTTTTAATAGACACACCTGAAAACTCTCATCCTGATAAAGAAGAACAGCTATTTGCAAAAGATGCATCGGATTATGCCAAAACATATTTTGATATTGGCCAGAAAGTCACCTTGGAAAGAGGTAACCCAGAGAGAGATAATTATGATAGGCTACTAGCTTATATATGGGTGGAAGACGTGAATTTTAATCAACACATGATAGAACAAGGGTATGCTCGTGTTGGTTATGTATTTGAACCGAACACCAAGTATTTGAATGAATTTCGGGATGCTGAAGCTAATGCAAAAGACAAAAAGCTCAACATCTGGAGTATAGACGGGTATGTAACAGAAGATGGATTCGATATGTCTGTAGTTGAATGATTTATGAAACTATTGTTTTGATAAAATATGAACAAAAATATTCGGAGGTGTTTGAAATGAATCAATCAACAATGAATATTTTCCAAACGTATAAATCGTTGATGTTAAAGAAAGCTTGGCAGGAGGATATAAAAATATTAAAAAAGAAAGCTAATGATATTATATACGAAAAAGCATTTTCTTTTAAAAAGTTCGTTCATTTATCATTAAAAATAATTGGTATAGCCATTGCTGCAATGTTTGTTTTAATGGTGTTAAATAAATCAGAAGCGTATAATTTTATGGACTTTATAAAGGTATTGCCACTAACCATTTTAGTGTTGCTTTATTCATTTTGGCTACCTATAGCAACTATACTAATATTATTAGGTGGATACAGTGTTATTAAAGTGAAACTTAATAAAAAGCGAGGAACTAAAAGAATCTTAGCGATTGAACAAGAGATAGAGGAAATTGAATCCAATCTAAAGATTATACAAGATGCACTCGATAATCATTCTGTGGTTCCAGCCCAATATCAAACAGAGCCAAAGCTGGAAATAATGATGGATCATATCAAAAATGGTTTCGCAGAAAGTGATCAACAGGCGATTATGCTGTACGCTGACCATTTAAATAAAGGGTCCATTAATCAATATAATGAACAACAGCACAAAAGAGAAAATAATATGAGAAAGTTTGTAGTGATAACACTCCTACTTTCGATATTTGAATCATTTCGTAGAAAATAGAATACACAAATTATATAAATCGGATAATTTAACTGCCCCAAATGTTAGATAAATAATTCTAATGTTTGGGGCTTTTTATATGGACAAAAAAACTTTCTTTTCGAAAATAGTTATTTTTTAACTTTTAGAAACTGCATTAACTCAATGTATCGAAAATATCAAAATGGAGGCGAGACATCACCATGCTTAAGTTTTTACTGGGTTTAGTACTGGGAATTTTTTTATTCCTTGTTATAGGAAGTATACTGTTAGAAGAATTTCCTGCTGTACAACCGCTATGGGAGGAAGTTAAATTGCAAGTTGTTACTCTATATAATATGTCAATTGTTAGATACGGAGCGATTCCAACATTGCTTATTATAGCAGGGTTATTTATTTTAATTGGATCGAGTAAAAGAATGTAAGATTTATAAATGTTGGAAAGGACGTGCATCCATTGAAAAAGAAGAAATGGTCTACCAAGATAAAAAATGGCTTCACCTTTTTAAAAAGAGCTTCGAAGACCAAAAAGCCTAAAAAAGAAAGAGTAAAAAAACCAAGAGCTTATACTTTTAGAAAAATAGGAGCTGTTACCTTTTGGATACTATTTATTTTTATGTTCTTAGTAGTTTTAATCAATGTCATATCATCTTCCAGTTCAAATGCAAGTTTTGATGAGCAAGAAGGGGAAGCATTTGAGTTAAACAGTACTACACAACCAGAGGCAATACAGTTTGCTATGGATTTCACACGACAGTATTTCACGTGGGATAAAGACGATTTAGAAGATAGAGATTTACGGCTCCAACTTTATCTGGCTTTGGGTGTTGAACCAAGAAATATAGATTTGGTAGGTAGTGGCTGGAATGCGACGTATAATAGTTCATCATTAAAAGAAATCAGGGAGATTAGTGCTAATAAATCTCATATTATTCTCTCTATCAATGCAACGTTAGATAGAGAAGTAGAAACTGGGAGTGGAAAAAATGCAAGTTCAGAAAATGAATCAGAACGATTAGAAAAATATATTGCTGTCCCTGTCGCGTTTGATGGTGAATCTTTTGGAGTTTATAGCACACCCTATTTTACCAATGTAGAAAATGAGATAACAGTAGCTAATACTGGAATGACAGAAGACTTAGAAGGATTAGATAGTGAAAACAGAGAAGAAGAGACAAATATTTCTAATTTTCTACCAACCTTTTTTGAAAGTTATGCTTCGGATACGCAAGATATTTTAGCTTATGTACTTGATGATCCAGATGCAATTGGAATGAACGGTGAAATGAATTTTGTTGAAGTTATATCATCAGACGTTTTTCAAGGGCGTGAAGATAATGAATTTATTGTAGCAAGCACTGTCACCTTTGAGGAACCTGCAACATTAGTAACCTTTGACTTTGAATATCTCCTGCTAATTCAAAAGGAAGGTAATCGTTATATTATTTCATCCATGAATGCAGAACCCGTTATTGAGGAAATGACCGGTTACACGATTGAAACAGAATCTGAAATCGATAAAGAAACGATAGAAGAGCTTGAAGAGGATGAAAATGAAGAGCAAGAAACAGAGGTAGAAGAAGATGGTGATATTTCCGGTGAGTGAAAAGAAGAATAAAAATTTCGTACTTGAGAGCGATGTGAGTCATCGCTCTTTTTTTAATGCTTTTTTATCACCTTGAAAGGAGGTGATGCAACATGAGCCTGGAAGGAATTAAGGATTGGATCGTCGATCAAGTTGAGATTTTATTGATTATCGGTTTTATTATCTTAGTTATCGTTGCCGCATATAAACGAGCTTGGATTATGTTAGGTGCAACTATTATCGGCTTTGCAGTGATTGGTATTTTTGTTACAAACCCTAATATTTTACTTGATTTATCCGAGTGGATTAACGATAGAGTGAATATCGGTGGTGACAATTAAACCCTTGTTTAGTTTTAAGTATTGGTGAAGGTGTTCATTTAACATAACATTTTCACCAATTTTTATTTTTCCAGGGGAGGAGAATCTATGACTAGAGAACAGAAGGAAGAAGAAAAAAGGTATGTATCTCTATATTTTCTTAATAATTTTTTGAAATTTGATAGAAAGTTATATCAAGTTTTTGGTCTGCGCTTAGAAAGACCACTGCCTTTAAAAGGTGTTATTTATTTTTTTACCTTTGGTGGCATAATTCTAATTTGGTATTTCATTCCTATTCTAAATAGGTTAATTAACTGGATGCAGCCAGCTGTATTAATTGCAATACCTATATTGTTAGCTTGGTTATTAGTAGATATAGGATCGGAAGGCAGATCTCCATTTTCTTTTTTCAAATCTTTCCTTTACTACTATTATCGTAAATCAAAGAAAGTAGTCTATGTAAGAACGAAAGCAGTTAAAAAGCCCAGAGAGCATAGGTTTTCTAAATATACCATATTAAGTAAAACAAAAACGCATAGCCAAAAAGTAAAGAAAAAGAAAGAATATGTAACCTTCAGATAGAGGAGAAAGGAGTATTATTTAATGAAGAATATATTGGAATTACCTGCAAAACACATTGAGTCCAATCTTATATTCACAGTGGATGACGAGGTTTGGGCTTATTTTAATTTGGAAGGATACAATTATGCGTTTCTTAATAACATGGATAAAATGACCCCATTTGAAAACCAAATGGGGTTTTTGGTGAACCATAAACACGATTTACATTATTATTCTGACCCAACACCAACAGATGTTGAAACGATTGTTGATGAAACTATAGAAAGTATGGAAACATTAAACTACGAGTTAAAAGAAAACGGTATTGCCTATATGAAACAATTAAAAGCAACGCTTGCTAAACAAAGCAAGATGTCAGATACAAGTGAATATGCAGATTATATTGGGGTGCAGCTAAACACAAAATTAAATAAATACCAGTCGCCGAACACTGGCAATAATATTATTATGGCTGCAAAAAATTTTACAGATGGACTGAAATCACCGGTTTATTCGGCAGTAGGTTTAGAACCATATGATATTTTAGAGGATGAAATCTTGGCTTATCAGGACCAGGCTGATTCTCTTCAAAATGCATTATCTAATGCATTTAATTGTAGAGTAAAAGCAACAAAGACAAATGATTTGATTTATCTTATTGCAAAGAATTTTGCAGTTACATCTAATTATACTGATATTAATATTCCTAAGGTCTTTCAATCAGGAGAAGAGATTCATGGCTTTGATAGTCCAGAAAATGGAGATAGAGAATACAAAGCGATTCGTCCTCGTACAAAATATTTTCTATCATTACAAGACACTGCTATTGAGGAGATTGGTCCTAAAACATTAAAGTTAGCTAAAATTATTAATAATGAGGAAAAGGAATTCTTCACGCAACATCTAATTTGTTGCAATATGGACAATGAAAGAGCACACCCCGGATCAGAGTGGATTCATTTTCTGAAGTCTAATCTTGGATTTCCTGTAACCATTTCTATCCGTGCACACCATCAGCCTAATGATTATATCAAGAAAAAATTAAGCAATAAGCTGCTTGAATTTAAGGACCAACGGAGAGAAGCGAACAAAGGCGGCGAAGACATTGATTTAGACGTAAAAGATTCCCAGTCGGGTGCTATAAGAATGGAGAATTATTTTAAGAAAACTGCACAACCCGCTTATGCTTGTTCCTTCATCGTTAAGGTAACTGCTAGAAATAAAAAACAATTGGATAGTCGTGTGGAACGTTTAGTTAATCAAATTAATCGTTTTGGGTTATCGTTAGTTGCTCCATTTGGAGAACAAATCACCTTGATGATGGAGACAATACCTGGGTCAAAAAAAATAAACAAAGACTATGAAATGTTGGTGGCACCTGGCGTTATTGCTGGGATGATGTTTGGCACAACTTCTTTTGTAGGGGATAATAGAGGGATTTTCCTCGGATATACAAAGCATTTTAATAAACCATTGTTTATTAAGCCGGATTTAGCTGCTAAAGCCATAGAAAATACGGAAGTGGATTCTTTGTCTATTTTAGTTGCAGGTATGACTGGAAGAGGAAAGAGTTTTTTCATGAATTTGTTTGCATATTTAGCTGTATTAACAGGTTCACAAGGTCTGGTTTTAGATCCTAAAGGCGACCGAAAAGGTTGGAAAAAAGGATTACCATTTATCCCGGCTAAAGATATCTCTGTATGGACGCTTGGTGCAGACAGAAAGGATGCTGGCAGCCTTGATCCATTTCGGACATCTACTACGATAGATGAAGCTAAAGATATTTGCATGGATACTCTCTCATATCTCGCCAATATCGAAATTGAAGATGATCGTTATTCACTTTTGAGTGAAATAACCGAAGAAGTAGCAAGTACTGATGACCCTTGTATTGGAGCAATCATTACAACGCTTCAAGAAATGTATGAATTTGAGAAAGATAATTTAACTGTGAAACGTTATAGTTCTGTTGAAAGTTTAAAGAGCATTTTGGAGACATTAAATCGAGACCCATTGGCAAACCTGTTGTTTGGAGAAGTTGGACAAGACTATCGAGTATTACATGCGGATGTTCCACTTCAAGTTTTGATGGTAGAAAACTTGAAGTTACCGACGGATAAGACAAAAAAACTTCGAGCGACCCATAAAATTTCTGAAGCGATTATGATTTCTCTTACTGCATTTGCCAAGCAATACATGTTTAATTCAGACCGTTCTCGACATAAATTTATTCTGCAAGATGAAGCAAGTGCCATTGAAAAAAATGCGATGGGTTCTGAACTGTTAGATTTCATAGTTCGTATGGGACGCTATTACAACACAACATTAATTAAGGGAGCACAAAATGCGAGTGACCACGGGAAAGATGTAGCTAATATGGGAATGATATTTTCCTTTGCCTTAAGAAAAACGGAAGAAGCAGAAGAAATGCTGGATTATCTTAATTTGCCAGTAACAGATGAAAATGTTAAAATAATTAAAAAACTTCCACGTGGAGAAGCTTTATTCCAAGATATATATGGGAGAAGTGCAGTTGTTAAAATTAATCCTGTATTTCAAGATTTGTTTGACGCCTTTGATACCTCTACGGCTACCCGGGAGGAAAGGGAACGGGAAAAGGAACGTATCTCTTAATTTAAAAAAGGAGAGGATAAGATGTGAACTCATTATCACGCTTATTCAAGTACGGAGCTTGTATTTTCTTAGTACTCTTTTTAGTAGGTTGTGGAACTTCTAATGAAAATTCGAATGAGGATGAAGAACCTGTGTCAGATAGTAATACTAAGGAGGCCGATTCAGAAACAGAAGATTTAGAGACAGTTTTTGCTGAAGCAGATGAGGCTGCGTTAGAGTTTTATAAAGCTTTTTACGAGTTTAATGTACCTGTTTTGTATGAGATGTTGCCTCCAAAGCAACAAGAGGAATTTCTTGAAACTGCAAGTTTAGGTAACTCAGATAAAGAGAAACCTATCGCATTTATGGTTATAGATGAAGATTTAGAAGAACTTATTGATTCAGAAAAATTTTTAGAAATTAAAGATAACTATAAAGGTGAAATTAAAGATACACCGAGACAAGGACGTATTGGTTTTGACAAAGATATTTTTAGAAATTTTGAAGATAACGAGGATTACGATATGATAAGGCTTGCCAACGCATATGAAGAAACTGGAGAAGTTATATATTATGTTTCCCCGTTAGATGAACTTGGGAACAACTCTAATAATTTTCTAGCTACAAAACAAAGCCCCGAAGGCAAATGGAAAGTTCGTATCATATCAAGTAGTGAAGTAGGTATTGATCCTTCTGAGACTGAAGAAATGGAACAAAGCGGTGTTAGACTTCACCCTGTAGAAAACGAAGAAGACGAAGATAATTATGGATTTTAAAATTTAATAATGAAAGGAGGAAAAAGATTTAACCTTTGCTAATTAGCAAGGGTTATTTTTTTTGCCATGAAAAAATACTGTAGTGCTTCTTTTTTGTTTATCTTGATAGGTCTCTTTTTTTTCTCTCATTCTGTATCAGCTTTTTCAGCGGAGTCGACTAATTATGGAGAATATAAAGATGAAGATTATACCTATTATTATTTAGATATTGTACCCGATGAACCAGGTGATTTTTTTGAAGATGGTGAACAGGGAAACGGATTTTGGGATTGGTTAACAAGTACGATGGAAGCAGCGGGAGATCAAATCACAATTATTTTTAATTGGTTCGCAAATCTTGGATTGCAATTTAATATTATGCTAACCAATTTTATGCTTTGGGCAGTTGATTTTGCTTACGATTTTGAGTTTGTAAATATAATCATAAATGAAATAAGCGATGTTATGAGAAATATATCAGGCATTTCAATTACTGGAAATTTTCAAACGTCAGGTGTATTTGGAAATCTAGCTATTTTTGTTACTGTGTTGGCAATAGCATATGCAGTGTTTATTCTTTTATTTAAAAAATCAATGTTTAAATCTTTAGGAACAATACTACAAACAGCTTTATGTCTGACTCTAGCAATCTTGTTATTTACAAATTATGCCCCTTTTCTAAAAGGGATAAATCAAGTGACTACAGAACTTAGCGCTTTAATATTATCAGGGGAGAGTATTTCTGATAATGAAGAAGAATATCATGATCCAACGCAACCTGTTCCACAAGATGATGAAGCTCCGACAGGTTTATCTGAAGATACATTAAAAACTCAGATGCAAGATAATTTATGGGGCATGTTTGTCGATCGACCATATCTTTATATGATGTATGGGGAAACAGAATTAATAGAAGATATAGATGAAGCTGGCGACGATATACTCACTAAAGAACGCGCAGGGTCATTGTTGAGGGAAAGACCGAATAGCGATGAAAGATTAGCAATTTTACAAGATGAATTTGAAGCAAAAGGGAATACTGCTATTACGTATTCTAACGTAACAAATCGTATTGCCTTTACTCCGATTTATCTTGGGATTAATGGGTTGATGGGATTCTTTGTATGGGGATTAGCGTTTGCATTAATTGCAGTACAGTTTTGGTTTTTATTAATTGCTCTATTTGCACCATTTGCTCTTTTACTTGGTGCGATACCAGGTATGTTTAATGTGTTGAAAAAGTATTCTATTGAATTAGTGATTCCATTAGCTGTAAAAATCTTATTATCATTTGGAGCTTTAATGGTTTTTGCAATGAGTGATGTGCTTTTCCAACTTAACTTTAGATTAGATGAAACAGTTGGACAGGGGTCACCACTTGCCTATTATTTGGCTGCTGGAATTGCAAACCTCGTACTATTTGCATTGATATTTATTTTGCGAAAACGAATTAGTAGTATTTTCGTTAAAAGCAATAGCTTTATTTCAGATGTACGTGATGGTGCTGGACAAGTTTCGGACCCACTAAAAAAGGGCATCCAAAATACAGCAACAGTAACAGGAGCAGCTGTAGGTGGAGCTACAGGAGGTTTGCAAGGAGCAGCGTTGGGTGCTCAAGCTGGCAATCTGATTGGTAAAAGTACAACTGGTGATGTTTCTGGTAGTGACTATGCTGCAATGGCTGGTTCCATTGGAAGGCATCAAATGTACTCTCAGATGGCAGACGGAAAACAAGATGATAAAAAAAGTAATGGTGTCAAACTAAAGAAACAAAATCAGCAAGGAGAAGATTTCATTGGAAAAGATAATTTCACTGATAATAAGGAAGACCTATGTCCGAAATGCGGCCAGAATCCTTGTGTCTGTAATAAAAACAGTACGGATAAAAATGATAAGGATGAAAAGTGTCCAACTTGTGGTCAAAACCCATGTGCATGTGATGATCCCAAAGAGGAGGTTATAGATTCAAATGATCAACAGACAAAATTAGCTGATAATCTATCGTATTTTCAATTGGAAGATATGCCGGATGATAATGGATTAGAATATGAAAATATGGATGAAATGACAGAACAGGATAATACACTATATACAAATACAGAGGATATGCCATTGTTGGAGCAAGAAGAAAATTACTCTGCTAATATGGAAGATAGTATACCGCCTGAAAATAATACAACTTTAACACATTTGGAAAATATGCCAAGGGATGAAGAAAGAGAAAATCTGCAAGATATGAAAAATGAAAGTGATCCTGATGATTTCGATAACAATTATAAACGTAATTATCATGAAATGGAGAATGTACCTGAAAATGAAAGATATCATTATTCCGATTTAGAAAATTTTTCAAATGAATCTTCGAAAAGCAAGAATGAAGATAATCATAATATAGATTTTACTACAGAAGAAAAAAGCTTGGGCAAAGAACAATATTCCTCCGGAAACGACTGCAACACAGGAATTTAAAATGGAGGAATCTATTAAAGAGCCGAAACCTGACAACGAAACTTCCTTGAATGATTTCAAATCAAATCAGTCTAATAACCAGGTAAAACATGAGGCCAAGGAGCAATATGAAAACAGGCGTCAAGAGTTTAACAAAGTTGATATATCAGAATCTAGTGATTACGATGATTCAGAAAATTCATACACTAAACTGAATACACCTGATGAAGAAGGATTTGATAATCAGGAATAAAGACAGGAAGGAGTTGAGGCTATTGAAAGGATTAGATAGAAATAAAGCAAAGACCATTGCTATTTATACGGCAATGGTCTTACTTGTGCTCTTAATTATTATTAGTATCATTGTCGGTTGGGTCAGTAATAATTCAGATGAAGAAAATGAACAAGAGAGAGCTGATAGTACAGAAAATGGTGATTTAGTTGATGATATGTATAGATATGATGAAGAAAATCCAAATAAAGGAATAGATGATGTTATGGAAGAACCTAGTCCGGCTGAGGAAGAATTGGAGCAGTTAGAAGAAGGAGAAATATGGGAAGAGCTTGAAGATCCGAAAGATGGGGAAAATATATCAGAGGAAGATATGTTTAATGAGGAAGGCCCGCCCTCTTATGAAGATATTTATACAGAAGATGAAATATATGCTTCTCAAAATACAACTGAAGAATTTATTGAGATTATCTACAATATTGATGGTGATGAACCAATGAAGTTTTATGATGAAGCAAAAGATTTTATGACTTTAGAGCTCTATGAAAGATTAGAGCAAGAATACAATGAAGGTAAAATGACTTGGATATATGGTTTAAACAGAGAATTTGAAAGTCTTGAGATCTATCAGCCCAGCTCAATGGACCCGTCACAAGAGAAAGGAATTACATGGGCAGCAAGAATACAGGGAGTACAAAGCATTCATGATGGGGAAAAAGAAAAGGTTACTGATGTTTATATTATCCGTTTAAAAGAGGTTGATGGCGATTATATCATTGATGATCTTGCTATTAACTTTCCAACTTAAATTAGTTAGAAAAGAGGTATTCATTTGAATGACTTCTTTTCTTTTTTAATTCTTTGATGGAAATGAGGTGACTTAGTTACCGTGAAAAAAATAATTTTGGGATGTGGTTGTTTAGTAATTATAGTTATAGGCGTACTTGGAATTGTCCTAATTACCATTTTTGCCGTTTTATTTATGGATCAAGAAGAGACGGAAATGGGAGGCGGAGGCGGGCAATACACTTGGGGTGGAGAAGCTTCGTTTGCAGACAATGAAGTTCCGGCACAATATATCCCTTTATATCAAGAAGCAGCAAATGAATATGATTTAGATTGGGAGTTACTAGCAGCAATACATCGAGTAGAGACTGTTTTTTCTACATTAGATCCGATGATTAGTCACGTTGGTGCTGAAGGTCATGCTCAATTTATGCCATGCAGCTGGGTTGGTTGGAGCCACCCTACTTGTGAAGGTCTGGGAGAAGGAAATATGTCTGAGAGTGAAAAGAAAGATGTAGAACTAATTGAAAAAAATGGTGGATATGGTGTAGATGCAAATGGTGATGGGGTAGCTGACATGTGGGATATTGAAGATGCCATATTTAGTATGGCTAACCTTTTAGCATCACATTATAAAGATAAGGGCACTGTAGAAGGAGCTATATTGGGATATAATCATAGTGATAAATATGTAAATGATGTAACAAGATTTATGAATAACTATAAAAACAATTTTGTAGCGGTTGATTATATGGGAAATCAAGGAAACAATATTTCCTTAAAAGGCGACAAAGCCTGGGTTGTACCTAATGCTAATTTTATAACCAGTTGTTATGGATCAAGGTGGGGCAAAAATCATAACGGAATAGATATAACTGCAGGAGCGCCTGGAAAGGTTAATGGTTATGATGTAGTAGCCTTTATGGATGGTACTGTATCTGTGTCCATGTACGGAGAACAAGGAAGTGGCTATGGAGGATACGGAAATGTTGTTGTGCTTGATCACGGAAATGGAATTGAAACTCTTTATGCTCATTTGTTAGAACCGGGTATTAGTGTTGTTAGGCAAGTGAAAGCAGGTGATGTTATCGGTAAGGTCGGAAATTCTGGAGCCAGTCAGGGGGCTCACTTACACTTTGAGATCAGGGAAAATGGTAATCCGGTTAACCCAATGGATTATTTACAGGATTTTGATATGGATGTTAACCCAAGTGGATCAAATTGCGAAGCATACGCTTTTTAATAAGTATACTATTTGAAAGCGTTGATAAACTAAGTTATTCTACACATTTTTTTCTTATATGTATACATTTTATTTATTGCTAAAAAGACATCTTTTTAAAGGAGCCATAATGTATACAAATGCATTCCTTATTAGAACAACAACTTGAGCAGATTTTTTTGTTTCTTGTATACGGCTATTTTATTCCCTGTATACATTTAAAATGAAAGATAAAGCTTGATAAATCAAACTATATGTTCAAGCTAGAATTAATGATGTATACATGATAAGAAATTTATTATTTTATGCTATATCTTTGTATACATTTTTAATGACCTTTTATTCTTATACATTATTTTGTAAGGGATTGATGGTCATTATTTTGTATACAAATGATTTTTCATGAAGGAGACAAAGATTATGTATATAGACGAGGATAAGATAGGTAATATTATTAAAGATTTAGATAGATTTAAGTTTCATCTGCTAGAAACTGTCCATAAAACAAGGAAGTATGAATTTCTAGAAGAACAAGATACCACTCCTTATCATCAGCCCAAATCTATTAATGGGTATAAGGTATATCAATTCGCTTTTGAAGGGTCATTTCCTTTAAACGATTGGAGTGATAAGGATTTGATTGAAAAGATTAAAGCTTATATTCAACATTGTACTTTTAACGTTTATAACGAAAGTGATAGTGAGTTGCCGCTTTCAAAAGCAAAAATCTACATTGAACATTATTTCTCGAACGGGGTAATCTCAGATCTGGACAACAGAAACCATAAATATCTTCTGGATGCGTTGCGTTATTCTAGAGTTATTCTAGATGACAATTGGAAAAATATTTCTTTAGATATCTCGGGTTTTCGGGATGTTACGGATCACGTCCAAGTATATGTTGTTGCAGCTGAAAATAAGTTAGATTTTATAAATTATCTTGAAGAAAACAGATATAACCTTATTCAAAAACCTTATCCTTTTGATGAGATTGTTAAATACAATGAGGAAAAATTTTTAGAATATGACCCTGATTTTTGGAAATAACAAAGTTCATTTGGATATGAAATTCAATGTTAAGTTGAATATATACTTGTATCCAATTTAAGCGTTTTTATAGACGGTTAATTTGGATATGAAAAATCCAATAGATTGGATATAAAATATTAATAAAAATTTTGATTTAAACCTTTTTCCAGTTATATTCTTACAATTAATTAAATCTCAAAAAATACAGAAGTTATGACGATCCATTGTGTCAAGCAGTGCAACAATGAGGAGACATAACAGCCACCACAAAACAATGGGGGTGATACAAAACGATGGTTGTAAAAAGAATACAAGAAAGCGATATCGAAATTTTGAAAGGATTATATGAACTGAGGGTGATGTCAACAGACCAAATCAGGAAGAGGTATAACTTAACAGAGTGGTACGCTTATAAAAAAATAGCTCGATTAAGAAACACCGGTTGGATTATTACAGAGCCTATTAGTGGATATAAGAATAAACAGAGAAGTCAGGGTGTATACCACCGGATTAGCGAAATTGGAATTTCGTGCTTGAGAAAACAGGGTATTACAATTGTACGAAAGGCACATCATCAGCTGCCAACCAAAAGACACTTACCATATGTACTGCTAACTAATGATTTGATTATTGACCTAGAACCATTCGACTGGACGTTTAAGGACAGTCGTACTCTTAAGAATGAGTATCAACTAAACCGTGGTGATAGTTTACAAGCTATGCTGCGAGATCCAGATGGTAAGGAATTTTTAATATATATGCTGCGTGAAAGTGTTACAGAGCCGACACTTGTTAAGATTCAGAAAGAAATTGAGAGTTACAGTGCTATTAACCCTATGGATAAACAAAGGTTAACCAACAATTATATGATATTTGTGCAAGGGCAACATAGTTATCAACAGGTTGTGGATAGATTTAGTCATTACAAAGACGCCATGTTGACATCGAGACATTTAAAGCTATTTCCACTGTCATTTGCTAAAAAATACCTTCGAGCTTTTTACAATAATGCAAAGTTTATAGATTTTATTAAGCAAAAAGAAATAGTAGATGTAACTGAAGAAAGGCTCCCCTTGGTAAGAAAGCAATATAAAGGACTATCGAACATCGTTTTACATGAAGAAGAGGAGAAATATCTAGTCAATTTATTAGATAGTGACCTAGTTTCCATTTATAATATTAACCAATACCGCAAAGAACAATATCAACTAGATGGACGAAAAGTACTAGCTATAACAACAAATAGCTTAGCAGCAGAACACAGGAAAATGTTACAAGGAATCAAGCATATAGAATTTTACTCTATCAAACATCAAGAAATATTTGATTATATCGAAAATAGGAAGCGAGTGTTAGTTGAAGATTCAAATGAAAGACGTTTTAAATAAAGAGTAATGTAAGTGGTTCCATCATTTGAAAGACATTTCATTTTATTTATAAAGGGTGAGTATTATGGAAACTAGAAGAAAGAAGCAATTAGTAAAACATGTAGGCTATTGGGAAAAACTATCAATCTGCATGATTTGTGCTTATCCCGGTTTTAGTATATTGGCAGCTATTTCTTTTAATTTGTCTTGGCCTAATTTCATTAAATTTTCATTACTCCTCTGTGCTATAATTTCACTGATTGTTTTTCTGTATATTTTTTATAATGTAAGAGAAGAAAAGCAGAAGGAATTATTAAGTATGAGGATAAATAAAATATTAGAGGAAGATAGGTGGGATTCATGATTTCCTTTAAACAAAAGACATTTTAAATAACCGTCAAGAGAATGTGGGCTTGTGTAAAATAAAGGAAGATGAAATAATTTGTTTGGTAGTGGAAGCTGAATAAAGTAGGATGAGGAAAAAGGATAGGGAGGGATAATGCTTTTGAATTTGTTTAAGTGGAAAAAACCATCAGTGAATTCAGTAAATTTTGTGAACGATAGATGGTTGAAGTGGAAACTGGCATATAATGGTATTGATGATTTGATAGATAACATTATGTCGGATTTGAAATCAGCGGTAATGGATGTACCTTATAGAAACACAGGAGATTTTAGTGTTATTTTTCGTGCAGCTGGTACACTTTATGAAGTTCAATATCAATTATTTAATGAAAAAGGTACAAGGTGTGTGGAAATCACAAAAGCAGAACCAGTAGATATGAAAGATGACATTATGTTAAATCGAATCAAGAAGGCAATAAATGATAGCAAAAGTAAAAATCAGCAAAAATAATTATTATCATCTTAAATCTTAAAATGACAGCTGAGAATAAATATTAGGTAATACGCAGTATTTAAAGTAATAACAACTTTTTTATTTTGCATTGTTCCGTGTGGACAGTGCTTTTTTTATTGCCTGAAACTAGTCAGAAAGCATGGATTACTATTAGAGATTTCCATATGGTTGCCATCAACATTGGAAAGAAAAGGGGGTGTTTAAAGTGCATCTAATAGTAAGTCTGATTGCTTTATTGTTTGCTGGTGCAGGCATTACCTTCATGTTCAATAACCTATATATTCCAACTATATTCCAAATAGTTATAACAGCAGGTATTCAATCAACTCTAATAATTGTGATTGTTTTATTCAAACAACCTGATGGAAAAGCGTATAAACGATTGATTATCTTAGCTAATACGTTATTTATTGTAATGATAGCGGGCAGTTTAGTTTACCAACATTGGCAGTGGGATAGTTTGGTGAGCAATCTCACAATGATGAAAATTTGTCTAGGAATATTTGGAACTATAGGCTTTTATGTAAACTTTATGTACTCAAGAGCCGCAAAGAATTTGAAGGAAAAAAGGGGAAACAAACGGATTAAAAATGCTCCTAAAAATGAGCTGGATGAGATCTATTCAAAATATAAAAAAGATCTGAAAGGCTATCTGAAAAAGAACAAGGAAATCATTGTAAAAATTGGAGAGTCTTTAGAACATAAAGATACTCCAATATTACTGAAAGAAAAAGATTTCTTAGTTCATTCTCTCATTGTTGGAGCAACCGGTTCTGGTAAAACATTTTCCACCTTGGAGCCAATAGCGTATCAGCTGCTGGTCCAAAAAAAGATTGGTAAAAAGCTAGGGTTAACGGTTATTGAACCAAAGCGTGACTTTGCTCTGGAAGTAAAAAATTTTTGTGACCATATAGGTATCCCATATATTTTTATTGACCCTTTAAGCCCTGATACAAATAAATTTAACCCGATGGAGGGAGATATTAATGATGTAGCAGAAGCAACCGTTGTCGTACTTAAAGGATTATTCGGTAAGCAAGAAGCTTTTTTTGCCACGGTTCAAGAACTGTCAGCCCGAAACGTCACCAAATTATTGAAAGAACTTCACGGGGATGACATGGATATCATAGATGTGATGAATAAGCTGCGTGATATCGATGAATTGAAAAAGAAAGTACAAGAATTAAAAGCACGTGATGGAGTCACCGATCTTGTTCATTTTTTTGAATCAGAGTTATTAGGCCAGCAAGCGGAAAAATATCGTCAGTTTGTCATTGGTTTACGAGCACAGCTTGAAAATATCACCAGCAATGACTTGTTGAAGCGAATAATGACAGGCAAAAGTGACGTTAATATTCATAAGCATTTCGAAGAGGGTGGCGTCTTAATCGTCAATACAGAACTGGGGAAACTTGGTACAGCCGGCGATGCATTCGGGCAGTTTATCATAATGCATCTGCAAAATGGAACATTTAATCGACCTGGCCCTAAGGAAATAAGAATACCTCATTTTCTCATTGCTGATGAATATTCGCGTTATATTAATCCTGAAATTGAGCGATTTCTCTCGATCGCCAGAAGTTATATGGTTGCTGGCATTTTTGCGGTTCAATCCGCTGGCCAACTAGAATTAGAGAGTGGAAAAATCTCTGCTAAAGCGATGAAACAATCTATCTTAATTAACTGCCGTAATAAAATTGTTTACGGTGGCGTCGGTGTAGATGATGCCGAAGAGTTTGCGAAGGAATTTGGAAAAGATAAAGTCATCATGAGGCAATCAACCTATAAAAATCGTATTTTTATGCCAGTTTTATTTCCTGATTCATATAGGGATACGGAGTTGGAAGAGTTTAGGTTTGATGCTACTGACATTATGGACGGGCTGCCCGCTTACAGTTATATTCACAAAATTGTTTATGAAGGGCAAGTACAGAAGCCATCTTTAGCAAAAGGAAACCCTGTACCAAGAAATTGGAAGGAAAAGAAAGAATGGGAAAAATCAAATATGCTAATTAGAATCTTACAAATAGGGACTGGAGGAATGAAGAAAATGAAATTTCTTTTAAATGAAAGGAAAACAATTTCTGAGTCAGAGGAAAAACTTCTGAATGAAAATGAAAATAAAGACAAATCTTTAGAAAGGGATTCTGTCCAAAAAGAAGCTTTTGTAACAAACAGGGAAGCAAGAAGAAAACTTAGCTTTATGACCAATACAAATCACAAATCGAATCTTTCTTCCACGCAGTCAAACAACGACGTTGATTCAGATGACAAATCATTTACAGATACAGCAAGTTCGGAAAAAACGCATGAACATGAATCCAAAGAACAATCTGAACAACATGATAATAATCCTGATGATAAAACTAAAAGTCAGCCAGTTTCACAATCATCTGACGGATTTTGGGATTAATAAGCTCTTATCTAATTTAACTAATCATTAAATAGATAAGGGCTTTTTATATTACGTCAATTTAAAGGAGGTGAGCAGCAATGGCGAATTCTGTGTTAGATCATGTCATAAAAAAGTATTATAACGCCAGCCTAGATATTGAGATTAAAGATTTTACTGATTTTGATGTACGTCATGTAGTTGAAGATATCATCGGTTTAATTAATTCCTATGAGTTTAAAGATACTATTCCAGGTTATGAAGCAGCCTACAGAGTCGAAAAAATAAATCTTATTTTAAAGGGCCTGAAAGGGATTGAGGAGAGATTAAATAGTTAATCTTTGTGTATGTTTCTTTAGATAAAGTACTTTTAATAATTCAAATACTAAAAGAGGAGAGATTTAAAATGGCAGATATTTTAGAAAATGTGTTAATTGAAGGATTTGACCCGGAAAAATTCCAGGATGACAATGTGGATTATAGCGACAAGGATTGGGAACAAGTATATGGTGCTTATCAAAATAAAAAGTTTTTGCAAGGAACTATTACCGGAATTGAAACAATTGGAGAAGGAGATAGCGAGAAAACCTGCGCTATTGTTCATGTGGGAAGAATTAAAGGTATTATTCCACTTGAATTTACTGGTGCAAATAATTTAAGACAGCTGCGATCAATGACAGGGCAAGAAGTAGCTTTTATGATTTTAAATTATGACCGAGAAGCAGAGCTTTTTACAGCTTCACGTACAAAAGCCCAAGAAGAAATGGCGAAAATCACGTTACGAAAGATTTCGGAGGGAGATATTATCCCGGCAGTCGCCCGTCATGTTACCGATAAAACAGTGATTGCAGATATCGGAGGTATTACTGTCCGTATTCCAATCGATGAAGTCAGATATGGTTGGATCGATAGCCTACAAGACGAAGTTCAGGTTGGGCAGCCTTTAAAAGTGAAGGTAACGAAAATTGAAGAGAAAGAAGCAGAAGGAGAAACAGCGGAAGCGGAAAAAGAGACTAGAACTGTAGTCAAGGTAAGTGCAAAAGCTGCTCAGAAAAATCCTTGGCCCGATTGTCTAAAAAATTACCAACGTGGTGGAGAGTACATGGGAACAGTATCGGGTGTACGCGAATATGGAATCTTTATCAATTTAGAACCTGGTGTAGACTCCCTTGCAACTCACTTGAAATTTCAGAATGTAAAAAAAGGAGACAAGGTGTTAGTTCGCATTCAGTCGATTGATACAAAAGAAGAACAAATTCGTACTCGGATTACCAGTGTAAAGTAGGTGTAAACGGATGAAGAATGCCTACTCTTTACAACAAGAATGGCGTTTATTTTGGTCAAGAGTCCCTTCCAATGAGATAGTAATGGATTTTATACAGTGCGATTCACCCAAAGAAAGAAAAGCGTTAGATGCTTTAGCAAAGATTGGAGTTATAGGCGGAAGACAGCTCTTCCGTCTTTTCAATCTGGATAAAAAAAGATTAAAGAAGATGGTAAGAGAGAAAAAGCTTGTACGACACGAAATCAAATTGGAAAATAAAATCATTCCTATCTACACACTCGGCAGTACAGGTAGTATCATTACACATTTATCAGATTGTTATGAACCGAATTATTGGGTGGAATATAGGATAGAAGATGTTTTAAAACGCATTTTATTTTTCAATTTGTATCAATTTTTTTATGATGAGGAGATAATACCGGCTCCGGATCCATTCGTAGGAGGAATTTCATTAAATAATAATCCGCTGTTTGTATATGTAATTCGTGGAGAGACGAATGATTTAATAAATTTTTTGAAATGGAAAAAGCATACATTCAATACACGTATAATTATCATCACAGAGAGTTTTAAGCATATCGAGCCAATATTGGTGCATACAGCAAGTATAAAAATGCGAATCACAACAGATGAAAAAATAGCAAATGAAGAAAATTCGCAGGATCTTTTTTATTTGTTGAATCGAGATGGGGATGTGGTGAAAGAAGTCCAGTAAGAAAGTTTATAAATATTTCATATCAAACTCTTTGTTAAAAATTTTATGTTATACTATTTTTAACAATAGACTAACTTCATATGAGGGGTGGCGCACCGGATTACCTTCTTTGGAATCTCCTAAAGAAGGGAGGTGTCGCCTATGGACATTGGAGAAACTTTAGCGTTAATGATCTCCTTTGGAGCTTTAGTAGCTTTTATCATGTCTGAAAATAATGCAAAAAAATAACCCCTCATATGCTTAGCAGGCGTTTTTGGGGTTATTTTTAATCTAACAAAGCGCCGCCCCTCTTAATGGGTGCGTCTATTGTGACCGTTCCATGAGATAACATGGGGCGGTCTTTATTATTATATAGGTTTCTAACAATAATATACGATTATTATTTGTTTTTGTCAATGATAATTACCCTTATCTAAGTGCATTTACATGAAAACCATCTAATATTAAATGGTTTAAGCATTATCTTCCCTTAAATAAACACATTTATTATGAGGAGTGGTGCACCGTTCTTCTTCTGGATTTTCCCAACAGGAGGTAGATGGCAATGAATATTACGGAAGTCTGGCACTGATGATCTCTTTTTGGGCCTTGGTGACTCTTATCAAGTCCGATAAAAATGAAAGAAAATAACCCCTCATATGCCTGGAAAGCGTGAAGGGGTTAAAGACTCTAAATAGCGCTACCCCTCTTAGCGGGAGGTAGATTTATTGTAACCGTTCTATGTGATAAAACAAGGGCAGCCTTTACTAGTATATGTGATTTTATAATTATTATACCCTGTTTATACGCAAAAAATTACTCCAGAAACTTTGCTTGTAGAGTTTTGGAATTGGTTAAGCAGCAGATATTGAATTAAAATAAAATGTGCGTTTAAAATGTCTTTTGTTTTCTTTTTAGACATTTTTCGGGAATCCTCTTGACAATTAATATCCTTTTGTTACTATTGACATATATTTATTATTAATTGTTAAGCTGCATTTTAGCAGAAGTCGTCATACCTTCATTCAAGAAGGAGATTCGGCATAAATTTTTTGCCTTTGTATTCTCGTGTTTTTTTAAGGAAATGCTAGGCAGGCTTCGGTCACAAAAGGATATGTATGTCCATTATATAGTTATTAAAAGTCAATTTTTCTCATGTAGAACATGGGTAAATTGGCTTTTTTTATATACTCTAATTCTAAAAAAGGGAGGGATCTTGATTGATCCACATATGTGGAGTTTCATGTTAAAATAATAAAAAGGAGTGTATTTTCATGAAAGCTACGTATAATGATACTGAGGTGAATAAGATGACTGAAAAAGAAAGACTTTTTTTATTGATTGGTCGTTTGAATTCAGATGAAGTCTCTGCACTCAGTAAGATAGTAAGTTCCATGGTTTATTCTAGATTCCCTGTGGATGATGAGGAATTGACGGAAGAGGAAGAAAGAGAATTGAAAGCAGCAATTAAAGAAATGGAAGCAGGTAAATATACTAGAATAAGCGGAGATAAATTAGATGAGTTATTTAGCTAATGTTGCTTTTTCTTCAAAAGCTGAAAAGTATTTGAGAAAACTGGATAAACCTAGCAGGGACAGGATTCTTCAGGCAATTAAGAAATTGATGCAAGTACCACCTGAGGGAGATGTTCGATTGCTCCGAGGTAAAAGCGATAGCATGCGCTGTCGGGTTGGTGATTTCAGAATCATTTTTCAGCAAGATCACGAAAATGATGAATTAAAAATAATTTTAATACATCCCAGGGGTCAAGTATACAAAAACTTATAAGTTTAAATTGTTCATAAAAAAGTCATTCACATTCCAGTTATGGAAATGCCATGGCTTTTTTTATTAAATTATTGTTAAGGGGGTAGTCATCATGGGAATACCATGTAAGGCTCATGAGGTGATGAAGTGTCTAAAACATTTCCTGTCTTAATTCAGCAGAATGAAGATGGTATCTATACCGTGGAATGTCCATCTATTGAAGGCTGTCGTTCAAGCGGTGCTTCTGTTGATGAAGCTATGGAAAATATTAAAGAGCATATCACTTTGTGTTTAGCGGTTTCTGGAAACAATATAGAGCCCAAAACTATTCTGATCGGGCAAGTAGTATTGCCATAAATACAATTCTATAAATAAAAAGAAAATCAATCCTTAAAAAAGTTTCTAAAACAAACAGTTTATTAAAAGCCATTAGTGTACCTGGTTAACGGGTAGGACGATGGCTTTTTTTGTTTCTAAAAATTAGACAAGGAGATTGATAAAAATGGAAAAAATGCTTACATTTTCGAATGATGAGAAATCTTTAATTTGGTCTCGGTGTGTCCAGCCGGAATACGGGACAGAAGATGAAGCTAATCATTTTATTTCTTATTGTGAAGAGCTTGGTTTAAATCCTCTTTTAGATGATGTCGTATTCCAAAAATGGGGGAATAAAACAAAATTTATCACTAAAAGAGATGCCTTGTTACGATTGGCTACAAATCAACCTGGATATGTCGGTCCTCCTATTGCAGCAGTTGTTAAAAAAGGGGATGAGTTTGAAATATTCCCTTCTGAGGGAACGGTCAGGCATAAATTTGGTTCGGAACGTGGGGAAATTCTAGGAGCTTATGCGGTTTTGAAACATAAAAAATACGATCCGTATGCAATATTCGTGGATTTTCCAGAATACTTTCAAGCAAACAGCGGCAAACTCACTTCAAAAAGTGGTAAAAAAAATGTTTGGGATACATTGCCGTCTATTATGATAACCAAAGTGGCAGAGGTTTTTGTTTTAAAAAAACAGTTTCCACTCGGTGGGATACAAACTCAAGAAGAAATGTCCTTAGAAGATATGAACGTAAATGTTACAGAATTATCATCAAATACTCCCGCTGATAATCCAGTATCTGAAAATAATAACGGCGGGCAGACAGAAAAAAATAAGTCATCAAAAGAATATATGCAGCAAGCAACAGTAAGTAATGCTAATGAAGCAATTGGTGGCGATAATGCACAAAAAATGAAAGTGATTTTAAAAGCATTTTCTATTAAAGATGGCCCTAGCGGTAATCAATATGGTTTATGCGATGTAGTGGAAGCAAAATCAAACAAAGCAATAAGTATGATGGTTAAAGGAAATGAAGAGATAAGAGCGTTAGAGAAGATTTCGCCTGAAACAGAGCTTTTTGTTTCGATTTATAAAGAAAATAGCTTTACTTTTCTTGACTATATCGAGCAGACGATTAAAGAAGATACAGTTGATGGACAGACACTAGCTGTTAATAACGACAATACAGAGGAAAAGAAAAATCTAGTGAAGGACAATAATCAGAAGAATTATCAGGTGCTTCAAGGAATTGTACAGCAAAAACAAGCTGGACAAAAAGGTCAAAACAAGTTCGTAAAAATGTCTTTCAAAACAAATGATGGAAAAACACTGCCATTATTAGCTCATGGAGATACCAATGTTGAGAAAGCAGCAACCCTTCCAGAAAATGAACAGGTTTCCATTAAAGTTACTCAAGAAAATGGATTCCAATTCTTCTTGGGGTTAGACCAAGAGCAGAAGGCAGGTTGATGACATGCTGCCAAATATCTTAGATATTGCACAGGCCTGCAATGTTGAAATTGATTCTAAAACGTATGGCAAAAAGGAAACGCGTGCAAAATGTCCCTTTTGCCAGGAAGATGCTAAGCCTGAAAAAAGAAAGAAATTTTATCTTTCTTTAAATACTCAGGATCAAGTCTATCGTTGTTTCTTCTGTGGCGAAAAAGGCGGAGTGTTGAAATTTGAAGCAAATTTAACGCAGAAATCGTTTACGGAAGTCAAAGAGAAATACTTTGGCAAAAATAAAAAATCACTTCATCCAGCGTATCAACTTAACGCAGAACAGCTTTCCAGGATTGGATGGCAAAAATATAAGCGGAATAACTTTAAGGATTTTTTAAAGAATCGAGAACAGGTTGAAAACGACTGGAATCAGTATGTGTATACAGAGTTGGTAAAATATTATGCGCTGTTTCTTTGCATCAACCAATTGAACGGAGCTAAGAAAATAGAAGCGATGAAATGGTTTGTGGGTAAATGCAGGGAACTGCCAATACCAAAAATGTATGAACGAATTATAAACCAGCATAACAAAGAGGATAAAGATCTTGATAAATGGGCAATCACTGGTAAACAAGTTGCACGTATTGCTTGGAAAGTCTCAATTAAGACAGTGGATATTAAATTAAACGATTTATTCATTAATATTTTGTTGGCAGACTTTTTCTATAAAAAAGTAAAGATACATTCTCATAAAAGGAGAGTGTCTCAAAAAAATAATATTTAAGTTGGATATATTCTATCTAATTTTAAATATAAAAACAAATAAAGGGAGAGATTTTATCATGAATAATGTACAGTTAATTGGTCGTCTTGTTAAGGATGCTGACTTACGATATACACCTAATGGAAAAGCTGTAGCGAACTTCACGATTGCGGTTAATAGACCTTTTTCAAATCAAGAAGGGAACCGTGAAGCTGATTTTATTAACTGCGTTGTTTGGAATCGTCCAGCTGAAAATTTGGCTAATTATTGCAAAAAAGGTTCGCAAGTCGGTTTAATAGGAAGGATGCAGACTAGAACGTATGATAAAGATGATGGAACCAGAGCATATATTACGGAGGTTGTTTCTGATTTCGTTGAATTTCTTGATACCCGTAATGGTAATCAGAATAATCCTTACCAAGGTAAAAATCAAAATCAGAAAAACCCGTATCAAAACCAACAAAAACAGAAGCAGAACAACCCGTCAAATAATCCCTTTGATGGTCAAAGTGGACCTATTGATATTTCAGATGACGATCTACCTTTCTAACAAGCTAGTACTGAACAAGTCACTTGATAAAGGCGTTTTAAAGATTTAATTCTTTAAGACGTCTTTTCTATCTAAAAAAATAAAGGAGTGTTCAATAATGGGTTTAGATATGTATTTATTATCCGTTCCAAAGATAGACATTCCAAATGGGAAAACAGTGAGAACAGAAAAATCTTCTTTTACTATTCATCAAGAAGATAATGTGGAAAGACTATTTTTGTTAAATCGTTTTATAAATTACCACGTGACGGATTCTAATCATCTGGTTAATTACCCAGAAGTATTACCTTATATTGAAAAAGACAGCTTCTGGGGCTTTTCCATTATGAAAAAAATTGCTTATTGGAGAGAAGCCAGAGGAATCCATAATTGGTTTTTGGAAAATGTTCTAGATGGAAAAAATTCTTATGAAGGTAAAATTGTGACAGAAGCTGATATCCAAAATCTGTTAGAGGATATTATTGTGTTTTTAGAAGCGAAAAAAATAGAGATGGGGGAAGTCAACTCTGAGTCCAGTCCAAACGGTTTAATCTTTAATGGTAACTATGAACAACGGTACATTTGTGAATTGGATTATTCTCAGCTGATGTTAAAGAAAATTCTCAATCAATTTGATTTTGATAATTATCATTTGGTTTATTTAGTTTGTTAATAAGAGGTGGCATTTGATTATCGTCACTGAAATAAAAGGGTGATAAAAATGATATTTTCATTCAGTAGATTAAATCTGTATGATCAATGTCCATATCGTTTTTTTCAAAAATATGTTCTTGGAAAAGAAGAACCAATGACACAGCCGCTTGCTTTAGGAAAAGCTGTTCATAAAGCAATAGATAATAAAATTAAAGGGATACCCCACGACCAGGCCGTTACAAATGGTTTTGTAGAGGCAGACTTTTACCATGAGATTCACTATGACGATATTTCTGATTTGGTAGGGAGAGCTCCAATCACTGTCGGCATGGGCGAAACAGAAACTTATTTTAAACTGCCTTTATCGTCGCATGAAAATGCACCTATGCTTCAGGGATATATCGATGTAGTCCAGCCCAAAGGCTCTATTGTGGATTGGAAAACCAACAGAATCCCTTATGATGTGAGAGAGAGTTATCAAGTCCCTTTATATACATGGGCAATCAGTCAAATAAAAAATATTAAAGCGGTGAGGGGGAGTTACTATTTCCTTAGATTTAGAAGAGAAAGTAATTACCTTTTTACAGAGAAAGAGATGGAAGAAGCCCGATTATGGGCTCTAAACGTTGCCAACGAAATCAATGAAAAGCTGGATCTATATCATTTTTATCCAGACAAATATAAAGATATATTTCCAGCCAAACCATCTCGCTTTTGTAAACACTGTCCTTTTGCAGCAAATTGTTATAGAAAATTTCAATAAAAGTGAATTTAAATAGCAGATTAAAAAAGGAGAATGATAAAGATGATTACTGAACAATGGGCAGCAGTATTTCATGTTTTGCATGAAGACCAGCAGGAAAAATTATGGGATATCCTTTTAGATGAAGAAAAAGAAATTGTAAATAAGTATAAGCATTATAAAAACTTAAATGATTCAATCAAAAGGAAGTAAATACTACGAAATGTTCATTACTAAGAGATATAGTTATTGCCAACTATACAAACGTGATGAGTATTTCTAAAATATCCGGTTCACAGCTAAAGACTGAGAACAGATAAAAATTGCCAGGAAAGGGGAGCGTATTATGGGATATCAGGAAAGTATCGTAGAAATTCAAAATGAATTTATTAAAAAACAAGTGAAAAATAGCTTCATTCACAAAGCAAACCGAAAGGATTATCCGATGATTGATTTATATGCGTTAATTGAAGTGAAAGAAAACTTTGAAACAGAAGTTTTTAATATTGGTAGAAAGAAATTTATCTCTGGCCAATTATATCTATTTATTGGTGGAGAGAGATCTCATCAACGTCTTCTGGAAGATGTAGAGCAAGAATTAAATATAGGAGGCATTACAAATGTGGTACCAATTGAAGATGTCTTAGAAGTATTTGAAAGTAATTTCAAATGTATTGAAAAGTATGTTTCATTATCCATTTTTGAATGCAAAGAGATTACACCTCCAGAGGTTATTTTGAAGAGGAAATAATATAAATTACCTGCAGAGAAATTACCGCCAAATACAATCCACATAAAGAATACAGTTCAGTGAAAACCCTTGTTTTTTAAGCAAGGGTTTTCACTGTAAAGGGAGGTAAAAGTAATGGAAGCACGTCAAGAAATACAAGAGGAAATAAATACTAACATGGATGATTTTTATAAAGCTCTCGACTGGCTTAAAAGATTTTACCATTTTATTTTGATGTATACAAAAGAAGGTAAGCCAGCGAAAGATTATTTATTAAATAGAAATATAACGGAAGAAACCATGCGAAAGTATTCCATTGGCTATGTACCGGCCAATACAAAATATACGCTGGTTTTTCTAAAAAGTAAGGGTTTCAGTTACAGAGACCTGGTAAATAAAAAAATACTTCATCGTTATAGAAATGGCCAATTAACCACTCTGTTTAGAGACCGTATTGTTTTCCCCATTCCGGATTATCAAAATAATACAGTAGGGTTTGGTGGCAGACTTTTATCTAAAAAAGATGATCTGCCGAAATATATAAACTCTGAAGAAAGTAATTTATTTCAAAGAAAAGATTGCTTATTTGGTTTTGATCTTGCGAAAGAAGATATTCAAAATCAAGGCTATGCAATATTACTTGAAGGATATTTTGATGTACTTACTGCCTCTCAAAATGGTGTAAAAAATACTGTAGCGAGTTTAGGAACAGCTTTAACGATAAATCAAGCACTATTGCTAAAAAGCGTAACAAAGAATATTGTCATTGCCTATGATGGAGATAAGGCTGGTAACGAGAACAGTTTTCATGCTGCTGCTCTACTTGATGAGATTGGCTGCAATGTTCGTATTGCTTGTTTTCCTAATGATTTAGACCCGGATGAGTTAATCATATCGGAGGGAGTTGATTCATTTATGGAAATTGTTAAAGAAGCACAACCTATAGTTGCTGCTTTTATGAATTATAAAAAGAATGATTATAATCTATTAGATCCGATTAGCAGGTATGAGTATACGGATGAGGTTTTGAAATTTATTTTAAACTCTAATTTTAATGAACGTGAAGCATTAAATAAGTTGCAGGAGGTATTAGGAGTATCTCTTGAAACAATTAATAATGAAGTGAAAAGATTTTTAGGAACATAACTTCTACTATTGAAGAAACTAAAGCGCCTTTACCATTAGGCGCTATACATAATTTCGGTTGAAGTTTAACTGTTTATCCATATATTAACATGCTATTTTATCTTAATATGTGGAATATACGTTCGTATAATGGGTATAAATAAATATACAAACTTATATTCGTGTCAAGAGGCAGGAGAACAATGTGATGGATAATATTTTTATGATCGACTATTCGAATGAACCGAGACGTGACATCATGTGTATTGATGTCTTCTGTTATCATTATGTAAATGATATAGTATAGTTTACAATAACCACAAAATCCCTATTATATACTTGTAACAATAATCATATACAGTATAATTCTTGTAAACTATTTATCGGGAGGGACTCTTGAAAGAAAATCAAGAACACTATAGTATATATGTAGAACAAGCTAAGGATAATAATGATTTAAGATACATGATTACCGAAAATACAACCCCCATGTCTGAAAATATTGCTATCCATAATGTTAACCACCTGAGGACAACTAACAATAATGCAACTGCAGCACGAAATGGGATAGGAAAACGTAGTCGTTTTAGTAAATATTAAAAAGTTTTTAATATAGTTAAATTTACTTGTATAAATAAACATTACTCTATAGTCATTGTCAGCCAAATGTTTAAAAAATGTAAACACAATTAAATATATCTATAGTCACACCTAAAACGTCATCGAGCGGTATTTTACCGATAGATGACGTTTTTAAGTGAGGTTTTGAGATTGGAATTTTGACTTCTCCCAAATGAATTAATAGATATAAACGCGACACTCTAACGTGTTGTTAGCAATTCTTACCTGACACGTTTTTTTATGGGATACAACGATGGAAAAGAGCAAAGAAGATTTTCTACATTAAGATAGAGACATTTACTTTACTAGTTTTCTAATTCTCAATAAACTTTGAGAGGCTATCGCCAATACTGGTAATTCAATTAATGGACCAATTATAAGAGCAAGAGCAATTAATGGTTGGTCAGGGAATGCTGTTACTACGATGGCTAAGGCGACAGGTGAATTTCTTGCAATGGTTGTCATGTTTAAACTTACTGTATCTTCATAGCTAAACTTAAATACTTTTCCTACCGTCTGTGCAACAATAAAGTTTATTATGAAAAATAATAAAAGCGGAAGAAGGATTAAAAAGATCACTCCTAAATTATTTATTAGATAATAGCCTTGCGAGGCAAACATTGCTATAATAGCTAAACACAAAAATACGATTTGCGAGAAAGTAAAAAACGGAATCAGTTTCTTTTCTAAGAATGCTTTCTTTTTATTAAATAAATAACGTGTTATATTGGCTAATAAAAACGGGACAAATAAGACAAAAATGACACTTTCTATGATAGTGGATAATCCAACTGTCTCCATTGTGCCTGCAAAAATGAACAAATAAACTGGCAGCAACATTACTTGCAAAATTAAGTTAACTGGTAATACCGATGTAGAAAGAGACATATTCCCTTTTGCAATGGATGTAAAGATTAAATACCAATCTGTACATGGAGTAACTAGAAACAAAATAAAACCGAGCCATAAAGCAGGGTGATCAGACAAAAAAATTGCTCCTAATCCCCAAGCTAACATTGGTGTCCATACAAAATTAAGTACAGTACTTGTACCTAAGAATTTCACGTTTTTAAAAGCAACTTTAAGGTTTTGTAATGGAATAGTTAAAAATAACCCGTACAGCATGAATAATAAAAATGGAAGAATAAAAGCTTCGGCATTCTTTTCAAAGATACTAAACTGTCCTAAAAATAGTCCTACTCCTACTGCTATCAAAATCACTACGGATTGAAATTTTTCAATAAAATTCATATAATAATCTCCTTCACATAATAGAGGTAGATGTGCACAACCGACCTTTAGTTTTAACTGTACATTAACTTTAAAAATACAGCATTATAGATATTGACTTCGAATTTAGAAGGGGAGATTGAATTGAACAAGGAACAATGGAAAGCAATCAAAAATAACGATGAAAAATATGATGGTATGTTTTATTATGCCTTATCGACAACTAAAACAGTGTGTCGTCCTTCTTGTACAGCTAGAACTCCTAACCCAAAACATGTCATTATCTATAAAAATTTAAATTCAGCTATTAACGAAGGATTCAGACCTTGTACTAGATGTAAGTCAAATCAAATGGATTGGCTAGGATATAAAGAGGAAATCACAAAAGATGTACTGAAATATATACAAGAACACTATAAAGAAAAGATAACTTTAAAATTGCTAGGTAATATTTTGAATAAAAATCCCTACTATATACAACGTAGTTTTAAAGAAATAAAGGGAAAAACTCCCTTAAATTATATACATCAACTAAGAATACAAGAAGCTAAAAGATTATTTTTCTTTAAAGAATTATCAATAACAGATATTGCTTTAGAAATTGGGTATAGTGACAGTACTCAATTCTCTGTAAAGTTCAAAAAACATCAAGGAGTCTCGCCAACTAATTATAGAAATTCATTATTGGAAAAACAACAATAATAATCAGAACCCTTATAGGATTATAAACCTTTATTATAAAACAAATACATACACTTAAAAAGTCGTTTGGACAGATGGCGTTTTTTAGGCTGACAACACTAAGGGCGGATTTTTAAAGAATGTTGAATGTCTTTCGTGTTCGTTCTCTACAGCTTCTGCCTTTATTTCTTAGGTTGACACATCAGTAAAAATAAAATAAGAAAATAGGTATATATCACAGAATTAAAATATGTCATTCTAAACATTGAAAAATATTTAGAAATTTGGAATATGCAGAAGAAGACCAGTTTGAAAAATGTTCCATTAACCGACGCATGACAACACTTTTTCGAAGCTATAACCTTTATTCGGGTGTTCAGTGAGTGGATGATATTGAAGTGTTTTTACCATCAGAAGCTGGGAAAATATTTTTTGAAGCATGGTAATAGTTAATTTAGTCAATACCCTATCACTACAGAAGTTTATAAATTATATTATACAAGCTATAGTAGCTAATCTTTTATCAGTTAAAATGCAAGTAATTTTAGTTACTTGCATTTTACAAATAAATATTGTATAACTATTTAAAGAGGTGAATTATATATGGAAAATACTCGTGACCTTTTTCAAATGATGACACGTCGATTTGGTCTTTTGAATAAAAATTGTTGTTCAGCAGATGGAATTGATATTTCGTTAATTCAAAGCCATATTCTTTATGAAATCAATCGTCAATACGCTCCGTCTGTCCAAGAAGTTGCAGAAGCCTTAGGGACGGATATTACTACTTTTAGTCGACAAGTACAATCTTTAATAAAAATGAATTTAGTTAATAAGACACCTAGTCTAAATGATCGACGCATTCATACACTTGAGTTAACAAAGGAAGGAACGAATGTAGCTAAAATTATTGATGAACAGATGAATACTTATTTAGAAGAAATATTTGCCCATATGACTGATTTTGAAAAAGAAACGGTGCTTCGCTCTATTCAGCTACTTAATAATACAATGGGTAAAATTGGTTCTTGCTGTGCTCCAAGATAGATAAATTTATAAAAATTAATACTTGCATTTTGCAAGTAAAAGGAGGAGCAAAATGATTTATGACTCTATCGTCATTGGCGGAGGGCAGGCTGGCCTTGCGTCGGGGTATTACTTAACAAAATACGGATTGAATTATTTAATACTTGAGGCAAATACGCAAGCAACTGGTTCATGGTCTTATTATTATGATAGTTTAAAGCTCTTCTCTCCTGCACGTTTATCTTCTTTGCCCGGCATGAGAATGAACAGAGACAAACGAGGATATCCGACTAAAATAGATGTTATCAATTACTTAGATACCTATACCAAACGGTTTAAATTTCCTGTCTTAATCAATCAACGGGTTTATAAAGTTACTCGTAATCAAAAAGGATTTACTATTGAAACTTCTAATGGAAAATCATATGAAGCAAAAACGATTATTAACGCCACCGGCTCTTTTCATAATCCATATATACCGCAAATGAATGGTATGGATACTTTTCGTGGCAATCACCTTCATTCTTCATCTTATCAAAATCCTGATCAGTATATAGGTCAAAGAATAATCGTTGTTGGAAGTGGAAATTCAGCCGTTCAGATTGCTATGGAATTATCAGAAGTGAGTAACACTACACTTGCAGTTCGAAAGCCTGTGCAGTTAGTAAAACAAAAAATATTAGGAATAGATTTACACTATTGGGTGAAGGCAATCGGCTTCGATAAGTTTCCTTTCTGGAGGTTCGGAAAAGAAGTTCCAATTCCCAGCTCAGCAGTTGATTTGGCTGGATACAAGGAAAAGTTAGATATTGGTAACCCTAATCAAAAAAAGATGTTCGAGCGTTTCTATCCTGATGGTGTTGTTTGGTCAGAAGGTGACCAAGAGCCTGTGGATACTGTGATTTTTGCTACAGGGTATCGCTCTGATTATGGGTATCTAAAATCAATCGAAAAATTTGATGTTGACGGAAGACCGTTGCAAAGAGCTGGTATCAGCCAGAATACTTCCGGACTTTATTATGTTGGACTTGAAGGGCAACGTTCTTTTTCTTCTGCAACATTAAGAGGGGCTGGCTCTGATAGTAAGTTCGTGATAAAGCATATAAGAAGAAATTTATAAAGAGGATAAAATAACATTGGTTAGTAAAAATTTGGGAGGATGATGAACATGGAACGTATAGAAATTAAAACGAATTGTTGCCAACCGCAGGAAGAATTACAACAGGAAAGTAATAAGCAATATAACAAACATTTACCTATTACAGTCATTGGTGCTGGACCAGTAGGCCTTGCCGCAGCAGCCCATTTAGCCAGTTATGAACAATCATTTATTTTATTGGAATCCGGTTCCCAAGTGGGAGAAAATATTTTATCATGGGAGCATGTCCAAGTCTTTTCACCTTGGAAATATAATATTGATAAGACTGCATTTAAATTTCTTAAAAAGCAAGATTGGAATGTACCGAATCAAGATGAATTGCCTACTGGTAAAGAGTTAGTTGACCAGTATTTAAAACCGTTAGCAAATACACCAGAAATCAAAAAGTCCTTGTTTGTGAATACAAAGGTTATTTCCATTAGCCGCAAAAATACGGACAAAATGAAAACAGCCAATCGAGATCAACAACCTTTTGTGATTTATGCAGAACAAGATAACGAACTGGTACAATTTGAAGCAAGAGCAGTCATAGATGCAACCGGAACTTGGGGAAATCCCAATCCTGCAAATTCAAACGGAATATGGTTAAAAGAAGAAAAAGATATAAAAAATCAAATTTTCTACGGCATTCCAGATATTCTTGGAGAAGATAAAGACCGTTATCTAAACAAGCGTGTTGCTGTTGTTGGAAGTGGTCATTCTGCTATTAATTCGTTATTAGAATTAGCAAAATTAAAAGAAGAACATCCTACAACAAAAATTATATGGATTTTAAGAAAAAATAGCGTAAAAGAGGCATTTGGAGGAGAAGAACTGGATGCACTTGAGGCAAGAGGAGCGTTAGGAAGTCATATACACAACTTAGTAGATGCAAATATATTTGAAGTAATTACTCCTTTTAGAATTCAACGTATACATGAAAAAGAAGGCAAAATAGAGCTGATAGGAGAATCACAAGGAGAGTTAAAAGCTATTTCAGATATAGATGAAATGGTTGTCAATACAGGCAATCGTCCAGATTTCTCAAATTTAAATGAGATCAGAACCAGTATTGATACAGCAACAGAAAGTGTTAAAGATCTTGCACCTTTAATTGATCCAAATATCCACAGTTGCGGAACAGTACGCCCGCATGGAGAAAAAGAATTGCGACAACCTGAAAAAGATTTTTATATCGTGGGAGCAAAAAGTTATGGTCGGGCACCAACATTTCTAATGGCAACTGGTCATGAACAGGTTCGATCCATTGTAGCTTATTTATCAGGTGATTATGAAGCCTCTAAGAAAGTCGAACTGGAATTACCTGAAACAGGTGTATGTAGTACGAATTTAAATGCTGCCAATTCGTGTTGCTGAAATTTAAAAATCAAAGGGAAGGTATCATTTACTTTCCCTTTTTGGAGGTGAACAGGATGATTATTAACAAAGGCGGAGATTTAAGCAAAGAATACTTTATGGCATATTTTTCGTTGCTTATGAACAGCAGACAATGTACTTTAGAAAAAGCTAAAGAAATTACGTTTGATCGCCTATTTCGTAACGATGAAAATACGTATGGAAACATTTCTTTTCAACATTTTATGGAAGCCTATGAGGAATTAAAAGAATAGGAAATAAAGTTTGCACTAAATTTTTTTATTTGAATATATAAGTGTATCGTTATATACTTATATTGTTGTTTTATAAAAAAGGGGGAAAATAAATGCTGCAAACTACAATCGAATTGGAGAAAGCTGCCAGTATTTTAAAATTACTTGGCGATAAAACAAGACTGACAATGCTGAAATTAATTGATGAACAAACGTGTTGTGTTTGTGAGTTTGTTGAAATATTTCAGTCCAGTCAACCATCCATTAGCCAACATTTACGCAAACTGAAAGATTTGGGGCTAGTGAAGGAAGAAAGAAAAGGACAATGGATATTTTATTCGGTCAATAGTAAGAGCGAGTATTATTCATTTATCAAACCGATTTTGGATCAATTACCAGATCAAGATGATAAATTAAAAGAACTAGAAGAGAAAGGTACACGAATTTCTTGTTGTTAGGTTTGGAGGTCTTATTTTGTCAGCAACACTTATACTCGCTATCTTAATATTTGTTTTAACGCTAGTCCTAGTCATTTGGCAACCGAAGAATTTAAACATTGGCTGGTCTGCCATGGGAGGAGCTGTAATTGCTTTACTCGTAGGAGTAGTGGGATTTAGTGATGTACTTGAAGTAATTGATATTACATGGAATGCAACGTTATCATTCGTCGCAATCATCTTAATTTCATTAGTATTAGATGAGATTGGATTATTTGAGTGGGCAGCATTACATATGGCACGGATAGCAAAAGGACATGGAATAAAGATGTTTGTCTATATCAGCATTTTAGGAGCGATTGTAGCGGCCTTATTTGCCAATGATGGTGCAGCACTTATTTTAACACCGATTGTCCTTGCAATGGTACGTCATTTGAATTTTAAAGAAAAAATGATTTTTCCGTTTATCATGGCAAGTGGGTTTATCGCTGATACAACATCCCTGCCGTTTATTGTTAGTAATTTAGTTAATATCGTTTCAGCTGATTTCTTTGGTATTGGATTTGTGGAATATGCTTCACGAATGATTATTCCAAACTTATTTTCTCTGGTAGCAACGATTTCCGTATTACTCATTTATTTTCGGAAAAACATACCCAGAAATTATGATGTATCAAAATTAAGAATACCAAGTGAGGCGATTAATGATTTAAAAATGTTTCGTCTATCCTGGTTTGTGCTTGGTCTATTAGTAATTGGCTATTTCACGAGCGAATTTATCAACGTACCTGTTTCGATTATTGCTGGAACCATTGCGATTTTCTTTATCATCATGGCAAGACGCAGTGCTGCAGTTAATACAAAAGAAGTGATTAAAGGGGCACCATGGAATATTGTGTTCTTCTCCATTGGAATGTACGTGGTGGTCTATGGATTAGGTAACGCAGGGCTGACATCAGCATTGGCAGGTATTATTCAAACTGTTGCTGATCAAGGATTGTTTGTTGCAACGGTCGGCATGGGATTTATTGCAGCCTTTCTATCATCCATCATGAATAATATGCCTACCGTAATGATTGATGCATTAGCCATTGCGGAAACAAATACATCTGGTGTGCTGCGAGAAGCACTGATTTATGCGAATATAGTCGGCTCAGATTTAGGTCCCAAAATCACACCGATTGGTTCTTTAGCAACGTTAGTATGGCTGTATGTATTATCGCAAAAAGGCGTTAAGATTTCATGGGGGACTTATTTTAAAACAGGTATTATTTTAACTCTTCCTATCTTATTAATTACATTAGTAGGACTATATTTAACACTGATTCTATTTTAAAAAGGAGAATGATTATGTCTAAAAAAACAATTTATTTCTTATGTACTGGAAACTCTTGCAGAAGCCAGATGGCTGAAGGTTGGGCGAAGAAACATCTTGGAGATGTATGGGAAGTGAAAAGTGCAGGCATTGAGGCACATGGTTTAAATCCAAATGCAGTAAAGGCAATGCAAGAGGTTGATATTGATATTTCTAACCAAACATCCGATATTATTGACCCGGAAATCTTAAACAATGCAGACTTTGTAGTCACTTTATGCGGGGATGCTGCGGATAAATGTCCAATGACGCCGCCGCAAGTGAAACGTGACCATTGGGGGTTTGACGATCCAGCCAAAGCTCAAGGGAATGAAGAGGAAAAATGGATGGTATTCCAAAACGTTCGTGACCAAATAGGAGAAAGAATCAAACGTTTTGCGGAAACAGGAGAATAATGTATGCAAATGTTTATTTCATATGAAACGGAGGGTTTTAGATGAAAAAAGTTGAGATATTTGACCCGGCCATGTGCTGTTCGACAGGTGTATGTGGTCCATCAGTTGACCCAGAGTTAACCAGAGTAGCGTCTGCGGTATATTCTTTAGAAAATAAAGGATTTGATGTGAAACGGTATCAATTAACGAATGATCCTGATAAATTTGCTCAAACACAAACAGTCAATCGTGTATTACATGAAAAAGGTCCGGATGCATTGCCTGTTGTTTTAGTAGATGAACAGGTTGCGAAGGTTGGAACCTATCCAACAAATGAAGAACTTGCTGATTGGCTGGGTGTAGAAGCTGAAGAGCTTACTGAAAAACCGAAAGTCCGACTTTCATTAAATCTAAAAAAACAATGAAAAGAAAGAAGTGAAAATATGTTTCCATCTTTCAAACCTCAAGATGTTGTGCAGACACAATTTTTATTTTTAACTGGAAAAGGTGGAGTTGGTAAAACGTCAACTGCATGTGCAACAGCCGTAGAATTAGCGGATAACGGAAATAAAGTTTTACTAATCAGCACCGATCCAGCATCTAATTTACAAGATGTATTTGGGATTGACTTAACAAATTCTCCGAAAGCCGTTCCTTCGGTAGAAAATTTATATGCCAGTAATTTAGATCCTGAGGCATCAGCGAGTGCTTATCGTGAAAAAGTAGTTGGTCCATATCGTGGGGTGTTACCTGATTCCGTTGTAGCAACAATGGAAGAACAATTATCAGGAGCTTGTACAGTCGAGATTGCTGCATTTGATGAATTTACAACGTTGCTTACAAACACAGAAATTACAAACGAATATGACCATATTATTTTTGATACAGCACCAACTGGTCACACATTACGTCTGTTACAACTGCCAACAGCTTGGAACGGATTCTTAGAAGAAAGTACGCATGGTGCTTCTTGTTTGGGTCCTTTATCTGGACTTGGGGATAAGAAGAATTTATATTCCAATACCGTTGAGGTTCTTTCAGATTCAACTAAAACAACACTTATATTAGTAACAAGACCTGATATTTCATCTTTAATGGAGGCAGACCGGGCGTCCAAAGAACTAAAAGAGATTGGTATAAAAAATCAAACGCTTATTGTTAATGGCCTTCTTCAAAACTATATGAAGGGTGATGAAGTATCAACAGCTTTTTATCAAAGGCAAAGAGATGCTTTAAATCAGATGCCAGTTAATTTAAAACAAACCGTAAGTTATTCGTTACCATTTGTTTCCTATTCTTTAACAGGAATTGAGAATTTACGTTATTTATTTAATGAACATGTCATTCCTGTATCAGAGGAAAATCAGGAGAATAAAATAGGGGGGCTCCCCAACCTAAATGACGTAATAAGTGATTTCTCATTAAGTAACACTAGAATAATTTTTACGATGGGCAAAGGAGGTGTAGGTAAAACTACGGTTGCCTCTGCCATTGCCGTTGGTTTGGTTGAAAAAGGACATCGTGTTCACTTAACAACAACAGATCCTGCTGCTCACTTGCAGTATCAATTCCAAAACGATCAATTAAATCATAATTTAACAACTAGTAGTATTAATCCTAAAAATGAAGTAGAAAAATATAAAGCGGAAGTGTTGGCTAATGCTGGTGAGGACTTAGATGAGGAAGGTCTGGCTTATTTACAAGAGGATTTAAACTCACCTTGTACAGAAGAAATTGCAGTTTTTCGTGCATTTGCCGAAGTAGTTGCTCAATCGGAGAATGAAATTGTTGTCATCGATACTGCCCCTACTGGGCATACCCTACTCTTATTAGATGCAGCACAATCGTATAGTAAGGAAATAGCCAGGTCCACTGGTGAAGTGCCAGAAAGTGTGACCAAATTACTTCCTAAAATTCGAAATTCAAAAGAAACTTCTGTTGTAATTACAACTTTAGCGGAAGCTACCCCTGTATTAGAAGCGTCAAGATTACAAGATGATTTAAGACGTGCGAATATCGTTCCGAAGTGGTGGGTAATTAATCAAAGTTTATTTGCTACTGATACAACTGATCCAGTTTTAAAAGGAAAAGCTATTTCTGAAAGTGAATGGATTCAAGAAGTGAATCAAAATTTAGCTGATAGATGTGCTATTATACCTTGGCTTAGTGAAGAAAAAGTTGGTTATGAAAAGATTAAAGATTACGTTAAGTGATAAATATAAGATAAAAGTGTAGATGCATTAAGAGTAATTTAATAAAAGGACAGGAGTGGAATCTTAATGAAAATTACAGATGCTGCCAAGCAATTATTGGAAAATGTGTTAACAGAAAATGATGCGGAGGGTATACGCCTGGCTTCAGTAGCTGGTTGTTGTGGACCACAATTTGCATTATCTTTAGATACGCCTCAAGCAAATGATAAAGTTGAAACAATCAATGGAATACAGGTAGCTGTTGATGCGCAGATTACTGGAACTGATGAGCTAACCTTAGATAAAGAGGAAAATCAAAATGGTGAAGGATTGGTATTATTAGGAGCCAGTAACTGTTGTTAAAAATAAAAAAATAGTTAATAATATAAAACGTCTATCAATTTCGGGAAGAATTTTGATAGGCGTTTTGATTGATGATAGTTTTGTAGGAAGTGGGAATCGAAGTTCAAGACGAAGATAGTCAAATTATTAAACCCACAGTAAAAGGGTGATGCATATTGTCCATGTGCAATATGTATCACCCAGATTAAGCATTTCCAGAATTGATAAAAATTATCAATTTACTCTCCTAACGCTTCATTTATTGCTTGTTCAATTGCTTCATAATCAAATGGATCTTCTATCATTACATTATCAACCATGATGGACGGTGTCATTTCCACTTCGAAATCGGAAACTAACGATTCATCTTTATCCACCTCGTTCATTAGTGTCTTATTTTCGATTGCTTTGGTTAATTCATCTGTATCAATAGTCTCCATACCTTCTGCGATTTCCCGTGTTTTTTCCTCTGTAACCCATTGGCTGTCATGATTCTCACTTGGCTGTTCGTCAAAAAGTGCTTTATGAAACTCCCAATACGTTTCAGGATGCTGCTGATAAACAGACTCTGCTGCCAAAGAAGCCAACCTTGACTCTTCGCCATGAAATAATACATTGATATATGCAAACTGTACTTTTCCATTGTCTATATAATCTTTTTCTAACTGCGGAAGAATATCTTCTCCCCAGACTTTACAAGCAGGGCATTTAAAATCGCCAAACTCTACAATAGTGACTGGAGCATCAGCATCACCTAGCGTAGGTTGTCCTTCTATTGATGGTGTTTCGTCAAACGTTCTCCCAAGAGTAGATTCAGGCGTACGATTTGCGAGAACTACTAGCGCAATAATTATTGCAACAATAATCAATGTAATAATTACCACTATCCTGAATGGTGATTTTTTCATGCAATTACCTCTCCTTATTCTTATGTAATTTAAAAGAAACGCAAAATGATATCAATAAAATAATTGTTGTTATTTCCTTTTGACACACATATTCGTTACTGCTAATATGATGGTATCAGAACATATTCATTTTGTCTAATATGAATAGGGGGAAAAGAAATGACTGTTAAAAAACTGGATATGAAGGTAGAATTCTTGCATGGTTTTTCACATAGAACACGTATTCAAATATTAGAGTGTATTAAAGAAAAGGAGAAGACTGTTTCCCAAATCGTAGACGACCTAGAAGGGAATCAGTCTAATATTTCGCAGCACTTAGCCTGCTTAAAAGGCTGTGGTCTCATTAAAGGCAGACAGGAAGGAAAGTATGTTTACTATAGTCTAAGGAACCAGCATGTCCGGGATTTGCTGACAATGTTCGACGTCGTTCTGGAGGAAGTCGAACAAGATATGTATTGCTGTGAAAATCATATCATTTAGGAGTGTGACCAGAAGTGTCAAATACATGTTGCAGTTCAAATAAAAAAGAAAATATTACATCTGCGTTGGACCAAAAAGATCCTGATCAGACAGACGTTTGTTGCAGTCAGGAGGCTGAGGAAAATGCAGGATGCTGCAGTAAAACGCAAGATAAAAAAACAGATGAAACCGCATTTGCAGAAGGGGAAACCACAACATACCGTATACAGGGTATGGACTGCCCATCCTGTGCTTCAACAATTGAGAAAGCTTTAAACAAGTTAAAGGATATCCAAGGAGCCAAAGTGAATTATAATACGGCTAAATTACAAGTGGCAGGTGATCTAGGGGTTTCCTCGGATTTTATCGTAAAGGAAGTGGAAAAACTCGGTTTTGCTGTGGAACCGATTCTATCCAACAAACATAGGAGAACTTACGATGTAGAAGGAATGGATTGCGGCAGCTGCGCCCAAAGCATTGAAAAACATTTAAATGCAATGTCATCCGTTCATCATGTAAATGTTCATTTTTCAACGGGGAAAATGACGGTAGACCATGAAAATAGTGTCGATGAGATTATAAAAGAGGTATCAAAAATAGGCTATTCAGCTTCTTTGCATACCAAACAGAGTATACAAGATGAATTAAAAAGTACTAAGAAACAAGGTTATGAGCTTATTACGTTTTCCGGAATTTTAATTTTACTTGGATTTATCGGTTCTTATAATGGTGTATCTCCACTGTTATCAACGATATTATACGCTGTTGCTATGGTTATCAGCGGGTATAAGCCAGTCAAAAGTGCTTTTTACGCTATCAAGAGCCGATCTTTAGATATGAATGTATTAATGTCAGCCGCCGCTATTGGAGCTGCACTGATTGGAGAATGGTTTGAAGGGGCAACTGTCGTCTGGCTGTTTGCTCTTGGCAATGTGCTTCAAAATCGTTCTATCGAACAGACGAGAAAGTCTATCAGTAACTTAATGGAATTGGCACCATCCGAGGCTGGGGAGATTGGGTTTATAAAGGTCTTACATTATTAGTCGTTGCCTGCCCATGTGCACTCGTTATATCAACACCTGTAGCCATTGTTTCTGCTATTGGTAATGCAGCAAAAAACGGCGTTCTTATCAAAGGTGGCACTTTCTTGGAAAAGGCTGGCGTTATTAATGCGATTGCATTCGATAAAACCGGCACATTAACAGAAGGAAAGCCGAAAGTTTCTGAAATCACCCCATTCACAACGACAGAGCAGGAATTACTTTCGATTGTCTATACGTTAGAAGAGTATTCTACGCATCCGATAGCAAAAACCATTGTTCATTATGCGAAAGAACACGGTATTCCATTGAAAATAGGAGAAGCCTTTAAAAATATTACTGGGAAAGGTGTTCAGGCAAGCATTGACGGTGAAATTTATTATGGCGGTAATCTCAAATTATTTGAAGATATACATGCTGATTTGAACCATCATGTAAAAGCTTCTGTTAAAAAAATGCAAGGAGAAGGAAAAACGGTTATCATTATCGGAACAGAATCAGAAATTACCGGAATTATTTCTGTGGCTGATACCATCCGTACAACAACTGCTAAAGCGTTAGAAGGTTTAAAACGAACAGGGGTCAAACAGTTGGTTATGTTAACCGGAGATAATGAAGGAACAGCAAAAATGATTGCCAAAGATACCAATGTGAACCGGTATTTTTCAGAACTATTACCGGAGGATAAAGTAGACGCCATTAAGCAATTACAAAACGAGGGTAACAAGGTAGCCATGGTTGGCGATGGAATCAATGATGCGCCTGCGCTCGCTACCTCGGATTTAGGCATTGCCATGGGCGGTGCAGGTACAGATACGGCAATGGAAACAGCAGATATTGTTTTAATGGCTGATAACCTGGAAAAATTACCACATACAGTAAAATTGAGCAGAAAAGCATTAACTATTATTAAACAAAATATCTGGTTCTCTTTACTTATTAAGCTTGTAGCACTGACATTAATAATTCCGGAGTGGCTGACACTTTGGATGGCCGTCCTAAGTGATACAGGAGCAGCAGTAATTGTTATTTTAAATGCACTGCGTCTTTTAAAAATCAAAGACTAGTTGATAGAGAGTTGCCCATTTGGAACGCATTTCCCTAAATAGGGCAGCTCTCGATTTTTATCTGCCTTAAAAATATGGAACTGTTATATCCAGAGTGTAAAGGAGGAACTATTGAGTGGGTTGTTGTTAGTTCTCTGCCATTAGACAACCTAGAAAATTAACTGCAGGAGATTTTAAAGAATGGTAGAGGACTCGATAGACATAAGGAGGATTAACAATGGATGAAATTAATATATTTATAGCATTTGGAGCCGGGTTTTTATCATTTATTTCACCTTGCTGTTTACCGCTATATCCAGTATTTTTATCTTATATTACTGGAATGAGCGTTAATGAATTGCAAGATGAGGATAAGAAAATCAATAAAAAAGCTATGCTACATACTATTTTCTTTTTAATCGGTTTTTCCAGTATTTTTATTATGATAGGTTTTACGACATCCGCTATTTCTGAATTTCTTTTAAACTATCAAGATACAATAAGACAAATTGGAGCTATTTTAATTATTTTCTTCGGACTTGTAATTGTAGGAATACTCCATTTTGATTTTTTAATGAAAGATAAAAAGATTACGTTTAAAAATAGACCAAGTGGTTTTTTTGGTTCATTTATTATAGGGATGGCATTTTCATTAGGCTGGACTCCATGTACAGGTCCTATATTGGCAATTGTACTATCGTTAGCTGTGTCCAATCCAGAGGTTGGTATGCTCATGATGATTAGTTATATCTTAGGTTTTTCTATTCCATTTTTTATTCTTTCTATTTTTATTGGCAAGTTAAAATGGATTAGAAAGTATAGTGCGCGAATTGTAAAAATTGGCGGTTACGTCATGATTTTCATGGGAGTAGCCCTATTCTTTGATTGGTTAACAAAACTCACAGCCTTTTTGGCAGGATGGTTTGGATTTTATGGATTCTAGGCATTTTCCATTTTATTATGACCAGATCTAGTTTTGCTTCACCAAAGAATTTAATCAATATTTTGCCTAAATTAATCTGCCACAAAACAATTGCATCATGTTATATAAACTTTACTAATTTATTTAAAGGAATGAATCTTAATGAAACGATCATTGTTTTTATTACTCATACTAACGTTTTTGCTCGCTGCTTGTGGAAAAGAAATTGAAACAAATATGGATGAAGAAGTTGAAAACTTTGAATTTATAACGCAAGATAACCAGACACTTTCTTTAGAAGATTTAAAAGGAAGCTGGTGGGTTGCCGATTTTATTTTTACAAATTGTACCACTGTTTGCTTGCCTATGACATCCAATATGGCTGAGCTTCAACGGAAAATGAAAGAAGAAGATATTAATGCCAGCCTTGTGTCTTTCACAGTTGATCCAGATATTGATACTCCGGAAGTACTAAAAGCATATGCATCCTCCTATGGAGCTGATTTTAGTAATTGGACATTTTTAACCGGTTATGCTCCTGAGACCATCAAAGGGTTTTCGGTTAATTCTTTTCGCTCTATTGTAGAGCCGCCACCGGAAGACTCTAATCAAGTAACGCATGGTACCAGCTTCTACCTGATTGACCCGGAAGGAAAGATTATAAAACGATACAGTGGTGTAGATTCACAGTCCATAGAAGAGATAATTGACGATCTTAAAATTGTAAATTAGTTACCATATCTTGTCCGGGTTAATAGAAGTATAAGACAAGCGGGCACATTACAAATCTACACATTTTCTACAAAATTAAATGCTATGCTTTAATAAGTTGAATGTATTCAATAGAAAAATAAATGAAAGTAAGTAAAGGTTATAGAAGATAAAAATAAAACGATATATATAGTAAATATTATTTCTAATAAACTAAGCTAAATGAGAACAGTATTATAAGCTTATACATAATAATACTAAAAAACTAATTATAGAATTTTCACCTTTTAAAGGTAATTCAGTGCATTGGAGGAAATAATAAGTGAAACATATTAAATGGTGTCTATTAATATTCACCGTATTTCTTGCTGCTTGCGGTAATAATGAAATTGAGACAAATATGTCAGAAAATGTTGCGGATTTTGAATTTACCACTCAAGATAATGAAAAATTGGGCTTAAATGATCTAGAGGGGAAGTGGTGGATTGCTGATTTTATCTTTACAAACTGTACAACAGTATGTTTGCCTATGACTTCAAATATGTCACAATTACAAGACTTACTGCAAGAAGAAGGAATGGATGTTCAATTAATTTCTTTTACAGTAGATCCTGAAAATGATTCTCCTGAAGTGCTGAAAAAATATGCAGAATCAAACGGTGCCGAGTTAAGTAACTGGTCTTATTTAACTGGTTATGATTATGAAACGATTAAAGAATTTTCGGAAGGCTCATTCCGTTCTGAACTTCATGAAGATCCTGGTTCAGATCAAATAACACATGGAATTAGATTCTTTTTGGTAAGCCCTGAAGGTGAAGTTATCAAAAATTATTATGGTATTGATATGAATGAGGTAGAAACAATTATTGATGATTTAAAGAAAGTGCTATAGACAATCAAAGAGAGGATCGGCCTATGATAAAGAAAAGATTACTTAAAATTCTTATTGTTATTATGGTTTTGGTTGTAATCGGCTTTATGATACCGAAAGAAACTAAACCATCTTCTGATACAAGAATTATACTGGAACATACGTATAAGACATATATTGCGCCAGGGTGTTTTGAACAGTCAAACCCAACAAATTTTCTTCAGGATTCCACCTTGGGAGAAGCTCAAAATTTAAACTATGATGCTCATGATTCATGTACGATTGACCGTTTAAAAAATGAAAAAGATTCGCTTATTATCAGCTTATTAAAAGACGTTGGAGTCTTAGATAAAAAATGGGATAATTGGTGAGTTACAATAAATATATATTTTAATAATAGAAAGTGGGTAAGTGTATGACAAAAAAGATTTCCGTATTTTTATTGATTTTAGCAATTTTTATTTTGACTGCGTGTAATGAAAATAGTGATGCAGAATCAGATGATCTTGATGAATTAGAAGAATTGAGCGTTGTATTTGAAGTACCCGAAACAGCAGAAGTCGGTGAAACGATTCTGCTTGAAGCAACAGTTACATATGGTGATGAAAAAGTAGAAGATGCTAATGATGTAAGTTTCGAATATTGGCTGGATGAAAATGAAGATAACAGTACCGAAATAGAATCTACAAATAACGGAGATGGTACATATACAGCTGAAATAACTTTAGAACAAGAAGGTGTATATTCCATTTATGCACATACAACGGCTGAGGGACTTCATACAATGCCATTGAAGACTGTAGAGGCAGAAACAAGTGGTTCTGAATAACATTTATTTACTATCAATGGCAATCTAATTATGATAATTAATTTAATAGCAAAATCAACAACTTTGGGCACTCGAAAAAGCGGGATAGGATTTTATCATCTTTATCCTGCTTTCTTTCTGCTTATTGGGTACGCTGTTTAAATATTAAAAGGCGTAAAGCGTTAAAGACAATAACCAGCATTGAACCTTCATGGAATAATATAGCTATCCCAACCCCTGCTAGATAAAAAATCGTAGCTGGAATAAGTAATGGCTTTACTTCAGAGCTTATCCATAAATTTTGTTTAATATTAAACAATTATGTATATTAAAATTTCTATTGTTGTTGGTTGATCAAGATATCTTTTAATTAAAAAGAAGGACAAATAGTGTAGGTATTGATGATAATAAATAAAATGTATAATTAATCTTTGTTAATAATATATAATATGGACAATGTTTTTTAGGAGCGATGGTATGTCCATTGGGTGGATGATTGGAGCAATAGTTTCAGCTTTTGGTATTAGTATCGGCTGTGGGTTAGCTTGGGTATTGAAACATATTCAACGAGGATTTGCATTTATTTATGCATTGTGTATGGGAATGATAATAGGATTACTTTTTTTTGAAATGATTCCTGAGAGTATGGAGTTAGGTGGTTGGATAACTTTCGTCATTGGTGTAGGAATAGGAGGGCTGTTATTTCAATACATTCATAAATTGATGGGAAAAATTACAATCATTACAGATAATCATCAAAAAGACATTTTTGTTCGATCAGGTGTACTGTTAACCATCAGCATAGCTATTCATAACTTTCCAGTTGGCATTGCCCTTGGATCCACAGTAGGTACAGAGACTGAAAATATTATGCTAACCACACTGTTACTTCATAATATCCCTGAAGGAATTATTATTTTTACACCTTTACTGCTTGCTGGTTTTGGCATTTTTTCTTGGTTGCTATTCACAACATTAGTTAGCATTCCTATAGCGGCAGGATCATTATTAGGACAATTGTTTGAAATAGAATCTTCATATCTACTAGCTTTCATTTTAAATATTGCAATTTCAATTATTTTTATGGTTGCAGTAAAAGAGTTATCTGGAGAAGCAGTAAAGCATTCATCAGTTATATCATGTTTGGCTATTGGAGGATTAGGGTTAGGAATTATTTATCTATATTTGAATTTGATATAAGCGTCAAACTAAACTCAAAATCGTTTATTTCCTGATTTTTATAAAACCACTGATATGTTAAATACATCAGTGGTTTTTAATTTTCTTAGACTTTAAAGATAATAGGAAAATGATATGGGCTGTAAAGGAAATAAACGTATAAGTCAATTAGTTTATACTTTAAATCCATTAATCTACATACTTTCTACAAAAAAATAATTTATACTAACGTTGGAATATTTAAATAGGGAGTTTATGCAGGTAATCTAAATTCCTTATATTTGGCATGGGGTAAGATTTTTCACTAAAAGTCTTCTTGTATCTGTTGCTATATTTAATCCAGATATTTTAGGAAGCAGTATTAATAAGGAAAAATTTATACATATAATTTTTAAATCCATTTAGAATACTTGACTTTTTTTAATGTGAAAATGTCCTCTTAGATGTACATATTGGTAGGTAGTTGTGTTTATACTTTTGCGTTTTTCTATGATGACAATAATTATCCCATGGTTAATATCCTTGGAAGGATTCGAGTCTTTTATTCATTATCTTTATCTTAACTAGTATTCGAGGAGTGATATAAGTGAGTTTAAATCAGAAAAGAAAAGTGAAGAGCAGTAGGAAAAGAAATCGGCTGATTTTTAGATCGATTATATTAATTATACTAGTAGGAGCTGTGGTATTTGCACTTATTTCAAATTCTAAGGATGATAATATGGTATATCGGGTTGGAGATAAGGCTCCCGATTTTAAACTAACGCAAATTAGTGAAAATAATCAATTGGAAACGGTTCAATTAAGTGATTTAGAAGGGAAGGGGGTTATGTTAAATTTTTGGGCCACTTGGTGTAAACCATGTGAAGAAGAAATGCCTTATATGCAAGAATTGTATCCAGAATATAAGGATAAAGGTGTTGAAATTGTAGCTGTTAGTTTAGATAGTACCGAACTAGTCGTTGATCGTTTTGTTGATAAATATGATTTAACGTTCCCTATTCCACATGATCAGGCCGGGGAAATAAGAGATTTATATAAAGTAGGACCATTACCAAGTACTTTTTTTATAAATCCTGATGGGGAAATTGAAGAATATGTGAGTGGGGCATTAAGTTTAGAGAGCCTTGAAGGCTACTTACAGGATATTATGCCACAGGAATAAAAGAGTAAAATCTTGATTGTGAGGGAGCTTAATGAAAAAAATAAAATGTGAATGTGGACATGTCAATCCAGAGGGAACAGTATTATGTGAAGCATGTGGTAAGCCAATTGACGAGAATCAACATATTGATGGTAATGAAGGAAAGAAGTTACTTAACATGCGTTATGACGGTATTGCACGTCGCTCTCAAACATATACGACGTCTATTATTGATAAAATATGGAGTTTTTTTTCGTCTGTAAAAGTAGGGATTTGGTTAATTGTCATTGCTTTGCTTGCTTCAATACTTGGAACAATTTTTCCGCAAGCTCAATTCATACCACAAAATGCAGTATCACGTGATCCGGCTGTATATTATGAAGATCAATTCGGTATATTGGGTCTAATGTATTATCAGTTAGGCTTATACGAGTTATATAGTTCCTGGTGGTATATGATATTGCTTGGACTTATAGGTATTTCATTAGTGATTTGTAGTTTGGATCGATTTGTACCTCTTTATAAGGCTCTGAAAAAACAGAAAGCAAAACGCCATGAAACTTTTTTAAGTAGACAACGATTATACAATGAAACAAAACACATTACACAAGAAGAGATAGAAAAAGTGAAGAAAGAATTGCGAAAACAGCGATATAAAGTCCGTGATGAAAATGGTCATATTTTAGCCGAGAAGGGGAGGTTCTCAAGATGGGGACCTTATGTCAATCATATTGGTCTTATCATTATTTTACTTGCAGCGGTTTTACGTTTATCGCCTCTTCTTTACTTAGACGAATACATATGGGTTAGAGAAGGAGAACAAAAGGTTATTCCAGGTACAGACGGGGAGTACTACATTAAAAATCAAGATTTTATTATGGAAATGCATGATGAAAATGATGAACGATTTAAAGATGCAATTGAAAAAGAAGGTATGGTACCCAGTAATTATCAGACTGATGTTGTTATTTATAAAGATAATGATAATAATGTTCCTGGTGCAGAACCAGAGTTGGAACCAATATTAGAGAGTTCAATTCAAATGAATAACCCTGCTAAATTTGACGGATATACGCTGTATCAATCAGGCTATCAATTAAACGAGTTTACCAATATGGAGTTTAAGGTTTTTGAGTCAGATGATCCTGATGAAACCTCTTTGGGTTCTTTCACGATTGATTTAACAAATCCTGAATCAAATTACGTTTTGGAAAACGGATTTAAAGTTGACGTTGAACAATATTATCCAGACTATATTTTAAATGATGATGGAACACCAACCTCTGAAACAAATTATCCCAGAAATCCGGCTTTTGTTTTTTCAGTCTCTCCTCCTGATAGCGATTCTGCTGAAGTCAGTTTTATAGGTATAGGTATGAATATTGATGCAACAGGTGAAAATGACTACACGATTGGTTTACAAGATTATGAATCGCATGATGTAAGTGGATTACAAGTGCGCAGAGATTATACTTTACCACTTTTTGGACTTGGTTCCGCTATATTTATGATAGGGGTTATTCAAGGGATGTATTGGCAACACAGAAGAATATGGATTCACGCTAAAGGAAACGGAATATTAATAGCTGCTCATACAAATAAAAACTGGTTTGGTATCAAAAAAGATATTGAAAAATCTATTGAAAATACATCAATAAAAATGGTTGTTGATCAGAAAGAACTTGATAGATGAATCTTCATGCAAGAGAGCTGGATTTATTCATCATAAGGAGGAGAACATATTATGGAATTATATAATGTGAGCAGTACCATGCTCTATTCAGCTTTTATTTTATACTTGATTGCTACTTTTATATTTAGTGCAACAATTAGACAGAAACAAAGTGAGCGTAGAATTAAAACAAAGATTGGTACAGTAGGTATATCCTTTACCATTATCGGATTCATAGCTCAGCTTATATACCTTATTACAAGATGGATGGCAAGCGGGAATCCACCAGTAAGTAATATGTTTGAATTCATTACATTTCTTTCAATTTGTATGGTGTTAGGTTTTATCATTATATACTTTTATTATAATCTACCGTCCTTAGGATTATTTGCTCTTCCAATTACACTTATTATTATTGCGTATGCAAGTATGTTTCCAACGGATATACCGCCTTTAGTACCTTCTTTGCAAAGTCATTGGTTATCCATTCATGTAACAACTGTTGCTCTCGGGCAAGGGATATTATTCATTAGTTTGGTGGCCGGCTTAATGTATTTGATTAGACAGCTAAATCAAACTCGACATACTGCAAAAAACATATGGCTTGAGATTATACTTTATACGAGTTTTTTATTCATAGGGTTTATAGCTATTACAACTATATTTAACGGAGTAAATTACAACGCATCTTTTGAGTTTTCGGAAGGAAATGAAGTTGGAATAACAACCGATTACCTTCTTCCGCCGATTGTTGGCCCAAATGAAGGAATTCTTTTAACAGAAGATGTCATGGAACCATGGTTCGAGGCACCAACTTGGATGCAGGGAGCTGATGCAGGGAGGAAATTTAATACTGTAATTTGGTCATTCATTACAGGTACAGTCTTTTATGCAATTGTTCGATTAGCTTTTCGGAAACGAATTGGAGCGATAATACAGCCATTATTAAAAAATGTGAAACCTGATTTGTTGGATGAAATTATGTATCGTTCCGTAGCGATTGGATTTCCGATATTTACATTGGGAGGATTAATATTTGCTTCAATATGGGCACAAGAAGCATGGGGACGTTTTTGGGGATGGGATCCCAAAGAAGTTTGGGCGTTAATAACTTGGTTTTTCTATGCCGCTTTCTTACATTTAAGGCTCTCAAGAGGATGGCATGGTGAAAAATCTGCGTGGTTAGCTGTAATTGGATATGCTATTATTATGTTTAATCTAATTGTTGTGAACTTAGTATTGGCTGGACTTCATTCGTACGCCTAATTGATTATAAAACCTGTTAAAAGATTACTGGTACAAAGGAAAAGATATAAAGCTGACAAAGACTGTTAATAATGTACTTAAGACCATTTTGAATAAAATTAAAAATTCCCACTAATGTAATGAGGTTTGTATATGAAGAATAAAATTTTGGTAGTTGATGATGAATGGAATATGAGAAATTTGATCAAGATTCATTTATCTAAATTGAATTTTGATATAGAGGAGGCTAAGACAGGAAAAGAAGCCCTTCAGATGATAGATGAAATTTCTTTTAACATCATGATTCTAGATATCATGTTACCGGATATTGATGGCTGGGAAGTTTGTGCAACAGTTCGAGAGACAAAAAACTTACCAATTCTTATGTTAACAGCTCGTGATGAAATTAAAGATAGAGTATATGGGCTGAATATTGGAGCAGATGATTATTTAACTAAACCATTTGCTCCTGAAGAATTGGTCGCTAGAGTCACAGCTTTGATTCGCCGGAAAAAATTGTTTGAAAAAGAAATGAATACTTCAATATTAAATTATAAAGACCTCTCTATTGACCTGGAAAGCAGGACTGCAATGGTAAAAGGAATCCCAATCGAATTAACTCCGAAAGAGTTCGATATTCTTTATTTATTTGCAAGTCAACCAAGGAGAGTATTTACGCGTGATATTATATTGGATAAAATCTGGTCGACTAATGAATTTCGAGATCTGAGAGCAATTGATTCTCACGTAAAGAACCTTCGTGAAAAACTTCGTAAGTCGGGATTAGACCAAAGCCCTATTAAAACAGTTTGGGGAGTGGGGTATAGATTTTTCAATACAGAAGAGGATAGAACCTCCTATGAATAGAATTGTCTTGAAGCTTGGTGTAGTTATGATGAGTTTGATATTGGCTGTATTATTACCTTTAGGCTTTGTAGCTGATAGGATATTAACCCAATTTTATTATAATCAAATTCAAGAAGAGATTCAGGAACTATCTCAAAAATATGCAAACTCAATAATGTCATTGAATGATGAAACGGTACTAAATATGTATAAGAATTTGGCTTATTTTATGAACAAAGAGATTTATATTACAGATGAAAGCGGCAGGGTCATCGCTGATACGGATATTCAAACCAATCCCTTAAGTACCGAAGAACTTAAGCAATTATCTGAAGGTAACCCAATCCAAAAAAACATTGAAGATAGGATAACAAATGAGACCTACATTGGTTCTGGTTATCCTATAATGTTTTCTGATACGTTTCAGGGTTCCTTCTTTGTTTTTGCACCTGTAGAGGATGCTCACGCACCAGTTCATAAAATACGAGATTTATTATTTTTGTCAGCAGTCGGAGCGTTTTTTTTAGGACTAGGCTTTACGTTTTTATTAGCTAGAAAAATGTCAAATCCTTTACTAGAAATGGAACGAGCAACAAAAGAAATAGCAAAAGGAAACCTTGATGTACGTGTCAATACTCTCCCTAATGATGAATTAGGCTCACTAGGTTCAGCAATCAATAATCTTGCTGTAGAAACAAATCGATATAGAACCAATCGAAGAGAACTTTTTGCAAATATTTCACATGAATTACGGACACCAATCTCTTATATAAAAGGATATTCAAATGTATTAAAAAATGATCTTTTTGAAACGGAAAAAGAAAAACAACATTATCTAACTATAATTGAAGATGAAACAGAACGTGTGATGAGATTGATTAATGAACTATTTGATCTAGCAAAAATGGAGGAAGGTAAAATAGATCTTCAGATGGAAGCTGTTGATCTTGCAGAAGTGATAGAAACTGCCGTTTTAAAAGTTAATTTAGAGATTGAAAAAAAAGGTTTGACATTAGTGACGGAGATAGATGGGCACATCCCGTTCATTGAAGCTGATGGTAATCGTTTAAATCAGATTATTATCAATTTATTAATGAATGCCATTAGATATACGGAAAAAGGCTCCATTTATCTTAAGCTATGGAGTAAGAAAAATAATGTATATGTAAGTATTGAAGATACTGGAATTGGAATTCCTAAAGAAGAACTACCATTAATTTTCGAACGATTCCATCGTGTTGAAAAATCACGTTCAAGAGATCTGGGAGGAACAGGTTTGGGGTTAGCTATTGTAAAGAATCTAGTTGAAATTCAACATGGCACGATTTCAGTAAGCAGTGAGTTAAATAAGGGTACGAAGTTTGTCCTAAGCTTCCCAGAAGCGGGGTAGATGTGATATGAAAAAAATTGAATGGCTGTTAGCTGTATCTTTGATAATCATTGGATTAATTTGCTTAACTGTTTCTGGAGGAGCACTGCTGGGAGACGTTACAGTTAAGCAGTATATGACAACACTTATACAAGTATGTTTCTGGACATGCTTACCAGGAATAGTAATCGGAATATTATATGTAATAATTCTTTTAAAAAGAAAAAATGATTAGCTTTAATTGTATTGATATAACTCTATCTTCTCTGCAATTTAAGTTAAGTTTTTGAACTCTGTATTTTTTATTTCTACAGGGTTTATGAATAGATAATACAAAAAGAGAGATGAAAAGTAGAAAAGTTGAATTTTGATTTTTGTTACAATCTTTTAGCAAAAACTGAAAAAATGTAAAAGGGGGGAATAACTATGTGGTTAGAATTACAAATATTTGGGTTTCAGGCATTGTGGAGTCCTTATTTTCTGATGTATGTGTTTATACTGGGGTTATTCTACTTTTTAATAACAGGACCATTTAGACATAAATTTGGCGGGACTAGTTCACCTAGTATAAAGCAAAAAATCTACTTTTATTCTGCTTTGGTCTTACTCTATATTGTTAAGGGGTCTCCAGTAGATTTAATGACACATATTACTTTAACTGCCCATATGATTCAAATGGCTGTTTATTTATTTGTATTCCCAATTCTTATTATAAAAGGGATACCCAAATGGATTTGGAAAAAAATCATTTATACACCAGTATTAAAATCGATTATTCATTTATTGACAAGGCCTGTTATTTCATTAGTGTTATTTAACGCGCTTTTTTCTATTTATCATATCCCAGTAATTTTTAATTTTTCTAAATCAGTACCGGCTGCACATACATCCATATCTATTATATTATTGACAGCTGCATTTATTCTACTTTTACCGATTGTCCCTCCTATAAAAGAATTGGACAAACTTAGCCCTTTGCTTAAAATTGTATATATTTTAGCTGGCAGTGTTTTAATAACACCAGCATGTGTCATAATAATTTTTGCAGATGTACCGCTATATGCTGCTTATACTCAAAATGGCGCATGGTTACAAGCACTGAGTTTATGTGTACCCAACAATGTATTACAGAATATTTCTAGTAATCTATCAGGACCAGAGATGTTTACAACTATGACAACTCTTGTAGATCAACAATTAGGCGGAATCATCATGAAGATTATGCAGGAAGTTATATTTGGAGCAATTTATACAACTATTTTCTTTAAATGGTTTAATAAGAAGGAAATTCGTAAAATTGATCCCTTACCTGATAATGTTAAAAAATAATTCATTTATATAAGTGAATATAAATTTCTCACTTTATCAACTTGCAACACATATAGTTACCATAAAATCAAGGTTAAAATCTTTCGTTCAACTTATATAGTCTAATAAAGTATGGAGGTACATAAGATGAAAGGGAAAACAGTGGTAATTATTATGACTATTTTTACTATCGTTGTTTTAGCTGTTGGCTGGTTTTGGATTCAAGATATCATGGTGAAGTATGACTTAGAGCGTCCTGCCAATATAATTAATGGACTCCATTGAAGAAAATAACTGCATTGCTTAAAAAAGAATAGAGTTGCTAATCTTTCAATAGGAGACATTGATATTTTCAATCATGCTTCTTATAAGATTGATTTTGAGATTTTAAAGCAATCATCTATAAATATCACGATGCAATGACACAGAAGATAATTGTCCAATAATCTAGACCAAAGTAAAGCTCTCTTTACCAGTCTTTTTACGTATATATGTATAGATGATTTAGAAAAGAGGAATTTCACATCAAAACTCGATGCGAAATCCTCTTTTCTTTATTTTTGGTTAGTTGTGTCCCAGTCTTGTAGAGGCACTACTCAGTATGAAAAAAGATTGTGAGAAGCTTGAGTAGAAACGGTAAATATCGTAAATCACTTCATCATTTACAGATAAGGAGAAGAATTACTGGTTTCTTTATTCAAATAAATACTTGAATGAAAATGAAGAATTTGTTATACTATATTCAAATAAAAATTTGAATGAAACTGAGGTGAAGGCAAATGAATAAGAAAGATACTTGTGAAACTTTTTGTTATGACGAAGAGAAGGTAAATCGAATACAAGAGGATTTAGAAACAATTGATATTTCTAGTGTTGCCCATTTTTTAAAAGCTATTGCTGACGATAGGAGAGCAAAAATTGCCTATGCTTTGTGTCAAGAAGAGGAACTGTGTGTTTGTGATGTAGCAAATATAATAGGGGTTACGGTAGCAAATGCTTCTCATCACTTACGGACACTTCATAAGCAGGGGATTGTCAAGTTTAGAAAAGAAGGAAAACTCGCTTTTTATTCGTTAGATAATGAACATATCAAGCAAATAATGAAGATAGCATTAGTTCATCAGAAAGAAGTGAAAGTAAATGTCTGAGCAACAAGCAAAACAAATTACAGAAGACAAAAATGTCTATCGAGTTCAAGGATTTTCATGTGCAAACTGTGCCGGAAAATTCGAAAGTAATGTAAAAAAACTTCCAGGTATTCAGGATGCAAAAGTTAATTTCGGTGCATCTAAAATTTCCGTTTATGGTGAAACAACCATTGAAGAATTAGAAAAAGCAGGATCGTTTGAAAATCTTAAAGTAATGCCTGAGAAATCTTCAGAAAAAGTCAATGAGGGTAAAAAGGAACTTAAAGAAAAAGTGCCGTTTTATAAAAAGCATAGTACCCTGCTTTACTCGCTATTATTTATAGCACTTGGTTTTCTGTCCATGTTTGTAAATGGAAATGAAAATGTTGTTACAGCGTTACTATTTATTATATCTATGATTGTTGGAGGGCTGTCACTCTTTAAAACAGGGTTACAGAATTTAGTTCGATTTGAGTTTGACATGAGAACCCTTATGACAGTTGCTGTAATCGGTGGTGTTATTATTGGGGAATGGGCAGAGGTTGCGATTGTTGTTATACTCTTTGCCATTAGTGAAGCATTGGAACGGTTTTCCATGGATAGAGCAAGGCAATCAATAAGTTCGTTAATGGATATTGCACCAAAGGAAGCTACTGTCAGACGGAATGGACAAGAAATAACTATTCATGTAAATGATATTGCAATTGGGGACATTATGCTGGTTAAACCCGGGCAAAAAATTGCCATGGATGGGGTCATTGTAAATGGATATTCGTCTATTAACCAAGCTGCGATAACAGGTGAATCGGTTCCTGTTGAAAAAGCTGTTGACGATGAAGTGTTTGCAGGAACGCTTAATGAAGAGGGAATGCTTGAGGTCAAAATTACAAAGCTTGTTGAAGACACAACGATATCAAAAATTATCCATTTAGTAGAGGAAGCACAAGGTGAACGTGCACCGTCTCAAGCTTTTGTTGATAAATTTGCTAAATATTATACGCCAAGCATTATGGTCATTGCAGCATTAGTGGCTATCGTGCCGCCTTTATTCTTTGATGGAAGTTGGGGGAACTGGGTGTACCTAGGTTTAGCCACGCTGGTTGTTGGATGTCCTTGTGCATTGGTTATTTCGACCCCAATTTCGATTGTTTCAGCAATCGGGAATGCTGCAAAAAAAGGTGTTCTGATCAAAGGTGGTATTTATTTAGAAGAAATGGGGGCTTTAAAAGCCATTGCATTTGATAAAACGGGAACACTCACAAAAGGCGTTCCCATTGTAACAGATTTTAACTTATTAAATAAACAGGTAGAAGAAAAAGAGCTGCTTTCCATTATTACAGCACTTGAATACCGTTCGCAACACCCTCTTGCTTCAGCAATTATGAAAAAAGCAGAACAAGAGAATATCCCCTATTCAGATGTACAAGTGGATGACTTCTCTTCTATTACGGGTCGGGGTATAAAAGGTATTGTAAATGGAGTAACCTATTATATAGGAAGCCCTAAACTCTTCAAGGAATTATTTGTTCCTGATTTTAGCCAAGCGTTTGAAGATAAGGTTAAAAACCTTCAAAATCAAGGGAAAACAGCCATGATTATTGGAACGGAACAAAATATACTTGCCATTATTGCAGTTGCTGATGAAGTAAGGGAAACAAGCAAACATGTGATTCAAAAGTTACATCAGTTAGGTATCAAAAAGACAATTATGTTGACTGGTGATAATAAAGGTACAGCCGCTGCAATCGGTACTCACGTAGGCGTATCTGATATTCAATCAGAATTAATGCCACAGGATAAATTGGACTATATTAAACAATTGAGATCGGAGCATGGTAATGTATCTATGGTTGGTGATGGAGTCAATGATGCTCCAGCACTTGCTGCATCTTCTGTTGGCATTGCAATGGGCGGTGCTGGTACAGATACAGCGTTAGAAACAGCAGACGTTGCTCTAATGGGCGATGATTTAAGAAAGCTTCCGTTTACTGTTAAACTCAGCCGTAAAACTTTAAATATCATCAAAGCGAACATTACTTTTGCTATTGCCATTAAAATAGTGGCCCTACTGTTGGTTATTCCTGGCTGGTTAACACTTTGGATCGCAATCTTATCAGATATGGGGGCAACCCTTTTAGTTGCTTTAAATGGGCTGCGGCTTATGCGAGTAAAGGAAGATGAATAACTAAAAGGAAATTTTAAAAACACATCTACCAAGAATTTCTAACCTAATAGATGATTTAATCTAAGGGCTTTTCAATTGGAAGAAAAGCCCTTACTACAAAACATTGGAGATGGAAAAATGATTGTAACTATATTAACAGCTGCTGCTATTTATGTGGCAACAGGGATTGATTATCTTGTTATATTAATAATTTTGTTTTCACAATTGAAAAAAGGACAAGCAAAACATGTTTGGATAGGACAATATATCGGTACTGTAATTATTATAACGGTAAGCTTATTAGTTGCTCTTGGGGTGGCGAATTTAATTCCTCAAGAATGGGTTATAGGATTACTTGGACTTCTTCCACTTTATCTAGGAATTAAAATTTGGGTTAAGGAAGAAGAGGATGCAGACGAAAGTAATATTTTATCACTATTTTCATCCAATCGGTTTAAGCAATTATATTTGACAGTTGCGTTTATCGTATTGGCTTCCAGTGCAGATGATTTTTCGATTTATATACCGTACTTCACAGCATTAAATGCTATTGAAATAGTGATTGCTATAATTGTCTTTTTAATTATGGTTGGTGTCTTATGCTATATCAGCTATCGCTTAGCTTCTATGAAATATATATCGGAAAAAATGGAGAAATATGAACGCTGGATTGTACCAATTGTATTTATAGGGTTAGGGATTTATATAATGGCTGAGAATGGTACATTCCATGCTTTGATTACTTTACTTTCATGAATTGCTAAATCCTAAACATAGAGGAGATATTTTTATGGATGTTGTTATAATTGGTGGTGGACAGGCTGGTTTAGCAATGGGATTTGCACTCAAGCAACATAACATAAGTTTCATTATTCTCGATGAAAATGATGAAACAGGAGCAGCTTGGAAAAAACGTTATGATTCATTAAGGTTGTTTACTCCTAGAAATTATAGTCAATTGCATAATTTTCCTTTTGAAGGTGATCCTAATGGGTTTCCTCATAAAGATGAAGTCGTTTCGTATTTGCAAAAATTCAAATCAGTGAATAATTTACCCGTTATTTATAACCAAAAAGTCATAAACCTATCAAAAGAAAGTAATCAGAAATTCCGGATTGTTACGCAAAATCAATGTTATACTGCCTGTTATGTTGTTGTGGCTACGGGTGCTTTCCATCATCCTTTTATCCCGCCTATTTATGATGATTCCATTCCTTTTATGATTCATGCTTCGGATTATCAAAATCCGCAACAAGTTCCTAAAGGTGATGTGTTGATTGTCGGGGCTGGGAATACTGGTACCCAAATTGCAGCTGAGTTGAGTGGTACACACGAAGTTACTCTTTCAAAAAGTAAATCAATTAGAAGAATTCCACAAAGAATTGCGGGGAAAAGTTTATTTTGGTGGTTAGAAACTTTAGGAGTATCTAGAGTAAAACCGGACTCATTGGCAGGAAAGTTTATTCAAAAGAGAGATCCAATTATTGGTGATGATTATGAAACTGTCAAAAAACATGTTGAAGTAGTTAGTCGAGTCGAAGTGATCAAGGATGGTACTGCAACCTTTCAAGATTCGCCTTCCAAGAATATAAAGTCAATTATTTGGGCAACGGGCTATCATAATAATTATTCTTGGTTTGATATTAAAGGGGTTTTAAATGATAGAGGTAGACCTATTCATAAATTTGGAGTAACGAATGTACAGGGTCTCTTTTTTCTTGGATTAAGTTGGCAAAATAAAAGAAGTTCAGCTTTGATTTATGGGGTAAGTGATGATGCTAATACGATTACAGAAAAAATCACAGGTGGAAAATGAGCAAAATTAGAACAATACTTAACAAATAAAGAATCTATTCTTGATCAATCTTTTTGTTCCTCTACTTACAGTAGTATGTATGTGTGTGGTGCTTTTGATTGCACCTTAGCAGCTCTTGCCAGATTTCTTATTTTTTATCTGTTGATGTTATGCAAAAGGAGGGAATAGCTCCTCCTTTTGAATAGAATTGTATTGTTTTATGATGACTTAGCTTACTTTTATTGTTATTTATGGTGTATAAGATTTTGCACCAATATAGTGTCTTTGCCAGTAATCAATGCTTATATCTGCTACGACAACCCCATTATCTCCTGAATGAATCATTTGATTATTTCCAATATAGACACCACTGTGGGAGGCACCTTGAACATCATAAGTACCTTCAAAGAATACAACATCACCAATATTAGGAGAGTCAACACGCACGCCAGTATTTACCCAATTATCACGGTGCGTTCGAGCAACATCAATACCTACTTGATTAAATACATATTGAATAAAACCGCTACTATCTAATCCGGAAGCAGTAGTTCCTCCCCATACATAAGGTGTTCCAAGAACACTCTCTGCTGCAGAAACAATATTATCTTGACTAGGGGAAATGGCTGCAGATTCGCTTGATTCACTAGATATGTTCGTGCTATTTAATTCATTTGAATTTCCAGTCTCTTCAAGAACAATTTCTTCATCATTCGTTTCAGATAAGGAGTCTTGAGGTAAAGAAGGTGTATCAGCGGGTAATGCTAATGCGTTCTTTGTATTTGACCCGACAATACCATCCTCTTGCAACCCTTGATCTGCTTGAAAATCTCTCACTGCTTGTGCAGTAATATCACCAAAAATACCATCCGCATTATAAGAATAGTAACCAAGTGCTTGTAGAGTACTTTGTAAATTCTCTACCTCAGGTCCTGTACTGCCTTGTCGGAGAAGGGATGTGATTACATTTTCAGTTGTAGTTGGTGTTTGTTGCTCTACTTGAAGATTGGATAAGTTGCTTTCTTCAATGGAGATATCACCAATAGAAGAGCCTTCACCTGCGCTTGCAAATACACTATCTCCTAAAAATGGAGTTAATGCAATAGAAGCAGTAAATGCACTTGAAAGTACATATTTTTTCATTTTAAGATTGGATGTTGCCATAAGTGTTCCTCCTTTTAATGTTCAAAATGCTAGTTGTTTTACAGATAAGATTAAAATTCTATGTAATAGATTTTTCGCTCTTAGATAGAGTTTAGCATGTTGATATCACAATAGAAATCATAATAAATTTACAAAGTGGTTACAGAATGTGATTAAATATTACAGGATTGAATAAGTTTTATTACAATAATCGACAGTATTTTTTGTAAAAACGTTTTCTGTATGTGGTTTGTAAATTTCTAAAATGGATGAAAGGAGGGGGTATTTTAAAATTGTTGTCTTTATCTTGACGATTGAACAAAATGTTTATGATCGTTTTCTTAATAAAACGATTTGTTTTTCGCTATTAAGATATAGATTAAAGGTATCCCCTTTTTCTAAATATAAAAATCTAATAAATTCTTTTGGTACTCTGAATGAACCTCTTTCATTCAATATCATTATATTTTCTAATGAACTACCACTAAATTTTTGAACTACTAATTCATTAGATTGAGATTTTGAAATTACAACCTCATCCCCAGGACTTAAATTTAAAATATCTCTAATAGGTTTTGGAATGGTAATAGAATAACTATTGGTTATCGTACAAAGTAAACCAGTTGATCTTATTTGGAGAATTTTTTCATTTAGAAGGTATGAATCATACATTATTTGAACACTCCATTTGAATAGATTTTTTTAATAGTAACAGGAATTTATGGAGATTCTTTGCAGAATAAAAAAATAACTTTCTTATCAAATAGCAACTTAGTTATCAGATTCAATAAATGAAGAAAAAAATTAGAGAAGATATCTTTTGTAGAAGATTTCTTCTCTAATTTATTCTAATGATACACCAAAAGGAGGAGTAGCCCGTCCTTAAATAGGGTGATTGTCTATGGAAAAGTGAACTAGAAACTCTATGCTAGTTAATGTTGATTTTATTCCACTGGAGATAATTCATCTTCGGTGACCCATTTATGATTCGTGACTTCTTCTCCGCTTGTAGTTAAAACAAAATCAACCATATATACTGTGGTTTCTTCGGCTGAATCAATTTCAGCAGTCGCACCGTCCATGCCTTCCATATGATCAGCATTTATAACAGCTTCATCACCAGGTTCTAACGGTGTTTCGCTTGGGTTTTCCAATTCTTCCTGGATGACCCACTTATGATCGGTTACTTTCTCACCGCCTGTTGTAGGCGTATAAGAAACTGTATAAACAGTGGTATCATAGGCGCCGACTATTGTTGCCTCAGCACCTTTCATACCTTCCATATGACTAGCTTCAATGATAGCTTGACTGCCAACTTCATAAGTTGGATTGTCAGCTTCCTTTAAATCTTCTGGTACCTCTCCAGAGCCAGACATATGCATTTCAGAATGGTCCATGCCTTCCATATCATCTTGTGTACTTTCCTCAGGGTTTTGTTCTGTGTCATTATCGTTATTTGTATCTTCCGTTTGTTCCGCACATGCAGAGAGTATGAAGATTAAAAGTAAAGAAACTAACCCTATTATCATTTTTTTATTCGCCATTTTATGTTCCTCCTTTCATTATTCTGATTCATTGTTACAGTACCCTATTTTTTTGCAGATTATGTGCAGATTGTTTAAAGTTATCATTTGTAGACGTAGACCTAAGTGCAGGTAATGTAAAAGACTCGTACGACGAATCTAAAGTAACAGCAGATTCGATGCGCGAAGCTGTAGAAGAACAAGGTTATGATGTAGCCGCTTAATATGAATTATCTAGAAGGCTGATTTCCTAAATTGGAAATCAGCTTTTCAGTTCTGCATTATAGTGAATGTCAGCCATTCTTCACAGTTTCTGCACATTATTGTTCTATACTTAAAGTGTATGTACTAAAATATCAAATATATAGTGGTCAACGTTTCACACCTTTTTTGTTGGTTTTTCACTTGTTTATGAGGTAACGATATGAGTTTGGAACACAGGAGAAACAAGAAAAACAAAAAAGAAATCGCTTAATTTTTAGACAGCCATTTTATCTGTATTAATGGGGGCAGTTGTAGTGGCGCTTATCTTAAATTTGTAGGTTGATCAGACTGTTTATCGCGTGGGTGATAAAGCTCCTGACTTCCAATTAAATCAGATCAGTAACAACAATAATGCTGAAACAATACAGCTCAGCGATCTAGAGGGAAAAGGTGTCATGTTGAATTTCTGGGCAACTTGGTGCAAGCCATGTGAGGCAGAGATGCCATATATGCAGGAACTCTATCCGGAATACAAAGAGAAGGTATTGAAATTGTTGCTGTAAGTGTTGACAGCACAGAGCTTGTGGTAGATCGATAAATATGATTTAACATTTCCAATCTCACACGACAAAAACGGAGAAATCAGAGACAACCTATATAAAATCGGCCTCATACTAAGTACCTTTTTATCAATCCTGATGGGAAAGTTAAACACATTGTAACTGAGGCACTATTATTGGAGAGTCTAAAAGGATATCTGAATGATATCTAACCAATACAATAGGTAATAATTTTAGAATGGAGGATAAGTCTTGAATGAAATAAACATATTTTTAGCCTTTGGTGCTGGTTTTTTATCCTTTATTTCACCTTGTACGTTACCGCTATATCCAGCGTTCCTATCTTACATAACTGGAATGAGCATTAGTGAGATAAAAGAGGAAAACAAAAGGATGAATAAAAGGGCACTTTTACATACCATTTTCTTTTTAATCGGATTTTCAAGTATCTTTATCATGATTGGTTTTACTGCATCATTTATATCTGAATTCCTATTAATCTATCAGGATTCCATCAGGCAAATTGGAGCTGTTTTAATCATTTTCTTTGGTCTTGTCATTGTGGGAGTATTTAATTTTAAGTTCCTAATGCAGGATAAAAAGATTAAATTTAAAAATCGCCCAGGAGGATTTTTTGGTTCCTTTCTTATAGGGATGGCATTTGCATTAGGATGGACACCGTGTCCAGGCCCCATTTTGGCAATTGTGTTATCACTGGCTGCAACCAATCCAGATATTGGAATGATAATGATGATTAGTTATATATTAGGATTCTCTATTCCGTTTCTTGTATTATCATTCTTTATAGGCAGATTAAAATGGATTAAAAAACATAGTGTCCGGATAATTAAGGTTGGTGGGTACATTATGATTTTCATGGGAATCGCACTATTTTTTGATTGGATGACCAAGTTAACTGCCTTCTTAGCAGGATGGTTTGGTTTTTCAGGGTTCTAAAGTCTTTCCGAGAATTGAGAATGTCAAAAAGAAACAGTCACCCATTGCGTCTTGGTGACTGTTTCTATTTTTTGTTAAGTTGACTTTAAAAACTTCACCTTCATTCACACACAGAGTTCTTCTCCCGGAACGGTGCCATTGTAAGTCCGAAGCAGCTATCGTGTTGTCTGATCCCAAATTCCACTCCATTTCTTGTACAACCAGATTTAACACATTCACTTTTTCCTTTTGTATCTTTTGCTATTACATTACGGCTTCTTGAGAAGATTTCTCTTCAGAAGCATTTTCTTCAGCCGAATTATCTACATCGACTGGGTCTGTTTATTGTTCTAAACATGCAAATAAACTTAATCTGTGCAGTAATCACAATTACTTTAATCCAATATAGAGTTTGTGATGGTTTTTCACTTAAACGGGACAGAAAACTTGAAAAAGAGAAATTTAATATTATACTTGACCGTGTACTAAGGTACGCGGTTTATTATGATTATAAGGGTGAATAATATGTGTTACAGAATTGGTGTATTTGCAGAAAGATGCGGTGTAAATAAGGAGACGATAAGATATTACGAACAAAAAGCATTATTAAAAGAACCTTCCCGAACGAATGCAGGTTATAGGATATATTCCGATAATGATGTTAAGCGTGTAAAATTTATCAAAAGACTGCAAGACTTGGGATTTTCATTGAGTGAAATTTATAAATTACTTGGTGTTGTTGATAATGATGAAGTTCGTTGCAAAAATATATTTGAATTTGTATCAAAAAAGGAAATGGAAATTCTAGAACAAATTGCAGATTTAAAGCGTATTGAGTCAATGTTAAAGGACTTAAAAAGTCGTTGTCCAGATCAAAAGGTATTACATCAATGTCCAATTATTGAATCGTTAATTTTTGATTGAACATATTATCAATTTTATAAATAAAGGAGAATTAAATCGTGAGAAAATATCGTGTGAAAATCAACGGAATGACCTGTACGGGGTGTGAACAACATATTGATGCTGTATTAACCAGTATAGGTGGTAAAAATATCGAAACCAGTTTTCGACGTGGTGAATCTGTGTTTGAATTACCTAATGGAATTAATGCTGAGAAGGTAAGACAGGCAATTAAACAAGCAAATTACCAAACTGTAGAAGTAGATGAAATTTCGTCGCAGAAACCAAAAAATATTGAATTAGATAATAAAAACGATTACGATTTACTCATCATTGGTTCGGGAGGGGCAGCATTTTCTGCTGCGATTAAATCAATTGAATATGGGGCAAAAGTGGGAATGATTGAACGTGAAATAGTCGGAGGAACTTGTGTAAATATTGGTTGTGTTCCATCAAAAACACTTTTAAGAGCAGGGGAAATCAATCATTTCGCAAGAGAAAATCCGTTTACAGGTTTACAAACATCTGCTGGGGAAGTCGATTTAGCCTCTTTGGTGAATCAAAAGGATGAATTAGTTAGCGAACTTCGAAATCAAAAATATATAGATTTAATTGATGAATATGGCATTGATTTAATAGAAGGTGAAGCTAAGTTTGTTGATGAAAATACAGTTAAGGTAAATGGGGAGAAATTCTCTGCAAAACGATTTTTAATTGCAACAGGTGCTTCGCCATCTATACCAACGATTACAGGACTTGAAGAAGTGGATTATCTAACAAGTACTACACTACTCGAATTAAAAAAGGTACCTAAACGATTAACTATTATTGGTTCAGGCTATATCGCATTGGAACTTGGGCAACTGCTTCATCATTTAGGTTCAGAAGTAACGCTTATACAAAGAAGTGATCGTCTATTAAAAGAATATGACCCAGAGATTTCAGAAACCGTTGAAAAGGTTTTGACAGAACAAGGTATAGACTTTGTAAAAGGGGCAACTTATGAACGTATAGAACAAGTTGGAGAGGTGAAAATGATTCATGTAACGGTCGATGGCAAGAAAAAAGTCTTGGAATCAGAACAATTACTTGTTGCAACAGGAAGGAATCCAAATACAGATTCTTTAACTTTAAGTGCAGCAGGAGTTAAAGTCGGAAAAAGAAACGAAATCCTGATAAATGATTATGCTAGAACAAGTAATGAGAAGATTTATGCGGCAGGAGACGTAACTTTAGGGCCACAATTTGTGTATGTAGCAGCCTATGAAGGTGGAGTTGTTGCTGATAATGCGATTGGTGGGTTAAATAAAAAATTAGATTTATCCGTCGTTCCTGCTGTCACTTTTATAAATCCATCAATCGCAACAGTTGGTTTAACAGAAGACCAAGCAAACGAACAAGGCTATGAAGTAAAAACATCTGTATTATCCTTAGATGCCATTTCAAGAGCATTAGTAAACCGTGAAACTACAGGTGTATTTAAGATTGTTGCAGATGCTAAAACATTAAAGGTTCTCGGAGTTCATATTGTATCTGAAAATGCAGGTGATGTGATTTATGCAGCGACATTAACAGTTAAGTTTGGCTTAACAGTGAACGATTTAATAGATAGCCTTGCACCATATTTAACAATGGCAGAAGGATTAAGACTAACTGCTCTTACATTTGATAAAGATGTTTCGAAATTATCCTGTTGTGCAGGGTAAAGTAATGAATATGTTGTATTTAGATAAAAAATTGCTCGAATAGGTAGGTAAACCTACTTTGAGCAATTTTTTACAGAATGGATGTTTTTAAGCAACACTTTTACAAGCTTCTGCGCATTTAAAGCAGGCATCAGCACATTTCTGACAGTGATCATGATTATGTTTTTTACATTCATTCCCACAATCCTCGCAAATAGTAGCACAAACAGAAGCTAATTCAGAAACAAAGGGTGTATCTCTTGAGATTGCTTGTTCAAGGTAAGCACAAATATCAGCACATTCTCTATCCAACCGGATACACTCCGCCATCATTTTAATATCCTCTTCTTTTAAACATGCATCATAACAGTGATTACATTCTGTCATACATTCATGTAAAGTTTGTAATAGTTGTTGATACTGTTCATGCGCCATTAATAAAACCTCCATTTTAGTGATTATTTTCTGACTTATATAATATAATTTCCCAATTAATTATTAATATAAACTGAAATAATAAAACTCCATAAAAACTGCATATATTTTTTAAAAGATAAGCGTCAAGCAGTGTTCACAAGCTAGGACGAAAGCATCGCATGCAGTAATACAGGATTGATATTGCTGAACGCAGGATCCTACAGCTTCTGCCATTTCAGCACCTCCTTTCAGGTCTACTTTGTTTTGTTTTCTTGTTTTTATTCATCAATAAAAGTTTGTTTCACTCAAGGAATCATGAAAAACACAGTTTTGTATAAAAGGAATGATTGGTGAGAAAAATAAGTCGGGAGGTATACGATATGATGGATAGAATGATGTACGATACGTCAATGATGTGGGCAATGTGTATAGTGATGGTAGTCGGCCTTCTCATTTTAGTACTCATTATTGGTACGACGGTTTACGTAGTTGCTCGTTTACTTATGAAGAAGAGTAGAGTCGAAGATCGTCCCCTTATGATATTAAAAGAACGGTATGCCAAAAGCGAAATTAGTGATGATGAATATAGACAAAAAAGAAAATTAATCAATGAAATTAAATAAAAAGAATGTAAATACTAATAGAGGAATGGCAATAAAAATTGTCATTCCTCTATTTATTGCAATTTGTATGATTGTTTTTTACTCATTGGAAAAAATTTATTTTATAATATTTATCCAATGGGAAAAGAAGAAGTGATGGCGGAAATTGATGATGAAGAACAAGATATCTCGATTGTTTCTAATGTAGGAGTCAGGAAACAAATACATTCACATTACAATATCCAGATCATACAGGTACTACGTATGTAACAGAGAAAGGTGTCTCTTCTTTTACATATGATTTATATCGAAAAGAACAATATATACCAATTGCTTATCGGACAAACCATCCATATGATACATTTATTAACTCTAATACGTTTAGAGAAATTATTTAATATGTCAACGTATTTTTATATCTGTAAAATTTCTTGATTTATTTTTTCAATAAGTTATCTAGCATAAAGCGTAAAATAGAGAAATCATTTTCTTGGCATGTCTGCATATTTTCTTGATAAATAAAAGCTATAATAAATGATAATAGATAAAATGAGAAGGTGATATAAATTGCATATGATGAATGGGTATGGTTCGTTTTGGGCAATGATTCTAATGATTCTTTTCTGGATAGGATTAATTAGTTTTGGTATTTTTTTAATAACAAATTTTATTAATGGAGATAAAAAGAAAACCTCATTACAAATAATTAAAGAACGCTTAGCTAAAGGTGAAATTGACGAGTTGGAATATGAACGACTAAAATCTATCATAAAACAAAAATAACTGAAAACAGTTAAAAATGGATAAAAGATTGAACAGATTTACTGAAGAGACACATTAATCAAGAAGTTAATGATAAGATCAATCCAAGGTCAAGGAATAAATATATTATACTGCGAGTTGAATTTTGATGTTTGAATTATTTAATCAAATAAGTAACACACTTATGGAACCAATAATAGAAATCACTAATGGTTTGGAGCATTTACCATTATTATTTGCCTTTTTTCTTGGAGTTGTCGGGGCGCTTGCACCTTGTCAGCTTACAAGTAACATTAGTGCAATTACGATTTATGGCAATAAATCACTAGTTGATAAAGTTCCATGGTTGCATGTATTGTTATTTGTCTTAGGAAAGATTGTAGTCTATTCTATACTAGGGATTATTGTTTGGCTGTTGGGTAGAGAGATATATAGCACGCTGTCACAAATTCTACCTATTATACGTAAAGCAATAGGGCCAATGCTAATTATAATTGGATTATTTATGATTGGATTATTTCGGTGGAAGAAAACATGGCGTATTTTTCGTTTTCCTACAAAGGTACTTAAAGATAGTTATTTAGGCAGCTTTTTAATGGGGGTTAGTTTTACATTAGCTTTTTGTCCAACCATGTTTGTACTCTTCCTGTTAACATTAATGCCAATTGTGTTGATTACTTCATATGGAGCAATTCTTCCAGCAGTCTTCGGAATTGGTACGTCTCTTCCTCTATTGATTGTTATATTTTTAATTTGGTATTTTGGAGCAAGTGGTGCCATATTAAAAAGAAGTAGAAAAGTAGGGGCTGTTACACAAAAGGTTGCTGGTTTGTTACTCTTGATTCTTGGTGTATTAGATACACTTACTTATTGGTTGTAGAGGTGCAGTATGTTTAATAAATTATCTTTTAAAATTGGATTACTGTTTTTTGTGTTTATTCTATTTATCGAATCTTTTTTGTTTTTTATTTTATATACGAACCTAGTAAATGATCGGATTGATGAGGTTATGAACAGTTTGCTGGCACGTGGGAATACACATCGTGATGTTTTGGAAGATCATTTCGATCAACCTACATTAGAACATGTTGGTATTATGGAATCAGCTTCTGAATTTATCGCTATCATTACAGATGAGAATGGTGAGATTATTATTTCATCTGATCCTGTAAAAGAAGAAATGATGAATGTGGTAGAACATACTAATAATGAAGAAATACCTACAGAGGGTAAAATTGTTGAAGATAGGTGGAATGAAAGAAACTATATCGTAACGGATAGTCCAATTACAATAAATGAGGAACATAAGGGGCATGTGTTTATGTTTGCCGACACAGGTTATGTAAAAAGGACAGTTGATCAGCTCAGTAATCAGTTTTTGATAATAAGTTTTATCACTGTGCTATTAACAATTATCACCATATTTATTTTGTCACGGTTTATAACACAGCCATTAATTAAAATGAAAGAAAAGACGGAACAATTAAGTAAAGGAAGACATAATGTAACACTACATATCAAAAGGAAAGATGAATTAGGTGAATTAGCTAATTCCATCACAGAGTTATCACAAGAGTTAAAAGAATTGAAGATGGCTAGAAATGAATTTTTGGCCAGTGTGTCACATGAGCTAAGGACACCGTTAACATATATTAAAGGATATGCAGATATCATTAGCCGCCAGGGTACATCTGAAGAAAAAGTTAAAGAATATATTGAAATAATCCGAGAAGAAGCAGAGCAGTTAACTGTATTAATTAAGAACTTATTTGAATTAGCTAAAATAGACCAAAATAATTTTATGATTAGACGTGAGCGGGTAAATTTATGTGAACTTATTCAAAGATTAATTGAACGTATCCGCCCTGCACTTGCCGAAAAAGATATATCACTTCATGTGAATTGCCCGGATGAAATGATAGCTTTTATTGATCCAGAACGCTTCCAACAAGTATTAATAAATATTTTAGATAATGCCAAAAAGCATTCTAAAGAAGGTTCAAAAATCTTAATAGAGGTAACGCAGACGGATCACCATATCATTATTACAACTACGGATGAAGGAGAAGGAATTCCTGCAGAAAATCTGCCATATATATTTGACCGACTATACCGTGTGGAAAAATCACGTTCAAGACAAAGTGGTGGAAGCGGACTTGGTCTCGCAATTACGAAAGAAATTGTTGAATCACATGGTGGCAGTATCGAAGCAAAAAGCGAAATAGGACAAGGCACAAGTATTATCATTAAGTTGGCAAGGAGGGGACAGAATGCATAAGGTTCTTATTGTTGATGATGAAAAACGGATGTTAGATTTAATTGCATTGTATTTACAACCTCATCAATATATTTGTAAAGAAGCACTGGGAGCTACTGAAGCATTGTCTTATGTAATTCAAGAAACATTTGACATTGTTTTACTGGATATTATGATGCCTGAGATGAATGGCTGGGAATTGTGCCAAGAAATTAGACATATTTCTGATGTTCCAATTATTATGTTAACTGCTCGTGATCAACACGAAGATATTATAAAAGGGTTGCGATTAGGTGCAGACGATTATATAACAAAACCATTTAATGAAGAAGAATTACTGGCTAGGATGTCAGCTATATTACGTAGAAGAGAACCAAATAGTTATGTTGAAGTAAATAGTTTAATCTGGAATAAGGATCGTTTTGAATTAACCTATAAAAATAATCCAATTAAAGTAACTCCTAAAGAATTTATTATGATTGGACACTTTATGAAAAATCCGAATCAAGTATTTGCCAGGGAGCAATTGATTGATTTGATTTGGGGGTTTGATTCGGAAACTGGAGGAAGGACAGTTGATTCCCACGTGCGGAATATGAGAGAAAAAATCCGTCACACAGGATTTCCAATAGATGACTATTTTAAAACTGTGTGGGGTATAGGATATAAGTGGGTTAATAAACCTTGAAAGGGGAATTTGTATGTTGTGTTAGTAATAAGAAGATTATCTATTGCACACTATATAAAAAAGATTGTAATATGATTATTCATTAGGAGGATTGATAGCATGGCAAATCATGATAGTAAGGAGAATAAACAAAGCCATAGTGAACACAATGTGCACAAGCACCATAATCACGAACATCATAACCATGAGCATCATGATCATGATAACCATAAACAAAATCACCATGAGCATCACAATCATGAAAACCATAACCAAGATCACCACGGGCATCACAATCATAATAGTCATGACCATTCGGGACACGGACATGGAGGAGGACATGCCGGTCATCATGAGCATATGATAGGTGATTTTAAAAAGCGTTTCTGGGTATCTTTAGTGTTAGCGATACCGATAACTTATCTGTCACCGATGATTCAAATGTTATTCAACTATGAAGTAAACTTTACGGGTAATACGATATTACTTTTCTTACTTTCCACCATAGTGTTTTTCTATGGTGGAAAACCGTTTTTACTTGGTGCATGGGATGAAATAAAAACAAAAACACCAGGGATGATGTTGTTAATTTCACTTGCTATTGTAACAGCCTATATTTATAGTACCTTAACAGCCTTCTTCATTAATGGCAGTGACTTTTATTTTGAGGTGGCTACGTTAATTGTCATTATGTTGTTAGGTCATTGGGTAGAAATGAGATCCATAATGGGTGCTTCAAAGGCACTCGAAGAATTAATTAAACTAATGCCAAAAGAGGCACATAAAATTGACGCGTCCGGAAATATTGTAGAAGTGTCTGTTGAAGAATTGCACCCTGGTGACGAGATCCTTGTTAAATCAGGTGAAAAAATACCAATCGATGGGGAAATTTTTGAAGGAGAATCTACCGTCGACGAATCTATGTTAACGGGGGAATCCGTTCCTGTAGAAAAAGGACCTGGAATGAAGGCAATAGGTGGAGCCGTTAATGGTGAAGGTGTATTAAAAATTAGGGTTAACAAAACTGGAAATGACACGTATTTATCCCAAGTTATTCAATTAGTAAGCGAGGCGGAAAATACCAAATCAAAAGCACAGGGGTTTGCTGATATTGCAGCAAAATGGCTATTTTATGTGGCGGTGGTTGCTGGAATCATTACAATTGCTTACTGGAGTACGACAGGTGATTTTGAATTTGCGCTAGAAAGAATGGTTACCGTTCTGATTATAGCTTGTCCACATGCGCTAGGTCTGGCTATGCCTTTAGTTACTTCAAGATCAACATCTATTGCTGCTAAAAATGGATTGTTGATTCGTAACCGTACCCCATTTGAAAATGCTCGAAAGTTAGATCGGGTTGTATTCGATAAGACAGGTACCCTTACAGAAGGAAACTTCGGGGTTACTGATATTCATCCAAGTAACAATGTAAGAGAAGATGAATTATTGAAGTTAGCTTATTCGGTTGAGACACAATCCGACCATCCAATTGCAAAAGGAATTGTAAAGGAAGGAAAAGATCGCAATATAGAGCTATACGATGTATCGAATTATAGAAACTTAACTGGTAAAGGATTAACTGCTGAAGTGGAAGGATCAGAAATCGCAGTCATTAGCCCTGGAGCGATGAAAGCGAATAATAGAGATTTCGATGAAGAAACGTATGAAAAGCTAGCCCAACAAGGAAAAACAGTTGTTTTTGTATTAAAAGATAATGTACTGCAAGGAATGATCGCTTTAGCGGATATCATTCGTGAATCTTCTTATGAAGTTATCAAGCAATTAAAAGATAGTGGCATTGAAACAGTTATGATGACAGGTGACAATAATCGCGTTGCAAATTATGTAGGGGAAAAACTGGGACTATCACAAGTTATTTCAGAGGTTCTTCCACATGATAAATCGGATAATGTGAAAAAACTGAAAGAAGGCGGCAAAAAGGTTGCCATGATTGGTGACGGAATCAATGACGCACCCGCCTTAGCTGAAGCTGATTTGGGTATTGCGATTGGTGCTGGGACAGACGTTGCAATTGAAACAGCGGATGTTGTTTTAGTAAATAGTAACCCCATTGATATCTTAAATATAGTGAAGTTATCGAAAGCTAGTTATAGAAAAATGATCCAAAACTTAGGATGGGCAGCAGGTTACAACGTAATAGCCATCCCACTAGCTGCAGGTGTATTATATAATGTCGGTATCGTTATTACACCAGCTATTGGCGCTGCTGTCATGTCACTAAGTACAATTATTTGTGCCATTAATGCTCAATTGTTGAAGATTGATTAAAATTTAGTATGAAAATGAAATATAGGTTAAGTGATAACAGTATAATGCTATTATTATACTCGGGAAAAAGTTCAATCTGTAAAGAAAAACTTTAGATGTTAAAGATTTAAAAGTTTCATTGGAAAATTTGAAAGAAGCTGTTTAAGATCTAAGCTATGATTTTAGTGTCTAAATATTTAAATGAAAAAGCTGGTTTTCTGTTAGGTGAAAATCAGCTTTTTCTAGTTGGAAGATTAAAGTAGTGTGGGAAAAAGCTTGATTATTAATAACTTTTAACGTTCTAGTTGATTTCCGGAATAGATAAAGAAATGCACATCTATGTTTTGCATAATATTTGGTGTCCATATATGATTAAAGATTTTCATTAAAGGTGAAGAGGGTAAAACTGTAAAAGGTTTTCCATTAAGATATTTTATGATTATATAATATTTAATTATGTAATTCATCAAATATTAACTTTTTCTTGATAAATTCTCGATAATTTTAAAATATAGTTACGTCATAAGGATAATGAATCATTAACATAAATTGGCACCAAGTATCTAATGAAAGGGGAAAAGCTAACATCTATAATCGTAATTTAAGTGATGAAACAATAATCAAATATAATTCTTGAATCAAGTAAATTGGCTAATAGTCAATTATTAGTAAATGTTTGCCTTTAAAGATGAATTAATATGTAGAAGTTCACTTAATGGGAGTTATGGTATATGAAAAGAAAATTATTATTAATAAGTTTGAGTTCTTTATTTACAGTACTTGTTTTATCAGCTTGTGCAGGAAATCTTGAATCAACATCTGAAGAAAAATCAGATATAGAACAAGAGGCAGATAAAAATATGAATATGGATGAAGAAGAGTCTGATTCCATGCAAGAAGGAATGGATCATTCTTCTATGGATCATTCAACTATGGATGGTGACGCAATGGAGGATGGTCATATGAGTCATGATGAGGTAGTAAGTTTAAATGATTCAACAGGGAAAAATGAATTGAAAATACCTTCCGTGCTTGAAAGCGATAATGAGGAAGAAGTTGCATACACTGTTCGAGCACAAAAAGGAGAGACTGAAATATTCGATGGTACTAAAACGGAAACGTATGGGTACAATGGGTCCTTTTTAGGCCCAATGCTAAAATTTGAAAAAGGGGATACGGTAAAAATTAGAATGATTAATGAGCTGGATGAGGAGACAACTTTTCATTGGCACGGCCTGGAAGTACCAGGAGAAGTAGATGGTGGACCAAATAATTCTCTAAAGCCTGGAGAAGAAAGGATGATCGAATTTGAAGTGACACAGGAAGCGTCGACGTTATGGTTTCATCCTCATCCGCATGGGAAAACCTCTGAACAAGTTTATAATGGACTTGCAGGGTTGATTTATATCCAGGATGACAATGCAAAGAGTCTCGAATTGCCAGATGAATATGGAGAGAATGATATTCCGTTAATTTTCCAAGATAAAACATTTGATGATAAGAAACAATTGAATTACAGTGCTGCAATGAATGATGATGGAACAATCGGTGATACGTCATTGGTAAATGGAACGTTAAATCCGAAGTTGACGGTAGAAAAAGAAAAGGTTCGTCTTCGTCTCTTAAATGGATCTAATGCGAGGAATTACACTTTTAAATTGAATACAGGGGATTCTTTCGCGCAAGTTGCAACAGATGGAGGTTTCTTGAATGAACCTGTGACCTTAGATGAAATTACACTGACCCCGTCTGAACGGGCGGAAATAGTTATTGATTTTTCGCAGCTTAACACAGAAGAAGAGTTGGCGTTAATAAATGAGGAAGACGGTTCGATCCTTTTACCATTTGAGGTTTCTGATCAAAGTGGAGAGGATAGCAGTATTCCAGAAGAGATGAATGATTTTTCAATTACAGAAGAAGAGATGAACTTGCCAGTAACAAAAAACGTGGAACTCTTTGGGATGATGGATATGGTAACGATAAATGGAAAGAAATTTGATCCGGAAAGAATTGATTTCACACAAGAGCAAGGGGTCACTGAAGTATGGGAAATTTACAATAAGCCTGACATGATGGGCGGAATGATTCATCCATTCCACATTCACGGAGCTCAATTTAAAATACTTTCTAGGAATGGAGAAGAACCACCAGAAAACGAGCGAGGGTGGAAAGACAGTATTTCTATTGAACCAGATGAGACAGTTAAAATAGCTGTACAATTCAAGCATAAAGGCGTGTATATGTTCCATTGTCATATTCTTGAACATGAAGATAACGGTATGATGGGACAGGTAAAGGTAGAGTAGAGTCTGATTATAATATAGCGTTGAATTTATAAGTGGTGACTAAAAATCCTGTATTGTTATGCAGGATTTTCTTGTTCTGCACTTTTGTTTGTAAAAAGATAAACTCTAATCATTTTTTTCAGATCCTAAATCTGCAGATTGATCTGAACATGTAGTTAAGTAAGTAATTTATATGAAAATAATGATATAAATACTTATTATCTATAGTTCCCATCACTTTTTATCACCAGTCTACAATGAATGAAGAAGATATGCATTAAATAGTAATTTAAAAACAATGTTACATTAATAATAATGATTTCCAAGGAATGGGCGGTTACTTACCATCATATAATGAACCATTAGGACAAGATCCAAAAAGGAGAATTGTAGAATGCCGATTTCGTTATATGTTACAGTAATAGGTATTTTTATTTTAACCATATGGATTATATGGAATATCATCAACCATCGGAACAAAATAACGGTTATGACTGGGATGATGATTTCAATGGTACTTGGTATGGTTGTTGGGTTAACTATAGGGGTAATAATAGGCGTGTTACTCTCAGAAGATCTATTTTCTTCCACTTTATGGGCTATTATAATTGGGATCTCTGTTGGTTTCGTAGCAGGTTTACCAATTGGACTGATGGCAGTTTTAGACGGAATATTAGCAGGATTGATGGGTGGGATGATGGGTGCAATGCTTGGGGATATGATTGCCCCAGAACACCAGGAAACTTTAATAAAAGTCATGTTTTTGTTATTCATTGGAATTGTGATAATTTTGTATCAAATGATGCAACAGGAATTTATAAAAAGCAAGTCAATGGTCAGTCACCCTGTCGTCATGATTGTATTATTTGTGGTTTTTATTGTCGGGTATAATCAGATGGGGACATTGATTCCCTCTGCAGATTCACTCAATAACGATAACCATCAACACGGTATGAGAAGAACGAATAACTTCGTTGTACAAGCTGAGGAATATACTTTTTTACCAAGCGATATAGAAATAAAGGCTGGTGAAATGGCTACGATCATTTTGGAAAATACAGGAGAAACAGAACATGATTTGGAAATTATAGGAATGGAAGCAGAAATTGAGGAGCAACCTTCTTCAAATAATCACACACATACAAATAATCAAATACATTTGCACACTTATCCAGGAGAAAGAAAGGAAGTTTCATTTACTACAAACACTCCAGGAACATACCGTTATATCTGTACACTCCCTGGGCATGAAGAATCTGGGATGACAGGAATGATAGATATAATCCCATAAAAAAGTCATGCCAACAGTTTCAACTTTTTATCTTTCCTCTTAATTTATATAGAGTTTATTTTATAATGTAAAAAGTTCTGACCACCGGCCAAAACTTTACCATTGAATCTTATGAATCCATCTGTCTGCATGCATTCGCACAAGAACGACAAAAAGCTGCACATTCTTGACAATGGGGATCTTTGAATTTTTCGCATGCTGTTGCACGCGTGTAAGAATCATACAATAAAAATTGGTTCTTCAACTATCGGGCACTATTATGAGAAATGGAACTTAGTCAAACGCTTTATTATTACGTGTTTTTGTCTCAAACGGTTGTGATAGAGGAAAAATAAAGCACTATTTTATTAATGACCCGCATTTTTCAATGGAAGAATGCGGGTTTGAACTGTCTAAAGTAAGGAACTTTAAATTTCACTCAACAACAAATGCTTTCAATCAAATGCCTTGTCATTTAAATAAGTTGCATTGTCGTAATACAAGTTGGGTCATCCTCGAATGTAGATATGGTTGATTCTACCTGTTTGTCATCTAAAGTAATAATTGCTTTAAATTTTTGATCTCTTGGTAGCCATAGATCAATAAAACCATTGTCAAATGATTCAATTGTGTCATCGATAAGCACATTTCCATCGGTATCTTCGATGTAAACATCAAATGGAGTATTCACTAATTCACCTTGACATCCTGTAAGACTGTGAAATGTACATGGATGTGTTTCATTGATAAAGGGAGCGATCGATACATAAAACTCATCATCAGGTAAATCATAGTGGACTTCTTTATTATCTTTTTCAACTACTAATTGGCTAGTATCGACAAAGGCAGAGGTAGCACTTATTTGATCTGTGCTGTAATCGTGTATTAATGATTTAATATCTGCTTCAGTTGATTGATCAGTATTACCGCTGCAAGCTGCTAAAATAACCAAAAGAAAAACACAAACAAACACTATTCTATTTTTCAAATAGACAACTCCTTATCATACAAAATATATATAATTATTATAACATCAAAATTGAATAGAAAGTTCATCTTCATAGAATTGTTAAAATTATTAAAAATTCAACGTTGGGTACAGTGAGAAATGAAAGTAATGCAAAATTATTTTCTGTAAAATTATTCTTATTGAATACTGTACGGGGGTATGATATTATGTTGTTGAGGAAATTGATGAAAAGCTCTTGGAATTAGGTGGAATGGAGGGATAATTGATGAGTGTTGCAGATCAAACATTAAAGAAAGGGTTAAGTACCAGTGAAAAGTTAAAAGTTATTATCATATTGGCAGTTCCAGCAGTGATAGAGAATTTCTTTCAGACGATGCTAGGATTTGCTGATACATTTTTCGTTGCTCAAATTGGGCTAGATGAAGTATCTGCGGTGGGGGTAACGAACGCTATACTGGCAATTTATTTTGCGATTTTTATGGCAATAGGTGTTGGTGTTAATGTGTTAATGGCTAATGCAACAGGTGCAAATGACTATGAACGTGCTTCAAAAGTGGCACAGCAGGGAGTTATTTTAGCCTCCATCATAGGTGTACTGACAGGGCTGTTGACTCTAATTTTTGCAGAACCCCTACTAAGTCTTCTTGGGGTTGAACAACAGGTATTGGAGATTGGCGTTGTATACTTTAGAATTGTTGCTGTTCCTTCTATACTCATGGCATATATGTTTGTGATGAGTAGTATTTTAAGGGGAGTTGGAGATACAAAATCACCAATGAAAGCAGTTATTATTGCAAATATTGTCAACATTATTTTGGATTATGTCCTTATCTTTGGCTTCTTTTTTATACCCGCACTTGGTATCGTAGGAGCTGGATTAGCTGGAGTAATTGCACGTCTGGTGGGTACATTTGTGCTTATTCAATATATTCGGAAAAACAAACAGATTATGTTTCATAAGAAGTGGTGGAGATATGATAAGTCATATCAAAAAGAACTTTTAGGTTTAGGAGCTCCGGCAGCAGGTGAACGTTTGGCGATGAGAATAGGACAGGTCGTGTATTTTGGCTTTATTGTTGCATTAGGTACAAGTACATTTGCAGCACATCAAATAGCAGGGAATATCGAGACATTTTCTTATATGATTGCTTATGGTTTTGCTGCTGCCGCAACTATTATTGTAGGTAAACAAGTAGGAGCAGGTAACTATGAAGAAGCTAAAAGTTATGCAAAATTAATCTCCATACTATCAGCTGTATTTATGATTTTCATGGGAGTATTATTATTTATTCTTGGAGAATGGATAGGCGGTTTTTTCAGTGAAGATCCGGTAGTTGTATCTGAAATAGGCATTGCATTAAAAATAGCAGCATTATTCCAGCCTTTTCTAGCGATATTGCTTATTCTTACAGGAGCATATCAAGGTGCTAGAAATACAAAATATCCTATGTATTTAACAACGATTGGGATGTGGCTGATCCGAACACTTTTTGTATATCTCTTAGCAATTCAAATGGAATTAGGAATAGCTGGAGTATGGGTAGCAATTGGTATTGACATCGTGATACGTGCTATTGTTATGTGGTACAGAATGGAAAAAGACAAATGGATTAAATCTGAAAAGAAGATGTCATTTAAAGATAAAGTAGAATGTCAATGTCATCCAAAGACAAAACAACCTAATATGAATGAATGTGTTAATAATTATTAAAACTTCATTTCATAATGACCATTTCTCCTATAGTTTTGGTTTAGGAGAAATGTCAAGAAGAGATGATATTATTGTAACGAAAAGCAAGTTAGTTATTTTAAAATATATTTTTAAAGGGAAAATTTATAACTGATGAAGGACTGATTAAAGTTCAGATTTAGGTAAATTAAATGACTTGGGAGGGAAATAATATGGTACAGAAAGTCGTTATCATAGGCGGTGTAGCAGGTGGTGCAACAGCCGCTGCAAGGTTAAGAAGAATAAGTGAAGAAATAGAAATTGTGCTTTTCGAAAGAGGAGAACATATTTCATTTGCGAACTGTGGACTGCCTTACTATATCGGAGAAACAATTAAGGATCGCAATAAATTATTAGTACAAACAGTAGAGAGTATGTCGGAACGATTTAATCTTGACATACGAAATTTGAGTGAAGTAGTGAATATCGACACAGATAAAAAACAGGTGACAGTTAATAACTTAAAAAGTGGAGAAACATACAAAGAACCCTATGATAAATTATTGTTATCACCGGGAGCAAAACCGATTGTACCTGCTATACCAGGGTTAAAGGAAAATAATTCGTTGTTTACATTAAGAAATATTCCTGACACCGATGCGATCAAACATTATGCGGATTATCACCTGCCACAAAAAGCTGTCATTGTTGGCGGCGGATTTATCGGTGTTGAGATGGCGGAGAATCTTGCAAGCAGAGGGATAGAGGTGACCCTTGTTGAAATGGCCAATCAAATCATGGCACCGATTGATATGGAGATGGCAGCTATTCTACACACTCATTTAAGAGAAAAAGGGATTCAATTGATTCTTGAAAATGGTGTTCAATCATTTGCAGAGGAAGGAAAGAAGATTATTCTTTCTGACGGAATGGAACTTCAAACAGATATGACGATTCTTTCTATCGGAGTTGTGCCGGAAAATGAACTGGCGAAATCAGCAGGACTTGTCTTAGGACAGCGTGGGGGAATTATTGTAAATAAATATCTGCAAACGTCCAATGAACATATTTATGCGGTTGGGGATGCAGTAGAAGTAGAAGACTATACCACAGGGACAAAGACAATGATTCCACTTGCTGGACCGGCCAATCGTCAAGGCCGGATCGCGGCTAACAATATAATGGGTAAAAAAGAGAAATATCAAGGGACAGTAGGTACATCCATTGCAAAGGTGTTTGATTTGACCGTTGCATCCACAGGAAATAATGAAAAAACACTTAAACGGCTAGGCATTCCCTACGAAGTGGTCCATGTTCATCCAAGCTCTCATGCTAATTATTATCCGGAAGCTGTACCAATTTCTTTAAAGTTACTTTTTGATAAAGAAACAGGAAAAATCTTTGGTGCTCAGACTGTTGGAGAAGATGGTGTGGATAAACGGATGGATGTTATCGCTACAGCTATAAAAGGTGGGCTAACCGTAGAAGATTTAACAAATTTAGAGCTGTCCTATGCACCACCTTATTCATCAGCAAAAGATCCGGTAAATATGGCGGGATATGTTGCTGCGAATATTATGGATGGAGAGTTGGAACATATCCAGTGGCATGAAGTAGATCAGATTGTTGCTGATGGGGGATTTTTGATTGATGTTCGTAACTCAGCGGAACGTGAATCAGGATATATAAAAGGCTCTATTAATATTCCGCTAAATGAGCTTAGAAATTCTCTTGATAACATACCAAAAGATCAGACGATTTATGTAAGTTGTCAAGTTGGCTTAAGAGGGTATTTGGCTAGTCGTATTCTAAAAAATAACGGATTTGAAGTGAAAAATGTAGATGGTGGTTGGAAGACATATTCCTCTGTTTTTTGGAGTAAGCAAAAATGATAAAGGTGAAATAGCCTAACTGGTATGAAACAGCTAGGTGGAGGATAGTTAATATTAGAGTTTTCATGGGGCTATCAACTCAAACCTTTCTAAAAACTTTGAGTAATGATATCCGAATGCGAGATAATAATATATAAATATGAATTAAAGGAGCGATTACTATGGTGAAATCAAAAGAAATAATACAAAATGTAAGTGAAGAAAAAAAGGCAATGGAACCACGGACAGATAAAGAAAAGGAACGTGTAATTAATCGTTTAAAACGTGTTGAGGGGCAAGTTAGAGGACTTCAAAATATGGTTGAAAATGACCGTTACTGTATGGATATTCTTATTCAGTTATCAGCTGTACAGTCAGCTTTAAAGAAAGTGGGATTTTCTGTGATGGAACGACATGCAAAAACATGTATGACTCACTCCGTTAAAAATGGTAATGAGGAGGAAGTTATTGATGAATTGTTAGCAGTTATTAATCAATACTCAAAGTAGTTGATGTGATATTAGTTAACAATTTTACTTATAAGAACACAACAGGGTATATGATTTGCCTTCATTCAAATTTGAATGTAAAAAATAAATAAACTATAGAAACAGTAAGTGAATGGTAAAAATTCGCATTCACTTACTGTTTTTATTTAGAATATATTGATATGTAATTGTATATGCTTGAAAGTTTTAAGAAAATGAAATGAATAGAAGAGTTTTGGTTTGTAATTTAAATGATTATATGTTTATATATACATATAGTGATGTTTGTTCTACAAAAATGAAAGGAGGGATTAAGTGAAGGAGTTCGAATTAAAGAATAATGGAACTCAACATTTAGACAGCAAAACGCTATTAACCGTGTCACAAACGTTTAAAGCATTAGGTAATTCGACGAGAATACGCATTCTTCATTTGCTCTTAAATAAAGAGTGCTCTGTAAATGAGATGGCTGAAATTCTAGGTATTCAACAATCAACCATATCTCATCAATTACGATTTTTAAAGGGTATATTTCTAGTAAAATACCGTCGTTCTGGAAGAACACTCTATTATTCTTATAATGATAAGCATGTTATGTTAATTTTAGAGCAAATGATAGATCATGTAAATCATAGATAGCATTTACTATTTATTTATGTTAATAAGAAGTTAATCCTTAATATGATTATATGAACATATTTTTAAAGATACAGATATAATCAAATATATTTAAAATACATGTGGATCAACTTGACTAAAGATCTTATTTTTATCGAGGGAGGACATCATGATGACTAATGGATGGAATTTTAATACACAGGCAATACATGCAGAACAAAATCCTGATCAAAAAACAGGTGTAATATCTCAATCTATTGTTCCAGCAGTTGGTTATTATTTTGAAAATATAGAAGAAGCAGCTAAAGTTGTAAGTGGTGAGGCAGAAAACGTATATTACGGCAGATACGGGAATCCGACGACAAGAACATTAGAAAGAAAAGTGGCTTCATTGGAAACTTCAGAAGATGCGTTAGGAGTAAGTAGTGGTATGGCTGCCATCAGTATTTCTCTTATGAATTTTCTTCGTTCGGGTGACCATGTTGTGGTTACGAAAGATATTTATGGTGGTACACATAAGTTTTTATCAACGATTGCATCAAGATATGCTATTTCATATGATTATATAGATTGTACAGATTTGGAAGCAATTGAAAATAGTGTAAAAGAAAACACAAAGGCTATTTTCATTGAGACACCATCCAATCCAACGTTAACTTTAATAGATATAGAAGCAGTATCAAAGATTTCAAAGGCCCATCGTATTCCACTAATTGTAGATAATACATTTATGACTCCATTTTTACAAAAGCCGATAGAATTTGGAGCGGATGTAGTGATTCATAGTGCAACTAAATATTTAAATGGTCATGGCGATGTTATTGCCGGGATAATTTGTGCGAAAAAAGAAGTGATTGCTAATATGCGTAAAAATATAATGGGGGATTTGGGACAAAACTTAAATGCATGGGATTCCTTTCTAATTCTCCGAGGTATAAAAACATTAGGTATTAGGATGAAACAACATTGTGATAATGCTCAAAATATTGCTGAATTTTTAGAGTCGCATCCTATGGTAGAAAAAGTGAACTATCCAGGATTAGCAGCACATTCACAATATGACTTAGCTATTAAACAGATGAAGGGGGATGGAGGAATTGTCTCTTTTGAGGTTAAAGGTGGTGCCCAATCAGGGCAAAGATTTATTAATTCACTAGATATCGCAATGATTTCATTCAGTTTAGGAGATCCCGAGACACTTGTTCAACATCCTGCTTCGATGACACATTCGTTAATTCCAGAAAAAGAGCTTCCTAAGTTTGGACTGTCCGCAGGCTTAATTCGACTATCAGTAGGGTTAGAAGACGCAGAAGATATAATCAAAGATTTAAACCAAGCATTATCTGCTATTTAAGTATAAGTAACAATAAATTAAGATACTAGGTGGATCAGAGAAAGAATGGAATGAAGATATTTAACTAGCTAAATATTTATTGACTCATACGAAGCTGTTCTTAAATAGACCATAGCAACTGATAGTTAAGGTGTCACTCATAATTGAGAGAAGTTTTTCGTATAGTGATGCTTTGTTATATAAAATTAAACTTGCTTTAACTTGATGGAGTTTGGAGGAGCTTCAATGAACGATGTGTTTTTTGCTTTTTTATTAACGTTATTTGCAGGACTTGCAACAGGAATAGGAAGTATACTTGCTATTTTTGTTAAAACAACAAATACAAAATTTCTATCCCTTGCTTTAGGGTTATCAGCTGGAGTTATGATTTACGTATCAATGGTTGAAATTTTATTCAAAGCAAATGAGGCATTAACTACATCTATTGGTGTAACAGGAGGTTCTTGGCTAACGGTTGCTGGTTTTTTCATTGGGATGTTTTTTATGATGTTAATAGATAAATTGATACCTGGTCATACTGATTCTAATGAAGAAAAAAATTCGGAAAACAAGAAACTACTTTGAATGACCTGGCATTAATGAAAACGGGAGTGTTTACAGCCTTGGCCTTAGCTATTCATAATTTTCCTGAGGGAATTGCAACATTTATCTCTGCGCTACAGGATCCAGCTATTGGACTAGCGATTGCAGTAGCTATTGCAATTCATAATATACCTGAAGGAATTGCAGTATCAGTCCCGATTTACTATGCAACTAGTAATAGACGAAAAGCATTTTCTTTCTCTTTTTTGTCAGGATTAACAGAACCAATTGGAGCAGCTGTGGCATTATTGATATTAATGCCGTTTCTAAATGATGTTCTGTTCGGTATTATTTTTTCTGTGGTAGCTGGTATTATGGTATTTATTTCGCTTGATAAATTGTTACCAGCAGCGAAAAAGTATGACGGAGCACATCTTTCTATTTATGGTGTAATTACTGGAATGATGATTATGGCAGTAAGCATAGTTTTAATGGATTAATTTATATTTTCATTCAGCAAAATTAGAAAGGAAGGAAACTGAAATGAATTCAAATGTAAAAAAGGAAAGAGATTTATTAGTAATTGGTGCAGGTTATGGAGGGTATGTTGCAGCTATACGTGCAGCGCAGCTTGGAAAAAATGTGGTATTAGTTGAAAAAGCAGAACTAGGAGGAGTGTGCCTTAACCGTGGATGTATCCCCTCAAAAGCTCTGATTAGCGCGTCTGAACGAGTAAACCATATTCAACACGCCAATACAATGGGGATTAAAGTTTCAGGTCAAGTTGACATAGCAATGCCTGAAGTAATTAAATGGAAAGATGCTATTGTAAATAAACTTACAAATGGAGTTCATACACTACTGAAAAGTAATAGCGTAGAAGTTATTAGTGGAGAAGCATATATTACTGAATCTAAAACTGTAAGAGTTAAAACAAAAGAGGGAGAACAGCTATACTATTCTTACAATGATTTAATTTTAGCAACTGGGTCTTCACCATTTGAATTAAAAACTATGCCATTTGATAAGAAGAGAATTATTTCATCAACAGAGGCTTTAATGTTGCAAGAAGTACCAAAACACTTAGTTATAGTCGGAGGTGGCTATATAGGTTTAGAGCTGGGTACTGCTTATGCTAAATTTGGTGCTAAAGTTACCATTCTGGAAGGATCAGATACTATTCTTCCAGGGACCAACTCCATGCTTACGAATGTGGTTAAAAAACAGTTGAAACAGCTAGGCGTTACAGTTATAACAAACGCTTTAGTACAAGATGGAGAAAATACCGGCGATGAAGTAGAGGTTCAAGTGAAAATTGAGGGAGAGGATAAAACGATTGTTGGAGATTATTGCTTAGTTTCTATAGGAAGAAAACCAAATACAGGGAATCTAGGATTAGAGAATATTGGAGTGGAGTTAGATCAGCATGGATTTATTAAAATAAATGAAAAGTGTCAAACAAATATTGATTACGTGTATGCGATTGGTGATTGCGCTGGAGGATATCTTCTAGCTCATAAAGCTAGTTATGAAGGCAAAGTTGCGGCAGAAGTAATATGTGGGCAGAAGAGTATAATTGATTTTCAAGCGATGCCCTTTGTTATTTTTAGTGATCCTGAAGTGGCTTATACGGGATTAACGGAGAAAAAAGCAAATGAACAAGGATACGAAACAGTTACTAGTCGATTTTCATTCCAAGCAAACGGAAGGGCTTTATCGATCTCTAAAGCTGATGGATTTGTACAGGTTGTAGCTGAAAAGGACTCCAATAGGGTCTTAGGAGTACAGATGGTTGGACCAGAAGCGTCATCACTTATTTCTGAAGCAGTAATTGCTATTGAGTCGGGAGCAACAGCTGAAGATCTTAGTTTGATTATCCATGCCCATCCAACTTTGGCGGAACCTTTGATGGAAGCGGCTGAGGGTGTAATGGGTCAAGCTATCCATATGTTAAATAAAAGGTAAAATTAGTGAAATGAACAGTATATATGTTAAGAAATTAATCCTTGTAAATTAAATGCTTATATGTTAATATACTCATATATTGAAATAATTAATATGAATGAAGGTGGTAAAAACATTGGAAGAGTTTGAGTTTGAGTTTGAATTTGAGAATAGATTTTTAGAGAAAATTGGTCAAAAGACATTATTTATTGTGACACAAACATTTTAAAAAAACTCTGCATTTGATTCTTCAAAAAAAGTATTCTGTAAATGAAATTACAGATACCTTAAGTATTACGCAACCCATCGTATTACATCAGTTACGATTTTAAAAACTTTGGCTTGTGAAATATTATTGCACTGGAGCAATGCTTTTCTATTTCTGAAATGTTGAACGTATTATGCGAATATTAAAATAAATGACACATTGTGCGTGTAACATTTAGATTGAGAAAAATTATTTATTTTTAATTAATCGTATCCATTATATTAATATATTTATATATATTAATATAAACATAAAATTAGGAGGTATTAATATGGGACACAACCACGATCACGACCATGATCACGGTCATCATCACCATGATCATGGAAAAGCACCAGTTGTTCTCTATTTTATTGGTTTGGCCGCAGCAATTATCGCTTTATTCCTAAGTGATAATTATGCATTGTTACAAAATATTCTATTTTTAACTGCGACTATCACTGCAGGATATCATGTAGTTGTTCTTGAAGGTATTGGTGAGACAATTGAAAATACCAAACGAAAGAGAAGATTCACACCAAATTCTCATATACTTATGGGGCTAGCTGCACTAGGTGCATCCATATTAGGAGAGTTTTGGGAAGGTGCATTATTAATCCTCATTTTCTCTGGTGCACATTTTCTAGAAGATTATGCTGAAGGAAGAAGTAAAAGAGAAATTACGAAGTTACTCGAAATGAATCCAACGACAGCACGATTAATTGATAACAATGGGAACACTACAATGGTTGAAGTCAGTGATTTAAAAATTGGTGATCGTTTACAAGTATTAAATGGTGATCAGGTGCCTATTGATGGAAAAATTATATCTGGCAGCACTGCTATTGATGAATCTTCAATCAACGGTGAGAGTATACCTAAAGAAAAATCCGCAGGTGATGAAGTATTTGGTAGTACTATTAACGGAACAGGGACTTTCTTTATGGAAGTGACAAAAGAAGAAAAAGATACTGTATTCTCAAAAATTTTACAACTTGTAAATCAAAACCAAAGTAATCAAACTAAGGCTGCAAGTATTATTCAAAAATTCGAACCAAAATATGTGACTTTTGCATTGGTTGCGATTGTTTTGTTTATTGTATTAGCTCCAATGTTATTGGACTGGAGTTGGTATGAAAGTACCTATAGAGGACTTGTGTTACTGGTAGCAGCTGCACCGTGTGCACTTGCTGCAGCTACTGTATCAGTTACACTGTCCGCAACTTCAAATCTTGCTAAGCGAGGCGTACTCTCGAAAGGGACCTCTTATCTTTCACAACTTGCAGATATTGATGCCGTTGCATTTGATAAAACGGGGACATTGACAAAAGGAAAACCGCAGGTTACCAATCACTACTTCACAGATTCTGTAGATGAAGCACACATGATTGATATTGTAGTGGCCTTAGAAAGGGAATCCAACCACCCTTTAGCTAACGCTATTTTAAAAAAGTTTACCGCTAAAAACAAATTAGATATTGATATCACTAATCAGATTGGTAAAGGACTGACAGGAGATTATAATCAAAATAATTACCGTATAGGGAAACCGACCTCTTTCAGTGATGTTTCAGATGAATTCACACATTTAAATAATGAGTGGTCATCTGAGGGGAAAACAGTGATATACGTGGCTGAAAATGAAACAGTGATTGGGATTATTGCTTTAATGGATATACCAAATAAAGAAGCGAAAACAACTATTGATTACTTTAGGAACCGTCATATACACACTACTCTAATTACAGGTGACTCTGAAATGACGGGGAAAGCCGTTGCAAAAGAACTAGGTATTGATGAAGTCATTGCTAACGTAATGCCCGATGATAAGGCGAATATTATTAATGAGCAGAAAAAGAAATACGGTGTTGTTGGTATGGTTGGGGACGGAGTTAATGATGCACCGGCTCTTGTAAATGCTGATGTTGGTATTGCAATGGGTGATGGCACCGATGTTGCAGTAGAAGTATCTGACTTAACTTTAATGAAAAATGATCTATCAAAATTATTAGATGCACACAGCATTTCTAAAAAAATGAATCGTGTCATTTGGCAAAACATTATCTTTTCTATGTCAGTTGTTGCTTTTTTAGTCACAGTAAGTTTCTTAGGTTTAACAGATATCGCAATCAGTGTAATTATTCATGAAGGCAGTACTTTAGTGGTCATATTAAATGGTCTCCGCTTGCTACGTTCAAAGAATAATACTGAAAGATTTTCTATTCAGAACTAATTAATTAGTTCTGAATAGAAATATAAATTAGTCAGAAGAAAAGCTTGTCATAAAACCCCGAAACTGTATATCTCTTGAATACAAATGGTTCGATTAAAAATGAAGTGATTCAATTGACTACGAATATAAAACTAGCAAAAATCATTCATATGGTGGAAAGTTTATAAGCAAAGAAAATACTATCTGAAACCTATAATTGTCTCTAATTATTCTAAATGATTAAACTGATAAAGAGAGATTTGAGGAGGGTGTAAAATGAGTAATGAAATGGATTAGTTAAGACAGCAAATGGATAAGGTTAATCTGCAAATATTAGATTTAATTAATCAACGGGCAAACATTGTACAAGAAATTGGTAAGTTAAAAACAAAACAAAGTATCAAACGTTTTGACCCGGTACGCGAACGTGAAATGCTAGATAATATTAAAAATAATAATGGTCCTTTTCAAGACTCAACAATTGAACATATTTTCAAAGAAATCTTTAAGGCGAGCCTTGAACTTCAAGAAGATAATAGCAAAGCGCTCTTAGTCTTAGTATCCAGAAAGAAACAGCCTGAAAGTACGGTAGTTAATCTTAAAGGTGAAAAAGGCGGCAATGGCGGAATCAGTTATGTATTCGATCCTTGTGCAGTAGAAGGGTATGAACAGGTGGCGGCTTCTGTAAAGGAAAAAGGGTTAAAGCTGCTTCGTGGCGATGCATTTAAACCAAGAACTTCTCCATATGATTTCCAGGGTCTTGGAATTGAAGGACTGGAAATTTTGAAGAAACTAACGCAGCCTGTCTGAATTAACAGCCCCACCTTTACATTTGTGAAATTTTACCTTCGAAGGTCCGATGGAACGATTTTGCCAAATATTGATTATAGTACTCAATAAATTGTTTTTGTTTTAGTTTCCAATTGCTGAACAGATTTGAAGCTGGATCTGACATTAAGCAAACGACGAGAAAGTATGCTAAACCAGCATTCAATTTGATTGAGTCATGAACAGTATTTTGATGTATAGACGATCTGAATGCGATGCTCAGGATTAGCTAAGAAGGCGGAGGGTTGCCATAGATTTTAGCACACCTGACTTGCCTTTCTCACCAAGGGTTGATTATGGAATCTCGCATTGCTCAGCCACAAAGCGAACCAATGATTTGGACTTATGGGTATTTAATTGATCCATTATGAGCACATAAGCAGCCTCTGGGTCCTGAGAGATTACCTGCTGAACATGATGAACCAGATTTCCGTTCTTGTCTGTCCAAGATAAGGAAAGGATTGGTTTCCAAGTTTAAGAAGTTATTTCATTGACTTATAGTTATCTTTTAGATGGACAGTTTCTTTTCCACACTATTTTTCTTGAAAGAAATATAGTGTGGAAATAAGGGGTAATACCAAAATCAGTGGTTGGTATTATCAGTCAATATGCAAATAGATTAAACTACCAGAGGAAAAATATTCATCAAGTCAACTATTGATTTTGGAGAAGAACCAGAATAAGTCTAAATTTCATTATGTTAGGAGAAATTTCATGAAACGAAAAGAAACACAGGCATTAATAGAAAAGGTTATGAACAGCTTCAGTCATCAGGATAATTTCTTAGGGATTTCCTATCCAGAAAAGAGAAAAACCGTCTGTCGATCTGCAAAGGAAATCATCAAAACAACCGACAAAATCATCAAATGCTACATTAGAATTTCTACAGAGAAAAACGGTATTGTCCGTATTCCCGCTTATCGAGTACAACATAACAATATCAGCGGTTATTATAAAGGCGGTATTCGATTTAGTGAAGGGGTAACAGAAGAAGAAGTAGAGAATTTAGCTATTTTAATGACCTTAAAAAATGCCCTGCACTGGCTGCCTTTTGGTGGTGCAAAAGGCGGTGTACATATCAATCCTCGCTCGGTATCAGAAAGAGAACTGAATCTTATCAGTAAAAAATATGTGCAGAATTTAGCTCGTGATATTGGTCCAAATCAGGATATACCTGCCCCTGATTTGGGAACCAATGAACAAGTAATTGACTGGATGGTTGGGGAGTACAAAACTATCAATCCTGGAAAGGCTTATGTGGGCTCTTTCACTGGCAAAAGTGTCGCTAATGGTGGGGTTAAAGGTAGGCGTGAATCAACAGGAAGAGGTGTGTTTCTAAGTTATTCTTGGTTAATCGATGATTGGTCTAAACAGTATAACAAGAATGACTCCATCCCTCGCAAGAAACAATGGCAAAGACTTCAAGCTCTCCACCAAAAAAACAAGAAGGGAAAAAGTACCCGTATAGCTATCCAAGGCTTTGGTAACGTTGGGAATGTCGTTGCTCAAGAAACGCACCAATATGATAAGAATAAATACTCGGTCGTAGCCGTAGGGGATCATGCGGTTACCTTATATCAACCAGATGGTTTAGATATTGAATCTTTAGTTACCTTTACCAAACAAAATCATGGTGACCTACCTAAAAAAGCAGCAGAACTAAAACAAGCAGGAATAAAGGCAACGATTCTTTCAGCTGTAGATGTACTTACTCTTGATTGTGATATTTTAGTGCTGGCTGCAATTGAGGGACAGATTCATAAAAACAATATGGAGCAAGTAAAAGCTTCTATCTTAGTAGAAGGAGCCAATGCCCCCATTTCAACGGAAGCCGATAACTACCTAGAAGCACAAGGGACAATTATCATACCAGACATCCTCGCCAATGCTGGCGGAGTAATTGTCTCCTATTTAGAATGGAAGCAAACTCAAGCTGTACACAACTTTACAGAGGAAGAAATCATTTCTAACATGTCTCTAAAAATGACAAATACATTCCAAGATGTATTTGATACCTACTTCTTTTCTAATGAGCATACGATGAGGTATACCTGTTATTTATTAGCTTTGGAAAGGCTAACTACCTTACTATATCGACAAGGGAAGCTCTATTAAATTCTAATGGCGATTAAAGATTATATAAAAAAAGTAAGAGACTATTTATCAAACATTATACAAACAGCCATAAAAGATGAGAAATTTTACAATACATTAGATATTGTATAAAGGAATACAAACCCTATGCAAAACTCACTCCAAATTGGTATATCTTAAAACTCCAAAGGGATGTCACCATTTGAGCTAAAAGTAGGGGTTAGTTTTCCGTAACATTCTTGGACTTGATGATTCCATCAGCAACACTTTCTATAATAATAAGGTCTCGATCTGTTAAACTATCAAGTTGTTTTTCTAATTGCCTTCTTCTGGGTCTTTTCTTCATATCAGAAGGAGGTAAGAAAAATTCATCAACAGATACATTTAGTAACGATACAAGATCATAAAGCACCTGTATGCTAGGGTGTTGTCCCATTAATTCTTAATACTAAAGTGCTTGATTCATGTACATTTCTCTTAATTAAACAAGATGTCAACTAGAGATAAAAATCTGACATCTTTGTAACACGGTTCAAACCATTGTGCCTACAGGCTTTAAGGCACTTTTGGAACTGTTTCTAGTGTTTTTCTACCTCCATGTTAGAAGTGGGGGGATAATGCTGTTTTACTTGTTCTAACCAATATAAAGTATGACAGTATCACACTTTTAATATCATGACATGATTTCAATTTTTCTTCTTGTATTTCATTTCCTCGAACATATCCTTTATGAAAGTCTTTTCACATAATCTAAAGTAAAAAATAGACGCTCATTTTGAACGTCTATTTTTAGAAACTTTAATTTTTGTACAAATTCCAGTTGAATACTGCCTAAAAGCGTTGATTTAATAAGGTTTCTTCATGTTTTCTTATGTCAGTAGGCTCGTTTGCCCGGTTTTTCTTAATAAATAGCAGCTGCGCCTGCTTTCTTCAAAACGTCAATTTGAAGATCTAAATTTGGGTCTTGAGTAGATACCCGAGCCTATCCAAAGACTTTCCCCATTTTAATTCACTCCCTCCAAAATAATTATTCCCTAATTCGGATTTGGAGTCAATTTTTGGGAAGATGTTAAAGGGAAGCCTTTAGGTAATGAAAAACAATAAAATCCACTAAATTATAGATGAATAAAAACTAATCCCTAAAACGTTCGTTTAAGGGACTTGCCTTCATCAATTTACAATAGGTTCCATTATTAAATAGAAGAATGTCTCATAAATTAACGATTATGATTGAGCCCTGACTAAGAGCAATTAGAAGTCCTTCTCGTTAAGAAGGTTATAAAATGTATCAAATTGGACACGGATGGGACAAATCAAAGTTTTTTTGAGAATAAATAGGGAAAAGTTACAAATAATAAAATCATCATTAATGAAAATGGAGATGAATAATATGTCAGATATAAATCAAATGCCTCGGGAAGAAGGAATAGATCATAGCTTGAGTCTTATGAGAGAAGGATATATGTATATTTTGAACAGACGTCATAGTTTTAATTCTGGAATTTTCGAGACCAGATTGCTTGGAAAGAAAGCTATCTGCATAGGAGGAAATGGAGCTGCCGAAGTTTTTTATGACACTGAGAAATTCAAAAGGAAAAATGCAGCACCGAATCGGGCAGCGCAAACTTTGTTTGGCAAGAAAGGTGTTCAGGCGTTAGATGGGCAGAATCATAAACATCGCAAGGAAATGTTTATGTCAATCATGTCTCCTGACAAACTTAAAAAACTGACTGACATTACAAAAAAACAGTGGGAGTTAGCAGTAGATAAATGGGAGCAGATGGATAAGGTTATTCTTTATGAAGAAGCGCAGGAAATTATGTGCAGGATAGCCTGTCAATGGGCAGGTGTACCGGTACAAGAAAATGAAGTGAAGAGGCTGACAAAAGACTTAGGAGCGATGTTCGAGTCGGTAGCTAAAGTAGGTCCAAATCATTGGCTAGGAAGAAATGCACGAAATCACGTAGAAAAATGGGTAGGAGAGATCATTGATAAGGTTCGTGATGGGAAGGTGAATCCCCCTGAAAATTCCGCATTACATAGATTTGTCTGGCATCGCGATTTAGAAGGGAATCTTCTGGATACTGAGACTGCTGCTGTGGAAGTGATCAATATCTTGAGACCTATTGTGGCGATCGCAATATTCATCAATTTCACTGCGCTGGCATTGCATCATTTTTCAGAAGAAAGGAAGAAACTTGAATCCCATGATGAAAAATATGCTCAGATGTTTGTACAGGAAGTTCGCCGTTTTTATCCATTTTTTCCGTTTGTCGTAGCATTGGTAAAAAAAGATTTCACCTGGAACGGCTATAAATTTGAAGAAGGCACATTAACTTTACTGGATCTTTATGGTACAAATCATGACCCTGAAATTTGGGAAAATCCTGATTTGTTCAGTCCTGATCGGTTTGCTAAATGGAAAGGAAGCCCATTTGGCTTCATTCCGCAAGGTGGTGGTGATTACTTTATGGGTCATCGCTGTGCTGGAGAGTGGGTCACCATTGAAGTCATGAAAGTAAGTCTTGATTATCTAGCTAACCAAATGGAATATGAAGTTCCTAACCAGGATTTAAGTTACAGTCTGGTGAGTATGCCAAGTATTCCCCACAGCAAAGTAGTGCTTAAGAATGTTAAACGAAAGTTATAATTAAAGATAATAGCTTATTAAGTTCGCCTTTAGCCGAACAAGATAAATTAAAAAAGTTGATTCCACAATCACGGAAGTCGGTTTGATAAGTAGATCCCCTAATATTAATGGAGAGTTGTAAAGCCCTTTTTTCTCTAAAAAAGAGAGAAATTGGGCTTTTTATATTGAAAAACTCTTATTGTTTTTAAACTTTATCCTGACGATATTCCTTCTGTGTATCCCAAAATAAACTGGAAATTAAATTCAGTTATAAGAATAATTAATTACTGTAAACTAAAGAAAACTTGATTTTTATGTAAATTATATTCAAACATACATAGTACTCTGCTTTATGCTTCCTTATTGATTGCCTGTGTTTGCCTTTCCTCGTATGTGAATGAGAAGAGAACATTGTTACTACCTTATTGTTTATAGCATCCATGTTTATCGGAGGATTATCACTTTTAAAGTTGGTTTGCAAAACTTACTACGTTTAGAATTTGATATGAAAACCCTTATGACAGTGGCTGTTATAGGTGGTGCTATTATTGGAGAATGGGCAGAAGTTTGCCTTTATTAGTTGCTTTACATTATCATCATCAATAGTAGACTAACTTACCTTCTTTTCGATAGTTAGCTAATCCAAGATTTTTAAGTAACCTCAAATGATGAGATGTTGTGGTAGTTGTAGCACCAACAATATTCGCTACATCACATACACACAATTCATCTTCTAAAGAGAGAGCATACGCAATCTTAATCCTAGTATCATCCGATAATGCCACCAATTCAGGTGCTTATACGGGATTAACGGAGAAAAAAGCAAATGAACAAGGATACGAAACAGTTACTATATAAATTGAAGTAAGAAGTTACACTTTTGTTTTACTCATAAAAATGAGTAAATGATGATTGAAAACAGTAACTAGCGGAAGAAAAACACGGAGACTCCTATGGGAAAGCGCAGTGGGAAGACCCGCAGGGAAAAAGTGGTCTTCTTTTTACCGAGGAGGCTGAGCTCAACATAGCTGTCAACTTAATAGAAGGAGTAACTTTTCCCAAAAGGTGGTAGGAGTAAATTAACAACCTCTTTTGGAAAGGAGTCCTTTTTATGCTGAAATCCAAGACCGTACAACTGGTTGAAAAGCTGTTTACATGCATTCGTCCGGAAAGAGTGGATGAAATTGCGAAAGAGACTGGGTTTATCAAAAGAAAACGCCTCGTTACGGCAAATGATTTTCTGACACTGCTCTTTCATCTTCACGGAAATTTTGCGAAATGCTCGATTCAGGAACTCTGCACAAAAATCCTGACAGAACAGGATATTTCCGTAAGCCGTGCCGGTTTGGATAAAAAGTTCACTCCAGAAGCTGTTCTGTTTCTGCAACAACTTATTCAGGAATTACTTTCTGAGCAGAAAACAGCTACTCCTTCTGTGCTGGCACTGGAGGAAAACTGGCCATTTAGAAGCATCCGTATACTGGATTCAAGCGCGATAGCTGTGCCTGATCATCAAAAAAAGCGCGCTTCCCAAACAAGGCAGACCTCGGCGAAGCTTCAGCTTGAGTTTGATGCACTTTCGGGTGTATCTACGTTCCTGCACTTGGACTTTGACAACGTCAATGATACGAAAATGGGGGGAGAAAGGATTCCTTTTCTTTCAGAAGAGGAATTATGTATGCAGGATCTGGGTTACTTTAGCTTTAGTCAGTTTAAAAAGATAGAAGAAAACGAGGCATTCTTCCTTACCAAGGTGCGCGCCGATGCCTATCTAGCTTATCAGAACCCGTTCCCTTCCTATCATTCGAATGGGAAAGTTGTTCAAAGTAGCCTATATCATCGTATAGATTTGGAAAAGCTATGCCAGAAAATGGAGCCCGGGGAACATCTGGAACTGGAAGGTGTTCATTTCGGCAGAGATGCCCATTTTCCAGCACGCTGTATCCTATTCGCCCATGACAACGATCAAAGGCAACGAAGAATCTCAAAGATTGATCGCAGAAAAACAAAAACGGGCAAGAAGCCGAAGCAAGTGGTACGGGATCTCGCTGGAATTACGATTTATATGACCAATCTTCCGGAGTGGATTTCCCCTTCACAGCTCACCGAATTGTATCGGCTGCGCTGGCAGGTAGAGCTGACTTTCAAAGTATTGAAATCTTACCTGAAGATGGATCACTTTAAAGTGATGAAACAGGAAAGGTGGCTCTGTCATCTGTATGCCACAATCCTTGTTTTTCTCATCAGTCAGCTCATTGCCTATCAGCTGCGGAATGTCATATGGGAAGAAGTGCAGCTAGAAATCAGTGAGATGGTTTCCATCCGCTGCATTGCAACGGAATGGCTACCTAAACTTTATCAGGCTTGGGGAAACAGGAAAAAGGCATTTAAGAGCTGTATTGACACGGTTATCCGGCTACTCATCAAAACCGCTCGGAAACCAAAGTCCCAAAGGGGAACAGCCTTTAAACGCCTTCAGACTTCCTGAGAGAACCTAAATAATCCCTCCAGCCGAGAGGTATATTTGGTACTCTCAAAATTTCTATTCCCGTTTGACGACTCCATGAAACACACTTATATTTTATAAGTTTTCTCAAGGAATGCACAACGGGATTTTGTTAAGTTGACAGCTATGGGCTGAGCTCAAGCCCACGGAAAGCGTAGTGTTTTTCTGTAGCGGTAGGGATAAATATTAAATTCAATTTATATAGTCGATTTTCATTCCAAGCAAACGGAAGGGCTTTATCGATTTCTAAAGCTGATGGGTTTGTACAGGTTATAGCTGAAAAAGATTCCAATAGGGTCTTAGGAGTACAGAAGGTTGGACCAGAAGTGTCATCACTTATTTCTGAAGCAGTAATTGCTATTGAGTCGGGAGCAACAGCTGAAGATCTTAGTTTGATTATCCATGCCCACCCAACTTTGGCGGAACCTTTGATGGAAGCGGCTGAGGGTATGACGGAGCAAGCTATACACATGTTAAATAAAAAATAAATATTGCAAAGTAAATGCGTATATGTTAATGTATTCATATAAAGAGTATGATAAATATGTTTAGGGGGTAAGATGGTTATTGGAAGAATTTGAAGTTGAAAAAAAACCTTCAGAGGAAATTGACGAGGAAACACTGTTCATTGTCACGCAAACATTCAAAGCATTAGGCGATCCAACCAGAGTACGAATCCTGCATTTACTTTTTAAAAAAGAATGCTCTGTAAATGAAATTGCAGAAACTTTGGATATCCGTCAATCTACAGTATCGCATCAATTGCGTTTTCTGAAGAATTTACGGTTGGTGAAATATCGACGTGCGGGTACAACACTTTATTATTCCCACGATGATGAGCATGTGATGCTTATATTAAAACAAATGATAGATCACGCTTGTCACAGTTAATTGAAAATCACTTATAGTATGTAAGTGATTTTCAAAATATCTTTATATGCATACATACAAATATAAGCATGTATTAATTTTCAGGAAGGAGATAAAATAATGAAAAAAGGTATAAATAGCTTCATGTTAGGTACAGAAGAAACACGTAAACAATTGTCTCCCGTCAGGAAGGTAATTACCAAAACAGTTACCGGCTCCAAACACACTATACCGCATGCTACATTGATAGATGAAGTGGATGTAACGGAACTTATGGCACATCGCAGAAAGTATAAAAATGTTGCTGCAGAAAAAGGGATTAAATTAACATATCTGCCGTATGTTGTGAAGGCTCTATTATCTACTGCTCAAAAATACCCTATATTGAATGCATCCATTGATGATGTTAGCGAAGAGATTATTTATAAACATTACTACAATACACGTATTGCAGCCGATACCGAAGATGGATTAATGGTTCCAGTAGTAAAAGATGTAGATCGCAAATCCATCTTTGAAATTTCTAGTGAAATCAATGAACTGGCAGTCAAAGCACGGAATCGTAAACTTTTACCGGACGAAACCAAAGATGGTACCATCATGATTACTAATCTTGGCTCTGTGGGCGGACAATGGTTTACTCCTGTTATTTATCAGCCTGAGGTGGCTGCGCTTGGCATAGGTGGTATCAAGGATAAACCGGTATATCGGGAGGGAAAGCTTGACATTGTCCCAATGCTCGCTCTTTCTCTAAGTTTTGATCACCGTTTAATAGATGGTGTCCCGGCACAGCATATTTTAAATCGTGTGAAGCTGCTCTTAACTAATCCGGAACGTTTGGTGGTGGAAGTGTAATTTACAACTGAAAAAAGGTATGTGCAATTTTGGAGTTAGTTTAATTTTATACAGTATAGAATTAATGGATGTTTGCAGTTTATATATATAAATATAAAGATAACTGAAGGAGGTTTTAACATGGGACACGATCACCATGGCCATGATCATACACATGGCGCAAATAAAAAGACATTATTAATTAGTTTTCTTGTTATTACAGTATTTATGATTGTAGAAGTAATTGGAGGATTGCTTACAAATAGCTTAGCACTTTTAGCTGATGCTGGACATATGTTGAGTGATTCCATCTCTTTATTAATTGCTTTGATTGCTTTTAAATTAGGAGAGAAAACAGCGAATTATGGAAAAACTTATGGATATAAACGTTTTGAAATATTAGCAGCAGTTATCAATGGAGCAACGTTACTTGGTGTTTCCATCTACATTTTTTATGAGGCTTATCAACGCTTGTTTGACCCGCCAGAAGTAGCTTCAACCGGTATGCTGATTATTGCTTCTATTGGTTTACTGGTAAATATTATTGTTGCCTTTATTATGTTACGGGGCGGAGATACCAAAGATAACTTGAATATGCGTGCAGCATTCTTGCATGTCTTGGGTGATTTATTAGGATCAGTTGGAGCAATCATCGCGGCACTTCTCATGATTTTCTTTAACTGGGCCTGGGCAGATACGGTAGCAAGTGTTCTTGTAGCATTGCTTATTTTACTCAGCGGATGGCGTGTAACCAAAGCTTCTTTTCATGTTTTAATGGAAGGAACACCTGCTAATGTGAATGTAGAAAAAGTTATTAATAGGATGAAAAGCGTAGGAGGTGTTCAAGGCATTCATGACTTACATGTCTGGAGTGTAACCAGTGGACAAAATGTACTTTCTTGTCATTTGACTGTAGATGGCCAGATGACTGTAGAAGAAAGTCAACATTTACTTCGTAAAATAGAGCATGAGTTGGAACATGAAAATATTGGTCATGTTACGATTCAAGTAGAGACAGATAAACATCCTCACGAAGATTCGGTGCTGTGTCAAAAAGAGTATGAAATAGAAGGTCATCATCACCATCATGGTCATAGTCACTAGAAACAAGAAAAAAGCTATGTTATTGCGACATAGCTTTTTTCTAAGTAAAGTATTATATTTTATATCATATTACTCCATGAATTGATATTTAAATACTTTAAAGGGGTATAGTATAATAGAGAGGGCAGTCAATGTAGAAGAGAATGTGTAGAGGAAGGAAAAGATATGTTTTACATAGATCCAGACATTTGTATTGATTGTGGTGCATGTGAAGCAGTTTGTCCCGTTGAAGCCATTTATATGGAAGAAGAAGTACCGGAAAGTGAATATGAATATATCGCCTTAAACAGTAAATTCTTTGAAGGGAATTAAGGTGTTTGTAGTAATCAATAGAAGCCGTAGGATATTTTCATTACCACAGTATCGAACTGTGGTTTTTTATTATTTATCATCAGCAGAGACATCATATTAGCTATTTCCCTATAATTTTTTATATCATAACATTGACATACCTTATAGGGGTATGGTATATTGATAATGAGAATTTATTAGGAAAATCATTAAACTTGATGATAGGAGAGGAGAATCAAGATGGAGAACACGTATGAACAAATGAAATCAATAGAGCAAACGAAGATGTGTTGTGCTGATGGCGGTGAAGTAGTTAATACGCACATCTCAGACGAACTTCAGCGAAGTTTAATGAATCGCATGAGCAGGATTGAAGGTCAGGTTAGAGGTGTTAAGCGAATGATTGGTCAAAGTGTATATTGTGATGATATCTTAACTCAAATATCGGCCGTACAATCTGCAATGAATGCTGTTTCACGACTGCTGTTGGAAAGTCATATAAATACTTGTGTGGTGGAAAGGTTAGAGCAGAAAGATCCAGAAATTGTTTCAGAATTCATGACAACCATGTCAAAAATAATGAAATAAAAAATTTTATACTTGACAATACCTATCCTAGGTATGGTAAAATGATTGTGTATTAAAAAATTAGGAGGTAATGTAAGTGGAAAATATAACACTAAATGTACAGGGAATGTCCTGCGGAAGTTGCGTTAACTCTATCGAAGGAAGCGTTGGTCAGTTAGATGGTGTTGAATCTGTGAAAGTTCACTTTCGAGATGGAAAGGTTGACGTAACTTTCAATACGGATAAGGTTAAATTAAAAGCTATCACTGATGTCATTGAAGAACAAGGCTACGATGTTGCCTAAATAATGAAATAAAAATTTTACACTCGACAATACCTATCCCGGGTATGGTAATATAGATTTATATTAAAAAACTAGGAGGTAATGTAAATGGAAAATATAACACTAAATGTAGAGGGAATGTCCTGCGGAAGTTGCGTTAACTCTATTGAAGGAAGTGTGGGGCAATTGGACGGCGTAGAATCTGTAAAAGTTCATTTTCAAGATGGAAGGGTCGATGTCAGTTTCCATACGGACAAAGTGAAATTAAAAGATATTACAGATGTTATTGAAGAACAAGGCTACAATGTAGCTTAAGTATAACAATACTTTTGGTTTATAAATATATAATCAGGTTATGATAACAAGAAAATATATGATTTTTAGGAGGAATTAGAAATGGAAAATGTAACATTAAACGTACAAGGCATGTCTTGTGGACATTGCATCAGTTCTATTGAAGGAAATGTCGGGGAGTTAAATGGGGTAGAATCTGTAAAAGTTCACTTGCAAGATGGAAAAGTGGATGTATCCTTTAATCCAAAACAAGTAGAATTAAAAGATATTAGGGAAGTTATTGAAGAACAAGGCTACGATGTTGCTTAACATGGGCGATCGTGCTTTTGTAGCACGATCGCCTTTTTGAAATCTATAATACCCCTTGAAGGTATAAAAAAGAGGTGAAAATACGATGGAAGCACAAAAAGAAGCAAGCTTGCAGATTCAAGGTATGACATGTGCTGCATGTGCCAATAAAATTGAAAAAGGTCTTAGTAAAATAGAAGGTGTGGCAGATGCAAATGTCAACTTTGCGATTGAAAAAACAAGAGTCATTTACGATCCAGAGAAAACAAACGTGCAAGCTTTTGAAGAAAAGATTGAAAAATTAGGTTATCACGTAAGACATGATAAAGAAACCTTTGATATATCAGGTATGACATGTGCCGCATGTGCAACCAAAATTGAAAAACGATTAAATAAAATGGAAGGTGTTTCTAACGCTACTGTTAACTTTGCTTTAGAAAACGTGGCTGTCGATTATGATCAGGGGCAGGTTACTGTCAACGATATGATCGAAACGGTGAAAAAACTAGGATACAGCCTAAAAATACAAACGTCCAAAGAAGAATCAGCAAGCAGTAAAGATGAAGAAATACGTCATCAGACAGGAAAATTCATCTTCTCTGCCATTCTAACATTTCCATTACTATGGACAATGGTGACACACTTTGAGTTTACGTCGTTTATTTATTCCCCGGATATGTTAATGAATCCGTGGGTGCAATTAGCATTAGCGGCTCCAGTTCAGTTTATCGTTGGAGCACAATTTTATAGAGGGGCATATAAAGCATTAAGAAATGGTAGTGCCAATATGGATGTTCTCGTTGCATTAGGTACATCTGTAGCTTTCTTCTATAGTATTTTCCTTGGTTACGAGTGGCAGGTTCAAGGTCAAGTCGGAATGCCAGAACTTTATTTTGAAGCTGCAGCAGTAATTATCACGTTAATCATTCTTGGAAAATTGTTTGAAGTTCGTGCCAAAGGAAGAACAGGTCAGGCCATTCAGAAATTGCTTGGCATGCAGGCAAAAACGGCACGTGTTATAAGGAATGGTGAAGAGCAAGAAATAGCGATTGAAGAGGTTCTTGTCGGCGATACCGTTATGGTACGTCCTGGTGAAAAAATTCCTGTGGATGGTCAAATTGTGAAAGGTGAATCAGCAGTTGACGAATCCATGATTACTGGTGAAAGTATCCCTGTTGATAAAAAGACAGGTGATGCAGCGATTGGTTCAACTATTAACAAAAATGGAATGTTAACGATTGAAGCGACGAAAGTTGGTAAAGATACAGCACTTTCTCAAATTGTGAAAGTCGTTGAAGAAGCACAAGGAAGTAAAGCAGATATTCAGCGTGTGGCTGACCGCGTGTCCGGGATATTCGTTCCAATTGTTGTATTGATAGCAATTGCAACTGCTCTCGTATGGTATTTTCTTGTCGCACCTGGTGATTTACGGGCTTCACTTGTTCCATTAATTTCTATACTTGTCATCGCTTGCCCGTGTGCCCTTGGTTTAGCGACACCGACATCTATTATGGCGGGTTCAGGAAGATCTGCAGAGTATGGAGTTTTGTTTAAAGGCGGAGAGTATTTAGAGAGTACTCGTACGTTGAATACGATTGTTTTAGATAAGACAGGAACGGTTACGAAAGGGGAGCCTGAATTAACAGACGTTCTACCAGAACAAGGATTTTCAGAGGAAGAAGTGCTTACCTTAGTAGCTTCTGCTGAAAACAGTTCGGAACACCCGCTTGCAGAGGCGATTGTAAAAGGAGCAAAAGAGCAGGGAATTACCGTAAAAGAACCTGATTCATTTGAAGCAATACCAGGCTATGGTATCCAGGCTTCTGTAGATGGAAAAATGATTTTTGTCGGTACAAGAAAGCTTATGAAGCGAGAAAATATCGACGTTTCTTCGATAGAAGATAGTATGGCAAAGCTTGAATCCGATGGAAAAACTGCGATGTTAATAGGTTTGGAAAATCAATTGGCTGGTGTCATTGCGGTGGCAGATACCGTGAAAGATACTTCTAAAGCAGCCATTCAGAGAATGCACGATTTGGGATTAGAAGTCATTATGCTGACAGGTGACAATCAGCGGACGGCCGATGCGATTGGAAAACAGGTAGGAATTGACCGTGTGATCGCAGAAGTCATTCCAGAACAAAAAGCAGATGAAATTAAGAACCTTCAATTAGAAGGTAAAAAAGTTGCCATGGTTGGTGATGGTGTCAATGATGCACCAGCACTAGCAGTTGCAGATATCGGGATGGCGATTGGTACAGGGACAGATGTAGCAATTGAAGCAGCAGATATTACCCTTATGCGTGGAGACTTGAACAGTGTAGCAGATAGTGTCTATTTAAGCTCAAGAACGATGCGTAATATCAAACAAAATCTGTTCTTCGCATTCTTTTATAATACGGCTGCGATTCCAGTTGCCGCTATTGGTTTACTCGCTCCATGGGTTGCCGGAGCAGCGATGGCAATGAGTTCCGTATCTGTTGTATTAAACGCCTTACGCTTACAAAGACTGAAACTAAGAGGAGGCCAATAAGATATGTCCATAAAAAAATGGGTTTCCATAGGTATCGTCTATGTAGTCGTTGTTTTTGCAGCTTATAGTGTTATCACGGGAGAAAATCCACTGGCTAGTGGTGGAATGGTGCATGATGAGCATTCCAGTGAAGAATCACAGGATCATGATGAACATGCACAAGAAGAGCATGAAGGGATGAACCATTCAGCAGAAGAGATGTCCAGTTCTGGAGAAGTGCCTCCAGAACTGGAGGTATCAGAAAATCCAATGTATGAAGTCGGCAGTGAAGCAATAATTAATGTTGATCATATGCCGGGAATGACTGGAGCTGAGGCAGAAATTTCGGGTGCTTTTGATACTACTGTTTACACAGTATCTTATACTACAGATGATGGGCAGGAAGTCGAAGATCATAAATGGGTTATTCATGAAGAATTGGAAGACCCGGGAGAAGCCCCTTTAAATCCTGGTACGAAAGTTGTTTTAAAAACGGATCATATGGATGGCATGTATGGCGCTGAAGCAGAAATAGATTCAGCAGAAGATACCACTGTTTATATGGTGGACTTTGAAACAACCGACACTGGGGAAACTGTTCAATACCATAAATGGGTCACTGAAGATGAGTTATCACCAGTAGATTAAGATATCATGAGAGTTTTTGAATTTGTAAAAATATTAGGAGGAGATAGAAATGAATCATAATGAGCACAATCATCATCACCACCATCACCATAATCATCAAGGTGAATCAGAAGTAAAAGCAAATGTAACGTACAATGATGAAGTAGTTTCTATTGAATTGGAAGATCAAGAAGGGGCAGCACCTAAACTGGCGATTGAACATGAAAAAGAAATGCACTTTATTATGGTTTCAAATGATTTAGAAGAATATTATCATTTGCATCCTGAAAAACAAAAAGATGGATTGTATACAGTGAATCAATCTTTAAATGATGGTACCTATCAGGCTTTCGTAGATATTGTACCAGAAGGAAAAGCGTATCAACCGGTTCCTAATACAGTGCAAGTTGGAACAAACGAAACAGGTAAAGCAAACTTAGAGAGTGAGGATAATTGGACCAAAGAAATGGATGGTTATACCGTTACTTTAGAAGATGTGGAAGCGAAAGTTGGCGAAGAGGTTCCTTTAATCTTTGATGCACATGGAGAAACACCTGATCCTTATTTAGGAGCCTTAGGCCACGTCGTTATTTTGGATGAGAATGCGGAGCAGTATATTCATGTTCATCCGGATTCAGACGATACAACGACTTTTAGTGCTCATTTTCCAGAGCCGGGAATGTATAAAATTTGGGGAGAGTTTAAGTTTGGTGATGATGTACACATCTATTCATTCATTATAGAAGTAACAGAATAAACCAACTTAAGATAACCGAAAGGAGGTATATTTCTAACATGTCAAACTATCATTTAGAAATTTACACAAGACCTACTTGTTCGGATTGCCAAGACTTGAAAAAGTTTTTAGAAAAATATCAAATTCAGCATAAACAATATGATTTAGAGAAACAGCCTGTGAAAGAAAATGAATTGAAAAATCGAACAGGAAATCGAATTGTACCTGGTATTGTTTTCTCCGAGCCATCTTTTTTAGGACTGCACAAAAGGGTAAAAAGCATGACGGGGTTTGAACAGAATAAGGAAGAAATTAAGAAGCTTTTAGAAGTTAGTTGATGCGTATTCCACCTTAATAAAGCTGTTCCGATTTTTTCTTGATAACTTCCTATATGAAGGAGGTGATCTAAAATGGCAGAAACTTCGTGCTCTTGCTGCACACCAAAGCAATCAGAGAAGACAGAAAACGTAAAGAATAATCAGCCAAAAGAATCTGTTAAAAAGTAGTGTAAAGATAATGTTTTCCTAGATCTGTATAGATTTAACCCCTTAAATCAAATACGAACTGAAAATTAGGAAACTTTGAATTTGACATTCAGCGGGGGAAGATTCTTCCTCCACTGAATGTAATTTTATAAATATACTCTAATTTATCAAAATAAGAGGTGAATTATGTATAAATCAGTTGTTTTAGGAACTGGACCAGCAGGATTGACTTCCGCTATTTATTTAGCGAGAGCAAATATGAAACCACTTGTTCTGGAAGGCCCTGAACCAGGTGGACAGTTAACACTCACCATGGATGTTGAAAATTATCCTGGTTTCTCTAATCCCATTATGGGGCCTGAATTGATAGAGACGATGCGTCAGCAAGCAAAACGATTTGGTGCTGTATTTGAGACTGGCTGGGTAAAAAGTGTAGATTTCTCAGAGCGCCCTTTTCAATTAAAGGTCGATAGTCTCGGAGAAATTGAAACGGAAGCACTCATTCTATCTACAGGAGCCACCGCTAAAATGTTGCATATTCCAGGCGAAGCAGAAAACTTTGGACGCGGGATTAGTACTTGTGCAACATGTGATGGATTCTTTTTCCGTGATAAAAAAGTGATTGTGGTCGGTGGAGGAGATTCTGCTATGGAAGAGGCACTGTTTCTAACCAAATTTGCCAAAGAAGTTCAAATAGTGCATCGAAGAGATCAATTACGAGCTTCTAAAATCATGCAAGAACGGGCGATGAAAAATAAAAAAATATCTTGGAGCTTTAACCGTACACCTATTGAGGTTATATCAGATGGTAAACAAGTAACAGCTTTGAAGGTGCGGCACAATGAGACTGGGGAAGAGTCGTTAAAAGGAACAGATGGGATATTCCTGGCCATTGGGCATATTCCCAATACAGCATTTTTACAAGGTGAAATAGACTTAACCGAAAATGATTATATCAAGGTAGACCCGGGAACAACAAAAACGAATATACCTGGTGTATTTGCAGCGGGGGATGTTCAAGATGAGAAATATAGGCAGGCAGTAACCGCAGCTGGAAGTGGATGTATGGCTGCGATTGACGCAGAAAGATTTATAGAAGCAAATCCGTTATAAACATTAGGAGATTAAGCTCTCAACTCGTATTTAAAGAAGTCGATGTAACTGCAACCTATATAGATTCTTGGATTGACCATGGAGGGGCTGCAAAAAAATAATAAAAATGAGTCGTGAAGTTGGAATTTCACTTAGAAAGTAATTTTCAAAGGAGGAATTGCAAATGCTAAAAGAGTTAAAGACTAACGAATTTGAAATGTTGGTTAAAAATGAAGATAAGCCAGTCGTCCTGAAATTCACTGCTGGTTGGTGCCCAGGTTGCCAACAACTAGGACCGATTATTGACAAGGTAGCAGAAGATCTTGAAGATGTGGTGTTCTATAGTGTGGACGTGGATAACTCATTAGATTTTGCTCAGAAACAATATGGGATTATGAGTATTCCAACCTTAGTCCTTTTGAAAGAAGGAGAAGAAATCGATCGGATTACAGCACCTGAACCGACGGAGGATGCTATTCGAAATTTTGCTACACAGTAATTTTAAAGTTATAAGTAAATGAAATGTGGCAGCCCTAACTTTTCTTCTTTTTATGAGAAGAATTTACTTCAACAAAACTGTACCTTACCATGGTATGGTTTTATTTTGGGAGAAATTAAAAAAGAGGCGAGTTAATATTGAGAGCGACTGTAAAAAATCAAAATCGGTATCAATAGACGGATTGGCTTTGGTTCAAAGCTAACAGCCAATCAATTAATTACAATATCAAAGTATATGAGTGAATAGGAAGAATTGGAATTAACAACTTTTCAACAGCTCTATATTTAAATTCCAGAAGACAGAAATGAAGAAATCATGGAAGAATTTGATCGTGTGGGGTTATATGCTATTCAGTTGAAAATTATGTTGAGCTTAAGAATTTGTAATTTCTGCAAAGGCGAAGAATGATAGGGTACGCCTGTAGCCAAAGAATTAAATCGGCGGTTTGCAGGAAAGCTTGACCTTTTTTCTAAAGAGGGCTTATACAGGTTGTCCAATTGGATACAGAGAGCCAATGATCAGTGATATAGGGATTATGAAATTCAAAGATTATTATAACTTATATGTTGGTGGCAAAAGAGAGGAAAGAGGTGCCGAAGTCGGTATCATTTTCAAAGAAAATCTAGAACCCGAAGAAATATTCGATATCGTAGAGAAAATAATCACTATGTACGTACAAATGAGAAAAAAACGAGAATTATTCTTTAAATTTTAGAAACGTACAGGTAAAGAACAATTTATAAAAAAGGATGTATAGAGCTTTTTCATTCGCCTTCCTTCTCAATTAAAAATATTTTAAAAATCAAATGTATTATTGGAGGTATTATTATGTCAACACAAACAATGTCGCAACCTGATCCAAAGCGATGGAAGGCACTGTTTTTATTATGTTTTGCAAACTTTCTTGTAATAATGGATGCATCTATTATTCAAATTGCACTACCGTCAATTCAAGAATCACTCGGTTACACCCAGGAAAGTTTACAATGGGTAATGAGCGCTTTCCTTTTAATATTTGGAGGTTTCTTGTTATTAGGAGGGAAATTAGCCGATTTATATGGCAATCGTCGTATTTTTAATATAGGTGTTTTTATTTTGGCCGTTTCGTCCTTGTTCGCAGGTTTCGCCTGGAGTGAGATGAGTTTAAATATATTTCGTGGGATTCAAGGGTTAGGTTCAGCATTCATTGCACCTTCAGCTCTATCTATGGTAATGCAGCTCTTTAATTTCAGCCCTTCTGAAAAAGCAAAAGCACTTGCTTTTTGGGGCTTATCCGGTGCGGCAGGCGGCGCATTCGGAATTGTTTTTGGCGGGCTCATAACTGGATCCCTTGGTTGGCGTTGGACATTGTTCATCTATGTGCCATTAAGTATTATTGTTTTGATTTTCAGTCCTAAACTATTACAAAAATCCGGGCAAAGATTAAAAGGACGTATTGATTATGTCGGTGCTGTTTTAGTTACAGCATCTCTGATGTTAATTGTTTACGGCATTGTATCAGCAGAACACAGCGGTTGGACATCAAGTAATGTGATGATTTCTCTTGTTGTCGGAGTTGTTCTGTTTCTGATTTTCCTTATCGTAGAATCCAAGATGAAAGAAGCGCTACTGCCACTCAATATATTTAAAACGCCTAATTTAGGTATTGGTAATGTCGGTGTCTTTTTAACACAAGCAGCTTGGTTTCCATTAATATATATGTTGATTCTTTATCTACAGCAAGTGTTGCAATACTCTCCAACAGCCGGCGCAATGGCAGTATTGCCTGTACCTTTATTTATGGCATTCTTCATGATTGTCGTGGCTGAAAAAGTATTGGCTAAATTGGGTATAAAAATGACGATGATTGTTGGCTTCGTGATTCTCGGCTTGGGTAATATTTTGTTTTCACAATTTACGACAGTAGATGGTACTTACATCATAAGTGTATTAATACCCTCATTTGTAGCAGCACTTGGTAATGCACTTGCTTATTTAGCGTCTACAACAGCGTCGGTATCAGAAGTAGAGCCAAAAAAATCAGGGCTTGCTTCCGGTTTATACAATACGAACTTCCAAATCGGCTCTGCCATTGGTCTATCAGTCATGGTAGCGATTGCCGGTGCAGCGACCAGAGCGAGTCATGCTACTGATTCTGTCGTTGCTTTAAATGAAGGATTTCAGCAGGCATTCTTCTGGTCAGGAATTGCAGCGTTTATAGGTGCTATCTTAGCTTTGTTATTTGTTCGTTCACAGAAATAAACAGTAGAAGTTTAATTTAGAGAGTTACTTTTACAGAAAATAGTTCCCATGAAATAGAGAATAATTATAACAATGTTTAAGCAACTAGGGTCTATATCTATTTAGGCTCTGGTTGTTTTGTTTTTTATCAGAAGCTTTGCGCTTAGCTGATTGATATTCAGTTAGGCGTTTTTGTGATTGTTAAAAAATTTTATTGAAAAAATTTGTTCTTATTTTTGGCATTTTAGAAAAAGTCCAGTTGAAGGATATGAAAGGGGAAATCATCGCCCACCTTTGCAGCAATTGCGAAGGGAGATGAAATGCATGATAGAACCAAGTCGTACCGAATGGCAAATACGCTGTGCGTTTAATGCTTTTTGTAAACGTGTGCTGAAGAATGAAGCCATTGATATTTACAATGAGCGGCAGCAGCAACAGTCGAAAGAGCTGACTTTTTCCGATTTAACACCGCAAGAAGAAAATCAGCTTTACTCCTTGGATAAACACAAGGAAGAAGAAACACAAGACTTTCAAGTGGATGGAAAAAGAATTACTCCTAAGTTGCTTGATCAAGCTATGCACACGCTGTCAAAAGAAAAGCGTATTGCCGTCCTCCTATCTTATTTCTTCCATATGACAGATATAGAAATAAGTAAACTGCTCGAAGTTCCACGAAATACGGTTCAGTATAGGCGGACAAGCGCTTTAAAAGGGTTAAAACGATTTTTGGAGGAACATGCAAATGAATGGGTTGATTAATTCTAATACTGAAAATAATGAGCGTGGATTGTTACCGTATCCGATTATTTTAGCTGCAAATAAGAAACCCAGTTCAACATTAAATGTCTGTTTCTCTGTAATTTAATCATTTTATAGAATGAACTTGATTAAGGTAATTGTTTGAAAATTACTTGACATTTACAGACCTTTTGTTACCATAAAGATATATTTATCTTATTTATTAGTTGCTTATTAAGCAGAAGTCGTTATACCTTCATTTTCTAGAAGGAGACTCGGCATAAAGAATCATTACCTTCGTATTCCTTAATAAAAAGGTTATGTTAGGTGGACGTAATGTCACAAAAGGGCAGTCATGCTCATTATATAGTATATTAAAAGCCAATTCATCTCATGTTATGGGATTAATTGGCTTTTTTTATTTTTATATAATAATTTTATAGTTAATTTAAAAAGCAATAGCTTACCAAATTAAAATGGTGTCGCTATGGCTTTTTTTATTATAAAAAATAAAAAAAGGAGAGATTACATGTTTCAACAGAAAAAAAGAGTTTATGTAGCGTATGCAGACACTCAAGGAAAAAATGAATTTCTTATCCGAGAGGGAAATCAATATTATGTCCTGACGAGCGAAAAGGGTATTATATCAATTTCTGCGGATGATGCTTATCGACTATTGAAATTAATGGAGAAAAATATTATTTCAATAAGAGGGCAAGGAACATTTAATAAAAGACTTGTTAATGTTGCTGAAGATTTGGCTTATACAATAACAAAAGCATTAAGGAGTGTTAGTAATGGGTGAATTAAAATTAGCGACCACTCACGAAGAGGCTGTAAATTTGGCTAATGAAATTAATCTTACAGAGTCTGCGCTCAAACAAATGAAAGAAAAATTAAAGGAATATGTCAAAAATAATGGAGCCATTGATACGGGACAAGAAATCTGGGATTTTTATGAGTCCGTCAGCTGGGAGTTTGACCGAAATGGATTAAAAGAAGTTGCCAGGAACATGGTTATTGATGGTATCGATCCATGGGAGCAAATGACTGTCTCAAAGAAGAAATTAGACAATCTAGGATGGGATGAAAAGTTCTTAGAAAAAATGGGGCAAAAAAAAATTACGAAACGGTTTGCGTCTCGTAAAAACTAAGTTTATTAAAAATGTGATAATGAAATTATATACAAAAAAACTCTTTCCGTCAAGCAGCGATTGATGGCATTCAGTTAGTACAAGACCCTTATAACTCTTGTACGCTGTTTGGAAAGGAGATTTTCAGTATGTTTACAAAAAATAAAGATACCTTATGGGTATGCAGTCGAGTAGTAAAATCAATCACCTGCGGCATGGAACTATTTATGTGTCTTCCTGTAATCGGATGGTTTGTATCATCCTTAACAGGGGTACCGGTTATGATGTTATTTTTGATGCATTCAGTTTCTTTATTCTTTGCTATAGGAGCAGGAGTGCAAAAATTAGGTAACATCATAGGATTAATTGCATCGCTTGCTTCTTATTTTCCAGTGATTGGCTGGCTGCTGCATATTATAGTATCTATATTATTGATTCGAGATATTAAAAAGATGAAAAAGAAAGAAAATCTTGTTGAAGAAGTGTATTAGTTGTTTGAAAATAATGATAATACATTTCCGGAAAAAATAGAGCTTCCCATAATGGCATAACGAATATTAAAAAATATAAAAGTCATTTATCTAAGTTGATAAATGGCTTTTCTCTATCAGGAGGAGAAATAAATGAGTATTAATATGGCGAGAGAGAACATGTTAAAATATGTTGCCACAGGGAATGACCTCCTCACAAGCGTAACAGACATATTATCTGTAATCGCAGGAGGCCATGCGAATAAAGAAGCTATTCAACAATTAAGCCAATTATCGATAAAAGGGTTATCAACATTATCAATCGAAGAAATGATTGTATATGGTTTATCGAAAAATCAAGCGCTTTCGATTCATGCTTCCTTTTTAATGATTCAAAGATATATTCAAGAGCAAAAAGAAAAAGGCTATATTATTCGTTCCCCTGAAGATGCTGCGAATTATATTATGGAGGAAATGAGAAAATTAGAGCAAGAACATTTTAAGGCACTTTTTCTAAATACAAAAAATGAAGTAATTAAAAGTAATACAATCTTTATCGGCTCATTAAATGCTTCCGTGGTGCATCCTAGAGAAACATTCAAAGTTGCGATAAAATGTTCTGCGGCTAGCGTGATACTGGCACATAATCATCCTAGTGGGAACCCTTCACCATCTCAAGAGGATATTTTAGTAACCAAAAGATTTGTTGAAGGTGGAAAAATAATGGGAATAGAAGTGTTGGATCATATTGTGATTGGTGACAATAAATTTGTATCGATCAAACAGAAAGGATATATTTAAAGTTTGTGAAAGCCATTTTCCTTTAATTAGGAATTTGGCTTTTTCTATGGTAAGGATTTCTAACTGGATGTATCTGGTACTGAAAAAAAAACAATTGATCATTCAAATTAAAATATTTTGTTAAAGGAGACTCTTTATGAATATAAAAATAAGTGTTGCTCTCTCTCCAGGTGTCACGAAACTGGTGGAAAAAAGTGAGAATAAATTCAATTTGGACCATTTAGATGAAATGGTAAGAATAGCAATAAATTTATTGCATAGGAGCGAATTTATCGTGTTTCATCATGAAAAAATAGAAACTGTGGTAACTGATGGAAGAGCAAATATTCTTGCTTTACTTCCACTTTGGATACCAGAAAATATCATGATAGTACAAGATGATACAGATGATGACTTTGCGTTTCTAGTCTTATTACCATCTGAATGGAATTAAAAAGTAATTTTCAATGAAGAGTTAAAAAATTTCCGTCAAACTTAGTTTTGATGGCAAGCAGAAGTGAAGGAGAAATAAAGCCTTCCACCCCGGCCAAACAATCATGTGACAGGTAAGTTGATAGTGCTGCACAATGCTGTCTATTTACGTGGAAAAGGGGAAAATGAAGAGGAGACTATAAATTTGAAAAAGCTTGATAAATATTTAAAGAAAATAATTGAAGAGAACGTTTTAAATATTCGTATAATGGAAAATTACAATGATAATCGTGATTTTATGTTATGGGAAATAGAAGGCGATTTTCGTTCTGACGCTACTATTATTTTTGATCATGATTATTTTCTTGAACGACTTGAAGATGAGGCTAAAAGGATTGATAAAAAAATAGAATGTTATAAAGATAAAATAGCTGTGTTAAGAAATGAAAATGTATTTTTGAAAGCTCTTTTAAAAGTATAAAAGCAAATTATGTACCGTTAGCTTATAAAAAATAATACGAGGAGAGTGTGATATGAATATTGGCATTAATGTTGGTTTAACACCAGGAATCAAAGAGTTGATAGATAAAAATGATTATAAGTTTAATATCGAGCACTTGACACTTATGCTTGATTTATCCATAGAGCTATTCAACATAAGTGAATATTTAAACTTCAAAAAGGAATTACTGAAAACCACTATTATAGATGGTAACCATAATAAACTTCTTGAAATACCGTTATGGATACCAGAAGACATTTCAATAGTCAGAAAAGGAGATAATGAAGATTTTATCATTATTGTCGCCTTCGGAGCTGAAATAAAAAAATTTATAAAAGAACGGAAGACGTAAATCTATGAATTTAAGACTTGAAATAGTAGAAAGTATATTAAATGAATATGAGGCAAAAGAAAGTGAGATTGAAAAAGCAGATTTAGCTGTTCAATTTATTGATAATCATGGTTTGTTTCTTCTTGAACAGGCAAAGCGAGCAAATAAAAATGCTCAAGAATTGTATGATATGGATCTGCAGTTAGTAAGCGAACAAAGGCTAATAAAACAATTGGAAAATCATATTAAAAGACATCAAGCCGCTGCCAATATTATCAAGCATAGGATGAGTGAATTAAGAGACGAAAGAGATAAGGCTAAGGAAGATTATCTGCGGCTATTAAAAGCTGCTGAAGAGTAAAAGGCTAATCATTCTCTTAGTGGAAAGAGCTATAAAAACGAAAGGTTATTTATTTTTATAATGGATAACCTTTTCTTACTGGAGTTATTTGTATAAATGAAAGATGTTTCTTTAAAGGTAATCTAATTGTTGGTAGCGACATCAAGTAGAATAAAACAAGCTGACCGAGATCCAAGTATCTTTTATTTTGATATTAGTCATAGTGAAGAGAATGGATTTGAACCAGCTATTATTAAAAAAAGTTATTACCAATCATTTTGCAACTATCGGATTGAGGAAGCCCATTCACTTAAATGATGAAAATGATTCAAGTAGAATTCTTGCTGCTTTGTAAAAGAAAAAATATTAAATGAAGGGAGGAAGCCTTCTGTTATGTGTATAAACAGGGGCTTTCCTTGTTTTATATCCAAACAGAAGGCATTTGAAATGAAATCTATTATTAGTTATCCAAAGCGTGGCCCCTGGGGGAATTCTTCTTATAGAGGAAACACTTCAGGTCATGTGATTAAAGACGTCGTCCAACAATTCTTTCCTCGCCAGCATCCTAAGCGGTTCATCGAGGTTTTTTCGGGTGGAGGAACCGGTGAAGAGGTTGCTATGGATTTGGGTATAAAGAATAGTTTGCATTTGGACTTAAACAACGGATGGAATGCAATGACAGATGAAATTCCCTTTGGAAGTGATTTTATTTTCAGTCATCCTCCATATTGGGATATTATTTCTTATCAACGTTATAACGGCGGTCATTCTGATGACCTATCATTAAATATGTCATATGACGAGTTTATCAGTAAGTTAGATCAGGTGAACGCAAAAATCTATCAATCATTGCTAAATGGTGGGATACATGCTTTCCTTGTAGGTGATGTCAGACGAAAGGGTGCTTATTATTCCATTATTAAAGACATGACTTGGTTTGGGAGTTTAGAAGCTCATATTATCAAGACACAGCATAATATGCTATCCGATAATAAAACGTATTCCAATAATAATTTTATTTCTATAGTACATGAACATCTACTCGTTTTCAAAAAGGATCAAGTGTGGATGGTTCAATTAAAAAGTACAGTCACTAAATACTTTGACTTGCGACAGTTTAATAACATTACCTGGCGTGACTTAATTCAAGGAGCGTTAGAGTGGCTGGGTGGCAAAGCTGAACTTGCTGAGATTTACAAGGTGATTGAAGGTAGCAAAAAGACTTTAAAAAATAATCACTGGAAAGATAAAATTCGCCAGACATTGCAGCTGCATGACAATTTTAAATCAAGCAGTCGCGGTGTTTGGGAATTAAAATTTTAAAACAAATAGGAGGACAAAAAGAATGCTAAAAAAAGAATACGGCAATTGTTTTTCTTGTGATTGTGAAATAGATGCGGATACCATTTACTGCTTTCAGTGTTATAAAAATATATGCACTGAAAGGAAGGAATTTGTACTTCAACTGCAATTAGAAGGACTTTCTTTTAATGCAGCATGCAGTGTAGTTGCTAGATTATACAATGTAGATAAAGAAGATGTTGAATTTCTGTTTGAATAATAAAAATTTGGAGGCTAACGTATGAAAAATCTATTTTGAAACTTTTAAGATAAGTCTCGCAAATCATTTAAATGGGCTTTAGTCGATTGATTTTTGGAAAAGGTATAAATTACTGATCAAAATAGATAATGGTGTTTTTGAAATTGAAAAAAGCCATAAATCAATAGTTTTTGCATTTGAGCAATGTGATGAATGCAATACTTCAAACTGCAAAATCCAGTAATCTTTGCAGTGCAACATGGTGAATATTTCCATTCAATCAAATATGAACTAATGGAGGAGATGACTTTATAATAACAAGAAAAATTAATGATACTTTCATAGAGTTGATTACTACAACAGTTATTGTTTCTGATAATAAAGGAAATAACTTTCTGATTCCTATGGACGAGTTTGATTTAAAATTTCATCAAGATATGCGATTATATCCAGCAAAATAAAAGCACGCTTTGGGAAGTAGATAGTCATTGATGTTTGGTATGAGCTAGATTTAAAAGGTGATATTTATTGAAACGCACCAGATTACTATGAATGGATCGAACACAGCCCAACTAAAGGATATGCTTAAACATTATCTGACAGAAGGGCGGTAGAATGTTGAGTTATACAAAAGAGGCCTTAACAGATTACTTTGAAGCCTGTGTGATTTTTTGGAATGAAGAAAATACCGAAGAAATGTCTGCTGAATATTTTGCATTATGTGATGTAGAAGAGGCAAATGCTGACCTTATCTTTCTTGAACAGGAGCTTAACGTTAGTGAAAAACAGGATTTTATTGAAAAGTTAAGAAAAAGGATTAATTTTAATGATATATGAAGGAGTTGTTGCAACATGCCAAAATACTTTGGACTGTATGATCGACTTATGAATTCATTTAGAACCGGGTTTGCAAGCGATGATTATATACTAGGTGTAACCGTCAGATAAAAATGGACAGTTTTTGCTAGTTTTAGAGTGAACATTTTTTGGAAATTAAGGGATGCTAAGTCACTTTACTTGGAGCCTCTACAGGCATGAATTAAAACCAGGAAGCCAGGTAGCACAAGTGATCTGGCTATGCTTGGTTAAGCTATTATGCCTGCCCCTCCAAGTAAAGTGCACCGTTCTTCTGGAAAATAGTGTTCAGTCTTATTTAGCAAAAAATCATAAAAAGTGTTCAATTCTACTCAGCGGTCACACTAGGGCCCATTTAATTAATTTTTAGTTATTAAAAGTTGCTAATAATTATAGTCACTAGAGAATCTTATTTGAAATTTAATGTTAGTATAAGTCAAAATATAAAAGAACTAAGAGTTATTTTCCTCATATGCAATATTATTAATCTGGTGCATGATAGAACGCTGTTCTAATTCTAATTGATCAATTATTTTAATTAAATCTTTAATTGCACAATCTACTGTATATAGTTCATCATCTATTAAACTACAAGTGACTTTCATTAATTTTTCTTCCATTTCTGCAAAATATAATTTTCTATTTAACTCTAAAAATAAGTCATTCGAAATAGATTCTTGTGTCATCAAATCCTCCTTTTCAATAATGCGTCTTTAGCTTAATCTTTAACAGTTTTTTTGCACTACATAAATCAAATAAAAATTTAAGATGGAATGAAATATTGCATAAGTAAGTTAATATAGTCTATACTTTTATTATGAAATTATCACTAACAAGCTTATTTATATTATAAGTTAAAAAAACTTATTTTTCAATGGGATAAATAAGCTTATAAATATTTTAATGAAAGGGATTTATTATGGAATCTTTTAAAGGGAAGAAAATATCAAATATATCTAAAAATATTAAGAAATACAGACTAAAAGAAGGATTTAATCAAAAAGAGTTTGCGGATTATTTAAGGATGCATTATCAAAACTATTCAAAATTAGAACGAGGCGTTTATACACCATCTCTTGAAAAATTACTTAATATATGTGACACATTGCATATTACACCTAATGATTTATTATTGGACGTAAAAGATGATGAAGAATACCAAGATGAAGACTTTGTAGAAGTTGATTTTACTATACTCGATATAAAACAAACTATGAAAATTGTAGAAGAGATTAGAGCAAATGCAATTGTAGCTAGAAAAATAGGAGATAAAGAAAAAGAGAGAATGTATCTGGATGATCTTATTCAGGTATTTGCTTGGAAAAACGAAGATTACTGGGATATTGCTGATTTTTTATATAAAGATAAGTTAGAGAAATATTTTCTATCAGCTTCTAAAAAGATAGAGAAAAAGCTTGTAGATAAACAAATGAAAGAACACATGAAGTAACCTGTAGTATACGTTTCCTAAGAAGCATTGCTATAGAAGTGCTCTTTGACGATAACTATATAAGTGAATATTTATTAATATTTTATTCAAACACCGATAGTAATATACCGTATCGGTGTTTGAAATATTTCCTGGGAAAGCGCATATTCTGACATGTTTTTGTCGAAAGTTAAGAGAAAATAGCGATTTTTAATTTATTCATTTACACTTATTATATTTAGGACAATCCATTACAAATTAAGGGAGAAACAATTTGGATAGTTAATTCTGTTTGCTTAAAGTGGAGTCTCCGTTAAGTATGAAGATAAAGCTACAAAAGTAATACATCATTCACTAGAGCTTATTTTAATCGACTGTTAATATAGATTGTGCTGAATAATGTAATGACAATAAGTATTATCGCAAAGCCAATAGAGCCTGTTTGAATACTGGTGTGAGCGTCAAGTAGAGATGAACACTTTTTGCTAATTAAATTTGGATACTTTCTTCCATGAAAATGGAAGATCGGTAATTCATTCGATAACTATCATCATCATGAAAATGAATAACATCAGCTGCTGTAAAATTCTATCTAGGATGGCAGTTGTAATCCCTGGATTACCTAGTAATTCTCTCCATTCATTTGGTCTTTTATTAGAAGTTAATATAATTGAAGCCTTATCATAAAGGAAGTTATCTTTGGTGTGGCTTCAATTAGACAAAAAGAGGCGGAGGAGCTAGCGGAATAAATTCGATATACAAAATTATCGGGTATTATGCTTGGGTATTCACCGTATATTATACCGACAATGGATAAATAGAACATTTTATATTAAATATGCAGTACTCTGTAATTTAATAGTTTTCTAGTGGGAATTTGGTAAAACAAATTATTTGAAAATCACTTGACATTTACAGACCTTTTGTTACCATAAAGATATATTTGTATTATTCATTAGTTGCTTTCTGAGCAGAAGTCGTCAAACCTTCATTACTAGAAGGAGATTCGGCATAAAGTGTTATTGCCTTCGTATTCCATTTCTTAATAGGAATTGTTAGGCAGGCATCAGCCGTAAAAAAGGATAATGATTATCCTTAATATATAGCTTATTCAAAAGCAGATTTTTTCCATCTATGGGAGAAATCTGCTTTTTTTATTTTTAAAATAAAGTGAAAAAGGAGGGAGCCCTCTGTATGAAATTATACAGAGGGAGGAACCTCTGTGCATACATGGCAACAATTATGGAATGTAAGCATGTAAAAGAATGTAAAAGGAAAGCAGAAATATGGCAAGAAAATCAAGAAAAGTATTCTGCTATTGGTCAGCATGAGTTGGATGATTTTCTGGAATTGTATGATGACAAAAAAGCAGCGATCAAGATGGATCAGCATTTTGAAAAAAGATGTGTTGAAAGAGCAATTTCCACCAGTGATGTTACGTCTATACTTGAATTTGGCTGGGTAATAGAGCGTAATGAAACACTTGGGAATGTTTCGGTAGTATTGCTTGGTTTTACAGGGAAACCTTATAAGCCTTTACATGTCGTTTATCACATTGTTAGTGAAAGAAAATGGGTTGCTGTAACTGCATACAGACCTATTTCACAGCCATGGAAATGGTCAAAAAATTATGATAAGAGAATCTGTTTCTGTGTAAAAGATGGGGAACTATGAAATGAAAGGAGAGTATTAAAATGATTGGAGATTCAAAAAAACATCTTGTATCAACAATGACGGAAAGAGATAAGCTTAAAGCAAATTTAAAAAGCAGTCTCTACTCATTATCGATAGATGAACTGGTTATACAGGCAATTAATTCTTATGAGAGGGAAATTGAACCAATGAATTGTCCTTATTGTAAAGAAAAAACGGTCGTTTCCTCAAAAGAGAAAATGGTATATTCCATCTCTATTGATAATCAGGATTATGACGTGCGAATAATCAATTATCCTCGAAACTATTGCAAATCTTGCAATAAAGAATTTAAAGATCATCAAACAACCATGTTTTTGAGTGAATTAATTGATATGGAAGTATTTAGAGCACTGAGATATGAAGGTGAGGTCCCGAAAGAGTTTGATTTAAGAAAATTGATTGTCATGTCCGGTAAAGAATGACGCTTTTATTAATAGTTATCTTAATTTAAAAAACGTTTCATTGTCAATGATGGCATAAAACGTGTTTTTTATTTGAAAAAATATTAAGAAGGAGTGAGGTTTTTTATGGTAAATATTGATAATTTAGCCGCTATGAATAATCTAAATAAGAACAAATCCTTTCTTGGTCACTTAATTTGGTACAGCGTTGGTAAAAATCTTATTAAAGTTGAGGATTTGGAAAATTATCTGATCAACGCGGGACTCGGAAAAGAATGGATGCCTAAAAAAATTAGGTCATCTGACGCATTCAGGCGGGCAACAAAAGAAGTTGAGCGAAAGCGGCCGACATCTCAGCCAACTGTTTATGAAAATGTATTGGTTAGAGAAGTTTACTCAAATCAAAAGGAAATCCAACGCAATGTAGTTATTGAAACTGTGGACCAGCAAGGAAAGAGTCTAACCTATGCTACACAGTCTGCTGTTATCAATTTGGATAAAAGAAATGATTCCATTACGTTTACCGCAGATAATGATACAATTAAAGAAATTTGCGGAGAGGCAGAGACGAAATTTACACTCTATAAAAATCATTATTCAGCCCAGCAACTACGTGTCATGGTAGGTAAAATTTTAGGCTTATTAGCTCCTACTCCTTTACGTAAAAGTGGAGGTGTTTGGTTTGTTCCAACGGCTAAAGATAGGGAGTTGAATCAATTCTTTAATTTTATAAATACCCTGGAGAATAGTGAAGCATATAAAGTTCCTGTTATCAATACTAACGATAACAAAAATATGGTCACTAAAAAGATATATGAGCATTTTCAGTCACTGCTACATGATTGTCAAAATAAGCCTAATCTTTCAAAAGCAGAGATTAAATCTCTAATTAATGAAGCTAATAGATATATAGCAGATTATCGTAATTATAAAACCATCGTATCTAATGAAAATGAAGCATTGGAAAGAGTTATTATGGATGTTCGTAAAGAAGTATCAGCTATTTTGATGGATATCAATGATTAACGTAAAGGAGAAGATTTTATGATTACTAGAATGGAGCAAACTTATTACGAAGTTCATATACCTCAAATATCAAAGAATTTGGAGAAGATTGCTGAAGAATTTAAGCGTAGTAATCATTTGAAGGAGAAGGAATTGGAATTAAAAGAAATTGAACTAGAACTATTGGAAAAAAGTATCACACACCATATAAAAAAGTTGTAAGAATTTTTTTGGCCACAAAATAATAAGAGGAGGAAAAATATAATGAGTTATGATATTGGAATTGGTGAAGCAATTTTTTCAGAAAAAATGGACGATGAAACCTTAAAAAGAGATATCGAAATTGAAGTAAAAAAAATTTTTTTAGACCATGCACCAGTGTGGGCGGATGATAATGATCCTTTTCCTGATATGTCTGGCAAAAGTAATTATAGATATGCGGGTTACTCCAGTATGGTTGATTTTTGTAAGGAAACAGGGCTCTATGAATTTTTTTTTAATCCGGAGGATGGGTTAATAAGACATAATAATTACCCTGGTTCCACCCGTATTTTTCCGAAAGATTTAAAAACGATTACTCAAGCTAAACAGAATTGGATAAAAAACCATCCTAATCATGTGCCAGGCTGGAAGGATTATCAAGATCCGACACTAGCTAAGTTGATCTGGTATGAATTTTGGTTTGAATGGGCTTTAAAAAATTGCAGGAATCCTATTATAAATGCAACTTAATTTTTGTAAGTTTCGATTTATTTATAATAAGTTGCTTTCTATTTCAAATTATTTTGAAAGGAGAATCCTATATGGGAAATTTAGATAAATTAAAAGAAATAAAAGATGCTTTGAATAAAAAGTTTATAGAGCGGGAGAAAGAAATTGAAGCGATCTTAATTGCCTTGTTATCCAGACAACATATGCTGTTAATCGGTCCAGCTGGTACTGGGAAAAGTGCGTTAAGTGCTGAATTGTCAAATATTATTGATGGATCAAGTTACTTTCAATGGTTACTGACAAAGTTTAGTACACCAGAAGAAATCTTTGGGCCATTGTCATTAAAAGATTTGGAATCCGGAGTGTATAAGCGTAATATAGCATCCAAAATGCCGGAAGCACATTTAGTTTTCTTGGATGAAATTTTTAAATCAAATTCAGCTATTCTAAATAGTCTCTTAACGCTCATTAATGAGAGAGTTTTTTACAATAACGGGCAGCCTGTAGCATCACCATTAATGTCTGTTATAGGTGCTAGTAACGAATATCCTGAAGCTGATGAAGGTCTTGAAGCGCTCTTTGATCGATTTCTTTTACGTTTTGAAGTAGATTACATTGGCGATGAAAGTAATTTTATTTCTATGTTAAAAGGACAAGGACAAAATCTGGTCATGCCAATGATGACAATGGAAGAGTTAGAAAATCTTCAGTTCCTTTGTGACATGGTTGTCATTCCAGACGATGTATACACTACCTTATCTACAATGAGGAATGATTTAAAAGATGAGGGTATTTGGCCATCAGACAGACGATTTAAACAATCATTAAGTATTTTACAGGCCAAAGCTTTAATTGAGCAGAGGCAAGAGGTCAAACTAAAGGATCTGCTAGTATTGGAACACACGCTTTGGGAAAGTGTTGACCATAAAAGTATCGTTTCTGAAATAGTAACGAATCATAGTTTGGATATTGTGTCTAAAAAAATATATGAAATTGAAAATGATATCTCCGATATGATGGGAGCAGTAGATGATCCTGCCAATGACAAAACAGAAATGGTTCTAGAAACAAATAAAAAAATGCAAGCTATGCTAGAAGAATTGAAAATTTTACAACTTAATCATCCAACAAGAGGGGAAATTGATGAAGCTATCTCTAAAATTAGAGATAAGCAGCATAAACTATCTGAATTAATCATAGATCCAATTGATCAACCAAATGATAAAGTAACTTCATTTTAATAATAAAAAATTTCTAAATTAAAATAAAAGGAATGTTAAAGCGATATTTTAACATTCCTTTTCAATTTATATGGGGAGTGTATAAAATGAGTTTTTTTAATCGTTATAAAAATCGATCTGTTATAAACTCGGACCGCTTTGATAGACGAAGGTTTAATCAATTATATGGAATGTCTGATGCACTGCAAAAATTAAATGAGTTTGAAAAACCGTATCCTTCTTTTGAGTCTTTGTTAGGTGACATATGGGGTTCGTTGTATAAAATGCGCCCCAAATTAATGGAGAACACAGAAGTTCCTGATGATTTGAAAACGAATCATTCTTTTATGGAAAGAATAATGACAGATGAAAAGTTTGATAATTACAGGAAATATACGAAACTCGATGAATTATCATCTATTCTAGCTACGACAAAATTCGGAGCCAAAACGAAGGAATGGCTGGAAGAACAAAGAGAAGAAAACGAAAAACTTAATGAATATATGAATGAGTTACAAGCACTTCAAAAACAATTACAGAAACAAGAAAAACAACATAAGGCTGGACAAAGTAATGATCAACTCCAAGAAGATTTGCAAGAGGCTAAAGAGAATATTCACAAGGAAGTTGATCAGCAAATCCAGCAAAATGGTGGAAGCTTATCTAAAAAAATTTCTCAAGCATTCCAAGAAACAAAAGAAACAAATGAACGTGTTAAAAACCTTGTTGGTGGTACCCAAGCTGGTAGCGGTGAAACTGAAATCAAAAAAGTTCCATTAAAAGATCAGTTACAATTGGCGGAAAAAATATCTAATCAAGAACACTTTAAAGCTATCGCCGAATGGGCTGGTCGTTTTAAAAGAATTGCGAGAATGAAACAAAAATCAGCCCACAGCGACAGTGTTGAGCGAAGTGGCGTTAGGTTAGGAAATGATATAGAAAAATTACTACCTTCGGAGTTAGCGTTGTATAGTCATGGGAGTACACGCCTTGACTTTTTAAGGCGCTACGTTGAAAGACAAACCATGACATATGATACAAAAGCAAAAGAAACTTTAGGTAAAGGTCCAATAATACTTTGTTTGGACCAATCTGGAAGTATGTCCGATTTAGATGCACAATCTAAAGGGTTTGCTTTAGCTCTCATGTCTGTTGCTAAAAAGCAAAAAAGAGACTTTTGTTTTATACCATTTTCAAGAAAAGTAGAAGTACATCGTTATCCAAAAGGGAAAATTGATACCAGGGAAATGATTAGAATAAGTGAAAGCTTTTTAGACGGTGGGACTGATTTCATGTTACCACTTAAAAAGTCATTGGAAGTTATCAATGAAAGCCGTTTTAATAAAGCTGACATTGTATTTGTCACAGATGGGGAAGCCCATATTTTAGATACCTTTACTAATGATTTTCTAAAAGTAAAACATGAAAAAGAATTTTCCGTTTTATCTTTGTTAATAAGAGGGGATAGAACAGGAACTCTAGAAAAATTTTCTGATAGAGTAGTACAAATAAAAAATTTGAATGATACAGGAAGTTATAGAGCTTTTGAAATTTAAGGAGAAAATAAGTCTCTAATGTATTTTAGAGGCTTATTTTGTTATAATGTAAGTTACTTTAAGTGTATTTAAGGTTACTAGTAACCTGGTAACTTAAAAGAAAAATATGGAATAGGAATATAATCAGTAAGAAAGTTGGTGATTAAGTTGAAACCACCATTTGATATCACAGACCATATGCTTAATCGTATTGTTGAAATCTCAGAACTTACAGGAGAATTGAAATTTGAATACGAGCGAAATCTTCATTTGCGAAAAGATAATCGTATACGTTCCATCCAGTCATCTCTGGCGATTGAGAATAATACGCTAACAGTACAGCAAGTAACAGATATCATAGATGGAAAAAAAGTGCTGGGTAGTCCTAAAGAAATAAAAGAAGTAAAAAATGCATACGATGCTTATGAAGAAATATTATCTTTTGATCCATATAGTATAAAAGATTTCTTACTTGCACATGGTTATTTGACTCATGAATTAGTAGAGTTTTCAGGACGTTTTCGGCAAAAAGATGTCGGCGTTTTTGATACAAAAGGAAATGTTATTCATGTTGGAGCTAGACCACAATTTATTGAGTCTTTGGTAAAAGATCTTTTTACTTGGGCGAAAACAGCTACAACTCCTGCATTAATCAAAAGCTGCGTCATGCACTATGAAATCGAAGCTATTCATCCTTTTGAAGATGGAAACGGAAGAATGGGGCGTTTTTGGCAGAATGTTATATTAAGTCAATGGCAACCGATTTTTGCCTGGATACCGATTGAAACAATTATTTATGAGCATCAACAACGTTACTATGATGTGTTAGCACTTGCAGATAAGGATAATAATTCAACGGATTTTATTGAATTTATGCTTGATGTAATACTAGAAACATTACAAAACTACCCAAAAAGAGATGATCTAAAGCAATAGAGACCAAAAATAAAACATTATATATGTATCAACAAATAAAGAACCCGTTTTTTACTTATAAAACGGGTTCTATCATTAGTTAAAATACATAATTAGATTTTGTAAAAATCCATTAATACTGGATGAAATAATGAGATGTCTTACATTCTTATACATACCATGATAACTTTTTAATCCAGTTTAATTTCGAATGTGAATATAGATAAGAAAATTATGATGGAGTTATAACAACAAGTATACTTCTTTAAATTTTTATGTAATGGTCTGATTATGATAGCTTTATTTCCTGGGAAAGCGTATGTTTTGACATGCTTGTGAAGAAAGGTGTAGAAGGATAGCAAATTTTAATACAATAGAAGAACGATTTTGATGATCAGGTCATTTTAATGAACTTTACAATTCTACTGGAACACACTTGTGATTTTTTATAAACAATTCAAACTTGAAATCAACCAACTGTCCTTTATAATTAATAGAAACAACAGTTCTATATGAAATGAATATACATAGATTTAATATTTAAGACATGAGTATTTTCTAAAGAATGGTGTGAAATAATGAATAGTATTTATATGACTACATTAATAAATAAGCAATTAGATGGTCAGAAAAATGGATTATATGATTATACAAATATGATGCTATCCTATAACAGTAGCAAATTAGATGGGAGCAGCTTATCTTTTTCAGATATTGAAACTCTGTACTCACAAGATTATGTGATTACTGGCGGACATAGTATGGACGACTTGATGGTGGCCAGAAATCAATTTAAAATGTTTGAATTTATGTTAAAAACAATTGATGAACCTTTAACCGTAAAAATGATAAAAAAATACGATCAAATATTGAAAAAAGGAACGATGTATCAGCATTTTCATGACGAAAATGCACAACTAAATAAGTTTCCAGGCATAATGGACGAATTATTAGACAAATATAATTCGTTGAATAAAGTGGAATTGATTGATATTCTTTCTTTTTACCATGGTTTTGTACACATTCATCCTTTACAAAATAGAAATGGTATAGTAGGAAGAATTCTTATGTTTCGTCAATGTATAATCAATAACTTTACTCCATTTATTTTGTCCTTTATTAGAAGAAATGAATATATTGACGCTTTGAAATCCTTTGAAAAGGATCCAAACGTATTTTTAAATGAAGCAGTACTGCAGCAAAAAGAGTATGAAAAAGTTGCTTCATCTTTTATTGAGAGTCATACAGATAAAATTAAATTAGAACTAAAACCATGAAGTAGATCAGAAAAAAGAAATGAAATAACTATAAAAAACAGTTATCAATTTATCGTATCAAGGGACATTGCCCTTGATATTTCCTTTTTAAGACAAAATTCAGATATGAAGAAGTTCAGCAGAGTTCTTTTATATAAAAGCTTCCCTGTCTAGTAAAAGTATTGTTTAATCACAATTTCTTTTGTTAATATAGAGACAATCCTTAAAAATGAACGGAGTGTTTATGATGGGGAAGGTTATACAATTTCGAAGCAAAGAAGAGCTTACAAAAGAAAAACGTGAAAATGTCTGGCATGATTGGCTTGAATGGGAGAAATGGGAGCTTGAAAATTTAAATTATCAAGAAATGAAAAATTGCTTCAAAGCCGATAATTTTAATTATCCATATGATAAAGATGAAACCACAATGTCAACTGAGAATATTGAATTTTTAGCTCGAGAAATACGGTATGCCCGTAAAGAAATGATAAGAAATAATCTAGACAAAGAGAACCAGACTATTGATTTGACACCTGAAGATTGGGAATAGTTAAAGGAGTAGTTGTGATAATGAAAAAGAAACTCATAGGACAAATTAAAGTTCATTCTGGTCAGTTAATGATTATCGATCCAAAAAATATTGATAATGAATGGCGAAAAAAAGGCAATATCAAAGGTGTCGTATTTTGGGGGAGGGGTCAAAATAAAGTTGCTGAATTATTAATTGAAAAAGGTTATGGTGTACAGCAAAAGAAAGACTATGCAGGGTTTATTGAAGCATTAAATGAGGCTGAAGCAACTAGTCTTCGCAGAGAAATTGATATGGTAGCTGAATCAACTGGAGTTCAAATAGTTTCCTCAGTTGAAATGGATTCAACGTTTCAAGATGTAAAAGAAATAGCTATGTATAGTGATCTTGGAGGATCTCTTTCTTTTAATGATGGAACTGATGGGTTAGCCGTTGTTTTTCCATCTGGTTTAGGAGATGGCTGTTATGAAGTTTATGGAAGATACGAAAACTTGAAACGATGGGGAGAAAAAATCACAAAGGTTGAAATTCAGCTAGTTGATGATGACGAAGAAAGATTATAAAGTAATTTATAAGAACCTTTCACCTAACTGGTAAAGATAGAAAGGTTCTTTTGTATTCTATTTATTATTTTTTATGATAATATAAGATACGATGTAATCAAAATAAAAACGTTAATTTTAATGAAAGGATGATAAATATATGGCTGAAAACCAATCAGCTGAAAAGCTACCACGCACCGTAGGTCTGTTTACTCTCGGTTGCAAAGTAAATCACTACGAAACAGAGGGCATTTGGAGAATGTTTAAGGAACAGGGCTATGAACGTGTAGATTTTGATCATAACGCTGACGTTTATGTTATCAATACATGTACAGTTACGAATACAGGAGATAAAAAAAGCAGGCAGACGATCCGTCGTGCCATCCGTAAAAATCCAGATGCGGTCGTTTGTGTAACAGGATGCTATGCGCAAACTTCTCCAGGGGAAATCATGGAAATTCCTGGAGTGGACGTGGTTGTCGGAACACAGGAACGTAAAAATATCTTTTCCTATATCGAAGAACATGAAAAAACAAAAGGGCCTGTTAACGGTGTATCAAACATCATGAAAAATCGTGTATTTGAGGAAATGGATGTACCTGTATTTACAGACCGTACACGGGCGTCACTCAAAATTCAAGAAGGCTGTAATAACTTCTGCACATTTTGTATTATCCCGTGGTCAAGAGGTTTACTGCGTTCCAGAGATCCTGAAAACGTGATTGAACAGGCAAATAAATTAGTAGAAGCAGGGTACAAAGAGCTTGTACTTACCGGAATACATACAGCTGGGTATGGAGAAGACCTGAAAGATTATAATTTTGCGATGTTACTTGAAGAACTGGAGCAGGTAGAAGGATTAGAACGCATTCGCATCAGTTCGATCGAAGCGAGTCAAATTACGGACGAGGTTATCCGTGTACTGGACAGTAGTAAGAAAATTGTCCGTCACTTGCATATTCCACTACAATCTGGTTCAGATACTGTGCTAGCCAGAATGCGCCGTAAGTATTCAACGGATTTTTACCGTCAAAAAGTGAAGAAGATACAAAAAGCATTGCCAGGATTAGCAATTACATCTGATGTTATTGTCGGATTTCCTGGAGAAACAGAGGAAGAATTCCAGGAGACGTACGAGTTTATTAAAGAAATTGGCTATTCGGAACTTCATGTATTCCCGTTCTCCAGAAGAACGGGTACGCCCGCAGCAAGAATGGACAATCAAGTGGAAGATGAAGTAAAAGAAAGACGTGTGCATGAATTAATCACACTTTCTGATCAGCTTGCAAAGGAATATGCCTCCAAATATCAAGATGACGTATTAGAAGTGATTCCAGAAGAGCATGCAAGTGAGCAGGAAGATAATCATCTGATTGGTTATACGGATAATTATATGAAAGTACAGTTTGAAGGCACAGCCGATTTAATTGGTAAAATTGTTAAAGTGAAGATAACAGAGCCTGGCTATCCTATCAATAAAGGTGTCTTCGTACGAGTAATGGATCACGCTACACATGTTGCAGAAAAAAACGCATAAAAAGGAGATATAAATAATGAATTTAGCTTCTTATATTGACCATACCTTATTAAAACCGGAAGCAACAAAGCAGCAAATTGCAAAAATTGTCGAAGAGGCGAAAGAAAATAAATTTGCTTCGGTTTGTGTCAATTCGCATTGGGTTGTTTATTGTGCGAGCGAATTAAAGGATTCCCCGGTGAAAGTCTGTACGGTTATCGGTTTTCCTTTGGGAGCGACAACAACACAGACAAAGGTTTATGAAACTAGAGAAGCCATTGAAAATGGTGCAACCGAAGTGGATATGGTAATCAATGTTGGTGAACTAAAAGCTGGAAACGAAGCATTGGTTAAAGCAGATATAAAGGCTGTCGTCGATACAGCTAAGGATAAAGCATTAACCAAAGTAATTATTGAGACAGCTTTATTAACAGATGAAGAAAAAGTGCTTGCTTGTCAATTAGCAAAAGAAGCGGGAGCAGATTTTGTTAAAACCTCAACAGGCTTTTCCGGCGGCGGTGCAACAGTTGAGGATATAAAATTGATGCGGAAAACCGTCGGCCCTGAAATGGGAGTAAAAGCATCAGGAGGAGTTCGTGATTTAGAAGCCACAGAAGCGATGATTGAAGCTGGTGCAACACGAATCGGTGCAAGCGCCGGAGTGGAAATAGTCTCTGGTAAAGAAGGAACTTCAGATTATTAATAAATAACCATTGACCGTCCCGCGCGTTTATATTATACTTTAAAAAGGCATGAGAGTATGTTCATGCTCGCATTAAATATGGTTTTGTGCTTCGGAGGGAGGGAAATTAGCATGTCAAATAATACAACTCGCGTTCGTAAAAACGAGTCTCTTGAGGATGCTCTTCGTCGCTTTAAGCGTAGTGTATCAAAAAGTGGTACATTACAGGAATATCGTAAACGTGAACACTATGAAAAACCTAGTGTACGCCGTAAGAAGAAATCAGAGGCTGCTAGAAAACGTAAATTCTAAAGAAGGTGTGACGTATGACGCTACTTGATCGATTAAATCAAGATATGAAGCAGGCGATGAAGAACAAAGATAAAGAAACCCTGAGCGTTATTCGCATGGTAAAAGCTTCTATTCAGAATGAATCGATTAAGCTTGGAAAAGATACTCTATCTGAAGACGAAGAATTAACTATTCTTTCGAGAGAAGTGAAGCAGAGAAAAGATTCCCTCCAAGAATTTAAAAATGCTGGAAGAGATGATTTGGTTAATAAGACCAAACAAGAATTGGAAATACTGGAACAGTATTTACCAAAACAACTTTCAGATGAGGAATTAACGTCGATCATTCGGGAAACAATAAAAGAAGTTAATGCTGCCTCAATGAAAGACATGGGGAAAGTAATGAGTTCCGTGATGCCAAAGGCTAAAGGACAGGCTGACGGTTCTAAAATTAAACAAATAGTAGAGCAGGAATTGCGATAAAAAGAACCAACCCAATTTTGGGTTGGTTTTTCAATTAGTTAAAATAATCAGAGGTGTGAATAAATGGTATGGATTATTCATAGTGCCAAACTAAGATGAAGCTTTCTACAACCTGACTATATATGGTACTATCAAAGTATACCCATCCACGAAAAATGAAACCTTTTAGGAATTACTTTCGTAAATATAGGTAAGGTGCAGGATGAGGGGGTGACTCAAGTTGAAAAGACATCGTAAGCGGTTAGCTGTATACATATTGTTTGTAACAGTTTTAACCATTGTATCCATATTTACTGGAACGCAGACAGAGGCTGAGCAGGGTGAAGGTGAAACAGTTTATATTGTACCAATTGAAAGGGAAGTGGAAAGAGGTCTAGAAGCTTTTATTGACCGAGCTACAACAGAGGCGATGGAAAGCGGGGCAGATCATATTATTTTTGAAATTGATACGCCTGGCGGTCGAGTCGACTCTGCCGGACAAATTGGTTCGCATATTCAAAGTATAACTGTCCCGACAACGGCTTATATTGTCAATGAAGCGTTATCTGCCGGATCTTACATTGCGTTGTTCTCCGATAATATTTATTTTAATCCGCATGCAACCATGGGAGCAAGCGGAATTATTAATCAAGACGGGACAGCAGCTGATGAGAAAGCACAGTCTGCATGGCTGGCGCAAATGAGAAGTGCAGCGGAATCAAATGACAGAGATCCTATTTACGCTGCAGCAATGGCTGATAACAGTATTGATTTGCCAGAATATGGGGCTCCTGAAGGGCAGTTCCTGACATTAGGTCCAAGAGAAGCAGTTGAAGTTGGATATGCAGAAGGAATTGTTTCTAACCGTGCTGAACTTCTGGAGGAGCTTGATCTGTCTGAAGCAACGATTGTTGAAACGGAAACTTCCATCGCAGAAGAATTGGCTAGATTCTTAACGCATCCGGTGGTTATTCCTATTTTATTATCTGTTGCTAGTATTGGTTTAATTGTAGAGCTGTACTCTCCAGGTTTTGGAATTCCGGGAATATTAGGGCTGGTATCCTTAGTATTATTCTTTTACGGGCATGTCGTTGCCGGATTAGCAGGTATGGAGGCGCTTCTCCTTCTTCTTATTGGTATTGGTCTTATAGTTGCAGAATTCTTTGTAACCGGCGGTATTCTGGGAGTCCTCGGAATAGCTGCGGTGATCGGTTCCTTATTCATGTCAGGGTATGATATGGTGCACATGTCAATGAGTATAGGGATTGCCTTTTTAATTGCTGTGATTCTTGCTATCATCTTATTTAGAAGAATAGGTCTGAATAAAGGGATTTTCCGCCATATTGTTTTAAGAGACAGTATAGCAACAGAAGATGGTTATGTATCCTCAGTAAACCGTTTAGAGCTTGTCGGACTTGAAGGGAACTCATTAACACCGCTGCGGCCTTCCGGGTTGGCAGAATTAAATAATGAAACCATCGATGTTGTTTCTGATGGCACTTTTGTTGACAGAGGAAAGAAAGTGAAAGTAATTCGTGTAGAAGGTGTTCGTGTCGTAGTTAGGGAAGTGAAATAATTATCTAAATCAGGAGGAATCAGCATGGATGAAAATATTTTAATGCCGCTGATTATTATTGCGGTTATTGTTATTGCTTTAGCAATTTTATTTACTTTTGTTCCAGTTGCACTATGGATTAGTGCCCTGGCAGCCGGGGTAAAAATCAGTATCTTTACACTCATCGGTATGCGTTTGCGCCGGGTAGTACCAAACCGTGTTATTAATCCACTTATCAAAGCGCATAAAGCCGGGATGAATGTGAAAACCAACCAGCTGGAAAGTCACTATCTGGCGGGCGGTAATGTAGACAGAGTAGTAAATGCACTAATTGCAGCGCAACGAGCAAATATTGATTTATTATTTGAACGTGCAGCTGCGATTGACTTAGCGGGTCGTGACGTGTTAGAAGCGGTACAAATGAGTGTAAACCCGAAAGTGATTGAAACACCATTTATTGCCGGTATTGCAATGGATGGTATTGAAGTAAAAGCTTTAGCCAGAATTACAGTACGTGCCAATATCGACCGCTTAGTCGGTGGTGCTGGTGAAGAAACAATCATTGCCCGTGTCGGTGAAGGGGTTGTAAGTACAATTGGTAGCTCTAATGCCCATACAGAAGTATTAGAAAATCCAGATATGATTTCTCAAACGGTATTAAGTAAAGGGCTTGACTCAGGTACCGCATTTGAAATTTTATCCATTGATATTGCTGATGTGGATATCGGTAAGAACATTGGAGCAATCCTGCAGACTGACCAGGCCGAAGCAGATAAGAATATTGCGCAAGCGAAGGCGGAAGAACGCCGTGCAATGGCTGTAGCACAAGAACAAGAAATGCTTGCCCGCGTTCAGGAAATGCGTGCGAAAGTGGTGGAAGCAGAAGCTGATGTACCACTAGCATTAGCAGAAGCATTGCGCTCTGGTAAAATGGGTGTCATGGATTATATGAACTATCAAAACATTGATGCCGATACAGATATGCGTGATTCCATTGGTAAGCTTTCTACGGATAATAAGGATGACGACCAAAATAAGTAATTAAAATGAAAATAAAGGAGGGGGCATATGGACTGGATATTTGAAAATCTGTTTCTTATTATTATCATTATATCCGGAATCGTTGCATTCCTGGGTGATTCTAAAAAGAAACAGGAAGAACAGAAAAAAAAGCAGTCTACACCTCCAAAAAATCAGACATCATCCAGACCTAATCAGCAACGTTCACCACAGGAGATGAGAACGGGGCAGCAGACACAAAGAAAAAGAGAGCAGCCCCGTGCTGAACGTCAAGTCTATAGAGAGGGAGAACGTCCGGATATTTCTGCTGGAGGTATTGAAGAACAGCAGAGAAAGCAAATGGAGCGTATGACGAATCGATATCAAACTGCCTCTCAAGAAGATGTGGAGGACGCAAAGCAAAATTTCAAGGATTTGATTGTGGATCGTAAGGATGAAGGAGATAATCCAGGAAAGAACGAAATGAAGAAACGTGTTTCTGGAAATCTCGATGGAAAAGGATTAGTTAACGGTGTTATTATGGCTGAGGTCTTAGGGCCGCCGCGAGCGAAGCAGCCGTATAGAAGTATCGTGCAGAGAAGAAAATAAAGAGAAACACAGAAATACCCTAATTGGCATAGTCTATGCTGATTAGGGTATTTTTCATTTTATCTAGTTCTGTTCAAAGAATGAATTACATATGTATCAATGAGGGGGGATCATCATTGAATAAATGGCAACAAAGAATCCGTTCACTTTTAATGGAGCAATTCTCTCTTCCATCCGATGTTGTTATGGAGATGCCTCGCATAACAATTATTGGACATTTGCATTTTTATATTGAAAATCATCAAGGCTTAGCCCTCTATACCAATGAAGAGCTGAGGCTAAAGGTAGCAAATGGGTTTGTAAGCATTAAAGGACATTCTTTTGTGCTTAAAATGATGCTTCCAAAAGAAATTATGTTAGAGGGAACCATTTCCGAAGTACTCTTTTTAAACAAAGAAGGTGGAAAAGAAGTATGAAATTTCCATTTTCATCAAGCTTTTAGAAACTTCCTTCATAAAAATAAATTTTTGGAAAAGGTAGTATGATTCTATGCAAAATTGAGGATAGCAAACGAGCAATAGGAGGTTGAAATGAAAAAACAAAACCCGCCGTCTATACGTGCATACGTTACTGTTCGTGTTAAAGGAGTTAGACCAGAACTATTCTTACAAAAATGTGCCAGCCAGGGGATTCGTATTTGGGATGTAAAAAAAGTAGAAGAGGAATGCTGTCAAGCTACGATTATGTACAAAGACTTAGGGGCCTTAAGAAAGATAAGGAGAGATTCTTTATATAAAGTTTCCTTTATGGATTCCAAAGGCTTTCCTTTTTTTCTTTCAAGGCTTAGTAGAAAAAAATATTTACTCGCTGGTATACTTACTGGTTTTTTATTTTTCTTCGTTTTATCTAACTTATTATGGTCTGTTCATATAACTGGTGTACCAAAAGAAATTGAGGAAAAAATAGAAACAGAGCTTGACTCATTAGGGATATATCCCGGTGCATGGCTGTTTTCTCTTGCTACACCAAAAGATATTCAACGCCAGCTCTTAAATGAAGTTCCCGAGCTGCTTTGGACAGGCGTCCACCTTCAAGGGACAACGCTGCATTTAGAAGCTGTTGAAAAAACAATTGTAGAAGAAATACCTCCTGGAGAACCTAGGAATTTAGTGGCAACAAAAAAAGGGATTATTACAAACATGTATGTTTCTAGAGGACGAGCTATGGTAAGCGTTAATGATTATGTTGTTCCTGGAGAAATTTTAGTGTCTGGTAATTTAAATACAGAAGAAGGGGAAGATAATACCGACGCTGAAGAACCGTCTGATAAACCTGTTGCTGCAGAGGCAGACGTAGTTGCAAACACATGGTATGAAGTGCAAGTCACTGTTCCACTTCAATACCAAGCAGAGGAAATAACCGGAGACCAGAAGAAGAAGCATTATTTGCGTTTTGGAGATGTGCAGCTTCCTTTCTGGGGATTTAAAAACCCTGATTTTATTCATTCTCAAGAAGAACAAAGAGAACAGCCCATTCATTTTTTGAAATGGGAGCTGCCGATTTCTTATGTTTCCAGAGAAATTAGTGAGACAGAGATCATAGAGGAAGAGAGATCGAATGAAGAAGCTATAGAAGCAGGAATTGAACAAGCTAAAGTACAATTACTCCATGAACTGGGGCCAGAAGCTGTGATATTATCAGAAAAAATTTTACATGAACATATAGAGCATGGTAAAGTTGAATTAGTCTTATATCTTTCGGTAGAAGAAAATATTGTAAAAGAAGAACTTATTACTCAAGGAGACTGATTATGCCCGAAAAATTAGTGGATATTGATTTACAATTAGAAGGTGCCAATGAAGCACTTGCTTTATTTGGTACAAACGATAAACATTTAAAACAATTGGAAGCTTTACTTGAGGTGGATATTATATCCAGAGGTGAATCCATCCGTGTTTCTGGAGACAATCAGGCAGTACAGTTAGTGCAGGAGATTCTGCTGACCATTTTAAGTGTTATCCGGAAAGGCCAGACAGTATCGGAACGGGATGTTGTCTATGCTGTAGACTTAGCGAAAAAAGGGAAGATCAAACAGTTTGAGACTTTATTTGAAGATGAAATCACAAAGAATTATAAAGGAAAGTCGATCCGTGTAAAAACACTTGGGCAGAAGCAATATGTTCAGGCTATCAAATCGAAGGACCTCGTATTTGGGATCGGTCCAGCGGGAACAGGGAAAACGTATCTGGCTGTTGTTATGGCCGTACACGCTATGAAGAACGGGCTGGTAAAAAAAATTATTTTAACTAGACCGGCAGTAGAAGCCGGCGAAAGCTTAGGTTTTTTACCAGGGGATTTAAAGGAGAAGGTAGATCCTTATTTAAGACCTCTATATGATGCATTGCATGATGTGTTAGGGGCGGAGCATACAGCGCGTTTAATTGAAAGAGAAACTATCGAAATTGCTCCGTTAGCTTATATGCGAGGCAGAACATTAGATGATGCTTTTGTTATATTGGATGAAGCACAAAATACGACACCAGCACAAATGAAAATGTTTTTAACCCGCCTTGGTTTTGGCTCAAAAATGATTATTACTGGAGATATGACACAAGTGGATCTCCCTAAAGGTATTATTTCTGGATTAAAGGTTGCAGAGCGAATGCTGTCTCCGATTGAAGGATTAGCTTTTGTGCATTTGCAAGCAGCTGATGTGGTACGCCATCCACTCGTTCAAAAAATAATAAACGCTTACGAAACAGAAAGTGATTAGAAAAAGAGCGAATGTCCGTTTTTCTTGTGCTTTCCTAACGTGGAATGAAGGATGAGACAAAAGTGTGTCTCATCCTTATTGTTCCACCATTAGAAAATATAAGCCATTTAAGGAAAAAATGCGATGGATATGATATCCTAATATCGACGTTGGTCACATCGTGTGATCATTTTTAGTCGATGAAAGCGCAAATGTTTTCGATAAGGACAAGATATTTCTTTGATTTTACATAATAGATAGGATATTTAAGGTTATTTTTGGTGCTAATAATGGAAACTTAAGTAAATATTTCAGAGAAACAGTCTATATCTATATAAAGTGGGAATTTTATCGCAGTGTAACTAGCTACGAGGCTCCCACTTTAAGAGATGAAGAAATCATGTTATTTCTAAGTGGAAGATCGGTCAACCAGTAGCTGCCCGATTCGTTCCGGCCTACAAGATCAAGCTTCACTTTATTTAACTAGATAAATCCATCACAATACATGATAAAATATGTAATAGGGGGTGAAGGTATTGAAAAAAAGATGGAAGAAAATACTTCCTTTTTTTAAAAATAGACGTAAATATTTTGTTGCAATTATTCCAGCCCTCCTTATAGGAGCCATTGTTTTTTTGACGCTATTAGATAATGTGCGTACAGATACATATGATATTAAACGTTTTGCTGTTTCTGAAGAGACAATACGTTCCCCGATTACGATTGAAAATAAGCAGGAAACAGACCAAAGGATCCGGGAAGCTGTTAATGCTGTTCCTGATCGATATAGTATTTCCGAAGAAGTGACAGAAGAAAGAATTAATTATATTAACGAAATCTTTGACGCTGTATTAACGTTAAAAGAGGAGCATGATGAGGATACAATAGAAGATATGTACGAAGAAGAAGCAATTGAAATAAGGTCTTTACTCTCAGAAGAAATCAGTTCAGAAATTTCTGAAGAGGTATTTATTTCATTATTGCAACAGCCAGAACCAGCTTTAGAAGAAGCTAATACAGTCTTTACGCAGAGTTTGGAAAATGTACTGAATCAAGGGATAAGAGCAGAAAATATTCAATCTGGAATTACAAACATAGAACGTGATTTAGCTTATTCAGAGTTAGATGAAAATTTACAGGAAATTTTACTGGATTTGGCAGACTTTGCAGTGGTAGAAAATTCATTTTTTGATTATGAGGCAACTGCACAAGAGAAAAAAGATGCCGCAACACTTGTAGATCCTGTTGTTATTCGTGCAGGGGAAACCATTGTTCGTGAAGGGCAGACAATTACGAATGAAATTTATGAACAACTCGAATTAGTAGGTGTATTATCACAGGAAGGTAATATTTACCCGATTCTTGCTTTAGGATTTCTTGCTGCTGTTATTGCTTACTTTTTCGGAATGGAATGCTTGCAAATTGCTAAAGAAAGAGATTGGAGCGTTCTACCAATCATAGCTGTTTTACTGTTGAGTATACTGGCCATTTTTGTTATGAAGATTCAGAGTTATTTCTTTGACCAATCAAATGCATTATATTTAGTTACCCCGATTGCTGCCATAGCTATTTTATTAAAAGTATTAATAAGCGATCGTTCCGCACTGCGTCTAAGCATTTTATATTCTATATTAGCAGCATTTATGTTTAATAACTATATTGCCGGGATGCTGCATGTAGAAGCAGCAATTTATTTTCTTTTTTCACAGCTTGCTGCGATTGTATTAATGAAGAAATTAAGTGAACGTCTTGTTATTTTAAAAACAGCCATTGGATTAATTTTAATTCATTCAGCTGTCATTATTTTATTTTTATTCTTGTCCTTTGAAAAATATACATGGTTCGATGTTTTTTTATACCTTGCCTTTGGAATAGTAGCGGCGTGTCTCTCGGCTATCCTGGCAATCGGTTTATTACCATTATTTGAAAGCTTTTTGGGAATGTTAACAGATATGAAACTTCTGCAATTAGCTAATCCGAATCAACCACTGTTAAAACGGCTTCTGGTGGAGACTCCTGGAACATATCATCATTCTGTGATGGTTGCTAACATCAGTGAAACGGCATGTGAAGCAGTAGGCGCAAATGGATTACTGGCCAGGGTAGGTGCTTATTATCATGATATTGGCAAAACGGTACGACCAGGATTTTTCATTGAAAATCAAATGCCGAATAATAATCCGCATGATAAATTGCCGCCTAAAGAAAGCGCAGATATTATTATCCGGCATACAACCGATGGGGCAAATTTATTAAAAGCGCATAAAATGCCTAAGGAAATCATTGATATCGCGAAGCAGCATCATTCCAATTCTGTAGTTCAATACTTTTACATGAAGGCAAAGGAGTTAGACCCTGAAACAGAAGAAGCAGACTTCAGGTATCCAGGACCAAAGCCAGAAACGAAAGAAAATGCAATTGTTTGTATTTGTGATTCTGTTGAGCCTGCAGTTCGCTCTTTGCAAGAACCAACACCTGAGACGATTGATTCCATTGTTTCTTCTATTATCAACAGCAAAATTTCAGATGGACAATTAGATAACAGTCCTTTAACATTAAAAGAGTTGAAAATCATTCAACATACGGTTTGTGATGCTTTGAAAGGAATTTTCCATTCTAGAATTCAGTATCCGAAGAAGGAAGGAGATAAATAATGCTTATTGATTTTCAAGATGAAACAATTGCTGTGTCTGAGGCACATAAAGAGCTTGTTGAAAAGTTGCTTACTTTTGCTGGAAAAAAAGAAAAAGTAGCTGCAGAAGCAGAAATCTCAATCAGCTTTGTGGATAATGAACAAATTCAATTAATCAATAGAGATTATCGGGATAAAGATCGACCGACAGATGTTATTTCATTTGCTATGCAGGAAATGGAAGAGGAAGAGCTTGAAATTGTTGGTGAAGGATTGCCAGTTGTACTTGGAGATATTATTATTTCTATCGATAAGGCAAAAGAGCAAGCGGAGGAGTATAATCACAGCTTTGAGAGAGAGCTGGCCTTTTTAGCATTACATGGATTCCTGCACCTGCTTGGGTACGATCATATGAATGTGGAAGATGAGAAGGAAATGTTTGGCAGGCAAGACGAAATTCTAGGTGAATTTGGCATTGAAAGATAAGAAAAGAGTTGTTGGATTCCGTTATGCTTGGGCAGGGCTGAAAACCGTTGTGAAAAAGGAGTCAAATTTTCAACTGCATCTTGTCGCTACGATGATTGTAGTTGCAGCAGGTTTCTTTTTCCGTCTTTCTCTCATCGAATGGGCAGTTATTTTATTAACGATCGGTCTGGTACTTATCACTGAAATGATAAACAGTGTCATTGAGCGGGTGATGGATTTTATTCAGCCGGGTTATGATGAAAGAATAAAGGAAATAAAGGATATTGCAGCTGGAGTTGTTCTTGTTACGGCACTGATATCCATTGTAGTCGGAATACTTATTTTCGCTCCTAAAATAATTCAATTAATATGATTTTTGAGAAGAACCGTATTGTATTGAAAATGTTATAGTGGTCCAACATATATCGTTACAAAAAGAGAGGTCATCATAAAACCTCTCTTTTTGTAACCCATTGTATCATTATTAAAGGTTTTGTCGATATAATGAAACCAATTTAAAAATGTAGTATGATAGGTAGTAAGCACACAATAGAAATTCGGAGGAACGCAGCATGACAAATAATTTCAAATCAGGATTTATTGCTATTATTGGCAGGCCAAATGTTGGTAAATCGACTTTTATGAACCGGGTAATTGGACAAAAAATAGCAATAATGAGTGATAAGGCGCAAACGACAAGAAATAAAATACAGGGTGTTTTGACAACGAAAGCGTATCAAATGATTTTCATTGATACACCAGGAATTCATAAACCAAAGCATAAATTAGGCGATTTTATGGTGCAGGTGGCAGAGAATACACTGAATGAAGTGGACAACATTTTATTCATGATTAATGCAGATGAGGGTTATGGACGTGGAGATCAGTATATTATTGATTTATTACAAAAAGTAAATCAGCCCGTTTACCTGGTTATTAATAAGATTGATAAAATTGAACCGGAAAAACTGATGCAGCTGATTAACCAGTATAAGGATCTTTACGAATTTGATGAAATTATTCCAATTTCTGCATTGGAAGGAAATAATGTGGATCATTTGTTAGAGGTACTTGCAGATAAAATGTCGGAAGGACCGCAGTACTACCCGACAGATCAGATCACAGATCATCCAGAACGATTTATTATTTCTGAGCTTATCCGGGAAAAGGTATTACATCATACAAAAGAAGAAATACCGCATTCGATTACGGTTGTCATTGAAAATATAGAAGAGAGAGAACAGGAAAAATTATTAGTACAAGCCACGATTATTACAGAAAGAAGCTCGCAAAAAGGTATATTAATCGGCAAGCAGGGAAGCATGCTGAAAAAAATCGGCCAGCAGTCACGCCGCGATATCGAGGCATTACTTGGTTCCAAAGTATATTTAGAGCTTTGGGTAAAAGTGAAAAAAGATTGGAGAAACAAACAGAATCAATTACATGAATATGGATTCCGACTTGATGAATATTAAAAAGTATGTTCAAAGGGTTAGAATAGTTATTTTTATTGGCAAATAGCTTTTTTGAAATTCCTCGTAAAGATGGTAATTTTTTATACTAATGAAAACAATAAAATCGAACCAACCTATAAAAGAAGCGGGAAGTTAATGTCAGGCTGTCCTTTTAGTTAGAAATCTCGGTATACGTTAAAGGGGCTTTTCAAAGCGAATTTTGTTTTGGGGGGTTCCTTATACTCTAGAGTGTAAGTTTTAGGCAAATGCCTTCGTAGCACTTATTTGCCAAGTGCTATTGCTTAGCAAAAAAATAATTTGAAAGGTGGGGTTTCTTGTGTTAGATGCTACATGGAATTTGTTTTATCAAACAGGAAACATTGAAACCTATTTATTATTAAAAGAACTAGAGCAGCAAAAAGAATTAAACCCGGAACAGGAACAAAATAAACAGACACGATCTTCTTCGTACAAAAGTATAGACTTGCCATCTGTTTAACCATGCCGATTGAAGTTTTTAATTTTTGTTCAATGAAAAGTGAGGCCGGGTGATTTAGAGTGTTGGAACAAATAGATGGTATTGTATTAAAAACAAAAGATTATGGTGAAACGCATAAATTAGTAACAATCTATAGCGGGAAGTTTGGAAAGTTTCAAGCCTTAGCAAAAGGCGCGAAAAAACCAAAAAGTCGAATGGCTGCTGTTACTCAGCCATTCGTATTCACCCGCTTTTTTGTTTATTTAGGCAGCGGACTCAGTACAATTCAACAAGGTGAATTATTAAACTCTCACCGTACAATACGGGAAGATTTTATAAAAACTGCTTATTGCTCCTATATTGCAGAGCTTACAGATAAACTTTTAGAAAATAAAAGTACAGATCCATTTCTGTTTGAACAATTTCAACAAACATTACAGTGGATTGAAGAGAAGGACCAAGCTGAAATTCCAATCATGATGTATGAATTAAAGCTCTATAAAAAGGCTGGATTTGCTCCCGTTTTAAATCAGTGTTTGAACTGTGAAGGAAGGCAGCACCCTTTTGTGTTTTCTGTGGTGGAAGGCGGATTTCTTTGTATCAGATGTCGTCATATAGACCCGGAAGCAATAGAACTTTCCCAAAAATTAGCTAAACTGTTGTATTTATTTTCAGAAGTAGAACTAGAACGTATTGGTACGATCCAAATGAAACCGGAAAATGTGAAAATGCTTCAGGCTATATTAAAAGCTTATTATGATCGATATGGAGGATACTACATTAAATCACGAAAGTTTTTGGATCAGCTTGATTTATTTAAGTAACTAAACTTTAGCACCTAAGAATAAGCATATATCTCGCCATTCCAGGATTGTCGTGTTTTTCATTATTGTGTTTGCTTTTTGGTTACATATCCAGCCATTTTGGAATTGGTGATTGTGCATAGCTCCGCTCCGACCAACCACTCCGCCGCAGCGGTGATCTTACACTTTACTTTCTTTACCCTTTGGCAAGAGAGTTATCAAAGGAACGATCAACTCCTGTTTCTATGGAAGTTTCTTTTTAAGGTGCGAAAGTTGAGTAAGTAATAATTGACAAGCTAAGGGGTAATGAAGTATGATTTGTACATAAAATCTGTTTAAAGCAATGTAATCTTATACAAAATGATGGCTGTAATGATGAAGAAGAGTACGGAAGCATTTTCTGTAAAAAGCGAGTCTGGAATGGTGTGAGCCAGATATATAGAAGCTTCAGGAAGGAACTTCGGAGCAGCGGAAATGAAAAGAGGCCCTTGAAAACAAGGGCAAATAGGGTGGAACCGCGGTTTAAGCCGTCCCTATGTCTGTTTGAACAACAGACATAGGGACGGCTTTTTAGTATGAAAGGAAACATACGACGGACACAGTATTTTAGTATCTGAGTGGTTTTAGTGAACGCCACGTTGTCTAATATTCCCTTAATAACTATATTAAATTACTTATCCATTAAAGGAGTGGAGTCAATGAATATCCAAGAAATGATTTTAACTTTACAAAATCATTGGTCAGATCAAAATTGTATCTTAATGCAAGCTTATGATACAGAAAAAGGTGCGGGCACAATGTCTCCAATGACGTTGCTGCGAAGCTTAGGACCAGAACCATGGAATGCGGCCTATGTAGAACCTTCCAGACGTCCGGCAGATGGCAGATATGGGAAAAACCCAAATCGTCTGTATCAACATCATCAATTTCAAGTTGTCATGAAACCTTCTCCAGAGAATATTCAAGAATTATATTTAGAGTCTTTGAAAAAACTTGGGATTGACCCACTTAAGCATGATATTCGTTTTGTAGAAGACAATTGGGAGAATCCAACACTTGGAGCAGCTGGTCTAGGTTGGGAAGTATGGTTAGATGGAATGGAAATCACACAGTTTACCTATTTTCAACAAATTGGCGGTTTAGAAGCGAATCCGGTTACCGTTGAATTAACATATGGAATTGAGCGATTGGCCTCTTATATTCAAGATAAAGAAAATGTATTTGATTTAGAGTGGAATAACGGTGTGACGCTGCGTGATATTTTCTATCAACCAGAATATGAGCATTCGGTTTATACGTTTGAAACATCGAATACAGATATGTTGTTTGATTTATTTACAAAATACGAACAGGAAGCAAAAGCGACCATGGAGCGAGGACTTGTCTTCCCGGCATATGATTATGTTTTAAAATGCTCCCATACGTTTAACCTTTTAGATGCAAAAGGGGTTATTTCTGTAACGGAAAGAACAGGTTATATTAGCCGGGTGCGTAATCTTGCGCGTAGTATTTCAAAGATCTACGTAGAAGAGCGCGAAAAATTAGGTTTCCCAATGTTGAAAAAGGAGGCGAACTAGGGTGGCACAGGATGTATTGATTGAAATTGGATTAGAAGAATTGCCAGCTCGGTTTATAGATGATGCGGAAGCACAAATGTTAGATAAAACAATAAAGTGGCTGGATGATCAGCGTATTTCTTATTCATCTGCGGTTTCTTTTTCAACACCGCGCAGATTAGCTGTTCTTATTAAAGAAGCAGCAGATAACCAGACGTCTATAGAAGAAGAAGCAAAAGGACCTGCGTTGAAGATTGCGAAAGATGATCAGGGGAACTGGACGAAGGCAGCGGAAGGTTTTACAAGAGGTCAAGGAAAAACAACTGATGATATTTATATCAAAGAGGTTAAAGGAACTTCTTACATTTATGTAAAAAAATATATTGAAGGAAAAGCGGTACAATCCTTACTTCCGGAATTTAAGGATATTATTGAGTCCATTACATTCGGCAAAAATATGCGCTGGTCAAATGAAACATTACGTTATGCAAGACCTATCCGCTGGTTAGTTGCACTTTACGGTAATGAGGTAATCCCTTTTGAAATCGCGCATGTGAAAACAAGTAATTTCACATATGGCCACCGTTTCCTCAGCGGCAAGCTTACAATAGAGGAACCGAAACAATATGAACAGCTCTTAAGTGATCAATATGTGATTGCAAATGCGAAAAAACGGGAAGCGATCATTGTGGAACAGCTTGAGGCATTGCAAGAAAAAAATGGCTTTCATATTCCCGTTGAGAAAGAGCTCTTGAGTGAAGTGAAAAACCTTGTGGAATATCCAACAGCCTTTGTTGGCAGTTTCGCACCTTCCTTTTTAGAATTACCAAATGAAGTTCTTATTACGTCAATGGCTGAGCATCAGCGCTATTTTCCGGTGAAACGTGATGGCGAGCTGCTTCCTCAATTTGTAGGTGTAAGAAATGGCGATGCGTATGAGCTGGAAACAGTCATCAGAGGAAATGAAAAGGTGCTGCGGGCACGTCTTGCGGACGCAGAGTTTTTCTTTGAAGAAGATAAAAAGCTTTCCATTGATTTCTTCCAGGAGAAACTGACCCGCGTTGTTTTCCAAGAAAAGCTGGGTACTTATGCAGAGAAAGTAAACCGTGTCAAAAAAATTGCCCACCACTTAGCAAAAGAGCTTCAGTTAACGGAAATAAAAGAAATTGTACGTGCGGCTGAAATTAGTAAATTTGATTTAATGACAAATATGGTAAATGAATTTACAGAACTTCAAGGCGTGATGGGGGAAAAGTACGCTACATTTTTTGGGGAAACAAAAGAAGTTTCGCAAGCTATTCGTGAACACTATTTGCCGAAGCAATCTCATGGAGAGCTTCCGGCAACGACTGTCGGTGCGGTGCTGAGTATTGCAGATAAATTGGATACAATTGCCGGCTGTATCAGTGTTGGTCTTATCCCAAGCGGATCTCAGGACCCTTATGGTTTGAGAAGGCAAGCAATGGGGATTTTACGTATTTTGAAGGATCAACATTGGGATCTAACCGTAGAATCTTTAATTGAATATACGTTAACGGTATTACAAGATTCTGGTTTAGTGGTAAATGCTTCTGCGAAAGATGAATTACAAGCCTTTTTTGCTTCTCGTGCCGAATATTTAATGCGTGAAGAAGATATCGAAACAGACATTATTCATGCTGTTGTAGATAATCAATTAGGAATATTTCATTTTGCAGTTGATAAAGCGCATGTTTTATCTGTGAAAAAAGCAGATGCTCAGTTTAAAAGTTCTCAAGAAGCACTGGTACGTGTGCTCAATTTGGAAGATAAGGTGGAGGATAAAAACCACGAGATAAGCTCTTCTCTTTTCCAAACAGAATCAGAAAAAGCTTTATACAATGCTGTCGAATCAGTAAAGTCAAGTTATATCGAATATTTAGAAGCGCAAAACAGTAAGGGTGCACTGAATCTGCTTGCTAATTTAGGCGACGATATCCATGCATTTTTTGATCATAATATGATTATGGATGATAACGAAGAAGTAAGAAAAAACCGTCTATCCATGATTCATGAACTTTCCGTGCTTATCCTGAAATATGCGGATTTACGAAAAATAGCCTGGAAGCAGCATGCGTAAAATAGATTAATTTTTTATACTTTCTAAGGCGTAAAAAAGGAATTTTAGTGAATAAAGTCGAATTATATAACGTACCATGTTTAAAAAAGAAAAAACATGGTACGTTATCATCCATATATATGAATTTTGATGCAATCAGCACTAAAAGTCGTAATATTCATTTACGAATAATGTAGCAGTATAGGTGGTGAAAAAGTGGACTTATCGAAAAGACAACAGCGGATTATAGAAATAGTAAAAGCAGACGGTCCGATCACGGGTGAGCAAATAGCAGACCAGCTTACGTTAACCCGCGCTACATTGAGACCGGATTTAGCTATTCTGACAATGGCTGGTTTTTTAGACGCACGTCCTCGTGTAGGCTACTTTTATACGGGTAAAACAGGTTCAGAGTTATTAACAGAGAAGATCAAGCGATATAAAGTTTATGAATTTCAGCAAGTCCCTGTAGCTGTTAGCGAGAAGGTATCTGTATACGATGCTATTTCCACCATGTTCTTAGAAGATGTCGGCACGCTTTTTGTTGTTGATGAAAATTCATGTTTGGTAGGAGTTCTTTCTCGGAAGGACTTGTTACGAGCAAGTATGGGCAGACAGGATTTAAGCTCGATACCCGTTCCGATTATCATGACAAGAATGCCAAATATTACAGTTTGCCACAAAAATGATCTGCTTATCGATGTAGCTCACCAGCTTATATCACGGCAAATTGATGGTGTCCCTGTTGTAAAAGATACCGAAAACGGCCTTGAAGTTATTGGCCGGATTACCAAAACAACCATGACCAAACTGCTGGTTGAATTAACGATTGAAGATACAATTTAATTTTATATGCTAAGGGGAGGATATCGAGATGACGGAGCAGCAAGTGATTTATGTGTTATCTGATTCTGTGGGGGAAACAGCTGAGCTGGTAATTAAAGCAGGCTTAAGTCAATTTAAAAGTGGAGATTATAAAATCCAGCGTGTTCCATACGTGGAAGATAAAGAAACGATTGATGAATTTTTACAACAGGCAAAATTAAATTCGAATCTTATCGGATTTACGCTGGTTGATCCAGAGCTACGTGCTTATCTAAATAAGCGTGCCGTAGAAATAGATATTGAGGCAATTGATATCATGGGTCCAACAATGGATGCGATGGAGCGTGTTTTTAGCGACCAGCCGCGACTAGAGGCTGGGCTTGTTCATAAATTAGATGAAGATTATTTCAAAAAGATTGAGGCTATTGAATTTGCTGTAAAATATGATGATGGAAGAGATCCTAGAGGCATTACTCGTGCAGATATTGTTTTAATAGGAGTCTCCAGAACTTCTAAAACGCCGCTTTCTCAATTTTTAGCACATAAACGTTTTAAGGTGGCAAATGTTCCAATTGTTCCAGAGGTTGATCCGCCAGAAGAACTTATGATGGTTGACCCTAAAAAGTGTATTGGCCTCCGTATCTCTTCTGACAAGCTGAACGGCATTCGTAAAGAACGCTTAAAAGCATTAGGATTAGGCGATCAAGCGACCTATGCAAATGTAAACCGAATTGAACAGGAATTGGAATTTTTTAATGATGTCGTCGGAAAAATAGGCTGTCCGGTCATTGATGTTTCTCATAAAGCTGTGGAAGAAACAGCTAATCAAATTATTAGAATGTGGCAAAGTAGAAAATAATTAATCGTTTGAAAAGCATTCTGTATGCAACTCTCACGGAATGTTTTTTCTTTTTTTAATAGATTTCTATACAAATTAATAGAAATCTATTAAAAAATATATTATAATGATAAATCGTATGAGCAGATTTAATTAAAAATACAATTTTAATCATAATTTGCTCTGAAAAAGAAGGAATCTATGCATCCTTTGTAGAAACTATGTTAAGGCTATTTTTTTTGAGAATAAGAAAAAAATATGTCGAATAATGAGAAAAGAAGTAACAGATGTTTAAAAAGGAGGATTTTGCATAATCTCTCTAAAAGTGAGTGAGTTCAAAAAGTCTGATAAAAAGGGACGATCGGTTGAGAACGTAACAACTTGCCGGAAAAGTAACCTAACGCATTTTCACAAGATGCGATGATTTCTAAGTTACCCACATAAAGCGGGGGATCTTTGTAGAGGTTCCTTTTCTTGATATATCAGTTTGGTTGGACTTCTAGGACATCCCTTAAGAAAAAACAAATAGAATAGTTGGTGGTAACCATGTCTAATCAAATACCTGAACCAATTATTGAAGAAGTGAAAAAATCCAATGATATTGTCGATGTCATTGGAGAGTACATTCAATTAAAAAAACAAGGTAAAAACTATTTTGGTCTATGTCCCTTTCATGGTGAAAATACACCCTCGTTTTCAGTTACGCAAGAAAAGCAAATTTTTCATTGCTTTGGTTGCGGAAAAGGAGGAAATGTATTCTCTTTTCTAATGGAAATGGAGAATTTTACATTTTATGAGGCATTAAAGTATTTAGCTGATCGCACCGGTGTGGAACTGCCAACAGCATCCATAAAAAAAGAATCATCCTTATCAGAGGAAACAGAGCAGATGCTCTCGGCTTATGAATGGTTGACAAAATTATACCATCACCTCATAAAGTACCAAAAAGATGGGAAGGATGGATTAGAGTACCTGAAAAGTCGTGGAATTACAAAAGAGACATTAGAAGAGTTTCAAATTGGATACGCTCCAAATAAACGTGATTTTACTGCAACGTTTCTTACGCAGAAAGGATATTCTAAACCAATGCTTTTAAAAACAGGTATTGTCGCTGGAAACGACAATAATGAAGTCATTGATCGTTTTCGCGGCAGAGTGATCTTTCCTATTCGTAATGCATTGGGACGTACTGTCGGTTTTGGAGGCAGAGCATTAGAGGACGACAGTGGACCTAAATATTTAAATAGTTCAGAGGGTGAACTTTTTCAAAAAAGTAAGCTTTTATATAATTTTGATTTGGCGAAACGTCATATTCGAAAGGAAAATGAAGCTATTTTAATGGAAGGTTATATGGATGTTATATCCGCCTATCAAGCTGGAGTTAAGAATGTTGTGGCTACGATGGGAACTGCTTTGACAGAGACGCAGGCAAAGCTTTTAAACCGCTATGTCGATACGGTTATCATTTGTTTTGATGGTGACAGTGCTGGGATAGAAGCACGTTATAAGGCGGCGCTTTTATTACGATCGGTTGGCTGCGAGGTCCGTCTTGCCAATTTAGATGCAAAAGAGGATCCGGACAGCTATATCCGGGAACATGGAGGGGAAGCGTTTAAAGAAAAAGTTTTGCGCACCAGCGACAGTTATATGAGTTTCTTTATGCGATATCAACGCAGGCATTTTAATCTGCAATTGGAAAGTGAGCGCATTGAATATATCGAACGCGTTTTAAAAGAACTTTCCCTGATTGAGAGTGCGTTAGAACGGGAATATTATATTCAGGAATTGCATAAGGAATTTGACTTGTCTGTAGAAACCTTGATGAGCCAGTTGGCTCAATACCAAAAAAGTCTTCCTGCTTCGAAGGATAATCAAAGTAATAAGAGTTATACTAATCAATATGTATCTGTAAATAAAAGAAAGTTATATCCGGCATATATTAATGCAGAAAAAAGAATTTTATCTTATATGCTTCAAGATGCCTATATAGCTGAAAAAATACAAAATGAACTTGGAGCAGGATTTAATGTAAATGACCATAAAATTGTAGCAACGCATTTATATGCATTTTATGAAGAAGGTAATTCACCAGATATTAGTTTATTTATGGAAAGGTTATCTGATGAACATCTGAAGAATCAGGTCATTAAACTAGCGATGTCCAGTGATGTCCAGAATAGTACTGAGGAAGAAATTGATGATTATTTACGAATAATTCATCGAGAAGCAAATCAGAGTCCAACGAAAAAAAGCTTAAAAGAGCAGCAAAAAAAAGCGGAGCAAGAAAATGATCCTTTGGAAGCTGCACGTTTAGCAATGGAGTTAATTCGATTGCAAAAGCAAAAAAACGAAAAATAATTCAACAATTTGGAAGGAGGGGGACTCATGGCCGAACAAAAACCTTCGCATATGAAAGAACCCGAACTCACATTAGAGCAAGCAAAAGAAAAATTAGTTGACATGGGGAAAAAACGCGGTACGCTTGCTTATGAAGAAGTCGCTGATGGTTTATCTAATTTTGACATGGAACCCGAACAAATGGATGAGTTTTATGAGTACCTGGAAGACCAGGGTGTCGATGTGTTAGGTGAGTCTGAGGACGACCCCGAAATGCAGAAAATCGCAAAAGAAGAAGAAATTAATCTAAATGACCTCAGTGTTCCTTTAGGTATAAAGATTAATGACCCGGTCCGCATGTATTTAAAAGAAATTGGAAGAGTAGATTTACTTTCCGCAGCGGAGGAAATTGAACTTGCTTCCCGAATTGAAGAAGGAGACATTGAAGCCAAAAGAAGATTAGCTGAAGCCAATCTTCGTCTCGTTGTCAGTATTGCAAAACGATACGTGGGACGGGGGATGCTTTTCTTAGACTTAATTCAAGAAGGAAATATGGGTTTGATTAAAGCTGTTGAGAAATTTGACTATCGCAAAGGGTTTAAATTTAGTACCTATGCAACTTGGTGGATCAGACAAGCAATTACTCGTGCAATCGCTGACCAAGCTCGTACTATTCGTATCCCTGTTCATATGGTGGAAACCATTAATAAATTAATTCGTGTGCAGCGCTCTCTGTTGCAAGATTTGGGACGTGAACCGACACCAGAAGAAATTGGCGAAGAAATGGAATTAAGCCCTGATAAGGTGCGCGACATTCTAAAAATTGCTCAAGAACCGGTATCTTTAGAAACGCCGATCGGGGAAGAAGACGATTCTCATTTAGGCGATTTCATTGAGGATCAGGAAGCAATCTCCCCATCTGATCACGCAGCTTACGAATTACTAAAAGAACAGCTGGAGGACGTATTAGACACATTAACAGACAGAGAAGAAAATGTGCTTCGTTTGCGTTTTGGATTAGATGATGGAAGAACAAGAACGCTCGAAGAAGTAGGAAAAGTATTTGGTGTAACCAGAGAACGAATCCGTCAAATCGAAGCGAAAGCATTACGCAAATTAAGACATCCAAGCCGAAGTAAACGGTTGAAAGATTTTCTTGATTAAGAAAGAAAACAATAATAAGTTAATTCTACAGACTGGAATATGCAGGTTATATACTAATGACTTGCATATTCCAATTATTTGTCACGCAGAATCGCCCGTAAAACTCCGCCACTAAATAAAGAGGGAGAATAAATTTATTTAGGCAGGAGATCAGGTGAGCTAACTCCCTGAATCACTTAGGCTAATTCAGTGGAAGAAAAGCAGCAGACTAACTTCGCGACGTCCTGGACTTGGGACTGCGATTACCAATGTTGTCAGGTTAATAAATTTTTTAAATATTATATTGGTTACAGATAGATGGCAAAAAAACTATCTAGCGGAGGAAAAACACGTAGACTCCTGTGGGAAAGCGCAGTGGGAAGACCCCGCAGAAAAAAGTGAACTTCTTTTTTCGAGGAGGCTGAGCTCAAGCCCACGGAAAGCGTAGTGTTTTTCCGTAGCGGTCGATTAACCTGACAACATTGAGACCTGCGATTACTCGGTCTATTAAAACCGTTGCTGCGATTACTCCCCCACTGAAGAGCTTTTGCGATTACTCGTCCTATCGTAAAGAGTTGTGCGTCGAAAATGCCCACTGAATGAAGTTTCGTTTTCACTGAAATGATAAAAGTGGAGTGGTAAGTGTAATAAAGCGACATCTCGCATTTTGGAGATGCATGCATATATAACTTCCGGGGTGAATGTATGGAGAAGCAAGAAAAAAATCAATTGATTATCCAAGAGATAGTAAAGTGGAAAGAAAATCATTTGTTGCCGGAAGAACAATGTGACTTTTTATTAGCGTTATATACCAAAGGCGGAGAAATAAAAATTACAGATAAAAAAAATACGTGGTTATCTATATGGAAAAAGCTGCATTTCATGTTTATTGTAATGATTTTAGTAAGCGTTATCTTTGTAGACTATTACTATCATATAGCTTGGTATACCATGACAAGTATTTTAAGTATTACTTTCATAATAAATATTTTGATCTACTTAAGTGTCAGGAAGAATACTTCAAAGCGATACCGTTATTTATTTATATTTATTCAGTTTTTATATGTATTACAATTATCCATTTGTATATTTGAAGCTGCAGGATTAGGGAGCTATATGAATTTTGTTATTACCGCAAATGGAGCAGGTTGGATTACTTTTGGATATTTGAAAAAGATGCCTGTTTTTAATTATGCAGGAGCTGTTTTAATAGTAGTTGTCATAACTTATGTCGTTTTTTTTAAATATCTTGAATAATCCTTTAAAATTTTTTAGATTTCGAGTAAACTAATAGTAGTATGGATTTATCTCGGTGCAATTGTCTGGCAAACGTCTACCACACATTTAAGGAAAACAAATTTTTCTCAGGTGGAGATGATGGACATTAATACCTTGATTTATTCAATTAATATTCAGTGGATCAAATAGGTCTCTACTGAAGAAGGTTTTATTTTATAATATTTGTATTACATAAGGAGGAAGCGTAATGAAAAAAAATCCGGTTATACCATATGCTATTATTGCTGGGCTAGGGCTAATTGCAGTCATCATTATTTCAGTGATTGGTATTGATCAGAGAGTAGCTATTCAGGATGCTGAAGAAAATGGTGAAGAACAATCTGAACAAGCAGAGGGAGATGGAGAAGAAGGCGGCGAGTCTACTTCGGCAGATGCTGGGGAAGAAGTATATCAAAGTAATTGTGTAGATTGTCATGGACAAGATTTAGCAAGTGGTTCTGCTCCTGATTTATCACAAATTGGAAATACTTATTCCCAGGAAGAAATTGCTGAAATCGTTGAAAATGGAACAGACGGAGGCATGCCTGCTTTTCCTCAGCTTCAAGGTGAAGAGTTAGACGCACTAAGTGAGTGGTTAAGCGAGCATCAATAATATATAATGAAAAATGAAAGCTTTCTGGTTCGTGCAGAAAGCTTTTCTTATTGTGTGTTTAAGAAAGGTATAATTTTAATAATGTTTTCGGTGGAGCGAGTGACCGCAGCAACGGTTTTAATAGACCGAGTAATCGCAGGTCTCAATGTTGTCAGGTTAATGAATTTTACAAAGATTTTGCTTGATACTGGTAGATAGCAATAAGACTAACTAGCGTAGTGTTTTTCTGGGGTCGCGATTAACTCACCCCACCATAACCCGTCGTAGCGGTCGCACTAGTCTGACAACATTGGTAATCGCAGTCCCAGTCCCAGGCTAAGAGTAAAAACACGAAGAACAACCTTTAAAAGGAGAACAAATAATGAATCAACATATTTCACTTTCTAACCGTTTGAAAATAGTGGCTGATTATCTGCCGGAAGGAGCAAATTTTGCAGATATTGGCTCTGACCATGCTTATTTACCTGCATATGTTTGTCAGAGAGATCAAACAGCAAGAGCAATTGCTGGTGAGGTCAACCAGGGGCCATTAGATAGTGCCAAAAAGACCATTCAATTCCATCAATTAGAAGAGCAAATTGATGCTCGTTTAGGAAATGGGTTAGCCATCTTAAAAGAATACGAGGTTAAACAAATTGTTATTGCAGGAATGGGGGGATCATTGATCACTTCCATTTTAGAAAATAAAACAACTGTTGCCAAATCTGCGGATAGAATTATTGCTCAGCCTAATGTGGATGCAAGAGAGGTTAGAAAATGGTTTGATCACAATGGTTTTATATTGATTGCCGAAGAGATTGTAGACGAGCAAGGGCATATTTATGAAGTACTTGTTGCTGATCGTAATGTGAATGTTTCTTCGCCGTACAGTGATAACGAACAGAAAAAGAGGAAACAGTTATTATTAGGTCCATATTTGATAAAGGAAAAAAATGCTTCTTTTATCAAAAAATGGACACAGGAGAAAGAAAATATAGAACGGATTATTTCCCAAATGCAGCAAGCAAAGCAAATAAATCATGAGAAAATATCAGATTTCCAAATAGAATTACACTGGATTAAGGAGGAATTATATCATGAAGGAACAAACGAGGAAACATGCTGATTTTTTTCAAATAATGGATAAATGGGCTCCTAAGAGCCTTGCCTATCATTGGGATAATATTGGTTTACAAACGGGCCGGTTTCACGATGCAACCTCGAATATTCTGGTTACACTGGATGTAACGGAAGAGGTAGTTGACGAGGCAATTGAAAAAGAAGTAAACTTGATTATCGCGCATCATCCCTTATTATTTCAGCCTTTAAAACAAATTAATGTGGACCATCCTAAAGGCAGAGTCATACAGAAGCTATTAAAAAATGATATTACCGTCTTTGCTGCGCATACGAATTTAGATGTTGCTCAGGGCGGTGTAAATGATTTATTAAGTGATGCAATTGGTTTGAAAAATACAGAGCCTTTAGAAATTTTAGACCAAGAGCCTTTACTTAAAATCGTTGTTTTTGTCCCAGATTCACATATACAGGAATTGCGTGATGCTTTCAATGAAGGCGGGGCAGGACAGATTGGGGATTATAGTCATTGTACCTTCCAAAGTGCTGGACAAGGTACTTTCCGCCCATCAGAGGAAGCTAATCCATATATTGGTGAAGAGAATAAGCTAACTTATGTAGATGAAAAGAAATTAGAAGCAATTGTGCCTAAGAAAAAACTTTCAAAGGTTATCCAAGCGATTAATTCTGTCCATCCATATGAAGAACCGGCCTATGATATCTATCCATTAGAAAATAAAGGAGAGCCTATTGGTATTGGACGCTTTGGAATACTAGATCAGTCTGTATCCATGAAATCATTTATTCAGACAGTCAAAAAGAATTTAGACATGCCCCAGATGCGTGTTTCTGGTAATATAGAAAAGAATGTAAAAAAAGTTGCTGTTTTGGGCGGCAGCGGAGAGAAATATGTAAATCATGCAGTTCGAAAAAAAGCAGATGTGTATATTACAGGGGATATGACATTCCACGCTGCTCAAGATGCAGAGCAGCTCGGACTGACAATTATTGATGCAGGTCATTATATCGAAAAGATTATGAAAAAAGCAACACAAAATAAGTTGATACAAGAAATACCTGCATTTCAGTCAAAGGTTTATGTTTCCCAAGTGAATACAGATCCGTTCGTATTTCTATAAAACGAAACTTCATTCAGTGGGCATTTTCGACGCAGAACTCTTTACGATAGGACGAGTAATCGCAGTCCCAGAGGAAAATTACGGAGACTTCTGTGGGAAAGAGCGGAGGGAAGACCCCGCAGAAAAAAGCGAACTTCTTTTTTCGAGAAGGCTGAGCTCAAGCCCACGGAAAGCGTAGTGTTTTCCGGAACGGTCGATTAACCTGACAACATTGGTAATCCCAGTCCCAGCACCAGGACGTCGCGAACTTAGTCTGCTGCTTTTCATAGTGATAAAAATAAATGAAAAAAGAAATTTTAAAGGAGGGAAATAGATGGAAAAAACATTTGCAGAATTATCCTTAGATAAGAATATCCAAAATATTATTCAAGAGCTGGAATTTAAAGAACCGACAGAGATTCAAAAACAAGTGATTCCTGCAATTTTGGACAATAGAAGTGTTATTGGTCAGTCCAGAACCGGATCCGGTAAATCGCATGCTTTTTTATTACCTTTATTTCAAAAATTGGATGAAAACCAAAAGAAAGTACAATTTGTAATTACTGCACCAACAAGAGAGTTGGCAACACAGCTTTATAATGAAGTAAGAAAAATCATTACCATTGCCGACAAAACGGAAAAGTGGACAGCAAAACTGCTTGTTGGCGGTACAGATAAACAAAAAGCGGTTGAAAAATTAAAGACACCGCCAATGATTGTTGTCGGTACGCCAGGAAGAATTTTAGATTTAGTAAAGGACGGAGCATTATCTATCTATAGTGCAGAGACCTTTGTTATTGATGAAGCAGATTTAATGCTTGATTTAGGTTTTATTGAAGAAGTCGATCAATTATTAGTACGCTCTAAACAAGATATACAGCTACTTGTTTTCTCAGCCACCATTCCTCAACGTTTGCAGCATTTCTTTAAAAAATATTTGAGAAAACCACAGTATATTAAAATTGAAGAGCATTTTTCACCAGAGACGATGGAACACCGGCTTATTCGGAAAAAGCATCGGGATGAAGCAAAAATTATTTGGGATATCTCTCAGACGGTTCACCCGTATCTGGCGTTGATATTTACAAATGGAAAGCAGCAAGCAAATGATCTGACAGAGGCGCTTAAAGGATACGGATTAAATGTTGGTGTGATTCATGGTGGGTTAACACCGAGAGAAAGAAAACGTGTGTTAAAAGACATACAGCAATTACGTTATCAATATGTAGTCGCGACGGATTTAGCTTCACGAGGAATTGATATCAAGGGAGTAAGTCACGTGATTAATGCACAGCTGCCAAAAGAGGAGCATTTTTACATTCACCGTGTCGGCAGAACAGCCCGAGCTGGTTTAGAGGGAACAGCTGTTAGCATTTATTCTGAAGAGGATGCACGTTTAATTGAAAGATTAGAACAAAAAGGTCTAGGTTTCTCTTTTGTAGAAATAAAACAGGGAGAATGGATCGACGATAAATCCTGGAATGAAAGACAACGTCGTAAAACGGAAGATACAAGTACGGACCGGGAGGCTTGGAAACGAATAAGAAAAGCAAAAAAGGTCAAGCCGGGCTATAAGAAAAAGCAAAAACAGCAACAACAGCAAATTAAAAGACAATTAACTAAAGATCAGAAAAAGAAAAAGCGTTAGGAGGAAGAGAAATGGTAAAAATAGGTTCTCATGTTTCCATGAATGGAAAGAAAATGTTATTAGGGTCTAGTGAAGAGGCTGCTTCTTACGGTGCAAATACATTTATGATCTATACAGGTGCCCCGCAGAATACAAGAAGAAAGCCGATTGAAGAATTAAATATTGAAGCTGGGTTAGAACATATGGCGTCTCATGGCATAGCCGATATTGTTGTGCATGCACCGTATATTATTAATATCGGTAATACGGTGAAACCAGAGACATTTGAATTAGGTGTTAATTTCTTACGAAGTGAAATCGAACGTACAGAAGCTTTAGGAGCAAAGCAAATTGTGCTTCATCCAGGAGCTCATGTTGGTGAAGGTCCAGAAAAAGGAATCCCTAAAATTATAGAAGGGTTAAATGAGGTGCTTGAACAAAAAAATGATGTTCAAATTGCTTTAGAAACGATGGCTGGTAAAGGTTCTGAGATGGGACGTACATTTGAAGAGCTTGCTGAAATTATTTCTGGTGTAACGCATAATGAACATCTTTCTGTTTGTTTAGATACATGTCATATTCATGATGCTGGTTATGATGTGGTAAATGATTTTGATGGTGTATTAAATACCTTTGATAAAATCATTGGGTTAGACCGTTTGAAAGTTGTTCATGTCAATGATAGTAAAAATGACCGCGGGGCTCATAAGGACCGTCATGAAAACATCGGTTTTGGCTATATTGGTTTTGATGCACTTCACAAAGTGGTTCATCATCCGCAACTTAGTGAGCTGCCTAAGATCCTTGAGACACCTTATGTAGGTACAGATAAGAAGAACAAAAAACCGCCTTACAAGTATGAAATAGCTATGCTGCATGAAGGTGGTTTCCAGGAGAACTTAAAAGAAACAATTATGGAAGATAAATAAAATGACATTTCATTCCGTCTTGCCTTCAAGCTGGTTAAATGATAATTAATTTTGTTAGATCAAAAAAATGAGCACTCCCATGACAGGGTGCTCATTTTTTTGATCTAAAATAAATGTTCCATACCATATGATTTAATAACCTCATCCATTAATTGCTGAGCTGCTACTGCTGTTTTTTGGTCCGTAATTTTTGCAAGTTCCACCATAAATCGATCGCGATCGGCTTGATCGAAAGGGTTCGGAGAAGAGGCTCTTAAATAGTTTACAATCTGATCAGCCTGCGTGCGTGTGATAGAAAATCCATATTCACTGCTATAATGTAAAATTTCATCTGAGGTTAGTCTACGCAGTTTATTTTTTATCATTTCTTTTATAAAAAAAGACATATAATCGCTCCTTTTGTTAATATGTTATTTCACTTATTTTCATCCATCATGTAAATATATGCAGACACTAAAAGATTATACCATTCTTTGCTAAAAATTCCGCATGATCCCTGTATGAAATGTTGTTAACTCCACAAGCTAATCATATAATTCTAAAAAAGTAAGGAGTTTATCTGATGAGTGATCATAAAACAGACAAGCACATACAGGATACGCCGAATCATGGCCAAAAACCGAAGTATGAGCATACAGGTGAAACATTAGACAGTAAAAGAATGGAAGAGTTTTCAGCAGAACTGACCGATGCTGATTTGCCGGATTTTGAAGAAGAAAAAAGCTTTAACCCTGGAACATTATATGGGTGGGGAAGTATCATCTTAGCTATTATTTCTTTCTTTACATGGCCCGTTATGTTGGGAGCTGCCAGTATTGTATTTGGCTTTGTAGCACGAAGCAGAGGGACGAATATTCTTGGTATCATTGGTATTGTAGCAGGAATTCTTTCCTTGATTTCAGCCTTTTTCGTTATACCATTTTTTTCTTAGGTTGAATTTGCTTTTTTCTTTAGAAGCGAATGTATTTTTAACCAAAATAATTTTATCACGGAGAACCGCCCGTAAAACTCCCGCCACAAAATAAAGAGCGAAAATAAATTAATTTAGGCGGGAGATAACGGGCGCTACCTCCCTGAATCACTAAGGCTAATTCAGTGGGAGAATGAAGGAAGCAGACTAAGTTCGCGACGTCCTGGGCCTGGTGCTGGGACTGCGATTACCAATGTTGTCAGGTTAGTGAATTTCATTAAGATTATGTTTGATACTGGTAGATAGCAATAAGGCTAACTA
>NZ_CCDM010000003.1:0-149114 GCF_000750635.1 Oceanobacillus jeddahensis
TTTTTCTGGGGTTGCGATTACTCACCCCACCATAACCCGTCGCAGCGGTCGTATTAACCTGACAACATTGAGACCTGCGATTACTCGGTCTATTAAAACCGTTGCTGCGATTACTCGTCCCATCGTAAAGAGTTGTGCGTCGAAAAACTCCCACTGAGTGAAGTTTCGTTTTATAATCAAAGGGAAGGAAGCAGCAGAGATATGCTGAAATTTAAATGGAAGAGAATGGGAGCCATTCTAACCTGACACTTTTACCTGGTCGATTCTTTATTACAAGATTAACCAGGTAAATAGCTTTTTCTTAGTTGTAATTAATAAAATATACAAATGATTTTATGGGAATTATTTTGTCAGTTGACCATTAATGATGGCAGGGTTTAAGCAATCCATCGTTATTTTACTTCCTCAAACGGATTAAAGGAATCTTTTATATGTAATTCTTCTTTTAACTCTTCTTTTAGTTGTTCATAAGCATCGGGATCCATCCGTTGAAATGCTTCAATAAACGCTAACATTTTATCAATATACTTTTGTTCTTCTTCACTAAACGCTTCGGGATTTCTGTCATATTCTAAAACAAGCGGATTCGGGAAAACCTCCGAAGCATGTACATCATGTTCTTCAGCATATTGTTCTGCTTCCTCATATAGCTCATGTTCGTACATCCAGCTCGGGTCAGATTTATCGATGCTATTATTATCAGCCATTAATATGTCCATCATGGTGGTGCTAAAAAAATAAAATTGCACGAGTTGTTCGTATGTTTCATCCGATACTCCATCGATATTTGATTTATCGGGTGCATTGTTTGCACATGAAGATAAAACAATGATGATCAATATAGCTGTGATAAAGATGGATGATAATTTCAGGTGTTTTGATTGTTGTTTATATTTTTTATTTAACTGTGTTGTAGTGCGCTTTCGGATAAATGTTACCTCCAATAATCGGATTTACTGCTAATAATAGGTTACTGTAAACCAAATAAAAAGTAAACAGTTGCCTTACAGGATTCTTAGTTAGTTTTTTTACCGAAAATAAAGTGATAAAAATAGCCTGGAATCGATATTTATTCATTTATCACGGAGAACCGCCTGTAAAACTCCCGCATCCAAATAAAGAGGGAAAATATATTTGTTTAGGCTGGAGATCAGGTGAGCTAACTCCCTAAATCACTTAGGCTAAGTTCGCGACATCCTGGGTTTTCGATTACTCACCCCATCGTAAAGAGCTGTTCGTCAAAAATTCCCACTACAATGAAGTTTCGTTTTAAGGATGAAAACCATTGAAAATTATTAGAATTTTTAATCAAGATCTGTCAGGCCATTCTTTTTAATGATATGATAAATACTGAATTGGCATATAAAAACAGAGGGAAGGTAACGAAATGAAAAGAAGAATCGGTGTTTTTCTCTATATACTTTTATTAGGCTTATGTTTTCCCGCATCCTTTTCAGCAGCGGAAAATACAACGCCATCAGGTATACCGATTGACGATTTAGAGGAGTTTGTAGATGATTATGCAGAAGAATACATAGGAGATACCGTAGCAGGGGCATCAATTATTGCGATTAAAGACAATCAAATTGTTCTATCTAAAGGGTATGGTTATGCTGATGTAGAAAATCAAATTCCAATGGATCCGGAAGCAACCGTTTTAGAATGGGGATCGATTACCAAATTATTCGTCTGGGTCTCCGCAATGCAGCTTGCCGAACAGGGAAAACTCGACCTAGAGGAGGATATACGAACTTATTTACCAGAGGGCTTTCTAACCAAATTAAATTATGATGACCCCATTACTATCTTAAACTTAATGCATCATAATGCCGGCTTTGAAGATAATATTTTTGATTTATTATTCGATTCTCCAGAACATTTGGTTTCGTTGGAGGAAGTCTTGAAAACCGCAGAGCCGGAGCAGGTTTTTAAGCCTGGTGAAGTTGTTGCTTATTCGAATTATTCTACTTCTTTAGCAGCTTATATTATTGAAGAAATCACCGGACAACCGTTTGATGAGTACGTGGAGGAACATATATTTGAAGAATTAGAAATGAACCATTCGACCATGCATTTGCCTATGGAAGATAATCAAGAAATGGAGTTTCAAAAAGGAAAAGGATATTTTCCTGGAGAGAATGGTGGTTTTATAGAGTCACAGCCTTTTTATATTTCTATGTATCCAAGCGGAGGAATAAATGGAACCGCTACCGATTTGGCAAAGTTTGCACAGGCTTTGATGCTTCCTGATTCAGAAAATACTTCTTTATTTCTAGAAAACGAGACACTTTCCGAGTTGCTTACAACAAGTTATGCACCAGAAGAAGGAGTCCCAGGACTCGCTCATGGCTTTTGGGAGTATGATGGCGAATATAGAGGACTAACTCATTCAGGGAATACGGTCGCTTATTCCAGTAATATGCAAATTGTACCGGAAGATAATTTTGCCATTATCATTTTAACTAATCAAGCGGATGAAATTGACCTTTTATTCGGCTTGACAGATAAATTAGTGGGGAGGGGAGGTCAAACGGTCCAAGAAAATCTTCCGCTCACTTCTGAGGTAGAAGGGTCTTATTTATCGGCACGCCGTACGTATAACGGGTTTATGAATCTTTATGCATACCTTGCACCGTTACATGTTAAACCAATAAATAATAATGAAATCGAATTGAATTTAGCTGGTTTTAAAGCTACTTATACACAAATAAGTCCTTACGTTTATAAGTTAAAAAGTGGAGATGACGTCTTTATACCAAGCAATGTGATGTATTTTCATGAGAATGACGGGGAAATAATGCAAATTTCAACAACATATGCTGACTATTTGCCAATGGATAAAAGTAAACCTTTTCTGTATATTAGCTTAGGGGTGTTTATCTGGTGCGTAGTTTATTTCCTAATTAATCCATTTATTCTATTCGTGCAGGCAATTTTGCAAAAGAGAAGAAAGAAAAAAATATTGATGGTTACCAAATGGAACTGGATATTAACGCTTTCAGGCACAGCCTTAGCAGTGAATATAGTGGTGTTAATTATACGTATGTTGAATAAACCAATGCGGATGTATTCCGAGTTGTTTCCACATTTTATAGGAAACTATGTTTTTTCTGTAACCAGTTTTATTTCTGTTGTTGTAATAATCGTACTCTGGAGAAAAAACCAGCTATCTAAGGTGCGGAAAATTGGATACTTATTGACTTGCGTCAGCAGTATATTATTTATTGCTTGTTTGATTATTTGGCAGATGTATTCATAAGCTAACAGGTTTAAATTGCTGGAATTAAGGAAGAAAGCTCCATTTTATCACGGAGGACCGCCCGTAAAATTTCCACTAAATAAAGTTTCGTTTTATGGATCGATTTTTTTATTTTAATTTGTAAACGAGATTTTTAGCTGTCCTAATCTAGTTCAGCTTTTGCATAGAAATAGTTGCAATTTATCTAAAGGAGAACTATCTTAAAAATAAGAGACAAGTTAGGAAATTGATAAATTGAAAATATAGTAATAAGAGGGATGTGTTTTCTTGGTTTTTCAAGTGAAAATTAGTATTAAAGATATTGAACGACCTATCTGGCGGACATTAATCGTATCAGAAGAGACAACTTTTGAAGACCTTCACATTTATTTACAGATTGCATTTACGTGGCCTGATACGGCTTCACATCTTTTTTTACAAGGGGATGTTCGAATTGGTTCGGAAATAGAGGATTTGTTTGAAGGTAAAGAAACTTTGGATGAAGAGGAAGTAACTTTAGCTGAGTTTTTGAAAAATATTGGGGACCGGATGACTTATATAAATGGTGAAGATGATAGTTGGTGGCATCACGAAATTATATTAGAACAAAAGGCAGAATTACCAATGGATTTACCTTTACCATTTTGTTTCTCCGCAGAAGGCAATTCACTTAAAGATAAGGAATTTGATATGGAGTATAATTTAGAATCGATGACAAATGAGGAACTTGTCGAATATATCAATGAACAGTTCAGTGAATTTTATGATGATTCGTTTTTCGATGCTTCAGAAGAAACAGAGCCAGACGAAGAAGAATGGAATGAATTATTTGATGCAGCTGACCAGGTGAAAAATAAAAAACCATGGCTGGAACTATATGATGATCAGTTAATTGCTATCTGGTCAAATGAGTTACATGATTATGCTTATTGCTCCATTATGGGAAATGCGGGAGAAAGCTACGGTGTTACGTGTTTTCTTGGCTCCAGAGGTTTATTATCGTTTTTCGATATTATGGATGCTGATCCGTATGAAGATAACCCTGCATTACTTTTTAACCAATACTCTGTCACAGTCGATTTTAATAATCGAGAAGATTTGGATGAAGAAGAATATGATTTAATTAAAAATCTAGGTAGAAAATATCGTGGGAAATATCAATGGCCATCTTTTGTCAGTATGGTTCCAGATCAATTGCCATGGACGATTAATCAAGAGGAGTGTCTTATTTTAACAGGTATTCTATTAAAATTAGATGCATTTCTTTCTAATACGGAAAATTTGTCTGAAAAGGTTCCGAGCTTTGGGGGAAACATGCTTGCCATTAATGAAAATGAAGAGTTGATATTGTTATCAATAGAGGAATTGATTGATGAAGCCTTGCAAGAACCTGTTTTAGAGCTGGATATATCTGAAATAGAGTGGAAACGAATGAGGAAAAAAGTACAGCCTGTGAATGGAAAGGAAGTAGAACTGGCATTGATTCAAATGGGTGAGCCAGTACAGAATACCCCAGACTCAAGGCCTTTTCTACCTTATATTCTTATCCTTGTTGAACGTGAAACGGGAGCAGTCCTGCATTATGATTTAGCGGAATCAGTTTATTATGCAGAAGGTGTTCAGCAGGCAATCTATCAACTTTTTGATAAACTAGAAGTCTTGCCGAAAACAATTTATATGATCGATGATTTCTTTGCAGTAAATGCAGAACCTCTTTTCGATAAAATATCGATTCCTTTAGTGAAAACAGACGAATTAGAGGGTGTGGAACAATTTGTCGAGATGATGATGTCGGAGGATGGTCCGTTCTAGGAAGCAAGATCTAACAATCATTATTTCATAAAACGAAACTTCATTCAGTGGGAGTTTTACGGACGGTTCTCCATGATAAATGAGAAAACATCCATTTCTTTGATATAGCCCATGCCTAACAAAGAAATGGATGTTTTTTACATGTTCACAGAGTATAGTTTTTCTGAAAGCATTCAACCCAGGGATGTAGAGAAAGAAGTCTAAAAGATAAGAAAAACGGATTTGTTTACGGTGAAAACGGGTAAAGGGATATAATTAAATGGGAAATGAGTGTAAGCAATACTGGAATATATTTGCATTTAAATATATAGAATAATTTATAAGATATATGAAATAAGAGGCTGTTATTTTGTACGATTCTTCTTTGGATTAAAAAGAATAGAGGGCTAAGTATATGAACAGGTCTATAGAAATAACCTTAACAATTATTGGTGGATTAGCCTATGTGTTTTTAGTTGGGATGTACATGGAAGCAATAGATAAAGCATATGCAGAATCGAATAGTATGGGCGGATTATTAGAGGGATTTACCATCGGCTTTGGAATAATGGGGGCAGCGGTCATTATTAGTATTCTCGCTGCTATATGGTTTAAGGGAGATAAAAAACCCCTAGCTGCCAGTTTCCTTCTAATCATTTTTGCAGTAGCTACTTTATTTATTACACATGGCGGGACTTTTGTTGGGGCTTTCTTTTATCTCATTGCGGGTATATTAGGAGTTGGGCGTAAATCAAAAAACAGTTAGTAATTTCAATGAAGCCCATGGGATAATTCATTAAAAAAGCTAGCTGAAATCTTTCAGCTAGCTTTTTTATATATTTCTTTTAAATTAATTTACTTTTTTTAAATTTGTATTTGCCTTCATCTTTTCGATAGGTTTATTAGCCCAGATCGTTGCAATGATTGGACCTGAAATATTATGCCAGATTGCGCCCCAAACACTTGGAAGGGCAGCAAACGGGCTAAAGTGAGTTGTTGCCAAAGAAACACCGAGACCAGAGTTTTGCATTCCTACTTCTATTGAAATAGCTCTCCGGTCATTTTCGTCAAGTCCCAGCAGGCGGGCTGCTAAATAGCCGAAAAATAAACCGAAACCATTATGCAAGAATACCGCTGCAAATACAAGGACCCCAGCAGAAGCGACATTGGGAGCGTTTGCTGCTGTCACTGCAGTTACGATGATTAAAATAGCTGTTACAGAAATTAATGGAACAACGGCAATACTTTTATCCACAACGACAGGAAAAAATCGTTGTACGAGGAAACCAAGAATAATCGGTATAATAATGACTTGGATAATGGATAGAAACATTGCCACCGGATTAACTGGTAACCATTGACCTGCTAATAAATAAAGCAAGAGTGGCGTCATAATTGGAGCTAGCATCGTTGAAAAAGAAGTCATCGCAACGGACAGTGCAACATTTCCTCTTGCTAAATAAACCATGACATTTGATGCGGTGCCACCCGGAACTGATCCTAATAAAACTAGACCAGCCGCAAGTTCTGGAGGTAGTCTTAGTAAATAAGCAATACCGAAAGCAGCGAGTGGCATAATCATATATTGAGCGGCGATCCCGATAATAACTGGTAAAGGTTTTGCTACTACTAATTTAAAATCAATAGGCTTTAATGTCAGCCCCATACCAAACATAACAATTCCCAGTAAAAGAGTAATATAGCTTTCAAAAACAAGGAAAGTAGAAGGGAAGATAAACGAAATAACAGCTGCAAGAATGACAAGAACAGCAAAATACTTACCAGCAAGAGCGCTTATCTTCTCAAGTGTTTTCATAGGTTGCCTCCATTATCAATATCTACGATTTTATCAGGATTTAGGATGTTATTTGGATCTAAAGCTTTTTTAATGTTTGTCATAACATCAAGAGCCGCACCGTGTTCTTCGCGCTGGTAAGGTTTTTTTCCGACTCCTACACCGTGTTCCCCTGTACAAGTTCCGCCACGTTCTAATGCGTAGCGTACTACTTTTTCATTAAATTGTTTTGCTTTTTTTACTTCTTCTTCGTTCTCCATATCGATCATAATCAATGAATGAAAGTTTCCATCACCAACATGTCCTAAAATGCCTCCAGGAATATGCAGCTTTTCTAATTCTTCACCAGCATAGGTTACAGAATTCGCTAATTCTGAAATAGGAACAGCAACATCTGTCAGCATCATTTTTTTACCTACATAGTCATGGATATAAGCGTACGCTAAATTGTGCCGGGCATCCCATAAATGGTTGCGGGCAGCATTATCTGTTTCCGAATTGAAATAATCACAGCCGTGATCCTGCATAATTTCCTTAGAAAATGCAAGATCCTCTTGTAAACCAGATGCATTTCCATGAAATTCTAAGAAAAGGGTTGGCTTGATAGGATAGTCTGATTCACTGAATTTATTAATTTGCTTCACAGAGGCTTCGTCAACAAATTCGACTCGGGCAATTGGAATTCCGGCATGTAAAATAGAAGTGACAGCTTCAATGGCGTTAGTCAGGGTGGTGAAGGTTGCCCGAGCTGCAACAATATGTTCTGGTATGCCATAAACTTGAAGTGTCAACTCGGTAAAACAGCCGAGCGTGCCTTCCGAACCAATGAAAAGACCGTTTAAATGATAGCCAGAAGAGGATTTTGCAGCCAGATTTCCTGTATGAATAACATTACCATCCGCAAGCACAACTTCCATATCACGAACCAGGTCACGCATAACGCCATATTTCACAGTTGTAGTACCACTTGCATTTGTTGCCGCCATTCCACCAAGTGTTGCATTTGCACCAGGATCTACGGTGAAAAAAAGGCCATATTTCTTTAATTCTTTATTCAGCTGTTCTCTTGTCACTCCCGGCTGGACTTTTACGAGTAAATCGCTTTCTTTTATTTCAAGAATTTGATTCATTAATGAAAAATCAATCGTAATCCCATTTTGATAGGGGATAACGTGCCCTTCTAAACTGGTGCCGACACCAAAGGGAGTTACTGGTGTTTGGAATTTCTGGGCAACTTCCATAATATACGAAACATCCTCTGTTGATTTTGGAAATACAACAATATCAGGCAGGCTTGTTTGATGATAAGTTTCATCTTTACTATGTAGCTCTTTCACTGTGTCGTTCGTGGATATTTGATCATTTGATAGTTTTGTACTTAATGCTTGTATAACTTGTTTCATTTTTTATTTCCCCTCCAGTAGTTAAAATGGAAATATACTTTTGAGAATATACGAATATCTATGACAATTTAGATAATATAACCATTATAAATTCTTTTCAGATTAATTCAATGCTTAAAAAAGAATTTTGAAGTAGGTAGTGAGCTTATTTTCATGAAAAATTATTAAAAAAGCCTTGGGGCATATAGATTTGCCTTATAAAGAGGGAGGTGTGATGTGAGCGTTTGGAATTGTTAGAGATTAATTATTCTTTTATTATAGGTTCAACTTTCGCACCTTAAAAAGTAAGTTCATTTCCATAGAAACAGGAGTTGATCGTTCCTCCCTTACATCAGTTGACGAAGGTGAGAAGGTAAAGTGTAAAATACCGCTGCGGCGGACCGTTTTGCTTTCCGACGTACAACGGTTTTGATGGGGCGAGTAATCGCAGCCCCAACCCCAGGACGTTGCGACTTTAGTCTGCCTAGGGGCACGCTCTTCAGCTAACTTTTGCCAAGAAGAGCGCTTGGCAAAAGTGGATCTTCAGATGGTGCTGATCCCTTGTCCAGCTACAAGCGTCAAAAACTAGACAACTTCCCGACAGCGCCCTACGATAAAGAAGACTTACTGATTGGCAAACCGACAGGCGCAGACAGAAGTAAAGTCGCACTTATGCCCCGCGGGTGAAAGTCATCATCCGTTCGTAAACTCACGGTGATTCCTTTATCTCAGTTGCTTCGGTCCAGTTGTTACGTTTTTAAACGACGCTTTCCGCTTTCCTCACAGGAGTCAAAACGGTCCGCCTCCGCTAGTAAGGTGTTCTATACGTGGAACAACTGAACAAAAAAAGCCAGATCAGACAGATTATATTTTTCATGGTGCTTGGTAAAAATGTTCGACAATGATTACTTTTTGTGCATGAAAGCTATTCCTGAAGTTAACTATCCATGCTGTCATGATTAATTGTTCAGGCGAAAGCTGCTATTTCGTCAAGCTTATCAAAATGTTATTTCTTTCATTCGCTGTAGAATCCTATCAGAGCGGAGTGGTTGGCCGGAGCGGAGCTATACACAATAACCAATTCCAAAATGGACGGATCTGTAACCAAAAGCAAGCATGATGCTGGAGAACATGTTCATACTGAGATAGCAAGATATATATGCTTATTCTTAGGTGCGAAAGTTGAGTTATAGGGAATAGTAGAAGATATCGTTATTTATAAATTTCTTATAATCTATTATCGCTGTTTTAAGAGTAGAATAGGCGGGTGTAGTTTTAAAGAACCGCCTAGTATACTGCTCTATTGCACATGAAAAATCCCGGTTTGTTATAAAATACAAGATAACAAAACCGGGATTTTCACTAACCTTATTAAAAGAATAGATAGTAGCTTAAAGCAATACTATCTTTTACTTTAATTTACGGGATTTAACATTCTTTCAATCTTACCCATAATTAAATCTGCAGCTATTGCCATTAATGCTGTGGGAACAGCGCCAGCTAAAATAATAGCTGTTCCGTCTGTCGCATTTGTTCCGCGTACAATAATTGCGCCAAGTCCTCCAGCGCCTACAAAGGTGCCAATTGCTACAACGCCGATGCCAACAACAAGTGCTGTGCGGATTCCTGCCATCATTACGCTGACAGCAAGCGGTAATTCAACTTTTATCAGCAGTTGGAAACGTGTCATTCCAGAAGCATAAGCAGCTTCCTTTACTGTCTGATCCACTCCAGTTATTCCTACATAAGTATTTTGAATAATTGGTAATAAAGAATAGAAAAATACTGTCGTTACGACGGTTGTCGTTCCAAGACCCATCGCCACCATGGTAATGGCCATAAATCCTAATACCGGGATGGTTTGAATGATACTTCCAAGTGTAAGTACCCATCCGCTTAATTTGCCGTACCTGGCAATTAAAACACCGATAGGGATAGAAACAATGGAAGCAAAAAGGACACCATAAGCAGCCATTAAAAAGTGACGGTAAAATTCTGTCCAAATATAAAATCCGTTTTGAGAAACATATGTTATAAATTGTTCCCAGAGACCCATTACATTCCCTCCTTATCCTCAAAGTAGTTATTTTCTTCAAGAAACTCGCGGGCAATGGTTGCAGGACTGACTAATTCCACATCGCCTCTGTAATTCATTTCCTGCATATCTTCTGTTGTAACAGTATCACTTAATTTTTCCATCACTTCTTTTATTTCTGGATTTTCCTCCAAGATTTCATTTCTTGCGACAGGCGAAGCGTCATAAGGAGGGAAGAAATCATCATCCAGTACTTTCAAATCATATGCTGCAATTCTTCCGTCTGATGAATAGCCGAGAACAGCGTCCATGTTACCGGAAGCAGCAGCTTCATATACAAGACCGATTGCCATTGGATAGACATTTCCAAAAGCGAAGTGCGTCTCTGTGAAAGCCTCGTAGCCGTCACCAGAGCGGTTTACCCACGCATTATCTACCCCGAAATTCATGTTATCAGCAAAAGGTTCCAGGTCATCCACATGGGAAATTCCTTCTTCCTCTGCGAATTCTTGTGTAATGGAAATGGTATAACTGTTTTCAAAACCGTATGAGTTGCCCCATGTCTGGTCGAATTTTTCATCGAATTCCTGCTGTACAATTTCCATTGCTTCTTCGGGATCTGTAATATCTTCATAGTTTAAGACACCTGCAATATCTGTTCCAGTATATCTGGTAGCAGTCATATCTACTTCATCTTGCATCATCGCTTGATGGAGGACCATAGTTGATCCTAAATTTGTTACGAGTTCCGTATCTAAATCTGTATAATGCTCAATCATTTGAGATAATATATTGCCCCAAATCTCGGATTCTACTGTATCCAGGGTTGCGATTCGGACAGTACTTTCTGAAGGTCCGCTGAGGCCTGGCAGCGCACACCCTGAAAGGAGAAGTGCCGAAAGAAGGGGAATCATTAATAATTTCTTCATCTATTATCCTTCCTTTTTTATGCAGTTTTTCTTAAGGCTTTAGGTGTTAATCCCTTCTCAAGGAGCGATAATAACCCACTTGCAATTAAAGCTAATATGGTAGCTGGGACTGTACCCAGCACAATTAGCTCAGGCTGATATAGATTCAAGCCATCAAAAATAAGATCACCTAAACCACCGCCACCGATAAATGCTGCCAGCGTTGCCCAACCAATCAAGTAAACTGTTGCAAACCGGATTCCTGACATAATAACTGGTAAAGCCAGCGGTAGTTCCACTTTTCGAATTACTTCAAAAGTGTTCATTCCCATACCTTTTCCCGCTTCTTTTAAACTCGAGTTTACTTCCATAACGCCAGTATACGTATTTCTAAGTATAGGAAGTACAGAATAAATAAACAAAGCAATAATCGCAGGTACCGTACCTACGCCCAGAAAAGGCATTAAAAAAGCTAAAATGGCCAGACTTGGAACCGTCTGCAATATGCCGACGAATGATATGAACCGATCCGCTGTTTTGCTTGGTATCCGGGTCAGTAAAATTCCTAATGGAACAGCAACGAGTACCCCTAAAACGATAGCTGCGATAGAGATATACATATGCTCTCCCGTTTTATTCAGCAATTCCCATCCATAGGACGAGAGGGTATCCATCATTGTTTGCATTATTTTGACCTCCTTTATTATTCTATTGCACTAACTTCTGCAGTTTCGTCACCCCAAATAGTGTTATATACCATATCCGCCAGCGTTGCTCTTGTTACAATTCCTGACAGCTTATTATTATCTGTTACCACTGGGACGTAGCTGCTGCCGCGACGGAGCATCCGATGCATTGTATCCCGGAGCAGACTATTTTTATGAACGGCATATTTTGCTGTATCCATTGCTTCATAAACTTGATTTTTCTTTTTATAGTTCGAATCGACCATTTCAATATCAATATAGCCTTTTAAAATTCCTGACTCATCAACAACCAGTAGTGAATCTACGCGTTTTGCATGCATTTTTTGAATAGCTTCTTTTAAACTGCTTTCTTCCTCTATGGTGATCGGATCCGGATTCATAATTTGTTCAACGCGCGTTACTTCCGGACGACTTTCTAATAATCGGTCTTTTCCAATAAAGTCTTCTACAAATTCATTAGCTGGATGCCGAAGAATATTATCCGGCGTGCCGACTTGAACGATTTCACCCTGATTCATAATAACGATTTTATCTGCAAGTTTTATCGCTTCATCCATATCATGTGTGACAAAAACAATTGTTTTATCCATTTCCTTTTGAAGTTTTTTAAATTCTTCTTGCAAACTGTCACGGGTAATTGGATCAAGCGCTCCAAATGGTTCGTCCATTAAAATTAATGGGGGATTTGTAGCTAAAGCTCTAAGTACCCCAATTCTTTGTTGCTGTCCTCCGCTTAGCTCATGAGGGTAACGTGTTAAATAATCCTCTGGTAAGTTAACCAATGAGATAAGTTCTTTTGCTCGTTCTTTCTGTTTCTCCTTATTCCATTTTAAAAGAGACCCCACGAGAGAGATATTTTCCCCTACTGTCATATGCGGCATTAAACCGATTTGTTGAATAACATATCCAATGGATCGCCGCAATTGAACAGCATCTTGTTCTAATACATTCGTTCCTTCCACAAGAATTTCTCCACTGGAAGGTTCAATTAACCGATTAATCATTTTCATTGTGGTTGTTTTCCCACAACCGCTCGGCCCGATAAAAACAACAAATTCTCCCCGTTCCACGTTCAGGTTCAGCTTATGAACAGAAGGATTGTCGTTCCCATCGAATTTTTTTGTTACTTCTTTAAATTCAAGCACTCCAAGCACCTCCATTGTTTATTCCGTAAAACTTAAATTCAAGCTTATTCAGTATAATAAATAAGAGAGTAAAAATGAAAATCCGAAAAAAACCAATTAAACCGTAAAATCTGTGCAATTTAAACTTTACAAAGTATACAGAATCATTTATCTTAGAATTGCTTTATTTTACTCTTGATTACTATTGAATTTGTTTTTTCCATTTTTAATTAATTCATGTTACAGTGACACCTATACCAGATAAAGGGGGCTCGACAATGGAGTCATTTTCAAACAACCGATTGCTTCAAGAAATTAAATCCTGCGAAGAACTTCTCACAGATCGAATCGCCGATAATATGGAAACATTCGGTGTTTCCTCAACGGTTGGCCGTCTGCTCGGCATTATTTATATGAACCGGGAGGCAATGACGTTAGATGCACTCGCTGATGAAACAGGAATGAGTAAAACAAGAATGAGTCAAGTTATGCGACAAATGATCTCATTTAATATTGCTGAGAAAGAATATGTTAAGGGCAGCCGCAAAGATCATTACAATGTAGAACGTGACTATGCGCAGACATTTATATCATTATTCACAAGTAACTGGTCAGAGGTTGTAAAAAGAAATACGAGTTTAGAACGTCGTCTTAGAGAACAAATTCGTCATTTAGAAACTTTCTTGACAGAGGATTCTCCAGAAGAAGTAAAAGTTCGGATGGAGAGATTACAGCAAGAGTTGGATGAATGGAATGCCTATTATAATTGGATAAATAATCTAGTTGCTTTTTTTGAAAGTGGCGAGATTTTTAAACATGTTCCCATTATCACCCCAACCAAAAAGGAGGAAGCACAAAATGAAGAATAAACGAATCATCACTGCAGCGTTGACTGGAGCAGGAGATACAACCGAGAAAAGCAGGCATGTTCCGGTTACGCCAAAAGAAATTGCGGAATCTGCTATTGAATCAGCAAAAGCAGGTGCTGCCATTGCACATATCCATGTTCGTGACCCCAAGACTGGAAAACTGAGTCACGATGTTGAGCTCTTTAGAGAGACGGTGGAACGAATCCGTGAATCCGATACGGATGTGATTATTAATATTACTGCTGGTGGAGGCGGTGACTTTGTTCCCGATCTCGAAAATCCAACACAAGGGGGACCTGGCACTGATATTCAAACACCCAAAGAACGCCATGAGCCAGTCGGAAAATTGCTTCCGGAACTTACCACATTGGATTGCGGCAGTTTAAACTTTGGAAATCAGGTTTATTTGGGACCGGAAGATTGGCTTCGCGAGCATGCTAAGCTGATTAAAGAAAGTGGCGTGAAACCAGAAATGGAAGTATTTGATACAGGGCATATCCGTCTTGCCAATCAATTAATTTCTGAAGGGTTAGTGGAAGGAACACCAATGTATCAGTTTTGTCTTGGTATTCCATGGGGCGCTGATGCTGATTCAGAAACGATTGAATATATGAAAAGAAGAGTGGTCGATGGGGCACATTGGTCAGCATTCGGTATCGGCCGCATGCAGCTTCCGATTGTTGCACAGGCTGCTTTACTTGGCGGAAACGTCCGTGTTGGATTAGAAGACAATTTATATCTGGAAAAAGGCGTTCTTGGTACGAATGAACAGCTCGTAGATCAAACTGTTAACATTTTAAATAGTGTGAAGCTGGAGCCGATGACGGCAGCGGAAGCAAGAGAACTTTTAAATCTAAAAAAATTCAATTCCTAAAGGGAAGTTCAAAAAGTCCAATAAAAATGACACGGCGAATTTCTGCGTTGGCTTGCTTTTCCGGTACTCACGTATCTAAAAACATACGCTCCGTCCCTCAAAGCTACGCCGCCTTGAACTTCTTGGTCCTATTCATCGGACTTTTTGAACACACACTAAGAGGATATTTAAATAGTAAGAGGTGAACTATGGTACAAAAAACGATGGCAGTTTTAGGAACTGGTGTTATCGGTAATGGCTGGATTGCACGCTTTTTAGCAAGTGGACATAAAGTCAATGCCTTTGACCCTGCTCCTGGCGCAAAAGAAAAAACAGGCAAGATGATAGATGACATTTGGACAACATTAGAAGAGTTTGGACTTAGCAATGAAGCAGCAAAAGAAAATCTGACCTTTTATGATACATTAGAGGAAGCTGTAAAAGATGCTGATTTGATCCAGGAAAACGTACCTGAGCAGGAAGTATTGAAGAAAAAAGTGTTAGCGCAGGTGGATGCCGCAACGAAATCAACTGCAATTATTGCATCCAGCACATCTGGTTATATGCCTTCTGTACTGCAGGCGGATTGTGTACATCACCCAGAGCGTGTTATAGTTGCACACCCATTTAATCCAGTTTATCTGATACCATTGGTGGAAATTGCTGGAGGAAAGCAGACGGAACGCAGTTATATGGAAAAGGCAGAGGAGCTTTATGAAAGCATGGATATGAAGCCGCTGGTGATGAAAGGTGAAATTGACGGTCATATTGGTGACCGGTTGATGGAAGCTATTTGGCGCGAAGGACTTCATATTGTCAATGATGGTGTTGCAACAACCGAAGAAGTAGATAAAGCGATCGTTTATGGACCTGGTCTGCGCTGGGCATTGATGGGGCCATTTTTAACACTTCATTTAGCTGGCGGCAAGGATGGTATGAAACACATGCTTGAACAATTTGGCCCTGCGCTGAAGCTGCCTTGGACTCGCCTGGTAGCTCCGGAACTAACGGAAGAATTAAGTGAAAAAGTGATTTCGGGAACTGCAGAACAAAGTGGAGATGTTCCGATTGAAGATTTGGAACATCGCCGTGACCGTTTCTTAATTAAGCTTATGGGACTTTTGGAAGAAGAAGGTTTCTGGCCGGCAGAAAGGTTGCTTTCCTATGACAGGAAGTAAACAAATATGGAAGGGCCATGTATTGCCTGAATGGGTGGATTATAATGGACATATGAATGACGCGTACTATGCGTTGGTTTTCAGTTATAGTCTCGATGCTTTAATGGATGAAATCGGTCTGGATGAAGAAGGAAGAACAGCATATACCTACACCATTTTCACCCTGGAAGCGCATATTAAATATGTAAAGGAAGCACATGAAAACGAAGAACTGCATACGAACGTTACAGTGCTCGACAGAGACGAAAAACGGATGCATCTTTGGTTCGAAATGAAAAATCAAGAAGATGCTACCGTCGCAACCAGTGAGCAGATGGTGATGGGGATAGACGAGTCGTCAGGACGTCCGGCACCATTTCCGGAAGCTGTTGAGACAGAAGTAAAACAATTACCAAAGTTAGCTAAAGAAAGCTGGCCTGCCGGAGCAAATAAACCTATGGGAATTCGTAAGAAAAAGTGATACGTAGTTTGTTGTATTTATAGTATAGGAGGTACTCCCTTATCACTTTGTGTGGAAATAATAAAAATTTCTCTGCATCCGATAAGGGGGCATTTACCTACTACTAGAACAGAAGGCAAAGCTTATAGGTTCTAAATCAATTCCTCCTGAGAAACATTTAAAAAACAGTAAATGTTACCATACTTATAAAAAAATATGTTATACTGCCACTTGAGTAAAAAATGAATAAAGTCTACTTTAATAAGTAGGAGAGGTTCTAGCTGCACCCTCTATAAAAAACTAAGGATAACCATACTGACGAAACCTTAGGTATGGTTTTTTTATATTTTCGGGTGTATAGAATTCTCTTTTTCAAATTGGAAAGGGGATTTTTTTATGGAAAAAAATAATAAGCGGGCTGTTGTTGTATTTAGCGGTGGTCAGGATAGTACCACCTGTTTATTTTGGGCATTGGAAAAGTTTGAGCATGTAGAGTTAGTCACATTTGACTACAGTCAGCGCCACAGTTTAGAGATTGAGGTGGCAAAGGAAATCGCTGCAGATCAGGGACTGAGACATCATATTTTAGATATGTCTTTGCTGAACCAACTAGCTCCTAATGCGTTAACAAGAGATGATATCGAAGTAGAGAACGCAGAAGATGGAGGTATTCCCAATACATTTGTACCGGGAAGAAATTTACTATTTCTTTCTTTTGCAACCATTCTAGCCAAACAAATTGATGCCAAACATATTATTACCGGCGTATGTGAAACCGATTTTAGCGGATATCCAGATTGTCGTGATATCTTTACCAAATCATTAAATGTCACCTTAAACTTATCCATGGAGGAAGACTTTGTTATTCACACACCATTAATGTGGCTGGACAAAGCAGAAACATGGGAATTGGCGGACGAGCTGAAAGCCTTTGATTATGTAAGAGAACGGACGTTAACCTGTTATAACGGTGTGAGAGGTGCAGGATGCGGAGAATGTCCGGCATGTCAATTGCGCCAGCGTGGATTAGATCAATACCTGGCAAGAAGGAAGGAGGTAAATCAATAATGTTCGGGTTTCGTATTGTCGAAGAGTTACAAAAGCTGGATAAAGATATTACTAGAGAGCAGTTAGCCTATCACCAAAAAAGAGTGATGGTAAGTAAAGAGTTCTCGTTCGATGCAGCACACCATCTCCATTGTTATGAAGGAAAGTGTAAAAATCTTCATGGTCATACATATCAAGTCGTCTTTGGTATCAGCGGTTTTGTAGATGAAATAGGGATCGTAATTGATTTTAGTGATATTAAAAAGATTTGGAAAGACAAGATTGAAGTATTCCTGGATCACCGTTATTTAAATGAAACCTTGCCGAAAATGAATACAACTGCGGAAAATATGGTCGTCTGGATTTTCGAACAGATGGAAGCAGCAATTCAGGAATTGCCCAATCAATGCAGGGTAGAATTTGTTCGATTATTTGAAACATCGACAAGCTTTGCAGAAGCAAGACGGGAGTGGATGGATCATGCGTAAAATACCTGTCTTAGAGATATTCGGTCCAACCATTCAAGGGGAAGGAATGGTCGTTGGCAGAAAGACGATGTTTGTGCGGACCACTGGATGTGATTACCGGTGCGCCTGGTGCGATTCCGCATTTACATGGGACGGAAGTGCCAAAGACGACATTATGCCGATGACGAGTGAGGAAATTTGGCAGCGGCTGCAAGAAATAGGCGGGAATCACTTTGATCATGTGACAATTTCAGGCGGGAACCCGGCTTTATTATCTGCTATAGATGATTTGATTGATTTGCTTCAGGAAAACAATATTGAGGTTGCGCTGGAAACACAAGGAAGCCGTTACCAGGGTTGGTTTGTTAAAATTGATGATCTGACCATTTCTCCTAAACCGCCAAGCTCTAAGATGAAAACAAACTGGGAGAAGCTAGATGATATTATCTATCAATTGGAAGTAAATAATCGCTTAGTACATACTAGTTTGAAAGTAGTAATTTTTGATAAAGAAGATCTTCATTATGCGGAAAAAGTGCATCAACGCTATCCGAAGCTTGCTTTTTTCCTGCAGGTAGGAAATGATGATCTGGAAGAAATAGAGCCGCAGCAATTATCCAGATACTTACTGGATAAGTATGAATGGTTAATTGATCAAGTCATGGCGTCCTCAGTCTTGAACCGTGTTCGCGTCCTTCCGCAGGTACATGCATTAGTTTGGGGAAATAAGCGAGGGGTATAGGCAAAAAGATAAATCTACAGATAATCTATAATAGAAATGATGAAGAGAAACTGTTATACTTCTAGCAAAACAGCTAATAAAATGATAACAATGGAGGGCGCTTATATTGATTCATCTTATATTCGGAATTGCCGCAGATAGTGGTTTAAAACATGCATTTCGGGAGCAAAACCATCAAATTATCGGGTTCCCCACCGATTTTTCTACAGGTCCGATCAACCATATTCATCAGCCTGAGGGTATCAAGGAGCATTTTAATTGGAAGGCTTTCTCTTTTCAAGAGGAAGCGGACTATGACTATGGTATGGAACAAGTCGCTTTTCAAAGGGCGCTGAAGCAGCTATCCGAAATAAAAGAAGGAGATAAGCTGACCATCTGGACTTGTAAAAATGCATCGGAGCAAATCGGCCTGAGAATCAGCTGTTATTTATTAAAAGAGAAGAAGGTGGAATTAACACTGATAAATACTGCTGAAGCAATGAAGGAATATATGAATGGAAAAGGCCTTAATATTGACATTCGTACGACGGCAGAATGTAATATGCAGCAGCTGCTTCATTTTTATACACATTCAAATACTGCAGTTACAAAAGAAATGAGGAAAAACTTCGAACAAGCAGGAGAAGAATTGCTTCAGCGTGTCAGTATAGTCCGTTCTTGGAAGCAAGGGGAAATAATAGATGAATTAGAAACCAGAGATGATGAATTTATTATGGAATATACGAAAAGAGAAGAGCAGGAAGGTAAAGCAGATGATTTTATAATTGCTGCAAGAGTTGTTGGTGGCGTATTAGGGGAATCTGATCAAATTTTGTCAGATTTATGGATTGAATACCGGATTCGTTCACTTATCCAGTCTGGCTGTCTGATGTATAAAGGCAGTTTGCAATCCATGCGTATGTATAGTATAAAAGTGGCCTGAGTTTCTCTAACATGGAATAGCTATCATCCTATCAAAAAGAGGGCATGAAACATCGCTTTTTGATAGGGTGATGGCATATTTTATCTGAATCTACAGTAATAAAATAACCCCGCCAACCAACGGAACAGCAACCATAGCAATTTTCAAAACCAATGGATGCAGCCGTGTTGTAAATTTAGCGCCGATATAAGAACCTATAATTGTTCCGATAACCACTTCTGCAAATAATTTTAAATCGAGAAAACCAACGGAATAGTAACCGATACCGCCTACCAGGGCAATTGGTATAATCACAAGCATTGTGGTGCCCGCAGATAGTTGAATGGATAAACCGAAGAAAACAAGCAGTCCAATTTGAATAAATGGAGTAGAACCAATTCCAAAGACACCTGATAATAACCCCGTTATGATACCAATGCCACCAGCTGTTAACCAAAACCTGCTTCTGGAGGAACGATTTTTCTCTGCAAAATGTTGAGTTGCAAATTTACCAAAGCCAACGGTTACACGAATCCACAGCAATATGGCTGATAAAATTAACATTGCTGCTGTAAAGCCTTCTAATTCATTTTCTGGAATGAAACTTGCAAGTCTGGAACCCAAAAAAGCTCCCGCTGCCCCAAATAACCCTGTTGCCAGCCCAATTTTTACCATCGTATTTCTTTCTCTTAAGTGACTGATTGTTCCAGATAACGATGTAAAAACCATTGCTGCCAAGGACGTTCCCAGAGCCATATGTATAGGAATATCAAAGACTTCACTAAGTATGGCGATAATAAAACCGGAACCGCCTGCTCCGATAAAGCCTAGTAACAAACCGATTACCAGCATCGTTAATAAAACAACCAAAATAAAAATCCCTTTCTATTTCTAAAACTACAACAGCCATTATAACATAAGGATTGAAAAATTTTGGGAGGAAGATATGTTGGATAATCTCTTTGAATTTTTCAAGTAATAGAATATAGATTAAATAGAAGACGTTTTGCTATTGTAATGAACCAAACTACCTTGGAAAAGCGATATAACAGGGAAGTAAATCGCTCTGTTATATCGCTTTCAAGCTAGTTATAACAATCCAACCCACTGCCAATAAGTAGCACTAAACAGGATGATAAGCAGGTATCCAATCACAGTAAGCGGGATACCGGATTTGATAAATTGTTTTAAAGTAAATGTTCTTGTACCATAGGCCAGCATATTTTGTGGAGCACTGACCGGCAATAAGAAACCGAAACTGATAACAAATTGCATAATCAAGACAAGTCCGGGACCATTAAAGGTTGTTGGCTCCATGGATCCGACTAAAGCAATAACGATTGGAATAAAAGCAGATGCCAGACTGGTTGCACTTGCAAAGCCTAAGTGAATCAAAATATTAAATAAAGCAAGTACGGCAATCATTGCAACCAGAGGTAAGGAAGAAACACCCAATATTTCAAAGGAATTAGAAGAAAGCCAGGTTGCTCCTTCTGTTGCCAATAAGACAATCCCTAATGAGATTCCCGTTGCAAATACAATTAATGTGCCCCAGGGTACTTTAGTCTGTACTTCTTTCCAGGAAAAGATACCAATTATCGGTGTCAGCATAACGGCAACTGCTACAATGGTAACCGTAGTAGAATCTAAAGGATGCAAAATACCTTCTGTGGACCAGAATAATAAGAGCATTCCGGCGATAATGACCAAACGCCATTCTTTGCCGCTCATTTTTCCAAGCTCTTTCAGTTGTTTATCAATACTTATTCCTTCCTGCATTTCCGACATATCCGGCTTAATCAGATTAACCATAACAATATATAGTAAAATTGACATAATCACGGACTACGGGGCGGCGTAAAGAAACCATTCTCCCCATGTCACATCGATCCCGAATGCAGAATCCATAAATCCTAATGCAACCATGTTTTGTGCGGCTGCTGTTTTTATTCCAATATTCCAAATAGAGATAGACTGTACCGCTGTAATCATTAATAATGCCGCTAACTTACTTTGTTTTGCTAATCCAAATGCAGCAACAATTCCTAATAAAATAGGCACAAGCGTACCTGCACGCGCTGTAGCACTTGGAACAAACAATGCAAGTACAAAACTGACAATAATGGTTCCCAAAACAAGCGCTCCAGGCTTAGTGCCAACCTTTGACATAATATATAATGCTATCCGCCTGTGTAGTCCGGTGATTTCCATCGCTGTAGCTAAAACAAGTGCTCCTCCGACAAGGAGTACGGCGGAAGAACTAAACCCTTCTACGGCCATGCCCAGTCCCTGACTCGTTCCGTAAATGGTCCCCGGATCTTCAATAGTGGGGGAGATTCCAATAAGAACAGCCAATAAACTGACGATCATCACTGCACTGACAGGGTAAGAGACCGCTTCCGTAACCCATAAAACAATCGCAAAGGCTAAGACAGCAAGCGCTCGCTGTCCAACTAGAGGCAATGAATCTGGGTTAGGCAGAATTAAAATAATAATCAGAACTGGAAAAGCTGTAATAAGCGCAATAGCATCTTTCTTTTTCACGAAAACCCCTACCTTCCTTTATTTACCTTTATTGTAATATAAAAAATCCTAATTTATGATTTTTTTCACATGTTACAATAAAATGAATTTGTGTGTTTATTCACAAATCATTCAAAAAGTATATTTCATCCATTATACATATAACTTAAAAAGCTGGCTTTTAAATAACTCTTATTCAATCACAAAATAAACAGCTCTTTGACGAAGAATATATTTTATATTAATATATTCAATATACGGATATTGAATATATAGGAAGTGATGAAGTGGAAAGAAATTTATTTGTATCAGCTTTACCAAAAACAAAGCTGGATGCAGTCGATTCCTTAGGAGTCTATATTTTTACAAATATTCAGCTAGTGGATTACGATTTAAACAGTTCTTCAGCGCAGAATCGATGGATCAGGGATTTTTCGGATAACTTATCAAATACCGCCAAAAGTGATTTGAAATTATTAAGAACCATTTTTGCGCATGGTGTCATTTTAAGAGATTTCTATATTAAAAAGAATTCTAATTTAACCATGAATTGGGATGCATTTATAGATTGGTGGAAGCAGCTTGATAAATCAGCCATGATGGAACTGATTATTGATGGAATTAAAGAAACCATAGACTATTACTATAAATATCTGCCTCGTATGCCTATTGTGGAAGAGGTAATGCAAGAAGTTTGCCTGGATGAAAAGCAATTACAAGATCCTGAAAATCGTAAGAAAGCTGTGAAAGCAGTATTATTCAGCTGGTCAGTTTCTGCTGAAGAGGCAGACAACATTGCAGAGGACTATGATAATGTAGCTTATATTAAAGAAAGCATTATCAGATTGTTACACAGTTTTTGGAGTGCTGGATTGGAAAGACAGTGGGAAGAGAAGCAGGAAAAGTTAGCAACATGGGTGAGACAGCAAAAGTCTTTACTGGAAAAAACCTATCGGACAAATGGAGAAGCAATTTTTGAAATAACAGGCTTATATCCAGATACAACTGAGTTGGAGAATATAAACAGAGCAGAATTTATAACTTTTATTCCTGTCTCTAATATGGAAAGATTACTTTCTTTTATTCAATTCGATAAACATGTTTACCTGATGTTTGATCCTCAAGTAGAAACGGGTGGAAATAAAGAAAAGCTGGCAGATTATTATGCTGCTTTTGAAGGATTGGGTGATAAGACAAGGTTGCAAATCATTGATTTATTAGCTGAAAACAAAGAAATGTTTGCTCAGCAGATGATTCAACAGCTGAAACTGAAGCAAAGCACGGTTTCCCGCCATTTGAACCAGTTACAACAGTCTAACCTTGTTACGGTGCATCAGGAAGGAAATGCAAAGTACTTTTCACTAAACAGAGATGCGCTCCAAAAAGTAGCGGAAAGCTTTCATTCATTTTTAAATAGGGAAAGAAGAGGAGAAAAAAAATGACTGATTTTCAAATTGAAAAGTTAAATACAATCGTTGTTCCAGTAAAAGACTTAGACAGGTCCACTGCATTTTACAAGAATGTATTGCATTTAGAGCAAGGCTTTACAGACAAAAGCATGGCTTTCTTTTCTGTAGGAACTCCAGAACATAAAACATCTATATTGCTGCATATTATTGATGAGCCTGAACCGGTGGAAAAGGGGATTGTCATAGAATTTCTGGTCGATAATGTTATTTCAGCTGTTTCATCGTTAAGAAATAGAAATGTCGAAATTGTACAAGATCCTACTGATCGTCCCTGGGGTGTGAAGGAAGCGGTGATTGCGGATCCGGATGGATATAAAATTTGGATAGTAGAAACCGTATCGGGAAAGCAGGGGGAGATAAATAATGAATATAGTTATTGAAAGAGCGGCTGTAGAACATGTCGATGCCATTGCTGCTATTTGTTCTTTTGGCTGGAAGCAAACCGTAGAAGGAAAGTTAAGTGAGGAGTACCAGAACAAGCATGCCATAGAATGGTATCATCATGAACGGGTTAAGTCAGATGTAGAAAAAGGTTCATACACCCATGTTGCTATGGTTGATTCAAAAGTAGCAGGCGTTATTGGCGGGGCGATAATGGAGCCTGGGGTCAGCCGGGTTTTTGTATTGTATGTAGATGAAAAATACCGATACCAGGGAATAGGAAGGCAATTATTAAATATACTTACAGAAGAACATAAAGAAGAAGGAGCTAAAAAGCAACGGGTGTCTGTACAGGATGGAAATCAAAGAGGGATCCCTTTCTATGAAGCAAGAGGATTTCGATTGCAGGAAAAGAAAAACGGGGTGACGGATACAGGAGAACCGTTTGTTAATCTGCAGTATTCGAGGAGATTATAAAATTAATCTGTATCAGGATGAAATTAAATTTTTTAGAAAAATAGTCTGTTTATTATGATAAAATGAAATTACCTTAGCTTGAAAAGGTTTATCATAAGGAATTTAATTCAAGGAGGCGTTTATATGACAAAAAATAGAAAGTATGGAATAAGCAAAAAAGGGATAACGCCTAACTAACCAGTTATATCGTAATTCCCTAAATCGGAAGGGGACGAAAGATTGAATCAAGTATTATTAATTATTGATGCACAACAAGAATTAGTGGATGGAAATCATGAAAGAAGCGCAGTTTTCCAAAAATCACAGCTTATTGCTAATATTAATCTAGTAATTGAAAAAGCGGAAAGAGCAGCTGTGCCGGTCGTATTTGTAAGGGATTTAGATGTCAGTGATGGAAAAGGAAGCGGATTTGAAATTCACAAGGATATCCATGTGCCGACTGATGCGAAAATTTTCGATAAATCTGCTACAAACGCTTTTTATGAAACGGGGCTGTTGGAATATTTAAAGTTACATCAAATAAAACATATTGTTGTTATGGGTTGCGAAACACAGCATTGTATTGACAGTGCCGTCAGAACAGCAACCATTAATGGATTTGATGTCACGTTAGTTGGAGATGGACACTCCAATCTGGGGAATAAATTGCTAAATCCAGAACAAATTATAAAGCATCATAACGAGACACTTCATGGACATTATAATGTGGATCACTTTTCCATTATAAGAAACGCAGAGGAAGATTTACTTCATCCAACGCAGGATTCATATAGATAATTTGATATAAAAGCGGCATATATCTGTGCCGCTTTTATGATTTTGAGAATTATCTGCCGGCAAAAGATTTGTGAAAACAGTCTTGGGTATCTCTTCCATTTGCGTTCCTTTTGTACTATAATAATAATGTTATTTTAATGAATTATTTGTCAAATCAAGGAGGATAAAATGAAGAAAGAGCGAATTATTATTTTTATGTCATTATTATTATTTATTGCGGGGTGTAGTTCCTCAGAGGAGACTGCTTCATCAGAATCTTCGGAAGAAAATGCAGATACAGAACAAGCGGATTCGGAAGAAGAGGAAGTAGAAAGTGACATAGAAAATGAAACGGATGTAGATGAGGAAGAAGATCGATCCTCTTCTGGTTCTAATACGAGCGCGTATTTATTATCTATAAAGCTAAATTCATTATATGCAAATGGGGAATATGAGGAAGCACTGGAATTAATCGAAGAAGGCTTGTTAGAACATCCCGAAGAAGCGGTTCTTTATAATGATAAGGGCTATATTCTGGTTGAACTTGGCAGACTGGATGAAGGGATAGAAGCATTAGAAAAAGCGATTGAACTTGATGAGACGCTGGAATCTGCCCATAGTAACCTTGCTTATGCATTAATTGATTTAGGCGAATATGAGGAGGCTATGGATGCTGCACAAATAGCGATTGATTTAAACCCGGATGCTCCAGAACAATATGTTGCTATGGGAAATGCGCTTACGATGCTTGAAAGAGATGAAGAAGCACTGTCTTATTTTGAAGACGCATTAGAAATTGATCCTCAGGCAGATTTCGCTTTGTATGGTATGGGAGCTAGTCTGCTCTTTTTAGATGAAACGGAAGAAAGTATTGTCTACTTAGAAGAGTTTTTGAAACAGCATCCGGAAGATGTTGATGCGCTGGATATGCTTGTATATGCTTACGAGCTTTTAGAGGATTATGAAGAAGCGTTGAATTATGCTGACGAAGTATTAGAAGTGGATGATGAAATACATATCATTTATAATCTGGATTATAAAGGCATCCTTTTAACAAAAGATGGGCAGCTGGAGGAAGCAGAGGAGCTCTACGAAAAAATGCTGGAAGAACATCCTTTAGATAAAGGAATTGCTTATTATGGTCTGGCTTTCATCGATATTGAGCGCGGCGAGATAGAAGAAGGCTTGGATCATTTGGAAGAAGCAATGGATGAGGATCCCAGCTTAATTGATTATGCTGTGACAGATCCTATGTTTGAAGATGTTTTAGAAAATGAAAGATTTATAGAGCTGGTTGAATCTTATGAGGACTCATTTAATGAACTATAGTTGAGAAAAGCAATCATTTTTTGCTTTTCTGCAGGTTTATCAGTAAATTAAATAACTATTATATACTTGATTAAAATATATTGAACAGAAATGAATAACTGGCTGTTTATTTTTCAACTTAATACACACGGTTACCTGGAAAATAAATATCTAATTATTTGCAATCAATATGAATAAATACTTAAAAATACCTTCAAAAGCACGTTTTCACGTTATAAACTATGTTCGGGAATTTTTTCTTTATTAATTCGCCATATCCCAAAAGATACACCAGCAATAATAAAGAAAATACTGACCCACTCCAAAATAGAAGGGAATGATGACTGATAAATAAAAGAATAAAGCAGTCCGAATAATGACTCAAAGACAATCATCATTCCTGCCATGGAGACTGTCAGGCGAATCGAAGTTTGATTCCATGCCCATGTTGCAACCCACGAAGCAACAATGCCCAACACGATCACACCAATGAAATATGACATTAAGCCATCTTTCGCTAAAAGATTACTAACTAGTTGCTGGTTTGTCAGCCAGCTAATAATCAAAACGAATAAAACGAGTGTTAATGTTTGCATGCCAACCATGGTAGAAAATAGATTAGCAGAAACCTGAGATTCTTTTTTTAAAAAGTTGGCATTAGATACCCCGTACCATGTCCATAAAGCAAGTGCAATAAAACAGCATAGAAACCCTAATAAAAAATTACTGCTAAAGGCTGTAGTGCCGCTGCTTTCTCCTTGCTCGCTGCCATACAGCAGAAAGATTCCAACTAATATAGAACATGCGGGGATAACCATAATTTTAAAAGGAAATTCCTTATTCCATAAATTCCCGGTCACACTAATAAGAATAGGCAGTGTTCCAATAATCAATGTTGTAACGGTTGCTCCTGCATATTGAATCCCCAAAACTAGAAAAAAGAAGTATCCTACGTTTCCGATAAATGCATAAAGCAGTGCTCTAGACCATATTCTTAATGGAGTACGGTCTGTATGTTTTTTAAATACCATAAAGAAAAGAAGCGAGTACAAACCATACATCAAATAACGTCCTAAAGTAATTTCTAATGATGAGAAGCTGGAAAGCATATTCGGAATTAGAAAAGCTAAAGCCCAAGTTGCTCCGGCAAGCATGCCAAATACTAAACCCAGAAACGTTGAATAATTCGTTCCCAATGCTATTTTCCTCCTATATAACCAACAGTCTGTTTTGAATGATGATGGAATAAATTGTCCATGCTATTTCTTTTAATGGTTTGAATCAACAGATGCGATACCATATAGAAATGTATCGATAGCTTTTGCATATAGATCTAATGTTTGTTTCATATCTAAATCCCTGCACGTATTATTTAATCCATATAATAACGTATCAAAAATCTTTGCTAATAATAACGCGTTATCTGATTTGAATTCGCCAGATGCGATGCCTTCTGATAATAAATTTTGACTATAAGATATTCTGGTATTGATTGTTTTGTAAAGCTGATTTTGCACCAAAGTATTGGACTTTTCATGGCTGAAAAATTCATCGGCTACATCTGTCAGGGGATGATTATAATCGTTGATCACAAAATGTTTTGCAATCCCATGCAGTTGTTCAGTTGCAGAAGAATACTGCTTTTTTTGTTCCTCCCACTGTTCCATCCATTCCTTTTCCCATTCATCAAGTACATATATAAAGAGTCCTTCTTTATTTTCAAAATGATAATAAATATTTCCTTTACTTACTCCTGTTGCTTCGGAAATATTTTCAATAGACGTGGAAGCATAACCTTTCTGAATAAATAGGTGTTTTGCAGCTTCAGCAATCTTTTTCTTTGTCATCATACTTTTTGTTTGTTTCTTGTTCAAAGAGTTCACTCCTGTTTATTTTGGTTTGAGCGCAATTTAGACTTATATTAAATTAATAGCTTATCGTTTTGAACGCTTCCTTCTTTTTGAATAATTACTGACCAATTGTTCTAAATCTATCATAATATGGGTACTGAAACAAGTGATTTTTGAATAGAAAGGTCAGCTATTGACTGCCATAAAACTCTATGATAATATTTTAGAACGATCGTTCAGTTAAATGGTGAGGAGGCGGTTATGTATATCATTTATAAAACAAAGCTGCAGGACTTAGGATTTGAATACAAAATGCATACGACATTTGGAGATTTCTTTTTTCTGTTCCAACACACAGATGGAATGTATGAAATCGTATTTCATGACAGCAAAGATAAAAGGGGATCTATCCTGCTTGATTCCAATGAAGCTGAAATTTTATCCCGGCTATTGGATCCGGAACAAAGGCTATAACATCGTTGCAAATGAAAGTTACTACTGATGAAAGTTTTGAAAGTATATAAGAGAAAAAGGGATAAAAAATAACCAGATACAGTGCTGATTTAGTATGATTAAGCAAGGAACTTATAAAATCTCCGGAAATGATATTGATAAAAACCGCGGCATAGTAAAAGCTATTAGTGTATGAAGAAGCTTTTAGTTTGTAAAAAATCAGCAATAAAAGCTTGCAACTTAGGAAGAAACAAAGCATAAACTAGCGTAAGAAATACAATACAATAAATCAATGTAGCAGCAGGTTGATTCCCTTTATAATAACAGTAATAATCTTTCTTGTTTGGTAAAAATGAGATCTATTTTTTTGTCTTGTTTTAGAACGGTCATTCAGTTTTGTTTGGTAATACAGTAGGGAATGAAAGAATATTTAGTTATGGATGTACCATGATAGTAAAAAGTTAAGGAGGTGAAGAAAATGACCGATTCAGATACGGAACCCTATTTTCATAATTATTTTGGGTTAAGGATATACGTGTTTATCTTTGAACTATTAGAAAGCCGAAAACATAAGTGTACATTTCTCTAGGTTTTCGAATAGCGGCTGGCAAAGGCAAAGACGTATATCCTTAACCCTCCCAAAAAAAGAATCTTATTTTCAAGGTATACAGTATTCTTCAGTGAATGAAATATTGCTATAGCTTGTGAATAGGTGACACAAGGAGGCAAAATGACATTAAAATTAAATCATCATGTACTGGTATGTTTAGAAGAAAAGAATTACAGCCGCAAAGTTCTGTTAAGAGGAGCGTTATTGGCAAAAAAATATGGATATACGTTTGAAGTTTTATTCTTCTGCTCCGTTGAAAGCCGATATACTATGTTTCACTTGCTAAACTTAGCAGAAAGCAAAAAACTAAGTGAAAGATTAGGAGCAGAAAAGTTTACGATTAAGCGGACAAAAAATGAATGGAAAACAGCTAAAGAATTAGTTTCTGCAGCTAAAAATAATCATGTGAAAGAAATTATTATGTCGGGAGCGAAGCCAAATAATAATGTGAACAATCCGTTTTGGAAAAGAGCTTTCTTCTCCGATAAATACAATTATATTTTAAAAAATATACCGGATATTATTCTGGTTGTGATTAATCACAGCGAATATAATCCCTTTGAAAAAGAAGTCCATAAAAATGGAAGACAAAGTTATTTAGTAAAGAAAAATGAAAATAGAACAGCTTATTTTCTTAGTGATAATCCTTTTAGAGAAAAAGATATCTCTGGGCTCTTTTTTCAAGAGAAGAATACGAATGAATATAACGGTATTTTTGCTTTTATCCGTAATGGGAAAGTGAGATATGTTTATATACGCCACGGCAAAACAAATAAAAAGATAGAAGCTGAAAGAATGAATGAAAATGCAACGCTTTATCACGGAGAACCATCCGTAAAACTCCCGTCTCCAAATAAAGTGTAAAAATAAATTTATTTAGGCGGGAGATCAGGTGAACTAACTCCCTGAATCACTTAGGCTAACGCAGTGGGGGAAGAACAGCAAACTAAGTTCGCGGCGTCCTGGGGCTGAGGCTGGGTCTGGGACTGCGATTACTCGTCCCATCGAAAACCATTGCGATTACTCGCCCCATCGTAAAGAGTTGTGCGTCAAAAACTCCCACTGAGTGAAGTTTCGTTTTATGGGTAAATGGATTTTTGAAAACAAACCAGAAAATGGAAAAATCCGAACTAGTTCATGCAGGTATGTGATATGCTTCCATGAATAATCGTTCGGACTTTTCTATAAGGAAGAACTTTGTTCATTAAAAAGGGCAGGATTGAGAATAAAACAGAAACCGAATGTAACTATTTGGAAGGAGGGAGAGGTATGGTCATGCAAAAAACGTTGCATAAAAAAGAATCAGATCTAACATTAGAGCAAGCAAAAGAAAAACTAGTTGAAACAGGTAAGAAACATGGTGTGCTTGCTTATAAAGAGATAGCTAATTTATTGTCTAAATTTGATTTAGAAGCGGAGCAAATAGACATATTATATGAATACCTGGAAGGGCAAGGTATTCATATAATAGGGGAGCTTGAGAATGATTCTGAAATGGGGAAAATAACAAAGGAAGAAATAAACCTAAATGATCAAAGTGTGCCTTTAGGAGTTAAAATAAATGATTCTGTTCGTATGTATTTAAGAGAAATTGGCAACGTAGATTTACTGACTCGAGAAGAAGAAATGACATTGGCTGCTCGTATGGAAGAGGGAGACGTGGAAGCGAAAAGAAAATTAATGGAAGCAAATCTTCGCCTTGTAGTCAGCATCGCAAAACGCTATGTAGGCAGAGGGATGCACTTGTTAGATTTAATCCAGGAAGGAAATATAGGGTTATTTAAAGCAGTTGAAAAATTTGACTATCGAAAAGGATTTAAATTCAGCACCTATGCTACCTGGTGGATCAGACAGGCGATTACTCGATCAATTGCTGATCAGGCACGTACAATCCGTATCCCAGTGCACATGGTGGAAACAATCAATAAATTAATTCGTGTTCAACGTTCCCTGCTCCTTGATTTAGGTCGCGAGCCAGTACCAGCAGAAATTGGTGAAGATTTGGGATTAAGTCCAGATAAAGTTCGAGACATTCTAAAACTTATTCAAGAACCAGTCTCCTTAGAAACGCCTATAGGTGATGAAGATACTTCCTATTTAGGTGATTTTATTGAGGATGAAGAAGCAATATCACCTTCTGATTATGCGGCGCATAATTTGTTAAAAGAGCATTTAGAGGAAGTACTTGATACGCTCCCTCTCCGAGAAGAAAATATTCTTCGTCTCCGATTTGGATTGGATGATGGAAAAACAAGAACACTGGAGGAGCTTGGGAAAGTATTCGGTGTAACTAGAGAGCGTGTCCGCCAAATTGAAACCAAAGCATTACGGAAATTAAGACATCCGAGACGCAGTAAACGATTAAAAGATTTTCTTGATTAGTGTGCGATACAGTTGTAAGAGACGTTTGATTTTAAACGAAAAATAATTAAATTATTATCTATTTATCTAAGTCCGATAACTGCTTGTTATTCGGACTTTTCTATGGCAAAAATAAATCCTGAATCATATCGTCTGTTAGTTGCTAATTAAGGCGATTATTCGCTATGATAATAAAAGGTATCTTTTTGTTTTATTTCTGTTATTGGAAATAAAGCATGCCTCATAAAGAGTATTCAAAGTCAAAAATAGATAGATTTTTGTATGTTAATCAAGAGCAAGAGAGTAAACATAAATCACAAATAGCATGTTTAAATCCACAATACAATCGAGGAATCCATATGCACTTTAAATTAAATCGTTCCATAAAAACACCGTTATACAAACAAATAGCAGCTTATATTGAAAATGGAATTTCTACTGGTGAATTTTCTCCTGACAATCCACTTCCTTCAGAACGCCATTTAGCAAAAGAACTGCAAGTTAACCGCAGCACGGTAGTTGCAGCTTATGATGAACTGCAATCAATAGGGCTTGTTGAAAGAAGAAAAGGTAGCGGGACGCATATAAGTACGGATATTTGGGGAATATCCGATAAAAGAATACCTAATTGGGGGAGGTATGTTGAAGACGGTTCATTTCTCCCTAACCTGCCATTAGTTCAAAAAATACGGACTGAAACACAAAATGATGAGATGGTTAATATGGCGAGCGGGGAGCTAGCTGCTGACCTGTTTCCATCAGAACAATTTCATTCTATTTTTAAAGAGAAGCCTTTTACAGAACAGCTTGGGTATGATCATCCTCAAGGAAATATCCATTTACGAGAAACGATCTCCAATCATCTTTATGCATATAAAGGTATTACGGTTGATGCAGAATCTATCCTAATTACTTCTGGTGCACAACAAGCACTTCATCTTATTGTACAATGTTTATTGAAGCCAGGAGATGCAGTAGCGATAGAAGACCCATCATATGCTTACTCCTTGCCTTTATTTAAATCAGCAGGTTTACGTGTCTTTTTACTAAAGAGTGATGAAAAGGGGATCAAACCTGTAGATATAATTGAATTGCATAAAAAACATCGTATTCGAATGGTATTTATCAACCCTGATTTCCAAAATCCGACTGGTATGCAGATGCCTTTAAGCAGACGAAAAAGAATATTAGAGATTTCATCGGAATATGGTATTCCTATTATAGAAGATGATCCGTATAGTATTACGGCGTTTAATGGAAATATTGCTTTTTCCCTAAAGCGGATGGATATGAATGGAAATGTATTATATATCAGTTCATTATCTAAAATTGTTGCTTCCGGGTTACGAATTGGCTGGATTGTTGGGCCGAAAAAAGTGATTCAACGATTAGCTGATGCAAAACAACAGATTGATTTTGGACATAGTATTTTCCCGCAGTGGGTTGCAAATGAGTTTATTGGATCTTCACAATTTGATGAACATATTCTGAAGATAAGACAGCAGTTGGAAGTTCGCAGGAAACAACTGTCAAAAGCACTTATATACTTTTTAGGAGATAAGATAGATTTTCTGGAACCAAACGGCGGAATTCATCTATGGTGCCGGCTCAACGAACCTGTGGATGAATTTCAATTACTGGACGAATCTCTAAATAGAGGATTTGCTTTTGTTCCCGGCTCCATTTTTGGTGAGAGTAAAGGGTTCGTTCGTTTTACTTATGGTAGAAGTACACCTGCAGATATTTGGGAAGGGATATCCAGGTTTTCAAAAGCTCTTCAATATTTAAATGAAAAGAACAATGCAGCAAAATAATTCATCCACTCATCCATAAAGTGGATGGGTTATTTTAATAAGAATTGGATGGTATCAATTTTTAAATATACGATACAATGAAATTAGGCTATGCAGCCTTATTAGAAAGTTAGAAAATGTAGCCGATTAGGGAGATGGAATTCGAAAATGACATGGACATTTATATTAATTACGATAGCAGGAATTATATTGAAATTTTTAACCAGCCCTCCAAGTGCTTTGGTTGGCTGGGTTTTAAATAAATTTGAGTTACACCCAAAAATCGATAAAACAAACAGTATCATAACATTTGATGGAGCTTATCTAGAAGGTGATGAAAAAAATAGATTTATAAATTCTTTTAATGAAGCTCAATTTTTATACAAGAATCATATCTTTCCAGGCAAGGAAGCATTATTTCTCCATCCCGAAACAAATATTACGCCATATATTATTCACTATAAAAAGAAAAATAAAGAAATAACATTCCATGTTTTCAATTATGAAAATCATGTTGATGTCGTAAAACAATGGAAGAAAAAGATTATTTCCTACACACTTGATTCAGATTACCTGCAACAAGTTGCTTTTACAGATAATAATATGCGTAATGTATGATGCTGTTCAAAGTAGTGGTGTTGATTACTTCATTAGAATTTTGGATAGAAGGGGGAGGGCGTAATGAATACCCTTATTATACTGGTTATTGTTGTATGTATTCTTGCATTGATTGGAACGCTTCTTGTCACAAAAATGCTTGATGAAAACTACGACCGGAAGAAAAGTTTTTCAAGTCTTTCTTATATTTATTTTCTTGGTCTGCCTGTGGTTATTCTGGTGTCTGTTCTTATATGGGTTTTTATCTAGGGGCTGGCGTTCGTTTAATAAACTAATGATAGAAGAAGGATAATCACATTGAAATATTCTTGATAGGATTAAAAACTGGCTGAACGTTATAATAGTAAAAAGAGAGGGTAGTCCTCTTTTTTTTATTGTACAAATATGAAATTATTGGATAATGAGAGAGTATATTATATACTCTTTTATTTCGCTGATTAAGCTTGTGGTATAGGGGGGGAGAGGCTAATTAATTTAATTAGCCCCACTTGCAGCCCCAAGACTGGCAGAGAATAATTGAACAGCTTTGTTCTCTGTTTCTTTCAAAGTGTGTCCATAAACTTCATTAATCATTTTGGTTGAATTTCCTAATCGGTCGGCAATGGCTTTAGGTGGTAATCCTAAATTGAGTAATACTGTAGCATGAGTGTGTCTTAAACCATGTAAAGTAATCTGTTTTAGATTTCCTTTTTCGATAAGTCTGTTAAAGGTGGCGTTCGGCGAATGACAGGTTATTGGGTTACCTAACCTTGACGTAAAAACTAAATCATCATCTTTAAGATGTTTCCCATACTGGAATTTTATTTCTTTACACCATTTTTTATAGTTCTTCAAATGTGATAGAACCAAATCATCAACAGGAATGGTTCTATAACTGTTTTTACTTTTAGGTGATCTTATTCCAATGTGGTCCCTTGTACGTTCAACTGTAATGGATTTTGAATCAAAATCAATATCGTTCCATTGCAAACCCAGAGCTTCACCTTTTCTTAACCCTGTATATGCTAATGTCAATACAAGACTATAATTTGTTTCTGTTGAATGTTCTTTAGAAAATGAAAGAAGTTTATTTAGTTCATTTTCATCAAGATAGTTATCCTTAATACCTTGATGGTCTTTTTCAGGTACAGATACTTTTTTAAAACGATTACGTAATAATATTTCATCATCCACAGCTGCATTGATGCCTGATTTAAAAATTGTGTGGTACAGATGCACCGAACCAAACGAATAGCCCTCGATCAATTCATTAATAAATTCACGCTTATAGGTGGATTTGTCTAGCGTAGATAATTTATAGTTACCTAACAAAGGTTTTATGTGCATTCTTAATATACGTTCCCTCTGTTTACGTGTTGGTTCTTTCCAATCTTTCTTATTAGTCTCGTACCAAATATCAAACCACTGCGAAATAGTAATTTGGTCTTTTTCAACCTGTTTCATATTCCTATCTAACAGATCAGCCTTTACCTTTAAAAGAGCTTTCAAAGCTGCGTCCTCTGATTCAAAACTACTCTTTTTCTTCTCTTTCCGATTACCAAAAATATCTTTGTACTTGTGACGATACATCCATAATTTTTCACCTTTTTTATTGGTGTACCAGTATAAATCTTTGTCTTTTTTTGACTTGTTTAATTTAGCCATAGTTTATTAATCCCTTCATTACGCGGACAGGCGTGCTTGGGGACTTTTCGAACCTAGCTATGTTATCACCTCCTTTAAAGTAAGAATGTATGTTCTTTTTGAGGTTAAATTTTTTTAACACCTAGCCATTCGACTACACCTAAAGGTTCGAAACTTATAACATAATTTTCATATATAGCAGTAGTTCCGTATTTGTCTTTATATCTCTCTAAAGCATCATCTAAAAAAGATTCAGTAACCCCCAGGTAATCTGCAAATTCGTATCTATTCTTTATGTGTTTTTGGTGAGCTTGTACTATTTTGGAAAGAGGAATTACTTCTTCATACCCCCAAATCCTGGCACGTAACTCTTGTTTACGATTGGTGATCTTTGATTGATCAGTTATGTCACCAACAGATGTGTGATAATGTCCTAACTCTTCTGCTAATACACTTGCTTTTTTTGCAGCAGAATCTAATTGATTCTTATTAAGCCATATAACGTTATCGCTATATAAACCTTTGATTTTTTTCTTTAATGGTACTTCATAAACATCTATTTTATATGCATTAGCATGATCTAATAACTTTTCGTACATATTAACCCCCTTTTCTCTTAGATCGAACAAACTCCTTAAATCTTTCAAGTTCTTCTAATTCTTCTTCAGTCCAATCTTCACCATCATGATGTGCAGCAATGGTTTCAGGCTCTGTATATCTTTTTACATCAGTTCGACCAAGAAGGTAATCAACAGATACATCAAAGTAATCTGCTACTGCTTGTAATTTATTTATTCCTGGAGTAGTATTATCCCATTTTCTAATCTGTCCGTTAGAAATACCTGTTTTCCTCTCTAACTCAGCTATAGTTATCTTTTTCTCTTTACACAAAGATTTTATTTTATCCACTAAACTCACTTATACCAACCTTTCGAGAGCTTACGAATAAATAAAATATCAAATAAGTTATTTTTCGTGTTGACAATTAGTTTATTTGATAATATACTATGTTCATAAGCTTTTTAGTTAGCAAAAAAGACAATAAAAAATACGACCTATCCAAATACATTTTTACGCTGGGGAGCTGACAAAATGTGATGTTGCAGGCTTTTTATGGTCTTATTTAGCTATGTATTGATAATATCATATAAGCTAATAAGGGTCAATAACTTTTGCTAATTAATTAGCTTATTTACTAATAAATAAATGCGCTGTGATACCGAGCCAACGACGGTATACCTTGTACAAACTTATAGCTTATACAGCGGTAGCAACGTTAATAAATAAGATGGGAGGGGATTAAGTAATGGATGATGTAATTGTTTATTCAAAAAAAGATGGCGTCAATAGATTGCTATCCATCGACACCAATGATTTATTATCACTTATGACATTTATTGAAGATAAGTATCCAAAAGAAAAAGAGTTTGCTTATGCACTTGTTGATGGTGTGGAAATAAAGCTATTCTGATCCGTCAATTATATAGTGATTTTCAATAACACTCCATGCAATTTTGGACATTAAAGTCAATGAGATACTGCTTAGTTTTGAGGCAGATTTCTTAACTATTTTCCATACTTTATTATCTCTAATATTGTCTAAGAATTGGTGACCGTCCCAAGTTATTTCACTAATGCCATAATCTATCCAAGACCCATTTTCAAAAGATCCATTAGCGTGAATGAAATTTGCTTCTTTTAATTTTCTTGTAGCGTATTCGATTTCTTCCGGTGAGTAGTTGAATTCTTTACCAAATACGTTTTCAAGTTCGGATTTATAGATGTGTTTACCGAGTTCTTGTTTTTCAATATAGAGTAATAAATTACGAACACAATCTTTATTCAGCTTCATATGTATCACCCCCTATCAAAACAGATAGGGACATTATACCAAAAGAAAGGAGACAACAACATGTCAGAGGATTTAAGTATTAGAGTTCGCAATGAGCTTTATAAAAAGAAAATGAAACATGCTGAACTGGCTCAAATGCTAGGAATATCCGGCGCATATCTATCAGATATTCTAAACGGAAAAAGAACTGGGCCAAAGGCTCAAGGTCATATAAAGCACATTAGAAAAATTTTAGGTATTTAAGTGAGGTGAACAATACATGATACCAACAACAGAATTAAATATCTCGATTAATGAACAAGAATTAAGGGAGTATATCGACAACGAACTAAGTAAACAGATTCACCAGCAATTAGTTCTAGCAGACATTAATAAATTATCAGAATTAACTTGTATGTCTGTTAAATACTTGGAAGATGAATTGCTTCATGATCCAAGAATTAGAGTTCATGAGGTAAGAAAGAATCGAAAACGTTGGTGGGTTGCTCAGCCTACATTTAAGGCAATCGTAGAGATTGTGTCTGAGTGGTAATTAAAAAATAATACGCGGACAGGCGTTAACTCTAGGGAGAGGACAAACCATGCAGGAAAATAAAATAACAGATCATTATTTAACTGAAGATATTGACCAAGTGTTTGAAGCAATTGAACGTTTTTCATCTGCAGCAATGAAAGGATTTAAATTAGCTGAAAACGCACAGTTTGAAATGAAAAATGCTCTTATTAATGAAATGGAAGCAGCTTACGCAAAACTTGAAATGCTTCACGAGAAGAAAAAATTAATTGATGATCGGAACAAAGCAGAGCAGACAAGGCAGTTAATGTTCTGATATGGATAAAACAGATGTTTTTTATCTGGTAGCGTATGGTGCAGCTTTGTTTTTCCTGTATCAAATGATGACTTATTAGGAGGTTATAAGGATGGATGAAAAGTCAAAATTAATGGCTGAAATTACTTTGCTGGCAATGAAGTTGCAAAATGAAACAGATTATGCGGTTTTCGTAAACCTCAGCGGCCACGTGGACAAAATGGAAATAAGCATTTGTAGGTCGAAGAAAAATTATTCAAATGAAATTGCAAACTGCGAATTCTATGTTAATAAGGACTATTCTTTTAAACGAATGCAAGAAGTAAAAGAAATATTGCTTGCCTTTATTGAAGAAAAGAAAGTAGACGTAAGTCAACTGAATTATGATATCGAAGAAATCAAGCACTATTATTTTTAGGAGGTAGAACATGCAAAAGATTAAATTGACACCGGAACAATGGGAAGCTATAGAAATCAGGAATTCACCTGATCAAAGAGCTTTGGTTGTGGAGCATCATGTTAAAAAAAGATGGACCAATTTAATAAATGAATGTCTTAACGAATTATCCACGGAAGAACTTTGCAGAGTGCTTTACGAACCAAACAGCTATGAAGTTATGCCGGAATTTAAAGAAGGTGACTGGGTGATTAACTATAGGGGAGATATCGGAAAAATAGAAAGCGTTTCTGATAACTGCATTTACGCAGGTAAATGGTATGAAAGCCCAGGAAGCGAAAGTTTAATGTATTGCAGACAAGACGTTTTTGATCATCACGCCAACGAAGAGGAAAAGAAAAAAGGTTTCTGGTGGTCGATTGGGCGTGAAGTGGATGAATACAGAATGGACGACTTTGTTTTTGTTGAATCAATGGGTTATGGGTTTATTCGTTCAGGATTAAATTTCATGGATGATTATAGAGTAGTTGAATTTATTGAAAACGGAGAAATAAAAGGGTGCCATGTACACCTTTTACGCTTAATTACGAAAACAGATGAAAGATTAGATAAGTAATTTTAAAGGAGGTGATTAAATTGCAAGAAGTCAACCTGTTCTATGACCGGCATCCAATAAAAATTATCGGTCAAGTTACTGGAAAGACATATGCAGAAGGTGCAGAGGCAGATTGCTTTAGGTTTTTAAAGGATAAGCACCCAGGAGAAACGATTCATAAAGGAGCTTATCTCGAACCGTTGCAGGTGATAAGGGTAAAAGAAAAACCCACTGACGGCAATCAGTGAGTCGCTAAATAAAAAACTATTCAAGTGGATAATACCACGAAAGGAGATTTTTGTACATGAATGATTTAAATGTTCGTACGGAAATTAAACAGTCGGAAATTAACGGATTGTTCCAGGAAGTGGAGCAACTTAAAAAAGATAGAACACGCATGAAAGAAACAATAGATAAAAAAACGGAGAAGATTATTTCCCATATTTTAAAAAACGGAAATGTTCTTGCTTATAAAAACGATATGCCACATGTGCTAACTGTTAAAAATGTTGAAGTGAAGAAATTCGATAAATCAGCATTAGCGGCTGATTTAGATATGACTGCAAAAGAATTGAATCTCATTGGTGTTGCTGAATTGGTAGAACGGAATCGCATCACTTCCGAGAGATTGAAAGAATACGAGTTTTATGAGAATGATCAACGCCTGAAAGTTACTAAAGCAAAGAAAAGAGATATGGAATTAATTCTTGGTGGTCCTAGGATATGAGTGGTCAAGGCCCTGAAAAACGAATTGAAAATAAAATTAAACGCTATTTAGATTCAATAGGCGCATGGCACATGAAGGTGCATGGCTCTATGTTCACTAAGTCAGGTACGCCAGACATTATTGCTTGTGTGCAAGGTGAGTTTATTGCTATTGAGGTAAAGCGCCCAGAAGGCGGAAAGGTAAGTGAGTTGCAAAAGGTACAGATTGATTTAATACACAAGGCGGGAGGTCATGCTTTTGTTGCCCGAAGTCTTGAAGAAACGAAGGCATATTTTGAAGAAAACTATCTTGTATGAGTTTCAGCAGAAGCTTTTAAACAGTATTGATAAAGATTACATCATCGCTGCTGATACTGGAACTGGGAAAACGATCATGGCTATATACCATTACTTGCGATTTACCAAAGGTGAGCCGTTATTGATTGTTGCTCCACCACAAAAGATTAAAGAATGCGGATGGGACCGTGATATTGAACTAGTTTCCAACAAACATGAAATAGAAATCGATTATGAAATGCTGTCTTATGGTGTATTGGCAAAGAAGTGGAAAGAGTATAAAGGCTACTTTGTTGTTTTTGACGAATGTCATTACGTTAAAATGCCAACTTCTCATCGCGGGAAAGCAGCTATGTTTTTAACAAGGCACAGTACACACTTTCTATTGTTGTCTGCTACTCCTGCCAGTAATGGTTGGGGAGATACTATGAATTATTTCATTATGTTTGGTTTTGAGAAAAATAAAACGCAATTTGAAAAGCAATATGCCATTAAAGAACCATTATATAGAGCAGGTAAACCTGTCATGTACGGCGGTAAACAGATGGAAAAGGTTGTTGGCTGGAAGCAGGAAAAGCTATTAAAAGAACGATTTGAATCTTTTTCTATCAAACTTTCAAAAGATGACGCGTTAGATTTACCACCGTTGGTGTTTGAGGATATCCATTTCAAAAAGTCATCTGAATACAACAAGATTAAAAAAGATCGAGTTCTAACAATTGATGGTGAATTGATAGCTTACGATACTCTTCCTAAATTACAGCATGGCTTACGTTATTACGCCAATCAATCAGATAAATTAAAATACGCTGAAATGCTGGCAGAAGGTACAAGCGAGAACATTGTTATCTTCTATTATTACCAGGAAGAAAAAGAGCAGCTAAAAAAGGTTATGAAAAAGCTTAAGAAGGAAATCTTTGAAGTGAGCGGGCAAACTACGAAACTACCAAAAATGAAACAAATTGCTGATGGTTGGCCTTTAACCTGGGATTATTTGAATAACAGTGTAACTCTTGTCCAATATATGGCTGGCAGTGCTGGGATTGAATTGCAATATGCCAACGTGGTTGTTTTCTACACACCAACATACAGCTTTCAAGATTATGAACAAGCGCTTGGTAGATCGTATAGAAATGGACAAGTCAAAAAGACAACCGTCTACCGTTTTATTACAAAAGGTACCGTTGAAAAAGATATTTATGATCGTTTGAAAGAGAAGAAGGATTTCACAGAAGAATTATTCCGAAAGGGGATTGAGTGATGATTACAAAAGATATATATATCAGTGGTGATGAATACCTATTGATTTTAGAAACAGACCAAGCTCCATATAAAGCTGAATTATATAAAAGGGATAATAAGGAAACGAAATATATTTCCCAAAATCATTTTATGGGTGCACAAGAAATTAGCGCTCATTTAAGAGGTTGGATTCTTTCAGCTGCTTATAATTTCAATAAAAATAATGTCTTTAAATCAATTATAGAGTGGGATGGGGTGATTGAATGAATAACTTACTCACGCAAGCAGACGATAACGTAACGAAGAAACGTAATATGTATTGTGGAGGAAGTGATGTACCAACCATTCTTGGATTAAACAAATATAAAACACAGTTTGAACTGGCACAGGAGAAAACAGGCATTAAACCATCTGAATTTAAAGGGAATGAATATACGCAATTCGGTAATGCCTTAGAACCGCAGATTAGAGATTATATCAATGGAGTAAATGAAACACTTTTCGTTGAAAAAACCATAATTGATGAAGAAAAAAACATTCGGTCCAATGTAGATGGATTTGACGCTGATTATGGTTTGCTTCTTGAAATCAAGACACATGGAAAAAATCCAACGTTAAAAGTCTATGAATCTCAAATGCATTTATATATGTGGCACCTTGATATCAAACACGCATGGTTAGCTTTGTATGAGCGTCCTGATGATTTTGATACAGAATTTGATGCAGAGCGATTACAGATTAAAGAAATTAATCGTGATGAAGAATATGTTCAAAAAATATTAGATGCGATTGAAACTTTTTGGATCCGCTGTGAGGCGTTAAAAGACAATCCGAAAATGACAGAGCAAGAGTTTCTGGATTATGGACAAAACGATGTAGCAGTATTCGCTAATCAAGTTTCTAAACTAGAAATGAAATTAGCTGGTTTTAAAGAATTAGAAAAGCAATATGAAAAAGCTAGAAAAGATCTCCATGATGCCATGGAAGCCTATGATATTAAAAAATATGAAACGGATGTTGTCACCATTACAAGAGTGCTTCCTGGTGAAAAAAGACAATTTGATAGTAAGACATTTAAAGCAGATTACCCAGAGTTAAGCGAGCGGTATCAAAAAGTCAGCAAAACTAAGGGTAGTGTTCGGATAAAAGTTAAGGAGGCGTGATCGGATGTCAAATAAAATTAATGTTTATGGAGAAGCAGTATTAACGGTACGATTCGATGTTGACCTTCCTTTGTCGGAAGATGAATTTGAATCACTATCACAAAAGGAACAGGACCAATTAATTGATACAAAGATAGATTGGGTAGAAGCAACTAAATCAGCTGAAATTGATAATTTCGATATTTATGAATTTAGAAAGGTGGATGAAAAATAGATGGGAGTTTTACCAGAAAATAAACGAAAAGTAGCAAAAGAAACACCGAGGAATTTTGTAATCTATGGAGGAACAATGCATGGGAAAACCTATTTTGCAGATGAGTTTCCGAATCCATTAAACCTAAATACTGATGGCAATGCGGCAATGATTGAAACACCTAGCTTAAATATTGCCAATAAACGTAATGCAAAAGGTGAAATTGTTAAAAGTGCATCAGATTTTCTTTCCGACATTATCTTGGAGTTGGAAACAACCAATCACTCTTATCAAACGGTTGTTATTGATGTGATTGATGATGTGATTACCATGTTTGAACAAGAAATTACAGAAGAACACAAAGTAAAATCTGTCGGTGATATTGCCTGGGGGAAAGGTCATCAAATGTTAGAAATGATGGTTCGTGTCCTGGTCATGAGATTAAAAGAATTATCTATGAAAAAACAGATCAATATTCTTTATTTATCACGATTGACCGTTATTGAAGAAAATGACGTAGAAAAGCATTTACCTAGTTTGAAATTAAAATGGTTGAACATTGTTAATGGAAACTCTGATTACACTATTCTTTGCCGTAAGATTGGTAAAAACTATATCCGTAAAGTAGAGAGTAAACGGAAAAATTATGCTCGTAACAAAGTGGATGATGAACAGATTGCTAGTCTTTTAGATACAGTCGTTGGTGCATTTGATAAATCCAAACAGACCAAAACAACTGATGCGAAAAAAATCGTAGCTGAACAAGACAAGCAGGAAGAAGCACAGCGAATTGCTAAACAGAAAGAAAGAGAACAGGCTGAGCAATCTGAACAGGCCGAGCAGAAAGAGGAACAAGCTACCCAGGATAAAGAGCAGTCTGAGCAGAAAACGGAACAAGCTAAGCAGTCAGCTTCCAAACCAAGGCCGCCTAGACCTGTTACTAAATAAAAAAATAACAACAAATCTTTAATAAAGAAGGAGAAATGAAATTATGAATTTAAAAGCAATGGCGCAAGAAATTATGGAAGAGGGTTTCAACCCAAAAACGGATGCAGTCGGTGACGATTTTGAAAATCTTCCGGATGGAGAATATGACGGTATTTTAACAAATGTCAGCTGGAGAAATAATGATAAAGGCACGGAATGGTTATCTTTTGAATTCGAATTATTAAATGAAGGCTATGAAAACCGTAAATATTTTGGAAACATCTTTTTCTCCAATGAAAAAATGATGCAGCTTAATTTAAAACGTGCAATGAAAACCGCATCTATTTTAGATGTTGAATTGAATATTGATGATTTTGAGGATACAGATGCGCTTGTTGAGAAATTAAATGAAGGTGCAGGAAATCAGTGCCTGCTTGAGCTAAAAACCAATAAGAAAGGTACGTTTCAAAATTGGGAAGCAAAAGAGGATTTAGGGTTCGGTTCCGGTGACTACGGTGATGTTCCGTTTGACGTATAATGTTTACTTTTTATGATTGCGAAGTATTTAAATACGATTGGCTGTTTGTCTTTATCAGTGATGAAGGAGAGGTAACAGAAATACACAATGACAGGGACGCATTAGAGCGTCACCTGTCTTCTCTCCAATATTTAGTTGGATATAACAATTACGCTTACGATGACAAAATAACGGCCAGCATTTTAAAAGATATTGATCCTTATGAAACATCACAAAAAGTCATCAATGATAAAAAGTTCAATTTGAAGTTACAGAACCCTGTCACATTAGATGTAATGCAAGAATTAAAAGGCTTGAGCCTCAAAGAAGCACAAGCGAACTTAGGGCAATCCATCATCGAAACACCAATTGATTTCAACTTAAACAGAAAACTGACAAAAGACGAAAATAATCAGGTGTTTTCTTATTGTAAAAATGATGTCCAGGAAACCAAGCAACTATTTGAGAAAAGAGAAAGTTATTTCTCCACCAAATTTGAAATGGTTAAAGAGTTTAATTTGCCTGTAACTTCCTTAAAGAAAACACAAGCAACACTTGCAGCTGAGATATTAAAAGCTGTCCCTGGAACAGAAAAGAACCGTTTAGAAATAAAATATGATGAACGTTTAAAAAGTGATGAATTACCGAAACCAATTATAAATTTTTACCAAGAAATAGAATCGGAATACCAGCAAGGTGTAGATTATTCCGTTTTAGAGAAAAAGAAATTCTCCTATAACCTGGCGGGACTTGAACACATTTACGGGTTTGGTGGATTACATGCTGCTAAAGAAAAATATAAGGGTGAAGGAAATTACATGCAGATAGATATTTTCAGTTTTTACCCTTCTCTTATCATTAATAACCATTTTCTTAAAAATATGGACGAATTTAAGAAAATCTATAATACAAGGAAACAATTAAAGCTTTCCAAAGATAATAAAGAAACGGTTTATAAACGCATATTAAACAGTGTTTATGGAGCAATGAAAAGTAAGTATAACAAGCTCCATTTTCCGCAAATGGCAAATAGCATTGTCGTTAATGGTCAATTGATTATGACGCATCTCATTTGCTTGTTAGAAAGCCATTGTGAGCTGATTCAGACCAATACAGATGGAATTATCATCAAGTATGAAAATGGCTTCGAGAAGAACCTTATGAAGATATTAGAGCTATTTGAAAAGCATTATGAATTGTCTTTTGATGTGGACCTGATTACAAAAATAGCGCAGCGAGATGTTAATAACTATGTCTTTCAGTATAAGGACGGTTCCGTTAAAGCTGTGGGGCGTTTTGCCAATTATGAAGGTGGAGGATTTGAAAGAAATAGCTTAACTATCATTGATAAGGCGTTAGTAGATTATTACATCAATGGCATAAAACCAAATAAAACCGTTATTGATGCATGGAAATCTAAGAAATTCGAACTCTTTCAGTTGGTTTCTAAAGCTGGAAAATATGACGGAATGGCTCAGGAAAAGAAAGAAGATACGCTGTTTGAAGGAAATTACAGCACCCATTTTATTAAACTTCCGAAAACAAATCGTATTTTTGCAACTAAAAATAAATACGCCGGCTCTGTTTATAAGACACGAAATGGAGCAGAAACCAAATATACGAAAGTACCTTATACCAGCGAAAACTGTCTTGTCTGGAATGATGAGCTTTCCAAATTGGACAAGCGGCATTTAGATTTGAATTGGTATATAAAACAGATAGAAGGGTGGATGTTTTAAATGCTAAGGAAAGTATTATTAGATGTTGGGTTTTATACCTTGATTGTAGTAGCTTTATTATCTGCCGTTTATATGATGGTTACGATCAATAACTTAAATACGGATATAGAGCAATTAAGGCAGGAAAATCATGAGATTAGGGAGCAAAGGAATGAATTAATTGATGCGGTGTGGAGTAATAATAACAGGCAGATGATGGGGGAATGAGTATGTTTATTGAATTGACAGTAGCTAGTGGCGGTAAGTTGCTATTAAACACCGTAAACATTGAAGCGATTCAAGATAGCAGAAATGACGCAATAGTTGGATTGACCAGTGGAGAAGGATGAATCCTATGAAGAAATTAAAATGCTGTTGAGACAGGCTGCTAAAACAGGATGGTGATTAAATGTTTTTAATACTATTACCAGTAGTATCTGGCGCCATGTTAATTATAAGTGCTATTTCTTTTTTATTCGGGAATTCGCCCGTTATGTGGCAAATCATTTCAATTTATTTATTGACGGCAATGCTCTTGTTCGAAGATGCATTTGAGGCATATCAAGAGGAGAAGGGGAGGAATCGTGATGGATAAAGATTATTTTAGACTGAGTGAATTTTTGGAAGGTAGATCCAATAGATATGGTGAAAATGTTGTTGATATCGTTATCGATCTTGTACGGAAGCTGGAAGGCGAGCTAAAAGATAAAGAAATAATCATCCAGTCTGCAAGAGCAGAAATCAGAGAAAAAGATGAATTCTTAGAGAAATCAGAAGCTGATAACCAACGCTACACAGAGGTTTTAGAGTTTTATGCAGATATTAAAAATTGGACAGAGTCAACAGTCAGTAACCACTTTAATGCTCCAGATGACCCTGTTTTAATGAAAGAACCACCTGCTGCAATAGAAGATAGTGGTGAAAAAGCACGGCAAGAATTGGAGGAATCGAACAATGACTAAACTAAGAGGTCATGACGTTGAATATCGAAATGGTCAGTATGTGTTTGCTGATAATGGCAATCCTACTGCAACAACTTGGCAAGACAGACCGTGCGGATATTGCGGCTTATATAACACGCCAGAGGGGCATGATGGCTGTCTGGGAACTCTTCCTAATGTTATGAACGCCTGCTGTGGTCATGGTGATTCAAACACAGCTTATGTGCAATTTGATAAAGAATCAACTTTGAGAGGACAAGAAGCAATAGAAAAGATAGAAAAATTGAAAGGAGAATAACAATGGACGAACAATTAAAATCTATCATCGAATGGAAAAAATCCATATATGAACGTGCTCGTCAAGGGAAACCAGTAATGTTTAATATTAATCCGGATGATTTGGCTTTTTTAATTGATAAAGCAAAACAGAATGATGTGTGGCATGATTCTTACTGGAATCTTATAGATAGTTACAGTGAATTATACGCACAAAGCAGGCAATATAAACACGGTCTTATTATTGCGCGTGGATATATTAATAAGATTCCGTTTCCGGACGAAACCATTAAAGGCGTATTACAAGATATTGATGATGCATTAAATAAAGAGCTTCCTGATGTTTAAGATTATTTTAAATAGGAGTGAATCAGATATGAAAGTAAAAAAGATGCATCCAGATGCAGTAATACCTAAATACGCACAGCAAGGTGATTCAGGCTTTGATTTAGTTGCTGTGGAAGATGTGGTAATTAATCCGGGAGAGACAAAACTCATTAAAACAGGATTAGCATTTGATATTCCAGAGGGATTTGAAATACAGGTTAGGCCACGTTCTGGCATCACGCTAAAAACCAAGTTAAGAGTGCAATTAGGTACGATTGATTCCAATTATCGTGGTGAGGTTGGGGTGATAGTGGACAATGCAAGGCGAGAAGATTTCTTGGAAAGTAGAGTCTTGTATGCTCCACTCAATATCACAGAAGAACTAGCAATGAATAGTGGTCATTTTACCTATGGAACATATTTTATCTGCAAAGGCGACAGGATAGCACAAGGAGTACTCGCCCCTGTAGCTAGAACAGAATTCGAAGTGGTGGACAAACTTTCCGATTCGGACCGTGGCAGTAACGGTTATGGTTCAACGGGAGTCAATTAACACCCATGCTACAGCAAACCAACGCCACACCAAAGAAAGGAGGTTTTCACCTTTGCTTAAATACATTGAACTAGAGGGGAAAGTGCCCAAGCATGATTTTGATACGTTCAGTACGGACCATACCAATTATAAAGATGCTGCCATTCTGTTAGATAACAAGACGGTTGTTGTAGATTTTGATGATCCTGTATCGGTTGAAATAGGCAACCTCATTTACAATCAGCATCCTACTTTAAAAGTTTATACGAAGCGTGGTTTCCATCTTTATTATCGAAAGCCGAAGCATGTGTATTTAAAAAATTGGGTTAAGAAATTAACCAATGCAGGTATTCAAGTAGATTACAAGCATACGAGAAAACAACCTATTATTGTTAAACAAAATGGCAGGATGCGGGAAATGGAAAATGAACATCTGCTTGGGCAATTTGAACAACTTCCTGAACTTCCTTTTCTTTTGTTTCCATCTAAGTTAACTGAGGTGTTGGTAAATCTTAAAGACGGTCAAGGACGGAACAGTAACTTATATACACACTTGTTAACTATGAGAGAAATGTACCCAGAATATAGTAAAAACAATTTAGATGCTACCACACAATTCATTAATGATCATGTATTTGGTGAGCCTCTGCACGAAAGAGAATTGAAGGCTGTTATAGGTAGTGTTCAATCTAAATCAGTCAATATGAATGATAATAAATTTCTAAATAAAAAAGACATGATTATGACCAGTGAAGTATTAGTAGATAAATTAGATATTCATTACTACCGCGGCAAATTATTCTTTAAACAAGATGGTCATTATTTATCTGATGAAAATTTATTGCTACGGGCTATTGATGATTTAGTCAAATTAAAGCCAAGTCAGCATAAAGAGCTTAAAGAATTATTTAAAATAAAAGCATATCTCCAAGATGATGATGACATGCCTGTACAGTTCAATAACGGGTATTGTCTTTATGATAATGAGATCGTTGAAATAGATCCCGGGTTTACTCCATTCTATTTAAATGCTGCTTATGATGAAGACGCCTATGATGAGGAAGTTGACAAATTTCTTGATTGGTTTACCTGCAATCGGAAAGACTTACGTTTATTTGTGGAGGAAGTATTTGGCCATATCATCATGACAAAAGGATTTCCTCACCGTGCTTTCTTCTTTTGGGGCGAGAGCGGTGATAACGGAAAGTCAACGCTTATAAAGATGATGCAGGCTTTTGCTGATGGTCTACATACTAATGTGCCATTAGATAAGTTTGATGATGATACTACGGTTTTTAGTTTGATTGGAAAACTATTAAATGTGGCTGATGATATTAATGCATCTTATTTAGATAAGTCTTCTAATTTTAAAACAATTGTTTCTGGTGATCCTGTGATGATTCGCCCTATTTATTCTGCAGCAACCACACTAAATAATAAAGGTTCGCTCATTTTTACCTGTAACGAAATACCTGTATTTAAAGATAAATCAGGCGGAATTAAAAAGCGTATGCGTGTCATCCCATGTGATGCGAGAGTTGCAGAAAGAGATATGGATATAGACAGTAAACTATCTACGGATAATGCTAAGTCTTATATATTACGCCTAGCTATTGAAGGAATGCAACGGATTATTGCTAAAGGTGATTTAACTGATTGCAAGGCTGTCAATGATATTACAAAAGAATATTTTGTGCAATCGGATAGTGTTCTTAGTTTTCTTGAGAGGTATAAGGTGCATGGTAAAGAAACAAAGAATGCTTATATGCAATATGCTCTTTATTGTGATGAGAACGGATTAAAAGCTGTTGGAAATACAGAGTTCGGAAGGCGTTTAGCTAAAGAAGGGTATGAAGTGAAAAGAATCCGTAGAGATGGGAAAAGACCGCAAATTTATCACAAAAAAGAAAGTGTGTCCTGAGATATGTCACAAATTAACGCATTTATCTATGGACACTGCTTTAATCTTAGAGACACAAGGGATTAAGCTTGTTTTTTATAATAGGAGTGTCCATAGATCAAATTTTCATCTATGGACACCTTAACCCCTTGCTATATATATATTTATAGTATTTTTTTCTTTTTGTCCATAGATAAAACAATAATGTTTATATAAAAATAAAAGACTAATAAAAAGAGAAGGAATTATAAATATAAAAAGAAGGTAGAACCCATCTATGGACAGGCGCTTGAACTCTAGAAGCAATAAGGATTGAGCGTGTTTTTAATCTATGGACATGAACTATGGACACAACTACACAAGGCAGGTGAATCACTTGTACGAATGGTTAAGAGATTATCAGGAATTAAATAATGAAATAGATTGGCTGGAATATAAATTACAGAGAGAAAAGAGAGAATTAAAGCGATGGGTACAGGGAGATTTGAGCGATTTAAAACTAAAGGAGAAATCCATCTCTGCTGGGTTGGAAGACAGGATAAAAATTATTGAATGGGAACTTGCTCATAAAATAAATGACCGTTATGATGCTGAGGAATTAATTAGTATGTTTGCTGGGTTAGATAATCAGATACTGTATAAAAAGTATGTGGAAGGGAAAAAGCTAATTGATATTGCAGATGATTTAGAGAAAAGCCCTAACTATATATATAATAAACACGCTGAAATTATGAAAAGAATAGACTTTGCTCATCAATTATATATAACTTAACATTTTCTTAACTTGTATAAATCTTATAGAAAACATTGAAATTCTATTTTATAGTAATAGTATAGATTTTTGCCAATCGGCGAGAGTCTAAATACACAATATATCTATCTATGCGTAAGATCAATCATTATTTTTATGTAGTGTTGAGGCGCGGAATTATGGAAACGTTCTGCGTCGGCTATATCTTATTGTGTGCAGTTCCTGCCGAGAGCTGCACTAACTTTTTTCTATTGCAAACCATATATCATTATTGGATAATTAACCCATACATAAATATGGGGGAGATTAGAATGAAGAGGATATTATTTATTTTGTTGTTTGTTTTGTTTCTTGTTGGTTGTTCCAATTCAAATGTAGAAGATGGAGAGTTCGTATTTACTGAAGATGAGTTTCAAGAAGTGTATGAAGAAACGAACGACAAAAACATGCCAACAAATGTAACATACTATCCAGGAAATATTCATATGGAATTCGGGGATAAGAATGACGCGATTGAATTCTTAAATGCCATATCGGAATTATTCGAAAGTGATGAAGCTAGAAGGCTCTCAGATAGTATAGAAAACAATGAAGATAACATACCAGGTAGCATAGAAGGTGATGAAATCTACATGATAATGTCAGACGAAAACAGTTGGTACGATATTTACGTTACACCTAATGAGTAGGAATAAATTAAATACATACAAGACATCTCATACGAGGTGTCTTTTTCTATAGGAGGGAATTATATGTTTAACATAACGCAATGTGATGAGTGCAATGGATTAATCTTTCCCAAACAAATGCAGGTCCAGGACAAAGAAATTAAACCAGGTAAGCAAATGAGATACTGGAACTGTCCTGTTTGTAATCATCAACATGTGATTATGATTATGGATAAGACGTCAAGGAGATTAATGCAACAGAATAAGAAAGACAATGAAAAAATTAGTGGCATCCACAAACAATCTACTCAGTTAAGAAAAGCAAACCAATTAACTGAAAGCAAGACACAATCCTTTCTCAATCAGATAGATACTATCCAGCAACGTATAGATAAGCGTAAGAAAGACATAGACCAAAGGAGCAAGAAGCTGCTGCATGAATATCAAGAAGCGCTGCAATAAAGTTGGATGCAATGAGTTGATTGGTATTAAAGAAACATATTGCATTGCGCATAAAAACCATAATCATAAACAGTATGAGAAAGCACGTACTTCTAGTAAAGAGGGAAAAGCATACAAAAGGTTTTATGATACAAAAGAATGGAAGTCATTACGTTATCAAGCTATGTTACGTGATGGCTTTATTTGTGTGCGTTGTGGTAGAGAAGCATCCATTGGTGATCATATCATTCCAACAAAAGTTAGATGGGATTTGAGATTGGATATGAAAAATGTTCAGAGTCTATGTACTCAGTGTCACAACAGAAAGACAGAAGAAGATAGAAAAGAATATGGAATTATTTAAGGAGGATTATTAAATGAATAATGGTAAACATGTTGAAGTGAATGAGTTTTATTATGCTTTGATAGAAGGTGAAGACGAAAACGGAAATGTTATTCATGGTGAGCCTATAAAATTTGATGAAGTCAAAACGTTGACTTTTGACACAAGACCAAAACAGACACTTAAATATTAATCCCCCAATCAAAATGAACCCTAGCATATCAACGTTCCATAGGACGGTGCGGAGTTTTCTCTTTAAAAAATGCGATTTTGAAAGGTTAAATTTGGTTTTTAGCAAAATTTACGATTCAGGAGGTGATAATCCATGAAAGGAAAACCGTCGCGGGGCTTATATTCCGAGGACGAATTAAAAAAACATAAAAAAGGAAAAGATTATATTGCTCAAAAAACAGCCGAGCAAAAAAGCTTGGAAAAATATGAACAGATAGATGTGGACCCTGTTCCTAAAAGTCTTTGTCGTTATGGAAAAAGAGAGTGGCGAAGGATTATCCCCCTGCTGCAAGAATTACCGATTGCTGAATTGGATAGAGAACTTATTGAGTCCTACTGTGTTCTTCATGGGTCCAGGAGAAGGCTTCAGGAAGACGTGAAAAAGAACGGGGAAACGTATGAAATTTATGATGAGGATGGAGTACTTTCTTCCATTAAGAGGAATCCTTCTTACGATATGTTACTTTCCACTGTTAAAGAATTAAGAATGATTGCTAATCAGTTAGGTATGACGATTAACAGCCGATTGGAATTAGCGACACCAGAAGAAAAAGCAGAAGAAGATGAAATTATGAAACTGATTAAGGGAGGGTGATTCTAATGATGATTGTAAGAGTTAAAACCAATGCAGGTGCTGAAACACTAGAAAGAATAAGAGAGAAGGTAAAGAAACAAATTTCAGAAGGTTTAATTGTACATGATAATCTTTTAGAAATAACTTTTGCTGATGATATGGAAGAAAACTATAACGATATATATTTTGAGAAAACATGTCCTAAGTATGGCTGTAATAAATTACGAACTGTAGATGTAGAAGATTTAATAAACCAAAGAAAATATAACGGTGAACAATGTATTAATTGCAATCATATATTGAAAGATGCTGCACCATGATCTTTAACGATCCAGGCACTCTTTACGCTCGAAAGGTAGTGAGCGGGGAAATTACTGCTGGTAAAAAAGTAATTAAAGCCTGTAAAAGACATCTCAGAGATTTGAAAAAAGATAACTTTGATTATGTATATTTGCCTGAGCGTGCAGATATAGCAGTAAAATTTATGGAGATCCTTCCTGATATATCTACAGGTAAACCAGTAAAACTAGCATCATTTCAAAAGTTTATTGTTTACTCTTTGTTTGGTTGGTATCGAAAAGATAATACAGATTATCGCCGTTTTAATAAAGCGCTCATAAGCATGGCTAGAAAGAACGGTAAGTCTGCATTGATTTCTGGAATTGCTATATTCGAATTTTTAGCGGGTAAATATCCATTACAAAACAGACAAATTTATTGTACAGCTCAATCCAGGGAGCAAGCTTCCATTGTTTTTAATATGGTTGTGCAGCGGTTAGATGGTTTGTTAGCTCAATCTAAACAAATAAGGGATTCCGTTCGTAAAGTACGCAATGAAATCAATCATAATCCTTCATATAGTGTAATCAAACCACTATCTAAAGATACGGGGAATATTAATGGCTTTGCTCCCACATTGCCTATATTGGATGAATACGGAGCGGCAAAAGATAACTCTATGTTGGAAGTGTTAGATTCTGGGGCAATGCTCCAGCAAAACTTATTAATTTTAATTATCTCTACTGCTTATTTTGATTTAAACAGTCCTATGTATCAGCAGGAATATAAGTATTCTGAGAAAATTTTAAATGAAGATATAGAAGACGATAATTATTTTGCTCTAATTTATGAGCAGGATAACGAAAAAGAAATTTACAAAGAAGAATTGTGGATTAAATCGAATCCGTTGCTGGAAGTCGAAGAAGTTAAAGAGATACTGCTCCGCAGACTGAAAAAAAGACTTAATGAATCTATTGCTAAAAATGATTTACTTGGTCTTATAGTAAAGAATTTCAACATGTGGAAACAAGGATCAGAGTCATCTTATCTTCCTGCAAAAGAATGGGAAGCATGTGCTGCAGATCCAATTAATAAATACGGTCGTGATGTTTTTCTTGGTTTGGATTTATCCAGAACGGATGACATAACAGCACTATATGAGATTTACCCGGAACAAAATGATAAATTCTATATTGATGGACATGCTTTTCTTGCAACCGTTGGTGGTTTAGAAGCAAAAAGCGCCAGGGATAAAATAGATTATGAATTATTAATAGAGAAAGGATACGCAACTGCAAGTAATTTAAAAAGTGGTTTTATTAGTGTGAAGCAGGTTGTTCATCATGCTGCAAAGTTGATTAAGGATTATAACTTAAATGTCATAGCCTTCTGTTATGATTCTTGGAATATAGCTAACTTCTTGGCTGAATGGGAGCAAGAATATCCTGATTTGGAGATTCCGTTTATTGAGGTCCCGCAGAATTATAAAAACCTCAGTGAGCCTATTAAACAATTTAGATTAGGTGTTTATGAGAGGAAAATTCAGCATAATAGCAATCCTATGCTTAATATTGCCATCAATAATGCAGTTATCAAATACGATAATAACCGCAATATGATGCTGGATAAGCAGAAAAACCGAGAAAAAATTGACCCGATTGTAGCAACTATTACAGGTTTTGCTGAGGCAAAGGATTATAAATATCAAGGCATGGATATAAAACAAATCGAAGAATACATCTTAAGTGATGATTTTGGTTTTTAGGTGGTGGTTAAATGAATAAGAAGATAAACGGACTTATTCAAGTGATAGGTTCTTTTTTTATGTCCAATTTTATTGGTTTCATCCTTTTGATTGGAATAGGAATGATTGTGTATGGGTTTTATCGTATAGGGACTACTACAGGAATTTTTGCACTTGGTTCAGCTTTAATCATAGTCTCCCTTATCTTTGCGCGGGAAGGGAGGTGACTAGATGGGTACATTCTTCAATCGAACAGAAAGCCGAAGCTTATCACAGGATGATGCAGACGCTTTAATTAGTATGTTGCCAGGTTATTCAGGAATGCCAACGAATTTTGTCGGTGCTAAAGCAATTGAAAACAGTGATGTGTTTACTGTATTAAATTTACTCGCTAGTGATGTAGCTTCGTTGGATATTAATTTTACAAAGAATAGCGTTAATAAACCGAATAATATTGCGGACCTGTTCAATGTAAAACCGAATAGTCTTTATTCTGGTGGTACACTCAAGTTTATCATTACTGCTAACGCTCTGTTAAATGGAGAATCTTTTTGTGAGATTGTAAAAAACAAGAACGGAAAAGTAGTTGCATTTTACCATTTACGGAATTCTCAAGTAGTAATTAAAAAAGATGCGGATACCAACTATCAGCTTGTTTATGATGTCACGGATGATAAAGGTAATACAAGGCGCTTATCTCCATCATATGTTTTTCATTTTAAATTTTTCACCTTAGATGGTTTGCGTGGGATTAGCCCATTAAAAGCATTGAAATATGATTTATCCATGCAAAAAGATAGTAAACGGTTCTTGGCCAACTTCTTTAAAAATGATACCCAAACAGGCGGTATTTTGAAAATGAAACATGGGAAGTTATCCAAGGAAGCTAGAGACAAGGTAAAGAAAGAATGGCAAGAATCTAATGCTGGAGTAGAGAATGCTCATAAAGTATTAGTGATTGATGAAACTTTTGATTATGATCCAATTGAAGTTGATACAGAAGTGTTGAAACTAATTAATGCCAGTACGTTCAGCACTGAAACAATCGGTAAAACTTACCGGGTCCCGCGCCATAAATTAGGTTTAGAAACATCTAACATGTCATTGGCTCAAGCTAACTTGGATTATTTAACTTCTACTTTAAATAGTTATCTAAAAGTAATCACAAATGAAATGAATTACAAGCTGACAGGAGATAGAAGCAGTGAATATGTTTTTGATACGTCTCCATTCAAGACAACGGACGTAGAAACTCATACCAAATTGACACTTGAAAAGTTTGATGCGGGTATTATCAGTTTAAATGAAGCACGTAGAAAAATGGGTGATGCTCCTGTAAGTGAAGCTTTTGGAAATAAACATTTAGTTAGCTTGAACTATACTACATTAGATCAGTTAGAAGAGTATCAAATGGCGAAAGCTAAAGGGGGTGATACAGGTGGACAAAACGGAAATGAGGGAGCTTCTGACAAATAAAATTGAAATCCGTGAAGATGATGACGGTAATCGCACATTATCTGGTTATGCGGTCAAATGGGAAATGAAATCACAGGTGTTAGGGATGTTTTTCAAATTCCGAGAGCAGATCAAAAAAGGTGCATTTTTAGAATCACTGAACAATGATGACCAACGTTTTTTGTGGTCACATGACCCCTCAAAAGTGTTAGGTCGGTCTAAAAATAATACCTTACGACTGCAAGAAGATAATACAGGCTTACGTTTTGAATTAGATTTACCCAATACATCATTGGCTAAAGACACTTATGAATCTATTCAGCGCGGAGATGTTGATGGAGTTTCATTCGGCTTTAATGTACAGGATGATGAAGTTGACGAGCCAGATGATGATATGCCATTGCGAACAATCAAAAAGGCAAAATTAATAGAAGTAAGCGCAGTAGCATTCCCTGCTTACCCTGATTCGGAGGTAAGTGCCCGTGGTTATGATCCTATGAAAGAAAGAGTTGAAGAAATGAAGGGGTATCGGGAAGAACAAACTGCAAAGATTAAAACATTAATTGATTTATAGGAGGATGAAAATGAAAAAAAAATTAAAGTTAAACATTCAATTTTTTAGTGATAAAAATAAACGATTGGGGGAAATTGACTCCCGTTTAGAAGAAATCCGCGGAATGTTGGAAGATGATGAAAAGCGTGGGGACACCAAGTTTTCTGATTTGGAAAAAGAGGTCCGTGAACTGAAAGAAGAAAAAGAAGAGATCGAAGCTCGGCAGCGTATGTTAGATGAAGGACAGGAAGAAGAAACACGCTCTCACCATGAACAAGCACATAATGGTGCCGATGAACAACGTGGAGGTGTTGAACCAACCAATGAACAGCGTGATGCTTTTCAAACTTATTTGGAAACACGCGATATTGATGGTGGGAATTTAACTACAGATTCTGGATTTGTTGTTATTCCGGAAGATATTGTGAAGGAAATTATGACATTAAAGGAAATGGAATATAACCTGGATCAGTATGTAACGGTGAAAACAGTAGGTTATGGAAGTGGAAAGTATCCTGTTGTTCGTACATCTGAAGTAGCACAACTACCAGAAGTTGAAGAACTGGCAGAAAACCCAGAATTAGCAGTTAAACCATTCTTTGAACTGCGTTATGATATTAAAACGCACCGTGGTTACTTCTTGGTATCTCGGGAAGCAATTGAAGATAGTGCAGTAAATATCTTGTCCGAATTAATGACATGGATGGCTCGTACAGTAGCTGCTACACGGAATGCTGCAATTATCAAAGCGTTGACGCAAGGAACTCCTGGTAAGGATGGAGAAACAGTTATCATTGAAAAGAAGAATGCTTCTGATGTTGATGGAATTAAAGATGCTATCAATCTAAACTTAAAACCAAATCATGAGCATAATGTGGCAATTGTATCTCAAACAGCATTTGCGGAACTGGATAAATTAAAAGATAACCAGGGAAATTACTTGCTGCAGCCAGATATTAAAGAGCCAACTCAAAAGCGTTTGTTAGGAGCAATGGTTGTTGTTCTTCCTGATGAAATGCTAGGTGAGGCGGCAGCTAAAACAATCATTATTGGTAATCTGAAAGATGCCATTGTCTTGTTTGACCGCAGCCGTTATCAAGCTGCATGGACAAACTACATGCATTTTGGAGAGGCTCTCATGGTTGCTTTACGTCAAGATGTCCGCATCTTGGATGAAAAAGCGGCTATTGTTATTGATTTTGCTGGTAATACTGGCGTAGAAGGTTAATGTCTATGGTTGAATTAGAAAAGCTAAAAGGGCATCTAAGGGTTCCGCATAATTTAGAAGATGGGAATATACAAGATTATCTTGATTGGGCAAAGCAGGATGTTATGGAGGCTGTTTATGATAGCTACGATCCAAAAGTAAATATAGCAGCGTTAGAGGAAGATGTAACGTTTAAAAAAGCGGTGATTATGCTAGCAACTTACTATTATGAAAATCGGATGACGATTTCAGAAGTTGCTCAAGCAGAATCACCGTTTTCTGTTACCCACGCTATTCAAACTTTACGAGCCCATAAGGATAGATATTATGAGACTGAATAACATGCGGTTTAATTTTTCTAAACTTAATCAGCCTATCAAGATAAATGAATTGAAATCATCTACTGAAAACGGTGTGCCTCAGCCACCTAAGCCTGTTTTATTTTTAGAGTGCTTTGCTCATATTGAATCTGTCAGTCTAAAAGATTACGAAACTAGTGTGCAAACAGGGACACAACACGATATCAAAGTGTTCATCCGTAACTATCCTGGTATAACAAACAAGATGCAGATAGATCATTATGGACAATCTTATAAGATTAAAGAGATTCTCTATGATTATCGCCAAAGCGGATTCTCCATTTTAATTGCGGAGGAAGTGAGTCAATGAGTTATCAATTTGAGGGTATGCGAGAATTAATCTCCAACCTATCTAAAAAAGAAGATGATATTAAACAAGCTGCAAAAGCAGGTAATTTAGCAGGCGGTAAAGTAGTTATGGAAGCTTTGCAAGGCAACGTTCCTAAAAGTGGTTATTCAGGAGCCAATCCACAGACTAGGTTATCAGATGCAGTTACCATGAGTGGCAACCGTACAGATAGTGGAACTGGTGAAAGTTTTGTTGCAGTTGGCTTTAATAAGTCAGCAAATTTCCGTTCTCATATCCCTGAGTTTGGTTCTATTTCGCAGTCTCCTCAAGGCTATATGACCAAAACAGCACAAGAGACAGAGAAAGAAGTTGCTAAAGCTATGGAAGATGCAATAAAGAAGGTGCTTAGATGAATGAATTAATTCAAGGATTAGATTTATACGAGATTGATTCATTAGATATTGTTTATCAGATGCTTATAAATAATGATGAAATTATAAATTTGGTTGGCTCTGAATCCATTTTCAAGCACCATGTTCCAGAAGAAAATCGGGAGAACCCACCTATTATAAGAATCAATTTAATTTCAGATATTCCAACTGAATATGCGGACAATGAGCAATTAGGTTGGGACTGCATTGTGCAAGTAGATGTTTGGAATAGTGGTGATGCTAGAAAAATAGCAATGGTTATCCATAAATTAATGAAAACAATTAATTTCCAGCAGATAACACCCACCTATGAATTTGATGAAGAAACTTATCTCTTGCGTGACGGGAGACGTTACCGAGGAACAATATTAATAGATTTATAGACTTACTGAGGTAGGTCTTTTTTTTATGCCTAAAAACTTATAAAAGGAGAAATGACAAATGGCAGACCAAAAGAAAAAGAACCGTAGTGGCGTTGTCGGCATTACGGGGTTTTATTATGCAGTTTTAAAAAATGACTCGGAAGAAGGGGCCACATACGAAGATCCTGTTCGGGTTAACTATATCCAAAACGTATCCATTGAAACGGAGCAAGAGATTGCCAAGGGATATGGTGACAATATGGTTGCAGAAATGGCGGTTAGTACAGGTGTCACAACACTTGAATTACAATTTCACGCAATTCCATTGGAAGATCGTGTTGTTTTACTTGTTTTAAAAAATGAAGATGACATGTTTGTTCAACGTTCTAAACCCACCCCGCCATATGTTGCAGTAGCATTGGAAAAAACAAAAGCAGACGGTTCTTCTGAACTTGTCGGACTAACAAAAGGAATGTTTACTTTACCATCTAGTGAATCTCAAACAAAAGAGGATTCTCTTGAATTTGGTAGCGATACAGTTAGTGGTGAATTTTCAGGGCGCGAATATGATGACGCCACTCAAATTTTTATGCATGTGAAAAAAGATGATAGAGAAAAAAGAAAAAAATTCATGGATAAAATCTTTAATCCATCTGATACAGAAGATACAGGGGAGGTAGAAGGTTAATGAGTACATTTAAAGCTGTTGTCACAGAAGAAGTGAAAGCCAATCGGTTGCTGTCGTTAGTTGGTGGTAATGGAATGTTACGCATTTCTGTTACAGAACCAGGAGGAAATCCCGATTTTCGTTCCAGTGGTGATTTAAAAGAAGATATGGAAGTTAACGTAAACCTAAAGAATAATCCTGTTTGGGATGTGGAAGCTGGTGAAGATTTATCGGCGGGCGCTTATGTTGAAGTCGGCGAGGGCGGTGTCCTTGTTGCATCTGAAAGCACTGGAATTGGCTATGTAGCAGAAGGAGTTAATTCCGGCCAAATTGCTAAATTGGTTAGACAAGCTGGTGGCGGCTCTGGCGAACAAGGTCCCCCTGGTCCAGAAGGTCCTCAAGGACCTAAAGGCGATAAAGGGAACAAAGGTGACAAAGGAGACAGCCATTTTACTGAAGAGGAAGCAGCTGCATTAAAAGAACTAATTAATGATGGAGAGAGCGAGTAATATCGTTCTCTTCTTTTTTAGGAGGTAAAACATGAAATACTATGACACTCAAACCAGAAGTCTTACTTTAGTAACGGATGTAAAAGGTGGAGAGTTAGAAACAAAAACATATTCTTTTCCGTTTTTCGTAGAAGGAATTTATACCAAAAAATCAATTGATTTAGGTGCGGAATTGGAAGAAAAGCAATTTACCATTGATGCAGATTTATTTGAGCGAATTACTACTTTTGTTGTTGGTTTATACGGCAATCAGTTTACAAGTAATGATCTTGTTAAAGGGATTGATTCCAGGCATATAGTGGATGCTTATATAGCTGTTTTATTTGGAACATTGCAGGGTGATACATCAAAAAAAGAGTAGATGGCGAGGAGAATTTAAAGAAATCCGATTTCAGTTTTGTTAAACAACGAGAAATTATGGATAATCTCTTTGCCACTCTTATACAAAAGCATTCATTAAACGATATTTACAAGATGGACTTAAACGAATTCTTAAGATTAATAAACCGAAAACAGACTAAACAAAGGGAGTCCCGACAAGTGGACTCTCTTTTTGCTGCATTCGGAAAATAGAAAGGAGGTAAACATATATGGCAGCAAACGGAACTCCAGTAGGTAACATGATAATTAAAGTTGATTTGGATAGTACAGGCGTTGAAAAAAATATGACCGGTTTACAGCGTCAACTTAAATCATCCAATAAAGCAATGGGAGCACAGCTTTCTGCTTTTGATCGTGGGGAAAAGTCCGCCTCTAAGTATGGTGTAATGATTGAAGGTTTAACAAATCGCCACCGTATACAGGGAAGGATGGTTGAAGAAGCTAGAGCGAAGCACAGGCGTATGTCAGACGAATACGGAGAAAACAGTGTCAAAGCTCAGAAGGCTTCTCAAGAGTTGAACGAACAAATAGCTCGTTATCAAGAAACTGGAAGAGAATTAGATAATGTTACTGCTGAGTTCCAAGCATTTCAAGAACAACAGGAATTACAAAGCAAAGGCTGGTATAAAGTCGCTGATGGGATGGAGAACTACGGTGGAAAATTAAAATCTGCAGGCAAGAAAATGGACGAGACAGGCAGAAATTTAACCCGAAAAGTAACCCTGCCATTAACTCTTGTCGGTGGAGCAGCTATTAAAACCGGAATGGATTTTGAATCCGGGATGTCCCGTGTGGCCGCGGTATCTGGTGCAAGCGCTGATGATATGGAAAAGTTAGAGGGTAAAGCCCGAGAAATGGGAAGAACCACAGTGTTTAGTGCCAGTGAAGCAAGTGATGCATTTTACTACATGTCTTTGGCTGGCTGGGATGCAGAGCAAAGTATGGATGGTATTGCTGGGGTTATGGACCTGGCAGCTGCATCTGGTGAGGATCTTGCTCTAGTATCTGATATTGTAACAGATGGATTGACAGCTTTTGGACTGGAAGCTAAAGAAAGCGGAAGGTTTGCCGACGTTTTAGCTGCAGCCTCTGCCAACGCTAATACAGATGTTAGAGGTATGGGAGACGCATTTAAATACGCGGCCCCTGTTGCAGGTGCTCTTGGATTTGATATTGAAGATGTTTCTGTAGCCATTGGTCTCATGTCCAATGCAGGAATCAAAGGACAAAAATCAGGTACTGCATTGCGTACTATGATGACCAACCTGGCTAAACCTACCGAGCAGATGAAAGATGAAATGGATAAATTAGGTATTTCCCTTACTGATGGCAATGATGAAATGAAATCTTTTGATGAAGTAATGGGGGATTTACGTTCATCTTTTTCTGGTTTAGATGAAGCACAACAAGCTCAAGCAGCCGCAACGATATTTGGTAAAGAATCTATGTCTGGTGCGCTTGCCATCATTAACGCGTCTGAAGAAGATTATAATAAACTTACTGAAGCGGTTAATGAATCTGAGGGTGCTGCTAATGAAATGGCGGACACCATGCAAGATAATTTTGCTGGAAGCGTTAAAGAATTACGGTCCATGTTAGAAGATCTTTTTATTGAAGTATACCAAAATTTAAAACCTGGTTTAGAACAGACGGTAGAAGTCTTAAAAGATGTGACAGAATGGTTTGCGAACCTCAGCCCCGAAGCACAAGAGAATATTATTAAATTTGGATTATTGGCTGCTGCAGCGGGTCCTGTTTTAAGTATTTTTGGTAAATTATCATTTGGTGCAGGAACACTAATGCAAGCAGCCGGAGGCCTTACTAAAACAATTGGAACAGCCGGCGGAAAAGGTTTAGCTGGAGCAGTTGGTTTGTTAGGGAAATCTGGTGTTGTTGGTTTAGCTATTGCAGGTGTAGGTGCTTTAGGTTACGGTGCGTATAAATTGTTTGATGAGCTAAAAAACGGAAAAGAAGTTAACTTAGATGTTGCTCAATCCTTTAGTGATCAAGCGGTAGATATACAAAATAGTGCAGATACCTTCGATAGATTGTCTAATAAAGCTGATGCTTCCAACGCTGAATTGGCTGAACTAAATGAGCTGAATAAAAAAATATCGCAATCGAACAATCCTGGAGAAATTGACGAACTACAATCACGTTACGAGGATTTGGCTAAAAATAGCGGTCTTTCCAAAGATGAATTGAACGCGCTATTTACTGCAAATGACAATCTGATCGAACAGGCTCCTGATGTACAGACCTCCATTTCTGAGACTGGTGAAGAGTTTATAGTTGCTACTGATAAAGCTAATGAATACGCACAAACCATGCGAGACATGGCTGAAAATGAGCTAAGAGGCGAGCGGCTGGAATTGATCGAACAAGAGCAAGAAGCTTTAGACGTCATAAATGAAAAGACAAAAGAAAGAGATGAACTTTTAGACAGGCAAACAACTTTTCATGAACGCGCCAATCAATATATGTCCGATCACGAGGGTGCTCAGCAAAGAATAAATGAGATTGAAGATGAACTTGGTGACAAGTTAAAGGATAGAGCTAACCTTAATGAAGAAGAATCCAGATTAGCTAGAGAGTATAGTGATTTAACTGCCATTATTAATGACAATATCGGTGACAGGAACCAAAACTATCAAAATGGAATAGATCCTCTAAACGAAACTATAGACGCCAATCAAGCTATAATTGATAAACTAGCTGAAGCAGAAATGCAGATGGCAAATATATATCTTCAAAACGTAGGTATTAAAGAACAGGGAGAAGAAGGGCTTGCACAACTTGATGAAACCATCACCAAAAACCAAGAAGAAATAGAACAGCTGCAAGAAAAGAAGTCCAACGGCGAACAGTTAACGGATGAAGAACGAGAAAGATTAACAACCTTACAAGAAAGCACCGACCAACAAGAAGCGCAAAGGTTAAAGATTTATGAAGAACTAGGTTTATATAATGATATTAATGGCGTTCTTGACAGCAAGCTGAGTAAACTTTCCGAAGAAGAACAACAGCGTATTCGTAATAAAGCAGAAGCTGCTGAAATTAATGTTGAAGAAGGAAATATTGTATCACAAATACAGGATAAAAATTCCAAGCTTGCGGAGACGCGGGAGGAGTTAATAAAGAATCTGCAGCAAGAAGGTGCTACAACCCAAGAGATTAACAACCAAGTCGGAGAGTTGGATGGTAAGATACAACGCAATGACGAGATCATGAAAGATGTGTTAACAGAGGCTGGGCTTTGGGGAGAAGTAGAAAACCAAATAAACATGGGCGCTGATGCCATTTCTGGCCAAGGTTATGGTATTGATAGTAACAATGACAAAACCCGTACAGGCATTGGACTTGAGCAAGAGCGTACCGCTGAGGCAGGCAGCGACGTTGATAAATTTGTTAACGCTCAAGACTATGGCACTGTCCGTGGTATTGATTTAGCCGGGATGGCTGGAGTTATTAAACCAGTGACTGCAAATGACGGTGGTTCAGTACAAGACATTAATGTTCGTGCTGAAACAAGAGCTGAAAAATTAGTAAATCTCACTGATGGCGGAACATTATCCACTCTTAACAGAAGAATTAGTCAGCCTGTAAGAAAGACCGTTAACCTTATAGGAAACTCAATGGGTAATTTATCAAAGGCGTTAGGTTGGGCGAAAGGTACACCACCAAGTGGGCATCCCGGCGGAGATGCTGTTATCGGAGAAAAAGGACGAGAATTAGGAATACTTCCAAATGGTAGAGCGTTCATTTCTCCTGGATCACATACATTCATTCCTGATATGCCTAAAGGTACCCACATTATTCCAAACAATAAAACGGAGAAAATGTTGCGAGCTACTTCTTCCTATGCAGAGGGGACGAACGGTTTTGATGAATTGTTTAATTTTGACAGGTTATGGAACAGCGAAATAATGAAATTAATTGCTTTGTTTGGACGAAATAATAACTCATCTAAAGAACAGAAGACACCTAAACAAGAGAAAGATGCTTCTACAAAACATTTAGAACAAATGATTAATCTGCTATCTGAACAAGTAGAAGATAGTAAAGAAATGGTTATGTTACTTGCACAATTAGTTGCCAAAAATCCTAATATCCAAATTGGGGAGCATGAGTTTAGGAATGTTGCCTCAAAAGTTCTTGACAAAGGTTTAGGAGAACGTGCAAATAAAAAGAAAAATGCATGGGGAGGTGCTTAATCTATGCATCCATTAAAAGCAGCAGCTGTGTTTATCAATGATATAGACACGGCAGATAAAGGTATTCATCCAATAGACAGAGCGCCTGTACCATCGCCAGAAGAAGATATAGAGCATGTTGAAGTTAGAGGCAGGCATGGTTCACTGACGAAAAAATACGGGTTTAGGGACATTCCTTATCCGTTGGAATTTTATATCAATGAGAGCATGCCTTTTAAACAGGCGTTTAGGAAAGCGAAACAGTTCTTACACGGCGCTAAGACATTGAGTTTTTCAGATGATGAGGATGTACATTACAGGGTTAAATCCATCCGAATTGAAGAGGCTGAAAATATCATTGTCAAATATGGAAGGTTTACTGTTGAGTTTATCCTGGACCCGTTTCAGTACGAGACAAACGAAACCAGAACTATCACTGGAAGGACAATTTTTACTAATCCCGGTTACGAATCACAGCCATATATAAAAGCTACCTGCAGTGGTAATGGGAAAATATTTGTTAATGAGGAAGAAATACAGATTACAGGAATCAACGGAACCATTGAACTTGATTCCGAATTGATGAATGCATATAGAAAAACCACAGGAAATATCACCAATCTAAATAATCATATGGTTGGTGATTTTCCTGTTTTTAAGACTGGTAATAATGTTGTGGAATTTAGTGGAGCAATTAGCAAGTTAGAAATTAATCCTAAGTGGAGGTGGTTGTGATGAATAAACATGATTATACATTAGGTAGTAAAAACTGTGGTTTCATCATGGATACAAGTACAGGAAGTGTAGAACTAAAAGGTGTTGAATGGGATGAAGGTATCACTTATCTTGATGAATCAGAGAAAGTTATTTCAAAGAAAGAACATGACGAATTACGGATGCAAAAGCTTGAAAAACAAGTGTCAGCATTGACGCGAATAGTATCTTCTATAGAACAAACACAAGTTTCAAAAGTAGACAAAGATGAAATAATCAGCGCCATTAATATTAGTCAAGAAGGTATACGGATTATTGGAGATAAAATAAATATTAATCATGGAACCTTATATACCAAATAAACGGTGTCTTTTTTACGTCTGACCGAAAGGAGGTAAAACATGTATCCAACTTTATATAACAGTAACGAGACCAATTTCGTGCATAACGGAATTGGTTTTTTGCGTGATGCAATAACTGTATACCCAGAAGAAGAACTTAATGGATATTCAGAAATCACTATTGAATATGATGCAGACGGCTTTCTTGCTGACCAAATTAAAAATGGCATGATTATCAAAGCTAAAGCAAATGACAAGCAACAACCTCAGTTGTTCCGGATTTATTCTCATGTCAAAGACCATGCTGCAGATCAAATCATTATCAACGGTCGGCACATCACAAATGACCTTGCAGATAACTTTGTAGAGAAATTGGAAATCAGAAACCTAACAACGTATCAGGCGATGAAAGCCATTCAAGAAGCAATGGCTTATCCGACACGGTTCAACTTATCCAGTACCAATACAACCACACAATCCAGCACGAATATTTATCGTAACAACCCATTACAGATGGTAGCCGGCACAGAAGGTTCCATTCTCCAGATTTGGGGAGGACAGATTGAGCGTGATAATTTCAACTTAATCATGCATCGCAGGCGCGGAAGTGATGACGGTGTAAAGGTATTGTATAAGAAAAACCTTACTGGATTGCAAGCGATATTTGATGATGACAATATCGTAACCCGTATTTATCCATTTAAGTACGTTGAGGAAACCGAAGAAGAACGAGCGCGGCTTATCACTGTTCCCGGCAAGTACATTGATAGCCCTAATATTGATAAGTATACGCATATTAAAATAATGCCGATTGATGCGAGTAGCGAGGAAGGCATTGAGACTAGTCAAGATTTATATAATGCCTATAAAGAATATTTTAACAATGAGGGAAAAGACAAAGACCTTCCTTCCATATCAATGGAAGTGGAGTTTGAACATCTTCATGAGACCGAGGAATATAAGGATGTTGCTGCACTTGAGCATGTTGGGCTAGGTGACACAATCACCGTTGCTCATAGCAAGATGGGATTGGATTTACAAGCTACGATTGTAAAAATTGAATATGATTCCATTGCTGAAAAAAATCGAAAGGTATCTGCTGGTAATGTTAAAGCTTCTTTTACGGACAGCGTTAATCAAAATGCCAATGATCTTGGTATCATTGGTGAAAACATGAATAAAATTGACCAAAAATCGAATGAAGCCATTCGAGCCGCCAACGGAAAGAACACCATTTATTATGGACCTGATGAACCGGCAGGGGACCATCTTATTAAAGGTGATATGTGGTTCCGCATCGTTGATGGAGAGTATACAAGGACATACATCTATGATGGTGTTCAGTGGCAGTTAAGTATTGATATGGAATCGAAAGAAGCAAAAGAAACAGCTGCAGAAGCACGTAATAGAGCAAATGATGCAAATGAAAAAGCAAATCTAGCTACAGAGAACGCTAATGAAGCCATTGCAGGCGCACAGGAAGCTTTTGACAAAGCGCAAAGTTCTATGACAAGAGCAGACAGCGCATTTAGTAAGGCTGATGCATTAAGCAAAGTTGTCGATGAACACACCGGAGACATTAGTTCCGTTACCCAGATTGCGCAAGGTTTACAGACAAAAGTTTCTGATGCTGAGGGAAATATCAGTAAGTTACAGCAGACATCAACCAGTTACGGCACTCGTATTAAAGATGCGGAGGATAATGTAAGTACTCTAACACAGACAGCTCAGGGATTGCAGACCCGTGTTCAAACTGCAGAAGGCAACATTTCTACTGTTACCCAGTTAGCCAACACTTTACAAATCAAGCTATCTGATGCGGAGGGGAATATTAATACATTGACTCAGACCGCCAGCAGTTTGCAGAGCACGATTAAAGGAGTTCGTGATGACTTGGACGGATTAGAAGCAGGTGGCACCAATCTCAACAAGGATAGCAATAACTTCAGTGCATCTAGATTAATTTCATGGGACGGTGCGAGAATAACCGTCACAGAAAATGTGTCAGTAGATGAATGGGGAGCTACGGATGCTACCAATATTTTTACAACATCGGGGAACGAAACCGGTCAACTTAAAGCTTTAAAAAATATCACTAATGATATTACAACAGTCGTAGGTGAGACTTATACAGTATCGGTTTACGTAAAAAACAATAGAGCTGAAAGAAGTATGGAAGTAAGAATTAACGGAATAGAAGGTTTTCCTGTTACAACAATAGAACCAAATGAAGCCAAAAGAGTTGTTGTAACTGGTAAAAGAAATGAAAATTTTTTACAAATACAGTTTAGAGCTTACGGTACAACTTTTTATATGGATTGCACTGTATGGAGAGCCCAGGTTGAAGAGGGTAATATGGTTACACCATGGTCCCCAGCGTATGAAGACATGGCAACTCAATCCCAAATCAGCCAATTAAATAACGCCATCAACCTCCGTGTAGAAAAAGGAGACGTTATCCATCAAATCAATTTGGACACGTCAGGTGCTTATATAGGCGGTAATAAGATAGTCCTTGATGGTAATGTAACAGTACTTGGTGCATTTAGAGTGGACAGCGGGCACATTACCTCGTTAAATGCTGGCAAGATAACAACCGGTACATTGGATGCTGGTCGGTTGAATGTTATTAATGTCAGTGCCAATAGCATTGTTGGTGGGATACTTCAGTCGCAAAATAGTAATACGACGTTTAATATGAATAGCGGATTGTTAACGATGCGGAATGTTAATTTCGTTCTGGGTAATGGAGCGATGATTGAATTTACCAATGTTTCCAACCGTATTCAATATAGCGATACAGAGGGTGGCGTTACTCGTTCTTCTGGTTTTGGTGTGGGTAAATCGTTATCTGGCTTTCCATTTGCTTACTCTGGTACAACAGGGTCATCAAACTTAGATACACTGTCACCTTATTGGAGTGGAGCTATCTGGAATACGACAAGAGCCATTACCGATGGGGCTTCTAACAGTATCAGTGGTTTCAGATTCCAGTTCAGAGCTCAGGCGGTTGATTGGGACAGAGGACTTGAAATTGATTTCAACGGTTCGCCAAGTATTACTCCGATTAATGGTGCTAATTACAATTACAATTTGGGGAACAACGACCGCATGTTCAATGACTTGTATGTTCGTCGGTTGCGTACAACACAGAACTTTGATGTGAGAAACGTTGCAAATATAAATAAAGGATGGCTGTTCGAAACATCTGAATCTGGCGGAACGATGTCAATAAGAGGATTAAACGGCGGCAGTTACACTTATGTACTTGGGGATACGGAATCTTATAATCACTTTAGTTATGGATATATAACCAATTTAAGAGCGCCGTCCAGTGGTAACTCTAGCGTTGGTTTGAGTGATAGACCTTATACTTTTGCACATTTCAGTTCGTTGAACGTTTATGGTACTGCATACGCCGAAGATTTCACAAGGACATCTGACAGAAGGTTAAAAGATAACATCCAACAAACGAAGCTAGGTTTATCTTTTATTAATCAACTAAATCCAGTTGATTATACTATGATTGATTCAGTGAAAATCCAAACAGGGTTTATTGCACAAGAACTGGTTGGTGTTTTTATAAAGAACAATTATATAAATCAAGGGATTGTATCAGAAGATGGGCGAGGATATTTAGGGATTAGTTATACAAACCTAATCGCACCGACCATTAGAGCTGTTCAAGAATTGGATTCCAAGGTAGACAATAAAGTTCAGAATTTGGAAGAAATAATTGAAAAGCAAGCATTTGAAATAGCTGATTTAAAGCAGCGGTTAAATAAATTGGAGGTAGCATGATGAAATTAAAAATTAAAAACATCGAATTAGAAAGAGTTATTGTATTCCTGGAGAATTTGGATTTCCGAGGGCCGAAGAGCGTTAACCGTTCTAAAATCACAAATTTCCTTGGTCAACAATTGGAGGAAGTTGCTGCAGGTGAAAAAACAATCCAGGAGGATTATAAAGAGGACAGAAAACAGCTGGAAAAAGCACTGAAAGATTATTATAAAGAAACTGTCACTGTAGAAGGGGACAATTATCAAAATGGATTAGGCATTATTAAATCCAAAATTAAAGAGTTAACCGCAGAAGAGTGTGAGCAGGAGTTTTCCGGAAACGATGCTTACGCTCTTTCTGTTTTATACGAAGCATTTGATTTGGATAACGAAGGAGGTGAAGAGTAATGCGTATTACTATCACAGGGATTAATTTTAATTACGATGACGGCTTTGACAAGGATTGTACTAGCGTGAATGTAAATTATATTACGGACGGTATCAACTTGAATGACGGGCGTCCGGTTGAAATATCGCATGAGCAGTACGAAGAAACAAAAGAAAACAAGGATAAAATGAGAGCGTTGGTTGCTGATAAGATTATTGCTGATGCGACGGCTTTTATTGAAAAGGTAACGGAATATAAAGATTCATTGGAACAAGCCGAATAGGCTTATTTTTTATGCTTTAAATTCCCTCCTTCTATACCGATATAGGTAGTAGAAAGGAGGGGATAAAAAATGCATTCTTTAGGATTAAAAAAGGCAACAATTGAAGAAAAGTTGAAAAGAAACGGAGTAACTGACAAAAAATTAGCAGAAGCATTAGCTGCCGTGATTGCGGAAAATAATCAAGAAATAGCTAAGAAAGTCCCGGACTTTAAAAAGGTTTTAAAAGGGTTATAGTTTTAAAAGCATCTCAATAGAGGTGCTTTTTATTTTGCCTTGAGAGGCCGCGGTATTCAATCATTAAATCCGAATAAACATTATTTTTATGCAGGATTTTCTTCCTTTTTGTCGAATGATAACAAATGAGGAGGGGATGGATATGCCGCAAGAATTGAATAAGAAAAAATTTAGGTATTTAGTTTTGAAATCTCTTGATGATGGCAAACAAAGTAGGTTGAATAATATTGGTATAGATCTCGATAGAAGAGACCAGCTGTTAATGGAAATGCAACAAGAAGGGTTAATTAGAGGATTAACCTCTACGAAAGATAGAGCGGTTGGAAGACCAGAAATCACCTTACGTGGCGAGGAATATTTAAATGATAATTCTAAATTAAAAACTGCTTACGACACTGCTAAAGAGATAAGAGACTGGATTCCATTCTTATACAGATAATTTACAGGCAAAACTAATATCTAAAAATAAATTAGAAAAGTAAAGACATCTCATAACGAGGTGTCTTTTTTCATGCAATAAAAAGAGAAAATTTAGAAGGGGGACAATTAAATATGTCTAAGGAGCTGGTGAAATGGGAGATGTTAATTTGAGTTATTTAGAAGCAACGCATATGTATTTATTCGGGGAAGTGAAGTTTCTCCACTTTTTGTTATTATTAATGGCTTTAGATATTCTAACCGGATTATTCAAAGCATGGAAAAACGGCAATCTATGGAGTCGTAAAAGTCTGTTTGGGTACGCACGTAAGGTGCTTGTGTTAGTGGTTATTGTGTTAGCCAATGTAGTAGATCAAATACTTGGTTTAGAGGGTGCTGTGGCTTATGCTACGGTGCTTTTTTATATCGTTAATGAAGGGATTAGTATTATAGAAAACCTGGCAGATGTTGGCGTGCTTGTACCACAAGGGTTAGCTGATAAATTGCATGGCATTGATAACTCAGACAAATCCATTGGTAAAGAAATTAAAGAGGAATTTTCAAGCAAGGATAAAGAGTAGCTACGGCTGCTCTTTTTCTATTACAAAATTATTTTAGGAGGAATTTTATTATGGCAAAAATTTATTTAGATCCAGGACACGGCGGAACAGATCCAGGTGCAGTTGCAAACGGCTTACAGGAGAAGGTGCTTACACTTAAAATTGCACTAAAAACACGAGATATCTTAAATCGTGACTATGAAGGGCATACCATTCGTATGAGTAGGACAAGCGACACAACTCGTAGTCTTGCACAACGCACAAATGATGCAAATAGCTGGGGAGCAGATTACTTTATATCCATCCACATTAATGCTGGAGGCGGTACGGGCTATGAAGATTATATTTATAATGGAAGTGTATCTAATAACACAATAACCTATCGTGATAAACTGCATGCAGAAGTTATGAAGCAAGTTGACTTTAGAAACCGTGGCAAAAAACGTGCTAATTTCCATGTGTTACGTCAGTCGAGTATGCCAGCAGTTTTAACAGAGAATGGCTTCATTGATACGACAGCAGATGCGAATAAGCTAAAATCAGATGCTTACCTTGACCGTATTGCTCTTGGACACGCTAATGGTATTGCACAAGCGCTTGGATTGAAGAAAAAGTCTGGTGGTGGTAATAATGGGGGCTCTGGCAAGCAAGGTTACGTTGAGGTCATCACACCGTCCTTATGGACTTACAACACTGCAAATTGGGATGATAAAGCGGTAATCGTTAATGAGGGTGAAGTTTTTACAGTAGCTAGAGATAAATTTAAAGTTGGCAATGGTTATATGTATCAGCTTAAGAGCGGACTGTATATTACTGCTAGCACGCAGTATGTTCGTTATTACACTAGATAAAAAACAAATCCTTCACGAGCGTGAGGAGCTTTACACAAAGATACAGCATGCTATAATAACTATATGGTGTGATATTGATTATTCTCATATTCCCCTACAAAGGCGCTCCTCGTGAGCGTCTTTTTACTTAATTTTCTTGTACCAATCCAACAGATCAATAAACCACATTCACAATTACAACGTTGCCGACATACAATACTCTGTGGGATATTTGGAATTGCTTTGGCAATTGGGACTCAAAGTTTAGGCGCTCGTGTAGACACTGCGGGCGTCTTTTTCTTTGTTAGAAAGCCTTTACAAGGATTGATTCATAGGATAAAATCGGATTACATAGATAAATAAGGGACAATACCCCTTAACCTATTATTGAATACACTTGAATCTTAGGCACTTCTGCGCCCCTATGTAGAGGTGTCCTTTTTTGTTAAATAAAAATAAGCCCTCACTTAACTGTGGGGCTTTACATATTATTTAAACTTTAACTTTATCTACAACGAAGTCTAGCCAATAATTTAATGCTTGACCAGTTATGCGATTGTGATAAATTTCATCACAATCCTTATTATACTTAAACTCATTAATTTCCTTTTTAGAAATAAATATAATGGATTCTTCATCTCTTTCAACTATCTTCTTTTTTTGAAAATCATCTACATAAGGTGCATCTGATTCAAATTCTTTCGCTAATTCAACTTCCTTTTTTAAAAGGTTTTCATGTACTTTTATTTTATCTAAAAACAACTTATATTTTTCTGTCATGTTTTAATCTCCTTTTTTATGCGGTATCTTATTTTAGTTTATCATACCAATCCAATACATCCATAAACTCAACATTACGTATTTCTTCAATGGTGCAGCTGGTGCGGCGGCCGTCAATCACACTTAAATGTATCTTTCCATTTCCATACCCACTTATTTTACATTGCACATCTTTATAATAGCTTCCGTTTCTTATGGTATTCGCTTGGATGGCGATGGGTAAGTCCATTGTATATGCTTTATGAAGCACTTGTGATATCTCCATTTCTGACATTTCTTCTTTACCTTCAATTTCAGTTACTTCATTTTTTTCTCTCTTTAAAGCGTCCGTATGATCTGACAACATCATTCCAAACCATTTAACAATTCCTCTATCTTTATAGCCGTAATGTTCTGGCGTAATTCGAGTTATAGCATAATCTTCCATTTTAACCATCCTTTCTTTTGTTAAAAATTAGCAGTACATTTGTTCTGTTTATGTGATACACTAATATTATAACCAGAACAAACATTCGTCAAACGGTAATTTTTGGAGATGTCTTTTAATGACTGTATTGTTGCATAAATCATTGGATAAAAAGGAAAAGATCATGATTTATTATATGGACCAGGATAATAAAGTAACGCAAAGGATTATAAGAGTGGTTGGCATAGACAACAAAAAGGTGCTGGCTTACTGCTATTATCGCAAACAGGTACGCAGTTTTAAGCTAGACAATATTTTATCTTGTGGAGAGATTAAAAGGAGTATGGGGGCATAATGGAAAAACCATTTTTGGATTTAGACCAACTTGAATATAACGGAAGTATGATATATGACGCTCATAAAGAAGGAACAATGGTAAGAATTAAATATTTTAAAGCAGGATTTCACGAAATCATATGCAGTATAGATAAACCAATGGGGGTATGGGATATGGATGTTAAATGTTCTAATAATGAGGGGGAAATTGATATTCCGTTTAATTGGATCGTACAGGTAGATGCATTGTAAAAAACGCAAGCAAAAATATGAACCTGTGTTATAATCAATATGTATGAGAATTATTTCTCATATTACATTATTCCTTATTGGCGCGCTCTCTCTATGGGCGTCCTTTTTTTATATATTTATGGTAAATTAAAAAGAGAGGTCTACCCTCTCTTTTATGTGCTATTATCGCCTAGTCCGCGTATTATTTTGTTAGTCCCAATTTAGCCCCAAAATAGCCCCAAATTGATATATTATTATATGCTTTCTTACGTTTTCCTTTTTATTTACAATTAACAGAAAGTTGATGTATCAACGTTTTATTCATTTTTTATATAGTATTATATGTTTGTATAAGAGTATATTATATAATCACCAAAAAGAGTATAAGTAAATGAGGGAGAATTAAAATGACACTTATAATAGCAACAGCATCGTTTGTTACTTCTTTAGCAGTATTAATAATGGTTAAATTACAATTTAAAAAGGATAAATAGCGATTAATTAAAAAAACAAAACTTCGAATTGCAAGAAAAATTTATATAATCCTTTCATAAAAGGTGTGATATTAATGGGGAGGGGCAGTTGGAACTCAGCATTTATTATCGGGTTTATCACTTTCATATTGCTGTATTTAATAAATAATGATTTTAACAAGACATTTGGTATAGGAATTGGCGCAGTTTTCATCTTGTATATTATTTTTGTTATTGTTTTCAAATATAAAAAAAGACAGAAGAAGCAATAAAAAGCTTGAAAAGAAGTGGGCTTTTTATTGCTTCTTTAGTTACAAAGTTGCTAAAAAGTTTGCAAGGCATTAAAAACAATATGTTTTCACTCACCCAGAGACTAAACATATGAGAGACACTATTAAACAAGAGGTTTAACAATACAAAATACGATATTTAAAGAGATTTACGAGTTATTTGAATAAATCTCAATCATCTAATAGTTGCTTATGTACGTTCTTATTCGCTATCATAAAGGTATAAAAAGGAAGAAAGTGAGAGGAACAAATGATGCGTAAATTAAATATTGCTAATTTAGATACACCAATTCAAAAGCTGGAAAAACTCAGCAAGGAGTTAGGCAAGAACATTTTTATGAAACGGGATGATTTTACAGGTATTGAAGTCTCGGGGAACAAAATAAGAAAACTGGAGTACCTCGTTGCCTATGCGCTGGATAATGAATATGACACAATTATTACTACAGGGGCCTGTCAATCAAATCATGCCCGGGCAACCGCTGCTATTTGTGCCATGATGGATTTAGAATGTCACCTGGTTCTTAGAGGTGAAGCAGGAGAATATGAAGGAAATTTATTTTTGGATGAGATGCTTGGAGCGAATGTAAATATTATTCCATCCAGTGAATCCCGAGAAGATGCGATGGAGGAGTTAAAGAAGGGTTTAGAAACGCAAGGGAAAAAGGTATTACTTATCCCGGTCGGCGCTTCAAATGCCATTGGTTCTTACGGTTATATTCATTGTTATAATGAAATCATGAAGCAGGAAGTAGAGATGGGTATTCATTTTGATTCTATTAACCTGGCAATTGGCTCAGGTGGAACATATGCAGGACTATGGTATGCAAATGAAGGAGCAGATACGAAAAAGAAAATTATCGGTTATTCTGTTGATCAAATAGCAGAAGTGTTCAAAGAAGATGTGATGGCAATTGTTAATGATTTGGAAGACATCAAACACCATTTTGATCGTATTTCTATTAATGATAGCTATATTGGACTTGGTTATGGCCAAGCAACAGATGAAGAATTGGCGTTTTATAGGGATGTTGCTAAAAGTGAGGGAGTTATTCTTGATCCCGTATATACAGGAAAAGCTTTTAAAGGATTAGTGACTGAAATTAAAAATGGGAATTATGATGATCAGGAAAATATTCTTTTTATTCATACCGGTGGACAGCAAGGGTATACAAAAGAAATGAGAGAAAGAATGAAGGGGATTTTAAGAAAGACTGCTAGCGAGTAATTTTTGTGAATACGGTGCAATGAAACAAGTAAAGGGAAGTCATTTAAGAAGGCAGGGGGATATTGGAAAAGCCATATTTCTTTGCCTTTTTTGCAACCATTTAATTAGAGCTAATGATAGGGTAGTGAAATTTATTACGTAAATCATTTATAAGTCTTCAATCCGGGAGCTGAAACAAAATGATAACTTGGAAAGCAAAAAAACATCATATCTTCATCGAAACACCTACCCCTTTTGATTTTAAGGTGAATTTGGATTATTTACAAAGGAACGCAAATGAATGCATGTACGAAATAGAAAATAATAGGATTACCCGAGTGATGAAAATAAATCACATGCGAACTTTAGTACGTATAAGTGAAGCAGATAGGGAAAACATAGTTGTTGAATTTTTAGCCGATACGGAGCCGATTTTATTAGAAGATAAGAAGGCTATCGTGCATGACGTTTGTGAATGGTTTGACTTGGAGCGCAATCTGTTGCCGTTTTATGAAATGGGCTGGCAAGATTCGCTGTTAAAACAAGCCATTGAAAGGTTTTATGGACTAAGGGTTATGGGGTTAAATGATTTGTTTGAAGCGTTATGCTGGGGAATTTTAGGACAGCAGATTAACTTACCATTTGCCTATACATTGAAACGTCAATTTGTTGAAAAGTTTGGTGACTCATTAGATTACAATGGGAAAAAATATTGGATTTTTCCTTCTTTTGATAAGATTTCTCGTTTAACTGTGGAAGATCTGGCTGATATCAAAATGACAAAAAGGAAAAGAGAATATATTATTGATGTGGCGAAGTTGATGGCAAATGGAGATTTATCAAAAGAAAAATTATTACATTTGGATGATTTAAAGCAAGCTGAAGAAGAGTTGGTCCGTATTCGGGGAATCGGCCCATGGACAGCGAATTATGTATTGATGCGCTGCCTCCGCTATCAGAATGCTTTTCCTATTGATGATGTGGGATTGATCAATGCGATTAAATTCGTAATGGGTATGGACCGAAAGCCGACAAAAGTAGAAATTAGAGCGTTAGCCTCTCAGTGGGAAAATTGGGAATCGTATGCTACATTTTATCTGTGGAGAATGTTGTATTGAATGGATTAGTTTTAATGCTATATAGTTCTTCCTTTTTTCTTAATATCTGCATCTAAAATGGCTCCAACTGTTACACCAATACCTAAACCAATTGGCAATCCTAATGCGAGATTATCAAATAAAAGTCCAAAAACAAGCCCAATGCTGAGACCACAGGACATATATATACTGAGGTAATAGTCTTTTGTAACTAATTTGTGTTTTTTCATGAGATGCGTACTGATATTATTTATTTTTTGGTGATGATGTTTAAAATCATTTTTCGTAAGTTGACCGGGCTTATCTAAAAGTTGAACAAGATGGCTTTCTAAATCATTAAAAGATTGGTAACATGTTTCACATTCGGATGAGAGCGTACCTAACCTTTGAATCAATTGATGGCAGTTATCCAAATCAAGCTTTTTGGAAACTTTTTCTCCTAAGCTATTTCTTAAGTCTTCTATTTCCTTGGTAAGTTTATCAGTGGTTTGGTGACTTACCATGATGGTTAACCTCCTTTAATATATTGTATGTTTTTAGATAAGACGTGATTAGCAATTATCATCTTTGGTTTTCTATTACGACAAGTGTTCCTTTTATATAATTATATTCAAAGGGAGCAAATGGCGCAAATTTGTTTGAATATACAGACTTTATCGCAGTGTAACTGGCTGGGACTGGGGCCTGCGGTTACTCGCTCCATCGTAAAGAGTTGTGCGTCGAAAAATCCCCACTGAATGAAGTTTCACTTTATAGATAAGTTATACATATAAAATTTGGCTGGTTTTGTGGAAATAGAAATATATAAAATAGAGAAGTAATAAAACCTATCTGATCCTTCATTAGTAATCGTCTAACTTTAATTTAATGGTTCAAAAGTTGAAAAACTTTTTAGTATTCTAAGTGCGTTATGTACGGAAGAAAGAGATTGTGTTTTCTTATTTTCATTATCCATTCCTGCCCCTCCAATAATGACTGTTTCATTTAAGTAAGCGTTTATATATAACTATACTTTATCACTTAAAATATGTTGCGTATAGAGACAGATTCACTTATGTAATACATTGAAAAGACCGTTTTTTTATGCGTAATTATAAAGTTAACTTTTGATTTTTAATAGATGATGGTTGAAAAATACGTATTTTTTCTATATTGTATATAGTGTATATATTATGTATATATAATATTTTTTTATTTCAATAAAAGTTTATCAAAATGAAAAATATTTATTGATAGGATAGGAGGAACTTATATTGAAAAACAAATACATATTCTTACTTGGGGGATGGGCAACAGCAACGATTGGGTTATTTTTAGCTACAGTTGCCGGAACGATTGCTGAAGAACAGTTTTTAATTACAAGAAACACCCGTTTAATTATCCAGGCAGCTGTTATGAGTATCATCGTTGTTCCAATTATATTGCGTTTATATGTAAAGTTTCACAAGGAAACGAGACAAACTCAAAATCCAGCATATTCCATAAAAAGAAGTCACCATTTTTTCACAGGTTTCCTTTTTGTAATGAGCTTAGCATTCGCTGGTTTATTCATGGCTAATGCATTTGGCTGGTTGGAAATTGAACAATGGCATAATCCTAGTAGTTGGCTTAGTGCCTTTCTTATAAATATGCTGATTGCATTTTTCTATGAAGCGCTTCCGGAAGAGCTGGCTTTGCGAGGACTCATTTTTGATACGTTAAGAGAGCGTTTTGCTACTTGGATATCTGTTATCATGCAAACATTAATCTTTTTGGCATTTTCCTTAGGCGTCAACATTTTGCAAACATTGGTTGGAATGGGAAGCTTAAATATTACAATCATCTCTAATTTAGTGCTCTTTTTTATTTTTGGGATTGCTTTAGCTTTGATTCGTGTATTCACCGGAAGTTTATGGGCGTCCATTGGCTTTCATTTAGGATATCTGGAGATGACTCGATTTCTCGTCATGCCTACAGAATATGGAGCACAGCCAGTTGTCAGTTTTCAGGAAAATATTCCATATGGAGGGAACATGTTCTTTATCATTGGTGTGATGTTATTTGGAGCGATTTTTATATTATTGCTTTTGCTTTCTATTAGAAGATGGGTGGTTAAGAGGTGAAAATTTTCTACATTGATTCCATTGAATAATGATATAATTACATTATATATTAGGTTTAAGAAGTGATTTATTATTAGAAAATAGTTTTATAGTTTTAGAGCATAAATTAAGATAAAACTAAGAAAGGAGAGAAATCAAAAATGTATGAAAAAATACTAGAAGCAGCAAATCGTCTGGAAGGAATTGCGCACAAAACTCCAGTCCATACCTCAACATTATTAAATGAACTAACCGGAAACCAAATTTTTCTTAAATGTGAAAATTTCCAGCGTATGGGGGCGTTTAAATTTCGAGGTGCTTATAATGCGATAAGTACGCTTCCAAAAGAATCCCAAAATAAGGGTGTAGTCGCTTTTTCATCTGGAAATCATGCAATGGCTACAGCTTTAACCTGTAAAATTCTTGGTATCCCGGCGACAGTAGTAATGCCAGATGATGCGCCGCAAGTTAAAGCAGCAGCTGTGAAAGACTATGGTGCGACGATTATAAGGTATAATCGTAAGACGGAATCTCGGGAAGAAATTGCACAGAATTTAATTGATGAATTTGACTATACGTTGATCCCTCCTTTCGATGCGGAACCAATTATTGCAGGGCAAGGCACCGTTGCAAAAGAATTAATTGAAGAAGCAGGAGAGCTTGACTATCTGCTCGTTCCTTGCGGGGGCGGTGGATTGATTAGTGGATGTGCAGTTACTGCAAAATCCTTGTTGCCTGAATGTAAGGTAATTGGAGTTGAGCCTGCTTTATCAGATGATGCAACAAAATCATTTCAGACAGGTAAATTACAGTCAATAAAAAGCCCAAATTCCATAGCAGATGGCCTAAACACCCATACCTTAGGAAAAATCACTTTCCCGCTTATTAAGGAGCATGTTGATGATTTCGTGACGGTTTCTGAAGAAGAGATTAAAGCTGCTATGTACTTTTTGTGGACAAGATTAAAGATTGTAGTTGAGCCATCTGGTGCTGTTGCTTTAGCAGCGTATCAAAAGCTATCTGTTAAAGGAAAAAGAGTAGGTGTCGTATTAAGCGGCGGAAATGTAGATGTTAGAAAAGCTGGAGAATTATTTAAGGATATTACGGTGTAATAAAATAGAGAGGTGTATTCGATGATTGATGCACATATTCATCTGGATTGGTATCAACCGGATGAACGGCAGCAACTGATCCATACACTTAAAATAGATGGAATGATAGCCGTTGCAAGTGATTTTGAAAGCTGTCAAAAGGTGTGGCAATTAGCACAGAAACATCCGTTTGTTTATCCTGCTTTTGGTTGGCATCCGGAGCAAATATTGCCATCTGCACAAGAAATCAATCATATCTTACAAGCGATTGAACAAAAATTTGAAAAGATTGTGGCTATCGGTGAGGTTGGGCTTCCGTATTATACAAAACGTCAAGACCCTTCAATGGATGTAGCACCTTATTATGCAATATTGGAACAATTTATACAAGCTGCAAAAAAGTATGATTTACCAATCGTATTACATGCTGTTTATGAAGATGCCTCTGTTGTCTGTGATATGCTGGAAAAATATCAAGTGAAACGCGCCCATTTCCATTGGTTTAAAGGAGATAAAGATACGATCAACCGTATGATAGATAATCAATACATGATTTCTATCACCCCGGATTGCTGGTATGAAGAAGAGATTCAATCATTAATTAAACAATATCCATTAGAGCTTATCATGGCAGAAACAGATGGACCATGGTCATTTAAAGGACCTTTTCAAGATCAGATGACACACCCAAATATGATTATCGAGGTTATGAAGAAAATAGCTGAGATAAAGGAATTATCTTTCGAGGCAGTTCGACAACAGATTACAAATAATACGAATTGTTTTTATCACGGAGAAGCGTCCGTAAAACTCCCGCCTCAAAATAAAGCGTGAAAATAAATTTATTTAGGCGGGAGATCAGGTGAGCTAACTCCCTGAATCACTTAGGCTAACTCAGTGGGAGAAGAACGGCAGACTAAGTTCGCGACGTCCTGGGACTGGGACTGCGATTACTCGTCCCATCGTAAGAGTTGTGCCTCGAAAACTCCCACTGAGTGAAGTTTCGTTTTATCGTTTAAAAAGGTTTAATAAATAGCTTTGTAATAAGTGTATATTATAATAAAGACGTTTGAGTTATTCCATGATCAACTTAACTAAATATATTAATCCAGTTTTAAAATGAGAATAGAGAAGTAAAATAGATTAATGGGTTTGTATAAACATATATAAGATATTATTTTACAGAAATTTTCCTCCATGAGTAATACTTTCCCGGACCAACATCAATTAAAAGAGTGAATACTATATCTAAAAAACGTGTATATTTGGTATTCTTAGTCTCTTTATTGGGGGCGTTGTATCTATTATTTTTGATTCTTTAATGTATTTTAGCTCAGAGGAGCCATTTTATATTGTACTTCCTTTGATCGGAATTGCTACTATTATTATGATTTTGCAAGGCAAAGAAACCTTCATCGAAAATAAAGGATTTTTAACATTTTTAGAGAAGTTATTGCTAATGTTATTTCCAGCAAGCGCGATGGAAGGTAAAAGTGCCATTTTAGCACACTTTTACCTTTTCATCCGTTGATTTTAACTAAAATAGTCTTCTAATCCAGCAATAATCCCTTCAGATGCCTGATTTTGATAATTATCGGTTTGAATCACTTGCTGTTCCTCTAAGTTGCTAATGAAGCCAAGCTCAATTAAGATCGCAGTTTGCTGATTATCTTTCAGTACTTGGAAATCTGCTTGTTTTGCTCCACGATCATGAAGATTGATATGATTCATCAATGATGTTTGTACAGATTGAGCAAGCATCTGGCTCCCGCTTTCATTCTTGTAATAGGTTTCAACTCCATTTGCGTCTTGATCTTCTGATGAATTATAATGTAAGCTGATAAATGCATCCGGGTTGGCTGCATTACTTATATTGACCCGTTCCCCTAATGAGAGGTACGTGTCATCCTCTCTGGTAAATGTAACAGAAGCCCCTTGATGACGTAATTGATCTCCTAATTTTTTGGCTGTGGACAATGCTAATGTCTTTTCATATATTTCTGATCCCACGGCGCCGGGGTCTTTTCCGCCATGCCCCGGGTCAATCACAAAGTGGCGGCCGGACAGCGGGTTTCCAGAGCTTTGTTCCGCTTCAACTTCTTGCTTATCTTCTTCAGATTCGACATCTTCAGTTTCTGATTCATCGTCTGTTTGTTCTAACGTTACTACTGATTCTTCATTTTCGATTTCTTCTTCCGTTTCCAGCGAATTCGACGTTTCGTTGGCTTCTGATCCGTCGTTATTAACTGCTGACTCGTTATCTTTATCAAGTAAATATAAAGCGATCCATCCTTCTTCGTTATTAACATACGTTTTTCCCCAACCGTAAGATTCTTCAAAAATAGTAATCTTTTCACCATTATTCAACTGAGTGACGATAGCTGCATTTTTGTCAGGTGCATTACGAACATTGACGGCTGGTGCTTCAACACGGTACAATTGTCCGTTTTCTGCTGATTGAGTAGATGCTGTATTTGTCTCTTCAGCTGCTGCCGTTTCATCTTGTTGTTCTTCTGTATCTTGTTGTTTGTTTTCTTGTTCTGTTTGTTTATCATCCATTGCTGAAAGGTGGTGTAAGTCGATCCAAGCTTGTTCTCCGTTATAAAATGTTTTACCCCAACCATTAGAATTTTCAAATATAGTAACCTTATAGTCTTTTTTTAATTCACCTAGAATAGTTGCATCCTGTGAGGGAGCATCCATTAATTCTATTGTTTCCGTATCTACTTTGTACATTTTCCCGTCATCTGCATGAACTGTTGGTAAGAAAATGAATAGGCAAACAAGAAAAGCAATGCCTATCATTATATTGTACTTCATATTGGAAATACCTCCAATTAATAGTTTGTTATATTGACAGGCTCTCCAATAAATTCTATTAATATACATTTCATGCAAATTTATTAGATTGGAAGTTTTAAAGGTAGAAAGGTTAATTGTTATTTTTAAAGGTCTCCAAGCAAACATGCTTTTTATTCATAAAGTAGAACAATAATAGTAGGTATAAGTGGGGGAGAGATGGATGGAAGAATATATTTATACAGGAATACGTGTAATGTAAATAGGCAGGAGTAGGCCTATGAAAAGAATACTCCAGCTTAGTACTGCTGTAAAATGTGTATCTTGATAATAGGGGATGCAATACAATAGCATATATCATATTGTGTTAAAATCTCGATTTTCTCCTATTTAATAAGGATAGGAGAAGTCAAAAAGAAGGTATTAGATGGAGAAGAAAAGAGTAAAAGCAAAAAATAGCTTGAGTTTAGAAGCATCCTCCAACAAGAGAATATTATATTTGATTACCATTATGGTTATTGGTTTTAATTTAAGACCGGCAATTACTTCCGTTGGACCACTATTAGGAACGATACGTGATCAAATCGGTCTGGAAAATTGGAGCGCGGGAACGATTACTATCTTACCACTGATTGCAGCCGCTCCCTGGATTCAATAACTTATTTTTTTGAAATTGATATATAAATGATAAAAACATCCTTATTTATCACGGAGAAGCGCCAGTAAAACTCCCGCCTCAAAATAAAGCGTGAAAATAAATTTATTTAGGCGGGAGATCAGGTGAGCTAACTCCCTGAATCACTCAGGCTAATTCAGTGGGAGAAGAACGGCAGACTAAGTTCGCGACGTCCTGGGACTGGGACTGGGACTGCGATTACTCGTCCCATCGTAAAGAGTTGTGCGTCGAAAACTCCCACTGAGTGAAGTTTCGTTTTATCTTGCTTCAAGATGAAGTGGGTATTTTACTTTCTAAAATGCTAATATAGAAATGATTAACTGAAATTGCGTTGCTTGTTGATGAGGTGAGTAAGCGCATGCTAAATTCAAAAAGATTTGACATTTATGGAACAACTACATACAATATAACGTGTATATTTAAATAAATTTAAGGAGGCTTATTAAAAAAATGCTACATTCGATCAGACTTCGTTTCCCAACTTTGAACCAGTAATTAAATACGTTCAAAGACTCTGCCTGTGTATGCAGAGTAAACGGGATAGGTCTGTTCTTTTTTAATAATCTTCATTTCATATTATCCTTACATGTCATTTGCTTTTAACGGTAAAATGATCATGTGAATTTTGTATACTATCTTTAATGGTGCGAAGGATAGTATACAATATGCGATGTTTAGAAAGGCGGATTGTTCTGCCTTTCTTTATTTTTGTCTAATTTACCTTCTCATGTTGTAAAAGGAAGGTTTATTAGCTAATGGCTTCCAGTAGGTTCTATTTTATTATGGAACGAAAATTTTAACGGAAGGTAGTTTCGTTTTATATGGATGGGTCTTCTCCCTTTACTTTAAATCACAGGCAGATTGTCCGTGATTTTTTATTAAGAAAGGAAGAGAAGAGATGGCGAAAAAAGTTTATAAACATCGTGATAAATCTCCCAATTTTTTAGGACAGCATTTAATGCATAATAAAAAACTGCTTCATGAAATTGTTGATAGGGCAAATATAAGTAAAAAAGATACTGTTGTAGAGTTAGGAGCTGGAAAGGGAGCTTTAACAACGGTATTAAATCAACGAGCAGGTAAGGTATTGGCTGTAGAGTATGATGCTAGTTTTGTAGAAATTCTAAAAAGGAAAACCGGAGAAAACGCAGTTACTAAAATCATTCATCAGGATATCATGAAAATACGCTTACCAAAAGAAAAGTTTATTGTTGTATCGAATATTCCTTATTCCATTACAACTCCCATTATGAAAATGCTTTTAAATAAACCCTCAAGCGGTTTTCAAAAAGGGATTATTATTATGGAGAAAGGAGCAGCTAAGCGTTTTACTTCACAGTTTGTTAAAGATAGTTATGTGTTAGCTTGGAGAATGTGGTTTGATATACGCTACGTCAGAAAAATTTCTAGAAATAACTTTTCACCACCGCCAAATGTAGATTCGGCAATGATTATCATAACCAGAAGAAAAGAGCCGATTATCCCGAACAAGGATTATTTCATTTTCCTCGGTTTGGCGCAATATGTTTTAAAACAACCTAACGCTACTATTGGTCTGGCATTAAAAGGAATATTTACAACGTCACAGCTGAAACGATTAAGGAGAAATTTGGGTGTGTCAAATGATGCACCTATAGGATCATTAACAGCAATTCAATGGGGAATTGTTTTCCATACGATGATGAAGTATGTTAGACGCCCTTTATGGCCGAGGGTAAAGAAGAAGTAATTTTGAAAGGTCTAAGAATAACTTTTAACCAATTATGTATTATTTTAATGAAGGGCGCAAAAATGGATTGCGTCCTTTTCGCTTTTATCATGATACAGTGCTTTTGAAGGGGTGAGAAATCGTAGTTTATTCGATGCAATAAGACAGGAGCTCTCACTGCTTGAAGTAGTGTTTATAGCAGAAATATAAACACTTTGATCAAACATTACTTTAACACTAAAATAATATGTTAAACTTTATCACGGAGAACCGCCCGTAAAACTCCCGCCTCAAAATAAAGAGTAAGAATAAATTTATTTAGGCGGGAGATAACGGGCGCTACCTCCCACTGAATGAAGTTTCGTTTTATAAAATACTTGTGAAAATTTTTACTAATAAAAAATAAGTGACAAATAAGTATACATAATTGATGATAAGATAATAGAAAAAAATCTATTAACTAAAAAATTTTTTATAGGAGGTTGTTACATTTGGAAAATAAAATTCTAATCGTAGAAGATGATCTATCCGTAAGCGAAATGGTACAAGATTACTTAGAAAAAGAAGGCTACAAGGTGGTTACTGCCTTTGAAGGAGAAGAAGGAATACAAAGGTTTCAAAACGATGTATTTGATTTAATTATTCTTGATATTATGATGCCAAAATTAAATGGTATAGAGGTGATGAAGCAAATTAGAAGAGATAGCTCTGTACCGATTCTTATTGTATCTGCGAAGGATACAGACGTAGAGAAGGTGTTAGGTCTGGAGCTGGGGGCAGATGATTACATAGCGAAGCCTTTTTCTATGATAGAGCTTTCTGCTAGAGTAAAATCGGCACTGCGACGAGCTACCAGTTATTCTGAAGCAAAAAAAGAAGAGCATGTGATAAACTATAAAGATTTAACCGTTGATATCAATAATTTCTCTGTTCAGAAACATGGCAAAGAGATCAAACTAACTTCCAAGGAATTTGATATATTAAAATTGTTTCTTAAGCATCCCAATAATGTTTTTACAAAAGCTCAAATATATACCACAGTTTGGGGAAATGATTACTTTGGGGATGAAAATGTAATCAATGTTCATATCAGAAGGCTGAGGGAAAAGATAGAGGATAACCCTGCTGAGCCTCATTATATTATGACCATTTGGGGAATTGGCTATAAGTTGGGAGAATAGATGTATCATGAATTTGTTTGAAAGGAGAAAAAAATGATTTATATTTTTATCAGCGTCATCCTGATTTTAACGGGAATAATTATTTTCTTATATAGGTCAAAGGTAGTTAGAGATAAGGAAATAAAATATATGCATGAAAAATTGAATAAGATCATCTCTGAACAAACCAGTGAGAACCTTATGGTGTTTACCGATGATAAGGAACTCATTCCTTTATTAATTGGCATTAACAACCTTTTAAACCATAATAAAAAAATATTGGCTGATTATACCAAAAAGGAAGAATCCATCCGGAAAATGATTTCTAATATTTCGCATGATTTAAAAACCCCGCTGACCGTTATTGTAGGATATTTAGAAATGATCAAATCGAATAAGGTCATCGAAAAGGAGTTAGGAAAAGAAGTTCATAAAGCATATGAAAAAGCAGTAGAGCTGCTGGCATTGATTAATACGTTTTTTGATTTGGCAAAGCTGGAATCTGGCGATAAGGAACTGCAGCTCGAAAAGATACATATGAACGAGGTATGCAGAAAGTGTATTTTAGAGTTCTACGAAATATTAACCAATCAGGGATTAGATGTTTCTGTTAATATTCCGGATGAACCTATCTATGTAGCAGGAAATGAAGAGGCTCTTGATAGAATACTTAGGAATCTAATATCCAATGCTATCAAATATGGTAGCGATGGTCAGGTAGTAGGGCTAAACTTGGAGTATGATGACGCATTTGTTTACATCGAAGTTTGGGACAAAGGAAAAGGTATTGACGAGATGAATAAAGAAAACGTTTTTGAAAGGCTGTATACGCTGGAGGATTCAAGAAACAAACTGTATCAAGGAAGTGGACTGGGGCTTACCATTACAAAAAGATTAGTGGAAAGCCTGGAAGGTGATATAACCTTAACCAGCAAAGCCTATGAGAAAACGGTTTTTACTGTGAAATTAAAGAAATTGACTTCACAAACGAACTAAACAGTGCCCTCATCCTGCTCTTTGCAAACTTAAGAAATTCGTAAGACTTCGTTAAGAAAAAAGACAATTTTAACGTTTATCATTATTGATATAGAAATTTTGCAAAGAAAAGGAGGACAATATCGTGGAATATATTGTAAGAACACATGATTTAGGGAAGCGATTTAATGGAAGCAATGTGGTTTCCAATGTCAATATGAATATCAAGAAAGGAGAAATATACGGGCTTTTGGGACCTAATGGTTCCGGAAAGAGCACAATAATGAAAATGATCCTGAACCTATTAAAACCTAGTCAGGGTGCAATTGAAGTTTTTAGTGAAACGTTGACAAACAAATCTTATGAAATATTTAAAAGAATGAATGCGATTATTGAATACCCTATTTTTTACGAGAAACTTACCGCAGAGGACAATCTGGATATGCATTGTGAGTATATGGGTTATTACAATAAACAAGATATTAAAAATGCTTTAGACCTTGTAAATCTTAAGAACATTAATAACAAAGCAGTGAAAAATTTTTCCTTAGGTATGAAACAAAGACTGGGGATTGCAAGAGCAGTTATTACGAAACCGGAGTTATTGATATTGGATGAGCCAGTCAATGGACTGGACCCGGTAGGAATTATAGAAATTAGGGATTTACTTGAAATGCTAAATAAAGAGTATGGTATAACAATACTGATTTCAAGTCATATTTTGGCGGAAATAGAGCAAATTGCTGACACAATAGGCGTAATGAATAATGGCTATTTGGTAGAAGAAGTTTCCATGGATTCAATTAGAGAAAATAATGCGGAGTATATTGAAATCGAAACTGATGAGGTTCAAAAAACGGTATATATTATTGATTCAGAGCTAAATATACAAAATTTTAAAGTACTTGATATGAACAAAATAAGGATATACGAAACAGGAATGTCACAAAATCAAATCTATAAAAAATTAATGGAAAATGATATTTCTATTACATCCATTAATACGAAGACGGCTTCATTGGAGGACTATTTCTTGTCCTTAATTGGAGGCGAGAAAAATGCTTAAATTAATGCATTTAGAAATGAGAAAAATAACTTTCGGACGATATGTTATTACTGCTTTAGCAGCATGATTTGCTGTTACCGGGTTTTTATTCTTCGCGCTATACACAGATAGAAATACGGTTGCTGCTACCAGTTCAGATTTTTTCTTCGTGGTTGACAGCACCAGAATGGTTTTTATTGTGTTTGCAGGTGTATTAATTTCGAGGCTAATCATTGAAGAATATAATGATAAAACCATCTCATTGATGTTTATGTATCCAATTAGCAGAAAAAAGATCATGATCTCAAAATTATTGATTATTATATCTGCTACTTTTTTCTTCATATACGCATCAAGAATTTTTGTAGCTGCTGTTTTATATATGTTAAACAACTACTTGAATTTTATCGATGAGGGCATAGCGATTCCTGTGATAACTGAATATTTAAAAAACATAGCCGTCTATGACCTTTCTTTCAGTGGTATTAGCTTAGTTCCTTTATTTTTTGGGATGCTCAAAAAATCTGTTAGAACGACAATCATCACATCTGTTATTATTGCGATTTTTTTCGGTATAAGCAATGAAGAACTGTCGGAACTATCGATAAACTCTTTCATTGTTAGATCATTGATATTTATTATCATTGGCGTGATTGCTACGTATTTATCAATAAGAAATATGGAACAGAAGGATGTACTTTAATGTTAATTCAAAAAAATGTAAACCAAAAACGATTTATTCATATCCCATCAAAGCAAGAAAAGGAGTTTATATAAAGTAATACATTTATAGGAATGCACGGTTTAGGAAAAGTGTCTAATGGAGTTAATATAATTTCCAATGCCGATATGAACATCAAGAGAGGTGAGAAAATGCTTAAGTTAATGAGTTTAGAAATGAGGAAAATAAATTTTGGACGATATATAAATAGCTCTTTAGCGGCATGCTTTGCTGTTACCGGATTTTTATTCTTCATGTTATATATCGATAGAGATTTTTATACTGCTAGCAGTACAGATTTCTTCTTTCTAGTTGATAGTATTACAAGAATGGTTTTTATTATATTTTCAGGTGCATTAATTTCAAGATTAATTATTGATGAATACAATGATAAGACCATTACTTTAATGTTTACGTATCCGATTAGCAGAAAAAAATTAATTAGCTCAAAGTTATTGATTATTATATGCTTTACCTTTTTCTCTATACTCTTATCAAGAATTTTTGCAACAGTTGTTTTAACGATGTTCGATAACAACTTGAATTTTATAGATGGAGACATAACGGTTCCAATGATTATAGAGCATTTTAGAAATACCATTCTGTATGACTTTTCTGCCAGTGGTATCAGCTTAGTCCCTCTATTTTTGGGGATGCTTAAAAAGTCTGTTAGAACGACGATTATTACATCCATTATTATTGCAGCTTTTTTCGGTGCAAGCAATGAAGACCTATCGATAGGTTCCTTCATCGTCATACCATTAACACTTACTATCATTGGTGCGGTTGCTTCGTATTTATCAATAAGAAATATTGAGCACAAAGACGTATTTTAATAATAATAGGAAAAAATAAAAAGATATTTTGTTTAAAAAAACAGAAAAATCAAAATATATAGGGGTTACTAGAGATGAGACAAGACTATATTTATCTTTTATTCACAAATACTGGTACATTACTGACAAAAGCTATCGGAATGTACACCAAAGCGGAATACAATCATGTTTCGTTAGCTTTGGATTTGGAACTAAATGAAATATACAGCTTTGGCAGGAAGCATCTACGCAATCCGTTCTGGGGAGGATTTGTGAAGGAAAGTACAGAAGAAGAGCTTTTCCAGAAAGCAAACTGCTCTATTTATGCTTTTGCTATCAATTCAAAACAAAGCGAGAAATTACAAGAAACATTAACATTTTTTAAAAGTAGAAAGGATGTTTATCACTATAATGTATTAGGTCTGTTTGGAATATTGTTTAACAAGCCTATACAGCGATCAAATGCTTACTTCTGCTCGCAATTTGTGGCTTATCTGTTGATAGAAGCTGGTATGGTTTCTTTTGATAAACCTCCGGAGCTTATTACCCCGCAGGATATCCAGCAGCTGCCCGGATTGATTTCTATCTATCAAGGGAAATTACAAGATGCTGTATGAGCTCTGAGTAAGAATAATACAATTTTTATCGCAGTGTAACTGGCTGGGACTGGGGCTTCGGTTACTCGCCCCATCGTAAAGAGCTGTGCGTCGAAAAAAACTCACTGAATGAAGTTCCGCTTTATAATGAAAAAACTTAATTGCAGATATTTCATGCACAAGGAGGACTATGTTTGAAAAGATTAGGTTTATTAGTTTTAACGCTGATCGTATCCATCATAGCGTTGTTTGTCACCGCTTATTATCAAAGAGATTTTAATACACTTTCCTTAGATGATTCGCAAATCATTCAGGCAAGCATTATTATAATGGTTATTTTGTTTATTCCTCCAGTCTTGTTATCTTTTTTTAACCATAAATTCTGGAGATTTATCTCAGCCATATATCAATCTATGTTTTTCTTAGGATTTATCGTTCTTGTACCGACAGGCGTATTCAGCTTTAACGCGGTCTTTATTAGTATCGTTTCGTTGGTCGGTGCAGTGATCAGTCTTTGGAGTATTTTTATTACGTTGCCAGAAAGCTTTTTTAAAGAGGAATAATTTGAATAAATATGATTTAGAAAAGGGATGACCTTTTGTATGTATATAGCGGTATCCTTGATTTAAAAATAATATACGACAATTGTCGTAGAAAGGGGCTTTTGCACAATCAATTACCCGATTGTGCAAAAGCTCCTTATTTATCACGGAGAACCGCCCGTAAAACTCCCACTGAATGAAGTTTCGTTTTATGTTGAAAAATGAATTAAGAATTAATTAAGAAATGTATAAGAGGGAGTTAATAGTTATTGATTATGCTGCTTTTAGAATAAATAAGGGACACATTTTTGAGTCTCAAATAAGGAGTTTAAATTATGTTAAAAAAAATTTACTTTTGGTTCCGTAATAGCCCATCTCTGGGTTCAATGGATTTTGTTGGGGAGCATTTTAGTAGATACGTTCATGTTGTATCCCAATATTTTTCATAACATCCCTAATTCGTTAGAACTTGGGATGGAATTTATGGAAGTTGCTAGCCCACATACCTATTTTCCACCTCTGGGAGCAGCAAGCATTTTAACAGGAATTATAGGATTGATATTAATATGGAAAATCAAATCGGTTAGATATTGGATGTTGTTCAGTATTCTCATGATTGTGTTAGAAGGAGCTACATCAATGGTATTTGAATGGTCACGTAACGAGATCCTGTTCATCGAAGGCGCAGAGGTTCATTCTGTTGACTTTCTGAAACAAACAGCACAAGAATTCCTTATTGTTCACGGATTTCGTGTTGCCTATAACATCATCGGTTCCATTTTAATGTTTGTTGGGTTTATCAAGTATTACCAGCACCATTTTGTGCCTTTAAAAAAGGAATAGATTATAAAGGGAAACTTCCTTCAGAGGAGATTTTCCCCCTCTGAAGGAAGTTTCCCTTTATGGTATTTGTTGAATAGTTGTGAAAATTATGTTAGGTTGAAAGCCAAATCATTTTAGGACTAAAAAGCAAAAAGGAGCGTCTGTTATGAAAAAAAGAATGAAATTAGGATTAGCAACCTTAACCTTAGGCTTAGGATTATCCGTTTTTTCAACTCAAGAAGTTCAAGCTGAGTCAGTGGACTATGGAAACGGCGTTCATTGCGATGATGAAAATGGTTGTACAATAAACTATAGTGAAGCTTTTCAACAATCTGTAGATAGGGCTATAGAAAGTTATTCAACAGGATTAGTCTCAGCTCCTGTTAAATCCAATAGCAAATCGAAACCTAATCAATCCACTAGTAAAACTAATAATGATCCTAATCCTACTCGTCCAGAGCCAGGTACAACAACTGGCAGCCCAAGTATGAATTAGATACGTATTAGATTAGTTGAGAGATATGAAAGAGAAACAATTAATGCCTCTTAGGCTGTCGAGAACCCATCGGCAGCCTATTTTTTATTTAATGGTCCATCCATTCGTTATAGATGAGAATAGCTTACTAAATTGAAAAATAGTAGTTTAATCATTTTTAACAAGATATTTTTAACTGTAAAATGACTTATGATACGCTAGCGGGGAAAGAATATTTTGACATGGATCCAGGTGAAATCCGCTAGTGTAGGGTAGCGGATTTCACCTTTAAAAAATAGAATCATAAAACGAAACTTCATTCAGTGGGAGTTTTTCGACGCACAACTCTTTACGATGGGACGAGTAATCGCAGTCCCAGTCCCAACCCCAGGACGTCGCGAACTTTGTCTGCTTCCTTCATTCTCCCACTGAATTAGCCTAAGTGATTCAGGGAGGTAGCGCCCGTTATCTCCCGCCTAAATAAATTTATTTTCGCTCTTTATTTGGAGGCGGGAGTTTTACGGGCGGTTCTCCGTGATAAAAAGTCAGATTTGGATGTTTACGAGTTAGATTTATGGTGAATAAAGCTAACTATAAAAGATTTTTTTCATTGTATTTCGATATTCTTTTTATTTTTTTACAAGTATACTAAATGGATTGGATGATTTTCCTAATATCTCAATATAAATAGGAAAGTTTATTGTTCTGCCAGATTCATAATAAACCAAGGTGGTGAGCAGCATGGAAGTTTTATATTTTTCAGCTGGAAGTTCTGTTTATGAAATGAAAAAAGAAGAACAGGAATGGATAATGGAAGAAAGACCGGCACCGGCTCCGTTTTTATGTCTTGCGGCAGACCCGGGCCGGAAAGGACGGCTGTATGGAGGGAGCTTTAACGAGGGTTTGTGGATAAGTGATGACAGCGGCAAAACATGGAAGCCTGCTGGATCAGGAATATCGCATAACAGCGTCATGAGTGTTGCAGTCAGTCCAACAGAGGTGAAAAATGGCTATCATGTCGTTTGGGCTGGGACCGAACCGAGCAGGCTATTTCGTTCGGAAGACGGGGGAGAAACTTGGGTCGATTGTCCGGCTTTATTAGATTTACCTTCCAAATCTTCTTGGAGTTTCCCGCCCCGTCCATACACGCATCATGTGCGATGGATTGAACCGGATAGACATGAAGAGAACCGCATATTTGTAGGTATTGAACTTGGTGGTGTGATGAAAAGTGAAGATAAAGGAATGAGTTGGGAAGATCGAAAAGCCAACTCACAATATGATTGTCATACTTTAACGATGCATCCTCAAGTTCCAGGGCGGATATACGAAGCTGCGGGCGGCGGCTATGCTGAAAGCTTTGATGCCGGAAATACTTGGCAGACGGTCAATGAGGGTTTGGAACCTTATAACTATTTGGTTCATATTGCTGTAGATTCAGGGAATCCGGATACAATGGTGGCGTCTGCGGCTAGGAGTCCCTATGAAGCATATGATCCAGCCCGTGCAAGTTCGATTTTAGTACGACGCGAAGATGGAGCTCCTTGGTCACCAGTATATAAAGGTTTGCCTGATACGGAAGGTTCCTCCGTTTTTGCATTAATTTCGCATCCATCCCAATCAGGTGTTTTTTACGCCGTTAATAATCTCGGCTTTTATCTTTCTTATGATGCGGGTCAAACCTGGGGAAAAGTGCCATTGGAGTGGCCGGATCATTTAACCACAAAAAGAATCCATGGGTTCACGATGGTTGTTTCTTCGGATTAAACTTTAATAGTGACCTTGTTCTTTATAGCAAATAAAATTTCATTAACTCCTACAGACATGTTAGATGACTTCTATTTCGAATATGTGTAAGGACTTTTAACAAACATGCGTCAAGACATCATGAAAGGGGTTGCATATATGCAATTAAAAAGGCGTGAAAAGCGCCAGAGCAGCTTGATTTTTACTGTTACAACAATGATATTGCTTGTACTTAGCGGATGTGCCTCAGAGGATGAGACCGACAAGGAACCTGAGCCAGATCCGCCTGAAGAGGACAGTGAGGTGGTTGATCCGCCAGACAATGATGAAGAACCGGAAGAAGAGCCGGTTGTGCCAGAGGCTTACGGTGTCAGTGCAGGACATCCGGATGCTGTAGAGGCTGGAATGACCGTTTTAGAAAATGGGGGTAATGCTGTGGATGCAGCCATTGCAGCTGCCTATGTTGTTTCCGTTGTGGAGCCCTTTGCTTCAGGAATCGGTGGTGGTGGTGTGACACTGGTTCAAGAACAAGGCGAAGATCCGGAGGCATACGATTATCGTGAAGTTGTACCCGAAGATGGTGTTCCTGCAACAGATATTGGTGTGCCAGGGTTTGTAGCGGGTACGAAAGAATTACATGATGACTACGGGGAAGCTGATTGGCAGACAGTGATTGACCCGGCGGTTGATTTGGCAGAAAGTTCGGAGGTGTCTGAAACGTTAGCGCAGCAGCTACAATCAGCACAGGATCGCTTGCCGGTCGAACAGCTAGATCAATTCTATCCTGATGGCGCAGCGATTGAAGCTGGCTCCACTTTAGAGCAACCGGCATTGGCAGAAACGTTGCGTGATATTCGTGATAGTGGTGGGACATCTTTTTATGAAGGGAACACTGGAGAAGCTTTAGCAGCTATTGAAGGGCTGAACATGAATTCTCTTGCGAACTTCGATGTTGGACGGCATGATCCGGTGACCGGAGAATTTGCCGGATATGAGGTGACAGGTGCTCCACCCCCGTTACCTGGCGCCAGTGTTATTCAAATGCTGCAAATCATAGAAGAGCGGGGAACATTAGAAGAAGAGCGGAATAGCATGCCATTTGTGCATGACATTGCGATGTCTTGGCGAATCGCCCAGCAATTTGTTGACACGGATTTTGGCGATCCTTCGTTTGTGGATGTTCCGGTTGACTCTCTCGTTGACCGTGAACAGAATGCTGTTTTAGCAGAAGAAATCTCCAGTGACAGCTTGTTGCCTGAGGACGAAGAGCGGACTCATGGCGATTCGGATCCGAATACGACGCATATCACTGTTATTGACGATAATGGCACAGTCGTTTCCATGACAAATACGCTGACCAATTTCTTTGGATCCGGCGTATACACAGACGGCTTTTTTCTTAACAATCAAATGGCTCGGTTTGATATTGGTCAAACGGAGCAAAATGAACCTGAGCCTGGACGGCGTTCTGTTACCTGGTCATCCCCGATGATTGTTGCAGATGATGAAGGCCCTGTTTTAGGAATTGGCAGCCCGGGAGGTGAACGTATTCCGATTATGCTTACGCAAGTGATTTCTGACTGGGTTCAGGAAGACTCGGATCTGGAAACCGTTGTTGAAGCCGACCGTTTCCATCTTACGGATAATACGCTTGTGATGGAGTCCGCACCAGAAGCGGATGTGAGGGAAGCTTTGCTTGATATTGGGTATAACGAGATTCGTGAAGCTCCGACTCCGCTGTATTTCGGATCTGTTCAGGCTTTGATGATCGATCGGGACAATGATAACATCTCAGGAGCGACCGATCCCCGGCGGGAGGCCGATTGGAACGTAGAAACACGAGATTAAGTAAGGTATCTAGTATTCTAAGAAATTCACTTGGGTATTAATGTAAGGAGTTAAAGGGGATTCTATGACATCCATGAACCAGAAAAATCAACATCAAAGAATTGCTATTTTAGACCAAATGCGGGGCGTTGCTTTACTCGGAATCTTTTTAGCAAATGTCCCTGGTTTGTCTTCAGTCGATACGGAAAATTTGTCTCCAATCAATGAAATAGTAAGAAGTTTGGAAGAGATTATATTAACTGACAGTACTCGGCCTTTATTTGCATTCATGTTTGGCTTGAGTCTCATGTTACTTTATAATCGCTTAAGAACGAAGGAAATCAATCCTTATCCGATATTGCTCAGACGGTTATTTTTGCTTGCCCTTGTCGGCGCTGTGCACGGTTATGTTATTTGGTCGGGAGATATTCTGCTCATGTATGGGATGGCAGGATTTATCCTTCTGCTGTTTATGAATTGGTCAGCAACCGGATTAGTTATTACTGCTTTCCTCTTCTGGATCGGTTATACCATTGGAGCGGATGTAATCAGTTACTTCTCGTCCTATAATTTGTCCCTTGAAGACGGTTTGAAAGGTCTGTTGCCTGATTCCAAAGAACCGCCGACAGGAACAGAATATCTTATTATTGAGTTTTCTTCCATGGTCGCACATATTGGTTTTTTCGTGTTTGGTATGTATGCGTATCGCAAGGGTTTGTTTGCAATAATCGAAAACCGGAGAAAAACCATGGGCTTATTGACCGTTATTTTTCTGGTGATTGGCTTGGCAGGGAAAGCAAGCCTTTATGACAGGATTGCGTTACATCCATTAGAAAACTTCTACCCCTTTGTTGTGACGATCGGTATGATTTTAGTCATTGTTCTCTTAGGAACAAGCAAGACAAGCATATCGAAGTTGCTTGTCCCGTTTACCTCGATTGGTAAGATGGCGTTTACGAATTACATCATGCAATCCCTCATATTCGTAAGCTTGTTTCAATCGAGTGGACGAACTTTTTTTATCAACTTAGGGATTTGGCAGGAACCAAGCTATGCGTTCGCTCTTGGGGTTGGTGTGATCGTATTCGCCGCGCAAATGGTTTTCAGCCATCTTTGGTTAAAAGTATTCTCTTACGGACCGTTTGAATGGCTATGGAGAATAGGGACTTATGGAAAAATGGTTCCAATAAAAAGGAAAGAGGAATAGATGCATTCTATTTACCAATGTAAAAAATCCAACTCAGCTTGCAGTTGGATTTTTTACTGACTATTTACTGATGAGCGGGCTAAGCCCAAGCCCCTTTTCGGAAGACAGGAACACGGCTGCCATCTTCTTTAATGCCATCAATATCCATTTGATCCGAACCGATCATAAAGTCAACATGTGTTGCTGAACGATTCAGGCCTGCTTCTTTTAATTCTTCTTCTGACATCTCTGTTCCGCCTTCTAAGTTGAACGCATAAGCAGAACCTAGCGCTAAGTGATTTGAAGCATTTTCATCAAATAACGTATTGAAGAATGTCAATCCTGATTGGGAAATAGGTGAAGCATCCGGAACTAATGCAACTTCGCCTAAGCGGGATGCGCCTTCGTCTTGCTGGACTAATTTTTGAATAACCTCTTCGCCTTTTTCAGCAGTCACTTTGGTTACTTTCCCATTTTCAAAATGGAATTCCATCCCTTCGATGACAGAACCGGCATAACTTAACGGTTTGGTTGAAACGACAACGCCGTCAACCCGCTTAGCATCTGGAGCGGTAAATACTTCTTCTGTCGGCATATTCGCTATAAAACGTTCCCCGCGGGAGTTAAAGCTTCCAGCACCTTCCCAGCGGTGATTTTTTGGCAGGCCGACCGTTAAGTCCGTACCCGGCGCAGTGTAATGTAGTGCTGTAAATTGTTCTTTATTCAATGATTCCGCTTTCGTTTCCAGGGTTTTATCTTTTTCTTCCCATGTGCGGATCGCGTCGTCATCATATAAATGAATCGCTTTGAAAATAGCGTCCCATAATGCATTGGTTTGTTCTTTCGCTGAATCTAAATCCGGAAAGACTTTCGCTGCCCATTCCGAGCCGGCTGCAGCTGCCACAACCCATGAGATTTTATTTGACTGCGTTGCTTGCGCTAGTGGTTTAAAAGCTTCCCCGGCTACTTTTTGCGTTGCTGCGATTTTTTCTCCATCTAATCCTTTTAAGGCATCAGGATCATTGGAAACAACATTGATACGGCTGGCGCCTTGTTCAATGATGTAGTTCATTTCTTCGAGTCGATAATCCGGAATATCTGTTAAGGTTTCCGTTGATTGATGCTCAAACCCAAGTCTTGAGATTTTATCGTCTCCCCATTTAACAATAACGCGTTTTGCTCCTTTTTCATAAGCAGCTTTTGTAATTTTACGTGCTAACGGAGCTTGCTCGACATCGATGGTAAGAACGACAGAATGTCCTTCTTGGACATTAATACCGGTAGAAACGATTAATTCAGCATATTTTTGCAGGTATTCATCAAAATTTTCCAAAGTCATATATAGAGCCTCCTTGTGAAGTTGATATACCTTTTTATGGTAGCATAACCATTTAGGAATAACAATTTGGATGTTAAAGTGGTATGAAGCGCATTGTTTCAATAAATCTATTGTAGAGGTGATTTTAGTGTGCAGAGAAGCAGTTTTACATTATGCCAAAAGAAAATACGATACGGAGCCTGATTACCCCTGGGCAAAATTTTCTAACTACGCTGTGCTTCGGCATAAGAAAAACGGTAAGTGGTTTGGACTGCTGATGGATGTGGATAAAGAGAAATTAAATATAGAAGGAGAAGGGGCTGTTGATGTTTTAAATGTCAAATGCGATCCGGAATTAGCATCGATTTTAAGAAAAGAAAACGGAATACTGCCTGCTTACCATATGAACAAAGAACATTGGATTAGTATTCTGCTGGATGGTTCTGTGTCAGAAGGTGAGATTTTTCAGCTCCTGGATACAAGCTATCATTTAACAAAGTAGGAAATGATTCATGTACTAGATAGGAATTGTATACCGTGTTGTGAATAAATATAATCAATTAAAAGAAACGTATGTTCTTTTTCTTTGGATAATGTTATGATAAGATAATGCAATTTACAAATGAAGGAGAAAAAGAGCATGACAGGGAAAACACATATCATGGCTGGTATCACAGCAACGACAGCTATTGTAGCTATCACGGATGCATATCAACCTGAATGGTTTATTGCAGCTGGTGCAGCAGGTGGATTGCTTCCGGACATTTGTCACAGCGGCAGCAAAATCGGGCGGAGATTTCCTGCGATTTCTAAAGTAGTCAATAGCCTTTTTGGGCATCGAACCTTTACACATAGTTTATTATTCTTAGCGTTGGTGGCGTTTGTTTTATCTAAGTTCGTCAGTAATCCATCGATTACCATGGGGATCTTAGTAGGCATGGTTACACATTTCATACTAGACGCTTTCACCAAACAAGGAATTAAGTTATTGTATCCTGCTAAGGTGACGATTCGATTTCCATTCGCCGCAACGACTGGCGGAAAAGCAGAAGGGATTGTTTTATTGGCGTTGACGGTAGTTACACTTTATTATGCCAACAATATACTTGCGCTTTTCTAAGTATGGATTTTTGATAAGAATTACAGCAAATAGGAGGCTGGCATGAAAATTCAATTGACAAAAATACAACAAGAACAAGCATGGAAGCTTAGACATGAAGTCATGTGGCCGGATGAGGATTTCAATTACATAAAATTAAAAGATGATGATTCAGGTATTCATTTGGGTCTTTTTAAAGATAATAGGCTGATTTCGGTCGTTTCGCTTTTTATAGACAAAGGGGAAGCTCAATTTAGAAAATTTGCAACCTTAAAATCAGAGCAGGGAAAAGGATATGGAGGCAGATTATTAGAATCCGTATTCGAGGAAGCGAAATTACATGAGGTGAAAAGAATTTGGTGTAATGCCAGAAAGAATAAAAGACATTTTTATCACAAGTTTGGTTTCCGGGAAACAGGTACAAGTTTTGTGAAGAACGGCAAGTCCTACGTTATCATGGAGAAATTCCTATAGTCCTCAAATAAGTTAAAGAAGGGGTTGTTGCACAATCAGATAACTGATCGTGTAACAGCTTTTTTTATACTTTTCTATCCGTGCAAAAAACAGGCCACACTGGGTATATTTCATCCAATCTTTTTTTTAATGGATTTTTTCTATTTATGCTAATATACGGGTTTGTAAGGTATTTTTGATCAAACTTTATTTTAAAAGCTGTAATGAGTTTTATGGTGGTCAACGGAGCCATAGAATAAGTTAATAATGCAATTGACGACTATTGAAAAATACGCTAAGATTAATTAAATGAATCATTCAATTAATAAATTTATCATGGAGAAACGCCCATAAAACTCCTGCCGCTAAATAAAGAGTAAGAATAAATTTATTTAGGCGGGAGATAACGGGCGCTAACCCCCCGATTCACTCAGGCTAATTCAGTGGAGTTTCTTCAACACTCCCACTGAATGAAGTTTCGTTTTATCTTCAAAAGGCAGGTGATGTAAATGGAAAATCAAAAAGCACTTATTCAGAAAGGGATAAATTATGATGTGGGTACAAACTTCAGCCCAAGTTCTTTAACGCGTGAATGGCGAAAGACTTTGATGGAGCAAGAGATCCAAGTGATAAGTGATCAATTACATTGCACTTCAATCCAGATTTATGGTACCGACATCAACAGACTGATTCAATGTGCAACGACTGCATTAGAAAATGGTCTTCACGTATGGCTTCAGCCCCGACTAGTCGAAGGAAGTCAAGAAGAAACGTTGGCTCATTTGTCGGAAGTCGCATTGGCAGCTGAACGATTGAGAAAGAAATATAAGAAAATCGATCTAAGCTTGGGCTGCGAACTTTCAATCTTTTCCTCTGGCATTATGCCTGGCCGGAATCATGATGAAAGGGCTTCGAAGCTACATACTATGTGGTGGTTGCTCCCTTGGTATAACAAGAAATTGAACGGCTACCTTAGGAAAGCCTGTAAAGTTGTTAGGTCAAGTTTTAAAGGCAAGATTAGTTATGCAGCAGCACTCTGGGAGCAGGTTGACTGGAAGGAATTCGACATGATCGGTTTGAATTTCTACAAGCTTGCCTACAATGAATCGAAATATACTAAAACGCTTAGAAAGCTTTATCGACAAAATAAACCGATCGTTATTTTTGAATTTGGATGTGCCACATACGAAGGCGCGGATAAAAAGGGGCCCCAAGGTCATGATATTATAGATTGGAGTACTCCTGTCCCCCAAATTAAAGGCAATTTTAAAAGAAACGAGAGAGTACAAGCGAATCATATTATTGAGCTTCTCAAAATATACAAATCAGAAAATATTTACGGTGCATTTGTATATGATTTTATTCAACCTTATCATCCTTACTCTCTCGACACACGGTATGATTTAGATATGGCTGGTTACAGTATTATAAAGGTTTATCCATCTGATTCTGAAAAGCTATACGAAAGTGGCTATTGGGAGCCTAAAATGGCTTTTGAAGAGATTGCCAAGTTTTATAAAACGAATTAATTACTATCCATTGATAAAGAAATCAGGATATCGTAATCTGAATAATTTACAGTAAAAAGAAAAATTAAAATAAGGGTTTGATAATAAATGAGATCATCTAACAAAGAAAAACAGGACCAGATTCGCAATGAGCGCAGAGAACAGATATTAGATGCGGCAGTAAAGGTCTTTTCACGGCGGGGCGTCGTTGGAACAAAAATGAGTATGATCGCTAATGCAGCTGGCATCAGCCCTGGTCTTCTGTACCATTATTTTAAATCGAAAGACGAGCTTTTCACTACACTTGTTGAGTGGGCAATGGAACAATCACATTCAACAATGATGTATGCATATCAATTTTCAGGATCACCCATTGAAAAAATACGAACTTTGACAGAACTTATACTTTGTGAAGGTGACTCGGCTTATTTCATGTTAATTCATCAGGCACGTACGTCAGATGGTGTTCCTGAGAGTGCTAAACGCCTTATTAAACATCATTCCATGGAAACATATGTTGATCAATTATACCCGTTGTTTAAAGAAGGACAACAAGTAGGCGATATAGCAGCTGGCGATCCAAAAGAACTGGTTTATTGTTATTTATCAGTTATTTCTGGCCTCATGTTGCTAGCTACTCAAGAGGATGAAGATCAGTATAAAATGAAAGTTGATATTCTCTTGCGAATGATAACCGGTTCTTGATAGTTTATAGAGATTTTATAAGAATCGAAATGGAAGACTACATATTGATTACGCTCAGCATGGCAAAGACAAAACTGTAATCATGAAAGACGGCCAAAAAAATTTTTAAAAAAGGGAGGCTTATTTAAATAAGTCAAAATCGGTTGTTTTACATGTTAGTACCAGAAATAAGAATAATCAACCTTAAAATAAGCAACCCAACATAGAAAAAGGAGCTGTTACCAAATACAAACTATGCATTTTGCGACAGCTCTTTCTTTAATTAAAAACAGCAATTAAAATGAAAGAGGCGATAAACAAGCATTGGACAAACAGTCTGACATATATATTCGTCGGCGGTTTGGTACCCAAATGAATATTTTGTTTAAACGCTTTGATATTAGCCGGGAACAGCACAATACATATTATAATACCAGCTATACTGGCAATTAACTGTGCAGAGGGGAAGAAAACCCCAATTGCGATCAATAACTCAATCATTCCAGTAGCATAGACAATGAATTTTGGAAATGGGAAAATCGCAGGCACCATTTGAATCAATGATTCTCTGACAGCAGGAATCAACCTTCCCATAAACGTATAGAGAAATGAAATGAAAATAGAGAACTGGGCAGCAGTGAGCAGCATGTGATCTGTTTTAAACAACAAGCTGATAATCATTCCTAAAAAAGCGCCGAAACAATAAATAATAAGTGTCTGCATCTTTTTACACTTCCTTTAATTTATTTAACGTGAATGAACACCAATCCATTTCTGCCTGCGAAATGTTCACACCATATTCCAGTGTTAGAATCCAGTACATATAATTTTGATGAGCACTCCAATTTTGTTCCACTTCTTTCTGAATACTTTTCAAGCTGTTAAGCCGCTCTACAATTATCTGTTTGTAGTTTGTGATTAAGGCTATGTTGTTTTTTATATCCGTATAATGACCAAAATTCAGACGTAAAAGTACTTCGTTTCTGAAGGACGGGGTACTTTTTAAATCTTCTTCCAGCCAATTGAATAATGCGTTCATCCCATCCCTGGTAATCGAATAGATATTTTGTTTTGGCCCTTTATTGCTCGAAGCTTCAGACTTGATAACAAGCTGTTCTGTTTCCAGTTTTTTTAAATAAGGATAAATCTGATTATACCCTACCTTCCAGTAAAAATTTTGATTTTGATCCATTACTTTTTTGATTTCGAACCCAGTTTTTGGGCTGTTTGCAAGTAGGCCAAGTAATAAATAATGGCTTTGGTTCATGAATTCACCTCCGCTATATCAATTTGATATAGTTAAGTGTATATGAATTAAAAAATGATTTCAATGGTTTAAGAGAAATTAATGAATAGATATTTTGTTAAAGGCTATCCAGCCATATGCAGAAACAAAACCATCATGAATACTTTTCATTTCTTTGCTAAAAATAAATAACATTACCATTGTTAGGAGATGAATCTATATGAGTGGACGCGAAAAAAATAAAAAGGAAAAGCAGTTAGAATCCTATATAAGGGATACCTATAATCAAGAGATGATTTCCAATGAAGGGAAAAAGATTGTAGATGATGAGAATTCATTGACTGCCGGTGATCGCGGTCCGACCTTGATTGAAGATTTTCTTGCCAGAGAAAAACTGGCACACTTTGACAGGGAAAGAATACCGGAGCGGGTTGTGCATGCACGGGGCTATGGCGCCTATGGAGAATTCGAGCTGTATCAATCTATGAGTGATGTCACAATGGCGGATTTCTTACAGGATCCCTCCAAGAAGACACCATTATTTGTGCGGTTTTCACAAGTAATCGGTTCAAGAGGCTGTAATGAAACGGTGCGTGATGTACGTGGGTTTTCTATTAAATTTTACACAGATGATGGGAATTTCGATATTGTTGCCATCAATTTCCCGATTTTCTTCATCCAAGATGCGATTAAATTCCCAGATTTGATTCACTCTGTCAAACCGGAACCTGATAATGAATACCCTCAAGGGCAGACAGCACATGATACATTTTGGGATTTCATGGGCAGCAACCCGGAAACAACTCATATGGCGATGTGGATCATGTCTGACAGAGCCATTCCAAAGAATTATCGTACCATGGAAGGTTTTGGCGTTCATACTTATCGTTTTGTAAACAAAGAGGGAATTGCGCATTTCGTAAAATTTCATATCAAGCCTGTACTCGGTGTTCATCCATTGATTTGGGACGAAGCACAAAAGCTTGGCGAGGATGCTGATTTTCACCGTAGAGACCTCTGGACGAATATCAAAATGGGAAATCATGTAGAATATGAACTTGCTGTACAGATTATTCGGGAAGACCAGGAATTTATGTTTGATTTCGATATTTTAGACCCGACAAAATTCTGGCCGGAAGAGGAAGTGCCGCTTCAAAAGATGGGTAAGATAACGTTGAATAAAACGGTTGATAATGCCTTTTCAGAAACGGAGCAAAGCGCGTTTCATCCAGGGAATATTGTTCGGGGAATTGATTACTCCAACGACCCGCTACTGCAGGGCCGCTTATTTTCGTATACAGATACGCAACAAGCACGAATTGGAGCCAATTACCAACAACTGCCTATCAACAAACCGGTTTGTCCAGTCTTTAACAACCAGCGGGATGGGAATTCACGTCATGTGATTGACCGCGGGAAAGTTTCTTATCATAAAAACTTATTGGCGGAAAATACACCGTCAGAGGTTCCGCCGGATAAGGGTGGGTTCGTTACTTATCCTTCCACTGTAGAAGGGTTGAAACAGCGTAAAACAGCGGATTCTTTTAAAGATCACTATACCCAGGCAAGGATTTTCTGGAATAGCATGACACCAGTAGAGCGGGAGCATATTATTGGAGCGTATAGCTTTGAACTGGGAAGATGCCTGATTGTTGCTGTGCGTCAGCAGATGGTGGACCGCTTAGCGAGGGTCAGCAAAGAGCTTGCAGAGGCGGTGGCGAAAAATGTGGGCGTCACCGTGCCGGATGTAGAAGAATCCACTGCTACGAAATCATCACCAGCGATAAGCTTGATGAATACAAACTTTGTGGCAGATACACTGAAAGTGGCTGTCTTTCTTGCAGAGGGCTTTCCTGGCAAGGAAGTGGATGCACTGCTTCTGCAATGGAAAAAGGCAGGCATGCATCCGGTGATTGTCAGCAATAAGCTTGGCGAGGTAAGCGGCAGCGATGGCATAACGTATCAGGTGGACCAAAGCTTTCTTACAGGATCGCCATTGAGCTATGAAGGCGTATATCTGGTTGGCGGAACCGGAGTGGATGACTATTTTCATCATCAAGCCCGTACGTTTATCATGAATATGTACAATCATTTTAAGCCGTTAGGGGCCAGAGAAGAAAGTGCTCATTTACTGAAGGAAATGGGTATTGATGGACAGCCTGGAGTGGTTATGGATATGGATTCGCAATTCGGACAAAAATTTATCGATGCCATGGCGAAGCAGCGTTTTTGGGAGCGTCCGAGTTACCTTTATAATATGTAAGGTAAAATATATTTGTTTGAGGAAGAAAGCATCAAATTACGATAACAGCGCGTAATTTGATGTTTTTCTTTGGAGGTTCATGCGAATGTATACTTGTCATAAACGTTATCATGTCTAGATATGAAATGCATGATTTACCAAATCTGTATAAGGTTATCAAGCAAGTTTGAGTTGATTGTTTAAGCGAACTCCGTTTGATAATATGGACAATGCAACAGAAAAACATACGCTGGAGGTTTTGATCATGAAAGCAATTATTATCGACCAATACGGCGATGCAGATCAGCTAAAGGAAAAAGATGAAATTCCAATTCCGGAAATAAAAGATAATCAGGTATTAGTAGAAATGCATGCTACGTCCATTAATCCAATTGATTGGAAACTGCGCGAAGGTTACCTGCAGGAAGGCCTGCCTTTTGAATTTCCAATTATTTTAGGATGGGACGCAGCAGGAGTCATTAAACAAATCGGGAAAAATGTCACCGCCTTTCAAGTGGGGGATGAGGTATTTGCTAGACCGGACCTCACACCAAATGGCACGTATGCTGCATATACAGCGGTAGATGAAGAACTGCTGGCTATGAAACCCAAAAATATCAGCTTTGAAGAAGCGGCAGCAGTTCCGCTTGCAGGTCTTACTGCCTGGCAATGTCTTGTGAACTTCTCTGAAATAAAAGAAGGCGATAAGGTGTTGATTCATGCCGGTTCTGGCGGTGTCGGCAGTATGGCTATTCAGATTGCTAAAAGCTTCGATGCCTATGTGGCTTCGACTGCAAGTGGGAAAAATGAGACGTTTTTAAAAGAATTAGGTGTCGATCAATTCATTAATTATAAAGAGGAAGACTTTGAAGATGTTCTTCAAGATTATGATATTGTCGTGGATACGCTCGGTGGTGAAATCCTTAATAAAAGCTTCCAGGTATTAAAGGAAGGCGGGCGACTGGTTTCCATCGCAGGGAAGCCAGATGAAAAATTAGCAAAACAAAAAGGGATCAAAGCAGATTCCTTATGGCTTGAGCCCGACGGAAAAGAACTGGCTGAACTAGGGAAGTTGATAGAAGACGGGAAATTAAAACCGTATATAGGACATACTTTCCCGCTCACTGAGAACGGTTTAAAAGAAGCACATCGTTTGAGTGAAACCCATCATGCGAAAGGAAAAATTGTGATTCAAATCAAGTAAGTACGATGATACGCAAGGTATAAGATGTTTCAGGCTGCCAAAGGAGTATTCGGCAGCCTGATTTTTTTATACGTTAGGAAAGGAAATTTTAGCGAAGAAGATTTTCTACGTAGTAAAAATTTTTAGATGCCAAGTATAAGTGAAACTAAGGCGTTCGTTGAAGGGATTGCACTCAAGAGTATAAAGGATTTTAAGAAAGCAAAACACGCTTTCAAAGTTCCTTTTAACGAACGCCAAGTTTTCTTTAAAGCTATCTATCAGGAATGTCAACAAGGCTTTGGATATGGTCCATAAAAAAGCTGCATGATAACCATCACATACAGCATGATGGATTTGTCAAGATAACGGCAAATAAATAAATGAATCTTTTTTATAAATTTACCAACTGTAACAATCAGTAACAGGTGATTCGAATTATTAATTACATTTAAATTGAAACTGGTAAAAGAGGTTCAAGGAATCATTGAAATAGAAACATTATTTTCAAGTATTGGTGTTTTAGGGGATAATTTCCTGTACTATTGAATTTTTCAACATCAGAAACATAATTTCGTAGAACGTTTGGAAATCTTCTGTTGATTTTATCCAAATAGCAGAAAACTATTCTGATTTCTTATCAAAAATAGTATACAAAGGCACTACCTTATCCCAATATCCCATCACCGTCCGCATTGAAATCCATTCTAAATGCTTTGTTAGAATTTACTACATGGGTCACTAGAAAAATGAAGACGGGAGAAAATTTATATCCATTTTTTACTCAATTTTGAAAGGACGTGATATTACAAAACAGAAAATCAAGGCAGCATCTCAACGACTTGAACCATATGGAAATCTAGCTTTTTACTCATTTAACAGCAAGGAGGCAGACCAAAAACGAAAAGTTAGATTTCTTCTACTGAAAATAATAGACTTTAAAATAGATAAAAGAATTTCCCGTAAAGAGCTTAATAAGGTATGTTAAAATAAATATTAAAAATACTAGGATTAAATAATGAATACAGAATAATTAAAAAGTTATATAAAGATTAACAAAAATAATTTAATAATAATTTGAAATTATACAGAAAGGAGAATCTACTTAAGAATGTTTGATAAAAAGGAGTTAATAAATTATATTTTATCGGATGATACATATTATAGTGCTTTTGTTGCTTATAATAATTATAGTAGGGAACTTGAAGGGACAAGATTTATTTTCTTTGACGAAGTTAAAGGAACACCGTTACCAAAATATCATCAATTGAATTCACAAGAGCTATCAATATTAAGTATTAATGCTGATCAGAAGTTTTTAATACTAGATAAGTTAAGAGTGAAGGAAATGATAAATTACGGTACCACCAACTTTCACTTTGACAATGCTATTCATTTTGATACGCAAGTTGTCAGTTATTTATCTCTGTTATTGAAAAACAAAAATATTTCTGAACCTAAAATGTCTCAAGTATATAAATTGCTTTACTTTGTATTGTCAAGAAATATTGATTATACATGTTATCCTTACTTATTTGAAAATTGGAACAAATTATCATCAATAAAGACGTTAGAAGGAGTACACCAAAGTTTATGCGCATTTTTATTTTTTAAATCATTAAATTTAAATCAATTTAAGGAATATATATTAAGTAAAGCACAGGTTAGTTATTCATCTAATACTTTGATTCAAGCAGATGAATTCATAGCAAATATGAAAAATAATTATTTTAACGATTATTTATGGGAAGGTATATATTGTCTTCTGCTTAAAGTAATTATAATTGATTGGAGTTCAAATAGAAAAGTCAAAAAGAAACTTGAAGAACTATTAGATTTTATTAATTTTGAGTTAGGAGTTTTTTTAGAAAGGGAGTTTGTAATAGCTTATTTATTTTTAAAAAAAGATAAAAGTAGTAAATCATTTTTTAAAAGAATACAACCTACTGCTAATGAATTAATTAAAACAATACAAGGTATGTCCTGGGATTTATGGCATATAAGACGTTTGGCTGAAGATATGAACATAAATACAACAGAAAATATACCTTTCGAAATGCATTCTTTAGCTACATTTGACAAAGGGTTAAAAGATGTTTTACTGGCTTATCCGGTAAGAGCAATATTTTTTGATAATGATGGTTCTGCACATTGGTGTTATAAAAACAAACTCGAAGAATTCATTCCAGAAATTGATTTAACTGATTCACATGAAGGAGATAGAAAGAAGGCGTTTGCTCTAACAAATCGTAATATGTTAATCACTAAGCTAGAAAAAGAAATTTTGGAACTTGCAAGCACATAGTTTAACTTCCATAAAGCATGTGATATTGATTGCGTGAGTAAGAATATCGTAGTTCGGCGGTTATCTTTGATAAAAAATGTGAAAATCAAATTCACAGTTAGATAAGAAAGTTGCGAATGGTTTAGCTAAGTGGCTGGGAAAAACACAGAATCTTAATGGTCTCTTGAGGAAGAAAGGTATGAAAAAGTATTTACGTATGAGATTTATGATAGGCGTGGCTAGAAATATCGACACGCCTATCAGGCTCACATTAGAACCCCTTGTACAACAAGCCCGAGCACTAACCCTAAGAAAATAGAAGAGAGGGTACCTAATAAGAAATACTCCGCCCAGTTACGATCATCCAATTGTTTAAACCGCGCAATCGACTTAGCAGCAATGATAAATGCGATCGACGGATATGCACCAACCGCTGTTAACATAATCACTAGTAATCTTTCCAGATAGCCGATAAGTTTTCCATGCGAACGAAGCGGGGTAGAATAGGTAAAATAATGATATTCCTCTGTGAAACGATTATCTGCTCCCGCGTGAATTTTTTCCCTCCCGGCAGCGATTTGATTTTTCAATGTCAGCTCGCCTTCAAAATTAGCAAATTCAGATGGCAGGGAGCCAATGATGAATTTTACGATATGACCGCTGACACTTGTTGCTAAAATATAAATGATAATCATAAATAATACGGTATGGAATGGATTTAAACTGCTTATCCCATGCAACAAGTTAAAAAGATCTGCTGTCATATGGAAGAAAAGGATACAGACGATGAGTATCATAATGATATGCAATACTTGGTCTGCTAAAAAGTATCCGAGTCTTTTTATATTATCCGTTGGGTTTTTGGGAATGGAATCTACTAATTTTATTTTAATAAATCAATCACAAGATGCGTGATGATAATAAAAGCGAAGGGCAGAATAAAATAGTAGATTATCTGTTGAAATTCATATTGGTATCCCCATATAATCGCAAGGGCAATTCCTGTTGTCACCAGATGATGAAGCAGGTGTTTTTTCAAATGTTTTATTTTATTTTGCACTATCTGGTCCGTTTGCAGCCAAAAGTCAGCAATCAGATGTGCGAGAAGGAGCAATAATATAGTCATGATAAACTCCTTTCTTTCGGAAAATAATCAGGCAGATGCTTCCTTATATTTTGTCTGATATTTTCCTGCAGTTTATCCGTCTGAGCCTGCCGATCTTGTACACCTAATGAATCCAGCACCTTTACAATGTTATAAAAAGCATTCAAAATAAGATGAGTTTTTCCTTGTTTCATATGATGGGATATCGTAGCTGTTGTTCTTCCAAGATATTCACTTACTTTATTCTGTTGACCGAGCATGACATATAAAGAACAGACGAGAGACTGTATTTCAGTTTGCTCATTTATTTGCTCCTGCTTTAAAGTTAAACTGGTATTTATTAAGGCTTCAAACTGCTTGCTAAAAACAGTGAAGCCATGTCCATCTGATAAAGGAGGTAATTCAAAGTGAAACAGTAATCTGTTCGGCTGTTTTTTTAAATGATCATTGGCATTTCTAGCTTGTTTCATTAATGGATGAATCCAGGTTTCTATGTTTATTTCACTGATATCCTCCTGAATATCGCCCAATGATAAGCCGAAATATGGCTTATGATTGGGAAACCGCCAAATACGACTTATATAGAAAGCAAGGGTATATGCTGAAGCATAACCGTTGCTTACAACCACTAATTCATCACCAGCGCGGTGGCTGACCTTTGTTATAGCTGAATTTTTTGTCCATTCAGCAATGTGTTTTTTTAATTGCTCCAGATATCCACTCAATTCATTCCCGATATTTTCTTTTGATGAATTACTTATATCCATAATGAAGATGGAGGCCTCATTTGCCATGAAGAAACAGCTCCTTCCTTATCGAATGTAATAAGAAGTTTGATTATATAATCGAATATAACAAAAGTTAGATGAAATAGTCAAACTTTATTGAGGTTAGATGATTTAGACTAATATATTAGAAATAAAGAGATTTTTAATTTTTTTAAAGCGGATGATAATACATTATTTTGCATCATCACCCGCTTTTATTTAATTCTATTTAAAAGTGCTTTTTTTATATTGAATGAACAGTCTAATATACCCGGTCTTCACCCGGCTGTTCATCTAAAATATGATATGCAAACCAATCCAGATTTTGTTTAAGAATGGCTCGATGGATCCCTGGCTTGTCTGAACCATGCAGCATGTCTTTGAAAATGACCAGCTCGGTTTCTACACCGACATCCTTCAAGCCGCGATAGAGTTCATAGGCATTTGGAACAGGAACTCGGGGATCCTTTTCACCATGCTGAATCAACGTTGGCGTTGAAGCATTATTAATATAAGTCATGGGAGATGTGTTTCGATAGATCTTCTCGTCATTCCATGGCGTATCTCCTAAATAATAGCGTGTAAAATGAGTAATGTCCGTATTGACATAATAGGTCATCCAGTTGGAGATCCCGGCTCCAACCGAAATAGCCTTAAACCGGTTACTGTATGTTGCGCAAAAGGCAGATATATAGCCGCCCTGACTCCAGCCCAGAATGCCGACCTTTTCCGGATCTGCTATCTTGCTGTCAATCAAAAAGTCGACCCCGGAAATAATATCTTTATAGTCTCCCAGCCCCAACTGTCTGAAATTCGCCGCGCGAAATGCTTCTCCATAACCTGCACTGCCTCTGTAATTAGGCTCTAGAACAAGAAATCCTTTCTCTATAAATTGTTCAATTGGCTGATATCTATTTGTGGTCGGAGTTGCTAAGGATATGCCGGTTGGGCCGCCATGAACAGCAAGTACAAGTGGATAGGTCTTTGTATCATCGTAATCTGCCGGCTTTGATAATATGCCTTCAATTTCCAGCCCATCTTCCGTTTGCCAGGATATAATTTCTTTTTTACTTTTCGTTTTTCCTTCATAAAACATATATTGCTTGGTCAGCTGCTGATTATCAAGAAATACTTCAGCCGCTGTTTGTGAAGTTGCCTTAACATATGCAGTATGCTTGCCGTCCGAGGTGATAGCCGGGTGAGTAATTACTATGTCTGCCGGATTTACAAGTGGCGTTAATGTCCCATCTTCTGTGATAAGTCCGGTAATATAGTTGGTTCGTTCCAGCCAGGTAATATGAATACCCTTTTTAGTCCAGCGAACAGGTAAAACATTTTCATCTATGTCCAGTGCAGGCTGTTTCGTCTGTTTCGTTTTTAAATCATAGATTTCCAGCGTTACGTTTGCGTATATTTTTTTCTGCCTGTAGCGGCTATAACAAATTTTTGAACCATCATAGGAAAATAAGACAGGTCCTGCTTGTAAAGGAGTAATATCAAGCTTTGCGCATTCGTCAGTTTCCAGGTCCAACAAATAGGTTTCCATGTTTAACAGATCAGTGAATCTGGGAGTAGGGGCAGAGCTAAAGATAACCTTCTTGCTGTCTGGTGAAATATCAAAATGATAAATATATCTATCCAGCAATTCCGTCAATGGCGTACTTGCCTTATCCTTATTATCTTTATCGTTTTCACAGGCTTCTTCCCTTAAATCTTTTGGCAGCTTGTCCAGTATTTTGGCATGTTGTTTCCCTTTCTCAAGATCCAGAAAGTACAATGCATTAAAATGAAAATCTCGATCTACATAGGTAAAATCACCATACATTTCACTGCGACGTTTCAGTTTATCCGGTTCAGGGCGCTTTGCGGTGAAAAAGAGGCCTCGTCCGTCTGGAGCCCATTTAAAACGATCAATATTATGGTCGGCATGAGAAAGCTGTATTGCTGTTGTTTCCTCGTTCGTTTGGATAAAAATCTGCTTTGTCTTTTTGTCCCCATCATCAACCGGGCTGAGGAAGGCAAGAATTTGTCCATCCGGTGACCAGCAGGGCTGCATGCTTTCATTTTCTCCTATGGTTAAGGGATAATTTTTATCGATATGTTTATCATAAATCCAGACATGCTGAGGATATGTATTGTTATCCCAATCAGTTGTACTTCTTACATAAGCCACACGCTGTCCATCCTCGCTGATGGAAACATCCTGAAATGTTGGTAAAGCGATTATTTCTTCTATCGTTAAATAATTTGCATGATGATTAGACATAAATATACTCCTTTCTAATTATCGTTAAATCGATTTACTTTTGATCAGAGACTTCTCTGTGTATTAAGTTTGTTGTAACAGTTTTGGATTGATTCTCGTGATCATACGGATAATTGCCTGATATGATGTGTTTCATAGGAGAAGCTGGAATAATTTTTTAATGGCAGTTTATCGGATTCTGGTTTTTCTTGCTAATTACAAATTCGATTGTACTGAAATAGGCTTTGTGTCATTAATCACCTCTTTTGAAAGGGTTTTCAATATATTCATAGTAATCTTATTGTTTTACAATTTCAAGTCATTTTTCATATTAATAGCCTTTCAAAATTTATACTCATCCAAATTAATATTAATTTACATGTACAGCAGCCTTGCACTTTTTTGCTTCTGGTTACATTTACTACTATAAAGAAATGGGGTGAATACGAATGCGTCGCAAGCTAGAAAAATTTGTGGATCCACTTCCAAACATACCGCTTCTAAAGCCTGATAAAAAGACAAAGGACGGGGTTCACTATGAAATGACGATGAAGCAATTTAAGGGTAAGATCCATCGTGATTTACCAGCTACCACTTTATGGGGATATAATGGCCAGTTTCCCGGGCCAATCATTGAAGCCACCCGTGATGAACCGATTCATGTGACATGGCTTAATCAATTGCCAAATAAGCATCTGCTTCCAGTTGATGTATCCATCCATGGTCTTGAACAGCTTCCTGTTGTACGCACTGTGGTACATTTACATGGTATCGAAACAAAACCGGACAGTGATGGGCATCCGGAAGCATGGTATACAAATAATTTCCAGGAAACTGGACCTGTTTTTTCCAGAAAAACATTTACGTATCCGAATCATCAGCGTGGAAGTCTGCTTTGGTATCATGATCATGCGATGGGAATTACACGGCTGAATGTATATGCAGGGCTTGCAGGGATGTATATTCTTCGGGATGAACAAGAGAAATCATTGAATCTGCCAGCCGGGGATTATGAGATTCCGCTTATGATTACAGACCGAAGTTTTAACGCAGATGGTTCTTTATTTTATCCATCTCAGCCTGATGATGCAGCTGAAAATTTACCAAATCCTTCTATTCTGCCAGCGTTTAATGGAGATACGATATTGGTTAATGGGAAAGCATGGCCATACTTGGAGGTAGAGCCGAGAAAATATCGTTTTCGAATGTTGAATGCTTCCAATACAAGGTCTTACCAGTTACAGCTTGACTCCAATATAACCTTTCAACAAATCGGCTCGGATGGCGGACTGCTTAGAAAAACCGTTGAAATAGAAAAGATTGGTTTTCAGCCAGCAGAACGAATCGATGTCATTATTGATTTTTCAAAAGCAGCAGGCCAATCCATTGCATTAAAAAATGATTTAGGGCCAGATGCTGATCCAAACGACGACACTGGAGATATTATGCAGTTTCGTGTTACAAAGTCATTGAAAAATAAAGATAGAAGCAGTTTGCCTCAGGCTTTATCTGTTATTCCTTCCCTAAAGCAAAATCATATTGCTGGGATTCGTTATTTAAAATTAGTTGGATCCGCTGATGAATTTGATCGTCCTTTATTACTTCTTGACAATAAACATTGGCATGATCCGATTACAGAAAATCCGCGTCTTGGGACAACAGAGATTTGGGCTTTTACAAATACAACCAACTTTTCACATCCAATTCATATTCATCTGGTTCAATTTCAAGTATTAGAACATCAGCCATTCGATCTGGAACAATATAACAGAGATGGAAAAATCATATTTACAGGACCACCAGTTGCACCAGCAGCAAATCAGCGCGGTTGGAAAGATACTATAGAGGTTTCTGCTGCAACCATTACTAGAGTCATTGCCAAATTTGCACCATATAGCGGAGAGTTTGTGTGGCACTGTCACATTTTAGAACATGAAGATTATGATATGATGCGACCTTATATGGTGGTAGATGATAGCAAAACAGAAGATGAATCCTAAATTATCAAGAGTTTGAGTTACGTTATGTAACCTGAGCTCTTTTTAATATGATAGGAAACTATAAAAAAAGAACAAATGCAGGTTTTTTAAAATTGTTGAAGGGTAAGGTCTGATATAATATTACTGCGATAAAAGTGACTTTACCAGCTGGCTTATAATAATGTAATCATCGAACGAAATCACAAAACAAGGCGAATGAACCATTTTTGAAGAGCTGCACACAAGGAAAGAGACGGTGAATAAACTGGGGATAGGATGAAAGGAGGTTATCGGATGTCTTCTCACAATCCACATTCATCTAACCGGGTCCCTTATCGTCAAAACCAGGGAAACAATTTCCCGAAAGATGAATATCAAGGTTATGGTCGTAGTAATGGATTGTATGGACCAGGAATAGAAACACAAAATCAAGGTGCCAAGCATGGATCGGGTATGTTATCGGAGTATAATAGGTCTCCTATTCAGAATACAAACAGTCAAGGAAGAGGAAATGGTCATTACAATGCTTATTCCACATATCCTGACAGCTCTTATCATGGTGCATCGCCAGATATGCAACATATGATGCAGATGATGGTTCATTTAAGGAATCAAATGGATCAACTTAATCAATTGATTGCGCAGAACAATCAACTACTGCAATCGATGCATCATCAAGAAGATACCAAATGCGTTCAGGGGAGCGGTGGTGGAGCGGTTATTGTAAGAATGTGATAAAGTTCGGTCAAATTTTCAAAATGTTGTTACGTTATCGTGCATGATTACGGAAGGGTTTAGAATGAAAAGGATCAAACTTTTTATAAAAAATGATACGAATTCATAAGAGAAGAATCCATTTTGAAAAGGTTAGTCAATATGGATTCTTTTTATTTCTAAATTTACTATAAATTGTTTTGATAATGAGATCTACCGGCTAATGTTAATTAGGTTTGTGATTACCCAACTTACTAAAAACTGCTGTGCGTTCAGCGACTAAGCACAATCACGTCGTGTGATAAATGATGTTACTAGGATATCTTGTTCGTCGTACTGGATTCCTTAAATTCTTACTTAAAGTACAAACAATAACATTTTGACTTTCCATATATTAACACACCAATTCAAATGTATTCATATTGACCAATAGAATGTACGTTCGTATAATAGGGATACAAACTTATATTCGTATCAGGAGAGATTACGATGAAAAACATTATCATGATGGACTATTCAAATGAACCACGCAGGGATATTATGTGCATCGATGCTAAATCCTTTTTTGCAAGTGTAGAAGCTGTCGAACGTAAGCAGCATCCTTTACGATCCCGGATTGCTGTTGTATCTAAACCAGATAACCAAGGCGGGCTGGTTCTAGCCTCATCGCCTTTGGTAAAAAAAGAATATGGTGTGAAGACAGGAACAAGAATTTATGAAATTCCAAGTAGCGCCAATATAGAAATTGTAGAACCTCGGATGGCATTGTATTTAAAAAAGAATTTAGACATACTGCATATTTTTAAACGTTATGTAGCATCAGAGGATTTATTTGTTTATTCGATTGATGAATCGTTTATTGATGTGACTAAATCGCATAAACTTTTCGGTAATACGCATGATATAGCAAAGAAAATCCAACGTGATGTATGGAGAGAACTAGGGTTAGTGTTGACGGTGGGAATAGGGGATAATCCGCTTTTAGCTAAATTAGCACTCGACCATCAGGCAAAACATGACGAACAACGGGGCTTTATTGGAGAGTGGCGTTATGAAGATGTGCCGCATACAGTATGGAAAATAGAGTCCTTAATTGATTTTTGGGGCATAGGGCAGAAAACAGCGGCAAATCTGAATCGAATAGGTATTCAGAGTATTTACGATTTGTCTCAATATAATATTAATCATTTAAAAGAAAAATTTGGCGTCATTGGAGAACAGCTCTTTTTTCATGCGCATGGAATAGATCGATCGCTGTTATCAGATACACACACACCTAAAAGCACATCATTCAGCAAAAATCAGATACTAAACAGAGATTATATCGTTCAACATGATATTGAGACGGTTATTCGAGAAATGACAGATGAAAATGTAGCTCGGTTAAGGAAGCATCATTTAATGACTGGTGTCGTAAAACTTTCCATTGGATATTCGAGAAATATAGCGCAGGATGGGTTTCATCATCAGATGAGAATTGAAGCAACCGATTCATCCAAAAAATTGAAAGAGCATATGTTATTTATTTTTCGTAAGTATTATAAAGAAAATACACCTGTAAGAGTGGTCAATGTCACCTTTGGAAAATTTCAAATGAAGCAAGCATTGCAGCTGGATTTTTTTGAGCCGATGGAAGAAACGATAGAAAATGAAGAACTGGATAGAACGATTGATTTTGTAAGAAAAAAACATGGTTATACTTCATTACTGCATGCTTCTAGTTTACTTGATGGCGGAATGGCCAGGTATCGTGCAAAATTGCTTGGCGGTCATCGATCCGGAAAGGAAGAGTGAGACATGGAACAAATATCTGTAACACGGGTTACCCCTGAACAATTTGGCTATAAAGATAGAGGGATGGTTAAATGGTTAGGAATGATGTTAAGCGACCATTCGGAAGCACTAAAAAAAGAGGAAGCAGATGACCAGCTAATGGAAGTGGAAGCAAAAGAAGAAATGATGGAAGAAGAAATTGCAAAAGTGTTGTATAAAGCTTTTACGACAGGTTCTCCTGTTTTGATTCAAGCGAATGTGATGCAAAATGGGAACTATTATAAAGACTTAGAATGTAAAGTATCTGGATATACTGAAAATCAGATTCACTTATTTTTAAAAGATGGACGAGTTACAAATTGTACATTGGGAGAAATAAGAAATGTGGAAATGATGAACTCACTCGATTGGTATGATAAAAGGAAATAATAGACGTTAAAAGAGCAGACTGCTGCTCTTTTTTATTTGCTATCGTTTGATTGGAATTTAGGATTACCTCGTAACTGCTGTTTAAAATCGTTCTCTGTTCTTTTTAACACGGAGAACCGCCCGTAAAATTCCCGCCTCCAAATAAAGAGGGAGCATACATTGATTTAGGCGGGAAATAAAGGGCGCTAACTCACTGAATCACTCAGGCTAATTCAGTGAGAAAAAAGGAGCAGACTAAGATCGCGACATCCTGGGACTGGGGCGGCGATTACTCGCCCTATCGTAAAGAGTTGTGCGTCGAAAATTCCCACTGAATGAAATTTCGTTTTATATATTGCAATAAAATAAATATCAATTTAACTTGAAACTTTTACTTACTCAGTATATACTTACATAGTAAATATATACTGAGTAAGTAAAAGAGAGGTTGTGAATCATTACTTGAAGGAATTGATTATCGCGTATCAATGGGAATTATTTATTTTTGCTGAAATTGTTTCTTGGTTATCTCTGGTTCTGTTTTTAGTCATACGTTATGCTTTTCAACGTTTTTCTATTAGTATCTTGTTTTTGATGCTTTTCTTGGGGGCGACCGTATTCGAATTGGTTCTGGCCATATTTGATTATCAAGAAACAGGAGAGATTGCCACTTTTCAAATGATTATTTTTATATTTGTCCTTTATGCGTTCACATTTGGAATTGGAGATTTCAGAAAAATGGATCGTTATTTAAAGGATAAGATTGGGAAGTATCGAGGGCAAAACCTGCTAACAGAAAAAGATGAGCGCATTATAAAACAAAATAAGGATCCAGATTATCTTGCGCAAAAATATCGGCGGACCTGGCTGGTGCATGCTATTTTATTTGTTATCGTGCATTTGCTTTTCTGGATATTTTATCGTCCATTAGAAGCATCCTTCTTGTCTTTTTTTACCGACCTGAGCTGGGTAACGGATTCCGAAGTTTTTCGTGAACCATTTGTTAATCAAATAAATGCTGTTTGGAAAATTGTTTTTATTATCGATACGATTTGGTCGTGGTCTTATACGCTATTTCCGGATAAATCCGGCCAAAGTAAGAAAAAAGGAGAATGATACATGATTGAAGTGACGGATTTACAGCGAGAATTTAAAGGTGGAGAAGAAGTAATCCAAGTATTAAAGCACGTACAATTATCGATTTCTACGGGGGAGTTTGTTGCGATTATGGGTCCCAGCGGATCCGGGAAAAGTACATTACTACAGCTGCTCGGTGGTCTGGATACACCAACCAAAGGGGAGGTACGTATGAACGATATTGCATTACATGAACTTTCAGAGAAAGAACGGACGTTATTCCGCCGCCGTAATATCGGATTTATCTTTCAAAATTATCAGCTTCTCCCGATGTTAACGGTAGCGGAAAATATTGCTTTTCCGTTAGACGCAGATAATGTTCCGCAAGTAGAAATAAAATCACGCGTAAACCGGTTATTAAAAGCGGTTGATTTAGAAGGAAAGGGAGATATGTTCCCAAGTGTGCTAAGTGGCGGACAACAGCAGAGAATTGCGATTGCCAGAGCGTTGTCGAATCAGCCGCGATTAATTTTAGGTGATGAACCAACGGGGAATCTAGATCGGAAAACAGGGACAACAATTTTAAATCTGCTTTCAAAAATGCATCGGGAAGAAAAACAAACCATTGTTATGGTCACCCACGACATTTTTGCTGCGGGATACGCAGATCGTGTCATTATGTTGAAAGACGGGAAAATAGAGGCGGAAATAGAACGGGAGGAGGCAAATAAAGATGAACTCATGGCAAGTTTCTTGGCGGAACTTAATGCGTAAAAAATGGCGCTCCTTTTTAACGCTTCTTGCGATTATTCTTGGAGTAGCTGCAACCGTTTCATCGATTGCCATGGTTCAGAGTACGCAAAGTATTATCTCTGATTATGCCAGTCAAGGTCAAGGTAATACAGACTACTATGTATTTGGTCAGCAGGACGGAATAGATACAGACTATATTGATGAACTGGCTGAAGAAAACGTTATAGAAGAAGTATTAGGACAATCAAACCAGCGAATGACATTGGATAAAGAAGTGTGGGACCAAGAAAGCGAACAGTTGGATGTTCAAGTAATGGCCATCGATCATTTAGAAAATGCCATTTATGATATTACTGTTTTGGAAGGGTCATTAGATGAAAGTGGTCTTGTTATCGATGAACGTACAGCAGAGTTATGGGGTGTGGAAGTAGGCGATGAAGTCAATTTTTCGGCATCCTTTCAAGAGACTGAAGAAAATGTCCAGACACAGGTAGATGCTGTGGTGGAAAATACCATTCTACTGACCAATCCAGATAGCTGGGAACAAGCAGAAAATAATGAATGGCACGTATTCATGGGATTGGATACACTTCAAAAATGGACAGATACAGAAGGACAGACAGAACAGCTGCTGGTATCGGGAGCAGAGGGTATTTCCTTTGAACAGCTTGGCAACCATCTGCGGGACTTCTTTCCAGCGGAAGCGAATATGATTGTTCAGCCTGCTGTTGTTGATGAGAGTCAGGTCGCGACCGGGTTTGAGGAATTATATGCAAGTTTGTATGTTGTTGGTGGCTTAAGTTTACTGATTAGTGCATTTATTTTATACAACACATTATATATCAGTGTAGTGGAACGTCGGAAAGAATTTGCTTTAATGAAAGCAGTTGGTTATACACCTGGGCAAACGCGTGGTTATATTTTGAGAGAAGTCTTTATTCTTTCACTCGTGGGCACAGTTATCGGGCTAGGAATTGGAGTATTGCTTTCTTATGGTTTTATGGAACTTCTCGCAGAAATATTTTCGAATGTTTTGTATGAGTTAAAAATAGGAATGCCGTTACTCATTGCTGCTGTCGCGGGATTGGTGATTCCCCTTATTGCGGCATGGCTTCCTGTGATGAAAGCTTCCAATACGGAGGTAACAGATGTGTTTCGTGAATCCATTAGCAAACCGAAGAAAAAACCAGCTTTCTTTTTAATAATAGTAGGAGCACTTTTACTCATCCCTGGATTATTTTGGGAGGATATGCTGGCTTTCTTGCCTTTATTTCTCGGTATTGCCATTCTGTTTCCGTTTCTATTCAGCGGGATAATATGGTTGTTGCTGCCTGTTTCTAAACTATTATTTCAACGGGCGGGAAAATTCGCTGCTCGTAACTTGAACCGTCAAAAAATGCGAACAGCATTAACAGCAGCAATTATGAGTTTTGGGGTAACACTGCTTGTCTTTCTCAGTTCAATCGGTCTGTCTGTAAGTGACAGTATGTCCGAGTTAATTGAGGGAACGTTAGGTGGAGATGTATCCGTCGTTTATGAGGACGCTATTTCAGAAGAAACATTGCAATCATGGCGGGATGTCGAAGGCGTGGATGACATTGAAACTTTATCTACATCTTCTTTCCTTTGGTACGCGGATAAAGAAGAAAATGATATGCGTTTAATGGATGTAAATAGCGTTACAACTGAAAGAATGGAAAATACTCCTCTTTTTCAGTATAATCAAGATTATGAGCAGTTGTTGCGTGATTTAGAAGAACCAAATACGATAGCCCTTGGAAGGGAAGCTTTTGATCAATGGGGCGGAGAAGTTGGCGATACGCTGACAGTAGAAACGGTGAATGGTGCCGAGGACTGGACGGTGCAGGGCGTGGTCGACACATACCGCAGTGGAGGTTATATCGGTTTTATCCATGATGAGCAAATGGAAGCTCAACTCGGTGTCAGCGATCAAAATGAAGCCCTTTTATTAGCAGAGGAGGGTACGGCATCTTCCATCAAAACAGCAATTACATCAGAAGAAGATGCTTCTCTTGCAGCAGTAAGAACAGCGGAAGAGCAAATCGATGCATTCCAACAGCAGACGGAAGATATCTTTTTCGTATTAAATGTTTTGGTTATCTTTGGCATGGGAGTGGCTGGTATCGGCATAGCGAACACGCTTTTGATGGGTACCATTGAGCGTGTCCCTGAGTTTGGTACAATGCGAGCTATTGGCAGTACGAAGTGGCAAATACAGAAAGTGATTTTAAGTGAAGCATTCTTTATTGGAACAGGTGCTGCGATTATTGGTAGCGTTGTAGGAATAGGGGTCATGTTCTTAACGTCCGTGCAAGAGGTTGACTACATGTTAGACTTACCCTTCCACATTTCCTGGTTATCTATCTTATTAGCTTTTATTTTTTCCATCACTGTAAGTATGGTTGCCTGCATTCTTCCCGCACGAAGAGCAGCAAAAGTCAATATTAGCCGCGCATTGCGGTATGAGTGAGTTGAGTGAGCAATGTCTGTAAAACATGCGATGTTAGCATTATTATATGAGCAGCCCCACCATGGGTATGAAATTAAAATCGGTTTTGATGATCTTGTTCAAAAGAAGTGGCCCCTAAACCCGGGACAGGTGTATACAACACTTGATCGATTGGAGCGGGACGGGTTAGTGGATTCACCAGGATCAGACGAAAAAGACCGTAAAATATACAGGATTACGGATGCGGGAAAAGAAGAATTCATGAATTGGCTCTATACTCCCGTAGAATACTCCTTATTAAAAGATACCTTTTATTTTAAATGGTTGTGCTCTCAAAAAGTAGATGTCGGTCAAGAAAAAGAAATGGTGGAGCACCAACGAAAAACGATTATAAAAAATATTTTACAGCTGACTAAATTTAGACAACAGCTGGAAGAGGAAAATGAACAAGAAAACATGCAATTGTTAGTAGATGGTGCTTTACTTCATTTAGAAGCAGATTTAAAATGGCTGGATATGATTAAGAAAAAGTAGGGATTTAACTAAAGTTAGATTTATAAGAAATTTTCCATATGAGATGTAATTAAATATTTTACTTCAGAAACCCAATTGTTTTTATACAGTTGGGTTTCTTTTTTAGCTTAACTAAATGTATTTTATTTCACCATTTTTTTCAACTATTTTTAATGAAATAAAATACATCATTTCAAACTGAAGAGAAGCAGTGGTTATAGGGGAAATGATTCTATGCTAATAAAAGGAATCGTTCCATTATAAAGAATTGAAAAAGTTTTCTTTTAATTTTTGATATATTATGATAGAATTACAAAAAATGAAGTGGAGGTGTAAAAATTATTCTTCCATTGTAAAAAATAAGATATAAAGGACAGAGATAATGGACAATATTCACAAAAAAATTAAAAATCTCAGGTTAGAGCGTGAAATGACATTAAAGGATTTATCTGATAGTACAGGACTTTCAGTTAGTTTCCTGTCACAAATTGAACGGGGGACATCTTCCTTAGCGATAACATCTTTGAAAAAAATATCAGATGCTTTCCAGATCAATATCACTTATTTTTTTAATGACATTGAAAATCATAATTATGTTGTTCGAAAAGAAGAAATGAAAGATTTTAAGCTGGAAGGTTCGGATAAAGTGTATATACGCTTAGCTGGAAAGTTTCCAGAAAGAAAAATGGAGCCGATTATGGTTACCATACCGGCAAAAGCACCTTACGTTGAAAGGTACAGTCATCCGGGGGAAGAATTTTATTATGTGATTGAAGGTAGCGTTGTTTTCAGAATAGAGGGACAAGAATACCTATTAACTCCCGGGGACTCCATCCATTTTCCTTCCGAACAAATGCATGAATGGAAGAATCCTACGAATCAGGAGGCAGTACTACTGAGTGTGTTAACACCGGTTATATTTTAAAAACTAATACTGAAAAAGGGTGAATAAGATGAGAGTAGCAACAGACATTGGCGGAACTTTTACAGACTTAGTATATGTCAATGAAAACGGGCAAGTTGAAATTGCTAAAGATCATACCACTCCGCCAAACTTTGAAAAAGGAGTAATGAATGTAATCGATAAGAATATCTCCAATAAAGAAGAGATTTCTACATTTATTCATGGAACGACTGTAATCATTAATTCGTTAACTGAAAGAAAAGGAGCTAAAACCGGTTTAATTACAACCAAAGGCTTTAGAGATGTTTTGGAGATAGCACGTGGGAATCGTCCGGATTTATTTAATATTCGATATAAAAAACCTGAACCGTTTATAGAACGTTATTTAAGAAAAGAAGTGAATGAACGTCTCAATTACAAAGGAGAAGAATTAACACCTTTAGATACAGATCAAATTAAAGAAATTATAGACTACTTTAAAAAAGAAAAGGTGGAAGCGATTGCAGTAGCCTATCTACATTCCTATGTAAATCCGAGTCATGAAAAGGAAACAGTCCAAATCATTAGAGAATTATGGCCGGAGGTAGCGGTCTCTGCTTCCTATGAAGTTACGCAGGAATGGCGGGAGTATGAACGAACAAATACTGCTGCTTTGAACGCATATGTGAAGCCTGCTGCTGCAAATTATGTTAATAAAATGCAGAATGAACTTACTGAATTCAATAAGACGAGCCAAAACTTTATTATGCAATCCAATGGAGGAACAACAACTTTTGAAGAATCAAAGAAGGTTCCAATCAATATGGTAGAGTCTGGCCCTGTAGCAGGGATTTATGGATCTGCTGTGCTTGGAAACCTAATTGGAGAGAAAAATATTATTGCATTTGATATTGGTGGGACGACAGCAAAATGTTCTTTAATTGAGAACGGTGAAGTAAAAGTATCCACAGATTACTATATTGAAAGAAACAACCGAAATGCAGGTTACCCAATAAAAGTACCAGTTGTAGACATTGTTGAAATTGGGAACGGAGGAGGATCTATTGCTTGGTTAGATGATGCTGGGGCATTAAAGGTAGGGCCAGAATCTGCCGGTGCATTGCCTGGTCCGGTTTCCTATGGTCAGGGAGGTACTGAACCAACAACGACAGATGCTAACCTATTAACGGGGCGTCTTTCAGCTAAGAATTTTGATTATGATGTAGATTTGGAATTGGTAAGAGAAGTTACCCGTAATAAGATTGCTAACCACTTTGACATGACGGTAGAAGAAGCAGCACTCGGAATTATTAAAATAGCAAATTCAAATATGCTGAATGCCTTGAAACTAATTTCTATTCGGAAGGGGCATAACCCTCAAGATTTTACACTGGTAGCATTTGGCGGTGGTGGATCCATGCATGCTCCGGATTTAGCAAAAGAATTAGGTGTGGGAAAAGTCATTATTCCTGTAGCATCTCCTGTATTTTCTGCTTGGGGTATGTTAATGAGCGATCTTCGTCATGATTATATCAAAACATACATTGCGAGAGTGGGAGAATTAAAGCTTGATGAAATGATGAAGCAATGGAATGAAATTGAACAGGATGGACACATACAATTCGCACAGGAGGGAATTGAAGAGGGCAATGTAGTATTCCACCGATTTGCTGACATGCGTTATATCGGACAGGAGCATACGGTGAAAGTACCTGTTCCTTCAGGGGCATGGGCGGAAAAGGAATTGGATGAAATTGTTGATAAATTTCATGAGCTGCATGAGAAGAATTTTACATTTAGATTGGATGGAACAGAAACAGAAATTGTTAATTTACATGTGACGGCTTTTGGAAAAGTGGAAAAGCCGGAGATACAGAAGATCGAGCGAAATACAACACTAGAAGAAGCAAAAATCGAAACGAGAAATGTGTTTTTTGATGCACCTGCTGGGTGGACGGAAACGAATGTCTATCAAAGAGAATTATTACCTGTGGGTGAAATAGTTCAAGGGCCAGCAATTATAGAAGAAAAAGCAGCTGCCACAGTTATCTATGAAGGACAAACACTTATGGTAGACGATTATGGCAATTTAATCATTGAAACGGGGGCGAATGAAAATGAGAAATGAAAAAGAAATCAATCCATTTACTTTAGAAGTGGTGAAAGATTCTTTGCTTGCTGCCGGTGATGAAATGTTTATTGCTTTGGCAAAAACCTCGATGAGCCCAATTATTTATGAAGTGCTCGATTATGCTAGCGGTTTAACAGATTCCAAAGGTCAACTGCTTACCCAAGGGAATGGTGTTACCGGTTTTATCGGAATGCTTAGTTTTATGGTGAAGCAAACGCTGAAAAAATATGGAGAGACAGGTCAATTAAAACCAGGAGATATTATTATTATTAATGATCCATATGGAGGAGGCGGATCTCACCTATCTGACGTTGGTTTAGTAATGCCAATTTTCCATGAAGGTGAGCTGATTGCTTTTTCTGCCAATAAAGCACACTGGACAGAAGTTGGTGGAAAAGATCCGGGATCTTTTACAAACGATTCCGTAGACATTTTTCAGGAAGGACTACAGTTCCCATCTGTCAAATTATACGATGGTGGCGTGCTGAATGAAGGAATTGTAGAAATTATTGGTGCTAATGTTCGTTTTCCTGATTTATCACTTGGAGATATGTGGGCGCAAGTAGCTGCATTAAAAACAGGAGAAAGAAGATTGAAGGAAATTTGTGAAAAGCACGGAAAGAGCACTGTGCTCGCAGCTATTGATTATCAACTGGATCATGGTGAGACAATTTCTCGAAAAGAGTTGCAAAAATTACCTAAAGGAACATTTACAGCGAATGGATTTGTCGAGACAGACGGTATTGGGAATGGACCATTTCCAATCCAAGTGGAAGTGACGATTACTGATGATAAATTCGTATGTGATTTCCGGGGAAGCAGCCCCCAAGTTCCTGGTTCTGTCAATTGCTCGTTTACAGGGTTGGCATCAGCAGTAAGAACGATTTTTCTGGCCATTACAAATCCGGATCAGGATGTGAATGACGGTGTGTTTAGACCATTGGAAATCATTGTGGATGAGAGATCGATTATGTCTGCAGAGCGGCCAGCACCAACTTCTAACTACTATGAAACCATGCTTGGATGTGCAGATTTGATTTGGAAGTCATTGGCGCCTCATATTCCACATAGATTGGCGGCTGCACATTTATTATCAGTGTGTGCTGTGACGTTGTCAGGTATACACCAGGACACAGAAGAGCCCTTCTTAATAGTAGAACCATCTGTTGGCGGTTGGGGTGGAGCCGACGGACAGGATGGAGCAAGTGGACAATTCTGTATTCTTGACGGGGAGACATACAACGTGCCTGTGGAAGTGGCAGAAACGCGATATGGAGTGATGCTTGATGAGTATAGCTTACGAATAGATGGTACAGGTGCAGGTGAATATACAGGAGGAAAAGGAGTAATTCGATCTTATCGCGCTATGACAGATGATCAGTCTGCCACAGTTACATTTGGACGCAATCAATATCGCTTATGGGGAACCAATGGAGGCCTAGATGGTTCTGTTAATGAATTCTACATTCAAAAATCGGATGGAGAACAAGCGGGACCTTATGGAGTATATCCGCGTTATCCATTGGTAAAGGATGATGTTTTGCAACTGATGACTGCTACAGGTGGTGGCTATGGTGATCCGTTGAAGCGTCCTGCAGAACAAGTGGTAAAAGACGTAAAGAATGAATATTACAATGTGACGGAAGCAGAAGAGTTATTTGGGGTTAAAGTAGACCCGCAATCATTTGAATATGAAGAGCTAGCTATTAGAAAGCAAGGTGGAGGTAGAGCAGATGGAAATTAAAAAAGAAAGCTTCCTTAAGTCGGGATTAATGAATTTATTTCAAGAAAAAACAGGGGAAGTTGATTTTAAATTTGGTACGGTGACAATACCTCCTGGTGAAAGGATACCAAAAGAAGGATTTTCAATACATGAAGAAAATGAGTATGCTGTGATAATTGAAGGGGAAGTAGAAGGGGAAAGTGGCGGAAAAGCATTTTGTACACCGGAAAACGACGCTACTTTCATCCCTGCTGGTGAAGCACATTGGGTTGAAAATACAGGAAATAAATCGTGCAAGGTTGTGTGGGTGCTTATCAAAAGTTAATAAAAAGTTTTAGTGGCAGGAATGAGTTTTCCTGCTACTGCACCTTTATTTGTCGGAATATTCGAATTAAAGTGTTTTTCCGATCATTCGTTTTTAATGATTTCAACTAATAAAAAAGGAGCAAGGATATGGACAATCAAACGCAAAAGAGTACAAATAGAGATGAAGCACTTAAAGCGGTACCTATAAATCAGCGTCAACATTGGCTGACACCAGCTGTTATTTTCGGCGGTTTAGAATTTACGATTCCTGTCCTGATGGTAGGTGCTACATTAGCAGGAAGCTACGGTCTTGGGAAAATCTTTTTCATTTTAGTTATTTCCCTTTTTGTAATTCAATGGGCTGGGAATACATTACAGGGCTATATCGGAGCGAAAACCGGGCGCTCTTCTTCCGTAATTGCCAGAACAAGCTTTGGATCTGTGCAAGCTAGGCTTATCGTAGGACTAACTATTTTTATCATTTCCTTAGGGTGGTGGGCGGTTCAGACAGCAGTGGCCGGAAATGCGATTGCTGCAATGTTTGGGGTTGACTACACGCAACAGTGGGGACTTTGGGCGCTGATTACGGTAATAGCAGGACTAACTTTTGCAGCACCCTCCATTATTGGATATGCTTCTATGAAATGGACAGATTACATTGCAGTTCCAGCAGGTTTATTGCTGATTGGTGGAGGAATTTACTATGCATTAAGAAATACTGGCTGGGAAACAATTTCAAATTGGAGCCCAGAACCTTCGATAGGAATTTTAGGAGCAATTAGTCTCGTTATTGGAGTGAATGTTTCCCAATGGGTTATTGCTTCAGACTATACTCGATATGCAAAGCCTACATGGAAAGATAATCTTCTTATCCCCATGGGAATAGCTGTTGTCGGATTTCCTTTATTTATTGTCGGAGCAGTGATGTCCGTTGGTGTAGGAGATGCAGATATAGTTAATGTAATGCTGAATTTAGGCTTTCCAGTTTGGGGATTTTTAATTTTATGGCTTGCTACATGGACAAGTCAGCTGGTGAATAACTACAGCATGGGATTGGCACTGGCTAATATGCTTAATGTGAATTCAAATAAGGGACGAGCCTTGCTGACATTTGCAGGGACCATCTTGGCGATAATTGTTGCGCTTGCAGGCATTTTGGATTATTTTATGGACTTTTTATACTTAACAGCACTTATTTACCCAGCAGTTGCAGGAGTTATGATGGCAGATTTCTTTTTCATTCGTAAACATTCATGGAAGGATCAGCCTGGTTGGAACTGGATGGCTACGATTGCATTAGTTATTGGTACAGCAGTTGGTTATATTACGCAATACGTTGTCTTCTTTGGACTTCCAGCTGTTCAATCATTACTTGTTGCTGCCATTGTTTATTTGATTGCCATGAAAGTGAAAGCGAAAGTTGCCCCAGACCATTTTACAGAAGTAATGAAAAGTGAACGAATGTAACGAGTTGAAGAAAGTATTTTTACTGAAACAAATTTTTCCGCCTTGTATCGAAAAGAGAGACGCACTAATAGTTTTTCTTTTTGATACAAGGCTTTTTTACTGTGTATCAGGGTACTTTCCTTTGATTGGAACCTTTTGTTCTTTTGTCTATGAATTACGTTACATAACCTTTACTTTAAAAGAAAAATCTTTGTTTGACATTCTACCTATCAATAGGTAGAATAAAGTCATTCAATAAAACAATACGAAAGTGAGGAAATAAATATGCAATTTCAAAATAAAACTGTCATTATCACCGGTGGAGGTACCGGAATTGGCCGAAAAGCAGCAGCATTATTCTATAACGAAGGTGCTAATGTCATCATTAATGGTCGTAGAGAAGAGGTATTGAAAACAACAGCCACAGAGATTGATCCAACTGAACAAAAAGTAAGCTTTGTAGCAGGAGATATAAGTAACCCTGAAACGTCGAAAGAGCTGGTTAACAAAGCTGTTGAATTATTCGGTGGAGTTGATATACTGGTTAACAATACTGGAAAGTTTGTTCCAACTCCATTTACCGAATATACACCGGAAGATGTGCAATCTTATCTTGATGTGATTGTGAAAGGAACTCTTTTTACTTCCCAAGCAGTCATCCCGGAAATGAAGAAACGTGGACAAGGTGCCATTATTAACACTGGGTCTATGTGGGCTCTCCAACCGGTAGAAGCAACCCCTTCAGCTGCTTATTCTGCAGCTATGGCTGGAAGACATGCAATGACTAAAAATATGGCGGTTGAATTAGCAGTAGACAATATTCGGGTAAATGCGGTAGCTCCTGCTGTAGTGGAAACGCCAATTTATAATAATTTCCTTTCAGATGAGGAAGTTCCAGAAGTATTAGATTCATTTAATGAGTTCCACCCTTTGAAAAGAAATGGGCAACCAGAAGATGTTGCAAATGCCATTTTATTCTTAGCAAGTGAATCAGCTTCTTGGATCACAGGAACAGTTATGCCTATAGATGGTGGAGCTACAGCAAGGCTGCGTTAATAATAAAGATAAAGGTGATTGAATGGCTAAAAAAGAGAATACGGAAACAAAAATTATTGAAACAGGAGAAAAGCTCATTCAAGAAAGAGGAATAAATGGATTTAGTTTTGCTGATATTGCAAATATAGTAGGGATCAGAAAAGCAAGCATCCATTATTATTTCCCAACAAAAACAGATCTTGTGAAAAGTGTATTAGAACACTATATTAATCATTTTTTTACTTCTTTAGATGATCGTTGCTATACGCTTAGTTCTCTTGAAGAGATACTCACTGCGTATACAGACCAATTTAAAAACAGTTTACAGAAAAATTATCAAGTATGTTTATGTTCAATGCTATCAATGGAATCTTTTTCTTTAGATAATGAATTGCAACAAGAGATCCATACATTTTTTAATAAAAATGTATGGTGGATTCAAAAAAAATTAGAGGAATTTCGTATTCCGGAAGAACAAGCAAGTACGATGGCGAATCATCTATTTGTAGTAGTTCAAGGAGCACAATTAATTACTCAAAGTTCAAAGGACATCTCTTATTTTGATTCCATCGTTTCTAAAGAGATTCATTCTATTATTTCAGGTTAAGGATTGCTGAGGGCTCATACTGAAAAGGTTACTGACCTCACTAGGAGAACATTAATGTCATGAAAAGATGATGTCAAACACTCATTGTAGACATCATCTTTTCATTCATATCTTTGAAAAGAATTTAAAAGATTTACTATATTGAAAGTTTACAAGAATAGGTGAAGCTCTTTCTGTTCTAAAACGGCTGGGAATTATTCACTTTTTATCTCAAGGGCTATAATCCATCAAGGTATGATTAAAAATAATGGCTATGACTGAAGCGGATATAGCCTGACATTCACATATACTGAATAATGCTAGAGTGATAAAATCCCGGAAAGAAGGCTGTTATGTGATTTATCACGGAGAACGGGCCATAAAATTCCCGTCTCCAAATAAAGAGGGAGATAAGGGGCGCTAACTCCCTGAATCACTCAACTAGCAGTGGTCCTCATTTCTGAATTTATCCATTTTTTTGCATAATTTATATGAGACATAGTTCATTGAGATTCAGCTCATCAAACAGGAATTATTAGCCTATAGAACATGGGGTAAATCGTGTACTTATTAAGAGATAGACCGGGAGAAGAAGGTGTTTACTTTGGTTGGTGAGAAGAATAAATTAGCACAAGGGTATATAGATAATCCAGAAAAACAAAAACAATTATACAAACGTACATTGATCATTGTCGTTATTTCACAAATGTTTGGTGGAGCAGGATTAGCTGCTGGAATAACGGTAGGTGCGCTGCTTGCTGAACAAATGCTTGGTACAGACGCCTTTGCAGGTCTGCCAGCAGCTTTATTTACATTAGGATCAGCAGGATCTGCATTAATTGTAGGAAGGCTTTCTAATCGTTTTGGAAGGCGGATGGGTTTGGCAACAGGGTTTATAACAGGTGGTATTGGAGCAATAGGCGTTGTACTTGCTGCTGTTCTAAATAATGTCATTTTACTATTTGCTGCTTTACTCATATACGGTGCAGGTACGGCAACGAATTTACAGGCGCGTTATGCAGGCACAGATCTGGCAACGAATAAACAGCGAGGTACCGCTGTGAGCATAGCGATGGTTTCCACCACATTTGGAGCCGTTGCTGGTCCCAACTTAGTGGATGTAATGGGAAATTTTGCACGTTCTATTGGTGTACCAGAACTAGCTGGGCCGTTTATTTTATCTGCTACAGCATTTATATTGGCTGGTATTTTTTTGTTTATCTTTTTACGGCCAGATCCATTTATTATTGCTTTAGAAATCAATACAAATAAACATCATAATGAACAAGGTGCCCGTCCTCAAAAAAATCTTATTTATAAAAAAGGGATTATCGTTGGAGCAATCATCATGGTACTGAGCCAAATTGTAATGATTGCGATTATGACAATGACTCCTATCCATATGGGAGATCATGGTCACAGTCTGCGGGCAATAGGACTTGTGATCGGTTTTCATGTCGGTGCGATGTACTTTCCATCCCTTATTACAGGGGTACTTGTAGATAAGTTCGGCCGTACTGCGATGGCAATTGCTTCTGGAGCTACATTGCTTCTTGCTGGGATCGTAGCAGCCATTGCTCCTGGAAGCTCCTTATTTTTCATGACAGTAGCGCTGATTTTGCTTGGCTTAGGATGGAATTTTGGCTTAATAAGCGGCACGGCTTTAATAGTAGATTCAACTGAGCCTGAAACGCGTGCGAAGACGCAAGGAACAGTAGATGTGTTTATTGCATTAGCTGGCGCGAGTGGCGGCGCTATGTCAGGAATGGTTGTTGCTGGTTCAAGCTATGAAATGTTGTCGCTTGCCGGCGGTGTTTTATCCTTGGTACTCATTCCAATTGTGGTTTGGACGATCAAGGGTAAAAGTAATAGTTCAGAGAATAATATGAAATAGAAATAATTCATAGCGATATAATTAGCTTGCATTTTTCAAAGGTAAAAGTTGCTTATTTGTAAGTGAATAAGCAGCTTTTTAAAATAACTATCGGAAAGAGGAAAAAATATGAAACATCCTGTTGTTATTGTTGGAGCGGGTTTATCAGGTTTACATGCCGCGTCTAAGTTTACCGATAAAGGAATTCCGTGCCGCGTTTTAGAGGCAAGAGACAGAATAGGAGGAAGGGCCTTGAGTGCTACAGATCCAAACAGACCTGATTGGGGTAATTTTGATCTTGGAGCAACCTGGTTCTGGCCACAATATGAAAATACAATCGTTAAAACAGTGGAAGCTCTTCATGTAGAAACATTTGTTCAATATACGGAAGGTGCGATGCTGGCAGAACAATCCCATCAGGAAGCGCCAAAACGATTTGTGCTTCCTGATAATCCCAATGCTCTATCGATGCGTTTTAAGGGAGGTGTTCAATCTCTTATTGATGCAATAGCGGATAGGATTCCTCAGAGAGTGATTGAAAGAAATACACAAGTAAAAGCAATTCAAATCGATAAAGAGGATTCTATTGTTATTGAAACAGAACTTACTGATGAAAAAAGAGAGAAAATATTCGCAAGTGCTGTTATTCTGGCTTTACCGCCTCGGATTATAGCCAATCATATAGAATTTTCTCCATCTTTGTCCTCCAGTCTTCATAATGCTCTTTTAGATAAAGCCACTTGGATGGCGGGGCAAGCAAAAGCTGTTGCAATTTATGATCGTCCTTTTTGGAGAGAATCAGGACTTTCCGGATTTGTATCAAGCAGGGTTGGCCCTTTGCAAGAAATTCATGATGCTTCTCCAGAACATGGATGTGGAGCATTGTTTGGTTTTATTGGAATACCAGCAAAAATTCGGAAAGAACTTGGTGAAAATGAAATCAAAGAAATGATTATTGACCAGTTAAGCAGGCTTTTCGGAGATGATGCACAAAACCCAGAAACCATTTTATATAAAGATTGGTCAAATGATATTGAAACAGCTGTTGAGGATGATTGGGAACCGCTCAGAAATTTTCCGATATACGGTCCAGAAAAGATAATAGGACAATGGCAGGATAAGCTATTTTTTGCTGGTACGGAAAGCGATTCCCAATTTGGAGGACATCTTGAAGGCGCACTCCGATCGGCTGAAACAGCTGTTGATGAGATTATAAATTTAAAAAACTAATCTTTATAGAGCGTGTTCAAATGCCCCAGTATTTCTGATAAAAATAAAAATGCACCTCCAGCGAAATGTGGTGAGGCGGGAGTATCCAAACAACCCCAAATACCAATTTGCGAGGTGCATTTTCATGGAATTACGATGGGATGGCTTTGACAAAGAAACGAACACATTCTGGTTTATCAGGCAACCTGTGACAAGCGGTTTGGTCTCCCTTTGAAGAAAACCCGTTCTTTTATGGGCCTATTCAGCAAAGTTCTGCTATTCAGGAAGAAATGCTTCGTTTTCGTAAACAAGTTGAACTGGCTTTTTCCCATGAATCGAATCAGCTGGGTTCCGTCCTGCGTCATAAGAAAGGACCTGTAAAAACAACGGAAAAGGTACAATCTTTTTTCATTATGCGGGATACGTTTCGACTGATTCAGCGCATTATCCAACATGTGCGGCAAAAGGTTTTACCGAAAAATCATGAAGAAAAAATAAAGAAGCTACAGAAGCAACAAATAGAACAGCTATCCTTTTTTCATTGATAAAATACCACAAGCAATCAGAATCTGTTTTAATATTTTGAAAACAAATACCCATAGTCGTCATATAGCGCATTTGAGTAATGCACACATCAAGTGCATATTGCATCTATTGGCAGGGTTGTTGTGTAATATCGTATTAGCTTTTTTGGAGCGCTGCTTCTTCACAAACTTTTATTGAAAAAATGAGAGAATCTTTTTAAAAAGTACAAGCAATTGCTGTACCTTAGGAAAAAGGAGAAACGGATTATATCTATCTCGTAAAAGCTCCTTTTCCATCTGTGCTCTAATTAATTTTCAAGTGATTTCCGCAGCTTCCTTACTTCCTCAAGCTCCAGACCAGTTAACTCAGCTATTTCTTCCTCTGCATAATCCCGGTCTAGAAGGTTTTTAACAAATTTTCGTTGCGTGTCTTTAACACCTTGTTCTTTACCCTGCTTTATGCCTTGTTCTATGCCTTGTTCCAACCCTTTTTTAGTTGCTTTTTCCTCAATTTCCCTGTACAGTCTGCCAAATGTCGGGGTGTCTCTTAACTGTTCTAAACCCATGATTATTTTCTCCTCCTTTTCATTTTGTGCAATGGGTAACGTTTCATACAGTTGTTCCTGCAAGTCTGATGGAATGAGCATCATATAATCAATGAAATACAATAATGCCGCGAGATAATTTGTGCGGTGTGAATATTTTTCAAATGCCAGGTTGAGAAGCTGCTGCTTGTAGCGAAGCATTTTTTCATGATCTTTAGCTTTCTTTCCTTTATTTTTACTGGCATAGATTCCTGCAAGCACAGCTAAAGCAAAGGGGTTATCCGATTTTTTAAGTTCTTTCGGGTCTTTTTCGTGAAATCGATAAGTGTTATAGGCATAGGTTAATTCGGTGCCGTAAAAAGAGTAATAGAATGCATCTTGATGCTCTTCTTGACTGGCATCTGTCAACAGAGCGATGGAATAGACAGGGTGATTTGTTTTGCCACGGAGAATCGCCCGTAAACCTCCCGTCTCAAAATAGAGCATGAAGATTAAACGTATGCAGGCGGGAGGTAACGGGCGCTAACTCCCTGATTCACTCAACTAACCTTCAGCGGGAGAAAAGCAAAAACTCCCGCTGAAGGAAGTTTCGTTTTATCATAAATCCGGTAAAAATATTTAAACATGCGTTCTGAAAATTCTTTTTTTCCAACCGCCTGCACTTCGATATGGATAAAGATATATTTTTCTTTTCCATTCTTTAGATGAACTTTGACTATTTTATCTGAATACTTTGTTCCTTTTTTGAATTTCATCACAAACTGAAAAAGCTCTAGATTTTTGAAGTCTACTCCTTGTTCAAAATCTATCTCCGGATACAAATCCGGTGCAAAGAATACCATGAATTCTTGAAAAAGTTCTTCAATCAATTTCTTCCAAAGTCCATCATAATCGGGATAATTTCCGCGATAACTATTTGTATTTTCTTTTATTGTGTTTAGCATTATTTTATCACATCTCCAAGTAATAATAAATTTGTTTTATCATACTGACTTTTTGCAGAGAAAGCAAAACGGAAGAATAGGGTTTTCTTTGTATGAAATGCTTGTATAAACGCATTTTCACCCTGGTATCTTGCGTTTTTTTGAGTCCAAAAGTTACGCATATTTAATTTTTAGAGTATTTTAGAATAAATAACAAATTATCGAAAAAGAAGGATTTTTTCCAAGTATAAAGATATACTTCTGTCGGAAAGATAAGGTGTTTTTTCAGGCATGGTGAAGTATAAGGAATGCATGTGAAAATAAGTTCTTGGATCTGTTGGTGGAAGACCGTTCTTTTTATAAAGGGGAGAAATTTTCTCTAATACAATCGGGTCATCTACATGATCGATATAATCTATCAGTTCCATATCGAAGCCGAGTGTATTATAATAATAAATAGGAGTTACTTCCAACTCCCAGAATAATGCACCTCTCTAATTAGATTTTTTGTTATTTTGTCATTTATAGCGCTCTGGAGGTGCATTTTATTTTTTTTCGAAAATGCAGAGGTTTTTGAACACGTACTTTAAGCATAATTGCCTGAATGTTTTTAATTATTTCATTTATTTTCATACAGTGTTCTTTCTGCTTCAACAAAATAGACCATATTTACCCCAACTGTTTTCAGACAAGTTGGGGTTCTTTTACTTGGATAAAGGTTTATTCCTGAATATGTACATTAGGGCATTGCTTTTTTAACTCTGTAATAAATTCTTTTCTATTCTTTGGCGAAATCTTTACACTGCCAAGTATGGCTGAATCGTAAAATAATTCAAGCCCATTCCTGGCAGATAAAATGCGATAACCAGTAAAGATATCTTTTGTGGGAGAAATTTTTCTTATGCTTTGATAGGCGATTTTACTCTTGAATGGTCCTCCTTTCACTAACAGATAATTTTCATAAAAAATATACTTGATCGAAAAAGACATCCATAACAGAAGCCCTGCTAAAATAATAAACATAGCAGTCATTATCATGAGGATAGCTATGGATGCTTCTTTATCAATGAGTGGAGGCAGTAGCGTTACGGCACCTATTAATAAAATCACGATAGATATAAACGTTACGAAAAACCCGTCTACTTTTGAACGAAAAATCATGGCGCATTACCACCTTTCTTACTGTTCCTACCCAACCATTATAAAGTGTTTTTCACTTTATTTCATTCATCCCAATGCAGACTCTGCTCTTTCATCAATGAAATCATTGCTTGCATAGCAGGGGAAAGCTGTTTATTTTTATGATTCACAATAAACGTAGCATTTCCTGTATGATTTAATGAAATAAATTCACCTAGAATTTGTCCGGAAGCAAGTTCCTTTTCTACTGCGAAATAGGGCAGGATGGAAAAACCGAGTCCGGAAAGCACGCATTGCTTAATTGCTTCCAAGCTGGAAAAATTTAATGTATTCTTTGCTTCAATTTGTTCTTCCTGTATATATGTTTCCAGCATCCTTTTATAACTGCAGCTTTCTTCGGTGGAGAGAATCGTATTTTCACTATCTTCTGGATCGACGGGCCTTACCAGAATAATCGATTCATCCTTTACTTTTTCAACCGTCAGCTCTTTATCAAACCAGTCATTTCTTTCTAAAACAAAGGCCATATCAATTTGTCCGTTCTTAAGCGCGGCAGAAATGTCTTTATTTTCAAGAGAGCGTAAAGATAACGTCACATCAGGATATCTTTTTTTGTACTCCATCAGGATGGTCGGGATCCTGTATTGTGAGAAGATTTCTGTAACCCCGACAACAAGACTTCCCTTTGGCGCATCATCCATATTCATGATTTCTGCTGCTTCATTGTATAAATCAACAATTTTAACAGCATATGGGTGAAATTGTGTTCCGTAGTTTGTCAGAAATACTTTTCTGCCGATACGGTCGAATAAAGGTTTTTTTAGCTCCTTCTCCAGCTCCTTCACGTGTACCGTCACCGATGACTGTGAATAATCAAGGTATTCTGCTGCACGTTTAAATCCTCCTTTTTCCACGATTGTTTTAAACGTAATTAAATGACGTAATTCCACCTATTTGTCCTCCTTGTCTAATAGTTTAATTTTATTAAACTATTTATTTAAAAAGATTCGTTTTATTAAACTGTTATGTATTAGTATAATCAAATCATGTTCTGTTGGAAAGGGGGAGAGCAGAAAAATTTAAAAATGAAAGAGAGGGCTTTAGTTTGAAAGAAAGATATCCAACATTATCTCAGCCGGCTACGTTATTAGGTTTATTTATTCTTTTATTAGCCGGTTTTATGACCATTCTTGATCTTTTTATAGTGAATGTCGCAATTCCGAGTATACAAGGAGATCTTGGTGCAAACTTTTCACAAATCGCTTTTATCGTTGCTGGTTACGAACTTGGTTTTGGCGTGCTTTTGATTACTGGCGGAAGACTTGGCGACCGTTTTGGGCGCAGACGTCTGTTTATCGTAGGGATGTTTGGCTTTACTATTACATCTGCGTTATGTGGGCTGGCAATTAATCCAGATATGCTGATCATTGCTAGAGTACTTCAAGGCCTGACCGCCGCGATGATGCAGCCGCAAATCTATTCATCCATCCGGGTCAATTTTTCAGGCAGGGAAAGAGGAATTGCTTTCAGTTTGCTTGGGATGGTATTAGGCCTTGCTGCTATTGCGGGTCAAGTACTTGGCGGTTTTATTGTAGAAGCCGATTTTGGAGGACTCGGCTGGCGGATGATCTTCTTAATCAATATTCCCATCGGCATTTTCTCCATTCTAACGGCGCGATTCATCCCGGAATCACATGCTCCGGAGCGTCCGCTGCTGGACTGGGGCGGAGTAGTCATTGTTAGTCTCGGACTGATTTTATTTCTTGTCCCGCTTATTGAGTCACAGAATCATGGCTGGACGATATGGAGTTTCTTATCCCTTGCGGCAGCAGCAGGAATACTATTTGGTTTTTGGCGGCATCAGGAAAGACGGCGCATTGCTAGAAGGCAGCCGCTGGTAGACACTATGCTCTTACGTCAACCTCGATTTGCCATGGGTGGCAGCCTCGTCTTGCTGATATACTCTACTTCGTCCGTGTTTTTCTTGTGCTATGCGTTATTAGTACAAACAGGGCTGGGATTAAGTCCGCTTTCCGCAGGGATTCTTTTTGTGCCTTGCAGTATTGGATTTACCGCTGCCTCCATAGCTGCGCCCCGCCTGGTAGAACGTTTTGGAACGATGACGATTTTTTGGGGTGCTGTTTTTTATACCTTCTCTTTTGCTGTATTAATTTGGCAAGTATGGACTGCGGGAAGCGACTTAGTAGCTGCTCATCTAATCACAGCACTTGTTTTTGTAGGGATTGGCCAAGGTTTAGTCATGACACCGCTCTTAAATCTGGTATTAGGATTTGTTGAAGAAAGCAAAGCAGGCATGGCCTCAGGAATTATTTCTACTTTACAGCAGGTCGGTGCAGCTATCGGTCTGGCAGCAGTAAGCATATTTTTTGGGAGTGTTGTTGCTGATGCTGCCGGGAGTGACAGCGGTCTATATGCTTCTGCTTTCGTCAGCGCAATGTTTTATAACCTTATTGCTTCATTGATTTCCGCGGTTCTGCTTTGGAAAATGTCAAAAGAGCGGGCGGAATAAAGCTGATTTATTGTTTTTAATATTATAAAACGGATAAAAGGGGAAAAGAGGCTTTCGTTTAAAAAGTCTCTTTTCCCTTTTGTAAAGTTAAATATTAATAGATTCTTGAAGGATTTTTTATAATAGTATTAAAGTGGGGAATAAAAAAGATTTATGATTTTTGCCTCTTCTCCATATATAATAGTCTTATTTGATATAATGAAATGAATAAATCTTTAAACTTAAAAATAGACGAAAATACTTCATAGTGATGTAGGGGCAAACAGGAAGGAGAAGCTGTCATATGTACAATCCTAAAGGAAATGGAAAACAAAAGACAGTACAACAAGTACAATTTATCGAGGCGGGACCACCAAGTCACTTATCACACTTAGTACATCGTTTTTTGGAAGTAAGGACTAACACCCCGCTGGATAATGACTACCTGTTTCATGCTTTACCCGACTCATGCACTTATATTATTTTTGACCAACTCAACACAGAGATTGCAGGAATTACGAAAATTCATGTCGCTTCTGAGGAGTTAAACCTCGGTAAAGAATTTCATTATGTCAATATTCGTTTCTTGCCCGGAGTATGGAAAGGTCAAGCAATCTATGGCGTAGTAAACGCAACCTATAGAGGTGTTTTGCCGCTTAACGAAATAAACAGAGAACTGGCTGGTTTAGATTTTACCGCTAAAAAGTCCGTGCTAAGTCAGTTCGTGGAGTTGCTGATTGAAAGAAAGATGATAGCTGCAAACCCAGTAACGGAAAAGATATTCACACATATTGAAAATATTCATACCGTAACTGATATGGCAGAGATCATAGGCATATCATCTCGGCAGCTCCAGCGAACTTTAGGACAAATAACAGGATTTGCTCCACACGATTTTCTTAAGGTGTTGCACCTGCAGCAGTCACTTGTTGGCGATAACTATCTGTCTTATTATGCTGATCAATCGCATTTTATACGTTCATTTCGCAAAGCAACAGGCTACACACCTACGAGGTATGCTAAAAAGTTTGATGTCTGATTTATACAATACACGTCACCTGCAGTTTACTATACTAGACATATAATAACCAAAGGGAGAGAATCATATGTCTAAACATGTAAACAAAGTGGCTTTTTTTGAATTGCCGGCTGATGATGTCGAACGAGCAAGCACGTTTTATAAGAAAGCTTTTGACTGGGACACACCTGAGCAAGGCGGAGGCAACGTGTGGGCATTTACTGCACCGACCGATGAGAAGGGCAATCCGATAGAGACAGGAGCTATTAATGGCGATATCCGCCAGCGTGACAAAGGATTTGATCGTCCGCTTATCATGATTTTGGTTGAGGATGTCGAGGCTCAACTGAAAGAGGTAGAGAACTCAGGTGGTAAAGTGATACATCCAGCACAAGATGAAAGTCAATTTGGCGGTCCAGTATGGGCAGTATTTAGCGACACTGAGGGTAATCATGTAGGTGTATATTCGTTTGAATCTTGAAGCATCAACTAATCTTGTTAAACATCCATTAAAAGTGAAAAGATAACAAGGAAAATAAAGATATTTATAAAATTTGAATGAAGGTGGAGAAGCGACTATCGTATTTTATCATAAATGAGAGTCATCATTCATTGTGCTCTTCGCTAAACAGTATATCATTGTAAAGATAAAACTTTTATATTAACGGATTTATCAGAAAATTATTGTACATGAAGTAAGAAATTGTATATAGTTAAAGTACAATAGAAGAAAAACCAGCTCATATTACAGATTTATGAAACATATTGTGTGAGAGGAGGAGTGACGGTGGAAGAAAAAGTGGATAAAGCAATACAGGATATTTATCCCGATGATTTCGCCTGGTGCTATGGATGTGGCCGATTAAACAAGGATGGTCATCATCTGCGAACAGGCTGGGAAGGGGATAAGACGGTAACCATTTTTACACCTGATTCAAAGTATATGGGAATACCGGGTTTTATTTACGGTGGTTTGATAGCTTCGTTAATGGATTGTCACGGATCAGGATCCGCAGCACTTGCTTTACACCGTAAGAACGGGAACGAGATTGGTGATGGAACGGTACCGCCCAGATTAATCACCGCAAGCCTCAATATGGACTTCCTTAAGCCAACTCCACAGGAGGTTCCACTAAAAGCAATTGGAACGGTGGAAGAGATCCATCCTAAAAGATGGAAAGTTCATACAGAAATCTTTGCAAATGATGTTCTCTGTGCTCGGGGAGAGGTCGTACTTGTTGTTATGCCCAGTTCGTTTATAAAATAAGAATGCTAAATCGAATAAATACTTTCTCACTATAAATCCAAACAATTTTTTAATGTAACGAAAACCGTCTTTATGGCGGTTTTTTAAATGGAGGAAAAATGAACATAAAAAAGAGAATATATGATATGCTAAACACTTCGATCAGGACATAGCCCGGATCACCGAAAGATATTATTTCAGATTGCTGCAGTGCTAATGTATTAACAAGTTGCTGGTATTGAAAAAATGATTGTTTTCATTTCTCTATTTATAGTAGGAGGGTGTTCATTATTTCAAGATGGTAATGAGGCAGAGCTTGAAAAAACAACGGTTAAAGAAGGATATTATTATCAACTGGAAGAGGTTACAAACGAATTATTTTTAAGTGACGAAGATGCACAAGAATGGATGAAATACTACTTAAAGAATAATCAGGATAAGGAAGTTAATAAAACAAGAAATTATTCCATTAAGAAAAGATCTGCAGGAGATATCAGAAAAAGTATTATAACAGAATAGTAAATAAGAAAAACCAACAAGTAGATGCTATTCGTTGGTTTTTCTATTGAGATAGAAGTTTAGTCTCTGACGACCCGATTCAGTTTTTCTATCAGTTCTTCTTCTGTTAAATAGCTGTTATCTATTCCAAGGTTTTTCGCTAATTTTAAAATGGATGGTTGTTCCAGAAAGGCTTTTTTTAGAATGTCCGCATGCATAAAAACTTCTTTGGTTGGACCGTCAAGGAGAACGTTTCCCTGATGAAATACAATGGTTCTTTCAAACACTTGTGCGGCAAAGTCCATATCATGCAGAATACAAAGAACTAATTTACCTTCCTTTCTGAGTTCAGCAATTATATTTTTCAGGATTTGTTTTCCGGCATAGTCTTGTCCCATCGTAGGCTCATCAAAGATCACTACATTGGTATTCATTGCTAAAATGGAAGCAACTGCAATCATCTTGCGCTCAGATAAGCTTAAATCATAAGGGTTTTGCTCTGCTTGATGTTCCAGTCCAACTTTTCGTAAAGCTGTTATCGCATTGGCTTGTGCTTCATCTTCGGTTTGACCAATATTTTGAGGTCCAAACATTACCTCATCAATTACTTTATTTTTAAAAATTTGGTCATTCGGATTTTGGAAAACCATGCCAATATCCTTCGCAAGTGTTGCAGCCGTTAATCGACTAATATCTTTTCCATTATAAAGTATGGATCCGGCTGTTGGTTTTAAAAGACCCTTTAACAGCTTTACAAAAGTTGATTTTCCTGCGCCATTTTGTCCGATAATTGCAGTAGATTCTTTCATTAAATGTAAATGTATACCTTGGAGGATCTTCTTTTCTGCTGTGTATGAGAATTGCAGCTTTTCTACTTTGATTTCATTCATTTTTAGTCACCAGGCTATCTGCGGGAAATTGTTCATATCGAACAGGGTAGAGCCCTGTATTTTTATTTGTTATCCCTAATCTTTTAGCAATTCGTGTGATGGTTGGTGCTTCCACTCCATGTTCCATCAAATCCTCCCGGGAAAATATATGATCCGGCGTATTGAAATCAATCAGTTTCCCGTCATCTAACAGTAAAACCTTATCTGCGTATTCTGCAATTTTTTCCATCTTTTGTTCAGCCATAATAATGGTAATTCCTTCTTTTGCAAGTCCTTCAACAACTTTAAAGACTTCTTCAGAACCTTGAGGGTCGAGCTGAGAAGTCGGTTCATCCAATATGAGAATATCGGGGCGCATGGCAATCACGCTGGCAATCGCAACACGCTGCATTTGTCCGCCAGATAAGCCAAATGGGAACTGATCCTTAATCTCAACAATATCAAGAAGTTCCAGACTTTCTTCAATCCTTTTTATCATTTCAGCACGCTCTAACCCCATATTTTCCAGACCAAATGCAATCTCTTCATAAACGGTGTATTTTGATCCGGTCATTTGGGAAAAAGGATTTTCAAAAACAAGTCCAACCTTTGTGATGATATCTTCTATTTCGACATACCTGACCTCAATATCTTCTATTAATACTTTGCCGCCATATGCTCCTTTGAAAAAATGCGGAACCAGACCTGCTAATGAAAAGCATAACGTAGATTTACCTGCCGTATTTCGCCCGATCAGCCCGATAAATTCTCCTTTTTCAAGCGTGAATGAAATATCGTTGAGCACTAATTTATCCGTATCAGGATATTTATATTTCAGATTCTGAACCTCTACAATTTTCATATAAAAAGCCTCCAAATGATAGTTCCTATTAAAGCAACGATTAATAATAATTGAATGATTCCTTGATATCGATATAATCTCGTTTCATTGAGAAATGTCTTTTGATGCTTCATATTAAAACCGCGCATTTCTAAAGCAATCGCTCGTTCCCGTGTATCATTGAGTGTATTTAAAACGACGGGGCCAATTAATGGAATAAAAGCTTTTGTTCGCACTAGCAAATTTCCCTCTGTTTCCATACCACGTGCACGCTGGGCATCTGTAATTTTGTCAACAGTGGCACGCATTTGCGGGATAAGCTGCAGTACAGAAAGAATGATATAACCAATCTTGGGCGACATGCCAATTTTAATTAATCGTTCTACAAGCTCGTCCGATTTAGTTGTTAAAATCAGTACGCCGAATGCACAAAGCATATTAATGACGCGTAAGGTTAATAAAAGCGCATAGGACAATCCTTCTTTATAAAAAGAAATCACACCAATTGAAAAGAGTACTGTTTCATTACTTTGATGAAATGCTCCTTGGACAATAATAATGGAAATAATAAGCAGAAGACTAAGAATAATAATAGGGAATATTTTGCGAAAAACTTTCCCGATGATTAACAGTGCAATGGTAATAGCAGTTACCGTAATAACAAACAAATGAACAGGTAAAATATATGTAATTGCAATACTTACGATGACATACATTATTTTTGTTAAAGGGTCCATCTTATGAATAAGTGAATCCCTTTCAACATACAACGCCAATGATGTAGCGATGATCACCAGCCTCCTTAAAAAGAGATAAGGGTTACCTCCTGTAATGGGGCAGGTAGGCAACCCCTCATGTTTCTATTTATCACGGAGAAGCGCCCGTAAAACTCCCGCCTTCGGATAAAGAGGGAGAATACATTTATTTAGGCGAGGATCAGGTAAGCTAACTCCTTGAATCACTCAGGCTAATTCAGTGGGAGAAAAAAACTCCTACCAAATGAAGTTTCGTTTTAAAGTTCTTCTATCTTATTATCACTGCGATAGACATTTGTAAGTGTTTTTGGTAATCCTTTAAAAATTAGAAAGGCAATAATTACGGTTACAACTTTGTCTGGAACATCTACGACGATACTGTTGCCAAATGAGGCTATCCAGACAGGAAAATCATTAGAAATTAAGAATGCATAGAAAGCATCGCCCCAGACGTTTCCAGTTTGACCTCCCCAAAAAGTCATATTCAGCGGTGTCGAGACAATTGCTGCAACGAACCCAACTACAAGGCCAATGACAACTGCTTTTTTGATATTGGCAATCCAGCCTTTGTAGGCCATCATTCCAACAATAAGCCCAATTGCTCCACTCGTGATTGCATAGACAGTAGAAATCGGATCGACAGTAATACCATAAATAAGATTATTAATAATTCCAGATGCTGCTCCAATAATTGGTCCAGCTAACATACTTGCTAATACTGTTCCGATTGCATCAAGCCACAAAGGCAGCTTCAACAGTCCGGCAAATAATTTTCCAAGATAGTTAATCCCGATTGCTGCTGGAATCAAAACGATTGCTGCCGTTGAAAGCTTAAGTGACCACATGCTTTTTGTGCTCATTTTTATTCCCCCTTTTAATTTATTTTTATGTGATAGAAGCAAGCGCTTCTAGAGCCACCTTAATTTGATGGTTTTCACCCTCCATCACTTTCTCTTCCGTATTCACAAATTTGTTGATACCGCTTTCTAAATTGCCTTCAGCTGTTACAACAACATTTAGGATGGAAGCTGTCCGCATCCCGCGTAAGCCTCCAATAACAAAGAGACTGGATGTTTCCATATCTGCTCCCAAAACGCCTTTATTGGACCAGTAAGCGTCAATTGCTGCTTCATTGTCTGTATAAAAGCTGTCATGACTTCTTACGAGGCCAAAGTGAGAGGGGAATTGACCGGTTTCGAGTGCTTGTTTTATGTTAGATAAAAGTTGATAATCTGGAACAGCGGGATAGATTTCTTCCATATAAGCCTTCGTTGTTCCTTCGTCACGAACAGCAGCTGTTGCGACAAGCAGATCGCCAAGTTCTATTTCTGGCTGCAGGGCACCACAGCTGCCAATCCGAATCGCATACTTGACGCCAATATTGGCAAGTTCTTCGACACCAATTCCAGTAGACGGTCCGCCCATTCCGGTGGACATGACAAGTATACTCGTTCCTTTGTAGGATCCAATTAGACTTCTGTATTCCCGGTTAAAGGTTAGCTCTTTTGGAGCGTCCAACCATTTCTTTAAACGCTCTACACGCGCGGGGTCACCTGGCAAGAGGACTTTATCAACCGCTAAATCATTTGCTAATTGGATATGAGGCTGAACTTTTTTATTCAACAATCTCACTTCCTTTTGTGAAGTATTTAACTTGATACGATGCAATTTTCTATGCATTTTATGTATACTAACCAAAACTGAGATGATAAAATATTTCCGTTTTCAATAATTATTTACTATTATAATAGATTATTTGTAAATATAATAGACCAATTTTCGTGAAAAATAACATAATGGGAAACATTTCCGGCGCGTGTTTCTGACATAAGAGGAAAATATTTTTAAAAGCAGGGCGGGAGGATAGCGCGCAATTGTTCATTCGAAAAGAGAGCTCCTATATAGTTTATCAGTTTTCCTGAAATGGAGAAGAAGTAGTTACATAAAAAGTAAAGAAGAGGAGATCCTGAACGTTTTCAGTATTATAAAAAGACTTGACTAAAAATTTTGTTCTGCTAGCATAATAGATAATCGCATAAATCAAAATTTTCTACTAGGGGCGCCGTAGAGGCTGAGATAAATGTATATTTAGCACCCTTAGAACCTGATCTGGTTAAGACCATCGGAGGGAAGTAGAATGTGTAGACGAACCATGCGCTGCTTTGACGTGTGTATGTTTTCGTATGCAGATACTTCCTTCTGTTAGTCTTTAGAAAAAGACTGGAGGAGGATTTTTTTATGAAATTTACTGATGAATTGCGTGCTGTAACAAAGGAGAGTTGGGAGCAGAGTTTAAATCACCCCTTTGTGCAAGGGATAGTGAAGGGAGATTTACCGTTAGAAACATTTAAGTACTATATCTTACAAGATATTTACTATTTAAAACATTACGGTAAGATTCATGCAATCGCTGCGTCCCAGGCAGAGGATTTTAAACTAACTGCTCTTTTAGCTGATAAAGCTCGTTTTACAGCAGAGGCAGAGCTAACAGTGCATAACGAGCATGCGGAGATATTAAATATTACGAAAGAAGATATTGATAACTTTAAACCAGCTCCAACTGCCTATGCATATACTTCTCATTTATATCGGGCAACAATGTCCGGGAATTTAGCTCATTCTATTGCTGCTATTTTACCTTGCTATTGGTTGTATGCAGACATAGGGAAAGTGAATGAATATGCAACACCGGAACCAGAAATTTATCGTAACTGGATTAAAATGTATGCTGGTGACCGGTTCCAAAATTCAACAAACGAAATGATTGATCTGCTCAACACGCTAGTTGAAGATATGAATGACAAGCAAAAAGAGAAAGTAAAAGAACAATTTATTATTGCAAAAGAATACGAACTTCTTTTTTGGGAAATGGCTTATACTTTTGAAGGATGGCTTTCGGAAAATAAAAAGTTTAACAGCTTGCTGGAAAAGTAAAAATTAAATCAATGTGAAGAAACAAACAGTACAGCGTTTAATCACGCTTTTACTCACTATTTTTCTTTAGTGTCTATGTCTAAAAAGAATAGTGAGTAAAAGCATGACAACGAGAGACTTTTGGCAAGATGGAAAACAACATAGC
>NZ_CCDM010000003.1:149120-721185 GCF_000750635.1 Oceanobacillus jeddahensis
AATACGAACTTCTTTTTTGGGAAATGGCTTATACTTTTGAAGGATGGCTTTCGGAAAATAAAAAGTTTAACAGCTTGCTGGAAAAGTAAAAATTAAATCAATGTGAAGAAACAAACAGTACAGCGTTTAATCACGCTTTTACTCACTATTTTTCTTTAGTGTCTATGTCTAAAAAGAATAGTGAGTAAAAGCATGATATCTATATTCTTTTTGTTAGATGGAAAACTATTTTGTTAAGTACGCATCAATTAGATCATTAACAACAAATATGCGATGGCTTTGTCAACAAAAAAACAGGAAATGGTATACTTTTTTCGTTATAATTAATTGAATATTCAATTAATTATGTTGATCTTTAATTTTTATCTTTGTTTCTATTTTTGAGAGCACATTTGGACTCATAATTTTAAAAATTATAGAACACCTAAAATACTTGTAGGGTTACAAGCTATCTTTTGTATGTCTCTAATCATTGATACAAACAAATTTGGAAAAAATTAACTCAAAACTCGAGATATAATCTACTTTTTAGCATATGATATCCTCCCTTGTTTTTTTAAGTCAACTGTATTACAATAATCATTGTGTTAAGGGATATGTCGACATTCTCCTTGCCGAGACAACATTTATGTGTGTCATGTGATACTTGAAAGCTAAGAAAAAGGAAAAGGGAGATTGAAAATGAATAAAAAAGAATTTTGTAGTTTCATAGACTACTCCATCTTGTGGCAGAACATTAGTCGAAAGTCAATAGAAAAACGAAGTCGAGAAGTGATTAAATACGGATTTGCTTGTTTATGCTGTTATCCTGCTGATGTGTTTATAGCCAAAAATATTATAGGGAATAATGCCAGTATTAGTGGTGTGGTAGGATTTCCAGCTGGTTTTGAAACAACAAAAACGAAGGTCCAAGAGACTTTGACGGCGATTGATAATGGTGCGAACGAAATTGATGTTGTTATGAACATATCTCGCTTTAAAGATGGCGACTATGAATATGTGTTAAATGAACTGAAACAGATTGTTGAAACAGCAAAAAATAAAAGAAGTGACTGTGTTGTTAAAGTTATCATTGAGACACCTCACCTTAAGGAACGGAATGAATTAGCAAAAGCTTGTGAGTTGGTGATTGCTTCCGGGGCTGACTATGTAAAGAATGCCACAGGATTTGCTACAGGATATGATGGTACTGGGGACTCTGGGTACACGGATGAAGCGGTGGGTCCGTTCGATAATACAGGAATTGACAATGTAAAAGCAATAAGTGATATCGTGAACGGCAGAATAAAAATAAAAGCTTCTGGCAACCTTGAAAATTTGGAAGAATGTATCTATTACATTAAAGAATTAGGAGTCTCTCGGATAGGTAATGATTATATAAGCCAATGGATCGAGGAATCAGGAGACGATTATTGGAAAGATAAATAAAATTTATTGCGCTTGACAGGTTGAAGATATCATTTAGAACAAATAGTTGAAAGGAATGGTCTTTGTAATGAAGAAAATGCTTATGATTATAACTGTCCTATCATTATTGACAGGTTTGTACGGATGCGGTGCAACTAATAATGATGACGGGAATAATAAAGAGGATCAGGAATTGGTTTTGGGTTTGACAACTTGGACAAGTACTATCCCGCCTACAGAAATTGTAAAAGAGATATTGGAAGATATGGGATATGACATTGAAATAAAGGAAGCAAATATCGGAGCTATTTATGCTGGCCTGGAAACAGGAGAAATAGATATCTACATGGACTCTTGGTACCCACAACAGACACAATATTTAGAGGAATATTCTGACACCATTGAACAATTAGCGCCAATCTATGAAGATGCGGATGCGGGAATGGTGGTTCCAAATTATATGGAAGATATTAATGATGTTGAAGATTTAATTGGTTATGAAGATATGGTGAATAATGAAGTTATTGCAATTGAAGACGGTGACCCTGCCATGGATGAATTGCAGGAACTTATAGATGCTTATGATCTTGATCTTGAATTAGTCAACTCTTCAGAGGGTGCAATGATTGCTGCCGCCAAAACAAGTATAGATGAAAATGAACCGATTTTATTATATGGTTGGCGTCCTCATACCATGTTTAATGATATGGGTTTAAAAATACTGACAAACGAAGAACACCCAGATTATTTTAATGGAAGTTCGGTTCATCCTATCGTTAATGAAGATGTTAAAAAGAAAGCTCCTGATGTCCATAAATTATTAGGGGATTTGACAATATCCATCGATGATATGGAAGATATGATTATTAAAATCGATAACGGTGAAGATTCTGAAGAAGTAGCAAAAGAGTGGTTAGACATTAATCCAGACTGGCTAAACAATAACTAGGACAAGATTTATGATAGGAAGAACAATAAATAATTATGAATCAATCAATATTTTTGTATAAACAATTAACAGTCGATTACTTTTTCTTGACTGTCAATCTGTTCATTACTATTTTAATTAACAAAAAAGTAAAAAGGGGTGTATCCGTTGGAAAAGAAAAAGATGTTCATCAATGGCAAATGGGTTGGATCGAAATTCGGCAAGTTCCGTGAGATTATCAATCCTTACAATCAGGAAATCATCGCGATGGTTTCAGAAGGCGACGAAAACGATTCAAAAGCAGCAATCACAGCAGCACGGAAAGCCTATAATCAAGGTGATTGGTCTACAATGCCAGCTATAGAACGCGGCAAAATTGTTCATAAGATTGCTGACTTGATCGAACGTGATCGGGAAGAATTAGCCAATCTAGAATCACTTGATACGGGTAAAACGGTTGAAGAAAGCCTTGGGGACATGGATGATATCACTGCTGTTTTCCGATATTACGCAGAAATGGCTGAAACAGAAATCGACAGCGAGATTATCAATTCACCCATTCAAAATTCAACCAGTAAAATCGTTCGTGAACCTGTTGGTGTATGTGCTCAAATCACACCATGGAATTATCCTTTACTGCAGGCATCTTGGAAATTGGCACCTGCATTGGTAGCAGGAAATACACTTGTTATGAAACCAAGTGAAGTGACCCCTCTTACAACGATTAAAGTATTTGAATTAATGGAAGAAGCTGGCGTTAAAGATGGAGTGGTCAATCTAATTCTTGGTCCTGGAAATTCCGTTGGTGCAGAGCTTGCTTCTAATGATGATGTTGACCTGATTTCATTTACTGGCGGTCTTGAAACTGGTAAGAAAATTATGCGAGCTGCCAGCTCCAATGTGAAGAATTTGGCGCTTGAGTTAGGGGGGAAAAATCCTAATGTGGTCTTTGCTGATGCTGATTTTGAAACAGCAGTTGACCAGGCTATGAATGCAGTGTTTTTCCATGCAGGACAAGTCTGTTCTGCAGGGACACGATTGATTTTGGAAGAGAGCATTCACGATGAATTCGTTGATGCATTGGTCGACCGTGCGAAAAGCATTAGGCTTGGTAATGGTTTTGACAAATCCACCCAAATGGGACCGCTCATTTCAGAGGGGCATTTAAATAAAGTTATCAATTATGTTAAAAAAGGGAAACAAGAAGGTGTGACCGTTGCTGTAGGAGGTGAGCTCCCTGATAATCCTGAATTACAAAACGGATTTTTCTACCTGCCAACTGTACTAACAGATTGCACGACTGATATGAGTGTTGTGCAGGATGAAGTCTTCGGACCGGTCATCACAGTGGAAAAATTCATTACTGAAGAACAGGCTGTTCGATTGGCTAACGACTCCATTTATGGACTTTCTGGCGGTGTTTTTACAAATGACATAGCTAAAGCAGAACGATTCGCAGCCAAAATGCGAATGGGTACTGTCTGGATAAACGACGTGAACCTTTATTTCCCACAGGCACCATGGGGCGGATATAAACAATCCGGTATCGGTCGTGAGCTTGGCAAGACGGGACTTGAGGAATATCAGGAAACAAAACATATTTACCGTAACCTGAAACCCAAGCCATTGAACTGGTTTAAGTAATTTTGATAGACGAACTTTAGCTTCTCTTTATAATTTTGAAGGTTTTTTCTACATTTGCCAAAGAATAATTTCAATATTCTCGAAAAAGGATTTCATCACAAAGCTTAGAAATCCTTTTACCAACCATTACGGCTATAGGTTATTTTACTTTCTCCCTCGAACCCCCTCAAAATAGGGGAGGATTCGAGGGGATTTTTATCATCCTCATGCAAAACAATTAAAACGAGGTTGATACTTGGAAATTTACTCATATCCACATTTAGGTTGCAATTACAGTTGTCGTATCGCGGACTAAAACCAAGGAACCAGACGGTTCAAATATGTTTAATTGCAGATATAGCTTAAATATTCTCTGACTTTTTTTTCAACAACTTGATCGTTATATAAATTTGTATAAATCACAGCTTCAAATACTAACCCGGTAACAAATATAATTAACGAATGTGCCATATCCTTAATATTGTCGGGATTTGTAATATATTCATTCTTATAAAGCATTTTTATAATATCCTCTGCGAAATTAAGGTTTACTTTTCGATATTCTTCCTTTAGTTCTTGGTATTCCGGATTCATTGTTGCCATTAAGGTAAATTTTACCCATATATCATTTTCAATTCTCTCTTCTTCTGTATGAACTTGAACAATCTGTTTCACCATACGAACGGCGTTTTCAAAAGAATCTTGCTCCGTCTCTACTACTTTTTGCATTCTCTCTTCAAATCTTTGAAAAATAACGTCCATTGCGAATGTATACATGTCCTTTTGTTTTGGAAAAAAATGTTGAACTGAGCCTAAAGATAATCCTGCTTTTTTGGCGATTTTCCGTAAATTAGTTTTTTCAAAACCATAATGATATATAACATCAAAAGCTGCTTCAACAATTTGATCTTTTCTTTCTGTATGGTCTATTATTTTAGGCATAAGATTACTCCTTTGATTTTTTTAGGTTATTTGTATTATAACATTTTTAAAATCAAATGATGTAGATTAGCTGTTTGGGAGTAGCAACTTGGACAACAACACCGGCAAAGCAATTTTATTTAGTTGCACTCAAGCCACAATCATCTGAAACAGTGCTCAGTTTTAATACCGCATTAATGAATGTGGGCATGATGTTTGGTTCTGCTTTAGGAGGACAGTATATGGATACTGTCAACTTAAGCTGGATTGCCGGATTATTTGTTGTAGTGGCGCTTATTTTTATCAGACGTTCTTTTTATTTAAATAAAATGATTGGATAAAGGATATAGGTCCAAAACAAAAGCGATACAGCCATTATTTGGAATTAATTATCGTAAGGCTGTTTTAATGTTTTGTACATACTAAAAGACAAGGAGGTGTCAGTAATGAGTAAAAAAATAAAAACAAAGAAAATAAGAAAAATAAATCATTTGCAGATAACAAAGGAATTCAAGCGGTGCAAAACCAATTGAATGAGAGTTATCAAAGCGGCGTGGTGGAGGATCAATTAGAAATAATAAGGGAATTCACCATTTTAATAATAAGAGCAGATAAAACGATAAGATACCGGATGGCATGAGTGGTTAGCATTGGGGTTATGCTTTTTATATAACTCTAATGCTATCCCAAAATATTATCCTAGATTTTTTCTTGATATTTGAGAGAATCATTAATTTAAAACGTAGGCAGGGTTTGCAATCAAATAAGTTCTTCACTTGGTTGATATGTAAGGAGCTTTACATATTATTTCTTATCTGAGTCTGCGTAGTATTGCAACAATCCCAAACAAAACTAATACCCCAAAACCGCGATTAGCCGCATCACTTAAAATACCATATGTGAATACTAAACTAAACAGTTATTGCTAGATAAAAATGGATACTTTGGATATGGGGATAAATGCATCTGAAAGGGCACTGATCTAGGGCAGATTACTCATCAGAAAGGAAATATGTTGATATTATGATGGAAGTGCAACCAGAATGAATCGTCATAACTGATAAAGGGTCTGATATGGAGGGTGCTTTGTATGATAGTGGAGCAAATATCGTTTTCTTGACAAGCTATATGCTTCAAAAAATGGAGCTTCAAGCTCTTTTTCTTCCTCTGGTAATGATACTATTGTTGAAATATGCAAAATATAGACCCGAATGAAGCCAAATAAATAGGAAGAAGTACAAATAAAAAAACATTTACTAACCTTGATAGCTTTAACAACCACTTTTATTTTGCTTGCTGGCCGCAGTTCTTCCGGTCAAATGATAACAATTTTTTTAGTGAAAGTATATGAAAAGCAGGCGATAAACTTACCAGCTTTTTTGATGAAACCTCATTAACAAAAGATAAATCATTTGAAGGAGAAAGAACATTTGAAGAAGATGATTATACAGGAACATTTGCAGCAGTATATCAACAATTTTCAAGTAAATAAAGGGGCTAGTAAATGATAGTGTAGCATAACGAAGAAAAATCATAAATGAAATGAACATTAGAGTATTTAAAGTACTATGATGAACAGGTTTTAGTTTCAAAAATCTCTTTTCGGGGTATCGCTATTCAGATAAACTAAAGAAAGAGAGAAACGAAATGACATCTACAAAATTTAAATCTATTTTAAAAATAACTGGTATTATTGCTAGTTTACTAGTACTAACAGGTGTGCTTGTTTTGCTTTGGCGCTCCTTTTTTGCCAGCGGATATGGTACCTATTCTGGTCAAATCTCATTTTACCTGTTCACATTTCCTGTAGCATTAATCATTTTAGGTGTGGCAGCTCTCATTATTTTCGTCCTTCTTATTTGGAAAAAAACTGCATTATATTTAAAAATGATTTGGTCGGTTAGCTGTATTTCATTTTTAGGATTAGCATTTCTTTCGGGGATACAGAATCAACAGTATGCAGGTAGCATTGGCATAGAAACAGCGTTTATGGATAACTATACATTCTCTTTTTCTGATACTGATATGTATTCCGATTTAGAGGAAGATGTTGTTTATAAAACTACGGAAGATGAAGATTTATTACTGGATGTATGGGATACGAAAGTTAATGATGAACAGCGTCCTGTTATCGTAAATATTCATGGCGGCGGATGGAGCGGTGGAGATAAAAGTGAGGTTTCCTCATGGAGTAAATGGTTTAATTCGAAGGGGTATGTTGTATTTAATATAGAATACAGCCAAAATGGACCCGGCATGTGGCAAAAACAAATTTCAGATACACATGCAGCGTTAGACTGGATTGTCGAACATGCGGATGAGTATCAGTTAGATGTAGACAGAATTAATTTAATCGGATCTTCTGCCGGGGGCCATCTAGCATTATTAACAGGGTATACGGAATTAAGGGGAAATAGCCTTGTTCCCAGAGAAACAGATTCCGATTCAACAGTGGAAATAAATTCTATTATTAATCTATATGGACCATCGGATTTATTACAGCTCTACGATGAAAATAATAGTAAAGAATTTGTTCATCCGCTGCTTGAACAACTCCTGGATGAGCCGCCAAAAACAGAAGAAATCAAAAACCATTATCAGCAAATGTCTCCTATTCAATATGTAAATGAAACATCTGCACCCACTATTTCTTTTGTCGGCCAAAAAGATAAAGTGGTACCAGAAGAACAGATCGAGATATTGCATGAAAAACTTGATGAAAATAAAGTAGATAGCCAAGCTTATTATTTTCCGTTGTCTGATCATAGCTATGACACTAACTGGGAAAGTATAGCTAATCAAGCAACCAAACAAAAAATAGAAGCATTTTTAAATGAGTATAACTAGGATTTGTTGGGTAAGGGGGAGCTCTTACCCATCAACTATAATTGAATACTTTTAAGTTTATAATATGTTGAAAAAAAGATAAAATGTAATCTAATTCTTATGGTAAACAGGAGAATCCTATGATGAAATTGGAAGCCTTATATGAAACATATCAATCCTTTCTCTTTTCCATTGCATACCGGATGCTTAGGTCAGTTAGTGACGCAGAGGATGTCGTACAAGATTTATTTGTAGAAATTAATCTTGAAACATTCGAGGCAAGGGATATGAAATCTTATCTTGAGACTATCAATCGATTCATGCCTTCTATGGAGAAGAGAAAAAGCCTGGAGGGTCGGAGGAAGAAGGATTGACTCCCGGTGAAAATGGATTAGAGAAAAATACAAAGGCTTATGTAGCGTTTTTGGATAAACTATCAAATTAAGCGTTATTTTCTCTATTATGGGAGGAAGTCCTTCTTTAAATAAGATATTTTTCATTTACTATGTTATATTAAAAAAAACATACATTACCATCTGAAAGAAAGGGGTGTCCAATTCATGAAGAAAAACATAATAGCATTTTTGTCATTGGGATATGGATACTCTACTGCTGATTTTCATTAAAAATAGTCAAATTGGTGAAGTGTGTCTATTTTTAATGAATAAAGCAGTATACATTTAAGATGGTGAGGTAATAAAATGAACGGAAAAATAGTAAGGAAAAACCCTGAAACAATGCCGAGTCCTGTCGGTAACTACACTCAAATTACGAGAGTTCCTAAAAATGCCGAACTCATCGTGACTTCCGGACAAATTGGTGTTGATAAACAAGGAAATATTCCGGAAGACTTCAATGAACAAGTAAAGCAAACATTTAACAATATAAAAAGCGTCCTTGAAACGGAAAAGATAAGCAGCGGTCATATTATTAAGGTGAATATCTGGGCAACGGAATCTATTGATTGGGATTTCCTGTATTCTGAATGGGATGCCCTGTTCCAGTCAGAATATCCTGCAATGACAATCGGATATATTTCAGAACTTGGTTTGCCTGATATTAAGATTGAAATGGAGATATGGGCCGCTGAAATTTAAATAGCATCAGCACACTTTACCAATTGAACAAAGCCATGAACTACAAATTTTAAGTTCATGGCTTTGGTGTGTATGGAGAATAAATTATTGAATGAAGTACCTGTTCTTTTCCACAAACCGCCAGCTTTAAACTCCTAAACTAAACATGGAAGTCGATCTTTTGTCTGATACGGGAAAATTTCCCGATTTGCTTTCAGACGGATAACCAGATCCGGATTGGATATAAATAATTGCCCAAATGCCACCAAGTCTGCCTGATCCGCTTCAATAATGTCTGCTCCACTTTCAGGTGCTATATTTCCAACAGCGATAAGTGTTTCATCCCAGTATTGCCTGAATAAGGCATGCAGCGATCGTGGATCATTTTGAAACGTATCCTCATAGTTTTCTACAGATGGATGGAGGATTTTTAGTTGATGCTTCGCAAGAATTTCTGTTATGGCACATACCATTTCTTCCGGATATTCCCATACATAGTCCGTATCATCATCTTTTTTCTCAGAAATCCGGATGCTGATTCTATTTTTAGGAACAACCTTCTTTACTTCTTTAATAATTAAATCTAAAAAATGCAGTCTGTTTTGTAAAGAACCGCCAAACTCATCCTGACGCTGATTCGTTTTCTCATTGATAAATTGATCGATCAGATAACCATGTGCGGCATGTATTTCAACACCATCAAATCCAGCTTCCATCGCATTTCTTGCTGCATCTCTGTAATCATCTATAATGTGATAAATCTCCGTATTGGTTAAAGCTCTCGGCCTTGGGAAGGGCTTCCTTAATCGATGTGCCTTTCCGCTGGCAGCGATCGGAGAGGGGGCGACAGGAGCATGCCCGTTTAAAAATTCCTGATGGCTTACTCTGCCTACGTGCCAGAGCTGAGCAAAGATTTTTGTTTTATATTGATGTACTTCTTTTGTTACCTTTTGCCAGCTTAACGTCTGGCAATGTGTGAATATGCCGGGTATCCCGTAGGTCCCTTTGGCCGTTTCGTTTATAGCAATTCCTTCAGTAATAATTAAGCCGGCACCGTATCTTGCCCGTTTTCCATAGTAGTCTGCAACCAAGTAATTGACTTCACCTGTTTCGTCATCAGCAAATCCTCTTGTCATTGGCGCCATTACAATTCTGTTATCTAATGTTAAATTTCCAATTTTATAATCAGAGAAAATAGAACGTATCATATTTATCACCTCATATTGAAGTTTAATCTGATGGCGTATTGTTTACAATGGGATGATTAAAGTATATGCTATGAAAAACTTTAAATTTTAAAGAAAGCGGGGAGAAAAGAATGTTAGACCATATCGATCACCAGATATTAGATTTATTAAAAGGAAATGCCAGACTTACATATACTGAAATCGGCAAACAAATAAATATGTCATCTCCTGCTGTGAAAACGAGAATAGAGAGATTAGAAGATCATGTGATAAAGCGTTATACGGTCGAGGTAAATCATAAAGAACTTAATAAAGGAATACATGGTTTCGTTTTATTTAAAACCAAGAGCTGTGAAAAGTTAACGAATTATTGTAAGGAAAACAGTAATATTATAGATTTGTGGAGGATTGGAGGGGAGTATAATTACATGGCCGAAGTGGTTTGTGAAGGAACGGAAGACCTGGAGCAAATTTCTAAGGATACAACACAGTTTGCTTTTTCCAATATATTATCCGTTCTGGGTAATCATCCTGTTACTAATGACTAAGAATAGAAATTCATCAAAAAACCTGACGATTGGAAATAAAAATCATCAGGTTTTTTATTGTTTTTAGTAATGCAGGCTTTCCTGTTTACGGACTAACCTTTTGATTCATTTCTCCCCAGTCACACATCATGTTTAAAATCGGAAGAAGCGATCTGCCTAGCTCAGTCAGTGAATATTCCACTTTTGGAGGAATCTGCGGGTATTCTTTCCGCATGATAATCCCGTCCGCTTCCATTTCTTTTAGCATAACGCTTAGTGTTTTGTATGAGATAAAGGCTATATTTCGCTGTAATGCATTAAAGCGCATGACATCATTTTCAGACAGCCAATAAAGAATAATCATTTTATATTTTCCGCCAATCACGGATAATGTGCATCAAAAGCAGGTCTCTTTTAAAGCGACGCCATTTGGAACACAGGTTTTATTAAATTCACTTTGCATCCATTTTCTCTCCTTGTTTATATGTTCCATTTTTATCAGCTTCTGCAAAGCATGATGCAAAAGCAGTAAATGCCTTGCTTAAAAACGGACTTTTTCGAGTGACTAACCGGGAAGTGACGTATCTGAACTGCTCTGGTACTTGATAGGATTGGATTTGTTTATCCTTTTGATCTACTGCTGATTCAGTTAGAAGTGTATTGCCGATTCCGGCCCGTACACAGCTCAGCATCGTATCTAATGTACTTACTTCAATCGTATTATCAAATGACATTCCATCGGCTTGAAGCCAATTTTTATTCGCTTTTCGTAAGGGGCAGCCTTCCGGGAAAACAACCCAGGCTGTATTTTTAAAATCTGAGAAAACATTCTTTTCTTTCGCCTGTCCTCCTGTTAATAGAAAAACTTCTTCCTGAAATTCATAAGCTACCTTTAGAGAAGAAAAGTCATATTCGCCGGTTAGAAAAACACCATCTAATTCACCATTCAATACCTTCTGATAATTTTGCGGGGAAGTGCCGGTGCTTAACGTCAGGGATACATCCGGATATTTTTTCTGGAATTCGGATAAAGCATGGATAAAAGCCGGTGTAGATGCAATGGTTTCTACGACTCCGATAGATAATGAACCGCATGGATATTCCGGCTCTTTGACGGCAGCTATTGTTTCATCTGCCATTTGTATAATATCACCAGCATACTTGCACAGTAATATTCCTTTTTCAGTTGGCGAAACACCTTTGCGGTCACGATGAAAAAGCTGCACACCAAGCTCTGTTTCTAATTTTCGAATTCGCATTGTGAGATTAGATTGAACATAGCCCAATTTTTCTGCAGCCTTTGTGATACTGCCTTCCTGTTGTATCGTCACAACTATCCTTAAATCTGTCAGCTCCATGATGATACCTCCTTTGTTAACATCAATAATATTGATGACACCATCATTAATGATCATTTTACTATATGGAAAGCAGGACGTACAATTAATTTTAAGCAAATCTTCTTTTGAAACGGAGATGATTGCAAAACAGAAGGAGGAATTTTAATGCATAACGATACAAAACTTTTTTCAAATTATCAGCTGGGGAGCCTGCAATTACCAAACCGGGCAGCGCTGTCACCGATGACCCGCACCAGTGCCGAGCAAACAGGAGAGGCGACTGCCCGGATGGCTTCCTATTATTCCCGCTTTGCACAAGGCGGATTTGGACTGATTATTACAGAAGGGATTTATCCAGACCATATGAATAGCAGAAGTTATGAAAACCAGCCTGGGATTGCAGATGATCAACAGGCAGAGGCATGGAAGCCGGTAGTAGAGGCTGTTCATCGTGCAGGAGGAAAAATTATCGTTCAGCTTATGCATGGAGGAGCACTTGTCCAGCATGACAGTTTTACAGCTGTGGCGCCGTCTGCTATCCGGCCAGTAGGGAGCATGTTAGAAGATCATGGAGGCAGCGGGAAATTTGCTTTACCAAGGGAGATTACAAAAGAGGAAATTCGACATGTGATTGAGAGCTTTGCTCAAGCAGCTTCCCGTGCAAAACAAGCAGGTTTTGATGGCGTGGAAGTGCATGGAGCAAACGGATATTTACTGGATCAGTTCGTCACAGATTATACCAATCAACGGACCGATGAATATGGCGGATCAACTGCAAATCGTATTCGCCTAACTGTAGAAGTTTTACAAGCTATTCGGGAAGCAGTGGGTTCAGAATATCCGGTTGGGGTACGTATTTCACAAGGCAAAGTAAATGATTTTCATCATAAATGGGCAGAAAGGGAAAAGGACGCCAAAATCATTTTTGAACAGCTGGCAGCTGCTTCACCAACCTATATTCATACAACAGAGTATAAGGCATTTGCACCTGCCTTTTCAGATAGCCCGTCTACACTTGCTGCATTGGCAAAGCAGTACAGTAAGCTTCCGGTAATTGCTAATGGAAAATTAGGCGAGCCTGAAAAAGCTGAGAAGCTGTTAGAAAAGAATGAAACCGATCTGGTTGCCATTGGAACAAGCGCCATCGTCAATCCGGATTGGGTCAGCAAGATAAAAGAAGGGAGGACCCTGAATACCTTTGAACACAGCTATCTTCAACCTATAGCTACGCTCCGAGAAGAAGAGTATACAAGCGGGGAAGAAAACCATGCTTATTGATCCAGCAAGGTTATCGGAAAAAGAGCTTTATAAATTATTAATTGGTTCTGTTGTTCCCAGACCGATTGCCTGGGTTTCCACAAAAAGTAAGGAAGGCATATTTAACCTGAGTCCGTTTAGTTTCTTTAACGTAGCTCCAACTAAACCGTCGATATTTTCTATTTCGATCAGTCCCGGAACAAGAGAAAGGGAAGGCAATGTAAAAGGTACGCTGAAAAATATCCGGGATACAAAGGAATTTGTGATTAATATAGTGAATGCTTCTTTAGCAGAAGCCATGAAAATAAGCGCTGAAAATTTGCCGCCGGAGATGGATGAATTTCAAAAAAAGCGGTGTAACACCAGTAGAAAGTACAAGTGTGGTTTCGCCACGGGTAAAAGAATCACCAATCAATATGGAATGTAAACTGTACCAGCTCATCCCTCTCGGATCAGATTATTTAGTACTTGGAGAGCTGCGGCAAATGCATATTCAAGAGCTTATTTTGATAATGGCTATATTAATATAAAAAGGCTTAAAGCGCTTGGAAGACTGGCAGGAAATTACACAGTAGCAGATAAAATAATCGATCTATCTGATAAGAACAGGAATAGAAAGTAATTTATTCTATAGAAAACATTTTCCTTATGATATCAATAGTGATGAGATAGCAACATTAAAAATAAAGTATAGAAAGAAGATGACATGATGGCAGAAAAGAAACAAATTAACATTACTCCAGACCCCTACGCTCCTTTCCAATTATCTCAAGGGATGACCTTTGGTGACTTACTATTTATCTCGGGCCAGACCAGTATAAATGAGAATGGGGATCTTATTCATAGTGGAAATTTCGTGGCTCAGGCTGAACAGGCTTTTAAGAACCTTGACAAGGTCTTGAAAAGCGGCGGTTCAACGTTAGATGACATCTTAAAGGTCACTATTTTCTTAAAAGATATGTCCTATTTTAAAGAGGTTGTTGCATTGAGGAAAAAGTATTTTTCAGCTCCCTATCCAGCAGATTCCATTGTAGAAATAAGTGGTTTATTTCATCCGGATGCTTTGATTGAAATCGAAGCTATTGCTGTGAAAGCTGATTAACGGCATTGAAAGTCATTAGATTAATTTTTTTAACTGGATACAAGTTTTATTACTCTTAGGGTATAAAGTAAACAAAGCAGTGGCAATATGGAGCTGCTGCTTTGTTTACTTTATTTTGATTATTTATTACACACTTCTAAAGGATCTTTCTCTTTTTCTAAAAATTCCTCATGCGTGAAACCCCACGCACACATATCTCTTAAAACGTTTTCCAATGTCTGTCCGTGTGCGGATAAAGAATATTCTACTCTTGGCGGAACTTCCTGATAAACAACATGGCTGACCAGACTATCTTTTTCTAACTCTCTAAGCTGCTGTGTTAATACACCCTGTGTTATTTCAGGCATTAAACGTCTTAATTCTCCAAAACGCTTTGTGCTTTTTCTAGCAGGATAAATAATATATGGGGCTTCCATTTACCGCCGATTGCTTGAAGTGCAGAAACAATTCCGTATTTTGATAGATCTTCCAACTGACTTTTCCTCCCTTTATAACAATTTCATATAAAGTATGTTAATCATATCTAAGAGAAAGAAGAAAAGAAATAAATCAGCTTGAAAAAAGTTCTGTCTTAATATCTGCGGATAGCTGCTAAAAAATTTAAAAGCTCTACATCAGGCAGGGGTTTAATTGTACCTTTTATCATACTAAGTATGAAAATAATTTCTACTTTTCAAACAATATTCTGCTCGACATAATGACGGATATCACTATTTAGTTATCAGAGGAGGATACATCATTGACATTAAAAAATAAAGTAGCATTGGGAACAACAGAAAGTAGGGGAAGTGGAGCAGAAAATTACAGGTACATTTAAGCCTTGATTGTTATAAAAATCTAAATTAGGAGTGAACAGTTTTGCCTTTCGAAGTGTTTATACTAGGTTTTCTTATTTTTTCTCAAACAACATCAGAATTTATGGTAGCAGGAATTATGCCGACTTTATCAGAAGAATTCGGCGTATCCATAGCAGCTATCGGTTATCTTATTTCCGCTTATGCAGTAGGAATGATTATAGGCGGGCCAATTCTAACCATCGCTTTATTAAAAGTCCCTTTAAAGAAAGGATTGATGGCATTAACGCTTGTATTTCTTATTGGGCAGACAATCGCAGCCATTTCTCCTAATTATGAGGTTATGATGACGGCCCGGGTTGTGCAGGGAATCGCTTCTTCCGCAACGTTTGGAACGGCTATGTCACTTGCCTATCAACTCGTCCCCGACCATTTACGAGCGCGGGTAGCTTCTGTTGTATTAGGCGGGCTGATGATTGCCACCGCTGCCGGGGTACCATTTGCGATGGTATTTAATTTATATTTGGACTGGCGTGCCAGCTTCTGGGCGGTTGTGGTCCTGGTATTAATTGCGGCGATATTGGTTCAATTCCTCATACCGGCCTTTGAATCCCAGGAAAAGGAAAGTATCAGTGTCAAAAAAGAGCTTGGCTCCTTCAAAAACTACCGTTTATGGGCTGCCTATACAACGAATGTATTTATAATCGGTGCAACATTCGCTGCATTTAGCTATTTCACACCAAGCCTGACGGAAGTTACAGGATTTAATGCAGGGATTGTACCTATTATATTAGGAATCTATGGTGTAGCAACGGTTATTGGTAATATTATTGTCGGCAGATTAGCAGACTTGCATATGATACCTACCATGACAGTTGGATTATTTATTCTGACAGCTGCCCTTACTCTGTTTGGTTTTTTTGCAGAAGTCTCGGTTATTGCTGTTGTTGCAGTTATAATTATTGGTTTAACCGGCGTTTCTTTAAATCCGGCGATGGCGAAACAGGCTCTAAGCGTTTCCAATACAGGAACACTTGTCGCCACAGTAAATAATTCGATGATTAATCTTGGTCTTATGATTGGTTCATCTGTCGGCGGTGTGGCAATCGATGCCGGCTTCGGCCTTACTTCACTATTATGGGTTGGTATAATCATGGGTGTTTTAGGGCTCATATCGCTGCTGCCCTTTATACGAGGTAAAGTTTCTTCTACTGCTGTTTAATCGTTTCATTTATCGAACCAGGCTGGTTATTTTCAGCTGGGTTTTAAATATTACAGGTAGGATGAATTTTCATCTAATCATTTATTTTAATAAAGAAATAAAGTGAAGATTTTCGTTATATGATAAAGTAAACATAGAAGTTTATATGTACATTGTTTTCCCCTTACATCCATAGATGAAAATGCAATTATCCCCAAAGGAGGCTAACATGTTTCATTATGAAGCGGTTTGTTATCATTGTAAAAAAGTATTTAAAGTATACGAAGGAAGTCCAAAATATAAAATCGTTAAGGAGAAGAATACAAAAATGTTTTGTTGCGAGGATTGCGATCATAAAATACGCATTACAGCAATAAAAAACTTTTTTAGATAGGATGTTTTGGGAATATTTATAATTCATATCATTAACGAATGTAGGTTTAGAAAATTCATTGCTATAAGATCAAATAATATTCCAGGAGGCTATTCAACAATCAAGAGCTACTGGATCAAAACTAGTCGTTTTTGGTTGTCATAATGGAGTAGTAGAAAGTAGTCCTGAAGGAATTTTAACACAAGGTTGGACAGATATTATTGGTATCACATGTAACATTACTATTAGTATTGATGCAGGAGTTCTTTTTTATCGCGGATAAGCGAGGAGACAATCATTGAATCTATATTAAACGAGGAGATGGTATGATGAAAAAAATGTTTTTTCTATTGGTAACTTTGTGCTTTACCACAGCGTGTTCCATGTCTGAAGAGGATGTTGTAGAAGAAACGATTGCGGCAAGTGATGAAGTCAATAACTATACACTCGATATTACAACCGCCAACCCTAATGAGGAAGAAGATAGTGAATACACGTTAAAAATTGATTTAGAGAACACACTTGGATATATCACAAGCGAATATACAAATGAACATGGGAGAACATCAGAAGAATTATATTATAACTCCGAAACAGTTTTTGAAAAGTTATCGGACAGTGACTGGACTATAAGCTCGCTTCAAGTAGAAGATATGCATGAATACTATTTTGTAGACTATACGCAAATTGCTCAAGTACTTGAATACATCGAGCCAATGGAGGAAACATCGTTTGAAGCATTAGATGAAACGTATGAATTTTCATATCAATCAGACAATCAAAGTGATGCGACAGCTTTGTTAGAGGAATGGGGCTTTAATCTCGGGGAAGAACCAGTGACGGATGCTTCGATTGTTTTTCACATCAATAATGATAATTATTATATTGAGAATATTGAGTTAGAATATACAATGCAGGTGGGATCTGACACTGAAATCGATTTAACACAACAGCTTGATTATCAGAACATCAATGATACAGAGGATATCGAAAGACCAGAAGGCACACTCTCAGAAAACAGTATTTCATAGTAAAGCTAAATTCAGCAGCTGAATAGAGTATTTCGGGCGGATTTTGTTCCATCTGAAAATGCCTTTTTAATCGATTTTACCCAACTGCTTTCAATACAGTTGGGTTTATTTGAATTTTTTACTCCATATTCAGACTCTCTAACCATTTCTGTTAATCTTTATCTTTTGTGTCTGGTACGGTATCAGCCAATTTACGAAAGGCCTCGTTTAAAGTAACCATACGTTTTTCTGCCTTTTTAATCGCTGCATCCAATGTAAACCCTTCGTCAATCATCTCTTGAATGAGAAGCATTTTCTTCACATTTAAATAATTATATCTACGTGTTGAACCTTCCGTATTGGTTTCAGATTGTATGGCTCCTTTTTCCTCCCAATATCGAATTTTACGTGTTGGAATGCCAGTGATTTCAGATACTTCACCGATTCCAACCACTAACTTTTTCAATAAATCAAAGTCCAACAGGGAATTCAACTTCTATGTATCTTCGTTCATTTTATTTCTCTTAACTATACTTAATTGTTGTATGGAAATCATAGTAGCACTACATGTTGTTTGCAAAAACAGCAATCTTTTTTTAAAAGATAAGAAAGCATTCCTGTAATAAAGCAAAATGAGGATTGAACAATAAAAGCCTCCTTGGTATGATACGAACTATGAAATCTTTACAGTAGATATGTTAGAGGAAGACGAAGGTAGCTAAAAAGAGCCTATACAGTAGGTTTCGAGAAGTAGAGATTCATATTGCAATTCGACAAGATGAATAACCAGCCAACTGAAACATGGGTTGGCTGGTTATACATATAAATGGCCGTACTTATGATAAGAGGGCGACTTAATCTGGCAACTAGTTGCCGGATTTTGCTTTAAATCCAGCGATCATGACCTCCATCCCAAATTGAAATTCTTCAGCCATATTTGGAATGGTAAGGTGGAGAGGAGGAGAACCTTCAGATGTTGAAACTTGTTGATTATTTTTCTTAATTTCAGCAAAGCGGTATTCCTCTAGAATAAATGAAATCAAATAGGTATTGAAGAACCATAAAGCAGAGAAAGCATCCTGGTGACTCATTCCTACCTTTTTAAAAATGTCATGGATCTTTTGAATGAATTGTATACGATATGGCGTAGTAGGTGCGGTTTCAGCCAGAACTACTGCCGAATCAGTAATTGATAAGAGGGTGTTCCGCCACTCGTGCCCAAGCTGCATGAGTTGTTCTTCCCAGGTTAACTCTTCTTCTGGAAATTGAACCTTTTTACATATTTCATCAGCAATTAATTCTAATAGCTCATTTTTATTTTTGAAATGCCAATAAAGAGAGGCGCTCTTAATCCCTAATTTTTGAGAGATTTTTCTGATCGTAATGTTTTTATAGCCTTCTGCTTGAAGTATATCCAAAGCAGCTTGCATGATTTGGATTTTATCCAGCATTTTATGATGAGAACTGTTATTTTTCGACATATTGCTCCTCCTTCGTTAGTAGCACAAATTTAAATTGTCTCTTGACAGTATAACATTATTCAGGTAACCTATCAATGGTAGTTAAACTATCGTTGATAGGTTAAAGTATGTTCAATTTAAGGAGGAGAAGAAAATGAAACAGAAAGTAATTCATGTGATGGTCATTGGTTTAATTTCAATTCTTGGTTTGGAACTAGGTGGAGCGATTTATGAGGGAGTTGTCGTTGCGTCACAATGGAGTGCAAACCCACCAGAGTCTTTTGCTATTCTTCAAGAACCGTATGCGCTGCCAGTTGAACATTTTTGGATATCACTTCATATGATTGTTCAGATACTCATTGTTGGACTCTTAATTTTATGTTGGCAATATAAAAAAGTAAGAAACCTAGTCTTACTTATTGTTGGGCTTTATTTATTACTGCGGGTTCCAACTTTCCTTTATTTTATTCCGGAACTAAATGTATTTTCAATCACTGAACCAGCAGCTCCTTTTTCAAAAGAATTAAAAGAACGTGCCGACTTGTGGGTGAACCTAAGTATAATCAGAACAATGATTATTGGCTGTGTATATGCACTTTGCTGGTTGATTCTTAGTCGTTTTAAACAGCAAAAAATCGAGCTTCAGTCAATAGAATGAAATGTATAGTAATCATTCATAATTTTGTATAAAATAAAATTTAGATGTGAAGATGTTAGCATGTATTCAGCATACTATCCTCTAAAGACTGTTGTTTTGTATCCGAATATTTTTTAAGGTCCTCCTGACTCATAGGAAACTGCAATGGGATGAGCATCTCTCTACTTACCATAATTTAACACCCAGAGAACGTATCATCTTGAAGCATATCACGTATGGCAAAGTAACAAGGAAATAACTGTGGAGCTTCATATAACTGAAAAACTGTCAAAACGCATATTACAAGTATATTCGGTAAAATGGAGGTTCAAGATTACACCCAAGCAGTGATTCATGCGTTGAAACATCGATAGTTCGAATCATGACTTACGATAGTAGAAGAAACTTTTTACTGAGAGGAAAACTCACAGAGACCGTGGTTTCCAGTATATTATTGTAAAACTATATTAAAGAAGGAAGTATGATTTTAAATTAAATTTGATATTCGAAAGAGTAATGAGGCTACCAATCAAAATAAAGATAGGCTCGTTAAGTAGCAGTTAGCTTAACTTACGATGTTGAGTCATTCGACTATTTAAATTACAAAGTCTTAAATGTGACCACTACTTATTCCTGTATTTTTGATCCGATCTTTCATACCTTAAAAATCTTCAAACTAGCAAAGCTTACTAAAAACTCTCTTATTATGATTACTTTGTGAACACTTGCAAATTGGTGGCATAGTGATCGACGGTAGAAAACTGATTCACAAGATAATCTCCTATATCAGAAAAGGAAATTTCTTGTTTTGAAATTGTCAATAGATGTTTGAAATAATTTTTACGTCCATCTTTCATCGCACGCTTACAGATATAATCAAACTGATTTTCTATCGTTGTTTGAAAAGAAGATGGCTTCATTTTTTTCACCTCCTTTCGTGGTATGAAAGGAAGTGAGCGTAGCTCTTTTGTCTTCCTTTGTACTAAGTCCCAATTCGGAAGGGCTGTTTGTTGCAATTTTGGTAAAAAAATGTTTTCAGCAAACAAAAAAACACATAAGCAGATGGCTCAATCTGTCTATGTGTTTTGCTGGTTTGTTCCATATGTCTTAAAAACCACATTGAAGAGTATTTTTATCCAATGGTAGGTAAACAATCTTTTTTGATAAGATTTCAAAAAGATAAGATTTCTGAACAACAATATATTGCATGACGACTACCTCCTAAAAGCCGTCAAATCAGTAAAAGATAAAGATTAGTACACCATTATCTATAGATTCTGTACAAAAATAAAGACGACGGTTATTAAACCGTCGTCTTGGAAATGGGGTATACTTTCACGCATGAAAAAGGGTGCTGCCAGATAAGGTTTTTTATTTTCGTCTGACAGTATTTTTTGTTGTATAAAACACGTAAGGAGCAATAAAATGTATAAAGGTAGTTTATGATGGATAAATATGATTTTAGAGCGTTTGGACTGGCAACAAAAGAAGCACGTACAAAACAAGGATTAACCTGAGAACAAGTAGGAAAAAGAGCGACCCATATATCACTGCCCACCGGCTGGTTTTTTAATCCTCTTTTTCGGGTGTTTTTGCAAAATACGTAAATGAGCGCCAAATCCATTCCATAGGACCGAATTTAAAATATTTTAACCATAGGTTGCTGGCGATGGTTTGTATACCAAAAATGATGAAGGCCAGAACGACTCCGAGTGCAGGACCTAACTTCCCATACATACCAAAACCGTAACTATAAAAATTTAATGTGCAAACGACTGTTTGTAATAAATAGTTTGTCAGTGCCGTACGCCCTAGAGTTTTTAAAGGGGGCAGTATCCGCTGCCATATGTCTCTTTGCAAAAGCAACAGGAAATGATATAGAAAAAACATAAATCCGGTCCGCTAATCAACACACCAATGATGTGTGCCATATTGTAGCCTGAGTTGCGCATCCACCTACGTTCGCAGAACAACTTGAACAATCAAAAAAGCAACACCAATGATAAAGCTCCATCGCCATACCTTTTTAATGTCAGTACGATGCACGTTGATTGGGAAACATCCCAAAATAACCACACATAATACTCTTTCTCCCCTCAAGATATTACCATTATTTCCGTTGATGAAGTTATTCGAGAATAGAACTTTGATTCAATTTTCACACCCAATAAATGATACATTATTCCGTTAAAGCACCCTTTTGCAGTAAAACAACTAATGGTGCTAATTTCGGTAGATAAGTCTACGCAACAAGGCATCTGCAGGACCACGCATTCCTTTATACTCCATCATCATGGCCAAAAGTAGACTAATGAGCCAGACAAACACAGCGATAATAACTGCCTCTGTACTATGCAATACCTGACCCAGTCCAAATGCAACTGGTGATAGAGTAATGACCAGCATAGTTTCGATTAATACATAAAAAGTGAGTGATCGTTGTCCTAACGCAGTCAATGAGCGAACCATTAGACCTGTACGACTGACAATAGAACCAATCAGCCCAAATATGGCTGCGTACCCAATACCACCGGCGAGCCCCGTAATCATTTGAAGAGCCATGAACAACCCTTTCATCGTTGGGGAAGAACTCCATAACTGCGTCCCATCAAGGGCAAGCGGAAGTCCCCCAATGATTGAGATTAAAGTACCTATGATAGCTATTCGAACTAATTGCTTTCGGTTGCCAACAAGCAGCAAGTTATTACGTGCAGCCCATACCCCGATTAGTATCGGCAAGAGCATGGGGTACATGAAAAGTTGACTCAAAATCATGAAAGGGAAACTGATTAAATTAAAGAGTGTGGTTTCTATATATGATTCCGAATTTGATTGTCCCTGTGTTTCCAGGCTTCCCCCAGTAGCATCCATTGCATGTGCCATACCCACCCACACAATAGGAAGCAGAAAAAGAAAAAACAAGGAAACACACAGAATAGCACGAATAAGTACACGATTCTGGCGAAATAAAATCCATCCGATAAGGAGAGTGGAGAAACCGTAGAAAGCTAGAATATCAATCCCGCCGATAATAACGGCATGAACAAATCCAAATAATAAAAGGAAAAACCCGCGACGCCGCAATAATCGTTTAGATTCTATTTCTAACGTTCCGGCCTTAAGCTGACGATTAACCATCATGGCTAACCCATAACCTAACAATATAGCAAACAATGGAAGTCCTCGATTATCCACGAACAAGATACTGACAAAATTAACAGCTTCATCAATAACGCTACCGCCGTCTTGACGATCGAGCAATAATGGCGCATGAGCAAGAGCAATGATCAAAAGCATAAACCCGCGGGCTAAATCCGGCGCAAGCAGACGCTCTTTCGTTGAAACAGACCCTTGAGCTAATCCTCTCGAGTAAGAAGCACCATTGCTCGTTTGTTTTTTTAAATTCTTCATATCACAAACAGCCTCTCATCATTTTTTTCATATAGTTCATATTTTATCCAATAATATTAATTATCTTTCTTTTGGTAATATTAGTGTAGCAACTTAGTGAAGCCCTTTTGCTAAATTCTTCGTGTACATTGTTTTCAACTTCATCATTACTAAATGCTTCTTCAATTACTAGCCGATTTAATGAAACATTATTGCTGATAACCGTTGTACACATAACAATTCAAACGAAGCAATCTCTTAAATCCAAGATCGCAAAGACGTACGTTCTTTTAAAAAAGTAGCTATGATCCATGAAAGGAAAACGCATAGGATAACCTGAAAGATATACTTTCCGATGGTTGGTATATTGATAGCACTCATTAAATAGACAACCACATATACAATAAGATAATGCACAATATATGTGTTATAACTATTCGCTGATAATCTCAGCATACCGTCAGACCGTTTGTTGAAAAATCTTTTAAACAAAGCAATCAGCAGCATTACTCCAGCAAATGTCATTCCATTGGTGGCAAATGCCAGAAATGGATCATTTCCCGTACACTCAATCGGGTTAATATCTTTGATCACCATTGTTCCCCCATAAAGAAGGAAGTTGGCTGCATAGGCAATGACCCAAGGAAAAATCCGAACCGTATGCTCATCCGTAAACCACATCTTCATGGAAGCATATATCCCCAACGCAAAATACGCTGCATAGACAGGGAGCATCACTGGAGAAAAGTAAAGAATATAAAAGCTGATAAACACTTGAGGCTCATAGAAGAACCCCATACCATAGTACAAGACAAATGTGAGGACCAGAAACAGTATGTATACCCGACTTGGTACGTGGTGGTCAGAACCCACCGCTTGAACATTCCAATACTGTAACCTGTAAATAAAATGATGCAGATCAATGTTTTCCGGATGAAAGAAGTCTGTAAACCAAAATTCTATCAAGCCAGCATTACTTCCCCAAGACCGGTTCGCAATATACTGTGCCAGCGGAGCTAAAATGACAAGTCCAAAAAGATAGGGAATCCCCAACTTAATAAGTCTATCTTTTGCAAACTGCGAACTTCCCTTTTTCTTATACGAACCTATAACAAAATATCCCGCAATAAAAAACATGATCGAATTTAGCATAGGTCCACTTATCAGAAACGTCATAGTCATAAATAGTGGGTCGTACTGGATTTTGGACATATTCAAACGCGTTAGTGTAAAGAAGTGTCACATGATAAACAATGACCATCGTAATCGTAAAAATTCGAAGATGATCCAAAAAGTAAATTCTTTTCTTCATTATTCGTTCCTCCTTGCTTTAAAACAACTCTGCAATACCTCTTAAAATCTCTCATTTCGTTCCATTCATTCCCGATGATCCGCTCGACCCTTTCCGATTTCCCCCCACTTTGCTTCATAATGATCCATGATACTTTCAATGTATTGAATAACATCATCATCCAGCATGAACAAATTTCCTTCCTTTGGCGGTTGCTTTTGAAGCAACCAATACTTTTCAATAAGTGCGGAATCACCATAAAAAGTATTTTCAAGAAAATATACGAGTTTATTAGCCAAATCCTGTGACTTGGGTGATTCAGGCTCTTCGCTCTTTTGCTCCTTGGCCGTCTTCAACAACGCAACCAACTCTTTGGACTCTCTTTCACCCAAATCCAAACCAGGGTTTTTCAAGATGTTCAGCTCGCGTTCATCAAAATACTGTTCCAAAAATAAATGATTGTTGTAGCGTTCTTCTTCCGTCTGTCTGACAAATTGAAAAATATTTCTCCAGCTTAGCTCCTGCTCAATCTGAGATAAATGATAAGACATTCGCATCGTCTTTTCTAAATCACGGAGCCTTTCTTTTTCCTTCGCGATGAGCGCCAACTGTTCTTCAAAAACGTTTTCCCAATTTTTTTGATCCAGAATGGTTTTAATTTCGTTTAATGGAAAGCCAAGTTCCTTCAGGGCAATAATCCGCTGTAATGTAATGATATTTTCGTTTGAGTAGAAACGGTAACCCGATTCTGCGGTATAAGAGGGTTTCAACAGATTGATCTCATCGTAATATCTGAGTGTCCGAACGGTTATGTTCATTTCTTTTGCTACTTCTCCAATACTGTACATCGTGAACCTCCACACTATTTGTCGTAATTACTATACACCCTTACGTCAACGTAAGAGTCAATACATTATTTAAAAAGGTATGTTAAATTTCAATGTTGATTACCAGTCAAAAATATAACCACCCTTAAATTGGAATCGCCGCTGGCCTTATTGGTGTGGATGTCATCTTTGGGCAACACTCATTTAGGTGCTTTATGACCTTGTATCATTGCTTCAAGTGTCTGATGACGAGTTTTCCTTACCCACTAATGATCTGGAAAAAAGAACCAGATGTCTACAGGTAGAAAAACTCATGGATAGCTTCACTGATAAATAGTTAGCACTTATGGAAGCATTACAGACAAATCATAAAATCTATACATAACAGAAAGAGCCAATAAGATGAGAATATGAATCTCAAATTATCGGCTCTGCGTCATTAATTCGTGAGTTTGTATCCTTTGAGATACCTAATTGGCAAATATATGAAAAGGACTTGATTGCTTACAAAGCACTTAACGGGGCACCTGTGGAAAGTCAACGACAGAAATCCAGAGATTATGTTTGGGGGGATAATAAGAAAGAAGTCCTTGAACAATTTCATGAATCTCCAGCAAAAGTGTTAGCTGAATTGCATCAGTTACCAAAGCAACGTACAGAAGGTGTCAAATTACCTGTAGAGGAAGGAAGTGATTTAAAACTCATAATGAATAAACGGATGGATCATGTAAAAGAGACGTTTGGTGTTGATCAATCATTATGTAACAGGTGGCAAGACATGGACATTAATAAAAGAACTTGTGTTGGAACGCATGGCGACGTACCCAATCGAAATTGCCGAGTTTGTCATGGTACCCGGAACAGAAGAGCATGAACAAATGGCAAAAAATTAGCTGCGTTTCTATAGTTCAAATAAAAAAATTATACAATAAGATTGTATAAATGCGTTGATTGTAATTAAGAAATATGGTAGATTTGTATAGATGCACTTTAAAAAAGGAGGGGATTATGCATAAGTATCCTATTTTAATTATATAACAGCTGATCTTGTTTAGTCAACACTTTTTAAAAAGTTTTTTTTGAGGGTTTAGTACGTTAGTACAAAGGAAAGGATATTGCAGAAATAGGAATAGTCAGCTAAACAGGTGAATGAGTTAGTTTAGTGCTGAATGAATAAAAAGGAGAGGAGAGAAATATTCATCACTTCTTTTACAGCTCCGAGCTGGACACCATTTTTTGAATCATCAAAGGATGGATCACCAAGATTGGCAGACTGATGACTTATGGAGCAGTGATTGCACATGGATACGGTCTACTGACAGTAGTTGAGGTAAAAAAGGCAACTAAATGTATTTAAAAGACGGGCAGCCAATTTAGATACATGGAACAGAAGGGTATATCGAAAAATTGTAATGAGGAAAGAAGGGACATAAGAATTGAAAACTGTAAACGAAATTAGCTTTTCAGCAATATGCTGAAAAATTTTAGCATTATATAATTTAAGCTGTCGTTAGCAGTTGGCGATAATCCAGTTTTTAATACTAATTCCACATGGAACAGGGATATCTGTAAAAATATTTGATTTAAGGGGTGAAGCAGTTGACAGGTCAACTAGTTCAGTATGGACGGCACCGCCAACGCAGAAGCTATGCACGTATTAATGAAGTGTTAGAATTACCTAACTTAATCGAGATCCAAACCGCATCTTATGAATGGTTCTTACAAGAAGGTTTGAGAGAGATGTTTCAGGACATCTCTCCGATTGAAAACTTTACGGGAAATCTATCACTTGAGTTTGTGGATTATAGTCTGGGTGATCCGAAATATCCTGTAGACGAAGCAAAGGAAAGAGACGTGACATACAATGCTCCCCTCCGCGTGAAGGTTCGTTTAATCAATAATGAAACCGGAGAAGTAAAGGAACAGGAAGTATTTATGGGTGACTTCCCGTTAATGACAGATACGGGAACATTTATTATTAATGGAGCAGAGCGGGTTATTGTATCACAGCTTGTGCGTTCACCAAGTGTTTATTACAACGAAAAAATTGATAAAAACGGGAAACGCGGTATTACAACAACGGTCATTCCAAACCGTGGAGCTTGGTTAGAGTTTGAAATGGATGCAAAAAATGTTGTTTATGTCCGTATTGACCGTACTCGTAAATTACCAATCACGGTTTTGTTAAGGGCTTTAGGATTTGGAACAGATCAAGAGATTGTTGATTTGTTGGGCGAGAACGAATATTTACGTAATACGTTAGAAAAAGACAACACAGAGAATGCCGAGAAAGCTCTTTTAGAAATCTATGAACGCCTACGTCCTGGTGAACCGCCGACAGTAGATAATGCGAAGAGTCTGTTAGTATCTCGCTTCTTTGACCCAAAACGCTATGATTTAGCGCATGTGGGCCGTTATAAAATGAATAAAAAGCTCCATATAAAAAATCGTTTATTCAACCAAGTACTTGCAGTGCCAGTTGTAGATTCGGAATCCGGAGAAGTGCTTGCGAATAAAGGCGACCGGCTGGAACGAAAATTATTAAATAAAATTCTTCCTTATCTTGAGCGTAAAGAAAACCGCTTTGGAGATAAAACAATGACACCACATGACGGGGTTTTAGAAGAGGAAATCACCGTACAATCTGTAAAAATTCTTGACCCGACAGATCCAAATGGAGAGAGCGAGCTAACTGTTATTGGTAACGGGGAAGTAACAAAAGAAATCAAAAATATCACACCGGCTGATATTTTAGCTTCTATCGGTTATTTCTTTAATCTGCTTCATCAAGTAGGGGACAGAGATGATATCGATCATCTTGGAAACCGCAGAATCCGTTCTGTTGGAGAATTATTGCAAAACCAGTTCCGTATCGGGTTGTCCCGTATGGAGCGTGTTGTGCGTGAGAGAATGTCTATACAGGATACTTCCAGCGTAATACCACAGCAATTAATCAATATTCGTCCTGTGATTGCTTCCCTCAAGGAGTTCTTTGGAAGCTCACAGCTGTCTACGTTTATGGACCAGACGAATCCGTTGGCAGAACTGACAAATAAACGCCGTCTTTCTGCACTTGGACCAGGTGGATTAACTCGTGAGCGTGCAGGGTTTGAAGTACGTGATGTTCACTACTCCCACTATGGGCGTATGTGTCCAATTGAGACTCCCGAAGGACCAAATATCGGTTTGATCAACTCGCTTTCCAGTTATGCGATAGTCAATAAATTTGGATTTATTGAAACACCCTATCGCAGAATTGATCATGAAACTGGCAAGGTAACTGAACACATTGATTATCTGACTGCTGATGAGGAAGATAATTATGTGATTGCACAGGCGAACGCACCCTTAACGGATGAGAAAACCTTCCAAAACGATGAAGTCATTGCCCGATTTGGCGGGGTAAACACGATTGTTGCACGAGAACAGATCGATTATATGGACGTTTCTCCTAAACAAGTTGTTTCAGCAGCGACTGCATGTATCCCATTTCTGGAAAATGACGATTCTAACCGTGCATTGATGGGTGCGAATATGCAAAGGCAGGCCGTTCCTTTGATGAATCCCAAAGCCCCGATTGTTGGAACAGGTATGGAATATGTGAATGGGAAAGACTCTGGTGCGGCTGTTATCTGTCGCCATGATGGAGTGGTAGAACGTGTGGATGCGAAGACCGTCATTGTACGTCGTATTTCCAATGTGGAGGGAAAAGAAGTTAAAGGCGACACAGATCGTTACGGATTACAGAAGTATAAGCGTTCCAACCAGGGAACCTGCTATAACCAGCGCCCGATTGTTGCAGAAGGAGATCGTGTAACAAAAGGAGAGGTTCTTGCGGATGGTCCTTCGATGGAAAGCGGAGAACTAGCTTTGGGTCAAAATGTTCTTGTAGGCTTTATGACTTGGGAAGGGTATAACTACGAGGATGCGATTATTATGAGTGAACGCCTTGTAAAAGATGATGTCTATACGTCGATTCATATTGAAGAATTTGAATCAGAGTCCCGTGATACCAAGCTTGGACCGGAAGAAATTACCAGAGATATTCCGAACGTTGGGGAAGATGCCCTGAAAAACCTTGATGAACAGGGAATTATCCGTATCGGTGCAGAAGTAACAGACAGTGATATTCTTGTCGGAAAAGTAACACCAAAAGGAATGACGGAGCTTTCAGCGGAAGAACGCTTATTACATGCAATCTTTGGCGAAAAAGCACGTGAAGTAAGAGATACTTCCTTACGTGTTCCTCACGGCGGAGACGGAATCGTCTTAGATGTGAAAATCTTTAATCGTGAAAATGGCGATGAGTTACCACCAGGTGTGAATCAGCTTGTTCGTGTTTATATCGTTCAAAAACGTAAAATTCACGAAGGAGATAAAATGGCAGGTCGTCACGGTAACAAAGGGGTTATCTCCAAAATTTTACCGGAAGAGGATATGCCATTCCTGCCGGACGGTACACCAATCGACATCATGCTGAACCCATTAGGGGTGCCATCCCGTATGAACATCGGGCAGGTGTTTGAGCTGCATTTAGGAATGGCTGCCAGACAGCTTGGACTGCATGTAGCAAGTCCGGTATTTGACGGAGCAACCGAGGAAGACGTTTGGGAAACTCTTGAAGAAGCAGGAATGCCAAGAGATGCAAAAACGATCCTTTATGATGGTCGCACAGGAGAAGCTTTTGACAACCGTATATCCGTTGGTGTCATGTATATGATTAAACTTGCACACATGGTTGACGATAAGCTGCACGCCCGTTCAACCGGACCATACTCGCTCGTAACACAGCAGCCGCTCGGCGGTAAGGCGCAGTTTGGCGGACAGCGTTTTGGTGAGATGGAGGTTTGGGCATTAGAAGCTTACGGTGCGGCATACACCCTTCAGGAAATCTTAACGGTTAAATCAGATGATACCGTTGGACGTGTGAAGACATATGAAGCTATTGTAAAAGGTGATAATGCACCCGAGCCGGGAGTTCCTGAGTCATTTAAAGTACTCATTAAAGAGCTTCAAAGTCTTGGGATGGATGTCAAGATACTCTCCAGCAATGAAGAGGAAATCGATATGCGTGAGATGGGAGAGGAGACTGAGCAAACAAATAAGCTTCATTTAAAAGTGGAAGATAATTAAAGACTGCCGGCATAGCATTTAGAGAATATAAACAGCATGTTTATAATTATTCACATCTTATGAGCAGGTCTACGAATACAGAATGATACGAGAATACAAAAGAGGCTCTAATGTTATTTCAAATACTAATTCTGATGCTTTTGAAAGAATAAACAAATAGTAGGTATTTCTATTGAGATAATTAAATAGAATATTCCAAAATATCTCAAATGATAAACGACAACTGATATGCTCCCTTTATAGTAGACAGAGAAATAATAAAATTCTCTCCTATCTATGAAGGGAGTATTTCGTATGTCTAAAAGGCTGACTAAACATGAGTTAGATGAACGAATTCAAATAGTCCAGCAAGTATTAAATAAGAGAAAATCGATAGGGACAACAGCTAAAAAATATGGAGTAGATGAACGGATACTGAAAAGCTGGATTCGTAAATATCAGGCTGATGGAGTGGATGGCTTGAAAGAATCAAGAAACTGGAAGTCCTAGTCCGCAGAGTTAAAACAACAAGCTGTCGAGTTTTATCTGTATAAAGGGGAAGCCTAGAAAGCACATGTAAACAATTTAATATTTCGTCCCATTCGGTTTTACAACGTTGGATTAACTATTATACTAGTGGAAAAGAGATTAAATCCACGAGTACTAGATGTTTTAGAACAAAGAGCATATATCCAATCTACAATTAAAGTCGCTTGGGCAAAATAATCATATTATTAACAATTGTTTTATCATTTTGATTAAATCAATGGTTGGAATCGATTAGCTATTGCTGCTGGTCTAGTTCCAAGAAGCTATAAACTAGTGATAAAAAAATAGATGAGGGGGTTATACAAATCCCCTTACTTATTATAATTATAGATCATTTTTAGTCTTTCATATCAAACGGATCAATTACTTTCTTTTCATGGGAAGACAGTACAATATTCGTTGATGGCGTTCCGTATTGCATGGTATCATCAATAAATTGTTCTAAGCTTTCCGCTGAATGGGTGGATAATTTGGCAATATAGCTTACCTCTCCAGCAACTCGATAGCACTCAAGTACATCCGGATGGTTATTACAAAAGTTCGATAACGCTTTACAATCTGTTGATTTAAACAATACAAGTGCAGTAATGGGGCGATCTAACTTTTTTAATGAGACCTGCGCATGATAACCCTCAATAATTTGCTGCTCTTCTAATCTTCGTACTCTTTCAATGACGGATGGGGAGGTTAAATAATAGTATTTTATTAAATAGTTAGAACGAATAATGTCTTATGTATAAAAACGGCTATCTACCATTGTCTTCGTTAGATAAAGCTTTGATATAAAGAAAGATGAACCCAATTTTTATTTCAAAAAGATTAGCCTTTATTGTGATTGGCTCAGTTGGTTTAGCTATGAATCCTGCGCTTGTAACACTTGTTACAAGAGTTTGATGAGCCGGCATGCTCGTTGCCACTGTTCATACCTCCATTATTAATGTGGGAATTATGATTGGTTCAGCTGTAAGCGGAGTAGCAATTGACGCAGACTACGGACTTGCTTTTCCATTATGGGTGGGGCGAAAATGGGGATTTTTGGTCTGATATCGCTGTTACCAGTTATACGAGGAAAAGTTCCTTCTGTTGTAGCTCAATAAGCGAATAAGATTATCCTTATCAAAATAAAGTATTTCATTTATCTAACCCAGCTGTCCATTTGCAGTTGGGTTTTTTAGTTGTTTTAGCGGAAAAATAAAGTGAAAATTTTTATTATATGATATGGTAAACATAGAGTTTTATTTATATTTACGTTGAAATCGACCTTATATTCATTATCAATGAGGAGGCTAATATGTTTCATTATGAGGCGCTTTGTTATAATTGTAAAAAGATATTCAAGGTATACGAAGAAACTCCCAAATATAAACTAGTTAAGGAGAAAAAGACAAAGTTTTTTTGTGAAGATTATGATCATCAAATACGTATGGAAGCAATAAAAAACTTTTTTAGATAGGATATTTTGGATTATTTATTATAGGTATCACTCAATCCATTTGACATTTCGAGAATATTCGAATACCATGGATTTATGAATAACTTAAGTGAGATTTTTAAAGTGTTGGGAAATGAAAAAAGACTCGATATGCTGCGATGGTTAAAAGATCCCATGGACCATTTTGAAAAGTCGACTGCACACCTTTCCAAAAATATCAGTGAAAAAGGGGGCGTCTGTGTGGGTGACATTCAGGAGAAAGCACAAATGTCACCATCCACTGTGTCGCATTACTTAAAGATGATGCAGCAGGCAGGGCTTTTGGAATCTGAACGCCATGGGCAATGGACTTACTATCGTCGAAACGAAGAAAAAATAGAGGAAATAGTATCTCTTATAAAAAAAGATCTGTAGATCTTTTTTTATCTCTGTAAATTCGTTATTTCTCGAAATGTATAAATGCTGCTCTTTTTTCGAGGTCAGATGTTTTATTTTTTATCTTTTATTTCGTTATTTCTCGAAATATAAAATAAATATTTGTGGGAGTTGAATTTTTTGAAGATTCTATTTTATGCTGTGGCACTATTAGCAGGAGTCACATTAAGCGTGGAAGGAGCGATATATGCAGTACTTGGAGAATCGATTGGAAAATTAGAAAGCAGTCTTTATAACTTTGCTGTTGGAACGATTATTCTAGGCGTTGCTTTACTCTTTTGGGGAAAAGGTTCCTTATCTTACACAGTGAAAGCACCGAAATGGCAACTGACAGGAGGCTTGTTAGGAATTATATATTTGACCATTCTAGTTATTGGCATTCCGCTAATAGGTGTAGGTCTGGCTATGAGCAGTGTGGTTGTCGGGCAATTGGTTATGAGTATGGTTATCGAACATAAAGGCTGGCTGGGCAGTCCAAAAATAAAAGTGAGACCAGAAAAAATTATTGCTGCAATACTTATGATTACTTCATTATTTCTTATTTACTAGGAGGTTAAGAATGTCGATTTTTATTTTAATTGCTTCACTCATTGGCGGTGTCCTGTTAAGTGCACAATCATCCGTTAATGGTTCTTTCAGCAGTAAAGCAGGAACATTAGAAAGTGCTTTTCTAACCTTTATTACAGGTGGAATGATGCTGTTTATCGTTGTTTTATTTTTCGGAACCGGAAATTTCTTATCCTTTTTAGAAGCACCCAAATGGCAGCTGGCAGCTGTTTGGTTCGGTGTAGGTTATTTATTTTTAACAATACTTGCTGTTCCGAAAATTGGTGTTATCGCAACAAATCTATCTGCAATTATTGGGCAGTTGTCAATGGGAATGCTGATTGACCATTTCGGCTGGTTCGGCGGCATGCTGGTACCACTTGACTGGCAACGATTGCTGGCACTTCTATTAATGTTTATAGCGCTTCGGTTGATTTATCATGCGAATATAAAAGAGCGTAAAGAGAGAGGTCAGGTATCGGAAATGACTTAATTAATGAAAGAATGAAAGGAGGTGAGTGAAAAGTAGTTTTAAGAAGAAATGAGAAGAAAATAATCAATATGGAGGAATTTTAATGCAGTTACAATTAAAAGGAAAAACAGCATTGATTACCGGTTCAACATCCGGAATAGGGAAGGCGATTGCCATTTCTTTAGCAGCAGAAGGAGCGAAAGTTATTATTAATGGACGCAATCAGGAAAAGATTAAACAAACAATAGCGGGTATTCATTCGGAATATCCGGAAAATTTAGTTGATTCTATTGCTGCTGATTTAGGTACGAAAGAAGGCAATGAACAAGTGATAGAAAAATATCCGCATATAGATATACTGATTAATAATTTAGGTATTTTTGAACCAGTTGATTATTTTGATACAACTGATGAAGATTGGTACAAGCAATTTGAAATAAATATGATGAGTGGTGTCCGTTTAACACGCTGGTACTTAAAGCAAATGATTCAACGCAATGAAGGCAGAGTCATCTTTATTGGAAGTGAAGCTTCTTTAGTTCCAGCTGCCGAAATGCCTCATTATAGCGCGGTTAAAACCATGCAGCTTTCTTTATCCCGAAGCTTAGCGGAATTAACGAAAGGATCGAAAGTTACTGTAAATACCGTTACACCAGGGTCTACTTTTACGGAAGGGGTAGAAACCATGCTTCGTACACTCTATGCTGATGAGGATTTGACAATTGAAGAGATGGAAAAACGCTTTATACAGGAGAACCGGTCTACTTCCATTATCCAAAGACTGATTCGCCCTAAAGAAATAGCTCATTTGGTTACTTTTTTAAGCAGTCCGCTTTCTTCTGCGATTAATGGTTCTGCATTAAAAATAGATGGGGGACTGGTCCGCAGCGTATTTTAAGGCGCTAATAAAATACAAGTAAGACATACTTATGAATGAAAAGGGAGAGAATAAAATGACACATGAATCATTCGAAAACGAACAGGGTAAACAAAATAAGGTTGCACTTGTGGTAGGTGCAAATGGAGTAATTGGCAAAAATCTTATTGACCATTTGGTATCGCTAAAAGATTGGGAAATTATAGGATTATCCAGACGCGGCGGGGAAGAGAAGGGACATGTCCGCTATATCAGCGTTGATTTGCTTGATCGAGATGACAGTCAGGATAAGCTTCGTGGCCTTACGAACGTAACGCATATTTTCTATACTGCTTATCAGGATCGGCCAACTTGGGCTGAACTGGTACCGCCTAATCTGGCTATGTTGAAAAATACATTAGAGACGATAGAGGAAGTTACGACAAATTTAGAACATGTCAGTATTATGCAGGGATACAAGGTTTATGGGGGACATCTTGGACCTTTTAAAACACCTGCGAGGGAAACGGATGCGCAATTTATGCCGCCAGAGTTTATGCTTGATCAACAAAACTATCTGGAGAAACAGCAAGCAGGAAAGGCCTGGTCCTGGACAGCAATTCGTCCGTCTGTCGTATGTGGATTTGGTTTAGGGAACCCGATGAATTTGGCAATGGTTATCGCTGTTTATGCATCCATATCCAAAGAGCTTAGACTCCCATTACGATTTCCTGGTAAGCCGGGAGCATTTGATAAATTGTTAGAAATGACCGATGCCGGGCTATTGGCAAAAGCGATTGTCTGGGCAGCAACAAATAAAGCATGTGCGAATCAAGCATTTAATATCAACAACGGAGATCTATTCCGCTGGAATGAAATGTGGCCAAAAATCGCCCATTATTTTGAACTGGAGGAAGCACCACCAATTCCAATGTCATTGGATATTATCATGGCGGATAAAGAGCCGGTATGGAATGATATGATTAATAAATATGGACTTGCACAGACTCCTTATAAAGATGTATCCTCCTGGGGCTTTGGGGATTTCGTATTCTCATGGGATTACGATATGTTCGCAGACGGTTCCAAAGCACGTCGGTTTGGATTTCATGAATATATTGATACGGAAGCAATGTTTATAGATATTTTTGATGACTTTAGAAAACGTAAGCTTATACCTTGATAGGTATAATAATTACAACTTTAAAGAAGTATTCGCTAATACTATATTAGATTAATAGTCTAAACTAAATCCGGCTGAAATAAACAGTTGGATTTAGTTATTTTCGTTTATTTGTTCTTCTTCCAGCATAGCTACCCGATGATCAATGTATTTATCGCCCCATTCCCGTAATTGAAACAGGATAGGTTTTAAGCTGCTTCCGAAATCCGTCAATTCATATTCAACATGAGGAGGTACAACTGGATAAACGGTGCGTTTGACAATACCACAGTTCTCCAATTCCCGTAACTGGGTGGTTAACATGCGTTGATTGATTCCAGGAATCAGCTTTTTTAGTTCACCGAAACGCTGTACTTTCCCGTTTGCTAAATGAAAAAGAATGGCACCTTTCCATCTGCCGCCTATTGCATCCATCGCAACTTCTACTGAACAGCCAAAAGAACAATTATCTAATAATTGCTTCATTCATCTCACTCCCATAGTTACCTTTTTGTGCCTACCGGCTTAAAATGTGCCTACTTGTACTATCATAACATAGATTCTATACTTTATTTGTGTTCACACCCATCTTCATTAACGATTTGGAAAGAGGTGATCTTTTGCAGAATGAAAGAATGGAATTAATGAAAAAAGATGGAGAAAACTTTCTTTAATTGATAGAAACTAAGCAGGTAAATTAAACATGAACAATAAGAAGGGTGGAAAAAAATGATGAAAGCTCTATTAGTAAATGATTATAATGGACCTGAAACCATGCAATATACAGAGATAGAGAATCCAGCACCAAAGGATAATGAGGTAGTTATTCAAGTACAATACTCGGGAGTTGGATTAGTAGATATTCTTTTTTCACGAGGATTTGGGCAACGGAAGCTTCCGTTTATACCTGGACTAGAAGTTTCCGGAACTGTTAAAAATGTCGGGAAAAACGTGGAGAAGTTTAAGAAAGGTGACCGGGTTGCGGCATTAACCATCAATGGGTTAAAGGGATTTGCGGAATTAGTCAGCGTTGGGGAAGATTATGTAGTAAAGGTTCCGGATGAATTAGACCTTGGAATTGCTGCTGGAACACTGACTAATACAGCGACTGCATTAGTATTATTGAAAGAAATCACACCCATTCATGTTGGAGGAAGTCTTTTAGTCTATGGTGCTACTGGCGGACTTGGTTCACAGGTTGGACAGATTGCTAAATTGTTAGGAGCCCAGAAAGTAGTCGGGGTTGTCAGCACTGAAAGCAAAAAAGTAAAAGCAGAGCAATTAGGATTTGATCATGTATATCTTCAAGAAGAGTTTTTAAACTCTTCTAACGAGCTTTTTGATATCGTAGTTGATCCAATTGGTGGTAAACAGCGGAAGCTTAATTTAGACCGCCTTAATCCTTATGGTTCTTTAGCAATTGTAGGAAATGCTTCGCAGGAAGAACTGGCTGATATAAATCCTGATACACTTTGGTTGAAAAATTTAAGTATCACGGGATTTAACTTCGGAATGTATACTTCTCAATATACGAAAAGAGTAAATAAATATCTGGAATGGGCGATTCAATTAATTTATCAAAAACAATTAGACTTGCCAACAGTTTATAAAACACCAATTTCGGAAGCTTCTGAATCACTGATTAAATTGGAGAATGGTGAAATAAACGGGAAACTATTATTAGAGTATCATTAAACGAGCTTTAGAAATTGGTAAAGAAATTATTGAATTAGAAACGGCTGAAGAGCAATATAATGTATAGTATGGATACAAGTTCAGATGCTGGGACATACGCTACAGACATATGAACAACAAGCTGATTGGATAAACCAGTTAGGATATAGCTGGATAAACAGCAACATTGATAGCAGTAGAGACGTGCTAATCAATATTGTATCTAAAGGTCTTGAACGTACTAATAGTGAGTATCAAAAAGAAATGAATGATACTCGTAATATTAATATGATAAACAAACAAGATGAGATATTAAAAAGTGATAATGGACAGACTTACTTTGTAATAGTTGGCTCTGGATACACTTTTGCCCAAATTGACAATGTTTATTAATACCATGGAAATAAGATTCAATATACTAATGAGAGGAAAATATTTGAAGGAAATCCCTCATCTTAGTTCACCAAATAGACGTTAGAGAAACCAGCAAAACAAAAAATCGATTCCTTTACGTTTGGGAATCGATTTTTTGTTTTGCAATTTTTCAACATTGTAAATCCTTATTGAACTTAACTCGTACATAGAAACTTTTTTACTTATCATACAAAATAGAATGGCAAAACTAATTAAATTTATACGCTTAATCCCGTTTAGTTTAATTAGGACTCTGCAGATAAAGAAAGAAGAAATACTTATCTGGGTCATTAGAATAATAATCCCTTACTGTTTAGATACGCACAGAAGGGATTGTTTTTAATTGGATTTTTTAAATGTGCAAAACCATGTGTAAATCTAATAATTTCTTCGCTTTAAGTATTGGCTATCTGCTGAGCCACTAAGAAGACAGAAAAAATACTGTTAAAAAGGGTACCAAAATCAATTTTTATACCGTTATTTTCTTCTCCGCTGTTTTTCCTGTTTCACCATTATCAATACATGCGACTAACTGTATACTTGTATTTTAATGATTTAGAGAGAGGAAACTACTAATTTAAGGTAATTATTTTTAGGTTATCGAAAATTGCATAAAAAATGATAATTCATCTTGCGCCTACCGCCACGTATGGTGATACGATAATTTCATCAATCTAGAGAGGGGGATAATCAGTTATGAAAAAAGAAACATTCTCAATCAGTGAATTTGCCAATTCTATAGGTGTTTCTTTAAGGACACTTTATTATTATGATGAGAAAAATATCTTGAAGCCGAGGAGAGATGAAAATACGGGTCATCGTGTTTATGAAAAAGAAGATATGCTTCAGCTGCATAAAATTATGACGATGAAGTTTTTAGGGATGAGCTTAGATAATATTAAGGATTATATACAACTGGATATTTTCAATCTAAACTTTATCGATACGTTAAGGCTGCAGGAATCAAAGCTGATAAAAGATAAGGAACAGATTGATATGGCATTAGATGTCATTCATCGGACGATATATCTCTTAGAAAATGAAAAAGAAGTTGATCATGATATACTTGTCAGTTTACTGGCAAGTATGCAAAACGAGAAAAAACAGCTGGAGTTGGCGAAAGGGATTATTAAAGATGGTGTCATGAAAAAGTTGTTTCCGCAGAGAGCTAAGGAGAAGATGCTCTTTGAAAAGGAATTGCTGACATTTTGTAAACGGGTTAAAGAGAATTGTGGGAGGCCGGCAGATAATTCAGAAGTCAAACAAATGCTGGATGACTTTTATAGCCTTATTCTTGATGAGGTGGATATGGATTCTTCAAAAGAGTTAACGGATATTTTTTCCGTAGATATTAACGTCAAAGAGAATGAAGAACGGGTAGAAGCCTATATTCAAGAAATCGAACGTTTCGTCCCTACACCATTCACAGCAGAGGAAAAAACGTGGCTTGAGCAAATAACAACAGATTACATGAGTCTATTAAGTAATCAGAAAGAGAGGGAGAATTAAATGAAATTATCGAAGCAATCCTCAAGGAGTTTTGCACAATGACGAGTCAACATACCAATGGGAAATATGAGTATTTAGCAGAAAATCCAAATTTCAAATCAATGCCTATTATTATCTCATTAATTATTGGTGCGTTTTTTGCAGTTTTGAATGAAACCTTATTAAACATTGCATTAACCACATTAATGAGTGAATTTCAAATTACACTCCCCACAGTTCAGTGGATGGCAACCGGTTTTATGTTGGTGATGGGGATTATCATTCCGGCGTCAGCTATGCTAATGCAATGGTTTTCAACACGTCAATTATTTATAGGAACGATGATCATTTTTACAATCGGAACAAGTATCTGTGCGATTGCGCCGAATTTTTCTATTTTGTTGGTTGGTCGTTTAATTCAAGCGGCTGGAACAGGTCTGTTACTCCCGATTATATCTAATGTGTTTTTATTAATATTTCCTCCTGAACGCCGTGGAAAGGTGATGGGATTTATGGGGCTCGTTCTTCTATTTGCTCCAGCTATCGGCCCGACACTTTCAGGAATTATTGTTGAACACTTAGGCTGGCGGTATTTATTTATCGTTGTCATTCCTTTTGCGTTAATTTCTATTTTTCTTGCATATAAATACGTAGTTAACGTATTTGAAGTGACGAAGCCTAAAATAGATATCATCTCACTTGTTTACTCAACAATTGGATTTGGCGGAACAGTATATGGGTTTAGTTCTGCAGGAGATTTAGAAAATGGATTTCTAGATCCTGCTGCTTATATTCCTATTGTGATTGGGCTAATCGCACTGTTATTATTCACATTGAGGCAGTTTAAACTGGATGAACCAATCATGAACCTAAGAGCATTTGCTTTTCCAATGTTTACTCATGGGATCATCTTAGTTTTGTTTGTTCTTATGGCCATGTTTGCATCTGAAATTATATTGCCGCTATATATGCAGGGACCTTTAGAATTATCTCCATCAACAGCCGGTCTGGTTTTATTACCAGGAAGCATACTTAGCGGACTAATGTCTCCGGTAATGGGGGCTTTGTTTGATAAATTTGGACCTAAGGTAATGATGATTCCCGCTACGCTGATATTAAGTGGAACCATGTTTATGATGAGCAGCAGATTAAGTATGGATACGCCTTTATGGTTTGTGAAAATAGGCTTTACATTACTAATGGTCTCCGTATCTGCTATTATGATGCCGGCACAAACGAATGCATTAAACCAATTACCTAAACAGCTGTATCCTCATGGAACTGCTATCGTGACCACGTTACAGCCTGTTGCAGGAGCAATTGGAGTATCAATATTTGTTAGTATTATGAGTGCAAGACAAGAGAATATATTGAATCAATCAGCAACTCCGACAGATCCAACTTCTATTAACGAAGCCATGATTGGTGGTATGGAACTGGTATACTTTATCGCGTTTATCATGGCGGTCATCGCATTTATCTTGTCTCTATTTGTATATCGAGCTAAAACAAGAGAAATGAAAGAATAGGCGACATATACAAGAAAAAAAGCTATCTGTAATAATGGATAGCTCATCTATTACAGATGTTTGTAACGCAGGAGTACAATTCGTGGATAAGACGTATTATTCTAAGGAAGGGTTTGAAGAAACATTTGCAGTGAATCATTTGAGCCATTTTCTACTGGTGAACTTATTGCTTGATAGAATGACTAAAGACGGAAGAATTGCTTTTGTCAGCAGCGGGACGCATGATCCGAAGAAGAAAGCCGGCATGCCCGAACCTGTCTATAAAAATGAAAAAATATTAGCTTATCCTGAAGAAAACTATACGAACGATAAAAAAGGATTAGCAGGGAGGAGAAGATATACTACCTCAAAATTATGCAATATATATTGCATGTATGAACTAGTTGATCGATTAAACCAAATGAGTGCTAAGAATATAACAGTAAATGCTTTCGATCCTGGGTTAATGCCTGAAACAGGGCTTGCCAGAACCTATCACCCTATTTCAAGATTTGTATTAAAATATTTTCTGGGTTTATTTGTTATTTTTCCTGCAAATATAAATAGCGTTGCTAAATCTGGTAAGACTTTAGCTTCATTAGTAACGGACAATCAATTAAAGCATGTTACTGGAAGGTACTTTGAGGGTAAAAAGGAAATGAAAACTTCTGCGCTTTCCTATAACAAAGAAAATCAAAAAAATCTATGGAATGTAAGTGTAGAGCTGTCACAACTTCAAAAGGATGAATCTGTTTTACTTTAAAGAACACCGGCAACAATTATTGAAAATCATTTGTTATCATCATTATAAACATGCAATTCAGGGAGATGAACATCATGAAATTTATAACATGCCAAACACTTGACATAAATAAATTACAACAGATTAGCAAATTAACATATAAACAAGCTTTTAATAACATACTAGGTGAAGCTAATGTTAATGAGTATGTAAATAGCACATACAGCAAAGATAATTTGATGAGAGAATTAAACGACCCTAACTATCATTTTCTTTTTATCCAAAATAAGGATGAAGTTATTGGATACGGAATGTATACGATCCACACGGACTTTTTAAAAATAGAACGCGTATATATTTTAAACCAATATAAAGGCTTGGGCGCTGGTTCCAAATTTATGCGATATGTCGAGAACACTGCTAAAGAAATGAAAAAAGATGTTTTGTGTTTGGAAGTCTTAGCTGATAATAAAAAAGCGATAGGTATTTATGAGAAAAAAGGATTTCGTTCATCCTCGGAACAAATTATTATGATTGGGCAAAAGGAATGTCCTTTATTATCAATGGAGAAAGAACTACATTATGATTAATTTTTTACTCAATCCAGCTGGACAGTATTTTCAGTTGGATTTATTATAGTTAAAAAACATTGGTTATGCTTGAGATTCCAGAAAACTGTTAGCGAGGAGCTAAAAAACGCACATCATCACATCATGGTAAGATAAAATTGGTTTCCCGACTACTTATTTAAAAAAATTCACTCCTAAGATTCTTGGGATAATTGATTACAAAAAAATATATATTACAAAAGTAAAAATAACTAAACGCTAATCGGAAGGGGCTGATACGTTGAAAATCTTTATCGTAGAAGATGACTCAATCATATCTAAAAAGATAAAAGAACACTTAGAAAAATGGGGTTATGAAGGAGCTGTAGTACAAGATTTTCAGAATGTTCTTTCTGAAATGATTGCTTTCGATCCGCAATTGGTGCTGATGGATATTTCACTTCCTTTTTTCAATGGCTATTACTGGTGCGGGGAAATACGGAAGGTGTCGAAAATGCCAATCATTTTTATTTCCTCCGCTTCGGATAATCTAAATATCGTCCGTGCCGTTGAAATGGGAGCGGATGATTATATAACCAAGCCTTTTGATTTGGAAGTGCTGATGGCCAAGATACAGGCGATTCTCCGCCGGACCTATGATTTTAGTGGAACTAGCAATTTAATGGAGCATCGAGGGTTAATTTTTAATGTAAATAATTTTACCATTTCGATGGAGGATAAAACTGCGGAATTAACGAAGAATGAAGCTAAAATCTTTCAGAAGCTCCTGGAAAATAGAGGGGAAATCATCAAACGGGATGAATTGATGATGACTTTGTGGGAATCAGACAGCTTTGTAGATGATAGCGCACTGTATACAAACGTGAACCGCTTGAGAAAGAAATTGGATCAAATGGGATTGGAACATTTTATTACCACAAAAAAAGGCGAAGGATATATCATCGAGGGATAATATGAAAATCTTTTTAACATATTTGAATAATTATAAAATACCGATTGCGTTATGGATTTTGTTTGGCTTGATAAACATATTTATTGGTTATTTATATCAGGTGCCGTTCGAACGCTCTCTTCTTTGGCTGGCAGTATGCGGGTTTATTGGAATTGCAGCCGCTGGTTTTCATTTTTATAACTATTACAGCAGACACAAGAATCTGACCTTTCATCAAAAACAAACGCATATGGAGGTACAGCAATTACCGCTGCCAGGTAATTTAATAGAAAGTGATTATCAGGATTTACTGGAAAAATTGAGCGCAGCACATTCTCAGCTGGAAAATACTAAAGCACAAAACGAGCAGGAGATCTTAGATTATTTCACCATGTGGGTCCATCAGATAAAAATACCGATTTCGGCCCTTCATTTAATTCTTCAAGATGAAGACAGTGAAGTGACGGAAGAAATGAAGGAACAGTTATTCAAAATTGATCAATACGTCGAATTGATATTACAGTATGTACGCTTAGGAAATACTTCGACTGACTATCATTTTCAAAAGGTGAATTTGGATACGATTATTCGTGAAAGCCTCAAAAAATATGCTTCTGTCTTTATTCGGAAAAAACTTCCTGTCCGTTATGACAAAATAGATAAGCGTATCGTTACCGATTCAAAATGGCTGAGCTTTGTGCTCGAACAAATTTTATCTAATGCGTTGAAATATACAAATGAAGGGTCCATCTCTATTTACTTAGATGAAAATGCTGTCGTGATAGAGGATACAGGCATCGGTATTCGCTCAGAAGATATCCCCCGTGTAGCAGAAAGAAATTTCACAGGATTTACAGGCCGCGAGCATAAGAGCGCCAGTGGAATTGGACTTCATCTTTCCAAGCAAATCCTGGCGAAATTGGGGCATCAAATAAAAATTGAATCGGAGCCTAAAAAAGGAACGAAGGTTTTTATCGTGTTTGACGATAAACAAATGACAACAGAATAGCCAATCTAACAAAAATGTTAGAAACAAAGGAGAAATGTCAGATAGAACTGTAGATTGACATTTCTCTTTTTTGCTATTCTTTACGTATCAACAAGAAAGTTGTTGGAAGAAAGGAGATTTACGATGACACTTTTACAAGTTCAACATTTAAGAAAGGTCTATACAACCAGGTTTGGAGGAAATCAAGTAGAAGCACTCTCTGATGTCTCTTTCAGTGTGGACGCAGGAGATTATATAGCAATTATGGGAGAATCAGGCTCCGGTAAAACAACGTTATTAAATATTCTGGCGGCATTGGATAAACCAACACGCGGAAATGTATTGCTGAACCGGAAAAATATTGTTCAGATACCTGAAAAAGAAATTTCTGCATTCCGACGTAATAATCTCGGATTTGTATTTCAGGATTTCAACCTATTGGATACTTTCTCAATTCAGGATAATATCTTTGTTCCACTGGTTTTATCCGGAAAAAAGCATAAAGAAATGGAACAGAAACTAATGCCGATAGCAAAGAAACTTGGTATCGAGCATATCTTGACTAAATTCCCGTATGAAGTATCAGGCGGCCAAAAGCAAAGAGCGGCAGTTGCCAGAGCATTGATTGCCGGTCCGGAATTAATATTGGCAGATGAGCCGACGGGCGCTCTGGATTCAAAATCTACAGATGAATTGCTGGAGCATTTCGGACAAATTAATAAAGAGGGACAAACGATTTTGATGGTAACGCATAGTATTAAGGCAGCAAGTCACGCGAAACGCGTATTGTTTATTAAAGACGGAAATGTCTTCCATGAGTTGTATAAAGGAGATACATCCAATGAAGAAATGTTTCAAAAAGTCTCTCATACACTTGCTGTTTTAGCTGCAAGGGAGGATGGAAATGGGTAATGGCTTCTATTTAAAAATGGCGGCAGACAGTATACGTAAAAATGGCAAAATGTATTTTCCATTTATCATTTCCTGTATCAGCACAATTATGATGACATATATCATCCAGGCATTATCCACCAACCCGGGCCTTTCGGAAATTCCGGGCGGGGAGAACTTAAAAACGATTCTTTCTATGGGATATTTTGTATTGATTTTATTTTCTACGATTTTTCTATTTTATATGAACAGCTTTTTAATGAAAAATAGAAAAAGGGAATTTGGTGTATACAATATCTTAGGTATGGATAAAAAGCATATTATGAAAATGCTCGCTTACGAAACCTTTTATATTGCTGTATTCAGCATGATCGTTGGATTCGTTGCTGGCACAATCCTTAATAAAGTTTGTGTATTATTGATTCGCCAAATGATGGGGGCGGATGTAGCTCTTGGGTCTGAGTTTTCATCCGAAGCTGTTATATGGACACTGATTTTCTTTAGCATCATTTTTCTATTGATTTTATTGGGGAACATCTCTCAAATTCGATTAGCAAACCCGATAGAGCTTTTAAAAAGCGGAAATGTCGGAGAGAAAGAGCCGAAAACCAAAATCTTCTTTTCGATTCTCGGTGTTTTATTAACAGGATGGGGCTATTATATTGTGTTAACCCTACAATCTCCCATTAGTGGTATGCCTTATGCTTTCCTTGCAGCAGTATTGATTATTGCAGGTACTTATCTCTTATTTACCACTGGAAGTATTGCTGTACTCAAAATTTTAAAAAATAATAAAAACTATTACTATCAGACCAACCATTTTATCCCTGTTTCCGGCATGCTTTACCGGATGAAAAAGAATGCAGTAGGTCTTGGGAATATTACCATTTTATCTGTCGGTGTGATTCTTTTACTATCGATCGCGGTTTCCTTATATATCGTATCTGAGAGTGATGATGCAACCTATTCAGGTAATGTGATTTCAGAGGTAAGGTTATCAGAGGATGCAGATGAAACAGGGGAAGAAATCAAAGCAAAATTAAGTGAGCTAATTGATCAAACAGCTTCTGAAACCAATAATACCGTTACCGGTTCGTCTTCTTACACCTATCTTAATTTAGTGACGCTTGCTGCGAGTGATGGTTTTAAAGTCACAAAAGATGCCTATTCCATGTTAGCGAATGAGAGTCCGGTCAGTTTATATATGACTGATCAGGAAAGCTATAATCAGTTAACCGGAGATAACATATCGCTTGATGAAAATGAAGTATATGTACATGGAACAGGTGATGAATATACAAATGAAACCCTTTCGCTGATGGATTTTCAATTTTCCGCCACTGTCATGGAAGATATGAAAGAATTTTCTATAGACAATGAAACAACAAGTTTAATTAGTGACACCTATTACATGATTGTTGATGATATAGAAACCCTTCGACAAATAGAGCAGCAGCAAAAAGAAATATTAGATGACTATGCTGCTAGCACAAACGTGTCTTCGCAAATTGGATTGGAGCAGGGAGTAAGTGAGAAGCAGGAAATAGCATTTGGTGAGCAGCTGCGATCGAATATGGAAAAGGAAGATATGGACATTGTTGTTGTAGATAGCCGAACAGAAGCAGCAAATGACTTGCAAGCCCTAAGGAGCGGTGTTTTGTTCATTGTTTTGAATTTAGCTGTCTTACTATTATTAATGACGGTACTGATTATTTATTATAAACAAACTTCTGAGGCTTATGACGATAAAGAGCGTTTTTCTATCCTGCAAAAAATCGGGTTGAATCAATCGGAAATTAAAAAAGCCATTAAATCTCAGATTTTAACCGTCTTTTTTCTCCCTGTCGTCGTAACAGGAATCCATATTTTAGCGATTTTCCTCCTCATGAGGAAATTAATGATTCTGGTCATGATTAATCAGGTGAACTTATTCCCAATCAGTGTGCTGATCGCATTTCTCGTTTTCCTGATTGTTTATGTGGTCATCTACCGAATAACGGCACGCGTTTATTACAAAATTGTTCAATAAGTTATGTTATATGTATGAAAGAGGGGACAGGTTATGCATTTAAGTCTAATGGAGCTGCTGCTTATCTTTGTTGGAGGCGTTTTGATTTTAGGAATCCAGTTTTATTTATCGACCAGAAAGAATCGATTCATGGGGCTTTTATTCCCGCTCGTATCCTTGGGGTATTCCATGTATATGTTTTTAAAATCAGATTTCTTTTCCGATATGGCATTAAGTATGAAGGCTTATATGTTCATTGCTCAAAATATTCCAGCAATTATATTGTTGGTAATTTACTTTATTTGCCGATGGAATTTGAAAAAAACCAGGGAGAGTTGAATGTTCACGTTTAGTTCAGCGTGTAAAGAATGCGGAGGGAGGGGAAATATAATGACTGGGAAACATCATCCATCTCATCATTTTCATAATAAATGGGAGCAAAGCTCGGTAGAATCTTTAAGACGTCGGGTTATTGCAAATCTTTCTCACGATTTGCGGACACCGCTCACCATTATACGTAGGCATGTTTTCAAATTGGGTAATGAATCTTTAAGTGCCGATGGGCTTACATCCTTGAAAAATATCGACCACCAAATCATGCGGCTCAATGATCTGACGGAGGATTTGCTCACGTATACCAGGATTACTTCCAGAAAATACGCCTTTCAGCCAATAAAAATGGATATGGTTTATTTGATTAGACACGCTGCAACCAATTGGTATCCATTGTTTGAAGAAGAAAACATCCACTTTGATGTAAATTTACCAGATGAGAAAACATTCTATTGGGAGGTAGATCCAAGCTGGATAACACGTGTACTTGATCATCTGTTTCATCATATTCTACGACATTCAGTAGAAGAAAATTATGTTGAAATTATGATGGAACTGCAACAAGAACGAATTATAATAACTGATAAAGGACTTGATATGGAGGATTATTCGTATGATAGCGGAGCAGACATTGGGTTTTTGATATCAAACTATATGCTCCAAAAAATGAAACTACAAGCTCTTTTTTCATTCTCTGATAATGTTGCTATTGTTGAAATATGCAAAAGTGAATGAAGGAAGAGGTTTTTAAAACATAAAGGAGTAGTACAGATGAAAAAACATTTATCAATCTTAATAGCTTTAATAACCGCTTTTATGTTACTTGTTGGTTGCAGTTCATCCGGATCAAATGATGATGAAAATTTTTTTAGTGAAATTATACGAAAAGCAGGTGATAAACTTACCAGCTTTGTTGGTGAACCCTCTTTAACAAAAGATAAATCTTTAGAAGGAGATAGATCATTTGGAGAAGATGATTATACAGGAACATATGAAGCGGTATATCAGCAGTTTTCAGGCAGAGAAAACTTATTTGGCGGCGCATCGATCGATGGAAGTGAAGGAAAAACGATTCAGATCACCTATAACGCAAACATCGAAAGCGGAGAGGCAGAAGTATTTTGGAATACCGCTGATTCAGAGAAGCAATTATTGTTTGAAGGCCAAGGAGAGTAGACAGAAAATATTAACTTACAAGGAGGCTGGGAATACCTTAGCTTAAAAGGGGATGAACTGGAAGGGGAAGTTCGGATAAAAATTGAATAAAGAGACAGAGTAAATTGCAGAAAAGTTCTTTTAAAGAGATATTTTCTTCTCTATATTGTAGAAATATGGTTAGAGACCAGAAGCTTTACAACCACTATTTGGCAATGATTATTGCCATGCTGTTACCATGTTTTGTACATACTAAAAGATAAGGAGGTGTTTGTAATGGGTAAAAAAAATAAAAAGAAGAAAAATCAACTATTTGAAGATAACAAAGGAGTTCAAGCAGTACAAAATCAATTGAATGAAAGTTATCAAAGCGGAGTGGTTGAGGATCAATTAGAAAATAATAGAGGAATTAACCATTTTAACAATAAAAGCAGATAAAACTAAAATAACTGAGGCTGGGATATAGCTAGTCACAATCAATTTAAAAATGGTTCTGGTCATTGTTTTGTGATGATCGGAACCATTTTTTGTAGATAAATTATATTATGTACCTATATACCTGCATTAGTTAATTTAAATAAAGATAAATTGAGAAGATTTGTATGCGACTAAAGAGCACAATAAATATAGATACGTTTTATGTAGCCGAAAAGAACAAATTTGATTACAAGTTAGTTTTCCGCTTTAAAAGTTAAAGATATGGTGAATATTCGCTTAACACCAAAAATTTTATAAAAAAATTTTAATCCTGACATACTAGATGTCAGGTTAGGTGAGTTATTCTTAAATTAGCCGAAATGAAAGGAGTTGGATACAATTAATCATAAGAAACAATAGAATAGATAATGGAAAAGTCTATTGACAAGGAGAGAATAAGATGAAATTTGATCGCTTACTGGGAATTACGATGGAATTATTGACGAAAAAAAGAGTAACGGCAACGGAACTGGCTTCGAGATTCGAGGTCTCCATTCGAACAATCTATCGTGATATTGAGCTGATTAATCAATCTGGTATTCCGGTTGTCTCTTTTTCTGGAACAGATGGTGGCTTTGAGATAATGGACGGTTTCTTCTTATCAAAGCAGCACTTCTCTATTGATGACTTTTCTGTTATTTACAGCCTTTTAAAAGGAATGGAGGGCGCCGTTGGAAATCGGAAGTTCACGTCTTTAGTTAATAAGCTTGGCAGCTTACAGCCCGCCCTGTTGAATGAAGAACGACAGGAGAAAATTATTTTCGATATAAGTGCCTCAGAAGCAGAAAAAGAGATACTCTTTTCCTTATTAGAAGCAATTGAGCAATCAAAAAGGATTTCGTTTGCCTATATCGACGCTTATGGTCAAATGTCGGGAAGAAAAATTGAACCTTTAAATCTTTTATGGGCGCAAGGAAATTGGTATGTGGATGGTTATTGTTTATTACGAAAAGAAAAGCGTTTATTCCGTGGTTCAAGAATCACTAAACTTGAAATGTTGGAAGAAACCTTTCAACGGAGGTTAGACCCGAAACGTCCGATTCATACAGAAGAACAAGGCTTAAAGGTTTATCTACGTTTTGATTTAACAGCACGACCGCAGGTTTTTGAACAATTTCCGGGAGCATGCACACATCATGAGGATTTTGTTGAAGTACAAACAACTTTTTATTCAAGGGAATATGCACTTTCTGTCATTTTAAGCTACGGCACTCAGGTTGAAATTATTTCTCCAGACGATTTAAAGCAGGATTTAATTGAAAAAATGAATGAGATTCGAAAAATCTATTTTTAACAGAATGGTTGTTTGACCTAAAGTAAAAAGGTTCAAAGGTATTTACTTAACAATAATGACTTCTATTAATTTGAAATTAAATAATCAAAAATATCATTAGTGTCTATAATGAATAAAATTGCCTTTTGAAACGGTCAGATTATAAAGGAAAAACCTGAATTACGAACATAGAGAGATCAATAATGGCTGACTATAACCTTATTGGTAAACCGATATAAAGGAGAAATTTGCTTATGAATAAAACACAAACACTACGGGGATTCACTACTATTAGTTATTGGGCAGATGATATGGTGGCAGCTAAAAAGTGGTACTCCGAACTTTTGAAAATAGAACCATACTTTGAACGTTCAGGTGAGGATGGAAAGATTGCTTATGTTGAATTTCGCCTCGGAGACTACCAGCACGAGCTAGGATTAATTGATCGGCGCTATGAACCAGAAGCTGCAACTCCAGGCCCTGGTGGTACTGTCATGTTTTGGCATGTTGACGATGTAGCAGTAACCCTTGAAAAGCTGCTCTCCATGGGGGCGAAAGAATATGAGGGACTTACACACCGTGAGGCGGGGTTTATCACAGCTTCCGTCATTGATCCATTTGGTAATATATTGGGTATTATGTATAACCCACATTATTTAGAGATATTAAATTCTGGAATTCAATACAGAGTAGTAGAAGAATAGTAACTATATTTATCCAAATATTTAGAATTTACATGGATGATATGCAATTATTCAACAACTGTGAATAATTTTCAAGTTACAAATATCTTATGTAAGAAAGCATGAAGCTTTTACTCAGAGGAAACGAAATAAGGAGAATGTGTAATGACAATATTAGTGACAGGTGCAACAGGAACAGTTGGAAGACATATCGTAGAACAACTCGTTAATAAAGGAGTAAAAGTCAGAGCGATATCACGCAACCCAGAGCAAGCTAATTTACCAGAAAGCGTTGATGTTGTAACAGGAAATTTGATGTCTCCAGAGACGTTAATTCCAGCATTTCAAGATGTTACCGCATTATACTTGATTACTTCCAGTGATAAAACGGATGCGACGTTGGAAACGAATCCTTATGTTGTTGAACTGGCAGAAAAAGCGGGGATTCAAAGCGTATCCTTATTAACCGTATACGGTGATGGTCCAGTAGAACAAGCGATTAAAAACAGTCTTCTTGAATGGACATTTATTCAACCCGTTGGATTTATGGCGAATGCTATTGATGACTGGCAGGAGTCGATTCGAAAGGAAGGAGTCGTTCGGAAGCTTGGTGGAGAAACACGCGGTGCCATTATCCATGAAGCTGATATTGCAGCAGTTTTTGTTGAAACACTTCTTGAGAACGGACACCAAGGAAACTTTTATACACTCACTGGTCCAGAAGCTCTTTCCACTATTGAACAAGTGGAGATCATTAGTAAATGTATTGGGAAGGAGATTAAATTTGAAGAATTAACGGAAGAAGAAGCTCGAAGTGAGTGGAAAAAGATTGGTCTCGATGAGGAAAGTATTGATTTTATGGTTCAAATGAGTAAAAACCCGCTTGAAATTGGTTATACCGTTTTACCAACAGTCGAGGAAGTAACAGGACGTCCGCCTAAAACATTTGCTGAGTGGGTTTCTGAACATAAAAGTGACTTTATATAATAGACTCTGATTTCAAATAAATTCCCTGGAATTTTTGCCAGGGCATTCTTAAAGAATCTAATACAAGAGTGGAAAAGGAGTTATCATCAATGCAATATGCCATAGAAGTGAGTAAACTTAGAAAATCGTATAAAGAGAATCAAGTGGTTCAAGGAATTAATTTGCAAATAAAAAAGGGTGAGTTGTTTGCTCTCCTTGGTCCAAACGGAGCTGGTAAAACCACCGTCATTAATATGCTGACCACTCTTTTAAAACCAGATGGAGGAACTGTTTTAATCCAAGGATTAGATGTAGTAAAAAATTCCAAAGACGTTCGGAAAAAAATAAGCCTGACAGGTCAGTTTGCTGCACTCGATGAAGAATTATCTGGTTTACAAAATTTAATTTTGATTGCTAAATTGTATGGTTACTCTAATAAAAAATCCAGTTCAATAGCAAATGAATTAATTCATTCCTTTGATTTATCGGAAGCCAAAAATCGTAAGGTAGCAAATTATTCTGGAGGTATGCGACGGCGTTTAGATATTGCAGCTAGTATTGTCACCCAACCAGAAATTATTTTTCTTGATGAGCCGACGACAGGATTAGATCCTCAGAGCCGCATGCAGGTCTGGGAAGTAGTCCGTACACTTTTGAAATCGGGTACAACGGTTCTATTAACCACACAATATTTAGAAGAAGCTGATCAGTTGGCTGATCAAATTGCTGTAATTGATAAAGGGACAATTATTGCTGAAGGGACACCAAACCAACTGAAAGCTTCGATTGGAGAGAAAACACTATCTTTCCGATTAGCCAAATCTTACGAGCCTAAAAAGATTCATGAAATTCTAGTTGAAAAACATGCTTTAAAAATAATTGAAGATGAAAATCCGCTTGTTTTCAAGATACCTGTAACAAAAACAAGACTTGCAAATGACATCATTGACACACTCTTGAATCATGCAGTTCCCATTGAAGATTTTACATTGAGCGATCCAAGTCTGGACGACGTTTTCCTAGCCTTAACAGCGTCGAAACAAGAGGAGGCTATTTAATGAAAAATTTAAACGAATCATTGGCCTACTGGAATTCATCACCTAAAAGCATAAGTGCCTTCAAAGCCACACAAACCTTTATGTGGAGAACGGTACAAAACACAAAGAATAACTTATTTGGCTATGTGATTGAAGCTGTTCTGAGCCCTGTGATTATGCTGCTTATCTTTGGTTACTTGTTCGGTGGGGCAATAGCTGGATCAACAACAAAATACATTCAATTCCTTTTACCAGGGATTCTTATTTTAACTGTTATTCCCTTGACGGTATACAGCGGAGCAAGTCTATGTTTAGACATTACAAAAGGTGTTTATAATCGATTTCGGACAATGCCTTTTTGGCAGCCGGCATCTATACTTGGACCATTAGTTACGGATGGAATCAGATATACAGTAGCATTGCTTTCTGCATTAACTACCGGTCTTATATTGGGATTTCGACCAGAAGGCGGAGTATTAGGAACAGTACTTGCTATATTATTTCTTATTTTCTTCGCATTTAGTGTAAGTTGGATTTTTTCTACGATTGGGGTTATTGCAAAACGCCCGGAATCTGTATCGGGATCGAGCATGGTCATCATTTATCCACTGATGTTTGCTAGTAATATTTTGGTAGATTCAGCTACAATGCCAAGATGGATTCAAGTTATTGTTGATCTAAATCCAATCAGTATTGCGACGACTACTGTGAGAGGGCTTATGTCTGGAACAGTTACTAGTGCTGAGATTGTTGGAGGGATGGTAATATGCGTGTTATTCATCATTGTCTTTGCTCCGTTGACTATATATCTCTACCTTTCAAAGAGTAATAAGTGAATCATAGGTGGTTTAGTGAGAACTGCTAAGAGAGAAATAAAAGCGAAAAATGAAGTGTTTTTTATGAATGTTGCTTACCTGGATAGTCTTTCTAGCTGCATATGGCAAGTATGATACTCTCAAAGTGTTGAAAGAATTTGCGAACAGTTATACGATATAGAGAAACGAATCAAGGTGAAATAGAAGAAATAATTGTAGACTAAAAAAGTTCTTTTAATATTAGAAGAATTACTGAGTGCGTTTCTTTACAGTATAGTGTATGTTAATGTCTCCTTTAATATATTAATAAGTATGATATTCTGAAAAAAACTAAGTCATATTTTTTGATTTTCATTAAATTTTCACATTGGAAAGATACCATTATATGTACGATTATGAAAGGAGATAGAATAATGTTTCAATTTCACATGAATGAAGATGGATTTCAAACATCTGTTAACTATGGAGATTTACAAGTTTCCAGTCAAGATGAAAATGGTTATCGGCCGTATGAGATGATGGTATCCTCTGTTGCTGGTTGCAGCGGGCTCGTATTAAAGAGAATATTAGAGAAAATGAGAATTCCTTTTTCCGATATTCAAGTTACTGCAAGCATGGTGCGTAATCCTGATATTGTTAATCGTATTGAAAAAATGGATTTGACATTTACCGTTATTTCGACTGATGCATCCGATAAAAAGCTAGAAAAAGCATTAGAACTAACACATAAAAATTGTGGTATGATTCAATCAGTCAAAGATAGTATTTTGATAACTGAATCCATCCATACAGCATGATTTAATCATTATTTTATTGATTACTAAAATAGTAAATCGCTATTCCATCATGTGATGTACTGAAGTAATACAAATAAATAAGTTATACTATAATAATTGAAAATAGATCATAATAACAATTTAAAAAAGAGGCTGTTGTACAATGAATGAATTTATTGTGCGACAGCCTTCTATTATTTATGCCGATTCAAGTATGATCTCAAGTTTAACCTTTTAGAAGTCAAAACGCTTTAACTATTTTTTAAGATGTTTAATAAGTTTTTTGTTGCACTTTAAGAACGTATTCAATAATAAACAATGGAGTTCTTAAAAATTTCTTAGCCTTTTCATCAAATTTTCACATTTGATGGTTAATATAGAAACGGAAAGGGTTTGGAATGGAGGAATACCTGAATGGCAATAACAAGTAAACTCATTGCGATAGGGATTGTTGCTGTCAGTTTTTTGGTAGGATGTCTTTCCTTTTACATCATGAGTCATCTACCTGCAAAAGCGAAGAAAAAATATATGGCAGAAATTATATCCCAACTAATTAATTTTATCCTCTTTATGTGGGCAGGGAAAATTGTTTTAAATCTATCCAGCTTCTTATCTGACCCATTAACAATATTGGCATATCCTGCTAATTCAACAGCTTTTTATATTGCAGTGTTTGCAAGTATTCTTTTGCTGATCTATAAGGATAAGCAAAAGAAATTAGATATGAGTCCATTCATAGATTCTTTTGTGCATGTATTTTTAGTTGCTTCTTTCTTATATGAATTTCTAGAAATTATTTTGAAAAATAGTATGTTTGCATTTGGATATCTGTTACTGCTTTCTGTTCTAATGTTCTTATACTTTTTCCTGCGGGAACGAATTCAAATAAAATTATTATTGTTGATTATCCTAAGCAGCTGGTCGCTCGGAATAATCATTTTATCTTTTATTCAGCCGTTCGTAACCGTTTTTGGTTATATGATGGAACCATGGTTTATCAGTATCTTTTTTATTATCGTTTTAGTAATCTCCAATTTAAAAAGGGAGGGGGTAAATAATGAGTATGATTGAAGCAGATACAATGCTGCTTACTGGTATGTTTTTAGCAATGGGAGCAGGAGTGTTATCTTTTTTATCTCCCTGTGTATTACCGATTTTTCCAGCCTATATGTCATACATAACAGGAATTAGTGTGAAAGAGTTACAAGGAAATAAGAATGTTCAAATTCTTCGTCAACTATTTGCCCATTCTTTGCTCTTTTTGTTAGGAGTTTCTCTGGTGTTCATTAGTTTGGGAGCAGGAGCTTCTCTTTTGGGGCAATGGGTACAGAACTTGCTGTTCGGAGACTCAGGGTTGTTTATTCAAAGAATAGCAGGAATTTTTATTATCATTATGGGTTTATTTATAGCAGGTTGGATAAATATCCCTTTTATGATGAGGGAACATCGTTTTCACTCAACAAAAAAACAAGCTGGATATTTAGGAACTTTTTTTGTAGGATTAGGTTTTGCTGCCGGTTGGACACCATGTATTGGTCCAATTTTTGGATCTATATTATTTTTAGCCGCAAGTAATCCTGGACAAGGAATATTCTACACTTTTTTATATGTTATCGGTTTTGCGATACCATTTTTAGTTCTAACATTGTTTATAGGAAAAACCAGATGGATTGTCCGGCATAGTAATATCATTATGAAAGTTGGGGCAGTAATGATGATTATCATGGGTGTCGTTTTGTTCTTTGGATGGATGCCTTTTATTTCAGGGTTTTTGCTTGATTTGGTAGATGATACGTGGTTATCAAAGTTAGGCTAAGGAGGACATTGCAATGAAAAAATGGATTTTTGCTATTATCATAGTTGGAATGATTGGATGGGCACTGTATGATTTTATAGACTCTAATAGGCAATCTACAGATGAATTTGTACCTGTAGAAGATGAAAGTAGTTTAGAGGAGGATGTTAGAGAGCAATTAGATTCTGGAGAAAATAACAATGTGTCGGAAAATAAGGAAGTTGGTCTTGAAGAGGGAAATATTGCTCCTGATTTTGAACTTCAGACTTTAGATGGTGAAACAGCGAAGTTATCTGATTTTCGTGGAGAAAAAGTGATGATTAACTTTTGGGCCACATGGTGTCCTCCATGTAGAGCAGAAATGCCCGACATGGAAGAGTTTTATCAAGATAAAGATATAGTTATTTTAGCAGTTAATTTAACAGAAACAGAGAACGATTTGCAGCAGGTAGAGAGTTTTATTAATGAATATAAGTTAACTTTTCCAATTTTATTAGATGAGGAGATAAAGGTTGCGGAACAATACATGATTCAACCCATACCTACATCGTATATGATAGACTCAAATGGAGTAGTTTCATTTAAAGCATTTGGTTCTTTAAATTATGATTTCATGGTTCAGGAGTTTGAGAAAATGGAGTAATCTTCTTATAAAATAGTGGAAGGAATGAATGGGGATGAAACAGACGGTATTGGTTGTTGAGGATGATAATATGATACGTGAGCTGATCAGCATTTATTTAAAAAAAGCTGATTATGATGTTTTTACAGCTGTAGATGGGGAAGAAGCGAAGGAAGTTTTTTTAACTGAGCATCCTTGTCTTATTATATTAGATCTTATGCTCCCAAAGGTAAGTGGCGAAGAATTTTGTATGTGGCTTAGAGAACAAGAAAGAAATGAGGTTTCTATTATTATGCTGTCTGCGAAATCACGTACAGAAGATAAGATTAATGGTTTAAAAATTGGAGCAGACGACTATTTAGTGAAACCTTTTGATCCGAATGAACTTCTAGCTCATATAGAAGCCGTTCTCCGCCGTACAGGGCAATACTGTCAAAAGATTGCTTACAATGGTCTGTGTATTAAGCCTCGAAAAGGGGAAGTATGGTTATTTAATACGCAATTAGAGTTAACCAAGCATGAATTTAATCTATTATATTATTTTATGGAGAATCCCAATGTAGTAATCTCTAGGGAGAGTTTAATGGAGCAATTATATCCTTATGCAAATAAATTAGTTACAGATCGAAGCATTGATGCACATATCAAAAAGTTACGCAAAAAAATCGAAGTCAATCCAGCTTCTCCAGAACGTATTACGACAGTTCGAGGAATGGGGTATAAGTTTGTTACAGAATAAATGGGGAAGGAGTTTCCTTCCTAAGCGATTATTATTTCAGCTAACATTCATTAATATTATTGTAATTGTAGCTTTTGTAATGCTTAGCAGCTGGGCAATTTATAATACAGCTTGTACGTTGGCAGATGGATTAACCTCAATGACCGCACAAAAACAAAATCAGTTTCAAGCAACACTCTTTCAATATTTATGGATATTTAGTATTTCTGCTGTTATTTTAGGCAGCCTTATTCATTTTTATTTAACGAAAAAAATGATCCAGCCATTAAAAGAGTTAATCCAATCTACCAAAGAGATGAAACAAGGGAAATATCCAAGTTCTATTCATGTAAAAGGAGACAGCGAAGTAGTTGAATTAATTCATCATTTTAATGATTTGGTTCAAAAACTGGAAACAAATGAACAGCAAAGAAAAAATCTTGTATCTGATTTATCACATGAGTTTCGAACACCATTAACAAACTTAAATGGTTATTTACTTGCTTTGCAAAATGGAGTCATGGAAGGAGATGAAAAGTTATATCAGTCTCTTTATACAGAATCATCGAAGTTAACGCAGTTAGTTGAACAAATGGAACAATTAAAAGAATGGGATGATATGCAAACATATTCCTTTAATGAAAAAGAACCTATTGATATGCAGGAATTTATTGAAAGATCCATTGAAATATTTCAATGGTCATTGGAAAAGAAACAGATTAAATTAGAAGTTGATATTCAACCCGGCGTTGCTATTATTAATCGTACAAATATTTCTCAGGTTATCAGTAATTTAATGGATAATGCGATTCGTTATTATGATGGTGTAGAACCAATTATTGTAAAAGGAGAAAAGCTTCTTAATGAGTATAAGGTTTCTATAACAGGGCCGGGAAGAAGCATTTCAGAAAAAGATAAAGAACGAATTTTTGAACGTTTTTATCGGATAGAAAATTCCAGGTCACGAGAATTTGGGGGATCGGGCTTAGGACTTGCTATTTCAAAGGAGATCATCGAACGTCATTATGGAAAAATAGGTGTCAATTCCGGAGAACATATGCATACTTTTTGGTTTGTTATTCCCTTATGAATAGATTGTATAAGCGAATTTAGAAATAGATTAAAGGAAACACCTAATGAGTACTTTAATGATTTGTCTTTGGATAGAGAGAAAATTATAACAGCGTATCATTTTTAATATTAGAGTAAGGAAAACGTACTTTTTTCTGCAGGGAGGAGTACGTTTTCCTAATACGGTAAATTTTTTTGTTTTTATTACGTTAATATTAATATTATCAACACATTCAGATATAAGAAGAGAGAAGCCATATGAAAGAAATAGCATATAAATATATTATTACGTAAAATATAAATTTGACGTAATAATTGCGATTATGAGTAGAGTATTGTAAAATTTATCTATGAGGTGATCAAATGGTAAATCATTCCAAACAGCAACTATACAACAAATTACAAACTTTGCTTAAGGAACTTCCTTGGTATGTCGAAGAATTTATCAATTATAAAGAAAGAAAATTATCAGCAGCTTCACTACTTAATTATGCGCACGATTATAAAATCTTTTTCAATTGGCTTGTTACCGAAAATTTTTATTCTGGTGAACTGAAAGATCTGCCGCTTGAATTACTTGAATCATTAACTGTCCAGGAAGCTGAACGATTTTTGGCCTTTCTAAAATACCAACTACATAACAAAGAACTCACAATAAACCGCAAATTATCTAGTTTAAAGTCGTTTTTCAATTACCTGCAAAATATTGCTGAAACACGTGATTTACAACCGTATTTAAAGCGTAATGTAATGGCAAAGCTGGAATTCAATGATATCAAAGAAAGTATGGAAACAACCGCAAATAAAATGGAAGGAAAAATTTTAATGGGTGATGAATATGAACAATTTCGCCAGTTTGTTGCCTATGATTATGGTGAACTTTTTAAAGATAATAAAAAAATCGTCAACTTTCATCTCCTGAACCGTGAACGTGATACAGCAATTGTCTCGCTTATTTTAGGCTCCGGATTACGACTTTCAGAGCTTGTAAACCTGGATTTAGATGATATTGATCACAGCAAATTTACTGCACGTGCTATACGTAAAGGAAACAAAGAACAATATGTTTATTTCAGCAAGCAAGCGATGGATGACCTAAATGAATATTTACAAATCAGATCGGCACGCTATCATGTTGAGAAAACGAATAAAGCTTTATTTATTGCTGCTGCAATGGGACCAAAAGGAACGCCGCGGCGCTTAACTGCACGCTCTATTGAAAAATTAATCGAAAAATACGCCAATGCTTTCGGGAAACCCTCATTATCTGTTCATAAATTAAGACATTCCTTTGCAACAAGGTATCACAATGAAATTAACGATGTACCGAAATTAAGGCGCCAACTCGGACACTCATCGATACAAACGACGATGATTTATACGCATATTAACAATGATGATTTAAAGAATGCTGTAGATAAGATGGATATGCCTAAGATTGATGAATAATTATCAGCGTATTATCCAACTCACTTTATAGCTTTTAATCCTCCTAGGTTTCTACTTGAATACACGAACAATTGTTTGTATAATTAGGTATAAGAAAACAAATGAAAGGAGATAAAATTGTGCCTAGAAATCCAGGAATCACGGACGAAGCAATTATCAAGATGTATAAAAGTGGCATGCCTTTTAAAGAAATGGTTTCACGGATTGGTATATCTGATCGTGCTATACGTAATGTCATGTATAAACACGGTATTAAAATGAACAGAGAACAATCTTCAGGACAGCCACGAAAGCATAAAATTAACGAAAATTACTTTAAGAAATGGTCCCATGAAATGGCGTGGGTTTTGGGGTTGTTTATAACAGATGGTTGTATAAATAAGACTAACTCCAGTGTCTCATTAACTCAAAAAAATCAAATGATACTGCGCCAAGTAGCAAATTATATGAATGCAGATTACATTTTATCGAAGAAATATCAAACAAGAATAACAGCAACATTGATTATTAATTCAAAAGAAATTAAAAATGATTTAGTGAAGTTGGGAGTATTGCCTAATAAGTCATTATCTGTACAATTTCCTAAGGTGCCGGATGAGTTCCTCACTTCTTTTATTCGAGGAGTTGTAGATAGTGATGGCTGGGTTGATAAAGCAGGTTATGCCATGCACATTACATCAGGCAGTAAACCATTTTCAGAAGCCTTATTATCGTTATTTTTATCATGGAAATTAAAACCGAAAATCACATCAATCACAGGCCAAAGTGGCAATCCTATTTATCGAGTATGGCTCAACGGGAAAACAGAAATTCAGAAATTAGCAAAAATTGTTTACAAACATACAGATACTAATAACTTTTTAATCTATAAAAGAGTCTATATGACTCAGCATTTAGATAATCCTTATTATGTTGAAGACGAACGAGATGTACCTAAATGGACACAAAAAGATGGGAAACTGGAACATATAAACTTGGGTTCGAGAATAGCGTTTCGAACGAATATAAAACGAATATAAGTAGTAGAACATTGAATCGTTTAAAAGTTATTGCTAAAGAACGGAAAATGCGCCTCAATCATTTAATCGAAATTGGATTAAAAAATATGCTAGCAAAGAGTGAGCTATCAATCACTCTACAAACAAGACCCAATGACCGGATTCAATATAAAACCACTTATGATAAAGATCTGTTAACTGAAGTTAAAAAGTTTGCCAAAGAGAATAATCTATTCATAAATGATGTAATAGAACAGAGTATATATTTTATTGATTGAAAGGTTGTGTAAGCAACTATTTTCTTTGAAAATTTCCTAGTTTACATAATATATATTATGGGAAGTTATAATTAAAACAAAATATTTCATCTCAAATTAAAGTATACTTTAGATAGTGAGATGAAATTGAATTTTTACAGTTTTGATTTGCTATTCTATTTATTCGTCTGTCTAAATCAAATCTTAATCCATAAATTAGTATCCAAGCAACGCTATCCAATCTTTTATATTCTTTGCAGCTGCGTTCTGGCTGACTTGCCGAATAGCTATCCTGTGCAGATATAAAACGTCAATTTGATTTTCATGCTTTCAAAAATATGCGTTTCTATTTTTAAATAGTCATTATGCTTGACGATTCACCCTTTATGTGTCCGATAAACATTTCATTCATTACATTCTTTTTCAATAAAGCTTCTTTAGAAAGTTCATTTTGGCAGCATTTTTTCAAATAGATGCAAATTCACCCTTCCTCCTCTCTATTATATTTCTTATCATTGCTACTGTTAACAAAAGCTCCTTGCTCACATCCTTTTATTAATTATTATTTTCAGAATATTCACTTCCTATGTTCTATCACTTTACTGTAAATTGATAAATAATCTATGCTATCATATCTACTAAGAGGTGATTATCAATGAAGTATGTATCTGCTAAAGTTCAAGGACGAGTGCAAGGTGTTGGGTTTCGCTACTTTACACAGCATACTGCTATGAGTCATGATATCGTTGGATGGGTAAAAAATGAAGATGATGGTGCTGTTTTAATAGAAGCATATGGAGACGATGATAATATCGACCGGTTTCTTGAAGAAATAAAAAGAGGCCCCTCTCGTTTTGCAAAAGTAAGTGAAATGGATGTAAACAAACTTAATGGAGAACCTGAATATAACTCTTTTAATGTTAAATATTAAAAAATAAGCCAAGCATAGAATGAATCAAGCTATGCTTGGCTTATTTTTTATTCTGGAATCATAAAATCGGCGAAAGTAATCGAGAAATACTTTCTTTAAATTTAATCCATAAAGACCGTTTCCGATAACGCTCGGTAGTTAATTCAGAGCTTTGTTGACAGTCCTCTTCAAATATATTGTACAATGCTTCGGAAACTTCTGTATCATAAGTAATCGCATTGACTTCAAAATTTAACCGGAAGCTTCGGGAATCAATATTCATTGTTCCAACAGAAGCAATCTTCTTATCTACCACAATTGTTTTAGCATGAAGAAATCCATTCTCGTATAGCAATATTTTTGCTCCGTATTCAAGTAAATCTCCTGCATACGCCCATGTTGCCCAATAAACAAATGGATGATCAGGCTTGCAAGGAATCATAATTCGGATATCCACCCCTGATAAGAGCGCCATTTTACAAGCATCCATAAAGCTTATATCTGGAATAAAATATGGTGTTTGGATACAGACACTTTCCTTGGCAGAGAGAATCATTTTAATATACATATTTTTTAAATGCTCGGTCTCTGAGTTTGGCCCACTAGAAACAATTTGCACCGGGCTTGTTCCATGGTGTTTTTCTAAATGGAAACAAAATTCTTTATAATCATCATGTTTATCTTTTCCAGCTTGGTGCCAATCCATAATAAATCTTACTTGAATATCATTCACGGCATTTCCATGTATTTTAAAATGTGTATCTCGCCAGTAACCAAATTTTTTGTCTTCTCCTAAGTATTCATCACCAACATTGAATCCGCCGATGTAGGAAAGATCGCCATCAATAATAACAAGCTTTCTGTGATTTCGATTATTGATTCGGAAATTAATAAGCTTTAAGAAAGACGGAAAGAAAACACGGACTTCCCCACCAGCTTGTTTTAGGTCATGAAAGAATCGAGATGGTAATTTCTTAGATCCTACTTCATCATATAACACACGAATCTTTACGCCTTCTTTTGCTTTTGTTATTAATGCATCTCTTAATCTTTTCCCCAGGTTATCAGGCTGGATAATATAATATTGAACATTGACCTCTTGTTTTGCAACCATGATATCATCTATTAAAGCATCAAATTTTTGATGGCCATCCTTAAATATAAAAATCTCATTATCCTCTGATAAGCGCGCATGGGAAGAACGCAGGTTCATTGTAATCAGGTCAATATATTGATTTAACCACGATACATCACTTTGTTTTTCTTCATCTATTATTTTTAAGTCTGTGTTAACTTCCTCTTTAAGCAGTTTTTGCTCTTCTTCCGTTAATCCGTAAAAATTATTTTGCTTTAAACTGCGGCCTAAAAAGATATAAATAAAGAATCCGACAATCGGTAAAAAGAATAAGACCAATAGCCACGCCCAAGTATAACCGACATCTTTCTTTTCAAAAAATAGCACACCTAATGCCAATAATAGATTAATAAAAATAATGATGGAAGCAATCATTGTAATAATGTTACCTATTTCCAATATAAATCACCTTCTTCTTCTACAAATTGATCCATTTCATTATTTAATTTTATTAGATTTATCCATATTACACTATATGGAATCAAAAGTTAAGTAAATTATTGTTACTAATAAATAAAAGGAGCACGTGAGAGTGCTCCTTTTCATATTAATCATCCAGTGATACTTTTCTTAATGGCTCTTTTGCCGGCCCTGCCATTACATCCCCGTTATAATGGTAACGCGATCCGTGACAAGGACAATCCCAAGTTCTATCTGCACTGTTCCAATTGACTTCGCATCCTAAATGCGTACACGTTGTATCAAGCGCATACACATTTTCTTCCTTATCTTTATAAAGACCAACGCGGGCGCCTTTTATAGTTGTAATCGCTGCCTCATCCAACTCTAATTCCTCTATTTCTTTAGGGGTCGGAAAAGAAAGTTTTCCTTTTAATAATTCTGTTGCAACTTCCATGTTAAAGTTGAATAAGTTCTTTAACATTGGTTTAGAGGCAAAGCGTGCTGGAGAAAATAAATCTTTGTATGGATTTTCTTCCTTTTCCAAAATGGTATCAGAAATTATTTTCGCTGCCAATGTGCCATTGGTCATCCCCCATTTTCGGTAGCCTGTAGCGACAAATATAGAAGGATCATCATCTGTTATTGGACCAATGTATGGCATCTTATCTAGTGTAGTAAAGTCTTGTGCAGACCATTGATAAGAAATATCTGTTAGCTCAAATTGTTCTTTAGCAAATACTTTTAAATTGTCATAGCATAATTTCTCATCCATATTTTCTCCTGATCGGTGGTTTTCACCGCCGACAAGGAGATAAACGTCTTTATTATTTAACGTAGCTGTGCGAATTGAACGAGTTGGATTTTCTACATTAATATACATACCGCCTGGATATTCTCCTGACCATTTTCCTGACACAATATAAGACTGGTCTGCGTACATTTTAGCAAAATAAAGTCCTTGATGATCGATATATGGAAAATGTGTAGCAGCTATCAGATAATCACACGAAACGCGATGATCATCTTTGGTGATTACGGCTTTTTGTCTATTATATTCCAGCTTCATCGCAACTGTTTGCTCATACACTTCTGTTCCATTTTTAATCGCTTCGTCAAGCATAAATTGTAAATATTTTAAAGGATGGAATTGTGCTTGTCCTGGCATTTTTAAAGCTTGTTTAGAAGGGATTTGCAGAGGCATTTCTGAACTAAGCTCTCCAGGAATATTCAAGCTCTTATACGCTTCAAATTCTTTCTCTAATTGTGATAAATAAGAAGCATCATCGGTATATAGAAAAGCATCTTGCTCTTCAAAATTACAATCAATGTGATTCTCTGTGATTTCATTTTTAATAAATTCCATGGTTTCTTGCATCGCTTGATAATATTTTCTAGCTTTTTCTTTCCCTATTGTTTCGATTAGTTCTGAATAAATGAGACCATGCTGAGCGGTGATTTTCGCAGAAGTATGTCCAGTAACACCACTAAGCACATGGTCGGCTTCTAATAAAGTTACTTTCATACCCTGTTTAGAAAGTAAATAAGCAGCAGTAATTCCAGTTAATCCTGCTCCAACAATACAGACCTCTGTTTTCTTTGACTCTTGAAGCTTCGGAAAGTCTTGAAATACGGTATCTGCTTGCCAAATTGATGTTGAGCCCATATTTATTGCACCTCACATTTGTATATTTCCTTTAGTATCTCCTTTTTTAGTTGGGTCTACTCATAAGAAATGAATACTAAATAAAATGTAGCAATGATCTATGTGGTTTATCCATCGATTAACGTGTTGGTATTGTGCTTACTCACTGCATAAAACATGTTACAGTGCATTAAAAAAGACTGCTTCTAATGAGCAGCCTTACTATTAAAATAAGCTTTAATTTGAGAAAAATCAACGATTCTCAAAAAATAGCCGATTTAATGAAATATATTCATTTTCCTCATCTGGCACTTCATCTTCCATATAAATTGCCTCTACTGGACAAACTGCCTCGCACGCACCACAATCGATGCAAATATCAGGATCGATATAGAACATATCTTCGCCTTCTTCTATACAATCAACAGGACAAACTTCTACGCATTCTCCTGCTTTTTCCGTTTTACATGGTGAAGTAATAATAAAAGCCAAAGCTTCTTCCCCTCCTCTTTACCAACATTGTTAACATATTAAGTAATTATAACGCATTTTAAAATAAAAAGAAATGTCTTATGTAAGGAGAAGATAAGACTTTCTTCGGAAAGAAAATCCTATCTCCTGCTTGGTATTATTTTAATGCTGCTCTTCAAAATAATCTTTTTTAAACCCTGCCATACGATCACTATTATCTATAATAAAGTAAAATTCTTCTGTTTCATTTTTTACGTCGTAAACTTTACCAGGGGTGAGCTTACGATCTACAATAAATTTTTTCGCATTAGCATGTACGCATTTAATTTGTTTAATGGTTTCTCTGTTTTCCCAATCTTTATGAATCATTATTTGTTCTCCTCTGCTTGTTTACATAATAATATTATAATCTATTTGAATAGATATAAAAAGTGACTATAGCCTTCTTCTTCCATTTTATCTTTTGGAATAAAACGCATTGCTGCCGAATTCATACAATAACGTAATCCCCCCGCTTCTTTCGGGCCATCTTCAAAAACATGTCCTAAATGAGAATCCGATTGTTTACTACGCACTTCTGTACGTACCATCCCATGAGAAGTGTCTGTTACATCTGTAACCTGCTGCGGATCAACTGGTTTTGTAAAGCTTGGCCAGCCGCAACCCGCATCGTATTGATCTTTTGATGAAAAAAGAACTTTTCCAGAAATAATATCGACGTAGATACCTTCTTCTTTATTATCCCAATATTCATTATCAAATGGACGTTCTGTTCCATTTTCCTGAGTAACGTGGTACTGAAGTGGTGTCAGCTTTTCTTTTAATTCTGTTTCAGAAGGTTTGTTTTGCCAATTCTCTTTAATAAACGCTTCCCGGCCAGAGCCTTTTTTATACATTCGGTAATGAAAAGAGCGTTTCTTGTAATAATCCTGGTGTTCTTCCTCTGCTTCGTAAAAAGGTTTAGCCGGAAGAATCGGCGTAATAATATCTTTTTTAAACTTTCCACTTTGCTGCAGCAATTCCTTTGAATGCTCCGCTATTTCTTTCTGTTCTTCATTATGATAAAAAATAGCAGTCTGATAGGATTCACCACGATCATTAAATTGTCCGCCTGCGTCTGTAGGGTCAATTTGCTGCCAAAATGTTTCTACAAGCTCTTTATACGGCATAATGTTGGGATCAAATTCTATTTGAACTGCTTCGACATGACCTGTTGTATCAGAACAAACCTGTTCATAGGTTGGGTTTTCTACATGACCGCCAGTATAACCGGAACGAATGCTGATTACTCCGGGACGTTCATCAAATGGTTCTACCATACACCAAAAGCACCCTCCTGCAAATGTAGCAAGCTCTTTTTGTTGTGACATTCTTTTTCCTCCTATCGCCATTCTTACTATATACTCTCCCCCTATTTTTCCTTTTTTATAAAAAAAAATCAAGCAGAAGGCTTTTATAATCACATCGATAGCCTTCTTCTTGATTTAAATATACAATTTTGGCGTAGAAACACCTTTTTCCTTGATTTGCTGTTTCGGTTCTTCTTTTATTTCTTCCGTTTGTTTATTTATTTCTATATTTGAATGCGGGCGTTTTGGAGGATTGCTCTTCTCTTCTGTTTCTGTTGGTTCATCGTTATCTTCCTTACTGAATGTTTTAAAGGCTTTCATCATTCTGTACATTGATGGGAGATTCTTAACCATTGGTCCATATTCTTGAATTAATGGCGCTGTTGATTGGACAACACCAAGAACTTGCTGTACCCCTCCAAGTGTTTTAGAAAGGGTAGAAACCCCTCCTGTTTGTGCTAACCCTTGTGTGGCACCTCCAGACAATAAACTTGCTAACCCTCTTGATTCGCCTTTTGTATTTGCGACTCCACTTGTGTTTCTAATTTCTCTAGGAATTCCCCTCAAATCATGATTTCCATTACGAAAAGGGGGCTGCGGCGAACGAGGCATTTGATTTCTGCGTGGAAAAACCATCACTATCAACCCCTTATCTATCCATATTTACTCTTTTAGTGTTCTGCTATAGAATATGCGGAAGCGATATAACTGTGTAGACACTCCTTTTATTTACGCAATCATTTCCCGGGAAACCGCAGGAATCACCAAATAACCAATAAGAGTGATAAAAGATTGTCGAAATAATGTGACATTCGTCAAATATTCATTGATCAAACGTTTGTTTAATCCATTAATCCAATTTATTTAACTATTTATCCATGAAAAAAAGCAGCTTGATTCAGCTGCTATATTTCCATTCATATTCTGACCAAAGTGCATCAAAAGTACTTAATGCGCTTGGGAACGGACTATTCCATTCAAGATAATCACTAATTTCATCATACGTTGTAGCGTATTGCGGGAAATGATGATCGTAAAATGCCCAATCTGCTAAAGCAGAATAATCATCCTGATCTAACTTTCCACGATGTGTTAATAAGAATTGATAAAAAGATTGATGCATACTTCCCCTCCTTTATTCATTCATAAAGGCTTCATGTTGTGCTTGTTTCTTTTTGTAAATGATTCTGCATAATTGAATACTCAGTTCATAAATAATGATCAGCGGTATTGCAACAACAATTTGCAGAAAAAAATCAGGCGGTGTAATCAGTACGCCGACGACAATTAAAATGAAATAAGCATATTTTCGGTTTTTAATCATAAATGCCGGAGTTAATATACCCAAGCTTGTTAAAAACATTGTAACAATCGGAAGCTCAAATAAAAAGGCAAATGGCAGTGTGATTTTTATTAAAAATCCGAAATAGCGTTCCACTGTAAACATGACATTAAACATATCATCATTCAAGGATAATAGAAAAGGGAAAATTAATTTAATAAATACGACATAACCAAATACAAGTCCCAGTACGAATAAAAACAATGAACCTGGTATATAGGCTAATGACACACGTTTTTCTTTTGCTGTTAATGCAGGGCTGACAAATGCCCAAAGCTGGTATGCGATAATTGGTATGGTGCCGGCAAAGGCGATTAATCCAGCTAATGAGAAATAAATCCAGATAATCTCAGCAGGACTAATGATCGTTAGCTGCATATCGATATCATCCACAAAAAATTGATAGATGCTTTTTACATTAATAAAGCCGACAATAAAAAATAATAGAAATATGATCGCAGTAACAATTAAACGATTTCGGAGTTCTGTTAAATGTCCTCCTACGTTCATTTCTTTTTCTCCAGGTATATGTTCTTCTGATTCAGGCATGCTCCAATCCCCCTTTTAAGCTGGCGACATAAAAGAGATGCAAGGAATAATCCCTACACCTCTGCAATTTAATTACTGTTTCTTTTTAGGATTGTCATTCAAAATATCCTGGCTTGCATTTTTAAACTCTTTTAATGTTGTTCCAAGCGCTCTTCCGATTTCTGGAAGTTTATTAGGACCAAAGACAATTAGGGCGGCAATAATGATTAAAATTAATCCAGGAAATCCGATGTTTGAAAATATGTTCATTATTTATCACTCCATATACGAGCTTAAACTCATTTTTCTTCTTTGATAATCGATTTTACTTCTTTTGCCTCATCCGTGACATCCTGTGTTAAATCACGTGTAGAATTTTTAAATTCCTTTAATGATTGTCCAGCGGCTTTCCCTATTTGCGGCAATTTATTTGGTCCAAAGATAATGAGGGCTAATACCACAATTAATATAAGTCCTGGAATACCTATGTTCGTTAACATTTGTCGACACCTTCTTTATTTATATTGTGTCCTCTTATATAGTATATTCAAAAAGTACAATTTATCACCCTTTGAACATGCACTTATAGAACATTGTCTCTCATTCATATCATAGCATGTTTAGAAAACATTAGACAAGTTAATTCTTACGGTCATATTGCAGAAAATAATAGTCGTAAGGATTTCTTTCGTTCTTTATCCCTTTTTCTTTTTCTGTGAGCTCCCACTCTGCTTCATCAAATACTGGAGCAAATGTATCGCCCGGGAATTCTTCATCGATTCTTGTGATATACATTCGATCAGCAATTGGTAGTGCTTGTTCATAAATTTCTCCGCCGCCAATAATAAAATATTCTATCTCCGGATGTTCTTCATTCCAATGCTTTACGGTAGACAAATCATGAATGATTTCTACATTATCAAGTGATAAATCTTTGTTTCTAGTCAGCACGACATTACGCCGCTTCGGCAATGGACCGTTCATCGACTCTAATGTTTTCCTGCCCATAATAATCGTGTTACCAGTTGTTTTTTCTTTAAAAAATTTCAAATCCTGTGGCAAGTGCCAAGGCATTTCATTTTGATAACCAATTACATTATTTTTACTCGCTGCAAATAGTAATGAAATCATATTTTTATCCTCCGTTCTATATGTGAATGCTCTCTTTAAACGGCAATTGGTGCTTTAATTGCAGGATGCGGATGATAATTTTCAATTTCCAAATCCGTTATGTCGATATCAAAAATAGACTTGTCAGGGGCGTTTATTTTTAATTTCGGCATTTCTCTAATATCTCTTTCTAACTGTAAATTTACTTGTTCCACATGATTGGAATAAATATGTGCATCTCCAAAGGTATGAACAAACTCACCTACCTCTAAACCACATTCATGTGCAATTAAATGAGTTAATAAAGCATAACTCGCAATGTTAAAAGGAACACCGATAAAGACATCTGCACTACGTTGATATAGCTGACAAGATAATTTTCCATCCGCTACATAAAATTGAAATAAGGTATGACAAGGTGGCAAAGCCATAGTTGGAATATCTTCTGGATTCCAAGCCGATACAATATGGCGCCTGGAATTTGGATTATTTTTAATGGCTTCAATAGTTTCTTTTAATTGATCAATGGATTCTCCTTTAGATGTTTGCCAATCTCTCCACTGTTTTCCATATACGGAACCTAAATCTCCATATTTTTCAGCAAATGCGTCATCGTTTAATATTTTTTCTTTAAACAGCTCCATTTGTTGATCATATTCTTCTTTAAAAGCAGCATCTTTTTGACTGCGTATACCAAAATTTGTCATATCTGGTCCGGTGTATTCCGAACTTTTAATCCATTTCTCAAAAGCCCATTCGTTCCAAATATTATTATTGTGCTTCAATAAATAACGAATGTTTGTATCCCCTTTGATAAACCATAATAACTCCGTTGCAATTAACCGGAATGGAACCTTTTTCGTAGTTAACAATGGGAAGCCCTTTTGTAAATCAAATCGAATTTGATGTCCAAAAACAGAATATGTACCTGTGTTTGTCCGGTCATCACGGTCTTTCCCTGTATCTAATATTTGACGGCATAATTCAATATAACCCTGTTCTCCTTGCATGAATAATCCTCCTCGAAATATTGAAGCTAATATATCATTCTTTGTATAATTCTCATTACATTCTTACTTTAAATCTACCATTGATTTGAATACATATAAAGACATCAAGGTGAAACCCTGTAACAAGCATATTGTAATCGGCGTGCGATTATTTCTCCAATTAAAATTTTGGAGCAACCATAGTGATGCTCGTCTGCTGCCTATAGATAAAAAAAGTATGCAACAGTGGCTGTAGAGTTTTGATCAATCATTATTATAACAGAAAAACCCTCTTTATATGTTGTTTCTCAACTTTAAATTAAATTATCTAAAATTGAGAAAAGGATGTCTAAAAATCTCCAAATGAGGAGCAACAAATTAATATCCTTCTACTAAGAACACATACCTTTTAAAGTTCGGGTGCACAAATAATTTCCTAGAGACGAATAAGCCTAATCCCAGTTTGTCTAGATTATAGCAGACTACTCTTTTCCTGAATTTTTTTAATACCCGCTTTAAATTCAAAACTTTTTGATTATTATATAAAAATGGTAAGGTTTTCTTGACTATGAAAAAAATTTAAGCTAATATAGTTACAAGCAAAGAAGATAGTTCGGAATCATTAGAGTGTAAAGGTAGCTTCGATAGATAGAAGTGGATGATTATGATCCCGTTCTTCTATCGGAAGCTGCCTTTTTTCATATTTCGTTCTTCTGCTTTGTAATCACACGCGTTTTACGTGGAAGTATTTAGGAGGAAATTTAACATGGAAAACGGAGTAGTAAAATGGTTTAATGCAGAAAAAGGCTACGGGTTTATTCAATTAGAAGAAGGGAATGATATTTTCGTACACTATTCTGCCATTCAAGAAGAAGGATTCAAAACTTTAGAAGAAGGACAAGAAGTTTCCTTTGATGTTGTTGAAGGTGAACGTGGTCCACAGGCTGCAAATGTTGTAAAAAAATAAATATCATTATAGATGAAAGCAGGGTTCTATTTAGGAGCCCTGCTTTTTTTATACGTTAAGATGTATAAAGAATGTAAGGAAAAAAGCTCCACTATACTCCTCCCTCCCTTGCTCAATAAAATGTCCCTTTTATCATTTTACCCACTAAATGCTGTCAAGACTTTCTTTTGTTTGTTCATTAAAAAGTCACAAACTTTTCTAACCAAAAAGTTTGTAAAATAACGAAATCAACCCCTTTGTGAAGAATTGAACGAATTGTGAAAAGTTTGATTTAGCCGCGTTTACAGAGCTTTTTTTAGATATGATAGACATATAGGCAAGAAGTTACAAAAGGGGTGAATCACATGAAAAAACCTGAACCTAATTTAAAAGGTACATTTTTTTCCGTAATTACTATAGGGGTTATTATTCTTATCAGCTGGTTTGCAGTATTTTTATTATTTTTATCGCGCTAAAGAAGGAGGAGAAAGAGGATGCATTTACACAAATATGAGAAGGTCTGGCTTATCTTCGGTAGTGGGTCACTTGTATTATTTTTATTAATACTTGGATTTGGAGCATTTTATTTAGGTACACACCCGCAAAGCCACGGAGCTACCATTGACCCTGAAAATATTGAAGCAAACGAAGCGTTTCAGAGAGAAAATCTTGGACTTACACAAGTAGATGATGATAGATACATCGTTAATGTTGTGGCAAGTGCCTTCAATTATGACTTAGGAAGTGACGAGGAAGGAAATCCGGTATCACATATTGAAATTCCTAAAGGATCTACGGTTTTATTTCAAGTAGTCACAACAGATGTTATTCACGGATTTAATGTTGCTGGTACCAACGTTAATATGATGGTTGAACCAGGGTATATCAGCAGCTTGGAAGTGGAGCTTAATCAAACAGGAGAATTTACATTAGTATGTAACGAATATTGTGGCGTAGGACATCACAATATGTTTGCAACAGTGGAGGTGGTCGACGATGAGTCTGGCAATGAAACAGCAGCCGAGTGAAGAAATTAATTTAACACCTTTAAGTATCACAAAACCGCAAGCGAAATTATATCTTTCATTTATGTATGTGGCATTTATTTCTTTATTTATTGGTGGATTAATGGGTTTATTACAAGTATTGGTACGAACAGGTGATTTTCAACTTCCGCTTGGTATCGGCTATTATCAAATACTTACTTTACATGGGGTAATTCTTGCATTAGTATTAACAACATTTTTCATTATTGGGTTCCAATATTCCTTATTAGGTAAAACAGTTGGAATGTCTGATAAACAACGAAAGCTTGGCTGGCTTTCTTTTTGGATAATGACGATAGGAACAGCTTTAACAGGAACAGCCATTTTACTTGGTGAAGCAAATGTTCTATATACCTTCTATGCACCATTAAAAGCTCATCCTATTTTTTATATCGGGCTTACACTTGTAGTTGTCGGCTCCTGGATTGCGGCTTTTGTAAATTGGCATCAAGTCTATGTTTGGAAAAAAGCTCATCCGGATCAAAAAACACCGCTTTTAGCATTTATGGTGACGATCAATATGATTATGTGGGTTATTTGTTCCATTGGTGTAGCAGTAGCCGTTCTGGTCCAATTTATCCCATGGTCATTAGGTTATGCAGAAACAATAAATGTTTTGTTAAGCCGTACGTTATTCTGGTATTTTGGACATCCACTTGTTTATTTCTGGTTATTGCCTGCATATATGGCATGGTACGCTATTTTGCCAAAGATTATTGGCGGAAAAATATTTAGTGATTCGTTAGCAAGACTTTCTTTTGTTTTGTTCTTGTTTTTCTCTATTCCTGTCGGCTTTCACCATCAGCTGACAGAGCCGGGAATTGACCCGACATGGAAATTTATTCAAGTCGTTCTTACCTTTATGGTTATTATTCCGAGTTTAATGACCGCATTTTCCATGTTTGCCATGTTCGAAACTACTGGCAGAAAACAAGGTGCAACCGGGCTATTTGACTGGTTTAAAAAATTACCTTGGAAAGATGTCCGTTTTGTAGCACCGTTTGTAGGAATGCTTGCGTTTATCCCTGGTGGAGCGGGTGGTATTATTAACGCATCCCATCAATTGAATACGCTTGTTCATAATACGATCTGGGTTACAGGACACTTTCATTTAACCGTTGCAACAACCGTTATTCTTACTTTCTTTGGAATCGCATACTGGCTGATACCGCATTTAACTGGCAGGAAGCTGACTCCAAGGATTCATAAGCTGGGAATATACCAGACGATTATATGGGCTGTCGGCATGCTGATTATGTCTGGAGCCATGCATATTCAAGGACTCTTAGGAGGTCCAAGAAGATCTTCTTTCTCCGAATACAGCGGTACGGAACAAGCGGCTGAATGGGTTGGTTATCAAACTGCTCAGGCTGTAGGAGGATCCCTTCTGTTTATTGGTATTGTCCTGATGGTATATATCTTTATAGATTTAGTTGCGTTTGCTCCTGAAGGTGAAGAAGAATATCCTATTGCAGAAGAAGAAGAGGATGCAGAACCTACACCACGATGGATGGAAAATTGGAAGTTGTGGATTGGAATTACGATCGCTTTGATTTTATTTGCATATACGATTCCAATGATTGATATTATTCAAAACGCACCGCCAGGATCTCCTCCGTTTGATGGTATTTTATAAGGGGAATTTATCTGGTAAATGATGAACAAAAAAATATATAAAAACCTCGAAAGTGATTTCAAGCATAAGCTGGACCGTGAATTAACAAAAGCTGAAAAAGAATTTTTTAAATGGATTGCAGAAAAACATGTGTCTGAAGAAGGAAAAAAGAATCCATTTATAAAGTAACTGTTTCCATGTCTTTTTCAATTCACTGCTAGAGAATGGAAAAATAAAGCGATTAAATCCTCATGCAACTTGTTAAAACATAAAAAGAATCCGTTTTGAAGGTTAATCAAAACGGATTCTTTTTATTAACTTTAGATGAGCTTTTCAAGATATTTTCAGATAACTTGTCATTTTCTGTTTAAGCTTTGAAAATGAAAACTCCACTTTCAATATGAGGGTTATAAGGAACTTACTCTTCTTTTGATTAACAACATAATATTTTGATATATCTTCTTGATCATTTTTAGAGTAAATGGTAAGAGGATAAATTTCATTATCCAGAGTAATGAAATACCATATCACTATATCCGCTATATTTCCCTTTGCTTGCGTCTGGGTTTTCTAGCCTTATTTAACTATTCTATTACCTTTTAATTTTAATCCTGATACTCATTTCCTTTTTCAAACTTCTTTACTTCCATGACTTGATAATTATTTTGATTCGTCACATAATTTTCCTCTAATCCTTGCAATCATTTCTTTATAGGATCGTTTAGGCAATATACCTTTTCTTATTTGTTCTACTTCATTAAGATAACTACTCTTTCTTCCCAAAATATTGATAGTAGTTCGTTTGAATAAATCCATTAAACAGCTTACGTTTCTTTGTAGCTACTTTTCCGTACATTTTTTCAAATTGTTCATAAGCTGTAATGATATACATACTCCATGATGGATGTTGACTCATAACGCTACCTAAATCTCGATACATCTTCTCTACTTCTTCTCTATCACTTAGACGTTCTCCATACGGCGGGTTACTGATTAAATAGCCATTTTTTTGTTTAATCGCGAGATCGCTGACCTGCATCTGTTTCCATTGGATCAAATCCCCGAGTCCTGCTTCCAGTGCATTTGCCTGAGCTGTTTCAATCATCTGATGGCTAATATCGGACCCAGTAATGAATAAAGGTTGATCATAGTTCGCCACTTCTTCCGCTTCTGTAAAAGCTGTATCCCAATGTTTTTGTTTTACAAAACTCCATTCTTCAGAAGCAAACTCACGATTAAATCCAGGCGCAATATTTTGTCCAATAAAAGCAGCTTCAATTAAAATCGTTCCTGAACCACAGAATGGATCGATTAAAGGCTCGTCAGGCTTCCAATTGGTTAATTTAACAAGTGCTGCAGCAAGCGTCTCTTTTAAAGGAGCTTCCCCCTGCCCGACGCGGTAACCGCGCTTATGTAAGCCTGTCCCAGAAGTATCAATCGTCAAGGTTGCTTCATCCTTTAATAGAGCAACTTCTGTTTTATAAAGTGCTCCGGATTCTTCCAGCTTATTGACAAGACCATATTTTAATTTCATACGTTCTACAATCGCTTTTTTCACAATGGCTTGACAATCTGGTACACTGTATAAAGTCGATTTGACAGATTTCCCTGATACAGGTATTTGTCCCGTTTCATCAATATAGTTTTCCCAAGGAAGCGCTTTGGTCTGTTCAAATAATTCATCAAATGTTTTTGCCTGAAACGTGCCAACCAGAATCTTCACGCGGTCAGCTGTTCTTAACCATAAATTACATCTGGGGATTGCAGAAATTGGCGCGTCAAAGATAACTTTCCCGTTTTCTACAGTTGCTTCATATCCCAGGTCTTTTACTTCTTTTGCAACAATCGATTCAAGGCCCATCGCTGCTGTAGCAATTAAAGTTACTTGTTTCATTTTTATATCCCTCTCAGGTTTTAATATAGTGTTCATTAGAAAAACGCCTTAACACAAGGATGTGCAAATTTTGGAATTTCTATAAAAAATCGTTTTTATTATACTTGGTATTTCAACATTTTTACTACGCCATCTTTTAGATTTCTTAACGTATAAAAAGAAAAAAAGATTCTATTTCATTTTATTGAAAATAGAATCCGTTCGTTAGTACGACCCTTAAATGTCTGATAAGCCATGTTCTGTTCCATTGTACTACAAACGGTGGTCAACCTCGTACGCCGGTTGTAATCATCTATCTACAGCTATTGCTGTCCCTCGTTCAGTTCATTTCCCTACTAAAGGATGCCCCTACCATTATTTGGGTTGCTCACTCGTGGGGTTTACCTCGTTCCACCTAATGTATTTCCACACTAGCTACGTCACTGTGGCACTTTCAAGAGAGCTTGCATATCACAAAAGTAACTTAGCATAGCTCATCTGCCGTTAGTTTATAAAAACTACCTTGACTTATGACTTCATCAAGCACGAACACTACAGACATCGCAGCCTGTGTGAGCATGGACTTTCCTCTATATCCAATAAGGACATAGCGATTACATAGACATTTAAGCAACCTAGAACATTCTAGCAGAATTCGATAGATAAATCAAATCTCTATTCCTTATTCATCAGAATCAGCGTATCTTTTTCCAAATACAGCTTTTTCGAGATTAGATAAACGTTTTAAAACATCGTAATTCACCTGTGAACTTTGTTGTGTTGAACGTGCTCTTGGTGCTTCTGTTGTAGGTCGATTGTTTTTCAATTTTTCAATTTCTTCATTTAAGCGATCAATTTCCTGTTTGAAATTATCGTAATCTTGAATAATGATATCTAAAAATTCATCTACTTCCTCCTGAGAGTAACCTCTGATCCCTGTTTTAAAATCTTTTTCTAAAATTTTCTTTCCACTAAGTTGAACGCGATCAATACTCATTACCAAATCACCTCTGAAATATACTATGCTTGTTATTTTCTATCATGTGTTTTCATTTTAACATTATTTTATATTAAATAAAGCTATTATAACATAAAAAAGGAAACTGGCTATCAGTCTCCTTCTAAAATTTTAAATCTCTCACAATGATTCGGTTTTAAATTTCTTTTTACTCCATATCTTCCTTCTGAAATGAAAAAGGCAGTAACTGATCTGTGGTGACGGTTTGAACATTTTTGTTTAAATTAGTTAAATGAATTGTCATATCCGGATCAAAAAATTCGCTCATTACTTGTCTACAGGTTCCACACGGTGGTACCGGACGTTTTGTATCTGCTGCAACAGCCATTTCTGTAAATTCTGTTTCCCCGTCGGAAATGGCTTTAAAGATAGCAACCCGTTCTGCACAGCAAGTAGATGGATAAGCCGCATTTTCAATGTTACACCCCGTATAGATTTTACCTGAACTTGTTAATAGCGCTGCACCTACTGGAAATTCAGAATAAGGTACATAAGCTTTCGTTCTCATTTGAATTGCTTTTTCCAATAATTTTTCTTTCATGCCAATCTTCCCCCTGACTCCATCATCTGAAACGTTTTAATTTTCTTCTTCTAGTGTATCTAGTAGTAAATCAAAAACATATCGAATGGATGTATATAGTTCTATATATCTTTTTCTTCTGACATCCAAATAATAACTATGCATCAATAATAATTCCATATTTTCTCGTGTGGATTGAATTTGGTTTGGATGTACAGATGCTTTTCTTTCTTTTACTGCAGCGGAAGCATCTTTTTCCCAGGTTTCTAATAAATCGTAGATAGGTGCCGTTTCTTCTTTTACCAAATTAAAAAAATCTCGATCTTTTCGATCACTTGGAGCTTCACTATTATCAAATCTTTCTCGTAGTGTTTCTAAATATTGATTTAATTTTTCTGTTTGTTCACTGAGCTTCATTTCATGTCATCCTTCAATTTCAAACTGCATATTTTTCTTTTCATGTTTATAAGTGAATTTTATCATATATTCGATAGAAAAGTCATGGACAACATATTCAATAACTTATTTATCACGGAGAACCGCCCGTAAAGCTCCCGCTGAAATAAGTTTCGTTTTATTATAAGAGCTGCTTCAATCTTTGAATTTCCGTCTCTGTTTGTCTCAAGCTATTCGTTTTTGTTTGAAATTGCACCCATACTTCACTATCTACCTTTGCTTTTAATTTTAGATGAATTAAAGCAAGCTGTTCCTGGATTTGTTCTATTTGTTTTTCCATATCTTTTTTACTGTATCCGTTACTTTCTTCGGGAATGATTGATTTTGAAAGAAGCATATTTTATTCTCCTCCTATTTTATAAAAATAAAATGGTATCATTTTAATCCTGATATGCTACTTATTCCACATAAAAAAGCTAACTACCTTCTTGTTCGACAAAACTAGAACAATCAAAACAAAACTAGTGCAAAACTGTAATGTTTTACACAAAATTAGACAAGCTATATAGTGAAACTTCATTTTACGGAGTTTCACATATCTTCTTAACACAACAGAATGAGCCTGTTAATGGCCTGATCACCAGCAGGAAAGTAAACAGGAACGCCCGTTTAAAATTAGAAAAGAAGGAGGTTATTACTCATGAAGTCCTCAAAAGGTCAGCAAAAAACAAATGCTAATAACAAAAAGAATAATAATGAAAAAACAAGGGACAAGAAAGTAGCTGGACCTAATCGCCCTTCAACTTAAATTTTTAAAATGTGATTTCATTTTCCAACCTAATTATGTTTTGCGACGGTATATTACCGGCAGAATAATAATTAGGTTCTTTTTAACTTTTGACCCTTATGAATATATGTATATATGCGTAGGTTATGTAAGGTTGAGGAAAAGGTTAGTTCATTTTGTTTTCTCCATATTTTAGCCATATCTTTCAAGATTTCGCACCCTATAATTCGTTTCCTTCTTGAATTTATATTATAATATATGGTGTACTGGTTTTATATATATCCTGATTGTTGTTTTTCATTCAGGATATTGTGTTAGGAGGCTAGAAAAATGAATTATCCAAATGGTCAGCGTAAACCACTAACCATAAAACCAAAGCAAACAAGTTTTAGCAGGAGAGGAATGACGCTTGAAGAGGAAATAAATGAAACGACAGATTTTTATCGAATGCAAGGACTGGCAGTTATTCATAAAAAACCGACACCCGTGCAAATTGTAAATGTTCATTATCCAAAGCGAAGTGCTGCAGTAATTACTGAAGCATATTTTAAACAGGCATCAACCACTGATTATAATGGCATTTATAAAGGAAAGTATATTGACTTTGAGGCAAAGGAAACGAAAAATAAAACATCCTTCCCTCTCGCAAACATTCATGAACATCAAGTTCATCACATGCAACAAGTAATAGAGCACGGTGGAATCAGTTTTATTATTTTACGGTTTCGAGCTTATGAAGAAACTTATCTATTCGATGCAAAAGATTTATTTGTTTGCTGGCAGGAGCAATTTGATGGTGGTAAGAAATCAATCTCCTATGATTATGTAAAGCAGTCGGGATATCTTATTCCCTTTCATTATCAGAAAAAAGTTGATTTTTTATCTGTTGTTGATAAGCTCTACCTATAGATATGGAGGTATAAAGAATGGCAGATCAAAATAGCCAGACAAGAGCTGCTAGAAGAAAGCAGCAAGGAAAGAAATTAAAGAAGAAAAAGAAACAGCCAATTTGGAAGAAAATCATTAAGATTACGCTGTTATTATTGTTGATATTATTCTTAAGTGGGGCTGCTGTTGGTGCCTATTGGGTTGCAACGGCACCAGATATTGAGGAAGATCAGTTAACTGTCCCTTTTGCTTCGACACTTTATGATAAAAATGGTGATGAATTAGCTATTTTATCTTCAGATGAAAAAAGGCAGGAAGTAAAATTTGAAGAACTGCCGGATTTACTTATCGATGCTGTTACAGCTACAGAGGACGTCCGTTTTTTTGATCATAATGGTGTAGATGTCAGACGTATCGGCGGAGCAGTCCGCGCTAACTTTACAAGCGGATTTGGTTCTCAAGGTGCAAGTACCATTACACAGCAAGTTGTAGAGCGTGCATTTTTAAGTAATGAGAAAAAAATAAGTATTAAAGTCCAAGAAATGTGGATGGCTATGAAATTAGAAAGACAATACAGTAAAGAAGAAATCATGGAAATGTACTTAAATAGTATTTTTTATGGAGCAAATTCTTATGGTGTTGCCCAAGCTGCACAAACCTATTTTGGAAAAGATGATTTAAATGATCTTACTTTACCGGAAGCTGCTATTTTAGCCGGTTTGCCGCAACGTCCGACAGCCTATAATCCATTTGAAAACCCGGAATTAACGGAAGAGCGGATGAATACGGTATTAAATCTGATGGTACGTCATGGTAAGATTACAGAAGCAGAAGCAGATGAAGCAAGAAGTGTCGATGTCGCTTCCCTATTAACTGAAGATCGCCCTGACCCTTCACCGTATGATGCGTTTATTGAGCAAGTTCGCAGCGAAATCAATGAAAAGTTAGATGATGTTGAGCTTGATTCAGATGGATTAAAAGTGTATACAACACTTGATCCGGATGCACAGCCATATGTTGAAAGTCTCCTTGAAGAAGAGGAATCATCAATCAGTTACCCTGATAATACGCAAGCAGCTATGGTTGTACTAGATACACAAAGTGGAGCTATCCAAGCAATTGGTGGCAACCTTAATAATGAAGTGGGTTATAATTACGCTATCAGAGGGTCAACCCAAGCGGGTTCCACTGCAAAACCAATTATGTCTTATGGTCCAGCGATTGAATATAATCAAATGTCAACGTACCACCAGTTAGATGATGAAGGTCCTTATGAAATTGAAGGATCTAATCCAATAAGGAATGCTACCAGAACTTACAATGGCTGGGTAACTGCAAGATATGCATTACAACAATCTCTAAACGTCCCGGCGGTCAAATTGATGGAAGAGGTCGGCCCTGAGAATTCAAAAGAATTTGCTGAAAATCTCGGCTTTGAATTTGAATCAGATTACCTTGACCTCCGTGAAGCGATTGGCGGTACAGCCACGGAAGTTACACCGATGCAAATGGCAGGAGCATATAGCGCATTTGGTAATGAAGGAAATTATACAGAACCGTATGCTGTGACAAAAGTAGAATTCTCGGATGGCCGTGAAATTGATTTAACACCAGAATCAGAACAAGTTATGGAAGATTATACAGCTTATATGGTAACGGATATGCTTAAGTCGGTTGTTAGTTCTGGTACGGGTACAAATGCAGGTGTCCCTGGGCTAGACGTTGCCGGTAAGACTGGCACAACGACAATGGATGGCCAGGAAGGAAGTCGGGATGCCTGGTTTGTCGGCTATACAACAAACTATACGATCGCAGCGTGGACAGGCGGTTATGATTCGGAAGGCGGCGGCCGAGTTCCGCTACAGGATACAACCTTGTCTCAACAAATGTTCCAGCAGACGATGAGTCATTTATCTGAAGGTATTGAGACTCCTGACTTTACACAACCAGATTCTGTTGTTGAGTTGACCATCGAAAAAGGAACGAATCCAGCGGCATTAGCAAGTGACAGCACACCAAGTGATAACAAAGTGACAGAGTTATTTGTCAAGGGCACCGAACCAAGCCAAGTATCTGAACGCTATGAAGAGTTAGATGCCGTAAGCGGACTTTCTGGAAGTTATAATGAAGACAATAATTCCATTGAAGTATCTTGGGATTATGATACCGATTCGGAAGAAGATGTTAATTTCGATGTAAGTGCCAGCATTGATGGCGGCAGTATGCAATCCCTCTCTTCTACCAGCGATACATCCATGGAAATTTCAGATGTGGAAGAAGGAGCAGAGTATACGATACAGGTTATTGCCGAAAGAGGCTCTTTATCTAGTGACCCTGCTACCACTACTGTTCAAGTTCCGGGTGGCGATGAAGAAGACGAGGAAGAAGAGAAAGAAGAAATACCTGGAGTGAGTGGTCTTTCCGCCGAATACGATGGAAATGACACCATTGATGTTTCATGGAGTTATGATGGACCATCTGCTAATTTTGAAGTAAGTGTAAATGGTGAAACGGAAAGTGTCGGCTCTGAAAGTATCAGTGTTAATGGCGTAACACCAGGAGAATATAATATAACCGTAACACCAATCAGTGGAGAAGATAGTAATATTCAAGGTCCTTCTTCATCAACAAGCGTAACAGTCCCTGAAGAAGAGGACGAGGAAGAAGAAGCTGAAGAGGAAGAACCTCCGGAAGAAGAAAATGACTCAGAATCGGATTCTGATTCTGGCTCTGACTCGGATTCGTCTGATGAATCGAATGATAATGATTCGAATGGTAATGAAGACAATAATAACAATGATAATAATAATGACGATTCCAATAGTGATAATAACAACGGTGAGTCAGAGAACCAAGAAGAACAAGAGGAAGATAATAATTCAGAGGAAAATAATGATTCAAATGACGAAGATTCAGGTGACTCTTCCCCTCAAAATGAATCAGAGAATAACAACAGTGAAGATGAAGAAGACTCTAATGAATAAAAAACAATCCCGACCTATAAAATGGTCGGGATTGTTTTTTTCATAAATAGAAATATATAGACTGTCATTTTTGCTCAACTATAGATTTTGGTGTTTCCAGTCTTTTTCAGCCTATTTTCTTCATCCGTTTTTTACCCTCACGACAAAGTTCCAATAATGGACATTCCGGACAATTTGGGTTTCTAGCTTTACAATGATAGCGTCCAAAGAAGATCATTCGATGATGTGTAACACTCCATTCCTCCCTCGGGACCTTTCGCATCAATGTATTTTCTACTTCGACAACACTATCTTTCCACCTGCAAATACCTAAACGTTTCGATACACGTTCCACATGTGTATCAACGGCTATGGATGGTTCATTAAAAGCAATCGAAGCAACTACATTGGCTGTTTTTCTGCCGACGCCAGCCAGCTTAACCAATTCTTCTTTCGTTTGCGGGACTTCTCCATTATAGTTATCAATTAATGTGCGGCATAGCTTTTGAATATTTTTTGCCTTAGACCGGTATAAGCCAATTGAACGAATATCATTTTCTACTTCTTCTAATGGAACAGCGAGGTAATCCTCTGGTGTTTTATATTTTTTAAATAAATCTGCCGTTACTTTATTCACTAATTTGTCTGTACACTGAGCAGAAAGCAAAACAGCAATTACTAATTCAAATGGATTGGAATGGACAAGCTCTCCTTCTGCATCCGGAAACATTTCTGCCATGGCATCTAAACATTGTCTAATTTGTGTATTATTCAGCATAATCTCATTCTCCTTCCAGCCAATTATAATAAAAGGATGTATCTCTTTTGGGACGTGTATCTGTATTTTGATCTGACCTACTCTGATGAAATTGCTGGCTTGCTTTTCTGGCATCTTGTACAGTATGAATCCCTTTTTTCTTCCACTCTCTTAAAATACGATCGATATATTTAAAATTCAATTTCCCCATTAATACAGATTCGCGTAGACCTGCTTTGATTAACGAGGGTTTTATACTATCTGCATCCAGCCAGCTGTTAATCGTTTCTATTTCAAATGGTGACAAAGGTCTGCCAAACTCTTGTTCAAATAAAATAAAAATATTTCCTATATTTTCGTCCTCTGTTTTATTTACAGCAATATCTTCATCATATAGTTTTTCCAGCAAAGGTTCCAAAGAGTATGATTCACTGATTGGGGTTAAGTCAGCATTGTTTTTTTCAATGGATAAGAACCCTTTTTGTACTAATTTTCGGAGCATGTTAGCCGCCTCTTCTTCAGAAAAACTAGCTGATTGTGACAGTTCAAATGGCGTTGGAAAATGGTTCCCTTCATCTGCAAATCGGGAAAGCTGTAAAAGTAAAATAAGTTCTGTTTCATGAAGACCCAATTTATAATAGGATGTCAATAGTTTTTTGGAAACGGTCATTTGATCTTGGATAATATCTTGATAATGTATTTTTTTATTCATTTCTAGCACCTCAAATAACAGTATAGCATCTTTCCTTCATAAAGAAGAAAGGAAATCCCTCGCTTAGAAGCAAGGGATTGTTAAATACTTATTGCGTATAGGAAACAGCCGTATTCCACCGTTCTTAAAGTTAAAATAAAGTATTCAGAACGTTTGTTTTTCACAATTTAAGGAATATATGAAGCTCTCACAACGGATGTTTTGAGTGTGACGAGTAAATACATGGACATGTCACAATGTTTTTACGGAAAGGATGAATCGCAGTGTCTCAACGAAGGCGAACCACCCGGTTCCTGTTCAAGATTATTGCTTAAGGATATAAACGGTTTAACAGTCTTGGAAATGGAATGGTTTCACGAACATGTTCAACTCCTGATAACCAGGCCACTGTTCTTTCGAGACCTAATCCGAATCCACTGTGCGGCACACTGCCATATTTACGCAATTCCAAGTACCATTCATAAGCAGGTCCGGTAAGTCCATGTTCTTTGTATCGTTGTTCCATTAAATCCAGATCATCAATACGCTGTGAGCCGCCAATAATCTCTCCATAACCTTCCGGAGCAATCAGGTCAGCACAAAGCACAACATCTGAACGTTCTGGATCTGGCTTCATATAGAATGCTTTAATGTCTTTTGGATAATTTGTAATGAAAACAGGCTTATCATAGCTTTCTGCAATGGCTGTTTCATGCGGTGCGCCAAAGTCTTCACCCCATTCAATATCATCAAAACCTTTTTCTTTTAAGAATTCCACAGCTTCATCATAGCTAATACGTGGAAATGGTGCTTTTATTTTCTCTAGCTTGGATGTATCTCTTTCTAACGTTTTAAGCTCTAAAGCACAGTTTTCTAATACCTTTTGAACAATGAAGCTGACATAGTTTTCTTGGACCTGTAAGCTATCCTCATGATCCATAAATGCCATCTCTGGTTCAATCATCCAAAATTCAATAAGATGCCTTCTTGTTTTAGATTTTTCAGCACGGAAAGTTGGTCCGAATGAAAATACTTTCCCTAAAGCCATTGCTGCTGCTTCCATATATAGTTGTCCACTTTGTGATAAATACGCTTCTTCATCAAAATATTTTGTATGGAAAAGTTCCGTTGTACCTTCTGCAGATGACCCTGTTAAAATTGGTGGGTCTACCTTTACAAAACCATTTGTGTTAAAAAATTCATACGTAGCGCGAATAATTTCATTACGAATTTTCATCACGGCATGCTGTTTTTTAGAACGAAGCCACAGGTGACGATGATCCATTAAAAACTCTGTACCATGATTTTTTGGGGTGATTGGATAATCTGCTGCTTCGTGAATGACCTCCAAATGACTCACTTGCATCTCATAGCCGAAATCAGAACGTGTATCTTCTACAATTTTTCCAGTAACATATAGAGAAGTTTCTTGGGTCAGGTTTTTTGCTGCTGAAAATATGTCTTCAGAAACATCACTTTTTACAACAACCCCTTGCATAAAACCTGTGCCATCACGAAGTTGTAAAAAGGCAATTTTGCCGCTTGAACGTTTATTGGCTAACCAGCCACCAATGGTAACCTCCTCTTCTACGTGTTTTGGTGCTTCTTGAATGGTTATCTTCATTTTAAAATCCTCCAACTAGTTATTAAACATCTACGTAGGATAGATGTTTTTCTTCAAAATATTTAACTGTTGCTGCTACTTCAAGTATTTGTTTACTTAACGGAACATTTTATTATAAGTATATCTTTCTTCCAGGCTCTCTCCATCAATGGAATAATAATCCATGACAAACTGGTTATCTTTATCATGGTACGTAATTTCCCATAGAGCCTCACCGTCTTCATATGCAGGGCTAATATCAGCAAATGTACATGTATCACAGCTTGAAGACCAAGCATCTAAGATAGCTTCTTCACTCATCATATCCTCTGTATTAATAACAATTAATTCGCGTTCTTCTCCTTCTAACGGTAGAAAGATTAACCGTTCCTCATTGTCCTCATTACTTGCATAGAACACATGGTAGCTATTTTCCCCGTAGTATCCTTGTATGGAGTGAACGTCGTGGTAAGAGGTCTGCGTTTCTATTTGATTTTTTGTGTCATCAAATCCTGCTGTACGGCTATCATTGATTACTTGATATAAATAAATACTATAGCCTATTCCTATAAGCAAAAGGAGAGTAATGACGATAAGCGTCCATAATACCCATCTATTATTTGATTCCCTCATTTAATTCCATCCATTTCTTATAAGATTATCTTTCTTTCATCATTTACTATACCTAGATGTAAGGTTTCTGTAAACAAATACTGTGAAAAAACTTTATTCCTGATTTGAACAGCTCTGAAACTGACACTGCCTCTTATAAAGGAATTGATTGCTGTGACTGGGCTTCGTTTACCAATGTTGTCAGGTTAATACGACCGCTCCGGAAAAACACTACGTTTTCCACGGGCTTGAGCTCAGCCTCCTTTAAAGAAGACTTGCTGATTGGCAAGCCGTCAGGCGCAGACAGAAGCATAGTCGCACTTATGCCCGCGGGTAGAAAAAAGAAGTTCGCTTTTTTCTGCGGGGTCTTCCCTCCGCGCTTTCCCGTAGGAGTCTCCGTGTTTTTCCTCTGGGACTGCGATTACTCGTCCCATCAAAACCGTCGCTAGATAGTTTTATTACTATCTGAATTCAATTTAAGAAAATTCACTAACCTGACAACATTGAGACCTGCGATTACTCGGTCTATTAAAACCGTTGCTGCGATTACTCGTTCCATTAAAGGGCTTTTGTAAGACTACTGCTTCAAGAAATGATGGAAGTCCCGCTTTACAGCTCCTGTCATGAATTGTTGTGAAAACACGACATCACTATTACACCGTACCATCTCCGGTTAGTTTCCTTCATCAGCAGGGATTTTATCCCCCTGCTGATGAAGGATTCCCTTTATCTATTGATGAAACCAATTTTCTGCGGTGTTCATTAAATGACGTGTTGTTTCATAGTGAACAGGCACTGTTGGGATAGACTCCAAAAAGTATTTTCCGTATTTTGCTGTTTTAATTCGTCCGTCGCAAATAAAAACAATACCTCGATCCTCGGAAGAACGAATTAATCGTCCGAATCCCTGTTTAAATTTAATCACAGCCTGAGGTAAAGATAGGTCCATAAACGGATTTCTTCCTGCTTCCTTCATTTGGTGCGATTTGGCTTCAAAAACAGGATGGTTTGGTGGCTGAAAAGGCAGTCTTGCCATCACAAGCGCCGATAAATCTTCTCCAGGTATATCAACACCTTCCCAGAAAGAACTCGTTCCAAGAAGAATTGCTTGATCATACGATTGGAAGTTTTTCTTCAGCCTGCTGCGGCTGCCACTCGTTACTCCTTGAGCAATAATGACATATTGCTGATCTGTCATCATTTCTTTTAATAAATCATTTGCTTTTTTAAGCATGTCGTAGGAAGTGAATAACACAAGCATTCTGCCTGAAGTAACTTCTGCTAATGATAATATTGCTTCACATACTGCATAGACAAAATCATCAATATTGCCGTATTTAATATCTGGAAAATCAGTTGGAACTAGCAGCTGCACTTGTTTATCATACTGAAACGGTGATGCAATTTGTTCTGTTAACAAATCTTTTTCTGCCACTCCCAGCCTTTCTTTGATAAATTTAAATGAGCTTCCCATCGTCAATGTTGCACTAGTGAAAATAACACTTTCCTTTTGCGAGAAAAAGTCTTCCGCTAATATCGGTGCCATATTTGACGGTTCACTATAGAGGAAAACACTATGATGCCTTCCTTTTAAATCTACCTCCGCCCATTTTATTAACTCTACTTCATTTTGTTCTTGAAACATCACTTTTAAATCTTCCATGTATTTTTCTAATACATCCTGCATCTGACCAATATTTTCAAGAAATTGTTTTTCATCGTCATTTTCCAAAGCATAATCATTAATTAATTGCATTAAAACATCTAACTGCTTTTGGAAATGCAGACGCAAACGTGCTGCCAAATCTTGAACGAGTTGCCAAGCATCCTGTTGATAAGTATCCGTTTTGATACGATATTGTACCCTTCCTAAATCACTAGTTGCTTTATCATTCTTCTGCTGAGCCATAACAAACCGTTCAATAAGATGAAATAACTCATCAATATCGTATTTAGCTTCTTTCATAGCGGCATTCCATCTATCCGCCAGCTCCTCCCTTTTCTTTACATTAGAAGCTTTTAGAACTGCACTGAATTGCTTATCCTCATCTGCTGTTCCTAAATAATTACATGTAAATTGCATTTGTATGTAATCAAGCTTTAAACCATAATGATGAGAAGCTGTTTCTTCAAAATGATGTGCTTCATCAATAATAACCTTTTGATAGCTTGGTAAAAAAGCATAGTCATTAAACATATCTGTACATAATAAAGCATGATTGGTGATCACGATATTCGCTTTTTGAGCTCGTCGTCTGGCTAATTGATAATAAGAGTGATGGAACCACGGTGATTTTGGATTCATTGTCTTTTCTACATCGGCAGAAACCTTTTGAAAGAAAATATATCCTCCTGCCGGCAACTGAATTTCGTCAATATCTCCTGTCTCCGTTTCTGTAATCCATACGAGTAATATCGCTTTTGTTAAGACAAAGTCATAATTATCCTTGGAACCATAATCAAGTTCATAGAGAAACTTTTCCAGATTTAAATAATGATTTTTCCCTTTCATTAAAGCAACTTTAAAAGGACTATGAATAATCTTTCTTAATAAAGGGATTTCTTCTTCAAGAAGCTGACTCTGCAACTGTGTAGTATACGTACTTATAATAAGTCGTTCTTTATGATTAACAGCTTGATAAACAGCAGGTAGTAAATAAGCTAATGATTTTCCTGTCCCTGTTCCTGCTTCAATAAAAGCATGTTTTTTGGCAGAAAAGGCATCGTAAATCGTTTCTGACATTTGACGCTGCCCTTCCCTTGGTTCATAGGAAGAAAATGCCTTAGAAAGAGCACCAGGTTTATTATAAATATCATCTAAGTATTCTCCGAACGATAGATCTATTTGAGACTGCGTTTTAGTCTCCTTTTCAGACATACGAAAAGCAAGTCCCTGATAATGTTTTATTTGATCATCCGGATGCTCCTGAAACGCTAATTCTTCCAGACGGTTATCAAGAATGGCGGCTAAATCGGATTGTAGTTTATCTTCCAGATTTTTTAGCTTATATAATGTTTCATATGGGAGATGGTCCAATTTTTCTTTTAACTTAAAAAATAGCTTTGCCGTTACATAAGCATCCGATAAAGCACGATGTGGATCATCATGATGCAGCTCAAAATAGTCTGCTAAATGATTCAATTTATAGCTGGATATACTTGGGAATAAAATTCTGGATAATTCCACTGTGTCGAGAACCTGATTTTTTAATTCAGGATAACCATTGGACGTTAATTCCATGTTGAGAAAACCAACATCAAAGTTTGCATTATGTGCAATAATATAACTGTCTTGCAAAATTCGGGTAATTGCTTCTGCTTCATCAATAAATAATGGAGCATCCTTCACTTCTTCATTATGGATACCAGTCAGATGAGAAATAAATGGAGGTATAGACTGATTTGGGTTTAACAAAGTTGTTTTCGTTTCTTTAATTTCTTCATTTTCAATCACAACCATACCTATTTCAATTATTTTCCCTGACTTTGCTGGAGAATTTCCGGTTGTTTCTAAATCAATGACAACATATCGCAAAAGACCACCTCCATTCTTTTCTATATTTTTATCGGTCAAACCATGTAATTTCTGCAGAGTAAAGCGTTATAGGACTTCCCTCTTGTGATTCGACAATTAAAGCTCCTTCATCAGTAATACCTAGAAATTGGCCTGTCCACGCATCATGAAATGTGTTAATTTTAATATTTTCTCCTATTTTAAAAGCATGTTCTTCCCACGTGGATTTAATCGTTTTAAATCCTTCATTTAAATACATCTCATATGTATTTTCAAAGTGTTTTAATATGGTTTGAACGATTTCTTTCTTATCCCAGCTTTTTCCGGATTCCATTTTCAAGGAAGTGGCAATATCCCGAATAGATGCATCCCAGCTTGCTTCATTCTGATTTACGTTTAAGCCAAAACCAATTAAAACATAATCAATTCGATCTTGCTCTGCCTGCATTTCGGTTAAAATACCACAAAGCTTTTTATCTCCAATTAATAAATCGTTCGGCCATTTGATACCGATAGGCAGGTTGGTCAGTTCATGTAATGCTTCTCTTAACGCAACCGCTGCTAAAAGTGTTAATTCGGAAGCTTTATTTGGAGGAATGGGTGGTCTGAGAAGGAGCGTTGTCCATAAACCTTCTTTATCTGAAAACCAATTCTTCTTCATTCTTCCTTTTCCTGCTGTTTGCTCCTCAGCAATAATAATGGTACCATTCGGAGCATTTTCCCGGGCTATTTCGTGGCCAATTAACTGGGTGGATGGTACGGACTCTTTATGAATAATATGTTGTCCCATCCACTTTGTTTTCAGTCCCCAGCGAATTGTATTGCTGCTGACTTTATCGGGAAATGAAACAATTCGATAACCTTGGCTTCTTTTCGCATCAATTCGATAGCCATCATTCTCTAAGTCTTTCATATGCTTCCAAATCGCATTTCGAGAAATACCCAATGCTTCAGAAAGAGCCTGGCCAGAAATATAGCTCTCCTTACTTTGAGATAAAAGCTTGATTAGTCTTGAACGGGTAGATTCCATTGTATCCATTCCTTTATTTTTGATTTTTCATTTGCCAGCCCGGAGATCACAATGTGATATTCAATTTGATCTAGCAGTTCCTTGATCCATTTCCCCTTCGGACGTTCAGGAAACCATCTCATTAAATCATGTCCATTCACACACATGTCTTTTTTAGATAAGATAGGGAGATCCTCATATATAGAATATATCTCTTTTATGTCTATTATATCTTTATCTATCTGTTTTACTAAATACGTAAAATGATCCCAATGATCTCGTGGCAATTGATAAACAAACCATGCATTGATTCCATCTATTTTATAGTGATGATAGGCATCTACAAGGTTATTTGCTTGTTGTTTCAATTGATTAGAGCATTTATAAGCTTTGATACAATCTGTTACCGTGATGGAAGAACGCTTCAGTGCAACAAATGCAAAAACAGGCGCAAGGGAAGCAACCGGCTCTAATTCTTTTAATAACAACGGTTCATCGTTAAAAATTGGCAAATGTTGATAAACCTCTAATTCAAAAATATAATCAACTGCTTTCTTAAAATAAGAGCCTGCACATAATTTTTCTAATTCAACCGTTAATCGTTCCACTGCTAATTTGTCTATTAATCCTTTATAATGTTTCATTGCTTTTTTTGTATGACCTTCAATGGAAAAACCCAGCTGGCTGGAAAAACGGAGCGCACGAATAATACGTAAAGCATCTTCTTTAAACCGCTCCGTAGCATCTCCTACTGTCTGAATCTGCTCGCTAACGATATCCTCTCTTCCATAAAAAGGGTCCAACATCTCCCCTTTAGCATCCATAGCTATTGCATTCATTGTAAAATCTCTGCGCTTTAGATCTTCTTCTATATTGCGAACAAAGTAAACTTCATCAGGGCGGCGGTGATCGGTATAGACCCCTTCTGTTCGGTAAGTGGTTACTTCAAATGACTCCTGTTCGTACCGGACAATCACTGTACCATGCTCTAATCCTACTGGAATTACTTTTGGAAAAATGTTTTGAATTTCTGAAGGAAGGGCCGATGATGCAATATCCACATCATGAATCGGGCGGCCGATAATATAATCGCGTACACAGCCGCCGACAAAGTATGCTTCGTATTGGTTTTCTTCAATAATGGATATCACTTTTGCTGCCTTTTGAAAAACAGTTGGTAACATTTCTCTAGCCTCTTTTCGCTTCTTCGAGAACCCGGTCATATAATGCTTCATATTGATTGACAATTTTTTCAGATGAAAAGGAAGCACGGACATGCTCTATAGCTGAATCAGAAAATTGTTTTTGCTTTTCTGGATCAGATAACATCTCTATTGCATACGAAGCAGCTTGTCTGACATCTCCAAGCTCTACAATAAAACCTGTTTCACCATGTGTTAATACTTCTGGAATCCCGCCAACATTCGTGCCAATCCCGGGTACACCACAAGCCATTGCTTCTAATAATACTAACCCAAAGCTCTCTTTTTCAGACATAAGCAGCATTAAATCTGCCATTGCTAAGATATCACTGACATTATTTTGTTTCCCTAAAAATTGTACTTCTTTTTCCAATCCCATCTCGTTAACATGCTGCACCATATCTGAAAATTCTGGGCCATCCCCAATTAATAATAATTTGGAAGGCAGACTTTCATTAATTATTTTAAATGTATCTATAATATCTTGAACCCGTTTTACTTTTCGGAAGTTAGAAATATGAACGACTATTTTATCGGAGGGGTTTATCTGAAATTGATTTCGCAGTTCCACCCCTTCTTTGGGATAGTATTCATTTTCATTGATAAAGTTATAAATAACATCCATTTCTTTTTGTATATCCACCATTTCCACTGTCTGCTTTCGTAAGCTTTCTGAAACAGTGGTTACCGCATCGGATTGCTCAATACCGTGACGGATAACAGGCTTTAGCGTATTATCTATACCAAGCACTGTTATATCAGTACCGTGTAAGGTGGTAACGATTTTTACTGGATGCTTCGCCATATCTCTTGCTAAAATGCCGCAAATAGCGTGTGGCATCGCATAATGAACATGAAGAATATCCAGCTTTTCACGATCAATCACCTCTGACATTTTTGCAGCTAGAGCTAAATCATACGGTGGATATTGAAATACCGGATAATGACTCATCTCCACTTGATGATAATAGACATTTACATATACTTTTTCTAAACGAAAAGGCATACTGGAGGTGATAAAATGTATTTCATGACCCTTTTCGGCTAATTTCTTCCCTAATTCTGTAGCGATTACCCCTGAGCCTCCAATTGTCGGATAACAAGTAATTCCTATTTTTTTCACAATGTCCCTTCTTTCCTACTCTTCCTTTACAATCTCTCTCCACTGAAAATCGCCTCTGTTGAGCCCATGCATAAAGATTTCTCCTCCGGCAATATTGGTTGCTAAAGGAATTTGATAAACATCACATAAGCGCATTAAAGCACTTATATCAGGCTCATGGGGCTGTGCAGTTAAGGGATCACGAAAGAAAATAACCATATCCATTTCATTTTCAGCAATCATACTGCCTATTTGCTGGTCTCCACCAAGCGGTCCTGATCTAAATCGATGAACTGGGAGGCCAGTTGCTTCCATTATTCGACTGCCTGTTGTTCCGGTTGCATATAATTGATGCTTCTCCAGTACATGCGTATAGGCTGTTGTAAACTCAACCATATCTTCTTTTTTCTTATCATGCGCAATTAATGCGACATTCATAGCTTCTCCTCCTCTACCATTGTACGCAAAAATATTCTATAGAATATTTTCTAAACCATAAATAAGCTCATCTAAATCCATCACCTGATAAACACATTCTTTCACACCGTCCATAAAGGACGCTCTGTTCATCGAATCATGCTGGATGGTTAATGTTTGGCCGGCACCACCAAAAACAACTTCTTGATGGGCTACTAGACCCGGCAGGCGCATACTATGGATACGCATGCCATCAAAATCTCCCCCACGGGATCCTTTAATCGTTTCTTCTTCATTTGGATGCCCTTGTTTCTTTGCATTTCTCGTTTCTTGAATAAGCTCTGCCGTTTTCTTTGCAGTTCCAGAAGGAGCGTCCAGCTTTTGATCATGGTGCTTTTCTATGATTTCTACGTCAGGGAAATAGACAGCTGCCATTTTTGCAAATTTCATCATTAAAACAGCGCCGATAGCAAAGTTTGGTGCAATAATACAGCCCGTTTCTTTTTCGTTTGCGAGCTGTTTTAATTCTTCTAATTGCTCATCTGTATAGCCTGTTGTACCAACCACCGGCCGAACCCCGTGATTTAATGCTGCTTTAGTATGTTTATAACCGACTTCAGGGATCGTTAAGTCAACAAAAACATCAGCCCGTTGTTCGGAAAAGCATTTTTCGATATCTGTATAGATTGGTGCATTAAAATCGTCTTGAAAGTCTTCTAAATCACTCAATTTCTTTCCTTCATTTTTATGATCTAAACAAGCCACCAATTCAAAATCCGTAACGCTGTGAATCATATGAACAGCTTCCTTTCCCATTCTTCCTCTTGGACCTGCTACGATAATTTTAATTGCCATTTTTCTCTTCCTCCTCTTTTTTTGTCCAGCGATTTTTGTCTCTTGTTTCAAATTTTTGCATTGATTGCTCAAAGGAATCCGATAAATCAAAGTCCAGTGAATTTGCTAGGCAAGCTAACACAAAAATCATATCGCCGACTTCCTCTTCAACGGTATTTTCTTTTTCTGTAGCTTTTTTTGGTTTTTCTCCATAATAATGATTAATTTCTCTTGCTAATTCTCCTGTTTCCTCCGATAATCTTGCCATTAACGCAAGCGGGGAAAAGTATCCTTCTTTAAATTGAGATATGTATTCATCTACTCGTTTTTGGACATCTTTTAAAGTTTGGTTCGTATCTTCCATTTCTAACACCTCTTTTACAATCCATATACTTTTTTCTCTTCTCTAATGTTAGCTAAAAGCAAGGGTTTTGACAACTAATTGGTACAGCAGGTGGATTGTTACTTGATTTTAATTTGTCTATAATAGATATTGGTCGAAATTAGGCTGTAGTACGCCTAACTTGAAGAAACATTATTTTTACACGATAGGAAAGGATAAGAAAAACTACAGATTTAAGGAACTTCGACTAAGTTCCTTGCCCTGAGATAGGGATTAAGCGTGCTCCTCCTTCCAAAACTTTTGAACGCAGTGCAACTGGCTGGGGTTGGGACTGGGGCTGGGACTGCGATTACTCGTCCCATCGAAAACCATTGCGATTACTCGTCCCATTGTAAAGTGCTGTGCATCGAAAAACCCCCACTTATGAAAACGTTGAAATCAGCACATCTTCGTGGCAGCAAAGGACGAGCGTCTGCCTGAGTTTTTTAATAACCGTACATAAGGAGGTACAGCAAATTGAGCATTCGAGTTAAAAATATCATATTTATATTATTTGGAGCAGCAATATTTTCTTTTGGTCTCGTACATTTTAATATGCAGCACAATCTCGGAGAAGGCGGCTTCACAGGGATCACGCTGTTACTTTTCTTCTTATGGGATATGGACCCGGCAGTAACAAATATTGTACTTAATATTCCTGTTTTCTTTATCGGGTGGAAAATACTAGGTAAAAATGCATTTGTCTATACGATGGTGGGCACCTTATCTGTTTCGCTTTTTCTTTGGATTTTTCAAAAATACCAAATACCGATTGGATTAGAAGATGATATGACACTTGTTGCTTTATTTGCAGGTGTATTTATCGGAGTAGGCTTAGGAATCATTTTCCGTTTTGGTGGGACAACCGGGGGCGTTGATATTATCGCCCGTATTATTAATAAATACACTTCCTGGAGCATCGGTAGAGCAATGTTCGTATTTGATTTTCTTGTTATTATAACCTCCATTCTTACATTCCTTGAACTATCAGAAGGAATGTACACCCTGGTGGCTGTATTTATTGGTGCAAGGGTGATTGACTTTATTCAAGAAGGTGCTTATGCTGCAAAAGGAGCCTTTATCATCTCTAACCATAGTGAAGAAATAGCTGATCAGATTATGGAAAGAATGGATCGGGGCGTGACTATTTTAAACGGTCAAGGAAGCTTCTCTAAAGAGAAAAGAAATGTTCTGTATTGTGTAGTAGCACGGAATGAGATTGTACGGATGAAAAATATTATTAACGAAACAGACCCTTCTGCATTCGTCTCGCTGACAACTGTGCATGAAGTGATGGGAGAAGGATTTACATTAGATGAAAATAAAAAACCGTTAGATGATTAACCGGATGAAAAGGGCTCAAAAAGATTGTCCTGAATTCTGTCCGTTTGTCTGTTTTTATATTTTCCAGCATGCAAAAAAAAGATGACCCGTTTATGGATCATCTTTTTTTGCGTCTTAGTCTCTGTTTGCCGCAAAGATAAGAATAAAGCGGATAAGCTCAGCAACAGCAACTAATGCTGCAGCAACGTATGTCATTGCAGCGGCGTTTAATACTTTTTTTGTCTCCCGTTCTTCATTATTACGGATAATCCCGGCAGAAACCATCTGTGTCATTGCCCGGTTGGAAGCGTCAAACTCAACAGGCAGTGTTACTAATTGGAAAAGCACTGCAGCAGCGAAGAAGATAATTCCAAGAAGCAGCATATTATTTGCTTGCATAAGCATACCTGCAATGATTAAGAACATAGAAATATTAGAGCCGAAGTTTGCTACTGGCACTAAAGCACTTCGAAAGCGTAAAAATGCATAATCTTCCTGATCTTGTATCGCGTGACCAACTTCATGTGCTGCTACTGCTGAAGAAGCCATTGATCTTCCGTGGTAATTATTTTCGGAAAGGTTTACTTGTTTTTTGCGAGGATCATAATGGTCTGTCAGTTCTCCTTTTACCATTCCAATCTGTACATCATGTAAACCGTTATCATCTAGAATTTTTCTGGCAACATCTGCACCTGTCATGCCAGAAGATGTTGGTTTTTTAGAGTATTTTGAGTACGTGCTTCTTACTTTTCCTGATGCAATCATTGGCACGATCATTAATAAAGCAAAATAAATTAAATAAGCGCCTAAACCCATCTCCATTTTTTAATTCCCCCATTACTATATCTTAAGGTCAATTTTAGTCAGTATTTTAGTTTTAGTCAACTGATTTGTCGTTTTTACGAAGCGACTTATTGCCTACTTGCTCCCCCTTATATTTTTTCCAACTTACATAAGATAATGTAATAATAATGCAACCGCCTACAATAATAACACCTAAAATAAATGGAGACGGTGCTAAACTGTTGTAGTAAATATTTTCTGGTGGGATAGAGGCAGCATGAACAACATTTATATGGCAAAACATCCCTATGATTCCGATCGTCATCATCCGAAGCAGTTTCACACCCATAGAGATCACCTCTGATCTTTTTATATATACTTTAAGTTTATGATAAGAGGTGTATTGGTATGACGGCTTAGCTTTTTTGTTTCTTGTAAATCGTTAAATAATAAGCAAGAAGAATAGATACAATACTTAACCAGAATGTAAAATAACCAATTTCATTCATATACGTGGTTAAATCAGAATAAATAGGCATTTGGCCAAAAACATAGTCAATAATATCATTATGGAGCACAACGACTCCAGCAACTGCCAAATGCCGTAATTTTATTTTGTAGTATGGGGCGTAAAGCAATCCTTGGATAGCCATTCCTAAATGCGAAGCGATTAACATATAAGCAGAGGGATCAACATCTCCATTAATAGCTAAAGTTAATAAATTCATAACGACAGCCCAAATACCATATTTAAATAAAGAAACAATAGCTAAGGCTTCGATGTACGGAATATTTTTGCCAAAAATGAAAAACAACAAAAAAATAGTAAAAAACAGACTAGCTGTTGGGCTATCTGGGACAAATGGAATAAATATTGCTGGAGTGATTGCTAATTGCCATTCATACCAATAATACCCATAGATCGTACCCAAAAAGTTTATGATGAAAAGTAGGATCATAAATTTTTTATCTAATAATATGTATGATAGCATTTTCTTTTCATTTTCTCCTTCCTGACATTGTCATAAATACAGAAAGCACCTTTGCCTTATTGTGGTCAAAGGTGCTCCTGTCTATTCTTTATTCTTCTGCTGCTTCATTGGTTTCAATAATAAAATCCGCTAATTGTTCCAATTCTTCATCTGTTCCTTGGAAAACATCAGCAGGCATCGAGCCAATACCATTTACAGCAATATCCATTATTTCTTCTTTCGAATGTTCATTTCCTCCTACTAATGCAGGACCAGCTCCACCTTCTAATTCTCCGCCGTGACAGCTTAGACAGCTGGTTTCATAAGCTGCATATCCAGGATGACTTTCATCAACAATTGATTCACCTGGAGGAATTGGCTGGTTTTGTTCGGCACGCTCTTCCCAGTCAACTGGTGCTGCAGAAGTGTACGTTAACCAAATAACCGATGCGAGTCCTAAAAGCATCATACCAACAGCAACTGGTCGTTGACGTGGACGGCGTCCTGGACCGTTGTCCAAGAATGGAGCAAGGAAAAGTGCTCCAAATGCAATTCCCGGAATAACGAGAATCCCCATAATAATCCAATTACCACTTGCAAATTGATATTTTAATAATTCATATAAGAATAAGAAATACCAGTCTGGTAGCGGGATATATGCCGCGTCTGTTGGATCAGCCATTCCTTCAAGCGGAGATGGATGTGCCAACACCAGGCATAAAAACCCAACAAGGAAAACTGCCCCGGCCAACCATTCTTTTAATAAAAAGTTGGGCCAAAACGCTTCTGTTCTACCAGGATATTCGGAATAATCTTTTGGTACTTTTGATGCTCTTTCCGCCGGGATTCGAGAATCTCCGACGAACTTCATACCTTTACCTCTACGCATGGGTTGCCCTCCTTTTTATAATGGTCCAGAAATACCTTGTCTACGGATTAAGATAAAGTGAATTGCTAATAATGCAAACAATGCTCCTGGTAAGAAGAAGACATGGATTGCAAAGAAACGTGTCAGGGTTTGTGCTCCAACAATCGTAGCATCCCCAGCTAGAAGCGTTTTTAATGCTTCTCCGATAAATGGTACTTGTTCCGCAATTTCTAAACCAACTTGAGTTGCAAAGTATGCTTTGTTATCCCAAGGAAGCAGGTAACCTGTAAAGCCTAGGCCTAGAATAACAAAGAAGATAAGAACCCCTACCATCCAGTTAAGCTCACGAGGTTTTTTATATGCGCCTTGGAAAAATACCCGTAAAGTATGTAATAATAGCATTACGACAACAACACTTGCGCCCCAGTGATGCATACCGCGAACAATTTGTGCATGAGCTACTTCCGTTTGTAAGTAATAAACAGACTGCCATGCGTTTTCAATATCTGGTACATAGTACATCGTTAAAAACATACCAGAAAGAATTTGAATTACAACAACAAAGAATGTTAATCCGCCAAAACAATACACGAATGCGGAAAAATGGTGCGCTGGGTTAACGTGCTCTGGAACCTCATGATCGGCAATATCTCGCCAAATTGGCGTAATATCAATGCGATCATCGATCCAATCATAAATCTTTTGTAACATTGTTTATTACGCCTCCTCATGTGGTCTAATATTACCTAGGAATAGCATGCCATCCCTTTCTTCCTGTTCATAAACATCAAGCGGTTGTAATGGTGGTGTTCCAGGAACGTTTACTCCATTCTTGTAATAACGACCGTCATGGCAAGGGCAGTAGTACTCCTCTGGATAGTCGTCATTCCCTTCCCAAGAAACAAAACAACCTAAATGTTTACAAACTGGGGAAAAGGCAACAATTTCGTCATCATCATTTCGATATACCCAGGCTGTCTGGTTTACCTCTGATTCATACCAGCCATCCACCTGATCGACAGTCCAATCGACACGCTGCGGATCAGAAGTTATTTCAGAAACTTCTAGTCCAACATTTGCAAAATCTCCGCCTTCACCAGACTTCAATACAGGATCGATTGCCATCCGAACAGGTGAAATTAACAAACCAGCGGCCATAAAACCACCAACACCTGTAAGCGTATAATTTAAAAATTGTCTACGGGATATATCGCGCTTTTCATCACTCATGTTTTTCCCCCCTCTGTGTTCAAATAGTCACGGACATTATTAAGATTAAATCAGATTACTAGGACACTAACAATGATAGCGTAAACTATGGGTTCGGTCAATATATATCCTAGGTTAACTGTAAATGTTTTGATAATTTCGTCATATCATTACCAAAAGGACTTAACTAACTCTGCTGTCTGCATAGTTTGATCTCTGATCATGCCTTTTACGGCAGCTGGATCTGCATCCTTTAAAGGGATGGAAGGAAGCCAGATAAATTCCCCTTCTAAATCGTTAGCTATTTTTCGCCAGGAAGGATCAAAACTAATATAAAGCACCTGTTTAAAAGGTTGTTCTTTAAAATGTCTTGTCCATTTATTTATCCTCTCTACTTCTTCCGATTTCTCTGCAGTAGTTATATATGTATAAGTCGGTGTAAGCATTATTCTGCCCATTAATTCTTTTTCTAATTCTCTTGCAAAAAGTGTTAAAACATCATACTGATCTGCCTGTTTTGCAGAAGCTTCTAAAGCACCAACTTGAAAAGGCGCTAATGGTACAATAACCGTATCAACATACTCCTTTGCTTGTTCATATTTCTGCAAATCAACGCTTGTCCATTTCATTAAAAAATCCTCCTTCAAATTCTTGCCTATATTGTACCAATTTTTTATCTTTGCTGAAAGCGTTAAATTATATCTGATTATCACATAAAAAAACAACCATAAAATACAGGTTGTTTTTTACACGATAGGAAATCATAAGAAAAACTACGTAAACAACTTGATCTTTAAAACACAAGTGTTCTCGCCGAAGAGATGCCCGCTACGATCGCTGGGGCGAGTAATCGCAGCCCCAGCCCCAGCCAGTCACACTGCGATAAAGAAAAAGAAAAAAATGCTTATGAATGATATAATCTTTTATGATTTATTTAGCAGTTTTTCCAATTCCTTCGTTAACTCCAAAAATTTTGTTTGATTCCCAGTATCTAATGCCTCGTCAATCTCTTCCCGAAGCTGTTCCTGCTTTTGATTAATCAGGAGCTGATCCAGTAAATCAGATGTTGTCTGTTTATCATCTTTCGTTAGATAATAATCATCCGGCAAGAATGGATTTTCTTCTAATACAGCAGCGTAATAGGCACTTTGATTTGCCTGATGAAAATTCAATTGGATAAATAGGGCTTCTTGTTTGTTTAAACGAATGTCATGGAAGGTTTTCTCAGCGTCTGTTGTGACTAAATGATTTTTGTAAAATCGAAAAGGTATTTTATCTGAACAACGGCTGGAAATCATTACCCCCCTAGGGCAATATTTTACATCTCTAACAAAATGCACGTGCTCTAAAATATCCATATGGTTCACTAAATAATTAAGTATCCATACACTTTCTCTTTTTTTCAAGCGATAATGGTTTAAAAACCACTGGATGAATTTTTTCTTATCTTTTGCAGTTACAGATGATAGCATCCCACTCTCCCCTCTCTAAAAGCTTTGTAGTCCACCATACTACAGTAAATCTTGCTCTAAACGTTCCACATGCTCGCGCACATCCTCATCAATAGGCTGCTGCTCGAGATATGCTTTCAGGACTGGAATGGCTTCTTGCACTCTTCCTTCTTCTGTCAAGAAATAGCCATACTCTTTTAAAAAGTCACTGTCATGTTGTAAACTAGTATATGCTTCCCTATAGCTGTTTAATGCATCATCAAACGATTCTATTTCCACATTAGCTTTTGCTAATTCCCAATCATAGAGTGCATCCTCTGCACCGGTTTCTTTAATACTCTGAATTAATTCAACGATCTCATCAAATGCTTCTCTTGCCTTCAGCAGTTCTATTAAAAACAAAACAGCTTCTTTGTAGTCAGGCTCTAAAGAGATCGCTTCTCTAACATGTTCTTCGCTTTCCGCATTTCTTCCTAGTTGGTGTGCAATATCTCCAGCAAGGAAATAGAGTTCTTTTTGATAAGAGTCTCTCTCCAGGCCTTGTTCGGCAACCTTATATGCGTCCTCTAGTTCGCCTTCTTCTTTATACACGTTAGCAAGCTGGGTATAAGCAGCATAATAATCCTGGTCAACGTCCAGCACATGATCCCACGCCTTTACGGCAATATCATTGCGGTCAGCCTGATGGGCTGTAATCCCATACTTGAACAATTTATCAGGATCCGGCTCTTCCTCTTCTTTATAAAACTGGAGTGCTTTCTCATATTCACCAGCGGCAGCATATGCCTCGCCAAGACGGTCTTCGATAGAAACATTTCCTACTTCCTTTGATTCTGCATAAACTCGCTCATAATAGTTAAGCGCCTTTAAATACTCGCCGATAGAAAAGAACAATTCTCCCAACGCAAAATCAATGATGCTCTCTTGAGGATCGATATGCTTTGCTTCCAACAGTTTTTGTTCAGAAACTTCAAATAACCCTTGAGCTTGATATAAATCAGCCAGCTGGATTAAAGCCTGAACATATCCTTCATCTTCTTCCGGAATTTCGTTTAATATCGTAATCGCAAGCTCATCTTCCTCTGATTCAATAAAAATATCAGATAATGTGAGCTTTAGCGATGTTTCTTCAGGGTATTTTTCAATCAACTGTTCGAGAATGGTCCTTGACTCGATCAGAAATCCCCACTGCAGGTAAAGTTCAGCTATTTGAAACAGCGAATCATCATCCGCATTTTTTTGATAATCACTTAATAATGCCAATGCTTTTTCTGTTTCATTTTTTTCAGCTAATTCGATTGCTTGTTGAATGGTGTTCATTAAAAGAACCCCTCTCTTTTGTGTTTCTTTTACTTCCAATTTATCATACAAAAAAGATAGCTACAGTTCAAATAACAAGAACTGTAGCCACGATTTATATATGTTAGGATCCATCTTAATTTCTCTCAAAAAGCGCTATGTTTTCCTATAAAAGCTCTGGGATTCCCTCTAGAGGGAGATGTGATTACTCGCCCCGTCAAAAATTCCACTGAATAAAGCTTCTTTTACCGCAAGATTGCTTCCAGGTCATCGAAAAATGTTGGATAAGATATGTTGATACTATCTTTCTCATCCATTTTAACTGGATTTTCTGATACTAACGCTGCAATAACACCCATCATGGCAATGCGGTGGTCCATATAGGAAGAAATAGTCCCACCTGTTAACTTCATAGGGCCTTCAATAATCATTCCATCTTCAGTTGGTGTAATATTTGCTCCGAGTACCTGCAGGTTTTGACATACTGCTTCAATACGATCTGTTTCTTTTACTTTTAATTCTTCGGCATCCTTAATTACTGTTTTTCCTTCTGCCTGTGTGGCAAGTAAGGCTAGTATCGGAATTTCATCGATAAGACGGGGAATCACATCGCCTTCTATCGTTGTCCCTTTTAAAGCCGTATATTGAATCGTTAAGTCGCCAATTTTTTCCCCGCCTGTAGTGCGCTCATTGGAAACAGTAAGAGCTGCCCCCATTTGCTTCATTACATCTAAAATCCCAGTCCGGGACGCATTTAAACCGACATTCTTTAATGTAACTGCACTTCCAGGTACAATTGCTCCAGCTACTAAAAAGAAAGCAGCAGAAGAAATATCGCCGGGAACTTCCACATCACATGCTGTTAACTTCCCTTTGTTTGTAACAACAATTCCATCTTCATTCTGTTTTAAATCAGCTCCAAAAGCTTGAAGCATGACTTCTGTGTGGTTTCTTGTTTCTGTATCTTCTTGTACAACAGTTTCTCCTTCTGCAAGCAATCCCGCTAATAAAACAGCTGATTTTACTTGGGCGCTTTTTACCGGAAGACGGTAAGTGATCCCTTGTAACTCTCCGCCCTGGATGGTAATTGGAAGATAATTTCCGTCTGCTTCTCCACGAATCGCAGCTCCCATTTTTCTTAATGGCGTCACAACACGTTCCATTGGGCGCTTTGTCAGAGAAGCATCTCCAAAAATACTTGTTTCAAACGGCAGGCCGGATAAAAGACCAAGCATTAGTCTTGTGGTTGTCCCTGAATTACCAAAGTTTAATGGTTTTTCAGGCTTTTTTAATCCTTCTAAGCCATTACCATAAACAAGTACAGAGCTTTCTTTTTTTTCAATCTGGACACCCATTTCCCGAAAGGCATCAATGGTTCTAAGGCAATCCTCCCCATCAAGGAAGTTCGCTACTTTTGTAATTCCATGTGAAATACTCCCAAAGATGACAGAGCGATGAGAAATCGATTTATCTCCAGGAACCACTACTTCCCCTTCTAATCTAGGGGAAGTATATTCAAATTGAACATGCGTCACGATGTTCTCCTCCTTGTATTAAGATTGAATCATTGTTTCAAATCCACGTTGTGTTAATACCTTCTGGCCTGCTTCTTGAGCTTCTTCTGAATAAAAACTCAGGCGCAGCGCACCTGTAATCCCTTCACGCACTTCCAGGATTTCAATGTTTTTAATACTTAATGATGCATTCGCTAAAATCAGCGCAACTTCGGCGATAGCACCCGGCTGATCTGCAATATCAACAATAACATCATAAAATGCAGGAATCGCACCGCGTCCTCCCTCATTTAATCCATCCCGATAATTTTTTGCACTGTCTAAATAAGAGATAACCTCTTCTTTTTCATTTTCTTCAATCAGCTTTTTCAGCTGCTCCATTTCAATAATCCAATCATCCAGCATGGCAGACATTTTAGATTGATTATGGTAGAAAATATCCTGCCACATCACTGGATTGCTCGAGGCAATCCGGGTAATATCCCGGAATCCGCCTGCTGCGAGGTTTGGAAGGTAGGAATGTTTCTTCTCCCATTTTCTCGCCTGGTGGACAAGCGATGAAGCAATCAGATGCGGAAAATGAGAAATAACCCCTGTCATCTCATCATGTTCGTCTGATTGCAATACAACAAAGTTACTTTTGGTTGCAGATAGAACGTCTCTTAGTGTATCTACATTTTCTTCTGTTGCATTATCAAGTGGAGATAGAACATAAATGGCATTCTCAAATAAATGTTCCTTCGCCGCTTCAATTCCTTTTTTATGGGAGCCAGCCATCGGATGCCCGCCGATAAAGCGGATAGCTTTATTGGTTAAACCATTTGCAGCAATAAGTACAGAACCTTTTACTGATGCTGTATCGGAGACAATCACATCCTTGGTAAAAGGGATGTCATCCAATTTGGAAACAAGCTGAATCGTCTCTGAAATTGGTGCAGAAACAATAATAATATCTGCCTTTAATGCAGCTTCTTCAAAATTGGTAAAAGCTTCATCAATGATACCATGATTCGAAGCAAAATGGAGTGTATTTTCGTTTACATCAAAACCAATTATGTAATGTTCGGACTCTTTTTTGATTGCTTTAGCAATGGACCCGCCAATCAGGCCGAGTCCAGCTATTAATATCTGTTGCTTCTCCATACGTTCACCTTACCTAATTTAATTGTTCTTGATAATCTCTTAAAACATTTTCCAATACCTTCATATCTTCTTCTTTCCCAATTGTGACACGAATTGTATTTGGAATTCCTAATAATTCTCCAGGTCGGACAATAAAACCGCGCTTGATTAAGTAATTAAAAGCATCCGTTCCGCTTTCCGGTGTTTTCACCAGCAGGAAATTCGCTTCAGACTCATAATACTCCCAGCCAATAGAAGTTAAAAAAGCTTGAAACTGCTTTAATACCTTTTTATTTTCCCGATACGTATGTTCAATAAATTCCTGGTCTGAATAAGCGATAACTGCTGCCTGCTGTGCCGCAGACGTTGTATTAAACGGACCACGGACCTTATCTAAGGTTTCGACAATGAGAGGATCTGCTATTCCATAGCCAATTCTGAGACCTGCCAAGCCGTAAGCTTTTGAAAATGTGCGTAAAGCGATCAGGTTTGGAAATTTGTTCAACAATTCCAGAGCATTTATATCCTTTTCAGGTTGTAGAAATTCCAAATATGCTTCGTCTAAAACAACTAAAACATCGGAAGGGCATTTACTTAAAAAGTCCTCCAGTTCTTCTTTAGAGAGTGCAGTACCTGTTGGATTATTTGGGGTGCAAATCCAGATTATTTTTGTATTGTCTTGTACAGAATCAAGCATTTTATCAAGCGGATGACTGCCATCTTTATTGACCGAATGTTCAATGATTTCCGCTCCTTCAATTAAAGCGTAATGCTTATATTGAGGAAATGTCGGGGTTGCCATAATTACCTGATCCCCGATAGTTAGATAGGAACGGCAAAGCATCTGGATGATTTCTTCCGAACCGCTTCCGAAAATAAGCGATTCCGGACTTACATTTAATTTATCGCTGATCAGATAGCGGAGCTCAGATGTGTAACCATCTGGATAAATATGAAATATAGGCTCATTCGTCTGAAATACATCCTTTACTTTATCCGAAAAACCATAAGGATTTTCATTAGATGCCAATTTAACAATATAATCAAGTCCGAATTCTTCTTGAATATCTTTTGTTTGTTTTCCTTGTTTATAGGGACTGAGCTGCTTTAAAACTTCTTTACTTCTCATTCCTTAACTATCCTTTCTTTCTAAAAGATCCGGACGAAGCTTTACGGCCTCTCGTTGAAATGTATGTTCAATCTCTTTTTGCTGTGCATCAGTATTAACAACCATCATAATTCGAATACATTTTTGCAGGCTGCCAGGAACATCTATTTCCTGCATACACATCACAGGGACGTATTTCCACCCGTCAATTTCACGCAAGGCTTTTGCAGGAAATGCTGCGTCCACACCTTTTGTTACGGAAATAAATGCATGAGAAACGTCTTCAGGCTGAATATGATTCTTTTCTGCCATTTCCAGAACCAGCGTTCTTGTATGTTCAATAATTTCTTTTGCTTCATTATTTTCTATCGTTGTGGCGCCACGTACTCCTCTTGTCATAGCTTGTTCATCCTCTCTATAAATGTTTTGATATAAGCCTCCACAGAGGAGTCATCTAAGTTTTCGACAGCCGGCTCGCCAACTTTATCTAGTAATACCATTTGAATATGGCCAGAAACGGATTTTTTATCTGATTTCATATTTTTAATGAGTTCAGAGACGCTCTCTTCTTTGATGTCGATAACCGGATATTCATTTCTTTTCATCCAATTGTATAATTCGTTAAAAGGAAGCGGCTGCTCTTTTACTTTTTCACTCACATGAAGTGCAAATAACATCCCATTTGCGACAGCTTCTCCATGGGTTACCTTTCCGTATCCCAGGGCAGCTTCTAAAGCATGGCCTAATGTATGACCAAGGTTTAAATATTTACGCACGCCAGATTCTTTTTCATCTTCTTCTACAATCATTGCTTTTACTTTGATGCCGGCTTCTAAGTGATTTTCTAACTGCACAGAGGAAATTTGCTTTAAAGAAAGCGGCAATAACTCTTCAGCTAATGAAATATCAGAAATAAGTCCTTCTTTTAAAATTTCCGCATAACCGCTACGGACTTCACGATAAGGTAAAGAGGTTAAGGTTTCTGTGTCATATAAAACAGCTGCTGGAGGATAAAAACAGCCAATTAAGTTCTTACCTGATTCATGGTTAATTGCCACTTTTCCGCCAACACTACTATCATGTGCCAGAATAGTAGTTGGCATTTGTACAAAATCAATTCCCCGCATAAAAGTAGCAGCAACAAACCCTCCTAAATCACCTATTACACCACCGCCTAAAGCAATGATGAGTGATTTGCGATCCAAACCACTCTCAATTGCCTTCGACTGTAACTTATAATATTGCTCGATATTTTTAGAGGCTTCTCCGGATGGAACAATCGAAGTATAGATATTTTTCTGATCTAAACTATCCACAACGTCCTGCAAATATTTATCGGCTATCTGATCATCCGTTATCACTAAAATAGAGCTGTAATCCTTATTTAGCCATTTCTTTAAGCGAAAACGTAATCCAGCTTCCATCACAATGGGATAGTTACGCTGACTGGACTGGATTGTTAATTGTTTCATTTAGAAGCACCTGATTTCTTCTCTATACTGGTCAATAGCCTGCTTTAACTGCGGGAAACGGTCACTTGAAAATTGTTCAGTTACTGCTTTTGCTACTTCAAAAGCAACAACATGCTCCATTACTACGGAGGCAGCTGGTACCGCACAAGCATCAGACCTTTCCACAGTTGCTTTAAAAGGTTCCTTCGACTCAATATCTACACTTTGCAATGGACGCTTCATCAAGGTTGGAATAGGCTTCATCACACCACGAACTACGATTGGCATTCCTGTACTCATTCCGCCTTCCAATCCGCCGAGACGGTTCGTTGCACGATGATATCCTTCCTCTTCATTCCAAACAATTTCATCATGGACTTCACTTCCGTTTAAACGGGCAGCTTCAAATCCAATTCCAAACTCTACCCCTTTAAAAGCATTAATGCTGATTACACTTGCCGCAATCTTACTATCCAGCTTTCTATCATAATGAACATAAGAACCGATTCCGGCTGGCAAGCCTTCTACATAAACCTCACAAACACCGCCGATAGAATCTCCGACATTTTTTGCCTCATCTATCGCTTCAATCATTGGCTGTTCGACATTTGAATCTAATACCATAACAGGAGATTCCCCGGAAATTTCAGCACGTTCTTTCGCTGATAAATCCGTCTTTTCTTCTGCGCGTATACCTGCGATTTCTTTCACATATCCAGTAACATAGATTCCTAGCTGCTCTAAAAGAGATTTTGCAACTGCACCTGCTGCAACTCTTGCACCAGTTTCTCTTGCAGAGGAACGTTCTAACACATTCCGCATATCACGATGTCCATATTTCAGACCACCATTTAAATCAGCATGTCCCGGACGCGGTTTTGTTACCACTCTGCGCAGCTTGGCTCCTTCTTCTAAAGGATCTGCTCCCATAATATCTGTCCAATGCTTAAAATCATCATTATGTATCACAAGCGACACAGGAGATCCCAGTGTATACCCATGACGTACACCGCTTGTAATATCTACTGTATCCTTTTCAATTTGCATTCTCTTTCCTCTGCCATGCCCACCTTGTCTTCTACGTAGACTCTCATTAATATCTTCCGCTTTTAATTCCATTTGTGAAGGAAGTCCTTCAATAATTGTCGTTAATTGTTTTCCATGTGATTCTCCAGCTGTTAAATAACGCACTACACATTCTCCTTTACCTTTATAAAGCTATTCATAACGAGCAAGTATATCAGAAGTTATTATCTAAACTCTTTTACAATATGAACATGTCATAGTTTTTTGGCAAATAGGAAAATATAAAATTCTTCTATTGCATGAGTGCAACCCAAGCTTGATGAAACGCCAAGTTTTTTTAATAATATCGCATATACTTTACTCATTTAAATAGTTGAAAGTTTTCTAATTACTATATCATATATCACTGCACTTCGGGTAGTATAAATTTATTGTTTTCGATAAAAAAAGCTATCTTCTAAATAAAAACCATATTGATCTGCATGAAAAATCTGCTCTGTACTGCCAACAAATAAGTATCCATCTTTTACTAAGGACTTATTAAAATGGTGGAATATATTATTTTTGGCTTCGTCCGTAAAATAGATTAGCACATTACGGCAGACAATCAGGTCAACATCTTTCGGATAGCGGTCTTCTAATAGATTATGCCGTTCAAAACGAATATATTTTCTTAAAGCTGGATCCACTTGAAATATCGTGCCGTTCGAAGTGAAATATTTTTTCTTCAAAGCAGCCGGCAATTCTTTTAAAGAACGCTCTTGATAATTACCTTGCTGAGCTGCATTTAAAACAGCCTGATCAAAGTCTGTAGCCTGAATCTGGTAATTTAAGTTTGGAAAGTATTCTTCCAGCATCATTGCCAGACTGTAAGGTTCCTCACCTGTAGAACAAGCAGCACTCCAAATGGTTATTTTTCTCTTGTTTTTTGTTAATTCCGGAATTATTTTTTTCCGCAGAACATCCCAGCGGTTAGGATTCCGATAAAACTCAGAAACATTAATGGTTAACTTTTCTGTAAATTCCTCCAAAAATTTGGCATCTTTTTGACAAGCTGTAAAATAATCCACGTAACTTTTAAATCCATGCTTATCTCTTAAGGTCGTTATTCGGCGCTTCATCTGCGCTTCTTTATATAAGCTTAAATTTAATTTTAGTGATTGATGCACCTTCTTTTTCATTAATTCGTAGTCATCCCTCATTTATTATCCCTCTCCTCTGCTCGTACGCAAAAACCCCCGTATGTTTAACGGAGGTTTTCGATAACGCTTTCACTTTAATAAATCCATGTTTCATTCTGTTTGTTGTAAGAGGTAAGTTCTTCTTCATTAAAAAATAGTTTCATTTCTCTTGAAGCGCTTTCTAAAGAATCAGAACCATGAATAATGTTCTTACCGACATTTATGCCATAATCGCCTCGGATTGTACCCGGCAGTGCTTCAGATGGATTTGTTTTCCCCATTATTGTGCGGGCTGAAGTAACAACATTCTCTCCTTCCCACACCATTGCAAATACTGGTCCGGAAGTAATAAAGTCAACTAACTCACCGAAAAACGGGCGTTCCTTGTGTTCTGCATAATGTTTTTCAGCCAAATCTGTAGATACTGTCATTAACTTAGCCCCGATTAATTTAAACCCCTTTTGTTCAAATCGTGCGACAATATCTCCAATTAAATTGCGTTGCACACCATCTGGCTTAACCATTAAAAAAGTTTTTTCCATTTAAATCACCCTGCCCCTATGTAATTAAAATATAAGTTCAAAATGTTCGATAAAAAAGAGCCCAAAACTCGACGGATCTTTTTTATTGGCCATTTTGAGCCTTTAAGAAAAATGTAACCTCTAAAATAGTAACAAATTATCAGACAAATAACAATATCTTATTTAATCAGGAACGTCTTTTTCCGATAAAAGTGGCAATATCTTGTAAGCTTTTCTTTGCTCTGGATGCTTCCAGCCCATCTAACGATTTTAATGCTTTTTGCAGATAAAGATCGCTGACTGCATAGCTTCTTTGAATTGCATCTGTATTTTTCAAACAGGCAATTAACTTTTGCATTGATTTTTCGTCAATATCTTGATTGCTGGTAATTAATGTCATTAGTTCATATCTTAATTCCTCGTTCTCCATAGCATATAAAACAGGGAGCGTAATATTCCCTTGTAATAAATCGTTCCCTGCAGGCTTACCAAGTTCTTTAGCGGTAGATGTGAAATCGAGAATATCATCGATAATTTGATAAGACATTCCAACGTTGTAACCATAACGATATAGTTTATTGGCATCTTGATCACTAAGTCCTCCGACAAGTGCCCCTAATTTGCAACTACACGCAATTAATAATGCTGTCTTGCGTTTTATCCGGCGAAGATAGTCACGCAAATTTTGATTCCATTGATATTTAAATTGAATTTGTTCAATCTCTCCAATGGATACTTCAACAAGCGTTTTTGATAATAATGTATGTATTCTTGGATCCTCTATTTTTGTTATTTCTTCCAGAGCTCTTGCGAGGATAAAATCTCCTGTGTACATCGCAATTCGATTCCCATATTGAGAAGCAGTCGTCGGTTTCCCACGGCGAAGCTCAGCTTCATCAATAACGTCATCATGAACAAGAGTTGCCATATGAATAAGTTCTAACGTTACAGCAACTTTTTGTATTTTTTCAAAGTCATAATTTCCTAATTGACATGAAAGCAAAACAAAAACAGGACGAATACGTTTCCCTCCTGCTTTCAATAATGCTGTAGAAGCGTCTCGAAGTACGGGGTGTTCAGCCTGAATGCTCTTCTGTAATGTTTTTTCAATAGAATCCATATCTTTCGTTAAAAATCCATAAATCTTTGGTAGTCTCATGTACGTCACCTTATTTTACTAGTAAATTCATTCTTTATTTAAGATTTATGCCCCATATGCATCGCAGCACCACCGCCGGCATACGTTTTGACATCGACATGCTTGAAGCCTGCATCAAAGAACATTTGCTTCAATTGGTCCTTACCTGGAAAATCTTTTGCTGATTCCTGGAGCCAAGAATATTCTTGATAACTTTTTGCGAAAATTTTTCCGAATAATGGCATGATGAATCGAAAATAAAAATAATATAATTGCCTATAGCCAATTAATGTCGGCTGCGATGTTTCCAGACAAACAACCATACCGCCCGGTTTTACAACCCGGTACATTTCTTTTAAAACGGTCATATAATCCGGGACATTCCGTAATCCAAATCCAATTGTCACGTAATCGAATTGATTGTCATCAAAAGGAAGTTCCATGGCATTACCATGTATCCATTCAATGTCAGTACCCTGTTCCTGTTTTCCTTTTTCTTTAGCAATTGATAACATGTTCTCGCTAAAATCAAGTCCGACTACCCTGCCGTCATTTCCAACGGCGTTTGCTAAGGAGATAGACCAATCTCCTGTGCCGCAGCATACATCCAATGCACTGTCTCCTTCAGATACATGCATTCGTTTCATAACATCTCTACGCCATAACGTATGCTGTTTAAACGAAATGACAGAATTCATTGAGTCATAGTTTTCATATATTTTCTCAAAAACGTGATGAACACGTTCTTCTTTTGATGAATAACCCATAATTCATTACACTTCCCTTTAAAGTCTTGATGTTCTTAATTCATTGGTTTCCTGAGAATAAATAAACTGCTCCATAGATAAGCTTGAATTAGATAACTGCGAGATAGCACGATATACTGCTTTTTCATAATCCCGTAGTAATTTTTCATCGATCAGCGGCATAGAAGTTGCTTTATTATTACGTGCTTCCCATTCCATGCGCAGCAGGGAGTATCCATAAGTTGCTTCTTCTGTATCTAAACGACGATACATCAACCAGTTTTGAATAATTGATTCTAATTCAGCTCCATGCAAATATTTTGCGACATGTACAAGCAAGGAAGCATTCAATTTCATTTTTATATTTAACCATGTTTCAAGCGGTAACTGCTCTTCATAGTATAAAGTAACTTTCAGCTCATTTATTTCACGAATAGCATTCGCTAGGGTCTGGATAAACTGGATTTCACCTGCTTCCGCAAGCAGTAAATAGTATAATCCACTGTAATAGTCCCCTGAAAGAACTTGAAGCTGCTTTTCGATCATTTCGTTTTCCGTACCAGCTTTTTGTTTAACAGGAACAAAATCATGTGTATCCAGGGCAATTTGAACAAGCATTGTTGAAATAATATACTTTTCACGCTGAAGAGAAGTTAATGTTTTATGCTGTTCAACGAGAAATAGTAATAAATTCCATTTTTCTTCATCGATAACTGGATAGCGTATATGCTTATGAATGTATGAATCATACAATTTATTTTCCAGTATTTTTCTATAACCTTTATCTGTTGTCATAAATGTAGTCAACACTATCACCCGGATCCTTTCAGCCTTTCCATTGCTCTAGCTATTATAGCACATTTTACACGTTATAAAAACGAAAGAATATTTTCTATTATTGGCTTGTTCTCAGAAAACGTGATTGATCAGCAAACTTTAGGTCGGACTGATACGGAGCTTACTTCCCCCGTCAAATACTGCTGTTCTTATCATTTATTCCTTACATGCTATATTCTTTCTATAACTTCCGACTAGTTCAAACAGAAAAGATCATTATTTCTTAAAATAGTTTGCTTTATAAAAGTGTTTATTTTAAGTACTTTTATCCGGAAAACATATGCTTTATACAATTCCCTAGATTGGTAACTTCTACACTCCATAAAAGGTATAGGTGAGCCTATATTTCGTATGAAAGGAAATAATAATCTGGCTCCTTCCGCTTTTAGGGCGGAATTATTTACGAGTGAGGTATGAAATACTTCAACAAAACACTGAAGGAATAAGAATGTAAAAAATATATATGATCTACTTCTTATTCAGAAAAAATGAAATGAAGCATTCAGATGTGCTGCTTCAGGCTTTGAACTTTTAATTTTCTATTTCACCATGACTTGTTTGAATAAGTGCTTTACCACGAACTTTAATAGCAGAAGTATGTTCTGTAAATTGAGCAATCATAATTTCACCCTGGTCCAGTTTTTCAGAATGATGGAATTTTGTATTACTTCCGCGAGTCAGTCCAATAACATGTACACCGTCTTCTAATGCTTTAATAACGAAATAATCTGCTTTTGCATTTTGGTCATTCATACTTTAAACCTCCTTAAATGTAAATATTTATGTAATTCTAATCTATTTAATAAAATCTTCTCTTTCATAGCAATTAATGTTTTCTTCATAAAAATAAGGAAAGGGACACGTTTTTAAACGTGTCCCTCCCTTTTGTACACTCCGGATATGTAAAATATTATTTTACACTATCCTTAAGAGCTTTGCCTGGTTTGAAAGCAGGAACTTTGCTTGCAGGAATTTCGATTTCTTCTCCTGTTTGTGGATTACGTCCTTTACGTGCAGAACGCTCACGAACTTCAAAGTTACCAAAACCGATTAATTGTACTTTTTCACCATTCTTCAGTGAATCCATGACTGCATCAAACACTGCATCCACAGCTTTTGTTGCGTCCTTTTTAGAAAGATCGCTCTTTTCAGCCACAGCATTTACTAAATCTGTTTTATTCATGACATTCACCTCCTCCCAGGATGTTCTTTAGACAAATAGACAAGTTAGTCTGTCTATCCCATGGTCTGTTTCATCAAAGTCATCCTAATAAGTGATGACAAGGCTTATAATAAACGAGTTTTAAATAAAATTCAACAAAAACTATCGATTTCTCTAGAATTTATTGAGATTTTACTTAAATTTTCCTTTTTTTTAAGAGAAACCGGCTAAACTCTTATGAAACAAGCATTGTCACCTTTCCATAAATCTATACGGTATTGTGGAGATTTTTTTGCCGTTCTTGATAAAATATTTTCCAAAAAAAATAAACAGCTATTAATTTAGCTGCTTATCGAAAAGATTTTTTATAATATAATAGCGATTAAACCGCCTGATCCTTCATTAATAATTCTCTCTAATGTATCTTTTAATTTATATCTTGCATTCTCTGGCATTAAAGAGATTTTTGCCTGAATGCCTTCTCTGACAATGGAACTGAGGGACCTGCCGAAAATATCAGATTCCCAAATCGATAACGGATCTTCTTCAAAATCTTGCATCAGATAGCGGACGAGCTCTTCACTTTGCTTTTCCGTTCCTATAATTGGTGAAAATTCAGATTCTACTTCCACTCGAATCATATGAATAGATGGCGCAACAGCTTTTAATCGAACGCCGAATCTGGAGCCCTGACGGATGATTTCCGGCTCATCCAGCTGCATATCTTCTAAACTTGGTGCAGCAATGCCGTAACCTGTTTGTTTTACCATTTGCAATGCCCCGGAAACTTGATCGTATTCCCGCTTTGCATAGGCAAAGTCCTGCATCAATTCCAGTAAATGATCTTTACCGCGAATTTCTTCTCCAACGATTTCCTTTAGGACATGATCATATAATTGATCGGGAGCATGTAGATCAATTTCAGCGATCCCTTCGCCCATTTCCATGCCGGCTAAGTTAGCCCCTTCAATATATTCATAATCCCTGAAATAGCCAACAATATGATCCACATCACGCAAGCGTTTAATATCCTTTACGGTATCTTGAATTGCTTCCTGGTAATTCTGACGTAGCCAGTGATTTTCTTTTAATACCATGACCCAGCTGGGCAAATTCACATTTACTTCGAGTACTGGAAATTCAAATAATGCTTCACGTAATACACTATACACATCATGTTCTGTCATTGTTTCTACACTCATTGCTAACACTGGAATATCATGTTCCTCCATCAGCTCTTCTCGAAGCAAGGAAGTTTTTTGGCTGTGCGGTTCTGTTGAATTAATCACCATAATAAATGGTTTACCAACCTCTTTTAACTCTTCAATAACCCTTGTCTCTGCTTCAATATAATCTTCTCTATCTATTTCACCAATGGTACCATCTGTAGTTACAACAACGCCGATAGTAGAATGCTCCTGAATTACTTTACGGGTTCCAATTTCCGCTGCATCATGGAATGGGATTGGATCCTCATACCATGGCGTATGAATCATACGTGGTCCATTTTCGTCTTCAAATCCTTTTGCACCCTCAACAGCGTATCCGACACAGTCAACGAGGCGGACATTTACATCTAATCCATCTTCTACATTGACCTGAACGGCTTGATTAGGGACAAACTTAGGCTCTGTCGTCATAATGGTTTTTCCTGCAGCACTTTGTGGTAATTCATCGTGTGCTCTTGCTCTTTCGCTTTCACTTTCGATATTAGGGAGTACAAGCAACTCCATGAATTTCTTAATAAAGGTGGACTTTCCCGTACGGACTGCTCCGACGATTCCAAGATATATGTCGCCATTTGTACGTTTCGATATATCTTTAAAAATATCTGTTTTTTCCAAAAGATCCCCTCCCGATCTCCGTACTTTGATATACATCACCCGTAATAGTTGGACACTAACAGTCTATGACGTTGTCCTATTAGATTATGACTAGTTTCACATATTTTTATCACACGTTCATCAGACGAGATGAAGCAACGCGTATTTGGCTTCTAATGGCCTTCTAAGCAAGTTGCTGATAAAAAGATGGATATTTATAAAACAGAACGTATACCTGATGTATATGTCGCATAAAGTTATTTATTCTATTTTGTTATCTAACTTTTTTCAAAAATATTAGAAAACCTCAACCGTTCACTTGTTTTTCAAGGATGTACTGACTTCGACGTCCTTTGCATCGATCTTTTTTTAAATATTGTATGAAGAAAAATCGTATTTAAACTTATAAGTCTAGACAATACTTTGGGACGTTACATAAAATTTTCATGATAGATGGTGGCTCGCGCATGAGACAAGTCATGAAGGTCTGTCATGTAATAAAAAAACCATACAGTCATTATAAACTGTATGGTTTCTCTACTTATCAATGAAGTTTTTTTATTCTTCCTCCATAAAAACAGCCTGTCCATCTTCCACTGTGTAAGGCATTGAATAGGCGGGAACAAATGGTGTGTTATCCACTAACAGGTGACGAACATCTTCGCCTTCTTCATAGTTGTCGCTTTCTTCCAACGCCTGGTTCAAATCATAAGAATAATCAATATATAATTTTCCGTCTAAATCCATAACAATCGGTAAGTCAGCTTGTGAAAAAGGACTTTTCACAGTTGGCGGTTCATCTAACCCTAATTTCTCATGGTCTACAGTATATATCTGATCCGTAATTTGTTGCCCATAAGCTGGATATGTGTACTCCTGTCTATAAACATCTAATCGTACATTTACACTTCGTAATTGCTCGGTTGTTTGTAAATCAATTAGACGAACTTGCAGATCATCTTCTGGATTGACAATCGTATATTGGTATACACCGCCTTCCTCAAAAGAATTTCCTGGTAATTCAGACAAATAACCTTTCTCCTGCATCTGCTTAAAATCAATCAAATATTTTTCATAGATATGCGTGTCACTATCTTTCGTTTGGATAGGTACTAATCCATCTTCGCCTTCTCTATAGTCTTCAACTGCTTGTTGGACAATAGCTAATTGCTCTTCATTCGAGATTTGATTTTCTGTCCGTTCACTTTGAGGATACATGCAGCCGCTTAAGAGCAGGAAAACGAAGGATACCGCCAATAAGTATGTATATTTCATCATGAAACTCCCTTTCCTATCTGGTTGGTCCACTAAATGTAACATATAAAATAATCAAAGCTCCGCTGACGAGGCTTATATATGCTAAAAATGTAATAATGCCACCAAACCAGCCCCGTAGCTTTGTTCTACTCCAAACAATCAAGCCTGTAGCTAAGATTAATAAAAACATACCCACAAAAGAGATATACATCATTAACATGGATACTGACAAAGATTTCACCCCTATTTCAATCAAAATACATTTCGCCAGGTGCTATTATAACATAACTTTTAGACAATATGCCTTCAGATAACTGACGAAACATTGAACAATATAAGGGCATCCTTTTAAATAAATAAAAATTGGCTTATGGAAAGTTTTCATGCATGTAAAAACCTATGGCAAAGGGGGCATCTTCACCATAGGTTGACTAAATAAAATCCTCAGCAACTCTATTCCTTGAATGCTGGTGCGATTTATCTTATGCATTATTTTGAAAATCTGTATACTCAATTGCCTATAAAATGAAACTTTATTCAGTGGGGATGTAAAATCCCCACTGAATATTAGTTGAACGAATCGGGCTGTTTGATTTCCCGCCTGAAATTTTCGGGTTCCCTCATTTTCTTGAAGTGGGAATCTAACAAAAGCCCTTCGACGGGACGAGTAATCGCAATGGTTTTCGTTGGGGCAAGTAACCGCAGCCTCAACCAGTTACATCGCGATAAAGCCTTATTTTTTAAATAAATTATTTAAAGAATTTACGTCTCCTGGCATTTTATTCTTAACAATGGATTGTACAATTTTGTCTTCTTTTTCCTTTGAAAGGGGTTTGTTCGCCATCTGTGAAAGCTGTCTAACAAGATTGCGAACCGTTTTCTCATCAGAAAAATCAGCATGCTTTACCGAATCAGCTACTTTGTATACTTCGTCAGGTTGAATATTTGTGTTTTTCTGTATCTTATCAAACATACCTTTTTGAAAATTATTCACATTATTTCCTCCTTGCAATTCATTCGTCACAGTATATGCAAGAAGTATAATTATGTGTTATTGATCCGAATAGCGTTCTTTCAATAGTCCGCTTATATCATCAATTTCCTGACGCTTCGAGCGATTCATTAATTCGTCTACAACATCCTTTGGCGTTTTATCTTCAAAAAGTACCTGATAGATTCCCTGGGTAATTGGCATTTCCACACCCTGCTCTTTAGCAAACTGATGCGCTGCCTGGACGGTGCGTACCCCTTCTACTACCATTCCCATTTCCTCTAAGACTTGTTCTAAGCTCATCCCTTTACCCAATAAGTTACCAGCTCTCCAGTTTCTACTGTGGACACTTGTGCAGGTAACAATTAAATCACCAACACCCGATAACCCAAGAAAGCTTAATGGATTTGCCCCAAGTGTTGTGCCGAGCCGAGCAATCTCGGCTAAACCACGTGTAATCAGAGCTGCTTTCGCGTTATCACCATAACCAAGACCATCTGAGATCCCAGCTCCGAGGGCAATAATATTTTTGAGTGCTCCTCCCACTTCAATTCCTAAAATATCATCACTCGTATAAACACGTAAATTTTCACTGTTAAATAAATCTTGAGCTTGACGTGCTCTGTCCAGGTTGACCGCTGATACAGATACCGTTGTTGGATGGCGCAGTGCTACTTCTTCTGCATGACTTGGCCCAGATAGAACAACAATATCCTCGTAATGGAAATCAGGGATCTCCTCAGAAATCATTTCCGATACACGTTTTAAAGTACCAGGCTCGATTCCTTTTGTAGCATGAATAATCTGCGTACTTGAAGTAATGTAATTTTTAAGCTGCTGGCAAACCTCGCGAATCGCCTTCGTTGGTACAACAACAATGACTGCATCTATATCTTTTGTTGCTTCCTCCATATCATGAAATGCTGTAATGTTATTAGGAATATCGACGTCTAAATATTTATTATTTCGATGTGATTGATTAATTTCATCTACATGCTCTTTTCGATGCGCCCACATACGTACTTCATGGCCATTATCAGCTAAGACAATCGCAAGCGCTGTTCCCCAGCTACCTGCACCAATTACGACAACCTTACTCATAATATCTCTCCTCTTTATTGTCTCTGTCTTGCAAATAATTTTATTGGAGTTCCCGTAAAATCAAAAGCATCTCTAATTTTATTTTCTAAGAATCTTTCATAAGAGAAATGCATTAATTCTGGATCATTTACAAACACAACAAAGCTAGGTGGCTTCACAGCTACCTGTGTTGCGTATAACACTTTTAACCTTCTCCCTTTAAGAGTAGGTGTTGGATTCATTGCGATTGCATCCATAATGACGTCATTAAGGACATTTGTCTGCACACGACGCGCATGACTTTCACTTGCTAATTTCACCATTGGAATTAGTGTGTGAAGCCGTTTTTGTGTTTTTGCAGACAAAAATACAATTGGTGCATAATCTAAGTATTGAAAATGTGCGCGAACTTTCTTTTCAAAATCTTTCATTGCTTTTTCATCACTATCAACGGTATCCCATTTATTCACAACCATAACAATTGCCCGTCCAGCATCATGGGCATAACCCGCAATCTTCTTATCCTGCTCTCTAATGCCCGTTTCTGCATCAATCAATACTAAGACGACATCTGAGCGTTCAATCGCTCGTAATGCCCTTAAAACGCTATATTTCTCTGTACTTTCATAAACTTTACCACGTTTACGCATTCCAGCAGTATCAATAATCACAAAATCTTGATCATCTTTACGTAATTTCGTATCAATAGCATCCCTCGTTGTGCCTTCTATTTCGCTTACAATCACCCGATTTTCATTTAATAAAGCATTTACTAGAGATGATTTACCAACATTTGGCCGACCGATTAAACTAAAGTAAATCGTATCATCATCTTTTTTCACTGCTTCATCATTTGGAAAATGTTTTACGACTTCATCCAGCATATCTCCTAATCCTAGACCATGAGTGCCGGAAATAGGAAACGGCTGACCAAACCCTAAAGCATAAAATTCGTAAATCATTTCATGCATATCCGGGTTATCCATTTTATTAATGGCTAAAACAACAGGCTTACTCGACTTGAATAATAGCTTAGCAACTTCTTCGTCAGCTGCTGTGATGCCTTCTCTGCCGTTAAGCATAAAAATAATGACATCCGCTTCATCAATTGCAATTTCAGCCTGCTGTCTCATTTGATTTAATAATGGCTCATCGACCATTTCAATACCGCCAGTATCTATTATGTTAAATGTTTGATTTAGCCACTCCGCTTCTGAATAAATTCGATCGCGGGTAACACCAGGTGTATCTTCCACGATGGAAATTCTTTCTCCAACTAATCGATTAAAGATCGTTGATTTACCAACATTTGGTCTACCAACAATCGCTACCACAGATTTCCTCACGCAAGGAACATCCTCTCTTTTTTCAAAATTCCTTCTAATATATCAGCAGGTTATAAGATGCAGTATTTCTATTTTATCAGGGAGAACCACCCGTAAAACTCCCGCCTCAAAAAAGAAGGAGAATAAATTTATTTAGGCAGGAGATAACGGGCGTTAACTCCTTGAATCACTCAACTGATCATTCAGTGGGAGAAATCCACTGAATGAAGTTTCGTTTTATAAATGAAGTCTGACTACATCACAGTTTTATTCTAGCAAAAGTAAGAAAGTTCCACAATGAAATATATAAGTGCAAAATCAAAATGCGTGTTGAGGGAATACACCACATATATTTTGAACGCTCCCTACAGTTAATGCTTTACAATAATATAGACCTCATCACTTAAACGATGGGCAATCCCATCCAAAATTGCTTCTAAGTTTGTTGAAAATAATTCGAGCTCTTCCTTGGAGGAACAAATAAAAATAGGAGCACCTCCACTAACTCGCTCTTCTTTTGTCGTAATAATAGCTAAAACGGCTTTTTCGATATCCATTTACTTTTTTCCTCCTTTTATAAATGTCGTTTCAGAAGGCATTTTGATAGCATTTTCTAAAACAGGAACAGATCCGATTACTTTTTTAGCCAGTTCTACATCACGAACGAGTGGCAAAATGAAGACACCTAACCTGCCGTCATCTAAATCACGTTTTATCAAAGGAGCTAACGCCGGCGTTCCAGAATCTTTATAAATTCCTAATGTAACTGAAACATCATGTAAAACTGCTTGTCGTTGTCCTAAATTACTTATAGTAGCAATAACATTTATATTTTTTGGTTTTATGATAAAGCCCATTCCATACTTTAAAATCTCTTCTTGCCTTTCTTCTATACCAATATTCATAATATAAATATTATCAACGTACAGACCAGCTCCATCGAAGGAGATTTCTGATTCTTCGATATCGACAATGTCTTTTAATGTCGATCCACTCATAAAGCTAAGCGCTGCAACAATGGATAATATACCTACAACCGCGGAAGGAAACCAGCCCCACGCAATATAAGCAAGTGTAGTTAAAAAGGCTGTAAACATGACAAGGTAATTTCTTCCTTCAAAAGAAATAGCAATCCCTTCAATATACGTACTGCCCCTGGATACCAGTTCAAATTGATCAAGTTCTGTTAATGTGTTTCTTTCCATATTTCGTACGTCTCTAAATTGTGTTGCAGCAACTGTTAAGAAAGTTACCGCTGTAAATTCCATTTCCAATAATGCAGGAATAGCCAACGCCCCAAGGGAAGCGGCTATAAATCCTAAGGATAAGTGAATAATTCGGCCATGCAGATACGTGGGATACTGTCTATAATCACTTCGTAATGTAATTAATCTAGCCAGCGTCCCAGCGACAACTCCAAATAAAATGGCTTGGGAGTAATATTCAATTTCCATACATACCACCTCTTTTTCTTACGTGTTAGTATGGCTCATTTCCAATGGATTATTAGAAAAACTTAGCAAAGCTCGTTCTTTACTTGCGCTAGGGTATACTGACTTCGACGTTCCAAAAAGGACCCCGGGGAACTTAGCTGAAATTCCTTTAACTCCTTAGTTTTTCTTATACTTTACTTCCAACTACCATATTAGAAAATGCTTAGACGTTCATCATTATTTTTCCTCATAAAAAAAGCTGTACATATGCATGTACAACTTTTTATGATCAACGTAATCATTTATTTGTATTTATCCAATTGATCACCAATCACATCACCAAGCTGGAAACCTGGCTGATCATCAGATTTTTCATATTGCTTGTATTCTTTTTCCTCTTGTTCCTGTTCCAGATCTTTGATACTTAGCGAAATACGCTGCTCTTCTTCGTTCACATCTAATACTTTAACTGTAACCGTTTGTCCAATTTCAAGGACTTCCTGAGGTGTACCGATGTGACGGTTAGCAATTTGAGAAATGTGAACCAGTCCTTCAACACCAGGTAATAGTTCAACAAATGCTCCGAAGCTGACTAGTCTCTTTACAACACCTTCAGCAGTAGAACCCGGCTTAATTTTTTCACTTACTTTTGCCCAAGGTCCAGGCAAGGTATTTTTATGAGATAAAGATATCCGTTCACTATCTAAATCAACGGAAATAACTTCTACGTTAATTTTATCTCCTTCTGAAACAACATCTGAAGCTTTTTCAACGTGTTCGTGTGCTAATTGAGAGATATGAACAAGCCCATCAACGCCGCCTAAATCGACAAATACACCGAAATTCGTAATTCGTTGCACGACTCCTTCTATTACGTCGCCAGGGTTCAATGATTGCAGAACTTTTTCTTTTCTTTCTTTTTCTTCATCTTCTACAATAGCACGATGAGATAAGATAACACGGTTTTGCGTACGGTCAATATCAGTGATTTTCACTTTAAGCGTACGATCTAAATAATCACTGAAATCTTCTACATAATAGGTTTCAACTAAAGATGCTGGAATAAAACCACGTACCCCGACATCAACAACAAGACCGCCTTTAACAACTTCTTTAACCGTTGTTTCAAAAGCCTCTCCTTGTTCATATTTTCTTTCAAGTTCTTCCCAAGACTGCTCAGCATCTACGGCTTTTTTCGATAATACCACTTCATCATCATCGATTTTCTTTACTTTTAAAGTAACCTCTTCTCCTTCTGATAACACGTCAGTGGTGGATTCTACATGAAGTGTGGAAAGTTCGCTTATCGGTAAAATTCCTTCTGTTTTATATCCGATATCAACAAGAACTTGTTTTTCTTCTAATTTTACAACTGTCCCCGTCACTGTTGTGCCAACTTCTAATACCTGAAGGTCTTTATTTTCTTCACTCATATCCTTAGCCTCCTAGTTACAGTTCACCTATTCAAACAATCGAATAGCAAAAAGATTATTCATTATACTCTACTTATAACTTCTAATAATTAGTTTTATTTGTCAAGTAAAGTCAATTAATTTTTATGAATTTCGTATAAATTTCTGATTTCTTCCATAATTCCCTCTGACATATCTTTTGCAGAAGCTTTATTTTTTCGATAAACCTCTACATCCATTGGTTTTCCGTAAATAACCTTCGTCCGACGAAATAATTTATAATTACTGATAATCACGCAGGGAACGACTTCTGCTTGTGACCGGAGTGCGAAAAATCCAACTCCCGGCAATGCTTTCCCAGGTTTGCCATCCTTACTTCTCGTCCCTTCAGGAAATAAGCCGAGCGTTCCCTCTTCTTCTAAAATTTTCAAGCCTCCTCTTAGAGCGTTTCGATCAGCCAATCCCCGTTTGACTGGAAAAGCATGAACCCTACTTAATAACCCGCCTAAGAATTTGCCTTGAAAAAGTTCTTCCTTAGCCATAAAATGGACCGTTCTCGATGCTGTAATTCCTACTACAGGAGGATCCAGATTAGAAGTATGGTTGGTACAAATAATAACCGGCCCTTTTTTTGGTATATGATGTTTTCCTGTTACTTTAATTCGGTAAAAGGGATAAAACAAAATGCTTATAATAAATTTTGCCACATGATATAGCATAGGATCCACCTCCTGTTTCTTTATGTTTTCTTATACAACCATAACAGCTTTCTGGTTGCATAAGAAAACACTTTTACTGGAATAAGCCATCATAATCTCAGCTGAACTTTCATTTAAAAGACTTAACGAATACCAAGCTTTTTAATAAATGGTCGGCATATCTCAAGTATTTTTTCTGTTACCTCATTGATGGATAATGATGTAGTATCTAACTCAATCGCATCTTCTGCTTTGACTAACGGGGATGCTTCACGGGTAGAATCAAGTTCATCCCGCCGCTCTATTTCTTTTTCCAGTGTATGTAAGTCAGCAGGAATCCCTTTTTGATTGTTTTCCTCGAAGCGGCGTTTTGCTCGCTCTGCTACCGAAGCAATAAGGAATATTTTTACATCCGCACCCGGCAAAACATGAGAACCTATATCACGTCCATCCATTACAACACTATTATCCTTTGCAAGTTCTTGCTGTGCAGCCACCATTTTTTTTCGAACCAATGGATGTTTTGCAATCTCTGAAACAGATGCTGTAACATCTGGGTAGCGGATAGCTTCAGTAACATCCTTCTCATTGATATATACACGCTGTCCGTCTTCATGTTGTGCAAGCCTGATATCAATTTTATTTAACGTTTCCATGACTGCTTTTTCATCTTCCGGGTTAGTATTTTCTTGTAAGGTTTGATAAGTAAGCGCTCTATACATCGCCCCAGTATCCACATAAATAATTCCTAGTTTTTTTGCAATCTGTTTAGCAACGGTACTCTTTCCAGCAGCTGCCGGACCGTCAATTGCAATTGATATACACTCCATTTTCTTCACTCCTGCCATTAGAAAAACTTTCCTATCGTGTTAAAAGCCTGGCGTTTGCCAAGCGAATTCTATACTACATCATCATAACATATTCCTAATTTATTAAACAGTCGCGAATACTTGCAGCTTTAGTTGCGAGTATTTCAGTTATCACATGGTAATGATTCTGAAATAAGATATTAAAAAGTTACATTAAATTCTTTATACTTTTTTAAAGTGCAATAAAATTGCCTTCGAAAATTAGAATTTTTTCGAAGGCAATTTTACTTTTTATAATAAGAAAATATATCTTGAGGTATGAGTAATCACCATCTCAAGGCAGACCATTTTTCTAATTACAATATGTCACTTTATTGAACTTTTTGAAGATCTCTTAAATAACAGAGTTATAATTAATTTCTGTATCTGTTAGCTTCTCAATCTTTTCTTCTTCTCCAGTCTCTGCGTTAATAAATATTCGATATGTCGCATCATCTCTCGTTCCTAAAAATTCATAGGTTAGGATTTCTTCTCCTTGAGTATCATCGATAATCGCTAAATGATTCTCTTGAATCGCAACACCCTGATTAACTGCATCGCGAGCTTCTTCTTCTGAGATCGCAGGTTCTGGTATCTCTCTTTCCGTATGGTTCTTAAAGTAATTATTTGCTGTCAGCCCTGTAATATCTCCATTATCTAAAGCTACTTTTACTTCGACAGCGTCAGAGAAAATCCGAACGCCATCATCTTCATAGACAAATGAGTAAATACCGACCTGATCATATTCACTGCTTTGAAAAAGTTCCATTTCATCAAAGCCGAGTTCTTTAAGATAGTCTTCAGCAATTTCATAACCTTCATTTAAACTTAGTTGCTTTTCCTCGATATCTCTGGAAACTAACAAATGAAGCGGATGACCGCCTTTAACTGTTAAATCTGCATAACCCCGTTCCCCATTTTCCTCATAGGAAATACTATACATTGGTGTTAGTGCTCCGTCACCAGACGTAGAAATCGTCCAATCTGTTCCATTTTCCTTGCCAAAAATCTTTTCCGCTTCTTTCATCGCTTCTTCTTCTGTAAGATCATCCCCTGTTATATTTTTATAAGAATGATCTTCTGTTCTTGTGCTGGTAGTACTATCTTCAGGTGTCTCTTCTGTAGAAGTATCAAAAGAGTCTTCCAACGCTTGGAAGCTATTAACCATCTCATTATCTTTTTCCTCATCTGTACTTAATAAAGCCTGCTCTACGTCCATCCATTTTGTACCGTCATTCAAGGAATGATGTTGCGCTTCTCTTAGTTCGTCACGTATCTCACCAGATTGTTGATAGAATTCTTCTAGTTGCGCTGTCTCTTCATCTGTTAATGGGTCATCATCCAAGTCTCGAACCGCCGTCTGATAAGTAAAATCTCCTAGTTCCGATAGAAATTGTTCTGTTTTATGAATTGGCAATAAGCCCATTGGTAAATGACCTGCATTCGCATGTGCATTGGAACTGATCCGCCAAATATCAACAAATTGCGGTGATAATTTATCAGGAGAATTCATTGCTAATGAAGTTCCTATTTGGTCATTTAATACATCCATATTGTATGTGAGTTCATGGAAGGATCTTTGATATTCATTTTCTGCTTGAATATTTAAATTATTTTTTTGTTGATTTGTATGATAGCCCCAAACAGATACAGAGATAAGGGCTACTGTCAATAATGCAATTGTAATCCAACGATACATTAACTTTCACACCTTTCTAACTGCAGAATATATGTTTTCCAATTGTTTTAATCTGTGGTCTTGTCCATATCCATCCTGACGTTGCGGTATCTGGATTGAAATAATAGAGTGCATTACCTGAAGGATCCCAGCCATTAATGGCATCAAGTACTGCTTCTCTCGCTTGTTCATTCGGCTCCAGCCATATTTGTCCATCTGCTACTGCTGTAAACGCCCTTGGTTCAAAAATAACGCCTGATACTGTATCAGGAAATAGCTCGCTATTTACCCGATTGAGGATAACCGCTGCAACTGCTACTTGCCCTTCATAAGGCTCTCCTCTCGCTTCACCATATACTGCATTTGCCATGAGCTGAATATCGTTATTAGAATAGCCTTGCGGGACATTCATCGAGCTGGTGGGGGCACTTTCTTCGCCGCTATTATTTCCTCCTGATGGAGCAGAACTAGTCCCATACATTTCTTGCTGAACCTTTTCTTTATCAAATTCTGTCGCCTGCGTAAGCTTATCCTTGACTGCTTGCCCGGCAAGTCCATCAATTTCCATTCCAAATTCATATTGGAAATTTCTTAAAGCCCAGTAAGTTCCCCAACCAAATACACCGTCAATATCACCATTAAAAAAACCGATGTGTTTTAATCTGGCTTGTAATTCAATAACGTCGTCTCCAACTGCTCCTTGTTGAATCACTTGATCACTAAATGCACTTGTTTGTTCTGGTTTTGTAAAAATAAATGCAGATAGGAATACAAAAAGTGTTAAGCTGAAAATCATAGGCTTGTGGTGTCTTTTCATATTTTATGCCTCCATTTTCTTCTTCTAAACCTTTCTCTTATAAAACCTGCTGTTCCTTATTGTCTAGGAAAACCGGCTAAAGATTGGCAAAAGAGAGATTTTATCACGGAGAACACCCGTAAAAATTCCGCCATAAAAAAAGATTTATATAGGCAGGAAATAACAGGCGCTGACTCCCTGAATCACTCAACTAGCATTCAGCAGAAGAATGATGGGAACAGACTGAATTCGCGATTTCCCGGAACTGGGATTGCTGCGATTGCTCGCCCCATCAAAGAGCTGTACATCGAAATACTTCCACTGAATGAAGTTTCGTTTTATCTAAGCCTATTTTCTGTGTAATTCTTCTTTTTATTCATAAACAATGAAAATCAAATTAATTGTTGAGCATTTTGATCGTTTCTTATTCATCATGAAAAAAGCCGACGAACAACTATTTCGTCAGCTTTTTATCTATTATTTTTATACATTTTGTCAGGGAGAAAACGTATATCGTACATTCTGGCATGCTTCAAACGATAAATCGCAAAAACCCATACGCCAGCTAAAAATATTGATAAGATAATAACAAATTGATTTAATCCCAATAATATGTAGTTATATACACCATGCAGAAGAAATGGTATGAAAAATGCAATTGTTAAGTATCTATGTTTGTATTTTGGTTTCATTTTTGCCTTCCCTAAATAATATCCCATAATAATACCGAACAAAGCATGAGACGAAACTGGATATAGGGCACGCATCCACGCAAACTCAACTCCGTTTGATAATAAATAAAAGACATTTTCTAAGGAAGCAAATCCTAAACTGATTGCACTTGCATAAACAATCCCATCGTAATGGTTATCAAATTCGTCATGCTGATAAATAAGGAACATAAACATAAACCATTTAAAAAACTCTTCCAAAAAAGCACTTAACAAAAAAGCCTCGACAATAATCGGGATGTTGTTCAGTTCAGCATGAATTCCATATTGAATAAACATAATCGGTAACACAATTAATGCGCCAGTAATAAACATACGCGTTATCAACCAAAGCGGCTCTGTGATACGATCACGTAAATAAATAAAAGACATAAAAGCTACAGCAGGGGCTATACCAGCAGATAGAGCAGCTATCATTGATTCTTACTCCTCTTCTTTAGTCGGTGAAAAATTATATATCAAATAAATGATCCAGTTCTGCATTATTCGCTATTCCAACAAGAAGTTTTATTCTTGCTTTTTTACTATCATAATCTCTTCCTAATAGAACGCCATTCTCCATAAGATCATAGGTGCTTCCTTCATAATCATATGTAGGGTAGACCTCGCCTTCCACGGCAGAAGTTGTAATGACTACTTTTATCCCTTTTCGAATACATTCTTTAATGGCAGGCATCATCTCTTTTGCTACTTGTCCTCTACCAACACCTTCCAAAACAAGTCCGTCTACCCCACTCTCTATGGCAGCATGAATATATTTACCATCAGCTTCCATATATACTTTGATAATATCTACTGACGGGAGCTCATTTTTTAACTCAAAATACTCCCGATATGTCGGTTTCTGAAATACTCGTACAGTATCATTATCAATAATACCTAAATAGCCATAACCAAAAGCATTAAAGCCCTGGATATTGGAAGCATGCTCTTTTCGGACATAGCGAGAATGAAAAATACGCTCATTAAACACAACCGTCACACCGACATCTTTTAAATCTTCACTGCAAGCAGCTAAAATTGCATTTTTAATATTAATAAAGGAATCCGTTCCCACTTCTTTCGGCGAACGCTGTGAACCGGTAAACACAATTGGAATACGGTAATTTGAAATAAGATGCATAAAATAAGATGCTTCTTCCAAGGTGTCTGTTCCCTGTGTAATAACTATGCCATCATAAGCTTCTTTATTTAAGTATTCGTCTAATTTTTCTTTGATTTTTATTAAATCAGAAAAATTTAAATGCATACTAGCCTTTTGAAAAATAGAATCAACTTTTACTTGGATGCTAACAGGAACATCACAATATTCGATAATATCTTCCCCCGTTAATACACCTGAAGCCAGCTTGCCGCTTTTTTCATTTTTATCACTTGCAATGGTACCGCCTGTTGCAATCATCAAGATTTTTTTCATGTAATTACCTTCTTTATTAGTTATGTGATTTTTTATCTTGATACATTTTACTGAAACAAAACGTATAAACTACTTTCCGCCGGAGTCGTCCTCGTCTCTTCAACAAGACGAAGCCTGCGTATACTTTTTATATGTAAAAATAGTGCGTTGAAAACATAAGTCTTCTACTGACAGTCCCTTACTTAGCATTCTCTAGTATGGAGTAAGGGGTAAACTGCAGTAGAATTTATTCTTATATTCTTAAGAGAAGATAGAGTCAGCAATTTGTTCTCCATGGAAACGGCCGTTTTCAATAAATACTTTATTGTTATCATATCCGGCAGCCACTACACCAGCGATATATAAATTTTTTACATTTGTTTCCATAGTTTCCTCATTGTGTACAGGCTTGCCATTTTCGGCATTAATCTCTACACCCACCTGCTTTAATAAGCTGTAATCCGGACGGTAACCTGTCATAGCAAAGACAAAGTCGTTTTCAATCGATTCTTCCTGACCGTCCTTTTCATAGGTGAGATGGGTATCTGTTATCTCTGTTACACACGCTCCAAAAATCATATTTACCTTTCCATTTCGGATGAGCGATTCGAATTCAGGCAGAATCCATGGTTTTATACTTTCTGAATAGACATCCCCGCGGTAGATAACCGTGACATCTGCTCCTGCTTTATGCAGTTCAAGTGTTGCATCTACAGAAGAATTTTTACCGCCAATGACAACAACTTTTTGATTAAAGTATTCATGCGCCTCTTTAAAATAATGGGTTACCTTTGGCAATGATTCTCCAGGAATATTTAAGTAATTTGGCTGATCATAATAACCTGTAGCCATAATTACTTTTTCAGCACGATATTTACCCTCATCCCCGTTATTTTTAACTGTATTTAAGAAAAAACTTTCTTCATCTTTTTCGATAGATACTAACTTTTCAAATGCATTCACCCGTAGTTCATTACGCTGGGCAACTTCTCGATAATAGACCATTGCTTGATTCCGCACTGGTTTTTTATTTTCAGAGATAAAAGGCACACCGCCAATTTCCAAACGCTCGCTAGAACTAAAGAATGTTTGGTGTGTTGGAAAATTACTAATTGTCTGCACGACATTTCCTTTTTCAATTAATAATGGGTTTTCCCCTTTTTTTTGAAGCTCTAATGCACATGCCATCCCGCATGGACCAGCTCCAATAATAATAATTTTTTCGTCTAGCATTTCTTACCCTTCCTCCATCTATCACTTAGAAAAACGATTCATTCGCTATCGATTAGTGAATCAATCGTTTTTAACTTTATATTTACAAGTAAAATTTCTCACTTTCTATCGTACAACGAAGCGGACAGCATGGCAAATACAAAAGGTTATCCCTTTAAAGTGTGTGTTCAAAAAGTCCGATAAATAGGACCAAGTCGGCTAAGTTCGCGACGTCCTGGGGATGGGGCTGCGATTACCAATGTTGTCAGGTTAATGATTTTTTTAATATTTTATTGGTTACAAATAGATAACAACAACTATCTAGCGGAGGAAAAACACGGAGACTCCTGTGGGAATGCGCAAATGTCTTCGGTGGGGCGAGTAATCGCAGTCCCACCGAAGACCCCGCAGAAAAAAAGTGCTCTTCTTTTTTTCGAGGAGGCTGAGCTCAAGCCCACGGAAAGCGTAGTGTTTTTCTGGGGTTGCGATTACTCACCCCACCGGAAAAGCAAGCCAACGCACTTCCGCAGGATGCGGTGACTTCTACGTTGCCCACAGGACGTGGGCGATCTTAGTAGAAGTTCCTTTTTCCGCCGTGTCATTTTTATTGGACTTTTTGAACTTCCTCTTAAACAAATAAAAAACTCTTGGCATAAAAGAGTTTTTTATTTGTACCTTTATTAGCTATTAAACCCAGCCTCTGAAACGGGAAGCTTCGGCCATTTTTCTAACACCTATCATATATGCTGCCAGTCGCATATCGATTTTTCTCGTTTTTGCCATATGGTATATATTATTAAAAGATTTAATCATGATTTCATGTAATCGTTTATCGATTTCTTCTTCGGTCCAATAGAAGCCTTGGTTATTCTGCACCCACTCAAAGTAGGATACCGTTACGCCGCCAGCTGATGCCAAAACATCGGGAACGATAAGAATATCTCTATCTGTCAGAATTTTAGTTGCTTCCATTGTCGTCGGACCATTTGCTGCCTCAACAATGATAGAGGCTTTAATATTATGAGCATTATCTCTTGTGATTTGATTTTGTACTGCTGCTGGAACAATAATATCACAATCCAGTTCAAACAACTCTTTATTTGTAATTGTTTGATCAAATAGCTTCGTTACTGTTCCGAAACTATCCCGGCGATCCAGCAGATAATCAATATCTAAACCATTTGCATCGTATAATGCTCCATACGCATCTGAAATTGCGACAACTTTCGCACCAGCATCATGCAAGAATTTAGATAAGAAACTTCCTGCATTTCCAAACCCTTGAATGACTACACGAGCTCCTTTAATATCAATGCCTTTCTTTTTCGCTGCTTCATTTAAAGCAATTGTAACCCCTTTGGCGGTAGCAGATTCTCTCCCGTGAGAGCCTCCAAGAACGATTGGTTTTCCGGTGATGAAGCCAGGGTTATTTAATTTATCAATTTTACTATATTCATCCATCATCCATGCCATGATTTGCGAATTTGTAAAGACATCGGGAGCTGGAATGTCTTTTGTTGGCCCAACAATTTGACTTACAGCTCGAACATATCCACGGCTTAAAGCTTCTAACTCCCTAAAAGACATTTCTCTAGGATCACAGATTATCCCGCCCTTTGCTCCTCCATAAGGTAAATCTACAATCCCAGCTTTTAAACTCATCCATATTGAAAGTGCTTTCACTTCTGTTTCAGTAACATCAGGATGAAAACGAATCCCACCTTTTGTTGGCCCAATAGCGTCATTATGCTGTGCTCTGTAACCAGTAAAAACTTTCACCTTTCCGTCATCCATACGGACTGGAATACGTACAGTAAGCATGCGCAAAGGATCTTTTAATAAATCAAACACTTCTTCAGGGTAACCAAGTTTATTTAATGCGGTTTCCACAATGGATAACGTTGAATTTAACACATCAGTATTTTCTTGTTTTTTTGCTTGGGAAGCATCTCCTGCTTTATCGCCTGCCATTACTATTTACCCCCTACCATTATATCAATGTTTTACTCACTCAACGTTTAGTATACACGTTCATACAAAATATGCAATGAAAGAGGTGACGGGCTTGATAGTAAGATTTTAATCAAGTAATATACTTTTTATTTGACCATTTGCTTCTCTTTTTACGAAGCAAAATAATGGTTAATTTTAGAGATGGCATCTCTTTCAAAAATGACTTTTCCATATTCCTGTAAACGATGAGAGGTTAATATGCTCGGATGAGCAAATTCAGACATAAGACCAATAATATTTTCTTTATGTCTGTTCGTGTGCACATAAGGATCCAGCATCATAAAGTAACGATTTTCCATAAAGTACACATTCGATTCTTTGATATGCATATGAGATAAATAACTTGCCACCGCAATAACATCTTCAAAATCATCAAAGGAGAAAATAAGTTCTTTACTTTCATCAAGCGTCACTTTCATTTCAATATATTCTTCATCCACTTCTATATCCGTATCATCATATTGATGCGTAACAAAAATATGCATTCCTTGAGCTTGCATGAGGTGTACCTGTACAAGCAACATTCCTTCAAATTCCATTCCCAATTCACTGCTTGCTTCATACATCATATCACTAAACAACGTACGAACATTAGATGCATCATGCCATAAGTCCTCACGGGTAAATCCTCTTTCAATAAGATCATCGAACGTAAGAAAAATTTTAAATTGGTCTGTTGAAAGTCGTTCGATCCGCATACTGCATCCCCCTTATCTTCTTAACTTTTGCAACAAGTATTAATATTAATATATGCACTATTTTCAAATGATGAACATAACCTGCTTGTATCGTTTTGAAAATGGGTTCATAAATGAGCAAAGAATATATTTATTTGAAGTATTCATCTATATTCTTCCTATACTTGTACGCTAATTATAACATTTTATGTGTTTGTTGAATCCTATTATGCTTATTTAAAAAATCAAATAAACCAGACGATAACACCGGCAAGAGCTAGAAGTAAGACAACAATAAAAAGAAAACGCAGTAGCCGGAGATTTAGTTTAAAGCGTATTTTTCGCTTATCTTTATGTACTTCATTTCTTGGAGGCAAATTCAATATATCAATTTCTACAGATCCCTGCTCCAATTGTTCATATTGATCCTGGATAACTTGTTCCCTTTCTTCGTTTTGATGTTCTGTTACCTCTTCAATAGCTTGTCTCAATGTGTCTGCCTGATCATTATGTTTGGAGCTCAATTCCATCACCTCATTTCTTTAACCGTATAACTAAACCAAGTAGAAAGTCAATGAAAAAGTGCATGACAATGGGCGCAATTAAATTAGCTGTATGCTCATAAACCCAGCCAATATAAAAACTTAAGGCTAAGACGGCAAAAAATAATAAAGGTTTCTTTAAATACCGTATATGGACTACTGCAAAAAGCACACTTGCAAATACATACCCAAAAGTTGTTTGAACAACACCTCTAAATAAAAGTTCCTCACAAATGGCTACCGTAAGTGTAAATATAAATATAAAGCTGACTGATTCATTTTTAAATATAAGCTCATTGATCCCGCCATCATCCCACCATTTTTTGGGAGCTATATACATGATAAGCCATTCAATAAAAATAACGACAAGAGCAGACAAAAATCCAAAAATAAAAATTTCTTTCAAATTCCAGTTGAAAAGATATAACCAATTGAAAAAGGAATCAAACAGAAAAAAACTCAAGGTCATTGCTAACAGTAAAAATAATCCTTGGGAAAAAAATAATTGCATTCTTCGTTCTTTTGTTGACATTTTCTTTATCAATTCATATTGATTCATTTCACGCCTCTTCCAAATGCAAGATTTTCTGTAGTTTTTTGCGCCAGTCCAAAGGGTAAGCAGCTTCGGTATTTTTAAGTGATGATTCGGGTATCCATTTACTCCAATCAAAGCCACAATTGCTACAACATTGATCGGGCGCTTCTTTGAAATTATCCTGGAACGATTGATAAAGTGTTTTACGTAAACAATCTTTCGTCTGGATCCATTGATATAATTCATTTAGCTTGCTGTTTTTATATAATTGCCGTTTCTCCAAGTATTTCATGACACTGTCTCTGACCTGATTCCATTTCCTTTCATCTATAAACCATTCATTATCACAAATCAGTTCATGTTTTTGCAGTTGTCTTTGAATGAATCGCCCTGCTCCTTCATTTATATCCGCCATCATGTGTAATTGTTCCGGAGAAGGTAATTCCATGTGATGACGCTGATTAGTTAAAATCATTGTAATGATATGATCGATCTCCTCCATCGTTGGCAGCTCATTTTCTACCATACGTGCGGATAAACGAAAATCTCCTTTTTGATATAAAATAACGCCAACACTTGATTGGCCATCTCTACCGGCTCTTCCGACTTCCTGGATGTAAGATTCGAGCTGCAAAGGGAGATGATAGTGAATGACCATCCTGATATCTGGCTTATTAATTCCCATTCCAAAAGCGCTTGTACAGCAAATGATATCTATTTGATTATTCATAAATTGCTGCTGAATCCGTAAACGTTCAGATGCTTCCATACCGCCATGATAATAGGCAATATTACGGTTTGGAAGCTTCGCAGAAAGTGACAGAGCTATCTCTTCTGAAGCTTGTCTGCTTGTGAAATAGATTAATGTAGGAACAAAATAAGATTTTGTCATTTCTGCAATACGATCTAATTTTTCTTGATCATTTTCCATTTCTTCTACATAAAATGCAATATTTTCCCGATCCATCGGATAAATATGCTTTTTCATTTCCGGCTTATACAAGCTTTGAATGATGTCTTCCTGTACATCTGGAGTTGCTGTAGCACTTAATGCTAATACCGGTGGATGATCTAATGCTGCTATCACTTCATGCAGTCGTTGATAATCTGGACGAAATTCGTGCCCCCATTGTGAGATACAATGGGCTTCATCAACAACAAACAGTTTGATGGGCAATTGCTTCAAATAATTTTGATGCGTTCTTTTTTGCAGCCACTCTGGCGAAACATAAATGAGACGGTATGCGTGTAAATTATTTAAAGCTCTTTGCTGTTCCTGAAAAGGTAAAAAACTATTTAAGGCAATCACTTCTTTAAAAGAAGCCGCTTTTAATTCCTTTACCTGGTCAATCATTAAAGAAATTAATGGGGATACAACGATCGTAATACCATCCAATAGTTTTGCAGGAAGTTGATAACAGATGGACTTACCAGAACCAGTCGGTAAGACGCCTAGTACATCCTCTCCACGTAAAACATCAGAAATAATTTCCTTTTGCCCTTGACGAAAGGAATCATAATTAAAATGACGATGCAATGCTTCTTCTAAATGAATTGTCCTCACTCCCCTCCTACTTATTATATAACACTAATGCCAAGCGAATTTGAAAATAACTAATATCTGGATGGACATCATTTTTTATTTCTTTTAAACGATACGATTGCTTTGTTTGTACAACTTCTTTGATTTCTTCATAAATGGCAGAATTCAAGTAATCAAAAAAAGGAAAATCTTCCTTATGCATGGCAATCTCCACTAAATGATCCTGTATCGTATTTGCCTTTAACCGACGAATTCGCATCATTTCTTCAAATGAGTACTGTTTTTGCATTAAGCGAAGTGTAAATTGTGCTGTCTGGCTCAATGGCGTATCAGCAGCACGCAAGTTTTTTGCGAAAACCTGAAGCATCGGATAATTTGTATCATCTTCCTGTACACGCAGCAAATGATAAAATGTTTTCTGCAGCGTTAAATAACAATCCGGAATAGAAAGCTGGTAGTCCTGGGAAAGCTGCTGCAAACTGCTTCCATAAGAATAATAGCTGGTTATACGATCAACAAACATAGAAGCTTCAAGGTCAGTTAATCTGGATAAAGCATTTTCTAATTCCTTATAAAGCTGTTGCAACACTTCTATCGAACGGTGCTTATACTGCTTATAAAAACCTTTAATAAACTGCTCAATTTCATGGTTATCCGTAATAGGTATGAATCGAAACTGATTCTTAGAGGTGTTGGTAAAAGTCTGAATAAAAAGCAGTAATCGTTGCTTAAAAGGCTCTATTCTATTTTTATATGTTGATCCAGCAAACCCGTTTAAATACTCTTTATTGGATACAAGCCAAGCTTCCCCTTTTTTTGTTATGTGCAGCTTCTGTTTCTCACCTTCCTGTAAATAATCCTTCTCTAGCAGTTGATGAAGCTGTTGATGATAATCCTCTTTCTTTAAGTCGGGGTAAATGCCGTAGTAACTGGCGATATGATAAAATCTGGCATCCTGTATAGTTTGAATAGCTTTTTTTCCAACTAAAAGGTTATAAATACTAGAAGAGGTGCGCTCTTGTTTTATTTTTTGAAAACAATCAATCAGAATTCCCTGGAAAAGCATCTTGACACCACCATTCTTACTTAAACACCCTATGAAAGATTATTTATTGAACAGCTTCTTTCACCCAATTTATTAATAAATCATCCTGGTATAAATCCCCTGGATAATCGATTTTCTCTATCTTTCCATTTTCGAATAAATACTGTAATAATTCATTAATTGCACTCATGTATTCCTGATATAAAAATTCATAGCTGATGGTTTCTTTAGGCATGACATTATCCGAACACACGGCAGGGTTTGTATAATTCACATATGTCCTGCATGGTATGGGGCGTACCTCATAAATCATGCAAGCACTTGTTTCCAAGTTCAAAAACGGGCATGGAAGATGCTCTTTTTTGTACTTATATTTTGCATCTGAATCAGAAGCCAAATCCATGTTACCTAAACGTTCTATTTTTTCGCTGTACATTTCATTGTATTGAATAAGGTGGTCTTCAATAAAATGCTTCCTGTCTCCAGGCATTTTAGAAATGGCATCTTTTATAAGCTTTGCTTCCATTTTATTTATAACTATTGGAAAGTAACAGCAAAAAGCACAGCCCATCTGACAAGTCGGTGTAAGATTAGCTGTAGATTCCATATCATTAATTTCTTCACTCACTGCCTGAAGTAACTGAACGAATGCTTTAGCAATCTTATCATCAGCTGACATTTCTTCCTCATCCAAGATACAATCAATTACTTCATCAAAACGTTCCTGTTTAATTTCATATTTTTTATTTATTTCTTCACATTTAAGCATAATTTCTTCGTAGGTTAAAAATGCAGTCATTCGCTTAACTCCTATTGTTCATATCGTAAAATTTCATATTATTTTCATAGAAAAGTATATCATGAATGGATGAATGTTTGTATATGCAGGGTTTAAAAAGCTTGCAATGAAAAATGCAAATGGGAAAAATACACAGGAGGGATAACGATTTTTATTCATCAAATATTTATCACATAGATACACGGGGAAACAGATAATAAAATTATAATATTCACATGACTAATCAAGAAATATATTTTAATCCGTGAAATAATTATTATAAAACGATATATATAATCATGTTTGTATCCTATGCTTTAGGATTTGCTATCCTTTCTTCATTTTTAATAGGTGATAAGAAAAAAGCATACGCTTTCATCGTTTTAATGATAATTGGATTTTCATACTCTTTCCCCAGATTACTCGAAACTTCTGTTATATTCAGGGCAGCTAGTGTAGCGACGTGTATTTTCTTTATTATTGTTACATCGGTCTGATACAGGAAAAAGCATAGACAAAGAACCTCAAAAAAGTCCGCTGATTAATGGTCTTTTCTGATGTTCTTGAAGAAAACATTTTAGAAAAAGCACATCGTTAATACTTCATTCGAAATCTATTTTTCGCATATTTTTGAAATAAAACATGTAGTAATGGGTACAAAAGAATAGTAAACACAGCATTACCAATAGCATGAGCTGTGTCAAAAGGGAGTCCGGCCAAATAGTAAGGCCAGAAATGTCCTGTTACTTGATATGTTGTTAAGGAAATAATCAAGCCGTAAAAATAACCGCTAAATACAGAAAAGAGTATAATAAAGATTAATGGAACCTTTTTCCAAACAACCCCGATGGTTCCAGCAGTTAAACCGATTAAGCACCATACAACAATTTGCCAGACAGTCCAAATCCCCATCCCAAGAAGCATATTTGAAAGGAATACTGATAATATGCTTAATATAAGAGCCGATAGCGGTCCAAGAAATACACCTGTTAAAATAATAATTGCCGTAATGGGCTGGACATTCGGGATAAATTGTAATGCGTACCTGCCTACTACCGCCAGAGCTGCGAGCAATGCAAGTAACGTTAGCTTATATGTGTTCATTTTTATTCCGTCGATTGTAAATCAAATGTAATTTCTTCTTCACCATTCAGTTCATATTCTCCAGCTCCAACTGCTGCAGATTCACCATCTACAAAATACATCCAGTATTTTCCTTCGTCTTCATCATCAGATACACGCTCAATAGAAGTAATGAAACCACTGTCTTCCTCTACGTAAAAAGCATCCTTCATTACATCTAACAGAATGTCCCCTTCTTCAATCTGTACGATTTCTTCTGAGACGTATTGATTGCCTTCATCAATTGTGATCGTCAAACGTACTTCATCTTCTGCAAGTTCTTGATCTTCGCCACTGGATTCATTAGTGCTGACAGATGTATTTGAGTTTTCGTTTTCTTCCGCATCTTCACCATTACCACATGCTGCAAGAAAAACAAAGGACAGCAGCACTATACTAAAAAACTTTAACCACTTATTCATGTTTTATCTCCTCTCATGATCTGCTTCCAAAGCATAAAGAAAGCCTGTTAAGTTAACAGGCTGAAATGGCATCATATATACATACCATGTCCAATTCAGCTGCTTTCCTTAGAAGTAGGAAATCTGAGAGAAACGGGGAGAAAGCTGTCTACAATACTACGATGTATAGACATCCATAAATAGGATGTACATAAACAGAAATTTCTATACGGAAGTCTAACTCAAGCTGTTATGCTTTCATTCCCCATCTCTCTGATTGGTATTTTATATATATTGTTATATTATCATATTTAGCATTTTTTAGGAATGTTTCATAGGTATTTCAAAACTAAATGTTGTGCCAAAATCAAGCTTACTTCTTACCTGGATTTTCCCTTGATGCGCCTCAATAATATTTCTGGCAATCGCCAGACCTAAACCAGTTCCCTGCTTCTCTTTCTTCACTCTTGATTTATCTGCTTTATAAAAACGTTCAAAAACAAATGGCAAGTCCTCTTCCGGGATACCGCTGCCGTTGTCCTCCACTTCAACATGAAGGAAATCTGAATTGCTTAGAGCATGGACCTCTACCTTTCCGCCTTTCTCCGAGTGGCGGATGGCATTATCTATCAAATTGGTCAATACTTGTTCAACCCGGTCTGCATCCATTTCTCCAATTTGTTCATGCATATCCAATGTTAAAGAAAGTTCGACTTCATTATCCTGGGCAATCCCCTGAAACTTATGGACAATCCGCTCTATAAACGCCTGAACAGCAACAGAATCAACATGAAGCTGAATTTGCCCTGCTTCCATCCGCGCTAAATCAAGTAATTCATTAACCAGTCTGCCCATCCGGAGTGATTCTTCATAAATTATTTTAGCCAATTCATTCTTATCTTCTTTTGTATCCGCAATATCATCGACGATCGCTTCACTGTATCCCTGGAGCATAGAAATAGGCGTCCGTAACTCATGCGAAACATTTGCGATAAAGTCCTTCCGCAATTTATCGAGACGACGTTCTTCCGTCATATCGCGGATAACAGCAACACAGCCGCGGACATGAGATTCATCATATAAAGGAGTAACAAGCATCACATAGTTTCTGCCTTGTACAACAGATTCCTTTAGAACAGCTCTTTCCTCCGCAATAACTTCATTAAGCGCGTCTTTGAGTTCCTTTGGAAGCTGTCTTTCTTTTTCTTCATTCTGTTTATGCTCGTAATTCCAATTATCTAAGTAAGCTTCAGCAGGTGGATTGATCACAATAATTTCACCATCTCTGTTTAATGTAAAGACGCCATCCGCCATTGAGCTTACAATGCTAGATAATTGTTCTTTTTCCTGTCTTAAAGCTTGAATATGATAATTGAGCTGATTGCCCATCCGGTTGAACTCGACTGCTAAATCGCCAATTTCATCCCGGGTTAAAACAGGTACTTTTGTGTTGAACTCACCACGAGTCAGATTATAAGCAGCTTCCCGCATTTTAATCAGTGGTGCTGTAATTCGTGATGATAAAAATACAGCAAAAAATGTTGTTAATAGAATCGCAATTCCGCCGCTTAGTAAAATCAGCTTGGTTGTCTGATCCCTTGTTTCATTAATCATGTCCAGCGACTTAAAAACGAATACAGCTCCTCCATTTTCTAAAGGAGATCCAACAGAAATAACCTCATTATCATTTACAACAAACCCCTGTGAGCTCTGAGATGTAACTTGATCAGTCAACTCCTGGGCCTCTTCGTCGTTTAATATCCATGATTCATTAATAAAAGTCAAATCTGTATCCTCTGTGCCAGAAATCCATTGTTCATCATCAGCATAATAAATAACAACACGGCTAGAAGGGTCTCTCAGCATCTCTGTCGCATCCTCAATAAATTCTGAATCATAATCCGAATCAACCAATGAAGAAATCTTCGCAGACATTTGTGACATATCATTTTCTGCTTCTTGGATATGGTAGTTTTCAAAAAACTGCATTAAAAAGAACATTAATACACATAAAACAAAAGAAACTAATAAAAGAATTGTTAATGATAATTTTCCTACAACACTTTTCCAAAACATTAGTCTTGTTCAACCTCAAATTTATAGCCGATTCCCCAAACCGTCACAATCATTTTCGCAGCTTCTGGAGAAACAGAATTTAATTTTTCCCGTAAACGCTTCACATGAGTATCTACTGTACGCAGATCACCAAAGAATTCATACTGCCATACTTCCTTTAATAATTGCTCTCGGTTAAATACTTTATCTGGTGAATTCGCTAAAAAGCAAAGCAGTTCGTATTCTTTTGGAGTTAAGCTGACCTCCTGATTATCAGCTGTAACACGGTGCCCATCATGATCAATGGTTAAGTGTGGAAATACTAATAAATTTTTGGCCGTGGTATCCGATTGCTGATAATTCAAGTTAGACACTCTACGCAATATCGCTTTAACGCGCAACACAGCTTCTCTTGGGCTAAATGGTTTCACGATATAATCATCTGCGCCTACTTCAAAACCTTGTACACGATTTGATTCTTCACCTCTTGCCGTTAACATAATGACTGGTGTATCTTTTTCTTTCTTTAACGCTTCGCATACTTCAATACCATCCATTTCCGGCATCATAATATCTAGAATGATAGCATTATAATTATTTTGCAAAGCCATTTCTAACGCGGTTTTTCCATCTGCTGCTTCGTCTATTTCAAAATCTTCTTTTTCTAAGTACATTTTTATTAAACGTCGAATTCTCTCTTCATCATCTACCACTAATAGTTTCTGTGCTTCACTCATTTACATTTCACTCCTCATTTCAACTCTAATTAGCATTATAAACGAACACGTTTGAAAAGTTAAGGAATTAAGAGCATCCTAGCTTTTTTAATGGGGTTTGACGTTTAGAGTGTCTTCATAGAAAAAAGAATTGCTATCAACTGGTTGATAACAATTCTCTTTTCATTGCACATTCTCTCTACGTTCTCTTTGCGATTCAAATTATGCATAAGAGTGTAAACTTGCAAGTACCAGGTTTACTACAATCAAATTAAACATAATAATCGCAAAACCAACAACTGCGAGCCAGCCTGATTTTTCCCCGTGCCAGCCTCTGGAAAGCCGTAAATGCAAGAATGCTGCATAAAAGAACCAGGTAATTAATGCCCAAACCTCTTTTGGATCCCAGCCCCAGAATCTTCCCCAGGCAATTTGAGCCCAAATTGCTGCGAAAATTAATCCACCTAAAGTGAAGACAGGGAAACCAATAGCAACGGAGCGATACATGATTTCGTCCAGCATATCCGGTTTAACACCTTTGAGAAGCGGTTGGAGTCTTTTTCCAATCCGCTTGCGAGAAATTAAAAAGGCAATGCCATAAATAAGGGTGCCTCCAAAGAAGGACCAGATCACGGTATTTAATTTTCTGCCAGCTTCATCACCATGCATCCAGTCTGGCGCTTCAAACCAAGGGGACATTACATTCTCAGATAATAAGGTACTATCCTGCGGTGCTGCAATTGGCGGAAGATGATATTCTGCCATAATTTGCTGTCCATTTCTTTCCACTTCGAAGGTAGCTTGATAAGAAAAAGCATTAAATAAACTTGTAATAGCAATAAATCCAATAAATAAAAAGATACAATAAATTACAAGCTCAAGCATCGTATTTCGTAACGTAGCCTTTGTTTGGTCAATCTGACGAATTAAGTACATTAAGCCAGCAACAAAGCTGATAAATAGAATCCCCTGTCCCAAAGAAACGGTTGAAACATGTATAGGGAGCCAATAACTTTGTAAAGACGCTACCAATGGCGCTGCATCGGATGAAAACATGCTTGCATATGCAATAATAATCGTTGCCAATGGTAAAGCAAATACCCCTAAAAATGCTGTTTTATAGTAGATGTAAATAATGATAAATGCAAAAATCATCGACATCCCTAAGAAAGTTGTAAACTCAAAAAGATTACTTACAGGTGCATGGCCAGTCATCATCCACCTTGTAATAAAGTAAACAATTTGAGAAACAAAGCCAATAATTGTGATCACTAAACCAATGGTTCCTGCTTTTGTTTTTTGATGGCGTTCCTTTTTATCTTCCCGAATCGCTCCTCCAAAGAAGAAGGTTGCGACTAAATATAAAAGAAAAGCAATGAGCAGGGCGGTACTACTAACACTGTATAAACCCATTCACTTACCTCCAATCCTTTCTTAACCATTTCTTATTCAATCATCTAACTCCTGCTGGTCTTTAACCATAGTAACATTTGTACCTTCCACAGCTTTTTCAATATCGCGTTTAATTCCATACCAGTTTTTATTTGTATGTGCTGCTATCAGAACTGTATTATCTTTTTGTTTATTGATCCATACCCGGCGGTGCTGCCAATACATTCCCTGGATAACACCAATCATAAAGATCATAGCACCAACAAAAAAGAACGGAAGTGTGCGGTCTGAGCTTACGGTAATCCCACTGACATTCCTAAATTCTACATCATCAATCGCTACATTGTATTGATTCTCTCCGGTAGCATCAATATTCATCCCAATTCCAAGAAAGCTGACCTCTCCCTCATCTGAGCCGGGAGGATATACTGTCACTACAAATGCCGGATTCCGAGGGTAGTCTGTTTCCGAAGTCGGAGTTCCTTCTTCTGACATAACATAATCCGGATAATAATTGGTTAATTCTACCTGAAAGCCGCTATCTAATTCATAAACCCGCTCTGGGTTGTTCAAATCAATTGTGAAAGATCCTAAGGATTCTTCGTTTTCATCATCTGTTTCATGAATATAAAAGGTCATATTTTCAAATTCATTTAACTGATACCCTTGTTGATATAAAGTGTATTTATCAAATTTTGCCGGATTATTCATTTGAATCGAATAATCAAGGATTGGTTCCAACTCTGGTTCGGCGCCTACAACATCGGCATTTTGCGCTTCATAAATAACAACATCGGTCTGAAAATTAGTTGCGATCTCATCTTCCATAGAACCTTCCTGAAAACCATCATCTTCCTCTCCATTATGGGTCTCCAAAATAAATTCTTTATTCTCTATGTAATACTGGTTGTTTGTGCCGGGAATAACTCTCTGTTCCCCTTCACGAACCCACATATAATTTTCAGAGAACATGATAGGTGTCGTACGTAAAATAGCTGCAAGTAATACAATAATGAGACCAATATGGTTAACGTAAGGGCCCCACCTTGAAAATCTGCCTTTCTCCGCTAAAATATGACCATTTTCTTCTGTTATTTTATATCTGGAATCCTTTAATCGCTTTACCAGCTTGTCTACATCAGTATCGTCTACGTTAGTTGATTCACTGTATAATCGCTGTCTGGATAAAAACTTCTTATGTTTTTTAGGCTTCTGGTTTCTTAATGCCCGGTAAAGTGGTATAAAACGGTCTAAACTGGCAATGACCAGCGATATACCTATTAACGCAATTAAAGTGATAAACCACCAAGAACTATACATATGATGAAATCCAAGTTGATAATACATTAATCCTAATATACCATACGTTTCCTCATAAAAAATTGCTGGATCTCTTGATACAGCGTCCTGTGGTATAAATTGCTCTTGCGGATATATCGTACCAAAGATAGAAGCAATTAATGCCAGTACGATTAGCCATACCCCTACTTTTACAGAGGAGAAGAAGCTCCAAACTTTATCAATAATTGATTTTCGATACGTTTGTGAACGGCGGGCACTGCCATCATAGCGCATATTTAACAGCTTTTTATCATCATTTCCATCAATATGCTGATTCCCTTCTACCGGCTTTCCGCACGCTTCACACAATACGGTGCCTTCAGGGTTAGTGTGGCCGCATTCACATTTTATTTTATTCATTGTCTGCCCCCATTCTCATGGATATCATGATGCATCCGGTGTGATTGCGTCTAAATGCCCCTCTAGTCGATCTAATGTCAACGCCCCTTGAACAATTTCGTTTATTGTTCCATCCGGATTAATAAAGAAAGTTGTCGGCATAGGAGTGATTCGATATAAGTCTCTGACGTCAGCATTCGTATCATGAGGAATAGCGAAAGTCAATCCATATTCTTCAATAAAATTATCAATCACATATTCTGTACTATCTAGACTAACCGCTACAATTTCAACGCCTTTTTCCTGATATTCCGGATATAATTCCTGCATATATGGCATTTCTTCTTTACATGGTCCACACCATGTTGCCCAAAAGTTCAGCATAACCCCTTTTCCTTCTAAATCACTAAGCTGTGTTACATCCTCATCAAATGCTTCATTCACTTGAGTTAATTGAAAATCAGGAGCAGCATCACCAGAACGATATATTTCATCATCGTCTTGTGAATTCGAAACTAACGCAAAAATGACTGCACCGACTAAAACAGCTAAAATAGAAGAACGATAAATCAAGCGATTCCGTTTCTTTTTTTGTTTTTGAATATCTCTTTCTTCTTTGCTCATGATTTCCCGTCCCCCTTTCCAAACCATTATAACATTGACTAAAGCGTTTAAATTTGAATATTATCTTACAATTTTGTGGACATGTTCCGAAGTTGATTGACTTCTTTCGGCGTTAATGCTCTATATTCACCAGCATTTAATCCATGTAATGTTAAAAAGCTATATTGCTCACGTTTCAACTTCATAACCGGAAAATCAATCGCTTCTAACATTCTTCGTACTTGTCGATTTTTACCTTCATGTAAGGTTAATTCAATAATAGATGTCTTCTTATCTTTATCGTTAGATATCATACTAACATTTACAGCTTTTAGTTTCTCACCATCTGATTGAATACCTTTACGTAATCTTAACAAATCTTTTTTATGAGGAATACCTTTGACTTTTGCCACATATACTTTATTAATCTCTTTACTTGGATGCATTAACTGATTGGCAAATTCACCATCATTTGTTAAAAGTAAGAGTCCGGACGTATCATAATCCAGTCTCCCAACCGGAAAAATACGTTCTTCTACTTCTGGAAGAAAATCCGTAACGACTTTTCTGCCTTTGTCATCTTTGATACTGGAGATAACTCCTTTAGGTTTATACAATAAATAATATACAAATTCTTCTTTTTCAAGTGGAACACCATCTACCTCTACTTTATCATTAGAGGTAACTTTTACTCCCATTTCTGTTACGATTTTATCATTTACTTTTACTTTTCCATCCAGAATTAACTGCTCAGCCTTTCTTCTTGATGTTACTCCACTTTGAGCAATAATTTTTTGTAATCTTTCTTCCTGCTTCGACATATAAATCTCCTATCTTTTTCTTTTATTTTTCCCTAAATGGATACAATGTTATATCTGGTTCCAGGGTTCTATTCATTCGCTGCTTTTTTACACTTTAAGAATGTATAAAGAATTCAAGGAATAAAGTGTAAGTGCAGTTCTTTTAATGAGACGAGTAATCGTAGCCCCAGTCCCAACGAAGGCATTCGCAAAAGGCTTGTACTCAAGAGTATAAGGGATACTAAGAAAGCATAATACGCTTTTAAGTCTCCCTTTAACGAATGCCAAGTTTTCTTTATGCTTTCCTATGCTGTAATAAAGCCTATGATGAAATATAATTTTTCACATATGTTCATCATAGCCTTATTTTACATGTTAGGAAAGCATAATATATTTTTGCACTTCTAAGAAGGGGTTAAGAATTGTAAACAGCTTATTTATCCAAACATCATTGTAACAAGAAACACAGCTGCAAGTATAGCAATTAAATCAGCTAGTAAACCAGCTTGCAAGGCATAACGAATTTTTTTAATCCCTATTGCACCGAAATAAATCGTTAGAACATATAAAGTGGTGTCGGTACTTCCTTGCATAACGGAAGCAAGTCTGCCAATAAATGAGTCCGGGCCATAGGTTGCAATAATTTCAGTTGTCATCCCCAACGCTGCTGTTCCAGAAATCGGGCGAATGAGTGCAAGAGGCAAAACCTCTGCAGGAAATCCGATGAAATCCAGAAGCGGGGCTATTAAACTAACAAATGCATCTAAAGCTCCTGAGCTTCGCAATATCGAAATAGCAGTAATCATCCCTACTAAAAAAGGAAGCAAAGAAACAGCTGTTTTTACGCCTTCTTTTCCTCCTTCTACAAACAAATCGTATGCAGGTAATTTACGAATACTCGCTGCTATCATAACAATTAAAATAAAACAAGGTATTATCCAAATACTAAGTAAGCTGATCAACCCCATTATGATTTCCTCCAGGTACTTTTATAATAAAATAATCGATCAATAGCTAATCCAGCAATGGTACCTATACCTGTAACAAGCAAAGTAACGCCAACAATTTCCGTTGGAGAAGCAGATTCATACTGCATTCTAATTCCGATAACAGTTGTAGGGATTAAGGTTAAACCAGTGGTATTTAAAATAAGAAACGTAATCATCGAACGAGAAGCAGTATCAGAATTGTTATGGAGTTTCTTCATTTCCTCCATCGCTTTAATCCCTAAAGGAGTGGCGGCATTACCCAGGCCAAACATATTTGCAGTTAAATTCGATAAAATATAGCCTAGCGCTGGATGATCTTTTGGTATTTCTGGAAATATTTTCGAAATAATCGGACGAAAAAGCTTTGCAAGTCCCCGTAAAATTCCAGCTTCTTCAGCAATGCGCATCATCCCTAACCAAAATACTAAAATACTAATTAGTCCGATAGCTAAGGTAACAGCCTGGGCAGCACTTTCAAAAATAGCTTCGTTCACTGCCTCCATATTTCCTGAAAACATCGCATAAATAATTCCGATAGCAGCCATACAAATCCATATCCAATTAATCATGTGTATCCCACCTTAGAATCGAATGAAATACATGCATTACGGTATGCATCAAATCTTCTTTATCGTTACTCTCGTGTGTATTGACATCTGCATTGCTTGTCCGGAGCGCCGGTATATTCTGTTTCAGATAAACATCTTTTGCCCAATTGTCTTGCTTATTTTTATATAATGGCACACGGACAGTGTCTTTCGATGTTCCCCCGTTCGTTATTGCCTCTCCATTCATATCGATTTCTTTCATTTCAAACTGATCAAACCCCCACTCAAACATGGAAATATGGTCTTGCCAGTCATCTGGAGCATCCAATGTCACTGCGATTAACTCCATTCCATTTTTTTCAGCAGTCGTGATGAGTGTTCGTCCTGTCTGTTTTGTATAGCCAGTTTTACCACCTGTACAATATTCATAAAAATAAGTTAGAAGCTTATTTTTATTCTGCCAATGATAAGACCTGTTTTCAGAAAGGTAACTGGTTGCTCCACTTATCTCTTGGAAAATAGGGTTTTCCATAGCATATTGCATAAGTATTGCCATATCATGAGCGCTGGAATAGTGTGTATCTGAATCAAGCCCATGTGGATTATCGAAATGTGTATTTTCCATCCCCAACCATTTAGCTTTTTCATTCATTAAATAAACAAAACCCTCTTCACTTTCACCCACATGCTCAGCAATTGCTACAGCAGCGTCATTTCCTGAACGAAGCATTAGTCCGTACACTAAATCCGTTAACGTCATTTTTTCGCCCTGCTCCAAATAAATAGACGAACCTTCTGTATAAATCGCATCTCGGGAAACCGTCACTTCTTCATTCATTTTCCCGGACTCCACTGCAATAATTGCTGTCATTATCTTTGTAATACTTGCAATCGATGTTGCTTCATCAGCATTTTTTTCAAATAAAACTCTACCAGATGATTGTTCGATCAAAATGGCATGCTGTGCAGAAACATTCACAGCAGCATGTCCATGTATTGGGAATGACAAAAAACTAAAGATGATGATGACGATACATATTATAAAACGCATCAGTTTGGCTCCTCCTCACAAAAGACAGCTTTATTTCGACCTTTTTTCTCTGCCAGCCAGTCCATTAAATACTTCTGGTTTATTTATATGTGAGGAACAAGCTATTATGTATGATGAAGATTAGAAAAAAACAGATTCGCTTAAATGAGCGAATCCGGTTTTTAAGACTTCTCTGAAATAAAACAAAACTTCATTCAGTGGGGGTTTTTCGACGCACAGATCTTGACGATGGGACGAGTAATCGCAATGGTTTTCGGTGGAGCGAGTAATCGCAGCCTCAGCCCCTCACACTGCGATAAACAGAGCTGATAAGTAAGTTATTAAATAACTTACTTATCAGCTCTGTTTATTTATTCATCCTGGAATCGGTCGAAAAATAAGTCAACATCGGATGCGTCGGTTTCAGAATCGAAGAAACTATCTAATTCCGGCAATTCTTCAAGCGTGGATAAACCGAAAAAAGTAAGAAATTCCTTTGTTGTTCTAAAAAGCGTTGGGCGGCCGACTGTTTCCTTCCTTCCGCATTCTTCTATTAACATCCGGGATACCAATGTTTGCAATGGTCTCTCGCTGCGGACGCCTCGAATTTCATCAATCTCTGCCCGCGTTATAGGCTGCTGATATGCTATGATAGCTAATGTTTCTAAAGCTGCTTGGGACATTCTATTGGGCTTAGGTTGAATCACCCATTTCTTAAAATAATCACTGTGATCAGGTTTCGTTGTTAAGCTAAGCATCCCATTAGCATTGAGGATCATTAATCCACGATTCTGCTCTTTATAATCCGTTTGAAGTTCATCAATAAGGTGCCGAACTTCATCTAAGGAGATATCAAGGACATTACTAAGCTCGCTTACAGTTATTCCTTCATCTCCACCAGCAAATAGTAAACCTTCCGCAACTCCTTTTAAATAATCTAATTCCACGATGACTCCTCCATGTTATAAACAAATAATTCTTCAAAATGTTTTTCTTGCATTGCATATACTTCTCTTTTTTTCATTAACTCTAAAATAGCTACAAATGTTGTTACAATATATGATTTCGTTGGGACAGGAAACAAAGTATGGAATGCAACCCCATTTTTACTGCTTTTAACCTGCTCTAGAACTTCATCCATCCGTTTTTCTATCGGGATATCCGTTCTCTCGATAACTGTATCTTGCGGCTCTTTCCATTGATTTCTCTGCATCATTTTTTTTAGGGCATCAATCATATCAAAAATAGACGCATTCCCTGCATTCACATTTTCAACTGGAACATCTTTAAAATCAAAAACGACTGGAGAACGCGTATATACTTGTTGTTCCTTTGCTTCTTTTTCTTTTAATGCTTCTGCAGCTTCTTTATATTTTCGATATTCAATTAAACGTTGCATTAGCTCTTCACGCGGGTCCTCCATATATGCTTCATCCATCTCTTCTTCCTCAAATTCTTGTTTAGGAAGAAGCATCTGGCTTTTGATTGCCAGCAGTGTTGATGCCATTACCAGATATTCGCTGGCAATATTTAATTCCAAATGCTGCATCGTGTGAATATAATCCATATATTGTTGCGTAATCTGGGCAACTGGAATATCGTAAATATCGATTTCATATTGATTTATTAAATGAAGCAACAAATCTAACGGTCCTTCAAATTTTTCTAATTTAACTTCATATCCGTGCATCATCGCTTTAATTCCTCTCAAGCTTACTAAAAAAATGTATTATTTACCGTTATCCTAAAAAGTATTTAAAATATTATTGCAAGAGCCCATACACTCTTTGCTCAGCTTACATAAGTTATAACGTAATATAAATGTTAGCACAAAACATTTATGGATTGAACTAAAAAGGAGGAAATAAAATGAGTGGTTATTCTGGTGGTTACGCAGGTGGATTTGCTTTAATCGTTGTACTATTTATTTTATTAGTAATTGTAGGAGCAGCTTGGTACTAAAATACAGTTGAAATAAATAGAAATTACAACGAAGGAAAAGCCAACCCGTATCAGGGTTGGCTTTTATAATCATCCTTTGCTTTCTCGTAAAAGGATTTAATGTTCTCAGAAGGCACAATATCATACTTATTCGAATAAATACGATGAATTTCCGCAATCATTCGTGATCCTATCCCTTGATCTCTATGTGAAGGATTCACCGTAAGATGGTTAATCACCAATTGATTATTATCCAAAATTTGTACACCTATTGCTCCAAGGACATCATCGCCTTCTTTCCACAAATGCAAATGCAAATTATCATTTTCTTCATATTCACGAATGGTTTCTTGCAGTTTCTTTACATCTTTTTCCTCAGGCATGAATGATAATAAACCCATAGCAATCTTTTCTAAGTTTCTTTTAAAGCGAATTAACATAATTACCCCTCATTAATTTCTTGTATGGTAATCCTCTTAAATCAGTATTTACTCTGAAAGTATAACGTATTTCCAATATAATGAAAAGCATCATTTTAAAATTTACGTAAAACATTGATTCACAAATAAATGCCCTTCAAAATAGTTCACTGAAAATACTCCTTCGTGAAAAAACAAGATTAACCTTCCACACGAATTTCTTTCATCACATCACCATTAGACATTGCTTTTGCATGCTCAACACCAGATGTTACTTTTCCAAAAACTGTATGCACACCATCTAAATGCGGTTGCGGTTCATGCACAACAAAAAATTGAGAACTTCCTGTATCTTTTCCAGCGTGTGCCATCGATAAAGAACCTTCCTCATGCTTGTGCGGATTTCCTTCTGTCTCACATTTGATTGTATATCCAGCGGAACCTGTACCATTACCAACTGGACAGCCTCCTTGGCTGACAAAACCAGGAATGACACGATGGAAAGTCAATCCATCATAAAATTTTTCATTCGCTAATTTTTCAAAGTTAGCTACTGTTCCTGGAGCTTCATTTGGATATAATTCAAATTCAATTTTATTACCATTTTCCATTTCAATATAACCTTTTTTCATTTCGACAAATCTCCTTCTAAAAACAATTATACTTTATTTTACCACTTATTTAGCTCAAGTAAAGCTCTTTATTCCATCATAAGATAAGTCATTTTTCACAATATCTTGATACGTTTCTCTCTTGACAACAAGATGATCCTGACCATCTTCAATAAAAACAACAGCAGGTTTTGTTAAACGATTATAATGGCTAGCCATAGAGTAATTATAAGCTCCTGTTGAGAACACAGCCAGTATATCTTTATCTTCAATACGAGGTACCGGTAAGTCCCAAATAAGCATGTCACCAGATTCACAACATTTCCCGGCGATCGATACTTCTTTTTCTGGATTTGCTTCCGCGCGATTTGCAATAACAGCATCATATTTTGATTGATACAAAGCCGGACGAATATTATCCGTCATTCCACCGTCAATAGAATAATATTCTCTCACGCCAGGAATTTTCTTATTTGCTCCAATTGTATATAATGTAATTCCTGCATCACCTACTATAGACCGGCCAGGCTCAATCCAAATTTCTGGGAATTTCATGTTGTATTTATTACAATTTTCTCTTACGCTATCAATCATATCTTTTACATATTCAGCTAACGGAAGCGGCTGATCATCTTTTGTATAACGAATGCCAAATCCTCCACCTAAATTTAAAACCTCTGATTCAAATTGATATTTCTGTTTCCATTCTTCCAATTTAGCAAAAAGAATATCTGTTGCTGCACGAAAACCGTTTGTTTCAAATATTTGCGAACCAATATGACAGTGAAGACCTTTCGCATGAATTCTCGGATGTCCCAACACTCTTTTTAAAGCATCCTCTGCTTGACCATTTTGCAGATCAAAGCCAAATTTAGAATCTTCATTTCCAGTCATAATATATTTATGGGTCTTTGATTCCACACCAGGGGTAACCCGAAATAACACATCCATTGTTTTTTCTTGATTTAAAAGTTCTTGATCTAATAATTCAATATCATGAAAATTATCGATAACGATACAGCCTATTTCATGTTCTACTGCCATCGCAATTTCTTGTTCATTTTTATTATTGCCGTGCATATGAATTCTTTCAGTTGGAAAATCGGCCTGAAGCGCTGTATATAATTCACCTTCAGAAATAACGTCTAAGCATAAGCCCTCTTGTTTTGCGACCTGGAGCATGGCAATTGTTGAAAAAGCCTTGCTTGCATACGCAACTTTACCAGCAGCTCCTGCTTCATGAAACGCTTGAACAAAAGACCTCGCATGATTTCGAATCATTTCAACATCATAGACATATAAAGGTGTTCCATACTTTTTTGCTAATTCAATGGTGTCTACACCACCAATTTCTAAATGTCCCTTTGTGTTTACGTGAAAGGGGTGTGCATCAAGTATCATTCTCTTTCCCCCATTGTTTAAATAATTAAATACTTTAACATAATACAGTAAATAATGAAAGTATAAATAAATGGATAAGGACTGCTCTCATTGATTTTGCAGTCCTTAAATATGTTCAGTGGGCAAATAAACTGTATCCAACGTATTATAATTTATTTGTATCGGTTTGCATACATCCCCTGCAGAAGCAAAACATCGAGTAAATCCTTTAAGGCCGTCGATAGTTATTTCGTGGATGTACGATACTTGGACGATGTTTCGAATTTGGAACGGGTATACGAAATATTATATGTTTGATTGCTTGTAAATTGAAAGGAAGCAGAGGCCACATATAAGGTGTTCTTAATGATCTGATCTGAACAATAAATAACATATAAAGTGTAATTCCAATCATATATCCTGGAAATCCGAATAAACCGACAGCCAGAACCAGAATAATGGTGACGACCTTATTTGCAACACTTAATTCATAACTTGGCGTTACATAGTTACCGATAGCAGCTGTCGAAATATACAGAATTACCTCTGGTGAAAATAATCCGACTTCAATAGCTATTTCACCAATTAAAACAGCTGCGATTAACCCCATCGCTGTCGATAAAGGAGTAGGAGTATGTATCGCTGCCATTCTTAAGAATTCAATCCCTATGGTTGCTATAATAATCTGAACGGTTATCGGGACATTTCCTTCATCATTAGGTCCAATAAAGCTTAATTTATCTGGCAAGAAAGATGGTTCAACCGCAAACAATAGCCAAGTTGGTAATAAAAATAAAGCTGCCAGCACAGCGAGAAATCGAATAAATCGGATGCATGTACCAATCGTGGGTACTTGTCGATATTCTTCAGCATGTTGTAAATGATGAAAAAATGTTGTTGGAACAATAATAGCACTAGGAGATGTGTCAACAAGAATAATGACATGGCCTTCTAATAAATGACTTGTCGCTACATCTGGTCTTTCCGTATAGCGGACTAAAGGGTAAATATTCCATTTCTTTACTAATATAAATTCTTCCAATGATTTATCGGACATCGATAAGCCATCTACTTCAATTTTTTCAATTAAATCTTTTAAGTATTTTACTAAGTTCGGGTTAGCTACACCTTCAATAAAAGTAAGGCAAACATCTGTTTTCGAACGTTCACCAACTTTTAACATGACATTCCGCAATTTTTCGTCGCGCAGACGTCTCCTGGTAAGCGCTGTGTTTTCTACAATATTTTCTGTATAGCCGTCCCTTGAACCACGAATGACTTTCTCTGTATCCGGTTCTTCCGGTGTTCTTCCCGGATAATTACGCACATCAATAATTTGTGCATAATCTTTTCCGTCAATAAATACAGCAATAAGTCCGCTTAACACCTCATCAACAGCTTCATCCATGGTATGAACATGCTCCACTTGCTGATGGACTAACCTATTCTCAATGATTTCTCCAATCTTATTACTTTCCGATTCATTGTCATTGATTTCAACCATTACTTTTAAAATTTCTTGTACAACGGATGTATCTGTTAAACCATTTACATAATACATCTGAATACGTTGATTCAAGACCACTGTTTCCCTATACCCCAAATCATACGATTCTTCTAGACCTACTCTCTTTTTCATATATGCATACGTATCTTCAATATGAGGAGAAATAGAAATCTTTTTTTTCTTATCTGTCTGCATGTGATCACCTTCTGTTTGTTGGGATATATTAGAATTTCAAAAGTTAGTCAGGTACAATACACTGTTTTTGAGCTTGGCATTTTGTAACTTTATTCATTATTTAAATACTTATTTTTAGAAAACTAGGATTCACTCAGGTGCGCTGATTCCGATATGCTTTAAATCCGTAGTTTTTCATGCATTCCTTTTGTATAAAGAAAAATCGGTAATCATTAAATGGAGCTTTGAAAGTATATATTACTTTCTTTGCCTCGCTTTCACATAAGTACAAGTCTTTAGGAGAAAACCTTCGTTGTGTTCTCATTGATTAAAAACGATCACATCATATGAACAACGTCGATACTAAGCCATGTCCTGCTATATTTTTTTAAATACATTATATTTTCAAAGTGTAAAATGATTGCTTATCTTCTTTAACGGACAAAATAAATCCATTGAAATAACGAACCAAAAACTTTACCCAGCATCAATGCCATCATAAATAAAATGACATATTCTTCCATTCCTATTCTCCGCGTAAGGATAGGGAAAACATTTAACACTTCTGTTAATGCTGCAGCAAGCATTCCATTAAAAATGCCGTGCAAAGCTCCCCAAAGAATTAATGCAAAAATAGATTGTGATGTCGAAATAGGTGCAAAAGAAAAATAAGCTCCTGCCAACATTCCAATAATTACTGCAGCCCCATATGCTTTGACATATTTCTCTGTTTTACTTAATTGAATCAGTCTTGGGATAATCCCTAATACAGTAATAAAAGCAACAAACCCTGCACCAACAGCAATACCACCACTGAAACCAATAAAAATTTGCAGGATATTAAGAAGAATTTCTTGGATCATTCATTTCATTTTCCATCGTATTAATATACTGCTGTAAATCCTGTTGGTAGTTAAAAATTTCTACTTCTAACGGACTTGGCTCTTCGTTAAATCGTTTTTTAAACCAATGATTAAAAAAAAGAATCGTACCTAACCCAAGTCCTAAAGAATAAGGTATTTGAATCCATAGAGGATATTCGTTCTCTACCCCGGTCAGGATAAAATGCAGTTTTTGCTGAACGGGCTGCATACTTACATCATAATGAAAATTCATAATCGTCATTGCAGAACCGACAAATAAGAGCAGCCAGACGAATGTAATAATCACTGGATGTGTCGGTTTTTTTCGTGGTTCGATTTTTATAAGGGTTTGCTCCGGACCAAGCAGTTGAAATTCAACATTTGGATATTCATTGGTAAGGTGGTCAATCACTAAAAAGCTGTCAATCACTAAAATATTTTTATCTTTTTTAGACAAGCGGTAAATAAGTGTATTTTCAAGCGAATTTTTCTTAGTTGCATGCGTGGATATATAAGCAATATCTTTTAATTTGAGTTCTTGCCATTGTTCAAGGATTACTTTTTTGCGCATTCTTATATAAACAATCTCCGTCATATCCATCACACCTTTATCTTGATTTGCTTAACCGTTAGTATTTGTTAAAAGGAAGCAAATTATAAGCTTTAAATACAAATCGTTTGGTTAGAAAAACAAAATTCAGGTTCGCTTGATCTTTCGTATTTTTATTACGCTACAATATTTCCATGTAAAATAGGTGTTTTTATATGGACTAAGAAAGGTTACACCATGTTGTTGACTTAGGTACTAATACGTTTCTTCTGTATTTTTCCTCCTCGAAATTTTATCCTTTCTTAAAAATAACTCGAGCTTATCTGTGTTATTCACACAAATAAGCTCGAGTTATTAGCCAGTATCCATATTTTTTTTCATATCTTCTAAAATCTTTTTCTCCAGCCTGGAAACCTGTACTTGAGAAATTCCCAGCCGTTCCGCTACTTCCGTCTGTGTCTGGTCTTTATAATAGCGTAAGTAAATGATTAACCTTTCCCGTTCAGTAAGTGAGCGGACCGCTTCTTGGATGGATAATTTCTCAAACCATCTGGAATCCTGTTCCGCGATTTGATCTAATAAAGTAATGGAGTCTCCATCACTTTCATAGACTGTTTCATGGATGGACTGAGGTGATTTTGCTGCCTCCTGTGCATGCACAATCTCCTCTGGATCTAACTCTAAAGCTTCCGCCAGTTCATTAATAGATGGCGAACGTCCTAAGTCTTTCGCCATTTCCTCCCGTTTACGGCGAATTTTATTTCCCATTTCCTTTAAGGAACGGCTGACCTTCACACTTCCATCATCACGAATAAAGCGTTGTATCTCCCCAATAATCATGGGCACGGCATAGGTAGAAAATTTTACGTTATAGGACAAATCAAATTTATCCACTGCTTTGATCAGCCCGATGCTACCAATTTGAAATAAGTCATCTGGATCATAACCACGATTGACAAACCGTTGAACAACAGACCAGACTAGCCGAACATTTCGACGGATAAGCTCTTCTCTAGCTTCATTATCACCGGATTGGCTTAACCGGATCATTTTCTTTACTTGTTCATTGGAAAGCTGCTCTCTTTCCTCCGTTTTATGAATATTCACGATAGATGCCCTAATTATATACCGTTTTTGATTTGGATAATTGCTTCTTCATATAAACGGAAGTCCCTTTTTCAGGAGCAGAAATGACTTCCACGGTATCCATGAAATTTTCAATGATTGTAAAACCCATGCCGGATCGTTCCATTTCTGGTTTTGATGTAAATAAAGGTTCTCTTGCTTCATCAACATTTAAAATACCTTGTCCCTTATCACGGATCGTCAATTCTATTTCCCCGTCATATAACACACAGTCAATATAGACCTTATGATGTGGCTCACTTCCATAACCATGAATAATCGCATTAGTTACAGCTTCCGAGACAACCGTTTTAATTTCTGTTAATTCCTCCATCGTCGGATCCAGCTGTGTAATAAAGGATGCGACGGCTACTCTGGCAAATGCTTCGTTTTCACTTATACTTGAAAAAGAAAAAGACATTTCATTTCTCATGATGTCACCCCCAGGCCTTGAAGTGCACGTTCTTCATTTTCCTCTAAACGAATAATCTTGAAAAAACCTGACATATCAAAAAGACGATGCAGGGAAGGAGCTACAGAACAAAGAACCATTTCTCCCCCTAATTGCACAACCTCTTTATAACGTCCTAAAACAACTCCTAATCCGGAGCTATCCATGAAACTTACTCCCTTTAGATTTAAGATGATATGTTTAATGGAATGCATATAAATCCAATCCTTCCATGTATCCCTTAAACCTTCAGCTTCATGATGATCCAATTCACCTTCCATACGCACAATCAGTACATCGCCTCTTACTTCAAATTTTGTTTGTAACCCCATGTGCAATGCTCCTCCTCTTTGTTGTGAAATAGTTGTCCTTTGTTTAAAATACATGCTCAATTTGAACATCCTTGTGTAGTGTATTCTCTATACAAATAACTATTTCCTGCTACTCGACAAAAGAAGTGGAAATACGTGTTAATCTCCGGTTTTCACCATTTTTTGCAAGGTTCGTTTTGCTAATTCAAGCGTAGATGCTTCCTTAATATCTTCATTTACAATAAGTGGAGTAGAATATATTGGCTCATTGTTTTCTTCAACAGTGAGTTCTCCAACAACCGTTCCTTTTTTAACAGGGAATTTCCACTCATCTTGAATAGATACATCTGTTGTAATAGTTGGTTCTTCTTGTCCCTTTTTTTGCAAACTATGGACACTTTGTTCGGTAACAATATCAAACTGATGTGGCTCTGCTTTTATTTTTTCCAGTTCCATCACCGATTCTTCTTTAGCAAAGAGCTGTTTGGTATGATAACTCTGGAAGCCATAGTCTAATAACCCGGATATCATTTTATTCCGTTCTTTAGGTGTTTCTGCTCCCATAACAACGGCGATTACCCGCATATCATCCCGCTTTGCAGTAGCTGTCAGACAATATTTTGCTTCATTGGTATATCCCGTTTTCATGCCATCTGCGCCCGGATAAGAACGAATTAGCTTGTTTGTATTTACGAGCCAAAACTCATTTTCTTCTCCTTGACGTAAGTAATCTTCATAAATGGACGTATAATTTGTAATATCTTCATATTTTAATAATTCTTTGGTCATCACTGCCATATCATAGGCACTGCTATAATGATTGCTTGCCGGGAGCCCTGTAGTATTTACAAAATGTGTGTTCTCTAACTTTAACTCTTCCGCTTTTTTATTCATAGCGCTGACAAATTCCTCTTCTGTTCCTGCGATCGTTTCTGCCATTGCGACACTCGCGTCATTTCCAGAAGCAATCGCTATCCCTTTAATTAAATCATCAACAGACATTTCTTCTCCGGCCTCCAGAAAAACTTGAGATCCTCCCATTGAAGCAGCATACTCACTTACGACAACCGTGTCATCCTTAGAGATTTCTTCTTTTTCTAAAGCTTCCATTATGAGAAGTAAGGTCATTATTTTTGTCATACTGGCTGGTGGTAATTGCTCATGTGCATCTTTATCAAAGAGTACTGTACCAGTATTTTGTTCTATTAGAACACTTGATAAAGCATCATCAGCTAACGTCTGATCTTCGTTATTTTCCTCATTTGCTAAAACGGTGGAATAGTTGCAAAACATTGAACCAATGAATAATCCAATCATAAATAAGACTCGTCGCTTCATACTGCTTCCCTCCAAATTACAATAATACTTCTAGGGTTTCCATCTGGAGCGAATTTCATACTAATTTTCCTAAGTAAAAGCAGCATTTTTGTTGTTTTATCCGTTCTCCTCTATACTAAAATGGAATGACGGATGAAGGGAGTTTTGAAAATGGGCCAAGATATTCGTGGGAAAATTGCTTATATAACAGGTGGAAGCAGCGGAATTGGCAAAGCGACAGCGCATCAATTTGCAAAAGAAGGCGTCCATTTGGGGTTAATTGCCAGAAATCAGAAGAAGCTTGAAAAAGTACAAAATGAATTAGAATCTTATGGCATTTCTGTTGTCAGCTATAGTGCAGATATTTCTAATCATAATCAAGTGAAAGATGCTATTCAGACATTTGAACAGAAATTAGGAAAAGCAGATATTTTAATTAATAATGCCGCAATAAGTGACTACGGTAATTTTCAGGATATGGATGAAGAAGTTTGGAAGCATATTTTTGAAGTGAACGTTTTTGGAACATATCATATGTTAAAAGAAGTTTTGCCACACCTTGTTAGCAAGCAAAAAGGCGATATTATCAATATTTCTTCCAGCAATGGATTAAAAGCAACAGCAGGCTCCACGGCATATAGCGCATCTAAATTTGCTATTCAAGGGATGTCCGAAGCCTTGATGCAAGAGGTTCGACGCGAAAATATTAGAGTATTTACAATGAATCCTAGTTTGGTCGCTACGGAATTAGCTTTTGGTGATGAACTGGAAACAAAAAATGAAGACAAGTTTATGCAACCAGAGGATATTGCAGAATATATAACAGCTCAACTAAAATTAAATCAGCGTATATTTATTAAGCAATCTGCACAATGGGCGACAAATCCGTTTTAACTATTAAAAAGAGCTTTAGGCACTAAATAGTGATTCTAAAGCTCTTTTCTTTTGTTAACCTGTCTTAATTAATAATATGAATAACACTTGGTTTTACCTGAACAGGATTTTCTGAAAACGTGACAGCATCCTTTATTTTTTGAATTACAGTACCATTATCTTTCATATTCGTATGGATAGTTGCAATTTTATCGCCTGCCTGAAGCTTATCTCCTAATTTTACGTGAAAAGTGATTCCTACCTGGTGATCAATTTGATCATCTTTTGTTTTTCGCCCTGCTCCAAGGAGCATTGCTGCTTCTCCCATTTGCTGCGTTTCAATAGAAGCAATATATCCAGCTTCGTCAGATATTACGTCAATCGATTCGTTAGCTTCGATCTCATGGATGTTCGACATATCTCCGTCCTGTGCCTCAATAAAGGTAACAAACCTTTCATAAGCATCTCCATTTTGAATGACTTCTTTAACAAGTTTTCTAGCCTGCTCCTCAGTACTTGCTTTTCCTGCTAAGAAAACCATCTGTGCTGCAATTTCTACAGACACATCATATAAATCCTGACTATATTCCTGGTCACGTAATAATTTTACTGCTTCCAAAACTTCATTCCCATTACCAATTTCCACCCCTAGAGGCTGATCCATATTCGTCAAGACAGCCACTGTTTCCCGGTTCAGTTTTTTCCCAATGGCAACCATTGTCTCAGCAAGTTTTTCAGCTTCTTCCTCTGTTTTCATAAAAGCCCCATTGCCGACTTTAATATCCAGAACAATCGCATCTGCACCAGAAGCAATTTTTTTACTCATAATAGAGCTTGCGATTAACGGAATAGAATCAACAGTTCCTGTCACATCTCTTAATGCATAAATCTTTTTATCTGCAGGTACTAAATTTCCTGACTGTCCGACCAATGCAATACCTAACTCTTTTACTTGCTCTTTAAACCTGTCTAATGGAAGCTCTGTATGAAATCCTTGAATCGATTCCAGCTTATCCACCGTTCCACCAGTATGCCCCAGCCCACGTCCACTCATTTTCGCAAAAGGAATGCCTAAAGAGGTTATAATTGGTGCTACCACCAGACTTACTTTATCTCCTACCCCGCCTGTAGAATGCTTGTCTACAACGGTTGTATTTAGAAAGGATAAATCAATCGTTTCCCCAGATTTAACCATTAAGTCTGTAAGAGCAGAGGTTTCATCACTATTTAAACCTTGGAAATAAACAGCCATCAACCAGCTTGAGATTTGATAATCCGGTATCGTATCATGAACATATCCATTGATAATATGCTCGATTTCTTCATAGGATAATGCTTCCCCATATTTTTTCTTATTGATAATCTCAACCGTATTCATAATAACCATCCTTTCTATTTTAGTGCGTGTTTAAAAAGTATGATGCAAAGATCTGCCGACTAGGAAGAAAGCGTTCCTGCCCCATCGGGAATTACCTATCAACGCGCTTTTCACGTGTTGTATTGACTTCTACGCTGGTAATTGCCTCTTATCATCGTATTATTGGATTTTTGAATAATCTCTTTCAGCCCTTAATTTTTAATATCGTCTAAAAAACTCGTACCAAATTCAGGTAAGGTAATATTAAAGTTATCTGCAATGGTTGCTCCGATATCTGCAAACGTTGTACGCAGCGGCAGTTCTCTTCCTTCTTCGATATTCGTATGATAAACAAGCAGCGGGACAAACTCACGAGTATGATCCGTTCCGTGATGTATAGGGTCATTCCCATGGTCGGCAGTTATAATTAATAAATCATCTTCCTGTAGCTGGTCAAGTATTTCTGGAAGCTGTTTGTCATACGTTTCCAAAGCTTCTCCGTAACCGATTGGATCTCTGCGATGTCCATATTTCGCATCAAAGTCAACAAGGTTAAGAAAGCTTAATCCAGTAAAATCTTGTTTCAGAGAGTCGCTTAACTTCACCATTCCATCATTATTATCTTTTGTGCGAACAGCCTCTGTTACTCCTTCTCCATCGTAAATATCAGATATTTTACCAAGCGCAATCACATCGATTCCAGCATCTTTTAATTCATTCATGACGGTAGGCCCAAAAGGTTTTAATGCATAATCATGACGATTAGATGTGCGCTCAAAAGCACCTGGTTCTCCAACAAAAGGACGGGCAATCACACGTCCTACCATATACTTCTCATCCAATGTAAGCTCTCTAGCAATTTCGCAAATGCGGTATAATTCATCAATAGGAACAACATCTTCATGGGCAGCAATCTGTAATACTGAATCAGCAGATGTATAAACAATCAGGCTACCCGTTTCAACATGTTCTTTTCCAAGTTCTACTAGTATCTCTGTTCCGGATGCCGGCTTATTGCCAATCACTTTTCTTCCTGTTTTTTCTTCCAATGCTTGAATAAGCTCATCTGGAAATCCATCCGGGAATGTCCGGAATGGTTGATCAATACGTAACCCCATAATTTCCCAATGACCTGTCATTGTATCTTTTCCGTTAGAAGCTTCTTGCATTTTCGTATAGTGCGCTTTCGGCTTATTTGCCGGTGCAATTCCTTTAATTTCACGAATATTGCTTAGACCCAGGCTTCCCATCGTCGGCATATGAAGCCCGTTCATTTCCTCTGCGATATGTCCTAATGTATCCGCTCCCAAATCATCAAATTTCTCTGCATCCGGTGCTTCTCCAATTCCTACTGAATCCATGACAATTAAAAATACACGTTTAAAATGTGTCATTCGTATCTACCTCCTATGTACTATATTCCCGAAACTACTGTTTAGTATGATATTTATTATAGATGTTAGATGTCTGACAACACAAGCATAATGATATATCTTTTACTTAAAAGCATATCATTATGCTCTTGGATGGTACGATTGATATATATCCTTTAGCCGTGCTTTCGTGACATGCGTATAAATTTGTGTCGTTGATATATCCGCATGTCCGAGCATTTCTTGTACAATTCTTAAATCTGCACCATTTTCCAATAAATGTGTCGCGAAAGAATGCCTTAACGTATGGGGCGTAATTTTCTTTTGAATCCCCGCTTCTAAAGCTAACTCTTTTAATATTTTCCAAAACCCCTGCCTGCTTAAAGGGCGCCCATGCTGATTTAAAAAAAGTGCATTTTCCTGTTTGTTTTTCTTCACAAGTTCTTTCCTTGCTGTTTGGATATACGCTTCCAACGCCTTCCTTGCTGTATCCCCTAAAGGCACAATCCTTTCTTTAGAACCTTTTCCCATACATTGTACAAATCCCATGGTTAAGTGTAAGTCGTCCAGTTTTAAGTTTATCATTTCAGATACACGCAATCCTGTAGCATATAATAATTCCAACATGGCTTTATTACGCAGAGATAATGGTTTTGCTGTATTCATGCTTAATAATCTATCCACCTCTTCCTGAGAAAGTGTATCCGGCAGCTTACGATCTTTTTTTGGTGTCTCAATATGCAGGCTGGGATCTGTATCAGCAACTCTTTCTCTTATTAAGAACTGATGTAAAGACCTGATAGAAGATATATGTCTGGAAATCGTAGCAGTTGATTTACCATTATCCTTTAACGAATATAAAAAACGCATAATATCGTTTCTGGTAATATCATTCCAGTCGTTATATCCGATTTTTGTTAAATGTTTTTCGTAAGCATGAAGATCTCTCTGGTATGAGGAAATCGTATTATCGGATAAACCTCTCTCCACCCGAAGATAATGAAAAAAATCTTCTACTGCATATTTCAACATATCTATTCCCCTTTCAGAATATCAAATGGAAACCAAGTAGTTCCCTCATCCATCACCTTTACCGCTGGACCCTCTGGCAAATCAAATCGATGCATTTCTTGAAATTCTTTATATATAAAATGCAAACATACCGTAAAAAAACAGGCACCTATCATAAACCAAATAAATATTTTAACAGCTTCTTTAAGATGTTTTTCCATATTCTAACCACCTTATCCCGTTCCATTGTAATACGTGTTCAAAAAGTCCGATAAATAGGACCAAGAAGTTCAAGGCGGCGCAGCTTTGAGGAACGGACTTTCACAGGATGTGATGACTTCTGTGTTGTCCACAGGACGTGGACGGTCTTAACAGAAGTTCCTCTATGTTATTAGATACGTGAGTACCGGAAAAGCAAGCCAACGCACTTCCGCAGGATGCGGTGACTTCTACGTTGCCCACAGGACGTGGGCAACGTAGAAGTTCCTTTTTCCGCCGTGTCATTTTTATTGGACTTTTTGAACTTCCTCTTGTAGTGAAATGAAACGCATTTATAGTTAGAATATGCATACAACAATTTCAAAAATACCAGAAAAAGATGTGAATAATAAATTTCAGTACATCCTTATCTACTAATATTATACAATGGTTGAAACCAGAGTTAAACTACAAACACTTTTATACTTTTGTATCATCCGGCTCTATGACATACTTAAAATAATTGAAAAGGAGGTCATACAAGTGATAGAAGAAAAATTAAAACAAATTGGTGATAACACCTCTATTCAAACAATGACACCTGTTTCCGGAGGCGATATTAATCGGGCATATTATATAAAAACCGAAAAACAAGCCTACTTTATGAAAGCAAACCAAAATGCAGACAGTGATTTTTTCCAAGTGGAAGTAAATGGCCTAGAACGCATTCGTTCAACGCAAACAATAGGAGTCCCGGAAGTCTACTACTTTGACCAATCCTGCGTAAATCAGGAGATGGTGCTGTTAATGGAATGGATTAAGGGAGAAAAAACAGCAGCTACAGAGCAGCAATTAGGCGAACAGCTGGCGGCACTGCATTTGGCTGACGGATCCTCACAATATGGATTAGATCAGACAACTTATGTTGGGAAACTGACCCAGACAAATGCCTGGTATAACAATTGGGTAGATTATTTTCGCAAACATCGTCTGCAGCCGCAATTCGATTTAGCCATACAATACAATCGAATGAATCAGAAAAGACATTTAAAATTAGAGAAATTAATTCGTGATTTAGATAATTATCTTCCAAATCAGCCCCGGGTTTCCCTATTGCATGGTGATTTGTGGGGAGGAAATTGGATTACCGGACAAACAGGAAAACCTTATCTTATAGATCCTTCTGTACTTTATGGAGATCATTTATTTGAGCTTGCGTTCACAGAACTTTTTGGCGGTTTTTCAGAGCTCTTTTATTCTTCATATCGGGAAGTTCTGCCGTTAGCAAACTATTATAAAGAAGTGCAGCCTATTTATCAGCTTTTTTACTTGCTTGTTCATTTAAATATGTTTGGAGAAGCTTACGGAGGCAGCGTTGACAATATCCTGAATCAATATTTCCAATAAATGCAAGAAGGTAAAGATGTGGTAGAGCATATTCATTGTTCTACCACATTTGATTATCATATGTATAGGGCAACATTAACGAAGAACTTCCTTAACTTAATTTGTGAAAATATAAATACCTGCCTATTTTATCACGGAGAACCGCCCGTAGAACCCCCACTGAATGAAGTTTCGTTTCGTTTTATACTTCCTATCGTGCATAAAAATAAAACCTCTCTCTTCTAGAAAAAGGTTTTACTCTAATTACTGTGTTGCTTTTTGAACATCTTCTTCTACTGCAGATTTTTGGCATTGGCGACAAATCCCATGAAAGGTTAATCGATGATCCTTCACCTCAAAGCCCCAATCATTTTCAACAATTTGTTCTACTTCACCCAATAAATCATTTTCAATTTCTTCTACAGAGCCACATTCAATACACACCAAATGATGGTGGAAATGCTTTGCACCCTCTTTGCGTAGGTCATATCTTGATACACCATCGCCAAAATTAATTTTGTCTACTATTTTCAATTCGGATAATAATTCTAATGTACGATAAACGGTGGCCAGACCAATTTCTGGCGATTTCTCCTTTACAAGAAGATACACATCTTCCGCACTTAAATGATCATCTTCTCTTTCTAGAAGCACTCGTACCGTAGCTTCCCTTTGGGGAGTTAATTTGTAGCTATGCGAATGTAGCTGTTTTTTTATTTTTTCAATCCGGTGTTCCATGGATAGTCGCCTCCCTCACTTTACATCTTCATTATATGCATCTATCTTCCATGTGTCAAAGGTATTCTCAATTATAAATAATAATGATTATAAATTAATATTAATTATTATATTATAAAGAACACTCTTTATCAAGTGATAAGGGAGGAATATAAAGGGATCGATGGGTGAAGTAAATAATTATCCATTAAACCTTTCTATCCATTCTAACAGAAGTGTATTTGATAAATAAGCTTCCATCAATGCTGCTACTGCCGAAAACACGATTAAAATTGAAAAAATAATTAGCAATCTGATAAAAGGAGGCAATACTTCCTGATAATGATGCTTTAATAATAACTTCTGCCATAAACCAATTGAAAATATCATAGCGACACTTCCGGCAATGATATATATCGGGATAATTAACAAATTTTGAGGAGCAATCGATATCGATGATAAAAGCAGACCCTGCCCACCTAATTGATTAACCATAAAACCTACTGAGAAACCGACAACAAGTCCTTTCATAAATATCATAATCCAAATGATAGGCAGCCCAATCATACTTAATGCCAGTAAAATGATAAAGGAAAGATACTTGATGTGATAAAGGAGACTTTGGATAAATATATCCTGCCGCGCAATCACTTCCCCATCATTTGTTTGTTGCGTAAAGAACCGTTCTAAGTAAAAGAATAGGTTTTGCTTTTGGACAAAATCCATACTATTTACTAAGATCGCACCAAACACAATACCTGTCAGAAATAGAATGGTAGTAAATAAATAAATTGTTGTATGCTTTTTTATATGCCCAATAAATAGATGATGAGAGGTATTATACATTGAGATCCTCCTGACTATAGTTCCTTATAGAGGAAGTTCAAAAAGTCACCAACGGTCTTGATGGGGCGAATAATCGCAATGGTTTTCGGTGGGGCGAGTAATCGCAGCCCCAGCCCCAAATGGCAGGCTGTGAGAATTAGATCTTCTCACTTCTCCTTGGGTTACTTTTTAAACACTCATCTATACTTCAAACTATGAGAATCTCTCTCAAAACATACCTATTATTTTTTATCTTTTAATAGAGTGTATAAATACTGCTCATTATTACCTTTTCTTTTTACTTATTTAAAGCATGCAGATAAAGGATAGCGTAGTTAGTTTTGGCGTCTTGAATACGTCCTTCTTCTACGAGCTCTTTTGCTTCGTCTAATGTAACTTCCATTATTTCCACAAATTCATCGTCATCTCCTGCCGGCGGATGCTCCATTTTAATTAAGTCATTGGTAACGTAGACATATACCAACTCATTCGCAAAACCAGGAGAAGTATAAAAAGACGTTACCTGTGATAGATTGGTTGTTGTATAACCTGTTTCTTCTTCCAGCTCACGGACCGCAGCGGTTAATGGATTCTCGTTATTTTCCAATTTTCCCGCCGGAATTTCGATTAATGTTCTTTCTAAGGCTTTACGATATTGTTCTACAAGGACAATTTTATTTTCGGCTGTAATTGGAATAATAGCTACTGCACCCGGATGATACACAAGCTCTCTTTGAGCTGTTTCCCCGTTTGGGAGTTTTACTTCATCTACTTGAACATCTATTATATTTCCTTTAAATATTTTTTTGGATTTAATTGTTTTTTCTTCAAAACGATGCATCTTTCTATTCCACCTTTTCCGCTTCATTTTAATTTACTAGACTCTATTGTAGCAGGTATTTCTCTTTTTTTCTTCTTATTCGTATTTATACTTCTCTCCAATTTAGGTTAAAAAAGTATATTGATTGTATTCTTTTGGAACAGCATCTACAATGTATGCATACGGAATCCATAAGAGGAGGAATAACATGAAAAAACGGCAGCTTGGCAAAAGTGATATTGAAATTTCTGATTTAACCCTTGGCTGTATGTCGTTAGGAACAGATGTACAACAAGGTAAGAAAATGATTGATTATGCGTTAGATAAAGGCATTAACCACTTGGATACGGCAGACCTTTATAACTTTGGTGAGAATGAAAAAATTGTAGGTGAAGCAATAAAACAACGTAGATCGGATGTTGTGGTTACTACAAAAGTAGGGAATCATTTTGAAAAAGGGAAAGATAACTGGTTCTGGGACCCGTCAAAAAAATACATTCATGAAGCAGTCCGTCATAGTTTACAAAGACTAAATACCGACTACATTGATGTGTATATGCTGCATGGCGGTACGTTAGATGACCCTATTGATGAAACAATAGAAGCTTTTGAGGAGCTAAAGAAAGATGGTTTAATCCGTGCATATGGCATTTCATCCATTCGTCCAAATGTAGTCCGTGAATATGCAATCCGATCTTCTATTGATATTTTAATGACGCAATATAGCCTTTTGGACAGACGGCCCGAAGAAGCAATTTTACCGGTTGCAGAGGAAAATCAAATCAGCGTTGTTGCCCGTGGTCCACTAGCGAAGGGATTATTAAGCAATAAAGCCAACGAGGTCCTTGATAAAAAAGGAGAAGACGGCTACCTTGATTACTCCTATAGCGAATTAAAATCACTTTACTATGAACTTGAACAAGCATTACCTGATAGCACACTGCAGCAACTATCGATGTATTATGTTGCCAACCATCCTGCAATTACATCGACCGTGTTTGGAGCAAGCTCTATAGAACAATTAGAACAAAATATTGCTGTTCATCAATCCATTAATGAAATTACAGATGCTGCTTATCCTATTTTGCAACAGCTGACAAAAGCTTCACAATATCAGCAGCACCGTTAATACCAGGAAATTTCCCATGTATATGAAAAGATTGTAGTAGAAATAACGGGTCTGCTTTATACAAATATAATCCCTAAGAAGCAGACCTATTTCTATTACATACGTAAATTCTCTCGCCACTTCATTTCTAAAGAAATTGGAAGTGTGGGTTTCTGGGGTGTCGACTTTCAAAATGACGATGAACCGCCAGTGGAGTTGACATATCGGTGTGCTAAAAACACCCACCCTCGCTATCCTATTGCCCCTGCCTCCTGAGAGTCCTCTCGCCTAATCAAGATAGAATCTATTATTTTTTATCAAATTGAGATTTTAAGATTTTCTCCATTAATCCGGGAAATAAACGGTAAAATATACTTCCTGCCTCCATCCACCACGGCATATTAATTTCTCTTCTATTTGTAAATAATGAACGAACAACTTTCGAAGCAACTTTTTCAGGTCGAAGCATGTATTTTTCTACATTTTGCTGGTACTTCCCATCTTTATCAGCAATGTCAAAAAAAGTTGTTTTCACAGGTCCAAGGTTAACAGAGGTAACCGTTAAACTGCTTTCTCTTGTCTCCTGTCTAAGTACATTTGTAAAACCTAGCATCGCATGTTTAGAAGCAGCGTATCCTGCTGATTTCGGTGTTGGTAACTTTGCAGCTTGGGAAACGATATTGACAATATGGGATTTCCCCTTAAATTGTAGAAAATGTGGTAAAAATGCTTTTGAATATTGAATTCCTGCTAAAACATTTACTTGAAACATTTCTTCTAAATCTTGCATATCTAGATCTTCTATCGGATCAAACACACCAAAACCTGCATTATTAATTAACCCATGGACACGTTTCTCTGTTTCCATAATATCATTAATTTGTTCTTCAATAGCTTCTCTTGAAAAGGATTCGATTGGATAGATCTTGCAAATACCGTTGTTTGCTTCTATTTCATCCGTTAATTCTTCTAGTAATTCTTTCGACCTCGCTATTAAAATAGGTATACCGCCTTGAGCAGCAATTTCCTTAGCTATCTCTTTACCGATTCCTTTAGATGCACCAGTGACAATAATTTTCTTCTCATTTACAGAATGATTTCTTCCAATTTTCATATTTATCGACCCTTACTTCATATAATGTTTAAAGTACGTAAATTTTTTAAAATGGACAAACTACATTTTTGAAAGTTCTCTTATATATATTGTACAACGAAACAATAATCCAGTACACTGGTTTAAACATTGACTTATAAACGAAAATCTAACACAATAAGATTGGGGGTGACACAATGACATCCATTATCGCACACCGGGGAGCAAGCAATTATGCCCCTGAGAATAGTTTCCCGGCATTTAAACTTGCATACGAAATGAAAGCTGATGGAATTGAGACAGATGTTCAACTAACGAAAGATAACGTTCCCGTCCTTTTTCACGATGAAAGCTTAAAGCGTGTTTTTGGAGAAAAAGGATGGATTAATCAATACACAATAGCCGAGTTAAAACAATTGGATATGGGGAAATCCTTCCATGCTAAATTTATAGGCACAAGCATCGTTACCCTTGAAGAATTTCTTATTTGGGTAAAAGATAAACCATTAACGGTGCATTTAGAATTGAAAAATAATAAGATCGCACATAAGGACCTGGAAAAAATTACATATCAGCTGATTGAGCAGTATCACATGTTAGACAAGACATATTTCTCTACCTTTTCCGATACTAGTATCTCTCGTCTTGCAGGCTTTAAAGAAATCAGAAATATCGGCTGGCTGACAAAGCGATCAAGAAGAGATTTATTAAAATACGCTTTATCTATTGGGGCAACTGCCATTCATATCAGACACTCGCTTTTGCGTCAGCGCCTAATAAATGAAGCAATGAAAATGGATGTTCCTGTCAGGGTTTATACAGTTAATTCACCTGGTCTTTTAAATCGATGCTTTTCATATAAAGTAAATAGTATCTTTACGGATGTACCTGACAAAGCATTTGCTGCACGCAAAAAATTATATCGGAGCTTTCTCGTTTGATTTACGGTAGATATATTCATTTTTTTACCTTATACATTGATGATTGTTGCATATTTGGGTAAAATTTTAAAATATAATAAAATATTAAGGTGAGATTGAAACATGGAAATTACATTCTTAGGCACCGGAGCCGGTCTTCCTTCTAAAGAAAGGAACGTAACAGCAATTACACTCAGTATGCTACAGGAATTAAATGAAGTCTGGCTATTTGACTGTGGAGAAGCAACACAGCATCAGCTTCTTCATACAAAAATTAAACCAGGAAAAATAAATAAAATCTTTGTTTCTCACATGCATGGAGACCATATCTATGGATTGCCGGGTTTTCTCAGCAGCCGTTCTTTTCAAGCAGGTGCAGATAGACCCTTAACCATTTATGGTCCAGAAGGGATAAAGAGCTTTATTGAATCTGCTTTGGAATTAAGCTGTACTCATTTAACCTATCCTCTTGCAATCGTTGAATTAAAAGAAGGATTATTATTTGAAACAGATGTAATAGAAGTATACGTAAAAAAATTAGTTCACGGTATTCCAAGCTTTGGTTTCCGTATCGTTGAAAAAGATAAGCCAGGAGAACTGCTTGTTGAAAAATTAAAAGCGGAAGGGATACAGCCTGGCCCGATTTATGGAAAAATAAAAGAAAATCCTTCTGTCACTTTGGAAGATGGCAACATGATTTACCGACGTGATTTTATTGGTCCGCCTAAGCAAGGGAGAACCATTTCTATCCTTGGCGACACCACTTATCAAAAAACGCATGAAGAATTTGTAAAAAATAGCGATCTGTTAATTCATGAAGCAACCTTTGCTGCAGATAAAGAGACACTTGCAGAGGATTATTTTCATTCGACAAATAGACAAGCTGCAAAATTAGCGCTTGATGCAAGCTGTAAACAATTAATTTTGACACATATATCTTCAAGGTATCAGTTTTCTGAGATGGAGACATTTCTTGAAGAGGCAAAAGAAGTATTTTCGAATACATCCGTAGCTAGTGATTTTAGTGTGTTTCAATTATAGTATGTGTAACGTTGTATAGTTTGCACATCCTCTTGAAGTGAGAAAGGGAGAGACAGATTTGATGACCTTACAAGAAAACTATCAACAAATCGTTGATGATCAACGAAAATATATCGATCAAGGAAATACCGTTGATTATACATTTCGTAAACAACAATTAGAAAAAATCAAAAAGGTTTTAAAAGATTATGAAAATGAAATATATGATGTATTAAAAAAAGATTTAAATAAACCTGACCATGAAATTATACTTACAGAGATCGGCATTATTCAAAGCGAATTAGAAGTTGCTATCAAAAATCTTCGCTACTGGATGCAGCCTGAAAAAGTTGCCTCTCCATTAACGCATAAAGGTTCGAAAAGCTATATTATAAAAGAACCACTTGGTGTCGTCCTGGTTATTGCACCATGGAATTATCCTTTGCAATTATCATTAGTGCCTATTATCGGAGCGATTGCAGCAGGTAACTCGGTCATTTTAAAACCGTCTGAACATGCTCCTCACACGTCCGATTTTCTTGCTAGAATGGTAGAAGAGAATTTTGATCCATCTTATTTCACCGTTGTTCAAGGAGCAATCGAAGAAACAACGGAACTGTTAAAACAGCGTTTTGACCATATTTTCTTTACCGGGGGAAGTGCTGTAGGGAAAATTGTTATGCGTGCTGCAAGTGAACATTTGACGCCTGTAACACTGGAATTAGGCGGAAAAAGCCCTGCTATTGTTGATGAAGATGCGAATATTCAAATGGCAGCTAAACGGATTGTATGGGGGAAATACACAAATGCTGGTCAAACCTGTGTTGCACCTGATTATTTATTAGTACAAGAATCTGTTAAATTTAAGCTTTTAAAAGCTCTGAAAAAGCAAATTAAATCTTTATTTGGGAAGAATGTTCTCCAAGGTGAGAATTATTCGAGAATTATTAATCTGGATCACTATAACCGTTTAAAATCCTTTTTAAATGAAGATCATATTGTACATGGCGGAGAATATAATGATGAAGAATTAGTTATTGAGCCTACGATTCTTGATAAAATTGATTGGGAAGATCCAATTATGCAAGAAGAAATATTTGGTCCGATTCTGCCAGTACTACACTTTGAAAATATAGAGGATGCCCTTTCGCTTATTAAATCGAGGGAAAAGCCATTAGCTTTATATTACTTTGGTGAGAATCCTAGAATGCAATCACAAGTTATGGAATATGTTTCTTTTGGCGGCGGTTCTATTAACGATACTTTCTTCCATTTAGCAAATCCGTATCTGCCATTTGGTGGTGTCGGACAAAGTGGAATGGGAAATTATCATGGGAAAGCCAGTTTTGATACGTTTTCACATCAGAAAAGTATTTTAAAACAAACGACGAAGTTTGATATTCCTTTCCGTTATTCAGGTGGTACGGTAACCTCAAATATTTTAAAGAAATTTTTATCGTAAATTTAAAAAGCCTTGATTTTAATCTATTTTACTAGATATAAAATCAAGGTTTTTTATAATCATCTAAGAAATCTTTTTGAAAGCTTGTTCGTGGTTGTTCCTTATCTTTCTCGTTATTTAATGATAAAAATATATCTTTCCCATATTTATCCGTTAATTTTTCCATAGTTTCATACAGCTTTTCTCTCTTCGCATTATCACGGTAGGTAAACAAATCAAGCTGCTCTCCGACCTGACTTTTCTCCTCTAAGTTTTGTAAAGAGACACCTAATAATCGTACAGGGTCTTCATTCCAATGTGTTTTTAATAATTCTTTTGCCACAAAAAGAATATCTTCTTTTTCATCGATATATCCTTGTAATGTTTTGCTGCGTGTAATGGTTTGATGATTATGAAAGCGGATCATTAATTGCACACTTTTCCCAGTAGCACTCTTTCGCTTCACCCTTCTTGCAACATTATTAACAAGTTCCTCCAACAGCTGATGCAGCTCATCCCAATCGGTGGAATCATGTGCTAATGTTTGGGAGCTTCCAATACTTTTAAAATCATGTACCGCTTCCGGATCAACTAATCGGTAATCTATCCCGTTAGCAAGGTTCTTCATTCTTTCTCCGTTAACACCCAATATTTGTTTTAACTGATATACATCATGTGTGGCTAAATCGCCAATCGTTTGAATAGATACTTTTCTCAATTTTTCTGCTGTTTTCTTACCAATTCCATGCATTTCTTCAATTGGAAGCGGCCATAAAATGGTAGATAGTTCACGCTTGCGCAGAACTGTTATTCCTAAAGGTTTTTTCATATCGGATGCCATTTTTGCCAAAAATTTATTTGGTGCAATACCAAGGCTGCATGGAATATCTAACTCTTTTAATATTCTTTGCTGTAGGTATTCAGCTATTTCAATGGGGGTCCCCATGCCCACCGTATCTGTAATATCCAAATAACCTTCATCGATTGAAACCGGCTGAACAAGCGGTGTGATTTCTGAAAGCATCTTAAAGATAGCCCTGGACGCTTCCCGATACCTGTCAAAATTAGGCCTCATCAATAATAAATTGGGGCATAACTTTTTCGCCTGCCACACCGGCATGGTTGTTTTCACGCCTTTTGCCCTGGCCTCATAACTGCTAGTGACAATAATCCCTTTACGTTCTTCTGGATTCCCAGCTATCGCAATGGGACGCCCTTTTAATTCAGGATTATGCGCCATTTCTACGGAGGCATAAAAACAGTTCATATCAATATGAAATATAATACGTCGTTTAGACGTTGCAGATTGTGTCATAACAATACCTCCCTTAAAGTGAGAAGAACACATCCCATTATGGAATGCGTTCTTCTTATTTCACAGAAAGCCGCTCCAAGTATGGAAGCTGTATCTTATTTTGCTGCGATTTTAACAATCTCCACAACAAATTCTGTTACTTTCACCAGATCTTCTACTTTAATCCGTTCATTGGTTGTATGAATTTCCTCATAACCGACAGCTAAGTTAACAGTAGGGACTCCATATCCTGCAATGACATTCGCATCGCTGCCTCCACCACTTTGTTCTAATGTACTTTCTCTGCCGATCGCTTTTGCAGCTTCTCTAGCTACCTCGACAACCTGATCCCCCTCTTTGAAATGATAGCCAGGGTAAGCTATCGTTATTTTGACATCGGCAGAACCACCAAGCTCTTCAGCCGCTTCTTCAAAAGCGGTCTTCATTTTTTCTACCTGTTTTTCCATCTTTTCTGTAGATAAAGAACGGGCCTCTGCTAAAATTTCTACATGGTCCACAACAATATTGGTTTGCTTTCCGCCTTCAAACCGTCCGATATTTGCCGTGGTTTCCTTATCAATACGTCCTAACGGCATTTTAGAGATTGCTTTGGACGCAATTGTAATAGCAGAAACACCTTTTTCAGGCTCCAATCCTGCATGCGCTGTTTTACCTGTTATGGTTGCATGGATTTTTGCCTGTGTCGGTGCAGCAACAACAATATCACCGACGTTTCCGTTACTATCTAATGCATAGCCGTAGCGCGCATCTAATTTGGTGGAGTCTAACGCTTTAGCGCCTACTAGACCAGATTCTTCTCCTACAGTAATAATAAATTGAATTTGTCCATGAGGGATATTGTTTTCCTGAAGTACTCTAATCAATTCAAACATAGCAGCCAAACCTGCTTTATCATCTGAACCAAGAATGGTATCTCCCTCTGAAGAAATCACGCCATCTTTTATAATTGGATGTATCGTCTTTCCTGGAACAACCGTATCCATATGAGAAGTAAAATAAATGGCATCCGCGCCATCTTTGGTTGCCGGCAATGTACAAATTAAATTTCCTGCACCATGGCCTGTCTGCTCTTTTGTATTATCTTCTTCTACATGAATACCTAGAGCTTCCATTTTTTTGGTTAAAACCGATGCTATCTCTCTTTCGAAACCTGTTTCAGAATCTACTTGCACAAGTTCTAAAAATTCATTAACTAATCTTTGTTCATTCACACTCATTTGCGTAACCTCCTACTCTCTAGGCTACTATATTTTTTCTTTTTTTTACAGTAGAATGAATTACTTTATCCGTTACAATACTTTTGATAAATTAACTTTGGGAGAACTTTTAAAAAAAGAAACGCAATTAACTTGTCCGATATACGATTTCACGTTAAAATAACGATAGATGATACCGGATAATGAAGGGGGATATTTCATGGCAGCAAAGCAATCCGTGCAAAAGAAGCGTTCTAAACGCCAACGCCGTACGAAAATCATCATATATTTCATGGTCGCTCTAATGATTATTTCAGCAATTACAGCTGGACTGGCAGCGTTCGTCTAAAATATATACAGGCTGTGCAGAAAATGAACTATTTTCTGCACAGCCTTTTATGTATCAATACCATGTCGCTATCCTGCAAAAACGATCGGGAAGCGAAAGGATTACAGCCGGTTATTCTGCAATACATTTCGGCTGTCTATCGCTTCACTTAAGTCGCATCCAACGGGCTATGCTGCTTCATTTCTTGTATGGATAGATATAATTTATAGTTTCCATAATCAAGAATTTTATTAAGAATAACGTTCAACTGCTCTTGAGAGCTTACTTTTACTTTTAAGTGATAACATCCTTCCCCGGATACCCGATGTACTTCAATTATCTCCTTTTGGTTATTCGTAAAGTTTAAAAACGATTGATGGTCCGCAGTTTTCATAAAAATAATAACAAATGCTGTGTAAGAAAGCCCTAAATTCATTTCGTCTACCAACAGTGAATAAGCTTTGATTGTACCATTTTCTTCAAGCCGCTTTATCCGATTCCCTACAGCCTGTCCTGTCATATGAATTTTTTCTCCAAGCTCTTTCCACTGCATACGTGAATTTTCCGATAGAAGACGGAGTATTTGAAAATCAATGCTATCAAGTTCCATAATAAAATCCTTTCATCGTGAAATGATTTTCTGTAAAAGTGTTTCAGCAAAGTATCGATACAACTCTCAATATCAATTATGATTAGTATTGTAACAAAAATTTTAACGAGGTGATAATAATGAGCACAGCTTTAATTATTGTTGATATTCAAAATGATTATTTCTCAAATGGAAGAATGGAATTAGTTAATCCGGATAAAGCTGCCACAAACGCTGCAAAAATTTTAGAATGGTTTAGAACATATCACAAAGATAACATCTTTCATGTTCAACACATTGCAAGTGATCCAGCATTAGGATTCTTCCTTCCTGATACAGAAGGTGTTAAAATAAATGAAGTTGTTCAGCCATTAGAAAATGAAAATATAATTACAAAACATTTCCCTAACAGCTTTTTAAAAACAGAATTAGAACGTAAACTAAAAGAAAAAGAGATAACTAAAGTAGTTATTGCAGGCATGATGACACATATGTGTATTGATGCAACTGTAAGAGCAGCGGTGGATTTAGGTTATGACACAACGCTTATTGAAGATGCATGTGCTACCCTGGACTTATCTTATGAAGGAAAAGTAACAACAGCAGATCAGGTACACAACGCTTTTATCAGCGCTTTAGAAGGTATGTATGCAAAAGTAAATTCGACAGAAGACTTTCTGACTGCAAATAGTTAATGCAGTCTCTGCTAAATTTTTATAAATATAGAAGTTGAATTAAAAAACCTATTTTTACGCTTGAAAAGTTTTGGGTATAAGCACAGGAACCAGCGTAGTGTTTTTCCGGAGCGAATGCCAGAAGGTAAAATATTAATTTCAACTTATATATAAACAAAACAACAGCTGCAACTTCTATATTTAAGTTGCAGCTGTTGTTTTATATTTATTTCAATTCATCATAAAGGCAGTTTTATTTGCACTAACATCGAGGAAGTTCTGTTAACATTACATTCAGCTGCCTTTTTCACTTTTTCTTTTCTTCCAGGGGGTTACATCGCTTTTCTTGAATTTATTTTTAATAATTAAATATTCTTCTATTTCATGCAATAATTGAAATAAGTGTGCTCTTGTTTCAAACGCTTCTCTTGTTTCCGGTAAATCTTCCGCATGAAACTCCCGTCTTAATTCCTTTAATTGCTCTAAAAAAGTAATGGCTGTGTTCCCTGGATGAACAGCTTTAGATAAACGCTCAAAGAATGCTGCAATTTCCAGAGCAATACGATCCGTTTTTGGCAAATGCGTCACAAGCGGCAGCATATGCTTCAAAAGCTCGAATTGTCTTTCTCTCATGTTGAAATAATCATAATAGGTATGCTCATTTCGTAATAAGTGATTATCTTTATCCCGGATGACCAGGTTTTTTGCTTCTGTTAGAATATCCTCTGTAGCTGCAATTTCTTTTCCCTGCCATTTGTCATTTTCATCCCGGATATATAGAGAATATTCATATAAAATACGGCTGAAATTTCTTTCTAATTGCGATTGGAGCTTCTTTAATTTATTATCTAAGCTTGGCATATAAACATTCAGCAAAAGGCCGACTCCAAGGCCGATGGTAATCAGAACGAACTGTTCGCCAATTAAGTGTAATGTGATATTTCCGGAGCCATATAGATTCAGCATCACGACAGAACTGGATGCAATCCCTGGAGTTGCTTTCAATGCTACCATTGCCGGAATAAATAAAAGAAGTAATAAAAATATAGAGAAGGCGTAATAACCAATTAATTCAAAAATGACACACGAAAAAACAACAGCTGCTGTACACGCAATAAACCGTTGCCAAGCACTCAAAAAGGAAGACTTTCGTGAGGGCTGGATACAGAGAATGGTTAATATGCCTGCTGAAATAAAGTTGGAAAGACCAACCCATTGTGCTAATAGAATAGAGACTGGAGTTCCAACCGAAGTTTTCAGGGTACGATATCCAATTTTCACCCTTTATAAACCTCCTGATAGATATTTATGTACATAAAGAAGGCTGTCAGATGACAGCCCTTTATGATTTCTTATACTTCTTCACAATATTGATCAAACAGACCTTGAAGCTTTGCGGACACTTCCATGGCACTATGTCCTTCAATTTCATTCCGCTCTACCATCTCAAGGATTTTTCCATCCTTCAGCAATGCGAAACAAGGAGAGGATGGCGGGTATCCTTCAAAATAAGTTCTTGCCTGCTCTGTTGCTTCTTTATCCTGTCCAGCGAACACCGTCACCAGATAATCTGGACGTTTATCGTAATGAATGGCATTTCCTGCTGCCGGGCGGGCTACTCCGCCAGCACAGCCACAAGTTGAATTAACCATAACAAGTGTTGTACCTTCACGTGCTAATGCTTCGTCTACTTCTTCTGGTGTACGCGCTTCTTCGTAACCTGCTTCTGTTATATCTGTTCTTGCAACGTTAACGACATCCTGCATAAATAAATCGAAATCCATTGTACTTCACCCTTTTTACTTAAATTATATTAATAGCTTATCAGCTGGGACTTAAAAATTCAATCTATTCGTACTGGCTTAATAAAGGGTTACTGACGATTCATCCATCCCCTCAAGAATTTCTTTAACCCGGGATAAAAATCTTCCGCATACCAGACCGTCTAAAATACGATGGTCTAAAGAAAGGGATAAATTCACCATATCGCGGGCAGCAAACATGTCATTGATAATAACAGGTCGTTTTACAATCGATTCGACTTGTAAAATCGCTGCTTGCGGAGAATTGATTACTCCCATCGAAGAAACCGAGCCAAAGGAGCCTGTATTGTTGACTGTAAATGTACCGCCCTGCATATCCTCCGCCGACAGCTTTCCTTCACGTGCTTTTGCTGCTAATGCCGTAATCTCACGGGCGATTGCTTTAATTGTTTTTTCATCCGCATGTTTGATAACAGGCACAAATAATTCATTTTCTTTCGCCACAGCAATCGATAAATGAATATCTTTTTTCTGAATGATTTTATCTCCAGCCCACATGCTGTTTAATTCAGGAAATTCTTTTAGTCCCTGAGCAACAGCTTTTACAAAGAAAGCAAAAGGGGTTAACGAAAAACCTTCTTGATGTTTAAAGGAATCCTTGACGCTATTGCGATATTTTACTAAGTCCGTCACATCAACCTCCACTTGCATCCAGGCATGTGGAATTTCCTGCGTGGAACGAACCATATTTTCAGCAATCACTTTCCGGACACCTTTGACAGGAATTTCAACATCTCCAGCTGCGCTTTGAATACTTTCTTTTTGCGTGGAATTTGTTTCTTTACCAGTAACCATTTCAGGCTTCTTTTCTTGTGAAGGTTTTGCTTGTTCTTGCGCAGAGTCATTATTTTCAATGTGTTTCTCGACATCTTTTCTAGTAACTCTTCCACCTCTGCCTGTTCCTTCAATTTTACTTAAATCGATCTCATGCTCTTGAGATAAACGTAATACTGCTGGAGAGTATCGTTTTTTCATAGAGCTATCGATCTCCTCTACCTGTTCGTTCGCAGTATTTTCCTCTTCGTTCGTTTCTTTATCTGAAGTTGCTTCAGCACTCTCAGAAGCAGGCTCCTCTGTTTCTATATAGCAAATCAGGGTTCCAATTTCTACAGTCTCCCCTTCTTCTGCGACAAGTTCTGTTATCTTGCCTGTAAAAGAAGAAGGTATTTCCGCATTTACTTTATCCGTCATTACTTCAGCAATCGGATCATATTTATTTACTTGATCCCCGGCAGAAACCAGCCAAGTACTAATTGTACCCTCTGTTACACTCTCACCAAGCTGAGGCATTGTCATTTTTTCCACACTCATATTTCTACCTCCAATTAATATTCTGCAAGGTCACGCATTGCTTTTTCTACTTTATCCGGATTTAACATAAAATATTTTTCCATTGATGGAGCGTATGGCATGGCCGGAACGTCTGGACCTGCAAGGCGCTCAATTGGTGAATCCAAGTCAAACAAACAGTTTTCCGAAATAATCGCTGCCACTTCACTCATGATGCTTCCTTCTTTATTATCCTCTGTAACAAGTAAAACTTTTCCAGTCTTCCTGGCAGCTTCTATAATGGCTTCTTGATCTAATGGATATACCGTACGTAAATCAAGGATATGCGCTTCGATACCATCTCCCGCTAATCTTTCCGCCGCCTGCAAAGCAAAGTGAACGCAAAGTCCATAAGTGATGACCGTAATATCGTCCCCATCTCTTTTCACATCTGCTTTCCCAATTGGCAAAACATAATCCTCTTCAGGAACTTCTTCCTTTAATAGGCGGTATGCACGTTTATGTTCAAAGAATAAGACAGGATCATTATCACGGATAGACGCTTTTAAAAGTCCTTTTGCATCATATGGATTCGACGGCATCACAATCTTTAATCCCGGCTGATTTGCAAATAAAGCTTCAACAGATTGGGAATGGTACAATGCCCCATGTACTCCGCCGCCATATGGTGCACGGATAGTTATCGGGCAATCCCAATCATTATTGGAGCGATAGCGTATTTTCGCTGCTTCGGAAACAATTTGGTTCACGGCAGGCATAATAAAATCAGCAAACTGCATCTCTGCGATTGGACGCTTTCCATACATAGCAGCTCCTATTGCAACTCCCGCAATCGCAGACTCTGCTAAAGGGGTATCTAATACCCGGTCTTCGCCAAACGTATCGTACAATCCATCCGTCGCTTTAAATACGCCGCCTTTTTTTCCTACGTCTTCCCCAAGAATAAAGACATTTTCATCTATTTGCATTTCTTCTTTTAAAGCTGTTGTAATTGCTTGTATATAAGACATTACAGGCATATTATTCCCCTCCTTTATCCCTTTCCTCATAAACATACTTCAGTGTATCCTCTGGAGCTGCATATGGAGCTTCTTCTGCATATTCCGTTGCATCATTAACAAGTTTATTAACTTTATCATGTATTTCTTTTTCTTTTGCTTCATTCAGCATATTTTTTTCTTTTAGTGTTTCCGCAAAAGTTATAATAGAATCTTTCTTTTTCGCTTCCTTTACTTCTTCTTGTTCACGATAAGCACGATCATCATCATCACTAGAATGTGCGGTAAAACGATAAGTGACCGCTTCGATCAGCGTTGGCCCTTCTCCGTTTATTGCTCTTTCCCTTGCTTCTTTTACTACTTGATAAACAGCAATGGGATCATTTCCATCTACTCTGACTCCCGGCATCCCGTAGGAGGACGCTCTCTCTGAAATGGTTTCACTGGCTACTTGACGATCATAAGGTACAGAAATAGCATATTTATTATTTTCCACCATCGTAATGACAGGCAGATTATGGACACCTGCAAAATTTAATCCTTCATGAAAATCCCCCTGATTGGAAGAGCCTTCTCCTAATGTCACAAAGGTGGCAATATCTTTTTTATCCATTTTTGCCGCTAATGCAACACCCACCGCATGAGGGACCTGTGTAGTCACGGGGGAAGAACCGGTTAATATCCGATTTTTCTTTTGACCGAAATGCCCCGGCATTTGACGCCCGCCTGAATTGGGATCTTCTGCTTTTGCAAAAGCAGATAACATTAATTCTTTGGTAGCCATTCCAAACCCTAAAACGAGTCCTAAATCCCGATAATACGGCGCTACATAATCAACCGAATTATCCAAAGCAAAAGCAGCTCCTACCTGTGCTGCTTCTTGCCCTTGACAAGAAACGACAAATGGTATTTTACCAGAACGGTTTAGTAACCACATTCTTTCATCAATTTTTCTCGCTAATAGCATCATTTCAAACATTTCTAAAGCCATCTCGCCACTTATATTTTCCCAAGATGTTTGTGCCATTATTTTTCCCTCCTTCAGCCATTTCATTTCGTTAATGAATATTCATTTTCCCATATCATTTAACCATGAATTTGTATTCCATCAACTGCCAGTGCTGCTTCACCGATCACTTCTGATAAGGATGGATGCGGATGAATGGTCTGACTAATTTCCCATGCAGTTGCATCGAGCACTTTTGCTAAACCTGCTTCGGATATCATATCTGTCACCTGTGGACCAATCATATGAACTCCTAATAAATCTTGCGTTTTTTTATCTGTAATGATTTTGACAAAACCATCTGTTTCTCCGTATACTAATGCTTTTCCAACTGCTTTAAAAGGAAACTTCCCAATGACAAGCTCATATCCTTCATCTTTTGCCTGTACTTCTGTTAACCCGACACTTGCAGCTTCTGGACTTGCATAGATACAACTCGATATGGACTTGTAATCTATTTTTTGCGTATACTCATCTGCCATATGTTCCACGGCAGTAATCCCTTCATGAGAGGCAACATGGGCCAGCTGCATCCCTCCAATAACATCTCCAATGGCATAAATATGTGATTCCTTGGTTTGGTAAAATTCATTTGTATCAATCGTATGATTAGAAATTTGAATATCCGTATTTTCCAAACCAATATTTTGGATGTTTGCTTTTCTGCCTACTGATACAAGCAGTTTGTCCGCCTCAAATCGTTCTTTCTTGTCGCCAACCATCGCTTCAATCGCAACACCGTTATCTTTTTCTAATGTATCAGCTTGAACATCAACTCCTGTTACAATGCTTACGCCTCTTTTTTTCATCTGTTTTTTCATTTCTTTCGCCACATCTTTATCCTCTGTCGGTAAAATTTGCTTTTGATATTCTAATACCGTTACATCTACCCCGAAATCATTCAGCATCGATGCCCATTCGATTCCAATAACGCCTCCCCCTACAATGAGCATTGAGTTTGGCAGTTCTTCCATTTCTAATGCTTCATTCGAACTGATGATATATTCACCATCAAAGTCCAGACCGGGTAACGTATTCGGCTGCGAACCAGTTGCTATTAAAACATTTTTAGGAAGCAGCATGTCATTTTCATTTCCATTTTCATATTCTACAGAGATGGTTCCTGGCATAGGAGAAAAAATACTTGGTCCCAGAATGCGCCCAAAACCTTGGTATACATCAATTTTCCCTTTTTTCATTAAACCTTGAACACCTTTGTGTAATTGTTCAATAATAGCATTTTTTCTCTGCTGTACCTTGGCAAAATTTAAGGTTGGATCATTCACTTCCACACCAAATATTTCTGCTTTTTTTGTTTGTTGATAAACTTCTGCACTCCGAAGTAATGCTTTGGATGGGATGCAGCCTCTATGTAAGCAGGTTCCCCCTAATTCCGATTTCTCGACGATTGCCACTTTCATATTTAACTGGCTTGCGCGGATAGCAGCAACGTAGCCCCCTGTACCGCCACCTAAAATAACTAAATCATATTCTGTCGCCATTTAATTAGCCTCCTCTGCAACATATGTCTTCACTTCATGGGAGTTATTTAAAATTTCTAAAACCCCTTCATTCATTGCTTCTAAATCATTTTTCCCTGGAAATACCATCACGTCAGCAATCCAGTTTATTCTTGGGATAACCGCATCGATGACAAAATCATTTTCATTAATCTTTCCTGTGAAAACAATTCCATCTACTTCACCATGCAGGACAGTACCCATGGCTCCAATTTCTTTGGCGATCTGATATGCTTGTGCTTCAATTACTTCTTTCGTATGTTGATCTTCTTTCATTAATCTGGATCGGATAATAGTAGGGTCTTCCGTATGCAAGTATGCTTTTATTCCTCCATCCTGTTGAACATGATTCCAGAGAAAATCTTCTTCTGCAGAATATTGTTCCGTTAGATAGGATAAGAACCCCTTTAACGGGATACTGCCAGATCGATCAATCGTAAAAGGACCTTCTCCATCCACCCCATTGGTAACGTCAATAATTTTCCCTGTATGGTGAGAGGCAATGGTAATTCCCCGTGCAATATGAATCGAAATCAGTTTTAACGAATGATATGCTGATCCAATTTGTTTAGCAGCAATTCTACCAGCATGTCGATGATTAAGAGAGTGAAAAATGCTGGCTCTTTCTATTTCCGGAATACCTGTGTATTTTGCTATTTTTTGCATTTCATCTACCACTGGCGGATCTACAATGTACGCAGTTATATTTAAATTATCAGCAATTTCATAAGCCAAAATGGCTCCCAAATTGGATACATGCTCCCCATAAGCATTTGTCTTTAAATCATAGAGCATCGCATCATTCACTTTATAAGCTCCACCACTAATCGGTCGTAATAGCCCACCCCGGCCACACACACTTATAAAACGTGATGTATTCATTCCATCTAAATCCAGCTGTTCAAATATAGCCTGCTTTCTGTACGGAACTTGATCGATTAGTTGGACAAATTGTTGTAACTCCTCTTCATCATGCTTAATTTTTTGCTGATATAAAAGGTGATTTCCTTCAAACACACCTATCGTAGTGATATACAAGTCGGGGTAGATAACTAAAATACGAGCCCTTTGATTCACAAAACAACCTCCATTATTTACCTAAGCTCCTTAATACAAAACTTTTCCCATGAGCATTTTCGCTTTTATCATACGGATAATAAAGAAGTTAGATTCTATAATCTACGATCCAAAATATTTCGTTCATTTGTAATAAATTGACTGCGTGAGTTTAGTTTTGCTTGAATTCTTTCTTCTGCAAGCCGGTCAGCTGCAATATTTGTCGGTACTTGATCGCGATTGGAGATAGCAAACACTTGCTCAAGATTTTTGTAAATGCGTTGTACATTATGTAATGCACGATCACGATTATAACCAATTAATTCATCAGCAACATTGATTACCCCGCCTGCATTAATCACATAGTCAGGTGCATATAAAATACCTTTCTGATAGAGGATATCCCCATGCTCTTGACTCTGCAGTTGATTATTAGCAGACCCTGCGATTACTTTAGCTTTTAATCTGGAAATGGTATGATCATTAATTGTTGCTCCTAATGCACAGGGTGCATAAATATCACATTCCACATCATAAATATCATCCGGGTCTACAGCTTTTGCATTAAAATTATCTTGTGCACGCTTCACGACATCTTTATTAATATCTGTAACAATGAGCTGCACACCTTCTTCATGTAAAAATTCACATAAACTATACGCTACACTCCCAATCCCTTGGACAGCTACGACTTTTCCTTCTAACGATTCTGATCCAAACGCTTCCTTTGCAGTTGCCTTCATTCCTTGATAAATTCCCAGTGCAGTAACTGGCGATGGATTTCCTGCTGTTCCGCTGTAAGAGGATAACCCTGTTACATACTCGGTTTCAAGGGCGATTTGATCCATGTCTGATTCGTTAGTTCCTACATCTTCAGCAGTTATATACCTTCCATTTAAACTTTGGATATAACGACCAAATGCACGGAACATTTCTGGATTTTTATCCTTTTTAGGATCACCAATAATAACTGTTTTACCACCACCGAGATCTAAGCCAGCAGCTGCATTTTTATATGTCATCCCACGTGCTAAACGCAGCGCATCCTCGATAGCTTCTGCTTCTGAATGGTATGTCCACATTCTCGTTCCACCTAGTGCTGGTCCTAATGTTGTATCATGGATAGCGATAATTGCTTTTAGCCCTGATTGTTTATCCTGACAAAAAAGCACCTGCTCATAATCATATTTTTCTAAGTAACTAAAAATTTCCATCTTAACCCCTCCTAATAAATCATGATTACCTATTTTCTAACCTTATATTTATCTATAAATGATGAACGCATGAAAAAATGAGAAATCTTATCCACGATACGTTCGACATTATAAAATAGCTTCATTTATCTTACAGCGAAAAATGGTGACGTTTATTCAATCTGATATTTTTCAAGCTTATAATACAGATTGCGAACAGATATTTGAAGCGCTTTGGCTGTTTTCGTCTTATTTTTATTACATTGCTGATAAACTTCTTGCAAATATCTTTTTTCATAACGATCTAATGCTTCTTGTAATTTTAGCGGTTCTTCCGTCAGCATGATATCCTGTTTTTCTATTTTTTCATTTATTTGCAATTTGGGTAAATGAGATACCTCAATTTGTTCTTCCATATTGCCAATAAATATCATGGAGTGGCTGATAACATTAGCCATTTCTCTAACATTTCCAGGCCAATGATATTCCATCAGTTTTTTTAAAGCTTCATCAGATATTCTTTGAACATTCTTCCCATACTCTTCGTTCAATTGGTAGATAATATGTTCAATTAACATCGAAATATCCTCTCCCCGTTCCTTTAATGAGGGAATAGATATTGGAAGTTTATTAATTAAATAATACAGATCTTCACGAAACTGTTTATTCATCACGGCTTTCTCTAAATTAATATTCGTGCCAGCAATCACACGCACATCAACAGGAACAGAATTGGATGCTCCAATAGGAGTGACTTTATTCTCTTTTAGTACATAAAGTAATTTTTCTTGAATAGTTAAAGATAATTCACCAATTTCATCAAGAAAGATACTTCCATTGTTTGCCTGCTCAAATAATCCTTCTTTTTTTGTGATTTGACCTACATCCTCTTCTATCGTACCGAATAGCTCTTTTTCTAACATTGCTTCAGACAATGCAGCACAGTTTACACGAATAAATTTATTAAATTTCCGGTCACTTTCATGATGGATAGCATGAGCAAATAGCTCTTTGCCAGTACCTGTTTCCCCTCTTAACAGAACAACTGCAGGAGTTTTTGCACCTACTTTTGCTTGTTCTAAAGCAAGTTTCATTTCTGGGGAGTTGCCAATAATATCGTCAAATGTATATCGTGCTTCCAAATTACGGATAATCTGTCTGGCACGTTTTAACTCTTTTGTCACAGATTGTAATTCACTCACGTCATGAAGCACACCGACACTGCCTTTTATCTTCCCCTGAACAATGACCGGCGCACCATTCACAATCACATCTTTTCTTGCTGGTCCGACCTTCATATGTACTCCACGGATAGCACGGCGGTTTTGTAAAACCTTCAAATGTACACTGTCCCCTTCAGATATATCTACTGTTGCCGGTTTGCCAATCACTTCCTCTTCGGTTAAACCGGTAATCCTCGTATAAGCGGGATTAATAATTAAGCCATTCCCGTGTTCATCCACCACACTAATAGCCTCGTCAGAAGATTTAATAATCGCTTCCAGCATGGTTTTAATTTCATTTAAATCGGTATTCTCTTCAGCTAATTGCACGACTTCCGTAATATCCTTGAATACGGCAAAAGCTCCAACTAAATCACCTGTTTTATTAATAATGGGTATTCGTGATGCGATCACCTTTTTACCATTATCTAAAATTGTTTTCTGATTAAGCTCTTTTCTCTGGCTTCTTAAAACATGTGATAAGCGGCTTGTTTTAAGCAATTCTTTTATATGCTTCCCTTTGTACTCTCTTTCTTTTTTACCAAGGATTTGTTCTGCACGCCGATTTAACAGCTGAACTTGTTCATTTTTGTTAACAACAATCATACCGTCATTCATATGATTTAAAATTAGTTCAAGACGACTTGCCTGCACCTTTACTTCATCCGTTAAAACGGTCTTCTCATGAATTAATTCATAAATAATATTTGCTACAGATCCAGGAATAATGATTGTTTTTCTTGGAAATAATTCAATCATGTTTTCGAATAAATCTTCCTCGCCTGTTACATTTACGACAATATCAATATCATGGTGAATCCAATCTTTCCAATCTGTACTGGTATGAACGTTCACTTCTTCCGCCAGCTTCATAGCAGGAGCATTTTCATCTTTGTCAACAATTGCACAAATCTGCATACGTTTTGTTTCTTTAAATAGGTGGAATAATGCCGTACCACCTTTACCAGCGCCAACTATCAGAATTTGCTTCATACTTTTCATCCACCTTGAATTTATTTGCACAGTTTTATCATACGATACCATGCATAATTTAGCAAATAAATTCTGTTTCTATTTTTCGACGTATTTTGCTATAATCAATAGTAAGTTTGAATGAAGTCAGTTGATTAAAAATGCAGCATCAAGCGAATCAGAAAAAACATGTTGAAATAACGGAAGTATGTTTATAAAGGAGCAGAAATTTTATGCAAAGAAACCTCGCTTTGATCATTCTATTTATTCCGGGAGTGATTGCAGCTTTTGGTATTAAATTAATGCGTGATACACTTTTTGATACGTTTTATCCGATTTTTATTTACGGAAGTATTCAATTTATTGTTGGGTTAATTCTATTTCTCGGCGGTTTAATATTTCTCGGCGGCTTTATCGTCTATAGAGATAGAAAAAAACGTAATCAAGAAAAGCAATCCGTAAGCTCTTAAATCCCGTTTATTGAAACGGGATTTTTATTATGGATTTTTTTCTAAATTTAAACGAACTCTTATGCGTTGCTATCTATCTTTCAAACAGCGTGTAATTAAAATCTGAATAAGATTCTTAAAATCCTGATTTTCATTTCAAATTAACTGAATTTATAAACTTATATGTAACCGAAGAAAATGAAAGCGTTATTTTAACTGATTTTCTTTCTTTTTTTCGTTTTTCTCTTTAATTTAACAGAAAATATGTTATATTAGTAAAAATAAAATACCACGCACTAAAAGTCTTCGTAATTAAACAGCTTACTTATTGTGGGAATTTTGAAATGGGGTATCATGTAAATGAAAGTAGCAAAATTTGGAGGAAGTTCTGTAGCAAACGCAACTCAAATTAAAAAGGTAGCGAATATCATTAAGTCTGATTCCTCCCGGAAAGTTGTGGTCGTATCTGCACCAGGAAAACGTTTCTCAGATGATGTAAAAATGACTGATTTATTAATCGAGCTTTGTTATGCCAGACAGCAAAATCAAGATTACGATTTGCATTTAGAAAATATCATGGGCAGATTTCAAGAAATAATTGATGATTTAGACCTTGACCATGCTATTTTAGAAGATATTCAGCAAACGATTGAAAAATATCTTCAGTTTGATATATCACCGATGGCGCAGCTTGATGCTTTAAAATCGATTGGTGAAGACAGTTCTGCGAAAATCGTTAGTGCTTATTTAAAGCGTTTAGGTTTGAATGCAAGCTATGTTAATCCAAAAGAAGCAGGTATTTTTGTCAGCAATGAGCCCGGAAATGCTCAATTACTACCTGAAAGCTTTCCTATGATTTATAAACTCAGAGATCGTAATGACGTTTCTGTCGTTCCCGGTTTCTTTGGTTATTCCGCTGATGATGATTTAGTAACATTTTCACGGGGCGGATCGGATATTACTGGAGCTATTCTGGCTGCCGGTACCAAAGCAAGCCTGTATGAAAATTTCACAGATGTTGATTCTGTTTTTGCTGTAAATCCAAATTTCGTAAAAAACCCAAAAGATATTAATGTATTAACTTATAAGGAAATGCGGGAGCTTTCTTATGCCGGTTTTTCGGTTTTTCATGATGAAGCACTGATTCCTGCATTTAAAGAACAAATTCCTGTTTGCATCAAAAATACGAATAACCCGGATGCTTCTGGAACCATGGTCGTTTCAGAAAGAGATGCAACAGAGCAATGCGTTGTCGGTATTGCCAGTGATGACGGATTCTGCAGTTTATATGTAAGTAAATTCTTAATGAACCGGGAAGTTGGTTTTGGACGAAAGCTTTTAAATATATTCGAGGATGAAGGTATCTCCTTTGAGCATACACCTTCTGGAATCGATGATATGTCTGTTATTTTTAGAGATCATCAATTCACTCCGGAAAAAGAAAAAATAGTTATTGATCGGATTCGCAATGAACTAAATGTGGACACGGTAAGTGTTCATCGCGATTTGGCTGTCGTTATGGTTGTCGGTGAAGGTTTAGAGAATACGATCGGAGTTGCCGCTAAAGCTACCGCATCTTTTGCTAAAGCTGGTGTTAATATTGATATGATTAACCAGGGCTCTTCTGAAGTATCTATGATGTTCGGTATTCACGCGGTTGACCTGGAAAAAGCTATTCAATCTTTATACAAAGAATTTTTTACAGAAGATGAATCTAACTTAAAATTCCCTTGTGTATCAGCAAGAGGGCATCAATAAGTAATAAGCATCGAATGCAGGTGGATTACCTGTTTCTATTCGATGCTTTTTCTTTTGATCTGTTTTCGCCAGGACGAGTAAGTGCGGTCCTAGCCCTATAAGTAGAAGGCTTCATTAAAGCACCTTAAAACAATTTTTCTAATTCTCCTTTCATACCGTAAGATAATATAATCACGACCTCTCCTACAGAAACAACTTTCACTTTATGAAACTAATACCGATTTGAAACGTATAATAGCTATCCATCAGCAGAAAGGTTGTTATATATATGAAGAATGCAAAAAAAGTCACCACTTTGCTTGCAATATCTTGCATACTTTTTATCATTGTTGGTCCGATGGCTATATGGGTTGTTCATCAAAAGGCAGCTTTTCCTGGAGAATTAGCAAAAAGTGAAATTGAAGCAAATGAAACCTTTTCACCGACACACCATCGTAGTAAAACAGCTGAAATTTGGGCTTATCCTGCTACTACAAATGTAAGTGATGTACGCTGTATTACAGCAAATGAAGGCGAGGAAATTCCTTTAAATCCCAAAAATACAGAAACAACTATCTTAGATGCAGAAATGACGCATCTCTTTACCAATGACAGAGAGGAAACTGCTATATTTGATCGTGTACAATGTCAAGGCGGTGGTTTAGAAACTATTTATATGACCTCTCATTTTTCTGATCATACAAAAAACCGATTCATTATTATCATTTCAATTGCCACACCTATTCTGGCCGGAATCGGATTCATTCTATATCGCAGGAATAAGCGTAAACCCGTTAAGAAATATTAATTAAAAACTTCTCCCTTATTACGCAAATAAGCTACTGTGTAAGTATTTATCCTACTTACACAGTAGCTTATAAGATCAGGTATTTAATTGACGGGTATTTTTCATAACACACAATCTTTATTCACTGTGAAGAGAAACTTCCGGAAGCGGAAGTTTTCGACGCATATGGATGTACTAGTGCTAATGTCTAAGACAACGCCTTTGTAACCTTCAGTCAGTTGCGATAAATTTAAAACCTAACCCACATCGCTTAATAGTTCGTTAGATATTGCTCGCGCTCCCATGGATGCACAGTTGTGCGGAACATATCCCACTCGATTTCCTTAGCTTCAATAAAATGCTCAAATAAATGCTCTCCTAACGATTCTACGAGCACTTCATCCTGTTCCAGGTAGTCCATCGCTTCTTTAAGAGTAGATGGGAGATCTTTAACCCCGTTTTCTTCACGCTCTTTTTTGTTCATTACATAAATATTGCGGTCCACAGACTCCGGAACAGCTAATTCTCTTTTAATTCCATCTAAACCGGAAGCTAATAGTACAGATAATGCCATGTATGGATTAGCTGCCGGATCTACACTGCGGACTTCGACACGTGTGCTTAATCCGCGGGAGCTCGGAATACGTACAAGCGGACTCCGGTTTGATGCTGACCATGCTACGTAGCTAGGAGCTTCGTAACCGGGCACCAAACGTTTATAAGAGTTGACTGTAGGGTTTGTTATTGCAGTAAAGTTGACTGCATGATCCACAATACCTGCGATAAACTGATAGGCTGCTTGACTTAATTCCAGCTCGCCTTTCGTGTCATAGAATCTATTTTCTTTTCCAGAGAAAAGTGACATGTTAACATGCATCCCGGAGCCGTTTACTCCGAATAAAGGTTTCGGCATAAATGTAGCATGCAGGTTATGCTTTCTGGCAATTGTTTTTACAACTAATTTAAATGTTTGAATATCATCTGCATGCTTTAATGCATCTGAATATTTAAAATCAATTTCATGCTGTCCAGGTGCAACCTCATGGTGGGAAGCCTCAATTTCAAAACCCATCTCTTCAAGCTCTAAAACAATATCGCGCCGGCAATTTTCCCCTAAATCTGTAGGAGCTAAATCAAAGTAACCGCCATGGTCATTCAATTCCAGTGTAGGCTCTCTGTTTTCATCAAGTTTAAATAAGAAGAACTCCGGCTCTGCACCAATATTAAATGCATCAAACCCAAACTTCTCCATTTTTTCCAGGTTGCGTTTTAAATTATAACGCGGGCAGCCTGCGAAAGGAGTGCCGTCCGGATTATAAATATCACAGATAAAACGGGCTACTTTTCCTTTTTCAGAGGTCCAAGGAAAAACAATAAATGTATCCAAATCCGGGTATAAGAACATATCTGATTCTTCGATACGTACAAACCCTTCGATACTGGATCCATCAAAAGCCATTTTATTATCTAACGCTTTATCTAATTGACTTAAAGGAATTTCAACGTTTTTAATGGTTCCGAGCATATCGGTAAATTGCAGACGAATAAAACGTACATTTTCCTCCTCAATCTGTTTTATGATTTTTTCTCTGGTTAACTTTTTAGCCATGTGTTCTCCTCCTAGAAATCTTTAATCGCATCAAAAGAAAGTCTGCACTACATGAATAGCCCAGCGGCAATTCATTTTGATACGGTGTTAACGTTTTGCAAAGAAACGTGCCAGTTCCCCTTGTCTCATGCTTGCTTTACCGTATCTGCCTGCTTCATTTAATTCGCTTTTTAGAATGTCTCTCAGTTCCTTGTCAGACAAATTAGCTGGAGTTTTTTTCGCTTTTTTCGATACTTCTTCTGTTTCCATTTCTTTTTCTTCTTCATCCAGCAGAATTTTAATCCCTGCCATATTCAAGCCTTTGTCTAAAAGATCTTTAATTTGAAGCAGCCTGTCCACATCATTAAATGAAAAAAGACGCTGATTTCCTTTTGTCCGCTCTGGAGCAATTAAATCGTTCGCTTCATAATAACGAATTTGCCTCGCGGTCAGTTCAGTTAATTTCATTACTATACCTATTGAGAATAAGGGCATTGAACGACGGTCTTTATCATTCAAAAGATGACCCCCTTCTTATTATGATACATTCAGTATAATTGATGTTAGTTTTATTGTCAATTATATGTCAGGTTTTTTAACACTTAAATGATGCGTTATTAATGCTTACCCTTTTTTCAAGAAATAAAACCTTGACTTTTCAATGATTTCACAGCTTCTACAATCGCAATTTTAACGTGCGTATATGTTAAACCACCTTGAACGTAAGCTGTATATGGAGGTCGAATGGGTCCGTCAGCAGATAATTCGATACTTGCCCCTTGGATAAATGTTCCAGCAGCCATAATAACCTGGTCCTCATATCCCGGCATTTCACTCGGATATGGTTTTACATACGAATTGATCGGTGAACTTTCTTGAATGGACTGGCAAAAAGCAATCATCTCTTCAGATTTATTAAACGTAACCGTTTGAATTAGATCTGTTCTTTTTTCTTGATAGGATGGAGAGGTTTGGAATCCGGCTAACTCTAAAAATCTAGCCGTAAAAAGTGCTCCTTTTAAAGCTTCCCCTACAGTATGAGGCGCCATAAAGAAACCCTGATACATTTCTTGAAGCACCCCAAGAGAAGCCCCGGTTTCTTTACCAAGACCTGGAGCTGTCAGACGATTCGCACATAAATGGATTAAATCTTGACGCCCTGCAATATATCCGCCTGCTCGAACTAACCCGCCACCAGGATTTTTAATGAGTGACCCAGCAATTAAATCTGCTCCAATATGTAATGGTTCTTTGGTTTCCGTAAATTCCCCGTAGCAATTATCAACAAATACAATGACAGACGGATCTATTTGTTTTACAAAATCAACCATTTCTTTGATCTCATTAATCGTAAAAGAAGGTCTTGCTCCATAACCTTTTGATCGTTGGATTGCAATTACTTTTGTTTCTTCTGTCCAACTTCTCTTTATTTCTTCAAAATCAACTTCTCCTGTTTCCTTTAAAGCAATCTCACGATAACCAATTCGAAAATCGGAAAGCGCTCCCTCTTCTTTTCCAGGCTTTCCAATTACCTCTTCCAAGGTGTCATATGGGTGTCCTGTAATATACACTAATTCGTCATTGGGGCGCAGCACACCAAAAAGAGCTGTTGTAATTGCATGTGTTCCCGAAACAATTTGGGGACGCACGACCGCGTCCTCTCCACCAAATACATGCGCAAATACAGCTTCTAAACCGTCCCTGCCTAAATCATCGTAGCCATAGCCTGTCGTTCCTTGTAAATGGGAATCACTGATTCGATGCTCTCTGAATGCTTCCAGCACACGTTTTTGATTCTCCTCTACAATTCCTTGAATATACTGATGACCTTCTAAACAATCTTTTTCTGCTTTTAAAATAAGTGAATCTGGTTGCATTTTTTACTTCTCCTCTACAAAACGGTGAAAGGGATGTTTTTTTCTGACATAGCCTTGGATATGAAATTGATTTGTTTCTTCGATTAACTCTTTTTTTACTATTAACGCAGCTGACTGAAGCTGATATAATAAATCTCCTTTACTCGAATCTAAAACAATGTCAAATAAATCCCATTCCTCTTTTAATACTTCTTCTACTTTTATTAATAATGATTGTAAATTTTCTTCCTCTAAGGCACTAATTTGAATATTAGGGAATTGATTCGCCAAAAAGAAATCAGCTTCCAACTGATCCTTTTTATTATACACGGTTAATACAGGGATGTGGCCAGCCTCTAATTCATTTAACAATTTTCGGACAGTGTCCTGTTGTTGTAATAAATCCGGATCGGAAATATCTACCACATGCAGGAGAAAATCTGCTTCTGTCACTTCCTCTAAAGTTGATTTAAATGCGGCAATAAGCGATGTTGGAAGATCTTGAATAAACCCAACTGTATCCGTTACTAAACTCTTTAACCCGCTCGGAAACTGAATACGGCGTGTGAGTGGATCAAGTGTCGCAAATAATTGATCTTCTTCTAATGAATGGCTATTTGTCAGTCTGTTAAATATGGTAGATTTTCCAGCATTCGTATAACCAACAATGGCTATTTGGAAAATATCATTGGACCGTCTGCGTTTCCGGTATTGATCACGCTGCTTCACAACTAATTGTAACCGGCGTTTGATGTCGTAGATTCTTCTTTCAATATGCCGGCGGTCCGTTTCTAATTTTGTTTCTCCCGGACCTCTTGTTCCAATTCCTCCTCCAAGTCTGGATAGATTTGCACCTTGTCCATGCAAACGAGGAAGCAAATACTCCAATTGAGCTAGTTCCACTTGGAGCTTCCCTTCCTTCGTTTGTGCACGCATTGCAAAAATATCCAATATTAATTGGCTCCGGTCCAGAACACGGACATCCAATGTATCTGCCAGATTACGGACCTGACCGGCAGATAATTCATTATTCGCCACCACTAAATCAATTTCCGATGCATCAACTGTCCGGCTCACTTCCTGAAGCTTCCCTTCCCCGATATAAGTAGCCGGATGGATGCGTTCCCGGTTTTGTGTAACAACATGCTGCACCTGACCTCCAGCCGTTTTACATAGAGAAATAAGTTCATCTAAAGAAGACTGGAATTGGCGTTCTGATTTTTCGTTTTGGTTAACCGCAATTACTAACACGTTTTCTGCTGTCATAGTTTACCTCTTTCTTAGATATCCTTTAAAATTATTCTTATCTTTTATCTTACCCGTTATTTCTATTCTAGCAACAAATCCTCCTCCGTTAAAACAATTAAATCTTTGGATATAATCTGTTCCGAGGTAAGCAAACGGACTGCCTGCATACGGATTGCCTTTTCTATGATGTTTCGTACATATCTTGCATTCGAAAAATTAAAAGTCTCTTCCCGTAATTTTCTTGCCAAATGATTGCGGAGCTTCCATTCCGCCGATTTTGATAATTGATACTGTCTTTCCCCCAGCATGCGGTTTCCTATATTCAATAATTCATCCACAGAGTAATCATCGAAGTCTAAAATAAATGGAAAGCGGGACTCAAGCCCAGGATTCATGGAAAGAAAACGATCCATTTCACGCGGATAACCGGCAAGAATAAGAACCATATCTTCCCGCCCGTCTTCCATATGTTTTACAAGCAGATCGATCGCCTCTTTCCCGAAATCTTTTTCCCCGCCACGCGATAAAGAGTAAGCTTCATCAATAAATAAAATACCGCCCATCGCTTTTTGGATAACCGCTCTTGTTTTTTGTGCTGTCTGCCCGATGTATTCTCCGACTAAATCGGCACGCTCCGCCTCAATAAACTGCCCTTTGGACAGCACATTCATATCATGATAAAGCTTTGCCAGTTTTCGGGCTACCGTCGTCTTTCCTGTGCCGGGGTTTCCTTTAAATAACATATGAAGTACCTGTTTAGAGCTTTTTAATCCTTGTTCCTTTCTTTTTTCATTGATAAGAATACTTGCATAAATCTCTTTTATTGATGTTTTTAGCTCCTCTAAGCCGACAAAGGATGCAAATTCTTTATCGATCATTTCAAGTGGCGAATGTCTTTGTTTTTTCACGCGGAGTTCCTTGCCGGGTTGCTGTGTATTCTCATGTAATATGATGTTAATACGACCATTTTTATACCCTTCTACCTGTGCCAATTCTCCATCACCCCTTATTCACTAACAATATACGCAAATATTTAAAAAGGGGTGACAGATGCCTATAAACATGTTTGAAATAATCTATTATACAATAATCACGTTATTATCATTGCCCGGCATTCGTTCATTAAAAAGTAACTTCATTAGACAAAGAATAGAGGGTAAAGTGTAAGGTGACCGCTGCGGCGGACCGTTTTGCTTTCCTAGGGGCACGCTCTTCAGCTAACTTTTGCCAAGAAGATCGCTTGGCAAAAGTGGATCTTCAGATGGTGCTGATCCCTCAGGAGTCAAAACGGTCCGCCTCCGCTAGTGAGGTATTCTATACGTGGAATAGCTGAATAAATAAAAGGTAGATCAGGCAGAACATATTTTTTATGCTGCATGGTAAAAGTTCCGCCAAGATTACTTTCTGTGCATGAAAGCTATTCCTGATGTTAATTATTCTTGCTGTTATGATTCGAACTGCTAAGCCAGCCCTTTGAAATAACGGAATGATCGTGTCATCGAGCGAAAGAGATACTATTTCGTCCACCCCAACAGAATGTTATTTCTTTCATTCGCTGTAGAATTCTAACTAAGCGGAGGCCAACCATGGAGACTGATATGAACGAAACTGTCAAGATCCACCCACTAACTTTTCCTGTTTTCTTTTTTTAGGCAACTTTAAGCTAAGGGTCATCCCTTTTTTGGTAAATGCTATTTCTTGCGCAAGGGTAAGCAAATGATCTCCTTTCCTGTCAGGATTAGGAGGAGAGAAGCACACGGCATGAAGGCAAAAATCTCTACTCCGATGAGCATACTGATATCCGTGGGTTGTCACATTTTATCGTTCCGTCAAAGGATCTTTCACGAACTCCTAGCGTGCGTTCACTACAGAATAGCTAGCACAAGTCTCCGTCGTGCGTTATCCTCTACGGTTTTCATCTTTGCCTCCAAGCCCTATGCTTCTTTCCCCGTTTCTTCTTTTCTTTCTAGGATGTAACGATGCTTCCTTTAGCTGTCTCTATCGTCATAACATGGCCTCGTTCTTCTTGTCATCTGGTTCCCGTGCAATCGCCCAAATAAAGCCTGCTAATTCTCGGGCGACGGCGGTAATCGCTTTTCCACTTTCTTTCCCTCGTGCCATCAAACGGCAGTATTTTTTGTGCAGCCGATGTTGAGCCTTCCAAGAAATACTTAATATATTCGATGAATGACCTTTCTGCCTTTTTGCCAGCTCCCGACCAATCGTTGGTTTGTGCCGGTAACTCCACGCTGCCTCAATTAACTGCCTTCGAATATGGCGATTCCCCGTTTTGGTGATGGCTCCTTGTTTGCGTGTGTCCCCGCTGGAACCTTCACTTGGTACTAAACCGATGTATGACATAAAACCACCGGGGTGAACAAAACGAGCAAACGTACTTATCTCTGCCACCAAACTGGTAGCGGTAAGGACGGCAATGCCTCGTAAGGTCATGAGTTTTTGAATTAGTGGAGCGTGCACACCATGTTCCGCCTCTTCTTTGATTGTTTCTTCCAGTCGTTCCAACCGATGCTGATATTCTCGAAGTTGCTGGACATATTCTTGAAAAGTCACTCTCGAAGCAGCACGGGAAAATGTCAATTGACGTAACCATTCCCAGTATTTTAACGTCCATCTTTTGGTGCCCGCTGGCTCTTTTATATCATGGCGCAAAAGAAACTTCGACAGGCGATGTTTGGCACGTAATTCATCTTCCTTCACATCTTCGCGGGCTCGAACTAAATCACGTAAGGCCTCATCGTCTTCCGTTGGGACATAAATAGGTGTTAATTCCCCGGCACGTAATAGCGTAGCCAGGTTCAATGCATCCCTTTTGTCTGTTTTGATACGACTGCCAGGCTTCTGTGGGATGAGGGATGGGGCAACCACCTCACACGTCATGTCCATGCCGGTCAAAATACGATACAATCCATAACCTGTGGGACCGGCTTCATAACAGAAGTGCAGTTGTTCAGGTTCCCCTAATTTTTTGATACATTTTCTAATGGCTTCCAGGGTGTAATCGATCTTTCCTACGTATCTGGCTGAAGAACGACCCTCATCCGCTACTGCTACTGCAATTTTATTCTTCGACACATCTAAACCTACATATTTTGTGTTATAATGCATGTTACTAGCTCCTTTCGTGTAATAGCTCTGATTTGGGATAGTCTTTCTTACTACTCTATACCCGAATTAACCTACGTTATGACGAATCAGGGGCTAGTTTCGTTCATTATAACTCCTATGGGAACAGGGCGAGCTGAAGATCCACTTGAAAAGCGGGTTTCTTTTCAAGTTAGCTGAAGCCGTCCCCATGGAAAGCGGAGTGGTTGGCCGGAGCGGAGCTATGCACTATCATTAGTTCAAAAAAAGCTGATTTAACTAAAAAGCAAGCATGGTAATGGAGAATATGTTCATACTGAAATAGCAAGATATATATGCTTATTCTTAGGTACGAAAGTTAAGTAATTATAAACAAAATCTTCTCTATTGGAATCTTACGGAGAAAAGACAAAAACCCCGGCTATGTAATAATAAAAAGCGATAATTTTTCATGATTCTAAAAAAGAAATAAACCCGGTGATTGAAATATCTCCGGGTTTATTTCTTGTGTAAAACTTACATATCAGCAACAGTAGGCAGTGAAGTAGATCCCATTAAATAGGTGTCTACCTGGTAAGCGACTTCTCTTCCCTCGTTAATTGCCCAAACAATTAGGCTCTGACCTCTGCGGGCATCTCCGGCTGCAAATACATTTTCTTCTGTAGTTAAAAACTTTCCATATGCTGCAAGTATGCGGTTTCGCATCGTTTTTACTCCAAAAGCATCTAAAACCGGTTCTTCGCCTCCTTCAAATCCAATGGCAATCAACACCAGCTGAGCAGGCCATATTTTTTCCGTTCCCGGTATTTCTTCAAAAAAGAAAACACCATTTTCATCCTGCTTTTTTTCCATTTGTATCGTATGCAACGCTTTTAAATTGCCCCGTTCATCAGTAACAAATTTCTGTGTTTGAATGGAGTATTCCCGGATGTCCTCACCAAACTTTTCTTTTGCTTCTTTGTGTGCGTATTCTAAGCTAAATATCTGCGGATAAGCAGGCCATTGGTTACTGTCAGCCCGTTTAATTGGCAATTGTGGATGCTTTCCGAATTGTACAATACTTTTTGCACCTTGACGGATTGCCGTTGCAATACAATCTGCACCCGTATCTCCGCCGCCGATGACGATAACGTCTTTTCCATCTGCGTTTAACTCCTCCTCTAATTCCACATCGTCATCAAGCAATTTTTCGGTTGAGCGTGTCAGGTAATCCATTGCAAAACGCACTCCTTTGCTGTCTTTCCCTTCCAGCGGCAAATCACGATGTTTCTGAGCACCGGTACAAAGAATCACAGCATCAAAATCTGCTTTGATTTCTTCTGCTGAAATATCTTTACCTACTTCTGTATTTAACAAAAAACGGACACCCTCTTGACGAAGCAGCTGGATACGCCGTTCCACAATACCTTTATCCAGCTTCATATTGGGAATGCCATAGGTTAATAATCCACCGGCACGGTCTGCCCGTTCATAAATCGTCACCTCGTGGCCCGCTTGATTCAGCTGATCCGCTGCCGCTAACCCGGCTGGACCCGAGCCGATAACAGCCACTTTTTTTCCTGTCCGTACAACCGGGATTCGCGGTTCAATCCAGCCTTCTTCAAACCCTTTATCAATAATTTTCTGCTCGATATTTTTTATCGTTACGGCAGGATCATTAATTGCTACCGTACACGAACCTTCACATGGTGCAGGACATACCCTGCCGGTAAATTCCGGAAAATTATTAGTTTTCATTAATCTGTCTAATGCTTCTCTCCATCTGCCTTTATAAACAAGATCATTCCATTCCGGAATCAGGTTATAAATAGGACAACCTGATGTTGCGCCTTCTATTTCCATGCCGATATGACAAAAAGGGATACTGCAGTCCATACAACGCGCACCTTGCCAGCTTGCTGCATCATCAGAGAAGGTGCCAGCGTACTCTTGCCAGTCTTTTATTCTTTCAAGCGGGTCACGCTCTGTGGCTTTTTTTCTTTCTATTTCCATAAATCCGGTTGCTTTACCCATTTACTCCGGCTCCTTTCTCTTCTTTAATGACAGCATTTTTATCCAGACTCACTGTCATCTTATGATTTTTCTTTGCCATAAACGCTTCATAACGAGCCTCTTCCGTACTAAAACCCTTTTCTTTAAACCACTCTATCTGCTGAAGCATTAATTTATAATCGACCGGAATGACTTTAACAAATTTCTTCACTTCTTCTTTCCAGTTTTTTAATATAATTGCTGCTTTTTCACTATTGGTATAATCCAGATGATTTATAAGCGATTCTTTTACTTCTTCTTGTTCTTCCAGATCTGTCATTTTTTCAAATTGAATCAGTTCCGTATTCGTTAAGGTCTGAAACAAAAGACTATCATCCGGTCTCACGTAAGCAATCCCCCCTGACATACCGGCCGCAAAGTTTTTGCCGACGTTGCCAAGGATAATAACCCGGCCTCCGGTCATATATTCACAACCATGATCCCCAACGCCTTCTACAACAATTTTTGCACCACTGTTTCTAACAGCAAAGCGTTCTCCTGCACAACCTTGGATATAAGCCTCTCCACTTGTTGCACCATAGAAGGATACATTTCCTGCGATAACATTATGACCAGGATTAATTGTTGACTCTTCTGAGGCTCGGACAATCACCTTACCGCCAGAAAGTCCTTTGCCAACATAATCATTGGCATCTCCAGTCACGGTCATTGTCATACCTGATGGGATAAACGCACCGAAGCTCTGGCCGGCTGATCCAGTGAAATGTAAATTAATTGTATCCTCTGGCAACCCTTCTTCTCCGTATTTTGCAGTAAGCTCACTGCCGACAATCGTTCCCGTAACACGATCCGTATTTTGGATTGCGAAGCTCGCTTCCATTGCTTCACCAGTTTTCAGTGATTCTTGAACGGCAGGCAGGATTTCATTTATATCTAAAGATTGATCTAACTTATGATCCTGCTGCGTTGTATTTCTTCTTTCCCCTTCCGGCTGGTAAACCAAAGTGGATAAATCAAGATACTTCGCTTTCCAATGTGCATCAGCACGTGCTGATCTTTTCAGATATTCAGTGCGCCCGATCATCTCATCCATCGACCGGAAACCAAGCTCCGCCATAATTTCACGAACCTCTTCAGCAATAAATCGCATATAGTTCACCACATGCTCCGGATCTCCGGCAAACTTTTTACGAAGTTCCGGATTTTGCGTTGCAACACCGACTGGACAAGTATCCTTATGACAGACACGCATCATCACGCAGCCGACAACAACAAGAGGCGCTGTAGCAAAACCGTATTCTTCTGCTCCAAGCAAGGCTGCTGTTACAACGTCTTTTCCTGTTAATAGTTTTCCATCCGTTTCTAAAATAACACGATCTCTCAGCCCGTTTAGCATTAAAGTCTGATGTGCTTCTGCCAAACCTAATTCCCATGGGAGACCGGTATGCTTAATACTAGTTTTTGGCGAGGCGCCTGTTCCGCCATCATAGCCGACAACGGAGATAACATCTGCATTTCCTTTAGCAACACCGGCAGCAATCGTTCCAACGCCTGATTTAGCAACAAGCTTAACACTTACTCTTGCGTTTCGATTCGCATTTTTCAAATCATGAATCAATTGCGCCAAATCTTCAATTGAATAAATATCGTGATGCGGCGGTGGTGAAATTAAATCAACCCCCGGTGTCGAACCGCGTACATCCGCAACCCATGGATACACTTTTTCAGCCGGCAGCTGACCACCTTCTCCAGGTTTCGCTCCTTGAGCTACTTTAATTTGCAGCTCTTTTGCATTGACTAAATAATTGCTGGTTACACCAAAGCGTCCAGATGCCACCTGTTTAATTGCACTGGCACGTAAATCTCCATTCGCATCAGGAGTAAAGCGGGATTTATCCTCTCCACCTTCTCCGCTGTTACTTTTACCACCGAGACGATTCATCGCAATCGCCAATGTTTCATGCGCTTCTTTACTAATCGAGCCAAAGGACATCGCACCGGTTTTAAAACGTTGAACAATGGTATCCACCGGTTCTACTTCATCGATGGAGATAGATTTCGATTTTTTGAAGTCAAATAAATTTCTTAAAAATCCAATACGCGCTTCATTTGATTCTTTAGAAAATTGCTTGAATAGTTTATAATCTCCCCGCCTGCAGGACCATTGCAACTTATAAATGGTTGAAGGGTTAAAGGCATGATGCTCACCGGTTTTTCGCCATTGAAAATCACTGCCTGAATCTAGCAGCCCATTTATCACTTCCTTGTATCCTTCATGATGGCGTTTTTCTGTTTCCAGTTGAATAACCTCAAGTCCAATTCCGTCGATTTGTGAAGCTGTACCGGTAAAATAATCTTCAATCACCTGTTTGCTTATCCCGACAGCTTCAAAAATTTGCGCACCTCGGTAGCTTTGTACAGTTGAAATACCAATTTTAGACATTACTTTGATAATTCCTTCTGTCGCAACTGCGATATATTTTGCTTGTGCTTCTTGTGGATTGAAAGCTAATTTATCGTCTTCGAATGCCTGTTGATAGGTCTGATACACAAGATATGGGTAAATCGCATCCACCCCATAACCGAGCATCGCTGCAAAATGATGCACTTCACGCGCTTCTCCTGACTGGATAATAATACTTACTTTTGTACGGATACCTTCACGAATTAAAAATTGATGCAGACCGCTGACAGCCAGCAGTGCAGGGATGGCTTTATGCATTTGATCCATTTCTGTATCCCTTAATACCAGAATATTTTTCCCTTTATAGATCGCAGCTTTTGCCTGTGCAAACACTTCACTCAGCGCAGCTTCCAAATTATCTGTAAATAACGTTTCAATTACTTCAGCTGTTAATCCATCGATTTCGCTATTTTCAATCCTTTTCATCTGCACATTTGATAAAATCGGGGAGTCTAACCGAACACATCTTTTCTTTTCAGCTTCCGGATGAAGAACATCTCCTTCACTGCCAAGCCATGTCAGCATGGATGTTACCAGTTGCTCCCGGTAGGCATCAATTGGCGGATTGGTAACCTGGGCAAAGAGCTGTTTAAAGTAATTAAATAAACTTTGCGGACGCTCAGATAAAACAGCTAACGGTGCATCATTTCCCATTGCGCCGATTGGGTCTTTTCCGTCTTGCACTAATGGAATTAAATATTTTTCAATATCCTCCAGCGTGTAACCAAAGGCTTTCTGTTTAGAAAACAATAATGGATCTACTTCCATGTTTTCATCTACTTCCGGCTCCAATGTCGTTATTTGTTCCTCTATCCATTCCTGATAAGGATGTGCTGTTGTAATGGCAGATTTTATTTCCTCATCCGAAATGATTCTCCCTTTCTCTATATCTACTAACAGCATCTTCCCAGGACTCAATCGTTCTTTTAATAAAACATTACTTTCTTCTACGTCAACGACACCAACTTCAGAGGAATAAATAATATAATCATCTTTTGTCACGTAATATCTCGCTGGACGTAAACCATTTCTATCCAAAATAGCACCAATTTGTTTCCCGTTTGTAAATGTGATGGATGTCGGGCCGTCCCAGGGCTCCATCATCAGACTGTGATATTGATAGAAAGCACGTCTTTCCTGATTCATATGATTATTTTTATCCCATGGTTCAGGAATCAACATCATGGCTGCATGAGCAAGATCTCTTCCTGCCAACGTTAAAAATTCCAGCGCATTATCCAGCGTAGCCGAGTCACTGCCATCACTGCAGATAATTGGTAATAGTTTTTCTAAATCATCACCAAATACATCCGAAACAAATTGTTTTTCTCTGGCCCGCATCCAGTTCGCATTTCCTCGTAATGTATTTATTTCACCATTATGAATTAAATAACGGTTTGGATGCGCCCGTTCCCAGGATGGAAACGTATTTGTACTGAATCGGGAGTGAACAAGCGAAAAAGCAGAAACAAAATCTTTTTCTTGTAAGTCTAAATAAAATCCTTTCACCTGCTCCGGTGTCAGTAATCCTTTATAAACTATGGTAGTACTGGATAGACTCGGTACATAAAAACGGAGCTCTTTTTCTTCTGCCCAGTGCTCTGCTTGTTTGCGAATAACATACAGCTTTCTCTCGAAATCCAACTCATCAGCAGATGCATCCGCTCGAATAAATACTTGTTTCATTTCCGGCAATGTATCCACAGCGCCTTTTCCAATACAAGCAGGGTTAACAGGTACATCTCTCCAGCCAATCAGCTGCTGTCCTTCTTGCGCAATAAATGTATTTACCTGCTCCATTACCTTCTTTTGCTCCTGGTTATCCAGAGTAAGAAAAATCATTCCTACAGCATATTCTCCAGCAGGCGGCAGCTCAAATTCAGAGCACACTCTTCGAAAATATCGATCCGGTATCTGCACCATTAACCCCGAACCATCACCAGTCATTGGATCACTTCCTTGGCCGCCGCGGTGTTCCAACTTACAAAGCATATTCAATCCTTTTGTAACAATGTCATGTGTCTGTTTTCCTTTTATATGAGCATATAAGCCAATTCCACAAGCATCATGCTCAAAATCCGGATGATATAAACCTTGTGCTTTCGGCAAATCATGAAAAATCATTTCTGTTCCTCCATTCCGTGTTCAATAAAAGTGGGTAAGATACATTTTATGTTTTTTTATTTATCTAAACAATATATAATAAACATAAGAATAATCTAATTTTGATATGAGGTGGAAATATGGAACTGCGTCAATTGAGATATTTTGTTGCTGTAGCAGAAAGAGAGCATGTATCTGAAGCAGCTTTTGAATTACATGTTGCTCAATCAGCTGTCAGTCGGCAAATTTCAAATTTAGAAAGTGAATTAGGAGTCCAACTTTTTGAAAGAGCGGGCAGAAATGTACATTTAACGCCCATCGGAAATATATTTTTAACGCATATAAAGTCGGCTTTAAAAGGAGTTGACTATGCAAAAAAGCAGGTAGATGAATATTTAGATCCAGAACGAGGGTCCATAAAAATCGGTTTTCCCACAAGCTTAGCGGGTAACCTATTACCAACCGTTTTATCAGCTTTTAAGAGAAGCTATCCAAACATCCGCTTTCAATTAAGACAGGGCTCTTATAATTTTTTAATTGAAGCTGTCAGAAATAGAGAAATTGATTTAGCATTTCTAGGTCCGGTTCCCGATAATCAACCGGATATTATTGGTAAGGTTCTGTTTATGGAAAATTTCTATGCGCTTATTCCCAGTTCTAATGCAATATCTACAAAAGAAATCATTTCGATAGCAGATTTAGAACATGAAAATTTTGTATTGTTTCCAGAAGGGTATGTACTTCATCAACTTGTTATTGATGCTTGTATCCGTTCAGGCTTCACACCAAATATCCAATCGCAGGGAGAAGATTTAGATGCTATTAAAGGACTTGTTGCGGCAGGAATGGGGATTACTTTACTTCCAGAAAGTGCCTTTAATGATTTAAACACAGCTTATAGTGCTAAAGTTGCTATTGATAATCCGCCTATTCAGCGAACAGTCGGCATCATTATTCCTAAAAATCGTAATCTGGCACCATCCCAGAAGGTTTTTTATCATTTTATTCAGGATTATTTTGAAATTGGGGATTAAAAAACCATAGAATATCAAATGAGAAATTTTGATATTCTATGGTTTTTACTGTCTTTTCCTAATCAATATAAGGATAACCATCTTCAAGTATAAAACGAAACTTCACTCAGCGGGAGTTTTACGGCCAGTTCTCCGTGATAAAGTTAATTATTCAATTTAAGCCAATCATCATTCCATTGAAAATACGCATCTGATACTTTTAAGTTATGAAACAGTACTTCCGGATATGGTAATGCTAATTCAGGTTTACTATAAACATTAAAAAATTTTAAGTCTGATGATTCTCCATCAATAGCTGTTAATTTACCAGAAATGATTTTACAATTAAATACAAATATATTATATTCTACTTGGTCTTTATTTGAATATGTAAATCGAAAATCTTCTCCTCCAAATATACCTATTAAATGAAGTGGCTTTACAAGTAAACCTGTTTCTTCAAAAACTTCCCGAATAACTGCTTTTGCGGGAGGCTCACCAAGTTCAATTGCACCAGCAGGCAAACTCCATTGTTCCTCTCCTTTAATATATTGAAAAAGTATTTCATTTTGGTCATTTTTAATAATTGCTGCAACACTCGGCATAAAAATTAAATCAGTTCCTATTTTTGCCCGTATATTTTTATAATAATCTGAAATAGGCATTTTTACCACTCCTTTTATTACTTTGGATGCATAAAAGTTTAATTCGTTTGGGTTTTACAAACGATTATTTGCAATAAAAAAGGTTTCTATCTAAAACAAATAGAAACCTTTTTATAAATTCTTTTATAACTTATAATCTTTGAACCATTTTTATAATCACATCCGCTGCATTCTTTGCTGCTTTTTCTAAGAATACATCAAATGAAATAGATGATTCTTTCCCAGCAATATCTGATAATGCACGAATAATAACAAATGGTGTTTTATACTGATAGCATACCTGTGCAATTGCAGCAGCTTCCATTTCTAAAGCAAGCATCTCCGGGAATCGTTCACGGACAACTGCTGTTTGATCCTTTCTTTGCATAAACGAATCACCTGTTGCGATAATACCAGTTTCTGCTTGGATGTCTGAGTCTAAAACTACCTTATCTGCTAATTCTACCAAATCTGGAGAGGGGTTATAGACTGCCGGCATTCCCGGGACTTGTCCATATACATAATTAAATGCTGTTGCATCGACATCATGATGTAATACCCCTGTAGAAATAACGACATCTCCTACCTCCAGGTTTTCAGCAAATCCTCCGGCAGACCCTGTGTTAATAATTTTATCAGGGTTGAATCGTTCATGTAAGATGGTTGTAGACATGGCTGCATTTACTTTACCAATACCAGACAGCAGGAGGACAACTTTTTTTCCTTCCAAATATCCTTGATAAAAATAAGTCTTCGCTACTTCGATTTCTTGCACATCTGTCATTCTTTGTTTCAGCAATTCAATTTCTTCATCCATTGCTCCAATAATCCCGATAGTCATTCTATTCCTCCATTACTGTCCTGCATCATTTTAATTCAATTCTTCTACTTGTGTCGGCTGCCAGCCTTCCCCGTCTACCCAATCCAGGAATACACGATAATTCTCTGTATTGCTTGAATCGGAAACAGTAGCAATTACTTTATCAGGTCCATTATTCCCAACCCAGTGCTCTATCATACCATCTTCACTTAAACCAGTAACCATGGAGACTGCTCTCTTAATTTCAACACGGTCCGCAGATCCATCGCTAAAATCTGTATTATGCTCGCCTTCCTGTTCTGTACCTATTGGGTCCCAGTCACCGGTATAAGCCTCAGCAACATCGTCATCTGAAGGTTCGGCAGACTCTCTATCCTCGTAAGAATTATCTTCTTCATTTTCATCCTCATCTTCGTTGGATGCATCTTCATCTGCGTCCTCGTCTTCCTCATCATCTTCTTCTCGATTAGCATCTTCATCTTCAGTTCCATTTTCACCTTCAGCATCTTCGTCATTTGAGTCCGGATCTGTTATTAGAAAGCCGTTATCGTCCTCTCCATTACCTTCACCATTATTATCCTCTGAAGTATTTTCCGAGGCATCCGATTCAGTGCCCTCCTCTGTTGTATCATCTCCGCCGCCAAATACCCATATCGCAAGAAAAATAACTAACACGATTCCTGCAGCAATGGATAAGATGGTAATTGCGTTTGTGTTTTTTCTTCTTTTTTCAAATTTATTTGATCTTGTTTGACTCACCGGAAAATCCCCCTCACTACACATTTTGTTTTTAACTCTTCTATCGAGTCTATCAATTATTTTCTATTTTAGCATAAATATACTGTTTGTCTCTCTTTTAAACCTAATATAATGGGTTAAGAAAACAAGACGAAGATACAGATAAAATGAAACTTTATTCAACGTGAGGTTTTTCGTCAACAAATGTTTCGATTCGAACCGATGCACTTATGCAGTAACAAGGTTGATACCTTCTTAGCTATAAAAAATTTGCTATGTAATACTTTTCGTACAGATTGTCTAATTTTTAACGTCCTTATTTAGAAAAAACGAAAACTTACAGCCTAATACAACTGTAAGTTTTCGTATTACTTAGATATACACACTATTTTTGTAACCTAACTCATGAGGTGTCACTCCAGCTCTCTCAAGCACAAAAAAGAAAAATCAATACGTAAACGCTTTCCAATTTTTATTCTACATTTGTTATTCGAACTTCAATGTCTCCAGCTGGTGTTGAAACAGAAACTTCTTTACCGATTTCTTGTCCCAATAAACTTTTTGCCATTGGAGAATCATTAGATATTTTCCCTTCAAATGGATCAGCTTCTGCACTACCTACGATTGTGTATGTTTCCTCATCACCGTCTGGCAATTCAACAAAAGTAACTGATTTTCCTAACGCAACAACATCTGGATTTTCATTATCATTCTCAATAATGACCGCATTACGAATCATATTCTCAACTTGTGTAATACGTTGTTCTACAAATGCCTGCTCATCTTTTGCAGCATCGTATTCGGAATTCTCGGATAGGTCTCCAAAATCACGGGCTACTTTTATTCTTTCAACGACCTCTTGACGGCGGTCCGTTTTTAAATAATGTAGTTCTTCCTCTAATTTGTCTTTCCCCTCTTGTGTCATGTAAAAGCTTTTTTCTGCAGCCATCTTTATACACTCCTTCTTATTTCTTTTCTATCTAGGAACAATAGCAGCTTTATTTTAGGTTAAATTTATTCTAAAAACAGCTGCATATTCCATGTATATAAATTAAATTATAAAAATCGACTATATAGCTTATGTGCTGACTCTTCAAAATATACTAACCAATACTATGGCAGATATTACCTAAAATATCAAGAAAAATAATTATTTAATTGAATTTTTTGCTAAGATATTTTCTATTTTAGATGCCATAATATCCACTGCAACATGGTTTTCCCCGCCTTCAGGAATAATTAAATCGGCATAACGCTTAGACGGCTCAATAAATTGCATATGAGCCGGCCGAACTACTTGAATATATTGGTCAATTACCGATTCTAATGTTCTGCCACGCTCTTTAATATCCCTTAACAGGCGTCGTATAATCCTTAAATCAGCATCCGTGTCAACAAATACCTTTATATCCATTAGGTCAACCAGATTTGCATCTTCTAAAATCAAAATTCCTTCGACTATAATTACTTCTTTTGGCTCAACATGAATCGTTTCACTGGAACGGTTGTGAACCTTGTAGTCGTAAACAGGTTTTTCAACAGATTTATATTCGATCAATTGTTTAAGGTGCTCTATTAATAGATTATTATCAAATGCAAACGGGTGATCATAATTTGTCTTCAACCTTTCCTCGAAAGGGAGATCCGACTGATCCTTGTAATATGCATCTTGTTCTATAACTAAAATCGATGTTTCTTTAAAACGGTCGCAGATAGATCTTGTCACTGAAGTTTTTCCACTACCACTCCCCCCTGCAACACCAATTACAATGGGTTTATTTTTTTCCATTCTACTATCTCCTTACATATTTCATCTTTTACAGCTAATGGAAACACCATCATCCACCGGTATAATAGATGTATGGTAATCTGGATGATTCATTAGCATTTCATTGTACGCTTTTAATTTTCGTACCAATGTTCTATATTTTTTGGGTACTTCTTCATTCGAATAGACCATCCCCCGAAATAATACATTATCCGTAATTAAAATGCCACCAGAAATGAGCATTTTATTTGCTAAGTCAAAATAAGATTGATATTGCCCCTTTGCAGCATCCATAAAAATCACATCAAATTGCTTCTCTTTGTTAGTCAGATCCTGCATTACTTCCGCAGCATCACCTAAGATAACTTCAATTTGATGATCACGTTTCTGTTCTTGGATATGGACAATTGCTTCGCGGCAGCGTTTCTCATCTTTCTCAATAGTAATGATATCAGCATCTTCTGCCCCTTCTAACATCCGTAATGCAGAGTAACCAATGGCCGTACCGATCTCTAAAATCTTTTTAGGTTGTTTCATCATTAGAATAAGATTAATCATATGCATACTGCTTCGGTGTACAATTGGTACCTGGTTTGTTTCAGCATTTTTTTCAAGCATGTTTACATATTCTGATGAAGCTGGTAGCAGGCTTTCCAAGTAACTTTCTAATTCTTTATCCATTTCACCATTTCCTTTTACTTTCAAACATTATATTATTCTCACGCAAGCTTATGGACTGTTAATAAAACGAAACTTCACTCAGTGGGAGTTTTTCGACGCACAACTCTTTACGATGGGACGAGTAATCGCAGTCCCAGTCCCAGGACGTCGCGAACTTAGTCTGCTTCCTTCATTTCCCACTGCGTTAGCCTAAGTAATTCAGGGAGGTGGCGTCCGTTATCTCCCTAAATAAATTTATTTTCACGCTTTATTTTGAGGCGGGAGTTTTACGGACGGTTCTCCGTGATAAACTGAATCACTAGCTTTTTCTTTGTTATATAGGACACTTTTTCAGAGTTGGAACTGTATTTACTCACTTTCACCTAAAACATTCGCAAAAATTTTGATGGTTTCTTGTTGTGTAAAAAAGAAAACGGAAAATGGAGAAACCCTCCATAAGTCCGTTTAAAAGTGTTATTTTTACACACACTTTAATTTATATATTCTTCTCGATTTTCAACATGCTCTTCAAACGTTTCAGAAAAGTGAATATTTCCATCTTCATCATGTAAGAAATAAAGATAATCTGATTCTTCCGGAGACAATACTGCGCGTAAAGAGTTTTCCGCAAAATTCGATATGGGGCCTATCGGCAATCCATCTACTACATATGTGTTGTACGGTGATTCTATTTCTAAATCTTCAAAGGTAACAACAGCTTGGTGTTCCCCTTTTGCATACAACACGGTAGGATCCGTCTGTAAAGCTATGCCTTCGTTCAAACGATTGTAAAATACACCCGCAATTTGCGATCGTTCTTCTTCATGAGCAGTTTCTTTCTCTACCACGGATGCAAATGTTATTGCCTCGTGTGGTGTAAAATCTTGTTCCGCAATCTCACCTTCATACTGTTGAAAAACAGAATTTGTTTGTTCAACCATACGATCTATTATTGATTCTATAGATGGTTCTTCCTCAAAAAATTCGTAAGTAGAAGCGAACATATAACCTTCTAATGGTGTACGAATATCCTCATCCAAGATATCCTCCGTTAACAAGTTAGGATACTTTTCCATTAATTTATCAATAAAGTCAGGGTCATTAGCAACCTCTAAGAAATCCTCTTTGGAAAAATCAAGTTGCTCACTATAAATTTCAGCAATTTGTTCTACAGTTAACCCTTCAGGAATTGTTATGGCATGAACGGCATCTACAATAATTCTTCCATGCTGTAATGATTCAATTACTTCATCCATACTCATTGCTGTATTAAACGTGTAATTTCCAGCTTGAAATTCATTCACGTTATTAAACTTTGTATAGAAACGGAATACACGCGCATCCTTTATAATTCCATTTTCTTCAAGTATCCCGGCTATGGTTGAACTAGAAGAACCGATTGGAATTTCCACTTCTATCGCTGTTGAATTTTCTTCATCAATAGGCTGCAACGCTGAGTTAATATATAAATAACCTGAAATCCCGCCAATTATTATGATAAGCGTAAAACATACAAGAATAATTGCTACAATCTTTCTCACTTTAGAAGCATCTTTTGCTCTTTGTATAAGATTTTTTTGGAATCCATTATGCTTGTCATCTTTTGACACTATGTAACCCCCTTTCATCCGCTTCATTATACTAAATTCATATAAAATTATCCAATATTCCTGTGATTTTGTTTCATACTTCTACATTTTGAACAAAAGTTTTTGTTTTTATTAGGAATTTTGAAGAAAAATATATTTTTAGTACGCATTGAAAGGTTTTCCAATTATGATGACAGGCAGGACTACGAATTATCGAGCATTTACTAAGGCTGCGCATACTCGTCCCATTAAAAGCGTTACTTCATGATATCCACCTATAAAACGAAACTTCACTCAATGGAAGTTTTTCGACGCACAACTCTTTACGATAGGACGAGTAATCGCAATGGTTTTCGATGGGACGAGTAATCGCAGTCCCAGCCCCAACCCCAGGACGTCGCAAACTTAGTCTGCTTCCTTCATTCTCCCACTGCGTTAGCCTAAGTGATTCAGGGAGTTAGCGTCCGTTATCTCCCGCCTAAATAAATTTATTTTCACGCTTTATTTTGAGGCGGAAGTTTTACGGACGGTTCTCCGTGATAAATTACATGGTAAAAGAAAGCTGATGCCACAAAATGTGAACATCAGCTTTCTTTTAAGTTTTTACTCTTCTTCTGCTAATGTGTTTAACATTTCTTCTACCATACTCCACTCTTCATCAGAATCAATTGGGTAAAGTGTAAAATCCTCATTTTCCTGCTCCTCGTAACGGAACGCGTACACCTCTACCTCTTCTTCCTCTGCTTGTTCAGCAGGTACGACAGCTATATAGGATTGTTCTGTTTCATCCACATCAAAGGTGAAAAGCACTTCAAAAAGATGCTCATCTCCATTTTCATCCGGAATGATAATTCGTTCTTTTTCTTCTAACGCCATTAAATAACGCCTCCTTTTGAATCAAGATAACCCTGTAAAATCATTGTAGCTGCCATCTTGTCAATAACTTTTTTTCTTTTCTTGCGACTGATGTCCGCTTCGAGAAGTACGCGTTCAGCTGCCATCGTGGTTAATCGCTCGTCCCATAACACGACAGGCAATTGATACTTTTCTTTTACATAATTTGCGTAGCGCTCTGATGCCTCGCCTCTTTCACCAATCGAACCGTTCATATTTTTAGGGAGTCCGATTACAACCAGAGATACTTCATTCTCTTCTATAATCTTCCTAAGTTCTTCATCAGCAGATTCCATTTCATTTTCATTCCAATAAATGGTTGTCAGCCCCTGGGCTGTCCACCCAAAAGCGTCGCTTATCGCAACGCCTATTGTTTTTGAACCGACGTCTAAACCTATCGCTTTCATGAATTCTCCTTATTCTGTTCTAGATAAAACTTTACAAGTTCTTCAATAACTTCATCCCGTTCAACTTTACGTATCATATTACGCGCATCATTATACCTAGGAATATAAGCAGGATCACCTGACAATAGATAACCGACAATTTGATTAATCGGATTATATCCTTTTTCCTGTAATGATTCATGAACAGTCATTAAAATCTTTTTAATATCCTGGTCAAATGGTTCTTCGGAAAAGTTGAATTTCATTGTTTTATCAATTGAACTCATAATGACACCCCGTCCTTCGTTAACCTTCTTCTTCTATTTTAACATGTTTATCTCTATCATTATACTTATTAACGAGAAAACATACAACCAAGGATTAAGCATTTGTCACGTCTGTTACATAAGTTAAAGCACTTTGTAATGCTTCTGTAATTTTATCTGGGTCTTTACCCCCAGCTTGTGCCATATCAGGGCGACCACCGCCCCCTCCGCCACAAATTGTAGCAGCTTGTTTCACCAAATTTCCAGCATGGAGATTTTGCTTTATCAGGTCTTTTGTTACTCCTGCAACAAGTTGCACTTTATTATTATTGACAGCTGCGAGGAGAATTACACCTGACTCTATTTTTTGTTTTAATTCATCCACCATGGAACGAAGTTGGTTCATATCTTTCACATCAACCTTTTGAGCTAGTACTTTTACATTATTTACCTCTTTTATTTCATCTAAGATAGAAGAAGCTTCTAGATTAGATAGTTTTGCTTGTAACGAATCCACAAGTTTTTGTGTTTCTTTTAATTCGGTTTGTAAAGCAGAAACTTTTTGAGGAACTTGCTCATCTTTTGCTTTTAATAATGTTCCTGATTGCTTCAACAATTCAATTTTGTTGTTTAAATACTCGTAAGCTTCTTTGCTTGTAACAGCTTCAATCCTTCTTGTACCTGCACCTATCCCGCTTTCTGAAACAATTTTAAATAAACCTATTTCTGCTGTATTGCTTACATGACATCCTCCACATAATTCAATACTGTAATCGCTGATTTGAACAACACGGACAACGTCCCCATATTTTTCGCCAAATAATGCCATTGCCCCGATAGCTTTTGCTTCTTCAATTCCTTTGGACTCAATGAAGACTGGTAGTGAAGCCCATATTTTTTGATTCACAATTTTTTCGATTTCTTCCAGTTCTTCCTCTGTAACACTACTGAAATGTGAAAAATCAAAGCGGAGACGATTTGTCTCATTCAATGAACCTGCCTGATTAACATGAGATCCCAGTACATCTTTTAATGCCTGATGCAGTAAATGGGTTGCAGTATGATTTTTAATAACATCATTACGAAACGCTCGGTCAACGACAGCTCTTACTTCCTCAGAAACCCGCAGCACACCTTCTTCAACTTTCACACGGTGTATATGCTGACCATTTGGCGATTTTTGTACATCCATAACCACTGCATGTGCTTCATCTGTTTGAATAGCACCAATATCAGCAACTTGTCCGCCACTCTCAGCATAAAAAGGAGTTTCTTTCAATAAAATATATGCTTCTTGCCCAGCTTCTACTAATTCTGTTATTTCTTTATCTTGAATAATTGTTTGAATAACAGTTTCTTTTTCCAAGGTAGAATACCCTACAAATTCACTTTCAACGTTAATCGTTGAAAATATCGTATCTTGAACTTGCATAGAATCCACTTTTTGACGAGCATTTCTCGCTCTTTCACGCTGGAGCTTCATCTCATTTTCAAAACCTTCTTGATTTACGGTAAACCCAAGTTTCTCTACGTATTCTTCTGTTAATTCCTTTGGAAATCCATACGTATCGTATAAACGGAATACTTCTTCTCCTGGAAATACACTACTTCCTTTTTCCTTTTCTGTCTCAATGAGCTTGGTTAAGATTTCTAGACCATCATTTAATGTTTCATGGAAACGCTCTTCTTCTACTTTAATCATTTTTTGAATGTAGTCTGTTTCCGTCACAACTTCTGGATAGAAGTCCTTCATTATTTCAGCTACTACCGGAACAAGACGGTACATAAACGCTTCGTGGATGTTAATATCCTTTGCAAAACGGATAGCACGACGGAGCAGTCTCCGCAGAACATAGCCACGTCCTTCATTAGACGGCATAGCTCCATCACCTATTGCAAAACTAACTGTACGGATATGATCAGCAATAACTTTAAATGCTGTATCAGCTGTATTATCTTCTCCATACTTTCTATCTGCAATCATTTCCGTTGCCTGGATAATCGGCATAAATAAATCTGTTTCATAGTTAGTAGGCACTTCTTGGATAATAGAAGTTAGCCGTTCTAACCCCATTCCTGTATCAATGTTTTTCTTTGGAAGAGGCGTATACGTATCATCTGGATTATGATTAAATTGCGAAAATACCAAATTCCAAACCTCTAAATACCTGCTATTTTCGCCTCCAGGATAAAGTTCTGGATCAGCTGGATCATCTCCATAACTTTCTCCTCTATCATAAAAAATTTCAGTATTTGGTCCACTTGGCCCTTCGCCAATATCCCAGAAATTTTCTTCTAATCGAATAATACGTTCTTTGGGCAAACCAATGTTTTCTAACCAGAGATCATACGCTTCATCATCTTCCGGATGGACAGTAACAGATAATTTTTCCGAGTCAAAACCAATCCATTTCTCATCGGTCAGAAATTCCCACGCCCATTCAATGGCTTCTTTCTTAAAATAATCACCGATCGAGAAGTTTCCTAACATCTCAAAAAAAGTATGGTGGCGTGCTGTAAAACCAACATTTTCAATGTCATTTGTACGAATTGCTTTTTGGGCATTCACAATTCTGGGGTTGTCTGGAATAATACGGCCATCAAAATACTTTTTTAATGTTGCCACCCCACTATTAATCCATAGAAGGGTAGGATCTTCGTGCGGTACTAAAGAAGCACTTGGCTCCACCTGATGTCCTTTCTCTTTAAAAAAATCAATAAACATTTGTCGTATTTCTGCGGAACTTAAAGATTTCATTATATATTTCCCTCCTTTTATATACCAAAACAAAAAATCTCCTCACTGCATTATTGCAGGGACGAGATTTCGCGGTACCACCCTTATTATGAACACCATATATGTTCATCACTTTCCTCATTATAACGGTATGATACCGACGGGGATTAGCCGTACTCCGGTGTAGCTTTCCATAACAGTTTAATTAGGAGTCCTTTCAGCCACGGGAATCCCTCTCTTGAAATTTCATGTCATGTACTTAGCACCTTCAACGTGATTTGCATGGTTGAAAATGAAAGATTTTAATCATTTTCTACTGTTTGTTTGATTATAGCGTAATTATAGTGATTTTTCCGTTGTATGTCAATTTTTCTAATTTGAAAGGATATAAATAAATGGAAACTTCATCTAATTGAGGTTTCTTTGCTCTTCAAACTAAACGAGATTCTCCATTTACTACGTTGCTATAACATCATTGATTGAACCCATCATACTTTTGTGTAATATTATTGCGGAAATCTAGCTACTAATTAAATATCTATTTTAATTAGCCTGATTTTGAAATTTGATATTGTTGAATCAGTACTTTCAACATGGTAAAAACAGGAACAGACAGAATCATGCCTATTACGCCAGCTAACTGTCCGCCTAATAACAAAGCAAAGATGATTCCGATTGGGTGAATTTTTACTGTTTTCCCCATGATATACGGTGACAACAAATTGCTTTCAATCAATTGAATTACAAAAATAATTATGATAACGAATAGTGCTTTTTGCGGCTCTGTCATATAGGCTACTGTTACAACTGGTACGGCACCAATTATAGGGCCGAAATAAGGAATGACGTTAACAATTGCCAGAATAATTCCAAGCAGTAAAGCGTATGGTAAATCCAACCACATCCAGCATAGAGTAGAAATAATACCAACTGCCACACTGATGATGAACTGTCCGCGAATATAACCTCCAAGCCCTTTGCTCATTTCTCTGCAGATACTTCCTGTCTCATCCCGATACTTATCCGGAATAAAACGAAAAAAAAATGATTTAATAAACGGATAATCCTTTAAAAAATAAAATACGAGAACCGGGATAATGGTTAACAATATAACAGCATCCATCATGCCGTTAAAGCCGCCGATGATTCTTCCGGAAAAGTTATTCATCGTATCTTCTAAAGATTGAATAAATATATCCATTCGATCATGCACGGACTCTGGCAAGAAAGAAGTAGATGTATATATTTTACTTAAACCATTTTGATACAACGCAATAAATTCAGGAAAATGATGGCTCATTTCCTTTACTTGTTGAACAATTAACGGATAAGCGCGATATATCGCGTAACCGGCTCCTCCAAAAAAAATCAAATAAATAATTAATACTGCTATGCCCCGATGAATTCGATATCGATGCAGCCATTCGATTAATGGATGCAGCAAAAAAGCCACAATTCCTGCAATCAAAAAAGGAAGTATTAGTTTGCCTATAAAGGAAAAAAATGCTGCATAATACGGTTTGGTAACAGCTAAAAAATATAAAAGAATAAAGGAAAGTATGGCAATCAGCAGGCAATAGATGATTTGTTTTGCATTTATTTTTTTCCACATACATTATCACTCCCAGTCCATGGTAGTGTAACCAACAGACTGGGAGTTTATAATAACCTTCTCTCTTCTTTTGAAAATAAATCATCTAATGAACTGAGCGTCCCGTCTGCTTCTATCTGATGGATGTGTAACTCTTTTCCTGCCACGGTTAATTCAATTGAACACACCCAGCAATAATAGCTTGTAGGACTTAATTTCCCAATTTGTTTTTCTCGACAATTTGGACATGCTAACATACTTCTTCATCCTTTTTTCTGCTTTTATCAGTCCAAGTATTGCCCTGAATAAGATAATTTATACATGTGAAAAAAGCTTAATAAGAAGCAGTAAATCAATGAATGTATTTCTACTAAAACTATCTAACTCAACTATCGCACTTAAGAATAAGCATATATATCTTGCTGTTTCAGGGTGAACCTGTTCTTCATTACCATGCTTGCTTTTTAGTTACATATCCGGCCATTTTGGAATTGGTGATTGTGCATAGCTCCGCTCCGGAAAAACACTACGCTTTCCATGGACTTGAGCTCAGCCTCCTTTAAAGAAGACTTGCTGATTGGCAAGCCGTCAGGCGCAGACAGAAGTAAAGTCGCACTTATGCCCGCGGGTAGAAAAAAGAAGTTCACTTTTTTCTGCGGGGCTGCCCACTGGGACTGCGGTTACTCGCCCCATCAAAAACCGTTGTACGTCGGAAAGTAAAACAGTCCGCCGCAGCGGCAACTTTACACCTTACCTTCTATTCTTTGTCAAGGAAGTTATCAAATAAACAATCCACTCCTGTGTCTCTGGAAATGAAGTTTCTTTTTAAGCTGCGAAAGTTGAGTATCTAAATCGTGGATAAACATAAAAACCCGACACAACTTGTAAAAAGTAAGTTGTGTCGGGTTTTAGATGGGACTGCGTTTAACAATGTTGTCAGGTTAATCCATAAAATCATAGGGAGATAATTCTTCCTCTGGTATATCCTCTACCGTCTCATATTCTTTTTTCTCTGCTTTTTGATTGGCTAATTGAATATTCAGCATTTCCTGCAATGAGGTGTACCTCCGGTTCGTGTCTTCGGTTTGGACTCCTTTAATAAATGCTTCTTTTTCACCGCAAATAATCAGCGATTCCTTTCCTCTTGTAATTGCCGTATATAGGAGGTTTTTTCGCAGCATGCGATGATGGGAATAGACAACCGGCAGAATAACAATTGGAAATTCGCTTCCTTGTGATTTATGAATGGAAATACAGAATGCATGTGTGAAGTTATTATAATCTTTTCGAATAAAGACAACTTCTTTATCTTCAAAAGCTATTACAATTTGTTCCTCATTTTCGACATTTTCCTCAGCCTTAAAAATAGCAACTATTTCTCCAATATCTCCATTAAATATCCCGTCCTCCGGTTGATTAATTAATTGAATCACACGGTCCCCGATGCGATAAACAACATCGTGAAAAGCAATCTCCCGTTTCTTTTCACCAGGAGGATTAATTAATTGCTGCAACGATTCATTAATCGCATGAATTCCTGCTTGCGAACGATACATGGGGGATAGGACCTGGATAGAAGATGGATCAATTCCTTTTTTTTGCGCCTTATCAATAATCGATGTCAATACGTTGACCATCTGATAATCATGGCAGGAAATAAAACTGAAATCACGTGCATTCTCCAACGCATTTTTATCACAATTCGTATTTTTAATTTGATGGGCAAGCTGAATAATTTTAGAGCCTTCTTTTTGACGATATACATCTGTTAAAGAGATAACTGGCAACACGTCACTTTTCATCAGATCGGTTAAAACTTGACCCGGGCCCACCGATGGAAGCTGATCTTCATCTCCAACCAGGATAACCTGCATGGTATCCGGAATAGCTTTAAATAAATGGTTTGCTAACCATGTATCTACCATAGAAAATTCATCAACAATCAGCAGCTTTCCGGATAAAGGTTCGTGCTCATCTTTTTCAAAGCTGCCCATTCCATTCCAGCCAAGTAATCGGTGAATTGTAACTGCCGGCAAACCAGTAGATTCGGACATTCTTTTTGCAGCACGTCCGGTAGGGGCTGTTAGAATAAACGGGAAGCTATCTTTTTTCTGATAATCCGATAGATTTAAAGAAAGCTCATGAATTTTGGCAAATGCTTGGATAATTCCCGTGATCACTGTCGTTTTACCAGTCCCTGGACCACCCGTTAAAATCATAATTTTCGAGTGGATCGCTTGAACGATAGCATCAAATTGCTCTTTTCCATAGCTTAATGACTCTTCTTCCTCAATATCACCCGTTATTTTCAAAAGCTCCGACAAAGGCACTTCATCCTCTATCGGTTTCGTAAGGATTTTTTTTAAGCTAGCCGTAAAATTATCCTCCGCATAATATAATGAAGGTAAATAAACACGTTCTTCCATAACAATGACCTGTTTCTTTGTATTCAATTGCATAATAACTTCGGAAACAGTGTTCTGATCAGGATTAGGAAGACGCAGTAAATGAACAACCTCTTCCATACATTTTTCAAACGGAAGATAAACATGTCCTGCCTGAATACTTTGTTGAAGGATATAAATAACTCCTGCACCAATCCGGCTTTCATGGGTATGCGAAATACCTTGCCCAGAGGCTATTTGATCTGCCATTTTAAATCCAAAACCTTCAATATCAAAAACATATTGATATGGATCCTTCTCCAGAACCTCTAATGCTTCATCGCGATAGGTCTGGTAAATAACCTGAGCCATTTTTAGTCCAATTCCATATTCTGATAATTTAACTGCAACGCGTTCAAACCCTTGATTTTCTCTGAGCCGCTCAGCCAGTTTCTTACCAGTTTCTTTTGATACGCCAGAAACGTTGTCTAAAACAGATGGATTATCAATAATTTTCGAAACTGCGCTTTCTCCTAACGCTTCAACAATTTTTAAGGCACTTTTTTTGCCGACTCCATAAAATAAATCACTGGACAGGTATTGAACAAGACCATCCTTTGTTGTTGGCAATATTGTCTCATAGGATTGTACTTTTAATTGTGAACCATAGCGGGGATGCTTTTCCATTGATCCATAAAAACAATAGGCAGTCTGATCTTGTAATTGATCAAAATACCCTTTCACAATGATTTCTTTATCTTCATAATCAAGGTTTGTTTTTGTGATTTTAATTCGGACGATAGAGAAATGCTCTGCCTCATTACGAAAAATGGTATTTATGATAGTTCCCGTTACAAAAGGCAGTGCTTCCTTTGTTTCTATCTGGTTTCCCATGCTGATTACCCCTTATTTGTCCTCAAATGGCTCCATATACTGTAACGCAATTTCCTTTCCATTTGCAGCCAACACATGATCTGACTGTAATTCCAGTGCTTTTTCAAAGTGATTTAAAGCTTGCTTTATCTGTTCATGGAATAATGCAATGACACCTAAATTATAATAAGCGTCACTATGCTCTTCATTTATTTCAAGCACTTTTTCGAATATATTTTGTGCTTCATCCAGAAATTCACCTTGCGCTAAAGATAAACCGTATTGAAACAAAAAGCTTTCATCCTGTGAATCTAATTCTGTTGCACGCAGCAAATATGGTAAAGATAACTTCCACTGTTCCTGATTACGGAAGCACATACCGAGCATAAAGTAAGCGTCCGCTTCTTCTAGACCCAGTTCAATTGCCTTTAAAAAGTTTTGAGCAGCTTTCTCAAAGTTTTCCTGATCAAAGTAAAGGCTGCCTAAACCATAATACGCAGTTGCAGCATTTTCATCCAATTCAATTGCACGTTGGAAGAACCGTTCCGCCTTTTCCACTTCATTTAACTGCATTAAAAGATTACCAAAATTAATATAGCCCAATGGGTCTTGGGGAGATTCTTCAATTACTTCATTAAACAGTTTTGCTGCTTCTTCATACTTTTTTTCATTTAGCAGTGTAATTGCCTGCTGATTTTTATCCAATTTATTTCCTCCCTGCCTGCACGTCCTCTGCTAACCAACATATTGCAACGCTTGATCATCTTTTATAATTTCGTCAATTGTTCCGCCGCCAAGACAAACATCACCTTGATAAAATACGACAGCTTGTCCGGGGGTGATTGCCCGTTGACTGTCTTTAAATACGACATATGCTTTTTCATCTTTTACTGTAACGGTTACCTCTGAATCTTTTTGACGATAGCGGAATTTAGCGGTACAAGTAAATGTTTCTTCTATTTTTTCAGGTTGAATCCAATTAATGTCGGTTGCCACTAATGCATCAGAATATAGAAATTCATTATGATATCCTTGTGCAACATATAAATAATTATCTTTTAAATTTTTTCCTACAACAAACCAAGGATCACCGGAACCTCCGATGCCCAGGCCTTGACGCTGTCCAATCGTATAGTACATTAACCCATCATGCGTTCCTTTTTCCACACCATCCAGCGTCATCATTTTCCCTGGTTGTGCAGGTAAATATTCACTTAAGAAGCTCTTAAAATTTCGTTCTCCAATAAAGCAAATTCCAGTAGAATCTTTCTTCGATGCTGTAACCAACCCATATTCTGAAGCAATTTTACGTACTTCTGGCTTTGGCAAATGACCTAACGGAAACATCACTTTTTCTAGTACATCTTCGCTTAATTGGTTTAAGAAATACGTTTGGTCCTTATTATCATCAGCACCGCGAAGCATTTGTGTGTTCCCATCTTCGTCTCTTGCTACTTGTGCGTAATGCCCCGTAGCTAAGTAATCCGCTCCCAAAGAGAGCGCATGGTCAAGGAATGCTTTGAATTTAATTTCTTTATTACACATCACGTCCGGATTCGGTGTTCTTCCGGCTTTATATTCATCCAGGAAATAAGTGAACACTTTTTCCCAATACTGTTTTTCAAAGTTTACGGAGTAATATGGAATATCTAATTGATTACATACCCGAACAACATCATCAAAATCTTCTGTCGCCGTACAGACTCCAAATTCATCTGTATCATCCCAGTTTTTCATAAATATACCGACAACATCATATCCTTGTTCTTTTAATAATAGTGCTGCAACTGAAGAGTCGACTCCACCGCTCATTCCAACAACAACACGTGTGTTTTTTTTATCTTTCATTGTCGCCCCTCCTTTAACTTGTTAATCGTTTTACAATACTTGCAATTCTATCTGCTGCCTCTTTCACATTATCTTCCGTATTGGCCAGTCCAAAACTAAATCGAATCGAATTTGTTGTCACTGGATTGTCCGGTCCATACATCGCAGATAATACATGGGAAGGTTCTATACTTCCAGCCGTACACGCACTTCCACTTGAAGCAGCAACACCGCTTAAATCAAAATTAGCAAGCAATGCTTCTACATTTGTCCCTGGAAAACTGATATTTATAATCGTAGAAACCGTCTTTCCAGGTTCTCCATTTATAGCAAAATCAATGCCTGCTTCTGTGAAGGTATCTGTTAAAATTTGTTTATACTTCTGATACTGTTGATTTCTTGCTGCTTTCGTTTCCAGCACGATATTCGATGCTAATTCAAAACCGACTGCTGCCGGTATATTTTCTGTACCGGGACGGCGTTTTCTTTCTTGTTCTCCCCCGAATTGGATCGGGCTCATAGAAACTTTTTCATTTGCATATAAAAAGCCGATTCCTTTAGGACCGCCGATTTTATGCGCAGTAGCAGTTAATAAATCTATGTTTTGCTCATGCACATTGATGTCAATCAGTCCATAGGCCTGCACGGCGTCTGTATGAAAATAGGCCTGATGGTTCTTTAACAGCTCTCCTATTTCAGCGACAGGCTGGATGACGCCTGTTTCGTTGTTTACATACATAATGGAAACGAGAATAGTATCGTCTGTTAAAACCTCTTCCAAATCCTGAATGGAAACGAGGCCTTTTTCATTTACTGGTAAATAGGTTACACGGAAGCCTTGTTTCTCTAATTTTTCTGCCGTGTGCAAAGTCGCATGATGTTCTTGTACGGAGGTAATAATATGGTTGCCTTTATCCTGGCTTGCTTCTGCTACCCCTACAAGGGCCATGTTATCAGCTTCTGTTCCACCACTTGTAAAAATAAGCTCCTTTTCATTTGCACCAATGGACGCAGCTAAAGCTTGTCTTGAAGCATCCAGTTGCTGTCTTGCCTTCCGTCCAAAAGAATGAACACTTGATGCATTGCCAATGATTCCTTCATAGACAGGAATCATTGCTTCAACAACTCCTTTTGCCATGGGAGATGTGGCAGCATGATCTAAATATATTGCTTCCATGAGTCAAAATCCTTTCTAAGCTTTTAAAGTACGTGTTCAAAAAGTCCGATAAATAGGATCAACAGGCTAAGAACGCGACGTCCTGGGTTTATGCCAATAACTAACTCGTCGCATCAGAATAATTCGTCAACGCACTTCTTACGTGTTGTAGCGGCTTCTACATTGTCCGCATGACAGGGACGTTCTTCGTACAGTCTCCTTTTTCACCATTTCATTTTAATGAACTTTTTTACATCCTCTTAAATATAAAACATATAAGCCTCTGTCGGACCTTCATCACTACCATCATAATTTGCCAAGTCCTCCAGCGTTGTTTTCTCTAATACATCTTTTACCGCATCTCTGATTTGCAGCCATAAAGAAGCTTGCGCCGGTTTTTCATTTTCCATGCCTTCTACAATGGTTAACGGCCCCTCTAACACTCGAATGACATCACCAGCTGTAATTTCATTCGGTTTTTTAGCTAATTGATAACCTCCATAAGCGCCACGTATACTTTTAATTAACCCAGCATTTCTTAATGGGGAAGCAAGCTGTTCTAAATAATGTTCTGACAAGTCATTATCCTTTGCAATTACCTTCAGAGAAATGGGGCCATTTCCTTCATTCTTTGCCAAGTCTATCATTATCGTCAGTCCGTATCTTCCTTTAGTTGAAATTTTCATCACATACACCTCAATTTTTTACTTTCATTTTCTTTATATACTTTGTTTATTCTATAACATGTATTAAATAACCTACATTATTTAATTCCATCTATACAAATTTGATTATTTTATATTATCATGTGTACGACATGCATGATAATATAACGAAACTTCATTCAGTGTGAGTTTTTCGACGCACAACTCTTTACGATGGGACGAGTAACCGCAGCAATGTTGTCAGGTTAATCAACCGCTCCGGAAAAACACTACGCTTGATAGTTGCTATTTATCTGTAACCAATATAATATTAAAAAATTCATTAACCTGACAACATTGGTAATCGCAGCCCCAGTCCCAAATGTTTCCGGTGGGACGAGTAACCGCAGTCCCAGGACGTCGCGAACTTAGTCTGCTTCCTTCATTCTCCCACTGAATTACCCTTAGTGATTCGGGGAGGTAGCACCCGTTATCTCCCGCCTAAATTAATTTATTTTCGCTCTTTATTTTGAGGCGGGAATTTTACGGGCGGTTCTCCGTGATAAAGATCAAGCCGGCCATTGAATTAGACGTCCTATAAATTCATTTACTTGTCCCGTCAAAAACAACAGTTGCTCTTACTACTGTAAGCATTCGTATACCTTTTTAAACATATTGAGCATCAAAAGTTCAAAGCTTCCTGCCTTTGAGGAACGGAGCATATAAACTTCTTTTAAATTCATGAGTATTTTAACACGAACTTGCATGTGCTGTGCTAACTTTTACTCCTGCCACAAAACGCGGAAATTCCAGTAGAAGTTTCCTTTCCCGTCATGTCATCTTTTTTAACTTCTTATAGAGCTATACCTATTATAGCATGACTGTTAACCTCTTGCATTTCTTCTATATTCGCTTTAAGCTAATAGAATACTATGCAGATGAAGGAAGTTATTTCATGTATAAACAACCACTAGCATATCGAATGCGACCAAAAAACATAGATGACATTATAGGACAAGAACACTTGGTAAGTCAAGGGAAAATAATTGATCGTATGGTTAAAGCGAACCAGCTCTCTTCCATGATCTTATTTGGGCCGCCCGGTACGGGAAAAACATCCATGGCCTTTGCCTTAGCAGAAACTATTGGACTCCCATCCAAAACGTTAAATGCTGTAACTGACAAAAAGAAAGATATGGAAATTGTTGTCGAACAGGCAAAAATGCAAGGACAAACGGTACTTATTTTAGATGAGGTACATCGTCTGGATAAAGCAAAACAAGATTTTTTACTGCCGCATTTAGAGAACAATTTATTGACGTTGATTGGTTGTACAACAAGCAATCCTTATCATTCCATTAATCCGGCTATAAGAAGCCGTTGTCACTTATTTGAAGTACACGGTTTAACACTTGAAAATGTTAAAACAGCATTACAGCGTGCTATACAAGATACAACCAATGGATATGGTGATAAAAATATCTATATCCATGATGATGCTTTAGAACACTTCGCTATTTCAGCCAATGGAGACCTGCGTGCTGCATTAAACGGCTTAGAGCTGGCTGTCAGCTCTACCCCGCCAGGTGCCGATGAGCAAATTGAGATAACGCTGGAAATTGCTGAAGAATGTATGCAGAAGAAAAGTTTTTCTCATGATAAAGATGGAGATGCTCATTACGATGTTTTAAGCGCTTTTCAAAAATCGATACGCGGAAGTGATGCTGATGCCGCGCTTCATTATTTAGGGCGCCTGATAGAAGCTGGTGATTTAGACAGTATCGCTAGAAGGATGATTGTTATTGCCTATGAAGATATTGGTTTGGCAAGTCCGCAAGCTGGACCCCGTGCTGTGGCAGCTGTTCAAGCTGCAGAACGACTCGGTTTTCCAGAAGCAAGAATCCCGTTGGCTAATATTGTTGTAGAGCTGGCTCTGTCACCAAAATCAAACACTGCTTATAAAGCGCTGGATGCAGCCTTAGATGATATTCATAAGGGGAAAAGTGGTGAGATTCCAGCACACTTAAAAGACGCACATTACTCTGGAGCTAATAAGCTTGGTAGAGGAATAGATTATAAATATCCACATAATTATCCCGGAGCATGGGTAAAACAACAATATTTGCCAGATACGATTAAAAACCGAAACTATTATACACCAAAAGAAACAGGAAAATTTGAAGGTGCACTAAAACAAGTATATGAACGGATTAATAAAAAGTAGGATAATTAAACCTGAAGAAATAAACTCTATAATTATAAAATCATGTATATTTTTAGACTCCTCTGGAAAGAATAGAGATTACTATAATCTTTCTAGTACGTTAGGAAAATTTGATATTTTAACGTGCCAAATATAAGAAGAACTTGCATTCATTAAATAACAAATGTGTGTACGTTTTTCTGAATTATGAGGAGTGAATAAAATGGTAAAAGTAAGACAAGACGCTTGGTCTCATGAGGATGATCTATTATTGGCAGAAACAGTATTGAGACATATTCGTGAGGGAAGCACCCAGCTAAACGCTTTTGAAGAAGTTGGAGACCACTTAAACCGTACTTCAGCTGCTTGTGGTTTTAGATGGAATGCAGAAGTACGTAACAAATATGATAATGCAATTGATTTAGCAAAGAGACAAAGAAAAGAAAGAAAAAGAGCATTAAACAAAACCGTTCAAGCTGTTCCAAAAGCTAATCCTATAGATAGTTCAGAACACATTCCATCTCAACAAGAAGAAACTGTAGACGAGCCAGTAGTACAAACAAACCTTGAACCAACTGCAACATTCAATTTAGATACGGTGATTAAGTATTTAAAATCATTAAAGAAAGAATTATATACTTCTAATCAATCGAAATCTTCTCTACAATCGTTAGAAAGCGAGAACAGCTCTTTACAAACAAAGGTAGAAGAATTACAAAAGAAATTAGCAGATACAGAGCAACAGCTGCAAGCGATGAAAGAAGATTATCAAACATTTATCCAGATCATGGATCGTGCTCGTAAGATGACAGTTTTTGAAGACACAAATCTTGTTAGCTCGCCTTCCTTCCGTATGGATAAAAACGGAAATTTAGAGCAGCTTGCACAAGGTTCAAATTAATTTAGAGTGCATAGCCGCCAATACATTTATACGGGCTATCCCTATATCCATCGATAATATACAAAAAATACTGCACAATTTTGTGCAGTATTTTTTGCGTAATCCCGATAGTGCCGTTCAACAATAAAGTTTTGATCCCGCTTTTGGCAGGTGGGTGTCCTGCTTTAAAGTTATTATGCTTCCTGCATGAGGCATGCATGCACTTTAAAGACTGCGCGGACTCCCTAACTTATAGTTGTTCGGTCAAAATACCAATTGTTAACGAACACATCAGGATTGGTTAATGATTAATTTTCTATAATATTAGCATATATTTATTCAAAGTACAAATAATATATTGTCTAACATATCCAAAAAGTCGCCAACCACTTTGAACATGTACTTTTAGAGTATTTTTGACTAAATAATTCCTTGTTCTATCATAGCATCTGCAACTTTTAAGAATCCAGCAATGTTTGCTCCTGCAACAAGATTTCCTGGTTTTCCATACTCGTTTGCAGCTTGAACACTGTTTTGATAAATATTACGCATGATGTCTTGCAGCTTTTCATCAACTTTTTCAAAACTCCAAGCTACACGGCTGCTGTTTTGCGCCATTTCTAAAGCAGAAACAGCTACGCCACCGGCATTTGCTGCTTTTGCAGGGGCAAATAATACGTTGTTTTCTAAGAATTGGTTAATCGCTTCTAAAGATGATGGCATATTAGCTCCTTCTCCAACTGCGATAACACCATTTTTAATTAACGTTTTTGCTGTTTCTTCGTCAATTTCATTTTGTGTCGCACAAGGTAAAGCTACTTCACACGGGATTTCCCAAACGGGCCCATTAGCAACATACTCTGCATTTGGATAGGTTTCTAAGTATATATTAATACGGTCTCTATCTACTTCCTTGATTTGCTTCACCAATTCAACATCGATACCGTTCTTATCATAAATATATCCATTAGAATCACTACATGCCACTACTTTAGCACCAAATTCAGCTGCTTTTTCCATTGCATAGATAGATACGTTTCCTGATCCGGATACAACAACTGTTTTTCCAGAAAAATCTTGACCATGGTCTTTGAGCATTTCTTGTACAAAGTAAACAGTACCGTATCCTGTTGCTTCTTTACGTGCTAAGCTGCCTCCAAAACCTAAGCCTTTTCCTGTTAAAACGCCAGGTTCGACGGCACCTTTCATTTTTTTATATTGACCGTAAAGATAGCCAACCTCTCTTGCGCCTACACCAATGTCTCCAGCAGGCACATCCGTATCCGGCCCAATATGTCTAGATAATTCTGACATAAAACTTTGACAAAAACGCATAATTTCTAAATCTGATTTTCCTTTTGGATCAAAATCTGATCCGCCTTTTCCTCCGCCTATAGGTTGACCTGTTAAAGAGTTTTTAAAGATTTGTTCAAAGCCTAAAAATTTAATAATACTTGTATTTACGGTTGGATGAAAACGAAGCCCGCCTTTATACGGCCCAATTGCGCTGCTAAACTGAACCCGGTATCCACGGTTTACCTGAACCTTTCCTTCATCATCTATCCAAGGCACACGAAAAGCAATTAAACGTTCTGGTTCTACAATTCTTTCTAGTATTCCTAATTCCATGTATTTAGGGTGCTTCTCAAAAACACCTTCTAACGATTCGACAATTTCTTCGACTGCTTGTAAAAATTCTGTCTCATGACTGTTTCTATTCTTTAGTTCTTCATAGACTTCCTGGACATACTCTTTTGCTGTTCGATGATTGTTCTGTAATTTATTTTCCATGGTTTCTATCATTCAGCTCCTTTAATTATTTCAACCGATTCTTCAACTAGAAGGTTGTTTTATTTTATATGAAAATGCAAATAAACACAAGATTCTTGAGGTTTTGTTTGTTTTTATTTCACAATTTTCATTATTTATTCCTGTAATAATATGCACGATACTTCTTAATATCGTGCATATTTTACTATTTTACTCGTTTTGCTCACTTTTTTTTGCTAATGCAATTGACAATTCCTGCAGTTGATCTCCACTTACTTCACTAGGAGCCTCTGTCATTAAATCGGAAGCAGATGCTGTTTTAGGGAAAAGGATGGTATCACGCAGATTAGAACGTCCTGCTAAAAGCATAATAATCCGGTCTAAACCAAGTGCAACTCCTCCATGGGGAGGTGCCCCATATTCTAAGGCATCCAATAAGAAACCAAATTGCTCTTTCGCTTCTTCCTCTGTGAACCCGAGAGCTTTAAACATTTGATTTTGAAGTTCTGTTTGATGAATACGGATAGATCCACCGCCAAGTTCATACCCGTTTAAAACTAAGTCATATGCATTAGCACGCACATTAACCGGATCCGATAACAGCTTATCTCTGTCTACTTCAATTGGTGCTGTAAATGGATGATGGGCTGCGAAATAGCGGCCTAATTCCTCATCGTATTCAAATAATGGCCAGTCTGTCACCCATAAGAAATGAAATACTTCCTCGTCAATCAGTTCTAAATCTTTTCCTAGTTTTAAACGTAAGGCTCCCAGGCTATCATAGACAACAGATGATTTATCAGCTACAAATAATAGTAAATCTCCACTATTTGCATTTGCTTTATCCACGATCGCTTCTTTTTCATCATCTGATAAAAATTTACTGATTGGCCCTTTCACTTCTCCTTCCTCTACTTTTAACCAAGCTAAACCTTTTGCACCATATACATTGACAAACTCGGTTAATTTATCAATATCTTTTCTTGAATAGTTGTCTGCAGCACCTTCTACATTTAATAATGCTACTTTTCCGCCATTCTCTACTGCTTGTTTAAATACTTTAAAACCAGAGTCAGCTACGATGTCAGACACATGAATTAACTCCAATCCAAAACGTGTGTCCGGCTTATCAGAACCAAAACGGTCCATTGCCTCATCATAAGGCATCCGTTGTAAAGGTAGATTAATCTCCACATCTTTAACTTCTTTAACGACTTCTTTCATCATTTCTTCCGTCATGGTCATAATTTCATCACTTGTTAAGAAAGATGTTTCAATATCAACCTGTGTAAATTCCGGTTGACGATCCGCACGCAAATCTTCATCACGGAAACAACGTGCGATTTGATAATAACGTTCAAAACCGCTCATCATGATTAATTGTTTAAATAATTGCGGAGATTGCGGCAACGCATAAAATTCACCTGGATGTACACGGCTGGGAACAAGGTAATCACGTGCTCCTTCTGGGGTACTTTTTGTTAAAATAGGTGTTTCCATTTCTAAAAATTCATTTTTATTTAAATAGTTGCGGATGCTTTGTGTTGTTTGATGGCGCAGCTTAAAGGTTTCCTGCAAGCCTGGCCGGCGCAGATCTAAATAACGGTATTTTAAACGTATATCTTCCGCAATATTGACATCATCCTGGATCATAAACGGCGGGTTTTTTGCTTTATTCAATACAGTGATCGAGGTAGCCAACACTTCTAATTTACCAGTCGCAATAGATGGATTAATGGTTGCTTCATCACGTAGCACAAGCTTCCCGACCACATCAATCACATATTCAGAACGGATGCTTTCAGCTATTTCTAATGCTTCCCCGGAATAATCTGGATTAAAAACGATTTGAATGATTCCGGACTTATCACGTAAATCAATGAAAATAAGTCCCCCCAGGTCGCGCCGTTTTTGAACCCACCCTTTCAGCCTAACTTCTTTTTCTATTTCTTTTTCAGTTAAGTGTCCTGATAAAACACGTTCTGTCATTTTCTAACTCTCCTCCAATAACGCTTTAAATTCACTAACTATATCATTTATGGAAACCTCTTTTTGATTTCCCGTTTCCATATTTTTAACAGTCACTTTTTGTTTTTCGAGTTCATCATCACCTAAAAATATCACAAATCGTGCTTTTAATCGATCGGCTGCTTTAAGCTGTCCTTTCATTTTGCGTTGTTGATAATCTGTATCCACTTGAATACCAGATGCACGCAACTGATGAACAAGCTTCACAGCTTCTGTACGTACTTTTTCAGAACCAAATCCTGCTACAAAGCAGTCTAATTTTGTATCAACAGGGATATCTATACCTTCTACTTGAAGAGCCATTAATAAACGTTCTAATCCCATTCCAAAACCGATTCCCGGTGTATTTGGACCACCAAATTCGTTAATTAGTCCATCATACCGGCCACCGCCGGCAAGCGTTGTGATTGCACCAAACCCATCTGCTTCACTCATAATTTCAAAGGCTGTGTGATTGTAATAATCTAAACCGCGGACTAAATTAGGATCTACTGTATAAGCTATTCCCATAGCATTTAAATAAGCTTTAACCTGCTCAAAATAAGTTTGAGACTTTTCGTTTAAATAGGTCAAGATAGACGGCGCTGTTTTCATAGCCGGATGGTCACGATCTTTTTTGCAATCCAGTACACGTAATGGGTTATTATCCAATCGTGATTGACAATCGGAGCATAGCTCTTCACGATACGGATCAAAATGAGCTACAAGGGCGTCACGGTGTGCCTGACGACTTTCCTTATCACCCAATGAATTAATCACGAGCTTTAGAGATTTCAAACCTAAACTGCGATAAATTTGCATTGCCAAATCAATTACTTCCGCATCGATTGCCGGATCTTCACTACCCATTGCTTCTACACCGAATTGATTTAATTGACGCATTCTCCCTTTTTGCGGGCGCTCATAACGAAACATGGAACCAAAGTAATAAAGTTTTTCTGGTAAATTCGGACTACCATATAATTTATTTTCAACAAATGCACGAGCTACAGCAGCAGTTCCTTCTGGACGAAGTGTAATACTTCTCCCTCCACGGTCTTCAAAGGTATACATTTCCTTTTGTACAATATCGGTAGAATCTCCTACTCCACGCTGAAACACCTCTGTATGTTCAAAAATCGGCGTACGTATTTCATGATAATGATACGCATGACATATTTCTTTAATTTTACTTTCAACGTATTGCCATTTTACCGAATCCTCTGGCAATATATCTACTGTTCCTCTTGGAGCTTTCATAGCCATTTTATTTCCTCCTTCACAAATTTACAGAACACTAATGAAATTCATTTTCTGGTTGCCGGCAACTTTTACCGTTACATAACGCATTTCTTATTGGACAATACAAAAAACCCGTCCCTTATTATAAAAAATAAGGGACGGGTTTTTCCCGCGTTGCCACCCTAGTTGATACCAAAAGATATCCACCTTTATCAGTTAACGCCTGCAACACGTTTATATCTACTCATCTCATTCGATATAACTCCTCCAGAATGTCTTTCATATAAGCCGTATAGATAGTTGCTTCCAGCCAATGACAACTACTCTCTTGCTATCAGTACTTATATTACTTTTTCCTTCAACGGTTTCATTCATTTAATTTTAAGAACTTCTGCTGACACTGCCTATGTTCTTCTGGCGATGCAGAAGTGACCATATCCTATGGAAATGGAATGATTATAATAATAAGGTTAGTTTCCCGCAATGTCAAGGGCGACCTAACCTTTTTTTTAATTGTTTTACTTCCTGTATGGAAATTCCAAGTTCTGTTGCTATTTCTAAATAGGTAGAGGATTGTTCCATTTTAAGAAAATGATGGAAATCAGTCATCAGTAATTCTGAATAATTATTGACATTACGCTGTTTTGTGTCTCGATGCATAACTTAAATTCTCCTTTAAAACGATTTAAGGGCGCGTTTAAAAAGTTTGATTGAAAGAGCCAAGTCGGCTGACGAAATTCCCGACTCCGGAACATTAGCGGTTTTAGTACAAGAACTTGACTTCGCCGCTTATCATTCGGGGACTTTTTAAACACTCTCTTTAAGTTTTTATAGCATCTCCACAAAAGACTAACCTTATTCTTCACACTCTCTTATCTGTCTTTGCTATCCAAAATTAACGTCACAGGTCCGTCATTTACTAGATTGACATCCATCATTGCTCCAAATGTTCCTGTTTCTGTCACGATACCTTCTGCGCGTAAAGCTTCGTTAAATGATTCATATAAAGCTTTTGCTTCGTCAGGCTTTGCTGCTTTGATAAAGCTCGGACGTCTGCCTTTCTTCGTATCTCCATATAATGTAAATTGAGATACAGATAAAATACTTCCTTCTACATCTTTAATCGAATGATTCATTTTATCATTGTCATCTTCAAAAATACGTAAGTGAACAATCTTATTCACAAGGTACTTTAGATCTTCTTCGTTATCTTCATGTGTCACACCAACAAGCAAAAGAAAGCCTTTCTGTATGGCACCAACTTTTTCATTTCCAACGATGACAGAAGCTTCCTTCACCCGTTGTAATACTACTTTCATAACAATAAACGCTCCTTATTGAACTGTTCTTGTAACGGTATATACTTCCCGAATTCGTTTTATTCGATCCACTACTTTCCTCAAATGGTTGGTATTATGGATTAAAATTGTTAATTGAATAACAGCCATTTTATTCCGGTCCGATTTGCCGTTAACATGTGTAATATTGGTTTTTGTTTCATTGACAGCTTGTAATACCTCATTAAGAAGACCACGACGATCATATCCAGTAATCTCCAAGTCTACATGATATTGTTTACGTTCTGCATATTGATTTTTCCATTTTACATCAATATATCGCTGCCTTGCTTATTCGGTCTGTACATTTGGGCAATCTGCACGGTGGACAGATACTCCTCTGCCTTTGGTAATATACCCCAAAATATCGTCACCAGGTACAGGATTACAACATTTTGCTATTCGTACAAGTAAATTATTAACACCCGCAACTTCAATACCTGAATCTTTCTTAGAAGATGGTCTTGCTTTATCCGTTTTTACTTCTTCTATTTTTGTTTCCAGATCTTGATCTACTTCCCGTGAATGACGGATTCTTTCGGTCAACCGGGTAGCGATGAGTGCTGCAGTAATGCCCTGATAGCCAACAGCAGCATACATATCTTCTTCATTTGTAAAATTGAATTTGTCAAATACACGTTGCAAATTATCTGGAGTCAATACTTCTTTTGGCTCGATATCAAAGGAGCGTATTTCTCTTTCAACAGCTTCTCTTCCTTTAACAATATTTTCATCACGCTGTTGTTTTTTGAAAAATTGTTTTATCTTACTTTTAGCTTGGGAGGTTTGAACCATTTTCAACCAATCCTGTGATGGGCCATAGGAGTGCTTAGACGTCATGACATCAACAATATCTCCATTTTGTAGTTCATAGTCCAAAGGCTCCATTTTTCCATTGATTTTTGCTCCAATGGTTTTATTACCAATTTCTGTATGAATCTTATAAGCAAAATCAATCGGAATGGAGCCAGACGGTAATTCGATAACCTCTCCTTTTGGCGTGAAAACATAAACCATATCTGAAAAAAGATCAATCTTAAGCGACTCCATAAACTCTTCTGCATCATGGGTATCGCTTTGCCATTCCAATATTTCCCGGAACCAAGACAGCTTTTCTTCAAAGGAACTTTTCCCTTTTGCTTGTCTGCCTTCTTTATATGCCCAATGAGCCGCAATTCCGTATTCGGCAATATCATGCATTTCCTTGGTACGAATTTGCACCTCAAGCGGATCACCTTTAGGTCCTATCACCGTTGTATGCAAAGATTGATATAGATTTTGTTTTGGCATGGCAATATAATCCTTAAATCTGCCAGGCATTGGTTTCCAATTTGTATGAATAATACCTAAGACTGCATAGCAATCCTTAATATTATCAACTAAAATTCGCACAGCAAGAAGGTCATATATTTCATTAAATTGCTTTTTCTGATTAACCATTTTTTGATAAATACTATATAAATGTTTTGGACGCCCAGACATCTCTGCCTTAATATTAACAGCTTTAAATTCCTGGGAAAGATCATCAATGACTTCTTGAATGTAAGATTCTCTTTCTTCTCTTTTCTGCTTCATTAACTGAACAATACGATAATATTGCTGCGGATTAAGATAACGTAATGCCGTATCCTCTAACTCCCATTTTATCGTAGAAATTCCTAAACGATGAGCCAGTGGAGCGAAGATTTCCAAAGTTTCATTAGAAATACGTCTTTGCTTTTCAGGAGGTAAATGCTTTAATGTCCTCATATTATGCAACCTGTCAGCTAACTTAATCATGATAACACGGATATCTCTTGCCATTGCCACAAACATTTTCCGATGGTTTTCTGCTTGTTGCGCTTCTTTTGTTTCGTAGCGAATTTTACCAAGTTTTGTTACACCATCTACAAGTGCAGCTATTTCATGATTAAATTCTTCTTCAATTTGTTCAAACGTTACATCTGTATCCTCAATAACGTCATGCAGAAAACCAGCTGAAATTGTTTCTGCATCCATTAACAGCTCAGCAAGTATACCTGCAACTTGTACTGGATGAATAATATATGGTTCCCCAGATTTACGAAATTGGTCTTTATGAGCCTCTTTCGCAAATTCATAAGCATGTTCAATTAAAGCAACATCTTCATCAGATAGATATTCTTTTACTTTTTCTACAATATCTGTAATGTTGACATTTTCATCTTTTGCCATGTAATCACCTTTATTTACCTTCAATATTAAAAAATTATTTCTGTTCTATATCAAAATCTATGGTTGACAAACTAGGTATAATGATCATTTGTAATAACAGCTACGGCCATTTGTAGGCAAGTAATCGTAACACTACGCTAGTTCGTTTCATTACTATCTGTTTTAAACTATATTAACCTGACAATATTGATAATCTCAGTCTATCCCTAAAAAATGTTAACTAGTGTTAATTTCATATCAACTATTGATTTTAACGTTAACTCATTACAATTGATAGAGCTTTGTTGTTTTAAAATTATCGCACTAAACCGATATGAAAATAAAAATAGCAACAAGTGTTTTAAAGCTTGAAGCCATTTCTTCCATTAAAATCTCTTACATTTCTCCGATTTAAAAACATTATTCGATAATAATTACTATTATAAGACTTTTTTTATATTTCTGTCCAACTAAAACCTAATATAAGTGGATAAAATAATCTATACAAAAAGAGTCAACACAGTATTCATCTCTGTTTGACTCTTTTTGAACTTCCTCTTTAATAGGTCATTATTGTAAGGACATCGTAGCCTTCCAACTTATCCTTCCCATCTAAATAGCTTAACTCAACTAAGAAAGCACAACCCACAACGATTCCTCCAAGTTGCTCTACTAAATTAATCGTTGCTTCAATGGTACCGCCTGTTGCTAAAAGATCATCTGTAATTAAAACACGCTGCCCAGGCTCAATCGCATCCTTATGAATGGTTAATACATTTTTTCCATACTCTAACCCATAATCTACTTTAATTACTTCACGCGGCAATTTCCCTTCTTTACGGACAGGGGCAAAACCAATTTCTAAGGCATAAGATACCGGACATCCGACAATAAATCCTCTTGCTTCCGGACCTACAACAACATCTATTTCTTTTTCTTTTGCATAGTTTACAATTTCATCCACGGCCGATTTATAAGCCGGTCCATTGGCCATTAATGGCGTAATATCCTTAAAACGAACCCCTTCTTTCGGCCAATTCTCAACAATCTCAATATGTTCTTTATAATCCATACACTACTTCCTCCTTCAAATTTTTAGACGCATCCATACAAGTTTCAAACCATTTTTTTAAATCTTGGTAGTTAGAATAAATAAGTATATTTTCTGCTTCTTTTTGTTTCATACAGGTCTGGTAAATGATTGAATCCGATAAATCTTTTTTATGTGCCGCTTCCTTATAACGAAGCCAGCCATCCTTCTTCTCTACAAATCCTAAATCTGCAAAAACATCTGTCATAAACATCACTTTTGCTTCATTCCATCCACGATGCTGTTCAATCGCTTTTTGCATCTCAGCAATCGCAAACTGCTTATGCTGTTTAATCAGACGGTAATAATCCCCAAACTCTTTCCTGGAAGGGAACTGAAACGGATATTGGTTTGGAACCTGACGTATCGCAATGACAATGTTTTCCGGATTCACTTGCTGGATAATTTCCTTTATATCATTTAACGATTCAGGCAACGCTGTAAAGCCGATTGTTTGTTGAGAACGAAGATCTTTAGAGAATGTCTCTTTATAAGTAAATGCCTCTAAGTGCTCAGCGATTTGTACAGGTCCATCACAAGTAAACACTTCTTTTACAGTGTTTGGAAGTAATTGTTCCGCTTTTTTTCCACGTAAATCAAATAGCTGCCATTCATTAATCTTCAAATCCTTCATCATTAATTGGGCATTTCTTCTGCCGTTCCAATCGTTAATGGAAAGCTCTCCGACAACAGATACCTTTGTGTAAGGAGAAATAGCTTCTTTTAACTCTCCGAACCCAAAACCAACCATATCTATTTGTGCACCGGACGAAGTAAATTGCATTTTTAAATGATTCTTTTTACTTCCAATTTGACGAACTTCTTTTGGTATTTCATTTATCTCAAATAACGGTTTAGGATTACCCATACCAAACGGTGAAAGCTTTTCTATCTCTTCAATGAGATTAACATTAATATCTGTTATATCTAATATAGCATTTATAGATAATTCCTGCTTAAAATCTTCTTCTGATAAATTTTCAAAAAGTAAATTGTCCAAGGCTGCTTCCAGTTCCGTTAAATTTTCAGCAGGTAATGTCATTCCTGCTGCTTGAGCATGCCCGCCGAAATGTGTGAATAAATCTCTGACCGTCATACAGCCTTCAAATAAATCAAATGCAGGTATGCTTCTGGCTGAACCTTTGACAATTCCTTGCTCCGGTTTGATGGCGAGCACAATTGCCGGACGATCGTATTGCTGGACTAATTTAGAAGCAACGATTCCTAATACACCCTCATTCCAGCCTTCTTTTGCTACAATAATAATCCGTTTATCTGTTTGAACCATTTCCATTGCTTCGTCTACAATATCTTGAACAATTTTTTTGCGCTGCTCATTAATATGATTTAATTCATTCGCCATTTCTAAAGCAATTCCACTATCTTCTTCCAGAAGAAGATCGACGGCTAAATCGGCATCACCAAGTCTTCCTACAGCGTTTAATCGTGGTCCAATACGAAAACCAATATCTTCTTCGGTAATGGTTTCCTCTAGTTGGCACACTTGTTTTAAAGCTCTTAGCCCAACATCATTCGTAGATTGTAGTTCTTTTAGGCCAAATGTCGCCAGTATTCGGTTTTCAGAAACCAACGGCACCAAATCTGCAATAGTGCCTATCGCTACAAAAGGAAGTACTTCTGTTGGCAGTTCTCCGATTAAAGCTTGGGCCAGCTTTAGGGAAACACCTACACCTGCAAGCTCTTTAAAAGAATAATTCTCCGATAACTTCGGATGAATAACTGTGTAACAATCCGGTATTTCTGCCTGAGGTTCATGGTGATCAGTAATGATCAAATCGATCCCAAGCTCTTTAGCTACTTCCGCTTCATGAACAGAAGCAATTCCTGTATCAACAGTTATAATTAACCCAAATCCTGCTTGTTGAAGCTGTCTAAACGCTAATTCATTAGGTCCATATCCTTCTGTAAATCGATTCGGAATATAGTATTCACAATCTGCACCAATTTTTTTTAATGCGTGCAATAGAACAACAGTAGAGCTTACCCCATCAGCATCATAATCTCCATATACAGCAATTTTTTCATTATTATTGGCTGCTTCCTTAATCCGTTGTACCGTTTTCTCCATTCCACTCAATAGAAATGGGTCTATTAAGTTATTTAGATCAGGCTGCATAAATTGTTTAGCTTCTTCTGTCGTAGTAATTCCTCTTTGTAAAAATAGATCCTTTACAATAGGTGACAACTCTATTTCTATCGAATCTCTATCCTTTACAGGAGGATTATTTATATATTTCCAATTTGCTTTACTTGATAGCATAAATTCACCCCTGACCTAGCTATTATACTAAACTAAATCAGGGGCATCAAATAGATTCCTTTAATTATAAATGAATAAGGCAGATCATTCTTTATTTGTTCTTTTTGTATTTCTTCTTTCACGACGCATTTCTTCTCGAGATTCTTTTTTATCTTCTTGTTCATTTGCATTATCTTCTTGATTCAGCTCATCTGTCAAACCATAAGCTGCCATTCGTTTTTTTAGTCGTTCATTTTCTGTACGAAGTTTTTTGACTTCATGATGCGCTCTGTATAGCCTAATGGCTCCCACAGCTGCAGTGATCAATCCTCCCATTAACACAGAAAAGAGAATAACGAGGATCAAAGGTGATTCCTGTGTCCAAAATAAATAGTTTACTGCAACAGGATCCACATTAATAACTGCAAAAACAGCTATAATAATTACAAATATAATTGCGAGTATGACGTAAACTTGTCCATTCATAAAACTTCCTCCATTAAAAAATATTTACTAACTATTCATTACCCGATTAGCTATTATTTTAAGCATCCTAATTAAAAAGAGAGCTTTCCATTGTTTTGAATAATAATGTTCAGACAGGTCTGTGATTCAGCAGACCCGCCCAAAAACATTACTATGTTGAAAGCTCTCTTTTTGTATTTTACAAATGATATATTAAGAATTTGGTTTTTCACAAAAATCTATGGGTGACATCGAAGATATAATTTTGATGTTGCCCCAAGAATTGCTTAATATATTTATACTTGCGGTCCATCTACACGTTCTTTCTTTCTAAAATCAACTGGCTTATCTTTTACTTTTCTACCTCTCCATACTAACCAAAGCTGGGAAGCAAGGAATAGAGAAGAATAAGTTCCAGCCAGCAATCCAATTAATAGCGCAAAAGCGAAAGCCCAAATAGATGACGCTCCAAGTACCATAAAAGCAACAACTGCTATAATGGTTGTAATAGACGTATTCATTGTCCGGATAAATGATTGAACGATACTCTTATTTACGATTTCCGCAAGCTTCTTAAAGGACTTCACTCTTTTCTCTCGACGAATGTTTTCTCTAATCCGATCAAAAATAACGAGGGTATTATTCAAGGAATAACCGATTATCGTTAAAATTGCGGCTACAATTGTAACATCAAATTCAATTTGCGTTACGCTAAATGCTACTAGCATAAACAAAACGTCATGTAACAAGGCAATTATCGCTGTCAACCCAAAGAAGAATTCAAAACGGATCGCAATATAGGCAACGATAAATACGGATGCAATTGCTACAGCATAAATCGCATTTCTCACCAGTTCTTGACCAACAATTGGCGATACCACGCTCACGCTAGGCTCATGATCATAAATTTCTAAGAAATGCTGCTGTACTGTATCCACTTCTCCTTCATCTAGAACGGTGTCAAAACGGACAACGCCAATATCATTGTTTTCACCTGATAAATTTACGGAGTTTATCTCATAACCAAGCTCTGCAAATTCTGATTCTATTTCTTCTTCGGTCAAGCTTTGGTCAGCTACCACTTCTATTCGTGAGCCACTTGTAAAATCAACGCCTGGGTTAATTCTAAAGATACCAATACCGACAGCTCCAATAATGACTAATATTAAGGTAAAGGTAAAGAATTTCTTACGATGATTTGTGAAATTAACTTGCTTTCCAAAAATAGTTGGTTCTAGCTCTTCGCCTTCTGAAATATCCTTGATTTGGTTCTTATTTACTCCCAGCCACGCTTTTCTTTTTTTCAAAAAGCCGCTTTGCACCCATAATGCCAAGAGTGCTCTAGAACCGAATACTGCAGTGATAAAGCTGATGATAATACTGATAATTAACATCGTTGCAAATCCTTTAACAGAACTTGTTCCAAATATAAATAACACAGCAGCTGCAATCAATGTTGTTAAGTTAGCATCTAAAATAGTCACAAAGGAACTCTTATTCCCAGATTGAAATGCCGCTTTCACAGATTTACCGACACGTAATTCCTCTTTAATGCGTTCAAACGTAATAACGTTCGCATCGACTGCCATCCCTACTCCCAGAATCAAAGCAGCTATACCAGGCAATGTTAATACACCGTTCAGCAATTCAAAAATCAACACGACCAAAAATACATATACAGCTAAATTAATCGAAGCAATAACACCACTGAAACGATAAAAAACGCAAAGATAAAGGATGATTAAACCAATTCCAATAATTCCTGCAAAAACCGTCTCATTTAATGCTTGTTCACCGAATTGTGCACCTACTGAAGTAGAGAAAATTTCATTCATATGTACATCGAGTGAACCAGAATTAATAATATCTGCCATTTGCTGGGCCGATTCCACTGTAAAGTTTCCCTCTATCATAACATCATTGGAATGAATCGCTTGACTGACTGCCGGAGCAGAAACAAATTTAGGGTCTTCTTTTGTGGCTTCTTCAGCAAAAGAATCTTCTCCTTCTTGATAATCCATCCAAATAACAAGTCGATTATCCTCCATTTGGCTGATTTCTTGTGTTACTTCACCAAATTTGGAGGCATCTTGTAATTGCAAGGTAACAATCGGAGCATTTGTATTCGGATTATAATCCTGTCTGGCGCTTCCTTCTACGATATCAGACCCATGCAGATACTCTTCATCTTCCACATCTCTAAAGGATAATTGAGCAGATGTTGACAGCAACTCTCTTGCTTCCGCCTGATTATCAACTCCTGCAAGCTGTACCCGGATCCGGTCGTCTCCTTCTATATCAATGACCGCTTCACTAATACCGAGACGGTTTACGCGGTCATTTAATGTTTCTACAGTTCCTTCCATTAAGCTTCCTGAAATTTCTTGACCTTCTTCAACAGGCTCTACTTCATATAAAACTTCAAACCCGCCCTGCAAATCCAAGCCAAGATTTACATTACTTACCAGATTGCTAAACGTTGTTCCAATTACTCCTGCCAAAACTGCGATGACAAGAAAAAAGGCAACGATTCTGCCTCTTTTTTTCATCGTTTGCGCTTCCTCCTTCATATACCAACCTTTTATTTAATAGGAACTATTCCCCTGTATCAGGTGAACTTCCTAAAAGTGCTTCAATCGAAGCGGCTAAATCATCATTTTCATAGGATTGAATAGTTAAATAGCTTAAATAAATAGATGATTTCAAATGAAAAATATCTTGAACAATTTCATGCAACCTTTTTTCAGGCTCACCCTTCCAAGTTTTTACACAAAGGCATTTCCACACATCTTCTGGAGTCGCTTGTTCATACCCTAACATTTCTAATTCTTCTTGCTTGCTTTGTAATGCCGGATAAATCATTTCTTTCCATGTATCTACATGTTGGTTTTCCATTTCATCCCACCATTTCTATTTAATCTCCATGAACTTCTTTCTTAATTGTATGTCTTTTTTATTCAACTGTCATGGTTTGTCCATTACACAGCATATATATCATTGTATATCAAATTTATTTTTTTGAGAAGGCGGGGCAACACAAATGACAAAACAAACCTTTATCCAGGGAGCATTGATTCTAATTATTGCCGGAATGCTTACACGTTTTATGGGTTTCATTAACCGCATGGTCGTAGCACGCTTTATGGGTGAGGAAGGTGTCGGGCTATATATGATGGCTTTGCCTACTTTATTTTTAGTAATGACGTTAACACAATTTGGCCTTCCTGTCGCTATTTCAAAACGTGTTGCTGAAGCAGATGCTCAAAATGATTCCAAAAAAATAAAACAAATTGTTGCTGTCTCTCTTGCGATTACTTTAAGTGCAAGTATCCTGTTTACAATCCTATTGATTCTGGCTGCACCAATTTTATCCGTTACTCTGTTTACAGACAAACGGGTATTACTTCCATTAGTGGTTATTAGTCCAATTGTTCCAATTGCTGCTGTATCGGCAGTGTTAAGAGGGTATTTTCAAGGAAAACAAAATATGAAACCGCAAAGTATCTCCCAAGTATTAGAACAAATTGTTCGGATTGCATTTGTTGGTATATTCATTTATATTCTTTTACCTTATGGAGTGGAATACGCAGCTGCAGGCGCCATGTTCAGTATTATTATTGGTGAATTTGCTTCTCTCTTATACATGGTTCGGAAATTTCGTCAAAAAAGAAAGCTCAAAATACGAAAACATTTTACCGAAACCGTTCTATCTGGAAAGCAAACAGCAAAAGAGCTACTATCTATTTCCATGCCTACTTTAGGAAACAGAATGATCGGTTCTATTTCAAACTTTCTCGATCCGATTATTATCGTCCAGTCTCTCGCATTAGCTGGTGTTACTACTGCAGTTGCAACGAAACAATACGGAGAATTAATGGGCTACACCATGCCTTTATTATTTTTACCAACATTTATTACAAGTTCTTTATCGATAGCACTCGTCCCTTCCATTTCTGAAGCAGCAGCTAAAAACCAAACTGAGCTGATTCATAGTCGTATTCATCAATCTATCCGAATTTCTTTCGCATCAGGTGCATTAGCTACCATTATTATGACCTTATTTGCTGCAGATTTATTAAACCTGATGTATCGTTCTGATTCTGCTGCTCCATTATTGATTGTTATGGCACCTTTTTTCTTATTTTTATATATTCAAGCCCCCTTACAGGCCGCATTACAAGCTCTAGATTTAGCTCGTCCGGCTATGTGGAATACACTAACAGGAGTGATTTTAAAATTTGGAGCCATGCTTTTGTTGGCAACCAGTTCAAATTTAGGTATTAAAGGAGCCGCAATTGCAATTAGTCTAAATGTCGTTCTCGTTACTTTTCTCCATATTGCTGTATTAAAAAAAGAAATCAATTACTTTCCTGCCTGGAAAGACATCATTCGGATGGTTATCTTATGTGGGACAACTTTCATCTTGACATATTATATAAAAAACCAATTTTATAATGGTGATACAAATCTATTTTCATTTATCATACTGCTGATTGTCATTGTATTGATTTATTTAATTCTGTTGATTTTATTACAATTTATTCGAAAAGAAGAGTTAAAACAACTGCCGTTTTTTTCAAGAAGAAAATAAGAACAAACATTGGAAAAAATCACGTCAATGCATTTCTCATATATTGCGGTGATTCTACGTCTCAAGATGGCGTGTCGCTCTTAAAAAATTCTTCTTATCATCGCTTCATTTTTATTGGATTTTTGAACATCCTCTTCTAAATAAAATAAACAAGCATAAATTTAAATTAAGGGACAAACTCGGGAGGAGATAATTACATGGAAAAGATTCAATGGACATCCTTATTTTACGGTTGGATTATATTGTTCGCTTTACTTTTTATAACAAGTTTCACATTAGGATTAGTATTAAAATTCTTAGAGATGAAAGAAGCAACATTATCCTGGACTACCTTTATTATTGGACTGCTGATATTATTTTCTTGCGGAATGGTTACTGGTTTAAAAGGAAAGGCAAAAGGCTGGCTGTTAGGCTTGCTGATTGGATTAGGATTTACCGGATTTGTTTTTCTGGTCCAGTTTCTCGGATACCAACAGGCCTTTTCACTATCACAAGCAATGTATCATGGATTTTATATGATTGCCGCCATTTTAGGAGGAATTATCGGTGTTAATTTTTCGAGTCCCGCCGAAGAATAATAAAGTTTATGCTCATTTTCTACTGCTTTCTTCAAGCGTAAAAAAAGCTAATGACCTCGTAGTCATTAGCTTTTTTCTTATGCGTCTTGTTTTATTTCTCTAATCGCAGAACGATCATATGTTAATTTTGTGCCTTCTTCGGTAATTAACACAATCGTACCTTCATCAATTGCATGGATTTTTGCATGTAATCCGCCAATGGTTATGATTTCATTACCCTTTTGAAGGCTATCCTGCATTTCTCTTACTTGCTTCTGTCGCTTTTGCTGTGGGCGAATAAGTAAGAAATAAAAAATAGCAAACATAAGTACAATCCATAAAATTGGTGTAATCATTTCAGCTCCCATGTGTTCCACTCCTTCCTAAAAATTCTTTGGATTTTCTTGATTCAATCCGTATTGTTCAAAGAATGACTCTTTGAAATCACCAAGTCGATCTTCTTTTATAGCAGTTCGGACTTGCTCCATTAATTTTAACAGAAAATGCAGGTTATGATAAGTCGTAAGTCGGAATCCAAACGTTTCGTTACATTTTATTAAATGTCGAATGTAAGCTCTTGAGTAATTTTTACATACATGACAGTCACAATTCTCATCTATCGGCGTGAAATCACGTGCATATTTTGCATTCCGGACAACTAATCTGCCATTTGAAGTCATGCAAGTTCCATTTCTAGCAATACGCGTTGGCAGTACACAGTCAAACATATCTACTCCTCGAATCGCACCATCAATTAGAGCATCTGGAGACCCTACTCCCATTAAATATCTTGGTTTATTCGCTGGTAATAATGGTGTTGTAAATTCAAGAACTTGATTCATCACTTCTTTTGGCTCTCCAACCGATAAACCGCCAATCGCATAGCCAGGGAAATCAAGTGATACTAAATCACTTGCACTTTGCTTTCGTAAAGCTTCATATTCTCCACCTTGAACAATTCCAAATAGGCCTTGTGTATCTGGACGTTTATGTGCCTCCAAACAACGCTCTGCCCACCTGGAAGTCCGTTCCACAGACGATTTCATATAATCGTATGTAGCTGGATACGGAGGACATTCATCAAATGCCATCATAATATCTGATCCTAATGCATTTTGGATATGCATCGCTTTTTCAGGAGAAAGGAATAATTTCTCTCCATTTAAATGGTTACGAAAATGAACTCCTTTTTCTTCAATTTGGCGCATATCACTTAAACTAAATACTTGGAAACCGCCTGAATCTGTTAAAATGGCTTTATCCCAATTCATAAATTTATGCAGTCCGCCAGCTTCTTCAATAATATCTTCTCCCGGCCGGAGCCATAAATGGTAGGTATTTGATAAAATGATATTGGCCTGCATCGAATGTAACTCTTCCGGACTCATTGTTTTTACAGTTGCAAGTGTACCAACAGGCATAAAAGTCGGTGTATCAAAAGAGCCATGGGGTGTGTGGACTCGACCAAGTCTCGCTCCAGTCTGTTTGTCTGTTTTTATTAATTCATACGTTATCGGTATCATCATTCATCTTCCCTTTTCTTCAGCCTAAACATATCATAACGTATTTATACATGATTAGGCTAGATAATTAGCATTGCATCCCCAAAACTGAAAAAGCGGTAACGCTCTTTCACCGCTTCACGATATGCATGAAGCACTTCATCCTTCCCAGCCAAAGCACTAACAAGCATAATAAGTGTTGATTTCGGAAGATGAAAATTCGTAATCAAACCATCAATCGCCTGGTATTGATAAGGCGGGTAGATGAAAATATCTGTCCAGCCGTTTGTTTCTGCAAAAGAGCCATCATGATCACGGGTAATGGTTTCCAGTGTGCGGGTAGAAGTCGTACCCACTGAAATAATTCTTCTTCCTTCTGCCTTGGCAGTATTTAATGCTTCACCAGCCTCTTTGGACATACGATAAAACTCGCTGTGCATTGTATGATCTTCTACCGAATCTACGCTGACAGGACGGAATGTACCGAGTCCGACATGGAGAGTAATAAAAACAATCTCGACACCTTTATCCTTTATCTGTTGTAATAATTCATCAGTGAAGTGAAGGCCGGCAGTAGGGGCAGCGGCTGAACCTTTTTCTTTTGCATACACTGTCTGGTAACGGTCTTTTTCAGACAATTGTTCCTTAATATATGGCGGAAGCGGCATTTCACCGAGCTCATCTAATATCTCGTAAAAAATACCTTGATAAGAAAATTCTACTGTCCGACCACCATGCTCTTTGATATCTGTACAAACTGCTTTTAATAAACCGTCTCCGAAATCAATAACTGTTCCTTTTTTTACTTTCTTTGCAGGTTTTACTAACACTTCCCAGCTATCGCCTTCTTCCTGATGCAGCAAAAGAACCTCCAGCTTTGCACCAGTATCTTCTTTGACACCATACAAACGAGCCGGCAACACCTTGGTATCGTTTAATACAAGGCAGTCTCCTGCATGAAGATAATCTATAATATCTGAAAAATGCTTATGCTGTATCTGACCTGTCTGCTTATCCAACACACAAAGTCTAGACGCAGTCCGATCCTTCAACGGCGTCTGTGCAATCAATTCCTCAGGCAAATCAAAGTCAAAATCCTCTATATTCATGTTCATCCCTTGCTTTCTTTTTATCTTTCATACCTTATCATGGAGAACCGTACGTATAATTCCCGCCTCCAAATAAAGCGTAAAATAAATTTATTTAGGCGGGAGATCAGGTGAGCTAACTCCCTGAATCACTCAGGCTAACTCAGTGGGGGAAGAACAGCCGACTAAGTTCGCGACGTCCTGGGGGTAGGGCTGCGATTACCAATATTGTCAGGTTAATCGACCGCTACGACGGGTTATGGTGGGGTGAGTAATCTTAAGCCCCAGAAAAACACTACGCTTTTCGTGGGCCCTGATCTCATCTCCTTTAAAGAAGACTTGCTGATTGGCAAGCCGACAGGCGCAGACAGAAGCATAGTCGCGCTTATGCCTGTGGTAGAAAAAAGAAGTTCACTTTTTTCTGCGGAGTCTTCCCACTGGGACTGCGATTACTCGCCCCATCGAAAAAGTTGTGCGTCGAAAAATCCCACTGAGTGAAATTTCGTTTTATCTGAATCTGTTTATAATAAATAAAATCAGCGTTAATATCACACTAACGAGAATAGAAGTCATCAGCGGAAAATGAAAGGTCATATTTCCTTTTTGAAACGAAAAATCACCTGGCAGCCTCCCGATAAATGACCAAAGTAAACCAATGACAATCAGAACAATGCCAGCAATAATAAAGATTTTCCCCATTATTCTTCCCCGTTTATCATTGGTATTCCAAAATGTTCATAGGCTTTTGGGGTAACTTTTCTTCCTCTTGGAGTCCGCTGAATAAACCCTAATTGAAGCAGAAAAGGTTCATATACTTCTTCTATCGTCTGCGATTCTTCCCCAATTGTAGCTGCGATAGTATCTAAGCCGACCGGGCCGCCATTAAAACCTTCTATAATTTCTTTTAACAGCTTATGATCAATATGATCCAAACCGGATTCATCAACCTGCAGCATTTTTAAAGCTTGCCTTGATGTTTCAAAACTAATTTCTGTTTCCCCTTTCACCTGCGAAATATCACGTACTCTTTTTAGTAAGCGATTGGCAATACGCGGTGTCCCTCTGGACCTGCTGGCAATTTCTACAGCAGCATCTTCCGAGATGGTCATATGAAATATTTCGGCTGTACGCATGACTATTTGGCGCAGGTCCGCCACATCGTAATATTCCAGGCGGCTGAGTACCCCAAATCGGTCACGTAACGGCGCACTTAACAGTCCAGACCGTGTAGTCGCTCCTACCAGTGTAAACGGAGGCAAATCAATGCGGACACTACGGGCGCTTGGCCCACTTCCTATTACGATATCTATAAAAAAGTCTTCCATTGCCGGATACAGCACTTCTTCCACAGATCGTGGAAGGCGATGTACTTCATCAATAAATAATACGTCTCCAGGCTCCAATGAAGAAAGTATTGCTGCCAAATCTCCTGCCCGCTCAATGGCCGGACCAGAAGTAGACCTGAATTGAACTCCCATCTCATTAGCAATAATAGAAGCCAGTGTTGTTTTACCCAATCCCGGCGGCCCGAACAGCAATACATGATCAAGCGGTTCTTCCCGCATTTTGGCTGCTTGGATAAAGATACTTAAATTTTCTTTTACCTTGGGTTGACCAATGTAATCCTCTAGTTGCAGCGGTCTTAAACTTTGCTCTATCGATACATCCTCATCTTGCAAGTTACCGTCAATCATCCGTTCATCCAAGGATAAAACTCCTTTCTATTATTTTGCTAACAGACTAAATGCTTTACGAATAACTTCATCCGTATTTGTGAGTGTATTATCTGATTTCAGTTGTGGCGTAATTTTCTTTAATTCACTAGGCGTGAAGCCTAATGCTTTTAAAGCATCCAATGCTTCAGAAACGATTTCGCGCTCCCCGGTACTTACTGTTACTTCCGAAGATTGCTCCGCAGTACTCTCTATAGCAAAATCATGAACCAGTTTTCCTTTTAAGTCTAATATAATCTGACGGGCTGTTTTTTTCCCGACACCTGGAAAAGTTGTTAAAAATTTTTCATCTTCATTTTCGACTGCCGAAATAAAACCTTGGATATGAACGCCTGCTAATATTGCCAAAGCTCCTTTTGGACCGATTCCTGACACAGAAATAAGCTTTGTAAATAAATATTTCTCATCCGTATTCCGAAAGCCGAATAAGATTTGTGCATCTTCCCGGACATGATGATGTGTATGTATTTGGACTTGCTGATTCATTTCCGGTTCAAATACATAAGGATTGGGACAAATCAGCTCGTACCCAATCCCATGTACATCCACAATGACAGCATTATCTTTTATCGTCATAAGCTTTCCTTTTATATATGCAATCATATTGAGCTCCCTTTATTTTAAACGGAATCAATGAATAAACTTCTATTTATGAAAAATAGAAGTTTATTCATTCGACTCCAGATTATGGTGAACATCCTGGACATCTTCACTTTCTTCCAATGCATCCACTAACTTCATCATCTTTTCTTCATCTTCCGGAGATAAAGAATTATAATTTTGCGGGATGAAAGTAACTTCTGCATCAGCCAACTTGTAAGACTGCTCTTCTAAATAAGAGACAACATCCTGGTAATCCTCTGGACTTGTAAAGACCTCATAAGCTCCATCCTCAACACTCACATCTTCTGCTCCAGCTTCCAGTGCATCTAATGTGATCGTATCTTCATCAATAGCACCGTCTTCATTTTCAACGACAATGTAACCTTTACGATCAAACATAAAAGAGACACTCCCATTTTCACCCAGATTTCCGCCATTCTTTTTAAAAGCATGTCTGATTTCTGCAGCAGTACGGTTTTTATTATCTGTTAATACATTTACAATAACTGCCACACCGCCGGGGCCATATCCTTCATACGTGATTTCCTCATAAGTGGCACCATCCAACGTACCCGTTGCTTTTTTAATATTTCTCTCTATATTATCATTAGGCATATTATCAGCCTTTGCTTTATCAACAGCTGTTCTTAATGCAGCATTGGTATCCATATCCCCACCGCCGCTTTTGGCAGCAAGATAAATATCTTTTGCGTGCCTCATGAAAATTTTACCTTTTTTTGCATCTTGTGCATTTTTTCTTTTTTGTATATTTTTCCATTTGGAATGTCCAGCCATTAGACATACTCCTCTCTCGAAACTCTTTTTTTACTATATCAAAAAAAGTTCCATCAGAAAAGGAAAACCATCTTTTACCTTCAATTATTCAAACAGCTCCTGAAACAGGCGTTCCGTATCTTCTCCCATTTGGTTTGCTTCCTCACGTGCATTAAAATCTTTCACCCGTTCCCATTTTGCCGTATTATTATAAATAAACAACTGTTTGTCTGTATCCAGTATTTGTTCAATATCTTTACTGATTTCCTCAAAATCACGATTATCTGTACCTTTTTTCATTTGAACAGCGACAACGACACGATCTGCTGCTGTAACAACTTGAGCATCCTCTACCTCTACATTCTCTCTAACCCTTTCCTGAAATGCAGCAGATTCCTCTCTATCGAAAGTTTCAAATGATGGAGCTGGTGTTTGTATTTCTGCATCGTTTGAATTCTCTATAGATTGTTGATTCCTGTTTTCTTCATAGTGAATAGGTTGAACAGATTGTTTGTTACTTGCATCTTTTTCTGTAGAAGTATTAGCACAACCCATCATTACTAGCATAATTGATACCATATAAAAAATATGTTGTATTTTAAACATAATAAAATCCTCCCTCATACGGTAGTATGGATAAGGAAGGATTTTTTACACCTTTTTTATTCAACCTTTTATGAATTAGAGCCATGTTTATCATTAGGATGTTCTGGAAAGAATGGTGGCTTAGGATAAAATGTGTTTCCTTGTGAATTAGATAGTGACGTCTGATCAACCTGGAAATAATTTCGATTTTCAGCGAACCTTTGCGGCTGTCTTGGTTCATTCATAAATGATGCGGATGTTGGCAACTGATTGTGTTTATAAGGTGATAACGGTCCATTATTATTCGTATTGTGATTAGAAGTTAATGCATCATTTTCTGAAGAGTATGGTCCCGCTTCAGATGGTTGTTGGTTTGTTTGATTTATAGATGGTTGTTGCTGGCTAGGCCTCATCCCTTGAAATTGCTGATCGGTTGCTCCAAACTGTTCTTCGCTAAGTCCACCAAATCCCGCTGGCACCGGATTAAAATTACCTTGCATTGGTGCAAATTGATGTTGACTTCCACACCCACAATCTCCCATAGGCGGCATCATTGGAAATTCCTGCTGCATTCCCGGATGGATAGGATGCGGATGATGTACTGGCGGATGCATTGGCGGACAAGGCATATAAAATATCGGTATCATTTGCGGAAAGAACGGCATTGGTTCACATGGCATTGCTGCCGGCTGCTGATATGTCTCAAAATCAAATGCAGGTTGTTTTTGTTCTGCCGGTTGTGTTTGCGGTTCTTCCATACTGGCTGGCTGCTGCTTTTCGATTGGTTTTGGTTTTTCTTGCTTATGTTCTTTAGGCTTTGGAGGCTTCGGCATCTTTTTTGACGGCATTTTTTCCGTTTTCATTTCCTTTTCTAAAACAGGCATTGCAGGTGCCTGTGGCATTTTAGGCATGACTGCTTCAAATTGTTCTTTTTTCTTTTCTTTTTGATCGTCTTCTTGCAATACAGCAATTGGTGTAGGTGTTTTTTGTTTAAATGGATGCTCCTCTTTTTTCTGCTCTTCTTTTTGCACAGTTTGTTTTTCTTCTTTTTTAGGTGCTTTTGTCTCTTCCTTGGAAACCGGCGCTTTCTGTTCTTTCTTGGCTGTCTTTTTCTCTTTCGGTATTGGTGTCATTTGTTCCTTTTTAGATTCACTTTTTTGGACTGTTTTTTTTGAGCCGGGTATTTTTATTTTCATTCCAGGCATTAGCTTTTCCGGATCAGCCAAGTGTGAATTTACCTTTTTTAATTCTTCAAAAGAAGCATTATACTTCTCTGCCAATTTCCACAACGTATCTCCAAGTTGCACAATGTGTATTTTCAAAAATAACGAACTCCTTTCCCTTTCATTATTGAAATGGGCTAATGCTCTATATCAGCATATGCATCAAATAGAAAAAAGTTGCACAAGGAGACTTACATGGTTTTTAATTTTGAAGCTTCCAGTTCAGGCTTGTATTGAAAAAGTAATATGCGATGGCTTTCATGCAATGTTCCCACCCGGAAAAGCTGACCCGTCAAAATAGTATACATGTCCATAAATGTTTCAACTTGATTTGTACATACTAACCAGAGAAAGCATCATTTTCATGAAATTTTTTTGTTAAATATTCATTTAGAGACACTCCAATCATAATTTGATTGAAGTGCGGAGCATGAAGTATGCAATCTGTTTTTATCCTGCCCGTGATTATTATGGTCTTGCTCATAGCAGAGGTTATTCTATTTATGCTTGCTTAGGAAACGGAATTCCAAAATATATGAATCATTATTACATGCACATTTTAAATACTGGAAGGTGAAAATTATGAGTAAATCCTCTAAAAAAAGGAAAATATCTAATGTTTTTATTTATGCCTCTGTTGTTGTTGGCATCTTAGTAATACTTGGAGCAGTATTTCCAAATCAATTCGGGCAAATTTCCGGTAACTTATCCTCCTGGATTACGAACTATTTCGGCTGGTATTACATGATTCTTACCGCTCTGCTTGTCTTCTTTTGTATATTTCTTATTTTCAGTCCAATTGGAACTTTAAAATTAGGAAAACCAAAAGATGAGCCAGAATTCAATACCGTTTCTTGGCTTGCTATGTTATTCAGTGCCGGGATGGGGATTGGATTAGTGTTTTATGGTGCATCTGAGCCAATTTCACATTATATTGCACCGCCTACAGAAAATCCAGAAACCAATGCTGCAATGCTTGAATCAATCCGATCCACTTTTTTACATTATGGATTTCATGCTTGGGCTATATATGGAGTGGTTGCGCTCGCTCTCGCATATTCACAATTTAGAAAAGGAGAAGTTGGACTATTATCTAAAGCGTTGCGTCCGTTATTCCATGACCGTGTAGATGGCGCATTCGGTACGATCATAGATGTATTGGCCGTTTTTGCAACCGTGATTGGTGTCGCTGTATCACTTGGTGTCGGGGCTTTACAAATCAACGGTGGTTTAAACTACCTGTTCGGCGTACCCAATAACTCCGTCGTCCAGGGAATCATTATCGCTATTGTGACGGTGCTTTTCCTAATCAGTTCTTGGAGTGGAATAAATAAAGGTCTTCAATATTTGAGCAATGCAAACATGGTGCTGGCCGGTATCATATTTCTTACCATATTAGTTGTTGGACCTACCATTCTAATCTTAAATATGACGACAAGCGGAACAGGCTCCTATTTGCAAAATCTTCTGTTCAACTCCTTGGATGTTGCACCGCTAAATACGCAAAAGAGCGAATGGATGGCTGACTGGACGCTTTATTATTGGGGCTGGTGGATGAGCTGGAGCCCATTTGTCGGTATCTTCATCGCGCGTGTTTCCAGAGGCCGGTCGATTCGTGAATTTGTTCTGGCTGTAATGCTTGTCCCGACCGTCATTAGTATTTTATGGTTTAGTGTATTCGGCGTTACAAGTATTTCGGTTGCACAAAATGCTCCACAAATCTTTAATATGGGGCCTGAAACACAATTATTTGCAGTTTTCAACGAAATACCATTGGGCACCATTTTATCCATTGTTGCAATTGTACTCGTAACCATATTCTTTATAACTTCTGCAGACTCAGCAACTTTCGTTTTAGGGATGCAAACGTCATTTGGATCCTTAACTCCGGACAGAAAGATTAAGATCGTTTGGGGAGCTTCCTTATCAGCCATTGGGTATATCCTCCTTTTAGCAGGCGGAGAAAATGGCCTCGATGCACTGCAGTCCGCTGCAATAACAGCTGCCTTGCCTTTTAGCATCGTTGTTATACTGCTGGTTATATCCTTCTTTAAAAGCGCCAATGACGAAAGGAAATTTTTAGGTTTATCCATAACGCCTGACAGAAAAAGAATGCAGACCTACCTGGAAAATTCATCAGAGGAATACGAAAAGAAATTAGAAACATACCGGGAAAATAAAAAAGACGATACAAAAGGAATATAACGGATTTCTTGAACCCTTACTGTATGCTAAAAAATGCTGAGAAGAAACTGACTCCGCTCTTTTTCTTATCTCAACTTAAGTAACCGCAGACTTACCTCCTTGATTTCATTTTTCTTCAGGAATAACCGTGTCTAGCTCCAAGCGCTAAAAACGGACGCTTGGAGCTTTTCGTTCTTTGTTAGATTGTTCAATTATTATGATAGACCCTCATTTTGATTTAAAATGTTTGCTTTTTTCTTATAGAGGTATATAGATATAAGGGGACATCCTGAACAAGAAGCTTAATTAAATTGAAAAATCATTCTTATTGCAGTACAGCAGGTGGTTCGTTTTATTTTCATATGGACTGCAGTTGATTTTATAATGATTCCTTGTTAGGATATGAAAGTCTAATAAATACAATATTCAAATTTGTATTTAGGATTGTTTTAAATACGGGAAGGAGCAAATTATGAGTAAAATCTCATCAAAAAGAAAAATGTCTAATGTTTTTCTTTACGCCTCTATTGTTATTGGCATTTTAGTAATACTTGGAGCAGTTTTTCCAGAAGGATTTGGAAGCATTGCGGGTAATTTATCAGATTGGATTACAGAATATTTTGGCTGGTACTACATGATTCTTACAACCATCCTCGTTTTCTTTTGTATTTTTCTTATTTTTAGTCCAATCGGAACGTTAAAGTTAGGAAAACCAAAAGATAAACCAGAATTCAATACCGTTTCTTGGCTTGCAATGTTATTTAGTGCCGGGATGGGAATTGGATTAGTGTTCTATGGTGCGTCTGAGCCTGTTTCGCATTATCTCGCTCCGCCCACAGCGGATCCAGAAACGAACGAAGCGATGCTTGAGTCGATGCGCTCTACTTTCTTACACTACGGTTTCCATGCATGGGCTATATACGGTGTTGTGGCACTGGCACTCGCATATTCTCAATTCAGAAGAGGAGAAGTTGGACTTTTATCCAAAGCGTTACGCCCGATATTCCACGATCGTGTCGATGGTCCGTTGGGGACTGTGGTAGACGTTCTTGCAGTTTTTGCAACTGTAATCGGTGTTGCCGTCTCACTTGGTGTAGGCGCTTTGCAGATTAATGGCGGTTTAAACTACTTAATTGGTATACCTAATAACATATTCGTTCAGGCAATTATTATAGCTGTGGTAACAGTGCTGTTCTTAATCAGTGCTTGGAGTGGGTTAAGTAAAGGAATTCAGTATTTAAGTAATGCCAACATGGTATTAGCTGGAATACTATTTTTAGTTATATTAATTGTCGGTCCAACTATATTAATTTTAAATATGATGACGTCCGGTACGGGTGGCTATCTGCAAAATTTTGTGTATAATGCTCTGGATGTCGCACCACTGAATGAACAAAAAAGCAACTGGATGTCTGATTGGACGATTTACTACTGGGGCTGGTGGATGAGCTGGAGTCCGTTTGTAGGAATCTTTATCGCCCGTGTTTCCAAAGGACGTACGGTCCGAGAATTTATTCTTGCTGTATTGCTTGTACCCACAGTGATAGGCATTATATGGTTTAGCGTATTTGGTGTTACAGGCATTTCTGTCGGCCAAAGTGTACCACAAATATTTGATATGCCTCCGGAAACACAGTTATTCGGGATTTTCAACGAGCTTCCAATGGGCGTGATACTATCGGTTGTAGCGATTCTGCTTGTATCCATATTTTTTATAACCTCCGCAGACTCAGCAACTTTTGTTTTAGGAATGCAAACATCTTTTGGATCCCTGACACCACCAGGAAGAATAAAGATTGTTTGGGGTGTTTCTTTATCAGCTATCGCGTTTATTCTTCTATTAGCAGGGGGAGAAACTGGCCTTGATGCATTGCAATCAGCCGCGATAACGGCTGCACTGCCATTTAGTATTGTTGTTATATTACTAGTTATATCCTTCTTCAAAATTGCTAACGAAGAAAGAAAATTCTTAGGACTAACCATAACTCCTAACAAGCAGCGAGTGAAAACTTATTTGGAAACTTCTCCAGAGGAGTATGAAAAAAAATTAGAAACGTATAGAGAAAAGCAAAAAGACGATACAAAAGGAATATAAACAAGAAAAAGTGCTGAGACCAAATATCCTCAGCACTTTTTCTTGTTTATTCATTTATCACGGAGAACCGCCCGTAAAACCTCCACTGAATGAAGTTTCATTTTATAGACGATAAACTTGTATTAATCCAAGAATTTATAAAATATCATAAACAGAATATGATCCCAGGATTGTAACCTGACATCCCAGCGCTTCCAGTTCAGCTTTAACACCAGGAAGCAGAACGTCATCATAAGCTTGGTTTACATCGATAATAAAGAAATAATTGCCTAATCCCGTTTTTGTAGGTCTGGACTCAATCTTAGATAAGTTTAATTTACGCCACGCAAACGCAGAAAGAATTTGATGCAGTGCACCTGCCTGGTCACTTGGCAATGTAATTAAAAGTGTTGTTTTATCGCCCTTGGCTTCACTTTTGATTTTAACTTTCTCCGGATGATGGGAAAGGACCAGAAAGCGGGTATGATTATTTGGGTAATCATGAATATTTTCTTTAATTATTTCTAAACCATACTCTGATGCAGCAGCTCGATTTCCGATAGCTGCAATAGGTTGATCAGAATCGCTTACGATTTCGGCCGCTTTCCCTGTTGATGAAGTAAATGCAATTTTGGCATTATGTAAATTTTGATGCAAATACTGATGACACTGAGCGATAGCATGGCTATGCGAATGTACCTCTTGTATTTCGGATTCGTTATGAACAATATCACTGCGTACCAATAAATGCTGTTGAATTGGTACAACAATTTCTCCCACTACGGGTATTCGGGCTTGATGGATCAAGTAATCAACCGTCAGTTGTACAGTGCCTTCAATGGCATTTTCCAATGGAACAACTCCAATATCGATTTCTCCTTTATCTACAGCATCGATACATTCTGGAATTGTTTTAAAAGCTTCTTTGTGTTCTCCGTTAAATGTTGCATCTACTGCTAATTTTGTAAATGTTCCCTTAGGACCTAGATAACCAATACTCGTCAACTTCATTTCCTCCTAAATAGAAAAATGCAAAACGTCTGTTTAGAAACGTAAGACTTAAGCCCCGAACTTTGGACATGATTCAAATTTAACCTGGCTTCTTTCACTTCCAGAAAAAAAGAATCATGCCATTTAGTATTATATCGATACCAATCTTTAGTCTCACGTTCTATTTTCTACTCTTGGCGCTTGTAACCAGATAACCATAAACTATTCAATAAAATCGAATTCATAATCTAACAGTCGGACCGTATCACCGTCCTGTGCACCACGTTCACGAAGAGCTTTGTCAACACCCATTCCCCTTAACTGACGGGAGAAACGTTGAACAGCCTCGTCATGTTGAAAATCTGTCATTTTAAATAAGGTCTCAATTCGGTGCCCATAAAGTACGTAAGCACCATCTGGATCTCTTGTTATATGGAAAGGCTCCTCTTCCTTCTGATAGCGATAAACAACTGTTTCATCTGCCTGCTCTATCTCTGGTTCATACTTCGGAATTTCTTCCAATTTATCGGCCACTGCAAATAATAAATCTCTCAATCCTTCTTTGGTAATGGCTGAAATGTTATATATTGGGACTTCCTCTCCCAGTTTCTCTTTAAATACTTTTAAATGCTCTTCTGCATCTGGCATGTCCATTTTATTAGCAGCAATAATTTGTGGTCTTGTTAACAGCTTCTTATCGTATGCAGCAAGTTCTTCATTAATCTTCGTATAGTCTTCATAAGGAGTACGTCCTTCTGTTCCTGCCATATCAATCACATGAACAATCACCCTCGTACGTTCCACATGACGAAGGAATTGATAGCCCAATCCCACACCTTGTGATGCCCCCTCAATCAATCCAGGTAAATCAGCCATAACAAAACTGCGCTGATCTCCGGTATCAACTACTCCAAGATTGGGAGCAACCGTTGTAAAATGATAAGCTGCAACCTTTGGCTTAGCTGCACTGACTACAGACAGTAGTGTAGACTTACCTACGCTTGGAAAGCCTACTAATCCTACATCAGCAATCAGCTTCAATTCTACTTTTATATTACGTTCTTGACCTGGTTCACCATTTTCAGCCATATCCGGAGCGGGGTTACGCGGACTGGCAAATCTTGTATTGCCCCGGCCTCCGCGCCCTCCTTTTGCGATGACAGCTTCTTGTTCATGGGTTGTTAAATCAGCAATTACTTCTTCTGTATCTTCATCTATTACCGTTGTGCCCGGTGGTACGGGAATCACATAAGCAGCAGCATTTTTTCCGTGCTGCGTTTTGCTCATCCCATTTTCACCGCGTTTTCCTTTAAAATGTCGATTATACCGAAAGTCCATTAAGGTATTTAACCCCTCATCTACTTTAAAGACAATATCTGCACCATTTCCACCGTCTCCACCTGCTGGTCCTCCTTTTGGTACATATTTCTCTCTGCGGTATGCAACAAGTCCGTTTCCGCCATCTCCTGCTTTCACATAGACACTTACCTGATCGACAAACATGATTAATCACCTCTTTCTACTTTTGCTATATTCCATTCAAAGCTTGTTTGTTCTTTTTCTTGTATCACAGAAATTCCATGTTGCTTTTCTATGTGTTTCACATTCATATTCTCCAGTGTGACATCTTTTATGTTCATCCGAATGATCCAATGTGTTTCTTTTTCTTGTATATGGAGAAAGAGATCGTATACATGCAACTCTTCCGCAGCCTCTGATAGAACAGCTAATAATTTCTTACAAGTTATTAAAAGCTCTTGCTCATCAATTGATTTTTCAACAGATTCCAACAACTCCACACGATAGGTTAATGCAAAAGAAGGATATGCATCCTGAAATTGTAACATCCAAATCATAAAACTATCTGCATTCAACCGCATGAGATTCCGTTCCTCTTCATAGTACCTAAGAACGTCATCTAAATTCCGTTTTGCTTTATCCGTTTTTTCCATACTCAAATAACCGGAAACAATTTGCAATCGGTTCATTAAGTCATGTCTATATTTTTGTATTAAACGAACTGTTTCCTTTTCATCCATTCCTTCACCTCATTAAAGTTGAGTATAGCAGAAAACAGTGGAAATCAAAAGCCGTAAACCGCAGAATACAACAATACATAAAATGAAAGAAGGCTGTCGAGAAGTTACCTCGACAGCCTGTCTTATCTGTATTTAACTATACCGCTGCTATCCAAGCATTATGCTTCTTTGGCTACAGGATAAACACTAACTTTTTTACGGTTTCTACCGAAGCGTTCAAATCTCACAACACCATCGATTTTAGCGAAAAGCGTGTCATCTCCACCGCGGCCAACGTTCTCACCCGGATAAACTTTTGTACCACGTTGACGGTAAAGAATAGATCCACCAGTTACTTGCTGTCCGTCAGCACGCTTTGTACCAAGTCGTTTTGATTCTGAATCACGACCGTTTTTAGAGCTACCTACACCTTTTTTAGATGCGAAAAATTGTAAATCAAGACGTAACATGAAAATGCACCTCCTTATGAAAAATTCAGTTGAACATGCTCCCTATAACTCTCCTCAATGGTTTCTAAAGAGACAATCATCCCTTGTATCAACCATTGCATCTTTTCAAGTTTTTGGGAGCCTATATCCGTTGGAAGCTTCACAGCAAAATAACCGCCATCAGCTCCCTGATCAATATCAAGGTCTGTCTCACACAGTTCCATAATTGCATTCACAGCACCAAATGTTACAGCCGAAACGCCTGCACAGACAAGGTCATACCCATAAGGGCCGCTTTCCGCATGCCCGGTAAGCTCAAATGCTGTAACCCGGCTTTCTGATTGAAAAACAGTTATTTGAATCATGATGAACTACAGTACCCTTATAAGTTGATTTTGTCGATAACAAGTTTCGTATATGGTTGACGATGACCTTGTTTACGATGATAGTTCTTTTTAGGTTTGAACTTCACAACATCAATTTTCTTTTGACGGCCATGCTTTGCAACATTTGCTGTTACAGATGCACCATCAACGTATGGAGCACCAACCTTTACATCGTCTCCACCGACGAATAGGACTTTCTCAAAAGTTACCGAGTCATTCACTTCACCAGCAACTTTCTCTACATAAATTTCTTGTCCTTCTGTTACTTTAACTTGTTTACCACCAGTTTCGATAATTGCGTACATTTATATGCACCTCCTCATTAAACTCAGACTCGCCATTCAGGTACTGCACTATACAGTTTTAAGACCTGTTCTGCGCGGTTGTAGCACGGGTGCTACTTAGAATAACAGATAAATCTTATCATTTTACGGGTTCCACTGTCAACCTTTTTACAAAAGTTCCGCCAAGATTACTTTCTGTGCATGAAAGCTATTCCTGTTGTTAATTATTCATGCTGGTTTGACTCGAACTGCTAAACCAAGCATTTGAAATAACGGAATAATCGTGTCATCAAGCGATAGAAATACTATTTCGTCTACCCCAACAAGATGTTTTCTCTTTCATTCGCTGTAGAATCCTATCAGAGCGGAGGCCAACCACGCAGACTCCCATGGGAACAGGGCGAGCTGAAGATCCACTTGAAAAGCGGTTTTCTTTTCAAGTTAGCTGAAGCCGTCTCCATGGAAAGCGGAGTGGTTGGCCGGAGCGGAAGCTATACACTATCATTCGTTCAAAAAAGCTGATTTAACCAAAAGCAAGTATGGTACTGAAGAACATATTCATCCTGAAATAGCAATATATATATGCTTATTCTTAGGTGCGAAAGTTGAGTAATTGGATTAATTTATTTACAAAAGAACAAACATCATCATACATGCCGTAGAAAACAAATCGCTTCAGCTTTCTATACAATTAATCATATAAACAGCTTGTTTAACATATAATGAATCACACCACGCTGTAAAGGATTGTGAGATGTATGGATAAAAACTTAAAAAAAATTCGTAAAGCCATTGAAATGCGTCAAAAAGCAAAAAGTTTAAATCAAACAAAGCAAAATCAGCAAGAAGATTATTTACAAAGTAACGCTTTACCAGATATGGAAGAGTCTCACGGTTTTTATCCTTCTATATCTGCCAGCCATACAAATTCTGCAATTCCTGAAAACAATTCTCGTGTTACTAACATTGCTGTGAAAGCTCTTTTATCCGTTTCCCTTTTTCTAGGGACGGCGTTCATTACAGAAATCGACAGGCCTTTTATGAATCAGCCTAAAGAGTGGCTAACTTCCACTTTAACGAATCAATTTCCTTTTGCAAAAGTGAATGCATGGTATTCAGAAGCTTTTGGTACTCCTCTATCTTTTAGTCCCAGTGCAGTTACAGAGGAAGTAATTACAGATTCATCATATCTTCCGGTCAATGGAATTATTTCAGAGCATTTTCATGAAAATGGCCAAGGTATCTATATTGAGGCAGAAGGTGAAGAAAATGTAGCCGCTGTTCAAGAAGGAATTGTTGTATTTGCTGGCAACGACCGTTCCACAAATAAAACGGTAAAGATCCAGCATGCTGACGGAACAACAACACAATACGGATTTTTAGATTCCATCGAGGTCCATTTATACCAGCATATTTCTAACGGACAGGTCCTTGGAACATTAGGGACTGAGAATGATAGTACATCTGTTTTTTTCGCAATTGAGCAAGAAAACCAATATATTGATCCTGAGCAGGTGATTCTGGTTGATCAACAGCCTTAAATCTTCCGTACAACTTATTCATTTACATCCAATTTTATGGATATTTATTGTGGTCTCTTTCTTAACAGGTTCTTTTACGGAACTGGCAATTATTTTTAGCATTGTTTTTCTCCATGAATTAGGACATTATATTGCTGCTTCATCCTTTAGATGGCGAATTTCCTCTATTGTTCTTTGGGCATTTGGCGGAGTGATGAAAACAGATGAGCATGGTACCCGCCCCATTCGTGAAGAAGTAATTGTTATACTAGCAGGACCTTTTGTACAAGTTCTCATATACGGCTTACTTTATGTTGTATCTTATTTTGGGGTTATTCCAGATTATTACTTCGGGTTAATTTTTTATTATAATACAATCATTCTCCTATTTAACTTGCTGCCAATTTGGCCCTTGGACGGTGGAAAGCTTGTTTTTTTAGTTCTCACTGCATTCTTAACTTTCAAAAAGGCGTATTATGCAACAATTATTGGCTCCTTGGCAATATGTGCCATTATCATTTTAGTACAACTTTTCTTATTTCCATTTACGCTAAGCAGCTTTCTCATTTGGCTCTTTTTAATACATGAAAACTGGAAAGAATGGAAATACCGCTTTTATGTATTTATCCGTTTTCTTTTAAAAAGGTATGAAGGAGGACATTTTGTACGTGCTATCAAACCAATCTATGCATCTCCACATGATAACTTTTTAGATGTATTAGCCCGTTTTCAAAGAGAGAAAAAACATACAATCTATATTGAATATCCGGACCGGGAACGAATTTCTATTGAAGATAATGAATGTTTAGATTTCTATTTTAATGAAAGACCTTACCGAAAAACAATCGGTGAAGCTTTCACGGGTTACTGATTATCTAAAAAAGGAAAGTATCTTTATAACGATTAATCCGATGTATGATTACTCTTTCTAAAATTTATCTATGTTTATTTCATAAAACAAAAACATCCGTTTCTAGCGGATGTTTTTGTTTTATATGATTATTATATTTTAAAGAATGCTTTTACCTTTTGCATAAACCCTTTTTCTTCTTCCAGGGATTGTAACGGGACGGTTTCTCCTAAAATTCTTCTTGCTATATTACGATAGCTGATTGAAGCTTTAAAATTTGGATGCAGTGCAATGGGTTCTCCTTTGTTCGAAGCTTTAATCATTTCTTCATCATCCGCTACAATCCCGATTAAATCAATTGCTAACAACTGAACAATATCATCGACATCAAGCATATCGCCATTTTTTATCATATGATTACGTATTCGATTAATGATTACTCTTGGTGGTTCTACCATATCTTCTTTTTCTATTAATCCGATAATTCGATCAGCATCCCGGACACTTGAATTTTCAGGGGTTGTGACAACAATTGCTCTATCTGCCCCAGCGATTGCATTTTGAAAACCTTGTTCAATACCTGCTGGACAATCAATAATGATATAATCATACTCTTGTTTTAGTTCTGTCACAATTTCTTTCATACCCTCTGTTGTTACAGATGACTTATCACTTGTTTGTGCAGCGGGAAGTAATGAAAGATAATCAAAACGCTTATCTTTGATTAAAGCTTGCTGCAGCTTACAACGTCCTTGAATGACATCAACAATATCATAAATAATCCGATTTTCAAGTCCCATAATTACATCGAGGTTACGAAGGCCAATATCTGTATCTATCAAACAAACTTTTTTGTCCATTAAAGCTAGAGATGTGCCAATATTTGCAGATGTCGTTGTCTTACCAACGCCACCTTTACCGGATGTAATTACAATCGCTTCACCCATTATTCATTCTCCTCTCAAATGCGCTAATCACCTTTCTCTGTTTAGAAAGTATTTTGATCGAATCAATAACAATTTTATTCTGATCCGGATCAATGATTCCGCATTCCATGTATACTCCATCAGCTTCATAATCAGGTGCCCGACTAATATATTCTGCAATTCGAAGCTGTGCTGGCTTCATATAAGAAGCAGCTATGAAAGCCTCTCGATCTCCCTCTACACCAGCATGTGCGATTCCTAATAAATTCCCCATAATATAAATGTTTCCTCTAGCTCTTACTCTACCGCCAGGATTCACGTCACCAATAAGAAGCAAATCTCCTTCCGTTTCAAGAACTTGTCCGGATCTTACAATCTGGTTAACTACTTTTAATTTACTCTGATCCAACCATGTTTTTGCATCCTTAATTGGTATCACTTCTGATTCCATTGCTTCAATCTGAAAACGATTTTTTTCTTCAATAATTTCCTTTAATTGCTGGCTCTGCTCTTCCGTTAAATAACGGTGTCCCAGTTTTACTTTTACGGAAACCACTGGTTCATCTTTTTTCGGGCTGCTGGCTTCCAGCTTTTTGATTAAATCTTGTACAATCTCTTCAAAAGAAGAATTTTCATCTATAAATAAAATCAAACCATCTCTTGTCCCTTTAATCGTGATGGTCGGTTTGGTTTCTTGCACGATTTATTCACCTCTTTTTTCTACAGTCAGCACAAACGAAGGTTGCTGACTGAGCAGAGTCTGCCGCTCTTCCATAAATATACGTCTATACAGACTTATTTCAAACGGTCAGATTATGTTAATTCTCTACCCCATTTCCGCATCGGCTTTATGATTAACGGATAGATTAATACTAAGAATAAAAGATTCATAAGAATGGTTGGCACCAAACGATTCAATAAATATACTTCTATCGGCATATCTGCTAATCCAATAACTGTGAAGATGGTATAAATACTAATATCAGCTAAAGCAATTCCAAAAGCGGACAGGATTAACAACACATAAAAATTTCCTTGCAGCATTTTCTTTAGACCACGAACAATATAAATAACGAGTGCATAAGAAAACATATAAACACCTAGAATACCTGTATATACGATATCAAAAAGCAATCCAAAAATAAGGGCGTACAATACTGCATAGTAGGTATCATTGCGATCATAGAAGATCGCAATATAAATAAGTATCACAAACACCCAGTGCGGCACAATCATATAAGAGCCCATTAACAATTGATGAGGTAATAGTTCTAAAGCTACTCCGCTAAGTACCATCACAATAAACAGAATCAAGGGGAATATCACACGTCTAGTCAAGACTCGTCATCCCCTTCTTCTTCATCTTCCGGCTCGCCTAAGGAACGATTGACAACAATAACATTTCGAATATCAAATAAATCTGCTGCGGGTTCAACCATTGCAATCCTGGTTAACCCATATTGATCAGCAACTACTTCACTTACTTCACCAATTGTAATACCTGCCGGGAACTCTCCTCCGAGTTCGGAAGAATAAACCGTGTCTCCTTCTTCAATATCCGAATCGGATTCTTCAATAATCCGGAATAGCAGCATTTCAGTCTCTTCATCGAATCCTTCGATCATTCCAAAAATATCGCTGTCATCTTCTCTTAATACAGTTGCAGATACACGATTAAATTCATCAAAGCCCGTAAGTAATTGTACAGTAGATGTACCTTGAGACGTATGAAGAACTTTCCCAATCATTCCTTCTGCTGTTCTGACAACCATATTTTCTTGTATTCCATCATTCTCTCCCCGATTAATGGTCACTTGGTCCACCCATTGCTCTGGTGAACGAGCAATAACAGTGGCATAGATCGGTTCGTAATCTCGCGCTGTTTCCGACATATCAATGATGGAACGCAGCTCTTCATTCTCATCTTCTAACTTCTGCACATCATATGCTAACCCTTTTTGTTGAGATAATTGTTCTCTTAAAATCTCATTTTCTTCATATGTGGTCTTAAAGTCACTGATATTTGAAGCAATATCTGTAACAAACGTCACCGGAGCCTGTGCAACATTCTGCACCCACCCCACGGTATCACTAACAAATTTCTCTGCAAAATTTAAATGTCCCCGGTTGTTTAGGGAATATCCTATTAATACAACTAATACAATAAATCCTACAAGGATTATAAATAATTTCTTACTTCGAAAAAAATTCATACAAACACCTACTTATTAATTTAACGCGCGCGAAGACACACTTGGAGCAGAACGAAATTGGTCAATATAATCAAGTGATTTACCGGTTCCAATTGCCACGCTTTCCAAAGGTTCATCTGTAACAAATACAGGAATTTTTGTTTCATCACTAATAACTTTATCAAGATTTTCTAACAGAGCGCCCCCTCCAGATAAAACAATCCCCCGATCCATGATATCAGCTGATAATTCAGGCGGTGTTTTTTCTAACGTTGTTTTAACAGCATTGACAATTGCATCAATATTATCATCCAAAGCTCCAGAAATTTCTTCAGATGTAACTGTAATTGTTTTTGGCAATCCCGTCAACAGATCACGCCCTCTAATATCTCTTTCTTCTCCAATAATTCCTTCTTTCGCTGCTGCTATATCCATTTTAATCGATTCAGCCGATCTTTCTCCAATCATTAGGTTATATTTTTTTCTTATGTAAGAGATAATTGCTTCATCCATATCATCTCCTGCAATTCGAATAGAACTGCTCGTTACAATTCCACCTAATGAAATAACAGCTATTTCTGTCGTTCCTCCACCGATATCAACAATCATACTCCCTGTTGGTTCCCAAACTGGTAAACCTGCTCCTATTGCTGCAGCAAAAGGCTCTGCAATTGGATAAGCTTCTTTCGCTCCAGCTTGCTTTGTTGCATCAATAACCGCCCGTTCTTCCACCATCGTAATACCAGATGGAACACAGATCATCACATTAGGTTTCTTCGCAAAGAGAGAGCGTTTCTTCATTGCTTTTTTCATATAATAATTCATCATCACGGAAGTTGTGTCGTAATCTGCAATTACACCATCCTTCATTGGACGGACAACAGAAATATTTCCAGGTGTACGTCCGATCATCATTCTCGCATCACTTCCAACAGCTTCCACGGCGCCTGTCTCCAAATTTTTCGCCACAACAGAAGGTTCCCGAACAATAACTCCTTTACCTTTTACATAGACTAATGTATTTGCTGTTCCTAAATCAATTCCTAAATCCTGTGAAAAATTAAACATCCCCATAAATTTCATCCTTTCCCGTTCGCACATCAATAAGTATTTTCTCCATGCTTCTTTATTACGAATAACCGCTTGTAAAACTCGCGCAGTATAAAGTTTCATTTTATATCAGCATATATTATAGCTACAGAATACATCTTTTTACCAGCCAAGTTTTGTTTATACAATTCTAAGAAGCGCCACTTTTACATCTCCTCGAAAAATGGCGCTGAAAATTAATTCCATATATAATTATACGAAAAAAACTCTAAAATAGATAGTATTTATAAGTATCCTTTTTGTTTTAATGAAACAAAACGTTCATTTCCAATAACTAAATGATCAATAACCTCAATTCCAATTATTTTACCTGATTCAACAAGGCGCTTCGTGATAAGAATATCTTCTTGAGATGGGGTCGGGTCACCAGAGGGATGATTATGGCAAACTAACACAGAGGCAGCAGATCGTTTTACAGCTTCACGAAATAGTTCCCGAGGATGGACAATCGAAGCGTTTAAAGAACCAATAAAAAGAGTTTGCCGATGAATGATTTGATTTTTGGTATTTAAAAAAAGAGCTACAAAATGCTCCTGCGCTAAATTGCGCATCTCTTCCATAACATAATTGGCTCCGTCTTCTGGAGACCGAATAATATAGACATCTACAGCTTTATAACTGCTAATTCTTTTTCCGAGCTCAATGGCAGCCAGTATATTCAAACTTTTTGCAGTTCCGATCCCTTTAATCGCTATTAATTCTTCTACGGTAGCATCTCTTAATAATTTTATACCTTCAAAATGCATAAGAATACGATCTGCAAGTAGTTGAACTGGATCATTTTTAGAGCCGCTGCCAATTAAAATAGAAAGAATTTCCTGATTGCTCAGCTTATCAGCACCATGTTTTAACAGGCGCTCTCTTGGTCTATCTTCTGTTGGTAAATCTCGTATAAAAATTGGCTTTCCCATGGTATCTCACCTTTCGTTTATTTATATCATAGAGATACCACGCTTTTTCTACAACTTGAAAAAATCCCATTTTTAATAAGATCTAACAAGTTATAATTAATTTTTTCTAGTAAGAAATTGCTCATTCATGAAGTGTTTAACATGATAAAAATCAATTTTACGTAAAATTACTATTTTTTGTTTTCATAAGCTTAGGATACCTAATAGTCACCTTAGAAAACTTACTATCTAAGGTGATTATTAGAGTAAGTATGAGCATTTTTATGATAATTCGTCATAAACCTTCATCCAACTCAACAATTGATAAGCAGCAGGTTCACCCTGCATTTCTGTTAAGCTGGTTATCAGTTCATCTACCTTATTCACTTCGTCCGGGGCCTTGTCCACCAAAGCAGTGATTTCTTCATCTGCAATTGGCTGAGTTAAATCTGTTTGCTGAATCTGCTCATCAAAGAAAGCTTGAAACATTGTTATCCATTCACTTTCCGCTTCTGTCAATTCTATTTCGTTTGTTTGGGTACTCCATTCCTTCACATAAAGTTCTGCTTGACCGTCAGAAAGGGAGTCTGCAAGAGCTTGTGCTGTATCCTCAGATGATGCGACTCCTGCCATCAAATAAAATTCCTCTTCTCTTTCAAAAAATACAGTTGAGATACCTAAACTTGACAAGGTGTCAATTAATGGGCCGGCATTCTCTTGATCTGAAAAAATACCTGCTTGAATTATATATGTTTCTAATGAATCAAGTGATGTCGAAACGAAATCTAAACTTGTTTCCTCTTTTTCTGTTTGTGATACTGCTGGTGTCGTTTGCGATGAATTCTCAGCACTTGTCGGTGTATCAACTTGTACAAACATCCGAAAAAGAAAGAATCCTATAGTCGAACCAACAAAAATGGCACTTAATCCACTAATTAATATCGCTTTCCATATAGGGTTTCTTTTTAGTTTATCCTTATTCGTACTTTTAACAGGCTTAAGCGTCGTAAAGTCAATTTCTTCTTGTTCATTTTCAAGCGATGCTGCTGATTCTCTTTCTGCACTATCTCCTTTGGAGGATGTATGGACCTTATATGTCCAAGTACCTTTTGAGTCTTTTGCGATATGCGGTTTATGTTTTGTCATTAATCCGGCCCTCCATGCTAGTTTTGTTTCACTCTAGCACAGCTCTTGTAAAAAGTAAGGCGAATCATGACATTTCCTATGATAATCGTTCTACAAATTTCTTATAGAAGATCGTCTGTTTCAGTGTCTATGTCTATCTTCTTGGAAAAATCAATAAAAGAACGGATTAAATTAATAAAATGGAAGGAACCAGTAATCAAGATTGGAACCTTTGACGTTTTTATTTTATCTTCTATCCATGCTTGCCAGTCCTCAACGAACTCATTTTCTCCTTTTAATGGATAATCTGTCAACGCTGCTGCCCGGGGATGATCAAAAGATGTGGTATATAAATTCGGAAAAACATCTGCTAGTTGTTTTTGCATTTCTTCTATATCTTTATCTTTAAAAGCAGCAAACAGCACAAGCACTTTCCTTCTTGGATAGATTGCTCTCACTGTTTTTATAAAAGCCTTCATCCCTGCTTCGTTATGAGCACCGTCCACTAAAATAAACGGATTATCATGGATTTTTTCCATTCTTCCCGGTATCATTACCTTTTGAATTGCTTCGATGGAAATTCGCATATCCAGATGGCCGAATCTATTTTTCAACACTTTTATAGCTTGTATCGCAACAGAAGCATTCTGATGCTGATGTAAACCAATTGTCTGAAGTTTAATACGGTAGCGCGAGCCAAGGTTTTTCCATTCAAATTCATCAATTTGAACATCTTTTATCGTAAAATCCATCCCAAATCGGTATAAAACAGCTCTTTTTTTATTTGCTTCATTGATAATTGGAATTAGTCCCTCTCCTTCTACCCCAGTTATAATCGGGGTACGAGATTTAATAATTCCTGCTTTATGCGAAGCTATCTCTGTGATTGTATTTCCTAAAAAGGCGGTATGGTCTTTAGAAACCGTGGTAATAATTGATAAGACAGGTTGAATCACATTGGTGGTATCGTCCCTCCCACCCATACCAGCTTCTATAATGGCTATATCAACATTTTTAGAAAAATATAAAAATGCCAATGCCGTTATAATTTCAAAATGGCTCGGATGCCTGCCTTGATTATCCATTTCTTCGATCACCGGCTCCATTTCTTGAAATAGCTCCGTGAATACATCTTCTGAAATTGATTCTCCGTTATGAAGAATAAAGCCAGTCAAGCCACTTAAACTCGGTGATGTAAAAGTCCCTACTTGATAACGGTTTGCTCTTAATGCAGCTTGCAGAAAAGCTCCAGTGGATCCCTTTCCGTTCGTGCCTGCAATATGAATAGATGTAAATTTTTTCTCTGGATGATCTAAAGCATCTAACAGGGACTCTATTCGATCCAAGCCCGGCTGCACACCAAGCCGCTGACGTTTTTCAAAAAAATCATGGATGTCTGTATTCATCTCTCTTTCCTCCTTCACTTATTCGTCGTATACTGAGTATCACAGTATGATTGTCCGTAATCCCTTCCTATTACATACGAAAGAATTATTTTACGGGAATGGGAAAACAAACACTTCATTTCCTGCTTGGTTTCACCGGATTTATCACGTCCGTTGTTAAATCCCGTTTTACCGTAAAGAGAAAGGATGTTCTAATTTGAATTATACAGGTTGGATTATTATTAATGGAAGCATCGCAACAGATAAATTTCTGGACTATGCAAATATGATTGCAGAAGCTGCAGAAAAACAAAATATCCAAACAGTCTGTTTAAAAAATGATGCGGTTTTAACTTTATTATGCCCGAAAAATGGCATGGTGTCATCTATCGCAAATAATGATAAGCTGCCTGATTTTGCTTTTTTTATAGACAAAGATATTTATATAGCAAGACAGCTGGAGCAGCTCGGTGTTCGTGTATTTAATTCATCACGTACGATTGAAATCAGTGATGATAAAATTTACACGTATCAAATGCTTAGCCAGCAGCAGATTCCTATTCCTGAAACAATCATCGCTCCGAAAAAGTATCATGGAGGAAACCTGCCTCCTGCTTATTTACAGAAAGTAACGGAGTCTCTCGGAATTCCTCTTATAGTTAAAGAAGCGTTCGGTTCCTTTGGGGAGCAGGTTCATTTCATTTCCAACCATGAGGAATTAACAAATATTATTCCGATGATGGAACAACGTCCGTTTGTATTCCAGCGTTATATAGCGGAGAGCAAGGGACGGGATATTCGTGTGCAGGTAGTCGGTGAGAAAGCTGTAACTGCTGTCGAACGACAAAATAACAAAGATTTCCGTGCGAATGTAACAAACGGGGGGAAAATGTTGCCGTTTGCTCTTGATGACAAAACAGAAAAGTTGGCTGTGAATGCAGCAAAAGCAATTGGAGCTGATTTTTCCGGTGTGGATTTATTGTTTGGACCAAATGAGGAGCTGCTGGTTTGTGAAATAAATGCCAATGCACATATCCGCAATCTATACGAATGTACCGGAATCAACGCTGCTGATGACATGATAACCTATATAAAAAAGGAGCTTTCCCGATGAAAGGCTGGCTGATTTATACAACATCTGATTCTATCAGAAATAAAAGTTATATTGACTGGTTTATCTCTGAAGCCAGAAAACAATCTATCGATCTGGTCTTATTACGCAGAGAAGATATTTCTATCGGTATTCATCATAATAAACCGGTTATCTATGCAAATGGAGAAGAAATAACTGCTGACTTTGCTGTCGTGCGGACGATCGATCCACTCTTGAATAAACAGCTGGAGCAAATGGGGTTAGCCGTATTTAATAAGCCTATTATTTCAGAAACATTTAATCATAAAGCCTATGGCTACCTTGCTGTCCAGCAGCTGGGCATTTCTGTTCCGGAAACGTATTACTTTCCGGCAAATTTGACTCCTTCCTCCCCGCCTCTGGATTTCCCTTTTGTTGCTAAAACAGCAGCAGGAAAAGGAGGAGATCAAGTTGTCATGCTCGATCATCAAAAAGAGTGGGAAGCGTACTGTCAAAGCACCACGGAAACCTTTGTAGTACAATCTCCAAAAAATATACAGCCGGGCAAGGACTTACGGGTCTTTGTGATTGGCAAAGATATCATCGCAGCTGTTTTACGCGAGAACGCCAATGACTTTCGGGCAAATTATTCCCTGGGAGGTAAGGCATCTTTATATACATTAAATAAAACAGAAAAAAGAACCGTTCAAAAGATAATAGACGCTTATGATTTCGGGCTGGTCGGGATTGATTTTATGTTCAGCTCTGACGGAGAATTCATTTTTAATGAAGTGGAAGATGCGGTCGGCTCACGTGCATTAAGTATGCTCAGCGATATCAATATATTAGAAAAATATGTAACGTATATAAAAGAAAAAATGCTATGAGAGATTGTCTCATAGCATTTTTTAATTACTGTTTTAGCTCTGCCAAACGGGCTTTTACTTTCGCCTGTTTATCCAGATAATCTTTTTCTTTCTGCTTTTCTTCTTCCACCAATGCTTCCGGCGCTTTGCTGATAAAGCCTTGATTCGAAAGTTTTTTCTGCACTCTTTCCACTTCTTTGTCCCATTTGGCAAGTTCATTTTCCAAGCGTGCGATTTCTTTATCAAAATCAATTAAACCTTCTAAAGGCAGGAAGATTTCCGCTCCGGTGACAACAGAAGTCATTGCTTTATCCGGCGCTTCGATACCTGTGGCAATCTGCAGGGAACTCGGATTACAGAAACGTTCTAAATACTCCCGGTTCTTCTCTAATTCCTGCACAAGTGCTTCATTTTCTGCCGAAATAAGCATCTCAATCTGCTTAGACATCGGCGTATCCACTTCTGCACGGCTGTTACGTACCGATTTGATAATAGCAACTAAGCGCTGCATTTCCGATACTGCTTTTTTATCATCAAAGGCCGGATTTACTTTGGGCCATTCACTGACGGTAATAGAAGCTCCTTCATGCGGCAGCTGCTGCCAGATTTCCTCTGTGATAAATGGCATAAATGGATGCAGCATACGCATTGTCTGATCTAAAACATGTGCCAAAACAGAACGTGTTGTCTTTTTCTTAGCTTCATCCTCGCCATATAACGTCAGTTTCGCCATTTCAATATACCAATCACAAAATTCATCCCAGATAAAGTTATAGAGATGTCTTCCTGCTTCTCCGAATTCATATTTATCCGCATTTCGTGTTACATGATCAATCGTTTCATTCAAGCGGGATAAAATCCATCTGTCTGCAACGGTTAAATCTCCCGTTAAATCAATATCCTCATGCGTAAAACCTTCCATATTCATCAGAGAAAAACGGGACGCATTCCATACTTTATTGGCAAAATTCCAGGTAGACTCAATTCTCTCCCAATGGAAACGCAAATCCTGACCAGGTGTGGATCCAGTCATTAAGAAATAACGCAATGAATCTGCACCATATTTATCAATAACATCCATCGGATCTACACCATTTCCTAAGGATTTACTCATTTTTCTTCCTTCTGCGTCACGGATCAAACCATGCAGCAACGTATCCTCAAATGGACGTTCATCCATAAATTCTTTGGATTGGAAAATCATCCGGGATACCCAGAAGAAAATAATATCATAGCCTGTTACTAACACATTCGTAGGGAAATAACGTTTCAGGTCAGCAGATTCTTCATTGGGCCAGCCCATGGTAGAAAACGGCCATAAAGCGGATGAGAACCAAGTGTCCAAAACATCTTCATCCTGCTCCCAATTTTCCATATCAGCAGGGGCTTCTTTACCTACATAGATTTCTCCTGTTTCTTTATGATACCAGGCCGGAATCCGGTGGCCCCACCATAGTTGCCTGGAAATACACCAGTCACGGATATTATCCATCCAGTTGAAATACGTTTTTTCAAACCGCTCCGGCACAAAGTTTACTTTTTCCTCCGGCGAATCCTGCATTTTTAAAGCTGATTCTGCCAGTGGTCCCATGTTGACAAACCATTGTGTGGACAAGTAAGGCTCAACAACTGCGCCGCTTCTCTCCGAATGCCCAACTTGATGCGGACGTTCTTCGATTTCAAACAGCACGCCCTGCTCTTGCAGATCTTTAACAAGCTGCTTCCGGCATTCAAAACGGTCTAACCCCTGATATTTGCCGGCATTTTCGTTCATGGTGCCATCTTCATGCATTACCAGTACACGCTCTAAGTCATGGCGGTTGCCGATTTCAAAGTCATTCGGATCATGGGCAGGTGTTATTTTTACTGCTCCGGATCCAAGTTCCATATCTACATAATCATCGGCAACTATTTCCATTTCTCTTCCTACAATCGGCAGAATAACCGTTTTGCCGATCAAATGCTGATAGCGCTCATCTTTTGGATGAACAGCTACTGCGGTATCCCCGAGCATGGTTTCCGGACGGGTTGTGGCAATCTCAATCGTTTCATCACTGTCTTTGATTGGATAACGCATATGATAAAATTTACCCGGGATTTCTTCATAAATAACCTCGATATCAGATAGCGCTGTTTGCGTGGAAGGATCCCAGTTAATAATATATTCTCCGCGATAAATCAATCCTTTTTCGTAAAGACGGACAAATACCTCACGAACCGCATCCGACAAACCGTCGTCTAACGTAAAACGTTCACGGGAATAATCCAAACCAAGTCCAAGCTTCTCCCACTGCGAACGGATAAAATCGGCGTATTCCTCTTTCCACTCCCATGCAGTTTCCAGGAACTTTTCGCGTCCAAGTTCATAACGGCTCGTTCCCTGTTCTTTCAACTTTGCCTCTACTTTTGCCTGCGTCGCAATCCCTGCATGGTCCATTCCAGGTAACCAAAGTACATCATACCCCTGCATACGCTTCATACGCGTAATCGTATCCTGCATCGTTGTATCCCATGCATGCCCTAAATGCAGCCGCCCTGTTACGTTTGGCGGCGGAATAACAATCGAATAAGGTTCCTTTTCAGGATCATCTTTCGCTTCAAAAAATTTACCATCTAACCAAAATTGATATCTTCCTGCTTCCACTTCTTGCGGGTTGTATTTAGGAGGAAGCTGATTTTTTTCATCTGACATGTTAAAAACCTCCTTTATTCATGTAACAAAAACTTTTCCGGAAAACCAAAAAAACCTTTTCATCCTTATAATAAAGGACGAAAAGGTATATTTCCGTGGTACCACCTTTGTTTGCTTATAAATAAAAGCTGTTACAGCTTACGTAAGCACACTCAAGGTCATGGATAACGGCTGACAACCGGAATCTCCTACTTCCTTTTTCAGAGACTCTACATCAGAGACGACTTCAAGAACAACCTTCCCGGGAAATTTTCACCACATGATTTCCCTCTCTAAGAGCGTTTATTCTTTACTACTTCCCTTCAACGTATCCGTATGTTTTCCTAGTAATATTTATTTTATCTGTTCCTCTAAAGAACGTCAACTACATTCTCTAACATTTACTGATAAATGGGTGTTTGTCCAGTTTATATAAAAAAGTGTATCTATATTATTGACACACTTTTTAGAAGTTTATACATAACATAATATATCACTTTCCATCATTTTAACCTTATTCAACTAAACAGGAGGAGAAAAATATGTCCCGTTTTTATCGTTACCGGCTTCCGCCATGGGCAAGAAAATGTATCTTTGTTGCGGAGACAGTTGTTACACCAATTATGATATTTCAGCTCATCCGGACGCTTTTCATCCCGACAACAATTGATATTTTAATTCTTGCCATATTGATTGGTCTGGTTATTGCTTTTTATTTGCAATGGATTTAATCTGGCTGTTCTTCCTTCAACTCATATGTTTCTTGTACAAATTCTACCCAGTTCATCGCAAATTCTAAACGGCGGAATTGCTGCTGTAATTCCTTCACCTGATTAACCATTGATTTCTTTGTGCGGCGATCTGTATAATTTTTAAGTACGCTTAAATAGGAAGACGGATTTAGTAAATAAACAGAAACAAGATGCATTTCCTTCACAGTCAGATGATTTGTTTTTTGATAGACCGTAAATGCCTGCTGTATAGTTTTCTCCGGTTGGTTATAAGCACCTGTCAAACTCCGGAAATAATGTGATAAATCACGTGCCGGGTGCTCCATACCTCCTGATTCCCAATTAATTAAATAACCGCCTTTGGAATGCGTATGATCGACACGCTGATGGCATAAACTGGTCGACCATAAAATCTCCGCTTCTTCCTCGCCATAAATTTGTTCCAATTTATCTTGTAGCAATCCAACAGCATGACAAACCCCTTTATAATGTGTGCAATAAAGAAGTTCAAATGGCGACATATACTTTCTGCTTTCGTAATCAGTAACACGTACATGGAGCTGATCTAAAGACTGCTTGCAAAAATTTTCAAAACCTTGAAATGACGCTTTCATACGATCTGATTTTATCCGGCTGGTTTGTCTTGTCTTTTTATGAATCTGAGCGAGTGTCTGCAGCGTCCTCTCTATATCATACGCCGGATCGGTAACTTCTGGAGAATCGATCCAAGGCGTTAAATAATAATAAAAATTCTCTTCCTTATGAAAAAATGTATTATTCCGGGTCAAATACACAGGTAAAATTTCTGTTACATTTTTTTCACGGGCAAGGTGGTAGACATGCTGCCAATTCTCTATTGTCTGTTCTGTTAAAAAACTGCGCTTTAATGCATATTCTTGCATCCCATCAAATACCTTGACCACCCGTTCTGTCTGTTTCTCAATACTGACAGGATAGATATGATATGCTTCTAGAACCTTTTTCCAAATATTCATCACATGTCACCTCTTATTTAGAAAGCCTTGAATTTACTCGCATATAGAGAATTGGCGTTTTTCTAATTCTTTTACAGAATGAAGGTATTAAAAGTTATATTATGTAAAGCTCCCACACAAATAATTTTATTCATTATTTGTGCAGGCTATTTATTTATTGCTTTAACGGGATATAAAGCAACTGTCCTTCGTTAACTTCATAATCAGCATCTAATTGGTTATGTTTAATTAACTGAAGCGGGCTGATTGCAAAGCGTTCAGCTATGGTATCAATCGTATCGTTTTCCTGGACAATACATAGCCGCATTCTGGCATAATGATTCTCATCTGCTTCCCGAAAAATTTCAGATAAAATAGAATCACTTTCTATTCGCTCTTTTTCCGGTTCTACAGCTTCTATAATCACTTCTTCGCGGGGAGCATCTGAATAGACTGTATCCTCTATATAATCAATGAGCTCTGTTTCCTCTGTCACATCCCAGCCTGATTCTTCCTCTGTTTCTTCTACATTTTCTACTGCCTCATTTTCCTCAACAATTTCTAATTCCTCTTCTGCTTGATCTTCATCCTCTGTTTGTTCCTCTGAACCCTGTAATTCTGTAAGAGACTGAAAATACTCAGAGAGTGGTTGCGATTTTATTTTCCATCGATCGGGATCATCCTCTACCTGCTCTTCTGTTTCCGTTTGTTCTTTTGACGTCGTTTGTTCATTTCGTGCTAACATTTCTTCCGGATGTTCTATTTCAAATGAAAAAGTTTCCCCTACTTGTTCCTGTTCCTCCTCCGCGAACTCCTCATTCTCTTCCTCTGGACGATATGCTTCATCCTCTAAGATTCCTTGAATTTCAACTACAGCAGAAACTTTTAAACTATCTGGTCCTAATAAATCATAATCAAATGTCTCAATTTGTACCGTTACATCCTCTAAATTTTCCACCCGATGAGGGGGTACAGATATATCTACCGGAAATTTATGTGTAAATACATAAAGTCCATTCACCTCTCGGATACTTTCGACATAACGCTTTGCTTGAATCTGGTCAAAGTCAAAAATCTCTTCCTCTTCCTCATCAGCATTTACTCTTTGATACTCTCCTTGAAGCTCAATAGCACCGCGAATAGAAATATAGTTATCCAATGATTCGATTGTTATTTCTGGTTCAATGGAAATTCCTCTAATTTCTTCTACTTCCTGTCCTTTTTCAAAAAACAGGGATTCTTCCAGATCAAAAACAAATGAATTAGAATCTACTGACAAATGTATTCCTCCTCTCGCAAACAGTCCAGATGCGAATCATTCGTTATCATTTATATGTTTGCAGACAGTGGAATATGCTAAGATGAAAGATTAGATTGCAGGAAACAAAAAGCCTGCAGCATCCATACATTTTGGGGCTGCAGATTTTTCATAAAATGAAACTTTATTCAGTGAGAGTTTTATAGGTAATACATCGTAATATCTATGCATTGGGTCGTTAAAATTAATTAAGTTCCTGGCTGGTATTCCATTAACCAGCAATCCCGATACTCACCCTCATGCAGTTCATGATTAGGGAGTAATGAAATCTTCTTAAAACCACATTTCTCGTAACAGCGAATCGCTCTCTTATTCCAGACTTGAGGGTCCATAACAATTTTTGTTACGTGTTTCTTAATGATTAAATAATCAACCATGGCCTTGATGAGGACTTTACCAATACCTTTATTCCAATATTGCGTTTCTCCTATGAACTGATCCATTCCATACATAACATTTTTATCATTTAAATAACCATACTTTTTTCTTGTATTTTCATTTAATAAATAATATTGAATGTATCCGATTTCAATACCTTCAAATACTATAATACATCTAACTATATTATCTTGAGGCGGATAAAATTTTTCATTCACTTTTTCTAAATCAAATGGATTATCTCTCCCATCGTAAAATCGAAGAACCGCCGGATCAGAAAGCCACTTTGCCAGTAAATAATTATCCTCTCTTTCCAATTCACGAACGGTTAGCTTATTATTTTGAAACAGCATCATTATATGACCACCTCGCCTGAAATTTTAGGAAAATAATATTCTGTCAGTAAAAAAAGAGAAACCCGCATGGATTTCTCTTTTATTAAAATAGTTATTATTTTTCAATCTTAGAAAAAGCAGTATACACTGCTTCAATTGTTTTTTCAATATCCTCATCGGTATGTGCAGCAGATAAGAATAATCCCTCAAATTGAGATGGCGGTAAAAATATGCCTTCTTCAATCATCGCGCGGTAATATTGTGCAAAGTAATCTAAATTAGATGATTGCGCCGTTTCAAAATTGACGACTTCTTGATCGGTGAAAAATACACCAACCATTGAACCGGCACGATTGATATGAAGCGGAATATCATATTTGTCAGCTGCCTCGCGGAATCCTTCTGTAAGCTTATCCACTTTCTTATTAATTTCTTCATAAGATGCTTCTGTCAAGGATACTAAGGATTCATAGCCTGCTGTCATTGCCAAAGGATTACCCGATAATGTTCCAGCTTGATAAATCGGACCAGTCGGTGCAATTTGTTCAATAATTTCACGTTTCCCGCCGTATGCACCCACAGGAAGACCACCGCCGATAACTTTACCCAGACAAGTTAAATCCGGCGTTACATCAAAATGGCCTTGTGCACTATAATAGCCGACACGGAAGCCTGACATTACCTCGTCAAAGATAAGCAGGGAACCATGTTGTTCAGTAATTTTACGAACAGATTGTAAAAAGCCTTCTTTTGGAGGGACAACGCCCATATTTCCACATACAGGTTCCATAATCACAGCTGCGATTTTGTCTCCATAATGTTCAAAAGCAAGTTTCAGGCTTTCCTCATCATTGTAAGGAACGGTGATCGTATTTTTAGCGATATTTTCTGGTACTCCTGGGCTATCTGGAAGACCAAGTGTTGCCACACCGGAGCCGGCTTTAATCAACAAAGAATCGCCATGCCCGTGATAGCTGCCTTCAAATTTAAGAATCAAGTCTCTATTTGTATAACCGCGCGCCAAGCGAATTGCACTCATCGTGGCTTCTGTTCCAGAGTTCACCATTCTGACCATTTCAATCGATGGTACACGATCAATAACGAGTTTTGCCAATTTATTTTCTAATAATGAAGGGGCACCGAAGCTTGTCCCTTTCTCTACAACTTCTTTTAAGCTTTCGGTTACACGTTCATCTGCATGACCTAAAATTAACGGGCCCCAGCTCAATACATAATCAATATACGTGTTGCCATCAATATCGGTAATTTTAGATCCTTTCCCCTTTTCCATAAAAATTGGATCTAAGCCTACTGATTTAAATGCACGTACTGGAGAGTTCACCCCGCCAGGCATTAAATCTACTGCTTCTTTATAAGCGTCTACTGACTTGGTATTTACCATGCATATCCTCCTTTTAATTGTCTTCCTGCAACCATTTTGCCACATCTTTTGCAAAATAGGTAATAATTAAGTCTGCACCTGCACGTTTCATGGATAACAGGGTTTCGGTAACCAGTTTTTTCTCATCAATCCAGCCGTTTAAAGCAGCCGCTTTTATCATGGAATACTCTCCGCTGACATTGTATGCCACAACAGGAACATCAAAACGATCTTTTACTTCACGCATCACATCCATGTAAGACAGGCTTGGTTTAACTATTAAGAAATCGGCGCCTTCTTTAATATCCGATTTCGCTTCCCGAATAGCCTCTAACCGGTTGGCAGGGTTCATCTGATACGTTTTCCGGTCGCCAAATTGTGGTGTGCTATCTGCTGCATCACGGAAAGGACCATAATAAGCGGATGCATATTTTACCGCATAGGACATAATCGGAATATGGTGAAAGCCTTCTTCATCTAAAGCATGGCGGATAACTGTCACAAAACCGTCCATCATATTAGAAGGTGCAATAATATCAGCACCTGCTTTCGCTTGCGAAACAGCTGTCTTCGCTAATAATTCTAGTGAAGCGTCATTCGCTACGTCTCCATTTTCAATGACACCACAGTGTCCATGTGATGTATATTCGCATAAGCAGGTGTCGGCAACAACCAGCATTTCCGGATATGCGGTTTTCACCATTCTTGTGGCTTCCTGGATAATTCCGTGATCATGAAAAGCCTCTGATCCGATTTCATCTTTTGCTTCAACAACACCAAATAAAATAAGAGAACGGATGCCTAATTGAAATGCGTCTTCCACCTCTTCTAATAAATGATCAAAAGAAACCTGATAAACTCCTGGCATCGAAGGAACTTCATTTCGGATATCCTCTCCTTCGATAACGAATATCGGATAAATAAAATCCGTTGCCCGTAAGTGTGTTTCTTGAACGAGGGCGCGCATCGAAACCGATGAACGCAAACGTCGATGTCTGTCAAATGTGAATTCACTCATGATTTATCTTCCTTTCATTTGCTATCTTTACAATTAAATCCAACATCGCATCTGTAGTATACGGTGTAGAAGTATATAAATTAGGAACCCCTAATTCTTGTGCTTTTTCTTCTGTCGTTCTACCGATACAAATATAAGCTGCCTTGTCTGGAACATATTTTGCTAATGCTATAAACGCGTCAACAGTTGACGGGCTTGTAAACGTTATATAATTTATGGTTGGAAGTACTTGATTAAGCACTGCTTTCGATTCTGTAGAGTACATTGTCTCATATACTTCCAATGTTTCAAAAGGAATTTGTGCTTCTTGCAGTTTTTCTGGCAATGTTGGCCGAGATAGGTTTCCTCGAATTAACAGGACAGGTTTGTCTCGTTTATAACGGGAAAAAAATTCATCTGTCATTGTCAGCGCATCAAAAGTTTCCGGGACAAAGGAAGCCGTATAACCATACGTCTCCAATATCCCTTCTGTTTTCTTTCCGACAACCCCAATGTTTAGTGCTTGGGGGAGTTGTATATGATGCTTATTGAGCAGCTGGAAAAAGCCGTGAACTCCATTAGCACTCGTAATGAGAACCCAGCTGAAATCGGAAAGCCGCTCTATTATGGTCTGATTCTCAAGGCTTTCATCAAAATTTATTTCAATCATCGGGACAACGATCGGACTTCCACCCAGCTTCGTGACTTTTTCCGCCATTTCGCCAGCTTTTGTCGCTTCTCTCGTAATTAAAATACGTTCCCCGTTAAGCGACTTTCCCATGATTACTCCATCTCCTCTTTAACGCGGTCCACAATTTCCTTCGCACCCTGTTTCATTAATATTTCAGCAGCCTCTGTTCCAACTTGAACAGGATCGTTTCCACGAACAACTTCTTTTAAAATAGTTTTTCCATCTGGTGTGCCTACTAATGAAACTAATATAATTTCTTCTCCATCTAAATAAGCATAGCCGCCAATAGGTACTTGACAGCCTCCTTCTAATAATTGTAAGAAAGTACGTTCAGCTAATACGGTTCTAGCTGTATATTCATCGTGAATTTTTTGGACGATCTCCTTTAATTCCAAATCGTCTGCACGGCTTTCGATTGCCAGCGCCCCTTGTCCGACAGCAGGTACACAAATTTCAGGATCCAAATATTCTGTAATCAGATCCTCACTTAAACCGACACGCTTCAAGCCGGATACAGCTAGAATAATGGCGTCATAATCTTCTTCATTTAATTTACGGATACGTGTTTCCACATTACCCCGAATCCATTTAATCTCCAAATCCGGTCTGGCCGCAAGAATTTGTGCCCCTCTCCGCAAGCTGCTCGTACCGACGATCGAACCTTCTTTAAGATCTGCTAATTTCACATTATTTTTGGCAAGATAAGCATCGCGGTGATCTTCCCTGTCTGGAATGGAAGAAATTTCTAATCCTTCCGGTAAAGAGGAAGGCATATCTTTCATACTGTGAACGGCAAAATCAATTTCTTTGTCAAACATCGCGTTTTCAATTTCTTTCACGAATAGACCTTTTCCGCCAACCTTCGATAAGGTTACATCAAGAATTTGATCTCCCTTTGTAACAATTTTTTTAATCTCAAATTCGTTTTCTACGCCAGCTTTTTTCAACTGATCGATAACCCATTTCGTTTGTGTCATTGCTAAATTACTTTTTCTGGAACCAACAATTATTTTTCGCATGATGTTTCCTCCTCGACTTTTACAGTTTTCTTCCTTCTTTTATAAGGTAAACTTGGCATTTTTGAATACCTTGGCTTGGACTGCGACTACGATTACTCGCCCCACCGAAGAGCTTTTACTATTATTTGCCCTCTTAAAACTGCGGCACTTTCATCGACTAAGAACGGTCACACAGCCCGGGTACCAGGACAACGTGTCCATCGTACTTTATTCCTTGAATTCTTTAAACTTTCCGTACGTACAATAAAAATCAACCAGAAAGTAATTACATGACCTTCTGGTTGGATGTGAATGATTGTAAAGACTGCTTGCCTTATTATGCAGTAGTCACACGCTCAACGACTTTAAATGAAGAGCCTTCTTCTTGCTGCGTAATATAGCTAGATGTATCATTCTTTTTCATCTGTTTTGCAAATTCTTCTGTTACTTCATTTTCAATCCCAAAAATATCAATAAATAATTGCAAAGCCTCATCTGCCTGTTCCGTACCTGCCAATTCCTTCGCCTGCGTGATCGGCTCTTTCAGCAACTGATTAATAATACTTTTCGTATGCTTACTAAGCACTTTTTTTTCACGATCCGTTAAGCTTGGTATTTTCCGTTCAATACTTTTCATTGTTTCAGACTGAATAGATAATGCTTTATGTCTAAGCGCAGATATAACCGGAATAACGCCTAAGGTTTTCATCCATTCTTTAAATTGAACAATTTCTTCTTCCAAGGATAATTCAATTTGTTCTGCCGCTGCTTTTCGAGACTCTAAATGCTCATCTACAATATTCTGCAGGTGATCGATATCAAATAAAGCAACCTGATTTACCTCAGCAATCTCTGGATCAATATCCCGTGGCACTGCAATGTCTACTAGGAATAATGCTTTATCCTGTCGTTTATTTTGCACTTTCTCAATATCTTCTTTGGATAAAACAACTGATTCTGAACCGGTAGAGCTGATTAAAATATCAGCCGTTTCTAATACGGAAGATAATTCATCCATCCCGGCAACCTCAGCTTCAAATTTATCTGCCATCATTTTTGCTTTTTCTTGCGTTCGATTAACGACAGTAATTTTTTTCACTCCAGCACCTTGAATATTTTTCGCTGCCAATTCACCCATTTTTCCAGCGCCTAAAATAACTACATGCTTATCACTTAAATCTCCGAACTTTTCCTTTGCTAATTCAACAGCTGCATAGCTGATAGAGACAGCATGTTCTCCAATACCTGTCTCCTTGTGCATCCGTTTCCCGAATGTGATAGCTTGTTTAAACAGCTCATTAAAAATAGTTCCTGTTGTATTTATCAACTGTCCTTTTGAAAATGCTTGTTTTAGCTGGCCTAGAATTTGAGTTTCTCCAAGCACCATAGAGTCAAGCCCGGTTGTCACGCGGAATAGATGTTCAATTGCACCGTCATCCTCTGTAATTTGCAGGTATGTGGAAAAGGTTTCTTTCTCCTCTCCAAACCAATCTGCTAAAAACTGTTTAATATAGTATCTGCCAGTATGAAGCTGGTCAACTACTGCATATACTTCCGTCCGATTGCATGTTGAAACAATTACATTTTCAAGAATGCTCTTCTGACTCTTCAATGCAATCATCGCTTCTGACAATTTCTCCTCATTAAATGTGAATTTTTCCCTAATTTCTACAGGGGTTGTTTTGTAATTAAACCCAACCTTTAAAATATGCACCGTACTACCCCCATTATGATAAATTGATTCTTACTTTTTATTATTATTAACTAATAATTATTATAACATGTCATGAAATGCTTTTCGTGCTAAAATGTGAACAGAATCTGAAACAATTTGCACGTATCATATAAATATGTATGATAGAATGATTCATTCCAGCTAAAAAAATGCCCGTTGCAACAACTTATACCGACTGTAATGTAACATAACTAACCCTTTATAGCAAGGAACTCGCTTTTTTACGCCATAGAAAAATATCAGAAAAACAAGCGATATCAAGGACCTTTGATCAAAGTGCCTACATTGGAAACGAAAGTCGATGCCCACATATTCTTGTGCTAGTTAAAAGCGAGTGTAGAATACATTTAAATTTAAAAACTTTATCTATTACATAGCAGTTTAAAATTGTGTAAAATAACAAGCATGGAAGGAGAATTTTTATGAAAAGAAAGCATTCATTACTAGCTTATCTGTGTATCGGAATCGGCATTTTCCTTTTATTACGAGAGCTCCGGATTCCATTTTTTGTCGATCTTTATTCATGGCAATCTTTTCTGATTGTGATTGGTCTAGGAGTTATTATTCACAGCTATACAACAAAAGCATATCAAAATTTATTTATAGGTACATTACTTTTTGGAATTGGTATTCATCTACATGGTATCAAACATTATTCTTTTTGGGTAGATGACTGGTCGGTATATTTTATTATTATAGGTCTTGCTTTTATAATCCGCTATACCAAAACAAAAAAAGGATTTTTCTTAGGTATTTTCACTGTCCTGTTAGGATTGCTATTTCTTTTTTCAGACCAGCTTTCCATATACACAAGCTGGATCGAACCAATTGTTTCATTTTTAGAACGTTTTTGGCCAATTCTTCTTATTCTGTTAGGTATTATTATGCTCAAACGCAAATAAAGGATACGGTTGAAGCTTTTGCTTCTATAACCGTATCCTTTTGATTATCTTTTTACATAAAGTAGCATTTCTATTAACAAGTTATCATGCGTAATATATTCTATTCTTGAAACTTGGATTTCACAGCCAGTTAATCTGCGATAAAAGATTTTATTGCTCCCCAGACTGCATCTTTTCCCTCTCCGGTTTCTGCTGAAAAAGGAATAAAAATATCATTGGGGTCCATTTCAAGTACTTTCTTGGAACGCTTAATATGCTTGTGTTGTTTTGTTTTTGGAATTTTATCCAGTTTCGTTCCAATTACGATTACCGGAAGCTCAAAAAACTTCAAATAATCATACATTTGGATATCATCGTCTGTTGGTTCATGTCGCAAATCAGTAATCAAAATAACAGCTCGAAGCGGTTCTCTATTTTTAAAATATTGCTCCATCATGCCGCCCCATTTTGCCCGCTCCTTCTTGGATACTTGTGCATACCCGTATCCAGGAACATCGACAAAATAAAGAGATTCATTAATTAGGTAGAAATTTAATGTTTGTGTTTTTCCGGGTTTAGAAGAAGTTCTTGCTAAGTTTTTCCTGTTAATTAGTTTGTTAATTAAGGAAGACTTTCCAACATTCGAGCGGCCTGCCAGCGCAAACTCAGGATATTGTTCTTGTGGATATTGATTCTCGCTGACAGCACTGATAACAATTTCTGCTTGATTAACTTTCATCTGGCTCGCCCTCCTTTACTAATGCAATCTCTAATACTTCATCTAAATGGCTCACTGGTATAAACTCAAGGCCTCCCCGGACACTTTCCGGAATAGTCTCAATATCTTTTTCATTTTCTTCAGGTATAATAATTGTTGTCAGTCCGGCCCGGTGAGCACTCAATGCTTTTTCTTTTAACCCGCCAATAGGCAATACTCGGCCACGAAGTGTAATTTCTCCAGTCATCCCTACTTCTCTTTTGATGGCACGACCGGTTAAGGAGGATACAAGTGCGGTTGCAATCGTGATCCCGGCTGAAGGGCCGTCTTTTGGCGTTGCACCAGCAGGAACATGAATATGGATATCATATTTCTCATAGAAATCAGTTTCAATATTCAACTGTTTTGTACGGGATCGTACGTAGCTGAATGCAGCCTGTGCTGATTCCTGCATTACTCCGCCAAGTTTACCGGTAAGCTTTAGATTCCCTTTCCCTGGGTAATGCGTTACTTCAATCGATAAAATATCTCCACCAGCCGTTGTATAAGCAAGACCCGTAGCAGCACCAATTTGATTTTCCTCTTCAATCATTCCATAGCGATACATTGGCTTGCCAAGATATTCTTCAACAACGCGTTCGGTAATTACAATACGGTTCTTATTTTCGTCAGAAACCAATTCTTTAGCTGCTTTACGACAAAGCGTTGCAATTTGTCTTTCCAAAGTACGAACTCCTGCTTCTCTTGTATATGTCCGGATTAATTTCATGATTGCTGACTCACGAATTTGAACTTTACTCTTTGTCAGTCCATTTTCTTTAATTTGTTTTGGCAACAGATGACGTTTAGCAATATGCAATTTTTCAACTTCTGTATAGCCCGGGATAGAAATTAATTCCATCCGGTCAAGTAACGGCTCCGGTATGGTATTAACATTATTTGCTGTAGCAATAAATAAAACATTGGATAGATCATAGGTCTCTTCAATATAATGATCACTAAAATTATGATTTTGCTCTGGATCTAACACTTCCAGCATCGCTGAAGAGGGATCCCCCCGAAAATCATTTGACATTTTCTCAATTTCGTCCAATAAAAAGACTGGATTAACCGTTTCTGCACGCCGCATCCCTTGCATGATTCTGCCTGGCATTGCTCCGATATAAGTCCGGCGGTGACCACGGATTTCTGCTTCATCTCGAACACCGCCCAAAGAAATACGGACAAACTTCCGGTCGATTGCATCAGCGATAGATTTCGCTAACGAGGTCTTCCCTACACCAGGTGGGCCAACTAAACATAAAATCGGTCCTTTTATCGTGTTCGTAAGCTTTTGAACAGCTAAATATTCTAAAATGCGTTCCTTTACTTTTTCTAATCCATAATGGTCCTCATTTAAGACTTTTTCTGCTTTTTTCATTTGAATATTATCTTTTGTTTTCGTTTCCCAAGGTAGAGCAATAAGCCATTCGATATAATTCCGGATAACTGAACTTTCTGCTGATGACTGCGGTACTTTTTCATAACGACCTAATTCCTTCATGGCGACATTGGTAATTCTTTCGGGCATATCGGATTGTTCAATTTTTGTCCGCAGCTGTTCTAAATCACCACTTCTGCCATCACGGTCACCTAACTCCTTTTGTATCACTTTTAATTGCTCTCTTAAATAATACTCTTTTTGGGTCTTCTCCATTGATGTTTTAATCTTTTGTCCAATTTTCTTTTCAATCGATAGAATTTTTCTTTCATCAGCAATAATATCTAAGAGTTTATGTATTCTTTCTGTCACATCAAAACATTCTAATATGTCTTGCTTATCATTTAACTTTAAAGAGAGATGTGACGTAATCATATCTGCTAAACGTCCTGGATTATCAATATCTCCAACGGTTTCAAATGTCTCTTCTGTTAATTTCCGGGAAACTTTTATGTATTGTTGGAATTGTTCGAGTAATGTACGCATTAACGCTTCTATCTCATATGCATCTCCAATAATCTCTTCTTTTTCTTCTACCTCAACAGTAAAATGTTCTTCTTCTTCTAAATATCGAATGACCTCTGCCCGATAAAAACCTTCAACCAGTACCCTTTGTGTTTCATTTGGCAACTTTGTAATCTGTTTAATTTTTGCAACGGTTCCTATGCTATATATGTCAGAAGAACTTGGGTCATCTGAATTCATTTTCTTTTGTGAAGCTAAAAATATGTATTGATCAGCTAACATAGCTTGTTCCAAAGAAGCAATAGATTTTTCTCTGCCAACGTCAAGGTGTAAAACCATCGATGGAAATACGATTAGTCCTCGTAAAGGCAACAGCGGCATCTTTAAATTGTTTGCTGTCATACATTCACCCCTTATTTTATTTTTTATTTTTTCTTTACATGGCTCTTTCTCAGTGTAAAAAAAATTCATCTAAATGTAAACACCAATATACTTTCTTATAGTATAAACAGTTATGTAAGTATCTATGATTATTACACTAATTTTATAATAACTCAACTTTCACATCTAAGAATAAACATATATATATCTTGCTATTTCCAGATGAACGTGCTCTTCATTATTGTGCTTTTTTGAACGAATGATAGTGTATAGCTCCCGCTCCGGTCAACCACTCCGCTTAGATAGATTCTACAGCGAATGAAAGAGATAACATTCTGTTGGGGTGGACGAAATAGTATATCTATCGCTTGATGACACGATCATTCCATTATTGTAAAAGGTTGGTTTAGCAGTTCGAAATCAAAACAGCATGGATAGTTAACATGAGGAATAGCTTTCTTGCACAGAAAGAAATTATTGCTGATCATTTTACTATGCACAACAAAAAATCTCTTCTGTCTGATCTACCTTTTATTTGTTCAACTATTCCACGAATAGAACACCTTACTAGCGGAGGCGGACCGTTTTGACTCCTGAGGGATCAGCATCATCTGAAGATCTACTTTTACCAAGTGCTCTTCTTGGCAAAAGTTAGCTGAAGAGCGTGCCCCTAGGCAGACTATAGTTGCAACGTCCTGGGACTGAGGCTGAGGCTGCGATTACTCGCTCCATCGAAAACATTTGTACGTCGGAAAGCAAAACGGTCCGCCGCAGCGGTGCTTTACACTTCACCTGCTATTTTGATCAACTCCTGTTTCTATAGAAATGAAGTTACTTTTTAATGCACAAAAGTTGAGATAATAAGAAAAGTTTTTCTTATCTTTTTGTATAAATAATGGTTGATGTTCCAGGCATACCTTAAAACATCTAAAATATGTATTCTGTAAGTAGAAAGATGAAGAATGCAGATTCTGTTCAGAATCTGCATTCTTCATTCATTATTATAGTTATGCACTTTCTTTTGGTAATTTCTCATTTCCTTGTTGAACGGTACCATCCTGGAAAACTAATTTTGGACTTCCATTTTCCTGGATAACTGTATCTTTTGTAATGATGCATTTTTCTACGTCTTCTCTAGAAGGAAGGTCAAACATAACATCTACAATGATTCCTTCTATGATAGAACGAAGTCCACGTGCACCTGTCTTCCGTTCAATAGCTTTCTTAGCAATTTCGATAAGCGCATCCTGTTCAAAATCAAGCTCTACATTATCGATTTCAAACAGCTTTTGATACTGTTTAACGAGAGCATTCTTCGGTTTCGTCAGAATTTCAATCAGTGCGTCTTCATCCAGTGGAGTAAGACTGCCGATTACCGGAATACGTCCGATAAATTCCGGGATAAGCCCATAGCGCAATAAATCTTCCGGAAGAACCTTAGATAACAGCTGTGCTGTATCCATTTCTTCTTGTTCTTCATTGGCGCCAAAACCGATAACCTTTTTACCGATACGGCGTTTAACCACTTGATCAATTCCATCGAATGCACCGCCGACGATAAAGAGAATATTGGTTGTATCGATTTGAATAAATTCTTGATGTGGATGTTTTCTGCCACCTTGAGGCGGAACGCTTGCTACGGTACCTTCAAGAATTTTTAAAAGCGCCTGCTGAACACCTTCTCCAGATACATCTCTTGTAATAGAAGGATTCTCAGATTTTCTGGCTACTTTATCAATTTCATCAATATAGATAATTCCTTTTTCTGCCTTTTCTACATCATAGTCTGCAGATTGGATCAATTTAAGAAGAATATTCTCAACATCTTCTCCTACATAACCGGCTTCTGTTAATGATGTTGCATCTGCCATTGCAAATGGTACATTAATAATTCTTGCTAATGTTTGAGCTAAAAGTGTTTTACCACTACCAGTCGGCCCAATCATTGCAATATTACTTTTAGAAATTTCTACATCACCATTGTGCATGCCGGAATTAACACGTTTGTAGTGGTTATATACTGCTACGGAAAGATTTTTTTTCGCTTTATCCTGTCCGATAACATAATCATCAAGAATATCACAGATTTCTTTTGGTTTTGGAATTTCATTCATTTCCATACCTTCTTCTGTGCCAAGCTCCTCTTCAACAATTTCAGTACATAATTCAATACATTCATCACATATATATACGCCAGGGCCAGCTACCAGCTTACGGACCTGTTCTTGACTTTTGCCACAAAAAGAACATTTTAATTGTCCTTTTTCTTCATTAAATTTAAACATTACTTTTCGCCGCCTTCCTCAACAATCTCTATGACTTATTCTGCACATTCATTACATATATAAACACCCAAGCCTGCTGCTAACTTCCGAACTTCCTCTTCCTTACCACAAAAAGAGCATTGGAATAAGCTATTCTCATCATCTAACTTATACGATCCCATCAACACTTTCTTGGATTGTTACAGATTAGCAGTCAACTTTATAATTCATCATATCAGATACATATAGAAATACAAAACAATATACTTTTAATATTTGCTATAGCTATTTGAATGATAAGTCTGTCATTCAAGTATGCATTAATTCTTTTAAATGTCAACTAATTGCCATTCTATCTGTATGGTATATTTTACTTCTTTTGAGTCTAATAAAATATAATGCAGCGTTAGAAAATTAGATGTCTTAACCTTTGGGAGCTCTCTTACCCGATTTCTGCATGCAGAACGAATACCATGTTTATTAAAAATGCCCATGCCACTGGCGGACATCGAAACTAAACATCTTTATTCGTACTTAAATCGCAAAAAACGCTATTTTTCGACGCTGTCCCTAATTAACAGGAAAGACAAGGCACGTATTTTAGCGCACCTTGTCTTATTTATCCTCTTTTTTATTTGTTTAACTATGATTTATTTTGTTTTGCTGTTTTCTGCTAAGAAGTCAATTGCAGCACGCATTTTCAAATCATTTTCTAAGGTTTCTGTTGAACCGCCAAGCATTTGAACAAGCTGCTCTTTTTCAACACCGTACATAGAACCCATTTTTTCAAGTTCTGCATCGATATCTTCTTGAGTAGCTTCAAGATTTTCTTCTTCGGCAATCGCTTCTAAAGTAAGATTTGTTTTGACGCGTTTTTCAGCATCCTCACGCATTTGTTCTTTTAGAGCATCCTCGTCTTGTCCGGAGAATTGGCTGTACATTTCTAAAGTCATCCCTTGCATTTGAAGCTGTTGTTCAAACTCACGGACCATTTGATTCACTTCTGAATCGACCATAGCTTCAGGAATCTCAACTTCGATATTGTCTGATGCTTGTTGAAGTAATTCTTCACGTTTTTCATTTTCAGCTTGCTGCTTCTGGTTTGTTTCGAGTTCTTCACGTTTTTTTGCTTTTAATTCATCCAGTGTTTCTACATCTTCATCTACATCTTTAGCAAATTCATCATCAAGTTCTGGTAATTCTTTTGCTTTTACTTCATGAATTTTCACTTTAAAAACAGCTTCTTGACCAGCTAAGTCTTCTGCATGATATTCTTCAGGGAAAGTTATTTCAATTTCTGTTTCATCTCCAGCTTTTTTGCCGATTAATTGCTCTTCAAAACCTGGGATGAATTGGCCTGAACCAATTTCTAATGAATGGTTTTCACCTTGTCCACCTTCAAAAGCAACGCCGTCTTTGAATCCTTCAAAATCGATTACTGCTGTATCGCCGTCTTCAATTTCGCTATCTTCTTTTACAACTAGTTCTGCATGACGCTCACGAAGATTTTCAAGTTCTTGTTCAACATCTTCATCAGTTACTTCTACAGATTTTTCTTCTACTTCTAATCCTTTATATTCACCAAGTTTTACTTCTGGTTTCACTTCTACTTCAGCAGTGAAAACAAGCGGTTGTCCTTTTTCAATTTGGTCAATATCAATAGAAGGCTGTGCAATTGGGAAAATCTCAGCTTCATCAACTGCTTTAGAATAAGCATCTGGAAGCACAATATCTACTGCATCTTGATATAGAGATTCTACACCAAAGCGTTTTTCAAAAATACTGCGGGGAATTTTCCCTTTACGAAATCCAGGAATTTGGACGTCTTTTGATACTTTTTTAAACGCTTGATCTAACGCTTGGTCAAATTCTTCAACAGATACTTCAAACGTTAATACACCTTTATTACCTTCTTGTTTTTCCCATTTAGTTGTCATTATAATTCCCTCCAAAATCAAATCTATCATTCATTTCATTATTCATTTGATTAATTAATTTTCCTAATTTACAACCACCTCATTATAACACATATCTTTCGTGTTTCAAGCATTTTACTACTCTTCAATGATACTTAAATAAAGGGAATTGCAAATTTTTATAGATTCCATCCATGATTCAGCATTACGATCGAGGTCCTCCAGCTGTGTATCTATCTGTAAATACTCGTTCCCAAGTATATAGACGGCCTCTGTAAAAGAAAATAGATCACTTTTTTTAGGTGTAAACGGATAGGTTACATAAAAGTACCGGTATACAAGCTGCTTGATCAGATTTAGTAAAGTTGGATTGGCTTCAGCACGCTTTTCCAATTCTTCCATTACAGTTTTATAACTATTTTCTTTAGAAATTTGGTTCAGTTCAGATGGCTGAATGATGATACTTGTTTCAAATTTATGTATGTAGATGGACCTCTCTACGCCTGCTTCCTTTAGCCACTTTAATAAAGCTGTTTTAATGACAGGATGAACTTGAGGATTTTCAAGTAGTTTAATATTTTCTTCCTTTGGATCTGCTTTTATTCGTCTAAGATTATCAATCAGATTCCATTGTTTCAGATAATCATCCCCGCTTACAGCTTCTTTAAGCTCTGCCAGAAAACCTTTGGCATTATCTTCATCGATCCCGATTTTCATATTACTGCTCATCTCATACAATTGCTGAAAAGGCTCTTGAAGCATATCAGGGATCATATTGTGTTCAAATTCAATTTCTAACAAATCCATCAAATGCTGATACTGGCTTGTTTGAAACAGGAGAGTTAAGTAAATATGAAAATAATGATAATAATGTTCGTCTTTTCTTGCTAATAATTTTTCACTAAGCTGCTCAGCCTCTTTATAATTTCCTAACTCCATTAGGCACATTAATTTACCAATATATATTTCATGACTTCCTTCATGATACGCAATAAGGCAATTTAATTTATCAAGCGCCTCTTTGTACCTCTTTTCCTTTAATGCATACAAGCCTTCTTCTTCTAACTTCTTTTTCGTATTTGGAAATAAGATTACCTTTGTACTATCTTTCATTTGCTCACCTCTTTTCTGGATTACCAAAAATATTCGTCAAATCTGTTTTTCCCTATTCTACGATATTTAAACTATTTATTGGAGAGTATATTTATTAACTACTTACTTTTCATGCCAGTATCCCCCTTATAATCTTACCTTCAAAAAGGTTGCAGGTCTATATTAACTTTAAGCGCTGAAAGCTTATTCATCAATGCTTGAACGTATTACGTTACTATTTTTAGTATAACGACCAATACGATCACCGCAAGTATCCCCGTGATACCCAGTCGGTATTCTTACCTTTCGTTGTTCTATTGCCTTCCTTATCAACCGGTTGAACGACCAGAATCAATTCTGATTCATCTTCATATAAATATTTGTTATCATTATCGTCCATCGAAATTATTTTTTCTCTGCCACCCAAGATATCTAAATCATATATTGAGATATATTCCATTTGAGTGTCTACTTTTTTATTCATGCGTTTAGGTACATACCCTACAGGATGCTTGTGGTTATCTACATCAGTAAGTAATACTTTAATAGCGTTATCTTTTTCAAGAGTAATAACTCCTTGCAATGTTTGATCTTCGAACTCCGCTCCATCTTCTTCCTCTTCAATAATCTCTTGGTCTGACATGCCATACCACGACTCTAACTTTCCTTTAGAAGCATAACCATCAAAAATCTCTTGTATTAATTCTTGCTTTTCTTCATGGTTTGCTCCTGCAACTCTAAACTCTTCCATGAATGTCCATCCCCTTTTATTATCCCATTTTACAACAAATATGGAATAAAACGAAACTTCATTTAGTGGGAGTTTTACAGATGGTTCTCCGTGATAAAGGGAATATTTTTTCAATAGAAGAAGGGTAATGCAGTACTCGCAAAGCACGTGCACTTGATCGGTATTTACTTATATTTAAAGCATTCCTTCCTGACTATTCTAAGTGACTGAGGTTTATGTTCGGGCAAAACTCAATTAAAAAAGGAGCTGCATTTGATAAATATGGCCTAAATATGGACATGTTTTTCCAGAAGAAGAAACGAAGACAGCCGGTTATGTTAAAGAGATGTTTAGACCGACTTAATCATATAAAAATATCCTTTTTAAAAACAACCGCAGTTCAACCCTAAATAGATTTTTTTTAATAATGTTTTTGTGAAAATAATCCATCCAAACAAAAACGGCAAATTCCTAAAATAATAAAGGAATTTACCGTTTGTTTGAATTACGTCCCAGGCAGGATTCGAACCTGCGACCCACAGCTTAGAAGGCTGTTGCTCTATCCTGCTGAGCTACTGGGACATTATTGGAGCGGGTGAAGGGAATCGAACCCTCATCATCAGCTTGGAAGGCTGAGGTTTTACCACTAAACTACACCCGCAACTGCCGTGTTTTATGTAACTTATTATGTACGCCGTTTTTAACGGACAAGTAATATTATATGTCGGATAGAAGTTTTTGTCAACAAGATTTTCAAATTTAATTTTCCAGCATGATAATAATGGTACAACCCCTTTGTACAAAAGGAATTAAGCATAATTATCTTTGATTAAAATGTTTAAAACAGTTTATATTTCCTTTTGCAGAAAATATAAACTGTTTTATTTAATTTATAAAGAAGTCCGAAAACTCATATCGTCTACTTTTCCATTTTTTAAAGTGTAGAAATCTACTTGTACTTCATTTGTATCTTCCCAATTTAAAATAGCGTACGTTTTTTCTACGCGATTCCTTGGCATGCGAATACTTCCTGGGTTGATAAATAATTGATCACCAATTTTTTCAGCCCCGGCAATATGTGTATGACCAAAACATACAACATTGGCATCATGTTCTTCTGCTGCGTAGGATAGGTTGGTCAGACTCCCTTTCACCTGATGAAGGTGACCATGTGTTACAAAGAATCGAAGTCCTTTTAAATCTAACACTTCCTGTTCCGGGTAGAGCGAATCAAAATCACAATTCCCGCCAACTTTATAAAAAGGACTCAGCTCTGTTGCATCAAAATCGAGTTCTGAATCACCACAATGGATGTATAAATCCACAGCATGCTTTTCCGTCATTTTTTCCAGTTCGTTCGTCAATCCATGACTGTCACTTGTAATCAGTACGCTTGTCATTATACTCCCTCTTTTCATCATTTATAACAAATGTATATTTTGTTCCAATTGTTTCATCGCTATTTTCCGGTGACTGATTTGATTTTTTTCGTTTGGATCCAGCTCTGCCATTGTTTTTTCATAGCCTTCCGGTACAAAAATAGGATCATAGCCGAAACCATTCTCCCCACTTTGTTCCGTTTGAATACGGCCTTCACAATAACCTGTTACAAATATCGGCTCTTCACCGGGCTGAGCAATCGCCAACACACAAACAAAGCGAGCCCCGCGTTCTTCTTCAGGAATCTCTTTCATTTCTTCCAGAACTTTATCTATATTTGCTTGGTCATTTGTCGGTTCCCCTGCATAACGTGCAGAATACACTCCTGGTCTTCCATCTAAACTGTCAATAACCAGTCCTGAATCATCTGCAAGCACTGGCTGCTGGAATCGATTAGAAATCTCTTCAGCTTTTATAGCTGCATTTTCTACAAAGCCTTCTCCTGTTTCTTCAATATCTGGAATCTCCTCGTCTAAATCAAGTAGAGAAACAACCTCAATGTTATGAGGAGCAAAGAAAGCTCTAAATTCGTTCACCTTGCCTTCGTTTTTGGTTGCAATAATAATCTTCTTCATGGTACCTCCCCCAATGAAATTTGTCTTAATGAACTAAATCTGTAATAGAACCTAGCGTATCTTTCTGCTGGCTGATCAACGTATGAATACCTTTTTCACCCAAACTTAGCATCGCTTGTAATTGTTGCGCATTAAACGTAGCTTCTTCTCCAGTTCCCTGAAGCTCTACAAATTCACCTTTTCCAGTCATAACAATATTCATATCAACAGCAGCTGTACTATCTTCTTGATAATTTAAGTCGAGTACTTCTTGTCCATCCGACAGTACACCAACGGAAATTGCAGCTAAGAAATCTATTACAGGAAGCTCTTTGATGACTTTTTTTTCAACAAGCTGATGCAATGCCATTACCATAGCCACATACGCTCCAGTGATGGAAGCTGTTCTTGTTCCACCATCTGCCTGAATAACATCACAATCAATCCAAATAGTTCGTTCACCAATCTTTGAAAGATCAACCACTGAACGTAATGCACGTCCAATAAGACGTTGAATCTCCATTGTTCTTCCACTTACTTTTCCTTTTGAAGATTCACGGATATTACGCTGCTCTGTTGCACGTGGCAACATTGCATATTCTGCTGTAATCCACCCTTTTCCTTGTCCTCTCATAAATGGTGGCACCCTATCTTCAATACTTGCATTACATATTACCTTTGTCTGGCCCATTTCAATTAGCACAGACCCTTCTGGATGTGTAATATAACCTGGTGTAATTTTTATTGGTCGTAATTCAGTTGCTTTTCTATTGTCCTGTCTTTCCATCTGTCTTCCTCCTTATTTCACATTACATAGCTTATCATATTTTCTAAAAAAGAAACATGAGAATGCCGTGAAAATAACCATGTTCAATTAAATTGTCAGATTAAACAAAAAAACACCTAAAGAGCAATAAACCGCTCTCCAGGTGCTTTAAACACATTTTTTATCCTATTTTATAATTCTTCACCCGGGGTAAATAATTGTGCAGATACCGGTTCAGAATAGGGCTCACCATTTTCATTAAATACTTCATCTACATTTTCAACCTGAACATTTACTGCATCAATATTCGGCTGCTGTGTTAACGTTCTGACCATTGTCTCCATCACTTCGTCTGAGATAATATTTTGTTCTCCGTCCATTAGAATTCCTTCATTAAATGTTAGATGTACGACCCCTTCTTCTATAACTGGATCTGCTGTTAAAGCAGCTTCAGGGTTAAATACATTGACAACATTATTTTGATACCCCGGGCCATCTATCAGTTCATTAACCACATCCGCTAAATCATTTTCATCTTCCATCTCTACATACTGGGTAACAGGAACATAATAGCGATTATTTTCCTGTTCCACTGGATAAAACATTGTTACTGGGCTGCTATTAAAATAATCTAATGTATCGTTGTTTGTCAGATTAATTCCGTTTGCCCGCGTGTAGCCATTATTAATCGGTGTACCATTCACAGGCATTTCTTTTAAGTCGACCCCATCTACCCGCAGCTTGACTTTTTGGACATTATCAAATTGTGTTAGAGTGTGCGTAACCGCTTCTAAAATAGGAAGCTCTGATGCTGCTTCATAATCTGAAAATTCCCCAGATAAATCTACGACAATCGTGCCGTCCTCTTGAAGATCAATTCCAAGGACTTCGGTATCTTCTGGCAGTACAGCCTGGAATCCATTTGGCAGCATTGGTGTTATTGGACCGCCTTTAACCATATATTCAATCACTTGCTGCGCCACTTGATTTTCTTCAGGAATAGGAAGTTCAATCATTTGTGAAGCAACCATACCATTTGAATCAATTAAATACAATTCTCGAGAAACCGTATCTTCTGCTTCCACAGGAGTAGCTGCAGCATCCTCTCCGTCCAATGTTTCTTCATCCATTGTTTCCTCCCCGTTCACTGCTTCTGCATTTTGCGGAGGGTCTACCTCTTTTGATGACTGCTCTCCTTTAAAGCATCCTGCCAACAAGACTAATATTCCAAAAGCCACTAATAATTGGATTATCTTTTTACTCATGCAACTACCTCCCAAGATGGTTTGTACTATTAATCATACGAGCCTACCCTAAGAAATAGACCATGAATTAGATAGTTTATTGAAAGAAAACTTGGCATTCGTTAAAGTGGGTCTTGAAAGCGTGTTTTACTTTCTTAGACGATAATAGGAAATCAAAACATAATTTAATGCGTTTAGTCGTTAATTATATGAATTCTGAGCTTAATTAATTCAGAGAAGCAACGTTTGGTTTTCTTTCGTACTGTAAAGGAAATGACGGCCACCCTTAATTTATTAAAATAAAACACGATATCCAAAAAATATCGTAAAAAAACTCCAACACTGTAAAATTGATACTCTCACAGCATTGGAGTTAATCATTATTTCGATTAAACATTATGTAGATCTGCATGTTTAATAGTAAGAACCTCAAAATTGCTATCCTTAAATATTTTTTGAGTAATTTCAATAAATATTTGCAAATCCCCTGTCGCATAAAATTGATGCAAAGGCATACGGTCACTCTCATTTGCAATTTGATGGATATCTAATGTTGTACTTGTCTCTCTTGCTGTCTCTTCACTTGAAGAAATGACAGTAATTTGCTTACCAACAACCTCTTGGATTGTATCTTTTAACAGTGGATAATGGGTACAACCTAAAATCAAGGTATCCATTTTTTTATGCTCTAAGATTGGCATTAACGTTGTTTCCACTATTTGTTTTGCTTCCGGGCCATCCAGTATACCTTTTTCCACCATTGGAACAAACCGTGGACAAGCTAAAGAAATAAGATCAATATCAGACTTAATTTGCCAAAGTGCATAACTATATGCTTCACTTCGTACAGTTCCTTCTGTTCCAATAATCCCGATATAATTACTTTCCGTTGACTTAATCGCAGCTCGCGCACCAGGCTTGATGACACCAATTACCGGAATATCCAATTTTTCTTGTAAATCCTTTATGGTAAATGCCGTTGCGGTATTACAAGCTATCACAAGCATTTTGATATTTTTTTTTAGTAAAAACCGGACCATTTCCCAAGTAAATTGTTTCACTTCTTCTTCTGTTCTCGGTCCATATGGGCACCTTTCCGTATCCCCCAAGTAAATAAGTGGCTCTTTAGGAAGTTGTCTCATTAATTCATGAACAACTGTTAGTCCCCCCACTCCTGAATCAATTACACCGATCGGCTGCTCCAAAATTCTCTCTCCCTTTTCTTTTCTTACTTTTCATTAATCTGCTTCATTTCATCATGCAAAAAACCTAATAACTCATTCAACGTTTCTTTCTGCTCATCTGAAAATGGAGATAAAACGTCTCGCAAATATTCTTGTCGTTTTTGAATTACTTCTTCAATAATGTGCTTTCCTTTTTCTAAAAGATGAATTCGCACTACGCGACGATCGTTCGTGTCACGTACACGTTCTACTAATTCATTTTTCTCTAATCGATCCACTAAATCTGTAGTAGTACTAAACGCATGGCTAATACGATTAGAAAGTTCACCAACTGTCAAATCCCCTTCTTCCAATAGCCATTGCAAAGCGATAAACTGCGGGGAAGTAATCGGATAATGATGTAATATTTTTCGTCCATTTTGCTTGATCATTCCGGAAATATATCTCAACTGTTTTTCCATTTTATTAACTGCTTCTACTTCTTGATTCTTTTCCAATCTGGTACCCCCTAAATGTAAAGTCCACTCCAAGTATTTTAACACGAATCATGCAGCGATTGTTATGAAGTAATTTTATATATACTTGTAATACATAGTAAACTAAAAAACACTTCTTGAAAACTTTTTTAAAGAAAAGCTGATAAACGTAAATCCCTTCAAAAATGTACGCACTCTTTTCTTTCAGCCTTCATAAGCTATATCGACTAAATAATTTCCCTTCATGATGCAGTTCTATAAAGCAAGGAGGGGGTAACATTTGAAGGATAATGGGTATAAACCGAAGCAGCTACTGACCAAACGCGAGAAAGAAGTGTTTGAACTATTGGTACAAGATAAAACAACAAAAGAGATTGCCCAAGAACTATTCATCTCAGAAAAAACTGTGAGGAATCATATTTCAAACGCGATGCAAAAGCTAGGGGTAAAAGGCCGTTCACAGGCTGTCGTCGAATTGCTTCGCATGGGCGAATTAAAACTGTAGGCACAAACAAAAGAGAAAGCATTAAACAAGACATCATCCGAGATCAAAATACATTTATTATCTTTTTTAGTTCATTTTGTTTTTGAGCTCAAGCCAATAGATGCATTTATCGGTGAGATTTTCTGTGAATATACTCACCATTTAATTGTATTCTGTATCATCATTCCTTACAGGAAAATCTAAGGCTATATGAAGGTTCTATGTAAGTCTGAGCTTTGAAAAAGGAGCTCAGACTCTTTTATTTCCCTGTAGGAAATGAAAATACTTAAGGGATATTTCTAATTTAATCATACTATTTAAATAAGACACCTAACAAAAATGCCGCGAATGCTCTTTCAATATTTACAGACAATCATCTAAAGCGATTAGTTTATGGAACTATCTGTACACCCCCGCATGCAGGAAAAACTATCTAACCAATAAAATAGGTACGTTTTTTAACTGCATAGGAAATTATAGAATTATTGCCTTGTGGATAACTATTTATAGTAAAACAGCCACGTCCAGCTCCGAGCGCCAAAAACTAGGAGATTTCACGTCGCGCCCTACGATAAGTCAACATCGGTTCGTCACCTCACCGTGTTTCCTTTATCTCAGTTGCGCCGCTCCAATCTCTACGTTTTTAAACAGGCGCTCTGCGCTTTTGTTCCTAGTTACTCTCTGAGCAGTATGGAAAGCTATATAATTGATATTTTTATTGAAAATATGTGTAGTAGATAAACAACCAATAACTTTATAAATCTAACTAAACATTTGTCCTAATGTATTCAATTAATTTAATTATAATAACCTATCCTATTGTAACTAAATAATCTAAATATATGATATAATAGTTTTGCAAGAAAGATAGGAGAAACCTTGGAGCTTCTTCTTTTATCGCAGTGTAACTAGCTATACGCCTCCCGCTTCAAGAATAGAGGGGAGTCGAAATTTCTAAGAGAGAGATTGGACAGCAAGTAACGGCCGATCCGCTTAACTGCCAACGGTTTTGTTAGGGCAAGTAACAGCAATGGTTTTGGATGGGGCAAGTAATCGCAGCAACGATTTTAATAGACCGAGTAATCGCAGGTCTCAATGTTGTCAGGTTAGTGAATTTCATTAAGATTATGTTTGATACTGGTAGATTGCAATAAGGCTAACTAGCGTAGTGTTTTTCTGCAGTGGTCGTATTAACCTGACAACATTGGTAATCGCAGTCCCAGCCCCAGCTTCAGCCCGACTCTCATTTAGCGGGAGATGAACCCCCCCTCACTGAAGGAAGTTTCGTTTTATCATTTCTTTTTTATTTCAATTACTTCTATGATCTAAATTCAAAATTGTAACCTTCCTAATCACTATTAATTTATTATATATTTTTAGTTTTATCAGGAGGTACATAATGAAAAAATATTTCTTTGTTTTACTTATTTTCTTACTATTATTAGCAGGCTGTCAATCGGACAATGATGAGGATGATAACGAGGCTGCAGATGAAACTGATACTTCAGAAGAAGAAAATCAGGAATCTGAATCTTTCACCAACATTATTGCAGAATTAGATCCGGATGAAATAGAAGAATCTATTCAAGAATTGGCTGAAGATAATTGGCCGGGTGATACGGAGATGCAGGAATTCCAAATTGATAATCAAACAAAAGCTTACAATCAATTGGTTGAACTTTCTATTGACAGCGCCCAAAAAGAATCTATTTTAAATGAAGCCTATCATGAATGGGATAACGATTTTGAAATGGTTCAACACCATTATGAGAGACAATCGGAAGCACTTGAATGGGTAGAGAATATTGAATTTGAAAATGACATCGAGGAACAGATTTTCGAAACAGTTGCATCAGAGGATGAAGATAATTTTATCGGAATACAATCTGAATTTGAACGTCAATTAGAGGCCTACCATTGGCTGGAAGAGCTGGAACCAGAAACAGAAGAAGCAGAGCTCATTTTAGAGGAAGCAAAAGATTATGCTGAAAATGACTTTTGGCTCGTTCAGCTTACTTATGAAAGACAGTTAGAGTCACTTGAATGGATACAAGATTTAGATCTTGATACTCCAGAAGAAGAACAAATTTTAGAAGATGCAAAAGAAGAATGGGAAAACGATTTTGAAATGGTTCAACATGTTTACCAAAATCAGATGGATGCACTTGAATGGCTGGAAGATGTCGAATTGGAAAATGACGTTGAAAAAGAAATCTTCGAGACTGTTGAATCAGAATATGAAGCAAACTACGCCAGGATGAGAGATGAATACGAATACCGGCTCGAGGCCTATCACTGGTTAGAAGAATTAGAGATTAGAACACCAGAAGAAGAGCAAATTATCAAAGACGCAGAAGAATCATGGGACGATGATTATCACATGATTCAAGCTTATTACGAAGATCAGATAGAAGCTTTAGAATGGTTACAGAATTTAGATTTAGATGATGTAGAAGAACAAATCTTAGATGAAGCAATAGAAACATGGGGGAGCGATTTTCGTATGATTCAATCTGAGTATGAATCACAAATAGAAGGATAAGCATTTTTTCCTCTTATAAAACGTAACTTCACTCAGTGGGAGTTTACGGACGGTTCTCCGTGATAAAGTGAAACTTCCTTCAGCAAAAACTGGAAGAACCAAGTATTTAGAAGCTGCAAGGATGGTAGTATATACTACCATTCTTGCAGTTCTCCTATTTTATTAGAAAAATATGCCTTTATTTTAAAAACACTAAAGATATGATTATTCTTCAATCAGCTTTCTCTTTAAATCCTCAGATAATCTTTTCGGTGCTTTCTTCTCAGTATCAATATAAACTAACCTGCCCCGGGCTGTCAGAATAACCTCTTCCTCCTTCATTACTTTATAATGAATATCAAAAGATGTATTGCCAACAGAAGCTGTTTTTACATATACATGAATATCGTCGCCAAAATAAAGTTCCTTCAAATAATTACATTGTAAATCAGCAACAATAATTCCATCTTTTTGACGCATGTTCTTTGATAAAAAACCAATATGATTTAAATAGGCAATACGCGCTTCTTCAAAATAAATAAATGGGGAGACATTATTTACGTGTCCATACATATCAGTTTCAGAAAACCGAACCGATACAGGGATATAAAAAGAAAAACCTTTTTCCCATTCTGAAAAATCCTCTATATAAGAAATACGACTCATACGGCCCTTTCCTCACTTTCACAAATTTATCCTTACTTTACGTCTTATGTTAAAACGCTTTCATTTTATATTTAAAAACTTAGGAGACAAAGACTGTAAAAGCAACAGTTTGCATTGATGCATTTCCATTTCTTAAAGTGTAAGAAAAACCCTGACCTGTTAATGGGCAGAGTTTTTCTTTTTTATCCATCACATATTAAAGTGCTGTGTCGCTTCCAAAGAAATTCTTGAATGCTTGAATATTTGTCGCACGGTTCATTGCTGCAATTGAAGTTGTCAAAGGAATTCCTTTAGGACAAACTTGTACACAGTTCTGAGAATTCCCGCAGCCGTCAATTCCTCCATCTTCCATTAACCCGTTCAACCGGTCACTGGCATTCATCTCGCCAGTTGGATGTGCGTTAAACAAACGCGCTTGAGAAATCGCAGCAGGACCAATGAAGTTCGAGTTGTCATTTACATTTGGACAAGCTTCCAGACAGACACCACAAGTCATACATTTGGATAATTCATATGCCCATTGACGTTTATTCTCCGGCATACGCGGTCCAGGACCTAAATCATGCGTTCCATCAATAGGAATCCATGCTTTTACTTGTTTTAAAGCATCAAACATTTGCTCACGGTCTACAATAAGATCACGAACAATCGGGAAAGTAGACATCGGCTCCAGGCGAATTGGCTGCTCGAGCTGATCAACTAATGCTGCACAGGACTGTCTCGCCGTGCCATTGATAACCATCGAACACGCACCGCAAACCTCCTCTAAGCAGTTCATATCCCACATGACCGGTGTAGTTTGCTCTCCTTTACTGTTTACAGGATTTTTTCGGATTTCCATTAAGGCAGAAATAACATTCATATTCTGTCTATAAGGTATCTCAAACGTTTCCTCATAAGGAGCAGCGTCCCGGCTGTCTTGTCTAGTTATGATAAAGGTAACTTTACTTTGCTCAGCCATTTTATTTACTCCTTTCTAATGTTTAGTTGTATAATCTCGTTTTCGAGGAGGAATCAAGGAAACATCCACATCTTCATAACTAAATACAGGCTCATTATTTTCAGCATTGTATTCAGCGATGGTTGTTTTTAACCATTCCTCATCATTACGTTCTGGAAATTCCGGTTTATAGTGTGCTCCGCGGCTTTCATTACGATTGTATGCACCAATTGTGATCACACGTGCTAAATGAAGCATATGCTTTAATTGACGGGTGAACATAACTCCTTGATTACTCCAGCGGGAAGTATCATTAATGTTAATGTTTTCCCAGCGTTCCATCAATTCAACAATTTTCTTATCTGTTTTTAATAATTTATCATTGTCCCGGACAACCGTCACATTATCTGTCATCCATTCTCCAAGTTCATGATGAATTTGATATGCATTCTCTGTTCCCTGCATATTCATCAGCTTATCAAAATCATTTTGCTCTGCTTTTTCGCGAGTTTCATAGAGTTCATCCGGAAGTTCTTCCACATGCTCATCTAATTCATCGATATATTCAATCGCACTTGGGCCAGCGACCATACCGCCATAAATAGCTGACAACAGGGAATTCGCGCCAAGACGATTTCCGCCATGTTGTGAATAGTCACACTCACCAGCAGCGAAAATTCCAGGAATGCTTGTCATTTGTTTTTCATCAACCCATAAGCCGCCCATAGAATAGTGAACAGCAGGGAAAATTTTCATCGGCACTTTACGTGGATCTTCACCGACAAATTTCTCATAAATTTCTATAATTCCGCCAAGTTTCACATCAAGCTCTTTTGGATCTTTATGAGATAAATCAAGATAAACCATATTTTCCCCATTGATACCAAGTTTTTGATTCACACACACATCAAATATTTCACGTGTTGCAATATCACGAGGGACAAGGTTACCATATGCCGGATATTTTTCTTCAAGGAAATACCAAGGTTCCCCGTCTTTATACGTCCAGACACGGCCGCCTTCTCCACGGGCCGATTCACTCATTAACCGGAGTTTATCATCTCCAGGGATAGCTGTCGGGTGGATTTGAATAAATTCTCCATTCGCATATTTTGCTCCCTGTAAATACAGCTTACTAGCTGCAGAACCTGTATTAATCATGGAATTTGTTGATTTTCCAAAAATAATTCCAGGTCCTCCTGTTGCAAAGATAGTTGCATCCGAGCGAAATGCTTTAATTTCATGTGTCTTCACATCTTGTGCCACAATTCCTTTTCCAACGCCGTTTTCATCAATAACAACTTCAAGGAATTCCCAGCCTTCAAATTTCGTAACAAGCCCTTCTACCTCATAACGGCGAACCTGTTCATCCAATGCATATAATAATTGTTGCCCTGTCGTTGCCCCTGCATATGCTGTACGGTGCATCTGTGTACCGCCAAAACGTCGGAAATCTAATAATCCTTCCGGCGTACGGTTAAACATAACGCCCATACGATCAAACATATGTATAATACCTGGTGCAGCATCACACATTGCTTTTACTTGCGGTTGATTGGCGAGAAAATCTCCCCCATAAACTGTATCGTCAAAATGCAAATCGGGAGAATCGCCTTCTCCTTTTGTATTAACAGCTCCATTAATACCGCCTTGCGCACATACAGAGTGAGAACGCTTTACAGGTACGATAGAAAATAAATCTACTTTTACTCCTGCTTCAGCAGCTTTAATTGTAGCCATCAATCCGGCTAAACCGCCGCCAACTACAGCAACTTTTTTACTCATTCGTTAGCTCACTCCTTCTTTCATTCCATTACCATTTAAACACCATATGCGAATGCCAGTAATGATCTCACCCCTAAATAACTGACTGCAAAAAAGACAATCAGACATACATACGTAGATATGCGCTGTGACTTTGGTGTTTGTGTAATTCCCCATGTTACCAGGAAGCTCCATAAACCATTTGAGAAATGGAATACAGCCGAGATGACACCAAGCAAATAAAATATAAACATTGGTGTGCTGGTCAAAATGCCTTCCATCAGACTATAGTTGACATCGACATTCCCTAAACCAACCTGAACGCGCGTTTCCCAAATATGCCATGCGATAAAAATCACAAGGAAAATACCAGTAAAACGCTGTAATGCGAACATCCAGTTACGGAAAAAGCCGTAACGACGCGTACTGTATCTGGACGTAATAACAATATACACACCCAGAACCGCATGGAATAGGATTGGCAGATAGATTACTAACGTCTCTATCAGCAATACAAATGGTAATTCATGCATAAAGCCGGCTGCCGCGTTAAATGCTTCTTCCCCATACACAGCAAGATGATTAATAAATAAATGTTGTACCAGGAAAATACCAATTGGCACAACTCCCAGTAACGAATGTAGTCTTCTAAAGAAGAACTCACGTTGCTCTGCCATGTTTACCCCCCTTTGAAACGTATTCCAAAAATATATGTATACTATAAAAATAAAGCGCTTTACAAAAATGTAAATTTTTATTTTATATAGTACAGCCAATAACATCTATTATTGTACTTCTTACAAGATAAAGCGTCAAGAATTCCCGACCGCGTTCTTTAATAAAGTAAAGAAGTTTCAAGCTCAAAACTTTTTCAAGCTAAGAGAAACGATATAATGATAGTATGTTTTATATGCAGCTTATATAAAACCATACTAAATTACTAGAAAAAGATTTAGAAAAATCGTTCGTGATGTTATTATAATAGAAGTATTTAACTTCGTATGTAATAAAGAAAAACTGGTTTTCATGAGAAGAGACTCTTGGAGTAAATTTTGCTTTCTTATACTTTTTATATTTTCTTAGAGAATAACAAACGAAAAACATCTTTTATGTATATTGCTCTAAAAGCAAAAAGAAATTGACTTCAATACTTGCTAATTAATAAACAACCATAGATAATAACCATAGACATTCAATACGAACGAAGCAGGAAGGAAAGGATGAAAGTAGTGTTAAAGTACGGCAGTAATCAAAAATTAGATGTAAATGAACTGGAACAATTACATAGTGATGGAGCAGGATATGATATTTTACGATATATTGGTTTACCTGAACTATTCGGTGAAGAAAAAGAAACATTACTTTACTTTTTAGGTAGAAATTTAGCACGTAAATTTGAATTTAATAGTCTGGAAGATTTAAGTTTATTTTTTGAAAAGATGGGGCTTGGAGCATTGGACCTGGCAAAGGATAAAAAAAATATAAAAACCTTTTACCTCTTATCTGATGCGATTGTTACGAAATTAAAATCAAATATAGAGACCGATTTTCGATTAGAAGCAGGAATCGTTGCTGAAGCACTCCAGCAATTAGAAGGGGTAGATTGTGAATGCCTTGAATCCGTCAATCGGCGTCTAAAACAAATTGAATTCACCGTTTATATACAAGATTAATCATCTTCTAAACCAAAGAATAAGAAATAAAGTAACCAAGTTATCTACTATAGAAATCACGTATAAACTACTATATAATTATGTATACATGCCGAATTGGCCATAAAAAAAGATCGCGAAACTTATTCTATTTCACGATCTTTTTTCTCTGTTTCCTGCTCTTTTAAATGTTTAATAATTTCTGTCGCAATATTTTTTGGAACACCAATTTTACGCATTTCCTCTAAAGAAGCGTTTTTTATCTCTTCTACCGATTTGAAATGGGTCAGCAACAGTTTGCGCCGTTTTTCTCCAACACCAGGAATACGATCAAGCTCTGATTGAAACAACCCTTTTCCTCTTAATTGTCTGTGAAAAGTAATGGCAAAGCGGTGCACTTCATCTTGTATCCGTTGCACTAAATAAAAAGCCTGCGACTGCCGTTTTAAAGGAATTACTTCCGGAGGATCTCCGTATAATAGTTCACTTGTTTTATGTCTATCATCTTTTGCAAGGCCGGCAAGTGGAATGCTTAAACCAAGCTCATTTTCTAGTACATCTGCCGCTGATGACATTTGTCCCTTTCCCCCGTCGACAATAATTAAATCCGGTAAAGGAAGGTCCTCGCGAAGCACCCTTGTATAACGCCTGCGTATAACTTCCCGCATGGTGTCATAATCATCTGGTCCTTCGACATCTTTAATTTTATATTTCCGATACTCTTTTTTATTTGGTTTTCCATCCTCAAAAACAATCATTGCTGATACAGGATCTGTTCCTTGAATATTCGAATTATCAAACGCTTCAATTCGACGAGGCATCTCTATGTTTAGGTAATTACCTAAATCTTCTATCGCTTGATACGTTCTTTCTTCATCGCGCTCAATTAATTGAAATTTTTCATCCAAAGCAATCTTTGCATTCTTCTCAGCTAATTCTACCATTTCTTTTTTGCGGCCACGAAGTGGTGTATGAACATTAATTTCAAGCAATTTTTCCAGTATATCATCATCTATCCCTATAGGAACAAGTACTTGCTTTGGTTTCAAATGATTTTCCTGCAAATAAAATCGAGCAATAAAGCTAATAATCGTTTCTTCTGCACTATCGTAAAATGGAAATATACTGACATCACGTTCAATCAATTTTCCTTGTCGGATAAAAAAGACCTGAACACACATCCATCCCTTATCATAGCTATACCCAAAAACATCTCTATTCACTAAATCATTTGCAGCCATTTTCTGCTGTTCCATCGTTGCGTCAATATGCTGAATTGTATCTCTTAGCTCTTTCGCTCTTTCAAAATTCAATACTTCACTTGCTTCAGTCATTTCGTTTGTCAAACGATTACGGATTTCTTTAAAACCGCCATGTAAAAAAGAGGTGATTTCTTGAACAATTTCTTGATACGTTTCTTTGGAAGGCGGGTTTTTACTGCAAGCTAAGCATTGTCCCATATGATAATAGAGACACGGTCTGCCAGGAGGATTATTGCATTTCCTAAGCGGATAAATACGATCCAAAAGCTTTTTCGTTTCTCTTGCCGCAATCACGTTCGGGTAAGGTCCAAAGTACTTTCCCTTGTCTTTTTTCAGCTGTCTAGTAACAATTAACCGCGGATGCCGCTCTGAAGTTATTTTTAAATAAGGATATGATTTATCATCTTTCAACATAACGTTATATTTAGGGTCATACTTTTTAATTAAATTCATTTCTAAAATAAGTGCTTCTATCTCAGATGACGTAACCATATATTCAAAATCCGCAATATCCTGTACCAGGCGTTGTGTTTTCCGGTCATTTGCCCCACGAAAGTAAGAACGGACACGATTCCTTAATTTTTTTGACTTCCCTACATAAATAATCGTTCCATGTTTATCCTTCATCAAATAACAGCCCGGCTGCATAGGAAGGATAGACAGCTTTTTTTCAATTGCTTCTTTCATACTATAACCAGCCCTTTATGCATCAGAAAATCCCTTCTCATCTGCTTGATGAAAAAGGGATTCTCTTTTTTCTAATAAACAATCAAAGAATCCGTTTTATTATATAATATCATAATAAAACGAATATTTGACTTTATCAGGCATGTTTATTAATTAAATCAGTTAATGCCTCTTTAGGTTGGAAACCAATAACTTGGTCTACCACTTCTCCATCTTTGAATAAAAGAAGTGTCGGGATACTCATTACACCGAATTTCCCTGCTGTCTCTTGGTTTTCATCAACATCTAATTTGACGATCTGTACTTTTTCTTCCATTTCTCCATCAATTTCTTCTAAAACTGGAGCAATCATTTTACAAGGTCCACACCATGGTGCCCAGAAATCAACAAGTACAAGACCTTTTGACGTCTCTTCTGTAAAGTTTTGATCTGTTGCATGTTTAATTGCCATTCATTTTACCTCCTTAAAACATCATACAGCTTATCATAAGCTTAGTATGAGTATATCACCGTATAAGTATACTGTATAATAGTTTGCTTGAACAAGTGTAAACTAACCTTTAAAAGGTCTGTATCATAATATCTCACAGACCTTTTATATCACATTTGAAAATATATTGCACGAATATTTCTTTAACCATCAACTTTCGCACCTTAAAAAGTAACTTCTTTTCCATAGAAACAGGGGTTGATTGTTTCTCCCCTACATCAGTTGACAAAGGTGAGAAGGTGAAGAGTAAAAATACCGCTGCGGCGGACCGTTTTGCTTTCCTAGGGGCACGCTCTTCAGCTAACTTTTGCCAAGAAGAACGCTTGGCAAAAGTGGATCTTCAGACGGTGCTGATCCCACAGGAGTCAAAACGGTCCGCCTCCGCTAGTCAGATATTCTATACGTGAAATAGCAGAACAATAAAAAATAGATCAGACAGAACATATTTTTTATGCTGCATGGTAAAAGTTCCGCCAAGATTACTTTCTGTGCATGAAAGTTATTCCTGATGTTAATTATTCATACTGTTTTGATTCGAACTGCTAAACCAACCATTTGAAATAACGGAATGATCGTGTCATCTAGCAATAGAGAAACTATTTCGTCCAACCCAACAGGATGTTATTTCTTATATTCGCTGTAGAATCCTAACTAAGCGGAGGCCAACCATGCAGACTCCTATGGGAACAGGGCGAGCTGAAGATCCACTTGAAAAGCGGTCTTCTTTTCAAGTTAGCTGAAGCCGTCCCCATGGCAGACTAAGAACGCAACGTCCTGTTGCAACGTCTGCACTAGTACGTCCTGTACGTCCTGTACGTCGGAAAGCGGAGTGGTTGGCTAGAGCGGAGCTGTGCACTATCATTCGTTCAAAAAAAGCTGATTTAACTAAAAAGCAAGCATAATAAAGAAGAACTTGATAATCCTGAAACAGCAAGATATATATGCTTAGGTGTGAAAATTGAGTTTAACCCTTTATACTTTTACTTTTTTTATTTCTTCGATGAGCAGAGGAATGACTTCAAATAAATCTCCCACAATACCATAATCGGCAATATTAAAAATATTTGATTCTGCATCTTTATTGATAGCAACAATCACTTTTGAATTAGACATCCCTGCTAAATGCTGAATTGCACCTGAAATACCTACAGCAATATATAAATCAGGGGTTACGACTTTTCCAGTCTGCCCAATTTGAAGTGCATAATCGCAGTAGTCCGCATCACAAGCTCCCCTGGAAGCACCTACAGCACCCCCCAATACTTCTGCAAGTTCATAAAGTGGTTTAAATCCATCCGCACTCTTTACCCCTCTGCCCCCTGCTACAATAACATTTGCTTCCGACAGATCAACACCATCAGAGGCTTTTCGCACAACATCTTTAACAATCGTACGTAAATCTTTAATATCCACATCTTTTGCGCTCACATCACCAGATCTAGAATCATCTTTTTCAAGGGCAGCTATATTATTTGGGCGAATGGTTACAAATATAAAATCATCTTCAAACGCTTTCTTCTCAAATGCTTTTCCAGAATAAATAGGACGTATAAATATACTGTTTTCTCCGTCTTGTTCTATAGCTACAACATCGGATATAAGGCCAGTAGATAGCCTGCTTGCAATTTTTGGTGTTAAATCTTTGCCAATGGATGTATGTCCCATCACGATTCCTTTTGGAGATAATTCATCAATAATTTCTAAAAGCGCCTGTCCATACCCTTCCGATGTATACGTTTTCAAATTTTCATGTGTAACGGTGATGACACTGTCAGCTCCATAAGCAATCAGCTCTTCTCCTGCGCTTGTCAAATCGCTGTCACTTAATAAAACTCCTACAATTTCAGCATCTTGGTCAATTTGTCTCGCTGCTGCAATTGCCTCAAAAGAAACATTTCTTATATCATTATCTCTTACTTCTCCAACCACTAGTAACTTGTCACTCATTGTTATAATCCCCTTTCACTTTCAGCTGATCATTCTATTTAGAGTACTTTTTTGTCATTTTTTAATAAGGAAACAAGTTCTTTCACCTGATCCTCTATTTCTCCCTCTAACACCTTACCTGCTTCTTTTTCAGGAGGAAGATAAATATCAACTGTTTTTGTTTTTGCTTCCACATCATCTTCATCCAGATCTAAATCATCAATTTCTAATTCTTCAAGCGGTTTTTTCTTCGCTTTCATAATACCTGGTAAGGACGGATAACGCGGATCATTTAACCCTTGTTGACATGTAACTAATATTGGCGGACTGGTTTCGATAATTTCTACGTCACCTTCCACGTCTTTTTCAATCGATACTGAATCACCATCGATAGACAGGCTGGTTATCGTTGTAACGCAAGAAATCCCTAAAAGCTCAGCAAGTCTTGGTCCGACCTGGCCGCTTGCTTCATCAATAGCGACGTTTCCTGCTAAAATCAAATCAGCTTCCTTTTCTTCAAAAAATGCTTCTAAAATTTTAGCGGTTGTAAATTGGTCCCCATCTTCCAGGTCTTCTTCCGTATTAATGAGAACAGCTTTATCTGCTCCCATTGCAAGTGCTGTCCGAAGCTGTTTTTCAGAATCTTCGTCACCAATCGTTACAACTGTTACTTCCCCGCCATGCTGATCTCTTTGTACAATAGCTTCTTCTACCGCATATTCATCATAAGGATTAATAATGAATTCTGCACCATCATCTTCAATTCTTCCATCTTGAACAGTAATTTTTTCCTCTGTATCAAACGTTTTTTTCAATAATACATAAATATTCATATCTTTCTCCTCCTGACTAAATTCTATCTATCTTGAAAGTTAGCTGCTCTTTTTTCAATAAAAGCGCTTACACCTTCTTTAGCATCATAAGAGCCGAAGATTTCACCAAATAATCTAGCTTCCTGATTAACTCCTTCTTCAAATTGACTCGTATTTGCATAGGGGATTAACTGCATAATCCGATTGATTCCTAGCTTACTTTTTGCAGCAATTTTTCTAGCTAATTGATGAACTTCTTTTTCCAGCTTATCTGCTTCAAAAACCCGATTAACAAGTCCCCATTCTTTCGCTTGTTCGCCGGAAATGGGTTCTCCAGTTAAAATCATTTCATATGCTCTTGCATTCCCTATATAACGCGGCAAGCGCTGTGTTCCTGCAAAACCTGGAATAATTCCTAAATTCATCTCTGGGAGCCCTATTTTTGCGTCAGCTGCAGCATACCTAATATGACAAGCCATTGCCAGCTCTAATCCTCCACCTAAAGCAGCACCATGTATAGATGCGATGACTGGTAGCGGAAAATGCTCTACTCTATCAAAAATATCCTGGCCATTCTTCGCTAAGGTTTCATATTCTGATGCCTCTTGAAGAGAGGTAAATTCTTTAATATCTGCCCCGGCTGAGAAAAACTTACCTTCTCCTTGCAATACAACAACTTTGGCTTCATCTTCTTTTTCAATCTGTGTTAGTAACTCATCTAATTTCGAAATAATCTTTTGAGACAATGCGTTAGCAGGAGGGCTTTTTATAGTTAAATAAGCAACCTTCTCCTCTACTTTTAAATCCAAAACAGACAAAAACGATCACCCCTTTTATAGTTTGTTACCTACTTATTTAGATAAAGCATTGACCAGCATTCTATGAACTTCAGGTACCATTTCAACGAGATTATACTTCTGTTCTTTCATCACCCAATTTGTGACAATCTCATCAAGCGTTCCGAAAATCATTTGCCTGACTAAAGGTATATTCAGATCTTTGCCGAATTGATGCTGCTCCATTCCTTTTTGAATAATACCATCTATTACTGTTAAATAAGGCTTCAAAACCTGATTAATCTGCAACCTCAAAGAAATATTTGATTGCCTTAACTCAAGCTGGGTGACAATAGCCAAATAATAATCCGAAGATATCTGTCTAAAATGCATTTTGATTAAGGTATATAACTGATCGGAAGCAGCATCACTTTCTTCAATTGCTTTCGCTATCTGATTAATAAATTCCCCCATTTTGACTTCGAATAAAGACACAAGAATATGCTCTTTGTTCTTAAAATATAAATAAATGGTTCCGTCAGCTACATTCGCTTCCTTTGCTATTTTGGAAACTTGTGAGCCATGATATCCATTTTCAGCTATCACTTTTACAGCAGCTTCAATAATTTGATGATATTTTGGTTTTTGATTCTTCATGATTTACTCCTTGATTTCTTCATTAAAAATGAGTGAATAGTCATTCATATTTTTAATATACATTCCCGGCTATTTAATGTCAATCAAAAACTGTTTTATTTTAAAATTATTCCGTAAAAGCAAAATAGATTTTTTCTAAACTGGCATTTTCCGTTAACTTTGAAATTCAAACCATTTTTTTAATGGGTTATAAATAAATTAGGAAAAAGAAAAAGAGCACGAGGCTCAAACAGTTGTTGCTTCTTGTTTCTGTTTCTCTTCGTCAATCAACTTTCTTCTTAAGATTTTTCCAACTGCTGTTTTTGGCAGCTCATCACGGAATTCATAAATTCGTGGAACCTTATAGCTTGCTAAATATTTTCTTGCAAACTCATTTAGTTCTTCTTCTGTAAGATCTGCTCCTTCTTTTAACACAACATAAGCTTTTACCGTCTCTCCTCTGTATGGGTCAGGTACGCCTGCTACTACTGCTTCCTGGATCGCTTCATGTTCATATAAAACTTCTTCAATTTCTCTTGGATAAATATTAAAACCGCCTGCAATAATCATATCTTTTTTCCTGTCAACGACATAGAAAAATCCACGTTCATCCACATAACCTAAATCGCCGGTTAACAGCCAGTCGTCTTTCAGCGTATTGGCAGTTTCTTCTTCATTTCTCCAATATCCTTTCATCACTTGTGGTCCTTTTACTGCGATCTCACCGATTTCTCCAACAGGCATTTCTTCTAATCCTTCTTCGCCCTGCTGAACAATTTTTGCATCCGTATCCGGCCACGGCACACCGATACTTCCATTAATACGGTCAGCGTATACAAAATTTGCATGTGTAACAGGAGAGGTTTCTGTTAACCCGTATCCTTCAACCAGTTTTCCTCCAGTAATCCTTTCAAAACGCTCTTGAATTTCAATCGGTAACGGAGCCGATCCGCTTATACATGCATCTACAGAAGATAAATCATATTTCTCCAGATCAGGATGGTTTAACAGGCCGATATAAATTGTTGGGGCGCCAGGGAAAAGATTTGGTTTTTGTTTATCGATTACTTTTAATAAATCACCAGCGTCAAACTTAGGAATCAGAATGATTTTGGAGGCTTTTTTTATGGCAAAGTTCATCACAGCTGTCATGCCATATACATGAAAGAACGGAAGAATACCAAGAACGACATCCTGCCCTTTTTGTTCTCCATTGCGTGAGAGCCATGTTTCACACATTTGAACATTCGAACTCAAATTATAATGGGTAAGCATAACTCCTTTAGGATTACCTGTTGTTCCACCAGTATATTGCAGAAGCGCAAGATCCTCTTCCGGGTCAATTGGGGATTCTAAATAGTCAGCGACAGATTGTTCCATCATCTTCTTCCATACATGCGTATCGTTGCTAGGCTCTACTTTAACCAGCATATTATATTCCCGTTTCTGTATAAATGGATAGATGACATTCTTAGGAAATGGAAGATAGTCTTTAATCCCGGTTACAATAACATGCTCTAATGATGTATGTGATCGAGCACTATTTACACGTGGGAGTAAAATATCTAAACAAATAATTGCCCGGGCCTGAGCATCATTCATTTGAAAGATTAACTCTCTTTCCGTATAGAGCGGATTCGTCGGAACAGCTATCCCTCCTGCCATTAAGATACCGTAATAACTTATGACTGATTGAGGCGTATTTGGTAAGAAGATAGCAACTCTGTCTCCTTTTCTAATACCGATTGATTGCAAATAGTTTGCAGCTTTTTTTGCTTCTTCATAGAGTTCTTTATACGTCATCTCCTTCCCCATAAAATAAAGCGCTTTCTTTTCTCCGTGTTCCTTAGCAGCATTAACTAAATACTGGTATAGAGCGTACTTATCATACTCCAGCGTTAGTGGTAAATCTTCAGGGTAACGATCATGCCAAGCCTTTTTTTCCAACATAAATCATTCCTCCTTCAATTCTTTCTATACCTATTATAACGATTAATTTCTTTTTTTAAAAATATTATCTAATTTTTAGAGAAATAAGTAAATCATTCCTACTATAAAAAAAATAATTCCCACTGCCATTAATATTTTTGCCAGACGTTCAAATATCACACATTGTCCTCCTAACCAACGATGCTTGCTCCAATAACATACGCTAATCCTACAGAAATAACCATTGAGATAAAGCCAACAGCCTTATTGCCGTTGCCGATTTCTTCATCTACTTTCATAAATGGGGTTAAAAACTCAAAAAATAGATAACCAGCTATTAATAAAACAAATCCATAAATGCCCCAGCCCATCGATACCAATAAACTATCATTATGTTCAATGGAGAATCTGAAAATCATGGCTATACCAAACAGCTTTCCTCCCGTAGCCATTGCAACAGCCAGATTTCCACTTTTTATTTCCTCCCAATTTTTATAGGAAGTTACTAACTCAAATATAGCTAAAAAGAGCAGAGTTGATAAAATAAACACACTATATCTTGCTGCCGTTATTACTAAAATATTTTCCCAAAAACCTTCCATTTTTCTCGCTCCTTCATTGGGAAAAAGGGATTCGTTATCACGATGTAATTAATCCCTTCCTCCAATGTTTCCAAACATTAAAATGCATTCCCGTACTGCTTATTCAAAGCGAATAACGGTAACACCACTACCGCCTTCTCCAGCTTCACCTGACCTGGAGCCTTTAATATGCGGATGGCGCTTCACAAATTCCTGTACACCTTTACGCAACGCACCAGTACCTTTCCCATGGATAATAGACGCTTGAGTATAACCTGCAAGCAATACATCATCGACATACTTTTCCAGTTTGTAAATGGCATCTTCGTAGCGTTCCCCACGTAAATCTAATTCTGTTTTTACATGGTGATTGCTTCCTCTGACAGTAGCTATTGGTTCAGCTTGTTTCTTTTTCTTCTTTTTCACGAGTTCTAAATCAGATCGTTTTACTTTTACTTTCATAATTCCGACCTGCACCATATACTCTTTATCATTTACTTTTTCAACAACTTCACCAAGCTGATTTACAGTAAGCAGTTTAATCTCATCTCCCGGCTTCAGCTCACTCTGTTCCTCTTTCTTTTCTGGTTGATCAGTTGATTTATTACTGCTTAAATTCGGCATTGCTTCATCCAGCATTTTTCTTGCTTCTATCCATTCATGCTCTTTCATACCAGACTGATCTTTCATATTGCGCATCATCTGCACAATTTCTTCTGCTTCCTGACGAGCTTTAAGCAATGCTTTTTCCGCCTTCTCTTCCGTTTTCTCATAGATTTTCTGCTTATTATCTTCCCACCTGTTCATGGCTTTTACTAATTCTTGATGAAGCCTTTCACTTTCTTCCAGTACTTGATGAGCTTTCTCATAGTCCCTCTCGGCTTCCGAATGAGATTGTTCTAAAGATGCAATCATATTTTCTACTTGATGGGAATCTACACCAATTAATTGCTTCGCTTGATTAATAATCCCCTCATCAAGGCCTAATCGCTTGGAAATTTCAAATGCGTTACTTCTACCTGGAACACCAATTAATAGTCGATAGGTTGGCCTCAATGTTTCTACATTAAACTCAACAGAAGCGTTGACTACTTGGGATCGATTATATCCGTAAGCTTTCAATTCTGGATAATGTGTCGTCGCAATAACACTTGCATTTTTCGAGAGAACCTCATCCAGAATTGACATTGCTAGGGCAGCTCCTTCCTGCGGATCTGTACCAGAGCCCAATTCGTCAAATAAAACCAGAGACCTGTCTGTGACATGCTTCATAATCTCTACAATATTTGTCATATGCGAAGAAAAGGTACTTAAGTTTTGTTCAATAGATTGTTCATCACCAATGTCAGCAAAAATTTCATCAAATATTGGCATTTCACAACCATCAAGTGCAGGGACCTGTAAACCGGATTGTGCCATCAACGTGCATAGGCCAACCATTTTTAAAGCGACTGTCTTTCCTCCTGTATTTGGCCCTGTAATAACAATCGCTTGGAAATCTTTCCCCATTTCAATATCGTTAGCAACAACCTGATCGTCCGGAATATAAGGATGTCTTGCTTGTTGCATCTTTATATAACCATGTATATTCATCTTAGGCCTTACCGCATGCATTTTTTGTGCAAGTTTTCCACGAGCACTGATAAAATCTATTTCCGAAAGCCAATACACGTTATTCAAAAGCTCTTGCTCATAAGAAGCAATATGTCCGCTGAGCTCCTTTAGAATACGTTCTATTTCTTGTTTTTCTTTAGAAAATAAATCCTGCAATTTATTATTCATATCTACTACTGCTTTTGGTTCCATGAATAATGTTTGACCAGATGAGGACTGATCATGAACAATTCCGCCAATGGCAGCACGATATTCTTGTTTGACTGGTAAAACATAACGATCATTGCGAATTGTGATAATTGCATCAGAAAGCATTTTACTATTAGATCGTGTATAATTTTCTAACTTATTACGAACACTGCTTTCGTAAGTTCGAATGGAACTGCGGATTGATCGTAATGATTGAGATGCCGCATCCATTATATGACCATGATCGTCTATGCAGCTATTAATATGCTGCTCTAAATCACGGATAGCGATAATATTCGCAGCTGCAGATTGAAGAATAGGGATTTCTGCGTCCTCCACCTGTTCCAAAAAACTTTTTGTCTGTCTGCCTCCATATAACGTATCACCAATGCGTAAAACCTCATCTGCAGCAAGCACACTGCCTATTGCACTACGCTTTACACTTGGACGTATATCTGAAATACCTCCTAATGGGATTGCTTTATTAAGCCGGGAAATTTGGACGGATTCATCTGTCTGCGCTTGTAATTCCTCCACTTCATTGAGTGTGGACTTCGGTCGTATCTTAGATGCTAAATCCTTTCCTATAGAGGTCTCTGCTTGATCACGAACCATGTCAACAAGGCGATGAAATTCAAGCGTTTTTAATACACGTTCGTTCATTTTAAAACCCTCTTTTATTAATAATTAAATTCGATGGATTAACTGTTAATCGTCTTTTTAAAAGTACGAAAAGCAAAGTAAACTTAGGTGACTGCTCTAGAAAGTTCTACGTTTAAATGAAGATTCTTTTATTTTTATTAAACATCGAATCTGCTTTGATAACTGAGAGCGCGTGTCAGTAGCTACATTAAAATAATAATGTACTTATCTTCCCTGGTTAAAAAATGTCTTTAGCTCTTCTTTTGACCATGTGTTGATGACGGTGGATGGTTTAATCCATCCTTTGCGGGCAGTCGCTACGCCGTATTGCATATGTTCAAGCATTTGGTAGTTATGTGCGTCCGTATCAATGACCAGATTCACGCCTGCTTCTTGTGCTTTTTTAGCCCATTCATGAGACAGGTCTAAACGATTTGGGTTGGCATTAATTTCTAATGCTGTATTTGTTTCTTTCGCTTTTTTAATTAATTGCTCTAAATTCACTTTATAACCATCTCTTCTACCGATAAGCCTTCCTGTTGGATGAGCAATAATAGAAACATATGGATTTTCCATTGCATTGTTTAACCTATTCATAATCTCTTCTTCAGATTGTTGAAAGCTGGAATGAATCGCGCCGATAACAAAGTCCATTTCTTTTAGGAAATCATCATCGAAATCTAAACTTCCGTCTGGTAAAATATCCATTTCTACTCCAGAAAAGATATGAAAATCGGAGTGCTTTTTATTTAATGCATTAATTTCTTCCCGTTGTTTCAAAAGACGTTCTTCGTTTAATCCATTTGCTACTCGTAAAAATTTAGAGTGATCGGTAATTGCCATATACGAATAGCCCATACCTTTCACTTTATCCACCATTTCAGTTAAAGACTGTGCGCCATCACTCCAGGTGGTATGCATATGCAAATCCCCACAAATATCAGAGAGCTGGATTAATTCTTGCTTTTCTTTAAATATTTCTACTTCCCCAGTGTTTTCTCGAACCTCTGGCGGAATAAATTGTAGACCGAAATGATTAAAAAAATCTTTTTCTGTTTCAAATTGAAGTGTTTCTCCTGTTTCTTCCACCTCTACACCGTACTCACTAATTTTTTCACCACGAGATTTTGCTAATTGCCGCATGGCTACATTATGATCCTTTGAACCGGTGAAATGATGTAAAGTTGATGCAAATTCTCCGTTAGAAACCAAACGAAAATCAACATTAATATCATAAAGCTCTTCTAAAGTGATCGATACCTTTGTATCTCCACTTGCAATTACATTTTTGATAGAAGGATAGCCAATTAATGCTTTTTTCACTTCTTCGGGTTTGTCTGTAGCAATAATAAAATCAAGATCCTTCACCGTTTCACGCATGCGCCGGATACTTCCCGCTTGAGAGTAACGGATAATATCAGGAATTTCATCTAAGTAGGCTTCTACTTTTTCCACAATTGGGAGCATAATTGCTATAGAAATCCGTTCCGGTCTCTTTCCGGCATCCTCTATTGCTGCAATAATTTTTTCCACTGATTTTTTACCAAACCCTGGTAAGGCCTCTACCTTACCAGACAAACAAACTTCTTTTAGAGTCTCTCCGTCTACAACACCAAGTTCCTGATAAAGTTTAGACAACTTCTTCCCACCCAAACCAGGCAAATCCAATAAAGGAACAAGTCCAGCCGGAACTTCTTTTTCGAGAGCTTCTAAGGTTTCAGAATGTCCTGCTTCTATAAATTCTGTGATTACCGTTGCCGTTCCTTTTCCAATGCCTTTCATCTTCGTAAAATCTTCTATTTCACTTAAACTGCGGTCATCTGCTTCCATAGCTTGCGCCGCTTTTCGATAGGCACTTATTTTAAATGGATTTTCTCCTTTTAACTCCATATAAACAGCTATTTTTTCCAGTAAACGAATGATATCTTTTTTATTCATACATTTTCACCCTATTCTGTCACGATTTACATAAAACGAAACTTCCTTCCGTGGAGATTTTTACTTTCCACAAAAGATTCATTAACTAATTCAGGAAATGAAGTGCCCGTTCTTTCTCATCAGTATAAGCATACTTCTTCAATCTGCCCCTGAAGAATGCTAAGCACTCAAGCCGTGATAAAACTGACTCAATCTATTTGTGTTAGGTTGAGCCAGTTCACTTATTATCCTGTTAATGATCTTTTATTTTATTTGGTCAGAGATTCGGTCAAATTAAACCATAGTTCAAAAATACGTTCTGAAAAATATGGCGTATGTTCAATTATCCGCATCGCCAGGGACGATCCTTGAATTGCCTCCTGCACCCCACCGACCGGTGTCAACGCCAGGATATATAAAATAATAAAGCTGATTAGATATACTTCTACGAAACCAAGTGCTGCACCCAAAATTTTATTGACAAAGCTGATAATTGGAATTGCAGCTACAAAATCTAACATGGAAGCGATAATCTGTAGAATAAATTTCACTGCAAAAAAGATAAGCGCAAAGGAAATTGCATTATAAAATGCTGCTTCTATAGGTAAGTTTTCTAAAAAAGCTGACCAGGCACCATCACCTGAGAGATCAGGATAAGGGATATACAGGGAAAGTCTTTCTGCAACTGGGCGATAATACATTACTGCAACGATAAAAGCAATAATAAACCCTGTTAAATGGAATAACTGCAGGATGAATCCTCTTTTTAACCCCATCATAATCCCAAATAATAATAGAAGTATTATAATTAAATTAATCATGTTTGTTATTCCTCTTTCTTTCGTAATGAACCTAAGAGTGTTGCGTAATCCTCTTTTAATTTTAAATAATCGTTCATTGTATTTACAGCTGTTAAGACTGCTAAACTAGCTGTATCTAATTGTTTATTTGCATCATGGATTTCATTCATTTTTTGATCGACTAAATTCGCCACTAATTGAACATGGCGTTCTGACTCTGTACCAATAATATGGTATGTTCGATTATATATTTCAACAGTTACGCGTTTTTTTTCATTGTCTGTCATTTTTTGCTGCCTCCTGTGCAACGATGATTCTTCTATATATTAACATGAACTTTGCGTAAAAAGAAGTATTTCAAAATCCCGTTATATTTGCTATAGTCTTAGGTATCTGATGATTGGAGGAATGAGCTTTGGGCCAAGAAGTATTAAAAACATCTATAGATAAAATAGAACAAATGAAAAGCCATTATCACGCCTATTTAGAAAAAACACCACAAGGTGCCGTTTTCCGAGCAAAAACACCATACGCTGTTATCACAGCGTACCGTTCTGGGAAAGTCCTTTTTCAGGGTAACCAGCCAGAGAAAGAAAGTACCCAATGGAAAAATGAATCAAGTACTGTAGAACCGAGAAAAGCAAAGCCTTCCCCAGGCATAGATACAGCTATCTTTCAAAAAAATCATATTGGATCAGACGAGTCAGGTACTGGTGACTACTTTGGCCCAATAACGGTTGCCGCAGTTTTTTCGACAAAAGAACAGCAGGCGCAATTAAAACAGCTAGGTGTGGAAGACTCTAAGCATTTAAAAGATGATTTGATCCATCAAATTGCGCAAAAAATTATTAAGCTTCCTATTTCATATACGATACTTAAGTTAGGAAACGAAAAATACAATCTCTTGCAAAAAAAAGGCTGGTCTCAAGGAAAAATGAAAGCAATGCTCCATCATCATGCCATTGATAAATTGATCAAAAAATTAGATAGAGAAGTTTACGATGGTATTGTTATTGACCAATTTTGTGAACCTGCAGTATATAAACGCTACCTGCAATCTGAAGCATTAAAGCTTCATGAGAAAACAACCTTTATTACAAAAGCGGAAAGTTATTCGATTAATGTAGCTGCTGCTTCCATTTTAGCCAGAGCTCGTTTTGTAACAGCAATGGATAATTTGTCGGAAGAGGCAGGTATTATATTACCAAAAGGCGCATCCAATAAGGTTGATAGAGCAGCTGCAAATTATATAAAAACACATGGTGAAGAACAACTGGGACATGTTGCCAAGCTGCATTTTGCTAATACAAAAAAGGCAAAGAAATTAATATAAACGAGGTGCTATAATGAATATACCTTTAAAAAACGATTGGGGACAAGTTTTAGAGCAAGAATTTCAAAAAGACTATTATAAACATTTACGAGAATTTCTAAAAATGGAATATGGTTCTAATACAATTTATCCAGATATGCATGATATATTTAACGCACTGCATTTCACGGATTTCCAACAGGTAAAGGTTGTTATTTTAGGACAGGACCCTTATCATGGGCCCAATCAGGCACATGGTTTAAGTTTTTCTGTACAGCCTGGCGTACCTGTTCCGCCTTCCTTAAAAAATATGTATCAGGAACTTGCTGCTGATGTTGGTTTTCAAATTCCTTCTCATGGTTATCTTAAGGAATGGGCAGATCAAGGAGTACTTCTCCTTAATAATGTCTTGACGGTTCGTGCCCATCAAGCACATTCTCATAAAAATAAAGGCTGGGAACACTTCACGAATCAAGTAATTTATTCGTTAAATCAGAAAGAACATCCAGTCGTTTTCTTATTATGGGGAGCAGCCGCACAAAAAAAGATAGAGTTAATTGATACCGATAAACATTATATTTTAAAAGCCCCGCATCCAAGCCCATTATCAGCACATCGAGGTTTTTTCGGATGCCGTCATTTTTCAAAAACGAATACTATTTTAAAACAGGAAAACCTTACTCCTATCGATTGGCAGCTTTCTATGACCGTTAGATAATTCATTCGATAAACTTGTATTCATCTGTTTTTCAGCGAATCCGCCGTCTTTCTTAAAGTATAATAAAGGCCGCTATTACAGCTTTAAAAACAAACTGTAATAGCGGCCTTCTTTCTATCAATTATGAACGGACATACGATCCAAATTGATTATTTACTTTTTCAATAATCGCTTGATAAGAAGCATCAACTTCATCATCTTTTAGCGTTCGGCTTGGGTCCTGATACAGAAGACGGTAGGCTACAGATTTTTTCCCTTCTTCCATATGCTCTCCTTGATATACATCAAATATAGACACTTCTTTGACTAAAGGAACTCCTTCTTCCTCGATAACTACTTGAACGTCTCCAGCAGGAACATCACTATCCAAAATAAAGGCAATATCTCTCGTTACAGATGGATAACGCGGGATATCCGTAAAACTAGGTGCTGCCTGATGTGCAGAAAATACAGGTTCCAAATCTATTTCAAATACATACGTTTCCTTCACATCAAAATCTTTTGCAACTAATGGATGAACTTGACCGACATAGCCAATTCCTTTGCCATTTATCCTGATTTCTGCACAACGTCCTGGATGCATATCTTCCATTTTTGTCTGTACAAAAGAAACATTTAACTCTAAATGCGCAAATAAGCCTTCCACAATTCCTTTGGCTACATAAAAATCAACGGGCTTCTTTTCCTGCTGCCATGGATGATTATGCCATAAACCTGTCAGTGCCCCAGCAACATGCAAATTCTCAATTGGTTGTTTGGCGATTACTTCTTCTTTTGAAATAAAAACTTTTCCAATTTCATAATAAGCTAAATCAGTTTGGGTTCTAGCTACATTATGCTGTAATACACGAAGCATTTCTGGTGTCAGACTTAAGCGAAGGTGACTGTGTTCTTCACTCATCGGCATCGCCAAACCAACAGGATAAGCAGTTTGATCATCTATATCAGGTGTCAGGAAACGCGTAGCATCCCGCTTATTCGTTAAAGAATAAGTTAATGTTTCCATTAGTCCGGCACTTGATAAATAATTTTTAATTTCCCGCTGTAATAACTGGATATCTGTTAATCCACCAGCCTGTACCCAGCCTTGTGGAATGGTGTACGGTAGATGATCGTACCCATAAATACGGATAACTTCTTCTAAAATATCCTCAAAAATAGAAATATCCTGTCGGCGTGTTGGTACTTGAACCACAATTTCTTCCCCGTTTTTGCTGAACTCAAATTGCAGTCGTTTGAGAACAGAAGTAACCTCTTCCTCTTCTAATTCCATTCCTAAGCGTTGATTTATTTTTGCCGTAGTAATCGTAACAGACTTCTCTGATTTACCCAACTCATCAACTTCTGCCACGCCACTAGCTACTTTTCCGTTAGCATATTTTTGTAACAGGCTGCACGCACGCATCCCAGCACGTTTCACACGATTAGGGTCAATACCTTTTTCAAAGCGAGTACTTGAATCACTTCGAAGTCCTGTTTGTTTGACAGTATGGCGTACAGAAACAGAATCAAAATAAGCTGCCTCTAATAAGATATTTGTTGTTTCTTCCGTTACCTCAGAATTTGCTCCCCCCATTACTCCAGCTAAAGCAACAGGTTCTTTGCCATTCGTGATAACAAGGTTGTTTTCATTTAAATGGCGCTCCTGATCATCGAGTGTAACCATTGTCTCGTTTTCTTTCGCTTGACGAATGACTACCTCTTTCGATCCGAACCTGTCATAATCAAACGCATGTAACGGCTGCCCATATTCTAATAGTACAAAGTTGGTAATATCTACAACATTATTAATTGGGCGGATTCCTGATGCCATTAAATAATTTCGCATCCATAATGGTGCTGGCTTTATTTCCACATCTCTTATCACAAAAGCACCGTAGTATGGATTATTTTCAATGGAATCAATTTTTACGTCAATGTAGTCTTTCACTTGTAAAGATTCATCAGTAGTTAGACTCTCCTCAGGCAGGTCGATCGGCTGATTTAAAATAGCTGCTACTTCATACGCAACGCCTAACATACTTAAAGCATCTGGACGGTTTGCTAATACATCTAAATCTAAAATAGCATCATCCAAATTTAATAATTCCTGTACAGGTGTACCAATCTCTGCATTTTCAGGGAAAACGAAGATACCTTCTGCGACATCTGCAGGAATATATTTTTCCTCTAATCCAAGCTCTTGTAAAGAACAAATCATACCATTTGATTCAACCCCACGCAGCTTTACCTTTTTAATTTTCATTCCATTCGGAAGCTTAGCGCCAGGCTTTGCAACGGCTACCTTCTGTCCCTTCCCAACATTTGGCGCTCCACAGATGATTTGCAAGGTCTCTTCTCCTACATCCACCTGACATAAATTTAATTTATCTGCATCTGGGTGCTGCTCACAGGTTTTCACATATCCAACAACAATATTTTCGGAGCTGGAAGCCAGATACTCCACTCCTTCTACTTCAATCCCAGAACGCGTTATTTTTTCTGCTAATGCTTCTGGTGTTACATGATCTAAATTGACATAATTTCGTAACCAATTATAAGAAACAAGCATGTACTCTCCTCCTTTTTCACTTACGCTTGATGATATTGTGACAAGAAACGAATATCATTCGTATAAAAATGACGAATGTCGTTTACCCCATATTTCAGCATTGCAATGCGTTCCTGCCCCATTCCAAATGCAAACCCGCTATAAATAGATGAATCATAACCGCTCATTTCTAATACACGCGGATGAACCATTCCACCACCTAGAATTTCAATCCAGCCGGTATTTTTACAAACAGAGCATCCTTTACCATTACAAACCTTACAGGATACATCCATTTCAACAGATGGCTCAGTAAACGGGAAGAAAGATGGACGCAAACGAATCTCACGGTCTTCTCCAAACATTTTTTTCGCAAATACATCCAGCGTTCCTTTTAGATCACTTAACGTAATATTTTTATCGACAACTAACCCTTCAATCTGTCTAAATTGATGCGAATGCGTTGCATCATCTGTATCACGTCGATACACCTTTCCTGGACAAATCATTTTAATTGGACGTTTCCCTTGATACGCTTCCATCGTCCGAGCTTGCACAGGTGATGTTTGTGTGCGTAAAAGCAATTCATTAGTAATAAAGAAAGTGTCCTGCATATCTCGTGCCGGGTGGTTTTTTGGTAAATTTAATTTTTCGAAATTGTAGTGATCTGTTTCCACTTCCGGGCCTTCTTTTACTTCATAGCCCATACCGATAAATAAATCCTCAATTTCTTCCATAATACTCGTTAATAAATGTCTGCCACCGACATGGACTGGATTTCCAGGCAGTGTCACATCGATTGTTTCTGTTTCCAGCTGCTGATTTAAAGCTTCTCTTTCTAATTTTTCTGTTTTACCATCCAATGCCTCTGTAATAGTTTCACGGACATTATTGGCAAGCTCGCCAATAACCGGGCGTTCTTCTTTAGATAATTTCCCCATACCACGAAGAACAGTAGTTAAAGAGCCTTTTTTTCCTAGATATTTCACTTTCATCTCTTGTAAAGCTTGACTGTCTTCTGCTTTTTCAATAGCCGCAAGAGCTTCACGCTTAATCGCCTGCAATTCTTCTTTCATCGCGCTAAATACCTCCTTTTAATACTTTCCTGTTTTGATGGACTTTTTTGAACGCAAAAAAGCTCCGTCTCCAAAAAAAGGGACGAAGCTATATGGTCGCGGTACCACCCTTGTTGACTGGATAAAACCTATCCAATCCAACTCTTGCCTCGTAACGGATGGCGTCCGAATCACCTTTACATTAATCGATGGTCCAAGTGTCCGCTCCAGAGTGAAATGTAATCAACCTAAATGATAGAAATGCTTGCAGTCAAGGCATCTCCTCCCTAAATCATTTGTACAGGTGGTTACTTACTCTTTCATTGCGTTTGGTTGTTGGTTCTTTTTATGGGAAAAAGAACATATCATTTATTTTATGATGGATTACAGTTATTATAGAAAAATTATCGCTCCATTGCAAGGCTAATTCTTTAAATAATATAGCAAGATGCCTGCTGCAATGCTGACATTTAATGATTCAGCTTTGCCAAGGATCGGAATGGTTACACGTTCATCTGCTGTTTCCAATAAGGATTCCTTTACACCAGCACCTTCATTCCCAAAGATAATTGCTGTTTTTGGTGGAATAGACAATTCTTTGTAATTCTCCGCTTTTTCTAAAGCAGTTGCCCAGATATTATAATCCGCTTCTTTCAGTCGGGCCGCCGCCTCCTCCACATCAGCATGCATAATAGGCAGATGGAAGATAGATCCCTGTGTGGCACGAATAACTTTATCATTATACAAATCGACACATCCGTCGCCAAGGATAATTCCCTCAGTACCGGCAGCATCCGCAGTACGTATTATTGTTCCTAAATTCCCAGGGTCTTGAATAGCATCTAATAAAACAATTACTTCCCCACTCACTCCATCTTCTTTTTTCATTTCCACTACAGCCATAATTCCTTGTGGAGATGCAGTAAAAGAAAGTTCTTTAAATACTTGCTTCGTCACTTTTATAATGGGAACATTGTCCGCTGCTTCCGGAACAGAAGCCTCTTCCGAAATAATAATTTCTTTTGTAACCCAGTTACTTACAAGTGCTTCTTCTATTAAATGTGTACCTTCAATCAAGAAAGTATTCGTTTGCTTTCGATATTTTCTTTGATGTAATTTTTTTAAAGTCTTTATTTTCTCATTCTTTACAGATGTAATCACAATATTCATCCTATCCAATTTTAAATTCTATCTACATCATACATAAATTCACAACTTATGGTCAAACTACGTTTAATATCACAAATAAAGGAGTGAATGGTGATGGATTTAAATATCCGTAAAGCAATTTACGCAAACATATCAAATAATGATCAAGAACAATTAGAGGCAACTATTGTTGACGCAATTAATAATGGTGAAGAAAAAATGCTGCCTGGTCTTGGAGTACTTTTTGAACTGATTTGGAACCATTCGGATGAGGAAGAGAAAAAGGAAATGATCTCTTCTTTAGAAACAGGAATACAAACCGATTTATAATGATTAAAAGCTAAAAGGACTTTGTACAAAAATGATTGCTCCAAAAACATACCACTTCTTAAAAGGAGCTGGTATGTTTTTGCTTTTTATCAGGAAAGAAACATGATTGGTTTCAGAAACGTTGACAAGGTTCCCTATGTCTTTTAGAAATCGTTGAATCCGGCATATCCTTATGTACTCAATTTCCGCACATTAAAACGTAACTTCATTTCCATAGAAGCAGAAGTGGATTGTTTCTTAGATAACTACTTTGACAAAGAATAAAAAGTGAAGTGTAAAGTGTAAGGCGACCGCTGCGGCGGACCGTTTTGCTTTCCGACGTACAACGGTTTTTGATGGGGCGAGTAATCGCAGCCCCAACCCCAGGACGTTGCGACTTTAATCTGCCTAGGGGCACGCTCTTCAACTAACTTTTGCCAAGAAGTGCACTTGGCAAAAGTGGATCTTCAGATGGTGCTGATCCCTCAGGAGTCAAAACGGTCTGCCTCCGCTAGTGAGGTATTCTCTACGTGGAATAGCTGAACAAAAAAGGTAGATCAGACAGAAAAGATTTTTTGTGGTGCATGGTAAAAATGTTCGGCAATGATTTCTTTTTGTGTATGAAAGTTATTCCCTGTATTTCATGTCCATGCTGTCATGATTCGAACTGCTAAACCAAAACATTTAAAATATCGGAATGATCGTGTCATCAAGCGATAGAGATACTATTTCGTCCACCCCAACAGGATGTTATTTCTTATATTCGCTGTAGAATCCTAATTAAGCGGAGTGGTTGGCTGCAGCGGAGCTATGCACTATCATTCGTTCAAAAAAAGCTGATTTAACTAAAAAGCAAGCACAATAAAGAAGAACTTGATAATCCTGAAACAGCAAGATATATGCTTATTTTTAGGTACGAAAATTGAGTTATGTAAATAACATACAAACAAATATAAGGTTTTCTGACACGGTTAAAAGTATATAAAGTCTGGATATGCAGTTTAGAGTAAGTGAAAACAAGATTTAAATTAATTTCTTCTGTGAATTCGACAAATTTAGTAAACTTTGAAACCTTTTCTGGTTTCGCTCCGTAGAAAATAATAGAATAAAAGAAAGCAAGTTTTGTCGAATAACCTGTTCTCAACCTGTTTATTCTTGTTTCAAAAAGGGAATAGCTAAACAAGCTTGGCCATAGTTAATAAGGTTTAAGAACTGTTTGACTACTGATTCCTTTAATGTTATAACAAATTAGGGTCATTTTTCATATTATAAATTTTTTGATTCTAAATCTCAGCTGTTGAATATAATTTATAGTATGAAAAGAGATACAGTAGCCTGGCAAAACTACATATGCTGAGCTTTTATTGATCATTCTAAAATGTGCAAATTGCGCAAATATAGTTTTAAGAAAGGAGCATGACTTTGGTGGAAAATAATAATGATGAACAACCAAAGAAAAAAGGTTTATCTAAAGGAATTATTGCTATTATTATTGCTGTAATCGTCCTTGCCGGCGGAGGTGCAGCTGCATTCTTTCTAACAGCATCTACTCCAAAAGCAACGTATTTCCAAGCTGAGAAAAATTCGATTGAACAACTGCAAGATTTTATGGAGACAAGATATGAGGATGAATATAATTGGTATGAACAGTCCATAGAAAATCCTGTTTCACAAAATGTTAGCCTCGGTTTAAACTTAGAAGGGCTTGAAACTCAAGGCCTTATTGACCCTCAAATGTCAGCGATGATTTCGAACGCTGAACTTGCATTCAATACGGAGACAGACATGGAAAACAAACAGGCTTACGGAGAGGTATCCTTAAATGTTGCCGGGATGAACTTAGACGGCATTACTGGTTATGTGGAAGGATCTGATTTGTATACAGAGCTGCCTTTCCTGGAAGAAGTACTTATGATTTCTGACGAAGATATTGGCAGTGTATTAGCTGAAATGGATCCGTATATGTTTACAGGTAATGAGCAGTTAGGTATTGAAGAGCTTATGTTTGAAAATGATGGCAGCCTATTGACAGAAGAAGAAAAAGAATACATCCAGGACGAATATCTCATGTTCATTTACGATGAACTTCCTGATGATTCATTCGAAAGTGAAAATGAAGATGTCGAAGTAAATGGTGATTCAATTAGTGCTGAGAAAATTACGATGAACCTTTCCGAAGAGGAATTTAAATCTGTTATCACTTCTGTCTTAGAAAAAATGAAGGGTGACGAAGAGTTCCAAGAAATCTTACAAAATCAGTTTGAAAGAACTGCTGCTGCACCCCTTGAAGATCCTGAAGTAATACAACAGCAGATTGATGAAGTTTTAGCAGAATTTGACAGCTCCATAGATCAAGGTATTGAAGCTGTTGAAAGCTTCCAGTTCCCTGACGGGATTCAATCTACCCTTTGGGTATCTGATGACAAAGTTGTTCAACGTGACTTCTCTATCAGTCTAGCACCTGAAGGCGAAGAACCAGTTCCGTTCTCTTTATCTGGCGGACAATTATTTAATGATGACCAAATTTATTTTGATCATACAATAATGATGGGTAATGAAGACATGGAAATTTCCATTGGATTAGATGGTGATTTCCAAGGTACCGGAGATACAGTTACAGATAATGCAAACCTTAATTTTGTACTCGACGATGGCTATATGCCGTTTGAAATCACTGGTACGTATACCGGCGATGAATCATTAGACGGCTCTACCCGTAATTTCGACCGCCAGCTGCAATTTACGGTAGATAACGACACCATTAATCTTGGCTGGACTGGTGATTCTACTTACGATGGTGACCAAATGAGCTCAAACAATAATATTGCATTAGATTTCCCTGGTTACATTGATAATGTTTCCATGGACATTAATTCTGAAGGGGCAGTTATTGACGCTGTCGAAGGTGTCGATACATCAAATGTCGTTGACCTTGGTTCCATGTCTGCTGAAGAGCTGCAACAATACTTTGAAGGTGACTTTAACAGCCAGCTTGAGCAATGGTTAATGCAATTTGGATTATAAGCTGACCTTGAAACGATTGAATTAGAAAGAAAAGAGTGTGCATAGTCATGATTTTTTTAAAGCAGACTGGGCTTTTTATTAAAAATCATATAAGGCAACTTAAGAGGAAGTGGTATTCACTTCCTCTTCTTTTCATATTTCCACTGCTTTTAACAGGACTTATGATGGTTATTGTTGTCAGTTTTTTTTCCCAGGATGAAAATGAAGCCATTCAATTAGGTTTAGTTGATTTAGATAACTCAACAGAAACAGAAATGATGGTTCAATTATTAGAACAATCCTCAGGCTTTATTGATTTTTTAGAAGTCCATGAATTACCAGAGGAAGAAGCCATTGAACAGATTGAATTAAATCATTTAAGTACATATATCGCTTTTCCAAGCGGGTTTATCCAGGATTTATATCAGGGACACTCGGTTGAAGTTCCTATCGTCGGAAACAGAAAGCAGCAGCTGGAAAGCTACATGATTAATGAAACGTTACAAAGCGTGATACGGCATATCCGCTCCTCACAAGCAAATATACTGACCATCAATTATTATGCAAAACAGTTTCAAATGGACGATGAAGAAAGAAATGATTTTGTTTTTGAACAGTTTCAGGACTTTCTTATGTATACGGTCGGCAGAGATCAAGTAATAAAGGAACGAACTTTATCTAATCAGGCAAGTTCCTCCCCTATCGCTTATTTTAGCTTAGGAAGCTGGTTTATCATTAGCAGTCTTTGGCTCTTTTCATTATATTACTTTTTTACAAAAGAAAATCCGCCATTGCTCAGCCAGCGTATTCAATTGTATGGAGCTACGCTGCTTAGGCAAATGCTCGCTAAAATAGTGGTTACTTGTATGTTGTCTCTTACTTTAGCGTATCTTTCCTTTTTCACATTACTTCATTTCTTAAATGTAGACTTGAATCAGGAAAATATTATTCGCACATTGATACTTATTGCAATTTATCAAGTTGGTTTTATTATTTCTTTAGCTATTTTTGAAGTACTTATTTCTTCTTTAAAACTAAGGCTGCTTGTCCAAATACTATTCGTATCCATTTTGATATTATTTAGTGGTGCAATCATACCGACACTTTACTTACCATTAGGAATTCAAGATTATCTTTCCTACTCTTATGCTTATAACAGCCTTTATTGGCTGCAGGAAATTATACTTAGCCAAAGACATTATGCAGAATATACTTCCAGCCTTCTGCTAATTGGTGTTCTGATATTTGTGTTACTAGGACTATTAAGCTGGAAGGAGAAAAGAAACATATGATAGATATAATAACAACGCGTTGGCTGCATATGAAAAGACAACTCCTGTCGATATTATTTTGGATAGTCTTCCCTCTTCTCTTCACATGGATTCTGATATCTGGTACGGAACTGATCCAAGACCAAAGCGCCATTCCAGTTGGAATTATTTTAGAAGAGGAAACGGAAATGGCTGCTCAATTAAAAGAAAAGCTCGATTCCTCCGATTTAATTCGTGTAGTTGAAGTAGATAATGAAAACGAAGCAAGACAGCTGGTAGCGACGCATGAATTAGATAGTGCATTTATTATTGAAGAAGGATATGCAGATGCAATCCAGACTGGTCAGCGAAATCAATTAGTTACAAGCTATCGGACAGATTTATCAATGGGCTATACACCAGTTGTTGAAATGATTGCTTCTTTTGTCCAGGAGGATAGTGGAAAATCAAAAACAGCATATACCGTTATGGATTTAGGGGAAGCCTTAAATAGTTCTTCTATCCCTTCTTTTGACGAGATAATCAATGAGATTTATTCCATTGAAGAAAGCGAAAACTTGATTTTTACGAATTTCCATTTACTTGGTGAAGATAACGAAACAGATACAGGATTTTCTTTATTTCAAAATCCTTGGGGACTGTGGTCCATATTTACTCTTTTATCTACCTTCTTTTTATTTGATTGGCTAATAAAAGAGAAAAACGCAATGGCTAGTATACGATTTACGTTTCATCGCTTTTCTTTTCAAGCCTATTTATTATATAATCTTCTTTTTTATAGTTTTGGTTTATTTGTATTAGATTTGCTTACATGGGGCGTTTTTTATGTTTTATATGATGAAGGCTTTTACTTAGCGCAATTTATTTATCTAGTCAGTTTTCGTTTAACCATTTGTATGCTGGTCTTCTTAATCGGATTAGCTTTTAAAAAACTGCTTCCCTACTATATAACTGCTATTATTATTTGTTTAATAACGATTATTATTAGCGGAATTATATTACCGATGGACGCTATTTATGAAAACTATCCCTGGGTTGCTATTTTAAACCCATTAAGACAGGTTGTTTACGAAGAAGTATGGAGCGGTTGGACAATTATTGCACCTATTTGTTTAATCGTTTGGTATGTGAAAGGAGTTTTTAATCATGCAGCTGGAAATTGATAATGTCTCTAAATCATTTGGAAAAAAGAAGGTTCTTGACAACCTATCCTTTCAAGTGAATCCTGGAGAAATTATTGGATTAGTTGGAGAAAATGGTGCAGGCAAGTCTTCCCTGTTACGTATTTTAGCAACTATTTCAAGAGCAAATACAGGTAGTATACGTTTAGGTAAATGGACATATGGAAAAAATCGCAAACAGCTTCGCAGGCTGGTAGGATTTGTTCCACAGGATATTGCTTTATGGGAAGATATGACCGTAGAAGAAAATATGGTTTTCTTTGAAAAATTATCTTGGGTAAACCGTTCAAAAAATGAATTAAAACAACTCTGCGAGGATATGGAATTATTAAAATGGAAAGAGCCCGTTCATACATTATCTGGTGGAATGAAGCGTAAATTAAACATGGCAATCAGCTTCATTCATAACCCTGAATTATTATTACTAGACGAGCCAACAGTTGGTATAGATTTACGATCTAAAAAAGAAATTGCGGCTTATCTAAAACAGAAAGCTCAAGTTGACCATAAAATGATTATGTATACTTCACATGATATGGATGAGATTCAAAGTATTTGTGATGCTGTTGTATGTATCGGGAATGATCCATTCTATGAAAATTTATTACGTGAAGCAAACATGAAAATTATCTCTATCTAATATTGCCTAAAGGATATAAAACAGATAGAATAATAGTAATTAGTGTTAAAAAATAGTAGTGATGATTTTCGCTTTTTGCATGCATATATGTGATCAGGATAAAGGAATCTATACTTTAGTTTATTTGGACGGTGAATATAAATGGAAATTAATTCGAATCAACAGACGAACCCTTTAGACATGTTAACTTCTTCCCCTAGTTCAGCAGGCAGTATTGAAGAAAGTACAGGTTTTGGAGGAAAGACTTTTCAACAGCTGCTTTTAGAACGAATTCGAGAGGCTGAGGAACGTACTGCTCAAGATTTTGGATCAAATATTCAAAGACCCGACCTTACTTCCTCTCCGGCAGCCCAAGCCATTTCACCTGTACAGACAGCTTCTAGCCCCTCTGTTAATGAAAACGGGTCAAATTATCAAAATATTGTTCAAGAAATGGCAAACAAATACAATGTGAGTGAACAATTAATCAATGCTGTTATTCAGCAGGAATCGAACTTTAACCCTAATGCAAGAAGCCATGCCGGTGCACAAGGTTTAATGCAGTTAATGCCAGGAACAGCTGCAGGTTTAGGTGTAACAAATTCTTATGACCCCCGTCAAAATATTGAAGGCGGTACAAAATATTTAAGCCAAATGCTTAATAAGTATAACGGAAATACAGAATTAGCTTTAGCTGCTTATAACGCGGGACCTGGAAATGTTGATAAATATCAAGGAGTTCCTCCATTTAAAGAAACAACAGCTTATGTATCTAAAATAATGAATACATACCTTTCCTAATGATCGATGCAGTCAAATTTAAACTAACATGATAATATAGGTTTAAATAAATAGTAAGGAATCTATTTTAACATGTGATTCCTTACTGTTTATTCTTTTTATCACGGATAGCCCCCAGCCCCCCTTTTAAAACTCCTGCCTCCAAAAAGACAGGAAATACATGTATTTAGGCGGGAGATAACAGGCGTTAACTTCCACTGAATGAAGTTTCGTTATTTGATTGCGATTACATAATGGAAGGCTTAAAAAATAAAAATGATTGGAGTTGACGTTCTTGCAACAGAAAAAAATAATTATTGCACCAGACTCTTTTAAAGAAAGCATGACCGCAAAACAAGCTGCAGAAGCAATTGCCAGAGGATTCAGCACTGTTTTTCAGACTGGAGTTAACCTAGAAATTATCCCAATGGCAGATGGTGGCGAAGGGACAACGCAATCATTGGCTGATGCCTTGCAGGGATCGATTTATTATAAAACCGTTACCAATTCAAATGGGGAATCTGTCCGAGCAGCTTATGCTATATCAGGAGATAATTCAACAGCAATTATTGAAGCAGCAGAGGCTTCTGGTTTAGAGTTAATTCCACCTCATAAAAGAAACCCTTTACTTGCTACGACCTATGGTACAGGAGAATTAATTCAAGCAGCCTTGGAACATGGCGTTACCAAAATTATTCTTGGAATTGGCGGAAGTGCTACAAATGATGGCGGTACTGGCATGTTAGAAGCGTTAGGCGTTCAATTCTACCATCGTAATGGGAAGAGACTGAATCAAGGTGGAGGGCATTTAATAGACCTTGATCATATTGATATTTCTAACCTGGATCCCCGGTTAGAAAATGTAGAAATTGTCGTTGCTTGCGATGTAGATAACCCTCTTTTAGGTGCTAACGGTGCTAGTGAGGTTTACGGTCCACAAAAAGGAGCAACGGAAGATATGGTCAATCAGCTGGATAAAGCGCTTAGCAACTATCATGATGTGCAAGAACGTATCACCAACAAACCTGTAAAAGATATTCCAGGATCCGGTGCTGCTGGTGGTCTTGGTGCTGGATTACTTGCCTTCTTAGACGCAAAGCTTGAGCCTGGAGTAGAGATTGTTTTAAAAGAAACAAATTTCTATGAACGTGCTTCAGATGCTGATCTCGTTATTACCGGAGAAGGAAAAATTGACGGACAAACCATCTATGGAAAAACACCGGTTGGCGTTGCGAAAGCAGCAAAACAGAGCAATATCCCTGTCATTGCAGTATGCGGAACATTGGGCCAAAACTATGAAAAGGTATATGAGCATGGAATTGATGCAGTATTCAGCGTTATTCAGGCTCCTTGTGAATTAAAAGACGCTTTAGAAAATGGACCAGTGTATTTGGAAGGATTAGCTACGAATATTGCGAAAGTACTTAAGCTGAATAATACCTTCTAAAATTTTCGGAAGTCTCTATATGTATCTTATTTAAAACGAAAAAATACAGATCGCTTAATGTTTAAGCACTTCCTATTTATTTAGAAAGTGCTTTTTTGCTTCGTGAAAAAGTATAAAAAATCGTTTACCTATCCTATAGTAAACGATTTTTTATACACTATTTCATTCGTATTCTTTTTCAATTGCTCTATTACTACGTACCGTATCAATTTCTCTTACCTGGCTTTCAATCTGCTCACGCTGTGACTCAAAAAATGGCGGCAAGGATAATTTTTCTCCAAGCGTTTCATACGGTTCATCCTCCATAAATCCAGGTCCAGCTGTTGCTAATTCAAATAATACTTGAGGTGCAACCGGTGTGTATAATGAACCAAAATAGAAGCGTTCAACGAATCCGGAGGTTTGAAGACCAACTTGTTCAATTCTTTGTTGCCAAGCATCTAAATCTTCACGCGCATCAACACATAATGCAGCGTGATGAACAGTGCCATAGCCTTGTCTGGCAGGAGGTAATTCTTCATTATGCTCCACGATGATCCGTGCGCCATTTCCCCCTTCGTCCACTTCAAACAAATGAAAGGCTCCTTCATCGGCAACTTCATTATACATAAATACTTTTTCCAGTACTTGTTTAAAAAAGCTAAAATCTGCTACACGTACTACGACTGGACCTAGACCAGTAATACCAAATTCTGATGGAATCGGACCATTTTTCCACGGTGTTCCCGATGCTCTTCCAGTATTATTTTGATCTGACACAAGCTGATATTTTTGATCATCAAAATCTGCAAAAGATAATGTTTTCACATCAAATTGCTGCTCAATTCCTGTGTGCGCTATTCCCAGACGGTCAAAGCGTTTTGCCCAGTATTCCAGCGCCGCGTCACTAGGTACACGTAAAGATGTTTTGTAGATTTCATTTGTTCCATGAGAACCTTTAGGGATGCCCGGAAAGTCAAAAAACGTCATATCTGTTCCGGCATTACCTTCATCATCTGCAAAAAATAAGTGGTACGTCTGGATATCATCTTGATTGACTGTTTTCTTTACTAATCGCATACCAAGTACATACGTAAAAAACTCATAATTTTTTTCTGCGCTGCTTGTAATTGCTGTAACGTGGTGCATTCCACGGATTGGATTCATTGAAAAATCTCCTTTATACTTAATTAAATATTTTTTAATTAAGTATAATTTACCACAGCTTTTCTTATCTGTCAATTATAGGCCTTTTATAAAAATAATACTTTCCTGGCATAGAAAAAACCCGTACATTTTAATCCATTTAAAATGTACGGAATCAATGGTAATTCTATTTCTTTGGAATTATCTTATTTAATGAATCGTTATTAAGCATTGATTAGAGCATCTACTGTTTTACGATCTAATTTTTTGATAACAGCTGTCAATAATTTCACAGCATTTTCATAGTCATCCCGATGAAGAATTCCGGCGTGTGAATGAATATAACGTGTTGCTACCGTAACAGACAACGATGGAACTCCATTACCAGTTAAATGAATAGAGCCTGAATCTGTACCTCCACCAGCAATGGAAGTAAACTGATAAGGAAGATTGTTTTCTTCGGCTGTTTCGACAACGAGATCACGAAGCCCTTTATGAGAAATCATTGAGGCATCATACAGTACGATCTGTGGACCATCACCCAGCTTACTGTCCGCTTCTTGTTTAGCAATACCCGGTGTGTCACCTGCAATACCAACATCGACACCAAAACCAATATCAGGCTGAATCAGATGAGAAGATGTTTTTGCTCCGCGTAAACCGACTTCTTCCTGGATTGTTCCAACACCATACACCGTATTCGGATGTGCCTCATCTTTTAATGCTTTTAATACATCAATGGCAATGGCTAAACCAATACGGTTGTCCCATGCTTTTGCCATCAATAATTTTTCATTTTTTAATTGCGTAAACTCAAAATACGGAACAACAGAATCGCCTGGCTTCACACCGAATGACTCTGCTTCTTCTTTACTTGTTGCACCAATATCGATAAACATATCTTTTATTTCATATGGTTTTTTTCTGGCTTCGGGACTAAGTACATGTGGAGGCTTTGAACCGATAACACCAGTCACATCTCCTTTGGAACCCATAATGGTTACACGTTGTGCCAGCATGACCTGGTTCCACCACCCGCCAGCTGTTTGAAAGTAAAGAAAACCATTTTCATCAATACGTGTCACCATCAGACCAATTTCATCTAAATGTCCTGCAACCATAATCGTTGGTCCGTTTTCGTCTCCTGCCTTTTTAGCAATCGAACTCCCTAAATTATCTGTGATAAGTTCATCTGCATAAGGCTTTATATAACTTTCGAATACGTCTCGCACTTCTTTTTCATTACCTGGTATTCCTTTAGCATCTGTTAGATCTTTAAGCATAGTTAACGTATTATCTAACTTTTCCATCTTCAAAATCTCTCCTTTATAAGTGAAATTTTATTCTATATAAGGCTTTACCACCAATATAAATGCAGAAAGACTTAATATCCTTGATCCTGACGCTGATAGTTAACTTGGTTTTTCTCCAAATACGCCTGCTGAATATCCTTATCGGTAAAACCAAGCTGATTTCCTAACTGCAGGCTCCACTTAAATAATTGCTGATAATTTTCATTTATCGGGTCCTCTCTGTAAGCAATTGCCTTTGCATATACCTGATAAAAACATTCTGATTCAGTTAAAGGTTCTGTCTTCTCTCCCTTTTCTTCTTGGTAAATATAACCTTTTTCTATCCCAATGGACATTAAAAAATGCAAAACGTCTACGTATTCTTCTAAAATAATTTGTTGACTATTTCTTGGTTTTGTACTCCAAAATTTGAAGCATCTCGTTTCATTTGCAAGCTCGCCAAGTTCTACGAGAAGCGCCAAATGCTTTTCCTGAAATAAATTTACATTTGATAAATCATGATTGTTTTCAATATATGTATCTAATTCCTTTTGCATTTCAAATAGTTGATTCCAATCCAATGTAATGCCTCCTTGTCCATTCTGTCTTTTATTTTATCACAGTGTATAGGGAAAAGCTTTTTATAATTATTGATTATTTAAATTTGAACTGCTGTCTAACTCCGTTAAAATAACATTTACTCCTAACGTAAAACTTTTCTCTAACTCCTGAGGCAGTCCAAAAGCTTCCTCCATTTCTAAAAGTATAAATCCGTGCAAATAACTTCTTAATGTCCGAATAAAATGAATGGTTTCGTCCTCTGACAAAGCATATTTTTGTAATATTTTAGAAAATATACCCAAAATCTGTTCAGGTATCTGTTTGGTTTCATCACTTTTCCATAGCTTTACTTTCTGCGTTAGTTGGTATTGGCCTGGATAATTTTTTGCAAAACTTCTATATTCATACGCGATTGCCCATAATGCTTCTTTCTTTTCCAGACCAATACTGGCTAACATAAGCTTTTCATATAAATTTTTCATACTTTTATGTGCAGTCATGTCTAATAAATCTTCTAAATTTGCTATATGGTTATATAATGACGGTGGTTTGATTGCTAATTTGATAGCTGTATTTTTTATCGTAACTCCTTCTATTCCCTTCTCATCAAGAAGTTCCATTGCTGCATCTGTAATAATCTCTTTCGTTATCTTTTTTTTCATTTTCCGATCCTTGCCTCCGCTGTTTTTATTGCTTCCTTCATTTTTCCCTCTGGATCAACTAATACATCTCCATGTCCTACTGCAAGCAATTCAGGGCTGCGATTCAGTAATTTTATTGCACTGTTAACCGCTGTTTTATTATCCCATGTAGCTGCTTTTGGAAAAGGAAATAGCCATTTTAATACTCCGGAAACGGCAATACCACCTTTTGTTTGAAATGCATCTCCTGCGATTACTATCCGATGCTGCTGTTCATAAAAAGATACCGATCCAGGTGTATGTCCTGGACTTGAAATAACTTCTAACGTGTCAATCGTGTCCCCTTCTTCAAAAGTAAAATCAATCGGCACATTGTTCCTCGGAAAACCTCCCTTTATTGGTTTATCTGGCTCATCTGCCTTCAAACGGAAATCTTTCTTTAACAAATAACTGTCCCGCTTTGATATTCCCACTGGCACATCGGGAAAAACCTCTTTAAAATAAGGTACTCCATTCACGTGATCACCATGTGCGTGAGTCAAAATTAATTTACTCAACGGTTTCCCTGTTTGATGAGTCAGTTTTTTAATTTCATGAACAAATTTCCTGGTTCCCATATCAATACAAATCAGATTTTCCTCCTGTTCCAAGATAAAACAATTAATTGGAAAAATACTTGGCAGAAACGTCACTTGATATAGATTCTTATAAAGCTTTATTTTCAATGCAATCACCTCGTAACTAATCTTATTAATATTATAACTAATTAGATTAGTTTATTCAAATAATTATTTTTATATTCTTTATTTACTCAACTATTGCACCTAAGAATAAGCATGTATATCTTGCTGTTTCAGGATTATCAAGTTCTTCTTTATTGTGCTTGTTTTTTAGTTAAATCAGCTTTTTTTGAACGAATGATAGTGTACAGCTCCCGCTCCGGCCAACCACTCCGCTTAGTTAGGATTCTACAGCGAATATAAGAAATAACATCCTGTTGGGTTGGACGAAATAGTTTCTCTAACGCTTGATGACACGATCATTCCGTTATTTCAAATGGATGGTTTAGCAGTTCGAATCAAAACAGCATGAATAATTAACATCAGGAATAGCTTTCATGCACAGAAAGTAATCTTGGCGGAACTTTTACCATGCAGCATAAAAAATATGTTCTGCCTGATCTACTTTTATTTGTTCAGCTATTCCACGTATAGAACATCTAACTAGCGGAGGCGGACCGTTTTGACTCCTGAGGGATCAGCACCATCTGAAGATCCACTTTTGCCAAGCGCTCTTCTTGGCAAAAGTTAGCTGAAGAGCGTGCCCCTAGGAAAGCAAAACGGTCCGCCGCAGCGGTCGCATTACACCTCACCTGCTATTCTTTATCAAGGGAGTTAACAAAGGAACGACCAACTCCTGTTTCTATGGAAATGAAGTTTTTTTTAAGGCACGAAAGTTGATTTATTTCATTAAAAATTGCTCTATTTTATATTACAAAATAATAACATTCTACATTTTCTATAAAAAAATATGATTCTCCTGAAACTTTTTTGAGACTCATTCGTATGTAGGATTAACAGGACGTTCTAAGGAGTAGATAATTATGGTCATCATTATCTTTCGAATATTATTAGTGATAGCAATTGCATTGTTAATTTATACATGGATTCAATACTTAAAAAACCCTGAGCGTAAACTGCGATTGAACCAGGAAAATAATGGGTTTTATTTATTAGATGAACAGAATAATAATAAGAAAAATTTCCAATTAACTTATAAAGGCTGTCTTTTTATCGGTGAAAAGTATTTAGGAACAACAGAAGATTCTTTTGAAGTAGTGGATATTCATGTTACTGTTAAAAATCCATTGGAGCTCCGCGGATTAACGAGAGAGGATTTATATTTTCTGGAACAGGAAATATTGATTCATTATCCGCATGCTTCGATTACGTGGAAGCATCCGATTAATGAGCTTATTATAACGGAGATCACAAAAGACTAACCAGACATGTCCAGTCTGGTTAGTCTTTTATACAAATGGTGCTTCTTTGTCGGTAAAACGATAAAAGTAAGGCGCAATTGCCATAAAAATAATTAATAAACAAAGACTTATTGGAATTATAACCAACCAGGAAATGTTCAGCGAATTCATGATAGATATTATAATTACTGGAATCGGACTGAAAAGCAAAGTATTAAACCGGCTTTCTTTTGTCAAAAACTGCTTCTTTTTGCAATTTGGACAGTGAAGTCTCACGTTCCAAACAAGTTGATGAAGTTTAAATTCATGCTCACAATTCCAGCAGGACGGGAGTTTCATATTACTACACACCACCTTTTTAACGGCTTCCCTTTATACTTCCATACTAAAACAACCAACCCTTACGTTCAAGAGCTGGTTGTTTTACTTGGTGTTAAAGGTTTAGGTAACCCTTGATGCTGGTTCTCTGTACCTGCAGATGATGAAGCAAAAAACTCCTGCCATTTAATAATAATCTCTTTTCTCCTTAAAAAGTACAAGGATGGAAGTAAGGCGATGATAAAAACAGCGATATACATTGGAGAAAGTTGAGAAATCCAGCCGCCGATACTTGTATAGATAATTGCCAGAGGAATGTTTGATATTAAGGAAGATTTCGCATATCCTCTAAAGGTTTGATTTGTTTCGATCAAGCATAATGATAATAAGTGAAAATGAATAAATGGAACAAGGCGCAATAAAGTAATTTGGGCTGTTGTCATTTCTGTATTTTTGCCGAGTAATCGTTGCTTCAAAATGATTAGTTTATCAATAGATTTTGGCATCCAACCCGCCATCACATAAAAAAGCAGACTTGCCATTGTTATCCCAATAATAGAATAAATACTTCCTGCTATTGGACCAAATAAGATACCGCCAGAAATACAAATAAAAACAACTGGTAAGAATAACATTGGCCGAATGAGATGAAGTATAATAAATAATAGTGGAGAAAGCACACCACCCATCTCTATAATCACCAGCAAATAATTCCCAACGTATTCCATGGCTATCCCTCCCCTGAGGAAGCTGGGTTACTTCTATTTATATATATGTTTCAAGACGAGCAGTGTATGATAAAAGAATTACTTAGACTTTTCCCTCTAAAATATCCATCAAAAATGATTATTTCCTTAAAGAAAGAAAACCAGACTGATAAAACTAATTACATTCACAACGATAAGAACAGGAATACCAATAGTGAAGCTCTTATGTTTTGTTTTATGCCGGAAACTCCGCATACCAATGTAAATACCGATACTTCCTCCTAAAATAGCCAGCAGCCAAAAAGTCCGCTCAGGAATACGATATGTATGCTGTTTTGCTTTTTGTTTATCTTTAAACATCAAATAAAATCCAATAATATTAGCCACGAATAAATAAATAAGCCACGATGATACATTTTCCATTCTTCCACCTGCTTCAATGATTGTCAATACCCTTTAATCATAAAGAAAGTCTCTGTTGCACGCAATATTAAAAGCATGCTGATTATCAGGAAATAAAACGAAACTTCATTCAGTGGGAGTTTTTCGACGCACAACTCTTTACGATGGGACAAGTAACCGCAAAAGCTCTTCGATGGGGCGAATAATCGCAGTCCCAACCCCAGGACGTCGCGAACTTAGTCTGCTTCCTTCATTCTCCCACTGAATTAGCCTTAGTGATTCAGGGAGGTAGCGCCCGTTATCTCCCGCCTAAATTAAGTTATTTTCGCTCTTTATTTTGTGGCGGCAGTTTTACGGGCGGTTCTCCATGATAAAATAAAAAAAGACCGCTCCACAATTGGATGCGATCTAAATTTTTATCTTATTTTAAAGCTTCTTTTGCTTGAGATACTAATTGTGTGAATGCTTTTTCATCATTAATAGCTAAATCAGAAAGCATTTTACGATTAATATCGATACCAGCCAGTTTTAAACCGTGCATTAATTTGCTGTAAGAAATATCGTTTAAACGAGCAGCAGCGTTAATACGGGAAATCCATAATTTACGGAAATCACGTTTTTTCTGTCTGCGGTCACGATAAGCATATTGACCTGATTTGATAACTTGCTGTTTTGCTGTTTTAAATAGAGTTCGTTTTGAACCATAATAACCTTTTGCTAATTTTAAGACGCGTTTACGACGACGACGCGTAACTGTTCCACCTTTAACACGTGGCATAAGAAATCCCTCCTAATTCATTACATATCTAAATTTATTATTTTGGCAGCATTTGTTTAATACGTTGATAGTCTCCGGAAGAAACCAAAGCACTTTTACGTAATTTACGTTTCTGCTTCTGAGATTTGTGTGCAAACATATGGCTAGTGTATGCATGAGATCTTTTTACTTTTCCAGTTCCAGTTTTTCTGAAACGTTTTGCTGAACCTTTATGAGTTTTCATTTTAGGCATAATTTTTTCCTCCAGTCATTGCAATAAAAGCTTATTTTTTTTCATTCAATGGAGCGACCATCATAAACATATTACGGCCTTCCATTTTCGGCTTTGTTTCTACTGATCCGAGATCTTTCACTTCTTCAGCGAAACGGTCTAGTACTTCTTTCCCTAGTTCTTTATGGGTAATTGCACGACCGCGGAAGCGAACCGCAGCTTTTACTTTGTCCCCTTTTTCCAAGAACTTACGTGCATTTTTAAGCTTCGTTTCAAAGTCATGGTCACCAATTCCAGGTGTAAAACGCACTTCTTTCACATTAATTACCTTTTGCTTTTTACGAGCTTCCTTCTCTTTCTTCTGTTGCTCAAAACGATACTTCCCGAAATCCATAATACGACATACCGGTGGTTTTGCGTTTGGAGCAACTAATACTAGATCAAGGTTTCGTTTCCCGGCAATATCCAATGCTTCATTACGAGATTTTACTCCAAGCTGATCCCCATTTGAATCAATGAGACGAACTTCCCTTGCACGAATTTTTTCGTTAACATTCATATCCTTGCTAATAGCCAGCCACCTCCGAAATTTTGTTACTGATCTATCTGGACAAGTCATTTCAATACATTAAAAAAAGTGTCGGTACATACTGCACCCACACATCTCCTCATTCGTAAACATGAATCGTGATGAACCAGTCAACTATCCTCCAGGGATGTCAATCAGGTGAGAAGCGGGTGCTTCTACTTGTCGTTTAGATCATATCATTAACTTTTATAATATAGCATTTTATCGTTTTCTTGTCAAGGACGGTATCCTTTGTTTGAAACAACTATTGAATCATAGCATGGTTCTGTAAGGTTGTCAATGGATTTTCTAAAAATATATTAGTGGAAACAGGGTATTAGCTTTCATTTTAATCCCAAACCAAAAAAGGCTATTCTCACAAAAATGTTAAAATAGCCTTTTTCGTCATAACCAATACTTATTTCTTCTGCTCAATTTCTCCTTTTATAAAGGCAACAAATTGATCAAATTCCAATGTTTCTGTATCTTGCTCACCATAACGGCGGTAATTCACACTGTTTGCTTCCATTTCTTGATCCCCCAGAACAAGGGCAAATGGAACTTTTTGTGTTTGTGCTTCACGTATTTTATAGCCTAATTTTTCATCACGGCTGTCCAATTCTACTCGAATGCCTTCCAAGCGTAATTTTTCTTCCACTTCTTTCGCATAATCAAGATGTGCTTGTAAAGATACTGGAATGATTTTCGCTTGGACCGGTGCAAGCCATGTTGGGAAAGCTCCCTTGTATTCTTCAATAAGAAATGCAATGAAACGCTCCATCGTAGATACTACACCGCGATGAATAACGACTGGACGATGTTCTTTTCCATCTTCCCCGATATACGTTAAATCAAAACGCTCTGGTAAATGGAAGTCTAATTGAACCGTAGATAACGTTTCGTCTTTTCCTAAGGCTGTTTTCACTTGTACATCCAGTTTCGGACCATAGAAAGCAGCTTCTCCTTCTGCTTCAACATATTTCAATTCCATGTCTTCCATGGTTTCTTTCAGCATTGCCTGCGCTTTATCCCACATGGCATCATTGTCTACATACTTCTCTTTATCCTCTGGATCCCGATACGAAAGACGGAAATAATAATCATTAATTCCAAAATCTTTATAAACGCGTTGAACTAGCTCTACCACACGAATAAATTCCTCTTTTAACTGATCTGGCCGAGCAAAAATATGGGCATCGTTCAGTGTCATTGCACGCACACGCTGCAATCCGGCAAGTGCTCCGCTCATTTCGTGACGATGCATGGTTCCAAGCTCTGCAATCCGGACAGGCAGATTACGATAGCTCCATAATTGGTTTTTGAAAACCATCATATGATGTGGACAGTTCATCGGACGTAATACAAGCTCTTCATTATCCATTTCCATGGTCGGGAACATGTCCTCTTGGTAATGATCCCAGTGTCCGCTTGTTTTATATAGATCCACGTTGCCAAGTACAGGCGTATACACGTGGTCATAGCCTAAGCGTTCTTCCATATCAACAATATAACGCTCAATGTTACGACGGATGGTTGCTCCTTTTGGCAGCCATAGCGGCAAGCCTTGTCCTACTTTTTGTGAAACTGTGAAAATACCCAGCTCTTTACCAAGCTTGCGGTGATCTCTTTCTTTGCGCTCCTCTAAAATCTGCAAATACTCATCCAGCTGTGATTTTTTTTCAAATTCTGTTCCGTAAATCCGTTGGAGCTGTTTATTATTGCTGTCTCCACGCCAATAGGCACCGGAAATACTTAATAATTTAAATGCTTTAATTTTACTTGTGGAAGGAACATGCACTCCCCGGCACAGGTCAAAGAATTCACCCTGCTCATAAATTGTAACTGTTTCATCTTCCGGGATCGCATCCAGCAGTTCTAATTTTAATGCATCACCAATTTCTTCAAAACGGGCCTTTGCTTCATTACGAGAAACTTCTACACGTTTTATTTCTAGGTTCTCATCAACAATCCGTTTCATTTCCTTCTCGATTTTAGGAAGATCTTCCGGTGTTAATGAATCTTCCATGTCTATATCGTAATAAAAACCTTCTTCAATTACCGGACCAACGCCTAATTGAACGTTAGGGTATAAGCGTTTTACAGCTTGTGCTAATAAGTGTGCAGTAGAGTGACGTGCAATCTCTACTCCTTCTTCATTACGATACGTAATAATTTCAATTTTCCCGCCTTCTGAAAGCGGTCTGCGTAAATCAACAGGCTCTCCATCTAATTTAATGGCGAGTGCCTGTTTTTTTAATCCTGGAGAAATAGAAGCTGCAATGTCTTCTCCTGTCGTTCCTTCGGGGAATTGTTTCTCTGCTCCATCGGGAAAAATAATTGTTAAATCAGCCATTTCCTTCAAACTCCTTTATCAAATATTAGAAAACTTGGCAGTCGTCAAGTCTTAAGGTGACGACCTTAATTGGGTCTGGGGCTACGTTTGCTTGCTCCATCAAACCTCTGCACTTATACTTTTTTTAAGCAAAAAAACGCTCCATCCCTTTGCATAATGCAAAGGGACGAGCGTTTTAAGTCGTGGTTCCACCCTAATTCCTGAGGATAAAAATAACCTCAGCTCCATTCATCTTTAACGCAGATTGGACGTTACCGCCTACTTTCAATCATTTCAGCAGCAATGCTCCGAGGTGGTAATTATTTCGTTACGAAAGGAAGCTTGCAGCCTTAGGGACTTCCCTCTCTACGTACGTAAACTGAAAATAATCGTATCCTCATCTCAGCAATTTCATTTTCAAACTCTATCCGTATTATATTCCTTCTAAGTTTGAAAAGCAAGTCCAATCAATTATTCTCCACGGGAAAGAATCGACGTTCCTTTCATTTTAAATTCTACTCTTTCTTGAAAGATATTTGTTATTGTCAGGATCTTTGGATCAGCCGGATCATTTCCATAAACTTTTATTTTTGCTGGTGACATAGCAATAAGCGGGCTTAAATTAAATTCATTTTCGTGTAATCCCAATGCATATAACGGTGCTTGAAACATCCACATACGCAGCATATCTTTCGAAATTACTTCTCCTTTTTCATTGTAAAATATAAAATTCTCATCTTGTTCGATATGAACTAAATCAACACAAGGATCTTTTTTTTCAATATAATGACGTAACATATCAATAAATGCCTGATGATCCTCTTCTCGTTTAAATTCTTCAATCGCCCTTCCAACGCATTCTCGAACAAAATCTAAAAATTGAGCCAGACGAAAATGTATGATCCCATTAAAATGAACGCTCGTATGTTCCTTTAATTGAAGAAAAAAGATATGCTGCAGGAGATTAGCAGTATCCACATGCTCTCGTAAATATTGGTTATCTGCATCTGTTTCAAATAAAATCCACATCGTAAAATCGTAAATGCGATTGATTTCATCCGGATCCGAAAAATAAAATCCATCGGTAATCTTATGAATGATAACGTCAGAAAGATGCTCTTCTATAAAAACGTTTGCCATTACAGTACTGATCAAATGGATTAATTCTGCCCTTGCTATATCACCTTCCAACCTTAACCTGCTCCCCCACTTGGCATCTGTTTGTTGATGTACTCTGATCTGCTTCCTGTATGGGTTTAACTGATTACGAAAAGCTGTTACTTCTTTATCCGATTCAAAATACACTTCCAACAATACATATCACCCTCATCCACTTACAAACTGTTACAATTATATGGACAAGTTTATATAAACATGCTTAAACTAGTCAGACTAGTAAATTTGAATCGCTTAGTATAAGAGAAAAACGAAAGCAACCCTATTTTTCATCATTGGAAACCCTTTTTAGCAAATTAGAAGAGGTTTATCCATCGTTATCACAATATGATTACGATGACAACGAAATGTTTTTTATGAAAGCTATTATAACCGGTAGTTTTTCTTATACATTCCTATCATCAAAAAAGATTCCCGTTCAGATACGGAAATCTTTTGGTCGAATCAATTTATATAGTGAGAAACACTCACCTATTCATCTCTTCTATTTTCTCCGGACATTTTAACGACTTTGCTGACTTGTTTAATACGCTCAATTATGCGCCCGGCTTTCACTTCCTCCACACCATTTCTTGTACTTGCCAATTCTTTTTCCAACTCGTTTAAATCAAAGTTGGAGGAGAAAAAGACAGGTAAGCCTTCCATCATACGATATTGCAGAACAGATCCAAGTACCTCATCCCGGAACCAGGCTGATTGTAATTCTGCTCCAATATCATCCAGCATTAAGACATCTGCTTTTTTAAAGAAATCTATCTTTTGGTTAAACGAATCATCTTTAAAAGAGCCTTTTATTTCTCGAACAAACTCTGGCATGTAAATCAATGTAGTGGAATAATTTCTCTTTTTTAGCTCATTTGCTACCGCACCTAATAGATATGTTTTACCAACTCCAAAGGAGCCATGCAGGTACAACCCTTTTTTTGGTAAGCCTGTTTTCGCTTCTTCTAAAAAGCTGAGAATTTCACCAATTGCCGAAATTCTCGACTTATCCTGAATCACTTCCGACATTTTTGCTTCTAAAATCTCTTTTGGCATATAAAGACTTTGCAATAACTTTTGCTGTGCTTCCTGTTCTTCTGCTTGAATACGGGAATGGCATTTTTCATAGCTGAGTCTAATTTCATTTTTATCCATACTTAATACGGGGGAGTAACCTGGAATCATATTCTGACATTCTCCATAAGAAGCACATCGATCACATTGTTTCGATTGTGATTTATATTCATACAGTCGCATTAAATGTTTTTCAATATCCTGATCCGTTAGTTCTGGATGTTCATGCAAAAAAGATTGAATAGAGGGATCACTTAGAATTTCTTTTTTAATTCTAGTGTAGTTGGTTTTGAAATTCTCATTTTTATCCATCCATGCTTTTAATTCTGATTGTATCGGTTTCACCAATCATCCCTCCTTTATAACTTAGCTTTCATTTAAATATTTTTGCAGCTTTGCCTCGATTTCCTGCTGCTCTTTTTCACTTACATTCGTATCCGTGTTACTTTTAGATGATTTCTTTTTCCGATCATTAAACCAGTCAGGAACAACCTCTTTCTTATAATTATTATTATAGTTATTAGTTTTCCTAGGTTTATTTTTAGCAGCTTTATATTTTTCCTGTTCCTGTTTAGCAAAATTCATCGCATCTTTTGCCGTTTTTAATCCAACTCTTGACCAGTGCCCTGCAATAGTTTCCATATACGCTTTGGACAGCTTCATATTTGATTGCAGCAGAACATAATGAATTAAAACATTCATGACCGGAGATGGGAGACCTTGCTTCGTCATCACTTCACGAACAACTTTAATATCTTGTTCAGAGGCATGATTTCCATCGGATAGGTCCTCTAATAATTGTTTGGGGGAAATGGTCTCTAGTTCATGAATCAACTGTTCTTCTTTTGTACTTGGCTTTTTCATTAACATTTGAGGATCAGCTGCTGTTTTTTCATTTAAACGAATTGCCTGTCCATTATTACGGGAAACAAACATATCATGGCATGCTGATTTAAATTCTTCCTGATTCAATTGATTATCCTCATCAAGAGCCCACAAAAGTGCTTTTTCTATTTCTACACTCTCTGCATCATACAGTATTTTCATCTGGTAAATGAGTTTTTTATTTGCAGAGTGTAAAACTTTTTCAACTGGAATAAACCGCTGACGAAGCGATTGTTCTATCCAGGAAAAATCCATCCATTCAGATTCCGTATCTTGATTATTATTTTCTACATTTAAAGCAGCAGGCGCCGACGGTATTATTGTATCAAACACTTCATTGAAATCTGCCGTGACCTCTTCACCATAAAGGTAGCTCTCCTTTACATAACGTGTATAAAGCTCATTATATTTCTGTTCTCCTATATGATGTAATAAAAGTTGAGACAGCATTGCTTCTCTAAAAAATTGATTGGGCGAATAGGGACACTGTACACTATACGTATAATAGTCTCTATTATCATCTCTACGTTTATAAGTTTTTAATAAACCAATAGCCTCCAGTTTTATACGCGCACGATAAATATCATCCAGCGTCAGATTTAAATATGTCATTAATGTATGATGTGTCTGCATTTGTTGCGTATGGTCCACTTCATAGAATAATGTATAATATAAAGAAACCGCCTGGATTCCAATTAACGGCTGATAAAGATGCGTTAAAGAAGCATTAAAGTCAATGGGAGGCTGTTCGTCCATAACGACATTATATCCATCAATAGGAAGAATTTTTCCGATTGCATTCATTCTAACCCATCCTTTTTGTTCTTATTCTTCCTCTGTTTGTTTATCTGTCTTAATAATCTCTTTCAGCTCATCTAAGAAAACAGTTATATCTTTGAATTGGCGGTATACAGAAGCAAATCTGACATAGGATACTTCATCCACTTCTGCCAGTCTTTCCATAACCATTTCACCCACTGTATGACTCGATACCTCTGAATTTCCGGTATTTCGTAAATTCTTTTCTACTTCTAAAGCAATATTTTCGATGGTTTCGATCGCTACTGGACGTTTCTCACAAGCTCTGATAATCCCTCTTGTCAATTTTTCTCTTGAGAATTCCTGACGCATACCGTCTTTTTTCACTACAATGAGTGGCACTTCTTCAATCCGTTCAAAAGTGGTAAAACGAAATCCGCACTTCTCACATTCCCGACGTCTACGTATAGCTGCTCCCTCTTCTATCGGACGAGAATCTAGTACTTTTGTATTTTTATTATTACAATTGGAACAACGCATTTCGTTCACTCCTTCCTTATTTACCTTTAATTTCTGGCAGCTGTTCATTTACATGCTGATAAATTCTTTTAATAATTCGATTACTATAACCAAAGTCTATTTGAATAGGTGTTTCTGTTGTCACTGAAAAATCAAGCGCTGTTTGGTAAGGGCGGACCATAATAACCGTAGCAATAATAAAAACCTTCTTACCGCGCTTGCTTGTTGCACTAATCTCTCCATGCTGTTCCGAACGAGCATGAATAGAAAAGTCAGGGCTTGCATTAAAATAGTTCTCTAATTCCTGAATGACTGCATTCTTACTTGCTTTATAATATCTGGTTTTCAAATCTGAATGAACATGATTATCACTTGTTTCTTCATGGTTACTAAAAAAACGTTTGATTTTATACCCTGCTGACATTTATATACACATCCTATATTTATCACTATTAAAAAAAGTATTTTTCTTTTCCTTTAATCATTCCATATTTTATAAAAAGAAACTTCATTCAGTGACAGTTTTACGGGCGGTTCTCCGTAATAAAATAAACGAAACTGGTAAGTACTCATTTTATCGTAATCTTCCAGACCTTTAAACCTATATAAGTTTAAATATAGTTTTATGTTTAAGCAAGCACGCCGGAAAAACACTGCGCTTTCCACGGGTCCCGGGCTCATCTCCCCGGTAAAATTTCTGCGGTTGCCCGTCCCGTCAAAACCGCCGCTGGCAATAGTGTTTAACCATGAACTAAATAAATTATAAAATTAGACGTAAAAATAAATATAATCATTTCAATTTTTATATAAATACATCGATACTACGCATCTATTATTTTAACATGATTTATCCATTTAAACTACTTTACCAAAAAGGAAGAAAAATTCTTTCATAACAGCAGAAAATAATTACTCAACTTTCTCACTTAAATAATAAGCATATATATCTTGCTATTTCAGGTTTATCATGTTCTTCATTATTGTGCTTGCTTTTGGTTAAATATCCGGCCATTTTGGAATTGGTGATTGTGCATAGATCCGCTCCAGCCAACCACTCCGCTTTCCATGGAGACGGCTTCAGCTAACTTGAAAAGAAATAACATTTTGATGAGTTTGATGAAACAGCAGCTGTCGCCTGTACAAACAATCTTGATAGCATGGATATCTAATATCAGGAATAGCTTTCATGCACAGCAAGTAATCTTGGCGGAACTTTTACCATGCAGTATAAAAAATATGATCTGTCTGATCTACCTTTTATTTGTTCAGCTATTTCACGTATAGAATACTTTACTAGCGGAGGCGGACCGTTTTGACTCCTGAGGGATCAACACCATCTGAAGATCCACTTTTGCCAAGTGCTCTTCTTGGCAAAAGTTAGCTGAAGAGCGTGCCCCTAGGAAAGCAAAACGGTCCGCCGTAGCGGTATTTTACACTATACCTTCTATTCTTTGTCAAGGGAGTTATCGAAGAAACGATCAACTCCTGTTTTTTTGGAAATGAAGTTTCTTTTTAAGGTGCGAAAGTTGAATAATTATATACTTTTTATCTACATCAAGGAATCTTCATTGATAATTATCTTTTTAATCCACCAAAGAATTTTATGATTTATTACAACTGAATTATAAGAAATAAGTATTAGTATTTTATTCACAAAACAGCAACAAAGATATGCTACATATTAATTATAAATAACCGATAAAGGAATTAGGTAACTATTAGGTGCTTCATCGGAAGAGCTTTCTGCAAGTGCGGAAGAAGCATCAGCGACAACGGAAGAAGTCACCAAGCAAGCGGCTGATACAGCAGAGACATCTCAAACAGCGTCGCATGCAGCGAATGAAAGTTCTATTGCGATGGGTGAAACTGCTCAAGGTGTTCAACGGATTGCGGAAGCAGCACAATCGCTTCATTCTTCTTCCAGTGAAACAAGTGAAGCGGCTCAGAATGGAACACAGGTTATCGGCGACGCACAACAGCAAATGAATCATATTAATGAATCAGCAGCTTCTGTAAATGAGCTTGTATTAAAACTGGCAAAACAAACAGAAGAAATTGAAAATATCACTAAAGTGATTACTGACATCACAGATCAAACAAACTTATTGGCGTTAAACGCTGCAATCGAAGCTGCCCGGGCAGGAGAGCAAGGGAAAGGATTTTCAGTTGTAGCAGACGAAGTACGTAAACTTGCAGAGGAATCCAAAAAATCAGCCAGCTCTATTAGCCTGCTGACAACAGAAATTAAAAATGATACAGAAAATGTTGAGAAAGCGATGCAAAGTGCCCTGCCCGCTGTACAAAAAGGAGTAGAGGTTATTACCGAAGCCGGTTCATCGTTTGAATCTATTGCAGATGCTGTTAATGGGATGTCACATCAAATTCAAGAAATCTCAGCAACCTCTCAAGGGCTTTCCGCAAGTGCAGAACAAGTTTCTGCGTCTGTTACAGAGATTTCAACCGGATCCCAAGTTATGTCCGGCAATATTGATACCATTGCAGCTTCGATGGAAGAACAATCTGCAACGGCTCATGTAGCCACTTCCTTAAGTGAAACTGCCCAGGAACTGCAAGAAGAGACACAGAAATTTAAAGTATAAATGAAATAAACATCTCCACAGGAATTCTGTCCAAATTCCCGCGGAGATGTTTTCTTCTGTTTATGATGTTAGACGTACTTTCTGTTCTAATCTGTAGCCTACGTAAGTTACTAAATCTACAACGCGTTTCGAATAACCCCATTCATTATCATACCAGGCTATAATTTTTAATTTATTATTATCCATAACAATGGTTGAAAGCCCGTCAATGGTTGCGGAATAAGTACTTGTTGTATAATCAATGGAGACTAAAGGTTCATCTGAATATTGAATAACTCCTTGCATACTTCCTTCTGCTGCCTGTTTAAATAATGCGTTGACTTCTTCTACAGTCACATCTTCTTCAATATCAATCACTAAGTCTACTAAAGATACGTTTGGTGTTGGCACACGTAAAGCCATTCCATGCAGTTTACCTTTCAGCTGAGGCATTACTTCTGCCAGTGCTTTAGCAGCGCCAGTCGTTGTTGGAATAATAGACTGCGTGCAGCTTCTTGCACGGCGCAAGTCTTTATGCGGATTATCAATATTCTTTTGATCGTTTGTAAATGCATGAACGGTTGTCATTAACCCGTTCTTTATTGTAAAGTGATCATCAATTACCTTGACCACAGGAGCTAAACAATTTGTCGTACAAGATGCATTTGAAATAACATCGTCAACATCCGGGTTATAATCATTTTCATTCACACCGATAACAATTGTCTTATCGACTTCTTTCCCAGGAGCAGTGATCACTACTTTTTTTGCTCCTGCCTGTATATGGCGCCCTGCTTCCTCTTTTGTTTTAAATTTACCAGTCGCCTCGACAACTACATCAATGTCAAGATCCTTCCAAGGCAATTTTTCAGGTTCTCTGGAATTCACTAAAATAATTTCTTTCCGATTAACAATTAACTTATTTGGCAGCGCTTTTACATCCCCTTTAAAAGGGCCATGGACACTATCGTATTTAATTAAATGAGCAAGTGTTTCCGATGGATAGCTGGCATTGATAGCTACAACATCTAAATGCTCCTCTTCCATTGCTTGACGAAAAACCATTCTGCCAATTCGACCAAAACCTGTTATTGCAATACGCGTCTTCTCCATAAGCACTTTATTCCTCCCGATAATGTTATACTTTTTATCTTTTGTTGTAATTAGTATAACACATATGGAGAAAAGTGTGTCATTAAATATAAAAATGTTTTATATTATTTTTTGTAATAATTTCATGTACATTTCCTTTTTATCTGGTTTCCCTCCATTGGAAAAAGCTTGTTACCGTTTTAAGGAGACGAGCGCCTTGAAAGTATAATATCTAATATTGCTCAATTTTTGCGCTTTAAAAAATTACTTCATTTCCATAGAAACAGGAGTTGATCGTTTCTTCGATAACTCCCTTGACAAAGAATAGAAGGTGAAGTGTAAAGTCACCGCTGCGGCGGAAAGCGGAGTGGTTGGCCGGAGCGGAGCTATGCACAATCACTCATTCCAAAATGGCCAGATATGTAACCAAAAAGCAAGCATGGTAATGAAGAACAGGTTCACCCTGAATTAGCAAGATATATACTTATTCTTAGGTGTGGAAGTTGAGTAATATTATAAAAACACCATCTTCACTTTATTAAAAGCTTAGATGGTGTCTCATTATCTTTTGCTATTCAATGACTTCCCATTTTTTCAGCAAATCAAGTAATTGCTTTTTACTTTCTTCAATGGATTGATTGTTATCGATCACTTCATCAGCCAGGCTTGCCTTTTCTGTTAATGGCATTTGCGATGTAATTCGGTCAGTCGCTTCCTCTTTACTGAGCTGATTTCTTTCCATTAAACGTTTTAATTGCGTTTTTTCATCCACAAAAACAACCAGCGTTTGGTCTACTAAGAAAGTCAGCTTCCCTTCAAACAGCAAAGGAATGTCTAATACTACACACTTTTCCCCTTGTGACAGATAATCTTCTTTTTTCTTTAGCATTCGTTTACGAACTGCCGGGTGAACAATTTGATTTAGTTGTTCTCTTTTTTCTTCATTTGAAAAAATAATAGAACCAAGTTTGGGGCGGTCAATCGAACCATCTTCCTTTAAAATTTCATTACCAAACACGTCGACTACTTGCTTATAAGAAGCTTCCCCCGGTTCCACTACTTCTCTTGCTATCACATCCGCATCAATAACTGGAATATCTAAATCCGCAAACATTTTTGCAACTGTGCTTTTCCCGCTGGCAATTCCCCCGGTTAATCCAATTACTAAACTCATAAATCATTCACCTTTTTGCGGCTGACATTTAGTACATAGATGAGTTCCCCGTCCGCCAACCTTCATTTTAATAATTTCTTCACCGCATATTTTACACGGTTTTTTATCCTGGCCGTAAACATATAAAACCTGTTGAAACATCCCCATATTACCCTGGCTGTCCACATAGCTCCGAATAGTTGTACCGCCAGCTTTTACCGCTTCTTGAAGTGTTTCTATAGCGGCAAATCGAATCGCATCCGCTTCTTTTTTTGTCAGTTCATTACACTTGGTCAGCGGATGAATCCCGGAACGGAATAGCGTCTCGTCAACATAAATATTTCCAAGTCCCGTAACAAGATTTTGATCCAAAAGTGCCGTTTTAATAAATCGTGTTGATCTTTTTAGCTTTTGGTAAAAATAATCTGTCGTAAAAGCTTCCTCAAATGGTTCAGGACCAAGTGTGACCAAGGGAGCTTGCATAAATTCACTACCTTTAGGTAATAAATGCATCGTTCCAAATTTACGAACATCATTATAATGTAATGTTTCTTTATCTTTTAAATGAAAAACAACATGTGTATGCTTTTCTATCTCCTCATCCGGTTTATGCAAACGATATTTGCCTTCCATTCTTAAGTGTGATACAAGTACATAATCATCTAAATAAAATAGTAAGAACTTCCCTTTTCTTTTTATTTGTTGAAAGGTCTGCCCTTCTAGCAAATGTTTAAAAATCTCTGCATCATCTGGCTGTTTTATAATATTCGGCCAAAGCACATCCACTTTTTCAATCGTTTTCCCTTGAACAAGCAGTTTTAATGTTTCTTTAATTGTTTCTACTTCTGGTAATTCCGGCATTCTCTCTTCCCCTTATTTTGCATCAAACCAGCTTTCACCATAAGAATAATCTACTTTTAACGGTACAGAAATCTCTACAGTCTTCTCCATCATCTCTGGAACAATTTCTTTTAAGGTTTCAATTTCATCTTCTGGTGCTTCTAAAATTAATTCATCATGAACTTGTAATAAAAGCTTGGCTTGCAGTTTTTCTTGTTTCATTCGATGGTCTAAATCAATCATTGCTTTTTTTATGATATCAGCCGCACTCCCCTGAATAGGTGTGTTCATTGCTGTTCTTTCCGCAAAACTACGCACATTAAAGTTCCGGCTCGTAATATCAGGTAAATAACGGCGACGATTCATTAAAGTAGAAACGTAGCCTTTTTGTTTCGCTTCTACAACAATGTCATCCATATATTCTTTTACACTTGGATAACTATCAAAATAACGTTCAATGAATTGTTTGGCTTCTTTCCGTGTAATTCCCAAGTTTTGGGATAGCCCGTAATCACTTATTCCATAAACAATACCAAAGTTTACCGCCTTGGCTTGACGGCGCATATTTGATGTAACCTCGTCTCTTTCCACATGAAATACATCCATTGCTGTCTGCGTATGAATATCTAAATCATTTTTAAAGGCAGCACTTAATTTCTCATCATTCGCGATATGAGCAAGCACCCGTAATTCGATTTGGGAATAATCCGCAGCAAACATTTTCCACCCTTTTTTAGATGGAACAAAGGCTTCCCGTATTTTTCTTCCTTCTTCCAGACGAATCGGGATATTTTGCAAATTAGGATCTACGGAGCTTAATCTGCCTGTTTGTGTTAAAGCCTGATTAAAACGGGTATGAATTTTATGGGTATCTTTACGAACAACCTTTTGAAGACCTTCAATATAGGTTGACTGTAATTTTCCTAATTGACGGTATAAAAGCAGTTTTGGAATGATTTCATGCTGATCAGCAAGCTGTTCCAACACATCGGCTGCTGTTGAGTAGCCTGTCTTTGTTTTCTTAATTACAGGGAGTCCCAAATCCTCAAATAATACCGGACCAAGCTGTTTTGGTGAATTAAGATTAAATTCTTTACCAGCCAATTCATATACTTCTTTTTCCAAGGTTGCAAGCCGTTCCTTTAAGTCATCACCCATTTTTTTCAGATGATCCACATCTACTAAAACACCCTGGTGCTCCATTTCCGCAAGAATCAGGGCAAGCGGCATTTCCAATTCCTTTAATAACTTCGCCTGTTCATTTTCTTCTAATTCATTTTCCATTTCTGGATATAATTCAAGCAGCACATTTGTTTTTCGAACCACATGCTCACTAAGAATTGGTTCTTCAGGCACTTTTTGCTTAGCCCCTTTACCATAAACCTCTTCATCAAAAGATACATCATATTTTCCTTTTCTGCTCGCAATAGCTGGAATATCATGATTATTTTCAGCGGGATTAATTAAATATGATGCAAGGAGAGCATCAAATACAATCCCTTCTATTTGAATATCATTACGCAATAAGGCAACCTTTGTTCGTTTCGCATCAAATACAATCTTCTTTTTCTTCGGGTTTTCCGCCCATGTCTTGAAAACAGAAGATTCTGCCGCCACAGAAGCAGGGATGAAGCTTTTTTTATTCTTATTTACAACACCAATTCCTTCTATTTGTGCAGTATGATAATTTTCACCTAACATCTCTACAACGAGTACATCTTCATCCGAAAATATCGCTTCTGTTATTTCTTCAACGATGTCATATTTAATTTCTTGATATTCTACTGTTTCTTCCTCCGCTTCCTCGGATCCAGCAATACGTGTCAGCAGAGATTGGAAGCCTAAATCCATAAACAGATTACGGACAGAAGCCGTAGAATAACCCTCGTAGATAACTTCATCAAGATTAAGCTCAATCGGGGAATCACGGTTAATTGTTGCCAAATCTTTACTCATCAATGCATCATCCTGGTATGTTGTTAAATTTTCCTTTAACTTTTTACCACTTACTTCATCCAAATGCTCATATACCTGCTCTAGTGTCTTAAATTGTGTTAATAGTTTCGTTGCTGTTTTTTCGCCAACTCCTGGTACGCCAGGAATATTATCTGAGCTATCCCCCATCAATCCTTTTAAATCGGTTATTTGTTCAGGGGTTACTTGCATTTTTTCAAGGAGATACGAAGGTGTATATTTTTCAATTTCACTAATGCCTTTTTTCGTTACACTAACTGTGACATGATCAGATACAAGCTGCAGCAAATCTTTATCACCTGAAATAACCGTAACTTCCCAGTCCTTGTCATCTGCCTGCTTCGATAATGTTCCAATAATATCATCTGCTTCATATTGATCCAATTGATAATGCTTAATATCAAAAGCATCGAGCAGCTCCTTTAAAACAGGAAATTGTTCAGAAAGTTCGGGAGGGGTTTTTTGGCGTCCTCCTTTATATTCTTTATAAGTTTGGTGGCGAAATGTTGTTTTTCCTGCATCAAAAGCAACAAGCATATGTGTCGGCTTCTCTTCTTCTAAAATTCGAAGCAGCATCGTTGTAAAACCATAGACCGCGTTCGTATAGACGCCTTTCTCATTATTTAATAATGGTAATGCAAAAAAAGCACGATAAATAACGCTATTACCATCAATTAAAATTAACTTTTTGGTCATAATCCCGTCTCCTTTATCTTTCATCTAATAAGTAACTTTATTTTATCATGTTTGGAGAAAACTGCATAATACGTCTGTTCTCTTATTAAGTAAGGATATCCGTTAAACATGTATCATATAACTGCCGCCCCGTATTCCAAGGGTTCATTTGTACTTTTTAAAGAAAACTTGGCATTCACTAAGCCTTTTTCGAATGCCTTAGTTGGGAATGCGGTTACTCGCCCCATCAAAAGCACTGCACTTATACTTTATTCCTTGAATTCTTTATACTTAAAGTGCAAGCAGAAAAGTCACCACCAGGGCTGACTGGTGATGACTTAATCTTTTGGTATATATACATGAACAGCAGTACCTTTATTCACTTCGCTTTCTACAACAATTTCTCCCTGATGTACTTCTACGATATGCTTCACAATAGCCAGGCCTAATCCAGTTCCTCCTGTATTTCGGCTTCTGTCCTTATCGACCCTGTAAAAACGTTCAAATACTCTTGAAATCGCTTTTTGTTCGATTCCAATTCCCGTATCCTTAATAGAAATATGAACATGATTTTTTTCTTCAGCTACATTTAAACTAACATTTCCACCGGATGGCGTATAGTTAATTGCATTGTCTACAAGATTGATAATAACTTGCTTCAATTTTTCAGAATCTGCAAAAACGTTAATACCTGGGGAAATAGATGTTGTAAAATGTAAATCTTTTTTCACTGCTTTTTGTTCCAATGATGGCAATACAGCATCTATCATCTGTTTAACATTAAAATCTTCTTTCTCTAATTGAAAACCTTCTCTTTCCAAACGAGAAAGTTCTAATAAATCTTCAATGAGCAACTGTAATCTGTAACTTTCCTTAAAAATAATATCAATAAAATCTGCTGCCGCTTTTTCATCATGCTGTTTTTCCTTTAAGGTTTCTGCAAAACCGCGGATAGAAGTTATTGGTGTGCGCAGCTCATGAGAAACATTCGCAACAAAGTCTTTACGTATTTTTTCTAAACGCTTTAATTCCGTAATATCATAAATAACTAGTACTGCACCTTTAATCATATTATGGTCATTAAAAATAGGTGCAGCAATAACTTCCATGTAATTTTTGCTCAAACCACGCTTATTTTTAAATTGTTCTTTAACAGGCTGTTCATACAGAAATGTTTTTTGAACAACATCGTGCATTGCTTCATTTTCAAATACTTCATAATATAAATGACCACGGTACTGTTTTTCTTTTCCATGAAACATTTCCAGGAAGCCCCGGTTAACCAGATGAACATATCCCTTTTCGTCTATAAGCGCAAGCCCATTTTTCATATTATCAATAATAGAAGTTAATTGCTCTGATTGCATTTGTTCCTGAATTGAAATTTCATTCATATTTCGTGCTAATTTATTAATATTTTTACTTAATTGCTCCATTTCTTCACTGTTACTATTGTTAAAACGGGCAGAATAATTTCCCTTAATCATTTCATTGACAGTTTTTGAAGCTTTGTTAAGCGGTCGTGTATATTTATTATAAAATTGCATAAAAATGATAGAAATCACTAAAAATTCTACCAAAATGATAGCTGTGATAAATATCCAGTTTCCTTCTGCTTGTACCATTAACCACCCTGATAATACCAGGACAATCGTGATACCCAGTATATTAGGAAACAATGGTTTGGAAAATAATATTTGCATTTAAACCGGCTCCTCTAGTTTATAACCTAATCCACGAACTGTTTTTATATAAACAGGCTTTTTGGAATTGGGTTCAATTTTATCGCGTAAATGACTTACATGAACATCTACAATCCTCGTATCTCCAACAAAATCATAATCCCACACACTGCTGAGCAATTGATCTCTGGAAATAACCTTTCCTTTATGTTTAGCCAAATAATATAGAAGTTCAAACTCTTTTCGTGTAAAAGTAATTAATTCTTCTTTTATTTCTGCTTCATAACGCTCCGGATAGATCGTTAAGTCTTTTATACGGATCGCCTGATAATAGCTTTCTACTGGACGTTGTGTTCTCCGGATAATTGCTTTTACACGGGCAATAACTTCCTTCGGGCTAAATGGTTTTGTCAAATAATCGTCGGCTCCCAGCTCCAGGCCCAGTATCTTATCAATTTCTTCATCTTTCGCAGTAAGCATTAGAATCGGTATATCAATATCATTCTTTCTTAATTTTCTGCATACCTCCATCCCATCGAATTTCGGCAGCATGAGATCTAAAATAATCAATTCATAACTATTTTCTGTGGCTTTCTGATAGGCTTCTTCTCCATCATATGCTACATCAGTAGTAAAACCAGCATTTTCAATATTGTATTTTAATAATGTAACAATTGACTCTTCATCATCCACGATTAGAATTTGTTTTCCCATTTCGAATCCCCCTTATTGATATATACGTTCTCACAGACAAAAATTCCTTCTTTTAACAAAATTTTCTACTGAATAAAAATACGAGAACGTATATTTATCTATTCTTTTATTTTCTTTATTCTACCATTATTCACCTATATAGCCTATTCCATAAGCAAATGTTAATAAAATTTAACAAAATGAAGGATAAGAAAACCTGAAGCAATCGTTGCTACAGGTTTTTGTGTGAGGGAGTTTTTCTTTAAATTTTTCCTACTAATGTTCTCGGCTGTTTATAAAACAGGAGAAACACAATAATTAAACTTAAAATAAAAGATGGAATCATATAAGACGAATTATAAATAAGAGAGTAAAGCCAGGCTGGCTGTCCTTCAACTGCTGAACCGAAGAAAATCATTCCAGCAATATAATGGCAAATAAAACGCGCTGCTGATCCCAAGAATACCCCAATTAAAATATAAACAAAAGATTTCTTCATCTGCTTTTTTTTAATGCTTTCAATAACTTGTTTGGATAACACTCCGGCCAGTCCAACAACAGTAAAAGCTAATCCATATTCAATAATACCTTGCAACGGATGTAAGATGTAAGCCGTACCTGTTGCCACTTGTAACACTCCCCACAGGAACCCTGATAACAAACCGCCCTTTAGTCCCCAGCGAAAAGCAACAATAAAGATAGGAATCATCGCAAAAGAAACAGATCCTCCTTGTGGCCAAAGCTTAAATCCTATTGGTAAAATATCCAATAGTAGTGCAAGTGCAGTAAAGATAGCAACCTCTACTAAAAAAAGTGTTTTATTTTTCAATTGTCACTCCCCCATTTACATCGAACAATTTTTTTTAACAACAAAAAAGTAATGCCAAGGGAGTCTTCTTGATGGTGACATTCTAAAAAGGGAATACCTCTTTTTGGAACATCTTAAACTCCACTCACACATTACTTTTATATCCATCAAAAAGTCCACAATCCCTACGCCAGCGCTAACTAACAGGTTCAAAGGGTCAGAACACATAATGTTCACTCTCAGCCAAAGGCTCCCCTTGCAGGCTTTTTTTATTCACTTTTTTGTATAAATTTAGTATAGAACACTTTACTGCAAATCGCAATACTCTCTATTACTTTTCAAGCTTCTTGGCTAATTCTAAAAATTCCTGAACATCTTGTTTACAAATTCCGATTGCGTTTTCCCAAAAATCAGGTTGGGTCAAATCCACTTGTAAATGTTTCTGGGCGAGTTCTTCAACAGTCACCCGGCCAGTATCTCTTAATAAGGCATTATATTTTTCTTCAAAATCTCCTTCATAATCTTTCGCATATGCATAAATTCCCTGACTGAATAAATAACCAAATGTATAAGGAAAATTATAAAAAGGAACCCCAGTAATATGAAAATGTAACTTAGATGCCCAGAAATGTGGATCATACTCCGATAGACTTTCGCAATAAGCTTCTTTTTGCGCCTCAATCATAAGCTCATTTAACCGCTCTGTGCTAACCATGCCTTGTTTGCGTTCTTCATAAAATTGTTTCTCAAATAAAAAGCGTGCATGGATATTCATAAAGAAAGCAACACTGCGTGATACTTTATCCTCTAATAGTGTCAATTTTTCTTCATCCGTTTTAGCCGTTTTTACCGATGCATCCGCAACAATCATTTCCGCAAATGTAGAAGCAGTTTCCGCCACATTCATTGCATAGCCTTGATTCAAACCATTCACCTTATTCATTACGTGCTGATGATAGCCATGACCCAATTCATGAGCCAATGTAGCTATATTGGAAGGTGTTCCTGAATACGTCATAAAAATACGTGTTTGTTCACTAAGCGGAAAGCTCGTACAGAAACCGCCGGGACGTTTTCCGGGCCGATCTTCTGCTTCAATCCACCGTTTCTCAAATGCCATTTGTGCGAAATCTGCCATTTGGGGACTAAAACTTCGAAATTGATCTACGATAAAACTAGCGCCCTCATCATAGCTTTTCTTTTCAACTTTTGATTGAATGGGGGCATTTACATCAAATATACTTAATTTATCTAAATTTAATAGGGAAGCTTTTTGAGCTAAGTATTCAACAAATAGAGGTTTATGTTTTACAATCGCCTCCCACATCGTATTCAATGTTTCTTCTTGCATTCGGTTTATCGCCAACGGTTCTTTTAAAACATTATCCCATTGGTAATGCTTATATGTTTCCAAACGGAAGCCTGCCAAATGATTTAAAGTCTGTCCAAACAAATCCTCATTCGCTTTCCAAGCATCGCTTATTTGACGAAATATATATTCTCTTTGTTTCCGATCCGGTGTTGACAACTTATTCGAAGCCTGTCCAACAGAATAACTTTGAGTCTCTCCATCTTCCTCAATCTCAATTTTCATATTACCAACAATCGTTCCATACATTTGATTCCATGCATGATATCCGTCCACCGCCAGATCACTGATCAAAATTTCTTCATTTTTAGACAATTGTTCACGTGCCCGTTCTCTTCTTTCCTCTAATATAAATTGCAGAGGTTTTATCGCTTCCCGTTCTAGTAACAGTTCCCAATTTGCTTCAGTTATTGCTCCCAGCTTTTGGTCAACTATTTTTGTAAGGGCACTGCTTGCAGCCGCAATTTGAGCTCTTTTTGCAACATATATGTCAGCCTGCTTGTCAGTTACATTCTGCGCACTTAAACAACTGATAAAAGCTCCCATTTCACGTGATTTTTTAGTAACAGTTTCTAAATTTTCCAAAATTTCTTCCCAATCTTCTACAGGTCCATTTACATTTAAATGATTCACTTTTTCAGTTAATACTTCTATTTCCTTACTAACCTCATTCACAAAATGTTGAAATTCTTCTGAACTGCTTTGGCCTGGAAAAATAACATCTAAATCCCATGTTGGTTGTAATTTTTGAGCCATTAGCTTCTCCTCCTAAATTTTATTCTATTACCTAATATTTAGTATAACGAACTTTTTAAGTAGAAGCATTAAAAAAATGCCTGTAAAGAAAAAATTTTTCAATTACAGGCATTATTCTTAAAATGTTATTTCTTTTTTTTATCTTTCTTTTTTGGTTTAGCCATATGCGCTTTCTTCCTTCTTATCCAAGCAATAAGAACAGTGACAATGGTGAATATGGCAGATAATACTTGTTCTATAAGGGTACTATCGATAAGCATTGGTGACTTACCAAATAGCACAAGAACTTGGTTTGTTGCTGCAATCATCACGGCTATTATACTAATCATAGTACCTTTGTCCACTTTTCTCCCCCTCCTTTACAACCCCTATATATTATTATTGCAAAAACAAGGTTTTAGGAACGGCTGAAACCTTTAGAAGTTTCATTATAAGATTACTGGGGTATACTATATATGTATTTAAAATATTTTTAATTAAATATACTTGACTTTCTTTATTTATTATTTTACACTTGGTAACAGAAAGTAAGTAACTAATTTTTTAGGAGGATTCATTCATGACAAAAGTAAACTGGAATTTAGACACAGCGCATAGTGAAGTAGGTTTTTCTGTAAAGCATATGATGATTTCAAAAGCAAAAGGAACATTTGATAACTTTGATGCACAAATAAATGCAGATCCTGAGGATTTATCAAATGCAGATATTCAAGTAACTATTGATGTAGAAAGTATTAACACACGAAACAAAGATCGTGATGATCACCTTCGTTCTGCTGATTTCTTTGATGCAGAAAATTATCCAAAAATCACTTTTATTGCAACAGACATCAAAAAATCTGATAATAATTATGAAGTAACTGGTGATTTAACACTGAAAGGAACGACAAAACCTGTTACATTGGACGTGGCTTTTGAAGGACAAAGTAAAGATCCGATGAGCGGCAGTACTGTTGCAGGATTTAGTGGTTCTACAAGCATTAACCGTAAAGAATTTGGTTTAACTTGGAATGCTTCTCTTGAAACTGGCGGAGTTCTTGTTGGGGAAGAAGTAAAGATCAACTTTGAATTAGAATTACAAAAAGCTGAGTAATTAAAATGATAAAGTGAAACTTCCTTCAGTGAGGGCTTTCATCCCCCCACTGAATAAGGAACAAAGCCCCTGAATTTACTGCTAAGCGTAAATTCAAGGGCTTTTTGCTTGAAAAATAGAAGCATCATTACTTGTATAAATAACGACAGTCATCGCTCCACCTTTCGCACTCGCTCGAATAAGTAAAGGCTCATTATATTTATTACGAAACGCAAAATCTGGTCCCCACCAACTTACTGTAGCATCTCTTCCTTTTGGAACATAAGGCACCTCTCTGCTATGTGCGTAACGCTCTGTTATTTCAATTCCCTGGAGATCTACTGCATTAAATAATGTCGAGGATACTTGACAGATACCTCCACCAATTCCCTCACTAAACTCCCCTTTTACAATAACTGGAGCTGGTAGATAACCTCTTGCCTGTGTTCGCTCTCCCACAATTTCATTAAAGGAAAAATACTCACCCGGGAAAATAACTGTATTATTAATTGCTTCTGTAGCAAGCTCAATATTACGTGTTCTTTCCACATTTCCTTCCCGAAATCTCGTCGTAAAACGGTTTAATTCCCGTTCTTGAATTTCTTTCAAAAGGTCTTTGTTAACACGTGCTGGAATGGATTGTTTAGGTACCTGAAGTCGTTTATTAACTTCACCATAGTACACTTCATTGATCAACGTGTGAAATTGATTTACATCCAATGTAAATCCTGGTTTTTCTTTAATAATTTTTCCATCCTTATCAATATAAGCATTCTCTGGCTCTTTATAGACTTGCTTTTGCATATATTTTGTTAAATTCTGAATATTATTCCAATTTAATAAAACTTCATCTACTTCAAATATATAAGGTTTTAAATCAATTAGCCAAGAGTCTTCCTGTTTATCATAAAACTCCATGACAGTAGCATAAGAAGTATGAGGAAATAAAAGAAATAAAAATATCAATAGCACTACAATAATTCGCATACTGGCACACCCCTTAAACTTTAGTATGTTTGAGGTGCTTTGTTTCTATACAATGTATCCGTTTAAAATGGCTATGTAAATAAATGACAAACAATTTCTTTATTAAAAAATAAAAATTGCCAGGAATTTATCCTGGCAATTTTTAAACTTATCTAAAGTCCCTATTATCTTCTAAATATTCACTTGCAACTCGATAACCAACTAAGGCTGTTAAAGCAAGCAAAACATAACAAAAAATATTCTTCATATCTCTTACCTCCTGTGGAGTAATTTAATGCTTACAATGATAATGTCACCCTGATTTAGAATGGACGGAATTTACCTTTTTTAAGTAAGGTTTTAGCACCGCCAACTAAGAATAGAGAACGGTCATCAACTACTTTTTTCATTGCTGCAGCTGCTTTACCACTTAATTTTTTACCATCAAGGACATTACCAATACCATCAGATAAACCAAGAGATGCTACTGTTCCTTTATTAGAGTAAACAAAATCAGTAATTACTTCATCACGGATCAATGCAACAACGTTATCCGCAGCTTTTGCACCTTCTTGTACAGCTAACTGACCAGTTGGAGGGAATGGCTTACCAGTTTCTGGATCCATTGTCCATGAGCAGTCTCCAAGGATAAAGATGTTTTCTTCTCCTTCTGGACGCAAGTCTAATCCAACATTTACTTTTCCTTTAAATAATTCAAATCCGGAATCAGCCAATACCGGGTTACCCATTACTCCGCCAGTCCATACGATAGTACCAGCTTTAATTAATTCGTTATCATCCCCGACAACAAAACCATCTTCTGTACATTCTTTGATTGCAGTACCGATACGGAATTCAACACCACGATTTTCTAAAGATTGTTTTCCGTAAGAAACTAAATCTTCATCAAACATGGGTAAAATAGAAGGCATTGCTTCTACGTTAATAATTCTTGCTTTACTGCGGTCAATATCATATTTTTTGCATAGCTCAGGTACTTTATCCGCAAGTTCACCGACAAACTCAATACCAGTGAAACCGCCGCCTCCAACAACAATTGTAAGCTGCTCATCACGTTTTTCCTCACTTGAAGAATACTGCGCGAATTGATATTCAATATGTTCAGCAATTAAACGGCTTGAATCAATATCTGTAATTGCATAAGCATTCTCTTCCATGCCTGGAATTCCAAATGAGTTGGATACAAATCCAAGTGCAAATACAAGATAATCATAAGCAACTTCACTGTTTTCTAATACAACACGTTTGTCTTCGCGCTTTACTTCTGTAACGGTATCATAGATTAAACGCACACGCTTAGGGTTAACAACATCTGTCAACATAAACCGCGCCTGGTTCGGACTAATTGTACCCGCTGCCACTTCATGTAACCATGTACTTTCATAGTGGTAATTATGTTTGTTAATTAAAACAATCTCAGCTTCTTCAGCAGAAAGCTGTTGAGTTAAACGTCTTGTTGCAACTAATCCAGCATAGCCAGCACCAAGCACAACTACTTTTGGTTTACTCATAATTCATCTTCCATCCTTTCTATCTTCCATAAATAAAATGTAATGTAATTTCGAACTATCACGATTAATAGTTACTGCATCTATTATAATATCAAATTTTGCAGCATTAGGCTAATTTTCGTTGTAATTTCTTTAGAAAAACTTAGCAAAACTTGCCTTATAACAAATATAGCATTTTTTATCTATTTTATATATTAGGATTATTGCCAAGTCGAAAACTTCTTTTGAGCTGTGACTACTCGATTTAGCAAGCGGATATTACTAAAAAACTGCAAGTTCGCTGATTAGCGAATTTGCAGTTTTATTATCTCTTATAGGTTAACTTGTATTTAACCTGAATAGATAGAAGCAGTATTTACCTTATCTTCTCCACGTTCATTATCATCGTCATCTTCCGTATCTTGATCAGAATCTTCTTCTTCATCCTGTTTATCTTCGTTTTCATTTTCGTTTCCATCTTTGTTTTCTTCAGATTCTTCTTCTTCTGAATCCGGTTTTTCGTTCTCTACTTCATTATCTTTATTTTCATCAGATTCTTTATTTTCTTTTTCATCATCTTTTTTATCTCTTTCATCTTCTGTTTTCCCTGATGAATCATCCGGTTGATTTTTTGAAGCCTCTTCTGTACGATCATCAGATTCAGAATCATTGGAGCGTGAAGAATGGTTTTCCTCTTTAGATGAAGTCTGATTTTCAGAAGCTGCTGAGCTTTGAGAGTAATTCGATTCTGTTTCTCTTTTATCTGCACTCTCGTTGTTATTATCGCCAGCAGCATAGCTTTCGTTTGAGGAAGTATTATCTTCTTCCCTCTCATTTGTTTGGTCACTTGTTATTTGAGAATTTGCATCTTCTTCAGATTCTGTATTTCTTGTTTCTTGCGTTTCTGATTCTGGCTCTATATATGTTTCATTTTCTATTCCTGTCTCTTGAGTCACATAGCTCTCATCTGATACTTCTGTTTCGCTATCATCTTCTTGAAGAATATTACGATAGTCTAAATGAACAGATTGATAAATTTGCTCATTATCTGCTAATAATTGGTTATTCCAAGAAGTAGTAAAAAGCTCTACACTTTCTCCAGTTTCACCATTTCCACCTTCCCTAATCTGCGTATTCATTTCCATCGAATATTCTACGGAACGGTTTTCTTTATAGATCCCCATACCAACAATAATGATACAGCCTGCTAATATAGAAATGTTAAGTAATAGCTTTTTATTGCGCATATATCTTCTTCCTTTTTTAAATATTGTCATTCTAATTCTTGTATTGTCACCCTTTATATTTCAGACCTTCATCATCTTCATCTAAGGTAAGCATCTTCGTTTTTTCATCAATTGTTAAAAACAATATCACTTCTATTGTAATCTTCATCTAAGACCTTTTCAAATACTTTTCGTATTTTTTACGATAAAAAAGCGTAAACGTTATTATAAAAAAACAATAGATCTCAGAAACGCTCACTAAGTACCCTACGTCCTTTAAGAATATCGAAGTCAATATATCCCTATGCTAGAATAGGGTATGCGAATACTTCCGTTTTTCTAAAATACTTTTTGCTACATTATGATTGATTTTAATATAATAAAATTTGTCACCACGATAGGTAGCTTTTTGATTCTAATTAAAAATATAATTAAGACTTGATTTTTTTTTTTAGCTCTTGTACAGTTAACGTAATTCTAATTTAATAAAATGTTAATTCTTATCCAGAGAGACGGAGGGACTGGCCCGATGATGTCTCAGCAACCAGCTTACCATGGCAAGGTGCTAATTCCAGAAAGGGAATCTCCCTTTAAAGATAAGATGTGTATTATTTTGATATTATACCCTTCTTATCTCTAGAATAAGAAGGGTTTTTTATTTTACATTGAAAAGCAGAAAAATGGTCAATCCGCAAATAAGAGCGGATGCATGTTTCTCTAATGAGGAGGCTGAAAGAAAATGAGAAAATTAGAAACAGCATTAGTACAGTTAGGCAACAAATCAGATGAACGTACAGGGGCTATTAACCCACCTATTTACATGTCAACAGCTTATCAGCATCAAGGAATTGGTCATTCAACAGGCTATGACTATACTCGTACCAAAAATCCGACCAGGGCTGTACTGGAAGAGGGATTCGCCAAATTAGAAGCAGGAGACGCCGCTTTTGCTTGCAGTTCAGGAATGGCTGCTATTCAGTTGATTCTTTCCTCTCTATTTCGTATGGGGGATCATCTCATTGCGACAAAAGATATTTATGGCGGTACTTATCGCATTTTTGATCATTATGAAAAAGCATATAATATAACCGTGACCTATGATGAGTGCCAAAATATCTCGGAAACAGAACGATGTATAAATGAAAATACGAAAGCCATATTTTTAGAAACGCCGACGAACCCATTGCTGCAAGAAGTAGATATTGAACAATATGCACAGCTGGCTAAAAAACATAACTTATTACTTATTGTTGATAATACTTTCTTAACACCCTATTTGCAGCAGCCTATTACGCTGGGCGCAGACATTGTTGTGCACAGTGCAACAAAGTATATTGGCGGGCATAATGACGTTTTAGCCGGCCTTGTAGTTACGAAAAGCCCTGCTCTATCTGAAAAATTATTTCAAATGCATAATGCTTCTGGAGCAACGTTATCTGCGTCAGATAGCTGGCTTCTTGTCCGTGGATTAAAAACGCTTGCGCTTCGCATGCAACGTCATGAGGAAAATGCGCAACAAATTGCTGCTTATTTACAAAAACACCCGGCAATTCGTCAAGTTTATTATCCGAATAAAGGAGGAATGCTTTCCTTTTGTTTGAAGGATGCCAATCAAGTAAGATCATTTTTAGCTGGTCTAAATTTAATTGTATTTGCTGAAAGTTTAGGCGGGGTAGAAAGCTTTATCACCTATCCAACAACACAAACACACGCTGATATGCCTGATGAGGAAAGGAACAATAGAGGAATTGGCGATGATCTTCTTCGCTTTTCTGTAGGAATTGAAGATGCTGAAGATTTAAAAGCAGATATTGAACAAGCATTGCAAGTTACCAGCAAAGTATAAAGTGAAACTTCATTTTGCCTGAATAGAAGAAAGTTCTTAGGCGGAATGAAATTCCCTTTACTCCTTCTCTCTAAAAAATAGTAAAATAAATCATTAAAAACAAAGCAGCTTCATATTAGCTGCCTTGTTTTTTATATAGATAAAAAATCTACTCTTCTCATTTTGATCAGTGTATGAAAATGAACACTATTTTAATGTGAATCCAATATTTAAGGTTAAGTTAAGGTTGATTATCTTATCCTTTCATTAAACCTAGGTCTACTTTCCACTGTACCCATTGTAACTGTCTTGTTTTCCGAGGTAAAAATTGACGAATATCTTCCTCATGATAGCCAACCTGAAACCTTTTTTCATCAACCAAAATTGGACTTTTTAGCAATCTTGGATATTTGTGAATTAATTGTAGTAAGGTCTGTAAAGATAGTTCCTCTACATTCAAATTAAGTTCCTTATAAATTTTAGAACGTGTTGAAAGTATTTCATCCGTACCTTCTACCGTCATTTGTAAAATATTTTTTAATTCGTCAATTGTCAATGGTTGATGTAAAATATTTCGTTCCTTATAAGCAATTCCATTTTTGCGAAACCATTGTCTCGCTTTTCTTGTAGATGAGCAAGATACTCCGTAAATATGCACTGTCATATTCATTCTCCTTATTATTTGACATATTCATTACAAGAATCAAAGTAATAATGATTGAAATGAAAGATGTTTTTTGCTTTTTCATTCCATTTTTCTATCTTAATTTCACTTTAGCATGGAAATGTGGTAAAACTATGGTAAGGTCATGAAAAAAACATAAAATGAAGCTTAATTCAATGAAATATACTGATTTATACACCATAATCAGAACTGTATTTTAACCCCAATCCCCTATTTCAGCCAATATAGTAACCAGCTCATCTTCTAAATCTTTTCCTTTATCCGCATCCAATAAATGATTAAATAAAATAGAAAAAATTAGCCGTTCCCCATTTACGTTTGTCACATAACCGGAAAGCGTGCTGACTCCTTCAATGGTTCCTGTTTTTGCTTGGACAGCTCGCCCTTTCATTCGATTGCGCAGTGTTCCTCCGACCATTTTATCCGCTTCTCCAGCTATTGGTAAACTGGTTAAAAATGCAGGAAACCACTTTTCCTGCTGAATTTCAAAAAGTAAACGTGTTAATTCTCCCGCAGGAACGAAGTTAGCTGCTGAAATTCCGGAACCATCCTTTAATTGCATCGTTTCCAGATTAATTTGATATGAAGCCAGGGTTTCTTTTACTGCTGCTATTCCGGATTCCCATGAACCGTCACCATATGCAATCCGTCCTAATTCTTTGGTAAGCATCTCACCAATTCCATTATTACTCAGCTTCATAAATGGAATCATAATTTTAGACAATGGCAATGACTGCTGTTGATAAATACATTCTACATTTGTTTTTGTTTTTCCTCTTTTTATTTGCCCCTCTAAAACGATACCTGTATTTTTTAAAATCTGACAAATCATTTTTGCGATATAATTTTCAGCACCTTTGATGGCCATATATATATCTTGCTTTCCTTCTTTTATCCCAATTTTTCCAGATATAAAAAAATGGTTTTCCGCAAAATCCCGCTTTATAATGAGGTCTTCTTCATCTGCTTCTTCTGTCGTTACAGCAGTATTTGTAATTGTAATCCCTTCACTATGCGGCAGAATATTTACACTTGGTGCTGTATTTAACATTCCTGGGGCTATCTTCAATTTAATAGCATTGGTATCATAATCTGCGTCTGGAGCAAGCGTTAAAGCAGACACTTCTGCACCATATGCATATTGCTGATCAGCCCAAATTAAATCATCTGACCAACGCTCATCATCGTACCAGGTGTCATCAAGAATAAAATCTCCGGAAATCTGCTTTATTCCTTTTTCTTTTAAAGAAGTTATAAATTGCAAATAATCCTTTTCTTGCAAAGTCGGATCGCCTTTTCCAATTAAAAATATATTTCCATGACAGGTTTCATTTACAATTTCTCCATCTGTATAAAGTTCCGTTTGAAATGTATAATCAGAACCTAATTTCCTTAATGCTGCAGCTGCTATCAGTATTTTCAAGTTAGAAGCTGGTTGAAGACGTGTTGATGCAAAATAATCGTATAGACTTTTACCAGTAATACTGGATCGAATACTTAATCCAAGAATACTTCCTTCGTTGTTACACGTATTTTTCAAAAAGTCATTTAGTTTCTCCATCGATTTCACCTCGAATGACATATTACGTACTTAGCTTTTACTTCGTTATCCATAGGTTAAAATCCTTTTTTCTAGTCAAATACCCTCTCAAACAGAAAACCATATCATATATTAACCGTACAGGAGGTGTAAAAAATGAGTAAATACAATGAATTTGGCGGAGGTTTTGCTTTACTGGTAGTCTTGTTCATCTTATTAATTATTGTAGGTACCTCTTATTGGGGATTCTAATAATACCATGAAAGGCAAATCTTTTTCCTCCTCTTCCCTATAATTTACTAGCTTTTACGTACGACTAGCTAAGAAAACTGACCGTGTTTATGGACGCTTGTAAAGACAGTTTATCAACCTCTTTACAAGCATTTTTTATGTTCAGAAAAAATGTATTAAAAAACCCTCATTCGTGCTCGATTTTAAACGAATTGATAGTTCTTCGTATACTTTCCCATCGTACAATAAAAAACAAGGCGTATGATGACAGCATCAAATAACGCCTTGTTCTTCTTATTTTGGTGAACCATCCTCAGGTTCATCATTATTTTCTTTTATTTCATTCTTTTTGTCTTCCTCTGACATTATGTTATTCGTTGAATTCTTGAATTCCCGTAAGGTTTGTCCGGCTGCTTTCCCGATTTCCGGAAGCTTTTTAGGTCCGAAAATAATTAAGGCAAGAACAACAATCAGTATCAAACCTGGAATACCAATGTTTGCTGGGTTCATGGAACAACACCTCCATTCTAATTTTATTATAAATCATATCATTGTATTTTTTAATGGTTAAATCTATAAAATTATGACGATTTGTCTTCTTTTTGAGAAATTTGCAGAATGAGCTGGCGAATTAAAGATGGAAATTGTTCAAAAGCATTAGAAATATGCAATCTTTCTGTTCGTTTATGCGCATCATGACCAAATGGACCAACATTTAAAACTGGCGCCTTCAATTCACGCATTAATGAAAACGGTAATTCATACGAGTCCCCCCAGACCGGTGTATTTTCTTCGTAAACCTGCAGATTCTTGGCGCTTCCTTGATAGTTCACATAGCTCAAATCACAAATACCATTTAAAAAATGGCTTCTTTTTATCTCTAATTGAAATTGCTTTTTCGCTTCGTGTTTAACAAAGTCCACACACGATTCTACAAATGGATCGCCACTGGAATTTACAGCTGGATAATATGGCGGTGCAAATAAAATCACAATAACTGGTGCAAGCTCCTGGCAATGAATCATAAAGCTATCAGTAATACGCAGCGACTTTTCCCTGTCATCATAATCATCATTATAATGAATATCCTTTTTCAACTCCTCTACAAATTCCTCGCCTAATTTTTTCCGGGCATACTCCAGTAACTCTTTATAAGAAATCACCTTTACATGGCCTATTGGCTCAACCTGATTATCCTTACAGATCTTTTTGTACCTCTGATTACATTGCGCAGCGGCTGTCTTCGCAATTTGCTCAAATAAAGCAAATGCTTCTTCCGCAGTTCTTTCTAAAAGAAAAATATTATATAGAGCAGAAGAGCGGTAAGGTGTTTGTGTAGAATAACTTAATCGCAAATCCGTCTGCTGTAAAGTAACCGGTAAGGGAGCTGTTTCCCCAAGTACGGTTTCCTGAAAAATCGGGTTCCATTCCATCTCTCTTGTTAAAAATGAGGAGATAAAGGGAGAGGTCATTCCGCTTAAAGGTTCCCCTGCATGTGTTTCCTTTCCGTAGAATAAAGCTCCCGCCAATACTTTTCCAATTGTCCCGCTATAAATATAATGTATATTATCTTTAGGATCATGCCGGAATGACGGTTCACTGTTTAAAAATAAAGTAAATGATAAATCATGTTGTTTTTGTAAATCTGTGAGTACAGGGACAGCATATCGCATGCCGGCAGAATTCACCTCTTCATCAGGAACCGTTAAAAGGAGTAAATTAATGGGCCACTCCTCTATAGCAGCCTGTTCTATCAAGCTCATATGCATCACAAGCCCCATCTTCATATCCATTGTTCCCCGCCCAAATAAAAAATCGCCTGATTCAATATCCGCACGAATATCTCTGGAAAATGAATCTTTTTCTTCCAGATAAACTTTTGTCAGTTCTTCCGGCTGCGTTGCGAGCGGCTCCAAAGAACCATATTCTTCTGTATTCACCGTATCGAAATGGCTGATTAAACAAATTGTCTGTGCAGCCTCAGGGTGCTTGTATAAAGCGGTTAAAAGTTTCCGGCGCTGATCCGCTTCATGCAATTTTAAGTAATCAGGATGTTCTTGAAAATAATTTAAATCTTGAAGTTTCGCATACAGCTTCCTTGGAAACTGCTTTTCCCCTTCTGAAAGGCTGATACTCTTCCAGCTGACAAGCTCATTCAGCAGCTGGCGTAATTCATCAGGACTGTTCCATTGTAATGCACTCATTAAAACCCCCGCCTTTCTACCAACGTCACTTTCTATTATATCAGCAATTGAATACGTTTACATCATTTGCTGATATTCTCTTATTTAAGTGTGTGTTCAAAAAGTCCGATAAATAGGACCAAATCGGTTAAGAACGCGACGTCCTGGGGTTGGGGCTGCGATTACTCGCCCCATCGAAGAGCTTTTGCGATTACTCACCCCACCGAAAAGCGTTGTCGCAACACCGACACTAGCACGTCCCACCGGAAAAGCAAGCCAACGCAATTCCGCAGGATGCGGTGACTTCTACGTTGCCCACAGGACGTGGGCGATCTTAGTAGAAGTTCCTTTTTCCATCGTGTCATTTTTATTGGACTTTTTGAACTTCCTCTTTAAAGAATTTGTTCTCTTGACACGGTTAGAGTTTAGCCTGTACGGAAAAATATGATATGATTTAGAATATATAACATGTATCAGGAGGTTATTTATGGGGAAAAGAATTTTGTTATTTCTTTTAACAAACATTTTAGTAATGACAACTATTGTCATTATCTGGTCCATTATTACAAGTATTTTTGATATTGGCCCAAGTTATCGTACAGATGGAGGAATTAATTATCCTTCACTCATGGTATTTAGTATTATTGTAGGTTTTACAGGGGCCTTTATTTCTTTAGCAATGTCCCGCTGGATGGCTAAGCTGATGATGAAGGTTCAAACAATTGATCCTAATAATATTAAAACATACCAAGAACGCGAAGTTTATGAAAAAGTAGAACGATTATCGCGTGCGGCTGGACTTGCACATACGCCGGAAGTTGGAATTTATCCTTCACAAGAAATAAACGCTTTTGCAACAGGCCCAAGCAAGAAACGTTCCTTAGTCGCTGTCTCCCAAGGATTACTGGATAATATGGATGATGATGCTGTAGAAGGCATTATTGCGCACGAAGTAGCACACGTGTCTAACGGTGATATGGTAACCATGACTTTATTACAAGGAATTATCAATACATTTGTTGTCTTCCTGTCCCGTATTGCCGCAAGTATCGTTTCACGTATGGTACGTTCTGAATTGCAATGGATTGTTCACTTTGCATGTATCATTATTTTCCAAATCCTGTTCTCCATCTTAGGTAGCCTCGTTGTCAGCGCTTATTCGAGATATCGGGAATATCACGCCGACAGAGGCGGGGCTGATTTAGCCGGCAGAGATAAAATGAAACATGCTCTGGAATCGTTAAAGCTGCATATAAATCGTGCAGAAGTAGATGATCATAGTAATGATGCAGCTATTCAGACAATGAAAATTAGCAATAAATCAAGCTTTCTCAACGCATTTTCTTCCCACCCGCCGTTAGATCAGCGGATTGCGAAATTAGAAGAGCGATAAGATAAGTAAAGGGATACTTTCTTTATATATAAAACATCCTTCCAAAGAGATTTTTCTTCTCCTCAGAAGGATGTTTTTTTATGCTTTAAAACCTTTTCTTACACCATCAAGAAAGTATTTCTTATGAAAGAAACTTTACACAAACTACTTCAGGAACGTCAATAACCTGATCTGTTTCTGTTAGTTCTCCTGTTTCCACATCTCTTCTAAACAGAACAATGTTACCAGTATGCTGATTAGAAGCCACCAAATATTTTTCAGTCGGGTCAAAATCAAAATCTCTTGGCCATTCGCCGCCAGATGGTGTAAATGCAAGAAATGTTAACTCTCCGCTATTTTCATCGACTTTAAAAGAAGCTATGCTATTATGGCCGCGATTACCCGTATATAAAAATTTGCCATCAGAAGTGATATGAATAGCACTGGCATCATTTGTTTCTTTAAAATCAGCAGGCTTTGCAAGAATCGACTGCTTCTCTGTAAATTCTCCCGTTTCTTCATTATAATCTAATACAACGACCTCTGTAGAGAGTTCTGTAAGCAAATAAGCTACTGATTTATTCGGATGAAATACAAGGTGTCTCGGTCCGCTTCCCGGTTGCGTACGAAAAGTACTTACTTCTTTCAAGGAGTAATCTTCCACTCTATACGTCACTAATCGATCTGTCCCCAAATCAGCAGCAATAATAAATTTTTTATCTGGTGTAAATCCAGTGAAATGAACATGGGGTTTTTCCTGTCTTTCATGTGGGCCATTACCTTCGTGCTTTGTAAAATTGCCTTGATCTAATTCAGCATCCTGGTTTGTAAAATGAAGTGCAATTTCGCCTTTATGGTAATTCCCTGTTACGACCATATTTTCTGCCGCTTCTACATGACAAGGAGGATTTCCTTCGACGAGCTGGCCGTTTACTGGTTTTAACTCACCACTGTTTTTTTCGACCCGAAAAGCATTTACTCCCCCCATCTCATCTTCCTGAGCAACAGCATATAAATAATCCTGATTTTCATTAAAGGTTATATAAGTTGGATTTCCTAGTACTGCAGCTATCTCTGCAGCAAATAATTGCTCTTTCTCTGTATCTAATGTGAATCTGTATACCCCTTGGCTTGTCTTTCTCGTGTATGTTCCTGCATAGCCAAAATATTTACTCATATTCATGCACCTTCCTTATCGTTATTCCTTTTCAGTTTATTGTATCATCTTACATAAAAAGGTTACATACAAAAGTATTTTACCGGACTTTTTCTTATACTTTTTTAAAGTGCAATAAGAAAGAGCTAGCATTTGCCTCTAGCTCTCCTTCTTTATTTATTCTTATATTCTTTAATTCTGTTTATTGTTTCATCAAATTCTGCTTCAATTTCTTTATTTGGTTGATACGTTTTTAAGCTGACCAAAAAGATAACAACCGTACTCAAAATAAATCCAGGAACAATTTCATATAAATATTCAGATAGCGGAGAATAGCCCCATGCAAATACAACTACTGCTCCGACAATCATTCCCCACAGTGCTCCAGCTCCCGTTGTTTTTCTCCAAAATAGGGAAAGTAGCACAACAGGACCAAAAGAAGCGCCAAAACCTGCCCAAGCAAAGGAAACGAGCCCTAAAATCGTATCATTCTGTTGCCAGGCAAAAACCATAGCAATTAAAGAAACAGCTAATACAGCAATTCTTCCTATATTAACATAGGTTTTATCCTTTGCATCCGAATGAAATACAACCTTGAATATATCCTCCACCAAAGCAGAAGAAGTAACCAGAAGTTGTGAAGAAACCGTACTCATAATTGCAGCAAGCACTGCAGCTAATAATAATCCAGCTATAAATGGATGAAATAATAATTGCCCTAAAACAATAAATACTGCTTCCGGATCAGCTAATGTTAATTCTGGGTTGGCGTGAAAAAATGCAAAGCCGGATATTGCTGTTGCGGCAGCGCCAACTAATGAAATAACCATCCAGCTAATACCAATACGACGAGCGGAAGTCGTTTCCTTTACAGATTTAATTGCCATAAAACGGACGATAATATGCGGCTGCCCAAAATAGCCCAACCCCCATGCTAAAGATGAAATAATTCCGGTAGCTGATGCAGCAGCAAAAAAGCTTAATATATCCGGATTCACATCTTGTACAATGGTTACTGTTTCACCTATTCCTCCGAGAGAAACAATTGTCAACGCCGGTACTAGAACAAGCGCTAAAAACATCATTGTGCCTTGCACAACATCCGTAAAGCTAACCGCAAGAAAACCACCAATAAGCGTATAGATAATAGTTACTGCTGCTACTGTCAATAAACCAGTATGGTAATTTACATCAAAGGCACTTTGGAAAAATACACCGCCTGCAACCATCCCTGAGGAAACATAAAACGTAAAATACAGCAAAATAACAATACCTGATACAATACGTAATACCTTCGTATTATTTTTAAAGCGATTGTCTAAGTAACTTGGAATAGTAATGGAGTTATTAGAAACTTCTGTATATGTACGCAGTCTCGGAGCAATAATCAGCCAGTTTACCCAAGCACCGATTGCCAAACCAATAGCCATCCACCCCTCCGCTAAACCAAGTACATAAATAGCCCCCGGGAGCCCCATTAACAACCATTGAGACATATCTGAAGCGCCGGCGCTCAATGCAGATGTAACAGGACCTAAGCTTCTCCCTCCCAGCATGTAATCATCTAAGTTTGATGTTTTGCGGTAAGAATAAAAACCGATAGCGATCATCACCAAAAAATATAAGATAATCGCCATAATTTGATAATTTGTTTCTGACATCCTTTCTCACCCCTTATCAGTCATGCAATTTATTATAACAAGTATAAACTTGAAATGTTTACTTTGTTTTTTAGCTTACTTTAATTATAAAAGTTGAAAAAGGCTGTATAAGAAACAATCTATACCTTCAACAGCCAAAACAAACCTATTTCGTTTTTAATCTTAATTTGCTACCTACCCCTTCTTTTTTCGCGTTCCCAAGCATAATAGCAACGTTAACACTACTGTGCCAATGACAACCGGCTGTTTTTTCAGCTTATTATCTTCGGTATAAAAAGCATCTTTTACAAGAAGATTGAGGTTCTGTGGCCTTTCTGCTAAACGGCGCATAAAGTATCCGAACCAATCCTCTCCAAATGGGATGTATGTGCAAAACCTGTAACCTTCTTTCACTAGTTGATGCTGCATATCGATACGGAACCCATAAAGCATTTGAAATTCAAAATTATCTGTTGAAATCTGATGTTCTGCGATAAATTTCTTTAGCTCATTAATAATATGATGATCATGTGTTGCAATAGATGTAAAAGCGCTTCCAAGTAATCTTTTCTTAGCTATCTTCAAGAAATTTTTATCAATTTCATCTTTAGAACCATATGCAACAGAACTATCTTCCTTATAAGCCCCTTTCACAATGCGTAATCGCACATCTTCAAGGTCACTTAAATCTTTTTCAGCATCATACAAGTAGGTCTGTATAACTGTACCAACATTGGGGTAGTTTTTACGCAGTAATTTCAAAATCTTTAATGTGCTGTCATAATGCGTATACTTCTCCATATCAATATTCACAAAAACGTCACATGCATCAGCCACTTCTAAAATCTGCTCCACATTCTGAATACAGAAAGATTCTTCAATGTCTAATCCCAATTGTGTTAACTTAATAGAAACGTGACAATCTAAATTCTCTTCATGAATTTGATGAAGCATATCCATAATTTTCTCTTTAGCATGCTCCGCCTCGCTTCGATCTGTCACAAACTCACCGAGGTGGTCCATTGTACAAGATATTTTTTTTTGGTTCAACTGCCTGATAGTTGGAATAATTGCATCAAAAACAGTTCCAGCTACGAAACGCTCTGCTCCGAAACGAGCTCCAAATTTTTTAGCGCTTTGATTTAAAAAATCATTATTTGAAAGTCCTATGAAAAAATCCTTTGCCAAGCTTGCCATCATCCATTTCCCCCAATCTCCCAACAAACTTTTCATTTTAAATGCTTTCTATATTTCCGTTTATATCTTATTTAAAAAGCTAACTGTGAGCAGAAAGAACTTTGTTCTTTCTGCTCACTCAGATAAATTGTCATCCATTAAAATTGTTCAGATACAATTTTAGCCTCTAAGAAATGCTGCAGATAATCAGGCCCTCCTGCTTTTGAATCTGTTCCTGACATTTTAAATCCGCCAAACGGCTGATAACCGACAATTGCAGCTGTACAACCACGGTTGAAATAAAGGTTACCCACATGGAAGTCTTCACGCGCGCGTTCTAAATGGGCACGATTTGTGGAGATAACAGCTCCTGTCAATCCGTACTCCGTATTGTTTGCAATTTCCAGCAATTCGTCAAAATCTTTTGCCTTTGCAAATGCAACAACAGGTCCAAAAATTTCCTCTTGCATGATACGTGCTTTTGGATCTAAATCTTTGAAAATGGTTGGATAAATAAAGAATCCTTTGGAGTCATCCGTTTCTCCGCCAAAAACGAGCTCGCCTTCTTCTTTTCCAATTTCAATATAATTTTTAATTTTATCAAATTGCGTTTGGTTAATAACCGAAGCCATATACACATTTTCTTCTGATGGGTTACCAACTGTTAAAGTTTTTGCAATTTCAACTGATTTCTCGATAACTTCATCATAAACATCCTCATGGATGATTGCACGAGAGCATGCAGAGCACTTTTGTCCTGAAAAACCAAAAGCAGAGTGAACAATCGACTCAGCTGCTAAATCTAAATCCGCTGTTTCATCGACAATAATTGTATCCTTCCCACCCATTTCTGCAACAACACGCTTCAAGTGCTGCTGACCTTCTTGAATTTTAGCGGCGCGTTCAAAAATTCGAACACCTGTAGCTCTAGAACCTGTAAAATTAATAAAGTGCGTATCTTTATGATCTACTAGATAATCTCCAATTTCTTTTGGATCTCCCGGTACAAAATTCAATACGCCTTTTGGTAAACCAGCTTCTTCTAATACTTCCACAAGCTTATATGCAATAACTGGCGTATTTTCAGAAGGTTTTAATAAAACTGGATTCCCGGCAACAATTGGCGCTGCAACTGTTCCGCACACAATAGCAAAAGCAAAATTCCATGGTGGGATAACGACTCCGGGTCCCATAGCTTTATAGAAATATTTGTTATCCTCCGTTATCCGGTCTTCCACATGCTTCCCCTGATCAAGTTCCAACATTTGGCGGCCATAATATTCTAAGAAATCAATTCCTTCAGCGATATCTCCATCTGCCTGGTCCCACGGCTTTCCTGCATCCTGAATTAGCCATGCGGAAAATTCATGCTTACGACGACGAACAATAGCTGCTGCACGGAATAAAACGTGTGCTCTATCTTCTACAGGTACTTTTCTCCATGTTTCATATGCTTCTACCGCTGCTTCAAATGCCTGTTCTACATGTTCCTTTGTAGCTTTAGATACTTTGCCGACAATTTCTTTCTTATTTGCTGAATTAATAGCAACCAGTTTATCCTCTGTATATATTTTTTCTCCATTAATAACAAGTGGATAATCCTTACCTAATTCTGTGCGGACAGAACGTAAAGCTGACTCGAGCTCTTTCCTATTTTCTTCTACCTTAAAATCTGTAAAAGGTTCATGTTTGAATGGTAATACCATGTAAAATACCTCCTAGTAAATAATATGATTCTGTTCTATATCAAACTACAAGCAAAAAATATGCCAGTTTTAAAAATATAGATTTAAAACTGCTGTGAATGCTTATGATCGTTGGAAGCGATTTCATTTTTTTTAAAATTTCTATTGCTTTTATTAGTGATTTATATTTACAATAATGTAAAGTAATAGTACACATACTGTATAGACACTTTACAATATACTTTACACTTTTGAGGTGATCATATGAATGAAGTTTTTTTCTTTGAGGAATTATTAAATTCAGAAGATGATGCTATAACAATTGTTAACAGAGAAAAAAAAGTAATCTATTGGAATAATGCGGCAGAACAAACCTATCAAATTGCTAAGGAACAAATTATTAACCAGCCTATCACGAATTTTTTTTCACATGATGATCTGATGGTAATGAACGTATTAAACACGATGAAACCTGTCAAAAATGCCTATCATAGACCAAGAAAAGACAAACATGTTGTTGTAAATTCATCTCCTGTCTTCAATCAGGAAAATACATTAATTGGCGTGATTTCGATTGAACGTGATATTACGCATATTGTAAAACTAAATGACAATTTAGAAAGCACCTCTCAAGAATTACAGGAACTAAAACAAAAAATGACTCCCGCTTCGTCCAACTCTCCCTTTGCCAAATTAAAAGGAGACAGTCAAGCACTCCACCAGATGATTCGACTAGCTAGTAAAACGGCTGACACAGATGCAACGACATTAATTCTAGGAGAAAGTGGTACAGGCAAAGAAGTATGTGCCAGGGCTATCCATGATGCTAGTAAGAGAAAAGATGCTCCTTTTATCCCTGTCAATTGTGGTGCAATTCCGCAAGCTCTATTTGAAAGTGAATTATTCGGATATGAAAGTGGTTCCTTTACAGGCGCTGAAAAAGGAGGAAAAGCTGGAAAAATTGAAATGGCTGATGGTGGTACAATTTTTTTAGATGAAGTCGGTGAGCTCCCTTTAGATATGCAAGTGAAGCTTCTACGTGTTCTGCAGGAAAATCGCATTTACCGGATCGGTAACTCCCGAGGAAAACAAATTGATGTCCGTTTTATAGCTGCAACAAATCAAGATTTAGAGAAACTGATGCAAGAGAATAAATTTAGATCAGATTTATTTTATAGATTAAATGTTATTCAATTAACCATGCCTCCTTTACGTGATAGGATAAAAGATATTAACATACTCGCAAAAACGTTTTTAAAACAATTTGCGGTTAAATATCAGACTTCTGTTCCAGAGTTACCTACTGATACAATGGAGGTATTACAACAATACCATTGGCCTGGTAATATAAGAGAAATCCGGAATCTGATGGAGAGAATCATTATTTTACATGAAGGAGCAACTTTAACAAGGCAGGATGTATTAAGTTTTCTCCCTGGTTCATTTTCAAAGGCCTCATTATCCCCTATTGATACGCTGCCATTGGAGAAGGAAAACATAGAAAAAATATCCATTGAACAAGCCTTAGATCGATGTAACGGCAATAAATCCAAAGCGGCTAAGCAATTAGGGATATCCCGGGTGACATTGTATCAAAAAATCAAAAAATACAATCTTAATAACTAATCTAAATTTGTATTGTCGAAAAATATAATCTTATTACTAGTTTTGTCGAAGGTATTCCATTTTATTTCATCTTTTGCGATAATTCTTTTGGTACTTTAATAACAATACTCTTATTACGTTATTCATTGCAGCCAAAAATTACTAGGAAAGGTGCATCGTATATGACATGAAGTATGAAAGAAAACTTGGTGAGTACAATAGGGAAACCATTGTACTGTCCATTGTTCAAAAAAGAAGTGAAATGTTACAACAAGCACAAAAGAATGGCTTAGGAGCCAAAGAAACCGTCAATTGCAGCCAAGAATTAGATGAACTGATGAATCAGCTAGTTCTTTTAGATAATTAACATAAAGTGAAACATTGTTTTTTGGGTTTTTCTTACTCCTTCTACATAATGGAGCGCTAGATTACCCATTGGACAAATCAGTTTGTTACCAGCAAGCTAATCCCCTGCCTGTACTTTTTTGTATCTTAGGAAATTTTTACGCAGGGGGCTTGCTGCTAATTAAATTGTGATAAATAGTGAAAGAGGCTCTTTTCTTAAAAGAGTCTCTGTTTTATTATAGTAGTATAAAACAAAACCCCCTCAAAAAAATGAAACCAAATAAGAAGGATAAACGTACATATTAAGTAAGACAAAGAGTAAGGGAGGGTACATATTGACATTATTTGGTTACGCTATACAAGATTTATATTTATGGGTGTTAATTATAGCAGCGATTTTAACCGTAGTCGTCTTGCTATTTGGAGATTTGTTGGATGGTATTTTTGAATCAATTCCTTTCTTACATCCCGTACTCATTCTCTCCTTTTTCATTTTTTTCTCTGCCATCGGATATGTTCTCGAATGGTTCATGAACTGGTCGAGTCTTGTAATTCTTATTATTTCTTCTATATTAAGTATTATTTTTGTAACTCTCCTGCATTTATTTGTGCTTGTCCCAATCAGATCCGCCGAACAATCATGGGGATATTCCGAAGAAGCACTAATTGGCAGTGTAGGAACCGCGATTGTATCTATTCCAGTTGATGGTTATGGAGAAGTAATCGTCCAATGGAAGAGCGGGGTTATTTCAAAACCGGCTGTTAGCTATGATAATGAAGCAATCTCTCAGAATGAGCGTGTTTTGATTATCGAAATAAAAGATGGAGTTTTCTATGTCAGTCCATATGAATCGTTGGATTAGCTAATTATAGATTAGCTTTTCATATATAATGAAGCTGCATTCTTTTTAATTACAGAGAATGATAGTGGATAGATTCAGGTTGTTATTATTTTACTCACTTGTAATAGCAGCCTGAAAAATAAAACTTAGAGGAGGAAAAAAATGTCAGAACTTTGGATTGTCATTATTGTAGCAGCCGCACTTCTTTTAGCATTACTCGGTTTATTTGTAACAAAATACCGTACTGCTGGACCTGATGAAGCGCTTATTGTTACAGGGAGTTATTTAGGTGGAAAGAATGTTCACGTCGATGAAGCCGGAAATAAAATTAAAATTATTCGTGGTGGCGGTACATTCGTTGTTCCTGTCTTTCAACAAGCGGAACCACTTAGTCTATTATCTAGTAAATTGGAGGTAACTACTCCAGAAGTTTACACAGAACAAGGTGTTCCTGTTTTAGCAGATGGTACAGCAATTATAAAAATAGGTGGATCTATCAGTGAAATTGCTACAGCAGCAGAACAATTTCTTGGAAAATCAAAACAAGACCGAGAGCTTGAAGCAAAAGAAGTTCTAGAAGGTCATTTGCGTTCCATCTTAGGTTCTATGACGGTTGAAGAAATCTATAAAAACCGTGATAAGTTCTCTCAAGAAGTACAGAGAGTTGCTTCCAATGACTTGGCTAAAATGGGATTAATTATTGTATCTTTTACTATTAAAGATGTTAGAGATTCCAACGGATACTTAGAATCACTTGGTCGGCCTCGTATCGCTCAAGTAAAGCGTGATGCTGATATTGCTACTGCTGAAGCAGAAAAAGAAACAAGAATTAAGCGTGCGGAAGCAGCAAAAGATGCAAAACGTGCAGAATTACAGCGAGCAACAGAGATTGCGGAGTCAGAAAAAGAAAATCAATTAAAAACTTCTGAATACCGTCGTGAGCAAGATACAGCAAAAGCACGTGCAGACCAAGCTTATGATTTTGAAACAGCCCGTTCTAAACAAGAAGTTACGGAACAAGAAATGCAAATCAAAATCATCGAGCGTCAAAAACAAATTGAGTTGGAAGAAAAAGAGATTCTGCGTCGTGAAAAACAATATGACTCAGAAGTTAAGAAAAAAGCAGACGCAGACAGATACTCTGTTGAGCAATCTGCCGTTGCTGAGAAAGCCAGAGAAATGGCTACAGCGGATGCGAATCAATATCGCATTGAAACAGCAGCTCGTGCAGAAGCTGAAAAAGTCCGTGTTGACGGTCTCGCAAAAGCAGATGCAGAACGTGCTCAAGGGGAATCAGAAGCAGAAGTTATCCGCTTGAAAGGTCTTGCAGAAGCAGAAGCAAAAGAAAAAGTTGCGCAAGCCTTTGAACAATATGGAGAAGCAGCTATTCTTGATATGGTTATCAAAATGCTTCCAGATTATGCGAAACAAGTGGCAAGTCCGCTATCCAATATTGATAAAATTACAGTTGTCGATACAGGAAGCAATGGCTCTAATGGTGGAGCAAATAAAGTTTCCAGCTATGCAACTAACTTAATCAGTACATTACAGGAAAACTTAAAAGAAACCTCTGGAATTGACATTAAAGAATTACTGGCAGGCGCATCAAAAGGAAAGGTTGCTTCAGAAGTCGATCAAACGCCTGCATCAACAGCAAGTTCAGAAGTTGCTGCAGCGAAAACGGACAGTAAAAATAGCAGTGGTGCAACAGATTAATAACATAACAGTATGATTCTATTTTAAATAAAACTGTTCATTTGTAAACAAAACTACGGATTCGCTAAAATCGAGCGAATCCGTAGTTTTTCTTGTACCTTGCTATTGTAGAACAAAAGTCTTTCACTTCAAATTTTTTATAGTGAAAGGCTTTTCTAATATTTTTATGTAATATCAATGACATTTACTCTTTTTGGCATTGACCTTTAAAATCGAATCTCCCCTTCTTCTTTTTCTGTCCGGCTATTTAAGGAAGACTTAAACAAATAACGTATCCCTTTTCCCGCCATCTGTTCATTTTCATAGCGGGGAAGCAAATGCAAATGGGCATGGTTCACATGCTGGCCGGCCACTTCTCCACTATTCCAGCCAACATTATATCCAGAAGGTTTATGATTTTCATCAATGATAAATTTCGCTTTGTGCAGAATATCTTTAATCGCCAACCATTCTTCATCCGTTATATCGAATGGGGATACACGATGTGCTTTGGTTACAATTACTCCAGCACCTTCAAGTGGAATTCCAGATTGTTTTGCTTCATCCAATTGTAAAAATCTAGCTTGTTCATTTTCCAAAACAACCTGCTGATTGACTAACAGTTGAGGATAACAAAAAGGACATGAAGAATTGTCCATGATCCAGCCTCCTTTCGAATTACTTTAATCAATTTCCATCTTCTAATTTAAAAATCCATCTCAAACCCTGTCGATAAAACAGGTTAATACCTTTGCCTCCTGATCATCTACTGGAAGGAATAAATGCGGTTTAGAGCCGGCAAAATAAGCACTGTCTCCTGTTTGGAGCAGCTGCTTTTTTCCATCATATAACAGCTCTATTTCCCCTTCCAATACATAGATAAATTCATCCTGTGAATGCGTATATGTTTTTTCATCACGCAGATTCAAAGACTTTGGGGTAACATGGACAATAGTCGGTTCAATCCCGCTATATTGAGAACGGTTAGCAAGAATTTCATAGGAGTAGCCCATACTTTCATCCCCTACTTTTTGTGGACGGTTACTTTTTTTCTGAATCACAATATCCTGTTCTTCTTTATCATCCAACACCCATGATAGTTGTATATGTAAAGCATCACAGATTCGGGATAATGTCGCTATTGCTGAGGCTGTCTGTCCATTCTCAATTTTAGACAAAAGACTTTTAGAAATACTGGAAGCGTCCGCAATTTCTTGCTGCGTTTTATTTTCCCGCCGTCTTGCATATTTTATTTTTTCACCAATTTTATGTAATTCGATGCTGCTCATTCCTTTCTTCTGCCAAATTTTTTCGGATGCTATAATATACTTAATCATAAGCTAGACAAACTAATAGAGTCAATCGATTCTCTAATACTATTTTCAAAAAATAAGGAAAACATGATATTCGCTAACACACTAAAAAGCCTTGCCATCATTAGCTTGACAAGGCTTTTCTGCTGTTTTCATATTTCAAGCATTTTTCAAATAAGCGACGGATCTGCTGGGAAGTGTTTTTCCGAGCTTATTTTGAATATATATACTTGCTTCCTGAATACGCTTCTCATTTATTCCTGTCTCAATTCCGAGTCCGTTTAACAGGTAAAGAACATCATTAGTAGCAACATTACCTGCCGCTCCCGGTGCATACGGACATCCGCCCAGGCCGCCGACTGTACTGTCAAATCGGGTAATGCCCATGTGAAGCGCCGTCATGATATTCGCTATCGCCATTCCTCTCGTATCATGAAAATGCAATATTAGTTTATCTTTTGGAAAATAAGGAAAAAGACCTTCGAGTAACTTCTCCACTTGCATGGGTACAGCCGTTCCAATGGTATCACCAAGGGAAAGATAATCTACTCCGCTTTCAATTAATTGATTACATACGCTGAGTACATCCTTCACTGCAACCCGTCCCTCATATGGACAATCAAATACAGTAGAAACATAACCTGTTACAATTTTTCCAGCATTTTTAGCTTCTTTAACAACTTCCGTTAACACTGGATACGTCTCTGGAATACGTTTATTAATATTTTTAAGATTATGCGTCTCACTTGCCGACATAAACACAGAAGCGCCGTCAATACCAGCTTCTAAGGCGTGCTCCAATCCTTTCATATTCGGCACTAAAGCGGAATAAGTAACCCCTTTTTCACGGTTGATCCGTCTGCCTACCTCTCTCGCATCCTTCAATGCAGGAATCATTTTAGGATGAACAAAGGATGAATACTCAATTTCCGAGACCCCTGTTTGGGAAAGCATATTAATCCATGCAACCTTATCATCTGTAGAAATCCATTGTTGCTCGTTCTGCAGTCCGTCTCTTGGCCCTACTTCCTTTAAATAAACATTGCTTGGTAATCCACGCATCCATACCCCTCCCTTTGTATGCGTTTTCAATTCAAGCTATGAAAATCCATATCAAATGTGCATGACTCGCAATCCAAATAGCATAGATATTACAGGATATCATACCTAAGTTTATTTAAAATTCATCTTTCTACCTTTATATAATATTCAATCCAGTTTCCTTTTGTTCAACTTTGTTGAATTAAGTATATAATAAAATTTCTGAAAATGTCAATCCTGCCTGCTGTCAAAATGAAACAATTTTGATAAAATATAATCATAGCTCCATTCATTAGAAGGTTTTCTGTATGGGGATTATTAGGCATCTGTGGCATAGTTTCAGTGTGTTCCGTTTTTTAATCATTTACTCAACTTTCGCAGCTTAAAAAGTAACCTCATTTTCATAGAAACAGGGGTTGATTGTTCTTTTGATAACTTCCTTGACAAAGAAAGAATAGAAGGTGAAGTGTAAAATACCGCTGCGGCGGACCGTTTTGCTTTCCGACGTACAACGGTTTTGATGGGGCGAGTAATCGCAGTCCCAGGACGTCGGAAAGCGGAGTGGTTGGACGGAGCGGAAGCTATACACTATCATTAGCTCAAAAAAAGCTGATTTAACTAAAAAGCAAGCACAATAAAAAAGAACTTGATAATCCTGAAACAGCAAGATATATATGCTTATTCTTAAGTGCGAAAGTTGAGTCATTTATATGCGTACTGTAAAACATACGATAATTTAGACAAGGAGCGTTTTCATGATAAAGATTTATACCAATGGTGTCATACATACATTTCAACCTTCTCAGCCAGTTGTAGAGGCTGTTGTTATTAAAGATGGACGTTTCATAGATATGGGTCCTGCCGAGCAAATGCTTTCTTTCTGGAGTTCAAAAAGTGATGCGATTATTGATCTGGACGGAAAAGCTGCTACCCCGGGATTAACGGATACACACCTCCATCTTTCTGTGCAGGCAATGAAGTTTATTGATTTAGATGTGACCGGTGTGACAAAGAAAGAAGTATTTTTAAATAAGATAAAACAACATGCTGACACATTGGACAAAGGAGAATGGCTGCTTGGCGCTGGCTGGGACGAAAACCTGTTTACGGATGGTGGTCTGCCAACAAAAAAAGAGCTTGATGCAGTTGCACCTCATCATCCACTTTTTCTGACAAGAATATGTGAGCATGCTGCGGTGGTTAACTCGAAAGCACTTGAGAAGATTCATTATTCCAGTACATTACCTATACCGGTGAGCGGCGAAATTGTAACGGATACCAATGGGGAACCTACCGGGTTAGTTTTGGAATCTGCATCCGCATTATTTAAAGCACAAATTCCTGAAAAAACGTATAGCACATGGAAAAAAGCCCTTCGTAAAACCATTTCCACGGTTATTGAACACGGAGTGACAAGTGTGCACTCCAATGATCCAGCATACTTAGGCGGTTTACAGCAAACGTACCAGCTCTATCAGGAATTATTAAATGTAGAACAAATGGGACTGCGCACTAATTTATTAATTGATTATAACTTTTTAGAAGATCTTCATGCAGAGGGAATGTATGCCGGATTCGGCAATAACACGCTGCAAATCGGAGCAGTAAAAATATTTGCAGATGGCGCCTTTGGTAGAAGAACCGCACTATTAAAAGAGGCGTATTCCGATCAAGCAGGACAATTTGGAGAATCCATGCTTACACAAGAGACCTTGTATGCGATTATTAAACGCTCCAGAGAACTATCCATGCCTGTGGCTGTTCATACAATCGGTGATCAAGCATTAGAAAATGTCCTGGATATACTGGACCAGTTTCCAACGACAGCATATAGAGATCGATTGATCCATGCCCAAGTCGTCAATCCAGATTTGGTACAGCGTCTTTCCACACCTGGTCGTATCGTTGATATTCAGCCCCGCTTCCTTGCGAGTGATTATCCATGGGTAACAGATCGTCTTGGAGAAGCACGTATGCCCTATGCTTATGCTTGGAAAACACTCCTTGATAGCGGCGTTATTTGCGGTGGCGGATCTGATGCCCCCGTAGAACCCATTAATCCTTTACTTGGTATTCATGCAGCTGTTACAAGAAAAGCCCCAGGTGATACACATAACGGCTGGTATCCGGAGCAAAAATTAAGTATGCGTGAAGCTTTTTATCTTTTTACAAAATATGCAGCTTATACGACAAACGAAGAAAAGATAAAGGGAACGATCTCACGGGGAAAATTTGCAGATATGACCGTTTATTCTATGGATCCGTTTCAAATGAAGGACGCAGATGAATTATTAGACACCAGTATTGAAATGACGATTATTAATGGAGATATTATGTATCGGAAATAATTTTCGTATGGAAAGTCCAGTTTTAGAGTATAAATGAGGTGCTGCGGGAGGGTACAGATTAGATTTCCTCTTTTCCTCTCCCGCAAGAATTTATATATGTTTTTAGCATTTAAATACGTGAATACATTGCTCATTCAAAGAGCTTCATTATTACTTATTACTTTTAACTTACATTATGAGTCATTCCTAACCTTTTCCTAAAACATATCAACCATACGTTAGAGAATTCTTTATCGACAATCACCTTTACGGATAGGACAGTCTCCTATCCCCCTGTATTAAACTACTCTCCTGAAAAAGCTTTGCAGCTCTATGTATTTTTCACTTTTACATTAACAGTGCCTTCTCTTACTGTTTTTCGATTAACCATTAAAAATCCAAGTAGAAATCCTGACGTTATGATTAACACCATGACATTTTTCGTTTCAGTATATGCCCAAAACATGAAAGAAACCAGCACCAAAAGAAATACATAACTAAATAAGACATTTAAAAAATGTTTGAAAGAACTAGGCATAATCCATAATTTTTTCTGGGGCATATCTTCAAGTTTAATCATCTCATACAGTTTTTGTTTACTGTTACGGCTAAGTATACGATACCATATTCCTACCAATAGGATAGCAAATAATAGCAATGCTATATTAACCTTTGGAGACATCGGAACATTGAAATATTCCATTAAGGGAGCTAAAGAGACGCCTGCTCCATAAGAAACCCCCGCTATGGACATAATACCAGCAATTCCTTTCCTCTCCATTTTTTCAGTCTATAACTGTTCCGCGATCTCCTGATTTTCTATCCTGAAAATAGTATTTGGAAGCAGCCAAAAGAAAAATGGAAAAATAACTTTCCAAAAGGAGCTTTCTATATCCATAATGTAGGTTTCTCCGTTAATTATCAAAATCCGATACCGTTCATTGTTAGCTAGATGCCTTATTTCGCTCTTCATAAAACAATATTTCATCCTTTCTTTACAAGCTAATGTTATCTATCAGAAACAAGGGAGATTAATGCGAATGCAGCGTGCTTTAAGGCATCCATAAAACGAAACTTCATTCAGTGGGAGTTTTTCGACGCACAACTCTTTACGATGGGGCGAGTAACCGCAAAAGCTCTTCGATGGGACGAGTAATCGCAGTCCCAGCCCCAACCCCAGGACGTCGCGAACTTAGTCTGCTTCCTTCATTCTCTCACTGAATTAGCCTGAGTGATTCAGGGAGTTAGCGCCCGTTATCTCCCGCCTAAATAAATTTATTTTCGCTCTTTATTTTGAGGCGGGAGTTTTACGGACGGTTCTCCGTGATAAACACTAATGTTTTTAAAGTGATTCCCTTCATATTCATCTGTCTATTCTGGCTATCATTCAATTTTTTACTTTTTTATGTTTTGGCTTCCTCTCGGAATTTTAAATTACCAAATACTTTATGGGAAAGCATTTATAAGCTATGTAATATTAAAAATAGATTTACCAATGTATAGCGCAAAAGAAAAATTAGCTGGATTACCTCCAGTCGAATGCCATACTAAACCCATCCATTCAGATGCATAATAAAAATTTTTAACTTTTGAGGGCCGCCTATGTAAACAGTTTTTTATAACATCATTTGCTACATATCGCGTAACAAGTTATGATAATTCATTATTATCTCCACATTTATCGACAATACGTTTTAACATGGTACCTATTATAATAGTTGACATACAAACAATAAAAGTGGTCCAGAAAGTGAGTTCAATTTCAAAAGTACCTATTATTAAGATCCAAACAAATAGTACAATTAAACGCCAGGTATCTTTTTTTAAATTCTTAATTTTTTTGAATAAATTGTGTTTCATATTCCTACATCCTCTACAAGATAAACTCTCTTTCCTTAATTCCCTCCAATGGAATTTTAACACGCGAATTACTGATTTCATGTTTAGTTTATTTATTTTCACTTTGAGCAGTTCAATTGATTGCATTCGGAACTTGATTTAACATTTTTAATTAGTTATTTCGAAATAATAATTGATTCATAGAATCAATATGGAGTAAAAAAACTTTAGTAACTACTAAGTTTATGAAGAGATTAAAAATATCTAACCTATATAAGAATTCTTGTATCTTTTGATACTGATTAGCCTTTCTTATTTGGTAAAAAGTTCTTAACAAAAGAAGCATACCGACGATAATATGCTTCTTTATTCCATTGGACCTGTAATCGTTCCTTTTTTAATGTTTGGTATTTCTTCCTGCAACCAGTCTTGAAAAAACTCTTGAAAGCGTTCTTCTTCATTTATTGAAATTATCAACTTAATCCCATAAAGAAAACGGGTTTAGTGCACCCAGACCACTTTCATGCGCATTTCCAAAAGCATCCGCTGCATAAGATGCCCAACCGTTCACAGTTTCCAGACTATCTTGTCACCTATCTAGTCCATAATATCTTGATACTCGAAAACGTTATTTTCATATGTAAATTCAAAAGTTATTGTCAGACCTACACTTACTATTACAAAAGCTGCTACTCCTCATGCAACTGAGTTTGAGACGCAAAATCCACTTAGAGCTGCTGTTTCCACCTCCTTGGCAACAAAAATGACTTTGCTTCCATTTTTTTATGCTATTCTCTTATTTAGAAGAGCTAAACCACTTTTTTTAGTCTATAAATCTCACAGTAGTGTAGCCTTCTTCAACTGAAATACGGTTGATAACTAATAGAGCGAAGTAAAACCCCGAACCAATTATTAATATCAAGATATTTCCCGAATCAATATACATTACAAAGCCTGATAAAACTAATCCTAAAGCCCAAGTATAGATCATTATTGCTTTGAAAATATGTTTGGTAGATTTAGGTCGAATCCGTATTATACTCTGTTGTAATGGATTACACTCCATAATATCAATCAAATTCTTTTTACGTTTATGGCTAATGGATAAATATAATAAAGTCACAAGGATTAGTGCAATGATTGAAAGAATGCTATTGACAAAGAAAGAACTTTGAACTTCAAAATAATCCATTAGAGGTGTTAAAAACTGACCAAGCACAACGGCAATTCCTCCCCACATTATTATCTGGCCACTATTTACCTTTTCCTTTTTTTCCACATTCAATTTTTCCATAACAGCTTGATCCTCCACTTTAAATACTGGACTAGGCAACAACCAAAAGAAAAACGGAAAGATAATTTTTAAAAAGGACCGCTCCATATCCAGGATGTAATGTTCACCGTTAATGATCAGGATTCGATACCTTATATTTTCAGCTAAATGTTGTACCTCGCAATTCATTAAATATGCTCCTTTTAATTGAGTTATCAACTTGAAAATTCCCAAGACAACGGGGGAAGTCTATATTTATCTTTTTTTACTCCATTCTTTTATTACCTTACGTCGTTTAAATGGCTTCATATATATAAAGCTAAGAAAAACAGTGGTACTTAAACATCCGATAATTAATGGTTCTATGCTATTGGCGATAAAAAACAAAGCAAAAGCAACTATTGCAAACAAAAATGAAAGAACAATAACAACTATTTCTATCCGTGATTGTTTCATTCCTTTATATATACACTCTTCTAAATAAGAAAAGTCTAAAATAATTGGATGTTTTTTTTCATATTCATAATAGATTTGATATATTTTATCAACTGTAACATAAGCAATTCCTATCCCTAATATAAGCAAAATAATATCAAGGAGAACATTGGAATAGTTTTGATAAAAACCATTAAGAAGAAAACCAATAATATAAAGCGCAATAACAATTAAATATACACTACTAATAGAGTTTTTTTTCCAAAATGGTATTTTATAAATAACTTTTTCATTCTGATCATAAAATAAAGTGTATAGATCCTGGTTTCTATAAATTGGAATTAAATTTCTTTTCAAATTTTATCCCTCCTCGAAATTTCAACTAAATATAGAGCCTAAACCATCGATTAGTTCTCCTGCTGCAAATCTATACCGCCTATAATGAAATAACACTGTACTCTCTTACTCTTCCAGTTGCATTTTTCTTATTTTTTGCCATCAACATGTACTTGAACACTATAATTAAGGATAGAATCCATCTGCTTGCATTCGAATCTTAATTTAACATTTTCCAATTAGTTATTTTTCTAATGATGATGGAATCATAGAAGCAACATGGAGTAAAAAGTCTTTTAAGAGCTACTAAGCTTTTATGTAGAGATTAAAAATACTTATTTTTTATTAATTTCTTATTTAAAGTGCTAAACTACCTTTTTATAGCCTTTAAATCTCACACTAGTATGGCCTTCATCAACTGTTACACGACTAGCAAGTAGCAGAAGGAATAATAATCCCGATGTAGTAATTAAAACCATGACATTCCCTGTCTGGATATACAGTAGAAAACTTAATAGAACAAATCCTAAAAGAAAAATATAAGCCGCAAGAAATTTGAAAATGAGTTTCATTGAACTTAGTCGAATCCATAATACATACTGTGGTAATCTCTCAAGTTTAATAACATTTTCCAACTTCTTTTTACGCTTATAGCTTATAGAAAAATACAATAAAGCTATCGTTATTAAAACAGGAATAAGGAGCATAATGTTAACCATTGGAGAACTTGGAATTTCAAAATAATCCATTAATGGTGTTAAAAGGATGCCGATTGCATAGCCCCCTCCTCCTAAAGATATGACCAATGAACTTTCCGCCTTTTCCTTTTTTTCTGTCTTCAATTGTTCAACGATGGCATGATCTTCTACTTTAAATACAGGGCTAGGTGCCAGCCAAAAGAGTAATGGAAATATAATCTTCCAAAATGACCGTTCCATATCCAAGATGTATTGTTCGCCGTTGATAATTAGAATTCGATACCGTATATTTTTAGCTAAACGTTGTACTTCACAATTCATTACAAAAACGCTCCTCTTTAAACCTACTAATTAGTACTTACCAAGAAAATGGAACGATTGCGTCTAGGCTGTTATGCAGGGATGCACCAACGTTTCTAGTCCCATTTATTACGGTGTCCCATCTACTATCTATTTATTGCCTTGCCCGATCTAATCCATTTAATAAAACTGTCATTCCATTTGATAACATTATTTCTATTATTTTATTTCCACTCCTTGTTTCATAAGTTTTTCGTTTCCTTAAAGGTCCCTTGCTATCATCATCTGATTAATAAAACATGAAAAACGCACCGCTTCAGTTAATTGTTTCAGAAAAATAAGTAAAAAGGGCAAAGGAATAGCCTTTTCCTCTTTGCCTAAATACCTTACATATATTCATCTAAGTTACATCCTCGACTATCTATACTCGAGAAACTAGTTTGTTTTCTGGCCAATCGGTTCATATGATGAGTGTATTTTCTGTACTTCCTACTCTATATTTCGTAGTTCAACAACCAATTTGCATAAATAAAACTATGAATTATGCTTTTTCAAGTTAGTGTTATTTTTATCTACATACTTTTTCCCGTACCATTCGCTTTTGTTTACTCCGAATTTTATTCTAAACTCTTCAGAGTATTTATTAAGGTAGTAGCTTCTAATTATATTACTATTCAAAATCAGAAATACTAAAAGAATTAAACAGACAAGCAGCGGTAAGAAATCGATCAGCCCTCCAATTATACGGGTTTCCAAGTCTCCTGCTGGAGGAAAAATAACCTTGCCAAGATAATACAGACTACCAACACCTGCCAAAACACTTAACACACTTTTTTTATTTCTACTGAACCATTCCACGATGGCACTTCTTTTCTTTTTCTCCCCAAATACCATTTCTTTCGCGTTTTGGTAACTCCGAACAAAAACATAAACAAGACACAAGCTAAATAAGACAGTATACACCATACGCAATGGAAAAGAATATACAGCCAATTGTGCAAGCTTAAAAAATAATAATATAATCAGGAACACAAAAACTGTAAAAGAAATATTATAAATATAAAATGCCTTTACATTATTTTTCCTCATTAAATACGAGCCTCCAAATACAGTAATTAACATTAATATACCTTGTACGATTGGATACCAGATACTTGTTAAGAATGGAATATACTCATTATTCATATCAAGTACAATTGATGTACTACCCATATTATTTCCCAGGAATATACTCACTCCATAAAAAGCATAGAATCCCCCCATAAAAAACAATATAAATATAATAATCTTTCCAAAAGAAAATCTCTCTATTGTATCAATAGAATTTTTTGCAAAGCTCTCACTGACCGTATCTTCCACTTGGGAGAAAGATCCTGATAATATATTTTTCATATAACATTTCCTTTCATTTTTGCACAGTGTTTATTACTTACAGTTATTTCATAATGAATAAGCTTTATTCATACGTATTCATCCTATAAAAGACATTATCGCCTTTTAATGAATCCAAACCAGAATGTACCCATTTCCAATGGATTCAGCTACTGATCCTGCTGTTTCAACAGCTTTGCTGCCAAAGTCTTTGGCACTATTCCAAGTTTTCTCTGCCGTTTTGCTGCTCCTACATTATCCAATTCATTAATATCCAGCATTTATTTATATTTCTACAGCAGTTCAATTGCTTACATCGGTACTTTACTTTAAAATCTTCCAAATAATTATTTCTTAATGATGATTGATTCGTAAAATAATATTGAGTAAAAAAGCTTTTAGTAACTACTAAGTTTGTGAAGTTATTAAAAATAGCTATGTAAAAATTATTTTATATCTTTTGGTGCTGATTATTAACATAATTCCTTCTTTGGTAGAAGACTTTTAAAGAAGCATACCGATAATATGCTTCTTTGCCATAATAATTCCATTTTTTCTTATTCCATTGGACCTGTAATCGTTCCTTTTTTAATGTTTGGTTTTTCTTCCTGTAACCAGTCCTCGAAAAGCTTTTGGAAACTCTCCTATTCTTCATCCTTGAAACCTTCAATGATCACTTTATCTATGTTTTCCTCATTAAAGTAATAAACTTTAGCGGGATTTAATACTTGTGGATAAAACGAAACTTCATTCAGTGGGAGTTTTTCGACGCATAGGATGTGCTAGCGCAGACGTTGCGACAACGGTTTTCGATGGGGCGAGTAATCGCAAAAGCTCTTCGGTGGGGCGAGTAATCGCAGCCCCAGTCCCAGGACGTCGCGAACTTAGTCTGCTTCCTTCATTCTCCCACTGAATTAGCCTAAGTGATTCAGGGAGTTAACGCCCGTTATCTCCCTCCTAAATAAATTTATTTTCGCTCTTTATTTTGAGGCGGGAGTTTTACGGGCGGTTCTCCGTGATAAAAATATCCTGAGTAATCATATCATATTCCTTCTTCTTGATTTTCTTCTGAAGGAAGTATCGGAGCCCGGTTCAAAATCATCAGTTTACTTGTTCCTTCTCTATAAATATACAATTGAACCAATTGGTAGCATAATTGTTTCCCCTCTCTTTACCTACTATTGTTTTCACTATTTTTTATCCGTAGTTTAAATTGCTTTTTTCAATCTTTAAATCCCACTGTAGTATAGCCTTCTTCAACTGTAATACGATTGGATAACAAAAAAGCGAACAAAAATACTGATGCAATAATTAACAGCATAATATTCTGAGTTTCTATAAATCCTACAAAGAACAATAGATTTAATCCTAATAATCCAGTATAGACTGTTATTACTTTGAAAATATGTTTGATAGATTTAGGCCAAACCTGTATTATATTCTGTTGTAATGTCTTAAGTTCAACAACATCAATCAGATTCTTTTTACGCGTACGGCTAATGGATAAATATAATAAAGCCACAAGGATTAGTGCAATGATTAAAAGAATGCTATTGACGAAGACAGAGCTTTGAACTTCAAAATAATCCATTAAAGGGGTTAAAAGAATACCATGCACATAAGCAAATCCTCCTAAAGATATCAGTAACGCTCCGTCTGTCTTTTTCCTTTTCGGTGCTTTCAACTGTTCCACAATATCCTGATCTTCCAATTTAAATATAGAGCTAGGTACTATCCAAAAAAGAAAAGGAAAGATAATTTTCCAAAAAGATCTCTCCATATCCAGGATATAATGCTCATCGTTAATAACCAAAATTCGATATCTTATGTTTTTTGCTAAATGTTGTACTTCGCAATTCATTTAATAACCTCTCCCCTTTAAGCTTACAAATACCTATCAATAAAATGAATTTATTACATCTAAGCTATCATGTAGAGTCTCACCAACGTTACCTGTCCAATTTATTACTGATAACAAATTATGTACCGCAGCTTCACTTACAGATTTATCATTATTAAACTTATCATCATACATACTATAACCAAAGCCTAATGTACCAAAAACAGGACCTGCTGCTTTCCCATATTCTAGAATCTTCTCAGTATTATCTTGAAATTATACGTATCATTCTGCTGGAAAACTTTTATTTTTTGCCAGCTAGGAATTGTATTCTTGTATTGCTTTCTACTATTGTTCCGAGACCAATTAATATCATTATAAACAATAAAACTGTTGTAAATAATAATATCGTCCAGTTATCATATTCAATATAAGTCGCAGTTTCCATCACAATAAAACCAAGACACAAAATATACATTAGTATAATCATTAAAAAGACTTTAAAAGAAACAAGCATAATCCATAATCTACTTCTTAGCAATTGATGAAGCATAACTGCTTGATACATATTTTTTATACGTTCGACTCAGAAAATAAATTAGTAAAACCGCAAGTGGAAAAACATTTTCCAAAGGAGACCATTCCCATACCCTAGATATACTTCACTCCTTCTATGATTAACATTCGGTATCTTAAATTTTTATCTATACCCCGAATTGTATATGTCATTAAGTGCTCTTCTTTCTTCTAATTCATTAATTATCAACGATTATTTCTCAAAAAATCAAATAAAACAGGTAAAATTCTTTAAAAAAGGATATTTTTTTATGAATTTTCTCATCTATTCTTAGTAAATTATGTTACTATTATATATATTTCGGAAAAATGGAGGTATAAGATGTATAAGAAAATGCTTTACGTTCTTCTTGCAGCTGTATTCGCAATTGCTTTAACTGCTTGTGGCTCCAGTGATGAAGATGACGCAGCTGATGCAGAAGAACAGGAAACAAATCAGGAAGAAAACGAAACAGAAGAAGAATCTGATGAAGAATCAGAGGAACCAGAGCAATTGGAAGAGGAAATGGAAAATGAAGAAGCTTCTTTTGATGAAGAAGATGCTGATGAGGAAGAACAGCAGCAAACAGAATCTTCCAATGCAGAATTTGATGAACTTATTGAGGCAATGGAAGAAGAAACAGAGGGTACTGCGACAGTTTTATTTGAAAACAATGAACCTCAATCTCATGAGATGGAGGATGTTACAGTTACTCTAGATGCTTATCAATTGGTAGAATTAAAGGATTTTCATAATAGATTCAGTATTCCTTTTGACGACCAGACAGATGGCGGAATTATTCTAACAGAATTTACTGTTGAAAATGATTCAGATCAGGATTTATATTATTCTACACTCTTTTATTTACATTATTTTGGCGGTTCAGAAGCAGCCGGTCCAAACCTGGATTTGATACCACGTGATGTAGAGTTAACGCAAATACTGTCACCTAGTGATGATGATCGTCTGCTTGAAGGCGGAGAATCATATCATGGATACTTAGCTTACCCAATCGGCGAAAAACAGCTGGAAGAAATTCTTGAAGAAGATGGAAATGTCACCATTGATATTGAAACTCCATTTACGGAAGAGGATGAATTCTCTGAAGAATATCGGGTTGGAGAGCGTGGAGAACTGACACTTTCACTGGATGAAGAAAATGTTGAAGAAAGAGCTGAAGTAGAAAGCCAAGGTTTTTACCAAGATAGTATCAGCGCAGATAACATGGGCGATAAAGAAATGATTGAGCAAGAAGACGGAATTGGCGAAAGTGATGAACTGGGAGATGTAACAATTACATTAGATGGTTATCAATTTGTTGATTTTACACCGAACCAATATGAAGAAGACCGATTTACAGATCCTGATAATTTAGTAGCTGCTACGATTAAATTTGAAATCGATAACCAGGGTGATGAGGAAATTGGTCTGAACTCTCTAACTACAAAACTGACTGTTAATGATGGTTCCCAATATCTTTTAAGTGAAGGCATGCTGCTTCCTTATGATATAAATGACCACATCGAACCTGGAGAACAAGGAGAGCTGTTACAGACATTCTTACTTGATAAAGAAATGTATGAAGAAATTTGGATCGATAAAAGCATGGAAATTGAAATCGGACCAATGCGAAACTCAGACGCTGAGGATATTTCCAAAGGGCAAGAAATTACGTTTGATTTAAAATAAGTAAAAGAAAGACCAGTGGATAAATTTTCCGCTGGTCTTTCTTTTCATCATGGAATAACAATGATTCTTATCGCATGACAGCCCCGCCTGAAATTTTCACCGATTCTCCTACAATATTCTGTGCAGCATCTGTCAGCAGGTACGCTATTGTATTGCCTACCTCTTTCGGAGTCGTTATTCGTTTAGACGGCAAAGACTCCTCTGCTGTTTTTCTTACCTGTTCAAAGGATTGATTCGTGTTTTTTGCTTTTGCTTCAAATAAACCTTGTACCATTTCTGTATCAACAAAGCCGGGACAAACTGCATTGACACGAATATTATAGGCGACCGCTTCCAGAGCCATAGATTGTGTCCAGCCAATCATCGCAAATTTAGAAGAAGCATATGCGCTATTTCCATATGTCCCCCGCAAACCAGATAAAGATGCTACATTGACAATATTACCCTGTTGCTTTTCTTGCATCTCCTGATAAATTTCTTTCGTTAAACTGAATGCAGACAAATAATTCACAGTGAGCATTGCTTGAATATCGGCTTCTTCCAGCTGATCCACCGTCTTATTTCCCGCAACTCCAGCCGCATTGACTAAATCAGAAATAAATCCCAATGTTTCCCGGGCATTGCTGACCAATTGCGTTCTTTCTGCTTCATCTGTTATATCTGCCTGCTGTACAAAGATATTCGAAGCATCTGTGAGACTTTCCAGCTCCTGTCTAAGTTCAGCAAGCTTATCTGTATTCCGGGCGGTAACAGTGACTTTAGCCCCCATCTGCGCGACAATCTTTGCTGTTTCTCTTCCTATTCCGCCAGTTGCACCTGTTATTAATACGTGTCTTCCTTTTAACGCATCTTTTGAAAATATAGGCATTATGTATTCCCCTTTCTAATCGTCATATTAAAATAATTATCTATTCATTATAGCATGACTTCCTTTTTCCGATTAAGTACTGTTATGCCCTATCCAATAAACTATTCTTCCCTTTTATAATGTTTATTCATTAATTTTAACTACAGATTTTAGTGAAGAGCATTACTTTTCAAATTATTTTGTCGATAGCTAAGCACAAACCATTGACAAAACATCCTGATTGAGTTAAATTACTAAAGGCGAATGTTTTTAATATCCAATACAAATTTTATTCGTGTTTAGGAGTGTTTTAAATGGAAAATGTTTTTGATTATGAAGATATCCAATTAGTTCCCGCAAAATGCGTCGTAGATAGCCGGTCAGAATGCGATACCTCTATTGAATTTGGTGGAAGAAGCTTTAAACTACCGGTTGTGCCTGCAAATATGCAGACAATTATCGATGAAAATATTGCAACATATTTAGCTAAAAATAATTATTTCTATATTATGCACCGTTTCGAACCTGAGAAACGTGTTGATTTTATAAAAAAAATGCACGAACAAGATTTAATCGCTTCGATCAGTGTCGGTGTGAAAGAAGACGAGTATGCTTTTGTTGAATCACTTGCTGATAACAACTTAATTCCAGAGTATATCACCATTGATATTGCACATGGCCATTCCGAACCTGTTATCCGTATGATTAAACATATTAAAAAGCATTTACCAGACAGCTTTTTAATTGCTGGAAATGTTGGAACTCCAGAAGCTGTCCGTGAACTTGAACATGCTGGTGCTGACGCTACCAAAGTAGGTATCGGTCCTGGTAAAGTATGTATTACTAAAATTAAAACTGGTTTTGGAACTGGCGGCTGGCAATTAGCAGCACTGCGCTGGTGTGCAAAAGCTGCTAGCAAGCCAATCATTGCAGACGGTGGCATTCGCACACATGGCGATATTGCAAAATCCGTACGTTTTGGTGCTTCCATGGTCATGATTGGTTCCTTATTTGCAGGTCATGAGGAATCTCCAGGAGAGACCATTGAAAAAGATGGCAAGAAACTGAAAGAATACTTCGGTTCTGCCTCAGAGTTCCAAAAAGGAGAAAAGAAAAACGTTGAAGGCAAGAAAATGTATGTGGAACACAAAGGTGCTCTTCAAGATACATTGACTGAAATGGAACAAGATCTTCAATCCTCTATTTCTTACGCTGGCGGAAAACGTTTAGATGCTATCCGCACAGTGGATTATGTTGTCGTTAAAAACTCTATCTTCAACGGTGATAAAGTATTTTAATTTACACTAAAAAAGCTTATGTCAAAAAGGTACGCCCTTTTGACATAAGCTTTTTCTCTGTTTAAAACTAAAACCTTCCCGACCTGAATATCGCAAAGATAAGCCATATAAACATCAGTACAGCAACAACAAAGCCGATTTCAATAACTGGCAGACTCCAAAAATAAGAAACCTCTCCCGCTATGGATGAACCAATAATTAATCCAACCATAATAATGCTGAAAGATAATAAGACAATACTGAAAGATAAACGGTTACTGATTCTGTCCAGTTTCTTCAGAATCATATCCACTCTGGAGACGGATATTTCCAGAGGGACTTTACCTTTACGTATCAACTTATAAACAGCATTCACATGCTCTGGTAAATCTAAGAAAATATCTTTATAATCGTCGGCCTGTTCATAAACTTCCTCAGCTATTTTTTTCGGCCGGTATTTCTCTTTAATTAACCGTTTCCCGAAAGGCTGCGCAATTTTAACAATACTAATATCCGGATCTAATCTTTCCACTGTGCCTTCCAGCGTTATCAGTGTTTTTCCGACTAGCGATAAATCAGCCGGAATACGAATTTGATGTTTAGAAGCAACACTGAACAAATCATTCACTGCTTCCCCCAGGCTGACTTGGCTAAACGGAACATCATAATATTTATCCCGAAGCTCTTCAATATCCGCCCGCATCATATCATCATTGACCTCATCAGGGACAACCCCCATTCGGTAGATCGCCTTCACGATAGCATGTGTATTTTGACGGGCAAGCGCAATAATCAAATCGGTCAAATGCTCCTTCATCAGCGGTGTGAGCCTTCCGACCATTCCAAAATCCATAAATAATAATTGGTGACCGGGAAGTACCATCACATTTCCTGGGTGCGGATCTGCATGAAAGAACCCATCCAGCAAAATCTGCTCAAATAAATTATGAATTAATTTTTCAGCAATCACTTTAGGCTGATAACCTTCCTGAATAAGCTGTACATTCTCGTCCAATTTAATCCCTTTGACAAACTCCATCGTCAGGACACGTTCCGTTGTAAATTTCCAATAAACATCCGGGACTTTAACGCCTTCACGATCATTCTTGAAATTCATCGCAATTTTATGTGCATTTCGTCCTTCTAATGTATAATCTAATTCAGCCAGAATCGACGCTCTAAACTCTTCAATAATTTCTGTGATTTTATATTGCTGCGCCCATTCTAAACGCGTTTCTGCGAGGGTTGCAAAATTCATTAAAATTTCTAAATCGGTATGAATTTTCTTTTCAATATTTGGACGCTGAACCTTTACAGCCACTTCTTCCCCGCTCTGTAAAATGGCTTGGTGGACTTGACCTATCGATGCAGCTGCTAAAGGCTCTTGGTTAAAATCTTTAAAAATAGCATGAATCGGTTCTCCCAATTCTCTTTCTATAATTTCCTGAATTTCGGTATACGGAATTTGTCCAACCTGGTCCTGCAGCTTCTCTAATTCTTTAATAATATCTTGCGGGATTAAATCACTTCTTGTACTTGCAATTTGTCCCAGTTTGACAAAAGTCGGCCCTAATTCTTCTAAGAAAAGACGAATTCGCTCCCCCGTAGTTTTGCTATGTATTTCTTTCTTCCCTTTCAGTACCTTTTCAGGTAAAGAAACAACCTTTTGTAGTCCCAATTCTTTCACGATATATCCAAAACCATTACGGGAAAATGCAACAAGTATTTGACGATAACGTTGAATGTGACGAATACGTTTATTAAAAATAGCGGCTCCCTCCCTTCCCAATTACACATATTCATAGTATACCCATTCTTAGCCATCTGCTAACTAAAAATCAAGGCTTTATTGCAAAGAGGAACTGCTTCTTTATGACAGCTCCTCTTTGTACATTGGTAATCACTATTCTTTTTTTAAATTTGTTATGAGTATTTTCACATATAATCCAATCAGCATACAAATAGATGGTAATATAATAGCTAAGAAAATTAATTGTTCATTTATAAAAGCTAAATAAAGATATGGTAAGGAATAAAACATAAGTACCTCAGCTACTGCCAAAGGAACTAATGTGTACATGATCAGATTAATAATAAAAACCAAAGAAACAGATTGTATATTTTTGAATAGTGTTCCTTGATTTTTCAAAGCTAATCCAAATAGAGTATATGCGATTAAAACACCAAAGAATATGATTTGCAGTTGATTTATGAAAAGTACCGTAAGCATCGCAAAAACGGTTAAGAAAAAATGAAAAATCAGTGACGGCAAATTCCATTCTAAATAAGCTTTGATACTGTTTCTTTCTGCATTGTTGCTAGACATTCAACCATCCTTTTACATCTTTAATTTTGAATAGAGCTCTTTAATTGCTGGTCTCTTTGATGTCTTTCGATTGCCAATTCAATTAATTTTTCTATCAATTCACGATAAGAAATTCCGCTTTCTTCCCAAAGCTTTGGATACATACTAATTTTTGTAAATCCAGGTAAAGTATTTATTTCATTAATAATAATGGTGTTATCTTCTTTTAAAAATACATCTACTCTAGCTAACCCCTCACAATTTAGAGCTTCAAAAGCTTGAATGGCAGTTGTTTGAATTTGTTCTACAACATCTTTTTCTAACGCTGCAGGGATCTCCAATCTCGCTCCAGATTCATCAATATATTTCGCTTCATACGAATAGAATTCGACGGTTGGAAGGATCTCTCCCGGCACCGATGCAATTGGCTGTTCATTACCTAATACAGAACACTCTATTTCCCTTCCAACAACAGCTTCTTCTACTAAAATTTTATGATCATACAGAAACGCATCCTGAATCGCATGATTAAATGCTTCTTCCGTTTCCACCTTGTGTACCCCTACAGAAGAGCCTTGGTTTGCCGGCTTAATAAATAATGGCGTACCTAGTTCGGCTGCAATATCCTGATAGGAGATTTGATCCTGTTTTCCTTTACGGAAGCTGTAGCCACGGGCAACGTTTAAACCGGCATCAACCAGCAAACGTTTGGCAATGTCTTTATCCATACTAATCGCTGAGCCAAGCACACTGGACCCGACAAACGGAATATTAGCCATTCTGAGCATTCCTTGCAGACTGCCATCTTCTCCAAGAGTACCGTGAACAATCGGAAAAATAACATCCAACTGATCCATGCTGACATCGGAGTCCGTCTGAATAATTTGGTTCTTTTCAGCTCCAGGAACAATCGCAATCCCTTCTCCTGTTTTATTCAATGCAATTAAACTTGGATCCTCTTCATTTATTAAATAATGAGAACGGTCATTAACATGCCAGTTCCCTTGTTTATCAATCCCTAACAGATATACTTCATACTTATCTAAATCAATCGCATCCACAATATTTTTTGCTGATTGTAAAGAAACCTCGTGCTCTGAGGACTTCCCTCCAAATACAATACCAACTTTTTTCTTCATCCAAATCCTCTCCTCATTGACTCTAATGACATAATTACGATACTTAACACATCATATGTTTTATATCATTATTTGTTTGACCTGTATCGCTATTTTATCATAGAGTTCATTTTGAAGGGGAAATTTAAGAAATTTGTTTATTCCAATTGAGGTTTAAATTTATATCAGCAGAACATTTTTGTTTGCTTACTCGCCCCTTAGAAGCACTGTCCTTATACTTTTTTTCCTTAAGCCCTTTACAGTTTCCAACCGCTTAAAATAGAGAAAGCTAAAATCAGCATCGGAAGATTTTTAGCTTTCTCTTTATTCACTAATCGCCTTTTTTCGAAATAAATAATCTTTTGAAGAACGGATTTGTACACTAATCACCAGACCCATCATGATCATATTGGTTATCAGTGAGCTCCCGCCGTAACTGATAAATGGTAACGTAATACCTGTGATTGGCATGAGTCCAATTGTCATAGCAATGTTTTGGAAAACTTGAAAAGCAAGAATTCCAATGATACCGACACAAAGATAGACTCCAAATAAATTATCTGCTTCATAAGCAACCTTTGTAATTCGATAAAGAAGCAGGAAATATAATAAAATCAGGATACTTGCACCGATAAATCCATACTCCTCTCCGATTACTGTAAAAATAAAATCTGTATGTGCTTCCGGAACATTCCCATTTTGGATTTGCATTCCTTGATTAAATCCAGCACCGCTTAATTGCCCTGAACCAATTCCCATGATCGCCTGTTGGAGCTGATATCCGTAATCAGATGCATATTCGGCAGGATTTAACCAGCCATAAATTCGATCCATTTGATGTGATTGAAATAACCTCGAAAAAATGTCCTCATTATAGGCATACAAGAAAACTAAACCAGAAACCGAAGCAACGATCGTAAACAATATCGGTAAAATAACTTTAATAGAAATACTGGAAACAATAATCATGGTTAAGGCAATCGCTAATACGGTTAAGGCAGAACCCAGATCCGGCTGCAGAAATATGAAAACAAATGGAATAAATGTTACTGCAATTACTTTGAGAGTTAATTGGATACTCATTTTTAAAGATAACTTTCGATTCCCGTGTCTTTCCAGCAAAACAGCTAAATAAATAATAAGAAATATTTTCATAAATTCCGACGGCTGTATCTCAAAAACTCCTAAATTCAACCAACGCTGCGATCCATTACGAAAAACACCAAAAAAGTGGACAGCAACGAGAAGTAAAACGCTAATCCCATATAATTTAAATGCTTGTTTTTTTAAAAGCTCATAGTCAAAAAAAATAACAGCCAACATAATTAAAATACCGAAAATATACCAGATAGCTTGACGAATTACAAAATAAAAGGGTTGTGATTGCGCGTATTGTCCTGAACCACTATATATAGCAAATAAACTAATGATAAATAATAAGAATAAAATGGTGATTATACTATAGTCCAAATAAAATTTCTTTTGCTTCATCCAAAACCCTCATTACTAATATTTATTAGAAAGTAAATTCATTACTACTTGAACCGCTACCGCATCATCTAAATACCCAATTGGAAAAAGATAATCAGGAATAACATCTGCTGTACTGATAAAATAAATTAAAGCAGCACCCATTAATACTAATTCTTTCCGCGTTCCTTTTTTATGAAAAAACCGGTGAAAAAAAGTAGATATCTGCTTCATATAAGCTCCGTGATCTCCTGCATTTTCTTTTTTCTTTTGAAAATTATCCACAATGAAACGGCGGCCATTTTCCGTTTCCACGTCTTTTTCATAGCTATGTAATTTCTTTTTTAATTTTTCCATTGAAAAAGAATCATAACGATTGTCTGATTGCTTTAAAAAATGATCAATCATTATAATGGAAGCCTGTATATCATTGACAGGATTTTCTGCTTCTTTTATTGGAAGTCCTGTTTTGTGAAGCAGTTCCTCGAAAGGAATATCCAACGCTTTTGAAATTTCCACTAAATGCTGATTTGTCGGTTTACGTTTATGATTAATAATACGTGATATCGTCGAAATATTAATATTTGTTTGTTTACTTAATGTCCGCATAGAAATATGCTTTTTCTCCAGTTGCTCTTTAATAAAATCTCCTATATTTTGACTCACTTCTTTTACAGACCCTTCTATCTTAAGATGTTTTCTCTCACTTATTCTAATATACGAGGAGTGTTGACAAATTGTCAAACTTTGTTGCAATTTTATTAGAATCAATAAAAAACTTGATTTTTGCTTGGTTATTACTTGTAAATCAGTAGTTTTTCTTATGTTTGCCAGCATACAAAAAATCGTCTTTATGCACACATTTACGTGTATATAAAGACGATTTAAATAGAAAGGTTGAACTCGTGTATAAAGTGACATTACTTTTTACAAATTGTTATTTGGGTCTCCCAATATTATTAAATGGATAAAATCGAAATGTTACTTCCCCAATAACTGCATTTTCATGTAGTAATCCAAAAAAACGGCTGTCATTGCTGTTTCCACGATTATCGCCTAAAACAAAGTAGGTATTTTCAGGAATGAGTGAATAGCCTGTTAACTCTTCTAACGTAAAATCACCCGTTTGAAGACTCCAATTTGAAGAGCTGTTTTCACTTAACAAATAAGGCTCATCGATCGCTTTTCCATTTAAATATAATATGTTATTTTTATATTCAATATGATCACCCGGTACACCAATGACTCGTTTGACATAATAGTTATCAGAATCAGGAGCATGGAATACAATCACATCAAACCGATCAATAGTAGATACTTTATTCACAATAATTTTATCCTGATCAGAAAAAGTAGGCTGCATAGATTCTCCCCAGACAACAGAAGGAGATAACAGGAAATTTTTAACAACAAAAATCGCAATAATAGCAAATAGAATTACCTTACATAATAAATAGAATTCTCTTTTTATAGAACTTCCCTCCATAAACAGCACCTCCTTTAAACAAATCGGTATATTCTGCTTTATTGATTTCATTATACTATAGAATCAGGAGAATTGTATGAGTTTTATGATTCTATCCTGAAATTCCTCTTATCCACCCAGCTCCATATTTTTGTGCTTATATACAATTACTCAACTTTCACATCTTAAAAAGTAAATTCATTTCCATAGAAACATGAGTTGATTGTTCCTTTGATAACTCCCTTGAAAGAATAGCTGGTGTAGTGTAAAGCACCGCTGCGGCTGAGTGGTTGGCCGGAGCGGGAGCTGTACACTATCATTCGTTCAAAAAAAGCTGATTTAATTAAAAGCAGGCACAATAATGAAGAACATGATAATCCAAAATAGCAAAATATACATGCTTATTCTTAGGTAAGAAAGTTGAGCAATTAGAAAAACATGCACCTGGTATTAGATACATGTTTTTCACGCATTATATTCATGCTCATGATTCAATATGGTTATTGTTTTGCTGCTCTGACAGCTTTTGCTTTCTTTTTAATAACACAACGGCAATAACAAATAATGCAAGAACAGAAACAATAAAGCCAATAAATAACCAATTAAACCCTTTATCTTCTTCTAAAAGATATACTTCTACAGATTCTCTTGGTATTCCAATCCGATAATTTCCTTCCTCATTTTCACGGACTAAATTATCCTCTAAAATACCTGTTAACTGCATACCGGATTCTAAATTTTCTTCATCAATATAAGCCGATTCACTTCCATTATTAATAGCTACATACATCACTTCATCCTCATAGCTGCGACGGAATACGAATAAAGAAGCATCAGATCCAACATATTCAAAATCTCCAAATCTCAATGCAGGGAATTCATTGTGTAAAGATGCAATACGTTTATGGAATTCCTTTAAGTCCTCATCCCCGCTATTAAATGGAACAAGCCGCTGAGATTCTTCGGCATCCATTCCATACATTGGAATTTCTGTCCCTTGTGTAATCATCGTTGGACCCGGTGTCGTGTACATATAAGTTAAAGCAAGTGTCCAAGCTGTTACTGAATTACGTTGATTTTCCGAGAAAATATTCGTAAACCGTTCCTGATGGAAGCCGTCAATTTGCTTATAAAAATCTGTTAATCCCTGCTCTTCCCAAGTATCATAAACTTCAGAAACGTTCTTATCACTATCTGCTAATGTTTCACTTAAAACCTGATTCAAATCTGGATAATTAATGAGATCCAGCGATGTATTTTCTAATAATTCAGCCGCCTCATCTATATTTTCATCAGCTATATCACCAATCAGATAAAAGTCAGGACGATTCTCTTTTAAAGCGGCTGTCAATTCTTCTATAAATGCTTGTGGCGCCATATCAACATCCTGAAGTTTAAACCCGTCTACTTCTGTTTCTGTTTGCCAGTATGATGCAACATCTAACATATATTCAGCAGCTTCCGGATTTGTTAAATCAATTTGAACCGTTTCCGACAGCCATTCATAATCAGAATCTGGCGTCCTTAACCACCAATCTTCCTTATCTTCATCTTCTGTTAATGGATTCGTGTCCGCAGCATAGTTAAACACAAAATCGATAACTATTTTCATATCACGATCATGCACTTCGGATACTAACCGCTCAAAATCTTCCATTGTTCCAAATTGTGGATTCACCTGATAAAAATCATCAATCCAAAAGCCATGGTAGCCTTGTTCTTTATTTTCCATAATTGGTGTTACAGAAATCGTCGTAATTCCAATATCTTGTAAATCATCTAATTTATTTATAATACCTTGAAAATCTCCGCCATGATAATTATAAGGATCGTTAATATCTAATTCTCCTTCAATTTCTATATCACCATTATTAAAGCGGTCAATTAATATTTGGTAAAATACTTCATTATGTATATCTTCGTCCTGTGCATGTACAGGTGCTTGGATGATCAACATGCCCAGAACAGCAGCAAGTCCAATACTTAATTTTTTGATCATAAAATTTTCCCCCAATGATAATAAAACTGTAATCCCTATTAATCCCTTGTATTATTATCACTTATTTTCTCCAAAAATCATACCTTGATTTGAATGATGTAAAAAAGCTTTCACATTTATCTTGAAAAAAGGGTCGTAAAGTGAAACGCAATGTTGTCAGGTTAATCGACCGCTCCGGAAAAACACTACGCTTTCCGTGGGCTTGAGCTCAGCCTCCTCAAAAAAGAAGTTCGCTTTTTTCTGCGGGGTCTTTCCTCCGCGCTTTCCCACAGGAGTCTCCATATTTTTCCTCTGGGACTGCGATTACTCGTCGCATCAAAACCGTCGCTAGATAGTTTTATTACTATCTGTATTAAATTTAAGAAAATTCATTAACCTGACAACATTGGTAATCGCAACCCCAGCCCAACCTGTACCCTGCGATAAAATTAAATAAAGTGCCTTAGCGGGTAGCCTAAGACACTTTATTATACCGTATTTCGGAATCGATAGTCTTTCTGTTATTTTGCTATCGTATTAGAAATAAAAGCCCATTGGCAGACGGAAAAAGCCTAAAATGATAACGATAATCAGCGCAATAAAGAATTGAATCCATTTGCCTGTAGTAGCTTTCCCTTTTTTCGTGGAAACTAAAATTCCTTCCATTGCCACAACGATCCAAAGACCAGCAAGTGCTTTTACAATGGCTTCCCCAAGTTGCGGCATGCCATATCCTTGAATATAATCCCAAGTTAGTAATCCGCCGGTAACGATGATAAATAAATACACAAGACGTAAAATCATATGAACGATGGTTGCAGGCTTGTTATTGTTATTTTTATAAAGGACTAAAGCAATGATAAACAGAATCAGTCCCAACGCCCACGTCGTAATATGCAAATGTGTCTCTCCCATTTCATGTTTCCTCCTTCATATCATCATCTTTCATATTTCACAAAAATGACTAATAATTCGTCTATAATGATACCATTTTCTTCCCTAAGATTACATTTTAACGATTCTTTGTCAATAAATTGCCATGATTAGCGTTTCATTGGCTGTATTTTTTTATACGTAATCGATCTCCATAACCATTCCACAGGACCAAATTGAAAGTATCGAAGCCAAATAATACTCCCTATAATCTGTAAGCAGAAAATCACAACCACAAGCGCAATTTGCTGAACAGGACGGACTTCTCCATATAATCCAAAGCCAACACCATAGAATAACCAGAAGGAAATAATCGATTGCAGCAAATAATTAGATAATGCCATTTTCCCAATCGGCTTCAGAACACTAAGAACTTTTCGCGCCATATTTTTCTCCCATAACAATGTAATTGACGTCAGGTAAAATACAGCTGATGCAGTCCCGCCAATATTATCCTGAACCAGACTGAACCAGAGTGGGTTACCAAATGTATACGGTCCTATCTTAAATAAGATAAATACAATTAAAGAAATAACCCAAACTTTTTTCAATATTCCCTTATGGTCAAGCGGCTCATGAAACCATCTCTTTTTTGCCAGGTACATCCCAAATAAAAACAGCGGCAAGAAAATAAAAGGAAACAGGAAAAAGCTGAAAATTCCATTCGATAACTGCCAGTCCTGAAAATTTTGCGCCAAAATAATGGAAAAATCATTAGAACGATAGCTTTGAAAAGCCTGGTTTATTTCTGCTGTATAACTTATATCGATAAAATCTCTTACCGCATACTGCAGACCTGTCAAGATAATGGTGGATGCCCCTAATAAACCAACAGCCCAGCCGATTAGAACCTTCTCCCCGCTGTACAAAAATAATAATAGTAGGAGTCCCATTGTTCCATAGGTTAAAAGAATATCTCCGCTCCAAATTGCAAAGGCATGAATGATTCCAAAAACAATCAACGCTCCCAGTCTGCGCCCGAAAAAGCCATAGGGAGAAATACCTTTTTTATCTAAGCTGTTCTTTTGAATTTGAATGCCAAAACCAAAAAGAATCGAAAATAATGTATAAAAGCTCGCTTGAAAGAAAATATCAATAAAAATCAAGCTGAACTGATCTATTTTAGTATTCCAGGCATTCTCTGTTCCACCATAGAGGAAATAAGGAGCAGAAAAAGCTCCTATATTCACCATAAATATTCCCAAAATCGCAAACCCTCTTGCTGCGTCTATCCATTCTAATCGTTTGTTTCTTTGATAAGGTTGCACTTATTATTCTCCTTTGATAAGTAGCCCTTTTGAAAAGAAATAAAGATACGTTTCCTCGACAGGCTGCTTCCAGATTTCTTCAATTGCATACCGGTAAAGCTCAAGCTGCGTTTTATATCGTTTCTTCAGCTTTTCTTCCAGCTTCTCTGTAATATCCTCTGTAATCATATCTGTTTTATAATCAAGAATAATCCAGCCATTTTCTGCAGGAATAATACAATCAATAACCCCTTGAATCAACACTTTTTCTTTCGAAGTATCCTGCCAATCAGCGTATACCTTTTCTGCCGGCAGCATTAAGCTGAATGGCACTTCTTTGAAGATTTTTTTCTCATCAAAAATTTTTTGGGCAATGGCTGATTCTAAAAACGCAACAATATCGGAAGAGGATATACTATCAGCTTCTGCAGCTGTCATTTTTTCCTCTTGAACTAACTTTTCAATAAACTCCTCTACCTCTTCTTTTGTGAGTGGAGCAGTGAAAGGAAGGTGCTGCATCACTGTATGAAGAGCCGTTCCTTTCTCCGCTGGAGTTAATTTCTTTTCCGCCTGCATAAACCTTGGTCTTCTTGTGATTGGACGCATAGAGGACTTAGGAACCATTCTTTCATCACTATAGGTATCCTTTTGTTCCAGCTGACGTTTCAACTCGGTGACGGATTGTTTCGCACGTGAATGTACAGCCTCCTGATACGGATATTGATAGGATAGACGATGATCAACCCAAGCATCTAACTCGTTATCTTCCTGTGCAATCAAATCCCAATTCCTGATTTGACTTTTTAAAGCATCCTGTTTCTCCTGTACCCGATTTTCAAACGATACAATATCTTCACTCAAATAAATGTCCGCCTCCCATTTGGAGGGGTCCATTGTAATATCAGATAAGATATGATCACCTGGTTCTTCTTCCCGCAAAGCTTCTCCGTGAGCATGACGAATAAGAGCGGGGCCAATCCAATCCAGATAGCTCTTTGCTCCAACCCGGAAATAAGCTGGTAACAGCCAGTCAGGATGTTGACCAATCCATGACCATGCTGCTTTTCGCTTCTCTACAGAAGGAACTGTTCCTACCATCAACAGCTTTTCTTCTGCACGTGTTAAGGCAACATATAATAAACGAATTTCCTCTGATAGCTGCTCTCTTCTTATTTTTTCTCTCATAGCGTGATAAAATAAAGTAGAATATTGAATTCGTTTCTCCGGATCAATAAATTTACTAGCAAAACCTAAATCTTTATGCAATAGATACTTCTCATTTAGATCCATCATATTAAATTCTTTCGCAGTTCCACCAAGAATCACAACGGGAAATTCCAAGCCTTTACTTTTATGAATCGTCATTATCCGGACAACATCTTCTTGTTCACTAAGTGCACGCGCCGCCCCTAAATCTTTTTGCTCTTCTTCCATTCTCTCAATAAACCGCAAGAACCGGTATAAACCACGGAAAGAAGTCTCTTCATAGCTTCTCGCCCGGTCATACAGCGCGCGTAAGTTCGCCTGACGCTGCTTTCCTCCAGGGATACCGCCTACAAAATCATAGTAACCTGACTCCCGGTAAATCTGCCAAATTAATTCAGACAGTGCTCCCTGCCGGGCGGAGAGTCTTAAGTTTTCTAACAGCGTCTGGAACTCTTTTAACTGCTCTGTCACGTCATTGTCTTCTTTTTCCATATAAGCTGACAGGGCATCATAAAAGTTTCCATGACGATCTGCTAAACGAATAGCTGCTAAATCATTTTCTTTCAATCCGACAATAGGTGACCGTAATACAGCAGCCAACGGGATATCCTGGCGCGGGTTATCGATGATCTTTAATAAACTAATCATGACTCTAATTTCAATCGCTTCAAAATAACCTGAAGTTAATTCTGCATAGACAGGAATACCTTGTTTTTTTAACTCATCCATAATCACTGGTGCCCATGTCATCGAACGCATTAAAATAACAATATCACGATACATCAAATTTCGATGCTGCCCTTTGTCTTTATCAACTACTTGCATTGGAGAACCGTTCTCTCCCACACCAATCCATTCTTGAATTTTCTTGGCATAGGCACGTGCTTCAATTTGGGCTTTTTCTAAATCTTCTTCGGTCTCTTCTCCTTCGTTAGACTTCTGTCCTTGTGGAGAATCAATCAGCAGTAACTCCGGATCGGAACTGGCGGGAAATTCATCGTACATACGATTACCATAGATCAGCTCAGCGTCTTCATCATAGGCAATATCACCAACCTCTTCATCAAAAAGCTGACGGAATAAATAGTTTGCACCAATCAATACTTCCTCCCTGCTTCGGAAATTCCGATTCAGGTCAATTCGTTCTGCTGGATCATCGTTTGCTGCAAATTGTTTATACTTTTCGATAAATAAGGAAGGCTCGGCATGACGGAATCCATAAATACTTTGCTTCACGTCCCCTACCATAAACATATTTCCGTCATCTTCAGGGTTACGGACTAATTGTAAAATACTCTCCTGAACCAGGTTGGTATCCTGATATTCATCTACCAGTACTTCCTTAAACTGCTTCTGCAGCTGTAAAGCAATTGACGAAGCCTGCATTTTGTTAGCCGCTTGATTTGTTTCTGTTAAAATGTCCAGACAGTAATGCTCCAAATCATTAAAATCAACAATAGCCTGCTCTTTTTTTCGATTTTGAAACTTGTCCATATAGTCTTCTACCATCAAAGTCATTTGTTTCAAAACAGGAGCCATTTCTTGCATATCTTGAATATGAGCATCCAGGCTGCGTACGAACCACTTTTCCTTCATCTTGTCCCATCTGTCTTTGACTTTTTTACGGAAATCTTTTACCTGCTCCCGTTTCTCTGGATTATCGTCTGCTTTTTTTCTGGATAACGCCGCAAACTTGCTATCTTGAACAAATTGGTGCAGCTCATCCCATTGTGATAACTTTTCCGTTGCTGCTTCCAGCATCGCTGTGTCCTTTTCCAAAGCATCCAGATAATGATATGGTCCGTCCGGCTCTCTTGCAACCGCAATTGCCAAAGCATTCTCTTGCTTCATTGCTTTTAATTGATTGGCAATCTCTTTTTTGACTTCCTGTAGCCAAGGGATGGTCTCTTCTGTCCAGGATTGGTCAATATCATAATTCGCAGTCAGCTGGCGCAGCCACTCTTTTGGAGATGGATGTTGAACTGCAAAATTTGCAGTCCTTAAGATTAATTCTTCTACATCTCTATCACTTCTATCATTAGAAAAGCGATTTACTACTTCAAAAAATGTTTCCTGCTCTGTATTTGCATCATCATACCAACCTTCCAGCAGTTCATCCAGAACCTCCCGCTTTATCATATCCATCTCTATATCATCCGCAATTCGAAAAGATGGGTCTAAATCAATCATATAAGCATTTTTCCGGACAATATCTAAACAAAAGGAATGCAGTGTTGAAATAGATGCTTTTTGCAATAAGGAGAGCTGTTTTTTTAAATGAAGTGAGTCAGGTTTATCAACCAGGGCCTTCTCCAATGCAGCTCCAACTCTTGCTCGCATTTCCTGTGCTGCAGCATTCGTAAAGGTAACGACGAGTAATTCATCTATATTAATCGCGTCTTCTTCCTTTAAAAGCTTCTGAATAATGCGCTCTACAAGGACGGCTGTTTTCCCGGATCCAGCTGCTGCAGCTACAAGGATATCCGTACCACTTTGATAAATTGCCTGTTCCTGCTCTTTTGTCCATTTAACCACGGAATTCCCCTCCTTTTAGCCGATCAATCACTTCTTTTTCTTTCATATTCGTTATTTTTCTATAATTATTTCCTTGTAAAGCAGGATCAAACTGGCAAACTGCGTGGAAAGGACAATACGTACATGCTTCAGTATCTTTTTTCAGAAACGGATTGATTTCCACACCCCCTGATGTCATATCCAAACCTGCTTGCTTCAATAATCCATGAATATGATTTTTTAATTGTTCGAATGTATCTTTATCTGCAATTTTCGAATTGCTATTGAATGTACCATCTTTTTTCAGTCCGGCAGGAATAATATTACTAGTTCCCATTTCTAAAGAATCATCCATCATTCTGGCAATTTCTTCATCGGATAAGAGCAGTCCTCTCATTTTATAAGATTTAAAGATTTGCTCCTCAATGTCACTGTCTATTTTCTCTTTATCCAAATTAATCATTGGATTATGCACATGAAAATAAAGGACACCTGCCGGGTTTGCCTGCTGACCTAGCCATTTTTCCGAATGGGTCAATACAACATCTAAATACGTCAGCATCTGCAGGGCCAAACCATAATAAACCTCTAACAGATCTAAAGCACGGGAGCTTGATTTATAGTCAATAATTCGTAAATATAAATCTTGGTGAAGCTGCGCTTTATCAACACGGTCAATTCTTCCGCGCAGCAGTAATTCATAACCATTTTCAAGCGGCAAAATAAGCGGAGGCAATGGACTATCTTTCTCTCCAAAACTGAGTTCTAAACCAACTGGACTAAAATCTGTCTGTCTCGCTTGTTCACTTAATATAAATGCCGCTCTGGCAATGATCTCTTCCAATTTTTGCTGAATAAAGGTATAGCGATTCGAACTGTGCAAGATTTGATGCTGCAGGACGGGAGATAATTTCTGGATGGCCCGATGCGCATAATTAGCTGATGTTTCTTTGGTAAGCTGTTTAAAATCTGTTTTTTCATCCTGAACCCACTCTGTAATTAAACGTAATGCCTCATGAAATAGCTGCCCGATATCTGGTGCATCTAATTTATAAGTCTCTCTCTCTTTCAGATTCAAGCTGTAGCGGGCAAAATGTTGATACGAACATCTATAATAAGATTCTAGGCGGCTTACACTTGCTTTAATCTGTTTTGGGTAAAGTTCTTCGGCTGTTTCTTTGTTTAATTGTTCTGGCTGATTTTTATAAAATAGACCTTGTAATATACGATAAGTCATATGATGCTTTGGTTGATTTTTCACATACCAGTTATAAACAGCAAACCAGGCATTATCAATTTCATAGCCTCGTTGCAACCTAGCAAATTGTGTCGTTAGAGCAGCTCTTGTTTTCGTTTTTGTCGTAATAAACCTCGTTGTATCAGCAGTATCTTCTACATCTTGGAATAATAAATGTTCCTGACAAACGGGGAATAAATCCTCTATTCTATGAACAACCTGAGAAGGAACCTTTGCTTTCCCTTCCTCATCACTAATTGGATAACTAATCATTAATTTGTCTTTAGCTACTGTTAAGGATAAATAAATATAAAACCAATCATCAAGTAGCTGTCGTTTTCCATTATCAGCTAGCTTCAAGCCATTTTGCTCTAGCAAATCTCTTTCTTCATCATCAATCATCCCGTCAACTTGTGGTTTCATTGGCCATACCCCTTCATTTACGCCGAGTAAAAAGGCACAGCGGACATCTGACATCCGGGACCTATCAATCGTTCCCACTAATACATGATCCATAGTCGGTGGAACATGTGAGAATTCAAGCGCTTCAACACCAGCATTTATTGACGCGTTAAAGGTTGCCATATCTAGTTCTTCGTCACCAGCCACCTCCACCATTTCATCGATTAATTGAATCACTGCATCCCAAACTTGCTGTTGCTCTCTTCCTCTTTCAGGAAGACCTTGCTCATCAAAGGATACTCGCATTTCCTCTAGTCTTTCAGGCACGCCAAGGGATTCAAGCCAAATAAAGATGGCTTCACAGCGATCTTTTACACTGGTGGCATTTCGAAAGCTTTCATCAAAAGAACGAAGCGCACTCGTTATTTGATCACGATAACGATTAATTTTTTCTTGCATCTTCCTTTCAAAGTTTGTCTGTGCAGCCTGATCAAAGCCGCGAAAACGTTGATATTTCCATGGTTTATCCGTTAACCATTGCTTCCGATAACGAATACCGTATTCTATCGTATAGTTCTCTAATTGATCAATCGCATCACTGGTCAATGGAAATTCCTCATCACGGGCAGGTATAAACCCTGTTTTTAAAACACGGAAAATCGCATCCGATCTCCAGCCATTCTCAATTGCTTCCAGCATGGAGCGAATCAGTTCAATTAATGGGTGATGCAGCATCGAACGCTTCTGATCAATAAAAACAGGAATACCATAATCGCCAAAAATTGTTTGGATTAAATCGTCATATACATCCGATTGTCTTACTAGAATGGAAATATCTCGGTAGCGGTACCCCTCATCTCTAACAAGCGAAAGGATTTCTCCAGCTACACCGTCTACTTCTGCACGAGGATGTACTGCTTCAGCTATTTGAATAGGAGCATCCTCTTTGTATTCCGGTGAAGGACGAACATCAAAATTTTGTTCTAAATGGGCAAAATAAGCACGATCTTTAAACTGATCATTTGCCAGATTTAAATAAACTGGCTGGTCTAAAGAAATACCACTATCTTCTGCAACAGCCACTAATTGATGATATGTCTGATTCGTCTGATAAAAAATATCCAGCTCTTCTAAATTCTCCGTATTAGCAGGATCTAAGGTCAAGCCAATATAAACGTTGGCACATTTTTTCATTAATTCCACAATTACCGATATTTCCTGCGGTGTAAAACGGTGGAAACCATCGATATAAATATGAGCTCCCTCCAGCATCTGAGCATGGGGAATTTTTTCTTTTAAAATTTGTAATCTGTCCTCATTATCCATATAAGTATGCTGCAGTTGTTTCAGAAGCTGCTCATAAATATAAGTAAAGTCATCTAATTTCCGGACCAGGCCGATTTCCGATGGAGATTGATGGACAAACTTATTAAATTGATCTTGCTGCATACGAAGAGCCTCAGGCGTAATCTCATATCTCTTAAATTCCTGAATAACAGATTCTAACTGAGACAAGAATCCTTGCTTTTTAATTGCTTTTTGAAATGCCATCCAATCGCCATTTTTTTCAGCAATAATTTTCCGAAGCATCATTTGTGTTCCAATCGAACTGATAAAAGGCTTTAACCCTCCTCCAGTTTCTTGTAAAATACGCCATGCAAGCCGTGAAAAACTAGTCACTTGTGCTCTAATGCTTCCACTTAAATGCTCCCGGCTAAATAAAGATGTTTCCAGTTGAAAGGTCATTTGATCCGGAACAATATAAAAAATAGCTGGACCTATTGGTTTCTTTTGTAAACGATTCTCTATGTCATTCATCATCCATTCACTTTTATTTGTACCGGCTCTGCCGAGAATAAATCGCACTGTCAATCTGATGCACGCTCCTTTTTATTGATATATGTATTCTATTAAAACGAAACTTCATTCAGTGGAAGTTTTCGACGCACAGCTCTTTACGATGGGGCGAGTAATCTCACCCCCAGTCCCAGGATGTCGCGAACTTAGTTTGCTGCTTTTTTCCACTGAATTAGCCTGAGTGATTCAGGGCCAGCGCCCGCCTAAATAAATGTATTCGCCCTCTTTATTTGGAGACGGGAGTTTTACGGGCGGTTCTCCGTAAAACGTTATTAAACTAACGATCTGGATTGTAGTGATTTCATGAATTTCCTTAAGTTTATATTCTATGCCGATTGAAAAAATGCATGAAGCCTCCCTAAAAGCGTAATGAGAGGCGCTAATACGTTTGACCTGGAATGGTCCGTCCAAAAAAAACTCCTACCTTTATTTTATCAAAGATAGAAGCTTGTTCCTAATAATAGTAATTTATCTCTGTTCTACTGTCAGTGTAAACCCGATTAATTCCACTAAATTTTAGTTGAAGAGGCAGAAAAAGCTAAGATGAAATGAAGTTTCATTCTGTGTCTCCATCCGTTTCAAAATGGTTTAACTATGATTACCAAGACTTTTCACTGATATTAACGTGGCTGCTTAAATAATTGTTTTATTGGCCAATACGTAATGTCAACCTTGCCAACCACTTCCTCAACTGGAATGAAGCCAATAGATCTGCTGTCCAAACTGTCTACACGATTATCTCCTAATACAAACAGCTCACCTTCAGGCACTGTTTTTTCGTCAGTTACTTGAAGAAGCGTAAAGTCTTCTGTAAAGGGATTTGCTTCCACGTTTTCTTTTTCTTCCTGCAGGAAATCTTCAGAAATGTATTCCCCATTCACATATAATTGATCATCTTTGTACTCGATGGTTTCTCCCGGAAGCCCGACAACACGTTTCACATAATCATTTTCTTCTGATGCATGGAATACAATTACATCGAAGCGGTGAATATTTGAAATATCACTCGTAAATGTATTAACCATCATTAAATTACCATCATAAAGTGTTGGTTCCATAGATTTTCCATTAACAACATAGTTTTCAAATAAAGATGTACGAACAATAAAAAACACAGCGATTAACAGAACAGCTACAACTGATACTCTTACATAGTTATATTTTTTCACTGTTATTCTTCCTTCGCTTTAGTTTATTATTAATATCATACCCCAAAGCAAAGGGTTTTAATCTTTCATCCGTGTAATGACAGGATTTGTGCATCTTTTAATCATAAATATATGTGTACTTCTTAAATGGTTAACTGCTATTAACAGAAGAATATTTTACTTTTTCTCCTATGCTGTAGGATGCTTATCTACTTTTTTATGCAGTCTTTTCTCTAAGTATTTGCCGAACACCCAAAAGATGATAATACCTATACCAACTAAAATTGTCCGCACTGGTTTTTGGGCAAATTCCATGATACTAGAACCGATATAAGAAATAGAGAAAATCATTACGGTTTTCCCTAACAACACTGCTAATATAAATGGATAGATACTGATTTTTGACAGACCTGCTACTACATTAATAACAGAAGATGGAGAAAATGGAAAACATAATAACAAAAATAAAGGTCCAAACCCATGTTTTTCTACCCAATTCGTGATCTTTGACACTTGTTTGTTATGTCTAATCCGTTTTACTAACCTTGTATTACTTAAACGACGTATAAAAAGAAATACAAGAACAGCACCTAAACAGGCACCGAGCCACGAGTATAAAAAACCTTCAAATAATCCATAAGCAGCCGCGTTTCCCAGTACAAATACGATGAGCGGCAAAAATGGTAAGAATGCTTCAAAAAAAGGCAGAGCAATACCAGGCAATGGCCCAAGTCCCTCATATTGTTCTAACAGCTGGCGGATAAATTCCTCCCAGCCCTCTTCTCTTAAAAATGCTTGCCAATTTGAAAATGTAATATTCATTACGTACATGTGGTCAGTCTCCCTCAAAATTCCAACAATCTTATGATGATTATATGCTACTGCAGATTTTTTGAAAAGTATAAACTTCTCCAGTAAATAAAACTCAAACTATCACTAGGGCATCTTTTATATTTGAAATAAATAGAGAAGTTTTCTCCATCATATTCTTAGATAATATGATGATTTTATACAGCAGCTAATTTATAAACCGATTTTAATCTAGGTAGTAGTATGAATTTTTGTTTGCGGTATTTTTGGAAGGAAATGAGAAGAAAGAAGGTAAGGTTCAAATTTAATCAATTTGTTTTAGGGTCTTTTTGTTTCCTTTGAATACCCTTACAACTCAACGTTTATTTCTCTTAAAATGGCTTTCCTCGTTCATCCATAAGATAACGGATTTGAGCTGTCCGCTGTATTTGATTAACAATAATACCGTGAGAAACATCTAAACTGATCGTTCGCCCATTTTTAAATAAAATCTCTGTGGATGTATTATCTATTTTTCTTGAATTATCAATATGGGCGTGTGATATCCAAGAACAGCTCTCGAGAGTTGGGGACTTAGTTGGAAAGAAATACATTCTATTTCTTGGATCAACTGGTATGGGAACCTTATGGGTAATACCCGAAACACTTTTAATTCCATTTTGTCTGCCTTTCAAATCAGAACCAAAATAGGTACATGCATATTCAATAATTTTTGTCGGTTTTTCTTCTAATAGATATTCTGCATCATCTTCTAAAACGCGAGTAACAAGTTGTTCATTTTCATCTAATTCAGATAATATTGCCATTGTATAAGGCGTTATTTCCCGGATTTTCATTACATAATACCTCCTTAATCCCTAGTGATATGTGTGAGTTTAGAATTATTATACCATCTAAATAAGAAAAAAGATATATTAATTTTAAAAATTTTGTATTATTTTAAAAATCAAAGAAATCCACTTTATAAAATGCAAGCATTAATACCTACTAACGAAAATTAATATTCGTTCGATCTTTAATAACATAAGGATACGCCAACTTTGATGTTACTAAAAAAGTTTCATAGGTAATGGTTTGTGGTGCCTGGAAAAACTATGCCGGATCCTCATATGTAAAAAACCTTCATTCTGTGTAGCATGTTAACACTACGCAGAATGAAGGTTGATGATATAGCTTCATTATTTATCACGGAGAAAAGCAGCAAACTAAATTCGCGACATCCTGGGACTGGGAATGAGATTACACCCGCCCCATCGTAAAGAGCTGTGCGTCGAAAACTCCCGCTGAATGAAGTTTCGTTATATAGGAGGTTTATAAAAAATTAGTAAAGCAGCTCTAAAAATTCTTCTTTAGAAATTCTTCCTAAGTAATGTGAAACATCTACTTGGCCAACAGCTTCTTTAATAGCATCGCGATGATGACGAATACCTGTTAGTGCATCTTCTAACTCTTTTACATTACCTAATCCAAAGAAATCACCATAGATGATGCAGTTCTCGATAATTCCTTTTTTCACATCTAAACGTACATCTACAAGTCCGCCCGGAAACTTCTTAGATTCCTGATAGTTAAATGAAGGAGATTTTCCATAGTTCCATTCCCATTGCTGGTAACGATTTTTAGAAATCTCATGGATTTTTTCCCAATCTTCATCCGTCAACACATATTGCGGTACATCTTTAACATCTTCTACATCAAAAATATAACGTAATATTAATTCCTTAAATTCATCCATAGACAATGGTTTGTCTAAATACTCAGCGATATTTGCTACACGACTGCGGATGGATTTAATCCCTTTGGATTCAATTTTAATTTGTTTCACCTTTAATGCTTTTGTTAATTCTTCTAATTGGGAATCCAGCATTAAAGTCCCATGACTAAACATACGTCCACGGGTAGAGAACATCGCGTTACCAGAGATTTTTCTTCCTTCAACAGCTAAATCATTTCTTCCTTGTAATTCAACGGGTACACCTATATTATTTAACGCATCAACCACCGGCTGTGTAAACTTAGCAAAGTTTTGAAAACTGTTACCATCATCCTTGGTGATAAAACTGAAATTCAAATTCTGTTCATCATGGTAAACTGCCCCTCCACCTGAAAGGCGACGAACAACTTTAATTCCTTGTTCATCTACATAATCCGTATTAATTTCTTCAATCGTATTTTGGTTTCGCCCAATAATAATGGAAGGACTGTTCACATAAAACAATAAATATGTATCTTTCTCACCAAAATTTTCTAGAATATACTCTTCAATAGCCAGATTAATTTGAGGGTCTGTAATCCCCTTGTTATCGATAAATTTCAACTTAATTCCTCCCTTATTTTCACTAGTTTTATTCTAACGCATAAATAATCGCAAATCAAAATATCTACCCGCAACTTATTTCCATACGTAACCCTCTTCTGCTAGTACAATAGGACCTGTATAAATTTGTTTTGCTTCCTCTCTCAACTGTTCTAGTACACCGAATTGTGGTAAATGACTAAGTATCAACTGTCTTACATTAGCAGCTTTTGCAATGCTGCCAACTTCTTCGCTATTCATATGCCCGGCAGCTGTTCCGTCCTGTCCTTTAAAATAATTACAGTCTGTTATCATGACATCCGCGTCCTCAGCAAATGGGATCCAAGCCTCTGTATAACTGCTGTCAGCTGTATATACAATTGTTTTATCACCATCTGTAATACGCATTCCAAAACAAGGAACCGGATGCTCTGTTCTTAAAAAAGTGATTTCAAAGGGGCCTGCTTTTAATCTTTCATCCGGATTATAGGCTACACCTTCTGTATATTGATGTGACAAGGATGCATAGCCTTCCTCATCTTCTGTATGACCGTATATTTTCAACTTTTTTTCATTGTTATGAACATAATAATCAATTAGTTTGGCATATTGTAATACACCAATATCAGCGACATGATCATGGTGATAATGTGATAAAATCACTGCATCTATTTCTGGTACAGAAATGAAATTTTGCAGCTTGGATAATGCTCCGCTCCCCATATCCAGCACCAATTTATAATTGTCTTTTTCTAATAAATAACTGGAAGTGGCGCCATCTCTATTAGGATATCCACCCCAGAACCCAATTACAGTTAATTTCATAATAAACATCTCCTTCATTTTTCAAAAAATTGTATCAATACAGTATTGACATTAACACCCTGTTATAGTACAATACTTTTAAATCAATTAAATCATTAGGAGGAATCGAAATGACTGGAATTATCGAATTTTTTAAAAATCTGCCAAAGAAGAAATGTGCAAAATGTGGAAATGCAATGGTACACGAAAAAGCTGACTGTTATGGTAACATTTGTGATGATTGTGATTATCCAGGGCGTTAATATTACCCGCAAATCAAATAATTTGAATGGCTGTAATTATCGCTCTGTTTAATAAATATGAGTTCCCATAAGTTATAATCCTTCTCCTGAATAGCCAGTAATATGGCTATTCCTTTTTTTGTGTCCGAACAATTGAAACGTATGTAGACGCTTGTCCAAAGTCTATACCATACAGATTTGATTTAATTAACACAGCAGACCTTCATTGAATAGATCCCTTCTAATTTTTAAAAACACGATGCTTCATCACTTACAGGATGCCAACAATTAGTCCATTCATTGTTTCCCAATTAAAATACTGCTTTAAAAATATTTTCTGCTCGCTGAACAAACAAAAATCCTATAATTTTTTCCTCTGCTGTACTATAATTAATTAGGTAGTCGAATTAATTGATGAAGTATTACTATACCATTATTTTCTTTTATCGATAGTAATATTTCAAGTATTTAAAGGAGGAATGAGTGTGTCAGAGACAAACAGGCAATATCGAAAAGACGTTCCAATTGAACAGACATGGGATTTAACAGATCTTTTTCCAGACAAAGAAAGCTGGGAAAAAGCATTGAAGGAAATTGTTGAGGAAGTGGATCAAATCACAGCTTTTAAAGGAAAAATTTCTGAAAATGCAAACACTTTATTGGAGGCTATACAAACTGCAGAGGCTTATCAGCAGAAGGTTATCCATGTCGCTGTTTACGCAAATTTATTAGTTAGTGCAGATGGAAGCGATCCGGCTAACCAGGGTGCGGCAGCAAAAAGCAGTTCTGCGCTTGCAACCATCAGTTCGAAGCTTTCCTTTTTTGAAACAGAGCTTCTCGAGCTTACCTCATCTGATATAGAACAATTTATCAAAGATGAACCTAAGCTTGAAACATATCGTAAGTATTTATTGGATATTCTTGAGAAAAAAGATCATATCCTTTCCCCTGAGCTGGAAGAAGCTTTATCTGCATTAGGTGAGGTTTTAGACGCTCCGTATAGTATTTTTTCTCGCAGCAAGCAGTCCGATATGCAATTCGAATCGGTTGTAGACGGCCAAGGAAATACCAAGCCGATGAGTGAACCATTATACGAAGAAAGCTATGAATATTCTGAGGATACTGCGTTGAGAAGAAATGCATATGACGCTTTTGTAAATACATTGGAGCAATATAAAAATACGTATGCAGCAACCTATGCTACGGAGATTACCAAACAAGTACAGCTTTCAAAATTAAGAAAATATGATTCTGTTACAGACATGCTTTTAGCACCACAGCAAGTAACAACAGAAATGTATCATAATCAATTAGATGTTATCCAAGAAAAATTAGCACCGCATATGCAGAAATATGCGAAATTACTAAAAGAAAAACTTGGTTTAGACGAATTACGTTTTTGTGATTTAAAAGCTCCTTTGGATCCGTCGTTTAATCCAAGTACATCCTATGAAGAATCTTCCGGAACCATTTTAAATGCTCTCGATATTATGGGGCCGGAGTATGTAGAAGGAATGAAAAAAGCATTATCAAACCGGTGGGTGGACCGTGCTGAAAATGTTGGAAAAGCAAGCGGTGCATTCTGTTCCAGCCCTTATGGAGCGCATCCGTATATTCTTGTCACCTGGGCTGATAAAATGCGTAACGCTTTTATTTTAGCACATGAATTAGGACATGCCGGTCATTTCTATTTAGCCGGTAAGAATCAAACATTATTTAATACCCGTCCGTCAACTTATTTTATTGAAGCACCTTCCACTTTAAATGAATTATTGCTCGCTGATCATTTAATGGAGAAAAATAAAGATAACCCACGGATGAAACGATGGATTATCACCCAGTTATTAGGAACATATTATCATAATTTTGTTACCCACCTGTTAGAAGGCGCCTTCCAACGTAAAGTTTATGATCTAGCTGAAGAAGGTATCCCTTTAACTGCGGATGTTTTATGTAAAGAAAAACGCAATGTATTAGAATCTTTCTGGGGAGATACCGTTACATTTGATGATGGAGCTGGATTAACATGGATGCGGCAGCCACATTACTATATGGGCCTATATCCGTATACGTACTCTGCCGGTTTAACAGTTTCTACCACGATGGCTAAACGAATTCGGGAAGAAGGACAGCCGGCTGTTCAAGACTGGTTAAACGTACTAAAATCCGGCGGTACCAAGCAGCCGCTTGATTTAATTAAAGACGCGGGCATTGATATGTCCAATCCAAAAAATATCGAGACAGCTGTTGATTATGTCGGCTCTTTAATCGACGAATTAGCAGAGAGTTATTCGGAATAATAAAAAGTAAAAGCCAGCCGGTTGATTTGCCGGTCTGGCTTTTTGAAAATATGAAAATACTACATACACTATCTCTGAAACTAAAGCCGTTAATTGTGCCGGCTTCCATTCCCCCACTCTTCTCTTAACATTCCATACACTTCCCGATCATGGAAGGTATCTCTTATCCGTTCATCCGCCCTTATTGTCCCTTCATGTTTAAATCCCAGCTTTTTGGGAACAGCTGCACTTTTTATATTTTTTACAGCTGTTTTAATCTCCACTTTATTTATTTCCAGTTCATGAAAAGCATAATCCACCATTGCAGCACAAGTATCTGTCATAATCCCTTTATTTGTATACGCCTCGCCTAACCAGTATCCAATTTCTGTTTTCTTTACATTCCAGTCAAAATACAAAAAACCGATGCATCCTGCTAATTTTTCCTTATACCAGATTCCTACCCAAAAACCTTCTTTGTTCACAAAACGAAATAAAGACTTTTTAATAAATGATTTAGAATCTTCTACGTGATTGGTTACTGACGGAAACCTTAACCAGTTACTTAAAAATGCTTTGTTAGCGGTTACTAAGTCAAATAAGATTTCAGCATCATTTTCTTCCAGCAAGGAAAGCATGATGTTTGGATTCACCTGATTGTATAGCATTATTTCTCCCCTCTCTTTTATCTGTACCAGGAGTAATATTACCGGGCAATCCCGAATACTTCTTGATAGAGAATGCTTGTATTTTCTTTATTCTATCATTCATTGTTCGATTCCCAAAAAAACTTATGATTTTTAGCGATAAAAAGATTTATATTGAAAACAGTAGATTCTAATTCCGATTTTGAATTTTACTATCGTCTTTTTAATGTATGCTTACATCAGCGTTGCATTCATTATGTCCACTAATACGAAATAATTGCAATTTCTATTTTTTCTGTTTGAAGCCATGAAAAAATCCTTTATAATAAATAGGTCAAGTGAATTTCCATCCAAATCCAATATAAAGGAAAGAGCTTATGGACAAGAATACATGAAAAAAAGTATTCGTGCTCCCCGGCTTACACGCAAAAATAATGAAATTGAACCTTCAATCTCAGCTTCCTTATTTTCACACTTTATTTGAAGGCGGAAGTTTTACAGACGGTTCTCCGTGATAAAAATAGAAAGAATCTGGATATGAGGAATTTGTGATGTGATCTATTTCGTGAAAGCTGTTATTTCGTCAAACTCATCAAAATGTTATTTCTTTCATTCGCTGTAGAATCCAAATTCAGCGGAAGCCAACCACGTAGACTCCTATGGGAACAAGGCGAGCTGAAGATCCACTTGAAAAGCGGTTTTCTTTTCAAGTTAGCTGAAGCCGTCCCCATGGAAAGCGGAGTGGTTGGCCGGAGCGGGAGCTATATACTATCATTAGTTCAAAAAAAGCTGATTTAGCCAAAAGTAACCACAATAATGAAGAACACGATAATCCTTGATATAGCAAGATATATATGCTTATTATTAAGTGCTAAAATTGAGTTAATTAAAAAAGGAGAGCGGCATATTATGGTATTATTTCGACTTTTAACTATTGTTTTTACTTTGATATTAGGATATTTAGGATATTTTTATTCCAAAAATGCCGGGATCGGATTATTAATTGTATTTGCTTTGAGTCTATTTTTCCCAATTGCCTTAGCAGATGTTTCTTTTTTGGGGTTTAGCGTGATTGTCAATTTTTTTTGTTATATAATAATGATCAGGTCTATAAAAAAGAAAGAAAATAAGATATAAGTAAAACTCCCGGTTCGCAAAATAAGCGAATCGGGAGTTTTACTTATACCAATGCTTCCAATGCCAGCTCAGCGCCTTTTTGACCATGCTCAATGCAATCCGGTAGTCCTGTTCCATCATAGGAGCTTCCTATTAACTTCAGGTTCGGAAGATTATCAGCTACATAGGTCCGTACGCGGCTGACAAGTTCCAAATGCCCTGTATGGTATTGCGGTCTGGCATTTATAAATCGGGTAACCTCATAAAACAAAGGCTGCCCCTTCACTTTCATTACTTTATTTAAGTCTTTTAATACAATATCCACGAGCGTTTCGTCGGATGCCTTTACAATATCCTGATCACCCGGTTTACCAACATAGCAACGTAATAGAGCTTTCCCTTCAGGTGCAGTGCCTTCCCATTTACGATGGGCCCATGTGCAGGCAGTAATCCGGTAATTACTGTTTCTCGTCACTAAAAAGCCGGTTCCGTCCAGGTCACGTTTAATTTGCTTTTCATCAAAAGCAAGAACGACATTGGCAGTTGATGTTGCCGGGATATCATATAATTCCTGCAGCGGCTCATGCTTGCTTAACATTCCCGGAACCTGCGTATGCGGAACGGCGGATAAAACAAAATCAGCCGTTAAAACCTCACCGGAATCCAGCAGAAGATGATAACCCGCTTCTTTTTTCTCTATATGATTTACTTTATTCCCGCGGATAATTTCCACAGTGTCCAGATTTGCTTCTAACGTATTTACAAGCGTCTGCAATCCATTTGTAAAAGAGAAAAATTGACCCTGGGCAGGTTTCGCCTTTTTGTTTTTAGCCGGCTTCGGCATTGTTTTACTGAGGCCTTTCATGACACTGCCATATTCCTGCTCCATTTTTCCGAACACTGGATAAATAGCCTGGAGACTCATCTGATCAAGGTCGCCGGAGTGAATACCAGACAATAGCGGATCAATCTGATTATCGACGATTTGATCTCCGAAGCGGCGGCGCATAAAATGCCCTAAGGATTCATCTTCCGTACTTTTCTTTTTCGGTTTCACCAAATCCATTAAACCACGGAGTTTTCCGTCTAATGTAAAGGAATTGGAACGCAAAAGCGGCCCTACTTCTTTTGGAACACCCATATAAGCACCCTTTGGCATTTTATGCAGACGATCTTTTATCAGCATAAAGGATTGGCCGGTCGAATTACGTTTTACTTGATCGGAAATACCTAATTCTTCCGCCAATGCCATTGCTGCCGGTTTACGTGCTAAAAGCGAGTCCGGCCCTTTCTCAATCGTAAAGCCATCTTTTTTAATTGTATGAATACGTCCGCCTAATCGGTCCGAACCTTCTACCAATGTAATATCGATTGGGAGTTTTGCTGCTTTCACTTTTTTTTGAAGATGATAGGCGGCAGATAACCCTGTTATGCCGCCGCCTATAATAACTACCTTTTTGCTGTCCATCAGGAATCACGCTTTACTTTTTTTAATACCACATTAGCCAACGTTTCAATAAATTCCGGTTTCGCATTTGGCATTTCCGGGCGGTAATAGCTTGCTCCAATCTCATCACAAACGACTTTACATTCATAATCATTATCATATAAAACTTCAAGGTGATCTGCCACAAAGCCTACTGGTGTATAAATAAATGCTTTGTACCCTTCTTTGTTATATAATTCACGAGTTAGGTCCTGAACATCCGGTCCAAGCCAAGGGTCTGGTGTGTTACCTTCACTCTGCCAGCCTACTGCATAATTTTTCACATCTGCAGCTTCTACAATTAATTGCGCTGTTTCCTCTAATTGCTGCTTATATGGGTCGCCGTTTTGAAGAATTTTCTCCGGCAAGCTGTGCGCAGATACGATTAATACTGCATTTTCTTTTTCTTCTGCAGGCATTTTTGCAAACGTATCTTGCACACCTTTTGCCCAGAAGTTAATAAATCCTGGTTCAGTATACCAATCTTGGACGGATTCAATTTTTATACCGTGTTTTTCAGCGGTACTATTTGCACGTTCGTTATATGATTTCACGCTGAACGTAGAATAATGTGGCGCTAAAACAATGGAAACTGCTTCTTCTATGCCATCTTTTGCCATTTCTTCTACAGCATCCTCAATAAACGGTTCGATATGTTTTAAACCGATATATGCTTTAAATTCATATTCATCCTGTACTTCATTCAGTTTGCTTTCTAATGCAAAAGTTTGTTCTTTGGTTATTTTCGCCAAAGGGGAGATACCGCCAATTGCTTCATAACGATCTTTTAAATCCTGTAATGCATCTGGTTCAGGCTTTCTGCCATGACGTATATGCGTGTAATATGGTTCAATATCTTCTTCTTTATATGGCGTACCGTATGCCATTACTAGTAATCCTAATTTCTTTTTTTCCATTTCCAATACACCTCGTTACGTTTTGTTGTTCAAAAGTAAATCTGTTTTTAAAGCAAGATATAACTGCCTAAATTTAATTTTAGTGAGGACAATTTAATGTTTCATTGAATAGCTGTGAATCAGTTCCGTTAGCCGTTTTAACGTTTCTGGCTTAATATCAGGAGTAACACCATGACCAAGATTAAAAACGTAACCTTCCGTGTTTATCCCTTGATCAAGAATCGCTTTCGTTCTTTTTTCAATTGTCTCCCAATCACTAAGTAAAATAGCAGGGTCCAGATTTCCTTGTAGTGCTTTCGTTACACCTAAACTTCTCGCTTCTTCCACAGAAGTGCGCCAGTCCAGGCCAATAACATCTACAGGCAGGTCATTCCATTCGAGCAGCAGATGTCTTGCACCTACACCAAAGGTAATCAGCGGGATATCGTGCTTTTTCAATGCTGAAAAAATATCCGTCATTACTGGTTTCATAAAATAGCGGTAGTCTTCCGCATTCAATGCACCTACCCACGAATCAAAGATTTGAATAGCACTTGCACCAGCTTTAATTTGCGCTTCTACATAACGAATAATCATTTTCGCCAATTTATCCATTAATGCAAACCAAGTCTTTGGCTCACGATACATTAACGCTTTTGTTTTCGTATAGTTTTTTGAAGGGCCGCCTTCAATCATATAACTCGCTAATGTAAATGGTGCTCCGGAAAAGCCGATCAATGGTACGTCAAGCTGTTCCTCTGTCAACAAACGAATGGTATCCAGCACATATGGAACATCACTTTCCGGATCGATCTCACCAAGCTTTTCTATATCTTGCAAGGTCCGGATCGGCTGGTCAATCACTGGCCCAATCCCGCTTTTGATTTCTACATCCACTCCGATAGCTGGCAGAGGCGTCATTATATCTTTATAAAGAATAGCTGCATCTACCCCGTAGTTCTCTACCGGAAGTCTTGTAACGTAAGCACAAAGCTCCGGCTGATGTGTAATTTCAAATAGGGAATATTTTTCTTTTAATGCCCGGTATTCTGGTTGGGACCTTCCAGCCTGGCGCATAAACCAAGCTGGCGTGTAGTCCGTTTTTTTTCCGCGATATGCGTCTAAAATGGTTGTATTTTTTACTTTTGCCATGCAACGTTCATCCTTTATATTCTTTTTCCATCTCTAACTATATCTATTTATTACATTTCTGTATAGGGCTATGGATTGTTTGTCATCAAATTGTCTCATTTTATAATCATTCTAAAAAGATATTTTTTATAATGAAATACTACTACAGTATATCAAAAAAACGATACAGATGTGGATTGAGAACCTTCCATATTGGTAATAGGGTCAACGGGAACAACATAATAGGTTTCATTACGGAACCAGACATCATCAATAATAAATTCTGTTTCTCCTTCTACTTCCCCTACTAATTCATCTGTTCCCTCTTCTTCTTTATAAACACGGTAGACTATACGATCGTCTGTTGAACCATCCCAACTGAGCTTTCCTTTCAATAAGGCAAAACCGCCAAAAGTATAGCTTGCATCGACATGCTCGATGACCGGTAAATCTATCGGATCCGGTAAAGCTTCTACACCTTCAGGCATCTCAAACGAAGCTGTTAATCCGGAACCCGTGTGATTATCGATATCCGTCAGAATTTTTTTGGTTAGTGACGTCGGGTAAGAGCTTCCGCCAGTTAAATAATGATCTGCATCAGACCGGTCATAGCCCATCCACATAGCAGTAACATAATCTGGTGTATAGCCTACAAACCAGGCATCCTTTGATGCTCCTTCAACTGCCGGATGCTGTGTTGTTCCTGTTTTCCCTGCAAGCTCCTTGCCATAATCGCCGGAACTTGCTGTTCCTGTCCGGACCGTTTCTTTAAGCATTTCTGTCATATCCCAGGCAACCTGCGGCGTAAATACTTCTTCCTTGTTCGATTCAGACTGATAAACAACTTCACCATGACGGTCTTTTATCTCTGCAATCGCTGTTGCTTTCGACATCTCTCCGTTATTCGCAAAGGTTTGGAAGCTTTGAGCCATTTGCAGCGGCGTAACTCCCTTATTTAACCCTCCTAACGCAATAGACAATCCATTATCTTCAATTGGCATGTCCATTTTCTCCAGATACGATTTCGAATTGTCTATTCCAATTTCATTCAGCAGCCAGACCGCAGAGGTATTTGTTGATTCAACAATAGCTTGATAAATGGTTATGTTATCCTTATATTCTCCACTAACATTGGTTGCTTCATACCCATCTATATCCATATATTGATCAGGGATAATCGTATAAGGATTATACGTATCTTCCTGCATAAGGGCAGGGCCGTAAACCGCAACAGGTTTAAAGGTTGATCCCGGCTGCCGCTGTACATTTGTCCGGTTTAAATCGCCAAAGCTGTAGTCTCGTCCACCGATAGCCGAAACAATATGCCCATTATTCTTATCAAGCATAACAAAGGCTCCCTCTGTTCCTTCAGTATTACCGGGAAAGAAAGCATCCTCCTGAAAGTTCTGATAAGCAACCTGTTGAAAATCATCATTCATATATACAGTGATGTCATATCCTCCACTTTGCAGTTCCGCAAAGCTTAAGTCATGTACTTCCGCAGCTTCTTTTATAGCAATATCGACATAGCTGTCGACCCAAGGATTCGTTCCTCTCTCTTCTTCTGCCAGATTGATTCCTAACCCTTTTTCCTGCTCCGCAATCATTGTTTCCTCATCTATAAATCCTGCTGATTCCATTGTCATCAAAACAACATTTCTACGCTCAGCTGCTTTGTCCGGGTGATTTAAAGGCGAATATCCATTAGGTGCTTTCATTAAACCGGCAAGCAACGCTCCCTCAGAAATCGTTAAATCATCTACATCTTTGGAAAAGAAATATTCGGATGCCTTCTGAACGCCATATACACCTTCTCCAAAGTAAACCTGGTTCACATATAGCTCTAATATTTCATCTTTGCTAAGCTTGCGTTCCAGATAAAGAGAAGCCATCATTTCTTTTATTTTTCTAGTCCACGATTTGTCATTTGAAAGAAAAAGGTTTTTAGATAATTGCTGTGTAATAGTACTGCCGCCCTCTACTTTACTTCTTGCTAAAATATCACGGTAAACCGCACGGCTGATTGATTGTAAATCAATCCCCTGATGTTCAAAAAAACGGCGATCTTCCACAGCGACAAATGCTTGCAGAACATGATCCGGAATATGATCTGAAGAAACATACTCCCTGTTCTCATTATATAACGTCCGAATAACTTCTCCATCTTCTGTACGGATGGTGGTCGTCAAATCAAGCTGTAAATCATCTTCATTTGCAATCATTTTCCCACCTAAAATAAGCAGACCATAGCCGCTTAATAAAAGCAGGAAAACAGCAGCGATTGCAATCGCCAGCCATTTTATTTTTTGCCAGAATGCATTCTTCTGTTTTTTTCTTCTTTCATTTCTTTTTTCGGTTCTATGTTCATTTTTCATTAGCTCACCTCATGTAGCATATACGACTTTATTATACGTCATTCATCCTTTTTGATAAAGAATGGGCACTCTTAAATTACGAGCTGATTCGACAAGGGTGTATTGTTTTCAATATTTTTTGGATTTGTGTACAATCTAATTATAATGACGTATATAGAGAAGGTTGATAAAGGAGGATTTTTATGAAAGCGTTTATGTCCAGAGGAACCATACATTTTTTGGAATCATTAGAGAAAAAACATACAAATATTGATTTTTATTTTATTGCCAGCAATGATGGCGGAATTGCGTATTATGAAAACAGCTCTAAAAATATATTTTCCAGTGGACAATCCTTTGACGTATTAAAGTCGGTTGGTGAATTATCTAAAGAGGGGTATGTCGTCATGAACCATCTCCCCATCTCCGAGGATAGCAGCTCCACTTTTGAATACCGGATGAAGCACAATGACAGTGGTATTGAAGAGATGGAAGGTTTTCAGGCATGGCGTTTCTTGCGTCAAGAAAAAACAAGTAAATATGTGGTATTAACACAGTGGAGATCATTCTCTGACTTCGAGAACTGGAAAAACTCGGACCAATTTAAAAAAGCACATGATACGCAAAAAGCAAAACAGCCGAGTTACTTTATGGAGCGTCCGTTTGTTATTTCGGGGCATATGCATGAAAAAGATGAATAAAATATAATTTAGTACATTTAACAGATAAAAACGAGAAAACGGGTGCATCCGCTTATCTTTTTACCAAATGCATCCGTTTTTCTTATAACATTTTTTATAACGTTATACGAAACCATCCCCACTTGCTTTAAACAACTGATTCCGGTGTACATAAACAGCGGCCTGCGTTCTATCATTCACTTCCAACTTACTTAGAATACTGCTTACATGCGTTTTAACTGTTTTAATCCCAATATATAATTTTTCACTGATTTCTTGGTTCGTCATCCCGTCTCCAATACATAGCAGCACTTCTAACTCCCGTTCTGTAAGGTCTTCATGAAGTTTTTTTACTGGGGAACGAAAGCTGGTCATCATTTTACTGGCTACTTTCGGCTCAATCACGTTTTCATCTTTGGCAGCTTTTCGTACAGCGTTTGCAATTTCCTGCGCATTTGAAGTTTTCAATAAGTAGCTGAATGCACCTGCCTCCAGTGCAGGGATTACCTGCTCATTATCATAATAGGATGTCAATATAATGACTTTGCATTCCGGGTAAGAAGACATGATTTGCTTCGTCGCTTCTATTCCATCCCCATTTTCCATAATTAAATCCATCAATACAACTTCCGGCCGTTCTTGTATAACAAGCTCAGCTCCCTTAAAACCACTATCAGCCTGCCCTGCAATTTCTATATCATCCTCTGTCTGTAAAAAAGAAATAATTCCTTTACGCACTACATCATGATCATCAATAACTACAACACGAATCATAACACATTCTCCCCCTTTTCACTCCCTTGATTGGGAATTCGAATATAAATGTATGTACCTTGGCCCTTTTTTGAACGAATGGTAAATGTTCCGCCCAGTTCTTCACTGCGTTCTTTCATTGTTTTCAATCCATAAGAAGTTTTTTTATCCTGCTGATTATCCAATTCAAACCCTGCACCATCATCTTCAATACGGAGATGGAGCTCTTCCTGCTTCCGTTTAATTTCTACTTTTACCGTATCGGCATTCGCATGCCGCAATATATTCGATAAAGATTCCTGAATAATTCGAAAAATATGCTCCTCGACGACTTCTTTTAAATCCAGCATCTCATCAATATCGATTTGGAATGTCAGGTTACTTTTTTGCTCTAAAGCGTCTATTAACTTCTGCACGCCTTCTTCCAACGTTTCTCCACTTGTAAGATACACCGGACGCAAATGCAGCAATAATGCACGCATTTCTGCCTGTGCCTGATGCGCAGATTGTACAGCTTCCTGCATCTGTTCTTTTGCAACAGCAGGTTTTTTATCAAATAGCTTTAATGCAGCTTCTGATAACATCGCTAATCCAAAAAGCTCCTGGCTCACAGCATCATGTAAGTCACGGGCAATCCGCTGCCTTTCTTCAATCACTGCTGCTTTATGTGCGGATTTCGCGTAATCTGCTTTTTCATCCGCCATTCGTTGTAACGACTCAACTTGCCGTTGTAATTTATCTCCCAGGTCATTCAGTTCAACAATAATTCGATCTGTTTCATCCACATCCTCATGAACGGTTGAAATTTTAGAAGTATAATTCCCATTAGCAAATTGCTTGATTTGAATCGAGATGGCATCCAAACGAACTTTCAATAAATTCCCGATTTGGGTAAAGCCGGCTTGTAAGGACAAAATAAAACCAACAACTATATACAAACCGATAAATAAAAAGATACTTTGCGCCGTTAACCAATCAGGTTCCCAAATGACAAATAAGGATAGAATAATTGCCAGCAGGATACAAGTTGTTAAAAATAAAACGTAAAGATGCGATTTTATAAAACTAAACCGGATGCTTTTCCACCATTGTTTCATCAGCTATCCTCCCTTCTAAACTCTGTCAATACGAATGGAACCTGCTTTTAAACGAATATCAATATATAATCTTTTGGTAGCACTTTCAAATTGAATTGTTTCAAAAAATATTTCTGCATTAATCCCTGTTGATTCTTCTTTTAATATATTTATATCACCAGCCTTTGCAACTGCGTTAGCTTGAAACTCTACTTCTTCCGGAATCAGAATCGTGACATCACCTGCTAAGGAACGAATATTTATTTCTGTTTCTTCATCAGGGATATATGCATCTGTTAAATCCAAATAAAAGCTGCCTGCCACTGTACTAATATTCATGGGTTCCAAGTTCCAATTCCCCTTTTTTTCCATATCTCCAAAGGTAAATGAAGTCTCTTTATTCTGATCACTCTTCTTTCTATGTTTCTTTTTTTTAGAACCACTGCTGACATCCCAATAAATATGGAATCCCCGAAAAAGACTTATGCCTATAAAAATTAAAATCATCGGCCAGAGCTTAAACACATTCCAAAATGTAAAATCAACTAATCCAAACCGGTCTGCTAACAAAAAGCCTCCAAAAACGAGTAAAAATGTTCCTATCATCCACCTTCCGTGCCTTTTGATAATAGCTGTTCCCAGCAGTACAACTCCAGTAACAATAAAAAATAACGGATAAATATATGTCCAGCCAAAATTTAATTCAAAACCATCTATATTTAAACTGTTTACGATTAGCATTATTCCAATCCAAATCAAGCAAATCGCTATAAAGTAGGAAATAATTCTCCGCATATATTTGATCAGCTCCTTTCCTATGCCTTTATTTTAGATTAGAAAACGGTTTAGAAGGAACCAGCTTAAGAAGGTTTTCTTCTCCTCCTTAAGTCTGAGAAACTTCTATCTATTTGTATATAAATATAAAGAAGTGCAAAACCAACCGTAAATCCAGCGATAACATCTGTTACATAATGGACATTAATAAAAAAGCGGCTGATTCCTATTAAACACACAAGTAAACCAAATACAGTCTCTACAGTTATTTTTAATTTTTCGGAATGAATTTTTTTACACAGTAAATAAGCCATCAACCCGTAGCAAACCATGGAAATCATACTGTGCCCTGATGGAAAGCTAAATCCCTCTGCGTTTAAAGTAACAGAAATACTTGGGCGTTCCCTGGCTATAAGCTGCTTTATCAACACATTCAAAAAATGTGCAAATAAAGATCCTCCTAAAAGCAACAATCCTGGATACCAATGTCTATATAAAAACATAAGCCCTATCGCAGCACCAATAGCGATCGGGATCAGTACATGGGAAGATCCCAACTCCGTAATTACCCTAAAAAAATCATATAGGGCACTTCCATGGGTAAGCGGAACAATTTCTCTTGTCCATTGATCTATGTACGGTAAAACATCAAGTTTTATTTGTATTACCCAAACCACACTCAGTAAAAAGGCAACTGTCCATATACTGCCAAAAAAAATGACTGATTTATTTTTCATACGATCTCTCCTTCTTGTTCTCTTTTCATGCTAAACAGGTTTGAGAAAAATAACAACGGGAAATATATATAAAGAAGTAAAAATCATAAAAAAGGGTGATAAAACATGGACGCTAAATTACATGAAGTAAGTAATGGAGACAAAAAATTACAAGAACTTATCGACGGGTTAAATGAAGATCTGGCGAATGAATACGCTGCTGCTATCCAATATACGTATAGCGCATCTGTCGTTACCGGGCTATACCGGTCTGCTTTAAAACCATTTTTTGAGTCAGAAATAAACGATGAATTAGGCCATGCACTTTACTTATCAGAAAAAATTAAATCCCTTGGTGGTATTCCAACTACAACAGCCGCTTCAGTACCACAGCCTACCCAGGTAGTTGATTTGTTAAAAGCTTCTCTTCAATCGGAGACAGATACGATTGAACGTTATGAAAAAAGAAAAGCACAAGCGGAAGAACTTGGATTAACAGAACTCGTTGTGAAATTAGAAGACTTAATCTCTGATGAAACACATCATAAAGAAGAAATTGAAAGATTATTAGAAGATCCGCGTATTAATTAAAAATAACTGATCTATTTTTTATCCATGAGGCACTTATCACCTCATGGATTTTTATATTTTTTCGTGTCCATAAAATATTTCGATGATTGAAATATTTTATTCTACAGCATCTTTAATAAATGATATAATGAAGTACATTGATAATAACATGAATTTCCATTTTATTCTCAATGTATTTCAATACTTAAGAGGTGATAAAATGTTATCAGCTATTCATTCACTCCTTGATAACACCTATGAAGAAATGGTTAGCATCCGCAGATATTTGCATCAACATCCGGAATTATCATTTCAAGAAACGGAAACTGCTAAATACATTGCAAATTATTATGAAAAATTAGGCATTCCTTATGAAAAGAATGTTGGTGGAAATGGCGTTATTGCCACACTTAAAGGGGCTAAACCAGGAAAAACAGTCGCTTTTCGTGCCGATTTTGATGCTTTACCTATACAGGATGAGAAAGATGTTCCCTATAAATCACAAGTTCCTGGAATAATGCATGCTTGTGGTCATGACGGGCATACGGCTACCCTGCTAACATTCGCAAAGGTCATGCAACAGTTTCAAAATGAATTGGAAGGAACAATCGTATTTATTCATCAGCATGCAGAGGAATATGCACCAGGCGGAGCAAAACCTATTGTGGAAACAGGTGTTTTAAAAGATGTAGATGCCGTATTCGGTACACACTTATGGGCTACCTTGCCTCTTGGAAGTATCTATTCTTCTCATCAGGCAATTATGGCTGGTGCAGACCGATTTGAGATTACGATTCAAGGGCAAGGAGGACATGGCGCGATTCCACAAGATACAAAGGATGCCATTGTCATCGGTGCTGAAGTTGTATCACAATTCCAGCAAATTGTAAGCAGGCGATTAAGTCCATTAACTTCCGCTGTTGTCTCTATTGGTATCTTTGAAGCAGGAAATGCCTTTAATATTATTGCAGATCAATCTAAATTGGTAGGCACCGTCAGACATTTCGATTTAGCTGTTCAAGAAAAAATCATTCAAGAAATGGAGCAAATTTTAAAAGGAATTTGTGATTCATTTGGTGCTTCCTATGAATTTAACTATATTAAAGGTTATCCTCCTGTTGTTAATCATCCAGAACAGACAGATCTCGTGTTACAAAGCACAAAGGAAATTGACGGGGTAGATACTGCTGAAATTATAGAACCACTCATGGTTGGAGAGGATTTTTCGTATTACTTACTAGAAAAACCAGGTTCTTTCTTCTTAACAGGGGCTAATTTGGAAGGAAATGATTATCCGCATCACCACCCTAAATTTGATATTGATGAAAAAGCTATGTTAATTGCTGCAAAAGCTTTTGCCAATATTTATTTAGCTTATCAAGAATAAACAAACAAGCTGACGGAGAACAATTTAATTCTCCGTCAGCTTGTTTTATACTTTACCCAGTTTAGGAATTACATAGAATCTCACATATGCCCAGACAAAAGTAAGTGCACCAACTAATATAATGATACTTCCCACCCATTCAAGTTGGAAGATAAATAAAAATGTAAAAGCAAATGCCTGGACATACCCAAGCTTCCGAATAATTTTAATGACTGCCGTTTGTTTTAAATTCGGGTTTACCGGATAAAGATCGAGCCACATTTGTGTCCGGTGATGCTGGTAAAGAGCCATCATCTGGAATAAGCTTAAATAAATAAACAAAATGGCAAATAACATTTTTATCCAGACATTAGGAATCACCCAAATAAAAATACCACCGATTACTACCAGCCGGATATACATTCCTAGATAATCGCCGCTGCGCAAAAAGGAGATCTGGTATAAATAATCATAGGTCGCTGACCGTTCAAATGGAATTCTGCTGATAAACGGCTTCGTCAACCATTCTCTTTTCTTCACTTTATTTTTCAAATGCGGGACATCTGCAAATAAATTGGCAATACGGTAAAAGGATTGTAATCGACTTTGATCCTTCTCAATTAATAAATCCCAAATGATTCCCGGTTGTTTGGCAGCTACCATAAAATCATACACAATAACTAACAGCAACAGTACAATGGTTACTATAGCAAATAAAGCATGTCCTTCAATCACGAAATAAGCTGTTACTATATTAAGTAATGTCCTAGCTGTTAAATCAATTGTTCGTAAACTCTTATCACGAACTTTTAACATATTCCAGTTGGTCAGCATGTTCATTCCTTTTAATACTAAGAATAAGAGAATCGTAACTAGATATACACTCCCTGCCCTTCCACTGAAACTTGTAAAATATAGTGGGCCGAAAGCTGCTGCTGCTAAAACAATCAGATACGTCTGGATAACAAAACTGTACATAATACTATTACGAAAATATGGACCCATTCGTTGCTCAGCAGCAATAAGAAATACCAAGTCCGGCTCTTGCAGTAATGTCCGGATCGGATTGTAGCTTATCAGTAAGCCTAAAACGATCCCCATAATAATTCCAGTCGGAAAATTCGCTGGCAGTTGCTCGAGCCATTGCTGATAATAATAGGCTGTTGCAGCAGTGAAAAATAGCATAGCAAACGCAATATGTCCATTGAACATATATTTTAAATACCTGCTTAAATTCTTCACATGGGAAGATAAGCGTTTTTTATAAAATGTATGGGAATCAAACATGATCATCTTCCTTTGTCAATTGAACATATAAATCATCTAAAGTCGCATCAGGCATTTGGAATTCTCTGCGAAGCTCCTCCAGCGTACCTGTTGCTCTTAATTCCCCATCATGTAAAATTATGAAACGGTCACAGTATCTTTCAGCAGTTGCAAGAATATGTGTGGACATTAAGACACCTGCGCCCTGCTTTTTCATTGAATCCATCATTTGAAGATAAGATTGGATACCTAATGGGTCCAGGCCAACAAATGGTTCATCAACGATATAAAGCGGTGGTTCAATAAGAAAAGCACACATAATCATTACCTTCTGCCGCATTCCTTTTGAAAAATGGACTGGAAACCAATTCAACTTCTTTTCAAGTCGAAACTCTTTCAAAAGTCTAGGAAGTCTCTGCTCAAATACCTCTTCTTCAATTCCATAGGCCATCGCTGTAAGCCTCAGATGTTCATATAAGGTCAGCTCATCATATAGAATAGGCATCTCTGGAATATATGCCATCTGATTACGATATGCTTCGGGGTCATCCTGAAAACTCTTCCCTTGGACTTGCACCTCCCCTTTTTTCGGGTGCATTAACCCAATGATATGCTTAATGGTTGTACTTTTCCCAGCACCATTTAAGCCGATCAGACCAACAATTTCTCCTTTATTTAAATCAAACGAAATGTCATGTAATACATTTTTATGGGTATACCCTCCGTATAAATTTTCAATATGTAATAAAGAACTCACCATGTTATCCTCCTTTGTTCCAAGATAGGGTTGTATAAAGTGTTAGCACTTGTTCCTATCGTTGGGTGCACATTCGTCGCTCCAATGAAATCTTTTTTAGACTTGGCTTGCCGCTTTTTCATGAACTAATATGATTTTATCATTATTCGGAATGGATTCCAAAATGAACCGTTCTACAAATTATGAGCTGTTTTTTGAAGTTCTTCTGATAAGTTTAATGTAGAATCCTTTACTTTACCCTTTCTAACTCTATACAATAGATAAAAGAATATATTTTTAATTACTAGGGAGGAACAAAAATGGCACATGAAGATTGTATTTTTTGCAAAATTATCGATGGGAATATACCTTCTGCAAAAGTTTACGAAGACGAAAAGGTATATGCTTTTCTTGACATCAGCCAAGTAACCAAAGGACACACTCTTGTTATACCAAAAGAACACACGAAGAATATTTACGAAACTTCACCGGAAGTAGCAAAAGAATTATTTAGTAGAGTACCCGTTATTGCTAACGCTATTCGCGATGCCTATCAGCCATTGGGAATTAACGTGCTCAATAATAATGAACCGGCAGCAGAGCAGTCTGTGTTCCATTTGCACGTCCATTTAATTCCGCGTTACGGTGACGGGGATGGTTATACACCAAACTGGATAACGCATACAGAAGATTATACTTCAGATGATTTACAAGCTGTTGCAAAAGCAATTAACGAACAGATCGAGCACTAAAAACGGTCCAAATAGTTCTTTTTATTTTTAATAGCATTTGGTATACTGATTATACTTTCGCGGCTGGCAATGAGTGCATAGCCGGAAAGCAGAGTATAGACAAGTAGAGGAGAGTTAAGTGATGAAGACAAAAATTTTAACCATACTTGCCCTTTTGGTGAGTATCGGTACCGTACTACATTTTGTGATGCCCCCGCTATTGTTTGGAGTAAAACCTGATATGATGCTGGCCATGATGTTTTTAGGAATTATTTTATTTCCAAAATGGAATTACGTTATTCTGCTTGCATTTGCAACAGGAGCTATTTCTGCATTGACCACTGCTGCTCCGGGTGGACAAATTGCTAATCTGATTGATAAACCGCTAACTGCAGTTGCTTTCTTTTTACTATTTTTATTAGTAGGAAAACATCTAAATACAAAAGTAACAGCATCTATATTAACCTTTGTAGGAACACTAATTAGTGGCAGTATCTTTTTATCTGTTGCTCTATTCTTTATTGGATTCTTAGAAGGCGGTTTTCTAGCTTTATTCGCAGCTGTTGTTCTTCCAGCAGCAGTAATGAATACAGTCATCATGCTAGTTGTCTATCCAATTGTCGAGGGTATTATGAAACGAAGTAAAGTAGCTGCGGTATAAGTTTCGTGAAGGTCCAGGAAAGTAAATATACTTTTCTCCCTTCGTCTTCCCAAACATTCGCTCCAATTTAAATTGGAGCGAATGTTTTGTTCCATGATAAAGAAAGCACAAGAAAACTATCGATGTAAGGAAAATCGAAGCCAGCACATTCTCGCGCGGGTAACAATCATGCAAATGCGGGATTTTCTAATATGTTTAACAAAGTATATTTATCATACATTATCTTTTTTGTGTTAGAATAAAGATAATAAAAATATATTCATATTAGCAGAAAATGATTCCTTTTCCTATAATATGTATGTACCTTGAACTTTATAGGAATATGTTTAAGTATATGTGGTAAAAGGAAAAGGTATATGTGAAAGAAGAAAGGAGTGCATATCCTATTATGTCTAAGAAAAAATCATTAACCCTGGGATTTATCGTAGGAGCATCTGTTAGTGCTGGTATTGCACTATTAAGTACACCTGAATCAGGCAAGGATCTTCGTGGAAGAGTTAAAAGTCAATCCTTAGAATTAAAAGAACTATTGATGAACTTAAAAGAGGATAGTATCCGTATTAAAGAACAATTGCTTCGAACCTCTAAAGAAGGTGCTGTTTTAGTAAAAGAGCTAACGGAAGAAATGCGAAAATCCGTGGAAGATTGGAAAACCGCTGTAGAACCTCAGCAAGAAAATATTCACCAATCCCTGGAACAAATTGAATCAAGTATTCGTGAATTAGAAGAAAAACTAAAAAACACAAATGCCAATTCATAAAACGAAACTTCATTCAGTGGGAGTTTTCGACGCACAGCTCTTTACGACGGGGCGAGTAATCGCAGCCCCAGTCCCAGGACGTCGCGAACTAAGTCTGCTGCTTTTCTCCCACTGAATTAGCCTGAGTGATTCAGAGAGTTAGCTCACCTGATCTTCCGCCTAAATAAATGTATTTTCCCTCTTTATTTGGAGGCGGGAGTTTTACGGGCGGCTCTCCGTGATAAAAAGGAAGCTTTTGCTGGCAAATTGAGCGCTAGTAAAAGCTTCTTTTTTATTTGTGCTTTAGAAAGCATAGACCAACATTTCAGAATTTAAATCGTCAAACTCGTTTTGCCAGTGCTGCTTCAGTCTCACGATATGATCACTTTTAGCTGTTGAAAAGTAAGAGTTTTTTTAGACTAATTGAATTTATATTATTAATTAAGATGTGATAAAATTAGTATTCCTTTGGCTTTATCACTGTTCAATGCTACATGTTTTTGATAGAGTTATAGGAGTATTATTATTGTAAAGGGGCGTACATAAAACATGGCTATCTTTTATATTATTTTTGGTTTTTTTGTATTACTTATCTTCAACGTCATGATTAGTGCTTTGAGCACAAAAATGGAACTGTCCAAGCAAAAATCAGAAAGAATGGATCGGGTTACGAATATGATATTGGTAGCTATGCTTGTTTGTTCTTATCTTCGAGTTTTAAATGTGACAGTTTAATGTGATTTTTTAGTAAAAAGTTGAAAAAAATTATTTAAACTGGAAAAGTATGATATATTAATCATGGTAAACAATAGAAAGTAACATTAGGAAAGAGTAGGAGTGTATATCAGACATGAAAAAATGGACATTAGCTGCAACAATCTCTGCCAGTATGCTTGCACTAGCTGCATGTAATTCTTCAGACGATGAAGTTGTTGCCTCAACAGGCGCCGGCGACGTTACAAAAGAAGAATTTTATGATGAGTTAAAAGAACGTAATGGTGAAGCAGTTCTAGAAGAGCTTATTACCATAAAAGTTCTGGAAGACCAATACGAAGTGACAGATGAGCAGGTAGATGAAGAAATTGATACCATGAAAAACGAGCTCGGTGATGAGGAATTTGATTCCATGGTCGCTCAGCAGTTCGGAGATGAAGAAGAACTTAGAGACCTCGTTTATGTAGGGATGCTTCAAGAAGCAGCAATTTCTGAAGATATGGAAATTACTGATGAAGACCTCCAAGAATATTATGATCAAAAGAATACAGAGGTAGAAGCACAGCACATTCTTGTTCAAGATGAAGAAACCGCGAATGAAGTAAAAGGAAAGCTAGATGATGGAGAAGAATTTGAAGATCTGGCTTCAGAGTACTCCACAGATGGCAGCGCGGAAGATGGTGGTGATCTTGGTTACTTCTCTGTCGGTGATATGATTCCTGAATTTGAAGAAGTAGCATTTGATATGGAACCTGGCGATATCAGTGATCCTGTACAATCTCAATTTGGTTTCCACATTATTAAAGTAAATGATGTACGTGAAAAAGAAGAAACCATTGGTGACTTTGAAGAATTAAAAGATGAATTAAGAAGTGAATTAGTTCTTCAACGTGCTAATCAAGAAGACATTCAAGCAAAACTTCAAAGCCTTATTGAAGAAGCTGATGTAGATATTTCAGAAGAAGGTCTTGAAGATCTATTTGAAACAGAAGATGTAGACCCTGGACAAGTAGATCCTACAGCCCCTCCTGTAGAAGAATAAGCAAAAAAGTATAAGAATCATACCAAAACAATCGCTGCTTTTTATAGCATGCGATTGTTTTTTTAGTTAAAGGCTTTGTTTCAAAAACTCCTGAATGGTCCACAGCAAAGACGCCCTCTTCTCAAACAGCTATGACTATGTCGTCACGAAAGGCTTAACTCAACACAAGAGAAATTATCATGAAAACCATATTTTTTAACACCGTAAAGATGTATAAAAAATATGATAGATTCACTAAAGTAATGGCGAATACAAGTTTTTCTGATGTTCATCCGGAGATTACATTGCTATAATAAAGAAAAGTATTGTAAAATTATGTCCTATCTGATCAAACATCTATTAGGTGAGTTGTTTTCCACGTATAGAGTTTTATTATCGGAGGCGGATCGTTTTGACTCCTGTGAGGAAAGCGGAAAGCGTCGTTTAAAAACGTAACAACTGGACCGAAGCAACTGAGATAAAACGAAACTTCACTCAGTGGGAGTTTTCGTTCTTCTCCCACTGAGTGTTAGTTGAGTGATTCAGGGAGGTAGCGTCCGTTATCTCCCGCCTAAATAAGTTTATTTTCACGCTTTATTTGGAGGCGGGAGTTTTACGGACGGTTCTCCGTGATAAAGGAATCACCGTGAGTTTACGAACGGATGATGACTTTCACCCGTGGGCATAAGTGCGACTTTACTTCTGTCTGCGCCTGTCGGCTTGCCAATCAGTAAGTCTTCTTTATCGTAGGGCGCTCTCGGAAAGTTGTCTAGTTTTTGACGCTTGTAGCTGGACAAGGGATCAGCACCATCTGAAGATCCACTTTTGCCAAGTGCTCTTCTTGGCAAAAGTTAGCTGAAGAGCGTGCCCCTAGGCAGACTAAAGTCGCAACGTCCTGGGGTTGGGGCTGCGAATACCAATGTTGTCAGGTTAATGATTTTTTTAATATTTTATTGGTTACAGATAGATAACAACAACTATCTAGCGGAGGAAAAACACGGAGACTCCTGTGGGAATGCGCAGTGGGAAGACCCCGCAGAAAAAAAGTGCTCTTCTTTTTTTCGAGGAGGCTGAGCTCAAGCCCACGGAAAGCGTAGTGTTTTTCCGCAGCGGTCGTACTAACCTGACAACATTGCTGCGAATACTCGCCCCATCAAAACCGTTGTACGTCGGAAAGCAAAACAGTCCGCCGCAGCGGTGCTTTACACCTCACCTTCTATTCTTTGTTAAGGGAGTTATCAAAGGAACGATCAACTCCTGTTTCTATGGAAATGAAGTTACTTTTTAATGTGCGAAAGTTGAGTGTTTTAAATGTATCATCATGAACAAATTCTACCGTAATTATCTGACAGTATTTAATTCAACGAGGTGAATAGAATGCGTATTACAATGAAAGAAATTGCTAAAGAAGCTGGTGTATCAGTAACTACTGTCTCCCATGTTATTAACGGCAGTAAAAAAATAACCGAAGAAACTTACAATCGGGTTATGGATATTGTAAATAAATATAATTACGTACCAAATTACTCTGCAAAAAATTTAAGAAATAACACGACAAAAACAGCTGGTCTGATTGTTCCCAGTTTTCCAGACTCTTTTGTCACGGAATATATAAATGCTATTTCCCTTAGAGCAAAGGAAATGAATTATAATCTGCTGTTTGTCAATACAAATGAAGATGTAGATTATGAGGAAGCCACCTTAAAATTATTTAGTTCTCAAATGGTGGATGGCATTATTTTATCCCCTGCTGCAAGTTATTCAAAACCCTTTCCATACCATATACATAATATCATGAAAAACTTGCCCATTGTTTTAATCAGCAGATACCATGATGCACTAACAGATACACCATTGGTCTGTCAGGATGATTACCAAGCTGGATTTGATGCAGCAAAACACTTCCTGGAACACGGACATAAAAAGATGGTTGTTGTTTATGGAATGGATGATATCGGCCCCACTTTTAACCGGATTAAAGGCTTTAAAGCTGCTTTGGAACTAGAAGGAATGACATTGGATCCTGAACAAATTATAGATGGAGAAGCAACCGTTCAAGGCGCTGAAAAAGCTATCAAAAAACTAATTAATAACCAGACAGATGTTACAGCCATGTTCCTTCTGAATGATTCTATGACAATCGGTGCTATATCAGCATTAAACGATATGAATATATCCATACCAAATGAAATGGCAATCATCGGTTTTGGTGATTTTCCTTCTGCCTCCATTATTAACCGGCCAATTACGACGATTAGTGCTTCTGCGGAGACAATGGGAAGAACAGCTTTTGATATGCTCTTAAATAAAATAAATAATCCAGATTACATGAATAAAGTTATCGTTCCAACTTATTTAATAAAAAGAAAATCCTGCGGCTGTTAGGTTAAACGTTTTTCTTTTGTTTTTCTCCCTTTCCCTTTATAATTTAGTTAAGCTTATATTCTAAAGGAGGAGATTCCTATATCATCATTTAAAAAAAGTACTGTCATTAATATCAGTGAAGAACAAACAATTATTGAATTAAGCTATTTACTACAAAAGTATGATTGCGAGGTATTTATCCGAAATCAATCTGGCAATCAAATTCATGAAGTAAATCCTAAAAGTGTTTTAGGCCTTGCAACATTGCAGCTTAGAAATGGAGTCGAAGCTACTGTACGAGCTGAAGGCGAAGACGCTGAGAAAGCTGTAATGGAGGTTATCCGCTTCTTTGGAGGAGAATAATTCATTACAAGGCTTTTTAAATCCGTTATATCCAAAAAGTCAACAACGATTTGGGTAAGACGGGGCAGCTACTTCCGTCCTTAATAATAATCGACGATTTAGTCTCATTCTGCTAAGAAGGTTGGTGCCTTTCTAAACATGCATTAATAACCCATCAATTCAATTGATGGGTTATTACCTGTTAATATCAAATTCTTGCACTCTTACTTAACTCTCTATCAAATCCCGGTTACCAGCCTCTTTAGCAATCCGTTCTATTATATCAACCGCCGTCTGCTTTGAACCGGTTAAACCACCCTTTCCAACGACAACAAGCCCATCTGAATAGCCACCGATAACAACACCTAAATCAGCTTGTGGAATAACGTAGTCCAATAGTTTTATTCCAACTGCTTTGAGCGTTTTCAAAACATGAACCATGGTATCCCCGCCTGTCATATAAATCCCTTTCACTTTGGAAGTCTGCATCAAAATCCCTTTTGTGATTTCTCCTAATGCTTTATTAATGTTATTTGCTGCTTCTCCAGATTGTAAGCCATTACCTCTTTCTTCCGCTTTTAAATCGATTCTTTCATTTGTCACAGATGTTTCGATAATGAGTGCTTGCGGAGAATCTGCTTTTAAATAATTTACAGCTGACTCAATAACACGTTTGATCTCTTTAGAGGCGGCTTTATTGGAACAAATTAAATCTTTTACTATAACCGGTATTTGAATCACGTTCTCTTGCTTAGACAAATAATTAATTTGCTCTTTTGTAACCGAAGATGCACTCCCGGCAACAGCAAGTACAGTTCCATCCATGTGACTAGCTGACACTTCTTCTTTATCCAGCACTTCTCCTTCTGTTCTAAATCCATTATAATGAGCCATTCTCTCTGTAAATGGCCCTGGATCAATCGTCAATACATTCCATTTTAAGTTTGAAACCACCTGAGCAATTAAATCAATATGCTCCAGAGAAACGGCATCTGCGATAATAATTTTCGCGCCGTTATCACGAGCTTTTATAAAACTACGTTGGACTGCTGCTTCACCAGCTAATATCGCATTTAGTGAAATGGTTTCAATAGGATAATCCGTTTGTTTTTTTATTAATGTAGGGCAATGGGATTCTTCAACAGGAGTTCGCACATCTTTAGCTACTGGTGTTTGTGATAACGGGATACTATCAATAATAGAATATCCTCCTACTAAAATTCGCTTTGATTGCGGCATTGCAGGAACCATAATACCAATTGCATCCTCATTCATCATTTCCAGCATGGCTTCTACTTCGGCACCAATATTTCCCCTTAAAGTCGTATCGATTCGTTTAGCTAGGTACGTGGCATTGTTTTCTTTTAACCTCATAACCGCTTGCTTCACTCTTGCTTTTGCATCTTCTTTTTTTACCGCTCTGGAATCTGTTGTTAAAATAAATGCTTCTTGACCCGTATCCTTTGATAAATTATCTGAATCAAAATAGGCAGCAACTGGTATGTTCGATCTTGCTAATAAGACACCTACAGTTGTTGCACCTGTTAAATCATCAGCAACAATACCCAATTTGGACATTTCTACACCTCACTATGATAAGCACTTCCAGTTAACTTTTTATAGAAATAAAACAGGAAAGTCTCCCTCCCTGTTTTTATCCCTGTCTATATGGAGTAAAAGTCAACCCGAATAAAATATTTCATTATGCTTGTAATGCTTTTTGTTGTTTTTTCCAATATTGAACGGGAACTAATGTGGATTCAATCATACTTACAGAACCGGCAATACCTTTACCAGCAATATCAAATGCAGTACCGTGATCTACTGAGCTTCGCATAAATGGAAGTCCCCAGGTAATTGTAATGGATTTTTCAAAATCATATGTTTTACAAGCAATATGCCCCTGGTCATGATAAAGGGATAAAATAGCGTCATATTTACCTTGCAATCCTAAATGAAATATCGAATCAGCCGGTACCGGGCCAACAACATTCATTCTCTGTTCTTTTGCTGCTTCTACTGCAGGAATCAAATGATCCTTTTCTTCTGTACCAAATAAACCATTGTCAGACGCATGTGGGTTTAATGCAGCAAGAGCAATTTCTGGATTTTCGTAACCAATACCTTTTAATTCCGTATCAATTTGACGTAACGTATCTAAAACAACATCTTTTGTAGCATAGCGGCACGCTTCAACCAATGCTTTATGCCGACTGACAAAAAATACTTTTAAATTGTGGCAATTAAACATTGTCAGTGCATACTCTGAATTTGTTAAATCCCCAAATATTTCTGTATGACCTTCATGTTTGCAGCCTGCTAACTTAATGGCTTCCTTGTGAATAGGAGCTGTTGAAACAATATCTATTTCTTTATTTAACCCTAATTCAATTGATTTCGTTACATAGTCATAAGCCATTTCACCAGCTAACTTTTGCACTTTTCCAAATTCAATTTGTGAACAATCATATTCTTTTGGTTCAAGGACATCAATCATACCGTAAGTAAATTTAGCTTCTGAAGGAGAATCGATTTTATTGATTTGAAAATCACTATTTTTTATAGCTAAAGCTCTTTTTACAATATCAATCGAACCGATAAGAAAAGGATTACATTCATTATAAACTTCCTCTGACAACATTGTATCTACTGTTATTTCAGGTCCAATTCCTGCTGGATCTCCCATTGTTACTGCAACAACCGGTTTTTTTAAATCTCCGCTCATTTTACTTACCCCTATCTATTTAAATTTTGGTTAAACGTTTTCCTTATTTATATTCTATACTCTGTGTTGAATTGTGTCAACTTCTCATTTTATCGTTTAACTAAAAATTATCGTTTAACTAAAAAAGATTGACTAATCTATTATTCTAGACTGTCAATCTCGAAAGATTTTCTATCGTTTTCAGATCAACTCGTATCCTATGCATTATTTCTCGGAATCAAATCACAAGCCTCTGGCGGCATCCAGTATTTATCTTTTCCGTTCCACTTTACATTACATCCTAATGGATTAGTGATTGGCACAGTTATTTCTTTTCCAGAAACAGCTTCCTCTAATACAATTTGCAGATCATTTCGTAATGCTTCTTCCGGATTTTTAGGGTTATCAATCCCTCTGCCTGTATATATTAGTTCCCGTTTCTCATTAAATACAAAGAAATGCGGCGTTTTTAAAGCTCCATATGCTTTGGCAATTTCTTGATTTCCATCCCTTAAATAAGTCCAAGGAAATCGTTTTTCTTCCATTCTTTCAACCATATGTTCATAAGAATCCAGCGCTTTTGTTTCTTCACTGTTTGAATTAATCCCAACAAAATAAACTCCATTCTGTTTAAAGTTATTGGCTGTTTCTCTAGTCACCTCATCGGATCCAATCACATATGGACAGTGATTACATGTAAAAAACACAACGAGTATTTTTGCATTTTCAAAATCACTTAAACTATAGTACTTGCCATCTGTTGCAAGAAGCGAAAAATCCGGTGCTTGTGTTCCTAATTCAATCGTGTATGACATCTTCATTCCTCCAGATATTTTCATAAAACATTATCAGAACATTTATAATTCGTCAACAATATTTCTTAATACTAAAATTTCTAAGATCCCCAAAATGCGGGAATTCTATAAGCTTTAGCGACCATTCACTTTCTTTTTCTACCATAAAACGAAACTTCATTCAGTGGGAGTTTTACGGGCGGTTCTCCGTGATAAAGAATCCATTTAGCATCAAAATCATAGTTTTTTATGTTAATTCAAAAACGGCAGCTTCCGTTAAGAAGATACCGTCTTTGTATTTATTTATTAATCCATATGGGATCCGCCGTTAATATCAATATCCTCACCGGTAATATAAGATGCTTCTTCAGATGCCAGAAAAGCAATGGTTGATGCAATTTCATTAGTTTCTCCCGGGCGTCCAAGAGGAATGCCATCGATTACTTTTGCTGCATCGGTTTCAGGAAGTGATTTCCAAATCTCTGTATTAACCAGGCCAGGTGCAACACAGTTCACTGTAATACCATCTGTTGCAACTTCTCTCGCAAGGTTTTTCGCAAAGCCTAACACTGCTGCTTTAGAAGCTGAGTAGTGTGCGCCTCCAAATACACCTCCTCCTCTTTTGGCAGATACGGAGGAGAGGTTTATAATACGGCCAAATTTTTGTTCTTTCATTGGCTTCAGAACTGCTTGAGAGCATAGGAATAGACCAAACATATTCACACTGAAAATTCGCTGCATATCTTCTAAAGTCATGTCTTCTACTGTAACTTTTTGAGAGATACCTGCATTATTAACTAAAATGTCGATGCGGCCAAATTCTGCTAACACTTTTTCGATCATCGCATCTACAGATTCTTTGTTTGTTACGTTTAGTTCCACTCCTAATGCTTTTGCTCCTGCGTTTTCTACAGCTTTTACTGTATCTTCAATACCTTCTACATTTAAATCTGCAACAACAATCGATGCACCTTGTTCTGCTAATTTTAAAGCGATATCTCTACCTATTCCTTTTAATGATCCGCTTCCTGTTACAATTGCTACTTTATCATTTAGTTCAAACATGTTTTTTCCTCCTGGTTTAACGCTTAATACGTTATAAAATAAATTCTATGTTTACAAGTTATAATAATATTAATGTCAGCTGAGGTATTACAGCAATCAGAGCAAGACCGACCAGAATGACAAAAAAGAATGGCACAACTGCTCTTGCCAAGACTGGCATACTCAAGCCCGACAGTCCTGATCCTACAAATAAGTTTACACCTAATGGCGGCGTAATAAATCCGATTGCCAGTGTAACAATCATAACAATACCAAAGTGAATTGGGTTCATTCCAATTTCAAGTGCAACTGGATATAAAATTGGAGTAAATATAATAACTGCTGCTGAAGTATCAATAAAACAGCCAATAATTAATAGCATAATAATAATCATAATGATGATAACAATACTATTTTGCGAAATAGATAAGAAGCCTTCTGCAAATGCTTGCGGGATCCTTTCCATGGATAGAATTGTTCCAAATGCATTTGCCGTTCCAATAATAATTAATATTGCCACTGAACTTAATGCTGCATTTTTAAAGATAGAATGTAAATCTTTAAACTTAATAGACTTATGCAGGAACATACTTACAAATAAAGCATAGACCACAGCTATAACAGCGGCCTCGGTCGGAGTGAATATCCCTCCATAAATACCGCCTAAAATAATAATTGGTACAAGTAAAGACCATTTCGCCTTGTTAAGGGCCTGGAATAATTTTTTAAAACTGAATGCTTCTCCAGTTCCCACATAGCCTTTCTTTTTCGAATAAATATATGCCCAAAATAAAATTAATCCACCAATCACTAATCCTGGAATAACCCCGCCGAGGAATAAATCTCCAATGGATTCATTCGCTGATATACCATAGAGAACCATTGGTATACTGGGAGGAATGATAATTCCTAAGGAACCAGCAGCTGCAATTAATGCAGTAGCAAATTTTTTATCATATCCCTCTGCAACCATTGCCGGAATCATAATACCACCAATTGCTGCTACTGTAGCAGGGCCAGAACCGGAAATAGCTGCAAAAAACATCGACGTTATAACAGCAGCCATAGCAAATCCGCCGGTAAATCGTCCGACAAAGACATTCGCTAAATCAAATAAACGATTAGATATGCCTCCTTTTCCCATTATTTCCCCAGCAAGTATAAAGAACGGAATTGCCATTAAAGCAAAATTATCAGTAGATGTAATTAAGCCCTGCGATAGAAAAGTAATCGATATGTTTGCTGAATACATCGCTGTAACAAGACCCGCAATCCCCAATGCAATCCCGATTGGTACAGTAAGCGCCATAAATAAAAAGAAAGTACCAAATAAAATGAACGGTGTCATACTGTTTTCTCCTCCTGACCTGCCAAGGATTCTTTTCTATCTAAATTCTTATAATCTTCATCCTTCTTAACCGAACGATAATCTCTCACGTCATAAGCCATGTTTTGCAATAAACGGATGGAGGTCAAAATCATACCTGCAACGGGAGCTAAGTAGACCCAAAACAGTGGAATCTGTAAAGCTGCCGATGTTCTTGTTATTCTAGCAACAATATCAATCCCGTAGTAGGTCATAACTAATGCAAAGGTTAAAAAAGAAATATTAGCAATCATAGCAATAATTAATTTTCCTTTTCGCTGGAACAGCATTGATAAAGCATCTACCCCTAAATGCTTATTCCGCTTCACGCCATAGCTTACCCCGATATAAATCAGCCAAATAAATGCATACCTCGCTATTTCTTCAGACCAGGCCAGCGAGTTTCCGAAAACATATCTCATGACCACCTGCATAAAAATAACAACAACTGTAAAAGCACTTAAAAAGACAAGAATATATTCTTCAAAATGCTCATCTAACCAATTTAATATTTTCATGATTTCCCCCTCATCCTATTCCGTTGCCTCTAAAATCCGGTCTAAGAGTTCACTGCCATAATTATTTCTGAACTGCTCGTAAACAGGTTCACCTGCTTCTTTAAAAGCTTCTATATCTGGATCCTCAATTACTGTCATTCCTTGATCTTTAAGGTCTTCAATCATTTTTGCCTCACTATCCTGTAATAAATCCCGATGGAATTGAGCTGTTTCCAATGCACTCTCTTCAACAATTTTCTGTTCCTCTGGTGTTAACGACTGCCAAAACTCTTCCCCTATTGCAACCGGAAGAGGCGAATATTGATGTCCGGTGAGAATAAGATAATCCTGAACCTCGTTTAATTTATTAGCATACGTATTCGCAACAGGATTTTCCTGCGCATCAATTGTCCCTTGCTGTAACCCCATATAAACTTCTCCAAAGGCCATTGGCGTCGGGTTGCCTCCAAAAGCAGTAAATGTTCTTAAAGATATCGGAAATTCCGGTGTTCTAATTTTTACTCCTCTTAAATCACTTGGTTCTTCAATCGGCTGATTTGCCGTGATATGCCGGAAACCGTTTTCAAAGTAAGCTATAATTCTCAAATTATCTTCTAACAGAGGCTCAGCAGCTAATTCTCCTACTTCCCCATCCATAGCATCCCAAGCTTGTTGATGATCTTCAAATAAATACGGAAGTTCCAGCACACTAATTTGCGGATTATACTGACTGTAAGCACTTGCTGCAACCATCTGCAAATCATTTAGCGCCACGCTTTCAACCATCTCTGATTCAGAGCCTAATTGATTATTCGGATAAACCAACACTTCTATTTGCCCACCAGATTTTTCCTCTACTAACTCTTTAAAGTGTAAAACGGCAATATGTCTTTCATTCGTTTCCGCTGCATCATGTCCAAAACGAATTGTAATTGTATCGTCTGTTAATGCATTACTTGTTGTGAAAAACGCAAAAGTAATCCCTATAGCTAAAGCAGCAATTACAAAAACAGTTATATTTCGAACTATTTTCAAATCTTTACCTCCTAAATTTACATAACAATATAGTAGTCTTTTTCAAGATTTATATGATTAAACATTTAAAAGAGCTAAAATAAATTGTTTGTCAAAACGCGTTATTTAATTTTACCTTTCGCAACTTCTGTGTATTCAAGCTCTGATATACCTTACTTTTTAACTGCTACCATAAAACGAAACTTCATTCAGTGGGAGTTAGCGCCCGTTTTCTCCCGCCTAAATTAATTTATTTTCGCTCTTTATTTTGTGGCGGGAGTTTTACAGGCGGTTCTCCGTGATAAAATTTTTATGTCCATTTTTAAGTAATTCCAACGTATTCCTAAATGATGACCAACTCTATATTTGACTATTCCTGCTAACGCAGTGTTCCTTCCTAAGTCGATTTCAGCACGTGGTAATACAGCCGTTTTTTCTCAATTTCTGACCCTATTATTCAATATTTTATATAAAAAACTGAGAGTACCCGCTTCCATTCCTTTAGAAATAATAGATAATGGAAGCGAGTATTGACTGTAATAAATGCAATCATTTTTTATTCACTACTGTCTTTACAATGCCCACATATACCATATTGGGTAACAACTTTTTCAGAGCGAAAAGTATCTACCTCTTTCTCACATTCTTTACAAATAAGGATTCCGAACTTTTGAGATTCTGTATTTTCTTTATGGTTATACATATTGCACCCTTTCCCTAATCTATAAAAAGTTAGTTAAAGTAGTCCCTCTGCTGTGTTTACAATATTTTCAACAGTAATTCCGTTAATCTCCAGTAATTTTTCATAAGGAGCTGATTCACCAAATCGATCTTGGACACCAATTCTTCTTACTTTCGCATTTCCTTCTTCAGCTACGACGTCACTGACAGCACTACCTAATCCATTAAGAATATTATGGTCCTCTACCGTCACAATCCTGCCAATCTCTGTACATTCTAAAATAGTTTCACGGTCAATCGGCTTAATCGTATGCATATCTAATAGTTTTACAGATACACCCTTGCTTTCAAGAATTTCTGCCGCCTCTAACGCTAAACAAACGGTGTCTCCATTTGCAATAATAGCAACATCATTTCCACCTTTTAATTGTTTCGCTTTACCAATCTCAAACTCTTCATTTTCATCATAGATAACAGGAACCTTGTCTCTAGTGAAACGAAGATAAACCGGACCATAGATTTCAGATGCTTGTTTCACCAGTTTACGAGTAGCATGGTAATCTGCTCCCATGATAACCCTCATATTAGGAATTGTCCGATATACCCCCATATCTTCAATTGCCTGGTGACTTCCACCGTCATTCGCCGGTGTTAAACCGCCATGAGAGCAAGCAATTTTCACATTTAAGTTCGGATAGCAAACCTCTTGACGGATTTGCTCTGCCATACGCAAAGATCCAAATACTGCATACGTGCTTACAAACGGAATTTTACCCGTTGTCGAAAGCCCAGCAGCTAATCCTGCTGCATTTTGTTCTGCGATTCCAACATTGATATGCTGTTTTGGAACAGCGTTCATAAATTTCGTAGTTTTACAAGAGCCACCAATATCAGCATCCACAATCATAATATTTTTATTTTCTTTTCCCAGCTCTGCAATTTCATCTCCAAAAGCTTCTCTTGTTGCCTTTTGTTCATAAGGTGCTTTATTTAAAACGGTCATGCATTTAACCCCCTTGCTAATTCTTCCATTGCTTTGTTGTACTCTTCTTCATTTGGCGCTTTTCCGTGCCAGCCAACAACATCTTCCATGAAGGAAACACCTTTTCCTTTGACAGTATTACAAACAATACATTTAGGTTTGCCATCTTTTGCATTCTTCACTTCATCTAATGTTTCAATAATTTCTTCCATAGAATGACCATTAATGCGCTTTGTAGTAAATCCAAATGCCTCAAATTTCTTTTCTAAGTCTAAATTCGGCATAATCTCATTTGTCGGGCCATCAATTTGTAATCCGTTATCATCTAGAAAAACGATTAAATTATCAAGTTTATATTTCACCGCTGATTGCGTCGCTTCCCAAATCTGCCCTTCTTGAGCTTCCCCGTCACCAATAACTGCAAAAACGCGGTAATCTTTTTCATCTAGCTTCCCTGCCAGCGCCATACCTACAGCACAGGATAAGCCCTGTCCTAAAGAACCTGTGGAAATATCTATTCCGGGACATTTTTTAGAATCCGGATGCCCTTGAAATGGAGATTTATATTCCCGTAGCGTTTTAACTGTTTCCATTGGTACAAACCCGCGATGTGCTAATGCAGAATATTGAATTGGTGCAACATGTCCTTTGGATAAAACAAAACGGTCACGATCAGACCATTCCGGATCTTCCGGATTCAGATTCATCTCTTTAAAATATAAAGCGGTTACGAAATCTGCCGCAGAAAGAGAGCCTCCCGGATGTCCAGACTGCGCATGATATACCATCGTTACAGCTGTCTGCCTTAATTGAATTGCTTTTTCTTTAAGCTCTTCCACTGTGATATTACTCACTGCCATCACCTCAAAAATTTATTTTCAAACTTATTCTTTTGTATATTCATTCCAAGAAAAAATATTTTTCCAAAAGGTTAATCGTTTAACTCTTTACTGAATTATATATTGTAAGCGGAACCATGTCAACTGCAAATTTGCATTTTTATTCGTTGCTTGAATCTCATGATTATATGGGGTAATATGAAATCGTTAAAGAACGGAGGATAAAAGAGATACTATGAAAAAAGAAGGAATCACCATGAAGGATATTGCCAGAGAAGCAAATGTTTCTGTAGCAACGGTTTCCCATGTTATTAATAATACAAAAAATATTTCTCAAGCAACGCGCAAGAAGGTAATGTCCATTACTGAAAAATATAATTATACGCCCAATTATTCTGCTAAAAACTTAAGGCAGCAATCTACTAAAACAGTTGCTCTTGTTATTTCAAGCCATCCGGACGCTTTTGTAACCGAAATGATTTTCGCTATTGAAGAGCGGGCTGCGGAAATGGATTATAATCTATTGTTAGTGAATACAAAAGAGCATAGTGAATATGAAGAAAAAACGATTAACTTGCTTCATTCCAATTTAGTGGATGGTATTATATTATCGCCGACTTCGGGAGACATTCAATACTTGCAAAACTACACAAAGGATAAATTTCCAATTGTCATGGTGAACCGTTATGATGACTCCATTGAAAGTATCTCAAGGGTAACGGGAGACAACTTTCAACTAGGTTATGATGCGACCATGCATCTACTCGACCATGGACATGAAAAAATAGGATTTATTTATACATACCCTGATGTTTCTACAACGGAAGATCGGATCAAAGGACACCATGAGGCTTTAAAACAGGCAAATATCCCTTTTGATCAGGAATTAATCATTCAAGGTTTTGCCCATATTGATGGAGGAGCTGCTGCTACGAAAGAATTATTAATGAAAAATAACAGAATTACTGCACTATTTATTCAAAATGATTTAATGACAATCGGAGCTTTAGACGCAATAAAGGAAATGTATTTAAGGATTCCTGATGATATTGCTATTATTGGCTTTGGAGAATTTTCAGCTTCGCATATTATTGATCCATCCATAACAACTATTGTTTTACCACCAGAAACAATCGGAAAAACAGCGTTCGATATATTATTAAATAAAATGAATAATCCTGATTATATGAATCATGTTGAATTACCACCTTTTATGAACATTAGAAAATCCTGTGGCTGTCAATAAAACGAAACTTCATTTAGTGGGAGTTTTACGGGCGCTTCTCCGTGATAAGCTCTTTTTCATTTCCCATTAGAAAAACTCCCCTTCAACCGTTTTTCTTAACTCCTTTCCTAAAGTGTAAAAAAGCACTATATTATCCATTTACACCATGGATAATATAGTGCTTCTCTTATTGTTCTCTTCTTTTCATCCGCTCTTTTTGAATACGTTCCATGTATATTTTACCTTCACGTTCAATAAACTGCCTATCCAGCTTTCTCTCAGCTAAAAAAGCACGTATTGCCATATATCCACTAAATAAAATTAACAGAATCACTGCAAAGACCCAAATTGGAATTGAGCTCATCTTATATCCCCCTTGTCCACTCCTTACTAGATATATATGAACAAGTGCATAGAAAATGACATAATCTTCGCTTTGATTTTATGGATTCTTTATTTGATACGATAATATTCTGATGCAGCAAAATACCATAAGGATATGCTCTACTCAAAGGAAGGCTTATAAAAGGAACGATTGTCCATCGCAAAGAGCCGTTCTGTAAATTCTCCCGGCTGAATCTTGTCTAACGCTTTATCCAGCATATTCATTTTTGCATCAATTAAGTCAATAATATGCAACAGCTCCGCTTCTTTAACCATTGGAGGCTTCGGGCTGCCCCATTCTGCTTTTCCATGATGACTTAAAATCAAATGCTGTAAGATAAGTACCTCTTCTTCTCCTTCCACTTGTAGCTCCTTCGCCATTTCCGCTATCTCTTCTACCATAATTGTAATATGACCAAGCAATTTCCCTTCTAGTGTATACGTTGTTGACACAACACCAGATAATTCCTTTATTTTTCCAATATCATGTAAAATAATACCTGCATATAATAAGTCTTTATTGATGGTAGGATACAATTCATGAAGCTGACGTGCAATCCCCAGCATGCTGACTATATGATATGCCAGCCCTGATGCGACATCATGATGATTTTTTGCAGCAGCAGGATAGATAAGCAAATCATGTTGATATTTTTTCACAAACCCACGTACAATCCGCTGTAAAGTTGGATTTTTCATTTCAAAAATGGCTTCTGTCAGCTTTGCTCCAAGCTCTTCTTGACCTAGCGGAGCCTTGCCAACAAAATCACTTACTTGTACCTGGTCTGTCGGTTTAGATAAGCGAATAGAATGAATACGCAATTGATTTTTTCCACGAAATTGATTAATTTCTCCTGTCACATAAATAACCTGCTCCGCAATCAAATTCGCTTCATCCTCTTTCGTCGCATCCCACAACTTTGCTTCTAACTCTCCAGACTCATCTCGCAGCATTAATGTTAAAAATGGTTTTCCATTGCTTGTTGTCCCCTTCGTAGCTTCATTTATTAATAAAAACCCTTCAAATTTATCGCCTACTGTTAAATGAGCAATTCCTTTTTTCATTTTATTATTCCCCCTTCCAAATCAAGCTTTATCATAAATTCAAATGAATCATACCGTCATTTGCAGCTTCGGCCAGATCTCTATGACATGTAAATAATATCACTTGTTGTTGTTCCGTCAATCGCTTCAATACCCGTTGCATTCTTTCTGTACGTTTCCAATCAAAATGCACAAACGCGTCGTCCATAAGAAATGGCAAACCAGATGCTTTTGACATTACTTCATTAATAGCTAATCTCAAGGAAATATAAAGCTGGTCTTTAGTTCCTTGAGAAAGCTCCTCTACACGAAACCGCTGTTTTTTCTTACTGTTTTCTACCTTAAAATGCTGTTCCGATGCTGGTGAATATATTGTATCATATTGATCTGCAGTGATCTCTTTAAAATAAATTTGTGCGGTTTCAATAACAAGCGTCAAATATTTATCTTTGTATTGATTTTTAGCAGCAGCGAGCATCCGTAAAGCTGTTTTTTGTACAGCCCACGTTTTTACCATACTCTCTAATTCTTCCTTTTCCATTGCAAGTTGGTGCATTTGCAGCGATATATCTTCTGCTGATTCCAACTGTTCGATACGTAATTTTTGCTCTGCCTGCATACTTTTTAATTGTTCTAATTCTTCTTCATAATCCGCTAGTGCTAATTCCAGCTTTTTTTTATTTTTATAATGGTGATCAACTTCTAATGACTCCTCTATCAATTCTTGATGCCATTTTTCCGGGAGCATTATTTGGATTCTTTCTCTTAACTCGTCTTGACGAGCATACAGTTTATTATACTGTTCTTTTCTAGCTTGTTTTTTAAAATAGATTTCTTCTGAATCTACTCCGGCTGCTTTTAACAGTTTATCCTGTTCTTCTCTGTAACGATCTTTTTTTTGTTTTAAAACAAACTGTTTATTTTTTGCTTCTTTTATAAATTGAGCTAATTGCTGAAGCTCATACTGATACTGCTGTTCTTGCTGCTGTGCCTTCTCTAATATGAGCATCATTTCTTCCAGACGAGTTTCACTATCTAGTCCTCTTTCCTCGAACCAATCTTTCACCTGATCATAAAATTGATCTATCCGTTCTTTTACTCTATCTAACTCTAATTTCAAATTCTGCTTTTCCGTGTTTAGCTGAAGTAGCTTTTGCATTAAATGATAGATATCTTGCCAATAAAACACGTCGGTAGAATGTAAAAATGAAAACTGATTTTGTTGATCAATGATCTTTTCCTCTATACTATTTTGCTGCTCTATTAAATCAGCCCTTACGGTGTCATTCACTTCGATTTGGTGCACGGTTTGCTGAAATGCATCATCCAAGGTATAAACTTTGTCGCGCAATGCTTGCTGCCCTGCTAAAATTTCCTGTGCTTCCAGGTATTCCGTTTCTGTCACATCCACTTCCTGTCCGGAATGATTTGCCTGCCAGCCTTCCTGCTCCTGTTTTAATTTTTGAATACGTTTTTGTTGTACATGCCAAAAATAAAAAACACCGATTCCACTTACGAGACTTAATAAAAATAACCAGGGCATGCTTCCAATGTACCCCATCAAGGCTGCCGCTAAAGCGATTGTTACTCCTGCCATGATACCTATTCTCTCTTGCTTTACTTTCTCCTGAATCATTCGACCGAACATCTGATGCATATATTCCCGCTGTCTATTATCCTGATGATTACTCTGTTGGTAAGCTTGTATCCGCTGCTTTAATTCATCTACATGTACATCAGCGAGCAGTTCTTTATTTAATTTCTTCTGTTCTTCCTGAAGTCGTGATTTTTCCTGCATCAGTTGTTCTTTTTTCTGACTATTATCAGAGATACGCTGTTGTATGTGTTCCTGTTCTTTCCGCAAGGTCATCCATTCTTTTTCAAGATAAAAAGGAAGCTCCAATTGTTCCAGGTCCTCTGCGCCTATGCGGATCTGTTTCTCCTGGATCATTCCTGTTATTTCCCTGACCTTATAGGTATAATCTTGCTCTAACGTTTTTTGACGTTCCATCAGTAATGTTATTTCTGCTTTTTGGTTTAAAAGTTGATTTAATTTCTCTCTTTCATCTTCCTGCAAAGAAACCGTTTCAAGATCTTGTTTTTTTTCAGTATAGGTTTCTAGCGTATCCTTGTGAGATCGAAGCTCTCTATCGATATGATCTATATCTGCACGTATAGACTTTATTTGTTCGTGATGATCTAATGGAAAATCACGGACATCTGCAAGTTCCTCCAGCTCCCTGGAAACCCGAAGCATTTCTTTTCGGATGGGAAGTATTTGTTCCATCAGTTTTTCTTTTTCAAGCTGTTCATTGGTCTCTGCAATTTGTTCTTTTTTTAAATGATGTTTATTCTCCAGCGTATGAATTTTTTCTATCTGTGCTTTATATGTTTTTTCCAGCTGCTTATTTTCTCCTACTTGCTTATCCTTCGCACGTAATTCCATTAATTTTTCATTAATTACGGGCTTGGTGCCAGATGGTTTAAATTGTTTTTGTAACGACGCCTGCAGCTTCTTCTCCACTTTATAAACGGCTGCTGAACCTGTTAAACCAACACTTAATAGCAGCTCACTTATGTCCGTCTCATTCATATGCTGCAACTCAGCTAAATCTTGATTAGAAAAGGAATAAATGGATTGAAAGGTTTCTGCATTCATATTTCCTAAAAAATTTTCGAACCAGGATGCATCTCTTTCCGCTCCTTTACTGTCAACGTACCTGACCTTCGTTGTATCCAATCGTTCTACCAAAATGTTTCCTTCAGAAGGATGATCAATGATCATCCTTCCCCCCAGCTTGCTGCTTGTCTTCGGTCGATAAAAATCACTTTTCTTTTTCGTCATTCCGAAAAGCATATATAAAATAAACTGATGTAAAGTTGTTTTCCCAGATTCATTTTCACCGAGAAGGGTTATCAGATTGGAATCGGAGAAAGAGAATGTCTTATCAACCCACCTACCGAACCCATAAATCGTAATTTCCTTTATTTTCACTTTGTTCTCTCCTTTCGTAATAACGAATTTAGCAATTGATAAGCATCTGCTTTAATATCTTGCTCTTCTTCGTTAGATAAGGAAGACAAAAATCTACGTGCGTCTCTGTGGTGATAAATCTCGTGTATTCCTTCTTGTATAAATGCTGTATCCATTTCTTCTAAAATATCTTTTAAAAAGTCATCAGTGAGTTGGGTTGATTCCTCTTCAAAAGCAACCTGATATTGGTAGATATACTGCCATGGAAATGTCTCCACCAGGGATTCATTGATTACTTCCATTAATTCTTGTAAGATCGCCTCATCTGGTGTAAAAGGTTCATTTTCTTTAACTACTAACTTTAAATACAATAAACTGGGTACACTATATGCTGGTAATTGCTTCATAATAGCTTTTTCTGCCTGAGAGGGTGTAAGACAATCCTGGATATCGACCTCAACTTCTTCATAACGGATTGCCTGGAGCGGTAAAAATGTTTGGGTTGCCTGATGTTTATTTAAAGTGACCAGATAACAGCCCTTTTCTCCTGTCTCCTTTCGATGTCTTCCTTGTATATTGCCAGGGTAAACAATTGGCGGATTGGTATAAAGCTGCTGCCGTTTATGTATATGACCTAATGCCCAATAATCCATGCCTTTATTTAATAAATCCTTAATTTGGAATGGCGCATAGGAATCATGCTCTGTATTTGTTGCCACACTGCCATGCAGCATAGCAATATGAAATGGAAATTCTTTATCTGTCAACTCGTATTCTGGAGATTTATTTTCATATACTCCTCTATTTTCATAACTAAATCCATATATAGCTGCCATTGCATCGCCATCTTTATAAAAAGGAATCCACGTTACTGATTCATCCAAAAAAACGTGGACGTTTTCAGGGTATTCCACCTTAAAGGAATCACCTTTCATAAAATCGTGATTTCCATAAGATAAAAATACATCGATATTTTCATTTGCCAACCGTTCGAAGGCTCTTCGCAGTCTTATTTGCGCTTTTAGACTTTGTGATTCATGGTCGTATAAATCGCCTGCTAATAAAACAAAGTCCACTTGATGTTCAATCGCCTGATCAATCAGATGGTCTAAAGCAGTAAACGTACTCTCCTGAATTTCTTTAAATATATTAGCCGGTACTCGTCTTAATCCTTTAAATAGACTATCTAAATGTAAATCAGCTGCATGAATAAAAGTAACTGCAGATTTCACTATCCCCACTCCCAATTTCATGATATCCTTATTTTAACAGACGCAATAACAGAATGCACGTTCTATTCGTTGCTCTTTTTCGGAAAATAAAAAAGCCTACAATGCGTGTAGACTTTTAACATCTTCTTCTATTTTGTAAACTGATGAAGTACATCCATAAGCTCATCAATGGCTTCATCGCCTTCTCCTGACTTCACAGCATCACTGACGCAATGCTTCACGTGGCGTTCAGCTACTTCAAATCCTACACGTTTTAACGCAGAGTTGATAGCGCTGATTTGGACAAGAATATCCACACAATATCTATCTTCGTCAATCATTTTTTGAATGCCACGTACTTGACCTTCAATACGTTTTAATCGATTCGTAACTGCTTTTTTTTCTGCTTCTGTTCTCGGTTTCAATGTGTGTTCATGTAAGGAATCCATCGTATCCCTCCTTTATCTTCACCTTTAAAATACCACCCCTCCGTATATATGTCAATAAAAAAGCTCGAATTTAAAAGGGGTTCGAATTACCATAATAGGTCTTATGATTTAACTATACCACAATCATAATGGTTTTCATTTATAATAGTGCGTGTTCAAAAAGTTACCAATGATTTCAGATAGATAAGTCAGCAGCAATACTTTTCAATTGGAAACTTTTTGAACATCCTCTAATATGGATTATCCACTATTATTTTATACTTGTTACTCAACTTTCTCACTTTAAAAAATTACTTCATATCAGTAGGTACACGTGTTAATTGTTCCTTCAATAAAAAGAATAGCAGGTGAAATGTAAAGCACCGCTTCGGCGGACCGTTTTGCTTTCCGACGTACAACGGTTTTGATGGGGCGAGTAATCGCAGCCCCAACCCCTGGACGTTGCGACTTTAGTCTTCCTAGGGGCACGCTCTTCAGCTAACTTTTGCCAAGAAGAGCACTTGGCAAAAGTAGATCTTCAGATGGTGCTGATCCCTCAGGAGTCAAAACGGTCCGCCTCCGCTAGTAAGGTGTTCTATTCGTGGAATAGTTGAACAAATAAAAGGTAGATCAGACAGAAGAGATTTTTTGTTGTGCATAGTAAAATGATCAGCAATAATTTCTTTCTGTGCAAGAAAGCTATTCCTCATGTTAACTATCCATGCTGTTTTGATTCGAACTGCTAAACCAACCTTTTACAATAATGGAATGATCGTGTCATCAAGCGATAGATATACTATTTCGTCCACCCCAACAGAATGTTATTTCTTTCATTCGCTGTAGAATCCTATCTAAGCGGAGTGGTTGGCCGGAGCGGAAGCTATACACTATCATTAGTTCAAAAAAAGCTGATTTAATCAAAAAATAATGAAGAACTTGATAGGCAAGATATATATGCTTATTCCTTGGTGCAGAAACTGAGCTTATTATAAATTGTTTCTGCTTAATATAAACTAAAGAATTTTTGAAAGCTATTCTTTTTTCGATAAATTTATGGCTCGTTTTAAATCTTTTAGAGAACCTGACTTACCGTACATCAATACGCCGCCTTTATAAACACGTGCTGCCAAAGCTGCAAATAAAGCAATTGTTATAACAAGAATGCCGATGGACAAGGCAATTTCCCAAAACGGAATATTAAGCATGCCGATACGTAAAAACATAATCATCGGCGCAAAGAACGGAATATACGATGTAACTGTAATTAATGTTGTATCCGGCATACTCAACCCCATCATGGCAAGAACAAACGCAACAACAATAACCATAATCATCGGGGTAATTAACTGGTTTACATCTTCAATTCGACTTACTAAGGAACCAAGCATAGCTGCTAAAGTTGCATACAGGAAATACCCTAATAAGAAGAAAATAATCGCATAGATGTAGATAACCGGATCATTATTCGTCAATCCCATGACTTCAAAGAATTCTCCTGCCATCGAATCTGCATTTGCCTGAATCGCAAAATAACCTCCGCCAAGCAGGATAATAATTTGGGTCAACCCTAAAAAGGCAATGCCGATAATTTTAGCGAACATATGCATAATCGGTGGAGCACTAGAGATAAGAAGCTCCATTACCCGGGAGGATTTTTCTGTTGCTACGTCTGTAGCAATCATTTGCCCATAGATCAAAACAGTCATATACAGAATAAATAGCATCACATATACTAAGCCTCTTGATTGATTCATCTCTTCCGCAGTCCGAGCACTGTCATCCAGCTGCTCCGTTTGCAATGTTACTGGAGCATAAATCGTATCTAATGTTTGCTGGTCTATTCCTGCTTCCTGCGTCCCTACAATTACCTTCAACTGTTGCAGGATTTGTTCAATCTCTATCTGTTCCCCAGTGTCCGAAATTCGATTGGCATAATAATCTCCTTCAGGCAAATTATTTTCATCGGTTGTTATGACAAGCAACCCATCAAATTTTTCGTCTGTTACAGACTGTTTTGCCTCTTCCTCGGTTCCTTCAAAATGTTCAAAGGCAACTCCAGTTCCTTCACTAATTCCATCTTCTTGCAAATATTCCATATAAATTCCAGATTCATCAATGACAGCTATTTGCTCAGATTCATCTTCGCCTGAAAACATATTAATAATCGAAGGCAGGTTAGCCAATCCAATAATAATTGCCAAGGTAATAGCTGTTGTAATAATAAATGATTTCGATTTCACTCTGGAAAAATAAGTGTGACCAACAATTGTCCAGAACCTATTCATAGGAAGCACCTACCTTTGCAATAAAGATGTCATTTAAAGAAGGTTCTTCTATTTCAAATTTCCGAACAAAACCCTTCCCTTGCAAGCTTGAAAAAATATCCTGTGCTATGTTTTCATCCTCAATTTGTAATGCACATCCATCCGGCATTTCTTTATAAGAGGCTACTCCGCGGTAATCTTTTAAAAATTCCGTTGAAAAATCGCCACGGATATTCAAATTTTTCTTTCCAAACGCTTGTTTTATTTCTCGTAATGAACCATGAACAACAGGCGTTCCTTTTTGCAGAATACATATATGCTCGCACATTTCCTCTACGTGCTCCATCTGGTGGGAAGAGAAAACGATTGAAGTGCCTTGATTTTTTAATTCTTTGACAGCACCTTTCAACATCTCTACATTGACCGGATCTAATCCGGAAAATGGTTCATCTAATATTAACAGCTTAGGCTCATGAATCACAGCAGAAATAAATTGTATTTTCTGCTGATTCCCTTTTGATAATTCCTGAACTTTTTTATCCAAATATTCCGGCACTTTAAATCGTTCTAACCACTCATCCAGTTTGATCAGAATATCCTGTTTTTTCATGCCCCGAAGACGTCCTAAATATATAATTTGCTCTTTAACCGTCAGTTTTGGATACAATCCTCTTTCTTCTGGTAAATAACCAATTAAATGGCTTTCATTGTATGAAATAGCCCCTCCCTGCCATGTAATTTCTCCTGATGTTTTATCAAGCAATCCCAGAATCATTCGAAATGTGGTAGTTTTACCAGCTCCGTTACCACCTAAAAAACCAAACATTTCACTTTCCGGGATTTCCAGAGATAGATTGTCTACCGCAGTATGATTTCCAAATCGCTTGGTTACATTTGTTAATTTCAGCACATACCTCTCTCCCTTCCTTTTGTATTACGTTAAAGAATAGAAAATGTTTCATTTATTATATCAGTTTATTCCTTTTAATTCCTTTATTCACTAACTTATAGTTAAGAATTTAAAAATGAATTAATATTCATTTATATTGCAGCATACCCATCCTTGTTTTACAATAAAGTTATAAAGCGATTTCATTTTATAAGGAGGACGTGAATTGGCTACGTATTATTTAACGGTATTTTCAAAAGATGGCGAAAAGTTACTTGATGAACATTTTGATGCTTCTGCTGATTCAGAAGCGAAAAAAATAGGAACGGATAAACTTTCTAAAAAAGGCTACTTAGAACATACGCATCGTTGTGTCAGTCCCAGTGCTAAGCTAGTACTTTTTCATCGCTAAAAAAACCGCCGCTGCACATTTTTAGCATCGGCGGTTTTAGTATTTTCATTTACTCAGCAGCACCATAAAGTTCTTCTAATGGTTTTGTAATAGTTTGAGAGATCTCATTAATTACATTGTTTAATTTTTGCTCTTCTTCCATCAATTTTGAGATTGCGTCATGCTGTTGGACAGTCTCAACGATTTGTCGTGCTTTTTCAATTTCTTCTTCAGAAATATCTAAGCCTTGCATATGCTTTTCTTGTAAGTTTAATTGTGTTTCACGAAAGTTTTCAAACATTTGCTTTGCAATTTCATCAGACATTACTGCATCATAAGCTTGTTTTAAATCTTGAAATTCCTGACTTTCACGAAGTGCTTGTTCTAATTGATTTGCTTGTTCTTGTAAATTTGCCATTAATTTAATTCCTCCTTCATCGTCTCTTGCTACTATAACAAAGCTATCAACGGATGTATAGCCATATCTATTTGATGGTTGTTAAAAAATTCATATTCGCTTGTCTGTTACTTATACAATAATCTGAGGAGCCTAGTTGAGCTTTCTTTAAAATCATCTTTTTTATGCTTTCCCTCATGTAAAAAAATAACTTTAAGTGTTTTTGATAGTATAATAAAGACACGTTTTTATTTTTAAAAGAATTTCTTTAACAACAGAAAAGGAGGTTTACGATTGGACTTACAACGACTGAAGAAGCTTTATCCAAGTATGGTAGAGTTCTCAAAAAAGAAAAAAGATACACTCCCTGATTTTAATTGGTATCAATTTCAAAACAGAATTATCGGTATTGCTAAACAAGAATTAACGGAGAGAGATAAAATGCTTTTAGATACTTTCCTGACTCCTTACTATATTCAATTACCCGCTCAAACAATAAAAGAAAAAAAGTGGGAGGAACGTATTCAGGAAAGGAATGATCAAAATCTCGGGAGAGACGGCCGTTACCGGTTTATTTTTTTTAAAATTGAAAAAGGACCGTTTGATGCAACGATATTTAAGGAAACATTACAAGCATTTTTCAGATCGGATGTATCCATTTTATGGAACACCTCAAATGAAGGTTTTATTATCGAGGAGCCGAACAGCTTTTTGGAAGAAGATTTAACGTACCACCATATTGCAGATACGTTAATGAGTGAGTTGTATGTAAAAATCATGCTCTTCATCGGTCCCTATTTAGAAAATGATAAGGAATTAGATGATTATATACAACAGCTGACCCAAATGGCGGAGCTCAGCTTTCGGAAAACGGATACCTCTGTTATTGACTATACCGAAGTATATCCTTTTTTTCTTATTGAAACACTCTCTCCAAAACAGCGTGAACAATTAAGTGAATGGATTTTAAAGGAGTTTTCAACAGATTCGGAAGCTTTAGAAACCATCCGGATGTTTATCCAATGTAATTTAAATGCTACTGAAACTGCAAAAAAATTATATATTCACAGAAATAGCTTACAATATCGTCTCGATAAATTTTATGAAAGTACAGGCATTGACGTAAAGCAATTTGATAAAGCATTCACTGTTTATTTAGCCATTTTAGCAAACATGCACAATAGATAAAGATAATTTTGTGCAAGCTCCCCATATTGTTTTTATCGTTTTTTCAGTAAAATAAAACCAAGTTAAAAAACGCTTTCATTTATATGATTTTAACCTAAAACATTTTGGAGGAGATGTATGTATGGCTGAATTAAAACTGGAGCATATTCAAAAGAAATATGATAAAGAGGTATTGGCAGTAGAGGATTTCAACTTACATATTCAGGATAAGGAGTTTATTGTATTTGTTGGTCCATCAGGATGTGGGAAATCGACAACACTCCGCATGATTGCCGGTTTGGAAGAAATTTCTGCTGGAGAATTGTATATTGATGAAAAGTTAATGAATGATGTTTCACCAAAAGATCGTGATATTGCAATGGTATTCCAAAATTACGCCTTATATCCGCATATGAATGTATATGATAATATGGCTTTTGGGCTTAAACTGCGAAAATTTAAAAAAGAAGAAATTAAAGAACGTGTCGATCAAGCGGCTAAAATTTTAGGATTGGAAGCATACTTAGATAGAAAACCCAAAGCACTGTCTGGGGGTCAAAGACAGCGTGTCGCCTTAGGGCGCGCAATTGTCCGGGATGCGAAGGTTTTCTTAATGGATGAGCCTTTATCCAACTTGGATGCGAAATTACGTGTACAAATGCGGGCAGAAATTCAAAAGCTTCACCAGCGTCTGCAAACCACAACAATTTATGTGACCCATGATCAAACAGAAGCAATGACTATGGCTACAAGATTAGTTGTGATGAAAGATGGTGTTATCCAGCAGGTCGGAGCACCAAAAGATGTATACGACTTACCAGAAAACATCTTTGTCGGCGGTTTTATTGGTTCGCCGTCAATGAACTTTTTTACAGGTACGCTTGAAGGAGACAGGTTTAAAGTTGGTGGCAATTCCTTTTTAATCCCTGAACCAAAGCTTGCACCTTTGAAAGAACAAAATTATGAAGGAAAAGAAGTCGTTATCGGAGTACGCCCCGAAGATATTCATGATGAGTTAGTTTTCTTAGAATCATCTCCTAATTCAAAAATTGAAGCAAAAATTGAAGTTGCTGAGCTGATGGGAGCAGAATCTATTCTTTATTCCAGTATCGATGGGCAAGAATTTGTTGCCCGTGTAGACTCCCGTACAGATGTACAAGGTGGAGACTATTTAGAGCTTTCCTTCGACATGAATAAAGTTCACTTCTTTGATAAAGAAAATGAACAGCGGATACGTTAATATGCATTTCCTCAAATATTAGTAAAAGGGGAACTCATGATAAGTTCCCCTTTTTAGCCAGTAATATTTTATTTAATAAAATTATTTACCATGCATTTGTTGTTGAGCAGTTTGTACTAGACGCTTTGTGATTTCTCCACCTACAGAACCATTTGCACGAGAAGTTGAATCTGCACCAAGGTTTACACCAAATTCTTGAGCGATCTCATATTTCATTTGATCAAGAGCTTGTTGTACTCCAGGCACTACTAATTGGTTTGAGTTGTTGTTTGCCATAGTTATCACCTCCTGTACAAATATCATCTGCATTTTTGCCGAAGTTATGATAGTTAATTATTGGTAATAGCGATGGGAATAAATATCTTCTTTAGAGGATCGTGAGAAATTAGCCGAAGTTCCTTTGAGCAAACCGTTTTCTTATGCTTCCTTATCATCTAAAAAGATGTAAAGAAACCTTGAATTATTCAAAGTTTCTTTACATCTTTTATAGAATAAAACCTCATCTGTTTGATAAAACGAAACTTCATTCAGTGGGAGTTTTTCGACGCACAACTCTTTACGATGGGACGAGTAATCGCAGTCCCAGTCCCAGGACGTCGCGAACTTAATCTGCTTCCTTCATTCTCCCACGGAGTTAGCCTAAGTGATTCAGGGAGTTAGCGCCCGTTATCTCCCGCCTAAATCAATTTATTTTCCCTCTTTATTTGGAGGCGGGAGTTTTACGGGCGGTTCTCCGTGATAAAAGTACTGTAAAGATAGCCCTATATCTTTTGAAAGGCTTACTTATTAAGATTTCTTATCCTCAAATTCTGCTCTTATTTTTTCTAATAATGCAGGATCGGATAATACATCATAACCTGTACAAGCTAATGCTAATGCACCATCAAGCAAAGCTCTTTTCCCAGTTGCACTAACCGTCTGACTTGCAAATGCTTTGGTATGCAGTACCAGCGATGGATCACCAATTCCAATTGAAGGATGAATTGCCGGTACAACTCTGCTAACGTCACCCATATCCATAGAACCTTTCAGGAGCTGTGCGGGATATACCGTTTCATTGGTTATCATTTTTAAATTTTTTGTAAATATATCTGAAAGCGGCTGATTCGTGATCATATTATTATAACCAATTTCATATGCTGATATTTCAAGTGCTGCACCTGTCATTAATGCAGCGCCTTCTGCAATCTGAATAACTTTATCTTTGGTTTCATCTAATATATTGCGTGATTCCGCTCGTATATAAAATTGTGCCACCGCCAAATCTGGTACAATATTCGCTGCTTCTCCACCATTCGAGATGATTCCATGTATACGAACTTCACTTGGTAAATGTTCTCTTAAAGCATTTATCCCATTGAATAATTGAATAATACTATCAAGCGCATTAATTCCTTCTTCAGGAGATGCTGCTGCATGAGCCGCTTTCCCTATGTATTTAAACTGGAGTGCATCATTTGCCAGTGAAGCTCCACTCTCTCTGGATACACCTTCAGGATGAAGAAGCATGGCAACATCTATTTCATCAAAGATACCTTCCTTACTCATCGGTACTTTTGCTCCATTTGTTTCTTCTGCAGGCGTGCCAAATACAATTATTTTCCCACCTGTTTGATCAACAATCTTACTTAATGCAATTCCAGCACCAGTACTCATTGTTCCAATTAAATTATGGCCACAGCCATGACCAATTTCAGGCAAAGCGTCGTATTCTGCCAAATATGCGATTACAGGGCCCGGCTTTCCACTGTCATATTCTGCTTGAAATGCAGTCGGGCGATCAACAATATTAGTCTCCACTTGGAAATGATGCGCTTTTAGCAAATTTGTCAAGAGCTTCATGGATTCAAATTCTTCATCTCCTAATTCCGGGTTGTCGTACATTTTTTTACTTATGTCCCATAGCTCTTGTTGAATCTCGGCCAACGTCTCTTCTAACTTTTCCATCATTTTAACCGCTCCTCAACTTTTTATTTGCCGTTGAAAAAATAGAGAACGCATTACGGTGCGCTCTCTACTGTCTTTTAATATTCCAACAAATCGCTTTTCCCTGGTTGAAAAAGTTCATTTGCGACTTCTCTCTGATACCTCTGCTGTTTGCTTGCTTCTGTAAATAAACGTTGAACATTTTTTCTGCACAGCTGTTCAATATCATCAATCACCGCTTGCGGAGTCGGATCTACAAGTCCGAATACAACGACATCGTAAGCACGTACAGATCCTAAATTCACCACATAATCATTGACTAAATGAATCCCTTTTTCTTTAATTATTTTGTCTCCCTCACTTGAAATCGGAATGTTTGCTGCTTCTGCAATTAAGCTTGCATTGACCTTATCAGCGTTAGATTCGTTAATGACATCCTCTAATGCGCAAGGAATCAGAATATCTGTATCTACATCCAGCCATTCATTATTTGGTCTAACACGATAATTGGAACCAAAATAATCCTGATCCATTTCACCGTATTCATTTTTATGCTCAATCAAAGAGGGTATATCTAAACCTTCTTCACATGTTACCAATAAATTGGCATCGGAAATACCCACTACTTTATAGCCAAGGTGATGTAATTTTAATGCACAGCTGGCACCAACACAACCAAACCCTTGAATAACTACTTTTGCTCCATCTTTTCCACTTGTATATTTCCATGCTTCATCAGTTGCAAATGCAGCACCGTAACCTGTAACAATATCATTTAAAAGAAGCCCGTCCATTTTTTGTGTTAATAAATAATCATAATCTTTTATTCCCTTTAAGACAACAGGATCTTCCTTCATGGCTTTTGTCAAAGGGATCTCAATCCCAAATTCGTGAAATACTTCCAAAATAACCTCGTATTTTGTTCCTAGATCATTGCCCAATGACACGCCGTTATCAATATACGGCATCATAGCGATTAAGAATCTTTTTAAGACACCAGGTGCTTCAGGAGACTTATAATCATAAGCAATTCCTGCCTTACAGCCACCTGTTGTTTCCGACTCACTGGCTACATATTTATATGCCATCGCTTCAGCCAGTCGAATCACTTCTTCTTTGGTTACGGAGGGGTGCATTCTTGTTCCGCCGCCAGAATATCCTTTTTTCAGATTCTGAACAACAAGCCAGCCTTGCGCATCCGTTTCTGTATCATTCCATTCTACGACTATATATGGTTTTAACATCTCTCTTCTCCTTTATAGAGGATGTTCAAAAAGTCCAATAAAAATGACACGGCGAATTTCTGCGTTGACGTGTTATTTCCGATACTCACGTATTATAAAGCATAGAGGAACTTCTACTAAGAACGCCCACGTCCTGTGGGCAACGTAGAAGTCACCACATCCTGTGGAAGTCCGTTCGGAAATAACACGTCGCCTTGAACTTCTTGGTCCTGTTTATCGGCCTTTTTGAACACGCACTTATATATTCTTTCAAATTATTTCTTACCTTCAAACCAGTCAAGCTGCTCTGCATTCATACTGATATTGATTTGTTTCGTTTCTTGATACTCATCCAAACCATACTTTCCGAGGCTTCTTCCAATACCGCTTGTTTTGTATCCTCCCCAAGGCGATTGGACGCTGGATAAATGATAGTTATTTACCCATGTGATGCCCGCACGCACCTTTTTAATGACACGAATAGCTTTGGCCTGATCTTGGGAAAATACAGCACCTGCAAGCCCATAATCGGTATCATTTGCAAGGTGAATAGCATCTTCCTCTTCTTTAAATGTTTGAATGACAACCACAGGACCGAAAATTTCTTCACGGACAATGCGCATATCACTGGTTACATCTGTAAACACTGTCGGCTCGATAAAGAAACCTTTCTTCAAATCCACTTCTTCCATTCGACTTCCACCTAAAATTAGACGTGCTCCCTCTTCTTTCCCGACTTGGATATAGTCTAAAATGCTATTCATATGCTTTTCACTGACAATAGCTCCCATTTCTGAATTCACATTATTCCCGGGACCTACCTGAATCGTTTTCGCTTTTTCTAAATATTTTTCAATAAATGACGCATAGATATCTTCCTGCACAAGCAGACGGCTGCCTGAAGTGCAAACTTGTCCTGCCCCCATAAAAATACCAAATAAAGCATAATCAACCGCTAAATCAATATCTGCATCATTAAAAATAATATTTGGCGATTTTCCGCCAAGCTCAAGAGAAACTTTTTTCAAATTTCCTGCTGCAGCCTGCATAATTCGCTGTCCGACTTGCGTGCTTCCGGTGAAGGATACAACATCTACACCCTCACTCTCAGCAATCGTTTGTCCAACAACAGATCCTGTTCCCAGCAACAGTTGTGCAACGCCTTTAGGCAAATCGGTTTGTTCAATAATTTCATAAAGTTTAACTGCTGTCATCGGCGTAATTTCCGCTGGTTTTAAAATAATGGAATTACCAGCTGCCAGCGCAGGTGCTATTTTCCATACACTCATCAAAATTGGGAAGTTCCACGGTACAATTAAACCGGCTACTCCCATCGGCTCTTTCACAATCATCGTTTGCAAATCTTTTTCAGCCTCAAAGGTTTCATCTGTTTGATTTTGTAACAGGCTGGCGTAGTAACGGAACGTATTTAGAGCATCCGTCACATCTGCTTCTGCTTCTCTTATTGTTTTACCATTATTCATCACTTCAAGCTCTGTCAGCTCATTCAAATGTGCTTCTATCCCATTGGCAATTTGCAATAATACTTCTGCTCTTTCTCCAGGTGTCCGTTCTGACCAAACTCCACTTTCAAATGTGCTTTTAGCAATATGAATTGTTTTTTCTGTTTCTTCTTTTGTCGCCTTTGGAGCTTTGGCAATGACTTCTTGATTCGCAGGGTTGATCACATCCTGCGTTTCTGGATTAGCAGAATGTATCCATTCTCCATTTATAAACAGCTTTAAGTATTTTGTCATATCCCATTCTCCTTTGATAAAACGAAACTTCATTCAGTGGGAGTTAGCGCCCGTTATCTCCCGCCTAAATAAATTTATTTTCGCTCTTTATTTTGAGGCGGGAGTTTTACGGGCAGTTCTCCGTGATAAAATCTTTTCTGACATCAGGATCTTATTATTGGTGTGGACGGAATGACTGAATATACTCTGGTGAATCTTCATATTTCAAGTCACCAATCTTATCCGTATCAACAACAACCATATAGGATTGATTACTAGACAGGGCCTTTGCCAGTACTTTATCAAACTCGTTGATCGAAGCTGCTTTTTCTGCTTCAAATCCCATTGATTTTGCCATCATAACAAAATCAGGATTTTTCAAATGAACAGCTGTTTGCCGGCCGTACGCTGCATCCTGATAATATTGTAAAATTCCATAGCCGCCGTCATCAAAAAGTAAAACAATGATTGGCGCATCTTCCTGAACAGCGGATATCATCTCTCCCGCATTAACCATAAATCCTCCATCACCCGCTATTAGAACCACCGGTTTTTCTGGCTGTGCTACTTTAGCACCTACTGCCATAGGTAATCCCTGTCCAATTCCTCCACCGGTCATATGTAAATAATTCCCAGGCTCATGGATATCTACGAGTTTGTTTCCCCATATATATCCGTGCATCGTTACATCTGTTACTAAAATCGTATTTTCAGGCAGCTGTTCATTCATAACACGGGCAAATTCCCCATAAGGTTGAATTGTCTCAATTAAATCATTGCGAACCGCTTGGCGACATTCCTTTACTTCTTCAACATATGAGCTGTCTAATTGAATTTCTTTTTCTTCAAGCGCTCTATTAATTGTTTGCAAAACATCCTTGGCATCACCAATTAAACCGTACTTTGTATCATAATTGCGGTTAAACGCGTGTGGATTCAAATCAATATGAATATGATTTTCTGGTAAAGGAAGCGTTCCTTCTGCTGTTTCCGTTTCACGAAATCTTACGCCAATACTAACAAGCAGATCCGATTTTTCCAAAAGCTCGGTAAATTGTGGTGTTGCAGCGAAGTTTCCAATACAAAGCGGGTGATCTTCTGAAATAGCACCTTTACCAGATTCGCTGGTCACCACCGCAGGCTGAATTTTTTCCACTAAAGTTAAAAGCTCTTCGGATGCACCAGAATGAATAATCCCATCTCCAGTCCATACAATCGGTCTTTTAGCGGAGGCAATCGCTTTAATAATTTTATCAGGCACTGCTATTTTCATGTCTTGCGGCTCTATTGTTGTTTCAATAAACTGATTTTCCGGAATAATTTTTGCCTGAAAATTCGTTGGAATTGATACGGTGACCGGTCCCTTAGGAACTTCCAGAGCTTCCCTGATGGCAGTCTTCATAAAAGGTGTAATCTGATGAGGCAATCGCAATAAATAAGATGATTTATTAGCACCATCCATCATTTTTTGCTGATCTTTACATTCATGAATGTATCGTAAGTCTTTTCCAATGTAGTTATAATCTGCTTCTCCGGTAATATGAAGGAGTGGTGTTCCTGAATTCCAGGTTTCTGTTAAAGAGCCAGCTCCATTTCCAGCTCCTGCTCCCGTACTTGTAAGTACAACACCCAGTTTACCTGTTGTTCGAGAATACGCATCAGCCATATTAACAGCTCCGCTTTCTCCACGCGCAGTCGCCATTCGAATCGAACCTTCTTCTAACAAAGCCTCATAAATAGGCATATTATGGATACTAACAATTCCGAAAATTGTATCCACTCCTGCTTCAACAAGTTCTTTTACGATTGCGTCTGCAACGGTCCATTTTTTCTGAATCATTATGATAAACCTCCCCTTACTGTCGGTATCTGTCCGTTTATCACCTGTTTCATCATCTTCTCTTTTACATTGAATAAATTCCATATTACACTCTTCTGATTAATACCCATGTTAATCTTTCTTCCCCTTCAAATGTTTGAAGAGGACAACTGCTTATTAAACTATAATTAATCCTTTTCCCAGACAATAAAGTTCATCTTCCACCGTGAAATCAATGAAGATGTATTCTTTTTATGTATCTTACAATCAGATTCAAAGAAATCACTATCTAAATATTCTAATGTAAAACCTCTCTTCAAAAATAATGGAGAGAGGAAAATAAGAGATTAATTAGAGATGTGACAAACAAAACTCGACAAATGAATATTTTATTTTAGCTTATAGTACCCTGCAAAAGATTGCAAGGGAAGTGGAGTGTTCCCGATCAAAAATTCCCAGCGATGATGACGCTTACACCATATACAGAGAGTACACCTCTAGAAATCAAAAATTTTTCAAAAAAGTTTTCTTATTTTATTTATTTATCTTCCTTAACCATAAAAAAACTGTCAGATAATCCTAAGATCCGACAGTTTTTTTATTTCTATTTACTTTGGATGTGTCATTTCTTCTGGTTTTACATATTCTTCAAATTGTTCTGCAGTCAACAACCCAAGTTTAACTGCTGTTTCTTTTAATGTAGCATTATCTGCAAATGCCGTTTTAGCGATTTTTGCTGCATTTTCATATCCAATATGTGGATTTAATGCAGTTACTAACATCAAGGAATCTTTTAAGTTCTTTTCAATGTTTTCCAAATTTGCTTCAATTCCAATCGCACAACGCTCGTCAAAGGAAATAATGCTATCTGCTAATAATTGACTCGATTGTAAGAAGTTATACGCAATAACCGGTTTAAATACATTTAATTCAAAGTTCCCTTGGCTGGCTGCAAATCCTATAGCTGCATCATTTCCCATTACTTGGGTTGCAACCATGGTTACAGCTTCACTTTGTGTTGGGTTCACCTTTCCTGGCATAATAGAGCTTCCTGGTTCATTTGCAGGGATTGAAATTTCTCCAATACCACAGCGTGGACCACTAGCTAACCAGCGAACATCATTAGCAATTTTCATCATATCTGCTGCAAGTCCTTTTAAAGCACCATGTGCATAGACCGTTTCGTCATGACTTGTTAATGCATGGAATTTATTTTTAGCAGAAGTAAATGCTCTTCCAGTATATGCTGAAATGGCTTGGCAAACTTTCTCCGAGAAATCTGGATGTGCATTTAAACCAGTTCCTACAGCTGTTCCGCCAATAGCCAGCTCACGAAGATGTTCATTGCTTTCTTTAATCATGGTATATGATTTTTCTAACATACGATGCCAGCCGCTAATTTCCTGGCCTAATGTCAATGGAGTTGCATCCTGCAAATGTGTTCTGCCGATTTTAACAATGTCAGCAAATTTATTTTGCTTTTCTTCAAATGTACTTAAAAGCTGCTTCACAGCAGGAAGAACGGTATCTTCAAGCTTTAATACAGCTGCTACATGCATTGCCGTAGGATATGTATCATTGGAGCTTTGCGACTTGTTCACATCATCATTTGGATGAAGCTTTAATTCGCTCCCCTGCTCTTTCAGCCACTCGTTTCCAACATATGCCAATACTTCATTAACATTCATATTGGATTGTGTACCGCTTCCTGTTTGCCAAACAACTAATGGAAAATGATCATTTAATTTATCTGCTAATACTTGATCTGCAGCATATTTAATAGCTTTTGCTTTTTCTTCCTCCATCAATCCCAATTCAAAGTTAGCGATTGCTGTACTTCTTTTTAGAATTGCAAACGCTTTAATAATTTCAACAGGCATTGTTTCTTGACCAATCGGAAAGTTTTGTTTACTACGCTGTGTCTGCGCACCCCAATATTTGTCTGCTGGAACCTTGATTTCCCCAATTGTATCTTTTTCTATACGATAATCCATCCTAATTCCTCCTTGAACTTTTCCTAGAATCCATATCTAGTGTATCAAATTTTTTGATTTTTTTCGATTTCTTTTTCATGATAAGATAAGGATAAATACATTTATGGAAAACAGCTTATATTTTTCACATAGAAATGAGGAATAAATGATGCCAAATATTTGGACACATATTTTTTTCGCAGAAGACGTTTGTAATTCCTTATCTTATCATGCACATCATTCCCCTTATCGGCATGTCCTGTTTTTAGGAGCTCAAGGTCCCGATCCTTTCTTTTATTATCGGTTTTGGCCATGGTATTCTAATCAAACAACTGGACAGGAAATCGGTAATGCCTTACATACAAAAGAATGCGGTCCTTTTCTAAACCATCTGATAGAAAAAGCTCAGACACAATCAGATGAAGTAAAAATATATGTGCTAGGTTTTATCACGCATCATTTGCTGGATCGCCGTACTCATCCATATATTCATTACCGTGCTGGCTATCAGGGCAGCAAACATCAAAAGCTGGAGACACTTATTGATACAAAATGGGCTTTAAACACTCGCAAAATGGAAGTGTGGAAGCATCCAGTATATGAAGAAATAAATGTTGGCAAAATGTTACCTGCACCCATTCTATACTTGTTAGCTGAAAGCATCCGTAAGTTTTATCCTGCATTATCTTTTCAAGTAAAAGATATTCAAATTGCTTATCAGGATATAGTCACTGCCCAAAAGCTTTTTGCTGATCCCAGCGGTTTGAAGAATAAGATCTTAAAGCCATTTATCAGCTCCTATTCTCATCAACCAGCCAACGAGTATATAGATTATCTGAATGAAGAAAAAACACCTTGGATTCATTCAGCTACAGGCGAAGAACATGAGGAAAGCTTTGAAGAGTTATACACAGACGCATTAGAGGATGCAGTTAGTTTACTTCCTCTCGTTTTGGATTATTGGAATGAAGGTGGAGAATCAGCAAAAGAACAGCTGCGTCGCCGTATTGGAAATATTTCATACGACACAGGAACTCCTTTAGTAAATCACGATATAAACCGTTTCAGTGTACCGATTGTATAATCAAGAAAGCACATACTGTTTTTGTTCTGAGGAACCAGACAGTATGTGCTTTTCTTTTTATTGTGGGCGTATGTTTACTGCCTCGTTTTTATCCGAAGATTTCTTCGCTTCTTCAATTCCCTTATCGATATCTACAAACTTCAAGAGTAGAATTCCAGCAATAAAGAAGAAGATCAACGATAAAATTCCTAAACGGCTATTCCCTGTCAACTGTCCAATAGCCGCAAACATAAATGGCCCGACAACAGCGGCAAACTTTGATGAAATACCGTAAAATCCAAAGAATTCCGCATGTTTACCTGTTGGAATCATTCGGCCAAAGATAGAACGGCTTAATGATTGCGCTCCTCCTTGAACCATTCCTACAATAATAGCTAAAATATAAAAATGCAATGCGGTGTTCATAAAGTAACCAATAATCACAATTCCTAAGTAAATATATAATGTTATAAATAATGCCTTCTTCGCTGTAATCTTTGTTGCCAGCCAGCCAAAAAAGAACGTAAATGGGATACCGACAAATTGTGTAACGAGTAAGGCAATAATTAAATCATTTTGACCGATACCAATCTCGCTGCCATAAACAGTTGCCATTCGGATAATCGTTGAAATACCATCATTATAAAGCCAAAAAGCCAGCAGAAAAATAGCTAACTGTTTAAATTGTTTTATTTCCCGGAAAGTATTCCCGACTCTGGAAAATCCAATGGCTACATATGATTTTTCCCGCTTTACTTTCTCTTTTTTCTCTTCTTTGATATTTTTCAGGAGTGGAATGGTAAAAATCAGCCACCAGACACCTACCGAAGCAAGAGATATTCTGGTTGCCCACTCCGTATCCGCAATCCCGAACCAGGACGGCTTTAAGATCATCATTACGTTCACTGCTAATAATAAACCGCCACCAATATATCCATATGCAAATCCACCGGAAGATACTTTATCTATCTCTTCCTTATCAGCGATCTCTGGTAAAAACCCGTCATAAAATATATTTCCGCCAGAGAACCCGATCGAACCGACAATAAATAATAATGAGGCAAGTAAATAATCTCCTTCACTAATAAATATCATTAAAATACTTGCAATTATCCCCATAAATGCAAAAAAACGGAGAAACTTTTTCTTTGCTGCTGAAAAATCACTAATTGCACCTAAAATTGGTGCAAGGATTGCTACGATTAATACAGAAATAGATTGAGAATACCCCCAGTAGCTCGTTGCCAGGTGACCTTCCAGACCAGATGCAGCAACAGACGAATAATAAACTGGCAGTACAGCAGCCATAATCGTTGTCGCAAAAGCAGAATTCCCAAAATCATACATCATCCAACTGCGCTGTATTTTCTTTCTCGATTTTCCGTCCACCTTATCCCCCTCCCTTTACTTGCATTATAATGGATTTATTTGGTTAATCCTATCTATTTTTTTAATTTAACCTTATTTCTTAAAAAACCTATTTTCCGTCTTTTTTACATAAGAATATATTTACATGAATGTTTTTACAACTGTTTTTTTTTACTTTGTACTTACAAAAAGGTAATCACTGTTAAATAATCAAGAAAATTCTTTTGTTAACATTTCAACCTTCGAACCGCAAAAAATAACTTCATTTCCATAGAAACAGGAGTTGATCATTCCTTTGATAACTCCCTTGCCAAAGGATAGAAGGTGAGGTGTAAAATACCGCTGCGGCGGACCGTTTTGCTTTCCTAGGGGCACGCTCTTCAGCTAACTTTTGCCAAGAAGAACGCTTGGCAAAAGTGGATCTTCAGATGGTGCTGATCCCTCAGGAGTCAAAACGGTCCGCCTCCGCTAGTTAGATGTTCTATACGTGAAATAGCTGAACAAATAAAAGTAGATCAGGCAGAACATATTTTTTATGCTGCATGGTAAAAGTTCCACCAAGATTACTTTCTGTGCATGAAAGCTATTCCTGTTGTTAATTATCCATGCTGTTTTGATTCGAACTGCTAAACCATCCATTTGAAATAACGGAATGATCGTGTCATCAAGCGTTAGAGAAACTATTTCGTCCACCCCAACAGGATGTTATTTCTTATATTCGCTGTAGAATCCTAATTAAGCGGAGGCCAACCACGGAGACAAGTGGTTGGCAGGCTAAACCCGTGACTCCTGGGACTGCGATTACTCGCCCCATCGAAAACATTTGTACGTCGGAAAGCGGAGTGGTTGGACGGAGCGGAAGCTATACACTATCATTCGTTCAAAAAAAGCTGATTTAACTAAAAAGCAAGCACAATAATGAAGAACTCGATAATCCTGAAATAGCAAGATATATATACTTATTCTTAGGTGCGAAAATTGAGTTAATATTATAAAGCTGAAAACAACGATTGCTCAAACTGATAGAAAGACCATTATAGTTTAAATATTTTTAAAAAGAAATTTCATCCTATGGGAGTTTTGCTTCAATGTTGTCAGATTAGTGCGACCGATACCTCCCGCCTAAATAAATTTATTTTTACGCTTTACTTTGAGGCCGAGGCTTTACGGACGATTCTCCGTGATGAAATTACTAATATATGGTAGAATAATTTTTGTGAAATATTTCATCTAAACCGACAGGGAAAGCTTAATAAAAATAGTGACCTTATAAAAGACATCATAAAATTTGGAGGTTAATTATGGAGACATGGAAAAGATTAAAATCAGAGTATTTGCACAAAAGTCCATTCGGAAATATTAGAAAAGATACTTGTCTGCTTCCCAATGGTATTGTAATTGATGATTATTATGTCAACGAATACTCTGATTGGGTTAATGCGGTTGTAATAACAAAGGAACTCCAAATTGTGCTTGTTGAACAATATCGTTATGCAGGAGAAGATTTTTTCCTGGAAGTCCCTGCTGGAAAAAAAGAAGGAAATGAAACTCACGAAGAAGGGTTAATTCGAGAAGTAAAGGAAGAAACAGGCTATACTTCTTTAAGAAGACCTATTTTCTTAGGTGAATTTATGGTAAATCCAGCAACACAAAACAATACAGTTAAAACCTTTCTAATACTAGAAGCTTTTAAAGCATATGAGCAAGACTTAGATGATACAGAAGAGATAAAAGTTAAATTGTTTGAATTCGATAACTTTGGAAATCAAATCCTTTCAAATAAAATCAAAACACAGTTATTTACTGCAAGCGCTTATTTTATGGCAAAAATTTTTATTACAGAAAATAATTTATAAGAATTCCAAGAAAACCGATGTTCCTGCCAAATAAATCTCCGCTGCCTAAAACTGCTTTTCTCGTGCAACAGCTTTAGCCACAGGGAAAAACCACTTCCTGCTCAGGTCTGTTCGTTTTTTCCAGCAGGAATCGTCTTCTCTCCCCCCATCTAAGAAGAAATGTGTTTCATTCTTTTTTATTCTATTAAAAAAGGTACAGGTGCACGCAGTCTCCAGCACCTATACCTTTTATCACGGACAAATGCCCGTAAAAACTCCCACTGTGTGAGGTTTTGTTTTATATTCAATCTTCCCATACATATTGTTTATAAGCTTCACTATATTGTTTAAAATCTGTATAATTATTTGTTTCAATGGCATGATTAATTTTTTCTTCCAAGTGAGATTTATTCCAGTTAAACACGAGCTCGTCCAGTAATAATTGTGCAGTCAGTTTCTCTTCAAATGCCAACTCTTTTCGTGCTGTTAATGGCTCTCCTACGTATTGAAAAAAGCGGTAAACGACTTTTTCTTGTTTCATGGAAGATTCCCCCTTAAAGCCTTTTAACCATTATGCACAAACTTTCTATAAATTTCAACTATAAGATATTTTAAAATTTTATTTTCGATTCATAGTTGCCATACAGGTGATCAAAAAATAAATCCATTTTTGAATAACCTTTCTTTTTTCTGAATCATTTTTTATATAAATAGAAACAATAAATACTGCCAAAATAATGATTGTTTCCCCAAGGAAAATATGCTTACAGCTCACAATAACTCTTCCTGGGGTCTCTTATGTTTCTCTAGACCCACCGGCACTTGATTTGGTAGACTATATAAGCTGACCTGAAATGGTATCAAAATATATACAGAAGATGTTTACAGTTCATTTATAAAAATGGCAAAGTGAACTTTGAAATACTTATGACAGAGTGAATTTTTAAATATGGTGGGATAAAAAATGAATAATCATAATGAAAACTTAAAAAGTGGAGAAAAAGGCGCCTGGCTCAGTATCATTGCCTATATCTTTTTGGCTATTCTAAAGCTTTATATTGCTTCTATCGGAAATTCGGAAGGATTGCGTGCGGATGGTCTGAATAACTTTACAGATATTATTGCTTCGATTGCTGTATTAGTTGGTTTAAAAATAGCCGTCAAACCTGCAGATTCTGTACATCGTTATGGTCATTACCGTGCGGAAAGTATTGCTTCTTTATTTGCTGCTTTTATTATGATGTTTATTGGACTTCAAGTAATATTTACTGCAGGCCAGTCGCTTTATGCTTCTGAGTATGAGCAGCCGGATATGCTGACAGCCTGGGTGGCCATATTTGCCGCTTTTGTTATGCTGGGTGTTTTCAGCTATAACTTGAAACTGTCCAAAAAAATCGGAAGCAGTGCTCTCTATGCTGCAGCAATGGATAATCGTTCTGACGCTTTTGTAAGTATTGGTGTTTTTATCGGTATTATCGGAGCACAATTTGGACTTTTCTGGCTGGATCCGGTTGTAGCTATTTTGGTTGGATTAATCATTTGTAAAACAGCCTGGGATATTTTTAAAGATTCTACCGTGACATTGACAGATGGGTTCGATTATAAAAAATTAGATGAGATGAAGGAAGCAATCCGAACATTTAAGAATGTACGGGATGTTGTGGATATTAAAGGACGGATTCACGGAAACCAGGAGCTTCTGGATATTACTATCTTAGTAGATGCCAGGCTGAATGTAGCAGATAGTCACGCAATCACAGAACATATTGAGGATTATCTTTATAAAGAGTATGGAATCAATCACGCATTAATTCACATTGAACCTTATGAAGCAGATAAAGAATAAAACAACTTATAACCATAAAACATCTAACAACTCCCCTTTTCGCCGGATATTCGCATATTAGCTTATCTTTGATTTTAAGGCAGCACCTTGCCTTATCTAAATCTCTTATTGACAACTCGAGTAAATTAATTGTATAGTCATTATTAACAATTCTATCGTTTGACAGTAAAAGTCCGCAGTAAATCATTATATAACAGTGATCAAGAGACAAGGTGGCTGGTGAAAACCTTGGTGTATAATCGATTGAATTACAGGCTTTGTAATCATACTTGTCACTGTAATCAAGTGAATGCGTGTATTTGGGCATTAACTAGGGTGGTAACGCGGAGATAACACTTCGTCCCTATCAGAGGGGCGAAGTTTTTTTATTGGTTTAAAACGATAACAATGCATTTTATATGCTTTTATAAAAAATGAGTCATATCTTATGCGTATACAAGCCAAGGAGGAAATAAAAATGAATTCAATTAAGGCACAACATAATCCTTCATTAGCAGTCTCCGTCATTTTTCTTATCCTGATTATAGCAATTATCAGTTTTTTCATGATTGGTCTGGAAGCTGCACCTCACATACCTATTCTTATAGCTATATTTATTTTAATCGGCTATGGTTTATGGAATAAAATCAGTTACCAATCCTTGCAAAAAGCAATGGGATTAGGTGCCGGATCCGCAATGGGAGCGGTATTCCTATTCTTTGTAATTGGTATTTTAATTAGCAGCTGGATGATCAGCGGAACAATCCCTGCTTTAATGACAACTGGGTTATCCCTGATTTCGACTACGTGGTTTTATGCGATTGTCTTTGCGATTACCGGAATTATCGGCATCTCTTTAGGCAGCTCCCTGACCACTACAGCAACTGTCGGAGTTGCCCTGATTGGAATGGCCGGAGCAATGGATGCTTCTTTAGCAATTACAGCTGGAGCAATCGTTTCTGGAGCTTTTTTTGGTGATAAAATGTCACCTTTATCGGATACAACGAATCTGGCTTCAACGATTGTTGGTGTAGATTTATTTGAGCATATTAAACATATTAGCTTAACGACGATTCCAGCGTTTATTCTATCGTTCATTGCTTTTGCAATACTTTCACCAAGTGACTCCTATGCGAGCAATAACATTGCCCAGTATCAAGATGCGCTGCAAGCCACTGGGCTGATCCATTGGAGTTCCTGGATTCCATTAATTATCTTGATTGTTTGCACAATTTTTAAACTTTCCGCTTTCTTATCACTATCTATCAGTAGTGTGATTGCAAGTATCATTGCGATTGCTTTTAACAGGTTTTCTTTAAGCGAAATTCCTGCAATATGGTTAGGTGGACATCCTGGAGGATCAGATTTTGAACCTGTAAATGAATTAATAACGCGAGGCGGTATGGAAGATATGTTTTTCACCATTACTCTCGTACTCCTTGCTTTAAGTTTTGGCGGATTATTATTTGTTACAGGGATTTTACCGACCTTACTCAAGACGCTGCAAACAAAACTTCGAAGAACAAGATCCATTATCGCTTCGACAGCTGGTACAGCAATTGGTGTCAATGTCTTCATAGGAGAGCAATATTTATCTATCCTCTTAACCGGCGAAACGTTTCAGCAAATTTATGAAAGAGCCGGCTTAACGAAAAAAGCATTAGCCCGAACATTAGAAGATGCAGGAACAGTAATTAATCCGCTTGTTCCTTGGAGTGTATGCGGCGTATTTATCGCCGATGTTTTAGGTATTCCTGTACTGACATACTTGCCATTTGCATTTTTCTGTTTGTTAAGCCCGCTTATTACTATTTTATTTGGAGCAAGAACAGCTAAAAAATAAGATGAAAAGAAATAAACCCTCATGAATGATACAGATCATTCATGAGGGTTTATGTTTACTTGTCTTGCTCCGTTAAAATAATCGGATCTTCCTTCGTAACAACAATTTGGTGCTCAAACTGTGCAGAACGTCCTTTATCAATTGTTCTGGCAGTCCATCCGTTATCATCCATCTTACTACGCCAGTCACCTTCATTAATCATTGGCTCAATCGTAATAACCATACCTTCTTTTAAACGAATGCCTTTATTGGGCAAACCGTAATGCGGCACGTGCGGGTCTTCATGAATTGTAGGTCCAATTCCGTGACCAGTGAAGTCACGAACGACAGAAAAACCTTCCGTCTCTGCATAAGATTGAATCGCGTGCCCAATATCTCCTAAACGGTTACCATGTTTTGCCTGGGCAACTCCTTTATATAGTGCTTCCTTCGTTACTTCAATTAGCTTCTGTCCTTTTTCATCTACATTCCCCACAGCATAGGTCCATGCAGAGTCAGCTAAACCTCCGTTTAAATTAACGACCATATCAATCGTTACAATATCCCCATCTTCCAGTGGTTTCTCCGTTGGAAATCCATGACAAATTTCATCATTCAACGAAGCGCAAATTGCATAAGGATAACCATTATAACCTTTTTGCTCTGGAGTCGCTCCATGTTCTTCCAGAAATTTTTCCACGAATTTATCTAACTCCAGTGTGGTGACACCTGGCTTAATACGTTTTGCAAGTTCTTTATGTGTAGCTACAAGCAAATCAGCTGCTTCTTGCATTTGCTGTACTTCTCGTTTACTTTTTCTAGTTATCATTTACTTTACTTCCTTTCTAAATTCTATATACGCAATACTATAAGGGAAATCAATTAAATTATTTTAAATAATGTTTCATATCTACAGTCCATTGTAAATTCTAACACAACCATTCTGAAACGAACAGTATATTACCTTCATCTGCACAGTAACTATAGATGTAATTGCTAACTTGGAATTTGATCGTTCCAAGAAATCACCTCTCTTTAATATATTATGAAACTCAACTTTCGCACCTAAGAATAAGCATATATATCTTGCTATTTCAGGATTATCGAGTTCTTCATTATTGTACTTTTTTTGAACGAATGATAGTGTATAGCTCCCGCTCCGGCCAACCACTCCACTCTGATAAAATTATACAGCGAATGACAGAAATAACATTTTGATGAGTTGGACGAAATAATCGCTTTGCAGTCTCTATAAACAATCATTCCTGTATTTTAAATGGTTGGTTTAGCAGTTCAATTCAAAACTGCATGAATCGTTAACATCAAGAACAGCTTTCATACACAAAAAGTAATCTTGGCTGAACATTTTTACGATGCACTACGAAAAATCTCTTCTGTCTGATCTACTTTTATTTGTTCAACTATTCCACGTATAGAACACCATACTAGCGGAGGCGGACCGTTTTGACTCCTGAGGGATCAGCACCATCTGAAGATCCACTTTTGCCAAGCGATCTTCTTGGCAAAAGTTAGCTGAAGAGCGTGCCCCTAGGTAGACTAAGAACGCAACGTCCTGGGGTTGGGACTGCGATTACTCGCCCCATCAAAACCGTTGTACGTCGGAAAGCAAAACGGTCCGCCGCAGCGGTATTTTACACTTCACCTGCTATTCTTTTTATTAAAAGAACAATCCACTCTTTTTTCTATAAAAATGAAGTCACTTTTTAAGGTGCGTAAATTGAGTTATGAAAGTAAATGAAAATACTTTTATTTCATAATAATGGTAAAAGCATTTTGCGAAAAACTGGCAGCGTGTTACGATAAGCTTATCCTTACCCCGTAATATAAACAGAATAGAAAAAGGAGGTTTTCTTGTGATAGAGATTTCCCATATTAATAAAAGTTTTGATGGCAACAAAAAAATTATTGAAGATTTAACATTAACCATTCCAGATGGAAAAATTGTCGGTTTTCTCGGACCTAATGGTGCGGGTAAGTCTACTACTATTAATATGATGACTGGTGTTTTACCAATAGATGAAGGAACAATTACTTTAAATGGAATTGATATTGAAAAAGAATCTTTAAAAGCAAAACAGATTTTTGGGTTTGTTCCAGACCGCTCAGATATTTTTCTGAGACTAAAAGGGTTAGAATATCTTAATTTTATTGCTGACATTTACCAAGTTCCTGAGGTAGTACGACAAGAAAAAATAACTTATTACACAGAACAATTTTCAATTGATCATGCCTTGGGAAATTATATTCAAAGCTACTCTCATGGCATGCGGCAAAAGATTATGGTTACCTCTGTGCTGCTGCATGATCCAGATATTTGGATCTTAGATGAACCGTTAACCGGCCTGGATCCAAAATCATCCCATGCTTTAAAGCAAATGATGCGAGAGCATGCCGACAAAGGAAATACGGTTTTTTTCTCCAGCCATGGTCTGGAGGTTGTAGAACAGCTCTGTGATGAAGTGGCTATTATTAACCGTGGTAAGCTTTTATTTTATGGAACCATTGATGAGCTGCAAGCTAAATATCAAACAGATCAGTCCCTTGAGAATGTATTTTTGGAGTTGACCAATGATGCGTAATACATGGACAGTGACAAAAATCATGTTAAAAATGCAATATTCCTCAGCCGGCAAACAAAATAACGCTTGGATTTATGTAGTCGGTTCCCTGATTTTAATTCCTTTTTTCATTATGATCATGCAGGGATTAAATTCCATATTCTCTAACGCCTATCATATTCTGGCTGAAGTGAACCAGGAAAGTATGCTTTTAGGTTTGGTATTGCTCTTTATTACAGCGATACTGCTTTTTTTCTCATTTATCATGGTTTTATCTACTTTTTATTTTTCAGATGACATTACAGCCTATATTCCATTACCTGTTCACCCTTATCAACTATTGACTGGAAAAGCAGCAAATCCTTTAATCTATAATTATTTAATATCCGCATTACTTTTTTTACCTTTTCTATTCATGTATGGAAGCCTTAGTAACGCATCGGTTATATTTTATGCCTATGGTTTTATTTTGTTTCTCATTTTTCCAATCATTCCATTTAGTCTTGTAGCAATTATCCTCATGTTTATCATGCGTTATGTTAATATTGCAAAGAACAAGGATCGTTCTAAAATCTTTATGGGTGTCGGCTCTTTATTATTTATTATTTTCATTAACGTCCTTGTCCGTCTAAATATGGATGATGCTGCATTAGTTGATACACTTACGGTCGCTATACAGGAGCAAGAAGGATTACTTCAGATGATTACGATAATCTTTCCACCCGCCTACTTCGGTGCAAGCAGCCTATACTTTGCTGACAGCTGGTCCGGTATTCTATTCCTGCTTGCGCTTCTAGCTGTATTTGCCCTTAGCATTTTATTATTTATTTGGGCAGGACAGCAATTTTATCTAAAGGGCGTCCGTGGAATGAGCTCAGGAAGTAAAGGAAAATTATCAGCTAAAACATCGCAAAAACTGACACAACAGCGCTCGATTTTAAAAACATATATACTCAAAGAAATAAAAATAATTTTTCGTACTCCTGCTTTTCTCATGCAATGTGTTATTCAGTCATTATTTTTTCCGGTTTTTATAACGGTAATTTTATTTTTAGATATGGGAGATGAGCTAGCAGGATTTGTTCCTACTGCACCAGAAAAAAATCTATTTCTTATACTATTCATGATCTCGATATTTATTTTAAGCGCAAATGCAACAGCGTTTACGGCCTTTTCCAGAGAGGGAGCAAGCAATAAATTAAATTTATTCTTACCAATCCCCTTTCATAATTTACTTCAAGCAAAATTACTTGTAGCCTATTTTATATCACTCCTGCCATTTATACTTATTATGGGAGTTGGTATTTATGTAAATATTCCTTTGGAAATATTTATTGGTTGGATAGGCATTACATTGCTCTATAACTGGTTAGCTGTGATGATTAACTTCATCATAGATATTCAAATACCAAAGCTTCACTGGACGGACGAACAGGAATTATTTAAAGGGAGATTTATACCATTTTTTATTTCTCTTGCGCAAATCGCTTTTTTTGGAATTTTAACGATTATACTTTGGAATACAAATATAACGGGTGTTTATCCAGTTATGTTTATTATGCTAATGGTTACACTTGCAGTTACCATTTCTGCACAAGCCTATTCACGTAAAAAAGTAACATTAAAAACGTTGCAAAATCTGGACAGCTGATTTAAATACTTTCCAAAGTGCAACCTTTGCCGGTATAATGATGTACTGACTTTATTAATTTGGAGGCAGGAGTTTACCCTGTGATAAAACAGAAAGAAGACTTACTTGCCAATTTGCCCGCAAGTAAGTCTTCTTATTTTTAATGATTAACAGTAGTAGCCACCCGTGTAGCCTTGGTTTCCAGAGTACGCTGTTCCAATAATAATTAACAAAATAAATAACACAACTAATAACGCAAAGCCCGCTGAGCCAAAGCTTTGGCGATGATCATCACAACATTCTTTACCCATGTGTATATAACCTCCTCTATTTGAACTACTTTAACTTATGCAGCTTCATCCAAATTGGGAAGGCGAATGACTATTTTTTTAGAAAAACTCAGCAAAGCTTGTTTTTTGTCCATGAATATAATGCTTTTTATATCCATTTTTTAAAAGGACTGCGGTCACCAATGTTGTCAGTTTAATATGACCGCTGCGGTCACTCGTCCCATAAAAAAACATTGGTAAATTTCATTCTTTTATCCGTATACTAAATATATTCCCGAACGTCATAAATTTTCCCGTTTTCAATATTGTCATCCATTAAAATATCAATCAAAACGCCGCCTATGACATCTGCATCCCTTAATTGATTATTTTCTTTTAATGCGCGGAAACTTTCTACATCTTTAAATGCTCCTTGTGAGCTGGAACGAATTATTTCTTGCATTCCTGTATCCATAACACCAGGGCTAAATGCAATAATAGCATGTTCTGTTTCTGCCTGTTCTATGGCAACCGTCTGCGTATACATATTCATACTAGCTTTTGTCGAACAATAAACGCTCCATCCATACTTTGGTTTGTCAGCTGCTCCCGAGGTTACGATTGCAGTAAGAAGTTGAATATTATTTTCGGTCGCTTTTTTCAAAAAATAATTCGTCAAGGCCATTGGTGCGACCGTATTTACATGAATTTGCTTCATTAAGTCATCTATCTCTATATTTTCAGCACGATCAATCGGATCAACTAAGCCTGCATTATTGATTAAATACAATTTAGACAGTGTATCGTTAAACAAAATTTCCTCAAGACTTTGGCATACTTTTTCTATAGCATCCTTTTCAGATAAATCACATGATATAAATTGATAATCAGCATTATTTTCTTTTGCATAACTATATAACTGAGTGTTATCGGTTCGGGAAATCCCCACCACATTAATGCCTGACTCTAAAAATAACTTTGCAACCGCTGCTCCCAAACCTTTTGAAGCTCCCGTAATAATTGCTGTCTCCATAAAGCTCTACTCCTTTCTAAATTTTTATTTATTACTTTATTCCCTTTTTTTCTATACTTTGCACATTAAAATTTATGCTCTATATCATAATATTTCTTACACTTTCCTATCGTGTAAAAAATGATTACGTTGCTAATTTTCAAAAGTAACATTTATACATTATGTAAACAAAAAGACCAGTCTCAATAAGATCATCATTATTGAAAACTGATCTTTTTACGGATTTACCGGTAATGCCCTTCACTCACTTCAAAATATTATATGTGAAAGGAAAAAATGAAGAAATCCTTTATTGCTCAAAGCTTTCCTTTATAATTCAGTCCAGTAATAAGCTAATGTTTCCATTCCTTTTTCAAAACTGTCTACTGGAAAGCTTTCATTTGGTGAATGTAAACGGTCTTCCGGTGTACCAAAACCTAAGAGCACAATTGGATATTGATACGTTGCTTCCAACCATTCAACTACAGGAATGGAGCCTCCCATTCTTAAGAAAACTGTTTCTTTTCCAAACGCTTTTGTATAGCTTTTAGCGGCTTTTTTAATTAATGGATGGTCCGGCTCTACTTTATAAGCTTTTGCAGAAAGTTTTTCTTTTTCAACATGCACATGTACCCCTGATGGAGCAAATTTCTCAACATGGTTCACTAATTTTTCCTGAACATCCTGCGGGTCCTGTCCAGGAACAAGCCGGCAAGTAATTTTTGCAGTTGCGGTGGAAGGAATAATTGTTTTTGTACCTTCCCCCTGATATCCGCCAAACAGTCCATTTACTTCCAGAGTCGGTCTGCCCATGGTATGCTCTTTCGCAGTATACCCTTTTTCAGATACCGTTTCCGGAATATTGGTTGCTTTTACAAAATCTTCTCCCGGTGCTTTTTCCATAAGCTCTTTCTCGGCGGAGGTTATATCCTCTGCGCCATCATAAAAACCATCTACTGTAATAACTTCATTTTCATCCTTCATGGAGGCAAGCAAGTGGCTCATCGCCATTAAAGGATTGCGGACTGCACCGCCATACATGCCGGAATGAAGATCATGGTCTGGTCCCGTCAGCGTAATTTCAATTCCCGTAAATCCTTTTAAACCATATAAAATGGTTGGTTGATTTTTCTCAGCCATCCCCGAATCAGAAATAACTGCAAAATCTGCTTGAAATTGTTTTTTCTTCTCTTGTAACAGCTCATAAAGGTTCTCACTGCCAATTTCTTCTTCTCCTTCAATACAAACCTTTACATTCATCGGCAATTTTCCTTCTGTTTGCAGGAAAGCTTCAAAAACGGCAAGATGCATAAATACTTGTCCTTTATCATCACTTGATCCGCGGGCGTAGATTCTTCCATTACGCACTTCTGCCTGAAACGGCTCACTATCCCACTGATCAATCGGGTCTACCGGCTGTACGTCATAATGGCCATAAAACAAAACAGTCGGAGCTTCCGGACCGGCTTCCGTGTATTCCGCATAAACAAGCGGATGACCTTTTGTCTCCACTTTTTCTACATTTTCAAATTTTAATTCATTTAAATAGTCAGTTAAAAAATCGGCAGCACGATGAATGTCATCCTTATGCGCCGGATCCGTACTGACACTTGGAATTGCTAAAAAATTATATAATTTTTGCAATAACGCTTCTTGATTTTCTTTTAAATAAGCAATTGCTTTTTCACTCATTATTCTATTCCTCCTTCAACTTGGGCTATACAGGATCTCCAGTTCATTAAATGAGTTCCATTAGTCTTTCCGAATATGCAATAATTGGAAGCTGTATACCATTGATCTGGAGGCGCGGAAAACCGCAACCTCCAATGACTTAGTTATACAACTGCTCTTATTGACTGATTAAAATACTTCATGCCAGCCATCTTTATGTTTCAACATTTCTTCAGCTATTTCCTTGGCTCCTTCTAAGCTGTGATTCGCTGCCCATCCACATTGAACTTCATTACATGCCGGAACCTCTGTTGCTTCTAATACATCTTTTAATGTCTTTTCCGTCATTTCCAGTACTTCATCATAATTGTCATGATTAATTAAAGAAAGATAAAATCCAGTTTGGCATCCCATTGGCCCAATATCTAATACGGCATCTGAATGATTACGAATATTTTCTGCCATTAAATGTTCCAAAGAATGCAGTCCGTCCATTTCCATATGCGCTTTATTGGGTTGTTTAAAACGAATATCATATTTATGCACTTTATCTCCGTTCGCGCCTTCTGTTACACCTACGAGACGTACATAAGGAGCTTTTACTTTTGTATGATCTAAATTAAAACTTTCCACATTCAATTTTTGAGACATCTTGTAAAACTTCCTTTCTTTTTAAACTTTGTGAGGTATAGTTTCTTTTTTAATCATACATGAAAAAACCTTGTAAGAAAAGAAGTGAACCTTCACAAGACATAGAGTGAAATGACTATGCCATCCCACATTTTTCACGAAAAAATAAAAATCCAATTCTTTGATGAAAAGAAATTGGATTTTTATCAAATTAAATTGTAGAAAGAGGAGATTCGTCATATTACCGTGTCTTATCTGCCATCCGGGAAAACACGGTCAATCATGCTGCCAATTTGGTCAAAGAAACCTTCAACCGGGCGGCCGTTATCCATATCATTTACATATCTGTCCGCCAAGTCTAAAAAGTCTGGATTAGATGTGACATAAACATTATCGATGGATGAATCAACAGAACGAACAATATCTGCAATTTCATTTTTTACATCATCTGTAATTTCCATTCCATCTTCATTTCTTGCATTATCATTATTATCTATATCTAAGTTAGCTCCAACATATGCATTATTGTCTGTTGTTAAGACATAAGCATGATCAATGTTACCCATTTCATCCGTAATTCTTTCTGCTGCTTCTTTAGATACACTGTAATCTGCATTATTACGGTCGGCATCTCTTTCTAACATTTGGCCACGATTCTCATCTCTTGCGTTGTCATTAATATTTTGCCCTTGATAACGTGTCGGTTCCACATTTCCATCCGGGTTATTGGAACCCGTATCATCATTATTCGTATTTTGACAAGCAACTAAGACCATCATAAGAACGGTTAAAACCGTAAATAAACGTATTTTCATTTTCATTCCTCCTTACCTATTTGCCTTTATTATGGATAGGCAGGTAAGGATTTATGCATAAAGAAAACGTTAATTTATGGAAGTCAGACCATGAAAGTAGTAGAGATATTTATGGAACAATGGAGAAGATATACATGAGGATCTTCTCATTGCGCTACAAAATGTCATTTGCCTTTTATTCCATACAGAATTCCTTCTTATATAAAGGAGTGAAAACGTTGACACCTGACTATGACAAAGCTTTATACTACACGATATGGGGACAGTGGGACAATTTATTCATATTAATGTCGCGGACAAATGATGATTTACTCGCTAAAAAAATTGAGCACTTTCTTTATGCTTATCACCATTCCTCCAATCAAAAGTTTGTCGATCAATCGCATAACACACTGCTTTATTATTTAGAGCATGCTCTTCAGTTTAGCAGTCCATGGATGTATGAACTTGAATAATTTTACCGCGCTGTAGAAAGCAGCTGTCTGTCAAGGCTGGACTGACTTACATCTGCTTTTTGCAGCCTTATTTTGTACCTGAGCTTCTACTTCAAGTTACTACTCGTCGGAACAAGACCTAGTTACATGGAACTTTCTAAATTGACTCATCTTGTTGATCCTCTTCATCCTCGGCAACATCATCCATTAATACATTATCTTCCAGCTTCATTGGTATTTTTTCTTGTTCTATAGAACGGCCGGTATCTGAATCAGACTCTTCTTCATCATAAAAAAAATCAATAATAGCACGATCATCTGAGTCTGTCATATTAAATTGCACTTGTTCTATATCAACATTACGATTTGCCAATTCTCTAGCCATCACTTCATTCATTGATTTGTTTTTATTTTGCGCAAGTTCGCGAATCTCACCTGGAATAACTATAGTTGCAACCTCCCAATCAGGAAGAGATGCTATGTAAGGATCAATTTCTGCAATAAGCTCTCTGGGGGCACCATTTTGGTTTTCACAACTTATTCCTACAATCATTGTTTTACGATCTGCCAAACCTTGATCTTCACTTTCATTAACAATATTTGTTACAACAGAACTGATCGATTGATCATGAATATTGTTTACTTCTTCTATTAGTTGATCCGCAGATTCATTGATCGCATTGATATCTGTAACGACTAAGTCATCATTCAATTCTAATTCGATACTAGGGTTAATATCAATGGCAACATAAGCGTGTGTCGTTGCGTTATCCGTCCCTTGGAGCAGAGGGAAACAGAAAATTATGAGAGTCAAAATAAAAAGAATTGCTGATAACCTTATAGCTATAGGAGTCTTGTCCCAATATTTCCTCCGTCTGGTATTTCCAGATAGAGGCTGATAAATCACTTCTTCTCCAAGTTCTGCATGCTCTGTTATAATAATTCCCTTTTCAAAACTGCCATCTTTTGTAAGCAAGATGGCATACTTGCGATGGAATTCCATCACAATTCCTTTTTTCATTCTTTCACATCCTTGAGGTAATCCTTAAGGTAGTCCTTAAGATAAGCATATTCACTGCTCAGCACAATAAAAATAGCTATAATAAATTTGCGATTTCGTTCCAATGTTTTTTTACTTACTTCTACTTTCATTAATAATTTTTTGATTGGCAGCTTCTTTTTACGATGGACATACTCACTTAACTGACTATCCTGATATAAAATATAAGCTACCTGCACGGCGGATTCTCTGGCATCTTTATGTTTAGGAGAAACCTTTGTCAGCTCTTCCAATGTAAGCCGATATGCCTTTAATTTTTCTTTGAATAAATTAATTTCTTCTCTTCTCTTGGTATTCTCTGCTTCTATTTGATGTTTTTCTTTTGCTGCAGCAATAACAAGCGGGTTTTCCATCTGCTCTTCTTCATGTATTTCATCTAAAGATAAGAGATTTGGGCGCTTTTGATGATAACGGATATAATCAATTACTTTTCTTTTCACTACAAGTTTTGCAAAAGATAGGAATGAACTGCCTTTATCCGGTTCATAAGAAAAAATAGCATCATTAAAAGCCATTAATCCAACACTAAATTCGTCGTCCTTTTTAGGGTCAATATATCGTTTACAAACCTCTGAAACACACTTAGCAATAAACGGCTTATAGGTCTGAAGGAGTTCGTTTTGTAACACGATGTTACCTTCCTGAATTGCTTCAATTTTTTCTTCAATAGGGGTATCTGCTAATTGCTTGGTCATCATCATTTGCTAACTCCCCCTAACATTATATAATTCGAAGTCATTTTTATTTTTTCGGGTTTAAAATCTATATTTATAAAATAATTTGTTTTATTTTCTATTTTCATATCAAATAATCTCCATTTTTTCGTTCTTATTCGTTATATTAGTTAACGTAAATTAATTCATTTCATAGCAATAAAAATCTATTTTATTGGTTATTTATATACAGATCATTTTAGCCTGTACACATAATACTACCCTATATCCAGAGTGGTTACTATCACAAATGAATAACATTTCATTTAAATTAATATGACGAAAATCGATATTTTTGTAAAACAAACCCGAAATATGCTGAAGTTTGTAAAGAAAACGTTGAATGAAGTGATAAAGAACGTTAGAAAAACTATGTATTCACTCGTCTTTAACTTGCACATGGATGTGCTGACTTCAACGTTCCCACAAGGACGTGGGGAACTTAGTTGAAGTTCCTTTAAATACATCGTTTTTCTTATACTTTCCTATCGTGTAAAAAATACATTCCACCTTTATCATTGATGGACAAGGGTGAAATGCATTTCTTTATGAAATCAGCTTATGAATGATTTAAATGGTGAAACACTTCATCATTATTTTTAAACGGAGTGACCTGCTCCAGTCCTTGTACGGAATCATCTAAATACAAATCTTCCTCAAACCAATCTACCGATGTAACTTGATCAGTCCGGTATAAATATAAGCTATTTTCCACGTAGCTTTCATTACTATTTACTACAAGGTATTGTATTTTCCCATCCTCCGTTAAAATGATATTATCGACGATGCCAATTTTCCCGTCTTTTGCATGTACTTTAAAAGACATGAATTCTTCCATGCTTCTTAAATTATCAGATGTAATATCCGGTGCAGCTAAATCCGGTTCCGGGGGCACGTTGGTATTTTGCAGTTTCCCGTCCCCTGTCGTTACGGGGCCGTGATCAGAATCTAAAACAGCATTTTCCTTATAACTGTTCCAGCCAAAATAATCTAATACAGCTCCCTGGTAAGAAGAAATCAGTTCATTGTCTTCCGGCGCCTTAGGACTTTGGCGTATCGTTTCTTTATCCCTGTCAACTTTAATATATTCTTCTTCTAAGTTAATTTCTTCCTGCACATAAAAAGGCAAAAGGGCTTTCTTCCCTGGAAGCCACTTTCTTGTATCCACAATAATAAATTGTAGTTCCCAATTATCGTTGAAATATAAATCTTTTAATTTCCCTATTTCTCCGTCTGTTGCATGAATATTTAAATTTGTTAATGTTGAGCCTAAAAACATAAAAGCACCTCCGTAAAAGGATTTATTATTAAATACCCTTTTCATCAGATATTAAACTGCTCTGTTCTATTTGTTATCCATTTTTAACATTTGCCCCTTCTAAAGGGAGAGCTTTCCTGTCCGGAAAAGTGTTTAGAAAAATGCGCATTCTTTACCATGTTTATTTTTAATGTGTAAAATAATTTATGGGAACAAAAAGGCCAATCCGGCCATGGTCATCGTGATTCAATGTTGCAAAGATTACTCCAATCACATTGCCTTCCTGATTGATAACAGGGCTGCCGCTATTCCCGCGATATACGGGGGCTCTGATCATCATCACTTCCTCTTCCCAACCAGAAAGCTGCAGTGGACCTAATATTGTACCCTCATTGGCAATCCCGTTAAAGAATAATGGATTGCCTATAAAACGGATATAGTCTCCATATTCTGCCTCAGCTGTGTCATCCAAAGTAAGATGCGGCAGTCCCTCTCCTTCTACTTCTACAACTGCTAAATCTATCTCTGGCATTTCTTCAACGACTTCCCCTTGAAATAACCCTTCTTCCGGAAAAGCAACAGTTACTGTCTGATCATCTTCAATGACATGATGATTTGTTAAAATGGTACCGTCGTCAGAAATAGCAAATCCTGTTCCTCTACCATCATTTGTTTCAATTACTACGACAGCTTCTTTGTAGGCTGCCACTTGTTCATCTTGAGACAGACGGCTGGATGCTTGCAGAAAATCAACAGCAGGAACCGAAATCACTCTCGGAAATAAGGAAAGGACATAAAACGTCATAGCAACAGCTATCAGAATCGGAATAATCTTTGAAATCCGCCGCTTCTTTTTCGGTTTTTGTTCTTCCGCGCAGGCCCTCTCTAACGCATCAGCCCTTGCCTTCATAACCAGTTCATGCATTTCCTCATCATCTATATTTTCTATTAAATCCTCGTCTACATGATTTTTTGTTTCCTGTTGGTCATCTTGCTCTTTCAATCTCCAGCCCCCTTTCATTTCTCAGAAAGATTTAAACGTTCGCTTGTCTTTTTATAAATGGATCATTTTCTCATACTTTTGTATTTTTATAAGATAATTTTATTTTTCACTAAACCATTGCCTTCCTTTTATTTTAACAAATATCCATTGAAACAGCCTTTCTTTTCTATTTTAGAACAGACTTATATTTGCTTATTCCTCTCCGTATAATTTCCGAAAGCGCAAAACCCATATCCTCCTAAATTCAAAAGGATATGGGCTTTTACTTCTTGATTCTGCTTAGACACTGACTTTCAACGAACCCTGCTGCATTTGATACATTTGATAATATGAGCCGCGCTCTGTAATCAATGTATCATGATTTCCCTGCTCAATAATCTTTCCATTATCCAGAACAATAATTTGATCTGCCTGCTGAATGGTCGATAACCGATGGGCTATGACAAGTGTGGTTCTGCCTTGTTTTAGCACCTCTAACGCATGTTGGATCAGCAGCTCTGTTTCCGTATCAATATTTGCTGTCGCTTCATCTAAGATAAGAATAGATGGATCGAAAGCAAGTGCTCTTGCAAATGAAATTAATTGTCTTTCCCCTAAGGAATAGGTTGATCCGTTTTCTGTTACTTTTTCATCATAACCGTTTGGCAGTTTTTCAATAAAACGATCTGCACCAACCGCTTTTAATGCAGCAATCGCTGTGTCCCGCGTTATTTTTTCATCATGCATTGTCACATTGCTAAGAATCGTTCCGGAGAATAGAAACGGGTCTTGAAGTACAATTCCCATATGACTGCGCACCTGCTGCCTCGATAAGGATAACGTATCCATGCCATCGATGGTAATGCTCCCCTTCTGCGGGTCATAAAAGCGGAACAGTAAATTCATAATCGAACTTTTCCCGGAACCGGTGTGTCCTACAAACGCAGTGGTTTGCCCCGCCTTCACCTGAAAAGAAATATCTTTTAAGACATACTCATCATTTTGATAAGCAAAAGAGACATGGTCGAAGGAAATGGTTCCTTTGTATTTATCAATTTCTCGATTATCCGTCTCTTCAGCCGGCTGATCTAACAACTCAAATACTCTGCTGCCTGCGACTCTTGCCTGTTCAATTAACGGAAGTTGATTCACTATATCTGTTACCGGCTCAAACAGCCGGTTAATATAATCGACAAAGGCATAAAGGACACCGATCGAAATCACACTCGTCATATCAAAAGAGGAGGTTCCAAAATACCAGATAAAAGCAACAAATGTCACATTTCGAAACACCGTAACTAAGTTATAGGATGTTAACGCACTTAAACGGATTAATTTCTTCTGAAACGTATAATTCCGGTTATTTAATACTTCAAAATCCTTTGTTATTGCTTTTTCTTTATTGAAAGCTTGAATTATTGGCATACCTTGAATAGCCTCATTGATATTCCCGTTAATTTGACTGATTGTTTTTCGAATTACCCGGTTGTATTTACCGCCAAAATATTTATAAAGCCTCATCCAGCCATATAATAATGGAATAACTAGTAAACAGAGTGCTGCAAGCTGCGGATCTAAAATAAACAAAGCAACAAAGATTCCAGCCATATAAATGAGACTGGTCACGACAATCGATAAGACACGCTCGTATAAATCACGAATCGCTTCTGTATCATTGGTGATTCTCGCGACGATAGTGCCTGCCGGCTGATCAATATAATAATTAATCGGCAGCCGTTCTGTGTGCGCAAATAAATCGGTCCGCATCTGCTTTACAACCTGGTTGGCAGACTTTTGCAATAAAAATGTCTGATAAAACTGAAAAACACCTGCTATAACTAATAAAACCATATATAATATCAATAAACCAATAATTGGTGTTTTCTCCGGTTCAAAAAATGGATATGCTTGTTGAACAGTTAATCGCTCTCCCTGAGCCTGAACAACTTCATCATTTAGTTCGATCGTAAGTTCACCATTATTTATCTCCCGTTGACCGGTCAATGGTAATTCTTCTTCAAATATATAATAGGAAATACCGATTTGTAATAAAGTATACGTATTTCCGGTAAGATTATCATTGTTTTCAATACGATCCGCCCGCTTTAAAAGTTGTTCGTGGTAAGGGGCAGTTGTATCATCTGCTGTTTCTACAGCCTCCCAATAACCTTCAACCCCGAGAATATGATCGTCTATCACCCGTTTAGCAATTAAAGGACCGGCCAACTCTAAAGCAACAGCTATGATTAAACAGATGAGACCAATAATAATTCCTTTTTTATATTTTAAAGCATATTGAAATAATCGCTTTTCTGTACTCTTCATCTTTACACCTCCCTATTCTTCCATTTGCTGCTGAACGTATTGTTTGTAGTACCATCCTTTTTCTGCCATCAATTGGTCATGAGTACCTTCTTCCGCAATCTCGCCATTTTCCAAGACAATGATATGATCTGCATGTGTTACAGCAGACAAGCGGTGTGCAGCTATAAATGTTGTTTTATTTTTACGTTCTTCTTTTAGGTGAGCGATAATAGCTGCTTCTGTTTTACCATCCACTGCAGACAAGGAATCATCCAGAACTAAGACTTCCGGGTCCTTAATAAAAGCACGGGCTAAGGCTACACGTTGCTTTTGTCCTCCGGATAACGTAATACCGCTTTCTCCAACCTGTGTGTCTAATCCTTCAGGCAGCTGCAAAATATCATTGGAGAAATATGCAAGCTCCAGTGCCCTGAAAATTTCTTTATCTGTTGCATCTTCTTTACCAAACTGAATATTTTCCCGAATTGTTTTCGAAAACATCATTTGATCCTGGGGAACATATCCTATCCACTCACGAACCTGCTTTAATGGCAGCCTTTCTATTTCCTCTCCAGAGATTAATATTTCCCCTTGTACATCCGGATACTGCCTCAGTAGTAATTTAAATAATGTTGTTTTCCCGGCACCTGTCTTTCCAACCACACCAATCGTTTCTCCAACACGCACTTGAAAGGTAATTCCTTTTAAAGCTTTTTCTGCAGAATTCGGATATTGAAACGATACATCCTTTAACTTCATACCTTTAACTTGTTCAACCTGCTTTGGCTCCATAACATCCCTGACGTCCGGTGTATAAGATAATGTCTTGTTTACCCGATCTAAGGATGCATTCCCGCGCTGCAGGATATTTATTAACTCACCTACTGCAAACATTGGCCAAATTAACATTCCTAAATAGACGTTAAAAGTAACTAAGTCTCCTAAAGTCAATCTATTTTCAAATACAAGCATCGCCCCGTAACCAATTCCAATTGTATAAGACAGTCCAACTAGAATTTTCATGGTCGGTTCAAATAAGGCATCAATTTGGGCAACTTCTATATTTTTGTCATACACCTCTTTTGTCATATTCTCAAATCGTTCTTTTTCATTCTCTTCCTGCACAAAAGCACGGACTGCGCGAACACCACGAATAGATTCTAAAACACTGTTATTCATCTCTCCAAAAGCATCTTGCGCTTTCGTAAAGCGCCGATGAATGGCACTGCCGTAAAAATTCATAAGGATAGCCATAATTGGTAATGGGAGTAATGCAGCTATGGTTAGTGGCCAGCTGATCGTTAACCCCATTACTGCAATAATCATCAGCATAAAAATACTGGAGTCAACCAAAGTCAGTACACCGAAACCTGCTGTCAGGCTAATTGCTTTTAAATCATTGGTGGACCTTGCCATCAAATCTCCTGTACGATATTTCCCAAAAAACGTCGGCGACATCGATAGAAAATGCTGCATCAGCTTACTCCGCATCCATCGTTCTAAAATAACTGCTCCACCAAAAAGCGTATAATCCCATAAATATGAAATAATATAATGTACAATAATTATGCCAATATAGCCTGAGATAACAGCTGTCAAAATTTGTACAGTTAACGTCTCAAATTGGATATGGTCAATGACATAGCCAACTAATTTGGGCGGTATTAATCCAATCGCACTTGCAATTATTAACGCTATGATCGCAAAGGTATACCGCTTCCAGTAATGCGCAAAAAACCAGCTTAATTTTTTAAAAACCGAAAACATCCTTTCACCTATTTTCTATGTAGTATCCTACATCTTAAACTTTTTCCATTAAATTCGTTTACATTCCATTTTCTGTTTTTAAAGCACTAAAAAAAGCATACGCCATTTATCGGCATATGCTTATAACACTCCTACTTAACCTCTTATTAGCCAGCCACATGGAAAAAACTGCGGCCATTTATTACACTTCTCCCCTAAAAAAAACCTAAGAGAGAGCACACCTGTTTATTGGAGGCCACAAAATCATATTCTGTTTTGTTTGATTGAATTGATTCATTTGATTGGTTAGATACTGTAAATTCATCATTTTGTGTTTCCCTCCTTTTTTCATTTATTTGAAAATTGAATGCCTTATCATTATATATTCTTCCAAATATCAAGTCAATTGTTTTTTTAATTTTAGCTCAATTTTTGCGTGATAAAAATTACAAAGTAACTACTTTGGCAAAGAATAGAAGGTGAAGTGTAAAGCACCGCTGCGGCGGACCGTTTTGCTTTCCGACGTACAACGGTTTTTGATGGGGCGAGTAACCGCAGTCCCAGGACGTACTAGTGCAGACGTTGCAACAACTCTTTTCGATGGGGTGAGTAATCGCAACCCCAGGACGTTGCGTTCTTAGTCTGCCTAGGGGCACGCTCTTCAGCTAACTTTTGCCAAGAAGAGCGCTTGGCAAAAGTAGATCTTCAGATGGTGCTGATCCCTCAGGAGTCAAAACGGTCCACCTCCGCTAATTAGGTGTTCTATATATGAAATAGCTGAACAAATAAAAGGTGGTTCAGACAGAAGAGATTTTCGTGGTACGTGGTAAAGATATTCAGCAATCATTCTTTTCTGTGCATGAAAGTTATTCTTGATGTTAACTATTCATGTTGTTTTGATTCGAACTGCTTAACCATCCATTTGAAATAACGGAATGATCGTGTCATCAAACGATAGAGAAACTATTTCGTCCAACCCAACAGTATGTTATCTCTTTCCTTCGCTGTAGAATCCTAACTAAGCGGAGGCCAACCACGTAGACTCCTATGGGAACAGGGCGAGCTGAAGATCCACTTGAAAAGCGGTTTTCTTTTCAAGTTAGCTGAAGCCGTCCCCATGGAAAGCGGAGTGGTTGCTCGGAGCAGGAGCTGTACACTATCATTCGTTCAAAAAAAGCTAATTTAATCAAAAGCAGGCACAATTATGAAGAACACGATAATCCTGAAATAGCAAGATATATATGCTTATTCTTCGGTGAGAAAGTTGTGAATTTAATAAAATTGTTTCAGCTTAAGGGATTAAATAACACCACTGCCTGCTTAGACAATATTGTTACGAGCTGCCCCGTGTTGACCGGCAAGAAGACTAGTAGTGTAAATCTTTTCACCTTGTACAACCCAGAAAATTATTTATTGTAATTTAAACATTTTCGACTTCCTATTTATTTTCATATTTAATAATTCATGATATTATTTTTATTTAAGGGAGATGAAGCATATGAATTTAGATCAACTTTTAGATTTCAACGGAAAATTTGTAGATAATAAAGGCTATGAAGCCTATACAACGGACAAGTTTCCAAATAAACGTATGGTTATTTTCACTTGTATGGACACACGTTTAGTGGAATTACTTCCTAGAGCACTGAATATCCGTAATGGCGACGTGAAAATGGTTAAAAATGCCGGAGCTATTATCCGCAAACCTTTTGACAGTATTATGAAAAGCTTATTAGTGGCTATTTATAGTTTAAAAGCAGAAGAAGTTGTTGTTATTGGACATCATGGCTGCGGAATGTCTAATGTTGATACAGAAGCATTAAAGCAATCCATGCTGGACCGCGGTATACCGGAAGAAACTTTACATACCCTGGAGCATTCTGGTATTAACCTTCATAAAGAATTTCATGGATTCGAAAAAATTGAAGACTCTGTCTCACAAAGTGTAGGGATTATTCGCAATCACCCGCTGCTTCCTAAAGAAGTGAAAGTCCATGGTCTTGTCATTGATCCGGAAACAGGAAAATTAGATGTCGTTACCAGAGAAGACTAAATAAAAGAAAGGACTTGTGCATCTTGATTGAAATGCGCAAGTCCTTTCTTCCTTTTAAACATATCGCTCGGATTATTTTTTTTGAACGGATTCAATAATTTCAATGACTTTATTTCTGGACGCTTCACTTTTATATTTCTTCATTTCGTCCAGCATGACGGGAGCTGCTTTCTTTAATTCCGTTGCTTGCTGAACAAGTTTTTCAGCTGTTAATGTTTCTTCTTCAAGGACCTTCGCATAATTCTTTTCTTTAAACGAATTTGCATTAATAATCTGGTCTCCGCGACTCGCTCCACGAGATAGCGGAATTAACAGCATCGGCTTTTGTAATGCTAAAAATTCAAAAATAGCGTTGGAGCCGGCTCGTGATACAACAAAATCTGTTGCTGCGAAAATATCTTTTAATTCTCCATGCACATATTCAAATTGTGCGTATCCCGGCACACGAAGAGAAGTATCTACTTTCCCGCTTCCACAAATATGAATGATTTCAAAGTTGTCTAATAATACATCTAATGCTTCACGGATCGTGTCATTAATTTTTTCAGATCCGCCACTGCCGCCCATAATTAAGAGAACAGGCTTTTCTCCCGGGAGCTGTGCAAATTCTAATCCTGCCTTTTTACTTCCTGTAAATAATTCATCCCGAATAACTGCTCCAACATAAGCCGCCTTCTTCTCCGGCAAATATTTCATTGTTTCAGGAAATGTCGCCAGTACTTTTTTCGTAAATGGGATAGAAAGTTTATTTGCCAACCCTGGTGTAAAATCAGACTCATGAATAACAGATGGAATCCCTCTTAATTTCGCAGCTGCAACAACCGGCACAGATACAAAACCGCCTTTCGAAAAAACAACCGATGGCTTTTTTCCTTTTCCGAAAATACGAAAAGCCTGCATCGTCCCTTTTAATACTTTAAATGGATCTTTAAAATTTTCTTTGGACATGTAGCGTCGCAGCTTTCCGGTTGATATTGGATAATAGGTCACGTCATCTAATTTTTCAATCAAGTTTCGTTCAATTCCTTCATACGATCCGATGTAATCTACTTTATAACCCTGTTCCTGATAATATGGTATAAGTGCTAAATTAACAATGACATGACCGGCAGTTCCTCCGCCAGTGAATAAAATGCGTTTTTTATTTCTTTTTTCCATGGACTAATTCATCCTTTCCCAAATCATTATATCAGCGTATAATTACCAATGCACCTATTAATTTAACGAAAAAACGAATTACGAAATGTCAGGAAGATCAAATATGTATGAAACAAGCAATCGAAGACAAAAAATGAAGCTTTTTATTATTATCATGCTGCCAATTCTTGTGACACAGGTCAGTATGAATCTGATGAATTTTTTTGATACAGTTATGTCCGGACAAGCTAGCGCAATTGATTTAGCTGGAGTTGCAATTGGTTCCAGTCTTTGGATACCAATTTTGACGGCTGTAAACGGGATTGTGCTTGCCATCACTCCTATCATTGCCCAGCTTATCGGAGCTAAGGAGAAAACAGATATTCCACAAGTAATTCAGCAGGGAATCTACTTATCCATTGGTTTGTCCTGTGTGATTCTCATTACTGGATTTTTTGTTTTAGAACCAATTTTACAGTTGATGAGCCTGGAACCGGCTGTACATCATGTAGCAAAATATTATTTAATATTTCTTGCGACGGGCATTATACCGTTATTTATTTTCCATACCGTTCGAAGCTTTATGGATGGACTGGGACAGACAAGAGCTTCCATGATTATTATTTTAATTTCTTTACCAATAAATGCACTTCTAAACTATATTTTTATTTTTGGCAAGCTGGGAGTACCCGCATTTGGCGGGATTGGTGCAGGAATCGCGACCAGTATTACCTATTGGATAGTCAGTATCATTTCTTTGTATATGATACATAACGTTGCTCCATTTAAGGCTTATCAAGTCTTTCGGGTTCGTTCTAAACCGCAGATTGCTTACTGGATCAGCCAATTAAAAATTGGTTTGCCAATTGGACTTGCAATGTTTTTTGAAACAAGTATTTTTTCTGCAGTTACTATCATGATGAGTGTTTATGATACTAATACCATTGCCGCTCATCAAGCAGCTATGAACTTTGCCGGACTATTATATATGCTTCCTTTAAGTGTCGGGATGGCCCTCACCATCGCTGTCGGATTTGAAATTGGAGCTAAACGTTTTCAAGATGCACGCACGTACACGTATCTGGGAATGACAGGCGGGATTATCATTGCCGTATTTACCGGCGTTATTTTATTTGTATTTGATGACGCAGTTGCAGGGTTATATCATAATAATTCAGAAGTCATTGCATTAACTAAACAATTTATTCTGTTTGCGATATTTTATCAGCTTGCAGATGCAATTGGCGCTCCTATCCAAGGGGCTTTAAGAGGTTATAAAGATGTGAATATTACCCTTCTTCTCGCGTTGATTTCTTACTGGCTTATCGGTCTCCCGGTTGGTTTTTTATTTGCAAACTATACAAGCTTTGATGCCTTTGGCTACTGGATTGGGATTATTGTCGGTTTAAGTGCAGGTGCCATTGCTCTGCTTTTCCGTTTACTATACATTCAACGTAAGGTAAAGCAAGATTATCAAATCAAGAACAGATAAGCTTAGATAAGAAAAAGCACCGTGGATCGTCCACGGTGCTTTAATATTGTTTTATAAGAATAGCCCAACTATTGTTGCCGATAGAATAGATACTAATATCGACCCGGCCAAAAGCTTCATTCCAAATTTAGAAACTAAAACGGCCTTCGCATTATCGATTCCCTTCACTGTACCAGCAATAATTCCGATAGAAGAGAAGTTGGCAAAGCTTGTTAAAAATACCGTTACGATACCTACTGTTTTTTCGGATAGTTGATTTAATAATGGTTGTAATTCAAGCATTGCTACAAATTCATTCGTTACTATTTTTGTACCCATAATTGATCCGGCTTGGACAACTTCACTAGACGAAATTCCCATTAATACGCCAAGAGGGGAAATAATGTAACCAAGAATTTCCTGCAGGGTAGTTCCGGCAAATACAGCTTGAATAATCCAGTTCACCAACTCTAATGACGCGATAAAAGCAATTAACATTGCAGCAACAATTAATGCTATTTTTCCGCCTTCCAAAGCACCATTTCCCATTGCTTCAAAAATGCTTTTATCCTGGGTGACATCCGAAATATCTACTTTGTCTTCTTCTTTTGGTACCTTTACAGGAGCAATGATGGAAGCGATCATCAAACAACTGAGCATATTCAAAGGTAAAGCTACCAAAACATATTCTGGCGGCAACATTTGAATATACGCCCCAACAATAGAAGCAGACACCGAACTCATCGCCGAAGCACAGACAATAAATAAACGGTTTTCATTTAAATGATGAAACTGCGAACGTATTGCAATTAATGCTTCAGATTGACCAAAAAAAACACTATTAACGCCATTAAATGATTCAATTCGAGGTAATCCAGTTATTTTGGATATAACAGCCCCAATATATTTAATAATAATTGGAAGAACTTTTAAATAAGTAAGAACGGAGAGAATTGTTGCAAAAAAGATAATTAAGAGAAGTACATTGAAGAAGAACACACCGTCCTCTTCCAACACAAATCCACCTAACACAAATCCAATACCTTCTTGTCCAAATTCAATTAACTTATTGAAAAGGTTAGAAATCCATTTAATAATATTTTCACCAATAGTTGTTGAAAACATAAACCATGTAATAAGTAATTGTATAACCAACATAATACCGATGGCATAGAAGTTAATTCTTTTCTTATCATTTGACATTAAAAATGCTAAGCCTAGTGTAATGATAATTGCCAAAATACCTAACAAAATATCCATAATACCGCCTCCTCCACAATATATCTGTAAACGCTTTATCATATAAAAAGTTCACAGGAAAACTTTGAGTTTAAATGCTAAATATACATTAGACAAACTCAGTAAAGATTGGACTATACTCACACAAGGACGTGGGGAATGTAGTCGAAGTTCCTTTAAATTCATCGTTTTTTCTTTCATCGACTAAGGTCAGTCACGTAGTTTGACTAACGTCGATACTAGGACGTCTTGTCCTTTATACTTTCCTGTCGCGCAAAAAAATACATTAAAATTCTTAAAAAATAAGCTAATTTACTGAAGAACTCCAATTCAATTACTATCATATTAGTAATTGAAAATAATTTCAATGCTTGGAAAAGAGAATTAATAATTAAAAAAATTTGAAATAAATAGTAATAATTAGGAAAAATACTCTATTTATGCCATATTAGAGGGGGATATATATAACATTTCCTAATGATACTAAAAAATGTACTTTCGACTTTTTCTGCACCTGTCTGTATTTGCAATCATTCATTTTCTTTATAATGTCCTAAGCTAAGAACCTGCATGAGTTGAATTGCTGGATATTCGAAGCTGGACATGGCTACGCTAAAAAATATTCGCCTGAATTTTATATTTATAGTGGAAAATAAACTTAGAATTTACTAAAGGAGGATTAAATGCTTATCTATTCTTAAAAGTGTCCTAAACTCAAGCATATAAGCTTTTGGAAAATATATTAGTTGAGATTAAGGATAGGTGCTACGATTACTCATTTACCGGTATTATTTTATAATATCCTAGACGTAAAAAAGTCTTGATACGAACAGTTCGTATCAAGACTTTTTTCCTTTTAACCTTCTAGTAATAAATCATATGGATCTTCAAGCATTTCTTTAATTCGAACCAGGAATTGAACTGCTTCTTTTCCATCAACAATTCGGTGATCATAGGATAATGCAATATACATCATCGGACGTACTTCAATGGAATCATCCGGCATAGCGATTGGACGCTTTATAATATTATGCATTCCTAAAATGCCAACCTGTGGCGCATTTAAAATTGGTGTAGACATCATGGACCCAAAAGTACCACCATTCGTAATTGTAAAGGAACCACCTTGCAAATCGTTTAAGGACAATTTATTATCACGTGCTTTTTTACCTAAGTCAAGGATATCTTGTTCGATTCCTGCAAAATCTTTATGATCTGCGTCGCGAACAACTGGAACAACAAGACCGTCATCTGTTGAAACGGCAATACCAATATCATAGAATTTCTTAATGACTAATTCATTTCCTTGAATTTCTGCATTAAGAAGCGGGAACTCTTTTAATGCGCCAACAACAGCCTTTGCAAAGAATGACATAAATCCTAGCTTCACACCATTTTTTTCTAAGAATTTATCCTTTCGCTGCTTACGAAGCTCCATAACTGCTGTCATATCAACTTCGTTAAATGTTGTTAACATTGCTGTATTATGTTGTACTTCTACAAGATTTTTAGCAATTGTTTGACGGCGGCGTGTCATTTTAATACGTTCTACCGGTTTATCAAACTCTGTTTTCTCTGATTTAGGTTCTTCTTTTTTCTCCGGTTTTGATGGTGCAGACTCTTTCTTTGGAGCCTTATTATGAGCTTCCACATCGTCTGGACGAACTCTTCCCAGAGGGTCCCGTGTCTGTACTTCGCTTAAGTCGATCCCTAATTCGCGGGCGCGTTTTCTTGCTGCAGGAGAAGCGATCACATCTCCATTATTTTGTTCAGATGCAGATTCTTGTTTACTTTCTTGAGAAGTTTCTTCTTTAGATTCTTCTTTTGGTGCTTGTTTAGGCGCTTCCTCTTCTTTTGCTTCCGATTTCTCTTGTTCACTTTCTTCTTTATCAGAAGATGCTCCAGCTTCCCCGTTCTCATCTAACTTACCGATTACGTCCCCGACAGAAACATCCTCACCTTCGCCACTTGTAATTTCAGCGATAACACCAGCAAATTCTGAGTTGACTTCCACATTAACTTTATCCGTCTCCAACTCTACAATGGCATCGCCTTTTTCTACTTTATCGCCTTCTTTTACAAGCCATTCTGCTATTGTTCCCTCTGTGATAGATTCCGCTAGTTCAGGTATTTTAATTTCTTGCACTTTATTTTCCTCCTTCAAATCCGTTCAATGCTTGGTCAATAATATATTGATGCGCTGTTTTATGCACAGTAGGTATGCCTCCAGCTGGTGCTGCACGCTTCGGTCTGCTGATAACGTGTAATTCTTGATCCTCTTCAAGAAGCTCTCTTAAGTAGTCATCTACAAAATCCCATGAACCCATATTTTTCGGTTCTTCTTGTACCCAAACTATTTCTTTTAAGTTAGGAAGTTTTTTGATTTCTTCTTGAATTGCTTTTTGCGGGAAAGGATAGATTTGCTCTACTCGTAAAGCCCGAATCCAATCACAGCTTTGTTCCGCTTCTTCCATTTCGCCTTCAATATCGATCATAATTTTTCCGCTACCTAATAAAAGACGGGTTGTTTTTTTAGGATCTGTATCAAAATAAGGTTGTTCACGTAGCGTTTTAAAACCGCCACTTGAAAACTCTTCGGCACTGGAAGCCATCTTAGGATCCCTGATAAGACTGCTTTTCGGTGTCATCAAAATCAATGGTCGTGCCTCTGGACGAGAACGCATTGCTGCCTGACGTCGAAGCAGATGGAATAACTGTGCAGAAGAAGTGACATTTGCGATAATCCAGTTATTCTCTGCAGCCATTTGCAGGTAACGTTCTAAACGTGCACTTGAATGTTCTGGCCCCTGTCCTTCATATCCATGTGGCAGCAGTAATACCATATTTGATTTTTCATCCCATTTTGCTCTTGCTGAAGCAATAAATTGATCAATAATCACCTGACCGGCATTGGCAAAATCGCCAAACTGTGCTTCCCAGATAACGAGCGTGCTTGGCGAGTAAACACTATAGCCATACTCAAAGCCTAAAACACCAGTTTCTGATAATGGGCTGTTACGAACATCAAAGGAAGCTTTCACATCAGATAATCCATGCATCGGACTATATTTTTCACCTGTCTCTACATCATGCAGAACAACATGGCGATGAGCAAAAGTTCCCCGCTCTGTATCCTGTCCTGTTAAACGGATCGGTGTGCCGTCTTTTAATATAGAGGCAAAGGCTAACGCTTCCCCTGTTCCCCAATCTGCTTTATTACCTTCTTCTAATGCATCTTCTCTGCGTTTTAAGATTCTTTCAGTTTTCTTAAAGCCTTTAAAACCTTCCGGGCGTTCCAGCAACTCTTTATTAATTTGCTTTAAAGTCTCTAAATCTACTGCTGTTTCAAATTGATCTAATCTATTAGATAACACTTCCGGCATTGATTTTGGCTGAGGGTCGCCAATTTCACTTTCTGTCATGCCTTTATAAATATCAGAAAGTTTTGTATCTACCTCATTTTTAATCTCGTCAAATTCACCGGATTCCAATAGATTTCTTTCCTCCATTGCACGTGCAAATAGCGTAGATACGGATGGATGATTATCGATTTCACTGTATAATTGCGGTTGTGTCGTTCTTGGCTCATCCATTTCATTATGGCCATAACGGCGATAACCTACTAAATCAATCAAAATATCTTTATGAAATTTTTTACGATATTCACAAGCAATTTTCACCGCAGAAATACAAGAAATCGGATCGTCTGCGCTGACACGGACAATTGGAATTTCAAAACCTTTTGCCAAATCACTTGCATAGCGCGTAGAGCGTCCATCCACGCGGTCTGTTGTATAGCCGAGCTGGTTATTGGCGATAAGATGTACTGTCCCGCCAGTTGTATACCCCGGCAAACCACTTAAATTAAGTGTTTCGGCAACAACTCCTTCTCCAATAAAAGCTGCATCTCCATGAATAATTAACGGCATTGCTTTATTCGTATCTCTCGCAGGATAACCGCTTACATCACGTTCATCTTGTGCTGCCCGGGCAAACCCTTCCACAACAGGGTTGACAAATTCAAGATGTGACGGATTGTGCGCTAATGTTATTTTTGTGTTCACTTTACTGCCGTGGATCACTTCTTTTTCTGCACCGAAATGGTATTTTACGTCTCCAGTCCAGCCATAGTTAATTGCTTTTGAACCTTCTGACGGCATCAATTCCTTATCTCTTGTATAATTAAACTCGGAAAAAATCTTATCATACGGCTTTTTCAATACATTTGCCAATACAGCTAAACGTCCGCGATGCGCCATTCCCATCATCACATGTTCAATGTTATCTTCATTTGCATATTTCACAAGGTAGTCGATCATTGGAACCATTGATTCTAAGCCTTCGATAGAAAAACGCTTTTGACCGACGAATGTTTTATGAAGAAATTTTTCAAAACCTTCTACTTCGTATAAACGCTTTAGAATATCCTTCCTGCCCTCTTGATCCGGATCAAACCTTGCATTACCTTCTTCAATCAAATCAAACAGCCAAGTACGTTCTTCATCATTATTTACATGATCGTATTCAAACGTAATGGTGCCTGTATAGTATTTTTTCAACAGGTTAATAACATCTAAACCTGTTTCAACGCCTTCTTTTTGACGTTCCCAGATCCAAGATGCCCGGATTTTTTTTAAATCATCTTCTGTTAACCCATAATGCTTTAAATCCAGCATTTTAGACGGGGCACTTTTATACCCGCCAACGGAATAAATATCCGCATCCGTATGACCGTAACGTCGAATAGCCTCAACAAATTTGATTGCTGAGGTTAATTTAGTCACATCAAAATTTTCTGATACATTTACATTAGAAGGTGCTTGTTCACTTGAAGAGACAAAAGCTGTTTCTCCCTTTAACCAAGCAGGTGCTCCATGTGTATCAAACAATGATTTAATAGAAGATTCAACTTGTTCTGGATCTTCTTTGTACAATTCATACTGTTGTTCTATATACCCCGCATTTTGTCCGTGAAACTGTCCCCAAAACTTTTCTGCAGACTCTTCATTTCCTGGCACGACTGATACCCCCATTGCATTACTAATCCGTTATGAAAACGGTTCAATTTTGTTATAATGATCCTATTTACTTTACATTAATTAATATACATGATTTTTAGTGCGGTTACAAGGAATCGGAACTGATTCCTTGGGAGAATTCGACATTTTTTATCAAAACGGAGAAGGCGGGTCCAAGGGGGAGTCTTTTCTTATTTTTCTGATAATAAAACAGGAGTTTTTTATTGATTTATTCATAATGATCTCTAAGAATTAAGTACTCAACTTTCACACATTAAAAAGAGACTTCATTTCCATAGAAACAAGGGTTGATCGTTCCTTCGATAAAAAGAAGGTGAAGTGTAAAGCACCGCTGCGGCGTATCGTTTTGCTTTCGACGTACAACGGTTTTTGATGGGGCGAGTAATCGCAGTCCCAACCCCAGGACGTTGCGACCTTAGCCTGCCTAGGGGCACGCTCTTCAGCTAGTAAGGTGTTCTATACGTGGAAAACAACTTACCAAATAGATGTCTGATCAGGTAGGACATATTTTTCATGCTGCATGGTAAAATGTTCCGCCAAGAATACTTTCTGTGCATAAAAGCTATTCCTGATGTTAATTATCCACGCTTTCATGATTGGTTGTCCAGGCAAAAACTACTATTTTCGACCAACTTATCAAAATGTTATTTCTTTCATTCGCTGTAGAACCCCATCAGAGCGGAATGGTTGACCGGAGCGGAACTATGCACAATCATCAATTCCAAAATGGCCGGATATTTAATCAAAAAGCAAGCATGGTAATGGAGAATATTTTCATCCTGAAATAGCAAGATATATATGCTTATTCTTAGACGCGAAAGTTAAATTAAATATAAGAATAGTTCACAATATCGGATTTTTCCGTTATAATAAGGACAAAACTTCATGCTGACAGACAATAATATTTCCTGTCAGATGTAAAATCAGATGCCTCATAATGGAAGCTGATTAATTGGGGCAAACTGAAGTCACCTGCCTGTTTCTAACCATCATAGGAATGAGCTGTGAATTCATCATGCCTTAAAATGTTTTCTAACGTACCAAAAATGGGTATCATTACTACATAGAAGGAGGAATCCGTTTATGAATTTAGCATTAATCATGGGAGTAACTGTTACTTTTCTTGTTTCTTGCTTCACGTCTGGCTACGCATCAAAACCAGGAGTTCCAAAAGAAGATCAACGTACTTGCTAACATGAAAGAAACTTTATCAAAGGTCGTAATTAAAAAGATGCCTCCTGTCCCGGAGACATCTTTTTTACAGTTTATAAAGGGAAATGCAATCATAGTTGCAGGTCTCAATCAACAAAGAGTAACATCTAAATGCTTCGTTTACCAGATTGAACATTCGTTATTAATGTAAATCAGGAAATCCCTGCTGTCTTAAGGCCTCGTAAATAATAATAGAAGCTGTATTCGACAGGTTTAACGAACGGACCTGGTCATTCATATGAACCCGTAAGCATTTGTCTGCTTTACCTTCCAGCAATTCACGGGGGATTCCCGTTGATTCTTTTCCAAATACAAAAAATTGGTCTGTATCCACAGGTGAAAAATCAAAATCGGTGTAATACTTCGTTCCAAAATTTTCAATATAATAAAAGCTTCCTTCTGGATAGGTTTGATACAATTCTTCCATAGAATCATATTCTCTTACATCAACATTTTCCCAATAATCCAGACCGGCACGCCGGACCATTTTGCTATCTGTTGAAAAACCAAGCGGATGGATAAGGTGTAAAGTTGTTCCAGTCGCTAAACATGTTCTTCCAATATTCCCCGTGTTTGCCGGGATTTCTGGTTCAAATAATACAACGTGTAAACTCACCGTTCATTCTCCTTCAATTTTAAATTCTAAAAGTCTAGTTCTGTCATTTCTATATCTATTAAAGTTTTGACAATCCCGATTTGTTGGGGAGGTTGAATTAAAAAACTTCACTTTATTATACACTAACTTATTTCAATGCGAAAAAACTTATATTTTATTTCTGGCGTCCAGGCAGTTGAGTCCTCATAGGACCAATAACGGTTACGGCTATTGTCTGTATGTGCATTAACGAGCGGCATATTTTCAGCATCCTTTCGAACCACAATAGTTGTATGATTCCATGCTCCGTCACCATTAAAATCATAGCAAATCACATCACCTGGATTTAATTCTTCCGGTGTTTCAACCTCTATTCCTCTTATACCACGTTCAGAGCCGCTTAAATACCACCTGAACGAATGGGCTACAGACCAGCTGAAACTCCATGAATCGTTTCCGTACCACCAGCCCCGTTCCCGAACTGGTTCTCCCCACATGGGGCCGCCTCCAGCCCGTAAACATTGGGAAATATAGTTCGTGCAATCATCTTCAAAGCGAAGATATTCCGGATTATAACTATTCCACCAACGTTCTGCATATTTTACTGCTTCCAGCCGATTATATTCTGTTTCACGATGATTATCCTTATTGTTTTCTTGTTTAAAAACAGGAATCAGATTGTTGCCACTTTCCACTGAAGGCTTTTCGATATATTGATGCCTATTTTCTTCGTTCGATTTTTTCACAAGCTGATAGGGGATGACCTGTTCTTCCGTATAAAAAAGATCCCCATGTTTCATTAAATATACAAAGTGTACCGCATATTTCATGCTTCTGATGGTGTCATAGGATTGTTTGCTTAAGACGAGGCCTCTCCCTTTTACCTTTACAATTTGCGCCTCTCTCCTCTTACAAAGCTCCTTCTTTTTATGCCACCAATCTTGATTTTCTTTAGTTCCTCTGAAAAAATGCTGCCAGTACGTTTGGATATCTCCCATAAAAAAATCGCCTCCTCGTCAAAGCTTATGCATAAAACGAAACTTCATTCAGCAGGAGTTTTTCTTTTCTCCTGCTGAATGATTAGTTGATTGATTCAGGGAGTTAGTGCCCGTTATCTCCCGCCTGAATAAATTTATTCTGCCTCTTTATTTGGAGGCGGGAATTTTACGGGCACTTCTCCGTGATAAAACGAAACTTCATTCCGCGTGAGTTTTATGGACGATATTCTGTGTAGAGGAGACAATTGAATGGCAAAAAATTGTATACATGCCTTTCTTTTAATTAGCAGTCATTGCAAACAGAGCATTTTCCATTTCATATTGCACTTGTTCATCATCTTCTTTTTCTAACGCATGAGATAGCGCTTCTTTCGCTACATCTGTTCCTATTTTCCCTAACGACCATGCAGCACTGCCACGGATAACTGGCCGGGGATCATTTTTCATAATAGCTATTAAATCTTCAACAGCAGTAACCTCTTTATAATGACCCAACGCTAAAATAACATTTCGTTGAATCGGTTTTTTCCCTCTCCAAGAACCTGACATATGTCCGAATTTTTCCTTAAACTCTCGATTAGATAAATGAAGCATTGGTTTGAGTCTCGGTTTAACTAACTCCGGTTCCGGCTCTAATTCTTTATGGAAATGAGAGTCTTTTCCTCGATTCCAAGGGCATACCTGCTGACATGTATCACATCCGTATAACCGATTTCCTATTTTCGTACGAAATTCTTCTGGTAAAAAATCTTTTGTCTGTGTTAAAAATGCGATACAGCGCTGTGCATTTAACTGTCCGCCCTGGACAATGGCTCCGGTAGGGCAAGCGTCTAAGCAAATCGTACAATCTCCGCAACCATCCTCTATCGGCGAATCAGGGATAAACGGAATATTGGTCAGCATTTCTCCTAAATAAACAAACGAACCATACTCCTTTGTAATTATGGAAGTGTTCTTGCCGCTGAACCCGACACCTGCACGTTCAGCCACAGCCCGGTCGCTTAATTCTCCTGTATCTACCATAGACTTAATAACGGCGTCGGGTACTCTTTTTTTTATATACTCCCCGAGTTTATCTAGTCGTTCCCGTAAAGCTACGTGATAATCTATGCCCCATGAGGCACGTGCAAAAATGCCGCGTCTATCTCCTTTTGTCCCTCTCGGTGTTTTCTCCATTCGTGAAGGATAAGCGACGGCAATGGAAATAATAGACTTAGATTCCGGAAGTAACCTTTGAGGTTCCGTCCTTTCCTCAATACTTCCTTTTTCAAAACCGGATTGATACTGCAGCTCTTGCTGACGCCGTAACCGTTCCTTCATCTCTGTAAAAATATCAGCCGTTGTAAAACCAATCTTATCGATACCGATTGTTTTCGCATAGGCTTGAATATCTTTTTGCAGCTCTTCTATTTTCATCCTGCCGCCTCCCTTCGATTCATTTTTATCATTGTGCATCCACTTCATTATTTCAGATAGAGATAACTGTATTTACTTCATTGAGAATTTTGCTTTACGCATTCGATTCAATACCGCAGCAATTTCATTTTTCCTTGGTCTCGCTAAATCCCCAGGGTGTTTCTCATTACTTTTAGTCAGTTTTTCCAGTCCCTGGTCCATTTTTTCATCAATATGCTGTATTAAAGCTTCAAACGAAGAAAAATTACTTCCTTCATTCCGATAAAGATACTGAATGATTTCCGCAATCATTCTTGTTTGAGAAGCATCTACCAGCTGCTCTGTATAAGCAAAGGTGATCGGTTCTTTTCCAAATAAAATTTGAAATTGCCCTTTTGCCTGGATTTTAAATCTTTTATCCGTCTGTTTAGGAAATGTAGAAGCTAACAGCTGTCGGTTTTGCAAGCTCGTAAAATCCGCCGGCTCTACATTACTATTTGCAATAGGATCTTCCTTTATAATTTCTTTTGCTCTTTGTGTTACATTTTTCGGCTTGTATTCCTTCATAAGAATAACGGTATCTGCCACAGCAAAATAATCTCCGGAACCACCCGTTACTAAAACAACTGATTTATCTGTTTCATCCACCAGCTGTCTGATTCGATGTATAAATGGGGTAATCGGCTCATTTTCAGGGTCAATCAGCTTTTGCATACGGCTGTCGCGGATCATAAAATTGGTGGCGCTGGTATCCTCATCAATCAGCAATGTTTCTGCTCCGACCTCTAAAGCTTCCATTACATTCGCTGCCTGTGAAGTACTTCCACTAGCGTTCATTGTTGAAAAAGACGTCGTATCTTTTCCATGAGGAAGATTAGAAATAAAAGGAGAAATATTTACAGATGATATTTCTCTGCCATCCTCTGCCCGAATTTTGACAGCACTCGGATCCGTACAAATAAATTCACGTCCATCTCCTTGGCAATGCGGATAAATGCCACGTTCTATCGCTTGAAGGAGTGTGCTTTTCCCATGATAACCACCGCCGGTAATGAGGGTGACACCTTGCTTAACTGCCATTCCTTTTACTATTTTGCCATGAGGAAGGGTTAATTCTACTTCATCTTCCGGCGGACTTTGAAAGGCAATTGCTCCTCCAGCAGGCAAATCACTCACGCCGCTTTTTCTTGGCAAAATAGAACCGTTGGCAATAAAACTTACCCAGTTATTTTCTTTCATTGCTTGCCATATCGCTTCTTGCTGATCAGCTAATTGGACTGCTTGCTGAATGTCTTTATCTAAAATTTTAAAAGTTGAATTCTCCAATAGATCTGGAATAGCTTGGTTAAATAATTTGATTGCTTCTTTTCCGTTAATGGAACGTCCATTAGCAGGTAAACCAACAGATAAGCAAACCGCTATCTCTTGTTTTGCAATGTTTACAGCTGTCCGTTCCAATATTTCCTGACCCGGTCCATCAAAAGCAATCATACCACTTTTTCCGGAACCATTTATGGACACTTTATTTTGCTTTACTGCTTTATCAACCGCTCGTGCAAAAGCATCTTCCACTGCAACACGGCGGGATTTAGTTTCCAACCACTCAGACGCTATATGACGTTCCTTTTCCGGAATCACTATCCTTATTTTTGAAGGACTGGCAAATGGATCTCCTTGTACATAGTCAATATGGAGTGTATAACGTGGATACGTATAGCTTCCTGCAATTTGCTTATAAGCTTTGTAACTTTTCCGATCGATTTGTAATAAGTTATTTTTAAGACGATTCATTATCGCCCCTCCATTCTGTTTGGATTCTTTTATAAACAGCGTACATGTTTAAAGGAAGATGAACAAATATTTAATAACGAAAACTTGGCATTCACGAATGCCTTAGTTGGCGTTGTAGCTATCTATCTCTAACAAATATAATATTTTATAAAGCACAAAATAAAAACGCAACGCTTCGTAGACTGAGTACGAAACACTGCGTTATCACATATGTATGGAGCGGGTGAAGGGAATCGAACCCTCGTCATCAGCTTGGAAGGCTGAGGTTTTACCATTAAACTACACCCGCATGATTTGTATTTGTTTTTCAACGACAAGATTTATTATAGCAACGTATTCGATAAAAATCAACAATAAATTTAATTTTTTTCATGAAACAGAAATCGAAAATTAATATTTAGTATCTCAACCTTCGTATATAAAAAAAGAAACTTCATTTCCATAGACACAAGAGTTGATCGTTCCTTCAATAAAAAGAATAGAAGGTGAAGTGTAAAGCACCGCTGTGGCGGACCCGTTTTGCTTTCCGACGTACAATGGTTTTGATGGGGCGAGTAATCGCAGTCCCAGCCCCAACTCCAGGACGTTGCGTTCTTAGTCTGCCTAGGGGCATGCTCTTCAGCTAACTTTTGCCAAGAAGAGCACTTGGCAAAAGGGCATCTTCAGACGGTGCTGATCCCACAGGAGTCAAAACGGTCCGCCTCCGCTAGTAAGGTGTTCTATACGCGGAAAACAACTCACCAAATAGATGTTTAATCAGATGGAACATATTTTTATGCTGTATGGTAAAATGTTCTGTCAAGTTTACATTCTGTGCATGGAAGCTATTCCTGATGTTAACTATCCAAGCTGTCATGATTGGTTGTCCAGGCGAAAACTGCTATTTTCGACCAACTTATCAAAATGTTATTTCTTTCATTCGCTGTAGAACCCCATCAGAGCGGAGCTATGCACAATCACCAATTCCAAAATGGCCGGATATATAACTAAATAACAAGATATATATGCTTATTCTTAGGTGCGAAAATTGAGTGAGTATGATTAGGCAGCTGGAATAATTTAAAACTCCAATTCATATACTTCTACGATGCCTCAAGTTTATCACGGAGAACCGTCCGTAAAACTCCCACTGAATGAAGTTTCATTTTATCTTGTTATCTATTTACAATCGTCTGGTTGCGTAATAAACTATTATTATGCTTCACGAGAGGAGAATTTAAAAATGTCAGTATATTCAACTATTCTTACCCAGTCAGAATTTGTTGATAAGGATAGTCTCAGTTACCCGTTTGAAGAAAGAGGATTGCAGTTTGGCGATGGCATTTATGAGGTCATTCGTATTTATAACGGAGGATACTATCTCTTGACAGAACATGTCGACCGCTTGTATCGTTCAGCCGAAGCCATTAAAATCAACATTCCTTATAATAAAGAGAAGATGATTGAATTACTACATCAATTAATTGAAAAAAATCAAATGAAAAATGACGGTAAGGTGTATATGCAGATCACGCGAGGTTCTGCTCCAAGAGACCATGCATTTCCACAAGAAGTAACACCAAATATTTATGCTTATCTCCAGGATTTACCTAGAAATGAAAAGTTTTTGGAAAATGGCGTAAAGACGATTTCCCAACGTGATATCCGCTGGGAAAACTGTTATATCAAAAGTTTGAATTTGCTTCCAAACGTTTTGGCAAAACAAACAGCAAAAGAAAACAATTGCTATGAAGCTGTCCTGCATCGTGATGGAGTAGTAACCGAATGTAGCTCCTCCAATATCTACTTAGTAAAAGATGGAAAAGTATACACACACCCGGCTACGAATAATATTCTGCACGGATGTGTACGTATGGCAGTCGAACGTTTCTTGAAGGATGAAAATATTCCTCTGATTGAAGAAGCTTTTTATATTGAAGATGTCCAGCACGCAGATGAAATGTTTTTATCCAGCAGCACATCGGAAGTATTGCCTGTTAACCAGCTTGATAATGTTGTCGTCGGCAACGGAGAGCCTGGAAAAATCACCCGCACCCTGCAAAAAGCATATGAGCAAGATGCGAAAATTACCGACAAATTAATTAAAAATTTGTAATGTGAAACAGCCATCATAATTGCGGTGGCTGTTTTTTTATATAATAACTCAACTTTCGCACCTTAAAAAGAAACTTCATTTCCAGAGAAACAGGAGTTGGTCGTTCCTTCGATAACTCCCTTGACAAAGAATAAAAGGTGAGGTGTGAAGTGTAAGACACCGCTGCGGCGGACCGTTTTGCTTTCCTAGGGGCACGCTCTTCAGCTAACTTTTGCCAAGAAGAGCACTTGGCAAAAGTGGATCTTCAGATGGTGCTGATCCCTCAGGAGTCAAAACGGTCCGCCTCCGCTAGTAAGGTGTTCTATACGTGGAATAGCTGAACAAATAAAAAGTAGACCAGACTGAAGAGATTTTTTGTGGTGCATGGTAAAAATGTTTCGTAATCACTCTTTTCTGTGCGTAAAAGCTATTCCTGATGTTATCTATCCATGCTGTCATGATTCGAACTGCTAAGCAACCATTTGTAATAACGGAATGATCTTGTCATCAAGGGATAGAGATATTATTTCGTCCACCCCAACAGGATGTTATTTCATTCATTCGCTGTAGAATCCTAATTAAGCGGAGTGGTTGGCTGGAGCGGGAGCTATACACTATCATTCGTTCAAAAAAAGCTGATTTAACTAAAAAGCAAGCACAATAAAGAAGAACTTGATAATCCTGAAACAGCAAGATATATATGCTTATTTTTAGGTGAGATAGTTGATTAATAATATATTATTTACTGTTTTAAAAGACGGCGGACGACCGCTCTTACCAACAAATAGACAGCTCCAACGGGAATGACAATAAAACTCAATATGTAAAGAATGAAAACATGAATAATTAATTCCAGTTTTTCAAGATGAGGCGTCGCACTTTCTTTTATCTTAAAACTAAGTTTGAATCCCCCGGCAATATCATAAATGATCCTTGCAATTGGATATAAAATAAACCAGACAATCATTATCGGCATGGATTCATTATAAAAGTTATCTCCCTCAGTTTGATACAGAAAGAAAGAGATACCAACCGTTATAATGAAACTGATTGCTGTAATCTTCAAAATGTATTTCCGGTTTATTTGACTATATTGTTCTAATTGCACTACTTCTTCTTTTTTTTGATCAAAAAGCTTCTTTGGCGAAAATCTGTCCGCTATCTCTTCTCCGTATAGTTGCCTGTTCTTTTCTTTTTCACGTATCAGCTCCTCTTCTTTTGTACGGAATGTACGCCAATCAAGTTCTTTCAGCAGTTTTGGCCGATCTTTCCGTTTAATCAGTCCTAACGTAAAATTGGCTTTTATAATAGGAGAAATATCATCTATTTGCAGACGCTTCATAAAGCGATTTCTTACAAATAATTGCTTGTGTAACCCTTTATATTCCCCTTTGTCGGCCAAATAAATATCGATCGAATGGGTAAGATTAGCCTTCCACATCTCATACTTTTCAATATCCTGCCACTTAAGATGAATCGCACGCTTTAATGGATGTTTAATAATCAGAGTCTCTTTCGTCAAAGTCAGATACGGTTTAACATCAATAAGCATTTTAAACACCAATAACGATGACACACCAAAAGCTAAGGGTAAAATAGCCACGCTGAAGCCTTCTATTATACTCCCTTCCTTAAAAAAATAAATACATGGCGTCAGCCACAGCATAAAAAAAGTAAAAGAAAAAATAAAAGCTGCGAAAATCTTTCCTTTTTGAGTGTAAAAATAGATTTCCTGTGTATCCAATATCATAACCTCCAAAACTTTTCATCACACAATGCATTCTTTGTTTTTCTTATACGTTTATTCCCCGAAAAAAGTTTGCTATTCCCCAATCCTGCTGTCTAAAACTGATTCATGCCAGGTTTTTTTCTCCCTAAACATCTTCCAATATATTACCATATTATATTGGATATTTATTTAGAAAATACTAATAAGCTCTATCAGAATTCACCCGTATCCATCCAGCCATTATTGATTCGCAAATCGAAATAGTTTAAACTGAAATACAGATAGAATGAATTATTTAACAAGGAGGAATTGGATGTCTACATCACAAGAAAAAAGAGCATTAACTGCAACAGATTTTCAGAATATTAAGGTTGTTAGTGAACCAGAATTCATTTCAGAAGATACGTATAGTTATGTGATCACATCTGTAAACGCCGATAAGGAATACGAATCACAGGTTTTTGTGCATCATCTAACGGATAATGTACACAAGCAATGGACTACAGGTAATCATCGCAATTATACTTTTCGCGTATCTCCCAATAAGGAAAAAGCATTCTTCCTGTCTGACCGCAGCGGCGCTTCACAAATTTGGTTAACAGATTTTAACGGCGGGGAGGCCAAGAAGATAACTACCTTTCCGAATGGGGTCTTTTCTCCCGTCTGGTCAAACGATGGGAAATCCATTTTATTCTGCTCTTTTCTTGAAAAAGATGATGATATTATTTCTTTAAAAGAATTAAGCAAAGAAGAAAAACAAGCAAAGCAGAAAGAACAACAAACGAAACCGCTTGTGGTTGATCGTCTAAAGTATAAGTCAGACGCCGGAGGCTTCCACGATCATTCCAAAGCACAAATTATACAATATGATGTGACAGCCGATACATTCCATCAGTTAACATCCAAAGATTCGGATCATCACTTGGTTGACTTAGCCCCTGACAATAAACACCTTATTTTCGCAGCCAATTTGGAAGAAGACGCTGATGCTTCGTTGGTCTCTGACTTGTATTTACTGGAACTGCAGTCCAAAGAGATTACGAAATTAACAGATAGTAAAGGGAGCTATCATAACGCTAAATTCTCCAGAGATAGCAAACAAATTGTTGTTTATGGACATGAATTTGAATATGCAGGAGCAACCTTAACTAAGCTTTTCCTATATGATTTGAAAAGCAAAGAAAGAAAGCTTCTATCCGGGGATTGGAGCATACAGCCCGGTGATACCATGGTTGGAGATATGCGTCTTGGCAATTCAGAAACCGGTCCTGTCTGGTCCAGCGACAACGAATCTATTTATTTTATTGGATCAGATTACGGAGCTGTCCATTTATATGAAACTGATTTAGAAGGTAATTTAAAAACACGTTACAGCAATCATAACCATCTATTCGGCTTCTCCTATCACCCTGAAACAGAGAGCTTTATATTAGGCATCAGTCATCCGACAGATCCTTGTAATTTTTATAAACTGTCTGTAGATAATACGTTGGAGCAGTTAACAGATGTAAATAAATCCTTTATCAATGACGTCGCTTTAAGTGAGCCGGAGGAAATTACATTTACATCAAGCGACGGCTTAGACATCCAGGGCTGGCTTCTGCGTCCTTACGGGTTTCAAGAAGGAAAGAAATATCCTTTTGTACTGGAGGTTCACGGCGGTCCGCATGCCATGTATGGACAAACCTTCTTCCATGAATTACAGTTGCTTGCAGCAAAAGGGTATGTTGTTCTTTATACAAATCCCCGCGGCAGTCACGGTTATGGACAGGATTTTGTCAATGGTGTCCGGGAAAATTACGGTAAAGGAGATTATCAAGACTTGATGGAGGCTGTCGATTATTGCATAGAACAGTTCTCCTTTATTGATGAGACCCGCTTAGGGGTAACTGGCGGCAGCTATGGCGGGTTTATGACAAACTGGATTGTCGGCCATACAAACCGGTTCAAAGCAGCGGTTACCCAAAGATCGATTTCCAATTGGCTAAGCTTTTATGGTGTCAGCGATATTGGCTTTTTCTTTACGAAATGGGAGCATGGCGTAAATTTAATGGAAGACCCGACAGAGCTCTGGGACATATCCCCTCTGAAATATGCAGAAAACGTAGAAACACCGCTTCTTATTCTCCATGGAGAAAAAGATTATCGCTGCCCAATCGAACAAGGCGAACAATTATTTATCACGTTAAAGCATTTAAACAAAGAAGTTGAATTCATCCGCTTCCCAAATGCTAATCACGAACTAAGCCGAAGCGGAAATCCAACTTTACGAGTAGCCCGGTTGGAAAATATTTGCCGCTGGTTTGAAAAGTATCTATAAAACGAATCTTCATTCAGTGGGAGTTTTTCGACGCACAACTCTTTACGATGGGACGAGTAATCGCAGTCCCAGTCCCAGCCCCAATCTTAGGACGTCGCGAACTTAGTCTGCTTCCTTCATTCTCCCACTGAATTAGCCTTAGTGATTCAGGGAGGTAGCGCCCGTTATCTCCCGCCTAAATAAATTCATTTTCGCTCTTTATTTTGAGGCGGGAGTTTTACGGGCGGTTCTCCGTGATAAAACCATTAAAATAGAGGCGACATTTCTGTCAGCCTCTATTTTTTATTTCTTTATGAAGGAACACTACCAACTTTATACAATGTCTTTAAATACTCCTGTAAAGATTGAATATCTGCATTCTCCAAGTGCTGGTATTGCCATACGAGTTTTGCTGTTTCCAAGCTGGTAAAATAAGGAACATTCAATTGAATACAAAGCTCTCTAAGCTGAAAACCAAACCGTTCTTTATCTCTGCCAATACTGGGTACATTAATCACGTAAGCAGGCGGATCTTGTAAGAACAGCTTTTTGAGATGAGCTATTTCACGATTCACCGCGGTAGAAGAAATGTGCTTTTTATTCAGATAAGCACTTGTTCCTTGAGTAGCAATTATTTCTGCTTTTTCAGCAATTTCCTGGATAAATGGAATACTTTCTTCTTTATGATGATCACTTATCGATACAAACCATTTATTTGTGTTATTCAAACGATTCTGCGAAGGTATAATTGCTTTTCTTATTGCCTTTTCCAGTGTCACGTCCATCCCGATGGCTTCACCGGTTGACTTCATTTCCGGACCTAAAATATGATCGACACCTTTTAATTTATTTTTAGAAAAGACAGGTGCTTTTACGGTATAATAATCCGGCTCCTGATACGCAGCAAATTCCTCCATAAAGGCTTGCAGAGATCCACCTAATTGCGCATTCACGGCTAAAGAAACCAGTGGTATTCCTGTTACTTTACTAACTACCGGCACCGTACGGGAGGATCTGGGGTTTACTTCCAGAACATACACTTCTTCTTGGTAAAGTACAAACTGGATATTCATCATCCCGATAATCGGGAGTTCTGTAGCAATCTTTTTCGAAATTTGATAGACTTTCGCCTTTTGCTGCTCTGTTAATGTGATAGCAGGAAATACACTTGTACTGTCCCCAGAGTGAACACCTGCTTTTTCAATATGTTCAAAGATTCCTGGAGTAACCACATTTTTCCCATCACTCACAACATCTACTTCACATTCTAATCCAGGCATATAGGAATCCATCAATAATGGCCAGCATTGATCATACGTATCCACCTGTACTCTTTGTACATTACTGAGTAATTCTTCTTTATTGTAACAAACAAACATCGACTGTCCGCCAATTACATAAGACGGGCGGATCAAAACAGGGTATCCGAGCTGATGCGCAGCTTTTTTCGTTTCTTCCACATCATGCACAATTTCTCCATGGATATGGGCAATATTTAATTGCTCCAAAAATGTATAGAACTGTTCCCGATCTTCCATTTTATCCATATTTTCGGGTCTCGTTCCTAAAACAGAAACGCCTGCTTCTTTTAAGTCCTCCATCAGATTAATAGCTGTCTGTCCCCCAAATTGAACAAGGACATCCTGAATATTTTCTTTTTCCATAACATTCAGTACATCTTCCAAAGCAAGCGGCTCAAAATAAAGACGATCTGCCACTGTATAGTCCGTACTTACCGTTTCTGGATTATTATTGATCATAACCGCTTCATAACCAGCTTTCTGCAACGCCTGCACTGCATGCACGGAACAATAGTCAAATTCAACTCCCTGCCCAATACGGATAGGGCCTGAACCGATAACCAGCGCTTTTTTCTTATCCGATACCGGGTGGACTTGGTTGGGGCCTGACCAGGTTGAATAAAAATAAGTTGAGTTTTTCCCCGAAGTACCCGGGCACGTATCGACATAACGATAATGAGGCGCGAGTCCACGGTTTTTATAAAATTGGCGAAGAACAGCCGGCTCTATATCGAAAAGTTTAGCTAACTGGACATCACTGATATTATATTGCTTTGCCTGTAAAATTTTTTCTTCCGTTATATTCTCCCAGCTCTCCGCTGCCAATTCTTTTTCTAAATGGATAATGGCTGCTATTTTTTCTAAGAAATAAGGCTGGATCAACGTCCGCTCAGCAATTTCCGCAACAGAAAATTGGCGCCAGAAAGCTTCTGCGATAGCAAATAAACGCAAATCATTCGGCTCCTCAAGCAAGGCCCCCAACGCTTCATCCGTTTTTTCTGCAAAGGCCGGCCAACGCAAGGATTGAATATTCATTTCCATCGAGCGAACTGCTTTATTTAAAGCACCTTCGAAGGTTTTATCTAAGGACATAACCTCACCAGTTGCCTTCATTTGTGTACCGAGAGTACGATCTGCTTCGGAGAACTTATCAAATGGGAAACGTGGAATTTTGACAACCGTATAATCCAAATCAGGCGTAAAATGAAGATAAGTTGCTCCACTTACAGGATCTACTAATTCACTCAAATGATAGCCTACTGCACATTTGGCTGCCACTCGTGCAATCGGATAGCCTGTTGCTTTAGAAGCCAAAGCGGACGAACGACTTACGCGGGGGTTTACTTCGATAATACAATATTCATTTGTTTCCGGATGCAGCGCAAATTGAATATTACAGCCACCAACGACTTCCAGTGCACGGATAATTTTTATGGATGCATCACGCAAAAGTTTATTTTGTTCTGCTGATAATGTCTGTGTTGGAGCAGTTACTATCGAATCACCAGTATGAACACCAACGGCATCGACATTCTCCATATCACAAATAATTTGGCAGGCATCACTTTCATCACGCATCACTTCATATTCAATTTCTTTCCATCCTTTAATGCTGCGCTCCACAAGCACCTGGGTAATCGGGCTTAGGTGAAGACCCTTAGCTAATAACTCACAAAATTCTTCTTTATTTTTCGCAAATCCACCGCCTTCTCCACCGAGTGTGTAGGCTGGACGAAGAATAACAGGATAACCGATTGTCTCAGCGAAAATCAAACCGTCTTCAATATTTGTCACAATTTGTGATTCAGAAATAGGCTCCTGAATGGAAATCATTAAATCTCTGAATTTCTCTCTGTCTTCTCCCTTTTGTATAGAAGCAATGGAGGTTCCGAGTAATGTCACCCCATGCTTCTCCAGAATCCCTTTACCATCAAGCTCCAGGGATAGATTTAACCCCGTTTGCCCGCCCAAGGTTCCAATTAAACCATCCGGCTTTTCCTTTTCAATGATTTTTTCAACCACCTCTACTTCCAATGGTTCTAAATAAACTTGGTCTGCGATGGTTTCATCTGTCATAATAGTTGCGGGATTATTATTGATAAGAATTACTTCGAGTCCCTCTTCTTTTAAAGCAAGACAAGCTTGTGTCCCAGCATAATCAAACTCTGCTGCCTGACCGATAACAATTGGTCCTGAACCTAAAACAAGTACTTTTTTTATCCCTGGATGTATTGGCATACACTATTCCTCCTTCTCCTCTATATCTGCTGCAATAGCCGTTATTACTTCGATAAAAGTGAATAACTCTTCTTTCTCTGTTGTTAATGGAGGCAAAATACGTACGACGTGCTCTCCTGCTGTTAAAACAAGAATCTGCTTTTCTCTTAATTTTTCAACCCATGTACCCGCTTTATTTTCTACTTCCATCCCGATAAGAAATCCTTTTCCCCGTACCTCTTTAACGAGTGTATTATTTTCCGCCAGCTCTGTTAATGCTTCTGTTAAAAGAAAGTACTTCTCTTTTAGGCCGTTAAAAAATACAGGATCTGAAATTTGTTCTAAAGTAGCAAGCCCTGCTGTTGCTGCTAGTGGGTTTCCGCCAAAGGTGCTGCCATGAGTTCCTGGTGAAAAGCTGTCTGCTGCTTTGTTTTTTGCTAATAATGCTCCAATCGGAAAACCGGAACCTAATCCTTTCGCCAACGTAATCACATCCGGTTCTATATCATATTGCTCATATACAAAGAGTGAGCCCGTTCTACCGATTCCAGTCTGAATTTCATCGACCATAAACAGAATGTCTTCTTGCTTACAATAATCATATAGAGCTTTTACCCATTGGATGTCTGCCGGATGAACACCGCCTTCTCCCTGAACAAGCTCCAATAACACGCCTGCAGTTTTATTCGTATCTATCTGCTCAATTACTTCCGGCTGATTAAATGGCAAATAGGTAAAACCAGGTGTCAATGGTGTAAAACCGTTATGAATTTTTGTTTGTGCTGTTGCCGCCATGGTAGAACCTGTTCTTCCATGAAAAGAATTGGAAAAAGTAACGATTTCCGTTCTTTCCGGCTTTTGATGGTCTTTGGCATATTTTTTAGCCAATTTAATAGCTGCTTCATTTGCTTCGGCACCGCTATTACAGAAAAATACTTGATCGAAACAGCTTAGAGAAGCTAATTTTTCAGCTAGTGCCTCTTGCACAGGAATTTGATATAAATTAGAGCAGTGCCATAAATTCTCTAATTGCTCTGATAATTTTGCTTGCACCTGATCTGGCACATGCCCTAAGTTACAGGTTGCAATGCCAGATGTATAATCTAGATATTTTATATCCTGATCATCCCATACGTAACTTCCCTTCCCTTTTACAATGCGAAGCGGCAAACGTTGATAGGTTTTCATTAATGCTGATGTTGTCGTTGTACTAGACATGCTCAAACTCCTTTTCACTTAAAATTGTTCCTACTTTTTCTCCATCTAAATATTTCAAAATGTCATTCGGCTCCAAGCCGTTTAAAATAACTGACTCTTCTACGCCCCCCTGTAAACTTGCTAATGCAGAACGCACTTTAGGGATCATTCCGCCATAAATTACGCCAGCATCAATCAATGCTTCTACATCTTTTTTCGTTAAATGATGGTGAATGACTTCTTTTTGATCGACCGTTTCCATTACTCCCGGAATATTACTGATTAAAACAAGCTTACAACCTAATGCTTCTGCTACAGCACCAGCTGCTGTATCACCGTTAATATTCAAGCAAGTTTCTCCTTCACCTGCTGCAATTGGAGAAATAACAGGAATGCCGCCCTCTTTCAGTATCATGTCTATCCAGTATGTTTCCACTTTGGTAACTTCTCCAACGAAGCCCAGTTTTCCATCCAGAATCGGTTCAGCCTGCAGCAGCCTGCCATCTACTCCACTTAATCCGATTGCTTTTCCATTTTGATTTTGAAATGAACGAACGATCCGCTTATTGATTGTTCCACTCATTACCATTTGTGCAACTTCTAACACTTCTTTTGTGGTAACACGCAGTCCATCAATAAATGTACTTTCAATTTTCATTTTTTCCAGCGCCTGATTGATTTCTGGACCGCCGCCATGGACAATAACCGGATCGCAAATCTTTTTTTCTTTTAAATCAATCAAGAGTTCATAAAAAGCTTTCGGCAGTTCCTGCAGGATACTCCCGCCAACTTTAAATACTACTTTTGTCATTAGAACACCTCACGTTCGATAGGATGCATTAATTTGCACATAATCATAGGTTAAATCGCAGCCCCATACAGTTGCTTTTTCGGAACCTTCCTTTAGACTGATAAAAAGATGAACCGTATCCTTAACCAATTCTTTGACACAATTTGGTTCATGAAAGGATAGCAATTCCCCATCCTGAATAATCTGTTCTGGACCAATCGCAAGCGATAATCCATGCTTATCAAAAGGTATGCCACTTGCACCAAGTGCACTGATGATTCTCCCCCAATTGGCATCTTCTCCGTAAATGGCTGTTTTGACAAGACTGGAACCAACCACTGCTTTCGCCATTCCGGCTGCTTCCTGCTCCGATTTAGCTCCTTCAACCGTTACTTCAATCAGTTTTGTTGCTCCCTCTCCATCTTTAGCTATCATTTTTGCAAGCTCCCGGCTGACGAATTGCCATGCCTCTATAAATCGATGCCATTCCGGATGTTGTGGATGCAGCGTCTCATTATTTTGCATGCCATTAGCTAAGACAAGCACCATATCATTTGTACTGCAATCTCCGTCTACTGTAATCCGGTTAAAAGACTGGTCCGTGGTTTGTCTTAATCCTTGCTGAAGGCTGTCAGCTTCGATCTTTGCATCTGTTGTAATAAAGGAAAGCATCGTTGCCATATTGGGGTGAATCATTCCAGATCCTTTAGCAGCACCAGCAATCGTAATGGGTTTTCCATCTATTTCTACCTCTACAGCAATATGCTTCGTTTTCAAATCCGTTGTTAAAATCGCATGTTCAAAATCAGCTGCAGCTTCACTTTCTCCAATACGTGCGATGGCACCTTTTATCAAATCCATTGGCAACATCTCGCCAATTACACCTGTGGAGGATACTGCAACCAGCGAAGGATCGATCCCCATTTTTTCTGCAGTCAATTGCTGCATTTGGATCGCATCCTGATACCCTTGTTCTCCTGTATAAGAATTGGCATTCGCTGAATTCACAACGACTGCTTGGAGTTGGCTGGAATGCTTTAATGCTTCCTGTGTTACCTCAAGTGGTGCAGCCTGGAATGTATTCTGCGTATATACAGCTGCTGCACTTGCCGGAACCTCAGAATAAATCCATCCAAAATCAAGCTTTGATTTACGTAAACCAGCGTGTATACCCCCTGCGATAAACCCCTTAGGCTGGTCAATATGTGCATTTTCTAAAATATTAAATGACTTTGATAATGTATGTTCCACCCATTCTCCTCCTTTTAATTATGGAAATACCGGAATAAACTCCAATCCCATGGTTTCTTCCCAGCCGTTCATTAAATTGGCATTGTGAATTGCCTGACCAGCCGCTCCTTTTACTAAATTATCAATTGCCGATGCAATCACAATACTATTTGTCCGTTCGTCTACATATGCTCCAATATCACAGTAATTACTGCCTGTTACCCCTTTAGTTGTCGGGAAATGACCTTCTGGTAACACACGGATAAAGGATTTTCCCTGATAATATTCCTGCAAATATTCTAAAATAGAAGCTGTGGTTTCTTGCGTTTTCATATCCGCATATATGGTACATAGCAGTCCTCTTGTCATTGGAATTAAATGTGTAGTAAAGGATATCTTCACATCTTTATCGGTGAATTTAGACGCATAGCGCTCTATTTCCGGAATATGCTGATGCTGCCCAATTTTATAGGGAACCACATTTTCATTTGCTGAAGAAAAATGGGTTTTTTCACTTAAGCCTTTTCCAGCTCCAGAGATTCCTGTCTTTGCATCAATGCGAATACCTTCTGTCTGAATTTTACCTCCATCGATGAGAGGGATTAATGCAGATAAAGCAGCGGTTGGGAAACAGCCTGGATTAGAAATAATCGATGCGGATTTAATTTCCTCTGTAAAAATATCACTGAGTCCAAACACGGCTTTTTCCAATACAACAGCAGAAGCAGGCTCTTTTCCATACCATTTGCTATACTCTTCCTGATTTAATCGAAAATCACCAGATAAGTCGATACATTGAACAGCAGTATCCTGAAAAGATGGTATAATATCTTTAGCGACGCCGGCCGGGGTTGCCAGAAATAATATATCAATCTCTTTTTCTAGTTCCTCTGTATTCAGGGATACCATCTCCTCCGTGATAATATTTGTTAAATGCGGATACGTTGCCGCTAACTCCTCTCCCGCCTGTGATTGTGATATAATTTTAGTAATCTCGATCTCTTTATGTGATTGGAGAAGCCGGATAAGTTCAATCGCCCCATATCCGGTTCCGCCAATAATTGCCGCTTTCTTCAAAAATACTCTCTCCCTTGTCTGAAAAATGAATTATTCATTATTATAAATATTTATGCATGTTTATGCAAGGGAATTTATAAATATTAATTAAATTTCTTCAGATTATTTGTCTATTTGTATAATATATGAATAAAAAAGACATGGATCATGCGTTATGATCCATGTCTTTTTTACAATTTAAGAAAGTATTAAGAATTTAAGGAATAAAGTATAAGGGATACTAAAAAAGCAAAATATGCTTTGAAGTCTCTCTTTAACGAATGCCAGGTTTTCTTTATCCTTCAATACATGTGTCTTATTTGACCGGTATCCAAATCTCAGAATAGTAATCTTCTTTTGTGGCATCCCCATCCAAATAGACTTCTAATTCAGGTGTGCCGGCATGTTCATAGCTGCTGGAAGGAAACCACTCCGAAAATATTTGCTGCCATGCCTTTTGAATAGCGTCCGGCATTGCACCGCGTACTTCAAATATTGCCCATTTAGATGCCGGGATTTCGGTCGCTTCCAATTGATCAGGGGTTTCATTTTGATAAGCTGTTCCAAGCTCCCATGTGACAGATTTTAGATGATAGTAAATCGTATCAGTCAGTCTTCTGTACAAACCGTTCCAGAAAACCATCCAATGTTTCCTTATATAATTCCTCATCCTTCACAAAGGACTCTCCGTGACTTGCCTCATCCACAAGCAGAAGCTCCTTTTCACTTTTAGTATTTTCATAGAGTTCCTCTGTCATCTCAGTGGGTACAAAGACATCCTCTTTTCCATGTATATATAAAATAGGCACTTCCGCTTTTGCAACTTGATCTAAAGCAGAGGCTTCCTTCAGCCCGTAGCCGGCACGAATTTGCGTGACAAGACTGGTAGATGGAATAAACGGAAAGGAAGGCAGATGGAACATCCGGTCAATTTGATAAGAGAATAAATCATTAACATCTGTATAAGATGCATCTGCTACAACAGCTTTTACATTTGGCGGGAGTTCTTCTCCACTCGCCATTAAAACAGAGGATCCTCCCATGGAAACCCCATGTAACACAATTTCAGCATCCTCACCGACACGTTCAATGATTTTATCCACCCAATCGAGCAAGTCTAAACGATCATGCCAGCCGAAACCGATATAATCCCCCTCACTCTCTCCATGTCCGCGCATATCTGCCGTAAAAATGTTATATCCTAAATCCTCATAATAATGCTGTCCGTATAAAGCCATATCTTTCCCGTGGCCCAAATAGCCATGGGCAAAGATAACCACTTTATTCGTAGGCTGTTCTGCTTCCAGATAATACCCTTGTAAATCAAAATTATCATAAGAAGTCTGATGCCATGTTTCAAACGGCTGTTCATCCGACCAGTCCCGCCAATCACCTTCTAATAAAATATCCAGTGTCTCTGCTTCCACTTCCAGGTCATCATTATCGTTTAGAAAATCTTTTACATTGCGTTCAATAGCAAGATTATAAAAGAAAAACGCAGCAGCAAAATTTATAATAAGGAGTATCAGCACCACTCCGGAAATAATCCAAATCCATTTCTTCTTTTTCTTCACACTTTGACCCTCTTTTCTATCTAACATTCTAACTACCTATTATACTAGAAATTCCCTAAAGTATATAATCCAAGTTATGGGAGTATGTCAGGAAATTTATTTAACCGTACATACACAAATAAACGTATAAGGCTTTGCCAGCGCACAAAGCCTTATACGTTTTACACATGCTGTTTGATTAAATATGTCGTCTTTCCATTAAATGAATGCCGAGGCCGGTAAATAAGACCGTCATCAAAGTTAAAATACTGATCGGCTGCAGGAGCTCTGTAAAGGAATAGCCGTAAACTGCTGCTCCCTGAATAATATCTAAACCGTATTTGATTGGATTCAAATCCGCTAAAAACAGCAGGACAGGATTGCTGACAATTTCTAACGGCCAAAATGCACCGCCAATCATGGCTAAACTTACTGTAATAATACTGATTGCTGCATTAAACTGCTCTACATTTTTAACAAGTGCTGTAATCAAAATAGACATGGCAACAATAGCTAAAACATATGGAATCAGCATCAGTAAAATCTCAATCATTCGATCATTAAACGTAATTCCCCGCCAGAAATAGAAGAAACTAAAAATAATGATAAGCTGCAGGTATCCTTCTATAAAGCTATATAACAGGTTAGCAATATACATTTCTGATTTCTTAATCGGCGATAAAATCATCCTGTCCCAGACACCCATTCTTTTTTCTGTCAGGATCTTTACCACGCCATACGCAATGGTATAAATAGCGAAAAATAATGCAAATCCGCCAACACGATGTACATTATCATCATATTGCCAGGATTCTTCTCCTGCAAAACTGTTTACCGATAAATCAAAGGTTCCTTCAGAAACGGCTTCTTGGTAGGTGGAAACGGCTTGATCGGCTTCCATTCCCTCAGCCTCTGCCGCTTCTCCAATTAGCGCTTCCTGAATATCTGTCGTATATACTTCCTGAACCGTCTGCTGAATCAGGCCAGTATTGGGGGACTCTACACCTACTAAAATATCAAAACGATCTTCTGATAAGATTACTCCCGTATCTGCTTCTCCTTCCCTCAGCTCTTTTTCCAATGTTTCTTTATCTACTTCATAAAATTGAAAAGCTTCCTGCTGCTCTAAAGAATGCTGGTAATTACTTGCACCCTCTTCTGCATGTACAGGCACTGGAAGTCCGCCGCCTTCTTCACCTACATTCAAAGAAGAAGTTACCCAAGCAAACACAATAGACATTCCTGTAAAAAGGAGGAAAGTAAATGGATTACGAATCAACTCCCGTATTCGTGCTAATAGTATTCCTTTCATCGTGTCGACCCCCTCTTTGGAAAGCTTATTGCAGCAACAACAATCATTAGAATACCGAAACCGATCATATAGATAAGATAATTCGAAATATCGTCTACGCCATTCCCCTGAAGTAACTGGATGTAAGCACTTAACCCAGATCCGTTCGGCGTCATATCACCTATAAACTGAATCGTTTCCGATAATTCTCCAATCGGGAAAAAGCTCCCTCCAATAAATGCAAAAATTGAAGTGACGACCCCTGAGAAAAATCCAACAATCGCATCTGATTTAAAACGATAGCTAATAGCTGTTAATAGTACGGTAATTCCGCCTACAGCAACAGCATAGGAAAAGGTAGTTACCAAAAATGCCGGCACATCATGAAACGTAACTTGGAAAACAAAATAAGAGAAACCAAAAATCAGCAATAACTGGATAAAGGCAATGATCATACCAGAAATTAAAATACTGAAGAAGTACATCCATCTCGGCATATCGCCAACAATAATACGATCAAACACCTGAATCTGTCTTTCTCTGGTTGCAAAAAATCCAATGGTAGAAGCAACATATAATCCGGTATAAACTGCCATGGCTACCGTATAATAATCACGAGAGGAAATAGGGTCCATCTGTTCGACTTGTGTCTGCTCGCCGACATTTGAGGCAGCCTGCATTTCATCCATATCTATCGCCAAATCATTTTGCTGCAGAAAAGCCTGCGCTGTCAGATTCTCATCAAATTGCTCCAGAATTTGCGATAAGACGGATGAATAGATCCCATCCTCCTGGTTGACATGCAGTGATAAATCTGGTTTTGCCGTACCTTGCCCTGAAATAGCCTGCAGCATATCATAGGTGAAATTTTCTGGTACTTCGATTAAACCGGAATAGGAATCATCCGCAAGTACATCTGCTTTTTCATCTTCTTGGATGATTTCTAATTCAATCATTTCCTCCAGATCTTCTCCTTGAAAAACATCTTCCCGGAGCATCCTAATCATTTGCAAGTCTTCACTGTCACCAAAAGCCTCTGCTGGTGCACCTAGTGCTTCCATTTCATTGATAAATTGCTCGACCTGCTCTGCTTCATCCTCATGCTCCAGCCAGGCTACTTTTAATTCAAGCTGCGGGCTGCCGCTTTCCATAAACCCTGCTAACGCAAAGCTTAAAATAACGATTAGAATGATTGGCAACCCCAACAGTAAGAAGATTTGAACTGGATTACGCCATAGCAGGAGCAATTGTTTTTTAACTAATTGAAATATCATAGCAATCCCCCTCTAATCGCGTAAGGCTCTTCCGGTTAAGTGCAAGAACACATCCTCAAGTGTCGGGGACTTAACATGCAGTGAGCGTAAAGTAATATCATATTTTTCCGTCATCGAAATAATTTCAGAAAACAAATTGACTTCCTTTGGCGTAATTAATGTAATCTCCTTTTCTTCCACATGCACATTTGTCACCAATTCATGTTCCTTCAACTGAGCAATAAATGCTTCACTCCATCGGTCAGACTGGATTGAAATCGTATTTTCAGAAGATAGAATCTGCTTGATTTCTTCTTTTGTCCCAGAAGCGATTAAATTACCCTGGTCCATAATATAAATACGATCGCACAAATAATCGACTTCTTCCATATAGTGGCTTGTATAGACGACCGTCATTTGATTTTCTTTGTTTAAACGTTTGACAGTCTCTAAAATATAACTTCTTGACTGCGGATCAATTCCGACAGTCGGTTCATCCATAATCAAAATTTTCGGGTTATGAAGCATAGCCACCCCAATATTCAATCGTCTTTTCATTCCTCCTGAAAAAGACTCTACCAATGCTTTTCGCTTCTCCGTTAAACCAATTTGCTCTAAAATTTCATTAACCCGCTGTTTTAAATTCGAGCCCTTTAAACGATAAATTCTTCCAAAGAAAAGCAGATTTTCTTCTGCCGATAACTGCGGATAGAGTGCAATTTCCTGTGGTACGACACCAATGGCTTTTCGTAAGGGGGATGGCTTTTTAAGGACAGACTTTTTTAAAAAACGGACATCTCCCTCTGTTGGTTCAATTAATGTGGAAAGTATTGAAATAGCTGTTGACTTTCCAGCTCCATTCGGGCCAAGTAGACCAACAATCTCCCCCTGCTCAATAAACATGTTTAACGATTTCACTGCTTCTGTTTTTTTAAAACGCTTTGAAATATCAATTAATTCCAGCATGACAGCCCCTCCCATCGAATCTTTTTTTATTTTATCGTCTCTTGATACAAAGCGACACTCCCTTCCGTCATAAATTGTAATGAAAAAAAGTGACTCCAGTCATTTTTCTTAAAAAAACAAGATAGGAAACCACATATCTCATGCCTCTTATCTATCATGAAAAATTAAGGTTTTTGGCGTTCCAATATTTAAAGTCCTGCCTGATTCAGATAAGTTAAGTACGTACAACGACGATATTTTGGTACAGAAATTGATTCTTTCTAGCACGTAAAACAGCAGAACTGAATTTCCAGTTCTGCTGTTTTTGCGTGTCTATATCTATAATACTTTTTCATTTTTAAACTGTCTTTGTGACCAAACTAACGTAATGACAGAAACCAGTGCAATACTGAACAGAAAAATTAAAATTCCCATTTGCTGCTCATAAACTGGATCAAAAGGTAAAAAGCCAATATAAAATTCATCCGGCATCTGTAAATCAACAGGGATACAAACGCGTAATGATTCTAAAAAGACCGCCGGGTCATTATATGTTTGATAAATACCTGAACCTGCTAAAAGACCATAAAAGCAATATGGTAAGAAAGCAGATATTTGAATAGCCATCGCATACCATCTAACACGATTATTTGGCCAATAAAAGAAAAATGCCGACCAGAAATTTAATGCGGCCAAAAACAAACACAACATAAAGAAATGATTCCAATACAGCTCTATACGGGCAATATCAAACATAAATGGCAGATGATAACCATAGAAGAAGACAGTCAGTAAGATGATGGCTACTACCGGTTTCCGGATAAAAAGAAGCGTCCTTTTTATCCAGTAAATTTTTTGACTGATCCAGGATTTTGGTTTCCAGCCAATAACAAGTAATGGAGAAGCAACAAATAATAAACCGACAATTTGATACATATGCGCCTGAAGGGTAAGCCTGCCAATAATATTTAATGGGCTTCCAACAGCTAAAAATAAAACAATCATACCCAGGAGGAAAGAGGTGATATGTAACATACTACTCTTACCTTTGGAAGGGATCATAAAAAAATAACAAACAATCATAAATGCACAAAACAAAAAAATGCCACCATTCCATAGGGTTGAAAAATGAAATTCATCTAAAAATATTGCAATCATATCTTCTTCACCAAACTTTTATTAGGGTTACTTCTATTTTAAAATACGTAACGTCTGACTTCAGCAAGGAATTGGTACAATTTCTTGACATTCGCTTTTTGGATATTTCTTTGAAGCAGACGCTCTAAGATTTTTCTGTTTTATATTCATTGACTCAACTTTCGCACCTTAAAAAGAAACTTCCTTTCCATAGAAACAGGAGTGATTGTTCTTTTGTTAACTTCCTTGACAAAGAAAGAATAGAAGGTGAGGTGTAAAATACCGCTGCGGCGGACCGTTTTGCTTTCCTAGGGGCACGCTCTTCAGCTAACTTTTGCCAAGAAGATCGCTTGGCAAAAGTGGATCTTCAGATGGTGCTGATCCCTCAGGAGTCAAAACGGTCCACCTCCGCTAATTAGGTGTTCTATATATGAAATAGCTGAACAAATAAAAGGTGGTTCAGACAGAAGAGATTTTCGTGGTACGTGGTAAAGATATTCAGCAATCATTCTTTTCTGTGCATGAAAGTTATTCTTGACGTTAACTATCCACGCTGTTATGATTCGAACTGCTAAACCATCCATTTGAAATAACGGAATGATCTTGTCATCAAGCGATAGAGATACTATTTCGTCCACTCCAACAGGATGTTATTTCATTCATTCGCTGTAGAATCCTAATTAAGCGGAGTCCAACCACGCAGACTCCTATGGGAACAGGGCGAGCTGAAGATCCACTTGAAAAGCGGTCTTCTTTTCAAGTTAGCTGAAGCCGTCCCCATGGAAAGCGGAGTGGTTGGACGGAGCGGAAGCTATACACTATTATTAGTTCAAAAAAAGCTGATTTAACTAAAAAGCAAGCACAATAAAAAAGAACTTGATAATCCTAAAACAGCAAGAAATATTTGCTTATTCTTAGGTGCGATAGTTGAGTCATTGACAGTCCCGCCCCTCTTATCATGAAATATCATGGGTGACTGCATAAATAGCAAGCTGCGTCCGATCACGTAAATTCGTTTTTTGCAAAATAACAGAAATGTGATTTTTTATTGTTCCGATAGACAGATAGAGCTCTGCAGCAATTTCTTTATTTGTTTTTCCCTGCCCAATTCTTTTTGTAATCGCTCGTTCTCTTTCCGTAAGGTCAACCTCCACATTGGCAGCTGTTTTTTTAGATTGCTTTAATAATTTCGGCATTACTTTTGCGGTTACTTCATCATGTAATACCAAGCCACCCTTCATGACACTGTAAACTGCTTCAATAAGCTTTTTACCATCAGAAGTTTTCAATAAAAAACCGCTTGCCCCTTCATTCAATGCTTCCAGCGCGTATCCATCATCATTAAAAGTGGTTAGAATTAAAATTGGCACATCTGGCCACAGTTCTTTTATTTTTCTTGTCGCCTCAATTCCATTCATATCCGGCATTCGGATATCCATAAAAATAACATCGACACGATGCGCAGTCATCTTCTCCATGGCCTCGTATCCATTACTTGCTTCACAGCTTACACGTATCTGTTCATCCTGTTCCAAAATCATACGTAATCCTTGCCTTACAATTTCTTGATCTTCTACAAGCATAACGTGGAACATAAAGTATCATCTCCTCCCGCCACTTGTATTAGCCGGGAATTCTGCCTGATAAAACAAACTTATCAGGCAATTGAAGAACCTCTAATTTGCCATCCAATTCTTCAACACGGCTCTTCATATTTGTCAGTCCAAATCCCGGTTCATAGGCTTTTACTTGATGTATTTTATTACTGATTTCAAATTGGATTGCTTGATCTGCAGATTTACTTAATGTTACGAAAACTTCACGACTGTTGGCATGACGCATTGCATTGGTAATCCCTTCTTGGATCACTCGATAAAGAATAACGCTTTTAGCATTGGATATTGGCACAGATAAAACCCCATTCTTCATCGTGAAATGCACATTCAGATGGCTCTCACTTTCTAATTTCCGAATCAGATAGACAACCGTGGCAATTCCTTCTGATTCTTCCACTTTTAATGCTTTGACAGCATCTCTCGTTTCCTGCAAACTTTTGTTTGCTAATTCCTTCATCTGCCCTAAATCCAAATCAGGATATTTAAGAGATAACATCTCTATTTGCATAATTAAAGCCGTCAATTGATGTCCCACAGAGTCATGCATATCTCTGGCGATACGTGTTCGTTCCTCCATCTTCGCATTTTCCTCTGCCTTCACATGCAGCCGCTTTAACTGACGATAAGAATCACTTATTTCGTCATATAAATGCTTATAATATTGATCATTTATCCATTGTATATGTAAAAGAAAACCAACTGCTCCCATAAAAACACTCCCAAGAAGCAGTTCATAAGAAATGGGTTCCAGGATAGATAATAGCACGGATACTGCTATGATAACGGCTGATAGTAAGTAGTAGGCATATGCTTGTAATTGCTTAGCAGCTAATAATAGTAAAAACCACATTAAACCTAACGAAAATAAGATATTTTCTGAGAACAAGAAGCTGGCGCATAAAACAATGATCACATTCCCCAGAAATAAATATAACTGCTTCACGCGGAACGATAATAAAAAGAATAAAGCTAAGCTTAATGCAAACAAAAAGAAATGAAGAGGGATAAACGTGCTTTCAAATACAAGTAATCCAATCCATAGTATGGAAAAAAGTAAAAATTGTAACCAAAATTGTTTCATCCTATCCCCTCTTATTTAAGATTTTATATCATTTAAATAGCTTGTAACCACACGCCACGCTTCGATTTTTTCTTCAAAAGTTTTATTATATTTTCCGGGAATAGGACTTGTAGAAGGGAGCTTGATCACATCAATTTCCTGCTGCATCCGGGGAGAAATAAACTTTTGAAACATTTGATATGCTTTTGTCCCATTACAAGCAACCAACTGTATGGACGGATATTTTTTTAAAAGCCCGGGAATATCATTAGGCTCTTCTTCTTCAATATGCATATCCAGACTTCCTTCCCGGTAACAATATCCGATCGTATCCCATAATGCCAGATGATGCTTTTTGATAATATGTATTTTTTCAGAATACGTTTCAACGGCATTTTCATTTAAAATATGATACATAATTGACCAGAAATGGTTTCTGGGATTTCCGTAGTATTCTTGCTCTTCCAATGATTTTTTACCAGGCATGGAACCGACAATAAGAACTTTAGGCTTATTGCCGATAACCGGCGCAAATGACTGAAGCTTATCCATCATGTTCCTCCTCACTGAACAACCCCTTACAGCTCTACCGTTTTAATAAATTTAGCCGGGTTCCCTCCATATACAACGTTTGCTGGTACTTCTTTTGTTACGACGGAACCTGAAGCAATCACGGCATTATCTCCTATGATAACACCAGGATTAATAATCGCTCCCCCACCAATCCATACATTATTACCAATGGTCACAGCTTTACCTAATTCTTTTCCTGAATTTCGCTCATCCGGATGAATTGGATGCGTTGCGGTGTAAATATGTACTCCAGGAGCTAACATGCAATTGTCGCCAATTCGTATCGGGCAGACATCCAGCATGACACAATTAAAATTTGCATAAAAATTCTCTCCAACATGGATATTGTACCCATAATCACAATGAAAATCGGGTTCAATAAATAGTGATTCTCCTGTTGATCCAAATACTTCTTTCAGACAGCTTGTGCGTCTAACCGTATCGTCCTCTGTTAATCCATTATAATAACGCATCATTCTCCTGACATGCAGACGATCCTTTACTAATTCACTATCTCCCGGATTATAAATTTCTCCCGTTTGCATTTTCTCCCGTTCTAATGACATTAAATCTCCTCTTTCATTTTATTTTTATTTTGTTTCTGCCTTCGATTGTTAAACCATTGAATGATTCTCTTTATCTTAGGAGCCATAAATTCAACAAGTCGTTTGAACTCTGGACCAAATAAGATCCAAAAAAAGATATACAGATGTCCTAATAAAAGAAACACACCGATCCCGTTTCTACCTCTTGCCTGCTGCCATAGATAAGCTATTTCATTCATACCTTCCGGACGGTTAATACTATATAAAAAGCCTACTAGCGGTAATAATAGAGATAAAATAATAGCTAAAACTGCTAACACTTCAAACCGTCTTCTTACCCATTGAATAATACCAATAAATAACGCAGCTACGATGATAAGACCATAGATAAGGAGCGTGCCGTTTGATAAATCCGTCACCCTTTAACGCCTCCTTCCATTTTATACGAAAAAGATATACTTTGATTTTAGCGTACCATGCGGCTGAATGCTAGTAATCTCTGAAACTGCAGAAAAAAACTGCCACCGAAGTGACAGTTTTTTATTTCTTATTCGCTCTTTCCTCAAATTCTGTTTCAGAAATTGTCGTTCTAAAAGCACCAAAAGCATATATAAAGCCAGTTAAATAAAAAAGACTGGCAATACTCAAAGATTGTGCAATAAAACCAAAAAGTAATGGAGAAGTTATTTGGACGAATCTATTTACAGTAATCCTTAACCCTAGTCCCTGACTCATATAAGCTTTTGGAAGAGAATAAAGAGTAACCGAAATGGATAATGGTTGTCCCAAGCCAAGAAACAGCCCCAAAAGAAAAGACAAAATCCAAATTATAGTAGTTGGCTCACTAAATGGTAATACGAAAAATAAAATACCTGAAAAGAAAATAGAACCAGTAACCACTTGATTCATAGAAAATTTATCTAAAAGAAATGGCATTGCCCAACGAATAAGAATACCAGCCAAAGCATTTATAGAAATAATCATTCCAATGGCCGAACTTGACATACCCATCTGTAATCCTAGTAAAGGGAAGAAAGACGTAAATGTATCCTTACCAGTTAATATAAGCGTACTTATTAACATAGCACGTCTAAAATTCTTTATCTTAAATAAGGTTAAAATATGTGCTTGATTAAATTCGAAAACAGGACTTTTATCTACCTTTTCATTCTCCTCTTGTATGAAAAAAGTGAAATAGATTGCACATAAGCTTAAAAAACTCAATATTAAAAAGGCGAAACTAGTCGCTGTGTAATCTGCTATAAAACCTCCAATTGTTGGTCCTACAAAAGCTCCTAGGGCCATCCCCATACTGAATTTCATAACATTCTTATCCCTTTTACTGGAACCAGAATTTTTCCCTATATAGCTTTGAGCAGATATAATAAAAAAGGTGTAACTAACTCCAGCAACTATTTGTGAGAGCACTATGCCGTATACATTAACCAATAAAAAAGGAAGAGATAATGAAAACGCTCCAAATAAGGCACTAAATAAAAGTGGAATTCTACTTCCTACTTTACTAATAATTACACCTGCATGTATGGATAAGAAAAAAGGTAGCAATGGAAATAGTGAAACAATAGCTCCTATAATAAAAGTACTATTCCCTAATTCCCCTGTTAAAATAGGAACTAAAGGTCTTGTTCCCATAACTCCGATCATAAAAAAAAAGGTTGAAACTGCAAGTAAACTACTACTTTTATTATTGATCGATAACACTTTAAAACATTCCCCTTTTAATCAATCAGTCCATGTGGGTTAATTGATAATTAATACCTAATCTTCCTCCAATAATATTTAATTCTTCAGAAATTTTAGAAGTCAATGTAATACCTTTGATTTGATTATTTTCTTTATTAAGAAATTCCATTTCTCCTGGAAGATAAATTTTATCAAAACCTTCTGCTAATGAAATTTGTTTAATTTCTTTTATCATCTTCTCTATTCTTGCAAAAAATTTATCTATCGTTTGAAATAAATCTGCTTGCATTACTAAGAAAAAATGCCCAACACCTTGCGGGCGATCCAAATCCCTTAAAAGACTTCCCACATGTGGACCGTAAGCTGCTCCTGTAAAGATACTTGATAAAATTTCAACAAAAAACGCCAACCCATAACCTTTAGCCCCCCCCACCGGAAGAACCAATCCATCTATAGCTTCGCTGGGGTCTGTAGTTGATTTGCCTTCTTTAGATAACGCCCATCCAATTGGTATTTTCTGGTTATTCTTCTTTGCATAAGTAATTTTTCCACGAGCTACTACACTACTAGCCATATCGAATATAATAGGAAAATTTGTAGGTGTAGGAATACCATAAGCCAAGGGATTGGTCCCAAAAAACTTTTCTTTTCCTCCCCATGGCGCCATATTGGATGGAGCATTGGTAGTTCCAAAAGCTATACAATTTTTCTGTGTAGCATATTCAATATAATCCGCCAACATTCCACAATGGTTGGAATTATAAATCCCAACCATACCAATACCATTTTCTTCAGCTTTCTTCACCGCAAGTTTTATTCCATCATTAGCATTTAAAATACCAAATCGGTTATTTCCATTAATAAGAGCGGTTGAATTTGTTTCTTTTTCGATTACAGGTGAAGCTTTCTTTTCTATTAAATCTTTTTTAAGCCTTTCTGTATAAATATTCACTCTACTAACGCCATGTGAACTTATACCTCGCAGCTCAGCAGATACAAGGTGTTTTGAAATAATTGTGGCTTCTTCATCTGCTAAACCAGCTACTTTAAAAATATCTTCAACATATTTTTTTAAATTTTTTTCTGTAATAGTAACTTTTTGTAAACTCATCTATAACATCCTTTCACTATGTAATAATATTCTAATTAAAAAAATTACATTACACAGCTATTTACTATTATAATGATAATCAAATTGTGTCATTACTGAATTCACCTTATTCAATCTCTCTTTAGTCTTTTCAGGGTTGTTAATTGCTATTGCACTAATTAAATAATCAGCAACAATTAAAGCTGATATCGGGGAATTATGGAAAGCTAAGCTATCTGAGTTACAAGGCAACACAATATCTGAATAGTCTACAATTGGCGCACGATAGTTATCCGTAAACGATATCACTTTAACATTTTTTTCCCTTTTGACTACAGAAACTAAATTCACAAGATTTTTCACATATCTTGGGAAACTAGTAGCGATAATAATATCATTTGAATGTATACTATTAAATTCATCTATTAAATTATCAGTAGACATTAGACTACAATTACCCAAAGTACGATTTAAACCGTAAGACAAGTACTGACTTACAGGTACGCCACTTCTCACTCCTAAACAATAAATATGATTTGCATTTGTAATAATACTTACTACTTCATTTAACATTTCTGTATCTATAACTTCAAATAAAGCTTCAATTTTATCAATATTAAAATTAACACAATTAGACCACAGGTTGTTTTGATCAATTTCCTGGAGATTTTTTTCAAGACGCTTTTGAGGCTCATCTTCATTTATAATTAATGACTTTAGCCCCTGCTGTAATTCACTGTAACCTGAATAACCAAGGTTAGCAGTTAATCTCATTATTGTTGTTGTACTAGTACCTACTTGTTCAGAAAGTTGGTTAATTGTCATAAACACCACTTCTGATGGGTGTTGTATTATATAATCTCCAATTTGTTTTTGTGCATTAGTAAGGTTTTTTAAATTTTTTTTAATTACTTCTAACGGATTATTTTTCATCAGCTATTCTCCTTTAAATAAAATGATTACAAAACAACGGAAATTCATATTTATAATAATACTCTATTATACACCTCTCAAGTACCACCTAATATTTTTATTTCTTTGTGAACTTTAATCTGTTTTATCATAAATGAACGATTCAGTAACCACTACTTCTTTTTTCTTCTTAAACTAAATAACATAATTATTATAATTAAAACAACGATTGCTAAAGAAAAGGGTCTTGTTAGGAAAATTGAAAGATCCCCTCCTGATACCATCATAGACTGTCTAAAATTAGATTCAATAATATTTCCTAATACAAATGCAAGAACAAAAGCTGGTAGTGAATAATTCAACGTTCTCATAAAGAACGCAATAACACCAACAATTAAAGCAATCCAAATTTCAAAAAATAAATAATTTGCAGCAAATACTCCAATAATTGAAACTAATAAAACAACAGGAATCAGCAAATCTATTGGTGTTCTTAAAACTCGAGAAAATAAAGGAGTAAATAGTCTACCTGAGAAATACATTGCTATAGATGTTAATAAGAAACCGAACAATATACCATATGTTAATTCAGGATTTTCTGAGAAAATATGCGGACCTGGGATAACCCCATGAATGATAAAGGCTCCCATAATGATTGCAATAGTTGGTGAACCCGGAACCCCAAGCGTTAATAACGGAAGTACTGCCCCTCCTACAGCTGCATTATTAGCTGATTCAGCACCTGCTAACCCTTCAGGATTACCTTTTCCAAATGTTTTAGGGTTTTTCGACACTTTTTTTGAAACACTATAACCGAACCAAGATGCAGTACCAGACCCCGTACCTGGAAAAATCCCAACGATTGACCCAATCAATGAAGATATTCCTATTGGCTTCATAACAGATTTGTATTCTTTTGGTGTTAAGCCTGTTTTAACAGATATTTTCTCTTTACTTTTCTTATCTTTAAGATTATCTCGAATCATTATAACAACTTCAGTAAAAGCAAACATACCTATAATGATCGGAATCATTTCAAAACCATCCATTAATTCCATTCTGCCAAAAGTAAATCTTTGATCTCCAGTGAGTAAATCTATACCAACAGTACCTGCCATTAGCCCAAGTACAGCTGAAATGATACTTTTTATCATATCTGTTGAACTAATTGCTGCAACTGCTAATATACCTAATAGTGCTACCAGAAAGTATTCTGGGTAACTAAGTGTTAAAGCAAAACTTGCCACTGGCTTAGCAAGAAACACCAGTACCAAACCACCAACAAGGCCACCAATTGTACTAGCAAAAAGAGAAAAACCTAATGCTTTACCTGGATTTCCCTTCTTAGCTAAAGGATGTCCGTCAAGTATAGTTGCAACATTTGATGAAGTTCCTGGTATCCCTAGAATAATACTTGAAATAGAACCACCATATTCACTTGATTGATAAATGGATAGCAGCAGTAATATAGCGGGTAAAGGGGGTAACAGGAAGGATACTGGCAGCATTAATACAACTGTTACCATCGCTCCAAGGCCCGGTATCGCTCCAAAAAGTAAGCCTATTAATGATCCTACAATTATGACTAATAAATTGGTTAAAGTAAATAAAGTAGAGAAATCAAAATCCAAAAAGCCCATTTCATTAACTACCTCTTTTCTCTATAGATTTAAAAATAAATTTAGATTTCCCAGCGAAATAACCTACGCTAGAGATTATCTATATTTATTTTAATTACAAATATTGGTTTAGAACCTAATTGAAAATAAAAGGTCAAATATTAGAAAGATTATAATGGTTACAACTAGAGATACGATTGCATTTCTAAGCAAAGTTTTTAATGTAGCAATCTTTCTTGCATAAGAGTATAAAGTTGCAAGTGATAAGAAAAATAAAAAAGTGAATATATAAAATAGGTCTCTAATTGTATACCATAATAAAACATAAGCTATTGTTATAAGAATTGTCAGAAGTATATATTTTAAATTTTCTACTTTAAAATACACCTCCTTATTTTCTTTGTCTTTCTTTACAATCGTCTGTATCAATTTAAAAATAGACAAGATTAAAACAATTGATGCTAAAATCATTGGATAAAAACCTGGATTTGAAATAAAACCATCTCCTGCAGTTATAAACCCAATGGACTGGATTAAATAAAGAGAAGTTAAGATGAGTAGAAAAAGCGAAAACAAAATATTAACCATTTTATAACTCATTAGAAATATACCTCCTTATATAGTTATTATAGATTTTCGACATTTGCCAAATCAGATGGATCAAGTTTTTACTTGACCTATCACTTTTTATTTTCTTCTAGTTTTTATAAAATATTTTTATTTCAAAATAATTCAATTAGAAAATAATCCACTATATTACTTATAAAAATAGATTGGAAAGTACTGGCCTTTTCAGAAATGCCCTGTAAATCATAATTGAAAAGTTTTCCCTATATGAATCATGATTTGAGATGTAGAAAAACTGTTTCTATCTCTCATAATCTTTGAATGACGAAATTACCTTTCGTTTCAATGTTGCTTAAACTGCTCTATGGCAAAAGATATTCTTTCAAGTGACCTAATATCATGACATTATGATGCATTATAATGTCATGATATTATCACCAATAATAGGAACATAATTATCTGAAAATTCATTTTTAAATTATAGTCTAATTGATTTTTTAAATACGATCTTTGGGTTTCTTTGGCATTTCTTATTTTTAAACTCCTTAAAAATAAATCATGACTATCCTAATCAAAGTGTATTTCCAGCGATTTTATGGAAATCAGACCATTTTCACTCTGAAAATTATATAAGTTAATTTTTTATATTTTTAATCCGCAAATTGTTCATAATTCTCATAAGTTAAATCTATGATCTTCTGAAACTCTTCTGGACTTGCATAGTCAATATCCAGCCCGAGATTTTCCATAGAATCTTTGAATTCTTCTGTTTCCATAGCTTCTTTAAAAGAATCATGAAGATATTCAATAATTTCCGGATCAGTACCTTCAGGTGCAGCTACCCCCCTCCATGAGGAGTAATCAACATCATAACCAAGTTCAAGAGCAGTTGGAACGTCAGATGTCCTTGGATTTCTTTCCTCTCCAGCAAAATTTAAGATAGGAGTTAACTCTCCGCTTTGCATTTGACCTTGAAACTCATTATAGGATGCTACGACAGCATCAATATGGTTACCTTGTAAAGCTACAATTGAATCAGCAGTTCCATCATGCGGTAAGGTTACGATATCTAAACCAAGTTCATCAGCTAATTCCCTACTTGCAAACGCATTGGTTGTCTGAGCACCGGAAACTCCAATAGTAACTTCACCCGGATTTTCTTCAGCATATGCTATAAATGATTCCATATCATCAAAAGGGGCATCTGTATTTATTACAAGGTATTGTGGGTCATCATTAATTAAAATAACTGGTTCGAATGATTCATGTGTATATGGCAAATCATTAAACAGTGGATTACTTACAATAGAAGCAGTTACAAGTGTAAGAGTATAACCATCAGGGTCAGCTGATGCACCAGCAGATTGACCTACACTACCACTTCCGCCTTCTTGATTCTCTACAATAATGGATTCCCCAATAATATCTTCCGAAGATTCCGCTAACATTCTTGCTATACTATCGTTAGAACCGCCAGCAGAAAAGGCTACAATAATGTCGATAGAATCTTCTGGAAAATTAGAAGCTTCGTCTCCATTGCTACCAGAATTACTACCACAAGCATATAAAAATAAAATCATTAAAGAAATAATACCTAAAATAAACAATTTATTTAACATACTCTTTTTATTCATATCAAAACCTCCATTTTATTTTGTTAAAGATGTGATCACTTCTATCCAAGAATCTGGTTTTTTACCTTTAAAATTTTCTTTTATATCCGTTTTTGCAATTGTTTCTAGTTTTTCTTTTGCAGCTTTTGACATTGTAGAATTAAGATTATAAGTTGTCAGCATTTCTATTGTACCGTCTAATTCTTTTGATCTTCTTTCTGCATGAATTGCGGTACCTGTTACTAACCTGTTCATCGTTTCTTCAAAACTTTTACTATCTAGAGTCTCACCTATTGAATGAATAACTAATTCTTCCACTTCAAACCTGTTAGCGGCTTCTAGCATTTCAACTAATATAGCAGAGATACCCTTCATATATATACTTCTAATTAACTTGATTGCTGAAGCATTACCTGGTATTTTACTCACTTCCGTAATATTCATTCCGAAGTTATTTAGATATTTCTTCAGCGTATCACTGCATTTCCCGCTTACAAGAATGGGTACTTTATGTCCATACACTACCACTGGACCCATAATTGCCGCATCAATAAATTTTACTCCTTTTTCTTCTAAACTTTCAGAAATTTTTTGTTTAATACTAGGATTAGATGCTGTTAAATCTACGTAAATAGTATCTTTTTTCAAATATTTTTTTATTGATTCGTGTACTTCATATGTTTTATTTGCTGGTACAGCAACAATGATAATATTTGAAAATTTCAGAAGTTCTTCTGGTGAATCTAGAAGTTCTACTTTTGCTTTTTTTACTCTATCTTTTATTAACTCACCATAGACTGAATGTTCATGTTGTGCATCGTATGCTTTAATTTTTTCCATTCCAGCTTGCTTTAGCCCTGATGATAATTCATAAGCCGCTTCTCCAAAACCTATAAATCCAAGATTCATATTAAATAACATCCTCCAATAAAATAATTAAAATGCTAAATTTATTATTCTAGTGAATTTTACACCCCATTTTAATTAGGAGTTCATCACTAACAAAACTCTCTGTTACCTCTCCATCGGATATTAACTGTAATTTTTTTTCTTCTGTTTCAATTTTCTTTAAGGCTTCCTGTAAAATTGTATTTGTTTGATCGATAGGAACACTTACTACCCCATCTTCATCTCCAATAATTAAATCACCAGGATTAACAATTAAGCCACCTATCGAAACAGTCGTGTTAATTTCCCCAGGTCCTGTTTTATATGGACCCTTATGTGTTACTCCCCTAGCGTAAACGGGAAAATTATCTTCTCGAAAGGCTGTAACATCTCTAATACAACCATCGACCACTAATCCCGCTATCCCTCTTGTTTGACAAGTTCTTAACATAATTTCTCCAAAAAGTGCTCTTGACATATCCCCATCGCCATCTACTATTAAGACATCACCTGGCTCTGCCATATTTATCGCTTTGTGAATCATTAAATTATCACCAGGTCTTGTTCTTACTGTGAGAGCAGATCCAAGCAATTTTCCGCCACGATGATATGGTATTATATTTGCTGATGTTCCATGAATTCTATTCATATTATCGCTAATATGAGAAGTAGGAATATTCCTATAATTTTCTATCACTTCTTGACTAACTCTACGATTAAGCGGATATACATTAAAACCTATTGTCATTTTTCTCCCTCCCTTTAAAAGTAATAAATTTTACTTTTTTAAAATAATAAGTAAAATTTATTATCGCTATATTACCATCTGATTCATATAATGTAAACGCTTTTTTAAGATTATTTTCTTTTGCAATCGACCTAATATTCAGTTAATTATTGTTATAAACTTATTATCTAAAGAAAATAATTTACTTGAAAAAAATTCAGTGTTCGATTACTCTAAATGGTGTGAATATTTTATACGATTTAGAGTTTCTTTTTAAAAGGAATAAATAATTTATAAAGGAGATATGTAAATGACAGTAGAAAGTATTTTTTCAGATGATTTATTTAAGTTTATTCGTTCTTCTTTTTCCTACTTAGAAAATGATCCATTTACAAATGAAAGATTGTACTTCGAGAATTCTGGCGGTTCTCTAAGACTAAAGGAAGTTGTTGCTGAGGCTGTAAAATATGCAGCTTTTCCTGATAGCTCAGCACGGAAGAATAAAAGTGCAAAGCTTTTAAAATCAAAAGCTTTAAAAGGTATTGAAGATATAAGGCTGTTTCTTAATGCGCAAGAAGGTACAATCGCACCTTTTCATACAGCTTCTAAAGCTAATTTTGAAATAATAAGAGTGATTAATGATAATACAGATGGAAGCAATATTGTTACCACCGCACTAGAACATCCTTCCTCTTTTGATGCATGTCAAATCTATGGAGACACTACAAAAAAAGAAGTTCGAATTGCTGCACCTAATCCAGAAACTGGAAAAGTTGAGGTAAGTACCATCTTAAACTTAGTCGATTCAGAAACCTCTTTATTAAGCGTAATCCTTACTTCAAACCTTACTGGTGCTATTCATGATATTAAAGAAATAATACATGAAGTCAGAAAAATAAATCCAGAAATGTATATTTTTGTAGATGCTGTTCAATATGCGCCTCATGGGATTATTGATATTGAATCTTGGCCGGTTGATGCTTTAACAATAGCTCCTTACAAAATGTTTGGAAATCGTGGTATAGGCTTTGCATATTTATCTCCAAGACTTGCTTCTTTACCGCATAATAAACTTATTGATAAAGACATTGATGATTGGACAATTGGCAGTCTATCTCCTTCAATTTATGCTAGTTTTAGTAAAATAATTGACTACATTACCACAATAGGATCATATTATACTAATTCCAATGACCGTAGGGCATTAATTGTTGAAGGAATGAAGCGTATTTATCTTTATGAAAGAGAATTGATAAAACGATTACTTTATGGGTCTGATGAAGCAAAAGGCTTGAAAGATATTGACGGCGTAACAGTTCATTTCACAAAGCAGCCTATTGAGAATAGAGACCCTATTATTGTACTTTCATTTGATCATCTAACCGCTGAAGAAGCAGTTTCTAAATATGAACAAGAAAATATTATTGTTTGTGAGAGGTCAAAAGATAGTCCGCTATCTTTAAGGATTCTACAAAGTGTAGGTTTAGGCAGTGTGGTTAGAGTGTCACCTCTCCATTGCCACACCTTTGAAGAAATTGATGAATTTTTACATGTTACAAAAAGAATAGTCTCTTTTTAGTGTGTATTCAAAAGGAGTTAAATTAAAAGCAAGAAGGTTAATGCAACGTATCTTTTACGAATGGAGCATATGATTTAAAATAAATGAGGAGTATCGAAAAAAGTTAACGCACTTCTACAGAATCTGATAACTTCTACTTTGCCCACATGAAGTGGGCGATTTTAGTAGAAGATCATTAGAGCGTCATTTATCAATTGAGAACTTCTGGATATGCTATTTTACAGTACTTCTTTCGCAAGTTCTCCAGCCTCCGCTACTTGCTTTTCCGTTTTGCGTCTCGGCGTCATATTAAAAATAATATTTAATACAATTGCGGTAACACTTCCTGCAACAATGCCATTACTCGTTAAAATCTGCAATGAATTTGGGAGTATTTCAAATAATTCTGGCACGACAGTCACACCAAGACCCATTCCTACTGAACATGCAATAATCATGGAATTCTCTGGTGATTCTGAAACAACGGAACCAAGCATTTTAATTCCTTGGGCAACGACCATTCCGAACATCGCTAACATTGCTCCGCCTAGAACCGAAGTAGGGATAATGGTTGTAACGGCAGCAATCTTAGGAACAAATCCCAATACTACCAGCATAACCCCTGTAATTACAATGACACGTCTTTTTTTCACACCTGTCATCTGCATCAAGCCGACATTTTGAGAAAAGGCCGTATACTGAAATGCGTTAAAGATTCCTCCAAGGAAGATCGCTAATCCTTCTGCACGATACCCTCTGGATAAATCTTTTTCTTTTAATTCTTTGTCAGTAATATCTCCTAAAGCAAAATAAACACCAGTAGATTCTACCAGAGACACCATCGCTACTAATATCATCGTAATAATCGCGGACCATTCAAAGGTTGGTGTTCCAAAATAAAACGGATGGACCATATGAAAATAAGAAGCATCTGCAACAGCTGAAAAATCAACTCTTCCCATAAACCCGGCAGCAATCGTTCCTGCACCTAAACCGATTAAAATAGCTATCGATTTTAAAAACCCTGTTGTAAATCGATACATTAAAATAATAAATAATAATGTCCCAAAACCAAGCGCGATATGAGCAGTTGATCCGAAATCAGCAGCTCCTTCTCCACCGCCTAAATTATTAATGGCTACAGGAATCAAAGTAATCCCGATAATCGTTACAACTGAACCTGTGACAACTGGAGGGAAAAAGCGGACAAGCTTTCCAAAAAAGCCGCTTACGACAACAACAAATAATCCAGATACAATAATCGCGCCATAAATAGCAGTGATGCCATACTGTCCACCAATGGCAATCATTGGTGCTACAGCAGTAAAGGTACACCCTAATACAACCGGCAGCCCAATACCGATAAATTTACTATTTAACACTTGCAGCAGAGTAGCCACGCCACACATTAAAATATCAATCGCTACTAAATACGTTAATTGTTCCGTCGTCAGCCCTAAAGCATCGCCAACAATAAGGGGTACTAATATGGCTCCGGCATACATCGCTAGCAGGTGCTGGAAACCTAATGCTGCCATTTTCATTGTTGGCAAGCCTCCTCTTTGAAAGCCACCTGATTATTTTCCAAAGAGTCAATAATAGCTAATGACTCTACCCTGATTCCTTTGTCCCGAAGAGCTTGTCCCCCTTCTTGAAATCCTTTTTCAATGACGATTCCAATACCCGCAACGCTTGCTTTTGCCTGCTCTGCAATATCCATTAACCCAAGAGCCGCTTGACCATTCGCCAAGAAATCATCAATAACCAGCAAATTATCGTCTGCTTTAATAAAATCATGCGAAACAGAAACTTTGCTTGTTGTCTGTTTGGTAAAAGAATAAACCTCTGCAGTTAAAAGATTATCTGTTAAAGTCAATGATTGGCGTTTTCTTGCAAAAATAACCGGAACACCAAGATCCAGTCCTGCCATCGTTGCAGGCGCAATTCCTGAAGACTCTAACGTAAGAATTTTAGTTATGTTTTTATCACGGAATCGATTCGCGAATTCCTTCCCAATTTCTTGCATCAATACAGGGTCAACCTGATGATTTAAAAAGGCATCTACTTTTAACACTGTATCTGATAAAACTTTTCCCTCTGTTCTAATTTTTTCTTTTAGTAAATCCATGAATGATTCCTCCTAAAGTATAAAAAAGCCCGAAAATCTACTCATGGAAAAGTAGATTTTCGAACTTTTTGTCGAATAATCAAGAAAACATGTATTGTTTTCAGACACAATACAAGCTTTTTATCCTTTTCCATAGTCAGTTTATTTACGGTAAACCGGTAGAAACTTGCAGGCCATATCCCCACGATTATATGAAAAATATTCATTTTTGGGTTGAGTTAAAAATTAAAGAATGCCTATAGTATAGCACGTACACGCACAAAAACAAGTATTAGAAAAAAATTAAAATCTTTCAAATAATTCCGATTAAAAAAGAACTTTTTATTTACCCTGCCATTCTAAAAATTCCAGCCTGTTACCGAATGGATCTCTCACATAAAACCTTCTTGCATTTGGTAATTTGTTATCCGATTTTGTCGAAACACCCGCTTTTTCCAAATATATTTGTAACGCATCGATTCCTGATACATCAAATGCAGGATGCGCTTTTTTCAACGGTTCAAAAGGCTCTTCAATTCCAATATGAATAGCAATTTCACCTTTTCTGAACCAGACACCTCCATTTGGTTTTAATGTCTTCGGCTTTTCTTCTTCCATAAATCCTAAAATATCTTTGTAAAACTCCCTTGCAGTCTTCTCAGAACCCTTTGGTGCAGATAGTTGAATATGATCCAATCTTTCCAATTGAAATGTCATTATAGCCTCTCCTTCTTTTACAGAAAACTTATATCAAGCATAGCAAGAAGAAGTGAAATAGAAAAATCGTATTTTTTTATCAGCTTTTATTTGGTTTACTTATTACTCAACTTTCGCACCCAAGAATAATCATATATATCTTTCCATTCCAGAGTTATCATGTTCTTCATTATTGTGCTTGCTATTGGTTAAATTCCCTTTTTTCGAACTAATGATAGTGTATAGCTCCCCCTCCAGCGGTGATCTTACACTTTACCTTCTTTATGCTTTGGCAAGAAATATATAGAAGGCATAATCAACACTTGTTCCTATTGATATGAATTAATTTTTTAAAGTGCGAAAGTTGAGTTATTACGTTTACGAAAGCTCATCTTATCTATTTAATAAAAATCTCCCAGCATTAGGAGATTTTTTATATGCATTATACACTTGTATATCCGCCATCCACCAATAAACTTGATCCAGTAATAAAAGAAGCTTCATCACTTGCTAAAAATAACACTGCATTTGCAACTTCCTCTGGTTTTCCAAGTCTACCAATTGGATGAAGGTCTATGAGTTCTTGTTTTACATCATTTGGAGCATCTTTCAATAATGGTGTATCAATGTAACCAGGATTAACATTATTGATACGAATGCCTTTCGCTGCATATTCTGCTGTTGCTGTTTGTGTTAACAGCTTTACACCACCTTTTGCAGCAGCATAGGCACTGACACCAGCTTTGCCGACAAAACCATGAATCGAATCATTATTAACAATTGCACCACCATTTCCTTGCTTTAACATTTGATCAATTGCATATTTATTGGTTAAAAATACCCCTGTTAAATTTACATCAATCACCTTTTGCCAATCTTCTAACGGCAGTTCATGAAGAATGGTACTGTTACCGATACCTGCATTTGCAAACAATATATCCAGCTGACCATATTCAGCAACTGTTTCATCCACTAATTTTATGACATCTTCTTTCTTGGTTACATCCGTTTTGATAAAAACCGTTTTCAAACCCTTTTGATTAAGTTTTTCTGACAGCTCTTTCCCTTTATCAGACATATCTGATAGCACTACCTTAGCTCCCTGTTCAGCAAATTTTACAGCAGTTGCTGAACCAATACCGCTTGCTGCTCCTGTAACAATCACTACTTTTTCATCAAATCGACTTGACAAATTCCATACGCCCTTTCTTTTCTTCAACTAAAATTTATTAAGTAGTATTGTTACCAGGTTAGTAAAATTAAATATAAATTTATTAGTTCAAAATATTAAGATTATTAAATCCACGCTATTCAATTAAATTTGTTCTTAATTTTTTCTTTTATATCAGAAGAAAGCACTTCCCGGGACCTTTGTTCTATTTTCATAACAATTGATACACCAAAAAACAATCTCTTGTCAGCAGACGATTCATCTCCCCTTACCGCTTAAATGATATCCTTCATGCGCTTGAAAAAGGAGTTTTCTCGCCTGTTTTTTGTTAAAAAAGGGGGCCACATAAAACGAAACTTCACTCAGTGGGAGTTTTCGACGTACAGCTCTTTACGGTGGGGTAAGTAATCGCTACCCCAGGACGTGCTAGTGCAGACGTTGCGACAACGGTTATCGATGGGACGAGTAATCGCAGCAATGTTGTCAGGTTAATGATTTTTTTAATATTTTATTGGTTACAGATAGATAACAACAACTATCTAGCGGAGGAAAAATACGGAGACTCCTGTGGGAATGCGCAAATGTCTTCGGTGGGGCGAGTAATCGCAGTCCCAGTGGGAAGACCCCGCAGAAAAAAGTGCTCTTCTTTTTTTCGAGGAGTTAGTTTGAAAGAATAAAAAGATACACCTTAAATAAAAAAAGTGCATAACAAAATAAGCCTCAAATCCAAGGCTTTATTGGCATATATTGTAAAATATAATTACTAAGTTTTTACACCTTTATCAGTTACTTGATAGCCTAAAGTTTCCAAGTATCGAATAGCCATATCTTCTGTAATTTTTGGTGAATAAGTCTGTTTAGGCTGGGAATCGATTTGATATAATTCTTCGTTAAATGGCTCATTTTTATCAAGCATATGGTAAATGCAAATAAGCAGTTTATGGGCAATGGCGATAATTGCTTTTTTGTGACCGCGACGTTTTTTAATTTGATGATAACGAGTTTTGAAGTAAGGAAAGTCCTTACTCTTAATGGCAGCATTGGCACATTGAACCAATAAAGGTTTGATATAAACGCCAGCTCTTGAAACACGGACAGATTTTTTCTTTCCGGCACTCTCATCATTTTGAGGTGTTAATCCGGCCCAGGAGCTGATATGTTTCTGAGAAAGGAATGCAGACATATCGACACCTATCTCACCAAGAATGGCAATGGCTGTAAAAATATCTTTAATACCTGGCATGGATAAAAGTATTTCGATTTGTGGCAAGTAAGGCTGAGATAATTTCAAAACAACGGATTCAATATCCGCAATATGTTTCTTAATATTATCCATATGTTGAAGGGACACACGCATTTTATCAGCTTGTGATTTGGTTAAATTTCCTTGAATGGATTTGGTGATGATATCCGTTTTGTCTTTCATACTTCCGTGCAGCATCTCAGAAACATCAAAATTGGTATCATCCGGATCATCCAGAATATGATGAATGATTTTCATGGAACTTACACCAAACGTATCCGAAACCACACTGGAAATCATGATATTAGAGACAGTCAAGGAGTTTTGAACTCGATTTTTTTCGCTGGATTTGAAATTAATAAGTTTGAACCGATATCGCATCAAATCACGAATTTGGCGAATTTGTAATGGCGGTATAAAA
>NZ_CCDM010000004.1 GCF_000750635.1 Oceanobacillus jeddahensis
GTTTCGTAAAGAATAATGATAATTATAAATGTGGAAGTAAAGAGGGAGATATTTGCAGGTGATTTGACACGGAGCCTCTGCGGGCACGATTCATGAGCCAAGAAGCCAATATCTAATGATGTTGGCTCACACATATATGTTATCATGCCCGCCACTCCGTATAAAATCACCTGGACTACCCAATTAAATGATGGAAGGTACCATTTCGTTTTACAAAAAAAGATGCCGAGATGTAGATAATCATTCAAGGAAACCACATGGTAGAATGTAGAGCGCGGAAGCAAAAAAGATGAATCCGATGAGGGTGATTCACGACTCAGCAATGTGGCAGCTTCTACGGAAGTGAATCCACGAGAGGAGTGAGCGGACAGCCCCTCGTACCGGAATAATTTAATGTGATAATCCACGTATGTCAGAATGCTAATCGATGAGAAAACATTTTTTGCTTTCGTGCTGTGCACTTTACTGAACACCTTTGTGTGCAAAAGAAATAGCAATTATTTTCTTGATAAGCAAGGTGTCAATAAAGTGTATGGAAGAAAATGGATAGTCATTTTCTTTATTAAAGATGGAAAAAAACCAGTTTTCTACCCAATTTTGAGCGGGGACTTGACAGTTTTGTTCATATCAGGCTGAGCTCAAGCCCACGGAAAGCGTAGTGTTTTTCTGGGGTTGCGATTACTCACCCCACCATAACCCGTCGCAGCGGTCGTACTAACCTGACAACATTGGTAATCGCAGTCCCATCCCCAGTCCCAGGACGTCGCGAACTTAGTCTGCCGTTCTCCTCCCACTGAGTTAGCCTAAGTGATTCAGGGAGTTAGCTCACCTGATCTCCCGCCTAAATAAGTTTATTTTCATGCTTTATTTTGAGGCGGGAGTTTTACGGACGATTTTCCGTGATAAAAGCTTCTAAACGCTACCAAAAATACGCTTTAGGATGACGAAACTTTTCTTCCATCTTTTTCTTCATATTACCTCCTAAAAAACCATTACATTTTGTACCCTATTAACTCATCTCTGTAAAACTACCTTAAGCACCCGGTTTTATTTCTCCAAAACCAATAAAAAATCCCAATAACGATTATCGCTACCGGGATTGAATAGTAAATTATGTACACAGGCCACATTTGCCGTATCATGTAATAAAAAGTTTTAAACCACCACTTCGCAAAGTGGGTGTTCGCAGAAACCTTCCTGTCTTCCATTCCTTTATGACGGCTCGACATTTCAATTTCGATGTAAAACTCCCTATTCCAATATTAGAGGTTAAAACTTTAATTGATACGAACAATGTAGCTTGTAGTTTATATCATACCCTTTTTTTCTAAAATACGCAATGATAAGGATATCCTAATTTTTTCTTGTTAAGCAGTTAAGAAGTTCTATCTATCACTTTCGATGAAATAGAATCATCACAATATTTTCTTATTTGGAAGCTTCAGCCGCTTCCCATTATGATAAAAACAGCTTAGTAGGTCCCCTGCCTGATTGGGTTTTAGAACGTGTTTTGGGATAACCCCGGCGTGCACTTTCCTTTGAAGCGAGCCATCTTTCTAAAAAGTGTTCTGCTTCTTCATCCTGCTGTGCTTCCAACGCCCTCATTAAAATAAATGCAGAAGCCTTTGCATCTTCTAATGCATGGTGGTGAATTAATGGAATATCATGATAATTAGCTACGGTATGCAGACGATGATTTTCTAAATGCGGCCATACCCGCTGTGAAATCTTCACCGTGCATAACGAAGCAAAATCCGGATGTCCTAAATCATATTTTAATAAAGACTGACGCAGCACGCTCATATCAAAGCTGGCATTATGTGCCACAATTACATGTCCTTTTAGCTTTTCGTTTAAAGTTGGCCATAAATCTTCAAAAGTTGGTGCATCTTGTACATCCTCTTCTCTGATACCATGAATACGAATATTCATACTGCGAAAATCACTCATCGGATTTATCAGCGAGTAATATTCATCATAAATCTGTTTCTCATCAAATCGAACAACACCTATAGAACAAGCGCTATTTCTTTTTTCATTAGCTGTTTCAAAATCGATTGCTGCGAACTTCATCCGTTATCAGCTCCTAATAGCATATAAATCTTTTGCAGGAAGCCCGTAATAGTTCTTCCCTTTTTTAGTCTGAACGTTAATTTTCGAATGTTCTTCTAAATAAATTAATCGCGTTAAGGTTGCCATGAATTGACTGGCAAAGGCCATACTTTTCATTGGGCCATATGCTTTGGTTGTTAATTTAAAAGCGGTCATTTCTTCTTCTTTCATTAGTTCTAATATTTGCTCCAACCGTTTTTCATGACGATGTGAAATATCTGTTATTCGTTCATCCAAGTTTTCAATCATATCGCCATGACCAGGCAAAGCCATCCGAACTCGATAGTCTTTTAATAGATCCAACGCTTTCAAATAATCCTCCAGCGGATTATGTTCTTCTCCCATCCATAGCCCAATTACCGGAGAAAGGTGATTTAACACATGATCTCCAATAACCATGATCTCTGTTTCCGGCTGGTAGAAACAATAATGATCTGGTGCATGACCTGGCGTCCATATCGTCTGATACAAACGGTTACCAAGTTTTATTTCATCATTATCATCAAAAAAGCCATCCGGCTCAAATTTATAAATATGGGATTCATCCCTTATTTTTAAAGGAATAGGTGGTGCTCCATGTTTTTTTATTAAGCTTTTAAGCCGATTTTTACGTGCTTTTGCGTCCTTACCTTTACTCATCTGCTCATAGCCCCGCCTGGATACATATACAGGAATTTCATATATTTCTTGAAACCACCGTGCCAATCCTATATGATCCTCATGCGTATGTGTCAGCACAAGCTTTTCTATTTTATAGTTACTTAATACACGCTCCCACAAAGCTTTCGTCTCCGGGGCGTGAATACCTGTATCAATCACAGTATAGCCGTTATCACCTTTTATTAGATAACTGTTCATCTCACCCATCGCCCCTTTAAAGCGGACAACAAGACGATAAATGTCATCAGTTACATGCTCTAACATCTCATACCTCTCTTTTCGCAACCTTTTATAGAGGATGTTCAAAAAGTCCAATAAAAATAACACGTCGCCTTGAACTTCTTGGTCCTATTTATCGGACTTTTTGAACACGCACTTATATTGTTATTCTACCGTTATTTATTGCTTTTGCAAACTGAAAGATACTGACAATTGGTAACCATTTGATATCCGGCCTTTCAATCATTCCCATTTATTGTTAATCTAAGTAAAGTGGAAGGAGCGGATAACATTGCAAAAAGATACATTGAATATTTATTTGCAATTATCGTTTGTACGACGATTGTCACCATTGGCAGTATTATGGCTATACAAATTAATAATAATCATAAAGCGAACGAGCAGATTATTGATAAGTGTATGGAAAACTTTAATGAGGAAGGAAGTGTCACACTGGAAAAGGACGGGCTTTGGTCTCCAGTTGTTTGTAAAAAATAATGGTTACACGACATAAAAAGAAAGAGACGAAATCCGATCTCTTTCTTTTTATGTCGTATAACTGGATGGGACTGGGGTTGCGATTACTCGCCCAATCGAAGAGCTTTTGTTAGACCCCTGCTTCAACAATTGTGAAAACATGAAAATTCTAAGTAGGAGACAGGACAGCCATCAACTTCCCAATTCGTTCCGTGCTATAGGATGCAGTCACAAAGGCGCCTGAGACACGATGTCGCGAACTTAGTCTTTGTTCCTTTAACCCCCTATGTGAAAGGAAGTTTCACTTTATCTCTTATTCCCGAATCTGCCCTTCACCAGAAACAATAAACTTATTCGATGTTAATGCTTTTAGCCCCATCGGCCCTCTAGCATGCAGCTTTTGCGTACTAATACCGATTTCAGCTCCAAACCCGAATTCAAAACCATCTGTAAAACGAGTAGATGCATTATGATATACCGTTGTTGCGTCAACTTTTTGCTTGAAAATATCGGCATGATCGGCTGTTTCTGTAATAATTGCTTCCGAATGCTTTGTGCCATACGTATTAATATGGTCGATTGCTTCATATACATCTTCTACGATCTTCACACTAATATCTAAACCAAGATACTCCGTTTCCCAGTCGGCTTCTGTTGCCTCCTGTACAAAAGGTACTTTCTCGACAACACGCCTATCACCATGAATGGTGACACCTTTTTCAATCAAAGAAGCATTTAAATCATTTCCGTATTGGTCAAACCAATCAGCTTGAATAAGCAAAGATTCAATCGCATTACAAACGGATGGGCGCTGTAATTTAGCATTTAATGTAATATCTATCGCCATCTCCGGTTTCGCTGTTTCATCAATATAGACATGACAATTACCTGCTCCCGTTTCAATCACTGGCACACGGGACTCTCTGACAACTGTATCAATTAAATTCTTTCCTCCGCGCGGGATAAGTACGTCTAAATAAGCATTTAAGCGGAATAATTCATTTGCGGTTTCCCGGCTTGTATCTTCAATTAATTGAATCGAATCAGGAATAACAGCACTGTCAGCCAATGCTTCATGAATGACCTTGACAATCGCTAAATTAGAATGAATAGCTGATGAGCTGCCACGTAAGATAATGGCATTCCCTGTTTTAACAGCAAGTGTTGCTGCATCAACGGTGACATTGGGTCTTGCTTCGTAAATCATGCCGAGAACACCAATTGGAACACGTGTATTGACAATTTTTAGACCATTATCTTTCTCTATCGTTTCGAGTACTTCCCCAATCGGATCCGTCAAATCCACTATTTGTAAAATGGCATCGGCAATGTCAGCAATACGCTGCTTATTCAACTCTACACGATCAAGTAACGAAGCAGATAGGCCTTTTTCTTTCCCAGCTTGAATGTCCAGTTGATTAGCTGCCAGAATTGCTTCCTCATTTTTCTTTAATCCATTGGCGATTTTTACTAATGCCTCATTCTTTTCCTTTGTAGTGCATGTTCCGATTTGATAACTAGCTTTTTTTGCAAGCTTCCCTTTTTCGATTACTTCATTCATGATAATTCTCCTTTCATTGTCTCAAACGATACCCATTTGTCACGGTGGATAACTTCAATCGTCGGTAAAGTCTGAATATAGGTTGATTCACGTAATTTCATTACAGCCTTTAATTCTTCTGATGAGCATTTTACCTGCCCTCTTCCTAATAAAGCTGTCTCTCCATAAACCTCTACAACATCTCCACCGGCAAAATAACCTTCTACTGCTGTAATTCCGGGAGAAAGTAAGCTGCTGCCATGATACATTAATGCTTTTTCTGCCCCTTCATCAATGAATACACGACCATCTAAATGCGAATGCAGTGAAATCCATTGTTTATTTGCTGGTAAATGTGCTTTCCTTTCGCTGTCAATATAGGTGCCGTCTCCTTCACCTTTTAAAATAGCTGTCAGCTTTTCTTTCCCGTATCCTTGTCCAATAAATACCGGGATACCTACGGAAGAAGCCATTTTAGCAGCCATCAGCTTCGATTTCATACCACCTGTCCCTACTTTAGACCCTGTTGCATCCGTCTGTTCAATTAATTCTTCACTGAGTTTTATTAAATGATCATATCGTATGGCATCTGGATGTCGTTTTGGATTTTTATCATATATCCCATTAATATCTGTTAAAAGGATTAAATGATCTGCATGGATTAAACCGCTCACTAAAGCAGAAAGCATATCATTATCTCCAAACGTCAGCTCATCAATCGCAATCGTATCATTTTCATTAATAATTGGGATAACCCTCCGCTCCAACAATTCCTGCATGGTTGCATAAGCGTTTCGATACCTTCCCTGATCTGAAAAATCACTTCGCGTCAGAAGAATTTGGGCGGCAGTAATATCGTATTCTTTTAGTTTTTCCATATAGGTCTGAATAAGCAACCCCTGGCCTACTGCAGCAGCTGCTTGCTTTCCTTTCTGTGTAACAGGTCTTGAGGAATAGCCAAGCTGCTTAAATCCTGCAGCAATTGCACCTGAGGAAACTAAAATTACTTCCATATTATTTTGATGAAGCAGTGCCAGCGCATGTACATGATCCTCTAGCTGCTGTTTGTCGATTTCCCCATGTGTATTCGTTAACGAACTGCTTCCTATTTTAACGACAATACGTTTTGCTGCCATTGTCATTCCACCTCTCACTTTCTAAAACCATTTCAATCAGCAAATAAAAAACTCTTTCATCCCCTGTTAAAACGAAGGGACGAAAGAGTTTACTTCCGCGGTACCACCACAACTTAAATACGATCCTTTAAATACGTCCATTTGAACAATCGTATTTCACTTATCCCGTGATAACGTTGGGGAGACGCTTATGTTTTGCATAAGACTGATAAAGGCAGGTTCAGTAAATCAACAATGAGGAATCTCACAGCTTTGGATAGATGCAATGCTTGTTCATAATTGCTTCTATCCTCTAATTCCATCTCTGTCATTGTGATGGCTTACTTACTAGTCCTTCCATAACGTTCGATGTATTGATATTAATTATTATCAGAATTTTTCTCGTTGTCAATAGAGAAATACTTTTTATTTCACAGAATGCGATAACTTTGATTCTAAAATATCAGAAAAGTATACTGGAGACAAGCCTAGCATTCGAACTTCAATGAAAAAAGGAGGATAATTCCATGTGCTTAATTACCTTTGCTTTCCATGCACATCCAAAATATAAATTGATTCTACTCAGTAACCGAGATGAGTTTTACCATAGGCCAACACTTCCGGCAGCATTTTGGGAGGATAAGCCTGATATTCTGGCTGGAAGGGACTTGCTGCAGATGGGAACTTGGCTGGCAGTTTCCAAGCGAGGGAAATTTGCAGCAGTAACAAACTATCGGGATCCTTCTCTTCCCGAAGCTAAAACATTTTCTCGAGGGGAGCTTCCAGTAGATTTTTTGTTACAGAATTTTGACGGTGAAATGTTTTTAGAGCAGCTTTCAGAAAATCGTCATAACTACGCTGGATATAACATTCTTTTCGGTGACAAAGATACACTGTATCACTATAATAATGTGTATAATCAGGGTTCTCAAATAAAAGCAGGGATTCATGGATTAAGTAACGATACACTGAATACGCCCTGGCCTAAAGTCGAACATTCTAAAAAGGAATTAAGGAATTATATCCAGTCACACCCGGAAATGAAAACAGAAGATTTATTGTATAGCTTAAAAAACCGGACACAAGCTGATACCGAATTTCTCCCACAGACTGGAATTCGTGCGGATTTAGAAAAAGCATTATCTTCCATCTTTATCGAAACACCTGATTATGGCACCCGAGCATCTACTATTTTACTCATCGATCACCATAATAAGCTGACATTTATCGAAAAAACGTATGATAAGGAGGATATTTTTCAGCAATATGAATTTTTGATTGAATCGGATTAAATACACGTACACAGGGAATGTTAAAAAATAGAGCGAAAAAATACATAGAGGAGGTTGACCGATGACCTTATTTGAAGATCCGGCATTTGCCAGCAGGATGCTGACACTGTTGACATTATCATTTCATATTATTTATGCCACAATCGGTGTTGGTGTTCCTTTAATGATTATGATTGCACAATGGATTGGAATCAAAAATAATGATAATCATTATCTATTGATGGCGAGACGCTGGGCGAAAGGATTTGTTGTTACCGTCGCTGTCGGGGTAGTAACAGGTACAATTATTGGACTTCAGTTATCCCTGCTGTGGCCGAGCTTTATGGAACTAGCAGGAAATATTATTGCTTTGCCGTTATTTATGGAAGTATTTGCCTTTTTCTTTGAAGCGATTTTCTTAGGAATCTATTTATATACGTGGGATCGTTTTGATAATCCGAAAAAGCACTTGCTTTTATTGATTCCGGTAGCTGTAGGTGGCGGCATGTCAGCTTATTTTATCACTGTGGTGAATTCATTTATGAACAGCCCGGCAGGCTTTGACATTGTAGGCGGAGATTTGGTTAATGCGAATCCTCTGCTTGCTATGTTTACTGTATCCATGCCGACAAAGGTTGCCCATGTGCTGTCCACAGCATATATGACGATTGCCTTTATGTTCGCTGCGATTGCGGCATTCCGTCTACTTCAAAAGAAAAATCAGGAGTATCATAAAAAGTCCTTGCATATGGCCATGAAGATTGGCTTGATCTTCGCAATTGCAACAGCTTTAATTGGTGATTTATCTGGTAAATACTTAGCAGAATATCAGCCGGAAAAGCTGGCAGCGGCAGAATGGCATTTTGAAACAAGTACCGAAGCACCTCTGGTGATGTGGGGAGTATTAGATGAAAATAATGAAACCAATTATGCCCTCCATATTCCATATGCCTTGAGCATTCTGGCACATGGTTTTCCAAGTTCTGAAGTAACCGGCCTGGAGGAATTCCCGGAAGAAGAACAGCCTCCGCTCGTCATCCATTATTTCTTTGATACGATGGTCACCATCGGCATGTTTATGATTGCCTTATCCTTACTGTACTGGTTTGGAATGCGGAGAAAATGGTCCTTTGTTGAAAAAAATTGGTATCGCTGGCTGATTGTCGCTGGTGGACCACTCTCCTTCTTAGCCATTGAAGCTGGCTGGTGGATGGCTGAAGTCGGCCGGCAGCCATGGATTTTAAGAGGGCTGATGACGATAGAAGAAGCCGCTACAACAAGTGACTATGTCGGCTGGATGTTTGTGTTGTTTGCAGTTCTGTATCTTATTCTGGGCATTGGTACCGTTGTTGTATTAAGGTATATGTTCCGTAAAAACACTGTAGAAAAGGATTTAGAGCGCATGCAAGGTGGTGACGAATCATGATTTTAGAAATTATCGGTATTTCCGTTCTCTGGTTATTCTTATTTGGTTATATCATTGTTGGATCCATCGACTACGGTGCCGGCTTTTTCAATGCGTATAGTATCGTTACCGGAAAACAGCATATTCTTTCGAAAATCATTCAGCGTTATTTGTCACCTGTTTGGGAGGTTACCAATGTTTTCTTTGTCTTCTTCTTTGTCGGGATTGTCGGCTTTTTCCCGGAGACAGCATACTATTTCGGAACGATTTTGCTGATACCGGGAAGCTTAGCACTGATTTTATTAGCCATCCGCGGCTCTTATTATGCATTTGAATCCTATGGAAAGCAGGGGCATAAAGGTTATGCGATTATGTATGGGCTGTCCGGATTGCTTATTCCGGCTTCCCTGTCGATTGTTCTGACTATTTCGGAAGGCGGCTTTGTCTTTATAGAAGATGGAAATCCGGTCTTAGATTACAGTGCCCTGTTTTTCAGCCCGTTAACCTGGTCGATTGTTGTGTTAAGTATTGTGGCTGTGCTTTATATTTCAGCTGTCTTCTTAACCTGGTATGCAAATGAAACAGGTGATAAAGATGCAACCAATTTAATGAGAAAATACGCATTAGGCTGGTCCGTTCCTTTAATTATTGCTGCCTCAGGGATTATTGTAGAACTCTATTTCCATAATGAAGCTCATTTTGAAAATCTCTTGAGCCTCTGGTGGATGTTTGCCATTTCCTTTGTTCTATGGCTTTTTACCGTCATTCTGATCTGGAAGCGCCGAAATTACGGCACGGCTTTTTGGCTGCTTACCGGCCAATTTGCTTTTGCATTCTTCGGGTACGGGATAGCGCATTATCCATATCTTTTATACCCTCATATCAGTATTCATGAAGGGTTTACTAATCCGGCAATGGCCATCTCGCTTATTGTTGTCTTTATCTTAGGTATGGCACTGTTGGTTCCGTCGCTGTATTTATTATTAAAACTGTTCTTGTTTGATAAAAACTATATTAAGGGAAAGAAGTGATAACATGTTGAATCAATTTCTAATTTTTATCGCCCCTTTCATCGTTCTGATTGCAGCAATTGTTTTGGCATTTGTCGCTGCAGCTAAGGATAGGTAATGTAAAACTCCCTCATCCAGCCCGATTCAGAAATCGGTTGGATGAGGGAGTTTTTTATTAGTCACCATATCAGAGAGAAATTACAAGTCACCCTTTTTAGATACGAAAAAATTTAAATCACGCTCGTTTACTACTATTACACCAGCTGACTATTTTCAAGCTCCTTCATCGCTTTAAAGTAACCATCTGCTTTTCCCATCAGCTCCATATAAGTGCCTTGTTCAATTATTTCTCCATGATTCATAACAATAATCTGATCCATGTTTTCCAAACCTGTTAACCGGTGCCTAATGGTCACCACGGTCTGATATTTTGTTGCTTTTTCAATTTCATCCATGATTTCCTGCTCTGTAATTGCGTCTAAAGACGAGGTCGGCTCATCAAGCAGCCAAATAGAAGCATCCCGTAAAAACAGACGGGCAAGTGCCAGACGCTGTTTTTCTCCGCCAGACAAATTCGTTCCTTTTTCCAATACTTGATCTTCCAACGAAAAATGGCTTAATTGAACCTTTTCTAACGCTTCCCGACAAGCTTCTTCCCCCGCTTCTTTATTCGCAAATCGTAAGTTTTCATAAATGCTTCCATAGAAAAAATGATTATGCTGCAGGGATACATTCATTTGTCTCCATAGACTTTCCTGGGCAATCTTGCTTATCTCTTTATCATTTACTAAAATGTGACCAGATTGAATTGGCGCAAAGGTAAGCATTGCCTGCATTAATGTTGATTTCCCTGAACCACTTGGCCCGACAATAGCGATATTTTTGCCAGGTTTTATTTGAAAGGAAGCGAGACGTACAGCCGGCTTCTTTTCATTTGGATATTGAATGGAAACATCCTTAAAAACAACATGAAGCGGAACGTCTGGTTCCAATTCATGAGCAGCTGCCTCAACTCGTGGTTCTTCTTCCCAAACTTCCGTAAGACGTTTGGAAGAAGCTTTACTTTCCTCTAAATGCGCAGGCAGTACAGCCATGGACGGTGTATCTTCAAACACCGTAATCGCAATCATAAACAGCATTGCTAACAGTGTTCCGGCAAGATTTCCTTCTGAAACATATAAGCCTGCTTGTACTAATACGATTACCGCAATGAAAAAAGAAAAGAAGATAACAACAGCCTCCTGGATCGCAAGCTGCCGATTTTCTTTTGCTTTCATTTCTTCATATTGGTGCATATCATGATCTAACTGTTGTTTTTTTCCTTCAGCCTGCTGAAAAATTGTTAATTCCCGAAAACCATATAGATAATCGGTAAACGAGGAGGACAGTGCACCTCTTTTTTCACGCATCGATACGGCTGTTCTCTTTTGAAACAAATAGAAGATGGATGGAAAAACAATCAGCACCACAACCATTCCTGCAACTATTGTAAGTGCGACACCAACAGATAGATACATCGTAAAGAAAATCGTAGCTGTAAAAACAGTTGCCAACACTACCGGCGGATAAAATACACGTAAAAAGAAATGCTGTAAACTCTCTACATCGCCAACAATCCGGGCTAGGATATCCCCGCTCCGGTATTTTTGTAAAATCCTGCTTGCCAGCGGCTCGATCTGATCATAAACTTTCAGTCGGATATTTTTCAGAATAGTAAATGTCCCGCGATGAGAAAAATAGCGTTCTCCATATCTGCTGACAGCTGAAGTAATTCCTAAGAGTTTTACACTTGCTACTAAAATCATCAAGGTATAGATTGGCGGTGCAAAAGCGGCTTGTGAGATTAAATAACCGCTTGCCGCAAACAAAGAGACAGCTGTAATACCCGCTAAAAATCCAAAGAAGACAGAAATTAGAATATCCTTTTTTTCTTTCAGCATCATTTTTAATACCAGACTGATATCCTTCATTTAGCCCGCCCTCCTTGCTGTGTACGGATCATTTGTTGATACATTTTATTGTTTTGGTAAAGTTCCTCATGCGTTCCTTCTCCTGCTATCTCACCCTGATCTAACAGAAATATGTTATCGGCATTTCGGATGGTATGCAGACGGTGGGCTACAGTAATCATTGTTGCATGCGTTTTTAACGTATCTAACGATTTTTGCAGCATATACTCGGTTTGAATATCGAGACCAGTTGTCGGTTCATCAAAAAACAAAATCTGCGGCTTTTTTAACAGGGTACGCGCTATTGCAATCCGCTGTTTCTCTCCACCTGATAAACCTCTTCCTCCCTCTCCAATCACTGTATCTAATCCATCTGGTAATGCAGCAATCCAACTCCAGATTCCTGCATGTTCCGCAACTTCTTGTATATCTTTATCATGCTGTTCTTCCTGAGAACCAAGCAATATATTTTCCCGTACTGTTCCTGAAAACACATAGGGCTGCTGTGATAAATATCCAATACGTCCGAACCAATCTGCTTTTTGTACCTTTTCTTGTGAAACACCATCAATCAGGTAATTTCCTTCTTTAGCTGGCAGGAAACCAGCAAGCAAATGAAGCAAAGTTGACTTTCCGGCACCAGTTTTACCTATGATCGCTACCTGCTCATATGGTAAAATCCGCAAAGAAGCTGGTGCTAATTCAAAGTTTCCCTCTTCATAATGAAAGGAAGCCTGTTCTAGCCTCAATTCTGGTGCTTTATCAGCTTTTAATGATGCAGAACCCCAGGGAACAGGAGTTGTCTCTTCTTCAAGTACATCCTCCACCCGTGATGCTGCTCCCATACTTGCGCGTCCGGAATGAAAAGCTGAACCCAGCTGCTTCAATTGGCTGAATAGCTCCGGTGCAAGGAGTAAAACAAAAAAACCCGTAAAAAAACTGAGATTTTGAAAAATAATCATTCGAATTGCAATCTCCAAAGCAATCAAACCAATACTTAGCATTGCAATAAATTCCAGAGCTAAAGAATTGGTGAATGCCACCTTTAGCACACCCATCGTTGCATCACGAAAGCTGGTACTATCCTTTTCAATTTTATCTCTTTGCTCCGTAGATTGGCCAAATAATTTAACCGTCGGCAGACCTTGCAGCGTATCAAGGAACGTTCCGGAAAAGGCTGCTAATTCAGATAGCTGTTCCTTTGATTTATCCTTTGTCTTTATACCAATAATCATCATAAAGATGGGAATAAAGGGTGCTGAAACCAGAATAATCAACCCGCTTGTCCAGTTTTGAATAAAGATGACAATCCAAACAATTAGAACAACTCCAACAGATTGAATAACCTGAGGCAGGTATTGACTAAAATAACCGTCTACTTCATCTACTGTATCCATGAACAAGCTTGTCTTCTGACCGGACTGTCCTTTATCCGCCTCTACCATAGGCTGGCTGGTAAAATGACGGAGCAATTTTTCCCGCATCGAAACCTTTGCAGTCTGTGCCATTTTTATTCCGGACCCTTTTATCATATATTGAAAAATGGTTCGTAACAAAAGCATGCCAATCAATATAAAAACAGCAGGGATAATCGATGAGAACGCCGCATTATCCAGAAATAATTGCTGGATAATCATCACGACCAAATAGCTCTGCCCTACAATAGCCAGAGCCATTAAAAGAGACGCTATCCCCATCCAAATCATCCTGTTCCGGAAAGTTTTCGTAAATTTTTTTAACAATCGACCACCACCCTTAAAAACAACATCTTCCATGATAGGAGATCTTCCATTCCATTATACAACAGCACGCACTGCATCGCTCATCACACAGCATGCTGTCCCATTAGAATTGAATATTTTATGAACATCGACTAACAGTAGAGTTTTAAAAAAAAACACATATATTAACCTATATACAACTGTCTCATGTACATGAGACAAGAATAAAATGACTTACGGGAGTGTCCTACCATGTCTAATTTCTTCCTTAGTCCAACAACAAGTTTTAATACAAGTGAAAAAGGTATTGGAGATAAATTAGTTTATTACGGTGAAGTAGTTGCTACATTGGGAAGTGTCGTGGCTATTGTTGGCTCAACCATTTTATACTATCAAGATATAGAAGAAGAAACTGCGTTTGAAGAAAATTCGCCTGTTACAAGTCGACAAATTACAGAAATGCAGCAACAGCTTGATCTTTTACAGAAAAAAATAGATCAGTTAGAGAATCAAGGGCAGTAAATCATCCATTTTCTGTCCCCGATTCTCCTTTTCTAAAAAATGTTTTCTTAAATTAATGCATTCGTCTTTTCGCTTCCCATCCTGCAAACTGAAACTAATGGACAGTTTTCACATAGCGGGGTCTTCTTACAATATTGTTTTCCATGCTCTACAATTAATGCGTGAAATTCCTGATGCATTTCCAAATCATGCGGAAATGTTTTTTCCACTTCTGTTTTAAACGCATGATATGTTTTGGGAAGACAGTAGCCAATTCGATCAAATAATCGCATCGCGTAATTATCTGCAATAAAACCCGGCTTATCGAAAGCATACAGCATCATCGCATCTGCTGTTTCCTCCCCTATCCCATGAATCGCTAATAATTCTTTACGAAGGACAGCTTGATCGACTTTTTGAACTTCCTTTATGTGAAAGCTATATTTCTGAAACCAATGCAGCCAAGCTTTAATTTTCTTTGCTTTCATTCGATAAAAGCCGCTTGGTCGTATTTTTTCAGCAAGTACTGCTTCCTCCATTTGTATTAACTCCCCCGCTTTTATGTCTTCACCTAGATTTGTTAAAGCTAACTCGACATTTTTCCAATTTGTCCGCTGAACTAAAATAGCACTGATCAGCATTTGAAAATCAGAAGTGGATGGCCACCACTCTTGAGGACCATAATACTGATATAATTTCCGGTATAATTCCGTATAGCTTAGCTTTTCTGCCATCTAAATCTCCTCTGCTTCCCTAAGATATATATACAAAAAATGCTAACAGTTTTCGATGGGACGAGTAATCGCAGATCTCAATGTTGTCAGGTTAATCGACCGCTCCAGACCCAGCCCAAATTCAACCTCTTCTGAAAACCCACGTCAACTAAAGCATTCACCGTTTATCATCTGGGGACATTTTACATTTCCTTATCAAGCTGATTTCTTTTCTAATCAGCTTGAAAAAGGTACACTAGCAATACATTTACGAAAGAAATGGAGAACAACGATGAAACCAGTTCACACTGATATTATACAATTCCGTGGAAGTCATTATCAATTTGGACTTTTTCAAGCGGAAAAATTAAAAAATTCACCTATCATACAACATCGGAAAGCATTGCTCAGTAAACGATGGAGAAACTTCCTTGTTGATGAAAAGGAAGTCGAAGCTGTATTTAAAACATTTTCTCAAGCAATCTGGGAAGAAATACAAGGATTAAGTGATGGATTAGGTATCCCTTGGAATGATGCCATACGGGAATTTGGCGGTTATTATTATGAATACGGCCGCAGTGGCTGTTCCATTAATACAAAGCAGGATTTTTTAGTGCGGAATTATGATAATGCCCCTCATTCTTATGAAGGACGTTATGTGGTATACGCCCCGTCAGATACGGGCTATACCAGTGCTGGCCCATCCATGCAGATTACCGGCCGTACCGATGGAATAAACGAAAAAGGACTGACCATGGGCTATAATTTCGTTAACCGGAAAAAATCAAGCGATGGTTTTGTTTGTAATATGATTGGCAGACTGATTTTAGAAAACTGTGCCACTGTAGAAGAAGCTGTTCAGTTACTCCGCGATGTCCCACACCGAAATACCTTCAACTATGTGTTATTAGATACAACCGGAAAATCACTGGTTGTTGAAGTATCCCCCCGCTCTTTTTTTGTCCGGGAAGATCATAGCTGCACAAACCATTTTGATGCATTAACAGAAGAAAATCGGTACCGTTCTGATGAATCAATGGCACGTCTGGAGAGAATAATAACCAAGCAGAAGGATATTCATACCCCTTATGAAGCGTTCCGTATGTTAAATGATATTGAACAAGGAATATTTTCAGAAAAATATGGTGCATGGGCAGGTACGCTGCATACAGCACTTTACTTACCAAAAGAGCTTTCCGCTTGGATTGCACTTGGAGGTGACCGGCAGCCGTTTATTTTCTCTTTGAAAAAGTGGCTGCAGGGAGAAAAATTACATGCGACGAAGATAAAAGGGCGGATTAATGCAACAGATTCATTTATTAACATTTAAATGCGTGTTCAAAATGTCCGATAAATAGGACCAAGAAGTTCAAGGCGGCGCCGCTTTGAGGAACGGACTTTCACAGGATGTGATGACTTCTGTGTTGTCCACAGGACGTGGACGGTCTTAACAGAAGTTCCTCTATGTTATTAGATACGTGAGTAGCGCTTTTGATGGGGCGAGTAATCGCAGTTCCAGTCCCACCGGAAAAGCAAGCCAACGCACTTCCGCAGGATGCGGTGACTTCTACGTTGCCCACAGGACGTGGGCGATCTTAGTAGAAGCTCCTTTTTTCGCCGTGTCATTTTTATCGGACTTTTCGAACTTCCTCTTTAAATGAATCTTGCCTGCCCCATTTCAATGGCTTTACAATTGAGTTAGAAAGGATTATTCTAGCTACAAAGGAAAAGTAATTTTAAAGAGTCAGCATCATTTATTTTGTGATTAATACTGACTTTGAGGAGGAAAAACCAATGACTATGAAAAAAACATTAACTCTTGCTGGTTCTGACTCTAGTGGTGGAGCTGGAATTGCAGCAGATTTAAAAACCTTTCAGGAGCATAATGTATATGGCATGACTGCCTTAACTTCCATTGTAACAATGAATCCAGATGGCTGGGGTCATGATGTTACCCCAATCGATGTAGATGTCGTTGAAAAACAATTAAATACGATTCTCTCTGTCGGTGTAGATGCAATGAAATCCGGCATGCTTGGCTCCGTAGATATTATCAATTTAGGAGCTAGAAAAATTGATGAATACAGTATTGATAAATATGTTCTGGACCCTGTTATGGTATGTAAAGGGGAAGATGAAGTTCTTCAACCAGAAAACACAGATGCCATGCGTGAAGAATTACTGCCTCGCTCGTTAGTTGTAACACCTAACCTGTTTGAAGCAGCTCAATTAGCACAAATGGCTCCAATTAAAACCATTGAGCAAATGAAAGAAGCAGCTCAGAAAATTCATGCCTTAGGTGCAAAAAATGTTGTCGTAAAAGGCGGAAAACAGCTTGATCATGATAAAGCTGTGGACTTATTCTATGACGGAACTGACTTTGATTTATTAGAAAGTGAAAAAGTGGAAACAACCTATAACCACGGAGCAGGATGTACATTTGCGGCAGCAATTACAGCAAACTTAGCTCATGGTGAAAATGTGCATGATGCCGTAAAAGGAGCCAAAACCTTTGTGGCAGCTGCAATTGCAAACGGCTGGAAACTAAACGAATATGTAGGACCGGTTATGCACGGTGCTTATAATAAAACAGACAGCAGAAAAGTAGAAGTATTCAGCGTATAGTTTTCCTATACTTTCTAGCGTGAAAAAAGCCTTAGAACAAATTGAGTTCTAAGGCTTTTTACGATCTTTTATAATATAAAACGAAGCGTCATTCAATGGGAGTTTTACGGACGTTTCTCCGTGATAAAACTTCACTCCGTTAAGCTTCACTGACAGTTAAACCATAATAACTTAATTATCCCGGTCATGGATAAAAAATGTCAGAACGAGCGCAACAATAGAGATAATTCCCGTTACAAGGAATGACACATTCACACCGTGTACCATCCCATCTATCCCTTGTTCAGGAATAGATGCTGTAGACATAATTGTAATTGGCAAGGCTGTACCAATTGCCCCGGAAACCTGTCTCAATGTATTATTTACAGCTGTACCATGAGAAATGTATTTTTCAGGCAATACATTGAGTCCGGCTGTTGTTACAGGCATCATCGCCATGGCAACCCCTAACATTCTCAGGGCATGGATCGTTGCTATAAAGATAAAGCTTGTTTCTGTCGTTAATGTACTTAATGCAAATGTTGTACCAACAATCAGGATCAGACCGATCATTGCCAAATATCTGGCTCCATATCGGTCAAACAATCTTCCAGTGACAGGATTCATCAACCCTTGTACAACAGCTCCAGCGAGTAATGCCAGACCAGAATGGAAGGCGCTGAATCCCAGCATTTGCTGCATATAAAGCGGTAAAATCACAGCAGCTCCAATCATTGTCATAAAGGTAACCATGCCTAGCACGGTAGTGATCGTAAATACACGATACTTAAATACCCGGAATTCCAAGATAGGTGTTTTTAAATGCATTTGTCTTGTAATAAACCATGCCAACATAATTCCGCCGATTACTAAAGCACCGATAACCTGATAACTTAACCAACCTGCGTTTCCTGCCGTACTAAATCCATAAAGAATACCGCCAAAACCTAGAGTAGATAAAAGGATAGATAATTTATCCAATTCAGGGAAGGTCCGTTTCGTTACATTTCTAAGTAAGAAATAAGCGATAATTATGTTTAATATAGCAATAGGCAGAACCATAAAAAATAATGTTCTCCAAGGGAAATTCTCTACAATATAACCGGAGAGCGTTGGCCCGATTGCCGGCGCAAAGGAAATAACTAAACCAAACATTCCCATGGCGCTGCCCCGTTTTTCCTTTGGATAAATTAAAATTAAAATCGTCTGCATCAGCGGCATCATAATTCCTGCACCTGCAGCCTGCAGAATACGTCCTGTTAGAAGCGAGAAAAATTCTGGTGCAACCCCGCAGATCAAGGTACCTATCGTAAATAAAGACATCGCTGTTAAAAATAGACTACGTGTCGTAAACGTACCAATTAAAAAAGCTGTAATTGGGATCATAATACCATTTACCAGCATAAAAGCTGATTGTAACCATTGAACGGTATTTGCATCAATATCCAAATCCGCCATCATATGAGGCAAGGCTGTCCCCAATAATGTCTGATTTAGAATGGCTACAAAGGCACCAGATAATAAAACAACGAGAATGGGTACCCGGCTAAAATTTTTCGTGTCTATCGATGAGTCATGACTCTCAGCCATTTTACAACCCTTCTTTCATTATATTTATACTTTTTTATAAATCGTCACTTTTTCTTATACATAATTCTTTACCATTTTTAACTTACATCAAACTAATTTACATCTATTAAATACTTTTAAAGTGTGTAAAAACAGACAAAACCGGTGACTATAAAATCACCGGCATCGGATTATTTCTGTAATGTATTACACCAATCGACAAAATTATGAACAACAGAATCAAGAAAATCAATTGTTTGCTCATCGGTTAGGTTTCCTTGTTCGTCCATTTTATTTTGGACGGAACCAATTAACACTTCATTTCCCGGCAGTGTTAATACCCCAACTCCGCGAGAGTTTAAAATTTGCCGAAGCTGCAATTGCGCTTTTACAGTGCCCAGCGCTCCCATAGAAGCACCTACAATCATCCCAGGTTTATTTACCATTACTAAATCAACCCGAGAGAACCAATCAATTGCATTTTTTAACATACCCGAAATAGAACCATTATATTCAGGCGTCGCAAATAAAATAGCGTCACTATCTTTAATACGCTGTCGAATTTCTTTTACGATTTCCGGGGGATTTAATTCTTCATCCTGGTTAAAAAAAGGTAATTTTTGTATCGGTAAAATATCAATTTCAACATTTTCTTGATAACGGTCCTTCATATATTCAACAAGTTGTTTGTTGTAAGATTCTGCGCGGTTGCTTCCAATCATTGCTGCAATTTTCATTCATATACCTCCAATATATCTCTAATTAAATGTTATGTTTATCACAAATACTTGTAGATTTTTTAAACACAATAAATATTATTATCATATTATTTCACCTATCTCAAGAAATCTGCTTAAAAAAATACTCCTATTAAGAAGTATTCCAAGAGACAATCTGTTCATCCCATTGAAAAACTTTCTTAATAAGAGTTATTTTTTAGCATGCTTAATTAAATAGGAAAAGAATAGCTGCTCCTACGAATTATCTTTTAATAATTAAAAGAACCAGTTACGATTTCTGCCACCACAGCAGGAACGTTTTCTTTCACATGATCGGTTTTCAGAACGTTTGCCACAATGGTCAGAATGATGATTTCCACCGCAGCCATTGTTTGAACCGCCTACTCTTCGACAATTACTTGAATCATTTACATCGCTGCCACAATCGTAATTTTCAACAACCGTTTCGTTTACATTGGATTCTCTGACTGGATAATAATTTTCATTACGGATAGTGGTACGGTGTACATTTTTAATTTCTGTCGGGTGAATATTTTTAACTGTTCTTACACTATTGTGATGACGAACCTCATGCCTTGTTGGATGAACACGTACATCCTCATCCCGGTTCGAATTACGGCAACGGCTACATTGACAGTTATCTCGACTCATTCGGACTCCCTCCTTTCCAATACATAATACATCTTATGAAAAGAAGCGGATTTGTCCTACGCAAATAACTATAAATCTAATAAATGTACGTTTTTTCTACATTGCTGTACCGTTACGCTTCATTGTTATAAATTCCATCTCCTTATAATAAAATTGATGCTCTTTGATAAAACCATTTTTCTCATATAAGCGGATTGCCCGTTTATTAAAGGAAGCAACTGTAAGCCGGATCGGTTTTCCTTTATATTCCAGTTCAATAAAATGAAGAATTCTTTTTAAGAACTGATCTCCCTTTCCCTTTCCGGTCAGAGCAGGATTCATTCCTAAGCCTAAATCAACACAATCTTCTATATAAGCGGCGTTCCGATCACCGGCAGGGATTTTAGCTGAACGCCCCGTGCAAAAGAAACCAATTAATTTTTGTGATGAATCCACAATTGCATAGTAGCTGCCGCCAAGCAGTTCTACAATCGCACTGGTCGTTAATACATTGTTATAAAAGTCATAAGGTTTGTTGTACTTCCAGCAAAGCGCCTCAACTGCATACTTTTGTGTCATTCGAACAATATGTATATCCATTAAGCATCCCCACTTTTCCTTTAGCCTACCTTTATTATTCCACAATTTTCATTCGAGGTGAATAATTAACTAATATCTTTATTTAGAAAAATGATCATTTTGTACTTTTATTTTGATCATTTCCCTCTAAGAAAATGTCAACTTTTATATGTAGCTAAAGCTAGTCCCGTTATAAAAGAAATACAAATCAAGTTTTATTGCCAGACTTGATTTGTATTTCTTTTTTGAATAAGAGGTTAAGATATATCCTCCCCTACACTTGATATATGACTTCCAACCTGGCTTCGATCGATTGATTCCCCGGTTCAATTGGCGTAGATACCATTTTAAAAACCTGTGCTGGACCGACCCCTGGAGAAGTCGTCTGTTCGTTGATTTTTAATGGAATCGGATTTAAATTGACACCTAGCTGTTCTGTTAAGCTTTCTGCCTTCCTTTTCGCATCGGAAAGCGCAAAACTTAAAGCCTCCATATAAAAATTCTCTGGATTATCAACTGAAAATTCGATGGAAATCACTTCATTGACTCCATTTTCAGTAACACGATCAATCATTTCTCCAATCCCGTCCATATCTTCTGTAATAATAGTTATTTCATTCCGCACCTCATAGCCCTGTAATGTCTGATCACCGTCTTGATAACTATAAATTGGTCTTGCAGAAAAACTGGTTGTTTGAATTTGTTCTCTAGGAACACCAATTTGCTGCAGAATGTCCAGAACTCGATTCATTCGCTCTGCGTTTTCTTGCTGCGCTTCCTGCAAAGAACGATTGACAGTGGAAACTACCAATTGAATGCGGGCAATACTTGGTGAGACAATGACTGTACCTACACCAGTGATGGTAATAGTACCTTGCTGTTGATTATTTTGCCGTTCATACATTCTATACCCATAATTAGGCGGTCCGTAAGTATAATACATTGCGAACATCCCTCCCTCATACCATTCTATGTGATGGAAGGGTTGTACCATTCAATAATTCTCCGGGTTATCCCAGTAACTCGGGTCTTGCATTTGCAGTTCCTCTACAATATCCTCTAGATCTTGAGGGGTAATCGTAAAAATGGGATATTCTTTAGACGTTCGCTTTGTAGCATCATAAAAATATTTGACACTTCCTGGATATTCATCATCAACAAGGAGCAAAGCGGCATCACTCTTATCAATAAGCCATAAGTCCTTCGCCCGAAATTGGTAGGCACCCTGATATTCCCCTTTATATAGCGGCTTGAAAAAATCTGCTGTCATCATTAATTCTTCATATTTTTCCTTAAGAGGATCCGGCCAACGCTGATCCTGATTTTCAAATGGTGGGAAAACACCGATCTGCACCTCATACATCTCTTTTAAATCCATAATTACATCAGCAGCCCATAATTCAATCCCCATTTGTCCAGAAATAATGACCCATTCTAATCCTTCTTCGATAAATGTACGCAATCTTTTTTCTAAGGCTGCTTTAATAAAAACAATCCTTGGATCATTTTCTTTAAAAATACCTAATTCCGTTGGTTTATAGCCTGTTACATGTAAAATTTTCACGGTAATATCCTTTCTGGGTTTAGACTATTTCTTATTTTAACGCAGGAGTACTTGTTTTGAAAGCTTATCTCCATATAAGATAACACTCGTATCTTATCTTTCTTTACTGTTCAAAATCTGTATTACTTTCTTAATATGTAGACAAAAGGAGCTGTCACTGCCCTTTTGTCAGAGCCGCCACACCTCATACCAGCCAGGAACAAGCTTTGCCATCTTCATTTATCACGGAAAAGCTCCCGTAAAACCCCCGCTGAATGAAGTTTCGTTTTATTACCACATCCCTGGCCTTCTGCGTGGATGAATACCAGGATGCCTTCTCATCTCCCCCATATTACCGGGCGGCATTTGTCCAGGTAAAGGCATTGGCATGGGAGGGGACGGCGGCCGTGGTCCTATTTGCGGTCTCCCCATAAACGCTTCTTTTCCATACGGATGTTGATTTTTTATCATGTGATGATTCACATACGTTGTGTGTACAGGATGAATATGATTAACAACCGATTCAGATGATGTATGGACATATTGGTGCTTGGTCGGGTGAACGATGGTCTTTTCATTTGGATTTGGATGCTGCTGATTAAATCGTTGTTTACCTTGCATTATTTCTTCCCCCTTTTTCTACTCTCTTTCTAACATATGTGATAAACGTACAAGTCGAATAAGACAGATACCCAAATTCTTTTTGATTTTATAAAACGAATCTTCAATGGGAGTTAGCTCCCACCTAAATAAATTTATTCCCCCTCTTTTTTTTAGAACTCTTTATCATTCTGCGTGCAAACCTTTAGTTGATATTAGAGCTACACTTAATCGTCCCACTGAAAATCATTACACTTACACTTCTACCCTAAAAATGTTTATATTTTTTCTTCCATTCACTACACTTTCTTATAGCATAACAATACCCAAAAAACCTGTTCTTTTAGCAATTTAAGGATAATATCCATTGAAAAAAATATTATAAATAATCACAGTTAGAAACTTTTTTCCTAAAAAGGTTGGCTTTTATTATCGTAGATGCTATAATAAAGTTACTTATTTAGATTCGGTAGAAATACAGGATGGGATACAATAAACGAATTGATCTTTCGTCTTGAAATTTAACTTTGAACTAAATAGTAATAAACAGTGCAACAATTGCACGTGGAGGTAAAAGAATGAACACAGGTTCTGTAAAATGGTTTAACGCTGAAAAAGGCTTCGGTTTCATCGAAGTAGAAGGTGGAGACGACGTATTCGTACATTTCTCTGCAATCCAAGGCGAAGGTTTCAAAACTTTAGAAGAAGGTCAAACAGTTACTTTCGATATCGAAGAAGGTAACCGCGGACCACAAGCTGCTAACGTTGTTAAAAACTAATAAGCGGATAGAAAAAAGCTGATCATCATTGATCAGCTTTTTTATTTGTAAAATTACCGCTCTAAAACTCATTTCAAAAAGGATTGAAATTAATTTTTACTTTTCTATTCCGTAAATGCAGCGAGATTCTCCAATGTGGATCTTAAACCGATGTCGTGATCTTCCTTTTGTATTCCTGCTGGGACATTCTCGCAAACAATGGTAACCTTTGTGCCTTTTGAAACAGGATCTAAAAACCATTTTTGTATCATCTCTCCTGAAAAAGACGGGTCTTTAGAATCGAAGTTTACGGATTGTACAATGCGCTGACCTGGAACTAACTCCAAAAACCTGCCCTGGGTTATATCCGTGTTTTCTGAAGTTTTTCCAGAGTGTGCGTTATCCATTTCGTACGTAAGAGTCATTCTATAATTTCCACCCTCCCAAGGATCAAATAGCTCAATATGCCCCGACATTCCTTTTGGAGGCAGCCACGAAATCAAAGCTTCCGGGTTTACAAACGCCTGATAAATAATTTGCGGGGATGCCATAATCAATCTTGATGCAGAGTCTGTTCTTCTTTGAATGGATTCATTCTCCATGATAAAACCCTCCTTCTTTTTTTAATTTATCAGATATGAATGTAATAAACTTCTTCCCAATTGCTCCATTTTGTTAATACCTGAAACAAAATCCCCTTACCAATCAGGCAAGGGGATCTCTTTCTTCATATATACCTCTGAGCATTTCTTCCTTAAAACTGCTCTGTTAAAGCTGTAACAATTTGTTTTTTACGGGAGACTACACCTTCTAATAAAGCACGGTCGTTTTCATCTAATGAAACATTAAATGCTGTTTTCACTTTATCTTTGGAAGCCCCCACAGCTAATACTTCCGAATCATTATTTAAAATATCTGTTGCAACGAATAAGAATAAATCCAATCCTTTTTCATTCACTGTTGCTGTAATTTCACTTACTAATTCATCATGAAGCTGATAAATTTCACTGACATCCACTGCATTTACTTGAGCGATTTCTACCTTCGCATCGCCCATCGCAAATTCCTTGGCATCCATTGTAATTAATTCTTTTACGCTTTTATCGCTAATATCTGCACCAGCTTTTAGCATTTCTAAACCATATTCTTCTAAGCTCACCCCTGCTTTTTCAGCTAATTCATGCGCAGCTTTCACATCTTCTTCTGTACAGGTTGGTGATTTTAATAATAAAGAATCCGAAATAATTGCAGATAATAATAATCCAGCAATACTTTTATCTAATTCCACATTATTTTCTTTGTACATTTTATTTAAAATAGTGGCTGTACAACCAACAGGCTCTGCACGGAAATAAAGTGGCTCTTTGGTTTGAAAATTAGATACGCGGTGGTGATCAATTACTTCACGAATCACTGCATTTTCAATGTTATCAGCACTTTGCTGAAATTCATTATGGTCTACTAAAATAACATCAGTGCCATTTTCCACTTCTTGAATAAGTGCTGGGGCTTCTACATTAAATTGGTTTAAAGCAAATTGTGTTTCTCCATTTACTTCACCTAAACGGGCAGGGCTTACTTCCTCCCCCAGTTTTGTTTTTAAATCAGCATAAGCTAAAGCGGAACATATAGTATCCGTATCTGGACTTTTATGTCCAAAAATAAGTGTTTTTGACATCTTTGATTTCCTCCCTCGACAAACTTTCCATATATAGATTATCATATTTAACGTCCAAAGCTCTAGCCCTAATCTTGTTTCTATAAAAAAATGTTCGAAAAACCTGGATTTGCTCGTTCTTTACTTATATAACTCAACTTTCGCACCTTAAAAAGAAACTTCCTTTCCATAGAAATAGGAGTTGATCGTTCTTTTGATGACTTCCTTGCCAAAAGGTAAAGAAAGTAAAGTGTAAGATTACCGCTGCGTCGGACCGTTTTGCTTTCCTAGGGGCACGCTCTTCAGCTAACTTTTGCCAAGAAGAGCGCTTGGCAAAAGTGGATCTTCAGATGGTGCTGATCCCTCAGGAGTCAAAACGGTCCGCCTCCGCTAGTTAGGTATTCTAATCGTCGAATAGCTGAACAAATAAAAGGTAGATCAGATAGAAAAGATTTTTTGTAGTGCATGGTAAAGATGTTTCGTAATCACTCTTTTCTGTGCGTAAAAGCTATTCCTGATGTTATCTATCCACGCTGTCATGATTAGAACTGCTAAGCCAACCATTTGTAATAACAGAATAATCGTATCATCAAGCTATGGAGATACTATTTCGTCCAACCCAACAGGATGTTATTTCTTTCATTCGCTGTAGAATCAAAATTTAGCGGAGTGGTTGGACGCAGCGGAGCTATACACTATCATTCGTTCATAAAAAGCTGATTTAACTAAAAAGCAAGCACAATAAAGAAGAATTTGATAATCCTGAAACAGCAAGATATATATACTTATTCTTAGGTGCGATAGTTGAGTTATATAAGAAAATACTGACTTTGATGTTCTATCTAGAAATTTTTTCTTCTCACCTCGAAATACTGTAAAAATAATCATTATTAGATTATAATAAATCTTATTGGAGGGATTTATGAAATGACAAGAAAACAATTTAATTTAACACGTACTGCTTTACTCACTTACGCTTCAGATTTAGATGATCCTATTATTGATGTACAAGCAGACTATTTTAATAACACCATTCGCTGGCATTTAGGCCACGTACTTGTAACAATGGAAAAATTCTTATTCCGCTACCCAAGTAAATCAGAAAATATACCAGCAAATTTTGCTGACCTATTCGGTTCAGGGACAAATCCTAAGGATTGGAAGGAAGAACCGCCCAGTCTGGGAGCTTTATTAGAAGCTTTAGAGATACAGCAACAGCGTATTAATGAATTTAATGACTTATTCTGGAAGTCCAATGTACAGTTTAAAGTTCCGTTTGGCAGCGTTGAAACATACGGTGATTTACTCATTATGCTTTCTTTCCATGAAGCAGAGCATCTAGGTAAAATCAAAGCAATGCATCAAGTTGTTGCAAAGGTCAAAGACTCCGAATGAGGAAACCCTATATTATTATTGGCGGCGGCATTTTAGGTGCCAGCACCGCTTTTTATCTTACGCAGCAAGGCGCAGAGGTCATTTTGATTGACCGGGATGATGAAGGCCAGGCAACGGATGCTGCTGCAGGAATTATTTGCCCCTGGATTTCCCAGCGCCGCAATAAAAAATGGTACCACCTTGCTAAAAACGGCGCTCGCGTGTATCCATCATTAGTAGCTGATTTAGAAAAACTCGGTGAAAAGGATACAGGCTATAAGCAGGTCGGCGCACTCAGTCTACATACGGATTCTAACAAGTTAGATGGTATGGAAGAAAGAGCATATAAAAGACGTGAAAATGCTCCCGAAATTGGAGATATCTCCAGATTAACTGCGGAAGAAACACAGCAGCGTTTCCCTATATTAAACAAGGACTATCAAGCTGTCTATATAAGTGGTGCCGCACGAGTAGATGGAAGAAAGTTATTGAACTCCTTAAAAAATGCAGTTAGGAAAAACGGTGCTGTACTTTTATCTGGAAACGCAAAGTTACATGTAACCGAAGATAAAGTAACAGGTGTTGTATGTAATGGGGAAATCATAGAGGCCGGCAAAGTTATTTTAACAAGCGGTGCTTGGATGAAAGAAACAACAGAACCTCTCGACATCCAGTTGGATGTTTCATTTCAGCGTGCACAAATTATGCATTTAGAAATTCTAGGGTTAGAAACTGCCGATTGGCCAGTTGTCATGCCACCGGGAAATAAATACTTACTTTCTCAGGATGATCATCGCTTTGTCATTGGCTCTACTCATGAGGATCAAGTTGATTTTGATTATCGGGTTACCGCAGCTGGCATACATGAAATTTTAGACCAGGGATTTGCTATTGCACCAGATTTAGCAGAAGCAACTATTTTAGAAACCCGTGTCGGTTTCCGTCCTTATACACCTGGTTTCCTGCCTGTTATTGGCGAATTACCTGAGCATTCCAACGTTCTTTTAGCAAACGGATTGGGTTCATCCGGTCTAACTATGGGCCCTTACCTGGGGCAACAGCTTGCTAAATTAGCTTTCGATGAAAAACCAGATATTAATTTAGATCATTATGATGTGAAATCCGCAATGAAGCTTCATTAATGAAAAGAGGTGGCTCATGTGAAGGGATCATATGTCGTTATCATCATTATTATTCTGATTCTCCTGACAGGCTTCTTTACCTGGTTATGGTTACAGGGATATCTTGAAAATCAAGAAAGTATTGCAGTAAAAATCATGGATTTGATATAAATTACAGAAAAAGGACCAAATTACTCAATGATTTGAGATTCGGTCCTTTTTCCAATCTTAAGAGGCATGCTTCTTATTCCTCTTTTTATGTTGATTATATTCGACTTTCAACACAAAATCCCCCAGTTTTAAATAAGTGGCCTGGAATATCGGACTTTGGATGAAAGTAAATACGAAAGTGAAAATAAATACCGGACCGCCGATAATCAATCCTATCACGAGCACACTGCATTCTGTTATAATTCGTACTCTGCCGATGGGCGCTCCCAATTTATCTGAAAGAGCAAGCATAAAACCATCACGCGGCCCTGAACCGACACCTGCAGCATTATACATTCCACCCCCAAAGCCCATGATACCAATACCAATTAGTATAAACATAATATCCAACCATGTATCGGTTGCTGTCGGAAGAATTCCAGTCCAATGATAAAAATCAACAAAAGACCCAACAAGAATCGCATTAAAAAAAGTTCCTACTTTAATATATCTACGGTCTAAAATAAGACAAACTACAATTAAGATCATGGATATAATAATATTCCACGAGCCTATTGTAAACCCTACCTTCTCAAACATCGCCACATTTAAAACATCCCAGGGATGGATGCCCAAATGCTGCATATTAATCGTCAATGCGATCCCGCTGCTGAAAACCATTATTCCGAGCAAAAAAAATAACCATCGAAATGATTTATTCAAAACAAAAACCCTTCCTTCCAGATGAAGTTCCACAACGTTAGCAATTAAAATAAGTATACGCTTTTTTGAATAAAATAAAAAGAGGATGTCTCAAAATCCTCAAACGCAAAGCATTGAGACCATACCCTGATTAAACATTTTAAACTCGCTTTAAATAGACAGCTGCTTATATTTCGTTTTTTAAAGCAAAAAGAAACGGAATCTGTTATACTGTTTTTGGCAAGTGAATGATCAGCCAATTTATGCAGGAGGAATGGAATCCTTATGGAAGAAAGTATCTCTATTCTAAAATGGAAAGCATTTGTTGAAAATAAACAGAGAAAGAAACTGTTAGTAAAATTAATTTGGAATGATATAGATAAATTAACTTTGCTTCTCCCTCCAAATATAAAAGTGAACGCTTTTATTAAAGATGAAAAAGAAGGCTATCTCTTTTATGATATGGAAGGAAACCTTATCTCTTCCCCTATTCCATCCATTATTCCAAGCAGTGCTTTAAAAGACGGTCAAATTTTATTAAAAGCTCTGAATGATGGACAAGTTACCGTCTATGGAGAGAAATTAAACAAAAAAGAAATTCAAAGTCTGTATTAAAAAAACTCTAGGGATAGGCTATCTATCTCCCAGAGTTTTTTATTGGAAAAGGACTGAAAAACTGCAGAGCCGCTAAACAGAGTAAATCCGCGTTTTTCTGACTATTTCTTCATTTCCCATCCTATTTCGACCACAATGTTGTGAAAACCGGTCCGAAAATATGGTGACCTATTCTAAAACCGATACTTGGCAGAACAGAAATACGTTTCATTTATTGGATGCTATGTACATTTTTAATTAAAAATCAAATTCAATCCTCCAAGTGTTGCAAGGATTAAAATCATCCATGTAAATATCCGTTGTGGAATAAAGTTCAGTATTTTCGCTCCTGCAAAAGCGCCGGCTAAAATAATTGGAATCATCATCATATTAACGGAAAATGTATGCAACGTAATCATATCGAGATGAATGTAAAAAGGAAATTTAATCATATTTACTGTTAAAAAGAACCATGCCCCAGTTCCAATGAATTCTTTTTTCGGCAAGCCTTTCACCAACAGATAAATGGTCATAATCGCCCCTGCAGTATTCCCGATCATTGTAGTAAAGCCTCCAAGCACCCCCATAAAAATAACAAACAGCAGCGATTCCGGAAGCATCTCATTAAAACGGCTTCCGAGCTTTTGACGTGCGAAATTCAGTACGATCATCAGTAATACAATGATCCCGATGACAGGTTTTAACTGTGCATCATGGATCGTTTGCAGCACGAAGAAACCGATAACAATTCCAATTAATACCCAGGGCATTAAACGGATTAAATACTTCCATTCTACATTTCTGCGATAATATGTAACTGCAAATAAATCACCGATTAAAAGCATTGGCAACAAAAAACCAACGGATTCTCTTGCCGGAAAAACAAACATAATTAATGTCACTACTAAAATAACTAAGTTTGGCAGACCAGATTTGGAAAAGCCTATTAATAACGCGCACAGGCCAATCAGCACCCAATCCATTAATTCGAGCCCAAGCATATCTCTTCTCCTTTAACTTCTGCTACATTCCATCATCATTAATAAACTGGAAATGAAAATGCATATCTAATTTGCCCAAACAATATAGATTTGGTATACCTAACAAAAATGTATAGATACACCCCTTCTATCTGTCTACTATTTCATCAAACCGGCTTAACCGAAAGCTTTCCAGACTGACGGCTGATTCTCTTTCCGTTAATAATCTCGCCAAGCTTTCTCCAATGCCGCTGGCGAATTTAAAGCCATGACCGGAAAATCCACAAGCAACTATAATATTTGCATGCCCGGGCAGATAATCAATAATAAAATCTGCATCTGGTGTATTGGTGTACGTACATACCCTTCCTTCTTTAAGTTCAATATCCTTCGAAAAATACTTATGAGCAAAGGCCAGCGTTTCCTGCTCATCTTCCGGGTACGTTCCAAATGGCTCCAGCTTTCCCGGATCAACTAAAGGACGTCCCTGATCATGCCTGCCGATTTTTATACCTGTTCCATCCATACTTGGAAAACCATAATATGTACTATCATCATCGATATGTCCCCAGCCCGGAAATGATTCTTCCGTATAATTCATTTCTTTTGTGGTCTTGAACCAAGAGAACGTCTTACGGACCGGGGTAAGAGGCAGCGTGATACCAAGCAATTTTGTCACTTGATTGGTCCCCTTTCCGGCAGAAATAAGCAGTTTCTTCCCTTTAATTTCCCCATCTGTTAATTTGACAGCAATTTGATTAGAGTTTGTTTCAATCGCTTGAACGGTGTTATTCACATATATATCTGCACCATTTTTTACTGCTAATGACCGATAAGTTCGTACCGCGTTTTCACTGAACAACACACCAGAGTTTTTCTCAAAATAGCCAATGGAATCATCATCTAATTGAAAACCCGGCCAGCGTTTGTTGATTTCTTCCGCTGTCATCACTTCCAGTGGAAGCTGGTGCGTCTCCGCTGATTTTTTAACAGTCTCTAAAAATACAGTTCCTTTCACACCAAAGTTAAGTACGCCCGTCCTTAAAAAGATGCGTTCCTCTGTTTTCTCATCCAATGCTTCCCATAATTTTTGAGAATGTAATGCCAATGGAACATAATTCCCGCCTTCTCCATAAGCATGACGTATCAGTCTCGTTCCTCCATGATGGGAACCCGCTTCATGCGGAGGATCATAAGAATCAATAAGGGCCACTTTTTGACCTGATTCGGTTAAATAGTAGCCTGCTGACATCCCCATTGAACCTGCTCCAATAATAATAACGTCATATTCCATTTTTATCCCTCCTTTTTTCTAGTCAGCAATCCGCTGTATTTTCTCATAAAGCTCCGGGTGTGTTTTACGAAGTTTTACAGGTTTCCATGCTTGATTAACCCACATATGTGTCGTTGCGCCAGTAGTCAGCAATTCGCCATAAGGTTCCTCAACAGTAGCACTTTCTAACCCATTGGTTGTCCCATCTTCTTCCGTTATTCTTCTCGCTTCATATTGAAAAACTAATCGAATCGGCGAATACTGCTCAATACGCGTAAATAATACTACTAAATCATCAAACCTTGCTGAACTTTTATATGCTGCATTGACGTCCAATACCGGTAACAGTAATCCCTGCTCTTCAATAGCATGATAAGACATATCAAAATGCCTCATCCACTCTGTCCGGGCTACTTCAAACCAAGTAATATAGTTCCCGTGATGAACAACTCCCATTTGATCTGTGTCTTTGTATTGCACGCGCATTTGATGCTGATGCCACGCTTGTGTCATTTTTCTTCCTCCCATTATTTTATTTTCATCTTTATGAACGGTTTAACTTTTCCTCTGCCATTTCTTGCAAACGGAATTTTTGAATCTTTCCTGTGCTTGTTAGCGGCCAATCTGAAGCTGATATAACCCAAACATATCTTGGGATTTTAAAACGTGCCAGCTTATCTGTGCACCACTGAACGATTTCCTTTCTTGAAACAGCTTCTCCATCATACACTTCAATAAAAGCTGCACCAATTTCTGTGGTCATCGAATCTGGAACACCGATCACACCAACTTGGGCTACTACAGGATGTTCAGAAATAACCGTTTCCACTTCTCTCGGAGCAACCAGTTCACCAGAAACCTTATACATTTCTTTACTGCGGCCTAAAAGCTGAACATAGCCATTCTCATCTATTCTGCCAACATCGCCAGTTCGCAGCCATCCATCCTTATCTATTGCAGCTGCTGTTTCTTCGGGTTTATTATAGTATCCATTTGTCACAGATGGTCCGCGAACAGCTAATTCTCCAATTGTACCCGCTTCTAAACTTTGCCCATTTTCTGGATCAACCGTCTGGTATTCTGTTGCATAACCTTGAAATTCAGCAAGTCCACTCGTACCAGCTAATTTAGGACGCCCTACCCTCGTTGAAATAACTTCTACATCATCACCAATTTCTGTGGTTACCCCTGAGGAACTAACCTCTGTCTGCCCATACCCTGTGATAATCTCCGTCAAGCCAAGTATATCCCTTGCTTTTTTCCATACCGGAATCGGAGCAGGCGCAGCCCCGCACCACATGGCAAATAAAGAAGATAAATCAAATTCAGATACACGCGGATGATTTAATAATGGTACCAGAGTCGAAGGTACACACAGGTAATCATTCACCCGATACTTTTCCATTAACTCTAATGATTTTAACGGGGAGGCTCCGAGCGCAGAAACAAAAGAACCGCCCACAAAAGACATGGCCAGTATTGCTTCTACAATGGCAAAGCAGTGGTAAAATGGTAATGGAGCATACGTGACTCTCCCTGTTTCAATAGCACGGCTATAACAAGTGCTATATGCACAACGAAGCAGCATATCATGCGTGAGCATAACTCCTTTAGGACTCCCCGTTGAGCCGGAAGTATACATAATAATCGCTATTTCATCCGGATACAAAGAAGCATCGAAACGCTTTTTCCATTCTTCCTTGGAAACCTCCGTACCTGTTTGTAAGTATTCCTCCCATTTGATAAAGGAGTCCGGCATTTCCGTATCTCCTTCTGTCTCGATACAGATTACTTTTTCCAGCGAAGCATTGTCTTGAAATTCTTTTGTTTGCCATAACTCTGCAACCGTTTGAGCATGTTTTTTATCCTTCACCGTCTCATGGATAAATAAGTGATTGGTATCGGATTGCTGTAATACATATGTTAATTCCGCTTTCGAAAGCATGGAATTCAGCGGGATAAATACCGCTCCAACCATAGATGAAGCTATCATGAGAGACGGATATACTGCATCATTATCCATCAAAACAGCAAGATGATCGCGTCTTTTCACATCATTATGTATAAGTGCCTTTGCTATTTCTACAGCATGATCCCATACAGCTTGATACGCATAAGTTCCTCCGTTAATATACATAAAATCCTGATCAGCGTATACTTTTACACTTTTTTGAAAATGCGCGGCAATGGTATCACGATTCCAAACCGGATAAGCTTCTAATAAATCTTTTCTTCTCTCATTTACCGTTTTTGTTGTCTTTAATCCTTGTTGATTGCTCATGAAAAAGAAAATCCTCCTTAAACTATTCTCACTCTATGTATATACTATTTTTTCATTATATCACTATGTATTCCGTAAATTAAATGACAGGTTCTAATAATAAACTTAACTTTCGCACCTAAGAATAAGCATATATATCTTGCTATTTCAGGATGAACATGTTCTCCAGTACAATGCTTACTTTTTAGTTACATATCCAGCTATTTTGGAATTGGTAATTGTGCATGGCTCCGCTCCGGGCAACCAATCCGCTCAGTTAGGATTCTATAGCGATTGAAAGAAATAACATTTTGATAAGTTTGAAGAAATAGCAGCTTTCCCCTAAACATACAATCCTGACAGCACAGATATGAAATAAAGGGGATAGCTTTCATGCACAGAGAGGAATGATTGTTGAACATTTTTACCATGCACCACAAAAAATCTCTTCTGTCTGATCTACCTTTTATTTATTCAGCCATTCCACGTAATAGAACACCCTACTAGCGGAGGCGGACCGTTTTGACTCCTGAGGGATCAGCACCATCTGAAGATGCCCTTTTGCCAAGTGATCTTCTTGGCAAAAGTTAGCTGAAGAGCGTGCCCCTAGGCAGACTAAAGTCGCAACGTCCTGGGGTTGGGGCTGCGATTACTCGCCCCACCGAAGAGCTTTTGCGATTAACTCGCCCCATCAAAAACCGTTGTACGTCGGAAAGCAAAACGGTCCGCCGCAGCGGTCGCCTTACACTTTACCTTCTCACCTTCTATTCTTTGTCAAGAGATTATCGATCGAAGGAACAATCAACTCCTGTTTCTATGGAAATGGAGTTTCTTTTCAACGTGTAAAAGTTAAGTAATAAAAATAAGCAATCCCATATTTAAAAAACAGGCATTGCTTACTTTATCCTATTGTTCCGATTGAATTGTAATCAAACTGATCTGACTCTGGTTAAGAAATCTTATTGGCAGCGCAGAGGTTCCTAACCCGCTGTCAATATACAAATAACGCTCATCCCCTAATGGATACACGCCCTTTTGCAATTCTGGAAATAATCCCTCATCCGGCGCAACAAGCGCACCTATAAATGGAAGACGCACCTGACCGCCATGCGTATGGCCGCTTAATACAATATCTGCATGAATATCCGGATATTTCTGAACAACTGAAGGCGCATGAGAAAGTAAAATCGTATATTGATCTGTATCTAATCCAGAAAAAGCAGCAGTCATATCTTCATAGTCTGTGGATACATCGTTTACCCCTGCCATATTAAACTGCTGGCCATCTTTTTCAAATTGCGTATTTTCATTGCTTAGTATGATTACTCCCCTATCCTCTAATCCAGCCAAAAAGGCTTCTTTCTTAGGATTTTCATGCTCATGATTACCAGTGACAAAATACGTATCCGGGTTTACCCGTACTAATTCTTCTGCCAGTTGGAGTGCTATCTCCAAATTTTCTGTTTTTCGGTCAATTAAATCCCCTGTCAATACAATAACGTCAGCATCTAATTCTTTCACCTTTTCAAGCACCTGATCATTATTTTCCCCAAACAAACGGCTATGTACATCGGTTATTTGCAGTATGGTCAGTTCAGTGCCAGCTTCCAGTTTCACACTTGAAAACTGCTCTCTATTAACCTTAAATGTGCTTGTATCAAAATATATTTTAATAGCCAATGATAGTACTGCCAGCAGGAGGATACTTAACATAATTCCTCTTTTTAAATTACTTTGGGTCTTCTTTTTTCGTTTCATCTCTCTTAACCTCTTTATCTCTCTGATTTTCAGCAGAAGCTTATTACCGCTCCTCCCATTGAAATTTCCTCAGCAAAAAACACCAGTACTTCTATTGTACTAGTGTTTTAGCATTTTAGGAAAATAATTTTTCCAGATAATGAGGCATTTGCTTGCGCCACCAAATCCAATCATGGGAAACATCTTCTCCCCACTCATCAAACCAGGCAGGAATTTGTTTTTCTTCAAACGCTTTTTTTAATGTATAGAATGATGGCAGACCGTCCTGCTCCCAATCCCCTAATCCAGTACAAACAATAATATTGGCAGAGCGGTAATGATCAATAAACCAGCCATCATTTTGATTCCAGATAAAATCACTCGGTGAATTTTCATAAACTAGCGGGTCATTTCCATAATCTCCAAAAAAGAAGCGTACATCATATATACCACTGAGCGCCACCGTCGTTTGAAAAACATCCGGGTGCCTTAATAAAAAGTTCAGCGCATGATAGGCTCCCATGCTGCACCCTGTTGTCATCATTGAATGGAACCAGTTTGTTTTATGTTGAATAAATGGAATTGCTTCTGAAATCACATAACGGTCATATGCCTCATGAGCTAATGCACGGTCATGAGGGGGTTTAGAATCGTGCAGCCAGCTTTCACTATCCACACTGGCTAATGCGAAAAATTGCACTTTTCCCGCTTCAATAAATTCCCGGCATGCTTCAATCATTCCAAAATCGTAGTATTCATAATGTGAGCCGCCGGATGATGGAAATACAATAATCGGCATCCCGCTGTGCCCATATCTGTTTAAAGGCATCTCCCTGCCTAACTCTCCGCTCCAATGGCTTAACTGCTCCTTATGCATCGTCAAATCCCCTGTCTCTATTTTTTCGTTCATGTACAAAACGAGTAATTTCATTAACCTCTTCTTCCGTATCAGCATTAATTGCATAAAATTGATTTCCCTGCAGATGGGCAAATGCTTCTGGCATCCGCTCAGCAAACTTTACCCTGTCACCAAATTTATCACGGATAGCTTTCGTATCATTTTGGTATTGATAGGCGTCCCGCTGAGTAACTCCAATACAATATTGATTCGGAACATCCGGCTCCTTCCATTCGCCTCCTGTTACCAAAGAAGCATACTGCGCAAATAAATCAATCGAGTAAGCATAGTTATACATATCAATGGTGTAGCCGCCAGCCAGACGATTATTATATTCCAAAGCCACATAATCTCCATTTTCTAATTGAAAAAATTCAATATGAAAAAAACGTTCCTCCATACCAAAGGTTTTCACAATTGCTTTTCCATACTCTTCCAGCTTCGGATCGATTTCCTTCTGGATAACATAAAATAAATCCAGCTGCCCTTGAACAAGCTCTAACGTCGGCACATTATATGTAAAGCTTGTCTGGAAAACAATTTCCCCATTCTGATCTGTTAATCCATCAAACGTACAAAGTTTTCCTCCTTCAACATAAGGCTCCAGGAAATAGGCTGTTGTTTCCTGCCATTTCCCTTCAAAATAACGTACATCTTCTGCTGAACTCAATTTAAAGGTCGCAGCTGATCCAACGCCGCTATCTGGCTTGGCAATAACCGGCAACCCTAATGTTTCAACAGCTTTCGCCAAGTCTTTTTTATTTTTTACAACCCTTCCCTCTACTACAGGGACACCAGCTTTTTTAAACAATTTTTTCATTTCTGACTTAAACTTCACTTTTTTCAAATCAGCTGGTTTATTTCCGTACACATTGAATTGTTCTCGAAGCTGCGCGTCCAGCTCTAACCAGTGTTCATTATTGGACTCAATCCGATCAATCGGACCATGCTTAAAAAATAAAAATGCTACAGCCCGTTTTACTTCATCGACATTCTCTAAACTATGAACACGGTAATATTCGCTCAGGGATTTTTGTAATTCCGAGCCCAGTTGATCATAAGGCTCTTCGCCAATTCCGAAAACAGAAACTCCTGCATCTTTCAAACGATGCGCAAAAGTCTGAAAATTTTTGGGATAATATGGGGAAATTAGAATATAATTCATATAATAACTCCTTTCCTGACATAGGTAAAAATCAGTAGTTTAACTGTTAAAATACCATCTTTTTAATTTAAAATCAATCTAATTTTTTGAAAATTGTCAAATATGATTAGAATATGTCGGATAAAGTGAATTTCACTATACAACAATCGATTGTTTATTTAAAATAGTATCACTCGATAAAAGTAGTATCCGCCGTCCATTTCTTATCGCTATGGCTAGCCCAAATGTATCTGGTAAGACAAATGAATTCTGTTTCTCAATCGCTTAAAACAGTAATCAGCGGAACTCCTCTTCATCTCTTTAAGACCAATTAGCGCCTAAAAATCGAAAACATTCAGGTAGATGCTTTGACCAGGCCTCTTCGTTATGCTCCTCATCTGAGAAAATATTTAAATTAATATGATCAACGGGAATCCCTTTTTTTATCAGCTGCTTATAATACTTCAACGAACAGTCAATATACGCCTGCTTCATATTTCCATACATTAACTGCCGATCCGTATCATCGCCTTCCTCTGTCCCGACTTGGATATATACACGCTGTTCCGGGTCTAATGTTTCTCTCTCCATATAATGGTCAAACGATTTGTTGGTAATCCAATTCGCCAGTGAGAAAATACCCAAAGCCCCAATTTGATCTTTATATTCGATCCCCATAAAAGCAGAAATATTTCCGCCAAGCGAGCTGCCGATCATTGCCGTATGGTATTTATCCGATTTGGTTCGGTAATGTTCATCGATAAAAGGCTTTACCACTGTCATAATAAACTCAGCAAATTCAGCACCTCTTCCTCCTAGCTCAATGTCTTCCGGAAGCGGACTTTCTGTTATTTTCCAAGGCGTATATTCATTAATACGATCTTGCTCCCCATTATCTATGCCAACAACAATCATCTTTGGCAAATCCGGATTCCGCTTTATTGCCGGAATAACCTTCCATGAATAACCGCTAAAAGCTTCACTACTATAAAATACATTTTGCCCATCATGCATATAAACAACGGGGTAATAGCGATTCTTCTCTTTTCCATAATCCTTTGGTAATAATACTCGCACACGACGTTTTTCATTTTTATAAGCCATTGGCAGTTCGTGTGTTTCTAACTTCAAATAAAAATAAGATTGTCTCATTATATATGCCTCATTCCATTAATGTTCTATCAATATACTGATTATTTGAGCTCTGAATGATTATATGAATAGGTACTCTTTTATCACATTTCATTAAACTTATGTGAATAACTTTCAATCTTACCCATCGAAGCTTCCACTTCGCTGATACTTTGCTGGTTTGCTTCTAAAGATTGTTGAATCTGGCTGCTATTTTGTGAAATAAGTGCCATTGACTCAGAAACCTTGCTTAAAATTTCTGCTGTTTTCGCTGTTTGTTCCCGGACAGTTGTTACTTCCTCCTGTGTCTCTCTGATTGCTTCATGACTATTCGCAACCTGTTCATTCGTCTCCAAAATTAAGTCACTAACTTCTGCAACTGCTCCCTGAGACTGCTCCGCAAGTTTACGCACTTCATCGGCTACCACTGCAAATCCTTTCCCTTGTTCTCCAACCCTTGCCGCTTCAATAGACGCATTTAAAGCTAATAAATTAGTCTGCCCCGCAATTGATTCTACAATCGAAATGACGGATTTAATTTTTTCTGCGCTGTTTGTTAACTGCTCTAACCTTTCCACGACAAGTGTCATCTGTTTATCTAAATGAGACATTCCCGTACTGGTTGTTTTAGTTTGCTCCATCCCCTGCTGTGCAGATTCACTTGTAGAAACAGCAATTTCTTCTCCTTGTTTGGAAATTTGGTTAATCCGGTTTGCCTGGTCTACCATCTTAATTACAGATTGGTTCGTTTCCGAGGACAAGCAGCTTAAATTCTCCGCCGTTTCTTTCATAGAAGTGATAAGCTGTTGATTCTCCTCATCCATCATTGCTCGTTTTTCTTCAATATCCGCTTCATAAGCCTCTAAAACTATTTGTTGTTCAAAATTTAATAATTTATTTGTCACCTGTACCGCATTCAAAAAGTTTTCTTTATCCTGATATGTATCTGATAACAATTTAGATATTTGAAAGAACAGCTCTTGAAAGGAAGCAATATACCATTTAGGCTGCAATCCAATATGTACATGCACTTTAGCAATTCTCCGGCGCTTATCAATAAAAGCTTGATTAACCTCTCCAGAAAACATTTCAATAACATGCGTTGTCAATGTTTGTTTTAAACGATTAACGGAGCTGTTGTCTTCGATGATTCCCATTAATTCCGGAGAGAGTGCCAGATTATCATAAAAAGCATCAATGATAATGCGTATATTATCTTTAATAATAGGCTGCAATAGCTTCGCAACAGCCAAATCGTGTTTTGTTATTTTTGACATTTGCAACTGTAAAGCTAAATCTGTTTGTTCCATTTTCTCTAAAACTACTTTTACTTCTTTGCTGCTCTCCTGTAAACTTTCTTCTCTTATATCTTTCCGGAAAATACTTCTCAATCCAATCACTCCTAAAGCTTATTTTGCGAATGACCATTATCTCATATGTGACTAATACACTAAAAGAATATTTATCTAACAAAAACCTAAATACTTTCTAAATTCTTAATCTCCTCCATAAAGAAAAAAAGACACTGTGTACATATGCATTGTATGTTATATTTATTCATTCGTTTTTTGAAACTTTTGCTTATTTATCCTACTGCTATTATACAGGATATGCATGCACAGATGGATAATTAAATTGAAAATCGTGCAATATAAAAATAAAATTAAACCAAAAGTCCTTTATAAATTAAATATTTTTTCCTTATTAATGATAATCCGTACCAGGATAAAACATATCATTAACTAACTACAGGTTTATTCCCTTTTCAACGGTTTTACTTATCGTATTCTACGCTGTATTTTACCACTATAAAAAGGGCATCGAAATTATATCGATAACCCTTTTACAAAGATCTTCCTATTCATCATGGCGAACTACCATTTCATTTACACTTATCTGTTATTACTCCTGCGACTTCTCAGCATATGTTTTGTCAGGATTTTCTTGTTTCTCATCTAATGCTTCTTTAATCGCTTTTCGTAAATCACGTTCTACTGCCCATTGTTCCATTGCCTCTGTTTTGGCAATAATACGTAAAGTGATTTCTGCTGTACCAAATGTCTGTACCCCAAGTACATCTGGTCCTTCTACAATTTTAGGATTTTGTTCCTTGATATCATCACACACGGTTTGAATAATACTGACTGCATCATCAATATTATCCGTATACGGAATCGCAATATCTACTAGAGCTTGCATATTACCACGGGTATGGTTACTTAAAGAGCCGACTTCTCTATTGGGTACATAGTTTAACGTACCATCAAAACTGCGGAGCTGCATGGTACGCAGGCCAACCTCTTCTACGATCCCATCATATCCTGCAACCGTTACGTAGTCACCAACATCGACTTGCTTCTCTAAAAGTAAGAAAAAACCAGTAACAATATCACTGACTAATCCTTGGGCACCAAAACCAATAGCAAGTCCAACTACACCTGCTCCAGCAATTAGTCCAGCTGCATTAATATCAAAAATACCTAGAACAATCACTAAAGTAATAAAAAATAAAATATACGAATAGGCGCTAACTGCCAACGATTGTAATGTTTTTGTTCTCCCGGCTGACATTTTTCTTCTTACTTGGGCTTTGGAAAAAGCGTTTTTAATAAGCCTTCGTCCAACTGCACGAGCAATCCAAAATGCTATTAGCACTGCAAGTAATTTTAAAATAACCATTCCTGCATCTAATAGAAATTGTTCCCAATTGATACTTTCTATCCAATCCAATCTGATCTCTCCTTTATGTATACTTGATGATTGATGATTATATCAAAAGGGATATGTAATGTAAAATATGAAAAGACTCGATACAAGTAGTTCAAAATTGAATTAGCAGTCATTTAAGTAAATTCCGCCCCAGTGAAAGACTGCTGAAAATCTTATTTGAAATATCAATTTACATTCTATTAAATTATTAAAGATTTTATCGCTTTATTGTAATAAAATGTTAATGCGTTAAATAATTAACCTGTTGAAATTTTCTACCTGGGGGAATCATCTTGAAAAATATTGCTATCATATATTAAGAAAAAATACTTGAAAAATGTAATTGTATTTTAGAAAACAAAGGTCGACGCCAATTCTTTCGGTGTTGACCTTTGTTTAAATTATACGCTATGAATATCTATACTTCCACAACAGTAAAAGTTCTATTGCTCCCCACTTAATTTCACTAATATCTTGGCTTGTGATTTATCGTTAGATAGTGCTTCAAAGCCTTGTTCAACAATGTTACTTAATTCTATTTTATCTGTCACAACAGCTTGTGGTTTTAACCGTCCGCTGCTCATTAAATCAATGGTTTCCTTAAATGTCTTAAATTCATAAGCAAATACTGAATTGATTGTTACCCCTGTTTTAGTAATATCCATTGGCGTGAATGCAATAGGTTTACCTATAATGGATACTATCGTTACGCGACCTCTTAACTTGGCCATTTGTAGAGCTTGATTAAAAGCAGGTTCTGCACCAGCCACTTCAAACACAGCATCTGCACCACCAGGAATCAGTTCTCTGACCTTCTCTACAGGTTCTATTTCTCCTGAATTAATAATATGGGTTGCTCCGATTTCAGATGCTATTTTCAACCTTTCCTCGGACAAATCAGCGACAATGATATTAGACGCACCTGCTGCTTTAGCAGCAATTAAAATCAATAACCCAATAGGACCAGCGCCGATTATAACTGCTGTTTCTCCTATTGTTAAACTCGCTTCTTTTACAGACTGTAGCCCCACAGCCATAGGTTCCACTAAGGCTCCTTCTTCTAATGACAGGTTTTCTGGTAAATGAAATACGTTATGCTCTTTGACAACTACAAAATCAGCAAAACCGCCATCTGTATGAAGGCCAATTGCAGCATATCCATCATATACATCAACGTAGTCTGGTTTTCTGCGATAAGTTACGCTTGGATTAACTGTAACTCTTTCCCCTGCTTCTACATTCGTGACATCACTTCCTACTGCTTCAACAACACCTGCAAACTCATGTCCCATTGTTAAAGGTGCCGTATTTTGTGTTAGCGGGTCAGGTTTATTTGTTGGTATTTGAATAGGGCCATGTGCATATTCATGTAAATCACTGCCGCAAATACCTGTCCATGCTACTTTTATTTTCACATCTTTTGAATCTAATTTTTTTAACTCTCTTTCCTCAACACGTATATCTTTTTTATTGTACCAAACCGCTGCTTTCATTATTTCCTTGCCTCCTTATTTTTTACAGAACAGAGCTTAACATATTTAAAAATGAATTTATATACTTTTCGAAATAAGGAACAAATCATGTATTATCTGTTTTTTACTGTTCAAATTATGTATATATTGTTGATTAATAAACAATCCCTGCTTGTTTTACATATTGTAAGGAGGTTTTTCAGTAGTTAGGATAAAGTTAATAGGTTTTAAAAATGGAGGGTTATTATGGACTTAAATACAGGATTAAAAAACGATATTGGATTTGGGTCAGCACCTTTAGGGAATATGTTTAAAGATATTTCAGACAAAGAATCTGAAGCAACATTACAATCAGTCTGGGATAACGGCATTCGATACTTCGACACTGCTCCTCAATACGGAGCAGGGTTATCAGAATTACGTTTAGGAAAATTCTTGTCACAATATGACCGAAATGATTTTGTGTTAAGCAGTAAAGTAGGTAGATATATATCTAATGAAACGGAAGTAAAAGAAGGATTATTCTCCCATGCCCGAAAGAATAAAGTCATCACAGATTACAGTGAAAGCGGCACTTTATTATCATTAGAACAAAGTCTGAAAAGATTAAATACCGATCATTTAGATATCGTGTTTGTGCACGATATTTCACCTGACTACTATGGCGATAACTGGATTACACATTTTGATGAAGCACGTAAAGGAGCATTTAAAGTATTATCGCGTTTAAAAGATGAAGGTGTTATTAAGCATTGGGGAATCGGTGTTAACCGCACTGAACCTATTGAGCTCCTTATGAAATTAGAAGAGTATAAACCGGATATATGTCTGTCCGCAACACAGTATACGTTACTTCAACATGAAAATGCACTTCACCATATGATGGATCAAGCCATGCAGCATAATATACAGTTTATTATAGGCGGTGCATACAGCTCAGGTGCCCTATTGAATGGGGATTATTACAATTATGAAAAGATAACGGATGAAAAACGCGAATATATTAAACAATTAGAAGCTATTGCTGTAAATCATCATGTAACTCTAAAGGCTGCAGCGCTTCAATTTTCAAAAGCACATCCCGCAACCAAAGCTATTATTCCGGGTTCTACAAAACCAGATAGAATTAAAGAAGATATTTTAGCAACGCAGGAAAGTATACCCGAAGCATTCTGGAAAGAACTCACTGAAAAAGGTTTTATCTCTTCTTATGCACCTTTACCTAAATCATAGATTTTAATTGAATAATGTCATTAAATTTTGCATAATTAATTCAGGTGATGACAATGGATAGAAGAATTCGTAAAAGCAAAAAAGCTTTAAGAGATGCACTCATAGATCTTTTAGACAAAAAAGAATTTAAACAAATTTCAATAACAGATATTGTTAAAAATGCTGACGTAAACCGCGGTACATTTTATAAGTATTATACTTATAAAGAAGATTTAATAAAAGAAGTTCAGGACATGATTATTCAGGATTTAAAAGAAGCTTATAAACTACCATATCAAGGGTTAATCTATTATAAACAGGCTGAAATAACAAAGCGTAATGAGACTTCTTTATTTGATCATATATATAAGTACCGTAAATTCTATCATCTTGTCTTAAATTCTACTGACTTATATGCTTTTCAACAAATTTTTGTAGAGACAATAAGTAATATCCATATGAATGATTTATTATATTATATGGAGCATCCTAAAATTGAAAAAAAATTATTCTCCATTTACCAATGCTATGGTATTTTTGGACTTTTAGTTGAATGGGATAAAGATAACTTTTCTGCATCGCCGGAGTATATAACTAAACAGCATAATGAAATACTACTCTTTGATCATCCAAGTTTAAAATTTAAAATCAATTATAATGATAATGAATAAAATTAATATACAGTTTTAAGTGTTTATTACGATTATGAAGTAATTATTATTCAATATGTAAATGCACATTACAATTTTAGTTGTGATGTGCATTTTTTAATGTGCAAAACACAAACTTTTGGAATAATAAATTAAAAACGCATGAAATCAGAGTTTTCAAATCAATTTCATGCGTTTATTTATTTTACAAGTTTTTTCTAACTTTTCTTTTTAGTAATGAATCCCTTTATCCAGCCATTTTGCAGCGGCTTCAAACATTCCCTCCGCTAAGGTTGGATGCGGAAAAATCATATCCTCCAGTTCCTCAACTGTCCCTTCTAAGTACATGAAAGACGTTGCCTGACTGATCATTTCCGTCACATGAGCACCAGCCATTACCACACCGAGTATTTCACCATACTTTTCTTCGGAGATAATTTTCATAAATCCGCTGTTTTCAGCAGAAGCAATTCCTTTTCCATTAGCGGCCAAATCTACTTTTTGAGCTTTCACATGATATCCCTCTGCTTTCGCCTGCTCTTCTGTCCTCCCAACACTTGCAATCTCAGGAAATGTATAAATACAACGCGGCATAATGAAATCTTTTTGATGTGTTTCACCTAAGATATGACCAACTGCACGAATCCCTTCTTCACTCGCCGCATGTGCAAGCTGGTATCCGCCGATTAAGTCCCCGATGGCGTAAATCCCTTTTACATTGGTCTGCATTGATTTATCCACGTTGACAAATTTGCCTTGATAGTTAATAGAAAGGTCATCCAATCCGGTTAAATTAGGTTCGCGTCCTACAGAAACAAGGACACTATCTGTTTCCAGACTCGTTTCTTTTCCGTTCTTTTCTAATTTGACAACCGTTTTCTTATCCTTTTGAAATTCCAGCACCTTTGCACTGGTATGCATGCCGATTCCTTTTCGTTTCAGCTCATTTGCAAGGAAGTCAGCTGCTTCCTTGTCTTCTGCGGGGATGATACGGTCTGCCATTTCCACAATTTCTACTTTCGTTCCTAAGCTTTGAAAAATACAGGCGATTTCCAATCCAATGACACCACCGCCGATAATTACTAAATGCCCTGGTACTTCTTCTATATCGAAAATCGTATCACTTGTATAATAAGGTATTTCATGAAGTCCTGGGAGGTTAGGGACAAAAGGCTTGGACCCGTTTGCCAGAATAATAGATTTTGCTTCCAGCTTTTCTATTTTCTCCCCGGTATCAACCGTAATTATTTTTTGATCATCCACTTTTCCATAACCATGATATAACTTTATTTTATTCGCTTTTAATAGACTGTTAATCCCATTTTGAAGCTGCTGAATAACCTGATTTTTTCTATTGATCATTGTTTTTAATTCCAATGAATACGATTCGATCTGGATTCCAAACTTCTTCGCATCTTTTATTTGATTGATCACTTCTGCATTTTTTAATAATGTTTTAGAAGGGATACAGCCGCGATTCAAACAAGTTCCACCTAGGTCCCTTCCTTCTATCAGCGCAACAGACAAGCCCAGCTTTGCAGCACGGATTGCCGATACATATCCTCCGGGACCGCCGCCAACTATCGCTACATCAAATTTTGTCATTTACTCCGCCCCTTAAACTAATAAACTATATGGATTTTCAAGATTCGCCTTCAAGTCCGTCAAAAATGCTGCTGCTGGTGCACCATCAATTGCACGGTGATCAAAGGACAGACTAAGCACCATTATTGGACGAGCTGTCAGTTCTCCATCTAGAACAACTGGCTTTTCAACAATTCTGCCGACACCTAAAATCGCTGTTTCCGGTCCATTAATAATCGGAGTAAAGGCATCAATTGCATACATTCCCAAGTTACTGATAGTAAAGGTACTTCCACGCATTTCATCCGGTTTTAGTTTATTTTCTCTTGCCTTCCTGCCCAGTTCTTTACTAGTCTGAGTTAACGCAGCCAGACCTTTTTGATTTACATGTTTAATAGAAGGCACAATCAACCCATTTTCTACAGCGACTGCCAGTCCGATATTAACTTCTTTATTCATCACAATCTCATCGCCAATTAAAGAGGCGTTTAACTTTGGATGCTGTAAAAGTGCATTGGCAGTTGCTTTTAGAATCACTTCAGTAAAGGATAATCGGTATCCCGTGTCTTTTTCAATCACAGGGAGCAATGATTTACGTAGGTCAATCACATTCGTCATATCCACATCACTTGTCAATGTTACATGAGGGATGGATTGAACGCTTTGGACCATTTTATCAGCAACTGCTTTACGAAGCCCTTTAAGCTTTATACGTTCTGCTGGAGCAGATTCCGTTTCTTCTGCAATTTCATCTGCTGCTTCCAGATAAGAAAGCACATCCTGTTTTTCAATCTTTCCGCGCGCTCCTGTACCTGTAAGCTGATTTAAATCAATTCCATGATCAGCTGCCATTTTCTCTGCCAGCGGCGTCACAGCTATCGCACCTTCTGCAATTGCTTCTTCAACATCCTGTTGATGTACTCTTCCATTCGGACCAGAGCCGGAAATAGCAGATAAGGATATATCATTCTCCCGGGAAACCCGTCTGGCAGCAGGAGTCGCTCTGACTTTTCCGCCCTTATTGTTTTCTTGGCCAGAGTCGGCATTATCGGTTTGCTCCTGTGCCTCTTCAGATACTTCTTCCTGGACACTTTCGTCTGATCCGGATTCTTCGGAAGGTGCCGGCGGAGTATCAGGAACTTCTTCTCCTGACTCTCCTATAAAACCAATGCATGCATTGACTTCAACCTCATCATCCACGTCAAAATATCGCTTTAATAATACGCCTTCTTCATACGACTCTACTTCAATATTGATTTTATCCGTCATGATTTCGAATAGAGGTTCTCCCATTTCCACAGAATCTCCCTCTTCCTTAAACCATTGAAGCAGGGTACCCTTTTCCATCGTGCTGCTTAGCTTAGGCATAAATATTTCTTTCGCCACCTGAAGCCCTCCTTTCTATGCTTTATTTAATGTTTCTTTCGCCGCTTGGATAATATCTGAAACCTGAGGCACATGCATTTTCTCCAATTCAGGGTTATATGGAATCGGTGAAGAAGCACCGCCCAGCCGTTTAATTGGCGCATCTAAATAATCAAATGCTTCACTTTCAGCAATCATACTTGCAATCTCTGCACCGTAACCGCCTCTTTTTACTGCTTCATGGACTACAACCAAACGAGATGTTTTCGAAACAGATTGAATAATTGTTTCTGTATCCAGCGGTACTAATGTACGTGGATCAACTACTTCTACACTGATGCCTTCCTTCTCCAGTTCCTCTGCTGCTTCTAAAGCGCGGTGTACCATAATGGCTGTAGCAACAATTGTTACATCTGTTCCTTCCCGTTTAATATCTGCCTTTCCTAGCGGGATGCTGTATTGCTCTTCCGGTACGTCCCCTTTTGTTTTATAAAGTAATTTATGCTCATAAAAAATCACTGGATTATCATCATCTATCGCAGCTTTTAGTAAACCTTTTACATCATACGCTGTAGAAGGCTGAACGACTTTTAAACCAGGAACATGAGCCACCCAGGCCTCTAAACTTTGCGAATGCTGTGCAGCTGCTCCCGTACCTGATCCGCTAGGCGTACGTAAAACCATAGGAACTTTTCCTTTTCCGCCATACATATAACGGATCTTCGCAGCCTGATTCGCCATTTGATCCATGGCTATGGTAATAAAATCAGAAAATTGCAGCTCCAAAATTGGCCGCATGCCCGTCAGTGCCGAACCAATTGCTGCTCCGGCGATACCAGATTCACTAATCGGCGTGTTGCGTATACGCTCCGGACCAAATTCTTCAATCATTCCTCGGGTAACTCCGAAAGCACCTCCATATACCCCAATGTCCTCACCAAGAATAAAGACGTCTTCATTTTGGCGCATTTCTTGGCTCATCGCTTCACGAACTGCTTCTAAATACGTTAATTCTCTCATTTTCTTTCCTCCTCCTGAACATCCTCTTTAAGCAAATACATCTGTTAATAAATCATCTTTTGTCGGCATCGGACCCTCTTCAGCAAAAGCTACTGCATCTTCAATTTCCTTTAAAGCTTCTTTTCGCAGTGATTCTGCCTGCTCTTCTGTGATAATAGATTCATGGATTAATAGTTCCTTTAACCGTTTAATCGGATCTTTCTCTTTCCAATCATTTTCTTCATCACGGGTACGATACTTTTTAGCATCACTTTTCGAATGCCCTTTCCAGCGATATGTTTTTGCTTCAATCAAGGTTGGACCTTCGCCATTTTTAGCACGTTCCATCGCTTCATTCGTCACATTCATCATTTCAATAATGTCATTTCCATCTGCAACGACTCCCGGGATACCGTAGGATTTTGCTCTAGTTGCAATATCTTCAATATTTACCATTTCTTTTACTGCTCCAGACATTCCGTACTGGTTATTTTCGCAAACAAAGATAACTGGCAGATTCCAAACAGATGCAAGGTTAACCGCCTCATGAAAGCTTCCTTCATTAGTTGCCCCATCTCCAAAAAAACAAACGGTTACATAATTTAATTTCTTCATATGGGCTGTTAAAGCGGAACCAACTGCTAATGGAATACCTCCACCAACAATGCCGTTTGCGCCCAGATTCCCCATATCTACATCCGCAATATGCATGGAGCCGCCTTTTCCTTTACAATAACCTGTTGTTCTGCCGAATAATTCTGACATCATTTTATCCGGTGTAGCTCCTTTAGCGATACAATGACCATGCCCGCGGTGCGTACTTGTAATTTTATCTTCTTTGTCCAATAAAGCGCATACGCCTGCAGCACTTGCTTCTTGTCCAACAGCTAAGTGTGTTGTTCCATGGATTTTCCCTTTTGCAAAAAACTGATCTACTTTCTCCTCAAAAAAGCGGATGGTCCACATTTGTTTGTAGAGATCTACTAATTTTTCATTAGTAATTTTATTAGGGACATTTAATTTTGACATAAACCTCATTCCTTTCTTTTGTTCTAACATATTACAAATGTAAATAAAAAGATAAATGAATATGCTTTGCTAACCACAAAACACATCATGATTTTGGTATGAAATTAAAATTCTCTATCCTGCATCGAACGAAGCTTCCAAATAGTTGATTCTTCTGTTTGTTCTACTGCATCATACGTAATAATCTCTCCTTTTTTAACGTCTTTTTGTAAAACGACATTTTTATCTACTAAACCAAGTGGTAACGCATTTTGTTCTTTTGCCTCTTCTGCTTTTAATATATGGCCATAAACAGTAAACCCACCAATATAGTCTAGATGTTCACCCTTTTGAAGATCTTTTTTTGCTACAGTAACCGTCTCTGCTTTTAAACCACAGTAAGGAGCAATCGTAGCTTCATGGTCCAGATAAGCTTTTGCAATCGAAAGTGGCGTTTCTAAGCTAGTTAAATGGTAAGGTCGAAATAGAACGTAATTCGGACCATTTCCCATTTTTAGATACTTCATTTCTGCGTTCACTTCCTCTTTATCTGAAGAAATGATAGCAAACACTCCAGGAGCAATCCCATTAATAAATTCTACAATTCTTTTTCCATTAACCTTCCCTCCATTACTTTTTTCAAGAAAAATTTCTGGCAGTTCCTCTACAGAGGCTTTAAAGCCATGCATGCCTGGCTTATCAGGCAAAAACCCTGTAGCATTTGCAACAGCATTCATCTCCACCATTGTTTTCGTACCATCTTGAAAAGAGGCTAGCATTTTTGGAGAAGATCCTTTTTCTTTTGCTTCGGCTTCAGCTGTATGTGGGTTAGCTTCCACATTTAATGGATTATTTTTCCCCTTTCCTAAAGCTACGATTTCAAAGCCCATTGCATCTGCAAAATCATATAATTCCATAATTGCTCCAGGCTCATCTCCTGCAGACCCAGTATATACAACACCACTGGAAGCAGCCAATTTCTTAAGTAAAGGTCCTACTGTTACATCCGCTTCCGCATTTAACATAATGATATGTTTATTATTTAAAATAGAGTCCCAAGCAATTTCCGCCCCAACATTGGGAATACCAGTTGCATCGACTACTACATCCACTTCAGGTAACGAGGTTACTAGTTTTATATTTTGAGTAGCGACTACTTTTTCCGCATTAACAGCTCTGGAAGCAGCTTCTTTATCTGCCGTTTCTTCAATATTCGATGCTTCTATTCCAGCATGTTTATAAGCATTTGTTACATTCTCAACCACTAAATCAGAAGTAATTACAACCCGCATCCCTTTCATGCTTTCAATTTGCGAGATCATTCCTCTCCCCATCTGTCCAGCACCTACTAACCCTACTTTAATGTAAGATCCTTCATTTTGTAATTTTTCCAGTTTTCTGTTTAAATTTAGCATTTAATGCACTCCTCTTTTATTGTTATATTCTATTAAATGAAATAGTTGATCCTAATTCTATTCTAGGAATAGCCTTTTTTTCCAGATAGACTGTTCCTGGCATATCAAATTCTGTCTCCCCTTCAAAATTAAAGGTTGCATGCCCTAGTTGTGATAGTGTTTCATTGGCTTTTTCTCCAACATGAATAATTCGAAAAACTTCTCCATTAATAATCATTTCATCCCCAGAAATAATTTCTTCTTTAAATACTCCATCATGGATAATCGCAATCGTTTTCAGATCTTCTGGTACAGTATTATTGAATAAAATTAATAAGCCTTCCTCCTTCATTAACTCTACATCTTCACCAATATCTATTACATTTAAATCTACTTGTAATTGACTCATATAAATCACCTTTCATTTCTTAATATTTTCACTAGTTTATTAAGTCTTCATTTTATAATTCAAATATACATTAAATTCAGTGTTTTTACAAATGTTTATTTTAATAACAAATGTAAATTACAAATGTTATTTATTTAACTATAAAGCCCAAAGCTTGCCAAATACGCAATTACAACTGCAGCTGGTCCTGTAATTAATCTTGAGAATAATACTGCCGGAACTCCAACTTCAACAGTTTCAGGCTCTGCTTCTCCTAAAGTTAATCCAACTGGCACAAAGTCTGCTCCCGCTTGGGGATTAATAGCAAACAATGCCGGTAATGCCATCTGTGGAGGTATATTACCATTTGCAATTTCCACACCTATTAACACTCCTACAACTTGTGCAATTACAGCTCCGGGAGCAAGTAATGGAGATATAACGGGGATTGCAACAATTAATGAAAGGATTAGCATTCCGATTAAATTTGTTGCTAAAGGTGCTATCAAGTCAGCAATAAAATCACCAATTCCTGTAAAGGTTATAATCCCCATTAATGCGCTTACAAATGCCATAAATGGTAATATATTTTTTATAACCGTTTCAATTGTATCTCTACCTGCTTGGAAGAAGACACTTACAACGTTCCCCACCTTGTTTCCTAAAACTTCAATAAATCGAAGTATTGGATTCTTCTTCTTACCATTTCTATTATCAGAATTAGCTACTTTAGATTTTGCTTCTTCCTTTACTTGTTGTGCTACTTTTTTATCCATCAGATCTTGTGCATCTTTATTATCTTCTTTTGATTCTGTTTCTTTCTGTTCTGAAGGTTCAGCATCTTCAAATTGAGATGGTTTCTCAACTCCAGATACAAAATTATCTTCATTAATAAATTTCATTAAAGGTCCAGATGGTGAGTTACTATAAGTGTTAATTGTTTTTACACCCATTCGTGGATAAACGCCGCTCCTGGCAGTCCCTCCACAATTTATAACTGCAGCTGCAATTTCTTCTTTTGGTACAGATTTTTCAAACCCATCAATTGCAATTCCTCCAGTGCGATCAGCTAAAGCTTGTGCAACTTCATGAATACCTCCGCCTGTAACAGATATAATATATTTTTTCTCATCATTTGGAAGAATTACTAATGGCCCTCCCCAGCCTGATGGTCCTTTATGAACTTTTACTGCTTTATACTCGGTCATATTTCTCCCTCCCATAATTGAATTATTTTATGCAACACTATTTTCTTTATTTTTCAACATACGAGCTGTAATCATCTCTGTCACAATTCCCCTAATCAACATAACTACAACCCCGACTAGTAAGAATCTTAAAGCTAATGGTCCTAAAGACAAACCTAAATTTGTTATACCAGTTGCTACCCCCATATATACAAATAGTTCCGCTGGATTAGCATGTGGGAATAACCCTGTTACCGGATGTACAAAAGAGACTGCAGAATCATAAAAAGCTGGTTTCTGTTTTTCCGGCAAAAATCGACCAAATGTATAGCACATCGGATTAGTTAGGAAAAATACTGCTATAAAAGGAAATACAGTGTATCTTAAAATAAAGTACTTTGTACATTTTTGTGCAAATCGATTAACTTTTTCTTCCCCAATAAATTTAATTACTGCATTAACTGCTGTAATTAATACAACAAGCATCGGTATAATACCAGTAACAAGTCCCGTGAAGGTTTCTCCGCCCTCTTCAAACATGCCAATAAATCCTTCGGCAATAGTAATTAAGAAATCCATACTGCTTTCTCCTCCTTCTTCTTATATTCTTTTTCAATCATTTGAACAGCGCCTTGAACTGCAAATTTTTCCTTCTCATTAAAATAATTTGAATTGTTAATTTCAAATAGACTTTTTCCAATGACTTCATTTCGATCTTTAAAACGGGCAAAAACAGTAATCCCTTTCATTATTTTTGCATCAACAATTTGTAATCTTTCATCACACACTAATAATACTAAAGCTCCCGTTCCAAATCTTTTCTTATAATACCCTGTTCCTAAAAATCCTGATTGTCTTTTCGCAAAACTATTAATATTTGCCCGGTAATGTTTCACCTGTAATTGTGTCATTAAAAATTGGAGGCCCCAGACGCATGCAAATATTAAAATAAATATCCCCCACATAGTTTTAACCCTCCTTAATTTACAAATGTAACTATATATAACTTTTGTAAATTAATGATAAAACGCTTACATAGTTTTGTCAATATTTAATTTGCATTTTTTAATTTACCAAAATACTATTTCGATCAGCTTTCAATTTATTATAATTATTGATTCACTTTTAGGAGGAGAATTTAACATTTTAATTTTCTATCAAACTCTTTGAGCAATATGTCATTGAGTAAAACATATGTTAAATATTATATAATGAGGCCTAGAGAAATGAATGTATTAGAAGGATTTAAGCACATAATAAAAGGACATCTAATAAACTAATCAAATAAATAGTTATACAGGATGCCCGTTTTTTAAATTTACTAATTATATAGATATAAATAAAATGTTTACAAATACTATTCAACACTTTTCAATAATTTTTCAGCAGTTTTATCATCAATTACTAGGGTTGTTATAAAATGATTTTCTAAAGCAACATGTAAAGGCAATATTTTATGCTCTCCTCTGGCAATTGTAATCACTTCCGGTATTTTTTTTATATCTTGTAAATCAATTCCTATTGTCCTATTATTCAGTGGATGTTCTACAAGTTCTCCATTCTTATCAAAAAAATTAGAATTAATATCTCCAATAGCTTCAGCATCCATAAGGCTTTGTTGATCTTCTTCCAATAAATATCCCATTTCTGTCATCGTATTTTGTATCCCTGGATTTCCAATACCTACAATTGCAATATCTACCTGTTTTCCCCGGGTAAGCACCTCTTTCACATCTTTAGAACGTATAATATGGTTTCTTAATTCTTCACTTTCCACAACTGCTGGTGCATACAGATAAGAAGAAGTGCCGTTTAACTTTTGAGATAGTTCAAAAAGCAATGAATTAGTATGATACCCAATATAGTCCTGACCAATCCCTCCAATAAGGGGAATAAGATGAATCGGTTTATTTGCTTGATATTGAAATGCTTCAACTACTGCATATACAGATGTCCCCCAAGAAATACCTATAGTATTAATATGATCAAGTTTTTTTTCAATATATCTTGCTGTGGCAAGTCCTAATTTACGCATTATTAATTCAGGTCCACTATTTGCCGATTCAATAACAATAGCTTCTTTTAAATTATATTTTTTCTCTAATTTTCTTTCAAATTGAACAGTATGTACAGTGCTATCTTTTAAGTATACCTCTACAACTTGATTTTCTTTCGCCTGCTTTAAAAGCTTAGAAACAATTGGTCTTGATTTATTAATTTTTTTTGCGATTTCGGTTTGTGTCCACCCTTCTAGGTAGTAGAGCTTTACAACTTTTGTTATTAGTCTTCTTTCTTCCATACTCATAATTTCATCTCCTTTACAAAGGTAATATAATTATATCATATTTCCATTATTATCATTTGGTTTTCTCTAATGTAAATGTGAATAGTTTAGTATACACAGCTTAATCACCACTTAAATATTGACTAATTATCATACAACTTATATACTCAAAGTAAATTTACAAAGTTTCCTCAACGGAACATTTGAAGAGGTGAGATAATAATGGTTGATCACGATTCTTTTTCTTCATTTTCGCGCAGTAAAACCTTACATCAATTAGAAAAACAACATTTCGATCTGTTAATTGTCGGAGGGGGGATTACTGGAAGTGGCATTGCCTTAGATGCTATAACACGAGGGCTGAAAGTAGCTTTAATAGAGCGTTATGACTTTGCATCAGGGACGAGCAGCCGGTCAGGGAAGTTAATCCATGGGGGGTTAAAATACTTGCAAAACTTTGATTTTCCTGTGGTAAAAGAAACTGGGTCTGAACGTGATATTGTATATAATAACGCGCTTCACCTTGTTTACCCGATCACTATGAACTTCCCATTAATAAAGAAAGAATCCTATAATTTATTAACCTTAAAAGCTGGACTTACTCTTTATGATAAGCTTGCTGGTGTGAAAAAAGATGAACGTCATAAAATATACGGGAAAAAGAAAACGCTTCAAAATGAACCTCTTTTTAACAAAAGAACCGTGCAAGGAAGTGGTTGTTATATTGAATATCGGACAGATGACAGCCGTTTGACATTAGAAGTAGCAAAAACCGCTCATGAAAAAGGTGCTGTTATTCTAAATTATGCGGAAATGACCGAATTCTTAAAAAATGAACATAATAAAGTAAAAGGAATTGTTGGAAGAGACCATTATTCTAATCAAACTTTTACTATTTATGCCAAGCATATTGTAAATGCCACTGGCCCATGGGTCGATAAAGTTCGTAAGAAGGATGAGACAATTACAGGAAAGCATATGGTTCTGGCAAAAGGGATTCATATTGTGTTTCCTTACAATAAATTACCCGTTAAATCTTCTGTTTACTTTCAACATAAAGGCAGAATGATAGCTGTTATACCCGTGGAAAACCGAACTTATGTTGGTTCAACAGAATCATTATACAATAAAGATATGGATGATATACATGTACAGCTTGACGAAGTTCAATATCTATTAAGCTGCTTAAAAGATATGTTCCCAAAAGTAACTTTACAGATAAAGGATATTTCATCCAGCTGGGCTGGAATTCGTCCGCTTATTGGTGAAAGTGGGAAGAAACCTTCAGAATTATCACGTCATGATGAAATTTTTGAATCTACTTCTGGTGTTGTCACCATCGCAGGTGGAAAACTGACTGGTTATCGTAAAATGGCAGATCGAATCCTTACTTATATCGATAAAAAACGTAATTTAAATCTCCCTCCAACTAAAACAGCAAGTTTAAAACTATCGGGATCTCAATTTAACAGCATTGAAGAGCTTTATGAATATTCCAATCGTATTCAAGGACAATATAGCCATTTAGGTTTGTCACAGCAAGACATAGATCACTATGTATTACGTTATGGATCAAATACAGAAAAATTATTGCAGACGATAGATAGCTATAACACCCAACAAGAGAAAAAAGAGCATCGAAACGTCCTGGGCGAGCTTCGTTACACAATCGAAAATGAAATGGTTGCTACATTAACTGATTTCTATGATCGTCGAACGAGTTATTTATTATTTGATTTAGAACTTGTTAAGAAAACATTAGATGTTGTTACGGAAGAAATGGCTACTCTTCTTCAATGGAATAAATCAGTTAAAGAAAAGGAAAAACGACAAATACAGTACCAAATTAAGAAAGCGCTTGATTTCAAAAAAGAGTAGGAGGTATGAAATATGATGCGTGCTATCGCGCTTACGGATAAAGAACAACTTGAATATCAAGAAAGGTCCATTCCAAAAATCGATGAGCACGAAATATTATTAAAAATTCATGCTACTGGAATTTGCGGGTCGGATTTAAGAATTTATCAAAATGGTGACAATCGAGTAACGTTCCCTAGAGTTATTGGACATGAAATAGCTGGTGAAATCATTCAGACAGGAAAATATGTTTCATCATTTCATCCTGGAGATCGAGTAACGCTTTGGGCACATCTGCCTTGTGGCAAATGCTATTACTGTCAAAAAAATGATAGTCATTTTTGTATAAAAGGGGAATCTATCGGGTATCAAATCGATGGCGGTTTTGCTCAATATATGGTATTGCCACGAAATTTTATAGAATATGGTTCTATTCAACGTATTGCTGACAATACTCCATATGAATTAGCAAGCCTTTCAGAGCCTTTTGCCTGTGTGCTTAGCGGATTACATGAAGTAAAAATAAATGCTGGCGATACGGTTATTGTCTATGGAGCGGGAGCTATCGGCTGTATGTACATTGCTGCTGCGAAAAAAATAGGGGCCGGTAAAGTTATTGCTGTACAACGCTCCAAAGCAAGACAAGAACTCGCTAAGCAGATTGGCGCTGATATTGTGATTGATCCGAATAAATTTAACACATCGCAAATCATACTTGAGGAAACAGGTGAATTAGGTGCAGATGTTGCTATTGTAACTGCCCCTTCAGCTTATGTTCAAAATGAAGCTTTGGAAATTGTAAGAAAAAAAGGACGCGTATTGTACTTCTCAGGAAATAAAAAGATTACTGGAACACCTATTAATACAAATCATTTTATCTATAAGCAATTAACTGTAGTCGGAACACATGGAGCACCACGTGATTTACATGTTGAAGCAGTGAAGTGGATTGACGAACAATTAATTGATTTCACTCCTTTTATATCGGATATATTCCCTTTAAAGGACACAAAAAAAGCATTTCAAACCGCTCTTGATAAAAAAGGGTTAAAATGTGTCATAACTCCTTGGAAATAAACATGGATTTAAATTAAACCAATTATCTGCTCTAGATAATTGGTTTAATTGTTATATATAGCTGTCTACCAATTCTTGCGCCATTCGATCATCAATAATTAAAACGTCCAAATAACCACCTTGCAATGCAGCCTCTAAGCTTTCTAATTTATATGAACCCTCTACTATCCCTACAACTTCAGGAATCTTTTTAATTTCATCTAAATTCAAACCAATAACACGATTATTGATTGGGTGATCTAACTCTTTACCAATCGCATCATAAAATCTTGAACTAATATCTCCAACAGCCCCAGCTTTACGTAAAGATATTAAATCATCTGGATTAAGATAACCTATTTTTTCCATCGTCGAGCTTTTAAATGGATTTCCCAGCCCAACTACTGCCATATCTATATTTCTTGCTTCTTCTAAAACATGAGAAATATCCTTTGATTGAACTAGCCTTTCTTTCAAATCAACAGACTCCACCATTGCTGGAGCGTATAAATAGGAACAACTAGAGTTCATTTTTTGTGATAAATGAAAAGCTAATTGATTCGAATGAAGATGGACATGATCACTCCCCATTCCGCCAACAATCGGAACAATATGTGTATCTTTTTTATGTTTATAAGGGTATTCTTCAACTAAAGATAATAAAGTTGTACCCCAGGAAAGACCTAGACTCTTTACTCCTTCTAAATGATTTGCTATATAAGAAGCAGCTGTTTTTCCCATCTGACGTTTTGTCACCTCTGGTGCAAAACCTGCCGTTGAGATAACAATAACTTCCTTCAATCCAAATTTCTTCAAAATTTTATTCTCTAACTCTACACTATGAGAAGTCTCATCTTTAATATAAATTTCCACAATTCCTTCTTTTTTAGCATTACTTAAGAGTTTAGAAATAACCGGGCGAGACACATTTTGTTTCTTAGCAATTTGCGCCTGGGTCCATCCTTCAAAATAGTATAATTTTGCAACTTTAACCATTAAACGCCTGTCTTCCCAACTTAGCATAACATCCGCTCTCTTCACAGTTTGTAGTTATTTTCTTACTATATTCATTTCCTTTTACTTTCTGTATTTTAATAATAATCATAGAATCTATGTTGCTCAATGTCAACATTTTAAGGATTCAATACTTTTGTAATTATCCCAATTTTCCCTTTATATTATATTGAAATATTCCAAATGATAAATCTTTGTATATTAATTAAAATAAAAAATTTTATATCTATGTAAAACAATTAAAGTTATGATGAACGAATACTAATTCAAAAACTTAAATTCAATTTATATAAATTAGTTGTTATCTTCATATTGTATTTAGATAACCTTCTCATTATTATTTAGTTATATTCATAGCATAGTCAATAAAAAACCAGACTAATAATCTGGTTTTTTATTGACTATGCTATGAATATATTCTTTTTTCAAAGCACTAAATAATTAAAATACTAAACCAAAAGATGATGATTTATTTCAGTAGTTTTCCACATCCATTGATAAAATTCAGCATATGCTTTTCTGTACTGTTCAGCATATAATTGATACTGTTCATGATTATGGAGATTAGGTATTATCACTTCATCATTGTATCTAACCATATTATTTACAGCATCTTCTATTTCAGAATACGCTCCACTTGCAACACTAGCTAAAATTGCAGATCCTAAACAAGACACTTGTTTATCTTCAGGTACATGAATTGGGATATTGCTGATATCAGCGTGTATTTGCAAGAAAAGTTTACTATTTGTAGCTCCACCTGCAGCGTATATCTCTGATGTATCAATACCATTTTTTCTCAAATTATTTATATTAAGATCTGTTCCATATGCAATTCCTTCTAAAATCGCCCTATAAATATGTTCACGATTATGCTTTAGTGATAAACCGGAAATTAATCCTCTTACATTAGGATCAGCATAAGGAGAACGATTACCTTGCCAATAATCTAATATAATTAGACCTTCAGAACCCGGTCTTATCTTTTCAGCTTCATTATTTAAAACTTCATATACATTCACATCGTTATCATTTTCTAAGTCTTTACAAAAATTAGTGCGAAACCATTTTATTGTCGACCCAGAAGATGTTTGTCCAGCTTCAGCTAATTTGTAACCTGGTACTACTGCATTAGGAAAAGTTCCCATTATTTCTTTTCCGTGTACTTCTTTTTCCGTTAAACTATAACAATTATGAGAAGAACCTGTAATTAATGCTAGTTTACCTGGTTTTGTTATTCCCAATCCTATAATTCCATTTAGTGCATCTACACCGCCTTGAGCTACTGGAGTCCCTTTACATAATCCCAATTCGACTGCAGCTTCTTTTGTTAGTCCTCCTATCTTATCACCTAAGTTAAAAATATCTTTTGGTATTTTTTCAATAGCTTCTTCAATACCGACTTTTTCAAAAAAGTCTTTAGGTATTCCCGCTGCCTCTGAATTATAATGCCATCTATATGTCGTGTTACTAATACTTCCAGTAAATCTGCCAGTTAATTTAAAAGTATACCAATCTACAAAATCAAGAATTCTATCTGCATTGTTAAAATTTTCAGACTCATTATTTTTTAACCAAAGCGTTTTGCATACCATCCATTCTGGAGATACTTTACCGAAACCATTGTATTTTAGTGCACTATGTCCAGTTGATGAAATTAATTCGGCTTCTTTATCAGCTCTAATATCCATCCAGAGTAATGCCCGTCTTAATGGCGTTCCATCTTCCTTACATAATACTACTGTAGCAGATGTGGTATCTAACCCTATTCCAATAATTTGTTCTTTCTTAACACCGCTATTTTGTAAAGCTTTTTTAACACTAGTTTTAAGAGCTTGCCACCAATCATTTGGATCTTGCTCTGCCCAACCAGGACTTGGATAATATGTTTTATATTCTGTTACTCCATAAGCAACTTGCGTTCCATATAAATCATAAATTCCAACACGTACACTTTCTGTACCGCCGTCAATCCCAATAACATATTCTTTATTCATAAATTCACCTACTATATTTATTCTAAATAACATTATTAAATGAATATTTTATAACAGATTAATCCCTAATAATCATAATTCATTATAATCTTAATCAACTTTTTTACAGAATAATCCATCTTTATTTACATTAGTACCCTACATTTTGTAATTTTCAGTGCTTACCTAATTAATATTTTTAAAATATCCACATTAATTGGTTTCTTCAAAACCAGCTGCACAATTATCTGTGCAGCAGATTTTTTAATAAGTTTCTTTTTTGGAAATTAACTTTGCAACCCCTTGCAACACTATTACCAATACTACAAGAATTATCGACATTGCTGCAGCAGTATAATACTGTGTCCTTAAAATATCTTGAAAAATCGCTAAACTTAACGGCGCCCAACTTGGTGGGGCTAGCAATATCGTAACACTAGTTTCCTTAATAACTGTTACAAACACAAGTATAGATCCTGCTGCTATCCCTGGTAACATCAATGGCCCGATTACGGTTAATGCAGCAGTTAGTGTAGAAGCTCCCAGATTGACTGCTGCTTCTTCAATATCTTCTTTAATCGATTTCATTGTCCCAACAGTCGATCTTACCATATAAGGAAGCCTTCTAATTGCATAAGCTATAATTAAGATAGTAGCCGTTCCAGTTAGTTGTAATGGAGCAACGTTAAAAGTTTGTAATAATGCAATACCTAATGCAATGCCAGGAACAATTAAAGGTAAAGTACTTAGAAAATCCAATCCGGATGATTTATGCCTAACTACAAAGTACGAAATTAAAACCCCTACAACAATTGCAATAGCCAGCGCTCCCAATCCTAATATTAGCGTATTTTGTATATTGGATAATGTATTTGAGAATACATTTTGATAATGAGCTAAAGTATATCCATTTGGTAATGGTCCCCTTCCCCAAGTTGTTGCAATTGATTGAAGGAATACAGTAATCAGTGCTAAAAATGGAACTAGTACAACAAATCCTGAAAATACTCCTAATAAAATAGACACTAATTTATTTTCATTCATTTTCATTTTCTTAGGTTTACCAGATAAAGAACCATAATTTTTATTTTTAAAGATACGGTTTTGTGCCCAAAAAACTAATCCAGCTACCGCTACCATCATAATAGTGAGAATAGCAGCGTTCCCCCAATTGAAAAAACCAGCCATTTCTCTATAGGCTTCTACCACTAAAAGACTAAGTCCAGTTGGAGCCAAAATAATTGGAGTTCCAAAATCAGAAAAACTTACTGCAAATATAACTAAAAATGTTGATATAATACCCGGAAGGGCTAACGGAAATGTAACAGTATTAAATGTTAGCAGCCCCCTTGCCCCCATATTTGTCGATGCCTCTTCTAAGGAAATATCACTAACTTTAAAAGCTGCAACCATCGGCCAAAGAGCATATGGAAAAAAGAAAAAGATTTGAACTAGAGCTATCCCAGTAATAGAATAAGGATCAATAAAATATTCCTTTGTTCCACCCAAAGCTTGATAAATATAAGTAACCCACCCTGATTGACCAAACATCATGATAAATGCATAAGCAGATATGAATGTAGGAATAATCAAAGGAACTGTACATAATGCCATAATCGTTCTTTTAAAAGGCATCTTTGTTCTAGCAATTCCATAAGCTATTGGAACACACATTAAAATAACGGTAAATGAAACAACTAATGCTAAAACTAAGCTATTTCTTAATGCACCAAAATAAGCAGATCGTGAAAAAATGGCATTAAAGTTTTCTAGTGTTGAATTCTTAATAGTTTCTATTGAACTTTGTAAAGTTTCTATACTGATAAAAGATCCAAAGAAATTAATCGGTGTGTTTGTAAAGCTCACTGCAAAAACAACTACCAATGGAATAACTAAAAACATTATTAAAAATAAATAGACGAGAAATTTCATTATTCCAAGGCCCGTTATTTTCTCCTTTATTTTTTTCATAGCAACAACACCCTTTCAGAGGATATACTTAACCTAACTTTACTCCCTTCCTCTAAAATCCCTTCTCCTGCTTCATAATTTTGATCAACTATCAAAATTTGATTTTCTACCTTCACTTCATATCTAACTGTGTTACCTAAATAGGTTGCAACTTCTACTACACCATCAAAAACATTTTTAAGATTTGGTGTGTTCTCTTTTAAAATATTGATATTTTCAGGTCTGATAATAATTTGCACACTATCTTTTTCAGGTTTCTTTTTTGATTCTATTTTCTGCTCTCCAAATTGAATAACCGAATAACTATCCCCTTTATGTACAACTTCTCCAGGAATTATGTTAGAAGTTCCCACAAAATCTGCAATATAAGGAGAATTAGGATTACTATATAAGTCAGTAGGCGTCCCTACTTGTACAATTTCCCCTGCTTGCATAACTGCAACACGATCAGCCATACTCATTGCTTCTTCTTGATCATGCGTGACAAATATCGTTGTAATATTCAAGTCTTGCTGGATTCTTCTAATAGTATTTCTCATTGTATGTCTCAGCTTTTGATCTAAATTTGATAAAGGTTCGTCCATTAATAAAACATCCGGCTCCATAACTAATGATCTTGCCAATGCTACGCGCTGTTGCTGACCCCCAGAAAGCTCACTAGTCAGCTTATGGGCATGTTCAGTCAGCTCTACATATTCTAAAATATCATAGACTTTTTTCTTCATTTCATCATTATATTTAACTAATTTGCTGTTAAGCATCCTTGTATAAATACCTACTTTTTTTAAAATCCCACTCTTCTTTAGCTCTTTTACATTCAAACTATAAGCTACATTATCAAAAACATTCATATGCGGAAACAATGCATAGCTTTGAAAAACCATTCCACAATTTCTGCGATGCGGATCAACTTTATTTACTTTTTTATCACCAATTTTGATAATTCCTTCTGTTGGACTTTCAAATCCTGCCACACATCTCATTGTTGTCGTTTTTCCACAACCAGAAGGGCCCAAGAGAGCGAAAAACTCGCCCTCTTTAATATCTAAATTAATATTTTTTAAAACCCTTGTTTCTCCAAAATCTTTAATTAAATTATCCAAAACAACAGATCCCATATTAACTCACCTTCTTAAAATATAATTATTGAATCCTTTCTTGCCACTCATTACGAATACGATCATAATTTTCTTGAATCCACTCCATATCTAATTCGACAATTCTATCTTCAATTTCATCCATATCAATTGGCAGTTTTTCTTCAACTTCTTCATTCACAACTAGATGATACGTATCTGCTAAAATTTCTTGAGCTTCTGGGGTATGCATAAACTCAATAAATTTCTTTCCACCATCTGGATTTGGACCATCTTTTACTAAAGAAATTGGATCGCTAACAACTGTTGTCATATCTGGGACAATAAAATCAACGGATTCTCCATTTTCAGCTAAATCATATGCGTGATAACTTAGACCAATTCCTATTTCTGCCTCTCCATTTGCAACTGCTGTTACTGGACCAGAACCTGAATCAGGGATTGAATTTGCCTGCTGTGCTAATTGTTCAAAATACTCCCATCCAGCTTCTTCTCCATATTCTGACATGTACGCCAACACTAACAATGTAGCTGTTCCAGAAGATGCAGGGTTAGGAAATTGGATTTTACCTTGCCATTTTGGATCCAATAATTCATCCCATGTCTGAGGAACTTCTTCCTCGCTAAGTACTTCCGGATCATAAGAAAATCCAGTCAATAACTTAATAATTCCACTATAGTAATCATCTTCATGTCTTATTTTGACACCACTTTCATCAATCACTGGCATATCTGCAACATTATCTGGTACAAAGGGTTCAAATATATCCTCTTCAATAGCTCCTTCAAAAGATAAATTACCTCCGCCTGCATACAATACATCGGCACTTGGATTTCCTTTTTCAGCCATCAATTGATTTAACAGTACATTTGTCCCAGCATAATGAACATCAACTGTTCCTCCATATAGTTCTTCAAATTTATCAGCTAATCTTCTTGTAGTTTCAGGTGTTTCCGGAGAAAATACGGTGATAGTTCCATAATCCCCATCTTCTCCACTTGCATCTGACCCATTATCAGAACAGCCAATTAATATAAATGAAATTAAAACAGTAAAAATAATAAATAAAAGTGATTTTCTCATTAAATATTCCTCCCTAAGCTTGTTTTGTTTTATCAATCAATCCTAATTTTTTTAATCCGTAAGCGATGCCATTATCAGCAACGTCTCTTGTTACAAAATCTGATGCTTGTTTTGCTGATTCAACACTGTTCCCCATTGCGACTCCTGTCCCTACAAATTTAAGTAACTCTAGATCATTAATTCCATCTCCAAAAGCAACAGACGATTCTTTTGGAATTTCCAAATATTCCAACATCTTTAAAGCTCCTTTAGCTTTATACATATCAGGATTCAGTACATCAACACAATATTTATACCACCTTAAAAATCGAAAATTATTTCTATATTGTTCTAAAAATCTTTCATCATCTGTTTCACAGAGTAGTAGCGCATAAGATATTTCGTCATGTAAAGTAGCCTCATGATAAGTAGGAACATCTAACCCAATTAACGACATTGAATCGTCTATGAATACATCAGATTTAGAATTTATCCAAATTTTATCCTTCGTTGAAAACATCATCGAATATCCTCTTTCAAACGCTTTCTTTTCTAACTCTCTTAAATCTTCTATATTATATTTCTCTTGATGAATAACTTCTCCTTGATAAACAACAAGTGAACCATTACAGCTAACATATGAATTAATACTTAGTTCTTCAGAAATATGTTGAAACATTGTTGGCGCTCTTCCTGTTGAAATTGCAACTTCAATTCCTTTTGATTGAATTTCATGAATAGAATCAATTGTAGACTTAGGAATCTCATTATTTCTATCTAATATAGTTCCATCAATATCAAAAAACACAATTCTTTTTTCCACTATATTGCTCTCCCTCCTCCGGAAGTACCTGCTATATAAAAGTATGCTTTTGTTAAACGTTCAATAGATTTATAACATTCCACAACTTTTAACATTCGTTCAAGATATAAACATTTGATAACTTTTGTAAAAAATAAAGATTATTCCAAAAAAATAAACACCTAATTTACTTCTAAAATAATTTGCTATAACCACTTATTAAAACATATTTAATATAACTTTCAATATAGTTCCCCCTTCTTCAATAAAAATATATAACACACATTATTTTTACATTCGTTATAATACGTGTCATTTGTAATATTAATAACATTATAAAAATAAAGCGCTTTCTTGTCAATCACTATTTTTAATAATTCGAATTTTCATAGTGATGTTCGATATTAAAATAATAATGATGATTATAATTGGTAAAATTCACAATAAATTTTATGTACTTTTATTTAAAAATACTTTCGTAAATTCGCCTATTCATAATTTAAATTCTTTTTTATTTATATTTTAGATTCAATACAAAAAAGCACAATAAAACCAACGCTAATCTGGTTTTATTGTGCTTTATTAATTGGAAAAATTATTAAAAATCATTTTGTTCTTTCAACTTTACTAATACTCCTCGCTCATCTGTCCCCACTTTCCAATTAATCGAAAGCATCTGCTTCAACTCATCAAGAGAGGATCCACTCAAATCCAAACCTTGAACACCTGTTTTTAACTTTTGAAAGTCTTTACCTTCCACTTTTTGAAACTTTAATTTCAACAATCTCTCTAAACCACCAACCGTAACAAACTTAACAGCATACCCATCATTAATGATTTCTTCAAAAGTTGAAAAGTCCTGCTCTGCTAAGACAAGCAACTGTTCAAAATCATACTGATCGTTGATTTGCTTCCATGTTGATACACCTTTTTCTTTCGCAGCCTGAATAATAGCTTCATTTGTTACTCCGCTTGCACGCAGTGTTTCAATCATATACGCTTCCATCTGAGAAATTTTTGGTCGAGTCATTTTTCATCTCCTTTCTTTCATAGCACTTTATAACAAATAATGATTAATAATTGTTGCAAATGCTTTTTCAATATTTACTAACGCTCGTTCATCAATATCAAATCGGGGGTGATGATGAGGAAAGTGAGTTGCTTCATCATCATTTTTAGAACCTACACGAAAATAAGTTCCTGGTTTTGCTTCTAAAAAGTATGAGAAATCCTCTGCCCCCATTGTTGGTGCAAATTCCACAACATTCTCATCTTCAAAGGTCTCTTTAAATAGATCTCTTGCTACGTCTGTTTCAGCTTTATGATTAAATAACGCAGGGTATCCTCTTAAATAATCCAATTCATAGGTCGCATGAAAAGCACTTGTAATCCCTTCAATAATAGATCGAATATCTTTTTCTACTTTATCCCGGACTGCCGGATCAAAAGTACGGACTGTCCCCTCTATTCTTGCAGTATCTGGAATTACATTAAATGCATTTCCTGCCTGAAAAACGCCAATCGTAACGACAGCAGACTGAAGTGGATCAATTTGACGACTTACAATTTTTTGTAGTGCCTCAACAACACTTGTACCGATTACAAGCGAATCTGTTGTTTGATGTGGTCTGGCTCCATGACCGCCATTTCCTTTCAAATGAATTGCAAATTTATCAACAGCAGCCATTTGATAGCCTTCCCCTACACCAACTTTTCCAATTGGAATGTCAGATGCAAGATGTGCACCAAATACATAATCTACGTCTTCAAGGATACCATCTTCAATCATATATTTCGCTCCGCCAGGCGGGGTTTCTTCAGCGGGCTGAAATACGAAAACGATACTTCCTTTCAAATTATCCTTATACTGGCTTACTACTTTTGCCACGCCTAATAAAGCGGCCGTATGTCCATCATGGCCACAAGCATGCATTACTCCCGGTTTCGTTGATTTGTAAGGGGTTTCTTTCTCATCCTCAATCGGTAAAGCATCGAAATCTGCTCTTAAAGCAATCTTCTTGCCCGGTTGCTTTCCCTCTACAACACTTATTAAGCCATGTCCGCCAATATTTCTTTGGACATCCAAACCAAAGCTTTTTAATTTTTCTTCTATGTAATTCGCTGTTTTTTCTTCTTGAAATGATAACTCTGGATACTGATGCATATATCTTCTCCAGCTTTTTACTTCCTCGAAAGATTGTTCAAGTTTTTCAAAAATAAAATCGACTACCTTTTCTTTTGTATCGCCCACTCGCAAACCCTCCATAATAATTATTTTGATTTTAATTAGTTAACTAGGTTCTCGAAATTCCATATTAGTTTAAACATATTAATCCGAGTTGTCAACTAAAGTTTAAGAATGATATATAAATAGGGGCTATGCCTTAATAGACATTCCCCCTTAAAATGGTAGATCACATTTATTCACAGTAATTAATTATTTTTCTAATTTTATAATTTTTTTAGTGATAACTGATTCGTGAATCGCATTGGCAATTTTTGTAGCTTGAAGCCCATCATATACATTTGCTCTAAAATCCGTATTTTCTATTATATTTCGAACGAAATCCTGTATTGGCTCTATACCAAATCCCCAGGGTACTTCTTCATCAAAATTCATAAATAAATAATTGGGAATACTAGCTTTTTCACTTGTATATTGCTCCAAACCTCTATAGGATTCATTTTTAAAATATTTATTATCCGTTACAATGACTAATTGACCATCATTTGATTTAGGGAATGTATTGGGCAATACCCAAGCATTTTCTACCGTCCAATTGCTGCCATCTGTCATCGTAAGAATCGCCTGCATAGAATCATACGTATCAATTCCTTGATTAGCTAATACTCCTTTATTTCCTGTAGCATAAACCGTTTCCACTTCGCTTCCGGTTAAATAACGAATTAAATCATAACAATGAACTCCTAAAAACCATGCCGGTGAAGACTTGTCCGCCCAGTTCAACCATTTAGTTGGAACATCAATAATATCGTCTAGTGACATGTACCCCCGAATCAGATTCGCATCTCCACTTTTTAGTTCTTTCTTTATCGCATTATAAGCTGGGTCCCACCGTTTATGGAAATCAACACAAATTCGCACATTTTTTTCTTCGGCAAGTTGAACGATTTGATAACTTTCATCCAATGTAGTTGCTAAAGGTTTTTCGATAAAAAGATATTTAATTCCGTGATTCATCGCATCCATTGCTGTATCAAAATGATAGGGATCTGATGTTGCAATACTCACAGCATCTAATTGTTCATTTTGTAGCATACTGTCAACACTTGAGTATCCTTTAATTCCATATTTATCTTCAGCTTGTTGTTTTCTTCTTTCATTTAATTCACATACAACAACGTTTTCAACATTTTTATCTGAAGTATATATATTTAAATGGTAATTTCCATATATTCCAGCTCCAACTACCCCAATGCTGACTTTTTTCATTTCATCTATCTCCTTTCACACATTTATCAATCTATAGATTTAAATGCCGTTACTTTTTGAGTATCTTTTTTCTAAATACTTGCCTCCAATGAGTGCAAGTGCTATTACAGCAAGTAAGAACACTGCGCCAAGTATTGGTACTTCAGCTAATTTGACTGGAAGCCAAATAAAGAAGTTTCCTAAGGCCATGGTTGTTGCGGTTTGCCCTTCTTGAACGAACGTTAATCCTGCATTCTCTCCTAATTGCGTAAATAACGGGGCTGCCCAACTTGAAAGCCATAATACAATAGGAATAAAGATTAAACTTGAAATAATGGTTCTAATTCTGTTTCCTTTATGAACGATCGTTGCAAAACAAACATAAAAAGCTGCAAAAGGTACTTCTCCAAGCGGAAGAGTCGTATTTCCTGGTAAAATAGCTGCAACAAACATAAATACTGGAATCATCAACATACCAACACTAATGGTTACCGAATGTCCAATTGTAACTGCTGAATCTAAACCAATATATAATTCACGATCTTTAAATTTTTCAGCAAAAAACTTCTTTGCTTGGTTTGAGATAGGAATTAAACCTTCAACAATCATTTTTACCATTGTCGGGAATAACACCATTATTGCAGCAGTACTTACGGTAACATTTAAAATATCACTAACTCCGTAACCAGCAACAATTCCAAAGAACAATCCTAATATAAGGCCAAGATAAATTTTATCCCCAAGAACCGCTCCAATCATTTTTGAAATACCATTTGAATTTCGTGAAGCATCATTATCTTCTGAACCTTTTTTGTCTTTTAAAATTGGTATATAATCATAAATCTTATCTAGAATCATAAATAAAGGTGCACTTGCTGCAGCAAATCCATGAGGAATTGTAATCCCTCCAATACCAATAACATCTTGTGTGCGCTTTGCCATAATATCTCCAATTTTCAAACCCAAAATAGCATGCGTTAGCCCTGCTAAAATTGCTAAGAAGAAGTTGCCTGTTAGAATTTGTACAAAACCGGCAGTAATCGCAAAGTACCAAAAGTTATATACATCTACATTAATCGTATTTGTTAATTTTGTAGCAACTAGTATGATATTCACTGCTACTACAACTACTATTAATACTGCGCCTACAGAAGATCCAAATCCTACTGCTGCAGCTGGGCCTCCTCCAACATCAATAGAGGTCAAATTTAACCCTAATCTTTCCACCATCGAATTTATCACTGGAGAAAGTACATCAGCAGTTAATGTACTTACTATCTGTACCCCAATCAAACCAATTCCTACAGTTATACCTGCCTTTAATGCTTTCCCAAAACGCAGACCAAAAATTAAAGCAATTGTCATCATAATTAACGGTACAAAAACCTGGCTACCTAGATTAATTACATATTGTATAATATTGAGTAATACTTCCAATACGTATACCTCCTCCAACATACTTTCACTGCTTCCCGCTAAACATCAAATAAAGTTATTTCCGGTTATCGTTCGTTAGTTGATTTTCTTTTTATTGTTTTAATATAGCTAGTATTTCTTCTTCCACTTGCTCCTCGTTAATTCCTGTAAGGAACGCACTACCTTGAACTACTGGTGTTTTGAAATTTTCGTTTGTTTTCATCGTTGTAATAAATAGATCCGCGTTATCGTCATAACCAGCTAGTTCATTAAATGTTGTTTGAACAACTTCGCAAGGAATCCCTTCCACTAATTCTTCTACCTTGCCTTTTACCATTGAAGATGTTGCTATACCTGCTCCACATGCAATAACAATTTTTTTCATTTTTATTCCTCCATTATTTCGTTTATTTGATGAAACTTCTTTCTATCTATCAAACGACGATTAAAAATGATCTAGTGAATCCTTATTTTTGATTTCCGTCATTAATTGCTGATTTTGGATTACTTCCATTAACTGACGCAACACATCTAAATGCGTTTCACTGCTTTTAAATCCAAGTATAAAAAGGATATCAACCATTACTATTTCTGTTGGCTCATCCATTCTATGCATTGGTATCGGGCTCTTTAAGGTAACAACAGCAATAAAATTTTTTCTCACATATTCTACGCCACCGTGAGGGATAGCAACTGCATCCTGTTTTAACTTTAAACCAGTAGGATATTTATCCTCGCGAAGAATTAATGCTTCTTGAAAGCCTTTATCTACATAATTTTTGTCTGTCAATGTTTTCATTACGATGGTTAAAACATCATCAAAGTTGTTACATTCCAGATTATTAAATACAAGATCATGGTGCAGATATTCTTTTAACAACGATGTCATCCTTTCTTTCCCAGTAATTATGTTTCCGAATAAAGATTTAAAATGTCGATGATTTGTTCTTTTTTATGTGCATCTATTATTTGCTGAACACTATTTTTATCTTTAATTAGCTCAGTTAATTGTCCAAGTGCTCTTAAATGTTGCTTATTATCCCAAGATGCTAAAACAACAAACACATAAATTGAAAATCCAAATAAATCCACAGGTTCCTGTAAATGCAGTACACTTATTCCCGTTTTGTTAACACCACCTGCTGAATTAGCATGGGGCAATGCTAGATGTTTAGAAAGGACGACATAGGGACCGTAATGATTGATATGTTGAATCATTTTATTTACATAGCTTTTATTAATCGATTGATCTTTAATTAATGGTTTTGCTGCGACTTCAACAGCTTCCTTCCAGTCTTTTACTGCGTGTTGAAAATGAATTCTTCTTGAAGGAATCAAGTCACTTAAAGAAGGTTTTCTCTCGCTTTCAATCGTCAAAGGTACTTGTAAATACTTTTTGAATTCCTCTCTCAAGCCGTCTTGATCATGGATATCTGCATAGCGCTTCACAATTTCCATAACAGCATCCACTGAATGCGTAGTTCCAGGTTTATATTCGTTAGCTAATCGGTTGATTTTCTTTAGCAATAATTCCTTATCTTTATTATCTAAAATAGGGTTAACTACTAAGACAGGAACTTTATTTTCTTCAAGTGGTACGGTAGATACAATAAAATCAACTGATTTAACAAATTGCTGATAGTCTCTTAAAGACTTCGTTGCAACAATATCCACTTCGGTTAATAATCCTTCCAGCTGAGATTCCAATATTTTTGAAGTACCTATTCCACTTGTACAAACAATTAAAATACGTAAACGGTTTTGATTAAGGACAATCCCTTCACGTCTTAACCAACCTCCAAAGTGCATCGCAATAAAAGCAATTTCATTCTCTTCAACCTTTTTTTGAATAAATTTTTCAAAGTGATGAATCACTTTTTCTGTTAAATGATAAATTTCAGGATAATTTTTCTTAACTGATGTATGCAGTTTTGTTTCAATTTTTATGTTGTACTTGGAGCGGTAATAAGCTGGTTTCAAATGAACCAATAAGTTCTGAATCATTTTCTTCTTTTCTGTAAATTCAATAGCAGCATATAATTGAAATTCAGCTATCATCACTTCAATAACTTCTTCTAATTGATTTAATTCCTTTCTTTCATTATAAGAAGGAGCTTCATAATTCACTTTGGCACTTAATAAATATCTGGAAAGAAAATAGATTTCTGTTTTTGGAATATGAAATTGATATTGTTTCCTTAGTTCCTGGCATAGTTGTGTTACTCCATTAAATGCTTCTGTTGAGCTGATTACATTTTCTTCAACTGGATCAATATCTACATACTTTGCTTTCTCCATTCTTTTTGTGAATAAATAAATCCATATTACTAACTCTACAAAAATGTCATCAGTAAATTCTAAATACTGGCTAGTCTCATATGCATGCAAGCTCTGTTTAATTTGCTGCATTCGACTTAAATCAAATAATTGGTATGCTTGTACTTTATTTCTTCCCCCTTCCTCTTCTTTATTGGATTCGTTAACGATGCTATGCCACCCATTTAACGGAATAATAAAAGGGAGATAATAAAAAAATGCATTTCTGACTTGTGCTTCTTCTCCAATAGGGATATATCCTTCATATCGTTCGGATATAATTTCAATTTGAAGCGTTTTCAATTCCTGCTTTAACTTTTTTACATCTTCAAGAATTGTATTTCTACTCACTTCAAAGAGATTTTGATAGTCTTCTAGATACATAGGCTGATCATATGTTGTCATATAAAGATAAATCCATGCCCTTCTTTCATTTGGAGAATACGCATAGTATGGATAATCAGAAGCACTTATTTCCAACTTTAGTTGCTCTTTAAGAGAGCTATCTAAAAATAAACCTTTTTCACGAATCTGCCCAATTTCTTTATATCCGTTACCTTTCAACCAATCATTTGTCTTACTTAAATCGTTATAGATTGTCCGACTAGACACGTTAAAACTATCTGCCAGCTCATCTACAGCCACGTATTCATTCGAATAGATTAATTGATTCAGCAATGCTAAAATCCTTTGATTCAACACATAACACCACCTAAAAACATAATAAAATGATTTGTATTATGTTCTATTTGCATTATAAGTAAAATAAAAAATGAAAATAAGACCAAATTCTTTCCAAAGCTATTTGCAAAGTTGTACCAGTATAAAACGAAACAAAAAAAGATACCTAAGTAACTTTATAAAAGTTTCCGGTATCTTTAAAAAAATTATTTTTTCATTTTATACCAATCCGCCTTTTCCATATGAACAAACGGAATATCTGTATCAATCATTCCAGTAACCTCGGAAACAGGAAAATCCTTTCCCTTCAACCAGGAAGCAAAATCAAATTTCACAGGCTGCTGATCACCGCCAAGCGCAAGCCATGCTTCTAATTTCGATGGAAAATACGCGGAAGTATGTATGGTTCCTGCCCACTGTCCGTATAGTTTAGAAAAAACACCATTCTCTGTTCCGTTTAACAGCTGAAAAGCTTCTTCTCCGCAAAGAGAATGAGGTGAGTTACTTTCCATAATTTCCAGACGCCTTATCGAATCCTTCAGATAATGACGATTTTCTTTCTTCAATAGTTGAAAATGATTCGTACACGCTTCTCCAGTTCTTACCTCTACATTTCTAGGTGAGGCCTCAACAATTGTCGACTCCGAATGCTCTTTATCAAACAATACATAGCTGAATGACCCCCGGTGCGGGATTTGTTTTAATAACGCAACAGCTTCTTCTATATTGGCACATGTTTCCAAAATAATTCTGCCAATCATATGACAGACAAAACCATCTTTTGGCCGTTTACGATGCATAAAGGTATATCCCATGGCCAACCCATGTTCATTCATACCGTCACATCTACCCGTTACTTTCTGGGTAACACCTATCACCGCATATCCTATATCCGTTGGCTGAAACACCGAATAAAAACCGTCATAGGTTTTAGGATGATAATCATAATTACGGATCAAATAGCCTTCTCCCGTTAAAATCGAGCATCCTGATCGGTTCAATTTAACCCGAAACCCTCCAAATTCAAGTAAAACTCTCTCCATGGACCACTCGAGTGCTTCTGCAAAACCTGTTAACTCCTCCCATATTGCCGGCGCTATTTCTTGAAAAATCCTTTTTGTTTCATGAATATCAATAGAAAACAAAGGTGTTCTTACCTTCCATTGATTTTCACGATTCTTTAATAAGATATGATTTTTAACTAAAGAACCTTGATGATAGCCAAATTCATAATGAGTTCCTCGAAATTGAATAATACTTGTTGCTATTTTTTTCAAACGAATTCCCCCCTCTTGCACTTTAATCATTCATCAACCTCCGCCTTTATAAAGCTCTTTATGTACAAAGCATACACAAAGGAGGAAATAATCCTACTTCCTTTATCATACCAGAATGTTCCTGTTCGGTTAAAATACTTCGTTTCTAATATATGGAGCTGATAATACTTCTGTATACTTTCTTCAAAAATGCGCCGTTCGCCCTTATACATATCTTTTTTCTGTTACAAATTACCAACCCATTTTACATGGTTATATAAATAATAGGAATGTGTCTACACCGACTTTTCACCAGAGAATATATTGGTTAAGAACACTGCATTTGAAGATATTTTTTCATAAATGTTTCTGTTTAAGATATCTATTCTTAATGAAAGGAGAATCATAATGTCCCAACCAAATATCCCAAACTTTACGCCTAATATTACTTTAACAAGGGATGATGCAATCAATTTACTATTAGCTTCTATTGCTATGGAAGAATTAGGGCTTTCACATATTATTAATGCGGAGGGCGAAAAAATACAATATGCTTTAGGTACCCTTCCTGGTCTGACAACACCTGCAACATTACCTGAAATATTGGAAGTAAATGAAGCAGTTCAAGATATGCTTGCGACAGCGATGAAAAAAGAATTACTATTGGATAATAAACTAAAACAAGTAACCAGCATTATTCCAGATGGGGATTTAGGACCTACTGGGCCGACAGGGCCTACGGGTGCCACAGGACCTGCTGGACCGCCGGGACCTACGGGTGCTACAGGACCTGCTGGCGATATCGGAGCTACCGGACCGATTGGACCTACAGGCGCCACGGGACCTGCTGGCGATATCGGCGCTACCGGACCGATTGGACCTACGGGCGCTACGGGGCCTGCTGGCGATGTCGGAGTCACTGGACCGATTGGACCTACAGGCGCCACGGGACCTGCTGGCGATGTCGGAGCCACTGGTCCGACAGGGCCTACGGGCGCCACAGGACCTGCTGGCGATATCGGAGCCACAGGACCGATTGGACCTACAGGCGCCACGGGGCCTGCTGGCGATATCGGAGCTACCGGACCGATTGGACCTACAGGCGCCACGGGACCTGCCGGCGATATCGGCGCTACTGGACCGATTGGACCTACGGGTGCTACAGGACCTGCTGGCGATATCGGAGCCACAGGACCGATTGGACCTACAGGCGCCACGGGACCTGCTGGCGATATCGGCGCTACTGGACCGATTGGACCTACAGGCGCCACGGGACCTGCCGGCGATGCTGGAGCTACTGGTCCGACAGGGCCTACGGGCGCCACAGGACCTGCATTTGCAGAAAACGGATTTTCTGCATTTCAAGGAACAATGACTGTAACTGAATCAGAACAATTAATTAGCTGGTCTACACTACCACCTTACTATCCAAACCCTAACTTTAATGCATTAGATGGAATATTTACCGTCCCTGAAACAGGCCGTTATTCCATTAACGCAACCATAAACTATCAAACAACTGCCGCACTTACTGTTTCCCTTGGAGGGGGAGTAAACCCAGCTTTTGCGGTTCAACGGATTACACCAGACCCTACACCATTAGTAACTGGGCTATTTCCTGTATTGAACGTAAACGTTGCCCTAATTCTCACCTTGAGAGCTGTATTAGGAAACGGAACCGTAACATTGGCCGGAGAAGTCGAACTAAACGCCGGAGATCAAATTGGGCTATTCTATATAGCTGACGGTTTAACCATAGGCTTAAACCTGGGCGGTACTGACCAGCAAGGTATCGTTTGGTCAATCAATCAAATTGCCTAATCCCACTAATCTGGAGTGCACACGCACTCCAGATTTTTTATTACATAACATGTGTAAAACAAAAAAGCTTCAAATCATTGAAAAAATCATTTATCATCCTCTGAAAATATAAACTTCTACACTTGTCTTTCACACTTTTATTTATCACGGAGAACCGCCCGTAAAACTCCCACCTCAAAATAAAGAGCGAAAATAAATTTATGGCGGGAGATAACAGGCGCTAACTCCCTGAATCACTTAGGCTAATTCAGTGGGAAAATGAAGGAAGCAGACTAAGTTCACAACGTCCTGGGACTGGTGCTGCGGTTACTCATCCCATCGTAAAGAGTTGTGCGTCGAAAAACTCCCACTGAATGAAGTTTCGTTTTATTACCAAATAGACCATTACCCATTTATGGAACGGCCTAATTGAGGAAATCATACGATGGATGTAGAGCAATAGATAAATGTCTAAAAAGGAGGAGGAACCCATTTGTCGCAAGCGAATATCCCAAATATCACACCTGAAATTTCCATCGATCGGGAGGATGTCATTAATTTATTATTAGCTTCCATTGCATTAGAAGAACTTGGCCTGGCACACATCATCAATGCAGAAGGGGAAAAAATTCAATACGCCTTGGGCACTTTAAACACTTCCCCTGGATCGATTTTGGAAATAGATGATTTGATTAATATCAATGAAAGTGTCCAATCGACATTAGAAACGGTATTAAAAAAAGAACTGTTATTGCAAACAAAACTTAAAAATGTATTGGATATCATTGAATAAATGATTTTATTTTTGCAAAGAAAGTTGTAAAGACCGTTTACAGCTGATTTGTTAGAAAGAATACTCATTATTCCCTTTAGTAAAAAGTAAAAATCCGTACAGGGATCACAACTTATGTTACGAGTCCCTGTTCGTTTAGATAAATAAACTTAACAGGAGGAAGTCCTATGTCCATGCCAAACATACCAAATATCACACCTATCGTCTCACTAAACCGCTGTGAAACGATTGATTTATTATTATCTTCCATCGCTTTAGAAGAAATAGGTTTATCGCATATTTTGAATGCAGAAGGAGAAAAGCTTCAAGCATTCTTAAAGGATCCGCACCATTGTTTAAAGGATTATTTAAAAATGAATGACAGTGTTAATAAAACGTTACGTACCATTGTTAAATCGCAGATGCTGCTTCAATTCAAATTAGAAGATGTTACTGCCTTGGATGAGTCATGTGAATGTAAATGCAAAGAAAAAAAGCCGAAGCCCAAACATCAAGGCTGTAAAAACAATTTCTATGAAGAATTAGGTTATCATCCTTCAACCGATTGTGACTGCAAGTATTGCAGAGAAAACAGACCTTGCTCCGAGGAATAAAAGAGGAGGCTAAAAATGATAAACGATGATTCCACAATGGAAGAAAAATGGAGCGAATGCGAATTACACTATATAACGTATACACATATTTTTTTATATTTTCTCACCGATTATTTTTATGAATATTTTTTTTATGATAAAAGTGTATCCGTTGCAGAGGAGGAACAAATGGAGAAAAAACTTCTGATTTCTCTGTCTTCCCTTGAAAAGCTTCATTATCATTTTTTTCAACAAAAAGAATTGCTGGAAGAACTTGATTATTATTCCAATGAATCCGCGCTTGAGCATGAAGACAGTTCAAGGGAGTATTTTAAAGAAGATATCCGGGAGCAGATTCTTGAATTAAAAAGACAAATTCAACAGCATCCTTTTTCTCTGGATACGTATAAAAAGCACTGTTTAGAAAATTTAAATCTGTTATTAAGCTATTACCCCAAAGTTACAATTATTAATAATGCGTTTCCTCATGCCCCTTGGCTGTCCCGTCAAGTAAGTGAAGAAAATCTTTAAGAATTAACTTAATACATCAGGAGGAAATCAAGTGGAATCAAGACCAACGATTACCTTATGTATGATTGTCAAAAACGAAGAAACTTTTCTTGAAAAATGTTTAACCAGTGTGCAGGGTTTTGCAGATGAAATTATTATGGTTGACACAGGTTCTACCGATAACTCCATCAATATTGCACATACATTTCAAGTAAAAGTTTATCATTATGAATGGGAACATCATTTTGCAAAAGCAAGAAATGAAGGGATAAAGAAAGCCCAAAATGAATGGATATTATGGTTGGATGCAGATGAATGTTTAGATATACAGGATCCGGAAACATTTAAGAAAAGATTAAATCAAATAGAAGCGAATATCCTTTTCCTGCCAATAACAAATTTTACAGGTGATCATTTAGAATCGGAGGATCTTACATCCTATATCCATTACCAGCCCCGGCTATTTCGTAATCATCAAGGTATTCAGTTTATCCATCGTATTCATGAAACATTAGACACGGACCCAGAGAAAATGACAACGGATATACTAGACCTGCCTATCCTTCATTACGGTTATATTCATGAGATTACTAAAAAGAGAGATAAATCCGCTCGCAATAAACAAATTCTGAAATTAGAAGCTGCAAAAGAAACCCATAGTCCATGGATCGAGTATCATCTTGCCAGTGAATACTATCGTGACAAAGCATACAACCAGGCGTTTGAATATATCAATCAATCGATTTACAAATTTTTGTTAGAAGGACAAAAACCGCCTTCGATACTTTACAAACTGAAGTATGACATATTAATTCAAACCAATAGCATTGATCAGGCATTACCAGGTATTGAGAAAGCACTTCTCCTGTATCCAGATTACGTCGATTTACATTTTTATAAAGGTCTTATTCTATTTCAACAAGCTGATTACCAAGCTGCAAAAAGATGTTTTGAAAAATGTCTAGAGCTGGGTGAAGTTCATCCAAACTATTTAATTTTAAAAGGCGTCGGGAGTTTTCGGGCAGCACATTATAAGAGCATGTGCATGGAGAAATTAAACACCTCAGACGAGAACTAGGAGGCAGAAAATGAAACGTGTTTTGTATATTGGTTGGATTGGCTACAATAATTTAGGCGATGAATTAATGTTTGAATGTTTTAAAGAACAGTTTTATCAGCTTGGCGATGACTATGAGCTTGATCTGGTAAATAACGAAAAGCGTTACCTTGATAATGCTCCGCTTCAGGCTTATGATTTAATTGTGCTTGGCGGCGGTTCTATTTTAAGCGGAGCCGGTCATCCGATTCAGCCTTATATTATTGAAGCTTTATATCAAGCCTTGCAATTAAATAAAAAAATAATGATTTGGGGATCAGGTATCGATTGGGTACCTAAATCTTATGTATCAAATAATCTAAACATCCAATTTCTTACAAATACATCAAAGCTATTCCAGGAAAAGTTAAATACAGTCTTCCATGAAAGCGTTTGGAGCGGTGTCAGAGGTCCGCTGACAAAACAACTCCTTGAACAGGCCGGTGTTAAAAAAGATGTTATCATCAGCGGAGATCCAGCATTTTTACTTCCAAATAAAACGGATAAAAACTTATTTCCAGCCTTGTTTAGTCCGAATGATAAAGTAATTGGAGTAAATTGGGGTACTTCCTTCCATAATATTTACGGTAGAAATGAAATCACTTTGGAGAACCAGTTTGCAGAAGCTTTAAATCAATTGATTGCTGATGGCTATAAAATTTACTTTTATATCATGTGGCATGCTGATTTAGAGCATACCAAACGCTTAGCTGCTAAATTAAACGATACAACTGCTTGGCAAATAAATGATACCGTTTATTCTGCAGAATCTGTCATATCTTTAATGACACATTTTAATTTTACGATTAATTTTAAATTACATGCAAATTACCTGTCCCTTGCTGCCGGTGTTCCTTTTATTGCTTTAGGCTACCGCTTCAAAATATTTGATTTTGTCCGCTCTGTTCATTTAGAGGATATGGCTATCGCAACAGATGATGTAAATCTCGTATCTCAAATTACCTCTCTGGAGAAAAAAATAGTAAACAATCGTTCCGAAATCGTTGAAACAATGGATAAGCAACAGAAGAATTATCGTTTAAAGCTGATAGAACCATTTGAACAAGGCTTATACATTTAAGAGGATGCGGTGATAATGAAAAAATTAAAACTATTATTTATGACGCGCGATGATCAATCATACACTGTTCCTGCTTCGTATTATTTTATCCAGGAACTTCAACAAATAACGGATTTATATGTATCTCATCAATCCGGAAATATCAGGGAGATTGTTGATTCTATCCCTTTTGAACCGGATTTTATCTATTTTAATGATTATCTTGATAATGGCTCTCCTGTCATTACAGGCCTAAAAGATTTAAATATCCCTTTTGCAGTCGGCTTCCACGACTTGCACTTTCGAAAACCTTTAAGAAAAGCAATGATTGAAAAAGAAAATATTCAGCATGTGTTCACTTTTTACCGCGATAAGTTTAAACAATGGTATCCGGAATTCGCCTCTCGTATGCACTGGCTCCCTCATCATGCGCATGACGCTATCTATCAGGATTATCAATTGGTAAAAGATAAAAACATTCTATTAACAGGCTCCGTACTAGAAGATTTTTATCCTCTGCGTGCAACGATGCAAATGCGGCTGAAAAATAGACCTGATTTTGTCCACTTGCCTCACCCTGGTTACCGAAGGATTAAAGAAGATGAAAAAAATGTCTTTGTCGGGAAAGATTATGCCAAAGAGCTGAATCGTTCGAAAATTGTTTTAACCTGTGACTCTGTTTTTAAGTACCCCTTAATGAAATATTTCGAGATCACCGCTTGCAATGCTTTGCTGCTAGCCAGTTATTCAAAAGAATTAGGTGATTTAGGCTTTATCCCCGGTGTGAATTTTGTTGCCATCGATGAGCTCTGTTTTGAAGAAAAGATTGATTATTACCTGAACCATGAAGAAGAAAGGAAACAAATCGCCCGTAACGGTATGGAGTTGACAAGAGAACGGCATACAACTAAAATACGTGCCCGGCAATTTTTAACGGAAATAGTAGCTATTGTAAAGCAATCATCCCTCTGATAACTATCAAAATATGATCTTCAAGGATAAATACGAGGAGCAAAAGAACTCTCAAATTTATCCGATATCACCAGCTTGCAGACAAGTCCTCTCTCTCTTCATCCGCTCCCTGCTTATTTCTACATATTTCCTTCCAAAACAAGATAAGCATACATTCCCTTATTTCAATGAAACATACATTGTTAAAGCAAATAGTAAACTTGATCTTAAACAAAAGGCAGGTCGAATGATTATGGAGCAGAAAAAGCTCTTAATGTGTTACGGAAAAACTTCCTTCACCCCTGGACGATACTTGGAGGATGCTTTTCGAAATATCGGAGTAAAGGTGGATGTGTATACATCATCTATCGACTTTTCTAAGGTTGCGCTTGAAGAATATGTCGCAGTTTTATTCGTTGAAAGCCCTTCTGTTCCCGCAGTGAGCGTAAAGCAGATAGATCTTGTAACCATTCCGAAGATTTTTTGGATTCACCATGGAGAGAACCGGCTGAAGACCAATAAAAGTTTAGCCCGGCTTTACCAGCCGGACCTTATTTTAATGGCGCATTCTTTACATTTAGCAAACCATTTCTCTGCGCCGGTCAAATTTTTTCCATTTGCGATGGCAACAGATATTTTTAATGATCATACACCGCTTCAAGACAGACCCGTAGATATTACGTCCGTCGGTACATTAGATCCTGTCTTATACCAAAAACGGATACGAGCTATTAAAAAAATGAAAGAGACGTTTCATGAAACTTATCGACTTTCCTTCCATAAACGGGTTTTCTTACATGATTTAGCGAAAACATATGGTCAATCGAAGCTCGTCATCAATCATGCAGCAGATACCATAAAGAGCCTGAATATGCGTATTTTTGAAGGGATTGGCTGCGGCTCTTTACTGCTAACTGATATTGTTCCTAAGCTGGATACGCTGCTTGAAGACGGAAAGCATCTGGTTCTTTTTGATTCTCATCAGGACCTTTTGGAAAAAATTGAATATTATCTAACACATGTCGATGAAGCACAACGCATTGCCTCTGCCGGCTATCAGCATCTTTTGACATACCATACCTATGAACACCGCGCCAAAACATTATTAAGCTGGGTGGAGAAAGGAATACATTCCTTTTGACAACCTACTTTTTTGCATTGGAAGGTCTGTATTTTTACAGAAGCATTTCATCGAAGTAAACATGTTAACTTGCTCAGCATAAAAAAACTGCCGGTTCTTTGATGACTCAAGTGGACCGGCAGTTTTTTTGTTTTTATAATCCATCTTCAGTAAATATTTTTTCAATCTGTGCACCATATATTTGTTGCTTTTCCCTATATTCTTTCCTTATCTTATCTGCTTCTTGCATCGTTGCATCTGCCAGTTTGATCAGTCTTTTATTTATTTGTTCCTCACTCGTTGACAGAACCAGATGATCCAGACCTAAGGATGCAAACAAATCAAATACTTTAAACCGGTAACCTAAAGCTACAGCGGGCACTCCTGCTGACAAAGAGAGTAAGTTAGGATGAAGTTTGAAATTAATTGTTAACGAACAGATGGAGAGTTTCTTCATCAGCTCCTGCTCTGTATATAATTTCTTTTCAAACAACACTTTTTCCGGTTTATCGATTAATTTATATAACCGCTGGCATGCTGGAAAATCCTCACTCCATACAGCATAAATAAAAACCTTATACCCTTCCGAAATCCATTGCTTTGCTGCTTCAGCCAACTGTCTTTCTATATCCTTCTCTTTATTACCGTATAAATTGTTCATCGTTGTTCCCCAATTGATTCCGATACACTTTTCTTTTTGGACAGCAGCTTGATTCGATTCTAATAATAATCCGGGGTCGCCAATAACCGGAACGTCTGATACTCCGGTTAACGTTTCCAGCACTTTTTTCGTATAAGGCCCTCTGACGCCAACAAAATCAGCCTGTAAAAATACTTCACGCAGCTGTGCTATCTCTTCTCCCTTAAAACGTTGGATAGCAGGCACCTTTTCCCCTTCCTGCATTGCGTACAGTGCAGCTTCCGGAATACGGTCAATCCCGCTTCCCCAGATACAGACTTTCTTTTTCATTTTAATTGCGCGATATAAAAGCTGGATGTAGGTTGGCGCAATTAAAGAGCCTCCTCCTAAAACAATAATATCATAGCGCTCTAAATGCTGGATGTTCACGCCAGGCAGAGAAGGTACAATCGTTATTTGACCGGACCCAAAATACTTACCTGCTCGATCACGAAATAGATTCCATAACAAATCGTCTCCCAGATTTCGATAACCGATCCAGCCAATGTATAAAATCGTTTTATTCATGCTGTACACACCTTTGTTTAAATTTCACACCACCCATTTCGTATGATTTCTTTTTCTGTATTTTAAGCTTTTAGCTGTTCTTTTCCTTATATTCTTTAAAAAACCTTTCATTATATTTCACCTGGCTGTCATGCGGCCGATAGTATTTTGCTTTTTGATTATGCGCTTCAGCCAATTCCTTTTCTCCTGCCTGCCAATAACAGACACAAAGCTGAAGATGCGGGTACCACGTTGCATAGCTTTGCTGCTGAAATCCCTGATGATCATCTGTTTCGATTTCTGTTGCCAAACGGTACCAAATAATAGCTTTTCGGAATAAATTCCTTCCCTTATATAAATCCCCAATCCGGCAGGAAACCTCAGGCCTTGGAACATCATAGGAAATAGACAGCGCCAGCGCCTCAATCTCTTTTTCCGGATTTCCCAGTACCCGGTAACATGCAGCCATATTGATACAGGCACGAATTTCATCTTCCACCCAGCCTTTCCTGGTGGCTAAAAACTCCCGGTAATAAATCACCGCCTTCTGATAGAAACTGTGATCCTTTAATTCATTTGCATAATAAAATAAATCTCTTGGGCTGAATTCTTCTCCCCTCTCTAATCTTTTTTCATATATTTTTAAATTACGGTCATTTGCTGTGTTTGGATCGGATTTATCTCTCTTACAATGCGTTACAGCAATATCGGATGAGATAATATTTCCATAAACCTCTAAATATTCATGAACCGGGCCGATCCATTTGAAGTTCCGGTCCCGTTTTACCAGGCGATTTCTTCGATAGCTGAAGGTTGGATTATCAAATTCATCAAAGGCAATATGATACAGCATCGAAACAGCATCCACCGATTCATCCAGCTCATCCTTCAGCTTTTTAAATTTTTTCTGATCTGCTTCTTGCAGCACATCATCTGCATCCAGCCATAGAATATAAGGAGAAGTCGCCTGTTTGAAAGCAAAATTTCGGGCAGCCGAAAAGTCATCAATCCATTTAAAATCCATTACTTTATCTGTATACTCCCCAGCAATTTGCTTCGTTTTATCCGTTGACCCTGTATCGACAATGATGATTTCATCACAGATGTTCTTGATGCTTTCCAAACATTGGCGCAGCACTTCCTCTTCATTTTTCACAATCATGCAAAGACTTATTTTCACTACATTCACACCACCAATACACAAGATATAATAATATATGTAATGGAAGGGTTATCGGAAACAAGGAATGGAAAAATGGTTGTATGATGAACTTTTTGGTTAACTATATAGCTTGAAATTAATATTTTTCCTTTTGATGCTCGCTATGGAAAAACACTACGCTAGTACTGTGCTTAATCTTAAGACGAATTACTTTATTTTTAAGCATAAAAGACAGTGCTATTAATTCAATTTATATAGGTAACTCAACTTTTGCACCTTAAAAAGTAGCTTTATTTCCATAGAAACAGGAGTTGGTTGTTCCTCCTCTACATTAGTTGACAAATGTGAGGAGGAACAGTGTAAGGCGACCGCTGCGGCGGACCGTTTTGCTTTCCTAGGGGCACGCTCTTCAGCTAACTTTTGCCAAGAAGAACGCTTGGCAAAAGTGGATCTTCAGATGGTGCTGATCCCTCAGGAGTCAAAACGGTCCGCCTCCGCTAGTTGGGTATTCCATATTGGTGAAATAGTTGAACAACTAAAAGGTAGATCAGACAGAACTGATTTTCGTGGTGTATGGTAAAAATGTTCAGCAATTATTCCTTTCTGTACATTAAGGCTATGCACGATATTAATAACCCTGTTGTCATGATTTGAACTGCTAAATCAACCATTTGAAACACCAGAAGAATTGTTTATTTAGGCTCAAAAGCGATTACTTCATCGAACTTCAGCAAGATGTTATTTCTTCCAAACGTTGTAGCATCCTATTAGAGCGCAGGCCAACCACGGAGACTCCTATGGGAACAGGGCGAGCTGAAGATCCACTTGAAAAGCGGTCTTCTTTTCAAGTTAGCTGAAGCCGTCCCCATGGAAAGCGGAGTGGTTGGCCGGAGCGGCGCTATACACAATCACCAATTCCATAATGGCCGGATATTTAACCAAAAGCAAGCATGATAATGGAAATCAGATAGCAAGATATATATGCTTATTCTTAGGTGCAAAAGTTGAGTAGGTAACAATTAAATAAGAATAATCTCATATATATAAAGGGAAACTTTTCTAATCTTGAATACACTAGATAGTTTTTTTACTATCTATCTGTAAACAATAGAATATTTAAAAATTCATTAACTTGACAACATTTATAATCGTAGTCTTAGCCCCAGCCAGTTACACTGCGATAAATAAAAATACCATAAAAGAACGGAGGCTTTCGATTGAAGGATATCACTGCAATACTTGTTTTTTATTCTGATGCAGCTGCCATTCGTAAAGCTTTACAATCTCTAAAAAGAATTGACGACAGATTACATGCTGTTATTGTTCTCCAGGAACAAGCCAAGTCTTTTACTGGAGCGATAAACGAAATGCCTTCTGAGCAATTGCAATATATTACATGGAATGACCCCGGGAAAACATTGAATGACGTGATTCAAAAAATCAACAGTTCCTATGTATTATTTCTTCATGATACAGATTATCTTTCCCCTGCCATTCAAGCTAATTCCCTTCACCTTTCCCAATCAGAACCATTTTTAACAACGAACTTCTACAGTCGCAACATTGCTGTTCACCGTCCATTCCTTGTGTCTACATCTTTTCTGAAAAAGCAGCCCTTTCTATTAAACTCCCAGCTGCCTTTTAAGGAGGCTCTCTTGCCTGCCTGGCTTTTTGATAAATCCACTTCACAGAAGCTCTGTAAAGAAGACCTGGTGCTGCAGTCAAAAAGAAATAACTCTGCCAATATACTGGAAAAGCAAACATTTATGCACAAGTACCAGCTGAAGAAAATCCAAACGGCAAATCCCAGTCTGTCTGTCGTTCTTTCCAATTATAATATGGAGCAATATGCGGAAACAGCGGTTGTCTCCTGCCTGCTTCAAAATACGCTGCCGGAGCAGGTGCTGATTATGGATGACGGCTCAACAGATAACTCTTATTATCGGCTGAAGCAGTGGGACGATGGAAAACTGGTGAGGGTTTTTGAAAAAGAGAATGAGGGAAAGGCAATCGCTTTGAACCGTTTATTGCCTTACGTTACGTCTGACTTCATTTTAGAACTCGATGCTGACGATTGGCTGGATCCGGATGCCATTTCCGTGATGAAAAAACTTTTAGCAGTCCTTTCAGAGGATACAGCTGTATTATACGGGAATCTGCGAAAGTGGAAGCAACTGGCAGGTGATGTGCTCTACAAAGGTGTAGCAAAAGGGAAGCCTGTCAATGGAAGAGCGGGATTGCTTTCTTATCATTTTCCTTTGGGACCAAGGATTTATCGTACTTCTGCTTTAAAAGAAGCCGGCGGATTTCCAGTAATGACATTTAAAGACGGAAAACTTTATGAGGATGTCAGTGTGTTAAATCAATTAATTAAGCATAACCGATTCCAATATCATGATTTCACGGTATATAATGTACGGGAACATAAAAAAAGCATCACCAAAACCCATCGTGCCGACTGGGATGCATTTTTAAAATCGCTGCAATAACGATGATACAGCATAATAATTACCAGCTGCTTTAAAAATGCAGGTGCTTCCCTCAGCACCTGCATTTTTGAAATTCTTCTGACTAACCTATCCCTTCAGCCTTCAAAATCTCTCCTATTTTCTTCACATCCACTACCAGATTTTTAATCACTTCATGTTCTGTAGATACTGGATTTGCATTCCGGCACTTTAGAAAACGATAATCCAAGTCCAAGTATTGTCCAATTTTTATGAATTCATCTGAGGTAGCTGTGAATAACTGAATAATTTTGGTCCCCGGCTGACAGAACATCAAATTTGCAAGTCCGGCGCCATTGGGGCTTATAATCACTTCTGCTGAAGAAAAAATATCGATTTGCTCCTCTACCGTTAATTTGCTCAGTACAACTTTTTTAAATCCTTTTTTAGCCAAAAGTTCCATAAGTTTTCCTTCGTTGGCCACCTTTCTCCACGAAGCATCTTCACGGCTGATATAAATACGTTTATCGTGATTTGTGGATTTGTTGCTCTCCCCCTTCAAAAATACACTTCGCAGAAATTCAATTGTCCATTTTACACACGTCCCTGCATTGAATGGCACGGATGGCAAAATCAACTGTTCCGCTTGCACATGCATCCCCGGCATAAGCTGTAAAACTTTACCCTCAGGGATCCCAAGCATTTTGATGGTTTCCCGCTGGAATGGCGAAGTCAGAGGAGGCAGAACATATTTATCTATCTCAAATCCGCTGAGCTGCAGTAGATGATAGCGTCCTAATGTATCATGCAGCCAATGCCAGTAATTGGTATGTCCCGCCCAAGCAAGAACACCTAATGTTCCTTCAAAAGAGGAAGCAGAAGGAATCGCATAAGACGAAATTTTCTCGAAATAACTCCAATATAAATGGAAAACCATATCGCGAAAGTATGTGTGATCAGGTGCCAGCGCATAAGCCATGCCTTCCCCTTTATCGCACATCCATACACTTCCTTTTTCTATTTTTGAAACATAGGCTTTATCAAATGTATGAATCTCCCCAAATAATGGCGGTTTGACCCAATCCACCCATTCCGGCATATCCCCTTTTGGCAGTGTATATGTTACCGTCTCGTCTGTATAGAATTCTTGATAAACTTCATGTATATCTGCTTTAGGCGTTCTTTTTTCAATCCAATCTTTTGTATGAATAGATAAATCGGCCATATATACATCCCCTTTTTCAATTAACAACCTTGCCTATGCCCTATTTTTTCACATTTCGCCACATACTCCATAATATGTAGAAAAGTATTCAGAAGTGTTGAGCAATCGTCCAACTATTGCAACTGACTGGATCATCGCATGGGTAATAGAAACAGGAGGATAAAACATGCTAAACGTAACCGTAACCGGTGCAGGCGGATTTATCGGTAAGAATCTGATTGCTAGACTGCATAGGGAAAAAGGAGTCTTCGTCAAACAATTTCATCACGGAGACGACTTGTCATTACTGCACGAGTATTTAAACGATACGGATGTTATCTGTCATTTGGCAGGAGTGAACAGACCGCAAAATAGCGAAGAGTTTGCAAGAGTTAATAGAGGGTTGACGGAATCTATTGTTACCTATTTAAAAGAACATCAAAAAACACCGAAAATTATTTTTTCGTCATCCATTCAAGCAGCAGGTGATACTCCTTATGGTTTGAGTAAAAAAGCTGCGGAAGACGTGCTTAAAACTTATCATATGGAGACCGGTGCAGATGTGTGCCTTTACCGTTTACCAGGCGTCTTCGGCAAGTGGTGCAAGCCGCATTATAATTCAGTGGTTGCTACCTTTTGCCATGAAATTTCCCACGATAAAGACATTGAAATCCATGACGCGGACAAAGAGCTTGAACTCGTATATATTGACGATGTTATAGACCGTTTTATAGATTGTCTGGATCAAAAAAAGCCGGAAAAAACGCTCTATTATTCTATTCATCCATCCTTTCATACAACGGTTGGTGAGCTAGCCCATAAACTCTACGAACTAAAGAACATACGGGAATCACTGATCATACCGGACTTGTCTGATAAATGGACGAAATACCTTTATACGACCTATCTCTCTTATTTAGAAACGGATAACTTATCTTATGCATTACCTGTCCATCGAGACGCGAGAGGAAGTTTAACCGAATTAATCAAATCACACCAGGCCGGGCAAGTTTTTATATCCACATCTCGCAAGGGTGTCATAAGAGGGAACCATTATCACCATACAAAGGTAGAAAAATTCTGTCTTATCAAAGGAGAGGCAATCATTACATTAAGGAAGATTGATTCTGATAAATTAATCACCTGTCATGTTACAGATCAAAACATGGAAATCGTAGACATCCCTCCAGGGTATACACATTCCATTGAAAACGTATCCGATGACGAAATGATTGTTTTGTTTTGGGCCAATGAATTATTTGATCCGGAGAACCCGGATACGATCTCCTTACATGTACAGCCGAATACAACGGATGAAAAGAAAGGATGATAAGCTCGTGTCAACAAATGAAAAATATGAATGTCAGGAAGACGATATCTGTCTTGTAGCTTACCCAAAATCAGGGAATAATTTCTTATTATTTCTTATCGCCACATTATTATATCGGAAGAAAATGGACTGGGCTACCAAAGGCATCACGGTCCAAAATGCGTCAAGCGCCCCCATTGCAAACTTGCCTTCCCCGCATCTTGTATGGAGTCATGAAAGCTACGATGCTTCTTACCCGAAAGTCATTTACCTGGTAAGGGATCCGAGAGATGTGGTCATTTCCTATTACCATCATTTCCAGAAATATCATGGCGACAAACGCGATTTTGATACTTTTTTTGACGCCTTTATGAATGGGGATATCACTCCGGGAAAATGGGACACACAAATTGAAAGCTGGTTAGCTAATCAAGAAAAAGTGAAAAATGGTTTTCTACTGGTGAAATATGAAGATCTTCTTGAGGCCCCCGCGAAAGAAGCGAAACGAATCACCACCTTCTTAAACGTGGACAGAACTGAACAAGAAATCAACGAAGCTGTGCATTGGGCCTCCTTTGATAATATGAAAGCATTGGAACAGAAACAAAAAGAACATTTAAATGGTTCTTCAAAGTTTGTAAATCATGCGCTTCCATTTGTAAGAGAAGGCAAGGCAAATAAATGGAAATCTGTTTTAAGCCAAGATCAGCAGCAGCAAATTCATCAATCCTTTAGTAAAACGTTATCCAAACTGAGGTACAAATAAAGGCCTATATCCAAACGCCTTCCTAAGCTGAAGGCGTTTTTATCTCCAGAAAGGTGTGATCATTCCTTGCTGAAAATATTACTGATTACGGCCGACACCTCTTGTTTTACGAATAATAATTACCATGATTTCGAATTGGAATTAGCAAAACGGACCCATTTAATGGTCTATCGAAAATCCGGTCCGATCCAAAAAATATTGCGTAAGATTCCTGAAAAGCCAGATTTCATTTTCATTATCAATGACGTAGGTAAAACATTTGCTCCTGTTGTTACTGGTTTATCTGATATCAACATTCCTGCAGGTCTGATGGTAAATGACGCACACCGTTTTGTAGAACAAAGAAGAAGGTATATCACTCGCAGCAATATCCGCACTTTCTTTGTTATCTGCCGCCATAATTTTTACTATCATTACCCCGAGCAAAAACAGCATCACGTCTTTTTTCTCCCCCAATTTGCCAATACTGCCATCTTTAAAGATTATGGAAAGGAAAAAACAATCGATTTGATGATGCTGGGAGAAGTTTCTTTTCCAGAAATTTATCCGTTACGGAAAAAGATATTACAGCATTATCAAGATGACCCTCATTTTTTCAATCGTCCGCATCCGGGATGGCAAGATTTTACAAGCAAACAGGCAGAGATATCATTAATTGGAGAAAATTATGCCAGAACCATCCAGCAGGCGAAATTGTTTTTTGCATGCGGCTCTGTACGCCAGGTGGTGACTTTTAAGTATTTTGAAGTGCCGGCATGCCGCACATTACTTTTGGCTCCGGCCTTACCGGAACTGAAAGAAATTGGCTTGATGCCAGGAGTTCATTTTGTGGATATAAACGCGGAAAACTTTCCCGAAAAAGCGGAATACTATCTTAAAAATACAAAAGAGCGGGAAAAAATTACTGAAGCGGGTTATCAGTTTGTGCATCACCATCATTCAACCGCTCACCGGGCAGAACAGTTCATTCAGCAAGTAAAACTTGTCTAAAAACTCCATCAAAAATAGTGAGTCCTCCGCAAAAGGAGGCTCACTATTTTCCTGTTTTCTGGGGGTTGTCCCAGACCTATTCCCAAAATCAGTGTTTTTTTGATATTTTCAATCCTTTTTTGTGCTTTTTCACAGAATGTTTCGTTAAACAGTTTTTGAATTAATAACATCCGCTTTCATAAGAATTTGTTCAATTTCACTGAATGACATTAATTCATCATCGGATTGATATCGTGTGAAGGTGGCCTTTGGTAAATGCTTATATCTGTTCTTTACCTCTTCTGAAGCATTATCAGGTAAAATAACATAGTAATTTTTATCATACTTATAAGCGTTCCGGGATTCGGCAGTGGATACTAATACCTCATGAATTTTCTCTCCTGGCCGGATACCAATCTCCTTGATGCTGATTGCTTTTTCAGCAAAATGTTTTTCCATTACATCGATTAAGTCGACAATCCGGCAAGCTTTCATTTTCATAACAAATATTTCTCCGCCAACCGCTTTTTTGGAAGCGTATATTAGTAAATCAATGGCTTGGGAAACAGTTAAGAAAAAGCGTGTCATTTCTTTGGATGTAAGCGGAACGGTATGATGCTTGACGATTTGTTCTTTGAAAAATGGGATTGCACTGCCATTTGTCCCGATAACATTACCGCCACGAATACAGACAAAGCGTGTGTGATTACTTATTTGATCGGCCTGAATGATCAGCTTTTCACCAATTGCTTTTGTATGCCCATATAAATTGATTGGTTCCACTGCTTTATCGGTCGAAACATTAATGACTTTCTTTATTTTTTGATTTAAACTCGCTTTGATAATATTCTCTGTTCCATTCACGTTGGTTTTTATTGCTTCTAAGGGCTGTTCTTCACATATAGTTACATGTTTCAGTGCAGAAAGATGGAATAGATAGTCCACATTTTTTGCTGCTTCATTAACTGCTTCAAAGTCTCTTACATCCCCAATTATAAATTTTAAACTAGGATGATCCGAGAATTCTCTTTTCATTTTCACCTGGGAAAATTCGTTACGTGAAAAAATCCTTATTTCTTTGGGTTGAAATGAGAGCAGTTTTTTAACGAGTTCATATCCCCAGGAACCCGTTCCTCCGGTAATCAATATAGTTGTATTTTGAAACACATTTAAACACTCCTCCAGGAATAATGCCTATTATTTATATCAGCAAGATAATAGATAAGCTGATGATTTGGATGCGATGTTTCGCAAACAGTACCAAGATCCTTTCGTTTACTCCTTTTTGGTAACTGACATCATTGCATTCAAATAGGTTATACCTCAATTTATGAAAAAACTAGTAGACTGTACATGATAGTCGTTTAAATAAAAAGAAAAGAGGCAGTTGCTGCGAGTACAAATGCGTTGTCTATACAGTTAGAAAAACTAACTATTTTGCATATGAGATACTATCTTAGAAAGTAAGATAAGATGATTGATATTCATTGCGAAGATTAACAAGACTAGCAAATTATAAAGGATAAACTTCTTTTTGATAGATTCTATAATGGAAACAGCATTATAATTTGACGTAGAAAATGGTGGAAACGCTGATTCCATATAAAAAGCAAATCGATGAAACGATAGACTAGTCAAGGTAAATTCCAAAACGGAATAAAGTGCTTCTCCTGTCAAAAAATGAATGATTACCTTAGCGCTTTACGAAAAACCAGCCATTTTTCAAATTCTCCCGATTATAATAAAAACGCTCATTATCCTCATACCGCGACATGGTTCCGCCGGCAGCTTCCACAATCGCCTGACCTGCTGCGGTATCCCATTCCATTGTTGGAGCATAGCGTGGATAATAATCTGCTTTTCCCTCTGCTACAAGGCAAAACTTCAGAGAACTTCCCGCTAAGACGTTGACTGTATGATCGTTACGTAGTTCTTCAATAAATGCTTCCGTTTCTTCTGACATATGAGATCGGCTTGCGATAACTTTGACAATGTCGCTCGGTGCAGTACTCGGCAGCTGCATACTCTGTTCTATCAACGCCTTATCATCAGCCGGATTCATACGTGATGCTCCTTCTAATTTAAAAGCGCCCAGATCGGTCTTTCCGAAATAAAACGTATCCAACACCGGGACATAGATAACCCCCATCACAGGGTAGCCTCCTTCAATCAACGCAATATTTACTGTAAACTCGCCATTTTTCTTAATGAACTCTTTTGTACCATCGAGCGGATCTACAAGGAAAAACACAGACCAGTCCTTGCGTTTTGCATATGGAATCTTCCTTCCTTCTTCACTCAAAATAGGAATCTCTCCATATACATTCTGAAGTCCTGCAATAATTGCCTGATGCGAACGCTGATCAGCTGCTGTAAGGGGTGAGCCGTCTCCTTTTGTCTCCACAAAATAATCCCGTTCATAAACATTCAGAATCTCCCGGCCGGCTTCCAATGATATATCCAGCAGGGTCTTTAAACTCACATTAATCATTTATGAGATATCCTTTCTTTTTCAAATAAGACATAAGCTTCTGTACCGATTCCTCTATGCTTTCTACATCCGTATTCACTATGATTTCTGGATTTACCGGTGCTTCGTATGGTGCATCAACTCCGGTAAAACCTTTCATTTTACCAGCACGCACTTTTTGATAAAGCCCTTTTGGATCACGTGCTTCACATGTTTTAATACTTGCATTTACAAAAACCTCAATAAATTCACCGTGCCCCATCATTTTACGTACCTCATTACGATCTTCGCGATACGGTGAAATAAAAGCTGTCAATACAATCAATCCGGCTTCCACCATCAGCTTGGATACTTCCCCGATGCGGCGGATGTTTTCTTTACGACCGTCCGGACCAAAACCAAGATCTTTATTTAATCCATGGCGGATGTTATCTCCATCCAAACGATAAGTTCGAACACCTAAGTGATGCAGTTCTTTTTCCAATTCAACTGAAATAGTCGATTTTCCAGAGCCAGACAGCCCGGTGAACCATACGATAGCACTTTTATGATTATTCAAATCTCTGCGCTGTTCTTTTGTTACTTTTGAATAATGCCATTCAATATTTTGAGAATCAGTCATAACGATTCCCCCCTTCTAAAACCATAGATGATAAATAATCAAAACGGACGTCACCATTACTAATAGACTAAGTGGAAGTCCTACTTTTACGTAATCTGTGAACGTATATCCGCCTGGACCGTATACAATCAAATTCGTCTGATAACCGATTGGTGTAACGAAACTTGCTGAAGCGGCTACCGCAATAAGGACAGCTATCCCCATTGGGGCAACATGAAGCGTATGAGCCATTTCAATTCCGATTGGAAGCATCATAACAGCCGCTGTGCTATTGCTTACAATTTCTGTAAATAAATTCGTCAAGAAATAGATCATAAACAAAATAATCAGCAAACCCAATGGCTTGCCAATATCCAACAAAACGTCTGCGATCCATTCCGCCAGCCCCGTTTTTCTCATCGCTACGCCAATCCCGAATGAGCTGGCAATCAACAGTAGAACATTGAAATGAACATATTTTTTAGCTTCTCGAGGCGTAATAATTTTCGCAGCCAAAAACACCACCACGGCTAATGCCACCGCTTTAAACATACTGAGCCATCCAAGTGTTACTGTCCCGATCATCCCGAGTAGCATGATAATGGAGAACCAGCCTTTTTTTGTACTCTGTTTCAGAACTGTTGACGTATCCAATGAAGATACAACAAAAAAATCATTCGACCGCTGGTATTTTTCAACAAAATCGGTCCCAGTCAAAAGCAATAATGAGTCTCCGGGCTTCAAAACAATGTCCCCGATCTTGCTCTTGATCCGTTCATTATTCCGGTGTACTGCAATGACACCAGCATCATATTGTGAACGAAACTTCGATTGTTTAATGGACTTGGATAAAAGAGATGACTGGTCTGAAACAACTGCATCCACTAAATGAGTTGTTCCATCTTTCAGTTCATCGAGGTCAATATTCGTCCCTGTTTCCAGCTCCAATCCCTTTATTTTCTGTAAATCAGCAATGGTTGAAATCAAACCGGTAAAAATCAGACGATCCCCAATTTGAATAACCGTTGTTGGCCTGACCGGCGAAATCCGTTCATTCCCACGGATAATCTCAATCAGATAAAGCCCTTTTAAATCACGCAGACCGGCTTGCTCCACACGCTTGCCAAGCTGCCCGAAAGCTTCTGTTACTTTCATTTCGGCAATATATTCCTTAGGTTCTTCTTTACGTCTCTGACTGAAGCCTTTATTATCCGGCAGCAATTTATATCCGATTATAAATAAATAAAGGAGCCCTACCAAAGTGACAGGAATACCAACTACAGCTAAAGTGAATAAGGAAAATCCCTCCAGCCCAAGATCCAGCAGCAAGCCATGAATGACCAGGTTCGTAGATGTTCCCATTAACGTTATCATCCCGCCCAGGATAGTAGCGTAAGACAATGGGATCAAAAACTTCGATGGAGCGATTCCGCGGTCTTCACACCACTTTTTAATAATCGGGGTAAGTGTCACCACAATCGGCGTATTATTCAAAAAAGCCGAAAACGCAGATGTCGGTACAAAAAAACGGATCATTGAACCTCTCCGACTACGGCTGTTTTGCAGCCATTTTTCCATCATCTGATGAATCAAACCGCTTTTCTGAATGACACCTGCAACAATGAACAATAACGCAACCGTTAGCATTCCTTCATTGGAAAAGCCACTTAATGCCTCCTCAGCTGTCAAGATGCCGGATAGCATCAATATAACCAACACGGAAAAAATAACCATGTCTGGTCTGGCCACTTCGAAAACCAAAGCGACAAACATGGCCAGAAGTAAAATCAGAACAAACATCATTTCCAATGTCATAAGGTATCAGCTCCTCTTTTAATACGTATTCAAAAGAAAAAAGAGCTGTCTTTTGAACCACCGTTATTATTTTTCCTGCATTCCTTTAATCAGTACATCAGCAACTTCCGGACGTGAAAATTCTTTTGGCGGACGTTTACCATCGCGCAACATTTCACGCACCTTTGTACCGCTTAAATGGACATGATTTTCCTTTCCATGCGGGCATGTTTTTCCGGATGCCATATTTTCACAGACTATACAGTAAAACGCATGTTCAAATTTGAAAATCTGCATACCCAATTCTTCTTCATATTGACCAATCAACATTTGTGCATCGAATGTGCCATAGTAATCACCGACACCAGCGTGGTCCCGCCCAACGATGAAGTGTGTGCAACCATAGTTTTTTCGTACAATGGCATGTAGAATAGCTTCTTTCGGGCCCGCATAACGCATGGCTGCTGGGTAGATGACAAGGCGTACCCTGTCTTCTACATAGTAGTTTTTCAAAATCACTTCGTAGCTTTTCATCCGAACGTCGGCTGGAATATCATCTGACTTGGTTTCGCCGACAAGCGGGTTCAGCAGCAATCCATCCACCGCCTCAAGAGCCGTTTTTTGAATATATTCATGGGCACGGTGAACGGGATTCCGTGTCTGAAAACCAACAATTGTTTGCCAGCCTAGGTCCGTAAACATTTGCCTTGTTTCAGCTGGATCCATATAATATGCTGCAAACTGACTGTGATCTGGCCGCTGAAGCAGCGTAATCGGTCCGCCCAGATAAATATTCCCTTTTTCATAAACTTTCTTCACACCTGGATGTGCCGCATCAGTCGTTCCATAAATATGGAAGGCTTCTTTCTTTTTATCGTAAGCGTACTTTTCCTCCAGGGTGATTATTCCATAAAGGATGCCATCTTTTCCTTTAAGGGCAATTTGATCACCAACGTTGAATTTTTGAGCTTGTTCTTCTGAAGCCGGTAGAGTAATCGGAATACTCCAGATGGTGCCATCCGCAAGACGTGTATATTCAACAACATTTTCATAATCAGCCTGACCCATAAAACCTATCAGCGGACTGAATCCCCCTACTCCAATCAATTCCAGATCAGAGAGCACCCAGGAGTTCACAGATAAGGATGGAAGCTTTTCAGCATTCCTTGTCGCCTCATCTCTTAGTTTCCCTGTTAATTCACGACAGATTAATTTTCCACCATGTGGTTGATTAACCATAAAAATCACCTCCGAATTCCAGTTTTATTAACGTAATATATTGAACAGTGATATAGGAAGAAACTACACTTGACTTAAATTCGTGTTATAAATGATGCGGAAATAAACTTCACAGATATCATTAAATGATTGAAATGAATAGAATACCCCGGCTATCAAGCCAGGGTATCTTTTATCCCACTATCCTCTCAAAATGGGCAGTTTATCCCCGAAACATTTCTCGGTAATATTATCTTTTCTACACTGCTACAGGAAAACGGACGAAGTTGATCGCATCTACTGAAATATATAATTTGACATTATCTCCATAACCACTTGTAACATCAATAACCAGAGCTAACTCAGCGGTAACCGTGGAAAGAATACCTTCAATTAAATTATTATCCGTAGCAACTTCAACTCTTGTTCCAATTCGATTACCTAGTTCAGCAGCAAACGTTGCTTCAAACATGTAAACCCCTCCTTTACGAATTACTGACAAATTCAATTTTTTCAATTCGGACCAGTGCTTGAGCACCAGAAGATTCAATAATCACAACATAGTCATCTTGGACGGCAAGCAGTGTTCCAGATATTGTGTCAAAAGGAGTCGTGACCTGCACTTGTTCGTTTACTAAACTCAGTAAGACTTCTCTGATGTTTGTTGGAGTGCTTGGAGGTGCCGGTGTTCCTCCTCCCCAGTTACCAAAACCTAAATTTAAATTATTATTAGAATCTAGACTGAATCCTGGCAGATTCAGAGAAAAGTGATTACTTAACGTGCTATCATTACTGGTATCATTAGCACTATTGGTGGTCACTGCGTTTTGAGACAAGAGGTTTAACAAATTTACTAACTTTCTTTGACGTTCTGTTAAATTAGCCAAGCTTGTTCATTCCTTTCCATAATGTTTTGGAGTCGCCTTTTTAATCAAAAGAAAACCCACAAACGAGAAATTAACTGCCCTTTACTGACAGCTAACATCCCTTGTCATTGATTCCTTTACAAGCTCATACCCAGACTGGCTGTCACACCATCATGATACTGCTTAGTAAGGAATCTGCTATTTGCGTGTCCACGCATGAGATTCCGACGTATTCCGCAGATTTATTAGTGTCCTATTCCACGAATACTTACTTGCTATGGTAGACTTTACTCCATCTTGTGTGACAGCTATACCATAGTGTTTGTCCTAGTATTTGGAGTCGTAATTGCTATATTTCAGGGCAAAATCTTTAACGTTTCTCCCCCACTTATCGTAAAAGTTGCATATAGGGAAATAGAATTTAACGGAATAACGTCATTTTGCTATTATAAATAACACTCCTTTCATATAGATATAAAATAAGTTATGCCTGTTTTTATTGGTTAGATTGTACACATTCATTAAAATATCGTTTTCTAAACATAAAGGGCTGGACGAAACTCATAAAACGAAACTTCATTCAGTGGGAGTTTTCGATACACAACTCTTTACGATGGGACGAGTAATCGTAATGGCTTTCGGTGGGGGTGAATAATCACAGTCCTAACCTCAGGAAGTCGCGAACTTAGTCTGCTGCTTTTCTCCCACTGAATTAGACTGAGTGATTCAGGAGGGGAGCTCACCTGATCTCCCGCCTAAATAAATTTATTCTTATTCTTTATTTGGAGGCAAAAGTTTTACGGGCGCTTCTCCGTGATAAAATAAAGAAAAATAGTGACTTCATACATTTTTGATAGAAGTCACTATTTTTCAAGGTATTTTTATAAGTCTGTCTTCTAAGCATAAGATTCGAGAAAAAGGAAATCATTAAAATGGAGGATCGATTACTGAAATGAGGTGATAGCAATGAAATTCAAAAAGCTGACTTTATGTATGATGACTTGCATCATTTCTATGGGAATGTTGTTTGGGTGCGGTACTACACAAGATGAACAGGAGCAAGACAAGCCCTTTGAAAATCCACAGCGGGATGATTGGGGTGGAAAAGGGAACCAATAATGGCTATTCATGAAGCCATCATATCTTAAATGAGGCTTCATGAATCAAAAAGTCAGCTTATCTGAGCTCCTATCTAAATAGATTTCATTTTTCCGTTAATTTTGAGGTGATAGTTTTTAGAATATATTCAAGCTATTTTATAATGCAGCCTCTTCTATATAAATCGACTTTTAAGAATTGGTTGATTCTCCCCCATCTACATGGAGTACTTGACCAGTAACATGTCTGGAATCATCCGATGCCAGATAAACAAAAGTCGGTGCTACTTCAAAAGGTTGAGCCATGCGATCAAATAAATTCCCTCCAGTTAAGGCATTTTCATCTGCAGAAAAACTTGCTGGAATAAGCGGTGTCCAAATTCGACCGGGAGCAATCGCATTCACCCGGATCTGCCGTTTAGCAATATTTTTCGCTAAAGAACGTGTCCATCCGACAATAGCCCCTTTGGTAGCTGCATAATCCATTAATAAAGGTTCTCCCGCATAAGTAACCACTGACGACGTTCCAATAATGGAGCTTCCCGCTTTTAAATGAGGCAGTGCTGCTCTCGTAGTGTAAAAATGCGAATAAATATTTAATTTGAAGGTTTGATCAAATTGTTCATCCGTGATTTCAGTCACGTCATTTTGCTGAAATTGAATTCCGACATGATTACATAAAACATCCAATTTATTAAAGTGATTGATTGTTTCCATAACAATATGTTCGCATTGCTTTTTTTCACGTAAATCTCCCGGCAATAATAAGCATTCCTGGCCAAGCTCCTCTATCCTTCTTTTTGTCCGTTCAGCATCCTCATGCTCATTTAAATAAGCAATTGCAACATTAGCCCCTTCTTTCGCAAAAGCAATCGCCGCCGCAGCTCCCATTCCACTGTCACCTCCTGTTATCAGCGCCACTTTCCCCTCTAATTTCCCGCTTCCTTTATAGTTTGGATTCTCAATAATTGGTTTTGGCACCATTAACCTTTCGACGCCCGGCTGAATCAGCTGTCGTTGTTCCGGTTGTGTAAGAGGCACCTCTTCGTATTGGGTAATTTTACCGTATATCGGGTAATACGGATATGGATCTTCTATTTTATTTTCTTCAAACCATTGCTGGTATGCCCGGATTTGTTTCAGCGCTTCCTCTGACAATAAATCCCGGTCATTATTTTGATTTTTCATAACGATCTCACCCTCCTTTTCATAGGCTATGATTAGGCGGACGCATATGTGAAGCAATATGGCATTTAGGTTCTTTCGTTTCGCATGCATATGTTAAACACGTCCCGTAAACAACTTAGAGTTTTACAGAAGGAGGCAATAAGTTGGAATTTGAATTTCACCCTAAGGTCAAACGCTTATTAGAAAATAAAGCAGAAGAGCTGAAAATGCATTACCTGAACTATAGCTGGAGTACACCGTCGATCAAAATCAGACCGCCATATTATACCGACCCTGTATATGAACCTTTTTATCCGCATATTCTTTGACGGAAATATTTTAGAAATGAATGTTGAGTGCAAATGGTCTTAACTGAAAGATTACAGATATTTGCAATAGACAGATAGAATGAATCGGCTTTAATAAAAGACATGGCAGTTACTCCTAAAAATTCGTGAGTAACTGCCATGTCTTTTTCGCTATATCCTGTCTATAGATCTTTCTTAATCTGTTCTATTTCTTGTGCTGTTAGTTCTGTTGCTTCCTTTATTTGTTCCTCATCTATTTTTAACAGAAGTAACTTTTTAGTTTTAAGCAGCAAAAGCAGACACACCTAGATTAGAAATCAATCTGCCTACAACATCTCAATAAAACTCCGCTTCCTTCACTTCAAATAAGGCAATACCGTATCCAGCACTTTTTGAACCTCTGCTGCTTGCTCAGCATATAATTTCTTAGCCTCAGGGTCATCTGTCTGGAATGAAAACCCCTCTAAATCAGCCTGTATCTTTTTTAGTGAAGCTGCTAGCAGTGGTCTTTCTTCTACCTCCGTTTTTGCATATTGATCCTCAAATAAATCAACATACAAGCTACCGCGAGAATCAATTTGAGCCAAAAAAACATCCCTTACCTCTTCAGCTCCCTGCTTTTGAACTTCTCCTATTAACCATTCCTTCGAGTAACCAAGATTCTCCAAACTCTTTTTCATTATTTTACCGTCCATAATTAAGATGGCAGGGCCATGCTCCTGTTCCAATGGAACCCCTAATGTTTGTGGAGTAACTGGCTGTTGATTGGTCTTCAACATAACACTCAGCTCGCCATTTGTTTCTAAAACAGCCATTTCTACATCAGAAACTTTAAATGTTCCTTTTTCCCTTAACAGCATCAATAATTCATTAATGGTTATTAAACTTTTCTTCATATTCTTATCTAATACTTCTCCATTACGAATTAATATCGTTGCTTTTCCATCAGTTATCTTTGAAAAAATGATTGATTTCATCCCAAGGTATGCAAGGGTAATCGGGAAGAACCCCCAAATAATCAATGAGACTAGTCCATTAATTATTTTTACGTTTTGATCCACTGACAACGTAGCAGCTATGGAACCGATAGTAATTCCTACACAATAATCAAAAAAAGTGAGCTGTGAAATTTGCTTTTTTCCCATCATCCGCGCCATTAAAAATAATAAAAAGAAGGCTGCTATTGAACGGATTAGTACCAATACAATCTCTGGCATTTTCCTATTCCTCACCTTTCTAAAATACGTAATATATTAGTATTATCGGACAAACTATATATACCCATTCATAAAACAAGGAGAATTAGAAATGAAGAAGCAAATAATCATTTTTACGCTTTTATTTATCATACTTTCTGGATGCGAAAATCAAGTTGGAGGAGATTATTTCTTTGATCATATTGACCAGCTTGAACAGTCTTTAGAGGAGCCAAAATGGGACGAAATCATGACTCAAGCAGAAGAATTAAAAAATATTTTCAACAATCACAAATGGAAAATCCAATTGATAGGTGATGAGGATGAATATGAGGGGTTACATGAAAGTATTAACAATCTTATTGCGGCAGCTAAAGAAAAAGATTCTACAAGTACCAGACTTGAACTTGCTACTGTCAGATCATTCTTGGAGGATATTTATTCCTTATAGTTCAAATTAGCAAAACAGGTATATTCAATATTATTCCATCCATTGCTTTTATAGTTGCAATTTCATACACACTAAAAAAGTTAATAACGCGAGCAGCGGAATTCCTTTTAATTGATTAATTATTGCTAAGGAATCTTGGCCCCTGGATCATCCCCTCTTTTTCCATTTACATTATATTATATTTATTAAAGAAAAAAGGCCTCTCTAACATGCAGAGAACCCTTTTTTTCCTTATGATATACTTCTGTCCCAGAAGCGATGCGCTGCAATTGCATCAATGAATTGCTTGGAAAAATCATCTGGCTGCTGCTTATTTATAACAACACCCGTTTTGCTTGGTAATTGCTTTTCTTTAAACCATTGTTCCCCTTCGTTCGAGACAGCAATCGGTTTAAAATGATCAAATGCTTCCTGCATAAACATTTTAGCCTTTTTCTCAAACATTTTATCTGCTTTCGTTCCTCCAGCAATATACACGGCATCAAAAGCAACCGACGAATCGGTAAGAAACGTATGCTTCGCTTTAAGTGTACTGTTGTCATCTGCTGTGATCGAACCGAGTCTGTCACTTAATATCGCAACCTGGACTTTGGCTGTTTGCAGATTCTCAATAACTTTTTTTACCTCCGCCCCATTAAATCCATCTGAAATAATGACAGCTGTTTTACGCGTTTCTGCCAACTTTGGTGTGTTCTCCTGACTTAATGCAGGGGACGCTTTTGTTACCTTGCTTTGAATATTTGCAGGTGGTACGCTTACATCAAGTTTTTGTGCAATCGCAGCAGCCAATCCGTGATCTACTTTACCGAACATATCAACAATCTTTTGTTGCACTGGCTTATACTGTACTTTCCCAACTTCAAAACTAAAACCATCAATAATATGCTGTTTTTCCGCATTACTCATGCTATTCCAAAATAACTTTGCTTGACTGAAATGATCTTCGAAACTTTTACTTCGAGATTGAATTTTTCTTCCCTCAATCTTTTCCTGATAGTGGGCAAACCCGCCATTCTTTTCATCTACTGTATGGGGTGAGTTGCCTGCTAAAGCATTATTTCGATAAGAGACCTGCCCCTTATTAATCGTTTGTCGATGAAACCCATCCCGTTGATTATTATGGAACGGACAAACAGGACGGTTAATCGGTATCTCATGAAAGTTTGGACCGCCAAGACGGAGCAGCTGGGTATCCGTATAGGAAAATAAGCGTGTTTGCAGCAATGGGTCATTTGTAAAGTCAATCCCAGGTACTACATTCCCTACATGAAAGGCAACTTGTTCGTTCTCTGCAAAAACATTATCCACATTTCGATTTAAGGTCATTTTTCCAATAATACGTACAGGAACGTCCTCTTCCGGCCAAAGTTTCGTGGAATCAAGAATATCAAAATCAAATTTAAACTCATCTTTTTCTTCTAAAATTTGGACACCTAGCTCGTATTCCGCATAATTCCCCATATTAATTGATTCCCACAGATCACGGCGGTTAAAAACAGGATCTTTTCCGCCTAGTTTTTTTGCTTCATCCCCAACAAGAGAATAAGTCCCTAATACCCGTTTCCCATGAAACTTAACAAAATGAGCTTTTCCTTCATCGTTCACAAATCGAAACGCATGAACACCAAAGCCTTCCATCATTCGAAAGCTTCGAGGAATTGCCCGATCACTCATAAGCCACATAACCATGTGTGCACTCTCCTGATTTTGTGAAACCCAATCCCAAAATGTATCATGAGCACCGCTTGCTTGTGGCATTTCATTATGCGGCTCAGGTTTAATGGCATGGACAACATCAGGAAATTTCATACCGTCTTGAATAAAAAAGATAGGAAAATTATTGGCAACTAAGTCAAAGTTCCCTTCTTCTGTATAGAATTTCGTTGCAAACCCTCTAACATCTCTAGGTGTATCCTTGGAACCTCGTGAACCGACAACTGTAGAAAAACGGGTAAAGACTGGTGTTTTCACATTCGGATTTTGTAGGAATTTTGCTTTTGTATAAGGTTTCATGGATTCATATAACTCGAATTCTCCATGAGCAGAAAAGCCGCGTGCGTGCACAACACGTTCCGGGATTCGCTCATGATCGAAGTGGGTCATTTTTTCACGGAAATGGAAATCTTCCATTAAGGTGGGACCTCTTTCTCCGGCTGTTAAAGATACCTCATCCTCCGATAGTTTAACACCTTGATTCGTGGTCAGCTCTTTATCCTCGCTATCTGCACTCCGAAAATATTCTAATTGTTCATTTTTGCTGTTTGCATTTACTTTTTTATCTTCATTTATCATATGGTCGAACTCCCTTTCTAAATGTAATAACATGTTATTGTTTTAGCTGACAATTGATCGGCTAAACAATACGTCCCCTTCAAACAGGAGGGGCGAGTCTTTAATGTAAAGGGGGTTTTTGTGATGAAACGGCGGCAGGTGCATATCCTTCCTGCATCTGCATCATATCTTGCGGTGTCAACTGTGGTACTTGATAATATCCATGTTTGTTTTGGTACAAAGAAATTTCATAAGCCATTTCAATACAGTTTGGAACAGAATCAGCAAGGACTCTGCGTACAACGGGATTCGTAACTTCTAATGCTGCTCCAGCTTTGGCTGGTACAGTTGACTTAACGGCACTTAACATGCTATTAGCAATCGTTTCATCATTTATTTCTGTTGATGCTTGCATTGGTTTTTTAGGTTGAGACGCTTTTAACCCATAAGTGAAATTATTATTTTGTTTCATTTTATAACTTTGCGTAGGCTTTGCGGGATCTTGACCCGTTTTAAAACATTCTAACGTAATATTATATTCATCTTGCATGAACGCTTTTTGACGTTCTAAAATGTCGCGAAGTTCCGGGTCCCTAACATGTTCGTTAAGCATTGTAAAGGTGTTCATCGTATTAATCGCTCCTGATAACACCTCGTGAACATCAAACATTTCATGTCCTCCGTGGTTCATTTGTGGCGGGACAGCATTTGTATTCATTTGTTCGTTTTGCATTTGGTTATTTTCCATAAGAATCCTCCTAGTTAATTTTCTTTCAATAATATGGTGACTAAAATAACGGTCAAATATACGTTTTTTTTAAATCATTCTAGAATTTACAAAAAGAAAAACCATAATCTATGATTTCTCTATAACAACTGATTATTAAATAACTAAAAAGTGGAAAAACATTAACCTTTTCACTTATGTAGGATTATATTACAAAATTATAATCATTATTGCAGAAAACTGGAACTAAATGGAAATTAATCAAAAGAATAAAAAGCCTATGTTACTGCAGAATAATAGTGCGCATCAGCAAAGAAAGGGTGAAGGAAATGACTGTTGGAACAGAAGTAAAGCAAACAATTGCAGGATTAAAGAGTGCACAAGCTAGTTTTGAACAATTCTCTTTACAAACAGACAATAAACAGGCTAAACAACTTTATCAGCAAGCTGCACAACAAACACAAGCAATATTGCAGAGTGTTGAGCCTAGAATGCAAGAATTGGAAAAAGAAGAACCACAATATAAACAATAACGAAAAAGAGGCAATTGCGCCTCTTTACATACTTGTGAAAAATGACGTTGAATCAAAGACACCCAACTCCATGTATTTCCTATTCAATAGCATTTGAACCAAGAGGTGAAAATGAATGATTTTTTCTGAGCTTTCGTTATCGGTGGTTTAATCTGTGTAATCGGCCAACTTAAGTTTGATATGTTTAAACTTTCTCCTGCTCATACCTTAACCATTTTAGTTATTATTGGTGCAATATTAGATGGTATTGGCCTATATGAACCTTTAATTGATTTTGCTGGTGCAGGCGCCACGGTGCCCATAACCAGTTTTGGTAACTCACTTGTTCATGGTCCTATGCAAGAGGCTGAAAAACATGGACTTATTGGTGTAGTAACTGGAATTTTCGAAGTGACAAGTGCTGGAATATCCGTTGCGATTATCTTTGGTGTCATTGGAGCTTTGATATTTAAACCAAAAGGATAGGAGTTGAACATCAATGACTGTAGGAACACAAGTAAAAAGCTGCTATGCTTCTATAAAAAGTATTGAAGGTACATTAGAGTCTTTATATGAAACAACTAGAAATCCATCTTTACAAACTGCAATTGAAGAAGCGAATAAGCTTCTTGCTCAAGTTAAAAATGATATGCATCATCAAGTGATTGAATTAATGAAAAAAGAGCCACAATTTAAACCCTAGGAGGATTACTATGCCAGAATGGATTATTGTCATCCTTCGTTCCCTTATTCTGATTTTATTTCTTTTTTCTTTGATCAAATGGTTAGGGACAAAACAATTAGCTCAACTGAATATTTTTGAAACCATTGCAGGTATCGTACTTGGAGGAATTGCTGCAGTTCATACAATGGATCCTGAAACAAACTTTTTTTACGCAATACTTGCTATGTTTATCTGGTTCATCATACCGTTTGGAATTGAAAAGTTATCGCTGAAAAGTAAACGAACAAGAGATTTTACAGAAGGTAAGGCCACTATATTTATTCAAGATGGTAAAATCATGGAAGAAAACTTAAAGAAAGAAGGATACTCTACAGATGAATTGTTGGAAAAATTAAGAGATAAAAACATTTTTTTAGCTTCTGATGTTGAATTTGCTGTATTGGAGCCAACTGGTACATTAAATGTACTTCCTAAAAAAGAAAACCGACCTTTAACTGCAAAAGATTTAGGATTAACGATAGCTCCAGATAAAGAACCTCAAACGGTCATTATGGACGGAAATATGATGCTAGAACCATTGGCCAACGCCTCTTTAAATCCTGATTGGCTGAGAACTGAGCTAGAAAAACAAGATGTAGCTTTGGAGAATGTGTTTCTGGGACAAGTAGATGATCAAGGCCAATTATATTTAGATTTATACGATGACCATCTATCTGTTGCTGAATCTTCACAGTCTGCACTATTACTAGCTACAATTAAGAAATGTCAAGCAGATTTGGAAATATTTGCTTTGGCTACGGATAATCAAAACTCAAAAGCAGTTTATCAAACATGCAGTAAAAATATGAATCAAGTTCAATCTATTTTAGAACCTTATTTAAAATAAACTATTTCATTACGGAAATACTGCAGTGAACTGTTGTTCAACTCAAAAGAATTAAACATTTATTCATACTTATTCCAAACTTTATATTGGAAAATTTGAAATAAATTCATATGACGATCCACCAAATGGGGTTCCCGAATTTCAGCACTGAAGATTTCTTTAACAGAAATAACAAAAATCTAGTAACAGAATTATTAAAATAATGTTATTGCTTATTTCTAGTATAAATCGATAAAACGAAACTTCCTTCAGTGGGGGTTTTTCGACGCACAACTCTTTACGATGGGACGAGTAATCGCAGTCCCAGTCCCAGGATGTGCTAGTGCAGACGTTGCGACAACGGTTTTCGATGGGGTGAGTAATCGCAAAAGCTCTTCGATGGGGCGAGTAATCGCAGTCCCAACCCCAGGACGTCGCGAACTTAGTCTGCTTCCTTCATTCTCCCACTGAATTAGCCTTAGTGATTCAGGGAGTTAGCGCCCGTTATCTCCCGCCTAAATAAATTCATTCTTACTCTTTATTTTGAGGCGGGAGTTTTACGGGCGGTTCTCCGTGATAAATAAAAATACAATTCTTAAACATACTATTAGAGATCTAAGCTCCTATTATCAATAAAGAACCTCATAAAAGGATGGCAGTTGTATGATAAAAAAATTAATTATAATACTTATCGGTTTAGCTCTAATCTTAGCTGTCATTATCTGGTACAGCTTTTCCACACCAACAAATGATATCAAGGATTTAACGATCTCTTCTTCTTCTAAACCTGTTGTAGTTTTACTTATCGATAGCCTTATGGATGAACCTTTGCAAAAAGCCATGGAAGAAGGGCGAACCCCTGCTTTGACATTTTTAGCTGAACATGGTCAGTATTTTCCTCAAATTGTAAGTTCATATCCTACCATGTCCGTTACTATTGACAGCACCCTTTTAACAGGGACCTACGCTAATCAGCATCGAATCCCGGCCCTTGCCTGGTATAATGCAGAGGAGAATCGTTTAGTGAACTATGGAAGCAGTGCAACGGAAATTTTCAAACTTGGAGCGGAGCAGATTCTGCATGATAATGCTTATAACTTAAATCAGGAGCACTTAAGTAAAAATACAAGTACCATTTTTGAAGACCTATATGAAAGACAAGACCAATCTGCTTCGATAAACGGACTAGTCTATCGTGGAAATCAACAGCATAATCTGCACATCCCAAATATAATATCAACATTTAACCTATTACCTAATACAGTCCATGTAAAAGGACCGACATTTTTATCAATGGGAAGTTTATCACAATTTAGCTCTGAAAATAATAAGTTCAATAACATCTGGCCAAGAATGGGATTTAATGATAGCTTCACTGCTAATGAACTGAAAAACCTTATTCAAAATGATATGCTTCCTACCTTTACTCTTGCTTATTTTCCATCTCTTGATAAGCAGGTACACGAAAATGGCCCCATGCATCTTGACGGGATTGAGCAAGTTGATCAGCAGATCCAGTCTATCTTAAATGAATACCCTACTTGGGAGGAAGCCATAAAAAATACCAGCTTCATTGTATATGGTGATAGTGGTCAAGCAGTCATTGGAGAAGATGAAGATGAATCTTTCATTAATTTAAAAACCCTTTCAGAAAAGTATCAGGTTTCTGAACTAGGAGAACCTATCCATACGGAAGATCAGGTTATTCTTGGTGTGAATTCACGTATGGCTTATATTTATTTGCTTGATGAAAAAATAACATATCAAGAAATGATCTCACATTTTATCGAAGATCCTAGAATTGGTTTTATCGCCTGGAAAGACAATAAAGGGAATCATGTTTTAACTGAAGAATCGGATAGTAAATTAACATTTCAACCGAATGGAAAGTATACAGATCAATACCAGCAGAATTGGGAATTAACTGGAGATTTTTCTGCATTGGACCTTTCTGTTAACAATCAAAACAGAATTGAATATGGTGAGTATCCTGATGCACTAGCAAGGCTGTACGGTGCTCTTCATTCTCATCAAGGTCGATATCTTATTGTCGATGCAAAGCCTGGGCATGAATTCATTGGAGAACATTCCCCTACCCATCCAGGTGGAGGCGGACACGGTTCTTTACATGAAGATGATTCTCTTACACCATTGATTATCACAGGGACCAATAAAACACCTAAACATAGACGCGCTGTAGACTTTAAAGAATGGATTCTTGAATTAACTAATATTCAGAAGTGAAATGTGTTAAAAAATTGCGCCGTTTTGAACACCCACTATTAGAATTCCCAAATTAGTTCTAAGACGATGCAGCAGTTTAAATCCAAATTAAATCTGTAATTAAAATGAAAGGCATGAATCCCTATAGATATCATGCCCTTCGCTTATACTTAAAAATTGTAATAGCTCGAAGTCAATACTATATTCTGGTCCAAAAGCGTTGCTTGGTAATTGCAGAGACAAAATCCTTTTCAAAATTAGGATTATTTGCAGCAAAAACAACACCATCTAAGTTATTATCTTTTGATGCATGAATGTATAACTGCCCAGTTATTGCAACGCTAATCGGTTTATAGTATTTATAGGTTTCATATACGAAATTCAAGATATCCTGTTGAATTTTTTCTTGATTCGCAGTGGTTCCACCTACAACATAGATGGAATCATACAAGACTGGGTTTGTTGTAAGAAATGTCTCTTCAACTTCAATCTTTGTACCATCTGCTGCTGCAATAGTTCCAAGCTTCCGACTAATAACACCCATTATTTCCAGCAATTGTCGTAGCCATTTCTTTATCTACGTTGATCCACATATTGGCATTTTGCTGTCTGACTGATTCACTTTTTACTTTTCCAAGATGATAGCTGAATGTTTTTACAAAATCTTGCTTTTCGAAAGTTGATAAACTGCTCCAGAAAAGTCTAGCCTGTGAAAAGTGATCATCGAATAATTCGCTAATGGAAATAATAATCAAAATATGCAATAAAACGAAACTTCATTCAGTGGGAGTTTTTCGACGCACAACTCTTTACGATGGGACGAGTAATCGCAGTCCCATCCCCAGTCCCAGGAAGTCGCGAACTTAGTCTGCTTCCTTCATTCTCCGTGATAAATGAATAAAAAAGAGTAATATAACATCTCTTCAAGTTGTCACTATCCATTTAAAATGCATTATTAAAGCCGGATAATTAATTATCCGGCTATTGTTGTTTCTTTTAATTCTACGTTATCCTTTTCTGCCTCAGCATATAGCTGCAAATCATGATAAGTGATTTCTGGACGGCTCCCCACTCGGATGTTTATGCCTGTTTGACCCAGCCCTTCACTTATATAAAATGGTCTACCATCTTGGTAATGCAAACCTTTGATTATACTTTTTTGAACCAATTCTCCCATTTTCACAAGATGATATGGTTTAGGCCAATGTATTTGCCCTCCGTGGAAATGACCAGATAAAAGGTAATCAAAATGATGGTCTGACATTTTGAGAACGATATTTGGATCGTGGGTTAGAACTAAATTGTAGCCTTTTCGTATTTCCTTATAAGATTTATCTACATTACTACGACTTGTACTAAAATCATCAATCCCAATGATATTTAAACTTTTCCCGTCAACCTCTATACTTTTATGCTCATTTTGCATCGTTTTAAAACCATATTCATTTAATAATTCTTTTAACTGATTAAAATTTACATCACGCAAAACATAATCATGGTTACCGAAAACAACATAGGACCCATAAACAGGATTCAGCTTATTTAGAGCCTCTAAATACGGAACAAGCTTTGGGATGCTTCGTTTTCGATCGAGAAAATCTCCTGTCAAGGCAATAAGATCAATAGACTGATCTTTCAAATCCGCAAATAATTGTTCCGGTGTGATTGATATATGTTCAATATGCATATCAGAAATATGGAGTACACGTAATGAAGCAGAATTAATTGATGGAATATCTTTTCCTAGTTTAATATAATTGATTGCTACTGAATGTGTATTCTTATAACCTTTATATAGAAAGCACCCTATTAGTGCTGTAAATATAGTGATGATAAAATATATCATTTTTCCCCTCCTATCCAATATTATAATAAAATTCAGGTAGGATTTTTAGTTGTAATTTATGGATATAGAGGAGGGCTTCATTCAATAGTTATTTTTGCTAACGTATATTATTTAAACTGATTTATGGACTTATAGAAGGTTTTGACCACAATTTTCATTGACTATTTTTAGTAGGGGGTCTTACTGTCTATCTATGCAGGATTCGTCTTCTACTAAACCCTTTTATATTTGTTAAGAAGCTTATCCTTTGACATGAATAAATACATAGGAGAAGTTATTTTTCTCTTTATTTTATTGCACGATAATAAATAAATTGGTAATAGAGCAATTTGTTTAAACAGTTTATAGTACCGGTTATGAATAGGATAAATTTCAAACCCCAATTTTTTACATCCTTTATGCAACATTGTAATACCAATTAACCCTTTAATCTCATTCGTATAACCTCTTATTTGAATATAATGGACGATTTCTGGAAGTGATTCCTGTACATTCTTATAAATCGTTAATGCTCTTCGAACTTCACTATCATTGTTTTGTATTTGCCTTAGTATTTGAATATTATGCAAATGAATTTTTAGAAGCATATCGTTTTTATTAATTTCTGTACCATCTGATAACGTTACTTTACTTCCTTTGTATTTTGTTAAACGGACACGCATGATTGTCCGATCGCCCAATTTACTTTCAACATAATCAAGACGTGTAAAATGGAAATAAATCGGATCAATGACATTCCAAAAAAAAAGTCCAGTTTTCCTAAAGTTAATATTCATTCTATTACCCCTCTAAATGATTTAAGTGACAGTTTTATTCTTAATTAAACGTTGCTCAACTATTACTGGAAAAATTAAGTATTATGAATCAAAATTCTTTTGTTTCACAAACTAAATACTGAAGGAGGCGAGAGCGTGATGTATAGGATTTTATTTATGCCTTTTTTACAAATTCCTTCAGGACATCATCATGTTGCTGACACGATTAAAAATCAATTAAATCAATCATCAAACGACTTTCATTTTGAAAAAGTGGAAATGTTATCATATTGTTATGGTAAGGTAGAAATACTTACTTCTTCCTTTTATTTACAATGGATTGATAAGTTTCCAAGCGTATACAGCAAAATTTATAAAACTGTAGTTAAAAGAAGAAAAAGCAGCAACAGCTATTATCTATACGAAGTCTTATTTTTAAAAAAAATAAGAAATTTAATTGAACAAACCAAACCGGATATAATTATTTGTACACATGCCCTCCCATCCTACCTTCTAAATAAATTAAAAAAAGGGAATATATGGAATGGACCAGTTATTAATGTGTACACCGATTATTTTATAAATGATTTGTGGGGAAAGGAACGTATCAACTATCATTTCGTACCTAGTTTGCACCACAAACAGGAATTGATAATGCGTGGAATAAAACCGAAGCAAATTTTTGTAACAGGAATTCCTATTGATTCCATATTCAAAAGTAAAAAGGAAACATCTAGCAATAATGATAAATTGAATATTTTGATAAGCGGGGGTAACATGGGTGCTGGTTCCATTCAACAACTGCTGCAAACATTAAATCCCTCAGGTTCTATTCTTTATAAAGTATTATGCGGAAAAAATGAAATGTTATTTCAACATATAGAGCAGCTAAATTATCCATCCATTAAACCGCTTCCCTACCTAAATTCAAAGGAAGAAATGAATCAATTATACGATGAAGCAGATGCAATTATTACTAAACCTGGAGGTGTAACCATTTCCGAATGCTTATGGAAAAGACTTCCTATCTTTGTGTTTGAGGCATTACCAGGACAGGAGGAATTCAATTTAAATTATTTGAAAAGTCAAGGTTTAATATTTCATTTGGATAATTGGAATTCACCAAATAACATAGAGAATGTAATAACTGATATCTTAATGAACGATTTATCAACTTTTAATGAACGGTTAGAATCCTTTTATATGTGCTTCGAAAAAAATGATGCTTCACAAATAATAGAAAAAATAATTATGTCATAAAAATTGGATTTAAGATGACTAGTAAAACGAAACTTCATTCAGTGGGAGTTTTCGCCTTCTCCACTGAATGATTAGTTGAGTGATTCAGGGAGTTAGCGCCCGTTATCTTCCGCCTAAATAAATTCATTCTTACTCTTTATTTTTAGGCGGGAGTTTTACGGGCGGTTCTCCGTGATAAATTTTTATCGAAAAAATGCACATCAGATCAGGCACTAGCTCAAGAAGCAATTAAGCAAGCTTCTGCTGAAATTGCCTCAGCGCAAACAACTGTAAGCCAAATTCAAAGTGCCATAATGACTCAACAATCAGAATCTTAAAGAAAACTTAGCATTCGCCAGCCGTTTGCGAATGCCTTAGTTGAGACTGCGATTACTCGCCCCATCAAAACCGTTGCACTTATACTTTATTCCTTGAATTCTTTCTTAAAGTGCAACAGCAAAAATAATGACCCGTGCACCAATCATCTGGAGCGCGGGTCATTTTCTTTCAATAAATGGTGAATTATACGATAGATTTTCTTATTTAATTGCTGAACTTCTTATTCCTGAACAAAGCTCAAGTAAGAGGGTTAAAAATAAAACGAAACTTCACTCAGTGGGAGTTTTTCGACGCACAACTCTTTACGATGGGACGAGTAACCGCAATGGTTTTCGATGGGACGAGTAATCGCAGTCCCAGTCCCAGGACGTCGTGAACTTAGTTTGTTTCCTTCATTCTCCCACTGAATTAGCCTGAGTGATTCAGGGAGTTAGCTCACCTGATCTCCCGCCTAAATAAGTTTATTTTCACGCTTTATTTGGAGGCGGGAGTTTTATGGACGGTTCTCCGTGATAAAATGATTTGGTTGCTTAAACATCCATTTTCGGCGGTTCCTCCATCCAGCCATTATTAAGCATAATCGTTAACCCTTCCCTTGCGTATTGGTAGATATCTTTAACCTTTATCCCAAGACTCGCATTCAAATCATTACGCATACTGAAATTAGCACCGAAGCTTTGGGATCCAAGAGATACATTACAAAAAAAGAAGGTTGTCATCATCATGAGTTTATCTGAAAAAGGTGCCGTTGTTGAACTTGTCACGGTACCTCCGGAAGTAGCTGGTGACTGAATATCATCCCGAAGAAGGATTTCTCCGGTTTCATTTAAAATTTCTTTGGAAAGTTCCTTCCCTTTTGTAAAATATTTTTGCACTTTTTTATTCTTCGCACATTGAGCAAAACCTGCCATCAATTGCATACCGGTAATATTAACTTCAATACTTTGATAAAGGTATGAAAACTCAACCGTATTTAAGGCTCGTTTATTACCAAAAAAATCTGTTCCTTTCGTGTAATTTTTATCTGTGATGTAATCTATCGACTTTGGCATAGAAATATAGTTTGGACGAGGAAGTAACCCTTCTTCCAGTAAATATTGAGTGAAATGATTATAATAAGTCTGCGAAATTTGAATAATATCCATATAAAGCTTTATAATATCTTCCCGGTAAGAAACGGTTATATGGAGAGCATACATAGACAGGCTAAGCTTTTTTAATACCCGGCAAAACATAATATCAAAACCATTCTCATATAACCTTGGCGCGTCCAGATACACATCTTCATGCGTAAAACCGTTAGGTGCTGCTGTACCTTCCGCCTGAATTATCATTCTCATTTCTCTGACTTTGGGATGAAGTGCTTCCCATAACTCTGACATTAGATTTCGGGCTTTTTCATTCTCTGCTGTTTCTATAAAATATTCTAAATATCGAAGAATCAATGTTTTCTTCTGGTACGTCATCCATAAAGCACCGAGTTCTGATGAAGTCATTTTAGGTTTATTGGGCATTAGCGCTTTGCCTCCCTATATTTATTATTCGCTTTAAAAAGTAGTATTCGGTTTTTTTATGAATATATACATATTACTACATGTAAAAACCACGAGATATTAGTACCATGATAAAGTGAAACTTCCTTCAGTGGGGGTTTTTCGACGCATAACTCTTTACGATGGGGCGAGTAATCACAGCCCCAGTCCTAGCCAGTTACACTGCGATAAAATTTCTGCCTATAGTAAACAAAGAGGCAGTTTTTATGACTGCCTCTTCATTCATCAATGATTTCATATTATCAGTTTCTAATAATTAAAAATTATCCATTATGATTTGCTTCATCTTCTATTTCTGATCGCAAACCTTCAATAGTTTCTCTTCTTCTTTTGTTCTTACTCATAATATCTTCTTTGTCTGCCGAATTTAATTCATTGGAATGAGCTTTCACATAATCTTCTGCTTCATTCATATTTTGTAACGTATGATCGATTGTATTTTTTATCTTTTTCACGTTATCAGAACGATCATCTGGTTTAGGGGTTGTCATATAATCTCTCCTTTCCTTTATATTCTCACTATATCTTGCCCAAAAACATAAGGGATATTCTTGTCTTATTATCCTATTTGCAACATATTATTTGCTTAGTGTTGTCTTTATACTGAATCAATACTTTAAATTAGATCACTAATTCATATTATATAAATAAGTATTATAAGGTTTAAAATTGAGACATGTTTATTATTATGTTATATTCTTTCCATAAGTTAGAAATAAAGAAAAATAAACATAAGATGTTCACTTTCATGTAGTTTATTATTTCTTCTCTACACCCATATACTTTAGAGAAGTGGTTTTGAGACACTAGCCTAGAAAAGAAAGAGACGCTTCAGGTGCTGCCGGAATTGTTTATTAACAGTATTAATATGTATAATATTTTTCAATACATTACGGAATGGCGATTAAATGATTTGATTGCGTATGTCAGCGATGCACGCAAGCTGGAACAATTGGGAGTGGATGATATCATTATTGCAGCAAGTACACCGCACCTTGTTTTTGATGAAGTACAAAAACAGGTGACCCTTCCGATGATAAGTATCGTGGACGCAACAGTTAAAGAGGCTAAAAGACAGGAAGTACATCACATTGGTCTCCTTGGCACAAAGTTTACGATGGAACAAGATTTTTTCAAAACGCCATTTGAAGAAAACGGAAAATGCATTTATGTTCCAGAAGAAGTTACACAGCAATATCTGCACAAAAAAATTGTAAATGAATTAGAAAATGGAATTGTAAATCCTGACACAAAAAAATTTAAACGAATTGTCGATGATATGATTAAGCAGGAGAAGATTGATAGTCTGATTCTCGGTTGTACAGAGTTACCAATGATTTTTTCTGAAGAAGATTTTGACATCCCTCTTATAGATACAATGGATATCCATGTAAACAAAATAGTGGATTTCATGTTCGAAAATAAATAAACAAGTTAGAGAAAGAAATGAGGAATCCCAATGAAAGAATTTATAGGTACATGTATAAAATGCAATAAAGAAATTTATTGTAAAGACGGCTTTTTAGATGGTGTAAACGAACAGGGTCGCTTGTATTGCTTTACATGTTCAGTAGAACGCCAACGGGAAGCGGAAAATAAAATAAACTGAAGTTTATCCAATATTCTGGGCAATGGCATTTTTTTAATCCAAGAATACTAACTCGTATCATTTAATGATAAAAGCCATGAAACAATCGCTCATTACAAATAAATCGTCCAAAGTAGTCAATACATCAATAGGACAACTTTGGACGGTATGTATTTAATGAATTACATAATACCCCCCACTTTTTCGTTTTCGGTTATTTCTGCGCCAGCAATAATCCCATCCTCAAAACAATAAAATGCATATACTACCATCTTTCTCATTTCCCATTAATCATTCCGTTCTAACATCAGACTTATTAAGAAAACTTGACATTCGTTAAAAGGAGACTTAAAAGCGTATTTTGCTTTCTAATATCTCTTATACTCTTGAGTGCAAGCCTTTTGCGAAAACCTTAGTTGGGACTGGGGTTGGGGATTCGATTACTCGCCTCACCGAAAACCATTGCGATTACTCTCCCCATCAAAACCGTTGCACTTATACTTTATTCCTTGAATTCTTTTTTAAAGTGCAAGCAATCCCTAGGCCTACTACTTACTTATCACCTCTCCACGCTCCCCTTATTTTACCGTTTAGGAAATGCTGTCTGAATAAAGAAAGAGCATCTTTTAACAATGCTCTTTTTCATATTAGGTTCTATTCCAAAAACGCTGCTCTGCAATAGCAGAAACAAATTCTTCTCCAAAGTTTGAATTATTTGCAGCAAAAACAACACCAGCTAAATTATTATTTTTGGATGCTTGAATATAAGGCTGTCCTGTAGAGGCAACGCCAATTGGTTTATAGTGTTGATAAGCTGTATGCACGTATTCTGTAACTTGGGAATCGAATTTTGTTTGATGTTTGGAGCTGCCGCCAACAACATAGAGAGAGTCAACCAGATAGGGACTTGTCGTAATAAAAGTTTCATCAATTTTAAGTTCACTACCCCCAGAACCAGTAACGGTACCGAGCCTGTCACTGATGATGACCACAAAAACGCCATTTTGTTTTAAATCGTTAAGTGCATTGGTGACCTCATTCCCAAAACCATCACCAATCAGTACTCCTACCTTTTGCGTATATGCATAACGAGGGGTATTGGACTGACTTAGGGAAGGATAGCTGGTAGAAACAGAAACATTGGAACCAGTTGGACGATTTACACCAATGTTATCGGCAACAATAGAGGCCATCTCCTTATCAACATGGACAAGTTGCTTATCAACCACTTGCTGTCGAACAGATTCGCTTTTTACTTTTCCAACCTGATAACTTAGCCCTTCGATCGTATGTTGCTTCTCAATCGGGGTCAAACTGTTCCAAAAAATTCTGGGTTGCGAATAATAATCTTTAAACGAGTCACTCCTGGCTCTAATTTTATAGCCTTCTACTTTCCCAGGGTAATCTTTGTATCCACCCTCTTCTGGAGGCACTGTATATGGCGTGTTGTTTGCCAGTGAATTTTCATGATAGTTTACCTTGTCAACGTCAATACGTTGTCTCATAAAGCCCCGCCTTTGATTATTGTGAAACGGACAGACGGAACGGTTAATTGGTAATTCAGCATAATTGGCACTGCCAAGCCGATGATTTTGGGTTTCTCGATATGCCATCAACCTGCCCTGCAATACGGGATCATTAGAAAAATCAATACCTGGAACAACATTGCCAGGATTAAATGCAACTTGTTCTGATTCTGTAAAGTAGTTATCAATATTTCTATTTAAAGTCAATTTACCAATCATTTGAACAGGCACAAGTTCCTCCGGCCAAAATTTTGCAGGGTCAAGCACATCAAAGTCAAATTTAAATTCATCCTCCATTGGGATTAATTGGACGCCTAACTCATATTCAGGATAAGCTCCTTTATCGATAGCTTCCCGGAGATCTTTTCTATGGAAATCGGGGTCAAGCCCGCCAATTTTCAGCGCTTCATCTTGAAGCAGAGAGTGCACTCCAAGGACAGGCTTCCAAACATACCTTACAAAGGTTGCAACATCTTGTTCGTTAACAAATAAGTACGTATTAATGGACCATGATTCCATCATTCGATAACTTCTTAAAATCCCTCGATCGGACATAATCCAAAGCACCATATGAAGGGCTTCATCATTATTAGCTACGTAATCCCAGAAACGGTCGTGGGCTCCGCTTGCTGTTGGTATATCATCAGCTTGCTTAGCTTGGTACGCATGCATGGCATCTGGAAACTTCATCGCGTCTTGATTAATTAATACAGGCATTGCGATCGTTGTCAAATCGACATTTCCTTCTTCGGTATACAGCTTAACGCCTTTGCATCGTAAATCTCTTGCGGTATCATAAGATCCTTTGGCCCCTTGCACAGTAGAAAAACGGACCGTTATTGGCGTCTTCTTCCCCGCTTCCTGCAAAAACCCGGCTTTCGTCACATGCTTCATAGACTGATAACACTCAAACTCACCATAAGCACTGTAACCTCTTGCATGAACTACTCTTTCGGGTATTTCTTCATGGACAAAATGCGACATTTTTTCAAAAAACTCATAATCCTGTCGCAACGAAGGACCACGTATACCAGCTTTTAATTGGTCCTGGTCCTGTGATCTTTTCTTCCCTTCCTGTGTTGTCATTGGCTCTCCAGAATCCTGTACACGAAACTGATCTAGTTGGTCTTGCTTAACATCTCTATTATCAGAATTTTGATTCCTTGATGATTTCTCATCCACATAATCACCCTTTCGAACATTTAGATATACATACCATTTCTATATTTACGTTACCTTTCTTAAATTAGAACATCATTTTTACTTCATGATGAGATTTTTCAAATATCAACGACTTTAAAACGTCTCATAGCCCTGGGTTACCGAAAGAAAAGATATAGTAAAAGCTCGGTAGACGTTAAAAAATATCTTGAAGATGTACATTTTCTCACCTCCCGTTTGCACGCTAACATGCAAAAATATAGCTATCTCAGCATATTTTTTTAGTCATTTCATATAGTATAGGAACCCACAAGAGGAGGGATTTTTAGATGGATGATGCAAACATTATAAGACAGGGGTTACATTTACAGGGTTTGCCGTTCTGTGAGACAGATATTCCATATATCCAGCACATACGTTGCACAATGAAGTTATCTCAAAACGCACTTCCTGCATTTCCATATTTAAATATGGAAGTACCTATCACAATTGTTGATAAGGAACTACTCCTATGACGGATATATCCTTCTTAACAGCCTCTGAGCTCGGCCCGCTAATAAAGTCTCGTCAACTATCCCCTGTAGAGTTAACGAACCATCTATTAAATCGAATTGATACATTTGATTCGACGCTCAGAACGTACATTACACCACTCCATGACCTAGCCATAAAACAAGCAAGAGAAACGGAAGAAAACATTATGCGAGGGAATTATAAAGGCCCGCTTCACGGAATTCCAATTGGGATCAAAGACAATTACTACACAAAAGGAATACGGACTACAGTTGGTTCCAAACTTTTTCTAGATTTTATTCCTAAAAAAAATGCAACTACTGTAGATAAATTATTAAATGCGGGCGCTATTATGCTGGGAAAGCAAAATTTGCATGAACTTGCAGCTGGATCAACTGGTACAAATCCGTTCTTTGGCAATACACGAAACCCATGGAATACGCTGTATATGCCAGGTGGATCAAGTGGCGGTGGAACTGCTTCCTTAGCTGCAGGTCTAGCAATACTTGCAACTGGCTCAGACACATTTGGATCCATACGCTTGCCCGCTTCCATGTGCGGTGTGTACGGACTAAAGACAACTTATGGGTTAGTCAGTACGGATGGCATTTTTCCTACAGCTATGTCTTTAGATACTGCCGGCCCTATGGCAAGATCTGTTTCTGATTTGGCATTGATGCTTTATTATATGGCAGGCTTCGATGTAAACGATCCTGGAAGCTTGGATGTACCTGTTCCAAATTATATGGAAGATTTAAATAAAGGAATCAAAGGTATAAAAATTGGTATCCCTGCTTACTTTCTCCAAGACCTTGCTCCGGATGTCGAAAGTCTTTTTAAACGTGCCATGGCAACACTCCACTATTTAGGTGCTGAAATAATCGAGGTGGAGATTCCTGAATTAAGTTTATCAACCTTTTCCGGTTATACGATAGCGGCAGGAGAAGCATCTGCTTTACATCATAAATGGCTGCAGACGCATTCAAGCGATTATTCTGCAGACATACGAAGTTTCTTTATGGCTGGCGCATTAACAAACACACCACAATACATTCAAGCGCAACAAGCGCGGAGAAAAATGGTTAAAGGGTTTCAGAAAGCTTTTAACCATGTTGATATATTGCTTGGTCCAACAATACCTATCACTCCTCATATTTATAGCGAACATTGGGTAGAGCAAAACATGGAAGTTATAAGTAGATGTCTGCCATTTACTGTACCTGTTAATTTAACCGGTACACCAAGCCTGGCTGTTCCAATGGGATTGGATAGTAATAGCCTTCCGGTTGGTATGCAGTTGATTGGAAAACCTCTTTCTGAAAAATTGTTATTACGGGCAGGTAAAGCTTGGGAAAGTACCTCGCCATTACATTTTCGGATTCAGAATTAAGGTAAGGACCTTCTTATTTGCCACCATTTAATTTTGGCAATGTTTTCGTGATTTACTTTTTGAGTATCAGCTCTGTTTAATCATGACTGATTTCAGCATCTGTCATAGGTACGTCGCTGATATCAAAAAAACCAATTTTTCTTTTCATTCCGAATAACGATAATTTACTATGACCATTTAAAATGCTTTTTATCTTTTGTATTAAAAAGTTTGACCTGCCATTTCAGCAAAATGAGAACCCTGCTGACCCTTTTTCAAATAACAAAATATGGCTTTCGAAATAGCGAGTGATTTTTTAATAAAGGGGTAAAATATTATTCGAGGACGGCATTTGTATTGGAAATACCTGCTTCACAACATTTCCAAAATAAATGTTTACCTCATACAGAATATTGGGAGGGTTTTCAATGGACAACAATAATCGTAATTTCAACCGCAATGAACGAAGAAATCGCAATAACGAGAACCAACGTAATCAAGAAATAGATAACGTGGAATTTGCAAATGAGAATGAATTTGTTGACGAAAACACTTTTAAAGACAACAATAACCGCAACAACGAGCGACGCAATAACCGTAATCGCAAATAGGTAACCATTATTTTTAAAGATACCTGAATCAATGGATGAAAAATTCCTGATTCAGGTATCTTTTTTATGATTAAATTTTGTGTCATTAAACCAAACTTGATCCTTTTCGTAATTGTTTTTTTGCAGATGTTCCTCCTCTCCAAAATTTTCATGTGTTCATGTATGATAAAAAAGCCTTCACCAGCAAATAATAGAGATAGAACATAGCCAATTTCATTTATAAAACGAAACTTCACTCAGTGGGAGTTTTCGACGCACAGCTCTTTACGATGGGACGAGTAATCGCAGTCCCAGTGCCAGCTCCAGTCCCAGGACGTCGCGAACGTAGTCTGCTGCTTTTCTCCCACTGAGTTAGCCTAAGTGATTCAGGGAGTTAGCTCACCTAATCTCCCGCCTAAATAAGTTTATTTTCACGCTTTATTTTGAGACGGGAGTTTTACGGACGGTTCTCCGTGATAAATAATACGTCATGTTTCATTGACTTTTGAGAATTAGAGGTGCCAAATGAAGAAAAAAATACTTTATACGATTACTTTCCTGCTTCTGACTTCTTGTTTTTTCTTCATAATCCATGAAGAGATACATGCAAAAAATAGATTTGATTTTGAAAAAGACGGAGATATTTTCTGGGATGCGAAAACGGAAGAAAAAGTAATCGCATTAACATTTGATGATGGCCCACACTCAAAATATACTCCTGCCGTTCTGAATATTTTAAGTGAATACGGAGCCAAAGCTACTTTTTTTGTACTGGGCGCCCACGCAGAAAAATTTCCGGATATTATTTATCGTCAAGTAATGGAAGGACACGAAATTGGTAATCACACCTATGATCACACCACAAAACTCAGCCGGCTTAGTCAAGAAATGAAAGAAACCTCCGATATCATCTACGCTATCACAGGAAACCGGCCAAAACTATTTCGACCTGTTGGCGGGGAATATAATAATGCGATTGTCCGAAAAGCTAAAGAAAATCAGTTACATCCTGTTTTATGGTCATGGGATCAAGATACAAAAGATTGGAACGACACGGATTATAAAACGATTGCAGATAATGTCATCCGTAATGTGTCTCCTGGGGATGTTATTCTTTTTCATGATGCAGGAGGGAATAGAGAAGAAACAGTAAAAGCACTTCCACTTATCCTCGATTATCTGGCTGAACATGAATATGAAACAATTACAGTATCTGAAATGATGAAGAAGGATGAAAGAATAACAGAAAATTAGCAGGATATTCTCCATTCCAACTGTTATTCATTTCTTTCTTCACCCATCATTTTAAAAAATCTACTCTGCTAATGTAACATTTTTTCCAATTGAACATTTGGCCTCGCTTCACACTCCGCTTCCCTGCCAATTTTTCTAAATCTTTAAAAACAGGCTTATTTCTATTATATTCAAAGCTATTGATAGGCAGTGGCAGGCATTTTACTCTTATCCGCTCTCACCATAAATAATCGCTGAATTTCCGGTTTTATGCGTTTTGACGTTATTTTTCCTTATGTTAGTCTAATATGGTAAGTAAAAAATCCACTCAGGAGGTGAGAGCATTAATACAAACACAACAAATGACATGACATTAACTATTGAAAAAGAAAACGATTTTTATTTTCGCGAACCTGCAAAAGATGATGGGGCAGCTGTTTGGGAACTGATTAAAGATACCAAGGTGCTTGATCTCAATTCTTCCTACAGTTACTTAATGTGGTGTGATATTTTTTCAGAGACCTCCATCGTTGCAGAAAAAAACGGGAAAACACTTGGTTTTATTTCCGGGTATAAAAATCCGAATAATACGAATAAACTATTTATCTGGCAAGTTGCTGTAGATGCTTCCGCTCGAGGTAACGGATTAGCAACAAAAATGCTGCGCCAATTATTAAAGCGCGAAGCTTGTAAAGAGATTAATTATGTGGAAGCAACCGTTTCCCCATCCAATCAACCTTCCCAATCTTTATTTAAAGGTCTCGCTAAAAAGCTGGATACGGATTGTCATATCAGTGACTACTACGTAACGGAAGATTTTCCGGATGAAGAGGAAGAACATGAAGATGAGTTACTGTTTACAATTGGACCAATTGCTACAGAAAATAAATAATTAAAGGAATGATTTCATTGACAACAGCAACATGGAATGATGCGAAAATGAAAACGTTTGAAAATTTAGAATCAGAAGTAAGAAGCTACAGCAGAGGATGGCCGACGGTTTTTGAAAAATCAAAAGGCTACAAGCTTTGGGATACGGATGGAAAAGAATATATTGATTTCTTTGCGGGTGCAGGCACATTGAATTATGGTCACAATGACGATGCCATGCAAGAGAAATTAATTGAATATATTAAAAATGATGGCGTGATTCACAGTCTTGATATGGCTACAATTCCAAGACAAGATTTCCTGGAGCGTTTTAATGAGGTGATTCTCAAGCCGCGAAATTTGGATTATAAAATCATGTTCCCTGGCCCCACTGGCACAAACACCGTAGAAAGTGCCCTGAAAATCGCCAGAAAAATAACCGGACGGGAAACCGTAATCAGCTTTACCAATGCGTTTCATGGAATGACGATTGGTTCCCTTTCTGTGACAGGAAATTCATTCAAGCGACACGGTGCGGGAGTTCCGTTACATCATGCTGTTTCGATGCCATTTGATAATTATGTGGAAGACAATGATTCGATTGCTTATCTGGACCGCTTTTTAGAAGACAGCGGAAGTGGTGTTGCCCTCCCTGCTGCAATCATTCTGGAAACCGTTCAGGGAGAAGGCGGGATTAACGCTGCACGCATGGAATGGCTGAAAAAAGTAGAAGCACTATGCAGACGCTGGGATATTCTCCTGATCGTGGATGATGTACAGGCTGGAAATGGACGTACGGGCACTTTCTTCAGCTTTGAACCGGCTGGAATTAAACCGGATGTGGTCTGTCTGTCTAAATCCATTGGGGGAATTGGTCTGCCGATGGCGATTACATTAATCAAATCAGAGTATGACCAGTGGGGACCCGGCGAGCATAACGGAACCTTCCGAGGCAATAATATGGCTTTCCTTGCTGCAACCGAAGCGCTGAAAAATTGGGAGAACGATAATTTTGCCAATGCCGTACAAGAAAAAGGCGTATTTCTCAAATCAGAAATCAACAGATTGATCGACCAATATCCAGAATTAAATGGAGAAGCCAGAGGCAGAGGTTTAATGCAGGGCATTGCCGTTGAAAAAGAAGCGTTAGCAGGTGAAATTTGTGCGGAAGCATTTAACCGCGGTCTTATTGTGGAAACCTCCGGCCCGGATGATGAAGTGGTGAAATTCCTGCCGCCATTGATTATTGATCAGGAAGGTCTGGAAAAAGGAATAGATATTCTGGAAGATAGTATAAAACATGTATTAAAAAAATAGAGATGCTGTTCACGGAAAGGAGAATTTATAAATGATCGTAAAATCACTGGAAGACTTAGTTGGAACAGAAGATGAAACAAAATCCGAAAATTGGGAAAGCCGTCGTTTTATCTTAAAAAAAGATGGTGTCGGCTTCAGCATGAACGATACCATTATCAAAGCAGGAACAGATAATTTCTTCTGGTATAAAAACCATATTGAAGCAGTTTACTGCATTGAAGGTGAAGGTGAAGTCGAAAAGGTTTCTACGGGAGATGTATACCAGCTTAAGCCTGGCACCATGTATCTGTTAGATGAAAATGATAAGCACCGTCTCCGGGCACGCACACAAATGCGTATGGTCTGTGTATTCAACCCGCCTTTAGTCGGAACGGAAACGCATAATGAAGAAGGATATTATCCGCTTTTAACAGAATAAATCACCTTCAAAAAATCCTCTGATCAAGGGTATCCCCTATCAGAGGATTTTTTCCGCTTTGACTTGAACTACTCCATCTTGATTTCAAGCAAAATCTGAAGATGGAGATTCCTGCGAACACCAATGCATCCATCAGTTATTTTAGCAGGCTCTACCCGTAGTCCCTACGGTGAATGCTTTGATACTTTATACGACGGCTTCACCGCACACCCTATTTTAGCTTGGTTTTCGCAACTTCAGTGTGTGCGTGTCAAGTAGTGCTTGGATATTTCACGTGACAAAGCATTTCTTGTCACAACCCTGTATACCCAGTTCTCAAAGAATGTTTCGTATATTGATATTGCACCACGAGAACGTAAGTTTGTATACAAAAAAAAGACGATTCATCTCCACCCTAGCTTCGCTTGAGGATGGAGTCTTCTCGACCAAAATGATAAATTCGATGTATGGACTGAGATTCGTCCGGGGTTTTTGTAAGAAAACTTGGCATTCATTAAGGATTACTCTCCCCACCGAAGTAATTTTGCGATTAATCGTCCCATTAAAAACGCTGCTCTTTCACCGACATAGATTGGTTATCGTATCCTTCATAATAAAAAGCCGTCTATTTCTTATTACAAAGAAACAAACGGCTTCATCCAGCAGTCAGCTTTCAAATTTTATTGTCAAAATTTATTTAACTGCTTCCATCATTTCTCTTCTATATTATTCGGCTTTCAAACCCAAATGCAGGATCGGATAGTCTCTCCCCTGGTCATCCTGTTCTGACTCTCCAGTAATTTGAAAGTTATTTTTCAGATAAAAAGCAAGAGCCGGTTTATTATCTTTATTGACATCTACTAACTTAATGCCGTCCTTTTCAATTAAATCATTTAAAATTCTGCTGCCAAACCCCTTTCTTATTTGCTCCGGGTCTAAGAACAACATTTCTAACTGAGACGCATTCACACCGGAAAATCCAATGAATGTAGTATCTTCAAACCACATTTTCATATCTAATTGCGGAAAATAAGCAGGAATTCCTTTCTTAAGCGACTCCCTATCCTCTGATGCTAAAAAATCATGTGTTGCCAAAACAGATTTCTCCCATAATTCGATTAAGGCAGGGTAATCCTCACTGCCAGGCTTTTTCCATTGCATTATTTCTTCCTCCGTTAAAAAAATCGAAATAAAACATGCCTCACTTCACCAGCAAGGCATGTTTCTTTTATACATTCATTTTCGATTCATATTTATTTTTTGTCAACTTTGATAATACAAATGCTGCTAAAATAAGCAATACAATTGTGAGTATTACGGTCCACGGACTGCCAGTCAAACCTGCAACAACAAAACCGATTACCGCAATGATTGCATTGGTCAATGCATAAGGGAACTGTGTTTTCACGTGATCAATATGATCTGCACCAGCTCCTGTTGATGACAAAATACTTGTATCAGATATTGGAGAGCTATGATCTCCAAAAATGCCGCCGGACAATACAGCGCCGATACAGACAAGCAATTGTGCATCTAATGCAACCGCCATCGGAATAGCAATCGGAAGCATAATAGCGAATGTTCCCCAGGAAGAACCGGAAGCTAGTGAAACAATTGCCCCGATAATAAAGAGCAATGCTGGTATAATAAATGCCGGCACTCTTCCCTGCATTAATTCTACGATATAATTCGCTGTTCCCATCTCACTGATAACCGTTCCAAGCGACCAAGCAAGCACTAGAGTCGCAGCAACATAGACCATCTTTTGCATCCCGGATGTATAAATATCAAAAATCTCTGCAAACTTTTTCATCCGGAAGCCAATTAATAAGATAAAAATGGTAATAGCTGCAAATAAATAAGCTGTTGTCAGCGAGACGCGGAAGTCATTACCATCCACTGGTTCAAACGGAAATCCTTTTGTGGAAAGCAATCCAAACAATGTCACGAATAGGACCAATAAAGGAAGCCAAATTAAAATAGCTTTGCTTTCTTGATTATCCTCCGCTTCCTTATCCGGTCTTCGCAGCGGCTTGGAATCCTTCCAGTACAGCTCGCCGGTTTCTCTAACTCTGCGTTCCGCCTTTGCCATCGGACCAAAATCTAATTTAAAGAGCGTCATTAATGGAATCATCAATACTGCTGAAATAGCGTAGAACTGAAATGGAATGACTTGAACAAAGGTATCGAACTCCGATGTAGTTATTCCCAGTGCGTCGAACTCACTTCTTATCAGCCCCATAATATAGACGCCCCAGCCAATAAAAGGGATCAATACAGCAACTGGAGAAGACGTAGAATCAATGATATACGCCAGTTTCTCTCTAGAAATTCTTGCTTTATCAAATATTTTCTCAAAAATAGGGCCGACAATCAAAGGCGTCCCCAAATCAGAGAAAAAAATAATCAAGCCGCCAAACCAAGCAGATAATTGAGCTTTCACTTTAGAATTAATCGATTTGACAGTTTTTGCTGCAAGTGCAGCGCCTCCCCCTGATTTTTCGATTAAAGCTACAAACCCTCCGATAAAAAATAACAAGACAAGCACAGCCGCATTGTAGCTGTCTGTCAATTGCGGAAACAGAAAATTTCCTATCGTTTCCGTTGTTGCAGTTAATGGATTTCCTCCCACAATAATAAGTACGCCCACAAAGGCACCTAAAAATAATGAAATAATAACGTTTTTCGTAAGAATCGCTAGAATCACTGCCAAAACTGGCGGAATAAGCGACAGCCACCCCATATGTTCCATCTTTTCTCTCCTTTTTTCTTCATGCTTTCATGAATGATATACAGTACATCTTTATCAGTTATTTTAATCATACTGTTATAAATTGAACATAAAAAGTCATTGTTAATCAATGTATGTTCCTTATTTTAACACGGGAAAGAGAAAAATAAATGAAACAAAATACCTAATAATTATGCATTTTAACGAATAATTATACTATAACAAACATTATTAAACAGCCTGTTTATTGAAAGAATAATTAAGCCATTGCTATGACAGCTTCTAATTAATCGCGAAAGAAAGCTGTGTATTACATTTCAATCCTTCTCTATTAACAAGAAGTCCCTTCATATCACAATAAAACCCCTCAGCAATGACGCTCAGGGGTTTTTAGTATCTTTGTCTTCATTTTGTTTTTCTTTATGCTTCTTTTCACTTTGTGACTCATCCTTTGATTTTGTCTTTCGTTTCTCATCCCTGGCCTCTATCTTTAGATCTTCCAAGGGAACGTCATCTACAAACATCTGCTCCTCATGTTCATCCAGCATGGTCCTGCGCTCTTCATTTCGATTCGGTTTCCCGCTCTTTGAAGAACGTTTTTCATTGTTGGACATTCTTATCCACCTCTCTGTCTCTTTTTAATACTTTTCCTTTCTAAGTGGATTACTAAACATCATTATGCGAAAATTTCTGCTTGCACCAATTTTAACAACCATCATACATCACATCCAAAAATTTAAGCAGTATAGTATGTTTCATTTTGCCATTGTAAACAATGAATAAGTATCGTAAACCAGTTAAAAATACAAATATGTCAGTACAGACTTCCCTTATGTTGTCTAAGGAGCAGACGATGCAACAGCTGCCGTCACAAAGCAGACCGATGTATTGCGATTTTTAACCTGTCTGGCAGACGATTAACTAACCAATTATATACAAACCTAAAAAGGGGTGTTCCCAATGGGCAGAGATGAGCATAAGAAAAGAAAAAATAATTTTTTATCACAAACTCCTAAAAATCAGATATCTGACGGCATCGATGTCGAATTTTCAGATGAATTAGCTGATGCGGAAGATAAAAAAGCTCAAGCAAGAAGCCGCGCTTCTGATAAAACGAAACTTCACTAAGTGGGAGTTTTTGTTCTTCTCCCACTTAGTGTTCGTTTCGTTTTATAGGATTTTATTGCTCTTTGGTTATCCATGTCCACCCGCAACCACACTTTATGCAGATGTAATTCCCGAAATCCCCATTGTAGCATCTTCTCCATCGCCGCCATTCCATACCCTTTCCGCCAAAAATCTTTATTCCCAATCGTAATTCCCAGTTCAGCCTGTTGATTGAATGCATCTATGTTTTTTAAATCAACCCAGCCTATGTGCTTACCATTTCCAGTGAGAATCGCTTTTTGTTCATACCCGTTTGATTTATCCATACATTTTTGAATCCAATTTTTCGTCTCCTCCATAGTGAACGGCGGATATGTATCTGGTATATTTAAATATTTCGTTACCTCTTTATCCAAACACCACTTATAACGGTCTTCTGCGTCTTCCAGCTTCAACTCTCTTAATGTCACTTCTGGTAATTTCATCAAGTTATTCTCTCCTTATTATTTTTTAAACGATTGTATAACACGGAACCTCATTGATAAAATCTGAATTTTCCTTTTATTGCAGCACTTTGAATAAAGAAGGAACAGAACATCTTTCCTCGCACCTTTCGAACGATTAACTATGAAACTAGAATTCTATTTCTTACAATTCAAGAATGCTTCTGCTACAATATAGCTAATTCGATTATGGAATTATATTTCCATTTGAAAGAATTTCTGATAGTTTCCATAATTACCTGATATCCACATACACCGCAGGGAAAAATAAATAGCTGAAGTAAAGGAAGGAAAAGGAATGGTACATAAACAAACGAAACGGCCTGTCGTGCTTGTCGCCCTGATTCTTTCTATGTTTATGGCGGCAATCGAAGGAACCATTGTTGCCACTGCAATGCCTAATATTGTATCTGATCTGGGCGGTTTTACATTATACAGCTGGGTCTTTTCCAGTTTCCTATTAATGCAGGCAGTTACCACGATGGTATACGGCAAATTAGCCGACTTATTCGGCCGCAAACCGATCTTTGTCATCGGTGTCATTATATTTTTAATTGGTTCCTTATTATGCGGATTGGCAGAAAGCATGACTGCTCTTGTCGTGTTTCGGCTTATCCAGGGAATTGGAGCCGGTGCTATACATCCGATAGTAACCACGATCGTAGGAGATATGTATAATTTAGAAGAACGGGCTAAAGTACAGGGATATTTAGCAAGTGTCTGGGGCATTTCCTCTGTTGCGGGTCCGCTTTTAGGTGGAATGATCGTTCAATACGTGGACTGGGCTTGGATTTTCTGGATGAATATCCCGCTTGGCCTTATTGGATTAGCTTGTGTTGTTCTGTTCTTTCATGAAAAAGTGGATAAAGAAAAGAAAACCATTGATTACCTTGGGACAAGTTTCTTTTTCATAGCCATATCTGCGTTGATTATCGTATTTGTACAAGCAGGCACAAATTGGGCTTGGCTATCACCGGAAACGCTCGGTCTGCTTGGACTCTTTGTCATTGGTATTTCCTTGTTTATTTGGCAGGAGAAAAGGTGTGCAGCGCCGATGATGCCTTTATCCTTATGGAAGAATAAATTAATGGTCATTGCCAATATCGCTACCTTACTCTCCGGGATGATTATTTTAGGTTTAAGCAGCTTCCTCCCTACTTACGTGCAGGGAGTCATGGGCGAATCAGCAATTGTCGCGGGTTTCACTTTAAGTACCTTATCTATCGGCTGGCCAATCTCCTCAACCATCGCCGGGCATCTGGTATTACGAATCGGCTTTCGAAAAACTGCCTTTCTTGGCGGTATCGCATTATTCGCCGGTACATTTCTCTTTTTCCTGCTTGATGCAGACAAAGGACCAGTTTATGCTGGTTTCAGCTCTTTTGTCGTAGGGGTAGGTATGGGGCTGACGTCAACCACTTTTATTGTTGCGATTCAAAATAGTGTATCCTGGCAAGCAAGAGGATCGGCTACCTCTTTAAATATGTTTATGCGTATTATTGGCAGCGCAATAGGTACCGCACTGCTCGGCGGCATCCTGAATTTGCGCCTGCAGCAATATTATCAGCAGCAGGCAGCAGATGATATGCCAAACATAGATGCTGTCTTAAATGAAGGGATGAGAGAAACCCTTTCTCCAGATACGTTAGCTTTGATGCAGGATGGATTAGCCCATGCATTTCATACCGTATTCTTCGGGCTCTTTTTAATAGGTATAGTCACCTTTATTATTCTATGGTTCTTTCCCAAAGGTACAGTACCAAATAAGTAACCATTTTTTCTGCCGGTTTCTTACCAATTGAAATAATCAGTATCAGCGGGATGTTTAATCAAATCCTTTTTTAATCATCCCGTTATGATTTAAATCAACCATCCCTCTCCTTTTCACTGATTTTTGAATTCAATATAAAACGAAACTTCACTCAGTGGGAGTTAGTGCCCGTTATCTCCCGCTAAATAAGTTTATTTTCACGCTTTATTTTGAGGCGGGAGTTTTACGGACGGTTCTCCATGATAAAACAAACCATCCATTCTTACATTCCCTTCACATCAAAATGCACATCACCAAATTGTCGAAATTTTTCGTCCCGGGGTACTTGAATGACTTCTCTTTTTCCCTCATCATTATAAGTGAAGATACATTTATTTTTTAAAAGAGGTGATTAACGATGGTTTAAATTGTAATAAAATGTAACATCTTGATAATAAAAGCAATTATCCATCAGAAATGATTTTTTCTGCTCATACGATTGCTGCCTCTTATACTTCATGTAATAACAGCAGGAAAAACACCCGGACAATTTTCGTTCTTACTTTAACTCTCCTTAAAACGTTTGATTGCTATTTCCACGCATAAGATTAAACGGATTCAGGAAGAAAGGAGCACGTGCTTATGGCACAAGAAAAATGGTTTAACCTGAAGACAGAACAAGCAGAATCGAAACTGGAAACGGATATAAACCATGGTTTACGCAAAGAGCAAGTTGAACAACGCAAACAGAAATGGGGAAAAAATGAATTACCGGAGCCGGAGAAGGATCCAAAATGGCTGAAATTTTTACACCAATTTAATGATACATTAATTTATGTTTTATTAATTGCAGCTGTCCTAACGGTTGTTTTACAACATTTTGCGGATACAGTTGTCATATTACTGGTTGTTCTAATTAATGCTGTTATCGGCTATTTCCAAGAAAACAAAGCTGAGAAAGCATTGGAAGGCATAAAAAAGATGCTCTCTCTTGAGTCAACAGTTATTCGTGACGGGGAGCGCAAGGAAGTCGCTTCAAGCGATCTGGTGCCGGGTGATATCGTGTTATTGTCTCCAGGAGATAAAATTCCCGCAGATTTACGGTTAACTGCCACCAGCCGGCTGACAATAGAGGAATCCCCTCTCACTGGTGAGTCAACATCAGTCGAAAAAAATACAGAAACCCTGCCGGAAGATACGGTTCTTGGCGATCGATTAAATATGACTTTTTCCGGTACAGCGGTTGTATCCGGTTCTGGTCAAGGGATTGTTGCAGCTACCGGTGCAAATACAGAAATCGGTAAAATCAATCAGTCGATTGCAGAAGTGGAAGAATTAAAGACACCTTTACTAAAACAAACAGCACATTTCGGGAAAATGATTTCCATCGCTATCGTCAGCATTGCAGCTTTATTGTTTGTTTTTGCAGCAATTTTCTATGACTATCCCATCGGGGAACTGTTGCTTTATGTTATCAGCTTAATTGTTGCCGCTATCCCGGAAGGTTTACCTGCTATTCTTTCCATTATTCTCTCATTAGGTATGCAGATCATGGCCAGAAACAATGCCATTATGCGTAATTTACCGTCTGTAGAAACACTCGGAGCAGTAACTGTCATTTGTTCGGATAAGACAGGAACGCTGACCAAAAATGAAATGACCGTCCAATCCATTGAACTATCTGACAGACGCTTGGATATTACAGGGAATGGATATGCACCAGAAGGAAAAATCCTTGAAAATAACCAAGAAGTAAATATTGCAGAAGACCAGGAACTGCAAATGTTTTTAAGCAATATATTAACAGTAAATGATGCCTATTTGCGAAAAGATGACGAGGAAGAATGGACAATCAGCGGAGAACCGACAGAAGGCTGTCTGGTCACACTGACAGAAAAAGCAAATCAGGAAATAGACCGGCTTCCCATCCTCTCTAAAATTCCTTTCGATTCCAGCTATAAATACATGGCAGGACTTGTGGAAAAAGACGGAAAGAAAATCATTTATGTAAAAGGGGCCCCAGACCGGCTGTTTGATATGGCAGGCCTGGCAGAAGACTCCGAGGAACGCAAGCTTTGGGAAGACAAAATGCTCGCACGCTCCAGCAATGGCGAAAGGGTCATCGGAGCTGCGTATAAATATGTAGCAGACAATAAAATGGAAATCGATCATGAAGATATTTGTGAAGGATTGAACATAATTGGTTTAGCGGGCATTCTCGATCCTCCAAGAGAAGAAGCCATTGAAGCAGTGAAAGTCTGTAAAAAAGCTGGTATCCAGGTGAAAATGATTACGGGTGATCACAAGACAACAGCGCTTGCTATTGCCAAACAAATGGGTATTACCGAACAAGACAATGTTCTCGAAGGACGAGAGCTGGACCAAATGTCTGAAGAGGAAATGCAGACCGCAACCCAAAACGTAGATGTTTTCGCCCGTACCAGTCCAGAAAACAAATTACAGCTGGTAACCGCTATGCAGGAGAATGGAGAAATTACTGCGATGACAGGTGACGGGGTTAATGATGCTCCTGCTTTAAAACGCGCAGACATCGGTGTTTCCATGGGGATCAAAGGAACCGAAGTCTCCAAAGAAGCTTCCGAAATGGTGCTGGTCGATGATAATTTTAACACCATTGTCAATGCTGTGAAAGAAGGACGGCGGGTCTACGATAATTTGAAGAAAACGATCCTGTTTATCCTGCCAACCAATGGCGCGGAAGCATTTTTGATTGTTTCTGCATTAATCGTCGGAATGAACATGCCGCTATCCCCGATTCAAGTCCTTTATGTAAATATGGTGACAGCAGTAACTGTTTCTTTCGCATTGGCGTTTGAAAAACTGGAACCGGGAGCAATGGAACGGCCCCCGCGTCCGTCGAATGCAAAACTGCTTAGTCCCTACTATATTTTCCGGATTATTTTAGTATCCTTGCTTGTTGGCGGAGCCATTATGACCATGAATGTAACTCTTCTCGGTGATCCAGAACATTATACGCATGAACAGGTTACAACAATTACGCTGCATTCCATTGTGATTGCGCAGGTTTTCCATCTATTTAATGTCCGGAACGAACGGAATTTTGCATTTAATAAAGATTTCTTCTCCAACAAGATTGCTTTTATGCTTGCAGGCGTACTGATTGTTCTTCAATTAATGGTGACGTATATTCCATTCTTAAGGAATGTATTTGATTTATATCCGATCGAGGCACAATACTGGATATATCCTTTTCTCATTGGATTCATGACCTTTATCATTATTGAAATCGAGAAGTATATCACCCGGAAGATTTCTGCTGCGAGAGCATTTAATAAAGAAAAGGGAAAAGAATAACAGCAAAAAGACAAGGATCAGCTTTCCTTGTCTTTTTAAACGTTATTAGTGCTATTGTCATCAGATGCTGCAATCATGCGAAAGAAGCAGAGAATTCCTTCCCTGCCTCACTCCGATAGTTCTTTTTTGCTTGTTATTTCCATCCCTTCCAATGCCTGCGTAGCTAACCGATCCGCTTCTCGATTTTTCTTACGCGAAATGTGCATGTACTCCGGGGTCACTCCCAATTGATTCACTTTATTTTCAATTCGATCTGCCCATTTCGTTAATTCTTCCTCATAACACGGCCATTCTCCCATTAATTGATTTACGACAACCTGGGAGTCACCATAAAAAGAAACAGGCAGATGATGGACACCCAACCTCTCCAATTCCATCAGCGCCAAGTGCAATGCAGCGTATTCCGCTTCATTGTTCGAACAAAGCTCTTCCACCAATGCATTTTTCCGCAAGCGGTAAAATGTATTATTCTGTTGATAGTAGATGGCGCATCCCAAACCGGAATGGCTTGTTTCACGCTCAAATCCCCCATCAAAATAAACAGTTACATCATGCGGCTCGGTTTGAATTTCCTCCATCTGCTTACGTAATTCTTTTAAACTCCACGTATGCTCCTGCGAATCGACGAATATCATATTTTTCATACGTCCCGTTTTCTTGAAATCTTCAACGATGACGAATGCTTTTGAAGCGTTCATCTCTTCAGAAGTAAAAGTTGCAGCAATCCCTTTTGGTGTCTGATAAGTGCATTCTATTCGTACTTTCATCATTTTGCCTCCGGTTTATATGTTGGGAAACGAGAAGGTGTTTCCTATCTTCATAGTATTCCCTTCCCCCTGTGTTTATCCAATAATCCGAATCCAGCAAATGAAATCAACTGCCTAAGCGGGCCGCACTTTTTAAATAATAAGCTTCCAATAAAAAAAGATACTCAGAAAAACGATAATAAGCCAACCTGCCATTGCTGGAATTCCTGTACGAAATAAATCACCTTGGCTGTAATAGCCGTATGCATACGTAATTAAGTGCACCGGAGATTGTGTAATGAATAAAAATCCTGGAATGCCGACTAAATAAACAGCCATGGCCACTTCCAAAGAACTGAACATTGCTATTTGTTCCCCCAAAATCAAAGCAAGCGGCAAAGCAATTGTTAAAAATCCCAGCACATTTACAAATAATAATCTTGCCAGAGCGATAAGTAGACATAAACCGACGATGACTGCTACTGGATGAACATGTGCAAAAATTCCTGTTATCCAGGCTGCAAATTGATTCATCGCTCCAGTATCAATAAGCACATTAGATAACATTAAAGTGGATCCAAAAAACAGCATCATATCCCAATCAATTGCGGTTCTTGCTTTATCCCAGTCCATCACTCCTATATAGGGCAGAACAGATAACGCGGCTCCCAACATTCCGACAAGCGGAATGGAATATCCATGCCACGCATGCGTCAGCCATAATATAAGTGTTAAGGCGATAATAAATGCCATCTTTATTTCTTGTTTACTCCATTTACCTAGCATTTGTTTTTTGGAATACACCAACTTCCTGACCATTTTCTGGTCAACATCCCCTATTGGAAATATGATTTGGAACAAAATCCAAAGCATGAACACAAACAACAACATTGGAAAACTGAAATAAATAAGCCAATGAATATAGTTCATCTCACCAGAAACAGAGGAAAACATCCCAAACGCATAGATGGTGGAACTAGCACCAGTAGGAACAAACGCTGCTGAAATAGGACTAATATACGCCGTTCCGATAAAAAATGATTTCCCTAAATTTGCCGTTTGCTGTATTTCGCTTAATTTTTTTACTAAGTCATCCAGAATATCGCTAGTTAATTTGCCTTTTCCGATGTTGGACGGTATAAATACAGTCAGCACAAACATCATGATAAAGGATAATAAAAGCAATAATCTGCTGGATCCTTTAGCAAGATTTAAAATAGAAAGAGCTACTCTGCCTGCTAAACCAGTACGAACAAATGCATGTGCCAGTATAAATGTGGAAAATAATAACCAGACCAAACTGGAGCCCAAGTAACTTAGCACCTCATCATATGAGGTGAAATGAAAAGACAACAGCAATATTAATAAAATGGAACTGAAAGCTAAGGGGAACACCCTCCCTATCCATAGAATCTGGATAATCAAAAGTGTTCCCACTGCTTTTATTTCAAGACCCCAATCTGCACCAAAAATGAAAAATATAATATAAAGTAATACAGAAACAGCCAACAAGATGTTCTTTTTCATTTCATCCCTCCTCATCAAGAAAGGACATCTTCCTTTTATGCATTTTTGTTTTTACGTTTTTGTATCCATCCAATTAAGAAAGGATAGCAAATAGACAAAATAGTCATAATCACTAAAGTAATCGTAATTGGAGATGCAACCAATACATTGAAAACATTGTCGAAGGAAACAATACTTTTTCTGAAGTTCTGCTCCATATCTGAACCTACGATAACTGCAAGGATTAACGGAGCAATCGGAAACTTAAGCAATTTCATCAATACGCCAATCACCCCAAAGATAACTAGAATATAGAAATCAATAATGCTATAGCTTAGTGTATAAGTTCCGATGAAAGCCAATACCAAGATCAAAGGATAAAGAATTTTTGGAGGGGTATCCAAAATCTTTACTAGTACTCCAATTAAAAGGATATTGATTAATACAAGAAATAAGTTCCCGATAAACATACTGTTCACTAATGTCCATACCGTTTCCGGGTTGTTTTCAAACAGAAGCGGCCCAGGCTGTAATCCCAGCATGATTAAAGCACCTAAAATAACTGCTGTCGTTCCAGACCCGGGAATACCCATCGTAAGAAGCGGAATAAATGATCCGACAGAAGCAGCGTTATTGGACGATTCCGGAGCTGCCAGCCCTTCGATTGCACCCTTACCAAACTTTCCCGGATGCTTCGATATCTGCTGTTCCGTTGTATAGCTGAGCATGGATGCTATCGAACCGCCAGCACCTGGAAGAACACCAATCAGAAATCCTACCGGACCTTGTCTCAACATCGGCCATTTCGTCTGATTCCAATCTTCTTTTGATATACCCTTCTTTCCTACTTTACTTTTTTGCTTTTTAATCTGATCAATATTTATAAGATTGTAGAGTACTTCCCCTACAGCGTAAATCCCAATAATCACAACCAAAAAATCAATGCCTTCACTCAATTGCGGAACATCAAACGTAAATCGGTGCACTCCTGTCTGTAAATCAATGCCAATCGTACTTAAGAGCAACCCGATACTCATTGAGATAAACCCCTTCACCATGTTCCCTCTGGAAAGAGATACAATGGCCGACAAGGTAAATACGAACAAGAGGAAATATTCCGCCGGCCCAAAATTAAGGGCAAACGATGCCAGCGGCTTTGCCAGCAAAATAAAACCGATAATGGCAATGGTTCCGCCAATCAGAGAAGCAATGGCCGAAATTGTCAATGCCTTTCCTGCCTCACCTTTTTGAGACATTGGATAGCCATCAAATGTAGCAGCAATAGCCGAACCATCTCCTGGCGTATTAATTAAAATGGAACTTCTTGAACCACCATACATGGCTCCGTAGTAAATAGCTGCCATAAGTACCAAAGCACTTGTAGGATCCATACCGAAAGTTATCGGAATTAACACAGCCACTGCTGTAGCCGGCCCTAAACCTGGAAGCATGCCAACTACCGTTCCTAAAAAACCTCCAATTAAAACCCATAAAAGATTCATAGGCTGAAGTGCTGTTGTCATCCCTTCCATAAAACTTTGAAAATCCACCCCCATAATGAATACTCCTTTCTATGGTAAACTTACATTTAATAATTCCGAGAATGAATACCAAGATATAATAGAAAATATCACTGCAATCAATATATTTTTAAACCATGCCTGTTTTCCATTGATGACAAATAATAAACCTGTTAAGAATAGCATCGTGGAAATTAAAAAACCTATTCTTTCAAATAGGAATGTATATATAAAAATTAAAACCAATGTAGATACAATTAAAAACGGGGCTCTGCCTGTGAATAGTCCTTTTAATTCCTCAAATTTTTCACTTCGTTGCCTCCATTCCTGAATAAAGTAAATCAAGCTGAAAAGAACCAGTAATCCCCCGATTAAAATCGGAAAGTAAAGCGGACCATTTTCATCACCCACACGAGCTTTTGTAAGATTAAACGTCATGATGAGATAAATAATGCCCAGCACTAGAAAAAACAAAGGCGTAATTAACCTAGCCACATTCAAACCTCCTTCACTTTCTATATCCGGGATGAATCTGTTTTGATATGATTCATCCCGATAAGGTATTTATTCTATTAAACCTGCTTCTGTCATTAACTCATCAAATCTTTCTGTCTGTTCAGCCAAAAATTCCTGCGACTCTTGGCTGTCATGATAATAAGGTTCCCATTCATTATTAGCCATCACTTCCTGCCAAGCTTCACTTTCCGTCATTTCAGCGATTTTCTCATCCCAATAGGCAATTTCTTCTTCCGTCATATCAGGTGGACCCATGACACCTCTCCAGTGAGGAAACACCATGTCCACACCTTGTTCCTTCCAGGTACTTACTTCTTCCAATCCTTCTAATTTCTCTTCAGAACTAACAGCAATCATATTTATTTCTCCAGCCTGATGCTGTTCCTTCGACTCAGAAACGGACATCGTTGCTACATCCACATGGCCACCTAATAAAGCTGTCAGTACATCTCCGCCACTTTCATAAACTAAAAATTCTACTTGTGAAACATCTACTCCAAATTCTTGAGCAGCTTGGACAAAAGATAAATGATCACTATTTCCTAAGCTCGGGCCAACACCAATTTTTAAGGATGTCGGGTCATCTTTTAGTTCTTCCATTACTTCTTCTCCAGTTTCATATGGAGAGTCCGGCGGAACAGCTACAGAAACCCATTCCGTACTTAAGATGGCTAATGGCGTAAAATCTTCATAAGTCAAATCACTTTGTCCCAGCAAATTATTCGCAACGAGTAAACTGGAATTAATGGAAATGGCATGTGCATCTTGTCCTGCCAAATACTGCCACCCTACTTCTCCACCACCGCCAGGCTTATTAGATACATTGATATTCTCTTCAATAATTCCTTCGTCACTAAGAATTTTCTGCATCGCTCTTGCAGTGGCATCCCATCCGCCGCCTGGCGTTGCAGGAGCTACAAATTCAATATTTCCACTTGGAAAATTTCCTTCAGCTTCACTATTATCCGAAGAACATCCTGCGACAAGAATAAATGTAATAAATAAAAATAATCCCAGATATTTTTTCATCAATATTCCCCCCTTTGGATTTAAATAAAATTGTAAGGTGAAAGCGATTTGATGTAAACGTTTTCAAAATAAATGAAATATATTACATAAACGAAATTGTGTTCATTTTGTTCATGAACCTGTTTTGTCTAAAGAATATCTTCTTTGCGGACGGCCGATGATACCATATTCTTGTTCCACTTTTGCAATGCCTTCTGAAACCAAATATTCCAAATAACGTCGGGCAGTGACTCGGGACGAACCAATCGATTCTCCCATCTCCTCTGCCGACAAAGATTTCCCGGACTTCTCCATGATGCGTTTTACCTTTTCCAAAGTTATCCAATCTATTCCTTTAGGTAGTCCTTCTCCCTCCGTTTGTCTATTCACTGACGGAAACAGCAGTTCATCTACTGTGTTTTGATCAATATATTCTGTCTGCTGCAATACATTTCTCTGTTTTTTATATTCTTGCATCACTTTAGTAAAACGCTCCAAACTCACCGGTTTAATCAAATAGTTGGTAATTCCTTTGCGCATACATTGTTCCAGCAGCTCTTTCTCTTTTGCAGCTGTAATAATCATGATATCTACTTGGGGATGAGCTTCCCTTAATTTAGGAATTAAGTCTGTACCCAAATAATCCGGCAAATAAATATCAAGCAATATTAAATCCGGCTTCAGATTTTTTATCAATAAGAGCGTCTGCTCACCGGTTAAAGCTTTTCCGGTAACTTGCACCTCTTCTATTTTTTCAAGAAACTCCTCATGAATATTAGCAATTCTGAAATCATCTTCTGCAATGACAATCTGAATCATTGTAAACAGTCTCCTTTAGTGATTATTTGGGAATATAAACCGTTATCATGGTACCTTGACGAGTTGAATCTATCTCCATATTTCCGTTTAATTTATTTACTGCTGCTTTAACGTTATACAGCCCAAACCCTCTCTTTTCACCATTATAATCTTTGGTAGAATATCCTGGATGAAAAATCCTCTCCTTATCTTCTTCCTTCATTCCGGTACCATTATCCGTCACTTCAAAAATGATATCCTTTCCAATATCCATCGCTGAAAATCGCACGGAAGGCTGGGAAGTGGATATCACTGCCTCTAATGCATTGTCTATTAAATTACCAATGATAGTAATAATCTCTCCAGCTTTAATATGATCTGGTAATGGACTGATATAGCTGCCTTCTTCAATCACAAAATCAATTTTTTTCTCGGAAGCTCTGCCCATTTTTCCAATTAAAATAGCTTGTACATTTTTATCCTCTATTTGATTGAATATACTTCGATTATTTTTGTTCATATGGTCCATTTCTTTGTCTATCAATTCGATGACTTGATCATAGTTTTCCAACTGCAGCATACCAGATATAAGATGCATTTTATTGGAATGTTCATGGGTCTGCGCACGTAAATCATCTGAGTACTTTTTTACCTCTGAAAGGGTATTCACCATTTCTGTGATTTCGGTTCTATCCCGGATAGTCGCAACCAGTCCAGTAAATTTTCCTTGCGTAAACATTGGCACCATATTAACAATCAACGATTTATTATGAAGATAAACCTCCTGATTCAACTTCTCATTCTTGGTTTCATAGACCTGGTTATACTCTAGGCGAGGTAGCAGATCATGAATAGGTCTGTGCATATATGCATCCGTTACTTCCAAAAGGTCTCTTGCAGATTTGTTGATCAGAGTAATCTTGCAATGCTCGTCAGCAGCAATAACCCCTTCATTCAATGAAGACAGCAGCGTATCATGCCTGTTATATAATGCAGCGATCTCCCGCGGTTCATATCCAAACGTTTCCTTTCGAATATGCCGTGCCAATAAATAGCCCAATATAATGCCAATAATAATAACTGCAACGGAAAGATAAAGAATATACTTTATTCTTTCAAATATCTGAGCATATAAATCCGCTTTCAAATAACCAACCGTTGTTACACCCAAGACACTCCCTGTATCTGATAAAATAGGAGCGATTCCAACAATAGACGAATCAATAAATTCATCAGAATCCATATTATAATACCCGCCAAAAACACGCGCCTTAAAACCATCATTAAACGGCTTGACCTCTCCAAGCTCGTCAGCATCCGGGTGAGTTAAAATACGCCCTTCCTTGTTCTGGATGATAATAAAATCAGCTTCATTTTCTATACTGAACTGATCTGTCAAAAATTGTAGGGAATGATTATTATCTTCCTCTTCCAAAGCTTCTGTTACGGAAGGCAATAGAGACACTGTTTTGGCAGTTTGCATACTTAGTCTATGTCTTTCAGAAATAATTTGTTCCACCGTAGAATAGGCATAGAAAGCTGACAATATCAATATCAGAACAATGATAACTCCTAATAATAAGCCGGTAATTTTAATTTGTAAGGAAACATTAAATAAACGATGAAGCATATCTATCACCTAATTTTCTATAAATAAAATCCGATTCTGCCATTTCAATGAATCTATTTCCTCCAAACTAACTCTATTATTTTCATTGCTTTATCCACTAAAAAAAGAGTCCTTTCCTTCAGACATTGCATGCAATGAAACAACGAAAGGATTGGACAAGGAAGCTTTATCATTTACTTTACATAAATCACTTGGGAACATCAATGATCCGTAAAAGGAAATGATATGCGAATATCATACATAGAATTCACATTTATTGCAATAATTGACATACTAGCCACAAGCGACTTCTTCCAAAAAGATTCTTGTCATCTTACTCTTATTCTGATAATATAATGAGTGATTACTCACTTCATAAAGAAAGGTGTTTTGTTTTATGATGCAATTATCCAATATGTCCAAGAGCTTTGGAAAACAAACAATCCTGCAAAATGTATCCCTAGATATTAGCACCAATCAAATCACCGGATTGATTGGTCCATCGGGTACAGGTAAAACCACGTTGATTAAATGCTTGATGGGAATGGAAAAATACGATACCGGTTCTATCCGAATCGATGATACAACGGTTCCCAACCGTAAACTCTTAAATAAAATCGGCTATATGGCGCAAAGCGATTCGCTATACCATGATTTAACCGGTCTGGAAAACATTCAATTTTTTGCTCATATGTACGGAAAGAAAATTTCCAATAAAGCAGTCCAATCTACGCTAAATCTCGTCCAGCTTGAACAGGATAAAAAGAAATTGGTGGCGTACTATTCCGGTGGGATGAAACGCCGCTTATCGCTTGCGATTGCTTTGATCAACCAGCCAAAGTATTTGATTTTAGATGAGCCGACGGTCGGGATTGATCCAGTGCTCAAATTAAGTATCTGGGATCAGCTGCATGATTTAAAAAAGGACAGCACGCTGTTAATTACAACCCACATTATGGATGAAGCTATGAAATGTGACCAGCTGCTATTAATGAAAAATAAAGGAATTGCAGCAAGCGGTACTCCACAGGAAATATTGGAGAACTTTGGCGTAAGCGATATTGATCAAGTCTTTTTAAAATTGGAGGAAATCGAAAATGCGAATGCTTCAGCTGATTAAACGGATTTGTAAACAGGTCCTTCGTGATAAACGTACGCTTGCATTATTATTTCTGGCTCCTATTTTTGTCATTACGCTGCTGAATTATATTTTTCCAGATCCGGATGACGAGATAACCATCGCTACAGCTAATGTCAGCGATGAGGTAATTGATATTTTAGAAGACAATGATATCATCGTAAAACAAGAAAACGAGATGGATATACAGTCTTATCTGGAAGAAGGAAATGCCAGCGGTGTTCTGGAGGAAACAGATGGAGAATGGAAGCTGACCATTCTGAATGATAATCCGATGGATGAGGGCCCTGCTATTCAGGGAAGCTCACAGGCTGTGATGGAAACAAATTTAAATGATCTTTCGGATAATATCGATGAGATGATAAGTAATATGGAGGATATGTCAGCAGGTGTAGAAGAAATGATGGAGCAGCTTCCTCCTGAAATTGCTCAAAACATGGATATAGATATGAATATGGATATCGATACAGAAATAGATTCTGAAATCGACATGGATGAAGACCCGATTACTGTAGAATATATTTATGGCAATGAAAGCAATACGTTTTTTGAAATTTTAAATCCCATTTTAGTCAGCTTCTTCGTTTTCTTTTTTGTCTTTTTGATTGCTGGCATGTCGATGTTAAAGGAAAGAAGCAGCGGTACGTTGGAGAAATTATTATCCACGCCAATCAGAAAATCTGAGATCGTATTTGGTTATTTATTCGGCTATGGGATTTTTGCTATTCTGCAAACAGCGATTATTATCCTTTATTCTGTATATATTTTAGATATGGAAATTGCCGGTTCCATCACCAATATGTTTATGATTAATATTTTGTTAAGCTTCGTTGCCCTTGGACTTGGTCTTCTGTTATCTACATTTGTCAGCAGTGAATTCCAAATGATTCAATTCATTCCGCTCGTCATCATTCCACAGATTTTCTTCTCTGGAATGCTGAATGTAGACACTATGGAAACATGGCTGCAATGGATTGCACCGATTATGCCTTTATACTATGCGGGAAATGCAATGATCGATGTTGTTTTAAAAGGATTTACATTTGGAGAGATCATGGTTCCCCTGTCTATTTTGTTTTTATTTATTATTGTTTTTGTGATGTTGAATATTCTGGGAATGAGGCGGTATCGGAAGGTGTAAGAACTTAGTGTGATTACTGCATAATAAAAAGAATAAGGATTTGTTATAACTATTAACAATCGAAAACTCTTTCTCCGCTTTCAGGGGAAAGAGTTTTCTTTATTCGTTTAGCCTAAAAGAACCCACTTATTATCCCTGTTACAAATAAAACTTTTAACATTTTTAATTTTAATAATTAATGCGTGATTATCCTTTTAATATAAAATTTATCCAGGCTTGAATCATTTCCAGACTATCTTTATTAAACAGATAAAAATTACGTTTCCCTTCCTTGACTAAGTAAATAACATGAGTATTCTTCATTTCCTTGAGATGATAAGACAATTTGGTATTAGAAATATGGACTCCTTCTTCCTGCAAAATCGTCAAGATATCCATTGGACAAAAGCCACCTTCTGCTTCAGATGAATCCGGAAAAAACTCCCTCCTTTCTTGATCAAATCGCAACATCTCAATAATTCGAATTCTAATTGGATCCTGAAGTACCTTAAAAATATCTGTAACATGAGTATTTTTCATAATTTTATTATAACATTTCCTTCTTGACATTTCAATTTTTTTTGAAATAATAGTTACAGTTCAAAAAAAATTGAAATAAGGTGGTTTTTATGAGATACACACGTCGAGAAACAATAAGCTTAATCAGTATTTGCATCGGATCTTTCTTGATTATTCTAGATACAAATATCGTAAATATAATTATTCCACCCTTGAGAGAACAATTATATTTAAGCAATTTACAAACCTCTTGGGTCATAAATAGCTATGTATTGGTATTTGCTTCGTTCATCCTATTTTTTTCCAGATTCAGTAAACGAATAGGTGCAAGAAATGCCTTTATCACGGGGATTTCAATCTTTATGGTTGGTTCGCTATTCTGTGGTTTCTCTAACACTTATGAACAATTGGTGATCTCTAGGATTATTCAAGGGGTTGGTGCAGCTATGTTTGCACCTATTGCAACAAAGCTCTTATCATCGACGGTAACAGAGCCAAAAAAAAGAGCGACTGCCTTTGGTATATGGTCAGGAACATCAGGTATCGCATTTGCCTTTTCGCCGATGGTCGGTGGTTTTTTAAATGAATTGTGGGGTTGGCAAAGTATCTTTCTTATCAATATCCCTTTTTCTTTGATTGTCATTTGGACCGGACTTGCTGCAATCAAGGATACAGAAAAAGAAAATATTTCAATGTTTTTCAAGGAACAGATGTTGGTCGCATTGTTTATCTTAATTTTCGTATTCATGATACAGGAATACAAAGTAATCTATCAGTCACCGCTGTTATTTACTTTAGGAGGAATTGCTTTAATAATTTTGGGATATACATATAGTATCAAGTTTAGAAATAATCAGACACAAGTAATAGAGCGGCAACTATTCACAAAACAGAATGTTGCCAGCTTAATAAATGGATTTACTTATAATTTTTCAATCTATGGAGTGATGTATTTCCTTTCTATTCATTTTCAGGAACATTTATTTTTGTCTACGCTTGAGACGGGTGTGAAATTTTTGCCCTTAACGGTTTCCGGTATGCTAATATCTTCATTTTTGTCACCTGTTCTGGTCAATAAATTAGGACAAAAATGGACTCAACAGCTATGCTTATTAGCTATTATTGCAGGCAGTATATTTTTGTTTGCCTACTTCACAATAGCAACATGCTCTGTTTTTATTTTAGTTAGTTTTATTCTTTTCGGCTTTTCTGGAGCTATAGCTCCCGTATTAATGAATGCAGCTTTTTTATCAACGGGAGAAAAATATCATAATGAAATTTCTTCATTAGTAAACCTTGCACGTCAAATTGGCAGTATTTTTGGTGTAGTAAGTGTTTCAATTATATTGGATATGCTGGCAAATACAACGACCATTCTTTACTTTCTAGTAGTGATTATATTTATCTCATTCTTTGCTTTTCTATACTTAGCATTTGCATACAAACTGAACAATCAAAAATCCAGAACGTATGAATAAAGCCGCTGCCTGGAAATATAAGCTTTCAAGATATGCAGTTTTTTTCAAATAGATGCCCTTTTTATTTTGATAAAAGAAGGGCTGTTCCATAATCAATTACCTGATTGTGTAACAGCCCTCAATTCAAGCTAAATTGTATGAATACAATTCTATTCTTACTCAAAATATAGCCCATTAATTACTTTAATGAGTAGAATATTTTCTTAAAAATTGATTACAACCACTCTAAAAGTAATTAAAAATAATAAGACCATATGAATCCATAATAGCTTGAATCAGTTTTTTCTTTTCAATCATTAGCTCACGATAAACAGAGCCAAAGAACTTTAAAATCAACCAACTACAACTTAGCTGAATTATGGAAGAAAGCAGTCAGCGAATAACCACTTGATTGACTGTAGTGGATATAATAAATTCATTTTCAAATATAACTGTGCTTTTCGTAAATCTCCTATGGGAATGCGTTTATTCTATTAATCCTTCTTTTTTACTAGTTCCATTTCTTGTTGTACATAAAAACCACGTATAGTATATTGTTGGAAATTACATTATAAACAAGGTGGTAATTTATGAGAACGTATCTGATATTCGCACATGTACTTAATATATTCTTGTTATTTCCAGTCGGTTTTTTAGGACTTCTTTTGTTTATGAATATCAGTGAACCTGGTAACATCCCTCCTGTTAGTCCAATAGATATAGGAATTGTAATTACTATGCTAGTCATGTGGACTGTGAGCTATTGGTATCAAATCTGGAAAAAAGAATGGGGTCCATTATTAGTTGCCAACTTAATTTTCCTTGTTGCTCTCTTTGTCTTGATTGTTATGATTATGCCATTTCTTTTTGATATCTTTTATTAAATGAACCGTAACCGCTGTCAACTTGATTGAGATGATTATATGATTGCTATCATACAACGGACCGTAATGCTCATAGTGTTGGCTTCAAAGATGTAGCAAAACTCGATTCGGTCTGAATTCGATTAGTTGAGTCATATATAACTTCGATTCATTGTTCTTCTTGAACTTGCGAACGCAGCTTTTGCAAATATGGTCCCCAAACCACCTAGAAGGGATTCAACTACAAAAAGCTCGGATTAACTTCCAGGCTTTTCTTTGTTTTTAGATTTGTTAATAATAGTCAGGATAAAAAGATTTATCACGGAAGCTGTAAAAGCATTAAAACTCATGTATGCAAGCCCCAAGCCTCCCCAGTTGCTAACGAAAAAGCTTACGATAAATACTATAATACTAAGTAAACTCGTAATCAGAGGCAAGATGATTCTTTTTTCTTTAAACAGCATACTTAAAAGAAATATAACAACACCAATACCGAGAATATATAACACAGTCTCTATGACTCCTTCAGCCATTGAATAACCAGCTCCTCCATTATCATGATATTCACTTTAAAAGACACTTTCATTATGGACTATTGTATTAAAAATTTACGATTTATGACAGAAAAAACCAATAAATAATAATACCCCACTATAATCACGAAAAAATCACTCACATAACGGCAACGAAAATGAAAAGATTGTTTCTTTATAGGGAATACTACGAACTTGAATAGCTCCATTATTTTTTTCAATTAACTTTTTAGTAATTGTTAGCCCTAGTCCATTCCCATGACCTAAGTGTTGCCGTGACTTGTCTCCAGTGTATAACCGGGTAAAAATATTAGCTATATCCTTTTCAGCAATCCCCTTGCCATTATCCCAAATATGAACGCTCACGGATTCTTTCACTTCCAGATGGATTCCTAACATATTACCATCCTTCCCATGAATGAAGCCATTACTAATTAAATTTACTAGAATATTTTCCATACTTTTCGGGTCTGCCCATACATATACCGGATTATCTGGCAGTTTCATATCCAGTTCCATTTGTTGTGTTTTCAGATCATGATAATAATCAACAATCGTTTCTTTTATCATGCGATTTATATCCACTTTTTGAAAATTCATTTGATAGTCCCCTGAATCTAATTGAGCAATTTCAAAAAATACATTTAATAAATCAGAGAGTTTATTTCCTTTTTGATAAGCTATTCGCATGAATTCTTCTTTTTCTTCAGGGGTAAGCGTTTGGTCATTATTCACCATTTCCATATATCCCAATAACGACGTTAAAGGAGTCTTTAAATCATGGGAGATATTTGCAATCATCTTTTTTCTTTCCTTTTCCAAGTAAACATTATGACTCCTATTGGTTTGAAACTGCTGGAGAAGTTCATTAATTTTCTTAACAAAATTCTGAATGAATGGAGAATTTGTATGCAGGCGCACTCTTTGATTATAGTCTCCGGATTTTACATCATTTAGTGTATATATTACTTTTTTTATCGAATGGACCAAATGAAAATAGAGAAATAACGCAAACAAAAGGAAAAAAATCGCACATACAAAGATTATCCAAAATATCCAGTTTGGCATCATTTATCCCCTTCTCCCAGTTTATAACCAATCCCCCAGATGGTTTGAATCAGCTGCGGGGATGATGGATCCGTTTCAACCTTTTCCCGCAGCATCCGAATATGCACCATAATTTTATTTTCATCCGATTTTAAATAGGGTTCTCCCCATATTGTTTCATACAAATACTCTTTGGTAAAAACCCTATTTGGATGAGACATTAATAATTTTAGGATTTGAAATTCCTTTTCCCGTAACTGTTTTATCTCCCCATGAATATGAAGTTCATAAGCATTCAAATCTAAATGAATACCTGCATGATAAAGGTTTTCAGTGATAGAATCCGTTTGTTGATTATATTTTTGAAAACGGCGTAGCTGCGCTTTCACACGAGCAAGAAATTCATTCATATTAAACGGTTTAGTAATGTAGTCATCTGCTCCCAAACCTAACCCTCTCACTTTATCTTGTGATGTATTTTTAGCAGATATAATGATTACAGGTGTATACTTATTCAAACGTATTTTTTTAATCAAATCAAAACCTGAAATATTTGGCAACATAATATCAACAATAACAAGATCATACGAGACGGAATCAAGATAGAGTGAAGCCTCTTCCCCATCATAAGAACGATGAACTTCAAAGGAAGATTTTTGTAAATATCTAGTAAGAAGCTGGTTGGTATCAAAGTCGTCTTCGATTAATAATATTTTAGCTGTCACTTGAATATCCCTCTCTTACTAATAGAAATAAAGGTCTCTTACACCTTTTTAAAATAGTAAATACTTAATACAAATGGTACCATAAATGTTATTAATACTGTTACCCCGGCTATCGCTAAAGAAACATCCAATACACCCAAAATGTAATAGCTGAACCTTACAGGTAAAGACCAGGGATAAAATGGCGCCAATGCAGTTGCGGAAATTAAACCCGTAGAAAAAACAGTAATAACTGCTATCGTTATTGGTCCAACAAGATTTTTGCTTAAAATCGTAATAAAAACAACGATAGGTATCAACATAAAATGCAAGACAGCTGAAATGATATAAGACAGAAACACATTTGCCCCATTTTCAACTGATCCATCAGTGACTACTATTCCCAAAATGTAAGTTAAACCAAATGAAAACATCAAAGTAAATCCAACAAGCAGCAGTAGAAGAATATATTTGCTAAGAAGTATTCTTGTCTCTGATGCCTTATACGTAAATAATTGATCCGTTAAGTGATTTTGATACTCCTGAGAAAGAATGATGCCAGCTGTTATCGCAAACAAAGGAATCCCCAGAAATAAATTAAAGAAATGAATATTTTGTTCCAATAATGCTCCGAGAGATAGCGTATCCATATCAGGCTGTCTGGTTAACATGAAATAGCTAAGCAGTGTGTTGATAAAAGTGACACCGCAAAGCATCATAAAAATCTTTGAACGTTTTAGTTTTAACATTTCTATTGAAATTAATTGAAGCATAACATCCCCACCTTTTTCCACTTTTCATACCTGACACCTTTCATGTAACTTCTTCTGTATTATATAGAACTAGACTAATAATGGTTGATATAACAAATATAAAGCCCAGTGCCAATATAGGCGTTGAAATGAAGGTTATATTGCTGCCGCCATCTGTTATTGACTGCACTGTTTTTAGAGGAATGGACCATGGGAAATAAGATGCCCATTCTGATTGCAAGCCGATCCCTGCGATAAGAACACCCAAAATAGCACATCCCATTGGAATAATAATATTTTGAAACCAAATTCCTAAAATAATGACGATGGGAAGCAAAGCAAGCTGCATGAAAATAGACAACAAATAAACCAATAAATAATTCAAAAATACACTCGAGGTTACTGTCTCCACGAAACCATATTGAGATCCAATAAAAACAATTATCCCATTCAATAAAAATGACAAAAGAAATACAACCACAATACTGACAAAGGAAGTTATTAATTTGCCGAAATAGATTGCTTTTCTGTCCTGAAGTGACGTGAAAAGAAAATTAATGGTTCCTTGCTGATACTCTTTCACAAAAATGTTGACAGCTATAATAGAAAACAACGGGATTCCAATGGTTAAGTTCAGAAATGCCAGATTTCCATCAAAGAAATATCCAGCTTCAAGCGGTCCTTCGCTTAACATATTATTAATTACTGGGGGAATCAACGTCAGAATAATAGGTATAAGTATAGCCAAAAATGAAATGAGAAAAATATTCGATCGTTTTAATTTGATGAATTCCGTATAAAAACTATTAAACAAGTTAATCCCCCTCCGTCAAATGAAGAAAGTAATCTTCTAACGTATCCGCATTAACATGGATGGATGTGATTCCAATACCATTCTCCATCAGTATTTTAGAAATGGATTCGGTACTATGAGAGTGGTCATAAATCCGGATTTTACCTTCATCCACCATTTGATATTGGTGGATATTCAGTTTTTGTTCCAAAATAACCGATGTTTTCTCAGCTTCATTTACTTCCACTTGAATATACTGTTTGTTTTTTTCATTAATATCTTCCAAAGATAACTCTTGAATTAACTTCCCCCGATGAATAATCCCGATTTTCGTTGCTAGCTGTTCTATTTCACTTAAAATATGACTGGAAACTAAAACCGTAATATCCAGCTTTTCTACCAAATCCAGAATCAGCTTACGTATCTGCTTAATACCCTCTGGATCAAGTCCGTTGGTTGGTTCATCTAATATAAGAAAAGAAGGATGATGCAGAATAGCACGTGCAAGTCCTAAGCGCTGCTTCATTCCCAATGAATAATTTTTTACTTTTTTGTCTCCAGCATGATGAAGACCAACCAATTCTAATGCTTCTTTAATGGAAGATTTTTCTTGAACGCCCATATAGCGTCGATGAATTTCTAAATTCTCTTGTCCTGTTAAATTAGGATAAAATCCGGGAACTTCAATGATTGTTCCAATTTTTCCATAAGGACGGTTTTTACCTTGCTCTCTTTTTTCAAATAATTCGATTTCACCGGCAGTAGGATCAATTAATCCCATAATCATACGAATCGTCGTTGTTTTCCCAGCACCATTCTTTCCTAAAAATCCATAAATTTCCCCTTTTTTGATATTCATATTCAAATCGTGTACAACCATTTCTCCTTTATATTGCTTCGTTAACCGGTTTGTTCTTAAAATATGTTCCAAGCAAAACACCCCATTTTTTTAAATTTAATATCGTTTTATCCTACTGCAAAGATTAATTATTTAATCTTAATTTCAGTGTATCTGTAATTTCTTTAAATCTTCTGTTTCAAATCTTAAAAAACCCTTAAATCTTATGAGTAGAAAATATTCATAGCTAAAGGTGATTCTTCACTCAATGGGAGTTAACGTCCGTTATCTCCCGCCTAAATAAATTTATTTTTACGCTTTATTTTGAGGCAGGAGTTTTACGGACGATTCTCCGTGATAAAAAGAGCTATCAAAAAATGCACATGATGCACTTTTTGATAGCTCGTTTGGAAAAGTTTTGTATGCAGGCACTGTAGCTTAACTGTTCTTATATCTACACAGCCGCCTCTAACTTATAATACGAATTAAAGACAGCTGTGCAGATATAAGAATATAATTAATCGATAAATAAAGAAAAGATTTTCCGGATAATCTTATCAATTATGACAGCAGATACGATTAGCATCAGAAGCCATACTATTAATCCTATATGATCATCAACATTAAATATATGCAACAAATAAAAGACTCCTGCTAAAAGAATAACGTTTATTAATTTACGCCAATCGCTGATCTCTATTTTCCTTTCCTTACTTTCGAAATAATTTCTGTTATCTTTTTCATCTTTATTTTTATTCATTATAAAACCACCTAACAAATAAAGGATTAGGTTCCGCAATATAGTCCACCCTTAGAAAAGATATTTCGCAAAAAAGAATGACGGTATAACAACAAATTTTTTAAGTTTAATAATCCATTCCCTATAGTAATATTTTCCAGATTCCAATTCAGCTAAACATTTTTAACCATCAGGAAAAGATACACTTCTTTTTGCAGAATCCTCTATTTCATTTTATACAGCACTAGTGACTATAAAAGAAATATTTATTGTTCTACATGGGAGAACAATTAACGCAGCATGAACTACTAAAAGATATAATGTATGCTTTTTTGAATAAAAATCTTATGTTAAGGTAACTTTAGAATTATTTCAATGTTTATGAGCGCACTGATGAATCAGATGAAGCAGGTCCTCAAGGTGGTGTTGCAGTAAGTGGCACTGCTATTTATCTAGCTGACGGGACATGGAGGTCTGGCTTAACTCTGCAGAGAATCCAGAAAAAGCAGTAATGATTGTTTTAGACGAACTATCTTAGTTAGAAGGTGATAAGAATGTTAGTATTTCTCACTGGTTTGGGTACTCTGGTGGCAAGTATTATTCTAAGGATTTCCAGTCCTGATAATATTAACAGCATATATGGCTATCGAACCAAAAGGTCAATGAAAAATCAAAAACTATGGGATTTTGCTCAAAAATATTCCGCGAAAATATTGATCATAGTGGGACTCCTTAATATTTTAATAGGTATCGTCCTAATGTTTGTAACTTACAGCAACGAATATTACTTGTTTTTTGAATTAGGATGGGCAGTTCTTTCTTTCCTGCCGGTTTTTGTTCTAACAGAGAGAAAACTTATTCAAATTGAGCGATCTTTAACAGATTAACTTACTTATTCATGCAAAGTTTGCACCAAACCATACAAAGAATCCAATAACCGCAATATTAAATATAGTTAAGATCAGCGCTATAACAGATATTATTTTTCTCTCGTTTTTCGAACAAAATGCTACTATCCCCATAATGATAGATACAGGTAACCCTGCAAGTATAAAAATCACTACTATATCATAAACAGTTTTATTTGCCGCTTGTGAAATTGGATCGAGCAGAAACATAGATAATGTGACTATGATACTTGAAATCAAAAAAACATAGCTTTTCCATGAAAAAACTTTATTTCTCAAGTATATCGCCTCCCTGTTTTAGATATTCCAAAACACTCCTATCATTTAAACTTTAATCAAAACTACAAATTTTACACAGCTTTTACTAGTCAAAAAACAAAATTTGTAATTAACTGAAGGTTAAACTTTTCAATTCTTCTTACAACCTATTATTAGTAAAAAATCAACAGTAAGAAAATTGTAAAGCTGTTAAGTATATTGTAAAATCGGACTTTATTCCATGCAAAAATTCCAACTAAATTTTTCCTTTTTTGCTTTAGTGATTTTGGCTAGTGGTGTGTTTAATCTATATCAAGAAATAGAACACTATAAATATTGAATTTTCAGACACAAATTCAGAAATAAAAACTGATAACTGTAGCAACAAAAAAGGTAATCCAATAAACAACTATCTATTTTAATGCTTCTGAATAAGTATTTCTAAAACTCCTGGCAAAGCATAAATAAGCCCTTTCTTAGAGGACTTATTTTTTGCCGAAATGTTTTTAATACAACTCTATTTTCGTTAATAATATGATTCATTGATTTTCATTATGATCAGAACGATTTCGAAAATAATTGATGACAACCACGATAAAGGCAATCACAGAAAATAAACCAAACGAATCCATAAAAGCATGTAGCAAACTTTCATTTTCAAATGTTAGTCTCACGATAAACAGAGCCAAAGAACTTAAAAATAATACAACTACAATCTTACTGAAAGCTGTATTTGTAACAGCCATGCCTAAGATAATCATTAATGAGCTTATCCCAATTATATGTATTACGATATAGCAACCTCCTTAATTAGATTAGCTCCTGTTCTTTTAAGATTCCACAACAGCGCGCTTCTTCCTGTAATCTACTGTCAATAAGAAGATTAATAGAAGGAAAAGGATAGCAAGTGATAAAGATATAGCCCATAGATTTTCTCCATCTAAATAGAGCCCTAAAATCATAATAATAATTGAAATGACTGGAGCCATAATATAATAAGGTTTGGCATTATAAAACCAGCCATACGGGAAAAAGTGTGCGCCCGTGATGATGGCAAAAAATAGAATCGCATTCTCCGGGTTTGTGATCATGCCGAAAAACAGAATTGGAAAATAGATAAGCTGCGCAAAGTTGAAAATTAACCCCAGATTACCGGTTGGATTATTTTTCAACTGCCAATCTGCTTTAATCAATGTAGATATCCCAATGGATAAAGGGAACATGATTCCCGTGGAAATAAGCATGAATATATTTTTTTGTTGTATATCGATAGGCAATAAAAATATAATCGTAATAATAGACCAGATAACAACAGCTGCTAATAAAAATCCTATCCCATTTTTTGCTTTAATCGATAGTTCATTTCGAATCTTATTTACTTCCAAATTATCCCTCATCCCTATTCCTTTTCATTTATGCATATAAATGGAATTGTATCATTTTATCATCTCTCGTACCAATCCTTTTTGAATAATAAATAGGGATAGCGGTGGGAGTATTTATTTATAAACTAAGAGCACATTTCCGCACTGAAACGTTCGTGATTCAATTAATTCAAGTTTTTGATTAACATCATTAAATAACCGTTGCCCTTTTCCAATTAAAACAGGATTCAGTATAAGTCGATACTCATCAATTAAATCATGTTGGATAAAGGTTTGTGCAATGCTTGCGCCTGCAAGTAGTGCTATATTTTTGCCGGGCTGTTTTTTCAGTTTTTCCACTTCAAAAGCCACATTTCCTTTAACCAATCTTGCATTCCATTCTGCCTTTTCCAACGTTCGAGAGAAAACAACTTTTTTCATCTTATTCATTTTTCTAGCAAATGAGCGATTTTTTTCCGTGCTTTTTTTATCAAATTCAGCAGAGGGCCAATGCTGGAGCATCATCTCATAGGCAACTCGTCCATAAAGTAGTGTATCTACAGAATCCAAAAAGTCATCCATAAAATCATGCATTTCCTCATCCATCACATGCCAAGAGCTGTCTCCGTCTTCACCTGCAACAAATCCATCTAATGACATGACCATTGATAAGATAATTTTTCTCATCCTACTCAACCTTTCTGTAGAAATTTTTAAAAATATCACACATGTATGATATTCAATAATCTTATGACCAATGCTTACTTTCTATATTAGAGCATAAATAACGCTTTGATTTCTTTTCAATTGCTACCTTTTATAGTCCAGTCATTAAGAGACAAGAGTAAAGGAAAAGGCGTTGCAGAAAACCATTATCGAACAATGAATTTAATGTAACTTACCTATCGACACTATCTATCGCAAAGATAATTTTTTATTTTTATGGGCGACCTTCCCTGTGTTAAAGGAAGCTTTAAAAGTCATGACAGCATGGAAATTTATGTTTAAAACCGTTGCCTTTGTTTGGGTGAAAAATTAGTTTTCTTATAGAATAAGCTAACAAACTATTAATTAGAATAAAGAAACATACCCTTGAAAGGACTGATTTAATTGGGGAAGAAAGCGTTTCATATTTATAATATTATTGTGTTGCTTTTATTGTTATCATTTAACGCTTTAGCGTTATTTGGTGCAGGAATGAGCGAAGGCGGAGTGTTGCCTGAGTATTGGATTGTAGTCTGGGCCTCACTCATAATTTGGGGTCTCTTTTATTTTACCCAATTTCGTTCTGATAATAAGGTTTGGAGAATATCTTGGTTTGGCTTAATGGTCGTATTCCTTTTCTTCTGGGAAACGGGGCTTGGATCAACTGTTAGTAGAATGATTAGTTAGCATGAAGAAACACTAAAAATCAAATTCCGAATTTATCCCCACTTATTTGAGTTAGAATAAGTGGGGGTAATCATATTTTTTTCTTTAAATCTGGAATCAGCGTTTTAAATCATCTTTAAAACGCTGGTCAGCAAATAAAAACATACCGATAAGTGTCAATAAAGCGTAAAATGCAAAATATAATTTTCATTATAAAACTATATATGTTTTTATAGTTTCACTAGTTTTATCAAAAATTTTTTCTTCTCTTTTTTGACCTAAATCATCTATCATAAAGAAATATCTGTAACGTTATAATTTATACCTCCAGCTTCATATAAATACGCTCCTTGAAACCTTTAAAAGAAGAAAACCGCTCTTTTTTCCTTTCCATATCGATAAAACCCAGTTTGACATACATTTGATAGGCTATTTTATTCGTATCAATCACTTCTAAAATAAAACGCTGATAAGCGGAATGATGTAATACATGCTGAAATAAAGCGGTAGAAACTCCTTTACCTCTAGCTTTTACTGAGGTGGCAACACATTCAATATATCCCGTATCATCATCATATGGAAGTTTCTTATTAAAATCGTCTTTCATAAAGTGATATCCTAGATTTCCCTTTACAAGTCCAAAATGCTTTTTTAATGTATTTCGATCAATGTTGAGTCCACGCGCTTTATTATCGGAACAAGCGAGCACGCCTACAATTTCACCATTTAGTGTAGCCAGGTAGAAAACCTCTGGATGTAACATTTTTTGAAATGCATCTACTAATTTTTTTCGGTCTTTTGAAAAAAAGCCTAATTCTTTTTTATAACCATCCACAAACACTTCAGCGGCTTCTTTTCTTACGTCGCTATTAAAGTCTTTCATTTGCTTCACTTCAATTACAGCCTTTTGCATTTTACTCCACTCCTTTTCTTAATTTGTATTTTTTAAATATAAAACTATTTTGGTTTTATTAGTTTTACCAAAAAAAGAGGATAAGTCATAGACCTCTTTTATTCTTCTTTAGAAACCAATCCGTACAAAATAATATCAGCAATTTGCGATAACGCTTCCGTAAGGGAAATATCGTTTACGATATAGAACTGCTGATCTTGAGCTGTTTCCACTGCTCCTCTTATCATCTTTACAATTAAGGCTGCATTTTTATTGGCGATTATGCCTTCACGAATTCCTTGCTCAATTAAAGCGTCCATTTCATCCCAGTCTTTTGTATATATTTTAGATAATTTCTCCCATTGTTCCGGGAAAGAACGTTTAATTTGTTCTAACGTTGGCCGATCAACAAGTTCGATGTGAGTCGGTAGACTGATAATCACTTCTTTTATCTTCTCAGTTACTGGGATATCATCATTTTGTAAAATTAATTCGTTTTTCTTATCCACTTCAGCAAAAGCGTCTTCAATTAGTGCATCCAGAATATCTGCTTTCGATGAAAAATGTTCGTACAGCGTACGTTTACTAATCCCCAATCTTCGTGCAAGATCATCCATTGTAAATTTAATTCCATTTTCTTTTAATTCTTCTGCAAAAGCTTGAATGATACGATATTCTATTGTAACCACCCCTCAAAAACTGATAAAACTTTTTTAGTTTTCTCGTTTCAGCAATTAGTATATATGATATATAATATTATTGCAAGGGGCTCTTCGTTGTATAACTTGTTAAAAACTTTAATAATTTTCTATCCTAAAAATGTCTAAGTGGAAAAGCGGAACTAATACAGAGAGGAAGGAATAATAATTAAAGCACTACGCCACCCAAAAAGAAACCAATATTTTTCATTACAATTTGGATGATTAATTTACGATGCTTAACATAGAAAAAATTTAAGTAGATGTACTCTCTCTTCAAAATTCCCTTCATACATTAGTTTTTTATCAATTTTTAAGTAATGTTACCTATTATACCAGTATCCTCCAAGGATTTGATTCTTAAAATTAAAATATTCCAAAGCAGTAGAGTCATAAAAAATCCGGACAAAAGTTGCCCGGATTTTATGGTTAATAGTTTTTAATCACAGTACTTTTTCAAAAATCATTCTCTCATCTTCCAATTTCTTTAAAGCTTCCTCTTTTGAAATGGTCTGTTTAGGTGTTAAATAACTTATTATTATACAAGTTAGTAAAGATACAAAAAGGGATGGTATAACCGGATTTCCCCAAAATTCAGATAAATCTTTATTCAACATCACAGTAAAAGAAGTCACTGAACCCGCTATTATAGCTGCAATTCCTCCTTGCCATGTTGCTCGAGACCAATATTTTCCCAGTAAAGCTGTTACAAGCAATCCCGACATAATGGTGGAACTCATATTTTCTATATAATCAATAATGTTTGTTGAACCAAGCGTGAATAATAAAGCTAATCCTATCGTTATGACAAGACCAATTCTTGAGAAAAAAACAGCTTTGCTTTTATCAGGAAGTGAACCTGTTACTGTTTGATATACATCTCTCACTAAAATTGTAGCCCCAGCCATGGCGTCCGAATCTCCTGAGGACATGGTTGCACTTAAACCGGCAATTAATAAAAATGCACCAATCCAAAACGGAAATACCTCTGTAATCATATACGGGAAAGCAAAGGCAGTATTTCCTATTTCAGGATTTAATAATCTTGCAGCTAAACCTACGATAGTAGGAATAATTGAAAATAAAACAGCTACAATTCCAGAAATAATAAAACTCCTTATGACCGTACTTTTATTTTTACCAGAATAAATTCGATGGCGGTAAGCGGGCATAACTAATACCGCTACAATTGTAACTAGAATGAGAGATATACCTGGTATTAATCCAGCTTCTTGAACGCCAACAAAAGTAGTTAGTTCTCTTGGAAGCCCTTCCGACATTCCAGCAAATCCACCTACTTTTAAAAAAGATATTACTGCTAATAATGTAAAACCTATAAATAAGATAAATGCCTGAATAGCATCAGTATATACTACTGCTAAGAAACCGCCTATTATAGAATAAACCCCAAATCCTAATGCTGTAATAATTTTAGATATGGTTGGGTCAAGTCCTGTTATCCAACTAAGATAAATACTTCCTCCCAAAATATGCGTACCCAACCAGCCGACTTCAGCAAGAAATAAAATGATAGACGTAGATCCTTTCATTACTTTACTTGCACCGAAGTAGTAGCTTAATTCTTCCGAAAAAGTCATGAAATTTTTATCACGTGTATCCGCAAAAAACAAAACTAACGCAATCATTCCAATCCCTAAACCGATACCAAAAAAAGCTCCTGCCCAACCTCTTTCATAAGCAGTTTGTACAGCCCCCATACTTGATCCTGTCCCTACTGCAGTAGCAACTGTCGTACCTATTAACAGGAAAGGACCTAAATTCCTTCCTCCCATTAAAAAATCTTCTCCTGTTTTTATCTTCTTCGCAATAACTGTTCCTACCAGTATCATAAGTAGGATAAAGATTGATAAAATAATTATATAAACCAATTGATTTTCAACCATAACTTTACACCCCTTGTATATTCTTATTAAGGTTGACCCCATCTTCCAAGTCTTTCCCATAAAAATAGTTATGATCTTACCTATACGGAAAATTAATTACACAAGTGGATTTTGGGACACATAAATATATAAATTACGAATCTTTACCTCTTATTACATAGAGTTAAAAAAGGATGGTATATTTGTCCTCTCATACTATATAAGAGAAGATAGGTTCCATATCTCTTCTCTTATATAGTATGAGAGGACAATATAAAGAATCGTTGCTTGGACAATGTAACTTTTTCTCTCATAACCTACTATCTTGACTTTTAATCTACCCAGCAATACCCAGTTTGGAGAAAAAGATATATATTAGAAGAATAGATGCGATGATCGCCAAAGAGAATGGATATAAATATTTCCAATTTGTAACATCAACGGAATTATTCTCTTTAAGAACAAATTCTGTTTCTCTCGGTCTGATTTTTCCAATAATCAACATTAATGCTACACAAATAACAAATAATATCCCTAGGATATGAATATAATGTAACCCAAAATCCCAAACCAATTGTGTTAAAGCATAAGCGAAGATAAATACTGCTAAAGATATTTTCGCAGCTATTGTAGGTACACGTTTTGTCAGATATCCTACAATTATAATTGTTAAGATTGGCACATTGTATAACCCATTGACCGTTTGTAAATAAACAAAAAATCCTTCCGGAACCAGTGCAATCAATGGTGCCACAATAATTGCAAAAAGGGCAATACCAGTACCAATATATTTTCCTTTTCGTACAAGAGTCGCTTGTGTTGCATTTGGATTAATGTAAGGCTTATAAACATTTAACATAAATAGGGTCACCGATGAATTGAGCGCTGAATTAAATGTTGATAATACTGCTCCGGCTAAAACAGCTGCAAAAAATCCAAGTAACGGGCTCGGTAACACATGTTCAACGAGTCTAGGATACGCATCTTCAGGTATTAATTCAGGGCCGAATATATTAAAAGCAATAATTCCAGGCAAGATAATAATTATCGGCGTGAATAACTTAAATGCCGCAGCCAATAGTAACCCTTTTTGCCCTTCCTTTAAGCTTTTGGCTGCAAGTGCACGTTGCATGACAAGTTGGTTTGTCCCCCAATAGAATAGTCCGATTAAAAGCAACCCGGTAAATAAAGTACTAAAAGGGACTGGTTCTGCAGATGAACCAATAGCATTTAACTTATCAGGTGTATCATTAATAATGGTGGTTATCCCTTCCAATACGGAACCATCTCCCAAAACAGCTAGCCCTAATATTGGTATCAATAGGCCTCCAATGAACAATCCAACTGCATTTACCGTATCACTGATAGCAACAGCTTTTAGTCCACCAAAAATAGCGTAAATGGCACCAATTCCTCCAACGGTGATAGAAATGATCCAAAATGCGGTTAATCTGCTGACACCCAGAATTTCGTCAATATTAAAAATACCATTAAATGCGATGGCACCTGTATATAGAACTGGAGGCATTAAATTCGTGATATACCCAAGTAAAAAAAGAATGGTAACGATTTGTTTCGTTTGCTCATCATAACGATCAGCCAGAAAATCAGGAATCGTTATAATATTCCCTTTTAAATACCGAGGTAGAAAAAAGATTGCTACAATAATAAGTGCAATGGCAGCTATTACTTCAAAGGCCATGGAAGATAAGCTAAACTGATATCCCTCTGCACTTAAGCCAATAAGTTGTTCCGTAGAAAGGTTTGTTAACAATAGTGACCCAGCAATTACCCATGCAGAAAGCCCTCTACCTGCTAAATAATAACCTTCCGTAGTATGAAGATTTTCACCTCGCGTATAGAAATAAGAAATCAAAGCAACCAATCCCATAAAAAACAAAAACGATATAATTGTTATGAATGACATTGAAAGCCTCCTATAATAATAGTTTTAAACAAAATAATTTTTTTAGAACGCAGCGAAAGAGTTTAAAAATGCCCTTTCTTTCTTGCCTGCTTTTCCACGTAAGAAGCTTTTTGAATTCTCATCACTCTCTTACCTTACTAAGATGAAACTGAAATCCATTAGAAATCTACAATACTGAAGCGCTTTCAAATTCATTCATATACAAATTTATTTGTTAAGCTTCCTAGTTTTTCTATTTCCACAGTTACTTCATCTCCAGGTTTTAAAAATACTTGTTTATCTTCTGGTTCCCCCATAATCACTCCCTCTGGTGTGCCTGTTAAAATGAGATCGCCTGGAGTTAAGGTCATATACTTAGAAATATAACTAATAATTTCATCACAATGAAAAATCATATCGGAAGTATTTGAATTTTGTTTTTCCTCTCCATTTACAATTGTTTTAAGTTGCAAATTATTTGGATCTTCCACTTCGTCGCTAGTTACTAAATATGGACCGACCGGACTGAAATCATCACAGCTCTTGCCAAGCAACCATTGACTGGAAACAAATTGTAAATCTCGGGCGGATAAATCATTTCCTGTAACATAGCCAAATACATGATCTAATGCTTCGTTTATAGGAACATTTTTTGCTGTTTTTCCAATGACAATTCCTAATTCTACCTCGTAATCTAGCTTTTTTGTGGTTTTAGGAATTTTAATAGCTTGTTTATGTCCCGTTAATGTATTATTAAATTTGTTAAACAGAATGGGTGTTTCGGGATAGGGTGAACCCGTTTCGTCTGCATGTTTTCGATAGTTCAACCCAACGCAAATAATTTTACTTGGTGAGGTAATAGCTGGACCCCAATTAATATCTGCCTCTTTCAAATAACGTACAGATTCCGTATCTAATTGTTCTATATAACTCGTTATTTCTTTCACCATTTCTTTTCCTCCATGGATAAGTTCCATCACATCCGTTGGAATAGTGGTATTTCTATGATTTTGGAGTAATTCATCGAAATCGATAATACCTTTATCCGTTTGAATCCCTAAAACTTCTTTTTCTTCTTTCCGGATAGTTAAAAATTTCATCATTATTCCCCTCTCTATATAATTTCATAATGTCAACTATCATTTACGCAATCTTAAAATTTCAGGTATATTCCGGTGTATAATATCCTCTATAATATGATCGGGAATCTTTGGCACCTTGGTTCCTTCTACAACATCGTTAATTTTCCACAATGTATCTATTGTTTGTGTTATTGTAAAAAACGGGAAATCTGAACCCAAAAATATTTTATGTGTTACACCATATTCCATGGCTAATACCATTGCATTGTAGTATTGCCATGGTCTGCCCCCTAAAGCGGATAAATCCATATACATATTTGGATTTTTACGAACTACTGAAATACATTCTCCAACCCAAGGATGCCCCATGTGAGCAATAATTATTTTTAAATCTGGAAATGCTCTTGCAATTGGATCTAAAGCGGCTGGTCTTGATGCATCTAAAAACCCTTCTGGAACAAACGATGTCCCTTGATGAAATAGTATTGGAATATCTAATTCATTCGCTTTTGCATATAAGGCAAAATGTTTCTTGTCATCCGGATAGAAATTTTGATACATTGGCCCTAATTTTAATCCGCTTAAATGTAAATTTTTTACTGCATCTTCTAATATACCAGGCGCTAAATCATTGTTCGGATCTACACTCGCAAATCCAAATAATCTATCCGCATGTTTGGAAACATATTCAGAAACATATTCGTTCGGAACCCTCGTGCCTGTTGCCGGTGCATCAAACGCTAAAACGATCGCTCCATCTACATCCTTTATACTTTCTTGATGATCTTCTGGTAAGGCAATTAATTCATGTTCTTTTCCCCAAGCTCTTTGACATGCTTCTCTCATCGCTCCAGTTACATGACCTGGTCCAAATAAATGGGTGTGACTATCAAATATCATGACAAGCAACCCCTCCTCGTTTATTCTGATTCTTCCTAGCTGATGGTAAAACTTCTTCTATTTAAATATTGCTTTTTAATTCATCCCTCAATTCCTTGGGGAGTAAAAAATCAAAATCGCATCCTAACTCCGCCTGCAAAACTGTATTTTCAAATAACAGCCCATAGCCACGATCATAAAATGGCTCTGGCTGTACCCATTTTGACTTCCTCTTCTCTAATTCTTCTTCATCAACAAGTAATTGAAGGAGCCGATCATGGATATCCAATTTAATTTCATCTCCATTTTCAATTAATCCGAACGGTCCTCCGACAGCAGATTCTGGAGATATATGAACTACCAGCGTTCCATAAGAAGTTCCACTTATTCTTCCATCAGATATACGCACCATATCACGCACACCTTTTTCTAATAGTTTCTGTGGGATAGGTATTTGCCCTTCTTCCGGCATACCTGGAGCACCTTTTGGTCCGAGATTTTTCAAAACTAATACACTATTCTCATCGACATCAAGATTTGGATCATCAATCCGCTTCTTCATATCTTCCAAAGAATCAAATACCACCGCTTTTCCTTTATGTTGAAAGTATTTTTTGGATACAGCTGTTTTCTTAATGAGTGAACCACCAGGGGACAGGTTTCCTTTTAAAACAGCAATGCCCCCGTCTGGTTCAATTGGCTCAGCTAACGGAAAGATAACTTTTCTATCCAAGACACGGACATTCATCAAATTCTCTTTCACCGTTTCACCTGTAACAGTCATACATTCTCCATGTAAAAGAGGTTCCAATTCTTTCATTAGAGAAGGTACACCACCAGCTTCAAAATACTCTTCCATTTGATATTGTCCAGATGGCCGCAAGTTCAATAAAAATGGCGTTTTTTTACTTATCTCATCGAACGTCTCTAACGGAAGTCTCATACCGAGACGTTGGGCAATAGCAACCATATGAATAATACTATTTGTTGAGCCGCCACTCGCCATCGTTACGGTGATCGCATTTTCGATAGCTTCTCTTGTCATAATATCTTTAGGCTTTAAGTTTTCTTTTACTAATTGAACGATTCGGTTCCCTGTCATCTGTGACATATGACGCCTTCTTGAATCGACAGCAGGTATTGCTGCACACCCTGGTAAAGCCATACCTAATCCTTCTGCAATCGATGCCATCGTACTAGCTGTCCCCATTACCATACAATGGCCATCGCTCCGGCAAATAGCATTTTCCGCTTCTGCAAGCTGAGCATCATCCAAATTTCCTGCTTTATGTTCTAAGGTAAAACGATAACAATCTGTACAAGCACCGAGGCTTTCTCCGCCCAGCCTGCCATTCAACATCGGCCCTCCTGTTAGGATGATGGATGGTATATTCGCACTAGCAGCGGCCATTAATTGAGCGGGGACTGTTTTATCACAACCTCCCAATAAAACAACTCCGTCAATAGGATGAGCTTTCATCATTTCCTCTGTATCCATGGCCATTAAATTTCGTAACAGCATAGATGTTGGTTTAATATATGGCTCCCCAAGAGAGATCGTCGGAAATTCCATTGGTGTGCCACCCGCTTGCCAGACGCCTCTCTTTACATGTTCAACGAGTTCGTTAAAATGCGAATGACACTTGTTTAATTCACTAAACGTATTGCATATACCAATGATTGGCTTCTTTATATCATCTTCCGTATACCCCATTGATTTTGTAAAAGAACGATGTACAAATCCCCACAGGGTTTGATCAGCAAAATATTTCTCACTTTTTCTGGTTTCATTACTCAAAGATGATACCTCCTATCGATTGTTAAATGAAAATGTTGGTAACCCTTGTACATCCATTTTGATACGGAATAATCCTCCAGAATAAGGGTGAGATGCTAACTCCTTTTCTGTTAATCCTGTACGAGCACTTGTAATGTATAATTCATTCCATTTCTTCCCGCCAAAGACACAAGAAGTCACACGAGGTACCGGTAGTTTAACCGTTTCTAATAAATTTCCGTTATTAGGATCCCAGCAACAAATGACACCTGCATCCCAATGAGCAACCCATAAATTCCCTTCCATGTCACCTGACATGCCATCAGGCAATTTAAATTCCTCTGGTATAACCACAACGGTTCTCTTATTTTTAATGTCACCTGTATTTATGTCATAATCGAAAGCTGCTATCTTAAATGCTAACGTATCAATATAATACATGGTTTGATAATCCGGAGACCAGGTTATACCATTTGAACATCCAACAGATTGAACCTTCGTTGATACGGAATGATCTAGTTGGAGACAAAATAATTCCCCTGTAAACTTTTCAGCGTCTATTCGATTAACAGTTCCTACCCAAAAACGTCCGAATGGATCACATATTCCATCATTAAATACATTTTCGGGATGCTTATTGGGGTTAGCGATAAATGTCTTTTCTGCCGTTTCAAGATGGAATGAATAAATGCCGCTTTCTGTGGCAATAATCACTTCCTGTTCATTCTTAGGAGCAACACTTCCAATATGCTCACCTATTTCTATTTTTCGATTTTGCTTGTTTTTAGGATCATATATATAGAGATTTCCTCTAACACTGTCGATCCAATAGAGTACCTGCCTTTTACTATCCCAGGAAGGGCTTTCTCCTAAATGCGCCTTTTCATCTTGGACCAGTTCCCAAGCATTATTCACCCGTCCCACCTCATAACACTAAAATAGTTTTACAATTCACTACCATTTGCCAAATGTCCACCATCAATTACTAATACCGTTCCTGTAATATAAGTTGCTTGGTCAGAAGATAAAAAATAGACTCCATCCGCCACTTCTTCCACTGTTCCTAATCTTTTCATAGGTGTTTTCTCTGTTAAGTTCAATGTCTCATCTTCTTTTTTTAATTTTTTATCCAATGGTGTATCAATAAAGCCGGGTGCTACCGCATTTACTCTGATATTGTACTGTGCCAACTCTACAGCTAACGATTGTGTCAATAAATTAATTCCTCCTTTCGAAGCATTGTAATGGGCTAAATACGAACTGCCAGCTAAGCCATTTTTAGATGAAATATTTACAATACAGCCATGAATTTGATCTTGTATCATTCGCTTTGCTATCCATTGGCTGAGAATAAAATTTGCCCTAAGGTTCACTTGCATAATCTGGTCCCAATTTTCTATCGGAATTTCAATAACAGGTTCTCTAACTGCTGATCCAGCGTTATTTACTAAAATATCTATCCCTTCCCAATAGGCATATGCCTTCTCCACTTTTTCTTCTATATCTTCAACATCTTGCAAGTCACAGACAATTGGTAGAATTTGATTTTTATAAGCGCTAAATTCAGCAGTTAAAATGGATAAGTGCTCTTCATCGTTATCTAATATAGCAACATGACAATTGTTTTTTAGATACTTTTGAACAATTCCCTTCCCTATGCCCTTAGCTCCCCCGGTAACTAACACTCTTTTATGCAAATGAATACCCTCCTTTTTTTCAATATTTAAATATTTACCATTTATATATATCTGGTATTTTGACTTGTTTTCCATCTGAATTTATCGACTTCTCAGATAAAATTCCAGGCAATGTAAGTTGTAAAGCCTTATAGATATCAATATTTAGAGGCTTGTCATTCATAATACAATCTAGAAAATCTTTAATCATATAATAGTCTGCTCCCCAATGATTAGAGTTTTTTGGTTCAACAGGCATTTTCAAATAATCTTCTGGTAAAAATTCAGGATATAATTTTTCTAAATCCATCCATTCTTCACTAGATGGATTATAATCTTTTAACCATACGCGATGTTTCTCTCCAGGAATTCTTGGTGCTTCATAACAACCCTTGGTTCCTTGTAAGGAATAATACCGCATATTATGAGGTCGATTAGAAGTTAAATCTAATCTTATTTTTATCAGCGCACCACTTTCTGTTCTGCATAACATAATCGTCGTGTCATCAATTTCATTATCTGGAGATGTATGTGATCCGGAACCTAAACAATTTACATATTGAACGCTTTCGTTAAACCAATTTAGTATAGGTCCAAGACTATGTGTCCCATAATTACAACCACGTTTTCCCATGGTGTCTGTTTTCCGCCACGTTGGATCACCATTTTCATCGTATTGTAAATGTTTCACATTATGTATATACTCTCCCTCCGAATAATAAATCTCGCCAAATAAACCTTTCTTAACCATATTGTTTATAGCAACATTTTCTCGTATATAACAATAATTCTCCGCCATCATGTATTTCGCCTTACTACGTTTGACTGCATCGAATAATAATTTACATTCTTCCAAAGTTACTGCCGCGGTTACTTCTGACAGTACATGGATATCCTTATTCAAAGCTAAAATTGCTTGACTTGCGTGCATATGAATGGGAGATGTTAACACAACGACATCAATATCATCGTTAAGTAGTTCCTCATAGTTAGAAAAGGTTTTGTTCACACCATATTTTTCTGAAAACTTCATCAGAGCTTCTTTATCCGTATCCATAATGGCTTTCACTTCTACATTATTAAATAAGTTAAAATCTTTATAAAAATCAGCTCCTCGTGTTGTACCAACTATTCCAATCTTCAGTTTATTCATATAAGATCTCTCCTAAATAAATTTATGAAACTTACAAATTAAACGAGCTAATGTAACATCTTTTGTTTAACTTTTTTATTCATGGTCGTTGTTTGCTGCCATCCTCAAATCCATTTTTTAGCACTTGAGGATGGTTATTATTCATATATTAAATGATCCCACTCTACGAAGCTACTTTAAAATTTTTGAATGAATGAAAAAGATACTAAATTAACTCTTTTAAAACATCCTCTATTGCTTGCAATGTGTTATCAATATCTTCTTTGGTGTGACTATAACTAATATGATTCCGTTTAATATTCATCGGCATTTTGAAAAAGCCTCGTTCAATCAGTTTCTTTCGATAACTGACATACATTTCAGCATCATTCTTCATTAAATCTGTATAATTTTTGGGTTCAAAATCCATAAAATATGTTGTCCAAACAGATCCAAATCCAGCTACATATGCTTTCATGCCTAGTCTTTCATGTATTTCGCGGATTCCATTTCTCATCCTATCTCCAAGTTCAAAAATGTGTTTATGGACCGGTTCTGTTTCCATAATTTCCATAGTAGCAATCGTTGCTGAAGTACCAACGGCATGCCCATTGTATGTACCAGCAAACCACACGTCTCCACCAGGATTGGTATTGTAACGCTCCATATATTCTTTCTTTCCGGCGACTGCAGCCATCGGGAATCCGTTCGCCATTGCTTTCCCCATTGTTGTCAAATCAGGTGTTACACCAGCAACCTTTTGAAAACCTCCTAAGTCATGGCGAAATCCTGTAATCACCTCGTCAAAAATCAATACCGCATTATTTTCATCACATAAATCACGCAACCCTTGTAAGAATCCTTCTTCTGGCAACACACAGCCTATATTATGTGGAATTGGCTCTACAATGATTGCTGCAACTTCATTCTTGTTTTTATGAAAAGTTGCTGCAACATCGTCTAAATCATTGAATGTACAAATTAGTGTATTATCAATTGCTTCATCCATCATTCCAGCAGAGCCCGGATCACGTTTGCCTATCATATCAGGAGTACTTAACATGTTTCTTGCTACATAATCATGCCATCCATGATAACACCCTTGAAATTTAATTAATTTAGTTCGATTTGTTATAGCTCTTGAAAGTCTAATAGCATGATAAGTAGCTTCTGAACCCGAATTGCAAAACAATACCTGATCTGCTGAAGGTACATTTTTTGTAATTTTATCTGCACATTTAATCTCTAAATCAGTGGTACCTACTCCATATAAGTCTGTTGTTGAAAGAGCTTCAATTACTCGATCATTTACTGCTTTATAATTATGACCTAATATATATGGTCCGAATGCGGATTGATAATCAACATATTTGTTTCCATCCGCATCATAAATGTAAGCGCCTTCCGATTTAGTGAAAATTAAATGAGGATCAACATTTCTTATAGAAGTGTGTACGCCACCAGGGGTATATTTTATTGCCTCTTCATATAATTCTTTACTTTTCGTATTCAACATTTCTAAAAACCCTCCCTATTTTTAATTATGCACATATAAAAAATATATACTGCACCAATCAATGAAAACGCTATCTAAAATGATTGAAAATTATCATCTCCTTTAAATTTTAAAGTTGGCCACAAAATAAATACACATGAAGCATATTCTAAATGAATCAGTAATTGAAATACATAATACTGAACTCTGTTCCTCTTGTTGAACAAGTATAATCTGCAAATACTAGTTTTGTCAATAATTATTTTTATGTTTTATTTGCTAACAACAAAAAATAAATTATTAAAGATAGTACCAATTTTATTTTCTTAACTTTAAAATACGTTTTATTTCTGTTATTCAGATATGGAAAAATAATCAATCATAAAAAAACCCGAACCTATTGAAATTCAAATAACTGAAAGAATTTCAATAAGTTCGGATTCTCATTTATATCAAATACAATTTTTCATTCATTACATACAAATCATAAAACGAAACTTCATTCAGTGGGAGTTTTACGGGCGATTCTCCGTGATAAAGAAACAAGTATATGAAATTACCTGTTATATATTTATATACTTTTTGCTATATCTTGTGCTGTTTCACGAACTAACTCTCCAATTTTTGAAAATTGATCTTTCGGTAAATGGGAGGTATGACTGGTTACACTAATAGCCGTTGGAGTAGTATGACGTGCATTAATTATTGGAGCAGCAATGCACCTGACACCAATCTCCCCTTCTTCATCTTCAATCGCATAACCATTCTGACGGACAGCATTCAAGGATTCCTTGAAAGCCGTCACATCTGTTATAGTATTCGGTGTAGCTTTTTCCAAATTTTCAAATCTCACTATTTGATCAAGTTCCGATTCACTCAAGTAAGCTGCTATTGCTTTTCCTAATCCCGTTAAATGTATTTCCGTCTTTAGTCCTGGATATGTGGAAAATTTTATAAAACTATCCGGTTCTTCTTTTGCTATATACATAATCTGATTTTCATGAAGTATACCTAAATGTACAGTAAAGCCCGATTCCCCCATTAAACGTTTCATATATGGTTTTGCCAACTCTATCATATTACTATCTGATACATACGTCATTCCAATCTGAAACATTTTAGGTCCAATTTGAAAACAACTATTTATATCTTTTTGAACCATATTATGATATTCCAGTGTCCTCATAATTGCAAAAACAGTTGCTTTTGGTAAATCAAGTTTCTTACAAATTTCTGTTACAGTGTATTTTTCTTTCGACTCACTAATTAATTTTAGTATTTTAATTGTTCTTTCCAAAGCTGGTACGTGATATTTTTCCAATTAGCTCCCCCCAATTACGTTATCTATTGACAAAGGACTGTATATTATTTGTTTAAAATATGACCCTTCAACCAATGAATCAGTTTAGTATATAAACCCACGTTCATAATATAGTACCATTATAAGAATATATTTTTTCTTTTGTCAAGGTATCAAGTTTGAGTCAACTATTTATAATTACTCTTTAAAGATTTTTAAGCCTTTATTTGGATTAGTTGGACACTCTATTCTGAGCTCGATAGAGAATAAATTTAATTTTGTTATAGAAAATAAAAATATTGCCTAAAAGGGGATTTCCAGTTAAATAGAAAGCATTCTTTCAAATATTTCTCTCTTACCAATCTAAATATATTAATACGAGAAATATTCTCCAAGAAAATCTTGAAACAACCTGTTTTCTTCTGTATCCGCACGAGTAACTATATAGGTAGATGCCTTTGGAAGCTTTAACCCGGGCGTTCTTACTTCCAGCAATCTTCCTTCCATTAGTTCTCGATTCAAAGCGATTTTAGGAAGAAAAGAGAAACCAAGCCCCTCCTCGATAAATTTTTTCGTAATGTGGACCTGTGTAACAACCATAGTACGAACCTTGTGATACTTTACATGGATCGCATTTAATAGATCATCCCAGTATTCGGGATGATTATAGGTGAACAATGTCTGATTTTCAAATAGATCATGAATATCAATAGGCGGGCTGCTTTCTAAATCACCACCATCATGAGAGCATACACAAATCACATCATCTTCTTTTATTTTCTCCACTTGCAATGATCCTTGTACGGGTTTCATCTGCAATAGCCCTAAATCTGCTTCACCCTTTTCAATCATTTCGCTTATTTCCATGGATTCTTTTATTTGCACGATCACTTCCACATCCATGTGTCTTTCCATAAATTGTCTAATAATATATGGAAGAATAGAGGCAGCTAATAATGGAGAAATAGCGATGGTTAACTTTCTTTTATACCCCTGTTCCCAAGCTAGTAAATCATGAGTTCCACGGTCATAGTTGGATAATATTAATCGGGCGTGCGGTAAAAATCGGCGTCCAGCTTCCGTAAGAACGATATTACGTCCAGACCGACTAAAAAATTGTGTGCCAATATCTCTTTCAAGCTGTTTAATATGTGCCGTTACCGTTGGCTGTGCCATATATAGCTTTTCTGCCGTTTTTCTAAAATTTTCATTTTCTGCAGCCATAATAAAAGTCCGTAACCAATTTATATTCATCTCTTCCTCCTAATTGATTATGATTTTTAATCGTTTATTTAATAAATAACTAATATTCATTATTATACATCTCATTTATAATAGTCATAAATAGTAAAAATGGAGGGATTATTATGAATTTTAGACCTGGTCTTGAAGGTATTACAGCAGTAAAAACCCATTTGAGTTCTGTAGACGGTGAAAATGGCCGTTTGATTTTTCGTGGATACGAAGCGGACGAATTAGCTCGTAAGTATACGTTTGAAGAAGTGATCTATTTACTCTGGTACGGGGAACTGCCGGCACAAAATGAATTAAAAAAATTGAAAAAGCAGCTTCATGAAGCAAGAAATTTACCGGAGTCCATCATCCGTATTATGGATGAATTACCAGAAGACATGGAAATGATGGCAGTTTTAAGAACAAGCATATCTTCTTTGAAAGCGAATCCAGAATGGCCTCCAACATTAGAAGAAGCAACCCGTATCACAGCTATCATACCAACTATACTTGCTTATCGTTATAGAACTTTACACCATTTAGAATTTATTGCACCTGATCATCAATTAGATCATGTGTCCAATTACTTGTATATGCTTACTGGTAAAATACCAAAAGACGCACATATCAAGGTTTTAAATGCTTATTTTATACTTACGGCAGAACATGGTATGAATGCCGCAACGTTTACGTCTAGGGTAATTGCATCTACTGAATCTGATTTGTTTTCTGCCGTTTGCGGAGCAATTGGTGCTATGAAAGGACCATTGCATGGAGGTGCACCAACCGGTGTCATGTCAATGTTAAACGAGATAGGTTCAATGGAAAATACCGAAGATTGGTTAAGAAAAAAACTAAATAGAAATGAAAAACTGATGGGATTCGGACACCGTGTTTATAAAACGAATGATCCCCGGGCTGAGGCATTAAGCGATGTCATTGCAAGTTTATCGGCTGATGATGATTGGTTTGTCCTTGCAAGGCATGTGGAAAATACAGCTATTCGCCTGCTTGAAGAATATAAACCTGGACGAAGACTTTATACCAATGTTGAGTTTTATGCAGCAGCTGTTTTCAAAGCTATAGATCTGCCGGAAATGCTGTATACACCAACATTTACTGCAAGCAGGGTAGCCGGATGGAGTGCTCATGTTCTAGAGCAGGCAGAAAACAATCGGATATTCCGTCCGCTTTCTGAGTATACTGGACCGGAAAATATAATTAAAGAAAATACTCAAAGAGGCTAGGGGAAGACCAGCCTCTTTGGTAATACTGCATTAAAATATTAATCGATAAAACGAAACTTCATAATGTTTGTAAACAGATAAATCTGCATTAAATTAAAAACTTCCCTTTAAAATAGAGTATTTAATTTTATAATATGGTTCATTCATTTGTTGAAGTGATTTTTTAGTTCTATTTGATTATATTTTTTTACTAGATGCTCTCTTTACAAAGACGAATTTATATGAAAGTTGAACAATTAATATAATAATAATTCTTATCTTTAAAATATTGACCTTGTATTTCGCCTATTCCTTTAATACTTACTAATCCATTTTTATGAACTGGCTCCGTATTCAACACTACATGTACTTTATTTATAGAATTATACTCTCCATAATAATAAGTAATCGCAGGCTGATTTATTTGATATGCTTTATCATTAATACTAATGGAAATAAAGCGTTTATGTAGAAACCGCTTTTCATAAGCAATGATATTCATTGGATCGAATCCAGTCAGTCCAATTTCCCCTGTAATAAATAAGTGGTAACCTTCTCTATTCTCGAATTCTCTAAAAATATCCTGCTTGCTTTTTTTAATCTTATTAATGATAGAATTTGTTTCCTCACTAATTTTCACTTGAATATTTTTATCTATTTCCAATTCAACCGTATCTTTCAAGAGGTCGTATAAATATTTATCGGTATCAAAGAAGGTTTCTTTCCAATCAGGAGAAATTTCATCTAATAGTAAGCAGATAAATAACCCAGAACTATAATTACTTTTTCTAAGATGAAAAGTTGACTCACTGCCATCTATTAAATGCTTACCATATTTTTTCACTATAATATCATCTTTATTAGAGCTAATATGTGAATAAGAATGTGATTCTACATAAAAGGCCGGCCCTTCTACTGTTTCAATAGAATTCTCATATTCCATAAATTCCCCAATAAACATTCGTCTTTTTTCACGAAGACTAATAAAGTTATTTAGCTGTATTCGTTTTTCTATTTTAGAAGTTGATATTACTGCATCATAAAGGCATTTTCTTTCCTTATTTCTTAACTCTACGTTTTCGTTCAATAGCGGGTAAGATATTCCTAATAATTCATTAGGGAATCTATTTTCTTCCAGCAGATATTGGAAACCATGAAATAGTTCATGCACAACAATAGCATATACACTTTCCATATCATCATGATAAGAGTCTAAGTTTACAATAGCTGTTGGGTATTCTTCGTAAATTATAAGTGTGTCTGCTCCATTAAATTGATCATTCCAATTTAATAAATGGTATGGTTTATTTTCTGTTGAAAATTTTGGATGATTATATAAATATACTTTTTCTTTATCATATAAAGCAAAGACGGTTAACTGAAAGCCCTTCCAATAATAATTGATATTATGGCTTATTATTTCACTTATATTTTCAAAATTTAACATTTTGCTGCTTCCTCTCATGACTTTTTTGCCAACAGTTAAAACAGTCTATAGCACCTCAGCTATCTCCTCAAACTCAAGTTCATACTAATATCGCTTCTTTAAGAAAAACCTTTGTATACGATTCCTCTTCCGTCTTCTAACAAATTGGCTTACTTCGATATTTACCATGTCTGAAAAAATGTTTGCTATAAAACGAAACTTCATTCAGTGGGAACTTTTCTCTTCTCCCACTGAATTAGCCTAAATGATTCAGGTGTTAGCTCACCTGATCTTCCGCCTAAATACATTTATTTTCTCTCTTTATTTGAAGGCGGGAGTTTTACGGGCGCTTCTCCGTAATAAAGTTACTAAAAATTTGTAAAGAGATACCAACAATACCAATTGGCAAAACTACAGCCCACGATACGTTATGAATGTTGATTAGGTCCGTTACCCCCAATAGCTTAAACATCAAAATTAGCGTCATCCAGAAACCTGTAATACGTATGCTTTTTTTATTAAATATAGGGCCTCCTTGAATCTTTTTCAATACAAGACCTCCTCATTCTTCCACCTGATTCATGCTTACCAAACTTAAAATAGTTATATTTTCTTTAATTACCGCTTCTTCTTTCAGCAAAATTGGCTTTCTCACTAAAAAACAAAGCTTAATACAAACTCTTGCCAGATTTCTGTTTAAACAAAGCCTTTCCACTCGTCTCGTTCACTATATCAATAGTAACACCACGATTAATCCGCTTCGCACTCACATACAAGAACAACCACGCAAGGCCAATAGATAATATGAACATCAGCAATAGACCAAGGCTTATTACTATCATTGGATTGCTTGCTTTCCATGTAAGCAAAACGCCAAACAAGCTAAATACGAAGCCGAAAAATCCAGAACTTTCCGCGCCCAGATCAACAACAAATGGAGCTGCCTCACCAGGTACGAGCATTAATGCGTAAGGGATGCTTAAAACAGCCAAATACACATATGCCAACAATAATAGAAACATGGATGTTCCAAAGGTTAATCGCTGCTGGGGATTGCCCGGATTAAACCGTGCACCAATTGTCCCAATCCAAATGCCGATGGAGCTGATTCCGATTGTAATTCCTGCTTTCACCACAATTCCAAAGATGAACTGCCACCATGCCCAGCCAAGAAATACTCCTACAATACATTCCAGGATCGTTAAAATAATAAATGGAAGCAACCAGCTGATCCATAGCTTTCCTAAGGCAATATCGCGGCCTGATAATGGGAACGTGCGTAAGATCCACGCAGACAGTCCTTCCCGCGCAATAGCCGCAGCAGCGAGCTGTCCGTTAAACAATGCATAAATAAATAAAAAGAAGCCTTGGGCAATGGGCCAAGAAATATCATTAAATCCGCGAAGATCACTTAAGCGGACGTCCCCACTCATGAAGAAGCCAATCACTGGAAAAACGATGAAAAAGGCGAGAGGTAAAAATGTCATCCATTCTCTCATATCACGTTTAATGGAAAACCATTCTTTCTTCCCGATCGCAATAACTGGATGTGATACACCCTGCGCACGTTCTTTTTTAGGTTTACGCTTTTTCTTTTTCCCGCTTCCCTCACTTAGTCTAATCCAACCCGTACGAAATCCTTTTTCAACTAATGTCGTCGTAAGTAAAATCAATATTCCGGCAAAAAGTATCAATAAAATCATTGGCAGGAAAAAGCTCATTGAACCATTTGCTGCCTGAATTAATGCATTACTTCCCCAGCTTACCGGTATCCAATCCGGTAAAACTGGAAGCCCTGCCATAAGCGACTCTGATAATGAACGGTTATTTGATATTTGCGGTAACATAAATATCAAATAGACAAACAATCCTGACAGAAAGGTCATCGCTGTCATCAATTCATTTGCACGTTTTGCAGGTATAAGCTGTATGACAACCAAATTAAGCAGGTAGACAATGGAAAGCCCAATGGTAGCTCCGGCAAACAACATACATACAAGTACGAAATAATATAAAATATTTGCGCCGCTGGCCACCCCATAAGCTGTAAGTGGTACTAAAAGAAATAAAAAAACAGTCAAAGGTGTGCCGATAAAGCTTTGCATGTACTTCATTATAAAAATATGCCTCGTTTTAATCGGCATGGTGAACAGAAACTCTAAATCGGTTGCCGAGTACATGTGTTTAAACACTTCTGGCATCCCGATTAAAATAATCATTCCAATAATCATTAACAAGCTGTAAGAAAAGATCCCATCTAAAATGGGCTCAGTCACCGAACCGGCAATGTTCCATATCGCTTGAGAGACAAAAAACAGCAGAACAGCCAAGACTGCAAAAATAACAAGATAGGCAAAATAGTTTTTCAGATTTTGTGATTTAAGTGTATTTACAAATATCCTCCGCTGATTCTTGAACAAAACTTTTATCATGATGGACCACCTGGCTGATCTTCTTTCGCCATCTCTTGAATAATCGCTTCTTGATCATCACCACCTGTTAACTCTAAGAAAATATCTTCAAGGCTTCCTTCTGTACGCCCGTCTTTTTCCCTTAATTCATCCATTGTTCCAAGAGCAGTAATATTGCCATCTGAAATAATACCGATCCGGTCACACATCTGTTCCGCGATTTCAAGAATATGCGTTGTTAAAAACACCGTCATCCCATTATCGCATTCTTCTCTGAGCAAATTTTTTAGATTCCTTGCACTTTTTGGATCAAGCCCCACGGTTGGTTCATCTAAAAATAATATTTCCGGATCATGAACAAGTGCTCCGCAGATCGCGATTTTTTGCTTCATCCCATGAGAATATCCTTCTATTAATTCATTAGCCCGGTCCGTCAGTCCAAATATGGACAGTAACTGCTTCGCCCGTTCTTTAAAATGATCCGATGATATTTGAAATACAGATGCCACAAACTCCAGATATTCCCAGCCTGTCAGTTTCGGATATAAATTCGGCTGGTCTGGAACATAAGCAATCTGTTTTTTTGCTTCAAGCGGATTCTTCCAAATATCATTTCCATTTATTTCAACTGTACCGCTTGTCGGCTCAAGCAATCCCGTCATCATTTTAATCGTCGTTGTTTTACCCGCTCCATTCGGCCCTAAAAATCCAAACAATTCTCCTTTTTTCACTTGAAAATTAATACGTTCTACAGCAGCTTGTTGTCCATATTTCTTTTCAAGCTCTGCTATTTCAATGGATAATTCACTCATCTTATGACCTCCTTTGTATTTATTGTAAAAAGAAATATTGCTCATCTAAGCAAGAGAAAGCTCTCTTTTAATTGTATTAGTGCAATTTTACCCCGGAGAATCGTCCATAAAAACTCCCGCCTCAAAATAAAGCGTAAAATAAATTTATTTAGGCGGGAGATAACGAACGCTACCTCCCTGAATCACTTAGGCTAACTCAGCGGGAGAATGAAGGAAGCAGACTAAGTTCGCGACGTCCTGGGACTGGGGCTGCGATTACTCGCCCCATCGAAAACCGTTGTCGCAACGTCTGCACTAGCACATCCTGGGACTGCGGTTACTCGTCCCATCGTAAAGAGTTGTGCGTCGAAAAACTCCCACTGAGTGAAGTTTCGTTTTATTTCCAATATATGATATTCAGCCCTAAAGACGCTCCATTTTTGTATTTAAATCAATCATGACTTACCTTATAAACAACACTGCCAAATGTAAATTTGACGGGATATAGTGAAAGAATGATAGCAATAATCTGGCTAAATGTCTTTATCCATCCTGTTAAATGCAATACATTGTTGATTAAGTAATTAGCTAATTGAATAAGCCCAAAAACAACAGCGATGGATACAATAAATGCAGCTACAATTAATATGACCTGCTTTATTGAAAGTTGTTTTATCTTTTCTAACTTTTAATACTTCCATCATTAATAGCAAAACAAATATAAGCTAACGGGAGAAGTAATAAGAACCAGCTTGAATAGCCAAAGCCAATCCAAGTCACCATCATAACCAAAAGCAAACCCCAGCCGATGATGCTGAAAAATTTTTTATTCACATAATACCTCCCTTACGTTACTAAAAACTGATAGATTACAGCGTATTTATCTTTTTAAAACAAAACTTCCTTCGAGGGGAGTTAATGCCCGGTATCCCCCGCCTAAATAAATTTATTCTATCTCTTTATTTGAAGGCAGGGAGTTTTACGGGCGGTTCTCCGTGATAAATAAGATAGCTTATTATCAAACTGCCTCTCAAAATACCAATTATTATAGTTTAAAAGATTTTGATATTTGTAATGTAAAATCCTAAAAGCAGACTCAGTCCAAAACTTAGAGCGTAGAATAATCCATAAGGAGATCAGCACTTTAAAGGAAGCTGGGAGGGTTTTGTTTAAAATGAGTTCCTCCCGCTTATTTCAATAGAATCTACTGTTAGTTGAACCTATGACTCCTTCACTTTCGGGCAAAACACATACTGCCGCTGATAAGTAAAAAGATGCCTGGTAAAATACCGATTCCTACAGTGAAAATGGCACCTAAAATGGAGGTGACAATAAAAATAGTACCAGCCATTTTCGGTCGCTTATTCCCTTTAATCAAGAATATCGCGACAAAACTTAATATGATCGCAATAATAGAGGTAATGGTAAGAGTCCATCCCCCTGAACCCATTCCTTCCATAACGGTGTTTAAATCACCAAGCCCTATATCTGGACTTTGCTCTACTACTTCTTGAAGGACATCTTCATTATTTTGCAGAAATAACATAAACCCGCCTAAAGCGGTAATCAGTCCATACCCCAAAATTCCAATGACGCCCAATACAATCTCTACTGTTCTTTTCATTATCTTTATACCTCCCTAAATATCTTATTGACCTGCGATATCTCTTTTAGTAAATATTCCCCAAGATGCTGCTAAAAACACTACAAAATAGACAAGTAAAACTATGATTGAAAACGGTAACGTCATTCCTTCCACCCATGGCGCGCCGTTTGCATATTGGCTTAAATCTGTATTCGCAAATAAAATATACTTAGCCCAGCTATATTCCGAGAAGAAGCTGACAATGGAATTCCCGGCCATCATTAGAAATACAGCTGTTCCAATGGCAAGTGCACTATTTCGGAAAATACTTGAAATCATAAAGGCAAAGGTAGCCATCATCACTAAATTAACGAGTTTATATCCATAGTTAGTAATAATCTCATGAATAACCGATACGTATTCCAAACCGCCGGCCTTATCCATGACGATATGCGGATTCAATCCTTCCACACCAAAGAACAATGCACCAATGATCCATGAAAAGATAACGACAAATAACAGCGTGATCAAAGCAAATAGCAGGACAGCCATATATTTGGATAATAATATTTTTGATCTGGAGATAGGACGGATCAGTAAAAGCTTTATCGTCCCCCATCTAAATTCATTCGCAACAATTCCTGCCGCGATAATGATCGTTAATAAACTTACGATGGACAGCATGATATTCATTTCCATCACAAATTGCCACGCATCATAACTCGCCGGCTGAATATCATTTTCTAAATAATAATTGTTTTGCTCAATCAAACCCGTATTAAAATCTTGAAGGAGCTCTTCCTCTTCCATCTCCTTGGTCAGCTCTTCATTCTCTTCCTGCAGTTCCGCACGCCATGAATCCTCGCTGTAACTTTCCCTCACATCTCCAAAGAAGTTCGTTAACATGCCGTACCCCAAAATAATAACTGCTAAAAATATGTACATAATCCAGGTGGATTTTTGAATATATATTTTATTTATTTCATTATGAATTAAGTTCATCAAGTTACTCAATGACATTCTCTCCAATCAAATCAAAGAATTTTTCTTCTAATGTTGCTCTGGATACTTCTACCTGGTAAATGGAAATATCATTTCGTACGAATGTTTGAATGATTTTAGGAATTTCTTCTCTTTGACTTTGAAAGGTTATCAAATCACTTTTTAGTACAGCATCGATCTCATACTCTGTGTTTAACAGTTCCATTGCTTTGTCTACAGGTGTTACTTCCATTTGAATCTGATGGGAATCCTGCGTTGTATCTGCTGCATCATGAACATTTTGAATTGTAACAAGCTCTCCATTTTTAATAATTCCAATCCGGTCACACATTAATTCGATTTCTGATAACAGATGACTAGAAATAATGACGGCAACATTTTGTTCTTCAGCCAATCGTCGAATATAGTGCCGGATCTCCCGGATACCAGCAGGGTCAAGCCCGTTCGTCGGTTCATCTAAGATTAAAACAGACGGATTGTGTAATAAGGCTTGAGCAATTCCTAACCTTTGTCGCATCCCTAACGAGTACTTGCCGACTTTTTCATTCATTGCCTTTTCAAGCCCTACTAAGGAAATAACCTCTTGTATCCGCTCCTTGCTAACATCAGGAAGCATACGGGCAAAGTGGACTAAATTCTGCTTCCCCGTCATAAACGGATACATTTCTGGATTCTCGACAATGGCTCCAACCTTTTTTATTGCCTCCTTATAATCGTTTTTAATACTTTTGCCTAAGATCTGTACGTCCCCACCGCTCATTTTTATTAAGCCTACCATCATTCGAATAGTCGTTGTCTTCCCTGCTCCGTTTGGTCCGATAAAACCAAAAACTTCTCCTGATTTAATCTCAAAATTTAACCCTTTAATAATTTCTGTTTTTCCAATTGTTTTCTTTAAATCGATCAGTTTCATTGCTGTATTTTCCAAAAAGTTCCCTCCCTAAATAGCATAATCATTTCATTATTAGCTTTGTTTCTTTATCAGAAGCTGAAAGATGTTCAATTATTTTTCATTATTTTATCTGCTCTCCGCAGGCTTAAAGTCAAAACAATCATTGATGTTACAGAGAATAATACCCAATAACGAATATGGTTTGTTACCAGTACGAATGCTATTATTACTAAAATAATCGATGATATGAACCCTAATACTGCTTTCCCATCTTTCATCACTTTATAATTCAATAAATCTCCCCCTTGAAATAATAATCGTCATTCGTCAGGCTTTTGCAGGAATTCCTTCATTCCACAAAAATAGAACTACGAATACGATCACGCCATCTGTCAGCATGCCAAAGAAAGCTGTTGCAATAGTAAGTTAGATGAGCTTTTTTAGAAATCAGATTGCTTTGTTAAATCCATCAAAATACAAATAATATAAAATCTCCTTTTTTAAACATGCATCGAATAACGTTACGAGATTATATTCAAAATGTAATCGTTTCAAAAAGCTGGATCATTAGTATCATGGTCGCTAAACAGCCCGCAGACATCAACAAAGTGATTAACTTTCCATTCTGCTCTTTTGAAGATTTGGTAAGCTCCCAGGACACTGCACTCCATATAATAATGGAAACAACGCCTGCGATAAGCGTTGCCTCTATGGACATGTCCGACCTCTCCTCACGTTTCATTTATTTTCCGATTTCGAATAATACCATAAACAGCTAACGTCAATGTAAACAAACACAATACCGTTAAAGCAATAGAAGCTGTTCGGTCATCATCATAAAGACGATAAGCAGAAAATCCATTTCCTAATGTATTAATAAATAAGCCGACAATAATCAGCGGATGTATCTTTACTTTTTTCATGGTGAATTACCTCCTGTTTCAAGAGTGTCTATTTAAATCCGAACTCAGCACCATGCTTTCCGCCTTCTTTATCATTTCACCTTTCTCCATACCGGAACCAATCATAATGATAGAATATCGCAAATCCCCTTCATCCCAGGTAATACTATTAACAACCTTTTCATAGGCCGCCTTCTTTCCCCGAATTTCCATATCAGCTTTTTCGATTTCCATTCCTTCAGGTGACCGGAAAATAGATAAATAGAACATTGGCATATCCGCTTTGGAATAGTATGTTAAATTTAGCTCATCACGAGTTATTATTCCCTCGATATGATGCATTTCTATATCTTTTAAAGTAAATTCATCCTCAGGAAACAGATAAAATGCCTGTTCGAGACTTTCTTCTGCCTCTGCTAATGTTACTGTATCTGGAGTAAATGCTTCTAAATCCTTTATTTCAACATCATCTGGAATATCCAACGTGAAGGTATTCTCTGCAAATGCTGGTGATAAGTCGATTTCTTTATATTCCAGTTCTGTTCGTACACCGTCCGCTTCGGAAATCATTTTAATAATAAACCCAGTTTTATGGTCCACCCATAAGGCTGTATCTCCAAATACATGATCGGAGGTTTTTGCTTTTGCTTCAATATGGAATGTATCAAAATCTAGTATTTTTTCTTCTCCCATTAATTCAAGCTCATGAGAATCCTTTGTGATGCCCATCATTCCATTCATTTTTTCTTTAGGATCAAATGATTCTATGTCTCCATCTGTTGTTATATCCATCTCGAATGCGCGACGGTTATATTTATCATAGATAATTGTTTTTGCACCATCGTTTAAGGCTTCCGTACTTTTTTCTTCCTCTGCCAGCTGGTCATGCGTAACAGTTTTTCGCTTTTCATTTGCGACATATTCTTCTAAGAAACTATGCTCTATTAATTCTGTTCCTTGATATACTTTTGATTCGGATAACGTATAATAATGATCCATTCCTATTCCTGCTTCAACCGCCTTGCTTACCAGTTCCTCTGCTGTAAGCTTCATATCGTTTCGCCTCCATTCATTTAGAAAAACATCGCTCTTATTAAAGAGAGCCTTAAAGTCCTCTAAAAAGTATATTTTGCTTTCTTAGAATTTCTTTTTTCTATGAAATACAAGCTATTGGCTGAATTCCTTACAGGTAACAAGTTAGATCGGTATTTCTAATTTGTTTCTGAACTCAGCACCATATCTTCTGCCCATTCAACGATCTCATCTACTCCTTCTTCCTCATCCATTCTGATAAGGTAATAATTTAATCCCTCTTCATTCCAAGTTAGGCTCTCGACCATTTCTTCATATTTGGCAGGCAGTCCCCGGATTTCCATATTAGGTTCTTCTATTTCCGTATCATCAGCAGATGAAACAAATAAATTAAATAAAGGAACATCGTCATTTGTGCGGTAAGTTAATTGTATCTCTAAATCAACTTCTTCATTAGAAAGCTCATATACCTGTATATCCGTAAGTTGAATGTCTTCTTCAGAGAAGATGAAAAATTCCTGCCCTAAAGCTTCCTCTACTTCTTCCAATGTTACCGATTCGGAAGTGAACATATCATCAATGTTTGTAATCTCTACATCATCAGGAATATCCATCGTGAACGTATCCTCATCAAAATCTGGTGAAAAATCGAGTTCTGTATATTCCGTTTCTGTTCGAATCTCCCCTGTTTCTGTAATTGTTTTTACAACAAACCACGATTCCTTATCCACCCAAAGTTCCATATCCCCTAATAGATTATTCGCTTCTTTTGACTCCAGCTTAATATGGAAAGTATTCCGGTCCAGCAGTTCTTCTTCACCAATAACTTCATAGGTATGCGAATCTTCCATCATTCCGATCATACTTTGGAAATTTTCCTTTGGACTTAAAGCAAATACGTCTCCCATTTCTGAAGTATCTACTTCCATTACAGTTTCATCCGATTTATTATATACCAGCATCTTTTCACTATCGATGATTGTCTCAATTTCCAAACCAGTTAACTGTTCCTTCGATACTGTTCTCATATCATCGTCCGAAACATATTCTTCTGAAATCATTTCCCCAGTTATTTCTTCCCCTTCAAACGTCTTCATTTCTGCTTTTCCATAGAAGTCCGTAATTTCATTCTCTGACTCTATCGCATTATGAATGATTTCTTCTGCAGAGACCTGCATATCCTGCGAACAGCCTCCTAATAAGATTAGGAAAATACTAAGACCAATAAAATATTCTTTCCCTCTTCGTTTTAACATTTTTTATCCCCTTTCTTTTATCCAGCATGCAAATAAAGTTCCTTCATTGTCACTTGACCAAATATTTATTTTTCCTTCGTGGTTTTCCATAATTATTTTCGCGATACTTAGGCCAAGGCCTGAGGTTGCTCCTTTTCCTCTGGACGCATCATCCTGGTAAAAGGGTTCAAATACTTTCTGTAATTGACTTTCCGCCATTCCTTTTCCTTCATTTTGAATCAATATAACTGTTCCAGCTTCTCTCCATTGATCTACTTCTTCTTTAAAAGTAGGAAAAATCCAATCTGGCAATGGCTTGGTTGACGCAATGGCGGCCAGCCAAATCTGCCTGTGCTGCGGTGTATATCGGATACTATTATCCATTAGATTATCTACCAGCCGGATCATCTGCTTCGGATCCAGCTCATAAGCATTTCGAACCTTCCATTCTGTAGTTAAACGAATATCCTTTCTTGCACATGGTTCTTCATAACCGGAAAATAACATTTCAAAAAATTCATTCCCGTTCACTTGAACAGACTGAAGCGTATTTTTCGATGATTGAAGTGCTGTAAAAATCGATAAATCATCAATCATTTGTTTCATATGTGTTAATTTATCGTTAACAATCATTTGGTATTCTGCTCGTTCTTCTTTAGATAAATGGTGATTTTCCAAGGCTTCCGTATACGTGCGGATTACTGTCAATGGTGTTTTTAAGTCATGAGATAAAGCAGCTACCATATACTCTTTTTCTTCCTGTTCTTTGACAAGTTCTTCTCTTGTCTCCATAATTTGATCTTTCATTTCTTCAAATTGGTGATTTAAAGCGCCAATTTCATCTTTGGATTGATTCAGCTTTTTATCCGTATCTTTCCCGGCTGCAAAAGCCCACATATGCTCCTGTAATTGATGAAGCGGACGGTTTAGTTTGCGATTTATTGCTACAATAACAATGATGTAAAGCAGGATGAAAAAGATTCCCGAAAGAATGAAAGTAAGTAAAAGCTGCTGATTCGAGGTCTCCACCCAACCTGTTCTCCCGAGCGTAATTTCGTAAACACCCGCCAACTGTTGATTTTCATCTAATACAGGCTTCTTATAAACGTAGGTTTTCGCCCGTCTCTGCGTTTCATTTAAATTTTCAAACATTCTATCTTGATCCTGTGATAGAGAATACGTTGCTGCTCCTTCCATCGTTGTAAATAAGTGCAATCCATCATAACGGTATAAATCAATACTGAGATGGTCATCACCGAGCTGGCTCAATGCTTGAAAACGATTATTTTCCAAAGATTCATACAAAGATGCATCATTCAACTCCCTATCTAAATCCGAAACAAGTATTTGAAAATCAAGATATTCCTTTAAATCCTCTTCCTGATTATAACTCTGCAAACTGACATAAAGCAGATACACCGCCACAATCGGCAGCAGCATTACCACAAGGTGGCTCACCATCAGCCAATTTTTAATCTTCATGATAACGGTTCTCCTACAAAGCGGTACCCCGCTCCCCAAACCGTCTGGATAAATTTCGCCTGCTTTCCGGTATCCATGAGTTTCGTGCGGAGGCTTTTAATATGAACAGTCACGGTATTATTGCCATTCACATTTTTCAGCTGCCAAATATGCTCATAAATCCTGGCTTTCTCAAACGTAATAAACGGGTTCCTGGCAAGTAAAAACAAAATTTCCTTTTCCTTCGCCGTCAGAACAAGAAGCTCTCCCTCCAAAAATACGGTATCATTTAAAAAATCAATGGCTAATCCATAGGTATACTTTGACATTTCTGCATCATAGCTTTTACTTGTATAACGCTGATACCTTCTTAAATGGGACTGTACGCGTGCCGTTAATTCCTTGAGACTGAACGGTTTGGTTAAATAATCATCCGCGCCTAAATTCAGTCCGCGTATTTTACTGTCATCCTCTCCTTTTGCACTGACGATCAATAAAGGTACATCGCTTTCTAAACGAATCTTTTCACACAGCTCATAGCCATCCATCTCCGGCATCATTAAATCGACAAGCACGATGGAAAAGCTGCCTGCTTTAAAATCCTCCCAGCCTTCTATTCCAGTAGATGCCCACGTCACCTGAAAACCTTCCCTGTCTAAATGATCCTTCATAATCCGGGCAATTTCATAATCATCTTCTACAATAAAAATGTTTGTTCTCTCTTCCATTGAAACCCCTCTTCTCTGTCTACTTTAAGTATAAATCACATGCTATGTTATCTTTGAATTCTTTATTTTTAGTTAATAATTGCTATGTAAGAACACGTTACAGTTTTTTCGCATGCTGCAACGCATTCTTTGATCAATCTTTATCATTTGGTAAAAATACCGTTACCGTTGTGCCCCGATCTTTTTCTGATTGTACAGAAATTGTTCCTTGATGCAGCTTGGCGATTTGCAAAGCAATACTCATGCCAAGTCCTGTTCCTTCATTTCTCTCTTCTGTATTTGTCCCGCGGTAATAGCGGGTGAATAGATGTTTTTGCGTTTCTTCATCCATCCCTGTGCCGTTATCGGTGATTCTGATTTCCAGTCCCTTTTCTTCTTCAGATTGCGTAACTGCGACTTTTACCGCTGTGTCCTGCGGGTTATGCTTCCAGGCATTATACATCAGATTATCGATCATTCTTTCAAACAACCGCTCATTGACTTCTATTTTTCTATCTGGTCGAACCGGTTCGTACACAACCGAATAATCCTTAAAGGCGACATCCTTCCGAAACTTCTCTATAATCTGTTCCATTGATTCATTCATACTCACCAAGTTAAACGTCAAGGTATTGGCATCATTTTTCAAACGAAAGCTGAGCGTAAAGTCTTCGATTAGATCAACCATATAACCACTTTTTTCAGTGATCGTATCTCCAATCTCTTGAAGCTCCTGCTTCGACCATTCATATTGTTCATTCCCCAGCATCCTGCCATAGCCTTCCATAGTGGTCAGAGGTGTGCGAAGATCATGTGAAATTCCCGCAACCCATTCCTCTCTGCTTTTTTCCAACTGTTCTCTTTCTTTTTGAGAAGCATCCAATTTTACAGCCATCTCATCAAATGCTTGGAAAACCTCTTTATATAATTTATACCTTCTTTTTAACTTGCCATTTTTACGATATACTTTTTTCTTCTCCTGTTCAGTTAAAACTTCTTTATAGTTTCCGTTACCCATCCGGTTCAGCCAATTCGCAAAAATAAACAAAGGACTTCCATAACGAAAGCTGTTCCAAAAAGCGATCAGCAGCGTAATCGCCAAAATAGCTCCAGCTAAAGCAGCAACGATAAAAACAGGTTTTTTTAACATTGTTGATGATTGCTTCTGATTTTGCTTACTCGGTGCAGTTAAAATCCATGAATTTCCAGACTCTCTATCTAATAAGGTATACTGGTTTTCATCGTAATGATCTGGAGAAATGTCTCTTTCTATCATTTCTAATGGCGATACTTCTATATGCTCATTACTGCCAAATTGCTGGACAATATCCCCATTATCATCGTAAATAGCAAGTGTTCCTTCAAGCTGATTCAGTGTTTCTTCCACCTCAGACTGGTCTGCTTCTGCAATACTGCCATTGGTATTGACATTTTCTATCAGCTCATTTATAAGAAGAGCTCCCTGTTCCTGATACCCTAGTACAAATAAATATGTGTCTGCGAATAATGGTTTTTCTAATGTATATTTGATAGAATACTCCGCAAGCTGTTCTCTTTCTTTCATTTGTGCTATATCGATACTGTTATAACGCTCCTTTAAATCTGCTGGCACATTTTCAGATTCAATGACATTTCCCTCTTCATCAATAATTTGCAACCACATGTTCTCTGTCTTCAATACATCACTAATATCATTATCATTCTTTTTATATTCCAGAGGATCACCAACATCAATAGCAAGTTCTTCTACCTGATACTGATAATAATCTGCGTCTCTATCCATCTCAACAAGAAAATAGCCGCCTATAAGTGTGGCAAGAAAAACGACAACAATCATTAACAAAGCAATAAAACCGAACTGAATGGAGAAATGGAAAAACAACCGTCCTCGCAGCTTTTTCATGAGACATTTCCTTTCACTAATTTATATCCCAATCCCCGAACAGTCAGTAAAAATTCCGGTTTACTTGGATTTTCCTCAATTCTTTCTCTGATTCTTCTAATATGTACCGAGACCGTATTCTCATCTGCAAAGTGTTCAAAACCCCAAACAGCCCCTAATAAGTCCGCTTTAGAAAAAATTCTATTTGGGTGTTTACATAAATAGAGAAGTAATAAATAAACCTGTGTTGGGCACGGAACATCTTCTCCATTAACGCTTAATACACCCGCATTTTCATCCAATACAAAACGGCCAAAGTCATATCTGCTGGATTTTTCAGGTGAAACTGCTTCTGTTTTAGCAGATCTCCTTAAGTAAGCTTTAATTCTTGCTGCTACCTCTAACGGATTAAACGGTTTGGTGACATAGTCATCTCCCCCTGTTGCAAAACCTGTTAACACATCTAAATCCGACACTTTTGCTGTTAAGAAAAGAATATACGCGTCGGTCAGCTCTCTGATTTTCGGACAAAAATCAAAGCCGCTCCCATCCGGAAGCATCACGTCCAAAATAATCACTTCTATGTTCTGTTCTTTTAATATATTAATGGCTTCCTGCCCTGTATAAGCTTTTTGTACACGTTGAAATCCTTCTTTCTTCAGCATCATCTCCAACATATTCACAATTGCTTTTTCATCATCGACGATCAAAATATCTGTTTGTTCCTCCATGTATGACACCTCCATTGGTATCGTACCATAGCAAGTTTACGAACAGTTGAACAAATGAAAGCTTTTTTAATTTATTGGTAAAGTTCTGTTCAAATAACAGACAGCTTCATTTGCTAGAGTAAAAATAAAGAAACTTGAAGAGGAGAAATGGATATGAAATACAAAACAAAAATGATTTTAACAGCCATTGGCATTTTATTATTTGGCGTTTTATTTGCGGGGAGTATCCTGTTGTATGGCAATGTCGAAGGAAGTCCTGAGACGCTGGAGCTCGCCCAGTCCTTTATGAAAGATGAAAATATCGTTGAATTCAGCGAACAGCAAATTGTTACCTATATAGGTTATCTGTTTATCTATTTAGCTGTCATTTCATTTGTCTGGATAATCTTAGGGACAGCAGCTATTTACTTATTGAAAAAAGAAAGCAGAGGAAAACCTGCTGGAATTCTATTAATTGGGATAGCCATACTCGGCACCCTATCAACGATCGGTTTAGGAATGTTCAGCGGTATAGCCTATTTGATTGCCGGAATCATGGCTGTAATCCGCAGTCGTCCTGCCTAATAACATACAGAAAAAGAGGAGATGAATTTATGTTTACCGTTGCTTTTAGAGAGTTTAAAAGTTTATTTACCAGCATCCGCTCGATCTTAATGATCGGCGTCCTGTTTGGCGTCACGGTTGGTGCTGCCAGATTAGTCCGCCAATTTGAAACATACCTTCAAGAGGCAGGACTTGGACAGGATGCTTATGTGATGGGATTAATGCTTTTATTGATTTTAGCTGGACCTTTGTTTGTAACCAGCCTATCCCATAATATCGTCAATAAAGAGATAGACACACGGACCATCCGTTTTTTAGCAACAAAAACAAGCAGGAATAATATTATCCTTGGGAAATTTATCGGGAGCTTTTTATTTTGGGGTGTATGTATTACCGTTGCTCTGTTACTCGTCATTCCATTTTCAAAATCGTTTTCCATTTTAAATCTGATTCAGTCGATTATTTTGGTGTCTTACTTTATCGGTTTGACGTTGTTTCTATCAACCGTCATTCCAAAGCCGTCTTTAAGCATGTTTTTAGGGATCATTATTTCGATTGCTCTGCCGGTACTTGGTTTATGGAGTACAGGGACAGATCATCTTTTGGTGAAAGCCATTGGGTACGTAACTCCTTATTTTTATTACATGCAGGAAGAAAAGTTCAATTATTACGCTTATTTCGTAGCACTTTTCCCTATTTTATTTATTTTACTAAGCTTATTTATCTTTAGAAAGAGGGATTTATAATGGTAGCTCTGCAAACGCATCAGTTAACTAAAATATATGGAAAGAAACCGGTTGTTGATTCCGTTGATTTACATATTCCCCAAGGAACAATCTTTGGCTTCCTTGGAAAGAATGGAGCTGGTAAATCCACTTTTATCAATATGGTGACCGGACTTATCATGCCCAGCTCCGGTTCCTTTGAAGTTTTGGGACAGCCTGAAAAAAAACTTGAATCTATTCAAAGCGAGATTGGTGTGCTGCCGGACTACTCTACCTTTTATGATGATTTAACAGCATACAAACATTTAAACTACTTTCGGAAATTAGTAAAACAATCCCTTTCCAAACAGGATATTATCCGTGTTCTCGAACAAGTTGGATTAGAGGATGCCGTCCATGTCAAAGTGAAAAAGTTTTCGTTTGGAATGAAAAAGAAACTGGGAATCGCCCAAAGTATCATTCATCAGCCTAAACTGCTCTTTCTTGATGAACCAACATCCGGCGTCGATGCCAATGCGGTCTTGAATATCCATGCCTTGATCAAGGAAATTGCTGTCCAGGGAACAACCATTCTCTTAACTTCCCATAATTTAAATGAAGTAGAGAAGCTATGTGATGAGATCGCCATTATGAATAAGGGAAGTATACAAACACAGGGAACAATGAAACAGCTGCGAGAACAGTATCAACAGGACATCGTGATTCATATTCATCATCACACCCTATCTGAAAAGGAGCAGTTACAATTACAGAATTCCTTCACAGACCTTGCTGAGAAAATCCAAATCGGAGAAACTGATTCCGAAATCACCGTGCCCTCCAAGGAGCTGATTCCGCAAGTAAATAAACAATTTACAGGTCAGGACATCGATGTATTTCGACTTGAAGTAGAAGAACCTTCGCTGGAGGAAATTTTTCTTAATCTGGAATAATAAAACGAAACTTCATTCAGCGGGAGTTTTACGGGCGGTTCTCCGTGATAAAGTCTGCATAATACAGCAGAAGAAATGAAAGGTGATTTAATTTGATGAAAGACATTCCGGCACCACAACGCAGGCTGTCCAAAGACAGTATCAAAGTTTGGCTTATTAATGAAATACTATCGAATGCGATTGGTTTATGTATACTTGGTCTATTACTCTATCTAGGCTACTATTTTTCATGGAAAGAATGGATAGCTTGGATAATCATGGGGCTGATTTTGTTTACGATTATCGATATAGGCTTCTCCCCTTTTAAACTCAAAAGGCGTTATCAGCATTGGCGTTTTGGAGTTAGCAAGGAATTTTTACAATTACGGTCAGGGGCGCTTTTCCAAAAACATCAGGTGATACCCATGACGAAAATACAATCCGTATCCATTCATCAAGGACCATTATTAAGAAAATATAAACTTTATCAGCTGAAGGTCAACACGATAACAACACGGCATACCATTCCTCCCTTAGATGAAATAGAAGCAATGGTACTTCGCCAGCAAATCGCAAGCTATGCGAATGTGAAGGAGCGGGACGCATGAATCACGAGAAACGTTATCATCCCTTGCTTATGCTCTATGATGTTTGGCGCTTGATCAAAAACATGTTCTTCTTATTTCTTTTTTTATTTGTTATTCGAGCAAATTCTGATTTTTGGCTATTTACTTATGGACGTTTTGCCATCGTTTTGTTATTTCTGTTTATTCTTTTAGCTATTCCAATGCGATGGTTGACAAGCAAATTTAAAATCGGAAATAAAAACTTACAGCTAAACCGGCGATTCTTGATAACAAGCAGCCGTACGATACCTTATGCAACGATTCAACATACCAGACAGAAAGCAACTTTATTTCATCGCATGTTCCATATGACTTCATTGACGTTAGAAACGAGCACCACAGGAGGTAATAGTACCATAATATTTCATGTTTTAAAGCAGGAAGAAGTACAGGAAATCGAAAAATATATTCGCGAAAAAAAGGACATTAACATTTCAGAGCATAATGATGAGGAAAATTTGTTGGACCCGGCATCTGAAAATGTTCAGACAGATAAGGATAAAGCAAATCGTGTCGTCCACTTCTCGCCGACAGCCTATGATATTTTCAAAGCTTCCCTGGCATCATTTAGCTTTATAGCAGTATTTCCCATTGCATGGTCGCTGATGTCAAACTTCATCCAATTATTTTCTATCGGCGGAAAGGTGGAAGATGTGTTTACCGATATTCTGGGTTCGTGGCCATGGTGGGTCATGCTCATATTCCTGATCTTGATGATACTAGTGGCTATTGCAGCCGGTGGTGTATTAACGATATATCGATATGGTAAATATGAAATTACTTCTGATTTCGAAAAAATTTATATCACCCAGAGATTTTCGGAGAGAACTACCTTTAGCATTTCAAAAGTAAATGTGCAAGCTGTACATATACATCAATCAGTGATAAAAAGAATTCTCGGTCTTGCCGAAATAAAATTAATTTGTGCAGGAAGTACAGGAAGAGAAGATGCAGAAGTGAACAGATTGTATCCATTTCTTCCTGTACAACGCGCATACACAATGGTTGAAGAGATGTTACCCTCCTATCAAGTAACTTCGGTAATGAATCGTCTGCCTAAAAATGCTTGGTGGATTCAGATGTTAAAGCCCAGTTGGTTTTGGATAATCGCGACAGGTTTTCTTTATTATGTCAAACCTGACTTTTTAGGGTTGGAAGTACCTTGGTGGATTCTTTCCATTCTTATGTTCATCCTGATAATGGTGTCCAGACTGCTTTATTTCTATCAGACTCGCTATACGATAAACAAATCAATGGTCCAGTTTAAGACGGGTGGTTTTAACACAAGCGTTTTCCTATCTACTAAAAATAAAGTAGTGGAATTACAACTGACACGCCATATCGTACAGCAAAAGCTGGGGTTAGCTTCTATTGTGATAAGTAACCATGCAAAGCCTGTCATGCAGACAAAAATAAATAACCTTCCGATTGGGTGGTGTGAAGAATTTAGTAGATGGTATATGGCGAAAGAATTATCAAAATGAAATTTTCCTTAATAGCATGTTCTCAGAAAGACAATACTCTAAAAAAGGGATGTTGTCTTTCTCTTCACTAATTGGAGAAACAAACTTAAGAACGTTCATGTATGTATAGCATAAAACAATTAACTAATTCAATCGACTTCGTATTTCTAGTATCTATACACGCTTCAAATTCAACAATCTTATATTCTTTTATTAATTTATTTATCATCAACGACAGAGCTTGTGTAGCATATCCTTTTCCCCAATAATTTGAATTTAAAATGTAGGCAACAGATGCCTTTTTATCGGTCATGAATATTGTCGCTTGAAGGGTTCCAATATATTGTGATATTTCACTATCATACACTGCATAATTTAACCATAATTCATCCAAATGAGATGGCGTAAAATAATATCTTTCACTAATATCTCATCACTAATACAAAAATCACCATAACAAAGAAAAATAGGATATCATCTTTAATTGTTATTTTATTTTCAGCAAAAAATAAACGGCTAATAATAATAGAGACAATCGGTACAACAATAATCCCTAAAAAAAACAAAAAACCTTCTAGTATTCTACTTACAACTAGTAAGCTGAAAACCGAAGAAATTCTAAAAATAGAATAAACCCAACTTGTTTTTACTTTTTCATCAAAAACGGAGTATACTACCTCTAAAGCAGTAACAAATACGAAAATTATGATATAGGACATGATACGCTTCCTTATTTTTAAAATAATAACGGTAGTGTCAATAAGGTTATGCCGCGTTTGACGTCAAGGGTCCGTTTATAATAACCATTTTTACCCCGCTCGAATTCAGGCTGTTCAACTTCAAGGAACTGTTTTCCTTCATCCATTATATTCATTGAGCTTTGACGAAATCACGCACAAGGTCTAGTTAACCCATAAACTTATTAACCGTTATACTTTGAGACATAGTAAGATTTCTCATTTTTATTTTTTTATGTCTAATTCTGAAGATAACCTACCTCTTCTTTGTCTCAAAGATTCTACACAAACTATTTTACTTCATCCTTTATTTTAAAGCTATAGTAAACGAAAGCAGTGAACTTGTTTCCTTTAATAGCATGTTAATCATTTCTTAGAACTTCACATCTGTAAAGAAGTCTGGAGATCTTGAAGATAGTAGAAATAAAAGGTATTGATTCCCTGTTATTTATTCTGTATAATCCCACTTTCCAGTATTTGAATAATTCTTTCCGTCTCCACTTCTTCATCATCCCAATTTGCCTCCGGAAGAAATACATAACGCGCCACAATATACGATAAGATAGATGTAGCAACAGTACGTATAATTGTATCTGTCTTCATATCAGCCAACTGCCCTTTGTCTTGATAATACTTGACGATTTCCCGCAGCTTATCAAAAATATCATTCCCTACATATTCAATAAACTTTTCTTTCAAATCGGGATGAAATGGGATTTCTTGCACTAATATTTTTAACATCGGCAAATTTTTTTTGATAAATTCTTTTCGGTTCTCAATCATCGCCCGGATAAAATCTTGAATATATTCAAATTCCTGGTCAAGCACCTTATTGAGATCTTTTTTTATCATTGGTGCAAGCCATTTCACCATCATTGGCGAAACGACTGCCAGCAGTAGCCCTTTTTTTGATTTAAAATGTTTGAAAATCGTTCCTTCTGCTACCTCAGCTTTATTGGCAATTTCACTTGTTGATGTCCCAGCATAGCCTTTTTCTGCAAATAGGTCTGTTGCCGCTTCTAATATTGCTATTTGTTTTTTGGTTAATTTTGGTTCATTATTTGTCATTAAAACTCGCCTCTTATCACGTTAGACATATCTCTAATTACACTATATAGGATAAGCATCTAATTTGTCATGAATAATGAGATTTCTTAATTATATTTATTGTTACTGTTTGCTCAGCAGATAAAACCTGCTGTTCAATGCGAACTCGAACTGCAGGTTTATAATCTCTTTATTTCTTTGGTAAATTCTCTATATCGTTATAATTATCTATAAATAACTTTTTATAATAGGGGGTTGTTTCAGTTCGCCTTCTCTGAAATTCGTTATAATCAAATGGCACAACCTGTTCGTCTGGCGGCGCAAACGGATCTTTATCCAGTATCATTGGGGTATGTTTGAAATCTTTCGCAATTTCGAACATGCATAGCTCGCATAAAGTAAATTCAAAGAAACAATCATCGTATGGACTGCCATACCCAAAATAGGCGCTAAAATCATGAAAGAAATTCCCTTCGAAGTTATCCATTTCATATTCTGTATGATAACGTCCACAACGATTACAGTGAAATGTACGGTTTTCTCTTTTAGCCATTTAATCCCTCCAAAGTAGACTTTTCATAATTATAAGAATAATACTTTCCATTGTAAAGTTTCCAATCCATACGATAAGTAATTTCAAATTTAGAGAAAAAAATAAGGATAATCAACCTGCTTCATATGATAAACTTAATTTAGTATTAAAGAGGATGTTCAAAAAGTCCAATAAAAATGACACGGCGAATTTCTGCGTTGACGTGTTTTTTCCGATACTCACGTATTATAAAGCATACGCTCCGCTCGGAAAAAACACGTCGCCTTGAACTTCTTGGTCCTATTTATCGGACTTTTTGAATACGTACTTAAAATAAAAATTTCAAATTGCTATCAAGGGATGTGACTCTTTGAATTTTATCGATATTAATGGCCATAAGTTAGAAATCTTACATCAGGGTACAGGTAAACCAGCAATCCTCATATTATCCGGAATGGGATCTCCCTTCTATGAATGGGAAGAAATTACATCTGCTCTTGCGGAAAACTATCAAATCATCATGTACCATCGTCCAGGGCTAGGTAAAAGTGAATACACCACTGCAAAAAAGTCTACTGAAAACGTTACGAAAGAAATCATGCAAATCCTAAAGAAATTAAATATAACCGAACCTATCCTTCTAATAGGTCATTCTTATGGCGGCTTATGCGCACAGCATTTTTCAAAAGTATACCCGGACAAAATTAGAGGTTTATTACTATTAGATTCTACCTCTGTAGATTTGTATAAGCTGGACCGATTAGATTTACCCTATCTAAACGAAAATGATTCGGATGCTGCATGGATTGAAAAATGTAAAGAATATGCAGCATTATCTTCCATCGAGCTTTTAGGGCAGTTAGCACCTGTGTTAACGGAAAGTCAAAAAAAGCTTCCGCAAAAGACGCAAGAAAAATTAATTGCATTTTACACAAATCCTTCATTATATAGAACCATGATTCAAGAGATTTCAAATTGGGAAAAAGATGCTGAAATCATTAAATCTTTACCTGTCAAGGACGCATTTCCAGTAACGATTATTGGTCGTGATAAGAAAAAAAGTATATCCGATCATGTGGAAAGCGGCATCCCTAAAGATGAGGCAGCATTATTGGAAGAAACCTGGCATCAATTAATCATTGAACAGCAAGATTATTATAAAGATGCTAAGCTTCTTTTTGCTTTACATACCGGTCACGATTTTTATTCCGACCAGCCTCAGTTAATAATCAACGAAATAAAAGCGTTAATCCATCAAAGAAGATCTTACTAAAAAGAAAGGAAGATTCACTTTATACCTGATTGCAAATTAAAACTATCTTTTACCAAGTTTTATCAATAAATCTGCTGGGAATAGTATTACAAGAAATCCCAGCAGATTTATTATTTATTGGGAATTTGGAGTGATAAACAGATGTTAGAATTCTTTTACCAAACACCTGCTATAGGAAAATCTACAAAAGAAATGCAACTGAAACAAGGTAGACAGGTGATTGGTTTTATGCATATTTTCTTTCGTCAAGAGCGAGTCCATCATCCTAGTAATGATATTAATATCGAGGTCCGTTCAGCACAAACAGAAGATATTATTACTATTGAACAAGAAGCATTCAGTTTTAAAGATGGTTATTATAAGTGGAAGGTTTACAAAAATAATCAGGAGATTGGAGAGATGGAAGCACCAGAAGGGAACCTCCTGCAATTTCAACAAGTCAATGTCCATATTGATGACTTCCCTAAAATTTCTATTCATGAAAAAGCAAGTGGAAAACATGTCATCTTAGATGAGGCAAATCACCCTGTTGGGGAAACAAAAAAAGCAAATCGATTTCATCCGCTAAAAATTTTTAAAAGAGAGCTTGAAGGATACATTTCTCAGGAGCATATAACGGAAATAACCCCATTATTTTATGGCGTCATTCATACATTTTGGTGTTCATTAAGAGACCGGTATTAAAATAATCCAAGCTGCTAATCTTATAACCACGCAACGAAGCTTTATCTTTACATAAAACAAAGGGGGTATCATAATGGCATCCAAAGAAAATAATGAAAAAAATCAAGAAAACAAACCGCATTATACAACACGTAACTGGGTCGGGCTCATTCTGGGGCCGGTATTATTTGCCCTCGTTTATTTCCTCATTCCTGAAAACGTTTTACCTCACGAGCAGAAGGTAGTACTGGGAGTAACACTGTTAGTCGCGACCTTCTGGGTTACAGAACCTGTTCCAATGGCTGCAACTTCCGCATTGCCGCTTGTCCTGTTTCCTGCTTTTCACGGTGCAGATATTGATACAGTCGCACCTGCTTACGGCAGCTCTGTTATTTTTATGTACGGAGGCGGTTTTGTTATTGCCTTGGCTATACAAAAGTGGAATCTGCACCGGCGGATCGCACTCAATGTGATTAAAATGATTGGAACGAAAAGCAATCGTATGATACTAGGAATCCTGATTGCCACAGCAGGAATTTCCATGTTCGTTTCCAATGCTGCAACTGCTTTGATGATGCTGCCAGTTGCTATCGCACTTATTGATGAAGTGAGGGATAAAGAAATACTTAAAGGACAAAACTTTGATTATTTTTCAAAAGGTATCTTACTTGCTGTCGCATATGCAGCAACAATTGGTGGTCTTGCGACGCTGGTATCTGCCGTTCCGAATGCCCTCTTAGCGGGAATTGCATCTTCACAGCTTGACCGGACAGTTACCTTTGCGGAATGGCTGTTCTTTACAGGACCTATTGCAATTATCTTGTTAGTTATCTTATATTTTTATCTTACAAAGGTTAAATTTAAAGTTAAAGCCTCCGAAGAAGCTGATGGTGCATTGAGTTTCATTAAAGATGAACTGAATAAACTTGGCAAACTTACTACAGATGAAATAAAGGTTGGCATTGTCTTTTTAATCACAGTCACGTTATGGATTGTATCACCATTTGTTTCCAGCGTCGGATTCATACCTGACAACATCGGTACATTCTTTGATGAGCTGGATGATGCGACCATTTCTGTCTTTGGGGCAGCACTTTTATTCTTTCTGCCAAGCTCCCATAAAGCAGAACGCATCCTTGAATGGAAAGACATGAAGGATTTGCCTTGGGGAATTCTCCTTCTTTTCGGAGGAGGTATGTCTATCGCAACAGCATTTAGTGAATCTGGCTTGAATGATTCTATCGGAGAAGTACTGCAAATGCTTCAAGGAATGCAATATATCTTTGTACTACTACTGCTTGTTGTTTTTGTACTTAGTATTACGGAGATTCTTTCAAATACAGCTGTATCGAACCTATTCTTGCCGCTGACTGTCGGGTTGGGGATTGCTATTGGAATTGATCCGCTTCCACTTATGGCAGCCGCAGCATTATCAGCAGGATCCTGTTATATGCTTCCTGTTGCAACTCCGCCGAACACAGCAGTATTCAGCGCTGGATATTTAGAAGTTTCCGACATGGCTAAAGCCGGGGTATGGTTGAATATCATATCCGTTGTGGTTATTACCGCTGCAGTGTATTTCTGGATGCCGATTGTTTTCAACTTATAAGCTAAGAAAATGCACCACTACAATCGCATATCTATCAACTGCTTATGAAAATAATCCAATACAAAATGGTTCCGGTTATCAACAATAGATAACCGGAACCATTTTTTAGTTATTTTTGGTTGGTCAGGTCTTAGCCTTTTCTTTTTGAGAAATTGAATTAAAGCGAGCTGGTAGAACCGCCATCAATCGGAAATTCAGCACCTGTTGTATACGACGAATCATCTGATGCTAAGAACAGCACTGTTTTGGCTACTTCTGCCCGTTTCCCTAAACGACCAAGCGGATACGTATTACCGACTTCATCCGCGGTCTTTCCCTGCTGCTCTGCTCCATAGTCCGCCATTTGTGTATCGATATAACCGGGATGGATCGAATTCACACGAATCTGGCCTTTGGCGACTTCCATCGCAACATCCTTACTCATAATACGGACTGCACCTTTGCTTGCACCGTATAATGCATGTCCAGGAGCTCCGCCAAGTCCTGCGACAGAGGAAGCGTTAATAATCGAACCGCTTTTTTGCTTTTGCATCACTGGCAATACATGCTTCATGCCCAGGAAGGTTCCTGTTACATTGATATTCATTAATTTGTTCCAAGTATCTAATTCAATTTCCGTGACTGGCTTGATGATATAGATGCCGGCATTGTTAAACAGGACATCAATTGTTCCAAATTGATCAACGCTCTTTTTAACAACGTCTTGCCAGTCTTCTTCCTTACTGACGTCATGCTTTATCGAAATAGCCTCTGCTCCAAGCTCTTTTACTTCCTTTTCTGTTTCTTCTATACCTTCTACATTCACATCTGTCAAAATAAGCTTTGCGCCTTCTTTTGCAAATAAATGAGCTGTCTCTTTTCCAATCCCTGTTCCAGCACCTGTGATTAATGCTACTTTATCCTGCACTCTCAATTTAACTCCTCCTTGAACGAACTAAAATTATGAAATTTGCTTCTTTTATATTCATCTCCTTAATTTATATATTTAAACACACTTCATATTTTCTTAGCAGTACACTAATAGATTACTTGCAAATTCCCTTTTCCTGATCATTTATTACGGAGAACCCGTCCGTAAAACTCCCGCCTCAAAATAAAGCTTGAAAATAAATTTATTTAGGCGGGAGATCAAGTAAGCTAACTCCCTGAATCACTTAGGCTAACTCAGTGGGAGAAGAACGGCAGACTAAGGTCGCGACGTCCTGGGGTTGGGGCTGGGACTGCGGTTACCAATGTTGTCAGGTTAATGATTTTTTTAATATTTTATTGGTTACAGATAGATAACAACAACTATCTAGCGGAGGAAAAATACGGAGACTCCTGTGGGAATGCGCAAATGTCTTCGGTGGGGCGAGTAATCGCAGTCCCAGTGGGAAGACCCCGCAGAAAAAAAGTGCTCTTCTTTTTTTCGAGGAGGCTGAGCTCAAGCCCACGGAAAGCGTAGTGTTTTTCTGGGGTTGCGATTACTCACCCCACTATAACCCGTCGCAGCGGTCGTACTAACCTGACAACATTGAGACCTGCGATTACTCGGTCTATTAAAATCGTTGCTGCGGTTACTCGTCCCATCGTAAAGAGTTGTGCGTCGAAAACTCCCACTGAGAGAAGTTTCGTTTTATAACCAAATAAGGATATGCTACGATGAGTATAAACTCAGCCATTATTTTATATAGATTATTCGAGTGATAACCGAGCGGAGGAAGATCTAAATGAAAAATAACCTGCATCAACCCATTACAGGGACCATTCAGACACCACAGGAAACGACACGACTTCTTAAGCGGGTGATGAAGCTGTTTATAATCATCTGCATTATTACCAGTGGAGGCGGTATCTATTATCTTGTTTCCGAGCCACCTCACTGGATCCTTGCTTCTACCCTGCTTTTTGTTGGAATTGGATTTGCATTTTTGATTTTTTTGATTATATATTTCATAAAAAAAATGAAAAGATACGAAGTTGATTATGAATTAAATGAACAAGGATATTTCCAAGTTAAAAGAGATCTTAGGACAGGTACAAAAGAGAACATAGCTGTACCCTTTGATTCCATTCATGAAATCATTGTAGGAAATAATATGATTGACCGGTCTCAATACAGGGTTGTTCAGTTCTACACCGGTGCTTTTATGGTAGTAAAATACGGTAATAATCAAATTTGCTTTATCGAATTTTTTGATAATAACGAACTTTACCAATGGATTGACCGCTTTCATGATAAAGGTATCCCATTGTTTAAGACGTATCATGATCTTCGTCCTGCTTACTTAGATGCTCAAAAGATGTCTGCCGATTTTAACCAGCTGGAGGGTAAACCTTGGAATGGCAAAAATTTACCGATAACATTAGGTGAAACAATACAAGGAAACCCTTTCCCTCCATGGGAGCCCGAATCTGAGAAAGCTTCCGGCAAGCAAAAACCTGATATGGATATTAGAGAACAGACAAAAAAGTGGGAGTTCAGAACTGGAGTAGTGCTGTTCATCTACGCTGTTATTCTCGGATTTACAGTCATGCCTTGGCAGCCGGTCGATGAAGATAATGTATGGGTGATGGGGTCTCTGTTTATTCTTGGTGTTTTTATTCTGAATATATTGCTGCCCATTATCCTTGTTTTTTGGAGAGCTTATACAAAGTGGTATCTGCCTATTGTTTATTTTGCTGTTATATTAATTGGACACAGCCTTCCTGTATGGTTTGTCTCGTTATTTGTTGACACGCCACCTCTGTTGCTTACCGTTTTTTCCTTTGATTTGCTCGTTTTTCTATTTGGATGGATTCCTGGTTTCATCTTGGTCAAAATATTAAAAGGTATCTATCATTTTTGGAAATACAATCTGCGCAGAGAATCATAAAAAGGGGGAATCCGCTCCCTCCCCCCTTCATTACATATTCATTTGTTCATATTCCATTTTCTTTCCTCTTACAATCCTTCTATATTCACTTGTTGTCAATATCCTTTTTGAACATCTACCTCGTTTGCCAAGTATTGCTCTTTTTCCACTTTATCCAACGTGGTAACAAAACAATCTACGGCTTCTTTTGCCGTTGTCACAGCCGATATATGCGGGGTGACGGTTATCTCAGGATGTTCCCAAAAAGGATGGGATGCAGGCAGCGGCTCTTCCTGGAAAACATCTAATACGGCAAAGCGTACCTGCTCCTTCTCCACAGCTCTGATCAGATCTTCCTCAACAACAGATCCACCTCTTCCCACATTAATCAAACCAATATTACTGGTTTGATTAAATAATTCTTTATTAAATAAATTTGCTGTTTTATCAGTTAATGGCAGTGTATTGATGACATAATCTGCTTCTTTTAGTATAGAAAATGATGCATCCACGGCTATAACTTTCTCAAAACCAGGCTTTTGCTTCCCGCTTAAAGAAATACCATATACTTTCATTCCAAACCCGGATAGAATTTCAGCCACTTTGGTGCCGATTTCACCTGTCCCATAAATCACAGCTGTCTTCTCACTCAATAATACAGGAGTTTTTTCTTTCCAGACTTTCTCTTCCTGCTGAGAAGCAAACGCTTGATGATTTTGACTATCCCTTAATATATAGCTTAAACAATATTCCCCAATCCGCTGTCCAAACGAGCAAACAGTCCGTGTTAATAATACGTTTTCATTCCAGTTCTGATTATACAAAAAGCCATCGACACCGGCTCCCAGAGAATGTACCCACTTCACTTTGCTGTAGTCCGCAGCTTTCTTGATTTGAAATCCGCAGAAAGCATCAGCCCAGTCCAGCTCTTTCTCAGTCAACATATCTTCCGTAACATAACGGATTTCTTTATCCAGGTTCTCGTGTTCTATGTATGCTTTCAGTTCCTCTATCATGGGACTGACAACAATTATTTTTTGAATATCCATCGTAACCGCTCCCTTCTCTTTTAATTCTTATTATAAAGGATTTTTTCATGTTTGTACGGTAGAAAAGCTTTGTTCTTAGGCTCTTACCACACTGTTATTCAACATGTCTAGTCAATATATGTAAATATTGATATACTGGATCTTTCATATTTTCATACATAAGGAGTTTACTAATTATGAAGGATGTATTTCTAACCGTTTTATTTTGCATGATAGCTTCTATCGGTGTCATGTACTTATTTTACCCGCTTATAGACTTGATACTTACAGGGATAAACTTACCTGGACTTTTCGATTTAATGATTTTCTTTTTACTGCTCGTGATTCTAAAGATTTCACTTGATAATAAAAGGAATATTGAAAAATAAAGTAATCCTGTTAGAAACTAATTTTTAAACTTCAGGAATTCTCAAGCCTCTTTACAACTCATATAAATTTAGTTATGATATGAATTACCATAACAACTGCATAAACCGAATCTCACTAGGGGAGCTTTTTTAAATAGCTGAGAAGGTGAAAACCTGACCCTTAATACCCGATCTGGATAATACCAGCGTGGGGAAGTGTAGTGGACCGTATGTCAATCGTTTTATTGATGCTACATTTTTTCATACATACGAACAAACTGCATTCCCGTCGGAGTGCAGTTTTTTTATGGATAAATATTATTGGAGGTATGGAAATGACGATCGAATGTGGTACAAGTCGAATTGCAGGGTGTCAATTTACGCTGTTTCCGATGAGCGATGATTTTGCGGAGGTTATTTTATCAACATTAGAAGAAGTCGATATGTCCAAGGTATGGAAATCAACCGATGATGTAACGACATGTATCAGAGGCAAAAGAGTGCATATTTTTGACGTTACAAAAGCGCTTTTTCTTCATGCTGCCAAGACAGGGAAGCATGTGGCAATGAGCGGCACGTATTCTATCGGCTGCCCTGGCGACTCATCAGCTGATGTCTATATGGACGAGAGTAACGAGCTGATGAATGAATCCTCTTCGAAAGAGGTTCAGCAGCAAGCCGGATGTAAATTCTCTCTTTATCCTTTAGGCGAGGAAGATTATATGGAAAAAATATATCAACAGATCGATTGGTCCAAAACTACGGAAGTGTCTGTTAGCCACGCTCATTATGCTACAAGATTAGACGGAGATGTGCATGATATTTTCCGCGTTTTACAGCAATCCTTCGAGCAGGTGCAAGAGGTGGTTTCACATGTGACGATGACGTTTACGATTTCAGCAAACAGCCCTTCTAATCAAAAAGAACAGGAGCAATAATCATGAAACAATGGAAATTGAAAGATATCGTTTTGATGTCCATTCTTGGAGTTGTTTTTGGACTGATCTACCTTGCTTTTTTCGGAGTGGGAAATGTGCTTTACGGTGTCTTGACGCCGTTCGGCTTGGGACCGCTAAGCTATGAGCTCATCTTTGGTGTCTGGTTTATTGTCTCGATTATTGCTGCTTATATTATTCGAAAACCCGGGGTAGCTTTTACCTCAGAGACCATTGCAGCACTAACAGAGGTGTTAGTCGGCTCTACTGCAGGACCAACTTTGATTTTATCCGGTATGGTACAAGGTCTTGGCGCAGAACTTGGCTTCGCTGTCACAAGGTGGAAAGATTATCGCCTGCGGGTTTTGATCCTGTCAGGTATGTTAGCAGCCACGGTAAGCTTTCCTTATGCTTACTTTATGTCCGGGTATGACGCCTATGCGAACTGGCTTGTTATCGCTATGTTTATTACCCGTGTTATTAGTGGTGCGCTGATTGCCGGTTTATTAGGAAAATATATCGCCGATCAATTAGCAGCTACAGGAGCACTGAGCGGTTACCCGTTAGGAAAGGAGAGGCAGAAGCGACATGAGCAATCAAGCGCATCGTAACCCTTTATTTCAATTGAAGGACTTTTCTTTTTTCTATCAAGATCAGGCAGAAGCCGTTATCAACCAGCTTACTGTTTCTCTTTATGCGGATGAAGTTACTCTATTAATGGGGGCGAGCGGTGCAGGCAAAAGCACCCTTGCCCTCTGCCTTAATGGTCAATACCCTGAAGCAGTGGAAGGAACAGCCAAAGGGGAAATTCTTTTTCAAGGAAAAGCCACACAAGATTATGCAAAAGGCAAGCTTAACCAAAAGGTCGGCATTGTTTTTCAGGATCCAGAGAGTCAATTTTGTATGATTCGTGTCGAGGATGAATTAGCTTTTGTCTTAGAAAACATGGCCATACCTGGAGAAGAAATGTATATGCGTATCTTAACAGCACTAAAACAGGTAGGCATGCAAGATTTTCTCTATCATAAAATCCATGATTTATCAGGAGGACAGAAGCAGAAAATTGCCTTGGCCTCCGTATTGCTTATGGAACCGGATTATTTAATTTTAGATGAACCAACAGCCAATTTAGATCCAGTTTCCAGACTTGAATTCATTGAAGACATTATGCGACTTCAAAAGGAATTGCAGCAAGGGGTGCTGGTCATTGAACATCAAGCTGAAGATTGGGTGGATTATGCAGATCGGATGCTGGTTTTAAACCATGCCAGTCAAGTGGTTATTGATGATCAGCCAGCTACGGTTTTTTCAGCCTATCAGGAGGAACTGCGTTCACATCATATTGCCTTTCCGCCGGCCTATCGGGAAGAACAGAAGCAAGCTTTACCAGCCATTCATGAATACGATTCAGCACCTCTTATGGATATTGATCAGCTCGCTTTTCAATATAAAAAACAATCGATCTTAAATCATGTGTCCTTTTCTATTTATCCAGGTGAATTAATGGCCATCTTAGGTGAGAATGGTGCGGGCAAATCCACATTACTACAATTGCTCACACGATTAAAACAACCTCAGGGCGGTCAGATAACCTTACATCAGAAAAATCTAAATGCTTGGTCAGAACATGAATTAAGAAAACGGACCGGTTTTGTTTTTCAACAGCCAGAACATCAGTTTATACGCGACACCGTTTATCAAGAAATAACATTTGGTATGCAATTAAATGACATGTCAGCAAAACAATTGGAGAGCAGAGCTTCTGCCTTATTGAAATTATTACATTTAGAAAAGCATCAGGATCGTAATCCTTTTATGTTAAGCGGCGGTCAGAAGCGGCGCTTAAGTGTGGCAACCATGTTGGATGAAACCCCTGATCTATTATTCTTTGACGAACCAACGTACGGGCAGGATCATCAGACGACCAAGGAGTTGCTGGATATTATTCACAGCTTGAGAGAGCAAGGAACTGCTGTCGTGATCGTCACCCATGATATGGAATTAGTTGCCCAACATTGCCAACGGGCAGTTGTATTGAACGAAGGCGGCATTGCTTTTGATGGGGCTCCTGATCATTTATGGGAACAGACGCCGCTTTTAAATAAGGCAAGACTTAGAGCGCCTTACCATAAGCGCTTCCCTAACAAGGTGGCGAGCATGCTATGATCCAATCAGTCAATCCCACAATAAAAGCAATTGCTGTTTTGGTTCCAGGCATTCTGTTAAGTTTCGCTTTCGATATGATCACGCCGCTTATTTTCTTGATATATATATTGATGCTAACTTTATTTTTCACTAATATAACATTAAAAAAATGGCTATTGTTTTTTGTTCCGCTTTCTCTATTTGCTATCGGTCTGGCTTGGATGACGATGCTTTATACCGATGAATCTTACAATACCGGTCCGGTAGTATTTCAGTTTCTATGGTTCGAGATCACCTCCGGAAGCTTTCAAGTTGGAATCAGCCTGGCATTACGCTCGTTATGCTTTATCTCATTATCCTTGTTATTTGCCCTGACGACGGATCCGACTAAATTTATGCTCAGTTTAATGCAGCAGGCAAAGCTCTCCCCTAAACTGACCTATGGTATTTTAGCAGGTTACCGTTTTCTGCCTACCTTTAAAACAGAGCTTAACTTAATCAGGCAAGCACATCAAATACGCGGAGTACAGCGAACAAAAGGGCTTCGTCAAAAATGGCAGAACAACAAACAATATATTATCCCGCTGCTTGCCAGTTCGATTCGAAAGGCAGAGCGGGTGGCGATTGCAATGGAATCTAAAGGGTTTACCGGGGAACGCAACCGTACCTTTTATCACAAATTAACCGTTTCAAAAAAAGACTGGATTTTCTTAATTTCCATGTTCGTCGCCTTATGTTTCGCCTTCTTTATATCGGATCAGCTTGGATTTCTTCGCCTGATCGGGCAGGGTTAATCGTTTATCGTGCACATTCAAAAGTTGACTTTTCATTTTTAATCGGTTAGGATTGTTGTTAATTTAATATCCAAATTCAATGACGGGAAAGAGTAATTATCCCCTCTTATCTACAGAGAGTTGATGCTATGCTGAAAGTCAACGTTAAGAAAGATAATGAAAATCCTCCCTGAGAAGCAAAGTTGAAAAGAAAAGTGGAAAGTGCCCGTTTTAAAACGTAGAGATTGCGCCCCCGGTTTTTGGGGGTGGTTCGACTTTAGTCGAACTTCCTTTATTCTTGAGATAAAGGAAACACGGTGAGGTGACGAACCGATGTTGACTTTCACCCAAGGGCATAAGTGCGGCTTCACTTCTGTCTGCGCCTGCCGGCTTGCCAATCAGTAAGCCTTCTTTATCGTAGGGCGTGACGTGAAATCTCTAAAGTTTGGCACTTGGAACTAGACAGTATATTAAACTTTGACGGCATTCTACCGATATCTAGAACGCGTATGATAGTACGTAGTGAAAATCCATTCCAAAAACCACTACTTATGATGGTTTTTTATTTTTTATGAAGAATGTAAGCCTCCCGATTCTCTCTGCGTAGAATCGGGAGTTTTTAATTTAGCACAGTGAATTGCCCGAAAACCCTCACTGAGTAAAAGTTCATTTTATAATGAGGTGAAAAAAATGAAGGAATCAAGTGTAGAACGTGAAACAAGAATCCGGGAAGACTGGGAAAAAAATCATACTTTCCAGCGCTCTATTTCCAACAGAGAAGGCCAAGAAACCTTCGTCTTTTACGAAGGACCGCCGACAGCAAATGGCCTGCCACATGCTGGTCACGCCCTTGGCCGGACCATCAAGGACTTTGTAGCAAGATATAAAACCATGTCCGGCTATCAGGTTTTACGAAAAGCAGGCTGGGATACGCATGGATTGCCTGTTGAACTGGAAGTAGAAAAACAACTAAATATCCGCGGCAAGGAAGAGATTGAGGAATATGGTATTGAGAATTTCATCGCCAAATGTAAAGAAAGCGTCTTTACCTACGAAAATGAGTGGAAGCAATTCACCGATGCGCTTGGGTATTGGGTAGATATGGAGAATCCTTATGTCACATGGAATAATGACTATATCGAATCCGTCTGGCATATCCTTTCTGACATTCATAAGAAAGATTATTTATATCAGGGTCACCGTGTTGTTCCTTATTGTCCGCATTGTGAGACATCTCTAAGCTCTCACGAAGTAGCTCAAGGGTATAAAGATGTTACTGATCTATCTGCTACTGCCAAGTTTCAGATCAAAGGAAAAGATCATGAATATCTGTTAGGCTGGACCACAACGCCTTGGACACTTCCAGCTAATGTGGCGCTCGCTGTTAATCCGGAAATGGATTACCTGCGCGTACAGCAAGGAAATGAAATATATATTGTAGCAAAATCATTAGTCCAGGATGTGATGCAGAACGATTATAAAACCTTAGAAGTGATCAAAGGCAAGGATTTAATTGGATTGTCCTACTATCCCCCATTTGATTTTGTAAATGTTTCGAATGGGCATGTAGTGATTGGCGCAAATTTTGTAACAGATGCAAGTGGAACGGGCGTTGTTCATGTAGCACCGGCACATGGAGAAGATGATTATAAAGCGGTTCAGGAGAATCAACTTGATTTTATTCATGTTGTCGATACAAAAGGCCGCTATCAAGAAGAAATCACACCGCTTGCAGGAAAATTTGTGAAAGACTGTGATGTAGAGATTATCAAAATGCTTGCTGAAAATGGTCTTCTGTTTGCTAAAGAAAAATACGAACACAGCTATCCGCATTGCTGGCGCTGTGATACGCCCCTTCTCTATTATGCGATGGAAGGATGGTTTATTAAGACAACTGCGGTCAAAGAAAAGATGATAGAAAATAATCAAGGGGTGGAATGGTTCCCTGCTCATATAAAAGATGGCAGATTCGGTAACTTCTTAGAGAATATGGTTGATTGGAATATCGGACGGAACCGCTATTGGGGTACACCACTAAATGTCTGGGTTTGTGAAGACTGTGGTGTACAGAAATCCCCGGGCTCCATCAAAGAATTAAAAGAGCTGTCTATCGATCCAGTCCCTGAAAATATTGAATTGCATAAGCCTTATGTAGATCACATCCACTTTGCTTGTGCCTGTGGAGGAAAGATGCACCGGACCAGCGAAGTGATCGATGTTTGGTTTGACAGTGGCTCCATGCCTTTTGCGCAATATCATTATCCTTTTGAAAATGAAGCATTATTTCAAAGTCAATACCCTGCTGATGTTGTCATTGAAGGAGTTGATCAAACAAGAGGCTGGTTCTACAGTTTATTAGCCGTATCCACCTTATTCACTGGAAAATCGCCGTACAAACGTGTGCTTTCGCTGGGGCATATCTTAGATGAAAACGGACAGAAAATGTCTAAAAGTAAAGGGAATGCCTTATCACCGATTGATTTAATCCATGAATTTGGTGCGGATGCACTCAGATGGGCTTTGCTTGCTGACAGTTCTCCCTGGAATAACAAACGTTTTTCCAAAAAGACAGTCAGCCAGGCCAAATCAAAAGTGTTGGATACACTTCTAAATGTGTATTCCTTCTATCAGATGTATGCCAAAATCGATAACTTTCAACCGGAAAAAGGTAGAGCAGGTAATCCAACCATGCTCGACAAATGGGTGCTCTCCCGTTTAAATACCGTGATCCAGGAAGTTACTCAAAGTTTAGATGCCTATGATATTACCAAAGGAGCGAGAGCCATTGCATTGTTTATTGATGAACTCAGCAACTGGTATATCAGACGTTCCCGGCAACGCTTCTGGAGTGAAGGAATGACGGAGGATAAACGTGCAGCGTTCCATACTCTATTTGAAGTATTGACTAAACTCTCACAAATAATGGCACCTTACACACCATTTGTGACAGAAGATATTTACACTAATTTAACCGGAACGAGTGTCCATTTATCTGATTTCCCAAAAACGGATCAAACCCAAATTGACGCAGAACTGGAAAAGGATATGGACGCTATATTACAGATTATCGAGCAAGGGCGTTCTCTTCGAAATACAGCTGGCATTAAAACCAAGCAGCCATTATCTCAACTGATCGTAATGCCAAAAACGGACTTTGATCTGTCAGCTTTAGACAACTACAAATCGATTATTAAAGAAGAGTTGAATGTCAAAGCTGTGTCATTTAAGAAGATGGATTATCAGTACTTGCATTTCGCCTTCAAATTAAACTTTTCTGTTGCTGGTCCAAAGGTCGGCAAGGCTGTTGGTGAATTAAAAAATAAAGTAGAAGCTTTAGATCATCCTGAAAAAGAAAAATTTATCGCAGACAAGGAATATCCTTTTACACTGCAATCCGGTGAAATAATGACTTTATCAACAGAGGATGTGCTGATTGAAAAGGAAGGAACAGACGGTTTTGTATTAGTGGAAGGAAATATGTTTATGACACTATTAGATATCCGCTTAACGGAGGAATTAAAAGAAGAAGGTTTTGTCAGAGAATTTGTTCGTGCTGTGCAGACCTATCGTAAAGCGTTAAATTTGCCTGTTGAACAGCGTGTGCAGTTATTTGTGGATACAGATACTGCTTCACAGCACATTTTAACAAAGTTTGATCAGCTCGTGCATCAGCACCTTATTCTGGATTCCATTCAGTTTGAGAAAAAGACAGATATGAAGTATTTTGAAGTAGAAGGACATGAGGTAGCATTATTTATTCAGGATTAATCGGAAAGAGGTAGATCTGACATGATAGGTGATCTACCTTTTTCTTGTGTTACTAATAAAAATGGGAGGAGAATCTAATTGGCGATTTCTTCATCTGCTCTATCCAATTCCACATGACAACATCCTTTTGTATGTTTTCCAGTAACAAGTAACATACAGTTCTTTCGTGAAGATGTAAAAGAAAAAGATCCCTTTTCGCTATGATAAAATTCTTTATGGAAAACGACATCCCTTCGCTGCCTGAATGTTAATTCAAGCGATCCCTCTTCTACCACAACATCATAATCAAAGTGCACATTTTGATTTGTGCCTACAACAAAAATATGATTGGAAATACCATTAAATTTTTTATAGCGGATGCGTAACTGTTTGTTTTTCAGGTGATTGGTAACAAATCCAACTTTGATAACGGGAAATCGAATATTTTTTATCACCCCTTTTTTGTATAAGAAATAGACAATACCAGCAGTAATTAAAATACCGATAAACTCCATGGAGACACCTCTGTTTTTAAATGAATAGTTTATACTTATTTATCACGGAGAAGCGTCCGTAAAACTCTCGCCTCAGAATAAAGCGTGAAAATAAATTTATTTAGGCGGGAGATCAGGTGAGCTAACTCCCTGAATCACTCAGGCTAACGCAGTGGGAGAAGAACAAAAACTCCCACTGAGTGAAGTTTCGTTTTATATCCATTGTACCTGTTTCTTCTATACAAATGTGAGAATTTAATTACTTTTACTTTAAAGATAGAAAAAAATGTGCAAGAGGCATCTAAAAATAACATGACCCTTGCACGTTTTAAACAGCATATAAGAATAATAAGTAACATTTATTTAAACGTCCGCCAATTAAGCTGGTTAATATGATTCCTGGAATAATTTCGTTTACTCTAACATTATATTTTCAGGTTCAAATGTCTAATCCCTAATCAATACGCTAAAAACTCCTGTTGATGCAACGTACTGAACACCTTTTTCTTTAAATTATAAATTCATATATCGTTTCACATTGTAATTAATCATCAGCTTGAACTAATTTATCCAGGTATTAAAACCAAATATCACTAACTTGATGTCCGGATTGAATCGGGTCTGTAGGATCCACTCTCAGATTTATTAAGCCAGTTATCCATGCCTGGCCTGATAGTTTTGGGACGACGGCATCTTTATCTTTAACTTTAGAAAGGGATATGATTTTACTATTAAATTTGGTTCCAGTAATCGATTCATTTTCAAATTCCTCATGAACATCAATTAACCCCTTTGCATACATTACTGCCAAACGTGCACTGGTTCCAGTACCACATGGTGATCTGTCCATTCTTCCATGTAAAACAACCGTACCATTTTTACTGGTGACACCTGCTTGAGAACGTTTTGAGGGTCCTTCAAAAATAATATTAGACACATTGCGAATTTTGCGATTCTCTGGGTGAACAACCGTTAACTGTTCATTAACGGCCTTTTTAATTTTTTGCCCGACTAAACACATTTCATGTGCTTCATCGGGTGTAATATTAAATCCTAACTCCTGTGCATTAACATGCGCAAACATCATTCCTCCATAAGAGGTGTCAACATTAATATCTCCTATTCCCTCAACATTCACAACGGTATTCAAATGGATTGGAAAAGCAGGAACATTTGTTAACTCTACCTTCTTTACTTTTCCATCTTCGCATGCACACGTTACTTTAATGAGTCCTCCAGGAGCTTCCAGAACTAATTCAGTGACAGGTTCTTTCATAGAAAGTATCCCATTTTCCAATAAAACAGTAGCTACACAAATTGTATTTGAACCTGACATTGGTGGATATTCTGTGCTTTCTAAAATAATATAGCCCATATCTGCTTCCGGATGAGTAGGAGATACAAGAATATTTGCATTATGGAACGGACCGCCGCGGGGTTCAAAAAGTAATAGTTTTCTGATATCATCCATATTTTTTTCGAAGTATTCTTTTTTTTCGAACATTGTATCACCAGGTATAGGCGGGATACCTCCTACTACCACGTTGCCTACTTCCCCTTCTGCGTGAGCGCCAACTACATCAATTTTACGCGACCATTTCATAAACCTTCTCCTTCAGTGAACAATTTGAATATGATGCTGCCTTTATATAGTTAAAGTATTCCAATCAATAAAGGAAACGCTTTCAATACTTTAAATAACTTTAGTTCCGCTTTTAGATGGTTGAGAACTTTCCTCTTCCCTTGTTTCCCAATAATCTGCATTCTTAATTCCTAACTTTACTGGATCAAAGACAGGATCTTTACCTGCTTTTTTCTGTTCTTTATAGTCCTTTAAAACCTTCAATGCTACCCCAGACAATAGCAACGTACTGATTAAGTTCAAATACGCCATACTTCCTAATCCAATATCTCCCATTGCCCATGCTGTAGACGCGGAAACAACTGCACCAACAAAAGCAAAAATAAGAATACCTATACGCAATGGGAATAAAAATACTTTTTCATTTTTATTGGAATGGCCAATGATATAGGTAGCACTAGATTCAGTCTTGTAATAGTAAGTTATCATAGTTGTAAAGCAAAAGAAAAATAAGGCAATTGCCATAAAAGCAGATCCAAATCCTGGTAATACTGTGTCTACTGCAAGTTGCACATTTACTGATCCAGCTTCTACACCGGGAACATTGACAACAGATGCTGCTCCTTCAACATTGTACATCCCTGTAATTAAAATCATAAAAGCAGTTGCCGAACAGATAATCCACGTATCTACATATACAGCCAGCGCCTGAACCAATCCTTGCTTTGCTGGATGCGATACTTCAGCAGCAGCCCCTTCGTAAGTTTCTGAACCTGCACCTGCCGCATTAGAGAAAAACCCTCTTTGAACTCCCCACGATATAGCCGCCCCAACCATACCGCCAAATGTTGCTTCTGCACCAAAAGCGCTTGATATAATCAATGAAAATAAATCTGGAATAGCTTGAAAATTAAATCCTAAAATAATGATACAGACGATGATATAACCAATTGCCATAAAAGGTACTAAATATTCTGCGGCTCTAGCAATTCTTTTTACTCCACCAAACACGCATAGCCCCATTAAAAGAACTAAAATAATACCAATGATATATGGCGGAATTCCAAAAGCTCCTTCCATCGAAGCTGCAATGGTATTAGATTGGATATTCATTAGAAAAAATCCAGTTGCCAAAGTTGTTAATATTGCAAAAACAATGCCTAATGTTCTAAATCCAAGTCCTTTTTCAATAAAATATGGTGTACCACCACGGAGCTCACCATTAATCTTACTTTTATAAACCTGTGATAATGTAATTTCAATAAAACTTGTCGCTGCTCCAAAGAAAGACATGACCCACATCCAAAATACTGCTCCGGGCCCTCCAAGTGTAATCGCTGTTGCAACTCCTGCAACATTACCAGTTCCTATTCTGCTGCCAAGTGACATAGAAATGGCCTGGAAGGAAGATACTCCAGATTCAGATGATTTTCTCACAAACATTAGCTTTATCATATCTTTTAAATGTGTCACTTGTACAAACCTAGTAATAATTGTAAATATCAAACCAATCACTAAAAAACTGAAAATAAAATACTGATTCCAGACAGCTCCGCTTAACCAATCTATCAATGCACTCATATAACTCTCCCTTATCTATTTCAGATATTTAATCTTACTGATTTCTCCATTCTTTGTAGTTATCTAAAGTCATGCGATTCTATTGGTTGTCTATCTCTATGTCTGAACTAAAAATGCTTTCTCTATCAAGGAAGTGATCCATAATTATTTTCGTCACATCTTTTGGACTTGCATAGCTTTTAAGTTCTTCTGGTTCATCCTCACGCCAAAGGCTGGTATCCATATTTCCCATGTATGCAGCGAGTACTCTAATATTTGTGTCTTTCGTTAAATCCGTCAGAGCTTCCGAAAACCCCCGCATTCCAAATTTACTGGCGCTATAAATGATTTCATGTGCTTTTGCAGTTTTTCCAGAATTGGAAATGATATTTAAAATATCTCCTTTATTCCTGCGCTGCATATCCGGCAAAACTTCTTTGGTGCAATAAATTGCTCCTTTTATATTTGTATCAATCAACAAATCTATTTCCCTGTTATTGATATCATCCAGTGTTTTAAAAATGCCAACCCCTGCATTATTTACTAGACAATCTACATTATCATGTGATTCATATATTTCCCTGAACACTTCCGCAACACTCAAGGGGTCTGCAATATCTACTTCATAAATAGAAGATTTTCCTTTCATGTTTCGGGATATTTTCTCTAATTTATAGCGGGTTCTGCCTAACAGACATACCTTATAATCAAGCTTCGAAAAAGCATATGCTAATTCTGAACCTAATCCGCTTCCAGCCCCTGTAATAACTGCTGTTTTCATAAAGCAAAACCACTCCTTATACATCTGTTGGACTTGTCCACTTTACAAGGCGTACCTTAAAATGCACTTAAGCCCATTCGAACAAAAATGGATTTAACTAGCAAACGCTTACATTAATCTAAACAACTTTTCGATCTTTTTTCGCCGGCTGGGCACTTTCTTTTTGTTCCGATTTCCAAAAATCCGCATTTTCTATTCCTGCTTTCTCAGAATCAAATACTGGATCTTTCCCTTGTTTCTTCTGCTTATCATAATCCTTCACTGCTTTTAAAGCTGGTTTTGTTAAAAATATCAATGCGATCATATTCAACCAAGCCATCACACCAAATCCTAAATCGCCAAAACTCCATGCCAGAGCAGCGGAATTTGTACTATTATATAATACTGTAATTAAGAGCCCGCATTTCAATACTGTTAACGGCCATAACAGCTTCTTTTTTCGGTTTCGATTAAGATAAGCAAGACTTGTCTCTGCTTTATAGGAATACGTAATCAGACTGGTAAAGGCAAAGAAAAATATAGCGACCGCAACGAAAGGACCACCAAGCCCGGGTAAAATCGTTTCCACGCTTAGTTGTACATTATTAGAACCTGCTTCAACCGCACCAATATTATTCTCGACCATGGTCCCATCACCTAATTGAACATTATACATTCCTGTAATTAAGACCATAAATGCGGTAGCGGAGCAGATTACCAAGGTAGTAATATATACAGATAACGCTTGCACCAACCCTTGTTTAACAGGATGTGATACTTCTGCTGCTCCTGTTTCAAACGTTTCACTGCCAAAACCGGCAGCGTTCGAAAATGCACCTCTTTGTACGCCCCAAACAATTGCCGAACCTATGATACCTCCAAATGCAGCATCTGGATTGATGGCACTGGACACAATTAATGAAAGCACATCTGGAATTGCCGTAAAGTTAACAGCTAGAATGACAAGACAAACAATGATATAACCAATGGCCATAACCGGAACAATTGTTTCAGCTGTTTTTGCGATTCTTTTTACCCCGCCAAAAATAACAGCAGCAAGTAAGATGACAAGAAATATACCTGTTATTGCCGGAGTTATTCCAAATGCATCATCCAATGAAAGGGCAATAGTATTTACTTGAATACCTGGGACAAGCAGTGTCATGGATATCATGGTCACTATAGCAAAAAGGATAGCAAACCATTTTTTCTTTAACCCTTTGTCAATATAATACGGGACGCCTCCACGGTATTCACCATCTTGTTTCACTTTATAAACCTGTGCGAGTGTCGTTTCAATAAAAGCGATACTGGCAGAGAAAAAAGCTAAAATCCACATCCAGAATATAGAGCCTGGTCCCCCTAGTGTTATAGCAGTTGCTACCCCAGCTATATTACCAATACCGATTCTGCTTCCTAGCGACATCGACAATGCCTGAAACGACGAAATACCCGCTTCTGATTTACCTCCAGTAAATGTAAGTATAAACATATCTTTTATATACCTAAAATGAATAAATCGAGTAGCTATCGTGAAAAACAACCCCAGCGCCAGGATTAAAATAACTAATGCCGGACTCCATACAATATCATTTAATCGGCCTATAAATTCGCCCATAGTATCCCCCTTGCTTATGGTGGGCCTAAATTATTTTAGACCCTATACAAAATCTATTAATATACGTTATACGCCTGTCCAGTCTGCGCGCCAAATACACTTTTACGATAAGCTAAACCAATTCGCTCAGACGAAACAGGTTGGAATCCCTGGAATAGCTTTCCATACTTCTCTTTTGACTTCTCAACCATCGATGGACTAACATGATTAATCCGGATTCCACGCGGCATTTCAATCGCGGCTGATTTCACAAATGCCGATACCCCGCCATTTGCCATCGCAGAAGAGGATGCTGTTTTTAGCGGATCATCCATCAGTACACCCGTTGTCAGTGTAATACTTCCATGATCCTTCAGATAGTGCAGGCCGATTAATACTAAATTCACTTGCCCAAGCTGTTTACTGTTTACGGCAATCATATTCTGCTCCGGTGTCAGTTCATCTACGGTTGCAAAATGCGCAGATCCTGCTGCACAAATAATCGCATCTACCTCGCCTACTTTTTCAAACAGTGCTTTTATGCTTTCTTCTGAAGTAATATCTATCGGGTATTCCAAAGAATTTCGGCTCGCTTGGATGATTTCTGCGTCATTCTTTAATTCCTCATATGCTACCTCGCCGATTGATCCAGTTGCTCCTACTAATAGTATTTTCATATGACATGTCTCCTTACTTTCTTGATTTTAAGCATTTTGTTGATAATCTTGATATAATGTTTTTCTTTCCTTCTCAATTTCTGGATGGAATTGAATGAGTGCGGCTGCTCTTACCTTTTCTACATTTTGAACCGCATGCTCAATGTTTTCTGTTAGTGCCGGACTGCTTCCGATTACTTTCGATGCAATCGTTAATCCGGCTACTTCTCCTTGTGCCATAGCCACTTTGGAGCTTTCTACTCCTGTTATATTGCCGGATACATATAAATCAGGCAGCGTCGTTTCCATTTTTTCATTATGAACAGGAATATGTCCTCCTAATGCTTCCACGTATTTAAAAGAACAACCGGCAACAGAAGCCAATTCTGCCATTGGAGTCAGCCCACCTGAAATACATACCACATCTGCTGCTTCCATTTTTTCCGTTCCCGGAACAGGTTCGCCTGCTGTGTTAATTTTTACGGTTTTCACTCCTTCAACAACATCTTCCCCAATAATCTCTGTAACAGCAGTTTTCAATTTAATCGGAATACCGTTCATTTTCAATCCACTACTTGGATAAAACTTTGTGGCAAAGCTTACTGGCACACGTTTTCCCAGCTTTCCCAGCTGCTTCAGTAAAGGAGAAGGAGCCAGGTGTGTCAAACGCATTAAAGATGCCAAAACTTCTTGAGGCTGACCCGCTTCCTTTTCTATCTGTTCAGTTACTGGCAAAATAATGGCCTTCACATCCACCCCGCATAGTTTTAACTCATTAGCAATGGCCATGGATAATACATTTGCGCCGATAATAATACAAGTATTCCCAGGTTTTACTCTGTGCACGTTTCCCATAACCTGTGCTGCTCCAATCGACATGACTCCCGGCAATGTCCAACCTGACAATGGAATATGTGTCTCACTGGCACCAGTTGCCAAAAGCAGATGTACGGTATCTATGATTCCGTTAGAAGTATAAATTCTCCATCCTGTTTCTATCTTTTCCAGATTATAAACAGATGTTTCACATTCTACTTCCACACCCAGAGATACAGCTCTCTGTTCCAGGTTTTCTGATTCTTTCATTCCATTCCACCACTCTCCGTTCGGCTCTTCATGCAATTGTCCTAACAATCTGCCCCCCGGGCGGGGAAATTCATCGATCACTTTAACGGCGACTCCATTTTCTGCAGCTGCTATTCCTGCCGTTAATCCTGCAGGCCCTGCACCGATAATCACCAGATTCCACATAAACCCATCACTTCCTTAAAGAATAAACAGCCATCCCATCCTTAACAGCGGTTACACAAGCGCGGACAACCTGTCTGTCCTCCAGTTGAACCCTGCATTCAAAGCAATGACCGATATTACAATAGATTCCTCTGCCGTTTCCACTCACATCATGCTTTCTTAATTCCTGATATCCTTCTGCTAATAGAGCAGAAGCAATTGTATCTCCTTCAAGTGCTTCCACCGTTTGATGATTAAACGTAAAAGTTAATTTCGTATTATTCGATAACGACCCTAAAACTGGGTGATCTTCAATCCTCGCTGACAAGATCCATTCCTCCCAACGTACCAAACGATACTGGTCTAACCGGCGGACGATAGCTGAGAGAAATTTCATCTGTCTTTGGAGCAGCTTCATGAGACTGAACAATTTGATCAATCATGCTCCGGCATGTTCTTCCTCCACAATATCCCATGCCTGCTCTTGTTCTCAGCTTCACTTCACGAGAGGAACAATGGTAATGATCTATCGTCTGATTAATTTCTTTTAGTGTTACCTCTTCACATCTGCAAATGATGATATTTTCATCCGCCATCCATACTCCTCCTTTGTTTTAAATAAAACCATAATACGGTTTCTGAGCCGTAGCCATATGCGCCCAGCGAATCATGGTGATAAAGTCAAAGACCGGCAATCCGACCGCTTGTTGAATTGCAGCGGCATACGGAGGCAGATCACTGCATTCCAGCAAAATCGCTCCAATATCCGGGTTATCTTCCACCAGTTCTTTTGCTGCTTGTACAACCTCTTCTCTGACTACTCCGTTATCAAAGCTTCCTCTGCTTTCTACGATGGCAGAGAATTCCGGTAATTTCCCCAAGTCTTTTACTACGACATCCTTTATATTGGTCACTCCACAGCTATCAAATAAACTTTCCGTTATGCCATCGCTGTCTGCTGTGAGCATGCCGATACGCTGATGACCTTTTAACCCTGTTTTAATCCATGGAATCTGGACTACGCTTGACATAAAAACCGGAATATCTACAGCATCGGCAACCTGCTTTTGATAATTTCCAAAGAAACCGCATGCCCCGCAGATGACTCTTGCTCCTTCTCTTTCCAGCTGCTGGGCTGTTTGAATCACATCATCCACTAGTGTCGGGTCTCCTACGTGAATTCTATCCTGCGTACAATTCGGAACAACTCGCGGAACAACAGGAAAATCATAGGTGGATAAATTAGCTACATTGCCAGGTAATACAGGGTACCAGCAATCATCCAGGAAAAGGATCCCTACGGAGAAGCCTGCGACATATTGCCCTTTTTTCATTTCAATTTGTTGACTGTGATCCGATTTCACAAAGCCATATTCTCGATCTCTGCTGCTCGCCATATTTTTTCCTCCATCATCTCAATTCAAAACAGAAGCACAGAGAAATAAAACAAAATAAGTAGATACATCTTTGTATACGCCTTTTCTTATGCTGTTTTTCTCTGTGCTGATGCCTGCTTAAAACTATACTGGCTTCACTTCATAGCCTAATTCTTTTAATGTTTTACTCATTTTCTCTTTTAACTCGTCTGAAGCTGGCACTAATGGTTTACGTACCGTTCCGCCTTCCAGACCAATAATATCTAAACCAGCTTTTACAGGACCCGGTACAGGCTCTGCTTCCACATAATCATATAGCGGAAGTAAACGCTGATTGATAGCTAATGCGCCATCAATATCTTTTTCCTTTGTAAATAACTCATACATTTCTACAATTTCTTTTGGAACCAGATTATGAATAATTCCAGTTGCCCCGTGTCCACCAACAGATAACGTCGGCAGGATCAAGTGTTCAAAGCCAGTTAATACAGTAAAGTCATCGTTATCCTTTGTTAAAGCAATGACTTTACAGGTATGCTCCTGATCTGTTGTATTTTTAACTGCTACAATTCCTTCCTCTTCACTTAACTCCGCAATAAATTCAGGGGAGAGCTCTACATTAGTTGCTGCAGGATAGTGATAAATTACAATTCCAATTCCTGCTTTGGCAGCTAATTTTTTATAATATGCTTTTAGCCCTTCTTCACTTGTTGTCATATAATATGGCGTTACAACAAGCGCACAATCTGCCCCTACCTCTGCTGCATATTTTGTCAGTTCCAGCGTTTCTTCCTCGCGGTGCGCGCTCGTACCTGCCATGATAGGCACACGTCCGCCAGCATATTCTACTGCTGCTTTTAATAGACTCTTTCTTTCTTCTAGTGACATCAGTGAATACTCTCCTGTGCTTCCTCCAGCAAGCAGGCAGTGTACACCGCCGTCAACCAGGTGATTAATTAAGCCTTGATAGGCAGAAAAATTAATCGATCCGTCCTCATTAAATGGTGTTGGCATTGCAGGTATCATTCCAGTTGGTTTATACATCATTCATTCCTCCAATAATTAAATAGTTTGTAATATTTCTTCTTGCGCTTTATATCTTGAAAATTTTAAGCGATCAATATTAAATTCGGTTTCTTTTCCTGAAATAAGCTCTGTCATCATCTTTCCGGTAATTGGCGCCATGCTGATTCCATCGCCCTCATGACCGCTTGCAATATAGAAGCCCGGCACCTCATCTACCTCCGATACAATCGGCAAATGGTCAACTACCCACGGGCGGATGCCGGCGTAAGCACGAATACAATTGACATCCGTTAAAATCGGCAGGAAACGAGTTGCCCGTTCAGCAATTCCCCGCATCACATCATGCTCCGCACTTGTATCATAGCCTTTAAAAGCGCGATGCCCGCCGACCAAATAATTACTTGCTTCTGTCGGTTCAATAGTAAAAGCAATGTTATAGTCTTCTACCAGTTTACTGACATTTCTCTTGTAATTGATATCTTCAAATTTAGAGAGCATGTAGCCAAACTCATGTACTTTTTGATGAACGATCCTGTCTGTCCGCTCTGTGACAAGAACCATTCCTTTTCTTGGCCGAATCGGAATGTCTATCCCGACCATCTCCCCAATATGACTTGCCCAGACACCGGCACAATTGACCACATTTTTCGTATATAACGTCGTGGTGCTGGTTTTTACAGACTCCACTGAACCATCCGGTCCCTGTGTAATTTCCTTTACCTCTTGGTTAGTAAAGACTTCTAAACCATATGTTCTTGCTTCTTCAATAAAGGCATAACAGACAAGGTATGGATTCATCGTAGAGTCAACCTCTGTCCAGACACCGCCTGCCAAATCATCCGCCAGATGCTTTTCGATATCGGGAAGCTCCTCTTTACTTACCATCTTCATATCATAACCGGCAGCAGCCTGCTGCTTGACATACCCATTTGCGACTTCTAATTCCTGGTCTGTTTCACAAACGTATAAGCTTCCCCGTGAGAAAAACTCGAAGTCAAAAGAGAATTCTTTTGCTAACTTTTTATAAAGCTGGATACTTCGAAAGCCAATTTCCGTATCGATTCCCGGCTTTTTATCACAAATAAGTGCCACCGCATCACATCTGCTCGACGTTCCAGCAGCTATATCCCCTTTCTCTACCAAAGCAACTTGATAACCTTCTTTAGAAAGATAATAAGCTACGCTCGAACCGATGATGCCTCCACCGATAACAATCACATCAAAACTATTCAATCTGCCACCCCCTTTTAAAAATAGATTGATAGATTACCTATCTGTATTGGAATAAGCACCAGAAGGCTTCACTTCTAAAGCAATGTTCACCTGTTTTTTATACAGATACTCTTCAAAGCCATATGTGCCTAAATCTCCGCCAATTCCACTCTGTTTATAGCCGCTCCAAGGAGCTTCATTGAATGTTGGATGATAGCTGTTCACCCAGGTGATTCCTGCATGTAAGCCGCGGATTACCCGTTGCGCTTTCGCACCATCATTCGTGAACACTGCTGCCGCTAATCCAAAATCCGTTCCGTTCGCCAGCTCTAATGCTTCTTTCTCTGTTTCAAATACTTGGATAACCAGTACTGGTCCAAAAATTTCTTCTTGTACAATCCGCATATCTGGTGTTGTATTTGTAAAAATCGTCGGAGCTACATAGTTTCCTTCTGCAAGAGAACCGTCTGTTAGCCGTTCTCCGCCACATAGTAATTCTGCCCCTTCATCCAATCCTACTTTGACATATTCGAGAACTGACTCGGCGTGATCCGGAGAGATAAGCGGTCCCATTTCTGTTTGCGGGTCCCATCCTGGTCCAATCTTGATTTTATTCGTTCGTTTTACTAATTCATCTACAAACTTTTCATAAATACTTTTCTCCAAAATTAGTCTGGACCCCGCGGAGCAAACCTGCCCCTGTCCGGCGAAAATACCCAACATGGCATAATCGACTGCTGTTTCAAAATCCGCATCGGAGAATACAATATTCGGAGATTTTCCTCCCAGCTCCAGTCCGACTTTTTTGATCGTATCAGCTGCATCTTTCATAATTTGCTTCCCGGTATCTGTTCCACCGGTAAACGATATTTTATCAACATCCTTATGCTGTACTAAACGGTCGCCTATCACAGCTCCCGACCCCAATACCAGATTCACCACACCTGCTGGAAAATCAATTTCATCTATAATTTCAAATAATCTCAATACAGTTAATGGTGTCTGGGAAGCTGGTTTGACCACAACTGTACACCCTGCAGCAAGCGCAGCAGCCATTTTTTGCGTAGCCATCACTAAAGGAAAATTCCATGGAACGATGATACTGACCACACCTACCGGCTCCCGAATCACCATTGCCTGAATTTCATCCGGCACTTCATAGGTTTGGCCATGCGGCTGCATCGCTAAGCCGGCATAATATTTAAATTGATGAATCGCATCTTCCACATCAACGATCGAATCCTCATACATCTTTCCATTGTTTAATGTTTCTAATTTTGCAATTTCCTCTTTCCGTGCTTCCAGCTTTTCAGCCACATTCAATAATAAGTCAGCCCTTGTTCTCGCATAAGTTTCCCGCCAGCCATCCTCATAAAATGCTTTTCTTGCAGCTTCAATTGCTTGGTCTGCATCTTCTGCTCCTCCGTCCGCAACGGTTGCAATCACCTGATTATTTGCCGGATTATACACTTTTCGTGCATTCCCTGTACTTCCGCTGGTCCACTTCCCAGCGATATACATGTTCTGAGCTTCTTGGGTATCTTTTAAAACTTCTTCAAACGCTGTTGCTACACGCATGATATCTTCCTCCTTTGCTTCTGCCTATGAAACATCTCATTCATTCAACGCTGAAATACTTTCTGTCACTGTTTTCACAATGAATTGATAATCCTCTTCCGTAATATTCAGCGGCGGGGCCAGCTGAAGAATATTATTAAAGCCTGCTACGGTATCCCCATTTTTTCCAACCAACAGGCCGCTTTGCTTACATTGAGTTACGATCTGATTGATTTTATCTACATGAACCGGCTCCTTTGTCTGCTTATCCTCTACCAGCTCTATCCCGATCAATAAGCCCTTCCCGCGAACATCTCCGACATTCGGTTGGGATAATAGCCCTTGGAAATCTTCCAATAATCTCTCCCCAAGCTGTTTCGATTGCTGGAATAGATTTTCCTGTTCCATAATTTCAATGTTCTTTAAAGCCACGGCACAAGCTGCTGGAGATCCGCCGTACGTATTCACATGCCTGAAACGATCATAGACATCCTCGCCATCAAATTGCTCAAATATTTCTCTTTTGACTGCAGTAGCTGATAAAGGCATATAACCGCTTGTAATTCCTTTTGCCATCGTAATAATGTCCGGCTTTACGTCATAATTCATAAATCCAAACGGTTTTCCGGTCCGGCCAAACCCGCAAATGACTTCATCCACGATGAGCAAAGCTCCGTGTGCCTCGCAGATTTCTTTGACCCGCTTCAGATAATTCTTAGGCGGCATCAGAATGCCTCCGCCGGTAATAATCGGCTCCATAATCACACCAGCAATCGTTGAACTAAGCTCCCAGGTCATTAACTCATGGATTGCTTTAGCGGAGGACAAAGAATTTTCATCATCCGGATTGCGATACAGATCAGGCGGTGCTACATGCAAAAAACCTTGTGCTAATGGCTCATATTTATATTTTCTTTCTGCCTGCCCTGTTGCAGCCAGCGCTCCCATTGTATTTCCGTGATAAGCTCGATACCTTGAAACGAATTTAGTCCGCTGCCCTTCCCCTTTATGCTGATGGTATTGTCTCGCTATTTTAAAAGCAGTTTCATTTGCTTCTGATCCACTATTGGAGAAAAAGAACACATACTCATCGTCTAAAAAGCTATTTAATTTTTCAGCTAACTGAATCGCAGGTTGATGACTATGTGCCAACGGAAAATATGCCAGCTTTTCCAATTGTTCGTAGGCAGCCTGCGCTATTTCTGTTCGGCCATACCCTGCATTGACGCACCATAATCCAGACATTCCATCTAAATATTTATTTCCTTCCACATCTGTCACCCATGCTCCTTTTGCCGTTTCAGCAACCAGCAGATTGGGATCCGGTTTAGATCCTTTCATCGCATGCCAAAGCTGTTTCGCGTCTTTCGCTTTCACATCATTTGCTTGATTCATCGATTGAAGCATTTGCCACCCTCCTCCATACACTTAGTATCGTGCTGTCACCATTTTCTTTCGGGTATAAAAATTGACCCCGTCTTTTCCATTTGCATGTAAATCGCCATAAAAGGAATTTTTATATCCTGAAAACGGGAAAAATGCCATTGGTGCAGGAACACCTAAGTTAATTCCCAACATTCCTGAGTCGATTTCCTCTCTAAACGTTCTCACCGCTTTTGCACTATCTGTATATAGGCAAGCTCCATTAGCAAACTCTGATTCATTTGCCACCTCAATTGCTTCTTCAATCGTATTTACACGGACAACAGAAAGTACTGGTGCAAACATTTCGTCTTCCCAAATTTTCATATCGGTACGAACATGATCAAATATCGTTGCCCCGACAAAATAGCCATCGCTGTCTTTTTTATCTTCCCTGCCGTCTCTTAGTAATGTTGCTCCTTCTTCTAAACCGGCTTCAATATAATCTAACGTTCTTTCTTTTTGCTCTTTCCGGATAACCGGACCAAGAAATGACGCTTTATCCGCTCCATCTCCAATAACCACGTTATCTGCTGCCTGCTTTAAGCGTTCCGTCAACTCATCTGCAACATCTCCTACTGCAACTACTACAGAAGCTGCCATACATCTTTGCCCGGCCGATCCGAATGCCGCTGCCGTAATATTTGAAACTGCATTATCTAAATCTGCATCCTCTAACACAATGCTGTGATTTTTAGCACCGGCTAACGCCTGCACACGCTTTCCATTGGCTGCAGCTGTTTGATAAATATATTTTGCTACAGGCTGCGAGCCGACAAATGATACCGCTTTAATTTTTTCGTGTTCCAAAATTCCATTAACCACATCATTGGATCCATGCACGATATTCAATACACCGTCAGGTAAACCTGCTTCTTTAAATAATTCTGCTAGACGATTAGCAAGCAATGGTGTTTTTTCAGATGGCTTCAAAATAAAGGTATTTCCACACGCGATTGCTAATGGGAACATCCAGCAAGGAACCATCATTGGAAAATTAAACGGTGCAATCCCGCCAACTACGCCGATTGGATAGCGGTACATTCCTGATTCGATCCCTGTAGCGATATCTGGCAGTTGTTCTCCCATCATTAAAGACGGAGCACCAGCAGCAAATTCAACGCATTCAATTCCTCTTTGTACTTCCCCCGCTGCATCATCAATTGTTTTTCCATTTTCTAAAGTAATAATTTCGGCTAACTCTTCGCGGTTCTCCATTAATAATTGCTGATATTTAAATAGAATGCGTGCTCTTTTTGGAACAGCAACCTTTTTCCAATCTTTAAAAGCAGCCTCTGCACTTTTGACAGCGCTCTCAATTTCCTCAAAACTTGAAATGGGTACCTTCCCAATCTCTTCTCCAGTAGCCGGGTTAAAAATCTCTGTATAATTTCCTGAAATCGGATCTACCCATTCCCCATTTATAAAATTACTTACTTTTTTGGCGGTTTTTACTGTTGACATTATGTGACCCCCTATTGGAATTTGTTTGACATGATTTCATTTTATTTGGATAATTAGCATAAGTAAAATAAATGTTAATTATGTCTAACATTCAAAAAAATTATACTAAGGAGAATTGCCATGACATTGCAGCGGTATGAAATCTTCAATAAAGTCATCCAACTGAAAAATATCAGCAAAGCAGCTAGCGAGCTCCACCTTACTCAACCCGGGCTTAGTAACGCGATTAAAAGTCTGGAATCAGATTTAAATTTAAAATTATTGAACCGTAACAGAAGTGGAATTTCCTTAACCAAAGAAGGAGAAAAGATTTATCATTATACATTGCAAATAGAAAAAATGAATGAAGCTTTAATGCAAGAAGCAAGTCACCTGAATGGCTTAAAGACAGGAACGGTAAATGTAGGCTCTTTTTCCAGTGTGACAGGCAATTGGATTCCTCCTATTGTGAAGAAAATGCAGGAAGAGTACCCGGGGATTGAAATAAATATTCATGAGGGAGATTATGAGTCTCTTAAAAAAAGAGTATTGACCGGGGAATTAGATTGTTGTTTTAATACCGGTGCTGACAATAGCAGTTTAACCTTTATCCCGCTCCAAAAAGATGAATTATTTTGCATTGTTTCGAATCAGCATCCTTTACATACCAAAAATGAAATCAGCGTGAAGGAGCTATCTTCTTATCCATTTATTAAACCTAAAAAAAGCTGGGATGATGAAATTATCGGGCTATTTTCAAAATATAATCTATCTCCCAATATAAAATATGAAGTTTCTGAAGACCTGCCTATCATTGCACTTGTAGAAGCAAACCTTGGAATAAATATTAGGCCTGAACTGGTACTCCAAAAGGAAAAAACATCTAAACGCATTAAAGTTATTAAATTAAAAGAGGATGCTTACCGAATTTTAGGGTTGTGTACATCAGCGGAGCCATCCCATGCTACACAGGTATTTATTTCTGTTACAAAGGAGCTTTATAAGGAAGATTTCCAGTTATAGAGATTTCTTATCTTTGGAGTTATTAATATCCGATCAAATAAAAGCAGATCAAACCTGAATCAGTTGATCTGCTTTTTGAATGTAACGTTTTTTAGTTAGATAATTCTTCTTAGTATACCTTATACCCCTGCCCAGTCTGCGCACCAAAAACACTTTTACGATAAGCTAAACCGATTCGTTCAGAAGAAACAGGTTGGAATCCCTGGAATAGTTTCCCATACTTCTCTTTTGATTTCTCAAGCATCGATGGACTAACATGATTAATCCGGATTCCACGCGGCATTTCAATCGCGGCTGATTTCACAAAGGCCGATACCCCGCCATTTGCCATTGCCGAAGAGGATGCTGTTTTTAGTGGATCATCCATCAGTACACCCGTTGTCAGTGTAATGCTTCCATGATCCTTCAGATAGTGCAGGCCGATTAATACTAAATTCACTTGTCCAAGCTGTTTACTGTTTACGGCAATCATATTCTGCTCCGGTGTCAGTTCATCTACGGTTGCAAAATGCGCAGATCCTGCTGCACAAATAATTGCATCTACCTCGCCTACTTTTTCAAACAATGCTTTTATGCTTTCTTCAGAAGTAATATCTATCGGATATTCCGAAGAATTTCGGCTTGCTTGAATGATTTCTGCATCATTCTTTAATTCTTCATATACTACCTCGCCGATTGATCCAGTCGCTCCTACTAATAGTATTTTCATGGTTGCTCTCTCCTTTTGCTAAAAGATTCTATTACATACATTCCCTTGCTACAGTATCCCATAACGTTTTATGAGATGCATAAATTTTAGCTCATTATGTTTTTAAATAATTATTTGAAAACGAAAGAAACATCCTCCTTCTAACACTTACATATCAGAAAGAGGATGTTTCCACAGTCAACTATTTATTTTTCAGATGGAGCTTTCAAACCCTCGTCCGGATCCGCATCTTCTCTTTTGGCAATACCAATCCCTGTATAGCCCAGGATAATTGCAAAAATGAAGCCGGTATAACACAGAATAGCCCATGGTGCATAACTAAGTGTAGAAACACCCAGTGTACCAGCCATAAACACTCCTGCTGAAGACCAAGGTACAAGAGGAACAACAACTGTACCAGAATCTTCTAACGTACGGGAAAGGGTTTTTGCCTGCAGTTTATTTTTCTTATATGTGTCCTTAAACGTCTCGCCGGGCACAATAATAGAGAGATAAGAGTTCCCTGTAACCAAAGCCATGGTCAGACAAGAAAGCACTGTTGTTAAAATCAAATCACCAGTACGTTTGACCACCTTCATCAGCGCTCCAATAATCACATCCAAGGAACCAGATGTTGTCATAATCCCAGCGAAAATAAAAGCAGAAAAAGCTATTAAAACAACTCCTGTCATAGACTGCATTCCGCCCTGATGGACAAGATCAAGAACTTCCGTAATAACCGTATCCGGATTAAAATTAGCACGATTTACCATTGCTACATCAAATCCTGAAACGGTTGATGCAAAAATATCGGTTACACTGAATCCTTGCATGAATCTGCTGATTACCGCTGCAACAATAGATGAAAAAATAATTGTCGGCAGAGTTGGCTTTTTTCTCAGCGCACCATATAAAACAATTGCCGGAGGAAGCAGCAGCAAAATATTCCAATCAAACATCGATGCCAATGTATCCAGCATGACAGTCATTGTTTCAGGAGTGGAGGCATCAGCAGATGATACATTAAAACCGACAAACAAATATACAATGATACTGATAACAGCTGCTGGAACAGTTGTCCAGAGCATATGTCGGATATGTTCATATAATTCACTTCCAGCCGCTATGGGTGCTAAGTTGGTTGTATCTGATAACGGGGATAATTTATCTCCAAAATAGGCTCCGGCAACAACCGCGCCAGCAGTTGCCGGCAAACTTGCCCCAAGTCCAGTCGCAATTCCCATTAAAGCAACGCCAACCGTACCCGCAGAACCCCAAGAGGTCCCGGTAACAATGGATATAATGGCAGATACTACAAAAGCAATTAACACAATAAAGGTTGGATCAATAATCTTTAAACCATAATAAATCATCATTGGAATTGTACCGGCAATCATCCATGTTCCAATAAGAATCCCAATCGAGATCAGTATAAGAATAGCAGGCATAGCCTGTTTAATTTTTTCTTGGATACCCTCCATCATTTCATCCCAAGTATATCCTAATCTCCATGCAATAAATCCTGCATATACGGAAGCTAAAATCAGCAGAGGCTCCGGACTGAATCCATACACACCAAAACCGATAGCGAGCAACAACAGCATGACTACAATTGGAGAAAAAGCTTCAAATAAGTTAGGTTGTTTTTTCATTTATAAATCCTCCTCATTACCTGGCAACACAAATTCATTATTTTTCAAAGGTCCCTTTCACAAGAAGCTCTTTATTTTCAAGCATATGACGCCCTTTTGCAAATACATGCTCTAAAGCTAATGTCTCTTTATTTAAAAGAAGTACATCTGCATCTTTATCTTCTTGAATACTGCCTTTTTTACTCAGTTTCAAAGCATCCGCTGTATTACTAGTGACTAATGGTAAAATTTCCTGTAAAGCTATATTTTGATTTTTCACCGCAGCAATTACTTGCTGAAATAAGGTTTGTGTACTTGCTACTCCAAAACCAACCATTTTTCCACTTTCATCAAATTTGGGCAGACTGCCATTTCCATCTGAAGAAATGGTCAAATGTTGCATATCTCCACCATTCTCTTTATAGTAAATAACCCACTTTCCCGTTTCTTCATCTGCTGTTATATCAACATAAGCTCCTTTATTTGCCAGACGAATCGCATCATCCACTAACTCCTGACTACGTGTAATATGAGTTGCATAAAGATTCGAAGCAGGCAGTTCATAATCCTCTAAAAGCTGGTGCAGAAGAGCTAAATATTCTTTTCCAGGTCCTGTGTGAAAATGGGTTACCCCTGCTTTCCCACTTAACATCCCGCCAACACGCGCTTCTCCGACGATTTTAGCCAATTCATGTATAGAAGGTTGTCCAGAACGGGAATCGGAAATAGCAATCTCTGCCGCTCCAATAATTTTATCAAATAGAATAATATCTTCTTTTACACTAGATGAAATGGTGGTCGTAGGAACAGCATAATTCCCGGTATAAATAAACGTAGTCATTCCCTCTTCTTCCAAGCCGCGTGCTTTTGCAAGAAGAGAAGTCATATGTCTGGTAGTACCGTCTGTCCCTAAAAGGCCGACAACCGTCGTAATTCCTGATTGAATCATATCACTTAGTTGTATTTCCGGTGTCCGGGTAGCAAAGCCCCCTTCTCCGCCACCGCCAATCAAATGAACATGCGGGTCGATAAATCCTGGTACAGCATAAGCGCCCTCAGCATCGACTATTTTATAATCGATACCGATCCCTTTTATTGCTTCTTCATCTACTTCTCCTATTTTGGCAATTCTTTGACCTACGAATAAGATGGATGCTCTTCCTAACGGTTCTGGAGCATACACTTCTGCATTTTTAATTAATGTAATCATTTATCTGGCCTCCGTTTGCTAAATACTACTTATTTTCTGAAAATAATCCAAGCTATTTTCTATAAAATTTTCATGCAAAAAATATGCCAATAATTATTAGGCTTTTTTTATGCTATTCCAGCGTAGAAAAATAAATTTAGGAGTATTTATAGAATTAGAACAATCCTATAAATACTCCTAAATATCATATATGCTCGATCATGTTTATTCCTAGATTGGTTATTTTTGTTCCTTGCTTTTTAATTCCGGTTTCTACTAAGCCGTATTTCTTAAGTATATCCAATTTCGTGCGCAGCTTACTTTCAGAAATCTTATCAGAAAGCATTGCCTGCAATGTAGAACGTCCTATTCCTGCATTTTCTCCCTGAGTTACCATTAAACACTCTAAAATATCTTTATACAAATGAAGATCTCCAGAATGCTCCAGTAATCTTGTTATTTTATCTGGGTGCATATTGGAGGGAAAGCCATCTTGTATTTGGAATGGCAAATCCGTGATGCTTACCTCTCGTCCATTTACAATAACAGATAAATAGGTAATCAATCCTTCTAATTCACGAACATTACCTGGCCATCTATAAGAAGAAAGCTTTTCCATCACAGCCGGCGAAAAAGATAATTGACTATTTTTCTGTTCTAAGAAATACGTTATTAAATCCGGAATATCTTCTTTGCGTTCTTGTAAAGAAGGGATTCTCAAAGGCAGCTGGTTCAAGCGGTAAAACAGATCATCCCGAAATTCTCCTTTTCGAATCATATCCTCCAGCTGTTTATTCGTAGCAGCAATCACTCTAACATTAACTGGAATAACCGTACTTCCTCCAACACGCATAACTTGTCTTTCTTGCAAAACTCTTAAAATAGCTGCCTGAATTTTTAGTGGAGCATCGCCTATTTCATCCAAAAATATCGTTCCATTCTGTGCAAGTTCAAACAGACCGGCTTTTCCACCTTTTCGTGCACCCGTAAATGCACCTTCTGCATAACCGAATAATTCACTTTCTGCCAGAGATTCTGAAATCCCTGCAAAGTTTACTGCAACAAACGGGCCTTTATTTCTGGAAGAATACTCATGAATAGATTGAGCAAAAATCTCTTTTCCCGTACCACTTTCTCCAGTGATCAATACCGTATAATCACTTCGGGCTATTTTTTTAGCAAGCTGTTGTGTTTGCATCATGATCATACTGTTTCCAACATTATCTTCAAAAGAGTATTTGGTGGTTAAACCTGATTGTAATTTTTTATTCCTTATTTCTTGCTCCATCCGTTCTACATGCGTTACATCCTGAAAAACAAGAACAATCCCTGAAAAAGAGCCTTCCTGCAATATAGGAGTAAGTGTAGCTAATAAATTTAATCCATGCACCTGAATCATTTGCCTGGGAATTTGCTGTTTTGTTTCCATCACTTTATCAATCTGAAATTCATCCAATACATCCGAATAATGCTTGTATAAAACAGCTTGACTATCGATTTCTAAAATGCTGCCTGCTTCCTCGTTAAACAGCGAGACACGTCCTTCTTTATCAATAAAGACAACACCTTCCTGCACGGTATTCAGGACAGCCTGCAAGCTGGAATTAATGTAGTTCTCATTCCGGACAGAATTTGCAAGCTCCCTTCCAATACGGGCAACATTTTTCACATAACCCATGGTAATATGATGTGCATGATCAAAATTATGCTGAAGAATCTTTGAAATATCGAATAAAGTACTTAAATCAAGACGTCTGTTTCCTAAATCAATCACAGACTCTAACCCCTTAGGCACGAGATTTGCTAATCCATGAGTAATGGCTATATCAACATTTTTTAGATCAGGCGGGTTTTCCATGTCTGGAGAATAAGCATAGAAATCTAAGTAGTCAAAACCTAAATACTTCAGCATTGTGACAGATTCACAAGCAATAGCCTCATCATTACTGACAAGCAGACATTGAGCGTCTCTGGGTAATTCAAATAATTTTTCAAGCTTTTTAAAATCAATGGACCGGTTAGCAACTAATAATGGAGCTTTTGTTTTCTCTATATTGATGAAATCTTTGACTAAACTGTCCGGGACAGAAGAAAGAATTAAATCCACATCCTCCAGATAAACCGGTAAAAAATGATTGCTGCGCAGCGTGATGCTATTTCCAAAAACCTCGCGAATATTATCACGAAATGTATAATATAGGTCAATCTCTTTGGTGAGTACCAGAATAACCGGATTGTTCATCGGTGTTCACTCCAATCAGATGTTGCGTTATTTAACTAGTATAAATAATTCATTTCTGAAAATAAAACGAAACTTCATTCAGTGGGAGTTAGCGCCCGTTATCTCCCGCTTAAATAAATTCATTCTTACTCTTTATTTTGAGGCGGGAGTTTTACGGGCGGTTCTCCGTGATAAAACAAAAGCTGCTATAACAATCACGAATAAGAATAAAATAATACAAAGCTGCTCATTTCTGTCAAAAAAATTCGTAAAGTCCATTTTCAAAATATCGAAATTCACTTTCTGATACACGGTAACGATGATAACCTTCATAAAAAGCATTTAGTAATGCTTCATGCTGTATCCATTTTCTTATCGCCAACGATTCATCATATCTTGGATCTCCGACTGTCATTCTAGATACATCGATAAACAGGCTGACTTTACCATCCGTAACAAGCACATTATCCGTAGTACAATCCCCATGAATCATTGTTTGTTTGACAGGTGATGGTTTATTTTCTTTCAGGTTTTCTAATAGTTGTAAATCGCTGTCTGTTTGTCCTTGTTTCATATAGCCTTCAGCCTTATTAAGCTGGATGGACAACCAATCTCCCTGATGATTGAATGATTCCAGTAGGTCTATTTCGTGTAATCTTTGCAAAAGCGCTCCAAAATCCTTGATTAACCGTTTCTTCTCTTCCATATTTTCAGCGCTCTTTAAGGCAGCCGTTAAGCTTACTCCTTGTTCAAATGACATCAGTAAATGGCTCACATCCTGGTCCCCTCCAAAATAAACGTATCTTGGAACTGGAATCAAATGATTATGCTTTAATTTTTGCAGAACAAAAGCCTCTTCCTTCAACCATTCTCTATCCCTTTGCTTAAAGGAGCTTTTCAAAAGATAAACATTATCTGCTTCAACCTTACGAACTTCCGAGGTACAGCCTTGCTCCGCTAATACCTGCATCTTTTTTATTTTCTCTATCTTTTTTTCTATTTCTTTCCTTTGATTTGTATTCACACGGTATTCACCTCTATTTTTTGCCCAGCATCGTAAACTCCCAAGGAATATCCTCCCCATTCCATCCACGATGTTCATCAAATTTTTGCAGTTGAAATCCCGATTCAATTACCGCATTAATCATTTCACTCAATGTATGCAAGCGAACGTACACATTCGGAAAATCATGCTGTTCTTCTGTATTAAAAAAATCTTTATAAGCTAAATCAGCCAATTTCAAATTCTGATTATCAAAATAGGTTACCTTATCCTTATCACTAAGGAAAAATTGTCTTAACGGATGAAAATCACTCAAGATCATTTTCCCGCCTGTTTTTAATATCGCATACAACATATGCATTAATTTTTGAATATCGTGAAAGTAATGTAAGATGCCGCCTTCCAAGTACAGTACATCAAAATACTCTTGATACACTCGCAAATCAATATCATAAATATCCGTAATAATATAATTGATTGAGGTACCAGCGTGCTCTGCAAGCTCCAATGCATACTGTTTATTTTCTTCAGAAATATCGAACACTGTAACTTCCGCACCCAACAAGGCAATTGGAACAGCTTTTCGTCCATTAGATCCGCAAAGATTAACTACCTTCTTTCCTTTGATTTGTTTAAAATAGTCCTTATGTTTTTTCAGGTGAGCAGTAGGATGCTTTGTTATCTGTTCAGCTAATTCTTCAGGAGTTCCATACCTTTTATTCCAATATTCATATGCTCTATACTCCCAGGCAATTTTATTTTTCTTGCTTTGTTTATTCATATCTCCCCTCCTACATACCAAGAATTTTATTTTTAATAACGTTTCAACCTGTTTTATTTTGTTAAGCCATGTATTTAATTCATATCTTGCAAAATGCATTTGTTAACCGATGAGTACATAGGAAGGAGGAGCTCATGAAATCGATTGACCACTTTTATCCCAGCATTACCAAAAACCTCTGGTATCGCGAAGTCCAGTTTCTTTTTAACTACCATTCTTTCTTTGCTGTTTCAAGATTCTCTAAGCTGATATATTTCTTCTGTAACGGCGGCGGACAAAGACCATTATGCTTTTTAATCTGCTTATTAATTTTCTTAATATCCTTTTCTGTTTGAGCCTCCTGCAATAACACACTGATTTCCTTTTGCAGCTTCAACCAAGGCGGTAAATAACCGGCGTCCTTTGCTATTTTTTGAAAATGTTGAAATGTATCCTTTTGAATGTAATCCTTTGACAAAGGGTTTCCTTTCCCCGGCAAGTCTTTTTCATAGCTATAATCATTCTCTTTGATCATATCTCCAATTAAATCATTGTATTTTTTGTCCAACAAATAACCTCCCCTGCACTTATTTGTTTATGCCATCATATCAACCGTTAAAACCCAGAAATGTAAATAATACTGCTACTTTTCAGTATACTATCTTTTTATATTGCGTGCTATTTATCCCATGTATTATTCAAGGAATGGAATACATTTATCTCTCTTAACAACGAAAACCAAACAAAAAAGCTGCCCTTATTAAGTAAAATACCTAAAGGCAGCCCCATGAATTGCATTACGATTTATTACGACATTTTTTTCTTTTCCGAGAAAACTTTCCCTCTCTCCACCCATTGCTGTTTCGCTTCTTTTCTTCTCTTCACTTCTGCTTTCACAAGCTTTGGATAGGTATCTTCGGCAAAGTCCTGCACACTATCCCAATCCGGGAAAAAGACAACCTTCATATCCCTTGAACCATCCGCATTACGCCGTTTAGTTAAGCACACCCCGAAAACCCGGTTCGATTGCTCAATCATCCGTTTAAACAAAATAGGATGTTTTTCCTGATCTCTATACAACTCCTCCACCATTCCCATATAATGTGAATCATAATCATGGAATGGTGTATCCGCATTAATACTTTTACTGCTGCGATAGACTTTACGGTTGTTTGCGTAAATCCATATTAATGTACCATAATCCAGATTTTCCTTTGTACTTACGATAACCTTTTTCATGTTTGTCATCCTGTCTAGAGGAAAATTAGCATGGTAAAAATCATTTTGACATCTCCGTTTATTAAATAATGCTACCTCTACTCTTCAGTATACACTATTTTCCCTTTAAAAGCTTGGAAACTTGGGAATATACACTTCTTACCACTTCTATTTTAAACAAACTTACTTTGAAAACTCCATATTCCAGCTGTAATAGTCATTATCCTTATTCTTTTCATAGCTTAGATAAGCATTGAATTTCTTTCCTTTTTTACTTGTCAGACCCTTTACAAAAGCTTTCTTCTCTTTCAATAGCTGTTTCACCATTGTTTTCGTCGGCTTCTTCCGCATCGAAGCAAGATATTTATCATTTTTCCAAATGGCAAATGTACAGCCCTTCTTCCAATTACTGCAGCCAAAGGCCATATAGCCATCTGTCACCTTACCTCCGCATGCCGGGCATGTTCCTAACACTTCATTCGTTGCCCGTTTGGAGGTAACCTTATTAATAATAACCTCCTCTCCATGCTTGATCGTTTCCACTGATTCTGTTGTAAAATGAAAAATCAGACGCAGAAATTCTTGTTTGCTTTCTTTTCCTCTTTGAATATCCGATAATGCTTTTTCAAGACGGCCAGTAAATTCTAAATCAAATAAATTTTTTACAGGAAAGGTTTCAACAAGCCGTTTTCCAAGATCTGTACAAAGCAAATGCTTACTTTCCGTTGTAATGTAGCCGACATCTTTCAGTTTTTTAATGGTTTCAGCTCTCGTTGCAGCTGTCCCAATACTAAAACCAGTTAAAATACTGCCCAGCAGCTCTTCACTCTCATCCTCTTGATAACTTTTCCCACATGTCTCCATGACACGAAGCAAGGTTCTCTCTGTATGATGCTTCGGCGGTTTGGTAACATGAGAAGTAACTTCGGACCCTGCTACATGAACCTGTTCTTGTTTGCTTACAGCCGGCAGCAGTGTATCCTTCGATTGGATGTTCTCTACTTTTTTCCAGCCTTCTACAAGCTGTACCTTCCCTTTTGAATGGAAAACACCAGGTAAATCCACTTCCAGGATTTTTGTAACCAGCTTTGTCTCCTCATATTCTGCGATCGGCATAAACTGCATAATAAAGCGGTTTTTAATTGCTGTATACACAATTCCTTCATCTGCCGAAAGACGTTTCGGCTTCATATAAGTTGGCGTGATTGCGCTATGACTTTCCACTTTGGCATTATTAAAGACACGCTTTGTTTTCATAAATTTAATTTCATCCTGATAAGGAAGTCCTTCAGCATGCACTTTTAAGACATGCGCCGTCTTTCCAACCAAGCTCTCTTCTAAGGCTGTACTCGCTGTCCGCGGATAAGTAATCAGCTTTTTCTCATAAAGTGACTGAGCCACCTTCAGCACCTTATCGGATGTCCAACCTTTGAATTTATTTGTTATAAACCCTTGCAAATTGGATAGATTGAATAAAAACGGAGGAAACTCCTTTTTCTTCTCTACTTGCTTATCGATAATCATTGCTTGTTTGTTCTGAATTGCCTCATGGATCGGCTCTAATAATTCTTTTTTCTTAAATTTTTCCTCTTTGTTTTCTGTGTAAGTTCCTTCATATTCCTGATTATTCGCTGTCTGAAACGTTGCAGTCAGTTTAAAATAATTTTCCGGTTTGAAATTTTTTATTTCTTGATCACGGTCATAGATAATTTTTAATGTTGGGAGAAGAACTCTGCCTATATTTAATGCTTTGCTTTTCCCTTGTTGATATTTTAATGTTGCAACAGATGTCAAATTAATGCCGATAACCCAATCTGCCCATTGTCTGCTGACCCCGGCATCACGTAATGGCTGCATCTCAGCATTCGACTTGAGATTTTCCAAGCCCTGCAATACTTCCTTTTGCGTCCATTCATTCAACAAAAGGCGGTATACGGCAGCTTTCGGTTTCTTTCCACCCCGGTAAATAATACTATCTGCAATCAACTGCCCTTCCCGGTCATAATCACACGCCGAAATAATCGCTTCCACGTCGTTTCGCTTCATGAGCGAATGAATGATTTTTAATTGTTTTGCAGCCCCGCCATCTGTCTGCGCCCGATTTCTGGGGTTACTTTTCACTTTATATTTAAATTCAGAAGGGATGAACGGAAAGTTGTCCATCTTCCAGCTCCGCATTTTCCCATCATAGTCCTTCGCATCATACAGCTCAACAAGATGACCAAATGCCCAGGTGATCACATAGTTATCCCCTTCAAAATAGCCATCTTTCTTTGTTTTTATTTTTAATGCGTCTGCAATATTTTTTGCGACGGATGGTTTCTCTGCCAAAATTAATCGGATTCCCATTTCAAATTCATCGCCTTTCCTTTAGCGCTGTATCAGTTGACTTTTCGCTCTCCATTGCTCTTATTAGAAACATTCGTTCGACACCCTATTATGCCACAAATCGTACTTTTTTTCTAATGGATCCTCTACTAAAACAGCGGACCTTCCTTTTGTTAACCAAGATATTTTTATTTTCTAATCAACGACCAGATAAAGTCCTCAAAATCGGAAAAACAAAGAATGCATTTTTTTTGAAGGAACCAAGCGTAACGCTCCTGATACGCAGGATTATAATTTACCGGTTTATGGTTACACTAACTCCATAGGTGATACCAATCACCGTGAATATTTTCAGGAGGTGCACTTATGTCCGAACAAAATAAAAACCGTAATAAGGATAAAGGAAAGCAAAATAATCGTAATAAACATAATAAACAGGGGAATGATACGGAGTTTGCAAGTGAAAATAGCGAGTTCTTGAACTTGGACAATAAGAAAAATAAACGAAAAAGATAATATTTTTATAAAATGTGCCGTTCGCTTGGCCTGCTTTTCTGCTTCGGCTAATACATCCAAGGCTGCAGGAATGTTTCTGCTCTTCCCGCAGCCTTGGTTAACGTACACTGTATCTGTCAAAATTTATTTCTTCGTGACAATATATATTTTTAAGCGTAAAAGCTAAATGAATAGCAAAATGTTGACTCAGTTTTTTCAATCATGATGTACCAACACCTTATACCTCCATCTGAGGTTTCCAAGGAGATTTTTTAAATGCGTAACCAATGCTCAAACAGCTTATACCACTGATCAGTAAAGCAGTAAATATCGCTTTGCCTCCCTGCGTATCAGCATCCAATAATAGGATAACACCTAAGATAATAAGCACTGTTGCAAATCCAAACAGAAAAGCGGGGAACTTTTCCTTATTTCTAAGAAACATATATGTTGCCAAAATAATTAAATAAGTAGCAGATAATAACATCACTATTGGAAACAAAGGAGCGAATTGCGATGCATACACGAGTAAATCGAATATCACAATATCATTTGCACCTGTAACTTCCCCATGGATCATTCTGGTAAAAGGTGTGGAATGTTCCCATGACGTTGTATAAATTAAAACCGGGCTGCCCTCATACAAAGCAGCAGCTGTAGCAATAACTAGTAAACAAATACATAAGCCAACCTGTAAACCAATAATCAACGTTTCCCCTCCTAATTCAATTACTTGATAGACGATTTTCATTTAAATAATCATGCTATGTATGAAATTACTTTGATTCTCGAAGTTTTACAACCTGACTAGAATACTTTATGATTAGTTTATCATATTTCCTTCATTATTAAATGAAGACACATAGAAAAATTGCAATTTTATTCCATAGAAAGGATAGATGAATACAATGAAGAACAACATAAAAATTATCTGCTGCCTTCTTCTGCTATCCATCATTTTTTTACTCGCCGCTTGCTCAAATAGTCAGGATAACAATGACTCTTCTACAAATGATGCAACGGAAGAACAAGACCCCGCGGATGGCGAAAATCAAGCTGAAGACGACACAACAACAGATGATTCCGCTGCAGATCCAGATGAAAATGAAGCCAATGATAACCAAAACGAAGAAACAGACAGTTCAGATGATGAATCCAGTGAAGAAGAAGAAAACGAAGATAATAATACATTATCCGGTTATTCTTCCGAAGAAATTGAATATGCCCGTGTCTGGCTGCAGCTCGGACCAAATCAGGATATTGATGAACTTTATGTTGAACATATCCCAGCCGGTACGCCGCTTGATCCAAATGATGAAGACAATGATGTCAGCTACCCTGAGGATGTTATACAGGTATCCGGCTCTCGAATTGCAGACGGTATGATAACATATAGCGGCAATGGGGACGGCACCATTAATGTCTATGACATTCCATATGGAAATCGCTGGTACGGAGGAATGCCCCGCCCGGATGATATTGATTTAGAAGACGTCAAGGAGGATATGAGAGAGATGCTGGAAAATCCAGAGTCTATCTACATTGAACCAGGTGAGGATGAAGCAATTATAAATATTATTGAAAAAATGTATATTATAGAATAATACATTGCCAGGTTAGTTTTATAAGGATTCAAATATTTGATAATCAAAAATTATCGTATAAAAAGCTCCCGTTCAACCTGCATGATCGGGAGCTTTTTTCTTGATACCTTATTGAACAAATCCTGCTAAATATTGATCCTGAGCAATCACTACATAGGTGCCATCAGGGTTTTGCATGACATGGACATCAAGCTCTACAGGAGGCAGAAGCTCATCGATATCATTGTATTGTTCCATTAACAGCTCGATGTTTTTGGAATCCAATTCATCGTCCTCAATTTCACCATCTGTATAGAGCGTAAATAATTCTTGTTCCACTTCCTGGTTGATGGACGTATCACTTATTCCTTCAACAGAAATAGTAACAACGATATCATCAGATGCTTCTGCATGCGCATCAACAATTTCATACTCTGTTGTAGACAGAGCACCCATCACGGCATCTGCTAAATCAGTAATATCTTCCTCTTCTATATTGGCGCCTTGCATATTTTGTTCCGTATTTTGGATATAGATCTCTTTGAACATATCCCGCTGCATTTCAGCTTCTGTTTGCTTGTTATCTTCCGAATAACCGTCCGGTAAACGGTCGATAGCCGCTTCCGCATCCTGGAAGACGGTTGCCTGGATAAGCGCATCGAGATAATCAGATGCTTCTGCTTCCAGCGTTTCTCTTTCTTCCTCACTTAAATTATCCTGCTCCGTTGTTTCTACAGGATCCGTATCCTCCGCTTCTACAGTGACTGCCGGGATTTCAATTTCCTCCGCATCATTGTGATTGGAATATGTATACAAATAATCCTGTTCATTCGATATATCATTGAAAGTATATGTCAATTTCTGTTCCATTTGCTGCAGATGATGTGTCTCTTTTTCAATGACCATTTCAAGCGCGAATGCTTCAATGTCCATTTCGGACGTTTCAATATCCAGTCTTTCAGAGCCGTCTGTCATGCTGATCGTTTGTTCAGCAATTCCTCTTCCTAACTCTTCCATGTCAGCTTCATCCCCGTTGTATGTCAGGACATAATCTTCATCTCTTGTTTCTATATCAAATTTGTTATGAATATCCGGATCAATTGTTACAAAAAAGGCAAACGGCGTTTTCATTCTCCCTAATTGATCACTAAATATTTTTTCCAGTTCTTCCTGCTCGGCAGGAGTCTCTGCAAAACTTTCCGCTACCATGCCATCAGCCGTTTCAATCAGAAAGTCACTATTGTCTTTGTACAGGGCAAAGTCCCCCAGATTGTAATAGTCTATATTATTTTCAAAATCAAATACCCCATTCCCTGCTAACGTTTCTCCTTCTATGCTTTCTTCAAATTCCACGTCTAATGAGGTCATATCCTGTTCTACTTGTTCCATTTCTTCCAGAATTTCTGAAGCTTCAGGCTCAGAACATCCAGCTAAAAATAATAAAATAATTAGTCCAATTCCAAAAATATAATTTTTCAAAATAAAATCCTTCTCCTTCCGTTTGTCATGTGACCGTTATACGTATATTATACGTGGCGGGCAACTGATTGACTACAGAACCAGATAAAAAAAGGCATAAATACCCATATGAAATACCACAGTACAAAATACTGTGGCAGCGTTAATTTATATACTTTTAAAAAGAAAACCTGTGAATTGGCCCTGGTCAAACTGTGATTATTTGTTCCATACGATTTATACCCACTTTTTAAATGATACAACAATCTGAAATTTATTTTCCTCCATATCGGCGTCTATCTTGCCATCTAATTGAATAACCAATTGCCTGACAATATGCAAACCCAGTCCCAGCTGTCCGCCAGTTCTGCTGCTGTCCATCCGATACGAACGGTCAAAAATCCGATGGAGCTCCGTTTTATCATCAGAGGCGCTGATATCATTCTCTGCTTCCAGCCTAATCCATTCCTCTTCTTCTATCAGTCTGATAGTAAAATAACTTTCCGCATATCGTAACGCATTTTGAACAATATTACTGATAATCCGGTAAACTGCTTTTTCATCCGCTAAAATGGGGGAAACAGCCGTCTCATCTATTTCTATCTGCAGCTTATTTTTCTCAAAATCATGATAGAACAGCAGCATTGTATCCACTGCCAGCTGATTCAGTGATACCTGCTGGATGCTGATTTTCTGATCGGAAGATTCTATCTGCGAAAGCTCATAAAATTGATCCACCATCATCGTTAAACGATCAATTTTCTTTTGAATAATAGCCAAAAATTCTTTTTTCTCTGCATCTGACAAAGAGGGATCTGCCATCAATTCAGAAAATCCTTTTATCGATGTTAAAGGTGTTCTTAAATCATGCGAGAGATTGGTAATTTCCTGTTTTAATGCGTCTTCTCTTCCTTGCTTACGCTGTTGATCCTGCTTAAATAAATGAATCAACTGATTGATATTTGCAATAAACCGGATCAAACCTCTGCTGTGTGTATTTGTACGGATTAATTCGTTTGTACCAAAGTTTTCATTAATTTCTTTAAGCTGACGGGTTATCCTTCTGATATCCCAATAAAGTAACAGCAGCATGCTGATACAAACAATTAACAGTATGCTCAATATAACGACAATCAACCAGCTGCTCACTGTCACCCCTCCTCATTAATCCATATCCTGTTTCGTAAATCTGCCCGCTCCTATCCACAAAGCAATGACGCTGATAACAGCACCGGTCACCCAATAGCGATAATCCAATTGTACAGATTGATTCATAAAGTGCATTAAATTATTTGTCAATTGAGCACCTGGAGCAAACATATATAACTCATTCAATCCATTCACCTGACGGAAGATATAGCGCAATACATCATCAGAGAAAACATATACAAACACGACAATAATGATATTATATATATCAGCGATTTTCAGCATTTTTAATGCGTGTATCAGAATAAAACCGCTAAGTACAATCGGCAGCATATTAAAGCTTGCAATGATGAAAATACTGACGACGCCTTGATCCTCCGCAAAGAGACTCTGCCCTAATCCAATCATCAGGAGTAAGCCTGCTGCACAAACCAACAAAAAATAACTTAGCGTCACAAGCAATTTTGACCAGAAAATGACACTTCGGGAAATGCCAAAAGAAACAGCCTGTTTGGTCAGCGAAATATCCTTCGCCGTCAATATGGCATTATACAGATAGGAAATAATAATAATTTGTGTCCCCATTCCGATGACGTTTGAATAGAAAAAACTGCTGGTTCCGTAACGGAAATCTGCATCCACGCTGCTAAAAAAATACAAACTAAATGCTGCACCTGTAATCAGGAGAAAGCAGACCGCAGTTGTGAGATACAAGCTTTTTTTATGCAATATACGGTAGTTTTCACTTTTCAAATAGTTAATCATTTCTCTTCCGCCCCTTCCACTAATCCTAAGAAATATTCCTCTAAATTCAGTGCTTCAAGCCGGAATTCCATCACAAATACATCATTTTTGATTAAAAGGCGGTTTATTTCTCCAGCCTCTTCAATGTGATTTTGTATCATGATAACCTGATCAGGAAGGGATTTATATTGGATATCCTCATAAGTACGTTCTAATAGCTGTGCTGTCTTGGCTGCGTCATCCACCTTTAAATGGATTTGTTTCCTGCTTTTTTCATCCAGAAGCTGCTTGCTTACATCCTCGACGATCACCCCGTTTTTGATAAATACAAACCGCGTTGCTAATAGCTGCAATTCCGTTAAAATATGACTGGAAACTAAGATGGTTATTTGCTTTTCTTGATTTAACCGGATCAATAACCTGCGAATTTCCATAATACCTTCCGCATCTAAACCATTAATTGGCTCATCAAGTACTAAACAATCCGGGCTGCTTAAGAGAGAAAGCGCTATTCCCAGCCGCTGTTTCATCCCCATAGAGTATTCTCTAAATTTTTTCTTCTTTTGATTGGCCAGCCCGACAATTTCCAATACATCATATATCCGCTTCTTTTCCGCAACTCCCCTTTGAATCCGGAAATACTCCAGGTTTTGAATTGCCGTAAAATCCGGGAAAAAGACCGGCGTCTCTATCATAAATCCCATTCTTTTTTTCGCTTGCATCATCTGTTTGCCTGACTTTCCAAATAAGTAAATTTCTCCTGTTGTCGGCGTTATCTGTCCTGCAAGCATTTTAAAAATAGTCGATTTTCCAGCACCGTTTTTACCAATTAAGGCACAAATCTCACCCTTCTTCACAGAAAAATCAAGCGGTTTAATGACTTCTTCCTGTTTAAATTTCTTTGTTAAAGTATACGTCTGAATAACAGCATTCATCTTCTCGGCTCCTTCACTCTATTTTCTTGTTTCCAGTTTAGCGCAAGAGCCATTAAAATCCTTTAAGCAAATCATAAAGAATTCATAAAGAAAAACAAATATGGATTAAACCAGCATGAACCCGACTCCCCAAATTGTTTTGATATACTCTTCAGAAGTAATTTCAGCCATTTTTCTGCGCAGATTGGAGATATGTACACTAATGGTGTTATCATCACCGACATACGTGCCTTTCCAAATTTTTTCGTAAATCTCTCTTTTAGAAAAGGCATGCTCCGGATGACTGACAAATAAGGACAAAATATCAAATTCCGCATTGGTTACCTGCAATGATTTGTTCTCTAGTGTGACAGACAGCTTTTCTGGAAAGATAGTCAACCCTCGCCAGACCTTTTCATCTTCCTGTGAGGACTGAGCAATCGATTTTCGCAGCTGTACTTCCACACGGGCTTCTACTTCCTTCTGGTGGAATGGCTTGGTTATATAATCATCTGCTCCCATTTTCAAGACTTGAACTTTATCCTCTACTCCAATCTTTGCGGAAATCACAATAATCGGGATTGCGCTTTCCTCTCTGACCTGTGTAATAAATTCTTCACCGCTTATTCCAGGCAGCATCAAATCTAATAAAATCAAATCGAATGGATTGCTTTGCAGCTGGAGTAGACCCTCTGTCCCTGAATAAGCAGATACTGGTGTCATTCCCATTTTTGTTAAAATAACATGCAGCAGTTTGCTGATTTCCTGATCATCTTCAATAATTAAAATTGTTTTTCCCTCATTCACATTTACCACTCACTTTTATAAGTATCATCACATTTTCAGATATATAATTATTTTTTTCTTTACAAGAACAATTCATTATTTCTTACCTTTTCGTTCTAAAAGTATAGGTGCTATATTTAGTAAGATAGAAGCAATTGTCAAAAACCATAATACGCTTTCAAAATTAGGTACTTCCCCTAAAGCTGACCAATCCTCCCTTTCTACCCAATCCGATACGAGACTGTACTCTGCACAAAGTGTTAGTGCTGTAAATGATAATCCTAACGCCATGGCGAGCTTATAATCCTTTCCTTTTGCATACATATAAAGATTTATAAAAGTTACTACTATTGCAATACCCCCCTAATATTAACCACATACCTATTCCTCCATATATTTTAGATATACACTGAAATCATACTAATCTGTTTCTTTCCATTTTTGTTTAAATAACATACAGTAATTTCCTGGTCATCTTCAATAATTAAAATTGTTTTTCCCTCATTCACGTTTACCACTCACTTTTATATAATTGCTATTACTTTATTATAATAATCACTCTTTCTTCAATTGAAAAGTGCACCTTTATAAATCTTCACCAAAACAAATAAAGGAGTGCATTGGAAATCGATGATGCACGCTCCTTTATTGAGAAAAAATAATCAATTAATACCTTGTTACAACATTCTTTAAAACAGGCATATTCCGGGAATTTAGATCCTTCCCCTCTAATACTAAAACAGTCATTCGAGAATCTGTTCCTGCACCATGAAACTCTCCCATTTTCCAAAAAGCTGCTTTACCAGAAGACAGGATAATTTTGTTCTCATCCTCCCCGCAGACCCAGCCTTCTCCAGATACAACCATGAAAAGCTGATCTGCCAGTGCTTCATGAAAAGGTATTTTATCATTTGCTTCCAGGTACATATACCCCATTCTAATACCATCAGCATCCATTAAAATTCGATGTGCAGTAAATTTCGTTGTGTCCGAACGCATGGAAGCTCCGAATTCTTTTTCAAAAGATATAATTTTCAAAGCATCCCCCTCCTTATTCTTATTAAAATAGAAACCTATTCGGCTTCATAACGAATCATCGTCCACATCCCGATATCTTCAAAACCTAATCGTTTATAGATATTTCCGGCTGCCGAATTATCATAAAACAGGCAAAGCGACTTTCCTTCTGCTAATAATGCCGCACATAATTTCTCCATACACTTCGTTGCATAGCCCTGACGCTCATATCCCGGTCTTGTTCCCACGCCGACAATCATCGCGGATTGGGAATTTTCAGCTGTAGTCGATGCAGACGCCACCATTGTTCCTTTCTCATCACGGATAAAATAAGTACGCCCTGTCTTATTTTTCTCTGCATCTTCTCTGGATTCTTTTGTTACATTACTTGTTGAAAATTCCGGTATGGATCCCAGCATATCAATATTTTCTTCATAATCCGCAGTGGTCAGATATTCTACCTGGTCTATTTGCTCTGCACTCACCGGGTAACGTAACTTTTCGCAGGCTGCATAGTATGTTTCTTTATGTACACGAACGTATCTATTAATATATGTTTCTAAAGGGGCAATCAGATGCTTCAGGCCGCTTAAATCGAACCGCTGTTTATGTGCATTTATAATTTCCGCAAAGCCTTTAGCATCATATTCCCCTTCACTGTAAATCACAAAATAAGTACGATAACGTTGGAGAACAGCGATTAGTTTGTTCTGCTCCCACTCTCCCCACACATCTTGAATATCAGAATCGTAGCCAAACGCTTCAATGTTTCCAATAATAAACAAATTTTCTGCTGCTTTTGGTTCGACCAGCTCCATCACTTTCACATGGTCCGCTTTTGTCAGTTTTCGTATCATTCCCGTCCCTCCAGTAAATATAAAATGATTACTTTCTATTACTCGCAGCAAGAAATTCCAATATTTTATCCCAGGAATCCTTTGCTGCATCTGCATTTGCTTCCTTTGTTCCGCCAAACGTCATCGTCATGCCTCCCCCTACTTGCATAAATACATTAGCAGGCAGTTGAGCAAAGCTATAAGGAAAAGATAAAAAATGACCGCCATGTTCATAATATAAATAACGGTCTTGATACGGCTTCTTCAAATTCTTCCGCGTCTTTTCCATTAGATTTACATAGCGGCTGGATGGCCATAACTGATCATCGCCGCCAGAAATAAACATGACAGGAGACTGAATATTTTCAACCGGAATTCTGGCTTCTGCCGTCTTCTCCTGATCCTTTAAGGTATGCTCCCATATAGCTGAAAAGGATATCGGCTTTTTGATGAGCCAATTCTTCATGGTAGAGAACATCATCGAAAGAGGGTACTTAAACTTGATGGCAGGCAAAGCTTCCTGATTGAAAATCCAGGACGTTATAGGAGCAAATATCCCATTTTTCATACCTGGTGTTATATAGGCGCTGGGGACACCTGCGATAATAGATTGATAGTCATTGAATGTTGCTCCTAAAAGCAGGGCAAGCTCTCCGCCTCTGGAATAGCCAATTAAGCTTACATCTCCATTGACATATTCGTGATGTTTCAGCCACCTTGTTGCTTCTTGAAAATATTCTAACGGAATTTCCTCAAGGTCTTTCGGCACCCCTTCCTCCCCAAAGTAAGCGAGCGCCAATGCAGTATATCCTTTAGAAGCTAACAAAGCCGCTGCATGCTCCTGCATACCGCCATCTGATCCGCTTAATATTAAAACAGCAGGATAATTTCCCTGCTCTTCCGGATGAAAGAGTGTTCCTTTTAGTTGATGATGCTGCACAGTTTCCTTTATTACTCCCTCCCTATAAAAATGCCGATAAATCGTGACAGTTTCTTGTTCTTCCTCATTCACTTTCAAAACCAAAGTGATAGAAACTTTATCCGAACTGCTCTTTTGATAATAATCTCCCCATTTGGAATCCGTATGGTCCATCGACCAGAACAAGCCAAAAGCATCAGCTTTATCATAAGTACCTTCCACCGGCTTTTGCAAAGATACATCCACAACACCGTTATCATCTGCTATAAAAGCCGCATAAGAGTGAAACTGCTTATGCGCTTCATCATAGGTGGAGGCATGGATGGAAACTTTCGTATTTGCTGAACAGCCAATTACCTTTATGTAAATTGTCTCATCCATATAGGAATCTATTGAACTGATTTGCAGTTTAGGTGACATAACGTCCCTCCGATCGAATCTTATCTTATTACTCTCTGTTATTTTTAAGAACCTTTATCTTTCATAACGATTTATTCTATTTCCTTACGAAACAGAACACGATCATTGCCAACCCCATCATAATTTGATTTCACAGCTACACCATCCACTGTTTTATCTCCTTGTTCAATCATAAAACCCATTTTTTGATGAAACGCAATCGATGTTTTATTTACTGGTGAAGTGATACAGCGGATAACTTTCCGGTCAGCCATTTTAACTTTGTTCAAAAAGTTATCGTAAAGTATTTTTCCTATGTTTTTCTTCCTGTAATCCGGATGTACACCTACAAAATGAATATATACTTCGTCTGACTTGTCTTGCGATAAAAATCCAACAATCTCTTCATCTTCTTCCACAATAAAGCTGGTATCCTTAAAATGATTAAAAAATAATTTAGGCAGCATCCCTGCCATGTCACGTCCGCCCCACCAATCATTTATCTGCGGAATCAAAACATCGTAATCAGAACTCTGTAAACTGCGAATTTCCATCTTCATTTCTCCTTTATAATTGGTACTATGTACTGCCCATTTGTTGCTTCTATTATCCGTGATAAAACAGTTCACTATTCTTATGGTAATTACTAATATATCAAATAATTATATGGATTTCTTTCTTTGTTTGAAATTTTTTGTAATTTAAGTTTATTTAAAAAGGAGATTCGGAAAGATAACCTCTCCAAATCCCCTTTTTCTTCTAAAAATTTATTTCCAAACGTCCTCAGCAATCCGGACAACATGCCGGATTTTTTCCCATTGCTGTGCTTCACTCAATAAGTTTCCTTCTTCTGTGGAAGCAAACCCGCATTGGGGGCTTAGACAAAGTTGATTCAACGGCACATAGTCCGCAGCTTCAGCAATCCGTGCTTTCACTACTTCCGGATCTTCCAGTTCACTGAATTTAGATGTAATCAATCCGAGCACGATATATAAATCATCACGATTCACATGCCGCAACGGTTCAAATCCGCCCGAACGGTCATCATCAAACTCCAGGAAAAGCCCGTCCACCTGCAGACTGCCAAAAATCGTTTCAGAAACCGCTTCGTAACCGCCGCTTGACATATAGGTAGATTGAAAATTGCCCCGGCAAATATGCATCGTCACCAGCATATCATCCGGTCTGTTTGCAATCGATTCATTGATTGCTCTTGCACATAATTCAGCTGTTTTCTCCGGATCTCTCCCTTTTTCAATCAAAGAATTTCTGCCTTCCTCTGAGAAAAAGGTAGCCCAGGAAGTGTCGTCGAGCTGTAAGTAGCGGCAGCCTTCATCATATAATGCCTGAATCACGCCTTGATAAGCAGCGACCAAGTCATCAATAACCGCTTCATCATTTTCATAAATCCCTTCTTCAAAATCTGCCCGGAAAAAGAGCATATTCGGACTTGGAATCGCAAATTTGGCAACAGCATCTCCAGCAATACCATGAAGGAATTTATAATGCTCGATCATATAATGATTACTGAAGCCAATTTGATCTGTTACTTTAATACCCCGTTTCTTCGTTTCCACCCCAGTGAACTGCAAACCCTGCTCTGCGGTATAACCTTCCACACCATCTAAACCTTCCAGAAAATCAAAATGCCACCAGGCACGGCGAAACTCGCCATCTGTCACTGATTGAAGTCCGGCTTCTTTCTGCTGTTCTACCAGTTTCGTAATTTCCTCATCTTCAATTTGACGTAACTGCTCCTGACTAATTTCTCCCTTTGCCTTTTGCGTACGCGCATCTTTCAAACGCTTTGGACGGAGAAAACTCCCTACATGATCTGCTCTGAATGGAGCACGTGTATGTTTCGTTTCTGCTGATATTGTCATCGAATACCCCTTTCTATTTATCTGCTAAATTCATTCTTTAATCCAATTTAAAAACCCCTTCTAAAAATAGAAGAGGTTAAGTATGATGGATGAAAACTCTTCTTATCTTCAAGCAAAAATGCTTCTGGAATTAGCACAGTACAAATCAAGTCTGCTGCCAAGGCTTCAACGGGCCAGTCCCTCCGCCTTTCTGGATAAGAATGATATGAAATTATATGAATACTTATAAATTACTTTACAAGTGAGCGAGTTATTCGTCAAGGAAAATCCCAAAATCTAGGGAACAGCAGGTGTAAATAATTCATCGAACAGCTCTTCATTCACCGCATCTTTTTCCAGTTCTTGAGTTATTCTCCACCACTCTTCCTCTGATGGTTCTTCCACTTGAAGCGGAATATTCTCCGCAATGACTGCTTCTTTAATCTGTAGTGTCTCTTCCATCTTAGCATTGTTATAGCCAAAATTATCGAAAGTAAACGTATTTCCTTGTTGATCCGCAAAATGAAAAGCAAATAGCGGCGTCGTTTGAGGAGCACGATTTCTGCCACCAGAAGTAGACCTTGTAAAAAGCTCTATGGTCACCTGATCTACTTCTTCCCAACCGGCTTCCTGCTTTTCACCCAACGAATTAATAGCAACACCCTGTTGTAAATCAATCATACGAAAGTCATCCCAAGATAATATAAGAAGTAAGGGTAATAATAGCAAACCAGAAATGAATGGAATAACAATTCTTTTCATTTTCCATCCCATTCCATGAAAGATGGGACCGCCAGTGAGTAAAATGACAGCTGCCAGAACAGCTTCTGCAATGTCAAATCCACCATTGCCATTAAGGATGATATATGTTTCATTGTCCTGACGAATGGATCCTTCCTTCACATCATACAAAAATTCATAGCTTAAGAGAATGAATGGAACAAAAACGGAAAGATACATTAACATTCGAAAACTCAGCCAAAATCCACTTTTTATATTCCGGAAACCTATTCTTATTCCCATTCCTATATACCATAATGGGAAAGTCAATACTCCAAGCATGACAAGTAAAAGAACGATATCGAATTCTTTGAATAAACTTGAAACTCCTGCCATACCTATAAAAGCAGCTATTGCCTGCAACAGATAACCAACGCTTGTTTTTCCAACTTCTCGAACAGATTCGAATTTTTTCTTATGAGGAGGTGCCTGCACATGAATCATCTCCTTAAGAACTGTTGCTATGTATTACGTGTTAATGGGAAAATAGTTTCTAAAATTCAAGAAATTCTGTTATCGATGGTGGATTGCTCATGATGCATCTGTCTCATTATCAGTTATCAATAATTGAATGACTGGATTTTATTTTTCTTAAGTTATAAACCCTTTAAAAAATCTAAATGTTTCTCTAAAGTGCTTACCGCCCGTTCTGCTATGAACAATACAAAAGGTTGATAATCTCCTTTCGTACCAGAAATATCCAGCACTTCATAATACCTAAACCGGTCGTCTTTCTCAATTGTGATTGGAGGAAACCCAGACTTCATCAACTCAAAATTCATCAATAATCTAGATGTTCTTCCATTCCCATCAGAGAAAGGATGAACATTTACAAATTTGGCATGTAACAGACTCGCTTTTTCCACAGGATGTAAATCAATCATATTTTCATACCAATACATCAAGCTATCCATCTCATCTTGAATTTTTTCAGGAGATGGAGGGGTATGATTAGCACCGGTTGTCAAAGCAGCAGAATTTCTATATTTGCCAGCAATTGTTCTGTCTATCCCCTGCATTACTATTGCGTGAATGTCTTTTATAAAACGTTGGGTTAACGGAATATCATCATCTATTAATTCCTCTACATACGTAATAGCTTCTTTATGATTATTTGCTTCAGCATGTTCACGAAAAGATTTACCCCGGATGGTAATACCGTCTTCTAAAACGGCCTTTGTTTCATAAAGAGTTAACGTATTTCCTTCTATCGCATTGGAATGATACGTATTTTTAATGTAGAAATCCTCTTTCATATCTTTTACCAGTTGGTAAGGTAAAGGTCTTTTTTTAACTAATAGTTCTTTTAAAACACTTGATTTATTTAATAATTTCTTTTGCGCATCCAAATATATCCCTCCCAACTTTTTTGAAAAATACCTGCTCTTTAATGTTTAAAACTTTTGAATAAAATTTTAATCGTTTCCAATGATGTTATACATTAGTATAGCATCAACCAAACCCTTTACAGCTGTATCAAATTCCACAATAGAATTATTATACATCGACAGCTTTCCTTCATATCTGCAACAAAAAAACCATTGTTCTATCTTAATGAGATATACTAATGGTTTGAAATGATCTATGATTCATTTTTCACTGCGTAACAGGTTTATCTAGCTTTTTTTAGAATGTTTACATCTGCCCTGGTAGATAGTAATTCTGTAGATAACACATCTAATTTAGAATCTACTTTGTCTACCTTCTCTTCTAATGAAACAACTCCAGTATTTATCTTGTCTGTCTTTTCTTCTACGGAAGTGATTCTGGAATCCAGTTTATTTACCTTTTCCTCCAGAGAAATCACTCTGGTATCCAGTTTGTCTACTTTCTGTATTATTTCCTTTATAGCAAGCATTAGATGCTCATTTGTCACTTTTTCTTCACGCATGTGAACTCACCCCTTCACCACATGATTTCGATATTTTTATTATACATGAACAATGGTTCTTTTTCATCTCTTCCCCTTAAAGCTGAACCTGAACATCACTTAGTGTAAAAGCCGATTTTAAACATTTGAAACCAATTTTCCAATTCCTTTGGCTTCATCAAATCAAAGTATTTTAAAATTTCCCGGGAAAATTCAACTGCAGCGGTACCATTGGCAGTAATAAAACCTTCTGCAGAAACAGCTTGTTTTTCCACAAAATGTGCAGTGCCTTTATAATGAGGAGCAAATTCTTTTAGATGATTTGCTGAGTTTCCGGTATGCTTTATATTATCTAAAAACCCCTTATCCGCTAAGAAAGTACAAGCATCACATATTGCCGCAACGGGAATTTTCTTTTCTGCGCACCTATCTACGATCGGCTTTATAGCTTCATTTTTCCTCTGCGACCAGGATGTACCGCCAACTAGAATAAGCATGTGATAATCTGTAGGCAGGTCATTGATCGTATAATCCGGAATAACAGTAAACCCGCCCATTGATTTAACCGGGTTGTTTGTAAGTGATAGTGTTTTAACAACAAATCCAGTGTCCGGGTGATTCAATTCTGAGCAGATATACGATCCTTCCCAATCAGCATAATTATCTGACAAAAAAATTAAAATTTCTTTTTTCATCTGTTAACACCCCTTCATCACCATTTTCTATTCCCTTGTTTACTATCTAATTTCAGTTCAAGAAAATGACTTAGGGTTTGGTACTTACACACAAAAAGAACACTCGTTCGATGTATTTATTATATCAAACAAATGCTCTTTTACAAGTCATTTTTATAAAAATTTCAGGTCGCCATGTTCTCCGTAATTTCCTATTGTGCAAATAATTCAGTAATCATTTAATTTCCCTATTCCTTCACAGCAAATGCGGAGATTACCTGATAAAACTTTTCCAATGTTATACCTTAATCTGATCTGAAGACTGTCTGTTAAACACGGTTTGTATAGCAGCTTCTAGTGCCTCCGGTTTTTGCGTGCCGATCACCACGGTTTCATATTTTAATTTTAATTTCATCCCTTTATTTCCGTAAATATTATAAGCTTTTTCACCATTCATATTTATACGCAATCCCCAGCCTCCAAATCTTTTTATGGAATTATAAGTGATACTTTCATAACTATTCATATCTTTAAAAAGAAATCGCTTATATGGAAAAGGATAAAAACGGACATAAATGCCATCATGACGTACTTCAACAACCAGCTTAATTCCTAAAGTAAAGATTGGAATAAACACTCCAAAAATAAACCAAAAAATGATCATAAATAAGTCTGGAGCCGGGTTGTTCCCCACAGGTACACCAAAGATAATTTGTTGAATGAACAAATACCACATGATCCCGGCACATAATAAGAGCGGCAGCCATATCCAAATTTGCCGTGGCCGTTGGATTTCTTGATATACAAGGTTATTGTCTTTTTTCATACCAGTATACTCCCTAACCATTTTAATAACGTTTAGATAGTACAACAAAGGAAGAAAAGACACTCACTATCGCCAATGTTGCTAAAATACTTACGGTCTGATAGCCATTTAAGTGAACAACTCCAAATTGAAAGAGCGGCATAAGAATAATCATAGAACCTAAAATGATAAAATAGCTAAAAAACATGCCTCGTTCCCGTATTTTTTTTGTCCGTTCATCATTTTCTTTAAATTGCGGATACAAATAAGCCAGACAAAAAGACATAATCGTTACACCAAAATAAACAAGTTCATGTCCTGCAAAGAAATTTCCTGTTGCTATACTGGAAAAGCCTATTAATAAGGTGTAAAAAAGAAAGATAAAGCCCCCAATCAAGAAAAAGATTCTTCCTGTTTTGCTGTTCATTTTCATATACTGACACTCCCGTAAAAATTAGATTTGCAGATTACTTCTCTTCCTCTTCTAAAATAAAAACATTCTCCACTGTCGTATGAAAACAACGTGCGATTTGAATAGCAAGCGGCAATGAAGGGTTGTAACGGCCTTTCTCAATCGAAATAATTGTTTGTCGGGATACACCCAGCATATTTGCCATTTTTTCTTGAGAAATTCCATTTTCTTGTCTTAATTGTTTCATTCGATTCAGCATATTCGCGAACATTCCTCTCTATAATTCTCATTGTAAAGTAAAGGAAACTTGACTGTCAAGGAAGGTTTACATTTGAATAATAAATTTTCATATTTGATGATCTTCATACCGTATGTTGCGTTAAAAAACACATTATTTTATTTATTAAACATACCATACACGATGGAGTACGAAGGCTTTTGAACACAAATTCACCAGTTGGTAAATATTAATTTCAAAAAAACGGTTTCCATATCCATCTAATTAGATTATAATCAAATTAGTTAAGGAGGAATAGGTATGCAATTAGATCGAATCGTGCATTTTCACAAAACCATTGGAGATAAAACCCGAATACGTATTATTAGCTTATTGAAATCCGGACCGCTTCATGGACAAGCAATTGCTGGCAAATTAGGATTGAAACCGCCGACCATTTCGCATCATTTAACTAAATTAAAGGAGATTGATGTGGTTTATCAGCGACGTGATAAGAATACGATTTATTTTTATTTAAACAAAGATAAACTGGAACGAAAGGCAATGGAAATTATTCGGATCGGGAGTGATGAAATGTTCGCAAAGTTTGATATAACAAATGAAGAAAAAGCAAATATCATTCGAAACTTTATTGATAGTAAAGGAAGATTAAAGTCATTGCCTGCCCAAAGAAAGAAAAAGCTGATTCTCTTAGAATATATGCTGCGTGGTTTAGAGCACGGAAAAACATATCAAGAAAAAGAAATCAATGAACACATTCAGCAATATCATCCAGATTATGCAACGATTCGGCGAGAATTTGTGATGGCACATTTTATGTATCGCCAAGATAGTATTTATGAGCTTAATCCGGTTGATATGTGGCCTGTTTAATCAGGCTATTCTTTTAAATAACTAATTAGATATATGTCTATTTAGATATACATCTACTTTATTGGAGGGATATTTTTGCCTGGTTTTCAGATATTAAAAAAAGAACCCAACTATCAAATTGTATTTTGGAGTTCTGTATTAAATGGAATTGGTGGACGGTTCGCTCAAGTCGGATCCTTTGCGCTCCTTTATCTATTAACGGAATCCGGAGTTGCTCTAGGGATACTTATGGCTCTGCTTGTCTTACCGACAATTATATTTGCCCCTATCAGCGGATACCTGGCTGATCGTTTTCATAAGGCAAAGCTCTTATTTTGGACAGACCTTTTAAGAGCACCGTTCGCATTACTTCCAATTTTGGGAGCAATGACAGAGCAGTTGTGGCCCTTGTATCTTAGTACATTTGTTATCGCCAGCGGGCAGGCTGTGTATAACCCCACTCGTTTTTCGCTTATTCCTGATATTGTCGAAAAGAAAAACTTGGTTTCCGTTAATGGATTAGAACAAAATGTAGTAGGCATAACACTTGTTTTCGGCTCACTGCTTGGAGGTATCATTGCTTTTTTAACCACTGTGTATGTTTTATTTTTTTCTCATGCAATCTGTCTAATGTCAGCAGCTATTTTAATAAGCCGCTTAATCAGAAGTAACATGACGAACCATTCAAAAAAGGAAGCTGCAGAATCTTCATGGCGTGAAAGCGGGCTTCTTATTATAAGAGTTGCTTTATTACGCGTATTCTTAATGGTTATGCTGCTCATGCCGCTTGCAAATGGCGTGGATAATGTCATATTTAATCTAATTGCCTTAGAAGTGTTTAATAAAGGAGACCTGGGAGTTGGTTTTATTTATGCATCCTTAGGAATAGGTTTTGTCTTAAGCTCTACGGTGGTTAAATGGATTCGCGGCAAATATATTGCGATAGGAGTTTTCATGATTTTACTGGAGGGCATAGGTCATTTACTACTCAGCCAATCGGGCTTTTTTATGCAAGCTCTAGCGCTTGCCATATTTATAACGTTTGTAGGCGGAATAAGTAACATTTGCTTTGATACAGTTTTGATGAAGATACTACCTGCTTCTAAACGGGGATTTTTATTTGGTGCTTTATCCATGTTTCAGAATAGTTCCATGGGCATTGCAATGATTGGAGCGGGTTTTTTAACAGAATGGCTTTCCCCCTTGCAAAGTTCTTTTCTCGTAGGTGTGACCTATATCCTATTTGCATTCATTTTTATACTTGCATTTAGAAGTGTAGATTTTCGTGCTTCCATCCGAAAATTAAAACGATTGGATTTCAAATAAAAACAAAGGTGACAGATATAAGACAAGACATATATCTATCACCTTTTCAGGAAATCTTTTATAAAAGCATGTCTCAGACATTGTAATCATGTAATACCTTATATTCTGATGAAATCATTGCTGCTGAAAAAGGAAAAACTGTTAAAATAGCAAGCAGAATTCTTCTAAAAGATTAGTTAAACAAATGATCAAGCCCCACAGACAGCAAATTCATATCAGATAATAAATAAGAAATTGATTAATTCCTTAGGTGTCCTTCAAACATGTTTTCTCAAGTCACTTATTTAATCGCTGGAGATAAGGTTCCATATAATTTTTTGCTTCAGGTGTTAAATCATCTGGCAAACCATCTAAATTAAAATACCTCAAATCGATCGATTCATTTTTATCCATATTTATTTCACCCTGTATATCTCTAGTCAAATAAACTGCGATTAGTTCCTTTTCTCTGTACGCTTTAAATTTTTATCTCTCTCTTCTATTTGAACTGTAATATTTCTTTTTCTAGGAGATATAGATTCATTGATTTCAAACAAAGCTTTAAATTCTTTTCACTCTCCATTAACAGAATTTTTTTCGCTTTGTTTAATCATGATAAATTCCTCTTTTTTAGTATATTTTAGCATAAACACCTAAGTTATTGTAATAATTTTCAAAAAATAACAAACATTGAAGTCACAATCACCCCAACTTAAAGTCATACCCTACATAATGAAACTTCATTCTAAATCCAATTCTTTCTGCAACAGCAATGGAAGGCTTGTTAGATTCCATACAATCCCAATACGGAATGAAGTTATTTTTCATGCAATCTTCTACATAAGCTGAGGCAATCTTTTGTGCTAATTTTTTACCCTGATGCTCTTCCAATGTTTCAATAGCAATACTGTGTACATTATCAACAACAAAATTTGAAAAACATATACTTACAATTTCATTTTTATAAATGACACAATAACCTACACCTTTATGGAGGAAGGAGTCCGGTGAAGACCAAGTCTCTGCAATTTGGGAGTGTAAGAAATCAATATTTTTTATGGATTTATCCTTATTTTCAAAAAGCGCTTCACTCATTCTGACAATATCATATCCTTCTTCAATCATAAGATTAAAGTTACTTGTGTAATCATTTTTTTCTAATGTGTAAACCCTTTGTTTCCAGCTTCCTAAATGACGATTTGCAAACACCCTTTTTATCGTGTCATCCCATTTATGATGATCTCCAATTCCCTCAAACCAGGTTAACCCTACTTTCTTTGCCTCTGGTGTAATCACTGTGTCAACAAAATGATTTAATTCATTATTGAATCTTTCATTTCTTTCGTTTCCAATAAAGAAAAAACCATCATTATTCCCTAACCAGATCACTCCAGATGCTGGTGTATTTATATTATCAACAAAAATACGGCCTGGATTTATTCCTTCTACCACGGCTTTAGCTTCTGGTTGACTTTGCTTCAATAATAAATCTTTACACCTATGAAATTCGGACATTTTTAATTCAATTATCATCATTAACCACCATCCTACTCTACTTACATATAAGACCTGTTCATAAAAACCACTCTCCAGCCATCTGGGTCTTCTACCGTGACGCCTTTTTCTTTCCAATATTCATTTTCCGGTTCTACTTCTTTATGCCCCATCTTTGCCAGCCTATGAACAACATGCATTATTTCATCTTTATTTTCTATATAAAAAACCAGCAGATTATCTTTCGTAGGAGCTGGACAAGGACTACCATCTTGATGTGAGGTAAATTCTAAGTGGTAGTCTGTATGAGGCAACCCGAAGATAACGCCTTTAAATCCTCTCTTCCCTTCGAACACTTCTATTTTGGTTAAGCCAACCCCTGTTTCATAGAAGCTGATTATTTCTTCAAACTTATCTGTCGGCCTGGCTATTCTTACTTGCATTGCTGAAAAATCATTAAATTTCATGGTGTCACCTGCTTCTTATTATTTTTAAATAACTTTTCATGTTGTTTCCCACACTATATACTTATTCATAAGAATAACGCTTTAACAGCTTCTCTTTATGAGAATGAAATACTTCTTCTAAAGAAATATTATATTTATTGGCAATGACAATGACATTCCCCAACACATCTCCTAATTCTTCTGCTAAAGCATTTTTATTGTCCAAAAATGATTCTATATCTTCGTCCGGTCGATCTCTGCCAATTTCAAGAGCTCTTATAGCTTTAGCCACTTCTCCAGTTTCCTCCGCTAAAAAGCCGATGCGAATGAAAATATCTAATTCAGACCAGCCTCTATTTTCATAATAATTATTTACCCATTCTTGAAACTCTGTTACATTCATTTTTTACCGCTCCTTTTACTTCCATTATTATGAAGTTTAACAAATTACAAATTCGATAGCCTATGTAATTCACTTTCTTAATAATTTTTCTGTGTTTATTGAAGTAAGTCAGGAAAACTTCCATTGCATACCGCATGCCATATTATAAATCCGTCTCTTATAATGAAATTCTCTATTTTATTACATTCCTCTCCATTCATCCTCTAACATACTCATCTCCCATAAGCTCCAATATTCATCTCCTACTTTCCTAACGTCTCGGAGCAACCCTTCTTTCACAAAGCCAACTTTTTCATAGCTCTTTATAGCTGATTCATTAAAATCAAATACACCTAACCCGACTCTATGTAAAGACAGGTGATCAAAAGCAATTTTGAGTACTTCAGTAACCATTTTCTGCCCGATCCCTTTACCACGTATGGCATTGTTACCTAATAATACTTTTCCTATTCTTGCAGTACGGTTCTTTAAATCAATATGGTTTAGAGAAATATGTCCAATTGTTTCATTGGTTTTATCTAAAAAAACTTTAAAAATATGTACTTTTGCGTTTTCTTCATTAGCACCTTCCATATAATGGTTTAATTGTTCGACATCCAAGGGATATTTAAAATGCGGTCCTGCCCATTGCATAAGTAACGCCGGTGAATCGATCCAACTTATAAGCAAATCAAAATCTTGTCTGCCAAAATGTTCTAATCTAATCAATAACATCCATCTCCTATCATTTTGTGTTGCTTAGAAGTTAATGAAAAATCTTAGTTTAATAGCGATACTACGTTAATAACCGGTTCTTCATAAGGATGAACACTTCTAATTGTGTTTTCTACATCTTTTATATTTTGATATAAGCAATTAAATTCCATTTTACACTCTGTGCCAAAAGATATCTCTCCAACAGGACCATTAAACGGTGTGGCTCCTTCCAACGGTCTCCAATATCCTTTTACAGCCGAGTAAGAAATGACATGATCATAATTACCGACTCTTAAAGCTCCGATATCATTTAATGCATTTCTTACCTTTTCGATATATACTTCCGGCAATAAAACTTCCACTTTCACATATTTATTTTCCAATACATTTCTCCCCCTTCATTACACTCTTCTGTACAAAGAATTCAACTATCGTTACCTTATATTTTACAACACGAAGTAAAAAAGGTATGAACATAATATTCGCTTCATACACCGATGTCATTTATTATATTTCTTATCTTTTTATGTACTTTTTTGAAAGCAAGGCCGTCCTGCTATCTATCTAAACATAAATATTCTAATTGTTTTAAACATAAGAAAAGCCTGTTCTTGATGACTTCTTTACTTCCCATTTGTTGTAAAGTCTTATAGCTTACATTTTCTTCATTCAGGACTTCAAAATGTTCATAAACCTCTAATAAAACCCACAAAATATACTCATTCATTATCCGTTCAATGAGATTTACGTCATTCCTGGTATAACCGCTTATAAAGCCGTCAGCCATTTCACTTAATGTATTCGCGTATTGACAATAGGAATTATTACGATATCTTGGCGCATCAGAATAAGCTGGAAGAAGGAATTTATAGCAAAAAACAAAATAACCAGCATATTTAACATCAAAGTCTAACCTTAGTAATGGATCAATTATAGCAAGGTGTTCTATATTAGTTATTATATTTTCTGGTGTTATATCTTGATTTACGATTGATATTTTTTGTGGATTTTTACGACGTGCTTCAATTATACTAACAATCTTCGCTGCAACTATTTCTATATCAAATTGTAAATCAGCCGAAAGCAATTTATTTAATATATTTATATAAAAGTCATTATCATCTTGCCAAATGTGTTCAGGTTCCTGCTGAATACTTCCTTCAAGGTTTTCCCCGCTCCATGTCAAATCACCAAATCCCTTGAGATGAGGTACTTTACTATGCATCTCCTGAAAGAAATAACCTGCCTTTTCTCCAATTAAAAATGCCTCTGTCTGCTCTAATTTTTGAAGTGTCCCCTTCCCCATAAAACTTTCGATGGTAAATACCAATGATGGATTCAGATAGTAATCAAAATAAGAGGGGCACAGATTATGGGAACAAGTATTAGCATAGTGATAATACATCTTTGTTGATTCATATTCCGAAATCAATTCACCCTCATTATATTCTTGTAAAACCCCATAAGTATATTTTTTCTTAACTCTTAATGCTAAATCCTCTTTCCCTTTCCTTTCTATTCTATATACGGTATGCCAAGCACCCTCGCCAATCTTTGAAATATGTTCCTTCTTTATATTTTCTACTTTTAATTTTTCAACGGCGTTCATAATATTCTCATCTATCACTAATAATTACCCTTCCTTCATCTGCTTTGATCCGTGATTTTTCAAAAAATACGCAATGAAATCTTTTTGGGCATCCCTCAGCCTAAACCGTCAATAGGAGATTTCATAGCCTTTCCAGATCCAACAATAGAAAATTTCACAGAAAAAGCCCGCTCTATCATGCTTAGAATTAAAACTGCACGCTAAACCCATGAAAAGAATGAATCCCTGTACCAAATCGCACGAAATCATGCTTCCGTAAATATTCCACTGCATTTTTCACTTCATCTAAAATTTCGGGAGCAAGCCCCAATGTATTATGAGATCCATAGATCATGGAGATATGGCCTATTTTAGTGAGCTTCTCTAACGAATTTACTAAGTCTACAGGATTTGTCGTTTGGTAAAAAGCATAGACTGGTGTTTCATCATATAATAAATCACCAGTGAATAAATAGCCGGTATCCTTATCAAAAATTACAATATGACCCGGAGAATGGCCGGGAGTATGGTAGATTATTAACGTTCTATTTCCCAGCTCCACGCAATCACCATCTTTTAATACCCCCGTCGGCTCGCCTTGAAAAGGTTTATATGTATTCGGATCAAAGCTTTCCGGCACAGGAATCGTAATATCTCTCGCCGTATTTTCTCTAATTTGTTCCAGCGGCAATCCTACTATTCCATGAACCAGCCAATCCCTTTCCGCTTCATGTACAAATAACCGATCATATTCTCCATGACTTCCAATATGGTCGGAATGTACATGCGTCGTGATAACGTCAATCGGCAGATGCGTAAGCTGATCTGTGATTCGCTTCATATTATCAATACCTAAGCCTGTATCAATTAATGCTGCTTTTGTATCTCCAATAAGCAAAAAAGAATGCACTTTTTCCCAATGACCAAGCTCACTAATGGCATATGTTTTTTCATCTATTTTTCGGACAGTAAACCATGGATCGTTTAACATAAGCATTTCCTCCTGTTTTTTCTTTAATGAAGATAAAACAAACTTTATGAAAGAGCTTCTCGAAAGATCACCCTGCAACTTCTGATATTCATATTATTTACCAATCATCTGTCGCATCTTCTTAGGATTATCCAACAATGATTTGATAGATCTTTTGACGAAGCAAACCTTTATTCCCCTTTTACATGAATCACTTCAAAACGCTCACAAACAAGAAGCATATCTTCCGTAAATTCCCGTCCGATTGCATGCAATTCATTTTTAAAGAATTCCTCATGGACTTCCCACCAATATTGGTAAGTTCTGTCCCCTTCCCCTTCTGCAATAGCAAATTCTTCACTGACCTCATTCATTGGAATGATCGTAACCTCTACTGTCTTCGTGATTGCTGCGGCTTATCATCATTATTTAATATGATATTATAATCTTCCGTTGTTGGGAGCGGTTCATTCTCGAGCTCGTAGAATATATGCCCTGAACAGGTTGCTGTTTTAATACCATCTACCACTAGCTTGGCGAGCGTATCAGGGTCATCCCCGAATTGCCATGCACTAACTGATTCAGGCTTTGGTTGGTTTTTCCAATACGCATTCCAGTATGCTTCTGCTGCTTGATTCATCATGTATCTCCTCCATACTCTGCTCATTTAAATATCTCTTTTTCTTTCATCTTCCATGGAATTCTGCTATATCTTTATACAGTCATCCTTACAAACGCTTTAAACTTCTCTTCCTCCTCAATAAACGGATTGTGATTTGATTCCTCAAAAACAATTAATTGGGAATGAGAAATAAGTTCTGCGATTTCTACACCAAATTCCACAGGACATTGCGCATCATATCTACCGGCATATATATAAGCAGGTATATTTATATTGTTTAATTGATTCCGAAGATCATAGTTTTTCACTTCTACTTTTCTAAAATGATCCAGGTTTTCTCCAACCGTTCGACCGCTATTTGGACGTTTTTTTGCTTCCATTAATTTATCTTCCGAATAATAAGACATTAAAGCCCATTCATGCCCTAATTTTTGACGTTCTTCCAGCTTTGTATCAGGATTGTTCAATAACTCCATGATTTCAACTATTCGTGAAAAATGCTTATTTTCTGAACAGTAGATGCTGTTTTTATGTGCAGCATATTCTTTACTTGCTGCTGTACATCCTGCAATTATTTTTGTTAAAGCATCCGGTGCCTCTATTGCATATTGTAATGCCAGCATTCCACCTGTTGAATGTCCGGCAAACGCCCATTTATCAATACGTAATGCGCTTCGGATTGCTTCTAAATCTTTTATAACCTCTTTCATGCTAAGTTGATTTTCGTTTTCAGCCTGTACAGAATGGCCTGCTCCCCGTGTATTAATTAAGTAAACCTTATAATGCCCGGTAAAAGGGTTTGCCGATAAGCTTCCACGTTCGTCAAACGCCATATATAAGTGCGCAATAGCTAAAGGGGATCCTTGACCAGCTGTAAAATACTCGAAAATACCTCGTTCTGTTTCTATGAATCCTTGCTTCCACATATCGTTTATTCCCCGTTTCTAATCTAAAATAAGATGCACATAATGATTGTCTACATAATCTATTCGAAAACCGTTTCTAAAAACAATACTATATGTATGGAATTCGATTCCCTTCCTTTTAACCTTAACACTATCTGATTCGCTTATTTAATAAGGTGATGGAGAGGATATCTGTTATCGCTTTCGCAAATAATATAACGAAATGAAATATAAAACGGTAACTATATTAAACCATGGAAAATCCACTTCATTTGATTCATCAAAATAGGCATTTGAATTATCGTATTTGCAAATTAGCGGTTTATAATGAAGTTTCGTTTATACTATGACACCCTTTTTTCATGATGGAAATCTTTTCGCCCTGCCTGCTGAGAAGACCTTTTCAGCTCACCTGAGGCCACACATTTGTGTGTCTTGGCAGGCATGTTTGACTTTTAATTTTATCTTCCCAGCTTTGATAATTTTTTCTATTTCAAACCAACAAAAAGACTATGAAATAGAAAACAAATCTTCAACAACCGTTGTCCTTCCAAAATCATCACTGCATAATAATTGAATTAATTTTTCTGCCGTATATTCAGCAGTTTGTAATTTCCCTTGTTCCGCTAATTGTCTGAACTGATCTACATATGGAAAGTCTTCTTTTCTTGTAGAACGGATTTCAGATTGCATTTGCGTATCAATCACACCAGGGTAAACGGATACAACTTTAACAGGGTATGATTTATGTAACTGTTCCAGGCTTACACTTTTAGAAAATGAATCTAATCCAGCTTTAGAAGTGCTGTAACAACTTTGCGATGGCAATAAATATTTTGCTGAGCCAGAGGATATATTCATCACACGTTTATCAATATTATATGTGTTTGTATGCTTAATAAAATTTGAAACGCACGCCATAGGAGCTAGTAAATTGATAGCTACGTTATTTATTATGTCTTCCGTTTCATTCGCTTCAATCGGTCCAATTGGATTTAAAACTCCTGCATTATTTATTAAGGATATGGATTCTATATTTGGAACAGAATCAATTGTTTCAAATATTTGTTCAAATAATTGATCCATTTCATTCGTTCGGCTGAGATCAAACGAATAATAACTTAATCTACTGCTTTTATTTTCAGAGGTATCGATGAGTTCTTGATTAGGCTGTCTTGAAATACAAATAACATGACTATTCTCAATATCTAATAATTGTTTAGCTAAAGACGCCCCAATCCCCTTAGATGTGCCCGTAACAATAAAATATCTCATTTGTTTCATCCCATCCTTTTTGTTTAATTTATTCTTGCATCTTCCTTCAGTACACTATTAACTGTTTCCTTCCATACTTCCTGATAATCTATTTGAAAATTCATCATCATACTTCTCGAAATATTATCAATGACCAAAGCAAGAATCTGTGCATGTGTATCAATTTTTTCAGGCAATACCACTCCTAACTCTGATCCTTTTTTTAAAATGCTTTGAAAACCAACTAAAAATTCTTGCTGGATATGTACGATTTCCTCTTTATATTTTTCATTTCGTTCTGCTATCAGCATAAATTCATTTAGAACCTTCAAGACAGTAAAATGTTCTTTATCTTCTTGCGGCAACATATTTAGCCCACATCGATACAATTTTTCTCCAAAATTTTCTTTGTTAAATTGATCCATTCGAAAGTAATTTTCAAATGGTTCTCCTTTAAACGTGGATTTAAATGTTTGTTCAACCAATTCTTCTTTAGATGCAAAATGATAATAAATGGAAGGTTTAGTGATCCCTACTTCATTAGATATCATGCTTAAACTCGTATTCTCAATACCATATTCAGCAAAAAGAGAGAACGCTGCATCCATTAACTGTTTGGCTGTAAATTCCTTCTTATTAATTTTTATCTCCTCCGTATGAGATTATTTTGTTTATGGAAAGCAAGCACAAAAATAAATTCATCAAAATAAAAATTTACCTAACGGTCGTTAAAATGGTATAATAAGTTTATCAAAATTGTCAAGTAAAATTAAAATAATCAAAATAATGAATAATTTATTCTTGGATGTTACTGTAAGTCATATATTTTAAATAGAATGAGAATTTCAGATACCATCCAACAAATGAGCCAGATGATGGAATTACAGGGGGAAAAGATGATGGATATTTTAAAACTTTTTGTAGCCTTAGCTGCTGGTTACTTTTTAGGTAGTCTGAATACAGCAGTAATTGTAGGGAAAATATACGGCAAGGATATTCGAAGTCATGGAAGTAAAAGTGCCGGGCTTACAAATACGCTAAGAGTACTTGGAAAATCTGCTGCAATGTTTGTTCTTATTGGAGATATCTTAAAAGGAATACTTGCCTGTATTATAGGCTTGCTGCTCGGCGTCTACTTTTATTCAGGGGAGATGATGGACTCTGTAAGCCTTTTAGTGGCAGGAGCAGGGGCGGTAATCGGACATAACTGGCCTGTATATTTTAAGTTTAAAGGTGGAAAAGGAGCGCTGACAGCAGTGGCCGTACTGTTTATGATTAACTGGGTGATCGCTCTTTTATGTATTTTATTTTTTATCTTCATAATCGCTTTAACACGTTACGTTTCATTAGGCACCATCTCTGCAACCATGCTTATTGCGATTATTTCATTTATCCCTGTTTTTGGACATACCTTATATTTCAATATGTTTATATCCCTGATCGCTTTTATTGTTATTTTTAAACATAGGGGAAATATACAGAGATTGCTTTCAGGAACAGAAAATAAACTTACTTTTTGATTTTTAAAAGTATTGGTTAGTCACTTTTTCAAACGAGTACTTATGTTAAATAAGGATCAGGATTCTTTCATGGTAAAAAAGAAGAAACAGGTTTTGCTTCAAATAACTAAAACAAAATAATTACTCCCCTTATAGTATTAAGAGAATTTTATATTTTCTCTGACTGCTATAAAAGGAGTAGATTAAACCGCAGCTGTCTCTCTAAAAAAAAAAGATTGATTTCTACGTTATTTGCATAACCTATGGCTTGTCTAAAACTTATCTATTCAAAGTTAAGGACTCCTTATCAATTAGTTGGAAGTAACGAATAAACATATGTATCATATGCTTTTCCGTTTTGGTACATATAATCTCTTAAAATACCTTCTTTTTGAAATCCCGCTTTGGCAAGCAATTTAGTGGAAGCCTCATTATCTTTAAATACGACCGCTCCTATTCGAGTAAGGTCTAATTCATCAAAACCATATTGTGTGACCTTCCATACTGCCTCAGAAGTATAACCCATTCTCCAATATTCTGGATGGATTTCATATCCTATTTCTGCGCGTTTATGTTTCGGTAACCAAGCATTAAAACCAATAGTTCCAATGATTCCGTGCGTTCCTTTTCTTTCAATTCCCCACCGTATTCCTTTTTCCTCCTTATAACTATTTGCAAAGAAATCCACAAATTTTTCAGCTTGTTCTATACTTTTTAAAGTATCTTGCCCATAATATCTCGTTACATTTTCATTAGAAAAACAAGTGAATATGCCCTCTGCATCATCCTTCGATATTTCTCTTAGAATTAATCTGTCTGTTTCTAGTATTGGGAACATTTTTTTGCCTCATCTCTTTGTAAATTGTAGTATGTTGTTTCATAAGCTTAATCGTTTTAACCATTTTTTTATCAGTATAGCTATTATAGTCAAGGGGTAAATATTACATCTTTTTAGTTGATTCATTGGAGTACATTTGTTCAAACCAATATCAAGGTCATTTTCAAATTTTGAATATAAATCAAGTTTATCATATTGTTTTCAGATAACAATAATAGTTAGAAAATTATTGAATTTAATTTTCTAACTATTTACTATAGTAATTTCACTTTGGAGGAGAAACAATTCTTTGCTTTTATATTAATTGCTTCTTATTTAATTATGAATAGTTTTCCTCAGAAATTAGTAATATCTACTATACGTATTTTGTAATTCCACCTTATTTTTTACAGTAAATAAAAAGTCTATAAAAGAATAATAGAATCTGCTTTGAAAAATTCTGAAAAACGAATTATTTCTCTAATTCAATACGTATTCCTCTCTTTCTTACCCGTAGATTTATGAATCATAACAAACAGCAACAAAGCAATAAGCACCAATAGCCCACTTCCAGCGCCCACATAATTTACCGAACTCATACTAATAACACCTCCGCCAACAAAAGCTCCTAATCCAATTCCCATATAAAGCGCCGATGCACTAAACGATAAAACCATTTGCGCTGATTTTGGATTCAATGATATAAGAAAGGTGTTAAGAGCAGGATTCATCCCAAATCCAGGAACGCCCCATAGAACAGCTACAATAGACACCATTATAATCGCAAATGTTGATGGATTTAATAACGATAAGAGTGAGAAAGAGGACAATAATACAGCAAATCCTCCAAGAGACAGCATGAGTGTTTTGGGAGCGCCAATTCGATCTGTAAAATATCCGCCTATCAGGTTTCCAAAGAGTGCTCCAATCCCAAATAACATTAGAAAAATACTGATATTCTCCATATTGGTAATTCCCGTAATGATCGGAGCAATATAGGTATAGGTCATAAAACCGCCCGTAGTACCAATTATATTTACAAGTAAAGTTAACAAAATAACCTTATTAAATCCTTTTAATCTTTCTCGAATCGTCATCTCTGCTTCTCTTTTCATTTTAGGTAAAAATAGAAAAACTCCGATAACCGTAATAAACGAAATAACAGATACAAAAATAAATGAATAGCGCCATGTGGCTGCATTACCAATCCATGTTCCGATAGGTGCTCCTAAAACTAAACCGATCGTTATACCAGCTAATATAAACGATAATGCCTTCCCTCTCATTTTTTCAGACACCAAACTGGCAGAAGCAGTCATTGCTAAAGGAGTAAATATCGCCGCTGCCAAAGCAGCCAATATTCTGGTGAGAAAGAGCATTTCAAAAGAAGCTACTATGGCAGAGAGTGCATTCGCAATCGCAAATACCAGCATAGATACAACCAATAATCCTTTTAGAGGTAAATTCATTGTTAAGGTTCCAAAAAGTGGTGCCCCTATGGCATAGGCAATTGCAAAGGCTGTAACCAGCTGACCTGCTGCAGCAATCGTAACATTCATATCACTAGAGATATGTGGCAACAAACCAGCAATCACAAAGTCGTCTGTCCCGATAATAAATGTTCCCAGTACAAGTATAAGAAGCCGATAATTCACTTAATCCCCACCTTCTTCTTTTTTCATTTCCCAATACTTCATCAGTTTTTCTAAATGCAGTTCAATTTCCTGCAAATGGTTAATCTGTTCACGAACACTTGTTAACCTATCCGAATAGAGATCTATGGCGTCTTGAGCACACTCCTTATTTCCAGCAAGCTGAAAATCACCACATGATAAAACATGATAGATCTCCTCTGTATTCATTCCCAGCTTTAAAAATAATTGAACAGCTTTTACCGTTTCAATATCTGATTCCTCATACTCCCGATATCCATTTTCCTTCCGGGGAGGATGTATTAGATTCTTCTTTTCGTAATATCGTAATGACCGAATACTTACTCCTGTTTCCTTTGACAATTCACCGATTTTCATTGTTTTGCCCCCTTTCTCTTAAGTAATATCATCATAAGCCCTAACACCGTGTCAGGGTCAATTACTTTTCTTTTGGATTTCTTTGCAAAAAAAAAGACTTACTGTTTTTTAACAGCAGGCCTATTGTTTGTTAACTCCAAAATACTTCTCTTATCTATAAGCAAATTTTCTTACTATACCCTTGAAAGCAGAAAATAATAAGATTTATTTAGATAAACTACACCTCATAAGCTCAAGTTAGAATACGCTTCTTCTTGATGATAGTAATTCCTTTTCGAATTATTCAATACAACCACATTAATGACTACTCCCAGGATTAAAAACGCAATGGAACCCGCAATATACGTTGCCCGAATCTCAAATAATTCTGCAAACATTCCAATCGCAGCTGTAAATAGAATAATGAACATAGCCTCTATCAGACCAAAAACACTTGAAAATCTCCCCATCATCTCTACGGGTACGTTGTTTTGATAAAAGGTTAAAAATCCTGTATTTGCGAATGACAAGGCGAATGTTAATAGAAAAAACCCAATAGCCGCCAATATAAAGTTGCTCGAAAAGGAGAATATCAAATAGCCAACAGAAGTAGAAATAGATCCAAATCCAATGAGAATATATAGTTTTAAATACTTCGTAAATAAAGCGTTTATCAATGAACCAGCGATAATTCCCATTCCTGCTATACTTACTAAAAAGCCATAAGTACTTTCAGATAACGAAAGAACTTCGGTAGCAAATGCAGCTTCTAAAGAATCCAGCGCACTCATAAATACAATTACTCCACTAAATAGTACATAAACCAAGGCGATATGCGTATGGAGTTTACTAAAGCTGACAACTCTTTTCCAATCATTAAAAATGATTGCCATACTGACTTTTTCCGAAATTACTTTTTCATTCCGTAATTCCAAGTTAGGAAGAAATAGAATAATAACAGCTGATATAAATAAAGCAACCGCATTTAATTGAATGGCTAAATAGGGAGAACCGAATAGAAACAGGACACCTGCAATAGAAGGTCCTAATATAAATCCGCATGAATTAATAAAATTTCGAAGTGCATTAAATCTTTGCCGATCTCCTTTAGGAACTAATTTCGTCATATAAACCATTGAAGTCGGCTCAAAAATAGAACTTGCTATATTAATCATAAAAACAAATACATAAATCAGAACGATGGAATCCATAAATGGCAACGCAAATATAAGTACCGCTCTAATGACATCCAATACAATCATTAAATTTCTTTTATTTAGCCGATCAATAAAACTGCCAGACCAAAAATTGGTGCATAATGTCGCTACAGGTATCAATATATAAAGTACGGATACTGCTAATGGGGAAGCCGTCATATCCAATACAATTAAGTTGAGCGCAATTAAATAAACCCAAGCCCCTAAATTGGAAATCCCAATCCCTGATAAAAGTAGTAATGGATCCTTCCATTTCATAAACTTCATTTTAAGCCCTCCTAAATTCAAGATTTTTTATTATTTCTTAATAAAAAAAGAATCTCACCCCCAAAGTTATTTACTTTGAGGACGAGACTCCTTGAATTTAGAAGTTCGTGGTGCCACCCCACTTTGTTTCTATGTCACCATAGAAACCTTTTCAAGTACGATATCATCTCAAATGATATGTATACTCTATCTCTATAACGGGAGAACCCGGCACACCATCCGTCATTGAAAGAAACTTCCCATGTGCGACTCCGAGACTTGATTCAATGTATGCTTACATCCTCCATTTCCAGCTGCTGGAGTTCTCTGTTATGCTTGCATACATTTACTCTTCTCTTCCTTGCCTTTTGGATATATTTAGTGAATCAGTTAAAATTTATTAAAGAGAATATTATCCTAGTGAATTATTTTTGTCAATCATTATTTTAAAGGTACTATGCATTTAAAACTTTTTATTTAATTATTATTTTTGACTAATAAAAGAAGACACCAATAGTAAAACTCTTACATATCTATTGCATCTACATTGCTGTGTAAAAACATGAGAGGTAAGATTTTAAAACCTTCCGCATAGTTGCAATCATCCTCTACTTGCTTTGCATGTTCCGTTGCTTTATATGAAAGATAATTTGTTATAAACGTTAAATAGTCCCCGGAAAATTGACTTTTATGCGCTTGGAGAGCTTTTAATTTTTTCTCCCAAAAGCTATCCACATTGATAAATGTGTTAGGATTCTTAGTCGTATAATATCCCATCACCTGAACTTTATGTTCTTTAAGATCCGCTTGCAATTGCTCTGGATAAAACCTTGCATTTCCACTCATCCTTGCTGCAAAAGATGCAACTTTACCAGTAACGATATGATCGATATGCGTTTCATAATCGAGCCAGGGATCTACGGTAAAAATAATATCAGGGCATACTGTACGGATTACTCTTACTAACTCTCGCCTCAGTTCTTCACTATCATATAAATGTCCGTCAGGAAAATCCAGCCAGTGTAATTGATTCACACCTAGAATGGAACTGGCTTTTTCCTGTTCCTTTTTTCTAATTTCTATTAATTCTTTCGTTGATAGAGTCTTATCATTACTTCCAGAGCCACCGTCCGTAACGGTTAGATAATGTACATCCACCCCTTCAGAAGCAAGTTTTGCAATTGTCGCCCCTGCTCCAAATTCATTATCATCATGGTGGGGTTGAATAAATAATGCCCGTTTCATATTGAAAGGATTTGGTATTTCAAAAGGAATCATCTGCTTCACCTCGTTTATTATTTAAAATCATGATCACTTTATAAATTACTATAATTTCTATGTCTTTTCAGCGTCTTATTATCATTCCACACAGTATTATTTAGCCTTTTAACTTAAGTACTTTCCACTGCAATGATACCTATTGCAGAAAAATTCATTGAATTTAATTAGAAGATGTAATTGAATAGATTGCTTGTTCAGCTCCGAATCTGCTAATTGTTTTTTCTAATTCCATGCCTAACCTCTCCAAAAGCTTACAAGAGGATGTATTTACAGTTTGCGTTTCAGCAACTATTTTAGGGAGGTTTAATTCATTTAAGCCATAATCAATTACCAACTGAACTACCTCTGTTGCATAACCCTTTCCCCACCAATTTGGTAAAAATTGATAGGAAACTTCAAGGTAAGTGCCATCATGGTGAGGATCAAGCGAAACTAATCCAATAAAGGTATCCATGTGTTTTTCTCTTACAACCCAATAAAAAGAATTATCATTTATTTTAAGCATTTCATCCAATGCTGCTTCAATTGAATCCTCTTGACGTACACCACCAAGAAATTTTCTTACTTCACGATCTACATATAATTTTTTCACATCCACATAATCAGATTTTTGGAAGGTGTTAATGGTACATCGTTTTGATTCAAACAATATAATTCAGCTCCTGATATCAAATTTATAACCTTTTCATCACCTTCTGAAAACTACTCTCTTTGATCTAATAATCCATCGTAATAATATCCTCTTATTTCTTCTTGTTCGAATTAAAGATACGTTAACATCGTCATGGTTTTCATGGTTTATAATTACTTTTGTATATCATCATGCAATTTAAGACAACTTTCTTAATCTTTTTTTTTATCTTGAAACAATAATTCAGCGAAAGTTAATATAAGTGAAAGGATTAACTTTGTTTCCAAAGAAAGAATAATACTGTTCATAAACGCATCTACAGTCATAATAACAATCCAATTTGTTGCAAATCCAAATAGAAATTCGATGACAAGCGTGGTTATTTTCCCCGATAATTTTTCAACGGTTAATTTAGCCAAGGCGCCCATAAATAAATCAATTATCAATCCCAGAATAAAAGCACTTATGACAAAAATGATTAATGACCAAATGGATTCATATTGAACACCAAGCAGTACAAAAATTCCTGTTATGCCAAAAAAGTAAATTGCCATTAAAATTCCTACTATAAATATAACAAAGAGTGTCATTCCAATTATATTTTTTGTCTTTTCTTTCATAGATAGATATATCTCTCCTCTTCTACTAATTGCCTCAAATGTTAAATGAAAATATTGTAAATTTACTTTAACATATATTTATCATTTTGAATGAAATTTCGTTTAATGTGCTTTTAACTTATTAACTAGCAGCTAATGAAAAAGCAATTTTGGCACCAACAGGAATAGAAGCCCATGTTATTAAAAGCGATATAATAAAAATAGGTTTGAAATCTTTAAAAAACTGAATCACTGCTAATATCGCCCCAATCCCCCAAATAACAAGGATGGTAAAAAACTCAGGTGCTACAAAAGTTTTGTCTGTATAGTTTTCAGCAATTGTTCCTTAAGCAAAAAACAAAGAAATTACAAAAGCAACTACCCCAGTTATTAAAATATTTACCAAAGCGGTTGTCTGTCGTTTACTCATCTTCTCTCCCCTTTCAGCTTAAAAATTTCAGCTGCATATTTAGTAGATCTCACACAAGCTCTCAGAAGGAATAATAAAATCACACAAATATTCATTTTGACTTTTCATCAAATTCTACGAGTATCACATTAGGTTAAATATGGTAATAGTTCTAAATACATGAAAAAGCACCCGTAACCCTTCTATAGTGAAAGTACCAACAAGTCAAAATAGCGAGGTGTTACCAGTGCAGTTTCATTTTATCACGGAGAACCGCCCGTAAAACTCCCGCCACAAAATAAAGAGCGAAAATAAATTTATTTAGGCGGGAGATAACGGGCGCTAACTCCCTGAATCACTAAGGCTAATTCAGTGGGAGAAGGGCGTAAACTCCCACTGAATGAAGTTTCGTTTTATCAATAAATTCATCCAATTTCCAAAAAACGTGAAAATATACAATTTGATGATACAATTCATTTCATCATTTACATATTCCCTATCAACGAAAATAAATGGATCTCTTTGTCAAATGGATCCTTATATTCAACCGTATATCCCTATCAATCGTACATGTAGTTGTGACGATTAGGCCAACGCTGTTTGACGCAAAGTTTACTGATAAGAAAGCATTGCTTTTAGTTTCATAATGATTAACTTTTCACAGCATGAATGTAATGAATTGTCTCGAATGCAGACAAATAGTCTGTACGATTGCGAAAGAATTTTTCATTAATAGCAACAGGTGATAAATGTTCATTAATGTGTAATCCTAAGCTTTCTAACAATCCCTCGATTTCATCATAGGTAAAACATGATTTCATCGGTTCACCACTAGCGGAAGCCATTTGAACCATATTTTGAACACGATGAGACATTCCTTTTTCTTTAAAAAGATTTTCATCTGCATAATCAAAAACGATTGAGCTCCCTGATGGGACTTCGGTAAATAATTTATTCATTAAATTGACTATTTCCTCTTTTGTTAAATAATAAGAAACACCTAAAAGACTAAATAAAGTTTCTTGGTTCGTCTCAAAGCCTTTTTCTACTAGATTTTGAACAGTAAAATTCTTGGTGAAGTCGGCTGAAACAAAATGAAGATTGTCTGGAATTTGATAATCAGCGTCTGCTAATCTTAACTTTTTAAAATCTTGTGTTGCAGGGTGATCGATTTCATATATTTCTATGCGGTCATTTAATTCTGGGTGTCGTAAACAAAAGGTGTCTAATCCTGCCCCTAAAATGACATACTGTTTCACACCTTGCGACATTGCATGAAATAATACATTTTCACAATAGGCCGCACGCGCTAAAGGGGTTGGAGAAAGCTGGACTTGTGTAATCCATTTTAAAATTTCTTCCGGATCATTTTGAAACTCACTTGCAATTTGACTATTAAAGAATTGAATTCCATTAATCATGTTCTCACGAATATCCGAAAATTCTTTTTGAGTAATTATTTCTTTGGCAATATAATCGTCAAAAATTTTAGGTGTATCATATTTACTGTGGTACGCTCGTCCAAAAGCTGAGATTAAGGAAGTTAAACTTGCTTCATTTTTCTTCATGCAATCATCCTGCTCCTTATAAAAAAATAAGATTCCCCCGGCCAGGAGAACCTTATTATACACAATAAAATTTTAATTGTAAATTATAGCATAAATAAATTATTTTGTCAAATTTGAACACTATTAAACTTACATAAAAATGATTGGATACTTCTTACCCATTACTTCTTTTCAACATGACGTCCATTCGTTTTGTATTAAAAAGACAGACTAATTATCTATACGTTTTTTTCAAAATACCGTACACTTCTACATCCTCATAGTTTCCCATCCTAAAAACATCTTCTTTCAATGTTCCTTCGTAGCTTAAACCGATTTTTCGCATTACTTTTGCTGATGCTATATTTTTCTTCATAACAGGTGCCCAGATCCGGTTGAGATTTAATTCATTAAATCCAAAATCAAGTATTCTCTTTGAGGCCTCTGTAGCAAATCCTTTTCCCCAAAAGTCTTTTCCTATCCAATAAGCCAGTTCTCCTTTATTATGTACCTTATCAATTCGGATGGTCATTGTTCCAATTAACTGATTTTCATCTTTTACCACTACTGCAAATGGATAAGCATCCCCATTCTTCAAAAGCGTAGAATGACTATTTATCCAATCTCCCACTTTCTCTGTTGTATATGGGTAGGGAATAAAAGTTGTCTCTGCAATGGCTTTATCATCAGCTATTTTCTGAACAGTAGATATATCAGATATATGATACGGTCTCAAAAGTAACCGTTCTGTCTCTATTTGTTGCAGCATTATTCATCACACCTCTCTTTGCCTATATTAAATTATCATGCAAGAAAAGATAATAACCGTTACTCATTTCTACTGTGCCGAACACGGTGCCTCTACACCCGACATAGAAATTATCATTAAAATGTAGGGCCCTTCCACTTCTGATTTTATCAGAGTTTTCCTTGTTTCAGATAGAATAGTATTTACGGTTGCTGAAGTAGTGTTTATATTAATTACCTTCCCTTTTTTCACCGCACATAGTAGCCCAAGAAGAAAATATTTTTGTTAACCAAATTTCCTAATTTAACTTTCATCATAGATCAAAAATAAGCTTGTTTCTATATTGTTGAGGAGATTTCTGTGTCTGTTTTTGAAATGCATGATAAAAACTGGAATAACTTTGAAATCCTACTTCATAACAGATTTCCATAATGGTTAAATCCGTATTTTTCAAAAGTTGAACAGCCTTATCCACTCGAATATTCTCTAAGTAAGAACGAGGGGTTCTTGATGTATGCTTTTTAAAAATTCGTCCTAAATGATATGGGCTTATGCCGATATTTTGGGCTATTTGTTTCAATGTAAGCTTTTCCGTATAATGTCCCTTGATATACGCTTTCGTATCATTAATGATCTCCATGATCGGATTAAAATCAAGCCTATCTGGTTGGCATCTTTTGCAAGGTCGAAAACCTGCTTCTTTTGCCTCTTCAATTGTTTGAAAAAAAGTGATATTTTCTTTATTAGGGGTTCTCGATTTACAAGATGGTCGACAAAAGATTCCTGTTGTTTTTACCGCATAGAAAAATAGACCGTCATAGGAATCGTCACAGCTATTAGCAATTTTAAGCATTTCATTAAAAGAAAACTTTGTATAAACAGCCATTCCGTTCACCTCCTGTTTGTTCATGTTTTACTTGTTTTTCTTACAAAATATATAAGCTATATAGATAGAAACAACGATTAATGGCACGATAATATATGAGCGAAAAAATGGAAGAACAAGTGTACATAAAACCATGGCAACTAACGAGCACCACCAAGGCAATGTTCCTTTTTTAAACAGTTTAACACCAGCAGCCATCGAAAGAATATACACCAGAATTCCTAAAGATGTTGGGATAAATAAAATATCGTTAAATGTAAGAGAAAGCGCACTTGTAATGAAAACTCCTGCTCCAGCGAACAGAACAACGAACAAAACCATACGTCTTGATATATGGATTTTGGGATGTAACTTAGAAAAATAAGCAGGAAATGCCCCATCTCTGCTTAGTGAATATCCCAGCTGGGTCAGGCTTGCGACGAATGCGTTTGCTGTACCTGTACAAATGATAAAAGCAAGAATACCCGTAAGTAATTGAGCATTTACTCCAAGAGTATCATTCATAATCATGGCAATAGGGGATAAATTACTTTCTTCATTACCATACGTCCCCGTCCCTATCGTTATGAAGCTAAGTGCAAGAAAAAGCAAACCTATAATGATGACACTAATAATGGTACTTTTTACGATATGTTGTTTAGGCTGTTTAAAATGATTAGCAAGATTGCAAATGGCTTCCCAACCAAAAAATGCCCAAAAAATGACGGTTATAGCAGATCCAATGGAACCACTTCCACTTGGGAAGAACGGAATGAATTGACTCCAGCTTATACTAGGGATGGACAATACAATCGCCGTTACTAACAAAAGAAATAAACATCCACTTAATAATAATGCTATTTTACCACTTACTTGAATACCGAAATAATTCGTAATCCCGGCAACAACTAAAATGAACAAAGCAAAAAACGAAATTTGAGTTGGAGAAAAATCAAGAGCATTGCCTAAATAATAAGCACCTGTTAAAGCTACAATCGTCTGTCCAACAGCTGCTGTAACAAAATAGAACCATCCGACGATATTCCCTAAATGTTTCCCAAATGAATTACGTACAAACGTAGCAGTTCCTCCAGCGTCCGGGTATTCTCTTGCTAAACAAGCAAAGGAGTAAGCAAGTGGAAAACTAATAATAATTACAATCAGCCAAGCTATTATGGAAGCTGGACCAGCTATGGAAGCCGTAACACCTGATAAAAAAAGCACACCTGACCCTAAAACCGTTGCAATATATAAAGCAATACCTTGAAACAGTCCAATAGATTGATAATACATGTAGTCACCTCTTTTCTACATGCATTATACTAAGGAAGGTTTGCAATACACATTCGGATTTTTGCTTTTTAATTTTTTGACAAAAAAACTACATTTTAAACTATTTTTAGCCAATATAAGTGGATAACTTTTTTTGACAAGATTTCAATAAGCCATTTTTATTTATCTTTTCTTTTGGGTATCACTCATTAAAATAAGTAATAAAAGCAATAACAACGACCGCATCGAAACAATTTAAGAATACATGCATTACAAGCCTGGTGGAAACCAAATGATTATCTTGGTGTGGATGGAGAAAAGTTACTGACAATGACATGTCACAAGAAGATGTCGTAGAACTGATTTAAAACCAGCAGCAAAGGTAATTGGTAAGGTTGGAATAAATGTTAAGCTTTTTTACGGGAATAAACATAAATAATAATGGTATAATTCAATAATAAGAAGCTATTATTCAGAAATGGCGGTGATGATATGTTATCTCAAAAAGAAATCCTTGATGCGTTATCAAAAAACGTACGTACATGGAATGAAAAGTATTGTGTTAAGCGGATTGGTTTATTCGGTTCATATAGTCGGGGGGATTTTAAAGAATCCAGTGATATTGATGTAATCGTAGAATTTAATGATATGGATTTATCTTTTGATAATTATATGGATTTGAAATTCCAACTTGAGGATCTTTTTCAGAAACCTGTAGATTTGGTTATTTTAGATGATATTAAACCTGCTTTAAAAAACAGTATTTTAAGAGGCACAATTTATGCAGAGGGAGCCTAAAGTTTTTTTAGATGATATCTTATCTGCTGCCGTTAAAGTGGAGAAATTCACGAAAGATGTATCTTATGATGATTTCTTAGATAATGATTTAATTACTGATGCAGTTATTAAGAATATTTTGGTTATTGGAGAAGCAACCAAAAATATTCCAACAGAAATTCGAAAAGGGTACCCTCAAATTGAATGGAGAAAGATGGCTGGAATGAGAGATCTGATAATTCATGGATACTTTGGGAGTGTAAACTAAACTGTGTAAGTAAGAGAGCGTACGGCTCTTACTACGCAGTTTAGTTTTTTATTGTTAGAATAAATATATAACGATTGGGAGGTTATTCTATTGTCTAAGTCAAAGCGAGAAGAGAAATCAGCTGAATTAGCCAAACAAATTCTAGAAAACTACCAACCAGAGAACGTGGAAGACATGCAAAACGCATTGAAAGACATTTTTGGGCCGATGTTTGAGTCCATGTTGAAAGGTGAAATGAATCATCATTTAGGTTATGAATCCAATGATAAAACAGAAAAAACAACAGAGAATAGACGAAATGGTTATGGTAAGAAGACCATTAAAACAAGCTCAGGAGAAGTAGATATCAAGGTACCAAGAGATCGAGACGGCTCCTATAAACCGGAACTGATACCGAAACGAAAAAAAGATGTATCAGCCATTGAAAATAAAGTGATTTCCATGTACGCACGAGGCATGTCCCAGCGAGATATTTCCTCCACCATTGAGGATATTTATGGCTTTTCTGTCTCTCATGAAATGGTATCGGACATTACCGACCAAGTTCTTCCTGATTTGGAAGAATGGCAGGATCGTCCCTTGAGTAACTGTTATGCCTTTGTTTTTGTTGATTGTATGTATACCACCATCCGCAACCAATATGAAACAAGGAAATATGCAGTCTATACCATTCTGGGCTACACCATCGAAGGAGAGAAAGAAATACTTGGATTATGGTTAAACGAGACAGAAAGCAAGCATAAGTGGATGCAGATTTTTGATGAAATCAAAGCGAGAGGTGTAGAAGATATTTTCTTTCTATCGATAGATGGAGTGAGTGGCTTAGAAGAAGGTGCACGAGCTATTTTCCCTGAAGTCATTGTGCAGCGTTGTATGGTTCATTTAATTCGTAACTCGATCAGATACGTGCCAAGCAAAGATTACAAGGCTTTCACCAAAGCTTTAAGAAAAGTCTATGGAGCACCAAGTCTCAAGGCTTGTTTAAATGCCTTTGAATCCTTTAAACAACAATGGGCGACTTACCAGGGCGCGATTGATGTATGGACAAGGAATTTTAGTCATGTAGAGCAGCTTTATGATTATGGAAGTGCCATCCGGAAAGTCATGTACACCACAAACGCTGTAGAAAGCGTCCATTCCAGTTTTAGAAAAGTAACGAAAAAAGGAGCATTCCCTAACGAGAACGCTCTGTTAAAAGTGTTATTTTTACGGATCAGAGAACTGGAATCCAAGTGGGAAGGCGGCCATATCCAAAACTGGGCAATGGTCATGAACCAACTTTTACTTCATGATGAACTGAAAGATAGAGTGTTAAAGTACCTTGAGTGAATGGGAACTTACACACTTTATTTGACAAACCCGATACTTTTCCATGAATTATCAGATTGTTTGGGATAAGAAATATTTATTTTCTCATAAATCCCCTTTTTTACTTTTAATTCATCAACTACTTCTACAATATATCCTGTTTCCTCTTTGATCTCCCTAATACAACATTCTTCAAAAGTTTCATTTCTTTCTTGACCACCTGATGGCACAGACCAAGTTTTCTCCTCTTCAGGTTTTCCTTGCAGTACCATTAGCAGTTCGCCATTTTCATTTATACATACACCTGCCGAACCAAACCATTTTGAACACAAAATACTCCCTCCTTTTGTGGAATAAATAACGAAATACAATACTCATCTCCATATTTAAAAGAATAAATTGGAAACAATCATATCTTAGTATTACCATAGCAGATTATTATAGGTTATCAATATTTACTCTACATCCATTCAAACATGGACATATTCAATTTCCTGTATTTTCGATTTGAATACGGTTATGTATATTTTTTCAAATCAACATACTAGTAATTTTCATGATTATTAAAGATTACCTGCTTATTTTACCATCGTATACTATTTTTAAATAACAGCAATAAAAATCGCAACATCTCCATCCGGGTAATATTTTTCAAAATCAAACGTATATGCCCTATTTAATTGACCGCTTTCTTCTTTTGTCCATATTTCATTCCATGTATTGAAAACCCCTTGTTCTTCGTTAGGATCGACTTTAAAAATTTCATATTTTGTATCATTTGGAATAACTATGGAAGATTCATCTTTACTTTCAATAGCAACACATAATGTATAATCTCCTTTATAATCAGATTCATATTCATGATACAAACCATATACATTGTCATTCTTGTTAGATAATACAGTTGACGCCTTTTTCCACATCTCCGTAATCTTTTGCATTACATGCTCATCACGGAAGTTATTTGTCCTAATTTTTTCAATCATTTTTAATTCCATCAAAATCCCAACCTTCTTCTTTTTAATTATAATATGAAACTTCCTCTAGTGGAGTTTTCTTTCATCCTCACTGAATATAGTACCAAACTAATACTGACAACCTATGTCAGTGTTTAAAAATCTATCTTACCTGTCTATTTTTAATCAAGATAGATTCGTACAGAACCTGTGTCATTAATTATGTGATATAATTCCATCTAAATATAGGGAGTGTTCATTTTGAAAGAAAGTCGTTTATTTAAAATTATGTATTATCTTTTGAATAAAGAAAAAGCTACCGCTTCGGAATTAGCTGAAAAATTCGAGGTTTCTCTTAGAACCATATATAGAGATATCGATGTCATAAGCAGTGCTGGAATACCGATATATACATCTACAGGAAGAAATGGCGGAGTATATCTTGTAGACAACTTTGTCTTAAATAAAGCTCTATTATCCCCGGAAGAACAGCAAAATATATTAATGGCATTACAAAATTTAGAAGTTACGAAAAACGGTTCAAATCATGATACTATATTGAAATTAAAAGCCTTGTTTCAAACGCACCTGCATCAGTGGATAGATATTGATTTTTCTCAATGGGGAGAATACAATAACGTTCATGATACATTTGAGTTAATTAAAACGGCAATTTGGCGTAGCGTGCAAATACATTTTGAATATGCTAACTCTAAAGGAGAAGAAAGTCACAGAGTAGTAAACCCTGTCAAATTGCTATATAAATCAAATGCTTGGTATCTTCAAGCTTTTTGCGTAGATAAAAAAGATTTCAGGATATTCAAGCTAACCAGAATGTATGAAATTACCATTACGGACAACCAATTTGAACCTTTGGATGGTCCTGTTTTAGATAAGAAAAGCTATGCAGAGTATGTTCATCTCGATTTACTTTTTTCTGAAAAAATCGCATATAGAGTCTTTGATGAATTTAATCGAAACCATATAACACGACAAAATAACGGGACTCTCCTGGTTTCCATTGATATGCCAAATGAAGAATGGTTAATTAGATATTTATTATCCTTTGGTACATTTATCAAGATTCTATCACCGGCAAGCATCCATTCCCGCTTTTTGGAAGAAGTTAGAGCTATGTATGCATACAATAGTGATTTATAAAGCTTGACATACGTTGTCAGGATTAGTGTGATACCCTGATTATAATATGATTTATAATTAGGAGGAAAAGCATGAAAAAACAGGCGGCAATAGGTAAACATTTAGATGTCAATACTTTCCGTAACTACTATTACTTAAAAGAAGAGCTTATAACATTTTGTAAACAGGAAAATATGCAATCAACAGGTTCGAAAGAAGAATTAACCAATCGAATCGCGCATTACCTTGAAACTGGCGAAAAGCTCAGAATGAAAAGATCGTCAAAACAACGTAACAACATTGATAAAATTGATCTTGAAAGTAACATTGAAGCTAATTTTGTATGTACGGAAGCACATAGAACTTTCTATAGAGAAAATATAGGTAACTCTTTTTCTTTCAATGTCAAATTCCAACAATGGCTGAAACAGAATACAGGGAAGACATATCAAGATTCCATTACAGCATATTATCAGATTTTAGAGGATAAAAAGAAAAACAAGACGAAAATAGATAAGCAATTTGAATATAATACTTACATTCGAGATTTTTTTCAGGATAATAAGGACCAATCTTTAAAAGCTGCCATCACCTGCTGGAAGTACAAAAAGTCTATTCCTGGTCATAATAAGTATGAAAAAACAGACTTGCATATTTTGTGAAATCAAAAAAGAGGTTAGGATTCAGCAAGCAGCTCAAATAGGATAATCGTATGGGCAAATTGGGTCTAAACGCTTCCTAATGGCCAATCTTCCCTCTCATCAATTACATAGAATCTGGTTTTGCTATTCTATTTGCATAAAAATTGTAACTGCGAGAATCCTTTCCAGATCTAAACACTGTGAGCTACATCCCATTTGACCCTCTCTTGCCAGTTCTTTCTCTATCTTTTACTTAAAGTAATTTTTGTACCAGACGCATTACTCTCTATTACAATGTGGAGATCCAGCAGCTTAGGAACCTCATTAATAATATTTAGCCCTTTTTGATTGGATTGCTGAAGTTGAGTTTCCAAATCGAATCCTACACCATCATCCGTTATAATCAACTGTTCTTGATCATTTTCTTTGATCCCCTCTATGGTTAAATGGCTAGCCTGGGAATGATATAAAACATTTTGTAAAATATTATCAAATAGTCTTTCAAACCATACGCTATCCAACTCCCAAACAATATTTGCTTCTATATCACTTGTACAATGTATTTTGTTATGGCTTAAAGCATTGTTCCATTTTTTTATAATCTCAGTTATACAGTCATTTACATTAATTGCCGACATATGAGTAATGATAGAATTCGCATTCAAGTAATTTTTATGATAAATTCGTTCGCTTAATGTCGATATGATATCTGTATTTTTATTAATTTCTTCAATTGCCTTATCGACATTTTGATTCGTTTGGAGGTAATATAAATTAATCTTTATGATAGATAAGGGCGTTTTGATATCATGTGAAAGTTGATCTAAATATCTTTTTCTCATTTCTTCTGATTCCTTGTATTTAGCTTGATTATATTTTAATTCGTCAATTAATATATTTACTGACTCACCTAAATGTTTCATTTCATTATTTTTTAATACTTGAAGTTCGACTGGCTCCGGGTAATTTTGGTTTTTCCCTATAACCCTGATAAGGTCTGAAAGCAGCCTTATTTCAGATGAAATATTTATAATAATTTTTGATAGAAAGAACACGTATAATAAAATCAAAATAAAAAAAATAGAAAATACATATACATAATTTTCATATGCTATAAAAGGAGTATCCGTTCCATTAATATAATCATGTAACAAATGGGCTCCTAACACAATATAGTTCGAAATAATAAAGGCAACCGGAAAGAACAAAACAGAGATAAGTGTAAATAAATAAATCTTTTTTTTCAATACTATCATTCCTTTAAATCTGATAATTTATATCCATAACCATAAATCGTTTGAATCAACTTGCCTTCTATATCTACTTTATTTCGCAAACTATTTATATACACATTTAAGGAATTTGTTTGACCGCGATGACCTTCTACTCCCCAGACATGATTAATGATTTGCTCCCTTGATAAACGAATATTCATGTTATCGTACAAATAAAAGAATATCTTATTTTCGGTCTCACTTAATGGTATTTTCGTTCTTGTTACACTGTCTAAAATGACATGTGCCCGTTTATCAACTATGAGCTCATCTAAATAAACAAAATCTCCATACCTGTCCTTCAATAGATTTTTTAGTCTTGCAATAAGCTCTAAAGGTTCAAAGGGTTTAGGGATAAAATCATCACCTAATTCTAATCCTTTAATTTTATCATCAAGCTGGCTATGCGCCGTAAGAAAAACAACAGGCTTGTTAGGATAAATCGTTTTAATCCGTTTACAAACCTCATACCCACTATCAAATGGGATCTCAATGTCCAACAAAAAAATATCGATATTATCAAAATCGGAATAATTAAATCGATTATCTGTTTTCACCGTTACCTTATTAAAAAAATCACTCAAGAATAGGTTTAAAAAATGTGATATATCTGGATCATCTTCAAGCACAAAGATGTTTAATCTTTTAAGTGTATCTTCCATAAACTCGTTCCTTCTCTCTTTACAATTTCTTTTTATAAATTAACCTCAGATTGATCGTTAGCATCGTAGCGTTTATGAGAATTAGCAGACCTATACCTGTAATAGTTGCAGCTAACCCTCCTTCATAATAGTATCCATTATCAATAACTAATAGTCCGAGTCTATACCCAAATGCTGTAGGAATCAAAAAGGAAAAAGGTGCAGCCATTAGAATCATTGATAATAAAGAAACACCTATCCCAATCGATATACTTGCTACGATATTTTTTGTTAATTGGATAATAGCAGCAAACACGAATGTAATGGTTGTAACCACTATTACATGAAGAATGATATAAGATGCTGTTAAGCGAAGAATATTCGCTATGTTCCCATCTACAATAAAATAAAAAACAGACAAAACAATTAATTGCATCAAACAAATAGCTGACATAATGATTGTAGAGATAAACAGTTTTGAAAAAAGCAATTGAAAACGTGGAATAGGATACGTTATCCAATCTAAATACATTTTATTCTTAAATTCCATATAAAAGGTAAAAGAGATTAATACGCTGGAAATAATCGGCAGCATCATAAAATATTGATTGTAATAAGTGAAGTAAAAGCCGCTTTCTAAGCTAATATCTTTATTATTTATAGCAAAATTGGCGAAATTCATTAGTAAGGGAATCAGGCTGAGTATGACAATGACTAAGATTACCTTTTCACTCTTCAGTTTAATCCATTCATTTTTCATTAACTTAAACATAGCTTTTCATCTCCATCAAATCTGAAGACATCAACTTAATATATAAGTTTTCCAATGTTAGTTTTTCTACATCACGAAATACAAAATCATTCATAGCCTTCAGCTTATTGAAATGGCTTTCGCTTATAATGAAGTATGTCTCTTTTTTATTATCTTTCAATAAAGTAATATCTTTTTTAATATTTAGGTTATCAGGCATTTGTTGGACATTGCCAAAGAAATAGATATCTTCGGAATTATCCATTTCTAAGATTTTTTTACCGTCTCGCATAAATAAGAAAGTATCCGTAACCAACGAAACTTCATTTAAATTATGGCTGGAAATTACAATGGTTCTTTGTTTGCTTTTTAAGTTCTGGTCGATGAGATTTCGCATATCCTTCATGCCCATCGGGTCTAACCCATTAGTAGGCTCATCCAACAGTAACAATTTTGGATTTCCCATCAGCGCTTTTGCTACACCTAACCGCTGCTTCATTCCCATAGATAATGCTCTAAATTTTTTATGTTTCGCATCAGGTAAGCCGACTACGCTTAATAAATGATTTACGATGGAATCGCTGTACGCTATATCTGCGTACGAGGCATGCAGCTTCAGGTTTTCTGCACACGTTAAATTTGGGTAAGAGGCAGGATATTCGATTAACTTACCAATTGGCACATGGTTATCCTCTTTGCTGACTTCTCCCTTGTATTCTATTGTATTTAATAAAACTTTGAATAACGTGGTTTTTCCTGCTCCGTTAGGACCTAATAGGCCATATACTTTACCTCTTTTTAATTCCATATGGATGCCGGCTAAGATATTACTTTTACCCACTTTGAAACTAATATTTTTTAACGTAATCATCTTTTTCCTCCTCAATGGTTGTAGACAATTAAAAATGAAATTACACTAAAGATATAAACAACAAATAATAATATAGCTGGCTTGAAATTACTTCCTTTAAATCCGTTTTTAAAAATTTCTACTATAAATAATGAAACAGATAGCAGAAATGAAACAATTGCCAACATGATAAGCACTTTTTCCATACTTCCAACTCCTTGATTGATATTGTTGTTTATACTGTAATACATGATTATTAAAATAATATTAATTTTTTAATATCCATTTCATTTGTGACAATTTTGTAACCTTCGCACTTATAAGAAATACTATTTTGCACTCGATCGTAATTTTTCCTTCATTGTTATAGACATGGATAGCTTCATATTATATTTTTCTTTCCATCCACCATTCAAAATTTCCGCTTTCCTAACTGGAAATAGTATAATGGAATAAAAAGTTAGGAGCAGTATGTGATGATTAAAGAGAATGATAAGTTTGTTAGTGAAGAACAATTAAAAAAGTATGCAGAGCTTGCTGTACGGATGGGAGTAAATGTACAAAAGAACCAATTAGTGGTTATACATAGCGATATAGAATATGTTACGTTTGCACGTCTAATCCAAACAGCAGCCTATGATGCGGGAGCTTCCAATGTAGTTATGGATTGGACAGATGAACAGTCTACCAAAGAATTTTATTTACATGCGGCAGATGAAGCTATTGATCACTATCCCGACTGGGAGAATGTCCGTTTTAAGGAGTGGGACGATGCGGGGGCGGCTCACATCCATATTATTTCTGAAAAACCAGATTTTTTTAAAGAGGTTGCTCCAGAACGAATAAGCCGTTTTCAAAAGGCTTATCGTACCAAGTTGAAGGCTCATTATGCAAAAACCAGATCTTACGAGGTACGCTGGTGTTTACTGGTTGTCCCAAATGTTGTATGGGCAACCAAAGTATTTCCCCACCTAAGGAAAGAAGAAGCACTACAAGCATTATGGCAATTCATCTTACAAGGAGCCCGGGCAGATGGAAAAAATCCGATAAAAGACTGGGAAAATCATGACAGTGCCTTCGAGTCACGGAAAAAGTTTCTAAACAATAGTCAGTTTAAAGCCCTGCATTTTACAAATAGCCGTGGAACAGATTTATTCGTAGGCATGCCTGAAAATCATCTCTATCTCGGTGGAGGTGTTAAAGATAAAATGGGGATACCATTCTTTCCGAACATTCCCACGGAAGAAATATTTTCCGCTCCTCATAAATATAAAGTAAATGGAAAACTAGTAGCCACAAAACTGCTTATCTATGGAGGTAGTATCATCGATGATTTTTATTTAACCTTTAAAGATGGGCGAATTACGGACTATTATGCTGCCACGGGGCAAGAAGCATTGCAAAATCTTATCGAAACCGATGAAGGTGCCAGTTATCTAGGTGAAATTGCCTTAGTATCTAACAATTCTCCTCTTGCTCAGGCAGATACACTCTTTTACAACACTTTGTTTGATGAAAATACGGCCTGCCATATTGGAATCGGGAACGCTTCTCATTCTACCCTTCAAAATGGCAGCAGTCTGTCGGAGGAAGCGTTGCAAGAAGCAGGCCATAATACGTCACTTCTGTTAGTCAATGTGACTTTTGGTACCGAGGATATGAAAGTTGTGGGTATGAAAGAAAATGGTAATGACGTGCTGCTTATGGAGGTTGGGGAGTTTCAATTTTAATTTGATTGCCCCTTAAAAACAGAAGAAACTGATGATGGCTTATACTTAGTTCTTTTAAAATTAAACCTTTATAGCAGCAATGACATTAACTTAATATCGAAGAACAACTTAAGAAGATGATATACTCTATTTTTCGAACTGAGATATATGTTGGATAATAGGCTGGATATTAGTAAATGTTGTTATATAAGTTCTAGTAGGAGAATGGCTAATCACCATATTGTTGAATAACTCACTTAGCATGTATTCCGATGAATTGGAATACATGCTACTAGTCCATTTTAATAAGAACTCTCCTCATCCAGTTCTTAATAGGTATTTTAGAATCTTTCCAGGTGTAGCCCTACTTTTGTCATCTTTAACCAATCCTTTACTTGTTTAGCATAGATTTCATTAATAAATTTATTCGTAGATGTCAAACTCCTGCTATAACTTGTACCTGTTGGTTATCATTTTCTAATCCTTTAGCTATAATAGCTCCAAGAATCTAGAAACAAAAAAAGATATACTGTCGTATTTAAATCACATATCGTTTTAGAAATCTTCTAAGAAAGTTACATGCCCGTCCCAGGAAAAATGCAGGCTACGGGAATTTTCCAATAGCCTGTATATGAAAGATTTCCTCAACTAACTTAATTGCATCGTTGTAATACAAGTAAAATCATCCTCAAATGTGCTGATTTCTGATGTCACTTCTTTTCCATCCTGTTTAATTTCAACCGTATATGTTTCATTTCTAGGAAGCCATAGGTCAATAAAGCCGTTTTCCTCTGTCTGCATAGGTTCATCTATAACAACGTCTCCTTCTGCAGTTTCAATATAGACATCGAACGTTTCCTGAACCATTTCTCCCTGACACCCTGTTAAACTATGAATTTCACAAGGGTGTGTCTGCTGTTCAAACGGAGCAATCGAAACAAAAAATTCATCTTCTGGTAAATCATAAACCGCTTCTTCATTACCTTCATCGTCTGTAACAATTAGCTGTTCAGAAGTAATGGATGCATTTTCTTCATTGATATTCGCCGTACTATAATAGTGGACTAATTCTTTCATATCGTCCGTTTCATTTAGTACATTTTCTTTCTGGTTTTTATCCTCTTCATTGCAGGCTACTAATAAAACCAGCAATCCGAACAAGACAAGACTTATTTTTTTCTTCATGAAATTCACACTCCAAATAGGATTTCTTGTCTTGTATTATACTGAACTGCGGCAGCATTTCCTATATTCTCATGATAACTGACACAATATAGTTAACTTTATAAGAAATGGAGAAACTTTAATGAACAAAAAAGCTCAAACAGTGGACGAAATTGATTTTAAAGATAGACTTTTTCACAATCTCATCCGTTTTATTATTGATAACGATATTCATTCCCTCAAAAAGATGTCACCATGTTCAGAAAGTATGAAACATTTTATTTTTATAGCCCAGTTAAATTACCAATAGCTTTACCTTCCTTATTCTTATTTCATCCTATTTTCTGCAAAGTCCACGATTACCTTTTGAAACGCTGCAGAATTTTCAACATACGGATGATGGCCACTTTTTAACATTTGCACATCCATTTCCCTGAATTTAAAAGACTGATAATGTGCTGGTCCAACAGCATAATCATCTTTTCCTGAAATAACCAATACAGGTTTATCAATCTCCTTAGACAAAAGTGTAAAATCCTGAAAATATTCAGCAGATGAAAATACGAATCTCTGAAAGGCCGGGTCACTGTCTAAACCTTCCCTATCGATCGCATCCATCTCTTTCTTTTTATCTATATCAACAAATTGCAATTTAAAGTAGGCCTCTTGCTCTATTAATTTTGATAAAATACCGTAGTATGCCTCCATAAATTCTGGCAAACTGTCTGTATTTATATCTGTCCACTCTAACCCTAATATTTCAGACCCTACTTGCATTTGTTGTGTAAATGAAGCAAACATATTCAGGGTAGCATTAGCCAAAATTATCCCGGTTACTCTATTTGGAAACTGTACTGCATAATTTACTGCAGGTATCCCCCCAAAAGAATGTCCCATGATCAGCCATTCTTCAATTTCTAAATGGTTTCTCAGCTCTTCTATATCGTTTATTAATCGATTTAAAGAATATGATTCTTCCTCACTATGCTCCGATCTTCCGCAGCCACGCTGATCAAGATAAATCATTTGCAATTTATCTTTAAGAGGTCCGCTCATAAAGTGTTGAAAAGATTTACTCCAATAACCTGGTCCACCATGTAGGTAAAGGCAAGGGATTTTACCAGTACCGCTTACTTCATAATAGATTCTTAACCCATCACTTGTTTTAAAATACATAGATAGCCTCCCGTATCATACATCGCAGTAGTTTCATAAAAGTCACTTATTGTTTTCTATATACAAAAACACTAAAACAAATACTTATAATTAAATAATATATGCCCAGAATAGATAAAAAATCTGTTAATACGTCCCATATACTATTACTTTGGATAATAAATCTCCATAAGAAAAAACTAATAATAAAAATGACAGGGAATATTAAGAAGTATCCTAAAAAGTATAATCTTTCTTTTTTCACCATAATCCTCCTCAGTTGATGCTATACAATATAAGTTTAGCTGAATAATAAGACAAGAATGCAGCTAAACCAACTTATATTGAAAACGAAATAAAAATTATAAATTTCACACATCCCTCCTTCAAAATACTTCAAATAGTTCACGTGGTTTTTTAAGCAGATTACTTTTCTAAAATCTTCATTTTAAATACTATTCAATTCTATATTAACATCATTTAATGTAATTGAATCCTGTTCGCTTATAAGTCACAACCACGTCAAAACCATTATTTTCAGAATTAAAGAAATTTATTTAAAATCCGATATAAAATAGAGAGAATATATACGATGGAAAGGGTGAATAACTTGCTTAAAATTACTCATGTTCAACAACCAATCAACAATTCTATCAAGACCGTTACCGATAAAAATATTCCAGATAACAACAAGTCTAACACCCCCGCAGCAACTGTAACAATAAGTGATCAATCTCAAAATAAATATATTCAATCGCTAAAGCTAAATAAAACAAATCAAGATGATATCCTGGGAATGCAATTCAAAAAATTCTATGAAGAATATAACAGTGCTGAAGCGATCGAACAAAGACGACTTGATCAATTAGAAAAAGAGCAATCCTACAATCGATTAGAGGATGAATTTAACCTAAAAGCTGTCCAATATGATTTTCCAGAAAACACTCGCCAGCATACCATTAAAGGGGCATTGGAAGGTAAAGTTGTCAACGCATCTATTTATGCTGCTGAATTGGGTTCAGCTATTCGCAGCTCCATTTCAATGCCTGATAAAAGTGCTGAAGAACGTGCTGCGTATCGGGAAATGGCACTAAAACAAGCAGAATACATTACTGAACATTATTTTGATGACGAACAAGAAGCTAAATCCTTCATGGATGAGATAAATAGATATTATGAAAACGATGTGTTGCGAGAAAAGGGATATGTTGCTATTGATAATAGTGGCATCGAACCGTTCAAAAAATATAGCAGCCCAATTTCAAATAATAATGAGGTCAGCTTTTATACACTCGCCAAGAACTATATGGAGGAAGACGATTTAGAGCAGTTTATTAATGGAAAAGGAGCTCCTGCAGAATCAGCAAAATTCCTGGATCAACTCCAAATGAATAAAGAAAAGTATAGTGAAGCGATCAGAAACGAATTTAAATTAAACGAACAGCAAATGGAAGAGCGAATTGCAGGAACAAAATCAATGCTTGAAACTTTTGCATGGGAAAATGGACGAGTTGCTGAAACTATGGCAGAACAACCTGATTATTTGGCTGAAATATTAAAGTGGAATGAAAGTATGTTGAATTTAATTAATTAGGCTATTAACTTGAAAATGCTTAGAAGTTTTAAATTTTAAGAGGTTCCAAAAATTAATTTTGGAGCCCCTTTTTTATTTGCAAGTTAGATGAATTTAATAATTCCAATCTCCTATCCGCCAAGCGTTTTGAAACATATAATAGAAGTAGCTTCAATCTTGTATAATGGTAATAATTACAAAACCATAACTAAGCTGAGGCATTACTTCTTATAGCCATGATACGACAACTTCTAAGAACTATTTGACATAGAATCTCATTCAAAAGGGAGTTTCTTCCCCACAAAAGTTTAAATAATCCTACTCCATGCTCTTCAGTGATTCAATCATATCAATTTTCTTCATCTTTCTTTTGAGCAGCAGGTTAGATAGGACAGTTAATACAAATGTCAGTAAGATTGTAATCCCGATTGTAATTAAATTTAGGTTTTCAGGAATCTGTTGATTCGAACTGGATAATGCTTGAACAACGAAACTATACGCAAGACCACTAATTGGTAAAGCAATAAGGACTGCAAGCAACGTCAAAATAATATTTTCAACAAAAATAATTCGGTTGATCTTATTCTTTTGATACCCCAACACTTTCAATGTAGCAAGTTCACGTGTTCGCTCGTAAATGTTAATGGAGGAGATGGTGTACATCGCTCCAAAAGATAATACAACCGCACAAAGAATGAATATAATAAACACTGGATTATTTTGTTCCATCATATTATCAATGGATTGTTCCATATCTCGCTTATCAGAAACCCTGTCAACAGCAGGATCCTGTTCAAAATCATTTTGAACACCGTCTATATCTGCACCATCATTCATTCGAACCAATAAGGAAGATGGATTGTAATCAACACCAAAACTGCTGAGATACTTCGGTGTAGTATAAAAAGACGGATTTGTATACTGTGTCGATATGTTGGCTACGTTCATATCGATTTCTTGTCCTTGATATTCAGGACCAATTAACTTCATTGTTATCGTGTCTCCTTCTGATATGTCATATATATCAGCAAAAGACTTTGGCACCATAACGCCTGTATCCTCTAATGCAATCTTGTTATGCTGATCATCGAAGAATTGAATTAAATTATTTTCTTTTTCCGTTATAATCAAGGATGCATTATTCTCATTCGTGAAGCCTGCAAACTCGACCGGAATAGTATCCGATACAAAATAATTATCAACATTTGGCGGCAAGTTTACCGTTTCAGGAGATATTTCTTCTTTATAATCCACTTTAATATCGTATTGATAAACCTTATTAACCTGGGAAGCAATTGTTTGCATGGAACTCTCAAAACCAAAAGCTGTCATTAATAGAATGACACAAACAATGACGCCAATAGAACTAGCGAAGGCTTTCTTTTTGTTCAGAAAGATATTTCGCAGAATCAATTTATTTCCATAGGACAATCTTTTCCATAGTCCAGGAATTCTTTCCACTAAAATCTTCTTCATTTTCCTTGGAGGTTTTGGCCTTAATGCCTGCGCTGTTCGTTCTTTTAATATACTTCTTCCACTTAGATAGCAGGCAATGATCCCGAAAACAACCGAAACAATAATTGATGGAAAAATTGTATAAAATGAGACGGATAAATTAAAATTCGGCAAGGAGTAGGTTTGTTCTATTACGGAATGAAGCACATTAACAAGTGTAAAGGCCGTTATTAACCAACCTGCAATCGAACCGATGACACCTGCCAAAATGGGATAACCCATATAATGCAGTAAAATCTTACTGTCTTTCATTCCCAAAGCTTTCATCATTCCAATTTGACTTCTTTGGGAGTCGATGAGTCTAGACATACTAAGAAAAATGATAACAGCAGCTACCATAAACAAGATGAGTGGAGCAACTGTACTCATCAGTCTGTTGTTATTAATCGTTACATTTATTGCAGAATAACTGACCGCTCTTTCTTTATTTACCAGGTACAGGTAAGGAAGCCCTTCTGAATAATCCTCAATGGCATTGCCGATTTGATTCGTATCATACCCTTCTTTAGCATCGACCATTACTTCATTATAATAAAATCCACCTGCCATTTCTTCTATCCGATCTTCATGAATATAAGCTACACCATACGTATGATGATCTGGAAGAACAAGAGATGGGTCCTCAATATTAAATGCATGCTCCACATTCTCTCCAAAACCGCTAATTTCAAAATCAAAACTTCCTTCATCTGTTTCAATGGTAATCCGATCACCAACCGTATAATCATGTGCTTCTCCATAGCGGGAATCCAGCAGAATATCTTCTGCACTGGTTGGAATGGTGCCACTTGTTACAGCAATGGTGTTGATCTGATTATCCTGTGGAATGCTGTGTACTTTCAAAGACGCTCGATATCCATCAACATACTGACTCGCATCAAACGTATACCTGCCTTCCAAATGATTGATCCCCTCAATAGCTTTCATTGGAGATATTTCACTTTCCGTAATTTCACTATAATGGACATTGAAATCTGCTAAATTATGTTCCTCAAAATAATTTTCGGTATAGTTGTTAAGATCACTGCTTATGGTAATCAACCCGGCGTAAAAAAACGCCCCCACCGCAATAACTAACATGATTGCTAAAAACTGCCCCTTAGACTCTTTTATATCCCTTCGTAATTTTAAACTTAATTTCTTCACTACCAATCAATCCCCTCTATGCTTTGCGTTACTTCATTGGTAGTTACTTCCTCTATTCTTCCACTTTTCACTTTTATAACCCGATCAGCAATTGGGGCAATGGCTGCATTATGTGTAATGATGACAATACATTTTTGGGTTTCTTTATTTACATCTTGTAAAAGTTTCAATACAGATTTACTTGTTTGATAGTCCAGCGCACCAGTTGGTTCATCGCAAAGTAAAAGGAAAGGATTTTTTGCAACGGCTCTGGCTATGGCGACTCTTTGCTGTTCCCCACCGGAAAGCTGTGAGGGAAAATTATCTTTACGTTCATCAAGTCCAACGTTGTTTAGTATTTCACGTGCATCTAAATGGTCTTCGCACACTTCAGAAGCAAATTCCACATTTTCAAACGCGGTGAGGTTAGGAATTAAATTATAGAATTGGAATACAAAACCTACATCTTCTGCACGAAATGCTGTTAATTCTTTTTCATCATATTGAGTAATGTTATTTCCATTAATCAACACATTACCTGAGGTAGCGATGTCCATTCCACCCAGGATGTTTAAAATAGTACTTTTACCAGCACCACTTGCCCCCAGAATGACAACCAATTCTCCCTCAAGGATTGAAAAATCCACACCATCTAAGGCGTTTATGTTCACCTCACCCATTTTGTATTCTTTCGTTACATTTTCAAACTCTATTAATTTCTTTCTCAACATAACCCACTCCTAAAAAATGAAGATATTAGTAAAAGAGTACCAATGCCTTCATTTTAAACCTGTGGGTTACCCCCAGCTCAAGATCCTTTTAATTATTTTATAGGCGCATACATTTCTAGAAATACACGTTCCAGTCCTTCTTCATAAGTAGTCAATAGTATGTTAATATAAGCCTTACCTATTAATTCATATCCATTTTCTTGCGCTATTTTTAAAAGACGTTCTCCTACTTCATGATCAATATTCTTTTCTCCATTAACAAATCTACCATCCTCTATCACGGTATAAATACACTTTGGATAGGAAAGGACTTCCCCTTTAGGAGTTTTATCATTATCTTCTATTTTTCTTACAACGATAAATCTTTCCTCTTTTATCCCTTCGTCATCAAAATGTATGACACGCCTAGCGCTTGTTAAAGTAACAGCTTTTTTTAAACTCTCCGTACTATTTCTGATAATTTCATATTCTTCATAAGCAGCATATTCCGTTATTTCTCCTTTTATCTCTAACGGTTCCATCTCTTTAACTGTAAATTCACCTAAATGTTGTTTGATTTTACAATAGTCCTTCTTCACGGAATTGATTTTCTTTAAAAGACGTTTTTTATATGCAACTTCCTCTATTATTTTCGCTTCTTGCTCCGCTAATAAATGCTCTAAATCGATTATACTTGTACATTGCTTTATCTCTTGAATTTTCCTAATCTCTATATCTAGCTCTCTATAAAAGTTCGTCGTAATGATATCATGAATATCATAGGCATTATATTTTCTATAACCATTTTCATGATCATGCTTTGGCTTGACTAGCTCCTTTTCTTCGTAATACTTTAATGTATCTCTGGAAACCCCTAAAAAATTAGCTACTTGACCAATGGTATACATTATTTCTCCCCATTTCTATTACAAAATAAAAATATTCTTTTTTTCAATTCCTTTAACTTGTGTTCTTATTTAATTTTTCATACTTATATGTTATTCTTGCTTCGCATAAAAGGATGATAATGCGTTTAATACGCAGAGGTTTGGCAGCTGTTTTTTCATCCTACTTAATGTTTTTTACATATTATTCAAAGTTTAATAGCGGATCCGTTTTATCTCGATTTTCCACCAACCATTGCTTGCCCGCCGGCATTTGTTTGTTACCTGTTGTTGCTATTTGTTTTCGGAACACTATGTAGAAATAGTTATTAAGGTATACGAAGAGTAATTAAAATCCTTCGTAAAATATGTTTGGAAGAGCCAGGCTATTTAATGAAACACAGAATAATAATAAATGAAAATATAACAGTATAAGCAGGTGACATCATGAAGATATGCAGGAACATTATTTTAATATTAGGATGGATTATTCTTGCTATTAGTTTTTTTACTCCCTTTGTTGTTAGTCTTTTTTTTCTAATTGGAGTAAACATAGGATATCTATTTTTACTAAGTATGATTTGTTTTATTATCAGCATTATATTGACCGTACAAAGAAGGAATAATTTTATTATGGTTATTTCCATTATAGGTATGTTTCTATCTATGATATGTTTGCTTTTTGTTTTATGGATTTGGATTTCACAAGTATTCACACCATTATTCTAGAGGGAATTCACAGGCTATCATTCACTTATTATAAAGGATATAAGTAGTAACTATTTATAATGAATATAAAATATATAAATCAATTGAAGAAATTAGTTGATAAACCTTTGCGCTACTAGATATAAAAACTAGTTCTAAAAACTGTAAATAAATGCATTTAATAGCCCTAACAGAGCATCTTTTCCCTCTTAGGGCTATTTTTCATAGCATCATCTTATTATTTGTTACATCCTTTTTAATCAATATACATTTTATCAAAATCTAAAGATAAACTGAACTAGAAAATTTAATACTTATTCTTCATACCCTTCTACTATTTCCGTATCAAACCCCATTGTATTCCAAGCAGCAATACCACCGGCAAGTTCTCTAACTTCAAACCCTTCACTGATTAAAAACACTGCTGCTTTTGCTGCTGTATTACACCAAACATCCCAACAGTATAACACCAATATTTTGTCTTTTGGAGTTTCAGATAATCTGTTTTCTAACTCCCCTTGAGGAATCTCTGCTGCTCCCTCAATTTTTTCCCTTTTCAAATGAGGTGGTCCATTACGTACATCTATTAAATAATACTTTTCTGGTGTTTTTTTAACCTCTTGTAAATAATCCATTGGACTAAAGGTTGCATTAATCTTTTCTTCAAAAAATTCAGTTGCATTTGTTGCCATTTATATTTCCTCCTCTTTTTCATAAAGAACAGAAGTACCTTCATGTATTTTATTTAGAATTCCTTTTAAAGACTCTTTTTCCTCCTTACTCAACTTATCCATTAAGGCGCTTGTTCTGTAATAGTGATCGGGTAACATTTGGACTAATCTTTTTGTTCCGTTATCCGTGAGTGTTATCGTAAGTTTCCTTCGATCAACTAAACTATGCTTTCTTTTTATCCATTCTTGCTTTTCCAAACCATCTAGAATTCCTGTAATCGTCCCCCTTGTTAGACCTGCGCTATTTGCTAATTCTGATGGAAATAGTTCGTGGTTTGGAGCACGATAAAGTAACATAAGAATATTAAATTTATTTAATGATAATCCATACTTAGAATAATAAACTTGATAAGCATCTGACACCGATCGTGAAACGGAAAGAAAACTCAAACATAATTCTACTGACAAAACATCTGCTTCAGGAAATTGTTCTGCATATTGGCTCAAAACTTTATTACTAGGTAGATCTTGCAAATTGAAATCTGTCATAATTAGTATCCCTTCAATAGTTTGTAACCATATAATAAGTCTCCAAACAATAGAAGTCAAATACCTTTATAATGTACAGATTTTAAGAGATTCTCAATTAAACCTTAGCTAGAAAATTTGTAAGTATACACCCTTTCTTAACCTTGATAAAATGTATTATCCAATTGTTTTATCAAATTACTCTCCTATTACCTCATCAAAATTATTCATACTCCTATTCCACCTGCCCCTCAAAATACATTTATAGTTTGGTTGCATATAGTTTGAACTCAAACTATATGCAAGAGTATAATATAAGTAAGTATTAATAGTCAATTTAAAATACTGATATTTATTTAATAAAACGAAACTTCATTCAGTGGGAGTTTTCAACTCACAACGCTTTACGATGGGGCGAGTAATCGCAGTCCCAGTCCCAGGACGTCGCGAACTTAGTCTGCTTCTTTTCTCCCACTGAACTAGCCTGAGTGACTCAGAAAGTTAGCGATCGTTATCTCCCACCTAAATAAATGTATTCTCCCTCTTTATTTGGTAGCAGGAGTTAACGGGCGCTTCCCGTAATAAAATCTGAATATGATGAAGGCGATTTTCATTAATAGAAAATTAACTTTTGTTTAAATATGATAAAAGTGCCTAAGAGGGTGTTTAATAGATTATTTATGTTTATGTTCTTTTTTCACAAATATGAGGTTACTTATTAAACGAATTGGTTTTCGAGTATAACAAGACTATTAAATTTCTAAAAAGACAGGAGACTTTGATTATGAACTATAAAGTTAAGGGTTATTTGTATCCTTGTCCTCCTTTTGATTTCTTTAAAAGTATTGCTTTTCTACAGTCTTTTAAACCCACAAAAGGGGAACAAACCTATAAAGGGCAACGTATTACAAAAGCTGTTGAACTATCTACCATTAGTGTTGTTTTCTCAGTTTATTCCATGGGGTCAATTGAAAATCCAAAATTACATTACGAATTATATTCAGATCAACCAATCAATAATTCTAGCCGCCTAGAAGCAGAAGATAGAATATCCTTCTTTTTGAGTCTGGATGACAATTTAAAGGATTTTTATAAATTTAGTAAAAATGATAAGATTTTTCTACCAATTGTTAAAGAATTATATGGTTATCATCAAGTGAAATTTTTAACCCCTTTTGAAAATGCCTGTTGGGCAGTTCTTTCAACTAGAAATCCAATGGGTTATGCTATCAATCTGAAAAAACAGCTAATGCAATCTTATGGAGATAAAATTTGCTTAACTGATAATAACTATTATACATTTCCTTCCCCCAATAAATTCATTGGTATAGAAGAAAATGATTTAAATAATATCATCAAAAATCCGAGAAAATCTAATTATCTTTGGAATGTTATACAAGCTTTTAATAAATTTAATGAAAAGGAGTTACGCTCTAAATCTTACCAGGAGGTATATAAGAAATTAATTGGTATAAAAGGAATTGGAGAGTGGTCCGCATCCTTTATTCTCCTAAGAGGATTAGGAAAAATGGAAAAATTACCTCTTAATGAAAAAGTCTTAAATAAAACTTTACAAAATTTATATTCCAATAATAAATCAGAAGTGAATATAAAAACAATTTCAAATCAGTACGGAAGGTTTGTCGGATATTGGGCGCATTATATTAGGGCAGCTGCAAATATCGACCATTCTATAAATAGATAATTATGTTAATTAGTATTGAACAGTACATTCTTGTTAATATAATTTTTAGTTTTAGCTGTGATATATTTAAAATCAACCATGAACATACTTATAAAACGAAACTTCATTCAGTGGGGGTTTTCGACGCACAACGCATACAAATCGCTGCGTTTCGTATTATACGAAGCACAGCGTTTTGTTACAAAGAGAATACGAATATGACGCCAAAACAGATGTCACTTTTAACTCTATTAACTTGAGATTAATCAGGTTTATAATAACATCTCCATCTCTGAATCTTTATCAACAAACCCCATTTTTTTGTAAAGATGATAACCGTCCTCAGAAGCGTGTAACCATATTCGCCCCACACCTATATTTTTGCAGTGAGAAATACATTCTTCTAATAATGTACGGACTATACCAAATCCTCTATATTTGGGTTTAGTATACATATTCATTACATATGCTTCTATTCCACTTATGTTCTCGCCTTGGGGTGGTCTATCAAAAAATACTAACCCACTTATAGCAACAATCGTTCCTTTATCTTCTGCTAGCCAAGCAGTAAACATACCGTTAGACAGCTTCTCCTTGAAGTAAATTTGGTTTGCATTAAATACGTTAGACTTATTTTCTTCATTTACATCCCCAGCTACTGTCAGAAGTTCCATTCTTAATTCCGTAATCGCATCCGCATCACTTAACGAGGCTTTTCTAATCGTCCAGCTCATTTTATTTCCCCTTTATTCTTTATTATATCACTTTTAAAAACCCGGTAAGTTAGTAATGTTGGTAAGGAGGTATATTAATCAACACTTTAAATTTAATGTTACTAATCATCGCTAAAGCTACAGTTTCTATCAAACCTTGTCATACACAATTTTTTCTCTGGTTATAAAATTTAGTCTATTAAAATAGCGTAAGATTCTTTTTACTAGGTTTTAGAAAAGCTCACCTTTTTATAGCAAAAACCTTGTTTTTCTTTCTTTCGTATAAAAAGGGGGCAGTTGCACAATCAGCTACCTGATAGCACAACTGCCCCTTCCTTATAAAATATTTGATAAAAGCTTATTCATTTGGTTCTAAATCTTCAATCGAATCAATATCCATATATTCAGGAACAACAAAACCATTTTGTAGACCATCCAAGTTAGGACCTAAGTCCACAAATTCACCCTCGTAACGATCATACAAATGTCCCTGTGTTATTGGTAATGCTGGAGCAACTGTTGCATCAACACTATTGCCGGCAATACTTTCAAACAAAATGGCAGGATCGACTTCTGTTACTGTAACATCATAACCATAATCGCTGAATACTTGCTCGATAACAGCTGCGGATGCTTGCTCTGCCTCCCAAGGCATGGAAGCAATTTCGATTTTTTCGCCATCTACTTCTTCAATATTTTCAGTCCACTCAGCAACTTTATCCTGATTTTCTTCCACCCAGTTGGCAGCAGCAGTTTCAACATCAGAATCTTCTGCTTCATACATTACCTGTTCCACATCTTCTAACTCCCAGTTAAACTTATCGAGGAGTTCATAAGCGTCTGGCATATCTTCTTCTAAGTCTATGCGTGTAATTGTATGGGCAGATTCGCTCTCTCCCATCGTACCTTCTGGATCATCTAACATTTTTAAATCATATTGGAGAAATTTATGGTGGGGTATCCAGCCCGTAACAATAATTGGCTCTTCATTACTTATTGCATCAGCCAATTGGGCAAGCATTCCTACTGTGGAACTTTCTTCAAGTTCCCAGCCATCCAGATTATCATACGTATCAAGCGTATTATTTGCAGTTTCTGTAACGCCTGCTCCAGGCTCAATACCTGTGATCGTGTAGTCCACTTCTTCACTATAATTCGTATCTCCTTCACCTTCTGCTGAATCTCCTTCTGTTGAACCATCATTACATGCAGCAAGGAGAATAATAGAAAATATCCCCACTGCTAACAATGACTTTAATGCGTTCACAAAACACAACACCTTTCTGACATTTTCATTTGATCCTACATTTTCAATAAGCTAATGGATAACCATGCACTTTTGGGTCTTCATATCCATCTTCATGATTCTATAAAGTATGGATATGGATAACCAATCTTTTCATTTTATCAGTAACAAAACTTTTAAAATGACTGCTGAACCGACTTCTATCATTTCAACGACATTTTTCAAAACAGATCAATATCTCTAATCGTACAATCGGCATCTGCTTAGACCCTGGCGAATCTTATTCTTTAGATTTCATCACCACCGTCCAGCGAGTAACATAAGTATTAAGATTCCCCGTTGCATGAAACTGCTTTAAAATTTCAGAAAATTATAGAACCACAACCAAAATATTCCATTAAGTATCCATTCGCTTACTCGCTTATTATTCAACCTAACACAAAGTATACATATAAGCAAAACGCCCTCAAATAGCTTTTTACAATTATTCAGACCGTTTTAAATAATTGGGAGAGGTCACTTCTCTTACAAAAATGATTGCATCATAGTGATCTTGTGGATAAATAACCATTGGGGATAGACCTGAAAATCCCGATTCTAATAAGCGCCATTTTCTTTTAAGCCACATTTTTTTATCCGGCATTTGATTTTTTTCATCTAGCGGTAGAAATAAGTTTGATTCAGATGATTCATTAAGTAATGACTCTAAATGATAATGATTTCTTTTCTTAGTGTTTATCTCGAATTCAACCCGTAATGGCGTTGCAAATTTGCCGGCTCCCGCATAGAAACCAATTGAATAAAAGTCTTTAGGATAATTCTTTTGCAACCAATAACCAACTGATTTAATTCCTAATAACTTTACGCCTTTTCCATATATGAAAATTATGAGCCCATACAATGATCTTCTCATCTTTATAGTAATGGTTCATCAGCCATTCTAAGTTTTGATACATATTAAACCCTCTTTGAATCCCTGAGGATAGGTAACCTTTTAAATTGACTTGTAACCATTGCAGCCTATTTTGCATTCCCCTTTTGATTACTAGGAGCATCCTTTGTATTTCTGGATTCGTGTTGTTTTCCTGTTTGATATTTATCATTTTCAATACGGATTCATATTCTTGAATAACTATCTTCATTCTTCTTTTTAAAGATTTTGTCATCTTCACCAACATTTCAGTGTTCAATTCAAAATAATGTTCTTCAACCGCTTTCATAGTTTCGTATAACTCATTTTCTATATAATTTTTTATCCAACCTAACATATATTCAGATGTTAATGGATAAGTAGGCTGCGGATCCATTCCGCTAAGTATTAAAGACTTTGCCCATTCCTCGGAAAACAATGGCTTCATCTCTTCATTATGGTAGATATCTAATAAGGTATTTTGAATTTGTTTTTCAGGGGAGTAATCGCTTAAAAATGGTTTGCACAACGTTGCTTCCAGAAGACCGCTTTCAAGCACGACAACGTTAAACCCATGATATTGATGCAAATAACGGATTAAGTCCGTTTTAGTTGTGAAATAGTCCGCTATTCCATGTGAATTTTCACCAAGAAGTATCATTCGCTTATCTTTAATAAAACGATCCATAAATGAAAAGTCACGATTTGTTGTTATTTCAGAAGCAGTACTTTTAATTTGTACTTTCCAACGATTTTTTGTATTTTCTCTGATAAAGTTCATAATTTTTTCTCCCTGTTTCAAAATTATCGCATGGTTAGTTACATTAGAAATTTATTAAATGTTATTGAACTATTGAAAAGGTAACTCCACTATAGATTCTAAAGATCAAGAAAATATTGAAATTAGATGTTACGCTATTTTGCTAAGCGGTAATCATTTTATGTTTCTATAAAGTTAAAAACACCAATATCAGAGATAAAATACAGATACTTTATGACCCGATTAATCCAAATTAATGATATCCTTTATTGATTTCCTATCATACCTATCGCATTTTTTCGCTTAAAATACCTTTTTCTTCCATATTTTGCAGTAAAAATATTACCCCTACCATTCCATCCATATCATCATAACGAGAAACAATCGGGCTCTTTCTATTGGTATATCTTCTCTCAGACGGTGGAAGCCAGCAATCAAAGCCTGTTCCTTGAATATATGGTCCAGTAAAGTTTACATATTGTTTGGATACTATATCGACTATCTCATTTATTGGCATCCTTTTTACCTGTTTAGGGTAATCTCCTTCCTTACTAAGCCTAGTCCAAAAATTACTAAATCCTTCATCATATAAATATAAACACTTATTTGTCAGATATAATGTGCCACAAGCATCACAATCAAGAGCGTTATATCTAGGGTTTATTTCGTACCAAGCAACATCCTCTTTCACAAAAAGACAATATTCATTTTCGTCAAGCATGAAATTTTCTCCTCCACCTAAATAAATATCTACATTCAAAGGTTGAATATAAAATCCCCCATTTACAGAATCATACTTAATGTCTGAATCCGTATCTAAATTAATTTTCGAAAATACATCTTTATTGTTTTCTTGCACTTGGGGATGACCACAATTTTTACAATACATATAACTAGATTTCACTTTTTCTCCACAATTTGAGCAATAAATTTAAATCACCTCATCACTATTTTATTAATCGCAGTTCATCCACTATATAAAACAAATAAGTAGGGAGAAAATATTATCATTCCTAATGGTTCTCTTGTTAAACTATTTCAAAACGTTCTTGCATATTCCATAAATTATTTTTATGAAATCTTCTAGACCAACAATTAAGAAACTGCATTCATAAACAACTTATATTCTTGTATAAATAGCTCTGCTTCTTCTAAAAATGGATAATGATTGCTTTTTTCAAAAATAACTAATTTTGAGTTAGGTATGTCCTCATCCATTTCAATAGAATAGACCACTGGACACTGTACATCGTATCTACCACAAATAATTAAAGTAGGGATTGATATAAACTTCAACTTTTTTGTAACATCATATACCTGCACTTCTCGACTGAAATAATTCATTCGAGTTGCAGCTATTCCCTTGCTAATATTTCGAGAAAAAAGTGCATCATATTTGTCAGGTTCAAATAAAGATAATTTGGTTCGTTCAGCTATTAGCTTCTTTCTTTTTTCTGAGGTTAGATCGGGGTGTTTTAAGGATTCAATTAATTCTTGCATTTTATTAAAATAAGGATGTTCAGGATGATAAATACAATCTTTTGAAAATGTCATATATTCTCTTGCAGCAGCTCCAACAATCACATTATATTTTAAAGAATTTGAAAAGTATATTCCATAAATGATACCTAACATACCTCCCGTTGAATGCCCAGCAAATCCCCATGTATCAAAATCCAATTCTTTTCGAATAGCCTCTAAATCGAATATTGTCTCTAAAAAACTTAGGTGGTATGGTTCTGTAGCTTTTTCTGAGTTACCTGCTTCTTTTAAATTTATCAAAAATACTTTATTGGTTTTTGTAAATGTCTCTGCAAAGTAATCTCCTGTTTGATTAAATTCTGAATAAAGATGGGTAACACAAAGTGGTAGACCTTCTCCCTTTACAAATATTTCGAATGTTCCACGTGATGTTTTTAGTAATTTCTTTTCCCAAATCTCCATTTAAACTCTTCCTTTATTTAAAGTAATTGCTTGAATAAATGATGCTTTTCAATACCAATTCCATTCCATATTAACACAATTCACGAAATTTTATGAATTAAACTAAAAAAATCAACCATACCCCCACATTCATTAATAGTTATGCTTATTTTAACTATATCGGGATATTTTCAAGTATATTTGGCATAAAACTGTTTAACCAACTAGGATTTTAGAACATCTTTTACTTGTTCAAAGTGATGAAAGTCATGCTCAGCAAGTCCGCCTAAATAATCTAATAAACTTAACCTGGTTTGTCCAATAGTTAATTCATTTTTCCAATGATGTTCTGGTATAATATCAATTGCTTTTAAAAGATTGCTTCTTCCTAATATAAATTTATCTATAATTATTTTCTTTTCAGTCTTTCTAGCTTTTAAAGCAGCTTTTGCATTTATAATAGCTGCCTCGGGACTCTTTGGGAGTTTATCATCTGTAAATAGATAAGGAATCCGTTTGTATAATACAAATTCATCCCAAGGAATTAAATGACTAATCACTTCTGCCACAGTCCATTTATTTTCTGCTATGGGTGTTCTCCATTCATCTTCAGTTAAATCTTTTAAAGCTTGTACAAATTCGATAACGCACCTATGATGTTCTAATATTTCTTTTTTACCCTCCATTATTCATCCACCTACCTAATAATTAAATCCTCCGAAACAAGCTTCACAAACTGATCCATCGTTGATTTATAATTCGCTTCCCCGATCATTTCCTTTTGTAAAGACAAAATAACCAAAGAGCGAATCATGCTGACGATAATATCCGGTTCTAATTGTTTCATAACCCCATCTGCTTGCCACTTTTCAATATAGGGAACTAAAAAGTCGATGTCCCCTTGATGATTACTTTCTAATTTTTTATGAGGCAGTTTGCGCAGCAGCTGTTCCATCGTTGATTTATCAAACAGTTGTTTGATAATTGGACTTTCGTCTAAGAATTGTAAAGCTTGCTGTAAAAAATGACGGAAGGTTTCCCTTGTTACCTTTTCTGTCAGCAGTATCTTATGAAGCAATTCCTCGCGAATATATTGTTCTTCCTGTTCCAGGATTTCAAAATATAGTTCTTCTTTCGATTCATAAAAAAGATAAAAGCTTCCTTGTGCGATATTAACCTGCTTCGTTAAATCACTAATACTTGTCTTTTTTAAGCCTAGGTCTCCAAATAGCTGCCTTCCATGTTCTAACAACTTACTGCGAATATATTCTTTTTCTTGCTCGTTAAATTTTCCCGCCAAGATTCCCCGCTCCTTTATAGTGCGTGTTCAAAAAGGCCGATAAATAGGACCAAGAAGTTCAAGGCGACGTGTTTTTTTCGAACGGAGCGTATGCTTTATAATACGTGAGTATCGGAAAAAACACGTCAACGCAGAAATTCGCCGTGTCATTTTTATTGGACTTTTTGAACATCCTCTTATACACTTCATGCTTACCTTTTTCTTTAATATAAACTACCAATCCCAGGAAAGAAATCAATATACCGCATATCCATATCATAAAACAAATCTATCGTGCATTATTTATTTTACAATAAATATCGGATAATATGATCAAACAGTTTTGAATGGGATAGCTTTTCCATAACTGCACTTCTCCCTACACTACTATTTTTAAAATCCAGCTCAATTTTACTGCAGGATTAAGTAGCTTTGCGGTTAAATTTTTTAAATAACACATATAAATATATCCCCTGCACACAAAAGCCAATCCATACGTAAATATTATGAAGCAATGCGATTTCATCATTTTTCATGAATGCTTCCGAAATCCAAAATGTTGGAAAAACACCTAACAAAAACAGCCAATTTGACTCCACAAAGTATGTTAGAGCAGGAATAACTACAATGATTCCTACTGCTTTTCCAATAGCCAGTCCTTCCACTTTATTATTTGCAAAGCTTGCTAGAAACAATGCAATTAACGGCGTAAGCAATGCTGCCTGCAAAACTATAGGCAATAGGCTCATCGCGAAATCAACAAGACCCGTATACATCATAACAAAAATTGTTAAAATGATACTGGTTACCATAGGAACTAATAAACGATACAACAAATAGATAGACTTTGACACTGGTGTGACAGCGATATAGGACAAAATATGATCGTCCATTTCTTCTAAAATCATTAAACCTGCCATGACCCCAAGCATAAATGGTGGTAATAAGATGACAAAGCTCATGATAAAAGGGAAATGCTGTTCTATAGAAAACGCGTACATTGCCTGGAGGTCTTCTGAAAAGGAAGAAATAGAATATTTGACGAATAACGCTAAAGCAACAGGTGCTAACATAGCCCCAAACAACATGGAATCACGTGTGATATTTTTTATATCTCCCACAAAAAAAGCGATAAACGTTCTCATTTTTTATCACTTCCAATGTGTAAGATGATGGATTTATAAAAAGAATGCTTCGCAAAAATATACGCGATCCCAATCCAAATAACAAGCATACCTACAGCATATATCATCTCCCAAACCGATATATCTATCATTCCACCTTCTATCAAAATAAGTGTTGCATAGGAAGGGATGAAATAAAACAGCCATGTATGAAAAATGTTTAGATAATCTAATAAAGGCAGAAAAAATATAATGGAATAGAGAGAAGAAATCATAAAGTACTTATTAAGTGTCTTCGCTCGAACAGCCAACGTCAATCCGAAAAGTGTAAAAAAGATAGCGCTTAAAAATGCCCCCAATAAAATGGTGCCTATATTTATTTTAAATCCAGTCGTTAAAATGATAATACTAAGACAGACTACCACGGTTAGCAAAGTCAGTGAACCCACTTTGCTTATGATATACTCTTCCATACGAAAGGGAGTTACAAATAGACTATCAAACGTATTTTGGGACTTTTCTAAGAGAATGATTCCTCCTATAAAATAGAATCCAAGGACAACAGGGTCTGTAAATATTACTAAAATACTTGCTGTAGCAGATCCTGATTCTGGCATCATATGAAGTAAAAAAATATAAAAAATGGTGAGTAGGAGATAAGCATGAACGATACGATACCGATAGAGAGAAAGCATATCAAACTTCAAAGCAGATAAAAGTCTCATGTAATTGTCCTCCCTGTCACTTTTATGAATATATCCTGCAGTTTGGCCTCTTGTGTGTGCATTCTTTCGATATCTTTGAACTTGATCATATTTACGAAATCTGTATTATCTCCCAGTCCTTCCATCGAAAAAATAACTGACTTCATTTGATTATTTTCCCTGTATTCAACCTGCAGTTTTTTCTGACCATAGCGCAATTTCAAATCACGAGGGGAATCAATGATATTAATTTGACCGTCAACGACAAAAGCAACCCGATCACAAATTTCTTCAGCAACATTCATATTATGGGTAGTTAAAAAAATGGTTTTTCCTTCCGCTTTCTTCTTTAATATAATATCTTTTATCTTTTCCATATTGACTGGATCAAGTCCTGATGTAGGTTCATCGAGGAAGATCAGTTCTGGTTTATTCAATAGGGAACGCACGAAGTTCAACCTCATTTTCATGCCCTTTGAATAATTGGAGACTCTTGTTTGAGCATCCTGTTCCAGCCCAACCATTTCCAACAGCTGTTTCGGATCCTCTTTTGCTCCGGTGTAGAAAGAACTAAAAAAATTCAAATTTTCTATTGCAGTAAATTTATTGTATAAATTCGGTAATTCAAATGACACGCCAATTTTCTCGTAGTAATCCTTTCTAACATTCCTAATTTCTTTTCCCATCACCTTTACACTTCCTGAATATCCCTTAAGAATTCCAATTAATATTTTTTGCGCCGTACTTTTCCCTGCACCTGAGGGACCTAGAAAACCAAATACTTCCCCTTCTTCTATTTTAAAACACATTCCTTTAATGGTTTCATCCTTGTTTGCCGGGTAAGTAAAATATAACTGGTTTACATGGATCATGCCTTCCTTCCTTTCTCAAATGAGTAGAATGTTAATTAGATATAATTGCATTTTATTGATTCTATGAATTTATTTATTTTATATTCATAAGAATACAGTATATTATTTATCATGTAAACCTGAAATATGTATACAATCATCTAAATATTCCGTAGATACTTGTCTGTATTATATTTAGGAGTGTAAAAATATGCATCAAACAAATAAAAAGGATGCTTCACAAGACATCCTTTTTATTTATGATAATTACATGTAAAAGTATCAGAAAATAAATGAAATAACTACAAAAGAATTATTTAATTTCATTTCCTGTTATTCCTGATCTTCTCCTCTCTTTTTAATAATCTTCCTAATTTATGAGCCTCTTTCAAAGCAGTTTCATCTTTCAGTATATCTAAGGGTTTATTTCCTTCACCTATTAAATAACCCTTATACGTTGACCCAATGAAATCACAGATATAAGCAAATTGTTGGACCAAAGGCATTCCTTTAACCAACGGATTATCTCCTCCAACCGCAATGATATAAGCCTGTTTACGACGCATTTGTTTCTTAAACATTGGATAATTTTCATCTCTAACCGTCTGTGACCAACGATCAATGAATCTTTTCATCAGACTGCTCATTCCAAACCAATAGATAGGCGTTGCAAAAATTAAAACCTCACAATCAATGATTTGGTCAATTATTTGATTATACGCATCTTCTACTGGTGAGAATCCATTTCTTTCATGTCTTTGATCAGAAATATCGTTAAACTGGTATTTTTTTAAATCAATTTTTGTTACTTCCGGTAAGTCTTTAATGACTTCTTCTGTTAGTCGTTCTGTATTCCCGTTATACCTTGTGCTTCCGTATATAACGCCAATTTTCATTTAAAGCCCCTCCTATTGATAATTCTTCTTATCTTTCTTTTTTGAAATAACGTAATGCAGTGTTAAACCGCATAGCATTAATGCTCCCATACAAATAAAACCTATACTTGGAGAAAAAATATCGATTAATAATCCAAGAACACTTGCAAATACAGCCTGCAGAAACAGTGCAATTCCCATCCATACAGACATCGCTCTGCCCATTAAGGCTTTTGGAACAATTTCCATAAGCAAGGTGTTCATCATAATTCTGATAGAAGAATTTGAAAAACCAATGATGAAACTCCCCAGGAAAATAATGAAAATCATGGTATTCAAGGATAAGCCTAGTAAAGTAATAATCGATAAAATAAAGATTATTTGAACAGCTCTGGTTTTCGTAACCTTCTTCGCAAATGGGGCTGCAAGAAATCCAGAAAGCAAACCACCGAATCCATAAGCCATATCAGAAAATCCAAAGACCACCGAATCCGCATTCAATGTTTCACTAACATACTCTGGTAAAACAACGTTAAAAACCATCGTCGCTACTAAAGGGATGGCTGCTACTACCCCTAGCAGAAAAGTCAGTCTATGAGAGTATAAGTATTGAATCCCTTTTTTAAAAGATAAAAGATAACCTTCATCTTTATCTAACAAACTTGACTCATATTTAACAAACATCATAAATAAACTACAAATGACAAACATCAAGGAATTAATCAGCAGGATGGCTTCAAAGCCGGCAAACCGATAAATAAAACCAGAAGCAGCACCTGCCATAAACATTCCAACTTGTAAACTAATTTCGACCAACGAATTACCTTTCGACAATTGCTCTCCCGTTAGTAATTCTTGAATAAGACTTCGGGATGCCGACATATAAATACTCCACCCGATGCCATTAACAATGGAAAATATATAAATATATCCGATCGTAAATCCATCCAATAGGAAAGCAACTGTAAGTATTCCAATGGCAACTGCCCTTAGGATAAAGGTTATTTGGATAACGACTTTTCGATTAAATTTATCTGTCAGAATACCTGTCAACGGGGAAACAAGAAAGCCAGCTATGACATTCAGTGCTAACATCACACCAACTGCTCCAGATGAGCCTGTTTCATCTAATAAGTACCAGTTCGCTCCGATTGTACTCATTCCTACGCCAAATCCTGACATGATATCTGCAAGAAAGAAGAATAAAAAATTTCTATTTTTTAAAATGGACATTACATCGCCTCGCTTTTTTTATTGTTATTATTCTGCGTATCCTATTACGTAAAACGATTTCTCAAAGACTTTTCGCGGCTTTCTCTTTCATCTCACTATGAAACGAGGCTTTGTTACTCAAAATAATGCTTTAGCATGTGGTTTGGCATGTTATGTAATTAGACTCCAACATATAATAACTCCCCCAATTATTGGTTTCTTCACTTTTTTGTGAGCAAGGTTATTGTATGATAGTATATTTGTATAAACCAGATTAAAAATCCGATAGTTTCCATCGGAAATATCGATTGGAGCGAAAATAAATGGATATAAAGCAGCTTTCTACATTTCAGGTTGCAAGTGAAACGCTAAATTTTACCAAAAGCGCTGAAATCTTAAACTATGCGCAGTCTAGTGTGACTTCTCAAATCAAAAGTTTAGAGACAGAATTAGGGGTCAATTTATTTGATAGACTAGGAAATAAACTCGTACTCACGACATCTGGAGAAAAATTTAAAAGGTATAGTGATACGATCATTTCTCAATACCATTCAGCTATGGAAGAAATCAATTTTGATAAACATATGAAAAGCACCATCACCGTTGGAGCAACGGAAAGTCAATGTACTTATAAGCTGCCTGATGTACTGAAAGAATTAAAAATGTTGTTCCCTAATATAGGAGTAGTTGTTAAACCGCTTCATCGATTTTCTGATATTCAGTCCCAATTATATTCAGGTGAAATAGATTTTGCGTTTATGCTTGGAGAAGAAGGAGAAAGAAACGGGGGCAATTTGGAGATTTCAAAACTATCTACTGAAAAATTGGTGTTAGTAGCTTCGCCAGAGAATTCTATTTCACAAATGAATAACGCCAAGATACAAGATTTAACCGAAGAGACTATCATACTCACCGAAAAAGGTTGTTCTTACAGGAATTTATTAGAGAACATTCTCCAGAATAAAAATATAAACTTCGATGCAACGTTTGAAATTACAAACATAGAAACATTAAAAAATTGCGTAAAAACAAACCTTGGTATTGCTCTATTACCTTATGGAGTCGTAAAAAAAGAAATGGAAACTGGGGAATTAAAAAGGATTCAGCTAGCGGAAGAAAAGGATCGTGAAATATACCATTTTATCTCCTGGCATAAAGATAAAAAGCTCACTCCTATACTTAATTCATTTATTTCGGTAAGTGAACGTATTTTCTAAGGGGGATGATTTTAACTTTATCGCTTTAATCATTAGAAAACCTACGGATTCGCTAATGAACAAGCGAATCCGTAGGTTTTCTAATACCTTCCTATCATTTTTAATACTTCTCGGAAAAAATTTAATCTCTCTCTCAAGAAAGGCAAGGTCTTTAAATTACTTTAAAAGAGAATGAAGATGATATTTTAAAGTCTCCATCATTTCTTCATGTGTAAACTGCTCTGGATTTAATAAATGATGCATCGCCATTCCATCAACAATTGCGTGGAGCCTGTTAACTTCCATTTCAAGATCTAGTCCTTCTTTTGCTATATCCAATAATTGCAATGCATGAACTACATTTTTTAATCCTTCATGCATGTCACCATAGACTTTATCACTTAGCTCCCGAAGTGTTTTATCGACCAGAACTTTTGCTGAAAAAGCTAACCATACCTCCATTTCTATTTTTCGTTCTTCATCGACAGGCAATACTTCACTGACAGCCTCTGTTACAAGTTCTAACGGATCCCTGTCTTTTGAAAATTTCCTTGCCTTTGCTCTTTGCATAACTCGATCTGCTACGAGTTCCATAGAAAAGTGCAGTAATTCTGACTGTGATGCAAAATAATATCTTACTGCACCAACCGAGAGTCCGGAAGACTGTGCAATTCTTCTTACGGTTGCTTGTTCAATCCCCTCTTCCACGATGACTTTCCATGTCGTTTCTGCGATTTGAATTTTACGTTTTTGATGATCAACTTGTTTTGGCATATTTTTATTTTAGCACAATTGTATTAAATAAACAATCATGCTATATTTAATTTAATACAGTTGTGCTAAATAAATGCAAAGGATGTGTTCCATTTGATTGGTTGGTTAATTATAGCTTGTGAAGTTGGATTTTGGGTGTTTGTTTTAGCTGGATTATGTTCCAGGTATATATGGAAAAAGAAGAGATTGGGTGCCTTTCTGTTGATTTGTACTCCTATTGTAGATCTTATCTTACTTATTGTAACGGTCATTGATTTAAAAAACGGTGCTGTTGCTACTACGATACATGGAATAGCTGCAGTTTATATTGGTGTAAGTATTGCTTTTGGCCATCGGATGATTCAATGGGCAGATGGACATTTTAATTATCGATTTGGAAACGGTGATAAGCCGGTAAAAATAAAGTACGGAAAAGAGCATGCGAGAAAAGAACGTGAAGGATGGTACCGGCATTTGCTCTCCTTGTTCATCGGTGGCGGGATATTAATAAGTATCACTCTTTATATTAACAATGATGCTCAGACTGAATCATTAATGCATATCATGCTGCTCTGGTCTCTCATTGTCGTCATCGATTTTATAATAAGTTTCAGCTACACACTTTTCCCCAAAAAGCAAAAAGCATGATGTATTCACAGTTGAAAAGCACTGGTGGCAGAAAAGAAACGAAAATCTCACAGCTTCTGATAATTTAAATTGGGAGGATTTTAAATGGACGTCCATACATTGATTTGGTCTTTTTTAATCATTTTCATGCTTCATAACTTTGAAGAAATTATTATAATAGAAAGATGGTTTTCTAAAAAGTATCCGGAAGTTCGTGAACGCATACCTCCTTTTGCCATCCATGAATTAGAGAAACACAAAAAAATGACAGCTATTCAGTTTTCCATCGTCGTATACATTCTTTCTATCGTTGCATCTGCTTTGATAGTAGTGACTGTTATCACAGAGCAATACTTTTTATTCTTTGGTTTAAATATAATTTTTGCGTTAAATATTTTTACGCATCCGCTTCAGTCATTATTGCTAAAATGTTATGTTCCAGGGTTATGGACGACATTATTATTGATTATTCCATATAATATTATCGTCCATATAGCGTTTTATCAGCATGGACTTTTGAACTTGGCTATCAGCATGAAAGCACTGTTCGTTATCATACTATTTATTCCAGTGTTTATTGTAAGTCATATGATTGGGGAAAAATTGGCTTTTCGATTAGAAAGTTAATTCTTCACAGTGAACTAACCTCATCAATTATCACCCTTACTAGTTATTTGAAGAGGGAACCTTTTTGAAAGTATATTACAACAAAAAGGTAACTGCATTCTTTGATATACAAGAAGTCAGTTACCTTTTGGTTATCATTTTTTCATCAGAAACTCGTTCCCGGCAATACCTGGTGTAGTCATCTCTTTTGGATCCAGAATCGTATCCAGTTCCTCCTCTGAAAGCAGGTCGTGTGCCTTGCAGATTTCTTTGATAGTCAGCCCTGTTTCAATTGCCTGCTTTACTACCTTGGCAGCTGTTTCATATCCCAAATGTGGATTCAATGCGGTGATAATGCCATAACTTTCTTCTACATACTCACGGCACCTCTCTACATTTGCTTCTATATCGCTTACTGCATAGCTTGTAAATACATCTAAGCCATTATCCATTATTTTAAGAGACTGCAGCAAATTAAAAATAATAACAGGCCCCATCACGTTTAATTCAAATTGCCCGGCTTCAGATGCCATACAAATCGACTGATCATTGCCAGCAACTTGAAAAGCAACCTGGTTGACCACTTCAATCATAACTGGATTTATTTTTCCAGGCATAATGGAAGAGCCTGGCTGTTTTGCAGGAAGAATAATTTCCTGAAAACCTGTCATTGGTCCGGATACCATTAAGCGCAAATCATTACAAATTTTAGACATATTCATTGCCAACACTTTCAAAGCTGCTGATAGTGCTGTATAAGCATCTGTATTTTGTGTACCATCCACTAGATTTTTCGCTGAATGGAGCTTTACACCAAGCTGTTTGGATAGTTGTGTTACTGCCTTTTCCATATACTCCGGTTTGGCATTAAGACCTGTCCCGACAGCTGTTGCACCAATATTGACCGTCAGCATTGCCTCCGCTGCCTGCGTAATTCTATTAATATCCCTGCCAACCACTTCAGAATAAGCGCTGAATTCCTGACCTAACAGGATCGGTACAGCATCCTGAAGGTGGGTTCGTCCCATTTTTAGCACATTCTGAAATTCTGCTTCTTTCTTCACCAGTTCTTTTTCCAATCGTTTCAAGGTCTCGATCAATTCCTGAGCCATGCGATAGGAAGCTATTTTTAAAGCAGTTGGTATCGTATCATTCGTGGACTGGGACATGTTGACATGCGTATTAGGCGAACAGAAATTATAATCTCCTTTTTCTTTTCCCAATATTTCCAAAGCACGATTGGCCAAAACCTCGTTCATATTCATATTAATGGAGGTTCCTGCTCCTCCCTGAATCGAATCGACGACGAACTGATCCAATAGTTTTCCTTCCATCACTTCTTCGGCAGCGCTTACAATTGCTTCCCCAATAGTTTCCGACAACATTCCTGTGTGCACATTAGCCAGTGCCGCTGCCTTTTTCACCTCGGCAAGCGCGAGAATCAGCTCTTTATGAACGGGAATTTCCGTGATAGGAAAATTTTCAAGAGCACGTACCGTTTGAACGCCATAATAGGCATCCTGAGAAATCGTTTTTTGCCCTAAAGCGTCTTTTTCAGTTCTAAATCCTGTTTTTTTCATTATATACACTTCCTGTACAAATACTAATCTATCCACTTCATTATACTACCAAAAGGAAATAATTCCTACCCACCCTCTGTGTTTCTGTTCATTACGTATGTCCTGCTTTATTTCTTGTATATAATAGTTTACATTTAATTTTCACAAGTATTTTGATACAATGGCACCACTAACAGGGATTGAGAAATTCTACCACCTGCGATCATGTGAAAAGAGAGGAAGTTTGTATTGGTTGGCTTATTAGAAAACATATCCCAATTATCTGGAGCAGTCTTATTGTTTTGTGCCATTTATTATTATTTTCATTTTAAGAAAATCAAAAAGGAAAGAAAATTAACGTACATTGAACTAGCCATCTATATCCTGACTCAAATAGCGATTGTTCTATGGGCGGCTAGTAACATACTTCTGTTCTTAGACAGAATTTAAATTTATTAAAAAGCGATCCTGATTCTGATATATCATGATCGCTTTTGCAGATTAACGAAATGAAATGCTGTACTTTTGCATTTTTAAACAAGTTCTATAAGCACTTTCTCTATTTCCTCATGGAAGCCAGGCTCTTTCCAAATAGTAACAGCTTTTTTCTCCTGATACTTTTTGATTAAAGATTGAATCACAGTATATCCAATAATGTAAGCTAAACGTGTATACCCAAAATGCGAGCCCCCGTTTATGGAAAACCATTCTTGAAAGACTTCATGCTGTGTACATTTTTTTACATCTTCTAAAAAAGCAGTGATAATCTCACTTCTGTTTTCTTCCGCAAAATCCAACCATTCTTCCCCATTATCATCGTATGAAAAGTAAACTGCTTTTTCGGCAGCTGTTACCTGTTCAGAAAAATACGTTGCACAGCCTTCCTGTAACAACGTTGTGTACGGATGCAGCCATTGAAGCTTAGACCAGTCCATCCCCTCCTGATCGGATAACCTGTTATGAAGAGAATGTCCAAATTCATGGGCAATAATGACGTTTAAATGCTTCTCATCTGAAGACAGCTTTTCTAAACAGAAAGTCACTTCAGGATTAATTTGACGATGCGTAAAAGCATTCGATCCATATACCCCAACAATAATATGCACATCTTTAGTAAATTCCACTTTATACTTTTGACTATAAGCCATCACAACTTGCTGAATCAGGTTCTCCATTTTCTCACTTGATTCCCGGATCTCACCCATTTGGGAAGGGTATTTTTTTATGGCTTTTTTTATTTTTTCATCTGTATTTTTACAATGGTACAGAAAATATTCTTTGAAATGTGATTCGAACCTTTCATGATAATGATTTAAATACTCTACTGACGGCCGGTAATGTTCTAAAAAATATGGAACCGTGTTATAAATTTTCATATTTATTGTCCCTCCGCTTTATGGCATCTCATTTCATTAATATAATCTAGTAATATTCCGCATGTACCATTTTTACCTTTTTGACGGATGAGTTCTTTATCTTCTAAAAAAAGTTCTAAATCCATTAGTTACTCAGACCCTTTTTCATATATAAATGAAACACTCTGCTTGCCTATGTAACTCCCTTCAAAGAAAACGTTTTCATATTTTCGTTAAATAAACTCATTCATAAATTATTTTATACGTTTTCTTTTTGAACGAGATGGCAAAATATTTATGACATCAATCATATTACCTTCTTTGAAAAAACACCATTCAAACACATCTTCTTCTTGTTCCGAAAAGAAGGCTTGGATTGGATCCAACCACCTGTTAAATTCCTCAGTAAAATAAACCAAAAATTTTTGGTTATCTTCTTTGGTCATATCGCTGCTCCTTTAGTTCTTTTGCGGTATACCTTTTCATCTCCGGATTATCAAGAAAACGCTGAAGAGAATCCTTTAATTCCGGATACAAATCAATTTCCTGTTTCAAATTATCATGGTTCTCAACTGGAAAATCCAAATGATGCACTTCAAGGGAGAAAAGTTTTCCATCAGCCATAAACATAGCCTCATTTTTATCATCCAATGCATTTGCCAGTTCTTTTTTATATTTTTACTTAATGGATTCATTTTACTCACCTCAAAAGATTCTATTACTTTATATAACAAAGCTTAAGGTTGGTCTAAACATCACTACATCGTAATGCTTCATGACTCTGCAAAAACTGACTCAATACAGTAAAAGCGCACTTTTATTCAATTAGTGCGCTTTTCTTAGTAGTACCCGCCTCTTACAACGTAGTAATAATTGGTCCCTCTTTTGTCAGAATAATCGTATGTTCATATTGAGCCACAAAGCTTTCATCCGTTAGAAAAGTCCAGCCGTCATCGGATTGGTAAACTTCTTCTTCCAATGTAGAAATAAAAGGTTCAAAGGCAATCACCATACCATCCTTTAAAATTTCATCATCCCAGCGGGAGTAGTAATTGAAAATATGATCCGGTGCTTCATGGATGGAACGTCCAACACCATGTCCCGTAAGATTTTTGATAACCGTTAAATTATGCTGTTTGGCAACATTATGTACGGCTTTTCCAAATGCACTTTTTTTCGAACCAGGTTTTGCTTTTTTCAGTCCAGCATCGAATGCTTCTTTCACCACATCACATAGTTTCTGTAAAACCTCTTCTCCCTCTCCGACTACAATTGAAACTCCAGTATCTGCAAAATAACCGTTTTTCGAGCCTGAAACATCGATATTCACAAGGTCTCCTTCTTGAATCGTCCGCTTCCCCGGAATCCCATGCGCTACTTCTTCATTTACGCTGATACAGGTATATCCAGGGAAATCGTATTCTCCTTTTGGTGCAGATTGAGCTCCTGCTTTTTCAAACATCTCCCCTGCAATTTCATCAAGCTCCTTCGTCGTGATTCCAGGTTTAGCACGCTGGACTAATTCATTTCGAATCGCTCCACAAATTTTACCAATTTCTTTTAATCCATTAAAATCTTCTTCTGTCTTCGCAATCATCCCGTATCCTCACTTCTTAAAGTATTTTATGATCCGTATTCCTTTTGATTCTAGTTTGAACAATATGGCTTTTCTCCAACAAAAGATTCGTTGAAAGAATAGGTAGCAGTTAACTAAACAGTGTTCTCTAATCCTATATTTTTTATATCCTTTTCTTTAAACCATTTTAACATTATATTATCACGAAAAAGCTTTTCATTGGTCTACAAAGCCTTTTTTGACTACTGCGTGAAATAACCTGGTTACTTTGTATAATAAACCAGGTTCATTACAAACTAACAAAAAAGAGGTGAACAAGCATGAAATGGATGCAGGCATTTATGTTGGTCACTATTTTATCATTTCTTGTATTTCCCGCCAGCGGAATGGCAACGTCACTTGAAAACTTGCCATCATCAGAAGCATCTGATCAGTGGGAAGTAAATATTGATACGCCTAAGAATAATGATTTTGAAACAAAACCCGATATTTACAATATTTTTAGTATGGATATTAAATACACCGGTGATAAAGACATTAAATTAGACAGGGTGGAAGCTTATAGAGACGATCCAAGTTCTTCCTATGATTTTGAATTATTTACGGTGAACGATGATCTGGAATTTGAAAAGAATAAGGAACAACCAGTTTTTAGTCACCAGAATTTTCCTCTGTCTATTCAATCAACGGAATTAAAAGTTATTGTAACCTGGTCCGATAAAGACGATTCTTCCCGTAAGTACAAAGAAGAATTTATTTTCAAACAATAACAAAAAACATAAATTCGTACATTTAATAAAACGAAACTTCATTCAGTGGGAGTTTTTCGACGCACAGGATGTGCTAGTGCAGACGTTGCGACAGGACGTCGCGAACTTAGTCTGCTTCCTTAATTCTCCCACTGAATTAGCCTAAGTGATTCAGGGAGTTAGCCCCCGTTATCTCCCGCCTAAATAAATTTATTTTCGCTCTTTATTTTGTGGCGGGAGTTTTACGGGCGGTTCTCCATGATAAAATGAGCTGAATTCCCCTTTTAAACATCATAATTACTCCCTCCATCGCAAATAAAAGAATTTTATCATTTCTTTTTCTACGACAGAGGGAGTACATAAATCCTTTACATTTAGTATTTTTTCCCTTCCCCTAATTATACACCTGTACTGTTGGATCCTCTTATCATTTTTTACTACAGCTATCCAGCTATATCATCTTTATTCACCGAAAATTTAACCAGAAAAGGATTCACCCATGATGTTGGTAATCTTTTAATCTGAAAAATATATCCCATCAACCTGCATCTCTAATTCAAAAGATAACAAGCTTAGATGAATTTTACGAATTATCCATTTATTAGATTCATTATATCTATCAATACTATATATCAATGCCACTATATATATCATTGATATATAGTGTTGAATAATATATACTTAAAGCAGGAGGTGACATGAATGGATAATGATAAATGGCAATTACAATTTAAAAAAGGCGTTATCGAGTTAATTATTATGTTGTTAATTAACCAAAAACCGCTATATGGTTACGAATTAACAGCTACATTAAAAAATACAACTTATTTAAGCCTCGCTGATGGAGCTATCTATCCTATTCTGAAAAGATTAGAAAAAAATCAATGGTCATACTCTTATTGGGATGCTCCTGAAAATGGACCCCGGAGAAAATATTATACATTAACCGAAGAAGGAAAAAACGTTTTGGAAAACCGCTTGAAGGTATTTAATGATTCAGCTGAAATAATAAATTCTTTTAAAGGAGTTGAATAACTTGTCTGCCACCATACATGATTATTTAAAGGAACTATCCAAAAATCTAAGTGATCTTCCTAAAGAAGAAAAAGAAGCAATTCTTGAAGAAATTGAAATGCATTTAAATGAAAAATTAATGGAGCTGGAAAAAGAAGGCTATCATGAAAACGAAGCAACGAGTAAAATGCTTCGTGAGTTTAAAACACCTTATTCCCTTTCTCAGGATTATTTACAGGAGTATGATTATAAAGACCAGAGGAAAATCCCCAATGCCCCGTTTTTCCTGCTGAATCTAGGAATGATGGGGCTTGCAATGTTAGTTTTACCGATTCTTGATGCCCGCTTTGATTCATCGTCCTTAGCCCGGATTTCTTTAGGAGTCCCTATGTTATTATGTGGCATCATTACGTTATTTTTCATAAAAAGAAAAGATTACCATATTTCCAAATTTATCAAAGCAGCACCTTATTTTTTATTATCCTTATTTTTTCCTGTCTCGCTGCTTTTTTTCTGGATAGCTGCCAATCAAAATGATGGAATCGTTATGTTCTCGCTCTATTATATGCTTATTTACTGGCTATTACTTGTGGTTTATTATGTCATCATGAGGATAGGGTCACGAAATCTGTGAATTATTTTTTGAATACTAAGTTTATGTGAATGAAAAGATAAATCGTTACAGGTATATTCTCATAACGGTTTATTTCTTTTTCTTATTATTTATAAGTATTACATTTAATCAATGCTTTCTAAATTAAACTACAAGGTAACATTCAACTTTACTCTTCTATCACATTGATGACAGGACAAATAGTGACCATTTATTCTGTCTACAGATGTTTCCAATCATTCTTTTTTTGATAATAGCGATTAAAATATGGAATCTTAACGCAACTACATAACACCATTACTTCTAACAAAAACAATCACCTATTCCATAATCAAATACGCATCAATTACTTTTTTGACATCTTCCGGATTGCCTGTATCTACCTCTACCAGTTCTACTTCTTCCAGAATTTTTTGATATGTGTTCTGCAATGCTTCCTCGCCCGCATTATTTCCCCATCGTGGAGGAATATTATATACATTAATTGTGCCATCCCCATTACTGCTGTAAGTTATAACACCAGGCTGTCTGCCACCGTCTAATACAGTAACATCCTCCGGGTATTCAGCACTTTCCTCATGCCCTTCATTCATTGGTTCCCCTGCAGAGATATGGCGCAAATATAAATTTTCATTTGCTGGTTCTTCCAATTCACTAAGCTGCAACCATATACGGGCGTATTCTATTTCTTCGGCTGTGTAATCATTTAGTATACTGTCTTCTTCCGTTTCAGAAGCACTTTCTTCTGTATTGTCAGAAGTATCCTCATCACGAATAATCAATGCTTCATCAATCAATTCCTTGATGTCTTCCGAATTTCCTTTATCCACTTCTACCATTTCTTGTTCATCTATAATTTTTTGATATTCATTTTGCAACGCTTCCTCATCCGCATGGTTTTCCCATCGTGCTGGAACATTATATACATTGATTGTGCCATCTCCATTACTACTGTAAGTTACCATACCATCTATTAACCTGCCGCCTCGTAATTCTATTACATCTTCCGGGTATTCAGCGCTTTGGTCATCATCTGGATTTATAGGATCACCTGCCGAGATATGCCGCACATTAAGTTCATTTAGTTCATCTAATTGAAGTTCCCCAAGCTGTAACCATACACGAGCATATTCTATTTCTTCAGTTGAGTAACCAGCTAGTATGCTGTCTTCTTTAGTTTCAGATTGACTTTCTTCCGTATTTTCAGAAGTATTATCATCTTCATTGTCATCTTCTTTCTTTTGATTAGCAGCTTCATCTTGCTCTGCGTCATCTGAATCAATATCTTCCTCCTCATCTCTATCGGAATTTTCCGGTTCTAAAGCAGAATCATTATCCGGCGTTTCTTCTTCTGATTCATCACTCGAATTGTTTGTGCATGCTGTAAGTAAAAGAAGAAATAACAATATAGAAACGATACTGCAGAAATATTTATTTCTCTTCATCTGAATCTTCCTCCCTTATCTCTAATCATATAATTCCTTTCTTTTTTATTGCTTAAACGCGCTGAAGATAAACGCCTAAAATTAATACAATATTTCTCACAGTCTTCCTATGTCTAATTTCCTTTTTGTTTTATCATTACTTCCTATGGCCATCTTTCTTTTTTATTTCATTTCATTGTGTTAATGAAATTTCCATATACGTCTTAAGACTTATGGAGCACTGTTACTTTTGATAACGGTTTAGAAGCAATTGCCACGCACTTTCTTATGTGCTAGTGTAAAAAAGAATAAACATAGAATTTGGAAATATTTATTATTTAATTCAAAAAAGCAGGTGACCACATGGAGAACATTTCAATTCTGATCGCTGATGATGAAAAAGAAATTAGGGACTTACTAAAAAAATATTTAGAAAGAGAACAATATCAAGTAGATTTAGCCGTAAACGGACAAGAAGCGCTTCAATTATTTCATAACAAAACTTATCATCTTGTCATTTTAGATCTGATGATGCCTAAATTGGATGGAGTAGAAGTATGTAGGAAACTCAGAACAACGACAACTGTCCCTATCATGATGCTTACCGCGAAAGATCAGGAAGTAGATAAACTTTTAGGTTTAGGAATTGGTGCAGATGATTATATTACGAAACCATTCAGTATCCATGAAGTGATCGCCAGAGTCAAAGCTCTGATACGGAGATCTTTTATAAGGGAGAATGAAGATAGTTTCCTTGAAAAGACATTGATTACCTTTAAAGGGCTGACGATTAACCTTAAAAATTATACATTAACCATTGCCGATAAAGAAATTCCGCTAACAGCTAAAGAATTTGAACTTCTTAAATTTTTGGCTTCCCATCCTGAACAAGTTTTTACGAAAACACAATTATTTCATAACGTCTGGGGAAGTAACTACATAGAAGATGATAATACTGTAATGGTGCATATCCGAAAGCTCAGAAAGAAAATAGAAGCGGATCCCTCTAATCCTAAATTTATTCAAACCGTTTGGGGAATAGGTTATAAATTTGTTGGTGAATCAAATGAAAATTGATAAGGTTATTTTTCTGATTATACTCCAATTTGTCCTCTTGACGTGGATATTTTTAGTAGACATTGGTAACCATCCAGGAGACATATCAAAGTGGGCTTTATATGTTATATTCATTCTCCTATCTACTACTTTTTTTATGTGGAGACTTCGTTATCTTACACAATTAAAACAATTGGATATTGAGATTAGGCGCGCTATTAACGGAGACGTAAAAACAAGGCTGTTGACTAATCACGATAAGGAATTAAATGAATTTGTTTTTTCTATCAACGAGTTAGTAGAGCAGCTGGAAAAGGTGCAAGTTCAATCCATCAAATCAGAAAAAGCAAGAAAAGGGATCCTCTCAGGAATTTCTCATGATATCCGCACGCCCCTAACGTCTATTATCGGTTATGTTGACGCTCTAAAAGATGATGTCGCTGCTTCAGAAGCAGAAAAGAAAGCATATATTGAAATTATATCTAAAAAAGCAAATGGTCTAAAACAACTATTAGATGAACTCTTCCATATGGCAAAAATCGATGCAGATGAAATCATATTAAAGGAAGAACAGTTGGATTTTGCGGAAATTACGAGAGAATCCTTCATTGAATTCCTGCCTGATTTAAAAAAAGAGCATATGGACTTAAAAACGGTTATTCCAGAAGAAAAGTGTATCGTTACAGCAGATCGGCTTAGTCTGAAACGAATCATAGACAATTTAATTAGAAACGCTTTACATTATGGTAGAGAAGGGAAATTAATAGGTGTAGAACTTACAGAGACCCAAACTGATTATCAACTTCTAATATGGGATCAAGGACCTGGAATTGCTGAAGAGGACGTGATCCATGTATTTGAAAAAATGTACCGCGGAGACCAGTCCAGAAACCATCGATATGGTGGAAGCGGTCTCGGCCTATCTATTGCGAAAGCTTTAGTAGAAAAACATCACGGTAAGATTTGGGTTGAAAGTATCCCATGGGAAAGAACCGTTTTTGGCTTTTCCATTCCTAAAAACAATTCATCAATTTTTAATTAAGAAACAATTAAGAAATCGTTAAGTCCGTTTTAAAATCTACCCTCTATAATGTAACCATAAACTTCATTGAAAGCAGGTGTTTAAAATAAGTGAAATCATTAAAACCACAAATTTAACCAAAGTTTATGGACAGCAAAAATCGGTAGATCATCTGAATATAACGGTCAATCAGGGTGAGATTTACGGTTTTCTCGGTCGAAATGGCGCTGGCAAAACAACGACGATTCGAATGTTGTTAGGGCTGATCAAACCAACTTCCGGCGACATTGAACTATTTGGTGAGAACCTATTTAAGAATCAAAAAGGAGTTCTAAGAAGAATCGGATCGATGGTGGAAGTCCCGGGATTTTATGAGAATCTTACGGCAAGAGAAAACCTTTTAATTAACGCAAAAATCATTGGTGTTCATAAGAAAAATGCAATCGACGAAGCTTTAGAAATTGTTGATTTGCATCATGAAACCAAAAAACTTGTCGGCAAATATTCTTTAGGAATGAAGCAGCGATTAGGCATTGCCAGAGCACTGCTTCATTATCCAGAATTGTTAATTTTAGACGAGCCTACTAACGGTTTAGACCCAATCGGAATTAAGGAAATGCGAAACCTTATTCAATCACTGGCTAAAGAAAGAAATATAACCATTTTTGTCTCCAGTCATATATTATCGGAAATGGAACAACTGGCAGACCATATGGGAATTATTCATGAAGGAAAGCTCTTAGAAGAAGTCGCTTTTGAAAGTCTTAGGAAACGAAATCGTAAATATATAGAGTTTCAAGTTTCAAATGATAATAAAGCAGCTATGCTTTTGGAAAGCCAGTTTGGGATTATGGATTACGAAGTTCATGATAAAGGAAATATTCGTGTATATTCACATCTTGGGAACCAAGGCAAGCTTAACAAAGTTTTTGTTGAAAATAATATTGAAGTATTAAAAATAAACATAAGTGAGGACAATCTGGAAGATTACTTTACAAAGTTAGTCGGAGGTGGAGCAATTGGCTAATTTATTATTCACAGAATTTTTAAAGCTCAAGCGCTCCAGCATGTTTCTTATAAGTTTACTTGGAGCAGCTGTCGCCCCTTTTGTGGTAGTTATTGCTACATTTATCAACGAACCGTCTACTCCTTTTGGTGATCTTTTTTATAACGTCAATCTGTATACGGTTCTTATCATAGGAGTTCCTTTATATGGCGTGGTGACAACATACCTTTTCAACCGGGAATATACGGAAAATACATTGAAAAATTTATTAACAATTCCAGTATCACGAATAGGTTTTATTATCAGTAAAACGCTACTATTGTTTATGTGGATTATGATGTTATCGATCATAGCCTGGGCGCTGACGTTATCTTTGGGATTATTAACACAGTTTGATGGTTTAACTAGCTCCTTATTGCTAGATTCGTTGATACAATTTACTACAGGAGGAATATTATTATTTATCCTTTCCTCCCCCATTATTCTGGTAACATTGGTAACAAGGAATTATGTACCAACCATTATTTTTACGGTGGTGATCACGCTGGTGAATGTTATGGCAGGGAATTCAGAGCATCGAGGGTTATTTCCATGGGCAGCGGCAGGAGATATTTCCAATCATACACTTCCTCCAACTTATCCACCGGAATATTCGTATATTATTATTGCAGCTACGGCGCTTGTAAGTTTTATTACAATGATTGTTTACTTCAAAAAGGCGGATATTCATTAATAGTAGTGATTGATTGATCATGATTTTCGAATAACGAATTTAGAAGTTAACCATTTTTCATCTGTACCATATTAAAAAAGGGGAGTATTTTCGCACTCAGCTTCATGACGAAAACCCTCCTCTTTCAAATAAATCTTTTATTTACAACGGTGCAGGTGTATTTATTTGCTCATCAAAATTTATCTTTAACAGCTGTCCTGCGTGCACTAAACCAGAACCAAATCCGTACATCAGCACCTTGTCACCATTTTGGACTTTTCCTTCCCGAATTCCAAGATCCAGTGCCAAAGGAATGGTTGCTGCAGAAGTATTTCCAAATTTTTCAAGACTATAAAGTGTTTTTTCGATTGGATGTCCTATTTTTTCACAAATCGGTTCGATCAATCTTAAATTGGCACTATGCGGGATAAACCAATCCACTTCGTCCATGCTGGTTTCTGTTTTCTCTAATAGCTGTCTGATACTATTCGGGACTCTTCTTACTACCCATTTAAAGACTTCTCTTCCATTTTGAACAAGGTATTGTGTATCAATCAGCTCTACGTCATTCACCTTGTTGGCTAAGCTCGTCTGGTAGACATGCTGTGCGCCGCTTCCATCACTGCCAACATGAAATCCAATAAAATCTGCAGACTCTTCTTGTTCTTCTACCAACACTGCACTGGCAGCATCACCGAATAAAATACAGGTGCTTCTATCCGTATAATCCGTTACCTTTGAAAGGGTTTCTGCCCCAATCACAAGTATCTTTTTATGAAGTCCTGAACGAATTAAACTGTTCGCCATATGCAATCCATATACAAATCCTGCACATGCTGCACCTAAATCAACTGCGCCTGCTTGCTTGATCTTCAGCCGGTTCTGTATAATGCTCGCAACGGACGGATAAGGAAAATCCGGTGTGCTTGTTGCGACAATAATCATATCGACATCTTCCACTGTTTTATGATATCTCTGTATTAAATCTTCCACAGCAGCTACACATAGATCACTCGTAAATTCATCAGAACGCGTTATTCGGCGTTCATGAATTCCTGTTCGCTGAACAATCCACTCATTCGTTGTTTCAACCATTTCTTCCAAATCAAAATTGGTTAATTTTTTCTCTGGTACATAGCTGCCAATTGCAGTCATCCTTGCTCCTATCATCAAATCCCTCCTATATGATTAGAAGTTAGTGTTATTACTTGGTGCTAATTATAGCATAAAAAATAACTGACTGCTTTCGAAAATACATTTGTTTTGCTCATATTTTAATATTAATTTCATAAAAAATATAACTTCTATAAAAATTTTATTCTGGAGAATCGCCTGTAAAATTTCCGTCTTAACTTAAAAAGTGAAAATAAATTTATTTAGGCGGGAGATTTACGGATACTAACCCCCTGAATCACTCAGGCTAATTCAATGGAGAAATAAGGGAAACAGAATAAGTTAGCGGCGTCCCGGTTCCCCGCTCCCTCGGAAACATTTACTCTTTGAAAAATTCTTGCTGAATGAGGTTTCACCTTATCGCTCTTTCAAGTTGCCACTGATAATATGACTTTTTCAATTTTGTATTTTGATTAAATAAAGTGAATGCCTGCGTTTAAAAACCCTATCCCATTACTTTCTTTTATCTATTTGCTTATTCTCCTTGTTAAAATCTTTTTCTAACTACTAAAATCTGTAACCATTTATTATAGTAAAGACCAGAATTTCGAATAATATTTAGAATCTATACATCCTTATAAGCTATATAGTTATTGTCATTAAAATCTTTATACTCTACTCTTCCTACCTTTCCTGACGATGAATAATGGAATATAAGTTGCTCATTAACCATTTCTGTTAAATAAGTTATTTTTAATGCATTATGACTGACTGGCAAAAGTTTAAATTTATATAAAACCCCGTACATTTTAGGAACTGTTAAATAGACTTCACCATTTTTTATAGTGACATCTAACATTTTATTCTCATCATTTTCAATAATATACTTCCCGGTAATAAGTTCTGTTTTTGTAAAGTTGATTGGTTGAATAGAAAGGGGCAGAGATACATGTTCATCTAAAATTACCTTTGCCATCTCTTGCATTAAATGTGTTACGGGTGTCACGTTCATATTGCTTAGAAAGATTATCGTAATTTGTTCATCTACGAATCTGAAAAAATTACTGCAAAAACCACTGATATCTCCAAAATGATGCATACATTTTCTGTCCAGTATTTTCGATACCACCCACCCTGATGCATATGAACCAAAATTGGGAGTAAACAGTTTTTCCATTAGTTCTTCGCTAAGGAGCTTAGACGATTTTAATGCCTGATCCCAAAGATATAAATCCTCTGTTGTAGAATATAAACCATAGGCTCCTAATGGAAATGATAAATCTGCGTGTGCTGCATGAATTGGTTTTTCCCAGAATGAATAGCCTGAAGCTAAGCCTGCCACTATTTCTATTCCGTCATCACAGCCTGTATTATTCATACCTAAAGGAAGACATATTTTTGCTTGTATGTACTCTGCAAATGACATACCTGAAACTTTCTCTAAAATTGCTGTCAATAATGTGTATCCCGAGCTTGAATATTCAAATTTTGTCCCTGGCTCGAAGTTTAATTCAAGATGCTTGAATGAATCAATCAATTGATTTAAACTCATCGGAAGTCTCATTGTTTTAGACCAAAAATTAGGGGAACTTGTGTAATTGGGTATTCCTGTCGTATTTGTTAAACATTGATAGATAGTAATTTTTTCACCTCCTGGAAAATCAGGAAGGTACTTCTCTATACAATCATCTATACTCAACTTCCCTTCTTCATGTAATTGAAATATCCCCATGGATGTAAAAGCTTTCGTAAGTGAGCCGATACGAAATTTAGTTGTAGGTTGATTAAGTACAGAATGCTCCCAATTTGCCATACCAAAACCTTTGTTTATAAGAATATTTCCGTTAGAAGCTATTAGAATAGAACCATTTAGATACTCATTTTCTTCATACCTTTCTATCCATCTATCTATCCGCTCTTCTACTCTCATTTAATTCTCCCTCATTCCTTAACCAAATCTAATTTAAAACCGAATTCGCTTCAATCCCACCGTAAACGTTGTGTTTTCAAAGGGCACACTGTCTAACGAAATCGTCCCTTCCATCTGCTCTATGAACCGCTTCGTAATCGTTAATCCCAACCCACTTCCCTGATATTGGTTGTTCCTTGAATCTTCCAATGTATACATACGTTCAAAGACACGATCTCTATGTAATTCACTAATCCCTTTTCCTTTATCTGTTACCTCCACATACACTGTATTTTCCGTAACACGAATTCGGAACCTTAGCATTTTCCCATCAGCACCATATTGAATCGCATTTGAAATTAAATTATGCAGAACACTTTCCAGCGCTTCTTCATTTCCCCAGACATAAACCGCTTCATCGGGTATATCAATGGACACATCGAATGCTTTATGGATCAGGATTTCGTTATACTCCAATATTATCTTTCTACTTAACTCACATAGCTCTATTCTGGAACAGCTTATTTTTTTATCTCCTGACTCCAGCTTAACAAGGTCAAAAAAACGGTTGATCAGCACCAGCACCTCTTCTGTTTTTAAATGAATGGTCTGTAAAAATTGCTCTCGCTTGTCTTCTGCTAGATTTTTATCATAATGGATCATCTCTGTGTATCCTAAAATAACGGTTAGTGGCGTTTTTAAATCATGTGAAATATTGGATAGCATTTTCCGCATCGAATGTTCTATATTTTTATAATTTGCAATCGTTTTCTGGTTCTCATCTATAAGACGATTAATTTGTACTAACAAGGATTGGATATACTTATCATCCGTCTGAAGCAATATTCTTTCACGAGTCTCTATATCTATAATGGAGCGGAGTTTATCTCTTATATAGATCATTTCTTTTTGCTTATTTCTATGTAACCTAAAAAAATACACGTTCACACTTGCGGAAAAGATAAATAAAATTAGCACCAAATAAATCATATTACAGCTCTCCCAGCTTATAACCGATTCCCCAAAGTGTTTTGATGTATACCGGCTGCGATGGATCATCCTCGATTTTTTCTCTTAACCTTCGCATATGTACATTAATCACATTCTCATCGCCTTGATAAGCATCGTGCCAAATCGCTTGATAAAGCTGTGCTTTCGTATAAACACGGGAAGGATGAGTAATAAAGACTTTTAAAATATTGAATTCCTTCGCGGTAAGATTTAATTCTTTTCCTCTCTTTTTTACTGAAAAATTATCCATATCAATTCGTAATTCTCCCAGCGCAACGATATCATTCTTATTCTTCTCCACTTCTTTAGGTGCACTTGTGTCCATATAATGCTGCTCTCTTCGCAGCATTGCTTTAATACGGGCGATCAATTCCAGCATGGAAAACGGCTTTGAAATATAATCATCTGCCCCAAATCCAAGCCCAAGCGCTTTATCGACATCTTCCCCTTTAGCAGACAACATAAGAATAGGAACCATACTTTTAGAGCGAATGGCTTTTAAACATTCAATGCCATCTATTTTCGGAAGCATCCAATCTAGCAATATCACATCATAGCTATGCTGGCTCAACTTTTCCAGCGCTTCTTCCCCATCAAAAGCAGCAGTAACTGTAAAACCTTCCTTCGTCAAACCTTCATCAATCATATTACTTATAAATGAATCATCTTCCACCACTAATATTTTATGACGCAATCGTAATCCCCTCCTTTAAACCATCAACCGTTTATGTATCTGAATCATTGAAAAGAATGAGCTACAGTATACACTGAACTCATTCTTTCCATTTTTATTCGTTAATCCGTTATATGAATAACACCTTGATTACTAGTTAAATCCATCCTATTTTCCCCTTCACCAATCATACCTTTTTTCATTTTTTCAGTATCTTCCTCTGTCTGTAGACCCTCTAAGTTTAAAGTAACATCTGAAGAATCACTCTCGGCCATCACTGTTAAGGAAATTGGCTTGTTTTTATAAGAAACGCTGATGTCTCCAGCATCTGTATCAATAGATAGACTATTCCCTTCTTCTATCTCTTTCATAATGACTTCCCCATCATTAGAAGTAATATTTAAATCTTGAAAAGAGCTATCCACCATACTTAACATACCAGCATCCGTACTAAATTCCCCTGTATCAGCAGTCACATTTTCTATTTTTCCATCCCCTGAACCATTTTGAATCTGGATATCAAGCATAGAGATTTCATTTATTTCTATATTACCACTTTTATTGATTAATTCCATATCATTTATTGCCGATTCGGGAACATGAATCGTGATCGTACCATTTTTGCCAAACGTAAATCCTCCCATAAAACTACCTTCTGTTTGACTCTCTTGTTTTACAATTAACGTCGCTTCATCCTGTTGGACAGTAACAGGATCATTATCTTCGTCTTGTTTCCCTTCCATAGAAACAGTTACTTCATTGGAATCACTTTTCTTAAATATCACATCCCACGAATCATTGTATACTTTAATCCTTTTCACGTTGTCTGTTGAGTAGGATTGGTCCATTTCAAAATTTTCACTGCAAGCTGCAGTAAAACATAAACAGATAGTACATATAAACAAAACGATCTTTTTCATCGGTTATCCTCCTTGTAAATTACTTACCTGTAAAAGATACATATTCTCAGATCTACACAACATCTAGTTTGTTAATTTTACGGAAGGACAAATAACCAATAAAAAGGCCAAATAGGCAAAGAATCCCTGGGATAATAATAATTTCACTTAAGCTTACTTGACTTCCACCATCCGAAACCGTCGCATTAATGAGCACACCAATGATTACCGCCCAAGTAATCGTTGTAGCAGTTGATTTCTTTCGCATACCAAAAAACAAGGGAATCAAGCTCACACCTGCTGCCATCAGTGCCTGAATTAATACGGATGGTGCTGTAGCAAGCATTTCTCCTGCTTGAACAGGCTCTTCAAATAAAAATAAATGGGGACTAATCCAATAAACGAGTAAATTAATAATCAGTGTTGAAATAATAATACTCAGAAAACAAAATAAAAGTACAATTAACAATTTTGCTTGAATCAATTTTTTTCGTTGTAGTGGATACGCAAATAATAATAAAATGGTTTTATTTTTATATTCATCAATAACTAAACGGGATAAAACCACTGCAGAAAAAGTGATAAACACCACTTTAATAAATATATTTGCCAAAGACATAAAAGCAGGATAATCAGGAAACATTGGTTCTACCTCATTCCTGGATCCCCAAGCCATCAGAGCTACGGATATAAAAATAATAAATGTCCAAATCAGTGCTCCTTTGATATATTGCGATATATGGTGTTTTGTAAATTCCAATTTCATCAATTTCAACATAATACTTCCTCCGTTATTATCATAATGTTGGTCCTCTATAAAAGTTATAAATGTACTTCTTCTCCGTTCATGGAGCTCAAAAAGTATTCTTCCAGTGAACTATGTCTTTTATTTATACTTTCAATGCCAACATCATTCATCACAAGCTTTTTAGAGAGATCTTGCTGCGTTAAAGCAGGATCGTAAATGCGAATTGTTTGTTCTCCAATCATTTTAAAATTATGTATTCCTAAATGCTGTTCTATCACGAACATTGCTTTTTTGGCGTCTTGAACTTTCACCTCAATATAAGCCGTTTGTTTCCCGTTTATATCTTTCATCGATACTTCCTTAATTAGCTTACCACTTTGTATCATACCGATTGTATCTGACATTTGCTCCATTTCCGCCAGAATATGGCTAGAAATCAATAACGTCATTCCGTATTCGCGGCTGAGCACTTTAAAAAGATCTCTTAATTCTTTAATACCAATCGGGTCCAAACCATTAATCGGTTCGTCCAAAATTAACAATTCCGGTTTAGTAGAAATAGCTCTGGCAATCCCTAGTCTCTGTTTCATTCCCAGTGATAATTCTTTTACTTTTTTCTTCTCAATATTTGTTAATTTCACCAGTTCCAACGCACGATCTATCGACTCTTTATCATAGTATCCCATGTATTCACAATGATAATATAGATTTTCTTTCGCAGTTAAATGATCATAAAAAATCGGATATTCAATAATATTTCCCATCCGTTTTAAGAATTCGAATGAAGTTTCTGTTATTTTTTCACCAAATAATTCAACCTCTCCACTTGTTGGTTTGATTAAGTTCGTTATCATTTTCATCGTCGTTGTTTTTCCAGAACCATTTGGTCCCAGGAAGCCGTAAATCTCTCCTTGTTTCACGTGCATATTCACATTAGAAACAACTTCTTCCCCTTTAAATGTTTTACTGAGTTGATTTGTTTTTATTATGTATGACATTGCTCTTCTCCTCCTTCCCCTCTTATACTATGGAACTGAATTAACTTTTCTCTTACTTAAATCTTACTTTTTTATTAAGTTCTTTTTATCTTTTAAAATATTGCATTCGAATTCGTAGGCCTGGCCCTAACGTATTCGTTTAAATGGATTTTATAGGAAATTAAAAATCGATTTACTCTAAAACAGCGTCAAGGATATCCTTGACGCTGTTCCAAATTTTATTTTGCCCACTTTAAATCAATAAGCAGACTCCTTGATAGTACCAACAGCAAACTTTAAATTCCCAACCATAAACCTGCTGTTAAAAAGCAAAGAAAAGAAGCAGATACACATATTTGTGCAGATTCAAATCCCTTCTGTACAAGCCGTTTTTCATTCTAGCTTGATATATATTTAGCTAGATTCCTGAACTTCACGTTTTTCTCCATCACGCTGCCTGTGACTTTCCTCTTCAGCAGGGGAATTGCCATTCTTAATAAAAAAGCTGAGCACAACCCCGATAAGTGAAAGTACTGTAATGACCATAAAGGCTACATTGACACCATGAATCATTGGATAGGCTATATCCGGATTAAGTTCCGCAGAAGTTTCCGTTGTCGTCATTACCGTAATAACGATAGCCGTTCCAATGGATGCGGAAACCTGGCGCATCGTATTCGTCACCGCTGTACCATGTGAAATCAACTCTCTAGGGAGCTGATTTAAACCTGCAGTTGTTACAGGCATCATGACCATCGATAGACCGAACATCCGAATGGCGTACAAAATCATGATCATCACCATCGATGTCGAAGGTCCCAAATTGGCTAGGGCAAAAGTGGAAACGGTAATAATGATAAGCCCAGTAACCGCTAACCACCTTGCACCGAAACGATCAAATATACGACCCGTAATCGGGGACATCATCCCATTCACTAAAGCACCAGGGAGAAGCGCAATTCCTGCTTCCATTGCTGTAAACCCTCGTGCGTTTTGCATATAAAGCGGAATTAATGTCTCTGCACCAATCAGTCCCATAAATGCGATCATGGGTATAATCGTTGATAAGGTGAAGATCGGATTTTTAAATACCCTGAATTCCAGCATAGGTTTCTTCATACGTAATTGCCTGATAATGAAGCATGCTAAGGATACTGCGCCAACAAGCAGTGTAGTGATCGTGATGATACTTCCCCATCCATTGTTGCCCGCGCTTGTAAATCCATATAAAAATCCGCCAAAACCAAAAGTAGATAAAATAATGGATAGCATATCCAATTTCGGATATGTCAATTCCGTAACGTTTTTCATCACTTTAGCAGCAACCAAAATAACGATAATTGCAATAGGCAGTATAATTAAAAATATAGCACGCCAAGAAAATGTAGTAATAACCCATCCTGACAAAGCCGGGCCAATCGCTGGAGCAAAGGAAATCACAAGACCTACCAGCCCCATTGCTACCCCGCGGTTTCTGACAGGAAAAAGTAATAAAAATACGGTTTGCATTAGCGGCATGATCACGCCCGCTCCACTAGATTGAATGGTTCTTCCTAAGAGTAACATACCAAAGTTCGGAGCCATGGCAGAAAATGCTGTCCCGACAGCAAACACCGTCATCGCAGTAATGAATAACTGTCTTGTTGTGAATCGCTCCATTAAAAACGCGGTGACAGGTATCATCACGCCATTGACGAGCATAAAAACAGTTGTCAGCCACTGCCCGGTATTAGCAGTCACATTCATTTCTTCCATGATTGGCGGGATCGCTGTAATCATTGTTGTCTGGTTTAAAATGGAAATGAACCCACCTGTAAGAAGTACAATAATGATGGGTGTTTTATTAAATGATTGCACTTTCTTATGAACACCCTCCTTCATATAACAAATTACAATAGTGATCATGTTACATGAATGATTTGATTTTGTCGATGATTGTGCTTTTCGTCACATTTTCCAGATAAAACAAAAAGACCTATCTTCCTCAAAAATAGGCAGCCTTTTTGTTTTTAGACTTTTAAAACGTACATCTCAGACGTCAGAGTATACTTATTTTCAAATTCGATTTGAGTATTAACTGATTGTTATCTCTCCTTCTAAAAGATGAGGTAGTTCTTCTTTTCCTGAAAGCCATTCACTAAATGATAGTTCGTAAGGTTCACAATTTCCACCAACTCCAACCACTACATGCAAGTCTTTTGGGCAATACATCACTGTATGCAAAGTCCCAAAATATTCTTCGTAATCCTTGAAAAATAATGGCGAGTCTTCATTGTTAAAAATATGATACGCAGAAATCAGAGTTAAATCTTCTTTTTCTAGTGTTGCCAAATAGTTTTTGCGATCCAAGGACCGATTAATGAACACTCTATTTTTCTTCTTTAATTGCTCCGATTCAAAATGATTCGTGCAAATAAGCTTGGAGTTTTTATGAACAATCTGTTGTTCAGGTGCTGCCTCCACAATAGCATTATTTCCCTCTTTATCCATAATGGAAAAGTTAAAACAATACTGATGAGGAATTTGTTTAATGAACGATACAGCTTCATTTGTGTCGGCGCATTGTTCCAAAACCAGTCGACAAATCATTGTTGCCAAAAAACCTTTTTGAGCAGCCGCTTCATTTACCAAATGCAGACCAATAACAAGCCCCTTCTCATTCATGCCGTCCAGCCTTCCTGTAATGTGCTGACTGAATCCGATGCTGGCATACCCTTGATCCGGTTTGGATAGAACTAATCTGGCGTCATATAATTTATCATTGAAATCATAATTTCGCACATAAAAAGAATTGCCTGCGAATGTTGTACAACCCATAGAAGGCATCTGTATATCATATCCTCCAAACAGCTGCATGGCAGTATTTATATCGACTTCCATTCCAACTGCCAGCCCCTCTATCTCTTCCCTGAGTATTGGTGACACTCGCTCTAGTTGTTTCTTCGCTTCTGTCATATCTTTATTCACCTGTATTTCTATTAGATGCTTCCAGTTTATATTTAATTTCAGGGCAACACCCTGTTTCATCCCCATTTCATACGCATTCCCTGTCAGTTCAACGATTTCTGCCTGCAGCTTTCTTCTCAGATTCATTGATTTCCTCCTATATGTGTAACAGGTATAATGATATCTGCTGCATCCATCTGTCCCCCACGATACCATTCCAGGATAGATCCAGCAGGAGTCCAGTTGTTAACCATACAATATTGCATTAATTTACGATATGCGGCTTCAATTTTAGAAAAATCCCCATTAAAAGTAAGACCAATACAGAAGCATTTCCTCATTGTTTCCGAAAAAGCTTCCGGAATAGGTATTGTGCCTATTTTTTTTGAAATACCAAAGCCAATTTCTGCTTTTACTTGTTTCTTCGTTCCGGATATATATCGCAAATACGTGTTTTTAATCGGAATTTGAACCTGTTCTATCTGTTTACGCCTAAAAATAAATTCCTTGCTAAATTGTCCGGCAGTAGATTCTGCTTCAAACCAAATCACTTTCTCAGCAGGTTTTTCAAACATATAAATCTCCGCTTCATCAGAATCACTTTCTAAATAACGGAGACTGACTTCCAGCTGCTTCTGATTTTCTTTTATCGTTTGAATCCATTTCTCCTTCATTCGCTTCTGCTTATCTTTATCTGCTTTTAAGTAAAGTTGAATATCATGAATCGGAACCTTTGCTGTCCGCAGGCTTGCAATCATTTTAGCAAGCGAAATTTGATCTTCCGAATACATGCGATAGTTACTATCCTCCTGCCTCGCTGATTTCAAAAGACCTTTTTCTTCATAAAAGCGTAGGGTACTTTTAGGAATACCTGTCTTCATCGAAAATGCCTGTATCGTCATCAAGATGTTCTCCTCCCGTCACCTTTCTTAAGTATAAGGATAAACCTTAAAGTAACTTGAATGTCAAGGCATTTTGAATAGAATAATTCAGTACATCAACTTCATAAAATCTAAAAACAGCAAAAAACACTGAATCTACTATATCCCAGTGTTTTTCTTAATAAGATCTTTTATTTTGCGTTCAATGTTTTTTAAACGGAATCATTTTCTGTTTCAAAAAGCTCATTCCTCATCCAGTTAAAATAACTTTACGAAATCACTCGGCTGTTCTAATACATAATCCGCTTCTTCAAACCCTTTTTGCGTTTTACTCCCCCATAATGCAAGCGCAAACGCTACTCCTGCACTTTTGGCACATTGCAAATCATAGATCGAATCTCCAATGTAGATAGCTTTTTCTTTTTCCACAGCTAACTGATTGATGCAAGCTAACAATGGATCAGGGTGCGGCTTATGTTTTTCTGTATGCGATGCTGTGATAATCTCAGAAAAATAGTCATTCAAACCATATGGTTCAAATTCATTTATCATTTGCTCATTTGTTTTGGAGGTGACGATTCCCATCTTAATGTTTTTGTTTGCCAATTGCTTCATAACTACATCCATTTGTTCAAATACCTTTATATCCTTAACGAAAGAAAGTATATTTTCTTCCCAAGCAGCTTGTATGCTTTCAACATCTTGTATTTGTAATCTGTTTAAAGTCTCTCTCCCGGGTATACCCAAACTAAAAAATAACGCTTCTTTCTTATACTCCAGACCCAGCTCTTCCTTCAGCGTTTTCTGCAGCGCATGTAATATTGGTTCCTCGGTGTCTAATATGGTTCCATCTACGTCAAAAATAGCTGTGGTAAACATGTACAATTCCTCCTAAATATCCGTTTTTATGATAATCGTATTTCAAACCGAATCTCTTTCGATAATACGATAAGGTGTTTCTATTTTTTCGTTCGATTTCTTTATCATTAAACTGCAAGCCTGTTCACCGATTTTGGTAAGCTGGTGGTCTACCGTCGTCAATCTCAAACCAATACCAACAGGCTGATTTTCCTGACCGATAATCGCTAAATCACCTGGAACACGCAATTGTTCAGCTTTTGCTTGCAAATATATTCCGCTGGCTACTTCATCGCCATTTGCATAAATTGCCGTCGGTCTTTCCGATAATTGTAAAAACTGATGTGCCGCTTCATATCCATCTTCTAAACATTGACAATTTGAAATATGATAACCGGATGGAATATCACCAAAAATTTCATGATACGCATTGATGATTTTCTTCGTACTATTGCTTTCCATCCGGGCTGTTGTAAAAGCAACCGCAAGATGTCCCTTATTTTTAAGTAATTGAAAGGCATCCAGGAAAGAAGCATATCGTTCTGTGTAAGAGCAGCCAATTTCATAATGCGGTGCGTACTCACAAGATATAATTGATCCAAAATCGGTATAAGGGACAATCGTCTCCCAATCATTCGCTCTTGATGTAATAATGATACCGTCAAATAGCTTACTTTTTAATTTCTCCAAATAGGCCAATTCTTTTTCTTTATCATATTGAGAAGGAAGCATTGTTATTAAAAAATCATTTTCCAGAGCTATATTCAGGATACCATTTACTAATTGATCAAATGCCGGGTTATTGTTATATGGAAGGATAACTCCAATTGTTCTTGTTTCCCCACGAATTAAATCAACCGCATTTTTATTGGGGGCGTATTTCATTTCCTCCATTACTTTTAAAACAGCCTCTCTCTTTTCACTGGAGACGTACTTGTAATTGTTAAGAACTCTGGAAACCGTAGAGACAGAGACTCCTGCTAATTTTGCAATATCTTTAATATTTGCCATAACTAAACTCCTATAGGTACGAAAATTTTGAAAGAAGCGGGTAAAACGAGAAAAAATCTCCCTTGTATATCCATTTTATCTTAATACGATACGTTCCAACAATAAAAGCTGAAGACAATGGTGCTATTTCAACCCTTTCTTCTGAAAACCAAAATGATTTCTCCACATTTATTAATTTATTACTAATGAGATATAATCGTTTATTCGTTAAAATTAAATCACCGAAATAAATGTTTTGGACCCCGTCAAACGTTTCAAATAATCCTTCTAAACAAGAAGCTATCTTTTCATCCGGTTCCAGCTTTATTTTTTTAGTCATTTTCTTCCCCTTCCCCTCGTTTGATCTCTAGTTATTTTTAATGTAATGTATGAAATGGATTTCAGGTCAAGAGGGAAAGTTACTATTCTTTAAAAGTACATAAAATTAATTACAATCGTTTTTTTGCATCAAAAACACCTCTAAGTTCTGAATTCAATCTAACTTTAGAGGTGTTTATCGCCTATTCAACATATTTTAATGTACCCCATAAGTATAAACTATTTTCCACGAACCTTTTTCCACTTTCTAATTTTTGTCCGAAATGACTTAAAGGGGGCAACTGTATTAATATGAATCCATTTCCAGATTGGCCAGCTGGAAGGGGTTGTCATTGCCCATTGTCTTCCACCTTGTTCAAATAGTTCTTTATCGTCATAGCTCTCTACTAATTGAATGATCCGGTCAACATCTCGATGAAATAACTCAATTAGTATTCCAAGCGAAACATCAGCATATTTATCATAGAAGCTTTGATACAGGCAGCCAAGATTATTCCATTTATAATCAGGTGTTGGCGTCATAACTTCTTTGCCATCTTGGTTATCCTGCTGCCAGGATAAAATTAAATTCACCCATCCCAGTTGTTAGACAATCATCTGAGCCGGTGTTCTGTCTACTTCTTCTACAGAAACATCTTTATCCGCAGAATTCACCGAATCAAATTCACTGATAAACAGATTTGCTCTCTTTCTAATCTCATTAATCAGAGCTTGTTTGTTTTCGTACCCCTGCATGTCATACCGCCCTCCCATATGAAATTAAAGGAACCTTTTCCCTCCAGTGTTGATAACGATTGGACTTTTTGAATATCATTTATAATCAATCTATCCCCATCATACAGGAATAAAAGGAACATTATTAGCAATTCGTGATTGCATCTTTTCCAAATGCTTTCTAACTCCCGGACTTATTTTTCTGCCTTTAAAGGTATTCACAAAAAATAAAAATGAATATAATAGTCTATAATCCAAAAAAGATGGAATTAGATTCATTTGATCCTCAGATAATACCGTTTCTTCGGAATAACCTTCAAAAAATAAAGTTGTAAATTTGTGATAGATTTGATGCTGTTCTAAGCTGCTTCGGTGTCTATTGTTTTCCATAAAATGAAACACTGGAATAACAGCATCATATACATACCAGCTTTTTCGCACATCGCCAAAATCTAAAACATACATAGCTTTATCAGCAATTATCATATTTTCATTATGTAAATCATGGTGTACGATACCATAGTTATTTTTGTCCTTTGAAAGATTGGAAAACTGCTCCATATATTTTTCCCACTTCTCTTCAATCACCCTCCCTTGACCTTTAGCAAAATCTGACGCCTGAATATCGTGATCCCACTCTAAATAATTCTGCCTCATTTCGTGATTATTTAACTTGGTTATTTCATGCATCTTGCCAAGCTGTTTTCCCCATACCTTAATGAAATGTTTATTTTTTAAATCTGGAGTCAATACCTTTCCATCAACGTAAGAATACGCCATTACATAGAAACTCTTCTCTTCCCCTTTAATCAATTCTATGAACTCACCGCTTTTTGAAGGTATAAGTCCAGGAGTTTTTATTCCGTTTTGAAGCATGATATTGATTATTTCTTGTTCATTTAATAAATTGGTTTTCTTATATACTTCAGTATCCAGTATTTTTATAACCATATTCTGATCCCGGAAGAGAAATACATTATTATCGAAGCCTCCCAATAATTCAGGAGACTTTATTATTCCTGAGTACAATGATTTTATTTGCTCTAACAATATTGGATCCACCTTCCCTTTTCCCTCCTTTCTTTAAAAATAACTTGATTCTAAAATAGAAGAAAATTGCCTTCTATTTTTCAGCAACTAATTCCTCCAGCACAAAATTCGTTAATTGAGCATTTTTAATCACACAGAAGTGGTTATATTTTTTTCATCATTTAAAACATACGGCAAATAATGACGTATCATTTCCCCGGATCCATAGTTTTTAGCTTCCAGCAACCAGGTAATCTTCTTCCAATCTAAAATACCTTCATCCGTTTTCCGGGGAGTTTTATAATGAAAATCTTCCCCCATATGAACTAAAAACACATGCATCCCGTCGTTAAAAGCAGCATTATCCACGTTCCAGGTAATTATTCCTTTATCAAGAATGGCGTATCCGCTAATATCAATATCTGTTTCTTCTTTTACTTCATGAATGACGCATTCCAGAGCAGTTTCCTTCTCTTCCATCTTGCCGCCCACGCCGTTCCATAGCCCTTGTGTCGGCTTATACTCTCTGTTTAACATAAGCAATTCATCGTTTCTTTGAATAAAGCATAATGTCTGATTATACATTTTAATCCGCTCTTCCATTTACGATTGTATTCATCGCTGCTTTTGATTAAGAAAAAATTGAACACCTGCCTTATCAACAAAGCTTAATTGATCTTCTTTCAATAAAATAGCTAACTCGTCAATGTTTATCCATGTTATATTATCTGTATCATCACCTTTATTGAGAAGCTCCCCAGCAGCTTTACATTTAAAATATACTCCAAATGAATCTACTGGCCCTTCTATAGTCTGGTATACTGCATAAGGAGCCATACATTCGACGGTGAATCCTTCATCTGTAGCCGTTTCTACTCTATCAGTTGGATCTATTACTTCTTTCAGCTTAAGACCTGTTTCCTCTTTTATCTCTCTTTCTAAGCAATCCAGCAAAGTCTCGAACTGCTCCAGTCTTCCACCGGGCAGTTCTATTGGAGTGCTGTGTTCATTTGCTCTGACCCGACGCTGAACTAGTATTTCTTCTCCTTGTTCAGTTTCCCTTATAATAAAAGCCCTAACATTTGTATGAATCATTATTTTCCTCCCTATCTGCTATAACCATTTTTTCATTTATTCCTATCGTCCCAAACTAAATTCTTATCTAATCGATAAAAACAGGTATACCTATCTTTCAACCATTCTAACAGTGGGTTGACTACAGCCGGATTTTTTATATAGTTCTCGATTTCTCTAATAGGAACCCATTTAACGTCTGTAATTTCACCATCTGGATCGTTTATTTTAAGAACTTCTCCTTTCTTAACTGATACATTGCAAACTGTCACGAAACTATGGGCAGCATGCTCCTTGATAAAACTTTCATGAATATAAGCTATTTCAAAATGTGTGACGTTTAACCCTGTTTCTTCCCGAACCTCTCTGGATAGCGCTTTTTCAATGGTTTCTCCTTGTTCTATCTGACCACCAGGCAGACTCCAAATATAATTCACATAAGCATCTTTATTCTGTACTAAAAGAACTTTTTCATTTTCTAATATAATTGAGGACACGATTCGATATAATTTAAAATGATTGAAGTCTTTCACCCCATTCCACCTAACATTTATTATATTTGAAATATTCGTCCACTTTCATGTTATTTATTATTGTATCCAATAATAAATAGCATTTCTAATTGGATAGACCCTATAATGAAAGCCCTTTCTCTATTCTCACTAGTTTCCAATCATTTAGCAACTTCTGTTAAACTCCTTACTTTTTCTCTCTTATACATCAGTCTTCTTTTCTATAAATATAAAATATCTCTAGGCTTATAGCTTCATTTTAGGTGATTCTCCATATTCCGCTTAAAACCCCACTTGACCAATTGGATTTCTTGTATTATTGTATAATCCAAGTAATCAGTCAATTTAGAATCAAAGTATTTTTATACTAATTCAAACAATTATTGATCTGACAAACTATTAAGTAAGATAGGTGTACAAGAATACATAACGAAAGGAGGAAGATATTGTGGAAAGAGTTTTAAGTCGAGAAGAGATAAGTAATTCAATAACAAATTCTCCTTTCCATCGTTTTTTAGGTCTTGAATTAGCTGATACAACAGATGAATCGCTTACCCTTAAGCTTTCATTTAAAGACTCATTTATAGCTGGAGATAAAGTAGATTATATTCATGGCGGTATTCTGGCAAGTATTATTGATGTCGCTGGATATTTTGTACTTTTTCAAGTCTTAAATATACCAGCCCCAACACTTGATCTTCATATCAATTACTTGAGGGCTGCTAAAAAAGAAAACTTATATGCGGAAGCAACTATTGTTAAATTAGGAAGATCCGTCAGTACTGCAGACATTGTGGTTACAAACGAAGATGGAAAAAAAATAGCTGTCGGCAGAGGGCTTTATAGTACAAATCAATCATAAAGGAGGAACCAGCAAATGGATAATTATAATTTCGCCCAAATTATTCATCGTTCAGCAGATCGCGCTCCTTCTAAGACAGCACTTATTACAAATGAAAAGACATTAACTTATTTGCAATTAAAAGAACGCGTTAATCAGGCTGGTAATTTTTTTAAATCATTAAATATTCAAGCTGGTGACCGAGTAGCTGTCATGTTTCCAAATGATCATCGTTTTTTAGAAATTAACTTTGGGTTAATGGCCATTGGTGCAATCCCTGTTCCAATGAATATCAATCTTGGGGCTGATACGCTGGGTTATATATTAAATGACAGCGGAAGTAAACTGCTTATTTATCATCATTCTTTGGAGTCAAAAGCTCGTTTGCTTCATGAAGAAAATGATTTGAATCACTATATTATTGCCGGCGAGAATGTAGAAGGAACTGTCTCTAATTTATATTACGATAAGGAAATAAAGGCGCAGTCAACAACCCTGACTATTTATCACGCTGGTTCTGATGAACTCTGCTATTTGCCGTATACATCCGGATCAACAGGAAATCCCAAAGGCTGTAAGCTAACACACAAAGGCCAGTACTGGAATGTTCAATCTACTGCAGAGGTTAGAAATCAAACTTCTGAAGATCGATCGCTGGTTGCAGTACCCCTTTTTCACAAAAATGCGATGGCCGAAATTAAAAGAACCTTTTACCTGGGAGCATCAACGGTTGTTTTACCAAAAGTCGATATTGTCGCTATGCTACAATCCATTCAAAAGCATCAGTGTACATTTATGACAGGGGTTCCGGCAGTCTATCGTTCCATTGTCAACCACTTGAGAGACAGCTCTACGACGTATGATCTGTCTTCCTTACGATTTGTATTATGCGGTTCCTCTGATGTACCAAAGGAATTGCTGGATGAGATCCATAAGCGAATGGGTACAGAAGTTTATGAAGGTTATGGACTTACAGAAGGCGGACCGATTGTGCTTGCTTCCAGGAAAGGATTTTCAAAATTAGGTTCAGCAGGCCTTCCTGTCCCGGGGTGCAGTATCAAAATAATGAGCGAAGAAGAAAAACCTCTTCCCGCCGGAGAAATTGGAGAATTATGGGTGAACAATCCTGGTATTGCAGATGGTTATTGGAATTTACCTGAAGTTTCAAAAAAACGTTTTACAGCGGATGGCTGGCTGAAAACAGGTGATTCTGCCTATCAGGATGAAGACGGATTTGTTTATATCATTGGCCGGAAAGATGACATGATTAATATAGGCGGCGAAAATGCCTATCCAAAAGAGATAGAAAACATTTTACTTAAGCATGAAAAAATCAAAGATGTTTGTGTACTTGCTATTTCCCATGAGCAAAAAGGGCAAGTTCCCGTAGCGTTTGTCGTACCAAGCACTGCCCTTGAAGAAGAAGAGATAAAATCTTTCTTTATCGATAATGGTCCAGCATATGCTCATCCAAGACATGTCTTTTTCCTTGATGAACTACCATTAACAGGACCAGGAAAAATAAACCGAACTGAGTTAAAAAATAAATTAAAGGCACTATTTGCGGAAAGGAAAATCGAAAAATGAAAGCAGCTTTAATTACAAAACATGGTGATATTGAAAATGTAATTGTTGGAGACTACCCAACACCGGAGGCAGGAGAAAATGAAGTCCGAGTAAAGGTAGAAGCAGTAGCTCTTAACCATCTTGATATTTTTGTCAGAAGAGGAATTCCTGGAAGAACATTAGAACTTCCCCATATTTCAGGAGGAGATATTACGGGAGTTGTTGATGAAATTGGGTCAAATGTAACCAATGTAAAACCAGGAGACAGAGTTTTGATAGACCCTGCTATCCCGGGTCATGGAGCTTTAGGCGAAGATTTAACAGGAGGACTTGCCGAATATATCTCGGTACCTGCAAGTAATTGCCTGCCGCTGCCGGATGAAATCTCTTTTGAAAAAGGAGCCGCACTTCCAATCGCATACGGAACTGCATGGAGAATGTTAATTACAAAAGGAAAGCTGCAAGCTAATGAAACAATTGTTATCTTAGGTGCCAGCGGCGGAGTTGGAAATGCCGCTGTATTAATCGCAAAATTAGCAGGCGCCAATGTTATTGTTGCTGCAGGTTCTGAGGAAAAACTTCAAAAGTTAAAAGAATTAGGTGCCGATCATCTCATTAATTATAATGAAGTTGACTTCGGAAAAGAAGTTTGGATGTTAACCAATAAACAGGGAGCAGATGTGATCGTTGATTATACTGGTAAAGCTACTTGGCCAAAAAGTATTCTCGCTACGAAAAAAGGAGGAAGAATACTAACATGCGGAGCTACAACCGGTTTTGATGCTGTGACAGATTTACGTTACGTCTGGACACGTGAAATCACTATTCAAGGATCCAATGGCTGGGAGCAAAAAGATTTAGAAACACTATTAGATTTAGTGAAAAAAGGAAAGCTTGACCCAATTATTGACCAGGTCCTCCCTATTGAAGATATCCAGAAAGCACATCAGTTGATTGAACAACGGGAGATATTCGGAAAAATCATTATTAAACCTTAGTAAAAGATTTTGAGGGAAAGATCCGAGGTGAGATTCAATTGCGTAACTGGAAAATTAGAGTTTTACAAGCTTTAACGATTATCTTTTTTATAGTACTTTGTGAATTTGTTGTTCAACGTGGAATAATTTCGGATCTTTACTTAGCAGCACCTTCGAATGTCGTTGTGACTTTATATGAGCTAATCATAAGCGGCGAATTAACAGGACACTTTTTAACGACTGTTCTTGAATTTGCAATTGGTTTTGGCGCAGCTATATTGCTGGGGGTAGGACTCGGATTTGCGATGGGTCTATCTAAACCTTTAGAAGGATATTTCACACCGTTATTATCCGCTTTAATGGCTGTGCCGACAGTAACCATTATCCCCTTATTGATTTTATGGCTGGGGATGGGGCTTTTAAATAAGATTGTTGTTGTCTTTTTATTCACATTTTTCCTAATTGTATTTAATACGATTACTGGTGTGAAGGCTACCCTTCCTAACCATATTAAAGTTGCCAGAGTATTTGAAGCATCCCGTGCACAACTTATCACAAAAGTTATTATCCCTTCTGCGGCCCCGTCTATTTTTGCAGGGCTACGGGTAGCTGCTGCGACTGGACTTGTCGGGGTTCTGTTTGCTGAAATGCTCGCTTCTCGTGAAGGGCTCGGCTATTTATTGAACATGGCTACACAGTTCTATGATACTGGTCAACTTTTTGCAATTATTTTAGTTGTTACAGCTTTATCCGTTTTAATTATTGAATTAATCAATCTGATCGAACGGATATTTTTCACAAAATGGAAATCGTTATAATCGGAGGGTTCGACAGCATATGGAAAATTTCAAAAAGAAATCTATATTAACAGTAGTTTTACTGAGTTTATTGACATTAGGATTAGCAGCCTGCTCCGATTCAGATTCAAGTGAGGATAATGACGGTTTAGACCAGGTCACCTATTCCGCTTTTGATGGACTTAATGGAATGGCAGTCCGTTTTGGAGGAGAAAAAGGTTTCTTTGAGGATGAAGGAATTGACATTGAATTTGTCGTTGCAGAAGATGAAGTTTCTGCATTAACAAGCGGCGATGTAGATATTGCCGATGGTTCTACAACCCGTGTTATCGTCGGCGCCGGTCGTGGAGCACCAATAAAAATGATTGCTTCCATGTACCGTACACAAGGTCCTTTCTATTTACAGGCAGGTAATGATATTGATTCTGTTGAAGATCTTAGAGGACAAGATATTGGAGTAGGTATTGTAGGATCAGGAATGGACGTTTATGCAAGATATATTTTAGAAGAGCATGGAATAGATCCTGATAATGATGTGAACCTGATTGATAACGGAACGTATCAACAGGGATATGCCACACTGCAAAATGAACAAGTAGATGCAACCATGATTCACGAACCATTCGTAACAATGGGAGAAGAAAGTGGAGAATCGCATTTACTGGCTCAAGGTTGGGATTACTTGCCAGACTTCCATACAGGTGTTATTGCCGCTTCGGATTCTTTTATTGAGGAAAGTCCTGAAGTTATTGAACGCTTTTTAGAGGCTTATCATACAACCCAGGAATATGCGAAAAACAACCAGGAAGAATATATTGACTATGTTGTAGAGCATATGGATATTGACCCGGAAGTGCTCGAGCAAGCATTGGATCGTGAAGATGAATTATGGACAAATGACATGCCGCTTGATGTTGAGCGTTTGGTAGAAACACAGAATATCCAATTAGATCTCGGATTCCAGGAAGAAGAATATGATATTGAATCCATGATTGATACAAGTTTTGTTCCAGAGGAGTAGATTTAATAATGAGTAAAGTATTCGATATCCAACATGTTTCTAAGGTGTTTGACAATGAAACAGTGGCGCTAAAAGAGATTGATTTATCCATTGAAGAAAATGAATTCGTTTGTTTTCTTGGACCAAGCGGATGTGGGAAAAGTACACTTTTAGAACTCTTATCAGGGCTCGAAAAACCTTCAGAAGGAAAGATTTCTTTTAAAGAAGAAGCGCTGAACAGCCCCAATAAAAAAATTGGGTTTGTTTTCCAGGATGCTTCTCTTTATCCATGGAGAACTACCATGAAAAATGTGGAATTTGGAATGGAGTTAAATGGTGTCTCCAAAAAGGAACGCAGAAAAAGAGCTCAGCATTATCTCTCTCTTGTAGGTCTGGAAGGATTCGAAAAAAAATATCCTCATCAATTGTCCGGCGGGATGCGTCAGCGTGCAGGGATTGCCCGGGCATTCGCCAACCAGCCGGATGTACTGCTAATGGATGAACCCTTTGGTGCACTTGACCATCTGACACGGATACAATTACAAAAAGACTTACTCGAGATGTGGACAAAAGAGAAAAAAACAGTCGTATTTGTCACCCATGATATTGGAGAGGCAATCTTCCTGGCAGACCGTATTGTTTTGTTTTCACCTAGACCAGGAAAAATAAAAGAAATCATCACTCTAAAGCAGGAACGGCCGAGGGATACACAAGATCCAGAGCTTATTCATAAGCAAAATGAAATATACGCCAGTCTTCAGGGGTATGAAGAAAATAAAGGAATTGAATACAATATCTAAAAAAATAATTACTTCACGCCCAAGGAGGCTAAATAATGAGTATATTTTCAAAAGATGCATTAGCAGATAAATCGATTATCGTAACTGGTGCTTCTGGAGGAATAGGCAAAGCAGTTGTTCATACATTAGTAAATATGGGAGCAAATGTTACAGCAAGTGGACGTAACGTGGATAAACTGGATTATCTAAAAGAAATAGAAACTGGTTCTATTCAATTTGTTCAGGCTGATATTCGAAAGCCTGATGAACGTGAACATCTCGTTGAAAAAGCATTGGAAGCAAACGGCTCTCTATATGGATTAGTAAATGCGGCAGCAGCTTCAGGATCTTTTGGCGGTGATCATTTAGAGACCATTGAAGAAGACCAGCTTACAAATATCATGGAGACTAACTGGTCAGCAACTGTCTTACTCACTCAATTGGCATATAAAAAAATAGCCTTACAACGTGAAGGTGCTATTATAAATATTTCTTCCCTTTCCGGTATCCGCGGAGTGAAAGGAAATATTCCTTATTCCAGCAGTAAGTTTGCTTTAATTGGCTTTACTCAATCACTCGCTGTTGAAGCCATTGAGCATGGGGTAAGAGTAAATGCGATATGCCCGGGATATGTTGACACAGAAATGGGTTACCATGCTATCCTTTCCCAAGCTAATGCTGCCGGCAGGTCCTACGAAGAACAATTGAAGCTTATTGAAGAGCAAATTCCATCTGGCCATATAACACAGCCGGCGGAAGTTGCTAATATAACTGCTTTTTTATTAACAGATGCTACCCGCAACATCGTCGGAGAATCTGTGAAAATGAGCGGTGGGGTTTATATGTAACAGCCCCACACCCGCTATAAAACGAAACTTCACTCAGTGGGAGTTTTCGACGCACAACTCTTTACGATGGGACGAGTAACCGCAAAAGCTCTTCGGTGGGACGAGTAATCCCAGTCCCAGGACGTGCTAGTGTAGACGTTGCGACAATGGTTTTCGATGGGACGAGTAATCGCAGTCCCAGCCCCAACCCCAGGAGGTCGCGAACTTAGTCTGCCGTTCTTCTCCCACTGAGTTAGCCTAAGTGATTCAGGGAGGTAGCTCACCTGATCTCCCGCCTAAATAAGTTTATTTTTACGCTTTATTTTGAGACGGGAGTTTTACGGACGGTTCTCCGTGATAAACTTAAAAATCATCCTTGCGTTACATCACCTGAGATGCAGCAAGGATGATTTTTTTATATTCATCGCTATCCAATTATCTGCTTTCCATCTTTATTTCTTAGATAACATGACGTACGAAATTATTTGTCACGCTTTATGATTTCTTTTTCTAGCAAAATAGAGAAATATTAATTGACCTATCAGCACAAAGATAAAAAATGCCCCTAACACAATAAATGCAATTAATCTTAACTCTGGGGTCTGTACTACTCCGGCTCCATCCACATTTCGAACACTAATCACAATGGAAGCCGCTGCAAATAATAGTAACCAAATTATATTTGTGATCCACCACAGTTTCATCATCCATATCACCTATTCCATTTCATACTTAAATCTGCCCTGTAACTATGTAAAATAACCCGTTCCCTTTTATTTGTAAAGTTCTTTAGAAGAAACCCACTCCATAAATTGTGCGTATGGGTAATAGGTTGTTCCGTTCAGCTCTACCTTGGGAGCATCCGGATATTTTCTTAATAAGTCTTCTATCTCATCTTTATTTAAATTAACATAAAACTCCAGATCACTCTTTTTGATAAAGGTATTATAGTGTTTATTGGTTTCTGGCCGGCTAAAATGCTGCAGACCTTTTCCGATAAAACGAAACTTCACTCAGTGGGAGTTTTCGTTCTTCTCCCACTGAGTGTTAGTTGAGTGATTCAGGGAGGTAGCGTCCGTTATCTCCCGCCTAAATATATTTATTTTTACGCTTTATTTTGAGGCGGGAGGTTTACGGACGGTTCTCCGTGATAAAATATCCCATCGATGCTAACCCGATAGCCAGCATAAAGAAACCAAAACCTAAACCTGACAGCTCTATTTCCATTTCATTCTCTCCCAACTTTTTTTCAAATCTACTGTGATTCTCCCTGGTCTTGCAAACAAGCATCGATCAGCGGAAAGGCATCTTCATTTAAGAACAACTTTATTAATAGGATTTTTGTTTGTTCCCCGCCGCTTAAAACATGGAAGTTCCTGTCTAAAACTTCCGCAGGCAATTCCATATAAGACAACTCCAGTTCTAGTTCCCAACGCTCTATCATCGGGTTTTCTTTCCGTAATATTTCTTCTGCAGTAAGCTCGATACCTGTTTCGGGATATACTGGGAAGTACTTAAAAGTAAGTGAAGACTGTATGGTGCCTTTATAATCCAGTTCACCTAACAGGATTTTGAGTAAAGTTGTTTTTCCACGACCATTTCTTCCCAGCAATCCTAACTTCCAATTTTCATTGATATTCACTGTTATGTTTTCGAATAAAGGGTGTATCATAGACGGATATTTAAATGTCATATTGCTGATAAGAATATTTCCTGCCATATCAGTCACCTCTTTCAAAGCCTTTATTACGCTTCAACTGCAGGTTATTTTTAAGAAATTGAAGCGGCTATAGTTCTTGCGGTTTACATCTGTTCCCCTGTTTTCAAATAGAGAACAATACGTTCTGCGCTCACTGTCTCCGCCCTCGATGTATGTATTCTATTTATTCTGCAAAAATCCTGCAATTTGACTGTTAACCAGTAAAAACTAACTATCTTCTACTGAAATATTCTCATCTAAGCACAGGCGATGTTCTTTTTTCTGTCTATTCATTTTTCTTCTCCATTATTTCGCCACCTACCGCAAATATCCTCCATTATTTAAATCCAACGTAGCTCCGGTATAATGTTTGGATCTATCTGATAGTAAGAATATGACTGTTTCAGCAACGTCTTTAGCAGTTACGGGCGTATCAATCAATTCGTTATGTAAGTATTCTGCTTTTCTCCACGAAGGAATTACCTCCATCATCGAGGTATCTACCATTGTCGGAGCCACAGCATTCACTCGAATATATGGAGAAAAATTCATTGCACAGCTTTTTGTCAACCCTAATATAGCAGCTTTCGAAGTTCCGTAAATGGCATCTGAGCTTCCTTCCATCCCTGCCACAGAAGACATATTGACAATTACTCCCGGCTGCTTATTCTGAAGCAGCTTTTCTCCAAACAGCTTGGAAAAATAGATCGCTCCTTTTACATTAACATCCAGCACCTTATCCATTTCATCAATTTGATAGTCTCCTATATTTTTTGCTAAATAAATGCCAGCATTATTCACCAGCCCATCAAACCGGGAATGTTCTTTATCTACATATTGAAAAAATGCAGATACTTCTTCATAATTGCTTATGTCTAAAGGATAGGTAACTAATCTGTCCGGGGAAGCAATTGTCTGCTGTAAATGGACCAGCCCCTCTTTATTTACGTCACATGCTATGACGGTCGCTTCTTCCTCTATACATTTTTGAACAACTTCTTTTCCAATTCCAGAAGCGGCACCTGTTATAATTATCGTCTTATTTTGAAGCATGTTAAATCTCCTTTGAAAGTATATAATTTTCTGATATATAATCGGATGGTTCTCTTTTCAACATTCCTTATTCCATTCCTACTCTTACAAGACGATTATATCCTATTTAGATTATGTCAATAACCCACCTCCATAAACCTCTTAATGACCAGAAAATAAGACGGATTGGAAATATTAAAACTTCAGGAATCCAGAATAAGATATCTATTAATAAATCGCCCTTTGTATAATGCTCCTTTCTCTTCCTGCTTTTTCTTGTTTTTGATTTCTTCTTTCTCCACCAGTCATTCATCCGGTTTATTCCCCTCTCTTTTCTCACTATCTTTATTTACGAATACTGGATGGTAAAAGTTTCAATTATTCCATTATTTGAAAGGGAAATGATTATCAAAGAAAAATAGATTGGTATCTTCTCATTTTCCCCCTTGCAATTCCTACTAAATGCAATAAAATTATTAACGAGTAGAAAAATCAAGTTAACTATGTCGGAGGGATAAAATGAGTGAGTTGAAACAGATGGATTACTCTAATCTGCAAAGTCTTCATCGTAAAGCAAAGGAAGACTTTGATGCGATTAAACAAGAAAATCTATCTTTAGATATGTCCAGAGGAAAACCTAGCGCGGAGCAACTTGAATTATCTTTAGGCCTATTAAATACGGTTAATGCTGAAAATATTGGTGATAACTTTTCTGTCTTAAATTATGGTTTGGTAGATGGCATACCTGAAGCAAAAGCGTTATTTAAAGAAATATTAGAAGTAAATACAGAGGAAATTTTAATTGGGGGAAACGCCAGTCTCAATTTAATGCATGATATTATTTCCAAAGCCTTAATTAAAGGCGTTCTTGATAGTGAAACACCTTGGGGCAAACAAGATAAAATTAAATTTATCTGTCCTGTTCCAGGCTATGATCGGCATTTTAAGATTTGTGAACAGTACGATATTGAAATGATTTCTGTTGATATGCTTGAAGACGGGCCGGATATGGACAAAGTGGAAGAACTCGTTCGTGATGATGCATCCATCAAAGGAATATGGTGTGTTCCAAAATATAGTAATCCTGACGGCATTACATGTAGTGATGAAGTAGTGGAACGCCTAGCTAAAATGGAAACAAAAGCACAGGATTTTAAAATATTCTGGGATAATGCTTATGTCATTCATGACCTGACTGACAATCCTCCAAGCTTAAAAAATATTTTGGAAGAATGTAAAAAACACGGTAATCCGAACAGAGTGTTTATGTTTGCATCTACTTCGAAAATTACTTTCCCAGGGTCCGGTGTTGCTGTAGTAGCAGCAAGTAAGGAAAATATTGATTTTATTAAAAGTCAATTGAGTGTACAGACAATTGGTCCCGATAAAGTAAACCAGCTCCGTCATGTCCGCTTTTTTAAAAACTATGATAACATCCTGGAGCATATGAAAAAGCACGCTGAAATTATGAAGCCCAAATTTGATGCGGTTTTAAACATCCTGGATTCCAAATTAGGTTCTTATGGTATTGCTACATGGACGGAACCTGAAGGCGGCTATTTTATTAGCCTGAATACATTAGATGGTTGTGCTGCAGAAGTAGTCAGCCTGGCTGCAGAGGCCGGTGTGAAACTGACAGGTGCCGGAGCAGCCTTTCCATATGGAAAAGATCCAAGGGACAAAAACATTCGTATTGCACCATCCTTCCCATCCTTAGCAGAAGTGGAAAAAGCAATAGAGGTTTTAAGTATCTGCATTATTCTGGTAAGTGTAAATAAATTATTGTAAAATCCGTAAAATGGCATTTGACGAGTCACTCGTCAAATGCCATTTTATAATATAAACCTTTATCGCCGGCTGCTCTTCCTGATCATTTTGCCGGTAAATAGCTACAGTATATATAAGAAAGCAATATGACTTTATTCTGTTGGACTGTATGCCTTCTTTGGGGCTAATGTTGTGCTTTCTTTTTGCATTTTTGCTATTAACTTCGCACAATTGGTCTTATATTGTACAATGCACTATTCAAATTGTTAGCTTTATAATCCGAGTCTGGCACCTACTTCTGCATACTCTATATCTTTTCTTTCTGCATTCCAATTATCCCCTGTTTGTCCGTCCCATATCGCTCCTGTTTCAACAAAACCGACAGACGCAAACAACTTCCGGACGGCTTCGTTTACCATCCAATACGATGTAGCAACTGCATCGGCATTTCCTTGTGGAAACGACTTTATGTAATCAATAACTTTCATCATTGCTTGTTTGCCAAATCCTTTGCCTTGATGCTTTTTATCAATCATAAAGCGATTAAGTCCATAAGTAGATTTATCTCCATATTTTTCACATAAAAATGCACTTTCCGCCAGTTCGAAAAATCCAATATCGACATATCCTATGACTTCATCATTGTTGCATATAGCGAAGATCATCGGAGGTTTTTCGTCGTTGAGTATCTTTACATAGGCTTTAGCCAAACAATATATGCTGGAATCCACATTTCTTTTCTGCTCGTCTGTTATGCTTAACTTCAACACTGCCTCAAAATTATCGTGGGTAATTTTTCTTAATTCAATCATTTTTCTTCCCTACTTCCGAAAAATATATTCGCTGCATCTGCCCGTAACGCCGTTCCCGCCCTCAAGGGTAAGGACGAAGCGCAGCAGCCGGACAGCGTTCCCCGTCCTCCGTGCCTTAACGACACCAGTATAGCATAATAACCCGGATGTTCCCACATAAAACGAAACTTCATTCAGTGGGAGTTTTTCGACGCACAACTCTTTACGATGGGACGAGTAATCGCAGTCCCAGTCCCAGGATGTGCTAGTGCAGACGTTACGACAACGGTTTTCGATGGGGTGAGTAATCGCAACCCCAGGACGTCGCGAACTTAGTCTGCTTCCTTCATTCTCCCACTGAATTAGCCTAAGTGATTCAGGGAGGTAGCGTCCGTTATCTCCCGCCTAAATATATTTATTTTTACGCTTTATTTTGTGGCGGGAGTTCTACGGGCGGTTCTCCGTGATAAATATTCCAAGCCCTCTGCGGTCTGCTCGCCGCCGAGGGGCTTTTCATATAGAAAGCCAAAAATACGAAGGAGGTTTTTTCATAGCAGACAAGCAAAACGATTTGAAGCTGATTCGCATGAACGAGGTGGAAGCCACCGAGATACGCTGGCTGTGGTATCCCTATATCCCCTTTGGGAAAATCGGTATAAATTACAATAGTGTGTTCCGAGGACTTGTAAAGAAGTACAACAAGGATAATGATAATGAAACAGCATTGCCAAAGGTAGTGACATCACATATCCTAAGACATACATTCTGCACCGATAAAGCCAATGAAGGCATAAATCCAAAAGCATTGCAATACATCATGGGACACTCCAACATTACAATGACTCTCAACTATTACCCACACGCAACATTCGATTCTGCAAGTGCAAAAATGGAACGATTGGAAAAAAGAAAGCAACAAGAATAGTGGATACAAAAAATATAAAAGGCATGATAATATACATTTTGTCCTACAGTGGATGCTTTAAGAATGTGCTGCTCTTCTTGGTTTGAAAATACATCAACAGACTTAATAAACCAATTACAGCAACCAGAAACAAAAAAGCGATGACCATCGATCCATTTGTTTCTGTTCCAGAAGATATCGGGATGGTGACCTCTGTCCTGAACATATCTGCCAGGAATGCGAAAACTTCCAAAAATATAATTGTTATCCATTGAAACAACGTCCAGCGTGATAAAAGCATGATTCATACTCCTTATTCGATTTCACCAAAATAACTAAGAGGAAAAGAATTCAAATCTCCTATCTGGTTTCTTCTACAGCCGTCATTTAATACGTATAACTGCCCTACCTGTCAAACCAATAAGCCAAAAATTTAAACTCTCCCCATTCTTTATAGAGCTGCTGTAATTGCGATGCAGGAGGAAGTTCACCTGCAAAATATTTATTCTTTACATGCTTCTTAAATTCACTGTCCACTGGTAAAAAATCGTACCTTCCCAATAACATCAGAATGTTGCTGAGCGCATAAGGCCCAACACCTTTGATTTCTTTCAGTTTTTGAACTACTTCACCGGTCGGGACTTCAGGGTTTTTAAGTACATCTAAATCATACACTCCATTAGATACATTCCATGCAAGCTCATAAATATAATCACTTCTATAGCCTAATTTAACGTCCTGATTTAAAAAATTCCTGTCCTTTTTTAAAACTGCTTCCGGTGAAGGAAACGCAAAGAATTCCGAATCCTCCGAATACCTTTCTCCTAAAAGCGTCACAAAATTTGTTGTCATGGCAATCGTCCTGCTCCAGGTGGTATTTGTGGTGAGAATCGTCTTGACAATATCTTCAAATATGCTTGGAGAACGCAGTAGTCTTCCTTTATTTTCCTTTACAACTTCCTGCATATCCTGACTGTCACTGCACATTTTATGAAATACGCTGAAATCTTCATCCAAACGCAGCATCCAATTCACTTTATGAATGATTTCTTCCCATTCTTTATTGGTTAACGTTTTCTTATCACCAATTTCGATTATTAACTGATCATGATTTTGGTGAATATGAAGTTTTACAATATTACCATTTGATAATGCTTCCACTCTGTTTAAAATACTTTCATTATGATGAAAAGGCGGCAGCATATACCAGCCATGATCCGTAGTCGCTGCGTTGAAATTAAATTTCTCAGGTAATGCAATCACTTTTTTCATTAGCCTTGCCTCCCTTCTAAAAAGTCTTTTAAAGAACCCTTAACTTGTGATTTTAAAAGTTAAGGGTCCATTATTAAAAAGTATGATACGAATGCTGCTTCTTTTGTTTACTAAAGAAAAACAAATAGCTTATTTCAAATGCAAAGAACGCAATCAGCAGACTTGCTGAGACTGGCGCAGGGGAATCGATTGCTAAAAATAAAAGATGCTGTAAAAAGAACATTGTTATTCCCAGTCTGGATTTCCAATATGTTTTTTACATACCTCACTCTTTTAACGAATTATTCTCAATATTAGTTATATGATACCACGAAATTCCCACGTTAAACAATGGGGTGCTAGTACTCCGTTTTTCATGCTTAAATGACAGAGGATGTTCAAACAAGCACTTATAGTTATTTTTCTTGCATCATAAGTACCTTTTTCACAAAGCTCTCTTTTTCATTCGTATATTTAATAATTTCCATACCTTTCTTTTCCGCAAGAGCACGTTTTAATCTCTCATACTCCTGTCTTAATGAAGCATCTGCATTTAAAGCATCTCTAAAATAAAGAAGTTTTCTCCATTTCTCCCCATTTATATCCGTCATATGAATATAATGTGTTTTTTCAAGAAACGTATTATCTGTAAATCTCGCCAGAACAATCTCCTGCTCCCTTTCTACCTTTAACCGGTAAAATCCAATTGCCTGCAGCGCCTGAAAGGTTTCTGCTTCCACTTGGCTGATGTTTTCAACACCCAGCAAAATATCAATGATTGGTTTAGCTTTTATTTCTTTTATTGCTGTGCTTCCGATGTGCTGGACAGCCTCTCCATCGATGCCCAACGCATCTTGCACCTGCTTTTGTACACTTAAAAACTCCATCGTCCATGCTTCGTCATGCGGAACTAGCTTCACTTCATCTCTTTTTAATCCTAAACGCATCATACATCGCTCTCCTCTGCTTTTAGCGGCTATTCGGGAATCGGGAAATACATGATTCATTTTCTGCTTTCAGCTTATGCTATTCATATAAATTTTAACTCTTCAAAATATGCACTGGTATATTAGATATTTTTCTTCTTAAAAACAAGATAGACCTTCCTTTAATACGGGATAAAAATTCCATTCAATTTATGTTTATACCGCTCCACCCTCTTTATCTTCCTGAAAGTAATCAACGATAATAATGCAACAGCGATCAGCAGCCACTCATGAGTTTCTCCTCTGTTATCCACGATTTCCATCAAAAATAATCACTCCTTGATATTCATCGTATGCAAGAGGTATTTTCCCAACTTATCTATCGTTTTTACAACCTTTTAGAAAGAAGGATTTCATCACGAATCGGAATCCCTTCATTCCCCGTTTGCGGAATTTCCGGTTTCCATTCTCTTGCTTTTTTAACAGCTCCTTTAAAAAGAGCTGTTAAATCATATCCTCGCTTCTGATAAAAACCTAATGCATGTAAATTATCATTTGTCGTTATCAGTTTCACTTTTTGATAGTCTTCCGCTTTTGCAACAGCTTCTACTTTTTGAACTAAAGCTGTCCCAATACCTTTACCTTCCTCTAAACTGTCTAGAGAAATGATTTCACATTCCGTATCAGAAATGATAAATGTGATATAGCCAACTATTTCTCCTTCTGTATTCAACACTGCAAACCCTTCTAATTTTGTGCAATCAAAAATCCCACTCGAAATAACCATTTCTGGACTTCCCCATTGCTTCAAAAAATAGTTATTGATCCTGTCTTTCGATAATTGTTTAGATGATGTAATTTCCATACTATTTCTCCTTTGGCGATATCCATACCCGACAGATAGACTTTGCTGCCTTCTTCTTAATAAATCTCTAGTTTTCCAACACAACCTCAAAATCTTCCACAAAAACAGCGTTTCCCGTAACTTGAACATCATAGGATTTATCATTCTTAGAAACCTGAACACCTACTCTGCCATCTTTACCAATTTCATTTCCCTGTTCCACCACAAGATTCATCACATCTTTCTTGTCTTCACTTATGTATTCGGCATAGTAAGCTCCCATCACTCCTGAAGCAGTACCTGTTACCGCATCTTCAACAGTCCCCGAATATGGAGAGGAAAAGTGCCGGGCGTGCATATCAGCTTCTTTATCATACGTTTCGATACAAAATGGATGAACAGATGACTTAGGCATTTCCTTTAAAATTGCTGGAAAATCTTTATTGTTTGGATTCATTCTGTGAAAGGCTTCCAAACTGTTTATTGGGATCAACAACGTCCATGTACCTGTGCTTCCGTAAAAAATCGGTAAATTAGCATGAATGTCTGTCTCTTCTAATCCGATCGAATGCGCTAAATCCTTTTTAGAACCATGGAATGCCTCAAATTTCGGCGCTGCCTGATTCATCGTTATCGTTATTTCTTTTTCAGCGGCAGAATGCAGCTTCACAGGTAAAATCCCTGCTCTTGTTTCAATCGTTAATTCTTTTTTTCCGCCTAACATTCCCTTTGTTTTTAACGCATACACCGTTGCCATCGTTGCATGACCGCATAAGTTCATTTCATGTCCTGGTGTAAAAAAACGTATTCCCAGGTCCGCTTTTTCCGATTTAACTGGAAATGCGGTTTCATTAAACCCTACTTTAAACGCAACTTCCTGCATTTGTTTATCTGTCAGCTCATCTCCATTCAGTACGACTCCAGCAGGGTTACCTTTATTTGGTTCCTTACTGAACGCATCATAATGATATACTTTGACCGATGTCATAGTATCCCTCCCAAAATAATATGGAAATTCCCGATAAAAAATCTATTTACTCACCGGGAATTTCATTTGCTGTTCCGCTTACACTTCTCTTTTCCTGTAAATGGGCTCCACTTTGTTCAATTTCACACCGAATTTTCCATAGCTGATCAAAATGAAAGCCGGTATTAAAAGAATACACGCACCGATAATCAATGCAATTTCTCCATTAAATAATTCTGGAAGAGCTCCTGCCAAAAAAGTACCCAGCATCGTAAATATACCGCCAATAACATAAGTGGAACTTCTGACTCTTGTTAAAAATTCATTCGGAGTAATCCCTTGATGGACAGCTCCCTGTACAATAAATGCCATAGAGAGTGCACAATCAAAAACGCCCATTCCAATACACATGATCATGAAAGAATTTGTTGCCGTAATCATTAATATACCTATCCCAGAGATAACCATTAATAAACTGATCAGCGTCACCCAATTTTTATGTTTAAATGTATTTATCAAAAAGATGCCTATAATATTACCAACACCGGCACTTGATAGTAAAATACCAATCAACCCTTCTGATAATTCCATCGTTATTTGAGCATAAAATATAATGGTTAATGTGATAAATACTGTTGTGAAACCCAATATACACATTGCCACTGTACTGATCAGCTGCTGTGGATTATCTATTAAAATTTTCAAGCCATCTAATGCCTTTCTTAAAAAAACATTCCATTTCGTTTTTTCTGACGCTTCCTTTTCTACTTCGATACCATCTTTTTCATTGCGAATAAAAGCAATAAATAAACCAGAGAAAAGGGATAAAGAAGCGCAAATAATCAACGTGAGTACCGATCCTGTTTTTGCTAATAATATCCCACCTAATGCAGGACCGATTACGGTAGCAATAGCATCAGCAGCTTCTATATTTGTATGCGCTTTTAATAAATTTTCTCTGCCGGCAATATTAGGTATCATCGCAGTAAAGGCGGTTCTGCTAATTAGTGCGACTAATCCCATTATGAATAGTAAGGAAGCAATAATCACTGCATTTACATTATTTGTTGCCAGCAGAAAGACAAGGATAAAAATAGCAGCTCCATATAGAAAATGGCAGGCAGTCCCAACCCTGACCTTGTTCTTATTTTCAATCCATGTCCCTATTGGTATCGCAAATAAAATCGTACCTACTTGCTGAGATAAGGCGACAAGTGCAGTAACCAGCGGTGAACTGGTTAATCCTAATACAATTAATGGAATCACTAATTCTCTAAATCTGCCATTTAAAATAGAGAAAAACTCTGCTCCCCACATCCATCTAAAATTTCTATTAATCAGCATCGTTTTCAATTTTATTCTCTCCTCTATTGGGAGATACTACTTCCAGGAAACACGTTCCACTCTGCTTAACCGTTTTCTGTCAGCAAAAGTTCTTATTTCGTTGTATAGCTATCTCCCTGTTTGATATTTATTACATATTCGAACAGAGAGAATTCTAAATTGGACGATCCATTTTATTTAGCTCCTTATGGTTAGTAAAGATTTTTTACATATCAGACTATATTGATTTTCAGCCTCTTTTTTGTATCTTTACCTATTTATTCTGTGAAAGTAAGCATGGAAGAGATACATATCCAAAAAAATCAAACGAATGATTATCGCTCATTCCATATTTACGTATTTTCTTTACATGCCCATGCATCAATCTCCACTTTAAATTGCGGACCGGCGAGCCCGGCAACAAAAACCATGGTAGTACATGGCAGGTGATCACCTAAGAACTCCCCAATGACGTCTCTTCTCCGATCCGCATCCATCTCTCCAACAATATAAAACACAAGCTTCGTTAGATTTTCGACGTCCATATCTGCTTCTTGTAAATTAATACGAATGTTTTTAAAAGCCATTTTTAATTGTTCAACGGAATCTTCTGAAACATTTCCTTCTACATCCATTCCCAGCTGTCCTGATAAGGTTAACCATCTTATGTCTCCAGAAGCTTCTATTTGATGAGTATATGGAGCTAATGGTTTATGTACCCCTTTTGGATTTCTCGATTCTATCAATTTCATTCCTCCATTCCGTTTTATAACTTAATGATAAATTAGTAATGATGATTATTCAATTTGAACTACTTATCATACAAATAAAAAAACTTGCGAGTTTCTATTCATAAGTATTTTCTTCTTATGACCATTTTTATATAACGGTCATAAAAATTGCGAAAACACTCCTTTTATGTTATCTTTAAATGACTAAATAAAATTTTTAGTCAAAAGGAGCAACTATGCCAAAAAAATTCAGTAATACTACTAAAAATGAGATCAGAAAGACGATACTAGACGAGTATAAGAAACACTTAATTAATAATGAAGCTTCTAAAATCAGCGTTGATAGCTTGGTTAAGAAAGCCAATATTGCTAAGGGAACGTTTTACTTTTTCTTCGATAATAAGGAGGAACTATTTCTTGAAGTTACAATAGAAATTCTTACTGCAATCGAAAAACAAATCGAGCAAATTAATCGGTCAAGCTCCAATAGCTCTATTTTTCTATTTGAAGTTTTGTTGTATTTGAAGCATGTGGCTAAAGAATATCCATGGGTTATTAAAATGACTGGAAAAGAATTTAGTTCCATGTTAAATAAGCTTTCCTTGGAAGGTAAAAATCAAATTTATTCTAAAAAAGAACGGATATGGGGAAAAGTTTTTAAATCGATTGCCGACGATTTAGTGGTTAGTAAATCAATTTTTCAAGGTCTCGTATCGATATTATTGCTTTCTATTTCTGATGGCGACGAAATTACGAGCTTTGATGAAGTATATAGGGAATTTGCTTCAATGATTACAAATAGAAGTATTAGAGAGGATAAATGAAATGAATAAATTACTGCGTGTTATGTTTATCATTTTAATTGCTGCCATGAGTGGTGCTGCAATCATGCAGTTATTTTTTCCTGAAGTGATGGGTTCTCATTCAGAATATGGTATCGCACCGGGCTGGCAGAGAGAAATTGGATTTTGGAATTTAGCAATATTACCTATTTTAATTGGAATCAACTTAAAATATGACTATTACTTTTTAAAAATCGTCGTAATCTCTCTGATTATTGGTGGATTGGGATTTGGGACGAATCATCTGCTAGGATTTATAGAGGACGAAAGCAAAACGATCAGTTTAATTGGTGCGGTTGAAAATTATCTATTGGTTTTATTTTGGATTCTAGGATTATGGATTGAGCATTCTAAAAATAAATTAGATCCTAACATACAGTAAGTTGTTAACTATAGTAATCTAGAGAATTAGCCACCTGACCTCTCGTCTAAATAGACTTACTTTCATTTACTATTTGGAAACGGGAGATTTATGGACGTATCTGAGCGATAACTATTTCTCACTCTATCACTACACTTCCTTCTCATTCCTATAATCCTCTATCCTTTCTGGTGATGAATAGCCACTGGTCAAAAACGCTGAAACGATCTCTTCAAACTCTAATTGCTCCAGAAAGTTTAAAAAGGGTGCTATATCATACCATTGATTATGTTGATAAAGAAGTTGAACCAATGTTAATCCAAAAAAACTGTCTTGATGAAAAAAGCAGTCTAATTCTTTTTTTGTCTCATTTGATAGTAAAGAAAATGAATCCTGTATAAACTGGTTAAAACTTTCTTTTGTGCGATGCTTTTCCGATTGTATATATTCATAATTATTTAGACGAAACTTGAGTGCGAGTAATTCAAATACATCGGATTGTTCTATGTAATAGTTATCAGATACGTTTCCCACAACATTCAACCTCCATCTAATATGTTGTTTAAAATATGTCTAATTAACGGATAATTGCAACCTTTATTTTTGCTTAGCTATTTCTTCATATTGAAAATTATTTGGACGTTCTTTTATTTTTATCACTCCTATTTTTTTATTGTTACTTTTGGTGATTTTTTGTAACCTCTACATATTAGCAATCTATAAGAAATATTGTATTTCCTGTTGTGCTAAGATATGGTGGAATCTAGTTCAGAGCCCATATTATAAATACGTTGTGTTCAACTTAAAAGGAGGATAAAAAATGTTTCAAAATTTCCAAGCTATGAGTAGCTTTCCAGTAAACGATATTGACAAAGCTCGTCTATTTTATGAGGATACACTTGGTATCCAAACGACAGATGAAGCAATTGGTTTCACCCTCCATTTCGCAGATACAAAAGTTTTTATCTACTCAAAAGGTCAAAATCATTATCCAGCCAACTATTTTGTATTGAGCATCACCGTGCCGGATATTAATCAGGCTGTTGTTCAGCTCAATGAAAAAGGAATCAACCTCGAAATAATAGAAGGTATGGAACATGATGAATATGGCATCATCCGTGGAAAGGCAATTCATAGAGGACCAGACGTGGCTCTGTTTAAAGACCCAGCCGGGAACTTATTAGCGGTAGAAGAGAATTAAGATGAATTACTATTAAAAACACGCAAAAAGGAGGTTAAATAAATGAAAACGACTCAATCAAAAGATGGCACCATGCTAGCATATGATATATATGGCGATGGAGCCCCACTTCTATTTATAACTGGTGCAACTTGCTTTCGGTCATTTAAACCGGTTCTATATGATGCAAATGTATTTGCAGAACAATTTACCGTGTATAATTATGACCGGCGCGGTCGTGGTGATAGTGATAACACACTACCCTACTCTATAGAACGTGAACTCGAAGATATTGAAGCTATGATTGATGAAGCAGGAGGCGAGGCAAATGTATACGGGCATTCTTCGGGAGCTATTCTAGCACTGGAAGCTGCTATGAAGCTTGAGAGCAAGATAAAAAGAGTGGCACTGTATGATCCAGCATATGCTGATAATGAAGCAAATTTGAAGGAGTTTAAATTGTTGAGTCAAGAATTATATAAAATGCTGGCGCTTGGCAAACAGAATGAGGCGCTTCGTTCATTCTTGCAGGGCATCGGAACACCTATCGAAATAATTGATGAGATGTTTCAGAAGTCCCCTCAATGGGCAACAATGCTGGATCTCGCACCAACACTTGCATACGATACAATGCTGGCCAGCCACTTGCCGCCGATTTCAAAGGCCTCCCAGCTAAAAACGCCAACACAAATAATCATTGGAGAAAAAAGCCCTGCTTCGGTACATGAGGTTGCAAAGCAATTGGATAAAGCAATCCCAAATACGATGTTCAACATTCTCGAAGGACAAGATCATATGCCTGACCCTAAAACAGTGCTGCAGGCCTTCGCTCCTTTCTTTACACGTTAGTATAAAGAGGAAGTATAAAACTTTAGCGACGGTTTTCGATGAGGCGAGTAATCGCAATCTCAGTCCCAACTAAGGCAGTCCTACGCCTTTCAGGCTTGACTTGCCAAGTTTTCTTAAAAAAAGAATCATTTTAAACTTATTAACCAGGCCTTTAATAGCTATTAAAGACTGGTTATTTTGTGTAATCCAATCAAAATTCAATGAAATATACTATTCGTTTTTATTATACTTTCTTATTCTCCTATTGAATTTATTTGGACGTTTATATAAAACGTTTATATAATAATAAATAAATATGGAGGTTGTCCAAAATTATACATAACAATAATTTTTGGAATGCTACAGTTGAAGAACTTTCAAATGGCTATGCTTTTGATAAAAATACCGACAGCTATGTATGTCTGTTGTGCAACGAGCATTTCGAAGATGGGATTATCTATCCATCGGACGGAATATTATACGAAGCAAAAAAAGCTGTTATTCAGCATATCAAACAGGAACATGATTCTGTATTTGATTATCTCATTCATCTTGATAGGAAATACACTGGATTAACAGATCATCAAAAAGAACTGCTTACCCTTTTCTATCAAGGGTTAACTGATAAAGAAATTGTCCAGGAACAAAATGGCGGAAGCCCTTCTACAATTCGAAGTCATCGTTTTAATCTAAAGGAAAAGGAGAAACGCGCGAAAGTTTTTCTGACATTAATGAATCTATTAAATAAAGAAGTATGTCAGGAGAGTGATCATAAGTTTGTTCCCTTTCATAAGGGAGCGAAAATGGTGGATGATCGTTATGCCATTACAGAAGCGGAGAAAAAGAAAACTTTATCAACCTATTTTAAAGATGGATTAGATGGACAGCTGGATAAATTCCCAAGCAAAGAAAAAAGAAAATTGATTGTCCTACAAAATATCATTACCCATTTTGAACTTCATAAGGTTTATTCAGAAAAAGAAGTAAATCAAATTCTTGAGCCTGTCTATCATGACTTTGTCACAGTTAGAAGATATTTAATCGAGTACGGCTTTATGGAACGAAATAGGGATGGTACGGCGTATTGGGTGAAAAATTAAGGAGATTTTATATTATGAATAAAACGAAAGCTTTGCTAAATAACATTACTTTTCAATTCAATATTTCTAAACAGCTGCTGGAATATCATCTCACTTCTCTGGGACAGGAAGAATATAGGTGGTGCTCTCCGAATGCCGGGCTCTATCTTAAAGAGAAGAATGGAAAATGGGTTGCTGATTTACCTGAATCAGAAAATTATCATATTGGAACTCCCAGTATTGCCTGGACTTTATGGCATATCACGTTCTGGTGGGAAATGGTGTTGGATCATTCTTTCGGGGAAGGAACACTGACCAAAGAAGAAATTAAGGTTCATGAAGATGTTGCATCCGTAAAGACAGCTATTCATTCCCTGATTGTAAAATGGGAAGAAATTTTGGCCAATTTAAAAGAAGAGGAACTATACAGCAAAGCATATACTGCATTTCCATTTAACAATGAAGTAGCATTCCATCATTTAGCTTCATGGCTTAATCTGGAATTAATGAAGAATGCTGCTGAAATAGGTTATGTCCGTTTTGAATATGCCTCTGCTGAGAAATAAGCTTATTATGGAGGAGAGCTCCGAGGTAAAGCTCTCTCCCTCAATAGCCTTCAAATGAATCAAAGTGAGCTAAAAATTTAATTAACCTCTGCTCTATTAAATAATTTAACATTATCAATATCCGGGAGCTTACGTAAAACTGTACTGCATAACCAAAGAATGCTGAAGACGATCATGGAAATACCACAAATCAAAACCGGAATTTCCGGTGTTAATGCTTCTCCCAAAAAGCCGCCAATCAACGCCCCCACCGGCATTCCCAGTGATGCTGCACTTGTTAACAGCGTAATAACCCTTCCTATGAATGCTGTTTCTACCTGCTTCTGAATGGATGAAAAGATAAGGATATTTAGTACTCCAATCGATATGGCACCAATACCGAATAAAATCATGGATGCTATTATTGGCAGGGTGGCTGTTCCTATCCACATGATTCCTGTGCCAATAAATAAGAATATAATTAATTTTCCGAAATCAAAATGTTTGAGTTTTGGAGTAATCATTGTACCTATCATGACTCCAATGGACATAGAAGCAAGATAAAATCCATACATAGCTTCTGTTCCGTTCCCTTTTATAAGCGTAAATGCAGGTAAATTTGTTGTCATGATGATCATAGCTATATTTACGAAGACAATTGAAAATATCATTTTAGGAACTAAAGATTTTCTAATATAATTAAAGCCTGCTTTCAGATCTAAAAAATAAACATGAACTGCAGAACCAATTGACTGAGATGTCCCACTAGAATTAACGGGCTTCCCAAAATTAAAAAATGCATAGGAGAGACTTACTAGTAACAGGCATATAGCGGTAATCGAAATAGCCGGAACTGTACCAATAAATGTTATGATAATACCTGCTCCTGCAATGAAAGCAATGTCCATCGCTTCACGAATCGTTTGTAAATAGGCGTTTGCTTCTACGATATTATCTTTTCCAACAATAATGGGTAATATGGTCGATTCAATGGGATACGTATATTGTGTAATTAAAGCAGTGATAAATAGCAGACTAATGACGTACCAAATATTTAATCCAATGGTGTAGTGTAATAAAGGTATCGTAAATAAAATAATTGCTTTGATAAGGTTACTATATACCAGACCATTTTTATATTTAGTATAGTTAGCTAACGGGGCAATTAAAAAAGACAATACGCCGGCTGAGGTTATCGCGAAAAACGCAAATCCAGAATAGAGAACGCTGCCACTAATATTTAAAACAAGCAGCATTCCTGCAACGGAGTATATACCATTTCCTAATCCATTAATAAAAACACCGGTCATCAATATTAAATAATTTCTTTCCAATACAAATGGCTTTATTCTTTTCATTCCTCTTCCCCCTCATTAAATTCTTTGATAAGAAATTCTACAGAATAAGATGACTGCTCTTCGCTATCCTTTTCTTTATATGATAAATGACCGTATTTAAAGAAAAGGTCCTGCAGCTCTTCTCCCAACTGATCTACAAGTTTTTTAGACAGATATATATTAGTACTTCCACTATTTACATGCCCGGCCGGAGATATTTGCTCCGGATTTTTAAACAATACTGCTTTTGCTCTATAAAACTTCTCAACAATTCCTTTTTCTGTCCGAACACTTTCTACTTCTAAAATATCGTGCTTAACAAGCTGCTGAATATGATAATAAATCGTCCCGGGATTCTTCCCCATTAAATCTGCTGCTTGTTTCGGTGTCATCGCCTGTTCAAAAAGCAAGGCGATTAACCTTGATCTTAACGGGTTAGAGATTACTTTCTGCTGTTCCCAATTTATTTGCATCCTTTTATCCTTATGAAATTCATTCCAGTCCATTGCTATCACCTTCCATTTTAATATTTATATTTATAAATCAATTTGGAAATCCAAATCATATATTTGTATTCATCATACGATTTGGATTTCCAAATGTCAATGTTTTTTTTCTGACTTTTTAAAAATTAATACGTAAATACATACTTATTTTATCAACGTTGGTTAGGAACTACTTTAATAATCAGTGGCTTTTCTGATCCAGGAAGGAATTAAAAGAAGTTGATATTGATAGTCAGCTTAAGTATGGGAGAAAATTTAGCAATTGTTATACTTTTACAGAATCGTACAGGTGTTATACTTGAATACATACAGATGTTCCATAACAAAATGGTAAAAAAGAAAGGATGCTGAAAATGCCAATCACCTCGGAAAGACTATTATTTCGCCGATATCATGATGACGATTTTAACTTTCTCATGTCTTTATTATCAGATGCTGAAGTAGTAAGATTTATAGGGGATGGAAAGACAAGGGATGAAAACGAAGGAAAAAACTTTTTAAAGTGGATATATAGCAGCTATGAATCGGGAGAAAATTTAGGGCTAAGGCTTTTAGTACATAAAGCAGATAATACACTGGTTGGACACGCAGGCATCGTTCCGCAAACCATTGACGGTAGAGAGGAAATGGAGATAGGCTATTGGATTTCCCGTAAGCATTGGGGTAAAGGCTACGCAACAGAAGCTGCCAAAACATTATTACACTTTGGCAGCGAACAACTGGGTATACAAAGTTTTATTTCCCTGATTCAGCCGAATAATCTTTCTTCACAACATGTAGCAAAAAAGATTGGGATGGCGTTTGATAAAGAAATTTTGTTAGGCGGGCAGAGAGTATATTTATATTCCATTGACACGTCGCGATAAGATTCTGATCTCTCTATTTTCATTTCAAAGTTAACCCTATTGATGCAATAACAGGCGTGTTTGAGCTTCTTTTAATGTATCTGACCATAGCTTTATATATTTCTCCTGCACCGGAAAATCTTTTACTTCCAGCCAGTTTTTTATTTCTCTGGACGCTATTAGTATTACATCTCTGTACAGCTCCATCCGATCCCGGCAGCTATCTAATTTATCAAATTGGGATAAACGCTGCAGAGGAGATCCCGAAAATAACATAAATAGTGCTGTATCATACGAATCCGGACGCAAACCAGCCCATTCCCAATCAATGATATAATATAGTTCTCCTTTTTTTATTATATTTGGCGGAATAAGGTCGCCATGGCTGAAAACAAGCTTTACATTTTGATTTAATGTTCCGATTAACCGTTCTGTATTTTGTCTTGTTTTTGTATCTAATTTTTTATAAATGACTTGAAAGTATTTCTCGAGCTTGCTATCCCTGTTTAAAACATTAATATCTTCAGGATATTCCTTTAGCTTTCCAATCTTTTTAATCTCCTTCAGAATATCTTTTGAATCGATGTTCTGTTGTATTGTAAAATCATTCCTGCTTGCACCCAGTGCACTTCCCGTAATTCTTTCCAAAATGAGTAAGACGTACCTTTCATTCTGAAAATAATCCACTAGTTTAGGCGTATGTAGAATATCGGAACATAGAAACTTATAAATCTTTATTTCATTTAATAATGAACTGTGGAACTCCTTTTCTTTAGCTGTGCCAACCTTTATAAAATATTTATCTGTTAAAAGGAATGCACGCTGCCTGCTTTTTAGCTTGTTTTCTAAATCCTTTATCTCCTGTTTATTTATATAAGAATGTATTTTAGGTATATCAGATAATTTATTAGATATATTCATTTTATATCCTTTCTGCCAATGACCTGATTTTATCACGTATTTATACAAGCATTTATTAATAGATACTTCTTAAAATAATCTATTGGCCTTGATGAACCATCCGTAATATCACTTGTAAAAACAGCTGTTAATTTATAGTCCGGGACCACAAAGATATATTGTCCATTTTTACCAAGAGCAAAAAATGTTTCCGGTATTGGAGACTCTTGATCCTCCCCTGTTAAAACCCACCAGTGATATCCATAGGAAAATGTATTATCCATTTTAAAAATGGCAGCAGTGGAGTCCTCAACCCAGTCACTTGGAACGATTTGTTTGGAATTCCATTGGCCCTTGTTCATATACAATACCCCTATTTTTAATAAGTCCTCCGTTTTCATGTTTAATCCAAAGCCGCCAATTGCTATTCCCTGAGAGTCAGAATTCCATTTATACGCTGTTATACCCAGCGGCAAAAATAAATACTTTTGCGCAAAGGTTACAGTATCTAGTCCAGTTGCTTTTTGTAAGATGGCACTTAATAATTGGGAAGATCCGCAGCTGTATTCTCTCTCTTTCCCCGGCTTATATTCAACCGGCTGACTGAGTACAAATTCAACCCAATTTTTCGTCGGTATCATTACGGCATTTCCTGGCCAATGTAATCCTGAAGTCATTGTTAATAAATGCCTGATCGTAATTTCATCACTAATTGATTCCTTCCTGTATTCTGGAAAGTATGTTGCAATCGGCGTATTCACATGCGGTATATAACCTTTATCTATTGCAATACCGACTAAAGCAGATAAGATACTTTTTGTAACAGAATATATCTTATGCTGCCTCACCTTCATTTTTTTATTTCGATAATATTCAAAAATCAGTTTGTCATCATGCTGGATGAGACAGCTGTCAATTTTATCTTTCATTACTTCTTTTTCAAAGTTCTTCATCCATTTTTCGCTCATATTGTCCCCCTAAAAACTGGCATTCATTTAGTATAAGTCCATCCAATATCTTTTCTCTTCCTTTATAATTTCAAAGCTAAGAGATCTATAAAACGAAACTTTATGCAGCCGGAGTTTTACAGCGCTTTTCCGTGATAAATAATATCTGAATGGTAATTAATCCCATGATAATACCATTGAATTGCAGCTGCTTTATCTCCATCCTGATAGTTTCTAATTATATAACTGCTTTTCAGAACCTGCTCCCCACAAATATATTAGTTTTATGGTTTATTTCCACAAAACCTTATAATTGTTTACTCGACATCACATCTACTGTTTTAAAATAATTTATAATTTCCGTATTATTTTTAAAAAGAATGAGCTTATAATTATAAGGTCTTAACATTTTAAAAATTTCTTGCTTACTTTCATGTTCAAAAACAGTATTATAGTTATATAGATTTTTTAAAATTCTTAATGTCGGCTTATAGTTTGACCCTTCTAAGCCTAACTTCTGTCTAATAAACCTTTTGATGATTCTAAATCTCCTAATCGATAATTTAGTATCTAAAAACATAATAATATCAGCATTTTGAAGACATGGAGCAATCCACTTATGATGGACTCCTTCAATAATCCACTTATCAGAATTAACGATAGTTTCTAAGGTTTCATCTCTTTCTGCCTGGGATCTTTTAATATCTCCTGTATCCAATCTTTCCCAAACAACATTATCCAATTCATAATAGGGAATTTGTAGTTGAATAGAGGGCCTCTTGGCCATAGTCGTTTTCCCGCTTCCAATTGAACCTATAATATGTATTTTTTCCGGAAGCTTTTGATTCATTTATTCACCCCAAACTATCCATCTGTTTTAATTCTATATACACGCAGATCTTATAATTACATACTAACATAATACTTCATGCTTTCATTGCGAATTTTTGAAATTATAATAATTTGAGTACATTGCAGAAAACGCACAGATAATGAACCAAATTACCGGAATTATATATGTGACTTAAATGTGCTCATAAAAAAACGGGCGTACTTCTGCCCGGTTTTTTCCCCCTATTTCAATGACTGTATCGCTTCTTTAACAGGTGTCTCTCCCCCTCCACCTACTGCACGAAATCTTTTGCCGATGATTGTATCATTTTCCAAGCTGATTTAGATTACTTTCGCAATATCTTCCCAGGGGTATTTCTCTTCGTTTCACATTGTCCAACTACTAAGATGTTCAAAACACGCACTCTTCTGTTTTGACTTTTCTCTTTTTATTGCAAAAATTCCTGCTATTTTCTACAGATTTCAACATTTGAATGTCAGAATATGCGCTTTCCCGGGAAATATTTCAAAGCAGGAACAGAAATATTACTGTTCATTTATGATTAAAATGCTGCTAATGATTCCTTTCACCGCGGAGCTTTAAGAAATCATGTTAATAATATTTCTTTTCTTGGAAATATACTTTGCAGCTGCTTTATCCTATTTTTTAATTTCTGATCATTCTTCTTTAATAAAATAACTTTTGTCCATTTGAAAGGATTTAATACACCCTTGTATTCTCTGTTATGAAAGAACGATTTTCTTTTATATCATGAAACACCCAACCCCATATCATTTGAATCATCTTTACGCTGTTTCTGAATAAACCAAATACCAAGTAAGAAAACCAGACCAATAAGGCTGATTACAATATTTGGAATAATCAGCATTAACCCCGCAGCAAACAATATAAGACGTTCCCAATAATATGAATGACGTATAAAGAAACCTATCGTTGAACTACTTACTGCCGCCATACCAACTAAAGCTGTAATAATAGCTAAGATAATGCTGACTAGTGTTACATCCACCATAACAAGAATCGGGTTATAAACCAGTATATATGGAACAATAAAGGCAGCAATCGCCAGCTTTACCGCAGTCATCCCAGATTGAAATGGATTTGCTCTTGCTATACCGGCGCCGGCATAAGCTGCCAAGCAGACAGGCGGAGTGATATCGGCAACAATCCCAAAATAAAACACAAACATATGTGCAGCAATTGGCGCCACCCCAAACTCATTAATCAAAATTGGAGCTGCTACAGTAGCCGTAACAACATAATTTGCTGTTGTCGGAAGCCCCATTCCTAAAATGATACATGCAATCATTGTAAAAAAGAGAGCAAAAAATAAAACGCCCCCAGACAAAGCAATTACTCCAGCTGCAAACTTCGAGCCAAGACCAGTAATACTAACAGCACCAGCAATAACACCTGCTGTACCTACTGCCGCAATTACAGGTAAAGCCACACGGGCACCTTGTTCAAGCACATATAGTATTTTTCTGAAACCCATTCTTGTATCTTTTCTTAACAAACTAATAATAAAAGCAGCAACAATCCCCATTAAAGCAGCACGTTGGGGTGTAAATCCAATCATGATAGTACCAATAATCACAAATATTGGTGCTATCATATAACCGTCTCGTACAATTAATTTTTTGAAGCTGGGAAGATCTGCTTTTGGCAACCCGATAACCCCAAATTTTTTTGCTTCAAAGTGCGTACCAATAAATATACCACTAAAATATAAAAGAGCCGGAATGACCGCTGCCAGCATAATCGTACCATAGGAAACTCCAATATATTCCATCATTATAAATGCAGCCGCACCCATAATCGGGGGCATAATTTGTCCTCCAGTTGAAGCAGTCGCTTCTGTTGCAGCAGCAAATTCCGGTTTAAATCCTGAGCGTTTCATCATTGGTATCGTAAATGATCCTGAAGCAACCGTGTTACCAACCGAACTTCCGGATACCATCCCCTGTAAGGCACTTGCAACTACAGCAGTTTTAGCAGTACCTCCTGTAAATCTTCCTGTTATTGCCAAAGCTAAATCATTAAAAAACTGCCCTATTTTCGTATGAACGAGAAGTACCCCAAAGAATAAAAACAGAAATATAAATTTGGCAGAAATCTGAATAGGTGTTCCAAAAACACCACTTTCCTGATACCAAAGATTCGTAGCTATCTGATTTGCCGAAAAACCAGGATGAGACAGGATTTTCCCCGGAATGAAATTTCCAAAATAAGTATACAAAATAGCTACACTCGCTACAATAACTATAGGCAACCCAACAGTTCTTCTTGTAGCTTCCAGGAGTAATAATATCCCTAAAATCGATATAAAAATATCAGTCGTTGCATATCCGGAAATCCTGCTTTGAAGAATCGAATCGAAAAATATTATTTTATGATAAGTCACATACATAGCAGTAAATGCAAATATGACATCATACCAAGGAACGGTTGTTTGCTTTTTTTGTAACCCTTTCTTTACTGGAAATAGCAGAAATATAATCCCCAAAGCAGTGCCTAAGTGAATTGCTCCTTGCTGTTGAGTTGGTAACGTTCCAAAATAGGCAGTGTATAAATGAAAAAGGGTCAAGGAAATCCCAAGGAATGTAACAACCCAAGCCCACTTTCCGATTTTCTTTCTATATGTACTTTCCCTGTCATATTTTTCAAGAATGTCATTAGCATTTTCTTTTTTTGGCATTTAGTCTCCCCCTTTGTTCATTTGTATAATTATCATTCTTCAATTACTCTTTAAAATCATAGATTAAGAAAACTCACGGTAATTACTCTAAATTGGGGAGGAATAATCTTTGTCCTCCCCTGATATGACGTAAATTTCAATTACACAAATTCACTCGACCATCACTCAATAGCTCTACTTCGCTATTTCTTCAAATCCTTCAATACCGCTATCCTCAAGGGTAACGATTTGAACAACTTCCGGATAAATATGACCAATAAAGGCAGCATTTGTCACTTCATTATCTTCAAAGTCTCCGTCTCCATTTATTGCATCTTGTGCCGGTACATGTACAGTCATACCTAAATCCATATTTCCATCACGGATGCTGACAAGATTTTCTATAGAGGCGCCGGTTTCTGTATTAGTTACGCTTATACCATCAATAGTATTATTCCAAATTGTTGCCATTTCTCCTCCAAGCGGATAATATGTTCCACCTTGACTACCTGTTCCTAAAATAAAATCACTTTTCTCTTCATTAACATTTAATTCAGCAACTGGGTTATCCACTGTTAACCCCTGCTCTTCATAATAACGTTTTGCTCCCGGATGAATCGGTAAGCCTTCTGAACCCGATAATGCATTTTCAAGTATCATATGTTCCGATTGCGCATGCGTATTATCTTCTGCATTTTCAATCATGCTTTTTGCTAATTCATAACCCATTTCTTCATCAATCGTATCCGTATTTCCCATTAAAACAGCATAAGCAGTTACTGTTTCCACATCCTCTTCAAGGAAATCATACGTTTCTGCAGGGATAGTATATCTTAAATACCCACTATTTTCTTCCATATAATTAATTGCATCCTCTGTTAAACTGATCATCTTTACATTCCCTGCAGAAGCTTGTAAACTTTCAATACTACCTGCAGGAACTCCTAGAATACCAACGGAAATATCAATATTTCCATCCTGCACCATGTCTGCTGCATCACCAAAGCCTTCTTGATACTCACTATAGTCATCTTCAGTGATTCCATATGCTTCAAATATCAACTTGGAAACTGAATTTGTTTCACTTGCTGGAGGGCCAATTGCAATACTTGTATCTCCACCTCCACAAGCTGCGAGCAACAATACTCCAGACATCACGATAAACAAAATTATTTTCTTCATTTCTCTCTCCCCTTTTATTATTTTTATGAAATCAGTCATGAATTCCCCATGATTTGATTATTTCCGAATATATTTCCCATATGTTATTCTCTGTCTATAAACATAAATGGTACATGCAGTTACATTTTGTATATAATAAACTTGATATAATCATATTAGATAACCTATTTTGATTAATGTCGAACCATGAAACCGCTATCATTATATAAGAGGAAAAATAAATGACATGTAAAGGCACTTCCATTTTTGTTCTCCTGCACATCATGCGGGTTTTACTAGAGTTATTGCAATCGCCATTAGTTTTGGCTCACGAACCATTATTTTTTGTATTTAAAACAGTATAAAATAAAATCTTTTAAAAAAAGAGAAAAAATTACATTTCTTAAAATATATTGAATATTAATTTGATAAGACTTATTACGAACTGAATGTCATTATCAACAATTCTACAGTCATTTACATCAAAGATAATTTTCAAACTCTTACTCATAGTAACTGAACTTTCCTTGCTCTATAATTATTAATAAAATACATACTTTATTCCAGAAATAATTTAATTTCCGGAATTCCTTTAGTAGTTGGGGATGCTGTTTATGAAACTGTCCGGTATGATTATCATTTTTAAAGTTCCAGATAATCCTAATAATTTTTTGACGGAAATAATATGATTTTAGTTCAAGTTTTTTTATATTTCTGCGTTCTTTCGCAATCATCCCGTTTAAAGTAGAGAGCGATCCTGTATATCCTTGTTCATACAATGTTGTACTTGTTGCATTCTTTCCCGTCTCCTCTTTTCGTTTACATTCGACGGACCGCACCCTCGAGAGCTGGACTTTTTGGAACATCTTCCTTAGAAAACGGCTGTTCCAGATTAGAAGGCTGCTATTTCACAGGTATAACACGAGTAATTATATTCTTTATTACCTCCAAAAGTTGATGAAGAATATGCCCTCGTTCATTTCTTTGAATGATAGACGAAGGTGCTTCTGTAACGGCCTTTGCATACGGTATAGAAGAAAAGCAAGTTAACAAAAGACACAAGCGACATGAGAAAGGTGATTCTTGTACCAAATTTGTCCCCAAGAAAAAAAGACCTATGCACATCTTGTCACATAGATCTTTAACAGGTTAGAAAAAACGAGGCGTGAGTCAGTTCACTCGAACCTCTTATTATTTCACCGACTGTATCGCTTCTTCAACAGATGTCTCTCCACCTACTGCCCGAAATCTTTTGCCGATGGTTGTATCATTTTTCAAGCTGGTATAAATCACTTTCGCAATATCTTCCCGGGATACTTCTCCCCGTTCCACATTAGCTCCAAGATTGACCTGATTCGTACCAGGTTCATTCGTTAATAATCCCGGATGAATAATGGTATAGTCTAAATTGGTATTTAATAGCCACTCATCTGCATAGTGTTTCGCTACGACATAAGGCGCAAACGATTCGGGAGCAGATTGAATAGCTTCGCGGCTGGTATCAAAAGAGCTGATCATGATAAAGCGTTTGACATTCGCTTTTTCTGTTGCTTGAATGGTTTTCACAGCGGCGTCCAAGTCAATCATCAGGGTTTTATCTTTTCCTGTTTTAGGACCAGAGCCAGCTGTAAACACAACCGCATCAACTCCTTTTGCCGCTTCAGCAATTGCGTCGACTTCATCCTCCAAATCAACTACGGCAGTTTCAGCACCTATACCTTTAAAATAATCCGCTTGTTCCTGCTTGCGAATAAGTGCACGTGCCTGATCACCATTTTCTTGAATCAATTTGACCAGATGCTTTCCTATTTGTCCGTTTGCTCCAACTACTAAGATATTCAAAACACTCACCCTTTCCTTTTGACTTCTCTCTTTTTATTGTAAAGGTTTTGGGTAGAGTTGTTAAATAATAGGATTGTGTTAGAATGCTCTGAGGGTATGCCTAGCCATGTTATTCGTTAATTTATTAGTTAGACATGGTAAAGGCATCTATTGTTCTAAATAAAATTGTCAATCTTTCTTTTTTACAAGAACAGAAAGTTTATTTCTGAGGTTTAATATATTCCCATACTATCAATACTATTCCAAGTATTAATGAGATTACAGTAAAGATCATTAATCCACTTGGAATGTAAGTGAGATAAAGTGAATACTCTTCTTGACTCCACTCTCCTGAGTTAATCATTAATATGGAACCGCTTATATATCTAGTTGCATAAAAAATTGCAGATATTAATAATAATAAACTTCCAATTAAAGACTTATCCATAATTTTAATTTCTCCTTTTCACTTATAAAACTATCAGAATTTAACAACACGATATTGACGTTCAACCCACTGTTTAGGGTAAACATATTTTGTAGCATATGATTTACCTTTTGAATCATATCTTTGGTCTTGCCTTACTTTATATTTTTTATAAACATGCCTATACTCTAAACGATAATTTCCACTTTTATAAGAATAGCTTGTGTAGCCTACAGTTTTATTATATGTTGTACTTATATTAAAACCTACTAAAGCGTCAACAGCAGATTTACTGGCTTTTAGTTGACCGGTATAGCTAGTGCTAACACTCTTTGAATGAGACGCAGATAAACTGTGTCTCCACTCGTAGTAGATGCTCCTGCATACTGCCAACTGCCATAAGTAAGCCCTTGATATGTTTTACTAGTGGCAAACCATCTTTTGGAGCGAGCAAATGGTGTAATTTCGTTTTCATATTGATCATCATGTAAATCCGAAATATTATCAGTAAAAGATATCTCCACTCCAATCGCTTCTTCTTCTCTAGCGGGAATTATTTCAGTATAAAATCAACTATTTCTTCCCCTTCTTCAAGACCTTCACTAAAATATTCACTTGTTTCATCATTAACACCTAGTTCTGACATCTACTCCTCTACATCTTGCCATTCACTTGAAGATTGATTATCAATACTGAATGCACTAGTTTCGCTGGAATTAATAAGGCTTATAGAAGATAATACTACAAATAACCCGACATATAAAGCAAACTTTTTCATCTTTTGTTGCACCTCCCAGTAATTTTTCAAAAATTATGGATATTTTGTTGATATTATCATTTCATAATTATACCGATATTATTTTTCTATTTTTTAAAATTTTCTGTAAAATAATAATGAATTTTAATCATTCAGACACAATAAATCATATAAGCCTAAATTGCAATAGTAAATGCAACACTTTATCTGAAACCACTATATAGGGCTGGAATGGCATTCAGCCAATTCTCGACTTGTGTAATGTACGTATTCGAATAGATGTTCATCGTGCTTTCTTTTTTGATAAATCTTCTGATGAGCCCATTATGTCGCTCGTTTGTTCCTCTTCCTCAAGAGGAGTATGAATGGGCAAAATACGTATCTATATCGTTTTCTTTTCCTCATTCAGCCAGCTCACTGAATTTGGATCCATTGTCTACTGTACTTTTGCTTTTGAATGTATTTCGAAGCTCTGGAGCGCCCTCGAATAAGCTATCTAAAGCCTTTGTTACTTCCGATGCTTGTTTTCCTTTTATTTTCCTAATGATTTCATGACGTGTTGCCCGTTCTGTCAACGTGAGCAACGCCTCCTCTTTGGACCGTTGACCAACAACTGTATCAATCTCCCAATGGCCTATCTCTTCTCTTGTATCAACGGATTTCGGACGCTCATCGATGCTTTTTCCGAGCAGCTTTTTATGTTTTCGATTCGTTTTCTTTTTGGTGGAACGACGAAGCTTTAGCTCTAAGTCTATATTTCTAAACTTAAGTAATCCGGCATCAATGCGGCTGCTTTTTCTATCTTTGGTTCGGACACACATTTTCCCATGATAACTCCGCAAAATAAAAAATGCTTACAAACGTTGTTATATCAACGCTTATAAGCATATCGAAAATTTCTTAAATCATCCTAAATTAACTCACTGATACCGGTGGTCGGGGTCGAACCGACACTCCTTACGGAACACGATTTTGAGTCGTGCGCGTCTGCCAATTCCGCCACACCGGCATGTTTTGGAGGCGGTAACCGGATTTGAACCGGTGATAAAGGTTTTGCAGACCTCTGCCTTACCACTTGGCTATACCGCCATCTCTTCTAGAGCGGAAGACGGGATTCGAACCCGCGACCCCCACCTTGGCAAGGTGGTGTTCTACCACTGAACTACTTCCGCAAAATGGCTGGGCCACTAGGATTCGAACCTAGGGTACACGGGATCAAAACCCGATGCCTTACCGCTTGGCTATGGCCCAAAGATTCATTATTAATGTATGTATTAAATATAAAAGGGGCGACCGGTGGGGATCGAACCCACGCGTGCCGGAGCCACAATCCGGTGCGTTAACCACTTCGCCACGGCCGCCATATTGGCAGGGGTAGTAGGAATCGAACCCACATCAAAGGTTTTGGAGACCTTCGTTTTACCATTAAACTATACCCCTATAATATTTTATAAATGGTGGAGGGAGTAGGACTCGAACCTACGAACCCGATGGGAGCGGATTTACAGTCCGCCGCGTTTGGCCAACTTCGCTATCCCTCCACTATTACTTTTAAAAAGTGGTGGCTCGGGACGGAATCGAACCGCCGACACAAGGATTTTCAGTCCTCTGCTCTACCGACTGAGCTACCAAGCCATGAACTATTTTAAAAGTTTAAATGGCGGTCCGGACGGGACTCGAACCCGCGACCTCCTGCGTGACAGGCAGGCATTCTAACCAACTGAACTACCGGACCATTTTGGTTGCGGGGGTAGGATTTGAACCTACGACCTTTGGGTTATGAGCCCAACGAGCTGCCAGACTGCTCCACCCCGCGATATAATTTTATGAAACTTACATGGTGGAGGATGCAGGGCTCGAACCTGCGACCCCCTGCTTGTAAGGCAGGTGCTCTCCCAGCTGAGCTAATCCTCCGAAGTACAATTTGGTGACCCGTACGGGATTCGAACCCGTGTTACCGCCGTGAAAGGGCGGTGTCTTAACCGCTTGACCAACGGGCCGTGTAAAAGTTTAAATGGCGGAGAGCGAGGGATTCGAACCCTCGAAGCCGCGATAGCGGCTTACACGATTTCCAATCGTGCTCCTTCGGCCTCTCGGACAGCTCTCCATATGGCTCCACAGGTAGGATTCGAACCTACGACCGATCGGTTAACAGCCGATTGCTCTACCACTGAGCTACTGTGGAATAATCCATAATATTAAAGAAAGAAGTAATTCGCTTGTCCTTAAGGACTTAATAAGAGAATAACTCTCGCCTGGCGACGTCCTACTCTCGCAGGGGGAAGCCCCCAACTACCATCGGCGCTGAAGAACTTAACTTCTGTGTTCGGCATGGGAACAGGTGTGACCTCTTCGCTATCGTTACCAGACAAGGTTGTAAAAATCAGTAACAATCAATATTATAATCGTTTTTGAGAAAAAATCAAGTACTAATTTTAAAAATATGTATGATTTTATACCTCAAAAACTAAATAAGAGTAACGTGACATGAAAAAACTTAGATAAGTCCTCAATCGATTAGTATCCGTCAGCTGCACGTGTCGCCACGCTTCCACCTCGGACCTATCAACCTCATCGTCTCTGAGGGATTTTACTCACTTTAAGTGATGGGAAGTTTCATCTTGAGGGGGGCTTCATGCTTAGATGCTTTCAGCACTTATCCTTACCACACGTAGCTACCCAGCTATGCTCCTGGCGGAACAACTGGTACACCAGCGGTGTGTCCATCCCGGTCCTCTCGTACTAAGGACAGCTCCTCTCAAACTTCCAACGCCCACGACGGATAGGGACCGAACTGTCTCACGACGTTCTGAACCCAGCTCGCGTACCGCTTTAATGGGCGAACAGCCCAACCCTTGGGACCGACTACAGCCCCAGGATGCGATGAGCCGACATCGAGGTGCCAAACCTCCCCGTCGATGTGAACTCTTGGGGGAGATAAGCCTGTTATCCCCGGGGTAGCTTTTATCCGTTGAGCGATGGCCCTTCCATGCGGAACCACCGGATCACTAAGCCCGACTTTCGTCCCTGCTCGACTTGTAGGTCTCGCAGTCAAGCTCCCTTCTGCCTTTACACTCTGCGAATGATTTCCAACCATTCTGAGGGAACCTTTGGGCGCCTCCGTTACCTTTTAGGAGGCGACCGCCCCAGTCAAACTGCCCGCCTGACACTGTCTCCGAACCGGATAACGGTCCTGGGTTAGAATGGTCATACAGTTAGGGTGGTATCCCACGGATGCCTCCACGTAAGCTGGCGCTCACGTTTCAAAGGCTCCCACCTATCCTGTACAAACTGCACAAACATTCCATATCAGGCTACAGTAAAGCTCCACGGGGTCTTTCCGTCCTGTCGCGGGTAATGCGCATCTTCACGCATAGTATAATTTCACCGGGTCTCTCGTTGAGACAGTGCCCAAGTCGTTGCACCTTTCGTGCGGGTCGGAACTTACCCGACAAGGAATTTCGCTACCTTAGGACCGTTATAGTTACGGCCGCCGTTTACTGGGGCTTCGGTTCAAAGCTTCGCTCCGAAGAGCTAACTCTTCCCCTTAACCTTCCAGCACCGGGCAGGTGTCAGCCCCTATACTTCGCCTTTCGGCTTCGCAGAGACCTGTGTTTTTGCTAAACAGTCGCTTGGGCCTATTCACTGCGGCTCACTCACAAGTGAGCACCCCTTCTCCCGAAGTTACGGGGTCATTTTGCCGAGTTCCTTAACGAGAGTTCTCCCGCTCACCTTAGGATTCTCTCCTCGCCTACCTGTGTCGGTTTGCGGTACGGGCACCTATGATCTAACTAGAGGCTTTTCTTGGCAGTGTGAAATCAGGAACTTCGGTACTCTATTTCCCTCCCCGTCACAGCTCAGAAACATGTCAGACGGATTTGCCTATCTGACTTCCTCGCATGCTTGGACGCACATCCATCGGTGCGCACTCCTTATCCTCCTGCGTCCCCCCATTGCTCAAACAATCATGAGGTGGTACAGGAATATCAACCTGTTGTCCATCGCCTACGCCTATCGGCCTCGGCTTAGGTCCCGACTAACCCTGAGAGGACGAGCCTTCCTCAGGAAACCTTAGGCATTCGGTGAAAGAGATTCTCACTCTTTTTTCGCTACTCATACCGGCATTCTCACTTCAAAGCGCTCCACCAGTCCTCACGGTCTGACTTCACAGCACTTTGAACGCTCTCCTACCATTGTTCGTAAGAACAATCCGCAGCTTCGGTGATACGTTTAGCCCCGGTACATTTTCGGCGCAGCGTCACTCGACCAGTGAGCTATTACGCACTCTTTCAATGATGGCTGCTTCTAAGCCAACATCCTGGTTGTCTGTGCAACGCCACATCCTTTTCCACTTAACGTATACTTTGGGACCTTAGCTGGCGGTCTGGGCTGTTTCCCTTTCGACTATGAACCTTATCACCCATAGTCTGACTCCCAAGTTAAAGTAACTGGCATTCGGAGTTTGACTGAATTCGGTAACCCGGTAGGGGCCCCTAGTCCAATCAGTGCTCTACCTCCAGTACTCATGATCTTGAGGCTAGCCCTAAAGCTATTTCGGAGAGAACCAGCTATCTCTGTGTTCGATTGGAATTTCACCGCTACCCACACCTCATCCCCGCATTTTTCAACATACGTGGGTTCGGGCCTCCAGTCAGTGTTACCTGACCTTCACCCTGGACATGGGTAGATCACACAGTTTCGGGTCTACGACCGCATACTCCTTCGCCCTATTCAGACTCGCTTTCGCTACGGCTCCGTGTCTTCCACTTAACCTTGCATACAATCGTAACTCGCCGGTCCATTCTACAAAAGGTACGCCGTCACCCATTAACGGGCTTCGACTACTTGTAGGCACACGGTTTCAGGTTCTATTTCACTCCCCTCCCGGGGTGCTTTTCACCTTTCCCTCACGGTACTGGTTCACTATCGGTCACTAGGGAGTATTTAGCCTTGGGAGATGGTCCTCCCGGATTCCGACGGAATTTCACGTGTTCCGCCGTACTCAGGATACACTCCGGAGAAAACGCTTTTTCGATTACAGGGCTGTTACCTTCTATGGCTGACCTTTCCAAGTCGATTCATCTAAAGCATTTTTTTGTAACTCCAATGGAATGTCCTACAACCCCAAGAAGCAAGCTTCTTGGTTTGGGCTCTTTCCGTTTCGCTCGCCGCTACTTGGGAAATCGATGTTTCTTTCTCTTCCTCCAGGTACTGAGATGTTTCAGTTCCCCGGGTATGCCTCATCTACCCTATGTATTCAGATAGATGTCCTGTTCCATTACGAACAGTGGGTTCCCCCATTCGGAAATCCTCGGATAATAATGTTTACTTACAACTCCCCGAGGCATATCGGTGTTAGTCCCGTCCTTCATCGGCTCCTAGTGCCAAGGCATCCACCGTGCGCCCTTATTCACTTAACTAAAGTTTTTGAATAAGCTCGTTGATTACAACATGTAATCATTTGTGTCGCTATATTATAGCTTCTTTGCCTTATTTCTAAAGTTTGATGTCGTTGTTACTCTTATTTAGTTTTCAAGGTACAAATAGAGAGAATTACTCTCTCAAAACTGAACCAAACAAACCAGTACAAATTCCGTTAATTATCCTTAGAAAGGAGGTGATCCAGCCGCACCTTCCGATACGGCTACCTTGTTACGACTTCACCCCAATCATTCGTCCCACCTTCGGCGGCTGGCTCCAAAAGGTTACCTCACCGACTTCGGGTGTTACGAACTCTCGTGGTGTGACGGGCGGTGTGTACAAGACCCGGGAACGTATTCACCGCGGCATGCTGATCCGCGATTACTAGCGATTCCGGCTTCATGTAGGCGAGTTGCAGCCTACAATCCGAACTGAGAACGGTTTTATGGGATTTGCTTCACCTCGCGGATTCGCTTCCCTTTGTTCCGTCCATTGTAGCACGTGTGTAGCCCAGGTCATAAGGGGCATGATGATTTGACGTCATCCCCACCTTCCTCCGGTTTGTCACCGGCAGTCACCTTAGAGTGCCCAACTAAATGCTGGCAACTAAGATTAAGGGTTGCGCTCGTTGCGGGACTTAACCCAACATCTCACGACACGAGCTGACGACAACCATGCACCACCTGTCACTTTGTCCCCGAAGGGAAAACTCTATCTCTAGAGCGGTCAAAGGATGTCAAGACCTGGTAAGGTTCTTCGCGTTGCTTCGAATTAAACCACATGCTCCACCGCTTGTGCGGGTCCCCGTCAATTCTTTTGAGTTTCAGCCTTGCGGCCGTACTCCCCAGGCGGAGTGCTTAATGCGTTAACTTCAGCACTAAGGGGCGGAAACCCCCTAACACCTAGCACTCATCGTTTACGGCGTGGACTACCAGGGTATCTAATCCTGTTCGCTCCCCACGCTTTCGCTCCTCAGCGTCAGTTACAGACCAGAGAGTCGCCTTCGCCACTGGTGTTCCTCCACATCTCTACGCATTTCACCGCTACACGTGGAATTCCACTCTCCTCTTCTGCACTCAAGTCCTCCAGTTTCCAATGCACGTTTGCAGTTGAGCTGCAAGATTTCACATCAGACTTAAAGAACCGCCTGCGAGCGCTTTACGCCCAATAATTCCGGACAACGCTTGCCACCTACGTATTACCGCGGCTGCTGGCACGTAGTTAGCCGTGGCTTTCTGGTCGGGTACCGTCAAGGTACGATCAGTTACTATCGTACTTGTTCTTCCCCGACAACAGAGTTTTACGATCCGAAAACCTTCATCACTCACGCGGCGTTGCTCCGTCAGACTTTCGTCCATTGCGGAAGATTCCCTACTGCTGCCTCCCGTAGGAGTCTGGGCCGTGTCTCAGTCCCAGTGTGGCCGATCACCCTCTCAGGTCGGCTACGCATCGTCGCCTTGGTGAGCCCTTACCCCACCAACTAGCTAATGCGCCGCAGGCCCATCTGTAAGTGACAGCAAAAGCCGCCTTTTAACTTATCATCAGGTGATGTTAAGTATTATCCGGTATTAGCTCGCGTTTCCGCGAGTTATCCCAGTCTTACAGGCAGGTTGCCTACGTGTTACTCACCCGTCCGCCGCTCGTTCCACGAACGTCCCTCCGAAGAGTTCTGTTCGCTTCCCGCGCTCGACTTGCATGTATTAGGCACGCCGCCAGCGTTCGTCCTGAGCCAAGATCAAACTCTCCATAAAAGTGTTTGAATACTTTAGCTTTCAGAAGTCTACTTCTGACTTAAATGTTTAAGAAAAACGAGGTTGTTTTTCTTCTTTCGTACTGGTTGTTTTGTTCAGTTTTCAAAGAGCAATTTGTT
>NZ_CCDM010000005.1 GCF_000750635.1 Oceanobacillus jeddahensis
TTTTTTCTGCGGGGTCTTCCCTCCGCGCTTTCCCACAGGAGTCTCCGTGTTTTTCCTCCGCTAGTTAGCCTTATTGCTATCTACCAGTATCAAACATAATCTTAATGAAATTCACTAACCTGACAACATTGAGACCTGCGATTACTCGGTCTATTAAAACCGTTGCTGCGGTTACTCGTCCCATCGTAAAGAGTTGTGCGTCGAAAACTCCCACTGCGTGAAGTTTCGTTTTATAATGACGGAATGAATTGATGATATTATTTTAAACAATTCTCTTTCTCAACGCACTGGAAATAAAATCAACGATTAATACAACGATGACAATTCCAATAATAATTATCCCGACGCGATCCCAGCTGCGTCCTTGAATCGCAAAAATTAATGATGTTCCGATTCCTCCAGCACCAATCAGCCCTAAAGTAGCTGCAGAACGCATATTGATTTCAAAACGATAGAGTGTCGCTGAAATAAAACCAGGCAATACTTGAGGAATAACCCCAAAAGCCAGCTGTTGCAATTTATTACCTCCGACAGCCGTAATGGATTCAACAGGTCCCGGATCCATTGCTTCGACCTCTTCCGCATACAATTTACCGAGCATTCCGATTGCTCCGATACCAAGAGCAAGCATACCTGCATAGGCACCAGGTCCGACTACTTTGATAAAAAGAAGTGCCAGAATAATATCAGGAAGGGTACGGAAAAAGCTCAATACTCCTTTACCACTTTGAGAAGTAATGGAGCTGGAACTTAAGTTTTTTGCTGCCCAAAGGCCGACGGGAACAGCCAGGATGACAGACAAGAAAATACCGACAATGGCTATGGCCAGTGTTTCCAGCAGCCCTCTGATTAAATCTTCCCCATCCGGACTGTATACATAACTCCAATCCGGGGAGATGAAGCCTTTTAAGATACTTTGGGTAACCGGTCCTGCTGTTTCTTGAATCCCTCTAAACTCAATCCCGGCAATTGCCCAAACATATAAGGCAATTAGAACAATAAGAATAAATGCAAATTTTCCTCTTTTTTTGGCTCGTGCCGCCCGCGCTTTTTTTAGTTGATCACGTTGACTCATAGTAGTTTCTCCCTTATTTTCAAACTAATTAAATCAATGATAATAACCACGACTAACGTATACAGGATCAGTGCCAGAACTTGATCGTAGGCAAAAAATCCAAGTGCACGGTCGTAATAGATACCAATCCCGCCCGCGCCTACTAAACCGAGAATGGCTGCAGCCCGGATATTGATTTCAAATGTATAAAGCACATAGGAAACAAAATGCGGCAGGATTTGTGGAACAACCCCGAAAGCAATCCATTGCAATTTGTTCGCCCCAACGGCAGTCATTGATTCCAGTGGGCCATTATCAATATTCTCAATTGCTTCAAAGGATAATTTTGCAATAATCCCAATTGAAAAGATAGATAAAGCAACAATTCCGGCGAGTGGAGAGAAACCAAGAATTGCGGCGAAAATAGCAGCTAAAAGCAGATCAGGAATGGTACGTAAAACATTCAAACCGATCCGTGATAATTCCACTAGCCAGCGAAGCCGGAAAATATTTCGTGCACATAAGAACATAATTGGAATAGAAAATATCATCCCGATGGTTGTTCCTAAAAGGGCCATGCGGATTGTCTCAAGCATGGCCGGTGTTGTCGTTGCTATATACGACCAAGCCGGCGGAAACATACTGACAATTAAATCAATCATATTGTCGCTGTTCTGGAAAAAAGTAAGCGGATTTGCTTCAATATAAATGGCACTTAACAACACAATTGCAAATAGACCAATAAGAAAAAAGTAAAATGCCCACCTTGAAGGCTTTGTCGGAAGGGGTCCATTCAATTTTGTGTCCATCATAGATTTTCCTCCCCAAGCAATTCATCTTCTTTTAGCGATCGACCATAAATCTCCTCGAATACTTCTTCTGTAGCTTCTTCTGGAGTTCCATCGAATACGACTTTTCCTGCCTGAAGGCCAATGATTCTTGTAGAATATTCTTTTGCCAAATCGACAAAATGTAAGTTGATAATGACAGTGACATCATCTTCTGTATTAATTTTTTTAAGATCATCCATTACCTGCTTAGTCGTTACTGGATCAAGTGACGCTGTCGGCTCATCTGCCAGAATGATCTTTGCTTCTTGAGCTAATGTGCGGGCAATTGACACACGCTGCTGCTGTCCACCTGATAGTTCACTAGAACGAGTATACGCTTTATCTAATATATTTACTCTTTCCAATGCTTTTAACGCAAGGTCTACATCCTTTTGAGGAAATAAGTTCAAAAGAGTCCGAAACGTATTATTATAAGCAACGCGTCCAGAGAGTACATTACGTAGTACACTGGAACGCTTTACGAGATTGAAACTCTGAAAAATCATTCCGATATCTCTTCGGATTAGTCGTAACTTCTTTTCTGATGCATAAGTGATCGATTTTTCATCTATTTTTATTTCACCAGAAGAAATATCAATGAGACGATTCATTGAACGAAGCAGCGTGGATTTACCAGCTCCTGATAAACCGACAATGGATACAAATTCGCCTTTATCAATTTTTAGATTAACGTCTTCTAATCCTTTTACACCATTTGAATAAACTTTAGAAACGTCATTTAACTCAATCATATTTACCCAACTTTCTTATCAGAAATAGCCGGCTATAGCCTGACTGTTGTATGCAGCACCCCGTAATAAGGTGTAGAAAGACTTTAAAAAATGCTGATAAATCTTAAAAAGGATGAATAAAAGGACTTACCCTTTTAGACATCCTTTCAGGAATGGTACTATAAAGCTTGACTTGTATAGCAATCTATCATGGAAAAACATCTGCCAGACTCCCGCTATTAAAAGGTTTTTGCGGGAGAGCAGTTGAGCAATTCCCTGAATTAAATAAAGCACATGAAGCAAAGACGAAAGCAGCCTTTACGAAATGAATTTTTAATCATTTACCAATTCTTTAAAACAGTATCCTCTACTACTCCTGAATTCGTTCTGAATATTCACGGACAATATCAAAATTGGAATCCTCGGATTCAACATAACCTTCGTGTGTGTATATGTCACGAACGATTTCCCTGCCTTCTTCTGACTCACCTACATTGATAAATGCCTGCTGGATTTTTTCTTTCCATTCTTCATCCATATTTGTTTGTACCGAGATAGTGTCGTTTGGTATAGGTTCGGTATAAGCAACCACTTTTGTATCTTCAAACACATCAGGGAAATCATTTACAACAACATTACGCGCATCCTGGAAGATTGCTGCTGCATCAGCTTCTCCATTAAGTACTGCGGTAACAGCTGCATCATGCCCTTGAAGAACTAATGGGTTCACATCTGATAAGGGATCAATCCCTTCATCCAATAGAGCAGCAGCTGGCCAAACATATCCAGCTGATGAAGTGATATCTTGAAATGCGATGGTTGTACCTTCCAAATCAGCGATGCTTTCAATATCGGAATCAGATCTTGTAATAAACATCGCGTAATAGGAATCCACAAGTTCATCTGTATTGGAACCATCTTCATTTACGCCGTAACGCTGGGATTGCAGCAGGACATCAGCTGCCTCATACTCATCATGTGCTTGCACATATGCGTTAGGCGGCAGGAATCCTACATCAATTTGCTCAGAGGCTAATGATTCGACAACCGTATTATAGTTTGTTGAAACGCTTACGGTAACATCAATATCAAGTTCATTCTCTAATAAATCTTCTAAAGGTTTTGCTCTTGCCTCTAAAGTTTCGGCATTTTGAGAAGGAACGAATTGTACTGTTAATGAATCGGGTACGTATGTATCGCCATCTGATGAATTATCGTCGCCGGAAGAGTCGTCAGAATCTCCACACGCGGCTAAAAACAATAAAGAAAAGACAAATAGAAAAATAGCTGCTTTCTTCCACGTCATTGATAAAACCTCCTAGTTTTAAATGTGAATAATAGATTCGATTATCTACTATTTCGAAATTCTACATAATTATAACACGGAGTATGTTAAATAATATATATAATTTTGCTAAAAAAAAGTAAATTTTGGCAAAGTATTTAATTAGCAATATTTATTGGGAAAATTCAATTAATTCATGTTGTTTTTACTTTTTTGATAGGGTAGAGATATTTAAAATTCAATTTCAAAATATTTTCTTTACTTTCCAATACGACTTTTTATTATTCACTAGAAATTTATGATAATGGCATAGATATTGCATTATTAATAATAAAAGCGAGGTGATGAAAATGAATGTTAAGTGTTTAATTTTAATGGTAAATGTATATGTAGTTAAAGAATCGTTACGTATTAATACTGCCGAGCTTCCATAAATAAAGAAGAAGAATACAGTTTGAGTAAAAAGTTTACCGTGTGAAAAATTGGATCTTATCTGTGAAATGATGAAGTAAATTTTGGAGAAATACTGCCCGGCTCGGAAGATACTTGTTTTATACAATCATAGACAGTGTAAAATTAAATTTACACGTAAAATCGAAAACTATATAGATGGAATTAAATCTAACTTTTGTGTCTAACATAATAAGTTATTTACTTCATGGTTAAACATTTTAACCAGCGCAGTGTTTTTCCGGAGCGAATCCGAGAAAGGAAGAAAGAAACAAAAATTACTTCAGAAGGCGAGGGACGAATGAAAGAATGCCGTATGTGAAAGAGGAGCAGCTGATAAGAATAAAAAATGAATCAAGTGAAAGGCTCTGATAGTAATTGATTAGCAGACCCGATGCATATAAGGAGGAATAAAACATGAAAGTAGATAAAAGATTAGATGAATTAAGAAATTATATGGATAGCAAAAAGATAGATTTATCTATTATTACAAGTCCGGATAACCAATTTTATTTAAGTGGATTTAAAGCTTTAACATACTCACGGCCAATTACATTGATGTTAGAAAAACAAGAAATAAAATTAAGTGTGCCAGCATTAGAAGAGATACATGCAAAAGAGGAATCCAATGTTGATGAAATTTTTGTTTATTATGAACATCCTGAAGGGGCACATAAGGGGACGCATCCTTATCATCATGTTGGAAAAAACCTATCTAAATATAAACCAGGCTCAAAGGTTGGAGTTGATAAGGCACACACAGCTTCACAATTAGTAGATTATATCGAAAATTTAAATTTCGAAGTAATCGATATTAGTAAAAAAATTGCAGAGATGCGATATATTAAGGATAAAGCAGAACTACAGTTGATCGAAAAAGCAGGAGAGCTAGTAAATCTAGGGGTAAGCGAATCGTTAAAAGTTTGTAAAGAAGGTATTACTGAAATGGAAATGGATGCTAAGGGAAATACAGCTATCTTTAAAGAAACAGCTAAAAGGTATCCAAAAGCAACACTCGATTTTATGGTAATGTCTCCTTCAGGTGTGGAAAGGACGGTAATGCCTCACGTATTTTCCAATACACGTAAACTAAAAAAAGGAGATATTATCATTCATAGTAGACAAGTAGCGTTGAATGGTTATCGAGCAGAATTAGAACGTACAGTTGTCTTAGGAGAGCTGACTGATAATCAAAAGAAAGCTTTTGATGCAGCAATAGAAGCGCAACAGATTGCCATTGACTTTATAAAACCAGGAACCACAGCAGCCGAAGTAGATGAAGTAGCAAGAAGGCTTTTAAAACAAAAGGGTTTTGGAGATTATGCAATTAATCGAATGGGTCACGGTATAGGGATCTCTTTACATGAAGAACCATCCTTAAGGTTTGATAATGATCTAATGCTTCAAGAGGGGATGGTGTTCACTATAGAACCAGGCATTTATATACCAGGTGTAGGAGGTTTTCGTCATTCAGATACTGTTATTCTAACCAAGGACGGCAGGAAACTAATAACAGAATATCCAAGAGAGATGGAACAATTAAATTTTTGACATGTGATTTCTCAAAATATGTGACTTTTCGTTTAGGATGAATAAATGGGTAAATGTTCAGTTTAGTAGTTTCCGGAATATCTATGAAAATCCGATAAGAGAACGGGTTCAGTTGTGAGCTATCAATAGAGTCTACGCTGATACCTGTTCTTTTTATTTTAACAAGGGAGCATATGTTTTATTTGAGAAAAAGCTTGGTCAGGATTTTACTGATAGAAATATTACTTCAAATAGATCCCATTATCATTCTATATAAATTCTATTCTAAAAAGTTATTCATGTATAGATTCTTATACACATTATTCATTCTTAACATAAAAGAGTTAAAAACAACTTTTTATATGATTTATTGATAGATGTCCTTATTTACAGGTTGAAGTTAAAGATGCTTTATAAAGGCGATTTAAACCCTTTAATAAAGGGGAAAATAATAATTTCCAAAGCATAAGAAAGGAATTTACGAACTAAATAATCGCAGGGTACCGGGCTGTAAGACTTCCACTTCAAGAATAGGGAAAACAGAAAATTTTAAAGTGGGAAATGAAACAACCGGTAAATGCTCAAATTGTTGTAGTTTACAGGATAAAGGCCGACGTCTCAATTCTAACACACCACACTGAAAACTGTTGCGTTTAGTCGCTGATAAGCATTGTGCTATGACATACTTTTCTAAATAAAATTCTACTTTATAAAATTGGCATCTTTCTTGCTAGTAAATAGGTAAGTTAAAATGAAAAACATACTACTATATAGGAGGATTTTAATGGATCAAATTATAACTGATGTGAATCTTCTTTACGGTGATGAGTTAATTGAAAAATCGGGGGATGCAGTGTGGATTAAGAATGGAGTTATTCATAAGGTAGGACCAAAGAGCGAACTTCCAACAGATTTACCAACAACCAGTGCTTCGGGTCTATACATGGTTCCCGGATTGATCGATCTTCATGTTCATTTAATGTGGGATGGGTCACTTAATCCTGTAGAGACACAGGAAAAAGAAAGCTATGAACAGATGATAATACGTGCAGTTTCCAATTGCCAAAAATATCTTCGTCATGGCATCACAACAGTGAGGGACGTTGGTTCGGTCAATGATATATCTTTGCAAGTTGCGCAAAGTGTAAAAAGAGAAATTATTGAAGGTCCTAATATCATTGCATGCGGTAAAACGTTAACGATGACCGGGGGACATGATCCTTTTTGGGCAAGGTTTCTTGACGGACCAACTGAAGCGTTAAAAGCGACACGTGAACAAATTTATAAAGGGGCCCAGGTGATAAAGGTAAGTGCAACAGGTGGTGTTTATGGAAGAGCTGAAGGGGAGTCCGTATTAAATGCTGAGCTTACTTATGAGGAGTTAAAAGTAATTTGTGAAGTTGCCCATGATTTTGGACTCAAGGTTGCATCCCATGCCATCGGGCGTGATGGTATTTTAAATTCTATCAGAGCAGGTGTGGATACGATAGAGCATGGTCATTTTTTAGATGAAGAACTCATTCACATGATGGAAGATAGCAATATAGCATGGGTACCGACTTTATATACCTATCAGCAAAATGCTTATGCTGATGGAATACCCGATTATGCTCAAGAGAAGGCGAAAGAAATAGTCAGAATTCATGAGGATGCTTTTCGTAATTATTTCAATAATGACATTTTAATAGGGTGCGGTACTGATGCTGGGGCGCCATGTGTTGAACATCCTTCCATAGTAGAGGAACTCGTAATGATGCAAAAAATTGTTTCTGAAAATTCAGAAGTGCTTAAAACAGCTACATCAAATGCTGGTAAAATTCTAGGTAAAATGATTGGACAAATTAAAGAAGATTATGAAGCTGATTTTATGTTGGTAAAGGAAAATCCTTTAGATAATTTAAATAACCTTAAAAAGGTGGAACAAGTATATAAAAAAGGTGAATTAGTTTTTAAACTTTAGTATGGATTGTATTTAAAGTAGTTGTCGTATTTTACAGTGACAAATAAAAGTTATAAAAGATATAACGTTAAAATAATTATCAACGTTATCTTACTTGTATGGCTAAAATTACTTATTCAAAAAGGCAGGTGAAAGAAACGTGGAGATCGAGAAGATATAGTTTCGTACTGTGCATTTGAATATATGGACGCTGGAAAACAAGCCAACGGATAAATTCGATTTATCATTTTTAACCGCATTTTTATACGAAAATGAAAGGTTTGGTGGGTGTTAATGCATATATTTATCATTGTGGTGTATGTTATCGGCATGATGTTTCTTGGTATTTACTTTGCTAAACGGGAAGTTAAAACGGGTGAAGATTTTTTGATAGCTGGACGTCGTTTGCCGGGAATTGTATTAGCCGGAACGTTACTGGCTACGTGGGTTGGGTCCGGAACCATTCTAGGTGGTGCCAGCTTTGTTTACCAGTATGGTCCGCTTGCAGGCATTATTTATTTTGCTGGTGCACCGATCGGGATTATCATTTTGTATTTTATAGCTGGTAAAGTAAGAGGGTTAGAAAAAACCACATTACCGGAGATTTTAGAGATGAAATTTGGAAGTGCTACTCGTTTAGTGGCTTCAATTTTCATGTTATTAGCCTACGTAGGTATTGCAACATATCAATTTATTGGAGGTGGTAACCTTTTAAGTATTATAACAGATTTATCGGCAGAGACGGGAGCATTGCTAATAGCGATTTTTGTTATATTTCTAGCCGCAACAGGAGGTATGTTCTCCGTTGCTTATACGGATTTTATCAGCTCTATATTAATCGTTTTCGGATTATTATTAGCTCTCCCCTTTGTTTTACCTAACGTGGACGGGTTCTCAGGATTAGCAAATGGAATCCCTTCCGAACAATTATCTTGGACCGGCGGTTTGTCAGTTATTCAACTAATTGGATTCTTTTTACCAACACTTATGTTGTTATTGGGCGATCAGAATATGTATAATCGTTTTTCATCCGCAAGAGATGTTAAAACAGCTAGTAAATCGACTGTGGCATTTTTCTTTGGAAACGCTTTAATTTTGACGGCTGTAATAATCATTGCAGCATCAGCAATTATTATGTATCCTTCTTTGGAAAATACGGATATGGCAATACTGCAAGTTGCTGCAGATGGAGTGCCTATCCCAATTGGTTCTATTATTTTAGTTGCAGCCATCGCGCTAATAATTACAACATCTAACTCATTTCTATTATCAGGTGCCGGCAATATTGTATATGATATCTACATTCAATTTAAAGGTAAAGTGTCTCACAAAAAATATTTACGTCTAAATCGTATAGCCGTTGTTGGTCTTGGCGTTTTTGGTTATTTTTTGGGAGCTTTTTTTCCAGATGTATTAGAATTGCAAATGTATGCTTACACCATGTATGGTGCAGCTCTTACACCAGTGATATTAGCAGCATTTTTTTGGAAACGAGCAACTGCTGCGGGTGCAATATCTTCCATCATAGTTGGAGGAAGTGCAACAATTATCTGGGAACAGGTACTTAATCAGCCCTTAGGTTGGAATAGTATAATTGTATCTCTACCATTATCAGTTCTTACGCTTGTAATCGTATCATTAGTTACGAATAATAAAAATAGAATAATGGAGCAAAACACGAAAGTAAGTGGTTAAATAGAAATGGCGGAATACATCGTTTTAAAAAATAAAACTGCAAAATAAGGAAAAAATTATTTTTTATAACAGATAAACGTCAGTAAAATACCAGTTGATAGAAGTATCGATTTTATTAAAAACTATTTTAGGAGTGATTTAAATGAATGTTACCCATCGTTTGACTGAAATAAGAGATTTTATGGATGAAAGAAAAATAGAAGCTATTGTTGTTGGAAACCCAGACCATCAGTATTATTTAAGCGGTTTCAAAGCTATTTTATATTCGCGTCCAATTATTTATTTAGCAGATAAGTTTTCAACAAGCCTAATCGTTCCTGCTTTAGAGGAAGTGCATGCTAAAGAAGAAGCTAATGTAGATAATATCATAGTATATTATGAGCATCCTGAAATGGCGCATAAAGGAACCAGCCCATTTGAGCACCTTAAATCATTACTTTCAAAATATTCACCAGGGTCTAAAATTGGAGTCGATATGTCTTCGATTCCTGCAGAACAAGTTAATATTATTCACCAATCAGGTTTTGAAGTTGTAGATGTAGGTCAAAAAATTGTAGAAATGCGGTATGTGAAGGACAGCGAAGAGCTTGAACTAATTAAGGAAGCTGGAAGATTATCTAATCTGGCCGTTAGCACCTCATTAAATGCCTGTAGGGAAGGTATTACCGAAATTGAAATGGATGCAATAGGTACAAGGGCATTATTTGAGGAAACAGCTAAAAGACACCCTAATGCCACTCTTGATCTATTTGTTATGTCACCATCAGGAACAGAAAGAACAATTATGCCACATGTTTTCTCGAATACCAGGAAATTTCAAATGGGCGATATTATCATTCATAGTAGACAAGTCTCTTTAAATGGTTACCGGGCAGAACTTGAGAGAACGATTGTTTTAGGTGAACTAACTGAAGATCAAAAAAGGGGTTTTGAAGCAGCTAAAGTTGCTCAGCAGAATGCAATGGATTTTCTGAAACCTGGAGTTACTGCGGCAGAAGTAGATGAAGTTTCACGAAATACTTTAAAAAAGGCAGGGTTTGTAGATTATGCTAATCATCGAGTAGGTCATGGAATTGGCATATCCGCACATGAACAGCCATATTTAAGGTTCGATAATGATTTAGTACTTCAAGAAGGCATGGTATTTACAATTGAACCCGGGATATTTATACCAGGAATTGGCGGCTTTCGTCATTCAGATACATTAATCTTAACAAAGAATGGAAGTAAACGAATAACAGAATATCCGAGAGAACTTGAGGATTTAACCTATTAATTACTAAAAAAAGATATATAATTTTCTTATTTGCCACAAATAAGCATCTGTAAAACTCCTGCCTTCAAATAGAAAGTGGAAATCAATCTATTGAGGCAGGAGAACAGAGTGTGCTAATGTCCTGGTTTACTAAGGATAAATCAGTGAATGAAAAGGAAGCATACTAGATTGGTGATAGATAATCGCAACGTTTTGCACGAGTAAATCCAGCGAATGGAAAAGCGAACGCATTTAATATATCAGCCAACCCTTTAAACGTTCCTTCTTTAGTTCTACATATAATCACTCGATCTTCTTTGATATCCCTGAACAATTACAACAATCATATTAAAAACGTATCTTTATACGTCTAATCCTAATTTGTTTATGCGATTATAGAGTGTAGCCCGTGTTATTTGTAACGTTTTAGCACAAGCCAGTTTGTTGCCATTTTCTTTTTCCAGTTGTTTTAATATAATTTCTTTTTCAACTTCTTCAAGTCTTTCGCTTAAAGCTCTATTATCATACTCGGTGAAATAAGGAAGTTGCTTTCCGGAAGTTGATTTCGTTCCGCTTATTTCAAACGGGAGATCTTCCACCTTTATTTCTCCATTTTCAGAAAAAACAACTAATCTTTCTATTCCATTTTTTAATTCCCGTATATTTCCCGGCCAATCATGTTGCAGAAGTGCTTGCATGACGGCTTGTGATATCCCGTATATTGGACGGTTATATTTAATGGAAATTTCGTATAAAAAATAATGGGTTAATTCGATAACATCTTCTGGACGGCTTCGTAAAGGGGGGATTTCAATATTTACCACGTTCAATCTATAGTAAAGATCCTCCCTAAACTTGCCTTCTTCTACTAGTTTTTTTAGATTCCGATTAGTAGCGGCCACTACTCTGAAATCTACTTCTTTTTCTTTTGTTCCGCCAACAGAAAAAAACTTCTTTTCCTGTAGTAATCTTAATATTTTCACCTGCATGTCCAAAGGCATTTCTCCAATTTCATCTAAAAACAATGTTCCTCCTTTGGCTAACTCCACTTTTCCTTTTTTTCCTTTTTGATCAGCCCCGGAAAATGCTCCCTTTTCATAACCAAAAATTTCGCTTTCAAATAATGTAGAAGGAATCGCACCGCAATTGATCGGGACAAATGGTGCATTTTGACCTTCGCGTATGTTGTGGACTGCTTTTGCGAAGAGTTCTTTACCAACACCACTTTCTCCATAGATCAATATATTCGTATTTGTTGTTGCGGCTTTTCTTGTCATTGAAATAGTCTTTTTTAAAATGTTGCTGTTTCCTTTAATAGCTACAAAAGGATCTTCAGAAGGCATTAGCTTATTGACTTCTTTTTCTAAATTAAAGAGTTTTTCTGTTGTATTAGACAGTTCATTATGTAACCGAATTTGACTAGTAATATTTGTTTCAGAAACCACTGCGCCAATTACTTCCTTATTAAGATAAACAGGATTTGAGTTGATCATTACAACTAAATCCTCTCTCGCATGATGTTGACTATTCGTTACAGATGATCCTTCAGTTAGCGATTTTAAAACTTCCAGGCGTTCAGGAGCAAAGAAATCAGTTATCTTTTTGCCAATTATATCTTCTTGTTTTACAGAAAAAATACGTTCCGCTCCTTCTGTCCAGATTAAAACATTTTGATTAGAATCAATGGCTGTACAGGAACTGTCAATAGTTTGAAGAACTGTTTTGAAGTAAGCTTCCATTTTCTTATAAGTATTCATGATTTGTTTTAAAATTGCAGTTGCATTAACATAGCCGATATATTTTCCATTATCCTGAATAATTACATGACCAAATGTTTCAACAGTATTCATTAACTTTGTGAAAGATATGCTTGATGAAGCCTCCTTGCACGGTGTGACAACGATTTCATTTGTTTCGTTAAAAAGCTGAACGAATTGGATTTCTTCGTTATTTTTGAGGAATATTTTTGTCGGATTTGCCTCTTTTGCAACTTTATATAAATCGAATGTTTTCCAGATGTTTTTCTCTAAAACTTTCAAATTACGGTTCAATACATGAGTTATTTCAAATGGAAATAAATTCATTTTAGCCCTCCTGGTGTAAAAGTTGATTTACATTATTTTAATTATTTTTACACAAGTTGGTCATCATATCAATATAAATGTCAGAATAGTTTTGTTATTAAGTTAATAATGAGAAAACCTACGCTAGCAGCTGATATATTCTCTGTTTATCATCAGATAGTGGTGTTTCACTTTTTTACTATTTTATCACGGAGAACCGTCCGTAAAACTCCCGCCTCCTAATAAAGCGTAAAGATAAATATATTTAGGCGGGAGATCAGGTGAGCTAACTCTCTGGATCACTTAGGTTAACTCAGTGGGAGAAGAACAGCAGACTAAGTTCGCGACGTCCTGGGGCTGGGACTAGGACTGGGACTAGGACTGGGACTGCGATTACTCGCCTCGTCGAAGAACTTTTGCGATTACTCGTCCCATCGTAAAGAGTTGTGCGTCGAAAACTCCCACTGAATGAAGTTTCGTTTTATAAATAAGGAAGGTAATTCTTTATTGATAAGTTTGTATATATAGAAACTATTTTTTTATAGCAGTGCAATCGACTTTAAGATTCTTACTTCAAGAATAGAAGAAAGCTGAAAATGTAAAGTGAGAGTCGGGTAACTGATAATGGCTTGATTTTATCAGTTATCCGACTCAATTTATAATTCATTATCGTTTGAATTATATTGTAAAGCTATTGTATTATAGTACAAATCTATAACTATGAGAGCAAGGAATAATTACTGCAATCCCTGCCTAAAAGTGTTATACTATTTAAAAATAATACGGCATAATTCGGAGGAGGATATGAAAGGTGGATACAAAATACCTTGATTTATTAGCAGAGAAATTTGACAGAGAAGAAAAGGTAGTAACCGAACTTATCAATTTAGAATCCATTTTGGATCTTCCAAAAGGAACAGAGCATTTTGTAAGTGATTTGCATGGGGAGTATCAAGCTTTTCAGCATGTTTTACGAAATGGTTCCGGAAAAGTAAGAGAGAAAATAAACGATATATTTAAGGATACATTGTCTGAGGAAGATATTAACGATTTTGCTGCGCTTGTTTATTATCCTGAAGATAAACTGAAGCTCATTAAACACCAATTCAATTCAAAGCAGGCGTTAGAAGAATGGTATGCAGAGAAAATTCATCATATGATTCATTTAATTTCTTATGCATCTTCTAAATATACCCGTTCCAAGCTGCGTAAGGCATTGCCGGAGCAATTTGTGTATATTATAGAAGAACTTTTGTATAAGACGGATGAATATACGAATAAGAAGCCTTATTATGAAAAAATTGTTCAAAAGATAATCTCGCTTGGACAGGCGGAGAAACTCATTATTGGCTTATCTTATACTACACAGCGTTTGGTGGTTGACCATCTGCATGTTGTTGGAGATATCTATGATCGCGGACCAGAGCCGGATAAAATTATGGAGACATTGATCGGGTACCACTCCATTGATATTCAATGGGGGAATCATGATGTTCTATGGATTGGTGCGTATGCAGGATCCAAAGTGTGCCTTGCCAATATCATTCGAATTTGTGCGCGTTATGATAATTTAGATATCATAGAAGATGCTTATGGAATCAATTTACGCCCATTACTTAACTTGGCTGAAAAATATTATGGGGATAATCCTGCTTTTCGTCCTAAAAAGCATCCAGATCAAGATATTACAGATCAGGAAAAATTACAAATTACGAAGATTCATCAAGCAATTGCAATGATTCAATTTAAGCTGGAAAGTCCGATTATTAAACGGCGCTCCTTCTTTAATATGGAAGAGAGACTTGTGTTAGAGAAAACAGATTACGAGAAACAAGAAATCACGGTTTATGGGAAGACCTATCCATTAGAAAATACATGTTTTTCTACCATTGATCCTGCTGATCCTGCCAAACTATTGCCGGAAGAAGAAGAAGTCATCGACAAGCTATTGCTATCGGTACAGCAATCAGAGAAGTTGAAAAGACATATGAATTTCTTAATGAAAAAAGGAAGCTTATACCTGAAATATAATGGAAATCTATTAATTCACGGCTGTATTCCTGTTGATGAAAATGGAAGTATGGAGAAGATGGAGATTGAAGGAAAAGCCTATAAGGGCAGAGAATTGTTGGATAAATTTGAGTCCTATTTACGCCATGCTTTTGCCCACAGAGAAACAACAGACGACCTTGCAACCGATATGGTTTGGTATCTATGGACAGGGGAATATTCTTCTCTTTTTGGAAAACGGGCAATGACTACTTTTGAACGTTACTTTATTTCTGATAAAGCATCTCATAAAGAAGAAAAGAATCCATATTATTATTTACGTGAAAATGTGGAAATGTGCCGGAAGATGTTGGAAGAATTTGAATTGGACCCTAGTCAGGGGCATATTATTAACGGTCACACGCCAGTAAAAGAAATAGATGGAGAGAACCCAATCAAAGCAAATGGAAAAATGATTGTTATTGATGGCGGTTTTTCTAAAGCATATCAGTCTACAACAGGTATTGCAGGCTATACCTTATTGTATAATTCATTCGGAATGCAGCTCGTTGCCCACCAGCATTTTAATTCAAAAGAAGATGTTGTATTAAATGGAGCAGATGTGTTATCGGTTCGACGAGTGGTAGACAAAGAGCTGGAACGGAAAAAAGTTAGGGAAACGAATATCGGAGCTAAGTTGCAAGAAGAAATTGAGATGTTGAATCAGCTGATGGAATACCGTTATATTAATTAAATAAGATTAAAACAAGCTATCTCAATAAATTTATTGAGATAGCTTGTTTTAACCAAAGAAATACGTATCTTCAATAAATCCCCCTATGAAAAATAATCCGTTTACTATATAATAAAATTAACAAACTTTATATGGAAATTATTTTGGTTCATTTACAATGCTGTGAATGATTAAAAAGGAATCAGGTGTAAATCCTGAACGGTCCGGCCACTGTGAATGGTAGGTTTGCTCTGTATTGCCACTGGATAATCCCGGGAAGGCGGAGTAGATAATAGCCATGAGTCAGGAGACTTGCCAAAGTAATATGCACAGCTGCCTTCTGGGAAAAGGAGATGCATACTAGTAATTCAATGAAATACAAATTGAATTCTATTAGCTGCTCTCAACTAAAGACAGGTGAGGGTTTTTTTTAATGTGTATAGAGCGGTAAGTAATAGGTATCATGCTTATCGTCGTTGCTTACTTTGGTTTGTGCGAAACCAAAAGTTTGTTAACCATTTGGAGCATTGCGGCGCAGCAAACTCTCTAAAGCCTTACATTCGTCGTAAGGATGTATAACGTTACAAAGAAGTAACCGAACGGACAGGTCATTACAAAGAAGTAATACCTGCAATGATGGAAGGTTTACTCCAAAGTAGTGGTAGATCTTCCTGTTTTTATCTTTAAGAACCTTTTTAAGTCAAAATTGACAAGGCTAACAGATTAATAGTACACTACAGTTAACACAAAGACGTGTCGTTTAAAAGCAGAGGAGCTTTACAGAATGATAAATTCTGTAGGGTTCCTCTGTCTTTTTTTATGTCAAAAAATGAGGAGGGATTTTCTTGAAAAAGGTTGCTTTTCAAACAGATATTTATTATGGAAAGAATGCATTAGATTATTTGAAAACGATTCATGAACAGCGGATTTTTATTGTTTTAGATCCATTTCTTCAAGAGACAAAAATCCTTGAAAAAATAGAAGACTACCTTTCAACAGGAAATAATACGTGGCAATTATTTGCAGAGGTGGTACCGGATCCACCGATTGAAAATGTTACTGCTGGTGTAGAAGCGATGAGAGACTTTGAGCCTGATTTTGTTATTACCATTGGCGGGGGTTCTGCAATGGATGCTGCAAAAGCGGTAAAAGATATTGCTAAGAAGGTTTATGCTATGGAAGAACTGCCGCTGCTTGCTATTCCAACCACGAGTGGTACCGGCTCGGAAGTAACTTCCTATTCGGTGATCACGGATCAAAATAAAGGGGTGAAGTATCCATTAACCGCAGATTCTTTAATTCCGGAAACAACTATTTTAGACGTAGAGCTTGTGAAAACTGTTCCTAAGTCAATTGTAGCAGATACAGGAATGGATGCTTTAACCCATGCTGTAGAGGCTTATGTAGCTAAAAATGCGAATGATTTTTCAGATGCCATGGCGGAAAAAGCGATTCGTTTACTTTTTGATTATCTACCAAAATCTTATCAAAATGAACAAGACGATGAAGCGAAAGAAAAGGTTCACCATGCATCTACATTAGCAGGTTTTGCATTTAACACAGCTGGTTTAGGAATCAATCATAGTATTGCACATGCCTCAGGAGCAAGATTTCATATTCCACATGGCCGACTGAATGCGATTTTACTCCCATCTGTTATTGCGTTTAATGCCGGTGTTCATCAAAATGATAATCAGCATTTAACTCCGGCAGCAGATAGGTATGCAGCGCTTGCCCGTTTATTGAATCTTCCTGCAACGAATCAAGCAAGTGGAGTAAGAAGCTTTATTAAAGAAGTGAAGAAGCTTCGGAAAAAATTAGATATCCCTGCTAATTTAAAGGCCTATCAACTGGAATACAACGATGAGATAGAAACAGAAATTGTGGAGGCTTCCTTAAACGACAGCTGTACAAGTATGAACCCGGTAAAACCAACATATCAGGATATTGCAGCTATTTTAAAAAAGATAAGATAATTATCAGGCTGAGTCTAATAGAAAATAAGCTTGCAAGAAAGTGCTTTCAAATATATAATGATGATAGAAGCACAATGGGGTGCGTAAGAAATGAAATGAATGCAATTCGTTGATGATAAAGCAAAGGGGCTTTGAAAAGGATGTATCTTTTTCGGGGTCCCTTTTGGCTTTTTTAGGCTATTAGATAGAGATGAGGCTTTCCTTAAGTGTCATTGAATTATACTGCTAAGGAGTATGGATATGAATGCAAAAATTGTGATAGTCGACGATGAACCTATTACAAAGATGGATTTACAGGAACTTTTGGAGGAAGCTGGATACGATGTCGTAGGACAAGCTTCTGATGGGTTTGAGGCAATCGATGTTTGTCAGGAACAACGCCCGGATTTAGTCATTATGGATATAAAAATGCCTGTATTAGATGGGCTAAAGGCTAGTAAAAAAATTATGTATGATAAAATTGCTGGTGGAATATTGCTGCTGACTGCTTTTTATGATGAAACATTTGTAAAAAAAGCAAGAGAGATCGGAGCACTTGGATATTTAGTAAAGCCACTGGATGAAAAATCTTTTATTCCAACAGTTGAAATGTGCCTATCTAGAGCAGAAAAAATCCAATCTCTGGAGAAACAAGTAGAAGAAGTATCCCAAAAGCTGGAAGATCGGAAGATTATTGAGATTGCTAAGGGTTTATTAATGAAGGAGAGAAATCTGGATGAACAAGAGGCTTATAAGCTCTTGCGTAAAATGAGTATGGATGGAAGGAAGTCTATCAGTGAAGTTGCCAGGACGATAGCGATAGTATATGAATAAGCAAAAAAATAAAATTATGGAATTATGCAAGAAGTATACAGAGATGACAGAGGAAGAAATCGCAATTATCTATCAGAAATCGCAGGCACTGGATGAATTAGCAGCTATTTTTGATTGCGATATTTTCATCGATGTTCCTTTAAAGAACAGTACTGCTTCTATTGTTATTTATCATGTACTTCCTGTCTCCAAAGGATCTCTCTATGAGCAATCTCCTGTAGGTCAGCCGGCAATGAAGATGAATGAGCCCGGGGTTTGGAAGGTCTCTCGAACTGGAGGAAAGTTAAAAGGATATAAAGCGTTTACGCAAGAGAACGTATTTATTCGTCAAAATATATATGCCATTGAATATCAGGATAAGATCCTGGGTACCTATATTATGGAAGAGCCTTTTCATGAAGTGCAAGATGATGAGGGAGAAGAGCAAAATGATTATATGGTTATGACAGCACGATTAAATAACTATATTGACGATGCCATCTATTTTTTTGATGCTTCTAGTAAACTTATTTTTCAAAATGAAAACGCAGATAGTATTTTAAAGGATAGCCTGCAGGATGAAGTTTATTATAATCAATTATTTGGTGATCAAATTCCTTATAGTGAGCTTGTATTAAGCAATAAAAAAACAGTGATGAAAGAAATTGAACTTGCTGATAAGTTTTATATGATGAAGCGGATTATTTTAGAGGATGATAAGTTAGAATTTGCAATTATTTTAAGAGATATCACACAATTGAAAAATAAAGAAGCGGAAATCATCTCTAAGACAGAGGCAATAAGAGAAACGCATCATCGTATTAAAAATAACTTACAAACCATGGCATCTCTCCTGCGAATGGAGAAAAGAAGAAGCAATAATGAAGAGATTAAACATATTCTATCAGACAATATGAACCGGGTTATGTCCATTGCTGCAACACATGATATTTTAGCAAGACAGCTTGGGGACGAGGTTGAGTTAAGTGAAGTCATTAAATTTATTGTGAATAATATGCATCGAAGCTATATGCTGTTAAATAATCTTGAATTAAGCCTTGATGCAGAAGAATCGATTATTGTCAGAAGTGAAATTGCAACTTCTGTATCCCTTATTGTGAATGAACTTGTACAAAACAGCTATAATCATGCTTTCGCAGGAAGAAGCAGCGGAAAGTTAAAAGTATCTTTGAAAAAGCATGGAGACAAAGTGATTATTACTGTTGCAGATAATGGAATTGGTTTTTCCATTGATGAAATAAAAAAGAACAGTTTGGGATTAGTTATTGTTCAAAATTATGTGAAAGACAAGCTAAAGGGAACGATTCAATTTAACCGCCTGAAAAGAGGAATGGAAGTTACCGTTCAATTTAAACAAACACTATACGATGATGTATAAGTGGATCCGGAAGCAATGAAGCTTAAGGTATAAAGAAGATTGCTGTGTGCAATTTTTTATGCTTTAAGCTTTTTTGCTTTTTTTAATACATCTAATAAAGAAGGGAGGCAGGGAAATGGCTGAAGATGTTTTAAGTGTCGGAATCGATATTGGGACGTCCACAACACAGCTTGTATTCTCTCATCTGACGATAGAAAATACGGCATCTGCATTTAATGTTCCACGCATTGTGATTATAGATAAGAAAGTCATTTATAAAAGTGACATTATTGATACACCACTCCTGGAAGGAAAACGGATTGATCAAACGCAGATTGAGCAGTTTGTAGCGAGAGAATATCAGAAAGCTAAGATTGCGAAAGAAACGATCCAGACAGGTGCTGTCATTATTACTGGAGAAACAGCCAGAAAAGAAAATGCCGAAGAGGTTTTACAAGGATTAAGCGGCTATGCAGGAGATTTTGTTGTCGCAACTGCCGGACCTGATTTAGAGAGTATTATTGCAGCGAAAGGAGCTGGACTGAATCGTTATTCCAAGGAGCATGCCGGCAAGCTGGCCAATCTCGATGTGGGTGGTGGGACAAGCAATATTGCTGTGATGGAAAGAGGCAATATCGTCGACACAGGCTGCTTAGATATCGGCGGAAGACTGGTCAAAGTAAATAAGGAAACAAAGAAAATTGAATATATTTCAGAAAAGATTCAAGCCTTAATTGAAGAAAATGGCTGGCCGATTTATATAGGAGAACAGGCTACAGAGAAACTGCTTGAGCCGTTAATTGAACGGATGGTACAGCTTCTGGAGGAAAGTGTTGGTGTTCGTAATCCAACAAGAGCATTTTTCAATATCGTGACACATAAAGGAATTAAAAATATAGCAGATATGTCACATATTTCATTTACAGGAGGAGTAGCGGAGGCTATCTATCGACCGTCAGAAGGTGACGTGTTCAGGTATGGGGATATTGGTATTCTGCTGGGAACAGCAATCAGGAAATCTGCATTAACTCAACAGTTGACACTGATAGAGCCGAAAGAATTAATACGGGCCACCGTTGTTGGAGCAGGATCGCATACAACAGAAATTAGTGGGAGCACGATTCATTATTCTCAAAATAAATTCCCGATTAAAAATATCCCGGTTATAAAAATATCCAATGAAGTTATTAATCATGGTGACGCTATTGCAGGTTATATAGAGGAAAACTTAAGCAGGTTTCAATTAGAAGAAGAAAAGCAGCGAGTGGCGTTATCCTTTTCAGGCAGAGAAGTATCAAGTTTTAAAGATATAACAGAAGTAGCTGAAAAAATGGCGCAAGGTGCCCGAAATTATCTTCGTTTAGGACTTCCGCTCATTGTCATTGTAGAGAAGGATATTGGGAAGGTACTTGGGCAGACGCTTTATACTATGCTTGGCCAAGATATGGAAATTATCTGTATTGATAGTGTTTTTGTTGAAGATGGAGATTATATTGACATTGGACATCCACTTGCTGAAGGGAGTGTGTTGCCCGTCGTAATTAAAACACTCGTATTTAATTAGTACTGTAAATTTTGAGAGGAGGATAAGCATGATTTTAAGCACTGTATTATTTGGAAGAAACTATCAATTTAAATCTATCAACGAAGTCATGGCAAAAGCAAATGAAGAAAAATCAGGCGATGTGATGGCTGGAATTGCGGCGGAATCAGCAGAAGAACGCGTCGCTGCCAAGGTTGTTTTAGCAAATTTAACACTGGAGGATTTACGGAACAATCCAGCTATCCCTTATGAACAAGATGAAGTGACACGAATCATTCAAGATGGCTTAAATAAAAAAATCTATGATTCTATCAAGCGATGGACTGTCCAGGAGCTGCGCGAGAAATTACTTGATTACAATACATCAGGAAATGATATCAGAAGAATTTCAAGAGGATTGACATCAGAAATGGTTGCCGCCGTAACAAAGTTAATGTCCAATTTAGATTTGATTACGGCAGGAAATAAAATAACCGTTACAGCACATTGTAATACAACGATTGGCTTGGAAGGAACATTATCAGCAAGATTACAGCCGAACCACCCGTCTGATAATGAGGATGGAATTGTCGCTTCTATTTTAGAGGGTCTTTCTTATGGTTCAGGCGACGCTGTTATTGGATTAAACCCGGTGGATGACACGTTAGAGAGTGTAAAGCGGATGTTCCATCGTTTAGAGGAAGTGAAAAATAAGTATGCGATTCCTACGCAAAATAGCGTGCTTGCCCATGTAACTACACAAATGCAAGCTATTCGGGAGGGAGCACCTGCTGATCTCATCTTCCAATCGATTGCTGGTTCTGAAAAAGGAAATAGAGCCTTTGGAATAAGCGGCGAATTAATTGCGGAGGCAAGAGAGCTTGCTTTGCGTGAAGGAACCGCCGCCGGGCCTAATGTGATGTATTTTGAAACGGGACAAGGTGCTGAATTATCTTCTAACGCACATCATGGCGTAGACCAGCTTACATTAGAAGCCAGATGCTACGGATTTGGTAAAACCTATGAACCTTTCTTGGTAAATACCGTGGTAGGGTTCATTGGACCGGAATACTTATATGATTCGAAGCAGGTTATCCGGGCTGGCTTAGAGGACCATTTTATGGGGAAACTTTCTGGATTACCGATGGGTGTGGATGTTTGTTATACCAACCATATGAAAGCAGATCAGGATGATATGGAGCTGTTAGGCACATTACTTGCTCAAGCCGGAGTTAATTTCTTAATTACTGCTCCGCATGGAGACGATGTCATGTTGAATTATCAAAGTCTTGGCTATCATGAAATTCAAACATTGCGCGAGTTGCTGCAGTTAAAACCGATTAAGGAATTTGAAGAGTGGTTACAGAAAATGAATGTTATTGATCTTTCCGGAAGGTTGACTGCTCCAGCCGGAGACGCATCATTATTCTTAGTGTAAGGAGGAGAAACGATGGCTACAGATACAGAATTAAAAACGTTGATTGAAAAAATTGTCCGGGAAATGGCTGGAGGGGGTACAACCTCTGAAGAGCATGCTCCAAAAACGCAGCCGGAAAGCAATGCAAACCAGACAAGCAGTGATGAATTCTTGCCGGATATATCCGAAGTATTGATAAAGAAAGAACTACTTGTACCAGAACCGGCAGATGAAGCAGGATATTTGGATATGAAAGATAAAACACCTGCGCGCTTAGGCGTATGGCGGAGTGGAGCACGCTATATGACCTCCAGTTCATTACGGTTTAAAGCGGATCACGCTGCTGCTCAGGATGCTGTTTTCTCTTATGTAAGTGAGGATTTTGTAAAAGATAATAATCTATTTCCTATTGCAACGGTGTGCCAGGATAAGGATGAGTATGTTACCCGTCCAGACTTGGGAAGACAATTCACGGATGAAGTGAAAGAAAAAATTAAAACACATTGTGGAAACCCTAAAGTACAAATTGTGGTGGGAGATGGTTTGAGCTCTGCTTCTATTGAAGCTAATTTGGAAAACACATTACCTGCTATCAAACAAGGCCTGAAACTTCACGGCATAGAGGCGACCAATGATTTATTTATTAAACATTGCCGTGTGCCGGCGATGGATGTTGTTGGAGAATTGACCGGAGCGGATGTTGTTTGTTTGCTTGTTGGAGAGCGACCGGGGCTGGTAACAGCAGAATCGATGAGTGCTTACATTGCCTACAAGCCGACTGTTGATATGCCGGAAGCAAGGCGTACCGTTATATCAAATATTCACGAAGGCGGTACACCTCCAGTGGAAGCAGGAGCACATATTGCGGAATTGATAAAGAAAATGATTGATAAAAAAGCTTCTGGTCTTGACCTGAATAAGGTATAAAGGGTACCGCCTTTTTGAACACGAATGACAGGAAACGTTCAAAAGACGAAAAAGCATAGAAACGGAGGGTTTACCATGAAGGGTGATGCGCTTTATGCACAGGTCTTGGGTGTGAAGCTGATTTCAAATGTAGATGCACATTTAGCAGACGAATTAAAATTACTTCCTGATCAGCGAAGTATCGGAATTTTAACAGGGGATACCGATGATGTAGTCTACACGGCCTTAGATGAAGCAACAAAGAAAGCAGACGTAGAAGTTGTTTATGCAGAATCCATGTATGCCGGGGCAGATAATGCAACAACGAAGTTAACCGGAGAGGTTATTGGTATTTTGGCAGGCTATAATCCCGAGGAAGTAAAAAGCGGATTGGATGCTGCACTGTCTTATATAGAGCATGATGCTTATTTTGTCAGTGCCAATGAGGATGACTCGATTCCTTACTTTGCACATTTGGTATCACGGACAGGAACATTCCTTTCCAAGCAGGCAAATATAGCAGAAGGAGAAGCAATTTCATATTTAATTGCTCCTCCATTGGAAGCTGTCTATGCCTTAGATATGGCCTTGAAGTCAGCGGATGTAAAGTTGGCTGCATTCTTTGGACCGCCATCTGAAACAAACTTCGGAGGCGCCTTATTAACTGGAAGTCAATCTGCCTGCCAGGCTGCCTGTGAAGCATTTGCAAGTGCAGTAAATGATGTGGCAGATAATCCAAAAGGATATTAGGTGAGTTAAATGGAAGCATTAGGATTAATTGAAACAAGGGGATTGTTAAGTTCAATAGTTGCAGCTGATGCAGCTGTGAAGGCGGCAGATGTGAAGCTTTTAGATACAGAAATTATCAAAGGCGGGCTGGTCACTGTTCAGCTGCTGGGAGATGTTGCTGCAGTTCAAGCTGCTGTGGAAGCTGGTGAACATGCGATTACTTCATTCCAAACATTGATTTCTGTACACGTTATTCCGAGGATGCATCATGAAACCAGTACCATCTTAAAAAAATTTCCGCAAACAGCGCCGGCTCCAGTGCCGGAAACAACACAGACGGAAATAGCTGAAGCAGAAGTGGAAGAACAACAGTTGGATCATACAGCTGCAGTGGATGAACATCCCATCCAAGACTTCGATCAGGAACAGTTGGAAAAGATGACAGTACTTCAATTAAGACAGCTTGCCAGAGCAAATAATGTAAGTTTGTCAGATGCAACAAAAAATATAAAGTATGCAAGAAAAAGTGAACTCGTTCAGGCAATATTAGCAAAAGATAATAATAAAAAATAGGTTAATTCATTAAAGGAGGAATTTATAATGCAAACAAATGCGTTAGGAATGGTAGAGACAAAAGGTTTAGTTGGAGCTGTTGAAGCGGCAGATGCCATGGTGAAAGCAGCGAATGTAACGTTGGTAGGGAAAGAACAAATTGGAGCAGGATTGGTAACGGTACTCGTCAGAGGGGATGTAGGTGCTGTAAAAGCAGCAACCGATGCTGGAGCAGCGGCGGCTGACCGTGTTGGAGAACTAGTATCCGTTCATGTTATTCCTCGCCCGCATGCAGAAGTTAGCGCGATCCTTCCAAAGGAATTAGGGGAAGCTTAAATTCTGGAAGTCCAGAAGTAGCTGATCGAGAGAATTGAGGTGAGAGATTTGGACGAGCTACTTGTAAAAACGATAGAAGAGGCAGTAAAGAAAGAAATGCTGAATCAATCCTTAGTTGAAATGGAAGCATCAGGAAGACATGTTCACTTAAACAGAGAAGCAATTGATTATCTATTTGGTACAGGCTACCAATTAACAAAGGCAAAAGAATTATCCCAACCAGGTCAATTTGCTTGTAAAGAAAGAATTACAATTAAAGGACCTAAAGGGAGAATTGAAAATGTTGTCATTTTAGGTCCTGAAAGAAGTGTCTCCCAGGTGGAAGTATCTAAGACAGATGCAGTTGTTTTAGGAGGCAATATCCCGGTTAGAGAAAGCGGGGATATTGATGGAACACCTGGAATCACACTCATTCATGGAGATAAGGAGCTTCACTTGGATAAAGGGCTCATTGTCGCTAAGCGGCATATCCATGTCGCTTTACATGATGCGGCAAAACTTCAGGTGGAGCATAAAGAAATTGTGCAGGTGAAAGTGTTTGGAGAGCGATCCCTTATATTTGATGATGTTGTCATTCGTGTCCATCCTAACTATCAGACCTATATGCACATTGATTTTGATGAAGCGAATACCTGTGGTTTTCAGCGGGGAGCACTTGGTAAGATTATAAAGAAAAATAGCGGAGCAACAGGTTCCGGTATAAATACAGAAGTGATCTCAAAAGAAAAGTGCTCCGCACCAGAGTCTGATGCGGAGTTTATAGAAAAGAAGGTTATTACAGAAAGAGATGTACAGAAGCTGTTGATGCAGAAAAAGAAGAAACTTCTTATCCCGCAGAATAGTATTACAACACCGCTGGCTGTAGATTATGCGAAAAAGCATAGATTAGTAATTCAACGATGTGAGGAGAATGAGGTATGATCATCGGCGATGTGATGGGCTCTGTATGGGCGACCAGAAAAGATGAAAAACTAAACGGGTTGAAACTATTAATTGTTAAACCAATCTATAATGATGATTTGGCCTCGACCTTTGTTGCGGCAGATTTAGCGGGAGCAGGAGTCGGAGATACCGTTCTGGTTACAAAAGGGAGCAGTGCGCGGTCAGCTTTTGGAAAAGAAAGACTGCCCATTGATTCCGTTATTGTAGGAGTGGTTGATTCGATTGATATGATTCAGGATGAATAGAAATCACTGGAGTTTGGGAGGGAAGAGGCATGGGGATCAATGAGATCGTAATCTACATTATGGTTATTTTTATGGTGGTAGGTGCGCTTGATAAAATATTTAAAAATAAGTTAGGTCTCGGAGATAAATTTGATGAAGGGATTATGGCAATGGGGGCTCTGGCCCTTGCGATGGTTGGTATTATCGTTATGGCCCCTGTCCTGGCAAATGTGCTGAGTCCGATTATTGTTCCGATTTATACCGCTCTGGGTGCAGACCCGGCCATGTTTGCCGGAAGCTTATTAGCGATTGATATGGGAGGTCTGCAGCTGGCTCAAGAACTGGGACACAGTCAGGATGCAGCGATGTTCTCGGGAATTATTCTGGGGGCAATGATGGGGGCGACGATTGTTTTCTCTATCCCTGTATCCCTGGGAATTATTAAGAAAGAAGATCAGCGTTATCTCGCAACAGGAATGCTGGCAGGCTTTATTGCTATTCCTTTTGGAGCAATTATTGGCGGATTAGTAGCTGGTTATTCCTTCTCTATGGTTATCATGAATTTAATTCCGATCTTTCTTTTAGCAGCACTTGTTATTTTAGGCCTTTGGAAAATTCCAAATCAAATGATTAAAGGCTTTACGATTTTTGGTTATGGTGTTGTTGTCGTTGCTACAGCAGGCTTGGCTATCGGAATCATTGATGTTTTAACAGGCATTACAGTTATTCCTGGAATTGCTCCTTTAGAAGAAGGAATAGAAGTAGTTGGAAGTATTGCGATTGTGCTTGCTGGAGCATTTGTCATGGTCGAAGTAATTACGCGTGTATTCAAGAAACCGTTAATGGGCATGGGTAAAATGCTGGGAATGAATGATGTTGCTGCAGCTGGAATGGTCGCAACACTAGCGAATAATATTGCCATGTTTAACCTGATGAAGGATATGGACAACCGTGGGAAAGTAATTAATGTAGCCTTCTCTGTACCAGCGGCCTTTGTTTTAGGAGATCATTTAGGATTTGCTGCTGGAGTAGCCAGGGAAATGATTTTTCCAATGATTATCGGAAAGTTTGCCGGAGGAATTATCGCGATTGTTATTGCCATTGTGATCGCAAACGCTATTTTAGGAAAAAGTGAAGAAAAAGCAAATAAATTAAAGAAAACAGCCACTTAAAAGATATGAAAACAGCTTTCCTGTCGAGTAAAAGGGAAGGAAAGAAGGAGTGCATATGGAAGAGAAAAAAAGATTTATTCAAGAGTTTGTCCCCGGGAAGCAAGTAACGTTAAGCCATTTAATAGCCAACCCTGTCGAGGATATGTTTGATAAATTAGGTGTTCAGCAGGCAGGAGCATTAGGGATACTAACACTGACCCCAAGTGAGACAGTTATCATAGCTGGAGATCGCGCAACAAAAGCTGCAAATGTGGATATTGGCTTTCTTGACCGGTTTACTGGCAGTCTGGTGATTGTCGGCAGTGTTTCTGAAGTCGAGACAGCGTTAAATGACGTTAATGAATTTTTAGAAGAAATCTTACATTATACTCCTGCAGCCATTACAAAATCTTAAAATTCTGAGGGGAGGAAGTATGAATGCCATTGAAAAATCGAGCCATGATTTTAGGTGGAATCGATGCTGGAAAGACGACTTTAAAAGAAGCGCTTTTTGGTAGAGAGAGGCAGCCTAAAAAAATGAAAACACAGTCTTTAATTTATGAAGACTGGATTGTTGACACACCGGGTGAATATACAGAGAATCCCTTACATTATCGGAGTATTATGGCAACCTCCCTTGAGATAACACATGTATTATTTGTACAGGATGCAACAAATGAAAAGACGATTTTTGCACCTGGATTCAGCTTAGGAATTAACAAAATGCCAATTGGTGTCGTTACAAAGGCAGATGCAAGGGAAGCAAATATAGAACGGGCAATCCATTTATTAAAAAAAGCCATTGTTAAAGGACCAATTGTGATTACATCTGCTTATACAGAGGAAGGGATAGATGTCATTCCTGCTCTTGTGGAGTGTGAGTCATTAGATGAAATGAGAGCGTATGTTACCAATCACCCATCTGAGAATCTAATCTTCTATGAAAATGCTAAAACTTAAAGGTAACAGCAGGGTAGGAAGGAGAAATAAGATGGATAGAGAGCTTGTAGAAAAAGTAACGAAAATGGTTGTCACCGTCTTAGAAGAAATAAAAGAAGAAAACGTTGATAAAGAAGCAACGGTTAAAATATGGCCTCATGAAAGTCCGCCTCCAGCTCCTATAGAACAAAAGGTGGAAGAGGTGGAATACAAGCGGGATGAGATCATTATTCTTAAGCCATATACAGAGGGAAATTAGGCAAGGAAGGAGTGTTACGATTGACACTAGATAAAGATTTATCCTCTATTCAAGAGATGCGGGATGCAGTGGAAAAAGCGAACAAAGCACAACAGGAATTTATGCAATTCTCGCAATGGAAGATTGATTCTATTGTGAAAGCCATTGCGACAGCCGCTTTCCATCAATCCAAAGAGTTAGCACAGCTGGCAGTAGAAGAAACAGGCATGGGGGTTGCAGAGCACAAGCTTTTGAAAAACCAGGTCGGTTCAAGAGATGTTTATGAATCGATTAAAGATGAAAAAACAATCGGGATTATTCATGAAGATAAAGAAAATAAAGTAACGGAAATCGCTTATCCTTATGGTGTAGTAGCTGCGATTATTCCGACAACCAATCCAACTTCTACAGCAATGTTTAAGACATTGACAGCTTTAAAGTCGGGAAATGCGATCGTTGTCAGCCCGCATCCGCGTGCTAAAAAATGTACTGTTGAAACATTGAAGGTTTGTATGCAGGCCGCATTAGAAGAAGGTGCACCAGAAGGATTAATTGGCTGGATTTCGGAACCAAGTATGGAGGCAACAAATCAATTAATGACACATCCGGATGTGAATTTAATTCTCTCAACCGGCGGCGGAGGACTCGTTAAAGCAGCCTATAGTTCAGGGAAGCCTGCATATGGAGTAGGCCCTGGAAATGTTCCGGTCTATATTGAGAAATCAGCAAATGTTGCGAAGAGCGTCCAGATGGTTGTTGATAGTAAAACCTTTGATCATGGAACCATTTGTGCCACAGAGCAAGCGATTGTTGTAGATCAGGCAATTCACGAACAAGTGAAAAAAGAACTGCAAAAGAATGGTTCCTATTTTTGTAACGCTGAAGAGAAAAAGAAAATGGAACAGGTTATTTCCATTGGGCCAGGTAAGGTAAATCCAGATATTGTCGGAAAGTCGGCTTTAAAAATAGCCGAATTAGCAGGATTAAACGTTCCAAGTAATACGAGGCTCTTAATAGCAGAAGAGGACCAGGTAGGGAAGAATATTCCGTTTTCTCTGGAAAAACTGGCTCCGGTATTTGCATTATACACCGCACAAAATTCGAATGATGCAAAGAAAAGATGTTTAGAGCTGCTCAATCTGGGAGGAAGAGGTCATTCCTTCTCTATTCATACGGAAGACGATCACCTCGTCCGTGAATTTGGAAAGGCAATGCCAGTTTCTAGAGTGCTCGTAAATACACTATCATCGATAGGAGCAGTAGGAGCAACAACAGCATTAGCGCCTTCCATGACTTTAGGCTGCGGAGCATATGGTGGAAATATCAGTTCCGATAATATTACGGCACGTCACCTTTATAATGTGAAACGAATTGCTTATGGCGTGAAGGAAGCAGATATTCCGCAACCTGGAAAAAACGATGCAAAAATAGAGTCAAACAAACAAGTAGAAAGTTTGATGAAGGATGCAGTTGAAAAATCTGGAGTAGCTGCTGAGGGGATTGATAAAGCAAAGATAGAACAGCTTGTAAAACAGGTTTTAACAGAATATCAAAATCAATCATAATTTAAGGAGGAATTTAAAATGGGTAAAGTAAATGGAGCACTAGGAATGGTAGAAACAAAAGGATTAGTAGGGGCAATTGAAGCAGCAGATGCGATGGTAAAGGCTGCGAATGTGAATTTAATCGGGAAGGAACAAATTGGTGCAGGCTTAGTAACGGTCCTTGTTAGTGGAGATGTAGGGGCAGTAAAAGCAGCTACCGATGCTGGAAGTGAAGCAGCAAACCGTGTTGGAGAATTATTATCTGTGCATGTCATTCCACGTCCGCATAGCGAATTATCTGATATTCTTCCAGATTAATAGAAGGAATAGGTGTTTCCATGCGGGAGCACCTATCTTCTTTAAATCTATGAAAAGAAGGAAATACATAACAAGGAGGGACTTACATTGACTTTTAAACGAAGAAAATTTGCAGTAATCGGTGCAGGATTTACTGGCGCAACAACAGCTTTTTTACTCGCTCAAAAGGAGTTAGGGGATGTTGTTTTAGTAGATATTCCTGATCAGGAGAATCCAACAAAAGGAAAAGCTTTGGATATGTTAGAGTCAGGACCTGTAGAAAAGTTTAATGGGAAAGTTATTGGCACATCAGATTATGAAGATATAAAAGATGCGGATATGGTAATTATTACTGCAGGAATTGCCAGAAAACCAGGGATGAGCCGTGATGACCTTGTCGCAATTAATGCGGATATTATGGTGGATATCTCGAAGAAAATTGTCCGCTATGCTCCAGAAAGCTACATTTTAGTATTAAGTAATCCTGTAGATGCGATGACGTATACTTGCTTTAAAACGACTGGATTTCCAAAGAATCGGGTAATTGGTCAATCCGGCGTTTTAGATACTGCGCGTTTTAATACATTTGTGGCAGAAGCGTTAGAACTTTCTGTAGAGGATGTCACTGGGTTTGTGCTTGGCGGCCATGGAGACAGCATGGTTCCGTTAATCCGCTATTCCAATGTAGGTGGTATACCAATCAGCAATTTATTGCCAAAGGAAAAGCTGGATGCGATTGTGGAACGAACTCGAAAAGGCGGAGGAGAAATTGTAAATCTTCTTGGTAATGGAAGTGCTTATTATGCTCCTGCTGCCTCCCTTGTTGAAATGGCAGAGGCGATTGTAAAAGATAAGAAACGCATATTACCATCCATCGCGTTTTTAGAAGGAGAATACGGCTACAGTGATATTTATTTAGGAGTGCCGACCGTTCTTGGTGGCAAAGGGATTGAAAGTGTGATTGAACTCCCATTAACAGATGAAGAAAAGCAACAGTTAAATCAATCAGCAGATGATGTGAAGCAGGTTATTGCATCTCTTCCGCTTGATAAATAAAAAATGAGACCGGAGTAAATTTCTCCGGTCTCATTTTATCACGGAGAACCGTCCGTAAAACTCCCGCCTCAAAATAAAGCGTAAAAATAAATTTATTTAGGCGGGAGATAACGGACGCTACCTCCCTGAATCACTTAGGCTAACTCAGTGGGAGAAGAACGAAAACTCCCACTGAGTGAAGTTTCGTTTTATTATAGGATTTTAGTTTGCTGGTGTATCTGCAGATTCAGAAAAAATCTTTTGATTTCTGCCTGCAATATCTCCAAGAAAAGCAATACAAAGAGCTGCAGTTAGTAAAATGATAAAAGGTACTGTCCAGCCTCCAGTCATTTCAGAGATTGTTCCGAGAAAGAGCGGACCGGCAGCGGCGATAATGTACCCGATAGATTGCGCCATACTGGAGAGCTGTGCAGATTCTGCGATCGTATTAGTGCGGAGGACAAAGAACATCATGGATAAACTGAAAGCAGCTCCTGCACCAATACCAGTCAAGATAAGAAAGCCAATAATGATATGTGATGAAGTGAAAGCGATTCCTAATACACCAACGAAAAAGAGTAAACCAGAACCGAAGCCAATTAGGCGTTGATTCTGCATCTTGTCAGCTAAGATAGGAACAATAAACGTCGCTGGAATCAGCCCGGCCTGACAAATAGCAATAAACCAGCCAGCTTCACTTTCATTAAATCCTTTTGTGAGTAAAATATCAGGAAGCCAAGTGAATAAACTATTTGGTATCAATGATTGCAACCCCATAAAAAACGTAATCGCCCAGGCAATTTTCGATTTGAAGATCGCTTGAGACGGCTGGTCCTTTACCTCTGCAAACACTTTTTTTCTGCTGGAACGACTGATTGGAAGCCGAAGTAATAAGACGACAACAGCTAATATAGAAAGGAAGCTCCAAATCTGCATCGCATTCCGCCAGTCGAACCCGGATATGGAAGCAATCGGAACAGAGATGCCAGAGGCAAGTGCTCCAAATACATTCATGGAGACGGAATACAGCCCTGTCATTAAGCCGATTCGGTAAGGAAAGCTTGATTTAATTAATCCTGGCATGAGGATATTTCCAACAGCGATAGCCATTCCCATTAAAAGTGTCCCAAAAAGTAATAAATTTATTCCACCACTTGCCCGAATAAATATACCAAAGGATAGGATAATCATAGCTATTAAAAGCGTCATCTCCATCCCATATTTTCTGGATATCTTCGGTACAAAAGGTGAAAATATACCAAAAGTAAGTAATGGAAGTGTATTGACCAGTCCAACCATTGTATTGGAAGCTCCTAATTCCCCCCGGTAAAGAGGAATAAGTGGTCCAACAGATGTCATTGGAGAACGTAACGTTGCTGCAACAAGTAAGATAGCTAAGAGTAATAGAAATAGATAATACCTTTTAGTAAAAGTTTTCTTAGAAAGAGGCATAAGAACAATTCCTTTATAACGTGTTTAAAAAATATATAAAGGATCATCTTAACAAAGAAGCCAAGCAATTGTAAAGATATCTTCATATCAAATGAATATTTCTGTATAAGATAATACGGAAGGAGTGAAAGATTAATAAAATAGTATTGTGGATAGAAATAGAGACACTTATTAAATGTAAACCAAAAACATTTTTAATAAGTGCCTCTTTATTTTACCTAAAACATTATTTTACAGCAGCTTCTTTATTAGATTCAAAAGAAACTTTTTCATCCTTTCCTGCAATTAAGCCGAGGAAAGCGATGCATAAAGCGACCGCCATTAAAATAGCAAATGGTACAGCCCAGCCTCCGGTCTTCTCAGCAATGGTTCCGAGAAAAAGCGGACCGGTGGAAGCAACCATATACCCAATGGATTGAGCCATGCCGGATAATTGCGCAGATTCCATCGCAGAATTAGTACGCAGCACAAAGAACATCATAGCTACACTAAAAGCAGTCCCTGCCCCGATACCGGCTAGTATAAGAAAGACAATAATTAAATGAGTTGAAGTGAAAGCAACTCCCAATAAACCGAAGAAAAATAATAAACCGGCGCTGCAGCCAATCAGCCGTTGATTTTGCATCCGTCCGGCCAAAATCGGCGCAATAAATGTTGTTGGAATAAGTCCAAATTGGTAAATAGCAATTAACCATCCGGCTTCACTTTCATCAAATCCTTTTGCAAGAAAAATATCAGGTAACCACGTAAATAAGCTGTATGGAATAAGTGATTGCAGCCCCATAAAAAATGTCACGGCCCAGGCAATTTTTGATTTGAAAATAGCCTTAGAGGGCTGACTTTTTACATTAACAAACACTTTTTTTTCACCTGAACGCATCATAGGAAGACGAAGTAATAAAACAATCACGGCAGCTAAAGAAAGAATACTCCATATTTGCATGGCATTTCGCCAATCAAATACAGCTATAGAAGCGATTGGTACGGAAATACCAGAAGCGAGAGCTCCAAATAAATTCATGGATACAGAATAAAGTCCTGTCATCAGCCCCATCCGGTAAGGGAAAGTTGATTTAATTAACCCTGGCATGAGTATATTTCCAACAGCGATAGCCATTCCGGTTAAGAGCGTCCCGAAAAGTAATAGCTCTATGCCGCCACTGGCCCTAATAAATACGCCAATGGAGAGGAAAATCATAGCAATTAACAAAGTAAACTCCATACCAAACTTACTCGATAGCCTTGGTACAAAAGGAGAGAACAAGCCAAAGGCAAGCAATGGCAGGGTATTAATTAATCCAATCACCGCATTGGAAGCTTCCAGTTCACCGCGGAAAAAGGGAATAAGCGGTCCTACAGACGTAATTGGAGAACGTAAGGTTGCCGCAATTAGTAAAATAGCTAAGAGTAATAAAAATAGATAATATTTATTTAATAAAGCTTTTTTTGAGTAATGCATCAAAACAATTCCTTTACAACGTATTTTAAAATACACAAGAAAATATTCTATCAAAGAATATGTGCAGTTGTAAAGAGGCTTTTATATCTGAGAGATAATGATATTTTTACGTAAGCAACATAACTAAGCCATTTAAGTAAGTTATTTTTGCATTTTTCTTAAATAAACAATTTGTCCAATATGGTAGGCATTATGTGTGGCTGCATTGCTGATTAAAGCCCACCATTCTGCCTCTACAGGGAATCCTTTTACTTTAGAATCTAATTTATGTTCACTAGTAATCATTTTTTGCCAATGCAAAAGAATACGTAATAAGTCATTTGTTAAATCAGAAAAAGATTTTCCCTTAGGGGCATGGAAGGTATTTGTATTGTCTTCTAATGTCTCTACTGCATGAACGTCAGCTTGTTCATAACGCTTTTGCCATACTTGATTCCAGTAAATAAGGTGATACGTAAGTTCAGCAATACTATGGCTGTTTGCGTTTGGTTTCCAGCCTGCTTCTTCCTCTGTGATATTTTCAACAGCCTGCTCAAAAGAAAGATACCAACTTTGATTATTCGCATTTGCTAATAATTGATCTAACAAAACCCTTTTAGCATGGGGCATTCACATCAAATCCTTTCATAATAAATAAGCAGTATTCGCACTTAAGTATATCAATATCTTTTATATTATATATGATACCATAATTCATATTTTCACAAAGACAGTGAAATGGATAAGAATGAATTTATCTTCACATAAAAAGAAACATGGAATAATATGAGACCATGCTTCTTTTCTGTTAATAAATCCTTTGAAAGAGTTTCAGCTTTTGTTAGTCTGATTAATTATCTGAGAAAATTATCCTCCAAAGAATAAGTCAAATACATTGCTTGCGGTAGAGCTTTCTGTGTTATAAAATTCTGAATACCCGCAATCTGTACAATATACAACTGTGAAACGATTATGCTGCACATCAAATACCTTAGATAAACCCGATCCGGTCATGGATACATCTTTTTTGTCTGCATTTTGACTGCCACATTTGATACAACCTTCTCCAGTTTTCAACTTAATCACCTCTTTATAAATATCTACGTGTACAGCTATTACTTTGTTTCAAATGCTTTAAACTTATTTTATTTACAAAAAAATGAAAATATTTGTTATAATCATATATCAATCAGGAATAATTTTAATAATAAACCATAGAAAAATTAGACAATAGATGAAGCATAAAAAGTAAAAGGGGGAATAAGATAGTTTACATTCGAGAAGCAATAATTTCTGATGCAAGTGGAATGGGGAAAGTGAATGTAGAGAGCTGGCAGACAACCTACCGGGGGCTAATGTCTGAAACAGTTTTACGGAACCTTTCTGTAAAGGATAAGAAAGAGAAATGGGAAAATATCATTCGAGCTGGTAACAGTACTACATTTGTAGCTGTAGATGAAGAAGAAACGGTTGTGGGATATTTAAATATGTTTATCAAGAAATCTGCAGTAGGTGAAGTGACAGCTATCTATTTACTGAAAAACTGGCAAGGAAAAGGGATAGGAAAAGCGCTATTATTGAAATGCTTTCAACGATTTTTAGAACAATCTATTCACACTATTCAAGTTGGGGTCCTAGTTGGAAATGATAGCAGGCTATTTTATGAAAGAATGGGAGCAGAACTTGTTGAAGAGAAGGGTATTCAGATTGATGGTAATGTGCTGGATCTGCTTGTGTATGAATGGAAGGATATCAGCGAAAATGTTCTAGCCTAAATAGGAGAAGCCATAAAAATAATCGTCCAAACGGTTTAAACTTAATCGTTTGGACGAAAGAATGTAACTTGCCTCAGATTTTTTCAATAAAATGCGTCACAGTTTTGATAGAGAGAAGGATGCCGGGTTTGTCAAATAAAGTGTGTAAGTTCCCATTCACTCAAGGTACTTTAACACTCTATCTTTCAGTTCATCATGAAGTAGAAGTTGGTTCATGACCATTGCCCAGTTTTGGATATGGCCGCCTTCCCACTTGGATTCCAGTTCTCTGATCCGTAAAAATAACACTTTTAACAGAGCGTTCTCGTTAGGGAATGCTCCTTTTTTCGTTACTTTTCTAAAACTGGAATGGACGCTTTCTACAGCGTTTGTGGTGTACATGACTTTCCGGATGGCACTTCCATAATCATAAAGCTGCTCTACATGACTAAAATTCCTTGTCCATACATCAATCGCGCCCTGGTAAGTCGCCCATTGTTGTTTAAAGGATTCAAAGGCATTTAAACAAGCCTTGAGACTTGGTGCTCCATAGACTTTTCTTAAAGCTTTGGTGAAAGCCTTGTAATCTTTGCTTGGCACGTATCTGATCGAGTTACGAATTAAATGAACCATACAACGCTGCACAATGACTTCAGGGAAAATAGCTCGTGCACCTTCTTCTAAGCCACTCACTCCATCTATCGATAGAAAGAAAATATCTTCTACACCTCTCGCTTTGATTTCATCAAAAATCTGCATCCACTTATGCTTGCTTTCTGTCTCGTTTAACCATAATCCAAGTATTTCTTTCTCTCCTTCGATGGTGTAGCCCAGAATGGTATAGACTGCATATTTCCTTGTTTCATATTGGTTGCGGATGGTGGTATACATACAATCAACAAAAACAAAGGCATAACAGTTACTCAAGGGACGATCCTGCCATTCTTCCAAATCAGGAAGAACTTGGTCGGTAATGTCCGATACCATTTCATGAGAGACAGAAAAGCCATAAATATCCTCAATGGTGGAGGAAATATCTCGCTGGGACATGCCTCGTGCGTACATGGAAATCACTTTATTTTCAATGGCTGATACATCTTTTTTTCGTTTCGGTATCAGTTCCGGTTTATAGGAGCCGTCTCGATCTCTTGGTACCTTGATATCTACTTCTCCTGAGCTTGTTTTAATGGTCTTCTTACCATAACCATTTCGTCTATTCTCTGTTGTTTTTTCTGTTTTATCATTGGATTCATAACCTAAATGATGATTCATTTCACCTTTCAACATGGACTCAAACATCGGCCCAAAAATGTCTTTCAATGCGTTTTGCATGTCTTCTACGTTCTCTGGTTGGTAGTTTTCTAGAATTTGTTTGGCTAATTCAGCTGATTTCTCTTCTCGCTTTGACTTAGACAATAGAATAACCTCCCAATCGTTATATATTTATTCTAACAATAAAAAACTAAACTGCGTAGTAAGAGCCGTACGCTCTCTTACTTACACAGTTTAGTTTACACTCCCAGGATGCCAACTCCTGTGGAATGAAATCTCCTTTTACACTAATTGAAAAAGCTCACTTTTCTCTTTAACAATCTCCTTAATATGCTGGTTTGCCGGTATAAACAGCTTACGAAGTGACGTTAAAGGAGTTGCTTGAGAAAAAGCATGATTAACATTATCTATATAAGATTTATTTAACTCTGTTCCTACATTTACTTTCTTCATCCCAAGAGCTACACATTTTTTCATGTCTGCTTCAGAGACACCCGTACCCCCGTGTAAAACTAAACCTACATTATTTAAATTATCCGCTAGTTCTTCTAACAATTGAAAGTTAAGCTTAGCTTTTGAGTTATACAACCCATGTGCCGTTCCAATAGCTACTGCAATGGCATCTACTTTGGTTTCTCTTACAAATTGATAAGCGTCTTTAGGATCTGTATAAATAGCTTCTTCTTCGCTTACGACAATTCCATCTTCAGCACCACCAATGGCACCAACTTCCCCTTCGACGGAGACGCTTCTTTCTTTTGCATAGGCTACAACTTCTTGTGTGTTCTTAATATTCTCTTCTAATGGCAAGCTTGAGCCATCGTACATTACGGAAGTATAACCAGTGTCAATAGCACGTTTGATTACCTGAATATCAGTGCAGTGGTCCATATGCAGACAAACATCTACGTTATTCCTCTCACTCAAAGTTTGGATAGATGAAACAAGTAAGTCCAATCCAATATACTCTGCTGTTCCAGGTGAAGTTTGAATAATAATTGGTACATTTAATTCTTTTGCTCCTTCAATCATGGCTGGGAGCATTTCAAGGCAGTGGACATTAAAGGAACCAATCGCTCTTTTTCCATCATTTTCATTAAACAATTCAGTCAAGTTTTTCATTATCATTTTCCTCCTTATATATTTCCCCGAATGGTATCTTTTGTTAATTTCATTAATTCATCTGATTTGGCAAGGTAATGCTGTACTTTTTCATTATCATTTTGTTCAGAAGCTTCTTTTCGCTTGATATTATAAAGTTTTGTCAGATCAGTAAACGCTTTCCCCATTTCCGGTTTTTCTGAAATACTTGTTTCATAATAAGAGATTGCTTGATCATAATCTTCTATTTCCAAATAAAGACTCCCAATTTTATTTAAATATGAAATTTTATTCTCATTGTCAGCTTCGTTAAGCTCTTGCTTTACTTGCTCAATTTCAGTAAGAATTTCTTCTCTGTTTATCACTTTTTCTTTCTTAGGAGAAGAGGCTTTCTCTTTTTTTCGTTTGAAGAATGGCATATTATTTCATCCTTTCTAGTTGAATATATTCATAATTGGGTCAACTAACCATTGAATAAGTAAACCAGCAGTAACTGTATCGACATCCGTTGCGGTTGCGTTGATAAAACCCAAATCATTAAAATATGGAACCAGCAGTGCAGGTAATAGAGTGATAAATATTCCATGAGCAATTCCGCCTATTAATACACCTCGTCGACCGCCAACTGCGTTCATAAATATCCCTGCTGTGCCACCAGCGAAAAAGTTGGTCAACATACCTGGAAGAATCATAGCTAATCCAAACATCGGCAATATAAACATTGCAATTACTGTGCCGATAGTAGTAGTAACAAATCCAGCCGTTACAGCATTAGGGGCATACGGGAATAGTACCGGACAATCTAATGCTGGTTTTGCATTTGGAACTACTTTTAATGCAATACCGCGAAAAGCTGGAACAATTTCTGCTAGCAGCAAACGAACACCAGAAAGCAATACGTATACACCAACAACAAATTGAACTGCTTCTAGAAATGCATGCACAATGAAGTTTGTATCACCAGAAAGTTGAGAAGCAAAATCTGCACCTGCAAAAGCTGCTGTGATTATATAAAGAGGGACCATTACAAAAGCGACAGACAAATACGTATCGGATAAGAAACTTAATCCTTTAGGGAATTTGATATCTTCTGTAGATTTAGATCCTTTGCCTACTATTTTTGAAACTCCTGCTCCAAAAAGATATCCCACTGTACAAAAATGACCTAATGCAATATCATTTGATCCAGTAATTTTACGAACAATTGGTTGAGCAATAGCAGGCATTGCCACTGCGAAGATTCCCCCAACTAATCCTCCGAATAGAATGAGTGTAATTCCAGAGAATCCGGCAGCACTGCCAAAGATAGTGGTCATGGTTGCCATCCATAAGATTGCTTGTCCTGTTAGGAAAATATATTTCCATCTTGTAATTCTTGCGATAAGGATGTTAAATATAAAAATCGCCAGAAACGTTAATGCAATCTGATTTCCTAATCCAAGCTCATTCATCGCTTGTCCATTTATTGCTTCAATGGAAGGAACGATTCCCTGCATACCGAATGCTTCTGTGAAAATTTCTCCAAAATAGGTAAGAGAGCTCACAATAATAGCAGATCCAGCTGATAGAACCATAAACCCAAGCATTGTTTTAAAACTGCCAGACATTACTTCGCCAAATTGCTTACGTTGGAGAAGTAATCCAATAAACGCGATTAAGCCAATTGTAATAGCTGCCTGTGTGAGAATACTTTCAATAATAAAGTTAAGAATGGACATCTCAGATCATCCCTTTCTATAATTCTCCTTTTTCTTGTAAAACTGGGGTTAATTTTTCTCTGATTTCTTCTTTATCTACCAATCTTTCAAGAAAAATAAGGTCTTGTGATAAATCATATCTAGAAAATTGTTCCTTGAAATTTTGTCCTGAGATAATGATATCTGCGTTTGTGCCAGCGGCAGAAGCGATATCAGAGTGATCAACCTTGGCTTGAACATTTAACTCCTTAAGTACTGTTTCAACGCTCATTTGACAAGCAAAGCTGCTTCCTAATCCGGCTCCGCATACGACTAAAATTTGTAACATGATGCAACACTCCTTATGAATTTAGTAAATTTAAATTTTTTGCTATATCTATATTTTCTTGATTCGTTGTGCTAGCTGAGAAGTCTAATTCTTTATAATCAACTGTAATTACAGCATCCTTTTTGATTGCTATCATTTTTCCAAAGTTCTTGCTTAAAATTGTAGCTGCAGTGAAATAACCCAATTTGGAAGCAATTATTGCATCCCGGTTAGAAGGATGGCCTGCTCGGATATAAAAGCCAACCACTGTTTTTCGCACACGTATACCAGTTAAATGTTCAATACTATCTGCTATAGAAAAGGAAACACCTTGGTCTCCTGCTTGGTAGTCTTTACTGTCATAAGCAGATTCTGAACAAGTGATAATTAATGATTGCTTTTCTCTCAGTTTAGCTTGTACTTTTTTTGCAATTTGTTCTCTGTTGGAGGAATATTCAGGAATGATAGCTAAATCACATCCTCCTGCTAATGCACTTTCTAAAGCAAGGTTTCCTACGTTCCCACCTAAAACTTCTACCATAAATATCCTTCCTGGCATATTTGTCGCTGTGTTTTGGATGTTTGCAATAATATTTAATATGTGATTGAGAGCTGTATCATAGCCGATCGTATAGTCTGTTCCAATCACATCGTTATCGACAGTCATAGGAATAAACAGTGTATTCATACCTTCTTCATGAATTTGTTTTGCCGCAATTTGAGATCCGCTTCCTCCGCAAACGATAAGACATTCAAATTCTTGTTCAACTAAGGATTGAATAATTTTTTGTCTGCCATCTTTTGTGAATGGCAATTTACTTCGTGCAGTTCTTAAAAAATGAGCACCGTCTAAGGAATGATTTGCACAATGTGTTTGTGTTAAATGAATAGGCTGATTAACCAGAATACCATCGTAACCATCATGAAAACCGTATAAGTCAATTCCCTCATATCTTGCAAGCATTTCAATCATAGAATTAATGCCTGCACCATCACCGCCACTAGTAATTAAAGCAACTCGATGCATTATTCATCACCTCTGATTAAATCATTCAATTTTTGGATAGATGAAATGCCAGCTATTTCTTGAATTAGTCCTTCTTCAATAATTTTTACAATCATTTTAATGATGTTTAAATGCTGGTCATTATCTTGAGCAGAAAAACTAATAAGTACACGAACCGGTGTTTCGATGTTATGAAAATGAACAGGATGTTCTAATGTTATAAGACTGACTCCAATGTCAATGGCCCCATCTTCTGGTCTGGCATGCGGAATAGCTATTCCTGGAGATATAACAATATAAGGTCCGTATTCATGAATGTTGCGAATGATATGAGACGCGTACATTTCTGTGACTAACCCATTGTGCTCAAGTAAAGCAACTCCTTGATGTATAGCTTCTTTCCAATCAGCTGCTTGAACGTTTAAGCGGACATTTTCTTTTGTGAATTTGATTTCTTTCATAAATGAAACTCCTTATATTGGTACAATTTTCTGATGAAATCATCATAGCTGTAATCAGAAATAAGTTTTGTAATTCCATAGTCTTCAATTAAAAAACGATATAATTTTTTGAAAATAGTTTCCCATTGTTCTTGTTGATGTTTAGGAATGCATAATATAATGACAACTTGAACATTCTCTTTTTCCCATAAAATTGGTTTACTAAGAATACCTACTGCAATACATGGACGTCCTGTTGTATGAACAAGAGGATGTGGTATAGCGAGTAAGTTACATAACTCTGAGGAAGCCATTTCTTCTCTTTCAAAAATAGATTCAATTGTAGTGTCATTAATATAATTATTATCTTTCATTCTTTTCGTTAAATAATTTAATACATCTTGTTTCGTTTCTAAGTTCAAATTTTTTATGAATAAATCTCTTTTAAATAAATTTTTATATGTTTCTAAACTAAATGTTTGATTTGTCACGTTTATTTTTTCACGTATAGTAATTAAATCTTGATTATTAATGATAGGATTTACTTTTAACAGCTTTTCGGAATCAATATTTGGAATATCTATCGTAGTTATGATGAGATCGACATTTTTTGCTGCTTCTTCTTTAAATTCAGATAAACTCATTGTATTAACAATATTTAGTTGATCACCGTAAGACTGTAAAATTTTTTCTTTAATTAATGCAGCTGTTGCCATTCCTGAACCGCAAACAATAAGTATGTTCTTCATGGGTGTATGATTTAATCCTATTCTTTCCAGTGCTACTCCAAAGTGAATTGCGATGTATCCAATTTCATCCTCATGAATATTTAATTTCATGGCTTTGGTTAGATAATTACTCATTCTTAGTGCAAGTTGAAATGCTAAAGGATAACTATTTTTAATACTGTTTAATGCATCATTTCGAATGTTCATTTGGTATACAATTCGTTTAAATGCAACAATAAGATGTGTAATCAATCCATTAATTAATTGCTGATCTTCTATTAAATCAATTGTTGTAGCATCTTTTATTTCATATAATGCTTCGATCAATATTTGTTTGATTTGATTGTAATCCTTTGTGTCAATATATTGGCTGGATAATCTGCTACTGGCACTTAAATGCTGCGTAAGATAATAAATCTCATCTTTAAGATCAACTCCCATTTTGTTATAAATGGTTTCAATGATGTCAGTAGCTACTATGAATTCTTTGGTATGCTCCATTGTAGACTGCATCTCTTTACTTAAAATAGATTCTTGGTGGTTTTGTGTTCTCCAAATTGTAATGACGATGTGAATGATTAAATTTTTTATCGCATCGTCTGTAAGACGTAATTGGTGTTTTATTAAAAGGTCTAAGATGATATCTTTCAAACTGTCTACATCTAGAAAGTTATTTGGAAATAAATCATCTAGCAATTCAAATTTTTCATTTTGAAATAGGAAGTCAGATATGCAAAACCGGATTTTTTCCTCCTTTCCATGAATGACAAATCCTTTCTTCTTGTCAGAGACTAACGTAAGGTCATATTTCTTGAAAGCAGTGCGAACAAGTGGAAGATAACTCTTTAAAGAAGTGACACTGATAAATAGGTTTTCAGCAAGTTCTTCTTGAAAAATAACTTCACCATTTAGACTGTTCATCAATATTTTCCTAATGATTTCATCAATGTACTGTTTGCTTTCTGAATCATCAGTATTTCGATGGCTTACTGAATAATCAAATTCAGATAATAACTCTCTAAAAGTATCCTCATTCTTAACAATTAATTCGTAGCCTTTTCCTTTTTGAGAAATAATTTTTGCATGATATTTAGGCAATAGGGTATTTAGGTTTTTAATATCATTACGAATTGTTCTGGATGATACATTTAAAAATAATGCTATTTCTTGTCCTGTATGCATATCCTTACTATTCGATAGAAGGTGAAGAATCTTTATTTCTCGTTTATTTAGTAGTAATCCCACTGTTCAACAATCTCCTTTCTAATTCCATATTACGAAAACGCATTCATTATATTAAGGCGGTCTTTTTCCTCTCTATAGGAAAAATCGTTCTACTTTGCTTATTTAATTAAGATATAATGTAGATAGAGGTGAATCCTATGGATAGTATCATACAAGATTTAATTACATGGATAAATACACAAGAAAAGCAAGTCATCATTGGTATTACAGGACACGGCGGAGCTGGTAAAACAACATTTGCTGACCAATTGAATCAGGCTTTGAATCAAGAAGCAAATTTGATTTGTACGGACCCGTATATCGTCAGTTCAGAGCTGAGACGAGAGACGAAAATTACATATTCATATCAAGAGGAAGTCCGTGCTGCTAAAATGACTGCTTGTCACCCGTTAGCACATTATGTAGACGCATTAGAACGTGATATTCAAATGACCCGTGCTGGCATGCGGTGGAATACAATTGACAGGGATTATTTGCCGAGCAAATTGATAGAGCCAAATAAAAAATGTACTATTTTTGAAGGAATGAGTGTTGCTTTTGTAAACACAGCATATTTTGATGTGGAAATTTATCTTTATACGGATGGGGAGACAGAATTAGTTCGCCGCTCTAGCCGGGATACAGCGGAACGAAATCGAAATCTGGAAAATATACAAAAAACACATCAGGAAAGAAGAAGGCAATACAGCCATTTTATGCACCTATATAAAGATAAGGCCGATATTATTCTTTTTACCGATGAAAAAGGGATGCATATTGAAAAGAACCAATTAATGGCAGAGTAAGATTAGAGTGATTCTAAAAGGAGAAATAATATATGAAAATAAAAGAACTAAAAACAGAAAAAGAATGGCTGGATGCTTATCAAGTGATGCGGCAATTGCGTACACATCTGGATGTATTTGATTATCTGGATTTGGTAAAAGAAGCGGTGGAGGTGGAACGTTACCATTTAGCTGCTTTGTATGAAGGAGAAAAAATCGTTGCTGTGACAGGATTTAAACCAATGACTACCTTGTATTATGGGCGATTTGTCTGGGTATGTGATTTAGTAACAGATGAACACAGTCGTTCCAAAGGATATGGAGAGCAACTTTTAAATTTTGTTCATCAATGGGCGGAAAATTATCAATTTGAGTCGGTAGCCTTGTCATCTGGCTTGCAGCGTCACAGTGCACATCGGTTTTACGAAGAGAAAATGGGTTACTCTAAAGCAAGTTATGTGTTAAAGAAAACTTGGTAAATCTACACCGGGGTTTTGCTTTGTAAGGGCTGAGACAGAGAAAGGAATTATACCTGTTTGTCCTTTGATAATGAATATATTTTTCTTTGTCATACAAAAAAATGTATCTAATTGTGTTTTGGATCATTATCCATTTTTTAACTGCGTCATAGTTGAGTTTGAAAAAGAGAAGCGTATAATAATTACTGTTGAAAAAGCTATCTTTATAAGATTATTTTGTGTGAAATGAGGAAATCTAAACCTAAGTAGAAATAGATGTTTTTACAATCAGACATGTAAGTGACTTGAAATAGAATAGGGACAGATTAACTTGTTTTACACAGCGGCAAGAATGCAGCAGAAAGAAGGAAAGTTCAATGAGCAAAGCACAAACGAAAACATCAAGAAAGGCAATGGCCTTTGTAAGAGGATTAATTATTATCATTGGCGGATTCATTACGGCATATGGATTAGAGGCCGTATTGATTCCTAATAGTGTTTCCGATGGAGGCGTAACAGGTCTTAGTATCGTCGGATCCCAATGGACAGGACTGCCGTTAGGGATCTTAATCGCCATTTTAAATATTCCGTTTATCTACTTAGGGTACAAGCAAGTCGGAAAGAATTTTGCAGCTTTTTCCATACTGGGAATTGCTTCTTTAGCGGTTAGTACAAGCCTGATGCATCATATTCCGACGATTATTGAAATTGAAGGAGATACTTTACTAGTCACGGTTGTCGGTGGTATTATTATTGGTTTTGGTATGGGGCTAGCGCTTCGTAATGGTGGTGCATTAGATGGCATTGATATGTTAGCTGTTTTGTTATCACGCAAACTGCCTTTTGGAACAAGCGATTTAATTTTGTTTCTTAATGTATTTGTATTTATCGTCGTATCCACTGTATTTGGATTACGGGGAGCGCTGATGTCAGGGATTGCTTATTTCATAGCTTCTAAAGTAATTCACGTGATCGAAGAAGGATTGAGCAGTACCAAAGCAGTGTATATTATTACTGAGCAAGATGAGGCAATGATAAAAGAGATTGGTGAGCGATTAGGCCGTGGATGTACGCTGCAGCATGTAGAGGGCGGTTATTCAAAAAAACAATTTAAACAAGTTAAAAGTATTATTACGCGTTTGGAAGAAAGCAAAATGAAAGAGATTATTCAAGATGTTGATCCGAATGCATTTATAACTGTTCACGATGTTTCGGAAGTACGGGGCGGTAATTTCGATTAAATCAATGATAAGAAAAAATTCGGATTCGTTAGAGAATGAGTGAATCCGAATTTTTTATATTTTCCAAGTGTGTAAAAAAGGCAGCTAATGAAAAATTCATCGGCTGCCTTTTGAGTAGGACATTCATTATGATCTTGTTCTAAATATATCCGCAAATGCGTGAAACACTTCAATACCTTGGTAAGTGAATACGGACAATGCAGTAAGTGAAAAGAATCCAATAACGATTAATCTGAAAATCATCATTTTATTAACCTCCTCTTTTGATTTTAAATTTATATCAAAAGAGGTTTAAACCACGAAATTGGATTGATAGAACACGGGGGTCAACAGCTGCTTTGTTCGAGCGGCTCTGACAACTGTCGTAAATAAACATAGACTACCCAATAAGAATAAAGCAATAACCAATTCTGAATTAGCAATAAATGATTTATCCGGTTGATCATTTCCACCAAGACTTAAATCATGAGAAACCTGATGATCAATTAGTATATCCTGCTCGGCGAGAACGTAGTTGTGATGGATATCTGAAAATAACTGTGTCATTGGTAAAATAATAATCATTAAAGCAATAATTAAGTATCTATTCAACATCTACGCCTCCTTCCATCATCAGTTTTATGTGTTTAAGTTGTTCTTTACCAAGGGAAAAACTCAATTATAACAATATTACTAGATGAGTTCAATATAACTTACTATAATTGTTAGAAATTAATGTGTATTATATTCCTATTTAGCAAATGTGTCTACACTTTTTGAACATTTTATGAATTTTTCTTCATAAAAAGAATATAACCAACCTATCGATATCTTTAAACATATGCTTAGAGGCTTGGAAATTATGTATATCTGAAATATTTTTAAAATTTCTTATTGACATGGAATTCAAATAGATATATAGTTATCTACAACAAATAAATAGCAATACATTTTCTTATCCAGAGAGGTGGAGGGACTGGCCCTTCGAAGCCTCGGCAACAGACTTATTAAAGAACTGTGCCAATTCCAGTAGCATGAAGCTAGCAGATAAGGAGAGACATTGATATCGTATTCAAACCTCTTCTTTCTGAAAAGAAGAGGTTTTTTTCGTATTTATATCAACTTATCGGCAGCGATCAAAAAGCAAAAGTATACAGGAGGAATGGAGAAATGGCGAAAAGAAGTTTAGAAGAACGTTTAAAACAGGGAACAGTAATTGCAGGAGAAGGATACTTATTTGAACTGGAGCGCAGAGGTTACTTGCAGGCAGGCTCCTTTGTACCTGAGGTGGCACTGGAAAATCCAGAAACATTAAAAGCAGTGTATCGTGATTTCATGAAAGCGGGATCTGATGTCGTGCTGGCATTTACATACAATGCACATCGTGAAAAAATGCGTATTATTGGAAAAGAAGATTTATTAGAACCTTTAAATAGAAATGCAATCAAATTAGCAAAGGAAGTAGCCAAAGAACATCCAACAGAAGAAGCGTTGGTGGCTGGAAATATTTCGAATACAAATATTTTTAATCCAGAAGATCAGGAATCAAAGGATAAAGTAAGAGCGATGTTTAATGAAATGGTTTCCTGGTGCAAGGATGAAGAGGTTGACTTTATTAATGGAGAAACCTTCTACTATCATGAAGAAGCATTAATTGCTTTAGAGGAAATTAAAAAATATGATTTGCCGGCAGTTATTACCCTGGGGTTAATGGGAGAAAATATACTTCGTGATGGCTATACAGTGGAAGAGTCATGTAAGATTCTGGAAGAGAATGGTGCGCTGGTTGTTGGAATGAACTGTTTCCGTGGTCCGGATACCATGCAGCCATATTTAGAGAAGATCCGTGACAACGTAGATGGATATGTAGGAGCATTGCCAATTCCGTATCGTACGACAGAAGAAAATCCTACATTCTTTAACTTGCCGGACGGTGGATGCAGCTGTCACTTGCCGACGGAAACAACCTTTCCAACGTCTTTAGACCCGCTTTATCATAACCGTTATGAGTTAGCGGAATGGGCGAAAAAAGCACATAACATTGGCGTCAATTATATTGGTTTATGCTGTGGGGCTTCACCGGCAATGCTGCGTGCAGTTGCAGAGGCTGTAGGAGTTGAGACGATTAATTCGATCTATTCTCCAGATATGCACAAGCATTTCTTATTCGGTAAAGATGAGACGTTACAGGACCATATTACGGGTTACAAAACAAAAGCATAATTAAAATGATATGGGAGGCGGCTAATAATGACAGTTACAAAAGCAAATGAATTAATACAAGCGCTTGAAACATTAAAGTCAAAAACATGGGTAGATTTAACACATACATTTGGTCCTGATTCACCACATTTCGCAGCTTTTAAAGATGCGAAGTTTGAGACCTTATATACACATGATGACGGTTTTTTTGCACAGCAATTCAGTGTTTCCGGTCAATATGGTACACATATTGATGCGCCGATTCATTTTGTTCGTGATCAGCGCTATTTGGAAGAATTAGATTTAAAAGAAGTTGTCCTCCCGCTTGTTGTAATTGATAAATCGGAAGCTGTTAGGGAGAACCATGATTATATTTTAACAGTCGAAGATATTTTAACTTTTGAAGAAGTGCATGGAAAAATTGAAGCGGGCACATTTGTAGCTTTGCGAACAGATTGGAGCAAACGCTGGCCGGATAGAGAAGCTTTTGAAAATAAGGATGAAAATGGGGACAGTCATATACCTGGATGGGGGCTTGATGCTCTGAAATTCTTATTTGAAGAAAGAAATATTAAATCAGTAGGCCATGAAACATTTGATACAGATGCTGCTATTGATGCCAAAAAAAATGGTTCTTTAATTGGCGAGTATTATGTATTAGAACAAGATACTTTCCAAGTGGAGTTGTTAACGAATCTGGATCAATTACCGGCTAAGGGTGCAGTAATTTTTAATATCAGCCCAAAGCCTGAAAAAGCAAGCGGTTTTCCAGTTCGTTCATTTGCAATCCTGCCATAATTAATCATCATTACCGAAAATGAGGAGAGAATAATATGACCAAAACAGCAGTAAAAGCACCATTTCGCGCAGATCATGTTGGTAGTTTATTACGTCCAGAGCGTATTCACCAGGCAAGGAAGAATTTTCAAGAAGGAGCACTTTCCAAGCAAGAGCTTCATCAAATTGAAACAGAAGAAATTAAGCGTATTGTAGATAAACAAATTGAAGCAGGTCTGCATGCGGTCACAGATGGAGAATTCAGACGCCGTTTCTGGCATACCGATTTTCAGGAGCATTTAAATGGTGTGGAAGGATATGTGCCGGAACAAGGGTATCAATTTGTAGGGGAAGAAACAGAGCGTTATAATGTGCGCGTAACAGGAAAAGTCTCTTTTAATCCGGATCATCCACATGTGAAAGAGTTTGTGGAATTTAAAGAGATCGTTGGTGACCGTGCGATTGCGAAACAAACGATTCCAAGTCCCAATCAATTATTCAATGCAGGCATTAGAAATCTAGAGATTTATCCAGATATTGAGGAATATGCAAACGATGTTATTCAAACTTACCGGGACGCCATTAAAGCATTTTATGATGCAGGATGTCGCTATCTGCAGCTGGATGATGTTTATATTGCCGGTTTAAATGCACCGGAAATTCCATTTAATGACAGCGGATATGACCGGCAAGAATTAATTGACCTGGCATTAAGAGTTGTGAACCGTGTTCTGGAAGATAAACCGGAAGACTTGACCATTACTACGCATCTTTGCCGCGGAAATTATCGTTCTAAATGGGCATTTGAAGGCAGTTATGCAAAAATAGCTCCAACCTTATTTGCAAAAGAAAAGGTAGATGGTTTTTTCTTGGAATATGATGATGATCGTTCCGGCGGCTTTGAACCGCTTGAATATATTCCGGACGGCGGTCCACGTGTCGTGTTGGGCGTTTTTACCTCAAAACATGGGGAGTTAGAAGACAAAGAAAATATCAAAGCAAGAATAAAAGAGGCATCACAATATGTGCCTAAAAATCAGCTATGCATCAGCCCGCAATGCGGTTTTGCATCCACCCATCACGGTAATTTGTTGACGGAGGAAGAGCAGTGGAACAAATTAAAATATATTGTGGATGTCGCTAAAGAAGTTTGGGAGAGCGAAACACTTTAATCAAAGAAGCAACGTGTTAACACATTGTATGGAAATAAATAGACAATCAAAACAGGCTGAAGGAGATTGGAACCTTTGAGCCTGTTTTTTCATGCAAATAAAGCACAAGTTGATAGATATAAAGATAGAAATAGTGCTAGAATAGGGATAACCAGAAAAATAGTTCGAAAGTGGGGAATGACTTTGACAGAGATATGTATGATACGTCATGGAGAAACGAATTGGAATAAAGAAAAAAGAATTCAAGGCAACACGGATATTCCTTTAAATGAAACGGGGAAATCGCAAGCAGAGGTTTGCTGTGCGGCTGCAAAGCAGTTTGAACCGACTGTATTAATTACCAGTCCGCTAGCTCGTGCAAAGGTGACAGCGGAAATTATTAATAAGGATCTGCGGCTGCCGCTGCATGAAATGAAGGCTTTTGTAGAGCGTTCTTACGGGGGTGCGGAAGGAATGACGATAGAGGATCGAAATCGCTATTTCCCTGATCGTGAAGATATTCCGAATGTGGAGACGTTTGAAGATTTAAAGCAGAGAGGGCTAAAAGGGTTGGAAGAAGTGTGTGAAAGATATCCAGACGAACGTGTTCTTATCGTTTCCCATGGTGCATTAATTAATAGTCTTTTATCTGTTATTTCAAAAGGAGAACTGGGTACAGGGATTACATTTCTTCAAAATACATCGATTACAAAGTTTGCTCATGAAAATAGGGAGTGGCGTGTGATAGATTATAATAATACAGACCATCTTGCAGCTGTTAATGAATAATAGCTGCATAAAAAAACGTATCATTTGTATATGAATTATTTTAAAATAGAGAGATGTTCAAGAAAGGGGGGATATGGATGAAAATTAATTTTGTAAAGGTAGAAGTCCTGATGGCAGAAGAATATATTAGTGATTTGCGAGAACAGCTACATGAACATGGATTTTTACACTATGGTAATCAGGATAACGTTCTTTCTTATACAAAATACAAACATTACTCTCGGCCTTTAGAGTTAGCTTCACTGGACATGTCTTTACCTATAGAAAGTGAATGTTTGCAGACAATTCATAAAGTTGAATTTCGTTGTATGATCCATCAGATTGAGAAGGTCAAGAAAATCATCCATGATATCCACCCGAATGATCATCCTGTTATTTATTTTATTCCTATACTTGATTAGTTAAAAGCAGCCATTGGATAGGGCTGCTTTTAACATTAATGTATAAACAGTAGTTTATTTTGAGCGGTGTTTCATTGTCGCTTTTTTCCATTTCTTTTTTTCTTCCGCAGCAAGTCGGGTGTTTTGCTTGCGTTCCAAATAAGCAAGCTCCTTTTGCAATTTAACATAACTGTTCCAGCGTTCTCTTTCCAACTCTCCAGTTTCCAATGCTTCTTTTATGGCACAGTCTGGCTCTGTATCATGTTGGCAATCATTGAACCGACACTTTCCAATCAATATTTGAATATCGGAAAAGGTATGCGATAAACCTGTTTCTTCTCCACCCCAGAGTAAAAAGCTTCGCATCCCGGGAGTATCAATAATTACACCGCCATCTGGCAATCGGAATAGCTCTCGGTGTGTTGTTGTATGTCTACCGCGTTTATCCGAATCACGAACAGCACGAGTTTTAAGCACTTTTTTTCCTAACAAATGATTAATCAGTGTCGATTTACCGACACCAGAGTTGCCGATTAATACAATCGTATCATCTGGATGGATCGTGTTTTGTATTTTATCTTTTCCAATTTCATTAACTGCGTCCCAAGTCAGAATAGGGACGCCTAAGGCAACTTGATCAATTTCCTGCTTGATGGCTTCTAGATTCTCCGTTAAATCTGCTTTAGAAAGAATAATAATTGGACTAGAACCGCTCTCCCAGACAGTTACTAAAAAGCGCTCTAATTTACGCTCATTTATTTTCTCCTCTAAGCTAAGAACAATAAATACTTTGGTAACATTACTGGCGAGAATTTGAACGTTTGTTTCTAATTCATCTGCTTTCCGGACAATACAGCTAAAACGGGGAAGCAATTTATTGATAATCAGCACATCATGAGGATTATTTTCTTTCAGAACGACCCAATCCCCAATAGAAGGAAAATCTTCTCTTGATGCGGCATCGTGCCGGAATTTTCCTTTTACAATTGCCGGGCGTGATCCATAGATAGTTTGAACGGTATATCTTTCTTTTTGCTCGTTAATAACACGAGCCAACAGGTCTATAGAACCCTTATAGTTTATTTCCGGGCGATAAGCATAGTTTTTTTGAAATTCGTACAAGTGAATTTCCTCCTTATATTTTTGAATAAAAAAACGGACTGGTACACACCGATCCGAATACATCAAAAATATAGGAGTTCTTCTAAAATCCAAATAAATATTGATCACGTATGGGAAGGTGAGTACCTATGAAAAATAGCTGCTAATGTGTTCATATATACTTTTTTCATAAGACATCACCTTCTCTCTTTTGTAATTGCTTACATCATACCGGATTATTTAAGAAAAGTAAATAGTTAAAAAAGAAATACACATCTGGAATTTTCTAATAAAAGGGATTCCGAAGCGTATTTTTATGGAGTGAAGTTTCGTTTTATCTGTATACGATTCCACCGTCAGTGATTATCGCTTGCCCTGTAATATAGTCTGAATCATCGGAAGCTAGGAAAGAGACAAGGTTTGCAACGTCCTCAGGCTCTTGAGAACGTCCTAGCGAAATGCCATTGACAAATTGCTTATAAGCATCCCCCGGTTCCATATTATCATAATATTTTACCATTTCTTCATCAATACGATCCCACATTGCTGTTCCCGCAACACCTGGACAATATGCGTTGACACGGATATTATATGGTGCCAATTCTTTGGAGGCAGAATGCGTAAAAGAACGAACCGCGTGTTTGGTAGCGGAATAAGTCCCCAGCATTTCAAAAGATTCATGACCAGCGATACTACATGCATTAATGACTTTCCCTTTTGAATCTTGTTTAATAAATTGTTCGGCTGCAGCCTGTGTACCAAATACTGTACCATTTACGTTTACTGCAAATGTTTTATTTAATTGATTTTCGTCAATTTCAAGGAATGGAGAAACAACATCGATTCCAGCGTTGTTCACAAAAACATCAAGGCGTCCAAAAGCCTCCACTGCCTCTTTGACAAGGATAAATTGATCATTACGTTTCGACACATCACCTACAACGGAAATGGCATCCACACCAGAATCCTTAAATTCTTTTAATGTACTGTTCAGCATTTCTTTATTAATATCATGCAGAACGATTTTGAAATCATCTTCACCAAGACGTTTCGCGATTCCTTTCCCTAACCCGCCTGCAGATCCTGTAATAATTGCCACTTTTGACATAGAAAAGACCTCCAATTAAATGTACGTTGAATATTTAGATGCTATTATTTACATCTAAGTATACTATCCCTCTTTTAAAGAGATTAAAACAAAATAGTTAGAAAAAGTTTTTCAGAAGTTCCTTAGTAATATTTTCCTTTTAATCTTTAGTAAGAAATTTTTTACGTTAAGAAAGAAAAATTAAGAAGCCGAAACCGGCACACCTTTGTGTTAATCGAGGCAGACTAAGAAATAACTTATCTGTCTAAACGTAACATATATAGTTATAAGTGTTGCAAATTTTGAAATAATAAAAACAAAAGCGTATGCTAAAAATAGAAAGAAAAGGAGGAATAAAAAATGACAACATTAACTGGAAAGGTTGCAATTGTAACAGGAGGAGCTTCCGGAATTGGATATGCGATGGTACAAAATTTACTGGAAGCTGGAGCAAAAGTAGGTGTAGCCGATTTAAACGAAGAAAAGCTGAAAGAATTGGAACAGCAGCATCAAGGGAATTTACTTGGGATTGTAACAAATGTAACCAAAGAGGATGACATTAAAAATCTTGTGAACAAAACAGTAGAAGCATTTGGTGGATTAGATATAGCCTTTAATGTGGCTGGTGCATCTAAATCAGGAGCAATCATTGATCAGCCGGAAGAAGATTGGAATTTCACTGTTGATTTGTGTTTAAAAGGTGTTTTCCTATCTCTAAAACATGAAGCAAAATACATGAGAGAACATGGTGGTGGAGCAATTGTAAATGTTGCTTCTTTAAATGCACATGTTCCAATGCATTATGGAGCAGCTTATTCTTCTGCAAAAGCGGGAGTGGAGATGCTTACCAAAAATGCTGCGCTTGAAATGTCCAAGCATAATATTCGTGTTAATGCTATCTTGCCAGGTCTAGTATCAACACCGTTAACCTCCGATTTAACGGATGTCGATGCAATTAATGAAGCTTATTTGGAGCGGATCCCAATGGAGAGAGCTGGAGATCCGAAAGAGATAGCTGGTCCGGCATTATTCCTTGTCAGCGATGAGGCATCCTATGTGAATGGGGCCAGCTTACTTGTAGACGGTGGATGGGCTGTGACAGGTTATCCGGATTTAAGCAAGTTTATGTAACGAAAGCTGTTTGGTTAGGAAAATTTAGTTATACTTATGCAGGAAGTAACTTTAACCTTTACTTCCTGCATAAGATTAGAAACAAAAGAGCTGCTCTTTTTGCTCTTATATTAATTTTTAAGTGACTTCCGAAGTATACTTATTTCCTTTAAATCCAGACTGGTTAATTCAGATATCTCTTCATCTGAATAATTTCTGTCTAAAAGCTTTTTAGCAAAATTCCGTTCCGCTTCTGCTATTCCTTTCTCCAGGCCTTTTTCTATACCTTGTTCTATGCCTTGTTCCATACCTTTCTCCATCCCTTGTTTCATCCCTTTTTCCATACCCTTTTTTGTCGCTTCTTCCTCGATTTCTCTAAATAGTCTTCCAAATGTCGGGGTATCTCTCAACTTTTCCATTCCCATGATTTTTCCTTCCTCCTTTTCGTTTTGGGCGATTGGCAACGACTCATACAGTTTTTCCTGCAATTCTGATGGTATCTGCAGGATATAATCAATAAAGTATAATAGGGCTGAAAGATAGGCCTCACGGTGCGAATACTTTTCGAATACCAAGCTGATAAGCTGTTGTTTAAATTGGAACCTTTCTTCATGATCTTTCTTTGCCTTGCCAGTGTTTTTACTAACATAGATTCCTGCAAGCACAGCTAAAGCGAATGGGTTATCAGATTTTTTCAGCTTCTCCTTATCTTTTCCGTAAAATCGATAGATATTGTATGCGTAAGTTAATTCTGTTCCGTAGAAAGAGTAACGAAATGTATCTTCATAACTCTGATGATTTGCATCTGTCAACAGGGCGATGGAATAAATCGGATGATTATACTGGTCATATATCCGGTAAAAATATTTAAACATACGCTCAGCAAAGATTTGTTCTCCAATGGCCTGTACTTCGATGTGGATGAAAACGTATTTTTCTTCTCCGTTCTTCAGCATTATTTTGACTAATTTATCCGAATATTTTCTGCCTTTTTTTGAATTGATTACAAACTGAAAAAGTTCTATATTTTGGAAATCTGCTCCTTTTTCAAAATCAATTTCCGGATACAGATCCGGTGCAAAAAATTCCATAAATTCTTGAAATAGTTCTTCAATTAAATTTTTCCAAAGCCCGTCATAATCCGTCTTCTTTGCATCGTAACTGTTTTTATTTTCTTCTACTGTGGTTATCATTATTTTATCACATCCCCAAGTAATATTACATTTAATTTTAATCATAGGGAATTAGTGTGGAGAAAGCAAAACGGTAAAATTAGATTTCCTACATGAAAAATGGTTGTATAAATGGAATTTCAACTTGGTTTTTTACATTTTATCGGTAACAGTATGGCAGTTATATTTAATTTTTAATGATTTTTTAGGATAAAAAAGGAATGATCTTTATTTAATTACTCAATTTTCGCACCTTAAAAAGTAACTTCATTTCCATAGAAACAGGAGTTGATCGTTCTTTTGATAACTCCCTTGACAAAGAATAGAATTTGTAGTGTAAAGCACCGTTGCGGCGGACCGTTTTGCTTTCCGACGTACAAATGTTTTCGATGGGGTGAGTAATCGCAGTCCCAACCCCAGGACGTTGCGACTTTAGTCTGCCTAGGAGCACGCTCTTCAACTAACTTTTGCCAAGAAGAGCACTTGGCAAAAGTGAATTTTCAGATGATGCTAATCCCTCAGGAGTCAAAACAGTCCGCCTCCACTAGTAAGATATTCTATACGTGGAAAACAACTCACCAAATAAATGTTTGATCAGATAGAACATATTTTTCATGCTGCATGATCAAATGATGCAAGAAGCTTAGCAAAGGTTCTTATCATTCATCGTCATTTTCCTTTGGTATTCAACAATGCTTGCTTATTTCCGTAATAATCCTTGCTATTTCATCTGTTGATTCCTTCATCCCGTGTTCCAGCCAGTATTCAATCACTGTAATACTTCCGCTAATAGAGTAGATGGTCATGTACTTTGCAGCCGTTTCGCTCATTTTATGTTCTGGTTCGTTAAAGTCATTCATAATATGAGTTTGGGCGGCAAACATGACTTTATGTGTGAATCTTTTATTGCCGTGTTCACTAAAAAGAATCCGGAAATGCTCATGGCGGCTGTAGACATATTCGAGTAAATAATTTAACATCGCCAGCGCTTCTTTTTCCTGTGTATAGTCATACTGAAGCAGCGCTTGATTTAGTTCATCGATAATTTCATCCTCAATATTGGTCAGTAAATCATATTGATCGGTATAGTGGCTGTAAAAGGTAGAACGATTGATGTCGGCCTGCTCGCAAATCTCTTTAATCGTAATCGAAGAAATTGGTTTTTCTTTTAAAAGCTCCATCAGAGCATTTTTAAGAACCATCCGGGTATATCGTTTTCTGCGATCTAGTTTTTGTACCATGATAAAAAACTCCTTTTTTGAACAAAATATGAAATTCTAGCTGTTTATCCAACATATAATGATTTTTTGTTGTGAAACGTACATATTTTAAACAACTGTTTGTTGTCTAACTGACAGTGTGTAGATATAATAATAAATTATATGAATGAAATCAGCAAGGTAATGGGGAATGACAGTGGCAAATTTAATTATTCGTTTTAAAAAGACAGTGGTAACACTTTTTATAATACTTATGATTCTTTCTTTAGCAGGAATCCTGTTTGTTGATGTGAATTACAATATGCAGGATTATTTACCGGATGATGCAGAATCAACACAAGCCTTAGAAGTGATGGAGGAGGAATTTTCAAGCGGTATTGCAAATGCCAGAGTTATGGTGGGTGATGTCTCGATTCAGGAAGCGATGGAATATAAACATGCTCTGGAAGAGATAAATGGCATCACAGAAGTCCTCTGGCTGGATGATGTCGTTGATATTCGAACACCGGTTGAAGTGTCCGACACAGATACAGTGGAGACGTATTATAAGGATGAAAATGCCCTCTTTTCCGTCACGATTGCCAGCGGAGAAGAAGTCGAGGCAACCAATGCTATTTATGATTTGGTCGGCGAAGAAAATGCGATTTCCGGAGAGGCTGTCAATACAGCAACAGAACAAGAAATGACAGGGACAGAGAGCATGTACGCGGCAGCATTGCTTGTTCCGATTATTATCATTATCCTTATCTTGTCTACCAGTTCATGGATAGAGCCGGTATTTTTCCTGACAGCCATAGGGGTATCCGTATTAATTAACTTAGGAACGAATATATTTATCGGCGAGATTTCGTTTGTTACCCAGGCAGTAGCTCCGATACTGCAGCTGGCAGTTTCCTTGGATTATGCAATCTTTCTTCTGCATAGCTTTCAGGATTACCGAAATAAAAATTACAAACCAGAAGAAGCAATGAAATCAGCTATTAAAGAATCATGGCCGGTAATCAGCACGAGTGCTTTTACCACTATTTTTGGCTTTATGGCATTGATGTTTATGCGTTTTGAGATTGGTTCCGATCTAGGGTTAAACTTAGTGAAGGGGATAGTGTTAAGTTTTATCAGCGTGATCATCTTCCTACCAGCCTTTACATTGGTATTTTATCGTTGGATTGATCGGACGCAGCATCGTGCGTTTGTTCCAACCCGTTTTGAAGGGGTTGGGAAAAAACTGCTGAAATTAAGGCTTCCTGTCCTTATCCTTGTTTTATTACTGCTTGTTCCAAGCTTTTTAGCGCAAAGCAGTACGACATTCACATACGGGATGGGAGAACCGCCCGAGGATACCCGATTAGGAACAGATGTAAGGCAGATTGAAGAAGTTTTTGGAGAATCGACTTCGGTTGTGTTACTCGTTCCTAATAACGATATAGGGAAAGAGGAGGAAATGGTTCAAGTCTTGGACAATGTAAATCATGTTTCTTCTGTTATCAGTTATGCAACAATGGTCGGCAGTGTTATCCCGCAGGACTTTTTAGAGGAAGAGGCAACAGAACAATTTCTTTCCGAGCATTATAGCCGGATCATTATTAATACGGAAGCAGGTACAGAAGGAGATCTTCCTTTTGCGATTGTAGAAGATGTTCGGGAAATTGCTTCCGCTTATTATGGAGAAGATGCATTAACATTGGGAGAAAGTGCATCACTATATGATATGAAAAACATTGTTTCTCAGGATAATCAGGTGGTAAATATCTTAACCATTCTTGGGGTAGGGATTGTAATTTTAGTTAATTTCCGGTCGATTTCTTTCCCAATTGTCTTATTATTGGTTATTCAGGCGGCGGTCTGGATGAATCTGGCCATTCCTTATTTTACCGGAACACCGCTTGTCTTTATCGGTTATTTGATTGTTAGTACAGTACAGCTGGCAGCAACCGTAGATTATGCGATATTATTGACGGAGACTTATAAAAATTATAGAAGATATATGCCAAAATGGAAGGCGATCAAAATGACATTGGATGATAAGATTTTTTCCATTGCTGTTTCGGCGTCCATTTTATCCATCGTCGGTTTTGTTTTATGGATGACTTCTTCCAATCCAGTTGTCGGTTCTATCGGCTTATTGTTAGGAAGAGGGGCGCTCTTGGCATTTATTCTTGTTATCACCTTATTACCTGCATTGCTTGTATATGGAGATACATTGCTTCAAAAGACATCGATAGGGATGAAGTTTCACAAGGAGGAAAAACATGAGGACAACAATTAAATGGATTTGGCTTGCGCTGGCTCTATTCTTTATTCCTTTTATAAATACAGCTGTTGCGGAAGAGTCTTCTGAGGAGAAAGAGGAAGATGCGGAAACCGAGGAAAAAAATGAGGTTATTTATGCGAATTTAGAAGCAAGTGGTGCATTAGAAAATATATACGTCGTCAATGCATTTGAATTGAATAAAACAGGAATTATTGAAGATTTCGGCAACTATGAATCTATCAAAAATTTAACGGATACGAGTGAGATTGAACAGGACGGAAATACCATTCGTATGGACGCGACGGCAGATACTTTTTATTATCAGGGAGATCTTTCTAAGGAACTTCCATGGGATTTCACGATTACTTATTATTTAGATGGGGAAGAAGTAGATCCGCAAACGGTTATTGGAGAATCAGGGCAAGTAGAAATTGAAATAAAAGCCGAGAAAAACGAAGAAGCCGAGAGTGTTTTCTTTGATAACTATATGCTGCAAATATCACAGGCATTAAACACCGATTACTTCTATAATATCGAAGCAGAAGACGCGACCGTAGCGAATTCTGGAAAGAATAGACAAATTGCATTTACGGTGATGCCCGGAGAAGAAGAAACCCTGACGATTCATGCGGATACTGATCAATTTGAATTAGAAGGGATGGAAATCTCAGCATTGCCTTCAGCTGTTTCTGTTGAAGGTCCGGACACAGATGCATTGACAGAGGAATTTGAAAGCTTAACAGACGCAATTGGTGAAATCAATGAAGGAGTGGGTGAGCTTGGAGATGGAATCAGTGGGTTGTCGGGTGGCTTAACCGATTTGGAAAACGGCTCTTCCGAATTTCAAAATGGTTTAAATGAGTTAAACAATTCCAGTGGTGAATTAACAGGCGCATCAGAAGAAATTAATAATGCATTTCAAGCGGTGCAGGAAGAAGTTAGTCAAATTACAGGTGTTGATGGAATCGACCAATTAAGCGGTATGACAGAAGCAGCATCGAATATGGCGGCAGGAATGGAAGAATTAGCTAACGAGTTAGATTCGTTGTCAGCAGGCTACGGGGATGCGAAAGAAGCGTTGCAGACAGCTATGGATGAAATACCGGAAGCAACCTTAACAGAAGAGGATTTCCAAGAATTATATGATAGTGAGCTCGATTCGGAGATGGTTGATGAATTGGTTGGCACCTATGAAGCTGCCCAAAATGCGTTAGCTGTCTATTACGAATCAGTGGAATCATTTGATGCAGTGGAGCCGGCTTTGTCTGAATTTCAGACCTCTGCCAGCGATATTTCCAGCAATATCCGTGATTTTTCCAGTGATTTAGAGGAATCCGTCGGACAAATAGATATTGATGAAGGACTGGATGAATTTATTACAAGCGTAGATACCATGGCTGAAAATTATAATCAATTTCATGAAGGCCTGGTTTCCTATACTAATGGTGTAAATGAACTGAGTACCTCTTATTCGGATATTCATACGGGAATTGGAGAAGCATCTTCAGGAGCAAGTGAACTTGCAACAGGGGCTGATGAATTACAGAATGGAACGAGTGAATTATATGATGCAACTCAAAATATTCCTGATGAAATGCAGGAAGAAATTGACGAGATGATTTCTCAGTATGATAAATCTGATTTCGAACCAATTTCCTTTGTGTCGGAAGAAAATAATGAAGTAACCAATTCAGTCCAATTTGTTATTCAAACAGATAGTATTAAACCAGCGGATGATACGGAAGAAGTAGAAGAAGATGAAGAGAATGAAGGGTTTTGGGATAGGTTATTGAATTTGTTTTAAAGGAAGAGAAGGACTGTCACACAATAAAGTACTTTATTGTGTGACAGTCCTTTGATTTATTGATGTCAATAAGTGTTTATGCTAGAGTTCATTATCATCAATAATATCCTCTGTATCATATATACCAGGTTCAAATTTTTTATTAAATAATTTCTCTGTCATGGCATTAAAAGTATATAGAGATAAAATTTACAATTTTCTATTGAATTTAAAAAACAAATGGAGTAAACTCTTAACATAAGGTCATCTGATGACCTTATTTATTTAATTATAGCTTGTTTATTTTAAAGAAGTTATATACTCCAGTTATTATTACTATATTTCACATGGAAATAATTTTAATAAATCAGGACCTTCACATTTGTTTGCAGTACCAAATAGAATACATATGTCTCTATCTATTTTGGCTACAAACTATGGTTACAGAGGAGATGATGCTTTTAATCCAAATTTATAGTGGAGTAAAATGCTTGACTTTGCAAACCTCTAGCAATGAATTAAAATAGATGCACGTACTAGAGGAGTTGACACTAATGAAATATAAGCGAATAAAAACTGAAAAAATATATGAACAAGTTGCTGATTCATTGATAGCTATGATTAAAGAAGGAAGTTTGAAATCAGGAGATAAACTAGATTCCGTGGAGCAATTATCGAAAAGTTTTGGCGTTGGGCGTTCTGCCATCAGGGAAGCGCTTAGCGGACTGCGTTCGATGGGATTAGTTGAAATGCGTCAAGGAGAAGGAACATATGTGAAAGCGTTTGATGCGGAACGTTTTACCCTGCCTGTAAGTACCGCATTTCTAATGAAACAAGATGATGTGAAAGAATTGTATCAAGTCCGTAAAATTTTAGAAGTCGGCACAGCAGCATTTTCGGCAGAGAGTCATACAGATAAGGACCTGGAGAAAATGGAAGAAGCATTACAGCTGATGGCAGATGCAAAAGGTAATGATCGAATTGCTGAACAGGCAGATGCAGATTTTCATTTGGCTGTAGCGCAGGCAACACAAATGAATTTATTGATTCATTTAATGGGAAGCGTTTCTGAACTGATGTCAGAAACCATACGTGAAACACGTCGAATTTTATTATACACAGAAGACCGGTCAAATATTTTATATGATGAGCATGAGCGTATCTATCAAGCAATTAAAAATAGACAAGCTGATCAAGCAAGAGAAAGAATGTATGAACATCTAGAAAATGTAGAAAAAATGCTGTTTCAAAAACTTGATAAGAATTAATTACCTCATTTGTCACGGAGAATCACCCGTAAAACTCCCGCCTCAAAATCAAAGAGGGAAAATACATTTATTTAGGGGGGAGATCAGGTGAGCTAACTCCCTGAATCACTCAGGCTAATTAAGTGGGAGAAGAGCAGCAGACTAAATTCGGACATCCTGGGACTGGGGCTAGGATTACTCGCCCCACCGAAAAACCATTGCGATTACTCGTCCCGTCTTAAAGCGTTGTGCGTCGGAAACTTTTACTGAATGAAGTTTCGTTTTATGGCCGGTACCAATAGAAGAGGTGGAAAAAATGAAAGTATCTTTGTTCATTACATGTGTAAGTGATATTGTTTTTGCAGATGTAGGGAAGAATACAGTGGAATTATTGGAGCGATTAGGTTGTGAAGTAGATTTTCCAGCAGCGCAAACCTGTTGCGGACAGCCTGCATATAATAGTGGTTATCTTCAAGAGGCAAAAAAAGCAATGAAGCAGATGATAAAAGCCTTTAAAGATTCAGAATATGTGGTTGGTCCTTCTGGTTCATGTGTTGGAATGCTCAGAGAATATCCGCATATATTTAAAGGTGATCCAGAATGGGAACAGCCAGCTATTGATTTAGCGAATAAATCCTATGAAGTGACGCAATTTATTGTGGATATATTAGGTGTAACAGATGTGGGTGCTGCATTTGAAGGAAGAGTAACCTACCATCCATCCTGCCATATGACCCGTATTTTGGGAGTAAAGGAAGCGCCAACCAAGCTGTTAAAAAACGTCAAAGGAATCGATTTTGTAGAGTTGCCAGTAAAAGAGGATTGTTGTGGATTTGGTGGTACATTTGCTGTGAAAAATGCAGACATATCTGGAGAAATGGTAAAAGAGAAATCACAGCATGTATCCGAAACAGAAGCGGAATATCTCGTCGGGGGAGACATGGGCTGTCTGATGAATATTGGTGGACGTATGCGCAGAGAAGGAAAAAACGTTAAAGTCATGCATATTACAGAAATCCTAAATACACATGCCAAAGAACAAGGAGGAGCAACCGCATGAGCATAAAAATTAGCGAAACTCCTTATAAGGAACGAATTGGGCAAGGTATTGACAATGATTTTATGAGACAAGCAGTTTCTTCTGCACAAGGAAGATTTCGGAACGGCCGCTTAACGCAGGCAGAAGAGCTGGGTAATTGGGAAGATTGGCGTCAGCTTGGTTCAGAAATCCGTTCTCACACATTAGAAAACATTGATTACTATTTATATCAGCTTAGTGAAGAAGTAGAAAAGCGTGGCGGAAATGTATTTTTTGCAGAGACAGCAGAGGAAGCTAATGCATATATTGAAAATGTTGTTAAGAAGAAAAATGCAAAAAAAGTCGTTAAAACGAAATCAATGGTCACTGAGGAAATTGGTTTAAATCAAACATTGGAGCAAACAGGAGCAGAAGTGGTGGAATCGGATTTAGGAGAATGGATTCTGCAATTGGATGAGGATCCTCCATCCCATATTGTAACTCCCGCCCTGCACAAAAACAGACAGCAAATTCAAGATACTTTCCGGGATAAGAAAGGCTATGATAAGTCAGATACACCGGAAGAATTAGCTTCTTTTGCTAGAGAACAGCTGCGACAGGATTTCTTATCAGCAGATGTAGGCATTACCGGCTGCAACTTTGCGATAGCAGAATCCGGTTCCGTGACACTTGTAACAAATGAGGGGAACGCGGAAATGGTAACTTCCCTGCCAGACACGCAAATCAGTGTAATGGGGATGGAAAGGCTTGTTCCAACCTGGGAGGACATGGAAGTCTTAGTCAGTTTGCTGACCAGAGCTGCTGTCGGCCAGAAGCTGACCAGTTATATTACAACCATCACAGGTGCACGGCTGGATGAGGAAATCGACGGACCTGACGACTATCATCTGGTGATTGTTGATAATGGACGTTCTAAAATTTTAGGAACAGAATTTCAATCAGCGCTTCATTGTATTCGTTGCGCTGCTTGTATTAATGTATGCCCTGTATATCGTCATGTTGGCGGCCATGCTTATAATTCCATTTATCCAGGCCCGATCGGAGCAGTATTAACACCGCTTCTTGATGGCTATGAGGATCATAAAGAATTACCATATGCATCCTCTTTATGTGCAGCTTGTACAGAGGCTTGTCCTGTGAAGATCCCATTACATGAGCAATTAATCCGTCATCGTGAAATTATTGTAGAAGAAGAGAAAAAATCTCCTGCTTCTGAAAAAATCATGATGAAAGGTTTTGCGCAATGGGCATCGAACCCGGCGGCTTATAAATTAAGTACGAAAGTTGCGAGGACCGCATTAAAGCCATGGACAAAAGAGGAATATGTTGAACATGGTCCGGGACCGTTAAAAGGATGGACGGACGTCCGTGATTTTCCAGCACCAGGCAAACAGTCCTTCCGCAGCTGGTGGAATCATCGCCAAAAAGGAGGAAAGGCATAATGGCTATTCACAATCTTGACTCCTTTTTAAGTAACCTTGCAGCAAACCTGGGCCGGCCACAAAAAAGAGAAGGTGTAAACCGGCCGGAATATAGTGTTCAGCCGCAGCATGAGGTTTTTAAAGATTATTCGACCGAAGAGCTTATTGAAGTGTTAAAAGAGCATTGTAAAGTGATTCATACCGATTTCGTCCGTACAGACAAAAGTGATTTGCAAATGACATTGAAGAAAATATTAGATGGCTATGAAGCAGCTTCGATTATTGCTTCGAATGATAAGCGGAATCAGGAATATGGGCTGGATAAGGCTTATGAAGAATTTTCAAAAGAGGTGGACGTACATGTGTGGGACGCAGGCCTCGGCAAGGAAAATCAAGTCATTGCCGAAAGAACAGATGTGGGAATTTCTTTTAGTGATATCACACTTGCGGAATCGGGAACAGTTGCTTTAATGACTAATAGAGATAATGGAAGGTCAATCAGTTTAATGCCGACATGCTATATTGCCATTATTCCTAAAGAAACGATTGTACCGAGAATGACGCAGGCAGCAAGAAAAATTCATCAAGATAATGAAAAAGGGATTGTTCCACCTTCCAGCGTTTGTTTTGTCACAGGACCGAGTAATAGTGCGGATATAGAAATGAATTTGATTGTCGGTGTGCACGGGCCGGTAAAGGTAACTTACATTGTAGTAGATGACTAAGATAGGATTTTCATAGAAAAAGCTTCTTCCCAATCTGATGGGAGAAGCTTTTTCGCTCTACTTAAAGTTCTTTATAAGAAATTAAATCAATATGCTTATCATCGAGCTGTTGCCTGATACGATGATCTGTAAGCATGGCAATCTCTTGCGTGCGGGGAATCAGTAAAGAGGAATGGTTTAAAATATAATCGTCTAAATATCCTGGATGGAAAATGAGCATGTCCACACCGTCTTCATGCAAATTATCAAGTAGTTTTTCCAACGTGTGATAAGGATTATAATCTGCTTGCATGCTTTCCATCATCATATAGACTTTTGTATCATTTACCATAATAAAGGATTCATTACTGGTAAGATCATTTGGACTGGCCCCTGTTGGTAATCCAGAATAAGTTAGTTCATGGGTATCCGCAAAATACGCTAATGCTTTGAAAAATTGATTACTCGCAATCGCATGACCCTCAAAATAATACGGTTTCTTGCCAAATAATTTAAGAAACTTATGATATTGCGCTTCAATTTCAATAAGAGCTTCTTCAAATACTACAAAATCTTCTTCAGCAGTACGGTATACTTTCGATGATTTGAAATAACCATCTTCCTGCACCAGAGACGGGATTTTTTCAGGATCGGCTAAAGGTTTGCCGGCGCAAATATTGGTATGCTGGCCGAAAGCAACAGGTTCTTCTTTTAATAAATTTACTCCATGCTCTGTTGAAGGCATATTTACCATAACTCCGACACTAGAAATTAAGCCGTCTTTAACAGATTTTTCGATACCGTAGTTTACCGCTTCTGAATAACCTAAATCATCTGCTCGAAATAATACTTTTTTATGCATTGATTTCACTCCCTGTCTGATAATCTATTTTACTTTTGCTTCTAGGATATAAGTTACAATGGTTGATACAATAAATCCAATGATGCAGGAAAGTAGTCCATAAATGTTATTTACAATTATGCCATTAAAGAAGTAATAAGAAAACGAAATGTCCATGTTTTTAACCAATATTAGATTTTTCCTGCAAAAATAATAAAATTCTAATTTTTATTACAAAAGTTTAAAAAAACGGTATAATTAGGTCATAATGATCCTGTCCAAAGAACTATATATGAAAATAGTGATGAAGAAATTCGGATTAAGAAAAAAGAATATTTGTTTTTCTAAATAACTGGAGAAGAGGTAATTTTATGGGTGAAGGTGAAAAAGAATACACAGGGTTTTGGGATGGCCAATTACTTGAAATTATAACATCGGAGGAAAAAACTTATTTTACTCAACTTATTGGGAACAAGTCTGATATGTTGATTCAACGGCCGGTAAATAAGCAAAATGTGCCAATGCTTGTGGAAAACGGGATGGCAGTAACAGTATGTTTCTATGACCATGAAAAAGGTTTAAGTAAATTTAATACACAGCTGCATCTTCATTCAAATGGAAAAATAACAATAGATAAGCCTAGTAGTGATGCAATAAAAGTAGTACAAAGAAGAGAATTTTTCCGTGTGAAAGCTATGGAAGAAATGCATCTGACATTACCTGCTGCTGAAGATACAGATGAAAATTCGGGGGGAACTGTAAAAGTTACTACCCATGATATTAGCGGCGGCGGGGTAGCTTTTTTTAGCCATTCTAAAATAGTTGAGATGGATGATGAAGTAACGGGAATATTATATTTGAAAATGAAAAAGGATACGCAAAAAATAGCGTTTAAGGGCAGGATTGTGAATGTCATGAAACAGCCTAATCAAATGATTAAAAATGCAATTCAATTTATCGATATGAGAGAAGGAACACGGTCAAGAATTGTGCAATTCTGTATCACAAAGCAAATTGAAATTCGTAATAAGTTGAAGGGATAGATACTGGTATCTAAGAGAAAACAGATCAGGGATTTTATTTTTTTATTTCAAAAGAAGGAATTTTTAAATTTCATGTCGAATATACAAAGAATATAAGGGAGGTTATAAGGTAGTTGACATAAATGGATTTAATTACCATTAAAACCATTATTTATTTTCAAGATGCTATAGTCTAACAGTTCCAGCTTTAGATGAAGTAAAACAAATTAAGGCTAAAGAGTTGGTAAAGGAGCTGAAAGAGAATGGTGCTGACAGAAGAGATTCGAATACTACCGACCTCGGATGAAGAAAGAAAGCTGAAGCATGAGTTCGTCTTAATTGAACAAGCAGGATGGGTACGGACAAGTGAGCAGATACCAATATACTAAATAGAATAGAAACTTGAATGAAAAAGCCAACCAGTGGAATTTGGGAGTTCAATTTACTGTATGTTCCAAAAGCCCCGGTAGAACGTTAAACAACAATTTAATAGATTTAAAAATACCAGAAAATGGAGAACCGATGTGCAGGTTGCAGCACATTGTTTCTTAACGCTATAAAGAGTGGAAGAAAAACGATTTTTTGAATAAATATAAAATGGTAAAGGAGGGAAGCCGATTTGTCAAAACATGCAACATTCTAAAAATCAAAAAGCCATTACAACATCTGCACGGATAGAGAACAAATATCTACCTTAACGCCACATATGCATTGAATAATAAATAGCCTGATAACTCCCCAAAATGCATAACTTTAAGTGGTGGGTAAGAGGATAGGAAGAAATACAGCTATCCATTCAGATTGTTATAAAGAAGCTTATTGATTTTTATAGGTTTTGGACAACGGCAGATTTATGTCGCATAAAGTTGGATCAATCAATCAAGATCTACATGTGTATATTGCACAAAAGGAGGATATGAAATCCGTTCTCCACCTGTTGAAGGGCGTGACAACATGGTTGAAAAAAAGTCGCTTGAAACAGTGGGAGTTTCTTGATCAGGATGAAGAAGATCCGGAAGTAAGACAATCTGTGGAAGATGGAGCTACCTTTGTTGTTAAAGAAGGTGATGAGATTATTGCTACATTTACATTAAATGAAATGCAGACACCCTGGGATAAGAATATTTGGGGACAGTCCAGTGAGGATGCTTTTTATATGCACCGGTTGTCCGTGGATTATGACCATATTGGACGGGGATTAGGTAGACCAATTGTCGAGTGGATGGAAGCTTATACAAAGACACAGGGAATGCGCAGAATTCGTTTAGACTGTGTGGAGAGCAATAAAAAGCTAAATCAAATATATAAAGGCTTTGGTTACGATTATAAAGGTACTAATCATGGGCATTGCAGATATGAAAAGATTTTATAGTAATTGTTAATCCCATTGTTTTTCCGTAACTTTATAAAATAATTAATGTATCTAGGATTTCTGACGGTATACCTTATCTATCTTTAATTAGAATGAGGTTACTGTCAGATACATAATGTTCAGGTATAAAGCATGTTTGTAATAGATATGCTTATTTTATGGTTATGTTACAAGTTAGATTTGGAGTGTAGAAAGGAAGTGTATTATTGAAACAAAACAAATATGATAATCATCCATTTTTTCAGGCATACGCTGAAATGGACCGGTCTAAAAAAGGGTTGGAAGCGGCTGGAGAATGGCATATTTTAAAAGAGATGTTACCAGAATTTAAAGGGAAAAAGGTCTTAGACTTAGGCTGTGGATTTGGCTGGCATAGCCGTTATGCAAGAGAACAAGGTGCGGAATCAGTGATAGGAACGGATATATCTGAACGGATGCTTGCACGTGCGATTAAAATGACCCATGATTCAGGGATTGTATATTTGCATCAAGCTATAGAGGATATGGATTTTACTAAGGGGTCCATGGATATTGTTATTAGTTCACTTGCGCTTCATTATATCGAATCATTTTCTCGTATTTGTGAAAAGATAAATACTGTATTGAAACCGGGCGGGAGCTTTGTTTTCTCTGTAGAGCATCCCATTTTTACTGCCAGAAAAGAGCAGGACTGGATATATGATCACACAGGTAAGAACCCGATATATTGGCCAGTAGATAATTATCAAGTGGAAGGAAAGAGAGAAGCTTCTTTTTTAAATGAAACAGTAATAAAGTATCACCGTACTGTATCTACATTTATGAATGATTTAATTCAAGCAGGTTTTGACATTTTACGTGTAGAAGAGTCTGTACCATCAAAGGATATGCTTGAGAAAATACCGGATATGAAGCATGAATTGCGAAGACCGATGTTTTTGATGATTGCAGCGGAAAAGAAAGATGTAAAAATTAGCAAGCCTAAAGAAATATAAGCAGAAATGATAAGTGATATTTAGATAGAAGGTAATAGGATGGTGATTAAGAAGATGTTTTTAAATGTCTTCTCTTTTTTTTATTTTTTGAGTTCCATTTTTTATGTATAGGCATATGCTGATAGGAGATTAAGGAAAGGTAGGTAACAGAACCGTATGTATTATCATCCTATTTATCAGCAGCAAATGAATCGAGTGAATTCACATCTGAATCAAGGAAATCCGTATGATGAACAGACTGCTACCATGATAAAGGAAACATTACAGCGTGAGGCATCATCGATTCCGATGTATTTTCAAGTAGCGGAGCAGTTTCGGCATGACCCATCTATGCAGGGGCTTGTGTATGCTGTGCAATCCAGAAATCAAATTGCCGCAGGTTTGGAGCAGGCCTATCAATATTTTACTGGTCAACAGCCAGATATTAGACAGTCAACGCGTACCCAAGAAGCGAATGACACTGTTGAATCTATTTATAATCATGCACTTCAAGGTTATGAAGAAAATTATCGTAAAAGTGAGCAAATAAATGAACCTTTCTCCCGGCAGTTGCTTTATCAGCTGGCGATGACAGATTATCAAATTGCAAACCATTTAGCAGGATATGTAGAAAATCATCAAGGATATTCCATGACCTCCCGGGTTACGGACCATGGAGGAAATCCGTTTGTAATTGATATTGAAAACGCAGCAGAAGCAAACACCAATTATCGAATTGCTCTGTGGACAGGGGATCATTTGCAGGTTACTTTAATGAGTATCCCAGTAGGAGAAGATATCGGATTAGAGGTACATCCGGATACCGATCAATTTATACGGATTGAAGAAGGAAACGGAACGGTACAGATGGGAAATCGGCAGGATAACCTGACCATCCGGCAACAGGTGGAAGAGGACAGTGCGATTATGGTTCCTGCTGGTACATGGCACAATATAACAAATACCGGAGACGAGGATTTAAAGCTGTATACAGTTTATGCACCTCCCCATCATCCGTTTGGAACAGTAGAAGCTACAAAGCAAGAAGCAATGCAAGCGGAAGGTTAGACGTTGTGTGTTGGGACAGCTAGCTAATATTTTTAATAGTAGGAAGTCGTTCTTTCAAAGGACGGCTTTTTTTACTAATTTAAGGAGAAGCGAATTTTAGTTCCATAGCACCTGTTGACTATGGGAATTCCATGTTAGAATTCCTAGTATATTTGAAAGTAATGAAAATGGTGGAAGGAGTACGTAAATGGAGGTTTACATAAGTAGAAGCACAGGTCCACTGGGCGGTTTGTCCAGTATAAAGGTGAAAGTGAATGGAGAAGATCAGGGGAAACTAAAAAATAATGATGTAACTGTTGCTATCGCCGAGGGAGACACCGCGGAAATTGCTGTCAATCAATCCTTTTTCCGCAGCAAACCTATAACGGTAAGTGATGGGGATAATGTAGAAGTGACTTTAAATCCGAAATTCTCTCCTTTTTATATTGGCGGCGTGCTTGCTATTATACTGGGTGGATTGATGAAAATACCTTTGTTTCTTGTCGTTGGAATGGTTTGTCTAGTTATTGTATTGGTAATGTCCTCAAATTGGTTTGTCATCACAAAAAAATAAATGAAGGCAGACGTACAATAATAAAAGTTCGTCTACTTTCATTTATTTAATCAACTAATCCAAAAGGTAGACAGCCAAGCAATAAGCGGAATGGTTCCCAGGGCAAGTAATGTGGAAAATACCGATGCAATGACTGCTTCTTGTTCTTTATTCGTATAGCGTGAAAATAAAACAGCAGAAAGCATAAAGGTCGGCATGCAGGCAAGAATGACTAATATATTTTTGAGCAATGTTTCTAGTGGCAAGAAAGATAGAACTATCATTACCATGATTGGCAGAATAAGCAGTTTCCACACTAAAGGCATCCATAATTCACGGAAAAATAACGGCTGTTTGCTGCGGAAGAGATCTGGCAGACTAAAACCGACATAGAGCATTGCCATTGGAGCAGCTAGTGCAGAAAGCATACTGGCCAAATCCTTCATTAAAACAGGAGCTTCCCAGCCGCTGAAAGCAAAAATAAGTCCAAAACTGATAGCAATTAACGGCATATTTACAAGTGCTTTTAATTGTCTCCATTCAAAGCGATCATCACTCTGCAATAAATAGATCCCTAAGGAGAAAACAACTACATCCAGCCCCGCATCAAAAATAGCAGCGAGCAAGCCGCCAATCGGTCCAAAAATAGCAGCACATAATGGAATTCCAATAAAACCAGAATTTCCAATAGCAGCAAGTAAAGCGAGCTGTTTTGATTTTTTCACGGAAAAACCGATGATTTTTCCAAATAAAAAACAAATACCGACAGCTAAAACATTAAAGCTGACACTGAAAATAAACATCAGAATAACCTGATGCAATACATCATCTGTTAAATTAGTATTGAAGACGCCATTTAAAATAATAAATGGAACAGCGACGTTAATAATCACGCTCATAAATAACTGTTTTGCTTCATATGTAATCGTGTTTTTCAGAGCTACCAAGGCTCCAATAAATAAAATAATTCCCATCATAATGACGGTTAATACGACAGTGGTGACATCCATTTCAATCTCCTTTGAATCTGATAAGTTGGTATACTTAAATTGCAATGTATAATTTCTAATCATAGAAGAATCACTAGAAAGAAACAAGACTATTTTATAAAAAAGGAAGTGAAAAAATGATTCGTAAACTACATACAGAAGAAGCTTTACCGATGAACCTGTTATTACTTGCCGATCCGTCAGAAAGGTTGGTCCGGGACTATACTACCAGGGGGACTTGCTATGTATTGGAGACAGAAGAGAAGGTGGTAGGGGTGTATGTTCTTCTACCGACAAGACCAGATACAGTTGAACTAGTGAATGTTGCTGTCGATGAAGTGTATCATGGACAAGGCCTGGGAAAGCAGTTAGTATTGCATGCGATCCAGGAAGCAAGACAACAAGGATACCGTACGATAGAAATTGGTACCGGCAATTCCGGGGTCAGCCAATTAGCACTTTATCAAAAATGCGGTTTTCGAATGACTTCCATTGACCGGGATTTCTTTTTACGTCATTATGAAGAGCCGATTTTCGAAAATGGCATGCAGGTTGTTGATATGGTAAGGCTGGAAATAGACTTGATATAGCAAAAGATGCCAAACGCTGATCAAACATGCTTAGCATCTTTTTCTAGATTTATGATTTTTTCATTTCAAATTGTTGAAAGACTGCTTGCTTCGGTGTTGAGTAAATTTCTTTGCCTGCAATGGAATTAATGATTTTTTGGTTGCGTAATACGGATAATCCTAAGTTTGTTGCACTGGAACCATGAGAATGCTCAATATTGGTTAACGTATACAATTGATTTTCACGGTCATCTTTAAAAACAAGCCGATAATCTGATGTTACTCGAAATTTTTTTTCATCCTCCCATTCTATCTCCTTATAGAATTTATCCAGCCAGTCCGGAAGATGCGGCTTATATCCTGTTGCCAGAATTACCTTATCAGCAGGGTAAGTAAAGTTTTCTCCTTTCTGCCACTGTTCACAATCCAGAGTGTAGGCAGATTTTTTGGGATTTGCATTGGGCTTAATCGCATTTACTGCGGTATTCGTTTGGATGGTGATTTGCTGTAACGGTGATTCGATAGAGCGGTTATAAAGCAGCTCATAAATCTTTTCCAGAAGATTTGGATCTACGCCATTACGGATAGTACTTAAGTTTTCAAGCGATTCCATCCTATCCTCCAATGCCAGTTTATGAAAGTAATCAACATATTCCGGGGAGAATACTTCCTTTCCCAGGCCAGTATCTTCCTTTTGAAAAATTCCGCTGGAACGGGTAAACCAGGTTAAATCATAACCGTTGTGTTTTTGGTCTTTTAATAAATCATAGAATACTTCTGAAGCGCTTTGACCAGAACCAACGACTGTAATGGAATTTCCTTGTTTTAAAGTATCCGCTAGATACGTATAGCGGCTGGTATGTGTAATATCCTCTTCTGGGAACCCTTGCAGTGCTTCAGGAATATTCGGGATGCTTCCCGTTCCTAAAATAATATGTTTTGCGTAAAAGATTTCTTCGCTATTACCATTTGTAGACTGGGCAGTAACCGCGTAATAAGATTTCCCAGGTACCATCTCTACATCTGTTACACATTGTCCGAATTGGCAGTTGTCAAGCCTGGAAGAAACCCATTTACAATACGTATTGTATTCTTCTCTTGGAATGGTAAAACGGTTAAAAAAGAAAAATTGATACATCCGGTTATGCTCGTGGAGATAATTTAAATAAGAAAAGCGGTTGGTGGGGTCTGCTAAGGTTACAAGATCTGCAATAAAAGGTGTCTGCAGATCCATTCCCTCAATCAGCATTCCAGGATGCCAATCAAAGGAAGCTTCCTGTTCCAAAAATAAGATATCTATTTCTTGCAAATCATTTGTTAAAGCAGCAAGGCTTAAATTAAATGGTCCAATTCCAATACCGACTGCATCGTATACTTTGTTCATTGTTGTTCCTCCGATTATATTTTTAGTTTGAATTGTCTATATAGCTTTGGTACGTAAAGAATAATTGTGTCTTATTGAGGTGATTCTTACATAAAAGATTTACTAAAGAAAAGAAGCATATTACCTTTTTTCCCCTATTCCCTTGAAAATAAACGCTGAGCCTTCTCATCAAATTCTCATTTTTCTCTAAGGACATTATAAACATCTATCCAGTAAACTGGTAATTGTTAAGAAATCAAGGAGGTTTTACCAATGAAGACAATTTTATTATCTACAGCAGCAGGAGCATTATTAGTTACTGGCATCTACGCTAACACAGGAGAAGCGGAAGAAATCACAACAGATAATGAAGCAGTAGCTATGGAAGAGGGAACAGGCGCAAATGCACAGGAAGAAATGGAAGTTATTCAAAATGAAATTCCATCAGAAAATGATTCTGTGCAAGTGGTGGAGGATAACCCGCATAAGCGTATTTTATTTATTGGTGATGATGCCAATCAGAAAAAATACAAAACGATTTTTATCAAAGATACGAGCCGTTTAAAGATTATTGATTTAAATGGCGGACCAATTTTTAATGACATCATTTAAAATAATTATAGTACGAACCCATCTTAAGCAGTTTAAGATGGGTTTTTTCAATTAAAATAAAAAAAAGATTGACCTTGACGCAGCGTAAACCTATATACTTCATTTTGACAGGACTTTGAAATAAAGAATGGTGAGCGAAAGAAAATAAATGAGCAGTTCAAATATGATATGGAATTATATCAATTAGGATATAAAGCGGCTAAAAGTGTACATGATGGAGGACGAAACAATGGTTGATAATAATACAGTGATGGAAGATGGTAAATGTATAGAATGTGGAGCTAATCAAACAGAAGGGCATTCATGCTATGAAATGTTTCAGTTTCCATTGATTTGGGAGCATAATGACCACGAGTTATATGCTTTACATTTTTGGCTCGTTTCATGTTACATGATTCAACATCCATCTAACTATACGAAGGATGGCTATCATCTTTTGATAAACCTATTTACAAAAGCTTACGATGGAAAGTGGGATACAGAGTATATTCTCTTGAAAAATCGGGAACTTGCATCACAGATAAAGAAAATAACTAATCCTGTTCCAAATAAGGAAAGAGAACGTATATCTGAAAAATGGTCAATGACAATTGAATATGTATTTAAGAGTGGAGAAACGAATGCAATAAACTCAATAAATAAATGGACAGAGCATATTAGAATGGACTTAAAAGAAAAACAAGGATGTTGATCCAATAATATGTTTTGCTCAAATTTTTATTTCAAGGTAACCATTGAAAGGAGGAAACTGGAATGAAATATACTGTCAAACAAGTAGCAGACATGTCTGGTATCAGTACACGCACACTCCGGTATTATGATCAAATTGATTTACTAAAGCCAGCGAAGCATTCCGATTCAGGATATCGCTTATATGAAGAGAAGGAATTAAATCGGCTGCAGCAAATTCTGCTCTATCGTTCTTTAGGAATGAAGCTGGAGCAGATTCAATCGGTACTGGATGACCCTACGTTTCATACGCTCACTGCACTAAAAGAGCATCAACGCAAACTGGAAGTTGAAAAAGAAAAAATAAATCAATTATTAGCTACTGTGAAAAAAACAATTCAATATACAAAGGGAGAGATTAAGATGACAGCGGAAGAAAAATTTGAAGGATTTAAGAAAGAACGTTTGGAAGAAAACGAAAGGCTGTATGGGGAAGAAATCAGAGAAAAATATGGTAAGGAAACGATTGAAAAATCGAATAAAAAGTTTATGGATCTCAGTGAAGCAGATTTTCAGGAAATGCAAAGAATAGAAGATGAATTATTTAAGAAACTGGAGCAATTAACAACGACAAAGGATTTAGAAGTACCGGAAGCAAAAGAAGTGTATGAGCTTCATAAAAAATGGCTGATGTATTCATGGCCAAATTATTCCGCAGAAGCGCATAAAGGCTTGGTACAAATGTATTTAGTAGATGAACGATTTGCGAAATATTATAATAGTCGTGCTGGGAAAGAGATTGTTTCTCTTCTGCATGACGCAGTTGTTAAATATGCAAAGGATTAATGCTACTGGAAAAATCGGGGAGAAGGAGCTCCCCGATTTTTTACGTTCGGGAATCTTTAGTTGGAGCTATTAAGCCATTATTCAATGTTAGACTCTCCATAAGAATTGATATTTTCGATTGGCAAAAGACTAAGCCAATCGAATTCTCATTGAGACCATCCGAAGTCTCTTGGCCGCAATGCTAGATCATGTGAGTTTACCAGGAAATATTATAAAGAATATAATTTCGGTTTCTGAATAGGATGTAGTATTTTGATATCCGCCAATATATCTCTTATGTACAATCCATTTTAATTATAGAATAGGATGTTTATTCTCTTGATAATAAAAGCCAAAAATAATTTTTTATAAAAGCACAAGGTGAAAAAATAATTGAACATGTGATTATTCATTCATTTTTGTGCAATTTAAACATATCATTGCAAGTGATTAAGTGTTATAACTATATAACTAATTACTCAATCAACTATCGCACCTAAGAATAAGCATATATATCTTGCTGTTTTAGGATTATCAAGTTCTTCTTTATTGTGCTTGCTTTTTAGTTAAATCAGCTTTTTTTGAACGAATGATAGTGCATAGCTCCGCTCCGGCCAACCACTCCGCTTTCCGACGTACAAATGTTTTCGATGGGGCGAGTAATCGCAGCCCTAGTACGTCCTGTACGTCGGAAAGTAAAATGGTCCGCCGCAGCGGTATTTTACACTCCACCTTCTATTCTTTGTCAAGGGAGTTATCGAAGGAACGACCAACTCCTATTTCTATAGAAATGAAGTTTCTTTTTAAGGTGCGAAAGTTGAGTTAATTATAATATAAATAAGTGTAACAAGGCGGTGAGAAAGTGAGTACGAAGAGTCTGGGTCCTGAAAAAACTGTTGGAAAGAGCATGAGATAAAACAAATAAATATGGTGTACCTAGCGTTATTTTCCTGTTGTAGAAAAAGAGGACATTAAGGTAATTTACTATAATTGGCGGGGGGATTTATCACGGAGAACCTTCCGTAAAACGCCCGCTGAGTGAAGTTTTGTTTTATGGCTGGCTATTTTGCACAAGAATTTTATTCAAGTATATAACATAATTTGGTTACTTTTATAGATGTAAATGTTCTGTTGGCTATGAGAAGATTTATTGAACTTGTCAAGCGTATTAATGTTAGTTGAACCAGTTGAGTCTCTGATACTGCGATAAAAAGGAGAGAACGTTAAATGAAAATATTGGTAACGGAACTAATGTGGGGAGATGGGATTGAAGAACTTAAAAAGAGAGGATATTCCGTGGATTATGATATGGAACTAAGCAGGAAAAGAGAGGAATTGCTTATCTTACTACCTGAATATGATGCACTTATCGTACGTAATGAAACAAAGGTGGATAAGGAATTTCTTGAGACCGCTAAAAAAACACAGGCTATTGGACGTCTTGGTGTTGGGTTGGATAATATCGATTTACAAGGTGCGAAAGAGCGAAATATTCCAGTCATCTCTGCCAGAAATGCAAATGCGACCTCTGTTGCCGAATATGTGATGGCAGCGATGCTTGATGCTTCTCGTTCATTGTCTGAAGCAGATGCTGATGTCCGTCAAGGAAATTGGAATCGTAAATTTTTCACAGGAAATGAACTAGGAAACCGTACACTTGGTCTTGTCGGTATGGGCGAAATTGCTCATCGTGTCGCAAAAAGGGCAAAAGCATTTGGCATGAATGTGATAGGCTTTGATCCGTTTGTGGCACCGTTCGATCATGTAGTACAAGAAACAGGGATCCGTCAAGTAAATAAGTTGGAAGACCTTTTAAAAGAATCCGATTTTATTTCTATGCATGTACCATTAACGAAATCAACAAAACATCTGATTAACCGGAAAAATTTCTCTTTAATGAAACAACATGCCTATCTGATTAATACCGCAAGAGGGGGCATTATACATGAACAAGACCTTGTAAACGCTGTTGAAGCCAATCAAATAGCAGGTGCCTATCTGGATGTACTTGAAAAGGAACCAATAGAAAAAGATTCTCCGCTTGCGCTGGTAAAATCTATCCGTCTATCTCCGCATATTGCCGGATTAACAATAGAGGCGCAATCCCGGACAGCTATGTTAATCGCAGAGGAAATTGACAGAGTGTTGAAGGGTGGTCACTCACTTTGTAGGGTGAATTAATTCATGTGCTAACTTCGTGTGAGAAAAAGCAGTTTGTCAAAAATAGGGTTGAGCTATTTTTTATTGTTTCAAATTTATTCTTATACGTACAGGGATCGGACAAATATAAACTATAATCAAGATCACTCTAAAAAACCCTATTAAACCAAGATTTAATAGGGTTAAGTTTACTGAGAAAACTGTTTTTTGCTGGGGTAAGACACATCTTTACAGCATCGTTCTCTAGTTAATTTAATTTATATTTCTGGCATTTACTATTTCCCCCATAGGTTTGACCAAGGATAGGGAAGTCAGAAAACATTTCCTACAAATGCTAATTTAACAAGTGGACATTCTAATTATGATCATACTTTTCCTTTATTAATTGAAAGAATTTTATGGATGATTTATAAAAATTAGGATACATAACATTGTTAAGATACTCTAAAGTTTTCTCCGCTAAAAGTTTCGAATTACGAAATTCATTCATTTAAGTGAATTCTTGTGCAATTTGCACTAATTTTCAAATTCACTCCTAACCCATACCCAGTAATAATTCTCATATTACAATACTCTTCATTTTTATGAATATTTAATAAATATCTAATTTTTTCATAAAAATTTTGTCTATTATGAACATTGTGTGTATTAATAATTAGTGTGTAGTATATATTTAATATTTTCAACAATAGTATGAATTAAAATGGGGTGTTTAAAATGTTCTAAAATTATAGATATAATTATTAATATTTTTGTAAGCGTTTTCTAAATATTTGACAATAGTTTAAATGGAAACAATGATTTACATCAAATTATAAATTCAATTTAATAATAAATTTAGTAACGAGGCAAGGGAAAGGTTTATAAAATGCTAGGAGGTTTTCATATGAGTACTAGAAAGGTATCAATTGAGGATTTACCTCTTAATAAATTTCACTGGAAGATAACCATTTATACAGCTGGTGGTCCATTTTGTGATGGTTATATTCTAAGTGTTATTGGAATAGCTCTCGTCATGATGATTCCTCAACTAGGTCTTTCTTCTTTAATGGTGGGGTTAATAGGGACTTCAGCATTAGTTGGCATTTTCTTTGGCGGCCTAGTTTTTGGGTATATCACTGATCTAATAGGTCGTAAGACTATGTATGTGATAGACTTACTTGTTTTCGTAGTAGCATCTGTCCTCCAGTTTTTCGTAGGAGAAGGATGGCAGCTTCTCATTTTAAGGTTTATTCTTGGCGTTGCAGTTGGAGCCGATTATCCTATAGCGACTTCCCTTTTGGCTGAGTTTACACCACGAAAACATCGTGGTTTCATGTTATCATTCTTAGTTCTTGGTTGGTGGTTGGGTGCTGTTACTGCTTATATAGTAGGGTACCTGCTAATGGGTCTTGGTGAAAATAGTTGGCGGTGGATTTTGGCAAGTAGTGCGGTTCCTTCAGTTATTGTACTTCTACTTAGAGCAGGTACTCCTGAGTCACCTAAATGGCTGGTTAGTAAGGGACGAATAGAAGAAGCGCGTGAAAATTTACGAAAAGCTTTTGGGGAAGAGGCTGATATTGGAGACATCCCTAGTGACCCGCCTAAAACATCATTTTGGGGGATTTTTAAGAAAGGGTATGGAAAACGAACAATATTTATGAGTTTGTTTTGGATGATGCAAGTTATTCCCACTTTTGCCATAATGACATTTGCTCCGACAGTTTTGTTTGCGTTTGGAGTAAGTGAAGATGCTGCAACACTTGGATCCGTCGTAACCAGCATTTTTTTCCTGATCGGGACTATAATTGCAGTGTTTATGATAAATAAAATAGGGAGAAGACACATTCTTATTTGGCCATTTCTGATAACAGGTATAGTGTTAGTAGCTCTTGGATTAAACCCTACAGCACCATTAATCATTATTGTCTCACTATTCGCTGTTTTTGCTATATTCAATGGGGGATCAAGTGTACTTCAATATGTTTATCCTAATGAACTTTTTCCAACTGAAGTTCGAGCAACCGCAGTAGGTTTTGGTACAGCTATGAGTAGAGTTGGAGCAGCAGTAGGTACGTTCTTACTTCCAATTTCAATGAGTGGTATAGGTGTAGGACCTACAATGATCATTGCGGGTATAACCTGTTTTATCGGGTTTATTGTTTCTTTGTTAATGGCCCCAGAAACGTTACATCTCACTCTTGAAGAGTCTAGTAGAGTGAAGACTGAAAAGGACAGTGAAATATTAAATAAAAAAACTCTTTAAATAATTATAAACTTAAGATTTGGAGGTTGTTTTAATGTATAAAGAGAAAAATGTTGGTAGCAAAACAAGTTTTAAAAATTTGTATAGCCCACTAAAAATAGGAAGTAGAGAGGTGAAGAATCGTATAGTGTCTACTGCTCATGCTGTAGGTTTTGATGATGGTGTATTAAATGAGAAGCATGTTCGTTATCATGAACGAAAAGCGAAAGGTGGAGCTGGGTTAATTATGACTTTTGGGTCTGCAAGCGTATATAAGGAATCATCTGCTTCATATGGTTCTGTGAGCCTGTGGAATCCTGAAAACGAACCCTACTTAAAGGATCTTGCAGATCGAGTACATGCACAAGGAGCATTAATTATGTCCCAAGCTACTCATATGGGACGGCGAGGTACATCTGTTGTTGATGGACGCCCAGTGCATGCACCATCTGCTGTTCCAGAGGGAGTTCATCGAGAGATACCGCATGTGATGCGAACGGAAGAAATACCACCAATAGTTAGAGCTTTTGCAGATTCAGCAGTACGGTTAGAAAGGTGTGGATGGGACGGTATTGAAATCACATCCTTTGGCGGACATCTAATCGAACAATTTTGGAGTCCCAAAATCAATAACCGTACTGATCGTTACGGTGGGGGTTTTGAAGGACGTATGCGCTTTACTGTTGAAGTAGTGAAAGCAGTAAGAGAAGCTGTTTCAAGTAATTTTATCATTGGATTTAGAATGGCGGGTGATCTCCATACAAAAGACTTAGGTCTTGATGAAACAGATATGCTTGAAATTGCTAAAAAGCTAGATTCATTAGACTGTATAGATCTATTCAATATTAGCGGTGGTACAGGTGCAACATACCGAGCTCAAGCTGCTGTAGTGCCTGGAGATACTTTCAAACGTGGCGTATTCAACCACTTAGCTAAAAGAATGAAAGAACAACTTTCGGTACCTATTATAGCTGCTGGGCGTAATCTAGATCCACATCAGTCGGAAGCTGCTTTAGTAGCTGAAGACTGTGATCTTGTAGGTATGACAAGAGCTATCATAGCTGATCCAGATATGCCAAATCTTGCACAAAAGGGAGAACTATCTAAAATCAGACCGTGTATAGCTTGTAATGAGGGCTGTATCGGCAGAGTTTACAGTGGGATGTCGATGATTTGTACAGTCAATCCTGCTATAGCAGATGATTCGCTAGATGATTTCGAGCCTGCAAAAAAGAAACGTCAAGTAGTTGTTGTAGGTGGTGGTCCGTCGGGGATGGAAGCGGCACGAGTGGCTGCAATACGCGGGCACAATGTAGTTGTTTTGGAACGTAAAGGAAGTCTTGGAGGCAAGGTGTCAACTGCTTCGATTGCTAAGGAACGTCCGCACTATGGCAGACATATTGAATGGCTTAAAAAGGAACTGGAAAGGTTAAATGTTGAAGTGCACACTAACACAAAAGGAACTATAGACAGTATATTGGAATTCCATCCAGATGCCGTTGTCCTTGCTATTGGATCAACACCCATACTTCCACAAGAAGTAAATGAGGAAGATGCACGTTTTGTTACAGATATAGATCTTTTAAATCGAAAAATCAATGTAGGTTCTGATAGTAAAGTATTAATCTATGATCGGGAGGGTAAATACAGAGGAGGAAGCATAGCAAATTTCGCAGCAAAAGAAGGAGCTCTCAAGGTTGAACTTGCCACGCCTATTTGGTCTGTTTGTGAAGATCTTGATGAAATGCAAAAAGCTGAAATGTACCGACTTTTAGCTAAAAATAATATAAAGCTCTCACCTAATCAATACCTTTCTAGTCAAGAGGGAGACCGCTTTTTTCTGCAGGACATTTGGTCCGGAGATGAGCGGACTTTGGAAGAAAAAGAGATTATTGTCTTAGTAGGTTATGAATTGGGTGATAATAAACTGTATGAGGAGCTTAGTTCCAATGCGCCGAAAATGGAAGTTCAACTTATTGGAGATGCTGTTTCACCTAGACGATTAAGTGATGCAGTTTCTGAAGGAGTCCGTGTGGGGAATGTTTTATAATAAATAATGTTCAGCAATTAAACTATGTATTTAATGTATTGCTCCAATGTTGATTTACATTGGGGCAATTTATTTTTAATTTATAAATCCTATTTAAAAAGTTCTTAATTACTTCTAAAAAAGGTAATCCTTTTTGGGAATTGTTTACCAAAGAAGATTCTCATGAATGCGAAGGAGGTTGAGCTCATTTGGGGTTAGTTTGATAAAGATACTTAAAACTCTGCTTACATTTTCCATGTTTCCAGGAGTTTTCTACAAAAAGAGACGACATTCATTGCGTCGTCTCTTTTTGTAAATTTATGTTTTTTAACTATATAGTTCTTTATATTATAAACCAACTCTAGATGTAAAATGTTATTTATTTTTTATAGTTCCCGAGCTAATTTCGCTCCTTCATTTGTAGCCGATTCAACTGTCCGGGGTGCAACGGCATCTCCTAAGATATGAACATTGTTAAATCCATCCTCAACAAGCTCTTTATAAAGTTTATCATCTGATTTATTTCCTAGCCAGGGTACAAGTACGTCAACTTTTTTAATAGTCTCTTTTTCATTTGAATATATATTTTGGATCACCAATTCATCCTTATTAATAGACTTTAACTCACTGTTAGGCTTTAATATTGCCCCCGATGACAACAATCGTTTATATAATGGTGTTCTTAATGTTGGGTGGATATCTTCGGCAATAGTAAAAAAAGGTGAAACAATTTCTACTTTAATATTTTCGTTAATCAGATATTCAGCTGCGCTGATTGCTGTTTGGCTTCCTGCCTCTCCTCCTGCCTGATCCCAAATCACTGCCTTGTTAATGTTAGTAATTTTTCCGTCTAGTATTTGATGAGGTGTAACTAATTTTACTATAGGACTTTCATATATTTCTAACGATGGTAGCCAAGGTTCCGATCCTATTTTAAGGGGATTTGCACCAGTTGCTAAAATTATTTCGTCAGCATCTAAGTCCAGGAGCTCTTCTTTAGAGATTTCGGTGTTTAAGTTTAAGTTTATATCTAATTTGTCTATTTGGCTTTCGAACCATCTTAAAGATTTTTGCAGTTCATTCATTGTAGGAGTGTCTCCCCAAAGTCTTAGTTGTCCTCCAAGTTGTTTATCTTTTTCATAGATCTCCACTTTATGGCCACGTGTTGCAGCGACCCTTGCAGCTTCCAAACCTGCAGGACCTCCTCCTACAATTATTACCTTTTTCTTGTTTTTAACAGGTGAAATTGGTCCCAGCTTTTTAGAACGACCCGCTTCAGGGTTATAAAGGCATCGAACAGGTTTGCTTTGAAGAATTTGTTTAATACAGTAATTAGCTCCAACGCAAGGCCTGATATCTTCAGTTCTGTTTTCTTGAATTTTTTTTACAATCTCGGGATCAGCTATATGACCTCTAGTCATAGCGACCATATCTGCATATCCTTCTGCAATAATTTTTTCAGCTAACGATGGGTCTGTTACACGACCTACTGCAAAAACTGGTATATTTACTACATTTTTGATTTCTCTGGCCAAATTTGCGAAAAGGCCATGAGGAGCTGGCGTCGCAGGCCAATGTTCCCATCTTTGAAAGTAATCTAAATTTGTTCCTGAAATAACATTGAGATAGTCAACTTTATTTGTTGATTCTAATCTCTTAGCTATTTCTTTAGCTTCTAAAATATTTATACCACCCTCAACTTTTTCATCGGCAGAAAAACGAATACCAATAATAAAGGTATCGCCAACATGATTATAGACGGAATCAATTACCTCAAGTAGAAATCGCATACGATTTTCTAGATTTCCACCATACTCATCTTTTCTATGATTTGCAAAGCCTGAGAGAAAAGAGGAGATTAGCATACCATGAGCCCCAGTTATTTCAACTCCATCAAGCCCACCATCTTTTGCTCTTTTAGCTGCTTCCCCAAAGGATTCAACTACTTCTTGAATTTCTGAGAATGTCATCTCATGAGGGGTCACCCTCATTATTTCTGAAGCTACAGGCGATGGAGCCCATGCTGGTTCATCTAATACTCCAGTCCATCCAGTAGCTCCAAAGTGTGTCAATTGTGCTAAAATCTTTCCCCCTTTTTCATGTACTGCATTTGCCAACTTTTGATATCCTGGGATTATTGATTTATCATGATTGACTAGACAATTATATTCATTCATTCCGGTTGGGTGTACTGACTGTGCACCTGTGATTTGTAATCCTGCTCCTCCAGAGGCTATGTTTTGATGATATTGAATATACTCATCTGTAGGTAACCCGTTTTCTGCAAGAACTGGTTGATGGGCTGATACCAAAATTCTATTTCTTATAATTTCCGGTCCAATCTTTAAAGGTGCAAGAATATGACTGAATTTCTTTTCTGATATTTCGTTACCAATCATTTACAAAACCTCCATCTTAAAATTAATATAAACAAGAAAATCGTATAATCAAATAATTCTAATCTTATCCAACAATTATTTCATAAGATTACATGATACCTTTTTGCAAAATCCATGTACTAAATGCATCTCACATCAATAGAATTAACCATCTCCTTTTGATATAACCGCTATCAAAATTTTCTTAACCTATAATTGTTTGATAAATGTTGAACAATATATCATATCAAAAATCTATTTATATAAATAAATTTCATCCCATTCAACTTTTATCACGGAGAATCGCCCGTAAAACTCCCGCCTCAAAATAAAGAGCGAAAATAAATTTATTCAGGCGGGAGATAACGGGCGCTAACTCCCTGAATCACTTAGGCTAATTCAGTGGGAGAAGGGCGAAAACTCCCACTGAATGAAGTTTCTTTTTATGTCAAACTATACAAAACCATGATAGGGTTTTTGAGATGTGGCAAGATGTACCCAATTAATCAAGCTAATAAAATCATATACTGGTAGCCCAACATTTCTTTGTATATCCGAAGCATAAGGCGGCAAATCACTACATTCTAGTAAAATTGCTCCTATATCTGGATTGTTATTTATCATCATCGTCGCCGCATCGATAACTTCTTGTTTTACTTTCTCATTATCAAAGCTCCCTTTGTTCTTAATAATCACTGAGAACTCTGGATATTCACTCATATCATGTATAACACATCTATCAGAATCGTTGACACCACAATTTTTAAATAGCTTAGAGGTCATACCTTTTTCATAAGCTGTCAAAATACCTATCTTGTTATTTGATTTTAAGCCTGTAAAAATCATAGGTATTTGTGTAATACTTGATAGGTAAACTGGTATATTTACCGAGTCGGCTACCTCTTTTTGATAATTTCCAAAAAATCCACATGCTGAGGAGATGGCACGAGCCCCTTCTTCTTCCAGCTCCTTAGCTGCTTTAATAACATTATCAAGCATTTCAGGATCTCCATTAAGAATCTTCATGGTTTGCGAATTTTTCACTTTTTTTAGTCTGACTGGAAAATCATAAGTACTTAAATTTGCAACATTTCCAGGTATTACTGGATACCAGCAATTATCAATGTATAAGATGCCAACTGAATATCCCGAGATATATTGTCCTTTTTTTTGAGTAATGATGGAAGAATTAGTGGAATTATCAATAAACCCATATTCTATATTCTCTTTTGTATTCCTCATCAATGATCCTCCTTTTATAGAAATTATTTAAATCTAGAAATATATGTTGACATAATAGCTCCTTTGATAATCAGTTTTCTTTCAGCAAAACGTTAAAACGGAGAGGACTCAAAATTACCGTTTCGTAACACTTTATACGTATCAGTTCAGATATTCCCTTTCTAACTGTCAGCTGCATTCCATTGCCGCCAAACTAAACTGCCATAAAAAAATATCCATTCATTTTAGAAGTAAGCAAAAATTGCATTCTGATCCTCTGTATTATGATTGTAAATACCTGCCTGCTGCTGATGATTCCTACCTGTTAAAAAATGGGAATCTGTTAACCAATACTATAAATAATTGATGTTCCTTTGCGCGAAAATACCTTCTGCTGGATCACTTTTTTTGGGAACCCATTTTTAAAAGGATCTATAATAAACCATTTCTCAACGTCAGTACTCTATATTTAAAGGGATAACTGCTTAAGACAATTTATCACGGAGAACCGCCCGTAAAACTCCCGCCACAAAATAAAGAGCGAAAATAAATTAATTTAGGCGGGAGATAACGTGCGCTACCTCCCTGAATCACTAAGGCTAATTCAGTGGGAGAATGAAGGAAGCAGACTAAGTTCGCGACGTCCTGGGACTGCGGTTACTCGTCCCACCGGAAACATTTGGGACTGGGGCTGCGATTACTCGCCCCATCGTAAAGAGTTGTGCGTCGAAAAACTCCCACTGAATGAAGTTTCGTTTTATTGTTCTAGTTTTAACAACTGGTATCGCCTACTTTCATCACCTGTATTCTTTCTAGCATCTGAAATTTATTTTTTTACGGAAAGTTAATATGTCGCAACAATAGGATCTGTGACTTTTTTAGTTATAACTGCATGTATATCGTATACCCTGTCTAAATATTTGTTTTATCTTAATTCAGATATATGATGAAGTCTACAGTTGAATTGCACAAAAAATAGTAGTGATTTTTTGCTTAACGAAGAAAAAAGCCCATAATTCATGTGAAATCTAATGTTAAGGTATGATTTAGTGCTATTTATTAGACTTGTGTAATATGCCCAAAATCATTTGACGGCGGTTACAAAACTTGCTGAATATGAATTTGAAATCATTTTTGAAAAAGAAGAATAGTATGATATGTATGTCGATATACTAGCGTTGCATAAAAAAATCATTATAGTTTACCAAATATTCTGCTTTAGAATGATTTCACATTTATTAATTATACGGAACATTTAGTTTATTATTTACAAGAATCGGAGAAGAAGAGGGACATTAGTGTTCACTCCTTCTTGGTTTAATAGTTTGGTGATTCTGTGTGAATCGCAGAATGAACATTGGGTATAAATCTAATCAATTCGGTGTTTCACGGCAAATTTTTCGGTTGACAACATAGACTTATAGTAAAGGCTGGAACAATTGATTCCGAGCAAATTAGCCTGTTCCGAGATAGATAGGTCTGCATTATTCTATTCCACCAATTCCATGTGTTTTTTAGTTATTATAGATGCTTGAGCCACAATAATTGCGTGGTTAAATTTCCGGATTCTGCACACAAGTTTTCAACCTGTGCTTTAAATTCGGCTGTATAACTTTTTCATTTCATATTCCTATCTTAAACATCTCCTTTTTCAATCTAGATTCTTGGATCAATTATATTATTTCGATTGAAAAAAATAAATATTTAAAAAATTATTGACTTTTCATAAGCTCTTAAATACAATATTAAATAACAAAAATAGAATGACTATTCCGTAAAATGGAATGACATAATGATTATTTTTATTTTACAAACAAGAAGATTTTTACCACAAGGCTCATAGCTTCAAAGTATCACAGAGTGCATTTGTAAATCTAAAAAGGAGGAGGGAAATGAATGAGTAAGGTGATTGGAAAGACAGAATTATCTGCACTTATAAATGACGGAGATACTTTACTTGTTGGCGGGTTTGGCCTATCGGGAACGCCATTCACCCTGATTGACGAATTGGCTAATCTGGGAAAAAGAGATTTAACAGTTGTCAGTAATAACCTTGGGGAGAAAGATAAAGGACTGGGAATCTTATTGCACACAGGCTGTCTGAAAAAAGCAATGGGCTCTTATTTTACATCTAATCGAGATGCGGTTAATGAGTGGTCCAGGGGAAACCTGGAGATTGAATTAGTTCCACAGGGAACGCTGGCAGAAAGAATTCGATGTGGCGGTGCGGGGATTGCCGGGTTTTATACGAAAACTGCTGCTGGAACACAAATTGCTGAGGGAAAAGAGGAAAAGATTTTTGATGGGGAAACCTACATCCTGGAAAGGGCAATAAAAGGGGACGTATCTTTAATCAAAGCTTTGAAAGCGGATACAAAAGGAAATTTAATCTATGACCACACCGGCAGAAACTTTAATCCAGTCATGGCTACAGCAGGAAAAATTGTGATTGCTGAAGTGGATGAAATTGTTGATATCGGCGAACTCGATCCTCTCGAAATTACGACACCACATGTGTATGTTGATTATCTTGTGATGAATGAATACGAAAAGATAGGAGGGAAATATGTTGTCCCAACTAGATCGAATTAACATTGCAAAGCGAATCGCAAAGGAATTGCCGGATGGTGCCTCGATTAATCTTGGGGTTGGTATCCCAACGTTGATTCCGGATTATCTGGGTGATAAAAAAGTAGATTTACATTCGGAGAACGGACTGTTGGGGATGGGGCCGACCCCGGATGAAGAGAACATTAACATGGATTTAATAAGCGCAAGCAAGAAACCAATTACAATGGCTGAAGGCGCAGCATTATTTGATAGCTCAGATTCATTTGTAATGATTCGTGGCGGCCATATAGATATCGCTGTAATGGGAGCGCTTCAAATAGATCAATATGGAGAGATTGCGAATTGGGCTATACCGGGCAAGGATATTTTAGGGGTGGGCGGAGCAATGGATTTGGTTGCTGGTGCAAAAAAAATTATTATAGCTTCCAGTCACACAGCAAAAGATGGAAAACCGAAATTTGTTAGCAAATTGACATTCCCAAGCAGTGGTAACGGAAGAGCAGATATGCTTGTCACAGAGCACGCCGTTTTTAAATTTACAGAGAATGGTCCTTACCTTGTGGAACAATTGTCAGGCTTAAGTATTGATGAATTAAAAGAAATAACAGGCGCAGATTTTACTTATAAAAATACAGCGATAAAGTAGGAAGAAATTTTTGTTCTGTGTCGTTGTCAAAGCAACCTATCATGAATGAAGAGAAGGTGAGTACATGAATAGAGTAACCATAGTAGGATCCGGTGTTATGGGCAAGGGGATTGCATACGCTTTTGCTATTAGCGGATATGAAGTGTATGTCAATGATTTAAATGAAGATATTTTAACCAAGGCAAAAGATGATATTAATACATTACTTGATGGCAGTTTTGAAAAAGGCTTTTTAAAAAAGGAAGTCTATCAAAGTGCAAAACATAATCTAGTATATGAAGCAGAATTGAAAAAGGCGGTAGAAGGTTCTGGTCTTGTCATCGAAGCAGTATTGGAAAAAATGGATTTGAAGATTGATATATTCAAACAGTTGGATGAAATTTGTCCACCGGAAACCGTGCTGGCAACAAATACATCTACCATGAGCCCGACGGAAATTGGCACGCAGACATCCAGACCGGATAAGGTGGTAGCCATGCATTTCTTCAATCCTGTGCATAAAATGAAGCTGATTGAAGTGATCCGTGGACTGGAGACTTCTGATGAAACAGTGAAATTCATCCACGACACAGCTGAAAAAATGAATAAAACAACAGTGGAAGTGAATGAATTCCCAGGGTTTGTTACTTCACGTATGAATTGTCTAATTGGAAACGAAGCTATGAATCTATTGATGGAAGGAGTTGCATCGGCAAAAGATATTGATAATGCTATGAAGCTTGGGCTAAACCATCCCATGGGCCCATTAGAACTTGCTGATCTTGTGGGGCTCGATACGCGATTAAGAAATATGGAGTACTTATATAAAACACTGGGAGAAAAATATCGTCCATGTCCGCTCTTGATTAAATATGTAAAAGCAGGCCGCTTAGGTAAAAAAACTGGCAGTGGCTTTTATGAGTATAACTAGGAGGTAAAAATGAGTAATCATAATAAAAGTGTGAAAACAGAAATTGGTCAGGGAATTTTTTGGCTGACGCTTAACCGTCCGGAAGCTCGAAATGCACTCGATGCCAATATGCTGAATGAAATCGAAAAGGCGATCACGGATGCAGAAGCGAATAAAGATGTCAAAGTGATTGTTATTCAGGGGGCTGGTGAAAAATCATTTGCAGCGGGTGCGGATATCCGTCAGCTAAATGAAAGAAAATCGCTCGAAGCACTCGTGCCAGGTATGCAAGGGATATATAACAAAATAGAAAATTGTTCAAAAGTAACGATTGCAGCGGTTCGCGGCTTTGCTTTGGGTGGAGGGTGCGAACTTGCAATGTCCTGTGATATTCGACTGGCAACGAAAAAGGCAAAATTTGGTCTGCCTGAATTAAGTCTAGGGATTGTTCCGGCAGCAGGAGGTACCCAGCGCCTTTCACGTATGGTTGGAAAAGGCAGGGCACTAGACATGATATTAACCGGAAAAATAATTGATGGGGAAGAAGCTGAACGAATCGGTCTCACATCTTATTTTGTGGAAGAGGAAGAACTGCAAGAAAAAATATTGGAAGTAGCTGAAAAAGTATTGAAAAAAGGACCTGTGGCAGCAATGCTTGCCAAGCATGCTGTGCATAAAGGCTATGACATTGATCAAGATACAGCCATGTGGATGGAGAAACTTTCCCAGGCTGTAGCATTTGGCACAGAAGATAAGCATGAAGGAACACTGGCTTTCCTTGAAAAAAGACAGCCAGAATTTAAAAACAGATAAGGGGATATCATAATGGATTTTAACTTCTCAGAGGATATCGAATTTCTAAGACAAAATGTTAGAAAGTTTGTTAAGGAAGAAGTAGAACCGGTTGCTATGGAAATTGAGGAGAAAAACGAAATCCCGGAAAAAATTGTGGAGCAATCTAAAGAAATGGGACTGTTCAGCTTAGGAATCCCGGAAGAATACGGCGGACTTGGTCTGGATATGGTGGGAAAATGTGCGATTTACGAAGAACTTGGAAAAACACATAATGGCTATACCACATTGATTGGTGCGCATACCGGAATTGGTTCTGTTGGTATTGTGGAACTTGGAAATGAACAGCAAAAGAAAAAATATCTTCCTAAATTAGCCACAGGGGAATGGATTGGCTCCTTTGCGCTTACTGAGCCGAGCGCCGGTTCAAATGCTGCAAATATGAAGACAACGGCTAAGAAAAAAGGCGATAAATACATCATTAATGGTTCCAAACATTATATTACCAACGCGGTAGATGGGCATGTTTTCACAGTAATGGCAGTAACCGATCCTTCCAAAGGAGCCAAAGGGATTACATCTTTCATCGTTGAAAAAGATTTTCCTGGTTTCATCCTTGGGAATGTGGAAGAAAAAATGGGTCTGCGCGGTTCTCATTCAGCAGAACTTTTCTTTGAAGATATGGAAGTGCCTGCAGAAAACGTGCTGGGTGAAGAAGGACGCGGCTATGTGAATGCCTTGAAAATTCTTGCTAATGGCCGGGCAGGTTTGGCAGCCCGAAATCTTGGATCCAGTAAACGTTTATTAGAGCATTGTCTGGATTATGCTCAGGAGCGCGAGCAATTTGGACAGCCAATTATTGAAATGCAGGCGATTCAGCATATGCTGGCTGAAATCAGCAAAGAAATCGCAGCACTGGAAGCGTTAACCTATAAAGTGGCATGGATGACCGATCAGAAACAGCGGGTAGTCAAAGATGCAGCTATTGCCAAATTATACGGATCGGAAGTATACAACAAAGTTGCAGATCTTGCTGTGCAAATTCACGGCGGTATTGGCTATATGAGGGATTATCCGATTGAACGCTATTTTCGTGATGCACGTATTACAAAAATCTATGAAGGAACATCTGAAATTCAGAAAAATATTATTGCAAACGAATTAAAGCGCGAAATGAAAAAATAGGAGTGATATAGTTTGAATGAATCATATATTATTGGATCGGTAAGAACAGCCGTTGGAAAAATGGGCGGGACATTGAAGGATGTCACAGTGGATTATCTGGCTGAAAAAGTGATTCGTGAATTGATTGAGCGACATGGATCAGGTATTAAAGCAGATGAAGTAATTCTTGGTCAGGCAAAACAGAGTGCTGACACCTCTAACCTGGCACGTCTAGCTGCCTTGCGTGCGGATTTGCCAACAGATGTTAGTGGATATACAGTACACCGTCAGTGCGGGTCCGGACTGCAGGCAATTAATAATGCAGACATGCAGATCAAACTTGGTTTGTCAGACGTAGTTATTGCAGGTGGAGCAGAGAGTATGAGTACAGCTCCATACTATTTACGAAATGCCCGATTCGGCTATCGGGCAGGAAATGGGGTCTTGCTGGATCCAAACACTGAAAGCCAGCCATGCTCACAGCCAATGGAGAAATACGGAAATCTAACGATGGGGTTAACCGCTGAAAATTTAGCAGAAAAATATAATATATCCCGTGAAGAACAAGATGAATTTGCCCAGCGGAGTCAAATGTTAGCAGATGATGCGATTAAATCTGGACGGTTTGAAAAAGAAATCGTTCCATATGAAGTAAAAGAACGCAAAAAAACGTTTACCTTTCATACAGATGAGCATCCGTTCCTTACTTCTCCGGAAAAGCTTGCTACGTTACCTGCCGTATTTAAAGAAAATGGCACAGTAACACCGGGTAATTCAAGTGGAAGAAACGATGCTGCGTCTGTAGTACTCATGATGAATAAAGAGAAAATGGTTGAATATGACTTAAAGCCAAAAGCAAGAATTGTTGCACAGGCTACAAGCGGAGTATCTCCTGAAATTATGGGAATTGGGCCGGTAGAATCAACCTATAAAGCGTTAAAACAAGCAAACCTTTCGATAGCTGACCTTGGCCTCATCGAATTAAACGAAGCATTCGCTGCACAGTCTCTGGCTGTGATTAGAGAAGCAAAAATGGATATCGATAAAGTTAACGTGAACGGGGGAGCCATTGCTTTAGGGCATCCAATTGGTGCTACAGGAGCCGTTCTCATGACAAAATTGCTGCACGAAATGGAGCACAGAGGGGAGAAATTTGGTTTAGTCACTCTTTGTATTGGTGGTGGTCAAGGTATTTCGACTATTATTGAATACCTTGACAATTAAAGTGTTTGCCAGTTTCAGTACAACTGCGGTGCTTCATTATAAAATAGAGGTACTGGCCGGGGCTGGAGTTATAAACGTCACCCGGATAAGGATAACTGAAAATAATGGAAACACTATTTAAACGGATAAAGATACGGAGGTGCGGTTCGCTTGGAATCGATACACATACTACAAATTCTTTCTATGTATCATGAGGATGGGGAAAAAGTTCTGAAAAGAAATGCAAAAATAACTAAATTGGAAACATTTAATGAACAAGAAATTATTGATTTTTTGAAAAGCAACAAAGTGGATGGAATTACCCTGCGTGCACCAGCCAGAATCACCCAGGATATACTCGATGCCTGTGAGGGGGTGAAGGCGATTTCCGGAGCGGGGGTCGGACTGGATAATATCGATGTAGCATATGCAACAAAGAAAGGTATCCCTATCCTTCATGCTCCAAAAGTAAATACGATTTCTACAGCGGAACATGCGGTCAGTTTGATTCTTGCTGTTATGAAAAATATTGTCCAGTTTAACAAGGAAATGGAAAAAGGAAATTACGCCTATCGTGACGGAAAATATACAAAAGAACTAAACAGGAAAAAATTAGGTCTTATTGGGTTTGGCTCTATTTCTCAAGAAGTAGCGAAAATAATGAAAAATGGTTTTCAGATGGAAGTACTCGCCTATGTACGAAGAATTCCGGAAGATAGGAAAGAAATAGCGGATTCAATCGGTGTAGAACTTACAATGAATATGGAGGAAGTTTTCCGAAAATGTGATGTAATCAGTCTTCACATTCCATTAAATGAAAATACAGACGGGATTATTGATAAAACTTATTTTGATATAATGAAGAAAGATGCTGTACTAATCAATACTGCCCGCGGGGGCGTCATCAACGAAGAAGACCTGGTAACAGCATTGGAAAATAATCAATTCTATGCTGCTGGAACAGATGTCTTCCGGAAAGAACCGGCACCAGCAGATCACCCATTTCTTATGGAGGAGAAAATTACTAAAACGCCCCACGTGGGCGGAATCAGTCAGGAAGCGGCACAACAGATGAGCGTGACGGTGGCAACCAATCTGTTAAAAGTGATAAAAGGAGAAAAAGTACCGACAATCGCGAACATAGATCAGCTTTCTTAATGAAAAGAATCCACTATGTAAATGGAAAAGAGGATACAGGGTGTTGAGCAAAGATACGTTTATTTGTCAAAGAGCGAAATAGGCTTGCTTATTCAACACAAGTATTTTGGATGGTAAAAAGAAAAATTGCGGGTAAGAAATACGAATTTCTTCCTTATAAATATAATAACTTAGTAAATCATAATTTTGACCATGACTGGAGAGATCAGCATTGAGTAAAAGTTTAGTAAAAGCAATTAAAATATTGGACTGCTTTACTGTAAATCCGGAAATGACAATTAATGAATTAGCCGAAACAGCAAATATGCCTAAAACAACCGTATTTCGTCTTGCTTCTTCTTTGGAAGAAGCAGGACTGTTAGTAAAAGAGAGAAAATCCAGTCATGAAGTTACATATCGGATGGGTCTGAAATTACTAACCTTTGGTAAACACGTAAGTGAGCAGCTTAAATACAATAAAGTAGCCCTGCCGCACATGAAGAAATTAAATGAAGAAGTTGACGAATTGGTTCATATAACTGTTTTGGAAGGAAACGAGGCAGTATATGCGGAAACGATTGACAGCTCTAAGCCGGTTCGCCTTGTTGTGAAGGTTGGCAGAAGATCTCCCTTATATGCGGGATCGGCACCAAAACTGTTACTGTCCAGTATGACAGATGAGAAGATTGAAGCATATCTTGACGAGGTTGAATTAACTAAATTAACAGATAATACACTGGATAACAAGGAAAGGTTGAAGGAAGAAATCCAAAAAATAAGAGAAAAAGGTTATTCTATTAGTCATTCTGAGCATTTTAAAGACACTGTTGGATTTTCCTATCCAATCTATAATCATCAAAAGGAAATGGTAGCAGCCCTGGGGGTGAGCATACCGGTGTTGGATTATTCTGAAGAAAAAGGAAAGGTGATTTTAGATAAACTTGAGGATACTGCGAAACGGATATGGGATGAGTTGGGGTATACGGTTTAATTAATTAAGATTATAAACAAATGGATTGTATTTTTATCACGGAGAACCGTTCGTAAAACGCTCACTGAGTGAAGTTTCGTTTGATTATATTTTACAAAGCCGTGTCCACTGACTTTCTTTTTAATTATTTCTTAAAACTCAACTATCGCACCTAAGAATATGCATATATATCTTGTTGTTTCAGGGTTATCAAGTTCTTCTTTATTGTGCTTGCTTTTTAGTTAAATCAGCTTTTTTTGAACGAATGATAGTGCATAGCTTCCGCTCCGTCCAACCACTCCGCTTTCCATGGGGACGGCTTCAGCTAACTTGAAAAGAAACCCGCTTTTCAAGTGGATCTTCAGCTCGCCCTGTTCCCATAGGATTCTGCGTGGTTGGACTCCGCTTAATTAGGATTCTACAGCGAATATAAGAAATAACATCCTGTTGGGGTGGACGAAATAGTATCTCTACCGCTTGATGACACGATCATTCCGTTATTACAAAGGGGTGGCTTAGCAGTTCGAATCATAAAAGCATGGATAATTAATATCAGAAATAGCTTTCATTCACAGAAAGAAATCTTAGCGGAACATTTTACCATGCACCACAAAAAATCTCTTCTGTCTGAAATACCTTTTATTTGTTCAGCTATTCCACGTATAGAACATCTAACTAGCGGAGGCGGACCGTTTTGACTCCTGTGGGATCAGCACCATCTGAAGATCCACTTTTGCCAAGCGCTCTTCTTGGCAAAAGTTAGCTGAAGAGCGTGCCCCTAGGAAAGCAAAACGGTCCGCCGCAGCGGTGCCTTACACTACACCTTCTATTCTTTGTCAAGGGAGTTATCGAAGGAACGACCAACTCCTGTTTCTATGGAAATAAAGTTTCTTTTTAAGGTGCGAAAGTTGAGTTAAAATATAAAAATGCTGACTCTAAAGTTAAAAGAGTCAGCATTTTTATATTGAAAACTTTGCATTTGCTCTATTAATCTACGTCAATTTGCGCACGCTGCAGTTTACCGCTATAGTCAACATAAATGGCACGCCACTCAGTAAATACGTCAAGAGCCTGAACGCCCGAATCTCTATGCCCGTTGCCTGTGCCTTTTGTTCCTCCAAATGGGAGGTGAATTTCTGCACCGGTAGTGCCAGCATTTACATAAACGATTCCTGTATCCAGATCACGTTGTGCTTTGAAAACACGATTCACGTCATTGGTGAAGATGGAACTCGATAGCCCATAAGTTACACCATTATTTACTTCGATCGCCTCTTCAAAGCTTTTCACCGGAATCAATGAAACAACTGGTCCAAAAATTTCTTCCTGAGCGATTCGCATATCAGCTGTTGCGTCAGTAAACAGGGTAGGCGCGAAATAATTTCCATTTGCATTGTCGCCCTCCGTCAGTTCATAACCGCCAGCCAATAATTTGGCGCCTTCATTTTTTCCGATTTCGGTATAGTTTTTGATTTTTTCCAGACCTGCTTTATTAATAATAGGACCAACTTTAATTGATTCGTTCAGGCCATTACCTATCGTTAATTTTTCCATTTCCGCAAGCAGGCGCTCTTCCAATGTTTCTTTGACAGCTTCATGTACAATAACGCGGCTGCATGCCGTACAGCGTTGTCCACTTGTTCCAAATGCACTCCAAATAATGCCTTCCACTGCCAAATCCACATCTGCGTCATCCATTACGATAACGGCGTTTTTCCCGCCCATTTCCAAGGAGACTTTTTTCAACTGCTTTCCACCTTCACTGGCTATATGTCTTCCGGTATCATTGGACCCTGTAAAAGAGATAACTCTGATGTCATCATGGTGAACCATTGCATCGCCAATTTCAGAACCCGCACCAAACACGACATTTAATACTCCCTCAGGCAAACCGGCTTCTTCAAATATTTTTGCTAGTTCGAATGCCATAATCGGTGTTTCGGTTGCAGGTTTCCAGATGACAGCATTCCCGGCTACGATAGCAGGAAATGACTTCCAGGTAGCGATGGCGATCGGAAAGTTCCACGGTGTAATTATTCCAACAACACCAACCGGAGTGCGCTGACTCATTGCAAATTTATTCTGCAGTTCTGCTGGCGTGGTTTGCCCGAATAGTCTACGCCCTTCTCCAGCCATATAAAAGGCCATATCGATTCCTTCTTGTACTTCTCCACGTGCTTCTTCAATAACCTTGCCGTTTTCCATTGTCAATAATTGGGAGAGACGTTCTTTACGTTCTTTCATTAGATAACCAACTTGATAAAGTACTTCAGCACGTTGTGGTGCAGGCACCAGCCTCCATTCTTTTTGTGCTTTTTTTGCTGCTGCTGCGGCATCATCAACAGACTTTGCGCTGGATAAAGGTACTTGAACTAGCTCTTCTCCTGTTGCCGGGTTAATTACTGCTTTAGAAGATTCTACTTCCATCCATTCTCCATTAATAAAGTTTGCAAGTTTATTCGTTTTCAAAGATACATCAGGCATGTAACCTACCTCCTAAAATTTATTAAATCTATTTCTTAATCCGTTTCAATAACTTTTAAGTATTCATTTTTTAGCGTTTCTTCCCCTGCTTTAGTTAATGATTCTTCACACTTCTCTATAAATCAAGCTGCTTTAATCGGTGTATGACTTCATCTAACCGGTCTTTGTTTACGGTTAAGGAGATCCGGATAAAGCCCTCTCCGGAAGGGCCAAACGCTGTGCCCGGTGTAACGATAATACCGGCCTCATCTAAAAGTTTTGCAGCAAAGCTTCTGGAACTATATTCAGAAGGAACTTTTGCCCATAGAAAAATAGTTCCTCTTGGCCTTTCAGTAAAAATGCCAATTTCGTTTAAAGCTGCGTGCATTTTCTCCATACGCTCTAAATAGATACTATTATTTTTCTTTACCGCAGCAAAGTCACTTTTCAGTGCTGCAGCTGCAGCTTTTTGAATAGGAAGAAACTGACTTGTATCCAGATTACTTTTTAATGTCGCTAAAGCCTGAATAACTTTTCTGTTTCCTACTACATAACCAATCCGCCAACCGGTCATGTTAAAACTTTTAGATAACGATCCAAATTCGACAACAATATCTTTTGCATTTGGAACTTGAAGAACACTCGGAGCTTTATAATCATCGAAAGTGATTAGGTCATATGCTGCATCATGAGCAAGAATAACATTATTTTCTAAAGAAAATGCAACCGCTTCCATAAAAGTATCTAATGTTACCGTAGCTGCTGTTGGATTACTGGGATAGTTAAGAAACATCAGCTTTGCTTTTTGGACATCGCTTTTTGCAAGCTTATCAAATCTTGGGACATAGCCGTTTTCGATGTCTAATGGCAGGCGGACATTTCTCCCGCCGGCGAGATGAATTCCTTTATCATACACTGGATAACCAGGATCCGGTGATAATACTGTATCTCCAGGATTAATAACCGCTTGAATAAGGTTGGCAATTCCTTCTTTAGAACCTATTAGTGCTAAGACTTCTGTCTCCGGGTCCAATTCTATGCCGTAGTGTTTTTTATAAAAGTCAGCAACTGCTTCCCTGTATTCAGAGCACCCGCTATAAGTTGAATATCGGTGGTTAGCAGGTTTTTTTGATTCCTCCGCCAGCTTTTCATATATAAAAGCTGGAGTAGGTAAATCCGGCGCACCAATTCCAAGATCAATGACATCTACCCCATTCTCTTCCAATTGTTTCTTCTTTCTCTGAAACTCGGAAAATAAATAAGGTGGTAAATTTTTCACTTTATCGGATATAAAAGTCATCGATAATCCTCCTATCATTAACCTGTTAACTTATGTCACAAATCCCGTCAACAGATCAAAGAGATCAGAAATTTATTATTCTTTCAATAAAATATTGAATACATATTAGCGGGGGCAAATTTTGTTTTGTAATCCTGTGTTATGAATATATATAGTCAATCACCTCTTTCAAATTAGTCAATTGGCTATTTGTCTTCATTTATAACGTAATGTATTGTTAAAATATATAGTTAAAATGCCTAAAAATAAAATGGGAATCTCATTGTTCTGCATCATTTCAGATATGACAATATATATTTCAAGATTCTTATACGCTTAAAAAGTGAGTGATAAAAACATATGGACGGACTAGTATAATTTGCACAAAAGATTGTAAAAAACAAAAAGTATTTTCTTTTACAATTGATAAGAGCGGCGAGAATGGATGCACTACAGGGACTTTATGGACTCTAATTGAAGAACGTTAAACAAAGTATTGGCACAGGCAGGTTTCGTCTCCCGGTCCCAACTAAGGCATTCGCGAAAGGCTTGGAGCATGCCTGGTTTTCTTGAGTACTGTATAGAGAATCATACAATCTTGAAAATTACTGGTATTGAGAGAAGTCATTTCTTCAATCTTGTTCAGTCTGTAAATTAGTGTGTTTCTGTGAAGGAATAATGCTTTTGCCGTTTTACTGATATTCATATTATTTTCGCAATACGTAATAAAGAGTTCTGCCATTTCACTAAAACGATCATATTCTAAAAACGGTTTTATCCGAAAAGTAACTTTCTCATGGAAGCTGTCGGGAATCTGAAGAGGAAATTGTTCCAAGATGATATTCCAATTATAGTTCGTGAAAATATTAAGATGCATATCGCTTTCTTTGGTAAATCTTATCAGTCTTTCTGCTTCTTGATAGGATTGATTGACCTCCTCTATGGATGATGACAAACTGCCGGCTGCAATCAATGGATTATTTATGGAATATATCTGGAGTAAATTGATTAATTCCGTACTTTGATCGTGAAAACATTGTAATATACTTCTATATTCTTCTTTCGAATTAACCTGCCTTATAACTACCATTTTCTCTGTGTTTAAAAAAGTGCAAATCATCTCATCAGGACCACCATAAGCTTCTTTTGTACAGCGCACAAGATTTTCTTTTAAATGGTCTATAGAGATATGTTTTTTTGCAGAGGTTAACAATGAATTCCCAATATCAATGACGATGCAAAAGTTCATTTTTCCATAGGTTATACCTAACATCTTACAATAATGCTCTACCCGATGTTTTTCTACGACTTCATTTAATAAAATATATTGGGCAAATGTCTCTTTTGTTTTTACTTCCATATCGGCAATTTGCTGACGAAAGGTTTGCTGCCACAACATTTCAACATAATTTTTTACCAATAGTCCATACGGTTTCACTTGTTCTGGCGGGCCAATGACTCCTAATACACCAACTGTTTTATGGTCAAATTGTAAGGGGAAGGCAATTCCCTCCAGCACATTTTCCATTTTTTCTATTTTTGTTTTATCGAATATTACTGAAGTGTTTTTTTCAATTACTTCTCTGGAAGGGAAATGCATTGTTCCAATCCGGTCGAGTTGAGTAGAACCAATAATATACCCGTGATTATCACTTAAGCTGATGGCAAATGGAGATATTTTCGCAACCGCTTTCACAACTGTTTGTGCAAATTGGACTAACTCTTTCATCATCGTCAATCCTTTCTACTTCAGAATATTAAACTACAAACATTTTATCAGAATTATTTTAATTTCGAAAGGTTCGGAATTCAAAATGTATCTATGTAATTTTGAATTGTTTTATCGTGTAATAACTGAGTGTATCACTCTCCCTTCAAGAAATAAGGGAAATATCATTTCCAAGTGGAAGATAAGGCGGCTAATAACGTCACGGTGATTTAATAAATAACTCTTTTCATGGGGGAGTTATCACAGTTCTAATCTCATTTTTTCAGTTGATGTGAAAATTCAGGTCTGCCTCAACAGATATATATGAAGTTTTATGTCTGGGAATAACCAGTTTACATGTTCATTCTTATGGATTTTATAATCAAATCATGTGTTGATTTTTTACAGTAAACTCTGTCTACTCATTTATGCATGTTTTATGTTTTTGGCAATTTACTAAAAAAAATAAAATTCATATTTTGGAAGCGATTTCAAAACATTTGTTTATTTTAACTAAAATTTAAAGCAGCTTTCACAGTGTATTTATCAGTGCGTTCATGGATCATCACTCTCCTTACGTAGATATAAAGTATTTTTATTGTAGGGAAATAACAGATTATTTTTAGGCGTTTTGTCTATATAATTCATAAATATAATACGGTATAACTAATCACAATTATAGTTATGAATTGTCTTACAACATAATGAAGAGGTGATTATTATGGCAAATAAAACTGATATTATTATCGTTGGCGGTGGTGTGATAGGGTCGAGTATTGCTTATAATTTATTAAATGATGGATATACAGGCGAAATTACAGTATTTGAAAAGGATAAATTGTATGAATTTGCTTCAACACCAAGAAGTGCTGGCGGGATCAGACAATTATTTACTACAGGGATTAATGTACAGATCGGCCGATACGGGCTGAAAAAATATACAACATTTGCAGAGGATATGGCAGTAGGGGACGAAAAGGCAGAAATTGATTTTAAACAGAGGGGGTACCTCTTTCTTGCTAAACATGAAAATCTTGATTATTTAAAGAAACAAATGGAGATGCAGCAGAGCTATGGTGTCCCTTCTAAACTGCTGTTAAAAGAAGATTTATTGTCGATAATTCCAGAGCTGCATAATGCAGATTTGCAGGGGGGACTTTATTGTGCGGAAGACGGGTATCTGGATCCTTATTCAGTCATGCAAGGTTATGCTCGTAAAGCAAGGGAACTTGGAGCAAGCTACATGTATGAAGAAGTAGAAAAGATACAATCAAATAGAGGTAAAGTGACAGGCGTCCAATTGAAAAATGGGAATACGTATGAAGCTCCCATCGTTATTAATTGCGCCGGCCCATGGGCTCCAAGTTTAAGTGAAAGTGCAGGATTACCCATCCCGGTCATCCCTCTTAAAAGACAAATCATTCAATTTGAGATTGCTGAGCCGCTAAAAAACGAGCTGCCATTAACGGTGGACCCCACCGGAGTTTATTTTCGCCATGAGGGTACATCCATCATTACCGGATATGGTGAAAAAGTAAAGCCGGGCATTGATTTCAAGTGGAATCGTTCATTTTTTGAAGAACAATTGTGGCCGATACTGGCGGAGCGGGTACCTAATTTTGAACGGGCAAAGATTACTGGAGGGTGGGCAGGAATATACAGTCATAATACGGAGGATCAAAATGCGATTATCGGAGAGCATCCCAAAATGGGTGGATATTTTATGGCTGTCGGTTTTAGCGGGCATGGGATGCAGCAGGCACCTGCAGTTGGAAAGGGAATATCTGAGCTGATACGTACCGGAGAGTATGAGACTATCGATTTAACACCACTTCGTTTTGAGCGGTTTGCTGAAAGAAAACTGGTTACCGAGGGGGCTATTGTGTAATCGCCTTGTTCCAGAGTTAATATGAAAGTTTCAATGGAGATCCCGAGATACTTGAAAATGTTGTTAAAACAGCCAAGGAGCTGGAAGAAGAGGGCGCCCGTGCCATTTCTTCAGCATGTGAGTTTTTGAAATCACCAAAAATAGGTAGAAGAAGCTGTTAATATACCAGTATACTTGTCCAGCCTTATTAAGATTCCATGGGTTAAAACAGGCTTGAAATTAAATCAAAAAATTGGAATATTAACAGCATATGCTGCAGGTATGAAGAAAAATTTATTTGAAAACTGTGGTGTATATGATTCAAAGTCTTATATCATAGCCGATTTAAGTTATTTATCTGAGTTTTCTGTGATTATAGAAAATAGAGGATCTTTTAATCATGCAAAAGTAAGGCAAGAAGTGGTTACAGCTTCTCTTGATTTAGTATATAAGAATCCGGATATTGGAGCTGTTTTATTAGAATGTAGTGATTTACCACCGTATACAAAGGATATACAAAGTCATGTACAGCTCCCTGTTTATGACTTTATAACATTAATTAATTGGTTCACCATTCTACTAGTCATAAACCATATCATGGTTTTATTTAATCATCTAAATATGGAATGAATCATATTATTGAAAAAGCATTTCTTGCGTAATACAAGAGAATTTCTTTTACTTTGTATGATGAATATCCGAATTATTCGGAGAGGAAATCAAATATTCGTTTTGTACAAAGAGCATAGGCGACAGAAGAAATTTATTATCATATTTGTTCTATATAAGTGTCCCTCGATATAGAACAACAGTTAATAAAACAATACAAGGGTATTTTGTTAATAAAAAGCACATATCAAAAAGAGAGCGCTGTCATGGCAAAGGGGTGGATTTAGATAATTTTTGAATAGTCCGATTAAAAAAGTTGTTCATTATCACGACTAAACCATCTTCATTAGAAAACTAAAACGCGATGAGAAAGAGGTACAGGAGAACATAAGTCAAGATGAACCGATGTGCGCTAAATTTGGTTCAGATGTGTTTATAGGGGGGGATGTTAAATATGAAAAATAGTCTTCGCATTGCTGGTGCCTATCTGGGTTTAGTTGTTGGAGCAGGCTTTGCTACAGGGCAAGAAGTTATTCAATACTTTACAAGTCTTGGGATCTGGGGAATGATTCTAAATTTAGTTATTGCTTTTGTTTTACTACCTTTTTTCGCCTATCAAATTATAAAATTAGGTCAAAAACTACATGTTACTTCTCATAAAGAAGCTGTTTACCATATTTGTGGAAAATACCTTGGCATCGTTGCGGATATATTGCTTATCTTCTTTATGTTTGGATTTGGAGTAGTCATGATTGCCGGAAGTGGATCCCTTTTTTTACAGCAGTATGGTATATCTCCAGCAGTCGGCGGGTTATTATTAATGATTTTTGTGATTTTGACGCTATTTCTTAATACGCAAAAAATAATCTCAGTTATAAGTATAGTCAGTCCGTATATGGTGACACTTATTTTTATTATAATGTCCTATTCTATGATTACTGCCAGTGATATTACCATTGCTGAACAAGATAGTATTGCACTCTCCCAGCCTTCAGCGACTTCCCATTGGTTATGGAGTGCTCTAAACTACGTATCATTGGTCGTTGCAATAGGTTTTCCGATTATCGCAGTGATTGGTACTACTGAAAAAAATAAAAAAGCGGCCAGAACCGGGGCTATTATTGGTGGTATCGTCTTTGCCTTTTTGATCACGCTTATGAGCTTTGCTCTCTATATAAATATCGATACATTACAAAATACTGATATTCCGACACTGATGATGGCCGCTAAGATTTCACCGATTATCGGCTTTTTGGCATCCATCGGTATATTATTGATGATTTTTAATACAGCGGTTCCTATGTTTTACTCTTTTACTGCCCGTTTTATCCAGGTGGGGACTCTAAAATATAGAATAGCTGTAGTTGTCATTTGTTTTATTGCTTATGTATTTGGCTTTGTTGGCTTTACCGATCTGGTTAATAAAATTTTCCCATTGATTGGATATTTGGGATTAATTTTACTTGGAGCAATAATAGTTAATATGTTTAGACTCCGGATTCAAGAATCCAGACTACAGGCGGATATGTTGTACGAAGAGGAGAAGGAAAATATTAAATAAACGGAACAGAAGAAAAGGAACGTTATCGCGGTGCTTTTCCCGGAAAGAATACCTAAAAAAAGCACGACAAAGGATTTCGGCGATGATAAACCTATCCATGTACCTCGTAATCATAATTTTGAAAGGAAGGATAATACATGAATATCTACGTACTATTAAAAAAGACATTCGATACAGAGGAAAAAATTTCTGTAACTGGCGGAGTAATTGAAGATCAAGGTGCGGAATTTATTATTAATCCCTATGATGAATATGCGGTGGAAGAAGCAATTAATCAACGGGATATTCATGGTGGAGAAGTTACTGTCATTACGATTGGTGACGAAGATTCTGAGAAGCAACTGAGAACTGCTCTGGCAATGGGCGCTGATAAAGCAGTATTAATTAATACGGAAGAAGATTTGGAAGAAGGAGATCCGTATACAACAGCGAAAATCCTGGAAGCTTTTTTTGAAAATAAAGAGGCTGATTTAATCTTAGCTGGCAATGTTGCTATTGATGAAGCCAGCGGTCAGGTCGGGCCTAGGCTTGCAGAGCTTTTGGAGATATCCTATGTAACTACCATTACGAGTCTTGAAATCGATGGAGATACGGTAAACATTGAAAAAGATATGGAAGGTGATGTAGAAATAATAGAAACAGCACTGCCTATTTTAGTAACATGCCAACAAGGATTAAATGAGCCCCGTTATCCATCGCTTCCCGGAATTATGAAAGCGAAGAAGAAACCATTAGAAGAATTGGAAATAGACGATCTTGATCTTGATGAAGACGATGTAGAAGCAAAGACAAAAACAATCGATATATATTTACCTCCTGAGAAAGAAGCAGGAAGGATACTTGAAGGGGATGTAAAGGGACAAGTACAAGAATTAGTATCTCTACTCAAAAATGAAAAGAAAGTACTGTAAATACAGTAGAAGGAAAGGAGAAATAAAATGAGTAAAATACTAGTAATTGGTGAAACAAGAGATGGGGAATTACGTAATGTATCATTTGAAGCAATTGCAGCGGCAAAAAAAATAAACGCTGATAAAGAAATTGTTGGGATTGTCATTGGAGATGATAATTTAGATGCTTTAGCTAATGAATTAATCTACTATGGTGCAGATCGGGCTGTAACAATAACGCATGAAAATCTAAAAAATTATACATCTGAAGGTTACGGTCAGGCTATTTTAGCTGTTGTTAAAGAAGAATCCCCTGATGGAATTGTCATGGGACATACTTCGATAGGAAAGGATTTAACCCCCAAGCTGGCAAGTAAATTAGAAACAGGATTGGTATCAGATGTAGTAGATATTGAAACAGATGAAGAAGATGTCATATTTAGCAGACCAATATATTCTGGAAAAGCATTTGAAAAGAAAATTATTACAGATGGAATTTCCTTTGTAACGATAAGACCTAACAATATTCCGGCCTTAGAACGAGATGAATCAAGAACTGGTAAAGTAGAGACGAAAGAAGTGGATATTGCAGGTCTTCGCATCATTGTTAAAGACATAATCCGCAAAGCATCTGAAAGTGTAGATTTATCAGAGGCAAATGTGATTGTAGCTGGTGGACGTGGTGTAAAAAGTGCTGACGGCTTCAAACTACTCTATGAACTAGCTGATATATTAGGAGGAGCAGTTGGTGCATCACGTGGCGCTTGTGATGCTGCATATTGTGATTACTCCTTGCAAATCGGACAGACAGGTAAAGTGGTTACCCCTGATTTATACATTGCGGTTGGGATATCAGGAGCCATCCAACATCTTGCAGGGATGTCTAATTCGAAAGTAATTGTGGCGATTAATAAAGATCCGGAAGCAAATATTTTTAATATTGCAGATTATGGTATTGTTGGTGATTTATTTGAAGTTATCCCAATATTAGAAGAGGAATTTAAGAAAATGCTTGTCACTTCCTAAGTATTTTAAGAAAAAGAGGTGCTTTCATATATGGCGCCTCTTTTACGTGCACCCCCATTTTTAATTGACATAATTCCAGATCTTCAACAGTTGACACCTCCATTCATTTAGTTATAATATTTAGTAATTATAAAATTACAAATTACTTATCTTGCTCTCTGTTGGAGGTGAATATATAATGGGAGGAAAAAAGAAGTATACTACACCAGATGGTTATACAAGTGATATTGCAGTGTTTACCATTGTTTCTGAAAAAAATGATGAAGCAGTACAGCGTAAAAAAGAACCTCCTAAAAAAAGATTGAAGCTTTTACTAATTAAACGGGCTAAAATAGATGCTGAAGGTAAGCCTAATATTGAAGCGGATAAATGGGCTTTGCCTGGCGGGTTTGTTGATGCAAAAAGAAGGGAATCTGCATTACAGGCAGCCGCACGGGAGTTAAAGGAAGAAACAGGAGTTGAAAATGTATTTCTGAAACATCTTGGGACATATGATACGTGGGGAAGAGATCCTCGCGGTTGGATTATATCGAATGCCCATTATGCAATTGTGCCGGAATTTCAGCTTGAAAAAAGAGCAGCAGCAGATGATGCCGCAGAAGTGGAGTTATTCTCATTAGAAGAAATAAAGCAGCTTTCTTTAGCATTTGATCACCAACAAATCATTGCAGATGCTATTGCTTTAATTGAATGGGATATGCTTCATTCAACCATTGCAAAAAACTTTCTGCCCAAGGAGTTTACGCTATCTGAATTGCAGCGTGTTCTGATGACTGTATCGAACCATTCCAGAATTACAAACACATCTGTATTTTTTGGAAAAGCTCCGAAATTACCTTTTTTAGAAAAAGTTGTCGATCTTCAGGGAAACTTAAAGAAAACGGAACGGAATTCATTCCGGCCGTCCCAATTATATCGATTTAACGATTATGTTGTTTCTTCATCTATTTGGTAATAAAATAGAAAGCGTATAAACCACAGGAGGAAATCAGAAATGAATTATATAGATGACAGTTTAATGCTACATACAGATCTTTATCAAATAAATATGGCGGAAACCTATTGGTATGACGGTGTTCATAATCGTAATGCTGTGTTTGATTTATATTTTCGTAAGCTCCCTTTTGGCAATGGCTACGGGTTGTATGCCGGATTAGAAAGGGTTATTGAGTATCTGCATAATTTTCGCTTTAGTGAATCAGATTTAACCTATTTAAAAGAGCTGGGTTATAAAGATGATTTTATTGCCTATTTACGTGATCTTCGGTTTACAGGCTCTTTGAAATCGATGCGTGAAGGAGAGGTTGTTTTTGCAAATGAGCCAATTATTCGTGTGGAAGCACCGTTAGCAGAGGCACAGTTGTTAGAGACGGCCTTATTAAATATTGTGAACTACCAAACACTTATTGCAACCAAAGCTTCTCGTATTAGACAGTTGGTCAGAGATCAGCCGGTAATGGAATTTGGTACAAGAAGAGCACAGGAAATGGATGCAGCGGTGTGGGGGACAAGAGCAGCATATATTGGCGGCTTTAGCGCAACTAGTAATGTTCGTGCCGGGAAATTATTTGGAATTCCTGTATCAGGAACCCATGCGCATTCGATGGTTCAAGCTTACCGTGATGAATATCTTTCCTTTAAAAAATATGCAGAGCGTCATCGTGAATGTGTTTTTTTAGTAGATACATACGATACACTTAATTCAGGCGTACCCAATGCGATTAAAGTAGCGCAGGAATTAGGAAATAACATTAATTTTAAAGGGATTCGGATTGATAGCGGCGACTTAGCTTATTTATCGAAGGAAGCCAGAAGAATGATGGATGCAGCTGGATTTACGGATGCAAAAATTTATGTCTCGAATGATTTAGATGAATATACCATTGCAAGTCTTCAAGCGCAGCATGCGAAAATTGATGTGTGGGGAATTGGAACAAAATTGATTACAGCATACGATCAGCCAGCCCTTGGAGCCGTTTATAAGCTTGTATCCATTGAAGATGAACATGGGGAAATGGTTGATACCATTAAACTGTCTGGCAACCCGGAAAAAATGACAACCCCTGGGAAGAAAAAAGTTTATCGGATTATTAATAAAGGGAACCATCATACAGAAGGTGACTATCTGACTTTAGAGGATGAAGATCCTAATCAGGAAGAGGAAATTATGCTCTTCCATCCTATTCATACGTATTATAAGAAAATGGTTTCTAATTTTGATGCAGTGAATCTTCATGAAGATATTTCAGTGGATGGAGAAATTGTCTACGAATGTCCTAGTCTGCTGCATGTCCAAAACTATGCAAAGAACCAGCTTCAGCTTTTCTGGGATGAATATAAACGTACAAACTATCCAGCTGAATACCCTGTGGATTTAAGTATAAAACTATGGAATAGTAAGATGGAGCATATTGAAAGTGTGAAGAAGCAAATAAAACAAGATTAAAATCGTTCGTTTTTATTAAAAAAGGATAGATGCTTGCACAAAAGGATAAAATACCAAGCAGCTTTTTATTACAGTGAAATTTTCGTGCGCTACGTGAAAAAACTGCCGATTCACAAAAATAGGTGGATATGGAGTTCTAATAAAGGAGTGTTTAGGAATGGGTGAATTACAGCAAACCATCATTAAAGCATTAAACGTACAACCTGAAATTGATCCCAAAAAAGAGATTCGCATCCGTATTGATTTTATGAAGGATTATTTGCGGAAATTTAGTTTTTCGAATGGCTTCGTTCTAGGAATATCAGGTGGACAAGATTCTACTTTGCTTTCGAAATTAGCTCAATTGGCGATTGAAGAATTGAATGAGGAGCAGGAAGGAAATACGTATCAATTTATTGGCGTCGAGCTTCCATACGGAAGACAAGGTGATGCGGATGACGTAGCAGATGCAATTGAATTTATTCAACCTACAAAAGTGCTGACGGTTAATATTAAAGCAGCTGTCGATGCAAGTGAGAAATCATTACGTGATGCAGGAGTTGCTATTAGTGATTTTCTAAAAGGAAATGAAAAAGCAAGAGAGCGTATGAAAGCACAATATAGCATTGCGGGAATGCATAATTGTTTTGTATTAGGTACGGACCATGCAGCTGAAGCAGTTACTGGGTTCTTTACAAAGCATGGAGATGGTGCATGTGATCTTGTACCGCTGGAAGGGTTAAATAAGCGCCAAGGAAAACAACTATTGAAAGAATTAGGTTGTCCGGAACACCTCTATTTGAAAAAGCCGACTGCCGATCTGGAAGATGACCGGCCGGCACTGGCTGATGAAGAAGCATTAGGTGTCACGTATGAAGAAGTGGATGATTATTTAGAAGGAAAAGAAGTGTCTCAGGAAGCGAGAGAAGTCATTGAGGGGCACTATATCAAAACCATGCATAAACGGGAGCCGATTGCCTCTGTTTATAATGATTGGTGGAAATAACTGGGAGAGAAGACGGGTCTTGTATTCGTCTTTTTTCCACTTTAAGAGGGAGTATAAAGAATTCAAGGAATAAAATATAAGTGTAACGGTTTTGATGGGCGAGTAAGCGCAAAAGCTCTTCGGTGGTGCGAGTAATCGCAGCCCCAGTCCCAACTAAGGTATTCGCAAAAGGCTGGGCGAATGCCAAGTTTTCTTTATTTTAGAACTTCTTATAAGCTAGAGAAAGGGTGATCACAAAATGAAGTATGTTATTGGTGTTGACTTAGGGACAAGTGCTGTAAAGTTGCTTTTAGTGAATCAGAAAGGAAAAGTGGTGCAAGAGGTATCGAAGGAATATCCATTAATGCAAGAAAAAGCAGGGTATAGCGAACAAAATCCGGAAGACTGGGTAGAGCAAACCATAGCTGGTCTTTCAGAGCTTGCAGAAAGTTTTTCTGGAGATCTGTCTGATATTGAAGGAATCAGCTTCTCTGGACAAATGCATGGGCTTGTTTTATTAGATGAACAAAAGGATGTTATTCGCCCGGCGATTTTATGGAATGATACTCGTACAACTGCAGAATGCCAAGAAATTACCGAGCGTGTTGGAAAAGATACACTTTTGCAAATACCAAAAAACATTGCATTAGAAGGATTTACATTACCTAAAATCTTATGGGTTAGAAAGCATGAACCGGAAAATTATGCAAAAGCAAAGCTGTTTTTACTGCCAAAGGATTATTTGCGTTTTCGTTTAACTGGCCAATTACATATGGATTATTCGGACGCTGCAGGCACCCTATTATTAGATATTGAGGAACGATTGTGGAGCAAGGAAATCTGTGAAGCGTTGGATATTGATCCTGATCTGTGTCCTCCCCTAATTCCTTCACATGAAGCGGTTGGAAATATCAATGAGGAAATTGTAAAGAAGACAGGGTTACCAGAAGAAATAAGCGTGTTTGCAGGTGGAGCCGATAATGCCTGCGGTGCGGTTGGTGCAGGTATTTTAGAACAAGGAAAAACAATGGCCAGCGTAGGCACTTCAGGCGTTGTATTATCTTATGAAGGCGCTGGAGATAAATCGTTTGAGGGAAAGGTACATTATTTTAATCATGCTGCTCCTGATGCTTATTATACGATGGGAGTAACACTTGCTGCAGGTCACAGTTTATCATGGTTTAAAGATACTTTTGCGGAGAAAATAGAATTTGATGATTTATTAAATAAAGCGAATGATGTAGCCATTGGGGCAAACGGACTTTTATTTACACCTTATATTGTGGGAGAACGTACGCCTCATGTAGACGCTTCGATCCGCGGCAGCTTCATTGGAGTCGACAGTTCTCATGAAACCAAACATTTTACAAGAGCTATTATAGAAGGAATTACGTTTTCTTTAAATGAATCTTTAGAAATTTTTAGAGAGAATGGAAAAGTTATTGATAACGTCATCGCCATTGGAGGCGGTGCAAAAAGTGACATGTGGTTGCAAATACAGGCAGATGTATTTAATGCGACGGTAATTAAGCCAAACAGCGAGCAAGGCCCTGGAATGGGTGCCGCGATGTTGGCTGCCTATGGTTCGGGATGGTTTGAATCTCTGCAAGAATGCGCTTCTGTATTTCTAGAGGATGCAAAAACAGTCGATCCTGTCCCGGAAAATGTAGAGAAGTATAAGGAGCTTTTTACTTTATATCAATCTGTTTATGCTTCAACAAACCAAATAAATAAGAAGTTAATGAACTATCGAAATAATGATGAAAAGTAGTTATTCATCACATGTTTCCCACCTTATGAATAATCTGTAATGGTATGTTAAAGAGGAAGGTGGAAGGGCATGGATACATTATTTACACTAGCATACGAGATTGGTTCTCTTTATGTTATTGTTGCAATCGGCTGGATTATAAGACGAAAGGGTCTGATCTCTGAACATGGTCAGCGTGCGTTTACAACATTATTATTATATATTGCTTTACCTTGTCTTATCATTAGTTCTATGCATATGCCCTTCCAATATGAACAAGCCTACGGTGCACTTATTATGTTTGTCCTTTCCATTTATATTATGGGAGGGACCCTTTTTTTAAGCCGGTTTATTACCAGAAAATTAACGCTGCCAATAAATCGAAGGGCAGTATTTGAAAATGTGATCCTGTTTGGGAATCAGGGATTTATCGGCATGGTTATTATTTTGCAGCTGTTTGGGCAGGAAGGAGTTCTTTTTGCTTCGGTATTTAATCTTATTTATTACGTTTTAATGTGGACATATGCGATTTATATTATGAATCCGGAAGAGCTCCCTGATTCGAAAGCAAAGTTTATTTTAAAAAATCCCGGCTTTTTAGCAACAATAATTGGTTTTGTGTTATTTATCTTTCCTGTTCAGATTCCCGCTTTTATCATAGAACCAGTAGCAACTATTGGCCAGATGACCGTGCCTTTATCCATGATTATGATTGGCATGATGATTTCGACGGTCACTTTTTCTAAAGCAATTGTGTATATGAAGGATATTTTTGTTTATATTGCTGTGTTTATCCGGTTATTTATGTACCCCATTGTTTTTTTTCTGCCGTTGTTATTATTTAACCTTCCTTTTGAATTATTTATGATAGCATGTTTGCTTTCCGCGACACCAAGTCCGGCAACGATAAGCATGTATGCCCAAGTATATGGGGGAGACATGGAATTTTCGGCAGTGGTTGTCTTTTTCTCTACACTCCTATCGGTGGTCAGTATTCCGATTGTCTATTTAGTGTTTTTGTTGCTAATGTAGCTTCGGTCAATGGAATATTTCTGATTCATTGATAACGATTGATTGAATGGGGAATTACCTTTACATCAAAATTATACTTTTTAATATTACTCAACTTTCGTACGTTAAAAAAGTAACTTTATTTTTATAGAAACAGGAGTTGAACGTTCCTTTGATAACTTCCTTGGTCGAGAATAGAAGGTGAGGTGTAAGGCACCGCTGCGGCGGACCGTTTTGCTTTCCTAGGGGCACGCTCTTCAGCTAACTTTTGCCAAGAAGAGCACTTGGCAAAAGTGGATCTTCAGATGGTGCTGATCCCTCAGGAGTCAAAACGGTCCGCCTCCGCTAGTGAGGTATTCTATACGTGGAAAACAACTCAACCAATAGATGTTTGATCAGATAGAACATATTTTTCGCGACTTTCTGGTAAAAGATTCTTTTCGTAACGATCCTGCTAACACTGCAACTTTTGTCATTTTTAACACACTCCTATTTGTTATTAAAATGAAACACACCCTACTTATATATTTTCAAGTGCATCGTTATCAAAACGAATGCACTCCATACAAGATTTCAAACGAAAATGGGGACATGTAGATCCATTTTATGGTGTAAATCTTTTGGCTTCACTATCTTCAGGATAATCTAATTGATTTGGATTATAGCTTATTAACTCAATTATCATCCCCCATGGTGCGCGACCATAAACAAATTCTCCCGCTCCGTTTTCTACATCACCTAATAGCTCACCTGGTTCTGTTAATAATTCTCCACCTGCTTCCACAAAATGCTTCGCTGTTTCCTGGATATCATCAACATAAAATGCGAGGTGCTGCACACCAAGATCAGAAGCAATAACAGGTTCTCTTTGTTCGGTATCTTTAAAATGAAAAAGCTCTATACCGGAACCATTTTCAAAAGAAAGAATACGTATATGAATAACTTTAGCACCTTTGTTAAGACCTAATGTTTTTTCAACATCTTCTCCCTGCTGCGGTTCATCGCCTAATTTCTTATTATCATAAGAAATTTTTGCATGAAAAGCCTTTTTAAAAAACATAGTAGCTTCTTCCACATCTGGTACTGTTACTCCTACGTGGTCAATACCGCGTGTTAACTTTGCCATGATATAATCGCTCCTTTTATTTCGTGTTCAAAACATGTATATCAACTCATTATATTTGCGTGTGCATACATATTAAATCCATGCTATTTCATAGTCAAGTAATAAATTGAAACTTTATTCAGTGGGTTTTATCATCCCCACTGAATAAGGATCAAAGGCTATGTTCGCGACGGCGTGTCGAAACACCTTTGTCACTTACAGCCAGTTACACTGTGATAAAAGCTTTGAAACATGAATGACTTCGTTGGTTGCATTTGAAATCAGTTATCGTCTTCTTAATCAACAAGTCTTTTTATATTTTGCATGTCTTTCTCGCTCATTTGTTTTTGCAAGCTTTGACTAATCAGAGACTGCATCTCTTGAATATATTGTTCCCCCTTTTCAAGAAGAAAAATATCAACCGATCTTTTATCACTGGTATCTTTTTGACGTTCCACCAACGGCTCTCCCCGATACCGTTCCAGCCTTGTAACTAAACGTGATAAAGCGCTGTGACTAAGGCCTACCTTAGGAACTAATTCTGATAAACGCATCTTTTTTTGTTTTGAATGTGCCAAGTAGTACATAAGGTAAAACTCTTTTATTCCTAATTGGTACTGATCCTGAAGTGTGAAATCCATTGCTTTTAGTATACGGTCGTGATATTTGGTCAAATTAATCCAAGCATAGAACAACTCATTATTATTCATGATGATAACCCTTTCTAAATCTTATAGTTTGACATCATTATAACATAAATTATATTATATGTATGCACACGCAAATAAATTGAAAAGGAGATTTTATGTGAGTCATTTATTCAAACCTTACACCATTAAAAATCTTTCACTGAAAAATCGTATTGTTATGTCACCGATGTGTCAATATTCCGTCATAAAAAAGGATGGCGCTCCAAATAATTGGCATTTTGTTCATTATGTCTCAAGAGCGGTAGGAGGAACTGGTCTTATTATTATGGAAATGACTAGTGTTACCCCTGAGGGACGTATTACCAATGAAGATCTTGGACTATGGTCAGATGAACAAATACCACATTATCAACAGCTTATTAATGAAATTAAAAAGTACGATACGAAGGTTGGAATTCAAATTGCTCATGCAGGAAGAAAAGCAGAAGATGCCGACCAGCCTGTAGGGCCTTCTGATATACCTGTAGAAGTTTTACCAGAGGAAACGAAGAACGGAGAACTTAAACCGCCAAAAGCTTTGACAAACCAAGAGGTCAAGGAAATCGTTCAGCAATTTAAGCACGCTGCTGAAAGAGCGGTAAAAGCTGGTTTTGATACGATCGAATTGCATGGTGCGCATGGGTATCTCCTGCACCAATTCATGTCACCAAGCATCAACAATCGTACAGATGAATATGGAAAAGACCTGGCACTGTTTGGAGAAGAAATCGTCAAAGAGGTTAAATCAGTAATACCGGCAGATATGCCATTGATCATGCGCATTTCTGCTATGGAGTATATAGATGGTGGTTACGAGTTACCGCACGCTATTAAAATGGCAAAACGTTTTAAAAGCGCGGGTGTAGATATATTGCACGTTTCAAGTGGCGGGGAAGGCCCTCCAGGTGAACGCAAACCGCTAAACACACCAGGTTATCAGGTGCCTTTTGCACGTGCGCTTAAAAATCAATTAGATATTCCAGTTATCGCTGTTGGGAAATTAAGCAATCCTGAACTGGCAGAAGCAACCATTACCAATGGAGATGCAGAACTTGTGGCCATTGCAAGAGGGATGCTTAACGATCCATACTGGAGTCTGCATGCAGAGAAACAATTAACACGTAAGGTCAACCCGCCTGCTCAATATGAAAGGGGAATAAGATAAGAAATAAAAGAGCTGTTGTACAATCGGTTGCCTGATTGTACAACAGCCCCATGTGTATAAATATTTTCGTGGAAGGCGTCTTCTCTTCCTCGTACGTATGAAGTTTCGTTTTATTAAAATTCTTCATATACAGCTGGATCTTGATCTTTCAAACGTCCATCTAGTTTTGTGAGGTTGTTAATAATGGCAACCTCTTCATCACTTAATTCAAAGTCAAAGATAGAGATATTCTCTTTTTGACGGGATGGAGTAGCTGATTTAGGAATAGCAATTGCTCCTAACTGATAATGCCAGCGGAGAATAATTTGTGAAATGGTTCTGTTGTGCTGATCAGCAATTTTTTGTAATGTTTCATCGTGGAGCAAATCACTTGCTCTGGATAAAGGACTCCATGATTCTGTTGCAATCTTGTGCTCTGCATGGAATTTTAACTGCTCTTCCTGATTAAACAGCGGGTGTAATTCAATTTGGTTCACAGTTGGTAAGATCCCTGTTTCTTCTTTAAGACGTTCTAAATGTTCCGGTAAGAAGTTGCATACACCGATGGAACGGACATAGCCAAATTTCTTTGCATCAATTAAGGCTTGCCAAGCTTCGACATAGTTATCTTGAATTGGATTTGGCCAGTGAATGAGATATAGATCGTAATAATCTAAGTTTGCCCGAAGCAATGATTCTTGAATCGTAACAATGGCATCATCATAATGATGGTAACGTCCAGGAAGCTTAGATGTAACAATTAACTCCTCTCGTGGCACAGAGGTTCTGCGTATTGCTTCTCCAACAGTAGCTTCATTTTCATAGTTGTATGCGGAATCCAGCAGACGATAACCGTTAGTAATGGCATGGTTAATTGCCTGCGCACCACTTTCTCCTTTTAACTTATACGTACCAAAGCCGACAGAAGGAATTTGAAGACCGTCATGTAATGTGATTTCTGGAATGTGATTTGTCATCTGTATATACTCTCCTTTCACTTATACTCAAATCCTACCTTTCTGCTGTGGAAAATTCAAACAATTTGATTTTTTAGAGCTGTTCGATTGTTTCTGTATTGTATCCACCACGATTTGGATTAAAGAATCGAATTCAATTCAATTATAATCATGAAAAAACCCATCAAAAATAGAAAAAAAGCAATCCATTCCAGTTTGCGAAAACCTTTTATAGCAACTCTCTTCTCCGGGGATTTCGGGTTAAAATAGACGTTACAATACATGCCCAAATTTTTTCTCGGTATCCCACCATCTGTACCAGTCAATGAATCTATCGAAGTCACATAATACATTTCTTCGTTATATTCTAATAAAATTTTATAATTATAACTAACCATTCCATGGGTTCCTTTAGCACTACGCACATAACCTACGATTTTTCCTTCCACTAATTTTCCATTTAAAATAGTCTTTACCTTGATGATAATAACAAATAGAGCAATAGCACATAATAATAAACCGATAAAAATCAATGTTTTACTCATCCTTTTTCATATATTTCAAAAAAGCCTCCATTTATTATTACATTTTTTAACTATTATAGGCAATATAAGGTTTGTAGTCCTTAGCCAATAAACATTGGAGTTGTAGAGTTTCAAATTCCTTTATTATACAAAACGGACAGTGAATTTTATTTATGTATATAAAAGTATATAACTTGAAATTAATATTTTACCCTCAGACATTCGCTGCGGAAAAACACTCCGCTTTCCATGGGGATGGCTTCAGCTAACTTGAAAAGAAGACCGCTTTTCAAGTGGATCTTCAGCTCGCCCTGTTCCCATAGGAATCTCCGTGTTTTTCCTCCGCTGGTTACTGTGCTTAAACCCAAAATAAATCCCTTGACTTTTTGAACAACCTTTTTAAGCACAAAAATAGGTTTATTAATTCAATTTATATAGATAGGAAAATTCTGTTTTAAATAAAAAACTCTTATCAAATTTCGATAAGAGAGAAATAAGCTATATTTGATTCTATCTTTTTTAAAAGCTGATTTACAGAGGATGTTCAAAAATTCCAATAAAAATGACGCGGCGAATTTCTGCGTTGACTAGCAAATTCCAATGGGGACTGCGATTATTCGCCCCACCAAAACCGTTACTCACGTATCATAGGGCATACGTTCCGTTTGGATTTTGCTAGTCGCCTTGAACTTCTTGGTACTATTTATCGGACTTTTTGAACACGCAATTACATGCATTCCTCCAGGTTCGTTGAGATTTGCCAGGTGATGCCGAATTTATCTTGCACCTGTCCATAAGACAGACTCCAGTGTGTCTCCTGAAGCGGCATAAGCACTTTGCCGCCAGTTTTTAATTTGTCAAAGACATCTTTGGATTTTACAGCATCTTCTAAAGTCACACAGACATTCACTTGTGAACCTGTGTCAAAAGGTTGACCTGGAAAAGTATCAGACAACATAAAATACGTATTTCCTACTTGGATTTGAGCATGCAGTATACGGTCCTTTGCTTCAACTGGAAGAGCAAACTCCGGGTTCTCAGGTAATTCACCAAATGTTTGGACTCCTGAAACTTTAGCTTCTAGTGCATTTTTATAAAAATCGATGGCTTCTTTCCCTGTACCATCCATTGTTATATATGCATATACTCCTGTTGGCATTGTATTCTCCTCCTATTTTGATTGAGTTTGTTTAATCATGTATGCAGTTACATTTTTTAATTTCTCATTCTTGAAAGTATACCAATCATTAAAATAATAGGTTACAAGTCCATCTTCATTAGTAAACTGCATTTCGCCTTCAACAACAGCTGTATCCCCATCGATCAAGGTCCGGTACACTTGATAGACTTCTGCTTTATAACCCCGCATAGGTTCCATTTTTTCCATGAAAGCAGCTTTTCCTTTGGTGATACCATGTCCAACCTCATTCATGACAATATCCTTTGCAGCTAAATCAAAAATAAAATCCATATCCCCCTTTGCGAAGGCAGTATTAATTTTTTCTATCTGTTGTTTAGAAATGGACAACTCATTACACTCCTTTCTTATTTATCAATAGTATAGCAACAGCTATCCACCAAGGTTTCTTCTCGATTGCTTTAATCTTAAAAATTAATGCGAAATAGGTGAACGCTGCAAGAAATGTTTCATTAGTAAAGGAAGAGAAATGAGTATGGGCGGATCTGTAATTTCTGGTTTTCTCATGATAAGGTGAATTTCAGGCAATGGACGTTTTCCATCAATACTAATCGGATAGGGATGGCGTGCCCGTAATGTTTCATGAGGAAGAAGAATTTTTTTGGAATCTGTTTCCCATGTAACAGCAGTTGCCATCAAAAAATAGGTGCCAACAGGAATATTCGTTATGTGAAAAGAAGTAGATTGCATTAATAAGGTACCGCGGATAGGCAGACCTTCAGGAATAGGTTTTGGGAATAAACCTGCGAAAATAATACCGTTAAAGGCTTCTTCTGTATGAATGGATCCGGATAATTGTTGAAAAGAAGCAGAATTTGTTCTTGTATTTTGCTGTCTATCCTGTTTTAAAGTTGTCATATACTCTTCAGGATGCTGTAGAGACGCACGAAATGAGGCTGGTGTCATTCCAATGCTGTTGGTAAAGCGTGTTGTAAAGGTCCCCAGACTTTGCTGACCAACTTCAAGGCCGATATCCCGGATTGGAAATGCTGTGTCTAATAATAATTTTTTGGCAAGCTGCAGACGCATGCTGGAAATGAAATACATTGGAGACACGCCAACTTGGTTTTTGAACATACGGGAAAAATGATACGGGCTGTAAGCTGCTTCATCAGCAAGTACGGTGAGCGAAAGATCTTTGTCCAAATTTTGCTGAATAAATAAAATAGAATCCTGCACTGTTTTACCAGGTGTCATCATTTTTAAAGCCTCCCTCAGTAAAAGTATAGCTGAAAATACGAAAATAACTAACTATAAATTTAGAATTTTAGATTATTTTTTAGGGGTTTTTCTCTTTTTTCCCAATAATTAATATTCCGAGGCAATCATACAAACATCAAACTGGGAAATGTTGCATGAAGCACAAAAATTCTATATAATGAATATAATTTACGGAAGAAATGGAGGTGTAGAGATGTTTTTAGGACTTGGGAAATCGTGCGGAGACTGGATGGAATTCTTATATTACTGCCGTGCGAAATTTGCGGTATTTGCAGCTGACGGGATACGTCTGTCCTTTTTTAGCAATTTAATAGCAAATACGAAAACAAAAAAGCATCTCTGCATCGGATAAAGTACGGCTAACGAAAATAAAGTGAAGTCTGAAAGTACACAGAGAGGTTCGCTCTTTGTGTGCTTTTTGCTGTCTTTATCTTCTGCAGTGGAGATAAAGGAGAATAAAAATGATTTGTCAAATGAATCAGGTAAAGAAAATGTATGGCGGAAATATCATATTTGAAGATATATCACTGGAAGTAAAAGAAAAGGAACGCATCGGTATTGTCGGAAGAAACGGAGGAGGCAAAACGACATTATTACGGTTAATGGCAGGAATCACTAGACCGGACGAAGGAAATATTCATTGGAAGAAAGCTGCGACTATCGGTTATTTAGAACAGATACCTCAGTCGGGAGAAGGAATATCTGTATTTGATGTGCTGAAACAATCTAACGAAGAAATAGTAGCTTTGGAAAAACAAATGAAAAAACTGGAGAGGGCGATGCAAAATCCGGAATCAGAAGATAAAATGACTGTCAATATCAAGGTATATGGAGAAGCGCAGGAGCGTTTCACGGTTCTTGGCGGATATGAATTAGAAGCAAATATTGACCGGATCACGACCGGATTGCAAATTAATGACTTGTTACAGATGCCTTTTGAACAAATTAGTGGAGGAGAAAAAACAAAGGTCGGCTTAGCAAAAATTCTTCTCCAGGGTCCAGATTTACTGCTCTTAGATGAACCAACCAATCATTTAGACCTGCAGGCAGTGGAATGGCTCGGTGAATTTCTAAATAACTATGAGGGAACGGTGGTCCTTATCTCACATGATCGCTATTTTCTGGATGAGGTCGCAGGAAGCATTTTAGATTTAGAAGATGGAGAACTTGCTGTGTATCATACGAATTTTTCTGGCTATGTGAAGGAAAAAGAAGAACGTTTGCTTAGGGAATTTCAAGCCTATGAAGAACAGCAGAAAAAAATAAAGAAGATGAAGGAAGCAATTAAACGTTTGAAAGAATGGGCGAATCGGGCTAATCCACCCAATGAAGGGTTGCATAAGCGGGCAAAAAATATGGAACGTGCTCTGGAGCGGATGGAAAAAATAAATAAACCGCAGTTAAACCGGAAAAAGATGCAAATGGAATTGGACAGCTCGGACCGGAGCGGCAAGGATGTTGTTGTGATGACGAATGTACGGAAGCAATTTGGGCAAAAGCTGCTTTTTGACAATGTAGATATGCATATCCGTTATCAGGATCGTGTTGCCATTATTGGAGAAAATGGAACAGGTAAATCAACGCTGATTCAGTTGATGCTTGGTAATTTAACTCCGGATCAAGGAGAAGTCATGATTGGCAGCAATGTAAAGTTCGGTTACCTGTCACAGCATGTGTTTCATGATAATGACCCGAATCAGATGGTACTTGAAGCGTTTCGTGAAGCGATTTCCGTTACAGAAGGAAAGGCAAGACATATTCTGGCAAAGTTTCTGTTTTACGGAGAGCATGTTTTTCGGAAAGTAACACAGCTGAGCGGCGGTGAAAAAATGCGTCTGCGCTTAGCACAGCTGATGCATCAGGACATCAATACGCTGATTCTTGATGAACCGACCAACCATTTGGATATTGATTCCAGGGAAGTTTTAGAGGAGACGCTGGAAGGATTTGAAGGAAGCTTGATTGCTGTCAGTCACGACCGTTATTTTTTAGATAAACAATTTGATTATCTCTATTGGATAGAAAATAAACAAATATCTACGTACTTGGGAAATTATTCTTGGGCCAAGGAAAAACGGAATGAGCAGTTAGTAGAAAAACAGGAAGCAGTCTCTTCCTCTGATAAAAAACCAGATAAAAAAACGAAAAAATCGTATAGAACCATAGAAAATCCGTCAATAATGATAGAGAAGCTGGAAAAGCAAATTGAAACGTTAGAAGCAGAGATTCATGCTATAGAGTTGAGCATGACCGGGATAGCAGTAATAGAAGAACTGCAAAAGTTACAAGAGCAAAAGGAAAATAAAGAAAATGAAAGACAAAATGCCTATGAAAAGTTGCTAGTTTTAGAGAATAAAGGAAAAAAATGATGAGCTGAGTAGAGATTCCTGGCGTTTTTTGCGATATAATAAAAGTAACTTAGAAATACAAGGAGAAGAGAAGGTGCCGCGTTGAAATCCGTTAACGATAAAATAGACTTATTTAAACGTTTTTTCTTAAATAATCGCTTTGTTGTATTTTTAGTCATCTTATTGTTAATTGGCTTAAATATACTTATTTTCACGCATATTTCGTTTGTGTTTACGCCATTTGTGGTGCTTTTAAAAACGGTATTACTGCCAATTATTTTATCAGCGATTTTATATTATTTGTTGAACCCAATCGTTAATTATCTTGAAAAGAAAAATGTGAAGCGAATCTATTCTATCTTTGGGTTGTACCTGATCATTATCGCAATTTTAACAATCTTAATCAGCTCTGTCTTTCCATTTTTAAGAGATCAGATTACCAGTTTCATAACAAGTCTGCCGCCGTTTATTTCAGATATTGAGACGATGGTAAATGATTTTGTTGGCGGGAATTTTGTTAATCAATTTCAATTAGTGGAGTATATTGATTTGCAAGGGTTTGCGACGCAAATATCAGATCGCTCGCTTGATATTGTGAATAGCGCTTTTTCCAATATTGGCAGTGTCATTGGGGCTGTAACAGAAATTGTCTTAGCGATTGTAACCCTGCCGTTTATCTTGTTTTATTTATTAAAGGACGGGGAGAAGCTGCCAGGATATTTTCTTAAATTTCTTCCAGTGTCTATGAGACAGCCGACGTTTGTTATTTTAAAGGAAATGAACCATCAAATCAGCAGCTTTATTCGCGGACAAATTATTGTTGCCTTTTGTATAGGTGTACTTATGTACATTGGTTTTACCATTATCAGATTGGAATATGCGCCAGTATTAGCGTTAATCGCTGCCTTCACGAATGTTGTGCCTTATCTTGGACCGGCGATTGCAATCACACCAGCTTTAATCATTGCGATTGTAACTTCTCCGTTTATGGTTATCAAGCTAATCATTGTTTGGACCATTGTGCAGCTTATTGAAGGTAAATTTATTTCTCCACAAATAATGGGAAGGAATCTACGTGTACATCCAATCACTATTATTTTTATTATTCTGACAGCAGGAAATTTATTTGGAGTAGTCGGTATTTTATTAGCTGTTCCGGGATATGCACTTCTTAAAGTATTTGTGACACATGCCTTTGAGTTCTTTAAAATCCGCAGTCATTTGTATGAAGAGGATTTGAATTCGGAGAAAGATAAGGAAAATAATGTTCAAAAAGAGTAAGTAACAGCTAGATAGATGGAGAGCTCAGGTGTGCAGCCTTTTATGTGAATTAAAATAAGATTAAAAATGGCCCGTACTTCTGTGAAATGAGGAAGTACAGGCCATTTTTAAAAGTTCTAAAAATAAAGAGCCCTGTTTTACACGAGAACCCCCTCGACTCATATAAAATATGTACGATCATTTATCATAACTTTTTCGCTTATACCTTTTAAATTCTCAAAATGTTGTTTTGTGATAATATTAGGTGTGTCTACTGCTTCTTTTTTTAAGGTTTAATAGAATATGAATGGTTATTAAATAATAGGGCATTCTTATGGAAAGAGCTATTTTATTAAAATTTTGGTATGAAGATAAAAGCCATATCAAAAGCGGTTTACTTAGGAAAATAATGAATGCCCGTAATTAACATGATGTTTCCACTGGTCAAATACCAAAAATTAAATTATTGACAGCGTTTTAATTTTATTATAAGGTATTGATTGACAAGTTAAGGATTGTGTCGGAGATAAAGTTCACACAGTAAATCGTTTTTTCATGAGAGAGGAGACGATTATATCTGTGTGGACTTTTTTTATTTCTGAAACAGGATGTTCATAAGGTTGCTAATGTTCTCGGTGGAGATAAAAACGCAGTACAAGGTTTTATTTTTGCAGGTAAACGCAGTAGTTACAAGATGCTGGAGGCTTTAGAAAATTGTTTCTAGACAGCAGCTTTTTGAACATAAACTGAAAACTTCTTCATGCTTGTTGAAAATCAAAAGAAAATTCTATATAGAAGGGGGAGATAGAACATGTCTGAATTTTTAGCTGAGCTAATTGGCACAATGATTCTTGTGATCCTGGGTGTCGGCGTTGTAGCCGGAGTAGAATTGAAAAAGTCTAAAGCAGAGGGCGCTGGATGGGTGCTGGTATCTTTAGCCTGGGGTTTGGCTGTGACGATGGGAGTTTACGCCTCAGGAAATGTATCAGATGCTCACTTAAATCCAGCAGTCACATTAGGATTTGCTTCCATCGGTGAATTTCCATGGGCTAAGGTTCCGGCATATATATCCGGTCAATTAATCGGGGCAGTCATTGGGGCCGTTATTGTTTTCTTTCAATATCTCCCACATTGGCGAGAAACCAAGGATAAAGCAGCAAAGCTCGGGGTATTTGCGACAGGTCCAGCTGTAAGGAGCTATCCAGCTAATTTAGTGAGTGAGATAATCGGAACGTTCGTACTGGTTATGGGCTTGTTATTTATCGGTGCAAACGAATTCACGGAAGGATTAAATCCAGCTATTGTTGGTTTATTGATCGTTGCTATCGGCATGTCCTTGGGAGGACCGACTGGCTATGCGATTAACCCGGCGAGAGACTTGGGCCCAAGAATTGCGCATGCTATTTTACCGATTATCGGCAAAGGTGATTCGGATTGGCGCTATGCACTGATTCCGATTGCCGGTCCAATTATTGGTGGGGTATATGGTGCTATTTTCTACCATGCTTTTTTTGATGGCAGTATGGGCGCAGGATTTTGGATTGTATCTGCTGTAGTACTAATCATACTGGCAGCAGCATTCATCAATGAGCAACATCGAGATAAGCATGCTATCTCATAAACAAGAATAGAATACAGGATTTTAGGGTATGCAATAAATGGAATAAAACACCTGAACTTTTGGAACGGGTGAATTTAAATGAATAAATGGAGGAAACAGGGATGGCAGAGAAATATATTCTATCAATTGATCAGGGAACAACCAGTTCACGTGCAATTTTATTTGATAATAAAGGGGAAATTATCGACACAGCACAAAAAGAATTTGAGCAGTATTTTGAGAAGCCAGGCTGGGTAGAGCATGATGCTAATGAAATTTGGACATCAGTACTTGGTTGTATTGCAGAAGTATTAAATAAAACAGGTATTGAAGCGAGTCAAATAGAAGGGATTGGCATTACCAACCAGCGCGAAACAGCAATTGTATGGGACAAGAATACTGGCAGACCCATTTATAAAGCTATTGTGTGGCAGTCCCGCCAGACAGAGCCTATTTGTAAGGAGTTAAGAGAACAAGGATACGAGGATACATTCCGCAGTAAGACAGGTCTCTTAATTGATCCGTATTTCTCAGGAACGAAAGTAAAATGGATACTGGATAATGTAGAAGGAGCCAGAGAAAAAGCAGAAGCTGGTGACCTATTATTCGGTACGGTGGACTCATGGCTTATATATAAGTTTTCAGGCGGGCAAACCCATGTTACTGATTATTCCAATGCTGCGAGAACATTAATGTTTAATATTTACGATTTAGAATGGGACGAAGAGCTGTTAGACATTCTGGATGTGCCGAAGTCAATGCTTCCAGAGGTCCGTCCGTCTTCTGAAGAATATACAAAAACGGTATCTTATCATTTCTTTGGCGAAGAAGTTCCAATTGCAGGTATTGCAGGGGACCAGCAGGCCGCTCTATTTGGACAGGCTTGTTTTGAACAAGGAATGGCGAAAAACACATATGGAACAGGCGGTTTCCTATTAATGAATACTGGAGAGAAGCCTGTTGAATCAAAAAATGGTTTATTGACTACGATCGCCTGGGGCGTTGATGGAAAAGTAACCTATGCCCTCGAAGGAAGTATTTTTGTAGCCGGTTCTGCAATTCAATGGCTGCGGGACGGTTTAAGAATGATTGAATCCAGTCCAGAAAGTGAAGATTTTGCAACACGTGTAGAATCAACGGATGGCGTGTACGTTGTACCGGCTTTTGTTGGGCTGGGTACGCCGTATTGGGATAGTGAAGCACGCGGATCTGTATTTGGATTAACAAGAGGAACTAAAAAAGAGCACTTTATCCGTGCGACATTAGAGTCATTAGCTTATCAGACCAGAGATGTCATAGAGTCGATGGCAACAGACTCCGATATGGAATTAAAAACACTTCGTGTAGATGGTGGAGCGGTGAAAAATGATTTCTTAATGCAGTTCCAAAGCGATATTATGGATGTAACCGTGGAACGCCCTGTGATTCAGGAGACAACAGCACTTGGATCTGCTTACCTGGCTGGATTAGCTGTCGGCTTCTGGGAAAGTCAGGAGGAAATCGCAAAGCAATGGAAAATCGAGAAAACATTCCAGGATAAAATGGATAATGAAGAAAGTGAAAAATTATATAAAGGATGGCAAAAAGCTGTCGAGGCAACACGTGTGTTTAAGCTGGAAGAATAGGATGCTAAGTGTACATTGCTTTTTCTCTATCCAGCACCCATATGTGAAAAAGATGATCAAATACAAATAAACAGTTGAAAAGTCATTTCAAAAAGAGTAGACTGAAAACCAATAGTTAAACAGGCAATGAGAAGGAAAAGTAGATTGGGAAACGTTAAAAGAGAGCTTCTGCTGGTGGAAATGAGGCAGCACAACCCAATTGAACAATGACCTTTGAGCTGCGCACTGAACTCCTGCGTGGATAGTAGGCTGCGACGAGAGGCACTCGTTACAACTGCAACTGTATAATCTGCCAGTTTAAAGTAAAGGCTGCCAGACGTACAGACGGAGGCAGACTGTGTGAGCAGTATGTGAACATTAGGTGGTAACACGGGAATACTCGTCCTAGGCTTTCTTTAGTATAGAAAGCTTAGGGCGTTTTTTTTATTGCCTGAAATTCCTATTTCATAACTGTATCTATTAAATCATTTAGAAGGAGTGTCGGATAATGGCTGTATTTATTGGAGGAGCATGGCCGATGGCCGTATGCAAATGGTTCCTTGCATTTAGGTCATATTGCAAGCTTATTGCCGGGAGATATTTTAGCAAGGTATTACCGGTTGAAGGGAGAAGAGGTTTTATATGTTTCGGGAAGTGATTGTAATGGCACACCTATTTCCATACGCGCAGCCCAGGAAGGAACAACCACCGAAGTAATTGCGGAAAAATATCAACAGGAATTTGTAGAGATCTTCAAAAAGCTGGGGTTCTCCTATGATTATTACACAAGAACGGACAGCACTTTCCATCATCAGGCAGTACAGCAGATCTTTTTAGATTTACTTGAAAAAGGTTTTTTAGAAGAAAAATCAACAGAGCAGACATATTGTGAAAGAGATAAGCGTTTTTTGCCGGATCGTTTTGTCGAAGGACGATGTCCAGCCTGTGGAGCAAATGCAAGAGGGGACCAGTGTGACCACTGTTCGGCGGTTCTTGATCCGCTTGAGCTGAAGGGCAAAAAATGTAATCTTTGTGGAGAGAAGCCGGCAATCCGGGAGATAACACATTATTATTTTGCTTTTGATACCTTTTCAAAAGAATTAGAAGCTTATGTAGATGATGCTGCGGATGATAAACGCTGGCGTGATAATGCCATTCAGTTTTCTAAACGATATCTTCGGGAAGGATTACGGGAAAGAGCGATTACGAGAGACCTTCTTAATGGAATTGATGTCCCTGTGGAAGGATTTGAAGGAAAGAAAGTCTATGTCTGGCTGGAAGCTGTAGCGGGATATTTAACTGCGAGTCAGGCATGGGGAGAGAAGCATCAGCAAAGCATTGATGCATGGTGGAAACAAGACTCTTTCACCAAAGCGTATTATGTACATGGGAAAGATAATATTCCTTTCCATAGCATAATTTGGCCGGCGCTTTTATCAAAAAAAGGAGAGACAACTTCCTCTTCAAGCGCGAAGAGGTAAGGGGGAGATGAATCTCCTATGCATAAAAGATTGCTTTTGGGTGTTTCGATTGTCCAATATTAAACCGAACAAATGTTCCAAAATCATCCTTCTTCTGATATAATAGACAGAAGGAGGTAAGAAGCCATGAAAGTAAAAAAAGCCTTTCGTTTTCGTATCTATCCGAACAAAAAACAAATCACCTTCATCCATAAGACAATGGGCTGTGCCCGCTTTGTCTACAACTATTTTACAGGAAAACAAAAAGAAAAAGACCACTATTGGCATACGGTGAATGAAATGGTACAAAACGGACAGCTCCTTCAACATAATTGGAAGGGCGAATTTTTCAATAAAAATAAGGCAATCAAAGCAGTTCGGGAATTAAAGAAGACCTATCCTTTCCTAAAAGAAGTCGATAGTATTGCCCTTCAAAAAGCGGTGGAAAATTTGAATGATTCCTATACGCGCTATTATAAGAAGCAGAATAAGGCACCTCGTTTTAAATCAAAAAAGAATCCTGTTCAATTGTATACCACGAAACATGTCAATGGAAATATTGCTGTATTGGATCAACATATCAAACTGCCTAAGCTCGGATTGGTTCGTTTTGCCAAAAGTCGGGAAGTGGAAGGACGTATTATCAATGCAACAATCCGGCGCAATCCTTCAGGCAAGTACTTTGTTTCGATTGTAGCGGAAACGGAAGTTGAATACGATGAAAAGACAGGTTCCTTTGTAGGCATCGATGTCGGGTTAACCGATTTTGCAACCCTTTCTGATGGAACGGTGTATGAAAATCCAAGATTTTTCCGGAAATTAGAAGAAAAATTAGCAAAAGCGCAAGTGATTCTGTCCAGAAGACAGGCAGGCTCAGCAAATTGGCAGAAACAAAAACGAAAAGTAGCCCGGCTTCACGAAAAAATTGCTAATAAAAGAAAAGACATGTTGGATAAAATCTCCACCGAGATAATCAAAAACCACGATATCATCGGAATAGAAGATTTGTCTGTAAAAAACATGTTAAAAAATCGAAATCTTGCAAAATCAATTAACGATGTATCTTGGTCAACGTTCCGAACAATGCTGGAATATAAAGCGGCCTGGTATGGAAAGCAGGTTGTTACGGTCGCTAAAAATTATCCATCCAGTCAGCTGTGTTCCAATTGTGGACACCAAAACCAAGACGTTAAAAATCTTGCTTTGCGTGCATGGACATGTGATATCTGTCAATGCCATCACCAAAGAGATAGGAACGCAAGTATCAATCTTCGTAAGGAAGCATTGCGATTAACCGCAGGAACTGCGGGGATAGCCTAATCCATAACTGACCGGTAGGTTGGTGTTCATAGGAATCTCCCACTTCAAGCACCTTGAAGGTTGATAAGTGGGGGTAGTTCAAACGGGAAGCCAATAAATATTTTGACTTTCAGGCGCTTTGGAAGCAGGTGAAAGAAAATCCGGCAGAAGCTGACAAGACATTAGCAACCTGTGTATATATAATTGTAAATACTGCGCAGCTGCTTCATCCATTTTTGCCTTATTCTACGAAGCGGGTTCAGGAGATGCTGAGGATTAAGGAATTGAAATGGGAAGAAATCATTGAACTTCCTGAACAGGTTGAGAAAGTTTCTCCGCTATTTGAAAGAATTGATAAAGGGAGGATTGAAGAGGAGGAGCAGAAGCTGGTACGACAATCTGGTTTGAATTAAATGAATCATCCATTGTTAAAAGATCTTGAAAATTATTCAAGGTCTTTTTTTGAAGAAATAAAAAGTATAAAAATAATGTTTTAATGTTGTGTATATCGTGAATATAGTGTATATACAATATTTTATATTGGTCAAAAAGGAGTGTAATAATGTCTAATTTATTGGAAGTAAGAAATGTCAGTAAATCCTTTGGAAAAGAAGAATTTGTTTTGAATAATATCAGTTTGGATGTACCTGAGGGATCAATTGTAGGATTTATTGGTGATAATGGTTCTGGGAAATCAACTACATTTAAGTCTATTCTTGAGCTGATTAGAAAGGATAGTGGCCAAGTCCGAATTTTGGGAAAAGAGAGTTTAAAAAAACATGTTGAACTGAAAGAACAAATAGGAGTCGTGTTTGATGCAATGAATTTACCGGCTAACCTCACTATTAAACAATTAAATAAAGTATTTATAAATATGTTTGATAATTGGAATCAGGAAAGTTTTGAACGATTATTACAATCATTTAATCTGCCCTTAAATAAAAAAGTTGAGGAGTTTTCTCGTGGAATGTCAATGAAATTATCGGTGGCAGTAGCTTTATCTCACAATGCATTATTATTATTGCTGGATGAAGCTACTGGAGGGCTTGATCCATCATCCCGGGAAGCGCTTCTTGATGAGTTGAAGGGATTTGTTGATCAAAATAAAGGGGGAATTTTATTATCGTCGCATATTACGAGTGATGTAGAGAAAATAGCAGACCAGCTTGTTTTTATCAAAGATGGAGAAATTATATTAAATGTTGAGAAAGAAACGATGCTGAGGGAATATGGTGTCGTCGAGGTGGATAAGGAGCAGCTGGCTTCTCTGGAATCAGATATGATTGTCGCTAAAAGAATAATGGGGGAGTTTATCAATGTACTTATTTCTAATAAAGATAAACTTCCGTACGGTATAAAAGAAAGGGAATTTTCATTTGAAGAAATAAGCGTTTTACTTACAAGGAGTGATAAAGAATGAGCGCATTACTGCTGACAAACTATTACTTAGTTTATAAAAGTCTATGGATGTATATTTTGATAGCTTTAGGGGCTGCAGGTATTATTTTAGGATTCGGCGGAGATGCCATGCATCAATTTATTCCTTTGCTGACTATGCTCCTTATTGCTATGCCGGCATTGGAGGTAATCAAACAGGAGGGGAAATCAGGGTATGATAAATTTGTGATTACCTTTCCAATCAGACGCAGTCAAGTTGTACGAAGTCACTATCTATTTTATTTCCTCGTTATTTTATTGGGAGCTTTATTAATTACCGGGATTTTTACTGGGTATAGCCTGTTGACTGAAGCAAGCTTTGGAGAAACAGGGGTACAAATTGGACTAGCTGTTTGTCTCATTTTTGTGATGGGTTCCTTTGTTTACCCATTACTTTATCTTTTAGGACCTGAAAAGTCAGACGGTATATTAATTATAGCAGCAGGAATAGCACTTGTTTCAAGTTTTGGTATAGAAAAATTATTAGTAAGTCTTATTTCTAAACAAACAACGATAGTGAATTTTGAATATATAGACACGAATGTTCTATTCATTTCAGGTGCGTTGTTTATCGGGATAATTCTATTTATCTTATCCTTTTTCTTCTCTGTTGCTATTTATAGTCGTAAAGAATTTTAAAATCACACTTAGAACAAAGAAAGGAAGTAAATCAAATGAGTAGAAAACAAGGTTCTATAATAAAAGATGTTATAACAGATATTTTGCTAATAGGGGCGGTGAATATTGTATTTATAATCATTGACTTCTCTGGATGGGATTGGAATATAAGAGGTGGAGAGAACTATGAACTGTTTGGAATTCCTCTTCAGGATTTCTTTACAAATGTTTTTGCGCCTTACGATATCTGGGTATTTAATTTTGTATTGGTGTCTATGATTGTGGTCTACGTAATAGCAATTATTTATCGAGCGATTCGGAGGAACATTTAGAGCATAAAGGTATGAAATATAAAATTGAAGGCTGGGTTAATATCCTGGTCTTTTTGAACATCCTCTTTAAGTGAGTGAATTTTTGAAGTTGAGATATACACTATTTATGTTCGAATTTTACTGATTTATAATACTTCTATCTCAGCCTCGATTGGAAGCTGGTAGAGCAATCTGCTTTCGATGAAATGACTTAACTGTTATTAAAAGATCTTGAAAATCGTTCAAGGTCTTTTTTTTGGTTGAAAAAAATATAAAAAGATGGTTTAATATGTATATATTGTTTATATAGTATATATACACTATTGGGAGGTTTGTTATGAGGTATGCTTCAAAGTATCGCGCATGGAAAGCTTGGCTGAGCACTGCATGCGTGTTAATAGTAGTGCAAGTCCTGCTTGTTATTTTTGACAGGATAGGCTGGAGTCCGAATCTGCGTGATGATAATTCCCTGTTGATGCGAATCAGGGATAGTGTCATGGAGTCAACATGGTTCAATGACTTTTTCCACTTTCACACATCTGATATTTTTAATTTTATTACTCTTCTTAGCGTGGTTATCATTGTGTTGCAAACGATTTTTTTGCTATTTTCAAATGTTTTCAAAAGAGACTGATCCATCAGTTATTCTAAACCTGACTATCTACCAAAATGGAGGAGGAAGCGGATGAAAGCGTGGTTAATTCAGATTGGATTTTTTATAATTCTCAATTTAATATTGATAATTATTGATGCTACACCTGTTGTTACAGAATTTGAACTCGGTAAATTTGGAAATGAAATGCTACGGAAAGAGATTTTTACGAAATGGTTTAATTTTTACGAAACATCATTTTTTAATGTAGTTTTACTGTTTGCAACCATTCATATAATATTATTTCCTTTTTACCAAGTTATCTTTAAAGTTCGAAAGGATAAATAAGTATCTGTTTGGGCTTTTTTATAAGGAAATTTGCTGGTAAGGTGCATAAGATGTATATGAATTTTATTCAAACCAATCATTAAGAATGGTTAAAACCAGATGGTAAATGAATGATGAATGTCTAAAATAATGAAAAGAATATCAAATATAAAATTTGGAAGATTTTTCATCGCTTTCATTCTGTTTTATTTCCTCTTTATAACTTTAATAATTCTAATTATAGTATGCAGACGATAATTCCTTTTTTCCTTCTCAACTCGATCCGATATTTTTATTTTAGCTTGACGAAATTATCAAATCCTTTTTATACTGTGTATAATGTAGATATACAATCAGAAAAATGAGGTATGGACATGCAAATAATCATATCAAACAGCTCGAAAGAACCGATCTATGAACAGATTTTAAAACAAATTCAAACAGCGATTCTTTCAGGTGAGCTGGCGGAAGGATATGCATTACCTTCCATCAGGCAGCTGGCAAAGGACCTGAAAATAAGTGTTATCACAACAAAGCGGGCCTATGAGGAATTAGAGAAATCAGGGTTTATCTATTCCATTGTTGGGAAGGGCTCATTTGTAGCGGAGCAAAACTTAGATGTAATCCGGGAGAAGAAATTAAGAGTGATTGAAGAACAGCTGAGTGCAGTTATTTCAAATAGTAAGGAAATCGGACTGCCTTATGAAGAACTGCAGGAATTATTAAAGTTGTTGTACGAGGAGTGATGGGAATGGAAAATGTGATAGAGCTCCGTGGTGTGTCTAAAGCGTTGAAAGCATTTACGATAAATGATATGGATTTAGAAATAAAGCAAGGCTATGTAACAGGTTTTATTGGAGTAAATGGTGCCGGAAAATCCACGACAATGAAGCTCATAATGAATCTGCTGCAGCCGGATAATGGAGAAGTAAGTATATTTGGACTGGATTACGCCAGTCATGAAAAAGAAATAAAAGATCGTATCGGCTTTGTTTACGACAGCAATATCTTTTATGAATCCTTGAATCTGAAGGATATTAGCAGAATTGTGGCACCGGCATATAAGCACTGGGATCAGAAGCAATTTAAAGCATATGTAGACCAGTTTGAACTGCCTTTAAATAAGCCAATGAAGAAACTCTCGAAAGGAATGCAAATGAAAGCTTCGATTGCGATGGCGCTCTCACATGATGCGGAATTAATTGTGATGGACGAGCCGACAGCAGGGCTTGATCCGACATCTCGCAGGGAACTTTTAGATATTTTTCAAGAAGTAATGATAGACGGAAAAAGAACAATTCTCTTCTCGACACATATCACAAGCGATCTCGACCGGATTGCCGATTATATTGTTCTGATTGATGAAGGGGAAATTCTTTTTGATAAACCAGTCTATGAGCTGCAGGAGCAGTATGCGGTAGTGAAGGGGAGCATGGAATTGCTTGATGCAGATACGGAAGCATTTTTTATAAAAATAGAACGTTTGCCAAACGGATTTCAAGCGTTGACCAAGGATGCTGCAAAAGTAAAAGAAGTGTTCGGCGAGCATGTTGTCATTGAAGAAGCATCCTTAGAGGAAATCATGTTTTATATGAAAGGAGCGGATCATCCATATGACTAATTTAATCAGGAGAGATTTGATTATACAGAAGTTTCAGCTGTACTTATTTATTCCATGTATTCTTTTTATAATTTTTGCAGGCTCCCATTTACCTGCTTTTTTCATTTTCGTATTTGCGGGATTCTTCATTCCAATAAATGCTTATTCGTATGATGAAAAGGCAGAAACAAATATCTTACTGAATTCACTGCCTTATACGCGTACGCAAATTATTGCGTCCCGGTATATTGGTGCAATTTTTTATATGGCAGTATCCATCGGTATAGCAATTGTTCTTCTCTCTATGTTTAATCGTACATTTACATGGACAGATATTGGAATTGGAGCAGGGATTACACTTACTCTGTTTGCAATTGCTTTTCCGCTGTTCTATTTATTGAAGCCGGGACATATTGGAACGGCAATCGTGATAGGATTTGTTTTGGTGTTTGTTTTAAGCCAGGTGACAATGACATTTCATCTGACTTCGATTGTTCAATTTCTTTCCAGCGTGTCCACTCCTGCACTTTATATAAGTATTGCGGGTATCATTATCGTGTTATATGCAGTTTCCTGGCTGATTAGCCAAATAATTTATCAGCGGAAAGCTTTTTAAAAAATATAGTGAATTTTGAATAGATAGGGATTAGGGATCTTAAGCATCAAGCTGAGGTCTCTTTTTTTTATGGAAAAATTATTTTAACCGTTGAAAAGATAATAAAATAATGGTTTAATTGTGTATATAGTGTTAATATAGTATATATACAATATTAGATTAATGGTATAAGCGTTATATAAAGGAGAATTCGGATGACGGAGAAAACAGGCTTTTTAAGTAATAAGAAACTAAAAGAAACAGTAGTAACTGTAGGCATTCTTATCTTAGTTCAAATTATTTTTATACTTTTGGATGGAACTGGCTGGGAACCTAATGTTCGTGATACAGATTTTATTAATAACATTTTAAACGCAAAGTTGTTTACAGAGTACTTCCATTTTTATAGTTATCCATTTTTTAATTTTGTTACGTTTTTACAATTAGTTGCAGTAATAATATGTGTATTAGCAGAGATCCTGAGCTTTATTTTTAAGAAAAAGAAGTAAAGAAATGACCTTGAAAGCGGAATTTCATGAACAGGAACGAAACGAAGGAAATGAATGAATTTTAAATTAGGGAGTGAAAAATATGGAAAATATAGTAGAATTTAAAGGAGTAACGAAGCACTTTAAAGATTTTTCAATAGAGGATATTCATTTACAAATTAAACAGGGATATGTAACCGGATTTATCGGGGCGAATGGAGCTGGAAAGTCAACAACCATGAAGCTGATGATGAATTTGTTAAAGGCAGATGCAGGAGACATCAATGTATTTGGTCTGAATTATGCCAGTAACGAAAAAGAAATCAAGGAGCGGATGGGTTTTGTCTATGACAGCAATGTATTTTATGAAAGTTTAAATTTAAAAGATATCCGGCGGATCGTTGCACCAGCTTATAAAAATTGGGATGACAAGCAATTTTACGATTATATCAAGAAGTTTGAGCTGCCTTTAAATAAAGGGATAAAAACCTTTTCCAAGGGGATGCAGATGAAAGCTTCTCTGGCAATAGCTCTATCGCATGATGCAGAGTTTATAATGATGGATGAGCCGACAGCAGGATTAGATCCTGTTTTTCGGAGGGAACTGCTGGATATTTTGCAGGAAATCATGGAGGATGGCAATAGAACATTATTCTTTTCTACGCATATTACCAGTGATTTAGAGCGGATCGCTGATTATATTACATTTATTCAAAAAGGGGAAATTCTTTTTAATGATTCAATAGAAGATGTACAGGATCGTTATGCCTTAGTTAAAGGAAGTATGGATGTAATCAATCGTGATGTAGAAAAAATGTTTATCAAGATAGACCGTTCCTCTTATGGTTTTCAAGCGTTAACAAATGATGCAGCAGGAGTAAAAGCATTATTGGGGGATCGGGTTATTATGGAAGAAGCTACTTTAGAAGATATTATGTTTTATGCAAAAGGAGCTGAGAAGCAAAATGTTTAATCTGATAAAAAAAGATTTTTTTATACAGAAAACACAAATAGGCTTTCTTGTTCCCCTTATTATGATTTTTGCTATTTTCATCAAGGATATACATCCTGCATTTATTTTTCTGATGGCTAGTGTCTTTATCCCGCTTAACGCATATATCTTTGATCAGCAATCTAAATCAAATATTCTTCTAAATTCTTTGCCATACACAAGAAAAGAAATTGTTAATGCAAGATATATTGGAGCAATTGTATATATGATTCTATCGATTGCACTGGCAGGGGGGATTTTGTATATATTTCAATTTGATTATATGATAAGGGATATGGCAATTGCAGCTGGTTTATTTTGTCTCATTGCTTCCTTTGCTTTTCCATTATTTTATTTCTTAAAAGCGGAGTATATTTTTATAGCGGCTTTTATCGGATTTATTGCATCAACCATTATTTTGCCGCCAGTTTTTCGATTTTTAGCAGAACATCTTACAACCATTACTGATTTTATTACAAGCTTATCAACGTCAGCACTTTATCTTAGCGGCGCAGCTATAGCGATTGGTTTATATCTCCTATCCTGGGTAGTCAGTCAATTTATTTACCAGCGAAAAGTATTTTGATACCTTGTACATTAGCAATAAACTTGAAAGAATGGAGTCATGAATATGTTTAACTTGATAAAAAAGGATTTAATTATACAGAAATGGGATCTGCTTGTATCTGTTGCGATCATTGTTTTCTATGCCATTTTTGCCAGGCAGCTCAGTCCATTTTTTATATTTTTGGTGGCGAGTATATTTTTGCCGCTCAACGCTTATATAAATGAAGAAAAGACAAAGATAAATATATTATGGAACTCGCTTCCATACACAAGAAAAGAGATTGTAGCTGCGAAATATGTTGGAGCAGTGCTGTTTATGATTTTATCAATGGGGGCAGCCGGGGCAATTCTGTATATTTTTAACTATCACTATACATTGAGGGATATAGCGATTGCTGCGGGAATGTTCTTGATTTTTGCTGCTTTTACTTTTCCATTATTCTATATACTAAAGCCTGGTTATATAGGAATAGCAATTATGATTGGATTTCTCGTATTTTCATTTGCCTTATCTTTTATCGTACCCTTTGTGACCGAAAATTTCACAGCAATCATTCATTTTCTTGCAGGCTTCTCGACATTAACACTTTATCTTAGCGGTGCAGTTATTGCTATTGGGATGTATCTCCTATCCTGGTCAGTCAGCCACTTTGTTTACCAGCGAAAAGTATTTTAAGGTTACGTTTAAAAATGGAGAAGGAGACAGGAGAGAAATGCTTCTATTAGTAGAACAGCTTTTTTTAATATCCATTAGTCCTAAAACCAACAAAGCTTATGGACATGCATCCACTGCATTACCCTATAGTTTAAGCGGTGCTTTAGTTGCTGAACTTATGATGGAAGGGCAGGTAGAGTTGCACTGTTCCAAACTAGTGGTTGTTCATTCAGAAGTGGAAGATCTACTTTTGAAAGAAACACTGGAGATTATGCAGTTAAAAAAGAAGAAAACACCAAAATATTGGATTTCTGCATTGAAACGTTCACATAAAAATATTCTCCTTATTTATTTGGAGGCAGCAGTTTTACGGGGGATTCTCCATGATAAAAAACAGGCTTAAGCTCCTGGCTTAGCCTGCTTTCATTAATATTTAATCGTCCACTTCCACATGCAGCTGTTCTCCAGACTCCGCATCAATATAAACATCTACTTCTTGAGACTCCATATCTTCAAAATTAATTTCATATACAGGGCTGCCGTTTTCAAATTCTAAGGACCAGCCTCTTGCAGTAATGCCCTCAGTTTCGGAAGCTTCCGATGCTGTAGATAGTGCTTCTTCAGCAGTGATATAGTCGCCTAGTACTAATTCATTATATTGTTCATCCGATTCTATTTGTTCCCTTTCTTCTGAGATAACATCACCACTTTGATCGATTTCAGCAGAGTATTCCATCGTGTCATCATAACCATCTATATCATAGACAAGCTCTCCATTTTCTTCATCCAACTGAATAGAAGAAAGACTTGAACCAGGGAAATGTTCAAGGAAGGCGTCCATGGCATCTTCCGCGCTTAAGGACACATTTGTTAAATCTAAATCATCATTATTCTCCATTGTGTCATTGTTGTCGCTCGTATCTGTGTTTTCGTTATCTCCTTCTGTATTTGTATCCTCATTATTATCATCTGCATTCTCACTTGTGTTTGGATCATTTGTTGCATTATTTTCTGTGCTGCTGTCATCACTTGTCCCACAAGCTGCTAAAGTAATGGAAAGAAGCAGTGTCAGGCATAGAAGTAATATTTTTTTCATGGTTGTTCATCCTTTCCAAGCTCTCTTTGAGAGAGTTATTTAAACTCATAATAACCATTTAAAAAAGAACCAAACCAAAAATAAAAAAATAGGTATTACTATTTTCTTGCATTTTAAGAAAGAATTCAAGGAATAAAGTATAAGAGCAACGGTTTTGATGGGACGAGTAATCGCGGTCCCAGTCCCAACTAAGACATTCGCGAAAGGCTTGGAGAATGCCAAGTTTTCATTAAATATATTTATACATTAATTTGTATGAAGACAAATGTTTTATGCATAAAAAAACACCCATTTCTTTTAAAAGAGATGGGTGCGAGAGTAGATGGAAGCATAAATATTATTTTGCTGATGAATTGCGTTTATGCTTTGATATCATACGGTACTCAATTAAGAGCTCTCCAACAATTGCAAATAAGAAAACAGGAAGAGCGTAAAGGATATTCGTCAATATCCAGATAATAAGAAAGATTCCTATCGTTCCAAGCCATAAAGCTCCTGACAGCATTCCGCGTTTTGTGATTTCATCTGTATCCTTATAATAGCCAGCGTAAGCTTCGTGATATTGTTGATGCTCTTGCAATAACCATGGCTTGAATCGCTTTTTCTCAGTAAGGATTAAAAAGGCGATAATCAATACGCCGGGTAATACAAAAGGAATTAATATACCAAGGATAGCTGCAGGATCGCTGTTTTCCATAAAGTATTGTGAACTGGAGATGGAGATTCCAAATAAGATGACACCAACAGCTAGAGCGTAAGCCAGTGCCCGTTTCCAATTCATCGGATATTTCGCGGCTGTTTCTGTTGTTAATCCTAAATAGGTTAAGGCAGCTCCTGCAGGTACAACAAATGGCAAGAAGGAAGAAATAGCAATGAATAAATGATTTTCTGTTGAAAAATAAGTAATCATGGCTGTAATGATGCCAAACAATAGCACTCCGACAGAAAGTGTATATCCAATCGCGTAGCCTGCAGACAGCTTTGGTTTCGTATCAATGTACATTTTGCCAATAATCTCTTTTCGTTTTTCTCTGCTCAAGCCATCAGCGATCGCTGTAATGTCACCTAATTCTGCGACAGCTTCTGCAAATGCCTCGTCAGATGATTTTCCTTCCTTTTCTAAATCCTGTACGCGGTCTTTTAAATTTATTACAATTTCTTCTTTAAAATCTTCAAGCTCTGGTGTGGGTTCATAACCTTGAAATAAATCATCAACATATTTTTTTATCATCATATTAATTATCCTCCTTTTTCAATAACCGGTTTAAGATACGCTGGGTAAATGCCCAATCGGCAATATTCTGTTTGTATTGTGCACGTCCTTTATCGGTAATCCGGTAATACTTTCTTCGGCCTCCTTGACTTTCGTCTCCCCAATAGGCAACGATACATGCTTCTTTTTCCAATCGTTTATAGCTGGAATACAGGGTGGCTTCTTTTAATTGATACAACCCATCTGTTCGATCCATGATGGTTTTATAAATTTGATATCCATAGGCATCGTTTTCCATTAAAATACCCAATACAATTGTGTCTGTATGGCCGCGTAATAAATCTGCTGAAATTCTTCCTTCCAACAAAATCCCTCCTTACCTTACAACGAATTATCCTCAATCTTAATACATATTAATTATAATACTATGACAGACATAGTATTTGTTTATATAAGTATATTACTATGACAGACATAGTATGTCAACGGAAATATTTTAAACATAATGAATATGTAATGCACGCATATACCAATTTTTTACTGCTTAATTCGAAATAATAGATTTTCCTATTTGTGTGGAAACGTTATAATAGGAAAAGAAGGAAGGGAATTGTATGATATTTTTATTCCTGAGAACGATAGCAATTGGTCTCTTAGGAGCTATTATCTTTTCAGTTATCGGTTTGCCGCTGCCCTGGCTGCTTGGATCCATGCTAGTGACATTATTGTTCCAATTAAAATCATCTTGGAAAATTGTATGGGATCCAACCTTTCGAAATATTGGGCTGGTCATTGCCGGATATACGATTGGTTATGCTTTTACATTAGAAGCGCTGCAGGAAATGATAAACTATTTTCCGATGATGATTATCATTAACATTATTTTCTTAATTTTATTTATCGGTGTCAGCTTTGCGGTTTCGAAGTGGGCACGGCTGGATATCGGAACAGCAATGGCTTGTTGTGCCCCGGGTGGATTACAGCAGGTCATCGTCTTTGCAGAAGAACAAAAAACCTTGAACATAACCGTGGTGACTTTTTACCAGGTCATGCGGCTGCTGGCGATTATTACATTGGTTCCGTTTATTGTTTCCGGCAATAATGGCAGTACGTCTTCCGGTAATATAGCAGAAAGCTATTCACTGGTCTTATTCTGTTTATTGATTGTATGCTACATAGTTGGAATGGCCTGCAAGTTAATTAAAGTCCCTACTGCCTATTTATTAGGCCCTGTTTTCTTCATCATGGTGTGTAATCTATTATCGATTCAGGTCCCTGTGATGCCAGAAAATTTACTGCATATTGCTCAACTTTTTATTGGGATTTATGTAGGCTTATTATTGGAACGGGATAAGCTGAAGAAAATGAAATCACATATTGTGTATGCTGTCGGTTCGTGTGTCATATTAATCAGCGTAGCTTTTTTTATCAGTGAATGGATGGCACATTATTTTATGGATTTTGCGACCAGCTTTTTAAGCGTTGTTCCAGGCGGTGTGGATCAAATGGGAATTATTGCAGCTTCGATACAGGCAGAAGTAACGGTGGTAACCTCATTCCAGCTGTTTCGGATTTTATTTTTATCCATTATTATTATTCCATTTGTAAAATATATGGTTCGAAGGGATCAAAGAAAAGTAAGAGGATAAGAGAGGTGTAAAAAGTGATTCAAATTGGTTTGACAGGATGGGGAGACCACGATTCTATTTATGCAGATGATACAAAAGCGCATGAAAAATTACAGGAATACAGCAGTCATTTTCCAGTTGTAGAATTAGACGCTTCCTTCTACGCGGTACAGCCTATTCATAATATGGAAAAATGGGCGAGGGAGACACCGGCGAATTTTCAATTTATCGTGAAAGCTTATCAAGGTATGACAGGGCACGATCGGGAAGGGAAGGAAAACCCTTTTGAAAAGAAAGCAGAAATGTTTCAAGCGTTCCGGGAGTCCATTGAACCGCTTCAGAGAGCAGAAAAGCTGGGATCTGTACTGTTCCAATTTCCGCCGTGGTTTGATTGCAGGAAAGAGAATGTAAAATACATCCGTTATTGTAAACAGCAAATGAACGATATCCCTGTTGCCCTGGAGTTTAGGCAGCAGTCCTGGTATGAGGAAAGATTTCAGCAGCAAACCCTGGATTTTATGAAGCAGGAGGGCTGGATTCATGCGATTGCGGATGAACCGCAGGCTGGTGAAAAATCGGTTCCGTTTGTACCTGTTGTCACTACAAAGGATAAGGTGATTATCCGACTACATGGTCGAAATGTTCATGGCTGGAATTACTCGGGGAATGCAAATTGGCGAAAAGTCCGTTATTTATATGAATATAATGAAAAAGAATTAACTACTTTAGCGGAAGAAGTAAAAAGATTAGAAAAGCAGTGTAAAGAAGTTATTGTTCTATTTAACAATAACTCTGGAAGACATGCGGCTGGTAATGCTAAACAATTTCAGAAGATGTTAGGAATTGAATTTGATGGACTGGCTTCACAGCAGTTGGGATTGTTTTAATAGTAAGAAAAAAATAACCAAAACGTTTGGTGAGTAGTAATGCTGTCAGCGTTTTGGTTATTTTTTAAGCATAAAGTTCTGTTTTAAAATTCAACCATGCTCCTCAAAACAATGTTAACTTACACTACGTAAAAATGGTATAATTTAAAATGAAATGTAAACCATGGTTGTCAAAATGTCATGTTTGATTTACAATTTCTTAGAGGTGATTGTTTTGAAATCAAATTTAAGAATCTTAAGGGCAAAAATGAATATAAGTCAAACAACTTTGTCGAAAGCTACAAATATTTCACGGCAAACCATCAGCTTATTAGAAAAAGGAGAGTATATACCTTCTTTAAAGACAGCTAAAAAATTATCTTTATATTTTGAAGAGCCTATTGACGATATTTTCATTTTAGAGGAGGAAGATTTAATATGAAGAAAACATTTTTTCATTACGCTCTCATAGGAGTGCTTATCTATTCTATTTATGCTTTTTTCACAAATGAATATAATGCTGGTATCCGAACGATTTTAGCCATCAATATCATTGGTTTGGCAATGTTGGTCATCTCATTAATTAAATCTTGGTCGGTTACGGAAAATAAAGAAGAAAGTGATTCTAAACAGAAAAAATTAGAGAAGACGTATTCTTCTATTGTTTTATTACAAAATGTTGCTGCTGTGATGGTTTTTGTTGTTATTCCAATTGGTTTTGTCCTTTATCGTGAAGCGTATCCCATGATCATTCTCAGTTCTTTCCTATTGATGCTTTTAGCGGGGGCATATGGTTTGAATACATATCAAAGATTGTTCAAGACTGCTTTTCCTGAAAAAGAAGTATTGAATGTTACAAAAACATCTTATAATAATGAAATTGTCGAACAATTGGATGGAACAGAAAAATCAATTTTAGTAAAAAGAATGTATAAAGCAATTCATGGTTTGGCATTCGGTCTTGTTTTGATTGAGTTCACCCTTATGTTCTATTCAGTGATTACCGCTAATTATCAAATTATCAGTATGATTTTAATCGGTTTATTACTTGTAGTTATTACCTTCGTTTATAGTTATATGTTTACATTAAGCAGTAATTGATTAACAAAAAAATTTTTATAGCTCGTTATCGATAATTAACTATATCTTTAAATTTTCAGAAAATAATTATATAATACCATTAACGGCAATTAGAATGGAGGAAAAACATATGATTCGTTATATGGTATGAACCTCTTAACTGATTTCCTTTTTTTAAACCATAACGAAAAATACAAAAGGATTTCAGGAGGGGACAAAATGAATACAGAAAACAAACGGAACAAACTGATGGAAGTACAAAAGGAACTATCTTTTTCAGGAGCTTTCTATGCAGTAAAGCAGGATGAAGTTATAACGGGAAGCAATGGATTCCGAAATCGTGCTGAAAAACTCAGAAATCAAGTAGATACACGATTTGGTATTGCTTCAGGATGTAAGTTGTTTACCGCAATTGCCGTTGCTAAGCTTGTAGAAATGGGGAAAATTGCTTTTGATACAAAATTAAAGGATTGTGTGACAGAGGAATTCCCTCACTTTGATAAGAATATCACTATTCATCATCTATTAACGCATACTTCTGGTGTGCCTGATTATTTTGATGAGGAAGAAATGGATGATTATGAACAGTTGTGGGAGTCTTTTCCGATGTATAGTGTCAGGACGCCAAAAGATTTTTTGCCGCTTTTTCAGCATAGGAAAATGGAAGAACGCCCAGGCAATACTTTTCAATATAATAATTCAGGTTATATTTTACTGGGATTGATTGTAGAACAGGTTGCAAAATGCAGTTTCACGTCATTTGTGGAAAAACATATTTTCGACTCAGCTGGGATGAGCGGCTCGGGATATTTTGAAATGGATGATTTACCTGAACGGACCGCAATTGGTTATATAGAAGAGCCAGGTGATAAATGGAAAACAAATATTTATTCTCTTCCCGCTAAAGGCGGACCAGATGGAGGCGCATACGTTACTGTTGCAGACATGGCTAAGTTTTGGAAGGCTTTGATGAGCTATCAACTGCTGTCAGAGGAAATGACAAAAGAAGTATTGAAATCGCGCGAGTGTGTAGATGCAGAGGAAAATATCTACTACGGATATTCAGGTTATATGGAATTAGATGACAATAAAGATATCATAAAATATATTCAGATGGGCTATGACCCGGGGGTTAATTTCCGGACAGTTCATTATCCGTCCAGTGAAAGGACGATCATTGTTTGTTCGAATGAATCAGAGGGTGCTTATGAGCTGTTAAGAGTGATAGAGCGTATCCTGTAAAACGAAACTTCACTTAGTGGGAGTTTTACGGCCGCTTCTCCGTGATAAAAAGAAAAAGGGATTAACCAGAAGGCGTTAGTCCCTTTTTTATTGAAACAACTTATGTCGAATCTTTTTCGCGTATTTATGAAAAATATTGCTTTTATCAAGTTTCCGTTCTTTAGTTAATGTACGAAAAGCTTCTTGTTTTTCAGATTGATCCGCTTGCTTTTTTCCATCTGTGGCAATGTGCATTAAATCACGATAGGAAATATACTGTTTTTGATTTTCCTGTTCATCAGAAAGATAGCCTGCCCGTTTTAAAATACGGAAAGATTGCTTCACTTCTTCAGGTAATCCTGCAAATTCATCCCGCAGATCCAACTGCTCTCCTTTGCCTGGCAAATCATCAAAATCTCCATCATCCACAGCTTTTTTAATTTGCTCTTCTACAAAGTGATACATAGCGTACCTCCTTATGCATTCTATCTTTAAGTATGCGGGATGAAAGGGGAAAGTTCAACTAAAGATTGTTATCGATATGATTAATAATCTGCTGCACAGCTTGTTCTCCCTTAAGTTTCCAATCATAAAAATCTGGTTTATGAAGATAGGCTTGAAATGAATAGAAATGCCGGTTGTCAGCGTGATGGATAATTTGAGGATTTCCAAATTCAATTTGAACAGATGGCTGGTTATGTTCTTCTTGCAGCACTTGGTAGGGAAGATACAAATATAGTTTTCTCTCTTCCTGACTGGAAAGTAGCCCATTAAAATATCCGTGGTAGTTACTATTTTCTACTATCGTAAACCCAAGCTCTTTTAAATGCAGCTTTAATTTTAGGAAAACCCCTTGCTTACCCGACAAATTAGTATGTAATGCTATCATTTTTAGTTTCTCCTTTTCCATTTTGTTATGACTAGTTTTGCCTTTGGTAAAGCGAAACATACGTTAATAAGAGATCATTCCATCTGTGGAAATTAAATAAATAATGACTTGATTAGAGAATATTTGTTCGGTATACTAGGTTTAGAGAGTCATCTTAGAAACTCACCTTATTATTATAAAAGGATGTGTTTTTATGCCCCAAATATGTCTTCGAAAAGTATACTCCTCATCCGAAATAACCACTTTGCATGTATAAGAAGAATCCAAGTCATACAACAAATATCAAAGAAGAAAAGAACGTACCAAGAAGGCGCTGCATCGTATCCCTGATGTGCAATTAATGGATTTAAAAGTGGACTATGCATTTAAACAACTATTTGGAAACGAAAAGAATAAGGATATCACCGTCGTTTTTCTCAATGCCATTTTAGCCAAATCTGGAAGAAGTCCGATTCAGCAGCTTTACTTTCAAAATATCGAAATCGGCGGCGAATATGAAGAGGACAAAAAATCCAGATTAGATCTCTTAATCAGGACGGAGAATAAAGAATGGGTCAACATAGAAATTCAAATCAATAATGAGTATAATATGATAAAAAGATCCCTGTATTATTGGTCGAGACTTTTTTCAGAACAGCTGAAAAAAGAGCAGAGCTATAAAGAATTGTACCCCGTCATTAGTATTAATATCATGCATTTTAACCTGCTGGATGAAACGGACGCCTTTCATAATATTTTTCACCTGCATGAGATAAAGCAGAAATATCCATTAACCGATATGATTGAATTTCATTTTGTGGAAATTCCTAAACTGATTACTGCCTGGAAGAATAATCAGCTGGATCCATGGGAAGACGTCTTAACGCGCTGGCTGCTGCTGTTAGGAACGGTCGATAGACAAAGAAATCATTTCTCGCAGTGTAACTGGCTGGGACTGCGATTACTCGCCCCATCGAAGGGCTTTTGTAAGACTCCCACATTAAGAATAAAGAAGTCATGAAAATTCTAAATGGGAGATCTAACAGCCAGTAACGGCCCGATTGGTTCAACTAATTGTTCAGCAGGGCGTAAAGAACCCTACTGAACAAAGTTTCACTTTATATGAAGACATCTATCAAGAACTGGAGGAGATTGCGCTGGTGGATAAAACGTTAAATGTTGCGATGCGGGTCTGGGAAGATTTAAGCCGTACAGAAGAAGAACGCCGGGAATATGAAATCCGTTTGAAGCAAATTTTAGATGAGCAATCCAAAAAGCGGGACAGAGAGTTGTTGGAACAGGAAATGGAAGAAGTGAAAGAGCAGAAAGAAGAAATGAAAATAGAGAAAGAAGAGGTTGAAAAACAGAGAGAAGAAATGAAAATGGAGAAAGAAGAAGCAGAACGCAAAAAGCTTGAAGCTGAGTCCGCGCTAAAGGAATCCACAAAACAAACGGCACTCAAAATGTTAGAGCAGGGGATAAGCCAAACGGCTATTTTACAGGTGACGGGTTTAACTCTACAGCAATTTGAGGTTATTCAGCAGGAATTGGGAAATAAGAATAAATAGATTATAACGTACTAGTATAAAACAAGAAGGCACATGCTGATAATGAAGAGACAGCATGTGCCTTTATGCTAAAAATGAAATCGCCGCACAATCTCATTTTTCATTGTTTTTTCCGAAAATAATACCATACCAATTAGTGTCAGCAGAGCGTATAAAGCAGTTGCAGCACTTGGCCATAATACAGTGGACCACGAACTTAAGAATAGAATAACAGGAAGGAATCCGAGAATAACCATTGTAGTCATATAACCGATGTATTCACGCCACTTCATAGGTTTCCGCAATACAATAATCGTTACAAGCAGCGTTGCCAGTGTGACAAGAAACGGAATAACATAGTGAATGGACCATTTAGAACTTCCGGATGCTGCATCTAAAATAAACAGCATAACTGAAAGTGCAATAACTTGAAGTACCACCTTTGAGCCGATGTGTGCTCTGGAAAGAATGGTATGGTTTATGGTTAATAAACTGTATAGTACAGGGCTTAACACATATAAAAACCATAATTCTTCCGGATTAGTCAGTAAATTAATTAATAAACTGGTACTGACAGTGAAGATGGCAATAAATAAGACAAGACGCTGTGCAAAGCGACGTCTTTTGACCCTGGTTTCATAAATAGGATAATATTCATTGTCTCCAGTTTTCTTAGAAAGCTTTTGCTTACATAAAGGACAATATTGCTGTTTTGTATAGGTATTGCAATTACTGCAATAATGTTGCATTGTTTTCACCTGCTGTCATTGGAATATACTTCTATCTCCAAATTATATTTCTTTGAAAGCTCTCTGAAAAAAGTACGGATAATATCCGCTTCTTTAATCATTCTGGAGAATGTAATTACCAGCTCATCACCAACTGCAATCATCGCCCCATTTATTGGACTTTTCTTGGTTGGATATAAAATGAGTTCCATATGTGATATATGTGCTTGCATAGATTCAGGAATTTGTACCTTGCCTACATTTGTCATCGTCATTGTTTTAGTACGTTCACTAAAGCTTCTATATCCATAACGGATCGCACGGTATTTTAGCGGAAGCGGGATGAATCTTGCTGTCAGTCTTGTCTGCCATTTGACCCGATCATTAATGCTTTGCTGTAAACTTTCTTTCCGTACTTTTTCCCGTAATTGCTTCGATATTTCTGAGATAATTTCTTCTAAAGTTGTTTTCTCCGTTACCGCCATACCAATATTAACCACACCAAAAAAATTACGGAGTGTATTGGAAGGAAAAAGGTTTCGTAAATTAACAGGGATAGCAATTTTTATTTCTTCCTGATAAGCTCGAAATTTTAACCTTTCTTTATATATAGCTGCAATAAGAAGTGCTGAAATAAAAGCAGTTATGGTTGTTCCATGTGCTTTAGCAAGCTGGTGTACCTTCTCAGCACTCATCTTTCCATGGACGACAACGGTCTGATCAATTGCACCGCCGCGAATTTGGTAGGAAGAAGCTTCTTTATATTTTTCCGGTTTTTCATCTGTGACATAGTTTTGATAACTATCATCTCTTTCATAATAGCTGGGTTCATCATGAATATTAATGAGTGGACTTTCGTAATTTACATCTTTCCCCAAGTAAACAAGGTAATGATAAATAAGTGCTTTAATAAACTCCAAAGCGCCTGTACCATCCGTTACAGAATGAAAAAATTCTACCGCAATCCTTTTTTTATAATACGTCACACGCATTAAGAATCCATTCGTTTCGATAGGATCAATGGGTGCGCACGGATATTGATTTTCGTATTGTACAAAAAGCTTTTCATTATTTTCTACAAGGAAATCCCAGAATACGCCCTTATTCAGCTTCACTGCAAACATTGGTAACCGTTTGATTACATCGTCCAGTGCAAGCTGGAGCTTATCGGGCTGTACAGTTTCCTTCATAACTGCAGCCATCCGAAAGACGGAAGAATTTGTCTGTTCAGATACAGCGTGAAACATTTTCCCGGCATTATCAAGTTTGTACCATTCATTCATCTTTCGAACACCTCTTGCACATATTTTTGCTCGTATATGGTTAATGTGAGTAAAACGAGATTCTTTTATAAGCTTTATTTTTTACTTTAACAGATGATGTTCTTTAATTATACTATGAAAAATATCAATTTTGAAAATAGGTATATATTTTAAAATAGAAAGGTCTGTTTAATTCTGTTGTGATGGTTAGGAGATAAAAAAGAAAAGGAGTAACGACCATGTAATACATGATCATACTCCTTACCTAAATAAAGAAAATAATATAAACAGAAAAGGCTGCAAACACGATAATATAGAAAAGAATTCTGCCAAGTGTCGACTTTTTGTAACTATCGTATATGGCTGTCCCAACAATAATAACTAATGAAATAATCAGGGTAGCAGTATTTAAGAAAAAAGTCACTAAAATAATTGAAATAATAAATAAGATACTTATTATTATACTCTCTTTTCTGCTCATAACTAATCCCCCGCTTAAACCAATGTTATGTTAACACTGCCAATGTTACTGTAGCTGGCAAGATACTCTCCAGCTTCCGCCTTAAACGGTGAAATAAAAGTTCCTGAAGAAACAATCATTCCTTTTTGAAGATATTGGTTATGCTCAGCTAATTTTTTTACGAGCCATTTCACAGCATAAACAGGATTACCTAATACTGCGTCGGCGCATGCAGTATGCGTTGTTGTACCGTTAAATTTTAAATCCAACCTAATTGCTTCAAGCTTCTCCAAGGAGGGAGCAGCTACAGGGTTACCAACAACAATTCTGCCGGTTGCTGTATTATCAGAAAGTAAATCGATCAATGAAAAATTGGGGAACCAGTCGATATATCTTGCATCCGGAATCTCAATCCCAGGAGCAACAGAGGATTTTTCGATGATTTCTTGCGTATCTGCATCACCAGAAATATCTTCATTAATGAAAAACATCAGTTCAGGTTCAATCAAGGGAGAGAACAAGTTGGATAAGGCGTATTCAGAACCTTCCTGCAACACTTGAGATGTCAGGATCGTTCCATAAGCAGGTTCATTTGTATCAGCAATTGCCTGGGTCTCTTTACTGGTCATACTGATTTTATAGCCGGCAACTGCTTCACCTTCCTGAACACGCTTCTTAATAAAAGCATGCTGCACCTGATATGCTTCTTCTGCGCTGATTGTATAATTTTCACGAATAAATGAAACGGGCTGATGGGTTCGGTAAGCTGCTTCAATATGTGTTAAAATTTCGGGAATAACACTCATAATCAAAATCTCCTTTTAATTTCTTCCATGATTTTACAAAATATAATATGAGTACATAATGAAAGAAAAGAGCGGCTCCGTCAAGAGCCCACTCTTTATATTGGTTAATTATCAGCAACTTTTAATGTAAGCTGCTTCACTTCTTCAATTGTTTTAGCTCCAGATAAAGCCATGGATACAGCAACTTCCTGAGCAAGGTTTGCAAATACCTTCTGGACACCCTCCTCACCTTGAAGTGCCAGCGCATAGGTATAAGGACGTCCGAATAAAATGGCATCTGCGCCAAGCGCCAGAGCTTTGATGACATCTGCTCCCCGGCGGACACCGCTGTCAAATAGCAGAGGGAAGTCTGGGCCGACTGCTTTACGTACAGCTGATAAAGCTTCTAGGCTGGAGATTACGCCGTCCATTTGTCTGCCGCCATGGTTCGATACAATAATACCGTCGATTCCCACATTTATCGCTTGCTTTGCGTCTTCAGGGTGAAGAATGCCTTTTAAAAAGATAGGCAGCTTCGTGTGTTTGCGTAATTCAGCTATATTGTCCCAATGAAGCGATGGATGATGCAGATTTTCAATAATGGAGTCAATCTCATCCTGACCGTCCTTTAAGCTTTTTTGAAACGCCGGATCCTGAACATAGTTTGCTTTTCCATATCCTTTTTTTAAAGGAGAGTATTGATAACGCATATCATCTTCACGCCATCCAAGAATCATAGTATCTACGGTGACAACGATCGCTTCATACCCGGCTTTTTCTGCACGCTCAGCCATACTGTAAGAAATGGCATCATTATTGGACCAATATAGCTGAAACCATTTTGGTCCTTGAGGAACGGCTTCTGAAATTTCTTCGATCGATCTTGCTGTAACGGTACTTTGGATGTACGGAATATTCATTGAAGCAGCAACATTCGCAATCGAAAAATCTGGCTCTTCATGAACCATTTTTAAATGCCCTATTGGAGCAACCATCAATGGATAAGCATATTCTTTTCCTAAAATACGAATGGACGTATCTACCTCTGAGACATTGCGTAAAAACCTGGGAATAATAGAATACTTTTCAAAAGCTGCTCTATTTTTTCTTAATGTTTCTTCCCCGCCGGCACCAGAGTGGATGTGGCCAAATATTTCTTCAGGGAGAACTTGCTTTGCTGCAGCTTCAAGTTGAGCAGCTCCAATTGGAAAGGAATCTTGTATCGTTATATGCTCTAAGAACGAGCCTTCCTTTGATGGTGACATGTTTCTACCTCCGTTTTAATCTTTTTTCAATCGTTCAGCGAGCCGGTTTCCAAGAGACTGAAGCGCCTGTACGATAATTACTAAGAAAATGACAGTTACATACATTACATCTGTTTCATAATATAGGTGTCCATACTTGTAAGCAAGATCACCCAAGCCTCCTGCACCAACTAGGCCAGCCATAGCTGTTGCTCCAATAAGACTGATTGTAGCAATGGTTAAGGCTAACACAATTGCTGGTCTTGCTTCACGAAGCATAACATTCCAAATAATTTGATGTGTTTTTATCCCCATCGCACGATACGCTTCGATAACTCCTTGATTAACATCCAGCAAGGAAGATTCAATCAATCTGGCAATATAAGGGGCAGCATTAACAACGAGTGGTAGAATAACCCCTTTTACACCGATGGTTACGCCTACTACAAATTTGGTGAATGGAAGCATAAAGAATAAAAGAATAATAAATGGAATGGACCGGATAATGTTAATTAACAAGTTTAGAAATTGATAAACAAATCTATTTTGTAAAGGTTGTCCTGGACGCGTCAAAATGAGCAGGATAGCTAAAATAACTCCAATAATGACAGAGAAAAATAACGAGATAGTGACCATTAGAAATGTTTCTTCTATTGCTTTATAAAAAATTGAACCCCATTGATCTATAAATCCCTGCATCTTAATTTACCCCCAATTCTTCTACCTCTACGCCTTGTTCTTGTAAAAAGGAGAGGGAATGTTGCACCTGATGTTCGCTGCCGATTAAATGAACGACAAGGTTGCCGATGATTCCATTCTTTAATTCAATAATATTTGCACTTAGGATGTTTGGTTCTACATAGAACTGCTGGGTAACTTTGGATAACAGCGGTTGTCCAGTACTTTCACCTAAGAAGGTTAAACGAATTACCTTACCTTCTAAATTTAAGTCGTCGATTAAGCGGTCAGATAATTTTCGTTGTGAGATGGTATTTAGAAATTTTTTAGTCGTCGGTTGCTTCGGTTTTGTAAATAAATCGATTGTGGACCCTTGTTCAATGAGGTCTCCATTTTCAATAACATATACATAATCACATATTTTTTGAATCACATTCATTTCATGTGTGATTAATAGAATTGTAATTCCAAGCTCTGCATTAATTTTTAATAATAGTTCGAGAATGGAATTGGTTGTTTCTGGATCCAATGCGCTTGTTGCTTCATCGCTTAAAAGTACTTGTGGTTCTTGAGATAGCGCTCTGGCGATAGCTACACGTTGTTTTTGACCTCCTGAAAGTTGTGAAGGATAAGCATCTTTTTTTTCAGCTAAATCAACAATTTCCAAGTATTTAATGACCCGTTCAGCGATCTCAGATTTGGATATACCGAGTAATTTTAAAGGAATCGCAATATTGTCATAAACAGTAGCCGTTTTTAATAAATTAAAATGCTGAAAAATCATGCCGACTTTTTGTCTTGTTTTCCGGAGCTTTTCCTTTGATAATTTGGTTAATTCAATTCCATCGATCCATACCTCCCCTTGAGAAGGGGTCTCCAATAAATTGGCACAACGGATTAATGTACTTTTTCCTGCGCCACTGTAGCCGATAACGCCATGGATTTCTCCTTTATTGACAGAAATCGTCACATTGTCTAATGCGGTAACATTTTTTCCTTTTTTAGATGGGAAAATCTTCGTGACATTCTCTAACTTAATCATCTGTTATTCTTCCTGCCTTTCTATCTTTAAGCTGCAGCTTTTCTCTCAATATCTAATTCATAAAACGAAACTTCACTCAGTGGGAGTTTTCGACACACAGCTCTTTACGATGGGGTGAGTAATCGCAACCCCAGAAAAACACTACGCTTTCCGTGGGCTTGAGCTCAGCCTCCTCAAAAAAAAGAAGTTCGCTTTTTTTCTGCGGGGTCTTCCCTCCACGCTTTCCCACAGGAGTCTCCGTGTTTTTCCTCCGCTAGTTAACCTTATTGCTATCTACCAGTATCAAACATAATCTTAATGAAATTCACTAACCTGACAACATTGGTAACCGCAGTCCCAGCCCCTGGACGTCGCGAACTTAGTTTGCTGTTCTTTTCCCACTGCATTAGCCTAAGTGATTCAGGGAGTTAGCTCACCTGACCTGCCGTCTAAATAAATTTATTTTACGCTTTATTTTGAGGCGGGAGTTTTACGGACGGTTCTCCGTGATAAAAAGAGCCTCCCTAGTAAAAGAGAGGCTCGAAAATATAATTTTATTTTCTGCTCTCATCTTTCAAGGCATATGCCTTGCTGGAATTAGCACCTTGTTAAGGTTGCCGAGCTTCAACGGGCCAGTCCCTCAGCTACTCTGGATAAGAGGTGTTTCTTTTATAGAATTGTATTACTTAAAAATATCTTATTTTACACGTTTCGTCAATGCTATTTTTGAAAGAGCTGAAGTTTTTCAATACGTTGAATGGCTTCACGGATACGGTCGTCGTCCACGAGTAATCCAACCCGTACATAGCCTTCCCCTGACTTTCCAAAACCATTCCCCGCTGCAACAGCTACATCTGCTTCTTTTAATAAATAATCCGCAAATTCTTCACTTGTATATGTTTTTGGTACAGGGAGCCAGGCAAAGAAAGAGCCTTTTGGTGCAGTGACTTCCCAACCTATGCGTCTGCATTCTTTCATTAAGATATTTCTCCGTTGTTCATAGCGTTCTACAAGAGAGGTGACACAGCCTTGGTCTCCTAATAAAGCCTCTTCTGCAGCTTTTTGAACAGCAGGGAAAAGGCTGACAAATAAGTGATCCTGCAAAATATTAATGGCTTCAATCATATCTTGATTCCCAGCAGCAAAGCCGACGCGCCACCCTGCCATATTATAGGTTTTGGAGAGGGTGTATAGCTCAACACCAACATCTTTCGCTCCTTTTGTTTGCAGGAAGCTTACGGGCTGATACCCATCGAAACCGATCGCTCCATATGCAAAATCATGAACAATGCCAATATTATTTTCTTCCGCTAATGCAACAGTTTCTTCAAAAAATTCTTTTGTTGCTACTGCTCCAGTCGGGTTATTCGGATAATTCAAATATAATAGCTTCGCAAGCTTTTTTTGCTCAGCTGTTAATGCCGAATAGTCCGGTAAAAAGTTATTTTCTTCTAATAAGGCAAAAGTTTCATAAGTCACATTTGCTAACGGAACACTGGACAGATAATCTGGATATCCAGGGTCTGGTAAAAGCATTAATTCTCCTTCGTTCATTACAGCTAAAGGCAATTCTACTAAACCGATTTTACTGCCAAATAAAATAGCAATTTCTGAAGCTGGGTCTAAATCGACATTATATTCTCTTTTATAAAATTGGGCAGCAGCTTGTTTTAATTCATCAGTGCCACGGAAAGGAGAGTATTTATGTGTAATAGGATCCTCAGCGCTTTCCTGAAGGGCACGGATAATATGTGGCGGTGTTGGCTGATCAGGATTTCCTTGTCCTAAGTTAATTATATCTCTTCCTTCTTTGACAGCAGCAGTTACTTTAGCTGCAAGTGATGCAAAAAATTGGGAAGGAAGCTTTTCTACACGGCGGGATAACTTCATCATCTATCGACCTCTTTACACTAGATTGTGAATGTAAATGTGTTTCTATTCCCTCTGAGGAATGGGAAGACCTTAGAGAGAATGAAGTTTCACTTTATAATTATATACAATAGTATAAGTTTATTGAGTAATTGTCTATCATAAAAAAATAGAACAAGGCAGCAAAATAGAAATGTATGGGAATTTTTTCCATGATTCTTATTCGTCCTTTTTTCCGTTGCAATTCATATTTGAAAGTAGTAACATAGAAGTCGTGTCAAATTATGTTAAATAATTAGATAATTCCAAGAATTATAGGTTTGGAGGTAGGAGGAATAAAATGAATACCAAACTGCGTATAGGAAATTATTTAGCAATTGCATTTATGTTATTTGCTTTATTTTTTGGAGCGGGGAATCTGATTTTTCCAGCTCAACTGGGACAGTTATCAGGAGATAACATTACCCCGGCTACGATTGGCTTTTTAATAACTGGAGTAGGGTTGCCATTCCTTGGTATTATGGCAATGGGCTTCTCTGGAAAAAATAATCTGCAGGAGCTTGCAAGCCGTGTTCATCCTATTTACGGTTTAGGATTTACAGCATTACTTTACTTAACGATTGGCCCATTCTTTGCAGCTCCAAGAACAGGGACGGTTGCTTATGAAGTTGGTATTGGACCATATGTAAGTGAAGGATCTCAATCAACGGTTCTCTTGATTTTTACAGGGGTCTTTTTCTTAATTGCCCTGCTTATCTCGTTATTCCCATCCAAAATTGTTGATAATATTGGGAAATTTTTAGCGCCGGCACTGGTTGTCTTATTGCTTATTTTATTAGCAGTTGCACTATTTAATCCGATGGGAGCTATTCAATCTCCGGATGAGACGTATCAGTCTTCTGCTTTTTTTATTGGATTTTTAGAAGGTTACAATACGATGGACGCCTTAGCTGCGCTGGTATTTGGGATTATTATCATTAATGTTATCAAAGGGTTTGGGATTACAGATAATAATCAAATTCTCTCCGCTGTGACAAAGATAGGTTTAACATCAACAGCATTGTTGGTTATTATCTATGTAGGAATCTCTTACTTAGGTGCAACAAGTGTGACAGAATTAGGTGTATTGGATAATGGAGGACCTGTGTTAAGCGGTGCGGCATCGTATTACTTTGGTACACTCGGGTCAATTTTGCTGGCTGCTATTATTATATTAGCTTGTTTGACGACTGCGATTGGTCTGATTACAGCAAATGCAGAGTATTTCCATACCTTGATCCCTGCGATTGCCTATAAGCCGTGGGTATTCTTCTTTTCCATTTTAACATTTGTTATAGCTAACTTTGGATTAGAAAATATAATCGCTTTTTCTACGCCGGTGCTCATGTTCTTATATCCACTGGCAATGGTATTAGTTTTACTGACGTTTGTGTCACCATTTTTCAATCATTCACGTCTTGTCTACATTCCGACCATTGCAGTTACGTTCGTTTTTAGTATTATAGACGGACTTGTAGCGCTTTATGAGTCATTAGAGTTAGGACTGCCCGGATGGCTGGATACGCTTATTGAGACACTTAGTGATGCCCTTCCGCTTTATGCAGAAGGCTTAGGCTGGCTCTTGCCGGCAGCCGTTGTTGCAGTAGTTATGATTATTGTAAAGAAAGTGAAAGAATAACATGAAATAAAACCTGGCTGTTGGATTGCTTTATCTAACAACCAGGTTTTTTAATTGTCATTTTTTCCTGCAATACCATAGAAAAATAACTTCATTAATTCTTCTGTCAGTGGAACGAGCTGTTCGATAGCATCTCCTTTTTGTAAATAATCGCTAAACATCTGCAGGTAGACGAAGATGGCTGTATCGCTGATAGCAGGATCAATGAAGCCTTCATCCCTGCCTTGTTGAACGAGCTGCATCATTGCCGGCAGAGCTTTTTCCTGATAGAGGCGCTCGATAAAATTACCTGGTATTTTATATTGCCCCATCATATAACTGGAAAATTCCTCGTGTACATCATTTACGATTTGTGCTTCAGAGAATATAAGCTGTTTCATCTTCTCTTCATATGATATCGGCTCTTCAATTAGTTTATGATATTTTTCCCACATTTGATTCGTATAGTAGACAAGCACTTCATGTAATAATTTTTCCTTGCTTTCAAAATAATTATAAATGGTTACCTGCGACACATTTGCTTCTTTTGCTATCTTCGAGATGGAAACCTTTTTGATGCCATCTTTTTGAAATAGTGCTGCACTGGTATTTAAAATCTTTTCTTTTTTGATTGATGTTCTGCGTTCAAATCCATCCATAGCTTGCCACCCCCTTAATCATCATATCATATTTAGAAATGAAATATAAATATAATAATATTTCAAAACTTATTGACGGAAGATTGTTTTATCTATATTATGAAATATATAAGGTTGAATATTTCAAAACTTTTGGGGAGGATTTCTTATGACTGTACTACAGCTTGATCAGATATCAAAAAAGTTTGGCAATTTTCAAGCGCTGGACCAAGTATCCATGGAATTAAAAGAAGGAGAAATTTATGGATTTATTGGACCGAACGGAGCGGGGAAATCAACAACGATACGTATTTTATTAGGAATGTTAAAGGCAACAGAGGGACGCGCAACTTTATTTGGGAAGGATGCATGGAAGGACGCTGCAGACATTCATAAACGCTGTGCCTATGTACCGGGAGATGTGTATGTATGGCCCAATTTAACAGGCGGAGAAGTGATTGATGTTTTACTGAAAATGAACGGGAGCTATTCTGAGAAAAAGCGTGATGAATGGATAGAACGATTTCAATTTGACCCGAAGAAGAAAGCAAGGTCTTATTCGAAGGGGAACCGGCAAAAAATTGCTCTAATTGCTGCCTTTGCTTCAGAAGCTGATTTATTTATCCTGGATGAGCCGACCTCGGGACTGGATCCTTTGATGGAGCATACTTTTCAGCAGGGTGTGAGAGAAGTAAAAGAAGCTGGAAAGACGGTACTTTTATCCAGTCATATTTTATCGGAGGTCGAGAAGCTTTGTGATCGTGTTGCTATTATTCGCAAAGGAAAAATCATTGAAAGAGGAACACTGGACGATTTACGTCATTTAACAAGGATGCAAATGCAGGTGGAAACCAGAGAAACTCCTGAAGGATTCGTAAAGCTGTCCGGGGTGCATCAACTGGAAGAAGCCGGACGACAATTTTCTTTCCAGGCAGATACAGATCATATGGAGGAGATTATCAACTATTTAAATAAATATGGGGTTCGGAAGATGGAAAGCACCCCGCCGACATTGGAAGATTTATTTATGCGTCATTATGAGGAACGCAGCGGTGAGGAGAATAACCAATGAGGAAACATATTAAAGGAACGGGGATTCTTTTCCCAATTTTAATGAGACAGCACAGACTGCGGCTGTTGCTGTGGCTGGCAGGGCTTGTTCTGGTGACTTGCTCCGTAGCTTATGCTTATCCAGATATGTATCCGGATCAGGCGTCCAGAGAAGCGTATGCGATGACGATGGAAAATCCGGCAATGGTTGCCATGCTTGGAATAGGGTATGAACATTATCAGGAAATCGGCAGTTTATTTGCGCTGGAGATGCTTTTGTTTTCTGCGATTGCTGTAGCTATCATGAATATTTTGCTAATGTCTAAGTTAACAAGAGATGACGAAGAAAATGGGATTTTAGAGCTTGTTCAGTCCAGGTCAGTCGGACGCTTAAGCTATTTAACGGCTTCTTTTATGGTAATGCTGTCGGCAAATATTTTACTCGTCATTTTGCATATAACAGCAATGGCAATCATGCAAATAGAAGGTTTTGGTTTTTCAGGGGTTGTTCTTTATAGCAGCTTACTGGGAAGCTTTGGGCTTCTGTTTGGCACATTGACAGCGTTCTTTGCCCATTTTGTTGCCTCTTCAAGGGGAGCTAGTTTATTTAGTTTTAGCGCGTTATTTTTCTTCTATCTTTTACGTGCTGTTGGGGATGTAGAAACGGCGTTTTTATCTTGGGTTAGTCCACTTGGCTGGTTATCAAGAGCATATGTTTTTGTGGAAGATAATTGGCTTCCAGTAGGATTATTACTTGTAAGCAGTATTGGATTTGGAATCATTGCATATATTCTGCAGGCAAAACGTGATATAGGTGATGGCTTACTGCCGGAACGTGCGGGGACGGTGCATGCTTCTGCCTTTTTAAAAACAAGGGCAGGGCTGGTTATCCGTTTGCAAAAAACAATGATTGTTATGTGGACGATTGGAATTTTGCTGCTTAATATTGTTTTTGCGCTTATATTAGGAGATTTAGAAACCTTCTTTTTAGAGAATGAAGCGATGCAAGCCTTTTTAACAGAGGAAGGCAATGTCATGGAACAATTTATTGTTTTATTGATGGGTATTATGGCATTATTTATCACGGCGCCGGTAGTTATTAGCTTTTTGAGACTTCGCGGGGAAGAGAAAGCGAATCGAACCGAACTTGTATTCAGCAGGGCAGTATCACGAATGCAGCTGCTGCGGGCTTATCTCATTCCTGCTATTCTAATTGCGGTTCTGTTGCCGATATTGCAGGCGATAGCATTATGGAGTGCTGGAGCAGTCATCAGTGAGGATATGATGTCATTTACAGATGTACTAGGAGCTTCTATAGTATATATTCCAGCTTTGTTACTTGTGCTTGGTGTAGCTGTTTTATTAATTGGCTGGCTACCGAGAATTACTTCACTCGTATGGCTGTTCCTCATTTATGGGTTTATCGTAATCTATTTAGGAGATATTTTAGAACTTCCGGATTGGGTAAGAAATCTATCAGTCTATGAACATGTTCCGGTTTATCCTAGTGAGGAATTGTCTTTTGCAGCGTTACTGATTCTATGCGGAATAAGTGTATTATTGATATTCATTGGTGCATGGGGATATAAGCGGCGTGATGTAGAAGGATAATAGATGGAAAAAATCATGTCTATAGAAATTTCAAACAAATATTTAAATTCTTGTTTGTGAAGAAGACCGGTATATAATTTAATTGAAAGTAATCTCTTTTACCTGATTGTCGTAAGAGATTACTTTTTTATTTGTAAAATAATAGAGTGGAAAGAAATAAATCAGTATGCATTTTGAATGATGCATGGTGTTACGAAAGTGAAAAGCAATGCCGTGGTGTATAAGTTCCGATGGCTCAGAAAAAAGGTTGAGGATGCCTGCGGACGAAATTAGAGATAAGAATGGAAATGGATTTGCAATCAATGATTGGAGAAATGCAGTTAAGATTATACAATGATGGTATATTTATTGAAAAAGTGACATACATATCTCTTTCCCTTTATAATAGAATGACAGAAAAGATTAGAAAAACTTGAGACAGTGGGATTTGGATCAGGCTGCCGTTACATAATCCTTCTTACGAGTTTTGCATAATGAGGAGATCAACAATATGTTTTATTTTCATAAATCAAATAAAAAAGAAAATTTTGAATCTAAAGCAACATTGAGTTTAAAAAGCAAGATGATTATCCTGATTAGCCTGCTGATTTTTGGTATTTTTATTCTTTTTACTTGGTTTCTCTACTCGTTTATTACCAACACCATTGAAGACCAGGTCGGGAAACGTGCATTAAGTGTAGCCCAAAGTGTTGCCAATACACCAGAAATAAGTTTAGCCTTCGAGTTAAATGATCCTGCTTCGGTCATTCAGGAAATTGTAACTCCAATTCAGGAAGAAACTGGTGCTGAATTTATTGTTATAGGAAACAAAGACGGAACTCGCTATTCCCATCCAGATCCAGAAAGGATTGGGGAAAAAATGATTGGCGGAGACAATACTCGTGCTTTACAAGATGGAGAATCTTATGTATCTCAGAGTGAGGGGTCACTTGGATTGTCCATACGCGGAAAAGTACCAGTAAGAGATGAAGCAGGAAATATTATCGGTGTCGTATCGGTAGGTTTTCTAAGTGAGGATGTCCAAAGCATTATAGCGAATCAGAGTAAGTCTTTGTGGCTTACCATGATAGGAGTTGTTATATTAGGAATTGCAGGTGCCATTTTTATTGCACACCATATAAAAAAATTATTGTTCAATATGGAACCAAAGGATATTTCTTATTTACTATTGCAAAAGGAAGCGATATTACAGTCTACTCATGAAGGAATGATAGCGGTTGATCATAATGGAATGATAATCATGATGAACAAAGCCGCAAAACAGATTTTGTTTCGGGAGAATCAGCAGTTTAATTATTCTTCCGGAAAATCGATTGATCAACTCATTCCCCATACTGGTTTGTTTGAAGTACTGGAAAGCGGGAAGAGCCAGTATGACAAGGAAATGATATTTGGTGAATCCATTGTCTTAGTAAATCAAGTACCTGTTTATTTAGAAGGGAAAATAGCTGGAGCAGTTTCTACTTTCCGGAAAAAAACAGAAATAGAGCATGTGACCCAGGAACTTCAACAAATCAAACAGTACGCAAATGCTCAACGTGCTCAAACACATGAATTTTCCAATAGTTTATATACCATTCTCGGTTTGCTTCAGTTAGGAGAACACAAAGAAGCCATCGATTTTATTAAAAAGAAACGAAATATCCAAGAGAAGCAATCGCAAGTCTTAACGCAACATGCAGCCGATCCAGTAATTCAGGGGCTTTTGCAAGGGAAAATCAATCAGGCGAATGAGCTAGGGGTCACTATTTCCATTCACCCGGACAGCCAGCTTAACCATGCTTACTATGGGGATAAGCAGGAGGCATTAATTACTGGAATTGGAAATATGCTAGAAAATGCGTTGGAATCCGTGAAAGGTAATCAGGAGAGGGAGCGGCAAATCAGTCTCTTTTTCACGGACATTGGGGACGACATCGTGGTAGAGGTGGATGATTCTGGTCAGGGTATATCAGAAGAGGCGGCAGCCCGTATCTTTGAACAGGGGTACTCCACAAAAGGAGAGAAAAACCGCGGAATAGGGTTGGCGTTGACACGACACGCCGTCCATAAGCAAGGCGGTCAAATCATGCTGGAAGAGGGAGAAATGGGCGGTGCCTGTTTTGTGATGATTATACCTAAAAATGGAGGAGACTCAGATGAATGATAGCATACAAACTCTTATTATCGAAGACGATTTTCGAATTGCTGAAATCAACCGGAGATATGTAGAGAGGGTAGAAGGGTACGCGGTGCAGGGAGTGGTAAAAACAGGGGAAGAAGCACTTGCCTATCTTAAAGAGTGCACTTCTCTTCCACAGCTGATTCTGCTTGATGTTTACATTCCTGATGTAAAAGGATTGGAGCTGCTTTGGCAAATACGTCATCTCTATCATGAAATCGATTTGATTCCTGTTACTGCTGCTAACGAGACAGTAACCATTGAAGAAGCATTTAGGGGAGGAGCTTTTGATTATATTGTAAAACCTGTTGATACGGATCGTTTTGCGCAGTCCTTGGAACGTTATAAAGAATACCGAAAAATTTTTTCTGCTAAAGAGACGTTAGAACAAACGGAAATTGACGCTTTTACAGGTGTGACAGACGGCAGTTATCCATCTCGCTCCAGTAGTACAAATACGAATTTGCCTAAAGGAATTGATCCGATTACGTTGAATGATATCACACAGCTATTGGGGGCAGATAAAGGGAAAGGGGTTACTGCTGTGGAACTGAGTAAGAAAATTGGGACGAGCAGGTCTACGGCACGCCGCTACCTGGAATACCTGGTGTCTGCGAAAAAGGTTCATACGATTTTAAAATACGGAACTGTCGGCAGACCAGAGCGTGAGTATATACTTCGTGAAACTTATGAACAAAATGATTAATATAAGTAATAAACAACTTATGAGAAGAAGGTTCCGCCTTCTTTTTTTTCATGCTATTTTATTTATTAATCGAAAATATTGTTAACGCTTTCAACGATAGATAGAACTAGCTATTAATCTTGAGGGGTAATAAATAGTATGAAATAAGGAGAGATAGAGATGTTAAGTTTAATAGGATTTTTAACAATACTGACAATTGTTATTTTATTGATTCGAGGTAAGGTTCAACCGATTATTGCTATGGTATTAATACCTATTTTAGGTGCATTTATTGCTGGTTTTGGCTTAGGAGAAATTGGAGATTTTTTTAATGAAGGAATAGATACTGTAATCGATGTTGCTATTATGTTCATTTTTGCTATTCTATTCTTCGGGGTAATGTCGGATGCCGGACTGTTTGATCCATTAATTAATAAAATGGTTGCGCTTTCCCGCGGGAATGTTATTGCTGTAAGTGTAGCTACTGTTTTTATTGCAGCTGTTGCACAATTGGATGGTTCTGGAGCATCGACTTTTCTCATTACGATTCCAGCAATGCTTCCGCTGTATAAACGATTGAACATGAATCCATATTTGCTGCTTCTTTTGATTGCAGGGAGTGCGGCCATCATGAACATGGTTCCGTGGGGAGGACCTTTAGGGCGCTCAGCTTCTGTTTTAGATGTGGATATTACGGAATTATGGTATCCTCTCATACCAGTCCAAATCATTGGAATGGTATTAATGATTGGTATAGCTATATTTCTTGGATTTAGGGAAAAACAGAAAATTGAACGACGCTTTGGAAAAGTAGAGGCTGCTGCTGCACTGGAGAATACTGCAGAGGATATAGATGCTGACAGCACTTATGATGAGAAGAGTTCCTTCAATAAAAATCCAAACGCACGACCGAAATTACTTTGGTTAAATACGATTATTGCAATAGGTGTTATCGTACTGTTAGTAATTGGGATCATCCCGGCTGGTCTTGCATTTATGATTGGACTTGGTTTTGCGTTGCCAATCAATTATCCAAAAATGGAAGATCAAACGGAAAGAATTAAAGCACATGCATCAAGTGCGCTGACGATGGCAACTATCATTTTGGCCGCTGGAACATTTTTAGGAATTTTAACAGGAACAGGGATGATGGATGCTATAGCGGAAGATGGTGTGTCAATCATGCCTGAAGCTGTCGGTCCATATTTACATCTGATTATCGGTTTCTTAGGAGTCCCTCTTGACTTGCTGACGAGTACAGATGCGTATTATTTCGGAGTGCTTCCAGTTGTAGAACAGATTGCATCAGGTTTTGGCGTGGAATCAGTATCTACCGCATATGCGATGATCATTGGAAACATCGTAGGAACTTTTGTTAGTCCGCTTGCACCAGCAGTTTGGCTGGCGCTTGGTTTATCTGGTTTAGAAATGGGGCGTCATATCAAATATTCTCTTCCTTGGTTGTGGGGATTAAGTATTGTATTAGTAATCATTGCAGTATTTCTTGGAGTTATTTAAGAAGATCTGTTTGCTGCTGGGCACTGCTGGTCCTTCCGTCCTACAAATCAATATTTGTAAGAGAGACAATCGCTGCTAGGAGAGATTGTCTCTTTTTTCTATAGAGAAGCATACGTGTCTAATTCTCAGGTAAAACTGTCGAAACCAAATGATGGTAAATTTTATTTCAATAAAAATTTCTTTTGTCATTTTATCACAGAGAACCGCCCGTAAAACTCCCGCCGCAAAATAAAGAGCGAAAATAAATTTATTTAGGCGGGAGATAACGGGCGCTAACTCCCACTGAATGAAGTTTCGTTTTATTACATATCCTGTCAAAATAATTTAGTATATAAATTTCTTAATATAAGTAGTAAAATAGTAAAATTAGAATGTTTACGGACGGTTCTCCGTGATAAATCTGCTTTGAAGTTTTTTAGATGAAACACGTGTCTGAGGCATTCAAGAACAAGCAGCACAGAGGCTTGGTCCTCTAATTGCTGCACTTTTAGTAAAAATCTTAGGAAGAAGGTATGGAAAGTGGCAGAACTGCGCAGCGATATGATTAAAAAAGGTGTGGATCGTGCACCGCACCGAAGCCTGCTACATGCTGCAGGAGTAAAAACAAGGGACTTAGGAAAACCATTTATTCTGGTGGTTAACTCTTATATAGATATTGTTCCTGGACATATTCATTTACAAGAATTCGGAAAAATTGTAAAAGAAGCAATTCGTGAAGCTGGCGGTATACCGTTTGAGATGAATACAATTGGCGTAGATGATGGTATTGCAATGGGCCATATTGGAATGAGATATTCCTTGCCAAGCAGAGAGCTTATAGCTGACTCTGTGGAAACAGTGGCAAATGCGCATTGGTTTGATGGCATGGTTTGTATTCCGAACTGTGACAAAATTACACCGGGAATGCTGATGGCTTCTTTACGTGTTAATATTCCATCTATCTTTGTCAGTGGTGGACCAATGAAAGCTGGTACAGACAGCGCTGGTAATCCACTTTCACTTACTTCTGTTTTTGAAGGAGTAGGGGCATATCAATCTGGTCAAATTGATGAAGCGAGATTACTAGAGTTAGAACAAAATGCATGTCCAACATGTGGATCTTGCTCTGGGATGTTTACAGCTAACTCGATGAACTGCTTAGCAGAAGGGATTGGACTCGCTCTTCCTGGAAACGGGACCATTCTTGCTGTTGCCGAAGAACGGAAAGAATTTGTAAAGCGTTCTGCAAAACAATTGATGGAATTAATCAAAAAAGATATTAAACCGCGTGATATTGTAACGAAAGAAGCAATTGATAATGCTTTTGCATTGGATATGGCAATGGGCGGATCTACGAATACAGTATTACATACGTTAGCTTTAGCACATGAAGCTGGAGTAGATTATCCACTCGAACGTATCAATGAAATTGCAAACCTTGTTCCCCATTTGTCAAAAGTTGCGCCAGCATCCAATTATCATATTGAAGATGTTGATAGAGCTGGTGGAATCAGTGCAATTATTAATGAATTACTGAAAAAACCGGGGGCTTTTCATGGAGATAATCTAAGTGTGTCTGCGAAAACCATCCGGGAAAATGTACAAGATGCAGAAATTCTGGATAAGGATGTTATTCACACATTGGATAATGCACATTCTGAACGAGGCGGACTGGCCGTATTATTTGGAAACCTGGCACCGAACGGTTCTATTGTCAAAGTAGGAGCGATTGATCCGGAGGTCGGCGGATATTTTAAAGGACCTGCTATTTGCTTCGATTCGCAGGAAGAAGCTCTAGAAGGAATCGAATCCGGCAAAGTAGAAGAAGGACATGTTGTTGTTATCCGTTATGAAGGGCCTAAAGGGGGGCCGGGAATGCCGGAAATGCTTGCGCCGACCTCCCAGATTGTAGGCAGGGGCCTGGGTGCAAAGGTTGGTTTAATCACAGACGGGCGTTTCTCCGGTGCATCCAGAGGGATCTCTATCGGGCATATCTCACCAGAAGCTGCGGAAGGTGGTCCCATTGCATTTGTAGAGGACGGAGATTTCATTGAGTTAGACCTTGAAAACCGTGAAATGAATCTGTTGGTTTTGGATGAGGAATTTGAAAAACGCAAAGCAAATTGGAAAGGCTTTGAGTCAAAAGTGAAAAAAGGCTGGCTTGGCCGTTATTCAAAACTTGTCACTTCTGCGAATACTGGTGGAGTGATGGAGATTTAATAAAAAAGGATAAAAAACTTTAGATCGTGTTAATTGAATATCTCGATATTTTTTACGTCACAGTTTACCTTTGTGGCGTTTTTTTTATTCTGTAATAGTGTTAACGATAAACGTCTAATTTGAATAATATAAATAACTTAATATGATTTGTATCGAGAGGTTGAGGGTAAATGGATGAAAAAAAGAATAATCATTCTATCCATTCAGAACAAGAGGTGCAAGTTTCTTACAGCTTAAAATTAGCTTTAATTGGCGGGCTATTAGCTACTTTAGGAGACGCTATAAGCGCCTATGCAGCAGGTTTAGCAATTGATGAATTTTTACAAGAAACTGAAGAGCAAAATGATAAGGACCGGAAGTTGGAAGAAAGAGTTGAGGCGATAGAAAGAAAATTAGATGCTTTTCAAAATGGAACGGAATAAACATAAATGAGTTGTTTAGGATTCTGGATAAACGGAAATTTATTACACAATAGGAAAGTGTGCAAGCATGATCAAAATATGTTCAAGTGGAGATATGAAGGCAATATAGCTGACGGCATCATGACTCTCTCGGATATTCTTTGTTTGTCGTCCGAATTAAAGCAGATTAATCGCAAGGCAGGGCATTTATATGGATAATAATCTAAAGGCGTTGTTTGGCTCGTGGGATGCAGCCATAGGTACACTTCTTTCCGCTATAGCCAGTACCCCTTTCTTTAAATTGAATGAAACCCAGCAAAAGCATTTAGATTTATTAGGAAATATTATGCAAGCTACAGGCAGCGCTTTAGCAGCTGATAGTGAAAAAAAGCTTAGTTTAAATAAAATCGGTAACCAAGTGCAAGCAATAGGAAACTCAACAGTAGTCAGCGGAATATTAATTCCATTAAATGAGGAAACAAAGAGTGAAGTAACAATAAAAGGAAATTTATTTCAAGCTGTTGGAAGTAGTATGGCCCTTCCTGATTTATTGAATGCAAATAAGATATCAATGAATACGTTGTATGAAATCTATGGCGCCTTGCTTCAAGTAATCGGAAATGCCTTGCAGGGTTTATCAGGTATTATGGAGCTGCAAGGAAAACAGGGAGAAAATATTGATTTTACCGGCAGTTGGATACAAACGATGGGTGCCTTTATTCAAGCTTTGGAACAAAGCAACAATCCATAATCAAAACATCATGTATCGATTATGGAAAGCCGTTTTCGAGCATTCACTCCTGCCCGGTTAGTCTAAATACTTGTTAAAGATTACTGTCTGAATTCGTTTACCTTTCAACAAATGAAGCCATAATAGTATGATTAATGAAAATGATTAGAGATATATGTTTTTTCTTGTTATAGTGAATAAAAGGCGTGCCAAAAATGGCTCATGCACAGGTGAAGTATGGAATAGTATGTAATCAGAAAGTTAAGGTAAAGAGGACTAAAGAATGATTACTTCAGGTATTTTTAGCCTTATTATCAATAATTCTGTATAAATGATGTGGAAAGCTAGTATGCTAATAGAAGAAATAAATGTAAATCGATTTCTTACACGATAGAACAGTATAAGAAAAAAGGATGATGACAATGATTCCAGCACAACCAGCTATCACCCGAAAAAGTATTGGTATGTTATTACGTCTTGTTGCAGTCGTGTTTTCCAGTGTAGCAGCTATTTTATCTACAGTCTTGCCGCTTTTATTTTATACGGATTTATCAGCAGGTGCTGTAATGGCCGTTGCTTCTGTATTATTGATTGGCGCGGTGTGTATTCACGGCATGCTGACTCATACCTTAAATGATATTGCAGATTTTCAATCAGGAACAGATCAATATAGTCCCGGTATTCTTTCCGGAGGCAGCAAAGTATTACAGACTGGTGCAATGTCTGTAGGAATGTTGAAACAATTAGGAATCTGGATGACGGTAACCTTATTAGTGATCGCTATCGTATTTGCTTTTCTAGGGCTTACAGAATTTGCCGTATTGACCGTTGTTGGGATTTGGGGAGCAGTATCGTATTCATTAAAGCCATTTCAGTTCGCTTATTATCCGTTTGTAGGCGAATGGCTCAGTTTATTTCCAACGATGCTGATACTGGGAATTGCTGCTCCTTGGATCTTACTTGGACAAGTTCCCGTCTGGACATGGCAAAATGCACTTATTAATGCAATTTGGTGTATGGCTTGGGTTATGGTTCATCATATTCCTGACCGGCATGCAGACCGAAAAGCAGTGCCTTTAAAGCAAACTTCAGTTGTTTGGGGAGAAAATATTTTTGGTGCAAGAGGTGCCAAATTACCTGCTATGCTTTATTTTATATTAATTGGCTTGTTACTTCTATGGACTGCTGTGACACGTCCAGTTGGAGCAATTGGGGCTGGTATTCTCTTGGTCTATGCAATTTATCTTGTTATTAAAATGGATATTGATGATGTGGAGAGCGTAACAAATGATGAGAAAAAACTGCTTATCCTTGCTTTTGCCACGGCAGTGTGGCTTGGGATATTTGTTTAAAAGAAGCGCATGTATAACCGCATCTTAAAAGGTAGAAGAAAAATTCGGCTTTTAAGATGCGTTTTTTGATTTATCATTCTTGAAGCCGGGTATATGAGATTACTTCACTTCCGCTTTCCGAAAGAGAAAAAAACTGGCCAGATAGAAAATAAAAATAAATAGGAAGCTGATTATCACACTCTTTATGATAAATTCACCGCTCATTACTAGCGTTAACCGGGATAAATCAATCCCATAAGGAGTATAAGCCATCACAGAATGAACCGTTTCATTCAGACTTGAGATTGGCCCGAGAATTAAGCTGGTCATATACGTGGCTGCAATGACAAGAACAGCCTTTTTAAATAGGAACATGTAGAAAATGCCGACCATCAGCTGACTGATAAAAATGAGTAAGGACACACTGCTGGTTATTAGGATGTTACCGAATAATCCTGCTGTGAATTCTTGAGTCGCTGCTTCTGATAAAATATTTAAAGTAGATGTCGGAATAAAATTGCTAAATACAGTATCCGTAGAAGAAAAAATCATCGTGATGATTACGTAAGGTAAATACAACAATGCGATGAGAATAAAAAAGGAAACCATTTTGTTTATTATAATTGCGTTTCTGCTATATCCGCCAGACACTGCGTTTTCAATGACTTTATTTTCAAAGTCAGTCGTCAGGCAAATGCCTGCAGCGATACTTCCTAATAAAGCCATCATCTGCGTTTCAGAAAATAAAGACAAGCTGCCCGACGCAGTTTCGAAGCCTAAACGGCCTGTCGCTACATAATGGGAGCAAGCTGCAAAAATAATCGCGCTGACCATAGCTAAAATAAACAGTACCCATGGTGAAATTGATTTGCTTAATTTAAAGAAATCGGCTTTTAATAGTTGCATCAGCTTACACCTCCTATTAACTGAAGGTAATAGTTTTCTAAGGTTTCTTCCTGTGTTGCGAAAGTGGTCACAATAATATCATGTTCTATTAAAGTTCTTGATAATTCCTCTTTTTTATCGATGAAGTCGTATAATTTAACGCTTTGATCAGGCTGCACAATAAAGTTTTCTGTATGAAGGCATTCTCTCAGCACCTCCTGCAGCTTTTCCGGTTCGTTACAATGAATCAGAATATGCTTATCAATTTGTTGGTCTAATGTGTCATGGCTCAGTGTTTTCAGGATTTTTCCTTCATTCACAATAATAAATTCATCCGCAGTTTGATGAAGCTCCGCTAAATGATGGCTGGATAATAAAATTGTCATGTGATAGTTGGCAGCTAATTTCTTTATTAACTGTCTCATTTCCGCAATACCACTGGGATCGAGACCGTTAACAGGTTCATCAAGCATCAATATTTCCGGATTGCCAAGCAGAGTAATTGCAATGCCTAAGCGCTGGCGCATTCCTAAGGAGAAATCTTTTGCTTTCTTTTTACCGGTATGCCCTAATCCAACGATCTCGAGTACTCGCTGCTCCACATTTTCTTCTTTTATCCCTTTCAGGATTTTATGGACGTGGAGGTTATCTTGTGCGTTCATATTACCGAGGATACTTGGATTTTCAATCATACTGCCCATTTGTTTTCTGCCGGCTTGCAATGCTTTTTGACCAGATTGATGAAATAAATATAGCTCTCCGGAAGTGGGGAAGGATAAGCCGGCAATGATACGCATAAACGTTGTTTTACCGGCTCCATTTTGACCAATCAAACCATAGACTTTTCCTTTTTCCAAGGATATCGATACGTTTTCCAATGCTTGAAAACCATGATAGGATTTGGAGATATTTTTTGCTTCCAGTACATATGTCGTCATTTTTTAACGTCCTTTGTATAATTCAAGATACCCTGTGCCATTGTGGTAAAAAATTCTGCCGGAACCAAGGCGATACCAATACTTTCCGGATTCTCGTCACCCAACACCATGAATTGGTCACCTTCTTGCATTTGGACTAAATTCAAAGCCTTTTTCGGCAATTTAACATAACCATCCTTCTCTAATGGAGTTGTGTTAAACATATGCTTTCCTTTTGGAGGGATTGGAAAACCGCTGTCTTTTTGATCGTAATGAATGAAATTGTCTAAAGAAACGTCAAATAAGGCGGCGAGAGCATCACAATTGATAATGTCTGGTAAGGACTCACCATTTTCCCACTTTGCAATGGACTGTCTAGTAACGCCAATTTTTTCAGCTAATTCTTCTTGAGAGTAGTTATTTTCTCTTCTTAAAAAAGAAAGATTCCGCGATAAAGTAATTTTATTCATCTCATGCATCCCTTTCGTTCGGATATACTTCTATTTTACCCGTTAATGAAAAGGAAACAACCAAGTCCAGGTAACCACTTATGTTAACTTTAGTTGCATATAAGATAAACCGATCTTCTTTTTAAAGGAGTTTTTCAGTAATTCTCTGTCATAAAAAATTTACTCTTGCGCCTGACGTTACGTGAGGTGGTATCATAAAGCTATCAATCGAGAGAGGATTTGAGTGAAAATGAAAAACGAAACATTCTCCATCAGTGAATTTGCCAAAGCGACAGGCGTATCTGTACGAACACTGCATTATTATGATGAGAAAAATATATTGAAGCCAAAACGAGATGAACATACGGGACATCGTATTTATGAAAAAGAAGATATGATTCAGCTGCATAAGATCATGACAATGAAATTTTTAGGAATGAGCTTAGATGATATCAAGGACTATATGCAGCCGGATACGTTTGATTTAAGCTTTATTGATACGTTGAGATTGCAGGAATCGAAACTGGTTAAGGATAGGGAACAGATTGATATTGCTTTAGAAGCAATCCAGCGTACGGTGCATCTTCTGGAAAATGAAAAAGAAGTGGATCAGGCCGTTCTCATCAGCTTACTGGCAAGTATGCAAAATGAGAAGAAACAGGAGGAACTATCTAAAGGAATCATTAAGGATGAAGTCATGAAGAAGATGTTTCCGCAGACAGCTAAGGAAAAGATGGTTGTTGAACAGGGGCTGCTGACATTTTATAAGCAGGTGAGAGAGCATTGTGGAAAGCCGGCAGATGATCCAGAGGTGAAACAAATGCTGGCTGACTTTTATCATCTGATATTAGGAATATTTGATATGGATTCTTTAGAAGAATTAGGAGAAATATTTTCCCTGGATTTGGAGGATACTGCAAATGAAGAACGTTTAGATGCGTATGTGGAGGAAATAGAACGTCTTATCCCGACACCAATCACTGCAGAGGAAGAAGCATGGCTTGAACAAATAACAACAGATTATTTAAGTCCATTATGGGAAGAGGAAGAAGGAGAGAATTAAATGAAAGCAACGAAACAATCATCAAGTAATTTTATCAAGCTGTTACTGTCTACAAGGATACCAAAGCTTGTTTTAATTTTAGGGTTAATTGGAAGTGTGTTGACTACATTGGTAGGGCTGACCATTCCGCTGTTGACAAGGGAACTTGTGGACGGTTTTTCCATCGCGGATTTAGATTGGCGTTTTATTGCTATTATCATTGGTGTATTTATTGTGCATGCGCTGGTGGATGGACTATCCGCTTATGCCCTGGCATATGTCGGGCAAAAAGTGGTGGCAAGGCTCAGAGAAATATTATGGAAAAAACTGATCCGCCTGCCGGTTCCTTATTTTCAAAAGCAGCCGAGCGGGGAGTCTGTCAGCCGTGTGATTAATGATACAGGAATCGTAAAAGATTTGGTTTCCCAGCATTTTCCGCAATTTATTTCCGGTTTGATTTCCATTATTGGAGCGGTCATTATCCTGCTGTTTATGGACTGGAAAATGACATTAATCATGTTTATCGCTGTGCCGATTACACTGATCGTAATGCTGCCGCTTGGGAATAAGATGGCAAAAGTTTCCCGGAGTTTGCAGGATCAAACGGCTAATTTCCAGGGAGAGATTCAGCAGACCGTCAGTGAAATCAAACTGATGAAATCTTCAACGGCAGAGCAGAAGGAAGAAATACGGGGATTGCAGGGGATTTTCAAATTATTGCAGACAGGTTTGAAAGAGGCGAAGATTTTCTCTGTCATTGCACCGTTTATGTATATGATTGTAATGCTAGTGATTGTGATGATTATTGGTTACGGCGGTATCCGAGTAGAACAGGGAACCATGACAACTGGATCCCTTGTCGCATTTCTTTTGTATTTATTCCAGATTGTCTTTCCGATTACAACATTCGCAATGTTCTTTACGGAATTGCAAAAGGCAAAAGGAGCTACCGAACGAATTTCAGAAATATTACAGGAAGAAGAGGAAGAAATATTGCCTGGTTCTGCAAAACAAATCAGTGAGCTTCCGCTTGTGTTTGAGGAAGTCAGCTTTTCTTATGAAGCAGGTGAGCAGGTCTTAAATAAAATCTCATTCACGGCAACCCCAGGGGAAATGGTAGCCTTTGCCGGACCAAGCGGAGGAGGAAAAACCACTGTTTTTGGTTTGATTGAACGTTATTATGAACCAAATGAAGGGATGATTCTGCTTGGCGGCGAATCGATTCAGGATATTTCGTTGGCCTCCTGGCGTTCGCAGCTCGGATATGTATCGCAGGAAAGCTCCATGATGTCGGGAACGATTCGTGATAATTTAACATATGGACTGGAAAATGCAGAAGCAATTGCCGATGAAAAACTTTGGGCAGTAGCAGAAATGGCTTATGCTGCTCAATTTATTCAAGAGCTGCCGGGTGGAATGGATACGCAAGTCGGTGAGCGCGGCACAAAATTATCCGGCGGACAGCGGCAGCGTATTAATATTGCCAGAGCATTCTTGCGTGATCCAAAGATTTTGTTGCTGGATGAAGCAACGGCAAGTCTCGATAGTCAATCGGAACAGGTGGTGCAAAAAGCGTTGCAGCGATTGATGGAAGGAAGAACGACATTTGTGATTGCCCATCGTTTGGCGACGATTATTGATGCGGATCAGATCATCTTTATTGAAAATGGAGAGATTACTGGAAAAGGAACACATCAAGAATTACTAGAGTCACATGAGCTGTATCGTTCTTTCGCAGAACAGCAGTTGAAATAGAAAAAAAGCAGCGCATAGTTCTTCATGGAAGAAATGCGCTGCTCTTTTTGAAGCTGCATTTAAACAGGTACAAAATCATATTTTTATCGTTATATCTTTAATCAAACGATAATTAAAGCCAAGAAGCAGAATAATTAATACAATGCTCAATGGCATCGCTATAAACGTCGGCACTGTGGTGATATTTGTGAAAAAAGAAAAATGAGTGGCCTCTATCAGAGCGCCTGCTATTGCTATAATAAGAATGCTGCACGCGATAGAGAGTAGTCCATATCGCCAGCCCGAACGATAGAAGGTCAGACCAATCATCCAGCCGATTAAAAAGTAAATAAGATGCAATATAACAAGGCTGACAAAGATATAAATGAATGCGGAGAAACTGCTTGTGTAATCAAGTTCCTGTGCATGGATATTCCAGCCGGCCCATCCAGAAATAAACTGAAGGAGGAAAGCTGACACGATAAGGATGATTGTTATTGCAACTGCCAGCAAAACAGACGATAACATCGTACCGAGAAAGAAACTTTTCCTGGTTACTCCTTGCAGCATGTAATAATAAAAGAAGGATGATGTTGTCAGAATGCCAAGGACTAACATGTAAATAGATGATGACCCATTTGAAAAGTTTACCAAGTCAATAAAACTGGAATGGGGACCAGAAGCAAAACTTACGACAACAATGTAAATTACAAACATAAAGGAAAGAAACCACATGGTCCATTTCAATTGCTCCATAAATAAGAATCTAGCCATTGTTGCCGGTGTTAAGATAATAGAACTCATTCATCTTCCTCCTTTGTCAAATGCACGAACAAATCATGAAGAGAAAGCGGCCCAATTTCGAGACCAGCCTGATTTGCAGCATTTCTTTTTTGTTCGGATAGTTCACCATATATCATGACAGATTTCGTTCCTCCTAGTACTTGACTATTTAAAACCTCTAATTCTTTCGTAAAATCCTCTACTTGTTCGGATGACCCTGTAATCGAGAACCCTTTGGAAATAACCTGTTCACTCGTGTCCTGCAATAAAACTTTTCCATGATGAATCATCAATACTTCATCAAACAGGTAATCTGTTTCCGAAACAAGATGTGTTGAAAAGATAATGGTTCTCGGATGATGCTCCTGATCATTTAAAATTTCGTTATAAAAAAATTCTCTCGTTGGTGCATCCATACCAAGATAAGCTTCATCAAAAATAGTCAGAGGAGCTCTAGTCGCTAATCCAATAATAGCCTGAAAAGCTGACTTTTTTCCTTTGGACAGCTGATTCACTTTTTTATTTAAAGGAAGCTTGAACTTTTCAGCTAGATAGAGGGCATATGATTCGTTGTAATTTGGACGGAAATAAGCCATTTCTTTCAATGTTTCACCAACCTTATCATAGCTGTATTCCAAATCTTTGTGCTGATCGAAAATAAAGATGGTATCTTGCATAATTCTTGGATTTTCAAAAGGGTCTTCCCCCTCCACAGTAAGACTTCCTGTATCTACTTTCCGGAAAGCAGCCAGAACCGATAATAGCGTTGTTTTTCCAGCGCCATTTCTTCCTATCAGACCATGAATTTTTCCAGGTGTAAGCTGAAAACTGATCTGATCGATAGCAGTAAAACCTTTATATTGCACACGGATATTTGCGGCTTCAACGGCGTAACTCATGCGTTATCCCCCTTTCTTGCTTTTTTAATTAAATCAATGATTTCATCCTCTGTAATACGAAGCTTCTCTGCTTCCTGGACTAAGCCGATAACGTAATCTTCCATAAAGTCCTGCTTTCGTTTTTGAACGAGTTTTTGTTTTGCTCCTTCTGCGACAAACATGCCGACACCCCGCTTTTTATATAAAATGCCTTCATCTACCAGCTGTGTAACGCCTTTAGAAATGGTAGCGTGATTAATTTTATAGAATTGAACCAGCTGATTGGTGGAAGGAGCTTGCTCTCCTTCCTTTAGCTGATCATTGACTATCTGGTCTTCAATTTGTTCCCGGACTTGAACGAAAATAGGTTTGTCGCTCCGAAATTGTGTGGACATCGTGTGTGCAGCCTCCTTTCTGGCAGTTTTCTTATAATCGAATGGCTGTGTTTTTGGTCAGACGGTAGATAAAGCCAATTAAAATAACGATCATAATTAAGAAAATGGCGTAGAATATAATAATTGTTGACTCAATCCAAATTTGCTCCTGTAAAAATCCTGCCATCCCGGTAAACGGAGAAGAAATCAAGATAAACAATAATCCAATCTTCCAGCGGAAACGATAAAAACCAATCCCTATGAACCAGCCGATTAAAAGATAGAAAAAATGGCTGATAAAGTAATCGCCTATACTTTGAATAAAAGATAATATTCCGCTACTTATCAATAAATCTGTCCATGGAACAGCAAAACCTAAAGCTGGTACGAGTATCTCAAATAAACTAATCATGATAACCATAGCAAAAGCTAAGATAACAGAAAGCAACACGGATGCGAATAGGGAAGCTTTAAAAAACTTTTTACGGGAACCCCCCAATTTAAAGTAGTAGTCTAGGAACCCATAAGAATAAAGCAAACCGATAATCAACATAAATACATTAGAAGTTGTACTATTAATATCAAGGTTACCCAAGATTCCCCAATGATTTGCTATGGTAATCCCAAGCGTCAAAATAATCATAATCCCGTAAAACCAAGCAGCCCACTTCATCTGCTCTGCGAATAAAGCCCGGCCTAATTGAGATTGTTTCATGTCTCGTCACCTTCCTTTGTTAAATGAATAAATAAATTATTCAGGGATAATGTGCCAATTTCTAAACCAAGCCCAGCCGCCTCTTGCTGTTTTTGTACCGTCAAGTGTCCATACACCATAATGGATTTTGTACCGCCGAGCGTTTTCTCATGAATCACTTCCAATGTTTCTGTAAATGAATCGACATCTTCTTTAGGTCCAGTGATAGAGAATCCTTGTTCCAGAAGCTGTTCACTTGTTTCCTGCAACAGGGCCTTGCCATTATCGATAATAAGCACTTCATCAAAGAGATATTCCATCTCTGATACAAGATGTGTAGAAAACAAAATGGTACGTGGATGTCTTTCCTGTTCTAATAGAATTTCTTTATAAAATAAATCTCTGGCTGGAGCATCCATGCCCAGATAGGCTTCGTCAAAAATCGTAAGCGGCGTTCTGCTTGCCAGGCCAAGAGCAACCAGTAAAGCAGAATATTGTCCTTTGGATAATTGATCAGCACTTTTATCCATCGGGATTTTAAATTTTTTTACTAATTCTCCAGCGTACGCTTCATCAAAATTCGGACGGAAATAAAGCATACTCTTGATTATCTTATCGATTTTATCGTAATCATAGGTGTTATCTTTATCGTAAATAAAGGACGTTCCCTGCAGGATTCGTTCATTTTCAAACGGGTCTTCTCCATCAATAACAATCGTTCCGTGTTTTACTTTGTGAAAGGAAGCAAGGTACATTAATAAAGTGGTTTTCCCGGCGCCATTTCTACCTAATATGCCATGAACTTTACCTGGGGACAGAGAGAAGGTTACATCTTCTAACGCTTTAAATTTCTTATAATATACCGTTAAATTGCTTACTTCAATAGAATAAGCCATAAACATTCTCCTTTATAGTTATTGAAAATTTATAATGCATTATGGTTATATAGTTATGTATATAACCATAACAGCATGATAGTAAGTTGTCAATAAAATATAGAAACCTTTCTGAAAAATAGGCTGTGATTAAAGGGAATGCAGCTTTTATCACGGAGAATCGTCTGTAAAAATCCCACTGAATGAAGTTTCGTTTTATAAAAATAATTAATTTACAAAGAATTTTTTCAGAAACTTATGATATATTGGAATGTAAGTTGAAAATATAAGAAGCAAAAATGTGATAAGAATCTTAGATAATCTAAAAGAAAGGCTGGAGAGGCAAATGATGAAAAAAGGCAGCTGTTACTTACGTTTAGTGAGCAGTTTCCATGAGTGATAGAAGAAAAGTTATCGGAATTGCTCTAATTACAGCAATAACTGTCATGGGAGATGCGATGCTTTTTATTGTATTGCCCTTATATTGGAAAGATTTTGGATTAACAGCTATTTGGCAAATTGGTGTGCTGTTATCCATTAATCGTTTTGTACGTTTGCCGATCACTCCTTTCGTAGGAATGTTTTACAACAAGTTTAATATTCGATCAGGCGTATTAATTTCGGTAGCTTGTGCAGCTTTAAGCACACTATCCTATGGTCTGCTTCAGGGATTTTGGTTACTGCTGCTTGCGAGAATATTATGGGGAATTGCCTGGTCGTTTGTGAAGCTGGGAGGAATGCTTACAGTTGTTACGTTTTCTACAGAAAAAACAAGAGGGCGATATATGGGGATGTACAATGGTTTATGGGGATTAGGTGGTTTAGTGGGTATGCTGGCAGGCGGATTTTTAGTAGATCAATTGTCTATTCCTTTTGTGACAACTTTATTTGCATTGGCAGCTGTAGCGGTATTTCCTTTTATCGTCAAACTGGTACCTAAGAATAATAAAAATGTAGAGGAAAATCAATTAGCCCCAAGCCGTACCGTGCCTGGAAAAAAGAAGCGAACTATCCTTCAACCATATATTGTCCTTGTTATTATTACGGGAGGAACAATGGGATTTATCACGATGGGGATTTTTAACGCTACTTTGAGTCCGTTAATTGAACAATCTTATCATGGACACTGGTCACTATTTGGTATCGTTATTGGAGCAGCGACCCTATCTGGAATTATTCAAGCGATCCGTTGGGCTTGGGATCCGTTCTTTGCTCCTGTTATTGGGAGTTTTGTAGATAAGCAAAAGCACAAGTATAATTGGATCCTTGCTCCTTTATTACTTGGCAGTGTTGCCTTTTTGATTATTGGTTATGTAGAATCATTTATTGTTTTATTAATCGTTATTATGTTTTTCCAAGTGGTGACAACCAGCTTTTTAACGATAACAGATACTTTAGCAGGGGATGCCGCAGCTATTACAGACCCCGTTAAAATGATGACAATGCACACCGTAGCTGTTGATTTAGGGGCGGCTGTTGGTCCTTTATTGTCATTTATTATTATCGATTTATATGGGATTTCCGCAGTATTTTATTTATCAAGTATGGTTATGCTGCTGGTTGGGGGAGCATGGGTGGTTTTTCACCTTTCTCAGAAACAAAAAGATAGATATAGTATATGAAGAGACCTTTTACATTTCGTAAAGAACGGAGGACATAGATATGATGACAGAAGCATTAACCGTAAAAAACGTAACATTAGGAGAGGGGAAACCGTGTATTTGTATCCCTTTAACTTCTTCAACAAAAGAAGCTCTTATTAAAGAGGCTGAACGTTACCAGCAAGAGGGAGCAGATATTGTAGAATGGCGTGCGGACATGTTTGAGGAAGTAGAAAATCACAAAGCTGTGGAGCAGGTATTAACAGAGTTAGCTGCTGCTTTAAAAGGAATTCCACTTATTTTTACCTTCCGAAGCCATCAAGAGGGAGGAGAGAAGGAGCTTTCCAAAGCAGATTATGCTTCCCTGAACCAATTTGTTATCGAGACGGAACTTGCGGATTTGGTAGATGTTGAACTCTATCAGGGAGAGGAAACAGTAAAAAAACTGATTTCTGCAGCGCATCAACGAAATACATATATCATTATTTCCAATCATGATTTTCAAAAAACACCACCTAAATCAGAAATCGTTAATCGGTTAAACCAAGCAGATAAGCTTGGCGGCGATGTATTAAAAGTTGCTGTCATGCCAAAGAAGACAGACGATGTGTTAGAACTTCTCACTGCAACCAATGAAATGAAAAAGCATACAAAGAAGCCGATGATCACGATGGCGATGGGACCGATGGGAGTAATCAGCCGGTTATCCGGTCAGGTTTTTGGATCTGTTTTAACCTTTGGAGCGGGAGAAAAAGCTTCTGCACCGGGGCAGATACCTGTCGGGGAGCTGCATCATGTGCTGGATGTGATTGATAAGTCAACGGCTGGTAAATAAGTCAACTGGAATGAAGCTTATTTTAACGGATACTTTTATTTTTAGGTACAGACATTTTGTATTTGAAGGAAGGAGGAGGTTTTCTCAACCTGAAGTTGGAGGTATTCTTCCATCTGAAGCAGCGATTATTTCCGCGATAAATCAGTCACCAACCCGATGTGTGAAAAAGAGTAAGCCGATACAATAAACGTATCAAATAACTTATTCTTAGGAGCTGATTTATCCCATGTTTTCTTCTAACGAGATGTTGAAAAGTCATATTGATTATCGGATGGAGGATGTAAGGAAGACAGCTATGCAATGTAAAAAGAGAAGAAAGAAAAATAAAACACAAAAAACTGCTTCCACCTATGTAAAAGGTGATGCGAAAATATAGGGGATGAGAGCAAATATACAAAATATCAATTATTCGTTTTATTCCTTTTTAATAAGGTAGCATACATGTACGGGAACCTTATTAGAAGAATTAGTTTGAATAAAAATAAACTAAAAGAACATGTGTATGCAGCAGGTATTGCATTTGATTAACCTGTATATTTGCCTATTTTTATCTCCAGTCTGGCGGGGATATTTAGTAAAAGTCTTTTTAGGGAAAAGAGCTTATTTTTTCCGGCTATTGTAATAATAGATGTCATTATGTCGGTTCATTATTATTCAAACATCAAAGATAGTGAATATCAGGGAGAGAAGACACTTTACTTCGTATTACTATCGATATTAAGTGCCAGTTTGATCGGACTGGTTATTTCCTGCTTGTATTGGATTCTTTGCTTGTTATCATTTAATTGCTTGATTTGTGGAATAATAATCTTGAACAAAATGCTATTGAGGAGGACGAGTGAAGTGTTAGCATCATTAGAAAAAATGGAAAATGGATATATAGCAATTTTTAAGCGTCAATGGGAAAATGCTGTAGAAGAAGTATGGTCTGCCCTGACAGAGAATAATAAATTACAGCAATGGATGCCGAACTTGGAAGTGGTTGATTTGCGTACGAATGGAACGATGGTATTCAATATGAATGATGGTACAGGAGAATTTTTTGAGATTACCATCTTAGATTGTAAAGAAAATTCTTATTGGCAATTCGAATGGGGAGAAGGGGCTGTCCGATTTGAATTGGAGCCTGCAGAAGATGATTGCGTTCTTTTATTGAAGGAATATATCCCAGTGCTTAACAATCATATTGCCAAAGACTTAGCGGGATGGCAGATATGCTTAGAAATGCTTCATGAGGTTCTAAAAGGAAGACAAATGGAATTTCCAAGCCAATCATGGGAAGCATATTACGAAGAATATCAAAAAATTGTTCATCCACTCTTAGATGACAGAGAGTAAAATAATTGTGCCTCAGAAAGCTTATGCTGTCTGAGGCACATTTGCTTTAAATTAATAAGGGTCGGCATCATGCCCTAACTCTTCCGCGCGCTTTGGAGCTTGTTCGGCATCCGTTGCACCTAACGGGTTCTGGCTGGTGCCATGCTTTTTCGTCTGCTCTAAACCTTCCCGCAGGCGGCGTCCGTATTCTTCATCCGCTTCTTCCGCAAGAGCAATCATTTTTTCCTGAATACGTTTGTCGCAGGTTGATAAATCACCAATCAAATTAGACAGTAATTCATCTTTTTCCCAGTCTTCAAACTGACGGAAGGTTTCGCCGGCCTGTTTGGTATTATCGTTGCGTTCAATGGATTCCCGCACAAGCTTTCCTTCAACATGAGGGGTATACTCTTTTCCGGTCTGCTTTGCTTCCTCAAGACCGCCAAGTACTGACGGCTCGTAATTAACATGTGGATTCTGGCCGGGTGCTTTATCATTTTGCTGACGTAATTGACCGCCTTCCTGGTTGGTTGCCACCCGCTTTTTCGCTGCATTAATCGGTACTTGCAAGTAGTTAGCACCGACACGATAACGCTGTGTATCGGAATAAGAGAAGGTACGGCCCTGAAGCATTTTATCGTCCGAAAAATCCAGCCCGTCCACTAATACACCGGTACCGAATGATGCCTGCTCTACTTCTGTAAAATAATTCTCCGGATTTTTATTTAAGACCATTTTACCGACCGGCAGCCATGGGAATTTATCCTCCGGCCACAGTTTGGTATCATCTAACGGATCGAAATCAAGCTCCGGATGATCATCGTCTGACATGATCTGTACCAGCAGCTCCCACTCCGGATAATCACCGTTTTCAATGGCGTCATATAAATCTTGTGTCGCATGGTTGAAATTCTCTCCTTGAATTTCTGCGGCTTCTTTCATGGTTAAATTTTTAATTCCTTGTTTCGGCTCCCAATGGTACTTCACAAGAACAGCTTCCCCATCTTGATTGACCCATTTGTAAGTGTTTACTCCGGAACCCTGCATCATACGGTAATTTGCAGGAATTCCCCATGGAGAATAAATAAATGTCACCATATGAAACGATTCTGGAGAATTTGCGCAAAAATCAAAGAAGCGCTCAGAATCTTGAATGTTCGTGACTGGATCCGGGCGGAAAGCGTGAATCATATCCGGGAATTTCATCGCGTCACGAATAAAGAAAATTTTTATGTTGTTACCGACAAGATCCCAGTTGCCGTCTTCTGTGTAAAATTTCACCGCAAAACCGCGCGGGTCGCGGACAGTTTCTGGGGAATGGGTACCATGAACCACTGTTGAGAAGCGGACAAATACTGGTGTTTGCTTTCCTTTTTCCTGAAAAACTTTTGCTCTCGTATATTTGGAAACAGGGTCATCACCAACCGTTCCATACGTCTCAAAATAGCCATGTGCGCCCGCGCCACGAGCATGTACAATCCGTTCTGGAATTTTCTCGCGGTCAAAGTGGCTTATTTTTTCAATAAAATCATAATTCTCTAAAGTTGCAGGGCCACGATTACTGACCGTGCGTATATTTTGATTATTTGTAACAGGATGTCCTTGGCGGGTAGTCAGTGTTTTATCATTTTCAAGATTGGTTTCATTACTGGATTTTTCTTTTTCAGACATGTGTTTAGCCTCATTTCATTATGGATTTCTTCTCATTAGCATTGCCAATCCAGATGAAATTAATCGTATTTTTGGCGAGTTTTTAAAGGGATGGGAATGGAAAACAGTTATTTTTAAGAAAATAAGAATAGAAGGGTTGACCTTTTTTGGCGAGCGTTTACAATAAGGATAAAATCATTAATTGGAAGAGCCGTACTTTGTAAAAAAAGATATTCAAAAAGAAATTCATAGAGATTGTGAAATCATGGATCTGAAAAGTAGAAGTGGAGGTCAAAGAATGCCAATTAAAATTCCGAGAGAGTTACCGGCAAAAGAAATTCTGGAAGGAGAAAATATATTTGTGATGGACGAACAGCGTGCTGCCTCACAGGAAATACGACCGCTGAGTATTCTTATCCTTAATTTAATGCCGGAAAAGCAAAAAACAGAAACGCAATTATTAAGATATTTAGGAAATACGCCGTTACAAGTGCGAATTTCTTTTTTACGAATGGCTTCGCATGAATCCAAAACGACAAATCAAAACCATCTGGATACATTTTATAAAACCTTTGAAGAGGTTCGAGATAAAACCTTTGACGGTATGATTATTACAGGCTCCCCGGTAGAACATCTGTCTTTTACAGATGTGGATTACTGGGAAGAGCTGCAGGAAATTATGGAATGGACGAATGATCATGTGACGTCTACCCTGCATATTTGTTGGGGAGCACAGGCGGCATTATACTATCATTATGGTATTGATAAATATGCACTCCCGAAAAAATGTTTCGGCATTTTTGAACATGAGGTTCTTACGCCAAAAGAGCGCTTAGTGAGAGGGTTTGATGAAGTATTTTTAGCGCCGCATTCCCGCTATACAGCAGTGTCTTCGCAGGAAATTGAGAATCATCCTGATCTACAGCTAATTGCTGAATCGGAGGATGCAGGAGTATTTTTATTAGCTTCTAAAGATGGAAAGCATATTATGGCGACAGGGCATTTAGAATACATGGCAAATACTTTAAAAGAAGAGTATGAAAGAGACCATGCACGTGGAATTGATACAGCATTGCCAGAAAATTATTATCCAAATAATGACCCGGAAAAGCAGCCGAAACACCGCTGGAAAAGTCACTCCAGCCTGCTGTTCTCTAACTGGCTGAATTATTATGTGTATCAGGAAACTCCATATGTGTGGGGCGATTGAAAATAAATGGAATAACAGGGTGTAGAAGGGGACTGCGTGTGTAGTCCTCTTTTGATTTTGCAAGAAATAAGACTGGGATGTCTCACAGCCTTATTTCAATTTGGAAAATAGCAATTATTCATTTCTGGATTTAATCCAAATCGTTTGTGATAAAACAGGAGCATGCTCATAAGCATCAATTATCCCTTGTTGCTGAATGCTTTTTTTAGAAATGCTTTTATATGGCAAAGTTATTGAAAAGTCGGATGAAAATGGGAAAGGATCCATTGTAACGGTTTTTGTATCTGTCCAGCTGATCGAATAGTCAGATGGCAAAGCAGCTGTGGTGTTGGATACAGATAGACCTTCTTTAAAAAAAGGGTGAAGGTCTTTGTCTGCAGCTCCGGGCTCATTCATACATACAAACAGAGACAGATTATCAGAAAACTGCAAAAGCGTATAGTCCATCTCAAACCTGTCTTGATTAAAATGCCCCATCTTGCTGATCAACCATTCTTGCCTTTCCGCTTCTTGCTGGACAAAGGTCTTCGCTTCAAGGAGAGAGGAGTTTACGAGAAAGCGTTTATAATGTTCACTGCATAATAATGCTGCATAACTATCTTTTTTCTGAACCTGCTGAATCCCATGCGTATATAATACGGTTTTTGGAATGGGTGGAAAATCAATAAAGGAATAAGGAAGATCTTTCTGATCATTCCAAAAAGGTTGTCGGTCAAACGCATCCCACCCGCAGTCATGCTGATAAGCAGCATAGATCACAGAATCTTTATAAGGAGCATGCTCAAAATAAACAGTGTTCAGATGTTTTAGCATTTCTCCAGATAAAAAGGCGTGGTCTACTTGCGCTATACACGTAAAATGCTCGTTTTGTTCCCGGATAATCATGTTAATCATTCCTTTCATAATAATAGTTTATATGAATGAGTGAAAATAGAAATTTGTTAAACTTTTAAAAAACAACTTAGTTGCATTTATTATAAATTATTAAGGCTTTCCTTTTAAAATAGAAAAAACGATGGATCAAACAATCCACCGTTTTTCTGTTTATATAAGCTTATCAAAGCGCAGCCGCTTCTGCAAAGCCAAAATTACTGGTATGCCAATCAGCAATATAATCAGCTCACTTATTGCTAATGTAAACCAAATGAATAGATACGACCATTCTATGACAACATTTAAAGCAAAAGCAACAATAAACATATTAAAGCTGAAAATCAATGTATTCAGGAATAAAAGCGTCAGTTTATTTTTGATAAAGTTTTTTAAGAAAATAATGATTCCTAATGAGATAGCAGTATGTGCTGTCCCAAATACTAAATCTAACCCGCCTGCCATTGAAAATAAATTTGTTAAAAATACACCAATGGTAATCCCAAAAAAGTAACGTTTATCAAAGATAACTAAATGATTAAATATCTCTGATATCCGGAATTGAATGACACCAAATGCGACTGGGGCAACCAGTAAAGATACGGCAACATATAACGCTGCGATAATTCCGTTAACCACAAGTGTCCTTATATTCATATTTGGTTTTCCTCCTAGTTTTTTAGCGTGGGATGGTCACGAACCACGTTGTGCATAGAGTATCATAACAGTATTTTAGAAGGAAAACAATACATTTTGTTTAAGGTGAAGTTCAAAAAGTCCAATAAAAATGACACGGCAAATTTCTGCGTTGACGTGTTATTTCCGATACTCACGTATTATAAAGCATACGCTCCGTTCGGAAATAACACGTCGCCTTGAACTTCTTGGTCCTATTTATCGGCCTTTTTGAACACGTACTTTAAGAGGAAAAATGATATATAAGTAAGAATTTTTGACCAATAACCTTTATCTCTTTATAATAAGTTACATAAAGTAAGTTTGTTATTATTAGTTATATGTAAATTCATATAGGAAGGTGATTATTAGAAGATGGAAAATAAATTTTTTGAAAATCCGACAATCCATGTAGCAGATATAACGGTTCAAGTAGCTGATTTACAGCGTTCAGTAGCATTTTATCAAGATTTTTTAGGTTTTCAGGTGATAGAAAAGACAACACATAAGGTAATGCTTTCCGCGGATGGTGAAAAGGTTTTAATCACTCTGGAGCAACGAGAAGAGGTGATAGCAAAACAAAGAAGAACGACAGGGCTCTATCATGTTGCTATCCTTCTGCCAACAAGAAAAGATTTGGCACTATTTTTAAAGCATCTTCTACAGGCAGGAAGAGCGTACAAACTTCAGTTAGGAGCTGCTGATCATCTAGTTAGTGAATCTCTCTATTTCTCTGATCCCGATGGAAATGGAATCGAAGTTGCGGCAGATCGATTATCCAGAAAATGGAATTGGTCGGGGGAATCTGTACAGATGAGCACAGACCCGCTTGATGCAGATGGACTTCTTGAATCTGCAACAGCAGAATGGACAGGAATGCCTGAGAAAACACTTATTGGACATATTCATTTATATGTCAATGATTTGACAAAAGCAAGGGAATTTTATATAGAAGGATTAGGCTTTCAAGAGGTGACAGCTTTCCATGGAGCTTCATTTCTCTCTGATAATGGATATCACCACCATATTGCAATCAATACATGGAATGGAGAAGGAGCGCCAATTCCAGATTCCAATGAAATTGGGTTGAAGTTTTTTACAATAGTATATCCTGTTAAGGAAACGCTGGACAAAGCTAAGCACAGATTGGAAGCTTTAGGTTATTTGGTTGATGAAGGGATGGTAAAGGATCCCGCAGGAAATCAAATCTTTCTAACAGATTCAGTAAAGGAAGAAATGTTTACTTGAAAATAGTGGATAGACAAATACAATTGCGGTAGAATAAAAACACAATATGCAGTGAGAGATGAGGAAGACATTCATGGAATATATCTTATTAATTATTGGGTTTGGATTATTAGTAAAAGGAGCGGACTGGTTTGTGGATGGTTCCTCCAATATTGCCCAGCTGTTGCGTGTCCCGCCGATTTTAATTGGTTTAACAATTGTTGCTTTAGGTACAAGTGCACCAGAAGCAACGGTAAGTATTATTGCAGCGGTGCAGGGAACAGCCGATGTAGCAGTGGGAAATGTGGTTGGAAGTAACATTTTTAATATTACACTGGTTGTCGGTTTAGCAGCTGCGATCTATCCACTTCGAGTTCAAAATGAAATGATCGTTAAACAGATTCCTTTTGCATTATTAGCGGCAGTAGCTTTGTTTGCATTGGGAAGTGATATACTGCTTCAGGGATCAACAGCAGATATTCTCAGCAGAAGTGATGGGATCATCTTCTTTCTATTTTTAGCGATTTTTATGTATTACATCATTGAGGTTGGTTTGAAAAGCAGGAAAGAAACTACAGCTGTCAAAGATTCCAATGTAAAATGGGGAAAGAGTACGTTGATTACCCTTCTTGGTTTAGCTGCTATTATTTTGGGAGGGCAGTTCGTTGTAACCAATGCAACAGAAATAGCTTTGTCATGGGGGATGAGTGAGGCGCTGGTTGGCTTGACCATCGTCGCAATAGGGACTTCTTTGCCTGAGTTAGTTACTTCTATATCTGCAGCGCTTAAAAATGAAAGTGAAATTGCATTAGGTAATGTTGTCGGCAGCTGTATTTTTAATATTTTGTTTGTGCTCGGTGCGACATCGCTGATTTCACCGTTATCCATCAATCCTGTTATCTTCACAGATATTTGGATAATGATTGTGCTGACTATACTTCTATTGATTTTTTCCCGGACAAGCTTCCGTATTGGACGAAGAGAAGGAATTATCCTTGCTCTTATGTATATAGCATATACTGTTTATATTATTATACGAAATTAAATAAAGAAGGAGAAGCAGCTCTCCTTCTTTTATTTTGCATACCAGCTGGCAGCTGCTTTAACCTCACTTATTGTCAGTTGATGTCCATTACTTTCCCAATGAATATCGACTGTAGCTCCGGCGTTCGTAAGCAAACGCTGTAATTCTTCTGCTTCTTCCGGTGAACACATGGGATCATTATTACCAGCAGCAATAAATACATCTGTTCCAGTTAAATCCGGAAGATCTATGCTTTTCCTTGGGACCATAGGATGATGAAGGATTGCCTTTTGTAGTGAGTTTTTATAATGGAATAAAAGACTGCCGGCAATGTTAGCACCATTCGAATAACCGATAGCTGTAACTTGCTCCCGGTCAAAACCTTCCTTTTCACTGGCCTCATTTAAAAATTCATATAATTCCTCTGTGCGCTTAATTAAATCTTCTTCATCAAAAACGCCTTCCTCTAAGCGTCGGAAAAAACGAGGCATACCGTTTTCTAATACATTACCGCGTACGCTTAAGACATTTGCATTTGGATCAATGATGTCTGCTAAAGGTAGTAAATCACTTTCTGTTCCACCTGTCCCATGCAGGAGGAGCAAGGTTGGTCCGTCAGGTGTACCTTTTTCTTCATAAATATATTTCATTGGATTGATCCTCCATTATCATAAAGTTTGAAAGTTTTCTTTATTTAAACTCGTTATGAAGCATTTATTCTTTTTCGCCAGCTTTATAGCCAACTTTTTTTAAAACCTCGATAACTGTTTTTTTATCGCTATCAGAAATTCCTTGAAACAGTTCTTCAATTACCTGCTGATGCTCTGGGAAAATATCATCCATGATTTCTTTTCCTTTATCCGTGATTTCTAAATAAACGACGCGTCTGTCATCTGGACAATTAACTCGAATGAGCAGCTCTTTTTTCTCCAGTTTATCGATTACGTACGTTATGGAGCCTGTGCTGATTAATACAGATTCAGAAATTTCCCGGATCGTCTTTCGGCCTTTATTATACAATGCTTCTAAAATAGCAAAATCAGAAGCACGCATGCCATGCTTTTTAATATCTTGTTTGGTCACTTCTTCCAAAGCTTTGGAAGCCTTCATAGTAACCACAAAGGTTTTTAAGGATAAATTTTCATCCATGATGCTGTCTCCTTTCTAAAAGATGTTCAAGATATTTTTAATTAAAGTATATTTAATTAAATAATAATGAATTTAATCCTGCTTGTCAATACGCGCTTAAGAAATCATATAAAAGAACACTTTAATTTGAAAATTTATATGGCTATGACAAAAGCATCCGCTACTATTTGGCGCAGGTATTTGTATTACACTTTTAATCTTCTTCATCCACCTTGATCTTAAGCATCTGCATCCGTTCATTGAAAAGAGACGGATAAGATAAGTAACCAAGCATAATACTGGTTACAGCAGCTGTGGTCAGTAATAGGAAAAGGATCAACAGCTGGAATTGGACTGCTTGAATTGGATCCGCTCCAGCAATAATTTGCCCACTCATCATTCCCGGCAATTGGACAAGGCCGATTGTTTTTTGACTTTCAATCGTTGGAATCAGACTTGCCTTAATAGAATGAACCAGCGGCAGATGGATAGCTTGCTTTGGCGTTCCACCTAGAGAAAGCAGGAGCTCAGTTTCTTTTTCCTGCGTTTGAATTTCTGATGTGAAACGGTTGAGAAAAAGAATGGAAAGCACCATGGAATTGCCGACAACCATTCCACTGATCGGGATAATATATTGTGCGGTCGGCGGTGTGATCTGAAATCCTAATAGAATGCTTTGAGTCAGTACTTCGATAAAAATAAAAGTCGCGATCAGCTTCCATATAATCCCCTTAATGGAAGCTCCTTTTTTCTGGGCATTATGTGTTGCTGCACCAATCATTAAAGCTACCATCAAAATGATAAAAAGAAAACTTTCTGACTCAAATACAAAGGTTAAAATATAACCGACAGCCAGCAGCTGAATAATAGAACGAATTGTTGCGATGAATGTATCCTTTTCTAATCCAAGCTTCAATGTTTTGGAAAGGGCTAAGGGAATAAGTACAAAAACAAGTGATAAGCCAAGGGCGAGGAAACTCATTTCCATTCCCCCTTTATAAACTCTTTTACCCTGGGATCAGATGGATTTGTCAGGGAATCCGCATTTCCTGTTTCAATCAGCTCTCCATCCATCATGACCCATGTATAATTACCGATATGTAGAGCTTGTTCTAAATTATGGGTGATCCAGGCAATGGTCACTGCAAATTTTTGATTAATATGCTGTATTAAATGTTCAATATCTGATGTGGATACACGGTCAAGGGACGAAGTAATTTCATCCAACAGCAGCACTTTTGGCCGGTTAACAAGTGTGCGGGCAATCGATACTTTCTGCCGCTGACCTCCTGATAAATCCGTCACATCCCGATTGAGAAAAGAAGCTTCTAAACCTACCTGTGTTAGCAAATGTTCTGCCTCTTCTTTTTCTAACTCTTCTCCTTGCAATGTTTTAGGCATGGCAAGATTTTTATAAACAGATCCACGCAGCATCGTAGCGTCCTGCAGTGCAATACCGACTGTGCGCCGTAAAGCAGTCGGTTCAATGGTTTCAATATTTTCTCCAAAAAGATAGATGTCTCCGTCTGTTGGGGAAATGAGCCCGTTTAACAATCGGAAAATTGTTGTTTTTCCAGCTCCCGAAGGACCGACAAATGTAGTAATTTTTCCTTCTGGGAGAACCCCGGAAACATTTTTAATAATATCTAAATCGTCATCTGAAAAGCTGACCTGATCTAATTCCAATGCTGCTTTATCGGTGAATTCGTTTGTTTGCTGCATGTTTAGATTCCTTTCTATGCTGGTGATAAAAGCAGCAGGGAAGGACAGCCTCCCTGCTGAATAAAAACTTATTCTATCATTTATTTTGCTGATTTAAAAGCGAGCGCTTTTGCTGAAGAAGTTTTTGAAATTCTTGCTCCAATTCATCAGAAGGCTCCAGGCTAAGCTTGCTTAAAACTTCTGTTATTTTTGTTTCAATAATCATTAATTGCTGTTCGGTTGGATCTTCTTGCGCTTCCTTTTCTGTTGGCTCTTCATGGAGCTGCTTCATACTCCCATCAAAAAAACGAAGCGTCTGATTTTTTATTTCAATGATTTTAGTAGCAATGTTTTCGACAAATTGCCGATCATGCGATACAAATAGAACAGTGCCTTCATAGCCTTGAAGTAAACCTTCCAATGCTTCTACGGCTTCAATGTCCAGATAATTTGTCGGCTCATCCAAAATAAGCATATTGATATCACTGACAAACAGTTTTGCAAATGCCACTTTAACCCGCTCTCCGCCGCTAAGCACACGAACAGGCTTAAATACATCATCGCGATAGAAATGCAGTCTGGCTAAAACGGTTCGAATCAGTGTATCTTCCTGTTTAGAAGTTTCCTTGACATTTTCCAGTATCGATTTTTCCAGATTCAAGGTAGATAAGTCCTGTTTAAAATAACCAATTTTAACAGATGGATTAATGGTGATACCTGGTTCCGGCTGCATGATTTTTTGTAGAAAAGTTGTTTTTCCCGCTCCATTTGGGCCCACAATACCAATCTTATCTCCGCCTTTTATATTCAAGCTTGCTTTTTTCCATAATTGTTTCCCGGGAACAGCACCCTCCACATCCTCTATTCGTAAAATAATTTTCTGTTGTAATCTTTCCTGATAGGGAAGATTCATTTTTAAGGGGGCAGCTTCTCTTATCTTTTCCACCTTTTCCAGATTTTCTAACCTTGTTTCTAAAGCTTTAGATGTTTTTTGCAGCTTTTTCTGCTTTTTCGCAAAGTGGGGCTTTGCGCCTTTTAAATTTTCTTCCGTAGAACCAATTTTACTTTTCGGCGTTTTCGTTGCCCGTTGTGCTTTTTGTTCTTTTTTCTCGATCGCACGTTCAAGCTGTTGCTTTTTTTGCTGGTAATGCTCATAATCCAAACGCTGTTTTTCTATTTCTTTTTCCTTCTGCTCTCGGTAAGCGGTATAGTTACCGGAATAAATTTGGAGGCTTTCTTGATCAATTTCCCAAATTTTATTACATAGTTTATCTAAAAAGCTGCGGTCATGAGAGACGATAATCAGTGCTCCCTGCCAACGAGCCAGCTGTTTTTCCAGCCACTCGATATGAGCGGTGTCCAGATTGGTTGTCGGCTCATCTGCCAGGAGAAGACCAGCTTGCTTTTTTAAAGCTTCTACGATATAAGTCTGTGTTACTTCTCCACCGCTTTTTTGATCATGCTTCTCTTTTAATTGTGGCAATAACTCAACAGAAGTATACATTTGAATGGTTCCTTGCTCCGGCTGGATTTTTCCGGCCAGCAGATTGAGCAGGGTTGTTTTGCCTGAGCCATTTTTTCCGACTAAGCCGATCCGGTCCTCCGAATAAACTGCTAAGTGTTCTATAGAGAAAAGTTCCCGGTCTTTGATGCTGTGTTTAATATGGCGTGCTTCTAAAATAGTCATAAAATCATCTCCGTATCTATTCAGGATTTGAATAGAGAGATTTTGCATTTTAAGAAAAATGATCGATTTAAAGTAACATCGCAGTCAGTACATCCTTACATAAAGCGGTCGATCGAATATATATGATTTCCAATAAATGACAAAAATCCCTATTCTACATTCAGAACAGGGGTCGCCAAAAATGGAAATAAGCATCTAACGCTTATTTCATACGGGTATCGCAAAGCATAAAGGCTAATCCTGTTCTGAAATCGTTCAATGAAAGCATGCAAAAGAACACAACTGTTCTGTTGTTATCATACTTATATTGAATTCATTCTTAAGAAAAACAGGATTAGTACTTCATGTTCTCTTTGTTCACCCTTTCGATATTTGTTGATTATAGTATAGCGGATAAAGAAGTATTTGTCATTAAGAAAATAGTCAGCAGCCAGTTGATCTCCAAATGTTTTCGGTGGGGTGAGTAATCACAAAAGCCCTTTGATGGGGCGAGTAATCGCAATGGTTTTCGATGGGACGAGTAATCGCAGCAACGGTTTTAATAGACCGAGTAATCGCAGGTCTCAATGTTGTCAGGTTAATACGACCGCTGCGGAAAAACACTACGCTTTCCGTGGGCTTGAGCTCAGCCTGATATGAACAAAACTGTCAAGTCCCCGCTCAAAATTGGGTAGAAAACTGGTTTTTTTCCATCTTTAATAAAGAAAATGACTATCCATTTTCTTCCATACACTTTATTGACACCTTGCTTATCAAGAAAATAATTGCTATTTCTTTTGCACACAAAGGTGTTCAGTAAAGTGCACAGCACGAAAGCAAAAAATGTTTTCTCATCGATTAGCATTCTGACATACGTGGATTATCACATTAAATTATTCCGGTACGAGGGGCTGTCCGCTCACTCCTCTCGTGGATTCACTTCCGTAGAAGCTGCCACATTGCTGAGTCGTGAATCACCCTCATCGGATTCATCTTTTTTGCTTCCGCGCTCTACATTCTACCATGTGGTTTCCTTGAATGATTATCTACATCTCGGCATCTTTTTTTGTAAAACGAAATGGTACCTTCCATCATTTAATTGGGTAGTCCAGGTGATTTTATACGGAGTGGCGGGCATGATAACATATATGTGTGAGCCAACATCATTAGATATTGGCTTCTTGGCTCATGAATCGTGCCCGCAGAGGCTCCGTGTCAAATCACCTGCAAATATCTCCCTCTTTACTTCCACATTTATAATTATCATTATTCTTTACGAAACCAGCTCCATTTCCTCCATTTCTATATGCCTCGCTATATCCCATATAAATCCTACCAATTCTCTCGCAACGGCGGCAGTAACTTTTGGATGCGGTTTTCCTTTGTGCATCAGTCTATGGTATTTTTGATGTAGCCTTTTTTGTGCTTTCCACGCAATTGCTTGAATCTCCTTGGGCTGCCCTTCATTTCTTTGTTTCAAAGAACCTTTTAATGCTGGCTGATAGCGATAACTCCAAGCAGCCTCTATTAACAACCTGCGAACCAAGGTATTTCCTGTTCTCGTAATCTCTCCTTTGGACTGTTTCGGTCCACTAGAAGATTCACTTGGTACCAGTCCTAAATAGGACATCAATTGTTGCGGATTATGAAATCGGGAAAAGCACATGATTTCGGAAGCCACACTGACTGCCGTTATTGTATCTACACCACGCAAACATTTTAATGCTTTAATCAGAGAGTTGCGCATACTGTTTTCCTCGATTTCTTTCATTAGCTCTTCATATCGTTTAACGCGTTCTCTGCATACATGCAATGCATGTAATTCTTCCTGGAAAACGGTTTGTGTTAACGATTGGGAGAATTTCACTCCTTCCAGCCATTCCATATATTTTGACTTCCATTTTGTCCCTACTTTTTCTTTCGGATGAAGATCGTATCTTAGTAATAGGGCAGATATACGTGCTTTGACTCGTTTTTCTTCTTTTTTAGCGTCATCTCTTGCCCGCACTAAGTCCCTATAGGATTCATCTTCGTCCGTTGGAATATAAATAGAAGTCAGTTCTCCAGCTCGGTGAAGCTGTGCTAAACGAATCGCATCACGCTTATCCGTTTTTATCTTATCTCGAGCATTAGTCGGAATATGAGTAGGTGCGATAACATCACATTGAACTCCTAATAGAAGTAACCATCGGTAGAGTGTATATCCAGTAGCACCAGCTTCATAACAAGCTTGTAGATTGGATGGATCTCCTAATTTTTTTATAATCTTTCTTAAACTCTCCATCGTATTTGGAAACATTCCTAAATAACGAGGTTTCTCTCTTCCGCTATCTGCCACAGCTACAGCAATTTTTTCCTTGGACACGTCTAAACCTACATATTTTGTGTTATAATCCATGGTAATGGCTCCTTTCGTATTATAGCTCTGTTTTAGTATTTCTCTAACTCAATTATACTAAAATAATCTACGTCGCTACGATACGGGGCCAGTTTTGTTCATAATAAGTACCATTCCTTTCGCTGTGCTCAAGGCACAAATCTTAATGAAAGTAATTCTCTCCCCCAAAATATTAAATGTTATAATTATAGATGGATAGGCAGATACACTACAGAGCACGATAGGGTGAGTGGTGTCAGTATATACTGCCCGAATAATAAGATGTGCCGTTTGCTTTTTCAAGCACAAATAAGTGTGCCACCGAGCACGTAAACTAATCCTTGTATAAACAATTCCTGTTTATTCCGCGGCAAACAGTCAATGTCTGCCTTATCCACTATAAACTTTCGAGGGGATGTGTATATGCTAAGGATTGTTCACCCAATTTGCTGTGGAATTGATGTCCACAAAAAGTTTGTTGTGGCAACTGTTGGAATAACAACCAAATCAGGAGTTACCGAGTACCAGACCAGAAAGTTTTCCACTTTCTTGGAAGATCTACACCATCTTCTAGATTGGTTAAAATCTCAATCTTGCGTCCATGTCTGTATGGAATCTACCGGGAAGTACTGGCATCCTGTGTTCAATGTGTTAGAACATGACTGTCAGGTTGTTGTTGCCAACCCAAAATATGTGAAGGGTATTCGCGGGAAGAAAACCGATGTGAAAGACTCTGTTTGGCTTTGCGATTTGCACAAGCACGGTTTGGTTCCCGGCAGTTTTATACCGCCATTACAAATTCGCCAAATTCGTGATTTGATGCGATATCGGTTCAAACTTATTAATTTCAAATCCAGCGAAAAAAATCGAGTTCAAAACTCCTTGACTGTCTCTAATATCATGATTTCCAGTGTGGTTTCGGATACGTTTGGTGTAAGTTCCATGAAAATCATTCATCATATTCTGGATGATCCGGATGATACCAATTTTGATGTTTCTGAGATGCTGCACGGAAGTATGAAAGACAAAACGGATATCATCACCAAATCCATTCAAGGAAATTTAACCAAATCACAAGCTGATAAAATGCGTGTGTCCCTTCAACATATGGATAATATTAAGAAACATATTGCGGATATTGAATCCGTTGTTTTGAAATTATCTCAGCCTTACTTGCCACAAATCGAAATACTTTTATCCATGCCAGGTATTAAAGATATTTTTACAGCCATTGCCATTCTTGGTGAGATAGGTGTCGATATGTCTGCATTCCTTTCTCAGAAACATATCAGCTCCTGGGCCGGATTAACACCTCAAAATGATGAGAGTGCCGGAAAGAAAAAATCTGTCCGTGTTTCAAGAGCTGGCGTTTATATCAAACCTTTATTGGTTCAATGTGCCAATGCTGCCATTAAGAGTAAGGACTTTCCTTACTTCAAAACTCGTTATCATCAAATTAAAAAACGTCGCGGTCACAAAAAAGCAATTATCGCCATTGCCCATAAACTGCTTATTTGCATTTACCATATGCTTGATAAAAATGAGCCATTTAACGAAGAATTATATCAAATCGATTCCCAGCCTAAACAGACTTATTCACCAAAAATTACAGAAGATATGGCTATTCGATACTTGGAAACTTTAGGCTATCAAGTAACTGATAAAGGTGTAAAAACTTAGTAATTATATTTTACAATATATGCCAATAAAGCCTTGGATTTGAGGCTTATTTTGTTATGCACTTTTTTTATTTAAGGTGTATCTTTTTATTCTTTCAAACTAACTCCTCAAAAAAAAAGAAGTTCGCTTTTTTTCTGCGGGGTCTTCCCTCCGCACTTTCCCACAGGAGTCTCCGTGTTTTTCCTCCGCTAGTTAGCCTTATTGCTATCTACCAGTATCAAACATAATCTTAATGAAATTCACTAACCTGATAACATTGGTAATCGCAGTCCCAGCCCCAGCCTTAGGACGTCGCGAACTTAGTCTGCTGCTTTTCTCCGTGATAAATATTAGTTCTAAACTTTTTCAGGGCCGGATATAATAAATAATTCCAAATTTTTAATATTAGAGGTAACCCCACAACAAAGAAAAACCGGACAGGTTTCTATTCCTATAAAAGAATATGAAATCACTGTCCGGCTTTATCTGATACAGCAGAAAAGTATGAAGGATAAAGCTCCTTAGCATCTGAGCTGATTATACGACGTGACCGATCTTCATCGATGAGAGAAAAACTTAATTATAAAGCTTTTGGTGTTTGATGTATAGAATTCTCCTGAACTGCATCTTTGATTAAACAGTTTCCCCGTCCGTGAGGAATACACATTGGCGTACCGAAAATCGGGTCACATGCGATATTGCACCGCATCCGGAATACGGCAGATACAAGCTCTGCTGAAATCGTATCTTCCGGCTTTCCCTGTGCATATACTTTTTTATCCTTGATCGCAATAATATGGTTGGCGTAGCGGCTTGCCAGATTTAAATCATGCAGTACCATAACGATTGTACGACCATCTTTTTCATTTAACTCAAAGAGAAGGTCGAGAACATCAATTTGATGGGTTAAATCAAGGTAAGTAGTCGGTTCATCTAATAAAATAATGTCTGTATTCTGTGCTAACGTTAACGCAATCCATGCACGCTGGCGCTGGCCTCCTGACAGGGAATCAACAGACTGATCTTTTAAATCCGTCATATTTGTATCCGCTAATGCTTTTTGAACAGCTTCTTCATCTTCTTGGGACCATTGCTTCATCATTTTACGGTAAGGGTGTCTCCCTTGCTTGACTAGTTCGTAAACGGTTAAACCTTCCGGGCTTGTCGGTGCCTGAGGGAGGATAGCCATATTTTGGGCAACTTCCCGTGTACGCATGCTAGCAATATTTTGTCCGTTTAATACTACAGATCCTTGCTTTGGCTTTAATAAACGTGCCAAAGAACGTAATAAAGTTGATTTTCCACAGCCATTTGGGCCGATAAAAACAGTAATTTCCCCTTTAGGGATAGTAATATCTAATTCATCTATAATAATACGGTCTCCGAACCCAAGTGTTAAGTTACTTGCTGTTAATGAGTTCAATGAAAACGCCTCCTGACCTGAAAAGGTGCGTATAAGCTACTAACTTTATTTTATTGCTTCAAAATCGAATAGTCAATGATAATAATTTTCAATTAGGTGACAAATTTAATAAAATATAAGCTAATAAGAAGTGGAAATTTCGCGGTATTAACTTGAGGTGTGAAAAGAAAACCCTATAAAATCAAGGATTATGCACCTGATTTTATAGGGAACTGTATGATAAATTATATTGTTCCATAAAACGAAACTTCATTCAGTGGGAGTTTTACAGGCAGATCTCCGTGATATAGCTTTCATGTCTTACTTAAATAAATCAACCAGCATATCAATGGTTTGTTCAGAAGCTACTAAACCGCTGTTTGTCCAGTTACTTTCATCTTCAATATAGTATACTTGGTCATTTTGAACAACTTCTGTGTTATTCCATACACTGCTATTTTCCAATGCTTCAATGCCTTCATCGTCTTCGTAACCTAAAATAATCATATGATCTGCATCAATTTCAGAAAGCTTCTCTAAAGAAATAGGGTTCCAGGCTTCTTCACCTTGTCCAAGCTCTTGGACAAATTCAGGAACTTCTACATCTAATTCGTTATAAATCATGTTTGCGGAGTGGCGATTTTCTTCAAATAAGAAGTATTTGCCGCCCACGACCCACATCATTGCAACAGATTCATTACCTAATGTGTCATCAAGCTCTTCCCTTGCCTGATTTACTTTTTCATCATAATCTGCCAACGCTTGATCCGCTTCCTCTTCTTTTCCAAGGATCTCTCCAAATTTCTGTAAACGAACTTTCCAATCATTTACTTCCTCTTCAGATAACACATAGGTTGGAGCAATCGCTGCGTAATCTTCATAAGAACCTTCATAGTTATCTAAGGTATGGTCCAAAATAATCAAATCCGGCTCTATGTTAAGTACTTGCTCTAAAGGCAGTGTCCATTCAATAGTTTCCACATCGGCAAGGTCTTCTTCCAAATAGTCTTGAACACTTTCACCGATTGCCCATTTTGCAACTGGTGTTTCGCCAAGTGCAATCAATGTATCTTCATTATAGGAAGCAAGGATTTTTTCAGGATTTGCAGGGATAGTCACTTCTCCCATTTCTGAATCAACAGTGATTTCGGAAGATTCATCGGTATTTCCGGCTGTATTTGAATCATCAGATTCGTTGTCATTACTATTGCCACATGCGGCAAGAAGTAATAGAGTGGTAAGTGTCAACATGAATAAATATTTTTTTTGCATAAATTTGTTCATTTCTTTTTCTCCTTTTATGTTATAATGAACGTCTAACGATAATGATAATCAGTTTCAATTAGAAAGTCAATAAGTTATTGAAGAGCAAGTTTAGTTTGTTTTTTGATTTTAAAAAGTGGTATCGTAGTACAACCATATTTTATAAAGAAAATATAGGAGTATACAAGAAATGAGATTGTTTTCAGGTTCTTCTCAATTAAGAAAAGTACTGATAAATATAATAGGCATTTGTCTCGTTATTTTTTCGCTTGGCATGTCTATTTCTTATGGTGCAACAACAGTAGATTTACATACAGTTTGGCAGGCTGTTTTCCAGTTTAGTGAAGGAGAGCAGGCACATCAGGTCATTTGGGAATTGCGGATTCCGCGAGCTCTGGCTGCAGTGTTAGTAGGGGCTTTTTTAGCTGTATCTGGTTCTGTGATGCAGGGAATGACCCGAAATCCACTTGCATCTCCATCGATTATGGGGGTAACAGACGGTGCTGCATTTATGCTTGTGATCATTCTTGCTTTTTATCCGGCTGTTTCGAATGTCGGCTTAATGTTTGCATCGTTTCTTGGAGCAGGGATCGCAGTAACGCTGGTGTTTTTAGTAGGATCTTTTTCCAGCAGCGGGTTGACACCTGTTAAATTGGCGCTCGCTGGAGTCGCCATTGGTACGTTATTACGATCTGTTTCCTCGATTCTTTCGCTGCATTTTCAGCTGGAGAGGGATATTGGCTTTTGGCTTGCAGGCGGGTTAGATGGTACGGGCTGGAATGCGTTAAGCCTTCTATTTGTTGCTGGTATGATAGGAATCATATTGGCACTATCCATAGCAAAATCGATTACGGTCCTGAGCCTTGGAGATGATTTATCTACCGGACTTGGGCAGAATAATACCTTCATTAAAATTGCCGGGATTACGGTTGTATTAATACTAACTGGTGCGGCAGTTTCGGTGGCTGGTTCTGTCGGATTTGTGGGTCTGATTATCCCGCATATCACGCGTTTTATTATTGGAACAGATTACCGCTGGATCATTCCAACCTCCGCCGTGTTCGGAGCTTTATTGTTGGTGAATGCAGATTTAATTGCACGAATGATTAATGCCCCTTTCGAAACACCGGTAGGAGCGGTTACATCGATTATCGGCGTGCCATTCTTCCTCTATTTAGCCAGAGGCAGCGGGGGTGACAAAAAATGAATACAGTTGAAAAGCAAAAGAGACTTCGATTTTGGACGATTATCAGCATATTGATTATTGGAATCATTGCTTTTTCCTTTGTCAGTTTAAATTTAGGAGCCATCTCCATTTCCCCGGGAGAAGTTATCCAAACATTAATGGGACAGGGGTCAGACAGGCAGGAACTTGTATTGTTTCAATTTCGGATGCCGGGAATTATTTTAGCATTATTAATTGGTGCGGGTTTAGCTGTTTCCGGAACGATTATGCAGGGCATTACACAAAATGGGCTTGCTGATCCGGGGATATTGGGAATTAATTCAGGCGCGGGCTTTGCAATTGTACTGTTTCTTTATTTCTTTCAGGGAGTTATCCCGGCGGACAGTGCACTCAGCACCTATATGCTTCCCTTTGTTGCTTTGATTGGAGCATTTACCGCAGCCATATTGATTTATGCCATTGCTTGGAAAAAAGGAGTAGCACCAATTCGGCTGGTATTGGTCGGAATTGGAGTAAACGCAGCATTTGGTGCACTCATGACCATTTTGCAGCTGAGAATGGATCCGCAAAATTATCGTCAAGTAACGATTTGGCTGTCTGGCGAGATTTGGAGTGAGAGTTGGAGCTTTGTCTTTGCTTTATTACCGTGGATGCTGATTTTGATTCCAGTAGCTATAAAAAAAGCAAGAAATTTAAATGTCTTTCATTTGGGAGATGATGTTGCTTCTGGTCTCGGAACACACGTGGAAAGAGAGCGGGGCGTCTTATTATTAATTGCTGTTGCATTAGCAGGAGCATCCGTTGCAGCCGGCGGAGCGATTGCCTTTTTAGGTTTGGTTGTTCCGCATATTGTCCGCAAGCTGGTCGGACCGCTGCATCATTATGTGATTCCGATCTCTGCCTTGCTGGGCGCATTTATTTTAATGACAGCTGACATGATTGGAAGTAATGTTTTAGCACCGACTACGATACCTGTAGGAATTGTGGTATCGATCGTCAGTACACCCTATTTTGTTTATCTGCTGATGAAAACAAAATAAAGATGGGAAGGGGTTCAAATAATAATGAATGAAGAAATCTATGACGTAACTATAATCGGCGGCGGTCCGGCAGGATTATTTGCTGCCTTCTATAGCGGAATGCGGGAAATGAAGACCAAAATCATTGAATATCTTCCATACCTTGGCGGAAAAGTGCCTTACTTTTATCCGGAAAAAGTCATTCGGGATATTGGCGGTATTGCGCAGGCTACCGGAGAAGAAATTACGGAACAGCTGGTGGAGCAGGCGTTGACATTTGATCCGACGGTTGTTTTTGGGGAACAGGTTGTCGATATGCAGCGGGTGGAAGATGGTAATTTTCAGGTTGTGAGCAATAACGGGAGAGTCCATTATTCTAAAACTGTCATGTTAGCAACAGGTTTTGGAACATTGCATTCTGTAAAACTGGATCATCCAGAAGCGGTATATTATGAAGAGAAGAGTTTGCACTATACGGTTAGAAAACTGGCTGATTATTATGATCAGGATGTCCTTATTTCCGGTGGCGGTAATAGTGCAGTGGATTGGGCGCTGGAACTTGAAAACATAGCAAAAAGTGTCACGCTCGTTCATCGCCGTAATGAGTTTAAAGGGCTGGAGAGTAGTGTGACCAGACTGAAAAATTCGCGTGTGAACATTATGACGCCGTATGAAATAAAAACACTGCATGGGACAGACGGGCAGGTTGAAAAGGTGACCCTTGGCCATTTAGAAAATGAAGAGGAGGAAAAGGAGATTCAGATTGACCGATTGGTTGTTAATCATGGTTTTCAAATCAATCTGGAGCCAATCACTACGTGGGGATTGGAAATGATAGATGGCATGATTACGGTTGATTCCAGCATGCAGACATCGGTGGAAGGCGTATTTGCAATTGGTGATATCGCGCATTACCAGGACAAGCTTGGACTAATCGCCGGGGCATTTAATGAAGGACCGATCGCAGTTAATCATGCGAAAAAAATCGCTGACCCGGAAGATCCGGTAAAGCATTTATTCTCCACAAATTTTGCAGCTTTTACGGAAGAGGAATAATTTTACACAAAAAGCACTCTAACGTTTTCCGACCGGTAAGTTAAGAAAACAGAAAGAGTGTTTTTTTCAGCCTTTTTCCGGCAAACACTTTTGAAAAAGCTCGAGAAACTTTTGTCGGTCTTCTTCCGTCAATGCCTTAGGACCTTTGGTGTGCTTCCCGCTCCGTCTCTCTTTAGCACTTAAGTAACGGGATTGCAGCAGCTGATCAATATTGTTATTGGTGTAGGCAAAACCTTTATGATGCAGTACATAACAGCCTTTCGCAAGTGCAAGGGAAGCCAGTCCATAATCCTGTGTAACGATAATGTCTTCTTTTTTCGCCAGCTGCATAATCCGGTAATCTGCAGCGTCTGCACCTGTATCCACATAAATCGTTTCCACCCAACCTGGATACTCCTGGAAAGAAAAATGTGAGATACTCGTTACCAGTACGACAGGGACCTTCTTTTTACCAGCTTCCTCTATAATAATGTTTTTGACAGGACAAGCATCTGCATCGACATAGACCTTCATTTGATTCTCTCCTTTTTTCAACGTTTCTAATTATTGTAGCAAATATGTACCTAACTTGTCTTATGCACTAGAAATTCATATAAAAAGCCTGTAAGATATAAATCACTATCTATCGTGAAAAAGGAGCCTGGATATATGCATTTTATCATTGAACAAATGAAGCCGGAAGACTGGGAACAGGTTTTGGAAATATACTATCATGGAATGGAAACACAGAATGCAACCTTTGAAATGAATGAACCTGACTGGGAATCCTGGGAGGATTGGGACCGTGATCATTTACCGCAGTGCCGTCTGATTTTTCGTGAGGATGAGAAAATTCTTGGCTGGGCATCCCTGCTGCCTATCTCTGCAAGAGAAGCGTATCAGGGGGTTGCCGAGGTAAGTATTTATCTGCATAAAGATGCTATGGGAAAAGGCATTGGAAAAAAGCTGATGCAAGCATTGATTGAAGCAAGCGAAGAAGCAGGAATATGGACATTGCAATCCGAAATCTTTCCGGAAAATACAGGAAGTTTGAAGCTGCATGAAAAGATGGGCTTTCGTAAGGTTGGGTTTCGTGAAAGAATCGGACAAATGGAAGATGGCAGATGGCGGGATGTGGTGCTTGTAGAACGTCGCAGCCAGCGCGTAGGGTGTGAATAAGGAGGAGATTACATGAAAATCAAAATTAATGGACAAGTATTTAAAGGAAAACAGGTTGAATTGGATGAAGCAGCGGATAAAAAGCAGGTTGCATTTTCATTTGATGTGACTAGTGAAACCTATCATGATGTGACATCATTGCTTTATGAAAATGATTTTGAGGTGGATATTCCAGAGAAATCCATGACGTTTCCCGCAACGATTAAAGAATATGCTACTTCAACGACAAATTTATATGAAAAAGGCAAGACAAGCGAATTTTATTTAAAGTTACGTGAAAAGTAAATCGTATGACGTGAGGGAGTTTGATACAATGGAGCCGATATTATTCACTTTTCCAGATCAATTTGAAACAGAGCGATTAATTATCCGGGCGCCAAAGCCAGAAGATTGGAAGCCTATTTATGCTGCCATGCAGGCATCTATCAATGAACTGAAGCCCTGGCTTCCATTTGCACGACAGGAACAGACAGAAATAGATGTGCAGAAAACAACAAAGGAAGCCTATTTGAACTTTCTTTCCCGTGAAGATTTGCGTTTCCATGCTTTTGATAAAGAGACCGGGGAGTTTGTGATTTCCAGCGGTCTGCATCGGATTGATTGGGATGTACGAAAATTTGAGATCGGTTATTGGATTGATACGAAGCATCAAGGAAAAGGGTACGTCACAGAGCTGGTAAAAGGGCTGATTTCCTTTGCATTTCGTGAATTGGATGCAAATCGGATCGAAATTCGCTGCGATACGAAAAATGGAAGAAGTAAGGCGGTTGCTGAAAGAGCTGGCTTCGAACTGGAAGGAATACTGAGAAATGACGCCAGAGAAGAGAACGGGGAACTTAGAGATACCTGCATTTTTGCAGTGATTGAAGAGCCAAAAACAGATTAGAAATAAGGGTGAAGCAATGAAGCGGGTAACAGTAAAACAAACGCATGTAAAACATATCAAACAGCAAAATCCATTGATTTTAGAAGAAGCTATTCATGAAGCAGATAAGCTTCATGAAGGAGAAATCATTGCCCTTCATACACAGCGAGGAGAATTTTTGGCAAAGGCTTATACAGGCCGTCAAAATAAAGGAATGGGCTGGGTGTTAACGTTTAAAAAAGAAGACACCATTGACCAAGGTTTCTTTAAACAAAAGCTGCTCACAGCGATAAATAAGCGCCGTTCTTATTACCAGGCAGAAGAAACAACTGCTTTTCGTGTGTTTAACGGAGAAGGAGATGGGATAGGCGGCTTGATTATTGACTATTTTGAAGGCTACTATGTTGTCCAATGGTACAGTGAAGGGATTTATGCGTTCAAAGACTGGATTATACAAGTCTTTGATGAGCTGGGTGACTATCAGGGAATCTACGAAAAGAAACGCTTTGACACGAAAGGACAGTATGTAGAGGATGACGATTTTGTAAAAGGGGAAAGAGGAGAATTCCCGCTTGTCGTAAAGGAAAACGGCATGAACTATGCTGTTTATCTGAATGATGGAGCGATGGTAGGCATTTTCTTAGACCAGCGCGATGTCCGCAAATCGTTACGCGATAAATACGCAAAAGGAAAGCATGTATTAAACACCTTTTCCTATACCGGCGCATTTTCTGTAGCAGCTGCATTAGGTGGAGCATCTAAAACGACCAGTGTAGATTTAGCAAAACGCAGCAAAAGTAAGACCATTGAACAGTTTAGTGTGAATGGGATTGATTTTGAACAGCAGGATATTATCGTGATGGATGTATTTGATTATTTCAAATATGCAAAGCGGAAGAATCTGCAATTCGATGTCGTTGTTCTCGATCCGCCAAGCTTCGCACGTTCCAAGAAAAGAACCTTCCGCACAGCGAAGGATTATCCGGAGCTGATAGAGAATTCCATCGACCTGCTGGAAAAGGACGGTGTGATTATTGCATCTACCAATACAGCTTCTTTTGGAATGAAGAAATTCAAAGATATGATCCAGCGAGGGTTTCAGGCGAAACAAAAGAAATATACGATTTTGGAAGAATTTTCGCTTCCGGGTGATTTTGCGGTGAATAAGCATTTTAAGCAGGGAGATTATCTGAAAGTGGTCGTGATTCAAGTGAAGGGATAACTGCAAACCATCAAACAGGCAGATATGCATTGTTTGATGGTTTTTTTATCACGGAGAACCGCCCGTAAAACTCCCGCCACAAAATAAAGAGCGAAAATAAATTAATTTAGGCGGGAGACAACGGGCGCTACCTCCCTGAATCACTTAGGCTAATTCAGTGGGAGAATGAAGGAAGCAGACTAAGTTCGCGACGTCCTGGGGTTGGGGCTGCGATTACTCACCCCATCGAAAACCGTTGTCGCAACGTCTGCACTAGCACATCCTGGGACTGGGACTACGATTACTCGTCCCATCGTAAAGAGTTGTGCGTCGAAAAACTCCCACTGAATGAAGTTTCGTTTTATAACTTCCTCGTACCTTGAATATAAATTCTAAGAAAAGCCAATAAAAATCTCGAAAACTATTGAATAAATATTCTTTTTATTGCATAATAATTCATAACAACTTATTGAAGAGGTGTACGTGAATGACAACAAATCAAATTCAATTCCAGCAGCAGGAGTTAAAAGGAAGAGACTTTCTGACACTTGCTGACTATACAAAAGACGAAATTGACTATTTAATTGAATTAGCGGATTATCAAAAGAAGCAAAGTAAAGAAGGCATCATTTTTGAACCATTGAAAGGGAAAACGTTAGGAATGATTTTTGAGAAGGCCTCGACAAGAACGCGCGTCTCCTTTGAAACAGGTATCTATCAGCTGGGCGGTTTAGGTATTTTCTTAAGCTCTAAGGATATACAGATTGGCAGGGGAGAAACGATTGCAGATACAGCACAGGTGCTTTCTGGCTATTTGGATGGAATCATGATCCGCACCTATAACCAGGATGATGTGGAGGAGCTGGCGAAATATTCAAGTATCCCTGTGATTAATGGATTGACGGACCTCTATCACCCGTGTCAGGTGTTAGCAGATTTACAGACCATCAAAGAGGTGAAAGGGGTTCTGCAGGGACAAAAATTGGTTTATATCGGTGACGGTAATAATATGGCACATTCTTTAATGATTGGTGCTGCAAAAATGGGCATGCATATTGTTACAGTAACACCAGATAATTATAAACCGGAGGAGCAGGTTACCGAAAAAGCGAAACAATTTGCTTCTGAACACGGTGCAACCATTGGATGGAGTAACGACCCGGCAGAGGCTGTGAAAAATGCAGATGTCGTCTATACAGATGTCTGGGCAAGCATGGGGCAGGAAGCGGAGCAAACAAAGCGTGAACAGGAATTTCAGCAGTTTCAGGTGAATGAAGCGCTTCTAGCCAATGCAAAAGCAGACGTCACCTTTATGCATTGTCTGCCGGCTCATCGGGGAGAAGAGGTATCAGCAGGAGTTATTGATGGGAAACATTCTGTTGTCTTCCAGCAGTCCGAAAACCGCCTACATGCACAAAAAGCTTTGATGACAGCATTAATGGGAGAATAATAAAAGAAGCAGGGAGCCCAATCATAGGTTTCCCTGCTTCTTTTATTATTGAAACTTAGTCCATTATCTCCTTACCATTAATAAATACACGTTGAAGCTCAGACTGCGGGTGAAATGGATTCCCTTTCCAAAATAGAAAGTCAGCGTCTTTTCCTTCTTCCAGCGCTCCTACCCGATCCTCTACGCCAAGGTGCTTGGCTGCATTAGAGGTTATTGCTTTTAGAGCTTGCTGTTCAGTTAGTCCATTTTTGATGGCATGGATTGCACTGGTTAGCAGATATTCGATGCCAACTACAGGGTGATCCGTTGTAATGGAACAGGAGATTCCTGCGTCCATTAACGTTTTAATGGTACTCCAGCTTTTATCCCTCAGTTCCACCTTAGAACGGGAAGACATGGTTGGACCAACGGAAACCATCACATCATGCTTGGCAATGTAGTCAGCAATAAAATGTCCCTCCGTACAATGCTCAATTGTCACATCAATGTCAAACTCCCTTTTTAAGCGGAGTACCGTAAGAATATCATCTGCACGATGCGCATGAACACGAAGCGGTATTTCTTTCTTGATTACTTTTGCTAATTGTTCTAAACCTAGATTACATTCCTGATTCTCTTTTTCTATATATTTTTTTGCCTCTAAAAGTTTCTGCCGTAATAATGCTGTAACTCCCATTCGGGTAACGGGCATTTTGCCTTTGGAACCGTGAAATCTTTTCGGATTCTCTCCTGTTGCTGCTTTCATTCCAGAGGTTTGACGAATAATCATTTCATCAATGATATGACCTGTTGTTTTAAGAATCGACATTTCTCCGCCAATTACATTAGCACTTCCCGGCATGACTTGAACAGTTGTAATTCCAGACTGCCGGGCTACTTTCAATCCTTCTTCACGGGGATTAATACCGTCAATTGCTCTTACTTCTGGCGTAACTGGATCGGAGGTTTCGTTGAAATCAGCTCCTTCTTGCCCAACTCCTTCTTCAGACACTCCTAAATGCGTGTGCACATCGATGAATCCAGGTGTAATAATATAATCTTTCCCATTAATAATGCGGTAATCTTGTGAGGAATCTAATTTCTTGGTAATTTTCTCAATTTTTCCATCACGAATAAAAAGGTTATTATTCTCCAATATTTCTTCATTGCCATTCCATATTGTGACATCAGTAATTACAAACATGCTTACTCTCCTTCGACAAAAATCTTATTGATTTATGAATTTTTTTAATCTATACTCTATTTATTGTAAGTCTATTAATTAAATTCAGACAATAAATATATAAATAGACTTGTAATCGTTTTATTTTATCGTATAGCAAAATTCGGAATTATTCAACATCGGAGGGGTTACATGCAAGAGTTAGACGAGAAAGTGTTGCTGGAATATTTGACCGCTAAAGGGGCATACAGTCCGAAAAAAATAGGGGCTTCTAATGAATTTACTTTTCTAGCAAATCGCACAGGCAGGCCTCAAGCCTGGAAGCTAAATCATCAAGGAGAGATGGAATCCTTTGCAACGATGCCAGATCGTGTGCTTGAAGTATATCATTCTCCAACCGGGAAGAAATCAATTATAGCTTCTGACTTTGAAGGAAATGAAAAACAGCAGTTTTATATAACAAACGATAAAGGGGAAACCGTTGAAGAGTTAGTTATTTCCCAAGATCATTTTCATGAATTTGGAGGCTGGTCACCTGATGAGAAAAAGATTGCTTTTGCCAGTAATCGCAGACATCCAGGTTATTTTGATATTTTTTTGTGTGATGTTGAAACAAAAACAGAACAAACAATATATGAAACAAACACGAACTGTACAGCGATATGCTGGACAAAGGATGGAACGGGTCTCATTATTAGCTTAAAAGTCTCAAATATTGATAATCAATTACATATTTTAGATATTGCGTCAGGAAAGACAAGACCGATTGGGAATGTAGATGTTCCAGCAAGGTATCATTCTGTACAGCTTCAAAATGACGGAGCTATCGGTTACCTCGTATCAGATGAAGGTAGAAATACAATGGCTATTGCTTCATTTTCGCTAAATTCACCCGAGGAGATTCAGTATCTGCTGGAGGATAAACAATGGGATATAGAAGAAATAAACCTTTCCCCAGATGAAACAAAGCTTGCCTATTCTTTAAATCAGGGAGGAAGCTCACAATTAGCTGTATATTACTTAAAAGATGAATACGAAAAAACGTTAGAAAGTATTCCATCAGGTGTTTATCAATCAATAAATTGGTTAAATGAAGATGCATTACTGACAGGAGTGACCAGTTCTGTTATTCCAGGAGATATCTGGAAAGTGGAAGTTTCTGCAGATCAATCGGATCGTTTAACACATATCACGCCCGATTCAGATATTGCAAAACGGTGGGTAGAGCCGGAACTTTATCAATTTACATCCTTTGATGGATTAAAAGTGCCTTATTTTTTATATGGGAAGCAACATACTAATCAACCTGTGATGATTTATGTTCATGGCGGACCAGAAAGCCAAATACGGAATGAATACAACCCAGTTATCCAATTCTTAGCTTCACAAGGCTATGCAGTAGCTGCGCCAAATGTACGGGGCAGTATGGGATATGGGAGAGAGTATGTACAATTAGACGATGTCCGTAAGCGTATGGATTCCGTTGCTGATTTAAATCATCTAGTGAAAGATTTGACAGAAAACCATCAAGCAAATAAAGACCGTGTGAGTATTATGGGAAGAAGTTATGGCGGGTTTATGGTATTAGCAGCAATTACCCATTACCCAAAACTTTGGGAAGCGGCGGTTGATATTGTAGGAATCAGCCATTTCCGGACATTCTTGGAAAACACAGGGCCTTGGAGAAGAAGATTACGCGAACAGGAATATGGCTCCCTGGAAAACGATGTGGACTTCTTTGAAGAGATTGCACCATTAAATCATACGGACAAGATAGAAGTACCGCTTCTTATTTTCCATGGAAGAAATGATACGCGTGTACCAGTATCTGAGGCAGAGCAGTTAACGAGTGACTTAGAAAAACAAAATAAGGATGTGGAGCTGATTATATTTGATGATGAAGGGCATCAGACAGAAAAATTAGAAAACCACATTCTAATGAATACGAAAATTGTTGAATTTGTAAACCATTATTTAAAGTGAACAACCTTTTAAAGTAAAGCATCAAAAATTTGTAGAGAAATTGTTATTCTGCGGGTGAAAAGGAAAGGCTCTCACAGAATGAAGATTGATAACAACAGGAGGAAAGAGCATGAATAAATTTTATTTGGCATTTTTTATGAGTATCATTGCGTCCGTTTTGATATTGGCCGGTTGTGCAAGTGAACCAAATGAGTCAGAGGGAGGTTCGGAAGATAGTGGAGAATTTCAGGAAGGCGGGGATTTAGTAATTGCTACGATTTCAGATGCAGTTTCTTTAGATCCTGGTGCTGTAAACGATGTACCTTCTTTTGATGTACAGTATAATATTTTTGAAAAACTGGTAAAGCATGATGAGGATATGAACTTAGTTCCAAGTTTAGCTACAGAATGGGAACAAGTGGATGACACAACTTGGGAATTTAAATTACAGGAAGGAGTAACCTTCCATGACGGTGAGCCTTTTAATGCAGAGGCAGTAAAAGTGAATGTGGAAAGAATGATGGACCCGGAGGTGGGTTATCCAACTGCAAATATGGTTGAAATGATTGAAGAGGTTGAGGTAATCGATGATTATACCATTCAAATTAAAACAGAGTATCCTTTCCCTGGATTGCCATCTAATTTAGGACATTCAATGGGATCCATTATCTCTCCAAAACAAATTGAAGAAGATTATGCGGCAATGGAAGATGGAGAAAGTCCAGGATCTGTCATCAATGCACATCCGATAGGAACCGGTTATTTTAAATTTGATGAGTGGGCCTCAGGTCAACATATTCGTCTTGTCAAAAATGAAGACTATTGGGATGGTGAAGCGAATCTTGATTCCGTAACGTTTAAAGTAGTTCCTGAAGATTTAACAAGATTAGCAGAATTACAGACAGGAGATTCTCATATTTCTAATCCACTGAGTTCTTCTGATATTGATCAAATTGAACAATCAGAAGATTTGGAAATGTACCAGCAAAGTAGTGTCTCTTTAGATTACATTGGATTCAATACGGAGAAAGAACCATTTGATGATAAGCGTGTCAGACAGGCAGTTTCGATGGCTCTAGATAAAGAGCAAATAATTGATGGTGTTGTAAATGGTTATGCAGAAAAAGCAATAGGACCACTTTCTCCAGGGGTATTTGGTTATGATGAAAACTTAGAAGGCTTAGAATATGACGTTGAAGCTGCAAAAGAACTCTTGGCAGAAGCAGGTTATCCTGATGGCTTTTCAACAACGCTTTGGACCAATGAAACCCGTGAGCGTGTAGATATTGCTACAAATGCGCAAGCACAGTTACAAGAAATTGGAATTGAGGTTAACATTGAAATGCTTGAGTGGGGAGCATATCTCGAGCAGATCGGTAACGGGGAGCATGATATGTTTATTCTAGGCTGGTCGAATAGTACGGCTGATGCTGATCTTGGATTGGCTCCATTATTCCATACGGATAATTTAGGAGAGCCTGGTAACCGTACTTTTATTCAGAATGAGGAGTTAGACGAATTATTGGATGCAGGGCGTCAAGAAGTAGAGGAAGAAGAGAGGTTAAACATCTACAGCGAAGCACAGGAATTATTAGTAGAAGAAGCACCGATGTATTATATTATGCATAAAGACTATCTTGTTGCACAAAGAACAGAAGTTCAAAACTTAGAAATGCTGCCTACAAAAATGCTTCTGTTAAAAGATGTTTATTTAGAACAATAAGTATAAATAATTTTTAAGATGAGAGCAGCTGCTAAACCTTAGCGGCAGCTCTATCTTTTTTTACACGATAGATAAATATGGAATCTGGAAAACTTCTTTAGACAGAGCGGGCAATTGTAATCTCATAAAGGTTAATCTTAGACCATTTTAATGCTAGCTTGTCACGGACCCAAGCAACAACCGATACATTTCATCCATGGAAGGAGGAAAACAATGCTTCAAGAATTACAACAATTTGCTGTTGATACACGTAGAAAATTTCACACAGTTCCAGAAGCAGGCTTTACCGAGTTTATTACGACCTTTGAAATTTATCAATTGCTTCAAAATTTATCATTTCATTTATACATTGGGAAAGAGATAATGGATAGTGATGAACGTATGGGACTCCCAAAGCCGGAGGAAATAGAAGCAAGTAAAGAGAGAGCTTTAGCATATGGAGTCCCTGAAGCTTTTGTAGAAAAACTTGATGGCGGTCATACAGGGGTAGTTGCTGTATTAGACACTGGCAGAATAGGCCCGCATATAGCATTGCGATACGATATTGATGGACTGCCTATTATTGAGTCAGATGAAGAAGGACATGCACCATTTGATGAAGGGTTTCGGTCAAAACATTCACAAGAAATGCATGCGTGTGGACATGATGGACATATCAGTATTGGACTTGCCGCAGCAAAATACATCGATGCGAATAAGGAAAAACTGACAGGGAAATTCACAATTATCTTTCAACCGGCTGAAGAAGGATTAAGAGGAGCAAATAGTATCGTGCAAAAAGGCTGGCTTGATAAGGTGGATTATTTTATGAGCGGCCATCTAGGCATCAATGCTTTGCAAGCAGGCAGTGTAGCAGCGACAGCTAATCAAATATTAGCCAGCACCAAATTTGATGTAACCTTCAAAGGGAAATCTGCACATGCTGGTGTAGAACCAAATGAAGGGAAAAATGCATTAAATGCTGCTGCTACAGCTCTTCTCCAGTTAAATGCTATTTCCCGGCATAGGGACGGCGCGACAAGAATAAATGTAGGTCATTTATCTGGCGGAAGCGGGCGGAATGTGATTGCGGATGAAGCTGTGATGTTGGTGGAAACACGGGGAGAGACAACGGAATTAAATCAATATATGCATCAAGAAGCAGAGAGAATTATCCAAGCATCCGCTGCAATGTATGATATCGAATCGAATATCTCATTTATGGGACAAGGTTTAGGGACAGTATGTGATGAAGCATGGATTGATATTGTGAAGGAGGCCTGTCAAAACAATTCTGATGTAAAAGAAGTCTATGATGTGCTTCCCTTAAAAGCTTCCGAGGATGTGTCATATATGATGGACCATGTTCAGAAAAATGGTGGTCTTGCCACGTATATGATTTTTCCAAGTCCGTTGCCTGCCGGTCATCATCATCCGCAATTTGATATCGATGAAGAAGCTATCCGGACTGCTGTATCAGTATATATCGATGTTATACATTATTTGCAGCCTACGATAAATTAATGTTTCTCTGGACACAATTGTATGTGCTGCTTCTATTTAGATGAGGAGTGAGTATAAGTTGCTATCAAAATTTTATCAAATATGGACTATACCAATGAAGGACATGGTTTATCGAACTATATAAACTGTACCTGCCTGCCTCAATAAGATGAACGAATTCGTTGAAATATAAATGGTTCTAAGATAGAATCCCCTGATGTAGGTCTTTTATAAAAACTAGAAGCCGGCACCGTTTTGTGGTGATTTTAGAAATAATTAAACTGCAGTAAATGTCGTGTGATGTTCTGCCAATTACAAATTACCATAAGAATAATAGTTTAAAACTATTTGGAAAAAGGAATTCTAAAGAAGGGGAGGAGATAGAATGAAAAAAATACTACAAATGACCGGAATCTTATTTGTTTTATTTATTGTCAGTGCTTGTCAATCAAACACAGAGCAAGAGGTAGATAATAATACGGATGAAAGCCAAGACACTGCGGAAGAGAATGAATCAGATGTAACTGGTGAAGTTTCTGAAGAACCAGAAGAGGCATCTGGTGGAGATACATCCTATGAATATGAAGAACAAGAAGTTATTGGAGAACAGATTGCAGAAGGCGAATACGATATTGTTGTTGAAACAGATAACCCGGGAACACGAGTTATGTTTTATGAAATTGATGGAGAGAAATACTATAAAACGGTTTTTGTCAAAAATGATAACCGCTTAAAAATCATTGATATTCAAAACGATAATGGTCAAATCTATAATGATACAATTTAAAAAAGTGCAAGCGTCTCCCATTAACGCTTGCACTTTTTGCCTCTTACTATCTATTCTGCGAAACTGAAACCCCTTTTGTATCAATTTCTAAAAGCTTCACTTGATAACCTTCAAGCTGCTTGACCATTTTTTCTTTCACGGTACTTCCATTCCCTTTAGGGACAAAAGAAAGCATAGTTGGTCCAGCGCCGCTCAAGGCTGTACCAAATGCACCAAACGCTTTTGCTTTTTCACGGATAACATCAAAATTGGAAATAAGTTCTTTACGAAAAGGCTCGTGAAATAAATCATTTTCAAGCATTTTTCCAAACAATACATAGTCTTTGGAGTAGAGTGCAGCGACAATCAAATTACTCATTGCACTCGCTCTTGCTGCATAATTTCGCTCATATGTATCTGGCAGACAATCTCTGGCAACTTCTGTTTTTAACTCTACTTTCGGGATATATGCAATTAAATCTAATTCGATGTCATTTAATTGGGCAGAAGGAATGTCATCTTCAAGCATCGTGGAAATTGTTAATCCTCCAAATAAAGCTGGGGCAATGTTATCTGGATGGCCTTCGATTTCGGTTCCAAATGCCAGTTTCTGATCATCTGTTAATTGAAGATTTCCCAGCTGATTTGCCAGTTCAATTCCTGCAACAATTGCGGAGGCACTGCTGCCGAGTCCTCTTGCTAGTGGAATTTCACTCGTCTCTTGTACTTTACAAGGAGGGAGGGTCACTCCATATCGTTTTGCTACCTGCTTCGAAATATTCCAAATAAAATGATTTTCCTCTGATTCCGTAGAACCGTGTGCGAAAAATGCAGGTTGATCTGAATCTTCAACGTCCAAATGAATATACAGACCTAATGCAAGGCCCATAGAATCAAATCCAGGGCCTAGATTAGCACTGCTTGCTGGTACAGAGATGCGAAACAGCATCATGATGTAATCATCTTCTCTAAATAGTCAAGGATGGCATCCTCGTCATTTGGAAGTGTTACAGGGTCAATCGTTAATTGGTCAATAGCTGTTTGCGGATCTTTTAATCCATTTCCTGTCAACACTGCAACAACCTTACTGCCCATAGGAATGTTGCCTGCTTTCACCTGTTGGATGACACCGGCGATGGAAGCAGCGGATCCTGGTTCTGCAAAAACACCTTCTTTACGGGGAAGAAGCTTAAATGCCGAAACAATTTCCTCATCGGTGACAGAACCAATCATTCCGTCTGATTCTAGTCTAGCTTGGACTGCTAAATCCCAGCTTGCAGGATTACCAATTCGAATAGCTGTTGCCACCGTTTCCGGCTCTTCAACCACTTCATCTCTAACAATTGCCGCTGCTCCTTCTGCTTCAAAACCGAACATTTTAGGAAGAGCTGTTCCTTTCGATTGATGATACTCTTTAAAGCCTTTCCAGTAGGCACTGATATTACCTGCGTTACCTACAGGGATTGCTAAGACATCAGGAGCTCCCCCTAATTGGTCACAAACTTCAAATGCAGCTGTTTTTTGGCCTTCTAAACGATAAGGGTTAACCGAGTTAACTAGAGTAATAGGTGATTTTTTGCTAATCTCGCGGACAAGCTGCAGTGCTTGGTCAAAGTTACCTTCAATTTCAACAATTTCAGCTCCGTACATTACAGCCTGAGCTAACTTTCCAAGAGCAACTTTTCCTTTTGGAATAACAATAATAGCACGGATACCTGCACGGGCTGCATAAGCAGCAGCAGCAGCAGATGTATTTCCGGTGGAAGCACAAATAACCGAGTTTGAGCCTTCTTCAATTGCTTTTGCAACAGCCATCACCATTCCACGGTCTTTAAATGAACCAGTCGGGTTTAATCCTTCAAATTTTCCGTACAATTCAATCCCCAATTCTTTTGATAGATTTGGAAAATGAAAAAGTGGTGTATTACCTTCTAATAATGATAAAGCCGGGGTATTATCTGTGACAGGGAGTAAATCACGATATTCTTCAATTAACCCTTTCCAAGCCATCTTACGCATCTCCTTCTACTCTATAATAACTTTTTATTTCATTTACAGCATCAAATGATTCTAGTTGATTCAGTACCTGTTCAAACTGGAAGAACGGTGTATCATGTGTAACCAAAACGATTTCTGCAGAGTCTGTTTCATCCACAGGTGTCTGCAAAATGCGTTGGAAGCTAATGTCCTGTGAATGAAAAATTGATGAAATTTCTGAGAAAACCCCAGTCTTATCTTCTACACATAAGCGGACATAAAACTGACCATGTTGTTTATTCTTAGGTCGCAGTGTTTTTGGAAATTGCATGTCGTTTGACTGCTTTCCTGATACACCTAAGCGCATGGCTTTAATAGCTGCGACTACGTCCGATAAAATTGCTGTTGCAGTTGGCAAGCTCCCGGCACCAGGACCATAAAACATGGTTTCACCAACGGCTTCTCCATAAACATAGACAGCGTTATATTCATTTTTAACACTAGCCAGTGGATGATTTTTTGCTAGTAGAGTAGGCTCTACACTTATTTCTAATTCATGATCGAAAAAGTTGGCAAAACCGATAAGCTTCATGGTATATCCTAGCTGTGTGGCATAGCGAAGATCTTTTAAATCAATACCATGAATTCCTTCTACTTCAACATCTTGTAAATCGACAGGTGTAGAAAAGGCTAAACGACCAAGAATTGCCATCTTTCGAGCTGCATCTAAACCTTCTACATCAGAGGTAGGGTCTGCTTCTGCAAAGCCCAGACGCTGCGCTTCTGCAAGTGCATCTTCATATTTTACGCCTTCTTCATCCATTTTTGTCAAAATATAATTGGTCGTTCCGTTAACAATTCCCATGATTTTTTGAATATGGTCAGAAGACAATCCTTCATTAATTCCACGTAGTATAGGGATACCGCCAGCAACACTTGCTTCATAATAAAAATCACACTTATTTTTGACTGCGGCCTCTTGGAGTTCAGGACCATAAACAGCCACTAAATCTTTATTCGCTGAAACAATGTGTTTCTTATTAGAGAAAGCCTTTAAAATATATTCTTTTGTATGATCAATACCGCCCATTACTTCAATAATAAGATCAATTTCTGGATTTTCAAGAACATCATCGGGATTTGTTGTTAAAATCGTTTGATCGACATCTATATCTCGTGCTTTTTCCATATTACGCACAAGTGCTTTAACAACTTCGACTTTACAGCCTAATTGATGTGCTAATTTTTCTTGATGGTCTTCAATCAGGTGAATAACTCCTGATCCCACAACACCAAGACCTAATAGACCTACTGAAACTTTCTCTTCCATCTAACCACCTCTACGCTTCCTATTGTATATTGAATTTATTTAAACATGAAACGGGAAGTAAGGCAATAGCGAATTTTTAGAATAGATTAGCGTTTTTAAATGTAATCGTTTTCCTAAGGCGTGATAATAAGGTACGTAAATAAATCGTCACATTTTGAAATGATTTTAAAAGCTTAGCTTAAGCAGCTGGGTACGTTTCCATTATTATTTCATACAATAAAGTGAAACTTTATTCAGGGAGGGTCATTTCATCCCGCACTGGATAAGGTACAAAGGCTAAGTACGCAACGTCGTGGTGGTATTGCAGTTACTCGTTCCATCGAAAAGCGTTGTCTCGGGAGACTTTATGACCTGCCCCCTGTTGGCTGGAACAAATCGGGCTGTTGCTGACTGTTGGATCTACCACTTCAAATTTTCGAGTTCCCTCTATTTTTTAAGTGGGAGCCTTACAAAGCCTTTCGATGGGGCGAGTAATCGCAGCCCCAGCCCCAGTTCCAGTCGGTTATACTGCGATAAATAAAAAGGAGATGAAAACGATGCGGATTTATCATCTTGGAGCATTGTTTATTGTTTTCATAACCTTAGGCATAAGCATTGGTTATAGCATTGGCAGAACAGAAATTTTTGCATTGGTCGGTTTTATATTGGGAATGTTTCCTATTGTGATTTATAGAAGAGCTGTGATCAAAAAGGAGATAATTTTACAGGATAAGAAGAATAAAACCTCGTGTACTTGAAAGAGTAACTCTTTCTATTACAAAAGCAATGAATGAAAGATTCCGGTGTTCGAAAGTTAGAAGAACAAATATAACTTTCGAACACCGGAATCTTGTAAAGTCATTTTATGCAGTTTATCTATTATGGGCGGAACCATATAAATTCTGTTTTAAAGAGTTGTGTTTTATCGCTTAATCTGCCTTAACTTGCGGTCGTTTATATCCCTTTAGTGCTATTAATGCTGTGATCAGACCTAAGAAGACAATTGCTCCACCAACATAGGCGTTCTTATCAACGCTAGCCTGTTCAATAACAATACTTCCTGCGAAAGACCCTACTGCAATACCTAAATGTAAAGCAGAATTATTTAGACTAACTAAAATGCTCGAATTTTGTGGAGATGTTTCAATCAAATAACTTTGAACTGGCGGCGATACCGCCCAGCTGAGCATGCCCCACAGGATAAGCACAACAAGAAATAATACAACGTGGAACGATGAAATGGGGATAATTAAAATCGTAGCCACAAATAAAATAATTGCAGTAAGGATGGTCTTTTTCGGTCCAAATAAATCGGACAATGTTCCGCCTGTCCCGCCGCCGCTGACAGCAGAGATACCAAATATCATATAAATGGCACTTAACCAAACACCGTCTAATTCCATAAAGTCCTTTACAAATGGGTTCAAATAGCCGTATAACGTTGTATGTCCTGCTAATACAAAGAAAGTCGTCAACAGTATAAAAAGAACTTTTGGATTCCGGATCATTTTCAGCTGTGTGGTTAACGGCAAGGGCTTTTCTGCAGAAGGAATACGCTGCATAAAGAAATGAACACATATAATGGAAGCAACCGTTAAGAAGGAGATGAGCACAAATGGTGCACGCCAGCCGAATGATTCTCCAAGTATTAAACCAAATGGAATTCCGAACACCAGCGATCCACTTACTCCCATACTTACAATCCCGATAGCACGTCCACGGTAAGCAGGTTTAACAATGGAGGATGCCATCATAATACAAAGTACGATTAGCAAGGAAGCACTCGCTGCAGAAATAATTCTACTGATAAAAATCATCGTGTAGTTCAAACTAAAAACAGCAAGAATGTTTCCGAATAAGAAGATAAATAATGAAATAATCGTCAGTTTTTTGCGCTCAACAGGAGCTGTTAAATAAAGTAAAATAGGGGAGGCAACAGCAAAAACCAAAGAGAAAATAGTAATCAATAATCCTGCTTTTCCTAATGAGACGCCTAAGTCTGTTGCGACTAGATCGAGAATGCCACCAATAATTAATTCGACCATCCCGACAACAAACGAAATAATCATAAGTAAATATACACCTTTATTCATAAACAACACGCCTTATCTATAAGTATAACGTCATTAGCGTTTATTATTTTCTAAAAACAGCATGAATAAACACTTGAACGTCTATGTTATAAAACACTATTTATCATCTTAGCTTAAAAAGAATAGATAGCACAAGAGTTTTAAGCGAAAATTAATGATAATTCAACACTTTTAAAGGAAAAAAAGAAACTTGTTTGTTATACTTATATTAATCGCATGAAATAAGGAGGAGTTTTGGGTGGGCAATAAAGCAACATTAGAAAAAGATGCAATGAAGGTTTTAAAACAGACGAGCAGAACATTTTATATCCCCATTAAACTGTTGAACAAAACGTTGCGGAAAACAGTTGGTTCGGCTTACCTCTGCATGCGCGCTGTTGATGAGATAGAAGACCATGAGGAGATGGATGCTGAAGCAAAACAGCATTTATTAATGGAGACAAGCCGTTTATTGAAGGAAACTGTATTTAATCGTGAAGCCTATGAGCAGTTAGTAAATCCTTTTGAGGAGGATCTTCCAGAGGTGACGTTACGGTTGGCAGACTGGATTGATTTTTGTCCGGATGAAATAGAACAAAAAGTAAAAGGTTCTACAAGTGAAATGGCAGAAGGAATGGCAAAATGGGTACGGAAAGATTGGAATGTACAGACAAAAGAAGATTTGGACGAGTATACATATTATGTAGCAGGTCTTGTTGGCGTAATGTTATCTGATATATGGAATTGGTATGATGGAACAGAAACAGACCGCGACCTGGCTATTGGTTATGGCCGAGGATTACAGGCTGTGAATATACTGCGAAATGTGGACGAAGATGCGGAAAGAGGCGTTGGCTTCTTCCCTGACGACTGGTCTAAAAAAGAAATGTTTGCTTATGCTGAAGCAAATTTACAAAAAGCAGATGAGTATATGAAACAAATCTCTACAAAAAATATCCTGCTCTTCTGCCGCATCCCGCTGGAACTTGCGCATAAAACCTTAAATGCCTTAAAAAGCGGAAAAGAAAAAATGTCCAGGGATGAAGTGGAAGAAACCGTTGATAATATTATTAATTCTTAAGGCTTTAAAAATAATATACCTTAAAGGAAATCTCGCTATAATTTGCGAGATTTTTTTATTTTTGAGGGTGAGAAGGGTTTAAGAATATTTAATAAGGGAAATACTTCTATATTCAAAGTAATTCGTGGAATAAGTCTTTGAAATGTGGGTTGTGTTGTAAGAAACACGTCACTATAATAGAAAGATATGTGTTAATAAAATTAAGTGAGGGATGAAAGCTTGTTAAGAATTTAACGGGCATAATGTTTTCATCTCTGGTCTATAAGATAGTCTTATAGACGCTTACACAAAACAGGGGGTAAATTGTGAAGTCAAAAAAAGGAAAAGGTTTAGATTGGCCAGTTTTTTATATCAGTGGAGGATTTTTAGTTGTATTTATTGTTCTGTCGCTGATTAATAGTGAGATGGTGGATAATACAGTAAATACTTTATTTAATTATTCTGCTGATTGGTTTGGTGCTTATTGGCAAATACTCTTATTCCTTAATTTCGCGATCGGCTTAGGTTTAGCCGTATCAAAGTATGGTAAAGTAAAATTAGGAAAACAGGATAAACCCAAATATAGCTATTTTGGCTGGGTAGCTATGATATTAGTTACGCTGCTTGCTGCTGGAGGAGTTTTCTGGGCTGCGGCAGAACCAATGTACCATTATATGGATACACCGCCTCTGTTTGGAGGAGGACAATTTAATTTTATTGAAGGTGGATTTGCTCAAGCATTTATGCATTGGGGATTTCTTGCATGGGCGATTCTTGGAACACTAGCCGTTATCGTCATGATGTATGTTCATTATCAGAAAGGATATCCATTAAAGCCGCGTGGATTACTATACCCTATTTTTGGAGAAAAGATTTTTGAAAAAAGTGTTATTGGTACAGCGGCAGATGTCGTTTCTATTATTGCAACAGCAGCAGGTACATTAGGACCGCTTGGATTTCTCGGCTTACAGATTTCATATGGGTTAAATCATTTATTTGATGTGCCGAATACATTAACATTGAGTATATTAGTAGTGGTTGCACTGGTTGCAGTAGCGGCAATTTCAGCAGCAACTGGGGTAGACAGAGGAATTTATCATTTAAGTAACTGGAATGTTAAATTTACGATTCTTCTTGGTATCATTGTTCTTATTATTGGACCTACTGGATTTATTATTGATGGCTTTGTCGGCGGAACCGGTGTGCATCTTCAAAATATGTTCGAGATGATGTTCTACCGTGGAGACGGTGAATGGTTATCAGGCTGGACACTGTTTTTCTGGGCATGGTTTATTGGCTATGCGCCAATGCTTATTGTCTTTATCAGCCGAATTTCCAGAGGAAGAACGATTCGGGAACTTGTTATCGCAGTATCGGTGGTAGCCCCACTTGTAACAAATTTCTGGTTTTCCATTGTTGGCGGGACAGGTATTTTCTTTGAAACGCAAAATGAAGGTTCCGTTTCTACAGCGTTAGCAGAAGGTGGTATGCCAGCAGCAGTGATGGCAATTACCGATCAGCTGCCGATGGGTACAGCGATGGGTGTTGCATTCCTGCTGGTATCTATTGTATTTGTTGCTACAACAGCAGATACGATGTCTTATACCGTTGCAGCTACATTATCAGGTCATGATAATCCGAAACGCTGGTTACGTGTATGCTGGGCTGTTCTTTTTGGCGCGTTTACGGCAGCTATTCTTTCTATTGGAGAAGATAGTATTACATCGATTCAAAATTCCATCGTTATATCCGCGGTGCCTGTATCATTATTAATACTGCCGCCGTTATGGAACGCACCGAAAATTGCAAAGAAAATGGCGCTGGAGCAAGGTCTTATCTGGCAGCGTGAAATGCGTAAAAAAGAAGATAAAAAATATAAATAAAGGTATTAAAAAATGGACAGCGAAGGCGATGCTCTTCTGCTGTCCATTTTTCAATAAATACTGATTTATTTGATCTTACATGCATTGGAAGGATTCAATACTATTTAAGTCCATACCAAAATAAACCCATCGGAAACCATTCCAGCGGAAGCCCGCAATCGAGTTTCTTCCTAAAAACGTCGGGAAAGCCCAAAATCCTCTGCCATGATTTGGCCAAATGTAGGTAAAGCGGAACATACAATGTCTGATGCCGCCAGGATCGACAGCGAATGTTTGCACCTGCTGTTTTTGCGGTACAAAGTTAGGCGGAGGACTCATTGGAGGCTGGCTATTCATGCCGCCCATTGCTGCGGGATTTGGCTGTTGTTCAAAAGAACCTCCATTTCCATTATTGCCATTCTCCTGGAAATTTGGAAAAGATGGAGCAGGCGGCCAATTAGAAAAGGGACCTCCATTCCCGTTTCCATTATTATTTGGAGGTTCAGGAAACATATCTATCAGTTGTTCCGTAAGCTCTCCCGGGAAATTTGCTCCATTGCCATTTCCGTTTGGGCCCCCAGGAAAAAATCCGCCAATTCTCTCCGGCGATGGCTGCTGTTCATATGAAGACGGCACGGGATTAGCGAGCTGCTGTTGCTGCTCATATGGAGATGGTGCATATTGCTGTTGTTCGTATTGGGGCGGCATATGATGAACAGAATGCTGTTGCTGTTCCGGATGATAGTTTCCCGGTCCGGCAGCTTCTCCATTTGGGTTGCCGGTAAAAGCTCCATTGGAATAATCATACTGCGGCGCAGGTTGAAAATAATTATTTAACATCTGTCCGGGCAGGTCGTTTTGTCTGTTTTCTTGCCCGTTTGGATGTTGTGGTTGAAAATGATTCATAATTTTCCTCCTCTATTAGGCTAATGTTCCCTAATAGCATATGAGGTATCGGTGTTATTTGCTCTTCATTATGGGCAGAATGGGCTCCATCACTAGACAAAAAAATGGGAGATGGCCGCTACAACTTATTTACAGCTTCCTTGATATCCTCAGCTTCCGTAACAGCAGTAATAAAGGATACGCCGTCAGCACCTGCTTCTATTGCAGAATGGGCATTTTCTGTCTGAATGCCGCCAATTGCCACTATGGGTATATCTGAAAACTGGGCACGGATGGTATGAATCCATTCTAGCCCAACAGTTTGTTTTGAATCTTCTTTTGTAGAAGTTGCAAAAATAGGACCAACACCAATATAATCCACTAAATCAAGCGGGCTCCGATCCAGTTCTTCCTGCGTGGAAATGGATAAGCCAATTAATTTATCCGGGAACCTGGCGCGAACTTCTTCAACAGGCATATCATCCTGCCCAACATGTATCCCATCCACTTCCAATTCGTCTGCAAGCTCAATATAGTCATTAATAAAGAATGGAACATCATGTGCGCGGCAGCGTTCTCTAAGCTCCCTGCCTAACTGAAGCTTTTTCTCTCCACTTAATGACCCCGTTCCTTTTTCGCGAAATTGAAATGCTGTAATACCGGCAGCAAGCGCTTCTTCTAAAATAGCGTTGGGGTCTTTATGACAATTTTGGCTTCCCATAATAAAATACTTTCTTAAAACCTCTCGTTTAAATATCATTTTTGGGTCCTCCATTTAATTGCTTCGGTGCAAAGGATAAAGCATCAAGGAAATGGGGCAAAAAAGTCCCCGGGCCATGTACATATGGCTGCTCTGCTGCACGTTCCGCCGCCAATCCATAAAAGCTGAGTGCGGAACGGAGCTGCTCAGAGATAGGGTAGGAAGTAGTTAAACATGCCGCAACAATAGAGCCTAATAAACATCCAGAGCCCGTAATACTTGCGAGAAGAGGATGGCCTGTTTGATTATAAATTAATTTTTGGTCCGCATAAATAACATCTGTTTTTCCAGTTATCACGATTGCCGTATCATATTTAATACTAGCCTTTTCAGCAATTTCATCTACATTTCCTTCGCCGACGGAATCTACTCCGCGCATTTGAATGTCTGTCTCAACCAAAGAAGCAATTTCACCTGCATTCCCTTTGATAACCGTTGGATGAACTTCTTGTAAAATTTTTTCTATCATGTCTTTGCGAAAAGAAGTCGCAGCCACACCAACAGGATCAAGAACAATAGGGATTCCTTTTTCATTGGCAGCTTTCCCTGCTACAATCATTGCTGTCACTTCATTTTCTATAATGGTACCAATATTTAAAACAAGCGCATCAGCTATTTTTGCCATATCTGCTACTTCCCGCATCTCCTTTGCCATGACTGGGCTACCACCAAAGGCCAGTAGTCCATTAGCACTAAAATTCATGACGACCTGATTAGTTAAATGATGAATAAGCGGTGTATTGTTTCTAACTTGTTGAATAATATCAGGATTCATGCGTAATCTTCCTTTCCGTAACTTCTCGTACAGCCCAGTGATTTGTCGGGCCATTTCCTTTACCTAGTTCAAATGATTTTGTAATGGCTGCAGTTACAAAAGCTTTTGCCTGTTTAACTGCTTCTGGAAGCGGATAGTCTTTTCCTAAATAAGCAGCAATAGCAGCAGCATAGGTACAGCCAGTTCCATGTGTATTCTTTGTATCAATACGTTCTGCAGCATAACTATGCATTTGTTTACCATCGTAAAGAAAATCAATTGCTTGTCCTTTTAGATGGCCGCCTTTAATTAATGCAGCGTCCACACCATATTCATGAACAAGGTATTCTGCTGCTCCTTTCATATCCTCTTTCGTTGTAATGGATAATCCGGTTAGAAATTCAGCCTCTGGAATATTTGGTGTCACAACGGTTGTTAATGGAAGAAGGTATTGTCGTAAAAAATTACGGCCCTCTTTGTCAATTAGGTCATCTCCGCTGGTAGCTACCATTACTGGATCCATTACATATGGAGCATCCACCTGCTCGAGCTTTTTAACGATTAACTCCATCATTGGCTTGCTTGCAATCATCCCCGTTTTTACTGCGTGGATTGGCATATCTTCTATCACTGCATCCAGCTGGTCCTCAATCATCGAAAGCGGCATATGTTCCACAGAGCGAACCCCTGTTGTATTTTGAGCTACTACGGAAGTAATAACGGACATACCATAGGTTTTTAACTCTTGAAATGTTTTTAAATCTGCTTGAATACCAGCACCACCGCTAGGGTCTGTACCAGCAATTGTTAATGCACAACGAACTTGACTCATTATAAAATCCTCCTTGAATATCGATAAATTATTTTGTTAAAGAAAACTGCCGTGCAGGAATACGGCTGACTAACAGCCACCCGATCAAAGCACCAGAGACACTGCTTACAATAAACGGCGGAATAAAGGCAAATGCTCCCGCAGAGCTTCCCATAAGCAAGTTGGCTATTGGAACAGCAAAGAAGGAACCGATAATTCCTGTACCAATGATTTCACCTATGGCCCCCATAGGATATTTTTGTGTTTTCTTATACAATACCCCGGCAACAAAAGCTCCAATCATCGCTCCTGGAAATGCAACCAATGTTCCCAGTCCTAAAAGGTTTCTAAGCAAGCTGATCATGAATGCAACAATTACTGCAGGACCTGGCCCGAGCAAAATGGCAGCAATAACATTAACGGCATGCTGAACCGGATAGGCTCTGGCGACTCCTGCAGGAAACCAGAGCAATTGAGAGCCAATCGTTCCAATTGCTACAAGAACAGCCATCATGGTTAATAAGCGTGTACGATTTTTCAATCCAATCATCTCCTTTTATTTGGGCAAATAAAAAGGGAACTACTTTGTAAAAATAAAAAATCAGGCTTTATCGAGAAGCCTGATTTGGTATACTGAGAGTAATCATACGTTGATTGACTACTTCCCTACGCTGGTATTAGCCAGATCAGGTTTGTAAGAGTCGGAAAGTAAGCATGCTTTCCTCTCAGCCCGCAATTATGGGCTCCCCTAGTAGTTGCTTTTCATTATTATTGTTGATTCTACTGTATCAAAGATTCAATGGTTTGTCATGAAATAATCATCAGACTGCAAGCTAATATAAAGGAAGTTCAAAAAGTCCAAATAAAAATGACACAGCGAATTTCTGCATTGGCTTGCTTTTCCGGTACTCACGTATCTAAAAACACAGAAGTCATCACATCCTGTGAAAGTCCGTTCCTCAAAGCGGCGCGCCTTGAACTTCCGACGCACAAATGTTTTCGGTGGGATGAGTAATCGCAACCCCAGGACGTCGCATTCTTAACCGACTTGGTCCTATTTATCGGACTTTTTGAACACGCACTATAAAAGATGTTATCGATAGAAAGAGGAATGAAACATGTTAAGCATAAGCGGAATGGAATATCGTCAGGGAGACCAGACATTATTCCCTAAGATAGATATAGAAGTAAAAGCTGGAGAAATAAAAGCAATTCAATCAACTGTTAATATTCGTTCAGTGTTGCTGCAGATGATTACCGGAAAAGAAAATGTACGAAGTGGAACGATTCAGATTCAGCATCAAACATTACAGGAGGATAAACAGAACTACTTTTCCTATTTAGGTATTTGCTGGTATGAAGAGGGGATTTACGAACGAATGCAAGTACAGGAATATTTGAAATTTATTGGCTCTTTATATCGAAGAAAGGTTTCTGTGAAAGAAGTACTTTTGCAAATTCAATTAGAGGAAAAAGCGAGATGGAAGATGCATCAGCTTAATCGTTCTGAAAAGCGGCGTGTTCAGTTTGGCAGGATATTAATGCAGGAAGCGGAAGTGGTGATTTTTGAAGAGCCTGAAGTAAATATGGATTTAGAAACAAAACGCGTCCTGCATCAATTTGTCGAATTTCTGCAGAACCACCAGAAGGCGGTGCTGATTTTAACAACAAGTACAGAGAGTGCCATCACGATTGCGGATACAGTCTATCGTTTAGATGAACAAGGGATAAAGCAAATGGAAGTCGAAGCAGAGGAGAATGAACGTTTAACCTCCTTAGAAACAGATACAGAGGAAACGGAGGAAGAAGCAGTTCAAGTAAAGCAGGCTTTCCAGATAAATAAAATCTCTGCAAAAGTAGAAGATAAAATTATTTTATTTGATCCGCAGGAAATTGATTATATCGAAAGCCAGGATGGACAGTCCTATCTCTATACTCGCGGAGAAGGATTTCCAACAGGACTTACCCTAAAAGAATTGGAACAGCGTCTATCCCATCAGGGTTTCTTTCGGTGTCACCGCTCCTATATTGTGAATCTTCAAAAAATAAGAGAAGTGATTACCTGGACGAGAAATAGCTACAGTTTATCTCTTGTTGATAAAAAAAGCTCTGAGGTCCCGCTATCGAAATCGAAGTTGATCGAGCTGAAAGAATTATTGGGGGTAGAATAAACACAATTCATCATAATATATACTCCATTCATCGAAAATATAGTGCACTGTTGCTGAAAAGAGCCTATTCTGTAGTCACAGGCAACTTAACTGACACAGGAGGTTTTTGGGAGTGGAGAATATGATTGAAGTAGCATCCTTAGAGAAGGTTTTTGGGGACAAACAAGCGTTACATGATGTGTCCTTCCAGGTTAAAAAAGGAGAAACATTTGGTTTTCTTGGTCCAAGCGGTTCAGGCAAAACAACAACGATTAAAATTTTAACTGGACAAATGAGACAGAGTGGAGGTACAGCCAGTATCTTTGGAGTACCTGTTTCAAAGTTAAATACACCTGAATATCGGAAACGCTTTGGCGTTGTAACGGATAATAGCGGTTTATATGCGAGGCTGACCATTTATGATAATTTAAAGCTTTATGCAGATCTATATGATACGTCTTATAAACGGATTGATGAAGCGCTGGAATCAGTGAATTTAGGTGCAGAGAAAAAAACACAGGTTTCGAAACTTTCCAAAGGAATGACACAGCGTGTATTACTTGCAAGAACACTTTTGCATAAGCCTGAGTTATTATTTTTAGATGAACCAACATCTGCATTGGATCCTGCAAATTCCAAACATATTCATAATGGTTTAAAAGAACTGAATCGACAGGGAACGACTATTTTTCTGACAACACATGATATGGAGGAAGCGGATCATCTCTGTAATCAGGTAGCCTTTTTAAATAAAGGGATTGTCCAGCTTTTAGACGAACCAAAACAACTAAAAAAACAGTATCGGGAAGAGATTATCGGCATCGAATTAAAGGATGGAACAGAATTAGAGCTCCCCTTGAAAGCATCAAGTGCTGAGAAAATTCAACAATATATTTCCCGGGAAATGGTGGAGCGTATTTATACAAAAGAGCCAACCTTAGGAGATATCTTTGTTGAAGTAACTGGGAGGGAATTAGTATGACATTTTCTGTAAAACGATTCATGGCTATTTTTCAAAAGGATTTAAAAGATTTATATCGAAATATGTATGTTTCATCCACAGCATTGATGCCGCTTGTCTTTGCTGTTATATATGGAAGAATGGATAATATAACGATAGAGATGTATGTATTTGTAATCAGCATATCGCTTGCACTGGTCGGCACTTTCCTGCAATGTGCAATGATCGCAGAAGAAAAAGAGAAAAATACGTTACGTGGTCTGATGCTTTCCCCAGCCACATTGACGGAAATACTGTCCGGAAAAAGTGCTGTGACGATTGTTATTACCGTGATTGTAACAGGCGTTTGTTTGTTTCTTATGAATTTTTCCTTTGCAGGCAGAGGTGTTTTGATTGCAGGGGTTATACTCTCTCTTATCTTCTTTATTGCATTAGGTACATGGATGGGCTTAATAACAAGAAGTGTTTTAGAAGCATCAGTCTATGTTCTTCCTGTTATGTTTATATTTGGGATGGGGAATATGTTTATGGCGTTTGCAGATCAATATAGCTTCTTGGAAGTATTAGAATATACACCTGGAATCCAATTAGAGGAAATCGTGAAATTAGAAGATGCAGGAGCAGGTTTTAGTCAGTTATGGAAGCCATTTGCTATTATCGGAGCATGGGTTGTGGCATCATTGGCATTAGCTGCTGTGACATTTAAGAAACGGATGATGGACTAATGATTTTTTTGATTAAATGGATATCATGAAAAGTAAAGCCATTTAAAGAGCGGAGGAAGCTCTTTAAATGGCTTTTTTACATTTACTTAAAAAATATTGCGTTTATTTATGATTAGATGTAATATATAATTAACAAATGCAATTTATACATGACATTATGTGGAGTAGGTTTAACAATGAAAAATAATGTAAAAATAACGCGTATAAAAACATCGATGACCCAACAGCAGCTGGCAAAAAAAGTCGGTGTAACCAGACAGACAATTGGATTAATAGAAAAAGGGGAATATAATCCCACACTTCAGCTCTGCGTTGCGATAGCAAAAGAGCTCGAAAAAACATTAGATGAATTATTTTGGGAGGTAGAAGATAAATGAAATCATGGATATCTTTTTTGATGCCGGAAGATGAATATAAGGAAAAGAAGATGCTATACTTTTTAGCTGAAGGAGCAGTCGTACTTGTGCTCTTTCTTGGCATGATACTGATCATTAATCATTTTATTGCCCTAGACACGGAATTTATGCTATTTGCAGGTATAGCAGTATTTCTATTGTATACGTTAGCAAGGTATATAATGTCTGGGATGGAATATGCTGAGATTGCGACGAAGAAACAATATAAAAGAGAGATAAAAGCCCTCATATCCAATTCAGCTTCATTTGCTATGATTTATGCGTTACTTTATCTGATCTATACAATAATATCCAACAATGCAAGCTGGTATGAATTTCTAGTAATGGGAATAAATGTTGGCGTAATTTCCTTTTTATTTAACCTTATTTCATTAAAACGTTCGTATAAAAAGAATAAAGAATTATTGTGAAGGTTATTACAATAATATGTAGAATCATATATTATTAGTGTATATGTGTATGCTGCAGAAGTTATCGGAGGAGATAGTAGTGGTTCAAATTTTTGGCAGAAAATGTAGCGTGGAAAATATAGTATTCCCTGCACTATTATTTTTCGGAATTGTTATTATGGGTTTAAATGTTTTCTATTCTTTAAACTTTGATGCGAGTATATGGAATTGGAACATGGGTGTTGGTGTTACGCTGTTTGTTTATGCCTGGTATCAGATGTTTGATAAAAAGTAATTACATCCATTCGCGGTATGAAAAGCTATTTTGGGGCTCATCTCGATCAGCTCATCAAATAGCTTTTTATTTTGGAATTGAAATCCTATACGGAGATTTATTGCTTTGCAGTTTCCTGAAGTAACTCCAAGGGAATATACTGAAGAAATATAAAAGCGGATAGTGCGTCTTGAATATGGAATTCTATATGTATTTGATAGGCAAAGCATCCATTAATCTTTATATAGAAGGAGACGGTATATATGAATGCTGTTATTAAGTCCCCATTCATCCCCCTATTATTTAAACAGAAAATCGTTGTAGAAAATAAAAAAGCGGGTTATTTAACAACCACAAAGTTACTGCTGCATTTAAAAAGTCGCAAATCATATAAAGTAAAATATATGCATCAGCTAATCAAACTTCTTGAAAATAAAAAGCAGCATGGGAAAGGAATTGGGATCTCATTATTTCCAATAAGGGAAGAGAAAATAAAATTGGAAAGCTAGTGATGACCGGAGATGTCAAAGATACATTAACGAAAGGGTATACAGAATATCGTCTGGAGTATGGGGAAGATACTTTTATTATAAAAAAGCCATTTATGAGCGAAAAAAATTATTGTGAATTAAAAAAAGTTACCGGGGAGCATATTGCAACGCATAAAAAACAGGTTTTCTTTACATTCAAAAGAGAAATTGAATTATCTGATGCTTGTACGGATTTAGACAATGGAATTTTTCTTTTAACTTTATCACTTATTATTTTTATTTCTTAATTTCTTACATATTGTTCGAAAATAAAGGATAAATTTTGTTTTCAGTGGTTAGAAATAATTAGATAGTCAAAAAAATAAAAGCAGGTGACAATCGTGAATATTGAAATAAGAACTGGAAATCGTAATGATTTCAAAGGGATTATGCAAATTATCAATCATGCTAAAAATAAACTGATGGAATCCGGCTCTCCACAATGGTCTGATGAAGATTCTCCAAAAGAGGAAGAGATAAAGGGAGAATTAGAAAAAGGAAATAATTATCTTTTTACAATAAATAAGGAAATTATTGGTACAGCAATCATGACGGACGAAGAAGAGAAGGCATATGCTAAGATTTCTTATGGCGATTGGGATACATCGCAAGGAAACTATGTTACGATTCATAAATTCGCTATTCATCCAGATACAGATGGAAAAGGCTACGGAAAAATTTTTCTGCATCTGCTGCTCTTGGTATGCCAAGAAAAAGGAATATCTGAAATCCGGATTGATACGCATCCAAAAAACCGCGCAATGCAAAAGGTTATTTCGTCTGCTGGATTTTCATTTAAGGGTATTGTTCATCTCCCTTTTGAAAATGGGGAACGATATGCTTATCAATTATTTTTAAAGTAAGATAGAGCTTGAAACGCAGTTGAAGGGATAAACCGAATTTGCTATATTGAGTTTAATTGAATAAAAAGGAGACAAACTAGTGAAAGAAAAAGAGACAAAAAAACAATCTGAATTTAGAACCGATTTTAAATATGCTATCGTAGCAGGATGGCTTATTATCCCGGCAATTATGATTATTTTTAACATAGCCGCTGTAACGTATGTTGTCATAGCTGTTAACCCCTTTTACTTAGATGCTTACAATTTATTTATATACATAATCAACTTCATTCTGGTTTTCTTTTACCTGTTTATCATCTATTTATGGCTCAAAAGGAAACAAATATTGCCAAAGTTTATGATAGCAGCTTACATTATTAATATTTTTTCGTATTTACCTCTCTTAATTTATGAAGGGAGGCTGAATTGGATTTCCATTCTGTTCAGTATGATTTGGATTGGGTATTTTATCAGGTCTAAACGCGTTAAGGCGACATTCCAAAAATGAGGACATTTGAAATGAAGAAGAGAATACTTACTTATATATTTTTGAAATTTAGGTTGAAATACATTCCGTTACGGATGTAGGTGTAAATAACTTATTCATTTTTACAGGAAAAGAATCGGACCAGAGGAAGGAGAGAATAATGACCTTACAACAATTAAGATATGTGATTGAAGTGGCAAGAAGCCGTTCGATATCCAAGGCGGCCCAAACCCTATTTATCAGCCAGCCGAGTTTGTCCAATGCTTTAAAGGAGCTGGAAAAAGAAATTGGCGTTAAAATATTTTCACGTACAAATAAGGGGATTCATGTGACCAAAGAGGGTTCTGAGTTTTTAGGTTATGCCAGACAGGTGTTGGAGCAGGCCGAGCTTTTGGAAAATCGCTATTCCAATAATGCAACACCACAGCATCATTTCGCTGTATCTGCACAACATTATGCTTTTGCGGTCAGTGCATTTGTACGCTTGTTAAAAGATTATGACCGGGATGAATATGATTTTACATTTCGGGAAACAAGAACCTATGAAATTATTGAAGATGTTAAAAATTTAAACAGTGAGATCGGGATTATGTATATCAATGATTTCAATGAACAAATTATTCGTAAGTTTTTAAGAGAAGGAAATTTAGCCTTTCACCATTTATTTGAAGCTACACCACATGTGTTTATCAGCGGAGATAATCCATTGGCGAAGAAAGATTATGTGACGCTGGAGGATTTAGAGCCTTATCCGTATCTGCTTTATGAACAAGGCGATTATAATTCATTTTATTTTTCCGAAGAGATTCTTAGTACGCTGACCCGCCCGAAAAATATTCATGTCCGGGACCGGGCGACGATGTTTAATCTGCTGATTGGTCTAAATGGTTACACGATATCGACAGGAGTGATCAGTCAAAGGCTGAATGGAGATAATATTATAGCGGTGCCGTTGAAAGTTGATGAAATCATTCATGTAGGCTATATTGTTCATAAAGATATGGAGCTTAGCCCGATGGCACAAACGTATATTTCCTATTTGCAGACAAGCATTGACGAGGAGCAGCAGAATTTGCCGTGATTTTGCCATAGGGTAAAGTTATAGCAAACGATGGATAAGTCTGTTTCCGTTTGGAGATTCAGTGTTCACGAGTTATTTGAAAGAACTTTTAAAAATCAAAAAGATAGGGTATAATAAGGATAGAAGTAAATATAATAGAAGTACCGTCCGTGCTGTCACACGAACGGTAAGTCAATAGCAAGGCTCCCTTTTAAGGGGTCAGCAGTATAGCGAAAATAATCCACTTAAGTTGCTAAACTCAAGGGTGGATTATTTTTTGTGATTAAATGACAGCACTGCAATAATTAAGGAAGCAAAAGCTATTGCTAGCATTAAGCTTTCAAAAACTGTAATACAGCACCACCCCCTTTCGATAGGGAATGAGCCGACCACCCTCGAAGAAACCGTATACTATTGGTCTATTATTATAACATAGAATTAATTCAAAAGGTGATGTTTGTAGAATGTAAGTTCGTATTGGCTGCTGTCAAACTGCTATGGAGTACTTCTTATGAATATATTGATATAGGTTAAAACTATAACAAACGATAGATTTTAGGTGTTATCTGATAGTAAGCTTTCTGTGATAAACTAATCTCAATCAATGAAACGAGGGAGAGATTCGTAATGACAGTAGTTAGCAAAGAAGGCATACGTGCAGAAACACCATTTCGGTTTGATAATGTAGGAAGCTTCCTGCGACCGGAGAAATTAAAGGAAGCCCGGGAAAATTTTGCGAAAGGCAACATTTCTCAGCAGGATTTAAAAGCAGTAGAAGATGAAACCATTAGAGATTTGATTCAAAAACAAAAAGAAGTAGGCTTAAAAGCAATTACAGATGGGGAGTTTCGCCGTTCCTGGTGGCATCTTGACTTTATGTGGGGACTGCAGGGTGTAGAGAAGCAGGATATTGAAAAAGGTTATCAATTTCAAGGTGAAGAAACACGTGCAGAAACAGCCCGCTTAACCGGGAAAATCAGCGGAGAAAATCATCCATTTGTAGAGCATTTCCAATTTGTACAGCAGTTTGCTGATGAGGAAGTTGTGGCAAGACAGACAATTCCAGCTCCTGCACAATTTTTAGCAGAGCTCCAACGTCCGGAAAATGTGGAAATAACGAATAAGCTTTATCCAAACCAGGATGATTTAGTAGAAGATATTGCAGCCGCATATCGTACGGTGATTCAAGATTTATATGATGCTGGATGCAGAAACTTGCAAGTAGATGACTGCACATGGGGAATGCTTGTTGATGAAAACTATTGGGCAAGCCGTCATGATGGGACGAATGTAGAAGATATCGGTACACTTTATGTGAATTTAAACAATAAAGCGATTGAAAATCATCCAGAGGATCTGATAATTACCACGCATGTTTGCCGCGGAAATTATCATTCTACGTGGGCTTCGTCTGGTGCTTATGATACCATTGCTAAAATTTTATTTGCACAGGAAAAAGTAAAGGCATATTATCTGGAATTTGATACAGAACGTGCCGGCGGTTTTGAATCACTTGTTAACGTTAGTGATAATAAGCTTGTTGTATTGGGATTATTCTCTTCTAAGCTTCCAGAGCTTGAGGATAAAGGGCAAATTAAAGAACGTATTAAAGAAGCTTCGAAATATGTGCCGATTGAACGTTTATGTGTCAGTCCGCAATGCGGTTTCGCTTCAACAGAAGAAGGAAATATTCTAACGGAAGAGCAGCAATGGGATAAATTACGTCTGGTAAGAGAAGTTGCTGAGGAAGTTTGGGGGAAATGACATCTGATCCAGTTTCGATTTTAGACTGAACTGGCTATGAGTAGGTGTATGAAAAATTATGGTATTGATTTTTTCCAAGCTGATGAAGACGGTACAGGAAAGGTCTTTACGATCATAATTACACAATTTTATAAAAACATCCAAACTGATGCAGAAAAAGAAGCACTACTCTCAGCGCTTCTTTTTCTGCATTTATTGATTTAATAAACTTGTATTTTTGCGACTGAAATGTACAATTCTAGAATCGTCTTTCTTCCTGGACATTATCATCCTTATCTAAGATTTCCACCTTGCTCGGTGTATTCTCTTTCGCCATTTGCTCTGCAGCAGAAATAGCATCATCTTTAGCACCATAAACTTCTTCTGGTGCGACATCTTCCAATTTTACAAACCAGCTTGTTTCATCTGCGTTTGGTGCGACACTAAATGTTTTCATCTTGCCCAACTCCTTTATAACCTTGTTATGGGAGATTTTCCCTTAGTTGAGGAAAGTGAAACATTGGATAAGATGAAATTTCATCATTCTTAGCTGTGAAGGATTTACATATTTCATTATTAATTCTACAATTTTATTGAAATATTGTTCTAAAAACACAGATGATAGACGTCTGCTCGAATTTACAGCTATTACATTTTCATCATTTTGAAATACGGCAACCAACATAAAGTCAAAAGAAAAGTTCCTCTGTACTTGTCAGTTTTAATACGGCTGGGAAAAGACTAAGAACAAGAATACTTCCTAGAATCAACCAGCTGAAAATAAACCAGAAAGGTACATTAAAAAAGTTTAGAAGCGGGGCTGTCAATGGAATAAGCGTTAACAGGAAAAACTGTGTTCTCGATTTTTTAGTAGCATATTGTTTCTCCCCACAATGGGGGCAGGTATACGCAGTATCGATGGTAGTGGTCACTTTCATTGTCTGTTTCCACGTCCATCTATGTTGGCAGTACTGACATGTTGGCATACGGATCACTCCTCGTAAGCAGGTAGTTATATGATTATTGTAACATATGGAAAAATGAATGTTCATTTTCAACAATCAGGATAAAGAAAACCTGGCGTTCGTTAAAGGGGCTTTGAAAGTATGTTTTGCATTCTTAAAATCCATGATGCTCTTGAGTGCAAGAGTTTCGAGAACGCCTTCATTGGGACGGGTGCCGGAACATTATGTCCGTCGTACTTTATTCCTTGAATTCTTTCTTTTAAAGTGGAAAAAAGCTGGCTTCTTTTTCATTTTTCCTTTAATCTATAAGAAGCTATTTATTATTTCGAGAATCAAAATACAAATTTAACTGCAAGAAGGGATACAGATAGATGAATCAAATACATCGACCGACTGTTGTCGCACTTTTGCTGGCAGGGTCTTTTATTTCTATTTTAAATCAGACATTGATGATTACGGCGATACCGCCAATTATCAATGAAATGGGTGTGACACCGAATAGTGCACAGTGGCTGACAACAGTATTTATGCTGGTGAACGGGATTATGATCCCTGTCAGTGCTTTTTTGATTGAACGTTTTACAACGAGACAGCTCTTTTTGACAGCAATGAGTGTATTTGCTGTGGGAACGTTGATTGGCGGGCTGGCACCGAATTTTGAATTTTTAATTATGGCGAGAGTCATTCAATCTATTGGTGCAGGTGTTATGCTGCCATTAATGACAACTGTATTCTTATTGATTTTTCCCATTAATAAAAGAGGATCCGTGATGGGATTAATTGGTCTGGTGATTTCCTTTGCACCGGCAATTGGACCTGTTATTTCAGGATGGGTGACAGAGCATTATTCCTGGCGTGTGCTGTTTTATATTATTTTACCGATTGCTATTATTGATATTATTATTGCTTTCTTTGCCTTACGTAATGTAACAGAGGTGAAGAAGACTAAGTTTGATGTCCTTTCTGTGATTCTGTCATCCTTTGGATTTGGCGGTATTCTTTATGGTGTGACCAATGCAGGAAACTTTGGCTGGGGAGCGCCGATTACATTAGTAACTTTGGCTATTGGTATCCTTTCTCTGATTCTATTTATTTTGCGTCAGTTAAAACTGAAATATCCAATGCTTGAATTTAGAGTATTTAAGTATGCTATTTTCCCATTCAGTGTATTTATTGGTTCGATTACGTTTATGGGGCTGATTGGATCAGAAACCCTGATCCCGCTGTATATGCAAAATATGCGGGACTTTTCTGCATTTGAAGCTGGGCTGTCGATGCTCCCGGGTGCTTTGATCACAGGTATTATGGGACCGATTATCGGCAGGATTTTTGACCGGGTCGGCGGGAAATGGATTGTGCTTCCGGGGCTAATTATTGTGACGTTAGCGACCGTTCCATTTATGTTTCTTCATGTCGAGACGACCTTTACGTTTGTAATTGTAATGTATGCTGTACGTATGTTTGGATTTGCACTAATTATGATGCCGATTCAGACAGCGGCATTAAACCAATTACCGAAAGAGCTTATTCCACATGGAGCAGCATTAGACGGTACGATGCGTATGGTAGCAGCTTCTGTTGGTACGGCGATACTTGTCACGATTATGACATCTGTGGCTACGATGACAGAAGGCAGTGGATCGATTGCACGTCCTGATATTTTCGGGGTGAATATAGCCTTTGGCGTGATTGCTGTGCTGTCTTTATGTACGTTAATCGCTTATTTCTTTATCAAATTTGATCCATCTCCTGCAGAGCAGGCGAGGATGGAGAAGCAAAATAACGTATCCTGACAAATAAGAATCCTCGTTTAATCTTTTAGGTGAAGCGGGGATTTTTAAATAAAAAGGAGGGATTATATGGTTTATCTTCCTGAAAAATTAAAGCAGTGGATTGTTTCTCACTTTCCTGGAGAGGTAATTATTCACCATGTTTATCTATTGGAAGGAAGCACCACAGCCACAATGTATGCAATCGTTCTACAATTATCTGCTGAGAAAAAAACAGAGTTGGTATTACGCCAATATGAAAAGAATCGTACAGCAAAAGATATTGAACAAGAAGCAAATAGCTTAAAAACTGCCGCTTCATTAACTGTTGAGACACCCCAATGTATTGCAGTTGACCCGGATGGAGAAGTGATCGGCAAACCGCTTCTTTTAATGCGGAAAATCGAAGGCAAGGTAAATATCCTGCCGATCAATCAAACGGAATGGCTGGATAGGCTTGCGGAAACATTAGCCCGGATTCACGATAATTCCATAGAGAATTTTCCTTGGAAGCATGAACGTTATCAAAAAGCGGATGAAATCGAAATTCCTGGCTGGTCAAATAAACAGGAGGTATGGGAGAGGTTAAAAGAGATTGCGATGCAGCCGGAGCCAAGCTATAAACCAATATTTATCCATCGGGATTTTCACCCAACGAATGTGCTATGGAAGGATGGTAGAGTTAGTGGTGTGGTTGACTGGCCAAGCAGCTGTCTCGGTCATGCTGGTATAGATGCAGGGCATTGCCGCTGGAATCTTGCGATGCTTTATGGCGTGGAAGCTGCAGACGCTTTTTTATCTGCTTATCAAGAGAAGATGGGCTATCATTTTTCTTATAATGTTTACTGGGATATTGTTTCCTTAATGGATGTTTTAGAAGATCAGCCAGAAGTTTATCCCGGGTGGAAAGTCTTTGGAAAAACGGATATTACTGTGGAGATGATGAAGGAGAGAATGGATTGCTATGCAGTTTCATTGCTGGAGAAAGCAGATGAATACTAGAAAGCGGGGTGAAAAGTTATGGATTTGAGCCAGATAAATACACAAGCAAAAAATCAATTAGTAATTCTGAGGGAACTGCAGGCACTTTTTGAAAAACATAAGCTGCAAATGTGGGTGAAAGGCGGTTGGGCAATTGATTTTATGCTTGGTAAGGTGACTCGTCCTCACGAAGATATTGATCTGGTTACCTGGATTCAATATAGAGAATGTCTCGAAGAAGAGCTTGTAAAAGCAGGGTATAAACAACTATTTGTGAAAGAACCTTTTTGTAATAGGCAATCCGATTTTCAAAAAGATAATGTAGATCTTTCCATTGGTTACATTTGGTTACATTACTTATCATAGTGATGGTAGTCTTATTATGAATGGTTTGCCTGAGTGGGTTTGGTGCGCTGATTCGCTATTAGAGGAAAATTTTCTTTTGGACAATATTACTGCAAAGGTTATACATCCCAAACAGCTTTTAGAAGAAAAAGAAGTGTATAGAGAAATTGGCCGTCCATATCGACAAAAGGATGAAGAAAGTAAAAAGATATTACGCAGCATTTTATCAAAATGGAATTAAGGAAAGGTGACAAAAAGAAAATACATTAAAGGGGCAATTAAATGGAAAGAGTAGATGTGGTTTACGCATTGATTTTGGATGAGAAAGAAGAAAAGATTTTAATGGTGAAAAATATAAAGCATGATAATTGGTCAATGCCTGGTGGGGCAGTGGAAACAGGAGAAACGTTAACAGAAGCGGTTATCCGTGAAGCAAAAGAAGAAACAGGTCTAACGATTGAAGCAGGAGATGTTCTTGCTGTGAATGAAGCGTTTATGGAAAAGTTCAATCATCACACAGTCTTTTTTACGTTTCAGGGAAAGGTTGTTGGTGGAGAAATTTCCATACAAGATACGGAAACCATTTCGGACACCGCATGGGTCCGTATAGAAGAAGCGGATAAACGATTGCCTTATCATAAAACGGGTATTAGAAGCTTATTGGAAAAGGCTGTTCCTTATACGTTTCAGGGAGTAGAGAAATAAGGGGAGTATAGTGATTTATTATCGCTATGCTCCATTTCTTTTTCAGCTAATAATGAAGGAATACGAAAACATAAATTTGCACGTTGATAGTAGTTTGGAAAAATATTTTCAAATAGTAGCTGGAAATCTTATATGGATATTAGAAAAGCCGTAATTTCTTGCTTTTCTAATGTCCAATATCAATGTAGCTATTCGAATATTATTCAAAACAAAATATAAGATAAATAAATCACAACAGTTACCGTAATAATACTGAAAAGCGTTGAAAATAAAACGATTTGTGCATGCAGTTCCGGCTTGATTTGATATTCCATCGCAATCGTTGATGTGTTCCTGGAAGTCGGAAAAGAACTCGCAATAAATAAGGATTGTGCAACGACTCCCTCAATGTTCAACAGGTATATAACAGCCAGTGCTAATAATGGACCCATCACCAGCCTTCCAATCAAAGACCATGTGATGACCCGGTGGAAAAATTGCAGCTTAATATTGGATAATTGTGCTCCCAGTAGTAAAAGGGCGACGGCAACAAAACCATCCGCAAGCTGGTCCAAAGGTATCATGATCGAATTAGGAATGGGAATGGAAAAGGCTTGAAATAGCATGCCTAATAATAGTGCATGAAATACAGGCAGTTTTAGAAAGGACTGAATAATACCTCCGATTGATTTCGTTGCGGATAATAAATTATAAATCCCGTAAGAATAGGTTAAAAGATTCTGGAAAATAAGAATGAACACCTGAATCGAAAATCCTAAGGGATTGCTGCTGAAAACTAATTGACTTACTGGCAATCCATAGTTGCCAGAGTTCATTAATGAAATACTATTTTTTAGAGCCGCACTTTCTCCTCTATCTAATTTTAAAAGTTTAGCAATGACGTGACTTACCATGATCAGGATTAAACTATAAAGCATGATATAATATATTATCTGGAAAAATAAATCCATTTCTATACGGATATGATATATATTCACAAATACAGTCGCCGGCATTAAGCAATATGTAATTAGTGTAGATAATTGTTTCAGGTTAAATTGAAATTTTCTTTGCAAGACAGCGCCAATCAGAGTCAATATCAATATAGGAAATATCACATCTAATAAAATAAAAATAAACATGTCAAACCTCATTCTAAATATTTCATCGTTGCATTGCGTTGTTTACTAAATATGTTTTATCTTATCATAGAAGGAAAGATAAGGAAAATATCAAAAAGTTATCCTCTGGAATAAGTATTACTTATATGAATAGGAGACCAATAGGTTTTATCACGCACCGTCCGTAAAACTCCCACTGAGTGAAGTTTCGTTTTATCAATGGTTGTGTGGAATAAAAAGTAATTTTTGTGTGTTGAAATAGGAAAACAAATTTTTGGAAGCTCACCATTTATATATTTGGAATTGATATATAGTGAAGTAATTTGAAACGATAAGTTTGGGAAGAGGTGCAAGTACTTTATGATGAAATTACAAGTAACGACGTTTGTTTTGGTTGGAGGAATTATTGGTTTTTTTACAGATGGTATAATGGTAGGTATCGGAGCAGGAGCTCTTGTTTTTATAGCATATAGGCTGGAGAAGTTTCTAGAAAAACAACATAAAGCATAAAATGAAAAGGATATATAGATGAATTTAAATCCCAAATCGTGTTAGAAAATCTTGAAGAAGGAAAATCCATGAACCTGATTGCATTGGCATACGGAATTCAACTGAACGTGTTTTATGATTGGAAAACACAGATCCTGATTGGAAAAGGGAATTTTGGAAAGAGTCTTCATGTTGAACAAACTCTATAAGGAGGTATTGTTTTGATTAAAAAGATGGATATTACTAATCCGAAAATTTCAAAAGAAGTATTAAATATTCAAATACTTTCATACAAGGTGGAAGCAGAAATAATTGACTTTTATGATATACCACCATTACAGGATACCGTTAAGTCATTACAACAATGTGGAGAGATTTTCTTTGGTTATTACTTAGATGGAGAGTTGTCTGGAGTTATATCGATAAAAGTGGATAAAGAGTTAATGGATATACATCGACTAATGGTGCATCCCAAACATTTCAGAAAAGGAATCGCCAGAAAGTTATTAAATTTTCTTCAGGATAAAATGGAAAGCATTGAAGCAATAACAGTGTCAACTGGAACTAAAAATACACCAGCAGTAGCCTTTTATTTGAGAAATGGATTTTCAAAAATAGAAGAAATAAAAGTAACAGAGTGTTTATCTCTAACATCTTTTAAAAAGCAAATATAATTAATATTAGATTGTTTAATAGAAGAAAGAAAATATGAAGTAAAGTCATGTTAAACTATGAATCATAGAAACTTAATGAGGGGTGTAATCATGGAAAACGATCGTTTTGAAGAAGTGTATACGCAAGGAAAGTGGAAGGTCACGAAGGTTATTCGTGATAATGAGACAGGTGTTTTGTATATGTCGCATCAAGAAGGTTATGGATCAGGGCTGACTGTTATGGTTGATCAAGAAGGGAAACCCTTAGTGGATAAGCATTTTAAAAAGTGAATTTTAATAAAAAACACTGCACATTCTAAAAATAAGCAAGAGAGTTTTTTTAGTAGAGTTGAAGTGATTCACGAATCTGGGTCCCCTTAATAGGATTATAGTGAATGAACTTTTTTGCTTTAGGAGAGAGCAAATACCCTAATTTGCCCTCTCCCTTAAAGACATTAAATTATAAAATATCTTCGCTGATATATGGCTTAAGAGACTCAGAATAACACATCTTCCCATCCATCGTAACAACAATACCTTCAATATCCTCTAATTCATCTAACGTATTAATAATTTGGCGGGGAGACTTTCCGAATAATCGGCTTGTCCATATTTCGCCATCGACAGATTTTTTGGATACAATCGTTAACCCGGCAATTTCTGATTCTATCGGGTAACCGGTATGAGGATTCAAAATATGATGGTAGGTCTGGTTATCCTTCGTGAAATTTCTTTCGTAAATTCCAGAGGTAACCACAGATTGATTTAATGCGCTCAACACAGCGATATACTTTCCGCGTGGCAGGAATGGATGTTGAATTCCTATACGCCAATAGTCGTCTTCCTGTTTTGGAGAAGTTCCATGCGTTATGACATTTCCACCTAAATTAATCAGAGCTTGTGATACTTGCATTGATTCCAGGTCTTGAATCAGAAGATCAGCAATAAATCCTTTTGCCAGTGCACCTAAATCAATAAACATAGCCGTGTGCTTAAAAAAGACGGTTTGTTCTTTGTCATCAAGAATGATGTCTTCAGCATTTGTTTTGCTGAGCAAAGCTTCAATGGTTTTTGACGAGGGAACATTTGCATCTTCAAAGCCGATACGCCAAGCTTGGACAAGGGGGCCGATGGTAATGTTTAACGCACTGTCTGCCGGAGTGCTGTGTTTCTTTCCAATTTTGATTAATTGGTACAAGCTTGGATTTACTTTTACTGGTTTGACCCCTGCATTTTGATTCACTTTCATCAGCTCTGAACTGGCATCATGCGCACTAAAGCGTTTCTCATACTCTTTCAATCGGAGAATCAATTCTTCCAAAATAAAAGTTGCATAGTCATGCTGAACGGATAATTGGATAATTGTTCCCATCATATGTATTTCACGTGTTTGCATTGTCATACTTGTCACCCTTTTGCATTAGAATACTTGAATAAACGCAAGAATGCTTAAATGTCTTCGGTTTTTATGGAGAAACATTTGGCAGCAGCATCGTCTATGAAACAAATAAAGGCCTGAGCCAACATTCGAAAAAGAGGCCGTAATGACCTCTTTTTCCATGAACAATCTTTAGCTTTTAACCGTTGCTCCAGCGACGGTATCTACTTTTGAAGTTGCTCCGGATACAGCATCTACACCGCCACCAGTTAGCTGTTGGCCTGTTTGTTCTAAATACCAATCAATAATCGGTTGAATATCTTGTACATATTCATTGATTCCAATATAATTATCATTTTCATCACGTACAGCCTGGTAACTGTGAACAACAAATTTATCTGGACCGTGTGTTGGAACTTGCGTCCGTACGACATCCTGCTTCCCGGTGCGTAATTGCTGAATGACCCAGGAAACACTGCTAAATACTCTTTCCGGGTGACAGTCTGCCAATGGGCTTCCAACTTGTTCTGGTCTGCGTCCAGCAAGCATATCTTCTTTATTCATGGTGTGATTATAGTATAAGAATTGGTTATTGCTATCTGCATAAGTTAATTCGGCAGGCATGGAATTTAAGAATTGATTGAGCTGGTTAACAGTTAAAAGCCCGCGATTTAATTTAACGTACGTATTTCCTTCCACGGCTTGTGTTGCTTCAGCTGCTTGTTCAAGCCAGTCATTGGCAGTCATGTCAATACCTTCAACCGTCGTATCAATTGCTCCGGTAGCATATAAATCCTCTGCATCTGATACATCTTTCATTCCTTCTGGGGAATGCAGGACATTGACAACATTGATAAAGCGGATAAATTTCTTGATACATGTTTCTAAGAATTGGGCTGTTTGCGCATCTTTTAGATTTTCCTCTTCATCAAATGCGTCATAGACTTCTCCTAATAGAAACTCATTACCTGGCATAACGATAGCGTTTACTCCAGGTGCGTCTAATATTTGCCGTAAATGTAATTGGGACCGTGAAGATCCTTGAACATCATATGAAGCACCGACGATCATTACCGGTTTTTCATCAAGCGGATGTATTTTAAACGACAGCCATTCTAAGACACTTTGTAATGCAGACGGAATGGAATGATTGTATTCGGGTGTAGCAATAATAACACCATCTGCTTCCACAATTTTTTTGTTTAAATTTTGAATTACGTCACTATTTGTTTGATCATCAGACTGATTAAACATTGGAACATCTTTAATATCTAGTACTTCCACATCGACTAATTTTTTAAAATTTTTAGCGATAAAATTTAACAAAAGACGATTATAAGAAAAATCAGCATTTGACCCTACGATTCCAACGAGTTTCATCAATATACCCCCTAATTAATTGGTCTCCCATGAGAAGTTTGCTGCTTGTTTCTGATGAGATTCATTCGCGTTGACTAATTGATTTGTGATATCTACAAAATGGATAAAATCATTAAAAATTTGTTCAAGCTCTTCTATTTTTTGTTGATCTTTTAATGTGCCATTATCATCAAAAGCCTGTAACGAATAACCGATCAAAAATTCAGAACTTGGCATAATGCGTGCTTTCAATTCAGGTGCATCAAGCATTTGCCGTAAATGACTTTGTGCACGAGAAGAACCTAATCTTCCATAGGAAGCTCCAGTCAGCATAACCGGCTTATCAATCAATGCCTGATCGGTATAGGATAACCATTCTAATGTACTTTTTAAAATTGCCGGTACGGAATGGTTATATTCCGGAGAACTGATAATAACGCCGTCTGCTTCTCTGATTTTATCCGCAAGTTTTTGTACTTCCTCAGGTGCTGTCTTGTCTTCCGGCTTATTAAAAGCTGGTAAATTTTTAATTTCGAAAATTTCAATTTCGGCTTGATCAGCGAAATGTTTTTGAATAAATTGCAGCAAGATGCGATTAGTAGAATAGTCCGAATTTGTTCCTAGAATACTTAGAAATTTCTTCATTTTATTACTCCTTTCTTATTTGAAAAAAAGAATGTGAAATATATCACAATTCAATTATAATATGTTTAAGGAGGAAATACAAGGAGATGTGAAGAAATGTTTAAAATTATAAGATTTATTTTAAAATAATAATAGAAGTGCTAAAGCTAAGGAAAAATAATATTTAGAATGGTTTTGTTTACTGGCATAGAACGATGTAAAAGCAGTTGATTAAATCTAGTTTTTTGTTTCAGTTGTATGTAGATAGTAATCTTCATAGTTTTGAAATACCCTACCTTTTTATTTTGAAACATGTGATTTTATGAGGGGGTGCGTTTGGTAAAATCAATATGGCTAGAAATACGGGGAGAGAAGTGTAGATAATTTATAACTGATTAAATGGAAGAAGGGAGGTTTTAGTTTTTTTTAATACTGAAAAGATGGATTGTGTTATGATAAAGAAAATACGAAGTAGCGGTGATTTTATGGGATATTGAATCTTTAGAAGAACTTATAAATCGTATAGGAAAGAGGAATCATGATAATTCGTTGTCCAATTTTCTATCCCAGGGAAAGGAAAATTCATCCCCCGTATTATTTCCTGGAGAAAAATAAATATGTTTTTAGTAAAATCCCAATGATATTCCAGATGGGCTTATTTTTTATTCAAATCAAATGGTTAAGGAAGAGGCATATGAAATAAAAAATTCTATGAGTTAGAGACATAATATGTATAGGATTTCAAACAGAAACAATATGTTATTGCAGAATGGAAGGTTATATGGTAACACAGGGAGTGAATTCATTGCAGATTAGAAAAGCAGGTGAAGAAGATATAAAGTCTATAGCTAAAGTTTATGTTGATGGGTGGAAAACTACATACGATGGTTTAGTACCAGATAATTATTTGGAAAGTTTAACATACGAGGAAGCGAAGCAAAAGTGGATTTCATTTTTAAGTAGTGAAAAAGACCCTTTTATTTATATTGCGGATAATAATGAAGAAGGAAATATAGGCTTTGCAGCAGGAAAGCGCTTGGATAACGACAAATTTGATGGAGAGTTATACGCACTTTATTTATTGCCAGAATGTAGAGGATTAGGAACAGGAAGACAATTGGTTTCAGCTATTGCTAAACATTTCATAGAAAAGAACATGGATTCGATGATGGTGTGGGTCATGGAACAAAATAAATCTGGACTTGGTTTCTATGAACGTATGGGAGGTAAGAAGTATCTTCGCAGAAAAAGTGAGTTTGGAGGAATTGTAGTAGAGGATGCAGCTTATGGCTGGGAAGATGTTTCAGTATTATGCAGGGAAAAATAACGCTATATTCTGTAAGTGAAAAATGTTTAATATGATATCTATGAAATTCTTGTCGTTTAAACAAAAGGAGAGCAAATATGGAAGTAGTATATTTTGCAGGCGGATGCTTATGGGGAGTACAAGCTTTTATTAAAACATTACCTGGAGTTACATATACAGAAGCGGGAAGAGCTAATGGTAGGAGTCATACACTTGAGGGTGATTATGATGGTTACGCTGAATGTGTAAAAACGGGCTTTGATCCGGAGGTTGTAACGGTCAGGGAGTTAATGGGATATTTTTTTGAAATCATTGATCCATACAATTTAAATAAACAGGGACAGGATGTTGGCAAGAAATACAGGACAGGAGTATACAGTGAAAATCCGGATCATTTAAAAGAGGCGACTGTGTTTCTTAAGAGTAGAGTTGATTATGACCGTATCATGGTTGAAGTATTGCCTCTTACTAATTACGTAAGAAGTGCAGAGGAACATCAAGACAGACTAGACAGATGTCCGAATGATTATTGTCATATTCCTAATGAGATATTAAGTAAATATACCAGGGAGGATGTGTAATGATGAAAGCAATTATTTTTGATTTTGACGGGACGCTTGCTGATACGTTGCCGGTTTGTTTTTATGCGTTCCAAGCTGTATTTAAAGAATTCGACAACAAGGAGATTACCTCCGATGAAATAAAGACGATGTTTGGTCCTTCTGAAACTGGAATCATCAAAGAAAATCTAATAGACACCAATCATGATAAAGCAATTGAATTATATTATGAAAAATATCGAGAAAAGCATAGAGATCTCGTTGTTGAAAATGCGGAGATTAACGATTTGCTTCGCTTCTTAAAGAAAAAGGGTTATAAATTAGGGATTGTAACGGGAAAAGCAAGCAGAAGTCTGCTTATATCTTTAGATTACCTTGACATGAATGATTTATTCGATGTAATCATAACAGGGGATGATGTTACGATACCCAAACCTCATCCAGAGGGATTAAACGAGGCGTTGGCACTGTTGAACATAAAAAACACCGAGGCTGTATTTTTAGGCGATAGCGATGCGGATATTCAGGCTGGTAATCAGGCTGACGTATATACAATCGGAGTGCAATGGCTGCCTAATTATCAAGCATTAGAATTTCGTGTTCAGCCAGATCAAATGTTAAGTAACGTAAATGAATTTATACAATCATTAAAAAATGGCAGGTATGAATAGCGGTAAAGTTTATTCTAATGAACCAAAGGGACGCTTTTCGATTCGTCATTAGAATAAGCAAGCGTGCTTTATGATCATTACTGCTAGTGATGTACCGGTAGCACAGGATGCATTAAATATTTGCTTGGCAGTTAAGAAAGTATAAACTTTCTTACTGCATAAGTGTAACTAAGGCTGTCACCAAAAGGATTGATGACAGCCAAGTTTTCTAAGAATGGAATCAGGAAAGTTACGGTTAAAATATTTGAACAGTTACCTTCCCCCTTCCGATTTTTAATAATTGTAATGCCTGTGTTAATATGTGGCATTAGAGAATAATGTTAATCCTCGCTGACACTTTATTAAACTATCAATTAACATGCGCTAATTCACTCTTTTGTAAAGCTATATTATCGGAGAAAGGAAGTTTTTAAATGAAAAATAATACTACATTTTTAATGGGCATGTTAGCATTCCTGTTTATTATATTGACAGCTTGTGGAAATGCAGCGGAGGATTCGGATGCTGAGTCAAATCACATGTCATCAGATAATGATGTGATGCAAAACGAAAATGACAATTTATCTGGACATGAAAGCACGCAGGATTCATCTCATATCAATCCAGAAACAGAAACCGATTTTTTTGAAGATTGGGGAGGAAAAGGACAAGATGAATCCGTGGAGGGACAGAGCCAGGAAGAGCCTTTGGAAGAATATGTTCCCAATGAAGATGATGTAGTATACAGTAATAATGAGTTGAAAAATAAAGATATCCTTGAAGCGTTCATGGAGACTGCGGGAGAAAATGGACAGGATAATGAAAGTGAAATCAGAGTGGTGAAGGATGAAGGGACGCAAGGTGTACTTATTTATGATTTGAAATCAGGATATGAAAAAAGTGTTGATCAGGCATGGATTATGGTTTATTCAGATTTGAGTCACTATAGAGCCTCAGAAGATGAAGTGCAAGATGTTTTTAATACGGATCAGCAATGTGGATATATGTCAAAAGATGAAATAGAAGGGAATTATAAATTACATGAATGTAGAACCCACTGGGAATACAGGCTGCTTCCTACTGTGGACGATAATGAAGTAGAGTGATTTGTGCAGATGAAGCGTGTTTTTGCTTCATGATCTTCTCTCAACAAAAAGACCGAAGCATGTTAGCTTCGGCCTTTTTGTTGAGAGAATTGATCATACACTCGATTCGCACGCTTGAATTCTTTTGCGTACAATACTTCCTGTGTCTTCTTGAGAAATTTTTCCCTGTCATTAGATCGCTGTTTTGGCATATAGCATCCCTCACTTTACGGGTAGCATAACCAAGCTTGGAAGTTTTATACGTGAAGTAAGTGATTCAGTTATGAAACTTCTTCTTTTGAATTGTTAATTAAAAGTGGAGCTGACGAGATTCGAACCCGTGACCCCTTGTCTGCCAGACAAGTATTCTCCCACTGAACTACAGCCCCATCATAAAATTTAAGATAAGTGGAAAATATGTCAGCCATTAATCATTATATACTTTTGACGGGATTGTATCAAGACTTTTATAAGGATATCCGTTTAAAATGAAGAACACCTCCATTAATTTATCACGGAGAACCGCTGCTAAAACTCCCGCCTCAAAAAAAGAGCGAAAATAAATTTATTTAGGCGGGAGATAACGGGTGCTAACTCCCTGAATCACTCAACTAATCATTCAGTGGGAGAAGGGCGAAAACTCCCACTGAATGAAGTTTCGTTTTATGATAAAATAGATGGGCGCTGTTGAAAACTGATAGCAAAGCAAAAGCGATAAACCGATTAAGAAACAGAGGAGAATCCAATTTGAATAAAAAAGATATTGCAGATATAAAGAAACAATTTAAAGTAAATAACGACTTATTAAAGATACAGGATATTTTCAATGTATATATAATGAAAGAATCGAGTGAAATCTATCACTATGAAAGTACGCCGTTTGAAATGCTGGAGGATGAGCAGAAAGATTTGTTCATGGCGAATTTTAAGAAGGTGTTGACCGGGCAGCTGGATCAAAAATTATTTGAATTGAAATTCCAGCGTGATGTGGAAGACAGCAGCCAGCTTATCCTTCACAAGGGCATGCTCTCAAATGATACGGGGGAATGGAAGGAGCAGATGCTCGAACTGGTAGCGAAAATGCTGAAGGATAAACAGTATGAAATGGATATTGTTATTACGTTTATCCATGGAGATTATGCAAAATCTACGAAGCGGAGTAGCGAAGAATCAGAGGAAAGCAGCAGGGACAGAGTATATTCAAGTCCATTTATCTTATGCAGCATCAACAAAACAATGGACCCGAAAAAAGAACTGCTCTTTGATTATGTAGAAAAGGAGTTTAAATATCATTTTGTTGTAGATCCGGTGATTAATTTAAAACAACCGATTGGCGGTTTCTTATTCCCGGCATTTACCGGCGGGGCTGCGGATGTAAACCATATTCTTTATTCCGCTTCCAAACCATATGAGCTCGATTATCATTTTATTGAAGAAGTGCTGAATGCAGAGGAAGCGATGACAGCTGAGGACGATAAAATCGTATTTGAGGAAATTGTCAAAGATGTAGCGGGAGAGCAGATCAATACGACAACACTGGCGAATGTATATGATGAGATTCAGCGTGTGGTAGAGGAAAATGAAGAAAATGAAGAGCCGGATGCGCCAATGCTGGATTATAAGGATGTAGAAAAGGTACTGACAAGCAGCGGTGTGCAGGATATTGATCCGGAAAAAGTAGAATCTGCTTTTAAAAAGGTTATTGATGATGAAAAATATGAGCTGAAAGCAACTAGTGTAGTGCCAAAGTATACGTCTAAATCGATTAAAATCAAAACAAAAGTGGCTGACCTTAAAGTATGCCCGCAAGATTTACGTTATCTCCGCCAGACAACGCTTGACGGCAAGCTCTGTTTAATGATTGAAGTGGAAGAAAATACAGTCATTGAAGGGTTTGAAATGATTCCGGAAGCCATTTTCAATAGAGTAGAAGATGAAGAATAAAAAAAACTGATCTTATTAAAAAGAAGGGTCTCTTAGCCGAAATTAGGCTGGGAGGCTTTTTCACACGATAGTTTTTCTAAAAGATTGTAAGTAAAACAATCGATTATTGTTGCATTTACAACAATAATCGGATACTATACAATCATAACAATTATACTTTTAATTATGGATCAAACAGAGAGGGGAACAATAATGAAATATAAAGTAGTAACTGGAGAAAAGGATTTACAGAAAGTTTTTGAGATTCGAAAAGAAATCTTTGTAAAAGAGCAGGAGGTAGCAGAGGAAGAGGAATTTGATGCATTTGATTGGTTGGATGCGGATTGTGATCATATTTTAGTATATTACGATAATCAGCCTGTAGGTACAGGAAGAGTGAGAGAAGTAGAAGGTATCGGGAAATTAGAACGGATCTGTATTTTGAAACCTTACCGCAAATATGGACTTGGAAAGGTTGTTGTAGACTCTTTAGAGGAAATTGCTTTAGAAAAAGGATTAACTCGTGCAAAATTGCATGGACAGACGCATGCAGAAGGATTTTATCATAAATTAGGGTATGAAACGGCTTCGGATGAGTTCTTGGAAGATGGTATTCCGCATTATTTGATGGTGAAACGGTTTAATTAAAATAATACATATAACGTCAGAATAAATGAGGAGGAGTCATGCAACCTAAATTAGAAAATAAAGGGGTTATTATGGTTACGCTGGCAACGGCATTCTTATTAACATTCTGCCAGTTTCTATTAATAACGTCTTATCCGGCGATTATGAGTGAATTTCAGATTAATGCAACGGAAGTACAGTGGCTGACAACGATTTATTTATTAACAACGATTGTATTTATTCCGCTGACCGGCTATTTATCTAATCGATTTTCAACCAGGACGCTGTTGATTTTTGCGCTGCTTTGCATGGCTGCCGGTCTTATCATAGGAGCTTTTTCACAAAGCTTTATTCTATTGATTCTTGCCAGGGCCATTCAAGCGATTGGGGCGGGAATAATATTGCCTGTGATTCAAACGATTTTAATTACGGTATTTCCTAAGGAAAGACGAGGTTTTGCGCTTGGGCTGCTTGGCGGTGTGGTGAATGTTGCCCCGGCAAGCGCACCGTCTTTGACAGGGATGATTATTGATGTTTTTCATTGGCGTATCCTCCACTGGTTTATGCTGCCGCTGGTGCTGATACTTCTCGTTTTAGCTATTTTCTATATGCAGGATGTGTTGAAAAAACAAGCAGCACGGCTGGACATTCTCTCTGTGATTCTTTCGGCAGGGGCTTTTTCTTTGTTTATTTTTAGTATTAGTAACATCAGTGTTGCTGGAATGGATGTTTATTTCGTTATTTTGCCATTCCTCATCAGTGTTGTTTTATTATTCCTGTTTATACGACGCCAATTGGCGGATGATGTGCCTGTGCTCAATGTCCGCTTATTTCAAAACCAGACATTTTTGTTGGCTGTGGTGCTTATTTTTATCAATATGATGCTGTTACTATCTGCAGAAACGATATTGCCGATGTTTGCTCAGAATGTATTAGAAACAAGCGCTTTTTTATCAGGCTTCTTATTAGTTCCTGGTACAATTCTGCTTTGCATTGTCTCTGTTGTTTCGGGGAATTTATATGATCGATATGGGGGCAGAATTTTAGCTGTTATCGGCTTCGCATTTACGCTGCTGTCCCTAGTGCTAATGACTACACTGCGCATCGACAGTTCTCCTTTTTTAATTATGATTTATTTTTGCTTTTTTATGACAGGCTTTGGTTTATCACTGATGCCGCTAGTTTCTGTCAGTGTAGATGTATTGGATGAAAAGGAGCTGGCTCATAATTCGGCGATTGTTAATACGGTTCGTCAATTAGGAATGGCTTTTGGAGTTGTGATTTTGACAACGATTATTAGTGTAACGACTTCTGTAATGGATGCACCAAAGCAGGCAGGAACCTACTGGGGAACAATGTATGCATTTATCATGATGGCAGTGATAGCATTGCTTGGTGTGGTATTGTCGATGCGAATTAAAGAGAAAAAAGAATCGTACCATAGCGATTAAAAAGCATAAATGTTGAATGGGCAGCATTTATGCTTTTTAATTATGGATAGAAGCTGTTTTAAGTTAGAAAAGGAAAGTGTTCAATATGAAATTAAGTGTATTAGACCAATCTCCTATTTCGATGGGAGAAACGCCGGAAATAGCGTTACAGCACACACTGGAGTTAGCAAAATGGACAGAAGAGCTGGGCTATCATCGTTATTGGGTTGCAGAGCATCATAATACGAATGGGCTGTCTATTTCTGCTCCGGAAATCGTGATGACGAGAATCGCTTCTGTAACAAGCCGTATTCGTGTAGGTTCTGGTGGTATTTTGCTTCCACAATACAGCCCTTATAAAATTGCTGAGATTGCCAAAACATTAGCTGCATTTTTTCCTGATCGAATTGATCTCGGTGTTGGGAATTCGCCAGGAGGGTCTCCGCAGACAAGAGCTGCGCTGACAGATAATCAAAATCGGAGTTTGGCTGAATTTCCAAGGCAGGTTGCCGATTTACAGGGGTTTTTGCATAATTCCATGCCGCGGGAGCATGATTTTCGTCTTGTGAAAGCCACTCCACGCATTGAACAGGTGCCGCCGCTTTGGTTACTGGGTTTATCAGAACGCAGTGCAAATCGTGCAGCGGAACTGGGAACAGGGTTTATTTTTGGACATTTTATTAATCCGGAAAACGGCGTGAACGCACTCCAAACGTACCGGGAAAACTTTTCCCCATCTGCCGGTATGGAAAACCCGGCGTCTATCGTCTGTGTTTTTATTGTCTGTGCAGAAACGGAAGAAGAAGCAGAGGAACATGCGCTGACGCAGGATAAATGGTTGTTGAACGTGAGTAAGGGGTTGGGAACAAAAGTAACATCTATCGAGGATGTTCGCGATGACCAGGATAAATGGAGTGCAGAAGACAGAGAGATTATCAAAAAGAACAGAGAAAGATGTATTATTGGTACGCCGGAAACAGTGAAGCAGCAGTTAATTGCTTTACAGGAGAAATATCAGACCGACGAATTCATGGTCATCAATAATACATTTGATTTTGAAGCGAAGAAAAAATCTTATCGTCTGTTGGCGGAAGCAATGCTATAAAAGAAAAAGGTGAAAAATAAGGAGCGTGAGAAGGATGAACCAAGGGATACGCGAACAAATTATACAGGCAAAAACGATATTGGGAGAATCCGGGGAATTTCACATGGATAATGCACCTGATATGCCGCATAAGCTATTTGAAAACTGGTTCCAATTAGCAATGGAGAAGCATGTTCCTAATCCACATGCTATGACAGTATCTACAGTTGATGCAATGGGTTATCCGGATTCACGTATTCTTATCTTAAAAGACCTGGATGAAGCCGGCTGGTATTTTGCATCCAGTTCGGAAAGTCAGAAAGGAAAACAACTGCAAGCACATCCCTATGCTGCATTAAACTTTTATTGAGAAGCTGAGAATACTCGCGACTTTAGTCGTGTAGATGAATCGGCTTCGGTTGTGACATCGTTTCAGCTATATTAAACAACCAACATATGTTTAAATAAATTATCGTATATGTCCCCTTTAAAAGTACGTTTTAACCATTGCGTATGTTAAAATATATGCAGAGGTGTTTTGTATGTCTGAAGTATATTATGGACGCGGGTATGTCTATTCGATTCAATACCATTTGGTTTGGTGCGTGAAGTATCGGCAGGATATTCTGTATGGAAAAATCGATACGGATGTTAAAAACTTGTTAAAACAAATAGCTCGCGATCATGACGTTAAAATGGTTGAAATGGAATCAGATAAAGATCATATTCACTTACTTATTGCATGTAAACCACAACACTATATTCCTAACCTGGTGAAGGCTTTTAAGGGCGTGTCTGCCAGATTCTTATTCAAGGAACACCCTGAGCTAAAGAAATGCCTGTGGGGAGGTCACTTGTGGAATCCCAGCTACTTTGTAGCCACTGGTAGTGAAAACACAGAAGAACAGATACGGACGTATATTAAAAACCAAAAAAAGCGGGGGAAATGCATTGATTCAACATAAGGCTTACCAATTCAGATTGTATCCTAATGAAGAACAAAAAAATTTCATCTCTAAAACCATTGGTTGTTCCCGGTTCGTGTATAATCATTTTTTAGCACTGTGGAACGAAACATATTCTAAGACTGGAAAAGGGTTAACCTATCATGCTTGTTCAGCTATGCTGCCGCAAATGAAACAGACGGAAGAAACCATTTGGTTGAAAGAAGTTGACAGCATTGCCCTTCAATCATCCGTCAGGCATCTGGCTGATTCATTTTCCCGTTTTTTCAAAAAACAAAATAATAAACCGCAATTCAAAAGCAAAAAGAATCCAGTGCAAAGTTATACCACTAAAAATGTCAATAACAGTATCGCTATCCTGGGTAATCGGATGAAATTACCGAAGCTTGGATGTGTTAAATTTGCCAAAAGTCAAGAACCCAAAGGGCGAATACTACATGCAACGATTCGAAAAAAGGAAGCGGGAAATTCTTTGTTTCGCTTCTTTGTGAAGAAGAAATGCATCAACTTCCTAAAACAAATACTGCCATTGGGGTTGATCTGGGCATTACAGACTTTGCGATTCTTTCTGACGGACAAAAGTTTGATAATCATCGATTCACATCAAAAATGGAAAAGCAATTAAAACGGGAGCAACGTAAGCTGTCAAGGCGTGCTTTGTTAGCTAAACAGAAGGGCATCGACCTATTTGATGCAAAAAATTATCAAAAACAAAAACGTAAAGTAGCGAGATTACATGAAAAAGTAATGAACCAACGTAACGACTTTTTGAATAAGTTAAGTACAGAAATTATCAAAAACCACGATATGATCTGTATAGAGGATTTAAACACAAAAGGGATGTTACGCAATCAAAAACTGGCAAAAAGTATAACTGACGTATCTTGGTCAAGTTTTGTTACGAAATTGGAGTACAAAGCAGAATGGTACGGACGAGAAATCATGAAGATAAGCAGATGGTTCCCGTCCAGTCAACTTTGTTCGGAGTGCGGACATCAAGATGGCAAAAAATCATTGGATATCCGACATTGGACATGTCCTAATTGTCATACACACCATGACAGAGATGTAAACGCTAGCAAAAATATTTTAGCGGAGGGATTACGAATAAAATCCCTCGTGTAAAAATAACAAGAACCGCAGGAACTGCGGAGATAGCTTGGTAAATAAGAGAAACCGCTGTGAGTAAAGAAATATACTTGCAAGTAAACTCTATTCCCAAGAATCTCGTGACTTCAGTCATGAGAGGTTCAATGGCCAACTCTTGGGAAGCAAATTCGTATAAGAGGAAAGGCAGAGAAGATGGATTCAAAAAGCAATGCAGATGATTTTCTTAAACGGGGAGCTGTGGCAAGAGCAATTGCTTTACTTGGAAAACAAAGTCAAATTCTTGAAAAGCAAGAGCATTTGGATACAGCTTTAAGAGATAAAGTCAATGAGTTGGAGAAGAACCCAAGCCTGATTTCAACTACTTGGACACAGTACCAATTGAATGCCGGAGAAGTAGAATTTTGGCAGGCTGCAGATAACAGAAAGCATGCCAGATTAAAATATCAACTAAATAATGGAGTATGGGATAAGTCTTTATTATGGCCATAATCTATTTAAAAATGCTGAATGATACCTGTCATTCAGCATTTTTGTAAGAAAAGAAATAGAGAAGAAAATACAGGAAGCAAAGCTTTTCCTGACTGCATTTTCACTTAGCATGAAATTCAGTCAGTTTACAGTGTGGAAAAATTTGATTATAGTAAGAAAGAAATAATCTTTTCAGTATAGTGAGGAGTCTTTATATGAAAAGAAATGTGTGGACGGATAAACGTTACAAGGCTGCCAATCGGGAAGCTTGGCTTGGTATAGGGCTCGTTATTTTTAATTTTATCTGGTGGTTTGGTTTCGCTTATGGACTTGGAAGCAAATCCCCGGAATCTTATCATTACATATTTGGCTTTCCTGCATGGTTTTTCTTTAGCTGCATTCTGGGATTTATTGTAATGATGGTATTAACCATATTTGTTGTGAAATTCTTTTTTAAAGATATTTCTTTAGAGGCGGAAGAGGAAGAATAAACAGAAAAATTCTCATCTTACTATCAGAGGAGCTTAACCATGAATTGGGAAGCAGTTTTACCACTATTTATATTTATTGCAATTGTATTTATGATTGGGATCTGGACAGGGAAATTTGTCAGCCGCTCTGATTCCTTTTTACAAGAATATTTTTTGGGCGGCAGAAGTCTTGGCGGCTTTATTTTAGCGATGACCCTTGTCACGACTTATGGGAGTGCGAGCAGTTTTTTAAGCGGTCCGGGAACAGCCTATAATGAGGGACTTGGCTGGGTGTTGTTATCTATGACACAGCTTGCTACAGGTTATTTTGTATTGATGGTGCTTGGGAAACGTTTTGCAATTGTAACAAGAAAATATAAGGCAGTTACGATTGTTGATTTTTTAAAGGAAAGATACCAATCCAAATGGGTTGTGATTCTTTCAGCAGCCAGCATTTTGATTTTTCTGTTCTCAGCGATGTCGGCACAATGGATCGGCGGAGCACGCCTGGTTCAATCTTTGACCGGTATATCCTATTTTACAGCTTTATGTATTTTTTCGCTGGCTGTCTTAGTATATGTTGTCGTTGGAGGATTCCGGGCGGTAGCTATTACAGATGGAATTCAAGGTGTGATCATGTTTTTGGGGACACTTATTTTGCTTGTCGCTGTCATCATTGCAGGAGGAGGCGTCTCCCAGATTATGGATGATTTGACTGCAGAAAATCCGAATTTAATTACACCATTCGGTGCAGACGGGAATTTAACACCTGCGTATGTTTCTTCCTTCTGGGTGTTAGTAGGTGTCGGAGTTGTTGCCTTACCACAGATTGCTGTTCGTGCTATGTCCTATAAAAATGCAAAGGCATTGCATCGGGGAATCATTATCAGTACGTTTGTTGTCGGTTTTATTATGTTGAATATGCATTTAATTGGGGTGTTTGGAAGGGCGGTTCTTCCTGGCATTGAAATTGGAGATACGGTGATGCCGGAATTAGCGCAGGCTGTATTACCCGGATGGGTTGCAGGGATTGTTTTAGCTGCTCCGATGGCAGCGATTATGACGACAGTTAACTCGCTGCTTTTAATGGTCAGTTCAACGATTGTTAAGGATGTCTATCTAAATTATGTGCGCCCAGATGCGAATGATAAAACGATTCGCAAATGGAGTATGGGAGCAACTGCAATTATAGGAATTATTGTTATTTTCATGTCGCTGCAGCCGCCGGATTTGATTATCTGGCTGAATTTATTCTCCATGGGCGGTTTGGAAGCTGCTTTTATCTGGCCGATCATCCTTGGACTTTATTGGAAGGGAGGGAACAAGCACGGAGCGATCGCTTCTATGCTCACGGGTGTTAGCAGTTATATTATTTTTGAGACATATTATCCACAGCCGTTTGGGATGCATTCTGTTGTGACTTCCATGCTTCTGGCTTTAGCTGCCTATGTTTCAGGGAGTTTATTACTGAAAAAAGAGGAAATACCAAGCTGAAATCGTATGAATGCAGCCTAAATTTGATTTATACTTAAAGAGAGAGCTTTTCTCCTTATTCTAAAATAAGAAGAAAGACTTTAACAGATTGTGACGGAGGTGATTTATTGTGAAAAAGCAGCGGCATGATGCATTGAAGCCATTATCACATCACCATCATCATGCATTGGTACAAGCCATGGAATTAAAACGGGCTGGTACAGAAAACACAGATAAATCATTAGGAGAATCGATCAGAGGTCTTATTGATTATTGGGAAAAAGATGCGATCCCTCATTTTCGGGATGAAGAAGAAGTTCTGCTGCCGCTATACGAGGTATATGCTGAACAAATAGAAACCGAATTAATCAAAGAAATGCTGTATCAGCATATACAAATTCGCAGCCTTGTCTATGCAATACGGAAAAACAGGGAAGACCCATATGAAAAGATGCACCGTCTTGGTGAGCTTTTGGAGAGCAATGTCCGGTTTGAAGAGAGAGAAATCTTTCCATTGATTGAAGAAACGGTTCCGGATAAGTATTTACATCAAGTGTATGGAAAATTTCATCGTGATTCCTATAGCGGTTTTTGATTTAGATGGAAAAATGCTGATTGCGGGATAAGCTTCCTTCAATCAGCATTTTCTATTTAAAAGGGTAAAGAGGGTGAGATTTTTCGGTTATAGAAAGCGGGACATAAAAATTTTATCTTAAACATAAAGTAACCGGTAAACAAATGAATGAGGAATGACCTGGAAAATGTTTAATAAGATGAGAGACGGTGAATAAAGTACTAAAGTCACTATAAGAAATAAGGAGAGAGGATTTTATGGAATATTTAGAGAGGGAAAATTTAGCAAGAATATCAACATGGGGAAAAGTTGTAGGTGTAACATCCATTATCATGGGAGCACTATCTATTATTTTTAGTTTAGTTGTTGATCTGACGAGTTTGATTTCAGGAATCATTTCCATTATAACTGGTTATCTCTTTTATCAAACAGGTGTGGAAGCTTCCAATATTATATCTTCGGATAATTTTGCGGCAGGTAATGTAAATGAGCTATTAAGTAAATATGGTAAATTAGTATTAATCATGGGTATTTTAACAATTATTTCATTGGTATTGCTTATTCCGATGCTTATTATTTTAATAAGTATGTGATTGTAAAAAAGATACAGAGCTTGATTGACTCAATTAAATATAATACGGATGGAAGAATAATGCTGCTCCATCCGTATTTTTTATTCACAGATTTCGTCAGCAATATTATTTCTGAATATTTTATCGATGTCATTTAGTAATGGCTATGTAATAATATTCAGATTTTTTAGTTTGTATAGTACATAAATGGATAGTATATTTAAAAGTAAAGGTGAACCGATTTTGAGTAAGAGCTTGGGGGGATTAAATGAAAAAGGGTATTTTTCTGATTATTACCATAGTATTATTTTCAATAATGGTGCTTATATTTTTTAAGGTACCTGTTGATCAGGCAGATGAAAATGAAGAGGACAGCATTGACATCATTGATGATGAGGAAAGTACATTACAAGGATATTATTTCAATGGCTATATTGATATGCGGAAGCCATTTGAAAGTTTTGATGAAGTAACAACGTATATGTATTATATGAATAATTATTTAAAGGAATATTTGAATCAAACTGTACTAACTGACGACAAAAAGGAAGATGAAGATTATGTCCATTATTTTAATCAATTAGAAGATTCAATATATCCGATTTCTTTTCAAAATAAATATGATCTGAATAATGGTGATTATGTGAAGGTGACCTATAAAGGAGGAATCAAAGAATCCTACCCGGCGCAAATTGGAGAAATAATCGATGTTGAAGTGATGGATTTGAAAGATTAACTTTTTAAGACAATAAAGATAAGCAACGTATGAGAATTGCTTCTGCTTTATTAAGGGGTGCAGAGAAGTGGGTGAAAAAAGAAGAAGTTCCACTTATAAGGTGCTATATTAAGCCTAATCCGCTTTGAAATGGAAAAAATGCTGATTGACGGATAGACCATCAATCAGCACTTTTTCATATTCTCTTGGCTAACTCGATAAAATAATCCAGGCTTTCCGGGTTGATCAAAGACCCTTTATTCATAACAGTAGTTGGATCCTGTCCCATTAAAATCTTTTTAACAGGAATTTCTACTTTCTTTCCATTTAAGGTTTGCGGAAGTTCTCTTACTTCATAAATATGGGTAGGGACATGTCTTGGTGAGCAGTGTGTACGTAGCTGCTGTTTAATTTCTTGCTCAATGGTATCCGTTAATTTTTCTTCATCTTTCAGTACAACAAATAAAGCTGTTATAGAGTCTCCATTTTCTCTTGGTAAATCTACAATTAAGCTATCTTTAACAGCTGTAACCTCATCCGTCACACGATAAATTTCACTCGTTCCAATTCGGACCCCACCGCGGTTAATTGTAGCATCAGACCTTCCATAAATAACAGTCGTATTTCTTTTTGTTAATTTTATATAATCGCCATGACACCAGACACCAGGGAAGGTATCAAAATAGCTGTGATACATCCTCAATCCAGATTCATCATTCCAGAAATAAATAGGCATACTTGGAAATGGAGCTGTTAACACAAGCTCGCCAATTTCATCTATGATAGAATTTCCATCTTCATCAAAACTTTCTATTTTTGCGCCTAATCCTGCACATTGAATTTCGCCGGCATAAACAGGCTGCGTCGGAGATCCAAGTAAAAAGGCAGTGCATACGTCCGTACCTCCACTGACAGAAGAGACCCAGATATCATTTTTAAGATGTGAATAACACCAGGCAAACCCTTCTGGAGAAAGGGGAGAACCTGTGGAACTGATATTTTTTAAATAAGATAAATCAAAATCGTTTTTCGGTGATATATTTTCGTTCATACAAGTTGTAATAAAGCTGGCACTTGTTCCAAATACATTCATTTTTGTCTGCTCGGCAAGTCGCCATAAAACTTGTTTGTCTGGATAAGCTGGACTGCCATCATAAAGAATAATAGAAGACCCTGTCAGTAATCCGCCGACAAGAAAATTCCACATCATCCAGCCTGTAGTAGTAAACCAGAAAAATCGTGAGCCTCGCCCTAAATCCAAATGTAGATGAATTGCTTTCAAATGTTCCAGTAAAATGCCGCCCTGACTATGTACAATTGGTTTCGGTTTACCTGTGGTCCCAGAGGAATATAATATCCAAAGAGGGTCATTAAAGGCGACAGGTGTATAGGACATTTCTAACTTTTCATGATGGGCAGTTGCCTCGTGCCAGGATATTGGCTGTACACAATCGCTGAAATCCGCTTGTTTATTTAGATAAGGGATCGCTATTGTTGTTTTTAAAGATGGAAGAGCAGCCTGCAACGCTTTGACCACATCTAATCGATTATGCTTTTTTCCATTATAAGAATAGCCATCAATGGTAATCATTGCTTTTGGCTCAATTTGCTGGAAACGCTCCATCACACTTTGTGTTCCAAAATCAGGAGAAGCACTGGACCAAATCGCTCCTAAACTTGCTGTTGCAAGGAAGGCTACGACAGTTTCATAGATATTAGGTGCATAACATGCCACTCTATCTCCTTTTTGTATACCTTGGTTCTCTAACGTTTTTTGAAGGGCAGCCGTATCTTGATACAGCTTTTCCCAAGTAACTTCCTGCTGCTCCCGGTTTTCTGATGTATGAATAATGGCTGGAGTACTCAATGACTTATTTCGAAATACATGTTCTGTGTAATTAATGGCCGCTTCCGGGAACCATTTTGTTCCAATAATTTGGTTGCCTGAACGAACATTTTGATAAGGCTGGTGCGATTGGACGTTAAAATATTCCCAGATAGATTCCCAGAATGTATCAAGATCTTCCACGGACCATTTCCATAACGTATGATAATCATTTGTCTGGATTTGTTTATATTCTTGTAACCAAGTGCGGTAAGAAGTAATATGTGAATTTTCTATTTGTGCCTCACTTGGTTCAAAAAGTAAGGTACCTTCTTGTATTCCCATTTGCAAAATCTCCCTTCACTCTTTCAATACTACCATTATAAGAAAACGCTTTCCAAACGTAAAGGTCATGGAATGGAAAACATGTGGGATTGGGAGTAGGATTCTATCTAAATGAAAAGCATTGCGATTATTTGTTTCGTCAAAATATATATTCATTATATGCATGGTTGAGGTAAACTATTTTTAAATTCTGTCTTCATTTTTTTCTTATACTTTACTGTCAATAAAAAAGCTAAATCAAGAACGTCCGCTCTTGATTTAGCTTATATCAACCAGAAGAAGAATCTGATTTTGCAGCTTGTGTCATTTGATGCCAAACAGATCCTTTTGCCTGTTCACCACCTTGAATACGCTCTAAGGCTAATTTTATTTGCATGCGTACTTCAAATTCCGGCTCCACTTGGGATGCTTCTTCAAGGGCTGGAATAGCAGAATTATCCCCAACCTCATATAAATACATTGCCCCACGCCAACGGACAATCCGACTCTTATCCTTTAACGTTTCTATCATGTTTGGAATAGCTTCTGTAAAACCTAAGTCAGAGATACAATCTCCAGCAGTTCTTCGGACGTTGACGGCTTTGTCAGCTAAAGCTTCATATAATAATGGCAGAGCGGCTTTGTCCTCCAGCATCCCTAAATAAGCAGTGGCTAATCGCCGAATAGACGCTTTTTCATCGTGAATAGCTTTTTCTAACAGGGTAAGATCATCCAGCGTCGGGTCTAGACGGTCCAGTGCAGCATAACGTTCACGCCAATCAGGATTATTTAATTTTTCAATAGGGACATGTTGATAATAATTTGTTATATTATCTGTGTCCTCATCTTGTTGAAAAGCTGATTTCACGATCGTATCTAATCTGCCCTGATCATAGCTTGCCTTTAGCTCTTCCACCACATCATGCCCAATTTCATCCATATGACCGTAGCGGGGATGCTGTTCTTCCCATTTTCGATCCATAATGACATTTTCAGAAGCAGGAGAGACCTTCATTACCGCATTGGAAAAACGCTCTGGCAGTCCGAAGCGTTCCTCCTTGTCCCCTTCTGTCAGCTTTACTTGCATTGGTATTTCTAAAAACATTTGAATATAAACATGAACTTCCCCAAATGATTCAGAAGGAGCTTCGCCTGTATGAGACAACTCATCTGTCTGATTAAAAGCCTCATCTGTTCCTAATACATTACGGACTTGAGGCAGAAGTTCCTCCCAAGGTGTTTTTGGATGCCGTGCCAAAGCAATAAAGTCAATAACACGATAGATATTTTTAACCCCTTCCAATGTGAAAAGCTGTTGCACATATTTCGGTGCCTGGGTTAAATCATCTTTGTCACTATAGTTATAGGTTTCGTTAGGGGGTAAAGCCTCATTCACGTTGATTTTCATTGAGTGTGGACTTGGTGTTGGTTCTATAGAAACAATTTTCATTTTCATGCTCCCTTAACGCTTGTATTCTTCCATCACCTTAATTAATTCACGCAAATAATCTGGTAAATCAGGTGGTCTTCTACTTGAAACAAGATGTCCGTCAGAAACTGCCGGCTCATTAACCCATGTTGCACCAGCATTCGTCATATCATCTTTAATTCCTGGTGTACTGGTTACCGTCTTACCTTCTAAAATATTGGCAGAAATTAATACCCAGCCGGCATGACAAATTTGTCCGATCGGTTTTTGATGATCATTCATATGCTTTACGAAGTTGATCACTTCAGGGAAACGGCGAAGTTTATCCGGAGCCCATCCTCCAGGAACCAGAATGGCATCATAATCTTCTGGATTTACTTCTGAGAAAGCATAATCAGATTCTGCCGGAACACCATATTTTCCAATATACTTTTGATTTGCTTCTTGTCCGACTAAATCTACCTTGGCGCCTTCTTCACGTAAACGGTGAACAGGGTACCATAATTCCAAATCTTCAAAATCATGATCGACTAGTGCGATAACTTTTTGGTTTTGTAAACGCAAAATAATCCCTCCATTCTGTATAAAATAAGTTTAACAGACTGGTATAAAAATGACGATCAGAAAGCCTTCTAAGTCGATATATTTGAATAGAAAAAGCCATCATCTCTTCAATAGGAGGTGATGGCAATTTTGATATAATTTATTTTAAAGCATCCTGTACAGAAACATATTCATAATTTAAATCATTAGCAACTGCTTCATTCGTCACATGTCCATTCATTACATTCACACCGCTGGCAATAGGTGCGCTATTTTGAATGGCGCTTTCTACTCCTTGTTTCGCGATATTAACTGCGTACGGTACCGTCACATTGGTTAACCCGACTGTAGCAGTACGTGGAACAGCGCCAGGAATATTTGCAACCGCATAATGAAGAACGTCATGTTTTACATAGATTGGGTCTTCATGCGTAGTCGGATGATCAACTGTTTCAAAGTTACCGCCCTGGTCAATGGCGACATCCACAATAACACTACCTGGTTGCATGGATTGGATCATTTCTTCTGATACAAGCTTCGGTGCTTTTCTACCTGGGATTAACACAGAACCAATCACGAGATCAGATTCTTTGACTGCCTCTTCAATATTTAATGGATTAGACATCAATGTTTGAATACTGGAACCAAAAATCTCTTCCAGTTCACGGAGGCGCTGCGGATTCAAATCAATAATCGTAACATCCGCACCAAGACCGATAGCTACGCGGGCTGCATTTGTACCAACGACACCACCGCCGATAACGGTTACTTTTCCGCGTTTTACGCCAGGAATTCCGCCAAGTAAAATCCCTTTTCCACCTTCTGATTTCTCTAAATATTGTGCGCCGATCTGTGTAGCCATACGTCCGGCAACTTCGCTCATTGGTGTCAGAAGCGGAAGAGCGTTTCCTACTACAATGGTTTCATAGGCAATGGCTGTGACTCCTTTTTCGACAAGTTCTTCTGTTAGTCTTGTATCCGCTGCTAAATGAAGATAGGTGAATAGTACTAATCCTTTCCGGAAATAGCTATACTCTGATTCAAGCGGTTCTTTTACCTTCATAATCATATCAGACCGTTCCCATACATCCTTTGCCTCTGTGATAATTTCTGCCCCTGCTTGCTTGTATTCTTCATCTGTAAAACCGCTGCCCAATCCTGCTTCTTTTTCAATAAGGATGGTTTGCCCGGATTGGACAAGGTTAACCACTCCTGCTGGTGTCATTGCGACACGGTTTTCATTATTCTTTATTTCTCTAGGAACCCCAATAATCATGTTCAATCGCCCCTTTGTTAATCATTTATACTTATAATGGTAACGCTTTCTTTGTGGAAATTCATTAGGGAAATTAATGAATTAAGAGTATAGTATTTGTGTAAATACACAAACGCTAATTTTTTTCTAGTTTATCAGCTAATAATTCTAAATAAACAGCTACTTTTTGATGCGGATTTTTTAAATCAAGGTTACTAATTTCATGAATTCGTTTTAATCGATAATTCATTGTATTTGGGTGGATAAACAAAGCTTTTGCTGTACGGTGTACGTTCGAATCATGCTCCAAATATTTTTCTAAGGTGTACAATAAATTACTTTGCTGACGTTCATCATATTGTTGCAGGCGATGAATGTATTTATTTGTATGATGGCGCTTTTGACGGTGTTCCTTCAAGATATCTATCCATTGAAATACACCTAAATCTTCATAAAGAAAACATGAAGATAATTCATTGGGAAACTTCTTTTGCAGTGAATTTGTCTGAAGAGCCTCTTCATAGGCGCGTGTCATATCTTTTGCTGAATCATAAATTTGACTCGCCGCACCCTGCAGGAAAGTCAGCTGCAGCTGTGTACTTATTTTTTCCTGAAACTGTTCAATAAACTGATAAATTTTATCCGATGTATCGTGGTCCTTCCACAGTCGAACGAGTAAGATAAAGTCTTGATCGTCAAATAAACGGAAAATCGTATTCACCTGCATGACCGTTTCAGAAAGATAAGAAGCGTGCTTTTCAATTTGTGGTGTGATCTCATCTTCAAAATGGAAGATAACGATAGCCAGGCCATCCTGCAGTTTTATATTAAATTGTTTTTCATAGGACTGTATGGTACTTGTACTGACAAAATCAGCTGTTAACAGCTGCCAGAAAAAATCTTTATAAGCTTGCTCTGCATTTCTTCTTCCCGGCAGCTTTTGCAAGATAAATTTTTTCACCTGTCGGGTGGCTTCTTTTAGAATTTCCAAATCATCAGCAGAATATTCGTTTTCACCTGTATGTGCCCAAATAAAACCCAATATTTCGTTCTTCTTCCAGATGGAAATAGCGATTCGGTTTCCAAGCCCAATTTCTTTGATTTCAGGGATAATAACGGGCTGATCACTATCAATTAGTTTAGGCATTGCTCCGTTCTTCCACAAACCGTTAATGACTTTATCAGGGACTTTCCGGTTCATGATCGTACCGATTCGTGCTTCATCAATGTTTTCGGTATGTTTACTATATGCCAAAACGTAATGATTGGCATCCTCGATCGTAATCGGGCATACCAGTACCTCGCTAATCGTATCAGCAAGGTCGTCTAAGGAAGAAAAAGGCTTCTGCAGCGTCATTATTTTATGCTTTGCCGAATGAGAAGAATCCATAAAGTGCCCTCCTTTATAAAAGATGTGGTCGAAATAGAAAACACATTATTTTGAATAAATTTAATAATTTGTATACTTGCTTTTTATTGGTAAAATAGACTATCATTTTCCATAAGCAATCCATTTTATATATATTGGCTAAAAGTATATACATATTTTATTTTAGTATATACACAAGAAGATTTCACCTGATATTTATAAGATGAAAAAGAACAAGAGGGGGAAACACATGAGAAAAATAATGAAAATCTTCGTTATTGCAAGCGCATTCATTGGAGTGATTGTAGGTGCCGGTTTTGCTTCAGGACAAGAAGTATTACAGTATTTTACAAGCTTTGGTACATGGGGGATTTTAGCTGCTTTTGTTTCAACAGTGCTTTTTGCGTATGTCGGTATGATGCTTGTCTGGTTAGGGAGCAGAGCACAAACAACTTCTTATAATGAAGTAATTTATAAGATTAGCGGGAAATACTTCGGCTTTATCGTTGATTGTGTTCTTGTATTTACTGTGTTCGGCGTAGGAGTAGTTATGCTTGCTGGCGCTGGAGCAAATCTTAATCAACAGTTTGGACTGCCTCATATTGTAGGTGCTGTTCTTATGTCTGTATTAGTACTTTTAACCGGTATGTTAAAGGTAGATAAAGTGGTTGCGATTATTAGTAGTATTACGCCATTTCTAATCCTGTTTGTGATTATTATTTCTATTTATAGTTTTACAACGATGGATGGGTCTTTTTCAGAATTGGATAGTACGGCAAGAAGTCATGGACCATTTTTTCCTAATTGGTTTATCGCAGGATTAAATTATGCAACCTTCAATACATCTGTTGGTGCAGCAATGTCTATCGTGATGGGAAGTGCAGAAAAAGATAGAAAAACAGCTGCTATTGGCGGTTTAGTAGGTGGTATTGGACTTGGTGTGTTAATCCTTCTTAGTCATTTTGCTATTTTTGCAAAGATTGAAGAAGTCGGTAATTTGGAAATGCCGATGTTAGGTATTGTGAATAATGTTTCACCGGTATTAGGTATTATTATGGCGATTGTTCTATTTGGAATGATTTTTAATACGGCAATTAGTATGTTCTTTGCATTTGTTGCCAGATTTGCAAAAGCAGAAACGAAGAAATTTAATATTATTTTAGCGATAACGCTGGTCGCCGGGTTTATACTGAGCTTTGTCGGTTTTACAGATTTAGTTTCTAAATTCTATACGTTGATTGGATATATGGGATTAGCTTTGATTGTTGTTCTGATTATCACACCGTTTAGACTTAAAAAAATTAAATTTGATGACAAATGATGCACGTGTGAAAAAGAAGGAAAGGTAAAGTGAACTATAGTGCCGGCCATCGGAATTTGATTTATTCACGCAAGTTCTGATGACCGGGACTTTTTGCATACGTCGCATACCCTGAAAACCCGGTAGAAGGAGTATAACCATATTTCAAGGAAGGATTTCTAAGAAGAACGATATCGGATTAATGGAATAGATTTTTAAGCCTTGAAACAATTCCTCTTGATGGTGTACTATTTTTTTCTGTGCTTCCCTTTGAATCTTCTGTTTCCTTTGGAGCTTCCATGTTCTCTATATCTTTGAGGTAAATATGTTCTGCATCTATAGCATAAGCATAAGTGAGTACTAAACCAATCTCGGTATCATTCTCTTGATTACTTACCGTTGTATGAGGAATAGAAAAGCGATCTGCAAGTGCTTTTTCTTCTTTTAAAAATTGGTATGAAATATTGCCATTCAATAATATTTTAGCCTTTGGATGCTGTTTTAATTGGCGTTCTAACTCAGCGAGCCCTTTATTAGACATTACCTCTCCAATGGTTAAAACAAAGGCAATGCGTTCCCGCAATGTACCAAGAAACATTTTCCGTTCGCTTTCTTTGGGCAGGCGTGTTCCATACATACCTTCTTGAAGGTAATCATCTACATTTTTTTTGCTCATTTTATTTCATCCTTTTAATCCATTTTCAAGTTGCTGTTTATCTGTATCAGCAATTTTTACACTTTAAGAAAGTATAAAGAATTCAAGGAATAAAGTATAAGTGTAACTAAGGCATTCTCGAAAGGCTTGCACTCAAGAGTATAAAGGATTCTAAGAAAGCAATACACGCTTTCAAGGCTCCCTTTAAAGAATGTCAAGTTCTCTTTAGATATTCTTTATTCTCCATCTAATGTACCCTATTGTTGTATTTCAAGCAAAGAAAATCATTCCAATTTCCTATTTTTCTTTGATCAGGTAAGCTGAAATAAAAATAGGTTTCCTAATAAAAAATCATGCGGAGAGTTTTATCGCAGTGTAACTGGATAGGGCGGGGACTGGGACTGCGATTACTCGCCCCATCGAAAAACCTCCACTGAAGGAAGATTCACTTTATAAAAAATGTTAAGATAAGATAAGCTATGTTAGAAATATTTTGTGAAATGAGGGATTAATATGAAGCTGCATTCCAGAAAGCCGATGAAACTCCATCATAGTATTTCGCTTATTGATGGATTTGATTTTGGTGTAAGTGGCAGAACCGGTTCTTATATCATTGAAGAAGATGAACTTACCATTGTTGAAACAGGGCCTAGTCCCGCAGTACCTTATATTAAGAAAGGTTTAGAGGAATTAGGATATACATTTGCAGATGTGAAACATATTATTGTAACACATGTTCATTTAGACCATGCTGGTGGAGCAGGGCGTTTATTAGAGCTGTGTCCCAACGCTATTTTATATGTTCATCCAAAAGGAAAAAGACATCTTGTTGATCCGAAGAAATTGGCGGCAGGAGCCCGGGCTATTTATGGAGAGCGTTTTTCCGAATTATATGATCCGATCGTACCAGCCGCGGAAGAAAGAATTGTGGAAAAAACAGAAGGCGATATATTACAAATTGGAGAAGAGCGGGTATTAGAGTTTTGGGATACTCCGGGGCATGCCAGACACCATTTAGGCATTTATGATCGACTAAGTAACGGGATGTTTACAGGAGATACAGCTGGAATTCAATATGAACAATTGTTTCCACATGGAGTGAACTTCTTTTTGCCTTCTACTTCTCCTAACCACTTTGATCCAGATGCGATGAGACATTCTTTGCAACGATTCCGTGAGAAACAATTAGATTATATCTATTTCGGGCATTTTGGGGAAACAGATTTAGTAGAAGAAGCGCTGGATTGGGCAGGGGCATGGCTGGATATTTTTGTGAAAAAAGCAGAGACTGCGTTTGCAAAAGGACAAAGCTATGATGAGATTGCAGAAAGTCTGTTAAAATATGTGCAAGCGGAGCTTCGGGAGCAGGGAATAGCCGATGACCATGAGGTTTATCAGATGATTCATATAGACTTGCAATTAAGCGCACTTGGCATGATAGATTATTTGCAGAAAAAGTAAATATAGAGGTGAATGTTCCATCCTGACTAAATAAAATGGGGAAGGACACCTTCTTTTAATAAAAAAAGAAAAGAAGTGCCGTTTGAGCACTTTCTTTTCTGTTTTCACGAAAGGGAGGCAGAGCAAAATTGAGAAAAAAGTTGCGCATTATTACTGTTTTTTTATTAGGTTTGATTATTGGGCTCTTCCTAATGCCTGAGTTATTTCAGATGTTCGACATTTCATTTTTCCGATTGTTTGATTAAATAATGAATGTCATTTAGTCCATGTTTAAATTTATTTCCAGGCTTACTGGACAATGGTCGCTACCAAGTGTATCCCGATGAACCTCCATGTTTTCCAGATATTTTTCTAAAGACGTGGAAATAATTACATAATCAATACGCCAGCCGATATTTCTTTCGCGGATGGTTTTCATGTAAGACCACCAGGTGAAAATATCATCGCGTTCAGGATAGAAAAAGCGTAATGTGTCTGTGAAACCATTAGTTAAGATCCGTGTCATTTTCTCCCGTTCTTCTTGAGTGAATCCAGAGTTCCCGTGATTTGTTTTATCATTTTTTAAATCGATTTCCTGATGAGCTACATTTAAATCTCCGCAATAAATCACCGGCTTTTTCGCATCCAGTTCCTGCAAATAATGAAACATTTTATCTTCCCATTCCAACCGTTCTTCCAGGCGGGTTAAATCTCGTTTTGAGTTAGGTGTATAGACATTGACGAGGTAAAATGCCGGATATTCTAATGTGATTATTCTTCCTTCCGGTTCGGTTTCCCCCTCTTGAAAACCGTAAGAAACATGGAGCGGCTCATGCTTTGTAAAGATTGCTGTTCCTGAATAGCCTTTCCTTTCTGCGTAATTCCAATATTGATAATACCCTTCCAAATCCAATTCAATTTGCCCTGCCTGCAGTTTTGTTTCTTGTAAACAGAAAAAATCGGCATCTATTTCATGAAAGAAATCTAAGAACCCTTTTCGAACACAGGCTCTGATTCCATTGACATTCCAAGTAGTTAATTTCATCTGACTGTCTTCCTTCCTGTAAATATCGTACAGTTAGTTATTCTATCATATTTAGATGGGAAAGAGCTTTCTTTTATATAAAGAGTAGAATTATTGAGATTTTTCGATTTCTACTAGAGAGTAACTGTAATTTATTGAAAAACACCGCAGGAATGCCCTAATTGTTCGGAGAAATATATATTTTCACTGGTATTCGCATGTATAAAAATAAAAAAATAATCTTTAGCAGACGAAAAAACTGAAATTTAATAAAAAATCTATTGTTTTTCTTCTGTATTATGCATATAATACACTTACAAGATGTACTAATGTATTAATACAGTAAACACTTATGTACAATAAGAATGAGGTGAGAAATTGGATGGCTATCCGATTTGATAAGCGTGAAGCTGTGTATATTCAGGTGATCAGGTATTTTAAAGAACAGATTGCAATTGGAGAAATAAAGTCTGGTCAGGAAATTCCTTCACGCAGAGAGTTAGCACAGCAATTGAAAATTAATCCGAATACCGTACAGCGAGCTTATAAAGAAATGGAGGAGGAAGGCTTGATTTATACGGATGGAAATAAACCAAGTATTATTACAAAAGAAATGGATCGAATTAAAGAAATACGTGAAAGTTTAATTACGGAAGCAATTGATCAATTTGTAGATCGTATCACCTCTTTGCAAATCCCAAAGGAACAAGTTTTTGAACTTGTGCAAATAAAATTAAACGAGCTGGGCAAGGAGGATAAAGAAAAGCATGATTAAATTGACAGGTGTAGAGAAAAAGTATGGGAGAAAAAAGGTTTTAAACGGAATTACTTTTGAAGCAGACAAAGGTCAGATTACCTGTTTAATCGGAATTAATGGTGCAGGGAAAACAACCATCCTTCAATCTATTATGGGGCTGACTCCTTATCAAAAAGGAGAAATTACAATTGATGATGAAAAGCTGTCTCCACAAGTAATGGAGAAAATAACATATATTCCAGATACAATGACCCTTTTGCCTAAAATGCGGATCAAGGACGCTTTTCAATTTATGAAAGATTTCTATCAAAACTGGAATGGGGAGCGGGCAAAAGAAATTTTAGAGTTCTTTAAGCTGAAAGAAGATGAACGTATTTCCCAATTATCTAAAGGCAATACAGCAAAAGTGAATTTATTAATGGGGTTGGCGATGGATGCAGATTATATATTAATGGATGAACCTTTCTCCGGCATCGATATCTTCAGTAGAGAACAGATTGCAGATGTGTTTACCAGCCATCTAGTCGAAGATCGTGGTGTTATCATCACAACACATGAGATCAGTGATATTGAACATTTAATTGATAAGGCTGTTTTACTGGCTGACGGTGTGGTGAAAAAAGAATTTATGACAGAGCAGCTAAGAGAGACTGAAGGGAAATCTGTTATTGATGTGATGAGGGAGGTATATCAGGGATGAAGCTTTTTGGAAAGCTAGTAAACTTTGAATTCAGACGGTTTTTACCGATTTATATTACGCTGCTTGCAGTTGTATTTTTGATACAGGCTGCCAGCGTGGTATTTCATGCTTTTGTGATGAAATCTGATATTACAGAAAGTGTTGTTAAATACGGAATGTCCAAAGAGCAATTCCTTTATGATAATGGCTTGGTTTCGATGGTGAATATATTGCCGGGCTTTATGTTTACCATGCCTATTGTTATCGCTGCAGTAACTATATTTATCTATATTTTATTTATCTGGTATCGGGATTGGCTTGGAAAAAACACGTTTATTTACCGTTTGCTGATGCTGCCGGTAAAACGTATTCAGTTATTCTTTTCCAAAGGAGCGGCGATTCTGATTTTTGTGTTTGGGCTGATTGCTTACCAAATAGCTATTCTGCCTGTATTACAGCTCATTTTGAAAATGATAATCCCGGTTGATTACCGGCAGGATTTAACCGCTCAGGGGATGATCAGAAGCTTTTATTATTTGAAACTTCTGCTTCCGGAGCATTTTATTGATTTTATTATTAATTATAGTTTTGGAATATCTTTCGTGATTTTATTGTTTACCATGATTTTAATTGAACGAAGCTACCGTTTCCGAGGAATAATTATGGCTGCCTTTTATGGAATTGGAGCACTGATTCTTGTATTTTCTCCATATATTTTACAGGTAATCTTGGAGGGCTACTTTTATGAAAACGAACTTTTATGGATGCAATTTGCAATAGCAATTATCGTTTCCATTATTTCGATTTTCTTCAGTAATCATTTGTTAAATAGAAAGATAAGGGTGTGATAGAGATGAATCATTTCAAACGTTATACTGTCATATATGTTGCATTAATTTTCATCTCGGTTATCATCATTGGATTTTATGTCATGGATAATAAAGAGATTGATTTTAACTGGAAAACAGTATCAGGGGACGAAGAGGTTGTAGAAGATGTTTTAATATTTGGAGACGGGCAAAACAATCCAAATATGGCTTCGCGTTACACTATGATGCCAGATCCTTTTCGGTTATCAATCGATGAATCAAAGAGGATAGAAAATCCGAGAGGAACCCTTTATGGCTGGAACTATCAAGACCAGCAAATGGAGGAATATGTAAATGAGTATAAAGACTTTATGCGTGGAAAATACTATTGGGCAGAGAATTTTACAGAAACAGATAATCAGCTAATCTATGTAGATGAAGATGATTTAGGATGGGATTTCGATGAACAGAATACACTTCAAGTAGAAGTACTTGATAAGGAAACAAAAGAAGAAACCGGATTCGATATACCTATCGAAGAAAACCTTCAAGTATATGGAGTGGACTCAACAGATGTTCATGATGATAAATTGTATGTCCATTTATTTATAGAAGGACAATTTAATGAGCGTACAGATATTTACGAGGATGAAAGCGCGATTCTTGTCATTGATCTAAATAATCAAAGCTTAGAAGATATCAAGTTTCCAGACAAAGATAATGAACAAAAAGAGGATGTATTTGCTACTTTAAACTTTAGGGACAGTGGTTTGATCGATGGGGAGATGAACTATCTCTATACTTATGATGAATATCAGGTAACGCAAGATGGAGGCTATCAAGGAGACTATCCGGTCAAGTATGAATTGCGTCTATATAATGTAGATGAAGATCGTTTCAAATCAATCAATCTATTAGAAGAAAACGTGTATGCAAGTGATTACCTTCAAATTTATGATAATGCGGTTTATTCAGGTGTACTGCAGGGATCAAATTATACTTTAACAAAATTTGATAAGAATTTAGAGGAGCAGGGAGCTGTTTTTGACGAAAATGTGTTGAATGGTGATTTAGAAGTAGGGCAAGAGGACCTATACCCATTAACAAACGTTCATAACGGTAATTTTTATATTGTGTTTCCTGCATTTTCAACAATGGCTGTAACGGATATTTCAATTAGCGCGTTTAATCTGGAAACAGGGGAGAATGTTTACGAGGGAATTATTCAAGCAGAAGATTCTATGAACCAGTACCAGCATTTTGATTTGTATCAGTTAGAATTTAAGAATGAGTAAAAATAAAAGCGGAATAGAGGCTTCCTTTATTCCGCTTTTTATCGCGGAGAACTTTCCGTAAAACTCTCGTCTCCAAATAAAGCGTAAGAATAAATTTATGTAGGCGGGAGATCAGGTGAGCTAACTCCCTGAATCACTTAGGCTAACTCAGTGAGAGAAGAACGGCAGACTAAGTTCGCGATGTCCTGGGGTTGCGGTTACTCGTTCCATTGTAAAGAGTTGTGTGTCGAAAACTCCCACAGAGTGAAGTTTTGTTTTATCAGGAAGGAAAAGTGGTGATTTATTTGCTTTTAGATATTGTACAGCTCAGTTTTATGATTATACCGATCTTGATCATCTACACAGCATATAAACTGATCAGGAAACGGTTTAATTATCTGTTTACAGAGATTATTCATATGGTGTTTATATGTTATCTCTTTATTTTAATCTACATTGTCTGGTTTTCTATGCCAGTAACATTCGAATACATAACGATCAATGTAATACCTTTTCATACGATAGCAGGATATGTGACTGAAATTTTTGCAGGGGATCTTTCAATTAAAATTATTGCGTCTAATTTGTTAGGGAATGTTTTGCTTACTATGCCAATGGGGATTTATCTGTATTTTAATCGTATTTCTTTAAACACGACAACAGCCGCAGCGATTTTGGTTCCTATCATTATTGAATTGGGGCAGCTTTTGCTTCACTATATAGGATTTGCAACGAGGTCAGTAGATATCGATGACATTATCCTAAACTTTGCAGGAATGTTAATTGGTTATTATCTTGCTAAGCTCTGTAAGTTTGTGAAAAAATCAAAATATATCGACTAATTGATTAATAAGAAAAATATGTACTATGTATAAACCGCCTCAGCTCCATAATTAAAGGAGCTGAGGCGGTTTTGCAATTATTATCTGATGCCGGCACGGATTGTTTCGTATTGAACAGCCAGACGTTCACGTAGTAAATGCTCTTCATTTTGCATATAAACATCTTGCTGTGCTTTGCGCTTGCTTTTAAAAAGTTTCTTTAGCATGTAGTTCACCTTCTTATATTTATTTAAAAATGACCGGTCAATTTCTTAATGTATGTGAAGCTTAAGGAAAAGATGTGTATTTTTATTGGATATAAGCTATAAACACAGTTTTACAGTTACCATCATGTACAAATTCGATCATGGTGGTGTATCCTGCTATCCATCTGATTCTTGCAGCTTGATTTTGGCACACACATAATAGACAGCTTTTCATTTACTGATTGTATTCAGTAAAATAAACTGTCTAATCGGAGTACCTCAATGTAGTAATCAATCTTCCATTTATATCCTGCATTTTAAAAGTGGAAAGTTGATTTATTAAAACTGACTGGTTAGCCTTTTAAGATATTACACGAATCGATATTAATAAACAAGGAATATGCTTCAATAAATTTCTCCACCTTCCTCACTTAAGAATAAGCATATATATTTTGCTATTTCAGGATTATCAAGTTCTTCTTTATTGTGCTTGCTTTTAGTCAAATCAGCTTTTTTTTGAACGAATGATAGTGCATAGCTCCGCTCCAGCCAACCACTCCGCTTTCCATGGGGACGGCTTCAGCTAACTTGAAAAGAAGACCGCTTTTCAAGTGGATCTTCAGCTCGCCCTGTTCCCATAGGAGTCTACGTGGTTGGCCTCCGCTTAATTAGGATTCTACAAAGAATGAAAGAAATAACATTCTGTTGGGGTGGACGAAATAGTATAACTATCGCTTGATGACACGATTATTCCGTTATTTTAAATAGCTGGTTTACCAGTTCGAATCAAAACAGCGTGGATAGTTAACATCAAGAATAACTTTCATGCACAGAACGTAATCTTAGTGGAACTTTTACCATGCAGCATAAAAAATATGTTCTGCCTGATCTACCTTTTATTTGTTCAACTATTTCACATATAGAGCACCTAACCAGCGGAGGCGGACCGTTTTGACTCCTGAGGGATCAGCACCATCTGAAGATCCACTTTTGCCAAGCGATCTTCTTGGCAAAAGTTAGCTGAAGAGCGTGCCCCGAGGCAGACTAAAGTCGCAACGTCCTGGGGTTGGGGCTGTGATTACTCGCCCCATCGAAGAGCTTTTGCGATTACACACCCCATCAAAACCGTTGTACGTCGGAAAGCAAAACGATCCGCCGCAGCGGTATTTTACACTTCACCTGCTATTCTTAATCAAGGGAGTTATCGAAAGAACAATCAACTCCTGTTTTTATGAAAATGAAGTTACTTTTTAATATGAGAAAGTTGATTAAATTCAAAAAATGATGGCTGGGAAGTTTCACTTTATGTTATAAAAGTGGAAATTCATTCTGAAGTTTTTCGCACCTCTTCCGTAAAATAAATTTTAAATAACTCACTATCCCCCAAAAGCACTAAAAGCAAAAAAAACAGGAGCTGCGTGTGGCGAACAGCTCCTTCAAGGCATGGGTTGTTGTGATGGTTTGAATCAATGACAACGTTGTCTAGATTCTAATATAGTTTATGCGATAACAAAGTGGTTGTCTCGTCACTTATATCAATGCAAACATACATTTATTGCGGATTAGCAGCTAATAAATGCCCAATTTGTTTGGACTTAAAGGATATGTGTCACAAAGGCGTTGCAAACTTAGCCTTTGTGACACGTTAGGAAAATTTTTCTTTATTGAATCGTCTCGCTAATCAATTCCTTAATTTCAGATTGCTTTTCCTCTGTAAACAAGTGGACAATCTTACTGCCGACAATCACACCATCACAATAAGAAGCCAACGATTTTGCCTGATCTGGATTAGAAATGCCAAATCCTGCTAAAACTGGAACATTGCTTAATGCGGTTAACCTTTTTAAGTAATTTAGCGTATTTTTATCATGTTGTTGACGTTCTCCAGTTGTACCGTTAACAGAAACAGCGTACAGAAATCCTTCTGAAATTTGGGCAATTCTTTTTAAACGCTCATCTGGACTTGTCATCGCTGCTAAACGGATGAAGGAGATCGAATTATCAGAAAGGGCAGCTGCAATTTCTTTTTCCTCTTCCATTGGAATATCTGGAATAATGATCCCATCCACTCCTGCAGTATCGCAGTCTTTTGCGAACTGTTCGTAGCCATAGTTCCAAATCGGATTAATATAGGTCATCAAAATAATCGGGATGTTCCGTGTTTCTTTTTGTTTTCTGACCTCATCCAAAACCAGCTTTAGTGTTGTTCCTTCTCGTAACGCTCGTAAGCCGGCATCCTGAATAACAGGACCATCAGCTACTGGATCGGAAAAAGGGATTCCTAATTCAATAGCAGATGCACCGCATTCTTCTAGAAAATGGATACGTTCATTGATTTGGTTGATTCCTCCGTCACCTGCCATCATATAAGGAACGAATAGAGGCTTTCCAGTTGCTTTTATCTGATTTAGTTTATTTTCCAGTTTATGCTTTCCCATTGGAATCCTCCTCCAGTTTTGCTTTGACCTGTTCCACATCTTTATCTCCACGTCCAGATAGGCAGATAACCATTGACTCTTCAGTAGACATTCCTTTTGCAAGTTTGCAAGCATAAGCAACAGCATGCGCGCTTTCCAAAGCAGGAATAATACCTTCTAATTTGGCAAGTAATTGAAAAGCTTCTAAAGCTTCTTCGTCTGTAATGGAAGGGTAACTAACCCGGCCGGTATCATGTAAATGACTATGTTCAGGTCCAATGCCAGGATAATCTAAACCAGCAGAAATAGAGGCTGCTTCCTGAATTTGTCCGGCTTCATCCTGTAATAAATAAGTAAATGTACCGTGTAACATGCCGGGAGATCCACCGGTTAAAGTAGCAGCATGTTCATTCGTATCGACGCCTTTACCTGCTGCTTCGACACCAAATAAATTAACTTCTCTATCTTCTACAAACGGATAGAACATTCCCATCGCATTGCTGCCGCCGCCTACGCAGGCTACGATTGCATCTGGAAGCTTTCCTTGTTTTTCAAGGCTTTGCTGTTTGGTTTCTGAGCCAATCACGGATTGGAAGTCCCGGACAATACGCGGGAAAGGATGCGGCCCGACAACTGAACCGATAATATAATGGGTATCATGGACATTATTTACCCAATAGCGCAAGGCTTCGTTCACTGCATCCTTTAAAGTAGCGCTGCCTTGAGAAACGCTGACCACTTTTGCACCTAAAAGCTCCATGCGAAAGACATTGAGCTTCTGCCTCTTGACGTCTTCCGCTCCCATAAAAATGATGCAATCCAGGCCAAGCAGAGAACAAACAGTTGCTGTAGCTACGCCGTGCTGTCCAGCGCCTGTCTCAGCAACGACTTTCTTTTTACCCATCCGTAAAGTTAAGAGCGCTTGCCCGATGGTATTATTAATTTTATGTGCACCAGTGTGGTTAAGGTCTTCTCGTTTTAAGTAGATTTTAGGTCCGCCTAGATGCTTGCTTAATTGTTCTGCTTCATACAAGGGAGTTGTTCTACCAATGTATTCTGTCAGATAATTATTTAATTCCTTTTGAAAAGAAGAATCTTTTTTTGCTGCTTCATAAGCTTCTTCAAGCTCTAAGACAGCCGGCATAAGTAATTCAGGTACATATCTGCCGCCGAATTTACCGTATTTTCCGGAGACATCTGGAAATGTATATGATTGCATGTTATCAATTCCTTTCAATAGTTCTTTTTGCTGCTTGGATAAATGCTTTTATTTTATCCGGGTCTTTTTTTCCATCTGTTTCAACACCACTGGAAACATCCACACCGCTAGGGTTTACTAGCTGAATAGCTTCTGCAACATTTTCCGGTGTGAGTCCTCCAGCTAAAATCAGCTGATTGAAGAACGTATGACCTTTTAACATGGACCAGTTAAATGAAATTCCGTTTCCTCCATGTGCATGGGGAAGGGGAGGACTGTCCATTAACAGGTAAGAAGCAGCATCATATTGCGCTGCTTTTTTTATTCCTTCCTCTGTACCTGGAAGGGATTTAATGACTGGTAATGTAAGGCTGCTGACTGTTTCGGCAGATTCTTCTCCGTGCAGCTGGATCAAATCAAGACCGGTTATCCGGGCGATTTTTTCTATTTCCTGGACATCTTTATTTACAAAGACGCCAACACTTTTTACATGCTCGGGCAGGGCTGCAATAATTTTTCGGGCTTGATCTGCTGAAATTTCTCTTTTACTTTTAGCAAACACAAACCCTAAAAAGTCTGCGCCGGCCTGGACAGCAGTTTCTGCTATTTCAGAAGAAGTGATCCCGCAGATTTTAATGAGCATTTCAGAAAGCTCCTTTCGCGGAGGAAGACAAAGGTACTTGTAGTAGTGCCTGCATATCTTTTTCCACATTTTCCGAACGCATCAATGTTTCGCCAACCAGTATGGTATTAGCACCGGCATTTCTTGCTAGCTCTGCATCTTCTTTTGTCCGCATTCCACTCTCACTGATGATCGTAAGGCCATTTTCATCGATTTGCTGAACAAGCTCCGTCGTTGTCTGCAAATCGACTTCAAAGGTCTTTAAATTTCGATTATTGATCCCGATGATTTTGGGGCTAACGGTTAGAGCATCTTTTAATTCATCCGCATTATGCACTTCACAGAGTACCTCAAGCCCTTGCTCGGTTGCATAATTATAAAGACGTTGGAACCGTTCAAGCGGAAGTGCGGCGAGGATTAATAAAATAATGGATGCACCAGCATTTTTTGCATCATCAATTTGAATTTCATCAATCGTAAAATCTTTACACAGGACTGGAATGGATACAGCTTCACTGACTGCCTTGAGATCATTCAATGAACCGTGAAAAAAGCTTTCATCGGTTAAAACAGAAATTGCAGCTGCACCCGATTGTTCATATTGCTTTGCTTGCTCAAGAATATCCACATTCATTTGAATCGCACCTTTAGAAGGAGAAGCCCGTTTGATTTCTGCGATAATAGATATATGATCAGCCGCATGAACACTTTTATGGAGCGAGTAAATTGGATTTTTTCGAGTATGTTTTCCAAATGTTTGTAATTTACGTTCAGTTACTTCTTGTTTTTTCTTATCAATAATTTTTTCTAAAAAAGTCATTTATACCACCTCATGTTCTGCTTCTTGGCTATATTGAACTAACATATCTAACCTTGCTTTGGCTTTTCCGGAGAATACACTGCTTCGAGCGACTTCCACACCATCTTTTATGGAATGTACATGCCCGATGGCGAATAAAGCAATTGCGACATTAAAAAGGACAGTATCCAGATAAGCTCCAGGCTCACCGTTTAATACAGAACGCAGGATTTCTGCATTTTGTACCGCATTGCCGCCTTCAATTTCCTTATTGGTATATACGGATAATCCTACCTCTTCTGGATGAATAGTTCCTTCTTTTAATTCATTTTCTTCCAGCAAAATATATTTGTTTTCACCTTGCAGAGAGGCCTCATCCATTCCTCCTGCACCGTGAATAACAAGAGCGCGTTTTCGACCGAGTGTTTGTAGAGATTTTGCTACGATTGGCAATGCCTTATTGGAGTACACACCAACTAGCTGTGAATGTAAAGCAACTGGATTTGTCAAAGGGCCTACTAAGTTGAAAATGGTCGGTGTCCGAAGTTGTTGACGTACGCCTGCAATTTGCTTCAAGGTAGGGTGAACATGCTGTGCGAATAAAAAGGCAATTTGATTTTCCTGAAGCATATATTTCATTTGCGGTTTCGTCAAATTAAGGGAAACTCCCAGTTCTTCTAATACATCTGCACTGCCCGTTTGACTGGAAACACGGCGGTTTCCATGCTTGGCAACTGTAACACCGGCACCGGCTAAGACAAAAGCTGCACAAGTGCTGATATTAAAGCTGTTTGATCTGTCTCCACCAGTTCCACAGTTATCCATTGCCGGAATATCCAGTTCAAACTGGAAAGGGGAGTTAGTATGAATCACTTCTGCTAAGCCAGCTAACTCTTCTGCTGTCGGTTGCTTCAATTTTAAAGCAACTAATATAGCAGACAGCTCCGTATCGGAAACATCTTCTTGAAAGCAGGCGTTAAATAATGCCTTTGTTTCTTCAAATGACAAGTTATTTCCTTCAAGTAATTGATTAAAATGTGGTTTCATTGTGTTACTTCCTCCTTTTGCTTCGCTAGCATCTCAACAAAATGAGAGATAATTCGTTTTCCATCCAGTGTTCCAATTGATTCAGGATGGAATTGCAGCCCATAAACGGGAAAAGCTTGGTGCGCCACTCCCATAATTTCATCATCATCGATTGCTGTTGCTGTGATACGTAATTCAGATGGTACAGAGATTTGTTCAGCAGCAAGAGAGTGATAGCGCATGACTTCAACGAGGTCGTTTAGTCCTTCAAATAAGCCGGTACGATCATGCTGAATTAACGATGTTTTTCCGTGCTTAATAGTAGAAGATTGAATAACTCTTCCTCCCAGAGCCTCCATTATTACTTGATGACCTAAGCAAATTCCTAATATCGGCAGCTGTTTATAAAAAGCTTGCACGATTTGGATGCAATTTCCTGCGTCTTTTGGTGACCCAGGTCCGGGGGAAATAATAATGGCTTCAGGTTCTAATGTTTGAATGGTTTCCGGAGTAACTTCATCATTGCGTATTACTTCCACCTTCACGCCACATTCAGAAACATATTGATACAGGTTGTATGTGAATGAATCATAGTTATCAATTAATAGAATCAAATTCAGGCACCTCCATAAAAGATCTTCCTTTATTAATGGTTTCCATATATTCGTTGAATGGATCGGAATCATATACAATACCGGCTCCAGATTGAAAATAGGCTTTGTAGTTCTTAATAATAATGGAGCGGATAGCAAGAGCAATATGCACATCATGTTCAAAGTTGATAAAACCTATCCCGCCTCCGTAAGGGCCGCGTTTTACTGTTTCCAGTTCATTAATAATTTGCATCGCCCGGATTTTTGGTGCTCCTGACACTGTTCCAGCTGGTAGACAAGAGATAAGTGCATCAATTCCTGAATAATCGGAGTGTAACTTTCCGGTTACTTCCGAAACGATATGCATGACATGCTGATAACGCTCAATGGTCATATAGACCGGAATTTCTATACTGCCTACCTCACAGACACGGCCCAGATCATTTCTGCTTAAATCAACAAGCATCCGGTGTTCTGCTCGTTCTTTTTCATCTGCAAGCAATTCTTCGGCAAGTGCTTGATCTTCCAGTTCATTTTGTCCGCGTTTGCGCGTCCCGGCAATAGGATTGGTAACAACTCGGTTCCCATTTGTTTCTATCAAACTTTCCGGGGAAGCACCGAGTACGGTATAGTCTAGAAAGTCGATATAGAACATGTAAGGGGAGGCGTTATGTCTTCGTAATTGCTCATAGAAAGAAAGTCCAAAATCTCGCTCATTTTCAACCTCTCTGGAAAAACGCTGGGATAAAACAACTTGAAAAATTTCTCCTTTTTGCAAATGATCTTTAGCAGTTTGAACGTTCGCTTCGAATTTCTTTTGATCCATTTCCGGCAGAAAAGCGTATCTTTGCGGAGTTGGAAGTTCCGTATTCTTTGCTAGTTCTACATACTGTTTCAGTTTTTGAATACGTTGCTCGCGGTCTTCTTCTGCACCGCCGTTTCGGTCAATAGCAACCAGATGCAGTGTATTCTCTTCATGATCGAAAATAATCGTATCTTCAAAAAGCATCAAGTGGATATCCGGCATATTCCGGTCATCTAATGGCGCTGAGCCAACATTTTCAAAAGCTTGAATCGTATCATAACCAATATAGCCAACTGCTCCACCATAAAAAGGGAGAGGAAGCGATAGCTCAAGCTTTGGCATCGTTTCCTGTAAGAATTGCAATGCATGCTGATGAACGACAAGTGGTTCTACATGAGAAGCACTAATAAGCATTGTTTCTTTTTCACGTCCAATAATTTCTTGATAGGGATGAAGGCCAATAAAAGAGTAGCGTCCTTTTTCTTCATGTGGAAAGCTGCTTTCTAACAGATATTTTTTTGCTTTTGGCAAACTTTGAAAAACTTGAATCGGGATTAGTCCGTTTATTGGAAAAGTTTGATGTGTGACAGATGCTGTCATAATGATCTCTCCTTTATATTTGAAGATTCTGTTATTGATATTTGCGTAATAAAAAAAGTCCTCTATAAACACAGTTATGTGCTTATAGAGGACGATAGGGCCGCGGTGCCACCTCTGTTAGAAAGATCAACTTTCTATCTTTATCAGGTACAGGAAAGATCCGATACCCTATCCGTATAACGTCGGAAATACGTTTTTTCCTACTCAGGCTTAAATAAGCACTTTTTCGGAAAAACACTCTGAAGTCCATTCAATAAACCCTGCATACCGATATTCCACCAAATTATCAGCTCTCTGTTATGCGTTAAGATTTATTTACTACTCTTCATCATCGCTTATCGTATTTATTTCTTTCAAAATCAAAAAGATCCCCCATCCTTATATAAAAGGACGAGGGACCGTGGTACCACCTTTATTAGCTGACGAACAGCTCACTCTAAAAGAAGATGACTATCTTCTAAGTTTCCATAACGAGAAACAATTCCGCCAAAGCCTACTCCATATAAGTTTCGGTTTGGAGCTCCGAAGTCCATTCATTAACAAATTTACTCACTGATTTACACCAACCATCAGCTCTCTTTAGAGTGTTTGTAATTACTACTCTTCATCAACGCCACATCATTTAATTGATTAAAAACTATATTAAACGAAAGAACAGGCAATTGTCAATAGAATTATAATAAAAAATAAAATTATCTGATATTACTAACTTTCAAATACCTCAAATTTATCTGCTACTGGAATTCGTTCTTTCTCTTCAGGGATTTCATCAAAATAACCCATATGAATAAAACCAACGATTTTTTCGTTATCTTTCACATGGAGAATTTCTTTGACTTTTTGATCATAGATATGTGGATTTGTTTTCCAAACGATACCCAGTTTTTCTTCCCATGCCAACAGCCAAAAGTTTTGAATCATAGTAGCCACAGCGCCAAAATTTTCATCCCATTGTTTGGGAATATCGGAAGTTTCCATGATGACCACAAGGATGGCGTTAGGCTCGTTTAAATAATTTTCACGATTTTCTTGTCTTTCTTCAGGGTATGTACTTGCGATTTGTTTAGCAAAGCTGGGGAGATGATCTTTATCTACAAATAGAAATCGCCAAGGCTGTCTCATACCATGGGTAGGAGCCCAGATAGATTCCTCTAATAATTGCATGATTGTTTCTTTGGTTACTTTTTTTTGATTATATCCTGTTTTGATCGCACGACGTTCACGAATTAATTTTGCAAGTTCTGTTCGACTCATGAAATAAACCCCTATACAATTTAATTGATAATTATTATCAATTAAATTGTAACGAATTTATAGAATTTTTGCAAATGGATTCTATAGCAGTGTAACTGACTATAAGACTATCCCTTCAAAAATAGATGAAAATGAAAATTCCTAAGCGGGAGATAGGACATCCAGTATTGTCCCAATTCGTTACGGCCGACAGGATGTAGTTTTACTTTATTTCTTTCGGTTTCGTTTTTCTTGCAAAAAGGACAATACAGGGTCGAAAAATAAGAAGAGAAGAAGCAGATACATGATTGCCAATTCTGGGATTTCCATCACATAAAAAGGGTTAAGTGATGTTAAAGTGGGTACTTCATATCCATTTAAAAAATCGATCCCTAAGGAAACGCTCGCTAAAATAATGAACATGGATAAACATATACCAAGGATTTTCATTTTATTAACACGCTCCAATCAGTTTGTAAACAACCATCCGTCCTATCCTGTTTTTCTGTTCTTGATAAAAGCGATGATAAGTAGGCAGATGGGAAGAATAATTTGAAAAGGGAGCTGCGCATAGAGCGGAAATATCTTTAACCCTTCTTGAATATGTTCAGAGTAATTGCTCGCAATAATCAGGGATAAAAATAAAACCGTCAATCCCATCGGATAGGCCAGCTTGGAAGGCTCTTTAATGTTAAACAAACTCGCCGTTCCGATGATTGCACAGTAAGTATACACCGAAACTTTAAAGAATCCGCCAATCACCAGGGCGAGGATAAAAATAACGTCCAGACGTTGTAAAAACCCGCCGACTTCAATTGACTGGATGGTTGTTAATAAAGGGAATAGAGAACGTTCCATAAGAGGTATACCGAGAACACTAATATTCAAAATTGTGGTTATTGCGAGAGCGATACCAGTTATAATTATTGCTGCTACTCCTGTTTTACCTAATTTTTTTGCTTGGTTTAAGTAGGGAAAAATCATTGTAAATACGATGATTTCTCCAAAGGGAACATAGAGGGTTTCTGTAAATACAGTTTTTAATACTTTTGGCGAATCCTCAAGGACTGGTCTTAACTTCGAAACATCAATCAAGCCTGATATAGCCACGAGGATAAATAAAAAAATGCCAAGCAGACACATAATGACAAAAAGCAGCTCTCCTGTTCTGGCAATGACCTCAATACCTTTATATATAGTGTAAATCACCACTAGGGCCATCATGGCACACGCAATGAATAGCGGTGTTTCTGGAAAGGCAAAAGACAGTAACATGACACCAAATTCCCGTAATACTCTTGCGGCGGAATATAAAAAGAAAAGAATATAAAGAAACGCAAGCGTTCTTCCCAAAATCTTGCCGATCAGCTTTTCTGTATAATCCGTCAGTAAAAGTGTAGGGTAATACAGATAAAGTGCCCGATAAATAAAAAATAAGAGAATACTTACGGCCATCGCGACAAGAATTACTATCCAGCTATCGTGTTTTGCTCCCATCGCGATAGGAATCAACAAAGAATTACTTAGCTGAAATAAAATCATAAGGATGAACAATTGTGTTGTACTGATTTTTGCCTTTTCCATAAATGAATGCTCTCCTTTCTTCCGTCATTAGACGAGAGTACTTTCAACCTCAAGAGAGGCTAATATATCAGACATCCTGAGGTATAAGAACACCCGGCCTATCAGAGGCATTTGTACATCGGAATGTGCAGGATGAAATTCAATGATGGGAGAGGATTCATTCACCTTTCATTTCAAGATCAAAAAGATATGGGCTGTTTCGCATCCCTGTACGGCGAATAAAGGCTTCCACTGTCACATCGACATCCAATGCTGGAAAATATACATCCTGCCACTTTGGCTCAAGTTCTTTCCACTTTTTTGGTTCAGATTGATGCAGCTTTTCTCCAAAACCAAAAATATCGGTTTTCGTTTCCTTTGCTTCCTGAATGGCGGCTTCTACTTCTTGCTTAATTTTTTGCTCCAATACTTTTTCAATTTGTAGCAGTACATGCGGGTCAGCCACATCGACAGGCACTTCGATCGTGCGGAGGTCCCCTTCTGCACGGATATGGATAGAGATAGCCGGCTTGTTGTCCTTTATTTGCGGTGATACGTTTGTTTTCTGGCGGATCACTTTATAGGAGATGGCATCTTTGTGATCCTCCCAATCAATATTTACAGGTGCTTGTCGGATTTGATCTAATATCCATAGTGTCCCTTCATTTTTTTCTCCATCAATCCAGTTCACCAATTTTCCTTCTTTAAAGACACCCATGCCATTTACTTCAAGCGTTGCCGATCCGTCTGAAGACTGAAGCTGCTCCATTGTTTTTGCTTTTTCGATATCTCCGCGTACTGTGAATCCGCTGACCAATGGTTCCTGTCCCGGAGATACAGCGGCATTAATAAATTTTTGAAGATTCGTAGCAATATTTTCTCCATACAGCTTTTCTGTGAATTCTAATGATTTAATCGCTTTTTCAGCAGGGACTTGATCGATAGCTGTTAAAACTTGAACGAAATCGCTTGCCTTGCCTCCCCGTGTAATTACCACTTTTGTCGTTGTCCGGAATTCAAGGCCTCGTTCCATTGCATCTAAAACAGAGGATAGTCCTTCTTCTCTGGCAAGCTCTTCGCTGACAACCAACAGACTCGTATGTGCAAAATAGAGGTCTCTGGAAACTACCTTGGAGGCACGATCAGCTACTTCTAACGGATTGCTGCCTGTTGTTGTATACGTGGCTATGCTCGGATTTTGTCCGGATGCTCCTCCCTGAAGCGCCCCGGGCACGTTCATTGGATTAATTAGTTGAAATGTGCCAACATACGTGCCGTCTTCCTTTTTATCAAGAGCATAGGCAGAGACAATTGCTAGTTCTTTTAACTCTATACTGCTCCAGCATCCAGAAAGGAAAGTAAGCGAGGCAGTCATGAAAAAGAGGATTATCCATTTACGAATCATTTTTATTTCCTTCTTTCGTATCGGCCCTGATCATTCCTCTTTTTATTGGTGGTGAAGGTCTTTGATTCTTGCCCTGACGAACTGAATTTTGGGGATGAAGAGATTTTGGTCTTTCATTGAACGACCATATTGGTCCACGCATAATGGTATCCTTCAAACTTTTCGGATTCAACGGTGCAATGGGTGACAGATAGGGAACCCCAAATGAACGTAAGCTGGCAAGATGAACAATCAGCATGATTAAGCCAAGGATGATCCCATAAAATCCGGCAATTGCTGCACTTAGCATAAAAGCAAAACGCAGCAATCGAGCTGAAATAGCAATGTCATACGTAGGAGTTGCTAAACTGGCAATCGCGGTTATCGCAACAACAATTACCATTGCTGGTGAGACGATACCGGCCTGGATTACTCCTTGTCCAATGACCAATGCCCCCACAATGGAGATGGTGGCACTGATCTTGTTTGGCATCCTTAGCCCAGCTTCCCGCAGAATTTCAAATGTAACTTCCATTATCAGTGCTTCAACAATCGCTGGAAAAGGGACGGAATTTGTCTGGGAAGCGATAATGATGAGCAAATCTGTTGGAATCATTTCTTGGTGAAAGGTTGTAACCGCCACGTAAAAAGCAGGACCAATCAGCGAAATCATATACATGGTAACGCGCAGCATCCGAATTAAGGTACTAATTGGAAATCGAACATAATAGTCTTCCGGTGTTTGAAAAAATTGAATCATTACCGCAGGAACAATCAACACATGAGGCGTTCCGCTGACAAAAATCGCAATCCTTCCTTCCAAAAGGTTTCCAGCTACAGAATCGGGCCTTTCCGTATGAATAATTGTCGGAAACAACCCCGAACTCTCGTCTTCAATCACTTGTTCAATATAACCGGAATCAAGAATGCTATCGAGATCCACCCGCCCCAAACGCTGCCGAACCTCCTCAACGATGTCGGGATCAGCGATACCATTTAGATACATTATTGTGATATCTGTTTTTGTCTGCTTGCCCAGATTCATGGATTCCATCCATAAATTTGGATTTTTAATAATTCGACGCACGAGCGCTGTATTGATATTAATCGATTCCGTAAATCCTTCTTTAGATCCCCGTAAAGTTATTTCCGAATCGGATTGCTCGACGAAACGTCTTTCTCCGCCTTTGGTACTGGCAATCAGTACTTCTTCTTTTCCATCTATGAGAATAATCGTGTCACCAGATAACAGAGATTGGAATAAGGTATCCCAATCTTTGACTGTTTCCAAACTGCTGACTGCAACCACTTTTTCAGAAAAAACGGTGAAAATATCTTTGTCCTGAAATTCTTCCTGCGCGCTTTCCTCCATTGCCTGTACCAAAAACTCATTAATCGTTGGATTATCCACTAATCCGTCTACATAAGTAATTGCTGTATTTACTTTAGGATCATGGCCAAAAGGAAGCATCCTGATAATGATGTCAGGGCTGTTACCTGTTTTTTGTTTGATTATATTCAAATTTTCAGTAATCGAAGTGCTAATGCTTTTTTGTGTATCGTTCGCTGAATCTGTAATTTGCTCTTTATCATTCATTTTTTTGCGTAATTTACGATAGGACATAGCACAGAACACCTCGTTGTTATGGTTACCTCTAATTTGTTCATTAAGTAGAATTTTTATGCACAGATTGAATTTAGTTAGTTAAGTGGAGGAAAAGGAGTAAAAGTCATTCTCAACATAATAAATGGAATAAAATAAATTTTGGCAGAATGATGGAAGTATAATAAAATTAATATATTCATTTTGCTAATGGAGGATTAAGAGGAGAACGATAGAGCGTGGCTTCGAATTCATTTGTCATATATCAAAATGAAACTTTGTAGCGGTAACTGTAGTATTACCTAATAGTAGTTACTCGCCGCTATATTTATCGCAGTGTAACTGGCTGAGACTGGGACTACAATTACTCGCTCCATCGTAAAAAGTTGTGCGTCGAAAAACCCTCACTGAAGGAAGTTTCACTTTATGTTTAATATAATAATGGTATCTATGTAGATACATAGCAATGGAGGCAAAGAATGAAACAACTTTATATAAAACAAAAGGTATTCAGTTTAAACGAAAAGTTCACAGTAAAGAATCAAGAAGAAAAAGATGTATATTATGTAGAAGGCAGTTTTATGCGTATCCCCAAGACTTTTTCTATAAAGGATGCAAAGGGAGAAGAGGTTGCAATTATAACGAAAAAAACGCTCAGCTTTTTACCTAAATTTTTTGTAGAAGTGAATGGCCAAGAAGTGTTAGCGATCAAGAAGGGACTTTCCTTTTTTAAAGCACGTTATACCATTGACGCAGCAGGGATTGAAGTACGTGGAAACTGGTGGGACATGAATTTTCAGGTATATCAGCACGGCGAGATCATTGGGAAGGTAAGCAAGGAGTGGTTCACTTGGGGAGACAGTTACAAGGTGCAAGTAGTAAATGAAGAGATGGAAACCAGCCTTATTGCGCTTGTTGTCGCCATCGATTGTGTGAAAGCTGACGAAAAAGGAGCTGCTTCAGCGAGCTCATTCACGAATTAATGTTATAAGAACTGTTCAATAATATAGATAAACTCCCCTTTGATTACTCAGAGGAGAGTTTATAAACTTATATAGCTTACCATTAGATATTTATCGCAGTGTAACTGACTGGGACTGCGGCTGGGGCTGCGATTACCAATGTTGTCAGGTTAATGTATTTTCTTACATTTAATACAGATAGTAGTAAAACTATCTAGCGGAGGAAAAACACGGAGACTCCTGTGGGAAAGCGCGGAGGGAAGACCCCGCAGAAAAAAGCGAACTTCTTTTTTCGAGGAGGCTGAGCTCAAGCCCACGGAAAGCGTAGTGTTTTTCTGGGGTTGCGATTACTCACCCCACCATAACCCGTCGCAGCGGTCGTATTAACCTGACAACATTGAGACCTGCGATTACTCGGTCTATTAAAACCGTTGCTGCGATTACTCGTCCCATCGTAAAGAGTTATGCGTCGAAAAACCCCCGATGGAGGAAGTTTCACTTTATATTTTCTTCCTGTTCGATGAAGCTGAGAACAGAACTCAAAGCTTCATCTAAATCATCAGCATAAATATGGATTTGTTTGTCTTCCGGATAGTAATGGAGCGTATGCTCATACCTTGGATCATAATAATATTCCAGTAACAGCGCTACAGCAGATTGGAAATTTCCCTGCTCTAAATCATCACCGATTTGCTTCGCTACAGGTGTGTGAATATGCTTTTGAATTCGCCCGAAAGCTTCGATTACTTGCGCCCGATGTTCTTCTGGATTATATTCACACAGTATATTCTCAATTCGTTTCTCCAAAGGCAAATGGATAAATAGCTGCATACTTGATTCTTTTGTATCATGTAAGAATAAAGGCAGCGTTGCCTTACCGATTCGCTTGCTTTCGCCTTCTAACAGAACAAATGGCATTTGATCATATCGTTCCATTTCTTGAACTAATAACGATTCAAATGTTTTTTGATTATTCGGTTCCAGGCCGATTTGGCCGAATATCGATCCACGGTGATTTGCCATTGCTTCTAAATCAAGTACAGGATAGCCTTGCTGTTTTAGCCTGTGCAGTAAAATGGTTTTACCAGTTCCTGTATAACCATTCAACACATACATTTTTGGAGAGAACTGCTGCTGTTCTAATTTATTTACAATCCATTGTCTGTAAGAGCGAATGCCGCCACTCAATCTGGAAACCTGCTGTCCCATTAAATCGACAACAGTGGCAGCAGTTTTGCTGCGCATACCACCGCGCCAGCAATAAACCATCTTTTCTTTTTCCAGCGATTGAAATTCGGCAATAAATTCCGGCAGCTTGATAGAGAAAATCTCTAACCCTTTTTCTTTGGCTGCTTCGGGACCAACTTGTTTATAAATTGTACCTACTTCAGCCCGTTCATCATTATCAAAAACGGGAATATTGATACTGCCCGGAATACGGAATTCAGCAAATTCTTGTGGAGAACGCACATCCACCAAGCAGATAGAATCTTCTTTTTGTTTCTTTAATAAATCAAGTAGCTCTATATCTTGAAACATACTTTCACTTCCTATATAAATGAATTATTCTTCAACAGTGATATGTCCATTGTTTTCATCTATAACGCGGCCAATGACGGCAGCTTCGATATTTTTATTCTGGAGCTCTACAAGTAATTTTTCCGCGTCTGCTTCTTTCACAGCTGCTAATAAACCTCCTGAAGTTACCGCATCACAGAGTATCCACTGATCGATCTGATCTAGTGATTCAGTAAATGTAACATCTTCTTTTAAATAGTTAAAGTTATTCTTCGTACCACCTGGGACAGCGCCATTTTCAGCAAGCTCTTTTACTCTTGGTAAAACAGGAACTTGCTGATTCGAAATACGGATTTCGACATTGCTTCCTTTTGCCATTTCTGAAGCATGTCCAAGCAAGCCAAATCCGGTAACATCGGTACATGCGTGTACATCATAGTTATCCATTGTTTCCGCAGCGGTTTTATTCAGTATTGCCATGATGTTTGTTACACGGTCTATTTCTGATTCGTTTAATAAACCTCTTTTAATCGAAGTGGTTAAAATTCCTACACCGATTGGTTTGGTTAAAATCAGCACATCCCCGGCTTTTGCGCCGCTGTTTGTACGAATTTTATCAGGGTGAATGGTTCCAGTAACGGCCAATCCGAATTTTGGTTCTTTATCATCGATGGAATGACCTCCAACTAAGGCTACCCCAGCTTCTTTTAGCTTACTGTCTGCGCCCTCTAATATACGAGAAAGGATCTGTTTATCTAAATCAGCAATTGGAAAAGCAACAATATTCAATGCCGTAATCGGCTTTCCACCCATCGCGTAGACATCGCTGATAGCATTTGCAGCAGCAATTTGTCCAAAAGAATAAGGGTCATCTACAATGGGAGTGAAGAAGTCGAGTGTTTGAACAATGGCTGTGTCGTCATTTAATTTATAGACACCTGCATCATCACTGGTATCCAACCCTACTAATAAATTTGGGTTATCTGTCGCAGGGGAGAGGGACTGTAGTACCTGGCGTAAATCAGCCGGTCCAATTTTACAGCCGCATCCGCCTTTAGAAGATAAAGCGGTTAGTTTTATTGACTCATTATTATTCATATGATCAACCCTTCTACATTGAATTTTCCATATCCATTTTAACATATGGCAGAGAAAAGGATGTTTTGACGGGATTTTAGAGAGAATGGTTATTGTTATTTCCTACAATCTTTTTTGCTGATATGATACGATGGAATCTGTATGAAATGGGGGAAGACGTGATGAGGAATAAAAAGATCCCTGCATGGTTTAAGGTAGACATCTTATTCAGCGTTCTTAAAGTATTTGTATTGTTTTTACTAACTATCCTTGTTTTATTTACAAATATTGTGATAGGTTCTGTTTATTTGTTTGTAGCTGTTTTTTCTATTTTATCTTTAACACACTTAATTGCGATTTATAAAATTACGGAGAAGATGCGAATTCCTTTGATTATTGAAATGTTGCTTATTCCATCTCTTTTTGTATTGATAATTTTGATGTTTTAAAAATAAATAATGTGATTACAGCTTACCTTTTCAGATTATTGGATAAAGAAAACACCTTGGAAAGCAGCTTTCTAAGGTGTTTTCTTTATCGATCTATTCAACTTGTTCTTCATAATACTCTTCTAAAGTAATACCTTGTTCGGTTATATACTTAGCTGTTTTTTCACCGACATAGCGAAGATGCCAGGGCTCGTATTGATATTCGGTAATATCTTCTTTTCCTTCAGGGAACCGGATAATAAATCCATATTCCGGAGCGTTTTCAGCAAGCCATTGTCCTTCTTCTGTTTCGCCAAATGCTTCTACCAACTCTAAGTTTACTTCTGCACTGGTGACATCCATAGCCAGCCCAGTTTGATGTTCGCTTTCTCCAGGACGTGCACTATAAGTATTTGCATGGTCCTCTCCATGTTGTGAAGCATTTGCTGCGAATATATCATCCTGACGATCATAAGAACGGTAACCGGATTGGGCGAACATCTCCAAACCAGCCTCTTCCGCGCCTTCAAACAATTCCTCTAAAGCATGTGCAGCATTCTCACGCATATACTTTTGAGGTAAATCCTCCGTGAATGGGAAAGGAACATCCGGGACAATTAAGTCTTCCGGGATGTAATCATCTGGAAGTGCAAAGCTCTTATTTACCAATGCTAATTCGTCGTATGGATTACTGACCACTTCTGTTCCAGCTTCAGTTTTTTCTGCTTCTTCTGAAGGCAAGACTAATCCTTCACCAGGCTCCATTGATTCTCCTTCCTCAAAATAAAGTAATAAGGCATCTCTAGTTGCTTCATCGTAGAAGCCTGAAGCTAATAAGTCCTCTGATTGTATTTGAAAGTCTGTTATAGCCCAAGTAAGCTCTTCATCAAACTCCTCTGTTGCTTCCAGATCATAGCCGATGGCATTGAGTGCATTCTTTAATTGTAATACAGCTTCATCAGTATCAAATTTCTGTAACACTGCATCGGGCGGCTCTACTTCGGTTTCTTCTTGTTTTTCTGCTTCTTCCGTCTGTTGCCCATCTGCTTGCTTGTCTTCCTCTCCATGTTGTTGTTCAGGTGTTGTTTGTTCCGATGCTGGAACATCCTCCTGTGATTGGGAAGGCTCTTGTGGTTCGCAGCCAATCAGCATGAAGCAAATCGCTGAAAGGATGACCCAACTAACTCCTTGCATATCATGATATCTCCTTGCTTTTAATAGAATTGATTCACCTCAAATACGAAGATTTGATAGATTCATTTTTAAATTGAGCTGTTTATAGAAAATAGTCATATTCAGCTTTATCACGGAGAAGCGTCCGTAAAACTCCCGCCTCAAAATAAAGCGTGAAAATAAATTTATTTAGGCGGGAGATGAGGTGAGCTAACTCCCTGAATCACTTAGGCTAACGCAGTGGGAGAATGAAGGAAGCAGACTAAGTTCGCGACGTCCTGGGGCTGGGACTGCGATTACTCACCCCACCGTAAAGAGCTGTGCGTCGAAAAACTCCCACTGAGTGAAGTTTCGTTTTATGCATATAGCAGCTAAGTCCTTTTTTCATCCGTATATGCACGGTAGAAAAAAATAAATAAGAGAACGGGAAGCTGAATACTTATCATTCTAAAATATAGAAACACTGTATTATCAGATTGGGAAAAGGATTTCCATTTCATCTTATATTATATGATGTATGGAAGTGAAAAAGAAAGGAAAGTGAAGAAATAATTTTAAAGGAAATAATTAGAAAAAAGGTTATCACCAAACTTTTAGGTGATAACCTTTGTTACATTGATGCAGTAAGAATATTTATCACGGAGAATCGCCCGAAAAACTCCCGCTGAATAAGTTTCGTTTTTCATCTTTGTTATGCATTTTTTGTTGCAAATAAACGGCTGATTTCTACGATAACGTTTGCTGCTTTTTCCATATTATCAATAGAAATATATTCAAATTTGCCATGAAAGTTTTCCCCGCCAGTAAATAAATTCGGTGTCGGTAATCCCATAAATGAAATCTGAGAACCATCTGTGCCGCCACGAACTGGATGAATAATCGGCTTAATATCAAGGTTTTTAATAGCATGTTCAGCAATATCCACGATATGTTTTACAGGTTCAATTTTTTCACGCATATTGTAATATTGATCATTCATTTCTAATTGGATTGCTTTTTCACCATAAACACTTTGCATTTCTTCTACATACTGTTTAAGTGTATCCTTGCGAGCTTCAAATTTCTGCCGGTCATGGTCACGAATGATGTAGTAAACATTTGTTTTTTCAACATCACCTTCTACAGATATAAGATGATAGAAGCCTTCATACCCCTCTGTGTGTTCTGGAGATTCCTCTTCAGGGAATTTGCATATAAATTGTGCTGCCATTTTACCGGCGTTCGCCATTTTATTTTTTGCTGTTCCCGGATGAACACTGTTTCCGTAAAAAGTCACTCTGGCAGCTGCGGCATTAAAGCTTTCATACTGCAATTCGCCTAAAGGTCCGCCGTCTACCGTGTAAGCATAGTCACAGCCAAAACGTTCTACATCAAATTTATGTGGCCCACGCCCAATCTCCTCATCTGGTGTAAAGGCAACACGAATTTTTCCATGTTCGACTTCCGGATGATTGATTAAATACTCCATTGCAGTCATAATTTCAGCAATGCCAGCTTTATCATCGGCACCAAGTAATGTTGTTCCATCGGTAACCATTAATTGATGGCCTTTATAACCGGCAAGCTCAGGAAATTCTTTTGGAGAAAGAATTACTTGTAAAGCTTCATTCAATACAATATCTCCGCCATCATAATCGATAACTTTAGGTGAGACACCTTTTCCAGTAAAGTCTGTTGCTGTGTCTACATGCGCTAAGAAGCCAATTGTTGGAATGTCTTTATCTGTGTTAGCTGGCAATGTGGCCATTAAATAACCATTTTCATCGTGCGATACCTCTTCCAGTCCGACGTCCTTCAATTCATTTTCCAATAATTTAATTAAATCCCATTGGCCTGGAGTGGAAGGTGTTGAGGACGAATGCATATCCGATTGTGTATCTATTTTTGCATAAGTTTCTAACCGCTTGATTAGTTGTTCCTTCATTAAAAAGACTCCTTCTGAATTAATTTTAGTTGAATAATCTAATTATTAACGTGAAATTTACTACGATTTTTTTCACGGCTCTTTGTATATTTTACCATATACCACATAAAATCCGTATTAGAATATTTTTGTGAATAAAGAGTTTTTTTAATAATTACTTTAGAAAAATTTTTTCTGTTAAAATAAACAGGGAATGGTATGATTAGAAAAAAAGAATATGGGAGGGTCAGATTTTGAAAAACATCATTAGCGTAGAAAGATTAAAGAAACGTTTAACACAAAATAATATTGTGATTGTAGATGTGCGGTTTAATTTAATGGATGCTGATGCTGGGCGAAAGGCTTATTTACATGGTCACTTACCTGGTTCTGTCTATATGGATTTAAATAGAGATCTATCCGGCAAAGCAGGGAAGCATGGCGGAAATCACCCTTTACCTGACTGGGAGTTATTTGCAAATAAATTGGGGAAATTAGGTATTTCAAATGATACGACAGTTGTTGTGTATGACCAGGGAAATGATATGTTTGCGCCACGTTTTTGGTGGCTGCTTGATTATTTAGGACATGATAAAGTTTATATTTTAAATGGTGGATTAGATCGTTGGGTAGAGGAAGGTGGAGAGCTGACAACAGAGGTTCCGAATCTCCAACCAACCATTTTCCGGAAAAATGAAAAAGCGAATCGATATGTTGATATGGAGGAAGTAAAAGAAAAAATAGGGTCCCCTAAGACAACGATTATTGATGCTAGAGCACGGTCAAGATATTTAGGCGATGAGGAGCCTCTGTATGCTCGTGCAGGCCATATTCCGGGAGCTATAAATTATTTTTGGAAGGGCGTTTTAAACGAAGACGGTGCTTGGAAAAATGAGCAGCAAATAAGGGAGCACTTTTCCGAATTAGATAAGGATGAGGAAATTATTGTGTCCTGCGGTTCTGGCGTTTCCGCATGTCCAAATATTCTTGCTCTGGATAATGCTGGATTTAAAAATGTAAAATTATACCCAGGGAGTTTTAGTGACTGGATTTCTTATGAAAAAAATGAAGTAGCTATCGGTGAAGAAGATGAATAAAGAGCGTTGTGCTTGGGTGAGCGAGGATCCTGTTTATATTGCATATCATGATGAAGAATGGGGTTATCCTGTTTTTGAGGACGATCGTTATTTATTTGAAATGCTAAGCCTCGAAGGTGCGCAGGCTGGCCTGAGTTGGATTACGATTTTAAAGCGCCGGGAAAATTATCGCCAGGCATTTGATAATTTTGAAGCTGATCTTATCGCTGCTTATTCGGATGAAAAAATAGAAGAACTTATGCAGGATGAAGGAATCATTCGAAACAGACGAAAAATTGAATCTGTTGTAAAAAACGCGAAGGCATTTCAACAGGTTCAAAAAGAATTTGGATCGTTTAGCAACTATATATGGAAATTTGTTGATAGAGAGCCGATTGTGAATCATTGGGACGAGCATAAAGACGTCCCGGCTCAAACAGATTTGTCAAAGTACATCAGTAAGGACTTAAAAAAGAGAGGTTTTTCCTTTGTGGGACCGGTAATTTGTTACTCATTTATGCAAGCAACTGGTATGGTAAATGATCACACGACAAACTGTTTTCTAAGCAAAAAAGAATAAATCGTCTATTTTTTGTGGATGTTTTTGCTAATAAAGATACTCTTAAAAGAGAGAAGCACTTTGCTTTGTTTTAACTGCCTGTTATTGTAAACTAAAAAAGAATCATTAAGTTATCAGTAAATGTAGTGCTGTTATGCATTCTCCATGCTATTTTAGTATATTTCTTCTTTATTCCATCAGGAGAAAAACGGATGCTCATGCGCTGATAAGACAATAGACTGATCTGAATAATCAAAGATAAAAACTCGCAGGAGGTATTAACACGATGAAGTACATTACACTTAATAATGGTTTAGAAATGCCACAACTAGGTTTTGGCGTTTGGAAAGTAGAAAATCAAGAAGCTATTCCTGCTGTAGAGCATGCTTTAAAGTCTGGTTACCGTTCGATTGATACCGCAAAAGTTTATGGGAATGAAGCTGGTGTCGGACAAGCAATTGTAAATAGCGGTGTACCTCGTGAAGAAATCTTTCTTACCACAAAAGTTTGGAACGCAGACCATGGCTATGAAGAAACATTAAAAGCATTTGATGCAAGTCTGGAAAGACTGGGGACAGATTATGTGGATTTGTATTTGATTCATTGGCCGACACCGGAATACGATCAATATATTGATACGTATAAAGCATTGGAAAAAATCTATAAAGACGGCAAAGCAAAAGCAATTGGTGTATGTAATTTTGAAATAGAGCATTTAGAACGCTTGCTGGACGAGTGCGAAGTTGTTCCTGCTGTAAACCAAGTAGAATGTCATCCGTACTTGCAGCAAAAAGAATTACGTGCATTCTGCAAAGAAAAAGGTATTTACGTGGAAGCATACAGCCCGCTCATGAATGGAAAAGATGTGTTAGAGGATGAAGCACTGACGCAAATTGCTGAGAAAAAAGGGAAAACAATTGCGCAAGTAATTCTTCGCTGGCATTTACAGTCAGACTTAATTGTGATTCCAAAATCAGTAACCCCTTCTCGTATTGAAGCAAATTTAGATGTGTTTGATTTTGAATTAAGTGAAGATGAAATAAAAACAATTGATGCTCTGGATCGCAATATTCGTAGTGGAACTCATCCAAACGAAATGCACAAACGCTGATCTGAAACATAATATTCATTCTGAAATAAAGCAAACACCTTCTTTTATATAGGGAGAAGGTGTTTGATTTATTAAATAAGAAAAATAAAATTATCAGTTTTAAATCACTCAACTTTCACACCTAAGAATAAGCATATATATCTTGCCATTCCAGGATTATCGTGTTCTTCATTATTGTGCTTGTTTTTTGGTTACATATCAGCGATCGCCTTACACCTCACCTTCTATTCTTTATCAAGGGAGTTAACAAAGGAATAATCAACTCCTGTTTCTATGGAAATGAAGTTACTTTTTAACGTGCGAAAGTTGAGTAAATAAATATAGACACGGAATAGAGCTTAAATCTTAAAAATATTTCATGATCATTTGAAAAAACGCTTTACAGCTTGTTCATACTCTTTAAAGTAAGCAGGGATTTCATTTGCGGTTAAATGAGCATACATTTGTTTGGCAATTTCCTGGTTATACCATTTTTGTTGGCTATAGTCAGCGTTAAAATTCTTCCAAATAGCATCACCAAGCTCTGCATGTTCTTTTTCCAGCTCTAAGAGATTATCCAGTTTATCCGCAATAATCAGATATTTTATTTCTTTGGATGCATCTTTTAAATGATCCACCGTCTGCTTTTTTCTATCCCACCATGATTTTGATTTATCTTCCGTATGCGATGCAACGAGTTCAGCAACCACTTTGCCAAATTGTTGTTCAATTTCTTCGATGCAAATATCCGTATCTTCTACAACATCATGTAAGTATCCTGCACTAATTAAATCATCCGAACAGCCTTCTTTTTCCAGACGTTCCGCAACACGGATTGGATGGGTTATGTATGGTTCGCTGGAATTTTTACGTACCTGTCCTTGATGCGCTTTTGTGGCAAAAGCTTTTGCATGGTCTTTTTTCATTATTTCCTCCCAAAAACATAAATAAGTAGTATTATTATAACAGAAAAAGCGAGTATAAATTGATTTTTTTCCTAATGAAATATAAAACGGAATGTGATGTCGCACAAGTGAATATTATCCATTGGAATAAGGTCATTTGCCTTTCATTTATTGTGGGAAACAAGTACACTAGATGTAATGATAGTTGAGGAAATAAGAGTAAACATACCTGAATCTATTTGTGGGTAATGGCTATTATTCTCCTCCGATGGCACATATATTGTGATAAATTGAGATAAGCGAGGGACATTCATGGAAAAAGGAATTAACCAACGTAAAACAGAACATATCCGTCTTTGTCTTGAAGGGGATGTAGAAGGCGTAAATAAATCAACGGGGCTTGAAGGAATTCATTTTCTTCATAATGCTTTGCCAGAAATTGATTTTGCTGATATTTCATTAGAAACATCATTTTTAGGTAAAGCCTTGCAAGCACCATTTCTTGTCAGTTCCATGACTGGCGGATCAGAACTGGCGACAACAATTAACCAAAATTTAAGCTTAGCAGCAGAACAAAAAGGCTGGGCACTTGCAATTGGTTCAACGAGAGCGTTCTTAGAGAGTGACCAGCATAAAGATTCATTTCTTATCCGTAGACAGGCTCCAACCGTGCCGTTAATCGTTAATATTGGTGCTGTCCAATTAAATTACGGTTATGGAGCAGAGGAATGTCAGCGTATCATTGATAAGACAGAGGCTGATTCGATCGTTCTTCATTTAAATTCACTTCAAGAAGCTGTACAAGACGGTGGCGATTTGAATTTTAAAGATTTACTGCCAAAGATTGAACAGGTTTGTAAACAGGTGAATGCCCCAGTTGGTGTGAAAGAAGTAGGGTTTGGCATCGATGGAGAAGCTGCAAAGAGACTTTATGATGCAGGAATCTCCTATATTGATGTTGCAGGAGCCGGCGGCACATCCTGGAGTCAGGTGGAAAAACTGCGCTCGAAGGCCCCCTTGAAGAGAGCTGCTGCAGAAGCATTTAATAACTGGGGAAATCCAACTAAGGATTGTCTTGTATCGGTACGTAGTCAGCTTCCAGAAGCGCCTTTAGTTGCAAGTGGCGGTATGAAAACAGGTGTAGATGCTGCGAAAGCAATTACGATTGGAGCAGACATTATCGGCTATGCGAGGCACTTACTTCAAGCAGCAACAGAGTCGAAAGAAGCTGTTGTTCAAACCATGGAACAACTAGAATTAGAATTAAAAATGACGATGTTTGGAATTGGCGCTGTTAATTTAGAGGAATTAAAAAATACAAAGCGTATCTCCATTAACGGAAAATCGTTGTTAGATGCATAGGTTGAAAAAGGAGCAGTTTTGAAACGCAAAATGTGATGATGTAATGATGCTGACACAAGTAGTAAGGGAAGACTTTACATTAATAAGTGGAGAAGAAATCGAATATGAGGAGCAATAAAAACTGATGTAAATATGATATAGGGAGGATGACATTATGAATATTCTTGCTAACAATCAGGATATAGGCGCTTCAAAATTTGGTTTATGGTCAATTAAATTTTTTGATTTATTAACCTTTAAGAAATCAAAGCATTTAAAAAAAGTCATTCAAGATGTTGAGAAACAAATAGAAGATAATAAAAACAAAAAAATTTATTAATTGATATATATTTTTTCACAAGGACCATCTTAAATTGTCAGGTTAATCAAATATAAGAAGAACTCGTTTCTTAGAAACGAGTTCTTCTTATATTCAGGTTTTAGTTCATTGCAAAAGGGAAAAGTATAAACAAATATAATTTAGTAGAAAAAGTTACTTTAATTTTATTGCGTTTTAGAAACGTATTCTTTGAATAATAACGTTTATTTTGAATGGATAAAAAAAGAAGGAGGCTTTTTTTATGGTTTGGACAATGAATGATTATCCAAGCTCCATGAAAAATCTAGAGAAACCAGTTCGTAAAAAGGCAATTGATATAGCCAATTCTATGCTCGACGATGGTTATATGGAAGAGCGGGCTATTCCGATAGCTATTGAACAAGCAAAGGAATGGTATGAAAATGCTGATAAAGAAGAAATTCAGAGCTATGAGAAAGCTGGAAAACCAACGCAGCGTTCTAAGGAAGGCAAGGAAAGAACAAATAATCCAGAGCGGCTGGAAGAAGGGGAACAGGTATATAAACATGAAGATGGCTGGGCGATAGCTTCTTCCGGCTCCAGTCAGGCAAGTGAAGTAGTTGATACAAAAGATGAGGCAGTAAAGCGGGCGATAGAAATTGCTAAAAATAAAGGGACATTTTTAAAGGTTTACCAGGCTGATGGGACCTTAGAAGAGACAAGAAAATACCACGATTAAAAATAAAACGAAACTTCACTCAGTGGGAGTTTTACGGACGGTTCTCCGTGATAAAACAAACCTTCATTCTCTATGTGAGATGGAGGTTTGTTGCTGTTATTCATGATAAATGCAGATTACTTTGTTCCCAGGTTTCCTTGTGCTAAAATAAGTGAGGAAATTGAGGTGAACATAATGAAAGTTGAAATTTGGTCTGATTTTATATGTCCATTTTGTTATATTGGAAAACGCCGGTTTGAGCATGCTTTGGAGAAATTCTCACATAGTGATCAAGTAGCGGTTCAGTATAGAAGTTATCAGCTTGATCCGACTGCTCAGCACATCCCGGAAAAAAACTTTGCGGAGACATTTTCTGAGCTGAAAGGCATTTCTTTAGAGCAAGTATATACGATGAATCAACAGGTAGCCGAGCAGGCAAAAGAAGTCGGTTTAACTTATCATTTTGATACGATGAAATACAGTAATACCTTTGATGCGCATCGAATTGCTAAATTAGCTGCTGTTAATGAAAAAGAAGCTGAATTGACAGAGCGTCTCTTTCAGGCATATTTTACAAATTCCGAATTATTGAGTGATAAAAACACGTTGATCCGAATAGCAGAAGAAGTTGGTTTGGATAAAGAAGCTGCTGAGCATGTATTGGATAGCTGTAAGTATCGGAATAGAGTCAATGAAGATATTGATTTGGCAAAACAACTGGGAGTTCAAGGTGTTCCATTTTTTGTTTTTAATGAGAAATACGCTGTGTCTGGTGCACAACCAGAAGAAACATTTACGCAGGTACTTGAAAAAGTATGGCAGGAAGAGCAGGAAAAGCCTGTTTTGCAATCATTGAACCCAAATGAGAATAAAACATCTTATTGTACAGGTGATGGATGTGAGAATAAATAAAACGGGAATCTTCAATAGTTGTTTCTGTAAATGAAAGGATAATATCCTTTAAATAACTATAATAGCTACAATTTTGACAGAAAATTGAACGAAATAATCAAAAAAACTGCCGTTAATGGCAGTTTTTTTGATTATCACCATATTTATGTGAATCATCCATTGACGATGGCTGAAATTTTGATATACTAGGTATTGGTATCTAATTGATAATGAATATCATTCTTATTTAGAACTATTAGAACTTGATAATAATTATTATCTAGCTTTAGTTTGAGTGGAATTTTAGAATAAGGAAGTTTGATGAATTCTTATTTGAAAAAAGACTATACATGTAATGAGGATTTGATGCTTGGTTACACGATTGATTCTTTTTTCACTGACTTCTATTTTGTATATAATACTTAAAGAAAGTAGGGCTACGACATGATTGATATTAAAGGATTGACAAAGAAGTATGGTAATAAATCTATCGTAAATGACATATCGGTTCAAATTCAGCCTAACAAAATTACATCGTTTATCGGGCCAAACGGGGCAGGGAAATCAACACTGCTTTCTATGGTAAGCCGCTTGCTTGATGCTGACACGGGAGACGTATTACTAGATCAAAACAATGTAAAGAATATGAAATCGAATGAATTTGCTAAGCGCATTGCCATTTTAAGACAAGCGAATTTTTTCACTGTGAAACTAACGATTCGCCAATTAGTATCTTTTGGTCGTTATCCTTATTCAAAAGGCCGTCTAAATGCGGAGGATAATCGAATCGTTGATCAAGCTATTGAATATTTGAACTTAACAGATATCCAGCATAAATTCTTAGATGAGCTGTCTGGCGGTCAAAAGCAACGTGCGTTTATTTCCATGGTCATTGCTCAGGATACGGAATATATTTTATTGGATGAGCCGTTAAATAATTTGGATATGAAGCATTCTGTACAAATTATGAAAATATTACGTAAGCTAGTCGATGAGCTTGGTAAAACAGTTGTAATTGTATTGCATGATATTAACTTTGCTTCTGTTTATTCGGACCAGATTGTAGCTTTAAAAGAGGGCCGTTTAGTAAAAAATGGTCCAACACACGAAATTATTAATTCAGAGGCATTAAACGAAATCTATGATATGCATATTCCGGTTCATATGCAAAACGGTTGCCGTTTTTGTGTATACTTTGACTCTCATATAAGTAAAACCAGCTAATCATTCAGACCCTTAAGGTGCTAAGTGAAACAGGGAATGGTTTGTTTAAAAATGTCCAGCCCTTTTGCTTTCTCAATAAATAAACATACCCCCATGGGAAATATTTTCTCTATCACAACCTGACTTGAGTTGGTGCGGTTAATTGAAAATGATTCTTTTAAATCATGCGTACTTCTTTCATAGGGGTACGCATATCTATCATATGGGACATCGTTCTAACTACATAGTAGTATATGTTCAAGAAACTTGTGCTTAAAACGGTTTCTTTTATTGTTTTAGGTAACACTATTTTTAACTTGATCACTGCATCTGCAGTTGAAGAAGGGATGGGAATACGGGGCATTTAAGCAGGTGTTTTATTGTATGGGATATAAGATTTCAAAATATAGTTGACATCTCTTTTTATTTTGATATACTTTAAACAAGCTAATTGAGATTGATTATCATTATCAATAAATTGTGTTATAGCGATGCACTATAGTAAAACAGGAATTATTATTCAAATCTCGCGCTAAAATATAATGCAGATAGTAGTTTAATCAATTCAGTAGTCAGTTTGTCAATAAAATATACATACGGAAAGAGGTAGGAGAAATGAGAAAATCAAATGTATTTAAATCAACATTTATTATAGCAATTTTCGCAATTTTTGCTTTGGTATTGGCAGCTTGTTCGGATTCAGGCAGTGAAAACGAAGATGCCGATGATCAAACAAATGATGATTCGTCTGGAAGTGAAACGGTTGAAATCGAGGATGCTCATGGAACGGTTGAAGTCCCGGTAGATCCAGAAAATGTGGTTTCTTTAGATAGTAGAACTTTTGAAACATTATCTGATTGGGGAGTTGAATTAGCTGCTGCTCCAAGAGATTTAATACCTGAGGATATAGACTATGCAAGTGATGAATCTATTGAAAATATAGGAAACCATCGCGAACCAAATCTTGAACTTATAGCAGCTGCAGATCCTGAACTAGTTATTGTAGGTCAAAGATTTGGCGGGTTTTATGAAGATATTAAAGAATTAGTGCCGGAAGCAGCAGTTATTGATCTTAATTTTGATGTTTCCGAGGAAGCTGACACGCCTGGAGAAAACTTAGAAAATGGGTTTAAGGATATTACAACTTCTCTTGGACAAATTTTTGATAAAAATGAAGAAGCAGAACAATTGATAGCTGATTTTGAACAATCCATTGAAGATGCTAAATCTGCTTATAACGGGACAGATACAATCATGAGTGTTATAGTATCTGGTGGAGATATTAATTTTGCAGCTCCTCATTCCGGCCGTGTCTGGGGACCACTGTATGATATTTTTGATTGGACGCCGGCATTAGAAATTGATCAATCTTCTTCAGATCACCAAGGTGATAATGTTTCTGTTGAAGCTATAGCAGAAACGGATCCGGATTGGCTTTTCGTAATGGATCGTGATGCTGCTGTTTCATCTGAAGAGGAAGCATCTCCTGCCCAAGATGTAATTGATGATGCACCTGCTCTTCAAAGCACAAATGCTGTTTCTGAAGGACAGATCCTTTATGCACCGGCAGACACGTATACAAATGAATCTATACAAACATTTACTGAATTATTTGAAGATCTTGCAGATACTTTAGCTGAGTAATTTAGAGAGGTATAACTATAGTGCGTAAAAATACAAAACAAAAAATGTCCGGGGCTGAGAATTCTCAGTCCCTGCATACTAATCATCAAAAAATATGGACGAAGCCTTTTATATTAGCAATTATCATTGTTATTATTTTAGGTGCTATTTCCATGTCTGTGGGAGTTTATGATATACAAGGACGAGTAGATGGAATGGATATGTTTTTCATTACCCGTATCCCGAGGACAGCTGCGCTCATGCTTACTGGAGCTGCAATGGCAATGTCTGGACTCGTCATGCAGCTTATTACTCAGAATCGTTTAGTTGAACCTACCACAACAGGAACGATTGAATGGGCAGGCTTGGGACTGGTTTTAGTTTATTTATTAATTCCTGCCCCATCTTTAGTTGAAAGAATGACTGGAGCGATCATTTTTTCCTTTATAGGAACAATGGTTTTCTTTTTGTTTTTAAGAAGAGTGAAGCTCCGTTCTTCTTTAATCGTCCCGATTATCGGGATCATGCTTGGAGCGGTTATTTCAGCCGTTGCCACATTTGTTGGACTTGTTTTTCAAATGTCGCAAAGTGTTGAAACCTGGTTTGTCGGTTCTTTTGCATCGATTCAGGTTGGAAGATATGAATATTTATGGCTGATTGTTGTCGTTACTTTTCTTATTTTTATCTATGCTAATAGATTGACATTAGCTGGGTTAGGGGAGGATGTTACAAAAAGTCTTGGGGTGAGTTATAATACAATTGTTCTTGTTGGGACGGCTCTTATTGCTGTTGCAGTAGGAATTGTTGCAGCTGTAATTGGAAACTTACCTTTTTTAGGTTTGATTGTACCAAACATTGTTTCCATGTTTAGAGGTGATGATCTAAGGAGTAACCTGCCTTGGGTATGTGTGTCCGGAATGGCGGCTCTGACCGCAGCTGATATTATATCCCGGACAGTTATTATGCCATTTGAAGTACCTGTTTCTTTGATACTTGGAACAGTGGGCGCAGTTGTATTTATTGTTATTTTATTAAGAAGAAGGAGGCTAGGATAACAAATTGGATTATACTAACGAAAAAAATGTCAAAATGGATTCTAGCCTTCCAAATAAAGATAAACCATCTAGAGCTTTTCGTTCAAAAAAAGAGGAAAGACGTTATTGGATACTGCTGATCGCACTGATTGGATTAGGTATTCTTTCTTCGTATGGTCTTTTAGTTTATAACAATCCGGTTCCAGTAGACTCCCCTTCCTTTATTCCGGTTGCTAAAAGAAGAATGGTAGCTATTGTTTCCATGATTATTGCAGCAGTCTGTCAGAGCTTAGCGACCGTTGCATTTCAATCGATTACGAATAACCGAGTGATCACTCCTTCGCTTTTAGGATTTGAAGCACTATACTCCACAATACATACGAGTACGATGTTTTTCTTCGGTACCACGGCATTTATAGGTTACATGGGTACTGGGTCATTTTTATTTCAAGTGGCTGCTATGGTCGCGATGTGTTTGATACTGTATGGATGGTTACTTTCCGGAAAGTATGGAAATTTACAGCTTATGCTTTTAGTTGGAATCATTATTGGAACGGGACTAAGGTCTTTGTCAACTTTTATGAGAACACTGCTTGCGCCTTCTGAGTTTGATATTTTACAGGCGCAGTTGTTTGGCTCTGTCAACAATGCGGATGCAGCATATTTTCCGATTGCCATTCCAATCGTAATCGTTGTGGCATTCCTTCTGCTCGCATATTCTAAGCGATTAAATGTATTATCGCTCGGAAAAGAGATTTCCAGTTCTTTGGGATTGAATCATAAATTTAGTATCATTTATGTTCTTGTGTTAGTTTCTATTTTAATGTCAGTATCAACGGCTTTAGTTGGACCGCTTACTTTCTTTGGGTTTTTGGTTGCAACATTGAGTTATCAGTTGGCACAAACGTATGATCACAGATACATTTTTCCAATGGCGCTGGCTATCGGCTTCCTGGTACTAACTGGTGCATATTTTATTATGAATCATGTATTTAACGCCCAGGGCGTTGTTTCCATTATTATTGAAATCGTCGGCGGAGTAACATTTTTGGTTATCATCTTAAAGAGAAAGACTTTATGATAATTTAAATTTATTAATGTTTTATATCACAGTGTAGCTGGCAATAAAGCTCTTATTTCAAGAATTGAGAGAACTAGAAAATTCTAAGTGGAATCCAATAGTCAGTAACAGCTAAATTCGTTCTGTCCTACAGGATGTGAGTCAGAAGTTATGTTTACTCGCGCTGCTGGAAACATTTTTACATTGAAAACATTTTCCTCTGAAGAAATTTTCGTTTTATATCTTCTGAATAACTTAAACAAGAGTAGCATTTTACGTTGCTCTTGTTTATTTTTGCTGTTAAAGAATAAGAATGAATATAAAAAGTCATACTGTTAAAGAAACGTTTTCTCACAGAGAACCGTCCGTAAAAACTTCTGCCTCAAAATAAAGTGTAAAAATAAATTTATTTAGGCGGGAGATCAGGTGAGCTACCTCCCTGAATCACTTAGGCTAACGCAGTGGAAGAACAAAACTTCCACTGAGTGAAGTTTTGTTTTATAAAATTTAATACTTTAAAACTTGAAACACTGGAAGCATGTGTGGTTGAATGGAACATGACAAATTTTTAAAGTGAGGGATGTTTTAATGAAGAAATTGACACTTTCAATATTTATGATAATCACTATGCTCTTTGCAGCATGTAGTAATGACGATAATGAAAATGGAGAAGGAGAAGAAGAACAAGCTCAGCAGCAAGAACAAGAAGATGCAGCGCAACAACAACCACAAGAACCGGAGCCAGTTGAATTTTCTGATGATGAATTTGTAGACAGTGATGAGGGTGTAGTCGTTGTAAATGGAGAAGAATTGCAAGGAGATGACTATAATACGGCTTATTCTTTAGTTAAGTCAATGATGCATCAAGCTGGACAAGACGTATCAGATTTAGAAGCATTGCAGGATGAAACAATCAATTTCCTTGTAGAACAAGAGCTTGTTATGCAGGAAGCAAATGATGAAGGCGTTGAGGTAACGGATGAAGAAGTACAAGAAGAAATTGATACACTAAAAGCAAATGGTGAAGAACAATATCAAGCTTCACTGGAGCAATTAAATTTAAATGAAGAACAATTTGAACAACAGCTCAGATATAATTTAGCAACAGTCCATTATATGGAAGAGGCATTTGATACAGAAGCAACAGATGAAGAAGTTGAAGAAATGTACGATGAATTATCTGCACAAATGGGTGATCAACAAATGCAAGATCTAGACGAGATGAGAGATCAGCTTGAACAGATGGTTGAGCAAAATAAGCAACAGGAAGCTTATGCAGATAAAGTAGATGAACTAAGAGAATCTGCAGATGTTGAAGAATTACTTTAATTAAAAAAATAAAAGAGGCTGGAGCATAACTAGCCAAAAATAAACAAAAGAGGAATTTCACAGCGAGTTTTGATGTGAAATTCCTCTTTTGTTTATACTATAGTCCAAACTAAGGCATTCGCTTAGTGGAGTAAAAGGGATTCTAAGAAGGTAAATTAATTTTTAAGAATCACTTTTATGAATACCAAGTTTTCGTTATAAAAAGCTGGTAACTGCATCTACTAAGCTGTAAGTACCGAGGAAGAATACGATGGCAGTCACAAGCCAGCCGATAATATTTAACCACAATTTGTTTACATATTTCCCCATTGCATTTTTCTTATTTACGACAATCATAATGAAAACAGCAATAATAGGTAAGATTATTCCATTTAGTGCTTGTGCGACAAGTAGTACTTCTAAAGGTTCAAAACCAATTGCAGAAGTAATAATACCTAAAATAATAACTACACTGAAAACAGTTTTATATTTTTTATTAGAGAATCCGCCCTCCCATCTCATAAAACTACTTACTGTCACAGCAGCTCCCATAGGGGAAGCAATAGCGGAAGAAAATCCAGCAGCAAAAAGACCAATACTGACAAAGAAGGGAGCTAGGTTCCCCATAAGAGGTTCCAACGGAGATGCGAGCTGAACTACACTTGTAACCTCTGTTCCATGAATTAATGCTCCGGATGTAATAAGAATTGCAGCTGTAATAATTCCGCCTACTGTAATTGAAATGATGGTGTCTGTCCTTACTGCTTTTAAATCATTAATACTATTCCATTTTTGCCCTACCGTGGAAGCATGAATAAAAAAGTTATAAGGAACAACAGTTGTACCAATTAAAGCGATAATCATTAAAATAGATCCTTCTGGAATAGAAGGGATGAAAGCTCCCTCAAGTATACGGAGAATATCTGATGCAGCGACAAACATTGTTGTGATAAAAGTGATACTCATGACGACAATTAAACCAATCATCACTTTTTCAATAAACTTATATCCACCAAGTAAATTAATGATTAAAATTATAGTTCCAACAATAGGTGCGACATAATTTTCAGATATACCAGTTAAATAAGAAATACCCAGGGAAGTTCCTAACAAGTCTCCGCTTATGTATGCTGCACACCCTATACATACGGCGATGAGAACTATCCATACCGAAGCAAATTTGAGAACTTGATTTTGAAATAGTTCCCTGATATTTTCCCCTAAACCTTGTTTAGTTATAATACCAATTCTAGCTACCATTTCCTGAAGAATAATGGTGGCCAGAATAGAAAATATAACTGCCCATAATAAAGCAAAACCAAACCCTGCACCTGCCCGTGTTGCAGTAGTTACGGTACCTGGTCCGATAAATGAAGCGGTAATAATTGCACCGGGTCCAATGATTTTGAGCTTTTCAACAACTTTTGACTGTGCCAAGTCAAACTCCCCCTTTGCTTTATAAGTAATAAAAGGGAGAGCCCCTTTACTACTTTGGTGTCATACAGTCAAAGACTTACATTACAGCTTATAAGGGCTCTGAAAAACCAAGATACGCTATCAAAACTACCTTTGATGAACGAGTATCGATTTTTTAGGCATGCCCGCCATGTATATGACCAGCCAATACATACAGTACTGCTGTAGATACAAAATGCGCTGAATTCTGATTGAAATCCTGCTGCGGATATACTTCCACAAAATCCATACCGCATAATCCACGTTTAGCAAACTCATATATCATTGTTAGAAGCTCGTAGGAAGTTAATCCATTTCCATCAACGGGTCCGCCTGGATTGAAAGCAAAATCAAGTACATCACTGCAAATGGTTAAGTAGACAACATCTACATCTTTAGCAGCCATTTCATAAATTTCATTCGCATATTTCTTTAAATCGCGTTGTGCACGAATATCGTTGATGGTTATAGTTACAGCACCGGCGTCTTTTGCATGCTTGCCCGTTTCCGGCTTATTGCGGGGACCTTTGATTCCTGTATGAATTAAGCTTTCATTCCGCACACCTTCTGTTTCATATAAGCGCATAAAAGGGGTACTTCTTGCAAACTTATCTCCATCATGATGTGGCATATTGTCATAATGAGAGTCGAGATGGATGATACCGACTTTCTTGCCAGTGTTAGTTAGGCCTTTCACAATTGGATACGTAATGCCGTGATCTCCGCCAAGCCCAACAAGAAACTTTCCACTTTTCCATAAATCTTCTGCAAAATCTTCAATTCGATTCATTGTTTCTGGAACATTATGAGGAACGATGCTGACATCACCGACATCTCCTAAACTTAAATGGTCTTCCACATTGATATGATCCAATTCCGGCAGATAAGTGCTATATCTGGCAGAAGATAAACGTATTTGCTTTGGACCAAGTTCGCAGCCTGTATAATCCCCCCATGTACAAGCTCCTTCCCAAGGAACACCATAAATTAATACATCAGTATCATAGTCTTTTTTATTCGTTCGATTTTGTGCTCCTAATAACGGCGGAGTATTACCATAAATATTTGTACTCATTACCATTCTCCTTTTTGAACAGAAGTTATTTTGTATCTGAATTCTTGAATAGTAAGAGAAAGATAGATTGATATCAAGAAAACAGATATGATAAAAAATCTACTTTAACAATTCTCCTTTACTTCATGTATACACTTCAGAAAAAAATATAAACCTTAAATTTTACAATATAAAAAGCCATCAGATTTTAATTCTGACGGCTTTTTATAAATCTATGCAAAATGTATTATTTTTCTGTGACTCTATCGATAGCGTCTAATAACTTTGTCATCTGTTCCTTTGTCCCAATCGAAATTCGTAAATAGCTTTCCAGTCGCGGTTTATTAAAATAACGGATTAAGAAGCCTGCTTGTTTCAGCTCGGTGAATAAACTTTCTGCCGCTATATTTGCTGGAGAAGCAAGCACGAAATTAGCTTGGGAAGGGAGGACATGGAAGTCTCTTTTCTCTAATTCCTGCTGGAAATATTCTCTTGTTGCGATAATTTCCTGCCGTGTATTTTCAAAATAAGCTGTATCTCGAAATGCCTCCATAGCCCCGACAATGGCTAATCGGTCAATGGTATAGGAATTAAACGAATCTTTCACTCTCGTTAACCCTTCAATTAAGTCTTTATGTCCCATTGCCATACCTACACGCAGGCCGGCAAGCGATCGGGATTTAGACAGCGTCTGTACAACAAGTAAATTTGGATAACTATCTATCAGGGAAGCAGCTGAACTTTTAGCAAAATCAACATATGCTTCATCAATAATCACAACCTGGTCCCGATTATTTTTTAAGATTTCTTCGATCGATTCCAGCTCCAGGTAAAGACTTGTCGGTGCATTTGGATTTGGAAAAATAATACCACCTTCTGAATGAAAGAAGGATTGGACCGGGATAGTAAAATCATCCGCTAAAGCTACTTCTTCCACATCTAGCTGATAAAGCTTAGCATATACCGGATAAAAACTGTAAGTAATATCTGGATATTTTATGGCTTTTCCAGGTTCAAAAAAGGTCATAAAGCTAAGCGCAAGTACTTCATCCGAACCATTGCCAATAAAGACCTGTTCTTTTTCCAGTCCGTAGTAACTGCCTATTTCTTTCCTTAGTTCATCCACAGATGGAGAAGGGTAAAGTTGTAATTTTGTTTTGGCCTCTTCTTCAATTGCTGTGAGTACTTTTGGAGAAGGAGGAAAGGGGTTTTCATTCGTATTTAATTTGATGATAGAAGGATCATCTAATTGTTCCCCTGGAATATAAGGTTCCAATTCTTCAATTAAAGGATTCCAGAATTTACTCACGATGCTGCCCCTCTTTTTCAATATGGCGTTCATTTAGTATTTTCTTAATGTCTTTGGAGTTTACACCCTGTTCCTCCATTAAAACAAGGGAGTGATACAATAAATCAGCTAACTCATTTGTTAATTCTTCTTTATCATTATTTTTTGCACCGATGACGACCTCGGTCGACTCTTCACCGATTTTTTTAAGGATTTTATCTAATCCTTTATTAAACAGATAGGTTGTATAAGCACCTTCCTGCGGGTTTTCTTTACGGTCTTTAATTTTGTCCGTAAGCTCATTAATCATAGAAAATAGCGGCTTTTCCGTTTCAAATAAGGTTGTTTCAAAGCAAGTCGTTGTTCCTTTATGACAGGCCGGTCCAAGCGGTTGTACTTGGACAACTAAAGCATCCTGATCACAATCCACTGAAATATTTTTGACGATCTGCTTATTGCCGGAAGTTTCCCCTTTATTCCAGAGCTCGTTGCGGCTGCGGGAATAGAACCATGTTTCGCCGGTCTCTAATGTTTTTACTAAAGCAACATCGTTCATATAAGCTAAGGTTAAAACGTTTCCTGTTGCGTAATCTTGAACAATAGCTGGAACGAGTCCATTTTCATCGTATTTAATTGAAATCTCCATCATGTATTCCTCCTCATTGGTATTCCTTGTGAGGATAAATAATCTTTTAATTCCGGAATCGGAATCTCCTCGTAATGAAAGACAGAAGCGGCAAGTGCTGCATCGATGCCTGCTGCAAAAACTTCTGCAAAATGTTCTATTTTACCTGCGCCGCCGCTGGCGATCACAGGAATATTGACGGCATCTGCAATTCTTTTGGTCAATTCGATTTGATAGCCATTTTTTTCACCATCGGCGTCCATCGCATTGACAACAAGTTCACCCGCTCCAAGAGCTTCTCCTTGCTTTGCCCATTCAACGGCATCCATTTCTGTATCTTTTCTTCCGCCGTTAATAAATACGTGAAATGAACCGTCTGCTGTTTTTTTGGCGTCAATTGATAGCACAATGCATTGGCTGCCAAACTTATCGGAGGACTCCTTAATTAACTCCGGGTGTTGCACAGCAGCACTGTTTATCGAGACTTTGTCTGCTCCGGCATGGAGCACACTGTGAATATCCTGGATGGTACGGATTCCCCCGCCGACCATAAAAGGTATGGCGATTTCGCGTGCAACCTGTTCAACAACATCCAGGAAAATATTCCGCTCTTCATTGGAGGCAGTAATGTCATAAAAAACCAGTTCATCTGCACCTTCACGGTTATAACGTGCAGCCAATTCCACTGGATTAGCAACGTCTTTGATATTCTGAAATTTCTTTCCTTTAACAACCCTGCCTTTGTCTACATCCAGGCAGGGAATAATCCGTTTAGCGAGCATGATTGTCCTCCTCTATGACATCTTCCAGCTGAATAGTTCCATCATACAGCGCTTTTCCAATTATCGCGCCATAAAGATCAAGCTTCTGAAGGTTCGTAACATCCTCTTTCCGGGAAACGCCACCAGAAGCAATAATATTCATATTTGTCGCTTCCTGCATGGCTTTCAGCTCTTCCAAATTTGGTCCACGCAGCATGCCGTCCTTTAAAATATCGGTATATACAATCGTCGTTAAGCCGGCTGCTTCTAATTCCTTCGCAAGGTCAGCAGCTTTCTTATCGCTATTTTTTGTCCAGCCATCTGTTGCAATATATCCATTTCTTGCGTCGAGGGAAACAGCGATTTTATCCCCATATAATTGAATCGCTTCGGTGAGCATGTCCCAATCGGTGATTGCAGAGGTGCCAAGAATAACCCGTGCAGCCCCGCCTTCCACATACTCCTTGATGGTGTCTATGGAGCGGATACCCCCGCCGACCTCAACGGGGATGGTTAATGCTTGGATCGTTTTAAGAATTATTTCTTTATTTTTGGGATCTCCTGTCTTTGCTCCGTCTAAATCGACCATATGAAGGAAGGTTCCGCCCGCTTCCTGCCATTTTACTGCTGTGTCCACAGGTGAATCGTTATAGGTTGTCTGCTGATTATAATCTCCCTGCTTTAAGCGGACACAATTGCCATCTTTCACATCAATTGCTGGAAAAATGATCATGAAATCATCTCCTCATAATTTTTCAATAATGCAATACCAATATCCCCACTTTTTTCCGGGTGAAATTGCATCCCTGTCACATTTTTATCTTGTACAATCGCTGGTACGCATCCGCCATAATCTGCGCTGGCAATCAATGTCTTTTCCTCCAGTTCATCGATTGCATAGGAATGGACGAAATAAACATATGGGTTTTTGCCGAGCTGATTTAATAAGCTTTGAGGCTGATTAGGTTGAAGGATATTCCAGCCCATATGCGGAACCTTGACTCTATCTGAAATACGTTTTACAGAACCGGATAGAAGACCAAGTCCTGTGCAGCCGCCATTCTCTTCACTGAATTCATAGAAAAGCTGCATCCCGAGACAGATTCCTAAAATAGGTTTGCCATCTGCTGCTTCTTTTTTCAAAATTGTATCTAACTGATAACGTTGTAGTGCTTCCATCGCATCTTTGAAGGCACCGACACCGGGAAGAATAATGGAATCTGCCTGATGGATTTCTTCCGGGTCCATGGTCAGTTTAGAGTTTTTCCCTAATTTATCTAATGCAAATTGCAGGCTTTTAATATTTCCTGCACCATAATCAATAATGGCAATCATATTCCAGGCTCCTTTAAAATGTTATAGACTTCCTTTGGTAGAAGGAACACCCTTTATGATCGGATCAATGGATACCGCTTCACGAATTGCCCTACCCAATCCTTTGAAGATCGATTCGATCATATGATGTGTGTTGGTTCCGTATAAAACTTCCACATGTAGGGTCACTTTGGCATGGCTTGTAAAACCAATCAAAAATTCTTCCACTAATTCGGTATCAAAATTTCCAACTTTATCCTTTAACCCATCCACTCGATAAACTAAAAAGGAGCGGCCACTGATATCGATGGAAATAGAAGAAAGTGATTCATCCATTGGCGTTGTTGCAGTTGCATAACGCTTAATACTTTCTTTTGTTCCTAATGCTTCATGGAACGCCTGCCCAAGCACAATACCGATGTCTTCCACCGTATGATGCTGGTCCACCTCTAAATCACCATTGCATGCTACCTGCAAATCTAGTCCACCATGTTTGGTAAAGAGAGTCAGCATATGATCTAAAAAGCCGACCCCTGTTTTTAATTCCGATTTTCCTTCTCCATCTAAATTAAGAGCAAGGGATATATTCGTTTCTTTGGTTTGTCGTTCTTTCTCAGCTTGACGCATCGTTGTTCTCCTTTCGAATTCGAATGGCATTTGCATGCCCCGTAAGTCCTTCCGCTTCTGCAATCGTAATAATGGTATCAGCATAATCCAGCAACCGTTCTTTGGAATAATGAATGGTGCTTGATTTTTTCATAAAATCATACACGCCAAGTGGGGAGGAAAAACGTGCTGTCCCATTTGTCGGCAAGGTATGGTTAGGACCTGCAAAATAATCTCCTAACGGTTCGCTGGAATATGGCCCGATAAAAATAGCTCCAGCATGCTTGATTTTCTCAACCTGCTCCTCGGCACGCTCTCCCATTAATTGCAGATGCTCTGGAGCAATCGTGTTAATTAATTCTATTGCTTGTGCTTCCTCATCGCAGATAATTATCTTACCATTTGTCTGAATCGATTCACGGATAATAGCTGCACGCTCCAGTAAAGGTATTTGCCGCTCAACTTCTTTTTGCACTTCCTCTGCATAAGCAGCATCTGTCGTCACACAAATGGAGGTGGCATCCTCTGCATGCTCTGCCTGGGATAATAAATCAGCGGCAACGTAGGAAGGAGGTACGGTATTATCAGTGAAAGCACAAATTTCACTCGGTCCTGCAATCATATCAATCGCAACATCGCCAAATACCCATTTCTTCGCACGGGCGACAAACGCATTCCCTGGTCCGACAATTTTATCTGCTTTAGGAATAGATTGTGTTCCATAAGCTAAAGCAGCAACAGCCTGAGCTCCGCCGACTTTATAAACCTGATCAGCACCGGCAATTTTGGCCGCTGTCAGCACAACAGAGTCTATCGTTCCGTCCGAACGAGGAGGGGTTGTAATTACTACCTGCTCGACACCGGCAACAACAGCTGGAATCACATCCATTAATACCGTAGAAGGATAGCTTGCTTTTCCTCCAGGCACATAGACACCGACACGTTCCAGCGGGGTAATTTTTTGACCAAGACGAATGCCGGGCTGCGGACTGAATTGAAAACCTTCCTCTTTGGTCCTTTGCTGGTACTGGCGAATATTTTCAGCAGCTTCTGTTAATGCTTTGAAAAGCGCCGGCTGTTCCTGTTTTACCTTATCAAAAGCACGATCCCATTCTTCCTCTGAAACAGACAGAGAGGTAATATCCGCTTTATCAAATTTTTGGGTATATGCGAGCGCTGCTTCATCGCCGCGCTCCTGTACAGTACGAATAATTTCCAAAACCTGCTCATCTAAATTTTGCTGCATCAGCTGTGTTGCTTTTTCTGTCTTTGTTACATTTTGTTTATATGTTTCATAACGGAGAATTTGCATTTTTCTCACTCACAACCTGTTCCAGTTTATTTAGTACATCCTGAATTTCTTTTGAGCGTGTTACAAAGCTTGCTTTATTCACAATGAATTTTGTGCTGATGGTTTCAATGTCTGCCAATACCTCTAGCCCATTTTCATGCAGGGTATTTCCTGTCTCGACAATGTCAACGATATAATCAGCAAGCCCGATTAACGGTGCAAGCTCCACAGAACCATTGAGATGTACAGTCTCAATCGTCTGATTACGTTTGTCAAAAAAATTCTTGGCGATATTCGGATATTTGGTGCCAATCGTTAACGACTGATTTTCCGGAAGAGAGGCACCTTTTTTTCCAGCAACAGAGAATTTACATTTTCCAATCCCTAAATCAAGGATTTCATAAACATCTGCTTCTGTTTCAATAATATTATCTCTGCCGACGATACCAATATCAGCAGCACCTTTTTCAACATAAATCGGGACATCCATTCCCTTTAAAAAGATCAATCGCAACGTTTTATCTTTATTGAAAAAAACAAGCTTACGTGTTTTTTCATGAAAACCTTCAAAATGGATTCCTGCTGCTTCTAATAAATCAATGGATTGCTTTGCAGGGCGCCCTTTGGCCAAAGCAATAGTTACTGGCTGCATCATTTAACGTCCTTTCTCAAATACCAATCTAGTAATTCCTCATCTGTTTTAAATTCTTTTTGTTTACTATATACTAATTTTTCAGATTTTACGAGTATCTCCGGTGAATTAGAGTGTATTTCATTTTCATCTAACGTCTTAGCAATGACAGTATGGTTTGCTGCTCGAAGTGACTCTGCAAGTTGAAAAGCACGTTGACGTTCAGAAGCTTCATAACGAAGCTGGATAATCTCATCTTCTTTAAAGATGGCAGGAAGCAGGTTAATAAGCAAATCAACTTCAAAGGCAAAACCGATTGCCGGCGTATCCTGTTGAAAGGAGTGACTTAAATAATCATAGCGTCCTCCCATCATGATGGGCTGGCCAAGCCCTTCCGCAAAGCCCTGAAAGATAATACCGGAATAATAATTCATATGGTTGATCAGTCCAAGGTTGATTGAAATATAGGAATCCACTTGATAGTCTTGGAGAAGCTGGTACACTTTCGATAAATAATCCAGTTCTTCACGCATCTTGTCTGACGATATAATATTCTCCGCTTCATCGATAACAAAGCTTGCATCTCCGTATAACATTGGAATCTTACGAAGCTTTTCGACGAGAGTAGTTTCTAGCCCTAAGTCTTTTAAAAAAGGGACAATCTCTGAGATGTTTTTTGACTGAATATATTGATCCAATTCTTTCTGCTGCACAGTGTTCAGATTAGCTTCTCGTAATAATTCTTTATAAAAGGTAGCGTGACCGATTTCTATTTTAAAAGAAGGAATCTCTAACTCTTTTAAACTTGTTACAGCTAATGCAATCAGCTCCGCATCTGCTTCCGGCGTGCGCTCTCCAAACAGCTCAACACCTGCTTGTGTGCGGGAACGTTCTTCTGTCGTGGAACGGAAAATATCCAAAACATAGGAGAAACGTCCAGTTGCTACTTCTTCCTGCAAATTGGTATAATGTCTGGCAATTGGAATGGTTGCGTCTGGACGCAGAACGAGCACTTTGCCAGCCGGGTCAATCAACTTCAACATATCGGTTGTATTGACGGTTCCTTGAACATCATTATATAAATCATAATTTTCAAAAACAGGCGTCTCCACCTGTTGATAACCAAATTTAGAAAAACGATCGGTTAATGTATGGATAACCTGACGTTTTTTTGAAAATTGTTTCGGGTAGAACATGGTATGAAGCAGTTGTTTATTTCTCATAAAATTCTCCTTCGCATTCAACGCTTTATCAATTTAATGCTTTATCTAATTAAAGTTATTTAGTATTATAGTAATGTTCAGAAAAAAAGTCAATGAAAGGAGCATAACTTTTATGTACGATTTTCATATGCACTCCAGCTTTTCGGCAGATTGCGAGGCAGAGATGGAAGAAATGATTAAGGAAGCTATAAATAAAGGACTCAAAGAAATTGCGTTTACCGAGCATTTAGATGTGGACTATCCAGATAAGGAGTGGGATTTTAGCTTTGATACAGAAGCTTATCAAAAAAAATTAGAAGAGTTACGGGAGAAATATCAGGATAGGATTCAAATCCGTAAAGGGATCGAGGTAGGTGTCCAGCCGCATGTGCTTCAGGAAACATCCGATTTTATTGACCGGGTAAAGCCGGAATTTATTATTTGCTCCATGCATTCGGCAAATAAGCAGGATTTGCATTCCGGTGAATTTTTTGAAGATAGAACCGTAGATGAAGCATATCGTATTTATTTCGAAGAGTATTATGAATGTATAAAGAACTTTAAAAACTATCATATTTTAGGTCATCTGGATTTAGTCAGCAGATACGCATCTGGAGGCTGGGAACATGTGCCGCAGGATATTATGGAAGAAATATTAAAACTGGTTATCTCAGAAGGTAAAGGGATCGAATTAAACACATCCGGCTATAAATACGGCATGAATGCGCCGCTTCCAAGTAAAAATTTATTGCGTTTGTATCGTAAGCTTGGTGGAGAGATAATCACATTAGGTTCTGATGCGCACCGTCCGGAAGAAATTGCTGCATATTTTGGGGAAGCCAAAGAAATATTAACAGATTGCGGTTTTTCTTATATATGCAGTATGAACGGGGATGAAGTTCAGTATCATTCGATAAAGTAAACGTTCTTTCAGGTTACGTATCCCGATTCGTTTAATGACGTTCAAATAATGACTCTTTTTCAACATCTCTACGAATCTGTAAACGTTTTAAAGTAAATATGGTACGATAAAAGTAGGAATATAATACGTAAACGGGAGGAATAGGAATGAGTATGAATATTTTAGTAGCTTATGACGGATCCGACCTTAGTAAAAAGGCAGTAGAAGAAGCCAAAGAGCAGGTGAAACTTGCAGAAGATGCCGTGGTGCATGTGGTTACCGTTATTTCCAATGGCGGGCCGACAGTAAATGCAGCTCTTGCCCGGGCTTTTATGGATGATTTGGCAGAAGAGGCACGTCCGGCGATTCAAGAAGTATATAAAGATTTGGAAGCGGATGGAATAGCGTGTGAAACAGAGGTTTTAATAGATTATTCTTTCCGTAATCCGGGTTCTAAAATGATTGAATATGCCAAAGAGAAAGATATAGATTTGATTGTTTTAGGAAGCAGGGGACTTGGAGGAGTAGGAAGATTTATACTAGGAAGCGTCAGTACGCAAATTGTTCATCAAGCGGAATGTAAAGTGCTTGTTGTGAAATAAGAAATAAACAGGAAAATCTAAAGCTCATTGTAATAGTTGATGAAAGCTTTAGATTTTCTTTTATTTATATCAAAAAATCAAAAACAACAAAGGAAGTGAAGTGTTTTGAAGCAAGCTGGTGTGAAAATAGATGGTGTTATTTATTCTCTTGATGGTGATATTGGGCATAACGCATTTTTAGAGGAATTTTTAGTATTTATTGAAAGGAAAGGCTGGAGCTATGGGGGAGAAAGTTATCAAATTGATGAAGAGAATAGACAAATAGATGATATTGATTCTTAATTTTTAGTGGTATTAAAACCAATTTATCACGGAGAACCGTCCGTAAAACTCCCGCTGAGTGAAGTTTCGTTTTATTTCAAATATTGAGAGCATGGTTTATAAGAGGATAAAAGACGATAAATAAAGAGCAATAAGTCCATCGCGGCTTGTTTCCTTATTGGAATAAATATTTTTATGAAGAAACCAAGAACACTCGTGACTTCAGTCGTGAGATGAATTGGTTTGGACTAAAGCACTCCTCATCTTGGTTAAAGAACAAATGTTCGATATAATAAGGTTAAGGAAAGGGGGAGTGAAAACCTTGGCAATATCAAAGGAAAAGCATTTTGGCGTCCAAAAGCAAGTTCTGAAATTGAAATCGAAACAGGAGTATCTAGCATTAAGAAAGCTATACCATCTAAGTAAAAACATGTATAACGTTGGACTTTACAGCGTACGCCAGCATTTTTTCAAAACGAAAGAATATCTTAACTATCATCTGTGTAAACAAAATGAAAACTATCAATTAATGGGATCAGCAGCCGCGCAACAAACATTGAAAAAGGTAGAAGAAAACTTCAAAAGCTTTTTTGGTTTACAGAAGATGAAAGAACGGAAAGCTAATATTCCAAGATATATAGCAAAAGACGGCTTCTTTGAGTTAAGCTACCCTCAGTTTAAGTTACAAGAAGATGGTACGTTTAATATACCTACTTCACCTACATTTAAGAAAGAGTTTGGGATGATTAACATCCAGTTTCCAATCAATTTGCACGCGGAAAACATCAATGAAATACGAATTATTCCTAAATATAATGCGCATTACTTTGAAATTGAATATGTGTATGAGATAGAAGTTAAAAAAAGGCGGTTGAGTGAAAACGAAGCCCTTTCCATTGATTTAGGAATAGACAACTTTGCCGCTTGTATCGACACATTGGGAAATGCTTTTATCATTGACAGCAAACGGATAAAATCGGTAAATCGATGGTATAACAAAGAAAATGCACGTTTAGATTCCATCAAAAACAAGCAAAAAGTAACCCAGTTAACCTCCCGACAAATTCGTATACTTCAGAAACGCAACCATATTTTACACGATTATTTAAATAAAACAGTCTCCCACATGATTCAGCATTGTCTGGAACATGGAATCAGTAAAATAGTTGTTGGTCATAACGAGGGCTGGAAAAACAAAAGTAACATGGGAAAACGGGCGAATCAACGTTTTGTACAAATTCCACACAGTTTATGGATGAAAAAGATGGAATCTATGTGTGAGCGTTATGGTATCGTGTTCATGAAGCAAGAAGAGTCTTATACATCAAAGGCAAGCTTTCTTGATGATGTTCCGCTCCCTGTATTTACAGCAACGAATCATAAAGGGCTTATTTTTAGCGGCAAACGCATCTACCGTGGTCTCTATCAAACCAAATCAAACCGTTTGATCAACGCAGACATCAACGGTGCAGCGAATATCTTACGTAAATGTACCCATACATCCGCATTAGCGGGCAAGGTGGTTAGGGGGCTTTTGGCGGTCCCAGTGAGAATTAGGTTGACTTAAATTATTGTCAATTGAAACTTGCAGAATCTCGTTATTTTAATGACGAGTTGTTCAAATTCTTGAGCCAAAAGATAAAAATGAAGGAAAGAAACGCTAAAGTAGCTATTAAATTTTTTTGTAGCAGCTTTAGCGTTCTTTTTGGTACGTTAGAAAAGCATAAAAAATGTAACACCTATCTAAAAGCAAAAAATCTCTTGACCCTTAATAGGTACCTGTGTATAATTTTAATCGTAATCGTTACGAATAGTAATAATTACGTATTATGAAAGGAGTGTCCTTATGAAGAAATGTTGGCAAGTGGGAATTATTTTAGGCTTCATTAGTTTTCTATTTATAGCTGGCTGTCAAGCCGGTAATGGGGAAGCGGATAGTCAGGAGGAAGAAACAGACAGTCAAGAAGAGGCGGAAGGGAATCATGAAGAGGGAGACCATGACCATGGCGGTGAAGCGGTTTCCTTTGATGATGTACCAGAAAATATCGAAATTGAAGGCTTATCCGATCATTACCATACAGGGGATGTTTTTAGATTAGAAGCAGTAACTGAAGAAAACTTGGACCACTGGCATTGGTACATACGTGATTCTTCTGAAGAGGAATGGACGGTGGCAGAAGACCAATACGAGGACTCTTATATGGGAGACGCGGAAGTAGACGGGCAGGAGGTTCTTGCAGTGCTATACGATGATGATCATAATCCTGTTGCTAAATCTCCTGTTACAGAAATTACGATTGATGACCATGAAGGGGAAGATCATGATCATGAAGATGCAGATGAAGAAGATCATGACCACAATCATGAAGAAGAGGATCATGATCATTAATCGCATGATAAAGAAATGAATCATTGGTTGACATATTATCTGTCTGATTTAAGTACAAGGATAATAATGCCATTACGGATGGTGTATAAATGATGAAAGCAAATAGAATGCTGTTTATAAAAGCAGGTTTTATTTGCTTTTTTTGTACCACTATAAGAATGAAGCATTACATACCATTTGGGGTTTTTCTAGAGACCAAACAATTAAAAAATAAGTTGTCAATATCGAAAAAAATTAATAAACAAAATATAAGAAATAGTGTCCCAGCAAGGGAAGGATGTTATAATAAATCTGTGCTTTTATTCATGGTGCAAACACAGATTTACAAAAGAAATTGAGGGAAATAAATAGATGAAAAAGAAGATTGCAGGTATTATCTTAAGTGTTCTGGTGATCGTCGTTGCAGCTTTGAGTGTTTATTTTTACCAGAATGAAGAAACACACGCAGAGGATTATACTGGTGCACCGACAATTTTTATACATGGTTATAAAGGAACGAAAAATTCATTTGGATATATGCTTGACCGTTTTGAAAATACGTACGAGTGGGGCAATAAAGGGTTTATTTACTATGTAACAGAAGATGGAAATATTGTTGATTATAATTTAAATAAAGGAAGATATGCACCGACGTTTGTGCAGATTGTGTTAGAAGATAATCGTGCCAGTTTTGAAGACAGTACCGAATGGATTGCCAAAGTGCTTCTTCATTTAAAGGAAAATTACCGGGTGGAAGAAGTGAATCTGGTTGGACACTCGATGGGTGGAATAATAGCTGTAAAATATACGATGGAGTATGCGATGAATGACTATCCAACTGTCAATAAACTTGTGGCAATCGGCAGCCCGTTTGATGGTATTTATAATGAAAGGTATTTTGAAATTCATCAAGATGCAGCTGCAGAAGATTTGAAACCTGATTCCCATGCTTTAAACATGTTGCAGCAGAATATGTTTCCGGCGGATGTGGATGTGTACAGTATTGCCAGTACAGGAGATTCGGTTGCTGTCCCGGAAAGTGTCAAAGCGCTGAGAAGTCTGATACCCGAACAAAATTTTAAAGAAACGATTATTGATGACCCCCAGCTGACACACAGTGCCATGCACGAAAGTATGCAAATTGATAAACTGATTCATAGCTTTTTGTGGCAAGATTAAAGGGAATCAACTACAATAGTATAGGATTGATTAATCATCAAAAAAACTTACTTCAGTCATGCATAAATACGCAACTGGAGTAAGCTGAATGCCTGTTTTTAACAACGCAGGTAAGGAATGAGAATACCAAAGTCAAATATATTTGTTTTTGACGAATTAAAGGAATGATAGCATGAATAAATACCATCATCTCTATGAACAATTAATTCAACATACAAATAAAGATAATGTACTGGTGAATGAACCGATTAGAGAACATACGTATACTAAATTAGGCGGGGCGGCAGATTTTTATATTACCCCGTCGACTTATGAAGAAGTGCAGGCGATTATTCGTTTTGCAAACCAAGAAGATGTCCCATTTACGATGCTTGGAAATGGATCGAATTTAATTGTGAAGGATGGCGGCATCCGCGGGATCGTTATGAACCTGCAGCAGTTGTCGTCTATTTGGAGAGAAGGGGATAAGGTTATCTCCCAAAGCGGGGCAAGAATTATTGATGCCTCCCGTTTTGCTTTAAATGAAGAGCTTGCCGGGCTAGAGTTTGCCTGTGGCATTCCAGGGTCTGTCGGCGGAGCGCTATACATGAATGCAGGCGCATATGGTGGAGAAATTAAAGATGCGCTGGAAAGCACGATAGTTGCGACAAAGGACGGCGAACTGCTGACATTAACTGCCGATCAATTAGATCTCAGTTATCGCACAAGTAATATCCCGGATAACGGGTATATTGTTTTGGAAGCAACATTTGCGTTAAAGTCCGGGAACAAAGAAGAAATTAAAGAAATGATGGATGATCTTACATATAAAAGAGAATCCAAACAGCCGCTGGAATATCCGTCTTGCGGCAGCGTGTTTAAACGACCGCCCGGTTTCTTTGCAGGTAAGCTGATTCAAGACTGTAATCTTCAAGGGAAGCAGATTGGCGGAGCGGAAGTTTCTACAAAGCATGCTGGTTTCATTGTAAATAAAAGTAATGCCACCGCATCCGAATATATTTCCTTAATTCAATTTGTGCAAGCAACGGTGAAAGAGAGATTTGATGTGCAGTTAGAACGTGAAGTGCGGATTATTGGCGATGATGTGGAAGGTTAGTTTTATGGAACAGATTCTGTGCGTGACAGAGGATGCCGGAATAAAAAAGAAAGATTGACATGTCTTTTATTCATTCTTATAATATGAAGTGTTATTTTAAACTTCAGGCAGAGGTTCTTAGCTTAAACCCTCTATAAAAAACTAAGGACAACTTGCGATTATCGAGTCGTGTTCCTTGGGAGCACGGCTTTTTCTATGTGAGAAAGTTTTGAACTGCGGGGTAATAGAAAGGAATGGATTTCTGTTATCTTCATATATCTAAAGGAGGTGACGAGTATGGCAGGAAGAAGCGAAAAGGATCTGCAAGGAATTGAATTGCTGGGGAATAAAGAAACGAAATATGCGTTTGATTATACACCTGAGATTTTAGAAACATTTGATAATCAGCATCCAAATCGTGATTATTTTGTAAAATTAAACTGTCCGGAATTTACAACGCTTTGTCCGATAACGAATCAGCCGGATTTTGGAACCGTCTATATCAGCTATATTCCAAATATCAAAATGGTAGAGAGTAAGTCTTTAAAATTATATTTGTTCAGCTTCCGGAATCATGGTGATTTCCATGAGGACTGTATCAATATTATCATGAATGATTTAATTGAGCTGATGGATCCGCGTTATATTGAAGTGAGAGGAAAATTCACGCCGCGCGGGGGGATTTCCATCGATCCATATTGTAATTATGGAAAAGCCGGAACGAAATTTGAAAAGATGGCAGAAAACCGGTTAATGCAGCATGATATGTATCTGGAAACCGTTGATAACCGATAGAGGGAAACTAAGATCCTTGAACCTTTGAAGAGAAGGGAACAGGATAATGTATATTTATTTTAATGCCATCTTTGTTGGCTTATTGTTATTGTCGAATATTTTGTCAGTTAAATTATTTCAAATGGGAAGTATTGTTCTTCCCGCTGCAGCAATTGTTTATGTGATAACTTATCTGATGACGGACGTCATTGGGGAGGTTTATGGAAAGCAGGCAGCCAGAAGAACGGTACAAGCCGGATTCATTACACAGGTGCTTGCCATGATCTTCATCTATATTTCCATTCAGCTTCCGCCGGCTGCGGATTTTCAATCACAGGCAGCTTTTGAAGAGATTTTCAATGGAAGCTTCCGGATCATTTTGGCGAGTCTGGTTTCCTATTTTGTTAGCCAACACCTGGATGTCTCCATTTTTCACACATTAAAAAAACGGCATGGAGAGAAAAAGCTGTGGCTGCGTAATAATTTATCAACGATGACGAGCCAGCTCTTTGATACAGTCCTATTTATTACTATTGCTTTTTGGGGTGTTGTTCCGACATCTGTTTTACTGGGAATGATTGTATCGCAATATATTTGGAAATTTACCGTTGCAGCAGTTGATACACCATTTGCGTATCTGCTGGTCCGCTGGGCGCGAAAATATGAAGAAAAACATCAAACGGAGTTATTAGAGGCTTCTTAATTAAGCAGGAGAAGTTTCCTGGCATAATAATAGGAAAGAATAAGAAAACCAGCCAAAAGAAGAATCTGGCTGGTTTTTCTGGTATAACAGCCGATCTTTTTGCAATAGAAGTGAGTACGGTGTGAAGAAAGTCAGCTTCATCTTTAATTCTAATCGATTGTTTTTTAGTGAAATTCATATCAACGAAAAAATTAGAGCTTTTTCCGTAGTTGAATAATCATGATGATTCCTATGATGAAAAAAATCAAGATGAGGATGGTCCCAAATGATATACCTGTAATAATAAACATAACGATTGATCCGAAGAAACTCATCAGCGTAAATACAATAGAAAAAAGATAATTTGTTTTCTCCTTGGAATAGTTTCTTTTCTTACTTAATACAGCTATTATGATTTGGAGCAGTAAAAGGCAAAATAAAATGATTAACCATCCATTATATACGAAGTCCTCTGTTTCCATAAAAATCCCCACTTTTAACCGATTATCTAATATACAAAACTTTCGCACCCAAGAATAAGCATATATATCTTGCTATTTCAGGATTATCGTTTTCTTCATTACCGTGCTTGCTTTTGGTTACATATCGACCATTTTGAAATTGGTGATTGTGCATAGCTCCGCTCCGGCCAACCACTCCGCTTTCCGACGTACAAATGTTTTCGATGGGGTGAGTAATCGCAACCCCAGGAGTCACGGGTTTAGCCTGCAAACTTCATAGGAGTTATAATGAACGAAACTAGCCCCTGATTCGTCATAACGTAGGTTAATGGGGGTATAGAGTAGTAAGAAAGACTATACCAAATCAGAGCTATTACACGAAAGGAGCTAGTAAAATGCATTATAACACAAAATATGTAGGTTTAGATGTGTCGAAGAATAAAATTGCAGTCTGCGTGGTTGGCCTCCGCTCTGATGGGATTCTACAGCGAAGATAGAAATTAATTGAAAAGGAAGGCGTAATTCACTAGGATAGAAGATAAGAAGAGTAGATGGAGGTATATTATGGGGGCTTATATTGCTGTAATTGTTGTTTCGGTCATTGTGGTAGCAATGGTTATTATTTTATCTTTGGTTACTTTATCAAAAGGATATGGCTATAAGCATAAAATAGATCCGCTTCCTGATGAAGAGGAGAAGAAGGAAAGTGATAGCGATAGCGATGAGGAGGAACGGAAAGAAGAAAAGAAATAAGGTTATCTAGGAGAAAGCTATGAATAGAATGAGTGTATTTATTATCGCAGCGTGTGCAGCTTCTGGTGTTTTATTTGTTTTATATTCGCTTTCTTTTACGCATCAGGCAATATATGTAGCGGTGGATGGAAGCGATCAAAATGAAGGTACATTGGAGCGTCCCTTTCAAACAATTGCAAAAGCCAGCTTGGAGGCTGAGGCAGGTACCACCGTATATATTCGGGAAGGAACGTATAAAGAGCCCTTGGTTGTCCAGCACAGCGGCACGAAGTACAAGCCAATCACCTTTCAAGCGTATCAAGGGGAAAAAGTCATTGTGGATGGCGAGAACCTAAATACTTCAGATGGGGATCGTGCGCTTGTTGTTCTGGAAGATAAGAATTACATAAATATAGAAGGTTTGACTATCAAAAATGTAATAACAGATACAATAGATGAAACGGTTATGGGTTTTTTTATCAGCGGTTCCAGCAGTCATATTACAGTGAGAGATAATACCATCAAAGAAATAAAGACATGGCATGAGAAAGGGAATGGACATGGGATTGCAGTATATGGAACAGGTTCGATGAGGGATATAAATATCATAGATAATATCGTTGAGGATTTAAAGTTGGGCACCAGTGAATCGGTTGTATTAAATGGTGATATTGATGGGTTTACGATAGAGGGGAATAAGGTTCAATACAGTGATAATATTGGAATTGACCTGATAGGGTATGAAGGTGTTGCCAATAATCCTTCTGCTGATTATGTCCGTAATGGGATAGTACAAAATAATACAGTCCACCATGTTTCCTCTTTTACCAATCCGGCGTACAATGGCGAGTATAGTGCGGCAGCTATTTATGTAGATGGCGGAAAGGATATCCTTATTAAGGAAAATGAATTATATGAAAATGATATAGGTATTGAAGCAACCTCAGAGCATAGTGGAAAATATGCTGAGAATATACAAATGATAGATAATCTGATCTCAAATAATTATTATACAGGAATAGCTATCGGTGGCTATGATGAAGAGAGAGGCGGCACGCGCAATACGCTGATTACGAATAATACTCTTTATCAAAATGATACGAAACACTTAAAAGGCGGTCAGCTTCTGGTGCAGTATAATGTACATGATAATGAGATAAGAGGAAATAGATTTACTGCCAGTCCATCACGCATTTTTATTGCGAATTTCTTTCGGGAAAACAGAGATAATCGTCTGATTGAAAATATTTATTATAGCGAACAGAGCGAAGAAGCTATCTGGATTTGGAAGGATGAGGAGTACCGTTCTTTTTCTGCATTTAGAGAAGCTTCTGGAAGCAGTGATGAAAAATCACTATATATTGATACAAGAAAAGAAGAATAAAACGGGATATGTGGTCTGTTTTAGAGAAACCTCTCCCGCTGTTTAAAATAGACGACAATCCAAGTGATATTTTTAATCATCAAATAGAGAAGAGAAGTTTTAGCCCTTCCAAAATAGGTAATATTTTTATAAAGGAAGGAGGTTTCCAAAGATGGCACGAAAGAAATATTATGTAACGGTGGATACGGAGGAAATCAGCGAGGTTTCGCTTCCTGATAATGGGATTGAGTATGAAATATATGCAACACCAGAAGAGGTAAAAGAAATTGAAGTTCTGTTTACAAGAAAAGAGCAAAATGCAAAAGATGCGGTTAAATTCGTAGGAAAACCATTTGATGAGCGGCCTGTCGATGCAAAACGTGCTAACTATGAGGGGGACTTGATTGCTCTTTATCGTAAATTGTACGATTTAGGAACTGATGAAACCAAGAAAGAAATTAAAGAACTTCGTTTATTTTAAGATGAGAGATTCAAAAAAAGAAATGCAGGCAATGAAAAGCTGCTGCCTGCATTTCTTTTTGAAAAATATATCCGTAAAATAGCGTAAATCATACAATTTTATTCCTCTTCAACAGGAGGACGGTACCCCTGCTGCAGCTCAGAAATACTTAAACCAAATGTCATCTGTAAATGCGGGTAATCTGTAAAGTTATTAAAATCTCCACCCCATTCAAACCCTAAATCCTTTGCAATCTCTGCAACTTCAAACCAGTCGGACTCTCCATTGTTATTCCCGTCATAATGGATATCCCAGATGACCTCTCCATCATGATTACGAATTGCATAATCAACAGCCAGTCCATAATTATGGTAACTTTCTCCGGCTCTGGCATGGGTAACAATATCTTCTTCATTTTCTCTGCCTCTTGCATACAGTGTTTCCTGCTCTTCTTCTGTGCGCAGGCCATCTGTAATAACAACCTCTATATCTATATCATCTGCACGATCAATTAACGTATCGACAGCTTCTTGGACATCGGGATGAAGTTCTGATACAGTTTCTTCTCCATCCACTCTTTCATAAGAAGGAGTTGTTTGCTCATAAAGCCAGAACAGCAAACCTATAAAAAGAATAATTGCCATCCAAGAAAGCGTAAAATGCTTTAAAGCTTTCATTCGATATTTCGGGCTCCTTTAAAAAGAATCTCTCTAGTAATATCATAACATGTACAAGCTTCTCATGAAGGGTTGAACAACTAGAAATCTGGTAGTTTTGCAAATTGATTTCTTGGCTGATTTAGACATATAATGAGAGAAACCTGACAGAAATGGAGGGAAAATAATGTATTACCTCATCAGCTGTTTAATTGGCTATATTTTTGGCTGTATTCATGGATCGCAAATCATTGGAAAGATAAAGAAACGGGATATTAAAGGGGAAGGTGTAAAGAATGCGGGAGCATCGAATGCAACGATTCTGTTAGGTTGGAAATATGGGATTGTTGTAGCGCTCATCGATATTTTTAAAGCGACACTTGCTATTTTGCTTGTTCTCTTTATTTTAAATGAAGCGGGAATTTCGACGGCGGAAATCTCGTTATCCATTTATTTGACGGCTTTATTTGTTATTATTGGTCATAACTATCCAATTACGATGAAGTTTAACGGCGGGAAAGGGACAGCATCTTTAGTCGGTGCATTGATTGCTATTGATTGGCGGGTAGCTTTGATCGGGATTGCTATCTTATTATTTTTTACTTTTGCAACGGATTATCTTGTTATCGGTGTTTTATTTATGTACATATCCTTTCTTATCACAACTTATTATTTCTTTGGAAATGGACCTGCGCTGGTGGTGATATTTTTAACACTGCTATGTATATACAAGCATATGGGAAATTATCACCGGATTCTATTAAAAGAAGAGACCAAACTATCCAGTATGTTTAAAAAGAGTGCTTAAAGAGAAAAATTTAAAAAGGAAGTTTTTTATTAAGGAGCGTGCAAGGGTTGGATATTCTACTATGGGTCATCATTATCCTATTATTTATCGCAAGTTTTCTAGGGATCGTTTTTCCGATGATTCCATCTGTCATCGCGATTTGGGGCGGATTTTTGGTCTATTATTTCTTTATAAATAGTGACTCCCTGACCTGGTGGTTCTGGACAGGGATGATTGTTATTACTGTCATCTTGTTTGTAGCGGATATTATTGCCAACAGCTATTTTGTGAAAAAGTTTGGAGGCAGTAAAGCTGGAGAAAGAGGGGCTGCTGTCGCTGTAATTGTCGGCTCATTTATCACACCGCCATTTGGAATTATCTATGTACCATTTTTAACAGTTCTTGCTATTGAAATGATGCAGCGGCGGACAGCAAAAGAAGCAATTCGAGCTTCTATCGGTTCTTTTTTAGGATTTTTAGGTGGATCTGTAGCGAAAGTAGTATTGCAGCTGATAATGATTGTCTGGTTCTTGATCGCAGTTTGGTTTTAATTAGACAACATATATGAAAAAAATCGTCAGCTTCTTGACTTTCATCAGTGAGAACTATATATTAAAAGCATAGTTGAAATGTTGACGGAGAATAGTACGTTGTCCATGTCTAACACAGAGAGAAAAAGAGTGCTGAGACTTTTTCTTAGACATACAAGGGAACCTGCCTCCTGAGTTCGCCATATAAGGATATATATATCTGAAGTTGGCGCGGTTTAAGGCCGTTATCTAATGAAGTGTATATATGTGCCGGCTGTGTCTTTAAATGATGGAACAGAAGCATATGTATAAACAAGGGTGGTACCACCACTAAACCTCGGTCCCTTTTTTGGATGGAGGATTTTTTATGTTGGAAAAGAAAGTTGACACATATTGAAATAGTAAATAGCAGAACAGTAAAATGAGAAAGAGGTGCTTACGTTGGGTAAGAAAAATAAACAATTTGTAGAAAAAATTACAGCGATGGAGGATGATTTCGCTCAATGGTACACGGATGTAGTTAAGCAGGCAGAGCTGGTTGACTATGGTCAGGTGCGCGGAACAATGATTATTAAACCTTATGGCTATGCTATTTGGGAGAACGTAAAGGATGAACTGGACCGTATGTTTAAAGAGACGGGGCACACCAATGTAGCCTTCCCGCTTTTTATTCCGGAAAGCTTACTGCAAAAAGAGAAGGACCATGTGGAAGGATTTGCTCCTGAGGTTGCCTGGGTAACTCATGGAGGGGACGAGGAATTAACAGAACGTATCGCAGTACGTCCAACCTCTGAGGTGCTTTTCTGTGATTATTACTCAAATAATATCCACTCCTATCGTGATTTGCCAAAGCTATATAACCAATGGTCTAATGTAGTCCGCTGGGAAAAAACAACACGCCCGTTCCTGCGTTCTTCTGAGTTTCATTGGCAGGAAGGTCATACGGCGCATGCGACAGATGAAGATGCGACCAAAGAAACCAATCAGATGCTTGAAATTTATGCCAAGCTGGTGGAAGACTACCTAGCAATTCCTGTTCTAAAAGGAAAGAAAACAGATAAAGAAAAATTTGCCGGAGCTGAATTCACGTTAACGATTGAAGCGTTGATGCATGATGGAAAAGCCTTGCAATCCGGTACTTCTCATCATTTTGGTTCCGGATTTGCAGAAGCATTTGACATTACGTATCTGGATGAAAATGGAGAAAGCCAATTTGTTCATCAAACTTCCTGGGGATTATCTACCCGGATTATGGGTGCATTAATTATGGTACACGGAGACAACCGCGGATTAGTAGTACCTCCAAAGATTGCGCCGACACAGGCAATGATTGTACCAATCGCGCAGCATAAAGAAGGGGTTCTCGATAAAGCTTATGCATTACGAGATCAATTGGCTGGTATTGCCCGCGTGGACATTGACGGCAGTGATAAAATGCCGGGCTGGAAATTTAATGAATATGAAATGAAGGGTATTCCGGTCCGTATCGAAATGGGGCCAAAGGATATTGAGAAGGAACAGGTTGTTCTTGTCCGCCGTGATACGGGAGAAAAAGAATTTGTCGCCTTAACCGATGTAGAAGAGCGTCTGGCTGCCTTACTGGATGAAGTGCAGGCAAACCTCTACAATCGTGCGCTGGAGCATCGTGTAGAGATGACACATACTGCGATGGATATGGAAGAATTCAAAACAGAAATTGAAAAAGGCGGATTTGTCAAAGCAATGTGGTGTGGAGATGTTGCTTGTGAAGAACAAATTAAAGAAGAAACATCAGCAACATCTCGCTGTATTCCGTTTGAACCGGAAAGTGTCTCTGATAAATGTGTATGCTGCGGGAAAGAAGCAAAAGAATTGGTTTATTGGGCAAGAGCATATTAATAATAAATCATCAGGTGAGACGAATCTGTTGGTTTAAGGAATAAAAAATCACCCGCTTTTATCCCAGGATAAAAGCGGGTGATTTTTGAAAAAAGATTTCAAGAAATAAAGTAAGAAGGACACGATGCTCTAGTACCTGAGTTGGCCATACGATGTGATCGATCTTAGTCGATGAAAGTGCAGCGGTTTTGGTGGAGGTGAGTAATCGCAATCCCAGCCCCAGCCCCAACACCAACTAAGGCGATCTGTCTCCTTTCAGCTTTGGCTTGCCAAGTTGTCTCTATTATTCGTCCATGACATCTGCAATTTCTTCTTGCAATTTATCAAAAATATCCTGATCGATATCGGACACTTCATCACGATAGTATTGATGTACAGGCTCTGCAGCCTCTCTAAACACTTCAATTTGTTCATCTGTTAACTCAATGATTTCTGTCGGATTATCGGTATCTGCTTCAATCGCATCGATACCTTCTTGATTTTGATTAGTTTGTTCTTCGAAGACCCAATCTTGCATTTCTTCCACGGTCTCGTCGACTACTTCTTTCACATTATCATCCAAGCCGTTATACCAATCCGTATTCACAGTTGTCATCGCAACATAGTTATTATGGTTAGAAACAGTAACAGTATCTTGTACTTCATGAAAGCTTGCAGATTGAATAAAGAAAATTGGGTTTTCTTGTGCGTCTACGGTCCCGCGGTCTAGTGCTGTGTATAATTCATCCCAGCTCAATGACTGAACAGTTGCGCCATAAGCAGCATATGTTTCACGCATAAGCGGTGATTCTTGTACGCGGATATTTAAACCGCTCCAGTCTTCAGGAGACTCAATCCCTACATTACTAGACCAAGCTGTTGCCCCTTCTGTCCAGTAAGATAGAGGAGAAATACCATGTTCTTCGTATTTGGCACGTAAATCCTGATTCAATGCCTCACTATTTGTTAATACTTCCTGTACTTGCTCTTGATCAGACGGGAAGAAATAGTGCAGGGAGAAGATTTGTCCATCCTGTACCTGATTCCCTGTGAAACCAGGAGACATTACGGCAAGTTCGACGCCACCTTGCTGGAGTAATTGGGCTTGGTCAACTTCACTTCCCAAAGCACCGAACTCCAGTGGTTCGACGGTAATTGCGCCATCTGTTTTTTCACTGATGCGGTCTGCAAATTCTGCGGCATACTCATATTGAACTTCACCTTGAAGCTCTTCGGTTACAAACTGCCATGACTCTTCTGCAAAGTCCCCATTACTAGCATCTCCGTTACTTTCTCCATCGCCATTCCCTCCACATGCTGCTAATAATACGCTGAGCGCAATAATAGAGGAAAGCATCCATGAGAATCTTTTGTTTAAAATAATAAATACCCCCTAAATTTTATATATAAAACAGCAATACATCTGTTTTATTAATTAATAAGTACTAATGATAACTGCGGGAAGAAAATTAATAGCACACCAATAAATAATAAAATTAAAATATATGGAGGTGTACTCCTGATTACTTCCAGGTATGGTTTATTGAATACCGCACTTGCTGTGAAAATATCTACACCAAATGGCGGTGTAGCAGATCCTAATGCTGCTTGGAAAGTAATAATCACACCTAAATGGATTAAATCGACACCTGCTGTTTCTGCCGCTGGTATAAATATAGGTGTTAATACGAGAATAACAACAATCGGATCAACAAACATACATCCTATAAAGAAAAAGATACTAACTACGATAAGTACATAGATGGCGCTTGGGTCTGTTCCCAACACTGCTTCAGAAATTTGCTGGGGAATTCTAGCGTAACCAAGTACCCATGAAAATAATTGCCCTCCAGCGACTAGTACAAATACTGCTGATGTAACTAAACCTGTGGATAGGGCAATACTTGGAATCTTTTTTAACGGAATGGTCCGAAAAATAAAGACTTCTAGAATAAATGCATAGAGTACGGCAATACCGGAAGCTTCAACAGGGCTGAATGTACCTGTATAAATACCGCCGATAATCAGAACAGGGAATCCTAAAGGTAACAGCGCTTTACGGAAAGATTTCCATCTCTCACCCCAGCCTTGCCGTTCAGCTAGTGGGATATCTTTTATTTTTGCATAAATCACACTATAAATAGCAAAAGCAAGAAATACCAATAAACCTGGGATAATACCTGCGATAAATAAATCACCGACAGATACGCCAGAGCCAGCTGCTAATGCATATATAATCATGCCAATACTTGGCGGAATAAGTAAGGCAACATCACTTGCGTTAATAATTAATGCAATAGCGCTGGAATCTTTATATCCCGCCTTCAACATTCTTTCCCGCATCGGGCGTCCAATTGCTACTACTGCTGCTTGTGTAGAACCGGAAATGGCCCCAAATACAGAACAGGCAGCCGCTGTTGTTACAGCATATCCGCCACGAATGTGACCGATAAATGAACCAATGAAATCTAGCAGCCTATTAGAGGTTTTTCCTGAAGTCATAATATCTGCCGCAAAAATAAATAAAGGCACACACAGTAAGACAGAAGATGAGATTCCTGTTAATAACTGTCCCATCAGCAGGTCCATATTTAAATTTGGATTAAATATAAGCATCACCACGACAGGAGCTAACATTAATGGAATCATCATCGGGAAGTTTAAAAAAAGCAATACAATCATTATCGATAACATTGTCGCTAACATAAGTTTTTCCTTTCTGCACGTTTTCAGTTTACAAATTGATGTCTTCTAATTTAACATCTTGTTTCTTTTCTTGATCATTATAATCTGGAGCATCAACACCTATATACACGGTATCTTTTGCTTTTGCAGTAAAATTAATATAGGTATTTCGCAAATATTGGATGCCTGCTGTTAAGAAACCGATCGGGATAAATATCCCCATAAGATATCTCGGAAGCTCCAGGGAGGTAGTAACAGCTCCTGTGTTATATTCAAACATCACAAAGCTGTATGAGTAGTACGCAAGTATAAACATAAAGATACTTGTAACAAAGTTAATGATAATCATCATTACTTTTCGGATTTTAAAAGAGGCAAAGTCATAAAATGCTGACATACTGATATGTCTGCCTTTTCTTGCTGCATAAGCGATTCCCATAAAAGTAGCAATAACAATTGCAAATTGGCTAACCTCGTATGCGAAAAAGAATATTCCTGAATTAAAAACTTCTCTGGCAATCACATTACCGATTATCATAAAAGAAATAAGGATGATAGAGAAGCTTAGAATAAACTCTTCCAGCTTCATGAAGGCTTTATCCATCCATTGTAGAATTTTCAATACATTGTTCCTCCTCTGTACATAGTGTTCAAACAAATTATAAAAAAACGTCTTTTATACTTAGGGAATCCATTGTTATGTATCTTTATTGAACTACCCCTGATAAGGACTTTCCCCCTTAATTAGCCAATTATTTTTTATCACGGAAAATCGCCCGTTAACCTCCCGCCTCTAAACAGACAGTCAAAATGAATGTATTTAGGCAGGGGATAACGGGCGTTAACTCCCTGAATTACGCAGCTATACATTCAGTGGAAGAAAAGCAAAACTCCCACTGATTTGCAGTTTTGTTTTATGTTACAGAAATGTTTCACTATATTCAAATCAGCTATAAGGCGATTAATCTTCAAGAAAAGGGATAAATCTCCATCTAAGTCATATAGAAGTATTTAACAGCTATATGATGCCAAATACGCTCTTATAGTTAAGAATACTTTTTAATTACCTTAAAGAGGATGTTCAAATTTAAAGAAGCTGTTCATGAATAATATCCAGCTATTGAATCATCATTTTATCTTTGTTATAAATATACATTTGGTGAGGGAATAAATATGAAAGCAAATTTAAAGAATGGAATAGATAAAGTAATGAATGATTTTACCAATATAAGTGATACAATTTTTTATCATCTTGGTCGAGAAGACTCCATCCTCAAGCGAAGCTAGGGTGGAGATAAATCGTTTTTTTTGTATACAAACATAAGTTCGTGTGATACAATATCAATATACGAAACATTCTTTGAGAACTGGATATACAGGGTTGTGACAAGAAATGCTTTGTCACGTAAAATATCCAAGCAGTACTTGACACGCACACACTGAAGTTGCGAAAACCAAGCTAAAATAGGGTGTGCGGTGAAACCGTCGTATAAAGTATTAAAGCGTTCACCGTAGGGGCTACGGGTAGAGCCTGCTAAAATAACTGATGGTTGCATTGGTGTTCGCAGGAATCTCCATCTTCAGATTTTGTTTGAAATCAAGATGGAGTAGTTCAATGACAAATGAAGAAGCAATGAAAGCGATGAAAGAAGAGTTCCATAAAAATAAAACGCCCGTTTAGTAATTAGAAAATAGTGGAGGAAGTTATCAAATCAACTTCCTCCACTATTTTCTAATGAAGAAGCGCTTCGATATCCTTTTCAATCGTATCCGGATTTTTTTGCGGTCCAAAACGTTTAGATACCTTTCCGTCCGTATCAATAAGGAATTTTGTGAAATTCCATTTGATTTGTTCGCCTAATATACCTTTTTGCTCGGTCGTTAAAAAATCAAAAAGAGGATGTGCCTTATTTCCTTTTACATCGACTTTGGAAAACATTTGAAATGTCACTCCATAGTTCTGTTGGCAAAATTGATTAATTTCTTCGTCTGCCCCCGGATCTTGATGGCCAAACTGATTACATGGAAAACCGAGCACTTCAAAACCCTGTTCTTTATACTTTTCATACAGTCTTTGTAAGCCTTCAAACTGAGGGGTGAAGCCGCATTTACTTGCAGTGTTTACGATGAGAAGCACTTTCCCTTTGTAATCTGACAGGGATTTCTCTTCGCCGGCCATTGTTTTTGCTGAAAAATCATAGATAGTTGTCATATTACCTCACCTCGAAAAAAATGATAAGATGTACATACATAAAATTAATTCCAATTGTATTATAGCAAGAAAGGGCGTTTATTTGTGACTAAAATGATAAAAGATATTCCATTAAAGTCGGGTGAAAAAAATGCTTATTTACGTTATCTCACTACTACTGATTTACCCGATATTTTAGAATTACAAACGATTGTTTATGAAGCTTTAGAGGATAAAAAAAGGCTGGAGACCCTGGATGAAAGTGAATTTCGGACGATATTAGAGGGAGAGCCGCTGATGGTTGGTATTTTTCATCAGGAAAAGCTGATTGCTTTCCGGGCGTTTCTGAATCCAGTTGCAGATGAGGAAGGGTTGGGAGAGGATATCGGCCTGACAAAAGAACATTTTGCAGAAATTATCTATTCGGAGATTTCCAATGTACATCCGGATTACCGTGGCAATCATTTGCAAACCCAAATGGGTGAATTTGTGATGGAACAATTAGATAGAAACAGATTCCGCTATATTTTAGCGACAGTTGCTCCCGGGAATATTCCAAGTATGAAGGATAAATTTGCATTGGGAATGTGTATTTATCAAGTGAAGGCTAAGTATGGCGGAAAGCTGCGCTATATTTATTGTAATGATTTAGCATTAAACGATGTACAATCGAAAGAGCAAAGAGAAATAGATATAAAGGATATTGGTGGTCAAGCAAAGCTAATAGAAGAAGGTTATATTGGTATAGAGATGAAAAAAACAGGCGCTGACTGGATAATCATTTATCAGAAATAATACAAAAACAGGCTGGAGAATGGAATCTCCAGCCTGTTTTTGTAGCTTATATTATGAAACGTTTGTTGTTTCCGGAAGTGTTTCGCCAATAGCTGCTAAACGCTCTTGAATTTCTTCTGTAGATAAATCATGTTCTTTCACATAAAGGTTACGTGGTGTCACACGACATTCATGCGTGCATCCACGTAAATATTTATGTTCATTTTCCTCAGAAGCAAGCATTTGTCGATTACACTCTGGATTTGCACAATTTACATATCGCTCACAAGGTTCTCCATCAAAATAATCCTTGCCGATGATGACATGCTCTTTTTGGTTGACTGGGACGCTGATACGCTCATCAAATACGTAGAGCTGTCCATCCCATAATTCGCCTTGCACTTCAGGATCTTTCCCATAAGTAACAATACCGCCATGCAATTGACTAACATCATCAAAGCCTTCATCTTTCAGCCAGCCGCTGAATTTCTCACAGCGGATGCCTCCTGTGCAATACGTGACAATTTTTTTATCTTCAAGCATTTCTTTGTTTTCTTGTACCCAATCCGGTAATTCACGGAATGTCTTAATATCTGGACGGATCGCGCCGCGGAAATGCCCTAAATCATATTCATAATCATTACGGGCATCTAATACGATGGTATCTTCGTCCTGTAATGCTTTATAGAATTCTTTTGGCTCCAAATACTTTCCAGTTGTTTCTAACGGATTAATATCATCTTCTAAACGAAGCGTAACTAATTCATTTCTTGGACGTACATGCATTTTTTTGAAAGCATGCTTATCATGGACGTCTACTTTGAATGTCATATCTTCAAAGCGAGGATCGGCATGCATATGGTTCATATATGCGTTTGTCTGTTCGATCGTACCTGAAACAGTCCCGTTAATGCCCTCTTCAGCTACTAAAATACGTCCTTTTAGTCCAAGCTCTTTGCAATATTTAAGATGCTCAGCTGCAAATGCTTCCGGATCCTCAATATGCACATAATTGTAATAAAGTAAAACGCGATATTCTTGATTTGTTTCCATTTGGTTTACCACCTGTTCATTCTGTATATTTGCAAGATACACAAATGAGTCTGGTTTCGTTTATTCATTTTTCGTCTTGCAATTCTTTATTTTAGCATGTTTTTTTGCTTTGTTCCAGCCTTTGAAAAAAACGTGTCCCTTATTATTTGAATCGTCTTGGACTTGAGCATAGTCAAGTTAATCTTAACTTCCATAAAATGAAGTATTCATGAAGGAAGGAGATGAAATAATGAGCGACTCATCCAAAAAAGCAATGATGCCTGACAAAGTGGTTGAGGTGATGGTAGATAGCATTTTCCGTAAAAATGGTATCAAACCGGAAGAGGTGAAAAATAACCTTTCTGAAAAGCAGCGTGAGATGTTAAAAGAAATGGTTACTGATTTAAAAGCACAGGTAGAGGAGTTTCAAGAGAAAAGAAATGAATCTAAAACAGAATAGTTTCTATAAAAATGTGAAGAAAACCCATTCGTTCTTCACATTTTTTGTGAAGCTTAATGAACATTGGTATTGCATATTCCCTAAAATTTGGACTAGGTGATTTTGCCATTTTCCATGTTCTTTGTGCAGGTGTACAGGAAGTATAGTTATCAATACCATAAATTAATTTAGAACTTTAAGAAAGGAGTGTTAATCGATGTCTGTCTACAGAAGTAAAACAGAAGGAATGAACCGTTTCCATGAAGATTTATATGGAGACGACTATATGTGTCCTCCAAAAGAAAATGATTATGACTGCGACACAAATAATTATCAATCAGCACCAGCTTATCATGATAATTCCTTTAGCCCGAATTTTGGTGAGGCAACTGTTGTTCAAGATGGAGATGAATATTCATATATGGAGCAGGAATCTGCAGAGGTTATTTGGGTGAAAGAATCATGCAATATCAACGTCAATTCAACAGATACTCAAATTGGTGCGTCCTTACAGGCTGCGCTACAATTAGCAATTGCCATTGTTATTCGTTTGTCCATTGCCGATTCTGCGGATGAAGAAGCAGTAGAACAAGAATTGTTGCAAACAATCAGTTCCAGCCAAGTAAATAAACAAAAAATATTTATCTATAATACAAAAGATGCAACTGTAACAACAACAGATACGGACCTTTCAGTAAATATTCAATTGCTTTTACAATTACTTGTTGCTTTGGTAATTATGATTGATATTCTGTAATCCAATTATTTTATAGAAAGGAGTGTAAAACGAGATGATGCAAAAAAAAGAATGGAGAGCGTTAGATTACTGTGATGATGACCAAAATAATCAAGCAGTTGTAGATCAAGAAGCTAAACAGAAGAATATAACGAAGCAATCCTCTGAGGAATGGATTATTATCAAAGATTCTGAGGGTGTAACGGTAACAACAACAGACACACAAGTAGCAATTAGTTTGCAGGTAGGTATTGAAGTAGCTATTGCTGTTGTGCTTAGCATTACATTGGCTGATTCGGATAAAGCAAAGACAGTTTTCCAAGATTTAGAACAAGTGATGAAAACAAAACAAAGTAATCGCCAAAAAACCATTATTGAAAAATCAAAAAATGTTAATATAACAACCACAGATACAGATATTGCAATTAATATTCAGCTATTAATTCAATTACTACTGGCAATTGTAGTAAGTTTGGATATTTTATAAGAATTTTTTACAGTAAAAATAAAAGAAAATAGAAGTAAGCCTCTTCTTTAAGCTCCCTTTATATGGATGATAAAGGGGGCTTAATTAATTTTGAAATATAACCTCCGCTTTACTAAATCACCTTTTTATTAAAAGAAAACACTTATCGTAGTGTATTAGGAAATATAGGCCTTATCCACTCAAATAATAACGTTTTAGGGATTTAGAAAGTGCAATATTGTTGCATTTAATAATTATCAGAAATGTTCTGATAATAGAATTTGTTTAATAGTTACTATTTTTGGTAAATATAAAAATTAATGGATTTTATAACGACGATCGTTGCTGATTTATGAAAACGCTTCTTCCGTTGAAAAACGTCGAATTTTGTTTGATAATACTCCCTGATATTTGCTTGCAATTTTTTATGAAAGGGTTTAAAATAATACTTGCAAAAGGTAATTGGAGTTACAAGAATACTTTACGATCTCTTTTTCAAGACGGTGTAAAAGTATTTAGGTTTCAATGACTTTGCATATCTTGTATAAGGAGGTCATGATAATGACTGGTAAAGTAAAATGGTTTAATGCAGAAAAAGGTTTTGGTTTCATCGAGCGTGAAGATGGAGACGATGTATTTGTACACTTCTCTGCAATTCAAGCTGAAGGATTCAAAACTCTTGAAGAAGGTCAAGATGTTGAATTCGAAATCGTAGAAGGCAACCGTGGCCCACAAGCTGCAAACGTTGTTCGTCTTTAATTCGAATACGAATGATATAAACTGGTAAAAAAACCTCGAATGTTTTCTAGAGACATTCGAGGTTTTTAAAATGATTGAAAAGCTATTTGCTATAGTGTCATCTCTGCTTCATGTGCAAGCAATTTAATCAATGCTTGTGTTCCACTGTCTGCTTCCCCCATATCAGCTAAATCTTTATAAAGTTTTAATGCTAATTCCAGTCCGGGTGCCGGCAATCCCATATTGTGAGCTGATTCTAAAGCGATCTCCATATCCTTAATAAAATGTTTTACGTAAAATCCGGGCTCATAATCTTTTTCGATCATTCTTTTACCTAAATTAGATAAAGAAAAGCTTGCAGCAGCTCCGGTAGATATCGTTGCTAGCACTTCCTCTGCATCTAATCCTGCTTTCCTTGCATAAAGAATCGATTCACAAACACCAATCATATTTGTTGCAATTGCAATTTGATTTGCCATTTTTGTATGCTGTCCAGCTCCTGCCGGTCCGAGTAAAGTAATTCTTTCCCCTAAAACACGGAATATGGGAGCAATTTCATGATATGCTTCTTTGTCTCCACCAGCCATAATTGCCAATGTTCCATTTTTTGCACCAACATCTCCACCAGAAACAGGTGCATCCAGGGCGATCAAACCGTTCTTTTTTGCTTCTTCATAAACTTCGATTGCTAAACTGGGCTTAGAAGTAGTCATATCAATGACGTAAGCACCTTTTTTTGCGTGATTTAAAATCCCTTGCTCACCAAAATATACTTTTTGAACATCTGCAGGATAACCAACCATTGTAATAATTACATCACTTGCTTTAGCTAAGCTGGATGAGTCATCGTGCCATTCTGCGCCAAGTTCTAATAACTCTTCTGCTTTTGATTTTGTTCTTGTGTAAACATGCAGCTTGTATCCGGCATCCATTAAATTTTTAACCATGCTTTTTCCCATAACGCCTAAACCAATAAAACCAATTGAAGCAGTTGATGCTGTTATCATCCTATCCGTCTCCTTTGTATAAATATTTACTTTAAGCTTGTCACGAAAATTTAGAAAACGCAACCATTTTAAGTAAACAGCGTAACTAAGATCCGACATACTCTCTTTTTCACTCATTAAGATAAACTTGGCAACGATTGCCGTGAATCGAATCAAGTTGGTTACATATATTATAAAATGATTACACAATAAGAAAATAGTAGTTTGCTCAAAAGGATGGACAGAAGGGGAGGATAATAATGACGGTAAATATAGAACAGCTAAAACAGCGGCTGCTTGCAAGACAAGAGGAGCTAATTGAAAGGGTAAACAAAAAGACAGAAATGAAATATGAATTTAGCCAAGAGGTGTTAGGTGAATTATCCAATTACGATAATCACCCTGCTGATACAGGGACAGAGCTGTTTGAACGAGAAAAGGACAGTGCTTTAGACCGGCATGCGGAATCAGAACTAGAGGAAATAAATAATTCGATTCATGCGATGGAAGAAGGGACCTATGGGATTTGTAAGGTATGTGGAGAAAATATTGAGCCGGAGCGTCTAGAAGCTTTACCAACTGCGGATTGTTGTGCAGCACATCAAGAGGAGAGAACCTATCATGGTGAAACGTCACCAAAAGAAGTATTTAAAGTAAGAGAAGACGGTGGTGAAAATAGCTGGGAAGACGTACAGCAATACGGAACGTCCAGTTATACTCCAGACTATCATGACGGCGCAGGGGTACCAGAAGATGGGCAAGAAAGTACCGATAATATAGAAGTAGAAGACTTTTTGGCAGCAGATATGGAAGGGAAGTATACTGGTGTCACATCTAATCATGAAGCGTATGAAAATGATTTGGATAATGAAGAAGAGTAATACAATAAAAACCGGACGATCATTCCATTATTGAGGAATTCTAGTCGTCCGGTTTTTAATCCAAATAGGAATTAGTACATAGACTCTAATATATCCATTAAGATTTCTGAAATAAACAAGTTATTCATAAGGGTGATCACAGCAAAGGTAATAACTAACGATATAATTGTGAAGTAAAAACTTTGCTTTGCTTTTTCTTGGATAAGTGCATAGAGCATATGAATAATAGGATTAACGTACATGATAATGATAAATAAAATGGTTATAAAAGATATCCCCCATGGGAATCCTGCTTCTTCCGGGCGAAATACTTGCGAACCCATTTCAAATACATCAATCTTAACAATCCCTAACAGTGATAAAAATGCCAACACAACAAATAGACCAGCAAATGGTACAAGCGTGCCTGTGTAACGGGTGAATTGCTGTACAAAGGTAGCAGGGTGCTTCGCAAGATTAAGCATAATAAAGTTTGCCAGCAGTCCTGCAAAGAAGAGAATAATAAAAATAAGTATTCCCTTTAGCGTGGTTGAGAAAAAAGGAACATGGTCGCCCAGCGATTCATCACTGGAAAAGAGTCCGGCAGCATCTTGGAATAATGAGTTAAGAAGTCCATAAAAAAACAATGTAGCAGTAAGTGCTAATATAATGGCTGTAACAATGGAATTTGTTAAATGCTGTTCGTTATCTTTGAAAGCGACATTCGGGTTTTTCACACGAGTAATAAAATAATTCCAATATTGACTTAGTCCTGTTTTTACTTTTTCAAGCGCAGGATTCACTTGTTGTGGTGTTTCTGTGTTTGGTTCTGGGTTTGATTCAGCTGCTGTAGCACTCTCTTGTTGAGATACTTCCGCATGGTTCGGAGCATCTGTACTATTTTCTTCTGATATATTCTCTGTCACTGATTCCTCTTGCTGATTTAGCGGAGCACCACATTTAGTACAAAACTTTCCTTCCTCCGTTTCTTGATTACATGATGGGCAAATCAAAAAATCACTTCCTTTTCAAATAATTCGACAAGATAAGATAAATCTTGCTTTAAGAGTTAATTATATACGATTTTTTAAGGAATAGGTAGAGGTTAGCTGGATTCTTCTGTTATTTTAGGAAATCAATATTTGTTTTTTACATGCTTAACTTTCGCACCTGGGAATAAGTGTATATATCTTGCTACTTCAGGATGAACATGTTCTCCATTATTGTGCTTGTTTTTTTGGTTACATATCCAGCTTTTTGGAATTGGTGATTGTGTATACCTCCGCTCCGGCCAACCACTCCGCTTAATTAGAATTCTACAGCGAATATAAGAAGTAACATCCTGTTGGGTAGGATGAAAAAATATCCCTATCGCTTGATGATACGATCATCTTGTTATTACAAATGGTTGGTTTAGCAGTTCGAATCAAAACAGCGTGGATAGTTAATAGCTAGAATAGCTTTCATGCACAAAAAGAAATCATTGCTGAACATTTTTACCATACACTACGAAAATCTCTTCTATCTGAACTACTTTTATTTGTTCAGCTATTCCACATATAGAATACCTTACTAGCGGAGGCGGACCGTTTTGACTCCTGAGGGATCAGCACCATCTGAAGATCCACTTTTGCCAAGCGATCTTCTTGGCAAAAGTTAGCTGAAGAGCGTGCCCCTAGGAAAGCAAAACGGTCCGCCGCAGCGGTAGCCATACACCTCACCTTCTATTCTTGGTCAAGAGAGTTAACAAAGGAACAATCAACTCCTATTTCTATGGAAATGAAGCTACTTTCTAATAGGAGGAAATTGAGTTACATATAAAAAAGCAGCCTGCTGAGATTTGTGTGCAGGCTGCTTTTGAAAAGGGGGCTACTTTTTAATTTTACTGATTTTCTTCCGGCTGATTTGCTTTTAATTCATCCATTTTTAACGTAATGGAATGCAATTCTCCATCGCGTGCGAATTCGATTTCTACATGTTCTCCAGCTTGACCTTGGTCAAAAAGTTCTTTTCGAAGCTCGATAATGGATGTGACGGGATTTCCATTTATTTTTGTAATTACGTCAAATTGTTGCAGATTCGCATTGTCTGCGGGAGAACCGGATTGGACATTCGCAATAACCATGCCGCCTTCTACATCTTCAGGAAGCTCAATTTCTTGTTGGTATTGCGGTGGAACCTGACTTAATGGAGCTGTGGAAATACCGATTAATGGACGGGAAACTTTCCCATCTGTTTCCAGTTTTTCAACAACTGGCAGCGCTTCGTCAATTGGAATAGCAAAACCGATACCTTCTACTTGGCTTTGCGCGATTTTCATAGAGTTAATTCCTATTACATCGCCGTTTGCATTAACTAATGCTCCGCCACTGTTTCCTGGGTTAATGGCAGCGTCTGTTTGCAGAACTTCTGTTACCCAGTCAGGAGCGCCATCTCCATTTGTATCTACCTCAACATTACGATTTAATCCGCTGATAATCCCTCTGGTCACACTATTATTAAAGTCCATACCAAGCGGATTCCCAATTGCCATGACCGTTTCACCTACTTCGATACCTTCACTTGATCCTAAATTTGCCACGGTATCGACATGCTCTCCATCAATTTCAAGTACAGCTAAGTCTGTTAGGGCATCTGTTCCAAGTACGGTTGCATCTACTTGATTTTCTTCGTCGAGGGCTACTTGAACTTGCTCTGCACCTTCCACAACATGATTATTGGTGATAACATACGCATTTCCATCTTCTTTTTTATAGATGATTCCGGAACCAGTTCCAGCTTCTTCGCTGCCATCCCATAAATTTTGCTGTTGCATATTGATAACACCGACAACGGCTTGAGATACTTCTGAGATATCAGCAGAAACATCGGCATCATCTGAAGCTATGGTAGGAATAATAGACTCTGATGAAGCGTTGGATGATGCAGTTTCTCCTCCAGATGAGTCCAACGCGCCTTCAGAAGCCGGTAACAATTGATTTCCTAAGAGGAGGACTACTAGTACGGACGAAATGATTCCTCCAATTGCTCCGCTAAAAAAACCACTAAACCAACCTTTCGATTTTTTTTGCTTCGATGGCTTTTTTTCTGATGAAGCGACATATGTTGTTTGTTGTTCATCTGTTGTTCTATTTTGCTCTGATCTATGATTATCAATTGTCGATGCTTCATCAGTCAAAGGATCATTATTCTTTTCAAGGTCACCCGATACATTTTCATTTCTTTCATTTTCATAATCGTTGTTACTCATTGTAAAGCACCTCCAAGTTATTTGATTTAAATTTATTATAGTACCGACTATGGGAAATCCTTTGGTATAATTGTGTAAAAACTGTGTAATCTCGGATTCCGTTTGTCAGAAGCAGGTTATTCATGTGAAAATAAAGGGTATAAAATGAAAAATTGTAAATAGGAAGTTACTTAATCAGCCACCCTATATTATTAGGATTACCCCATTGGTTTTTTATAATAAACATGAAAACTTTAAAGAAACCTTGGCATTTGTTAAAGAGAGCCTTGAAAGTGTGTGTTGCTTTCTTAGAATCCCTTAGTTGGAGCTGGGACTGTGATTACCAATGTTGTCAGGTTAATGAATTTTCTTAAAGTGAAAAAAGTGATCATTAGCACTGCTGAGATTCCCAGTATGATTAGAACTTGCCAGAGTAGTGTCTTTTCAAATCTGAAGATGATAAACTACAATTTAGTACATGGTGAAAGAGGTGGAAAATACATGTCATACCATATTGGTTTGGTAGAAGATGATAAAAACATACAAGATATTGTCGTTGCTTATTTAAAAAAAGAAGGCTATCAAATAACCGTACTGGACAATGCTGAAGACGGATGGACATTATGGGAAAATAATCCGCCTGATATGTGGGTGTTAGATATTATGCTCCCAGGGATGGACGGTTATGAATTTTGCAGGAAAATCCGTAACGAAAGTGATGTTCCCATAATTATTATCTCAGCAAAAGATGAGGAAATAGATAAAATTTTAGGTCTGGAGCTGGGCAGTGATGATTATTTAACAAAGCCATTCAGTCCAAGAGAGTTAATCGCTCGTATCAAAAGACTGTTTAAACGGGTACAGCCGAAGTCTTTGGATAAAGAAGCAGATGACCGGGTAAAGGTAGATCAGCTTCTCGTTTATAAGAATGAACGTAGAGTATTTTTTGAAGGAATAGAGTATGAAACAACGGCAAAAGAATATGATATGCTGCTCCTCTTGGCAGAGAATCCCAATCGTGCTTTTTCCCGTGAAGAGCTGTTGATAAAGGTTTGGGGAGATGATTATTTTGGCAGCGACCGGGCGGTAGATGATTTAATGAAACGGATTCGTAAAAAAATGGAAAACATTCCACTAGAGACAGTATGGGGATTTGGCTACCGCTTGAGAAAAGATGAGGAAGCATAACAATGAAATTACAATCGCAACTAAATGCTGCTTTTACAGCACTGCTGCTTGTTATTATGACAACAGCGGGTTTGGTTATTTATTCGCTGGTTTTAGATGTACTTATTCAGGATGAACAGCGGCAGCTTGCAGAGACGGGTGAATTACTTATCAGTTTTCTTTCTGAACAGTATGATGATGCAAGTGAATATCGGAATATTGATGATTTCCTGCAGGATCAGGAATTACAACTTTTTTTATATGACAGGAATTTAGACACCGTTTTATTTTCAACCATGTCTATTTCAGTAGTAAATGAGTTTTTTGAGGAAAATAACTTTGCGAATAATGATGAAACGTTATGGCAGCATGGAAATGACCGGTTTGTAACACAGCGAATTATTTTTTCACCAGAACAATCAGGGATGGAATTAATTTTATTAACGCCTATTAATGATTTAAGAGCTGTTCAGCAAAACTTTTTCTTTCGCTTAGCGTGGGTATTTTTAATCGGAGCCCTGGCGGCAGTGATTTTAAGTTATTATATGACAAATAAGTTAGTTACTCCGTTATCCTTATTGAAAAAGGAATTGAAAAAGGTAGAAAATCGACAATTTGATCAAATGAAGCGGATCCGGGCCAGTGGAGAAATAAAAGAGGTAGAACAGAGTGTCTACGAGATGTCGCAAACACTGGAACAATACATGAATTCGCAGCAAACTTTCTTCCAAAATGCGAGCCATGAGCTGAAGACACCATTGATGACGATCCAAGGTTACGCAGAAGGAATTCGTGATGGTATTTTTGATGAAGAAGATACCGAAAAAGGGCTGGATGTTATGGTTACAGAGGTGAACCGGCTTAAGAAAATCATCAATGAAATGATTTTACTCGCTAAATTAGATTCTCAGCCCGATGTGTATGAAGAGACAGAAATTGATGGACAGGCTTTTGTCGAAGGAATTGTAAGTAAAGCATTGCCGATCATCAATGAACAAAAGCTGAACCTTCATCAGAAGGTGGACGGTCCCATAACGATACATGCAGATGAAGAAAAGCTGTTGCGAGCCGTTTCCAATGTGGTATTTAATGCAATCAGATATGCCAATGAAGAGATATCTATTCATGTGTATAAGAAAAAGAATTATATTTTCTTTGATATCGAGGATGATGGAAAAGGAATTTCTGAAGAAGATATGGATAAGATATTTCATCGGTTTATCAAAGGGAAAGGCGGGGAAACGGGATTAGGACTGGCTATTGCACGTGCCATTATTGAACAGTCAAATGGGAAAATTTACGCTGGACCATCAAAAAAATTAGGCGGAGCGAAGTTTACCATGTGCCTGCCTGTTTCCAATAAACCGAAAGGAAATAAAAAATTAAAATCTTAGCGAATATGATGAAAAGACTTCTTTCTATGCCTGATCGGGCGGGAAAGAGGTCTTTTTCTAAGTTTTTACTGAAAAGAAACATGATAAAAGAAATAATTACTGCATCAGCTTCAGGTAGCAGTATTTCTCACCGTATACAGACCCATCTTTTGTGATTTGTTGCTAGAAGTATAACATAGAGCACGTTGCTGTAATAATTCACTTGAAATTAACATATGCTAAAAATAATTTTACAATATTCATCATTATATGATATAATAAATTGGTTTTACATTCGATATGTTAGAGGAGCGTACTATTTATGCAATTAAGAAATGATATTCGTAATATCGCAATTATTGCACACGTTGACCACGGGAAAACAACATTAGTGGATCAACTATTAAGATATTCTGGGACTTTTCGGGAAAATGAGCACGTTGATGAGCGTGCAATGGACTCTGGAGATATAGAACGTGAACGCGGGATTACGATCTTAGCTAAAAATACAGCTGTAAAATACGAAGATTCAACAATTAATATCCTTGACACACCAGGTCACGCTGACTTTGGCGGTGAGGTTGAGCGTATTATGAAAATGGTTGATGGTGTTGCTTTAGTCGTTGATGCCTATGAAGGAACCATGCCGCAAACACGTTTCGTATTGAAAAAAGCTTTAGAACAAAAATTGACACCAATTGTGGTATTAAATAAAGTCGACCGTCCCAATGCCAGACCGGCAGAGGTGGTTGATGAAGTATTAGATTTATTTATTGAACTAGGAGCGGACGATAATCAATTGGAATTCCCAGTTGTTTATGCTTCTGCATTAAATGGAACATCTGGTTTAGAACCGGAAGATCAGCAGGAAACAATGGATCCGGTCTTTAATACGATTATGGAGCACATCCCTGCACCGGCTGACACAAGAGAAGAACCTCTGCAGTTTCAAGTAACGTTACTGGATTATAATGATTACGTCGGACGAATTGGTGTTGGGCGTATTGTCCGGGGCTCTATCAAGGTAGGACAGCAGGTTGTTGTATTAAAAGAAGATGGATCACAAAAATCTTTCCGTGTTTCTAAATTATTTGGTTTTATTGGGTTAAAGCGGGTTGAAATTCAAGAAGCTGTTGCGGGGGATATTGTGGCTCTTTCTGGTATGGAAGATTTGAATGTTGGTGAAACAGTATGCCCAGCGGAGCACCCAGACCCACTTCCATGGTTACGCATTGATGAACCAACCTTACAGATGACATTTGTTGTAAATAACAGCCCATTTGCAGGTAAAGAAGGGAAGTATATTACTTCTCGCCGAATCGAAGAACGTTTGTTAAAACAATTAGAAACGGATGTAAGCTTACGAGTGGATCCAACCAGTTCACCTGATGCGTGGACTGTTTCAGGACGCGGAGAGCTACATCTATCCATTCTTATTGAAAACATGCGCCGGGAAGGTTATGAACTTCAATTGTCTAAACCGGAAGTAATTATTAAAGAAGTGGACGGCGTGAAATGCGAGCCGATGGAACGGGTGCAAGTAGACGTCCCAGAGGAGTATACTGGATCTGTGATGGAATCTCTGGGAGAAAGAAAAGGCGAAATGCTTGATATGACCAATCAGGGGAATGGACAAGTCCGTATTGAATTTAAAGTGCCATCTCGCGGACTTTTAGGATATACAACAGAATTTATGTCGCAAACACGTGGTTATGGCATCATTAACCATACATTTGATGCATTTGAACCTGTAATCAAAGGCCAAGTTGGTGGCCGCCGGGAAGGTGTGCTTGTTGCACTTGAAAATGGAAAAGCTTCTACGTATGGTATTATGAACTTAGAAGACCGTGGAACGATCTTTATCAATCCTGGTACAGAGGTTTATGCGGGAATGATTGTTGGAGAGCATAACCGTGAAAATGACTTAACTGTTAATATCACAAAGGAAAAGCATTTAACCAATGTGCGTTCAGCAACGAAGGATCAAACTTCGACAATCCGCAAAACAAAAGACATGTCTCTAGAAGAAGCATTACAATATTTAAGTGATGACGAATATTGTGAGGTTACTCCAGAAACGATTCGTCTTCGTAAGAAAATCTTAAATAAAAATGAACGTGAGAAAGCAGAGAAAAAAAGTAAGTAATAAAAAGCCGGACTGATTTTATAATTATAAAATCAGTCCGGCTTTTCTAAAGTCAAGATTTAAAATAACGCAGTAGACTAGATATGGATAAAACGACCATCAAAAGAACACCTATCCCGCCTAAAATAAAGAACGTCAAGAAGTGCATCTTTCAAGCCCCTTTCTGGATATATGGCATTTGTTTAATCTTAACATAAAGCAAAATAAGACGAAATAATTAGAATTATCAGCAATCAAGGTATATTATTATAAAAATATACCTTAGTTCTGGTTACATGAAGTGCAAAAAGAAAGGAACAAGAAAAGAAACAACTACAGCACTGATGGTCATCGATAAAACACTGATTGCCCCTTCTGTTTCACTGCTTTCTAATGCTTTCGCTGTACCGATCGCATGGGAAGCTGTGCCGATACTGAGTCCTCTGGCGATGGGATGTCCGATACGACAGATTTTCAAAATAACAGGTCCGAACATTGCTCCGCTGACACCGGCAATCATGACGAAAACGGCAGCCAGCGATACATTCCCTCCTGCAGTATCCGTAATACTAATAGCAATTGGAGCAGTGACGGATTTTGCTGCAACAGACTGAATCAGCCAGTCTTCAAATCCAAACAGTTTTGCTCCTGCAATCCCTGTAAAAACCCCGGTCAGCGAACCGGCAAATATTCCAATACTTATCGCGCCTGCGTATTTTTTGATTAAATGGACTTCTCTGTATAAAGGAACTGCGAGAGAGACAACGATCGGTCCGAGAAAAATATCAATCCACTGTCCACCAATCATATATGTTTCATAAGGGATCTCTGTTAAAAATAAAAACAGGACGATACTTGCTGTAGATAAGAAAATGGGCATAGTGAAAGGGCTGGGTTTCTTCTTGTACATTTTCTTTGAAAACTGATAAAGGATAAACGTGGCTGCAATTGTCATTACTCCGATAAAAACATTATTCATATGATTTTACCTCTTTTTTTAAAAAGAAATTTGTTACCATTCCACTAATGCCAATAACGAAGAAGGTACTGACGATAACGATTAGAATCGTAAGGCTCCCTTTTCCGTGAAAGAAAGTTAAGTACTGAATAACTCCAACTGTAACCGGGATAAAGAAAAATGGAATATCCTTCAAAAGAAAATCCACTCCTTTTTGAATGGATACGATAGGAATTATTTTTAAAATAAGCAGGCTAAAAAGAATCAGCATTCCAATCAGGCTGCCAGGAATATGAAGTGAAAAATAGCTTTGAATCAATTGACCAATAAAATTAAAAAGAAATAAGATACTGATTTGCAAAATCATGATGATATACTTCACTGTGAACCTCCGTTGTCATTTTACTCTTTTAAATCAATGAAGAGAAAATTGTTTGTAACGATACTCACTATTTTACAAAAAATAGTTTTCGTTGCCTATTCCTTTTAAAGAGAAAAAATCATTATATTATATAAAAAAACACGCATTAGCGGGAGTTTCTGTATTGCTCTATGAAGGTATATTATAAAAACAGCCCGACAATTCAAAAGAATGCTTGTCGAGCTGTTTTAAGATTAGTCTACCATATTACTTTTCTTTGTTTTCATATATGCTTTATGAACCCGGGGCGCAATCCATGGACGGAATGTGTATCCTAATAGGATAAAGATAGCCGGGAAAATGGCGAGTATCAGGAACCGGTTAAATACAACAGACCATACAATTCCTCCAGATGCTTCTCTAAGAATATCGATCGCATACGTAAACGGAAGGAATGGATGAATTGCCTGGAAAAATTCCGGTGCTACTTGAATTGGGAACATTCCGCCGCCACCTGACAATTGCAGAATCATGAAGATGATCGCAACAGCTTTTCCAACGTTTCCGAATAAAGACACAAGCGTGTATACAATAATCATAAACGCCAATGCAATCAGAACACTGAAGAGTGTAAAGTAGGCAGGGTGCGCCATATATGCATCGAGTATAAAGATATTACCGAGTGAAACAATCACTGCCTGCAGGATCGCTACGATTAAGAATAGAGTCATCCGGCCAAGGTAAATATCTCTTAAGCTGAATGCTTCTCTATTTTTATCTTTTAGTTCCGTTGTAATTAAATTACAAAGCAATAATGCTCCAACCCAGAGTGCGAGTACGGTATAGAATGGTGTATTAGCTGATCCATAGTTTGGAATAGCGAATAGTTTTTCCTCATCCAGCTGTACAGGACGGGAGAAATACTCTGTTTCATCACTCAGGTCATTTTGCAATGCAGCAATTAATTCTTCGATGATTTGATCATCTTCCATTTGTTTTATCCGGTCATAAGCATTTTGAATATCTTCCTTATACCCCGGCCAATCATCACGGATAAAATCAGCCATTTCACCGATAGCTTCCTGCGCCTCCGGTAAATTGTCCTGAACAAGGGAATTTAAATTCTCATATTGTTCAATTAAATCATCCATATCATTTGTAACAAAGCCGGCTAAATTGTTTACTTCATCTTCCAAATGTGGCATGTCATTTTGGAAAAACGAACTTGCCATATTCACCCCGTTTTTAAATTCAGGAAAGTGTTGATTTACCGTATCAGAAACATCACTAAATTGCTCTTCATAATAAGGTAAATTCTCATTTAAAAGGTTTAAATAATACTGTGAATCATTGACAACTGTTGCTGCTTCCGATAAATAATCAGAAGCTAAATCAGTATATTCTAATGCAGCATCCAATTTGGAATCTGCATCATTTAATCTGTTTTCCAACGTGGTGAAAGCATTGTTCACAAATGGCTCAAGCGTGTCTTCGTTGAAGGTTTGTAATGTATCTAGGTCATTTATTGCATTATCCTTCACATCTTCTAATTGGCTAAGGTCAAAATCACCACTTGCCAAAAAATCAATGATATCATTTAAATTGGAATCGCCGTTTTCCAGTGTATCTTGGATTTTTTCCAATTCTTCTTTATTCTCTGGAACCTCTAGTAAAGCAAGCGAGTTTTGCGTGCTTGTAATAGAAGATTGCAGACCCTCGATACTGTCTTGAATCGCTTGGATTTGTTCCTCTGCATACTCTGCTCTATCTGGATTTTCTTTCATGGCAATGAGTTCAGGTAATTGCTGAATATTACTTTTTGCAAGGTCTATATTTTGATCTAATACATTGGAAATTTCATCAAAAGCTTGCATTGTGTCATCATGAAGTTCATTAATGACTTGATCAATTTCCTCATCACGTTGCGGTGTTTCTTCAGGATCTTCAGATTGCTCCGCGTCTTCACCGCCCTGTTCTGTATCTTCTTCCGCGTTACCGTTATTTTCTTCGCTGTCCCGTTCTGTATCTTCCTCTACGTTATCGTTATTTTCTTCGCTATCCTGTTCTGTATCTTCCTCTACGTTATCACTATTTTCTTCACCTTGTGATGTGTCTGGAATAAATTCAGCATTTGCTAAATCTTCTTTGACCTCATCGAAAGAGGACTGATAATCAGCTATTGCTTCATTTAACGTATTGATATCTTCTTCTGTGAAATTATCCGCTTCGATTTGAGTAAGCATATCCTCTAATTCAGCAGAAAGATCATTACCTTGCTCTATAGTTCCATCGGCGGAGCTGCTTAATTTTTCTAAGGACTCATTTGATTCCAGGCTGTCCGAATTACGAAGCTCTTCCAGCATTTCTTCCAGGTTACCTTGAGAATCACCGACTGAATCCTTTACGTTATTCACAAAATCAGGTGTGACCGATTCTTCTGTATTAAAATCAAAGGAAGGCAGTCCATTGATAATTTCTCCGGCATCATTGATCCGGTTGTGGACAAGCTCTGTTACTTCATCCGTTACTTGTTCTGCCTCATCTAACGTATCCTGTGCATTATCCACCTGATTTTGATAATCCTGAATCTGGTTATTGATCTCAGGAATCCGTTCTTGTACATCAGCTAACGTATCACCGGCAGTAATACTTGCCGCATAAGCATCTTCCAGTCCCTGATTAATCGCAGGGAAATATTGCTGAATAGAGCTGATTCGAGTTAACGCATTTTCGATGTCAGGCATTGATTGGTTCAGTTCAATAACAGCGTCTCCCAGACGATTAATATCATCCAAATGAGATTGGGCAGTCAGGATTTGATCTCCGCCTTCCCGGATGTTTGACTCATACTCCTGTAAACTGTCTAGTGTATCTGCATAATTTAGAATCGTATCCTGATCCTCGTCTAACTGAACGATAAGGTCGCCTGCCTCATCAATATCATCAATATGATCATGAAGATTATAAACAGCATCTCTTATTTTTTGCAGGGTAGGCAGATTTTCCTCAAGCTCTATCCCGGCATTATTAAATTCTTCCAATAATGTTTTTGCTGTTGTCTGCACAAATTCATCGTTAATGGTTTCGGTAATTTGTGTAGCTCCCGTATCTGTCATTTTTGGCGCAATGGCGTTGATTTTTTCGTTCACCTTATATTGAACAATCGCGCTTCTTGGCTCTTCATTAAGTATGCTTGCTACATCTTCCGAGAAGGTTTCAGGAATATGAATAGTTGCAAAATATTCTCCTGTATACACCTTTTCATCTGCTTCTTCAATTGAATCACCAAATTGCCAACCTAATGAATCATTTTTCTTTAAATTCTCAACTAATTCGTCTCCCATATTGATGGAACGATCTTCCACTTCGGTACCGAGATCGTCACTAACTACGCCAATTTTGATTCCTTGAGTATTGGCGTAAGGGTCCCAGGATGCTTTTATATTAAACCAAGCATAAAAAGAAGGGAGGATTGCTAATCCAATAATCAAAATAAGAATAGAAGGAACACGAATGATGTTTTTCATATCTTGTTTTGTAATTTTAAAAGCCTTTTTCAAAAAAATTCTCCTCTTTTCTCGGGTAAATAATTATAAAATATGTGTTAAAAATACTAATACAATGAATCGTGATAAGACTCACCGCAGGACTATAAAACAAAACTTCATTCGATGGGAGTTTTACGGGCGGTTCTCCGTGAAAAAATACTGCGACTTTTCAAGAATATGATATATCTTCTTGGCGAACAAACAGTTTTTTAGCCAGTACTTTTATTCTTACCATTCAACTTTTCCTAAAAGTATGGTATCATAAATATAAATGAATGACAATCAGTCAGTTTTAAAATTTTTCTAAAGGCGGTGTAGAGGTGGCTAAAACGTCAAACAAAAAAGAACTTATCTTAACAAGTGCCTATCGCGTTTTTAAAGAAAATGGCTTGGAAGATACACGTGTTTCTCAAATTGTTAAGGAAGCGGGGATTGCCCAAGGTACTTTTTATCTATACTATAATAGCAAAATGGACGTCCTGCCAGACTTAGCGCAGCAAATTATTTCTAATTATACGCAATATCTTGAAGAACATGGAGATATAGAGGCGGGGTTAGATTATAATTTACGATTGGCAATTGATCGCATTTTTGAAGCGAATCAAGAGGATAGAACGATTCCTTCCATTGTCTATGCAGGTATTACAAGAAGCGGAGATATTGATAAATGGGATTTAATTTATCGACCTTTATATGATCTCGTTGCAAACTATCTTGAGGCAGCTAAAAAGAATGGAGAAATTGGAACAGATATCAGTGCTAACTATTATAGTGAATTTATTATATCGTTGATTGAATCTACAGCAAGGGGCTTAATTCTTTTTCAACAATCTCCAGAAGAAATAGAAAAATATAAAGAAGAACTGTCCTCCTTTATATTAAATGCAGTATATTGGACGCCGGTAAAAGTAATTTAAGGTAATAAAAAACTTCGATTCTAGTTTCTTAGAATCGAAGTTTTTTATTACATGGAATATACAAAGCTTTTTAGCTTAATAATACTTCTTTTTTATTTTCCAATTGTAGTATTTCATTTATTTTTTCGTTTAAATCGGCAAATAAATCAGGATGCTCGGATAAAGAAATACCATATGAAGGAATCATTTCTTTGATTTGGGGCTCCCATTGTTTAAAATGATGCGGGAAGCAGCGTTGCAGGACATCAAGCATGACATCTACAGAAACAGAAGCTCCCGGAGAGGCTCCAAGTAAAGCGGCAATGGAACCATCTTCTGCAGTAATTACCTCTGTACCGAATTGGAGTGTCCCTTTTCCGCCTGCATCCGTGTCTTTAATAACCTGTACACGTTGGCCAGCTACGACAACATCCCATTCTCCGCTTTTAGCATTAGGAATGAATTCGCGCAAGTCTTCCATTCTTTTTTCATCAGAGAGGAGCACTTGTTGGATAAGGTATTTTGTCAATGCCATTTCTTTCGCGCCAGCTGCAAGCATTGTTGTTAAATTATTTGGCTTGATAGATCCGAATAAATCCAAATTGGAACCAGTTTTTAAAAACTTTGGTGAAAACCCGGCAAAAGGACCGAATAATAAGGAGCGTTTCCCATTGATAAAACGTGTGTCTAAATGCGGTACAGACATTGGTGGAGCTCCTACTTTTGCTTTTCCATAAACTTTCGCGTGATGATTCTCAGCAACCTCGGGATTATTACATACCATAAATAATCCGCTTACTGGGAATCCCCCAATATGCTTTGATTCCGGAATATTTGTTTTTTGTAATAATGGAAGGCTTCCGCCGCCGGCCCCAATAAAAACAAATTTTGCTTTATGGTGGGAAACCTTTCCATTGAACAGGTTTTTAACTTTTACGCTCCATAAATTATCTTTTGTGCGTGTGATGGATTCCACCTCATGTTTAAAGTAGAGGCGAGTGCCTTGATCTTCTAATTGATTAAATAGTTTACGTGTTAAACTTCCGAAGTTAATATCTGTGCCTGAATCAATTTTTGACGCAGCGATGGCTTCGTTTTTATCGCGGCCTTCCATCATAAGGGGAATCCACTCTTTTAGCTTTTCTTCATCATCTGATATTTCCATCCCTTCAAATAAGGGATTATCTTTTAGAGCTTCCACACGTTTCTTTAGAAACTCCACATTATTTTCACCTTCTACAAAACTTAAATGCGGTACATTTTGGATAAAGTCACTTGGATTATCTAACACACCCTGTTCAACAAGGTAAGACCAGTATTGTTTGGAAACTTGGAATTGTTCATTTATTTTTATAGCTTTCGTAATATCGAGTGAACCATCTGCCTGCTCTGGTGTATAGTTCATTTCACATAAAGCAGAGTGGCCTGTTCCTGCGTTATTCCATGCATCAGAACTTTCCTGAGCTGTTTGGCCAAGCTTCTCAAAAACATTAATCTGCCATTCTGGTTGCAGGGTTTTTAATAAGGAACCAATCGTGGCACTCATAATCCCACCACCGATTAAAATGACATCTGTTTGATTCGTATCTTTCCTCATCATTGTCACAAACCTTCCTAATCTAAAATTCTTGCATGTATACTCTTACAAAATAGAATTCTCTAAAAATAATGATTCAGTTGCTATTCAAAAAATATTTACCCACATTTTCTTATTATACTCCTTTTTGATAAAAGAAAAAAGATGTTTGAAGGAATAGGGCGGTAATAAGTATGAAAGAAGTACTGGAAAGGTGCTGCTATATCAGGTTATAAAAAACTGTCAGAACGAATTTTAAATAAATTAGTCCTGACAGTTGAAAAATTTTTGTAGCGGGAGACCCAATAGTCTGCTGCGGCCCGATCTACTCCTTAGGATTTTGTCCGGTAAAGGGGGAGTGTACAACACCTGAAAGAGCCGCCGGATTTAATAATTTCAGAGAAAGGAACTTCTAAAACATGATAACCAAGCTCTTTTAGCTGTTGATTTACCCGATTATTTTCAGGAAGGCTGATTACTTTTTTGTTCCCTATGGACAACACATTTGGCGCCATATTGAATTGTTCTTCTTTCGTTACTTCTACGAGGGTATATTGTTCCTTTAATACTTGATAGGCTGTCTCATTCATTCCATCTGGATAAATTAACGCGTACTTATCCTCTAAGATATTAAAGACACAATCCAAATGAAGAATATCTTCTCGTAATGGAATAGCTGTTATTTCCAAATGAGGAAATTGTTTACGAAGATAATCAATGGCAGTTTGTTTTGTACGCTGGCTTAAGCCAATCCAAATATGATCATTATCAATAATTACATCGCCGCCCTCTATACTTGTATCGGTAAAAGAGATATAGTCCAGATGCTTATCATACAGCCAATTTTTTAAAAGCTCTGTTTCTTCTTTGCGTATATCCCGCTCCATATTAGATACAAATAATTTATTATCGAGGGTAAAGCCGATATCGCGTGTGAAAACTTGTTCATTTAAGTGTGACTTTGTTGGAAGGGAAATGACCTCTGTTCCATTCTTTTTCAGCGTTTCGATAAAAAATTGATGCTGTTCCGTTGCTTTTTTAATATTAATATTTTCTTTTGCATAATAAGCCTGTGTTTCATTAATAACCGTTGTAATTTTCATAAAATCTGGCGGGACAACAATTACTTGGTGTAAGGAATCATACTCATTTTGACAGTGAATCATGTATTCATCTTTTTCATTTCTAATCATGCGGATTTTGCCCCCAATTCTTCTTTAGGAAACTCATTTCATTATATTTACTATTTAAACATAGTTTAACGCTTTTTCCGGAGCGGTTGATTAACCTGACAACATTGATAACCGCAGCCCCCAATATTCTTAACAAAGAAAGTAAGCGCTGCCCCAATGCTTTTCATACAGCCCAAGATTTCCATGATATTATCATTTTTTATTATGACGTAGATTTCAAAAAAAATCCATCTATTGTATGTTATGCTAGTAATAACTACTAAACATAATAAAGAAAGGAATGGAACCGTGAAAAAAAGGAATTATTTTTTATTTATTTTATTTTTAACCGTCTTTATCAGTGCATGTGCCAGCGGGAAAGAAGTAGATGCAGATAAGGAATTTGAAGAGGCAGAGCAAGCATATGCGATACCTGAAGACGAAGAATTACTCGATCTTTTCGCTGAACATGTAGAAGCTTTTAATGAAAAGGACATTGAAACATATATGGAAGCAATTCATCCGGATTCTCCAAGTTTTGAAGCTTCAAGAGAACATATGGAAAGCTTAAAAGATATAAATGTGGAATTAGAAATTAATGTAATATACGTAGAAGATAAAGATGAGACGACAGTTAATGTTTATATTGAGCAAGATACATATTTTCACGATGCTGTAGGGAAAAATAATCGCTTTGAGGCTACGCACGAGCTTCGGAGACATGGGCACGACTGGAAAGTTTATAGCACTAGTCCAATTAATCAGGTTGCTATTGATGAAAATGGAGAAGAGGTGGAAGTATCAGAAGAGGATATACTCCTGGAAGAGCTGGAGAATGAATCCGTGGAAGATATAGAAGGGGAATATGCAGACTTTATCAAAGATATAGATTTAAGCACGATAGAAGAGGATTTAACTTTTTATTCATATGAAGAAGATGTGGACTATGGCATATTGACATTTATCTTTTCAGAGGATCTTGATAGGCAGCTGACTGTCGAGGTATTAGCTGATGAAGCTGGTCCCAATGTTATTGAAGACTATGCCTATAATGTCGAGAGCAATTATGGCATAGAGGGAGTGGAAACACGTATTTTGGAACAGGATGATAATCAACTTATTTATACGGTTTCTTTTCCTGAAGAGATGGCTGGATACCCAGAACATGTACAGGTTGGTAAAGCGTACATAGATGGCAATAACTTGAATGCTTTAATCTATACAGAATTTGAGAAGCATGAACTAGAAGATGATGACATAGATGCATGGGTGGATAACCTGGAAGAAATTGAATAATGTAAAACATGAAAAATCTCCTCGTCAACTAAATAAATAACGTGGAGATTTTCATATTTCCTTTTTTTTCTTTTTGGATGATTTCTCATTTGGAATATATTTCGAATAGTGTACGGCAAAAATAAGGCATACCAAAGCAAGTCCCCATGCAGCAACACCACTCCAATAAAGTTGTAATTTAGCCCCAATATAGATGATAAGAATACTGATTAAAAAAAGAATTAACGTTAAATACCGTTTCATCTTGCTTCCCCCTAAAAATTTGAACACACACACTGATATGGATGATACCATAATGAATATTGTTTAGTCTTTCTTTTTAAATTTTAATCTATACTGATATTATAAAGGATATGTCAATTATCGTCATGATAGAAGCCTTTTGAGATATGGATATCTTCTTATTTTGAATTAGATATTTGAACAATATGTAAATAAATCAATAAAAACTTTTCCAAAGTATATTTTTTGAAACACTTTTGATAAAATAACTTGGTAGTGATGAAATATGAAGGAGAAAAGAATACATGGAGTGGAAAAATTTATATCGTGGTTTGATTATGGGATCCGTTGAAGTTGTCCCCGGGATAAGCGGTGGAACCATTGCTGTATTATTAGGCATTTATGAACGGTTAATTGCATCAATAAGCGGCTTTTTCAGTAAGGATTGGAAGAAACACCTCAGCTTTTTAGTTCCGTTAGGGATTGGTATGGTTACAGCTATTTTTTTATTTGCCAGAGTGATTGATTGGTTGTTTACCCATTATCCAATGCAAACCCAATTTTTCTTTTTGGGGCTGGTAATTGGTGTGATTCCTTACCTATACCAAAAGGCAGAAGGAAAAACAAAATTTCAAGCAAAGCAATATATACTGTTGATTATCGGGTTCATTATAGTTAGCGGGCTGGGAATTTTAAACCCGAATGAAGGACAGGTTATTCAAGATATTAATACAAATACCTATATCTTATTATTTATTGCAGGGTTTATCGGCAGTAGTGTGATGATTGTTCCAGGAATTAGCGGCTCTATGATAATGATGTTACTTGGTGTATATCCGACGATAATGGCAGCGATTAGTAATTTTCAGTTTTCTATTATTATTGTAGCAGGGGCTGGGATTGCACTTGGGTTCATTACTATGAGTAAAATTATTGCTTATTTTTTAAGAAATTATTTCACAAGTACCTATGCTATTATTATCGGGCTTGTTATCGGTGCTGTTACCATCGTATTTCCGGGTATCCCAGGAGGCGCCGGCAGTCTGGCTGTATGTGTTCTTTTGTTTATAGGCGGATTGATTGCAGCATTGACATTAGGCAGATTAGAATATAAATAACATAAGGATTGGAGAGATCATCATGCAAGCAATTAAAACAGAAGCAGCATTTCAAGAAATCATTCAGAGTGAAAAACCAGTTATTATTAAATTCTTTGCAGATTGGTGCCCAGATTGTAAACGTATGGATATGTTTATCGGGGAAGTCATGGAAGAATTCGAGAGCTATGATTGGTATGAAGTAAATAGTGATGAAGTATCCGGCTTAGCTGAAAAATATGAAGTAATGGGTATTCCAAGCATCCTTTTATTCCAAAATGGTGAGAAAATCGCTCATCAACATAGTGCTGACACGAAAACACCGGATTCTGTTACAGATTTCTTAAAACAGCAACTAGGCTAAGCGAGGTTTCTTTGCAAACTTCGTCTATGCATAAAATAAACTGTCCTCAAAAGATATTGAACGATAAAATGCGCTTTTTAAAGGCGGAGTTTTCAGGAAAGTAATTGTTCATATGGCTATTTGAGGCAGTTTTTTTGTACAATAAATTATAGCAGTGCAGATGAGCAAACACATTTCTGCTCCGCTAAAAAATTAGAAAACCCTTGTAAGCTATTTAAAAAAGAAAGGAGCACGGCCCATGGCAGAACGGATATTAATTGTAGAGGATGAACAAAAAATCAGCCGTGTTTTACAATTAGAATTAGATTATGAAGGCTATGAAACAACTGTGGCAGCAGATGGTAAACAGGCATTGGAATATATAGAAGCAGAAGAATGGGCACTTATTTTATTAGATATTATGATACCGGAATTAAGCGGTCTCGAAGTGTTAAGAAGAGTCCGCAGGCAAGAAAATGAAACACCAGTTATTTTATTGACTGCCCGTGATGAGGTGTATGATAAAGTAAACGGTCTTGATCTTGGAGCGAATGATTATATCACGAAACCATTTCAAATTGAAGAACTGTTAGCCCGGATTCGTGCGAATTTACGTAAAACCGTGCAGGTTACATCCAAAAAAGAGACATTACAAGTGGGAGATCTGCAAGTGGATACTGCCGCGTATGAAGTTACCCGCTCAGAGGAACCGATTGAATTGACCCCGCGAGAATATGATTTATTAGTTTGCTTATTAGAAAATAAAAACAGGGTACTCACACGCGAACAATTAATTGAAAAAGTCTGGGGTTTTGACTATATTGGTGAAACAAATGTAGTGGATGTCTATATCCGCTACCTGCGTCAAAAGATAGATAAAGGATATGATAAAGCATATATTCAGACAATACGTGGAGTAGGCTACTCGATTAAGGAAGGAAGCCAATGACATTACGTAAAAAAATTATCTTATTTTCATCAGTCTTTATGTTACTGGTCATCGCTATTTCACATACTGCGATTTACTTTTTATTTTACCGGACCGCTTCCAATGGAGAAATTGATCAACTTCAAATACAGGCAGACGCATTAGTGGAAGCCATCGGCGAGAATAACTCCCTATCAGAAGAAGCAATGGGAGAACTGTTAAAAGGTTACCTGCCGGCGAACGGAATCATTCGAATTATAAATGAAACAGAGAATGATGTTTTGCCTGTACAAGCAAGATCACAGCGTTATACGGATTTGGGAGTAAACTATACAACATCAGAAACAAGCCGTATTGTTCAAGATGATTCAGAAAGTCATTTTGCCATTATTGAAAAACCAATTATTTGGCAAAATGGAGATATTGTTACCGTTCATATAGCGAATGAATTGGTCTATTTAGATGAAACAATAGGTTCATTAACATATGTTCTTTTTTTCTCCAGTGCAGTACTGTTGATTCCAACAATTATAGCAAGTGTTGTCCTGAGCCGCTTTTTATTAACACCCATTCAAAAGTTAAAAGATACGATGCGGCGGAATATCCATAATAAAAATTGGCAGAAGATTGACATAGAAAGTCGCTTCAAGGATGAGAATTGGGAAAAAAGTGATGTGAAAAAACGTAACAAAGACGAGATCTATGAAATGGAAATCACATTTAATGAAATGATTGATTCCTTAAAAGAAAACTTTGAGAAGCAGGAAGCTTTTGTATCCAACGCATCGCATGAATTAAAGACGCCGATTCAGATTATAAAAAGCTACGCCCAGCTTATTGAGCGGCAAGGGAAGAAGCGTCCAGAATTATTAGATGAATCTGTAGGCGCAATTGATTCAGAGGCTGATCGCATGCAAAAGCTTGTGGAGCAACTGCTTTTATTAGCAAAGCATAAAAATGAGAACAAAAAGCAGGAAATAAATATACGGGAAGTAGTAGAACAAGTTATCCAGACCTTCCAAAAAGCATATCCCGATCGGGAAATCCAGTTTGACGCAGAAGCAGGTAATTATAAAACGTCTGGAAATATCGATCAAATCAAACAAATTCCATATATATTAATTGAAAATGCCTTGAAATATAGTGAAGAAGCTGTTTTGATAAAGATGCGGATAGAAACGGAGAAAATCCAAATTCAATTTCAAGATGATGGGGAAGGGATTGCACCAGAAGAACAGGAAAAGATATTTGACCGTTTCTACCGTGTGGACCGGGCGAGAAATCGAGAAACAGGCGGAACTGGACTGGGTTTAGCCATTGCAAAAGAAATTATTGAAATACACGGCGGTGAAATCACTGTGGAAAGCGAAGTTGGTCAGGGGTCTGCATTTACATGGACACTTTTAAAATAAACATTTCATTCTCATCAAATTCTAATCGAATTATCATGGATTCATAAAAAGAATCCTTTATACTATAGGAAAAGGAGTGATAGGGTGTGCGGAAGAAAATAATCTGGGTAATCAGCGCCCTGGCAGTGTTTGCTATTGTTGGTTTAACCGTATATCAGACAAACGCGACATCTTCTAATCCGGATCTTAGCATGGAGGAAATCAGTGAATTTGTCAGTAATCAATATCCTGGTCAACAAACGGAGCCTGAGTTGAGCGTTGAGAATGGTGAGCCGGTTTATCAGATGGAAGTTACGCAAGATCAGGGCGTCTATTCTTTAAAGGTTAATGGAGATACAGGACAGATTATTGACCTGACATCCGTGGAAAGAACGGCTGAAAACAAGAAGGAAGAAACTGAAAAAGATACCGAGCATCAAGAGGAAGACAACAATGAGGATTCGGAATCAGATAACAACTCGGAAACAGATGAAGAAAAAACACAGGATAATTCTAATGATCAAGCGACAGAAAATGATGCTGTAATATCCCATGAAGAAGCAATGGAAATCGCCAGAAATGAATTTCCCGGAGAAGTAACCGATCTGGAAATGGATTCGGATGACGACATTTTAGTCTATGAGATTGAAATTGTTAACGGAGAAGACGAAGCAACGATTGAAATTAATGCCTATACAGGTAATATCGTTTCGCTTGAAATTGATATAGATGATTAAAAATATTCTTCAGTAAAATCTGGATGAACACCAAAATTCTTTTTTAGAATTTGAGTTTATCCAGATTTTTTTATAGGAGGGCGAGGTTAAATCAGAAGGTTATGTTAATATTAAAATAAATCAAAAAATGGAGGTTGCTTCATCATTGAAAAAATATAAATGTTCTCAAAAAAAGACGGAAATAGGGTTCAAAAACCGTGATGCAGAAAGGCAGTATTGGAAGAGGTACAACACTTTATTGAATCAATGGCCTGACGTTACCCATAATAAGGTAGAAACACCACAAGGGACTTCTCATATTCTGATTTGCGGACCGGATGATGCTCCTCCGCTTGTTTTACTACATGGAAGGTTTACTCCGAGCGTATCTTGGACGCCTATGATAAATGAACTTTCCCAATCTTACCGTATTTATGCAATTGATACAATTGGAGAGCCTGGGCTAAGTGTAAGTAATGGCTTACCTCTGCGATCGGCAGAAGATTATGTAGAATGGCTGTCAGCAACTTTAGATGGGCTACAACTTGATCAGATTCATATTGCTGCACATTCATTTAGTGGTTGGTTTGCAACCCATTTCGCACTTTCTTTTCCAGACCGTGTTAAAACCCTGACACTTCTTGACCCTGCTCAAGTGTTTGCTCCTTTCACACTGCAGTGGTTATCTTACTGTCTAATACCTTATTTTTTTCCGACAGAACGTAACATTCATTCTTTTTATAATCGGATGGCACAAGGAAAGAAAGTTAATTCTGATATTCTGGAATTAATAATTATTGGAATGACTTCCTATCGGGCGAATAAGGAGGAAGCTTCTCTTATACCCAATTCAAAGTTAAGAAATCTAAGTGTGCCTACACAACAATTACTAGCCAGTGATACAGTTGTACATCGGAAACAAAAGGCTTGGAAAAGAGCAAAAAAACTTACTCCTCATGTACAGACAGTGATAATTGATGAATGCTCCCATATGATTCCTGATGATCAGCCTGAAGTAGCCGTTAATTTGATATTAAACTTTACACTTGGTAACCGAGTAACAAAACCTATATGGAAATAAATAAAAGCTCTAGTTCTTCATTTTCATTTCCTGATAATGTATTTCTCATGAAATTCTAATCTTACTCAAATGGTGTTGTCATTATTACCAGGTAAGATGTAATTAATAAGAAATAAGGAGGAAAAACAAATGAACAAAAAAATTGGAATGATTGCTGGAGCAGTTGCATTAGCAGGAGTGGTCGGGACAGGAATTTACCATGCAGAGGCATCAAGTTCAAATGAAGGCCAGGTGCAAATTGTTGAAGAAGAAAATATAACAATGGAAGATGCAACAAAAAAATTGGAAGAAGAATATCAAGGAACCATTAAAGAATTAGAATTAGATAAAGAAGGAAATAAACTATACTATGAAGCAGAAATTATTGTAGAAAATCAAGAATATGATGTGAAAATGGATGCTGGATCTGGTGAAGTGGTCTATGAAGAGGTAGACGATGACGGATATGATGATGATAGATACGATGATGACAGAAATATGGAAGAGAACCAACAGGATACAACAGTAGAAAATGAAAATAGTAACAGCAAAAGTAATTTAATTGCACAAGAAAAAGCAGTTAAGATTGCAAAACAACAATTTGACGGAGAAGTTGTGGATATGGAATTAGATTACGATGATGGCAGATATGTTTATGAGTTTGAACTTGTGAATGGACAGCAAGAAGCTGATATCGATATTCATGGCGAAACAGGAGATATTCTTTCTCTAGAAGTAGAATATGAAGATGATTAATTAAAAATAATACGCACTATAAGCAATAAAAAAAGAGGATTAATTAGTCCTCTTTTTTTGCGTATATGTGTTTTATACGTAAGGAAATAGGGTAATTTAAAATAAGTAAATGTTTGAGAAGGGATCAATTAGGAGGATTTTTTATGAAGAAGGTTACATTGTTTATCAGCGAAGACAGTAAAGCCTCAGATAAGGTAAAAGCATTTCTAGATAAAAATGATGTTACCTATGAACTAAAAAACGTAACCAAAAATAAAACATATTTAAAGGAATTACAGGAAATAAAGATTTTTGGAACACCAACACTTTTTATTGACGGTAAGAAAATAGAAGGAATCCAAGAGAATAAAATCCTTTATGAATTAGGGTTAGCTAATCATTCCAGTGAGGATGCATTTTCTTTTGAAAATGTGTTTAGAGATGAATAAAGGATATGCACATATAAACTTTCATTTGCATAAAATGGTAGTAATCTAAAACTAAAATTTAAGTTCAAAAAGACATACTTAAAAGGAATAAGTCGATTAAAGTCTGTGAATTTGAGTTTTCTAACACGTTAGAAAGGTATAAAATTTTAGGTATTAAGTATAAAAGCAACGAAGGAGATCAATCCTGAGCCTTATAAAGCATGGATTGCCAAGTTTCCTTTCACGTGTTCATTTGATTGGAGTTTTTGAATACTTCTTAAAAAGGCAAAAGAAGGTGAGAGATGTGCAATATCAACCATCATATCAAAAAAACGCATCCCCGAATGGATTGAATAGAAATCATCCGTATACACCAATTTCTTCAAATATCAATCAGCGCAATACGAGGCAAGAGCTTACTCCATATGATTTATTTACAAAACCAGAGTTACCAACGCAGTATTTAATGTCTCAGCAACAAATTCAGACGCAACCAGGTATTAATGGTGCCGGTGGGACAAATGAAAATAATCCGTTTAATTTTGATACAGTAATCAGCAAAGTGGGACAATTAGCAAGTACTTACCATCAGGTTTCCCCTATTGTCAAACAGTTTAGCACATTTGTAAAAGGTTTCATGTAGGTATATATCAATCAAATCTAGAAATGATAAGATTACCCTCCCAAAAAAATCAGGGAGGAAATTCCATTAAGTTTACACGTTAAGAAGGTATGAATATTTTTAAGGAATAAGATCCTGGGATCCGTTATTCTAATGCCTGAGTTGAGTAATCGCAGTCAAACTAAAGCAAACCTATGCCTTCTCAGGTTAGGTTTGCCAATTTGTAAAAGGAGTAGAAAATCATGAAAGGATGTTTAATTATTCATGGGTATACTGGAGGGCCCTATGAAGTGGAACCATTGGCAAATTATTTAAGAAATAGTACAGACTGGCATATAGAGGTGCCAACTTTGCCGGGACACGGGACAGAACTAAATTTGGAAGATGCTTCTTATGAAGGATGGATTCAAGCGGCAGAAGAAGAACTTCAAAAGCTTATGAAACACTTCGATATCGTTTATATTATCGGATTTTCTATGGGAGGAATGATTGCCTCTTATTTAGCAGCAAAATATGAAATAGCTAAGCTTGTGCTCTTAGCTACTTCTGGAAAATATTTATCCTTAAGGCAGCTGGGATTAGATGTTGCTGGCGTAATTGGAGATGGATTGCGCGGCCATTTAAAAGAAAATCAATTATTTAATCATTATAAAAACAAAGTGGGCGTTGTCCCGTTCAAAGCGCATATAGAGTTCATGAAGTTAGTCCGATTTACAAGGAAGTATCTAGATAAAGTGAATTCTCCAGTATTAATTGCTCAAGGCCAACTTGATGGAATGGTTCCGTATAAAACAGCTTATTATCTAGATAAGGAAATTCACTCAGAGAAAAAAGAAGTTGTCTTCTTTGAAAGATCCAAACATTTAATTTGCCTTGGAACTGACAAAGACACATTAAACAATATGGTTTATGATTTTCTGGTGGAATCATCTGCATAATAAAATGCTGGGACAAACTCCCAGCATTTTTGTAAATTATTTTTTAAAGAAAGAAATAACAAGCGCACCTTCCCCGCCGTATGTTGAGATAAGCGGACCTGATTCTTCTAAAATTGCGTCGTTGAAAGCATATTTACTACGAATTTTTTCAAGTACGTTTAATGCTCTTTCTTTGTCACGGCAATAGGTCATTGTAATGACTTTATTTTCGGTATCTTGTGTATATTCACCAATCTGGTCAACGAATCGTTTTAAAGACTTCTTTTCTCCCCGAACTTTTTCTGCAACATCAATAGCCCCTTCATTAGTTGCTTTCATGAGTACTTTTATATTTAACGTCTTTGCAATTTTTCCTTTAATTTTTTCTAAACGGCCGCCTAAAACAAGATTATCTAAACTTTTTAATACAAATAAAGTAGCAGTTTGTTCAATGCGCTCTGTTAAATGACGGACTAACTCATCAAATTCATACTTTTCTTCTATTTTTTTATTTGCTTCATGCATGAGCAGACAGATACCACAGGAAGCAGTTTTCGTATTAAGTACTTCAATAACACGGTCAGGCTCTTCCTCTAGTAGCATCTCTTTCCCTGCTAATGCGTTCGCATAGGTACTGCTGATTTCATTGGAGATACTTAACATTAAAATTTGCTTTTCTGACGGAATTTGTTTATATGCTTCATAGAAATCAGAAGGGCTGGGAGCTGCTGAACGTGGCACTTCACCTAATTCTTTTACTTTCTGATGAAATAATTCAATATCCATCGTTTGCCCGCTTTTGTATTGACCATCACTAAAATGAAGATATAATGGAACAATTTCTACATGAAGTTTATTTTTTAAGAATAAAGGTAGATCAGCAGAGCTGTCTGTCATTAATTGAATTGTCATTGATTCACCTGCTTTATACGTATTTATTTATGGTTCTTTGTTGAAATAGTAACTTTGTTTTTTCGTGATGTACTAAGGATAAATAGAAATAATCCAAATACAATAATCGTGCCACCCAGAAACTGCGCCCAGGTTGGCGTTTCATTTAAAATAAGAAAAGCAAGGATGCTTGCGCCAATCGGTTCAAATACAATTGCCATGGAAATCGTGGATGTACTCAACCATTTTAACGACCAATTAAAAAGAGAATGTCCTAAAAAAGTTGGTATAATTGCTAAAGCAATAAAAATCCACCAATGATCGGCTGGATAAGAGAAGAAATTTTCTTGCCGAATGATATTAAACAGCGTTAATATGACGACACTGATCCCATAAACAATAAATGTATAGGTAATTAAAGAAACATTTTTCCGTACATGCTGTGCCGATAAGAAATAGATGGTTACAGCAATTGCTCCGAGTAAAGCAAGCATGTCCCCGTACATTGCATCACCGGATAATTGAAAATCTCCGGATCCGATGATCAATCCGCCGAGTAAAACAATGAAGATGCTAATGATAGCTCCAGATGAAAAACGTTCGCCAAAGATAAAATATGTCCCGATAAAGGCGAAAATTGGTTGAAGTGATATAAGCACAACGCTGCTGGCGACAGAGGTATAATTCAGGGATTCAAACCACAGAATAAAATATAGAGCAAGAAAGGAGCCTGCAAGAATGGAAAGCCACCAATTTTTTTTTGAAATACGTTTAAACTCATACTTATAATGAAATAAAATAAATGGTAATAAGAGTAAAACGGCAAATAAGAGACGATAGTTGGCTATAATAGAAGCAGATGCTTCTGTTGCAAGCCGGACAAAAATTGCTGATGTAGATATAGAAAAGACCCCAATAACAACTGCAGCTTTAGGGTTGAATGCAGAATGACGCATGATGTAAACTCCCTTTTCGCATTTTCAACATGATGTATTTACTTCTTTTGAATTATATGTTCAAAGTGAAGAGCAGGATGTGGGCGTATGATGTGATTTAAGTCCTTTCCACGGATAAGTGAGTAATTTTTTCTAAAAAGGAGCTGGAAATACCTAGTGCATACGCATACAAAGCTAATTATATTTTATCACGTTACGAAAAAAAAATCATTTTAATCTGTATACTAGATATCTGTTACATAAATATGGTATCATTAGGAGAGCATTTTTTAGAGGCCTCTTACCTTATTGAAATTGGTTATGCCTTTTTTGTACTTTAAACGTTGATAATGAATACGCACTGGAAATATGTTATTCGTTAATTGCTGATGTGGGGTGAAGTATTCATTCAATCAGCAATTTTTAAGTGGTAAATCAGTAATAGAATACATGTGTATAAGAGTATAGAAGCAGGATGATCTATAAAGCTCGCTGCTTCTTTTCCGGGTTACTCAGAGATTTTTACTGATTTGTATAATAAGATGAAAAGTATGAGAAACTCTTTATAACTCTTCTTTTATAAGGCCTCTTTTGCAATAAAAAACAAAAAGGAGTCGACGATTACGTGACTAAATTTAATGAACTAGGTGTTTCTGCGCCAATAATGAAAGCTTTAGAAGAAATGGGGTTTGAAGAAGCAACTCCTATTCAGGCAGAGACAATTCCATATGCGCTGGAAGGACTTGATGTGATTGGACAAGCGCAAACAGGTACAGGGAAAACCGCTGCATTCGGTATTCCTTTGATTAATAAAATAAATCCAAAATTAAGAAAGGTACAAGGGTTAATTGTTGCACCTACACGTGAACTGGCTATTCAAGTAGCTGAAGAAATTAACCGTCTATCTAAATTCAAGCGTATACGGGCACTTGCAATCTTCGGTGGATCACCAATGGACCGGCAAATTCGTGCATTAAAAGACGGTCCACAAATTGTGGTAGCAACACCAGGACGTTTAATGGACCATATGCGCCGCAAAACGATCCGTATTGATGAAGTGCATACAGCCGTTCTTGATGAAGCAGATGAAATGTTGAACATGGGCTTTATTGATGATATCCGCGAGATTTTAAAAGGGATTCCAGAAGACAGACAAACATTGCTTTTCTCTGCGACAATGCCAAAAGAAATTCGTGATATTGCAACCACGCTTATGAAAGAGCCAAAGGAAGTTAAAGTAAAAGCAAAAGAAATGACGGTAGAAAATATTGATCAATATTTTATTGAGATTCCAGAGAAATTTAAGTTTGAAACGTTAAATAACCATTTGGATATTAACTCTCCGGAGTTAGCTATCGTTTTTGCAAGAACCAAAAAACGTGTGGATGAAATCACAGAAGGGCTTCAAGCACGCGGTTACCGTTCTGAAGGGATTCATGGTGATTTAACACAAGGTAAGCGTATGTCTGTACTGAATAAATTTAAACAAGGACGCGTGGATGTACTTGTTGCAACAGACGTAGCAGCACGTGGATTAGATATTTCCGGTGTAACGCATGTGTATAATTTTGATATTCCACAGGACCCTGAGAGCTATGTTCACCGTATCGGCAGAACCGGCCGTGCAGGAAAAACCGGAGAAGCTATTTCCTTTATTACACCAAGAGAGATGGCTCATCTAAGCCTGATTGAAAAAACAACGAAAAGTAAAATGAAGCGTCTGACACCGCCTACCAACCAGGATGCCCGTCGCGGACAGCAGCAAGTAACGATTGATAAAATGAAAAAGGCAATTGATCAAAAAGATTTGAAGCCTTATTATGAAGCAGCGAAGGAATTATTAGATGATCATGATTCCGTAACAGTTATTGCAGCTGCAATCAGTATGATGACAAAAGAAAGAAGAGATACACCTGTACGGATTTCTTCTGCTGCACCGATCAGTGTGAAAAAAGCGAAAGACGATAATCGTCGCAGCAATAATAAAAAACGCTATTATGGTGGACGTGGACAAGGCGGAAGAAACCAAGGCGGTAGAAACCGCAAAAATAATAAAGGAAATTTCCAGCGTAAAAGAAGAGATGACCGTTAATTTAACAGAAATAAAAAGAAGCATTGGACATTGTTCTAACGAATATTGTCCAATGCTTCTTTTTTTGTTACTCAACTTTCACACCTAAGTATATATAACTTGCTATTTCAGGATGAACATTTTCTCCATTACCATACTTGCTTTTTGATTAAATATCCAGCTATTTTGGAATTGGTAATTGTGTATAGCTCCCGCTCAGGCCAACCACTCCGCTTTCCGCCGCAGCTGTATTTTACACTTCACCTTCTATTCTTTGTCAAGGGAGTTATCGAAGGAACGATCACCCCCTGTTTCTATGGAAATGAAGTTACTTTTTAATATGCGAAAATTGAGTTATTAAAGTCTGTGATTTAATCATTTTATTTATGGGAACTCAAGTTCTGTAATGGATTTAACTATATATGATACACTTAGGTTATCTAAATTCACGATATAAACATTACTGCTTGTCCAACTAACGGGACCGTTATGTTAAAGAAGGGAAATGTAATGTAAGATTTTGAAAGGGGGTTAATAATGCTATACAGGTTTACTATTATGACTCAAGAGCAGGCTGAAGATATTGCCTTTAACTGGCATTACGATGGAGATTATTCTTTTTATGATATGGAAGCTGACAAAGAAGATTTGGATGAATTTTTAGACCCTGAACAACGGGGGGACTCAACGTTTGCTGTAACAAAAGAAAATGAACTGGCTGCATTCTTTAGTATTAGTGAAACTGCCGGTAGAACGTTTGAAATTGGTTTAGGAATGAGACCGGATTTAACTGGGCAAGGGAGTGGTATGGAATTTTTAAAGGAGGTTTTGAGTTTTGTTGAATTGACGTACAAGCCTGAAAAAATAACGTTAGCAGTGGCGACGTTTAATCAAAGAGCAATAAAAGTTTATAGAAAAGTTGGTTTTACAGATGTTGAAACGTTTATACAGAATACAAATGGAAGCACCTTCAAATTCTTGAAAATGGTATATGAATGTTAAATTTAGCTTTTCCACTAACGCGTGCATATACAGTATGCTTTGACTAGAAAAAAGAAGCATTCCCTATTTACGGAGAATGCTTCTTTTAAATAATTGCCTTATTCTGAGAGCTCTGATCTTGCTTCCCGATCTGCAATAATCGTTACATTGGAATGTTTTTGTAAAATAGAAGCCGGAAAATCTTCCGTTATCGGTCCATTTACTAATTTATCTAATGCTTCTGCCTTTTGTGAACCAGATACTAAAAGAATAATTTCTTTGGATTGCATAATCGAATCGATTCCCATAGTAATAGCTTGTAATGGTACGTCCTCAATCGAATTAAAGAAGCGGGCATTTGCTTGGCGTGTTGATTCATCCAAATCAACAATATGGGTCTGCATAGAGAAAAGTGTCCCAGGTTCATTGAAACCAATATGTCCATTTAACCCAATTCCTAAAATTTGAATATCGATCCCGCCAGCTTGTTGAATGGCTTTTTCATATCGATTACATTCTTCCTGTAAATCATTTGCATCACCGTTTGGCAGATTAGCCTGGTCACTATTGATATCAATATGATCAAACAAAAGATGATGCATGTAATAGTAATAACTTTGATCATCGTCTTTGCTGAGTCCAACATATTCATCTAAATTGAAGGTTGTCACATTTTTGAAGGAAACATTCCCTTCTTTATAAGTTTGAATGACTTCCTTGTAAAGACCTTCTGGTGTTGACCCGGTTGCTAAGCCTAGTACACTGTTTGATTTTTTGTTTACCTGCTCAATTATCTTGCTGGCAGCCAGCTCGCTCATTTCTTTATAATTTTCTGCTTTAATAATATGCATGCATCTGTCCCCTTTTTATGAAAAAATACTAAATACTATTTATCTTCATTATAAAGCTTTTGTAGAGCTTCTGCCACTGCTTGTACCTGAGTTCCAACAATGATTTGTAAGTTATTTTTACTTACCTGCTGAATACCAGGAACTCCTGTTTTCTTAATGCCGTCTTGATTCACTTTATCCATATTTCGAATTTCTAAGCGCAGCCTGGTTGCGCAATTATCGATGGAATCAATATTTTCTTTTTTGCCAAGATGGGCATAGATAGATTCTGCCATCACCGTATGTTTGTCTTTGGTTTCATTGCTTGCTTCTGAATCTCCACTTTGCTCTTCAACTAATTCGTCATCATCCTGGCGTCCAGGAGTTTTTAAATCTAGCTTTACAATTAAGAAACGGAATAAGAAATAGTAAATAACTGCAAATACCAGACCCTGTACGATAAGCATATATGGCTGATTTGCTAAAGGTAACCGGAAACTCAGGAAGTAATCGATTAAACCGGCGCTGAATGTAAATCCTGCTGTCCATTGGAACGTTGCTGCAATAAACAGAGATAAACCAGTAAGTACAGCGTGAACGAAATATAATACAGGTGCTAAGAACATAAACGCGAATTCAAGCGGTTCTGTTACTCCTGTAAAGAACGCAGCAAAACCTACTGCCATTAATAAAGACGCTGCTTGCTTACGTTGTTTTGTTTTTGCTGTATGATACATAGCTAATGCAGCTGCTGGAAGCCCGAACATCATAATCGGGAAGAATCCGGCCATGTATCTGCCTGTGATACCAAGTTCTCCATTGCCATCCCAGAAGTTTCCAATATCATTAATGCCTGCTACGTCAAACCAGAATACATTATTTAATGCGTGATGGAGACCAGTTGGTATTAATAAACGGTTAAAGAACCCATATAGACCTGCACCAGTAGCTCCTAAGTTACTAATCATTGTTCCGAAGCTGACTAACCATCCATATACAATTGGCCACACAAAGAGAACCACGATGGAAACGACTAGCATTGTTGCCGCAGTTAAAATAGGAACGAGACGTTTTCCGCTAAAGAAAGCAAATGCGTCTGGTAAAGAAACATGGCTAAAGCGGTTATACAATGCTGCAGAAATAAGACCGGCTAAAATTCCAATAAAAACATTTTCGATACCATCGAAAGCCATGTCCACTTGACTCAAATCAATTTGCAGTAAACTTGCGACACTCTCCGACTCTAATACTTTTGTAATTACAAGATAACCGACAAGTCCGCTTAAGGCAGCAGCTCCGTCTTTTGCTTTTGTCATACCTATAGCAACCCCGACTGCAAATAGAATTGCCAGTGAAGAAAGGATTGCATCTCCGCCACTGATTAAAAAGGCTGCAAGACGAAGATCGGCTTCAAAGAAACTATCAATCCAATGTCCAATTCCCATAAGAACAGCAGCTGCAGGCAATACTGCAACCGGTAACATCAACGATTTACCAAGGTTCTGTAAATATTTAAACATGGTTTATATCCCCCTTAGGTTTTATTTAATACCATTATAGCCATAAGAAATAAAATTTGTACATACATTTTTTGGGTATAGGTATAAAATACTCATTTATTGATACGAATATAGATAAATTTATGTTATTTGTAACAACAAATATAAAGTTGTAAATTGTCAAAAAATCTGACTAATAAGAGGTTTCAGTATAGTTATTGACGGAATATTTACTTCAATTATTATATTTGTACTATTTGTTATGATGATATTTTGTTGATTGTCACTTAGGAGCAAATACCTTACGTTAAAATAGGTGGAGTTTTTGAATATATTACTGACACGTGGAAGCTTTATCAGCTTATTTTTTTATTTATTACACGATATTAATTCTAAAAAGCTGATAGACTTTTTCAGTATTATATAAATAAATTTAAATACCATTGAATCAACGTATCTCCAAGAAAATAAGTAAATAGAGCTCCGAAAGCAATAAACGGTCCAAAAGGAAAGGGTTTACTCCGTTGAATGATATTAAAATAAAGCAGAGCACTTCCGATCAATGCTCCGGAAATACAAGCTAGCAAAAAGGTTGCAATAATCTGAGAAAAACCTAATACAATCCCGAGTACTGCCATTAGTTTCATATCTCCTGCCCCCATTCCTTGTTTGTTCCATAAGATGACGATAAAAATAATAAAGAACCCAGTAAGACCTCCTGCTATAGGATCCCACCAAGGCTCCAACGGTTCTATTATGCGTACAAGAATAAAAATAGGGAGAAAAAAAGCTAATATATTATTTGGAATGACCATATAATATAGGTCGGTTAGCATGATAATCATTAGCAGTGATATAAATAAAAGAGAGAGGAGAAGCTCTGTAGGAGAAGTCGCGTGAAAATAGCAGAGAACAAAGAGAAATCCAGTGAAAACTTCTGTCAGAGGGTATAAATAAGAAATGGGATCAAGACATTTCCGGCAACGACCTTTCAGTAATAGATAAGATAGGAGGGGAATGTTATCATACCAAGCGAGCTGATAGCTGCAGGAAGGACATATAGAGCGCCCGCTGGCAAACGGAATTTTTTGAGGAAGACGAATTCCGACAACCATAAAAAATGAACCAAAAATAATTCCAAACAAGAAAAAAATGAGTGAAGTGTAGATTTCCATAAGAAACCTCCTTATTTAGTTTGAGGGGAATTTCGGAGTGGTTTTATTATAGCATAAAGAAAGATTGATTTTGATAATAGATTGTTTTTTCTGCAAAATAAAAAGCCGGCCATGAAAAGCTCATGTCCAGCTTATTATTTTTATCACGGAGAACCGCCCGTAAAACTCCCGCCTCAAAATAAAGAGTAATAATGAATTTATTTAGGCGGGAGATAACGGGCGAAAACTCCCACTGAATGAAGTTTCGTTTTATAAAATATTCGCCTGTCCTAATAACCATAAAATAGCGATAATACCGACAATAATCCATAACATATTTTTCCGGATAGCCTCTGGCATTTTTCGTTTTTTATTCCAACGGTTGGGGTCAAATTGGGGGCCATCGTCATCATCTCCATATTTTCTTTTTCGCGGACGTGGGCGTGCCCAAGGGGAATAACTTTTTACACCTGCCAAAAGAAGTGGAGCATAGATGAAACCACTAAAAATACCAAATAAATGCCCTAATATACTGATGTTACTTCTTACAAAAGTCATTACAAGCGCCATAGCGACAATTACACCAATAATTTGACTGCTGGACTGATCGATTAACTCTTTACGGAAAACAATCATATAGACATAGATCCCGAATAAACCAAAGACTGCTCCAGATGCACCTAAATGAGCGTAGGTAGGTGATTCGATAAGGTAAATGCCAATATTTGCTGTAGCTGCAGTTCCAATATAGGCCAGGATAAATTTCACTTTGCCAAGCATTTGTTCTAGCGCAGGACCGAATAAAACAAGGGAAAAGGAATTAAACAGCATATGCATCAATCCGGCATGCAGAAAAATTGGCGTAAAGATTCTCCACCATTCTCCTTGTCCGATCCAATAGTTACTTCCTATCCCATACCCTTGTATAAAAGTACCGATTTGTAAATTTAAAAAATCAATGATAAACCAGAGAAATATATTAATTCCGACAATAATGGTAACAACAGGGTATAATTCAAAAAATTCTTTAATGCTCCGTTCCGTTCTTATAAACATATTGTGCCTCCCATAGCCAACGCTTCAAACTGAATAAGTTATCCTATATAATATAATAAGTAATTATAAAGATTATGACCATTAAAAAGGCGTAACTATACATGGAATAACGTTTAGGAGTAGTGACGATGATACTTGGAATAGGTGTTGATATTGTTGAACTAGCAAGGATAAAACGGCTGCTTGAGAAAAACAACCGTTTTTCAGAGCGCATTTTAACGAAAGCAGAACAAGAAAAAGCAATGGGGTTATCCGCTCACAGACGTACAGAATATGTAGCGGGACGATTTGCTGCCAAAGAAGCCTTTGCTAAAGCAAATGGAACAGGGATAGGAAAACTAAGCTTTCAACAAATTGAAATTCGTAATCATGCCAATGGAGCGCCGAAAATGCAGGCCGAGGGGATGGAGGATGTTCATATCCATTTGTCTATATCGCATAGCAGGGAGTATGCAATTGCACAGGTATTATTAGAAAAATAATAGAAGTAAAAAGAAATTAGAATTGTAAAAATGCATAAACGCATAGTTTGTCTCATATATTTTATTGCGGTAGGAGGGAACGAATTTGTATATTGTTACCGCGGAAGAAATGTACAAGGTTGATAGGGAGACCATCAGCACGATTGGACTTGATGGAAAGATACTCATGGAGAATGCAGGTAGGGAAGCAAGTAAGGAAATAGAGAAGCGAATAACCAAAGAAGATAAGGCGGTCATTTTGATTGGCAGCGGTAATAATGGCGGAGATGGTTTTGTCATTGCCCGCGTCCTGGCAGAAGCAGGTTATTCTATCAAAGTGGTTCAGGTTGCAAAAGACGAAAAAATTACAGGAGATGCAGCTTATCATAAGGAAGTTTATCAACAATTTGGCGGTCAGGTGGAACATTATTATGAAAATATAAAAGATGCAGCTCTCAAGGAAGCAGATGTGATTATTGATGCAATGCTTGGTATTGGCGTGCGTGGTGAATTAAGAGGAGATATATTAACTGTAACGAAACAAGTAAATAAACAAAATGCCTATGTTATTTCCATCGATATACCAAGTGGATTACCGGCAGAGGAAGGTATCGCACATTTTCAAGCCATCGAAGCAGATGCTACCATTATGATTGGTGCTGTAAAACAATCTGCAGTATGCAAGAACACATCTTCCTATTATGGAGAATGGATTGTAGTGGATATTGGATTCCCGGAAAAACTCTTTCACACGCATACAAAAAGGCGTTTATGGCAGCAATCTGATTTTCAGGAATCTTTTCCAAAGCGGGAAGTGAATTCCCATAAAGGGAATCATGGAAGAGGCCTGGTTATCGGAGGCAGTGAATCAATGCCAGGATCTGTTCTAATGACAACCAAGGCAGCTTTGCGAACCGGAGCAGGGTTATTGACGACTGCATCTGTTAAAAATGTGATTTCCATGATTGCAGGAAAAAGTCCTGAAGCCATGTATATTTCTACATCAGAAACAAATGGCTGTATCACTGGAATAGATAACATTGAGCTATCGGGATTTGATGCAATTGCTACCGGAGTGGGATTAGGGAGGAGTGATGAGACTGCAAAAGGAATATTTCCATCATTACTCCAGTTTAATGGCCCAATTATTATCGATGCTGATGGCCTTTACCATCTGAAGCCATATTTAGCCGCGTTCGCGTCAAGACAAGCTCCACTTATTTTAACGCCGCATCCTGGTGAGTTAGCGGCATTAATGGATGTATCTGTCTCTGACTTACTTATGGAGCCTTTTAAATATAGCTCTGAATTTACAAATCGGTTTAATTGCTATCTTCTGTTAAAAGGGAAATATACCATTATTACTGATCCGGATGGAAACCAGATAGTGGAGTCCAGTGGAAATCCAGGACTTGCCAAAGGTGGCAGTGGAGACGTATTGACCGGAATGGTTTTAGCAATGGTGATGCAAAGCAGATCTATTTTCGAAGGAATAAACAATGCTTGCTTCTTGCACGGAAAATCTGCAGACTTGCTAGTTCAAGAAAGGCATTCGGAACAAGATTTATTGGCAGGAGATGTCATTCAAGGTATTCCGAAAGCAATCCGTACATTTTCTTAAAGATTGATGTGGTGTTTTGTTAACAAATCGTTCCCTTTGTTAAATGAGACAAGGGAGATATGCTAATGATAAATAGACGTTTTTTCAGTGTCGTTTTACTACTAGGTGCATTGAGTTTGATACTGGCAGCATGTGGAGAAAAAACGCAGGAAGATGTCGTGGAAGAATTACAAGAAACAGTGACAGAATTAGAGGGTTATAAAGCAACAGCAGATATGACGATGAATACAAGTGAACAAGAGCAAACTTCTTTAATTGATATATGGTATCAGGCAGAAGACCAATACCGTGTAAAGCTTGAAAATGAAGCTGAGCATTATGAAAGCCAAGTTATTTTAAAAAATACAGATGGTGTATTTGTACTGACTCCAGCATTGGAGAAAAGCTTTAAATTTCAGTCGGACTGGCCAGGAAACAGCAGTCAGCCATATCTTTTCCAATCACTTGTAAATGATGTTGTGAATGATCCGGAAGCGCAATTTGAAACAACAGAAGATCATTATATTTTTAGAACAAAAACAAATTACCAAAGCAACAATAATTTACCAGCTCAAGAAATTTACTTTGATAAGTCCGACTATACGCCAGTAATGGTTAATGTGTTAAATCAAGATGGAGAACCGCTGGTTAATGTAACTTTTCATGGTTTTGATTTAGATGCAACTTTCGCAGAAGATGATTTTTCGGTGGAGAAAAACATGGAGCAGAAAACAGATGATGAAAGCTCTAGTGTAGAAGAAGGAGAAGCGGTTGAAACAACTGCTCAGGAAGTTCGCGAGCTCTATCCTACATTTACGGCTGGGGCAGAAATGGCAGATAAACAAGAAGTTTCTTTAGAGGATGGAGAACGAATTATTACCACCTTTGAGGGAGAGAAAAACTTCACACTTGTCCAGGAAATCAGAGAGACTGCCACAGTGAGCTCGGCTCCAGAAGTAGTGAATGGAGATATTGTGAATCTTGGTGCTACCGTCGCAGGCCTAGAAGATAATGTATTAAAGTGGAGTTACCAAGGTGTTGATTATCAATTGGCAAGTACGGAGCTGACAAAAGAAGAAATGATTGAAGTCGCACAATCTGTCCAAGGACAATTAGTAAAATGATATGGCTAATACAAAAGCAGGCTCCTAAACTTGAGCCTGCTTTTGTGTATTCTGTTTTCACTTCAGAGGTATGATTTTAACATATTGGCATATAATTAATAGACAGGTATTTATTTCGCTGCATAATTTAGTTAAAGTATTCAATCTATAATATGGATGGTTCATTGATAATCCTAAACCTGATAAAAAAGTGTGTAACTACTGATAATGCAATGTAAGCAGTGGAGTTTACTTCAAGGATTTGTGTTTCATTACCCTACTGAAAATCGTCCGGGTGATAGCTATGAACTTGTTCTTAAGAATGAAATGTATAGAGGATGGATATGTGGAATTCAGCGTAAGGGTAAAAATTAATTTTTAGCACTTCAACTATAATAAATACCACAAAAATTAAGGTTTAAAACGACAAATTTACATGATTTTTTTACAAATTCGCCATAACCCCTTTGCAAAAGTCTGGTCATAATGCTATCATGTTATTAAATTGAATAACGAACGTTAATTGTTGGCGGGGGTGCTTGGTTTTGGCTGAAAATAAAGAAGAAATTTTAGTGAAAATACCGAAAAATTTACTGAGTGAGGTGGATGGGTTAATGAAATATGAGAATAGCTCTGATTTAAATGATTTTATATGCGAAGCAACTCAGATTTATTTAAACCATAAAAAAGAAGAACACCTCCAACGTTTTCATGAAACGATGCAACGTGGGTATGAAGAAATGGCAAGAATTAATCTAACGATTGCTTCAGAGGCTTTTCAAGCTGAAGAGGAGGCTGAAATAACTCTAGAGCGCTCTGTGATCGGGGTGTAACACTTGTGATCGTTCAAAGAGGCGAGGTTTATTTTGCTGACTTATCCCCTGTGGTTGGTTCAGAGCAGGGTGGTGTGCGACCAGTTCTTATTATTCAAAATGATATAGGGAATCGGTTTAGCCCGACTGTAATTGTAGCAGCTATTACAGCGCAAATACAAAAGGCTAAATTGCCTACGCATGTGGAGATTGATGCAAAGCGTTATGGATTTGATCGGAATTCAGTCATTTTATTAGAACAAATTCGTACATTAGATAAGCAGCGATTAACGGATAAAATTACAAAATTAGATAAAGAAATGATGGAAAAAATCGATCAATCATTAGAAATAAGCCTCGGCTTACGAGATGTGTACAGTAATAATTAATATTTCTTACAAATATTTTAAAAAGACAGTTCTTTCATAAGGGAGCTGTCTTTTTTCATGCTTTAAAAAGAGTATACATATGGAGGAATAAATATAGTGATTCAATGTTTTAGCATCGACGTTGAATAGGGAAACGTTAGCCGAAATTTCTTTTAAATGGAGCATTTTACCTGCATATAAAGTGAAACTTCATTCAGTGGGGCTCGACGCACAACTCTTTACGACAGGACAAGTAATCGCAGTCCCAGCTCCAGCCCCAATTCCCAGTCAATTATATTGCAATAAAACAAAAGCGGGCTTTTTTTATCCTAAAATTCGATTTTAGCTGCTTGATTTAGCAAATATTTCTTCTTCTTTCAATATTATATTAAAATAAAGACGGAGGTTGATAATGTTGGATACAATTATTTTTGACATGGACGATACTTTATATGATCAGGCAGCAACATTTAGAGAAACATGTAAAAAAATGTTGAATATATCTTTGTCAAATAAAGAGTTGGATAATCTTTATTTGATAAGCCGTAAATATAGTGATGCATTATTTGATGACCAAGTGGCAGGTAAAATGACACTGGAGGAGGTGCATATTCGTCGTATTAAAGATGCTTGCGCAGATGTGGGGATAGAAATAACAGCTGAACAAGCTTTAGAGTTTCAGAACAATTATGTACAAGAACAAGGGAAAATAGAACTGTTTGATGAGGTTATTGAACTACTGGATTATCTAGTAGCAAAAAAGAAACAATTGGCTGTTTTGACGAATGGTGCTGAAGGGCATCAGAGAATGAAAATAAAACAATTAAAGCTGGACAAGTGGATTCCTGAGGAACAATTATTTGTTTCCGAAACGATGGGGTATGCAAAACCGTCGAAACAAGCATTTCAAATTATTGAAAATAACCTTTCGCTAACGAAAGAAAAAACCATTTATGTCGGTGACTCTTTTGCAAATGATATCGTCGGTGCAAAGCAAGTTGGTTGGCAAGCACTTTGGATGAATCACCGTAACAGAAAAATACCAGAAACTACGGTAAAACCTGATAGAACTGTTTATAGCGCAAAGGAATTGCTAGATTTTTTCTTACACAATAGAGAAGTATAGGAAAGAATACACGAAATTCGGTTGCGCACAGGTACGCAAAAGGACACGTTTTAATCGTTTTATAAATAGATGAAGGAAAAACTGAGCTATCAAATTGAAATTTCTAACTAAAAATCCAGTAAATATTAAACAAATTGGCAGGCGGCACCCATTTTATTTCCAGCAATGCTAGATATATGTCATATATGTTATAATGATAGGGATAATTGAAGATCTTTCTCAATGATAGTTTAATTTTTGTAGTAAATGCAGCAAGAATAGGTAGAAAAAATTTAAAAGAATTATAGAAAACGGAGGTACTACTTATGGATGTAAAACTGAAAGAATTAATTATCAATAACAGTGATTCAATTGTTGATAATTGGATGAATGAAGTTGGAAAAATAAAATCAGGAAATTATACAGCAAGTATATCTGATGAACTGTATGTAAATACAAACCGAGAATTTGTAAATGTTATTTTTACAAGTATTCAGAATGAAAGTTCTTCGAAGTCAGTAGAAGAATTCTCGGAAAAAATAATTAATCTGGGCTGGCCGCTTAGCTACATCACAGATGGACTACAGGTTTTTAGGCGAGTAACGATTGAATTTTTACTTAAACAAACAGAAAAAGTAGATACCAATCATTTTCAAAACGTCTTGACAAGCGTAGATGAGTGGGTAGAACCGTTAATACGCCAGCTTGTGAATGAATACTCTGGAAGCTGGGAAAATATTTTATCATTACAACGCGTAGCATTGCAGGAGTTATCTGCACCGTTAATTCCTGTTATGGAAGGAATTACAGTAATGCCGTTGATCGGTACTATTGATACAGACAGAGCGAAATTGATTATGGAAAATTTACTGGAGGGAACGATTAAGCATAACTCAGAAGTTGTATTAATCGACATCACGGGAGTTCCGGTGGTGGATACAATGGTTGCCCATCATATTATTCAGGCAGCTGAAGCGGTTAGACTAATTGGATCTACATGTATCCTTGTTGGAATTCGTCCGGAAATTGCCCAAACTATTGTGAATATAGGGATTGATTTAAGTAAATTTCCTACAAGAAGCACGTTAAAGAAAGGTTTTACGAAAGCTTTGGAGATTACTGGCAGAGAAGTGGTTGATTTGCCGGCTAAAGAGAACGGAATAGAAGATATTATGCGTTCACTTAAGGGGGAGTAATGTATGCGAATACCTATTTTAAAGCTACATAACTATTTGTTAATTTCTATTCAAACTGAAATTGATGACCAGACAGCTATTCAATTTCAGGAAGACTTATTAGCAAAAATTCATAAAACAGGTGCATCAGGTGTCGTGATTGATTTGACATCTGTAGATATTATTGATTCCTTCATTGCAAAGGTGCTGGGCGATGTTGTATCTATGTCGGATTTAATGGGAACTAGAGTTGTGCTTACAGGAATACAACCAGCAGTTGCAATGACATTAATTGATTTGGGAATACACTTACAAAATGTTCCGACTGCTTTAGATTTAGAACAAGGTTTAGTGAAGCTGCACCAGGAATTAGGAGGTTAGTATATGAACCCACGATCCTGTGTCAACATTCATAAAGAGTGGGATATTGTAGGAGCAAGACAGCTTGGTCGAGAGATGGCTAAAGAAATCGGCTTTGGGAATGTCGATCAGGCGAGGATTGCTACAGCAGTATCCGAATTGGCTCGTAATATTTATTTATACGCTAAAAATGGACAAATTTGTTTTGAGCACATCTATACGAATAGTCAAAAGGGTATATTAATGACTGCTGTTGATGTTGGTCCAGGAATTAAAGATGTAAGCCGCGTCATGCAAGATGGCTATACGACCTCTGGAGGACTAGGTGCCGGACTACCTGGAGTAAAACGATTGATGGATGATTTTGATATAACATCCACAGTGGGGGAAGGTACTAAAATTAAAGCGATTAAATGGATTAGATAGTATCGTCTTTTTATTTTAGTGATCCTCTTTGTTTTATACAGTAAACAATACACTGGTAAGTCAGGTGTGATAAAAGAGAAAACAGCTGTGTTCCTGAAAGCAGTACGCACCTATTATCAATCTCGGGGAAAGCCTTAAAAAGAATAAAAAGTTCTTTGAAGCATAGGGGGAGTAACCATAGTGAAAGAGACAATTGAAAAAAATTCTGTGAAATACCGAGAATTATTACAAAAATATATCGAAACACAAGATGAGAAAGCATTATATGATCTTGAATTAATTAGTAAGGCTTTTATTAAAAAAAATATTTTACCTGAAGAATTAATTAATTTGCATATCCAGGCAATGGAGCGTATTTATCCGCAATTAATGCATGAGTATAAACTTTCTATGGAATTTTTACTCGAGGCTACTATTTTCTATGGGCTGGCATTACAGGAAGTGGATTATTTAAGACAAGAAAAAGATGTACTGACTTCTGAGATTTCCGTTGCTGCGAATATGCAAAAAACTTTACTCGGTACGAAAAAGCCGGAAGTAAATGACCTGGATATTGGAGTTATCAGTGTCCCTGCTCATCAGATGAACGGAGATTATCACCATTTTACTAAAGGAAGTAATGGAACGATAGGAATTGCTATTGCGGATGTTATTGGTAAAGGAATCCCGGCAGCGCTTTGTATGTCCATGATCAAATATGCAATGGACAGCTATCCGGAAGCAACGATGTCGCCGAATAAAGTTTTGGAAAATCTGAATCGTGTTGTCGAAAGAAATATTGACTCCAGCATGTTTATCACGATGTGTTATGCACACTATCTGCCAAAAGAAAGTAAACTAAGGTTATCCTCAGCAGGACATGAACCGGGGTATATTTTCCGGGCGGAAACCGGAGAGTTCGAAGAGGTTCGTGCGAAGGGCATTGTCCTTGGTGTGATGCCTGATGCACAGTACCGGGAATATGAACTGGATATTGATAAAGATGATTTAATTATATTTTTGACTGACGGAGTTTCAGAGTGCAGGGACGGTGAACGATTTATTGAAACAGAAGAACTGCTGGAAGTAATTCGAAAATATACTGATTTGCCTGCACAAGATCTGGTGGATAATGTTTATCAATATTTTGAAAAACTCCAGGACTTTCAATTACGAGATGATTTTACATTAATTGTTCTTCGTAAAGAGGTTTAAAGAAATAAAAGCAGGGAATACAGTATATTAGTTTGTTATGTTATCAATACTTTGTTTAAAGTTATAGAGAAAGTGAAAAACTATAGAAAAGTGAATTTAACACAATTTAACTGGCGGTTGGTCTGTACTTTACTAATCCATAAAATAGGGGAATGTAGAGACCGACTGCCAGTGTAGACTTGATTGCTCGACAGTATATTCAGTTGGGGTGGCAAGTCCCCATCTGAAGGAAAATTCATTTTATAATGTATCGTCATCTATCTAATACTTGTGATGACAGAGGGGGCTATTATGAATTTATCAGTTAATGTGCAAGAAGAAAGCAATGTAACAGTTTTAGAAGTAAGTGGAGAGATTGATGCGTATACTGCACCAGAATTAAAAGAATCATTAATGCCTTTAATTAAAGAGAGCGATAATGAAGTTGAAGTAGATTTAGAAAATGTACAGTATATGGACAGCACTGGTTTAGGTGTCTTTGTTAGTGCTTTAAAAGCATCGAAGGAAAGTGGAAGCCATTTTAGCGTGAAGAATGTTCAAGGGCGGGTGTATCGCATTTTTGAGATAACAGGTCTTGATGAAATTATAGATATTAAAGCAGCGATTCGAGGTGGCAATGAGTAATGGAAGCATTTGATTATATAGAAATGAAGGTGCCGGCGAAAGCAGAGTATATTGGAGTGATGCGTTTAACACTTTCAGGCGTTGCTAACCGGATGGGTTTCTCTTATGATGCAATTGAGGACCTGAAAGTTGCTATATCAGAAGCTGTTACAAATGCTGTTGAGCATGCATATGAAGAAAAAGAATCTGGCGAAATAACAGTTGGCTTTGGTTTATATGAAGATCGTATGGAAATCATGGTAGCTGATCGTGGAGGAAGCTTTGACTTAGAAGAGGTAAAGAATGGAACTGGCCCATATAAAAACGATGAACCAGTTGAAAAAATTCGGGAGGGAGGCTTTGGTTTATTCTTAATTGAAGCACTAATGGACGAAGTAAAAATTAACAACAAATATGGCGTAATGGTCATTATGACTAAATACAATAGAGAAGAAGAGGTGGACATGGATGACGACCAAGTCTCAACCATTCAATAGAGGGGGAGATGAGGTTTATCAGTGGATAAGTGCTCTTAAGGAAGATCCAACAAATGAAGAAATACAGGAAAAGATCGTTTTAACCTATCAAAATCTTGTTGGATCTATTGCCCGAAAGTACTCCAAAAATAGCGCCATTCATGAAGACCTTGTACAAGTCGGCATGATTGGGCTGCTTGGGGCAATTAAGAGATACGATCCATCTTATGGTAAGTCGTTTGAATCTTTCGCGATCCCAACCATTATTGGTGAAATAAAACGATTTATACGGGATAAAACATGGAGTGTACATGTCCCTCGTCGTATTAAAGAATTGGGACCAAAAATTCGCAAAAGTGTAGATGAACTGACAACCCAAAATCAAAAATCTCCTACCATTCAAGAAATTGCAGAACATATCGGTGTAGCTGAAGAAGAAGTATTAGAAACAATGGAAATGAGTAAAAGCTACAAAGCGCTATCTGTTGACCATAAAATTGAAGCTGATTCAGACGGCAGTACAGTTGCTATTTTAGATTTAATTGGCAACGAGGATAATAGTTTTGAGAATTTAGAACAAAAAATGATGCTCGAAAAAATACTTCCTGTTTTGTCAGAGCGGGAGCAATTAATTTTAGAATGTACCTACTTTAAAAATATGAGTCAAAAAGAAACAGGGGAAATGCTGGGCATTTCACAGATGCATGTCTCACGCCTTCAAAGACGAGCACTCCGCAAATTACGAGAAACGATGCAAACGGAAAGTACAGAGGTATTCGATTGATTTCCGGTAAGTATGTAGATGTTTCTGTCTATCAAAAATCTAAAAAAGGTAATCATTTTTGTGGAGATAGCTACTTTTTTATAGAAGAAGACCAAATGTTTTTAGGAGTGCTTGCAGATGGTCTTGGAAGCGGAGAAATTGCAAAAGAATCCTCCCAGGCAGTTATTGATATTGTGCAGCAGCATAAGTACAAAACAGTAAAACAGATTATTGATTTATGTAATAAACAGCTAATTGGCATGCGTGGAGCAGTTATGGGCATATTAAAGATAGACTTCGTGGATCAAACCTTTACATTTTCCTCCATTGGAAATATAGGTATTATTATTTTGGAAAAAGGATGTAAAAAGAAGAGAAATATACCAAGCTCTGGATACCTCGGCTCCCGTTACCGGGGTGTGAAAGTGATGACAGAAAAATTAAGTGAGGGCACAAATTTCATTGTATTTTCTGATGGAGTTAAAGATAAAGAGTTATCTGAGTATTACTTTAAAGACTATAAAGTAGAGCGGATTACAGATGCCTATGCACAGTATAGTGATAGCGCTAGACAAGATGACACTACATTAATGGCAATTAGATATAAAGGGGAAAAAGGTTGATTTGTATGAAAATAACATGAACGTTGTTTCATTTGTTATTGATTACAAATCAATCTTTTTTATTGGAAAGTTTTTTCTAATAATGTGAGAAAGCATTCCCGTGTTTAATTTGATACAATAAGAGTAGAGTAAGGAGGAGAAGACGTAGTGAATGTAGATGAAAAATTAATTGCAATCGTATCAAAAGATACCAGTATACAAGGTAAAACTGTTTCAAAAGTAATCTCTCTTTTAGATGAAGGAAATACCGTTCCATTTATTGCAAGATATCGAAAGGAAGCAACAGGCGGATTGGATGAAGTGAAAATAAAAGAGATCCAGGATAGATGGACATACGTCCTGAATCTGACGGAGCGGAAACAAGAAGTACTTCGCATTATTGAAGAACAAGGTAAACTAACAGATGATTTGAGAAATGAAATTGAAAAAGCGACACAGCTTCAAAAGGTAGAAGACTTGTATCGTCCTTATAAGCAAAAACGTCGTACCAGAGCAACTATTGCAAAAGAGAAAGGGTTAGAGCCGCTTGCACAAGTGATTTGGGAGCAGAAGGAATCACTTGATTTAGAACAAGAAGCGACGCAGTATTTTTCTGAAGAACACACGTTGACTACCGTAGAAGAAGTGCTTCAAGGTGTAAATGACATTATTGCGGAATGGATTTCTGATGAACCGGCTTACCGTGAATTTATTCGCGATACCACCATGAAACAGGGCACAATCCAGTCAGAGGATAAAAACAAAGAAGCAGATGAAAAACAGATTTTTGAGATGTATTATGAATACAGCGAAGCGATTCGGTCATTGGTGTCTCATCGAATTCTTGCACTCAATCGTGGAGAGAAAGAAGGTATTTTAAAAGTACAGGTAGAAGCGCCTGTGGATAAAATAATCTCCTATTTAGAAAATAAGGTGATTACAAAAAATTGCCCACAAACTATTAAAGAATTGTTAACAGCTGCGGTAGAAGATAGTTATAAAAGGTTAATTGAACCATCAGTGGAAAGAGAAATACGCAGTGCACTTACAGAAAAAGCAGAAGCACAGGCAATTGAGGTTTTCTCTGTTAACTTAAGAAATCTATTACTTCAGCCGCCGTTAAAAGGAAAGGTGATTTTAGGAGTTGACCCTGCTTTTCGCACAGGTTGTAAATTGGCGATTGTGGATGAAACAGGGAAAGTTCATCAAATCCAAGTGATTTATCCGACTGCTCCAAAGAAAGATGTCGAAGGGGCAGAGAAGGTCGTTCTTCGTCTAATAAACCAATTTGATGTCGAATTAGTTGCAATTGGAAATGGAACAGCCTCCAGAGAAACAGAACAGTTTATTTCGGATGTTTTGACAAATAACCGACTTGATATACCGTATATTATTGTGAATGAGGCTGGAGCCAGTGTATATTCTGCTTCCGCTTTAGCGAGAGAAGAATTCCCTGATTTACAAGTAGAGGAAAGAAGTGCTGTTTCTATTGCGAGAAGGGTACAGGATCCTTTAGCAGAGCTGGTGAAAATTGATCCGAAGTCCATCGGTGTCGGCCAATATCAGCATGATGTCAGTCAGAAAGAACTGTCTAATTCATTGACATTTGTCGTGGAAACAGCAGTTAACCAGGTTGGTGTAAATGTAAATACAGCTTCTTCCTCTCTTCTGCAGTATGTATCTGGTTTAAGTAAAACCGTAGCAAATAATGTGATTAAGAAGCGGGAAGAGGAAGGGAAATTTACAAACCGTAAACAATTAAAGAAAATCCCACGACTCGGTGCTAAAACATATGAACAGGCAATAGGATTCCTGAGAATTGTGGACGGGGACACGCCGCTTGATCGTACACCTATTCACCCAGAAAGTTATTCACATGTGAAAGCATTATTAAATAAGCTTGGCTTTGATGAACAGGCCTTGGGGACAGCTCCTTTAGAACAAAAAATTAAAGAAATTGACAAGCAAGCTATCGCAGAAGAACTGGAAATAGGGTTACCTACGTTAGAAGATATTCTTGAAGCATTAAGTAAGCCAGAACGTGATTTGCGCGATGATTTTCCACAGCCATTATTAAAGAAAAATGTAATGAATATGGAAGATTTAAAAGCTGGCATGGAGCTGCAAGGAACAGTCCGTAATGTGGTTGATTTTGGTGTCTTTGTTGATATTGGAGTGAAGCAAGACGGGCTTGTGCATATTTCTAAAATGTCTAAGCAGTTCGTGAAGCACCCAATGGATGTTGCTTCTGTTGGGGATGTAGTAACTGTTTGGGTTGATGATGTGAATGTCCATAAAGGAAGAATTGCGCTTTCAATGATTCAATAAAGTAAGAAATAAGAAAAGGGAGCTTCCACATTATGAAGTTCCCTTTTTTCAACATCAAAAAGAAGACGCTCGCCTTAGATAAAAGGAAGGTCTTCTTTTTATTGGTTATTATTTTACAGATTCTTCGTTTGCAGCTTCTACTTCATCAAGAGAAATGCCAATTGCTTCTGCAACACCTTTTCCGTATTCCGGATCAGCTTTATAGCAATTGTTGATATGACGAAGCTTCACTGATTTTGATGCTGGTGCAATATCATCCGCTGTGTTTCTGAAAAGAGCTTGTTTCTGCTCATCAGACATTAAGCGGAATAGTTTACCCGGCTGTTCATAGTAAAGCGCATCGTCTTCATCAAAATCAAAGTAATCAGCATCCACATCTGCACCCAGCTGTAATGCAGGTTCCTGATGCTCTTTGCTGTCTTCCCATTCACCATATTGGTTCGGGCTGTAGCTGACTTGTCCGCCTGTGTAAGGGACAACACGCATTGCGCCATCGCGGTGATATGGATGGAAGTTTTTCGCATTTTTCGGATAGTTAACAGGGATTTGCCAATGGTTAACGCCTAGACGGTAACGCTGTGCATCTCCATAAGAGAATAGACGTCCTTGTAACATTTTATCTGGAGAGAATCCAATTCCAGGTACAATGTTCGTTGGAGCGAATGCTGCCTGCTCTACCTCTTCATGATAGTTTTCAGGGTTTTTATTAAGCTCTAATTCACCAACTTCGATAAGCGGGAATTCATCTTTATACCATACTTTTGTTAAGTCAAATGGGTTGTATGGCATATTTTTAGCTTCTTCTTCTGTCATTACTTGAATGTACATTTTCCATTTAGGGAAATTGCCTTCTTCAATAGCCGTGTATAAATCGCGTTGGTGACTTTCGCGGTCTGCACCGACAACATTTGCAGCTTCTTGGTTTGTAAGATTTTCAATTCCTTGCTGCGTTCTGAAATGGAATTTCACCCAAACACGTTCGTTATTTTCATTGTATAAGCTATACGCATGACTGCCGAATAAGTGCATGTTACGATAAGATTTTGGAATACCGCGATCAGACATAACGACAGTAACCTGGTGAAGTGCTTCTGGTAAGTTAGACCAGAAATCCCAGTTTGCATCAGCATTTTTCATGTTTGTTTTTGGATCACGTTTTACAACGTGGTTTAAGTCAGGGAAACGTTTAGGATCTCTCATAAAGAATACAGGGGTGTTGTTACCAACTAAATCCCAGTTTCCTTCTTCTGTATAAAACTTCATAGCAGTTCCGCGAATATCACGTTCCGCATCAGCAGCTCCACGCTCACCAGCTACGGTAGAGAAACGGATAAACATATCGGTTTTTTTCCCAACTTCAGAGAAGATGTTTGCTTTTGTATATTTTGTAATGTCGTTTGTGATTGTTAATGTTCCATAAGCGCCAGATCCTTTAGCGTGCATACGGCGTTCAGGGATTACTTCACGATCAAAGTGTGCAAGCTTTTCAAGGAACCAAAAATCTTCCATTAATAATGGACCACGTTTACCGGCCGTTTTGGAATCATCATCATTTGGTACAGGAGCACCAAATGCAGTGGTCATTTTTCTTTTTTCACTCATAAATAGTTTCCCTCCTATATATTAAATACAATTATTATAATAACATAATAACTAGTAGATTGCTATTAATATACTATGTTATTTATGTGACTTTTTTAGAAAGATTTATAGAATCCCCTATTGACAGTAATAGTCAAGTTTGTGGGCTATAAATTGAAAAGTTCGAATTTCTTTTAATACGAAATAGAATTTTGAATGAATCATTCTATTTATTCTCAATTAGTTTGTTTAAATGAGAATATATGTTGAAAAGAGGGATAATATAGTAGAGTGGCTGTTCTGGATATATATTTTGCTCTGTAAAGGGATGTTGCTCTAAAGAACGAACATTTGTATGGTGTATGCTAAAGGAACAAATCAAAAGTTCTAAATGCGTTTTCGCTTGATTGATCGGAAGCTCTCGTTTCAAGCGATCCTAAGCTTGATAAGCGGAGGAGTTCAAGTTAAAATGAGTCATTATCAGTTAACCTTTTTTATTGGAATTTCAAATGGAATACAATGGAAAACATCCAAGAAGCAAATTTTAAAACGCTGTGAAGGTAAAAAAATATACAATAATGATGTATGGCTTTACACGTTAAGAAATGATGAAAATTTAACGTGAAAAGATTTTGACACCGTAAAAATTTGAACATGCCAGTGACGACAAACAAAATGCCATACAATCTATACTTGTAAAAAATGTGTCTATTTTTAGTAAGCGAAGAAAAATGGCCGATTTTAAAGGAACTTCAACAAAGATCTCCATATCGAGCGAGAACGTTGGATTCAGCAATTGCTTGTGCTGGTACAGGACGGGCGTTTGCATAAGCTTTCTAAGAGGGTGAAACAAATGAAACTAATGCCGGATGAAGAATTGTATCAGTTAGTTAACCAGTTATCAGAAACTTTTTTTAATAAATCGTTTATGGATGAAGTTCGTTTTAATCCCCGTTTGCGGACTACTGGCGGAAGATATATTCCGAGTAAACGCCTCATTGAATTAAATCCTAAATATGCATTGGAATTTGAAAGAGAAGAACTTTACGGTATTATTAAACATGAACTTTGTCATTATCATTTGCATATTGAAGGAAAAGGATATCAGCATCGGGATAAAGATTTTCGGGAATTACTTGCGAAAACAGGATCTCCCCGTCATTGCAAACAGTTACCTTCTGAACAAAACCGTTACCGGTATACCTATGAATGCAACAAATGTAAAACCGTCTATAAAAGGGTGAGAAAAGTAGATGTGTCCAGGTATCGATGTGGAAAATGCAGAGGAAAGTTAAATCTGGTTTAATTTTTTTGAGGATAAGTATTGACGAATAATATTTTCCATGATAAATTAATGAAGCTGATATGAAATGACAAGCTTTCCTTACTAGAAAATGCGTTTCAGATCTATTGTCGAATTGCATGGAGTTTTGGTTAACTTTCCAAGCTTAGAAAAACTTTTAAAGAAATTTAAAGGCTTTTGTTGACAAACAACAAGATATATTGTATGATATTTTTTGTTGTTGCGTAATTAGGATATTACATAGATAGTGACTGATTACTTTATATTCCACAGTAGCTCAGTGGTAGAGCAATCGGCTGTTAACCGATCGGTCGTAGGTTCGAATCCTACCTGTGGAGCCATTATTGGAGAAGTACTCAAGTGGCTGAAGAGGCGCCCCTGCTAAGGGTGTAGGTCGTGTAAGCGGCGCGAGGGTTCAAATCCCTCCTTCTCCGCCATTTTAATTTTCATAGTGGCCCGTTGGTCAAGCGGTTAAGACACCGCCCTTTCACGGCGGTAACACGGGTTCGAATCCCGTACGGGTCATCTTTCTAAAATTTTAAATAAATATATTGGTCCGGTAGTTCAGTTGGTTAGAATGCCTGCCTGTCACGCAGGAGGTCGCGGGTTCGAGTCCCGTCCGGACCGCCATTATAGTTGGGCCATAGCCAAGCGGTAAGGCATCGGGTTTTGATCCCGTGTACCCCAGGTTCGAATCCTGGTGGCCCAGCCATTTTTCTTTTTAGAGGGAATACATGATAATACTATTAATGATAATAGTATTTTTTTATTGATAAGCATATCATAATGACTTATTAAATATAGGAGCCATTAGCTCAGTCGGTAGAGCATCTGACTTTTAATCAGAGGGTCGAAGGTTCGAATCCTTCATGGCTCACCATTTTAATTTAGCGGATGTGGCGGAATTGGCAGACGCGCTAGAATCAGGCTCTAGTGTCCATTAGGACGTGGGGGTTCGAGTCCCTTTATCCGCACCACTTCTTATATCATGCGGTCGTGGCGGAATGGCAGACGCGCCAGGTTGAGGGCCTGGTGGGTGAATAACTCGTGTGGGTTCAAATCCCACCGACCGCATTATATGTAAAAACCAATCATATCAGGGTTTCAGACCTTTGATATTTTTTTATGCACTCATTTTTCTATAAGAAATGGGTGCTTTTTTTATTTTTTTGTGCCTAGTTTGTGCTTAATCCAGTTTATGGAAAAAATAAAACGCTCGGATTTAGAAAAAATCATCCAATTTATCAGCAGTTTCTCTTTGCTTATTAGGAAACAAATGTCCATAAACATCAATTGTCGTTGTAATAGAAGCATGTCCTAAACGTTCTTTAATAGTTACATGTTACTTCCCCTTGATAAATTAATAAAGCCACATGAGAGTGTCTTAAATCATGTTGACGGATAGGTTCAAGATCGCCACGCTCACAAACCTTTTTGATACGTCTACTGAAAATGTCTTTTGTTGGTGGAATTTCTCTATATTGAAATACATGGACTTCATCAGAATGCTTCAATTGATATTTTTAAATAGAAATTGTTGTTCTTTTTTCCATTCCAGAAGTAGGTTTATCAATTTAGCATTAATGCTGATACGTCTAATTGAATTTCCAGTTGGGATGTATTTGCTTTATCTGTTTTTACATAAATCACTTTCAACTTGGTTTTTTACATACATAACGATATTAGCCCTTTATTTTGTTATTCACGTTATAATGAGCTATTTTTTTCAATTCCATTCTTTAGCTCCAGCTTGGAAATTATCATAATTTGAGTAATTCGTTAGACCGCAAACGGGCGCGATTGTTTAACTTTGATGTTCGATTATCGGGCCATTATCTTGAATAACAGTTAATAAGGGAATTAGATATTTATGTTAAAATATAAAAAGGATTATGCAATAATTAACGAATAAGGAAGGGGATTAAAATGGATGTAAGATTTCCAATTGGTAAATTAGAAGTTCCTAACAAAGTAACATTAGAAAATGTTCACGAATGGCTAGAGGAAATCGAAAATTACACGATTCGATTAAGAGAAACTGTTGACACTTTAAATGATGAGGAATTAAACAGAACATATCGTGATGGTAGCTGGACAGTCCGTCAACTTGTTCATCACATTGCAGATTCTCAGTTGAACATGTATCAACGTTTGAAACTGGCTTTAACAGATGAAAATCCAACAGTACCAGCCTTTGATCAAGATAAGTGGGCGCTTGAACCCGATACAAGGCTTCCTGTAGAAAGTTCTATTAAATTGCTAGAAGGTATAAATGAGCGCATCGTATCTTTAGGGTATAGTTTAACTAAAGAGCAATTAGATCGAGCTTTTACTCTCCAAAAAAGTGATGAGATAACAGTTGCAACAAAAGTTGCAAAATTAGCCTGGCACGAAGAACACCATTTATCCCATATAAAAATCGCGTTATCAGAATAGTGTGTTTATTACAGGGGAGGGAGCCTATCTAGAATAAGACTTGGCGTCCTGGTGTACACAAGGACCATTATGTTGAAAAAGAGTTAGTGTTATATGGAGGGGAGAAAATAATGTGGGTATATTCAATTTTCTTTTTAAAACCAAAAAAAAATCTCGAAACAATGAACCACAACAAGAAATCGCATCGGAAATTAAAGAGGAATATAAGGGACCACTCCCTATTGCAGAGACAAGTTATTCAGTAACAAGGGAAGAGAAACATGGAATTTTTGAATACATTGATTTCAAAATTGCAGGCACTTCTTTTTACCAAAAAGCAATAAAAAAAGCTATACAACAAGAAAAGGAAAATAGCATTTTCTTTGATGAAAAATACGAGGGTATGACAAATAAAGAAATATTAGAAGAAACTTATGATGAACCAATTTTTGAATATGGTGGTGCATTATTTTCCAATTGCTCGCTACAATTAGAACCTGATAATGAATATGATGCAAAGGCAATAGCAGTCTATATAGACTCATTTATGGTTGGTCATGTTCCCAAGAAAAATTTCTCGGAAGGTAAAGAGTACGTATATGGTCAATTAACTGGTGATTTAAAGAATAACCAAAAACTCAATTTTAGTGTTAGTTTAAAAGGTGGTAAATATAAAATAAACCGTAATGATGAAAAAGTTGATATTGGGGAATCTGAATATAGATTAGATGGGCAAGTAACTATAAAGACTGAATATAACTAGCTCTAAGACTTATGAAGCAATCGGGTGTACTTTTAGAACAAGGATTACTTCTGACTCAAAGCCAGATTGCGAAATAAAATTATCTTAAAAAATTGAAACATTTTATACTCAGTAAGGATAACTCAAAATTAAGTAATTTAATGCGTCCATAAGAAAAATCATATTTAAAATTGTTTATGTGTTTTTAAATTAATATAAAAGGTTGGGGGAGCATTGTATGAAATTAGACTTTAGAGATTTTTATTATTTTGATAGTGATTACGTAGATAATCTGTCAGGTCATATTTCTGGTTTTATCGAAAATGAATACTCAGAAGTTGAAAAAGAAGAAAAAACAAATAAAGGAAAAGGTAATGTAGGTCTTGGCGTTGCAGGAGTTGATTTTGGAAGAGACTCGAAAACAGGTAAAGAGACTTCTAGGAAAGGCGTCGTTACATCGATAAGAAAGAAGTAGACGAAGTAACAAATCAAATATCAAAAATTAAAGAGTTACAAGAAATTAACGGTATTCCTGTAAAAATTGAAACCTCGGATGCGAAGTATAAATTTATTGCATACTTAAACAACAAATTTTTGGTCAAAGAGCAAAGTGATATTACTGGGAATGACTATAAAATACTATGCAAAATAGAAAGGAAAATCGCTTCAGGAGAGGCGTATGAGCTTTTTGATATAAAGGAATTAGAGAGAAAAACAACTAATCAGGCTGAAAGAAGAAGGAAAGATAACGCTTTGCCAAAAGAGTTTAAAGAAACAGTTGTAGGACCTGCAGCTGTTGTATTGCCAATTGCTATATATAGATAATAATACAATCTCCTTGTTAAGCAATCGGGCGCGATTGCGGCATAGCGGTGTTCCAGAATCGGGCCATATTGTTGAATGATACTTCCAAATAAAACAGGATATTCATGTTAATTGTGACAGATACTGTGCGAGGTAAATAGCTAAATGTTGCACTACGTACGGGCAAAAGAGATAAGACAACTATCATTTCAATAGTTGTCTTATCTCCTTTATATTAATTTCCGCCAAGCAGTGTAGTTGGATCGAGTCCTGGAGGGAATACTTCTTCAAAATGATCATTATTCTCATATAAGTTATACCAAGCTTCAGCAATAAGATCTGGGTCTCCTTCTGTTACAGGTTGTATCATGGCTCCGATTGAAAGATGTCCGATAAACACCCCTTTTTCTTTCAACTCATTGTGCAGGTTTAAGGCATAATTACGCATACCAGCCCCAACGATTCCGGCATTTCCCGCATATGGTAAAGGGAACATAGTAGATACGCCTGTTGTAAATAATATGGCACCAGAACCGTTATTTATCATATCTGGTAGCACCTCATTCACGGAAAAAACGCCGCCCAACAAATAGCTGTTCATAATATTTACTATACTTTGCGGCGTCGTTTCGAGCACAGAAGTGAACTTATCCTCCTTAGCATAGGGGCTAAACTCTAGTACATCAATCGAACCAAATGCTTTTTTAGCTGATTGAATGGCTTGTTTTAAGGCAGCTAAGTCCGTAACATCGGCTACAAAAGATTGTGTTTCAATATTTAGTTCCTTGAGTTCACGTTCGATAATTGCTAATTTCTCAGGATTCCTCGCAATGGTCGCTACCCTAAATCCCTTCTCTCCGAATTTTTTTGCTATAGACAATCCTAATCCAGGGCCTGCCCCAACGATGACAATAGTTTTCATTTTTTATTAACTCCTATCTGTGATATATTAAAAACAACATGTGTTGCTTTAATGAAAACTATACAGCCAATAAATTAGTACAACAACCAACAATCTACTGCAGAATGTTGCTATAGCCACAATATCACGATATTGTCGGGTGGGAGGTGAGACAAATGGCATCAAAAGTAAGGAACCTACGTATTACACAAACGAAACAGTTCTTAATTAATGCTTTTTACAATTTAGCTTCTCAAAAAGATTTTGAGAATATTACAATAGCTGATATAGCAAAGGGAGCGCAGGTTAATCGTGCTACATTCTATGCACATTTTAATGATAAATACGATTTAATTGACTATATTATGGAGGATTTTGCCTCAGCATCTATCGAAAGCCATACTTCAGATGATATGAAATTCGATCAGGATAGTATAAACCAACTCATTTTTGCAGTATATGATTTTTATCAACAACCGAACATTGAATGTCGCAGCAGCTATGGTAAATGGGCCTTACCTCAAATGAAGGAAAAAATACTAAATGAATTAAAGATTTTTTTGTCGAAAAGTTTGGATCATAAGTATTCAAATAATGAAAAGGATATGTTCGTGCCAATTTTCGCACAAATCATTCATGAAGGTGGATTGCAATTGTATCTTGGTAAACATACCATGAAAAAGGAAGACGTGGCCAAGAAGATTGCATTATTTGTAGTGGGTGGATCACGGTCTTTTGAAGGAGTGTTACGGTAACCAGTAACGTTAGTTTAATAAAGAACGCGACTGTCTAGGTTTGTGTGCCTAGTCAGTCACTGCTTTTTTTTGCGAGTCCGTTTAATTTAGTTTGCTTAGGTGAGGATGTCGTTTGAGCATAAAGTAAAGAGAAACGCCAAGTCGAACAAGATTCAGGGCTTAGGGTATACTTTCGTTAAAATGTTGGCGGTTCCACTCTTATAATTACATGTTAAAGTCAAAGTTACCCAACAAATAGGCGCTATCCTTGAATAAGGATAAGCGCTTATTTTTCATTGTAGGCCCTGAATAAGAGAAGGCATTATTCTAAGTAAAGCTATGTTATAGGTAAGATGAACTGAAGAAAATATATTCACCATCTTGACAGTTAACGATATATCGGTTATTCTAAATTAACGATATATCGCTATTTTAGAATAAAATCAACAGGAGGTTGTGAATATGTACAAAAGACCCGATATGCCCCAATATCCTTTTTTAAAAGGACAGGGTCATTTTTATCATCATGGTGTCTTTAAAGGCGACAGATTCGACGCGGAATTTGGGATGGAAAACGGTAACTTTGACGGGCAAGGCGGACCTCATATTTTCGCAGGCAAAGAATCTGATGGGGATAATAGTGGTGAACGTTTTTTCGGGCGTGGTGATCTCAAGATTGTCTTATTAAAATTGTTACAAGAACAATCAAGACATGGATATGGATTAATTAAAGAGCTTGAGGAAAGGTTTAAGGGGTTTTATTCTCCTAGTCCTGGTTCCGTTTATCCTATTCTACAGATGCTTGAGGATCAAGATCTAGTTAATGTAATCAAAGAGGGTCGGAAAAAAGTTTATCATCTTACAGGTGAGGGGCAAGCCTTTTTGAAAAAAAACCAAGATGAAGATCCTTTCAACTCAAGGATGGATTTGCTTGAAAATGTGAATCTAGACGAAATTCAGATTTTAAGATCTGACATTCAGAGTTTATTCCATGAATTTTTCAAGGTGGGCCGTCAAGCTATAGAAAAGCCCGAAAAAAAGGAACAACTACAAAAGCTGCTCGAAAAAACACGGGCAGAGCTTTTGAAAATAGGTGATGACGAAGAGAAAAACTCAGATGGACAATAATTCTTAAAAATATAAAAGGAGACTTTAAATTGACAATTACACTTGACCACACAGTGGTATTCGCTAAAGATAATGATAAAGCTGCACACGAATTTGCAGAGAATATGGGCCTTAAACTTGATGGTTATGAAGGGATAGACAATAATTTTGCAGAAGTGCAAGTTAATGACGATCTTTCTGTTTTCTTTATGACAATCGAGGATGATACTCCACAACAGCATTTGGCTTTCAGTGTTGATGGACATACTTTTGACCAGATTCTTGACCGACTTTGTAAAAGGAATGTCGCCTTCGGGAACAGCCCGTTTGAAACAGACAATCAACGCACAGATCACCCTTTTGCTTCCCGTGGGTTGTTTTGGACCAATTTAGATGGATGCCTATTTGAAGTTATGACTGATTAGCCATAATCAATGTTGATAAGCACGTTGGATATTGCGGATATGGACTCTTTGGTTATGCCGCAATCGGGCGCGATTGTTGAATAAAACTTAGGTTTTTTTAACGACTTTATTATTGCTACACAGTAATATAAATCGGCAGCAGAGAAAACTTGAATCTGATTTAGCAGCAGTTAAAGCTCAACAATATCAAATAAATGGATGGAACATGATAGAAGAATTAGCGAACTTGAACAGAAAATATCAAATTGAAAACACGAATAATATTGTTTTTTTAAATGTAAACATTCGGTTTCTAATAGGTTTTTAATGACTATTTTAAGCCTGAAATTGTTGTGAAAAAAGGTGAAAGTAAGTAATTAGAGTAAATGAGAGTACGTATAATAGGGTTTTAGTATATATGGTACGGTATTACCCGATGAGGACCTGGTGGGTGAATAACTCGTGTGGATTCAAATCCCACCGATCGCATCATATGTAAAAACTAATTATATTAAGGATTTCATACCTTTTTGATTTTTGCACGCATTTAAATGGATGCTTTTAGGGTTCTAAAAGAGGAAAAGATGTTAAGACTATTAAATCTCAAAGGTATTAATGAAGCAATCGGATCATTTGATTAAAGGAGAGCCTCATACCCAATGAATTAGTTGTATTAAAATATGTATGAGGCTTGAGAAGAACGATACTTAAACTAAAGAAATAAGATACTTCCATACTATTGAACATAAAAGTTCAAAAGGAGTTTTACAATGACTCTACATAAGAATTTTCCCAATCTGGAAACAGAAAGATTAATCTTGCGAAATGTACGTGATGAAGATATTGATTTTATTTATCAGCTGTTTAGCAATGAAAAAGTATGTGAATTTCTATATGATGAAGAATTATTTACGACCAAAAATGATGCTGTAGAATTCATTAATTGGAATTCAGAGCCTGAAAAAAGAGGTTATAATCGATGGGTATTAGTCACAAAAGATAACAATCAACAACAAATTGGCACGTGTGGTTATGACTGTTGGGATAGAACCAACAATATTGCAGAGATTGGTTATGATTTATCACGGAGAAGCGTCCGTAAACCTCCCTCCTCAAAATAAAGCGTGAAAATAAATTTATTTAGGCGGGAGATAACTCCCTGAATCACTCAACTAACACGCAGTGGGAGAAGAACAAAAACTCCCACTGCGTGAAGTTTCGTTTTATGGCATGAATGTTGGAGACAAGGTTATATGAAAGAAGCTTTAATAAGTGCAATTGAGAGTGGATTCAATAATATGGAATTAAATAGAATTAATGCATTTGTTGCTTTAGGAAATGTCAATTCGATAAAATTATTGGAAAGGATTGGATTTAAGAAAGAAGGGATTTATAGGGAGAAACATTTATTTAGAGGAAAGTATTACGATTATTATTCTTTTTCTTTGTTAAAAAGTGACTGGAATCAAATCTAAGGACGTTTCAGTATCATGTTTATTACCTTAATATAAAAATTATTCTATCAAAGGATATAGTCTCCTTGAATTCAAAAGCACTCATTCCAATTTTGGGAAATGAGTGCTTATTTGATGGATTTGCACCAAGTGTGACACCACGTCTATATATGGAAGAAAATAAATTCTTTCTTGATACCTAGATAGTGAAAACAGCTTTTAATAATTAAATTTGAAGTAAATGCAAATATCACTAAAATAGTTCTAGCTGATTCATAAAATCAATAACATCGGAAGAAACCCAATAATCTTTGATTTTACCATTTTCTATACGGAAGATATCAGTTCCGTCAAAAGAAACCAGTTTTCCTTTCTCTGCTTTTGCTTCTCCCATATTGCCATTATAAATTCCTTTAAAATTCCAGCGGGCGGATACATAATTTCTCTCTTCAATTGGTTGAACAATCAGCGACATTTTTACATTTTCAAAATAGTATTTAGCAGATTCAACAACATCCTTTAATGCTTCTACTCCTTTTATGCTATTCGAATCTTTGCCGTCTGTTCTTGCTTGATGAACTGTACAACTCTCATCTGTAATGTCATGAAGCATAGATATGTCTTTGTTCCAGGCATTCATCCAAACTTGATAAATTTCTTTTCCGTTCATATTGAAACTCCTCTCTGGTTATAAACAATTTTTGGTACCTATATTCAACTTTAAATATCTTTTCCACAGTATTCAAGTTACATGGTTAATTAAAAACATTTGGCTGCTAATATGAAAGTCGAAGTGTATGGTTATCACAACACTACCAGCTAATATCTTTTCACATAAAATCAGAAGAGATGAAGCGTCAGCTTTTAACTTTGTAATTGAAGAAGAATGACGCCTATTAATGTTATGAATATGGATATTAACTTCACCTTATTTTTTGATTCTTGAAAAAAGATAATTCCAATTAATGTAATAGCTGTTAAAACGACTCCACACCAGATCGCATAGGCAATTCCAATTTCCATATATTGAACACTTAAGGTTAAAAAGAAAATGCAAAATGCAAAAAATAAAAAGGCTAGTACAGTTGAAGTCTTATTTTTAAACCCCTGAGATTGTTTCACAAATACATTAGCAATAATGGAAAAAAGAATACTGATTGTCAGTAATATGGCGCCCAACTTATTCACCCCGCTTCCATATTATTTACTTTAATGAATGATGAAATCTATGGGGAGACTTAATCCAATGATCCCTAAAACAATCAATAATATCCCAAATACTTTTATAAATGAAATAGATTCATTGAAAAAAAGAATGCCATTGATTGTTATTAAAATGGTGCCTCCGCCAGACCATAGAGCATTTATAATACCTAGTTCTTTGACTTTGGTTAACCAAATATATAAAGTTAATGCCAAGAAATAAGAAACAATGACAATAACGGAAGGTATAAATGAAGTAAAACCTTCCGACAATTTCATAAAAGTTGCAGCGTTTACCTCAAAAATGATAGATAAGATAAGAATTACATAATACATGAGTGATACCTCTCTTTAGGATGTGGATATGATGAATTTACAAACGCTTGAATATTTTGTCACGGTAGTGAAAGAAAAAAGTATAACAAGAGCAGCTGAAAAGCTATATATCTCTCAACCAGCCTTAACAAAACAAATAAAAAGGCTGGAAGAACTATTGGGATTTCCTGTTTTTAATCGCTATTCACAAGGTGTTACCCTCACCATAAAAGGAGAAAGATTTTTCAATGATATAGAACCTACTATTCACCAATTAAGATTTGATATTGCTAAACATATAACTGATCAAAATATAAAAATTGGCAGTGATCCCTTTTTAGCGATGTACTATTACCCTGATTATTTTGACAATACAGAGCAATTAAATATTCAAATAACCAAAGTGACTGATGATACAATAGATTTAATTCCACTAATGAAATCTGGTGAAATTGATGCTGCGATTATTCAGGACTATCCCCATCAAAACGGCTTGATTTCTACTTGGCTATTTGATGATGAATTTTATGCAGCTGTTCCAGAAAAATACGAGTCTGCTAAAAATCAAAGTATATCGATAACCGAATGCCTAAAATACACACAACTTTTACCTTTTATTGATTCTCCTTTGTACAGCAGAATAAAAGTTTTAATAGAAAATCATGTAGAAAAACCGCCCGAGATTATTGAAATGCCTTATCATTCACTTATTGGGTTTGTCGCCCAAGGAGCAGGTATTTCTTATCTTCCATCTATGGTAGTTCAAAAGATAAATTATAAAGGTGTAAAATTTATTCCTATAGAAGAATCTCCAATAAAAAGAAAGATGTATTTATATGCGTTAAACAAGAATACTTTCCATTTGTTAAAGAAAGTATTTGAGAAACAGTATAACGATTCATTTCTTGTTTGAGAAATACAAGTTTGGAACAGTGATATAACTTAATGTTATGAGAAAGTAAGTAATGAAGGATGTAAAATGAAGATGCTTATGCCAGGGAGCTGACACATTCATGAATCTAAAAAAAGGATATTCATGGAGAAGTTATTCATTTTTTACTGTAAGCATAATCGGCTCTCTTATCATGCTCTTATTAGAATCGCTTACTGTGGTTAATTAGTGGGTCGCTAATTAAGTTTTTAGTTGAATAATAGTTAATCTGTCCATGAAAAATACCAAATCACTCACAATCAGAGTAATTTGGTATTTTTCATGGCTTCATTTTCGTATCAGATTATCCATTTCCTTTATATAATGAGTGGAATTAATTTTCCATCATCTTTTCATTATCTTCCCTATACAAGCCCTTTAAATGCTCCAGATGGTTGAACCCCCAACTTCTCATAGATACTAATAATGGCTTTAATCCATGGCCATAATCTGACATGGAATATTCCACTTTTGGAGGCACTTGTTGATAAACTTTGCGATCAATAATGTTATTATATTCTAATTCTCTTAATTGGGAAGTTAACATTTTTTTCGTGATCTCTGGAATAGCCCGTTGCAGTTCGCTAAAACGTAATGTTTCATTCTCCATAAGATGGAATAAAATAATCGGCTTCCATTTACCCGAAATAATATCTAATGCTGCCTGAAGTTCTTTACAGGTTTCGCCTCTAGGTTGATTTGTCATTTTATCATCTCTCCTTTATAAATTGATGTTTAAATTCCTTATATATCAAATGGTTTCTTAAAAGTAACTAGGTTTAATTAAAGTGCCTACTTCTCAAAAAGAAACTTTAGATTTATTATAACCCTAGTAGTCAAATAAATACAATCTTATTATTTGATTTATTTTATATAAATTTATACGGAAGGTGAAAATATGGAGGTTTATCGATGCATATAAATGTTGATCAATTGCAATTTGGCCTGGATACATTTGGCGATATTGCTTATAAAGACGAGACAAAAGAACGGATGAGCTATGAAGAATCATTACGAAATATTGTGGAAGAAGCAAAATTGGCGGATGAACATGGGGTGGATGCAATTGCTTTAGGTGAGCATCACCGTGAAGAATATTCTATCTCAAGTCCGGAAACTGTTTTAGCTGCACTTTCCTTAGTAACAAAGAACATTACTTTAGGTACAGGTGTCACGGTTTTAAGTTCCGATGATCCGGTAAGGTTATATGAACGTTTTGCGACCATTGATGCTTTATCAAATGGGCGTGCTCAAATGATGATTGGACGTGGAGCATATACAGAGTCTTTTCCACTTTTTGGTTATGATTTAAGGAACTACAATGAGCTTTTTGAGGAAAAGATTGCGCTTCTGAATGAGTTAATTAAAAATGAACCAGTTACTTGGAAAGGAAATCTCACACAATCACTTGATCATGTTCAAGTCTATCCTAAACTGGAGAAAAAACTGGATGTTGTCGTAGGTGTGGGCGGTACTCCAGAGTCTATCGTTCGTGCAGCAAAATATAATTTCCCTGTTGTGTTAGCCATTATTGGTGGAAATCCAGCACGTTTTAAGCCGTTTGTAGATCTTTATCACAAAACAACGCATGAATTAGGGAATACGCCTCAATCTGTGGGCATGCATTCTTTAGGTGTTATTGCTGAAACGGACGAAGAAGCAAAAGAGATTGCCTGGGACTATATAAAAGCTACGATGGACAGAGTAGCTAGAGAACGGGGCGGATCACCGATGAAAAGAGAACACTTTGAATACGAAGTCAACGATGGAGCTTATTTTGTTGGAAGTCCAGAAACCGTTGCCCAGAAAATTGCCCATACGATACCGGCTGTTGGAGTTCAACGATTTAATTTAGTTTATAGTGTGGGAGGACAGCTTCAAAAACATCGCTTCCAGACAATTCGTCTTTATGGTGAGAAAGTAATTCCAAGAGTAAAAGAATTACTAAGAGAAAGAATAAATAGGAATTAAAAATCAATCGTTTTACTTGATATACAGAATTCTAAAAGGAGCATGGCTCCAAAACATATCCAATGGAAATGTTAAGTGTTTCATTCAACACAAACAAAAAGGTAAAAAATTTAAAGCTTAACAATAAAACTATTTATAAGAAGGAGTTCATATAAAATGAAAATATTAGTACTCGTTTTTCAATTTCCTTTCTACTGGTATAATGCACTTCCATTACTGAAAAAATGGTAAAAGGGAGATTTTGAGCAGTTCTTCCTGTAACCTATGGCTGACAATATGCTAGAAATAATAAATGCTCTCTGCATAGTTTGAGAGATTTCTCTGACCACTATAAAGAGAGCATATCATTTTCATTTCCTGCTTATGCAAAATAGTTCTTGTTTTAAACATTTTGCATAAGCAGGAATTTATCATTCCATTGAATTATACTAATCGGTGTCCGCCCTCAACATGAAGAATTTTTCACTATCTTTTTGTTTGTGAGTTTCATTTTACACTTGTATCTTTCAACGGATATTTTGGATGAATTATTTGTTTTTATGATTTACACGAAGCTTTTTTCTTTTCGCACAGATTTCAGTGCAGTAGACCAGGCAACAACATCATCAATCATTTCGCCAAATCTTGGTTTATGCACTTCCATTGGTGTGAAAGTTGCCATGTTTTCAAAGTCGTTAAATAAGCTGAATGCACCTTGTGGTTCTACCGTTGCTACTTTTAAGTTTGACAAAGTGGTGCGTAGTGCGAGAGAAGCTGCGATACCTAAAGTAGAACCATAGCTTACGATACCAGCTGCTTTATGATGCCATTCTGAACCTAAATAATCTAAATGATCTTTAAGACCTGATGGGAAATTTTTGTTGTATTCTGGTGTAACAAAAATAAATCCATCAAATGAATCAATTTTTCTGGACCATGCATTTTGAGCTTCTGTTGCATAATCTTTATTTGTCATAAGTGGCGGGATAGCTTCGTTGAAACGTCCAAGACCACTTTCTTTAATATCAACTATTTCAAATTCTGCATCCACATCTTTATTATCTGCAAAATCTTTCACCCATTCTGCAACTTGCAGGTTTACGCGTACATCACGTGTACTTCCTGTAATAATACCAATTCTAGTCATGTTAAAACCCTCCGTATAAATTTATATGAAATCAATCAAATAATAAGATTGTATTGATTTGATTACTAGAGTTATAATAACCCTTGAGTCTCTTATTGAAAAGTAGGCACTTTATTTAAACCTAGTTACTTTTAGGAAACTAATTGATATAAAAGGATTTTGCAGACATGATCAGAAGGAGAAATTTTAAATGACAAATCAAATGGGGGAGGAAGAATGTGGAGATAGTATTGTTGGTAAGTAGAAGCCGATGATTTTATTCTGCTAAATGAAGTTTATGAAATGAATTGCTTTTTAAAGCAGTATTTGAAGTAAGGAGCATACAAGTAATGTCAAACAATGTAACAAATGAACTTACGTTAACAACAAATATAACATATAAGGATTATCTGAAATTTTCCATATACCATCCAAGGAAAGTCCTTCTTCTTTTTTTCATAGGATTCTTTTTCGTATTTTTTATCATACATGGTTATGCCTCTATACCAGATTTATTTTTACAGTTTATTTATGGCAGGTATGGAAATATGGCTGGAATTCTTTTATTTGATGCATTCAAAGCAGCACTCACATCAGGTTCGCTGGTGTTCATCGCAATCTTTTTTATCTGGTTACGTGTCCGTAAAGAATATAAAAGTGACCGTTTAATAAGATCTGATATTTCTTATACCATCAACCGGGAAGGAATTAATCAAAAAAGAGGAAAATCCAATATGTATATTGAATGGAAAGATGTATATAAGGTTTTTGAAAAAAAGGATATGTTTTTAATTTATATATCTAAAAATAAAGCAATTCTCCTTCCAAAACGATTTTTTAATTCTGATAGGAAAGTATCTAGTTTTAAAAATCTGGTGCAGGAAAATTTACTAGAAAAAAAGATTAAAATGAAATGAATTTACTCTTATGGAAAGAGTATTGCGGCAGATTTGCACTATAGGAAAAACAAATTAATATTAAACTCTGTTGAAGCAGAGTTTATATTAAAGGGGAGTTGGCATATCAGCTGACTACATATAATTACGATGGGCTGTTTCATGCAAAATCGTTACATAAATGCATGGATTTTAAAATCTTAGAGGCTGTGTTTGAACCATTTATGGATAGGGAAATGAAAGTTGAAAAGGAAAACCAGAATGATATGCTTTTTTATCACGGAGAAGCGTCCGTAAAACTCCCGCCTCAAAATAAAGCATGAAAATAAATTTATTTAGGCGGGAGATAACGGACGCTAACTCCCTGAATCACTCAACTAACACTCAGTGGGAAAAGAACAAAAGCTCCCACTGAGTGAAGTTTCGTTTTATAAGGCGGTGCACATGTTAAGCAGCTGAAAACATGTGCACCGCCTTATAAACATTCACTAATTGGAAATTAGAAGGATAAAATGTTACGTTTAATGAAAGCGATTTCAAATAAAGAGGAGGAAATGTTCATGGTTAAATTGGATAATAAAGTTGCTATCGTAACAGGTGCAGCCAGCGGAATGGGAAGAGAAGTTGCAACACGACTTTCAACTTTAGGTGCGAAAGTTGCTGCAATAGATATGAATAATGAAAAAGGGAATGAAGTGGTTGAAGAAATGAAAGCAGCTGGTCGAGAAGCCATTTTTTTGCAAGCAAATGTGACAGATCCGCAAGAAGTAAAAAATTATGTAGAAGAAACAATGGCTCATTTTGGACGGGTGGATTTATTCTATAATAATGCCGGGATTGTTGGATCATCTGCAATGACTGCTGAGATTTCAGATAGCCAGATCAGTGATACAATTGATATTAACTTAAAAGGTGTGCTGTATGGATTGAAATATGTTATTCAGGCAATGGAGAAATCAGGTGGTGGTGCGATTGTCAATACTGCTTCCGGTGCAGGGCTTGAAGGCACACCTTCTCTTATTGCATATGGAAGCTCAAAGCACGGTGTAGTTGGTGCGACCAAGACGGCAGCGTTAGAATATGCTGATAAGAATATTAGAATTAATGCGATTGCCCCGGGGAGTATAAAAACGCCGATGATTGAAAATATTGATCCGAAGCAGCAGAAAGAGATTGAAGCCTCAATTCCAATAAAACGGCAGGGCACTGTTATAGAGATAGCAGATTTAGTTGTTTATCTTTTGGGAGATGAGGTGTCCTATATTACAGGTGCTGTAATTCCAATTGATGGCGGGTATACAGCATAAATGATGATCAAGAATGATCCTTATAAAAGCTGCATACTTATTTCCGTCACCGCCTGCTTCCAATTATTCCGGGATGCAGGCATTTGAACTACTCCATCTTGATTTCAAGCAAAATCTGAAGATGGAGATTCCTGCGAACACCAATGCATCCATCAGTTATTTTAGCAGGCTCTACCCGTAGTCCCTATGGTGAATGCTTTGATACTTTATACGACGGCTTCACCGCACACCCTATTTTAGCTTGGTTTTCGCAACTTCAGTGTGTGCGTGTCAAGTAGTGCTTGGATATTTTACGTGACAAAGCATTTCTTGTCATACCCCTGTATACCCAGTTCTCAAAGAATGTTTCGTATATTGATATTGTACAACGAGAACGTAAGTTTGCCTACGAAAAAAGGCGATTCATCTCCACCCTAGCTTCGCTTGAGGATGGAGTCTTCTCGACCAAAATGATAAAACTGCAAAGACTGCTGTTCTAATGATGATGTATTATCTGAGTGAGCGCTTAGAAAGTAAAGGAGTGACTGTGAATGCGCTGCACTCGGGTTTCATTTATACACCGCAGGCGACATGAATGTCACCGGAGCTTTTGAAACCGGTTATGAAATTATTTTCTAAGACTCCGGAACAAGGTGCAGCTTTACCTGTTTATTTAGCTGCATCCAATGAAGTAAAAGAAGTTACTGGAAAGTTTTTTAAAAATAATAAAATAGAACAGACTTCTCCCGTTTCGTATAATAAAGAACTTCAAAAAGAGTTGTATGCAAAAAGTGTTCAATGGACAGGTTTGCATGCAGATGATTTTACAGAATCCTTTTCTTTAAATAAAAAGTAATGCAAGCTGAATGGTATAATCAATATATAAATAGGATAGAAGAAATATAACAGGAGGCAACGGAATGAAGAAAATCTTTTTCATGTTCATTTTCGCTATTATTTTATCAGGCTGTGGTAACAGCAATGCTGAAAATACGGATACGAGCGGGGACGCTGATGTGGAAAGTGAAGAGAATAGTGATAATGAAGAAACCGAAGAAGCGGCAGAAGAAACAAATGAATCGGAAGAAAAAGATATTTATCAAATTGGTGATACAGCAGATATTATAAGCAGTTCATATGGATTTTCGTACCAAGTAACTTTAAATCATGCAGAACTTACTACGGATCCAGTCGATGGTGTTTCACTGGAAGATATAGGTGATTCTGCGGAAGATGGAGGAGAGTTTCTGGTTGCGAATGTGACCATTAAAAACACTGGAGACAGCCCGATCACGCCAATAGAACAATTATCAGCACAACTGTATGACGAAGAATATCCCCGTTTTTTCTCATTAGATGAGACTTTTACGGAAAGAAATGATGAACTAGCACCTGGAGAGGAGATTACTGGAAACTTGGCATATGCACATAATTCTTATGAGGATAATGATGTCATGTATCTAACTTTTGAGGCGGAAGCGATTGAGGAAGAAACAAGGTTTGAGATTCCAATTCCTGTGGAGTAAAAGACATTTTTAACTGCTTTGCTGGTTTATCGTAAATAGCATGAAGGATTTTAAAGGTTATCTTGACGCAATTTGGTCTGGAGCAGGGACTATATTCGCCGTTTTATTAGGCACCGCATTTTTCAATGAATCTATCAGTTTTAAGTGAAGTGTTTTGATTACTGTTTTTTTAAGGACTGTTGCGCAATTAAAAATCCAATTGCACAACAGTTCTTAGTTTAAATTTCTAAACCCATATCTCTAGTTTTTTCTTAATTACAAAAGTGGCTGAAAAGCTTTTTCAGATAGTCAATTCATAGCTTTCTGCAATTAAATCCCGGATATCATCTAAATCCTTTGTATAATCGAGAACTATACTGACCCAGTTATCTTTATCCATGTGATACGCAGGATATATATTTTCATTTTTTCTTAATGAACCTATAAATTCCTTTCTAGCTTTCACATTTAATACATCAATTTTTCTGTCGTTTTTAATTCCTAGCTTGTCTTCTGTAATATTCATAATTAAACCAAACCATTTTTTATTATCTTTATGTCTTAAAGCCGCAAAATTGGGGAATTTTTCCCAGGGATAATCCGGTTTAACATCGATAAGCCCTCCTATATGCTAATGCTTGTTTACTCAATTATTTTATGGATTGTGTTATTCTCTAAAAAACTTTCTTTATCTATTGATATTTTCCCTTTTCAGAATAACATCAAACTGTCGAAAGCATTTAACATTAAATTTACTATTTGTAAAAGAGACAGCTATGCAAGTGAAAGTCACTTGCACAGACAGCTGACTGATTGTGCAACAGCGCCTTCTTATTTATAAGAAGGTTCTTTTTATTTTAACTATATGAAAATGGACTATTCAAGACCTGATGATTTCCACGTCTTTTTATCAATTATTAAAGTTCTTTATCTCTGACTACTAAAATATAAATATTAAAACGTCATTTGATATTATATGATATCATATGATATGTTATATACTATCATGAAAGATGGAGGGAGAGTAGAAATGAAAATAGGTCTGATTCCAAGATTAATGATTGGTCTAGTGTTAGGTATACTAGTTGGAATTTTTGCGCCGCAGTGGTTATTGAGTATTACTGAAACTGGTCGGGCACTTCTAGGGAATCTAATTCAGTTCTTCATACCATTTATTATTTTTAGTTTTATTGCTGCAAGTATTGCACAGTTAAGTAAAAGTGCAGGGAAGATGTTGACTTTTACAGTTAGCTTGTCCTATATAGATACAATCATTGCTTGTAGCCTGGCAGCAATAAGCTCGTATTTAATCATTCCACAAATTGTTGAAGGAAGAACTTTTGCAGAACCTGGGGCAAATTCATTGCCTGATCCGATTGTTGAAATTGAATTGCAGCCGTTTATGGATATCATGCCAGCATTAATTTTCGCAATTGTAATAGGATTAGCTGCAAGTTGGGGAAAAGCGAAAGTAATTAGTACAGTTGTCCTTGAGCTAAAGAATATCATTGATGTGGTTGTCAGAAAATTCATTATTCCGGTCATACCATTCTTCATCTTTTTTATATTTACTGGTATAGCGGCAGAAGGCGAGGTTTCTGGAGCAATTGTCATTTTTGGCCAAATGTTAATACTTATAGTTGCTCTCCAGTTATTATGGCTGGCAATTGAGTATTCAGTTGCTTCTGCTATAACAGGAATAAGCCCTTTTCAGGCGATAAAAGTAATGTTGCCAGCCTATTTTACAGCTATGGGAACAATGTCCAGTGCGGCGACAATTCCTGTGTCATTACGTCAAGGTAAAAAAATTCCCAAAATGGATAATAAAATTGCTGATTTTGTGATGCCTTTATGTGCTAATATACATTCTGCGGGAGCTGCATTAACGCTTACAATCAGTGCTATTACTGTTTCTTTGATTACTCTGGGGGAACTGCCGCAAATATCTTTAATTACTGTATTTATCATAGTCCTTGGGATTATATTAACAGGAGCAGCTGGTGTACCAGGCGGATCTGTGCTGGCGACGCTCGGTATACTTCAGTCTATTCTTGGTTTTAATGAAGTTGGACTTGGTTTGATGCTTGCTTTGTTTATGGTACAAGATACACTGGGCACTGCAACGAATATAACAGGAGACGGGGCGTTGGCAATGATGGTTAACAAATATTTTGGTGATAGGAATGGTAAGGAGGAAGAAACAGGTGTTGAATAAAGTAGTAGATTTACGAAGTGATACAGTAACAAGACCAACTAGAGAAATGTTAAATACAATAATGGATGCCCAATTGGGTGATGATATATTGGGAGAAGATCAAACCGTACAAGAGTTGGAACGGAAAGCTGCACAATTATTAGGTAAGGAAGATGCTTTATTACTTACTTCAGGAACAATGGCCAATCAAGTAGCAATTATGACATTCTGTGAACGCGGTGATGAAATCATCATGGGTAGAGATTCACACATATATACATTAGAAGGTGCAGCAACATCAGTGGTTGCGCAAGTTCAAATTAGAACGATAGGTGTTACTGGAGGTCAATATGATCTTGCTGAGTTGAAAGAATCGATAAATTCAGGAGATATACAGCGGCCTCCAACCAGTCTAATTTGTCTTGAAAACACTTATAATTTGAATGCTGGGCAGGTTATTCCATTGAACCATATGAAAGAAATTAGAAAAATTGCTGATAAACATGAAATACCAATCTATTTAGATGGTGCAAGAGTGTTTAACGCCGCGGTTGAATTAGGTGTTTCTCCTGCTGAAGTTTGCGAGGAGGCTGATGCTGTTCAATTTTGCATGACAAAGGGGTTGGCATGTCCGGTAGGATCGATACTTGCAGGATCGGGAGATTTTATTAAAAAGGCTAGGTTGAATAAACAACGCCTGGGTGGGGGAATGAGACAGGCTGGAATCATAGCTGCACCAGGAATTTATGCTTTAGAACATATGGTTGACAGATTAAAAAAGGATAATGATAATGCCAAATGGTTAGCGAAAGAGATAAGCAAACTTAAGCTATTTGAATTGGAACCTGAAGATTTTCCCACCAATATTGTGTCCCCAGAGATAAGACATGACGAAGTGACATCCGAAAATTTGATAGATTATCTGCAGACAAAAGGGATAAAGGTAAAAAATATTGGTAAGAAAAAGGTTAGAATGATTGTTCATTATGAAGTTACAAAAAATGACCTTGCAAAAGTGGTAGATGCATTCCACAAGTTTTCAGAACAATATTAATTAAAAAGATCCACTCCAGAATAAAATGGAGCGGGTCTTTTTGTGTGGCAGTTGAATTACATAATTGGTATAATTATTTCAAGTAGTTGACCGGGGGTGCAGTTATGCCTGTTTCAAAGAAAAAACCAGTTGCATTTTACCAGCAGGTGGCAGAAACATTAAAGGAAGATATCCTATCTGGAAAATTTGTCTCCGGTGAAAGGATAGGTTCACAAAAGGAATTAGAAGACCAATTTGGTGTAAGTAAAATTACAATTCGAAAAGCGATTGAATTGTTGGAAGAGGAGAATTTAGTTGTTACCATACATGGAAAAGGAACTTTTGTTAAACAAGAAAAAGTAGAACAGACTTTAGATGACTTGAGAAGTTTGACAGATATTATTAAATTAAGTGGTTACAATCCAGAAGTGAAAGTGATCAAGAAGGAAACAAAATTAACATCTCCTACATTTTCTAAAAATGATGATGGTAATAATATCGAAACATTATATATTGAACGTGTTCACATTATCGAAGGTGAACCGATTGCACTTGCCCAAGCATATATTCCAACTAAATTTGGAGAGAAACTTACCAAAAAAGACCTGGAAAATAACACGATTTATCAATTATTAAAGGATAAATGTAATGTTCATCTGAAAAATGCAGAACAATCCATTGAAGCATATCCTGCAAACGAAGAATTGAGCAAAATTTTAGAAGTGCCTACGGGATCTCCATTGTTGAAAGCAGAAAGGTTAGTATATAGTACAAATGACGAGCTTGTAGAGAAAATAATATTCTATTATCGATTTGACAGTTTTGCTTTTAAAGTTAAGCTTGACAATCTCAGTATAACACCTATGTGGCCGACGTCATCCAATTGAAAACTGCATGGAAATGATAACTTGTAAAGTTTAAATTTCTTTGCTGCATAAAATATGAAAATTAATGATATCAAGGGTTTTTAAGCCTTTGATATTTTTTATGTTTTATTTGTTGTTTTACAATGAAAAGAATTTTTTAAAAGTTAATTTACCAGATAAGTGAATTAATTTAAAAGAATCCAACTAATTTATAAAAAGGTTTGATACAATTGAATAGATAAATATAAGTGTACGTATTCAACAAAGTAGTCAGAGTTTGAACCCAAAAAACGATTCGTTCGTCAATAATCCAATGATGATTTAAAAAGGTTATTAAATAAGGAGTTGAAAATTGTATGGAAATTAATGACCCTTCTTTTAACTATGACAGGTATGGTCAAAAATATTCTGGGTATAGGCAAACTGATCAAAGAATTGAAGCCTATGTTTACGAAGCGTTGGGTTCAGCAAAAACAATATTAAATGTAGGCGCAGGGGCAGGCTCCTATGAGCCGGGGGACAGATATGTAGCAGCAGTTGAACCATCACGTGTGATGCGATCTCAACGCCTAAAGTCACAAAAGGTTCCAGCTATAAATAGCACAGCAGATTCATTGCCATTTGATGATAATTCCTTTGACGCATCTATGGCAATGGTTACAGTTCATCATTGGCCAAACATGCGTAAAGGTTTAAAGGAGTTGCGAAGAGTTACAAGAGAAAAAATTGTAATTATGACCTTTGATCCGGATGCATTGGATAATTTTTGGAATGCACATTACTTTCCGGAACTCATAGAGGTGGAAAAAGCTCGTTATCCTACTATAGATTTCATTATTGAGGCGCTTGATGGAGAATGCGAGATTCAACCTATTCCAGTTCCTTTTGATTGCGTAGATGGATTTCAGGAAGCTTTTTACGGAAGACCTGAAGCTTTTTTAGAAAAAGAGGTCAGGTTATCGCAGTCAGCGTGGGGATTTTTGCCTGTAGGAGTAGAAGATAAACTTGTGAAAAGGCTAGCAGATGAGCTTGAATCAGGAGAATGGGATAAAAAGTATGGAGAGTTTAGAATGAAACCAACTTTTACCTGCGCTCTTCGACTGATAATAGCTAAGTTGTAAATATTTGAGTGATATGTAGTATTTCTTATGTAATTCCTTTTTTAAATGGATTCTTTCTTATTTATGATAATACGTAAGCCTATTTTCCACTTTAACTAGAGGTGCAAATAAATGAACAATGAATATATACAAGTAATTCATAGCTTATTAATGAAGTATGAGCATAAAGATGATGCTGTAAAGATGAAAAAATACATGCATAATCAGTTTGAATTTTTTGGTCTTAGAGCTCTGCAAAGAAAGGAATTAGTTAAATTTTTAATAAAAAAGTATGGGATGCCACCAGAGGAACATTTTAATGAGATCGTTTATGAACTTTGGGAGCTTCCTGAAAGAGATTATCAAAGCATTGCTTTAGAATTAATGGATCGAAAAATCAAACATTTTAAAGAAAAGGATGTTGAATTATTAGAATATCTGATCATTCATAAATCGTGGTGGGATACAGTAGATTGGATTAAACATATAGGAGCTTATTTCGTACAATATCCGCAGAACAAAAAAGATATTACACGAAAATGGATTGGTTCGGGAAATATATGGCTGCAACGGACAGCGATTATATTTCAATTGAAATATAAAAACCAAACAGATGAAGAATTGCTAGATAGCTATATTAATCAGTGTCTGGGATCAGAAGAGTTTTTTATCGATAAAGCAATCGGGTGGTCGTTAAGAGAATACTCTAAAACCAATCCGCAGTCTGTACGGAACTTTGTTGATAAAACGCCATTGTCTAAACTCAGTAAAAGAGAAGCTTTGAAAGTGATGAAAAAGAATAAATGCGTTTTCTTAAAGAATTAGAAGTAATATATTGAATAAGGAAACGCTATATAAAGGAGGGACGAAATGGGTATTACGGTCAGAAAAGCAACAGAAGCTGACTTTTCTGCTATTCAGCAAGTTGCTCAAATAGCATGGGAGGAAACTTATAAAAATATAATTCCTGTTTCTGTCCAAGAACATTTTTTAGAAAAGGCTTATTCCATAGAGCAGCTTCATCGCAAGCTGGATATGACTGCTTTTTTCGTGGGAGAAATCGAAAATAAGGTGGTTGCATTCGCAAATTTGCACCAAAGTAAGAAAGAGAATGACTTATCTGCAATATATGTCCACCCTGAATTTCAATCAAAAGGTTTAGGCAACGCACTTTTAAAGAAAATAATGAATGAATTACAACGTGGTGACGAATTAGTGGTTTACCTGGAAAAGGGAAATCATCAAGCAGAGTCATTTTACGCTAAATACGGCTTTACCTTTATCGAAGAATTTAATGAAGTGATCTTAAATCATACTTTTCAAACGCTTAAAATGTCTGTGGTGATTGAAGGTTGAACTTTTCTATCAAAAAATAAATATCATTTTTCTTAAACGATATTTATTTTTTGAATATTCTGATTTTTGTTCAATGATCATAACCTAAGTTTTTGACTGGTATTATTTAGTATAAATCCAATTTTGCAGGAGAACTAATTCGGGTTTCCATGAAATTAAATCCCTCTTATTTATATCTCCCAATAACTCTTCTCCGTATCATCTAATTTAAATCTCCAAATTGCTTTGTGTCATTTTCTTACACCTTCATAAAAATGCTGATTTACGCTGCTTTCGTAAATATATAAACATTCTCTATCGTACTATTTTCTCTAATCAATCTGATAGTAACATTTCTTTGTCGAGGCAGTTCTCTTTTCAATTGCTGTTAAAAACATTTGTACGAAACGTGATTTCTAATTTTGATAAAACTTGTTTGGAGGAAATGATCTGGAGGTAAAAAATTAATAGTTCTCTCAACATCATTATTTGAACTCTAGCAAGCCATTCAAGCATGTGGTACGATATTAAAAGATTAGGCGTATTTTTAGGATAGAGTCTAATAGATACATAATATCTGAATTTAAAAGAAGTATAATTTTGCATTCGACGATTACAAGCAAGTAAATCATCAATATAAAGGAGCATTAAATTTGAAGTTAAAACAATTAACGATTCTATTAACAGTTATTTTACTTGTTGTTATCCTCTCAGCATGTGGAGAAACTGTTTCTGAAATAGATGAGGAAAATAGAGAAACTGCTAGAGATGAAGCAGTGCAAACGGCGGAGGATTTTTTAACACTTTTAGGAGAAGAAGAATTTGAACAAGCAGCGTCTTTGTTCAATGAGAATCCAATAAGAGAATGGACTGCTGAAGATTTTGAGGATTTATTTGTTCCAACTGCTGAGACGTATGGAGGTCTGGCTGAAATTCAACTGGTTGAGGAAGAAGAAGGAACATCCGTTTTTGATTTTGTTTTTGAAGGTAAATTTGGTGTACGTACGGTGCTCTTTTATATTGGAATTAATAGAAGCAATGAAGTATTTAATTTTCGGACAAATATTAACCCTGATTTGCAGTTTTCAGATAGCACTCATGAAGTTGCGGAAGCATTTCTGGATTTTGCAAATGAGGGAGAATTTGAGGAAGCGGCTGATTTATTTGATGATAATATGGAGCTGGAAATTACATCTGAAGATATAGCTGCAGACTGGAGAAATTTTGAAGAAGAGTATGGGGCGTTTACGCAATTTAATCTTTATGAAGAGCAAACATTTTCAAGTGATTATTCACTTATCTACGTAGGGGCATTTGGCGAGCAACTGGTTCTTTTTAATGTATATCTAAATGAAGATAATGAAATCACAGGATACTATTCCCGGATTTATAATGAAGAGGAAGATTATATTTATCCTGAAGAAGCACACCAGACGGCAGATGATTTTTTAACACGCATAGTAGAGGAAGATTTTGAAGATGCTGCCGATCTTTTGAGCGAAGAGGCTGAAACAGATACTACCCCGGAAGATCTTGAAAGATGGCGGAATAATATTGAGCAGGAGTATGGAGAGCTGGTTCGTTTTGAGTTGGACCATGAAGAAGATTATTATGGTCCTTCTGCCGGAAATTATGCGTTTGTCTATGAAGGGGAGTTTACGGAACAAAACGCAGCTGTCATTGTATATGTTAACCAAGAAAATGAGGTTAGCGGATACAGACATTCTGATTTTGAAAGAGAAGAATAACGTTTTTACAAAAAATATTTATTTTGAAAAGAATGAAGAGGAAAAGAGTGAAGCAGGACTGGCTCTTTTCCTTTTAATTATAGATATATCTATAAAGCCGATATAGTTTTGATACAGTATACATAACCCATCTGGGTATCTTTTTTGGGAAATAAGCATGTTGATAATATCGTGTATAAGCCCATTTCAAATCATTCCATTGAGTGCATTTTTTCTCTTGGGAAAAACGCGCTACATCAATAATATGCACGTTCCCTTTTTTGGTTAGAATAAGGTTATGCAAATGAATATCGGACGGGTTTAATCCTGCTTTTTCTGCATATTGTAATCCGCGGTCCACCTCTTCCATATAATAAGGGTCCAATGGAATCCCTTCTGCCAGACATTCAAAGAATGTTTTTCCTTCAATAAAATCCATTACTAAATAATTTTTTCCAGCTTCATATATAACGGGATAGTAATCATCGCCGTTTAATTTTTCGTAGTTTTGTTTTTCTTCTTTTGCTGTTTCTTCAAACGGTGAATAAAAGATTTTAATCACCCTATTTTCATTTTTAAGTTTGAATACAGCAGCACTTCTCCCCATTCCATATAATTCTAAATCACGATGGTGGTTGAGTACTTTCATGCGTCTATTTCTTTTTTGAAATAAGACAGTGGATACATAGTGAGCATATCTGGACTGTTCCATTATTTTTTCACATTGCCTTTTCTTTTTTTCTAATTCTTTTTTGATAACAGGCAGAGCGTGTTTTTGTGCCTGCTTTATTCCTTCTTTTACCACTTTTGATTTGAGAAGCTTCGTAAATTTAGACATTTCTTTTCCTCCTTAGAAGTAAGTGTGGCAAAAGCTTATTCGAAAAACGCATATTCGTTTTTCGAATCCTTTTTAAATTAAAAAAAGACCTTTGCCCACTTATATGGACAAAGGTCTCGCAAGCAACAAAATGAAATTGCTGCCAGCAGTGCCGAGGATCTCTCCTGTAATGACGACAGCTGCTATTATGCTACTCCCCTTTGGGATTTAATTCATATTTTCATTTATTATATAAGGCTAATTCTATAAGTGCAAATTTAAATGTATTTAAATTTTTTAATGATGGTTAAGAAATAGAGAGGTTGAGGCTAAAGGACTTAAAAATTCTTTATTATTCGTTGTTTCCACGGTTTTCTTTAAGGGTAAACATGTAATAAAGAACGCTGGAAGGAGCAGCGAATAATGAAAAACCGTTGGATAAGTGGACTTTTATATGCTTTAACAGGTTCTGTAATGATGTTCATTGTTAGTTTCATTCTTGGAGGTGAACCATATTGGAATAACATTATTGGTTTTCTGATAGGAGGGTTTATTTATGGAGCATTTATTCGTCCAGTGATGGAAAGGAAAATGAAGCCAAAGTCTAAGTAAATCACAACTATATTACAATGGGGATAGAAGTTGAGAAAAAATAAAAACGGTTTTTTGAATGGGGTTTAATCATTGTTGGTTGAAATTAACTGTTTTTCGCAAGCGTATACAGTTTAACTTCATTTGCTACGTGTAATAATTACTATATAAGCATATTCTAATCAGGACAGTATAAAATAAGGAGGAAGCAACATGCAGCTTAATGCAGCTCAAAAATTAATTCAAGATCATTTGCTGTCAGGAGAGATGAAAGCGGGAGAAGAAATTGGTATAAAGATTGATCAGACGCTAACGCAGGATGCTACAGGTACAATGGTAATGCTGGAGTTAGAAGCCATGGGCATTGATAAAGTAAAGACAGAGGCATCTGCACAATATGTAGACCATAATTTGATTCAAGAAGACTTTCGTAATGCAGATGACCATTTATTTTTACGAAGTTCGGCACAAAAATTTGGAATTTATTACAGCAGACCTGGAAACGGTGTCAGCCATCCTGTTCATATGCAGCAATTGGCACGTCCCGGAAAAACCTTATTAGGTTCAGATAGTCATACATGTGCAAACGGCTGTATGGGAATGCTGGCAATTGGAGCAGGCGGAATTGACGTCACGATGGCAATGGCCGGCGAACCTTATTATGTGAAAATGCCGCGGATCATGGGGATTGAATTGACGGGTAAACTACCTGATTGGGTCAGTGCCAAGGACGTCATTTTAGAAATGCTGCGTCGCCATGGTGTAAAAGGCGGTGTGGGCAAGGTACTTGAATACTATGGACCTGGAGTGAAAGAATTATCTGCCATGGATCGGCATGTTATTGCTAATATGGGAGCGGAACTTGGAGCAACCGCCACGGTATTTCCATCAGATGAAGAAATTAAGCATTTTCTAAAAACACAAGGACGTGAAGATGAGTGGATTGAATTAAAAGCGGATGATGGAGCAGTTTATGATGAGCATGAAGAAATTAACTTGTCTGCGCTGGAGCCATTGATTGCGAAACCGTCCAGCCCGGGGAATGTCGTTCCTATCACGGAAGTAGCTGGAGAAGACATCTACCAGTCTTACATCGGTTCTTCTGCTAATCCAGGTTACCGCGATTTTGCGATTGCCAGTGAAATTGTAAAGGGAAAGCAGATTGCCAACGGTACTTCCTTGGATATTAATCCGACCTCCCGTCAATTGTTGGAACAGCTTGTAGAAAATGGACATATTGCAAATCTGCTGTCTGCTGGCGCCCGAATGCACCAGGCGGGATGCAATGGTTGTATTGGCATGGGGCAGGCGCCGGCTACGGGGAAAAATAGTTTACGCACAACTCCACGAAATTTTCCAGGCCGGTCTGGAACAAGAGAAGACAGCGTTTTTCTCTGTAGTCCAGAAACAGCCGCTGCTTCTGTATTAACGGGCGTTATTACAGACCCGAGAACATTGGATATGGATTACCCGAAAATAAAAGAACCAATTAAATTTTCTACGCAAGGCATGTTGGAAGCCCCACCAGAGGATAATAGTCAAATTGAATTGGAAAAAGGACCGAATATCACTACTATTCCGGACTTTGAGCCAATTGAAGATAATTTTGATGTACCTGTTTTACTGAAGATGAATGATAATATTTCAACAGATGAAATTCTTGCTGGAGGTTCACGCGTTTTACCATACCGCAGTAATATCCAAAAAATCAGTACCTTTGCGTTTGAAATTATTGATGATCGGTATTACGAAGAAGCCATGAAAAAACGTGATGATGGCGGTCATATGGTTGTTGCAGGCTTTAACTATGGACAAGGTTCAAGCCGGGAACATGCAGCTTTAGCTCCCCGTTATTTGGGGTTAAGGGTTGTACTTGTGAAAGATTTTGCCCGTATTCATTTACAGAATTTGATTAATTTCGGTATTTTGCCATTAACGTTTGTAAATGAGGAAGACTATGATTTGGTTCGCCAGGGAGATGTGCTGGAATTTCGTCAAATCCATCAAACGATTCAAAAGCAACACACGTTTGAGATTCAACTAAAAGGAACCGATCGGACCATTACCGTTCAGCATGATTTGACGAAGCGACATCTTGAAATACTTCTAGCCGGCGGAATTATTAATTGGATTAAAGAAAAACAATAGAAAGGAAGGTAGCTATGGGATCTCAGGAACATGCTTGTAAAGCTTGTGATGGGACAGGCTTATTAAGAGACGATGAACAATGGCAATATACTTGTACCGTTTGTCATGGTGACGGGTTTGTTGCTGCTGTGGAAAAGACGGAAAAACTGCAGGTGGATGAGAACCACCGCGTTATCGATTGAATAGAAATAGTGGAGCGGCATTGTTTGGTGATACAATAGCTGCTTCCTCTGTTTTTGCATATAAAACGAACCATTCAGGGGGAGTTTTAGACGGTTCTCCATGATAAATTCTAAAATCGCCGACTCCAAAGTTTTCGGATGAGTTGATATATAAATATAAAACGTTACAAGAGGATTCGCATAAGGAAATCTCCTTTTTTTTAAAGGATTTTAGATGTTAAATTTGATATGTAATGTTTATTTAAGATCTCTTTTTAAAGAAAGGAAGCTTGTAAGGATGACAAAAAAGAAAACTTTATTCGTTGGTTTAGCAGGCTTTCTCACTTATTTTGTAGTTACAACAGTTTATCATCTTATTTTTTAATATATGAATCTATTTATCGTAGCTAAAAGATTTGATCAACCAAGTCTTAGCTTCTTTCTGTTTAGGGTAATAAGATTTTAAAATCTTGTCGACAGGAAGCTGTTCTTGTGAAATAATATATGAAAAAAGTATCGAAGTCATATATAGTATGATACAAAAGAGGTGTCTGTTAGATGATACATATTGCTCCGATGCAAATGGAGGATGAAGATAGGCTGTATGCATTTGAGTTAAATAACAGGAAGTATTTTGAAAAATTTGTTCCTTCCCGGGGAGAAGCATTTTATCAAAAAGAAGATTTTCGAAATAGACTTCATGAGTTACTGAAAGAACAAGCTAGTGGTACATCTTACTTTTATCTAATCAAAGATACCGATGGAGAAATCCTGGGAAGAATCAATTTAACAGATATGCGTTCTTCTCAGAAAATGGCTTTTTTAGGCTATCGAGTTGGTGAAAAACATGCAGGTAAAGGAATAGCAGGGAAGGCGGTTGAACTTCTCAAAGTGGAAGCTGAGAAAACGTTGAGATTGAAAAGCATCAAGGCTCAGACAACTGCAGATAATATTGCTTCTCAAAAAGTGTTAGAAAAGAAAGGGTTTAAAGAAACGAGCCGGGAAGATACTGCTTATGAAGGAAAGCCTCTAACTTTTGTTTATTATCAATTGACCTTTTAAAATTAATGTTTACAAAATTAAATAATTAAAAGCTTTTGCAAAATGTAGGGTATGCATATAAATGAACAGCATGCTCTTTTGAATATGAATAGTGTCAATATTGTTAAGAGCACATCGTATCGACATGAACTCGTTTAGTTATGAAATAATAATTAAGCAGATATAAATAAAAAAGAGAAATTTGCCAAAATAAATGAAAGGTGAAGGGGGCGTTAGTTATGATACGTTTGGCTAGTGAATTAGATGCAAGGGCGGTAATGCAAGTGAAGCATGAACTCATGTCTTCGGATAAAACATCAACATTTTTTATTACCTCTCCAACGGATATTTCAGAAGACCTCTTAGAGGAAGAAAAGAAGATCCAGCAGAGTAAACAGAGAGGAGATTTGTATATTGTCGCTGAAGCAGAAAAGAAGGTGGTTGGTTTTCTACTTTTTCAACGCTATGGGATGCCCCGCTTAAAACACGCTGGGTCCATGGTAATGGGAATTTCTGAACAGTACTGTAATCAAGGAATTGGTACACAACTAATCGAGTACTTAATAAATTGGGGAGAACAACAAAAAAACATAGAGAAAATCTGTTTAGGTGTATTGTCGGTTAATGAACGGGCGATAAAAGTATATAAACGAATTGGGTTTATAGAAGAAGGAAGACAATTGAATCATATTAAATATGAAGATGGAACGTATAGCGATGATATCTTAATGGCTTATCATCTGAATGATAATTTGGAATAGAGAGGGAGGTAGATTTATTATCGCCTCTCTATTTTCTGTACTCTACATAATGAATGTAACGTAAGCTCCTATTTAAACATCTGTCCCCAGCGTAAGTCCTCCATCTACTACAATTTCAGTACCATTACAATAAGCACTCTCATCCGAAGCAAGAAAAGCTGCTACTTGCGCTATATCGTTAGACTGCCCGAGTCTTTTTAACGGGATAGCATCTGCTTCATTTACATTAATGTTACTGTCACTTACCATATTCGTTTGAATAACACCAGGGTGAATAGAATTAACCCGGATTCCTTTAGATCCTAATTCTATAGCGGCAGATTTAGAAAGATTGGAAACAGCTGCTTTTGAAGCTGCATAAGCTGCCGCATCATTGATTGGTGCAAAAGCGGAGATAGATACATTATTAACAATAGCTCCTTTTTGCTGTTTTTCCATGTAAGGTGTAACTGCCTTTATTCCCATAAAAACGCCGACCTGGTTTACATTGATTAATTGTTGGAAATCTTCAACAGTCGTCTCTAATAAAGGTTTTTTAATGAAAATACCAGCATTGTTAACAAGTACATCTATTTTATTATAAGTATGAATAACAGTTTGAACAGCGGTTGTCCAGTCTGTTTCTTTTGTTACATCTAATTGGACAGGGAGGCTTTGTTTTTCACCAATTTCTAATGAAAGAGCTTTTGCATCTTTCAAACTCCTTGCCCCAACTGCAACTTTTGCGCCAAGTGAAACGAAATGTTTCGCTATCGCTTTTCCTTGTCCTCGATTTGCTCCGGTTACTAATATAACGTGATCTTTTAAATTTGGCATAATTACTCCTTTAGTTTTTATTGTTTTTCATTAGAAATTACCTCAGTCTATCTTCTCATAAACCCAGTATTTCCTAATAATAAAGAAAATGAAACAGGAGTTCAATTAGATGAACCCGCCTGGATATATCTTAGTTATAAAAAAATATTTTCTATTGATTACATTCAGATTTATGAGCAAAATAGATATAAAAAATGTATCCAGTATGATAATCTAATTTGAGAACAGTTTCATTTCACGATAGAAAAAGTAAGGTAAGTGCATGCTTACGTTATTTCTAAGATTATAAATCAAGAGGTGATTTTGCAGCAGAAATATTAGAACCTCTTCTTAACTAAGCAAATGTCAATTTCAGAGGAGGGATAATCATTGAAGCAAGGAACAATTAATATATTACTAGTTATCACTATCATCTGCATATCCTTATCGGCAATACTTGTAAAATTATCGGATGCACCTTCTACCATTATGGTAATGTATCGGATGTTTTTGGCGTGTGTATTGATTTTTCCTATGGTTTTTAAATACCGGCATTCGTTTTCAAAAATAAAACGAAAAGAGTGGATAGCCATTGTATTTGCTGGTGTCTTTCTGGCAGGCCATTTTGGATTATGGTTTGAGTCTTTAAAACATACAACAGTGGCAAGTTCTACGTTAATTCTAGCCTTGCAGCCTGCAATTGCCTTAATTGGAGGTCTGATTTTCTTTAAAGAAAAATTAGATATACGTATTGTAGTAGCAATGGGGATTGCTTTTATCGGTGTTGTTATTGTAGGAGGCGGAAGTTTAGGAAGCGGTAGTGCAGCTTTATATGGGAATATATTGTCCTTCCTGGCTGTTGTTTCTGTGGTGCTTTACTTAATGATTGGTCAACGAAATGTGAAATCCATTAATCATTGGGTTTACAGCTTTTTAGTATTTATGGTTGCGGGGATAACAGTCGTAGTTATTAACCTCATTGGCGGCGTATCTTTTACAGGCTATAATACAAATGACTGGCTGGTCTTTATCATGCTGGCTATTTTCCCAACAGGAGCACATATAATTTTTAATTTATTATTAAACTATGTAAATACAACGACCGTTTCAATGAGCACACTAGGAGAGCCGGTAGGTGCTTCGATATTGGCTGTCATTTTTTTACAAGAAATGCTTACACCTGTAGAGATGATTGGTGGCGTGCTGATTATTGTCGGGATATTTTACTTTTTAAAATTGCAGGCAGGGTCAAAACAAGCTATTCCAAAAGAATCGGAAGGTGTATGAAAAAAAGCGGATGGACCATATTTTTGGTTTATCCGCTTTAATGATAAACGACAACTTCATAAACGATTAGAAATAAAAAGCATTGACAACAAAAAGAAATCGTTTTAGAATTACATGTAACGGGTTACATGAACCTGTTTTAAATTTCACGAATATGTAACGGGTTACATATTCACAAAAAGGAGGAATGATATGGCGACTATTCGAGAGGTTGCGAAACTTGCCGGTGTATCTGTTGCTACTGTTTCCCGTGTAATGAATAAAAATGGATATATTAATGACAAAACAAAAGAAAAAGTAGAAGCAGCGATTAAAGAATTAGATTATCGGCCCAATGATGTGGCTAGAACACTTTTTAAAGGGACATCTAAAATGATCGCCTTATTTGTACCAGATATTATGAACCCATTTTTTCCTAAACTAGCACGTGCGGTGGAAGATACTGCAAATAAGTCAGGCTATACATTTATCCTTTGTAATACAGATAACGATCGGGAGAAGGAAATGAAATACCTGCACAACTTGCTGCAAAAAACAATTGGTGGTGTCGTGATGGTATCAAGCTCGATTCCTCTAGAAACATTAAATAAAGTAAATGTACCGATTGTAGCATTAGATAGAGAAATTGCTGATATGATATCTGTTACTGTGAATAACCGGACAGGTGCAATAGAAGCAGTGCGTCATTTGCAGGAGACTGGATGTAAACGAATTGCACATATAAGCGGCCCAGAAGATACAACAAGTGCAGTAGAACGTAAAAAAGGTTATTTAGAAGCGGTGGGACAGGAAAATTGGTTTTCTGAAGAATATCTTATTCCGGGAGAATATACTTTTGATGGTGCTTACCAAGCAACAAAGGAATTAATAAAAAAACATCCTGAAATTGATGGTATTTTTGCTGCCAATGATTTAATGGGTGTAGGTGTTTTAAAGGCTGCTGAAGCTTTGAACTTACGTGTTCCGGAAGATTTATCTATCATCGGGTATGATGGAATTGAATTAGGGGAAATTACAACACCGGCACTGACAACAATGGGACAGCCAATTTATGAAATTGGAAAACGAGCTGCTGAAATAATTATTGATAGGATGGAAAATAATCAGAAGGAATTTGCTTCTGAACAATACAATGTTCAGCTAATCCATCGACAATCCACAAAGTAAAGGAATGAATTGTATGAAGAGAAAACCAAGGGTCTGTGTTGTTGGGAGTATCAATATGGACATGGTGACAACAACGGATAAAATGCCTAAGCAAGGGGAAACGATTCTCGGTAAATCATTCACAACACACCCTGGAGGCAAGGGAGCAAATCAGGCGATCGCAGCAGCCAGGCTTGGAGCCGATGTTGTCATGGTTGGAGCTATTGGTGATGATGCTTTTGGCAATAGTTTAAAAGCACGATTTCGTAATGAAGGCGCGAATGACGAAGCAATTATTACAGTTCCTCATGAATCAACAGGCGTTGCAACTATTATTCTTTCTGATGGAGATAATCGAATTATTGTTGCGCCGGGAGCAAATAAATATGTAACACCTGAAATGGTAAAAGAGAAGCAGGATAGTATCCTTTCCAGCGATATTGTTTTAATGCAGTTTGAGGTACCAATGGAAACCATTGAGTATACTGTAGAGCTTGCTCATAAGCATGGTATCCCGGTTGTTATTAATCCGGCACCGTTTAATGAGATTCCGGAGAACGTTGTAGATAAGGTAACATTTATTACACCAAATGAATCTGAACTTTTAGCAATGGAGCAATCTATAGATACCTCGTCTATAAAATTAAAAATTATAGAGACAAGAGGAGATCAGGGTGTCGCTTTTACTTTGGCAGAAGGGAAAGAGAAAACAATTCCGTCTTTTAAAGCAAAGGTAAAAGATACGACGGGTGCAGGAGATACCTTTAATGGTGCTTTTGTTACAGAATATGTAAAAGAAAAAGATGTTGAAAAAGCAATTCGATTTGCTAATGCGGCAGCCTCTTTAGCTGTAGAAAAAATTGGAGCTCAGGAAGGCATGCCGAAAAGAGAAGATGTTGTAAAAAGAATGAGGTAGAGACAGAGAGTTCTTTTCTTAAATAAGAGTAGTTCTTAGATTATCGAAACGGTTAATTTTAAAAAGAGAGACCTTCTGTTGTTTATAAAAGTGAATTTAAAAAGTCTATTAAAATATTGGAGGAATTGTCATGAGTAAGAAGCCAGTTATTATTGATACAGATCCAGGAATTGATGACGCAGTTGCGTTAGGGATAGCTTTATACAGTGAAGAGCTTGATGTTCGTTTAATTACAACGGTAAATGGAAACGTTAACCTGGATAAAGTTACTTATAATATATTGCGGTTAATGAAATTCTTTGATAAGCAGGTTCCCATAGCCAAAGGAGCTGCAACACCTTTGATTGTTGATCCTGTAGATGCAAGTGATATCCATGGAGAGACAGGTATGGATGGGTATGATTTTGAAGAACCAGACAATGGTCTGCTTTTAGACGAACATGCAGTAACAGCGATGCGCAGAGAAATTTTAACAAGTGATGAACCAGTGACACTTGTACCTATTGGACCATTAACAAATATTGCTTTGTTATTTAGAACATATCCTGAAGTGAAACAAAACATTAAGGAAATTATTATGATGGGAGGATCAACAGGCAGAGGAAACTCCTCCGTGATGGCTGAGTTTAATATTTATGCTGATCCAGAAGCAGCTAAAATTGTTTTTGCAAGCGGTGTACCAATTGCTATGGCTGGGTTAGATGTTGGTCTGAAGGCACTTGTTTATCCAGAAGATAGTGAAATTTTAAAAGATATGAATAAAACAGGGAATATGATTTATCATTTGTTTAAGAAATATCGTGGCGGAAGTTTTAATCATGGTTTGAAAATGTATGACAGTTGTGCAGTTGCTTATTTGCTTAAACCGGAATTATTTGAAGTAACGAATTGCTTTGTGGATGTTGAGTTAAACGGCGCATTAACAAAAGGGACAACAGTTGTTGACTTAAAAGGAAAAATGAATAGACAGCCAAATGTAAATGTTTGTATCGATATTGATGCGAAAGAATTTAAAAAGTGGTTTATGGAAAGTATTCAAAAATGTATTTAAGCGTTAACCATTCATCGGAGGGGAACCATCATGCTAGATAATTTTATTATGTATGGATCAGCTATATTAGCCGTTGTCGTCATTGTCTATATGCTAATTAAGAAAATGGATATTAAAATTGCCCTGTTTTTAATGGGAATTGTTCTGCTTCTGATTAGTTTGGGAATGGGGAAAGACATTGTTTTCCAAGATTTTCAATCAACAGGTTCATCCCTGCTTGATCCATTGCAAGTAATAGTTGAACAGTTTAAAGCAACACTAACTTCAGCAGGTTTAATTATTCTTATTCTGGGCGGATATACAGCGTATATGTCTTCTATTGGTGCGAATGATTTAACCGTTCAAGTGTTGACGAAGCCAATTAAAAAAGTAAAATCAGTTTATTTTTTAGTACCAATTACATTTTTACTTGGAAACGTTTTATCATTAGTTATTCCGAGTGCGTCGACTTTAGCCATTCTGCTATTGGCAACGTTGTACCCAGTTTTAAAGCAAGCAGGGATGTCTACATTAAGTATTGGTGCTGTTATTGCAACCTCGGCAACGATTGTACCGACACCACTTGGCAGTGATAATGTTGCCATTGCAGAAGAACTTGCACAGTATCCCGCTTTTAGCGATTTAACAGTAACTCAATACGTATTTAGCTATCACGCTCTAGTATCGATTCCAACCATTTTATTTATCGCATTGGTCCATTATTTTTGGCAAAAACGGATGGATAAAAAAATGATTGTAGAGGAACCGGAAGAACAGGTAGAATTAAAGGATATTGAACAGATAGAAGGAAACAAACTTTTTAAAACGGTTTATGCAATTCTGCCGATATTCCCTATCATCATTTTACTTGTTTCTTTTATAATTGAAATTACAACGAATACGACTGTAACGATTAGTGTAGAAATTGCTGTTTTAATTTCATTTATCATAGCAATTGTTTCTGAACTAATTCGTCATCGTAATACGAAAGAGGTCTTTGCAAACACAGAGAAATTCTTTACTGGTATGGGTAATATGCTACCTGTAGTAGCTTTACTGGTAGCTGCATCTGTATTTGTTGCGGGTTTACAGTCTATCGGCTTGATCGATACACTTCAGCAGACAATGCAGAGTACACAAGGCGGAGGAAATGGATTTATTCTTCCACTTATTTTAGTAGCTGTTACAGCGCTTATTGTCTTGTTGAGCGGAAGTGGTATTGCATTATTCTTTGCAATGGTTCCTTTAGTTGTACCGCTTGCTCAAGCAGCAGGGATTGACCCGATTGCTATTAGTGTTCCGATGGGATTAGCAGGAAACCTATTCCGAGCTGTATCACCTGTAGCGGCTGTTATCTTAATTGTCGCAGGAACTTTAAAACTAAATCCGATTCAAATTATAAAGCGTACTTCTGTGCCAATGCTGTCGGGTGTAGTGTTTATGTTTGTGTTATCCATGATTCTATTCTTATAAGAGTATATAACAATATTAAGGTTGCTCCAAAATTATTAGGAGCAACCTTTTTTATGGAAAGCATTTTTTAGTTAATATCATGCAAAAATTTTTTGCTTATAGAACATTATCAAAAAAGTATCTTTTACTTTATAACATGTAAAGAAAAGGTTTAAAAATTGAAATAAATCTGATAAAAAAGAATGATCTACGAATGTTTAAGCATATTCGCCATATTATAATTTAAGGCAACTTTTCTATATTTACTTTGTTGCTTAATTTTATATAATTAATAATTAAAAAATTAAGAAAATTAAATTTATTGATAAGTTCTTGGAGATTTTGGTTCTAAAACCAAAAGGAGGCACACACATGGCAGAAACCATCCTCGAATTAAAAGATTTACATACCCATTTTTTTACTGATAACGGTGAAATTCCTGCTGTAAATGGTGTAAGTATCAAGGTGCATAAAGGAGAAGTTGTGGGTATTGTCGGAGAATCTGGGAGCGGAAAAAGTGTTACTTCGCTTTCTGTTATGCAGCTTATTCCCAATCCGCCAGGAAAAATTGTGAGTGGTGAAATAAATTTTAAAGGAGAAAATTTGACGCGTTCCTCAGAAAAAAGAATGAAAAAAATGCGTGGGAATGAAATCTCTATGATATTTCAAGAGCCGATGACATCGCTCAATCCATTATTCACGATAGGCAATCAACTTATTGAAGCCATTCGACTTCATCAAAAAATCACAAAAAGAGACGCTGAGAAAAAGGCAATTGGTATGTTGGAGCTTGTTGGTATTCCAAGAGCGGACGAGGTTGTGAAGGAATATCCACATCAGTTATCCGGTGGAATGAGACAGCGTGTAATGATTGCTATGGCTATGTCCTGTGATCCAGAATTATTGATTGCAGATGAACCTACTACTGCTCTGGATGTTACGATTCAAGCGCAAATTTTAGATTTGATGCGGAATTTGAATAAAAAGAAAGATACAGCTATTTTGTTAATCACCCATGATTTAGGTGTTGTTGCGGAAATCTGTGATAGGGTTGTTGTTATGTATGCTGGGCAAATAGTGGAAGAAGGGACAACCAGAGAAATATTAAAATCTCCTGAGCACCCCTATACACAAGGACTAATTAAGTCTCTTCCAAAAATGCATGAAAAAGAGCAACAGCTGTATTCCATCCCTGGTGTTGTACCGAAGCCCGAAATGGAAAGCGTCGGATGCAATTTTGCACCCCGATGTGAATTTGCATTTAAACGTTGTTTTCAAGTAAATCCAGACCTTTATACTATGGGGAACAATCGTCAAAGCAGATGCTTTTTACACGATGAAAAAGAAAGGAAGGTAAAAACACATGCAGAAGCCGATATTGGAAGTTAATGGTCTGAAGAAATACTTTGATATCAGGGGAGGACCAATAGGAAGAAAAGTCGGTGAAGTAAAAGCTGTGGACGATGTGTCTTTTACGGTTAGGGAAGGAGAAATTTTAGGAATTGTTGGTGAGTCAGGCTGTGGGAAATCAACGACTGGTAAAGCAATTTTACGCCTAATTGAACCGACAGCAGGCAAAGTGACATTTCTGGATAAGGATATAACAAGCTTAAATAACAGCGAGATGCGCAGTTTACGAAAAGATATGCAAATTATATTTCAGGATCCCTATGCTTCTTTAAATCCAAGACATACGGTAGAAAAAATCATTGGTGAGCCCCTGCTGGTGCATGGGATGGACTCTGTTAAACAGCGGACAGAAAGGGTTCAAGAATTATTAGAGGTGGTTGGTCTAAGTCCTTATCATGCGAAAAGATACCCGCATCAGTTCAGTGGAGGACAAAGGCAGCGGATAGGGATTGCCCGGGCGCTTGCTAATAATCCTAAATTAGTTATATGTGATGAACCTGTTTCTGCATTGGATGTATCGATTCAATCACAAATTCTTAATTTAATGGAAAAGCTTCGGGATGAATTTAACTTAACATATATTTTTATTGCGCATGATTTGAGTGTAGTCAAACATATCAGTGACCGTATCGGTGTGATGTATTTAGGAAGGATGGTTGAACTGACAGATAAAAATAAGCTCTATGATTCCCCAAAACATCCTTATACGCAGGCTCTGTTATCTGCTGTTCCGCTTCCCGATCCAGACTTAAAAAGGGACAGGGTTATTTTGAAGGGGGATGTGCCAAGTCCTGCGAATCCTCCGTCTGGATGTGCTTTTCATACAAGGTGTCCACTTGCGATGGACATATGCAAAGAAGTAAGGCCCGTATTTAATCCTGTGGAAGATAATCATTTTGTTGCCTGTCATTTGTATGAATAAACAGGCTGGCAAAATATTACTCTTATAAATAACGAGATATGAGGGGGGAAAGCGATGAAGTTGAAGTATTCATTTTTCATCGTCTGCATGCTTGCTGTTTTCATGGTATTGGCAGCGTGTTCAGGCGATGGCGGACAAAATAGTGGAGAAGCGGAAGAAGGTGGTGACTCAGATACAACAGAAAGTACAGAAGAAACAGAAGCGGGTTCTGAAGGTGATGAAGGAGATCAGGTGTTAATATTTGCCCGGGGTGGTGACTCGGAAAGTCTTGATCCTGCGAGTACAACGGATGGAGAATCTTCCCGTATTACGAAGCAAATTTACGAAAGTCTGTTGGAATTTGATAAGGAATCCTTTGAAGTGCTGCCCGGACTTGCTCATGACTGGGAGGTAGCTGACGATGGGTTGAGTTATACGTTCTATCTGGAAGAGGGTGTAACTTTCCATGATGGGACAGATTTTAATGCAGATGCTGTCAAGCTTAACTTTGAGCGCTGGGCAGATCCTGATCATGAGTATGCTTTTGCTGATGATGGCTATGTCTATTCTATGTATGGCACGATGTTTGGAGGATTTTTAGGTGATGAGAATCATGTCATTGAAGAGATTAATGTCGTGAATGATTATGAAATTGAGTTTGTTTTAAGTCAGCCACTAGGGTTCTTCCTGCAAAATATGGCGATGACTTATTTTCCTATTACATCTCCGGCAGCACTGGAAGAATACGGGGCTGCAATTAATGAAAATCCTGTAGGCACGGGGCCATTTGAATTTGTCAGCTGGACGAAAGATGATTCCATTGTGCTTGATAAGTTTGAAGATTACCGGATAGATGGACTTCCTAAGTTGGATCGCGTTGTATTTGAAGTTATTCCGGATAATGCTGCTCGTTTGATTGCCCTGCGTTCCGGAGAGATTGACATTATGGATGGATTAAACCCGGATGATGCGGCAGGTGTAGAAGCAGATGAGGGCTTAGAATTGTATGAACGAGCTGAAAATAATATCGGTTATGTAGGATTTAATGTGCAAAAAGAACCATTCGATAATAAAGACTTAAGGCATGCGGTCAGCCATGCTATTGACAAAGAAGCAATTGCAGAGGCATTGTATGCCGGGTATGCAACCCCTGCTTCTGTTCCTCTTCCGCCAAGTTATATGGGATACAACGATGAAGTGGAGAGTTTTGAATATAATCCTGACAAAGCCGTGGAATTATTGGAGGAAGCTGGTTATGGAGATGGATTGGAAATTGAATTATGGACCATGCCGGTAGCGCGGCCTTATATGCCAGATCCGGAAACAGTTTCAGAAATTATTCAAAATAACTTGGAGCAGATAGGGATTACCGTGACTATTGTAAGAGAAGAGTGGGCTCCATATTTGGAGAAAACTATGAACGGGGAACATCAAATGTACATGCTTGGATGGTCAGGGACTAACGGAGATCCTGATTATTTCCTTAGCAGCTTACTGCATGGTGATAATGTAGGAAGCAGTAATAGGGAATTTTATGATAATGATGAAGTAGATGAATTTTTAAACCAAGCGAAATTATCGATTGACCAGGATGAGCGCGCAGCCTTTTATCAGCAGGCACAGGAAATCATTGCAGACGATGCACCAATGGTTCCTTTAGTACATTCCAGACCGGTGCTTGCAACAACGAACGCTGTAGAAAATTATGTACCTCATCCGTCAACAAGTGAATCTCTGGCAGAAGTAGAGTTAGCAAATTAATTAGAAACAAGTGAAGGAGACTCCGAATCCAGTCTATGTGTTTTCCTTTTTCTTTATTCAACTGGCGGCAACCATAATGGAAACTCTGACTCATTTGGGGAAGAGACAGAAACTGCAGGTGAAGTCTCCTTTTTCTTTTTTTAGATGAATTGTGTACATAAAGACGAATAGAGGTGATGGAGTGGTTTCCTATATTATTCGACGGTTATTAATGATGATTCCCGTGTTGATTGGAATGACATTAATCACCTTCTCCATTGTTCATTTAATTCCTGGAAATCCTGCTCAAGTAATACTTGGGGAAACAGCTAACCAAACAGCGATCGAAAATTTAGAAGAAAGTATGGGGCTGAATGAACCTTATTTAAACCAATACGGCATATATGTTAAAGGATTGCTGCAAGGAGATTTGGGAACTTCCTTGCGTTCTAATGCAGAAATATCAACAGAGATATGGCCGTATATTGCTGCTACATTTGAATTAACTATTTTTGCGATGCTTTTCGCCGTTTTTATAGGAGTAAATGCTGGTATCATCAGTGCTTGGAAGCAGAACTCCTGGTTTGATTTCTTTGCCATGCTTTTTGCTTTAATCGGTGTTTCCATACCTGTTTTTTGGCTTGCATTAATGGAACAGTGGATTTTTGCCCAGGAACTCGGATGGTTCCCTGCTTATGGTAGACAGGATAATAGAGACCCAATTGCACCAATTACGTATTTCTATGTTCTTGATTCCTTGATTCATTTGGATTTTTCCAGAGCAGGAACAGTGCTGAAACATTTGGTTTTGCCGAGTATTGCGCTAGGAACCATACCAATGGCGATCATTGCCAGAATGACGAGATCGAGCATGCTGGAAGTGATGAAATCGGATTATATTCGTACGGTGCGCGCAAAAGGTTCCGGGCAATTCCTTGTAATCTACAAACATGCGTTGAAAAATGCAATGATACCGGTACTTACAGTCATCGGCTTACAGACAGGGGTTTTATTAGGAGGGGCTATTTTAACCGAAACAATTTTCAGCTGGCCAGGAATAGGAAGATATGTGTTTGAAGCAATAAGCTATCGAGATTATCCGGTGATTCAGTCAGGCATTCTAGTGGTTGCATTTATTTTTGTCATTATCAATCTTGTTGTAGATATTCTTTATAAAATTATTGATCCAAGGATTAATTATTAAGGGGGAGCTGTGATGAAACAAGATAAAAAACAAACAAAAGAGGCAGAGCAGCAAATGGCTAACCCTATAAGTAGAGAACATCAGGGAGATGCAGAACAAATAGAAACTGTTTCGCCGTGGAGGGATTCATTCCGGCGTTTGATAAAGAATCGTTTTGCAGCAGCTGGTCTGATTATTATTATCTTTTTCATTATACTTGCGCTTGTTGCGCCGCTCCTTACATCTTATTCGTATCATGAACAAAATTTAGCAAACCGTCTGCAGCCTCCTTCCGATGCGCATTGGATGGGGACAGATGATTTAGGCAGAGATATATTTACGAGGATAGCTTATGGGGCAAGAGTATCGTTACAGGTAGGTTTTTTCGCTGTGATAGGCGCGTTGGTTTTCGGTACATTTCTTGGTATTATTGCCGGCTATTTTGGTCGTTGGGTAGATATGGTTATCTCCAGAATATTTGATATTCTGCTAGCCTTTCCGAGTATTTTACTAGCCATTGCGATTGTTGCGATTCTTGGTGCTTCTTTGCAAAATGCGCTTATTGCGATTGCTATTATTAATATACCAATATTTGGGAGGATCGTGCGTTCCCGGGTAATCAGTCTACGGGCAGAGGAATATATTATGGCTGCCAAAGCACAGGGGATGAAAAATGGGAGAATTATTTTTCGTCATATTTTGCCCAATAGTATCACACCAATTATTGTACAATCTACACTGGGTTTTGGGACAGCCATACTGGAAGCTGCTGCGCTTGGTTTTCTAGGGCTTGGTGCACAGCCGCCGACACCAGAGTGGGGGCAAATGCTCGCAAGTTCCCGTGAATTTATTCAACTGGCACCATGGACCCTTATCATGCCAGGTCTTTCTATCATGCTTGTTGTGTTAGGCTTTAATTTAGTTGGTGATGGTTTACGGGATATTTTAGATCCTAAAATGAGGAATTAATTTAGTAGTCTAAAAACACTGGAAAAATTTTTGTTCATAAAAACCTCGTTTGCTATGTAAGACTAACAAACGAGGTTTTAAGCTTAGGATAGAAGGATAATTATTCTATGGCGATCCTGCCATTGTTTGTAGTTGCTTTAATAAGTGTCTCTCCGTCACCATAAGTAACATCCCATTCTTTTGAATCAAAGACACGAATGGTTCCATTATTTGTTCTTAAATCAAGCGTAGCATTTTCAGGTTCTTGCTCAGAGTTAATATTAATTTTCCCATTACTTGTTTGTAAATCCATCGGGTAATCAAATCTCTCTGTTTCAATATGAATAGCCGCGTTATTCGTTTTTGCTTTCATTTCCCCGGAAATATAATAAGCTTCTATTTTTCCATTTGTCGTTTCTGCATTCGCCGTACCTTGGATAGAAGTAATTTCGATTTTTCCATTAGACGTATTTGCAGTTACGTCACCGATGATATGATCTAAAGTAATTTTACTATTTGACGTTTTCACATAGACATCGCCTTGTGTATTTTCCAGTATGATTTTGCCATTAGATGATTGCATATCAATGGAGGAAGCTTCTATATGGTTACCTTCAATTCTGCCATTACTTGTACGAAGCTGTAATTCATCAATTTGTAAATCAGCAGCAGATATTTTACTATTTGACGTTTTTACATCTATTGATTCCATCATATCTTCAGGTATAAAAATATCTAATGTAGCATTGGAACGAAATAAAAAATCAAAATCAAAGAAAGAGAAGGGAGTTTCTTTAATTTGAATCGTTAATTTTTCACCATCAATGGATGTAAGAAGCTCCTGTGTTTCAGCTTTTCTTCCAGTTGCTGTATAGTCAGCTTTTGGCTCTTCCTCATCAGCCGGGTGAAGACGGACTTGTGTATTTTCTGCATCTACTTCAATCTCACTGATTTCATTTGCATCGAGTGGAATTGATTCTGACTCTTCATAGGAAGCAGATTGTTTGTAAGATGAAAAGGTAGTAACCATCCCAATGATGCCGATAAGAAGCAAAAATACTGCCAAAATGATCATTCGTTTTACCGTTATCATACGTGATCTTCTCCTTTCACCAGACGGGCGTTAAATGCAATATATTTGGAAAATATACGAATAGCAGAATTGGTAACATAATTTGCTCCTATAAAGATGAGTAACCCGGATCCGGCAAGAGTGATAGAAGAAAATAATTCAAATAAATAAAATGAACCGGGTTGGATAATCCATTGAATACCCGCTATAAAAATTTGTACGACAAAAGAAAAAGCAACAACCCATGCAGCCAGAATAATTCCGGCGATCCCAATAGAGGGACCGAGGACAACAATAAGGTTAAAAAAACAAAGAGCAATGATTATACCTATTCTGCGAAATTGATTTTTTTCAGAATGATTTGTACGTACTTTTTCAACTTGCTGTGTGGATTGCAATTCTTTTGCGATCTGCTGAGGGGAACCTAATGAACGTACAATCTCTTCATCTGTTTTGCCTTCTGCTCTTCCCATTTCAAAATGCTCTTCAAAATCTTGAATAATTTCTTCTTGTTCTTGTGATGATAAGTAATGCAAATAGTAGCGAAGTTCTTCTAAAAAATCTAATTTATTCATTTCTCTCCTCCTTCATTAACGAATTAACCCCTTGTGTGAAATTTTCGTATGCTTCCTCAAGCTCCAGGAGATAATCTTTCCCTTCATCCGTTAAATGATAATATTTTCTGCTCGGCCCTTCTGTGGATTCTCTAAGGTAAGTAGTACAGTACCCCTGTTTCAATATCCGGCGTAATACAGGATAGACAGATCCTTCCGATATTTCGATTTTATCTGTAATTCGCTTAATCAGTTCATAACCATAGAAATCTTGTTTATCAAGCAGTACCAATACGCAAAGTTCAAGTACTCCTTTTTTAAATTGTGCATTCATTAAAGTCACCTTCTTTATGGGTAGCTGATAAATTCAACTATAGCATTTTGTTTAGTACTATTCAATACCAAGTAGTGATGTTACTATCTTATGAAAGGATCTATTTTTATAGAAGAGAAAGTTTAAAAGGATAGGTTGTTTATTTTACTTTTAAAAAAGTATAAAAATAGGTGAAATCTGTTAGTGATAGCATTTTACTTATATAGGAAGGGAGAAAGCTTTTGCGGGTGGAAACGAAAGGATACTTAAAAGAAAAATAGCATAGGTATCAAAGTCTTGATTTATCACGGAGAACCGCCCGTAAAACTCCCGCCACAAAATAAAGAGCGAAAATAAATTAATTTAGGCGGGAGAAAACGGGCGCTACCTCCCTGAATCACTAAGGCTAATTCAGTGGGAGAATGAAGGAAGCAGACTAAGTTCGCGACGTCCTGGGGTTGGGGCTGCGATTACTCGCCCCACCGAAGAGCTTTTGCGGTTACTCGTCCCATCGTAAAGAGTTGTCCGTCGAAAAACTCCCACTGAGTGAAGTTTCGTTTTATTAAAGGAAACAGTTATTTAATGAAAGGAAAATGAATTGTTTTTGAAAGAATAGTTTGATTATATTTTTTCGGAGAATTCTTCTTGCATCAATGATAAGGACATGCTATAGTGTTAAAAGTCGATTGTTTGTACGAAGCAATTAATAGATTGGTTGAAAAAATATTTCAAAAGTGATTGCATCGTTTAAATAGATATGATATTATATAAAAGTTCGCTTATAAAGCGCCTGTAGCTCAATTGGATAGAGCGTTTGACTACGGATCAAGAGGTTAGGGGTTCGACTCCTCTCAGGCGCGCCATCGGGAAGTAGCTCAGCTTGGTAGAGCACTTGGTTTGGGACCAAGGGGTCGCAGGTTCGAATCCTGTCTTCCCGACCA
>NZ_CCDM010000006.1 GCF_000750635.1 Oceanobacillus jeddahensis
TACTCTTATTTAGTTTTCAGGGTGCAAAATCTTGTAAGTCTGGTAGCGACAGCGAAGAGGTCACACCTGTTCCCATGCCGAACACAGAAGTTAAGTTCTTCAGCGCCGATGGTAGTTGGGGGCTTCCCCCTGCGAGAGTAGGACGCCGCCAGGCACATTAAAAAGAGTTAAGCATTATGCTTAGCTCTTTTTTTGTAAAAAAATATTACTGATTTCAATAAGAAGAAAAGGTAATTTTTTATTAATAAAACCATATTATTCTATTGTTTTTGCTATTGTTGCCAATTTATTGACTGTTTTCCAATTACGAACGGTGAATGGAACACCTAATTTCTGAAGTTGATTTGCCAGCTTAGCATTGCGAATACTATTATAAAAAAGAAGATAGATTTCTTTATCTTGGATATGGTACTTTTCTTTTTCATGTTGAAATCCCTTTAAGTTTTCTAGATCTTCTTTGGAAGGAGGATTAAGAAAACAAGCCACATAGAGACTCTCTCCGACAGAAGCTGTTTCTGCTTCTATAATCTCCTCCGCGGAAAAGGGACAATTTGCCATTAGCTGTTCCCATTCTTCTGCAGTTCTCAAAATCGTAAAAATAGAAAGTCCAAAATCTTGCATGATTTTATTCTCTATTTCTTCTCGCAATATCTTCTTCTTCTTGTCCGATTGAAATAAGATATTTCCACTTTGAATATACGTTTGAACGTTTTTAAGATCTAATGCTGTAAGTGATTCTCGTAACTCAGCCATTTTAATTTTATTTTTTCCGCCTACATTAACACCTCGTAATAATGCAATGAAAACTGGCATAGTTTATCAACTCCCTTATATACCTATTTTTATTATTTTACTCTGCTTATTGAGACAATGCAAAATACGAATCAACAATGATAAATGCTAACAAATTCTCTAAGAAGCTGTGGATAGGAAATAACCTGATTTTTTGATATAATAACAATTAGCTTAAATGATGATTAATTTTCAATACATAAAGGAGGTGAGTAAGCATGTTTCTGGAACTTTTTAATAGTGCCATTATAGATTCTTCCATCTTTTATATGTATTTCGGTGTCATGTTGATGACGATGGGGATCATGTACTTTGTTCATTTTCATCATAATAATCCGATTGTATATGATTACGTACTGGGTGATAAACATCGAAATATTAAAATCAATATCAGATATATGGATAAAACGTTCATTATTAATGAGCCCTTTATCATTTGGCTTATCGTAACATGTAAAAGAATAGATGAAAAAGACGATAAAAATGACAGTGCAGCCTCTTATTTTAAGAAGAAGTTTAAAATAAGAGGAGGACAATTATGGAAAAAAAGGGCTTACTCACAGCCTTTAAAAAATATCAGCTTTTAATTATTGTACTATTGTTGACTGTTATACTTGCAGGGTGTGGAGCAAATACTGCTCCTATTGACAGTTCATCGACAGGATTTTTTGATCATTATTTTGTGTATCCTTTTTCACTTTTGATTAAAAAAATAGCTTTTTTGTTTCAAGGTAATTACGGGATTGCAATTGTTTTGATTACAATTATTATTCGGTTTGTATTGATGCCATTTTTTATTCGACAGTCAAAGAATAGTAAAGACTCTCAAAAGAAAATGGCAGTGATGAAGCCGGAGATGGACCTGATTCAAAAGAAATATAAGGGCAAGAGCAGTACAGAAGATCAGCTAAGTATGCAGAGAGAATTAAGCTATCTTTATAAAAAGCATAATTTTAATCCTGTTAAAATGGCGGTAGGGTGTTTGCCACTAATTATTCAGATGCCTATTCTGATTGGGTTCTATTATGCTATTATGCGTACTCCAGAGATAGCGGAGCAGTCATTTCTGTGGTTTAGTTTAGGAGAAACAGATCTTTTATTTGTTGCTTTTGCTGTGCTTATTTATTATCTGCAAGCAAGAGTAAGTCTCATTGGATTAGAAGAAGCCCAGCGAAAGCAAATGGCTATTATGAGCTTCTTATCTCCAATTATGATTGCAGTTATCTCTTTAAATGTCCCTTCAGCATTACCTTTATATTGGGCAGTTAGTGGAATATTTATGATTATACAAACACTCATTATAAAAAAATATGTACATTAATAAAAAGACTTGTAAATAAACGGTATAAAATCCCCCTTTTATCATTATATGGAGGGGGATTATTACTGTAAAAATTAATTTTTCAAGGAATGTAACAACTTAATGGAAGATTTTAAGAGAAAAATATTAAAAAGAAGCAATGCATTTTATATGAAGAGAAAATGGGATAGAGGTGTTCATAACTCCATAGTCATTCGCAATAACACTTATAAACAACACTCAATTTGGATAAACTAATAGAGAAGTAATGATCAAAAAAATAATTAGAAAAAATTTAAAAAGGGTCTTGCATTATTCTCTAAAAGAGGATATAATAAATCTTGTCCCTAATTAAGGGATAGAAAAAATAATCATTCATATCGCGGGGTGGAGCAGTCTGGCAGCTCGTTGGGCTCATAACCCAAAGGTCGTAGGTTCAAATCCTACCCCCGCAACCAAATTAAGATCCAGATTTTTTACCATTGGAGTACTGGATAAAGTAAGCATACATAATTTAGGTCCGGTAGTTCAGTTGGTTAGAATGCCTGCCTGTCACGCAGGAGGTCGCGGGTTCGAGTCCCGTCCGGACCGCCATGATTTTTAAAATAATAGTAATCGGCAGCACATGGTTTCCGCTAAGAAACATGTGTTTTTTTAATGCATAAATGGATTATTGTTACTTGAGATTTAAAAAATAGGTAAAATAGTTTTTATCAATAATTTGTATCGATTTTTATGACATAAATTTTTATTTTTTGGCTTTGATTTGCTATGATAAGTAGTAGATTAAAAAAGCTTGTATTCGTTTATGGTTTAACGAATAGTTCGGTTTGTTAGCTAAGCATATGAAAAGTTGACTTCGTTGTGAAATACTTCTTAGGATGGGGACTGCTCTGCCTGTCCCAACGAAACATTTGTGAAATTTTCCCAATGTGAAATAAAGGAATTGGTGATCGTATGGATGAATTTTCATTTATTAATGCCATCAAACAAAAAGCTTATAGTCAGCCAACATTAGTCAAAGGAATTGGCGATGATGCAGCTGTTTTTCGCAGTACATCGGATATTGTTACAACGGTAGATACGTTTGTTGAGAATATCCATTTTTCTTTAGAAACCATGCGTCCATTTCATATCGGGTATCGGGTACTAGCGGCAAATATCAGCGATTTAGCTGCAATGGGGGCAGAGCCTGCTTTTTATTTAGTTTCTATGTGTATTCCAAAAACATGGAACCAGAAAGCGTTAGAGGAAATTTATCAAGGAATGCATGAGCTGGCATCCTTGCATCAAATGGATCTAATTGGTGGCGACACGGTTTCAAGTGACCGTTTAATGATCTCTATTACAGCAATGGGATATGTACCGAAAGATCAAGCTAGATTTCGAAGTGATGCGCAGCCAAACGATATCATCTTTGCTACTGGAACATTGGGAGATTCCCGGGCAGGCTTAGAAATATTGCTGCAAGGCCAGGAATGTAAAAGCCAGGACTATTATATCCAACGTCATCGCCTTCCAGAGCCGAGAGTGGCATTGGCGCTAGGATTACGGGAAATAAATCGGGTGGCGTTAAATGATATTAGTGATGGAATTTCAAATGAAGCAAATGAGATAGCAGAAGCTTCTGGTGTGGGGATTTTCATTATAGAAGACAGCGTTCCTGTTTCTGAAAGTTTTCATCAGTTTTCTGAAGAGCAGCAGTACGAATGGAAATTGTCAGGTGGAGAAGACTTTGAACTTCTCGGAACAATATCAAAAGCAAATTGGCCGAGGGTCCAGGAAATTGCTGACCAGATAAATACGCCTATCCGGCAGATTGGCTATGTCTATGAAGCGGAAGAACCGCGTGTTCTGATTCAAACACATGGAGAGACAAAACAATTAACGAAAAGCGGATACACACATTTAAAGTAGGTGGAATCATTGTTGCAGTTGTTATTAAAAACAGAAAAGGATACACAAGATTTTGCATATCAGCTAGCTGAGAATTTACAGCCTAACGATGTCTTAACCCTTGAAGGTCAACTTGGTGTTGGAAAGACTACTTTTACAAAAGGGTTGGCGAAGGGGTTGGGAGTGAAGCGTAATATCAGTAGTCCAACTTTTACCATTGTGAAGGAATATCGCGGGCGTTTACCACTATATCATATGGACGTGTATCGGTTAGAGAATTCGATGGAGGATATTGGTTTTGACGATTATTTCTTTGGCGATGGCATCACAGTAATTGAATGGGCTAGTTTTATTGAAGATTTTCTTCCCAAAGAACGGCTGGATATTAAAATGCATTATGCAGATAATGAGAATCAGCGTGAAATTACACTTACTCCTTTCGGGGAGCATTTTGAACAAGTTGTTAAAGCATTGAGTTAGGAGTTTTTTTATGAAAATACTTGCAATGGATACTTCCAATCAAGTTTTAAGTGTGGCATTATTAGGTGATAAACAAATAATTAGTGAAGTCACTACAAATATCGCTAAAAATCATTCCGTGCGTTTAATGCCTGCAGTGGAAAAGCTGATGAAGGATGTGAACGTGACCCCTTCTGAATTAGATCGTATTGTTGTTGCAAAAGGGCCGGGATCTTATACTGGAGTCCGGATTGGATTAGCTACAGCAAAAACAATGGCATGGGCTTTAAATATACCGGTTATAGGTGTGTCTAGCCTGGAGACGCTGGCTTATCAGGGGCTTTTATTTGATGGAATCATTTGCCCATTTTTTAATGCCAGACGCGGTTTAGTTTATACAGGGGCATATCAATGGAAAAATGAAACCCTTGAAACAGTAATGGATGAAGAAAATATTTTAATGACGGACTGGCTTGCAAAGTTGAAAGAATCAGGAGAAAAAATCTTATTTTTAAGTCAGGATATCGAACTTTTTAAAAATGTTATTATAGAGCAGTTGCAGGATAAAGCTGTGATTGCTGATATATCATTTCAACTTCCAAGAGCAGCTCATTTGGCGCTTCTAGGCAGAGGAAAAGAAGCTGACTCTGTTCATGCACTTGTTCCGAACTATCTTCGTTTAACAGAAGCGGAAGCAAATTGGCAAAAGCAGCAAAAGGAGAAAGCAAACCGATGAGTGCGTTTGTTATTCGTGAGATGAAGTTGGAAGATGTTCCAGGAGTGTTGGCAGTAGAAGAAGCAACATTTGAAGGACCGTGGGATGCAGATATATTTTATAAAGAACTCTGTGAAAACGATCATGCTTATTACTTTGTAGCCTGTGTGGATGATCGAATTATTGGCTACATTGGTACGTGGATAGTATTTGGAGACGGACAAATTACAAATTTTGCTGTTCATCCAGATATGCGAGGACAAAAAATTGGTGAGAAATTATTCGGTTATGTGATGACTTTTATGGCTAGTAGAGGAGTAGAACGACTTTCACTAGAAGTACGTGTCTCAAATACGGCTGCACAATCTTTATATAAGAAGTTTGGGCTTGTTGCTGGTGGAATTCGAAAGCATTATTACACGGATAATTTTGAAGATGCTATTGTTATGTGGGTGAATGTAAAATGAAAAAAGACACAGTGATATTAGGTATAGAAACAAGTTGTGATGAAACAGCTGCATCGATTGTAAAGAATGGACGCGAAATTCTTTCGAATGTGGTTGCATCTCAAATTGAAAGTCACAAGCGTTTTGGTGGTGTTGTACCTGAGATAGCTTCAAGACACCATGTAGAGCAAATTACCATGGTTTTAGAAGAAGCAGTTCATCAAGCTGAAGTAGGCTGGAATGAAATCGATGCAATTGCTGTTACAGAAGGACCAGGCTTAGTAGGAGCGCTTCTTGTTGGTGTTAATGCAGCAAAAGCTTTAGCCTTTGCAAAAAATAAGCCACTTATTGGTGTGCATCATATTGCTGGACATATTTATGCAAACCGCTTGGAAAATGAATTTGAGTTTCCACTTTTGGCATTGATTGTTTCAGGAGGACATACCGAGCTTGTCCTGATGAAAGATCATTACATGTATGAATTAATTGGTGAAACAAGAGATGATGCTGCTGGTGAAGCTTATGATAAAGTTGCAAGGATGTTAAAACTCCCATATCCGGGAGGGCCAGAAATTGATCGTTTGAGCAAAGAAGGAGAGGCAACGATTGAATTTCCACGTGCTTGGCTAGAAGAAGGAAGTTATGATTTTAGTTTTAGTGGCCTAAAATCCGCTGTTATCAATACGCTTCATAATGCAGAACAGCGTGGGAAAACGTTAGAGCCTTCAGAGGTTGCAGCAAGCTTTCAGCAAAGCGTTATTGAAGTATTGACGGAAAAAACATATCGTGCGGCGCAAGAATATCATGTGAAGCAGGTTATTGTTGCTGGCGGTGTTGCAGCAAATAAAGGGTTACGAGAAAGTTTAAAAGATCGCTTTAGTAATGGTCATGCTGATTTGTATATTCCACCAATTCATTTATGTACAGATAATGCGGCTATGATTGCGGCAGCAGGAACCATTTTATACGAAAAAGAGAAATTTGTAGAACTTGATTTAAACGCAAATCCTTCATTAATGTTAGAATAGGTATAATAACAATTTAAACTTACTAGCGAGATTTATCGCAGTCCCAGTGGGAAGACCCCGCAGAAAAAAGCGAACTTCTTTTTTCGAAGAGATGAGCTCGGGGCCCGTGGAAAGTGTAGTGTTTTCCGTAGCGGTCGTATTAAGCTGACAACGTAGGTAATCAAAGCCCCAGCCCGTTTCAGTGAGGGATGGAGCAGACTAAGTTCGCGACGTCGTGTCTCAGGCGTCTGCACTAGTACATCCATGTGCAAACCCCCATTGAATAAAGTTTTACTTTATAAAAAATGTCTATGCTGAAATGATTGCTAATACCTATTGTAATAGATTATAATGTGTGATGTTTTCATGGAAATCAGGAAAGCAACAGGAGAAATTTGGTGGGAATCCGATGAATAAAAAACAAAATTATTATTTTCAAACTGATTTAATCTTATTATTGCTTGCTTTTGCAATAATAAGTTTTTTGGCAGTGTATAATGCACAGCAACTAGAGCAGTATAATACGAATTTTCTAATACGGCAAATGCTCTTTTATGCAATTGGGGTTGGAATGATTGCGTCTGTGCAGTTTTTAGACTTAGAGCAATTGTATAAAACAAGTCTCTATATTTATATCGGCGGGATTGTATTACTGGCATTTATTCCTATTAGCCCAGATTTTATTGCAAGAGAAATAAATGGTGCGAAAAGTTGGTATACCTTTATACCAGGATTAACGCTTCAGCCAGCAGAATTTGTTAAAATATCCACGATTCTATTTTTGTCGGCAGTAATCAGCAAGCATAAGGAAAAGTATGAAGTAAGTACGTTAAAGACAGATATACAACTTCTTGGTAAGCTATTATTGTATACAGCAATACCTGTATTTTTAATTATGCTACAGCCAGATTTCGGAACAGCAATGGTTTATTTATTCATAGTAGGAATGCTGATTATTCTATCAGGAATTAATTGGAAAATCATTTTTTCTTTAATTCTATCAGGTGTTGCTGTTATAGCCAGTGCTTTATTTATAGTTATTGAATTTCCAGGGTTTGCTGAAGAAACACTCGGAGTTCAGCCTTATCAAATCGATCGTGTCATGACTTGGTTTGATCCGTCACAGCAGTCAGCAGACGCGAACTTTCACTTTGAACGCTCACATATGGCGCTAGGATCAGGACAGTTATTTGGAAAAGGAATGGGAAGTATTGAGGTAAACTATCCGGAAGCCCAGACGGATTTTATCTTTTCTGTCATTGGAGAAAGTTTTGGGTTTGTTGGCAGTGCTTTCGTGGTCCTTCTTTATTTTATGCTTTTATATAAATTAGTAACACTTGGGTTAAATATATATAAGCATTCGCCATTCGGAGCTTATTTCTGTTTTGGGTTTTTAAGCTTAATGCTTGTTCATGTTTTTCAAAACATTGGGATGACTGTTGGAATTATGCCAGTAACTGGTATTCCTTTACTTTTAATCAGTTATGGAGGAAGTTCCGTTATGTCAACGATGCTTGGCATGGCTGTTATTTATAGAGTAGCGGTAGAAGAAACTATCCAGAATGATTATTTATTTAAATAATATAATATAAAACAAAAACGCATGGAGATTAAATTTTCTCATGCGTTTTTGCTTTATATAATTATCGAATGCGTCGCATATTAGGTTTTAACGTCGCAAACATTTTTAAGTATCCAATGTGTTGAACGCGGGGCGTGGAATCGGCACCTGCCACAAATGTTTTTAAGTGTAAAGTAAGCGTGTCATTGTTGTCCAGGCCAGCTAACCTGACAATAACATTGGTAAGCGTGATCCAAGTCTCAAGACTTGTTCGTTCTTAGGCCATAAAGAAAACTATCCTATAAATTGATGCTCCATCATATCTTCATCATGTACCTTAACAATCACGGATTCAATCTGATTATCCCTTACAGACTGTATGGTAAACAACAGATGCTTATAATGTACCGTATTCTCTTGGTGGTCGGGCTGTTGTTCCATTAATTCGGATAAAAAGCCATCTAATGTCTGATGCGGTGTGTCAATTGGAAAAGCGACGCCAAGAGTCCCTTCTAAGCTAAATAAGCTGATCGATCCATTAATGAAGTAGCGATTACCGGAAAGCGGTAAAATGTCCTTTGATTCTAACTCTGTTGCTATCGGTTTTCGATCTCCCAACAAATCGTTCGTAATATCTCTAATAATATCTTCTAAGGTAATTAATCCGAATGTTCCTCCAAATTCATCAAGAACGATGGCAATACTGTAGTTTCGTTCATTCATATCTTTAAAAACCTCATCCATTTCTTGATTCATTCTGACGTATGCAGCAGGACGAATCAAATGATGGAGGGAAAAGAAAGCAGTCGATGCACCTGATTTTAGACTTTGGAAGAAATCTTTTACATGTAATATCCCTGCAATTTGGTCAATATCTTCATCATAAACTGGAATTCGGGTGAATTCGGTTTCTTGTACAATAGAAAATACTTCTTCCAACGTTGCATCCATTTGTAGAACAGTTAAATCTGTACGATGTGTTGCAATCTCTTCTACATCTTTGCCGCTAAATTCGATAATATTCTGAGCCTCTTGTTGTTGCTCTTCTGACGGTGATGTTGCTTCTATATTTGTTTTTGAAAATGAATTAGGAAACAACCGTGATAAACTTTTTATGATAAGCTGCGGATGATTTTTTGCCAACCACTTTGGAAAAAAATAACCTAAACTAATCCATAAACCAAATAATAAAATACTGGAAAGTCCTATGATAATAAACTCATTCATTGTTTGTGAAAAAGGTAAAACAGAATTAGAGAGAATTTGACCAAGTGGGAGAGTAACAGCCACAGTAAGCCATGCGCTGCTAAAAAGGCCAATAAACATAAGTATAAAGGGAAGGGAATGAAGAAGCGTATTTGCATTTAAACGTACTTCTACCTTGGTTGATTGAGATAACCTTGCTTCTTTGACAGCATAATACATCAAACTGGTAAGAATGAAACAGATAAAGGTAATGATGGGTATCCCCACGAGACAACAACCTCCATTTATCATTTTGAAATATTAGTTTTGTTAAAAAATAAGTTTACTATATTTAGAAAAACGCAGCAACGTTCATCTCATGTAAAAAAGCAGGCAATCATTTTGCCTGCTTTTAGTATACAACGATCTGAAAATTATATCAATTGCTTAATCTTCTTCTAGCACAGTCCATTCATCCATAAACTGGTCTAATTCTTCTTTTAACGTTGTTAATCTATCCGTTAATTCCATTGTCTTTTTATGATCATCAAATACGTCTGGCTTGGTCATTTCTGCTTCGATATCAGCAATCGCTTCTTCCTTCTGTTCAATTAACGTTTCTAATTCTTCAATTCGGCGTTTTCGTTTACGTTCTTCACGCTGGCGTTGCTTTTCTTCCTGGAAGCTGAGTTTTTTTGCAGAAACGGTATTCTCTTCGGTTACTTTTTGTTGTTTTTGGAGCTCTAACAAACGCCATTCTTCTTCTTCTGCCTTTTTCTCTAAATAATAATCATAGTCACCAAGATACATTTTCACACCGCTTGTCTGCATTTCTGCAACTTGATCGGCAATACGGTTAATAAAATAACGGTCATGGGAAACAAATATAATTGTGCCAGGAAAATCGATTAAAGCACTTTCTAATACTTCTTTGCTATCAATATCCAAGTGGTTTGTCGGTTCATCAAGGATAAGTAAGTTTGCCTTCTGCATTTTTAATTTTGCCAAGGCAAGTCTTGATTTTTCACCACCACTTAAGGCGGATACAGGCTTTAAGACATCCTCACCAGAGAATAGAAAATTTCCGAGAATGGTACGAATATCTTTTTCATTAATTAGCGGATAGTCATCCCATAGCTCTTGAAGAACGGTTTTATTCGAGTTTAAATTTGCCTGTTCCTGGTCATAATAGCCAACTTGGACATTTGTGCCTAGTTGTATCTCCCCTTGATCAGGCTGCATCTTGCCAATAATCGTTTTTAACAAGGTGGTTTTACCGACTCCATTTGGTCCAACTAATGCGATACGATCACCACGGTTCGCATGCAAGGTGATATTTTTAAAAGTTGGCTGCTCTGTATCTGGATATTGAAATGTTAACTCTTTTATTTTTAATACATCATTCCCGCTCTGGCGGTTTACCTGGAAGGAAATAGATGCTGAAGATTCATCCCCGGCAGGGTGGTCAAGGCGATCTATTTTTTCAAGTTTTTTTCTTCTGCTTTGAGCTCGTTTTGTTGTAGAAGCACGTGCTAAATTACGCTGAATAAAATCTTCCAACCGCTTTATTTCTGTTTGCTGTTTTTCAAATTCTTTTTTCTCTTGCTCATAATCAAGTGCTTTTTGTGTTAAATAGTTACTATAGGTTCCATGGAATTTTTTAGAATGATGTCTGGAAATTTCATAAACAATAGATACCGTTTTGTCTAAAAAGTAGCGGTCATGGGAAACAATAATGATCGCTCCCGGGTAATTTACTAAATATCCTTCTAACCATGTAAGTGTATCAATATCTAAATGGTTTGTCGGTTCATCGAGAATAAGAAGCTGCGGTTTTTGTAAGAGGAGTCTGCCAAGAGCAAGCCTTGTTTTTTGTCCGCCGCTTAGATCTGTAATTGAAGTATCATAATCATAATCACCAAAGGATAATCCATTTAATACCGATTTTATTTCCGCTTGATACGTATATCCACCGTTCAATTGATACTCATTTTGTAGCTTATCATATCGGATGAGCAGTTGCTGGTAGTCCGCTTCGTCCATACTGGAAGCGTCCGCCATTTGTAATTCCAGCTCCCGTAATTTTTTCTCCATAGTCAGAAGTGGAGAAAAGACATCCAGCATTTCTTTCCAAATCGTTTTTCCAGACTCTAATGTCATATGCTGAGAGAGGTAGCCAAATGTTAAATCTTTTGGCTTGAACATTTCACCACCATCAAAAGGCATTTCGCCTGCCATTATTTTGAGAAGTGTTGATTTTCCGGCTCCGTTCCGGCCAACAATTGCTATACGTTCATTATCTTTAACTTCCATTTTTATGTTAGAAAGAATCTCTTCTGCTCCAAAGGATTTAGAGATTCCGTTTAATTGCATTAAAATCATCGTTGCCATCCTTTCTAAATATGAACAAAGCTGGGAAATGAATATATTTATTCTTTTTTCTTTTTGACTAATCTTACTCAACTATCGCACCTAAGAATAAGCATATATATCTTGCTATCTCAGGATGAACATGTTCTCCAGTACCATGCTTACTTTTTGATTACATATCCGGCCATTTTGGAATTGGTGATTGTGCATAGCTCCCGCTCCGGCCAACCACTCCGCTTTCCATGGGGACGGCTTCAGCTAACTTGAAAAGAAAACCGCTTTTCAAGTGGATCTTCAGCTCGCCCTGTTCCCATAGGAGTCTGCGTGGTTGGCCTCCGCTCTGATGGGATTCTACAGCGAACGAAAGAAATAACATTTTGATGAGTTTGACGAAATAACAGCTTTCGCCTGAACAACCAATGATGACAGAATGGATATGAAATACAGAGAATAGCTTTCATGCACAGAAATCAATCTTAGCAGAACATTTTACCATACAGCATGAAAAATATGTCTTATCTGATCAAACATCTATTAGGTGAGTTGTTTTCCACGTATAGAACATCTAACTAGCGGAGGCGGACCGTTTTGACTCCTGAGGGATCAGCACCATCTGAAGATCCACTTTTGCCAAGTGCTCTTCTTGGCAAAAGTTAGCTGAAGAGCGTGCCCCTAGGAAGGCAAAACGGTCCGCAGCAGCGGCGCTTTACACTTCACCTTCTACTCTTTCTTTGTCAAGGAAGTTATCAAAAGAACGATCAACTCCTGTTTCTATATAAATGAAGTTTCTTTTTAAGGTGAGAAAGTTGAGTTATTATAAAAGAAAGTACACCTTTTATAAGTGTAACGTATCAAAATAGAAGCTACAATAAAATAATGCTAAAGTTCGCCATGTTGGCTGTATTTCTGTTAAAATTGTATAGTAGAGAGTGCATTTTCGAATAAATCATTTTTAACGATATAAAGAAAGCTTTTATCTTAAAATCATAGTAGTATCAATAATAGAAATGAAAAGGTTTTAAAATATAAGTTTTCTTATAATTAGTAACTGAAGAGAGGCCGTTTCAAATGGAACAAAATAAAATTCCACAGGCAACAGCAAAACGTTTGCCATTATACTATCGATTTCTCAATAATTTATATCAGCAAGGGAAGATGCGTGTATCTTCGAAAGAGTTAAGTGAAGCAGTTAAAGTTGACTCTGCAACGATTCGCAGGGATTTTTCCTATTTTGGAGCTCTCGGAAAAAAGGGATATGGATATAATGTTGAGTATTTATTAGGTTTTTTTAAAAGTACACTGGATCAGCATGAAACAACAAATGTTGCTTTAATTGGTGTGGGAAACCTGGGAACTGCATTTTTACATTATAATTTTTTAAAGAACAACAATATCCGTATTACGATGGCGTTTGATGCAGATGAGTCAAAAGTTGGGAATGAAGTTGGCGGTGTTCCCATTTATCATGTGAATGAACTAGAAGATAAAATTAAAGGGATTGAAGTTGCCATTTTAACCATTCCCGCTGAAGAAGCGGATGCTACTGCAAATCGACTTGTTGATATTGGTATTAAAGGCATACTTAATTTTACGCCGGCACGTATTACGGTTCCCAACCATATTCGTGTACACCATATTGATTTAACAGTAGAATTGCAATCCCTTGTATACTTTTTGAAGCATTATTCTTTAGATGAGGAATAGGATAGGGTTGCAATGGAGATGTTATTCTTCCATGTATTTTCTGATTGTACAAAAAAACTAGCTCTTTACGATCCTTCTAAAAGAAGGACGATGCATGAGAGCTAGTTTTTCTTATTTTTTATTCTTTAATTTAAAATAAAATCGGAGCATTCGTAAACCAGCATAGAAAGTTAATGCTGCAAACCCGGCGAATATGATTGTTACCACATCCCAGACGGTGTCTCCTTTACTAAGAACGCCAAAATAAATAAGCAAAGCACCGAATAAAATGTAAACAATAGCTTTTATTAAATATGGACGATGCATGTTAACCTCCAAAGAATATGAGTTGTAATTCGTCAAGCCGTTTTTGGATTTCTTCTGGATCTAATGAAAATTGTGCCAGTACAACAAGTGTATTCATTCCTGCATGCACAATAATCGGAACAATAATTCGCTTCGTTTGTACATAAAGGAAAGCAAAAACAAATCCCATTGCTGTATACACTAGTATATGCAAGAAATCCCAATGAATCACGGCGAAAATAAGGGCGGAAATGATGGCAGCAAAGAAAAAGTTCATTTTTTTATAAAGTGATCCAAAAATAATTTTCCGGAAAATTATTTCTTCTAATATAGGAGCAAGTATTGCCGGAAGAATGACAAAGATTGGGACAGCCCGGGCCATGTTCATGATGCCCTGGGTATTTTCTGAGCCTGGATCAATTCCGAATACCTCCATTTCAATCGTTGCAGCCAACCCTTGAGAAAGAAGGGCCATAAAGATTCCCAGAACAGACCAGACAATAATGCCGCCAACGCCGACAGCATCGGAATGAGCCCGGACTTGCATATCGGGTTTTAACAACAAAAGAACAATAACAAGTCCGATAGTAAAGCTGAACACAGACCAATAAACACTGGCAAGAACAGGATCTGCATTAAATCCAAATACGAGCAGCGGTACGGCAAGTAAAGCAGAGAATTGCATAATGATATATGTAAGTATGACATATATATATCTTCGAGTCATAAAAACGCTCCCTTAATTAAAATGTTCTAGAAACTACTAAAAATGACACATTAGGAACAAGGAAGGGAAGCTTCTGTAAGTTCGTCCACATTAGTCAGTGTGGCAGGTGCAGAAGTCATCGCAACCATTGAAAGACCGTCATAAAATATATTCTAACACATCTATCACTCAAAATTATAATCAGAAGTACGTGGAATCATGCATAAAACCATGAAAAAGTTAATTTAAAAATTATTTATCATCCTACTTGCATTTTTTCCAAGAATTAATTATTATATTAATTGGAGTTAGCACTCGAAGATCAAGAGTGCTAATAAAAATAAAATGATTTGGGATTAAGGAGGCAATTCTACATGATTAAACCATTAGGAGATCGTGTTGTTATCAAACTTGTTGAACAAGAAGAAACAACTGCAAGCGGAATCGTACTTCCAGACTCTGCAAAGGAAAAACCGCAAGAAGGTGAAGTAGTTGCAGTGGGATCTGGACGTGTGGAAAATGGAGAAAAGGTAGCTTTAGAAGTTTCTGAAGGAGACCGTATTATTTTCTCTAAATTTGCTGGTACTGAAGTGAAATATGAAGGTACTGAATACTTAATTCTTCGTGAAAATGATATTTTAGCAATTGTAGGTTAATCAAAAATATACGATGAATCTTTAAGCAAAAGTTTACAGATTAAAATGAAACCGTGAATCAAATTGGAGGAGGAATTTTAACATGGCTAAAGATATTAAATTTAGTGAAGACGCTCGCCGCGCAATGTTACGTGGTGTGGATACCTTAGCAGATGCAGTAAAAGTAACCTTGGGGCCAAAAGGCCGCAATGTGGTATTAGATAAAAAATTCGGTTCACCGCTAATTACGAATGATGGTGTAACAATCGCGAAAGAAATTGAATTAGAAGATGCATTTGAAAATATGGGTGCACAGCTTGTATCGGAAGTAGCTTCTAAAACAAATGATGTTGCTGGTGATGGTACAACAACTGCAACTGTACTAGCTCAAGCAATGATTCGTGAGGGACTTAAAAACGTAACTTCTGGTGCCAATCCAGTTGGAATCCGTCGCGGTATTGAAAAAGCAGTGGCATTAGCTGTAGAAGAATTAAAAGGGATTTCTCAGCCAATTGAAAGCAAAGAAGCAATTTCTCAAATCGCAGCTGTATCATCAGGCGATAATGAGGTAGGACAATTGATTGCTGAAGCGATGGAACGTGTAGGTAATGACGGTGTTATTACGATCGAAGAATCAAAAGGATTTAACACGGAGCTTGAAGTAGTTGAAGGTATGCAATTTGATCGTGGATATTCTTCTCCTTATATGGTTACTGACCAGGATAAAATGGAAGCCGTATTAGAAGATCCATATATTTTAATTACAGATAAGAAAATTGGAAATATCCAAGAAGTATTACCGGTATTAGAACAAGTTGTTCAACAAGGTAAGCCGCTTCTTATGATTGCGGAAGACGTGGAAGGCGAGGCACTTGCTACATTAGTAGTAAACAAATTACGTGGTACATTCAACGCTGTAGCTGTGAAAGCTCCAGGATTCGGTGACCGTCGTAAGGCAATGCTTGAAGACATCGCTGTACTTACTGGTGCAGAAGTCATCACAGAAGATCTTGGACTAGACCTTAAATCAACAAGCATTGAACAATTAGGACGTGCTTCTAAAGTTGTTGTAACAAAAGATGATACAACAATCGTGGAAGGCTCTGGAGATCCAGAATCAATTTCCAGCCGTGTTGCACAAATCCGTGCACAAGCAGAAGAAACAACTTCTGATTTCGATAAAGAAAAATTACAAGAGCGTCTGGCAAAATTAGCTGGCGGTGTTGCTGTCGTTAAAGTTGGCGCAGCTACAGAAACAGAATTAAAAGAACGTAAACTTCGTATTGAAGATGCATTAAACTCTACGCGTGCTGGTGTAGAAGAAGGAATGGTACCTGGTGGCGGTACTGCTCTAGTAAATATTCATGGTAAAGTAAGTGAACTTAGCCTAGAAGGCGATGAAGCAACTGGTGCAAGCATCGTACTACGTGCTTTAGAAGAACCAGTTCGTCAAATCGTTCATAATGCTGGACTAGAAGGTTCTATCATTGTAGAACGTCTAAAAGGCGAAAAAGTAGGGATTGGCTACAATGCAGCAACCGACGAATGGGTAAACATGGTTGAAGCTGGTATCGTAGACCCAACGAAAGTAACCCGTTATGCGCTACAAAACGCAGCATCTGTTGCCGCTATGTTCTTGACTACAGAAGCTGTAGTAGCAGATAAGCCGGATGAAAATGAAGGCGGCGGAATGCCTGATATGGGCGGCATGGGCGGAATGCCTGGGATGATGTAAGTCATTCATTCAAACCCTTGACTTACAAAGGTTTCAAGGCTGCGTAATGCTTGCTTGACCACTAAAAGGTAACATTTTATTTTAAAACAATATCCTGAAAGGCGTTTTCGTATAAAGTTTTGGCTTTTGCGGAAGCGTCTTTTTTATAGTGCTATATACACATAGTTTCTAAGAACCAGCCAATACACGAAAATGATATTCAGAAACCGTCTGAAACCCAAGCTTGTCATATAAGTGAAGAGCAGCTTGATTTTCCGCCACAACCTGTAAATAGACATGAGAAGCATCATTCGTCAAAGCCCATGCAGTCAGGTGCCTCACCAGCTGAACAGCTATTCCTTTTCGGCGATAATTTTTATCTACAACAATATTACTAATACATCCCCAACCATTTTCAACAACGACAGAGCCCATCCCGACAATTTGGTTACCAGAATAGATAGACATAAAATGCTTCATTGGTTTAATCGCTGATAGGATATGAGAATACGCTTCGTACTTATCTGGTGAAGCTTCACTTAAATGTATTAGATTATTAATCCACGCAGACTTTATTTCTGAAGAAGACTGTATAATCCATGTATGATCTGGAATTGTATTCTTTAATATTTTCTCGCAGGGTGCCTGCATGATAAAAGATGGATCGCATTTATCATAGCCCTTTTCTTCTAAAATAACATCCAATTCTGATGGAGATATTTCACTAATATAGAAACAGGGCGTTATCGATTTTACTTTATAAAACTGTTCAATAATCTTAAGCCAATCTTTATTTTCCGGTATTGGGCCGATAGTATGTACGCTGTTAGCTCTTTTAGTTACGCCAAAAGTTGCCCGCAGATTCCAGCTCTCAAATAGCATTTGGGTATATGGGGGCCAAGCATTGACAGCTAATTTTTCAATGCTGTGTACGATATCCGTTTCTGTAGTCATCTCATCCCGCCTAACATTCTTTATTTTTTGTATATTTATACATAATAAAGAATTTATATTCATTTGTAAATATCCAAAATGAGATTTAGTTAAAATAAATGCATGTTATAATTTATATAGTGCGCAAAAACGTTGTCTTAACAAAAAACAAAGAAAATACTTATTTTAAGAAGACTTATTCAAAATAGTAGATTGCTATAAAAGTTGTCATTTTTTTCAAATATCATTTAGAAATCAGGTGTTTTATTGAAAAATATATACATTCTTTTATTTATTGTAATGCTGCTTTGGGGATTTAACGTTTCAGCTATTAAAGTTTTAGTTACAAACATAGACCCGATTTTGGTAACCTCTGTCCGAATTTTTGTCGCAGGTGTTGCTGTACTTCTGATTTGTTTGTTTATGGGCGTATTTCGATGGCCAAGTAAGAAAGAATGGAAGGTTATTCTTTATGTCGGGTTATTTAACGTCGTCTTGCATCATGCTTTAATAAGTGTTGGATTAAAGTATACCTCTGGGATAAACAGTAGTTTAATTTTAGGAACCGGGCCATTATTGACTGTTTTATTAGCTATTCTATTGTTAAAGCAACGTGTCCCTAAAATGCGATTAACTGGATTTGTTTTAGGGTTTATTGGAATCTTTCTCACTACGAGTTCAGGGGGAGGTTTTGAAAGTATAGCGGTAGGAGATGTAGTTGTCTTTTTTGCTGTTTTGACGCAGGCATTCAGCTTTATTCTGATTGGTAAGTACCATGCCGATTTTGATTCAAGGTTAAGCACAGGTTTTATGCTCCTTATTGGTTCATTTTTTATATTTCTGACAAGTCTGTTTTTTGATCATCGTGTTTCCGATTTAACACAGCTGTTTTCATGGAAGCTTGGACTGGTTTTTCTCTTTAGTTCCCTGCTGTGTACGGCATTCGGACATATCATTTATAATTTTGCGATTAAACAAGTAGGACCTGCGGAAACAACATTATTTATGAACTTGAATACACTTTTTGCGGTAATTGGATCTGTACTTTTCTTGAATGAATCGATTACTTTATTTCATTTCATCGGATTTATTTTTATCCTGTGTGGAATATTTGTCGGAACGGGAACATTGGAGTATGTATTATTGAAGCGGAGAGGGAAACTTATTGATAAGTAAGCTTCATTCCTATTTAATATTTTTAAGTATGAAGAATAAAGGAATACAAAAAAGCTTAAACTAAAGTGTATACATAACTATAAAAATATGAATAGGAAAAATCCATATGATAACGAAAAAATTAATACAAACCGCAGACATCCGTAATCCTTTTCCTTGGGTGATGCTCCAGAAATGGGAGCATGTCTTATTTATCCACCTGCCCATATCACCTGAAGCTTTGAGAGAACGCCTTCCAGAGAATTTAGAATTAGATACATTTGATGGACAGGCCTGGATAAGTATGGTTGCTTTTAAAGTAAGCAAAAATCGGATTCGTTATTTGCCAAGCCTTCCTTATTTATGTCCGATGCTGCAGCTGAATGTAAGAACATATGTGAAGAAAAATGAAGAAAAAGGCGTATATTTCTTTACGATGGATACAAATAAATTATCTGTTGTTTTGGGAGGAAAAATAATAAAAGCTCCTTTTCTTCATGCAGATATGACGATGGACAAATCAGCAGATACCTACCATATAAACAGCCTGCGTAAAGGAAAATTATCTGCAAGATTTCATGCAAGCTATACACCGACTGAAGATGCTTTTCATCCAAAAAAAGGAAGCCTTGATTACTGGCTATTAGAACGATATATTTTCTGGGCGTATAAAAATGGTCGACTATATCGTGGAGATATTCAGCATGAACGGTGGAAAGTCCAAAACGCAAAAGTAAACATTGCGAAAGAGTCTCTTTTTGTCTTTCTAACAAAAGAACCTATCGTTGAAAGTCCAATTGTACATTATGCTTGTTCTAAGGTTGCGCTGAATGGAATGATTAAAAAAGTAAAGTGAGAGAGTGATCGGAAGTTCGTTCCTAACAAAAGAAAGTTTTATATAAGTCTAAAACGTAACAGTTATATGGAATTAATAATCATTAAAATACAAATTAGTGGGAAAAGATGACGGGAAAGTATCCTGCCATCTTTTTAATTTTGTGTAAGGTACTGTTGGCTTTCCCTCAATGCGATTTTCAACTAATCATAAAATGAAACTTTATTCCAAGAGAGTTTTTGCAGAAGCCCATTGATGATAAAACAGAAAAACAATTTTTCGAATGAAAATCTGATATTCTATTTCAATTTTCAAAAGCATATCCTAATACAAACCAAATAGTATAGCGTGGATAAATTCAAAAACGAACTTAAAGTATCGAAATGGATTAATACCAAATGATAGAAAAGCGAGGTCAGGATATATATGAAACTTCATTTAACAGGTGATGTATCACAAGTAAAAAAAGGGCTGAAACAGCTTTTAAAGGAGCTGGATATTGAATTATCAGAGGAAGGTCATCGGATCCAGGTGATTCAAAAAGAAGGACCCTTGTCTGTGAAAAATAATCATGGGAAAAGTGAAATCGTATTTCAGGAAAAGATTCATTTTTTTAGAGGTTTTGGATTATGGTTAGAGCATTTTTATGCACAAAAAGACTTTAACCTTGTGGAATATCCACAATTTACGATGCAAGGTGCGATGCTGGATGCCTCACGGAATGCAGTGATGACGGTGGATGGGATAAAAAAATTAGTACGAAAAATAGCTATGATGGGATTAAATACGTTGATGGTATATACGGAAGATACATATACGGTAAAGGAATACCCTTATTTTGGCTATATGCGTGGAAGATATACAGAAGAAGAGTTAAGGGAATGTGATCAGTATGCAGCAAATTTAGGGATTGAAATGATTCCATGTATTCAGACATTAGCTCATTTAACGGAAGCATTAAAGTGGAATTATGCCATTCCTATCCGCGATACAGCCGACATTTTATTGGCAGGATCTAAGGCTACTTATACGTTTTTAGAACATCTTATTGAAGCTGCAAGCCGTCCATTTCAATCAAAACGGATTCATATCGGCATGGACGAAGCACATCAGCTAGGATTAGGAAAGTATTTGGATGTACATGGATATGAAAAACGATTTGATATTATGAATAAACATTTGCAAGAAGTAACAGCTATTACGGAGAGAAAAAAGCTGAAGCCAATGATTTGGAGTGATATGTATTTTCGTCTCGGCTCCAAGCATGGAGGATATTATGATTTAGAATCCGATATTCCAGAGTCGGTTATATCATCCATTCCGGACGCCCAGCTTGTGTATTGGGATTATTACCACGATGATGAACAATTTTACCGTACATTTATTCAGAAGCACAAAGCATTAAAAGATAATCCTGTATTTGCGGGTGGCGTATGGACGTGGAATGGAATTTCTCCTAACTATGGCAAAGCCTTTGCCACAACGGAAGCCGCTTTACGTGCTTGTAAAAAAGAGAAGGTCAAGGAAATTTTCGTGACAATGTGGGGAGATAATGGTGCAGAAACGCCAATGATGACAGCTTTGCCGGTCTTACAGTTATTTGCCGAACATGCTTATCATGAAACTTTTTCAGAGGCTCACCTACAGAAACGTTTTCAATTTTGTGCAGGAGCAAATTTTGATGATTTCATACTTTTCAACCAATTAGATGAAACACCTGGAGTAAATAAAGATAATCTGCAGACCTCCAACCCTTCCAAGCTTTTATTGTGGCAAGATATTTTGATTGGTCTATACGATGAGAATATCAAAAATCTCCCCTTAAACAAACATTATGAACTTTTGACAGCTAAATTGGAGCAAGCAGCAAAAAGAAATACAGATTGGAGTCTGTTATTTCATTTCTACCAGCAATTATCACATGTTCTTAGCATCAAAGCGGAATTAGGCAGGCAAATCAAAGAACTATATGATAAACAAGATCGAAGCAAGCTTCAAACAATAATTCCAGTCTTAGAAGAAGTAAAAGAGCGTGTGGATACAATGCGAAAAATACATCGGACATTATGGTTTTCTATCAATAAACCTTTTGGTTGGGAAATTATTGAGATTCGATATGGCGGTGTACTTACGCGTATAGATACGGTAATGTACCGTTTAAACCAGTACATCGAGGGAGAAATCAGCAAAATCGGTGAGCTGGAAGAAGAACGGCTCTATTTTGAAGGCCCCTATCCGATGCAAGCAGGTTCACTAGGAAGAAATTTATATCATCGTATTGTTACAGCGGGTAATTTATCATAATTTCTGTGCAATCGAATAAAGGAGGATGTTTCGTGAGTAATAAGAAGTTAGCAAGAAAAATTGGGCAGCTGCTCGTTGTCGGATTTAATGGAAAAGCAATAACGCCCGAAATAAAAGAATTAATTCATGATTATTATGTTGGTTCCATTATTTTGTTTAGCCGTAATATCGGAGAGCCAGAAGAGGTACTTCAATTAACTTCCAGCTTACAAAAAGAAGCAAAAGCCGCCGGATATGAAAAGCCATTATTTATTTGTCTGGATCAGGAAAACGGAGTCGTCAGCAGAATGCATCAAGGCATGACAACATTTTCAGGGGCGATGGCGCTTGGCGCGACAGATGAACCGCAATATGCGTATGAGGTCGGTTTAGCAACTGGAAGAGAATTAAAAGCGTTGGGAATCAATTGGAATCTGGCACCGGTCTTAGATGTGAATAATAATCCGCAGAATCCAGTCATCGGTGTTCGTTCTTTCAGTGCAAATCCTCAAAAGGTTGCAGAATTTGGAGAAGCAATGATGAAAGGATTGCAGGATGCAGGGGTGATGACATCGCTAAAGCATTTTCCAGGTCATGGTGATACAAGTGTAGATTCCCATTTAGATTTACCAGTGATATCTCATGAGATGGACCGGTTAGAAAAAGTGGAATTAGTTCCATTTACAGCTTGTATTCGAGCTGGTGCAGATTCTGTCATGGCTGCACATGTTTATTTTCCTGCAATTGAACCGAAAGCAAATACGCCTGCAACCTTATCGAAGCAGGTTTATGTGAAACTTTTACGTGAAAAGTTAGGATTTCAAGGAGCGATTACAACGGATTGTATGGAGATGAAAGCGATATCAAATACCATAGGAACAGAAAAAGGAGCAGTAAAAGCATTGCAGGCAGGTACTGATTTTGTCATGGTTTCTCATACGTATCCTGTTCAAAAAAGAACGATTCAAGAAATTACCGGTGCAGTTGAAAGTGGAGCATTGTCTGCTTCTAGTATCGAAGCATCGTTTCAGCGTATCCAGTTGTTAAAAGAAAAGTATGCAACTTGGAATGGCACTTCATTATCAGATAAAGAAGAAACCTTACAAATTGTTGGTTCCAAGGAACATCATCAGTTAGCTCGGAAAGTATATAGAGAAAGTGTCACAATGGTTCATAATGATCAACTATTGCCATTAAAAAGAGATAAGCTGCGGAAAGTACTTGTGCTGGAACCAGTTCAAGGATCTATGGCATTAGTAGAAGATAAAAAAACGCAACAGAAATCACTTGGATCCGCGGTAAGAGAATATATTCCTCATGCGACTGTGAAAGTGTATGACGAAAATAAACTGAAGCAGGAAACGAAAGAACTCTTTTATGCTGCCAAAAACGTGGATTATATCATTTTAGGAACAGTGACCGTGACAGAAAATAGCCCTGTTATCACGTTTGTTAATCAATTAGTAAAAGAAAATAGAAATATTATTGGAGTCGGTATGCGGAACCCATATGATTTTCATTTTCTAAACAAGCTGCAAGCCTTTATCAATACCTATGAATTTAGTTACCCTGCATTACAGGTTGCCGCTGGAGCTATCTTTGGCAAAGAAAATGCCAGAGGTACACTCCCGGTAGAAATTTGATAGAAACAATTTAATAGTTGAATTGTTTATCAGCTACAAAGGAAAAAGTACGAAAGGAGGAGGGAAAGTTGATTTAAAAAGAAGTGCTGAAAGTAAAAAATACTGTTCACTGTAAGATAGATTAAGCGTAGTAGCTGCATAAATATCTTGCGTTTTTAATCTAAAGGTGGATAAAAAAGAAAAAAATAATATGGGGGAGGTTTTTGAGTGAAAAAGAATAAAAGAATCTTATTTCTATTATGCATCTCTTTTTTAGTCGTACTGGTTGCGTGCAGTAAGAATGAAAAAGAAGATGTCGGGGGAAGTGAAGAGGCGCTCGAAAATCTGAATCAAGAAGGTATGCCGATTGTGGGGGAAGAAATTACGATTGATGTATTTGCAGGGAAAGCTGCTTCAGCGGCTGATGATTGGAATGATGTGCCTTTATTAAATGAATATGAAAAAATGACGAATATTGATATGAACTGGAATCAAGTTCCGGTTGATGGATTAGAAGAAAAAAGAAATTTGGCACTGGCTAGTGGGGATTTACCCGATCTTTTCTATGGTTCTTATATGCCTAATTCCGATTTATATAAATATGGCGAACAAGGGATTTTTATCCCTCTTAACGATTTGATTGATGAATACGCTCCAAACATCAAAGCCTATTTAGAGGAATATCCCGAGATTAAGCAGGGAATCACGTTTCCAGATGGAAATATCTATGCTATCCCTCGGTTAAGAGATCCAGAATCTCCGACATCTTTGATGGATGATAAACCATGGATAAATCAAGACATCCTGGATGAGACAGGGATGGATAACCCGGAAACCACGGATGAATTCTATGAATATTTAAAAGCGGCAAAAGAATTATCCGTTGATGGTAATGAAGTTATTCCATTTAGCAGTGTATCGATGGATCGTTTATTTCATTGGTTAACTGGTGCATTTGGTGTTTCGAATAAAGGAATTTTGCATCCTTCCATTGATGAAGACCCGGAAACAGGAGAATTACGTTTTTACCGTACAGCGGATGAGTATAAACAATTGCTTGAATACATGAACAAACTATATACAGAAGGCTTGATTGAACAAAATATCTATTCCATTGAAGTAGACCATTTTCTCGCGAATGGGGCAGAAGGAAAATATGCAGCGATGAACTTCTTCAATCCGAAAGATTATTTTGGAGAAGAAGTGGGCGGCCGCTACATTCCTGGTAATGCACTAGAAGGTCCGAATGGAGATAAGCTGTTTACCTCCGTGATTTCACCCGTAAATAGTTTGGGGCATTTTTCCATTACTAATGTCAATGAAAACCCAGAAGCAACCATTCGTTGGATTGACTATTTCTGGAGTGATGAAGGAGCGAAGATGTTCTTCATGGGGTTAGAGGGTGAAACATATGAAGAAACGTCGGAGGGTCCAGAATTAACGGAAGAAATCACCAATAATCCGAATGGATTAACGGTACAAGAAGCATTGGCGCAGTATATCATTAATCCAGGCGGGGGACATCCAGTGATTGAAAATCCAGAGTATTCGACAGCTCCAGAGTTTCAGCCTGAAGATCTCGAAAATGCAGAAAACATGGCTCCCTATCTCATTGAAGAGCCTTGGCCATTTTTCTTCTATGAAGAAGAGGAACAAGCAACCTTGGATGCTTTAGGAGCGGATATTCAAAAGTACGTTGCTGAGATGGAGGCACAATTTGTTACAGGGGAAACATCCTTTGATGAATGGGACGATTATGTGAAAACCTTAGAAGAGATGGGCCTTGATGAATATATGGAAATTCAAAAGAAAGCACTTCAACGTTATGAAGAAGGACAGTAGATAAATAGCCTCATTATAAAACGAAACTTCATTCAGTGGGAGTTTTTCGACGCACAACTCTTTACGATGGGGCGAGTAATCACAGCTCCAGCAGTCTCAGGACTTCGCGAACTTAGTCTGCTTCCTTCATTCTCCCACTGAATTAGCCTTAGTGATTCAGGGAGCTAGCTCACCTGATCTCCCGCCTAAATACATTTATTTTCGCTCTTTATTTTGAGGCGGGAGTTTTACGGGCGGTTCTCCGTGATAAAAATAGGCATTCGTTAACCGAAGACTTAAAAGCAGATTTTGCTTTCTTAGACCCTCTTTATACTTTTGAGAGCAATTTCTGGGTGAATGCCTAAGTTCTGCTTATGCAAATAGGGGAGTTTATATTTTTCTATTTGCTAAGTGGGAAGGGAATCACTTTCTCTATCCACTTTATAAAAGGGAGGTATTTCCTGTGAAAATTAAAAAGAAATTCATTATGTTAGCAGCTGTGCCATTAATTGCCCTATCTGCGTGTAATAACGACGACAAGGAAGAGATCGGCGGTAGTGAAGAGGCACTAAATAACTTAAATACGGAAGGCATGCCAATTGTGGAAGACACGGTTGAATTAGAGATATTTGCTGGTAAAGCTGCAACAACAGCGGATGATTGGAATGATGTTTTACTTTTGAATGAATATGAAGAAATGACAAATATGGATATAACATGGAATATGGTGCCGGCAGATGGATTGGAAGAAAGAAGAAACCTGGCTCTTGCCAGTGGAGACTTGCCGGATGTTTTCTATGCTGCCAATTTGCCTATTTCTGATGTTCAAACATATGGGAGTCAAGGAACTTTTATCCCTTTAAATGATTTGATTGAAGAATATGCGCCAAATATTAAAAAAGTTTTAGATGAAAATCCAGATATCCGGAAAGGAATCACGTTCCCGGATGGAAATATTTACTCCATTCCGACCGTATATTCACCAGATTTTTCATCCTTATTAATTGGTGCTAAAGGGTGGATGAATGGAGATTGGTTGGAACAATTAGATATGGATAATCCAGAAACAACCGAAGAATTCTATGAATATTTAAAAGCAGTGAAAGAAACTGATTTAAATGGGAATGGAGAAAATGATGAAATTCCATTAAGCAGTGTAGCGGAAATGTCCCGCATTATTCACTGGATCTCAGGTGCATTCGGCGTTCAAAACCGCGGACAGCTTCATACCTTAATTGATAGTGATCCAGATTCAGGTGATATCCGTTTTTATCCTATTGATGATCAATATAAAGAAATGTTGAAATATTTAAATAAACTTTATGAAGAAGAGCTGATTGAGCAAAATATTTATTCATTAGAGGTTGATCAGCATTTAGCTAATGCGGCAGATGACCGTTATGGTGCTGTACAATTCTATAACCCGATGGAATTATACGGAAAAGAAATAGGAGAACAGTTTATTCCAGGCAATGCATTAGAAGGTCCAGATGGTACAAAAATGTACACGGGAATTACGTCTCCTGTTCTTTCATTAGGAAACTTTCTGATCACAAGTGAAAATGAAAATCCGGAAGCGACGTTAAGATGGATTGATTATTTCTGGAGTGAAGAAGGCCAAAAGATGTTCTTTATGGGGATTGAAGGAGAAACATACGAAGAAACAGAAGAAGGCCCGAAACTGACAGAAGAAATAACGGATAATCCGGATGGATTAACACTGACGCAGGCTTTGGCTGAATATATTATCAATCCGGGTGGCAACCATCCTGTCATGGTCACAGATGAATACTTTACCGGTTCGGAGAATGCACCAACAGATGTAGAAGCTGCGGAACAATTAGAACCGTACTTAATTGATGAAATTTGGCCGGCGTTTACGTATACCGCAGAGGAAAATGACCGTATCGCTGTATTAGAAACGGATTTGCAAAAGTATGTAGAAGAAATGCAGGCAGGTTTTATTACAGGGGAGAATGATTTCTCTGAATGGGATGCATATGTGGAAACGATTAAAGAGATGGGCTATGACGAATATATGGACATTCAAAAAGCTGCCTATGAGCGCTATAAAGAAAATTAAAAGCTTTTTAGATTGTAACGGTTCACTTTATCAGCGGTTGGGTGTCAATCCATCCGCTGATAAATAAAGGGGGTTGAAGAATGAAGGGAGTAAAAAATGATGTTTCTGTACCAGCCCAAAGTAAATTTTATCAAGTGAAAAAGAACTTCGCCCGAAATTGGCAAATATATGTCTTCTTGCTTCCAGCCATTACGTACTTTATCATCTTGCATTATATACCGATGTATGGTGTGCAAATTGCTTTCAAAAACTTTTTTGCCAATCTTGGAATCTGGGGAAGCCCTTGGATCGGATTCGATCACTTCGAACGCTTTTTTTATTCCTACTACTTTTGGAGACTGCTTAAAAATACTCTGGCTTTAAGCGCATATCAATTAATTTTATTCCCATTACCTATTATTCTAGCACTCTCTCTACATGAAGTGAAAAATAGCATATTTAAAAGATGGGCTCAGACATTAACCTATGCTCCGCACTTTATTTCTGTTGTCGTTGTTGTCGGAATGATTGTCATCTTTTTAGATCCTACAACAGGCTTAGTAAATCGTCTGATTGTTGTTTTTGGCGGGAGCCCGATTGATTTTCTAACAAGTCCAAGCTGGTTCAGACATATTTTTACGTGGTCTGGCGTATGGCAAACCCTTGGGTGGGGATCGATTATTTATCTGGCAGCTTTATCCGGTGTTAATCCCGAATTACATGAAGCGGCAAAAGTGGATGGCGCATCACGGCTGCAGCGTATTTTCCACATTAATATACCAAGCATTCTACCGACGATTGTTGTGTTATTTATTCTAAATATTGGCAGCTTTATGACAGTCGGTTTTGAAAAAGTATTACTCATGCAAAATAATTTAAATGCAAAAACATCCGATGTGATTCAGACATTTGTGTATCAAACAGGTCTATTGGAAGGACAATACAGTTTTGCTGCGGCAATCGGACTGTTCGATTCAGCAATCAATATTGCATTGTTAGTCGTATTTAACTATACAGCCAGAAAGGTAAGCGGGAATAGTCTATGGTAAGGAGGGTTGAAAGATGAAAAGATTTTCCCTGTCGGATAGAGGATTTGATCTGATTAATACGATATTTTTGTTAATTATCTTAGTTTTGATTGTCTATCCTTTGGTCTTTGTTCTAAGTGCTTCTATCAGTGATCCGCAAGCAGTCAGCTCAGGCAGGATGTGGCTCTGGCCAGTCGATATTACATTTAAAGGATATGAGCGCGTCTTTGCAAATGATGCAATTTGGATAGGTTATAAAAACACCATTATTTATACAGCGGTAGGTACAGCCATTCATTTATTTGTTTTATTGCCTTGTGCATATGCACTATCCCGTAAAGAATTAATGGCTAAGAAATTTATCCTTTGGTTTATTTTATTTACCATGTTGTTTAATGGAGGACTAATTCCTACTTACCTTGTTGTTCAATCCATGGGGATGCTGGATACGATGTGGGCTATTATCATTCCGAATGTTGTAGGAGCCTGGTCTATTTTAGTCGCTAGGGCTTTTTTTCAGCAAAGTATTCCAGACCAATTAGTAGAAGCGTCCAAAATTGATGGAGCCTCTGATTTCTATATTTTTATACGGGTTGTATTACCGCTATCTTTGCCGATTATTGCAGTTATGGCACTGTTTCATGCAGTCAATTTATGGAACCAATATTTTAATGCTTTGATTTATTTATCGGATCGTGATAAGTATCCATTGCAATTAATTTTAAGAGAGATTCTTGTTGTGAATCAAATGCAATTGAATGATCCGGGCGGGTCAGCTGAATCGTTGGTGGATCAGGTGAAGACAGCTGGTCTTATCAAATATGCAGTGATTATTGTATCATCGCTGCCATTATTATTAATTTACCCATTTGTGCAACGCTTTTTTGTACAGGGCGTATTAATAGGGTCCATTAAAGAATAAGAGAAACCGGGAAGGATTTTTGAAATAGACGGGAGGGATGGCGATGAATGGCTTTGTTGCCGGATATTATCGTTTTGCTGTATGGATCACGAGGTTTGCTTATCTCAATTTACTATGGATTGCTTTCTCGCTGCTTGGGTTGGGTCTACTTGGATTCTTTCCAGCTACGGCAGCAATGTTTGCGGTGGTACGGAAATGGATTGATGGAGAGAAAGATATCCCTGTCTTTTCTGTTTTTTGGAAGTCTTATAAAAAAGAGTTTTTGAAAATTAATGTGTTGGGGTATATTCTGGCTGGAACAGGTTATCTCATGACAATAGAATTTCAAATTTTGCGGACTCAAGAACATATCGCGTATACGATGGCCAGCTTTGCGGTTGTTGGTTTGTTTTTGTTATTAGCTGTGATTACGCTTTATCTTTTTCCGCTTTTTGCACATTTCCAATTACGATCACTGGACTATATTAAATGGGCATTATTTATTGGAATCGGACACCCTTTATTAACGATATTTCTACTTGGGATTGTCATTGCACTCATCTATCTTTCGTTTGTTACCATCCCTGCTCTACTCTTTTTCTTTGGTGGAAGTGTAGTTGCATATATCCTCATGTGGGGAGCACATTTAACTTTTGAGAAAATAGAAGAAAGTCTCGCATAACTTATGCATGGAGGTGTAAATATTGGTGCGTTTAGGTCTGGATGTATTTTTAGAAAAGGGATATAAACGGGTGGAAGGACTTCGGGTAGGCCTGGTTACGAATATGACAGGTGTAAACGAAAAACTTCAACCATCCATCGATTTATTTGCGGAGCATCCGGCAATCAACCTGGTTGCTTTGTATGCTCCGGAACATGGCATACGCGGAGACGCGAAAGAAGGAGAGAAAGTATCCTCTTCCAGAGATAATGCAACAGGACTACCTGTCTACAGCTTGTATGGGCAAACGAGAAAACCAAGTCAAGAAATGATAGCAGATGTGGATGTACTTGTATTTGATTTACAGGATATTGGCTCAAGATATTATACGTATATTTATACGATGGCTAGTGTCATGGAAGCGTGTATGGAATATGGTAAGAAGTTGATTGTTCTTGATCGGCCTAACCCTGTTTCCGGGATAAATATGGAGGGTAATTTGGTAGAACAAGATGTACGCTCTTTTGTTGGATTACTTCCAATTCCAAATCGTCACGGCATGACAGTGGGGGAATTGGCGTTATTATTTAAAAATGAGTTCGCTTATTCATGTGATCTCTCTGTCATACCGATGGAAGGGTGGAAACGCAGGATGTATTTTGATGATACAAATTTATTCTGGGTTCCTCCATCCCCCAATACACCTGTAATTGATATGGCTATTTTATACCCGGGAACCTGTCTTATCGAAGGGACGAATGTATCAGAGGGAAGAGGTACAACCAAACCATTTGAATGGATTGGAGCTCCTTTTATAGATGGGCAGAAACTTGCGAAAGTATATAATGATAGAAGTCTGCCTGGAGTGCTCGCCCGCCCTATTTCTTTTGTTCCTACTTATCAAAAATATAAAGGTGAAGTCTGTAACGGTGTCCAGCTTCATATTGAAAATCGCAATACACTCCATGCTTTACAGGCAGGTGTCGCTTTAGTGGAAACAATCGCAACGATCTATCCAAATCAATTCCAATTTATCCAAAATGAAAATGAAAAGTATTTCTTTGATCTACTGGCAGGTACCAAACGGTTAAGAAAATATATCTTAGCTGGAAAAGCGGTACGCTATTTGGAAGAAAGTCAACAAGAATTGGATGAATTTAATAAAACAAGAAAAAAGTATCTATTATATCGTTAAAGAATCATTATGAAGTATATCCTTTTCAGTTCAACAGGAGTTTGGGACATGAATCTATACAGAAAATATAAACAAATGTAAGTTTCCACCTTGAAAGCTTGATTATAAGCTGGTTTTTCTAAGAAGAGAGACAAAGAAATGAGTTGATCCTATTGCCTTTTATAAACGGAGGAATAACGAGAATTAATGAGATGCTTTCAAGTCTCCCGCCATCTGAAAAGAAGATAGCTGATTATATTTTAAAAAATCCGGAAAAAGCAATTTCGTTAACAGCAAAGGAGCTTGGAAAAAGAAGTAAAACAAGTGGAGCAGCCGTGATTCGCTTATGTAAGTCTTTGAATCTGAAAGGTTTCCATGATTTGAAAATCCGTATCGCAGGTGATTTACAAAGAAAAGAAGAATACGGTTTTCGTGATATTGATCCAAATGAGACAACTTTATCTATTATTGATAAAATGACGAATAACAGTATTCAAACAATCAGGGAAACAGCACATTTACTCGATATGGATCAACTGCATACAGGAGTTCAATTAATGAATGATGCATCCAAAATTTTGTTTATTGGTGTTGGTGCATCTGGAATGATTGCTCGGGATGCGGTGCAAAAGTTTATTCGGATTAATAAAAATGCATATGTCTTTGAAGACATGCATATGGCAGCGACTTTCGTTGCCAATATGGGTAAAAAAGATGTTGTTTTTGGAATTTCTTTTTCTGGAGAAACTGTTGAAATTGCTAATATGCTTCACCTTGCCAAAAAAAGAGAGGTAAAAACGATCAGCTTGACAAAATACGGAAAATGGCCTGTTACGGAGCATGCAGATATAAAACTGTATACATCTACGACAAGAGAGCCTATTTTCCGAAGTGGAGCTACATCATCCCGAATAGCACAGCTGCAGGTCATGGATATTTTATTTATGAGCGTCGCTACATTACAATATCCTGTTACAGTGAAGCATATTGATGAAACAAGAGATGCGGTTGATTTTTTTAAAAAAGGAAATGAAAAGATAAAGAAATGAATAAGAGTTGTTACAGTAGTAATCATTGTGTTACTAACATTATAAAAAAGGTAGGGAGCAATCGATGATGAAATTGGAGACATGGAGTGACCACCGAATAGATGCACTTGTTCAATTATGGAATCAAGAGATTGGATGCGAATTTCCAATGCGAAAAGAGTTATTTCAACAAAATAGTTTCAAGGATGAAAATATATGTAAACAAGCTTCAGCTATTGCTGTGGATGACAAAGAACGTGTAATCGGATTTGTGATTGCCAAAAGATATCGAGAAAATCTGGATGTCGGTATAAGTAATGAAATCGGTTGGATTCAGGTACTGCTTGTGAAACAGGACCAGAGAAACCAAGGAGTAGGCTCAACATTATTAGCAAATGCTGAATCGCAATTACAGAATGATGGTGTAAAACAAATCCTGCTGGGACGCGATCCGTGGCATTATTTTCCTGGTATTCCAGTGGAATTGGAGGAAACGAAAGCCTGGTTTGAACATAAGGGGTATAAAAACACTGGTACAGAGCATGACATGATTCGAAAATATAGCATAAATGATAAAATAGAACCCCCAAATATAGAAGGTATAGAATGTAGCGTTTTAGAGCTGGAGGATAAGAAATTATTTCTTGATTTTTTACATCGCTGTTTCCCAGGAAGGTGGGAATATGAAGCAATTCATTACTTTCAAAATGGTGGCACAGGAAGAGAATTTGTGATTCTGAAAAAAGGTCAAAAAATTATTGGGTTTTGCCGAATGAATGATGCAAAATCAAATTTAATCGCTCAAAATGTTTATTGGGCTCCTCTATTTAAAGAAGAATTAGGCGGGATTGGACCTTTAGGAGTGGATGAAAAGGAAAGGGGCCAGGGATATGGCTTAGCTGTTGTTGAAGCAGGAATCTATTATTTAAGAAAACGGGGTGTTTCCCGTATTGTGATTGATTGGACGGGGCTGGTAGCATTTTATAATAAGTTAGGATATAACGTTTGGAAAACGTATTCTGCTTATAATAAAGATATTTAATTACTTATTTATCGATTGTTTTATTCATCTCAGGCTCTTAAAGAGAAAAGTAAAGAAATAGGAATAACTCCTTTTTTATCACGGAGAACCGCCCGTAAAACTCCCGCCACAAAATAAAGAGTAAGAATGAATTTATTTAGGCGGGAGATAACGGGCGCTAACTCCCTGAATCACTCAACTAATCATTCAGTGGGAGAAGGGCGAAAACTCCCACTGAATGAAGTTTCGTTTTATTAGGACATCATTTCAGGCACCTCTTCCCGTATACCAAGGAAGAGATGTCTGAAAATCAGTTGATTCTTTTTTTAGCAATTAATCACAAAAATACCTTCATGGAAAAGCTTGTTTTTATTATACTATATGAGTGATAATTGAATGTATAAATTGATTTACCAAGGAGGTCATAACAGAATGACATTTAGAATTTTATTTTCAGATTATGATTACGCTTCCGTAGAAATAGAGGAAAAGGTTATCCGAAAATCTCTTCCTGATGTTGAATTTATCCATGCACAGTGTAAAACAGAAGAAGATGTTATCGAGGTTGCTAAAGGAGTAGATGCAATTATTAATCAATATGCTCCGATTAGCCGCAATGTTATTGAAAAATTATCAAATTGTAAGGTTGTAGCTAGATATGGAGTAGGAGTTAATACGATTGATATAGATGCAGCAGCTGAGAAAAATATTACAGTTTGCAATGTAACGGATTACTGTTTAGATGAAGTATCAGATCATGCGATGACATTGATATTATCGTTAGCTAGAAAAGTGACCTTGTTTAACAATCAAGTAAAAGAAGGGGATTGGGATTTTAAAGCTGGTTCCCCAATTTTTCGTTTGAGAGGTCGTGTACTAGGGTTATTAAGTTTTGGAAATATAGCGAAAAAAGTAGCGGTGAAAGGACAGGCTTTTGGACTGAAGGTAATTGCCTACGATCCATTTATACCCACGGAAGTAGCAAAAGAATATAATGTTGAACTGGTAGAGTTAGATGATCTATTACGTCGAAGTGATTTTGTTTCTATTCATACCCCGTTAACGAATGATACTCATCATATTATTGGAGCAGAACAATTGAAATTAATGAAAGAAGAAGCGTTTATTGTTAATACTTCCAGAGGTGCATTAATTGATGAAAAAGCCTTGATTCAAGCTTTACATAATAATGAAATAGCTGGTGCAGGATTGGATGTACTAGAGGTAGAGCCAATCCCAGTTGATAATCCATTACTAGAAATGGATCAAGTACTTATTAACCCACATGCAGCATGGCACTCTGTTGAAGCACAAGAAGAATTAAAAACAAAAACAGCTCAGAATGTGGCAGATGTTTTAACAGGGGTTGAACCTAAATATATTGTTTATCCCGGGAAAAAATAAAATGAAGATACTGAGGCTTGAATAAAGATCAGTAAAAACAGAAAAAGTGGCTTTCTACAATTGAAGTAGAAAGCCACTTTTTAGATTGTATGACAGATGGTTATTTTAAAGTTATACCTTACCAAAACAGCATTGGAAATATTTTGTGAATATCTAATAGAACCTTGTCAAATGAATGAAGTAATAACTTTCATTTATTTGTTGAAGCTTGTTAACTTGCTTGTAATTTTTCATTTTACAGTTGTTATTTAAAAAAAGACATGTTAAAGTTTAATTATTAAAATCATATACAAGATGTTAAATCACATATGTGATAGGAGGTGTATGTATGTCAGTGAAATCTGCGGAACGTGTTTTACGGATTTTTGAATTACTAAGTGCAAATATGGATGGAATGACAATTAAAGAAATTAGTGAAACATTGCAGTTACCACAAAGCAGTACATCTGGATTAATCAAAACATTACTCTGTGAAAATTATTTATCTGTTAATCAGCAAAATCGCTTTATTTTAGGACCAAAACTTATTCCGATTGGTAATGCAGCAATGGAATCGTTGGATATATCTTCTTTGGGATATCCGTCTTTAAAAGAATTGATGGAATTAGTGGAAGAAACGGTATTTATGGCGGTATTAGCAGATAAAGAATTGGTCTATGTTGCTAAGATTGATAGTAACCGTTCGATCAGAACTTCTGCTTATCTAGGCGGTCAGAAGCCACTATATTGCACTGGACTTGGAAAGGTTTATCTTGCATTTATGGATGAAGCGGATCGGACTGACTATTTAAATACTATTGAATTGAAGTCGATTACCAAGCAGACCATTACAGATAAAGAAGAACTAAAGAAAAAACTTCAAGAATATAGGCAGCAAGGGTATTCCATTGATAATGAGGAGAATGAAGATGGTCTTTACTGTTTAGCAGCTCCGATATTTGATATGAAGGGTGATATCCAAGCAGCGGTTAGTGTGGCTGGACCTAAAGAAAGAATGCTGAGACAGAAAGCCACTATTATTAAACATTTAAAACAAAAAGCAAATGCTATTTCAGCAAAGCTGGGGTATGTGGAGTAAGGAAGGTATGTAAATGGATGTATTGAGTATTGGGGAAACAATGGTTTTGTTTTCTCCAAAGACCAGTGGACAACTACGATATGCAAATGATTTTTCTGCAAGAATTGCTGGTGCAGAAACGAACACGTTAATAGGATTAGCAAAGCTTGGATATCAGACAAGCTGGATTAGCCGAGTAGGGAATGATGAACTTGGTGCGAAAATTGTAAGCGCTGTAAGAGGAGAAGGAGTCGACACAACGCATGTAAAGCAGGATAAGGAAGCATCTACTGGACTTTTCCTGAAAGAAAAAACAAATGCGCAAACAAGCTCGATTTTTTATTACAGAAAAGATTCCGCTGCTAGTAAAATGACTCCCAAAGATATTGAAAATATAGATGTTTCAGATACAAAGTACCTCTATTTAACAGGGATTACTCCTGCTTTGAGCCAATCTTGTGAAGAAGCAATTTTTACACTTCTCCATAAAGCAAAGCAAAAAAAAGTAACCATTGTTTTTGATCCAAATATCAGGAAAAAATTGCTCGATAAAAATAGTGGAGCAGAACAAATTAGAAAAATAATTGGATTATCTGATATTGTGCTTCCAGGAAAGTCAGAAGGTGATTTTTTATTTGATACAACGGAAACAATAGAGATTAGCCAAAGATGTAGAGATCTCGGAGCTGGAACAGTTGTCGTCAAGCTGGGAGAAAAAGGGGCGTACTATGAAAATAAAGAAACAAGTGGATTTGTAGATGCTTATTCTGTTCCTTATGTTGTTGATCCAGTTGGAGCAGGGGATGGTTTTGCAGCGGGCCTGTTATCAGGGTTATTGGATGGATTAGCTTGGAAAGATGCTGTGAAACGGGCATGTGCTATGGGAGCTTTAGTAACGCAGGTTGATGGTGATATTGAGGGGTTACCGAGTAGAGAACAATTAAAAATATTTATGGAGTCAAACATGCAGGACGATGTAAATCGATAGGGAGGGATCTTTTTGAATACGCTTGAGGCAATTTATCATTATAAAATTATTGCAATTATTCGGGGAGCTAAGAAAGAAGATTTGTTACAAATTGGAGCAGCTCTAAAAGAAGGAGGTGTCCGTCTTATTGAGGTGACATTAAATTCTCCAGGTGCAATCGAAGGAATTAAACAGTTGAAGGAAGCGTTTGGAGAAGAAATGAAAGTTGGAGCTGGAACGGTTTTGGATCCAGAGTCTGCGAAAGCAGCCATGGATGCAGGTGCAGATTTTATTTTATCGCCAACAGTAAGTAAAGACACCATAAAAATAACAAAACGTTATGGAAAAGTAAGTATACCCGGGGCATTTACGCCAACAGAAATTTTGACAGCTTATGAAGAAGGTGCAGATTTAGTAAAAGTCTTTCCAGCGAGTATTGGAGCAGCTTATATAAAGGATATACGTGGACCTCTTTCCCATATTCCATTAGTTCCAACTGGAGGAGTGAATAAGGATAATATTATTGATTTTCAAAAGGCTGGAGCAGTAGCTTTTGGAATCGGAAGCTCTCTTGTAAATACAAAGGAAGAAGTGAATGAAACATATCTAGGGGAATTAACGAATAACGCACAAGCATTTATTGAGGCAGTTTCAACTAAATAGTTAACTTTCTTATGAGATAGATCTGAATAAAAAAGGATGGCAGGCATTTATGAAAATTACAAACTATGAATTATTTCAAGTACAACCAAGATGGTTATTTTTAAAAATAGAGACAGATGAAGGGATCACTGGCTGGGGAGAGCCAGTGATTGAAGGACGGGCCGCTACTGTAAAAGCTGCAGTTAAGGAACTCATGGAGTATTTAGTAGGGAAGGATCCGTTGCAGATTGAAGATCATTGGAATGTGATGTATCGTGGTGGATTTTACCGTGGAGGTCCTATATTAATGAGTGCTATTTCTGGTATTGATCAAGCACTTTGGGATATTAAAGGAAAATATTTGAATGTACCAATCCATCAGCTGCTTGGGGGCAGAGCAAGAAAATCTATTAAAGTGTACTCTTGGATTGGTGGAGATCGTCCATCTGATGTTGGGGCAGCTGCTAAAGAAGTGGTTGATAAAGGGTTTACGGCTATTAAAATGAACGGTACAGATGAACTACAATACATCGACTCTTATGAAAAAATAGATCGTGTATTAGCTAATGTATCAGCCATTCGTGATGCAGTCGGTCCTTATATAGGAATAGGAATTGATTTTCATGGACGTGTCCATAAGCCAATGGCAAAGGTGTTAGCAAAAGAACTGGAACCATTCCGTCCGATGTTTATTGAAGAACCTGTTTTACCGGAAAATAATGAAGCGTTGCGTGATATTGCTAATCACACCGTCATTCCGATAGCTACGGGAGAAAGAATGTATTCGAAATGGGATTTTAAAAATCTATTAAAAGATGGGTATGCAGACATTATCCAGCCGGATTTATCCCATGCCGGCGGAATTACAGAAAATAAAAAAATCTTATCGATGGCAGAAGCATTTGATGTAGCGGCTGCACCACATTGTCCCCTAGGACCCATTGCTTTAGCAGCTTGTTTACAAGTAGATGCAACATGTCATAATGCATTTATTCAGGAGCAAAGTCTGGGTATCCATTATAATCAGGGCTCTGACTTATTAGATTATTTAAAAGATGATAGCGTATTCAAGTACAAAGATGGATATGTTGATATTCCCGACCGCCCAGGTTTAGGAATTGAAATCAACGAGCAGTATGTGCGTGAGATGGCTGAACAAGGTCATAATTGGAAAAATCCAATTTGGCGTCATCAAGATAATAGTGTAGCTGAGTGGTAAAGGGTAGATACAAAAGGAGGGAAATAAATGTCTTCAATGGGTTTAATATTAATAACTATTTTAGGTATAGCGGTTCTACTATATTTAATTATGCATTCAAAAATGCAGGCATTTTTAGCTTTATTAATCGCTAGTATCCTCATCGGTCTTTTTACAGGGATGGAGCCAAGTTTCCTATTGGAAGTAATAGAAGATGGAATGGGAGGTACCCTAGGATTTATAGCAATTGTAGTTGGGCTTGGTGCAATGTTCGGAGAAGTACTTAGAGCATCTGGAGGTGCTGAGCGTTTAGCTTTTACACTTGTTGATAAGTTTGGAGAAAAACGTGCACAATGGGCGCTGGGTTTAACAGGATTTATTGTAGCTATTCCAGTATTTTTAGATGTTGCCCTTGTTATTCTGATTCCTATTCTTTATAGTTTGGCAATGCGTACAAAAAAGTCATTACTTTACTATGGAATTCCACTTTTGGCGGGTTTAGCAGTAGCTCATGCGTTTATCCCGCCTACACCTGGACCAATTGCAGTTGCATCAGTACTTGGCGTAGATTTAGGTTGGGTAATGTTATTCGGTATCATTGCTGGTATACCAGCAATGATTATAGCTGGACCGATATTCGGCCGTTATATTGGGAAAAGAATTCATGTCGATGTTCCTGAGCACATTCAAGAGGAAGAAGAAGCAAGAAAAAAGGATGGTGGGGAACGAAAAGCTCTTCCAAGCTTTGGTTTAATTTGCTTCCTTATTCTTTCGCCGTTAGTTTTAATTTTATTCAATACAGCAGGCGACGTCATATTAAATGATAGCATTTTCAAAGAAGTCATTACGTTTATTGGACACCCGTTTGTGGCTCTAATTATTGCAACACTTTTATCCATGTATTTCCTTGGTAAACGACGTGGTGTGACAAAAAATGAGATGCAATCCATGACAACAAAAGCACTGGAACCTGCAGGAATTGTTATTTTGATAACAGGAGCAGGCGGTGTTTTCAAAGAAGTGCTTATTGAAAGCGGTGTCGGTGATGTGATGGGAGAAATCATGGCTGCTTCCGGATTCCCGCTTGTATTGCTTGCGTTCCTTATTGCAACATTTGTCCGTGTTGCTCAGGGTTCAGCAACTGTAGCAATGATTACAGCAGCAGGATTAGTCTCACCTATCCTGGAAATGGCTAATCCGTCTCAACCAATGCTGGCATTGATTACGATCGCTATTGCATCTGGATCAACTGTTCTTTCCCATGTGAACGATTCCGGCTTCTGGCTTGTTAATCGTCTGTTCGCCATGTCAGAAAAAGATACGCTCAAGTCATGGACCGTGATGGAAACAATTATTGGGGGAGTAGGATTCCTGGTTGTGTTTATCATAAGCTTTTTCATTTCATAATTAGCAATGTAAATAAAAGTTTACCAACTTATAGAGTACTCTCCTTTTGTAATTCGGGAGAGTATTTTTATTTTATAGATTTTATTTCAAAATACAGATAATTCAAGTTATAATCGTTGTGTTAAATAGATTTTTAGTTTATTAAAATGAGAAGCTTATAAAAAGGGAAGTGAAAAAGGATGGATAGTATAGCTCTTTTAAAAGAATTTGGATTTTATGTAGCAGAGGAACAAAAAAGTATTTACCCATTTTCTCCAGTCTATAAGATTCAAAACTATATTATAAAAAGAACACAGTATCCTTTGGAAAGAGCATGGAACCTCGTCAGGTATAGTATGTATTTAAAAGAAAAAGGCGTTTCCGTAGTAACACCGGTAAATCTAAAAAGCAGTAATCCAAAACAAATAGATGATGCATGTTATATTTGTTATCCATTTATTAATGGAAGCAGCTATCAAGGAACAGAAGCTGAAATTATCCAGGCTGGAGAGCTTCTTGGGCGTATTCATGCACTTTCTTCTTTAGGAAATACTTTTGGTTTAAGCGAATATGATGTTTTTGATTTTTATCATCATGAAGTGGATGATCACATGAAGAAAATCAGTAATTTTGCCAGTATTTATCAAGCAGATATCAATATTCAAAAGCTTAAAGGTTTATTGCATACCGCGGTGGAAAATCAGGGGAAATTAAAAAACATGTCATTAAATTGGTTGGAAACACCACACGACTTTAAAGCAAATAACCTTGTATTTCAAAACAAACCGGTTCTTATTGACCCAGATAATGCTGTGTGGATTCCCCGCATATTTGATTTGGCATTGGTACTATTATTGTTTCATAATGAATTGTCTTCCGCTCCCAACCGTACTTTTACACCAATGGAATGGAAAGTATTTTTAGAAGGTTATTTGAAGCATCAAACATTGACAAATGGAGAAATAAAAGCTTGGGAGGAAGCTGTTTTACATGTATTCTTAGACGAAGTTATGTGGTTGATGGCTGAAGTGGAAGAGGATTGGGAAAGGCAAGACCAAAGAGATTTGTTTAACAGTGTGGTACAAACGTTATTTCATATAAAGGATTATCCTATTTAAATAAGAAGATATGTTGCAATATTGTAACCAAAAAATAAATAAAATGAGGAGAGGTAATGTGGATATAAAGAAGCAGTTGTACAAGGAAGCAGTGAAGTTAATAAAAAATAGATACCAACTGGATGGGGTGGTGCAGCCGCTATATATACCGAATCAGGACAGATATTAACGAGTGTGGCTCCTGAAGTGTTGAATCCTTCTACCGAATTATGTATGGAAACAGGTGCTATTTTAGAGGCTCATAAATTGAATACGAAAATAACTCACTCGATTTGTATAGGCAGAGAGGACGAAAATGCTGCATTCCTTATTTTAACACCATGTGGAGTTTGTCAGGAACGTCTGTTTTACTGGGGGGAAGATGTGAAAGCGGCTGTAACAAATATAGATAACGAATTGCAATTTAAAACGTTGAAAGAACTTCAGCCATATCATTGGTATAAAGCTTATGAAGAGGAATAAAATGCAAACTCACTCTGGTTATGAAGCATACTTCCCGGCCTTATATTAGTTTTTCAGCAGATAAATAAGGGTATAGGTAATAGAAGGAAGAGAAGACTTTTAGAGTGCAGGAGTGTGTAAGGTGACTTTAGGAGCGTTTATTGTTGGGATTATATTGATTACAATTCATTTATTAACAAACCAGATCCTGCCTTCTGATCGGATAAAAAGAGATCGTTGGTTGTCCTTGTCCGGAGGGATTGCAGCTGCATATATATTTGTCTATGTGCTCCCGGCTTTCCATGAAGAACAGGCAAGCTTGGAAGATACAGACGGATTGGCCATGGAATCAGAGCTATATTTCGTCGGATTAATTGGTATGCTGCTTTTTTTCGGTATTCAGAATTTAGTAAATCGTTCTTTGAATAGATCAGAGAATAAATCTGATGAAGCTGAGACAAAAGTTATAGAAAGACGCGTTTTTTGGGTGCAAATTTTCTTTTTCAGCATTTATAATATGTTAATTTCATTTGTTGTTATTCAATCTCAGGTACAAGGAGTTCAGGTTGCTTTTTATTCTTCAGCTATCGGACTTCACTTTTTTGCAGTAGCTCATGATATGTGGAGAGAAAATTCAGAAATGTACAATAAGTATGGGCGGTATGTGTTAGCAGCAGGGATAGTTGTTGGATGGCTGGTTGGCTCATTTGTAACATTTGATACACTTATTCTCGCTATTATTTTCTCTTTTATTTCAGGTGCGATGATTTTAAACGTTATAAAATATGAAATGCCGGCGGAAAGAGAAGCGCACTTTAAATGGTTTTTAACAGGAGCAATAGGATATTCACTTATTGTTTTGATGTTAAAATTCTTTTTTGATTGGTAATAAGTTTTATCTACGTTTCTTTGTGAAAAAAGACGATCTATGGAATCGTCTTTTTTCACGTAAAGAAAGTATTTACATGTTAAAGAATAAAGTTAAGTGCAACAGTTTTTATGGGGGAAACAAATACAAAAACTTTTTGATGAGGCGAGTAAACACATCTTAGTTCAAAGTATTTGCTTAAAGGATTATTATATTTATCAATCATAAGCATTCTCAGAAGCTCTAAATAAAGACTTGTCCTCTATTTTATGCGTAACAAACATAAGAATCACTCCAAAGAAAATCATACCGCCAGCAACAAAAGTAATTTCTCTGAATGAAAAATGGTTGGTCAATAAGAGACTTCCTAAAGTTGCACCAATGGAGTTTGCTAAGTTAAACACGGACGCAGCAATCGTGCCGGACAAAGCAGGTGCCTCGGTAGCTGCCAGAATAATCTTTGCATTTAATATTGGTGTTGTTCCAAAGGTACCAGCGCCAAATAAGAAGCAAGCAACATAAGTGAAGAATGGGTTTGCGAGTAAGAAAGTAAAGCTGAGCAGTACAGTGCCTAAAATAGCCATAGCTACAATTAAGCGTTCTGTCAGCACCTCAGGTTGAATACTTCCGGAAACAAAATTCCCTATCACAGCACCAAGCCCAAATAAAAATAATCCAATCGTGATACTTGTTACATCAAAGCCTGCAATTTCTCTTAACATCGGCTCTGTGAACGTATAGGCGGTAAATACGCCGGAAAAACCGAAGACAATAACGGCAATTAGCATCCAGACATTCTTATTTTTTAATATAGCCATTTCATTTTTTAATTTAGGAATTTCTTTTTGTTTAATATCTGGTGTGACGATCAAGAGACCAATTAAATTGATAAGTCCCATCAATGCGATAAACCAGAATACGAGTCTCCAATCAAGCATGCCGCCGATATAGGAACCAAAAGGTACGCCCAGCATAATAGCGATCGTAAGTCCTCCCTGGACAGCAGCGATGGCGCTTGTGCGTTTATGGGGCGGTGAAATGTCAACCGCCATACTCATACACAGTCCAAAAAATGGAGCATGCATCGTTGCAGAAAGTAATCTGGAGAGAAGCAGAATTTCAAAGTTTGGTGCAGTAGCTGCAATAATATTACTTATTATAAAAATGGCCATTAGTGCGATTAATAATGGTTTTGGTGAAAATTTTACGGTTAATGTTCGAAGCACCGGTCCACAAATAGCAACACTGATCGCATAAACGCTGAGCAATAACCCTGTTGTTGACACGGCTACGTCTAAATCAGCAGCAAATTGGGTTAATAAACCAGTAACTGCATATTCTGTCATGCCAATCGCAAATGTGCCAATCATAAATATAGTTAAAATCGTAGTGCGAGAGAATTTCATTGTCATTTTCAACGCTCCCTTTTTTCGTTTTTTCGCGAAACATTGTTCCTATATTAGAGGATGCGAGACCTGTTGTCTAGGCATCTGTTTAATAAAAATAAAGAAATAATTTTCAGATTAATGGAAACGTATAGCATTGGAGAATATAAAGATACAAGATATACAAAAAGCAAATTAAAAGAAACAGATGAGATATTAAAATGGTATAGTAAAAGTATCTTGATACTTTTAAGAAGGAGGAAAATATAATGACATCAAACTCCAAAAATATCGTGCCGCATCTCTGGTTTGACAAGGAAGCAAAAGAAGCTGCCGCATTTTACACGTCTGTTTTCCCGGATTCTCAGGTTTGCAGTGAAATTGTTGTGAAGGATACACCATCAGGGGATTGTGATTTGGTTTCTTTTGACTTATGGGGGCAACGTTTTATGTCTATCAGTGCCGGCCCATATTTTTCATTTAATCCGTCGATTTCTTTTATGGTTAATTTTGATCCTGCAAGAGATGAGCATGCATCCAAACGGATAGAAGAGGTTTGGGAGAAGCTGTCGGATGGCGGCCAGGTATTGATGCCGTTTGATGCGTATCCTTTCAGCGAAAAATACGGCTGGATTCAAGATAAATATGGAGTCTCCTGGCAGCTTATTCTGACCAATCCAGAAGGGGAGGAAAGGCCGCCGATATTGCCATCAATGATGTTTACTGGAGAGAATGCAGGTAAAGCAGAAGAAGCGGTGCAATGTTATTTATCCATTTTTAAAGACAGTAAAGAAGGCGTATCGGCTAAGTATCCTGCCGGCATGGAACCAAACCAGGAAGGAACTGTCATGTTTTCTGATTTTATGCTTGAGAATGTCTGGCTGACAGCAATGGATAGTGCATTGGAGCATGGTTTTCAATTTAATGAAGCAGTCTCCCTGCTTGTGAACTGTGATACACAGGAAGAAATCGATTATTATTTTGAACAACTATCAGCAGTTCCGGAAGCAGAACAGTGCGGATGGCTTAAGGACAAGTATGGAGTGTCCTGGCAAATTGTCCCGAAAGATCTGGATGAAATGATGAGCGAGCATGCAACACAGGAACAAATTGACAGAGTGAATCAGGCGATGATGCCAATGAAAAAATTAGATATGAAGACATTGCGAAAGGCATATGAGGGGTGAAGAGATGTATCAGTTAAAAACGAAAGAAACAGATAATAGTGTAATTGAATTTATTGAGCAAGTCGAGCAGCCTAAAAAGCGGGAAGATGCATACCGCCTGCTGGATATATTTACAGAAACAACTGGCTTTGAAGCAGCTATGTGGGGGCCGAGTATTATCGGCTTTGGCAAGTATCATTATAAATATGACTCGGGTCATGAGGGAGATGCGCCATTAGTGGGCTTTTCTCCCCGAAAAGCGAAAATCAGTCTTTATTTTGCGACGGGGGATACCGAGCGCGAACACTTACTAGCGAAATTCGGCAAGCATACAACGGGTAAGGCCTGTGTGTATATTAATAAAGTAGCAGATATTGATGAAGAGGTATTGAAAGAATTGATTAAGCAGTCTGTACGGTTTTTACAGGAGAAATATCCAAACGAGTAAGTATCCGTAAGATTGAAACCAGAAGGGTAAGATAAGCTATCATTGTCAACTTTAGAATAGCAAAGAAATTGTTAAATTTCACATTCATTCCATGGATAAAGTACCTTATCAAAAAGAGCAATAGGAGAAACATAAGATCACGCATGTTGCTGTTATAAAGGGAGCAGAGAAATTGGTTATCTAACCTTTTTCTCTGCTCCCTTAAATCGGTACCATTTGTTTGGAGAACTCACAAAATTATCAAATTTACAAATCAGTGATGTAACTCTTCTTTTGAAGTTAGGAGCATTGGCTTTTTAGATATTATCCTGTTCCATCATCTCTGAATTTAATCCATTTTTTATAATAGGAAAAAATGAATATAATGAAACAAGCACCAATCGTAATGACCGTAAAAAGCCAATGTTGACCATTCAAGATAAATAAAGGTGCAAACGTAATAAGCATGATTTCTACAGGGGCGATAGGAATATATGCCAGACCGAATTCATCCAAAGTTTTACTTTCCAATTTAGGATCTACCGTTCTTAATAATGCAATTCCCATTGCTACAGCACCTGTAATCCATCCGAAAGTAAAGATCCCTTTTTCAAACCAATTTTCTTGAAAATAATATTTTGACACTACTTTATAGAAGAAATAGTTAAAGAGTATTCCAAAGATAAGTAAAATAGTAAATGGTACTACATTGTCAGCAACTACTGTAAGATTGATAGATGCAATACCAAATGCGACAAGAAAGTCGGTAGCACTTCCGCCTATTTTGGACATCACGCTTTTATCAATGTAATCATCTGCTTTCGCAACCTGCATCAGTTGTCTTATCATTAGTCCTACTAAAAAAGAGAGTGCAAATGCAGGAATGACTAGGTTAGGATATAAAGATTCGCCCAATTGACTTAAATAATATCCAATTGTTGTAGCGAAAGCAACCAATCCTAAATGGAAACTCAAAGACTCGATAGAAATACTGGAGACTGTATCAGTTCCCATAGAATGACGTTTACCTTTAGGGATAAGTCCTGTTTTTAATTCTTCAGAGAGTCGATCGAAACTGCTGATATAATTTGCATAACCTTTGTTGGTACCGGATTTGATTAATGCTAGACCTACAGCAATAGATAGTATTGCTCCTATCGTTGCTGAGGTCATAGCCAGAGCGGTGGCTTCCTCCCAACCTTGCTGAGCAAATGCATCTCCTAAAGCAGCTGCGGTTCCATGTCCTCCTACGAAACCAGCGGCGAATAATAAGCCGAATCCGTTATGCACATCGAATGTTGGCACAAGTAAAATAAGGGCGAAAAGCAGTCCACCTCCCCAAGCTAGGAGCATGATAATCTGGGAATAAGACCATAATGAACCTACTTTCCCCATGATTTCCGACCATTTAAAATTTTGGGTAGATAAAGGAAGTGCTCCTAATACGACTGCAATCAGAATACCTGGATAATCACCAATAAAATCTGAAAATGGAATAATACCGAATCCATTGGGGCCAAAAATCAAACCTAAGATCCCCGCCAGTATACTTGCTGGCATGAAGGAACGCTGCAATAATCTTATTTTTGCTCTTAATACCACTGATAACACTAGTAGTAAAGATATTAAACCGATATCCGTCACAATATTCCATACACTGAATTCCATTTTATGCCTCCCTCTTCACTTTATATATACGAACATTATTGAAAAAATATATAGATTTCATATAATAATGTGTTATTTTAAAAGACTGGTCAATTCTTTTAAATTGGTTATACGCTCTAAATTAATGATTTTTTTAACGATTTCTTCTCTATGCGTATAATCAATAAAATTTTTGGAACATAAATGAAACTTATTGATTAAGTCATCCCATGACAGTGGATTTTCAGGATCTCCTTTAATCAATTTCACTTCCTTGGTAAACACGCTTTTATTCTTCATTTTAATCTTTACTCGAGCAGGTCTCTTGCTTGGAAACTCTTTTTCCATATCCTCGACGGGGATCATACGTATCTTTTTTGCTAGGTTGTATATACTATCATTTTTTAAATGCTTTTCAGATATATGAGAAGGTTCAACTGCACCGTAATAAAGAGCAGTAGCAACAAGAAATGGAATACTATACTGTGCTGCTTCTGTCGTTTCTGGTTTAATATGATTAAGTGTTGTAGCCTTTTGAAATGTTTCAATAATGATTTCATCGATTTCTTTTAAATCAGGGTTAGATTCTTCCATAATTTGAAGCACTGCGGTTATTGGTGAGTGCGCCCATTTGCAAGCAGGATATTGTTTAAAATAAGTATTTCTAATTTCATATTTTTCTCCCAATGTTTCGAAGGTTTTTTCTATATCACAGTTGTATAAATGTTTATCTATTAAAATGTTATCGGGCCCTGTGAACCCATGTTCAGCTAATGATACCCCCATAAATGCTGTCACAGCACCCCAACCGACACTTTCTTTTGTCATCGAACCAGCGGCAATGGATTTTCCACATTGTGCTGTCGGCCCGTAAACTTCACCGATTGTTAATGCATTTTCTAATGTTTTTCCTGTTAAACTTTTCATTTTCGCTAAACCAGATGCGGAACCAAACAGCGCCCAGCCGCCAGAACCATAAAACAGTTGTCCGTGATTGGAATTCATAACAATGCCACAACGAATCCCGACTTCATATCCTGTAACAATAGCTGTAATGAAGTCTTTTCCTGTACTATTTTTAGATAATTCACCTGCAGCTAATACTGGTGGAATAACCATACAACCAGGATGACCAACTGGTTCCCGATGTCCATCATCTATATCCATACAACTGGCCAAAGTTGCATTAATAAATGTTGCTGCAAATGGAGAAACTGTTTTTTCAGTCCCCATTATGGAACAGTGTTCTTTGCCTCCTAGCCAATCAGCAGATTGAAAAGCAATATCAGAAGATTTACATTGGTATCCAGCGTAGGCTGAAGCTAAGAAATCTAATAAACTTTTTTTTGCCTTTGTAATGACTTCTGGTGATAAACGTTCATAGTTTTCATTCTCAATATAAGGTAGAACTTTTGATAATGGCATTATTTACCTCCGTTCGATTTATTTGCTTAATTCTTGTATAAAAGGGTGTTTGGGAGTAACTTAGTTTATCATGGAGAATCATTTGTAAAACGCCTTTCTCAAAATAAAGCATGAAATAAAAATATTCGGGAGGGAGATAACGGACGCTAACTCCCTGAATCACTTAAGGCCAACTCAGCGGGAAAAAATCCCTGCCGGGTAAAGTTTCGTATTGTAGCCCATAAAGCATAAAGCGAGGCTACCATGAGAGAGGGCATTCTATGCTGGAGAGGGCAAGATTTATCGAGGTGCAGGCGTCCATTATCCCTCATTTCGGTATATTTGGTATTTACCCGATATGGGTCTTACGGACGTTTGCACCTAGATAAAATTTATTAAATTTGTTTATCTATAAATGATTTGTATATTTTTTCATAATTGTGATTTAAAGGTAAAATTAATAACTAGATTTAAAACATCGCAGGCTCGGACCATAATTTTACTTCCGTACCAAGTTCTTTTTCTATTGCATTTTTATAAATTCTATAGCTATTAGCTGTATCTGTTGCACAGATTCCAAGTGTAACAAAGAAAACGGAATCATCTTCACTCTCCCTGCAAACTTGTTTGTTCGTTATTACCTGTCCTAATTCAACAATATCCTCTGATTTTAAGCGACCTGATTTAGTTAATTCAGAAAGTGGATACTTATCATCCTTCAAGCGTAATTTATAATCCATGCAGTATTTATTAAAACCTTCCAGAATTGCTTCATCCTTATGATCCCACATAGAGACGCCAGAGTGGAATGATCCTTTTTTAATCCATTCTTTAGGAATATATTCATTGTCAAGATTAACATTCGTTGCTGTGTATACAATATCTGATGGAGCCACAGCTTGCTCGATATCATCACAAATTTCAAAATTGCAACCAAGGTGAGCCCATTTGGAAGCAAACTGTTCAGCTTTATCTTTATTAATATCATAAAGTCTCACGGTTTTAATATTTTTCATCACTTTGCTTGTTGCCTCGATGTGAGCATTCTGGATCACACCGCATCCAACAAGTCCGACAGATTCTGAATCAGAGCGTGCACAGTATTTTGCCCCCAGAGCACTTGAGGCACCAGTTCTGAGTGCGCTTACAATTGTGTCATCCATGACTGCAAATGGATATCCAGTATCTTCATGATATAAAATGATTATTCCATTTGAACGGGGTGTCTGATAATTTACCGGATTCATTGGATTGCTTGGGATTCCTTTAACCGCCGCAACTTTCATTTCTTCAGAGCGTATCAGCGAAGCATGTACTCCGATACGTTTTCCAGAATAATTTCCTTCTTCCCATAGCAAATGTAGAAGTTCTGGTTCCACAACTTTTTCTTGAGCTAACCAAAGATTAACTTTTTCTACATATTCTAAAATCATATCCATGTTTTTAGCCCCAGCCTCAATACATTCTTCCTGAGATAACCAACGTACGTTTACTTCCTGATTAGTCGCTGTTTCTGAATTCAATTTAAAACGCCTCCTGTTTTGTTTGAATTATTTCTAGATATAGAATAATATAAAAATAGATTAAAGTAAACCATTTTTTAAAAAAATGAATAAAAATAATCCTTTTATGCTTTTTTTCAAATATGATATACTTTTTATAAAGGAAATTTGGTTCTGTTTAATCTGGTTGATTTATGTCATATCATTCCTTTTTAAAGTAGTATATGAATAATCTAATTCAACCATTTGATATATTGTTATAATTGAAAAAAAGGCTATGAAATCAAGTATTATGCAAAATCTAATTCGTTTTGTGGTCTTGCAAATTTACTCCAAATGAAAATAGAAGGGTGATACAATGGAGGATAAACAGCAGGAAGTATTGAAGAGTATCTTAAATATTAAAGAAGATTTGCCGAAAAAACAGAAGCAATTATGTGATTACATGGTCGAAAACTTTGAGTCACTTGAAATGTATACTTTATCTGAACTATCGCAAAAAGCGAACGTAGGCGTTTCCACAATTATGCGGGTTATAAAGGAAATAGGATTTGAGAGTTATAAGGAATTAAGAAAGCAAATTCATGAAGAAGTAACTAGCTCACGGACAACTTGGTGGCATATGCAGAAATCATTTGAGAATATTAAAGAAAGTCATGTCCTAACAGATGTGTGGAAAGAGGTTAATGATTTAGTGGAGCAGACAATTACCAAGGCAATTATGAGCGAATTTGATCGCGCGGTAAAGTTAATGCTTCAGTCTAGAAATATAAGTATACTTGGTCTTCGTTCTTCGAAGGCATCAGCAATTTATTTTGGACACTTGTTAGAAGAATTTTATCCTAATATTATACAGCTTAGTCATGAAAGTGATCTGATTTATGATAGAGTATTTCGTCTCACTGAGAATGATTTACTTGTACTTGTTAATAATGCTCCCTATACTAAATTAAGCGTGGAAATTGCAAAATTTTGTTATGATCGTCAAATTCCAGTAATTCTCATTACAGACAATCTATCTGGGCCAGCTTCATCTTATAGCTCTATTGTTCTTCATACTAGAGGCAGTGAAAAGCAATATTCTATTATTCCAACGATAGCTATTTTAGAATCACTTGTGATTGAATTTGGGCGTGAGAAATCAGATACTTCCATTTCACAGTTAGAAGAGTTAGGTAATATTTTGAGTAAACGAAATATTCACTATTATTGAATGATACATGATAAAAAAATTTATAGAAACAACATTATAATTGGGAGAATATCATAAAGATGATAATGTTATTTTTGATATGACGAAAAGAAAATTCCATGCCTTAGCCTAGAAATTTCTTTAATATACGTGTAATAATAGAAGAGTGAGGATGAAAAAAGAGGAGAGTTAGTAACAATGAATGAAAAAGTTATCAACCAAATCGAAGAAATTATTGAACAGAAGCGAAAAGCTTTCTTTAAAGTAAGTGATCAGATTTGGGAAACCCCTGAAATACGTTTCGAAGAAGAAAAATCCTTTAAATACTCGGCTGATTTTATGGAAGAACAAGGCTTTCAAGTAGAACGAGGAGTAGTTGACATTCCTACTGCATTTACTGCAAGTTTTGGAGATAACGGCCCCGTCATTGCGATATTAGGGGAGTATGATGCTTTACCTGGACTAAGTCAAAAAGCCGGTGTAACAGAGTTTGATCCAGTACAAGCTTATGGTCCCGGGCATGGTTGTGGTCATAACTTGCTTGGCGTGGGTTCGATGTCTGCAGCTGTTGCTGTAAAAGAATACTTAGAGAAAAATAAATTAAAAGGAACGATCCGTTATTATGGCTGTCCGGCAGAAGAAAGTGGTTATGCCAAAACATATATGGTCAAAGCAGGATTGTTCGATGATGTAGCGGCATCTTTTTCCTGGCATCCGCATTACACAAATAGTTTATTTCATGGACCATCACTGGCAGTTCTCCATTCTACCTTTACTTTTAAAGGGATAAGCTCTCACGCAGCAGCTTCTCCAGAGCTGGGAAGGAGTGCATTAGATGCAGTGGAACTGATGAATGTCGGTGCTAACTATATGCGTGAACATATGATTGATGAAGCACGTGTCCATTATGCAATTACGAATTCTGGAGGCATGTCTCCAAATGTTGTCCAAAAAGAAGCAGAGGTTTCTTATTTTGTACGTGCTCCGCATGCAGACCAGGTACGGGCTTTGTTTAAACGCCTCACAAAGATCGCAGAAGGTGCTGCTTTAATGACAGAAACTTCGATGGATTACCGGATCGAAGGTGTATGCTCTAATCTTGTTCAAAATGCGACGTTAGATAAGCTACTTCATAAAAACATGAAAGCTCTGGAACACCCGCATTTTACAGATGAAGAGCTGGAATTAAGCAAGAAATATTATCAGACATTAAATGAGGATGATATTGCTTTTGCTGCATCCCTGGTCGGTAAAAAAAAAGCGAAGGAACTTGCTGCGCGTCCGCTTATTCATGAAGTTGATGCCTATCGCGAGGCTCCAGCGTATGTAAAAGGATCAGGATCTACGGATGTGGGAGCAGTCAGCTGGATAACACCTACTGCCCAGCTGATGGCGGCAACTTGGAGTTTCGGTACACCATTCCATACATGGCAGGTCGTGTCTCAAGGGAAAACTTCCTATGCAAAAAAGGGAATGCTTTTTGCAGGAAAAGCAATCGCCAGCACTATCATTGATGTTTTGCAAAACCCAGAGATACTGGAGGATGCTGCTAAAGAGCTTCGTGACCGTGAAGCAGGTCCGGAAAACTATGTGTCCTTGCTCCCGGAGGGTCAGGATCTACCTTATATGCTTCGTAAGTGAACTGGAAAGAGGTAATCTTGCGAAAGTAAGATAAGAACACGAAACACCAAATCACTCATTATGAAATGTTCCCTTTATCGCTGCTGACAGAGAAATACGAAAACCGCTTAAATACGATAATGGGAGCATTTTACTATTCATAATACCGGTCCAGCTGCTTGAATTTATTAACCACGAATTTAAATACAATCGCTATTAGAATATAAGGAAAAAAGGAATAGATATGTTTCCAACTATGCAATTCATATATTTGTAACCACACTAAAAGTGGTTCCAGTATAAATGCGAAAACAAAAGCATTTATGGTAGAGGCAATTAAAAAGGATTTCCATGTATGAAAATACTGATAGACAAGCATATAAATAATAGGCATTTGTATGGTATGTATCTCAGCAATCTGAGAAACAGGTAATAATGTATTAGTATAATGCCATAACATTAGTGAGACACCTATTGCATCCCCTATCACTCCTGTTGCTGTTACAAAAAAACCGTATGTGACAATCTCAAATATTCTCTTTTTATCTAAAAAAATAAGCCATACAACAAAAATACCAACAGTGGTAATAACAAGAATCCACCAACTGATGGTAAATAAGTTTTCGTGTAACCAGTACCCCATTCTTGTATCTCTATACTGCTGGAATGTTTCAACAACATCACTCCAAGTAGATTGCATGTATACCCACTCCTTCATTTATAGCAAAAATAAAATGTTGAATATAGATCCATAATCATTTTACTTTTGCTACGCCTAATGCAAGATGTTCCCATAGAATATTTTCTACTAACTCAGCCATAGTTTTTTCACAATCAATAATAAGAATGACCTCCGGACGTTTTCCTTTTAAAAGTCTTTTTCGCTTCTTAACAACCTTTAATGTAAACAGTCTGATAGCGAATCCTATAACAAATCCAATAAATGCAAAAATCAAGCCCCAATAAATCGGCCCCCACGCTAATTCAAAACCAATACTGGTTCCGAAGACAGAAAAAGCCGTAGCAAGCGCTACCCCTATATCAATCAATGAGGTGCCATCAGAGCTATGCAAACTATCAAATAATTTGCGATCTTCACTTCGGTTATCAAGGGGAACCGCATAAATGCTCGTTTTTGAAATGCCATTTTTTTCTAAGGTCGCAATGGCCATTTCTACATAAATATTATTTTCCAGCGCCGCGTAAACTTGCATCATTATTCATTCACTTTCTCACCCTTTAGAATTTGAAAATTGGAGTCCTGGTAATTGTCCTTTAAAAATCTACGTTGTTCTTTTTCAAAAAGTTTATTATTTTCCACCGTATTTACATACGCATCATAAATCGAAAATCCATATATAGAAGGTAACATAAGCAAAAATTCCTCTCTTAACACAGCAGTTGACTGACTGAGGTCGCCTAAAATCAAAAGTGTGACAGCTTCAAGGAGATGTGACCAATACAAAAAGATAACAGCCCAGCTAATGACAAAAAGAGCCGTAACAAGTCTATGAATATAGAGCTGTCCCAAACCTGGGACAAAAGCTGACCAAATGGCCGCCATCATAGGGTTTCTTTTATCTAAGTAGTTGATTTCCATCGATCCGATACTAAATAGGTTGAAGTGATGATCTTCACGCTCTGCAAGCATATAAACTTTGTTCATATCTACCGTAGTACGGTGACTATCCCATATAGCAAAAAAATAGACGGGTAAATAGGCTAAAAGCCAGCGAGAATCCAGCACATTCGTAGCCATATCAAATTTGCCTTGAAATGAATAAAGAATAGCCAAATTCACGTTCGCATTTAAATTAATAAAAACTTCCCAAATAAATAGGACAAATCCGCGAAGATACTTCGACAAAAGCAGATGACCAAACCCTGGATAAGCTGCGCTCCACCAAGCAATGATGGAGGGACTTCTTAAATGAAGCTGCGTGGTACCAAGAATGCTGACATGGGCTTTATAACGTCTGGCGGTATTATTGGTTACATGATTATCCATGAAGGGTCTCCTCGTTTTCCTGTTTTCTAACATCTTTTCCTTTTATCAAATGTTTTATACAGAATGTCCTATAAAAAGGAAATATGAGGAAATGGACAATCAGGCGTTAAATTTTATATACGAAAAATTGCTATCCATCATAATTCTGGTCCATTTTCTTGAACTTATGAATGAGGAATTTGAATCCAACAGCTATCAGAATATAGGGAATAAATGAATAGATAAATTTCCAATGAATCGTTTCATATATTTGTAACCATACTAAAGTCGGTTCGAACACAAATGCGAAAATAAATGCATTGATGGTGGAGGCAATGAAAAAAGCTTTCCATCCAGGGAAATATTGATAGATAAGCATGTAAATAAAAGGCATTTGTATTCTGTGTATTTCAACAATGAGAGGTAAGGGAAATAATGTGTTTGGATAAATCCATAACCACAACATAACGCCTATTGCATCACCTATCATGGCTACGGATGCGACAAAAAATCCATATGTAATAATCTCGAATATTCGCTTTTTATCTAGAAGAATCAGCCATATAATTAAAACAATAATGGTTGTAACGAGAAGAATCCACCAACTGGAAGTAAATAGGTTCTCATGTAACCAATATTCCGTTTTTATGTCCATAGTCTGCTTCGTCAATTCCTTAACATCTTGCCAATTGGGCTGCATACTTGCACACGCTCCTAAGCTTGAATTAACTCATGTTTTTAAGGCCGATATATAATGTCGTGTGTCTCCCAGATTTAGGAGACCTCTGCAGATGATAAAGGAAAAAAGCTGCTGTCTAAAAATTACAGCATTTTTTTCCGTTAAACTCCAAACAAGCATTTTCACACAACTTCTTCCGCTTCATCATCAGCATATATTTTCAACAAAATCCACCTTATAATCCCGCCAACAGCTAAACCAATCGGCGTAGAAATAATTGGAACCCACAATGGGCCGATTAATGCGCCGAAAAGGGTTAATGTCGGTGAAAAAATTAATCCTACTGTCACCATGTAGGCTGTAAAAGCAAGTGGCAGATAAGCAAAGGCTTTTTTCCCGCCGCCTGCGCTCCTATAAGCATCCCAAATAGCGTAGAAGTATAAACAAGGATAAAACATTAACCACAAATAGTTGGTTTGTGCGATTGCTTCTTCAATTCTAAGATGAAAGCTCAAAATAATAATGGTGTTCAAATTTCCCATCACATTAATTAAGATTTCCAATCCAATAAATAGAATACCCTTTAGATAATGGCAATTTAGTAACTGTGCGAACCCGGGCAAAGCGATGCTCCAGAGTACCGCTTCGAGTTTCTTGCTTTTTTTAGTTAGTTTTGTCTCCGTAGACATAACTACTCCGTAAACTCTTTCTGTGAAATGGAGAAGCATATCTTTTTCATATTTTTACCCCTTTCTCTTTTCTGTCTTCGCTAACTCTTCTCTATCAACCATCCGCGGCGGTTCTTCCAACCAGCCATTATCAATCAGGATATTGGCGCCATCTTCTGCGTAAAGTAAGGTTTCTCCAACCAAACGGATATAATTTGCTCCGATGTCTTTTCTGGTTTGGGTGGACATACTAAAACCATAAAAGCCGATACCTAGTGTAGTCATGCCCGTTGTATGAAGCATCATCAATTTATCGGAAAAAGGGGAAACCTCCGCAGAATCTGTTACCAAGGAATCGGAGCCCATTGGAACGGAAACATCACTTCCTTGTAATAATTCACTGAATATATTCACATGTTTTTTAGCAATATTGATGCCCCTTAATAGATAGGATCTAACTTCTTTTGACTTTGCCACCTGGCTAAATCCGGTTAAAATAGCGGCGCCCAATGCATTTCGCTCAATGTCGGAATATAATGTTGTGATTTCCTGGGCTAATAACGGTCTGCGATCACCTAACCATCCCTTAAGGAAGTTTTGCTTTTTCACAAAATCCACCTTTTTTGGAATAGGAATGGAAGGGGGCGGACGAACGTGCCGTGGGCCAGCGAAATTTGGGTCGCCTTGTGATGAATTGCATGACAATCCTGGAATCCTTTACTGAAGAAATCGTAAACATCCTCACGGGCACTGCTACTTATAGCCGCCGTCATAACGGTCATCCCCAGCATGCCAAAATTTAAAGCATGCTGGAGCATATAGCCGTCTGTGTATAACTTTTGTGCTTGGATATTTACATCTTCATCCGTAAGTCCTTGGGGTACGGGATGATTTTCATTGATTAGAAAATGTTTGAGCTTCCCTAAGTGATCTTGACACACATTAAATATATCGTCGATCAACGGACGTATTTCCTCATTTTCCACCTTCTCCTTAAAATAAGTGAATACAGTATTGTTAAGGCTGGCGTTCATATAAGCTCTCCATATGAGGGAGATCTCTGCTGCTGTTAAATTTATTTTATTGTCCATGTTTTCCCGCCTCCTAGTTAACGTTTATCTGTTTAAAAAGTACATAGGTGAATTAGCTTTTCCCTTTATTCTTTGCTAAAAGTTCCCGATCTTTTGTACCGGGCGGCTGTTCGAGCCAATTATTATCAATCATGATATCTGCGCCGCTTTTCGCAAGTTTAGCAACTTCCATAGATAAACGTCCGTAATTCACACCTAAATCCGATCGCTGGCTGGTCGATCCTGCGGTGGCATAGTTTCCTACTCCAGCGGACATAAGCAAGGACATATGAAACATCATTAATTTATCGGAAAAAGTCTGTGTAGTGGAATCACTTACTGCTACATCAGGCAATTGTGGAGCTCCAAGATTACCCTCCATTAATTTATCCACGAAAATTTTGATATGCTTTTGTGAAATGTTTTTTCCTCTTATCATAAAATCCTGTACGACTTTGGAAGGGGAGGTTTGGGCAAATGCCATGCACAATTTTGACCCTATTTCATTTGTCTGGATGTTCGTATATAACTGCGATATTTCAACGGCATTTAACGGTCTTTTCTCACTAAATGGATTCATGCCATTATAATACTTTTTACTGTCCACATAATCTGATTCTTTAGGTGGCTCAATATGGGGATGTCTCGCATTGATTCCTTTTTCCAGGCCAATATGGACAGCATAATCATAAAGGTCTGCTGTTTCCTTCAGTCCCTGTATGAAATAATCCCGGATTTCCTTTTTGACACTCATCGCGACAGATCCGCTGTAAGTGATCATCCCAATTCTTGCCATGTGCGTAATGTAGGTTAAACAGAATACATCCGTAAAAAGATGGGGAGCATTCATGTTGACATCTTGCTCAGCAAATCCGATAGGGGTTGCGTAATTTTCTTCTTCAAAAATCTGATGAAGCTGTCCGATATGATTTTCAGATATGTTATAAGCATGCTGAACAACAGGCTTTATTTCAGAGTCCTCGATGTGTTTTAGCATGAAACTTAGGATGCATACCGCCAAAGTATCATTCAAATATTCCGACCATACGGAAGCAATCTCTGCCGATGTTAGATGAACTTTCTTTTCTGTCATTTTGTGTATTACTCCTTCCCAGGTGAAATATAGATTTAGATTCTGCAACTGAATGATATTTATACATAAGTTTAGTCCTATTGGGAAAAAGAAGAAGAGTAACTTTTTAGGATGTTGTTCAAAAAGTCGCAAACGGTTTTGATGGGAAAAGCAATCTTTCGGGATATTGCATTTTTAGCCGACTGCTTCTAATAAGTCAACTTTTGAACACGTATTATCAAATGACTTGAGGGGATATAATTGGGTCGATTTTTATATCGGAATAATATTAAAAGAAATAGCAAGAAGAAAAAAGAAGGAGAGGAAAATTTCTCTCTGGAAATTGAAACAAACCTGGCTGGAAATCTAGGGAATATAAGGAAGATGCTTGAGGATCCGGATGATCTTGTTATACGTAAATTCACCATTGGCAGTGCAAATCATCGTACTGCGGTTGTCTATATGGATGGCTTAGTTGATAGTAACTACGTTCATGATCATATTATGGAAGATCTAAAAAATGCTACGGAATTACCAAATGACAAACGAGAGCTTTTTAATGTTATTCACTGGGAAGTTATTACGATAACAGATATTGAACTGGGACAATCATTAGATGATGTATCCAATGCAATCTTAAGCGGGAACACCGTTTTTTATTTGGATGGAATGGACCAAGTACTTATCATGGATACAAAAGGAGGGGAAAATCGTGCCATTGAAGAACCACAGTCGGAAACACTAATTCGTGGTGCCAGGGATGGTTTTGTAGAGGATTTAAGAGCAAATACGACCCTTATCCGCCGGTATATAGCTGATCCTAACCTGCGTTTTAATAGCTATAAGGTCGGCAAACGTTCTAAAAAAGATCTTGTTGTCGTTTATATGGATGGCATTGTAAACCCTGACATGGTGGAAGAAGTAAAACGAAGACTGGCAACAATTGATATCGATGAAGCACCGGAGAGCGGCTATATTGAGCAATGGATTGAAGATAGTTTTTTATCTCCTTTCCCACAGATTTTAAATACGGAAAGACCAGACAAAGTTTCAGCGGCAGTTCTTCAGGGGAAAGTTGCCATTATGCTCGACCGTACTCCATTTGTTTTAATCGTACCGGCTACTTTTGGCAGTTCTCTGCATTCCCCTGAAGATTATTACTGGCGTTGGTCTCTTGCAACTTTGCTTAGATTGCTGCGCTATCTTGCAGCTTTTATCTCGGTGTTTTTGCCGGCATTATATATCGCATTGGTGTCTTATCATCCAGGTCTGCTCCCCTCCGATTTAGCTTTTTCCATTGCAGCAAGCAGAGATGAAGTTCCATTTCCTCCAGTTGTAGAGGCGCTATTGATGACTGCGACGATGGAATTATTACGGGAAGCGGGAATACGACTGCCGAATGCTATTGGACAAACGATAGGAATTGTTGGTGGTCTTGTTATTGGAGAGGCAGCAGTTTCAGCTGGATTGGTCAGTCCTGTTATGGTTATTGTCGTTGCTCTCAACGCCATTGCCTCTTTTGCTCTGCCTTCTTATGCGATTGCAATATCATTTCGTATTCTGCAGTTTGGGTTAATGTTTGCAGCTGCTATATTCGGACTTTATGGAATTATCCTTGGCTATATCATGATAAATGTCCATATTGTTAATTTGATGAGTTTTGGTGTGCCATATTCGACTAATTTTGCACCGAACTTTAAGAGTGATTGGAAAGATCTTGTTTTACGCGCACCGATTACAATGATGAAAAAACGCCCTGTCTTTTTGCAGACGAAGGATAGGAAGCTCATGGATAAAGGAGATAACGGCAATGAAGAGGTTTAAATATGCAGATGAAAGAATCAGTGAAAAAGAAATCATGATTGCCATCCCATCCATCGTTATTGGGGTAGGAATTCTTTCGATGCCAAAGCAATTAGCATCTGTTACAGTAGCTGCCGATGGTTGGGTCCCCTTACTCGTTGTAGGAATATTTGCTATTTTTATAACTTGGGCAATAGCCAAATTTGCATCAGGTTTTCACAAACAAACATTCCTGACCTATGCATCCAAAATCGTAACGAAACCAGTAGCAATTGTTTTGACTTGTATATTTGCCGTTCTCTCTATTTTTATAACTGCCTATCAAATTCGTAAAATTAGTAATATATCTCAACAATATTTATTTGATCGTACACCAATCGAAGTCATTGCACTAACCTTTTTGTTGGTAGTCGTCTATGCAGTCTCGGGTTCACGTGTAGGTTTGTTTCGAATCAACATGATGTTTTTGCCAATTATTCTTTTGATTGCACTTACTCTCGTGGTATTTAATTTAGGTTGGTTTGACCTAGGAAACTTAATGCCTGTATTGCAGACACCTTTTACAGGTTATGTGGAGGTGCTGAAAAATACAGGTGGAATCTCGTATCTTGGCTTTGGGATTTTATGGTTTTATCTTTCATTGGTTGATCAACCCAAAAAAGCACCAAAGGCAGCTGCGATTGGTATGTGTATACCTGTTGCCTTATATATGATTATTTTTATAATGTGTATTAGCACGTTTGGTAATGCAGTTACATCCAATTTACTATATCCGACGATAGAGCTGGCAAAAGTGGTAGAGATACCTGGTGGTTTTTTTGAAAGATTTGAATCTGTTTTCTTTGTGATATGGATTATGGCTATTTTTATTACTGCAACGATGGCCATGGACATTGGTGTTCTTGCATTAAATTCTATTTTCAAAAAAACAAATAAGATAAAGATTGTTTTTATTCTTGCTCCTCTCATATACCTCACTGGTATGTTTCCGCAAGATATTGTGGAAGTGGAGTTGTTAGGAACAATAATGGGCTGGATGATGATTATCTTAAACCTCACTGTTTTTGTACTATTGACGGTGGTTGCTAAAATTAGAGGGGTGAAACACAATGAATAAATTATATTTATTTCTTCTATGTTGTAGTTGTTTATTACTTTCTGGATGCTGGGATGAGGTAAATATTGAAGAACGAGGTTTTGTGATTGGTATTGCACTTGATTTGGCAGAGGAACAATCAGAAGGCAACCCGATGATAACAATGACGGATCAGTTTGTTGTACCTGCAGGGTTGGGCACCCCCAGTGAAGGTAATAGTGATGGAAAACCTTACACTAACTTATCTGTTAGCGGGCAAAGTTTATTTGAAATAAGCCGGGAAATGGCGCTTATTCAAGGAAATTCCCCTTTTTACGAGCATTTAAAATTAGTCGTGGTTTCTGAAGAATTAGCGCGTAAACCAAATTTGTTCGCCAATACGATGGACCTGCTTATCCGTGATCCGGAAATGCGGAGGGAGACCAAAGTGGTGGTTTCCGAACAAGATGCGAAGGATATATTAGAAATTGAATCCGAAATGGAACCACTTCCAGCTATGCATATTGACTTTGTTAATGAAAATATGGATAAATCAGGAGCGTTAATTGAGCCACTCAGAGTAGGGGATTTAAATGAAAATATGTTAGAAGAAGATAATTATCTAATTCCAAGAGTCCTTCCAATCGATGGCCAAATGACATTTAATGGAGCAGCTATCTTTCATGGAAAGAGTAACCAATTAATTGGTATTATCAATGGACGGGAGATCTTTGGTGTGAATTTAATAAAAGGTGATATAAAAGGGGGATACGTTAAATTTGAGAAAAATGACAATTTGATGATTTATGAAATAAAACGAGCAAAAAGTGATATAAAAATAGATACTGATCAGACAGATCATATTAGCATTGATGTAACCATTGATTTAGAGGGATCTATTGGGGAGTCATTTAGTGGGAGATCCCTGCTAAATAAAGAATATATAGATGACATAGATAGGGAAATAAGTGAAAGTGTTGAAAAGAGAACATCTGATATAATTAAAAAGGCACAAGAAGAAATAGGGGTAGACTTTTTTGGATTCAGTGAAATAATGAAGGAAAAACATTACCAAGAATGGCTAAAAATAAAAGATGATTGGGATGAAGGCGAAAAGCTTTTCCAAAATGCAACGATAAATATTACAGTAGATGCAACTGTCCGAGGGATAGGTGTAACGGATCAAACAAAGGATTAGAAAGGTGGAACTTACTCATGTGGGAACAAATAACAGGAGCATTACCCGATTATTTAATTTTGCTATGTACCGTTTTAACCTTTTTGATTCCGTACGTCATTTATACAATCAATCAAAAGCTGCATGAATACGGTGACCCGCCATGGAAGCATGAAAGATATGAAGAGAAAGAGAAGAACAAAGAAACGTGAAGCTGGTGGGCTAAATAAGAAAATATATCATGGGTTGATTATTCGGGGGGAAGTAAAAATGAAGCAAGCTGGAGAAGTGATAAAGCAGCATGATATTCGTCGAGAAAAGGAGTGTATGGACGATGCTTGATATAATTATTCTTATTCTGCTTAGTCTGTTTATCATCATGTGTCTTCTGTTGTTTATAATGAGACGCCATTTGATAAAAAGGATGGTTGATCATTATGGGAAAACCCTGATGGAAGACCGTTATCAAGAGAATCTGTTTGAAATGGTGGCAGGTTTTAAACATATGGGGATTCAGCAAACTTTTGAGAATAATTTACGGGCGGAATCTGGCGATGTCTTGCATCGGCCGCTTGGTTCTTCCAAAACGTGGCCGGATTTTGAAAAGCTGACATTTATACCTGCTCAAGTAGCAACATTTCCGACAGAATATACGGAGCAAGTAGATTTAAAGGTAACGATAGGTCCCGAAGCCAAGCAACCAATGGAATTAGATATTCCTTTAATGGTCAGTGGAATGGCGTATGGGATTGCCTTAAGCAAGGAAGTAAGATTAGCGCTGTCTGATGCGGTAAATCAGCTGGGCACCGCACTTAATTCTGGTGAAGGCGGTGTGATGGAGGAAGAGATCGATGGGACTGATAAGTATATCCTGCAGTTTTCTAAGACAAGCTGGTCTAAGGAAGAACAGCTTATCAAGAAAGCGTCCATGATTGAAATAAAATTTGGTCAAGGTGCATTGATGAGCTCAGGTGTTGTAATTCCAGCGGAGGACCTTCAAGGCGATATTCGAAAAGTATTAAACTTAGACGATGGGGAAGAGGCAATTATCCATAATCATTTTTTTAAGGATCAAACCTTGGAGGATTTTAAAAATCTTGTTCAGGAATTAAAAGAATTGACTGACGGCGTGCCGATTGGAGCAAAAATTGCTGCGGGTGGAAAAATAGAAGCGGATATTGATGCTTTATTGGAAATTGGCGTGGATTACATTGCTGTGGACGGAGCACAGGCAGCGACCCATGGAGCGCCGCCAATACTATCAGAGGATTTTGGGATTCCTACGATTCATGGGTTGCACCGCGCACATCAGCATTTACAAAAAAAGAAGGCAAGAGATAAGGTCAGTCTGATTATTTCGGGCGGGATGTTTACGCCGGGTCAATTCCTAAAAGCAATGGCATTAGGGGCGGATGCTATTTATTTAGGATCGGCAGTCTTATTTACTGTCTCTCATAAGCAGGTTTTAAATGCTGTTCCCTTTGAACCGCCGACACAAGTCGTCTGGTACGACGGGAAATATAAGGATGATTTCAACCGGCAGGAAGGAACGAAAGCATTAGTCAATTATATCAATGCTTCTGTGAAAGAAATGGAAGAAGGTATCCGCATGATGGGAAAAAAAGCATTATCGGAATTAGGAAAGGATGATCTTGTGGCTTATGATGAGACGGTTGCCCGGGATTTTGATGTTCCTTATAGTGTTCATTCTGATGAAGAAGGTTCTAAGAAGAAAGAGGAGCCGATGATTGAGCTTTAGAGAAAAAGTCAAGTTGACGTAAACAGCTAAACGTCTTATAATAAAATTAAATTCAGAACGGAAGGGAAAATGTGCTAAGATGAGATTTCGATTCCTAGACTTGAACAACTAATTAGATAATATGTTCAAGATCTGCCGGCGATTTTGTGCTTGCAGAGAAATAGGATTCGTCTGTCTTTTTTTAGCTATCATCATGAAGGTATACATGAGGGATATCTTTTTTCCTAGAGGAAGTATGTGAAAAGAACAGCAGACGATCTGTTGTTCTTTTTTAATAATGAAATACAGGTACAACGAAAGATTTCTATTTCTTTTGCACAGAGAAGCAGGGCATTCGTTCTAATAAAAAATAGGGAGAGATTACGATGCAGATGCTATTGTTCTTTTAATCGATACGGGCTTGTATCAGAAAACACAAGCTCGTATCGATACAGTTACAGGCTATCGGTACGGGAAATTAAAAAATCTCGGAGGTAGCAAATATGCAAAACATTCAATTTGAAATAAAAGATGTCGAATTAACGTATTTAGATAAAGATATTTTTTCCATCGAACGGTTAGCTGTTCATTTTATGGATCGTATCGGTATTGTTGGCCCGAATGGTTCGGGAAAAACAAGCCTGCTCCGGCTGCTGGCAGGAGAGATAGAGCCGAGAAAAGGAAAAATTCACCGCCATGCAAGCCTTGCTTATTTAAAACAAATGGAAATCCCCGGTGAAGAACAAGCAGATCCAAAGGTTTTAGGCAAACTTCAAGTGCCAGATTTAGATGAAGGCATCAGCGGGGGAGAACAGACGAAAATAAAAATAGCACAGCTCTTGGCGGATTATAACGAAGCGCTATTGATTGATGAGCCGACGACACATCTTGATCAACAGGGAATCCGATACTTACGGAGAGAACTGGAAAATTATTATGGAACGCTGATTTTAATCAGTCACGACCGTAAACTTTTAGATCAGCTCGTTACAACCATTTGGGAAATTCGTGACGGAGAAATCCATGTTTATTCTGGGAACTATACGGATTATGAAGAACAGAAAGCTCTAGAGGAACATCAGCAGCAGGAAGCCCATGAGCAATATTTAAAGGAAAAAGCCCGTTTAGAAGCAGCAGCACAGGATAAAATGCAAAAAGCTGCGAAAATGACCAAGGGCGCTAAAGCAAATACCCGAAAGAAAGAAGGAACGGATCGACGGCTTGCATCAAAACCTAAAGATGTTTCGCAAAAGGCGATGCAAAAAAGTGCTAAGGCCATGGAGAAACGGATGGAGCAACTGGAAAAGGTGGATGCTGTTCAGCATGAACGGCCCATTCAATTTAACCGCTCTAAGGCGTTGGAGCTGCATCATCCCTTCCCGGTAATGGGAAATCAGCTGACATTAAAGGCTGGTGAGAAGGTTCTTTTAGAAGACGTTCGTTTTCAATTTCCTTTAGGTAAAAAAATTGCGATTACAGGAGCAAATGGTTCTGGGAAAAGTACGTTGTTGAAGGCGATTTATGAACGTCAGGAAGGACTGGAGATTTCACCAAAAGTAGAATTTGGTCTTTTTGAACAACTCGCCTATCAGGAGAAGTCAGATGAGACGGTATTAGGAAGTTTGAAGAAAACAACCGATTATGAGGAAGGCTTTTTGCGCAGTATTCTGCATTCTATGTATTTTAAAGGAAATGATATTCATAAAAAACGTCGTCATTTAAGCGGCGGTGAGGCTATCCGTCTTCAATTATGCAGATTATTTCTTGGCTCCTACCATGTTTTATTACTTGATGAGCCGACGAATTTTTTAGATATCCAGACAACGAAAGCATTAGAAGTATTTTTTAAGGCTTATCCAGGAAACATTATTTTTGTTTCTCATGATGCTGCTTTTATCGAAAATGTAGCGGACCATGTATATGAAATGAAAGATAAAAATATCATGGAGAAGTAGAGAAGAACAGGAGCGGCTATTTGCTCCTGTTTTTTATTCGCAGCATGCGGTTCTCTAGGAGTTAAAAATGCATATGTGCTATGGAAAGGCAGCGAATAGATCTCTTGATTTATTAAATAACGAAAGAATCTACTGGCTGGAATCCAGTGATATTCAACCAGTAGTTAGTTTACTATGGTACAAACCGTTTCTATAACTCTTCCGATTTCAACATATTTTCTTTATCCATAATGAAGACTTTACATTAAGAACATTATTTATAAAAGGAAATTGTTTTTGATACATGGAAATTTCTTTTTGAGTAAAAATTTCTGTTTCCTTCTTTTCGTATAAAGAATCTTATTTAAAAGAGGGTTAATAAGATTCTTTATACGACATATATTAAATATTAGGTTTTATAAACTATAGCGTTATTTTACTATATTGAGAATCCCTTCGTATTACTTGACCTGCAGTTTCATTGGTAAATTTACCTTCTTCTACGGTAAGATTTCCATTTACTAAAACATACGATATACCGCTCGGTAATTGGATTGGATCTTCATAAGTAGCTGTATCCTTAATGGTATTTGGATTGAAAATAACGATATCCGCCCAATAGCCTTCTCTCAAGTATCCTCTATCCTTTAATCTTAATAACTGTGCAGCAGCACCTGTCATTTTTCTTACCCCTTCAGAAAGTGTAAAGATACCTTCATCTCTAGCGTATTTACCTAGGACTCTGGCAAAAGTTCCGTAAAGTCTAGGGTGTGGTTTACTACCAAAGATGCCATCAGAGCCTACCATTTGTACAGGATGTTTCATACCATAAATCAAATCCTCTTCCATACCCCAATGAATCGTCATTGTGATTGCGCCTTCCTCTTCTACTAAAAGATCTAGCGCAGCTTCAGATGGATCTTGTCCACGAAGTTTAGCAATCTCTTCCATGCTCTTACCTTCAAAAATCTTATTTTTTTCTGTGGCTATTGTATTAATAAAGATATTTTCCCAACCACAATTAAAAACCCAGTTTTCATAACTATCATTTGCTTTAAAGTCCTCTTGAATTTGGGTTCGAACACTTGGGTCCTGTAATCTTTCAAGCATTTTCTTAGTACCACCTGAGTGCATCCATGGCGGTAAAATACTATGAAATACAGTAGACCCTGCTGTATATGGATATTGATCAAAGGTTACTTCTATTCCTTCTTCTCTAGCCTTATCAATGTTCTCTAAGAATTTTTTGAATTTGTCACGATTATATTGACCTGCTACTTTAAAATGGGATACGTGTAATCGTATTCCAGTTTGCCTAGCTACATCGACTACTTCATCTAAAGCCTCTAAAGATTTATTACTCTCATTTCTAATATGAACCACAAAAACCCCATCGTATTTTACAGCACCTTTACATAAAGCAATTAATTCTTCTTTATTTGAGTAAACATTAGGCGGATAAATTAGACCAGACGATACACCAATCGCTCCTTCTTCCATACCTTTTTCCACTAATTTAGTGATTTGTTTAAGTTCTTCTGCTGTTGCAGCTCTTTCTTCAAATCCCATAATTAGCGTTCTAACATTACCGTGGGGAACTAGATGTAAAACGTTACCTGCGATAGGGGTGTTCTCTAAATGGGTTAAATAATCATCTACAGATTCCCATGGCCAATCTCCTATATCTCCATCGAGTCCCTTTAATTGTTCCTGCCATAAAGGTTTTGTTTCTGTGTTAACTGGGGCAATAGATATTCCGTCTTGCCCATGTAACTCTGTTGTTATTCCTTGTAGCAATCGAATTTTGTGTGTCTCAAGATCGGTACACAACAAATCGCTATGAGAATGGGTATCAATAAAACCTGGCGAAATAGCCAAACCTTGTGCATCAATAACATTTTTTGCATTAGAATGATCAAGCTTATTTATTTTTGCTATCTTCCCATTTTTAATACCAATATCAAGCTTTGTTGCAGGATTTCCAGTACCATCAAATAGTTGTCCATTTTTAATTATTAAATCAAACATACAAACACTCCTTTATTTGGCAATATTTTTATTAACTTGATTTATTTTTGGTGATGGCTCTGCACCCCAAAACTTATTAATTATTTCAAAACTTGGTTTTTCTGTCATATAACTGAACACAATCATACTAGTAATATTTAAAAACAGAGAGATTCCAATCGGGTCCATTCCAAATGGGTTTTCAAACATCATGGTCGCTGCAACATATGAAACAAATCCAATGGTCATGGAAGCAATCGCTCCCCACTTATTAGCACGCTTCCAATATAATCCGAAAACAATTACTGCAAATAGGGTAGCCTCGAGCCCACCAATTGCAAAGATTACAACAAACTGAATAAGTTCTGGTGGAGTCAATGCAATAAGGACAACTGCAGTACCTATAAACAAAGTTGAAAAGTAGGATAAGTTTGTAACAGTTCTTTCGGATGCATTAGGATTGATATAGTTCAAAAATAAATCTTTTACTATTGTTGAACTTGTCACTAGTAGCATGGAGTCTACTGTGGATATTATTGCTGCCAAGGGTGCAGCAAGAATCAATCCAGCTAACCACCCCGGCACTAATTCAACGATTAATAAAATTAGTGCCATATCCGGTACTTCTACACCTGGTAATAATACTCGAACCAGAGGACCTATTGAAGCAAAACCAATAGAGAAAAGGCCCATAATAATCACTGCATAAATCATTCCTTTATGCATGGATTTCGAATCTTTAAAAGTCATGCCACGAACAGCAGCGTGTGGCAAACCAATCATTGCAATCCCAAATAATAAGAAATAAGAGAATAGTAATGTTGGGGTAACGCCACTGGCTCCAGGTAATGTCACCATTTCTGGATGGTCTATCGTTAATTGGCTGACAATTGCTTCAAAGCCATTGGTTTTTACCATAATGATGACCCATACTAAAACTCCTCCCAACAACATGGCAAAACCTTGAATGGCATCAGTAATGGCAACTCCTCTATATCCACCAAATACAGTAAGTAAAACAACTACTGCACCAAAAATAAGTAAGCCCCATTGATAAGGAAATCCTGTAACTGCTTCAAGTATTCTTGCGCCACCAGCAAATTGAGCAACCATGTATGCACTAATAAATATCAATATTCCAAGTGCGCTTGCAATGATTACTGCATGACTTTGATACCTTTCTTTTAAGAAGTCCGTAATCGTTACAGCACCAATTCTTCTGGAGATAATAGCAAATTTTTTTCCTAGTATTCCTAATATATAAACACCCATTGCAGTTTGACACGCAATGACCAAAGGCCAACTAAAGCCTTGTTCGTATCCAACACCGGTTGCTCCAATAAATGTGCCTGCGCTTGCCGCAGAGGCAACCATAGTGAAGGCTAATACTAGTGGACCTAAACTTCTACCACCTACAAAAAACTCTTCATGAAAGCTTGATTTATTATTTTTTAAATGTTTATGGAAATAACTGCCTACTAATAAAGTAGCTAGTAAATAAAGGATAATCGGAATCAAAATATCTAATCTCATTCATCCTCCTCCTTTACATAGCCGTCTAATGGCATATCTTTAAAAAGAAATTTAACCATTAAGTAAGTAGAAATACATAATAAGCCTATTGCAATAAGTACTCCATAAAAGTACCATGCTGGAAATCCCGCTATTAGTTTAATCTCACTTGCTTCAACGTTATATCCAAGAGGAAAAGCTAGGGCAAAAACTAACAGAATATTAAAAATGAAAAATATAATTGTATACACGACTTCCTTGTTACATTGTTTAAATCTTTCATCTTCTTTAAAATTTCCCTTGTTCATAAAATACCCCTCACATTTTGTATTTTATAGATACTTGAATATTTGGAAATTAATTCATAGTGATTATTACCTTAGTTAATCATCGCAAAATAAGAAAATTAAACCTTAACTATAGTATTAAATGAAGAGCTACTTATAAAACAAAACTTCATTCAGTGGGAGTTTTCGACGCACAACTCTTTACGATGGGACGAGTAATCGCAAAAGCACTTCGATGGGACGAGTAATCGCAGTCCCAGTCCCAGTCCCAGCCCCAACCCCAGGACGTGGTGAACTTAGTCTGCTTCCTTCATTCTCCCACTGAATTAGCCTTAGTGTTTCAGGGAGTTAGCGCCCGTTATCTCCCGCCTTAATAAATTTATTTTCGCTCTTTATTTTGAGGCGGGAGTTTTACGGGCGGTTCTCCGTGATAAATAAAATCCACCACCTTTTATGTTTAATTATTGACAAGTTGATAAATAGTCAAAAATTATTTTAAAAATAATATAGCAAATATTCTTAAATTTGTAAACGCTTTTATGTGAAGCTGTTAGTAGAAATTCTATATTTTCCATTTTCCATTTCATCACTTATAATTGAAGTTAATAAGTCCTAAAACTACTACATAGAAGGGGATAGATTTAATGTCAAAGTTATTAGTAGGAATAATAGGCCCCAAAGATTTAGTGGAAAAAATTCTAAATCAATGTAGACCCGAAAAAATGGAATATATCGAATATAAACTCTTTATTATTCAAAAAGTAGAAAACACAAGGGATATTGACCGGAGACTTTTGGCTAAATGTGATATTCTTTTTTTCGCGGGGCAAATGATTTACGAAATATATCTTGAGAATCCTTTGAGTAGCGATGAGGAAACCGGTCCTATTTCAATTAATATAGGGTATGATGGATCAGCACTTTATAAATCTCTTTATGAGCTGGCTATGGAAACTAAAGGAATGCTTTCTTTATTCACTCCCTTTACCATTGATGTTTTAAGAGAAAATGAGGTATTAAATTCATTAAAAGAAGTTGATTTACATATGGAGGACTTTATTACAATTGATGGACCATCGACCTATACAACTAAAGATTGGGCAAATTTGCATGAAAGATATTATAAAAACGGGGAAAGTGTATATGCAGTTACCTGTCTTACAAGTGTTGCGGAGGAATTAAAAAATAGGGGAATCCCTGTAAAGAGGGTGGTTCCAACACATTCTTCCATAAACGTTGCTTTAGAAATGGTTTATGCTCAATCTGATATTTTAATAAAAAATCAATTACTCACCACTGCATTTTTAATAAAGTGGAAAGAAACAGATAGACGTCCCAAAAATCGTTATAATTTTTATAGACAAAAATTGAAATTTGAAGAAATTATTATTGATTTTTGCGAAAAGCATAATGTATCGTTAACCTTTTCAAATGAGCATCAAGCTAATTTATATACGAATATGTTAATTGCAAAAGAATTTACAAATAATTTTACGAGCTTTTCATTAATAAAAGAGATTGAGGATAAAACCGGTAATAAGGTTTTTATCGGCATTGGAATTGGAAATGAAACATCAAATGCAGAATTATCCGCTGAAAAATCATTGAAATTTGCCGAGTCAAAAAATAAATCCTGCGCCTATGTCTCGTTTCAAAATGGAGATATTAGTGGACCGCTCTTAACTGAAGATCAATCACCGCTCACATTTTCAACGAGCTTTGACAATGAATTATTGAAAGAGATATCAAAAAAAACAAACTTAAGTGCCGTTACCATCTCTCGTTTAATGTTTTTATTACAACAAAGTAATGGAGAAAATTTAACCATACATCAACTTGCAGAAGCGTTTGATGTATCTCTAAAATCTGCAAGTAGGTTATTAAATCAACTTGAACAGACAGGTTTTGCGAAGGTCATAGGTAAAGAACAACCCCCTGGTCGTGGTAGACCAAGAAAGATTTATAACCTCATGATACCAAATTCTTTCTCGAAAGATCTTTAGTTTGTTAAAATACTTCCTGCAAATATTTACTCCTAAGTTTGTAGGAAGTTATATTAGAATCGATCCTCTTAATTAATTTTTCGCTTTAATATTAATGATCTGCATACACGATTCATTTTTTAAATAAATCTTCTTGATAAAAAATTTTACAAATCAATGTTTTATTTATCCAATATTAATGAGGTATAGTAAATTCAGTTACTTTCCCGATGGACAAAATAATTTATTATATTAATAATGAAAACAGACAGTTACTTTATCACGGAGACCCGCTCGTAAAACTCCCGCTTCCAAATAAAGAGAGAAAATAAATTTATTTAGGCGAGAGATAACGGGCGCTAACTCCCTGAATCACGTAGGCTAATTCAGTGGGAGAAAAGAAGCAAACTAAGTTCGCGACGTCCTGGGGTTGGGGCTGGGACTGCGATTACTCGTCCCATCGAAGAGCTTTTGCGATTACTCACCCCATCGTAAAGAGCTGTGCGTTGAAAACTCCCACTGAATGAAGTTTCGTTTTATAGCAAGAAAAGGAGCGAGGCAGTATGAAGAGGATACTTATTATTTCATTTATCATTGCAGCAGGTGTATTTTTCCTGGTTGGAAAATTGGAGGGGGAGAGTACACTATTTGCCAAGACATTACCTTCTAATATGAATGAAACAAATGAGATTAAAGAAATTACGATATATGAAGTGAAACCAAGAGGAAAGCCAAAATCCATTTCACTAACGGAGAAAGAGGACATTGCGAAGATTTTAAAAGCTGGAGAATCAGTGAAGCTCAAAGAAGCAAATGAATTTGTAAACTCTGGATATCTACTTTTATTTCAAGGGTCTAAAGAAAATTATGCTGTGACAGTTGATAAAGATGGAAATGTTGATATGGACGGGCATGAAGAGCATTATGAAATTAAAGGAGATAATGAATTATTTCAAGCTATTCAAGGCTTTAATGATCAGTGGGAGATACTAGATGATGAAGAGGTTTAAGTAATTCATATACTTATAAAATATTGGGAAGATGGGGGTGGGAATGTGTTATTAATGATTGATAACTATGATTCATTCACTTATAATATCGTTCATTATTTGGAGAATTTAGATGAGGAAGTTATTGTAAAATATAATGATAAGTTGACCCTAGAAGAGATAGAACAATGGCAGCCTGATTATATTGTTTTGTCACCCGGACCACATACTCCAGAAAAAGCAGGAATCACATTAAAAGTCATCGAACATTTTAAAGAAAGCATTCCTATTCTGGGAATTTGTCTAGGGCATCAGGCTATTGGGCAAGTCTTTGGAGCGGAAGTAATAAAAAATGCTCCTGTTCATGGAAAACAATCGTCTATCCTTAATGATCAACAAGGAGTGTTTTCAAACCTTCCTAAAAGCTTTACAGTGACCAGATATCATTCCCTAAGTATTCATCCGGATACGCTGCCGGGGAATCTAACTGTCAGTGCGACAGCAGCAGATGGAACAATTATGGGAATCCGTCATAAAACATATCCAATCGAGGGGATACAATTTCACCCAGAGTCTGTTAGTACAGAGCATGGCTATGTATTATTAAATAATTTTCTGATGTTATATAAAAAAGCAGGTGAGCTACAAAAATGAAAGAGAACACTAAAATGATATTTGATTTTTCCTTTGAAGACGAAGCTGGTATCCGTCGCATTTTTGAAAAGCCAGAAGAAATTCTCATTGCCTACTCACCTGCCGAAGTGAAGAATGTATTTATGAAAATCGATTTATATCAGAAAAAAGGCTATTACCTGGCTGGTTATATTTCGTATGAAGCAGCATCTGCATTTGATAAAAATCTGGTTACCCATAGCAAAGGTAATCTCCCGCTTATGATAATGGGTGTTTTTAAAGACGTACAACTAGAAAAAAAGAATACAACTACTGGTCATCCAATACCTTCCGTAAAGTGGCAAATGACAACAAAAAAGCAGCAGTATGAGCAAAATGTGAAAGCAATAAAAGCTGCCATTGCTGAAGGAGATACATATCAAGTGAATTATACGGTTCGTATGGAAGCGGATAGAGCAGTAGATGGAGCGTTGTTATATGAACAATTATCTGGTGCACAGCAGGCAAGGTATGGTGCACACCTGCAAATAGGGGATAATGAAATTGTCTCTGCTTCCCCTGAGCTTTTTTTTGAACAGAGAAAGCAGTTTATCCGTACAAAACCAATGAAAGGGACTATTAAACGAGGACAGACACCGAAAGAAGATTCCCGGAATAAAAAGCAGTTAGCTCATTCCGAAAAGGATCAAGCAGAAAATGTCATGATTGTTGATTTATTACGAAATGATTTATCCAAAATCGCTGTAAAAGGTTCTGTTCAAGTCCCAAAACTATTTGAAATCGAAACGTACCCCACTGTTTATCAAATGACATCAACCATCACAGCGGAATTACAAGAAAACCTCAGTAACTTTGATATTTTTAAAGCGTTATTTCCTTGTGGTTCCATTACCGGAGCGCCGAAACAAAGTACCATGGAAATCATTAAACAGCTGGAAGATTCACCAAGGGAGATTTACTGTGGAAGTATTGGTTTTATTACACCAAATCAAGAAGCATTATTCAATGTAGCGATAAGGACAGCTTGGATGGAAAAAGGGAAACCGCCTGTTTACGGGGTAGGTGGAGGAATTACTTGGGATTCGGATGTGGAAGGAGAGTATAAAGAAGCTTTGGCAAAAGCGGCTATTTTAAAAGGGACTCCATCTTCCTTTCACATTTTGGAAACGATGAAGTATGACGGGAAACAGATACTCCGCCTGGACAGGCATATGGCCAGGCTTAAAAGAACAGCCCGGCAGTTTCACTATCCTTATTCTATTGAAAACATTACCCGACAGCTTAGGGAACAGGTGGAGAAATATCCTGGGCCGCAGAGAGTGCGCCTTCTGCTTGGACAGGATGGAGAGGTCAATGTAACATGCACACCGCTGAAAGAAGAACCAGAAGTACAGCGGAAATTTGATATAGCTTCCTCTCCGATTGATCGAAATAATATATTCTATTATTATAAAACGACCCATCGGCAAATGTATGCTGCCTTTCGAGAGCAAGACATCGACAGTTCATTCTTTGATGTTCTTTTATGGAATGAAGAAGAGCAGCTGACAGAATTTACGATTGGCAACCTGGTTGTGAGACAGCAGGGGAAATACTATACGCCGCCTGTTTCTTCAGGATTGCTTGCCGGGACGTATAGAGAAGAAATGCTGGAACAGGGGATCATAGAGGAAAAAATCTTGTGGAAGCAAGATATTCCCGCCTTTGAAGAAATTTGGCTGGTTAACAGTGTGCGCGGCTGGGTAAAAGTAACATTTTAAAGAAATAATTTTCATAAAAAAAAGATTGCATGATTAACCGGTGCAATCTTTTTTTTATGCAGCTTAAAAGGATAGAAATATTACTGCCACAGAGGGCTTTATCAGCACTTTTATTATAAACATACATTTTCTGAATAAGGGTAAATCGAAAGCGAAAAAAAGCTATAAAAATTTTGAGCAAAAGTATATCTGAAATAAAAAAGTTGTGATATGATATATCAGATTCCTAAGGGAGGTTTTAAATGAAATTTTAGTTAAGGAGAAATGAACTATGAAAAAACAAAATATGACATTATCAATCTTACTGATGAATTTGTTTATTGCATTTTTAGGTATTGGATTAGTTATTCCGGTTTTACCTACAATTATGAATGAGTTGAATTTGTCTGGATCTGTTGTAGGTTATCTGGTAGCAGCTTTTGCTATAGCGCAGCTTATTGTTTCACCACTTTCTGGAAGATGGGTTGATGCGTTTGGACGTAAACGCATGATCGTTATCGGGCTCTTGATTTTTAGCTTTAGTGAGTTTTTATTCGGTATCGGAAAAACCGTAGAAATCCTATTTATTTCCAGAATTCTAGGTGGAGTGAGTGCTGCTTTTATAATGCCTGCAGTTACAGCTTTTATTGCGGATATTACAACCCTTGAATCCAGACCGAAAGCATTAGGCTATATGTCTGCAGCAATTAACACCGGATTTATTATTGGGCCTGGTGTTGGTGGATTACTGGCTGAAATAGGACCAAGAATTCCGTTTTTCGCGGCGGCAGGATTAGCGCTGTTTACTGCGATTTTATCAACAATTACACTGCGCGAGCCTGAAAAAAATTATGAGGAACAAGGAGATGCAGAAGCTCCAAAACCTGGCTTAGGAAGAATCTTTGTTCCAATGTATTTTATCGCGTTTATTGTTATATTTATTACTGCATTCGGCTTGTCTTCTTTTGAATCGCTGTTTTCTTTATTTGTGGATCATAAATTTGCATTCACACCAAAGGATATTGCGATTATTATTACCGGGGGAGCGATTGTTGGTACCATTGCACAAATTGCTTTATTCGGCAGATTAGCAAATAAATGGGGAGAAATCCGTTTAATTCGCTACTGTCTAATGTTCTCAGCTGTTCTTGTAATGGCAATGACCGTTGTGGAAAGCTATGCGATGATTTTATTCGTAACGATTGTTGTTTTCATCGGTTTTGATTTATTAAGACCGGCTGTTACTTCTTATTTGTCTAAAGTGGCAGGGAATGAACAGGGATTTGTAGGCGGAATGAACTCGATGTTTACTAGTATCGGAAATGTATTTGGACCAATTATTGGTGGGATGTTATTTGATATAAATTTAAACTATCCGTATTATTTTGCAGCGATGGTACTCATGGCAGGGATTGCTGTGGCAATGGTCTGGAAAAATCCTAAAGCACAGCCAGAGCATGTTATCGAGGAAATCAAATAATTGCTTGTTAATAATAGATAGAAGAAACGCACTTGTAAGAGCGGGAAGCTCTAAATCACAAGTGCGTTTTTTGGTTTTTACAATCATTCAAAGGAAAATAAATTTAATCTTTTGTGCTTATTTTTTCAATGGTAATGGACTTTGGTTTGCGTGCATCTCTCTGCAATTTTAAATCATCTGTAGAAGCCCGCATAAATGACCATGCCAGCAAGATCATAATAAAGATAACCGGGAAGCCGGCAACAATACTGGCGGTTTGTAATGTCTCCAATCCTCCGATAAACATTAACGCCATTGGCAAAATCATTAAGATAAATGCCCAGAAAATACGGTGCCAGCGCATCGGCTCTCCGCCAACCAGCTTTTTTTGGGCAACGGCTGCCAGAATATAGGAAGCCGAGTCAAAGGTGGTTGCCAAAAAGATAATAGCAAGGATCGTGAAGACAGGGATAATCAACCAGGAAATAGGCAGTTGATCCAAGATGGCAATAATGGCAGCTGGGGCACCATATTCATTCATAAATCCAATAACATTAAAAGATTCGGACAGTTGAAGATAAAGTCCGTAGTTCCCTAAAATTCCAAAGAACAGCACACAGCCGAGTGTTCCATAGATTAATGTCCCCAAGACCATTTCTTTGATAGTTCTTCCCCGGGAAATTCTCGCTACGAAGAGTCCGACAAATGGTGCATAAACGACCCACCATGCCCAGTAAAAAACGGTCCAGGTTTCTGGGAAATTCGTGGCTTCATATCCCGGGATAGAAGCAAGCGGTTCGAGCCAGGTCGCCATAGAAAAAATATTATTGATAATCCGTCCAACACTTGTGAAGGTCATTTCACTGATAAATAAGGTTGGCCCGAAAATAAAAACAAAGGCTAAGATAAATAATACCAGCCAAATATTTAAATCACTAAGCATTTTAATTCCTTTATTAATACCGGAATACGAGCTAAATGCAAAAATTGCTGTACAGATAAGCATAATAACAGCCTGCATTCCCAGAGAGACTGGAATACCAGTGACATGATTCACCCCTTCTGCAATCATTGGAGTTCCTAATGCTAAAGTCGTCCCAGCACCGCCAAGCAAACCGAAAATAAATAAGACATCAATTAAAGTTCCAAGCGGCCCATCAGCATGTTTTCCAATTACCGGCCTGGAAGCCTCACTGATTTTAAGTACGGGTTTTTTCCGGACATAATAAAAATAGGCGATGGGCAAAGCTGGTAAGGTATATAGAGCCCATGCAACAGGACCCCAGTGGAACATTCCATAGCTTGCAGCCCAATTGATGGCTTCTTCGGATTCCGGTGTAATACCAAATGGTGGACCTTCATAATAATATGCCCATTCAATCATACCCCAATATAATATACTGGAGCCAATGCCTGCAGAGAAAAGCATGGCAGCCCATGAAAATGTTCCAAATTCCTTTTTTGTACTTCTTTCACCGAGCTTTATACTACCGTTTCTACTAAAAGATACATAAAGTAAAAAGATAAGGACACCTAGTCCCAATAATAAGTATAGAATACCAAAATTTCCTGTAACGAATTCATTTGCCTGATTAATCACTGCTGCGCCAGCTTCCGGGAATAAAATTAAAGGAATCACGACGCTAAACAGAATAACTAACGCCAATATAAAAGTTGGCCAATCTATCAAACGTTTATTCATTACTCCATCTCCTCATCTGAGTTGAACATTCTTTTATATAATGTGATTAAAAGTTGTTGAAACAGAAAATGAATTTAAGTATGTTATTAAATGTTTCCCTATTAACCGAATTACAAACATTATATCCAGACGTTCCAGCTTAAATAATAAAATCTCTTCCTACAAATCGAAAACGGTATCATTATAATATTTATTATGGGTATTATCAAGGGTATAAATACTTGAGGCTTTTTATACAGTGGGAATACGTATAAGAAAAACGATTATGGAATTATATTGGAAGTAATTACTTACTTAGGACAAAAGAAGAAACAACAAATAAAGTATTATCCCTATTTTATATAGAAGCACTAACTATTTTTGACTTACCAATAGAAGATCAAAACGGTATTCTTTATATTATAAATGCGCTAAAATAAAGTAGGATACGTGATTATTAAGAAAATTGGAAATGTATGAAAGTATTGGAGGGAATTTTAATGACAATTTCAGAGCAAATGAAGAAGATTCAAGCAAATGAACATGTACAAAAAGCATTGCAGCAAATCCAGGTAGAGGAAGAATTTACGATAAAACAGCAGGTGATGCTGACAGAAATTCCAGCTCCCCCTTTTAAGGAAGAAAAAAGAGCAGAAGCTTTCAAAAAAATATTAGAAGATTATGATTTAGAAGATGTACATATGGATGAAGAAGGAAATGTCTTTGGGAAACGAAGCGGCACTGGAAATGGACCAACATTGGTTGTTTCTGCACATTTAGATACCGTGTTTCCGGAAGAGACAGATACGACAGTAAAAGAAAAGGACGGCAAACTTTATGCGCCCGGTATTGGAGATGATACGAGAGGATTAGCGGAAGTATTAGCTGTTATCCGTGCCCTTCAAGATTCTGAGCTGAAAACGATCGGTGATATCATTATTGGCGGAACAGTAGGTGAAGAAGGTGCTGGAGATTTACGTGGGGTGAAGGCCTATTTTAATGAAAATAAAGCGGATGGCTATATTTCTATTGATGGCTCCAACTTGGAAACAATGACCTATTTAGGGACGGGCAGCTTCAGGTATCGTGTTACATTTCAAGGAAAAGGTGGACACAGCTTTGGCGACTTTGGAACGCCAAGTGCAACACATGCCTTAGGAAGAGCGGTTGCTGCCATTGCAGATTTAGAAACGAAGAAGCTTCCTAAAACAACTTTTTCTGTTGGACCTGTTGAAGGGGGTTCTTCTGTCAATGCCATTTCTGAGCAGGCATCGATGGAGGTTGACTTGCGTTCCAATGCGATGGAAGAATTAGAAGCACTTGATAAAAAATTTCACCGTATTATAGAAGCTGCTTGTCACGAAGAAAATGAACGCTGGGAAAAAGATTCGATGACAGTAACGGTCGAAAAATTTGGGAACCGTCCGCCAGCAACGCAAAGTAAGGATGCACCTATTGTCCAAGCTCTTGCAGAAGCGATAAAAAGTGTAGGAAGGGAACCGATATATGGTCAAGCTAGCAGCACAGATGCGAATTATCCAATGAGTCTTGGAATTCCATCCGTTACATCTTGCTTAGGTGGAAAAGCTGGCGGAGCACATACTTTAAAAGAATGGTTTGACCCTGAAGATGCTTATCTTGGTGTCCAAAAACATTTATTACTAATTCTCAGTCTTGTCGGTATAGATGAACTGACAACACCAATACTGGATAAAAAAGTATAGAGGAGGGGTAAGATGCAGTTTAATGAATATAAAAACTATGATGCAATCGGGTTAGCAGAGCTGATTCGACAAAAAGAGGTCCATCCTTCTGAACTGATGGATATTGCTTTTAAACAGCTGCATCATGTTCATCCTGATTTAAATCTGATTACTCATCACCGGGAAGAAGCGGCAAAAAAAGAAGCACACCATTTTCCAATGCAGCACGGCGCTTTTTCAGGTGTGCCGATTTTGATGAAAAATATTTCTCAAGCGATCGAAGGAGAAAAATTAACATCGGGTTCGCAGCTTTTACAAGACCAGGTTCAGAAGCATGATAATTATTTTGTGAAAATGTTTCGGGAAGCAGGCTTTTTATTTATGGGGCATACCAATAGCCCGGAGTTTGGATTGAAAAATATTACGGAACCAAAGCTGTATGGTCCGACACGAAATCCCTGGAATCCGGCTTATTCTCCTGGAGGATCCAGCGGAGGGGCAGCAGCTGCGATTGCTTCAGGAATTATTCCCGTCGCTGGAGCAAGTGATGGTGGTGGATCAATCCGGATACCCGCCTCTTTTAGTGGACTAGTTGGACTCAAACCGACACGTGGGAGAACCTCCGTAGGCCCGGGAGTTGGGAGACAATGGCAGGGGGCATCGATTAATTTTGTATTAACCAAAACTGTTCGGGATTGTGCTGCCATGCTGGATCAATTACAGGTGGTGGAACCTCATGCTGCTTTTCAAACGCCATTATATGAAAAAGGGTATCAACATACCTTGTCAGAAAAGGTCTCCCAAAAACTGCGGTTTGCTTTTAGCACGGAATCACCTGTTGGTACACCTGTTTCTGAAAATGCAAAAAAAGCAGTACTGCAATTTGTGCGCCATTTGGAACAGCAAGGGCACGAGATCGATGAAAAGGCGCCGCCAATTGACGGTGTCCAGTTGATGCGGGATTATTATGTGATGAATAGCGGCGAAATGAATTCGGTCGTACGTGGATTGGAAAAAGCGTTTGGAAATTCTTTGTCGTCAAAAGATATGGAAATAGAGTCATGGCTGCTTCATCAAGCTGGAATGTCTGTATCAGCTGCAGATTATTCGGAAAGTCTGGCATCATGGGATCAGGCAGCTGAAGTTATGTCTATTTTTCATCAGAGCTATGATTTTTATATTTCTCCAGCAACAGCTTTTCACGCTCCAAAAGTCGGAGAATTGACGATGACAGAACAAAAGGAACAGGAATTTAAGGAAAGGGTGACAAGTGAAAAGAACAAGCAGGACATTATCTATGACATGTTTTTGCCCAGCTTAACGTACACACCATTTACTCAGCTTGCTAATTTAACCGGCCAGCCGGCAATCTCTTTGCCAATGTATGTAACGGATAATGGATTGCCGATTGGTGTTCAGGTCATGACTGGAAAAGGTGAGGAGCATCGACTCTTGCAGCTTGCCAGCGAAATGGAGCACAGTGATCTATGGAAGGGGCTCCAGGGAAATCCTTATTTTCAATTATAATTATATTTTTATCCCTCTTGAAGGTGTGGAAGAAAGCCGCACCAAGAGGGATTTTCTAACGTTATTTTTTCACGGAGAAACGGATCCATGCTTTTTAATAAATATAGTATTCCTAAAATTACTTCTAATGTAACTTTTTTTATTTTTTCGGAAAGGGTTTTCATAATTGTGTAAGCTGTGTATAATGAAAAACGATCTTATGCTGTGTTATTGTCAGAATATTATCGATTTCTCAATATAAGGAGGAGAGAAAATATGTCTAAAGGGAAGAAGAATTTTTTTCAACGGTCTTTAGATTTTGTGGAAGTAGTCGGGAATAAATTGCCCCATCCAGCTACTTTGTTTGCTATTTTAGCTTTGATTGTCTTAGTGTTATCTGCCGCCTTGCAGCCATTCAATATAAGTGTTGAAAACCCTGGAGAAGCTGGAGAAACAGTAGAGATTAAAAACCTTTTAAATGCGGAAGGTATTGAATATATTTTCGGGAGTATGACGGATAACTTTATTGGATTCGCACCACTGGGCGTTGTGCTGGTTACAATGCTCGGTATTGGTGTCGCAGAGAGGACAGGCCTGATCAGTGCGTTATTAAGAGGATTTGTGCTATCCATTCCTAACCGTTTTATTACATTAGGTATCGTTTTCGCTGGGGTTATGTCTAGTGTAGCATCCGATGCAGGATATGTTGTTTTGCCACCGTTGGGAGCGTTAATCTTTGCGGCCTTGGGGCGTCACCCGTTAGCTGGTCTTGCTGCAGCATTTGCCGGAGTTTCTGGCGGTTTTAGTGCGAACTTGTTCTTATCTGGAACAGATGTGATGCTTGGAGAATTGACGATTGCCGGCGCAGCGATTATTGATCCAGCATATGCAGAGCAGATGAACATCGCAATGAACTGGGGCTTTATCGCAGCTTCTGTACTTGTGCTTACGCTTATCGGAGCCTGGGTTACAGAAAAAATTGTTGAGCCACGCTTAGGTTCTTATAAAGGAGAAGCTAATGAGGATATAAAAGGTATCTCAGCATTGGAGAAAAAAGGCCTGATCTGGACAGCAGTTTCGTTTGTTATCTCTATTGTTTTAACAGCGTTGTTAGTTATACCTCAGAACGCCCCATTACGCGGAGAGGAATCAGGTATGGACGGTATTATCATGTCCCCGTTTATGGATTCACTGGTACCGATCATCGCCATTTTATTCTTAATACCAGGACTGGTTTATGGTTTAGTCACAAAAGAAATTAAAAGTGATAAAGATGTCGCAGCACAAATGAGTGATACGATGGCGTCGATGGGGATGTTTATCGTGCTTGCCTTTACAGCTGGACAATTTGTTGCTTACTTTAATGAAACGAATATGGGATTAGTTATTGGAGTTTACGGTGCAGAGTTTTTAGACAGTGTGAACTTTAGTGGAATCGGATTAATCCTTCTATTTATTCTGATTGCTGCATTTATCAATATCTTTATCGGCAGTGCATCCGCAAAGTGGGCAATGATGGCTCCTGTATTTGTTCCAATTATGATGCAGCTGGGCTATGCACCAGAATTTACACAGATGGCATATCGTATTGCTGACTCAGCAACAAATATCATTTCGCCATTAATGACATACTTTGCTGTTATCATTGCCTTTGCCCAAAAATATGATAAGAAAATGGGAATTGGAACGCTGGTGTCTACCATGATTCCTTACTCCATCTTCTTCTTAATTGGCTGGACTATCATGCTAGTTATCTGGATGTGGTTTGGAATTCCACTCGGACCAAATGGACCGATTCATTATTAATTCCATAAAAGCTATGAAAAGTGTTTTGCTTTTCATAGCTTTTTCTAATGCGACCATTCTTCCTGGCGTAACGGTTGGTGAGAATGCCGTGGTAGCAGCTGGATCAGTCGTTACCAAAGATGTAGCTCCCGGCACGATAGTGGGAGGAAATCCTGCAAAATTTATTGCGAATGTAGAGGATAAAATAAAGTAATTAGTGGGATACTCTTTTTTTAATACAACGAAAACACGCAGCATCTTAATTGCAGCGTGTTTTCGTTGTTGTATTAAAGCTCTTTCATCTGCTTTTTACAAGGTGAAACTAAGGGATCTGAAAGGAATCAGAAACCCGTTCGACGACTTCTTCATATTCATCTTGCAACTCTGCAGGATATTCAATATGGAGATTAGCTATATAATCATCGCCCAAAATTGATTTTTTATAGATATTATTCGTCCCGTCAAAATAAGAAATAGCATACCAATCGTCTTCCAGCCTTTCATAGCTGATAGAATCTCCCTCTTCTTCCGCCTCTAGGAGAGCTCCCTCATAAAAGGGTTCTATCGATCCAGCCTCACTAATAGTCATATAACCCTCATCTTCGCCGGTTGTACTGCCGTGGCTTCCTGATGCGATAATAGTGGCCGTATCATCATTCACTTCAATCCCATCATTATTCGCCGGCATATAGTCTGCTTCAAAGGTAGATGGATATTCCACAGAAAATCCGAACCTTCCATTTGAATAATCTTCATAAGATTCACTGCTATCTTCTTCATTTGCTTCGGCGCTCTCATCTGCTTCAGAATCTGTATCAGTTGAGCCATCAACATTTAAAGTCGTTCCAACTTCTAATTCTTCTACCGTAATGCCATACTGATAAGCAATACTTTCTAAGGTGTCGATCTCACTGACTTCCATTTCAGAATCATCACTTGCTTCCGGACGTTCTACCACACGAACCTCTTCCATGCCATCTTCCGCTTCATGAACAGGGATTTCAAATGTTTGTTCCTGAGGGTAGCCGCCAGTAATGCGGACAGTGATGGCCTCTCCAGATGAAAATGGATAGTCACTTAAATCAACACTAAAATAACCTTCTGCTGCTGTCTGAGGTTGAACGGTGGTACTGTCAGCAGGGTTATCACCATCAGGAAATTCTAATTGAACCTGCTCTTCCGGACCGACCCTTCCTTCATAGTAAACGGTATTTTCATGAATACCAGGAAGCAGCAGGTTTTCAAATACTTCATCCATCAGATGCTCTTCTTGAACAGCGAGCTCCCGGTGATGCGCTTCTTTTTCTTCTTCACTCATATCAACGATTTCACTTAGTTCATATGTTTCTTGTTGCCCTTTCTCATTTTGATCAGACTCTGTTTGATTTTCTTCGATTTCTTCATCGGAACCATTTTCTTCATCCTGTCCATTCGCCTGCCCTTCATCTACATCCTGAGATTCAGCAGTTTCTTCTGTGGAATCATTTTCTGATTGGGATGCTTCATCATTTCCACAAGCAAATAGAAGCAAAGATGATGCGGCTAACAACCATCCTATTTTTGCATGTTTATTTTGTTTCATTTTGCTTTTCCTCCCTATATTTTTGAAATGGATATGTGTTCAATGGATATTTAACATTTGCTGGATTCACATAATACTGCTTCGACTGTTTTTTATTTGATTTAATAAACTATTACCGAATACCTGGCAGCTGAAACATATAATACATAAAGGTTTTATCAAGCTGATGGAAAAAAATATGGAATCCGGTATTTTCCAAGGTTTAAGATTCTCCAATAGTGGAACAGACATAGAAAGTCCCCGCTTAGAGGAGTGAAGTACAATGAGAAAGGTGAAAATTGCCGGCAGAGAAGTATTGCCAATTGGCCTAGGGACGATGAACATGGGAGATAAGGCGGAAACGTTCGACAGGGAAGTAGAGGCGATCCGGACTGGAATTGATTACGGAGCCCAATTAATTGATACCGCAGAGATGTACGGGAATGGAAATGCTGAAACGTTAGTTGGAAGTGCCATCAAACCTTATTCTCGTGAAAATGTGTTTCTTCTTTCTAAAGTTCTTCCTGCCAATGCATCGAAAAAAGATTTACCCAATAGCTTAGATAATAGTTTAAAAAGATTAGGAACGGATTATCTCGATCTATATTTACTTCATTGGAAAGAAGATATTCCTTTGGAAGAAACCGTAGAAGCTTTGGTGAAAGCTAGAAATGAAGGGAAAATAAAAGCATGGGGAGTTTCTAATTTAGATGTGGATGACCTGGAACAGGTACTCGATTTACCGGGCGGTGAAAATTGTAAAGCCAATCAGGTGCGCTATAATATAGCGAACAGAGGAATTGAATTTGATTTAATGCCGATGATGGAAAAGCATGAAATGCCGGTTATTGCATACTCTCCCATCGACCGGGGAGACAGTTTTGGAGCAGAGTTGACAAAACAACAAGTTTTAAAGGATATTGCAGATAAACACGATGCAGATATTTTTCAAATTTTATTAGCCTGGTCGATTCGAAATGATCAAACGATAGCTATACCACAATCCAGTAATCCGGAACATGTATTAAATAATCTAAAAGCAGCAGATATTTCATTAACAGATCAGGATTTGGAACAAATAGACAGGGTGTATCCAAAGCCTGTTTCGAAACAACCCCTTACTTTATGGGGATGATCATCATTAACAATTTTGGAACAGGGATAAAAAACAGCTAGGGAGAAAAAACCTTGGCTGTTTTTGGCTTGCATTGATAGTTTTTAATAGAAGTAAAGGAACACTTTTAAATAGCAGATATTTTAAAATGCAAAATAAACGAGTTATCCGTTGACATAAAGTTTACTTTATCAGGTGAAGTGTGATTAGAAAAAGGAGAAGGAATGAGATGGTTATCCATGACCTGGAAAGGGTTAAGCGCTCTTTAAAAGAAAAACAGTGGATTCAGTAAATGATTTTTATCACGGAGAACCGCCCGTAAAACTCCCACTGAATGAAGTTTCGCTTTATAAAACTGGCATGGTTTGACTCAACCATTTATAAAAAAACAGTTTCCAATTTAAATAGAGTGACTGAATATCTAGTCACTTATTTGTTAATAATAGTAGATAACTAAAACTTTGGAACGCATTTCGTTTAAATATTGTTTCTAATATAGTAACATAAGAGGCAGAAAGGTTCTGGCAGACAAGGAGGGCGATGATGGAGCAGGAGCAGATTGCAGAAAATACACAAATTCAAGATGTTTTAAATAATATCAATAATGTTATTTTTGGTAAAGAAGAGATTGTAAAGCTTAGTTTAGTAGCATTATTAACAGAAGGCCATGTCTTATTAGAAGATGTTCCTGGTGTAGGAAAAACGATGCTGGTCCGTACATTAGCAAAATCGGTAAACTGTGATTTTAGCCGAATTCAATTTACACCAGACTTACTTCCTTCTGATGTGACAGGTGTATCTATTTTTAATCCCAAAGAACTAGAATTTGAGTTTCGCGAAGGCCCCGTCTTTGGAAATATTCTTTTAGCAGATGAAATTAACCGTACGTCACCAAAGACCCAATCAGCATTACTAGAGGCGATGGAAGAAAAAAGCGTTACAGTGGATGGAAAGACAAGGCGATTGAAGAGTCCTTTCTTTGTAATGGCAACACAAAATCCAATTGAATATGAAGGAACTTATCCATTACCAGAAGCGCAGCTGGATCGTTTTCTATTAAAACTGCGTATGGGCTATCCAACCTATGAAGATGAATTGGAGATGCTTTCAAGAAATAGAAATCATCATCCAATCGAAGAAATTCAAGCAGTTATGTCGCAAGAGGAGCTGCTTCTGGAACAAGAAGAAGTAAAAAATGTATACATGGATGAAACAATTCAACAATATATTTTGAATATTGTTACCCGTACAAGATCACACAGTTCGATTTATTTAGGCGTAAGTCCACGAGGGACACTGGCTTTAATGGAAGCTTCAAAAGCTTATGCATATATTGAGGAAAGAGATTATGTTATCCCGGATGATGTGAAATATCTGGCACCATTCGTTTTAGCTCATCGAGTCATATTAAAAGCAGAAGCACGTTATCAAGGCAGGTCAAGTGAAGAAGTCATTGATTCTATTATTCAGTCTGCTCATATTCCGATTAAGAAAGGTTTCGCAGAATGAAGGAGAATCTCCGTATTATCTTTCGCAGCGCAGGTGTTTTGGCACTAATCATCATTCTTTTCTGCTATGCTATGTTTCAGGGAGGATTTGTAAGCTGGTTTTTATTTTATGGTTACCTGCCAATTGGAATATACCAGCTTCTCTTTGCTAGTTATCCGCTGCGTACATGGCAGGTTTACCGGGAAATTGAGAACCCGGTCCGTCAAGCTGGTGATGAGATATTAGTGAAAGTGCATATTAAACGGAATCTTCCATTTCCTTTATTATATTGTACGTTTGAAGAGAAATTTCCCCCGTCCCTCATGAAGGAAGATACGAAGAAAACAAAATACCTTTCTTCACAAACTTCAGAAAAAATGACGGTTTCCCGCAAGCTGATACGCATGTTATTTCCTTTATTCCGCAGACATCTCACATTTAGTTATTCTGTGCAATCCCTGCCGCGTGGAGAGCATGCACTGGAAAAAGTAACGATTCAAACAGGAGAAATATTTGGCTTTATAAAAAAAAGCCGTGATTTTCAAGTGGCAAATAAGTTTGTTGTCTATCCATATGAGCACGAGGTTCGTTTAGCAAGTGATATGGCAAGTTATGAGCAGGGCGGCGTTGTATCTAATCAATTCCAGCAAATGAATACAACGATTGCTTCAGGAGTCAGAGAGTATGCTCCGGGGGACCGTTTCACTTGGATTGACTGGAAACAGACAGCACGAAAACAAACGATAATGACAAAGGAATTTGATCGGGAAAAAAGCATGGATATTTTGCTGGTTCATGATAATTTTATACAGAATAAAGAAAATCAGCTCCTCTATGAAGCTTCGATCGAAATGAGTTTGTCTCTTATGCAGAAGCTAGCAAGGAAAGACTATCAGACCAGCTTTCTTTCTATTGATGAACAGGCACATTTCTTTGAATTAGGACATAGTGAACACCAAATGGAGCAAATGAAGAATTATCTTTTAACAGCAAGTCCAGAAAAAAAGGGTTCTTTTTCGATACGATTCCGAGAAGAAATGGCTCATTTAAATAAAGCGGATATTATTTTTCTTATGGTAACATCCATAGATTCCCACTTAATCCAAGCTATTCAAGAAGCAAAGCAGCGTATGAAGCATTTTTCGATTATTTATATCCATCCCGAAAAAGTTCTCTCTAAAGAGGAAACAGAAATACTTGAACCATTACGATTTTCAGGTATAGCTGTACAGGAATTGAGTTTAGAGCAGCTTGCAATGGACCCTGTTGAGGTGATTTTTAAATGATAAAGAGCCAAAAACAAGTGAAAACGCTGCATACGCTTCTACTGTACATTGCGGGATTTTGTCTTTTCTTGGAATGGCTCTATCCGCTCGGCGATATTTCGGAAACAAGCATCGGTATTTTTGTTTTATTTGCGTTGTATTGCTTTTTTATTTCCTATTTTCAGTTACATTGGCTGATCAGCTTCCCTTTAAAAGGCTTCGGCTTATTGGTTATCATTCACATGCTTTACTCGGAGACAAGCTTTTTAGACCTTAATTGGATAGGTGAAGTACTCCAGGAAGTAGCGTATAATATTGGGCTGATGTTTTCTGGCGAGTGGTATATGCTCACCACCACTTTCAGAAGTCTATTATTTCTCTTTCTCATTTGGCTGATGAGCTATCTGCTTTATTATTGGTTTGTCAGAATGAAAAATATTATTTTATTTATTCTTTTGACCTTTGTATATATTGGAATTTTAGATACGTTTACGGTGTATGAGGGTTCAACAGCAATTGTACGTATTTTTGTTATTTCGTTTATTGCTCTTGGGATGTCGAGTTTGAGTAAGGAAACAGAGGCAAAACGTATTCCTATTTCCGTTAAGGAACGATTAAAATATTGGCTGCTGCCGCTTGTTTTATTAGTAGCAGTTGTTACTTTTATTGGCTATCAAGCTCCAAAAGCTGATCCGCAATGGCCAGATCCTTTACCTTTTTTAGAAGGAGCTACAAGTAATTTAGGCGGTGATGGCAGTGGCACTGGTCGAGTAGGGTATGGGGAAGACGATTCTCAACTCGGAGGTTCTTTTGTGCAAGATAATACGGTCCTTTTCGAAGCTACCGTAGAAGAAGACCATTATTGGCGGATAGAAACAAAGGATGTCTATACAGGAAAAGGATGGGAGACATCCCGGGAGCGGAATCTTCTTGACCAATCTGATGGGCAAATTACATTATCAACCTTTGAGAATAGTGTCGAGACAGATCTATTAGATGCACAGATTACCTTTACAGAAAGTAATCAGCTGCCCAAATTAGTCTATCCTTATGGCGTTTCATCTATTACGACGGAAGAAGATGCTAATTATTACCTTGATGAAAGTCTTGAGGGGATTGAAATAACATTTATGGAAGAAGATAGTTCCCTCGATGCTTATGAAATAACTTATGATAATCCATCCTTTGATATTGATACGCTGCGGGATAGTTCTGAACAGGATTCGGAAGAAATTCAAGCACGTTACACACAGCTTCCTGAAAACCTTCCGGAAAGAGTAGAAGACCTGGCAGCGGAGGTTACAGAAGGATATGAGAGCAGATATGATAAAGCGAGAGCGGTAGAGCGTTATTTTAGTGCGAATGGTTTTGAATATCAGACAACAGATATTCCGGTACCGGAAGAAGAAGAGGACTATGTTGATCAATTTTTATTTGAGACACAGATTGGTTATTGTGACAACTTCTCTACAGCAATGGTTGTCATGCTCCGCTCAGAGGGAATACCGGCAAGATGGGCGAAAGGATTCACAAGCGGAGAGCGCATTGATTCGAATGCGGAAGAAGAAACGCATGTGAATCAGGTTGCTAACAGCAATGCCCATTCATGGGTAGAAGTATATTTTCCCGATGTAGGCTGGGTACCATTTGAGCCGACACAAGGGTTTTCGAATATGGCTGATTTCCATACGGATGTGGATGAAAACGATTCTCCTATGGAAGAAGAAGAACCTCTGGAAGCTCCAGAATTAGATCAAGATGAAGAGACGGAAGAGGAAGAAGGAACTGAGGAAGCGGACGACCAAGAGGAGGAGACAGCATCATCTGATGAACAGACAGGGATGTCTTCACAAGCAGGCTATATTCTTGTTGGAATAGCAATTGTTCTCGTACTGATCCTGTTTGTACTATATAAAAAGAGAAGAGAAATACGTATTTATTTCTTACAAAGGAAGCTGGAACGCCAATTTGACGATACGGTATTCCAGGAAGCTTATCTTTACCTGTTAAAGCTGGCAAAGAAAAAGGGTTTCAGGAGAGGCAGTGACGAAACACTAAGAGAATTTGCACGCAGGATAGACAAGGATCTCTATACGGTAGAAATGAGCAAGTTAACAAGAATTTACGAGCGAATGATCTACAGCAAACGGTTAACAGGTGAGAAAGAGGAAATAATTCAATTATGGAAAAATTTAATCAATCAAATAATGGCTTGACCCGGGGTCCATCAATTAGTAGAATGAAAAAGGAAATACTACGGAGGGAACGATGTAAGAATATTCCTTGAAGAGGATGTTCCAAAATTCCCCAAATGATAAGCAGTATGAGAAGAAGCTTCTACTAAAACCGCCTACGTCGGGTAGGCAAAGCAGAAGTCACCACCATACGCGATAAATCCGTTTGAAATATGCCTTTCGTATATCCTCGAAAATATGGTTCGAAAGTTTCTACCGAGTCACCGTAAATGATTCGACTATGAAGGCAGAAGAAGGTTCGTTTATGCTACCCGGATTCTGCCTTTCTATGATCTTTTGTGCATCAGCTGCAGGAAGTAGAAAGGGAAGGTCCGGGATTTTTAATAATGAAAAGGGCAGGATAATACTGCCTCATCAAAGGATTTCGGATAGAGGTTAATAGAACGTATCGTTTACAAGCTATTTTTATAAAAGATACAGATTGGAGTCTAGTTATGGAGAATAATGAATTAGTACTGGTTTTAGATTTTGGCAGTCAATATAATCAATTGATCACACGCCGTATCCGTGAATTTGGCGTGTATAGTGAGCTTCATTCACATAAACTGACCGCTACAGAAATTAAAGAAATGAATCCAAAAGGAATTATTCTTTCCGGCGGACCACACAGCGTTTATGGCGAGGATAGCTTCCGTTGTGATGAGGAAATCTTTGAATTAGGAATTCCTGTCCTTGGTATTTGCTATGGCATGCAATTGATGTCTCTGCATTTTGGTGGAAAAGTAGAAGCATCCAAAAACCGCGAATATGGAAAAGCATTAATTGAATTAAATGAAAGCCCCGCTCTATTTAAAGATACACCGACAAAACAGACGGTGTGGATGAGCCATGGTGATAAAGTTACAGCTGCACCGCCTTCTTTCATCGTTGATGCAACAAGTCCATCTACACCGGTTGCTGCTATCAGCGATATTGATAAGCAAATGTATGGGGTGCAATTCCATCCAGAAGTACGTCATTCCGAGTACGGAAATGATTTATTAAACAGCTTCGTATTTGATGTATGTAAATGTACTGGTGACTGGACCATTGCCAACTTTATCGAAATGGAAACAGAAAAAATTAAAGAAACTGTCGGCGACCGCAAAGTACTTTGTGCATTAAGTGGTGGGGTAGACTCTTCTGTTGTGGCAGCTTTAATTCATAAAGCTATCGGCGACCAACTAACTTGTATCTTTGTTGATCACGGTCTCCTTCGTAAAAATGAAGCAGACGACGTGATGGAAGTATTTGCAGAAGACTTCCAAATGAACATCATCAAAGTCGATGCAAAAGACCGTTTCCTATCCAAATTAGCAGGTGTTTCCGATCCAGAACAAAAACGTAAAATCATCGGAAATGAATTCATATATGTATTTGACGATGAAGCAGCAAAATTAAAGGATATTGATTTCTTAGCGCAAGGAACGCTTTACACTGATGTGATTGAAAGTGGTACAGACACAGCTCAAACCATTAAATCACACCATAATGTAGGCGGCCTGCCGGAAGATATGCAATTTGAATTAATCGAGCCATTAAATACGTTATTCAAAGATGAGGTACGTGAATTAGGTTCTCAGCTTGGAATACCTGATCGTATCGTTTGGCGCCAGCCATTCCCGGGACCGGGACTTGCGATCCGTATCTTAGGAGAAGTAACCGAAGAGCATTTAGAAATCGTTCGTGAATCGGATGCAATTCTGCGTGAAGAAATTGCTAAAGCAGGTCTTGACCGCGATATCTGGCAATACTTCACTGTCCTTCCAAACATCAAGAGTGTTGGAGTAATGGGAGATGCTCGTACGTATGCACATACAATTGGTATCCGTGCGGTAACTTCGATTGATGGAATGACTTCGGATTGGGCGCGGATTCCTTGGGATGTGCTTGAGAAGATTTCTACTCGTTTGGTGAATGATGTGGATAATATTAATAGAGTAGTGTATGATGTTACTTCTAAGCCGCCGGCTACCATAGAGTGGGAATAGTAACAGGTGCCCTAAAAGCCTTGGTAAAACAGGGTTTTTAGGGCTTTTATATTTTTCATGGCACAGTTATGGCACACTTTGATAAGTGGTGTTCATATATTGGTTGCTGCTGTAGTGTTCAATTTGTGTATCATCGCTTGTTTTAAGCTGAATAAAACTGCTTAATCTATCGGCAACTTGAAAATTACTGTTTGGATAGAGGTGCCCATAAGTGCCTAAAGTCGTTTGTACATCTTCATGTCCAAGTCTATCTTTAATCACTAAAGGATTTTCCCCCATACTAATTAACAAAGAAGCATGAGAATGCCTAAGTCCATGAATTTTAATCCGATGGATATTTGCAGCTTTGGCAAAGCGTGTAATTGCATAGGAAACAGTGTATTTTTGAGTTGGAATGCCATTATACGATAAAATAAAATTGGTCTTACATTGTTTCTGCTGAATTTCTTTCCAATTCTGTAATAGTTGCAGTGTATCAGAGTCTAAAGCAATAAGACGAATGCTTGCTTTGGTTTTAGGTTCTGTAAAACGGTAATTGGAAGCATTCTTATAATATAGTGTTTTAGAAATGTTTAGTGTTCCTTCCTCAAAATCTACATCATCCCATTGTAAAGCAGAAGCCTCACCAATACGCATACCTGTCATGAATAAAAGCCAGATAATAATAAATTGAAAATGTTGAAAGTAATCACCAAGATATATTTTGGATATAACAGCTTCAAATTCTTCTTTTGTCCAAAAATCAATTTTAGTTTTAACCTTTTTGACATTTCCAATTATTTTTGATGGATTTTCTTTCATCAAGCCTAAAATAATCGCTCTATCAAAAGCTAAGGATAATAAACCTTGTATGCCTCGAACGTATTGACTAGAATATTTTTCAGTAGCCTTTAATTGCCATTGTTGAAGTAATAATGGTGTGATGTCCGAAAGACTAACTTTGTAAAAATAGGCGAAGTGTTTATCGATTGTATGCTGCCTATTTTCAAAAGTGCTTTCTTTCACTTGATTCTTATACCAAGGTACAAAAAATTCCTCGGTAAACTTTTCAAAGGTCATGCTACTGTTCGGGTTATAAGCACCTTCACTATTGTCTAAAATAAGTTTAGCATAAGCAGATTCCGCTTCAGCTTTGGTTTTAAACCCGCTCATTCTTTTTTGAATTCTTTTTCCTGTAACTGGATCTGTTCCTAAACTTACCCTAAATTCATACGTTCCATTAGCTTTTTTCTTTACTTTAATCATTTGAATTCCTTTCCTTGATTAAAGCAGCCTCACTGGAACCACATGATTTTAATAAACCTTCTTGATTAAGTGTTATTCCCAATATTTCCTCTACAGCTTCCACAGGTACTCGACCCAGTTTTTTCGTGTTATAAAAGCTGTATCCCTTCTGCACCATTAGACATTTAGCCTGACGGATAATGTCACGAGAGAAGGAAGGACCATAACCTAAAGCTATTAAGTTTTTGCGGGTTATAGTAATTATCATATTACTCCTTTCCCGGTCGAGCCAATACAATATATATTTATTATATCATCCTTTTTAATATTTTTTGATAGAGAGAACTTGAAAATCAGATGGCTGCTGGTTACAGCTCCACGAGAATTTTACTCCTGCAAGTATTTCTTCCAGCCCTATTCATTGCTTGCGACGCTTTAAACGCTCGAACTATGACGATAGGGGAGTATCATTATCCAAACTGATGGGTCATCGCCAGTAATCCACCACGATTACCTAAGATTGCTTAGTTATCGCTCGTTTCCATGATCCCATAGAAAGTCATGGCGTAAGAATCAGTTGGCTCATCATCAGCAGAAAGTATCTGATTTTTTCAATTATAAGACATGGTGTTTTATTCCATGCTTGTTTGTCAAAGAACGTTTTAGATCATGCGAAAATCAAAACTTATGAGATATCCTTATGAACCTTAAAATCTATAATAGTAAGAAGAAAGAGGGTAAATGCTTAATAACAAAACTTTTAAGTCAGTTTGAATCCTAATATGGCTGTAATGAGTTTTGTTTCTAAGCGTCGACGAGTATAATCATCTACAACCATGTGAGAAGTGCCAAATTCGTTATACACTAGACGTAACGACAATTTATTCATATAGGGTTCATAATGTTTAAGCACCACGTTAATAGCTTCCACATTGCCCTTTGAAGCAGAGACAATCACAGAGAAAGGTAACAATTCATTTATTAAATGAGGAAATGTCGATTGATATTGATTCATAATTATTCCCCTCCAATCTCTCTTTTAATTCCTCCAAAGCAGAAGTTCTTCGATATTGAACAGTGCTACGGGCAAGGCTTAATGCTATTCCTATTTCCTTATCGGTCATGCTCATGAAATAGGACAATAAAATAATTTCTCGTTTTTCATTAGACAAGCGATAAAGAGCACTAATTAATGCTTCGTTTTTTAAGGTGATGTCATATCCCAAAACTTGAAAGTGATGATCATCCAATAAATAATCATCCCTAACGAGAAATTTTTTTAATTCGTATTCTGATAAACTTGAAAAAGATATTTCTACTTCACGTTGACGTTTTAATTGTCTTTGAATGTTAATAGTTTCATTTTTTAACGTTTTCTTACAATAACTATCAAATGCATGCTTTTTATGTTCCTCGTAGGAAGTTAACTTCATATTTATTAGCCCCTTCCGTTTGTATAAAAGCAGTGATAGCATTGTTTCCTCTTCCTCCTTCGCTATTACTACAAATAGGAGTGAACATTTTGCCAAAAATGATTGAAAGTTCTTAAATAAACAGGAAAAAACCCGAATAACAATTAGGTTATCGGGCTGAGATAAATCTATTATTTTTAATATAGCTTATTTAATTGGTATTGAGTTTTAGTCTTCCATGCTCCTTTCCAAAATCTGATAATTTTTTAATTAAGATGAATGAAACAACTCATATTAATACAAATTTCTCTCTTTTTGATAATCGAATTATGCTTTTGACAGTATATCTCTTCTTCTAAATCCAGTAATTCCAATAATGGTGAGTAAAATAGTAATAATCATTAACCCCACTAATTGAACCCATGATAGTTCAAAAACTGGAATAATATAATGAGCATAAGAGAAAGGTGAGAATCGCATAACTTTCCAGTTTATTACTCCGCCTTCCCATAACAGTTCAAGTGCTGCAAATAGAGCCCAAGCTGCCCAACTCAATGCAGTGCTAACCTTCGGCATGAAACCGTAAATGAATACTGTAATTCCAGCCATAAACCATACAGCAGGAATTTTAGATACACTCATACTAAAAACTTTTATAAAAGTATTTCCGAAATCTCCTACACTTAGACCATAAATCAGACCACTTCCCAACCCCATAGCAATCATTAATAAACCAGATGTAAAAAAAGTAATAATAAGATGACTATTTAGCCATTTTAGTTTGCTGATTGGTTTAGACAAAATAAGTTCTCCACGATTTTCAATTTCTTCTTTGTAAGCTTTTAATAAAGAAGTTATGGCATATAGACCAACGACCAAAGCAATAATATAGATAACAATCGCTAAGAAAGCATCTCTATTTCCTATCTGTTCTGTCCAATTCATTCCTCCGAGATTATTTAGTAGATTACCGAATTCTTCATTTTCTCCAATGTTCAAAGCGATAGCTCCGATTCCTGAACCAAATATCGTAATTCCAATAAGCCATGTTAGAAAAGAACCTTTGTGTAATCGCCATGCAAGTGCCAACGGGCTTTTGAATTTCGGATCAGCCTCCGCCAACCCTAATTTTGGTGGTATTAAACCAGCTCCTAGATCTCTTTTTTTCGATAAAATAAAAGCTGCTATCATTGGTATCAATGTGAAAATAATAAACAATAGGATAAACCAACCGTAATCATCATCTAAAGGGCGAGTTAAACGGTGCCAAGCCATAGGAGTTATCCATTTCAAAAAGGTATCTCCGCCATTTCCATTATTTATAATCATTAACATGAATCCTAAACCTACGGCAATTAGTGAAATACCTATAGCCCCTCCTGTGTTCTCCCTTAACTGTGCCCCTAAGGAGCCTATCGCTGCAAAAAAGAATCCACCAGCAGATACAGTCAAACAAAACAATACTGCCCCGCCAACCCCAGCACCTATTCCAATAAGCAGGAGGGTTTGCATAAATCCAGCTATAATATTAATAACTAAAGCTACTAAGAGAGCAGCGGTAAGAGTAGCATAACGACCAGTAACATAAGCTCGAATCAATTCACTTCTGCCAGCTTCTTCATCGTTACGAGTATGTCGAACAACAGTAAATATACTTGCAATCCCCAGTATAAGGACATTAAGCCCCATCATACGCCAAATGACGACACCTGCAAGATCATGTGACATTAAAGGTCCTTGCATAGCAGAAATGACAGGATCAGTAACCAAATCTGCTATGGCTGAATCTAAATCCATAGATCCAAATGTCCCTGCAGTAGCTACAGCTAATAAAAAAGTTGCAAGAATCCAAATACAAAATAAAAACCGATCTCGTTTTAAGAACAAGCGGAATAATGTTCCTGTACCTGCAAAGTCATCTCGTCTCACTTTTTAACACCTCCATTTTCACTGATATCATCACCGTAATGACGCATGAATAATTCTTCTAAACTTGGCGGTTCGGCAGTCAAAAATTTGATTCCAAGTGGTGAAAGCTCCTGTATAACACTATCCATAGCGTCTGAATCTACAGAAAAACGCCATTTACCATCCTCTTGTGAAATATCATGAATACCTGATAAATGATGGATATTTTGTGAAGGGGTTGCCGTTTCTACAGTAACTGTAGTTCGAGTAAGGTGACGCAAATCCTCAAGTGTTCCTGATTCTACAATTTCTCCTTTTCTAATGATACTTACCTTGTCGCAAAGTGCTTCAACTTCAGCAAGAATATGACTTGACAGTAAAACTGTTTTACCTTGCTTCTTTACTTCTTTTACACACTCTTGGAATACAGATTCCATTAACGGGTCGAGTCCTGATGTAGGTTCATCCAAAAGTAATAAATCTGCATTCGTAGAAAATGCTGCAACTAAAGCTACCTTTTGGCGATTCCCTTTGGAATATGTTCGGCTTTTCTTTGTTGGATCGAGTTGAAATCGTTCTAAAAGGGCATGTTTACGCTCCGAATTAATTCCACCATGTAATCGTCCTAGTAAATCAATCACTTCTCCACCTGACAGATTTGGCCATAGATTAACATCACCAGGAACATAAGCCATGCGTCTATGCAATGCTACCGCGTCTTTCCATGGATCTCCACCAAGTAACGTTATTTTTCCAGTTGTCTTACGGATAATTCCGAGTAAAATTCGGATTGTAGTTGATTTCCCAGCACCATTAGGTCCAATAAATCCATGTACTTCTCCTTTTTTTACTGTTAAATTGACATTTCGTAATGCCTGAGTTTCACCAAAAGATTTTTTTAATTGATTAATGTAAATCGCAGTCATCATTCGCACCTCTTTTTTTATATGTTTTAAATAAAATAACAATATATTGACTATATTATATAAAACGAAAAAAGGTGTCAAGATTTTTTGAATGTTTTAGATAATTTTTGTTGACTTTATTTAAAATGTTTATTATTCTATTTTTGAGGTGATAACAGATGAATGGTTATGAACGCCGTACAGAAATGAAAAAAGACAGAATAAGGTTTGCTACTTTAGAGCTTTTTTCCTTATATGATACTGATAAAATCAGTATGGCAGATATTGCCAAAAAAGCTGGTGTAGCTCCAGCGACTATCTATAATTATTTTGGACCGAAAGAAGAATTGGTGAAGAACACCATTATATATTTCATTGAGAAGAAGTGGGATACGTTGAAAAGAGCATTGGAAAGTGATCTGTCTTTCCCAAAATTAATGGAACAAATCATTTTTACTAGGAATGAATTAGAAGACAAAATAGACCTAGATGTATTAAATAAATTAATAAGTACAAATCCCGATCCCGAGATAAAAAGTTTTATTGATGATTTCTATAATAATAGATTTCCAAATGCAATCTTAAAATTCATCGAAAAAGGGAGAGAAGAAAATTATATCCATGAAAAATTTTCTAATGAAGCAGTTATGATTTATCTTCAAACTTATCGTGATATGGCTCATCATCCCGAACTATTAAGTAATAAAAATACGGCATTGTTAAAAGAATTATATACTATGATGTTATATGGTCTTGCAGGGAAACATTTTAACGAGAACCATGACGAATAATTAATGACCATTGATGAAAAGATTTCTATCAAAAAATCTATCCTTAATAGTGATGTGAATGAGAGGAGGAATAGAATAACGAAAGTTTTAATATTTTTTGATAGAGAGAACTTGAAAAATCAGATGGCTGCTGGTTACAGCTCCACGAGAATTTCACTCCTGCAAATATTTCTTCTAGCCCTATTCATTGCTTGCGACGCTTTAAACGCTCGAACTATGACGATAGGGGAGTATCATTATCCGAACTGATGGGTTATCGCCAGTAATCCACCACGATTACATGAGACAATGTATGTATCGCTCGTTCCTTTTTGGGAAGTCTTGGCGTACTTGTCAGGTAGCTAACCATCAGTTGAATGTATCTGATTTTTTGTTATTTAATTTTCAAAGAACATTGGCTTATCAGCCTATCGAAATATACTGGAAACAGTATGCTTGGGTAGAATGATAAACTTCTAATCAGTAAGCGTGTAACGCCCCAACACGCTTCCAATGCTGGTAACGAGATTATTTGATTTCAAAAGACAAAATTTTAGTGACTAGTCGTGTTTGCATTCGATCTCGCAAAACTTCATCCACGATCATGTGTTGATTCCCATATTCATCTTTCATAGGGCGGAGGGAGCGTTTTGTGATATAACCTCTGTAGTGTTTTATAATGTAGTTAATTGCTTCTGTATCACCGTCCGCAGCCTGTACAATAAGAGAAAAGGGAACCGGAGGATAGGTTGTTTTCATTCTGCATGCTCCTTTATAAATTTTTTAATCAAGGCTAGTCCACTGGTTCGGTGACGATAGACTGTCGAACGACTTAATTTTAATAACTCTGCAATTTCCGTATCGCTCATTTCCATAAAGTAATACAGCAAAATGATGTTACGCTTTTTTACTGATAGATTCCGTAGTGCTTCACCTAATAAATTACTTTTCACACCAATTCTAGAACCGTACAATGTGAACATTTGCAAATCGGTGGCATAGTGATCGACGGTAGAAAACTGATTCACAAGATAATCTCCTATATCAGAAAAGGAAATTTCTTGTTTTGAAATTCTTGATAGGTATTTGAAATAATTTTTGCGTTCATCTTCCATCGCACGCTTACAGATATAATCAAACTGGTTTTCTATGGTTGTTTGAAAAGAAGATGGCTTCATTTTTCTCACCCCCTTTCGTGTTATGGAAGGAAGTGAGCGTAGCTCTTTTGTCTCCCTTTGTACTAAGTCCCAACACGAAAGGGCTGTTTGTTGCATTTTTAATGAAGAAATTTTTAAAAATGTTTTCAGCAAACAAAAAAACACATAAGCAGATGGCTCAATCTGTCTATGTGTTTTGCTGATTTGTTCTATATGTCTTAAAAAACCACATTGAAGAGTATTTTTATCCAATGGTAGGTGAACAAACTTTTTTTTTGATAAGATTTCAAAAAGAAAATATTGCTGAACAACAATATATTGCATGACGACTACCTCCTAGAAGCCGTCAACTCAGTAAAAGATAAAGATTAGTACACCATTATCTATAGATTCTGTACAAAAATATAGACGGCGGTTATTAAATCGTCGTCTGGGAAAGGGGGTGTACTTTAACGCATGAAAAAGGGTACTGCCAGATAACGGTTTTTTTTATTTCCGTCTGACAGTACTTTTTGTTGTATGAAACACGTAATAGGAATTCCTTAACCACATAATACGCTTTGTTATACCTATTTCTGTTCTAACAGGAGCAATAAAATGTATAAAGGTAGTTTATGATGCGTAAAAAAGAAGATAAATATGATTTTAGTGAGTTTGGACTGGCAACAAAAGAAGCTCGTACAAAACAAGGATTAACCTGATAACAAGTAGGAAAAAGAGCGACCCATATATCACTGCCCACCGGCTAGTTTTTTAATCCTCTTTTTCGAGTGTTTTTGCAAAAACACCCTTATACGTAAATGAGCGCCAAATCCATTCCATAGGACCGAATTTAAAATATTTTAACCATAGGTTGCTGGCGATGATTTGTATACCAAAAATGATGAAGGCCAGAACGACTCCAAGGACGGGACCTAACTTCCCATACATACCAAAACCGTAACTATAAAAAATTAGTGTGCAAACGACTGTTTGTAATAAATAGTTTGTCAGTGCCATACGCCCTACAGCTTTTAAAGGACGCAGTATCCGCTGCCATATTTCTCTTTGCAAAAGCAACAGGACTGAAGTGATATAGAAAAAACATAGAGCCGGTGCACTGATCAGCACACCAATGATGTGTGCCATATTATAGCCTGAGTTCTGCGCATCTACCTGCGTCCGCAGAACAACTTGAACAATTAAAAAAACAGTGCCAATGATGAAGCTCCATCGCCACACTTTTTTTATGCCGGTACGATGTTGGTTCAGGTTTCTGAATAATTCCTTTTTCCCCGCGTATGCACCGAACAAAAACATAGCCAGAATCATGGGCATCATAAATATGTTAAATTCCATGCCGAAGTCTGAATCGAGTAGACGTTGTATCAACATGTCCACATAGGTTCCTTGACTGTAAGCATGTACAGAATCTTGAATCAAATTCTCTATGACTAAAACGGAAGGTGCCCGGGCAGCCATAAAGTTATCAAATAAAAAGGTTTGTATAATCATGAACAGACAGGAGGCCATAAGCAGTCCGACTGCCCAGGTAAGCATTGTTTTGGCCGATTTGTGATAGAAAAAAATTAACAGGAAGCCGAGCAAGGCATAAGGTAACAAAATATCACCAGACCAAATGAGATAGGTATGAATAAGTCCGAGTACAAATAAAAATAGTAACCGTCTGACATACAATCGAATAGGACGATCCGTTTTATGCTTTGCCCGTTGGAGAAAAATCATAAATCCCAGACCAAATAAGAATGAAAATATGGTAAAAAACTTTTGTTCAACAAACAGATAAATAAACCACAAAGCGGTCTGATCCCAAGCATTTTGCCACCAGCCTGTTTCGATTATGCTGGTATACAGGTAAGGATATGAGAATATTTGCATGTTGGCGATCAATATCCCCAGCAGAGCCATTCCTCGGATTAAATCCAGTTCCCCAATACGTTTCGTAGTAGAAGTCGGGGTAGCAATATGATTTTGCCCGTCGTTTGCCATATAGAAACTTTCCTCCCTTTTCCTCAAGCTGATTTTCTCTTCTGACTCATTCATTTGAAAACCTCCCCACTATTTGTCATGATTACTATACATCCTCACGTTGCCGTAAGAGTCAATAGTTATTTAAAAAATGACAATAAATTTATTTAATGGTTTAATTTTAAAACCTCAAACACACATAACCTCGCCCTGATTTTTTGGACGAGGTTAAAATAAGTTTATTCCTGAACTATTCATACTTCTAATTGAAAGGTTTAAATGAAAAGAAAATTGAATTATTTTCTATATCAAAAATGAGTTCTCTCCCATTTATTTCATGCATTCTATATCTGTCACAGTTACTTGGCAGATACGAGATTACAAACTTTTTAGATTTTTTTATGAATAATTCAGGTATAATTAAATAGATACAGCTTTGCTCATGCAATAACTTCTGTCAATATGTTCGGTTCTTGTATTTTGTTCATAAAACTTTCCACTTCATCCTTAGAATAAAATTCATACATGGTAAAATCAGATTCAAGAAAAATAGTTATCACCCACATTGAAGGTTCACCTCATTTTATTGTGTACTTTGTATTTATTCAAATAATCATTTAGCTACCAGCTAAATGGAAACTATTTGATAAAACATTGAACGCTGATAACCGTTGTGCACATAGCAATTCGTTCGAAGCAATCTCTTAAATCCAAGATCGCAAAGGCGTACGTTCTTTTAAAAATGTAGCTATGATCCATGAAAGGAAAACGCATAGGATAACCTGAAAGATATACTTTCCGATGGTTGGTATATTGATAGCACTCATTAAATATACAACCACATAGACAATGAGATAATGCACGATATATGTGTTATAGCTATTTGCTGATAATCTCAGCATACCGTCAGACCGTTTGTTGAAAAATCTTTTAAACAAAGCAATCAGCAGCATTACTCCAGCAAATGTCATGCCATTGGTGGCAAATGCCAGAAGTGGATCATTTCCCGCACCCTCAATTGGGTTGATATCTTTGATCACCATTGTTCCCCCATAAAGAAGGAAGTTGGCTGCATAGGCAATGACCCAAGGAAAAATCCGAACCGTATGCTCATCCGTAAACCACATCTTCATGGAAGCATATATCCCCAATGCAAAATACGCTGCATAGACAGGGAGCATCACTGGAGAAAAGTAAAGAATATAAAAGCTGATAAACACTTGAGGCTCATAGAAGAACCCCATACCATAGTACAAGACAAATGTGAGGGCCAGAAACAGTATGTATACCCGACTTGGTACGTGGTGGTCAGAACCCACCGCTTGAACATTCCAATACTGTAACCTGTAAATAATCGGTATGGAGATAAGAGAGAATAGCAACAAAATACCAATAAACCACAAATGATGCAGATCAATGTTTTCCGGATGAAAGAAGTCTGTAAACCAAAATTCTATCAAACCAGCATTACTTCCCCAAGACCGGTTCGCAATATACTGTGCCAGCGGAGCTAAAATGACAAGTCCAAAAAGATAGGGAATCCCCAACTTAATAAGTCTATCTTTTGCAAACTGCGAACTTCCCTTTTTCTTATACGAACCTATAACAAAATATCCCGCAATAAAAAACATGATCGAATTTAGCATAGGTCCACTTATCAGAAACGTCATAGTCATAAATAGTGGGTCGTACTGGATTTTGGACATATTCAAACGCGTTAGTGTAAAGAAGTGTCACATGATAAACAATGACCATCGTAATCGTAAAAATTCGAAGATGATCCAAAAAGTAAATTCTTTTCTTCATTATTCGTTCCTCCTTGCTTTAAAACTGCTCTGCAATACCTCTTAAAATGTCTCATTTCGTTCCATTCATTCCCGATGATCCGCTCGACCCTTTCCGATTTCCCCCCATTTTGCTTCATAATGATCCATGATACTTTCAATGTATTGAATAACATCATCATCCAACATGAACAAATTTCCTTCCTTTGGCGGTTGCTTTTGAAGCAACCAATACTTTTCAATAAGTGCGGAATCACCATAAAAAGTATTTTCAAGAAAATATACGAGTTTATTAGCCAAATCCTGTGACTCGGGTGATTCAGGCTCTTCGTTCTTTTGCTCCTTGGCAGTCTTCAACAACGCAACCAACTCTTTGGACTCTCTTTCACCCAAATCCAAACCAGGGTTTTTCAAGATGTTCAGCTCGCGTTCATCAAAATACTGTTCCAAAAATAAATGATTGTTGTAGCGTTCTTCTTCCGTCTGTCTGACAAATTGAAAAATATTTCTCCAGCTTAGCTCCTGCTCAATCTGAGATAAATGATAAGACATTCGCATCGTCTTTTCTAAATCACGGAGCCTTTCTTTTTCCTTCGCGATGAGCGCCAACTGTTCTTCAAAAACGTTTTCCCAATTTTTTTGATCCAGAATGGTTTTAATTTCGTTTAATGGAAAGCCAAGTTCCTTCAGGGCAATAATCCGCTGTAATGTAATGATATTTTCGTTTGAGTAGAAACGGTAACCCGATTCTGCGGTATAAGAGGGTTTCAACAGATTGATCTCATCGTAATATCTGAGTGTCCGAACGGTTATGTTCATTTCTTTTGCTACTTCTCCAATACTGTACATCGTGAACCTCCACACTATTTGTCGTAATTACTATACATCCTTACGTCAACGTAAGAGTCAATACATTATTTAAAAAGGTATGTTAAATTTCAATGTTGATTACCAGTCAAAAATATAACCACCCTTAAATTGGAGTTGCCGCTGGCCTTATTGGTGTGGATGTCATCTTTGGGCAACATTCATTCAGGTGCTTTATGACCTTGTATCATTGCTTGAAGTGTCTGTTGACGAGTTTTCCTTGCCCACTAATGATCTGGAAAAAAGAACCAGACGTCTACAGGTAGAAAAACTCATGGATAGCTTCACTGATAAATAGTTAGCACTTATGGAAGTATTACAGACAAATCATAAAATCTATACATAACAGAAAGAGCCAATAAGATGAGAATATGAATCTCAAATTATCGGCTCTGCGTCATTAATTCGTGAGTTTGTATCCTTTGAGATACCTAATTGGCAAATATATGAAAAGGACTTGATTGCTTACAAAGCACTTAACGGGGTACCTGTGGAAAGTTAAAGACAGAAATCCAGAGATTATGTTTGGAGGGAGATAATAAGAAAGAAGTCCCTGAACAATTTCATGAATCTCTAGCAAAAGTGTTAGCTGAATTGCATCAGTTACCAAAGCAACGTACAGAAGGTGTCAAATTACCTGTAGAGGAAGCAAGTGATTTAATACTCATAATGAATAAGCGGGTGGATCATGTAAAAGAGACGTTTGGTGTTGATCAATCATTATGTAACAGGGGGCAAGACATGGACATTAATAAAAGAACATGTGTTGGAACGCATGGCGACGTACTCAATCGAAATTGCCGAGTTTGTCATGGTACCCGGAACAGAAGAACATGAACAAATGGCAAAAAATTAGCTGCGTTTCTATAGTTCAAATAAAAAAATTATACAATAAGATTGTATAAATGCGTTGATTGTAATTAAGAAATATGGTAGATTTGTATAGATGCACTTTGAAAAAGGGGGGTTATGCATAGATATCCTATTTTAATTATATAACAGCTGATCTTGTTTAGTCAACACTTTTTAAAAAGTTTTTTTTGAGGGTTTAGTACGTTAGTACAAAGGAAAGGATATTGCAGAAATAGGAATAGTCAGCTAAACAGGTGAATGAGTTAGTTTAGTGCTGAATGAATAAAAAGGAGAGGAGAGAAATATTCATCACTTCTTTTACAGCTCCGAGCTGGACACCATTTTTTGAATCATCAAAGGATGGATCACCAAGATTGGCAGACTGATGACTTATGGAGCAGTGATTGCACATGGATACGGTCTACTGGCAGTAGTTGGGGTGAAAAAGGCAACTAAACGTATTTAAAAGGCGGGCAGCCAATTTGGGTACATGGAACAGGGATATCTGTAAAAATATTTGATTTAAGGGGTGAAGCAGTTGACAGGTCAACTAGTTCAGTATGGACGGCACCGCCAACGCAGGAGCTATGCACGTATTAACGAAGTGTTAGAATTACCTAACTTAATCGAGATCCAAACCGCATCTTATGAATGGTTCTTACAAGAAGGTTTGAGAGAGATGTTTCAGGACATCTCTCCGATTGAAAACTTTACGGGAAATCTATCACTTGAGTTTGTGGATTATAGTCTAGGTGATCCGAAATATCCTGTAGACGAAGCAAAAGAAAGAGACGTGACATACAATGCTCCCCTCCGCGTGAAGGTTCGTTTAATCAATAATGAAACCGGAGAAGTAAAGGAACAGGAAGTATTTATGGGTGACTTCCCGTTAATGACAGATACGGGTACATTTATTATCAATGGAGCGGAGCGCGTTATTGTATCACAGCTTGTGCGTTCACCAAGTGTTTATTACAATGAAAAAATTGATAAAAATGGGAAACGCGGTATTACAACAACGGTCATTCCAAACCGTGGAGCATGGTTAGAGTTTGAAACGGATGCAAAAAATGTTGTTTATGTCCGTATTGACCGTACTCGTAAATTACCAATCACGGTTCTATTAAGAGCTTTAGGATTTAGAACAGATCAAGAGATTGTTGATTTGTTGGGCGAGAATGAATATTTACGAAACACATTAGAAAAAGACAATACAGAGAATGCAGAGAAGGCTCTTTTAGAAATCTATGAGCGCCTGCGTCCTGGTGAACCGCCGACAGTAGATAATGCGAAGAGTCTGTTAGTATCTCGCTTCTTTGACCCAAAACGCTATGATTTAGCACGTGTGGGCCGTTATAAAATGAATAAAAAGCTCCATATAAAAAATCGTTTATTCAACCAAGTACTTGCAGAGCCAGTTGTAGATTCGGAAACCGGAGAAGTGCTTGCGAATAAAGGCGACCGGATGGAACGAAAATTATTAAATAAAATTCTTCCTTATCTTGAGCGTAAAGAAAACCGCTTTGGAGATAAAACAATGACACCACATAACGGGGTTTTAGAAGAGGAAATCACCGTACAATCTGTAAAAATTCTTGATCCGACTGATCCAGATGGAGAGCGTGAATTAACTGTTATTGGTAACGGGGAAGTAGCAAAAGAAATTAAAAATATCACACCAGCTGATATTTTAGCTTCTATCAGTTATTTCTTTAATCTGCTTCATCAAGTAGGGAACACAGATGATATTGACCATCTTGGAAACCGCAGAATCCGTTCTGTTGGAGAATTATTGCAAAACCAGTTCCGTATAGGGTTGTCCCGTATGGAGCGTGTTGTGCGTGAGAGAATGTCTATACAGGATACTTCCAGCGTAATACCACAGCAATTAATCAATATTCGTCCTGTGATTGCTTCCGTCAAGGAGTTCTTCGGAAGCTCACAGCTGTCTACGTTTATGGACCAGACGAATCCGCTGGCAGAACTGACAAATAAACGCCGTCTTTCTGCACTTGGACCTGGTGGATTAACTCGTGAGCGTGCAGGGTTTGAAGTTCGTGATGTTCACTACTCCCACTATGGGCGTATGTGTCCAATCGAGACTCCCGAGGGACCAAATATCGGTTTGATCAACTCGCTTTCCAGTTATGCGATAGTCAATAAATTTGGATTTATTGAAACACCCTATCGCAGAATTGATCATGAAACCGGCAAGGTAACTGAACACATTGATTATCTGACTGCTGATGAAGAAGATAATTATGTGATTGCACAGGCGAACGCACCCTTAACGGAAGAGAAAACCTTCCAAAACGATGAAGTCATTGCCCGATTTGGAGGGGGAAACACGATTGTTGCACGAGAGCAGATCGATTATATGGACGTTTCTCCTAAACAAGTTGTTTCAGCAGCGACTGCATGTATTCCATTTCTGGAAAATGACGATTCTAACCGTGCATTGATGGGTGCGAATATGCAAAGACAAGCCGTCCCTTTGATGAATCCCAAAGCGCCGATTGTTGGAACAGGTATGGAATATGTGAATGGGAAAGACTCTGGGGCTGCTGTTATCTGTCGTCATGACGGAGTGGTAGAACGCGTGGATGCGAAAACCGTCATTGTACGTCGTATTTCCAATGTGGAGGGCAAAGAAGTTAAAGGAGACACAGATCGTTACGGATTACAGAAGTATAAGCGTTCCAACCAGGGAACCTGCTATAACCAGCGCCCGATTGTTGCAGAAGGAGATCGTGTAACAAAAGGAGAGGTTCTTGCGGATGGCCCTTCGATGGAAGGCGGAGAATTAGCTTTGGGTCAAAATGTTCTTGTAGCCTTTATGACCTGGGAAGGGTATAACTACGAGGATGCGATTATTATGAGTGAACGCCTTGTAAAAGATGATGTTTTTACTTCCATTCATATTGAAGAATTTGAATCAGAATCTCGTGATACCAAGCTTGGACCAGAAGAAGTCACAAGAGATATTCCCAATGTTGGGGAAGGCGCACTGAAAAACCTAGATGAACATGGAATTATCCGTGTCGGTGCAGAGGTAACGGACAGTGACATTCTTGTAGGAAAAGTAACACCGAAAGGAATGACGGAACTTTCCGCAGAAGAGCGCTTATTACATGCGATTTTTGGTGAGAAAGCTCGTGAAGTAAGAGATACATCCTTACGTGTTCCTCATGGCGGCGGTGGAATTGTCTTAGATGTAAAAATCTTTAACCGTGAAGATGGGGATGAACTGCCGCCGGGTGTGAATCAACTTGTTCGTGTATATATCGTTCAAAAACGTAAAATTAACGAAGGAGATAAAATGGCAGGCCGTCACGGTAACAAAGGGGTTATCTCCAAGATTTTACCGGAAGAGGATATGCCGTTCTTACCAGACGGTACACCAATCGACATCATGCTGAACCCATTAGGGGTACCATCACGTATGAACATCGGACAGGTGTTTGAGCTGCATTTAGGAATGGCTGCCAGACAGCTTGGACTGCACATAGCAAGTCCGGTCTTTGATGGAGCAACTGAGGAAGATGTCTGGGAAACCCTTGAAGAAGCCGGCATGCCACGAGATGCGAAAACCATTCTTTATGATGGCCGCACCGGAGAGGCTTTTGACAACCGTGTATCTGTAGGTGTTATGTATATGATTAAGCTTGCGCACATGGTTGACGATAAGTTGCATGCCCGTTCAACCGGACCATACTCTCTTGTAACGCAGCAGCCGCTTGGCGGGAAAGCACAGTTCGGCGGACAGCGTTTTGGTGAGATGGAGGTTTGGGCATTGGAAGCTTATGGTGCTGCCTATACACTTCAAGAAATCTTAACAGTTAAATCAGATGATACCGTTGGGCGTGTAAAGACATATGAAGCGATTGTAAAAGGCGATAATGTACCAGAGCCAGGTGTTCCTGAGTCCTTTAAAGTACTCATCAAAGAGCTTCAAAGTCTTGGGATGGATGTCAAGATACTCTCCAGCAATGAAGAGGAAATCGATATGCGTGAGATGGGAGAGGAAGAAGCTGAGCAAACAAATAAGCTTCATTTAGAAGTGGAAGATAATTAAAGACTACCAGCATAGCATTTATGGATAAGGAGATTTTTATCGTTTAGTCGTTTTGTGAAAAACGATGTTAAAGGAGGCAGACAAATGAAAGTTGAATTGAAAAAGCTCACGTTGCTTAATGGTGAAACAATGGGGTACAGGGAGAGATCAGGCGGGGAAGAAGTGCTTCTCCTGATCCACGGAAACCAGTCATCTTCCCTGCAGTGGGATGTTCTTTTAGAGAAGCTGGATCAATCCTATAAGGTGTATGCTGTTGATTTACGTGGATTCGGCACATCGACATATCACACTTCTATTCAATCACTGAAGGATTTTTCAGAGGATCTGAAATTGTTTGCGGATGAGTTAGGATTGGACCGCTTTCATCTGATGGGGTGGTCAAACGGGGGCGGTGTGGCTATGCAGTTGGCTGCAGATCACCCAGACTATGTCCAAAAGCTCATATTGCTTGCTTCATTATCAACGCGCGGTTATCCGATGTACAAATCCAGTGAAGCAGGTGTTCCAATCACGGATGTCCGTTTAAAGACGAAGGAAGAGATTACGAACGATCAAGGATTGCAGTCCACATTGGAAGCCATGAAAAACAGAGACAAACCATTTATGAAAAAAGCGTGGGATTTTTTAGTGTTCTCCGATAATAAGCCGGAAGAAGAACAGTATGAGCGTTATTTAGAGGATGTATTTAAGCAGCGTAATGTGGTGGATGTGATGGATGCAGCTAACCGTTTTAACATCAGTGACGAGTTTAACGGACTGGTTGATGGAACGGGAGAAATAAGTCAAATAACTGCTCCGGTGTTGGTAGTGTGGGGTACGCGTGACTGTTTGACACCCCGATATATGACACAGGAGATTGTGGATGACTTTAGAATTTATGAAAAGGATGTAGATGCGATATATCTCGATGCTGGCCATTCGCCGCTCATAGATAACCCGGAAGAACTCATCAAGGCGATGCTTGATTTTTTGCAGAAAAAGTAGGGGAAATACAGAAAGAAATTTGGGTTCTTGCTAAAAAAAGAAGTAGGTAGAGTGGGGTCATAGGGAATATAAACAGTATGTTTATAATTATTCACATCTTATGAGCAGGTCTACGAATACAGAATGGTACGAGAATACAAAAGAGGCTCTAATGTTATTTCAAATACTAATTCTGATTTCTATTTCTGATGCTTTTGAAAGAATGAAACAAATAGTAGGTATTTCTATTGAGATAATTAAATAGAATATTCCAAAATATCTCAAATGATAAACGACAACTGATATGCTCCCTTTATAGTAGACAGAAATAATAAAAATTCTCTCACTACTATAAAGGGGGTTTCTTATGGTAAAAGAAGTAACATAAGGTTTATACCGCAATCGAGGCGCGATTGTTGAAGATCACATCCGAAAATGATCAAACTTTTTTATAAAAATTGAGCCGTACTCCATAAATAAAGAAAGAATCCATTTTGATCAATCTTTTTTTCAAAATGGATTCTTTCTGTTTACGGTAACATACAGGGGTTGTGAGATATTTTAATTGAACTTTATTTTAAAGCTACACCTATTTGGAGGGTCAAACGAACCCAGCTTGAAGCGAGCCGGGTTACTGTATGGAGTTGTGCCATTCAATGATGAATTTATAGTGCCAAATAAAAATGAAAGTCACAGACTTATCCATTTTTAAGTGTTAAATAAGTCATCAAAGGGATAGAATAATGAAATTGTAGAAAGCATATATTTATCTAGAAATAGCAGCTTCGTCACTTTCATCTTCCCTATTTCACAATCATCCAGTTAATATCTTTCTCTAATGTGAGTTCATACTGTGAAAGCTGTGTTGCTTTGCTTGTTTCATCCAAATACATCACCGTAACCCATACTTTAATCTGATTCCCTTGTTCTTGATACACAGGATTAACCAACTCTGAAAACGTATAGTCCTGTTCAATAGGAGGTAAGATATCACCATCTACATAATAAGCGAGTTCTTGAGTAGTTGCCATTGGGTAGGAAGAAAAGAAAGTCTCTAAAAACTCGGTGACTTCTTGCTCTATGGTGCCGTCTACCGTTCCATTGCTTTCCACTTGTTCTGGTTTAAAGTTAGATTTTTCAGGTTGGTTCCATAGTGTTGGATTTTGGATTATGACTAGATTTTCTTGTTCGTCCTGATGCAGGATAATGCGATAAGTTGAATGGGTCAACGTATAGTCTTCATCATCTTCTGTAATTTTTTGTTCGACAGAATAAACGACCTCATAGGTGTCTACCGTTTCTTCTGTGACCGACCAAATGTTGATCTCTTGCACACTGGCACTTGTCGGAATATCATCTCGAACCGAATCAACATTTAACGCTTGCAATTCTTCGGTCAGATAACCCTTGAGTTTTTCGGTTCGTTCTTCCAATGCCTCTGTTTCATTGTCCCACGTATAATAGTCTTGCACAAAATTTCGTGTGAAGCTTTCGATGGCGTTGATATCAATAATGGTCGTTTCCACTTTTTCTACTTCATGCGTGGTGTGTTGATCGATGGCCGTAAAGTTTTTATAGATGCCAAAAGCTAAACTGCTGATGAGTAGCACCCATAAAACAAGGACGGTTTTTTTACGTTTTCCAACGGTCTTCACTTTGACTTTTTTGCTTTTTGATGGCGTTTCTTGTTTTTCTTTTTTACCAAAAGACAGGCGCATGTCATTTCATCCTTTCTTTATTGTTTAATCCGTCCAGCTCCAATAAGGTGTTCTTGCCAGTAATCCGAGGTCAAGTCATCATACCCAATAGGATCACCAGCGTTATACATTTGGTTATCTCCAACGTAGATTCCGACATGTGTCACATAATTGGCGGTGTTATATGTGGAGTGAAAGAACACCAAATCACCGGGCTGTGCTTCCGATAATGGAATAGACTCGGTAGCATCATATTGTTCTTGTGCAGTTCGGGGGAGATTAATACCAACCTTTCCATACACCCATCGCGTGAGACCACTGCAATCGAATGAAGTATCTGGATTGTCACCGCCGAAAACATAGGGATAACCCTTGTATTTTAAGGCTTCCTCCATTATTAATTGCACGGTGTCATCTTCAAATTCAGACGTGTCCGATAAATACGGATCAAGCAAATCTATATAAAACATGTTGCCGTAGCTATATCTCCAGCCTCCATTTTTCTCCACAGCAATAGGATTACTGTAAGTGACTCGGCTGCCCCCAGATTGTTCTTCCGCAAAACTTTCTGCCAACTCAAAGGAATAAGCAGTGTCTCGTTCTGCGACATATTCAATGAAACCGCCACCGTAATTATAAGCTTGAAGGGCAGTCAAGTCATCGACACCTTTTGTTTCCGCTGACTCTAATAATTCCGCAAAGTATTTTGTACCTTGTTCAATTGATGATTCTGTATCTAAAGAGTTCGGCGGCAAGCCCAACGATTCGCTCGACTGCATGACATCCTCAGCAGTCCCGCCACTTTCTACTGCGATAATGGCAAGTAAAAGAGGAACATAATCATCAATGCCATGAGCTTGTGCATGTTTTTCTACCAATGACTGGTGTGCCAATACTTCTTCGGGAACAGACACATTCTGTATGTCTTCTGGTGACATGCCACCTGTGGGCACATTAAAATCACCGTCTTCATCTGAAATAAAAATCGCCACAAACATCAATAAACTGAAAAAAGCAAGAAAGCCTAATCCGCCAGCGATCAAGAAGAATTTCCATTTAAGGAGGATCATCGGCGATTCCTCCTTTCATGATGTAGTGGACGTTTGACCGCCTGTTTCGGACGGATATGGGATGAGTTCAGTGCTGCCTGCCTATTTTTCCGTTGTTTTAATGACTGTTCTGATGGTCGGCTTGAAGGTGTGTTTTTCCCTTGCTTCTTGGTTTGAACGGAATTTCGGTAAAAATGGCGTTGGTTTCTTTTGAGGTTGGCTTGTACTGGTGCTTGTTTATGTTTTGGTTGACTTCGTGATTGATTGTGGCGTGATGACTTTTCTTTCTCCGAACGTTTAGATCGTTGTTGAGAAAGCGATTGCTTGGAAACCGTTGCTTGCCTTTGTTTTTGTTCTAACGCTTGCCGTTTTTCAGCAATGGTCTGTCGGTGCTTGCGGGTACGTTCCGTGTTTTCACGTTGCCGTTTATCTGTGGCTTGATAAACACCCTTTTTAAAATCCTTACCGGGGCGTTTCAATTGCTCTTTTCCTTGCGTCAAAGCGTATTTCGTTGTGGTCGGTAAATCTTTGACTTGTTGTTTTCTGTGTTGAATATTTGCCCGCATGCGTTTCTTGGTATCCAATACTTTGCCAGTGGTTTGTCCCACTTTCTGACTGATTGATGGGCTTTCCCGGCTTCTCCGTTCCTTCTGGTTTTTATTGCCGGATGATAAACGCTGCAAAGGTCGGAGAGGGGAGAAGGTATTTTTTGTTTGTCTGGATTTGCCGACCATTGATCCGATGGTTGCTCCAGCCGTTGCACCTGCCAATGTGCGTCCCAATGTTCGCTGCAATTGACGACCACCTCGGTAAGCCATTCGTCGTGGACGGTGCATGACTTTTCGTCCGACTTGTTGACTGTCACTGCTTTGTAGGCGGAACATCCCCATAATGTCACCAAGCTTCATATAAATGCCGGCAAATGTGACGATTTGCAGGAATGCAATCAAAAAGAAAGGGTACGTGGCAGTTAAAGAATAAATCATGGATGAGATACTAAAAGCAACGGTAATAATCAAGGTGATTCCTGCCCGTAACATGATCACGTTAAACAATTTTAAAATCGCCTGTTTGGCCATCCCTTCAAACGTTGGAATCATCGAAAGTAAGAAGCTGATTGGTAGAAACATCGCAAAAATGATAAATAATATTTGCGAGAAAATCATAATACCCGACAACAAAAACACGAAAATGGAAATTCCGATATTAAACAGAAATAAAAAAGAAACCATGCCTAAGCGGGTGGTCGTCTTCGTGATCGTGAGATTTTTGTTATCATAATCTTCAATTTCTGCTTGAACAGCAGCTTCCCGATCTTCACCGTTATTCGCATTGGGATCGATGGAGACTAGCGCTTCCACTCGTTCTTCACCAATCGCTTCTTTATCTGAATCATCAAACTGTAATAACATCCACGGTTGTTCCACCTGAATGGAAAAAAGGTTATTGCGTATCATATCCACACTATCTTTTCCCCGACTATCTGAGCTTGGCATTAAAATTCGAGTCCCTAAATCCAAACTGGCTTCGCTGATATCCGCTGAAAATTCATTAATCTTGGTGATATAGGTTGGAGCAAAGGCAATAAAGGCACCAGAAACGATGAATACAAGCAGGAAATTCAGAATGGCCCGTATCGCTTTGGTGGTTTCTTGTTTCAACAAACCCGTATAGGCCACATAGATTCCAATAATCAAAACAAAGAGAAGCAAAAAGCCAACATAGAAGCCGTCTTCTCCAAAACCTTGTGAAGTGATCCCTGCTAGGGTCTGTATATTTTGTCCAATGGCAGTGGCTGTATCGGAAATAAAATCTAAGGAATAGGCTTGCTGCACCAAGTATCCGGTGGCATTGGATAGGTAGAGATTAATAATCCATATAAAGTTGGTGATGGTATATAAGCCGTACATGACCTGTTTACCAATCCCGTCATTCCAATTCCACGGCAACCAGTCCCACCCCTCATCCACGTAAAAGTCAAGTTGATAATGATCAAGGGGATAGAGGGAATAGAGATTGTCTTCGGATACCGTCTCATCCACTAATCCAGCAGCATGGGTGACTGTCATAAACGATAGAAGCATAAAAAAAATAACCACACTTATAAGTGCCGCCATCCATGCTATCTTTTTCAATGTTTGTTTGTTCAACGTCATCACTGCCTTTCTGCAACAGGCGGTCTGGTGTCAAAGGCTTCAAATAAATCTTCAAAGACAGGATGGACTTGTATAACCCCAACCCGTCCATATAAATCCTGCATGAGACACTGTCCGTTTTCCAGTTCTCTAAGCCTTCTTTGATTTGCTTCATCTTCCGAATCGACACCAAAAAATTGAAGTGTTTTCTTGATTTCTGTTAAATCTCGAGAGCGGAAGGCAAACTTAACACCAATATTATTCTTCAATTTTTCATCGGTGAGATCGTCCGCATTCTGGGTTACAAAGTAGACCCCAGCATTCATTGCCCGTCCAGCTCTTACCAACTTATTAGAAAGGGTTTTCCCTTGAGCAATTTGCAAGAACGACCATGCCTCATCCAAATCTACGATTTTAAATATGCTTCGGTCAGAATGAATAAAATCTAAGGCAAAAGTAGAGATGATAATCAACATAGCAACACTCAAAAGCTCCATTGTTGTATATTCTTCAAAGCTCGTTTCTGCGTCAGGAAGCACTAAATCTGCCACCTGTATCATATTGAGCTGTTTCTTTAAACTGATAGAATTTTGTACGGTTCCATCGGAAAAGAGTAGGTGAGCGAAATCATAATCGGTAAAGCTTTCGATATGGTCTGCGATGGTGGCAGCGAGTGGGTTTGGGTCGCTTCTCAATTCTTGAATGACAAGAAGCAAGCCACGTTCTTCCTGTTGACCGACCGCACGAATGGCCTTTCGTAATACAGGAAACTTTTCACCATCCCGACTGGAAATACCAGTGAGAAAGGTGAGAATATCAATGGCTAGACTCTCAGAATCTTTCTTGTTTTGCATGATGACATAAGGATCGAGTAACCCTTTGTTGGATTCTTCACTGGTCAAATTGACAACATTAATTTCATCAGCAATATCCGGTAAGGTGTCTTTCCAATTTCCTCGTTCCGCTTTGGGATCAACAATGAGCGCTTGTCCGCCAAAAAGCACCGCATAATAAACGAGTAGGTTATTGGAAAAGGACTTGCCACCCCCAAGTGAACCTAAGAAAGCCGACGCTAAAGCATTGGTGACAGAACCTTTGACCCCTTGACTGGCAAGGCTCGGATTCAAATAGACGTTACGTCCAGTATCCAAATTGTAACCGAAATAAATGCCTTCCGTTTCACCAAGCATTTGTGTTGCGCCAAACCCTAATCCAGCTAAAAAGTCAGAGGTCACATACTGTACATAGTCATTAATATAACGCTTGCTGCCGGGAATAAATTCACCATGTAACCCCAGTATGTCTCCAAAAGGACGAACCAATTTAACATTTAAATCATCGTAAAAATCTTTGACTTCATTGCAGCGTTGTTTCAACTCATCTTCATTGGCAGCAGACACCCGAATAACGTAGCTCAACTTATACATGGATTCCTTTGTTTGATCGAGGACATCTTCTAATTCATTCACTTGTTCTAACGCTTCTACAACATTATTACCTGTTTCATTATCGGATTCCGCCGCGTGATTATCTAAATCCTTTAATTCCTTTTTCTTGTTCCGAACCGTTGATAATGCCTTTTTATTAGTTAGAATTTCTACATGCATAGACGTATCAATAGGAAAATCAAATTGCTGTTGCTGATAATAAAAGATTTCATCGCTGGGAAATTCTAAATCGCCTATAATGGAATTCACCGTAAAGTAAGCAACATAGGTTGTGTTTTCTTCCTGGTCCAACTTGAGATAACGTTGCTTTTCCGTAATTAGACAACGGGTAGGTTTGATTAAATCAAAATGTTTAATATACGTTTCTTTTTCCCCTTTTTCCATAGACAGGGGATAGTTGTAATCTTCAAAAGCAACACCAACTTGTCCGTGAAGGTGTTCAATGAGATAGCCCATATCATCTTTTGTTAGCGGGCGGACATTAAACCGATTGGAAATTTTATTTCGCAATAATTGTTCCATCTTCAAAAAGCGAGCAACCTCACGATGAGGCATGGAAACAAAATCACCCATAAGGTGATGGTTTACATCCCGAACGAAACTAGAAAAAGAATTTTTCAACGTTGTTCCCATAGATTTGACACTTACTTCTTCCTCATTCAACAACAGTTTAAAGCCGATAAAAAAGCGGTAGTCTACCTGATTTTCGCCAATCATGGAAACAAGTGCGTCGGTCTGGTCGTCAATTCGCTCGTAAGCTACTTCTTGAAGTTTTCCTGTGATTAGTTCTTTGCTTTTTTCTTGTACCGAGCGAATACTGTTTTCCGTACTAATCTGCAACGCATGAATCTTGCCATCTTGATTTTGAGCGACTAACTGACGAAAATGTTCATGAACCTGTATTTTTTCATCCTCCGACAAAAAGGAATAATTATAGGGCAACAGTTCAAAATACGCAAAGCATTCGGCGTCATGGTTAAAAACAAGGTTGTTTTCGATATATTTAATCGGATAGCGCATGCGTTTCACCCCTTACCACCGTGATGGATTCACTCATAGTCTGTTTTTGAAGCTTTACCGGTTTTCCAGCATAGGTCATTTTCGGGCGAAAGTAGTATGTCAAAACCGATTTCAAAAAACCATAGGGTTTCTTGCCATCGAAACTTTTTTTACTCATAAACCAAGTCAATAGTACGGGAAGTCCAACATATTTTAATAAAGCGCCATCAATCATAGATAGGGGAGGAAGGTTTCCCAATAACATGACAGCTAATAAAGAAAGTACAAACCACGTCATTTGATTAAACGTAACGGGAAAAGGCAGTCGAAAATCATTAATGGCATAAATCACTTTTTCCACTGACCAGATTCGAGTATAACTTTTCAATTTCTTCACAAATCATCTTCCTTTCCAAAAGAAAAAGCAGCCTGTCACAAAACAAGCTGCTTCACCATTTACTGAGCATATTCAAATACACCATGTGAACTGACTAGAAAGCTGCCTTCGATTTCAAGGTCACGTCCAAAAGCCTGATAATCAATATAGTTTTGTAGATTGGAAGGAACTTCACCAAGTACGCCTGTTTCTTCGATTAAATATCTCGCAACGTCTTCCATATCATCACAATCGGGATAATAAATGATGTCATCTTGATTTTCCAATAATTCTTCTAAACTATTGAACCAATAGCCTTGTACATCTGAAAGTGCGTCATATAAAGGAGAACCTTCTAATTCAGCAACCATCTCACATAACCGATTGATTTCAGAAATAGGCGTGTATTCATCCACCTCAAATAGCAGCTCGTAATCATGAATAGCATATTCTTCATATTCGCCATTTAAGCCAATTCGCTCTTTCACTTCCTCCATATCTATCGGGGGAGTAAACCAAGCACCAACCAGTTCACCTTCATTGTATTTTCCGAGATTCGCTATATAAACCTGCATTTCCACTCATAATCACAACCTTTTCATCAAATAAGCATAAAAAAAAGCACCTACGCTTGGTTTGCTGGTACATGAGTCTAGCTTGTTAATCCCTACCGCACTCCGTTTGGTCCACCATTTTTTTGCAGAACATAAGGAAAGCACTTATCTTCCACAAAAAAACGGTACAATTTAAGCCCCTATGATTCGATTAAATAGGTTTAATAAGACTTCTTGCACACCACTTGCATTAAAAACTAATCCCACAGCGACCAAAGCGATGATCAGAAAGCCAATCAATTTAGAAAACTCTCGTTTAAACGCTAAATAGAGTCCAATCACGACAATGGCCGTTAAGACTAAAGATTGCGCATTATCTAAAAACCAGTTATATAAGTTTTGTCCAAAATTCATGAGTGTAGCTCCTTTCTAAGATTCATTCTCTTTAGAAGAAACATGAATAGCGTCATCTGTCGTAATTGCCTGTTGCATAAGCAATTTTTGATGACGCTCTGTTAATTTTGCTTGTTTGAGCATGTCCTGAATGATCGTTGTTTGATTAATTTCATCCAACTTGGTTGCAAGTTTCCACGTTGGGGCGACTTGACGCGCCAACCATCGCAAAGTTCTGTCAAACGTGTAGGGTTCCGGTTGCGTCGTTAACGAGATTTTTCTATTCTCACCCAAATCCAAAAAACGCTGCCAATCGGCATTGATTTTCCAACTACTACGACGTTTTTTTATGTCCGTGTCTACAAAACGAATGTAACGATTGATAATAGAGAAAGCGGTACGTCCGGCATTTTCGTACATCATTAAGTCAACAATTGCATGGTAGGCACGATCGTTTTTAAGGCGAATTTCTAATCGATTTTTCACTTCCGTATCTTCCATTGACATTCCGTATTTGACAAATTGCTCATAATCCTTTTCGTACAAGCAAAAATAGACATCACTTTTTAGCGATCCGATATATAGTGTGTTTCCCATATCTGGCTTATCTTCTCCATGTACGAGTTCACCCGACCGATAACTCTTAAAGCTGCGAAAAACAGAGACACATTCCTCATTGCGACACTTCTTTGTAAGAAATGGAATATCCAATATGCCTGTTTTATCATTGATGGCCAGATCAATGCGTTTAAAGACACCGTCCACCTTAAAAACATGCATGAAGAAATCAAACCATGTGCGCTGTTGAGCGAGCAGGAAATTTTCAAATTGGCGACATCCTTTGCCTTTGAGTTCGAGTAAACAGCCTTTGTCCTCATCAGGCGAAACCATAACCACAATATCGCCAAAAACGTATTGTTCAAGGTAGGAATAAAAGGCATAATCTTCATGAAGCATGTATTCCATCTTTAATTGCAGGATATCTTCAATCACAGGAATGGGGTCTGTCGTTAAAAATCGTATTCGCACATAATCAAATAAAATTTCTAACGGGGCTTCTGGATTAAACTGTTCCAACACATCAAACAAAGTCGCTTGCAATGTTTCCGAGGGTTTTACTTTTCCTGTCTCAATTTCACTTACATATTGTCTGGTGATTCCAACGTGCACAGCCAGCTTGTTTTGCGATACACCGTACTCTAGCCGTTTTTCTTTTAACAGTTGATACCAAGGCATTTGATTCATTTGCATTCCTCCCAACGCAAAAAAAGATGTCAACTAGAGATAAAAAGTTGACATCTTTCTAATGTGTCCTAAATCCTTGCGCCATCAGGCGTTAATGGACTTTTGAGACAGTTTCCAATTGTTTTTCTACCCCCCTGTTAGAAATGGGGGGTTAAGGCGTGGCTGTCGCCACGCTGGCTTAGCCCAGCACAGCGACTTTCGCTTCGCACGTCGCTGCACTGGGCAGCCTTTTAGCTAGATAATTTTCCTATTTCTTTTAAAAAGTCATGGCCTTTTGGGACAAAGGGAGTGTAAAATTCAGAGATCACACTATCCCCTTTATCGACATATCCACGCCCTTTAATGGGCTTTAGGAAAAACTGTTTTTGTACGTCCGACCCAAAAACCATTCCGTAACCCAGCTCTGACATGCGACCTAAAGCAACCCGAAAATTAAAGTTATCCCGAATCCCATCTCCGAGATATTTTGCGTCTGGTCTTTGACAGGCGAGGATGAGGAAGAAACCTGATTGTCTGCCTAACATAACGACTTGTTTAAGTTTACTCATGACTTTGGTGCTTTCCTTGCCGATCATTTCCATGAACGACGTGTACTCGTCAAAAATTAAAAATCGAGCAGGCAAGCCTAAATAAGCATAGTTTTCTCCTGTCTTATAGTTTGGCATGGTTTTCATTTCTTCATTTCGTATCATCATGTCTTCGTAAAACTGGTCAATACAAGCAGTCATATCTTCCTGTTTGTAATAGACATCGGGCATAACAACAGATAAGTCAGCTAAATCAGCATTTTTGGGATCAAGAATATATAACTTTGCGTCTGTTTTTAATAAGGCTTCAATCAGTGCGAGAATAAAATAGCTTTTCCCTCCGCCTGTTCCGCCAGCGATTAACATATGAGGCAGCTTATCATATTCCCAATAAAAAGATTCCATGAGCTTTAAACTACCATCCTGTGCAGTGACTTCCTCAATTGGAATACGGTTTGCGATCATGTCATAGAAAAGTACATACTCCACATAAGAATCGTGTAATTCTTTCGATACCAGTTCACAGTACAAACCACTTTCTAACTTTGTTTCCAAGTTTAATAACGATTCTTGAAATTTTCCAAGCGTAATTTCCACTTGAATATATAATAACCCCTTTTCAAAACGATAATAGATTTTCGGGAAATGACTGATTTTATCCTTTGGTTTGTCAGATGGAATGTCCTTAAAGAAACTCTCTTTGTTAACTTGTTTCGTTTCATACCAGCCGTTTTCTAAAATCATTTTAGCGAGTTTTTGACGATGAATAACCTGTTTGATTTGATCATAGCGATAGCGGTAATAGACAAAAGCACAACCGCCTGTTAATACGAGACTGATCAGCAACGTCACTAATCCAAATATGCTGATAAAATGGGTTTGAAAAGTATCAAGCTGCCATTCACTGGATAGTAAAAAGGATAGATGAAAGGGTGTAAAAAAGAGAAGCCAAATTCCAAATACCCGAGTAAATATAAATTGAAAAACGAGAGAAGCGTCTTTTTCTTTAATCCGTTTCCCTCGTTTTTGGAAGAATTTCATCTTTATTTATCCTTATCGACTGGTGCTTTCGCTGACTTTTCTCCAATTGTTGAAGCTGCTTTTCCTTTTAACACTAAATCATCTGCTTTGATATACCAATCCAAATCAGCTCCACGAAAGGTAGCGGTAGCGACTGTATCTGCGACAGGATTTATCATTTCCACCTGTGCGTTATAATCAAATTCTTTTAAAGGAACAGAAGCAGGGATACTCACTTGGATCATACGACCTTGTTCTCTGGATTTTAAATCATAGGTGCGTTCCTTCACCTCAGTGGATACCGTACCATCTTCGTTTTGTAAAAATACTTCCCTTCGTAAAGCGGAAAACTTTAATATCCCAAATGTCTTTTCCTTATCAATAACAATCCCTTGCGCTAGTCTCATATTTATTTCCTCCTTATGCTTTAACCATGTCATCTGCATGTAAAATATAATTTGTAAAGCCGCGATCTCCGATTTTATAACCTTCTGCGGTAATACGTGCGTTGACTAATTTTATTTTTTCTTCAGCTTCAAAGAATTTTTCTCCAGCTTCTGACGGCAAAATCACTTCAACATCATCTGCCCGCTGAATATCTGAATAAAGATTATAACGACGGGAGAGTGTTGTCATGCGTCCGTTGATTCGACGTTGTTCCACATTACCTTCCCCAGCAAATTCTAAATTTCCAAACGTTTTCTCCATGTTTGGAATCACATATTTTAATTCCATGTTATACCTCTTTTCTTGTTTTTATTTTTACTTACATTTATATAGAAGAAACACGGTCAGAAGGGAGGGGAACGGGAATAAAAAGCATACATAGATACATCACTCTTTCTGTATATTTTCTAAAGAAAGGCTATTTTCCACTTCATTTCCCCAAACGTCCCATCCAGCAGTACGTTGTCTAGCAAATAATTCAATACGTGGTAAATCGCCCATTAATTCTACAATTTTATCTCTAGCTATACCTGGCTTTTTACTGTGTCCTTCCAGTGGACTAACAATCAATTGATGAACTTTTTTCGATACTCTTTTGGGATGACCTTTAACACCTAATAAACAGATTTCCGCATTCGAGCGTGTCCAGTGTCCCAAACCGAAAAAGAAGCCATTCCCTGACTTATTTTGTTTCACCCACACAAATGCAACGGTTTTGAAAGTAAATCCCCATGCTGCCATGACTTTTAAGGCTTCCCTTAACATCGGGAAGGTCGCCCATAAAAATAAAACACTATCTTTGTGAGAGATAGTGCCGATAGGTAAATTACATATATCATTAATATTCATTGTTCGATAATGATTCTCTGCGACGCCTTGTCCTTTACTCTGGCGATACTGCCAAGGCGGATCAGCATAAATAATAGGATAATACATTTTTTTCACTCCCAACTGTTTATGTGTCTTGAAAACGATAATCTACACGTCCATAAATCACACACCAAAATACAACCATTGTTTCTCCTTGTTTATCACGCACCAGTTTTCCATGAAGAAAAAGCGGATAATCGTCAATCTCAACCTCATTCCATACAAAATGATCCGCAATCCACTCCAATACCTTCTCTTCATATATCTCTTGTTCATTCAAAGATATCATGCTCTTTTCTCCTTTCTAAGCATTTTCGTCCATTAAAAAAGCATGTCAGATGGGAATATCCAACAGGCTAAACAATTGATCTTCTATAAACTTTCTGCAACACCAGCCATGATATATTCCGCACATGGTACAGCAATCGAATTCCCAAGTGCTTTATACCTGGCATGATCACTAATTGCTTTATCCTCATTTCCATATGCTGTCCAACCTTCAGGTAGTCCCATCAAACGTTCACATTCCAATGGCGTAAGCTGACGGATAAATCCTTCTTTTTCTTTTCCTTCATACCAAAATGAAAAATAATTTACTGTCCCTGCGAGCAACGTTGGAAAAGGATCATCTATCCGTCAGAAACTTCCGAGGAATCTTGTACGGTCTTTTTCTTTGGCTGCACTTCGCATACTTCTTTCTCGAAAGGGATGGACGATGGGTATTTTCCTCCCTGTTTCTTTAAAAGATATTCGATTGGCGCTGGAGGAGGACATACTGCTTTCTCCGCAAGACGTAGGAAACGACTGCAAATCACGGGATTTAAATAATATTTCTTTGGAACGTTTTCCTCTAAAATCTGCCACGAGAAAGATACGTTTTCTTCTTTGAGGGAGAGTGGGCCTTCCCCAATATTGGGCGTCCAACAATCTCCAGCATATGTCAACGTTGTTCCCTCGGACCATTCCGGCTTTCGACCAGACTCGAGAAACAGGCATTGGAATTTCGGTATTTGCGAAGGACTCGAGTACGGCTTTAAAATTCATCCGGTTGTTTGATGAAAAAGCTCCCAAGACGTTTTCCCAAACAGCGACAGCTGGATATACGCCATTCGTTGCACACCTCATTTCTTCAATGATTCGTAAAGCTTGATAAAATAAATTAGATTTACTTCCTGTAAGACCTTCTCGTTTTCCGATATTGGATAAGTTTTGACAGGGCGAACCAAACGTAATTGATATGAACAGGTGGTATTTTTCCACCATCTATTTTTGTAATATCTCCAAGATGAAGCATAGTTGGAAAGTGACGTTTCGTAATGGAAACAGGTGCTTTCTCTACTTCACTTGCCCATACTGGTTTAATTCCATAAAGAGAAGCAGCGAGAGGGAAGACACCAATACCATCAAAGAGACTACCAATTTTTAAAAGTGTGTTATTATTATTTCTAAACATATCAACTATCAAATATTTCACCTCTAATATCTTGATCTAAAAAACATCATATATCGGCGAACATTATTCAAATGACATTCAACGCAATTATTGAAATGAAAAAGTGTAGGAAACCCTAAGTTATTATCACTATTGATATTTAAACTTTTCCATAAAAAAAGACGCTTCAATCTGAAACGTCTTTTATTGGAGATATCAAATTTTCATAGTGATAACTTTATAAAATGAATTGCATTTATTGCATTGAAATTGCATTTTTTAATTTATTTTTGCTAGATTATAGTTATTTATATTTCTTGAAAAGCCTTTAAAATCAACGATTTTTCTTAATATCCCGAACCCTAAAAGTAGAGTGGGAATAGTTGTAGCTGAGCCGAAACTCCTTTGATGACCAGGGTTTCGGCTCTTTACTTTATTTTCATTGACACGAATATATTTGTAATTTAGGTATATGATACAAGCGCATCATCATGTATATGCTATTTTGTGTGGGGAGAATATGTTAAATATTGTGGTTTGGACAATCATTATTTATATTCGAACAAGTACATTTATTGATACTTTCCCATTCGGTGAAGGTCTATCTTAATTATTAAAACTACCCAAAATCATAAAATCCACAACAATCCCACTCATTGGATTTTCCGAACCCAATACACTTATGCCTAAAACGGTTACACCACTAATATTTGTAACATTGGCCGAAACATATTTTCCAGTAATGTTCTTCTCACGCATTTGCACTCTTGGCCTTGCATTTATCGTAGAATTTGTTGAATATACGCTGGACACCGCATAATCAATCGTATCTAATAATGGGTTTCCATCTGCTAATCCACTGTCTGTGAAATAAAGTGTAGCTATCCCATTTGCATTTGACGTAGCCTGTCCATAAACTATTCGTTTTGCTTTTTGTGGGTTTTGCTCTCCTGCCTTATATATTTGAATAGCTGTCGGACCCAATGTAAAGAATTCAATACTCATAACTAATCCCCCCTTATTCTTTAAAAGAAATTAAAAGCATGACAGTATAATGTTATTCAAACTTCCAAAAAAGTGAGGTCATTTAAATAGACTTTTTCTTATATGAGGCGTTTATGGTGACAATAGATAAATTTCTTTGTGCCCTGCCAGTATCTGGTGGGCACAAAGGCAGTACTTTTATTCTAGGTGTCAAATGTCCCTGAGGATGTTGCTGCGAAATTAACAACTTGCAAGATAACGGTTTGGTTTGCTGGAATGGACCCTCCGCCAGCAGGAACAGCAATGTCTAATGACCCAGTCCCTGTAGCACCTGGTGTATATGTTGATATGCCTTGCATTTGCTCAACACCGTTAATTTCCACAGTGAAATAACTATTATCTTCTGCAAGTTCTGGAAGTGTCGTTACCTCTTCACCATCATCCCCCAGAAAACTTGCAGCATCAATAGATAATGTACTTCCTGCTGCCGTATCTGCTGTTGTGATGTAAAAGAATTTCGCGGAATCAGGGTTAACATCTGTGTCAATTGTGCCACTAATAGCGATTTTCATTAACTGAAGTGCCATGTTCATTTTCACCTCCATTTTCTATCAAACATATTTTATTCTATGAAGAGGAGTTGAAAATGCTTGGTCAGACTAATTAGTTCGTATTGGAAGTTAACAAAATGTCCCATTAAAAAAGGCATATTTACCAAATAAGAAGGTGATATTATCCTTTAACCATAACAAACAGAAGCGTAATTGGGGCATCCTTTGGAGGGAGGTCACTGGATTCTAAGTGAAGAATACCTTCCTCGACAGTGTAAATGGATGGGGGCTGCAACACGCCATTGACAAATAAATGAAGCGTTGAAACAGTATCCGGATCAAGTATATCACTGCTTCCATATTGCTTTAATGCATCGTTGTTCGTATAAACCTTTTTCCCTTCTTTGGCAAGGGTAAGGTATTGTACAGTCTCCACTCCTATGGGGGCTGGAGTGTATTCAGGGGATATATTGACTGTAATGGATGGATTAAATATAGGATTAAATGTATTTGTATTGGATGTGTTATTTTCATTTCCCTCATGAATCCTTTTACGCTCTTTATTGCAATGATGGCAGTGGCAATTTGGACAAGAATCCCTGCCGCGTAGCTTTCTACTATGATAATAGCTTTCATTCAACGGTATTTCACCCCCTCCTACGTGAAATTTTGATGTGTTGTTTTATATCTTATTTAAAAAGAAGGTGATTTGATTGTGCAACTGGCTGTGTTTGCCAAGTAAAAAATATATGTCACTTGCTGTCCCGAATTATTACATATAACGGAAACTTTCACGGTTAAAAAAGGAGTAAATGTGAATGATGAATAAGCCGGTCAATCACTGCTTCTGTTAATATTGGATCTCCTAAAACATGATTCCATTGCCCAAATTGAAGGTTAGTAGTAATCACCAAGCTTTTATTTTCATAACACATAGAGATTACCTGAAACAATAACTCTGCACCTTCTTTAAGGAGAGGAATGTCTAATATAAGTAAATCCAGCCTATCAAGCTGTTTAATCAGCCTAGAGAGCTTGCCAGAATAACTATAAAACATTATGCGCATTTATGAAGTAGAAATGATGAGCCACTTGCTGAAAAAATGCCAGCGAATATTCAGTTTAATCTTTCTAAGGAAACTTATATGGATTTCAATGGAAATCAATACATTAAGATGGAATTGGTTCTCTGCCGAAACCTTGCCATAGAGAAAAATTTAGCTGAAAGTAGTGATAGCAAGGGTTCTAGGCAACCCACCGACAATTGAGTGAGAATAGTTCACTAGTGTGATTTGAAGTGAAAACGTTAATTTGGCAGCATTTTAGGGAGACATAAAATGGGTAAAATGATTAAAAATCAATAGATTCCCCGCCAAAATCCCGCCAAAGGAATAGGAAGGGAAGTAGAGCTACTGTATAAAAGCAGTGGATCTTTTTTTGTTGATAGAGTCGATGAAATGGACGAATAGACAGCTTTATAAGTTTTAATACGTGAAAAATTAGAGTTAGTATTAAAATAACTTAACGACCTTAGGTAGAGAATGTTCTCTGCCAGAAGATCGTTTTTTCTTTTAAAAACCAAAATTCCATTAAAGTATTTCACCTCTTTATTCAAATATATACTTGAATAAAATTCGTGAATAAGATACTATATAATCAAATGAGTATTTGAATGAAGATGGAGTGATTGCTTTGGTTAAAAAAGACATGTGTGAAGTGTATTGTTATGACGAGGAAAAAGTCAATCGTATACAAGAAGAATTACAAAAAGAAGACTTATCTTATGTTTCCCAATTGTTCAAAGTACTTGCAGATGAAAATAGAACAAAAATTTCTTATGCCTTATGTATAGATGAAGAACTATGTGTATGTGACATTGCAAATATCATAGGCTCTTCTGTGGCAACTGCCTCCCACCACTTACGGACACTTCATAAACAAAAAATTGTGAAGTACAGAAAAGAAGGAAAACTTGCTTTTTATTCATTGGATGATGAACATATTAAACAATTAATTTCAATTACGTTAGTCCATCAAAAAGAGGTAAAAGCAAATGTCTGAATCACTGACCAAAGAAGAAATGAAAGCATATCGTGTTCAAGGATTTAGTTGTGCAGGTTGTGCAAAAACTTTTGAAAATAACGTCAAGAAATTACAAGGTGTGGAAGACGCTGAAGTTAATTTTGGAGCGTCAAAAGTTTATGTAAAAGGGCAAATAACCATTGAGGAGCTTGAGAAAGCAGGATCATTTGAAAATTTAAAGGTTCGAGATGAAAAAGAACAAAAGGTAGATCATGAACCTTTTTGGAAACAAAAAGAAAATATAAAGGTTTATATTTCAGCCATACTTCTTTTGGTTAGCTGGTTTTTAGGAAAACAATTAGGAGAAGAACATTTTTTACCAACAATCGGATATGCATTGTCTATTTTAATTGGCGGTTACACGCTTTTTATTAAAGGGCTTAGAAATCTGAGTAGATTACAATTTGATATGAATACGCTTATGACCATTGCGATTATTGGCGCAGCTATTATTGGCGAATGGATGGAAGGTGCAACGGTTGTTATCCTGTTCGCTATTAGTGAAGCATTAGAACGCTATTCCATGGATAAAGCCCGTCAATCGATTGAGTCGTTAATGGATATCGCACCAAAAGAAGCATTAATCCGTCGGGGAAATCAAGAAATGAGTATCCATGTAGAGGACATTGAAATTGGCGATATAATGATTGTAAAGCCTGGTCAGAAATTAGCGATGGATGGTACTGTTTTCAAAGGAATATCCACCTTAAATCAAGCTGCCATTACAGGTGAAAGTGTTCCTGTTACAAAAACAGTAGATGATGAAGTATTTGCTGGAACATTAAATGAAGAAGGTTTGCTTGAAGTTAGTGTAACCAAACGAGTAGAAGATACTACACTTTCAAAAATCATTCATCTTGTAGAAGAAGCACAAGCAGAACGAGCACCTTCTCAAGCATTTGTCGATAAATTTGCTAAATATTATACGCCAGCTATTGTCATTTTAGCTATGCTGATTGCCATTATTCCTCCTTTATTTATTGGTGGTGAATGGAATACATGGGTTTATCAAGGTCTGGCTGCACTCGTAGTTGGTTGTCCTTGTGCTCTTGTCGTTTCTACTCCAGTGGCTGTAGTTACTGCCATAGGGAATGCTGCAAAAAATGGTGTATTGATTAAAGGCGGTGTCTATTTAGAAGAGACTGGAAACCTTAAAGTCATTGCTTTTGATAAAACAGGAACACTGACAAGAGGGATTCCTACTGTCACAGATGTTGTGACGTATAGCCGAAGTGAAGACGAATTAATCACTATTACAGCAGCAATTGAAAAAGGATCACAACACTCTCTCGCCTCTTCTATTATAAGAAAGGCGGAAGAAAAAGGTTTACATTACAATGATATAGCTATGGAAGAATTTCAATCCATTACAGGAAAGGGCGTTAAAGCTAAGATAAATCATGAAACATATTATGTAGGAAGCCCGAGTCTTTTTGAAGAACTGCATAATCAAATAGAGAGTGAACAAAAAGAAAAGATTACCGCTTTACAAACAGCTGGAAAAACAGTCATGGTGTTAGGAACAGAAACAGAGATTCTTGCATTCATTGCTGCCGCAGATGAAATAAGAGAATCATCCAAAGAAGTTATCAGCCAATTAAATCATCTTGGAGTCGAAACAGTTATGTTGACAGGTGATAATCAACGAACTGCACATGCGATTGGACAACAAGTTGGGGGTGTAGATGTCGAAGCTGATTTATTGCCAGAAGATAAGTTGACCTTCATTAAAGAACTTCGAGCAAAACATCAACAGGTAGCAATGGTTGGTGATGGGGTGAATGACGCTCCAGCACTGGCAGCTTCTACGGTCGGAGTAGCTATGGGTGGGGCAGGAACTGATACAGCACTAGAAACAGCAGATATTGCTCTTATGTCAGATGAATTGAATAAGTTACCATATACCGTTCAATTAAGCCGAAAAGCATTGATGATTATCAAGCAGAATATTACCTTCTCTTTAGGAATTAAAGCTGTTGCTTTACTATTAGTTGTTCCTGGTTGGTTAACCTTATGGATAGCGATATTTGCAGATATGGGAGCGACCTTGCTTGTGACATTAAACAGTTTACGATTATTGAGAATTAAGAAATGAGTTATTCCATGACATATGACGTTATCATAATTGGCGGTGGGCAAGCTGGTTTAGCTATGGGGTTTTTACTAAAACAGAAAAACATTCCTTTTGTTATTCTTGATGAGAATGAGCAAACTGGCATGTCTTGGCGAAAACGTTATGATTCATTACGTTTATTTACCCCTAGAAGTTACAGTCAATTGCATGGGTTTCATCTGAAGGGCGATCCCAAAGGATTTCCAGATAAGAATGAAATTGCAAATTATTTAGCTGCATTTAAAATACAGAATGAATTACCCGTTCATCGTGAGAAAGTCATCAAACTAACTCAGAATGAGAGGAAACAGTTTTTAGTCACCACTCCAAATAAAATGTATACAGTTAAACAATTAGTTATTGCTACTGGAGCTTTTCACAATCCTTGTGTTCCAAAGGTTCATGATGGGAAAGCAGGTTTTGAAATTCATGCTTCTAAATATCAGTATCCATCTCAAATACCTAATGGGAATGTTTTAATCGTGGGTGCAGGTAATACAGGTGTTCAAATTGCGGCGGAATTGAGTAAGACACACCAAGTTACACTATCACAAAGCAAACCAATGAAACTTGTTCCTCAAAATATTGCTGGGTGAAGTCTTTTTTGGTGGTTAGAAACATTCCGAATTGGTCGAGCAAAGCCATATTCCTTTGTGGGAAAAATGTTAAGGGAACGAGAGCCTTTAATAGGAAATGATTACAAAACAGTTCAAAATAATGTAGAAATCGTCGATAGGTTAAAAGAAATTAAAGATGGTAATGCCTACTTTAATAGCGATATATTTAAGCAAGTTCAAAATGTGATATGGGCGACTGGTTATCGTAATGATTATTCATGGATACAAATTGATGGAATTTTAAATAGTCATGGAAAACCATTACATCATTTTGGTGTTACGAATGTAGTGGGATTGTATTTCATAGGGGTAAGTTGGCAAAGTAAAAGAAGTTCAGCTCTTATTTATGGCGTTAGTGATGACGCAAATTATATAGCTGAGAAAATGCAGGGGCATGAAATAGAATCAGAAAACTAAAGAGATATGGTTATGCGGCTATATGGAATGGTTATAAGCATATATAAACATTAATCAAAACAAGTTCTATCAGAGCATTAAAAATCTAAAGACAATTATTTATAATAATATTTTAAACGTCATTTAAGTGGTATTTTACCGACAGATGGCGTTTTTATTTTGTGATTTTTTAAAGAAATGAAAAGGATTCCTCACCAAACCCTACCAAGAAGAAATTTTGGTAGGGAATTTTGTTTTTTCATAGAATTATGGCAGGGAATATTTTCGGTAGAAAAGACAAATAGTATGTATGTATCATGTATAGTTTTAAATGTCACTATTTTACCTTGATAAATGGAAACAGATTTAACTAACTAGAACAATATAAGGATAAAATTGAAATGCTTGATTTAATTTTCATATAAATTAGCTAGATCATGTATTTTCCGTTTTAATACTGTTCGGATATGTAAAGGCTCTAAACATTCACATTTATCACCAAAACTTAAAAGGATATTGTAATAATAGTCATTTTCTACAAAAGGGAAAGTAACAATGTAGTACTCATCACCGTCTGGTGAAAAATCTTCATATTTACAATAATCAAGTACTCTATCCATGACAGATTTATGAATACGAAGTTTGATATTTGTTTGTATCGTTGCCAAAATATCCGTAAAATCCAATAGCGGTTTTTGATAATCTCGTGGCGTGAAGAAGATCTCTTCTAATTTTAGGTTTGATATACGAGCTAATTTGAACAGACGAAAATCATTTCTTTTATAGCAGTAGCCTTGAAAATACCAATGATTACCCTTCAATACAATTTGACAGGCTTCCGCTTCCCGTTCCGTTTTAATTCCATGACGGTCGGCATATTCAAACGAAAGCAGCTTGTTTTCCTGCAGAGCTATTTTTATGATCTCTAAATAGGATTGTACGTTCCTATAACCAATCCACTGACTTAAATCAATATGTATTTGATCCGTTTTTAATTTAATTTCGTCAACTCTATCCACTGGGATAAAACTTTTTACTTTTGCAAGGGCGTTTATCAGTTCGTTACTTTGTATCATATTGGAGAGACTAGAAAGTCCTGTCAAAATAGTAGAAATATCATCAGTAGAAAAAACCGTACTATCCATTTTGTAGTTTTTCATAATTTCAAAGCCACCTCCTACTCCCGAGGTTGAGCGAATTGGGATACCTGCCATGTTAATGGCATCGATATCACGGTAGATTGTGCGAATTGAAACTTCAAACATATTTGCTAACTCCTGTGCGCCTATCCGTTGTTTATCGAGTAGTATCATAATAATGCTAACAAGCCTGCTAACCTTCATCTGTTAACCGCCTTTCAGAAAAAATATTTCTTCATTCTAGATTGTTGCCATATTGTTGTCAACAATAGATAAGTATAATAATAATCAAACAATCAATCTATTACAATTAAATGGAGGAAAATGATGAAAACAATCTATATTTATGTACTCGATACTTTAGCTGACTGGGAACTAGGATATGTTACTGCGGAGTTGAATTCTAAGAGATTTTTCAAAGAAGATGCGAATCAAGTATTGATTAAAACAGTCAGTTACTCTAAACAATCCATCCGTACAATGGGTGGAATGACAATAGTTCCTGATTACTTCATTGATGACATTATTGTAAGTGAAACAAACATGCTGCTATTACCAGGTGCAGATACATGGAATAATCCAAAGCATGAAGCTATTCTCGTAAAAGCAAGCGAGCTGCTCTCTGCAGGTGCTACAGTAGGAGCAATCTGTGGAGCTACCGCGGCACTTGCTAATTTGGGGATACTGGATAATCGTCCACATACTAGCAATGGTCCAGGATTCCTTGAAATGGTTTGTTCTGATTATAAAGGGAAAGATTTTTATATAGATCAACCATCTATTGCATCTAATAACCTTATTACTGCTGGTTCCATGGAAGCTTTGCTATGGACGAAACAAATTATTGAGTGCTTAGATGTTTTTAAGTCAAACACATTAGAATCTTGGTATAACTATTTTTATACTGGCGATTCTAAATATTTCTTTGAACTTATGCAAACTCTGCCAGCTAATAATAAAAATTAAACTGTTTTCTTAAGTCATACTTAACATGAACTTTTTCATTTAACTATTTAGTTAACAGATAGAGACAAATTACTAGGTTACTTTGAAAAATCCCTGTGAACAGTCGAGAATGTAATCATACTTGTATGCATAGGGATTTTTTGAATATCTTAACTCATGGGATGGAAAGAAATTGAGTTTTTATTTTACTCAGACAAAATCTCAAAAGTAAATCCACCAGGTGCTTTCACATAAAAGGAATATCCATGGGATTCAATGGGAGGGTCTATTTCATAACCATCCTCTTTTAGCAGTTTTATTTATTTGATTCACCTTCTCCTGGCAGTTCCATCATCATTCTACATACAATCATATAATAAGTTAAAAATAAGATGAAATACTATAGGACGAAAAACACGTATTCTCTCAAAATTGAGAATAAAAAGCTGTTGACCATTCCGTTGCCACAAACCAAAATTTAGGCCTCTCTAGAAAAATTCATCTTTAAATAGATACCATTCACGCTCATTTTGGCACCTTTCATTTTAATTTTACTGTATCTTAAGCTTAATCCGACTATGATAAGAGTAGTTGATCAAAGGAGTGTCTCCATTTAAAAATGCAAAAAGTAGTTTGATGCGAATAACTCCATTGAACGTGTCAGTTTTAATGTTGGGCAAGGAGAGTTTTTTAGGCTGCTTGATTTAAGTGGGTCTGGCACGCAACTATTGGATTATTTAGTTGAAAAGAGATTGTAAGTTCTATATAAAGTATAAACTATCAAGTATTTAATAGAGAGAGGAGATAAACCCGTTGTATCGATTTAAACGTAATAGGCGCCAACAAAAAGTGAAGAAGGGAGATGGACACTTTCTAAAAACATACCGAATCTGGAACATCTTTACTCAATCATTATTTCATATCTATATTACTAACGAAAAAAATGAAACCATTTATTATGCTTTAAAATCTAGATATTTTGCAGAGGATTCTAGTGTTGATTTATATCACAATAACAAGCATATTGCCTATTCCACACTTCCAGCCGCTATCCCCGTAGAAAATGGCATTATAGAGGTGAAAAGCGGAGGAAGCGGGATCAATAGTATTAAATATATTACGGATAAAAAAGAAACTTTCTCCGTGTACCCAGACAAACGTTCTGTAAGGGGGTTACGCATGGGGCTCCATAAAAGCTTTCCAAAAATCAGTTCTCTTATCGCAGGGATAGCCATTGTCATCTTATTAACGTCACTTGCTCTAAGTTTACCTCAACTAATTGAGTCAATTGCTCAAATTCCATGGGTTTCTGAAAATATAGGCACATTCGAATCCCCAATCAACCTATCCGTTTGGGAGAATTTTGCGATTGGTATTGCAGTGGCATTAGCTGCAATAGAGCGGGCTCTCATGCTCCGCAGCCATTGGTTGATTGATATGGAGACAAGCGGTTGGGAAGGTGGCGATTAATTCGTTCGCTTAGGGTCCATGGACTTCAAACAGTTTGAAAAAAATAAAGCTGGAAAGGAATGATTGAGATATGTCTACATTTAAATCACTATTTTATTCTCTATTACTTATAGTGGTGCTTATCGGTTGTTCAGGTATCGATCATAATTCAATAGAGAATGAAGAACCCAGTGAGCAAACTAATAAAGGAGAGGAAGCAAATGAAACAGCACTTGATTATGACGGAGATGGAGGGTTTTTATGGAAAGTTGTTAATAGAGAGACGACAGTTTATCTCCTTGGAAGTACCCATTTGGGCCATAAGGATTTTTATCCGCTTGCCACAGAAATTGAAGAAGCATTTGAGAGCTCTGATGTAATACTTCCAGAAATAAATATGTTAGAAGTTGATGTCAATGAAGAAGTAATTGAGGAAATGGCTTTGTTTGACGATAATACGACTCTAGATGAAGTATTATCAGAATCGTCGTATGCAGTGCTCTCAGACATATTTGAAGAGCAAGGAATATCTCTCGAGACTTTTAATCAATATCAACCGTGGTTTGTAGAGAATTTATTTTCAGATATTATTACTGAGGAAAGTGATTTAGCACCAGAGCATGGAGTTGATTTGTATTTTCTTCAACGTGCTGCAGAAGACGATAAAGAAATCATTGGATAAGAAACGGTTGAGAAGCAATATGAAGTGCTAAGTGGCTTTAGTATGGATACACAAGTTCAAAATCTAGAAGATTATATAAAGACATATGAGGAGCAAGTTGATTGGTTAAATGAATTAGGATATAACTGGGTGCATGGCAATAGCAATTCACTTGTTAACCAACTGTCAGATAATTTTGATACTGCAAACGAAGAGTATCGACAAGAGATGAACGACACTCGCAATATTAATATGACAAACAAACTTGATGAAATTTTACAAAAAGACAGTGGACAAACCTATTTTGGTATAGTCGGATCTATGCACGTTGTGATTGAACCAAGTATTCCAAGAGAACTTGAGGAAAAAGGATACGATGTTGAACGGGTTTATTAATACTATGAAATAAGACTTGATATACTAATGAGGCGTTTTTTTAATATTTCAAGGAAACTCCTTAGTTGTGTTACTAACTGGGGGTTAGCGACACAGGCTAAATAAAAAAATCGATTCCTTTACGCTCCCATGTCGAATCCTGAACGCTGCAGCCTGTGTTTTACGCAGAAGCGGCTTCATGGTGTTGTGCGAGGATACGAGTCGAAATTACAATGAAAAGTTGATGAAAATCATTTTAAAATGATGAAACAATATAGGTAATTCAATTATAGAAAACTACTAATAAGGGATGTGGTGAAATGGTGAATAAATATGAGGGAAATGGTGGATTACTATGGAAGGTTGTTAACCGTGAAACAACCCTGTATGTGCAAGGCATCATTCATTTGGGTCATGAAAATTTCTATCCGCTTGCACCTGAGATTGAAGAGGCTTATGATAGTGCCGATGTAATCCTTCCAGAGATAAATGTAATGAACCCTATAGTAAATGAAGAAGATGTTAATAAATTGGCGTTATTTAGTGAAGATATGGCATTGGATCAAGTTATATCAGAAGAGTCTATAAAAAAACTTTCAAATATATTTAAAATACAAGGATTGTCATTAGAAGAATTTAATAAATACCAGCCTTGGTATATAGAGAGTTTATTAGGAGCATTCATCAGGGAGAAAAGTGATTTAGCACCAGAGCATGGAGTTGATTTATATTTCCTTAAACGAGCTTTAGAAGATGGTAAAGAAATTATTGAATTAGAAACGGCTGAAGAGCAATATAATGTTTTTAGTGGCTATAGTATAGATACACAAGTTCAGATGCTGGGACATACGCTACAGACATATGAACAGCAAGCTGATTGGATAAACCAGTTAGGATATAGCTGGATACACAGCCACATTGATAGCAGTAGAGACGAGCTAATCAATATTGTATCTAATGATCTTGAACGTGCTAATAGTGAGTATCAAAAAGAGATGAATGATACTCGTAATATTAATATGGTAAACAAACTTGATGACATATTAAAAAGTGGTAATGGACAGACCTACTTTGTAATAGTTGGTTCTGGACACACTGTGGTTGAACCGAGTATCCCAAGTGAGCTCAAGGTAAGAGGGTACAAAATTGAAAATGTTTATTAATACGATGGAAATAAGGTTTGATATACTAATGAGAGGAAAATATTTCAAGGAAACTCTTTAACTTGGTTCACCAAATGGACGTTAGAGAAACTAGCTAAACAAAAAAATTGATTCCTTTACGTTTGGGAATCGATTTTTTTTACAATTTCTCAACATTGTAAATCCGTATCTAACTTAATTCGTACATAGATCCAGACAGATCAAAGTTTTATAAATTATTTTGTGGATCATTTGTTAAACTATGACGAAAAAAATTTAACAAATGAGTATATATTGCATTTATGATTATGTTTCTTAAAAGAATGCATTATATTGAACAAGAAGACCGTCTTTCAAATATATATATAGAAGGGTATCTTTTTTGAATGACATGTGTTATACTACAAATAACTTAATTGTTCGTGCTAGCAATACAGGATTTATGTCATAACTTCACAATGTATATCATCGTCTTGAATTATTATCAGAACAACCAAAGTAATAAATGTGTGCATTATGCACAATGGAGGAAATTCATATGAACACAGGTTCAGTAAAATGGTTTAACGCAGACAAAGGGTTTGGATTTATCGAAGTTGAAGGTGGAGACGACGTATTCGTACACTTCTCAGCAATTCAAGGCGAAGGATTCAAAACATTAGAAGAAGGTCAAGCAGTTACTTTCGACATCGAAGAAGGTAGTCGTGGACCACAAGCAGCTAACGTTGTTAAATAATAATTTATAATTGATAAAAGGTCTTTCTGTCATAGAGAGGCTTTTTATTTTTTTGTCGTATAACTAGAAGATAATTCGAATTTTCTTAGTATATTAGGCGTAAGAGTTGAAGAAGAGATAGATTAGCATTACACAATCGTACTCGATTGTGGAATGTTAAAAGCCTCATCTCTCAATAAAATATAAAGAGGAGTTAGTCTTTTTTTTTCGATAAGAAGTTTAATTAAGAATCACATGATAAGAAAAATTTAGATACAGAAGCTAAATTTTTCTATGCAGCTCTCATGTAAATACATTTTTCCTGCGCTATTGGTGACATATATCCAATTGTTGAATGAATGCGCTTGTAATTATAAAAGTCAAATGGTTTATTTATACAATATAATAAGAACTTGTTTGGATGAGATGTTTGAGAGAACTATATTACAATAAATTAAGTATGAAAGATTAGGAGATAACAGATGACAAAAGAATTTAAAAAATACAATAAAGAAGTCCAGGCGAAAAAAGACCAAGTAATAGAATGGAGTGCTTATTTAGAGAATGGGCTGTATACGTTGGATAAAGATCTTAGAGCTGTTTTTAATACAACAAAAACTGCTCATCCTATGGTTAATAACCTTAAAAATACAAAGAAAGAGGATCAACTTTCACTGGAAATAGAAGATTCCAGACTGAAGTATTTCAAAGGTAGTATCTTATGGTTCTGTATTAATGGCGATATCAAAATTTTTTCAGATGATGAGGTGCTTGTCATTTGTTCCAATAAAGAAAGTTATCAAAGGAAAATAGCAAACTATACTTATTTTTCACCTTTCTTCCGTATTCCCTCATTAATCAATCAAGACGCTAAGCACAATATGGTGATGGAAGAATTCGTTCATTTTGAAGATAAAACAGATAACGATGCAGCTTTCATTTTGAAAACAGTATATGATGATTATCGTAGTTATTTCAATTATCTAATGCTTCATTCAAAGGTTGATTATCAAACGTTGAATCACTTATTGAATACAAGTTTAAATGTGAAGCATATCCATCAGTTTGAGAAAATAATAGAAAAAGTTTCCACAGAATTGCTTTCTCTAAATTTGCCGTTTATCAACTTACACGGCGATTTGTGGTCTGATAACATTCTTTTAACTGATGAAGCAGGGGAAAAAACTTTATGGTATATCGACTGGGAAACTGCAGGTAAATATGTTTTCTTCTATGATTTTTTCAAATTTATTTGGAACGAATTAGATGTACATCATAATTATTCCTATTACCAGAGGTATGTAGCTGGGGAATTTGACGAAGGGTTAACAAATCTTTTCGCTATTTTCCATCTAACGTTTGAGCCCAAGTATCGACAATCTTATTTTTGTCTCTTTTTCCTAAATTTTATTCTTCATGATACAGATAATATGGCGTTTGAATACAAACGTGAGGAAATAATTAACTTTGAACGTAAGGTTTTCCCGTTCATGTCTTAAGGTGGTATCCATACTAAAAAGTGTATAGCCTATACTTGAAGAACAGAAAAATCGTACCGCCATCTTCCCTGTAGATAGCGGTACGATTTCCATCAAACATATTTAATTTTTTCCATTTGCTCTAACCTTGCTTAAGATTTCAAAAACGAACAAAACTTTACTTCGCAGGCAAGCCAAGCGCTTTAGCTATTCCATCCGCATGTCCTTGTGCTATTTCTTCTATAAAGGCATCGCTTTTCAACTTGTCCGCATCTGCTGCATTATCGATAAACCCATTTTCTGTTAGAATGGCTGGTGCACTCGATTCGCGTAAGACATGTAAATTGGCTTCTTTTTTCCCGCGGTCGGTGAATCCTGTTTGTTCCACCGTTTCATTGTGGATTGTATTTCTTATGGCGTTGGTTCTTTCCTTATTTTCATGGCTTCCGTTCCATGTGAAAGATTCATAGCCTGTAGAATTACCTGCATTGATATGTATGGAAACAAAAAAGTTAGCTCCCCAATTATTTGCTTCATTTGTTCTCGCATCTAATGACTTGGTTACATCGGACGTCCGCGAAAGCTTAATCGTGTGACCGCTATACTGTTCGTTTAAAATGTCTCTGGTTCTCAATGCGATATCCAACGTTACATCCTTTTCCTGCAATCCGTTCGCTGATGCTCCTGGGTCAGACCCGCCATGTCCTGGATCGATATAAATGCGCGTGTTTGCTGCTTCTGCTACATGATGGGAAATAGTCATACCTGTTAGGGCAATTCCTAAAATGATAAAAACAAACAGAAACTTTTTTAAGTTTCGTTTTCTTTGTTTTAAAAAGATAATGCTGCCTCCTCCTTCTATATAGTTATTCAACCATTTTAGATTCTAGCAAAAAAATTGTCGATAGGTCGATATATTGATAGATTGATAAAATATATTTCTATGTGTTTAAAAATTTGTAAAGTGATAGGATTTAGAAATTTCGTTTCCTTCTTGTGAGAGAATAGTCTTGTAAGACTTCCCTATAATTCATTTTTTTATAGAACAAGCAATGGAGTTGGGCAGAATTATCCATAAAAAACTTGTTGCATAATCAGGTACCTGATTATGCAACAAGTCTCATCCGCGATTGGATCAAATCCATTCATAGCTAAATGAAAAACTTAATCGTCCTGCTATGCTGGGGAGAATTGAATAAGCAGTAGTGATACACCGAACATAAAAAGCCTCCTGTGCTAAACTGATAATGGTGTCGCAAGTCAATATCAGATGAATAAGAGAAGGTAATATTAATAGTTCAAGTTTATTACATACAAAATGAAAATGCTAATATCATATTGTGTTAATACTGAAGTACAGGAGAAAGGTAATGTACGGTTAAGTAAGAAAAGATGTGTGAGAAATATTGAAAAAAACTATGTGGATATAAAATATCGAAATCATAGGTGGAGCAGTACGTTCAGATCATGTTTATTTGTGTGTAAGTATCCCGCCAAAACAAAGTGTATCTGAATTTATAGGTTACTTAAAAGGAAAAAGTCCTCTGATGATATTTGATAAACGTCCACAGTTTGGAAGTAAGTGATCAAGGCTATTCAGGGCAAAAGGATATGATGTTTTGACAGCAGGAGATATCACGGAAGAAGCGATTAAAGAATATATCTAAGAACAAACAAGAGGAAGATAAAAAGACAGAACAAAAATAAAAGAAACTTCTTTTAGAGGTGCGATGGTATGAGTACTTTCGATACCCGCTTTTAAGGCGTAGCAGGGAAAATCCCCTTATAGGGCAGATGTCAAACCGCCATTTGCAATGTGGTTGCTGGCTTAGTGACAGTAGTTTTGGAGCTCATTTCTTTTTATTCCAATATATAGAATTTTATATATTGGAAATCCAATATTCCCACTGTAGATATCATTTTGTGCGGAAATTATCACAGTTGTTATTCTGGAGGAAGAAAAATAAAAGAGGATTAAAAGCACTGCACTCCCTTTTAATCCTCTTTTATTATATTTTCGACAGGTATATAATGGTATATTTCTCCTGATTTTGTAAGTTTTGTAAGTTTTTCAAGCCAATGATAATATACAAGCGCATCATCAAGCTGCTGATAATCCAGGATAGCTCTTTCACGTAATGCTTCACTGGTTTCACTATCTTCAATTACTTTATTGAGCTGTTCCTGGGCCTTTTTAATATTAGTCATAAACATACTTACTTCACGTTCCCATTTTGAACCAAAAAAATGAGAAAAATAATTAAAGAAATTTTTTTCAGCCGTGAAAGAATCTTTTCTGGAGCCTTTTTGCCATACCTTTTGAACAATACCGATATCTTGAAGCTTCCTAACGGATGTACTCATACTTGGTTTACTCATGCCTAAAGCTTCTTTCATTTCATCCAGTGTAATTGGCTGGTGCTTAAAATACATCATTCCATACAGACGACCGACAGAAGGGGTGACACCGTAAAAATCCATTGTTTCTGAAAATGTATTAACCATTAAAGTTTCGGCTTGGTTAATTTTTTCTTTATTTTTTTCATCATTGGCATTATTCCAATTTCCTTCCATGACGGCACCTCTTTTATATAATAAGATCTTGAACGTACTGTTTTATTAAATTCATTTATAATAAATTGAACGTTCCTTTTATTCTATAATGAAATATACGGAAGTGCAACTTGTCAGTTCTAATATAGAGCGAAAATGTTTGAGAATAATAGGAAATAAGCGTATTTTAAGTAAACTGTTAATAAGAAAAAATTTTCTTTATATATGAAATAGGCGACTCTTATCGAGAGCCGCCTATCCCTCTATTTCTATTTAATTCATCCATTCTTCAATAACTTCCTGGTTTTCCTCCACCCATTTTTCTGCGCCGACAATCGGATTGTCTTCATTATCTTTTACATCACTCATCAGTTCTCCGAGTTGGTCGTCATTCAATTGAAAGTTTCTTATCCAGGCATTTACTTCTTCAAAGTCGGTATCAAATTCTTCCCGGGTGGCCATATATATTTCTTCTATTTCACCATAAGTATTTTTGGGGTCTTCTAAGAATTTTAAATCTGCGTCAGAAAATACAAAATGTGGTTGCCATAAGGGCGCAACGACAGGTTCATTATTATTAAATGCATCGGTAACAGTAATAATCATTGCTGCCTCACTGCTTTCCACCAGATTGAAATCAAGATTATATTCATCAATGACTTCATCTGTAATGAGCATTGTTCCCGCTCCAGGTTCAAATCCTGTTATTTCGCTGTTGAATTCTTCTTTATGTTCATTTAAATCCTCAATAGAATGAATATCATCCATATATTCTGGTACTACTAAGCCGACTTTTCCATTATCATACCAAGGTTCTTCGAAAAAATTAGCTTTATCTTTATAATTTTCATAATAATTCTTATCTTGTACAGGAAGCCATACTTCTGGTGCAATATCCAAATCTCCTTCTGCTAATGCAGCCATTTGAGTCCCCATTTCGATAAGAGGTAATTCTACCTCATAACCCTCATTTTCTAAGATAACTTTCCACAGATTTGTAACAGCAATATTTTCAGGCCAGTTAATCTGTCCGATTGTGATGGTTCCTTGATTTTCATCAGCTTCTTCTGCCGTATTTGCTGAACCGTTTGATTCACTGTTCGAGCCGCAAGCACCTAATACAAAAAATAAAATTGTAAATAAAATTAATTGGCTGATTCTCCTAAAATGCATACGTAATCCATCCTTTTCTAGTTATTTTTTAATAAGTATCTTTCTGAAATAGACTACCTCAGCACAAAAGTGCTAATAGATATGTTCCATAGATTGATTTACACCTCCTGTTGTTAAAAGAATTAAATACATTCAATATTTTTTAAACATAATGCTATATGTAACAGGATAACGGAAGATTATACTTTGTCAAACCCCAAATAATAATTTTATTTGTTTTATCACGGAGAACCGCCCGTAAAACTCCCGCCACAAAATAAAGAGTAAGAATGAATTTATTTAGGCGGGAGATAACGGGCGCTAACTCCCTGAATCACTTAGGCTAATTCAGTGGGAGAAGAGCGAAAACTCCCACTGAATGAAGTTTCGTTTTATTCCTATCTTAAAGAGGAGGATAGCAATTTTATTTTTTTTAGAAAGAATGCAAAAAATTGAAGCTGATCGCTCCAGCTATTTGATAGAAAAGAGTAAACTTATCTCTTGGAAATGTATGTCACTTACCTTAGTAGTCAGGCTGATTTGCTTTAAATAGGCGTTGTGGATTTAACGATCAGGAAAGAGCAGAAATAAGTATCATGGCACTTATGACTACATTAGAAAAAAGAAGCACCTTGTTTTCCAGGCTTTTCAATAATGTTTGACAGGGTACTAGAAATATTGATAGAGTAATTGTATTAAATTTATTAAAAATTTATTTAACAAACTTAACGTTTTATTATAATAATAGGAGTGATTATTTGAATTTACAAAGAATGTACATCGATGGAGAGTGGGTAAATTCCCAGTCTGGAGAAACACGAAGTATAATAAATCCTTTTAATCAAGAAATTGTAGCAACAGCTGCAGAGGGAAACGAAGAAGATGCACGTGCAGCTATTCAAGCTGCAAGGCTGGCATTTGATGAGGGGAGATGGGGCACATTAGCCGCCAATCAACGTGGTGAGTTTGTTTATGAGATTGGCCGATTGATTCGTCGTGACTTGCAGGAACTGGCTGAGTTGGAGACGCTGGATACAGGTAAAACAATTCAGGAAAGCAAGGATGATATGGAAGATATTGCAAATGTTTTTCAATATTATGGCGGACTGGCAGATAAGAATGGCGGTGAAGTTATTTCATCACCGATACCAGACAGTGAAAGTAAAGTTGTACGAGAGCCGGTAGGTGTTTGCGGTCAGATTACACCATGGAATTACCCACTATTGCAAGCTGCATGGAAGATTGCACCAGCATTGGCAGCTGGTAATACCATTGTTATGAAACCGAGTGAAATTACCCCGTTAACCACAGTTAAAGTATTTGAATTAATTGGAGAGATTGGTCTTCCTAAAGGGGTAGCTAACTTAGTACTTGGTTCTGGAGCAACTGTTGGAGCAGAGCTGTCTGTAAACCAAAATGTTGATTTAATCTCTTTTACTGGCGGTATCGAAACAGGGAAGACAATTATGCAGGCTGCTAGCCAAAATATGAAAAAAATAGCACTAGAACTTGGCGGCAAAAATCCTAATATTGTGTTTGCAGATGCTAATTTTGAAACAGCAGTGGATCAGGCTTTAAATGCTGTATTTTTTCATGCAGGCCAAGTTTGTTCTGCTGGTTCCAGACTTTTAGTGGAAGAGAGTATACATGATGCATTCGTGGAAGCACTTATTGAGAGAGCAAAACGTATTCAATTAGGCAATGGTTTTGATGAAAATACACAAAGCGGTCCAATGATTTCTGCAGAACACCGTGCAAAGGTAGAATCATATGTGCAAATTGGAAAAGAAGAAGGAGCAACATTAGCTGTCGGTGGTAAACGACCAGACAGTCCAGAATTGCAAAATGGTTTTTTCTATTTACCTACAATTTTTACAAATTGTACAAAAGATATGCGTATTGTTCAAGAAGAAGTGTTCGGACCAGTATTAACTGTAGAAACTTTTTCGTCAAAAGAAGAAGCAGTCAGATTAGCGAATGATACCATCTATGGTTTAGCTGGCGCTGTTTGGACAGAAGATTTAAACAAAGCTGATTTTATCGCAGCCCGTTTACGGATGGGGACAGTTTGGGTCAATGATTTCCATCCTTATTTTGCTCAAGCGCCTTGGGGCGGTTATAAGCAGTCAGGTATTGGCCGGGAACTTGGTCATGAAGGTCTAGAAGAATATACAGAAGTAAAGCATATTTACCGTAATAAAAAGCCTGCACCGATTCATTGGTTTAAATAAAGAGAGAAATATATTTTTTAAAAGCTTTACATCACTAAAATAGATTGTAGGAATTCTATTTTAATAATCGGATAATATTGTGGATGCAAAAAATCATTGCTGGATGAAGCATTAAACTATCACTTTCCTTTTAGATTTTCAATATGAAAATTTAAAAGATATAGAGTTAATTTTAATTGCACTCTGAATGGCTTCGGGTATAGAAAAGCTACTGTAGCAATGAAACTTTTGTATGCCAATATTATATCTCTTTTGTTAAAAATATATTAAACAAATTAAATATTCGTGTACAAGATAGATGTAGCTCGTTGGATTAATCACCGTATAATCGAGGATGTAGATTGCTAATTAATAAAGTTGCACATTATTGAAAGAAATATAAATTGTTAAATCAGATTAGCTATGTGTAAATTTTTGAACATACGTTTTCTAACTTAGTATGGAATGAAGAAAAAACTTGAAAAAATTTTATCAAGAGAAATTTTGTACTTGTAATTATGTTGCGGGAGGTCATTTATATGAATCAAACATATGATTATGTAATTATTGGCGGGGGAAGTGCGGGTTCTGTGCTTGGCAACCGTCTAAGCGTAGATAAGAAAAGTAGTGTATTAGTTCTGGAAGCGGGGCGTAGTGATTATTTTTGGGACTTGTTTATTCAAATGCCGGCAGCTTTGATGTTTCCATCTGGTAATCGTTTCTATGATTGGATTTATGAAACAGATGAGGAACCTTATATGAAAGGACGGCGTGTTGCCCATGCCAGAGGAAAAGTACTTGGTGGCTCCAGCTCGATAAACGGCATGATTTATCAACGGGGCAACCCAATGGATTATGACCGGTGGGGTGCTGATCCAGGTATGGAAACGTGGGATTATGCGCATTGTCTTCCTTATTTTAAGCGATTGGAAACAGCTCTTGGATCGGATTCTTCTGATGAATATCGCGGCCATTATGGCCCTATTAAATTAAGAAGAGGACCGGCAAAGAATCCTTTATTCCAAGCATTTTTCGATGCAGCTGTAGAAGCTGGCTATAAGAGAACCCCTGATGTAAATGGTTTTCGTCAAGAAGGCTTTGGTCCTTTTGACAGCCAGGTGCATAATGGAAGACGCGTTTCTGCCTCACGTGCTTATTTACGTCCGGCAATGCGGCGTAAAAATCTGACAGTGGAAACACGTGCATTTGTAACAAAAATTAATTTTAATGGCACATATGCGGAAGGAGTAACATACCAAAAAAATGGCAAGACATATCATGTTAACGCTGGCGAAGTAATTCTTTCCGGTGGTGCATTTAATACGCCGCAGTTATTGCAACTGTCCGGAGTAGGTGATGCAGAGCATTTACAATCATTAGGTATTACGCCAATAGTTGATCTTCCAGGGGTAGGAGAAAATCTGGAGGACCATCTTGAAGTCTATATTCAACATGAATGTCCGCAGCCAGTTTCTGAACAGCCAAGTTTAAATAAAGCCAAAATGCCTTGGATTGGTTTACAATGGCTACTTGGACGCAGTGGTCCCGCAGCAACCAACCATTTTGAAGGCGGTGGATTTGTTCGTTCAAATGAAGAAGTAGATTATCCTAATCTTATGTTCCATTTTCTTCCACTTGCCGTTCGGTATGATGGGCAAAAAGCAAATATAAAACATGGGTTTCAAGTGCATGTTGGACCAATGTACTCCAACTCTAGGGGGAGTGTAAAGATACGTTCCCGTGATCCTTTTGAGCATCCAAGCATTTTTTTCAATTATCTATCTACGGAAAAGGATCGGAAGGAATGGCTTGAGGCGATTAAAGCTTCACGACATATTCTTTCACAGCCCGCTTTAAAGCCTTATAGTACTGGTGAAATTTCACCAGGACCTTCTGTGCAAACAGATGAAGAAATTCTGGAGTGGGTAGCGAATGACGCAGAAACAGCACTTCATCCTTCCTGTACAGCAAAAATGGGTCCTGCTTCTGATCCAATGGCTGTGGTAGATCCGTTAACTATGAAAGTGCATGGCTTGGATAATGTACGAGTCGTGGATGCTTCTGCTATGCCGCATACTACAAATGGAAATATTCATGCTCCTGTATTGATGTTGGCGGAAAAGGCAGCAGACATTATCCGGGGACAAAGACCGATGAAACCTGTGAATAAAGATTATTATCGTCATGGTGTTCATGCAGCTGATGCTGGTACCGTTGAAAGGTAAGTTTGTATTTCCATCATTTATAACTTCTTGTTTGTGATATGTTTTACTATAATTATTGCTTTAAAAGCTGATTCTATTCATTTGAAACTCAATATGTGAAAGCACCAGCAGAAAATGCATCTATAAAAACCACTTAATCATGGTGATTAAGTGGTTTTTTATAGATTATACTGTATTCATTTCTAGTCAGACTGTATTTCATATTACATAGCTAGATCTAATAAATTTTTATTATTCATCATTTAGTATTTCTTTTGAAATCAGATGAAATATAGACTATTAAAAAGTCTAATCAAAAAGAATTTTTTCTAATTTAATAGAAATCTGTCTCCAACTTGCTTTTCCCATTTTTCCATAGATTGCATTTTTCAACTTTTCATAAATTGCTTCGATATATTCATCCAATGTCATATCTGCTTTATCAAGTGTAGAAATCCCACCAGATTTAAAAGCATCAAAAAACTGTTTATTGGCGAAATATTGTTCATAGTTACTTTCCATCATTTTTAGTGCAAAAAATGTAAATATAGATTCATTCCAAAAATAAATAGATGTTTTGCCTTCTTCTCCATGTGTGACGGATTCCAAAAATATATTGCCTGCCCAAACATCGTTTTTAAAAGTTATAATAAACTCATAATACAGCAGACTGATTATTGTCACATCATGGACTAAACTTTTCATATCTAGAGATGTTTCTAATAGTAAATATTCCATTGTATTTGCTAACTCTTTATATGTGGTGATTTTTGGTATTTTATCAACAACACGTAAAAATTCCATACAAAGATTTTCAATCATTCTTCAATCATTATTAGCAATTTGCTTTTCTCTATCTTCATAAATTGTTGTTAACACTTTGAAAGTGACTCTATGATTTATACGAGTTTCTGAAACTATTTTAGCAGATGAAATATATAACTCTTTTTTCTCTTCTTCTTCAGCCCCATCGAAAACCATTATTACGCATCCCCGCAGCGGACCTCTCCTTGGCAAGAACACTGTTGTTTAAGACCAAGTGATTTTCTTGGTTTCCTAATGCTTATTTTTAAGAAAAAAACTCTATATTGAAACTGTACATACAGTGGTGTAAGAACTGGAATATTAGCCGTCTCTTCCTATTCTCATTAATGCAAAATAGTCACTATTAAAATTAATTCTTTTTAAAATAGTAAAAAATTTATATCTATTCCTATTGTATTCTTTCAAATATAATGGTAATATGTAAAACGTAATCATTACTATTTACATATAAAAGGAGAGAATATGAATGCGTAAAAAACTGCTCAGAATTGCAGGAATATTATTTATAGCGCTGGTGCTGGCAGCGTGTCAGGATAGTGCAGACGAAGATGCCAGGTCGGAGGAAGAAGCAGCAGCTACAGAAGAAGAAACAGCTGAAGATACAGAGGTAACCGAAGAAGAGGATCACGAGCATGATCATGAGTCCGAAGAAAATATAGAAGCTGGCGATGCTGAGATTGAAGGATTTAACGCCCATTATCACACGGGCGACACAGTAAATCTTACAGCATCAACAGTAGCAGATGAAGGAGACGGTCATTGGCATTGGTATGTCAGAGGTGGAGATGAAGGTGAATGGGAAGAAGCTGACGGCGGAGATGGAGATACTTTCCAATCTGAAGCAGTAAACCACCAGCAGATAAAAGCAACATTATATGATGAAGATCATGAAGTTATCAGTGAAACGGAGCCTGTAACCGTAATCATTGATGACCATGATGGCGATGTCTATGAAGGGTATTTCGATGATGAAGATGTGGAAGACAGGGACATTTCCGACTGGGCTGGAGAATGGAAATCCGTCTACCCTTACTTTGAAGAAGGTGCCCTTGACGAAGTATATGAACATAGAGCTGAAGAAAGTGACGACATGTCATTTGAAGAATACAAGGAGTATTATGACACAGGTTATGCAACGGATGTAGATAACATCGAAATAACGGAAGATGGTGAATTTACATTCCATGAAGGTGATGAAACATATTCAGGAACATATGCATATGACGGTTATGAAATCCTTGAGTATGAAGCAGGAAACCGTGGTGTTCGATTCATATTCGAATTGGAAGAAGGTGATGAGAAACCACCTCAGAATATCCAGTTCAGTGACCATATCATCGCGCCGCAGAAATCTTCCCATTTCCATATTTATTGGGGAGATGACAGGGATGAGCTTCTGGAAGAAGTTGATCATTGGCCAACATATTACCCTGTAGAGTGGAGCGAAGAACAGATTGTAGATGATTTGCTTCTGCACTAATCACTCAAGGAGACAGTGAAAGTTTTTTACAATACGTAATGTTTGATTCGGGTAATACGTGTATTGAAAATTTGAAAGAATAGGGCTTGAGAAAATTAGAAAGATAGAAGCAGTTGAAAAGACATTTCTGGCTAAATAGCTTGAAATGTTTTTTAACGTTTTTAAAATTAAATTTTTTTACTACAGATAGCTTTACATCCTGCCCAAACAAGAATCATGATCACCCTTAAGGAACGGCAATACTATCTTCTGCAATTCCTGCCCAGAGAATTGCTGTGCGGTCTAATTAATAAGTCGAGATTTTTGACAATGCAGATATACTTCCCGCGTTGATTTCTGATTGCGTATGGTCAATTAAAAGTAAGAAAGCACTGAATTCCAGTTGTTCTAAGGCAGGATAGAACTAAAAAAATAAAAATTTAAACAGTTGACCTAGAGTGGACTTTAGGGAATATAATGAAAAAACAAAGTGGATATTCACAAAATATAGTTTATTCATTTTATCAAAGGAGATGTTCAAATGATTTTAAATGAAAATTATCAATTACCTAATGGAGTCAAAATTCCTAAATTAGGTCTTGGAACATGGTTTATAGATAATGAAGATGCCGGACAAGCAGTGAAAGAGGCAGTGAAAATCGGTTATCGTCATATTGATACGGCACAAGCATATGGAAATGAAAGTGGAATCGGACAGGGAATTAAAAATTGTGATGTGAATAGAGAAGATTTATTTATTACGACAAAACTTGCTGCTGAAGTGAAGTCATATGAAGAGGCTGTTTCATCGATTAATCAATCATTGGAGACCCTGGATCTTGATTATATTGATATGATGATTATTCATAGTCCGCAACCATGGGTAGAGTTTGCGGAAGAAGAACGCTTTTTTGAAGGAAATAGAGAAGCTTGGAGAGCGCTGGAAGAAGCCTATCAGGCAGGAAAGCTTCGTGCCATTGGTGTATCTAATTTTCAAAAAGAAGATTTGGATAACATTCTTGACAATTGTACCGTCAAACCAATGGTCAATCAAATTTTAGCGCATACCAGCAATACACCATTTGATTTGATTGCTTATACGCAAGAACAAGGTATCCTTGTTGAAGCTTATTCTCCAATTGCACATGGAGAACTATTTAAGAATGAAAAAGTTGCAGCTATCGCAGAAAAATATGATGTCTCTATCCCGCAATTAAGTATCCGTTATACGTTACAGCTTGGGTTACTTCCATTGCCTAAAACAGCAAATCCAGAACATATGAAAAATAATGCCGAAGTGGACTTTACTATTTCAGATGAGGATATGGAATTTTTGAAAAATGTAGAGCAGATTGAGAATTATGGAGAAGCAAGTGATATGCCGGTATTTGGCGGGAAATTGAAATAAGATAATGCAGAATGCTTTTAAACAAAACGGTATTCCATGGGAGAAATGACTTTTTCCTGTGGAATACCGTTTTTTGATGTGCCCGATAAGAAAATACATATTGAACTGCCTAACTTTCAACTATAAGGAAGAAGTTTTGATTTAATCACTCTGGATAGGAGAATTTTAATATGTAAGAAAGTAATATTCTAAACATGAATGATGCACAAGCCCATTCATTTTCTAGGTGAACGCATACATTAAAAGTGGATGTGAAAAGAGAAAGGAATGAGCAGAAAATGGATGAGATGCATAGACCTTCTGTAGAACAAGATAATCAACATGGAATGATGGATTCCCGGCTCTTTTTTGGTGGACCTGGACCGTGGGCGCCTGGATTTTTTGGTCCAGGATTTGGCCCGGGATTTTATGGACCTGGTTTTATAGGGCCGGGATTTGGAGCTCCTTATTATGGGAATCCGATCTTCCAATACGGTATACCATTTTTGGGCGGAGTAATCACAGGGATGGCGATTGATAATTTTCCTCGTTATAACCCATACGGATATGCTGCTCCGCAGTGGGGAGAAGATCAGTCTAGTTAGGTGAAAATGTCTTATTGTATGTGAGTCTTACCAATAGTAGGGTATGTGTTATGCTTATGTGGAGGCTGGGTTTCGTCCCAGCCTTTTTGTAAGATAGAAATGTATAAGAAAAATATTCGTTCACTTAAAGACGAATAAAAGTGGATTTTTTAACACCAATTTTGCATCCATTCAAATAATATCCTATCCCTCATCTACCTGATCAGACTGAAAAGTCCAAGCAGCCTTGTTCTGATAATCTCTGTTATTAGAAGTATAAAGTCCGAAGAAAATAATATACTCATCTGCACCATCATGCATGGAAATAGCGATTTTATGATTTTCCTCTCCGCCTGGTTCTAATGATATCGAATTTGTTGGATTGTCAGAGTCGATATTATTTTGCTCATCAAGATACCAAGTGCCAACTCCAAGTAAATCTCCCTGCGTCAGTTCGTCATCGAGAATCACGGATTCATCTGACCCGGAAGCTGCATCCGGCTTTTTTACTTCCACGGTACTATCCCCTAGGTTCTCTAGTGTAAAATTGCCAACTAGGTAAAATTCATCACCATCTTTTGTTTCTGCGCCAAGATCTTGTGTTCTTTCCACACTGTTTAATGTTACAGCAAGTGGAAGGTTTTCTGACTGTGTAATGACATAACCTGTCTCTCCAATTTCAAGGCCCATTTGGTCTTCAAGCTCTACGGGATCAGCATCTGCATCATGGATGACTTCTTCTGGAAGATTTGCGCTTGCTTCTTGGTTTTCATTATCACTTTCACTTTCACTTTCAATATCACTATCACTATCGTCTGCATCATTCTGATCGCTGGCAGATTCCGTGTCAGATGCCTCGCTTTCGTCATTTTCCCCGCCACACGCCATTAATAGCAATGTACTTGCGACTAAAATCATCATTATCATCAAGTATTTTTTCATTATGCAGCCCCTTCCTTTTGATTATATGGTTAAATAAGTTCTAAACTTACCATACCATAGGAAACTAATTATTTCTATGTACTTCATTTAAATGATAAAGGAATAAATCATGTAATATTTCCTTAATTTTTACAGTTGTAAGATAGTAATAAATTCCATAAAGTATTTATCTTATTGAATAATAATCAAGAACCTTGATTAAAATCTTTTCCGTAGTTAAGATTATTCCGTTTTAGGCCTATTTATTTAATTATTTATTTTTAACTCAACAAATAGTACTTTCTTCTGTTCCCATAAAAGGATGAAAACGGTATTATCATTTGTATATCGTATATATTCAGGAGGAGAGATGATGGGAAAGCGAGTAATAGCAGTCATGCTGATAATGATCGGATTGATATTAGCGGGATGCGGTAACAATGAAAGGGATACTTCAAATGAAGAGACAAGTAATGCGAATACGGAAGGGGAGAATGCAGAAACAACAGAAGCTGGTCCGCTATTGGTTGATGCGGAGAATGCCATTGATGAGCGGCAGGAAATTGTCAAGATGGTAGAAGAGCAGAAAGAAATGCTGAAACTGGGATTCATCACGGAAGATACGCCTATCGAAAATATTTATCTACAACGCTATACCGATAGTGAACTTGCAGAAAAAGAAGATGTGAATTATTCATCCAGCTATCGAGGAAAAGAGACTCCTAGTATTACCTATTCGAACGAACTTTGGGCATGTGAAGACGGCTTAGATGAATGGACAAACGATCTTCAAGAACGAGAAGCTTTTCAGGATGAACGTATTGAGGGCTACTATGGTTATTTTGAATATGAATTTAAGGAAATGGCTGTGAAGCATAATGAAAGGTGTTATACTACATCTATCTTTACAGAAGATGGATATAGTGAAGCGGATCAAAAATTGCTTGAATTAATGAGTAAGACATTCAAAACGGAAGAAGAAGGAGCATATGACCCGATTTATACACGTTTCTCCATTGATTTGGATAAAATCAAATTTCCAACATTTAATCCGGAACGTGTTGTACTGCGGGATACATATATTAAATATGGTGACAGTGAGTACGACTTGGACAAATCGGATATCTCAGCTGTTGGCTCAGCTTACTTTATTGATGACGATGATTTTTTTACCTATAGAATAACGAATGAAGAAGATCCCTATGCAGAACCGGAATCAGAAGAGGAAATACAGACGGAGAATGGGGTAGAGGTTAAGAAAATTGTGCAGGAAATCAATCAGGAATTAAAGTATATATGGAGTAATGGGAATTACACGTATGTGATTAGTATACATGAAAGCGGGATCGAATTACCTGAAAGTGAATTATTAACTTTTATTGATTCGTCGATGGAAGACCAGCGCTCTTTTAATCATTTAGAGTTCTTTCAAAGTGTAACAGAAAAACCAAATTTAGATGAAGATGCTTCAACCATTAATGAAGAATACTATCAATAATAGATAATAGCATGTTAAGGGTAATCCGGTGTCTAATTTTTACTTGATTCAGGTTACACATTAAGCCGGACTTATATTCAGAACGGGTGAAGCGGGTAAATAAAAAAACCCTAAAGCCTTTGGCAATAAAAGGTTTTAGGATTTTTTTAAATGTATTAACTCCATTTTTTTGGAAAGTCAATTATTTGTATGAGCAGTTCATTTATCGGCTCTATTTCATTCACTAGTAGAAAGAAAACTTGTTATCCCATATAGACACTGTCACAGGTTCCAGGTGCAGGTTCATAAAAACAATGTGACATAAATTGACCGGAAAAAGGCTGATCATACCATGTTGGAGGACATGGTGCATATGGATTAAAGTACCAAAGAGCAAATTTGGCCGGATGCTCTCTCCAAAAATCCAGATTCTGTCTTGCTAACCTTCTTTCAAATGGTCTTGCTCTTTGATAAAACATATTTCCTTTTTGAACAGCTTCAAAAGAATAATTTCCTCCTTGTACATGAAAAATGACATCATCAATTGTTCTCAATTCAGTAAAATCACTGCAATCGGCTACAGCACGGTTCACAATGACATTGCCAACATACAGCATCCCCTGTTTTCCTTCCCCTTCTGCTTCTGCTCTCATCATCCTTGCCATTACATCAACATCTGCTTCTCGGTAAGCTACTCTTCCCATGATCTCACCTCTAAATTATAATATGATGGAAAAATTATATTCATGCCCTTGTTGGCTGTATTTTTGAGATAAAGATCGAAATTTCTTTTGAAATGAATCACTAGTCTGCTAATGGACGTTGTCTAACAATCGCAAATACCAGATAAACAATTTTAAAGGAACAAATTCAAAATATAATAAATAACTCCGCCAAGTGCAGCAGTTATCGGTAAAGTGATGACCCAGGTAATAATCATTCGTTTGGCTACACCCCAGTTAACCCCTTTCGGCCGATGCGAAGCTCCAACTCCAAGAATACCGGACGAAATAACATGGGTTGTGCTTACGGGTAAATGAATGAGCGTTGCCCCAAAGATGACACCAGCACCAGTAAGATCAGCAGCAACTCCATTTACTGGGCGGATTTTCATAATTTTTCCACCGACTGTTTTTATAATTCGCCATCCGCCAACGGAAGTTCCGAGTGCCATTGCCGTTGCACAAGACGCCTGCACCCAAAATGGAATATCCGTTGTTGTATGCATCCCTCCAACAATCAATGCCATCGTAATAATTCCCATCGATTTTTGTGCGTCATTTGTACCGTGAGCGAAGGATTGGACAGACGCTGTTAATATTTGTACAAGCCGGAATCGTTTATTTGTCTTTGCTAAATTACTATTTTTAAAAATAACTTTAATTATGCTGTATATGATATATCCGATGATAAAAGCAATAACTGGAGAGGAAAAGAGACCCTCGAGAATAGAGATAAATCCCTGGAAATGAATCGCATGAAACCCTGCTGATACGATAACTGCTCCAGTAATAGCACCAATAATGGCATGGGATGAACTGCTTGGGATGCCTGCATACCATGTAACTAAATTCCAGATAATTGCTGCAATCAAAGCAGCTAAAATAACCGTCAGCCCATTATCCAATTCAAACGGATCCGTAATTCCACTAGTAATTGTTTGAGCAACACCAGTAAAGGTTAATGCTCCAGCAAAGTTCATGACAGCAGCTAATATGATTGCTCTTCTAGGGGTCAGGGCTTTCGTTGATACAGATGTTGCAATTGCGTTTGCTGTGTCGTGAAAACCATTAATAAAGTCGAAGAGAAGAGCAAAAATAACAATAAGTACGATGATTACAGTAAGAAATTCCATTTTTTAACCACTCTTTTACGCATTTTTCATGATGATACTTTGAAGTGTACTTGCTGCATTTTGACAATAATCTGCTATCTGTTCCAGAATTTCATAAATTTCTTTATACTGGATGACTTTAATAGCATCTTTTTCTGTTTGGAATAAATTCCTTAAGGATTCACGATATAACTCGTCACAGTTACTTTCGTATTCTTTAATCCGAATGGCATGATTCTCTACATCTTTTAATTGATAATTTGCGATTAACTCCATGGATGTCAAGATTTCCTCGGAGCATTTCAATATATAATTCGTAAATTGATCAATATAATCATCGGAAGATAAAATATGATAAATATCCATTCTGGAGGAAAATTCTTCTATACCGTCCATAATGTCATCCAGATTATTTACAAGCTGGAGAATATCTTCCCGTTCAATAGGTGTAATAAAGGCTTGGTTTAAATCTTTAATGATTTCATGAACTTTATCATCAGCAACGGATTCGTGTTTTTTTATAGTATCGGAAAATTGTTTCAGTGTTTCCGAGTCTTTTACCTTAAAATGAACAAAATAATCTGCTGTTTCGTGTAAATGTTTTGCAAAATCAACGAGATAAAGGGAAAATTTATCTGGCTTTTTCTTAAACATATTTCTTAACCTCCATTAAACAAAAGGAAACGTTGTATCCTGAATTATGATATATTTTATCAGTGATTTGTCCAAAATAAAAAAATATAATTTTGTCGATTTTCGTCACGAAATTCATTATACACCTTTATGTGATATTTTGTTGCTTTCCATGAAAGAATATCCAATGAATTTAAATAAATATTAACAACGGTCCAGGAAGGAAAAGGGGAATTCCTAATTGAGATCTTGGGAAATTTTTTTGTTAATGAAAGGCAATACAAATAGTGACAGAGGATTTTTAACGATTATTTCATTATTTGAGACATAGGATCTTGGTTGTCATAAATTGGTAATTATCCATAACTTGTCACCAAGGGAAAAGTTTGCGGAAGAAAAGTGTAAAGTGAATTGAAGATAATGGAATTTGATGGAAAATTAAAACAACAAGGTATAGCATACTTTAAAACAACCTTGCATCCCAGGAGAGTTTTCATTTACTCCCGTGGAATGCAGCTGTACCCATGATATGATGAGAATGAATCGTTTAAAAGTTATTTGAAATACTTATTCAGAGCATGTTTTAGTCCATCTTCGTCATTAGTTAAAGTAACCTCATCTGCTATTGATTTAACTTCTTCTGGTGAATTTCCCATCGCAACTCCAATCCCTGCATAGGTTAACATGTCAATATCATTAAAGTTATCTCCAAGAGCCATGACTTCCTGATCTGTGAATTGATATCTTTTTTCTAATTTTTTAATAGCATTCGACTTAGAAGCAGCTCCCGACATAATTTCTAGATAAGTGTCCTTTGATTTATAAATGGACAGACTTGGGAATGTATCTTTTAATTCTATTTCAAGCTGATTAATCGTTTGTGGTTCCCCCATGCACATACATTTATGAATATCATGATTTTTTTCCATAAATGATGGGAGATGAGAAAGCGTTGGAAAAGCATTTGTAATTTCTTTTTCTTGTAGAACCCATTCATCCTGATGGTCACTGACCAGCCATTGATCATGACTATATAAGCTAAAACTAACGGAGGTATAACGTTCATTGACTATTTTATAAATTGCTTGTACATCTGCGTGTGCTAAGCTGATACTATTAATGATTGACTTTTCTCCATTTTCATTATCTGGACCTAAAATTAGAGCGCCGCTATAACATATCATAGGAGAATTAATGGATAATCTTTGCTGAAGATGTGAGATACCGCTTGGCATTCTTGCTGATACAAGAACAAATGGAATGTCTTTGCCCACTACTTTTGAGATTTCTTTTTTTGTTTCATCGGTAATTTGATGATTGGAATCTAATAAAGTTCCGTCGATATCGCTGAAGACTGCTTTAAGTGCCATTATTTATTTTCCTCCCTCTATACAATTAAATTTTCTTCATAATACGCTTGTTTTCTTCTTACAGAGGATGTTCAAAAAGTCCAATAAAAATGACACGGCGAATTTCTGCGTTGACTAGCAAATTCCAATGGGGTCTGGGACTGCGATTACTCGTCCCATCGAAGACCTTTTGCGATTACTCGCCCCACCAAAACCGTTACTCACGTATCATAGGGCATACGCTCCGTTTGGAATTTGCTAGTCGCCTTGAACTTCCGACGCACAGGACGTGCTAGTGTCGGTGTTGCGACAGGACGTCGCGTTCTTAACCGACTTGGTCCTATTTATCGGCCTTTTTGAACACACACTTATATAATTTTACTTTTGCTTCATATAGTTATCAAAGAAAGCAAAATACCGCTTTATAAATTGACTGCTAAAAAGTCTTCTGTATCGTCTCATCACAGAACATATTGATAAATTGATTCAATGACGCTGGTATATACCTATCATTCCTGTAAACAAATACGGTCTTCACTTTTTCGTAGGGATGGGGAATGGGATGCTGTTTCAGACTTCCATTTTGTATATGTTTGGAAACAACACTTAAAGGAAGCATGCTCAGCCCTAAACCTGCAGATACACAGCCAATAATTGCCTCCATCGTTCCAAGCTCCATGATTTTTCGTGGAACAATGCCTTCTTGGTGTAACCAATGTTCAAGTTTTTCCCGATAAGCACACCCGGTGCGAAACACAAGTACTGTCCTGGTTTGAATATCTTTGATAGATGATATATCAGGATGCTTTGTATCTGTTATCAGGACCATCTGCTCTTCAAACACCTCCTTTTGGGTGAGGCCAGGGTGTTCAATAGGCTCTGCTACAAATGCTCCATCCATCTCATGCTGGAGCACACCTTGGACGTTTTGTTCTGTAGAGCCAGTTTTTAACGTTAAATCCACTTTTGGAAAAGTTTCATGAAACGCTGAAAGATAGGTTGGCAAGCGTACGGCAGCCGTTGTTTCCATTGATCCAATAACTAACGAACCTCCTGGTGTTTGATCATCGTTCACCGCTGCTTTTGTCTCTTCTATCAGATCCATTATTTTTTCAGTATATGTCAGGAGCATGCTCCCTTTGTCTGTTAACGTAATCCCGCGATTATGTCTGTAAAAAAGAGTGGTTTGCAGGTTTTTCTCTAATTGTTGCATTTTCATAGTGATATTAGATTGGGCATATTGAAGCTCTTTTGCGGCCTGTGAAATACTTCCTGATTTCGCAACCGTATGGAAAATGTTCAGTAAGTGCAAATCCATTTCAATTTTTCCTTTCTTTTTTGTTATCTAATTCATTGATATCAAATATCATTATTATGTATTATTCAATATATCAAAAAAATTGTATACTTTACACATCCTTAATTTAATTGAAAAAGGTGCATATGACTTGAAATTAGACTGAACAGAGAAAATACATGAATAAGTGAAATGGATGAAGGGGCGGGAAATGATGTTAAATAATGAAATGACAAGATGTTTGAAAATAGAGTATCCAATTATACAAGCACCTATGGCTGGCGGAATAACTACTTCAGCATTAGTGGCTGAAACGTCAAATGCCGGCGGACTGGGTATGATTGGAGCTGGATATATGGCACCGGCACAAATGCGGGAGCAAATTAAAGAAATAAAAAGGTTAACAACAAAGCCTTTTGGCATCAATTTATTTATTCCAAAGCCAGTTCAAGCTTCTAAGAATAGTATAAAAGCAGCAAATCAAGCCTTAAATCCTATCCGTCAAAAATTACAATTACCTCCTCAAGATAACCTGGATGTTGCTGATTATATTGAAGTTTTTAAAACATTTATGGAACAGATTAAAGTTGTAATGGAAGAAAAGGTTCCCATTTGTTCTTTCGCATTTGGCATTCCATCCAAAGAAGTGATTGCTGAATTAAAGCAACATAATATTATCTTGATAGGAACTGCTACAACTGTAAACGAGGCGGTTGAAAATGAAAAGGCGGGAATGGATATGGTTGTGATTCAAGGAAGTGAAGCTGGCGGTCACCGAGGAGGTTTTCATAAACAGGAACAGGAAAATGTTGATTCTATCGGTTTGATGTCATTGCTCCCGCAAGCTGTAGATCACATAAGTATACCAGCTGTTGCTGCTGGTGGAATAATGGATGGGCGGGGTTTCGCAGCTTCTCTTTGTTTAGGCGCACAAGGTGTGCAAATGGGAACGGCTTTTTTAACCTGTACGGAGAGTGGAGCGCATAAGGTACACAAAGAAGCTATTTTAAATATTGCCGAAGATCAAACAGTTTTCACACGAGCGTTTTCTGGTAAATGGGCAAGGGGAATTAAAAATCCTTTTATTTTAGAAATGCAGGAACATGAGGGATATTTGCCGGATTTCCCTGTTCAAAATACACTTACACAAGAAATTAGAAAGGCTGCTGCGGCAGAAAATAATCCTGATTTCATGTCACTCTGGTCTGGACAAAGTGCCAAATTAGCTAAAAGTCAAACAGTTAAATCGTTGGTTGAAAATATGGTTACAGAAGCAAAACAATTTAATATAAATATATAATGCTGCGTACTTTTGCATATAGGGATAACCAGACTTTTTCTGGGTGTCTCTTTTTTTAGATGAAAAAAGTTGATTGATTTACTCTCTAAGATTTCCAGTAAGTATCAAAACTAATAATGAAAGAAAGGAATAATACAATTACTTCGCAAAATATATCAAAAAATAAATGGATAATTTTGATATTCTATGGATAAGGGAGGGGAACTTACGTTGAATCACTACGAATTTGTTATAAAACAAGCCATTAAGTATATCGAGGAGCATCTCCATGAGCCGCTTACATTGGAAGAAATTGCGCTGCAATCTAATTTTTCTAAATTTCACTTCCATCGGATTTTTCAATCAGCGGCAGGTATGACGGTTTCCAAGTACATACGGAAACGAAGGCTGGCAAACGCCTCTGCCGCCTTGCTCTACTCAAAGGAACGAATTCTTGATATTGCATTATACTATCAATTCGAATCACAGGAATCCTTTACAAGGGCATTTAAAAAAATATATAAGTTACCCCCTGGTCAATATCGCAGGCTGATGTCTGACATGATAAAAAATAAGGAGGAATCGTACATGGAAACAAAAATGAAGGGTTGGTTTTTAAGTGGATCCGATCCGTTTAGTTACGAAATGGGCGTTGATCATGAAATTGTCCATCAAGGAAAAGGGTCAGGTTATTTAACATCTAAAACCGTACTTGATTCAACGCATTTTGCCACGATGATGCAGGCGTTTAAGGCAAATCGCTTTATCGGCAAGCGCATTCGGCTTTCGTGTTTTATCCGTACAAAAGATGTAGAAACATACGCCGGAATGTGGATGCGGGTAGATGACACGATGGAAGAAGTCGTTCAATTTGATAATATGAGCAATCGCCCTATTAAGGGGACAACAAACTGGAACCGTTATTCTATCGTTTTAGATGTACCGGAAAAAAGTGCTGTTATTTCGTTTGGTATCAATTTAGCCGGTCAAGGTACAGTGTGGTCAAGATCAATTTACATTTGAAGAAGTAGATGAAGATACGCCAACAACGAATTTGGAGATACATGGCGAACTGCAGGATGAGCCGGTAAATCTATCGTTTGATGAGGAAATAGGAGAAGCGCAGATTTAATACAGCTTTCGCAGGGGTTATTATGACGTTGGTCGACCCAATTTTTATATCAAATATGGCATTACCAATTTAGTTAGTTATTGTGAATCTCCCTGTTCATTCAGGCTTAATATTTTTTAGCATTAAATATGGATACAATGAGGAAGGACAGAATAATAAGCATAACATAACAAAGGCGAGTTCCAGTTAATTCAGGATCGCCTTTGTTTTCTCGTTCTTCTTCTTTTATACTTGCTTTTTATAAATCAAATATCGTAAATACTTTTCTAAAGGCCCCTCTACTTGTTGGTTTTCCATCAAGTATGCAATCGATAATGTAAACATCCACATGATAATACCGACTATTACAGAAGTGGTAACAGTTAAGGATGCTCCTAAATTAAAGGCAATAGGAGATAAGAGGATAACCGTCAAAACTTCATGAATAACGAAAAATGTTAAGGATCGCTTTCCCATTGCGGCAATTGCAGTTACGATGACACCGCGATGTTTAATAGCAACTCCCAGTAACCCAAATAATGCGGCATAGCCTACACCGCCTGCAAAACCGGTAAGGATATGAATACCGTATGCAAATCCTGCAATAAAAAGATCCGGAAACCAGACATCGTTAATCAGTACCAATGGTATAGCGCCTGCAAGTGAAATTGTTAAGCCGCCAATGGTTAATTGTTTTAGCAGTTTGATATGATTTTGCGGTTTAATCAATATATTTATATTTCCCAGCCAAATTCCCATTAGAACGGAAGGAATAACCGGAAAAGTGATATGTGTAAACAATGGAATGATCGGAATAGAAACCAGACGTTCAAGCATTGTACCCAGGTACGTTTCCTGGCCGGTTAATTCTACAGGTAACCCGTAAGACTGATTCTCTACTAGAACAGTACCCCAAAAAAGCGGGATATATAGAATACATATGATGGTAGAAATAAACACATATTTTTTTATCTTCTTATTATCCTTTTTCAAGCTGGAGACCAATAGGAGTCCTGCAATACCATAAGTCATTAAGATATCCTGACCACCAGCGACACCGGCGAGTATCGCACCGAATAATATCAAATACCAGCAGCGTCTTTTTATAATGCGTTTTGCTTCTCCTGCACCTTTTCTTTCCCATTGCTTTCGATAAATCATAACGAGACCATAACCAAACAGAATGGCGAACAATGGGCGCGCCCGATTATCTACCATAATTTCCATTAAAAAATTTAAGAAATGATCTAAAGCGGTACTGCCGGCTACTTTCGTTATAACACCTGGTTCTATCGTATATAAAAACAATGGGATATGTGAGAGTATAATTAAGAAGAGCATCGATCCTCGTGCAAGATCTAAAGAAAGTGCTCTTTTCTTTGGAGCTGCATTTGTCATTTCTGAGTTCGTCATGAGCGAACCTCCTCGTTTATAAGCACGATGTAGTGATAATAAAATTGATCAAATTTGATTAGTTCGAATATAATTTGATTAAATAATAATATTTTTGGTCGATCAATCAAAATTTATCATTTAGTGGTATCTTTGTCAAGTAACCTATTTATATATCATTTGATCAAATGATATATAAATAGGTTACTGCAGTCATTAAATTATTTTTGTAGTTATTCATTTATCACGGAGAACCGCCCGTAAAACTCCCGCCTCAAAATAAAGAGCAAAAATAAATTTATTTAGGCGGGAGATAACGGGCGCTACCTCCCTGAATCACTCAACTAATCATTCAGTGGGAGAAGGGCGAAAACTCCCACTGAATGAAGTTTCGTTTTATGACAAAAGATTCCCACCTACTTATTGAGCGGGACACATTTCAATAAGTAGGTGGGAGTAGTTTTAGCGTATTTATTTCTAAATCTGTGTTAAAAAAAGAATTTCCTGCTGTTCTGATAAAGAAAACTTGGCATTCGTTAAAGGGAGACTTACAAACGTATTTTGCTTTCTTAGTATCCCTTATACTCTTGAGTGCAAGCCTTTCGCGAATGCCTTAGTTGGGACTGGGGCTACGATTACTCGCCCCATCGAAAACCATTGCGATTACTCGCCCCATCAAAACCGTTGCAATTTCATCGGCTAAGATCGGTCACGTCGTGTGACCAACGTCGATACTAGGACATCGTGTCCGTCGTACTTTATTCCTTGAATTCTTTCTTAAAGTGTAAAATATTCTTGTAACCTTTAGCTCTTGAATAAACCATACATTATAATTTTGAAAATTAATGCAATTCTGTGTTCGCTGCTGACCGATTTTTTAAGAAAATGGAAATAGCTGCTCCTAAATAAAGCAAAGCAGGCACAATTGGAATAAGCATCCACCAAAAAATAACAGCAGCTCCGATAGCTCCTATGAAAAATAGGAGTGCTGAAATAATAGGTTTTGTTTTTAATAGGAATAAGGCTGCAATTCCGACTAAACCAAAAATGATGAATAAGCTGGCATCCAGTGTATAATTTATATCCTCCATCTGCTCAACAAATTCAGATACCTGCTGCTCTTGATCTTCTTCTACGGCATCTTGAAATTCATCATGATTAATAATACTGCTAAATAGAAATGTAGCTCCGGCGAGTAAAACAAATCCGATAATCCCAATTGTCCCCATGATCTTTTCTGCACGTCTTTTCATTATAATCCTCCTTATTATTTAACTTCTTTGAGATCAAGTATAGGTGTTTCCGTAACGTGAAGTGCAAGAATAAAAAGCAAAATATGTTTAATAAGCAGCTTGCAATTTCCGTAACGTGAAGCCTTATACTTTGACTTAGTCAACGTAATAAACATATTTCATTTGATTACAAAATGAATGGAGAGAGGCGAATGAAAAGGATACGATTATTGGATGTGTTAAGAGGATTGGCAATTATTGGAACCTTAGGTATTAATATTTGGATATTCTCATTAATGGATGGACTGGGAGGTTTTTCTGAAAATGGCGGATTAGTATATCTTGAATCAATGGATACGTTTATCTATACATTTTTTATATTCTTATTTAATGGGAAATTTCTTGGACTGCTTACCATTTTGTTTGGAGCAGGATTGGAACTTAAACGACAGAAAAATCTGGAAGTAGATCGGAAATGGCTTGGTGTATATGTATGGAGCTGTGTGCTTTTGTTTATCGATGGACTGCTTCATTTTCTGTTTGTGTTTGAAGCAGATATTCTGATGAGTTACGCGCTCACAGCCATCGTTGTTGCTGTAATTTTGGAGAAAGGAAGCAACATAGTAAAGTGGGTCGGATGGATTCTCGGTATACTGCATGGATTAGTCGTCCTTGTGATTAGTCTTGGTTTTGGGCTTTTGTTAAGGTTTGAAGAAGCACAGGAGATGATGACTAGAGTGGTTCAACGAATGTCTAATGAAACAACAGACATCTTTTTATACGGGGGTTATTGGGATCAAGTTGCTTATCGCATCAGTCATTTTTTTGAATTGCGGATGGAGGCTATTACGATCATTCCTTTTAATATTTGTCTGTTTTTAATTGGGGTTTGGCTTGTACGGAGTGGCTATTTTGCACAGACAGATCATGGTAGAAAGAAGCGGATGAAGCTGTTGAAATGGGGTATGGGAATTGGAATTCCTTTAAACGGCATTATATTTACTCCTTTAGCTGAATTTAATGTTGTAGCCGATCGCTATTTATTTGCTCCGATTATGTCATTGGGATACATCGGACTTGTTTCATATCTATTTGATAAATACAGTACTTCCTTGATGATACATGCATTAGAAAAAGTTGGGAGAGTCGCATTAAGCTGTTATATACTGCAAAATGTATTAGCATCAGTTATTTTTTACGGTTGGGGATTCGGCTTAGGTGCTTATAACAACGTTTGGATTGTTATTGCTGCATGGCTGTTTATATCTGTGCTGTTAATTCTATTTTCGTTTATTTGGCTCCGCTTTTATAGACAAGGACCGTTTGAATATATTTGGAGAAGTACAGCCAATTTTAAATTAAAAAAATCTTAAAATGTGTTTTTAGCATAGTGGAAAGATAATTGAGAAAGAATAGAATCATTTTTTTCTGACATTTCCGAAAAAACAATTGACAACCGAAAATATATTAAGTATACTTTCGGTATCGAATATAAAAGGAGTGTTCTTCTATGTATAAACCTGGTTTTACATTATGGTACAGTGTGAGTGATGTGGAGCGTACAATGGCGTTTTATACCGAGCAGTTAGGTTTTGAAATGGATTCCTTCGACAAAGAAAATGGAATGGGAAGTGTGCATACGAATACGAAAGATTGCTTTATCGGATTTTCAGAAGCTGAACAGGTTGTACCTTCCACAGCAGCTGCTGTTATCGAAGTAGAGGATATTGATGTGGCAGTCAAAAGTTTGCAGGAAAAAGGGATTATGTTTAATGGGGAAATTTCCACCATACCAGGATATGCTAAGCTGATTACCTTTAAAGATCCGGACGGGCATGACATGGAGTTATCTCAAACACTATAATGGAAAAGGTTATTCAGATTATACACATCACGAAAGAACTTTCAGGAAGGTGGATCATTCCCATTTTGCTATCACTCGATGAATCAGGAGGCAGATTTACCCCTTTAAAAAATACGCTGCAAATTTCACCGTCCAGATTGAGCAATAATTTGAAGGCGATGACAGAAGCAGGATTTATTCAGCATTTGTCTCCTTTTGAGCGGAACCATCCATTGCTTCCGGAATACAAGCTTACAGACAGAGGGCGCTTCCTGAAAGAAACTGCCCTTATTATTTCAAGTGCCGAACAGCAGCTGGACCAAGGTTTTCTAGCTGCTAAAGCGTGGAACTGGCCAGTATTAATCTCGCTTTATCATCAGTATCATGAGTTCAATGCGATACGTCAGTTGTTGGGGACTGTGACACCTCGCATTCTTTCCAAGCGGCTTGGCGAACTTTATGAAAAAGGATTAGTGGAGAAAACGTTAATTACTGAGCCAGCACCGAAGTATACTTATGCTTTGGGTATGAATGTGGAATCAATTATTCGAAGTGTGGATCGTAAATTGTGTGCATTGCTTTAAAATAGCTCTTGTTTTAATAGGTGCATTAAAACAAGAGCTATTTCCTTTGCTGTTTTGCAATAATTGTTGGAGTAAGAGAAAACAATTATTGGTTACTGCTTTGCGCATTTAGTTGTTTTTCTATGAATTTTGAAACATCAGCTTCTTCCATCCACCCAATATGAAAATAAGGGACCATCTTCTCCAAACAGCGGGTCCGTATCAGGTAATGGAACATTTTTGATATTCTCCAAGTTTTCAGGGCGCTCTTCAGCTTTACAATAGCAAAAATCATAACTTTTGCCATTTGGATAGGCACCGATCACAGCGAAATCTGAACTTGCTTCCAGCAGCTTATGACCAACCCCGGCAGGAAGAAAGACTGTGTCGCCTTGTTCAACTTGTACCTGACCTCCCTGTTCCCCACCGAGCTGAAGCTGAGCTTTTCCGTCCACTACGGCAAGGACTTCATGCGTATTACTGTGGTAATGATGAAAAGGAGCAACACTTCCGCGCCACGCACCCAGCCAGTTATTTTCTGTTAAAGCAGCTTTTGCCTCGTCCTCTGAAGTAATAACATCTTTATATAAAAGCAGGGGATAGGTTGGATTGTTTGGAATGGAACCGTCATCTTTGAATTGTAATGATTTTATCTTCACATTTTCTGATTGTTTCATTATTTTTCTCCTCCTTCAAACAGCTTTTGTTGCTTTCTTTCCCTGCACTGGAGAAATAAAACATTGGAAATTATGTGAATTTGAAATTATTTCTTCTATACTAATAATAGATTATTGAATAAGGGGAGAGGAGTGGAAGGAGAGGTTTTACAAATTTAAATAACGAACTGCTGTATGAAAGGAGATCTGTAAAATGTATTTTCGAAAAGCTCAGAAAGCTGATTTACCAGCAATCGTCCGTTTATTAGCTGACGATGAATTAGGTTCCAGGCGTGAAAGGTATGAAGATCCATTGCCAGAAGAATATGATCAAGCTTTTAACGCCATCGAAGTTCAAATCGGCAATCAGATACTTTTAGCTATGGAAGAGGAGAAGGTAATCGGCTGTATTCAATTGACTATTATACCTGGATTAGCAAGATTAGGGATGAAGCGTGCGCAGATAGAGGGAGTACGAATTGATAAGAATTATCGCGGTAAAAGAATAGGGGAAGCGTTGTTTAAAGAAGCAAAAGCTATCGCGAAAACGGAAGGATGTGGTTTAGTACAGCTGACTACAGATAAGCAACGTAATGAGGCGTATCGCTTCTATGAAAGACTAGGTTTTTCTGCAAGTCATGAAGGGATGAAGCTAATTTTTAAAACGGAAAAGTAAATGGCTTTTGTAAAATAAGATGCAATCCTGTAATAACGTGGATTGCATCTTATTTTATGAAGGAAACGACATTTTAAAAGGAAGGTCATCCTAAAAAAACGTTCAACTATTTAATATTAAAATCCAGTTTAAAAGAGTTGCCATTTATATCCAAGTGTTGACATTTTGTCAACACTTGGATATATTATTTAATACTAGGCTATTAAATATCTAGCTGTATTTTACAAAGCAGCCAACCTTCTTAATATTGAATGCTTTTATTCAAAGGGATATCAATAAATATTTAGTTAGATGAGAGGGTAATATATATGTCTACTTATAATTTTGGTGATAATTTAAAAGTGTTATTACAAGCTCGTGCCATCTCAATAAGAAAATGCAGCGAGAAGACTGGAATTGATAAAGCGACTATTTCACGTATTATCAATGGAAAACGAGAAGCTAATATTCAACATTTAAGAAAATTTGCTTCTTGTTTGGATATACCGTTCGCAGAACTCTTGCATGCTGCGGGTCATCCGATTCATTCCGAAGAAACTCATAACCTTTCAGATATTCGTACATCTATGAAAGAGATTCAGCAAACACTGACAGCATCGGATCTCTATCAAGATAATTTAAGTATGGATGCAGTTCAGCAGCAATTAGAAAGTTATGAAGAACAAGCCCAAACAGAAGAAGGAAAACAAATCATTCACAACCAATTTAATAAAAAAGTAGAAGAAGTAGGCAGTATCGGTCCATTTATTAATCAACTAAAGGATTTTTATGCGCATTTTACACAAAATAAGCGAGCGCCTTTTACTTTAGCTGTTATGGGAGGCGTACTTTTGTACTTTATTACGCCGGTAGACGTGGTTCCGGATTATATTTTTCCAATTGGATATATGGATGACGCTATCGCTGTACAAATTGCTTTAAAAAAACTTTCCAACTAAAGGAACATACAAGGAGCATATAACATGAAAAGACGTGAAAGAAAAGCTGCAAAGCGTAGATGGATACTTCGTGTTCTATTAGTAGTTTTTGTATGCGTTATTGCAGTGGGAGCCTATGTCATTACACAATATTATCAAGGTTTATCAGAAGCTGAGGAAGGGGAATATAAGGACGATGGTACAACCTTTATTCCATTTGAAGGCACAGAACCGGAGTTTGGGGAAATTAATATTTTACTGATCGGAAGTGACACTCGTGGGGAAGAAAACGGACTTTCCGATACGATTATGATTGCCCACTATAATCAGGATACCCATGATATAAAGCTTGCTTCCATTATGCGTGATACATATGTAGAGATTCCTGGACATGGCATGCAGAAAATAAATGCTGCTTTTGCGTTTGATGGTCCAGAGCTGCTCAGGCAAACGTTGAAGCAAAATTTTGATATCGATTTAAATTATTATGCTGTGGTTGATTTCGAAGGATTTTCAAAAATCACAGACATTATTGCTCCTGACGGTATTGAAGTAGATATACCACATCAAATGTCAGAAAATATTGGGGTGACGCTTGAGTCCGGAAAACAAGTATTAAATGGGGAGGAACTGCTTGGCTATGTGCGTTTTCGGAAAGATGAAGATGGCGACTACGGAAGAGTGCAGCGGCAGCAAGAAGCATTAGACAAGTTGAAAGATGAAGCAGTGAGTATTCATGGGCTTGTGAAATTACCCAAATTGTTAGGGGTCGCTGATCCATACATCGATACAAATGTGGATAGTAAAACCATACTTTCCATTGGTAGAGGATTAATTGCCGGCAGTGAGCATCCGATGGAAACATTAAGAATTCCTGTAGATCATTCCTTTCAAAATGCCCGTACAGATGTTGGTGCTGTGTTGGATATTGATTTAGAACAAAATAAACAGGCTCTGCATGATTTTCTATCAACAGATGCTAAAAAAAGAATGTTGATTCAAATTAAATTTAATTTACCACGGAGACCCGCCCGTAAAACCTCCCGCCTCAAAATAAAGAGTAAGAATGAATTTATTTAGGCGGGAGATGACGGGCGCTAACTCCCTGAATCACTTAGGCTAATTCAGTGGAAGAAGGGCGAAAACTCCCACTGAATGAAGTTTCGTTTTATGTAAATGATGTTTTTTATTGGTTTTCCTTTCTTTAAGTGAAACAGCTCAGCTGATTTTTTAATAATGATCACGTATCTTTAATGTATGAAATGAAGCTGAAAAAGTAAAGAACAATAATAGATTTTACAAGAATAAGGCGCTATCCTGTAATAATAAGGGTTAGCGCCTGTATTTATGAATAGAGTCAAATTGTTGAATAACCGTTTCTTTATATCTTTACATACTGAAATAGATAAGCATATGCCATATAATAAATGTAACACAGTTCAACAAATGGAGGTGTTACTAATGGGATTAGTCTTTAATCAGAAAGGTTATGCAATTACTTATCAAGATAAAGAAATTCAACTGCTAAGAAGAGAATATGACCTCCTATCCTTTTTATATCAAAATGAAGGTCACGGTTTTTCACGATCAGAGCTTCTTGATGCCGTTTGGGAAAATGAATTTCCTGTTGACCGGACGGTGGATGACCATATTTTTCGGTTGAGAAAAAAACTTAATTCTGTAAAAGAAGTAATAAATATTAAAACAATTAGAGGGTACGGCTATTCGCTAGAAATAAAAAAGCCTGCTCTTAGAGGACCTATCGCGCATAATCAAAAAATTAATAATTTGTCACAGCAATTGTTAAGCACATATCAACTATATGGGTATGGTCAAGCTTTGAAAATATTTCAACAAAATAATGATGATTTAGGGGTTCTACAATCAGAAGAAACTCAGCAGCTTTCATGGTTAACCAACCCAAGCTTGCTTTCAATTGTACAAGACAGATCCATTCCATTTAAGCAGAAAAGTTTATTATATATCCATTTATACTTGATAACATCCGAAAACCCCAAGAAAACACTAAAATATTTTAACCAAATAAAAAATCAAGGTTATTTCTCAAAAGTGAACAAAAATGAAGCTGCAACACTGACTCCAATATTTATAAATATAATGTGCAACCAATATGAAAAAGCAACGCAGTTAGTCGAGGATGCAAAAGTCATACCTCCAACAGATGGTTTTTATCCTTCTATTCAGCTATTTAAATTAATGCTTTTTATCCAATTAAATGATAAAACTGCTATCCAAACATTGAGCAATCAATTGGAGATGTATTTTAAGGACTTTCCTTTTCAAAGAGAGATGGCATTATATCAAATGCTGCAAGGAATGATACATATACAGAACAGAGAAGCGATGAAAGGAAAAGAATTAGTTTATCTTGGTTTACAAGCTGCAAAAGATACAGGTTTTTTCCTGCATTATTTAAATGTTTTTTTCATTGCGGTTGTTTTATTAAAAGCTATTGAGGGAGGTTTTATCTATTCACAGCTACAAAATGAATGGGGAAGGTTACGTAAGCAGTACCGTTTAGAATTAATTAAGAAAGAAATAGAGAAACAATTTAAAGAAGTGCTCTGATATTCTTCTGATATTACTCCTCCATAATAAGATTAACAAACCTTAAGGAGGAGAATATGGCAGCGGAAAAAGTTAATTTATTAAAAGAGAATAAAGAATTTCTGCGATTATTTACATCCTATTCCGTTTCGATGTTAGGGCGTTGGCTGGATTTGGTAGCAATCATGATTTTATTTGGGTTTACATGGAATGCCAGTCCATTAATCATTGCTTTAATACCAGTTGTGTTTGCATTGCCACATGCGATATTCAGTCAATTTGCAGGTGTTTTAACGGATCGTTTTAACAAAGTAAAACTCATGATCTTTTCTGATATAAGTGTTTGTCTCCTATCGATATTGTTACTATTTGTTTCGACACCTCTGATTGGACTAATTTTATTGTTTATTCGTTCCAGTTTTACAATTGTCCATTTTCCAGCGCAGCAATCGATTATAAAAGAGGTTGTAAAGGAAGAGCATATTGTAGGAGCTGTCACTTTAAATGGAATGATAAATGAATTTACAAAAATGATGGGACCGTTACTAGGAAGTTCATTAGCAGCTTTCTTTTCTCCTAAAGTCTGCATATTAATCAATGCCATTGCTTATCTTATTTCAGCAATGATTGTATGGAGTTTGAAGGAAAGAGAAACAAAAGAAAAGACGGTAATCCTTCATCAAGAGCAGCAAACAAGCATGTGGTCGAAATATATAGAAGGCTGGAAAGCAGTGTTTACTAGTAAAATTCTATTGATTTGCATTTCGTATTCCGTTATAGGATATATGGCTATTCAAATGACAGACGTACAGTTGACGGTTTTGTTTCGGGAAGTAGCTGCAACAAAGCCGGAGCTGCTTGGGTGGGTAATGGCTGCTTCTGGTCTGGGTGCATTTATCTCGATGTTCCTGATGAAACGTTTTTTCAGAGAGATCAATTATCGTTTCGTGTTAGGAGGGAGCTATATACTCATTGGCTTTGGATTCGGTGGTATGGGATTTCTTTCAGTTGGCGCACCAACCGCAATCCCGATAGCGTTAGGGATGATTACTGGAGGTGGAGTAGGCTTATTTTCAATGGGCATGAGTTATATTTTGCAAAGAGAAACTACAAAAGAAAATATTGGTAGAGTTTCAGGAATTTATAACTCATTAACAAATACCTTTATACTTATTGCTCCAATTGCAGGGGGACTACTGGTTGAATTGTGGAATGTGTATTTGATTTATAGAATTACTGGTCTAATTCTTATTGTATTTTCATTTATTTTTATATTTACCAGGAATGTATTTTTAAAAGGTAATAAGAAGAAAAGAGAAGCTGGATAAGCAGGTGAAATTTGAAGGTCTTCGTTTGGAGATTTATGCTGTTTGTTTTTATCAATTGCAATAAAATTATGTATTACTATTTTCTAAACCAAAATCCTTTAATCTGTTTGTAAATTGAAAAATAAGGGTAAAAACAGTATATATCAAAAATTGTGATTTACAATTTCTCCTCTTTGTAATAAGAGGTTCACTCTATGCAAAGGAGCGAATAGAAATGACAAACAGTAGAATCAAATTAAAGAAAAAGGAATTAGTTGCAAAAGATACAATGGCTTTTTTCTGGGAAATGCCAGAAGGGTTTGAATTTAAAGCTGGCCAGCTGACTCATATCAAATTGATTGATCCGAGTGAGACAGATGAGGAAGGAACGAAAAGAGCATTGTCATTCGTTTATGCGCCAAGTGAAAATGAATTAGTTACGACGACACGTCTGAGAGATTCTGCTTTTAAACGAGAATTGAAGGATCTTCCAGAAGGCAGTGAAGTCGAATTTGACGGAGCAAACGGAAGCTTCACTCTGCATAAAACGGAGTCAACCCCAGCTGTATTTATTATTGGCGGGATTGGTATTACGCCAATTCGAAGCATGATTGCAGAGGCAACAAATCAGAAAACGGATCACGAGCTTACACTTCTGTATTCGAATAAAACACCGGATGATGCGCCATTTTTATCCGATTTTGAGGATATGGAAAAAAGAAATCATCATTTTACCTTTGTCCCTGTGATGACAAGATCGGATGCTGAGGAATGGAACGGAGAAAGAGGACATATCGATGCAGATTTGCTTAAACGGTATGTTCCTGATATTAATAAGCCAATCTATTATTTATCAGGTCCCGGCCATATGGTAGAGGCCATGCAAAAAATGCTTGTGGAAGCCGGAGTGAATGAGGATAATATTCGGTCTGAAGAGTTTGCAGGTTATTAAAAAGTAATATTCTGCAATCCCACGAATTGAAAAAAATGTATCGATTCTTTGTAGAAATTTCTTTGCAATAAAAAAGAAATAGAAGGACCCCTGAAAAAGATTATAAATCTTATTTCAGGGGTATTTCATGTTATTTTGCAAGTAACGATCGTATGAAGAAAGGTTTGACTCATTAACTATTTGACTAATTGATTAGAAAAACCTATTGTCAGCTAACACAAAGTCTGTATATGATAATAACAACTTTTCTCTATAAAAATAAATAAAGGAGCAGATGATGATTACAGACGAAATTCTTTCTACTCTATTTGTTGTTGGCGGCTTTATTGGTCTTCTTCTTATTATCTATGTTTTTAGCAAAATTCCCGGTTCAGGTCTTATCTTTCGCTTTATTCGCAGACTTTTCCTGATCCTGTGGAGTATTGTTGTTTTAGGTCTTACTTTCTTTATGTTCTTCATGGTCGGCTATATGGTAATTGTGTTTTTTACGTTTAATGGAAGTGAAGAGGGAATCATATTTCAAGGAGAGCCGATAAACTTTTTGATTGGTGATAATGCGAAAGATGCGGCGTTTTTTACAATGCTTTACGCTGGATTCTGTCTTGTATCCGTATATCTTATTTCGTTTATTTTGGCGATGGCGCAGAAGGTTACACGTGTCAGCAGAAGATTCCATGCTGAAATCATTTTAGTTGTTATGATTGGCTTGGTATTTACTGTATTTCCTGTTGTGGTTGAAGCGGTTTTACCAGACTTTGAAGTGGGACGTCATGGAAGGTATGCACTTGGTGTCTTGCCGCTGATGATGTATATTCAGGCACAAATTAAAAGATCCAGAGAGCGTCGGGGGAGTGGGCGCTATCTTTCCCGGAAGGAACGATTCTACCGGAATTTGGATGAGAAACAGGTCAATAGAGCCAGGAAATAAAAAGTTATTTTTATACAACTTCTAAAAATATGTTGGGAAAAAAAGCCACATTTATAAAGGTTATTGCAATGATAATCATTTATAAATGTGGCTTTTACTCGTTCCTGATCCGTCTCATTTTCTATTTTTTACTAACAATGAAAGTGACAAAGTAATGGTTTTAATTTTACTGCTAGATGGATTTTATAATTCCTCTTGTTATTTCTGTTTTTCTCCTTTTTCTTTCGTATTTACTTTATCGCTGCTCAATCAAAAATATGGCCACCTTTTATTATATTTCCAATAAACATAAAAGAGCCCCTCCTACCTGTGAACATAACAGCATATTCAGAATAAAATCTGTCACCATTTCTACAAACCATTCAAAGAAAAGTATGGTATAATATTTATAATAATTATAATTTGATATTAGTTATAAATAAATTAAAATGATAATCAGTATCAGGGTTTGTTTATTATGTCAAAGGGGGAAGTATCACATGGTGGAAACACAGACAAATTGGTATGATTCTTTCTTATCTTTTCTCAAAATACATGGAGAAATCATTGCCGCAGCAATAAGCGGAATACTTATTTTATTGGCATGGATATTATCGGGATATATTAGCCATGCTTTATGGATTACATTATTGATTGCGGCTTTTTTAATCGGCGGTTTTGCGAAAGCGAAGGAAGGGATTACTGAGACATATCAGACTAAAAAACTGAATGTAGAGCTGCTGATGATTATTGCTGCTGTCGGAGCAGCCTCTATCGGCTACTGGGCGGAAGGCGCTATTTTAATTTTTATCTTTTCCTTATCCGGCGCTTTGGAAAGCTACACGGAAAATAAAAATAAGAATGAACTGCAAAGCTTGATGAAACTGCAGCCGGAAACAGCCACTTTGCTAAACGGGGAAGTGGTAAATATTCATCAGCTAAAGCCGGGAAATCATATAGCTGTTAAATCAGGAGAGAGAATTCCGGCTGACGGTGTAATTCTCAAAGGGGATACGACAGTAGACGAGAGTGCGTTATCCGGCGAATCGATTCCTGTTATGAAAACAATAAGCGATAAGGTTTATGCTGGAACCGTGAATCTTGGCAGCAGTCTGCAAATTGAAATAAATACCCTGCCGACAGAGACCATGTTTCAAAAAATTATCGGTTTAGTTCAAAATGCACATGAAGAACGTTCCCCCTCCCAGCAATTTATCGAGAAATTTGAAGGAGTATATGTCAATGTTGTATTGATTACAGTTGCTGTGATGATGTTTCTGCCGCATTTTTTATTTGCGTGGTCCTGGACAGATACCATCTACCGCGCCATGATTCTGCTGGTTGTCGCTTCACCCTGCGCATTAGTTGCGTCCATTATGCCAGCGATTTTATCCGCCATTTCTAACGGAGCACGCCAGGGAATTCTGTTTAAGGGCGGCGTGTATGTAGAAGCTTTAGCAAAACTAGATACGATTGCTTTTGATAAAACAGGAACGCTGACCAAAGGGGAACCGGAAGTGATTGATTATTACATTGCTCCTGACCAGGATATAGAATATGTGGCAAATATTATTTATGCTGCAGAAAGCGAGTCGATTCATCCACTGGCTCTTGCTATGCAGAAATGGGCTGCACCAAAACGGAGAGAACAACCTGATGTAGCTGCAACGGTAGACCATCACAATGGCAGGGGACTGTCTGCACAAGCTGGAGATATGACCTGGATGATCGGAAACGCAGAGATGGTAGGAAAACAGGATGCTGAACAAATTCTTGAGGCTATGAATACACAGGAAAAAGCAACAACAAATATCTTTGTGAAAAAGGGTAAGACAGTTATTGCAGTCTTTTTATTGAAGGATACGCTGCGGCTGGATGCGGTGGAAGCAATTCGGAACCTTCAAAGCTTTGGACTGCAAACGGTTATGTTAACGGGAGATAATCAGGGTACAGCTGAAAATATTGCCAAGGAAGCGGGAATCGATGAATTTCATGCGAATTGTTTACCTGAAGATAAGGTGAATTACCTGAAAGAACTGCGGGATCAAGGTCGGCAGACAGCAATGATTGGAGACGGGGTAAATGATGCGCCGGCTTTAGCAACTGCAAACATCGGTGTTGCGATGGGCGCAGGAAGTGATATTGCTTTAGATACAGCTAATGTTGTATTGATGAAAAATAATTTAGGAAAAATGGTTCATGCCATTCGTGTTTCTAAAAAAATGAATACGATCGTGAAGCAAAATATTATCTTCTCCCTGGCGGTTATCGGTATTCTGATTGCCAGCAATTTTCTGCAGGTCATTAATATGCCGCTTGGCGTGATCGGTCATGAAGGCAGTACGATTCTTGTTATTCTTAATGGGCTTCGGGTGTTAAAAGTGTATGAAGGGGAATAGTCAACTAAAGGAGAGAGATGAAGTTGATAAAAAATAAAGAACGTATTATCCGCAAGCAAAATGAATTGCACGATGTAGCTGAGGAATCAACGAATGGCGTATTTGCCTGTACTCCTGAAGAAATGGAAAAAGTGCGTAAAAAAAATCATTCCCTGGCAGATGATTTTATCACGGAGAAGCGTCCATAAAACTCCCGCCTCAAAATAAAGCGTAAAAATAAATTTATTTAGGCGGGAGATAACGGACGCTAACTCCCTGAATCACTCAACTAACACTCAGTGGGAGAAGAACAAAAACTCCCACTAAGTGAAGTTTCGTTTTATAAATAAAAGAAAAAATATAATAAATAATCACAAGAGCCGTTTCCTTATTGAGAGGAATCGATCTTTTATTGCACCTAAGAATAAGCATATAAACCGTTCTGTTTCAGGATGAAATAATGACTTTTCAGCCCAAATAAACAATCATTTATTTGTTCAGCTATTTCAACCGTATAGAACATACCACTAGCGAAGGCGAACCGTTTTGACTCCTGTGGGATCAGCACCATCTGAAGATCCACTTTTGCCAAGCGCTCTTCTTGGCAAAAGTTAGTGAAGAGCGTGCCCCTAGGCAGGCTAAGGTCGCAACGTCCTGGGGTTGGGGCTGCGATTACTCGCCCCATCAAAACCGTTGTACGTCGAAAGCAAAATGGTCCGCCGCAGTGGTGCTTTACACTACACCTTCCAGTCTTTGTCAAGGAAGTTATCGAAGGAGCAATCAACACCTATTCCTATGGTAAGGAAGTTACTATTTAAAGTGCGTAAGTTGTGTATTCAAGCTTAAGAAATTCCAATTTTTATTCTTTTTCACCATTAAATATATCAATCAGCACCTTCTCAAAGCCAATTTCAGCCATTTCGTTAAACATTTTATTCAGTTCTTCCTCAGGCATATCTTCATTATTCTCACTCCAAAGCAGCCAGGTATGAATCATTCCGGAAATTAAAAATTCAATAATATATACCAGTTTATTTTGATTTTTTTCATCTAAATCCTTGACTTGGTTCAGTATTTTTTCCCGGGCCATTTTTTTGTATTCGTATAGAAAATCCGGGTCGCCATTCGGACCGAGCAGTACCATGATTTTTTCATTCATCTCTTGATCCTGGGATTTTTCTATCTCGTAACGGGCTTGTTCTCTTTCTGCTTTCAGATTTTGCAAATCATTATCTTGAAAGCTCTGCAGAATAGAAGAGAGCAGCTCTTCAGAAGGAACAAGCCCCTGCTTAATTTCATCCAGAATATCGTAGACGTCATTGTAATAATTATAGAAGGTGCCCCTGTTATATCCTGCTGTATCTGTAATTTCTTTAATGGATATCTTATTAATCGGTTTTTCTTTATAAATAGACCAGAATGCTTCTTTCAAATTTGTTTTTGTCTGTTCTTTGACCCCCATGAAAAGAACCTCCTTTTTTTCAACAGATATACTTTAATTGTTCATTGTCTGTTGGACATATTCTCCTTATAATAAATGATACAACACGTTGTTCAATTTTAAAATACCCAATAAAAAAGGTCTATGCCAAAATTTATATAGAAGGAGTTTTGTAAGTGAAGAATTTATCGAATTTCTCGATTAAGAGACCAAAATTCACGATCGTTGTGATGTTGGTCCTTTTAATTCTGGGTGGGGTTTCATTAACCAGGCTGCCGATTCAAATGATGCCTGATATTAACCCGCCTGTTGCTGTTGTGGCAACAAGTTATCCAGGTGCGGGACCAGAAGAAGTGCTGGATAATGTGACGGAGCCTCTTGAGGAGGATCTTTCTACGGTTACAGGGTTACAGAATATTTCTTCCCAATCTCAGGAAGCATCCTCGATGGTCTTTTTAGAATTTGATTATGATATGACCATCGATGAAGTAGAAAATGAAATAACCCGGACGATTGATTCTGCCGATTTACCAGAGCAGGCGGAAGATCCGAGTTTTATCGAATTTGATATTTCCATGATGCCAAGTATTCAAATGGCAGCTACTTCGACCAATGGAGATACGGTGGAATTTGAAAATCAAGTCAATGATTTAGCAAATGAACTGGAATCCATTCAAGGTGTTGCTTCTATTAACATTAATGGGTTGATGGAGAGAGAAGTAGCTGTGGAATTAGATACAGATGCTCTGAGCGACTACAATCTATCACAGTCAGATATTGCCGGAATGATAGAGGCGAATAATATCTCTATGCCTATCAATACGATTGAGGATACAGAGCAGGGATACAATATTTCTACACGGACAACGAATGAATTGGAAGGCTTGGATGAACTGCGTGATCTGGTGTTGCTTGATATGGGTGATGAAGAAGTGACGCTGGATGATGTCGCAGATGTGTCTATCTCGGAAGATAACGGCGGGGTGATTACCCGTTATAATGAGGAAGATGCTGTTCAGCTTGAGATGATGTTGGCAGATGGTGCGAATGCTTCTTCTGTAAATGCGGAGTTTAATGAAGAACTGGATGCTTTACTGGAAGATGATGATTATGAACAGCTCTCTGTCAGCACGCTTTATGACGAAGGGGAGTATATAGATCTGGCGATTAACAGTATCTATGTTTCCCTTATCAGCGGTGCCGTATTGGCGATGTTTGTGCTGTTTGCATTTTTAAGAAACTTGAAAGCGCCGTTGATTATCGGTCTGTCTATTCCGTTTTCAGTTATTACTACTTTTGCGTTATTGTTTTTCACAAATATCAGCATCAACATGATGACATTAGGCGGTTTAGCACTTGGAATCGGAATGCTCTTGGATAACTCGATCGTTGTGATTGAAAATATCTACAGGCATCTATCCATGGGTAAGGATCCTAAACGGGCAGCGCGGGAAGGAACGAGGGAAGTGTTTACAGCAATACTTGCTTCTACCTTAACGACAGCTTCTGTTTTCCTACCGGTTGTGTTTGTTACCGGCTTAGTGGGACAATTATTTACCCCATTAGCGATAACCGTGGTGTTCAGCCTGCTGGCATCCCTGTTCGTAGCAGTGACTGTTGTGCCAATGCTGGCAAGCCGTATTTTGACAGAGCCGAAAAATATGGATGAAACAAAACGGAAGCAAAAAGGCTATATGAAACGACTAAGAAGAGCCTCGGCATGGACGCTCAGACATAGAGCTTCTGTCCTGGTTACAGCGGTTGTCTTATTTGCTGCTGGAGCTGTCGGCTTAGCTGTGCAGGGAATGGAATTCATGCCGGAACAAGATGAAGGCTTTCTGACAGTAGAGGTTGAAAAAGAACAAGGAACCCTGCTGGAAGACACACAAGAGACTGTGGAAAATATTGAAGCTGAACTGGATAATCATGATGAAGTGGATGCTTATCTAAGTACAACCGGTTCATCCGGTATGATGTCCTTTACAGATGAAAGTAATACGGCAACGATAAGCGTCCAATTAACGGATGCCGGTGACCGGAATATAACGACTTCCGAGTTTATTAATGAAGTGGAAGATGACATTCAGGATACAGATGCATCTGCAGAGATTAACGTTGTTCCGATGTCACAGGCAAGTGCAGGAGAGCCAAATACGGTTGTACTGAATCTTTCAGACGATGATGAAGAACGTCTTGGCGAAGCAGAAACTGATGTGATCGATGCATTGGAAGAGGAGGAGGACATCAATAGTGTAACCTCCAGCAATGAAGGAACTGTGGAAGAATTACAGGTAGTTGTTGACCGTGCAGAAGCACGGGATAATGGATTGCAGCCGGCACAGGTTGGAGAAGCTTTATATGAAGCAACAAATGGTGTCGAAGCTTCTACAATTGAAGAAACGGGCGGCTTTACTACCATTAATGTGAAATATCCTGCTGATGTTTTGGAAAGTGAAGCAGCGTTTGAAAATATCTCTATTCCAAATGATGAAGGCGAGTATGTGGATTTAGGAGATGTTGCTTCCCTGGAAGAAGGGGAATCACCTACGCTTATTAATAGAGATGAGATGGAAGATACAAGAGAATTAACCATTTCCTTCAGCGACAATCTTTCACTGAATGAAGCCAGTCAGCTGATTGAAAATGAGATTGATGATCTTGACCTGCATGAAAACACAGAACATTCTATGGGCGGAGATATGGAAATGCTTAATGATGCAATCCCGCAATTAATGTTAGCCATTGCGCTTGGAATTGTATTTATCTACCTTGTCATGGTTGCTCAATTTGAATCATTTAAAGCACCGTTTGCAGTTATCATGACGATTCCATTAGCATTTATTGGTGTTGCTCTGTCTCTGTTAATCACAAATAATCCGCTGAGTGTGATAGCCATGGTAGGTCTCATTCTCCTTATCGGAATTGTTGTAAACAATGCGATCTTGATTGTGGATTATATCCAACAGCAGAAAGAAAAAGGAATGTCCGCTTACGAGGCAATTGAAGTCAGTGTGCAGGACAGATTCAGACCAATCCTTATTACAGCTATTACCACGATTCTCGGTATGCTTCCACTGACCCTGGAACTGGGAGAAGGCATGGAAGGCATTGCGCCAATGGGAATTGTCGTTATCGGCGGTTTGACTGCAAGCACATTCTTAACCTTGTTTGTCATTCCGATTATCTATAGCTTTATTGATCCGGAAACAAGAAAGATGAATAAGAAATATATGACGCCGGATGGAGAAATTATTACACAGCGTCAGGTTGATGAGAGAAAGAAACAGGAAGCAGCTGCATCCTATGAGCAAGATGAACAGAAAGCGCATGACTCTCCTGAAGAAGATCCAGACCAAAAATGATAACCAATATCATGTGGTAAAGAGATGTAGAAAGAGTAATCCAAACTTATTCTTCAAAATAAGTTTGGATTTTCTTTTTATACGATAAAGAAGCAATAGATGTCCCTTTATCACGGAGAAGCGTCCGTAAAACTCCCGCCTCAAAATAAAGCGTGAAAATAAATTTATTTAGGCGGGAGATCAGGTGAGCTAACTCCCTGAATCACTCAACTAACACGCAGTGGGAGAAGAACAAAAACTCCCACTGCGTGAAGTTTCGTTTTATTTATTTTGTTGACGATGAATTTCCTAATCCCCTTGACATGATGACTGAATCCATTCTTATTGTAGGTGGAACAGGTAAAGTAGGTAGACGTGTGGATGATAAACTAATAGAACTTGGCAAACAAACAACGATTGCTTCCAGAAAAATACATCCTTATTTTGATTGGAGTGATTCAACAACATGGAGAGAAACGTTAAAAGGGCATAAACAAGCATTTGTCACGTATTTTCCGGATCTGTTTGTAGAACAATCAGCGCAAGATATTCAACTTTTTTGTGATATGGCGAAAGAGGTTGGGTTAAAACATATTGTTCTATTATCAGGTCGTAGGGAGAGCGGTGCCGAACGAGCAGAAAATATTTTAAGACAATCCGGATTAACATGGAATATTTTAAGATGCAGCTGGTTTAATCAAAATTTTAGCGAGAATTTCCTTTACGACGGTGTTACAGCAGGTGAGATCGTACTTCCAATTTCTGATGTGAAAGAACCATTTATTGATGTGAACGATATAGCAGAGGTTGCTGTAAAAGTTTTAGCAGATCCAAAATATGAAAATGAACTATTCGAACTAACTGGTCCAGAGCTTCTTTCATTTCATGATCTAGCAGAAAAATTTTCGGAAAAATTAAATAAAGAGGTCCGTTTTACGTCTGTAAGTTTAGATGACTATCGTGCAATTTTACAAAAGGAAGGTGTTTCTTCCATTTTTGTAACTATGTTGATGACGTTATTTAAAGAAGTATTTGATGGTAGAAATGAAATGACCACAAATGAATTAGAAAAAATGCTGGATGATCAACCAACTACTTTTGATGCATTTATTACACAGTCTATTACACAAGGTGTCTGGCAATGATGGATTGGCTATTCATTATGTATACAGTTAGTATAGCCATTCAAGCTGGTTTGTTCTTTATCTTTTCAAATACGATCATGAATGTATTAAAAGGATATAAAATGCATGAAGGAAGAGAAGTGATGTACGTATTAACAAAGAGATACAAAACCCATTATTCTTAGCAAAATTTTTTAGCCCATTGATCATCATTATTGTGAGTATTATTTTTCATCCATCTATTTTTGATAGATGGGTAATCATCAGTTTTATAACTTACTTTATTGGATCATTACTTGTGACAATATTTTTTAATGTTCCAATGAATCGTCGTTTAGATGTAAATAAAAACATGGAAAACTGGAATAATTATGTAAGGCAATGGACATTATGGAATCATGTAAGAACGATTTCATCCGTTTTAGCGCTAATAGCCATTATGATCAGAGAAACCCCGTTGATATAAAAGTCAATGGGGTTTCTCTGATAAGTGTGCTCAACTTAGAAAGAAATATCATAATTATTGCAGATTAAAAAACATTATTTCCTATCTTATCCTTTTTATGAATATCCTCGGTTCCTGCTTCAAGTGCTGTTTTATAATAATGACATTTATGATTAATAAGATCCATTGTTTGCTGAAGTTCTTCCATTTGCTTCTCTACAACAGCTTTTTACTCTGTAAATAAATCATATCTTTGCGGAAGGGTGGTATCCACTTCCGCACACCACTCAATAAATATCTTGATATCTTTAATAGCCATTCCGCTGGATTTTAAGCACTGAATGATATTTAGTAATTCGATATCGGATTCTTTAAAAACTCTGGTTCCATTATCCGAACGTTCGATAAATGGAATAAGCCCTTCTCTATCATAATAACGCAAAGTTGGTATAGAAAGATTTAATTTTTTTTGCACCTTCTCCAATCGAATAGGTCATTTCTTTCGCTCCTTTTTATTTTATAAAATAAACCTAAAGTTAACTTAAAGCGTGAAGTCTATCATAGTACTTGGAGGGTGTCAAAATGAATTATCTACAAAAGGTCATAAAATTAGGGGGGAAATAATGGTTGCAGAAAGTTTCGTTTTATTATTTTAAATTTCTTATGAAAAGAGACATATTCAATGAATGGAAAAAGAATAACGTATTCAAAGTGGTTAGGAATTTCCCGGGAAATAGTTTGAATGGCTTATAAAATCCGTTAAGCGATGTGTTTTTAAATCATTGGTAATAAAAATGAATTGCTTTATGGATAATATATACTTTTATGGGATTTAAAGTAATTTAAATTAAGGTTTTATAAAATGATGATATGAGATAGAGGATAATCTATAGCTTATTATATTTTGTATTTAATTAATATCAATATTTTTTAGTGAAGAAGGCTAAAAATATAGAAAATAATGCTTCCGACAATAGGAAGAAAAAAGTACCAAATAAATATAACCAATGCATCTTTATTGCAATTAACTCTACAAATTTAGTCTTTGTTTGCTTTTATGTTCATTGTTCGAAAGTTATGGAAAACTTAATTTTCTCCAGCACTTATTGTCGAATTGTTTTGCCCTTTTTGTCTCACTTTGTAAAATTTTAGATAGATTCTACTTCCGATTATTCAAAACAAAGGTTTCAAAAACGCAAACGTGGGAGGAATATCAATGAACAGTCTTAGGCATTTGTCAGATGAACTCTTAAAAGAGTCTTTGAGAAATGCAATTAAACTAAAGTTGGAGCAGAATTTTTGTGCAACATTAAGAAATGAGGTCAGGAAACGGGCAGAAAGGAGTGAAAAAGGCACTACGAAAGCGATGGAGATGGCAAATACTTTTGAATGGTAATAGCAACAGGACATTTGTAGCAACATCGGCCTGTAGTCAATAATTGCTAAAATCGGGGGTAGGATCTTGACAGCCTTAAGGTCAGGCTGAAAAAGGCAGCGTTTGTACTTTATTGTACACAACGCTGCCTCCTTTAACTATAATAAATTTTCAGTGGATTCTTATCTATGTTCTTTTTTCCATGCCTTTTGATCCTGAAGAACGGAGGAGGCATATGTTTCGGCATCTTCATCTACATTGATCAGCATATATTCATCAGAAACCTGTAATAAAGCTAACTCTGTAGCGTAATCCATTAAATATCCAAACTCATCATGATCAAAATCATTTAAATCGGATATTGTAAATTGTAATTGTAAATGATTATTTGTCTGTTCTACAATTTCTATATCTCCGAATTCATCATCCCATTCGTATTCGAGTTCTTCTACCAGCCAATCAAATTCCTCACTGTATTCACTATAGATATTTATTTCAAAACCGATTAAATCGGCAATAAATAGATTCGATTTGTTTTCATTTTCTAAATAAGCAGATAGGTTATCTGTATCGGTGTTAATATTATCAGCGTCACCATATTTATTATAAAGTGCTTCATTTTTTTCATATGTATCATTGATGTTTGATTTCTCATTATCAATTTGATAAACAAGGGATAAATCCGACACTTCGTTTTCTGCCTTTTCTGAATCGCTCATACCAGAAATTTCTTGCAGGTCTTCAAAATATAGTTCCTCGTAGGGATTTTGTATTTGGATATTAATTTTTCCTTTCTTTGATATATCTACATTAAAGTTTGCTTGATCAGAATCTAAATTCCAATCTCCGGCTATTGATTTTACTGCACTTTTACTACTTCCGCAGCCAGCAATAAAAATGGTGCTTAAGAGTAGAATGATAGCTATTCTTTTTTTCACGATATAATCTCCTTGTTCTAATGAATTTGTCTCTATAATTCTCTTTGATATAAAAAATAAGGTAAGAGCCGAAAAGACTAGAATTATATTACCATGAAAATGTATGGAAATTCAATATATTTTTTGTAATAAAATGAAATAAAAGACCTAATAATTTAGAAGGTTATTTATTAATTAGACCGAAATGCTTGTTTGAGTTTATAACTATATACCTAAAGAACGATGTGATTTTTGAGAATTAAATTAAATATAAAAAGGTATAAAAAATACAGGTATCATTGCTGCTTTAATATTCCGTGTAATCATAAAATAAACAATAAACTTTGTGTTACTTTGAAATAAAGTATATGAAGAAGTGTTTTATCATGAATGATATCGGGAAAAAATAAGTAAATAGCCCGTTCACCTTCAATGTAATCAATGATGCAGCAATAACCTAAAACGATGGAAAGTATAAGTAATTGGAAGATTGACAGTGTTTTGTACTTCGGACAGAAGCGGGTATACAGAGTATGACTCAAAAAGAAAGATTAAAAATCAGGAAGGAGAGAGCAGCATGGAAAAAATGATATTTATTCAGACAGGTACGGGGATAGATTTACACGGACAAAATGTTAATCAGGCGGCAGAGCGTGCTGTGAAGGATGCAATTCATTATAATTCGATGCCGGGGATTGAATATGCCTTGCCTGATCAGGATGTAAAAAATATGAAAGTGAATGTGAAATTAGGTATCCCTAGAGATATGGAGAAACTGGATGAGGAAAAGATTAAAGAAGCCGTACCGTATGGAGAGGTGACGGTGGAAAAGTTAGAAGGCGGATTGGCTGCAACAAACGGTGTCTTTCTAAGAGACCAAGAGGATAAAAATGACTTAATGTATATTGTGAATGCCGTAGTTGAAGTGGGATATTAGTAAGAAAGAGGGAAGGCCATACGAGAGATGGTCCTTCCCTTTTCTTTTAAAAAATGTCAATCCTTCCTCGGCGCAATTCCTTTAATAAGCATTTCCGTCCATTCCTCGGTATAAGGGGCAATTTTCTCATAAATATGGGGCTTGGAGATGCCTTCTACAACGGTCTGGAAATAAAGTATCAGAAATTCATCCGAGTATTTCAAGTCTACTTTCCCCTCTTTCCGGCCACGGTGAAATAAATCCAGCATCATACCGTAATTCACTTCATCAAATTTCTGCATTATCAAAGATAAGCCATCCGCATCCTTCTTTGTGAAAAAATCCATCATTCGCATGTAAAAGGGATGACTAATTTTATCCAACAGACCGATTTTATTTTGACTTAATGCAATCAGTGTTTCTTCAAAAGGTTTATTTTCAGCCATAATATTTTTTGCATCCGTAATCAGCCGGTTAATAAAATCCTGGAAAACTTCGTGAATCAGGTTATCCTTGCTGCCAAAATATTTAAAAAGGGTAGCTTTGCCGACATTTGCATGTTTCGCAATTTCCTCCATGGTTATATTGCCGGCATCTGTATCTCCATTCATCAGTTCAAAAGCTGCTTCTAAAATTTTCTTTTTCTTTTCTTCTGTTCTTTTTTCAAAACCATTCACATATATGACCTGCTTTCTGTTGAACATTCATGAAAAATTTTTGTAAATGAACGTTTCTCTTCCTATTTATTATATCTGTCTAATTATGAACTGGCAAATAAAAAATAGTATATATTATATTGACTTCAAGGATCAAAAGGAATAATATTGAACCATAATATAGATTTATAGTTTTAAACTTTTATTTAATCTATATTTTTGAACTGTAAAGTGACTAGTGGTTTTATCTTGTCTGCTGCATGGTTTAAAGGGCAGAACTGGATAAACCGTGTATGAAAATAAGAAGAGAAGGGGTGTCAGCCTTATGACAAACATTGTGAAATTACAAGGCTTGCAAAAGAAGTTTGGTAAATTTCAAGCGTTAAGTGATGTGAATTTCACGGTAGAGGCAGGGGAAGTGGTCGGTTTTATCGGTCCAAACGGTGCAGGTAAATCAACTACGATTCGCGCTTTATTGGGGATTATTAAGCGAGATGCCGGGCAGGCAGAAATATTTGGAAAGGACGTTTGGAAAGAGAGTCTGGAAATCCATAAACGTATTTCCTATGTGCCAGGAGATGTTGCACTCTGGGGAAGTTTGACTGGTGGAGAAATCATTGACTTGTTTATGAAGCTGCATGGTGGCGGAGATAAGCAAAAACGGGATTATTTAATCAAACGTTTCGAATTGGATCCGAAGAAAAAGGCTAAAGGATACTCCAAAGGAAACAGGCAAAAAGTTGGTTTGATCGCTGCTCTATCTGTGGATTCAGATTTGTATATTTTTGATGAGCCGACTTCCGGGCTGGATCCATTAATGGAAGCCGTTTTTCAGGAAGAGGTAGAAAAAATCAAAGAGGCAGGAAAATCCATTTTGCTGTCTTCGCATATTTTGAGTGAGGTAGAGCGATTAGCGGACAGGGTCGTCATTATTCGCCAAGGGGAGATTGTAGAGTCCGGGACATTGGATGAATTACGCCATTTAACCCGTTCTGCAGTAACTTTATCCACAGAAGCGGATGTTTCGCAAATGGAATTTGTTGAAGGTGTTCATGATTTTACGCAGAAAGACAACCAAGCAACCTTTTCTGCTGACAATAAATACATCAATACGATTCTAGCGGAAGCAACGAAATTGGGCGTGAAGAAATTTGAAGCTGTTCCGCCAACACTGGAAGATTTATTCATGCGGCATTATGAAGGATAAGTGCGGATATAGGAGGTGAAAGAACCATGAAGGAAAAATTTGCGCGTTGGGATACCTTGTTTTGGCAGTATGTGAAACGAGATTGGAAAAAGATGATTTTTTGGATTTTGGGAGTGGGTTTATTTTCTGGGGGCTTTGTACCTGCTTTTGAAGAAATTGCAAAAGGGCAAGGGCTGGCAGGCATGTTTGAAACGCTGCAAAACCCGGCGATGATTTCTATGGTTGGTCCGACACCCATTGAAACTGCAGCGGAATATACATTAGGAGCGATGTATGCGCATGAGATGTTATTATTCTGCGGATTGTTTGCGATGATTATGTCTGTCCTGCATGTTGTTGGACACACCAGAAAGGAAGAAGATCTTGGACTGACAGAGCTTGTACGCTCTTTTCAAATTGGACGGCAGGCAAATTCACTTGCTGCAATGGCAGAAGTGATTGTTATTAATATGTTGTTGGCGCTTTTTATTAGTGGATTGTTAATAAGCTTTGGTGCTGATTCAATTACGATTCAGGGATCCTTTTTATTTGGAGCATCTGTTTGCATAGCTGGTATGATTGGAGCGTCTATTGGACTAGTGATGGCGCAAATCATGCCTGCTTCATCCAGTGCGACAGGTTCAAGCTTAGGTTTGGTTGGATTGCTCTATATTATTCGTGCTGGAACCGATGTATCGAATGTGGATTTATCCATGTTCAATCCGCTCGGCTGGACGTACTTAACTTATCCATTTACAGAGAACAACTGGCTGCCGATTATTTTTGCTTTGATTTTCAGTGCTGTGATGGTAATCATTGCCTTTGCATTGGAAGGCGGGCGTGATATGGGGGCTGGTTACCTGCCTGAAAGAGAAGGAAGAGCGCATGCAAGACGGTCTCTATTATCTGTACAGGGGCTGTTTGCCAAACTGAATAAAGGAGTCACTATAGGCTGGCTGATTGGCTTTGCAGTGATGGGAGCAGCGTACGGTTCCATTTATGGAGATATGCAGTCATTCCTTGAAAGTAACGAGATGATGGCGCAAATGTTTGCACAGTCAGGCGTTTCCATTGAGGAATCCTTCACAGGAACCATCATGATGGTCATGATGGTTTTGGTTTCTATTTTGCCGATTGTCATTGTGAATAAGCTTTTTGCAGAAGAGAGCCGCTTGCATTTAAGTCAGCTACATGCCACAAAAGTCACTCGCGGTCAACTTTACTGGACGACGATCGGGTTAGCAGTTTTAGCAGGTTTGATTGGAACGTTGCTGGCAGCTGGCGGTCTCGGAGGTACGGCTATATCTGTCATGGGCGACAATGCCGCGCTGGATATCAGTGATTTTCTGGCTGCGGGTTATAACTTCTTTCCATCCGTATTATTCTTTACAGGACTTGCAGCTTTAGCGCTTGGCTGGGCACCGAAGTTAGGAAAAGTAGTCTATGCGTATCTGGGCTATTCTTTTATTCTGAATTACTTTGATGGTATTTTGGATTTACCGGAGGGCTTTTTAAAGACAGCTGTACAAAGCTGGATTCCGCAAATGCCGATGGACAGCTTCGATGCACCTGTTTTTATGATTATAACAGGGATCAGTATTGCTTTGATGATTATTGGTTACCTCGGCTATAATAGGCGGGATATGATAGAAGGGGCTTAATAGCAAATTAAAAAAACATTCCATTTTGAAAAGTCAATTTATACCATATGTATATGGGATAGATTGGCTTTTTGCTGTTTTGTAAAGTTTCTGTAAATTTTTTAGATGATGGATTGAACTGGTTAAGCCTTGATGGTAAATTAATAACGAAATCCGATATCAAGCTTCGATATCAATGCTTCAGGGGATGAATCAAATTGGAAGAAAAAATACTAAGAAAGTTATTTTTGGGATTTATTCAAATTCATATTCTGCATCATGCAATGGAACACCCAATTTTTGGTGTATGGATGCTGGATGAATTAAAGGAGCATGGATACAAGATAAGTCCAGGTACCTTATATCCGATTCTTCACTCGATGGAAAAAGACGGGCTATTGAGTATGGAAGAATGTAATGCAGGTGGAAAAATAAGAAAATACTATACCGCTACCGATAAAGGGCGGATTGTGCTGGAGGAAGCTCGGGAGAAAGCATATGAACTGTTTAAAGAAATTAAAGACTGATAGGGAAGGGTGTACTGGGTGAATCATACAACATCAAAAGAGAAATTCAAACTACTATTAGAAATCCTGCTTATTTCTACGCGGTTAGGTCTGACATCTTTTGGCGGGCCGATTGCGCATCTCGGATATTTTCACGAAGAATATGTTCGAAAAAGAAAATGGATGGATGAAAGAAATTATAGTGATTTAGTCGCTCTGTGCCAGTTTTTACCGGGACCGGCAAGTAGTCAAGTTGGTATCGGTATTGGTGTTATGCGCGGAGGAATACTTGGGGGAATTGTTTCTTTTATCGGCTTTACGCTTCCTTCTGTGATCGCACTAATTATTTTTGCGTTGGTTTTGCAAGGAACATCTTTTGAGGAAGCAGGATGGATTCAAGGATTAAAAATCGTTGCCGTAGTTGTTGTTGCTCATGCAATTTTGGGAATGGCCCAAAAGTTAACACCAGACCGTGGACGTAAAGCTATTGCACTATTTGCTTTAGTATTTACTTTATTATGGCAAACAGCCTTTACACAGGTTGGCGTTATTTTATTAGCAGGTCTAATCGGCTATGCAGTATATAAGAATCATGCGGAGACAGAGGAATCGCAATTTGTTTTTCCGATTTCCCGAAAGCTGGGGAGTTTTTGTCTATCGCTCTTTTTCGGACTACTTATTTTGCTTCCGATTTTAAAAGAAGTGACAGCGCTGAATTGGATCGATATGTTTGATCGTTTTTACCGTTCTGGTTCACTTGTTTTCGGTGGTGGACATGTGGTATTGCCGTTGCTGGAGCATGAATTTGTGTTGACAGGCTGGATGGATGAAACTTCCTTTTTAGCTGGTTATGGAGCTGCGCAGGCTGTCCCGGGACCATTATTTACTTTTGCGGCATATATCGGTGCTGTTATTAGTGGATGGTCAGGTGGATTGTTGGCAATCGTAGCTATATTTTTGCCGGCATTTCTGCTTATTCTTGGTACATTGCCATTTTGGAATCAAATCCGTCAAAATCAAAATATGAAGGGAGCGCTGATGGGAGTAAATGCTGCTGTCGTAGGGATTTTAATTTCTGCTTTTTATCATCCTATTTGGACAAGCGCTATCCTGGGTCCGGTTGATTTTGCGTTTGCGGCTGTATTATTCAGTATGCTGGTGTATTGGAAGCTGCCGCCTTGGTTAATTGTTGTGGCTGGAGCTGCTGGAGGCACACTTATATCACATCTATAATGTCGGCGGGGATATTTTTTAATCCGTACTATATAAATTTGAAAAAGAAAAAACACATCAAGCATGTTAGCTCGATGTGTTTTGATGTTTGCCCTGGCCCCACCAGCCTGCTTTCTTGTAAATCACAATAACAACAGCCGTGCCAAGCAAGAGGACGATTGGAATCAGCCAAGTGAGCCCAAGTGCGAAAAGAATCGGAGCAAAGGTAACAATAATAATATCAACAGGTGCTACACCTACATAACCCAGCGCATAGTCTTCTGGTGTCCGGCTTTTCAGTTCCGGGTCAACAATTCGTAAAAGTGCTAGCCCCATAGCAACAGTACCGGTGCTCCAGCCCCAGCCAAAAATAGATTTCTCTAACCAAAAATCTCTGAATATATTTGGACCGACGAAACGAAATAGAATATATGCCCACAGAATACCAAAGGCAAATAATAGCACGAGCGGCAATGCATAATCCATCACTACCGTAATATTGATCGAAGCAATACCAAAAGCAACCAGGAAATCAGTAGCGGTTCCGCCGATACGCTCCATAACCCGCCCGTCAATATATTTATCAGCCTTTAATTGCCGGCTGATTCCTTGAAAGGCTAAACCTAGTATAAAGGCGACACTGAATAACGGTATGGACACAGCTGGTATCAACTCTGTTAGTATATTTGTCAGCCAATAAGAAATACCGATTAAAAAAGCGATAATTGCTAAGTGCAGAACAAGTGGGTCAATCGAATTGGATGATACCGTTTCTTGCCCCATAGCGGACCGTTTGGATGCCGGCATTAATCCGGATTTTAATTCAGAGGGGAGGTCCTTGAAGCTTGAAATAAATGTGGTATGCCCGTTTTCCGTACTGCGTTTTATAAGAAATAGTCCTCCTAAAACAGCAACCAGAATCCCCACAGTGGCAGAGGTCATGCCAAGGTCCATTGCTTCTTCCCAGCCGGCATGTGCTAATCCTTCTCCAATAGCTGCTGCTGTGCCATGCCCGCCTAAAAATCCCGCCCCTAAAATAAGTCCAAATCCATTTGGCAAGTCCCTGAATATTGGGTTTAAAATAAGTAAAGCGAATAAGACACCTGCTCCCCACATGGATAATGTTAAAATAATAGAGTAAGAGAACATGTCACGGACACGATGGAATACTTCCGATAACCGCACCTTTGCAGCTCCGATCGGAATCGCTCCAAAAATAACTGCAATTAGCAATGTAGGATAACTGCTGAACTGTTCCGAAAAGGGCAGAATACCAACCCCGCTTGGACCAAATGCAAGTCCAAGAAATCCGGCAATCATGCTGGCTGGCAGGAACAAGGATTGAATCCATCTCACTTTTGCCCGCAAGATGGTTCCTGCCAAAAGTAATCCTGAAATAATACTGATATCTATCATTAATGACCAAATTGTAAAGTTTTCCATTTCTTATAAAATTCCTCCTTCATTGATGTATGTTGAATAAATGGGTAGCGTTTTGTGTTACATGTTTGTAAAAGATGATTAAGTTTATTGGGGGAGTAAAATAATGTACAGATTTATTATTGTACCACATCATTACATTTTTCCATAGATAGTAAAGAAGAAACAATATGGATTAAAAGGGAATAAATGGTTTGCATAATATGTAAATGTATCTTTATCACGGAGAACCGCCCGTAAAACTCCCGCCTCAAAATAAAGAGCGAAAATAAATTAATTTAGGCGGGAGATAACGGGCGCTACCTCCCTGAATCACTAAGGCTAATTCAGTGGGAGAAGGGCGAAAACCCCCACTGAATGAAGTTTCGTTTTATAAATTATTATAACCTTCCAGGAAGTTATTCAGAATGTCGTATGTATCAGATTGCTTATTTTTTATCTGGAAAAATGGTGCTGCAATATTTGGCTGGAAAGTTGTTTGACAAGGTTATTATGAAGTTCATGACATAGAAAACATCTTGACATACTCCTCCAACTTTAATGGAAAAGCCTAAATTCGTTTTAGATCAGTGCTATGGGAAAAGTTATTTGTAAAACGTTAATATGAAAAAGGATAAAAAGTCATGTTACACTAAGGATAACTTTCTTTTAAAACTTAAACGTTGGAATGTTTTGAATGCAATAGGATGAAAATTTAGGGAGCGAGATGATTCGTACAGGTAAAGAGATTTCCATCACGGGATAACGCGTTGCTTTATAGAAAGGAATTGCAACCCCGATGATATGAAGGAGGTATTTGACAATTGCCGAAACAAATGAAGCGTTTTGAAAACAAAGTAGCACTGGTAACAGGTGGCCGTTCAGGGATTGGCCGGGCTATCGCTTGCCGGCTGTGTGATGAAGGAGCAACTGTTATCACGGCACAACGTGGTAAGGATGAAGAATTTAATTGGGTGGAGGCTGATTTTTCTAATCCACATACACCGGAGCAAGTTATTGAAGAGGTCATCTCCCGGAATGGAAGACTTGATGTGCTTATTAACAATGCAGGAGTGATGCAAGAGGCTGCAATTGAAGAATTAAGCCTGGAGGATTGGGAACGTAATCTTCATGTGAACTTAACTGCTCCTTTCCTTCTGGTTCGTGCAGCATTGCCTTATCTGCGTAAAACACAGGGCAGTATCGTTAATACTGGTTCGGTAGAGGGATTGGCTGCTAATCCTGGACATGCGGCGTATAGTGCTTCCAAGGCAGGAATCCATGGATTGACTCGTGCGATAGCAGTCGACCACGGTCATGAGGGGATTCGCTGTAATGCTGTAGCCCCAGGATGGATTGATACGGAACTAAACCTGAATTTTATTGAAAAAACAGCTGATGCGGAGGCATTTCGAAACGATATTGGACGCATTCATCCGGTGGCTCGTACAGGTTCTCCTGAAGAAGTAGCAGCACTTGTGGCTTTTCTTGCAGCCGAGGAGGCAGGGTTTATCACCGGGCAAATCTATACAGTAGATGGAGGTAGAACGGCCAAATTGAGTCTTCCTTAAACAAAGGGAGTCTCTTTTAAGCTATCTGCACAGTCAGACAATGATATAAAACGAAACTTCATTCAGTGGGAGTCTTACGGGCGGTTCTCCGTGATAAACAGTTAATCAATATTGCTATTTTAAGATGAAAAAGACATTGCAGCAATTGCGGCAATGTCTAATCTGTTTTATTGGGTGTACAATTCATATATCTGGTCCAGTTTGTCTTCTAATTGTTCTAAACGGACGAAGCGGTCTGCCCGGATATATTCTTTGCCTTCTATAATCAACAGCATGATGGGTACAGTAAAAACCGAGAATTTTTCTGCCACTTCTTCTACGTTTGCAGCATCAATATGTCCGAGATGGATAAGAGGATAGTTATCCAACAATTCTCTTAACTTTGGTAATAAGGCATGACATACACTGCAATCTGGTCTGGATACAAAAAGGAAGCTTAACGCATGGTCATTCAAAAAATCTTCGGTCATTTTTATTGTGGTTAGTTCATGTACCTTTTTCATAATGCTCCTCCCTTATAAAGGTATTAACGCTGTATATTCTTGAATATGAATCAATCAGGTTGATCAAACAATAATGTATTCATTGTACAATAAATTACTATCTATGTTCCATTACTGAGCCTGTAATGCTTTTTCATAATGGAAAATAAAAAGGATAGGAAACCAGTTTGAATCTGCATAACCTATCCTTTATCGTACACATGATAATATAATCGCTAATCAGATGCCTTTCATTTTAGAACATCAGATTCCATTAAAAAAATATATAATTTTTTATATTTATCACGGAGAACCGCCCGTAAAACTCCCGCCACAAAATAAAGAGCGAAAATAAATTAATTTAGGCGGGAGATAACGGGCGCTACCTCCCTGAATCACTAAGGCTAATTCAGTGGGAGAATGAAGGAAGCAGACTAAGTTCGCGACGTCCTGGGACTGGGACTGGGACTGCGATTACTCGCCCCACCGAAGAGCTTTTGCGATTACTCGCCCCATCGTAAAGAGTTGTGCGTCGAAAAACTCTCACTGAATGAAGTTTCGTTTTATATAATTCCCATCGCTATTTAAAATAATTCAGACACAGTTTTAAATATAATGTTTCTGGATAGGATAATAAATTTATCAGATTGCTTTTGTATTAATTCTTTCATTGGCTGCGTATATCCTATACAATCAAGAACGACCGTGTTTACATTTGCATTTTCAAATGCTACGATCGCTTTAATCATTGCTTGCTCTTGAAAGTGATATGGTGAACAAGTAGCTGTAATAGCTTGAAAACCAGCTGTTGCCCATTTTGCTTTAATGGAATTGATTTGCTCTGGCAGTGGGACAATAACACCGATATTTTCTTTCACTTTAAATATACCTTGAGATACATAATTAAGTAAATGATCCGGGTAGATTATAGGAATGTTGGAAGAAAAAGTTGGAAAAACACCAGTACACGCCAGTATAATTAAATCTACTTTATGGTGAAGGTCGTCAATGATACTTTGAATCATTGGTATAATTTTTTCTTTTGCCATTTCCACAGGTGTGCCATTATTTTTCCTGGAAATTAATGTCGTTTGTCCGTTTTTTGGGGAGATTTCTGCTAGTTCTATATTGGATAAGTTATCCAAAACGCCTCGTTCTACAAAAGTAATATTAGATGAAAAAAAACGTTTTATTTCTGGAATTAAATCAGTCCTAGGTGATTCTCCGATTGTGATGACTCCAATTTTATGCATTATTTTTCCTCCTTATGAAAAGAAAAGAGAAGTAAGATGCTTTCTCACTTCCCTTGGTCTTTCATTATTCCTCGATAGAAATGTTTATTCCATTTGGACTAACAACTTGAATAGAATTATCTGGAGATAAGTTGAAACCCTTTACTTTTGAACTGATTCCTGTTGTGATTTCAAGGTTATCAAATTCAATCGTTGCATAATCTTCCATGATTTCTGTCACTGCTTCTTGGTAGATAGCAGCACGTTCATCCTGATCAGCTGTTTCTTGAACAGCACGATCTAATAATTCATCGACTGCTTCACTTTCATACGCTTTCCCATTCCCATTTGAACCATGTTGACTTGAGTGGAAACGAGGATTTAAGAAAAAGTACGGATCTGGATACCAAGACCAACCGCCAATACTTAATGGCGCATTATTTTGAGAAATTGTATCTGTTAATGTTCCCCATTCTGATACTTGAATGTTAACATCAATATTTAAATTTTCTTTCATTTGGTTTTGGAAAATCGTAGCATAATTTGAGCGAGTTTCGAGTACATACAGATCAATTGTAAATCCACCTGCATAATCTGTTTCATCTAATATTTCTTTTGCTTCTTCTGGATCATATTCCGCTTGAATATCTTCAAAAGAAGCATCATATCCCCAAGAGCTCTCTGGTAAAGGTCCGTTAGCAGGTGTTCCTCCACCCCACTGATGAACGCCTTGAACAATTTCTTCAATATTTGTTGCTTTTGTAATTGCTTCTCTTACTTGAGGGTCTGCAGTAGGACCCTGCTGGAAGTTCATATCAAGATAGGTGATGGAAAGACCTGGAGTGGATAATAATTCCAAGTTTTCATCTTGTTCAATGACCTCTCTGTTTTGTCCAGTTATATCTGTAGCAATATCAATATCCCCTGTGCGTAGAGCGTTTGTCATCATAGATTGATCAGATATAAATTGATAGACAACACCATCTAAATTTGGTTCCTCACCCCAATAATCCTCATTTTTAACAAGTTCGACGTGCTGGTCTGTTTGCCATTCTTCAAGACTAAAAGGCCCTGTTCCTACTAAGTTTGCACCAAATTGGTCTCCCCAACCTTCCACTTCTTCTTCAGGAATAATAATATTCCCCATATCTGTAAGCATAGCAAGAAGGGCACCATTTGGCTCTTCTAAGTGAACAACTACTTCAAATTCATCTGTAACTTCAACGCTTTCGACACCTTCTAAACGATTTTGAGCAGAATCTTCTGCAGAACGTTCTAAACTAAATTTTACGTCCTCAGCGGTCATTTGTCTTCCGTCCTGATATTCGCCAGGTTGAAAATAGACATCATCTCTTAAAGTAAACGTATAGGACATCATATCGTCTGCTACTTCCCAATTTGTAGCCAGCGATGGTACAAAATCTTCTAATTCCTGGTCATAAACAATAAGTGTATCTGCAATGGAACGCATAATTTGTGATTCATAAGCGCCTGTGTAGAGTGTGGGATCTAATGTTGCAGCATTAGAGGACAAACCGATATTTAAAACGCCCCCGCTGGATGAAGCAGTTTCTCCTGAATCTCCGCCTGTATCATTACCAGAAGAACATGCTGCTAATAATAAAAATGCTATAAGCATCATGCTCGATAAAACTGTTTTCATAGAACATTTCTTCATGAAATATTTCCCCCTTCATATTTGTTTCACATAACGCAACATTAATTCAAATAATGAATATAAATAATAAAGTACCACAGAATAATTTGAATTGTCTATACTTTTTTGAAAAAAATTTGTTTAGAACAGTTCATTTTTAATGTATTTAAGCATTCCTTACGAATAAAAGGATAACTAAGATAGTCACTAAAAGCTTTGTTAATAACCAGGTTTTTTAATAAAGAGAATGAATAGAAAAATTTTAAAAATAAAAAAAATATACAAAATAGTATTTACAACTAATTTAATGGATGGTAACATCATTTTAATTCACATAGTAAAACGTTATTTCATATATTGAATCAAAAGGAGGGTTTTATTTGGGAAGATTTCTTTATAAAAGAATACTTCAACTCATACCAACATTATTTGTTGTTGCTGTCATTGTCTTTTTCATTACACGTATGCTACCAGGAAACCCAGCGGCAGTCATGCTTGGTCCACAAGCAAGTGCGCAGGATATAGCAGAGTATTCCGAACGTCTAGGGTTGAATGATCCGATGATTGTACAATTTTTTGATTATTTAGTCGGCTTAATTACATTTGATTTTGGAAATTCCTTATCTTATGGCCAACCGATTGTTGATTTAATCATTGAAAGGTTCCCAAATACAATTATTCTGGCAATATCTGCTTTAATTTTAGCTGTTCTTATTGGAGTTCCAGCAGGAATCATCGCTGCAAAAAAACAGAATACGGTGATTGATTATTTAGTAACTACATTTTCACTGGTTGGGGTATCAATGCCTATTTTTTGGCTGGGTGTTATGCTGGTTCTTTATTTTAGCGTTAACTTAGGTTGGTTGCCAGCGACTGGAATGGGTTCACTGAATAATGGTTTATGGAGCTTTATTAGTCACTTAATTTTGCCAAGTATTGCTTTGGCAACGATTCCAGCTGCTGAATTTGCTCGGATTATCCGTTCAAGCATGCTGGAAACCATCTCACAAGATTATATTAAAACAGCTCGTTCCAAAGGTATTAGAGAGTTTATCGTTGTAATGAAACACGCATTCAAAAATGCTTTAACCCCTTTGTTGACGGTGATGGGCTTGCAATTTTCCAATCTTTTGGGTGGAGCTGTATTGACAGAAACGATTTTTAGTTGGCCAGGCATGGGGATGTTAATTGTTGATGCGATTGAAAAGAGAGACTTTATAGTTGTTCAGAGTGCAGTAATATTTGTCGCAGTCATTTACGTTGTGATCAATTTGATTGTAGACATTCTCTATAAAGTCGTTAACCCTAAAGTAAATATTGGGTCGCAAAGCGGGGGTGAGAAGTAAATGCAAACGATGGAGGAGATAGAAAAAGAAAGGGATCTTCAATATCAAAAATCGAAAAAGGAGCAGTCTTTTGTAAGAAAGCTGTTTCGGAATCGATTTGCTGCTTTAGGATTTTTAGTCATTTTACTATTAATCGTGACAGCTATTTTGGCTCCTGTATTTGCGACGCATGATCCTTATCAAATGGATGTAACGAAATCGTTAATAGGGCCAGGAGAAGCAGGACATATTTTGGGAACGGATAGCTATGGCAGAGATATTTACAGCAGGATTATCTATGGATCAAGAATATCATTAGTCGTTGGTATTTCCGCTGTTTTATTCGGAGCTGTATTCGGTTCATCATTAGGTCTCATTTCTGGTTATTTTGGTGGAAGAACAGACACAATTATCATGCGAATAATGGACGGAATGATGGCATTTCCTTTTATTTTGCTAGCAATTGTGTTGATGACTGTTTTAGGACAAGGTTTATTTAATGTGATTATTGCTATTGGTGTTTCGAACATTCCTGGATTTGCAAGGGTGGTTAGAGGCCAAGTCTTAAATGTAAAAGAAGCGGAATATATCGAAGTTACCAGATCTCTAGGGGCCAGACATGGTCGAATATTATTTCGACATATTGTACCCAATAGTGTTGCTCCACTAATTGTGTACGCAACGATGGGTGTGGCAGGAGCTATTATTTCTGAAGCTTCTCTTAGCTTTTTAGGATTGGGTGTACAGCCGCCTACTGCTTCATGGGGAAGTATGTTGCAAGAAGGAAAAGACTTTCTTGTACTTAGTCCAGAGCTGGCAACTTTCTCTGGTTTAGCCATTTTGATTACGGTATTAGGTATTAATTTATTTGGGGATGGGTTAAGAGATGCACTTGATCCTAAAATGAGATTGTAAGAAGGAGGATGTCTTGATGTCAGAGCAACTGTTAAGCATAAAAGATCTAGAAGTGCAGTTTAAATCAGGTTCGATTGTCACAACAGCTGTCAATGGAGTTAGTTTTGACTTAAATGAAAATGAAAGCATAGGAATTGTTGGCGAATCTGGATCAGGAAAAAGTGTGACAGCTACTTCTATTTTACGACTGATTCCTAATCCTCCTGGAAAAATAACAGGTGGAGAGATTTATTTTAAAGGAAAAGATTTACTGAAGTATTCTAATAGTCAAATGAGAGATATACGAGGAAATGATATATCAATGATATTTCAAGATCCTTCTACAAGTTTAAATCCAGTTTTTACAGTGGGTAATCAAATTATTGAATCGATTAAAACACATCAAAAAATCTCAAAAAGAGAAGCAAAGAAAAAAGCGATTGAAATGTTGGAATTAGTTGGTATTCCAGCTCCGGAAAAACGAATTAATATGTATCCACATGAATTTTCTGGAGGAATGCGGCAAAGGGTTATGATTGCTATTGCGTTATCTTGTGATCCTACATTATTGATTGCCGATGAACCAACAACCGCATTAGATGTAACGGTACAAGCACAAATTTTAAAATTAATGAAAGACTTACAGCAAAAACTTCATATGTCTGTAATTATGATTACACATGATCTAGGAGTTGTTTGGGAAACCTGCGATAAAATGATTGTGATGTATGCTGGAAGAGTAGTAGAGTCTGGTACGGTCGAAGAAGTATACCAAGATCCGTTACATCCCTATACTTGGGGATTGCTAGATTCTCAAATCACAGAATCTACAGATAGTTATGCACCTCTTTCAGCAGTCCCTGGCAGTCCACCAGATCTTAGCTATGAGGTTAAAGGCTGTCCATTTGCAGATCGTTGTCCATATGCGCAAGCGGTTTGCCGAGAAAAAACTCCTGAATTATTAGAACCTACAAATGGTCATGCTGTAGCATGTCATTTTCAAACAGCCAACCACAAGCTTGAGAGACAGGAGGATGTATATATAGATGGAAACACTATTAGAAGTTAAAGACTTAAAAAAACATTTTCCAGTATCCAATAAAGTACCGTTTAAGAAGTCGAAGCAAAGTGTGAAAGCAGTTGATGGAGTTAACTTTAATGTGTACCAAGGAGAGACATTAGGTGTAGTAGGAGAGTCAGGCTGCGGGAAATCAACGGTGGCAAGGTTAATTAATCAATTAATCAAACCAACGGATGGCGTTGTAAATTTTAACAATGAAAACCTTATAAATATGAATGCTGCTGTTTTAAGAGAAACACGTAAAAAAATTCAAATGGTATTTCAGGATCCTTATGCGTCATTAGACCCACGTGTGAAGATTGGGGAATTAATTGCAGAACCAATGGTTATCCATGGAATTGGAGATGCAAAAAGTAGACAAAAGCGGGTAGCAGAGCTGCTAGAAACAGTAGGTCTTAATAAACGCTATGCAGATCGTTACCCCCATGAATTTTCTGGAGGACAGCGCCAGCGTATTAACATCGCAAGGGCATTAACTCTAAATCCAGAACTGGTTATTTGTGATGAACCGGTTTCGGCTTTGGACGTATCCGTACAGGCACAAGTGATTAACTTGTTGAAAGCTTTACAAAAAGAATTTCAATTAACATATATCTTTATTTCTCATGATCTCAACGTTGTAAGGTATATGTGTGACCGAATTGCCGTAATGTATTTAGGTAAGATCGTGGAAGTGGGAACATTTGAGGAGATCTATTCCCAACCACAGCATCCATATACAAAAGCTTTGTTCTCAGCTATTCCCAAAGAGAGTCCATTTGAAACGAAAGAACAAATTATTTTAAAGGGATCTGTACCTAGCCCATTAAATCCACCATCAGGATGCAGTTTTCATGAAAGATGTCCCGTTGCAATGGAGATTTGTAAACAGAAGGAACCCAATATAATAACACAAGAAAATAAACATCAAGCATCATGCCACTTAGTAAATTAAATAGGAGGAACAAATATGTCTTTAAAATACGTGATGGAAATATATGAGTTAATGGATGATATCCAAGTAACAGGAGAAAAAGTAAAGCAATACCTTGAAAAAATTAGTTCGAATGGCGACATTGAAGTGCATACAATTGAGGGAGAAAAAGGAAAAACGGATTTTATCAGCGTCAAGATACCTGGAAAATCAGGAGCTTTCTCAGGCGGGGAAGCTCCAACACTTGGTATCATTGGACGTCTAGGTGGAATAGGTGCTCGACCAGAAATGATTGGTTTTGTTTCCGATGGAGATGGGGCATTAGCAAGTATGTCCATAGCTGCAAAATTACTGGATATGAGTAATAAGGGAGATCAGCTGGATGGAGATGTTATTTTGACGACCCATATTTGTCCAGACGCTCCTACACAACCTCATGATCCTGTTCCGTTTATGGGATCCCCGGTAGGAATTCAGACAATGAATCAGTATGAGGTTACCGAAGAAATGGATGGAATCCTTTCTATAGATACAACGAAAGGGAATCAAATTATTAATCATCGAGGATTTGCGATTACGCCAACCATCAAAGAAGGGTATATTTTAAAGGTAAGTGATGACTTACTACATATTTATACGCAATCAGTTGGTAAACTACCTGTTACAATGCCTGTTACTACACAAGATATTACGCCTTATGGAAATAATGTGTATCATATTAATAGTATTCTGCAACCAGCTGTATCTACGGATAAGCCTGTTGTAGGTGTAGCAATTACTACGGAAACAGCAGTGGCTGGATGTGGTACAGGAGCAAGTCGTGTAGTGGAAATTGAAGAGGTTGTACGCTACTGTATTGAAGTAGCTAAATTCTACGGACAATCGAAATGTAATTTCTATGATGAAAAAGAGTTTCAACATTTAGAAACATTATATGGAAAAATGACACAGCTTCAGACATTGGGAGAAGAAAAGGAGGTAACTAGCAAATGACTGACAAACAAGCGTTAAAAGATCGGCTAATTAAAGAAATAGATGACCGTCAGGATGAGCTTATTGAGTTATGTAGTCAATTAATTAAAATTCCAAGTGAAAACCCTCCAGGTGATTCTACAGAAATTACTACATTTATTGATGAATATCTAAAAGATGCTGGAGCAGAAACAGCGTGGTATGAATCTGCTGATAAAATGTTTAATTTAGTATCAACCATTGGGGAAAAAAAAGAGGGTAAGCATTTAATTTATTGTGGCCATTCAGACGTTGTTCCTGCCGGTGATCTGGATAAATGGGACTTTGACCCAAATTCAGGTGCAGTGGAGGATGGTTGGCTGCTAGGACGTGGAGCTAGTGATATGAAAGCAGGGTTAGGCGGCCTTATTTATACCTTTGCACTTCTCAAAAAAATGAATATTGATCTACCTGGACAATTGACGTTAGCGGTAGTTCCTGATGAAGAAACTGGTGGAGAATATGGTGTGCCTTGGCTTTTAGAAAACAAAATTATCCATGGAGATGGTAGTTTAATTGCAGAGCCTTCATCCAGATATAATCCCACGATTGGTCAGAAAGGATCTTATTGGTTTAAGTTAAAAGTATTCGGCGAGCCAGGCCATGGCAGTCTCTCTCCTTTAGCTGGTAACAATGCGATTACTAATATGGTAGATGCTATTCATGAAGTTCGGAAATTATGGGATGTAGATATTAAGATTCCTGAAGAAGTGCAGTCATTAATCGATAAATCCAAAAGGTATATGAGAGAGGTTGAAAAAGATAGAGAACCCTTTCAAGAAGTATTGAATCGTGTTACAGTAAATATTGGAAAGATACAAGGTGGAACAAAAGCAAATATTATACCGGAAAGCTGTGAAGTAGAGGTAGATTGTAGGCTTCCATTCGGAATAGAGCAAGAGGAAGTAACTGCATTTTTAAAGGAAAAATTAGATGCTTTAGGAATGGAGTACGAAATCACTCGTTTTGGTTTTAAAAGTAATGCCAACCATACTTCTGCAGAAGATCCAGTATGTAGAGCAATAATAGATAATATTTCGTATGTAACTGACCATGAAGCATATGGCGTCATGCAATGGGCAAGTAGTGATGCAAGAGTATTTAGAAGTCACCAAATTCCTGTTTTGCAATATGGACCTGCTTATCTTCCTAGTATTCACGGATACAATGAAAAAGTAAAAGTAGAAGATATTATCCGCTGTTGTAAAGTGTATGCAGCGGCGGTTATCGATTACTTACATGAGTAAATAACTGATCGCAGGTTAACTGGTTGCTGCTTCATACGAGTAGCTCTGCAGTGAGAGAGCGACTCCCGATGAATGAAGATTTGTTTTAAGATGGTGCATGTATTGTTTTTAAGATATATGCACCATTTATTTCGGAAAGGAGGTTTTATTATTCATGTTAAAGACGCTTACGGTATCTCTAGAGGTTCTCAGGATGTTTACAAAGGAAAAACCAACTTGGGGAGGAAGGGAGTTAGCCACCAAATTAAATGAAAATCACACAAAAATATACCGGATATTAGAAACATTTGAGAAACACAAATTTCTTTATAAGGATCCAGAAACCAAAAAGTATTCGCTCGGTATAGCTGTGTGGGAGATGGGAAACAATTTAACGGAAAACTTACATATTGATAGTCTTATTCATCCTATATTAGAAAATCTTAGTGAAGTCACAAAGGAATCTGTTTTTTTGACGATTTTAGATGGAGATGAAGGGTTGACTCTCGATGCGATAGAAGCAAGAACAACGGTAAGATTTTCAGTGTCTATTGGCAGTCGCACGCCTTTATATGCAGGAGCTTCTTATCGTGCAATTTTAGCAAATATGCCTGAAGAGTTTATCGAACAGTACTTGCAAAGAGATCTTAAAAAGTATACGGATAAAACTATGACAGATCAAGAAACATTGAAAAAAGAATTATACCGTATCCAACAGAATGGATTTGCTGTTAGTGAAGGAGAATATACAGAGGACGTAGTAGCGGTCGCGATACCTGTATTCAGCAGTCAAAAAATAGTTGGTTCCTTAACAGTTTCGGGACCAAAATACAGAATCAATGACGAAGATATTAATCATTTTGTACAGGAGCTTCGCAAGGCAAAAAAAGAATTACAAAATGTTTTTGAAAAGTATGGATTTCATTTTGGCGTATCATGAAAAATAGTTATATATACGATGATTTATAAAAAAATAAATTGCTATTGTTCAATTATTTATTTTAGTTATTCATAGGTCAGATGAATGACGGACACAAGTATGTAAGTATCGTGTCCGTCATATTTGCTTTGTAGAAAACTTTTACAGTATATGAAGATAGAGTGAACACTGTAAAGAACGTCTTCCATATAATATGAATGTCGATTATTCGATTCTTGGCTAAAAATCTTCTTAATGGACAGAATAAAAAGAAATCAAGCAGGAGGGATTTGGATGCAGGAAAATAAAGATGATGAATTTACAGTTGCAGGAACAAATATTGAAGCTGTTAAAGAGGCAAACAAAAACTCCGGTATGTCCTATAATGAAGTCAAGGAGTTTTTAGCTAAAAGTACAGAAGAGCATGGAACTTCAAGATCCGGTGATACCGATATTCAAAATGGAAGTACACAGGATCAGCCTTCTCAGAAAAAAGGCAAATGAAAGGATACAGCATCTACTTTTGAGTAGGTGCTTTTCTTTATTATATAAAACGAAACTTCATTCAGTGGGAGTTTTCGCCCCAATGTTGTCAGGTTAATCGACCGCTACGGAAAAACACTACGCTTTCCGTGGGCTTGAGCTCAGCCTGATATGAACAAAACTGTCAAGTCCCCGCTCAAAATTGGGTAGAAAACTGGTTTTTTTCCATCTTTAATAAAGAAAATGACTATCCATTTTCTTCCATACACTTTATTGACACCTTGCTTATCAAGAAAATAATTGCTATTTCTTTTGCACACAAAGGTGTTCAGTAAAGTGCACAGCACGAAAGCAAAAAATGTTTTCTCATCGATTAGCATTCTGACATACGTGGATTATCACATTAAATTATTCCGGTACGAGGGGCTGTCCGCTCACTCCTCTCGTGGATTCACTTCCGTAGAAGCTGCCACATTGCTGAGTCGTGAATCACCCTCATCGGATTCATCTTTTTTGCTTCCGCGCTCTACATTCTACCATGTGGTTTCCTTGAATGATTATCTACATCTCGGCATCTTTTTTTGTAAAACGAAATGGTACCTTCCATCATTTAATTGGGTAGTCCAGGTGATTTTATACGGAGTGGCGGGCATGATAACATATATGTGTGAGCCAACATCATTAGATATTGGCTTCTTGGCTCATGAATCGTGCCCGCAGAGGCTCCGTGTCAAATCACCTGCAAATATCTCCCTCTTTACTTCCACATTTATAATTATCATTATTCTTTACGAAACCAGCTCCATTTCCTCCATTTCTATATGCCTCGCTATATCCCATATAAATCCTACCAATTCTCTCGCAACGGCGGCAGTAACTTTTGGATGCGGTTTTCCTTTGTGCATCAGTCTATGGTATTTTTGATGTAGCCTTTTTTGTGCTTTCCATGCAATTGCTTGAATCTCCTTGGGCTGCCCTTCATTTCTTTGTTTCAAAGAACCTTTTAATGCTGGCTGATAGCGATAACTCCAAGCAGCCTCTATTAACAACCTGCGAACCAAGGTATTTCCTGTTCTCGTAATCTCTCCTTTGGACTGTTTTGGTCCACTAGAAGATTCACTTGGTACCAGTCCTAAATAGGACATCAATTGTTGCGGATTATGAAATCGGGAAAAGCACATGATTTCGGAAGCCACACTGACTGCCGTTATTGTATCTACACCACGCAAACATTTTAATGCTTTAATCAGAGAGTTGCGCATACTGTTTTCCTCGATTTCTTTCATTAGCTCTTCATATCGTTTAACGCGTTCTCTGCATACATGCAATGCATGTAATTCTTCCTGGAAAACGGTTTGTGTTAACGATTGGGAGAATTTCACTCCTTCCAGCCATTCCATATATTTTGACTTCCATTTTGTCCCTACTTTTTCTTTCGGATGAAGATCGTATCTTAGTAATAGGGCAGATATACGTGCTTTGACTCGTTTTTCTTCTTTTTTAGCGTCATCTCTTGCCCGCACTAAGTCCCTATAGGATTCATCTTCGTCCGTTGGAATATAAATAGAAGTCAGTTCTCCAGCTCGGTGAAGCTGTGCTAAACGAATCGCATCACGCTTATCCGTTTTTATCTTATCTCGAGCATTAGTCGGAATATGAGTAGGTGCGATAACATCACATTGAACTCCTAATAGAAGTAACCATCGGTAGAGTGTATATCCAGTAGCACCAGCTTCATAACAAGCTTGTAGATTGGATGGATCTCCTAATTTTTTTATAATCTTTCTTAAACTCTCCATCGTATTTGGAAACATTCCTAAATAACGAGGTTTCTCTCTTCCGCTATCTGCCACAGCTACAGCAATTTTTTCCTTGGATACGTCTAAACCTACATATTTTGTGTTATAATCCATGGTAATGGCTCCTTTCGTATTATAGCTCTGTTTTAGTATTTCTCTAACTCAATTATACTAAAATAATCTACGTCGCTACGATACGGGGCCAGTTTTGTTCATAATAACTCCTCGAAAAAAGAAGTTCGTTTTTTTCTGCGGGGTCTTCCCACTGGGACTGCGATTACTCGCCCCACCGAAGACATTTGCGCTTTCCCACAGGAGTCTACGCGTTTTTCCTCCGCTAGATAGTTTTTTTGCCATCTATCTGTAACCAATATAATATTTAAAAAATTTATTAACCTGACAACATTGGTTTTCGCCCTTCTCCCACTGAATTAGCCTTAGTGATTCAGGGAGGTAGCGCCCGTTATCTCCCGCCTAAATAAATTTATTTTCGCTCTTTATTTTGAGGCGGGAGTTTTACGGGCGGTTCTCCGTGATAAATGTTAGAATACTTTCAGTAGGTTTTGTACTTAGTTTCCATTAATATTTAAAGTTTTCAAAATGAGAAAATCCACTTCTTGAGATATATGAGTCGTTGGATGAAATAGAATAGATACAGAAATAATAGCAATTTCTTTATATTCATCTTTCTCATAGTTTTTAATCATTTTGTTTCGTTCATGTTTTATATTTTCACAAAAGGGAAAAGTTTTATTAACTTAAATTCAAAATACGCATCCCTCAAGATTAATATAGTATCAACCAACCTTAAATATGAGATGGATGTATGAAAAATGACAAAATAATAGGGTTTTTTATCACGGGAAATTATTTGTCAATTTTTCTTCCAGGGTTAATGAAAAGGTGGTAAATAATTCCCGTTATGTATTTAGAATTTATTATTTTTTGCGAAAGATGTTATGATTATTTTACGCTAACTTGAACAAGGAGGAAACATCATGACAAAAACAATTGATAAAAATGCCTCATTACGAAATGATGTTAATATGCTTGGAAATATATTAGGAGAAGTATTGATATCACATGGAGGGAAAGAGCTATTTGATCAAGTTGAGTCAATTCGAGAAAAAACGAAAAGTATCCGAAGTGCGTTCGATAAAGATACATACGATACCTTAAAAAGGGAAATAAGCAACTTAAAGCCACCTTTACGTCAGCAAGTAATCCGTGCTTTTTCTATCTACTTTCATTTAATTAATATTGCAGAACAAAACCACCGTATTAGACGTAAACGTCAGTATTTATTAGATGAGAAAGCTAGTCAATCCTTTTCTATTGAAAAAGCGGTCACTAAAGTGAAAGAAGGCAACCTTACAAATGATACGATTCAAGGAGTTCTTAATAATTTGTCCATTGAATTGATTATGACAGCACACCCAACAGAGGCAACGAAGCGGACAGTGTTAGAAATACAGAAACGAATATCGGCACATCTGCGTAATTTGGACAACCCAATGACCACACAAAGAGAAAGAACAGATATAGAGGAAAGTTTGTTTAATGAGGTAACTGCTTTATGGCACACCAATGAACTACGTCAAAGAAAGCCTGGAGTATTGGATGAAGTAAAAAATGGACTCTATTATTTTGATCAGACGTTATTTGAAACATTGCCTGATATCTTTCAAGAGTTGGAAACACAATTACAGGAACAAATACCTGGAGAGAACTGGCAGGTGCCAAACTTCATCCGTTTCGGTTCTTGGATTGGAGGAGATCGGGATGGTAACCCAAACGTAACACCAGAGATTACTTGGAAGACATTGGAAATGCAACGGGATTTGATTTTGAAGAAATACGATGCTTCCATTGTTGAATTAATGAAACGATTCAGTCAATCGAGTGAACGTATATCTATTAATCAACAATTTATTGATAGAATGGAAGAAGAGGAGAACAGGTATTTAAATAACAAAGAAAAATGGCCCATTAAATCGGAAGTATATCGACGCAAATTTGCAGTCATTTTAAAACGTTTGCGTGAAACAGGAAAAGCTTCTCAAGGTTACGACGATGCAGAAGAACTAGTTAATGACCTTAAAGAAATTAGGGAAAGTGCAGAAGCGCATTTGCCTAAAACGAAAAAGTTAAAAGCTATTCGAAAGGTGATCCGACAGGTTGAGTTGTTTGGTTTTCACTTAGCTACACTGGATATAAGAAATCATAGTGGAGAACATGAAACGGCTATTCATGAGATTTTATCAGCTGCACATGTTGCAGACGATTATGCTGCGCTTTCGGAGGAAGATAGGCTGAAAGTATTGTGTGACGTTTTAAATGATCCTAGACCTCTGTTGCTTTTCGATGGTGGTTATTCGAAAGAGACACAAAATATTTTAAAAGTCTTTCGAACAATCAAAAAAGCTCATGAGGAGTTTGGCAAACGGGCGATCGAAGTCTATTTAATTAGTATGACACAATCATCAAGTGATCTTTTAGAGGTCTTAGTACTTGCTAAAGAAACAGGAATTTATCGTCTGTATCCAGATGGAACCGTAGAAAGTGACCTCGATGTTGCACCATTACTGGAAACAATCGATGATTTAATAGCAGGACCAAAAATTATGAAAACATTATTTGAAATGGGAGTATACCATAAGCAATTGAAAGCACGCGGAGAACAGCAGGAAATTATGCTGGGTTATTCGGATGGAAGTAAGGATGGCGGAACATTAAGTGCCAACTGGAAGCTGTTTAAAGCTCAGGAAGAAATCCATAATATGGCGAGGGAGTACGATATACGTTTGAAGTTTTTCCATGGTCGTGGCGGATCACTGGGCCGCGGTGGCGGTTCGTTAAATACCAGCATTCGCTCTCAGCCAACAGAGACGTTGGGAGATGGTGTGAAAATTACAGAACAGGGGGAAGTGCTTTCCTCGAGATACCTGCTTGAAGATATTGCCTATCGAAATTTAGAGCAGGCGGCTTCAGCTTTAGTCACTGGTTGTGCCATGGCTGCTAACACATCGGAACAAATGGAATTACGTAAAAAAGAATGGGAAACGGCAATGGAATCTATTTCCCAAAAATCCTTAAAAAAATATCAGTCATTGGTGTTTGGCGATCCGGACTTTCTATCGTTTTTTAACCAGGCAACGCCATTAACGGAATTAGGTGCTTTAAATATTGGGTCACGTCCTATGAGTAGAAAGAACAGTCAGCAATTTGAAGACTTACGAGCGATTCCTTGGGTATTTGCATGGACACAATCGAGGTATATGTTACCTGCCTGGTATGCTGCGGGAACAGGTCTGCAATCTTTCATTGAGGAGGATGATCGACATTTAGAAATCTTACAAACGATGTATAAAGAATGGCCATTCTTCCAATCAACAATCAACAATTTGCAAATGGCACTAATGAAAGCTGATATGAAAACAGCCGAGGAATATTTGGAATTAGTGGAAGACCCTGATGTGGCAAACCGAATATATGGAGATATTATGGATGAATATAAGCGGACTCAAGAGACACTGCTACAAATCTCTGGTAATGAAGAGCTGCTTAGTCATTCTCCGAATATTCAAGAGTCTGTTCATCTCCGCAATCCATATGTGGACCCACTCAATTTTCTACAAGTGGATTTAATCCATCAATTAAGAGAAACAGAAAATCCTCCTGAAGATTTGGTAACCGAGGTATTACTGACCATCAATGGAGTAGCAGCTGGGCTAGTGAATACAGGCTGATTAAAGAAGGAAGTAACCTCTGAACAATAAAATGAGTTATTTTAAAAGGGCCCTAGAGAGTAGATGCGTGAAAACTACTTTATAGGGCCTTTTTTCTTGTATGTTTAAGCAATCTTTTTACATGCTTCTGCGCACTTAAAGCAAGCGTCAGCACATTTCTGACAATGTTCATGTTCATGCTTTTTACATTCATTTCCGCATGCTTCACAAATGGCAGCACAAACGGAAGCTAATTCTGCTGCAAAAGGAGTATCTCTGCATAGAGCTTGTGCCAAGTAAGAACAAATTTCTGCACATTCCCGATCTAAACGGATACATTCCGTCATCATTTGTACATGTTCCTCTTTCAGACATGCATCGTAGCAATGATTACATGCTACGATGCAATCTTGCAATGCGTCAATAAGTTGCTGATGTTGTTTATGTGACATTTCAAAACCTCCGTAATGTATAATTTTATCTTTTCCGTTATAACATTCCCCATGAAGGTAAATATTAATCTTTTCCTACTTTTGTTTTCAAAAATATAATTAACCTGAAATACATAATGGTTTTAGATAATGGCTAAAAAACTCCAATAGTTTATCATAGAGAACCGCCTGTAAAACTCCCAATGAATAAAGTTTGGTTTTATGCCAGTTGGAAATAGAATTAGAAGATGTTTATTAAAACACCAGTTATATATAAGACAAATTGTTCATATAAATAATTATACCATTACAATTTTACGTAATAGCAATGTATGAGAGAAGCTAACGGAATAGTTAAACATTGTTTTATTTTCAATAGTAGATAATGACCTTAATTTACAGAATTTTGGGAATTTATTGTTTGGATAGTAGCTATTTTTCTAACATCATCTTGAAAGGAGGAATTCAAAAAATATATAGAGCATTTGTGATTGTAAAATAAGGGGGGAGTCACATGACAGAGAATAAGGAGAACCAACAGAAGAATGTAAGTGAAAATCAAGAAGAAATAGATCTATCCAAACGTCATTTTATTAAGACCGCTGGAATGACAACTGGTGGAATTGTTGGTGGTGTTCTTCTAGGGAGTTTTATAAGTAAACCTTTTAAAACGGAAAAATATGAGCCAACTTCCAAAGATGAGCATAGTCACCATGGTTCAGGCAGCAATAATACTTTTACAGAAGCCATGCAATTTTTTACGAGAAGTGAAGACTTAATGACGCTGGCTGCAGCAACAGAAATTATTTTTCCAGAGGATGAGAATGGTCCAGGTGCAATTGGTTTAGGTGTACCTTATTATATTGATAAACAATTAGCCTCTCCATGGGGGAAAAATACAGATGATTATAGGAAACGGCCATTTCGTGCTGGTGAATCTCCTTTAAACCGCGGAGATATCATGCTTTCTGGTTTACGTAAATTAAATGAAGTGAGCCAAGATGCCCACGATGATATTTTTGATAGTTTAGAGGAAAGTGCCCAGATTGAAATTTTACAAAGTTTTGAGGCGGGAGAAGTAGAAATGAATCTGGTTTCTTCAGCCAGCTTTTTTGCTTTATTAAGACAACTGACGCTGGAAGGTTGTTATGCAGACCCATTATATGGCGGCAATAAAGATATGGAAGGCTGGAGAATGAAGGAGTTTCCTGGAGCATATATGTCCTACACGGATGTCGTAGAAGCAGAAGAGTTTGTCAAAAAAGAACCGATGAGTTTAAGCGACCATATGTAGGAACAGAAAAAGGGGGATATTATGGCGAAAAAATTAGATAAAGTAGATGTAGTAACAGTAGGTGTAGGATGGATGGGAGGAATTGTTGCGGCAGAGCTTACAAAAGCCGGTTATCAAGTTGTAGGTTTGGATAAAGGAAAAGAAAAAGATATTAAAGACTATCTTCATACTCATGATGAAGTACGGTACCCGGTAAGAGGAGAAGGGTATGAAAAGTTGACGAATGAATCCTATACAGTGAGAAATACGCTTGATGAAGATGCGCGCCCAATTAGAGATAAATCGACCGCAGTAATTGGTGAAGGGATTGGTGGTGGAGGAAGTCACTGGGGGGCACAAACACATCGATATTACCCATATGATTTTGAGATTTTGTCCAAAACAATTGAAAAATATGGGGACGATAAAATTCCGGAAAAGATGACTTTACAAGACTGGGGGATTACGTACGACGAATTGGAGCCATATTATGATAAGTTTGAAAAAATGGCAGGTATTTCAGGAGAGGCCGATCCAAATTATCCGGAACGTTCGGATGATTATCCGACGCCACCATTAAAAAAGAATCGTCAGATGCGTATTTTTGAAGAGGCTACCACAAAAATGGGATATAAACCGTTTATGATTCCTACAGGTACACTTTCAGAACAATATACAAATCCGGATGGAGAAACATTGAATGCTTGCCAATATTGCGGATTTTGTGGAAGTAATTATTGTGAGTACGGGGCGAAAGCGGATCCAGTTATGACGGTCATCCCAACAGCTCAAAAAACGGGAAAGTTTGACTTAAGGACACATGCGAGAGTAGTTCGAATATTGCACGAAAACGGAAAAGCCACGGGTGTTTTATACGAAGATACCAGAACGGGACAAGAGTTCGAACAACCTGCAGATTTAGTAGTATTAACAAGCTATGTATTTAATAATGTCAGACTGTTATTGTTATCTGAAATTGGTACACCATATAATCCAAAAAATGGAACAGGTGTAATCGGAAAAAATTTCACAGATCATCATGGGGTAACATCAACACACGCCTTGTTTGACCATGAAAAGTTTAATAATTATGTATCTACTGGCGCGTATGGTATGGCAATAACGGACTATACAGGGGATTTAATGGATCATCAAGATTTAGACTTTCTGCATGGCGGTCAAATTGAAGTGCGTATTACAGGAAATGCACCGGTAGAAAATAATCTGGTGCCAGAGGGCACGCCGCAATGGGGAAAAGAATTTAAAGAGAAATCGCTATTTTATGCAAACCGTTTTCTTATGATATTTAGCCAAAAGGCGACCCTTCCTTATCAAGGCTATTACCTTGATTTAGATCCGACCTATACGGACGCGAACGGAGATCCATTAATACGAATCACTTGGGATTATTCAGATAATGATCGAGCCATTCATACATTTATTCAGGAAAAACATATTGAGATTTTAGAAGAGATGGGAGCAACGCATATTTTATCCTATCCGATGCCAGAACATTTTGATGGAGTACTTGCTTTTCAGCATAATAGCGGCGGAGCAATTATGGGGGATGATTCGGAAATCTCGGCTGTAAATAATTATTCACAAATGTGGGATATGGATAATTTATTTGTTTGCGGTGCCAGTACTTTTCCGCATTTTAGCTGTACAAATCCAACCACGACAGCTGCTGCTTTAACCTATCGTGCAACAGAAGGAATGATTGATTTTCTGAAAAATGGGGGACAGCTGGTAGAAGCGAAAAATCAAAAGAAAAAGGTTTAATATAAAAAATCCATTAAGAGCTGGAGGAGATTTTTAATGGGATTAGCAAATATAGGAATTCCTGGATTAATTCTTATTGTTATTCTGGCATTGATCATTTTTGGACCGAAAAAACTACCGGAGATTGGTAAAGCAGCTGGGGAAACATTAAGAGAATTTAAGAGCACAGCGAATGATATTATGGACGATAAAACGGGAGAAGCAGACCCAAAAGATAAAAGTTAATCGCAAACCGAAACTCCAAAGACATTTAAGCTTTGGAGTTTCATTTTTGACAAACACTACATTTTTTAGAAGAAAATCTTGAAAATTAAAATCAGCTTAGTTTACTTTCACACCTTGCAGCCGTTTGCGGGCAGAATTATGTTGTGCTGCAATCGGAATGTGCTTTTTAGCATTTCCCATCCCGAATAATGGCATATTCCGATAGACAGATTCATAACTACCGGCTTTTATTTGGTAGGTTTCATGGTAGAAACCAACAGCATCGTTTTCTCCTACTTTTTTATTGAAATTCTGCCATGCCGTTAGATGTTTTTTTCCTTTTGCATAAGCGAGTAAATCTTCTGTGGAACGCCAATATTGAACCATAATAGTGGTACGCAAACCAAAATAGCTTTCCATGGAAAGAAATCCTAATTCCTCCTGATTTTCATACAATTCTTTAATCATATGAGGCATCGCCATAAAAACAGGTCCCCATTTTTGAACTGCAAATCTTTTATTGATTCGCATTCCAATAATAAAAACAACAACGTCCTGATCATTTTCTGTAGTGTATCTGCCAGTATAAATTTTTTTACCCATGAATGATTTCCCCCTTTAAAAGTTAGAGTTCTTTTATTGTTTCATCGCACCACGCAATAGCGGCCCCGGTTACACGTTTTCCATAATCCAAGGTGAAAAGCCAATATTTTGCATCATTATGATTATTGTTATAACAGGTAATGCCTTCTTCAATTCCTTCATACGTTTGATACAGGTCCTCTAACTTTTGCTTATAATCCTCTAAAAGGAAGAGACTTTGTTCCTCTGTTTGATGCCTGCCAAAAAACAGCTTCAGCAAAACTTCATTTCGTTCAATTGGTAATTGCTTTAACGGTTGTTCTAACCAATCTTTTAAAACTTCTTTTCCTTTCTCTGTCAGAAAGTATTCTTTGCGGTCTGGTTTTCCTTCCCGGGAAGCTGCCTGTATTGTAGCTAACTCTTCCTGCTCCAGTTTCTTTAATGTCGGGTAGATTTGGCCGTAGCTGATTTTCCAAAAGTGGTTAAGGCTATTATCAATAAATTGTTTAATCTCATAGCCTGAGCGGCAATTTGTAGTTAAAATGCCAAGAATGGCATAAGTCGTATCGTTGTATTTTTTCATCTATCTCACCTTATATCTTTTTGATATATATCGTTTAGATATATGATATATGAATGTATTTAGAAAGTAAAGAAGAGAGAGGAAATTAATTTATGAATTTCATATATTCCAGCTAATAGAGAGAAAAGCAAACCAGCAATAGAAAAAGTACCTAAACAGGATTTTCCATTGCTGGTTAATGAATAAATATTATTTTATTAAATGTTTATCACGGAGAACCTCCCGTAAAAACTCCCGCCACAAAATAAAGAGCGAAAATAAATTTATTTAGGCGGGAGATCAGGTGAGCTAACTCCCTGAATCACTTAGGCTAATTCAGTGGGAGAATGAAGGAAGCAGACTAAGTTCGCGACGTCCTGTCGCAACGTCTGTACTAGCACATCCTGTGCGTCGAAAAACTCCCACTGAATGAAGTTTCGTTTTATAACAAAACAGGTTACTTGATTTTAATAACAATTTTGCCTTTTGCTCTGCCTGATTCTGAATATTCCATTGCTTTTTGTGTATCTTCAAAAGGAATGATTTGATCGATTAATGGTTTGATTTTCTCTGCCTCGATAAGTTCTCTAATCTTATTTAATTGTTCGCCGCTAGGCTTCATAAATAAAAAGTTATATTGCACTTGATATTGCTTTTCCAATTTTGTTAATTTCCTTGAAATCAATCTGAAAGCGATCGTTTTCCAAAAAGGATAATTATTTTCTTTTCCGAAGCGGGCGTTAGGAACATCAGAAATCGATACAATTTTTCCACCGGGTTTCAAAATTTTAAAGGACTGGACTAAAGCATCGCCGCCTAAAGTGTCATATACATAATCATAATCCGCTAATTTCTCTTCAAAATTTTCTTCTCGATAATTTATGACTTTATCCGCACCTAATCTTTCTACTAAATCCTTCCCGGCATTGCTGGCTGTTGTTGCGACATAAGCTCCTATTTCTTTTGCAAGCTGGATTGCAAAGGTACCGATGCCTCCAGAGCCTGCTTGGATCAAGATTTTATCCTCTGGCTGAAGATTTAATATATCATGAAAGGCTTGAAAAGTGGTTAAGCCGACTAAAGGTACAGCCGCTGCTTCTTCAAATGTTAAATTTGCTGGTTTTAATGCAATATCATCTTCATGAACAGCAATATATTCCGCAAAGGTTCCGATTCTTGATTTTCTTGGTCTTCCGTAGACTGGATCACCAGCTTTGAATTTGGTTATATTTTTCCCAGCTTTGATAACCGTTCCGGAAAAATCATTTCCAAGAATCAATGGCATTTTATAGTTAATGAGCGGTCTTAATTTTCCATCTCTAATTTTAAAATCTACCGGATTAATACTGGCAGCGTGAATTTCTACTAATACATCATCATTAGATATGTCAGGGATAGAGACATTTTTCATTTCTATATTTTTTTGCCCATATTTATGAATAAGCACTGCTTTCATTTTTTTTTCCATATGAAAAATCTCCTTTTAAATTGTTTGGTTTAAATATTTAAACCTTTGAACTAATAATGTATAATAGATGAATTTTAAACAAAAGTCAACGAATCCATTTAAATGTAACAGCATATCAGATTCTAATTATGTGTAATGAGTCCGTGCTATTGACGTGTTTAAAATTAAATGGTTTAATAATTTGAACGATTGAACTATTCAAATGAAACGAGGATTTATATGAAAACCAATGAAATAGAAAATTTAAAAATTGAATTTGAAGAAGTAAAGGATTTTCTTATAGCTTTAGGGGATGAAAAACGGCAAATTATCATGATTGCTTTATTGAATGACCATGCTTGCAATGGGTGTAATGGGCTGCGAGTGATTGATTTAACGGAAGCAACAAATCTGTCACGACCAGCTGTTTCGCATCATTTAAAGATACTGAAACAAATTGGTCTCGTTGCTATCCGCCGGGAGGGGACAAAAAATTATTACTATCTCAGCAATGCAGTGCCAGAAATGAAAAAGCTGAGGGATTTGCTGGATAATGTTATGTCGACCATGGCAGAAGGGGAAGAGGAAGTGTAAAAATAATTTTTTGTGCTGACCAATTAGCCTGAATATGGGGAAGATATGAAGACAACAAGCTTATGGGAAATGCTGAGCAGCAGTAAAAGCTGGATATAAGGAGGACTATGTGAATTTAAAAGAGGGTCTGTTCTATTGACCCTCGCAGTCTTAAAGCGTACCGGTGAGTCTATGTTTTTATGAGTATGAAGAGGATGGTTTCCCAAATATGCAAGTACTGGCTAATTCTTTGAAGCTCGATGATATTCAAACAGATGATTAGATAGTTATTGGTTTGATTCGTTTATTAATATAACTCTCGTTAGATGCATACAGAAAAAGGAAAGCTGTTAGAATGCTGATGCTTATTTATTTTTTCTACTTCCATCATTATTTTTATTACATAATTTGCTCCCACATTTAAGCTGCTCCCATCCATTAAATAGAGATACTCTTCAAAACTGTCACCGCAAATACGATATCCTGTTTCGTTCAGATAACTTTTTATTTGTTCATATGTTTGATACGTATGCATATAACTTCCTTTATGGTAACCTATAACATATTTTCCGGCTTTTTTCTCAAATGTTTCTGTTAAATGAAGCTGGTTCTCACGCAAATAGAAATTGGAATAATTTAAGTAATCTCCCTCCTTTATTTGTTCTTGGCGAATAAGAGCACCCCAATTATCTACATTGATTTCACCTTGCTTCACATAATTCATAAACGATATAATCATTTTTGTGATCTCTTTATGAGATTGATTTAAAATATTTTCACTTAATACAATTTGTTTCGCTTCCATATCCTCAATAGTAAATCGATCAAGATCTAACTGTGATGCTTCTTCAATTTGTATTTTCTGATTTTTAATGAGGTGCTGGATGCGTTGCATTTTTCGGATTTTTTTATCCACCAGTTTTTCTTTTTCTGCTAATAAATCAGTAATTTTCTTCGTGTTTTTGGATTGTAAAAAATCTTTGATTTCTGCTAGCGACATTCCAATTTCTTTTAACATATCAATGATGCTATAAACCTCAGCTTGTTGAATCGTGTAATAGCGGTATCCATTTTCATTTTTGTATTCTGGTTCTAACAGACCGATCTCATCATAATGAAAAAGTGTCTGCTTTTTCACATCACATAAATCTGCAAATTCACCGGTTGTCATCAGTTTTTTGGAAGAGTTCATTTTATCACCAACTTTTTGCTTGAGTATACGGTAACCATATACTTTATATTGTACTATAGAAAATAAAAGATGTAATGTAAGAAAAAGAGAGGGAAAATGTTATGTTGAATTATTTAGGTTTAGCAGCTACTGCATGGTTTATTGGTTTCTTTCCAATGTTTGAAATATATATTGCGATTCCGGCTACAATGGTGATGGGATTGGACGCTGTTTCTTCAATTATCTGGTCCAGTTTCGGTAATTTCTTTCCTGTTCCTTTGATTGCCTTTTTCTATCAGCTTCTTGCAAAATCGAAACGTATAAAGAAGTGGCTGGATAAATTAGCAAACAGTAAGTATAAGTATCGTATTGAAAAGCAAGGACCATTAGTTGTTGTATTGCTCACACCAATGATTGGTTCCTGGGCTGTTGCCGTTATTGCCAATGGAATCGGAATGAGTAAGATAAGGCTATTCGTATCCGCCGGTGCAAGTATTCTGATATATGGGATTGTTATTGCGGTTTTAACACATTATGGTGTAGCGTTTGTAAGTTGAGTGATTCAGGAGTTAGCTCACCTGATCTCCCGCCTGAATAAATTAATTCAGGCGGGAGTTTTATCTTATTGACACAATCCTGCATATAAGCCAAAACAAATTATGCACTTTTGATACGAGTGCTTATAACACGATCTAACATTGTGTACTTCCTGACTTTCCGGTTTTTTTCTGGAAGTCCATTTTGCATTAGAGTTGTATTTATGTCTGCTTGTTTTTCTGCCAACTTATTTTTGGAATTTAACATAAAAAAAGGCCTCCATTCCGGAATGCCTTTAAAGTATATATGAAATTTTAAAACAGTACTTTTCTTTCTAATTTATCAACACGCCGTTCAAGATCTACCCATTTATTTAATTGGTATTCCTGCTCTTCTTTCATTTTACGATCATTATCCTTCGCAGTTGTCATATCCTCACGCAATGAGATAACCTCTTGATGCGTCAAATCTGTTTTTTCTTTTACTGCTGTTAAATCTATTTCAAATTTGTCAAAACGCTTATCCATCTGTTCGAAGCGTTTATCAACTTGTTCAAAACGCTTATCCATCTGTTCGAAGCGTTTATCAACTTGTTCAAAACGCTCATCCATCTGTTCGAAGCGCTCATCAACCTTTACAAACTGTGTATGAACTTCTTTTTCGAATCTGATTTGTCTAGTGTTTAATTCGCCGAGCAATTTCAATACTTCTTCTTCAAATTTCATTTCATCACTCTCCATTTTTATTTGTTCATTTAAATTGGATATACGATGTTCTTTTGAAAAATGCTATCTGTCAAGCTTGTTTTATTGCTATTATTTTAACACAGACAGCAAATACTCGTCACATGTCGAAAAATGGATTTTGAAGGATAAAATGTATGGATATTTCTTTCAATACACTGTGAAAAATAGAGAATTGCATGCACATGATCTCATCAATTTTAAAAAATATATAAAATTCGCTGATTGGAAATATATTAAGAAAAAATCTTAGCTAAAGCAAGAAACAGAGACCACAGTAAAATACCAGCAAGCGCAAAAATAAGAAAGATTTTTATCGCATCTCCAATAGATCCAACTGCAAACCAGCCACTGAATAGAAGAATAGGGTAGACTGTTACTAGCATGACGCCGAAATGTACAATCGATTGTTTTGTAAAACTCCAAGGCTTTATATTGTAAATCACACTTGCAGCAGCTACAAAGAATACAATGAACCCAGCGATCAAAGTGCTTTTAGCATCGGAATTTTTCCCTTGTACATACAGAATCGCAGCAATGCCTCCCATAATAAACAAGGAAATCCCACCTCTTATTAAAGCCTGTGTAAAAAGCATAGATGTAACCGCCCCTTTATTTTAAACCGTATTTTTAGAAATGTATCAGACCAGATTAAAATTTTAATGTAAATCATGTCAGTTATCGTAAATCTTCTCTTATTTTATATGTCACAGCCAGGAAAGAAAATACCACCAGGAAAATGATTGCTACACTGAATACATGAATAACATCTGCTGTATGATTAAAATCTTTGCTGCTGACAATTGTATTTACTAATAAATAAGAAGAAAAATTCGTATCGCTAACCAGTGCTTCTAGAGCGCTGAGAACCATGCCGATGATATTCAAACCTAAAATCATTCCGGTTACAATACTTGGAATTGCATTTTTGATAAGCATGGTGATATATAATAAAAGAACAGAAAAAGCCCAGTGGAGTACGAACTGTCCCAGCAGTAGTTTTGCAAAGTATCCTAAATCACCAATCGCGGCATTCTGAAAGAAAAGTGATCTTCCAATCAAATCTGCCATAATCATGGTGAAAAACATAAGCATTGTAAATATGCCAAGTATCACTATTTTAGAAATAACAGAATTTCTTCGTGCATTTTTTAAAGCGAAATAATTTTTATGAAAACCGGCATTATATTCACTTATATAAAAATATACAGTGAATACGGCTATATAGATTAAAATCCATGACGGCGTCTGAGAGAGGATCATTTGGATAAATTGACTTTCATTCATATTGCTGACAAGCAGTTCACCTTGTGTACCAGGTTGCTCATATTGTTTATGCATAAAGATACCGAATATTTGAAAAGCCATGAAGACCAGCAGTAACACATACATGGTTTTATTTGTGAAGAAGCGATTTACATCCATCTTAAGAAGATTCATCATGGGTTTCACCGCCATTTCCTGTTCGTGCTAAAAAATATTGTTCCAAGGTTTGTTTATGTTTTGAAATAGAATGGACATAGATATTATTTTCTGCTAGTTTCTTCGTGATTTGCTGACTTTGCACAGATGTATCATAGATATAGATCGTGTGATCGTTGATTACTTTGTATTGATCGATTTCTAAATGATTTTCCAGGACAAGAACTGCCATTTTCGGATCATCTACTTCTATTTCAATCCGGTCTTCGCATTGAAGAAGCAGTTCTTCTTTCGATATATGTTCAATAATCTTTCCCTGATGGAGGATGGCATATTTGGTGGCAACTTTGGAGAGTTCCTCAAGAATATGGCTGGAAATGATGATAGTAATCCCCGTTTTATTTAAATCCAAAATTAACTTTCTCATTTCAGAAATACCCTGTGGGTCTAATCCATTGATAGGCTCATCTAGTATCAAAACATCAGGACTCCCAACGAGTGCTATTGCAATTCCGAGTCTTTGTTTCATTCCCATGGAATAGTTTTTCACTTTGGTTTTATTTGTTTTATCCAACCCTACCAGTTCTAATAATTCGTGGATTTGTTGCTGACGATTTTTAATCCCGTAGGAAATGGCAATCAATTCAAGATTTTTGTAGGCGGAATAATGAGGGTAGACTCCTGTATTTTCAATTAATAGGCCCATTCGTTCAAAATAGGCATGGTTTCCTTGTACTGCATTATTAAATAGATGAATGTCACCTGAGGAAGGATAAATCAATCCTCCAATCATCTTCAACAAAGTGGATTTCCCAGATCCATTTGGACCGATCAACCCAAAGATTTCTCCTTTTCTGATTTTAAAATCAACGTTGTTTACCGCCGTTTTCCATTTGAATTGTTTGGTCAACTGTTTTACTTCAATAATTTCACATGACATCGTGCGCGCCTCCCTTATTCATAAAGGTACAAAAGAAAAGCTAAAATAACGTCAAGAAAAGGTTAAGAAAGTTCAAAGAACACTTATTTGCTTAATTTGAAGCCAATGCCCCACACCGTATCAATGTATTTTTCATGATCCAATTGTTTTATTTTATTACGGATGTTACTGATATGGACTGTAATGGTTTTGTCCTCTCCCATGTATAGATCGTCCCACGCCAGCTCGTATATGTCCTGTCTTGAGAATACACGTGTCGGGTTTTTTAATAAGAGCTCAATGATTTTATATTCCTGCCTTGTCAAATTTAATTCAGAATGATGAAGCTTTACACTCATGGTATTACTGTCTAAACTTAAATTTTTATGCTTATACACTTTTGGAAAACTGCTTGTAGACTTTCTTTTGATATGGACATAAATTCTGGCAAGCAGTTCTTCCACTTCAAAAGGCTTCGTGACATAATCATCGGCGCCTAAATCAAATAAATGTAATTTATGATCCAGCTTTTCTTTGGCAGATAATACAATGACAGGGGTATCACAGCTTAAGTTTGTTCTCAATTCATGCATAAATTCCTCCCCCGATAAACCTGGGAGCATTAGATCCAATATAATCAGATCATAGACTTGCTGGCTCACGTTCATTTTTCCTTCACTTCCGGAAAAACTTTGTGTGCAGAGGAAATTTTCTTTTTGAAGAACGTCGGCTATAATATGGTTGATATGTACATCGTCCTCAATAATAAGAATATGACGTTGTTCCATTTCCTGATTCATAGATTTCCTCCTTTTGATTTTTTGGGAAATAAAATGCTAATCCAAAATTGATTTTCTTTTAGTTCAGCATGGACCTCACCATTCATTTTTTCTACTAGCGATTTAACAATAGATAATCCCAGTCCAGAAGTAGATTTGCTTCGGGAAACATCTTCTTTATAAAAACGGGTGAAAATTTGATTGAAATTGACGAGTTCACTTTCTTTCAGCGAATTAATGAAGTGCAGTTGAGCTTCCAGTGGATTATCTTCATAGCGAATCGTTAATGTACCTTCCCCATGCAGAAAGTAATTTTTAATAATGTTTTCATAAATTCTTTCCAATGCATTTTCATTCCCCAGTATATAAACAGGGGATTCTGGTAGGTTTAAATCTGGTTCTATACCGCTTTGAGCAAAATCATCCATAAAAAAGAAAAGACGTCTGTTTAAAAGATTAATGATATCTACCTGATTAAGCTGTAAATGATAATCTGGATTTTCCAATTTGGTATACAAGAATAGTTCATCCACAAGGGTAATAATTTGTTTGATTCTAGTCTGCGCCATCGTGACATAATGTGTTTTTTCTTCTTTCTTTTCGGAACGCTTGGCCAGCTGCAGGTAACCGTCAAGTGAAGTGAGCGGAGTGCGGATATCATGGGACAAATTGACAATTGTCTCATTGATTTCTTCGCTTTTCTTAACGAATTTCTGGTTTTGCTTTCTTTGATTACGAAGAAGGCTATTGCAAACATCAATTAATTGATATATTTCTTTCGGCTTAATCTGTGTGTGAATAAATTTAAAAGAATCATGTTTTGAAATAAAAGCCAATTGCGTTCCAATATCTTTTATCTGACTCTTATAGTATATCAGGTAAATGGTTTGAATTATCAAAGCTAGGGAAATCAATAGGATGGCAATGAGCATTGCTTCACTTCCTTTCTATGAACACCAATTTATGAGAGCTTTATCTTTCATTAGTAAATATACAATAAGCCTAGCTTTATTATAAAATAATTGGTAAAATAAAAACAATTCAAAGAAAGGAAGTGTTCTATTGTTTACAGCGCCTATGGTACTAGAAGAAAAAGCGGACTACATGAAGCATGACCGGCTGACAAAGAAACTGATCAAAGCGTTTTTTGAGGAATTCGTCGAAGAATTTCCCCCCGATCTGCACTCCTACATTGATTTCTCCAACGTCACATTCCTTGAACAGGAAGTCTACCTGGACTACCTAAAAGGCTCTAAAAAGGAAATTGATGTTCTCGCCGAAGTAAAGCTGCATCATCAAGATAAAATCCTGCATATTCACATCGAACCTCAATCCACCCATGAAGCGGAATTTCCTGAAAGAATGTTTCTCTACTTCAGCTTGTCTAGCTCCAAGCGCCAAAAACTAGGAGCCAACACGAGTCGCACTTATGCCCAGCGGGTGAAAGTCAACATCGGTTCGTTGCCTCACTGTGTTTCCTTTATCTCAGTTGCGCCGCTCCAATCTCTACGTTTTTAAACGGGCGCTTTCCGCTTTTCACATCTTTACGCCAAATACCGCAAACCGATTCAACCCATTGCCGTTTTAAGTTTTAATTAGGAAGCAAGAAGAACCAGCCCAATTCAAAATCGATACACCTACCCAAGAAGTACTTCAATTTAATTATCTAAAATTACAATTAAGAAAGAAAAACTGGAGAGAATATATTGAATCAGACAATCCGGCCGCGGCAGCATTACTTAGTCAGATGGGGTATAAAGAGCATGAGCGGGTTCAGGTAAAACTGGAGTTTCTGCGTATGATTACCCGGTTGAAAATAAATCCGGCGCAAATGATGGAGAAAATGGAGAATCTGCCAGAAGAGGAAAAAGACATGGTGATGCAGTTGCCGAATTCGTATTTTGAGAGAGGGAAAGAGGAAGGCATTGAAAAAGGTAAAGAAAAACGAAATCAAGAAATAGCTTTAGAATTGATAGCAAGGGGAATGCCAATTGACCAAATAACAGAAATCACAAAATTAAAAAAAGAAGTGATTAAAAAACTTGCAGACGAATAAGAAAAAAGAATAGGTTCCTGTAGTAGTAAAAAAGTGAGCAGCTTGGAATAACTGCTCACTTTTCATGCGAAATTAAAAAAACTATGGGTGGATAAAAAATACGTTTGCCATCTTCTTTAAAAAATCCAATTCAATATTTATCCATTTGAAATCAGCTTCGATACATTTCCGCTGTAAATAACAGATAAATGATGCAGTGCTCTTGTACAGCCAACATATAATAATTTCGTGGTTTGCTCTGTCACCGGATAATGTTTTTCATCCACATCGACCATTAAAACAGCATCAAATTCCAGCCCTTTGGATACATACACGGGTAATAAGGAAATGCCGCCTTCGTAGGATTTATCTTCGGTTGTGATCCTATTTAATTCTGGAATCTCTTCTTTTAACCTCGGATAAATCTCGTGACAATCAGCTTCCGACCTTAAAATAATTGCAATGGTATTCATCTCTTTGTCTTTCATCTCATGGACCCAGCTTTTGATTTTCTCTGATTTTTCTTCTCTTTCTACTTGTTGGATCTGTACATCCTCACCGCTGCGGAATACCGGCTCTGCATAGGCGGGACGGTTGGCAAGATGCTGAAGAATGGTGTTGGAAAATGCAATAATTTCATAAGTGGATCGGTAGCTTTTTGTCATTTGAAAGAATTTCGAACGGGATGTACCAAAAAGATCGATAAAATTTTCCCATTCATCAATGCCTTCATTGCTGTGAATGCCTTGTGCTAAATCTCCTAGTATCGTAAATGATACCGTTTTGGTGCGCGCATGTAATACAGCTACTTGATAAGGTGAGAAGTCTTGGGCTTCATCAATCACCACATGATCAAAACGTTCATCTTTATCTATCCCATACCAATAATCATGAATATCAAGCAGGGGAGCCAGGTCATCTAACGTTATTTTATCCTTTGGCGGTAAAAGATCTGTTCTTTTCATTCTTTTTAAGATTTGTGCGTACAGTTCATAAGGTTTTCTTTTTTTCCACTTTCTTAAATAGCTTCTTAATTCCTTTTTACCATCTTTACGGGCTTGCTCCTGTTCTTTTTTCTCCTCATACATCTTTGCTTCTATTTCAATCCAGCGTGTTAATTTTGCTTTGAGTCGATCATATTTCTTGGTCACCGGATTGTCTTTAAAATCTGTTTCTATCCAGTTTTTGATTTTTTCCAGTGGAACACCTTGTTTATTTTCCCAAGGGATAAAATCTTCTTCAGGCAGCCAATCTTTTTCTAAATGCGATAATTGCTCCCGGACTTGCTGCTGGAAGTCTAAAGAACCTTTCCAATTATTCTGCTCAACTGTATCCGATTCAAAAAATGCTTTCCTTCTTTCACTGAGAGATTCCAGCTTACATTTCGGATCATCGATAATGGAGGTCATAACCCAATTTGGAAAGGTTGTCTGGACAATATCTCCGACGCCCAATTCTGGCAGTACTTGTGAAATATAATCAAGAAAGATGGTATTCGGTGCAAAAATAATCATGCGATGTGCGGTTAATTGTTTCCGATATTCGTATAACAGATAGGCTAAGCGGTGCAGTGCTACGGTTGTTTTGCCGCACCCGGCAACACCTTGGATAATAACAGCTTTGTTTAAGGGATAGCGGATAATCTCATTTTGTTCTCCTTGGATGGTCGCTACAATGTCACGAAGTCTATTATCTTTTTGATCTTCCAGCTTATATAATAGAAATTCATCTCCTCCTGAAGCTTCCTGTTCTCCACGGATATAACGGTCTACTACTCTTTGCAACTCCTGGTCATAGGTGACGATATTTCTTTTTAAATAAATTTCTCCTTCTACGATGCCATCTGGAGATTGATAATATACATCATCCTCACTCCCACTGAAACCATAGAACAGGCTGGCAATCGGAGCACGCCAATCTGTAATTAGAACGTCGCCTGTATGCTCATCAAAAACTCCGGCTTTTCCGATATAAGTGGCTTTCACTTCCTGATTTTCTTCTTCTTTAAAATCAAGACGGGCGAAATAGGGTTCTTGTTTAGCAATTGCCAGTGATTCTCTTACGCGCTCTCTGCTGCCTTCCAATACATTTTCCGTAAAATCATCGCCGATATATTCCGGTATCCCAGCTAATCGTTCGTATTGCTTGTCGATAATAGCTAATGTTTCATGTAATACCTTTTTTTCTTCCTCAAATCCCACTGCAAATCCCTCCTAACTGAATGTCTTGTTTATTTTAGCAATGAAATGAAGAAAAAAATAGACTTATATATTCCGTTGATGTATACTATTAAATACGGTAGTGCCAAAAAATAATATTACATATAATGGAAAATACTTGAGAAATGTAATGATTTTTCAGGTGTTTTTTTGTGGGATAAAGTAAAAGTGGATTCAGATGGAATAATTTTGAAAGTAACAGTCAACTGCTTCAAGTATTTAAATTAAAATACAGATTCATAGGATGTTAATGAAGTAGTCTTCTAGCTTGATAAAGCGTATGGGTTCTTATATAGTAAATGCATCATTACGAAATTTCATCCTGTAGTAAGAGGAGGAAACCATTATGTTGTATGATTGTGCAGTTATTGGGGGAGGGCCTGCCGGATTAAATGCAGCGCTTATTTTAGGCAGGGGAAGAAAGGAAGTTATTCTATTTGATGATGATACACCTCGTAATGCGGTTACAAGGGAATCTCATAATTTTATTACGAGAGATGGGATTCATCCAGCTGAATTTAAAAAGGCGGCCTATGAAGATTTAAATAAATACCCAACGATTTCTGTTCAAAGAAATCAAGTGGTTGATATTGTGCAGACTGCCTCTTATTTTCAGATTCAAACAGAAATCGGGCAAGTTTTTGAAGCGCAAAGAATTGTATTAGCAACAGGATTAAAAGATATTCTTCCTGAGATAGAAGGCATTCATCAATTTTATGGAAAAAGTCTTTTTGGATGTCCGTATTGTGATGGATGGGAGTTAAAAGATCTTCCATTGGTCTATATTGCCGCATATCCGCATGCTTTTAACAGTGTGAAAATGGTTTCTAATTGGAGTAAGGATATTGTAGTATGCACAAATGGGCAGGCGAGCATTTCTCCTCAGGCAAAAACTATCTTATCACAAAAGAATATTCCGGTTGTAGAAGACGAGATTTTGCGGCTGCAAGGGGAAGATGGACAATTAAAAAGCATTCAATTTAAGAATGGGAAGGAACTCAGTCGTGAAGCCGGATTTATTTCACATAAATTACAGCAGGCTTCTCCCTTTGCCGGGCGTCTGGAGTTAGAATCAAATGGCATGGGAGGAATTAGAATAGATCCTTACGGCCGTACAAGCAGGAAGGGTGTGTACGCTGCAGGAGACTGTGCCGGCGGAATGCCTCAGCAAATTGTTGCTGCCGCTGAAGGAAGCAAAGCTGCCGTAAGTGTACTCAGTGATTATGTAGCAGAGAACTTTTAAATAATTCATTGTTTACATACACCCTTTTATTATCAAAAGAGGGTGTATTTTTGAGGAAGGAAATGATAAAATAACTTTCTTATCCTTAGAGAATATTGAAGGAGTTTATTAGATGGAAGGGAATAAATTATTATCATCATTATGTTATTTCAGTATCTTTTTTGCGCCATTTTTATTTCCGATTTTGGTATGGATTCTTGGAGATGAGGAAACAAAAGAACACGCGAAGAAAGCCTTGTGGACCCATCTTATTCCAATTATCGCAACGATTATTGCAGGAATCATCATCTTTTCAATTGGGATTGGACAAGTTTGGTCGGGGGAAGTAAGCGGTGGATTATTTACCACAACAATAATTGCAATAGTGATTTGCTTTATCATTGATATTTATTATTTTATTTGGAATATCGTTAAAGGGATTAAGGTGCTGAGCTCTTAATATCCAATTTTGAAATTATAATAATAGAAATAAGAAAGACCTATAAAAGATGAGAAAGATATCTAAATATAGGTTCTTTTTTCTGTCAAATTACTATAATAGAGATTGTGATTTCAAATAGAATATCGTTGAAAAACTTTCTTTTAGTTAAAAAAATAAAATAAAGATGGATCTTCTTTCTTGGTGAATCGTAATCATTACGATATTTTTGATAAAAATTACGCAAAATAGAGTACGCGTAAGAATGGAAGAGAGCTGCATAAAGAAGCAGGTTTTGTATCTTATAAAATGGAACAGGCCGCTCCTTTTGCTGAACAATTAGGTTTAGAACAGAATGAGATGGGTAGAATAAAAACAGATTTACAAGGCCGGACAAGTGTGAAAGAGATTTATGCTGGAAGAGATAATGCAGCTGGACCGCAGCAGCTGGTTATTGCTGCGAGTGAAGGGAGTAAAGCTGCAATAGGGGTGATTAGTGATTTTGTGGAAGATACATTTTAGGTTATCTATTGATAAAGTGGAACCTCATTCGGTGGGAATTTTTTAACTCTCACTGAATGAGGTTTCCCTTTATTCTTAGCTATTTTAATTTAAATGTTATTTTCTTTTAAAGTTATTTCTATCGCCTAGTTTTCAGCTTTTTTACCTCTTTTTGCAAAACATACTCAACCGTTTCTTTATCAGAATTTGCAGGCAAAGTAAAATCCAAGCTGTAACGTTCATCTCCTTTACCAGTGATAATTACCCAGTCATTTTCTTCTGCCGTTTCAATAGCATGCTTTATAGCTAATGTGCGATCTGAGATAACCAGTCCTTCGTTTAATTTTTTCAGCTCCTGCAGCATAGCAGCAGAAGGGACCCCATTTAAATCATCAAATGTAAGAATGGTTTCATCCGCCAATTTCTTAGAAATGGTTATCATTTTATTCCTTTTACTTGAATCTCTGTCTCCTCTAAAACCAAAAACATGAAAGACTTTTTCTGCTCCTTGGGTTTTAGCTGTGGTTAAACAATTTGAAAAAGCTTCTGCAGTATGCGCATAATCTACAACGACAGTCGTCCCGTTTGAACGCCTGAATATTTCAAACCTGCCGGGGACACCAGAGAATGTGCGTAATGATTTCAAAATTTGCTGGGTAGGGACGCCTATTCGTGAAGCTGTCAGGAATGCTATTGCTGCATTATACGTATTATGCTGCCCCAAGATGGCTAATTGAAGGGAAAGGCTCCATCCTTTATAGGAAATTTCTGAAAATCCAGGAGTTATTTTATTTATTGTCAGCTCATCGTTTTCCCTATTTCCTAAAGTAATTAATGAAAAAGGACGGGATTGGAGCATGCTGCTAAGCTTTTCTCCCCACACATTATAATTATTGATAATCGCATATCCATCATTTTTTAGTACTTCAAACATTTTTGCTTTGGTTAAGAAATAACCTTCCATGTCACCATGATAATCAAGATGGTCATGATCTAAATTGGTAAACAGGCCAAAATCAAATGTAATCCCATGTATTCTGTCTTGTGCTATTCCATGCGAAGATACTTCCATAATAATAAATTCATCATTACTTATGGCAAGATGCTTTTGCAAGTTCAGCGCATCAGGTGTCGTATTTAGGGAAGGGTACGTATCCCCATTAATTATCGTGTTTACGGAACCAAACATGGAACACGTATGACCGTAATCCTCTAAAATATGTTTTATCATATACGCTGTTGTGGTTTTCCCATTTGTACCGGTGATACCAATTATTTTCTTATCTTTTGCCGGATTCCCGTAAAATTCAGAAGCTAGTTCAGCTAAAGCTAAACGACTGTTGGAAACTCTGATATATGGTACGGGTAACCCTCGGATGTCTTCTTCCCCTACAATACATACTGCTCCAGCTTCGATTGCTTGGTTAATAAAATCATGACCATTCAAACTGTATCCCTTTATGGCAATGAACAAATCATTTTTATCTACGTATTGGGAATTTGTTGTTATTTTATGGATCATAATATCAGGTATGCTTATCTGTTTACTGATATTTTTCAATAGTTTCTTTAAATTCATGTGTTTTCACCTCTTAAACATAGCAAATGATATAGGAGAATGTTATATCACTTTAGGTTTTACTATCTGAAGATAATTTATCACGGAGAACCGCCCGTAAAACTCCCGCCACAAAATAAAGAGCGAAAATAAATTTATTTAAGCGGGAGATAACGGGCGCTACCTCCCTGAATCACTCAGGCTAATTCAGTGGGAGAATGAAGGAAGCAGACTAAGTTCGCGACGTCCTGGGACTGGGGCTGCGATTACTCGTCCCATCGTAAAGAGTTGTGCGTCGAAAAACTCCCACTGAATGAAGTTTCGTTTTATTATCAAGATGCATTAAAAATCTAATTTAATGAGTAGTTATTGCCGTTAAAAAGAAATAAATCAGCAATGTGAGAAACCCGATAGAAGGGAGGATGTAAAAATTCCAAAGCATATGTTTTAACATATGGAGATCTTTTGGTCAGACAAGCATTACCGTGAAGATGCTTTAATATCTTGTTATTATCATATGTAGGAAGAGAAGAACAAGATATAAACGTTCTTGGATATATTCCTTCTCTTCCAGATTCAATGGAAATATACACTTTAACTAGCTATATGGGCTTTAGTATAACCATTGATCATTTAAAAAATTCTCTGTAAAAAATGGCTGGTTATCATCATTAAAATCGACTCCAACTCCTAATTCGGCAAAGCTGTCCTGCAATATATTCTCCCGGTGCCCTTCAGAATTCATTAATCCCTGATGGGCGAAAATACTGCTGAATTGCCCATAAGCCAGGTTCTCGCCGGCTGTAGTAAAGGAAATATCATCCTCCTCCATGCGATCAAATGGAGATTGGCCTTGTAAATTGGTGTGGTCGAAATATTGATTTTCTGCCATATCGGTGCTGTGTTCTCTGGCTGTTTCTCTTACTTCTTCGTTCCATTCCAAAACTGGAAGATCGTGATTGACCCGATCCGCATTAGTCAAGTCAAATAATTGATATTCGAATCCGTCCCGTAATGTTTCACTGCCGGAAGTATAAACAGCATCTTTCTCATTTTCCAGGTTCTCATCAATGAGCTGGATAGCTGTAACCTCATCATTCTCATGGATGTCGTAAAAAATGGTTGCATAGCTTCCATCTATTTGGTAAATATCATATTCCCCTTCACTGTTGATTTGGTAATTAAACCAGCCGTTGCGGATGCCCTCTTCCGGCTCTCCTAATGTTTCGTTTACGGCAGCTTTTGTATCTCCTAAGTCTAAATCAAACGATGAAGAAAGCAAATCCTGATTGGTGTATAGCCCGCGGACCATATCCTGGTCATCATAAGCTACCATCATAAAATTCTGATAGTTTTCATGATAAGTGGACCAATGGACACCATATTCATTTTCACTTTCTCGCTCCGGCTCTCCATACATGTCTTCCACATCCGCTCTTGTATCTCCTAATTCTACGTTGCCAATCGAAAAGGATTGATCTTCCGGGGTTGTTAATTCTAGAGGTGTCGCCTCTTCCTGTTCCGTTACTTGTGCAGAATCCGAATCGACAATAGAAGAATAAAAAGAAGCAGCTTGATCTCTTACGGTGTCAAAATCAAAGTTACTATCCTCTATCGTTTGGGTCGTAAAGTCTCTTGTGGAATGAAAGGTTTCCGTAACTTGATCTGGAATCACTTCCCGAACGGAGTCTTCCCAATAGGGCCTTGTCCAAATAGCGGCTAATATAATTAACAGGAGAAAAAATAATCGTTTCAAAATATTTATCCCAACCTTTTCTTTCAATGAAGTCTTTGTTGAATCAAAAAGGAGTTCTGTTTACATCATCATTCTAGTTGTTATTTTGTCATAGCTGATTCCTCCAATTTTTAATATCTTGTCATTTTACAGCCTAAAGTTAACTTTAAGGCAACTTAGAAGTTCATAAAATATAAAGAAGTTTAAAATATACTGGCTGGCTAATGAAAAACCGGACCTGTTTGAAGTCCTTCATCAGAATTCAAATAGGTCCGGTTTTCGGTTGGGAATGGTTATATAATAATACTGCTGATATGGCGCCAATTGGCTCTTTGGCTTTGGCTAACCCTGATGTTGTAGGACTTTTAAAAAATGGATCTTCACTCAATGAATCTGGTCACGCTACTCTTTACAGCGGTAACGGAAATGGAGACATTGATTATCCATTTTTTAGATAAAAAAACTAACCTTTCTTAGAAATAGGAAATAACACGCATTATGATGTGCAGTTCTCTTCAGAAAAACCTGATCTCCCTGCGTTGGGAAATCAGGTTTTTTAAGTTTGTAACCAGTTAACTTTAATATATTTCATTCGTTTTAATGCTTTTATAGTTGGCATTAGATCAGATGTCATAATCTGCCTTATTCCCCACGTGGTAAAATTCGAACTGTTGCACTTACAGGACCTTTCCCTAGCATTGGCGAAAGATACATACTGTCACCATACTTCTCTTGGTAAGCTTCATCAATTTTTTCAGTTAATGCAGCATCCGTATCTGAAGGTTGAAAAGTAACATTGTATTCCTCACCAGTCAATTTAATCTTACCAGCTTTTTGCTGTACTGCGGATTGATACCACCTCGAATGTTGACCATTATAAGCTCTGACATATAAATCATTATCTACAACAACAGACCAAATCCAAGTTGGAGTTCCGGGAGTTTTGCCGTCACTATAAAACGGTGATATATACATATCATCAGCTTTGGAAAAAGTGGAAATTTGTTCCTGACTCCAGTTGGTTTCCATAACTTTCACCTCCATTTAATTCATTTTTATCGTACCACCTGAAGTTTACTTTAAGTCAAGAAAAACGAATGAAAGGATATGATACTTTATAATTTGAATAGAAGCTAAATTGTTTCTGATTTACGTTTTGTGTTATTAAAAACATACTTTTAGTTGTCAAGGGGATAGTTTAAATGTGCTGTTTGATAAAGGTCATAGATGATCATGGATTCAGTAATATAATAAAACCATGAAAGTAATAAGTATAGATAAACATTTTTGAGATGCTTGTATTGTTAAAGAATGGAGTGATTTTTCAAGCGGGGAGAAAGTAATGCATTTGTACAATACATTACATGAAACGAGTTGAAGATTCCAATTTGAATGTGGGATCTTCAACTCTAATAAACAGGATGAAAGTGTTTCCATATAAAACGCTGTTGACGGGTTACAATTCTTCTATTTTTTCGGAAAGAACAGGGGTGCGCTGCATCATCGTCTGTGCCAAGGTTGAATCAGAAACCGCTTGTTGTAAAGAAACAATCGGAACAAAGGCAACAAGATTTAGAAGCAGAAAGACGGCCAGATATACTTTTACAAAACCAAATGCTCCACCAAGCCAGCGATTTACGAGACTTATCAAAGGTAAATTTGCAAAAAAATTCAGTATCGAACCAAGAATGTTCCATAAGATTTTTGTACCAATAAATAATAACAGGAAAGCAATAGTTTGATGATATATCGTTGCTAAATAACTATCTGCAGCACCGGGATAAGGAATCCAGCTTATATGTGGGGTAATATCATTAAAAAATAGAGAAGCAGCGACCAGTGAAACAATAAAACCAGTTATATTTACAAACTGAAAAACGAATCCTTGTCTTAAACCGATAAAGAAACCGCCAACTAAGATAAGTAAAATAATCAATGTCAGTATCATTTTATACTCTTCCTCTCAAAATGTTTAGATATCTCTTAGGGGTTAAATAAAGAGTCAGCTGCGAGAGAGCTCGTACTTGTTACGTATGGAATTAACCTTTATATATTTTTCCATATTACTTTGTTTGCAATCCAGCTTTTAATGCTTATTTAAAAATTCTCCAATCGTAACGTTAACCATATAATATCATTTGGAGCTAACTTCAAGTCAACGATAAAAGCTAGTTGAAATATTCTATAAAGTTTTAATTTATACCATTTTTGTTAATAAACGCTAACTGGAGATTGATTTAATAGCCAAATTAAGAGTTAAACCAAATGAAATGAATATTAAACATGCTCTTCTATAACTTATTTAATAGAAAAACGATATAGTTGACTTAAAGCTCACTTTAAGGAGTATAGTTTATCAATGAAAGGGAGAAAAAGACCAATATTTCTCTTTAAGTTCATTTCCAGGTATGTTTTGCAAGCTGCGGCAGCTTTTAAAAGTGAATTATTAACAAGGAAAAAGGGTATAGATAGTTCAGAGATAACTTTGATTTCATGGTGATTAGGGTTTTTTATTTAAATTGTGCAGAAAGAAAGGAAATGATACCACATGGAATATGTAAAACTTGGAAATACCGGTTTGGATGTCTCACGGCTTTGCTTAGGCGGGATGAGTTTTGGTGATGCAGAAAAATGGATCCATCCATGGGTCCTTGATGAGGAGCAAAGTCGTCCTATTATCAAAAGAGCTCTTGAGCTTGGAATAAATTTTTTTGATACGGCAAATGTTTACTCCAATGGAATAAGTGAAGAAATTATGGGACGAGCTCTAAAAGACTATGCCAATAGAGATGAAATTGCCATCGCAACAAAGCTCTATTTTCCTACGCATGAAGGGCCGAATGCGGTCGGACTTTCCAGAAAAGCGATTATGAGTGAAATTGATAAAAGTCTGGAGCGTCTTGGGACCGACTACGTAGACCTTTATATCATTCACCGGTGGGATTATAACACGCCGATTGAAGAAACAATGGAAGCGTTGCATGATGTTGTAAAGGCAGGAAAAGCAAGATATATCGGAGCCTCTGCCATGTATGCCTGGCAGTTTCTAAAAGCAAATCATGCAGCAGAGAAAAATGGCTGGACAAAATTTGTTTCTATGCAAAATCATTTAAATCTTTTGTATCGCGAAGAAGAAAGAGAAATGCTTCCCCTTTGCAAAGAAGAAAAAATTGGAGTTACGCCATATAGTCCGCTTGCTTCAGGCAGATTAACACGTGATTGGACTGAAACAACAAAACGCTCTGAAACAGACAAGTCTCAAAAGTCGAAATATGGTGCGACAGAGGATACAGATCGGCTGGTAGTAGAGCGTGTTGCAGAAATTGCAGAAAAGCGTGGTGTTCCGCGTGTTCAAATCGCACTTGCCTGGTTACTTCAGAAAGAAACGGTAACAGCACCGGTTATTGGTGCTACAAAATTGTCTCATATTGAAGATCCGGTAGCTGCTCTCTCCATTCATTTAACACCTGAAGAAGTCGCATATTTGGAAGAGCCTTATGTACCTCATCCGGTAGTTGGTCCGCTTTAAGTGTGTATCATTTGTTCTATAAAATGATTGGTTAGATGTATATGATAAATAATACTTTATTTTGAAAGGAACGGTTAAATGCTTAGAGACAAGCAGCAGGAAGAGATAATTAAGGCTTCTCCGTTTGAAAAAATGATGAAAGGATGATGATAAGAATGAAATACACCGTAATTACAGGGGCGAGTTCAGGAATCGGGTACGCAACGGCCTCAGCTTTTGCAGAACGCGGAAAAAACCTTATCCTTGCTGCCCGCAGAGAAGACAGGTTAGATTCAAGTTCTTCCGGCTGAAGAACCATTATACTCTAAGTAAGTAGAAAAACCTTCCTTATTAAAAGGAGGGTTTTATTTAGATATAAACGGCTGTTCAAGATTACTTTGATTAATTTTTTAACAATAATAGAGACAAATTGTTTGACCTAAAGTTAACTTTATAAGCTAACATTATTCCCAATAAAAGAAGGAGGGATAGAGGGTTTTATTGAAAAAATAGAACTTATGCTACCTGCTAATAAGAACATAAAGAGAGGAGAAATGTGAATGAAGAAATTAATATCAGGGTATCTAATCGGGTTGCTTTTCCTGATCGGGTGCTCCACAAATGACGAACAGCCCCCTTCCGGTAATAATGATAATGCATCTAATAATGAGGGAGAGTCCCAAGAAGAGATGACGATGCCGGTGGAAGGTTTAGAGGTTATTGCAGAGAATTTGGATGTCCCATGGTCCATAGAGATGACAGAGGATACCTTTTATATATCAGAGAGAACAGGAAGCATCGTTAGATTGGAAGATGGGGAAGCAGAACGACAAGAGGTAGAACTGGACCATGAAGTATCCACAGCTTCCGAGGCAGGATTGCTTGGTTTTGTACTGGCTCCTGATTTTGCTGAAACAAATCAAGCGTATGCTTACTATACGTATGAAAGTAATGAAGGACAGTATAATCGTGTCGTAACACTTCAGTTAGAAGACAATACATGGAGTGAAGAAAGCGTACTTCTTGATGAAATTCCAAGTGGTACCTATCACCATGGAGGAAGACTTAAAATAGGTTCGGACGGGTTACTTTATGCAACAGCAGGAGATGCGTCGGAACGTGAAATACCGCAAGATTTGGATTCGTTAGGCGGTAAAATTTTAAGAATGAATTTAGATGGTTCCGTACCAGAGGATAACCCATATTCAGATTCTTATGTTTATAGCTATGGACACCGCAACGCTCAAGGAATTACGTGGTCATCTGACGGTACAATGTATGCCAGTGAGCATGGAGATAATGCCAACGATGAGATTAATTTGATTGAAGCTGGTGAAAACTATGGCTGGCCAATTATTGAAGGAGAAGAAGAACAAGAAGGAATGATTGCTCCTTTATTCACTTCAGGGAATGAAGAAACATGGGCGCCATCTGGAATGGCATATGACGATGATAAATTATATGTTGCTGCATTAAGAGGTTCTGCTGTTTTAGAATTTGACCTTGAATCAGGAGAAAGCCGTGAAGTCATTACCGATCTTGGCAGAATTCGAGATGTGCGGGTTGAGGATAACTATCTCTATTTTGTAAGTAATAATGGAGATGGCAGAGGTGCTCCGGAAGATAGCGATGACAGGCTTTATCGAATTGCACTTTCAGATTTAGAATAACGGTAATTCCAAACGATCAAAATAAAGTAGATTTTTTACCAATATACAAAAATTTCGGAGGGAAGAACAGATGAAAAAAGTGAAAATTGCCGGAAGAGAAGTTTTTCCTATCGGTTTAGGTACGTTGAATATGGGAGATAAATCAAATAAAAAGGATCAGGAAATAAAAGCCATACAAACCGGCCTTGATAATGGGGTTCAAGTCATTGATACAGCGGAAATGTATGGGAGTGGAAATTCCGAACGCTTGGTAGCTAAGGCTATTAAACCTTATCTCTATAATCGGGAAGACTTGTTTCTTATTTCTAAAGTTCTTCCTTCCAAAGCTTCTAAGAAGCAATTACCAATTAGTCTTGATCAAAGTTTAAAAAGATTAAATGTGAATTATTTGGATCTATACTTGCTTCATTGGCAAGTTAACATCCCGCTCCAAGAAACAGTGGAAGCACTGGAAAAAGCTAAAAATCAAGGCAAGATCAAAGCGTGGGGTGTTTCTAATTTAGATACAGATGATATTGAAAAAATACAGACATTTCCGGAGAGCGGAAATTGTGCAGCAAATCAAGTACGTTATAATTTGGCAGATCGGGGAATCGAATATGACCTGGTCCCGTTAATGGACAAACAAGAAATGCCGGTCATTGCTTATGCACCGGTCGATCGGCATGATAGCTCCGGCACTCGATTGACAGAGCAAAACGTTTTAAAAGAAATTGCAGAAAAGCATCAAGCAGATATTTTTCAAATTTTATTAGCCTGGAGCATCCGAAATGGAAAAACCATTGCTATTCCACAATCCAGTAATCCTGCACATGTATTAAATAATGTAAAGGCGGCTGAAATTCAATTAACACAGCAAGATCTTGAGCAAATAGACAACACCTTCCCGAAACCTGCCTCGAAGCAGCCGCTCGCTCTATGGTGAGCCTGATGCCATTAAGATTGAATTTTAACCAAAGTATCTACTTGTTTGCGAAACAATGAAAAGGAGATTTTGTATGAACAAACCTTATATTATATGCACGATGCATGTTTGTTTAGATGGGAAAATCCATCTATATCTAAGTAAGATTTCTGAAAAAAAGTTAAAACTGGTTTGTCAAGTTAATATATGCTAACGTGAGTTTTGTAAAATAAATGTGGAGTAACCAATAGAGTGCGCTCTTTAGTCTTGCTAATTAAACTGTTTACAAAGAATTTGAAGGAAAGATATCATTTGATAATATACCTGATATAAAATAAGGAGGAGAAAAGTGAAGGACAAAAAGGAGAATAAGAAAAAACGTGCTCTGCTTCCTATTCGTATGAATATCCTCTTCTTTGCCATCTTCCTTTTATTTTCTGCACTCGTACTTCAGTTAGGTGTTGTTCAGATTTTAAATGGAGAATCTTATCAAGAAGAAATTCAAAGGACGAATTTAGATACGACAAGTGTACCAGTTCCCCGTGGAAAAATTTATGATACTAATGGAGAACTTATTGTAGATAATGAAGCGATGTATTCTATCACGTATACACCTGCAAATGATGTTCAAGCAGAAGATCGTCTAGAGGTAGCTGAAACATTAGCGCAATATATTGATATGAGTGATGATCAATATATTGATCGTATAACAGAAAGAGATAGAAGAGAATATTATTTATTGCTTCACCAGGAAGAAATAGAAGAGCGGTTAGAGGCAGTGAACACAGAAGAAATGGAAAATTCCGAAGTATATGATGCCACGCTGGAATTAATTACGGATGAGGAAATTGCCAATTTTACAGACGAAGAATTAGAAATTATTGCGATAAAAAAAGAGTTGGATAGTGCATACGCTCTTACTCCACAGGTTGTAAAAAATGAAGAGGTGACAGCAGAGGAATATGCTGCTGTAGCTGAAAATTTAGATGAATTGCCAGGTGTCAATGCCACCACAGATTGGGACCGTGTTTATCCAAACGGAGATACATTAACTAGTATTCTGGGCAATGTCTCCAGCCAGGAAGAAGGTATTCCTGCAGAAGATATGAGTGCTTACTTAACAAGAGGATACAGCAGGAATGATCGTGTTGGCAGGAGTGGACTGGAAGAGCAATATGAAGACTTTCTGCGCGGACGTAAAGAACAAATTCAATATACGACACGTCAAAATGGATCAATTATTGGTTCAGAGACGATTGTTGATGGAGAACGGGGGAAAGATTTAGTATTAACGACAGATTTAGAGTTTCAGCAAGAGGTTGATGACATTTTATTAGATGAATTTCAATCGATGAAAGCAAGCAGTTCTTATGAGAATCGGTTTGCAACAAGTGCTTATGCAGTAGTAATGAATCCAAAAACTGGGGAACTCTTAGCCATTTCCGGAGTAGAATATGATACCGAGAATGATGAATATAATGATGCCGGTTTTTCGGCTCTAAATAATGCGCATGAGCCGGGATCCAGTATTAAAGGGGCGACGATCCTGACAGGCTATGATTCAGGTGCTATATCCCCGGGAGATACGTTCAGGGACGCGCCGATGAAACTGGCAGAAGCGGAAGCGAAAAGTTCGGTTCAAGATATGGGAACAGTGAATGATTTAACGGCGCTGGAAAGGTCCTCCAATGTTTATATGTTCTATGTTGCCTTGCGTTTGGGTGGTGACTACCGTCATCCGATGCCGCGAAATGCGAATATAGATTTAAATATGGGAGAAACGCTGCAAACTCTGCAAAATTATTTCAATCAATTTGGACTCGGCTCTACAACAGGAGTTGATTATCCGAATGAAAGTACCGGATTAAGAGGACAGACACCGGAGGATCCGGGTACGCTCCTTGACTTTGCTATCGGGCAGTATGATACATACACAGCCTTACAGCTGGCTCAATATGTATCAACCATCGCCAATGACGGCTATCGTGTTCAACCTCATTTCTTAAAGGAAGCCCGTGATCCAGTTGCTTCTATGGATGAACTTGGACCATTGTATTATACAACCAGCCCGACGGTGATGAATCGGATAGAAATGACTGATGATGAAATTAGTCGTGTTCAGGACGGATTTCGTCTTTCCTATCAAGGATCACAAGGAACTGGTAATGATTATTTTGATGATAAATCATATAACCCAGCCGGAAAAACAGGGACGGCGGAATCTGCTGAATTTGTTGATGGCGAACGTTTTGACCTTAATAATTTAACATTAGTTGGTTATGCGCCGTTTGATGATCCAGAGGTGGCCTTTGCTGTTGTTGTCCCGCATGTTGGAATTGGAGAAGGGAATGAAGTTAACTTAAAAGTTGGAGAGCAAATTTTAGATTCCTATTTTGAAGTAAAAGAAGATCATGATGAAGAAGCAGAGGACTCTGATGAGGATAGTGAAGACGAAGAATAAAAAACTTTGACTATAGCTTATATTATATGGATGAAGATAAAAAGACTATATTAGAAATCATAGTAAACCGTGATGTGGTTAATTCACATCACGGTTTATAAATGATTAGGATTATCTTTCCAACCCTTTTCTTGAAGTAATTGTACTAAAGCTAATACAAAATCGCCTCCTGCAGAGTACAGCATAATTACAATATTTTTTGCATCTGTATTGTGTAAAATCTCTTCCTAGGTTGGAAAAATTTTATCGAATGATTTTCGATACTGGTGCTTTCGGATGAATTGGTACGAATATTAAGTAATTTGTGGGAGGAATTTGGAGATAAGAATTATTAAATACTTTTTAACAGTTGCTTTAGAAACAAATATCACGAAAGCTGCCAAAAATTAAAAATTACACAGTCGACATTAACGAGATAACCGTAACAAGCCGCCTGAAGTATTCTTTTCTATAAAAAACAGATTCATAAAATAATCATGGTATTGTTTTTACAGTGCCAGGCATCTCTCAATTTTTTATCGAATAAGGGGTATATTTCTCATTTGCTTGGTTAAATTACATAGAAGAATTATTGAATTAAATAAAATGATAAAAGGGCTGATGAAATTGAGAAATGTTTTTTTTACGATGGGTCTTACGCTTATTTTATACTTCTCAATAGGGTTGCCTAAAGCGGGAGCAGAAATTATCGAGGGAGATACAGCGACGGATGGAATAGAACACAATTGGGAAATATCCAGCACTAATTATGAAATAATCCACATTGACACACATGAATATACTTATTGGAAAAATTTTCTCAGAGAAACACGCACCTGTGATATTTTCCATAAAATAAAAACTGTCGTGTATTATTGTGATATTCATGGCCATACAAAGTCAGAGTCACATTTAGAGGAGGTAATTCACAGTGAGAAACATACATGAATACTCCCACCTACTTAATTTCTATCGGAATTTGAAGTGGGGGTTTCTGGGGTGTCGACTTTCAAGAACATTATATCACACAAACGAAAGTTCGCGAATATAAAAGGCGATTCACCTCCCACCTACTCATTGGGTTTTACCCTGCACATTCCTTGAGGTTTGGAGTCCTCTCGCCTAATCAAGATAGATTACTTCATCTCCTTTTGATTGTAATAACGCTTTCGTTGCTTCTTCGTTAGATACAGGTCTTATTACTGCTATATCTTCAATAATTTCTTTCTCCTTTTCAATATGAGATGCTAGTATTTTTAGCTTTACAAATTGATTTGGATAAAGTTTTCGAACCTCAGACTATTTCATCGCATTATTCACTCCATTCTAAATTATCGCTATTGTATCTTTTGTCTGCAATATATTTATTTTTCACGCGGTGGGAGCAATGATATTTTATTATTGCTGATATACTTCGGGATTGCGACGATGTTTATTTCATATATAACGTAAAATGAATGCATTTTTTGGAAATGGTATAAGGAAAATTAAAACCCCAAAGAAAGGGTGTTGGTAATTCAACAGCCTTTCTTTGGGGTTTTAATTTTAGGAGGGGAAAGTTTGAAAATCAAAGTAGGTAAAACAAAAAACGTAATCATTACTGTTTACATGATTCATGAAATGGTTTATAATAAATTTCATTCGTAATAATTACGATTTAAATTGTTAAGAAATATAAAATAAATAATAACATGGAAGGGAGTAAGATCCAAAAATGGCTAAAAAGTCAAAAGTTGCAAAAGAGAAAAAACGCCAGCAAATGGTTGCACAATATGCAGAATTAAGAAGAGAGTTAAAAGCAAAAGGAGATTATGAAGCACTTCGTAAACTGCCGCGGGATTCTTCCCCAACTCGCTTAAAAAGTCGATGTGAGGTTACAGGCAGACCACGCGGATATATGCGTAAATTCAACATGTCCCGTATTGCTTTTAGAGAATATGCGCATAAAGGACAAGTGCCTGGTGTGAAAAAGGCAAGCTGGTAATTATATCGGTTCGGGGAATCATATTCTATTTGTCTCCTTCGTTATTTGGACGAGCAAGACATGGAGGAAATGAAAAGCTTCTGTCAGTGATTGGCGGAAAGCTATTTTTCTTTCATGTACATGGGACACGATAAGATAAGGAGGAAAGCCATTGGTACAAGACAAAACCATTCCGGTAACTATCTTAACAGGTTTTCTCGGTGCCGGGAAAACAACAATGCTAAATAAATTACTACACGATATGCCAAGTGAGAAAGTGGCTGTGATCATTAATGAGTTTGGTGATACATCGATTGACAGCCAGCTGGTGATACGAACAAAGGAAGAAATTGTTGAAATCAACAGCGGCTGTATTTGCTGTAATGTACGCGGTGATTTGATCAACCTATTAACTGATTTAATGAAGCAGGAAGAAAAAGTGGATCGTGTTGTCATTGAAACAACAGGCATGGCGAATCCGGCTCCAGTAATTCAAACGTTTTTGATGGACGAGCAAATGGCTGATACTTTTGAAATCGACAGCGTAATTACGATGGTCGATGCCAAACATATCGAACAGCATTTGCAGGAAGAAGAGCCGGAGCAGCAGATTGCATTTGCTGATATTTTGCTCGTGAACAAGACCGATTTGATTACAGAAGATGAAAGAAAGCAGCTGGCAGAACAGTTAACGCATATGAATTCAAATGCCCAGCAGTTTTATACGACATATGGAAACGTAGACACGAAAGAATTAATCGGAAAAAAATCGTTTGATTTAGATTATGCCTTAAACATTGATCCTAAGCTGTTAACAGAAACGCATTACCATCATCATAATCATCATGTAACTTCCTTTGTATTTCAAGACGATCGACCGCTTGACTTGGACAAAGTGAATAAATGGTTCGCTTATTTAGTTCGTATTAAAGGGGAGACCCTCTACCGTTACAAGGGAGTTCTTTCTATTAAACAAATGGATCAAAAAGTGGTTTTTCAAGGAGTGCATATGCTCTTTGCAGGTACAGAAGGCGATGTATGGACAAAGGATGAAAAGCGCAAAAGCGAGGTTGTATTGATTGGGAAGCATCTTGACCATCAAGAATTGGAAGAAGGCTTTCAATATTGCCTTGCTTAATTTTTGATAATTAAACCGTAACTATTACGATTAGGAGGGAAAACATATGAAAAAGATTCCTGTTACTGTATTAAGCGGCTATTTAGGTTCTGGAAAAACAACATTATTAAATCATGTCTTACATAATCGGGAAGGGTTAAAGGTGGCGGTTATCGTCAATGACATGAGTGAGGTCAATATTGATAGTGAGCTGGTCCAATCCCAAGGCGGATTTTCACGGACAGAGGAAAAGCTGGTTGAAATGTCTAACGGTTGCATCTGCTGCACGCTGCGGGAGGATTTATTAGTTGAGGTGGAAAAACTCGTAAAACAAGGGGAGTTCGATCACATATTGATTGAGTCTTCCGGGATTAGTGAACCGATTCCAGTAGCCCATACTTTCTCATATATTGATGAAACGATGGATATTGATTTAACAAAGTATTGCCGTTTAGATACCATGGTAACCGTTGTTGATGCGAACCGCTTCTGGCATGATTTCGGTTCCGGTGATTCGCTCCTTGACCGGAAACAGGCAGTGAGTAATGTGGATGAGCGAAATATTGCTGATTTATTAATTGATCAGATTGAATTCTGTAATGTGCTTATTCTCAATAAAACGGATTTAGTCAAAGCAGAAGATTTAGATAAGCTGGAGAAGGTTATTCGTACCTTACAGCCGGAAGCAAAAATCATCCGCACCCAGCATTGTAATGTCGATTTACAGGAAATTGTCAATACGAATTTATTTGATTTTGAGAAGGCCAGTGAGTCAGCTGGCTGGTTACAGGAATTAAATGCAGGCGTGGAAAATCATACGCCGGAAACCGAAGAATACGGGATTAGTTCATTTGTATACCGGTCCAGATTGCCCTTTCATACGGAACGGCTGGTGAGCTGGTATCAGGATTTGCCGAGAGAAATCGTCCGCATGAAAGGCGTCGTCTGGTGTGCAACACATCATGATTTAGCCTTATTACTATCGCAGGCAGGTCCTTCTGTCGAGGTGGAGCCGTTAGCCTATTGGGTTGATTCGCTGCCAAAAGCCCAGCAAAGGGAGATAGTAGAGAATAACCCGGAAGTCAGAGAGCTGTGGGATCCACAATTTGGAGACCGGCATACGAAGCTGGTATTCATCGGCATGGACCTGGATAAGGAGCAGATAACGGAGGATTTAGAACGCTGTCTGCTGAGCGAATCGGAAATGTCTGAGGACTGGTCCGCGTTTAGAAATCCATTTCCATGGCGGTTATCCGAGCGTGTAAGATGATTTTATCTGGACAAACGATAAAAGAATATGTAGAAGATAAGCAATTGTCTGTGACCCCATTTCAGAAATTAAGCGTGCAGCCTGCTTCCATTGATTTACGGTTAGGGAAAGAATTTTTAGTTGTCGATGATATGTCGACACCTTATTTATCGATTGATCAACCAGCAGATTATCAAGAAATAAAGATTGGAGATAAAGGAAAAATCACTATTCCGCCACAAAGTTTTGTATTGGGAACGACCTTGGAACAAATCGGACTTCCTGATTATTTAACAGCTTTTGTGGAAGGAAGGAGCTCCATTGGAAGGCTTGGTGTTTTCATTCAAAATGCGGGCTGGATCGACCCGGGCTTTTCCGGACAAATTACACTGGAATTGTTTAATGCAAACCGAGTGCCTGTCCAACTGCAAGCAGATATGCGTATTTGCCAGCTGGTGATTGCAAAGGTGGATCGGAAAACGGAAGGATACAGTGGCAAGTATTTGTATCAGCAAAGTACAACACCGAGCCGTGTTTATTTGGATCAGGAAAGAATGTGAACTTTTTTACTCACGGAGATGAGTCTTCTTCGTGTAAATAAATATAGACTTTTCAATGGCTGTGATACTGTTATTTCCACTGTATTTGGGAAGGGACGGCGTTACAGCCAGTTCATCTGTAAGAGAGGCGTGAAATAAAATGAGCAAGAAAATACCAGTAACGGTTTTAAGCGGATTTTTAGGTGCAGGAAAAACGACCCTGCTGAATCATCTGCTTCAAAATCAGCAAGGATTGAAAATAGCGGTCATTGTGAATGATATGAGTGAAATAAATGTGGACGCTAAATTGGTAAAAGAAGGCGGTTTTATCCGTACGGAAGAAAACATGGTGGAAATGACCAATGGCTGTATTTGCTGTACATTAAGAGAAGACTTAATTGTGGAGCTGGAAAAATTAGCAGAACTCGATATCGATTATGTATTGATTGAATCAAGTGGTGTGTCGGAACCAATTCCAGTCGCGCAAAGCTTTGTCTATGCGGATGATGAATTGGGAATCGACTTAAATGCCTTTTTCCAGATCGATACGATGGTAACCGTAATTGATGGACATCAGTTTTGGAAGGATTATCAATCAGAGGATTTATTGATGGACCGCGGGATGGAAGTCGCTGCGGATGATGAAAGAGGAATTGTCGATTTACTGGTAGACCAGATTGAATTTGCCAATGTGGTTATTTTAAATAAAACAGATAAGATGACGGATGAAGAGATTACTTCATTAAAGAGCTTACTTTATAAATTAAATCCGGATGCAAATTTTATTACGGCAGCGTTTGGAGAAGTGGACCCGTTACAGGTGCTTCAAACTGGTCAATTTGACTTTGAAGAAGCAAAGCATGGCGCCGGCTGGATTAAGGAATTGAATGAAGAGCATATTCCGGAAACAGAAGAGTATGGGATCAGTTCCTTTGTCTATCGAAGCAGAAAACCGTTTCATCCAGAGCGCTTTCAAGCATGGCTGGAAAATTGGCCGAAGGAAATTCTCCGGGCGAAAGGGTTTTTCTGGTTAGAGACCAGAAATGATGTGGCAGGATTCCTGTCTCAGGCTGGCTCAATGATGACGTTGGAAGGAGCAGGAAGATGGCTGGCAAGCTATTCGGAAGCAGAACAGGAAGCGTTAAAAGTGCAGGACCCATCTTTATTTGAGAACTGGGATGAACAGCCCGGGGATCGGATGACAGAGCTTGTTTTTATTGGCAGTGAGATGGATAAGGAAGGGATTACGGCGTCGTTGGATGCTTGTTTAGTGACAGAGGAGGAAGCAGGGCAGGATGCTTCTGCTTTTGTGGACGCGTTGCCTGTTTTTCCTGTGGTTTAAAGAACATTCTCTGACAGCGCTTATTCCATCTCTGAAATAAGCGCTGTTTCCTTATAATTCTTCCATTTTGTATGCGAAATAACCCTCGTAATAGAAACTGGCGTCGATCCCCGTTCATGAATCGTTCTCTATCATCTGCTTTTGGCGTCAAAGCGTTTTTTAAGATTTGTTTTATCTCAATATCTTCTACTGGACTGCGTTCCATAGCTGGTAAGTAATCTTTTTTATCTACTACGTTCCAGTCAATTACACTGTGTACTGCCGATTTTAGCATTAAATCAAGCCAGATTCTTGTGCTTCTGTCGTTCCCGTCTCGAAAGGGGTGCGCAACATTCATTTCAACATATTTTTCAATAATCTCATCAAAGGAATGCTGAGGCATCCTCTCTATATGTTCCAAAGAATGTTTTAGATACATAACCGGAGCAAATTGAAAGCCATTTTTAGCAATATTTACATCACGTACCTTACCGGCAAATTCATAAATACCTTCAAAAAGATATCTATGAATTTCGCTTAATCCTTTAAACGTCCCTGTTTCAATAGAGTGAATATCGCCCGTATCAAAGAGTTGCTTTGCTTTTTGTTTCGAAATCTTCTCTTCCATGAGGTTGAGTTCAGTTTAGCTGGTAATTCCAAGTTTGTTAGGAAGGATTGCCATATTATCACACCTTCTTCGATTAATTATACAGATATCTTTTGCAGCAGGTATTTCTTCAAAATAAAAATGATTCATTTGGTTATAGTTATAATACACCAGGTAATTTACTTAGAAGTACACTTATTATTTGAAAATTTGAAACAACGCTAGTGATTTTACCACAAATATAATTATCTGTTTATTCAATTTTTAAAAAGTCAGATTACTCCCATGCTAAATGATTAATAGATATTATTAATTTTAAAATGTATGGTCTAACGCCATCTTGATTAACAATGTCCACTTATAGCCAATATCTCAACTGTCCATACTAAGAGATGAGGTGAAAAGTATGGGTGGTTATATAGAGAATAGTCATGCGGTATATAATATAAAATATCATGTTATTTGGCTGACAAAATACCGATATAAAATATTACATGGAGAAATTGCAGTAAAAACAAAAGAATTAATATGGCAAGGTTGTGAAGCAAGAGGGGCGACCATTTTGCAGGGAGTGTAGGAAAAGATTATATTCATTTTCTTCTATCTTGTCCGCCAAATCTAGCTCCGAGTAAAATGATGCAATATTTGAAAGGGAATTCCTCGAGGTTGCTCCAAGATCAATTTCCAGAATTGAAAATGAAATATTGGAATCAGCATCTATGGGAAAGAGGATATTTCTGCTCGACGATAGGAAATGTGGATGAAGAGATAATTAGAAACTATATAACGAATCAACTTACTGAAGAAAAGAATGATAACTTCCGAATAGAAGAATGAGTTTTAGCGGATAGGTCATTTAAAAATTATTTGAACAATATTTTTAATGGAAAGTGACGTATTGCATTATCCTTCCAAGAGAAATGGAAAAAAGCTGCTGGAATTTTCGTTGTTACATCTACAAATTAAAAGACAGATAATCCATCTGTGTAATAAAAAAGCCATCTTATGTTATCCTAAAGAAAACGAACGTTTTAAATAAAGGAGGCGATTCGATGACAGATAAACAGAATCAAGGCTGGAACTTAGAAAATACCTATCAGCAATTGCCTGATCTTTTCTATACGAATGTGGAACCAGCAAAAACAGATGACCCAGAATTCATTATATACAATGAAAACCTCGCAGCAGAATTAGGGTTGGACAGTTCTGCCTTGAAGGACGAAGCGGAAATCTTCGCAGGCAATAAGCTTCCAGATGGAAGTGATCCAATTGCCCAAGCCTATGCAGGGCACCAATTTGGTTCCTTTACGATGCTTGGAGACGGTCGTGCTGTATTATTTGGAGAACAGCTAACTCCAAATGGTAAACGTTATGATATTCAACTAAAAGGTTCCGGCAGAACGCCTTATTCCCGCGGCGGGGATGGACGTGCTGTGCTTGGACCAATGCTGAGAGAATATCTAATCAGTGAAGCAATGCATGGATTGGGAATTCCGACAAGCCGCAGTTTAGCGGTGGCCGCAACGGGAGAAACAGTATTGCGCGAAGCTCCGATGCCTGGGGCTGTGCTGACAAGAGTCGCGAAAAGTCATATTCGTGTGGGAACGTTTCAATATGCAAGACAATGGGGAAGTAAAGAAGATTTACAAGCGTTGGCGGACTACAGCATCAAACGGCATTATCCAGAAATCGAAGCGGATAAGGATCGTTATTTGACATTCTTGTATAAGGTGGCAGACAAGCAGGCCGCACTGATTGCAGACTGGCAGTTAAAAGGCTTTATCCATGGTGTGATGAATACAGATAATGTTGCCATCAGCGGAGAGACGATTGATTATGGTCCATGTGCTTTTATGGACCAATATGACCGGAAAACCGTTTTCAGTTCGATTGATCAGCAAGGACGTTATTCATACGGCAACCAGCCGGGAATTGGAGCTTGGAATATGGCGCGCTTTGCAGAATCTCTGTTAATTCTGATGAATGAGGATGAAGAACAGGCGATTCCAAAGGCGAAAGAGGCTGTAGAAACCTATGTACAGTCTGTAGAAGATTACTGGTTAGAAGGTATGAGACAAAAGCTCGGTATCGTTGATAAAAGCGATAATGATAAAACATTGATTCAAAATTTGCTGGATTTGATGGAGAAATATCGTGCAGATTTTAACAACACCTTCCGTTCCTTAACTCTTCAGCAGCTTGATGCAGATTCTGCTCTTTTCCAATCAAGTGCTTTTAAAGAGTGGCATCAAGCATGGCAGGATAAACTTGAAAAACAATCAGCTTCTTTAGAAGATGCTTATCAGTTAATGAAACAGCATAACCCATCTATTATTCCCCGGAATTATTTGGTGGAAGAAGTGTTGGCAGCTGCGGTGGAAAAGGGAGATTACGAACCTTTCCGAGCTTTGTTAGCAGCATTGAAAGACCCTTATGCGTATACAGAAGAGCAGGAGAAATATGCTGTTAATCCGCCCGAGCAGGATTATCAAACGTTTTGTGGTACATGATATTTGTTCAAATAGGGAAAGAAGATAGGCCTAAAAAAGCCCATGGAATCAAAGTTTAACTTGGTTTTATGGGCTTTTTCTATGTCAAAAGCAGCTTATATAAACCTATATAAAGTGAAACTTTCTTCAGTGAGAGTTTTTCGATGCAAAACTCTTTAAGAGGCGGCGAGTAATCGCAAAAGCTCTTCGATGGGGCGAGTAATCGCAGCCCCAGCCCCAGCCCCAGCCCCAATCAGTTACACTGCAATAAAAACATTCAGATCTATCTTGTAATTTTTCTGAAACGTTATCTTGATTTTGATTATAATTATTAAAGTCAGAATGGAGTTTGAAATGGGAGATATTTCTTCGTTGATTATTAAGAATGGAAATAAGTGAGAAGAATTAATATATGTATCAGCAAATTTGTGTTATACATGCTTATAATATTCAAATCTTTTGTAAAAGATTTAATTTCCACGCTACCCCTTATAATAATAGGCTTTGATAAAATACATCTCGCCTTAAAAAAGCTTTTCTGCTTCAAATTGATTTGACAAATTTAAAGATAGTTATTAAACTGTATTCACGTTATGAACATGTTCATAAAAAAAACATATTCATAGATTTGTGAAGAATAAAGAATTTGAATGGGAATACACGGATCTTAAAGTTTTAAGGAACACTCAATATGTTATAAAAATTAGAAACATTTTTTAGACGAAATCATTTAAACCATTTCAGGGGGGATTATTTTGATCGAATTAAAAAATATTGGAAAGACATATGAAGATGGTTTTCAAGCTTTAAAAGATATTAATTTGGAGTTTGAGGACGGAAAAATAAATGTATTAATTGGACCAAGTGGTTGTGGGAAAACGACCACTATGAAACTATTAAATAGATTAGTTGATTATACAAGTGGAGATATTCTGTTGGACGGTGAGAGTATTAAACAAACGAACCCGATAGAACTTCGTCGTAAAATGGGGTTTGTTATCCAAAATATTGGCTTATTTCCACATATGAACATTTATAATAATGTCGCCACTGTCCCAAAATTACTCAAGTGGGATAAAGATAAAATTCACCAACGGGTTATGAAACTATTAGACATGGTAAATCTTGAACCAGATACATATATGAATCGCTACCCATCTGAATTGAGTGGTGGACAACAGCAACGTATTGGTGTGATCCGGGCACTTGCTGCTGAACCAGGAATCATCTTAATGGACGAACCATTCAGTGCACTGGACCCGATTAGCCGCGAACAATTGCAAGATGAACTTATCCGTCTGCAATCGGAAATTAATAAAACAATTATATTTGTTACGCATGATATGGATGAGGCGATTAAAATTGCTGATCAAATTATTTTAATGAAAGATGGAAGCATTGTGCAGCAAGCGAGTCCAGAAGAGATTCTGAAAAATCCTGCGAATGATTTTGTGAAAGGATTCATAGGAGCAAATCGTCTGGAAGAAAGAAAAGCGCTTCCACCACTTGCAACATTTATTCAAAAAGATTTTCTTTCTGTTTCAACGGGTCATTCAATAGATTTCATTATCAACCAAATGGTGCAAGAAGAGATAAACACAATCCCAGTTGTTAATGAAAATGACACTTATCAAGGGCTTGTTCATCTATATGAACTATTAGGTCATAAAAACAAATCTTTACAAAACCTTCTAACCGATACAGACAGATTTATTCATGAGAAAGATTCAATAGACAATGTCTTGAATACACTTCAGGAAATCCAAGGAACCATTCCAATTATCGATTCAAAAAATAAAATGGTTGGAATTTTAGATGCCAATAAATTATTCAAAGCAATGACGGAAAACAAGTGTGGTGTGGCATAATGCAATTTTTCTCAGAATATATAAATTTCTGGATTGAAAGATATCCATCGATTTTTGATTATACAAAGGAACACATCATTATTTCCTTTATTGTTATCTCCTGTGCTGTATTGTTCACAGTACCGTTAGCGATTTTTATGTCTAAAATGAAAGGCAATAAAATCAAGATTATTATTTTTAATATTGCTAATATATTCCAAACAATACCTACTATTGCCTTGCTGGCAATTATGATTCCGCTTTTTGGAATAGGTTTTACCCCCGCAGTTGTAGCGTTATTTTTGTATGCGTTACTTCCGCTGCTTAGAAATACATACGCAGGCATGGAATCCGTTGATCCGGAAATTGTTGAAGCGGCAAAAGGAATGGGATTTAGTACAATGGGACGTCTTTTTAAAATTGAACTTCCTACAGCACTTCCTTATGTTATGTCTGGCATACGGGTAACCTCCGTTTATATTATTAGTTGGACAACACTTGCTGCTTTAATTGGTGCAGGTGGTTTGGGAGACCTAGTCCTTGCCGGGATTGGTTACAATGACACGAATATGATTCTGACTGGTACGATTTTGGCAATTATTATTGCTGTGTTACTCGATATTATTATTGGTACGATCGAAAAGAAATTTAAAACGGTTTAAGAAATCATAGAAGATTGACTGCATTTAAAACCAGACGAAAGAAGGAGAGAATTAGATGAAATTGAAATATTTATTAGTGGGCAGCATCTTATTACTTTTATTGATTACAGCGGGGTGTGGAAATAAATCAGCTGCTGGTGGAGAAGTTTTTACAGCTGCATCTGCAAAAAATACAGACTCTAAAATCAACGTACGTATGGTGAAGCTTTTAGTGGAGGATCAAACAGATCATGAAGTAGAAATTACGGAAGATTTACCGGCAAGTCCACAAATATTTGCTGGTTTGGAACGAGATGAATTCGATTTTGCAGGCTTATTTTCCGGCGAAGTGTATAACAATTATTTTGATGAAGTAGAATATTCAACTGACCCAGAAGAAACATTAGAACAGGCTCAAACGTATTTTGGTGAAGAATATGATATTAAATGGTATGATCCACTTGGATTTGTTAACAACTATAGTATTGCCATCCCAAAAGAAGTAGCAGAGGATAACAATATTGAAACGGTATCTGAATTGGGTGAATATGCAGATGTTATGGATCTGGGAACAGACAATGCTTGGATCGAACGTGACAATGATGGGTACCAAGAATTTCAAGAAACATACGGATATAAATTTAAAGATGCACGAGGAATGGATGCATCACTGATGTATAAAGGAATTGAAAATGGTGACCTGGATGTGGTAACGGCATATACAGTAGATCCACAATTAAAAGAATACGATTTAAAGGTACTTGAAGATGATAAACAATTCTTTCCGCCTTACGAAGCATCTATCATTGCAACAAACAGTGTTCTTGAAGAGTATCCAGAAGTAGATGAAGTTGTGGAATCCCTTGTTAATGTTGTATCTACAGAAGAAATGACTGACTTAATCTATCAAGTTGATATAGAAGGAAAAAATATTAATGAAGTAACAAAACAATTTTTAGAAGAAAAAGATATGATAGACTGATAAGAAAAGGTGAAAATAATGGAATTTATCACAAAATTAGTGACGTATATGATTGACAATAGCGGTCATTTACTTGCTTTATCCATCGAACATTTACTAATGGTCGGTTATGGTATTGGACTTGCTCTTATTGTTGGGATCCCGCTTGGAATTATTGCAGCCAAGTTTGAAAAATTAGCACCTATTATTATTGCGCTATCAAATGTTTTACAACTTATTCCAAGTTTAGCCATGCTTGCTATTCTTATGTTGTACTTTGGTTTTGGTTTTAACACCATCGTGATTGGCTTATTTCTCTATTCCCTACTACCAATCGTGAAAAATACGTATGTTGGGATTAAGGAAGTGGATGAAAGTATTATTGAATCAGGTATAGGGAGCGGCATGACGACGATGCAACTTTTACGGAAAATACAATTTCCTTTGTCCATCCCGTTTCTTCTTGCTGGGATCCGACTTGCAGCAGTGATAGCAATATCGGTTGCGGCAATCGGTCCCTATATTGGTGCTGGAGGACTCGGAAGTGAAATTGTATCTGGAATTAGTCTGCAAAATGATGTGATGATTTATGCAGGAGCCATTCCGGCAACACTAATAGCAATTGTTGCTGATTTTATACTAGGTAAAATAGAGAATAAAACGAAAAAAAGACTTATCTAAGAAACTAGAGAGATATGGATGATGAGGTGTTCATGTTATGGAAACCCATTCCATTTAGTTTTATGAAATAATTGGAGGTGTATTACAAGTGAATTCAACACGAAAAGAAATTCAAACCGCAAGAATGTGGCGTTACTTCCTGGATGCAGCATCTGATTTAATCGAAGAAAAAGGACTCCATCAAATTACAGTACGCCAGATTGCTGATCGCGCAGGTTATACGAGTTCAACAGTTTACAATTATTTTCGCGATTTATCACATTTAAAATTTTTTGCAGTTATGCGATATACGAATAGCTATTTTAAAGATTTGCCATTGTATATGGATAAAGGTATAAATACCATTGATAAATGGCTATATGCTTGGGAATGTTTTTGCAGGCATTCCTTTCAACATCCGGAAATATATTCTTTATTATATATCGAAAATCTAGGGAACATACCCGAAGAACTTGTAAAGAATTATTATCAAGTGTATGCAAATGAACTGATTGATTTATCAGATAGCGTTCAATCGATTATTTCTCAGCATGATATTGCGACACGAAGCTCTCTTTACATTCAAAATGCAAAAGAAGAGGGATTTTTGGAAGAGAATGATATTGAATACATTGCCGATACGACAATGTTAATTTGGACAGGAATGCTTACCAATGTCTTAAATTTACGGAGAGAGATATCTAATGAAGAGGCAGCAAAGCAAACGATGCATTATATCCAAAGAAGTATTTTGCAAACAGTCCTTCCCGAGAAAAGAAATGAACTAACCTATCAATACGGCGCAATTATATAGTGAAAGTTTATTCAATGAAGAAATATTTCCTATTAATCTGCGATAAGATAACGTTTTTAAAATAATAATAACACAATATATTGGTTGCAAAATAAAATCATAGCGTGATACATATTTTGCGATTTAAGAAATCTAACAGCTTAGAGGAGTTGACGAAGTGGTATTTAATGTAAGTGATTCTGATACACGTAAAACAATAACTGATTTTCCATATGAAATTACGAAAATGGAACATGTATGGATTCCGATGTCTGATGGAAAGCGTTTAGCAGCAACCATTTGGTTACCAAAAAATGCAAATACTTATCCTGTCCCAGCTATCTTAGAATATTTACCATATCGAAAAGAAGATTTCACCGCGATTCGGGATTCGATTCGCCACCCATATTTTGCTGGGAATGGCTATGCAAGTATTCGCGTTGACATTCGGGGCACAGGTAATTCAGATGGATATCTGCCTGATGAATATTTACAGCAGGAACAAGATGATGCTCTTGAAATATTTGATTGGATTGAGAAACAACCATGGGCAACTGGAAAAGTTGGCATGATTGGTAAGTCATGGGGCGGTTTTAATGGTTTGCAAATAGCTGCTAGACAACACCACGCCTTACAAGCGATTATCACCTTATGCTCCACAGATGATCGGTATCGTGATGATGTACATTATCGAGGAGGGAATATACTCGCATCTGACATGCTATGGTGGGCATCAACCATGTTTGCGTATAGTGCTCGTCCTCAAGATCCAAAAGTCGTAGGAGATAGTTGGAAAGAAAACTGGATCGAACGATTGAACACCAACCCTTACGTACATGAATGGGTTAGTCATCAAACAAGAGATGATTATTGGAAACACGGATCCATTTGTGAAGATTATGAAGCAGTTGATATTCCTGTATTTGCTGTCAGTGGCTGGCAGGATGGTTATACAGATGCTGTATTTCAATTAATTGAAAATCTGCCTTATTCAAAAGGGCTTATTGGGCCATGGTATCATGAGTATCCGGAAGTAGCAGGACCGGAACCTGCCATTGGATTCTTACAGGAATGCCTCCGGTGGTGGGACCAATGGTTAAAAGGAATAGAAACAGGTGTGAAGGATGATCCGAAACTCATCTCATGGATACAAGATAGCTTACCGCCGCAAGTAAACTATGAGGAACGACCAGGAAAATGGGTAGCAGATACAAATTGGCCATCAGTCAACATTCAGGATAAACAACTATGGCTTCATAACTCCAAATTAACGGATACATATACAAAAACAGACAGTGTCATTGTTCCAAGTGTACAGGAACATGGCTATTATAACGGTGTATTTTGTCCATTTGGTGAATCTGGTGACTTACCATCAGATCAGCGACTGGAAAATGGCAAAGCTATCATCTTTACAACGGACCCTTTTACGGAAAATATCGAAATGTTAGGTAATCCAATTTTTGATATGGAATTCAAGTCGAACCAGGAAAATGCCTTAGTAGCTGTTCGTCTTTGTGATAAGGCTCCTACTGGTGAATCAACATTAATTAGCTGGGGGATGCTCAATTTAAATCATTTAATGAGTCATGAAAATCCGGAAAGTTTAATAACTAATAAAAAATATCAAGCACAAATTCAACTCAATTGCGTTGGACAATCTGTACCTAAAGGGCATAGATTAGAACTAGCAATTGCACCAACTTATTGGCCACAAGCTTGGCCATCACCAAAACCGGTGACATTAGAAGTTTTAACAAATAAAAATACAAAGTTAACATTACCTGTTCGGACACCACAACCAGAGACAGATGCTGCTGTTTCTTTTGAAGCACCTGAAACAGCACAAGTTATTGATCGGGAAATATTACGTGAAGAAAAACGAACAAGAGAAATAACGCATAATATGTTAACAGATACATGGAAGCTTGATGATTACTCTGATGAGGGGGAACGTTTTCTGCCGCATAACGGCTTAAAGCACGGGAGTAAAAATAAAAATATTTATTCCATTCAATCAGGGGATCCTTTATCTGCCAAAGCGGAATGTTATTGGGAACTAACTATTGGACGTGAAGACTGGGATATTAAAATCCTCACTGATAGCGAAATGACAAGTGATAAGCAAAACTTCTATTTAAAAAATAAATTAACTGCTTTTCATAATGAGAAACAATGCTTTCAAAGAACCTGGGAAGAAACAATTCCTCGTAATTATCAATAAAAAATATTTTTTAGTCAGTGCTATAATGTTCACCTGAAAGTTATCCTATACATTGGTGTGCGTTTTAATTGTACTGACTTTTTTATGAGGAATATTTTTTTGCATTTTTGATGAATAGTTAACAAAATCAAACAACTTAAGAAACTATTGTCTGATAAGAATTATAGCCTTTTATTTAGTTATTTGTTATCATTCTGTAGATACTTTTGGTTCATTTTAGTGTCTTTTTTATTTGTCCGTTTTACGACTAGAAACTATTTATGTGCCATGCTATCATTGACACAGATCAACGTAAAAAAAGTAAGAGAGAATCTTGTAATCCTTATTATTGATTCTCGAATCGTAGCTTAAGAGGAAGTGATAAAAATGGTAGAAACACATACAAAAGCCTATGCTGCAAAACTAGATACCGCTGATGAATTGAAAGCCTTCCGAAATGAATTTTACCTTAAAAATGAATGCGTTTACATGGATGGGAATTCATTAGGTTTGATGAGCAAAAGAGCAGAGCAGTCTGTCTATGATTTAATGGCATCATGGAAAGAACATGCTATTGACGGATGGACAGATGGGAACCAGCCTTGGTACTACTTATCGGAATCACTTGGCGAAAAAATGTCCGGGCTCGTTGGTGCAAAAAAAGAGGAAGTTATCGTAACTGGTTCAACAACCGTAAATCTGCATCAGCTTGTATCCACATTTTATAAGCCAGAAGGAAAGAGAACAAAAATACTGGCAGACTCTTTAAACTTTCCAAGCGATATCTATGCATTAAAAACCCAGTTAAAATTACAAGGATATGATGATTCGCATCTTATCCAAGTCGATAGTGAAGATGGGCACATGTTGGATGAAGAAGCAATTATCAATGCAATGACAGAGGATATTGCGTTAATCGTCTTGCCAAGCGTTCTATACCGGAGTGGTCAAATCTTAGATATGGAAAAACTGACAAGGGCAGCGCATGAATGCGGTATAAAAATTGGTTTTGATTTATGTCATTCGATCGGAGCTATTCCGCATCAATTGCATGATTGGGAAGTTGATTTTGCATTTTGGTGCACCTATAAACATCTAAATGGCGGGCCTGGCAGTGTGGCGGCACTTTATGTGAATGACAAGCATTTCGGTACTGCTCCTGGACTTGCAGGCTGGTTCAGCTCAAATAAAGAACAGCAGTTTGATATGGAGCATACATTGACGCCTGCAGAGCATACCGGAGCTTTCCAAATCGGAACACCTCATGTGTTAAGCGCTGCTCCGCTAATTGGAGCATTGGAGCTGTTTCATGAGGCAGGTATTGAAAAGATACGTAGTAAATCCCTGCAGCTAACAGCATATATGATGGAGTTAATTGAACATGAATTAAAGGATTTTGGTTTTGTTATTTGTAATCCAGTAAATGAAAAGCAGCGTGGCGGTCATATTTATTTGGAGCATCCGGAGGCAGCACGAATTTGTAAAGCGTTAAAGAAAAAACAGATCATCCCTGATTTTAGAAAGCCATCAGGTATTCGACTTGCACCAGTGGCTTTATATAATTCTTTTGAAGATGTTTATGAATGTGTGCAAAGACTAAAACAGATTATGGAAGATAAAGTGTATGAGCAATTTTCCAATGAAAGAGAGGTCGTTTCTTAATGTCCCAATGGATTGATATTTCTCAAGTTTTGAATAATAATCTGGCGCACTGGCCGGAGGATGAGCCGTTTCATTATAATACTGCTGTAACGAAAGAGATGTCGGGTTCTGTTAATATTGGCAAAATTACAACGAGCGCACATATAGGCACACACGTTGATGCTCCATTTCATTTTATAAATGATGGCAAGCGGATATTGGACTTAGATATTGAGCGCTATATTGGTCCTTGCAGGGTGATTGATTTAAGTGATTTTGATGAAATAAGTGAAAAAGCTTTAAAAACAAAAGGAATCTCGCATGCAGAACGTTTATTGATCAAAACAGCACTTCCAAATAAACCGGATCGTTTTCCGGCAGAAGTGTCTCCGGTAACAGCTGATGGAGCAGCTTATATGAAAGAGCTTGGTGTAAGGCTCGTTGGAGTGGATACACCATCTGTGGATTCTATTTCAAGTAAAGACTTGACTGGGCATCATGCATTATATAACCATGATATTTATATTCTGGAAAATGTGATGCTGGACCAAATTGAAGAAGGTGATTATGAACTGATTGCCTTACCATTAGCATTGGAAGAAGGAGATGGAAGTCCTGTTCGTGCTGTTATAAAACCAATAGAGGAGTGTTGAAAATGAAATCGATTAATCAACACCAAGCTTTTGAAAATGAAAAAAGTATCCAAACGGATTTTAAAGAGAAGATGACATATAGTGATTATTTAAGTTTAGATACGTTATTATCCAGTCAGCATCGTTTAAGTGACCATCATGATGAAATGTTATTTATCATTGTTCATCATGTGAGCGAGCTTTGGATGAAACAGATCTTGCATGAAATCTATTCAGCTACTCGGGATATACAGACAGATAATTTAAGATCCTCCTTTAAAAAGCTTGCGCGTGTATCTCAAATACAAGAGCAGCTGAAAAGCGTATGGGACGTTCTTTCTACGTTGACCCCAAGTGAGTATATTGAGTTTAGAGATAAGCTAGGAAACGCTTCCGGATTTCAGTCCTATCAAAATAGATTAGTAGAATTTGCCTTGGGGTATAAAACAGAATATGTCCTGAAAATATATGAAAAAGAGACCGAGCTTCATCAAATTTTACAAGAAGCGCACGAAGCACCGAGCCTTTATGATGTTTCGATCCAAGCACTTGCCAGAGCCGGTTTTTCCATCGATAAAGAAGTACTGGAAAGAGATGTTAGTATAACGCATAAAACGAATGAAAGTGTAAAAAGAGCCTGGATGATTGTATATAAAAATGTAGATCAGTATTGGGAGTTGTATGAACTTGCTGAAAAGCTGGTAGATATAGAAGGTTTATTTCAGCAGTGGCGTTTCAGGCATATGAAAACGGTAGAACGAATTATTGGTTTTAAAAAGGGTACAGGCGGTTCAGGAGGAGTGAGTTATTTGAAAAAAGTACTGGATCAATATTTCTTTCCGGAGCTTTGGGAGTTGCGGACGGATTTATAGTTTAGCGTTAATGCATTTTATCACGGGCGCTAACTCCTTGAATCACTCAGGATAATTCAGTGGGAGAGAAGCAGCAGACTAAGTTCGCGACGTCCTAGGGCGGGGACTGGGACTGCGATTACTCGCCCCATCGTAAAGAGTTGTGCGTCGAAAACTCCCACTGAATAAAGATTCGTTTTATAGAAAGAGCAGTTCCTTCAGAATGAAGAAGAACTGCTCTTTCTCAGTTTAATCAACAAGTTTAAAATAGTTCTCTCCAAGAATGGATTCCATCTGATATGAATCTTGAGAGAGTTCTTTTTCTACAAAAGCAGGGATATCTTCCTGCTGGATATCATACATTTCTTCAATTTCCTTGGAAAATAAAAGCTTTTCTGTATTTAATAAATGGGAAAGTGCAGGCTGCGGTTTCGATTTCATATTTTCTTTATCTACTACCTGTTTTAATCCCTTTACATAGTATTCAAATGGACGGCCGCCAACAATTTTTACACCTTTATTATCATTGTTTACCATAACAATCGTTGGAAAATCACGAACTCCTAAGCTTGCCACCTGTTGGAAATCTTCCTCAAGTAATTGTTGTCCAATGGGCTGTTCAGATTCTTCCACAGCTGGTTTATAGAAGCCGTTTGCCGGATCAATGGGGCCGTCAAGCATTTTTCCAATAAACCGCCCATCAGTGGGTGAAAATGAAAGTAATCTCCGTATTGCTCCGTAAAACGGCGTAAAACAGATTCAATTGCCAACAATGGGAGCAGATAGGATCTGTTACGTAATAGAGCGTAATTTTTTTTGGTTTATTAAAGTCAATCATTTCCAGTTCATCTGAATCAGAAACACCACATATACCTTTTTTCACATCACAAACCATGGAATGGTTCTTTTTATCTGTCATTTGAATGCACTCATTTCTTTATTATTTAAGATTTATTAAAAATTAAAATACAGGAGAGTCACATTATTTTGCCTATTAAATAGTGAGTGTTTAAATGGAGTTTATTTTAAAAGGCTCATAAGATATACTGCAAAAAATGTATTGACTTATAAGAAAATTGAATTATAATTGATTTAATTGATAACGATTATCATTATCAATTAAAAATGTGCAAAAAGGATGGGATACGAATTGTTTAAAAATAAAGAAGAAATATATGACATTACTATTATTGGAGGGGGGCCAGCAGGTTTATTCACCGCCTTTTATGCTGGTTTGCGGGAAATGAAAACAAAGATTATCGAAGCTGATAATAAGCTTGGCGGGAAAGTGCACGTTTATCCTCAAAAAATGGTCTGGGACGTAGGCGGAATTCCTCCTGTAACAGGAAGAGAGCTAATCGACCAATCGATCAAACAAGGACTGACATTTGATCCAGCTGTGGTACTGGGGCAAATTGTAACTGACATAGAAAGAAAGGAAGACGACACCTTTATGCTGACAACCAGTGCAGGAGAAATACATTATTCGAAAACGATCGTTGTTGCTACTGGAATGGGTGGTGTTATTAGTCCATTTAAATTGGAAGTGCCACGGGCGAAGGAATTTGAAAGTAAGAACCTTTATTATAAAGTACTCGATGTGAATGAATTCCGAGGAAAATCGCTGCTTATATCAGGAGGCGGTCCATCCTCGATTGATTGGGGCAATGATTTATCACCAATAGCTAAAGACATTACATTAATTTACCGAGGAGAGGATTTAAGGGGATTAGAATCAACCAAAACAAAACTTATAAACAATGGAGTGAACATCCTATTTAGTACAGAGATTGACAAGCTTATAGGTGAAGAAGAACTTTCAGAGGTGGTTCTGTACAATAACAAAACAAATGAAAAGTTTACGATGCCAATTGATGTACTACTGGTAAACCACGGATATAACAAAGACAATTATCTTTTTAATAATGAAGAAAATAAAACAGGGTTGGAATTAGGGGATTATTTACAGGTGATGAGCGATGCGTTTGGAAATACAAACCTGCCTGGAATATATGGAGCTGGAGACTGTGTCTATTATGAAGGAAAATTAAAACTGATTGCAGGTGCTTATCAGGATGCAGCTAATGCAGTAAATAGTGCCAAATTATATATGGAACCAGATGCACATAAAACGGCAATTGTTTCGTCCCATAATGATATTTTGGATGAAAAAAATAAAGTATATTTGTACGGTTAAAAATCTTAGATCAAAAAGAGGAGAAAAACATCATGAAAAAAAGCTTATTCTTTTTAATCAGTGCACTGTTTCTAATTTTTCTGACAGCCTGTAATGATAATGGGCAGGAAGATGATGACGCGGAAGCAAATGGTGAAGAAAGTAATGAAGGAAGTGAGGCGGAAACTAAAACGTTTACGACAGATAGTGGAGAGAAAGTGGAGATCCCGACTGATCCCGAAAGAATTGTTGTACTTCATCCAACATATATAGGTGCCTTATTGAAATTTGGACATGAACCAGTTGGAGTAAGCTTTTATGTTGATCAGGATGAGGTTCTGAATGAAGCAACAGAAGGGATTGAACGAATAGATCCGGAAGATGTAGAGAGCATCATTAATCTAGAGCCGGATTTAATTGTTGCCACAGCGACAGATGCTAATTTAAATAAACTAGAGCAAATTGCTCCAACTGTAACGTTTGATTCAATGATAAGCACATATATAGATAATACGAGATTATTAGGAGAGCTTGTCGGAGAAGAGGAAGAGGCACAAGCTTGGCTGGATGAATGGGAAGAAAAAATGAGCGAGGATGCAGTGGAGTATGAAGATCTAATCGGGAATAGTACACTTTCTATTTTCCAATCAACACCGAAAGGGCTGATCTCATTTAATACGGATTACGGTCGCGGTGGAGAAATTTTATATGATGGCTACGGATTTGTACAGCCGGATACGCTGGCAGAGGTTACGAAGGATCAATTTAATGTAGAGCTTTCCACAGAAGAGCTTCCTGAGTATGCAGGTGATTTTATTGTGTTAGCTACGGAAGGAGAAGAAGCTCCTATAACAGAATCAGCAGTTTGGGAAAATATCGAGGGTGTTCAAGAGGACAGAGTGATTGAATTAAATTTAGCAGTGACACGATATAATGATCCCATTTCATTAGAAGCGCAAAGAAACATGATTAAGGAACAATTGGATGCAATGAAGTAAAATACGAGATCTTAAGATTAATTTAACTATAAAGAGGGAGCACTATGAATCGTCTTACTGGAAGAGATTTAACGATTGCTTACGGGAGTAAGGTTATCATTGAAAATTTAAATATGGAGATACCAGATAAGAAAATAACCTCCATTATCGGTCCGAATGGCTGTGGGAAATCAACTTTGCTGAAAGCATTATGCCGGCTTCTTCCAATAAAAAAAGGAAAAATAGCTTTAGACGGAGCAGATATCAATAAATCGGCTTCCAAGGAGATTGCTAAGAAAATAGCTATTTTGCCTCAATCTCCAGAGGTTGCCAATGGGGTAACTGTCGGGGAGCTCGTATCTTATGGAAGATATCCTTATCAAAAAGGCTTCGGACGTTTGGCTCCAGAAGATGTAGAAGTAATAGAGTGGGCTTTGCAAGCTACTGACATAACCGAGTTTAAACATAGCGTAATCAATGATTTGAGCGGCGGTCAAAAACAACGGGTATGGATTGCTATGGCGCTGGCTCAGAAAACGGATATTATTTTTCTGGATGAACCGACCACATTTCTTGATATAGCACATCAGCTTGAAATTTTAGAATTGATCAAGGAGCTTAACCAGAAACAGCATACAACGATTGTGATGGTGCTTCATGATATTAATCAGGCCATTCGTTTTTCGGACTACATGATAACGATGAAGGATGGGGAAATAATTACACAAGGCAATCTACCAGAGGTTTTATCAAGTCAATTACTTGCTAAAGTTTTCCATATTGATGCGGAGCTGATGGAGGATAAGCTAACCGGAAAACCGATGATAGCAAATTACCAATTAGTTAATAGGAAGTATTCAAAAGTTGAAATTAAGTGAAGAAATGAGTCAGCAGTTATGAAATCAAAGAACAAAAATTCTATTCATTTTAGTGTTATTTTTCCAATTGCCTGTATCATTCTGGCAGTAACATTTTGGATATCTATTATAATTGGTAATGCCGTGATAGATACCTCAGTGATTTTTGATGCGATTTTTAATTATGACCCAATGGATATGAATCACAATATTATTATCGATGTCCGTATCCCCAGAGATATTGGAGCTTTATTGGTTGGCGTTGCTCTGGCTGTTTCTGGTGCAGGAATTCAGAGCGTTACAAGAAACAGCCTTGCTGATCCGAGCTTAATTGGTTTGAATTCGGGAGCTGCACTGATGCTGGCATTGACCTACGCTGTTTCACCTGTTATATCGTTCCCAATATTGATTTTAGCTGGATTTATTGGTGCAATGCTTGGCGGAGCCATGGTATTGATGATTGGACGTTCCAGAAAAGACGGGTTTAATCCGGTCCGTCTTATTTTGGCGGGTGCTGCGATCAGTGCGTTGCTTAGTGCCCTAAGTCAGGCGGTTGCACTCTTTTTTAGATTAAATCAATCTTTAATATTTTGGAGTTCTGGTGGAGTTTCCGGGACTAGCTGGGAACAATTATATATTGGTATTCCTGTGGTTACTGTTATCGTGGTTATCTTTATTCTTTTAAGCGGACAATTATCGATCTTGAATTTAGGTGAATCTGTTGCAAAAGGGTTAGGACAAAATGTGAAGTTAATCCGAACAGTGACGATGCTTTTAAGCATGCTTCTTGCTGGAATCTCTGTAGCAATAGTCGGGCAGATAGCGTTTGTAGGATTAATGATTCCGCATATTGCAAGGTTTTTAGTTGGCACTGACTATAAAAAAGTAATCCCATTGACTGCTATTTTAGGAGGTTGTCTGGTTGTCGGTGCAGATACGATTGCCAGGTTAATGGGGGAAGCACCTGTCAGTGCAATCATATCCTTTGTAGGTGTCCCTTATTTCTTATATTTAATTAAAAAAGGGGGACGTACAATATGATTGATCCCAGGTTGAAAAGAAAGCAGGTAATCGTATGTCTCATTTTAGCAGTTCTCCTTTTTCTGGCAGTCACTTGGAGCATTACTTCTGGGGAATATAAAATGGATTTATCCGCTTATTTGAAAACATTGATTGGACAAGGTGAATTCAAGGACAATTTAATATTAATCGAATTTAGAATACCAAGGACGTTAATTACCTTACTTGCAGGAATGGCATTAAGTATGAGTGGAGCCATTATTCAAAGCATCACCAAAAATCCATTAGCAGAGCCGGGAATCCTTGGTATCAATGCAGGTGGAGGATTTGCAATTGCTATTTTTATTGTTATCGGACAAGTAAACCCCGATACATTTATTTATGTTCTGCCCTTAGTGAGTGCAACGGGAGGAGTATTAACAGCACTGCTAATTTTTCTGTTCAGTTATCATAAAGGAAAAGGAATTAGTCCTGCCAATATAGTGTTGATTGGAGTTGGGTTATCTACAGCACTATCAGGTGGTTCTATAACGCTTATGCGAAAATTCAATGAAGACCAGGCTGAATTTATTGCTACTTGGATAGCAGGGAATATTTGGGGAGATGAATGGTCATTTGTTTTTGCTTTATTGCCATGGATATTGATGATTATTCCATTTTTATTTATTAAATCCAGCAGTCTAAATATTATCAATACCAACGACGAAACAGCAAAGAGTTTAGGAATAAATCTGGATAAAGAAAGGTTTATTTTGCTTATTACTTCTGTTATTTTGTCTTCTGTTACCGTTGCAGTGGTAGGTTCCATTGGTTTTATTGGTTTGATGGGACCTCATATAGCGAAGTCTTTTGTTGGGCCAAGACATCAGCTGTTTTTGCCAATTGCATTATTGACTGGTGCATTTTTACTTGTAATTGCAGATACGATTGGTCAGACTGTATTAGCAGTGGGGTCTATGCCAGCTGGGATTGTTGTGGCGATTATTGGTGCTCCATATTTCTTATATTTGATGTATAAAACGAATTCGATTTAAAAAAGAATGCTTGTTGAATTTTTAATTTTATTGAATGAATTTCATAATTGCTCTTTTTAAAAATACAAAGACGAACCGAATTTTCGAAAGTGTATTTTTAAAAACAAAAATTATGCAGCTGGTTGTTGTTGAATAAGCTCTGCTTGAATACGATCCGCAGCTAATTTGGAAGCATTATAAATCAAAGCGACCATGTCAAAATGAACTTTCGCACGTTTCCCAGTATGACAGCGAACATTGTTGAGCTGATAGAACTCTTTTAAATAAGCGTTGACACGTTCTACTGCCGTGCGTTGTTTGAAGATGTTTTTCCAAGCTTTTGATCCGCGTGCGGGCGCAGTATAACGTCTTAAATCGGTGGTTATTTTGACTTTATACACTTTTTGACAGATACCTTCGTTCGCAAGCGGACAGTCGCTGCATTCTTTTGGTCTCGTATACTTCAACGTTTCGTATTTCGGATCAATGCTGTCATATCGATAGGAGTGTTCCCGAAAACAGGTTGGGGCAAAATGGTTATCGTATCCGATAACTTCTCCTTCATTTCGCTTATTATAGGCAATGACAGACTATTGACCCATGCGGTGAATCTGTTCATAAATCGGCTCGAAATCGTAACCAGCGTCCATCGCTTCATAATCAACAGTGGTCAAAGGGAGACGTTGATCCATTCCCTTTAATAAGGCAATAGCGGGTTTCCGTCATTTAGGTTATCAGAAGAAAACACAGACTGCAGAATATATTGGCTCGATGTACCAACTGCGAGGTGCCCTTTGTAGCCAAACCAAAATTCATTTTTACCATCTGCATTCTTTTTCACACCCCATTTGGGGGCTAGTGGTACTTCTGCACGCAATATGTCCAACGGAACGTCTAACTGTGCTTCGATTTTCTTTTCATACAATGGCAGGTTTGCTTCCTTTTCCATTTATTCTTTAAGGTACTGTTCACGTTCTTCTTTGGATTTACGCCCGCGCTTTTTTGGCGCAGTTTCTGATTTTTCTTCTTTTTTGGCAGAAGCCTTATCTCGTGCTTCAAAATGGGTTGCATCAATGCCAATGACTTCATCGACAATAAACTCTTCTGTGATAGCTGCCAGCGTTACGCTTTCAAAGGATTTCTCTAAAATATCCGACTCACTAAGTTTCGTTATCAGAAGGGAATAGGCAGCTTCTGAAGGAAAACAGAAAGCCGCAGTTCAATTTAAAGATAAAGTCATCATTTAGACGCTTGATTAAATCTTTGATGGTTGGGATACGCTCAATATAGCGAATAAAAAAGGAAATAATCATCCCTGCATAGTTGAGTTCAACAGGCGCTCCCAGCCGGGATTTCTTATTCATTGCATGATAAAAACGATCCAGGTCAATCGCTGAAATAATTGCTTCATATTTTTGGTAGGTTCCATGTCATATAATTCTTGGATGCCAAATAGGCTTGGTTGGCGTATAATGGTCATAAGAAGTACTCCTCCAGTCTTTTTATGGTTTTCTAGTCAACTACCATTATACAAGATTTGGGAAGGTACTTCTTTTTTTTATGTTTCAAAAAGCTTGGGACACAAGGACTTTGAATTATGAAATTCATTCTATTAATTAAAGATATAAGAGAAAACTCAGGAGTATATGAAGTAAATGTACGATTATTTCATTGATAAAATGTATAAATGAAAAGTAATAAGAAATGAATAACAAAGATGCTAATTCTTTGAAGAGCATAGAGATATCCTAGTTGCAAAATAAGGATATCTCTTTTTTATACGATAGAAAAAGTATAAGAAAACTACCGATTTAAGAAACTTTGCCTAAGTTCCCTACATCCCAGGAATGGGACTGCGCTTACTCGCCCCATCGAGAACATTTGTGGATAAAAAGTGAAACTTAGTTATTTTTATTGAAAAGATAAATAACTTTATTATATAATAACAATATAGAACAAAAAAGAACATTTTCGAACATTAGGAGGTGAACAAACTGAAGGAGATAAGACAAAGTAAAATCCTTCAATTATTAGATGAAAAAGGATTTATAAATGTAAATGACACAGCAGAATTGCTGAACGTAACTAAAATGACAATTAGAAGAGATTTATTAGAGCTCGAAAAACAAGGTGAAATCACGAGAGTCCATGGTGGCGCAAAAAAAATAACAAAAGAAAAATTTATTGAACTTTCCCATTTAGAAAAAAAGACCTTAAACGTTGAAGAAAAAAAATATGCTGCTAAGAAAGCAGCAGAATTAATAGAAGAAAATGATACTGTTTTTATCGGACCAGGGACGACTACTGAATTTATTAGTGAGTTCATTAGTGTTGATTCAGCAACGATTATTACGAATTCCATATCTATCTTCAATACGTTTCAAAATAAGGAAATGTTTGATGTTGTTCTAGTTGGAGGAAGGTTAAGAGAACGCACTAAAACGTTCGTAGGTTATTTTACTAGTAATTGGATTAAAGATATTAAAGTTCAAAAATCGTTTATTGGAACAAATGGTATTTTTGGAAACAATATAACAACTGCGGATGAAGAAGAAGGAGCGTTACAACGAACAATTATAGGAAATTCACATCAAAATTATATTGTAAGTGATAGTAGTAAATTCGGCGTCGAAGCACTTCAGGTTATCTGCCCAGTAAATGATGTGACAGGAATCATTACGGATAAAAATATTTCAAAAGAAATTGATGAATATTATAAAGGTAAAATAATTAATTAAACAGGAATGGAGGAGATCCTTTCATGAGAGTTTCTATAGGTAGTGATGTAAAGGGAACTGTTTTAAAAAATCACTTGAAAACCCATTTAGAAAGCTTGGGTTATGATGTGACAGATGTAACCCAAGATAAGGAGTTAGATTTTTTTGACGGAGCAACCAACGTTTCACAATCAATTTTAAATAAGGAAGCAGATCGTGGAATTATTATCGATGAATACGGTGTAGGTTCATCTATCGTTGTCAATAAATATAAAGGCATTATTTGCGCAAATGTTGCTGATGAGCATTCTGCTGAAATGACGGTACACCATAATAATTCATCAATTATAACGCTTGGATCCGGAATTGTTGGAAGAAAGTTGGCAGAAAAAATATGTGAGGCTTTTGTTAGTGCAGATTATGATGGTGGACGCCATCAAATTAGAGTAGATATGGTAAATAAAATGTGCTAGGGAGTGATAATAATGAAAATTTCAATTGGTTGTGATCACATTGTTACAGAAATCAAAGATCATTTAGTCAATTATATAACGGAAAAAGGACACGAAGTCATTGACAATGGCACATACGATAAAGAACGCACACATTATCCTATTTACGGTAAAAAAACAGCCGAGAAAATTTCCTTTGGTGAAGCAGATTTAGGAATTGTTGTTTGTGGTACCGGAGTTGGAATTTCGGTAAGCGCTAATAAAGTAAAAGGTATCAGAGCTGCATTAGTGAGAGATATCGAAACAGCCAGATATGCTAAAAAACATTTGAATGCAAATATTTTGGCAATAGGAGGGCGCATTGCAGGATTAGGAGTAATTGAACAAGCAATTGATACCTTCTTAGAGACCGAATATGAAGAAACAAAAGAGAGTAAAGAAATCATTGAAAAAATCGAATCGATTCCAATGAATGAGGATTTAATTGGTGATGAGCATTACTTTGATGAATTTGTGGAGAAATGGAACGATAGTGGTTATTAGTAATTAAAATATAGATTTAAGCTGAGTAAAAGGAGGAATTTACTTGGATTCAATTAAATCATTATTTGATAGAGAGCTAATTTTTATAGAAGATGCACAGGATCAGGAAGAGGTATTTAATCGTATTGGGAAAATTCTATATGAGAAAGAGATTGTTCATGCTGATTTTATAGAGGGTCTCATTGAACGCGAATGTGAACATCCTACAGGACTGGATTTAAGTCCTGTAGCTGATGATATTTCTAATGTGGCAATACCTCATACAGAAATAGAATATTGTAGGAGTAAAAATATTGTGTTTGTCAAGTTAAACAAGCCTATCATGTTTTATAACATGATTGTTCCAGAACAGAAAATTGCAGTGAAGTACCTGTTTTTTATTATTAATAATGAAAAATCAAATCAGACAAACGTTCTTTCAGAATTAATGGGATTCTTAACTGTGCCTGAAAATATAAAACACTTAGAAACACTTAAAACGAATGATGACATTTATCAATTTTTAACTAAACAAATGATTAAAAATTAAGGGAGTGCTTAAAATGATTAAAATTCTAGCAGCATGTGGAGCAGGTATTAATTCAAGCCATCAAATTAAATCAGCAATTGAAGAGGAAATGAAAAAACGCGGGTATAATGTACATGTTGATGCAGTTGTGGTGAAAGATATTAATGAAGATATGATGAATCAATATGACATATTTGCACCTATTTCGAAGACGAAATTTAGTTTTGAAGTTAAATTACCTATGATTGAGGCAGGACCAATTCTTTATCGTATACCGGCTATGGCAGACCCTGTTTTTGATGAAATAGAAAGCGCTATCAAAAGTATGAATAAATAGATTCATAGAAACCTACAAAGGGAAGTGATCTTTTATGTTAGATGCTGTAATAGAATTTGCAAACGCTATTTTCCAGCCCATCATAGATTTAGGAGCAGCTCCAATGATGTTCATTCTGTTGTCTTTATTGGCAATATTAATGAGGGTCAAAATTAGTAAAGCACTTGAAGGTGGTCTGAAATTAGCGATTGCTCTAACTGGTATAGGGGCAGTCATTGATATTCTAACAGGAAATTTTGCACCTGCGTTACAAGATTTTGTTAAGTCAACAGGTATTGAGTTAACCATTACAGATGTTGGTTGGGCACCACTAGCTACGATAACTTGGGGATCAGCATATACATTATTTTTCTTGCTAATTCTCGTCATCGTCAATTTGGTCTTACTTGGAATGAATAAAACAAATACGTTAGATGTAGATATATTTAATTTCTGGCATCTTTCCATTATAGGGTTACTGGTTATATATTATTCCAATAATCTATTGGTGGCAACGTTACTAGTCATCGTTCTAGGAGTTATGAAATTTATTAACGCAGATCTGATGAAACCGACGTTTAATGATTTATTAGAAATGCCTGCATCAAATCCGACAACAACAACTCACTTGAACTTTATGCTTAATCCATTAATTATGGTTTTCGATAAGTTATTTGATAAATTTCTTCCTTTTCTCGATAAATATGATTTTGATGCGGCTTGGTTAAATGAAAAAATCGGATTTTGGGGAAGTAAGTTTGCAATTGGTATTTATTTAGGCGCATTCGTTGGATTGTTAGGTCAACAACCGATAGCAACAGTATTCACGCTTGCGTTTATTGGTGGTGTGTCACTTGAGCTCTTTTCTATTGTCGGGACATGGTTTATTTCAGCAATGGAACCGATTTCAAAGGGGATCACGGACTTTATGAGTAAAAGATTGAAAGGCAGAACTTTCAATATTGGAATTGATTGGCCGTTTTTAGCAGCGCGTCCTGAAATGTGGGCAGCTGCAAATGTAATCGCTCCAATTATGCTTTTTATCGCATTAGTTTTACCTGGCAACGGTATTCTTCCTTTGGGTGGTATTATTGCAATCGGTTTAACTCCGGCTTTATTAGTAGTATGCCGAGGGAAAATTTTACGAATGATATTGATTGGGACAATTATGGTACCTGTATTTCTGTGGTCTGGAAGTGCTATAGCACCATTTGTTACTGAGATAGCTTCCTCAGTAGGGGCAACGCCAGCAGGTGTAGAGGGCGGCTCTCTCATCACGCATTCTACCTTGGAAGGACCGATTGAAAAATTCATAGGTATTTTAGTAGGGAAAGCAAGTGCAGGCTTTAATCTCACTTCCATCGCGGCGGCTCTAGGTGCAATAGCAGGATATATACTTTTGTTTGTATGGTATTACAGACAAATGAAAAAAAGAAACAAGCAATATGAAACAGAACAAGAAGAAAACTAATTTACTAAATAATTTTAAAAGGGTGAGCCTCTCACCCTTTTAGGATGTAAAGCAGGGTTAAAAGAATATGGACTTCGCTGACATATTGACATATGGATCAAATCGCTTGCAGAGGATGGAAAAGGTCATAATATGAATGGCTTCAAAAGCTGGCTTGATTTAAATAAAGTGAGAAAAGATGATGAAGGATTCAACATCTCCATGGACAACATTTATTGATTGAGTAGCAAAGTAATCTTCATCGAGACAAATTTAATATTCAACCATATTAAATAGAAAGGAAGGATGATATGAACTTAATCTCTATTGATATGGATGGCACTCTATTATCGGATGACGATACCATAAGCCTAGAAAATAAAAAAGCAATTTATGAAGCTCAAGAAAAAAATAATATAATTGTAATTTCGTCAGGTCGATCACTTCATGATATGCAATATGTTTTAAAGCAGGAGAAAATTAAATGTCCATTTATAGCCGGGAATGGGGCAACGACATTTTATACTGGAAACATACTTCAACAATTTATTTTACCTTCAACAGTTCTTAAAAAAATAATAAATACGATTGAAAAAAATAATATGTTTTACAAAATTTATACGAATCAAGGCGTATACATCATGGAAGAAAAAAAGAAACTGCTTTATCAAGAAATTGCCCAATTTGAACAGGATTTTACTAAAGATCTTTATTTACGCAAAACCGATGAACAGTATACGCAACAAGGACTTGTAAATGTACCCAACTTTCATACAATTGATTTTTCTATAATGAGCCCGTATAAAGTATTTGTTTTATCATTTAATCGTAAAAAATTAGAAAAACTTTACACAGAGTTAGCGAAATTAGGAAATATATCAATGACTTCGGCAGGAAGAGAAAAGCTTGAAATTGCGCATGGACAGGTTAGTAAAGGAAATGCATTAAAGTTTATTGCGGAATATTTTCGTGTTCCATTGGAGAATACATTTGCTATTGGAGATAATCTGAATGATATTTCGATGTTTAAAGCAGCAGGGAAAGGAATTGCTATGAAAAACGCGGAACAAGAAGTTATGGAATATGCATCTTTTGTTACGAAAAACTATAATGATAATGGTGTAGCATACGCATTAAGGAATTATATACTAGTATGAAATGAAACATTTATGAAGTACAATAAATAATTTACAACTGAGTCAGTTTTATCACGGAGAACCGCCCGTAAAACTCCGGCCTCAAAATAAAGAGCGAAAATAAATTAATTTAGGCGGGAGATAACGTGCGCTACCTCCCTGAATCACTAAGGCTAATTCAGTGGGAGAATGAAGGGAGCAGACTAAGTTCGCGACGTCCTGGGGTTGGGACTGCGTTTACCAATGTTGTTAGGTTAATCGACCGCTACGGAAAAACACTACGCTTTCCGCGGGCTTGAGCTCAGCCTCCTCGAAAAAAGAAGTTCGCTTTTTTTCTGCGGGGTCTTCCCACTGGGACTGCGATTACTCGCCCCACCGAAGACATTTGCGCTTTCCCACAGGAGTCTCCGTGTTTTTCCTCTGGGACTGCGATTACTCGTCCCATCAAAACCGTCGCTAGATAGATTTTTTGCTATCTGTATTAAATTTAAGAAAGTTCATTAACCTGACAACATTGCTGCGATTACTCGCCCCATCGTAAAGAGTTGTGCGTCGAAAAACTCCCACTGAATGAGGTTTCGTTTTATAATTGCTCTTTTTAATTGGATAGACTCTATATCGTAAAGTTCTTGGACAAAAGATAAACTTTATTGTCGTATAGCAGTCATGAGAAGTACTCCTACAATCTTTTAATAGTTTTGTAGTTAACTACTATTATACAAGATTCAGAGAGTGCTTCTTTTTTATGCTTTAAAACGTTTGGAGCACAAGAGCTTCTAGTGATGAAATTCATTTTACTATATTTGAATGAGTTAATAATGCATTTTTAAGTCAAAAGCTGGCTTCAGAGATGCTTTTTTTATATATTCAATCCTTGTTTTAAACTAGATATATTTACATTACCCATCCTTTTCTTTACAAAACTTAAACTATTATTAACATATTTTTCATGGTACCAAGTTACATTGGAATTGTGCGATAAAAGAAATATAAGGAGGAGTTGGAAATGAACAGAGCTTGGGCAAAAGCTACAAGAAGTTTATGGGTGTTGGTATTAATTAGTGTAATTTCGGTTTTATCGGCTTGTGGAAATGAAGCAAGTAGTGCAGATGAAGTTGATGAGAGAGGCTGGCCAAAGAAGATAAGTTATGGTGTATTGCCAGGAGAAGAAGAAGAGCTTACACGTGCACAAAACATTTTTGTCGAAGATTTGTCAGAAGCATTAGGAATAGAAGTGGAGTTGTATGAAGGAGAAGATTACAACGCCGTCATTGAAGCAATGCGTACAAAAAACTTAGATTTAGCAAGTTTTGGACCATTTTCTTATATTATCGCACAAGAAAGAAGTAATGCAGTTCCGTTTGCAGTACGTGCTGCAAGTGAAGAAGAAGCTACCTATAACAGTTGGATTGTCGTACCAGACGAATCAGAAATACAAAGTCTGGAAGAGTTAGAAGGGAAAAATATATTATTTGCTGACCCTGCCTCTACTTCTGGTCACTTATTTCCGAGGGGAATCTTTATTGATGAGTTAGGGATAACAAATGATGAAGTGGAAAGTTATTTTTCTAATGTATCTTTCTCGGGAAGTCATGATAATTCTATTATGGCGATTGCTGCCGGAGATGTAGATGCTGCTGGAGTATGTTCAAGTTGTGTAGAGCGGGCAATTGAAGGTGGAATGGTCTCGGAATCTGACTTTCGAATCATTGCTGAGTCTGAACCAATTCCGGATAGCCCGCTTAGTTACAGGTCAGATTTACCAGAAAGTTTAGTCGAAGAAATACAAGAATTTGTATACAACTATGATAATGAAGAATTTTTTGAGAAAGCTGGAGATGCAGAAGCACGTTATGTACCTGTTGATGATAGTAATTATGAAATTATTCGTGATACTGCTGAACTATTAAATATGAGCCCGGAAGATTTATTAAGTCAATAAATGTATTAAAAAGGAGCGTTTAACCGATGAATCCAATATTAAAAATAGAAGATGTAACAAAGGTATATTCTGATGGAACAGTCGCTTTAAGTAACGTCAATTTTAATGTATATCCTGGTGAATTCGTTGTAGTAATTGGTTCAAGTGGAGCAGGAAAGAGTACATTGCTTCGTTGTATTAATCGTCTAGTTGAACTTTCTAAAGGGAATGTCATCTTTAAAGGAGAAAAAATCAATAAATCAAAACCGAGACATATAAAGCAGATACGCAGAGAGATTGGTATGGTATTTCAAAATTTTAATTTAATTGATCGTTTAAGTGTACTTAATAATGTATTACATGGACGTCTGGGCTATACAGGAACCATCAAAGGATCACTTGGTATTTTTAGTAAAAAAGATATCGCAGAGGCAGAAATGATTTTAGATAGGATTGGTTTAAACCAACAAAAATATAAACGTGCTGATGAGCTCAGTGGTGGACAGATGCAGCGTGTTGGTATTTCGCGGGCTTTGGCACAAAAACCACGACTTATTTTAGCTGACGAACCGATAGCTAGCCTCGATCCTGCTTCATCTAAAAATATAATGGATCATTTTTATAACATTTGTCAAGAAGACCAGCTGACAGCAATTGTTAATTTGCATCAAGTTGATGTGGCTTTGAAATATGCTACGAGAATTATTGGAATGCAGCATGGTCAGGTTATTTTTGATGGTCATCCTTCACAATTGACTGATAAGGTAATTGATGAAATTTATAATACGAGAAAGCCGCCATTAGTAAATGCTCAATAAGGAAAGGTGATCCATCATGGGGAAAATAAAGCATATAAGAAGGACAAAACGTCTACAAACTATTGTCATTTTCGTTTTTATTTGTGTATTGACAGTGTGGTCAGCTATTGGAACAAACTTTTCCTTTTATGAAGTTTTTTCTGGTGTTGGGTTAATTAGTAACTTTATATTTCTTGATCTGCTGCCACCTGATATAACAGCATCTACTAGTTTATTAGCAGCTATTCTGGAAACTTTTTATATGGGGTTTGTTGGAATGGTCATAGGAGCAGGAATTGCACTAGTTTTATCTTTTCTTGCTGCAAGTACTACTTCACCACATCCTGTGATCCAAGTAGGGGTAAGAGCATTCACTTCGATTATCCGAAATATACCTGGTTTAATTTGGGCATTAATCTTAGTAGCCTCCTATGGTATTGGTGTAACGGTTGGAACGTTATCATTAATTCTAGGTTCTGTCGGATTTTTAACGAGGGTATTCGCTGATAGTTTAGAAGAAATCGATACCGGAAAAATGGAAGCTCTTCATGCAACAGGTTCAAATTATTTTCAAATATTAGCTCAAGGAGTGTTCCCGCAATTCTTTCCAGGATTTATAGCGTGGTCACTTTATAACTTAGAGCTAAATATTCGTGCTTCAACCATTATTGGAATGGTCGGCGGTGGTGGAATCGGCTTTGCTATCCAGAGAGGAATCAAGCTTTTTCAATATAAGGAAGTGAGTATGGCGATTGTTTTGGTGCTGATATTGATTCTATCTACTGAATTTTTAACAAGTAAGATAAGGGAGCGAATTATATGAGTCAGCAATCGGAACAAGACAAGCATAATATTTATCCTATGATGCCAGGTGAAAAAGAGGATAAGATAATAAAACCGAAAAGAGATACCTTTTTAAAAGTTAGTGTCATATGTAGTGTATTCCTTTTTGCAATCAGCCTTTATCAATTGAACATAGATTATAGCAATCTATGGGTAGGCACTGTAGAGTTTTTTATTATGCTAGGTAGGATGTTTCCGCCTGATTTTAGTGAATGGCAATATATAATACCAGCTGCCATTGAATCTCTACAAGTTGCTATTTTAGGAACAGTCATTGCAGTTGTTATTTCTTTAGCGCTAGCTTTTCTGGCAGCTGAAAATTTAAATAATAATAAATTGGTTCCAAGGGTAGTAAAAGGGTTTGCAACCTTGATGCGAGTCATTCCAACAATTATTTGGGCATTGATTTTTATTGTTGCAGTAGGGTTAGGGCCATTGCCAGGAGTTCTGGCTATTGCTGTGCATAGTCTAGGCATGTTGATTAAAGTATTTGCTCAATCCGTTGAGGAAATGGACGATGGGAAAATAGAAGCGTTAAAGGCATCTGGCGCTAACTGGATTCAAATTATTATGCAAGGAGTTATTCCAACTGTCTTTACGGCACTGTTATCCTGGACGATTTTACGTTTAGAGATAGATATTGGTGAATCTACTATTCTTGGTTTAGTAGGTGCTGGGGGGATTGGCTGGGAATTAACACGTGCGATGCGATCGTATGATTTTAATAGTGCTTTGTTTATCACGATGTTGATATTTATCATGATTTTTTCTGTTGAGATGATCAGTAACCGGTTAAAGCTTAGAGTGTAAAATGTGAAAAAGAGAATAGTCTAAAAAGAAAGGTTTCAAATTTTAAATAGGGAGAAAGAAGAAAAAACAGGAGGTAATGGTTAGTGTCAGCAGATATTGAAATGAAAATAACGGATGACCTTATGCAAAGAATTATTGCTAAGAAGTTTAAGGTTGGAGAGAAATTGCCTTCTGAAAATGTGTTGGCGGATCGATATAATGTTCCGAGGACTACGGTTCGCCGGACCTTGGCTAAACTAGAAGAACGTGGTTTTATTTATTCCCAGAGAGGTATTGGCAGATATGTGAAAAATGAATCCTTTCAAGTGGAATTAAATTTAAACGGAAGAACAAGCTTTACTGATAAAATGAATCAGTTAGGTTATCAGCTGGTTACCAAGAATCTAGGCTGTGAACGGATTGAATTTAATAAATTAATTTATGAGCGTTTAGGGGCAACCCTAGAAGATATTGTCTATAAAATTAGCAGATTACGATTAATTCAGGAGGAACCGATTGCTATTCATACCTCTTATGTTAATCAACGTTTGTTTTCAAATATTGGACAGGACGGTTCGACCATTCAATCGATGTATTCTTATTATAGAAAATTTAACTACACGGAGCTTATCAATCGTAATAGCCTGCTTAGTGTCACTTTTCCAACATTGTTAGAGCAAGAATTGCTTTCCAGTAAAAGTATGGAACCATTGATTGTGATAGAAAGCGATTGTTTTGATCTTTATTCTGACAATGTCTTAGAGCATACAAAAGTTCTGTATCGAAGTAATAAATTTAAATATCATATTAGTAGAGAACCTTGATATAAAGTCATTTACAAAATCTTAATAATAATAGTAAGGACAGTAGCTTGGTAACAAGATATGCTGAATGCGTAAGGAGGATTCAAGGAGATGAAAAGAAAACAACGAACGGAAATATTGATCCAAGAAGGTGGTACTTTAGCGAAAGAGTTAGCGGAGATAGTTACGGGAAATTACAAATATCTCGAAATTAAAGCACCTCATTATGGATTGACAATGATTAAAATGAGAGAAACAGCTAAAAAGTCTTTATTTTATCTTGGGGAAGTGTTAGTAACCGAAGCAAAAGTAGAAATCAATAGAACGATAGGTTTAGGAATTGTCATCGGGATGGAGGAGGAGCTTGCTAAGCACTTAGCAATTATTGATGCAGCATACCGAGCGGATCTGCCAGAAACAGTCGCATGGAAAGAAAAATTGAAAGCAGCAGCAGAGAGAAACAATCAACAAAAAGTAAAAGAGCAGGTTGATATTTTAAAAACGAAAGTTAATTTTGAAACGATGGAAGTTTAATATAGTTGCTTGGGGTGATAGGAATGATTATCGACCAAATTCATGATCTACAGCAGGTTTATCGGAAAGTTTTGCACAGTATGTCCAGACCGGGAAACATTTCACAGCTGAATAACATTACAGAGAAAATGGATGAAGAATTACCATGTAATAATGCCTTCTTTTTATGTACATTAACTTTATTAGATGCGGAAGTGACATTTCATGTGGTGGCAAATGAAGAGGATAAAGCAAGGCTAACAGAAATCATTTCTTCTTATACGATGTCACAAACAGCACCCATGGATAAAGCAGATTTTATTTTATTATTGCAAGATACACCAGAATACCATGTAGAGCAAGTTTTAAGAGAATGTAAGATTGGTAGCCTTCTTGATCCACAGCAATCAGCAACATGGATTATGGAGAGTGTTCATTTATCTAATAGTCCTGCCCTTTCCTTAAGTGGTCCAGGAATAAATGGCGTGCAACCATTACAGACAGGAAGCGATGGAGAGTTTTGGAAGAGAAGGAACGAGAGAGTAAAGGAATATCCATTAGGTATTGATGTCATATTAGCTGATTTCTCTAATCAGATTGCCTGTATACCTAGAACAACATCCGTAACAATGATGGAGGTGATTTAATGGGATATGTTGCTGTAAAAGGTGGTACAGAAGCTATTGAAGCATCTTTGGAAAGGTTGAAATATGATCGTTTTAAAGGAGAAGAAGTAGTTGAAATTAAAACTATTTTAGCAACAATGAACCCATTAATAGATCAGATTATGTCCGAAGCAAGTTTATATTCTCCTTTTTTAGCAGCGCTTGCTATCAAGCAGGCAGGAGGGAATATGGAGGAGGCTGTTTTCTTATTACGGGCTCATCGTTCTACCCTTCCGCGCCATTATTATAGTGAAGTTGTTGATACAGAGGATATGTTTGTTGAAAGAAGAGTTTCCGCCAGTTTTAAGGATATTCCAGGAGGACAATTACTAGGTTCTACCAATGATTACACACATCGTTTACTGGATTTTAATTTAGTAAATGAAAACAAAGAAGCTAATCGAGATTGGAAACGGAAATATCGTGAACAAATGAATGCGTCAAATTCGAGTCAGGATCTTCAGTTTTTTCCAAAGGTTGTTGATTATCTACGTGCGGAAGGGTTGTTTGAAACATATTCATTAGATAATACCCCGCCAAAGGATATTACGAAAGAAAGTATTCAATTTCCAACTGAAAGAAGTGAAAGAATGCAAGCTTTAACGAGAGGGCAGACTGGTGCAGTTACTTCCTTAGGCTATGCCTCTTTACGTGGTTATGGGCAGGTCCATCCAACAATTGGTGAAGTAAGAGTAGGCTTGGTCCCGATTCATATTAAGCATCCTTACGAGGAAGAAAGTGAACCAGATGATTTATTTTATATTGGTGATGTCAAATTAACGGAAGTGGAGTCTTTTGTACCAGTATCTGTGAAGAAAGATAATCAAAAAGAAGAATTAGAATTTGAAATTGGTTATGGGATCAGCTTTGGTCAAAATGAAACGAAAGCAATTGCAATGAGTATACTGGATCAATGTTTAGAGAATCCACATGGTGAATTTCCAACACATGATGAAGAATTTGTGCTGTTACATGTTGATTCTGTTGAATCAACTGGTTTTATTTCTCACTTGAAGCTGCCGCATTATGTTACTTTTCAATCTAAATTAGATAGTGCGCGACAGGTGAAGAATGGAGGGAAAACAAATGATGATTGAGCCACATTTTGCCTTTTTTGATGAAGAATCCAAAAAAGAAATAAGGAGAGCAACATTAAAAGCTGTAGCAATACCTGGTTACCAGGTTCCATTTGCATCTAGAGAAATGCCGATAGCAAGAGGGTGGGGAACAGGAGGTCTTCAACTAACGTTTTCTCTCATTGGAAGAAGTGATGTACTAAAAGTTATTGACCAAGGCGCAGACGAATCTGTAAATGCCGTCAGTATTAAGAAGTTAGTGAAACATACAACAAATGTTTCTGTTACGGAAAAGACAGAAGAGGCGGATATTATTCAATCGCGTCATCGAATTCCTGAAAAAGAATTAAGAGAAGATCAAATTCTCGTATTACAAGTACCAAATCCAGAACCTCTACGAAAAGTAGATGCTAGGGAATACATGACGAAAAGAATGCATGCTGAAGATGATTATAGTGGTGCTTGGCTCATCCTATTTGAACAAATTATAAAATATGGCCGGATATCTACTGGAGCATCTCATCCAGTTTACGTAAATGGCAGGTATGTAATGACTCCCAGTCCTATACCGAGATTCGATAATCCGAAAATGCATCAATCCAAAGCATTAATTTTACTAGGAGCCGGCAGAGAAAAGAAAATTTTTGCTGTTCCTCCTTATACAGATGTCGAATCACTAGCATTCGATGATTATCCTTTTACAGTTGAATCCTTTGCAGGCAAAGCATGTGAGCTTTGCGGATCAACGGATGTATTTTTAGATGAAATAATTGATCCAGATACAGGGGAGAGGAGCTATCGATGTAATGATACGAGTTATTGTATAGAACAGTTGGATAGTAAGGAGAAGGAAAAGGTGGGGAGTGAATATGTATGAAAAACCTATATTACAAGTGAAACATTTGCAAAAGCGATTTGGTGCAGGGTGTCCTTACTGCCTAGATAAAGAAAGTCCTTATCTTGAGAAGAATTATTGTACGGTTTGTGGAACGGTGCATGCAGTAAGAGATGTCTCTTTTGATTTGTACCCTGGAGAAGTGCTGGGAATCGTAGGAGAGAGTGGAAGTGGGAAGTCAACCATGCTTCAAGGGCTATATTTTGATAGTGAAATGAGTTCTGGAGAAGTGTATATAAATCAATCGGAATTAGCTGGTCAAAACGTATTGACTCTTTCTTCGCAACAAAAGAGATATATTCGTAACTATATTTATGGGATGGTTTATCAAAATCCGGTACAAGGGCTGAAAATGAAATTCTCTTCTATTGGTAATATTGCTGAAAAAATGATTGCAGCAGGAAATCGTAATGTGCATAATATCCAAAAGCGCAGTGAAGAATTGCTGGAAAATGTATATATTCCTTTAAGGAGAATGAAAGAAGAACCGCAAAATTTTTCTGGTGGTATGCAACAACGTGTTCAGATTGCTAAAGCACTTTCCAATAATCCGCCTATTTTATTTTTAGATGAAGTGACGACCGGTTTGGATTTATCTGTTCAAGCTAGTGTATTGGATTTAATTAAACAAATACAGCGTGAACTGCATATCAGTATGGTCGTTGTTTCACACGATCTTGCAGTAATACGTATGCTGGCAGATCGTTCCATTGTTATGTTAAATGGAGGGATTATTGAGAACGGTCTAACCGATCAAATATTGGAAGATCCGCAACATGAGTATACGCAGCAACTAGTTTATTCATTATTATAGGAGGCCGAAATCATTGTACATTATTCATAATGGAAAGGTAGTAACGGAAAGTACCATACTAGAGAATCATGCCGTGGTCATAAAAGATGATCTTATTCACTCAATTATTCCTGAAGAAAAAGTAAGCCATTTTAAAGAAGCGGAATCTATCGATGCTGATGGGGGATATATTTCGCCTGGATTTATTGATATTCATTCAGATTATATTGAGACTGTAGTATCTCCCAGACCATCGAGTGTAATGGATTTCCAACTCAGTTTAAGAGAGGCAGAGAAGATTTTAATCAGCCATGGTATCACTACAATGTTTCATTCGCTTTCATTTTATCGTAAAGAGATGATGACACATAAACAAATTCGCCACCCTGAAAACATGCAGCAAATGGTAGATACGATCCATCGGTCACAAAATCAATTGCACATGATTCGTCATCGATTACATGCACGATTTGAGTTGGATAATATAGAAGGTATTAATCAGCTAGTAGAAAACATTCATGATGATAAAGTTCATTTATTGTCATTTATGGATCATACACCTGGTCAAGGACAATATCGTAATTTAGAAATTTATCGGGAGAATACGAAGGTCCATCGTAATCTTTCTGATGAAGAGGTGAGTGTATTAATTGCAGAGCGAAAAAGCACCGAATTGTTAACAATGGAGAAAATAACAGAAGTTGCAGCATTAGCACAAAAGAAAGGTATAGCAATTGCTTCTCATGATGACGACAATGTCCAAAAGCTGGATCTGGTAAAAGCCTATGGAACGACTATCAGTGAATTTCCAATTACGCTTGAAATTGCAAGAGAAGCAAAGAAACACGGTCTTCAAACCATTGTAGGCGCTCCAAATATACTATTAGGCGGTTCTCACTCTGGCAATCTATCTGCGAAAGAAGCGATTGAGTGTCGGTGTGCAGATATTTTATGCAGTGATTATTATCCAGCAGCATTGCTTCATGCTATTTTTCAACTACATGACAGGGGAGAGGATTTACATCAAATGTTTATGATGGTGACTTTAAATCCGGCTCAGGCTGTCGCGATGGACAATGAGATTGGTTCCATTAAACAAGGAAAAAAAGCAGACCTGCTTGTCATCAAACGTATGCAGGATGGTTACCCAATGCTTACGAATACAATGGTAAATGGAGAGTTGATGACAACGACGAATTATCGTATGAGTTAAAAGGAGGTCGTGGCATGACAATATTAGAGGTTAATGGATTTGGAAAAGCTTTTACGATTCACCATTTGAATAAAAGGATTCCAGCTGTTGGTCAAGTTCAATTTACACTTCATACTGGTGAATTTATTGGAATTATAGGGAAGAGTGGGAGTGGCAAGTCCACTATTTTAAAAAGTATTTATCGGACTTATCTGCCGGATAGAGGTGAGATTTTATACAATTCGAAACAGTTTGGCAAAATAGATTTAGCTCGAGCAACAGAGCGTGAAATAATTTTCTTGCGTAAGAATGAGATTGGTTATGTATCACAGTTTTTAAATGTTATGCCGAGAACAACTTGCCGGGAGCTAGTGCAAAATGCATTGTTAGAAATGGGTGAAATTAAAGAAAATGCTCAGGTAGAAGCTGAAAAGGTACTAACACACTTTGAAATGGATGCAGAGTTATGGGATAGCTATCCGAAAACATTTTCTGGCGGTGAGAAATTACGGCTGAATATAGCAATAGCTACAGTGAAAAAGCCAAGGTTATTACTGCTTGATGAGCCGACAGCAAGTTTGGACCAAAAATCAAAAATAAAAGTTCGTGAAATGATTGAAAAATTAAAGCACCAAGGAACAACATTAATTGGTATCTTCCATGATATTGAATTTATGGAAGGGTTATGCGATAAAGTATTTGAGATGAAATCCAATAAAGTGTCAGTGGCGTCAGATGGTGTGTTGCATGAAGGCTGATTTACATGTACATAGTCATTATTCTGATGGTTCAGACTCTATTGAAGCATTGATGAAACAAGCAAAAAAAGCGAATATCACACATATGAGTATTGTAGATCATGATACAGTTATTGGGTGGCAAGAAATTAAAAAAGTAGCTACATTATATGGTATTCATGTTATTCCAGGAATTGAAATTTCCGCTTATGATTATAAACGTGGTCGAAAGGTGCACATTTTAGGTTATCATTATCGCACTGATGCACCTCATATTAAGGAAATATGTGATGTATTATTAAAACGGAGACATGAGAACTCGTTATGGCAAATTGATCAAATTAATTCCTTGGATTATCGTCTTGAACGAGATAAAATCATGGAAATTGCCAGTCCATCGAACACTATTTATAAGCAACATATCATGCGTCATATCACAAATAAACCGTATAATTCAAATGACTATCAACAAATATATCGATCATTATTTAAAGGGGAGGGAGTTGCAAAAAAGGATATCGAATATGTCGATGCTTTTGATGCAGTCAAAGCAATTGTTTCAGATGGCGGTATCGCAGTTATTGCTCATCCAGGCCAATTGGATTCTTATGATATTATTCCGGATTTGGCTGAAATAGGTTTAGGGGGGATTGAGTTAGAGCACCCTGATCATAAAGAAGCAGATCGATGGCGAGTAAAAGAACTAGCCGATCAATATAACCTTTTAATGACCGGGGGAACAGACTATCATGGGGTTTTTGGAATAGAAATCGATGTAGGAGCATTAACAAGCCCTACCATTCCGGCACTTGATGATAGAAAGAATGTTTGAGTAGGGTAGACAATTATTTATTTGAACTGAAAAGTTTTCTTTTTTCCGCAACAAAAAAATTATAATGTATAACAAAATGATTATTTATTGATTTGACTATCTCCCAAACATATGTATAATATAAACTAAATAAATAAGTTGAATGTTTTCTAGGGTTCCGCAACAAATAGTTGGTCTGGACCGAGAGAAAACTCGCAGCTTAGCTGTGCCACGGAGGGACAAAAGCCCGGGAGAACTGTTTAACAGTTATCTCTCGGGTTTTTGTCTCTTTTTTGTTTTCTCATCATTTAAATTGGAGGTTCGAGTGGAATGAATATGAATTGGTTACAAGTGATTATTGCTGCAGTGATTGAAGTGTTTTGGGTAATTGGTTTAAAACATGCTTATGATTTTTGGACTTGGACTGGGACAGTAATCGCAATCATTGTTAGCTTCTATTTAATGATTATGGCAGGGAAAAAGCTCCCTGTTGGAACGGTTTATGCCGTTTTTGTTGGGCTGGGCACTACAGGAACAACTTTTGCAGATATTGTATTCTTCGGTGAGCCGTTTCAGTTAGTAAAAATCCTTTTAATTGCCATTTTATTGACGGGGGTCATTGGTTTGAAATTAGTAACAAAAGATAATGTTAAAGAAGGGGCTGAATCGTGATGGCTTGGACTTCATTAGTTATAGCAGGTTTGTTTGAAGTATTTGGTGTTACCATGATAAATAAATTACACAAAGATCGTAGCTGGCAGGCATTAGCCCTGTTAGTTCTTGGTTTTGGAGCCAGCTTTTATTTCTTGGCATATGCAATGGAAACCTTACCTATGGGAACTGCTTATGCTGTTTGGACAGGTATTGGTGCTTCTGGAGGCGCAATCGCTGGGATGGTTTTTTATAACGAACCAAAAGAATGGAAGAGAATTGTATTTATCGCGATGGTATTAGGTGCAGCTGTTGGTTTAAAGCTGTTCTCTTAAAACATTTTTGATAAAAGCATCACCGTTTATTTTCAATGAAACAAACGGTGATGCTTTTATCTGAATGATATCTTCTGTTACTATTTTAAGAAGATTAAATAACCTCATACTATGGTTTATAATGAGCAACAGCTTCCTTAGCCATTTTAAAAATTTCCAAATGGAGTTCTTTTGGTTCAATTATTTTCATTTGATCTGTGAATCCGAGAATATATCTCTTTGCTTCTTCTTTCGTATCAAAAGTTAATTTAACAGGTCTCCAACCTTTTTCAATGTTAGACTTGGTTTCCATTATTCGTACAAAATAATTTGAAAAGGATAGTCTCGGGAAAATTTCCTCAGAGACTTTCACCCAAACTTCATAGGATGGCAATGTATTGATAAAAGCTTTTTTAGATGATTTCCAATACGTTGCAATGTCAAAGCTATCGTGTCTTTCAAATGTTTCCTTTAAGGGAGTGGCAGATTGGATCCGTGAGGCGCGGTAATTTCGAATATCCCCACTTTCTTTAGCGGCTATAAAATACCAGCTGCTTCCTTTAGCAACCAACCCGAGTGGTTGTACAATATAGTTATTTATTTGTCCATCTGCGCGCTGGTAAATAATTTCCAGTTTGACATCTTCCCATATCGCATTTTTTAGCATTTCAAAGGAGGCTATTCTTTCTTTTGTACCTCGCCATGAGCTGGTGTCAATATGAATACGATTCCATATATCCTTCGCACTTTTTCGATAAACATCAGGGAGAGAAGCAATAAGCTTATTGCGGGCATCCTCAGAGGTGCGAGTTAATCCCAAATCCTCCAGTAATTGTGGAGATACAGGAGCAAATAAAGCACGTATTTCGGATTCTTTTAAACCGGTTAAATCAGTGTGATACCCATCGATTAATGACCAGCCGCCATTTTTTCCGCGATCGGCAAAAACAGGAATGCCGGATCCGCTTAAAACTTCCATATCTCTATAAATTGTCCGTTCGGAGACTTCCAGTTTTTCAGCCAGCTCTTTAGCAGTCATTTGCCCTTGAGCCTGTAGTATTAAAAGTATCGATATCAAACGATCGCCTCTCATAAATATCACCTTTTTCCAATGAATTATTTATATTTAATATAATATGACAATAGATGTCAAGAATTAGTCTTTATAATGAAAATATCTAATGAAGAAAGGGTTGAAATTGATGAAAACACTGGATGGAAAAATAGCTCTTGTTACGGGCGGTAGCAGAGGTGCTGGGCGAGGTATTGCTGTAGAGTTAGGAAAAGCTGGTGCCACCGTATATGTCACAGGTCGAAGTGTCCGAGGAGCATCTACGAATAATTGGCCGGGGACCGTTAATGATACTGTTTTAGAAATAGAAGCTGTCGGTGGAAAAGGAATCGCAGTACAATGTGACCATACCAATGATGTAGAAACAGAAGCTGTTATTTCCCAAATACGCAAAGAGCAGGGAAAGCTGGATATTTTGATAAATAATGTGTGGGGCGCACATGATTTAGGTGTAGAAGGGAAACCTTTTTGGGAGCTGTCACTGAAAAATTGGGATACGATGTTTACAGCAGGTGTGCGTGCTCAGCTGGCAGTAAATCACTTTGCTGTTCCCTTGCTTCGAGAAAATAAACAAGCTTTCATTGTTCATACGACGTTTTGGGATCATGGTAAGTACACTGGACAGTTTTATTATGATTTAGCTAAGAATGCGTTGGTGCGAATGGTATACGGGCTTTCTATGGAATTAAAAGAGGATAATATTGCTGTTCTTGCCGTTTCTCCCGGTTTTATGAGGACTGAGCTTGTATTAAAATACCATGGTGCAGATGAAGAACATTGGACGGAAGCAGATGATTTAAAGCAAACGGAGACACCATACTATGTCGGACGGGGCATAACAGCATTAGCCAATGACCCGAATGTAATGGGGAAAAACGGGCAAGTGTTCAGAGCTGGAGAGTTAGCGAAGGAGTATGGATTTACAGATATTGATGGGCGTTATATTCCGCCATTTACAATATAGATTCCATACATCATCGTTAAAAGAATGGATTGATTGAAAATAATTATTCTCTATATAAAAATAGCCAGTGTTCTTATATAAAGGGACGCTGGCTAAAAAAATGCGGTTGCTATTAAAAAGCGAATTTTCTATTACTGACCTTAAATAAAATAAAATCCAATTCCCATAATCACATATGCAGCTAATAATGTAAGTCCTTCAAACCAATTGGAATCCCCATCATTTGATATGGTAATCATTAATAAAACGGCTGTTACCATACTAATAAGTTCCGGCCATGTAAAGACTAACGGCATCGATGTTGAAAAGAAAAGAGATAATAAAACAAGAATTGGCAGGACAAACATCGTTATTTGTAGGGTAGAACCGATGGCTATTTCAACAGCGACGTCCATTTTATTTTTATAAGCCATAATGATCGCTGATGCGTGTTCTGCTGCGTTTCCCACAATTGCGACAATAATGATTCCAATAAATAATTCCGACCATCCAAATGTTGCTCCAACGATATCAAATGTTGATACCAAATGTTCCGAAACATAAGCAACAGCAGCCGTTGCAAGTGCCAGGATAATAATTGCTTTTCCTTTTCCCCATTCCGGATCTTCCTTATGCTTGGACTCATTTTGTGCGTTATCTGTTTGATAAACTCCACGGTGGGTAACAAACTTAAATAATAATGCTGCTAAATATAACACAATTAAAATGACAGCTATCCCGACACTAACAATCATCGTGTTACGATCATTCAGTGTTTGGGTGAATACTTCAGGAATAACAAATGCAACAATAACAGCAAAAATTAACATACCCGCATTATGACGTGCATCGTAAATACTAAATGACTGCCTTTTATATTTCAGACCACCTACGAAAAAGGATAATCCACCGACAAGTAGTAAGTTACCTAATACAGAGCCTGTTAACGAAGCTAGCACGATACCGATAAGTCCGGCTTTTAATGCAAAGATAGAAATAATAAGTTCAACAGCATTTCCGAAAGTTGCATTTAGTAAACCACCAACTCTTGGTCCCAAGACGATCGCTAAACTTTCGGTGGCTCTGCCAATAAAACCGGCCAATGCAATGATTGTCAAACAATAAATTATAAACATAATGACGGCGGACCAATGAAAGATAGAACCTATGATGGATAGTGGCAGTCCGATGAAAACAAGAATCATAAATAATTTATTCATCTTTATCCCTCCGTTTTCTATATTTGGATAGCTATAGGTTACCCAGATTAAATGGATATTATTTTGAAGAGAAAAGATATGTATATAGTTATATTTGTTATATATATGCTTATATGTTAATATGTTCATATAATGAAAATAAGATTAAATCATAACATTGTTAGCCAAACTTAAGAGAAGGAGGGAATTTATACCTTGGAGAATTATAAAATAGAAAATAATACATCTGTCGATCTGGACAGTGAAACATTATTTATCGTGTCACAAACATTTAAAGCATTAGGTGATCCGACGAGAATCCGCATTCTTCATTTGCTTTTTAAAAAAGAATGTTCTGTAAATGCTATTGCAGAGGCTTTAGACATTAGGCAATCGACGGTATCCCACCAGTTGCGTTTCTTGAAGAATTTACGACTTGTCAAGTATCGCCGGGAAGGTACCACGCTTTATTATTCACCGGATGATGAACACGTGATGCTGATTTTAAAACAAATGATAGACCATGCAAGCCACAGTTAACAGTTACTTAGTAGCCCATCTGATTTTTAAATAAGGAGGTTTTCATATGGGAGCGGGACATCATCATGATCATACGCATGGTGCCAATAAAAAAACTTTAGTCATCAGCTTTATTATTATTACCGTGTTTATGATTGTAGAAGTAATAGGCGGGATTCTTACAAATAGTCTGGCTTTATTAGCCGATGCCGGTCACATGTTAAGTGATTCTATATCCTTACTTATTGCTCTGATAGCTTTTATATTAGGAGAAAGAGCTGCGAACCATGCTAAGACCTATGGATATAAACGCTTTGAAATTTTGGCAGCTATTTTGAATGGCGTCACCTTACTTGCAGTTTCACTATTTATTTTTTATGAAGCTTTTCAAAGATTAGTTGACCCGCCGGAAGTAGCGTCCACCGGTATGCTAGTTATTGCTTCAATTGGTTTAGTAGTCAATATTCTTGTAGCCTTTACCATGTTACGCGGTGGAGATACGAAGGACAATTTGAATATGCGCGCAGCTTTCTTGCATGTTCTTGGTGATTTACTAGGTTCTGTCGGGGCGATTGCTGCGGCGCTTCTAATGATTTTCTTTCACTGGACATGGGCAGATACAGCAGCAAGTGTGTTGGTCGCAGTGCTGATTTTAATTAGCGGATGGCGTGTTACGAAGGACTCTGTTCATATTTTGATGGAAGGAGCTCCGCTTAATGTTGATCTGAACGATGTTGTGAAGACTATCGAGCGTATTGAAGGCATTAGAGGTATCCATGATTTACACGTATGGAGTATCACCAGCGGACAAAATGCACTTTCTTGTCATATTATTGTAGATGGCAACATGATGGTGGAGGAAAGTCAAGCGCTGCTTCGTGCAGTGGAAGAAGAGCTGCGAGAAAAGGAAATTGGTCACGTTACGATTCAGGTAGAAACCGATACGCACCCTCATAAAGATTCTATCCTATGCCACGCAGAATATGATATTGACGCGGGGCATGGACATAGTCATTAACAACAAGAAGAAATTTAGTTATTATGAATATTTCGCTAAGAAAGTAAATAAATAAGTCCCCTGTTTTTATACGGTGGTAGTACAACAGGGGACTTTTAACATTGGAATATGGTTATGAGAAGTGAATTATTGAGGGTCAGGGTAGTAGCGGAGCTTTTTCTCATGTTGTGCTGTTTTACTTAACAGAAAATCAGTTGTACTTTGTGTTTCTGTTAAATCTGCACGAACTCCGTCTATTTTTTTGCCTAAGTGTTCGAACCCTTTATCCATTCTGGCTTCTAATTCTGTTCGCATGTTGTCCATCTTGGAATCCATTTGCTCGAATCGCTTATCAACTTGTTCAAATCTTTTATCGATTTGTTCGAACCTTTCATCAATCTGTTCGAATCTTTTATCGATTTGCTCGAACCTTTCATCAATTTGCCCAAACCTTTTATCAATCTGTTTGGAATGAAGATCTAAAGCATGCAATATTTCTTTTAGCATCGTTTCTTGTTCCATTGCTTTCACCTCCTTTTTCAATAGTATAAATGAATCTTAATAGGTTGGAAAGTGTTTGAGAAAAATAATTCAGGTCGAGTTCAGTCATATTGTTACATAGATAGTCTTTAAGAATGAATACTCCCACCACTTAATTTCTAAAGAAATTTGAAGTGGGGGTTTCTGGGGTGTCGACTTTCAAGATACCGATTAACCACCAGTGGAGTTGACACATTGGTGTGCTAAAAACACCCAACCCCGCTATCCCATTGGTCCTGCCTCCTGAGACTACTTTTCAGCCTATATGAGGTTCACACGTTTGTGTGCCATGGCTGACATGTTTGGCTTGAACATTTTACGTGGCAAAGCAACGATTCTTGCCACAACCTGCTATGTTCAGTTTTCAAAGAGCGTCTTTCAAGGACATTATATTTCGCGAACAAACGTTTGTAAATGCAAAAGACTATTCACCTCCTACCTACTCATCGGGTTTCACCCTGCACATTCCGACGTACAATGGTTTTTTGATGGGGCGAGTAATCGCAGCAATGTTGTCAGGTTAGTGAATTTCATTAAGATTATGTTTGATACTGGTAGATTGCAATAAGGCTAACTAGCGGAGTGTTTTTCCGCAGCGGTCGTATTAACCTGACAACATTGGTAATCGCAGCCCCAGCCCTAGTCCCAGGACGTACTAGTGCAGACTTTGCAATGTTAGCCTGCCTTAAGGTTGGGAGTCCTCTCGCCTAATAAAGATAGAAAGTAATTATTTTCGACAAAGAGGAGGTTAAATCTAAAGAAGACAGAAACCTTTACGTGCTGACAAAGAATTGCATTCATATCTGCTGCAGATTTATCTAACGTTAAATAAGGGTATAATAGAGTAAGGGTTTTTATAATAATCAGTTCTTAATGAAAGGTGTTATTTTTGTAGAATTGGTTAAATCACGAATAATATTCTACATTTGTGGAGGAGTGATAACCGTGACAAATAAAAGAATTCTTACGATCAGTGATGTTCATGGCTGCTATGATGAGCTTGAGCAGCTATTACAATTAAATAATTATCATCCAGAGGAAGATCAGCTTATTTTGCTTGGAGACTATATCGATAGAGGGCCTGAGCCAAAGCGTACGGTGGCTTACATTATGAAACTGGTAGAAGAAGGAGCTGTTGCACTACGGGGGAATCATGACCAGATGTTTCTGGAGTGTATATTCAGTAACAATCCAGATAAGGAGAGGCGTTATTTGATCAACGGAGGGATGGATACGTTGGAGTCTTATGCGGGGGAAGAATTTTTCCCAGCTAATGCTACAGGGGAACATTTACAGGCAGCTAAAGAACAAATCAAAGAAAACAACAGCGATCATTTAGAATTTCTGTCCAACTTGCCATATTATTATGAAACGGAAAATCATCTCTTTGTTCATGCTGGTATTGATCCATCATTAAAGGATTGGAAAGACACTCCTGATTTCGATAAAATATGGATTCGTCATGAATTTTTAGGGTTTGACCATCCACATGATTTTACAGTTGTGCATGGGCATACACCGACACAGTTTATTCGTGGCACAAATGATAATAGCATTTTTTTTGGAAATAAAAAAATTGGGATTGATGGCGCTTGTGCTTATGGAGGCAGGTTAAACTGTTTAATCATTACAGAAGATTCTTACGAGACAACATATATCAATCATGAATAAGAGTAAATCTGCAGCAAGGTCTGAGAGATGCGAATATCCATGGGTTTCGAAAGCTGCGAGAAGTATTTATTTAACCAGCTTATATCTGAAAAAATTTTTTATAAAGAAGATTCAAAGGAGTTAATTAAAATGAAATTATATAAAAAGCAGCAACTTCTTTATAATAGTTGCTGCTTCTTATTACTATAAAAACTCTTCGGGTCCAGTAATCAGGTAATTGATGTCTAGATGCCTGCTTTTTTGAATTTATCAACAAAATCCTTTGCTTTTTCAAAATTTAATCCGCTGCGATCCTGCACGTACTTTACAGCTTTATGCTCATCTGCATTATTTTCAAGCATATCCTTTAAATGGTTTACGACTTCCGGGTCTTCTAATTTTAGATATGGAGAGTCCGTATTTTTTACATATCTTTGTAATTCGAAAAAGCCCATACCCGTTTCTTGCCGCACATATTTCATGATTCGTATATATTTGAAAGGAGATGCGTTATTTTTATTGTTTTCAATCATTTCTTCAGCTTCTAAAATGACCTCGAACGGATCCCTTTGTGATTGGGATGGATTGAATTTATTTCTTTTGCGTAAAAATAATAAATAGATAATTCCTGCAACGATAATAATGATCAAAAAGATTTGTACAAAAAGCACATGTAACCCTCCTTCCGTAAATACTTTGTTTTATTATAGCATAAAAGCAATTATCTTTTATTCATTTATAAAGTGAAACTTTGCTGTGACGGAGATTACTGCCACATCAAGGTCGCTGAGAGTTCCGTAAAAGCATATGCCTAAGGGCAGGGCCATAGTACGGCCTTCATTGCTATTTACTTAGTCTGGAAAGGTTTGCAAATAGAAAAACATTTGATATAATGGAACAAACGTTCTTTTGAGCTTTTTTTATTGTTATAAATAATTATATCTAAAGTTGTCAATTTTACGCTTTAATATAAATATCTTTACATTATAACAAGCAATTTGTTGAAGAGAGAGGTGAGTCCAATGAAACAGGAATCGCTTTTTGCAGAGGATAATAAAAGAAATTCCCCGCTTGCCAGCCGTGTCCGTCCCGGCACACTGGATGAATTTGTCGGGCAGCAGCATTTATTGGCGCGGGGGAAGGTGCTGCGTGAATTTATCGAAAATGATCAGGTGACTTCGATTATTTTTTGGGGACCGCCCGGTGTTGGCAAAACTACATTGGCTGAAATTATTGCCCATAAGACAGAATCAAAATTTATTAACCTGTCTGCAGTAAACAGCAGTATCAGGGACATCAAAAATTTAATGAAGGAAGCTGAAACAAGGCGTGATCTCGGTGAAAAAACCATTATTTTTATTGATGAAATACACCGGTTTAACAAAGCGCAGCAGGATGCTTTTCTGCCTTATGTAGAAAATGGCAGTATTATTTTAATCGGAGCAACAACAGAGAATCCTTCTTTTGAAGTAAATGCAGCATTGTTATCGAGAAGTAAGGTTTTTGTTTTAAACCAACTGGAAATGTCTGATATAGTCAACCTTTTAAAAAATGCAATAAACCATCCGTATGGTTTTGGAGATAAGGATATTCATATAACCGAACAAAGCTTAGAGGCGATTGCGAAGTTTGCTAATGGAGATGCAAGGAGTGCCTTAAATACGTTAGAAATGGCGGTGTTAAACAGCGGTACAAACGCTGAAGGCATTTATATCAATGAGTCGAATCTGGAACAGCTGATTAACCGCACCTCTTTTTTATATGATAAAAGCGGGGAAGAACATTATAATATCATTTCTGCTTTGCATAAATCGATGCGGAACAGTGATGTGGATGCGGCAATTTATTGGATGTCCAGGATGCTTGAATCCGGAGAGGATCCAATCTATATTGCCAGAAGGTTAATTCGTTTCGCGAGTGAAGATATTGGTTTAGCTGATACGCGTGCGTTGACAATTACTACAGATGTATTTCAGGCTTGCCGTTATATCGGAATGCCGGAATGTGATGTCCATCTTACAGAAGCTGTCATCTATTTGTCACTGGCACCAAAATCAAATGCGGTGTATTATGCACGGCAGAAAGCGAAAAAAGATGTAAAGGAATCGATCAATGAACCTGTACCTTTACAAATAAGAAATGCACCGACAGAATTAATGAAAGAACTCGATTACGGAAAGGGCTATCAGTATGCACATGATGAAAAAGAAAAATTAACAACAATGAAAACTATGCCGCCTTCTTTGGAGGGGCAGCAGTACTATTACCCGACGGAGCAAGGGCATGAGAAAAAATTTAAAGAAAGATTAAATTACGTGAAAGAATGGCAGGAAAGGAATAATTAAGAGCTCAGCTGATGAAGGGATGAAAGAATTCTGACTGGAAGATGAAAAATAAGCGTGGTATTTTAACTAAAACCATGCTATACTTTATTTTGCGATGAGCTGATTTGCGTAAGTCGAGAGACAATGTACGTATGCAGATGTGAACTGCATGTTCTTTCGCCGCAAATTTCGAAAAGAAAGGCATCCGTATCTCATACGGATGCCTTTCTTCGTATTATCTTGCTCTTTTGAAGGCCTGGCTATGATCAGCCAAATGAAGTTTCTGAAGCAGCTGACGAAGCGGCTCACGAACAAGCAAATAGATACCTATGGAAATAAATACAGCAGCTAAACCATATACAAATCCAGCAAGCACATCTGTTGGGAAATGAATGCCTAAATAAATTCTCGTAAACAATATAAAACCAATCCAAATAAGTGTGATAAAGCCGATAATTATTTTTTTCCAAACCTGATAGACAGCAAGAATAAGTACCATACCGATAAAGCCATAGAAAATCGTCGTTGCTGTGGCATGTCCACTTGGAAAGCTTTCATTCGTTTTTTCAATAAGCTGTAAGAAAGCAGGACGATCACGGTCAACGATTTTCTTTAACACTTTTCCGCCAATTGCTGCACAGAAAAGAATCGTACCGCCAAACCATAATCCTTCTGCAAATTTACGTTTGAAAAATAATACAATACAAATAATGATTGTCATGGCGATAACAGCTTTCATGCTTCCCAGTTCTGTCATAAACATAATAAAGGATGTTTTCCCTTCAGAGATAGTTCCCTGAATCCGTTCGATCCATGATAAATCAAAGGAATGGATCCAACTGTTTTCAAAATATATCCCCCAGGTGATGACACCGAATAATAATAAAAATATAATACCTGTTAATAAAAAAGAAACAGGATGCAATCTTTGAGACTTCAAAACGATAACCTTCCTTCTCTCTATGTTTTCATTTATCCATTTATTTAAATATCAAATTTTCATTGTACATAATAACAAGCTTTTTTGCATGGAAAAAAACAAAAAAGTTATGTTTAACCTATTAAATAGAAAGGAAAAGATACATAAAGGTTTATTTTGTTAATATAAGTAACTCCAGGGAGGAAATAAAAATGACACAAGAACAGTTAATACTTCAAGAGCGTCCAAATGGACTGCCGGACGAAAATACATTTCAATTTAAAAAAGTGGAAATCGGAGAACCGCAGGAAGGCGAGCTGCTGCTTAAAACGTTGTACGTATCTGTAGACCCTTATATGCGTGGGAGAATGTCGGATGGTCCATCCTACGCAGCTCCTTTTGAAGTAGGGGAGCCATTAAAGGGTGCAGTAGTAAGTCAGGTAGTCCAATCGAACAGCAGTGATTTTGAAAAAGGCGACCTGGTAACAGGCGCACTCGATTTTCAAGAATACAATGTTGTTAAAGAAAATAAAGTGAGGAAGGTTAATGCAAAAGGAATGAAACCTTCCAATGCACTGAGTGTGTTAGGAATGCCTGCGCTCACCGCCTATTTTGGAATGATGCATATTGGTGAGCCTAAAAAAGGAGAGACTGTTGTTGTATCCGGAGCAGCAGGAGCTGTTGGACAGGTTGCTGGACAGTTAGCTAAAAAAGAAGGAGCCCGGGTTGTGGGAATTGTTGGATCAGAGAAAAAAGCTGCTTACATTACAGAAACACTCGGACTTGATGCAGCTGTTGAATATAAAAAAGGAAATATCAGCGAGCAGCTGAAAGAAGCATGCCCGGATGGAATTGATGTCTACTATGAAAATGTCGGCGGGGAAATTTCAGATGCTGTCTGGCCTTTATTAAATGTGTTTGCCCGCGTACCTGTATGTGGTGCTATTTCTGCCTATAATTTAGAAGAAGGAGAAAAAGACATTGGTCTGCGTGTCCAGCAATTCCTTATTAAATCACGTGTAAAAATGCAGGGTCTGCTGGTTGGAGATTTTGCCGACCACTATGATGAAGCTTATCAGGCATTGGAAGAAGCCGTTTCTAATGGTGAATTGAAATTTGAGGAAACCATTCAAGAAGGATTTCATGCCATTCCGGATGCATTTTTAGGGTTGTTTTCCGGAGAGAATATAGGAAAGCAGCTTGTGAAAGTTGCTGACAAAGAATAAGTCTTTAGAAAAAGCCGCTTCATTCATGCGTTGAATAAGCGGCTTTCTCATTAAAAATTGGATTTAATAGACAACATTATCAGAAACGGAAATGCTGTACTATTTTATCCCGGAGAACCGCCCGTAAAACTCCCGCCACAAAATAAAGAGCGAAAATAAATTAATTTAGGCGGGAGATAACGGGCGTTAACTCCCTGAATCACTTAGGCTAATTCAGTGGGAGAATGAAGGAAGCAGACTAAGTTCGCGACGTCCTGTCGCAACGTCTGTACTAGCACATCCTGTGCGTCGAAAAACTCCCACTGAATGAAGTTTCGTTTTATAGATAAGTTTCTTCCTTTACCAGCAAGATAAAAATAAACGTTATGATATGCTTATACGACTGTATTAATCAATTTCTATATGAATTATTTTATTTATGTCAAATCGTAAAAGAATGAATAATCCAATTTTGGGCATTATTTTATTTTGAAGCATAAGCTGTTAAAAAATAAGATCTAAGTAATCCGCATGTCCCCGTACAAGTTCTATGTCATTTTTAGAAGAAATCCAAAAATAATGGAAGGATAGCCCGGTCTCTTCACCGCCTCCCGTTGGTTGATGTACCCATTCATCAAGGGAATAAGCAATATTTATCTGATAAAAAAACCTATGATGTATAACTCCATCGGCATTTTCCCACAAATCTTCTGCAATTAATGTTTCAGCATGAAGCCCTTCTAGCCCGGTTTCTTCTTTCATTTCTCTAATAAGAGCATTAACGGTATCTTCTTCGGCTTCTACGGTTCCTTTAGGTACCTGTATTCCGGCTTCTGGATTAGAATGTTGAAAAACAAGAACTTGCACTTTATGATCTTTTAACCTTGTTATATATCCGTATACTTTCTTGATTGGGTTCACAATAACACTGCCCTTCTGCCAAGAAACATAAGTCAGCTTATCTGAACAGGCTATCTTGGCTGATGTTACTTTGGAAACAGAGTAAATTAAAATAGCGGTTTACATATTTTCATTTTTTTTAGCATTATCTACAAAATCTTTTGCTTCTTTTAGTCCAAGTCCCGTTTGTTCACGAACGTATTTCGTTGCTTTAATTTCACCAATACCGGATTGGAGCATCTCTTGTACATTTTGCTGAAGCTCTGCGTCAGAAACGGGGGTTTTTATTTTATAGTTTCCCTCGACTAAGTCTTTCGCATCTTCTAATCCAAGCCCAGTCTCCTCACGGACATATTTAATAAGCTTAATTTTATTCTCTCCCGCTTCAAGTCTTTGTTGTACTTCTGGAATAACTTCTTCAGGCGGCCGATGATTTTGTTCTTGGGCATGTTTATTTCGATTTCGCAAGCTTAGCAGATAAATAAGTGCAAGAACAATAATAACAATTAGAATAACTTCCATGGACATCCTCATTCACCTCCGATTTTCATTTTTTTAATCCTTTAATTATATCATGAATAATTACCATCAATGGCTAAAGAAAAATATTCATTTAACTTTTTATCAAAAATAGGCGAGAAACTCCCCATCTTCAAGGAATGTGAAGGGCAGAGCCCAATGAGTAAGTGGGGGATGAATCGTCTTCGGACAAGGAATAGCTTCAGCTATCTTGATTGTCCGACTATTCGAGTGCTACTTACAATAGATGAAAAATAGCCTGTGTACGAGTGATAAAATTCCTTTGTTCTTTTCATTCATCCACTCTATTTAAAAGTGTTTTTGGAAATCTTCATCCAACAGTTGGCTTCTCCATGATATTCCTTTTTTTAAAATGCTATCTAAGAATATACTAAAAAGTGATATAATAGGTATCATACTAGGTAAGAAGGTGAAAATCATGCTGGTAAACAAAGCATACAAGTTTCGAATCTATCCGAATAGAGAACAAGAAAGGTTAATCGCAAAGACGATCGGCTGTTCTCGTTTTGTATACAATCATTTTCTTTCCAAGTGGCATGATACCTACACCAAAACAGGCAAGGGATTAACATATAGTGCTTGTTCATCTCAACTTCCGAAACTAAAAAAAGAACATGAATGGTTAAAAGAAGTGGATAGTATCGCTGTACAAACAAGTGTTAAACATCTATCCGACAGTTTTGACCGTTTCTTCAAAAAACAAAATAAAGCCCCACGTTACAAGTCAAAGAAGCACCCTATTCAGTCCTTTACAACCAAGCACACCAATGGAAATATTGCTATGGTTGAAAAGAAGATCAAACTTCCTAAACTAGGTTTAGTCAAATTTGCTAAAAGTCGTGAAGTGAAAGGACGTATTCTGTCTGCTACCGTCAGACGGAACGTAACAGGAAAATATTTCATTGCCATTCTTGTAGAAACCGAAGTTGATCAACTTCCTAAAACGGATACATCGGTAGGGATTGATATTGGTTTAAAGGATTTTGCTATTCTGTCAGATGGCACCATTCATCAAAACCCTCGCTTTCTCCGTTCGCTAGAAAAGAAATTAGAAATGGAACAACGTAAGCTTTCACGAAGATACGAACAGGCGAAAAAAGATAAAAAACCGTTACATGAAGCGAAAAACTATCAAAACAGAAAGTAAAAGTTTCACGTATTCATGAACATATCAAAAATGCACGTACAGACTACTTGCATAAAATCAGTACCAACATTGTCAAAAACCACGACATCGTAGGTATGGAAGATTTGCAAGTGTCACATATGTTAAAAAACCACCGACTTGCAAGAGCCATCAGTGAAGTCAGTTGGTCAGCGTTTCGAGCTATGATCGAATATAAAGCGGAATGGTACGGTAAGAAGGTGGTTGTAGTTGGAAAAACATTCCCTTCCAGTCAGATTTGTTCTTGCTGTGGCTATCGACATAAAGACGTTAAGAATCTCGCCCTGCGTGAGTGGGAGTGTCCAACGTGTCATACTCACCACGATAGAGATATGAACGCAAGTAAGAATATTGAAGCGGAAGCGATAAGACTTCTAACCGAAGGGACTTCGGGGTTAGCCTAATAAATAACTGACCGGTAGGTTGGTGTTCTTAGGAATCTCCATCTTCAAATTTCGTAATAAATTAAGGTGGAGTAGTTCAAAGAAGAACGTATAAAATAAATTATAGTTACTCAACTTACGCACCTAAGAATAAGCATATATATCTTGCTATCTCAGGATGAACATGATCTTCATTGCCATGCTTGCTTTTGGTTAAATATCGGCCATTTTGGAATTGTTGATTGTGCATAGCTCCACTCCGGCCAGCCACTCCGCTTTCCGACGTACAACGGTTTTGGATGGGGCGTTGCCGGAAGGACGGATACAGGATGAATTAGAAGAAGCAATCCATGGCCGGGGGCTTTTCGCCGGTTTAAAGATGAAGTCCATGATATGGGTTTGGAGGAACAATGGTATGCTTACCGGAATAATGAATATAAGCAAATAGCCATTAATTAGTGTGAATAAAATGAGATTGAATGTGTTGAATGATAAGAGGTATACCAATTATGTTAACATGAAATGATGGTATAGCTTTAACTTATGATACGTACGTACAAGTAATCAAAAATGCGATTTTCAGATGAAAAAACGACTCTTTCATAGAGCCGTTTTATGATATATTCAAATAATAAAATAGGCAGCAACTGAAAGTAACAACGACGTAATAGCGATTGCCAGAAGCGGTTTTAATGCTTTTGACCGCAAGTCTTTAAGACTGACATTCAAACCGAGTCCGACCATAGCTGCTGTCAGTATCCATGTTGTTGCGGCAGAAATTCCTTCCATCGTATTTTCAGATATAGGAACGGTATTTCCAAGCACATAACTTCCGAACAAGCTCATTAAGATAAAGCCAAGCAAAAACCAAGGAAAAGCCACTTTATTTTGTACTTGTTCACTCTTATTTTTAAATTTCATTATATAAATGAGAATAAAGCAGAGCGGAACAAGTAAAAATACCCGGCCTAATTTTGCCAGCAATGCAATAGCTAATGCATCTTCTCCAGCCGGTTCCGCTGCGATAGCAACATGGGCCAGCTCATGCAGGCTGATTCCTGACCAGATACCGTAATCTATTGGTGTTAAGGGCAGGAATGGTTCGATTAATGTATATCCAATCGCAAAGACAGTACCCATCAAAGCGATTATACCAACACTGATTGCTGTATCTTCATCCTTTGTTTTTATAATTGGTGCAACAGCAGCAATTGCGGCAGCACCACAGACTCCTGTTCCAACTCCAAGTAAAAGCGAAATATGTTTATCTGCTTTAAGTACTTTACCCAGCCAGATCATCACACTGATTGCAAACAGAATAACCATAGCATCACGCAGCAGCAGTCCGAGTCCATCATGGAATACAGTATCTATGTTCAGCTTCAAACCATATAAAATGATAGCCAGCCGGAGAAGTTTTTGGGATGAAAAAGTAATTCCGGACCGGAGAACTTCCGGGTACCCGAAAAATTGTCTGTATATTATGGCAATGATAATCGCACAGGCAAGCTGACCGGCATGATGCAAACCTGGAATTTTCGCTAAGAGAGCTCCTAGCATAGCGATAAAAAAAGTAAATACAATGCCTCCAACCCATTTTCCCGCAGAACGGGGATTTTGCCGGGATGCTTGTGAAGTCATAACAGCACCTCCTTTGTATAGCATAGCTAACATTAGTACATAAGAAAAATAATTTATTATAATAAATAAGATAAGTAAATAGTTATGAATAGAAGAAAAGAGGGTGAAGGGATGGATAAGCACCTGCGCATATTTATCACCGTTGCAGAAAAGCAGAGTTTTTCCAAAGCAGCTGAAGAGCATTATATGACCCAGCCCGCGGTCAGCCAATATATTCGGACACTGGAGGAAAGCATGGGTATGCGTTTGTTGGAACGGAGTAATAAGTACGTCCGTTTAAATAAAGCTGGGGAGATTGTCTATCATTATGGAAAAGAAATCCTCGGTTTATATACAACCATGCAAAACCTGGCAGATGATTTAATGAATCACGCCAATGGCCCGCTGACAATTGGTGCAAGCTATACTTTTGGAGAATATGTTCTTCCGAAAATTATTGCTGACCTGCAAAAAAGTTATCCAGATATTGAGCCTGCTGTAACAATAGGTAATACAGCTCATATTGCGGATTTGGTTGCAGCTCATCAATTGGATATAGGAATTGTAGAAGGGCATTTTAACAGAAAAGAAATGATTATCGAGGAATTTGCAGAAGATGAGATGGTCATTGTTGCTTCTTCCGATAATAAATTGCTGCTTCAAGAAGAAATAGAATGGAACGATTTAGCAAGGGAGACATGGGTAGTACGTGAAAAAGGATCGGGTACAAGAGAAGCGGCAGAAAATTTCTTTCACCAATTTGGTCTAACCCCTTCCAAGGTGATACATTTCAGCAGTACCCAGTCCATTAAAGAATCCGTTGCAGCTGGATTGGGGATCACCTTACTTTCCAAATGGGCTATTCAAAAGGAAGTGAAATATGGTGATTTAAAGATGATTCCTATTAAAGGACTTCCTTTTACACGTGAATTTTTTATCATTACGAAATCACCTTTTCAGACGAAGGCTTTGGAGGTTTTTAATAAAATGCTGCATGATTTTAAAATGCCCTAAATACTTTAATGGTCCATTTCAATATCGTTATAGCAATAAAAAATCCAGTATACAGCTGGATTTTTTTATTATGGATGTTATTTGCCAAATTAAAAGAAATACATTCTATTACTGGGGTTAAGAATAAATCCGGTTTAAGAACTCAGTGGTTGACAGAGAACCTGTTAGTCAATTATACTATATCATTGACTGATTAGTTCTAAACTGACTCGATGGTCATATGGATAGGTAAAGCTTTATCACAGAAAAGCGCCAGTAAAACTCTCACGGAAGGAAGTTTCACTTTATCAGTAAATTGCCCAGCTGCTTCAGAAATGATTAAAAAGGGGATAAATAATGGATAAAAAAGAAGAAATTATGCAATCAGCGATTCACCTTTTCTCTAAAAAAGGATATTCTGCCACATCTGTTCAGGAGATAGCTAATGACTGTAGAATTTCCAAGGGAACATTATATAATTTTTTTGATTCGAAAGAGGAATTATTGATACAGGTTATCCGCCACAATCATCGGAAAATGCTGGAGCAGGCTGAAAATCTTAATCTGGAATCATCTTTACCGCCAAAAGAAAAACTGATTCAAAAGATTGTTATTCAGTTTGATGGGATCCGTGAAAATAAAGATTATTTAAGTATGTTACTTACAGCTTCACCTCCTCATGATAATCCGAAAATTTCTTTGCTAATGAAGCGGATAAGAATCACTATGACGAATTGGTATAAAGATTGCTTCATGGAAGCTTATGGAAGTCAAGTGGAGCCATATATTTGGGATCTTGCACTTATGTTTCAAGGTACATTAAAAGAATATACCTCCATGATTTTTCGTGATCATAAAGAGCTCGACTTTGAAGAGGTTGCCCGTTTTGTTGTCGAACGATTTGATACGATGATTCAGCATACAAGAGATGCAGAACCTGTTTTGCCTCCTTGGCAAATGGAAGAGTACGAAGCTTTTAAACCAAATTTAGAACCGAAAACTCCGGAGCAGCAAATGGAAGAGCTTTTGGAAGAGCTTCTGGAGAAAGTGAAGAAACTTACTTTACATGATGAAGCAAAAGAAGAATATATTTTAGCTGTTCAGGCATTACAAAAAGAGATTCATGAGAAAAAACCAAAGACATTCATGATTAAATCCTTGTTGCTTTTTTTAGCTGAGATAAAAGAATGTGAACCACTTGTTCGTCGAATGGAAAGGTTCCTAAAAACGTTACAGACAACATAACAACAGCGGGAACAAGTAATGAAGTGACAGTAGTACAAGGGGGGAGAGGAGTTACTATCTTGAAATGGTATTTCCTCCTCCGAACGTAAAAATTTATAAGAATAATAGGGGGAAATTTGTAGATTAGAATGTGATTTTTTTAACATTCTTTTTCTTTGCTTTTCGTTACGTACGAGATAGAGGAAAAGTTTGTTGATCTGATAATGTACATTAACAGGCAAATAAAATCTATTCCTGACTATTATTCAACTGTTTGAGTTGACAGAAATACTTTTTAAAAAATGGTTTACAATTAAATAATTTAGAAGAAACAGGAGATGAAAAAATATTATGGCTGAATCAACAATGAATAATATAAAAAAAGGGCCCATTCTTGCTGTTATTATTCTTGGGGCATTTGTGTCGCTTTTGAATCAAACATTGATGAATGTGGCCTTACCTTCGATTATGGAGGATTTGGACATCGTAGAAAGTACAGCGCAGTGGATCACTACTGGATTTATGCTGGTTAACGGGGTACTCATTCCGATCACAGCGTTTTTAATGGAAAAATTTTCAACAAGACAGCTGTTTTTGACAGCGGTCAGTTTATTTGCTGCGGGGACATTAATTTGTGGTATTGCACCAGATTTTTCTATATTGATGACTGGACGAATTATCCAGGCAGTGGGTGCAGGGATTATTATGCCGCTGTTAACAACCGTAGTATTGGCGTTATTCCCTGTTGAAAAACGCGGTGGAGCAATGGGAGTTATTGGTATTGCTATTATCTTTGCACCTGCTGTAGGACCTACGTTATCTGGATTTGTTGTGGAACATTACTCATGGAGATTGTTATTTTACATCATTTTCCCAATTGCCGTTTTAACAATAATTCTTGGAGCAATTTTCTTGAAGAATGTTACTAAACAGACCTACCCGGATATTGATGTGATAGCGGTTATTCTATCTACACTTGGATTTGGCGGCATCTTGTATGGATTCAGTACTGCTGGAACGAATGGTTGGACAGATGTAACGGTAATTACAGGTTTAGTTATTGGGTTTGTTGGTTTAATTTTATTTATATTACGTGAATTACGGGCAGACGTTCCAATGTTGGATTTCAGGGTTTTTAAGGATCGTATTTTTTCTCTGACAACCGTGATTAATATTGCTATTACCGTAGCGATGTTTGCTCCCATGCTGTTAATTCCATTATATCTACAGAATGTATTAGGGGTCAGCCCAATGAATTCCGGACTGATGTTGATGCCTGGAGCAGTAGTAATGGGGATTATGTCACCAATTACAGGTAAAGTTTTTGATCGAATTGGCGCACGTCCACTTGCGGTCACCGGTTTGACAATAACAGTAATAACCACTTATTTATTCACGCAACTTACGGATACAACAAGTTATGCGTATCTCATTATTATTTATACAATTCGTATGTTTGGTATGTCTATGATTATGATGCCTATTATGACAGCCGGGCTTAATCAGCTGCCGCAGAGGCTTCACCCGCATGGTACGGCAATGGTTAATACGGTGCGTTCTGTAGCAGGAGCAATCGGTACTGCATTTTTAGTGACAGTAATGACCAACCAGGCAAAAAATAGCATGGAAGATATTATTGTTCAAAATCATTTTGATCCTGCAAACCAGCAAGATATGCTGCATGCTGCCAATCTAGCACAGGTTCAGGGGATTAATGATGCCTTTATGGTATCTACTGTATTTGCGGTTATTGGTTTGGTCTTATCCTTCTTTATCAAACGCGGCCGAACAACACAGGAAGACGAACCGGAGTTACAAACGGGAGACCTTACAACAGAAAAAGCATAAATTAAAAAACAGGATGTTGTTTAATTTAAACAGCGTCCTGTTTTTGTTTTGGGGAATTATGAACGAATTTTCATAGAAATAATATAAATATATCCTCATTATTATCCGGGCTGATAAAAAGCTCTGTTACATAAAACAAAACTTCACTCAGTGGGAGTCTTACAGACGGTTCTCCGAGATAAAAAAATGGATCAGATATTTATCCAATTCATTTAGAAGCCATATGTATTTTTACTTTTTCCTGCAAAGAGGGTGACAAAAATACTCGCAATACTTATCAATGTACCAATGATTGCTGTGATCGTGACAGATATTCCTACATTTGCAAAGAAGCTCCCCGGAATAAGCCCAATAAAGGCAACCGCTATGAAGCCCTGATAAATGGCAGAAATTGTTCTTAACACAGGATGCTGGAAAAATGCTAACAGAAAAGGCGGTAAAAATAACACAACTACCATTCCTATCGAAATAAATAAGCCGGCAGGGTCGTCATAGGAAACCGTATTCGGACCTGTTGGATACCGGGCGGTTAACAGGATGCAAGCAATTGCAGTCAGTAAAGTCAGAGCAATCATCAGAATCTTTTTAGACATGGTAAAACTCCTTTCTCTTTTTTAATATAACATATTTTATTATAAATTCTATGGTTCATTAATGTCTGATTATTAGTTAAAATATGGAAATCAATAAGTGTATGAACAATGCAAAAGTGAATTAAATTAGAATATAGCCCAGGCTTGTTCGGATTTAGGTTATACTTCTCCGGAAATTCTTTTGAAACTTTTCATCACAAGGCATAAAATTTTAATGGAAAGGAAAGGTAAGTATATCGTTGTACTATAGGAGGAGATAGAGAATGGACAAGGATCTTTCTTACGGAGATGATTATAAATATATTCCTGCGACCTCAGTAAATAGCGGGTCCGGTATAGAAGTATTGTCGGATATCTATTGTTACACGATCCAAATTGTTAATATTTGTTTCGTAAAGGAGCAGGGAACCGATAATTTTATATTGATTGATGCAGGTATGCCACAATCAGCAGATAAAATAATTGCTATAACAGAAGAACGTTTTGGTAAGAACAGCCGGCCAAAAGCAATGATTTTAACGCATGGTCATTTTGATCATGTCGGAGCGGCAGTTGACTTAGTGAAGCATTGGAATATACCGGTTTATGCTCATAAGTTAGAGCTTCCTTATTTAACTGGAAAACTAAACTATCCTGAACCTGATCCAAGCGTGGAAGGAGGAGTAATTGCTAAGGCCGCTTCTATATTTCCCAATGAATCCATTGACTTAGGAGACAGCGTAATGGAACTTCCGGCTGATGGGAGTGTACCAGAAATGCCGGGTTGGAAATGGATACACACCCCAGGTCATTCGCCGGGCCATATTTCCTTATTTCGGGATACAGACCGATTCCTCATTGCTGGCGATGCTTTTATTACTGTAAAACAGGATTCGTTGTACAAAGTAATGATACAAAATAGAGAAGTGCATGGGCCGCCAAGATATTTCACGACAGATTGGAATGCTGCAAAAAAATCTGTCCAAATGCTTGAAGCTTTAAAACCAGCAATTGCAGTAACCGGACATGGCGAACCAATGTATGAGGAAGAACTGGCTGAGGGACTGGAGAAATTAGTAGATACATTTGATCAGACGGCTGTTCCGGATTTTGGAAGATATGTGGACCGTAACCAGCATTAGTTTTAACCTTTGCTTTTTCAGAGAGAGACTCAAAACCTTCTTCTGAAAAAGCTTTTTTAATGTGTTAAAACTGTACTCAACTTTCGGAGCGTAAAAAGTAACTTCATTTCCATAGAAATAAGAGTTTGATCATTCCTTTGATAACTCCCTTGAAAGAATAGCTGGTGTAGTGTAAAGCACCGCTGCGGCGGCCCGTTTTGCTTTCCTAGGGGCACGCTCTTCAGCTAACTTTTGCCAAGAAGATCGCTTGGCAAAAGTGGATCTTCAGATGGTGCTGATCCCACAGGAGTCAAAACGGTCCGCCTCCGCTAGTAAGATATTTTATACGTGGAAAACAGCTGACAATTAGAATTTTGATCAGATAGAACATACTTTTATGCTGATGGTGAAATATTCCATCAAGATTACTTTCTGTGCAGGAAAGCTATTCCTGATGTTAACTACGCATGCTATCACAATTGGTTGTTCAGGCGAAAGCTACTATTTCGTCAAACTCATCAAAGTGTTATTTCTTTCGTTAGCTATGCACAATCACCAATTCCAAAATGACCGGACATTTAACCAAAAAGCAAGCATGGCAATGGAGATCATATTCATCCTTAGATAGTAAGGTATATATGCTTATTCTTAGGTGCGAAAGTTGAGAACCGTATAAAAATGTTAAGGAATAAAGTATGAATTAAAAAAAATAATACCAATCAGAATTTATGGCGATTTAGCGTATAATAAAGGAACGCAAACTTTCAAAATTCAACGAAATCCTCATTGACTCCATGTGATATGTGAACAAGGTGAGTATCACACTTGAAATGAAAGAACAATAACTTCTCCAAGAATTCTTCATGACCATTTCAACCATAATTATTTTTATCACGGAGAACCGCCCGTAAAACTCCGGCCACAAAATAAAGAGCGAGAATAAATTTATTTAGGCGGGAGATAACGGGCGCTACCTCCCTGAATCACTAAGGCTAATTCAGTGGGAGAATGAAGGAAGCAGACTAAGTTCGCGACGTCCTGGGACTGGGGCTGCGATTACTCGCCCCACCGAAGAGCTTTTGCGATTACTCGTCTCATCGTAAAGAGTTGTGCGTCGAAAAACTCCCACTGAATGAAGTTTCGTTTTATGATAGATTATTTCTTCATTGGACAATGAGAATAGAGGAACTTACACTGGATATATTCATATTGTGAGGAGGTTATCGGGGTGCAGCATGAAATCAATCAAAATAAGATCCTCTCCATTTTGACGATTTTCTCTACCTTTCTAATGGGATTTATTGATGCATATACGTTTCTTACTCAGGATGGCTTGTTTGCCAGTGCGCAAACAGGAAATATGGTTGTTTTAGCTGCTAAGCTGGTGGAAGGAGATCTTTTAGAGGCATTTGTTCATGTTTCTTCCTTTCTTGGTTTTGCTCTTGGCGCATTTGTAGCACAAGGGATTATAGAACGTTTTAAAGCGTACGGCTGGAAGAAGTATCGTTTTTATCTTTTGCTTCAGACGATTTTTCTGTTGATTATTGCTCTCATTCAACAACAAATTGGACCTTCTGTGATCGGGTTTCTGCTAGGTTTATTGGCAGGATATGAACTGACGGTATTTCGTAAAATAAGATCGACCAGTATTAATAACGGAATTATGACAGGGAATACAAAGAATCTCATGAATAATCTTTATTTGGCTGTCTTTCATAAAAATCGGGAATCATTCTATACTTTTGTGACTTTATTACTTGGCATTACTGTATTTATGATCGGAGCCGGAACCGGAGCGCTGATTTGGTTCTATAGTGAACAACTTAATTTATGGCTGGCTTTTGCCGTTACAGGGCTCTTTTATAGTTGGCTGCTTTTCAAGCGGACTTAAGGAAGCTTATAATAAAAAGATTGCTGAGCTATATAGCTTTGCAATCTTTTTATATGATAAGTCGAAGAAATACAATAGCCCGGAATGGAAATGATACGAAGGTATTGTTATAATAAAAACGACACTGATGTATAGTTTGCGATATGAATGGAGGTGATACAATGCCTAAAGTAACGGAAGCCTATAAAGAGGAAAAGAAGAAGGAATTGATTTATGCAGCGAGAAAAGTATTCATTCGGAAGGGTTATGTACAAACGTCGATGCAGGATATTATGGATGAAGCAGGTATATCAAGAGGAGCTCTGTATAGTTATTTTGATAATATTGACCATATTTTTATAGAAGTTTTAAAAGAAGATGACCAAAAAGATATACCGTTCTTTGAGGTATCAGATAACGGATTACTTTGGCCACAGTTCAAACAATGGTTGAAGTTGCAGCAAGATTTTATTGAAAACATACATCATTCGCTGCTTCAAGCAAAAGCAGAATTCTTTTTATCCTCTCGTTATAGAACATATAAAGAAAATTTTCCTTATATTTCACAACGTTATAATAAACTGTCGAGAGCGATAGCAGAAGTGCTTGTTGAAGGAGAGCACAAGAAAGAATTTCAGCTGCAACAGCCTGCCGACTTTATAGCTGGATATATTATTTCTTTTATAAATGGTTTAATGCTCGACACCTTTCAGCTCGGGCATAAGCAGACAAATGTAAAAGAACAAATATCCATCTTGTGCTTTTCTTTAGAAAATATACTTCGTCCTCAATCTGTAAAAAAGGAGTGATGGGATGTTATTTGAATCAACTAGAGTGAAATTAAGAAAGATGATGAAAGAAGATACGAAGCTTTATCACAAGTGGAGAAATGATCTGGAGGTTATGCATTCGACCAGCCCTTCCTTAGACGTTTATCCGATGAAAGCGACAGAAGATTTTGTAGAGTATGCTATTTTAGGATCAGATGTTTCAAAAGGATATATCATGGTTGATAAGGAAACAGAAACTCCTATCGGCATTGTTTCCTTAATCCATATCGATTATAAAAATCAGAATGCAGAATGTATTATTGATATTGGCGAGAAAGCATTTTGGGGGAAAGGATATGGAGCAGAAGGGTTGAATTTGCTGCTGGATTACGCTTTTTACGAGCTGAACCTGCATAGAATTTCGCTGCGGGTATTCTCGTTTAATGAGCGGGCCATTCGTTTATATAAAAAGATAGGTTTTGAATTGGAAGGGAAAAGCAGAGAGGCACTATTTCGAGATGGTAAATGGCATGATGTTGTTCATATGGGAATTTTACAAGTGGAGCATTTTAAAAAAAGAGAGGCAAAATAGGTTTGATAAAAAAACGGGAGCGGGAAATGTTTATTCACTGCTCCTGTTTTTGTCTTTTTCATCATGAAATTCTTCGCTGATTTCTGTTTGCATGTTATCCGGATTAAAGTGATTTTCCTTTTTATCCACATGATCAAAAACAAAATTTCTTAAATATCTATGATAAAAAAGCTCACTTATGGAAATGAGAAAGGCAGCTATTAATGCAGCCGCATCAACGGAAAATACACCTTCAAATAAAAATGAACCTATTCCCCAGATGCCAACATAAGCAAGGGCAAAATCACCCACTGCAGCTGCAACGTTTCCTATTCTAGGCAGTATAAGCATATCTCCAGCAAATGCAACTGCAGTTAAAATCAAACTGGTAAGCAGGAGGTTGCTGAAAGAAATATTAAAAATCATCCCTAATGTTATCCATAGTATTCCTGTTGTAAAAACAAACTTAATTAAAAATGCTGAGATATATTTCATCGAATCCTCTTCCTTGTCATTTTTATTAATAACTGTATTTTGCTCTTTAATGTCCACGTTTATTCAGCAATCATATTCATTTTATCACGGAGAATCGCCCGTAAAACTCCCACTGAATGAAATTTCGTTTTATAAAAATTCTAAATGGATGTCCTGCAAGATAGAAGATGACATCCATTTACGTTATAAACTTCATTTTTTGTACTTTATATATTTAAACGAATTGAAATAAACATTGGAATAATCAAATTCTTCTTTTTTCTACAAATTAATGGCAGGAAGGTATTTAAAAAACGACAATTAAATAAAAATTGATATAATAGATTAGTGAAATTTAATTTATGGTCTAACATCCGACATATATTTTATATCATTTCATTTCATTTGAAAGTCAGATTTGTCACAGATATTACAATTAGAATAAAAAAAAGGAATTTTTCTTGTTAACATATCATTTTTTGTTAAAATGTCTTAGGTATTGTCACAGTGTGTCTAGATACTTCAATGGATGACTTGTGAGAGTGAAAATCTGAAACCCGAATGATTTGATGAATGGCAAAGGAAGGATAGAATTATGTTATTGATTCCAATTGTGCTCGTTATTGCACTGGTTATCGGTATCATGGAGTGGAATTCACATAAAAAGCACGTAAAAGCTTTACCTATTCGGGTAAATGTGAATGGAATCCGTGGGAAATCAACAGTAACGCGCTTAATTACAGGTATTATCAAAGAAGCAGGATATAAAACCATCGGTAAAACGACTGGTACATCAGCAAGAATGATTTATTGGAATACATCCGAGGAAGAACCGATTATTCGACGCCCTGAAGGACCGAATATCCGCGAACAGAAAATTGTGGTGAAGAAAGCAGCAGAGATGGGCGCTGAGGCTTTGGTCAGTGAGTGTATGGCAGTGAATCCGGATTATCAAATTATATTTCAGGAAAAGCTGCTCCAAGCAAATATCGGAGTAATTGTAAATGTGCTGGAAGACCATATGGATGTTATGGGACCTACATTAGATGAAGTCGCTGAAGCTTTTACAGCTACGATTCCACATAATGGACATTTGATTGTTTCGGAAGGCCCATATGTGGGTTATTTTAAACAAGAAGCAGCTAAAAGAAATACGAAAGTGATTGTTGCGGATAATCGTAAAATTCCAGAGACCTACTTACGTAAGTTTGATTATATGATTTTTCCAGAAAATGCTTCATTAGCGTTAGCAGTTGCGGAAGCGTTAGATATTGATGAAAAAACAGCATTTCGTGGGATGCTTAAGGCACAACCCGATCCGGGCGCAATGTGGATCAGAGAACTAAAGCATGGGAATACATCAGCATATTTTGTTAATGGATTTGCAGCCAACGATTCTGTCTCCACTATTAATATTTGGAAGAATGTGGAAACTTTAGGTTACCCTGCAAAAAGTCCAATTATCGTAATGAACTGTCGGGAAGACCGCGTGGACCGGACCATTCAATTTGCGGATGATGTTTTACCTCATATACCGATTGGTGTGCTTGTATTAATTGGTGAAAAAGCGGACCCGATTAAGAATGCAATAAAGTCAGGCAGGCTAAAAGTCAATCAACTTATTGATCTTCAAGGAAAGCCGACTGACGAAATCTATGAAACATTAATCGAAACAGCATCTGATAATATGATTTATGGGATAGGGAATATCCACGGTGCTGCGGAACCTTTAGTTGAAAAAATTCAAGCCCATGCAGAAATAGGAGGATCATAGAATGTTTGGCTCAGATTTATATATTGCACTTGTGCTAGGAGTTATTCTAAGCTTACTTTTTTCAGAGAGAACCGGCATTGTTCCGGCTGGGCTGGTTGTGCCGGGGTACTTAGCACTGGTTTTTGACCAGCCGATCTTTATTGCCGTTATTTTTGGTATTAGCCTTTTAACCTACGTCATTGTAACGTACGGATTATCACGCATCGTACTGCTTTATGGACGGAGGAAATTTGCAGCGATGTTGTCAGTGGGAATCGTACTGAAGCTGCTCCTCGATTATACCTATCCGGTGCTCCCGTTTGAAATATTGGAATTTAGAGGAATTGGGGTTATTGTTCCCGGTCTAATCGCGAATACCATTCAAAAACAAGGAGCCATTATTACGATCGGAAGCTCGCTTCTATTAGGGGCACTTACTTTTGTTATTTTAAGCGTTTATTACATCATATAGGAAGGGTTAATATGTCTAAAAAATTAACATACCAAGAAAAAATATTACGGATGGGGAAACGCCAAAAAAAATCTGCCGGAAAACATGTGGCTATCGGTTTAGCTGTTATTGTTCTCTTCATTATCGGGCATAGAATCTTCTTTTCATCAGATGTAGCAGAGGTTGAAAGCAGAGATGATTCAGAGCTGACAGCCACCTTTGTAGGTGACATCATGTTTGGCCGTCACGTGGAAGATGTGACTGAGAGATATGGAGTAACCTATCCCTTTGAAAAAATGAAGCCTTTCTTTGACAATGCAGACTATGTGTCCGGTAATTTGGAGAATCCCATTTTACTGCAGGATGAAGAAAATTATGAGCAAATAGATAAACGAATTCATCTACATACGGATGAAGAGGCAGCCCGGGCTTTAGAAGAAATGAATTTTACCATGCTCAACCTGGCCAATAACCATATGATGGATTATGGAGCAGAAGGACTGATTGATACGGTTTCAGCACTTGATAATTTAGGTTTAGCGCATGTTGGTGCAGGGGAAAATATAGAAGAAGCGACCGCAATTGATTATCAGGACGTTAATGGAATAAGGATTGCAACACTTGGTTATACAGATGCGCTTGTTGAGGGCTTTTCAGCACTTGGTTACCGGGCAGGCGTAGCACGTTCGTTACCGGACAATATTTTTCCAATGATTGAAGAAGCAAAACAAGAGGCCGATCTTGTTTTTGTGAACATGCATTGGGGTGTGGAATATGATAATCAGCCGCACCCGAGACAGACCGAGCTGGCAAGAGCGATGATTGATGCTGGTGCAGATGCTATTATCGGGCATCACTCGCACGTGTTATCAGAAGTGGAGAAATATAACGATGGTGTGATTTTTTACGGACTCGGTAACTTTGTTTTTGACCAAGGCTGGTCCCGGACGAAAGATAGTGCGATTGTACAGTATGATCTATTAAGTGACGGGACAGGCAGGTTTGAGATTACGCCATTACGTATAGACGGAGCACAGCCTTATGTAACGGAAAACAAATACAATCAAATGAAAATTCATATGCAATTAATGAATAACCAACCGGAAGAGAATTTTGAGAAAGAAGACGGGAAGTTGATCTTGGAAGTGGATCATTCTGATGTTTTAGAAGGAAGGAGTTCTGATAATGGGCAATAAAAAACTTATGATTATATTGACAGTTATTGTCGTAGCAGGACTGGTATTTGTTTATGCGCAGCAAGGAATGTTTGAAGAAGAAGTAACAACGACCGATTATGGTGTCGAACAATCTGAAACGTTGAATACATCAGATGCTTATGGTGTGAGTGCTTCTCATCCATTAGCAGTGGAAGCAGGGATGAAGGTACTGGAAGAAGGCGGAAATGCAGCGGATGCGGCAGTGGTTGTTTCCTACGTTCTTGGTGTTGTGGAGCCTTATGGTTCAGGCATCGGCGGCGGCGGAGAGATGCTGGTCTATCCCCATGATGCTGAGGAACCCACTGTTTACGAATATCGTGAAACTGCACCGGAATCAGGTGCAGAGCCAGAAACCTTTGCTATCCCAGGTTTAGTAAGGGGAATGGAGGACCTAAATAATGATTTAGGTTCGATGGATATGGAAGAGTTGATTCAACCAGCAATAGACTATGCAGAAGAAGGCTTTGAAGTGGACGGTCATTTGGTAGACAGGCTTAGTAAAGGTTCTTACCGGATGAATGTTTCAGAGCTGGAAGAATTTTTCCCGAATAACGACATATTAGAAGTAGGCGATACATTGGTACAGCCTGAATTAGCAGAAACATTACAGCAAATTCAGGAAGGCGGAGCGGATGCTTTTTATAATGGACCAATTGCAGATCAAATTTTAGAGCATGAGGAAACATTAACAGCAGAAGATTTAAGTAGTTATACGGCAGAAACAACAGAAGCTGCCCACGGCACCTTTGCCGGCTATGATGTGTATTCTGCACCGCCGCCGTTAGCAGGAGTGACATTGATTCAGTCCCTACAGATGGCGGAGCAGTTAAATATAGCATCGACAGAGGGTAATCAAAGAGATTATATCCATCTAATTGGAGAAATTTCCAAACGATCCTATGATGATCGTGTCGAAAATGTAGGGGATAGATTCTTTACGGATGCCATGTCTGCCGATGAATTGACGTCACCTGAGTATACACAGCAGATGGCCGATACCATTTCACTCGATGAATTATCGGATGATTACGAAGTGAATGATTCGGTGTCCGATGAGGAAGACCACGATAATACGACACACTTTGTCATTGTCGATCAAGATGGTACAATGGTTTCAGCAACACATACCTTAGGGAATTTCTTTGGATCCGGTGCTGATGTAGCTGGATTTTTCATGAATAATCAGATGGAAAACTTCAGTCAAAGGGATGAATCATTAAATAGTATCGAGCCAGGAAAAACACCAAGAAGCTTCACAAGTCCAACAATTTTGACAAATGGTGATCGGATGATTGGTATTGGCTCGCCAGGCGGTAAAAGGATCCCGATGGTGATGACACAAGTACTCGTTAAACATTTGATGTTTGATGAACCAATTGAGCAAGCAGTCGATGATGATAGATTTTATATTGAAGGTAATGATATTTTCACAGAAGGTGAGTTAGATACCGATGTCCAATCTAGTTTAAGAGCCAGAGGCTATGAAATTTACAATCAAACAGAACACGACTTTTATGGAGGTATTCAAGCACTTATTATTGATGAGGAATCTAATACCTTTGATGGGATAGCAGATGATAGGAGAAACGGTATATGGAAGGGACCAGAATAATTAATCTGACAGGAGGAAGGTAAAGTGAAAAAAGTAATAACCGGCATTACGCCAGTTTTGCTGCTTGTTCTTGCGTTAACATTCATGACTAACTATAAACAGTGGGATGATTTATCGGATACAGAACGATACCAAATCCAAAACTATGTAGAAGCAGCTGAAGCAGCAGATTCGGAGCCTGCTGATGCTCAGGAAGAAGAACAAGCTGAAAGTGATGTTGCCAGCGCAAATAATGAGGCTAATGATGAAGATCAGGATGATGAAGATCAGGATGAAGACCAGGACGAAGACAATAACACGGGTACTTCTGAAGCTGAGGAATAGAATAATAGAAAAAGAGGTTCATATGTTGAGCCTCTTTTTTGTGCATATTCTTTTAATTAATTCAGATAATCAGAAGTCTGCTGATAACCGGTGCTGTTGTGAAATATATACTATGCTTATTTTCTTTAAAAGATATGCAAAGAGGTGTAAGTTATATTTACCGTTTGAAAGCAATGTATTCATTTATTTCGGGAATAAATATAAAATACACTGTATAGATATACATTATTTTTACTTTATAGTATGATAGAAAATATTTACTTTTAAGGAGGATCGAGTGGAATGGCATTATTCTTTACATATGTGATAGCTGGACTGGCGATTGCGATGCCGGTTGGAGCTATTACCGTAGAAATGACAAAGCAGGGGCTTAAAAATGGATTTATGCATGGCTGGGCTGTTGGATTAGGCGGAATGACAATCGATCTTGTCTTAATCGCCGCTCTATATTTAGGTTTAGCATCTATTTTGCAATTGCCTTTTATCCAAATACCTATGTGGCTGGTCGGCGCAATCTTTTTATTTCTGATTGGTTATGAATCGATTAAAAATGCAGATAGTGATATTACATTGGCGGGAGAAAAACCTGCTAAATCGATACGCTCCTCCTATCGAAATGGATTTCTTGTCGCCGTTTCACCAGGAAATGTTGTATTTTGGCTGAGTGTTTTTGGAGCTGTTTTAAGTAATACATATAACCCGGATCAGCCTTCTAATTTTTTGCTTATTGCTGCGGGGATTTTAACGGGAATTTTACTGCATGATATTGGGCTGCTGGCGATTGTCGCAACAACGAGAAAAGTAATGAACCGAAAAATGATCAAAGGATTTTCTATTATTGCCGGCATCGTATTAATTTGCTTTTCCGGGTATTTTGTTTATGAATTTTTTAAGGTTATAACAGATATGATTTAGGTTATTTCACTTATATACGATTTTGCACCGGATTAAAAGCAGGTTAATCCTTTGCATCAAGTGCTATCCATGAAATGAGATAAATTAGGAAGCTTATCATAAGACTGCCTCCTATCGTGCCGATAACCAACGTTTGAAAGATTTTGATATCTGTAAAGAATAAACTTATTCCAAAACAGAGAAAAAGAAGAATAATCCATAAGGGTATCAACATTTTATCACGGAGAACCGCCCGTAAAACTCTCGCCACAAAATAAAGAGCGAAAATAAATTAATTTAGGCGGGAGATAACGGGCGCTACCTCCCTGAATCACTTAGGCTAATTCAGTGGGAGAATTGAGGAAGCAGACTAAGTTCGCGACGTCCTGTCGCAACGTCTGCACTAGCACATCCTGTGCGTCGAAAAACTCCCACTGAATGAAGTTTCGTTTTATAGGTGATCAAACTGGCTTTTTTTCGAGATTAGCTCTTCTCGTTCATCTTCCGTACTAAATTCTCCTTTTTTGGTACTATAGCCTTCATTATTCCTTTTCTTTCCATATAAAAATCGGGCAATACCAAAAAGGATAACCCATCCTAAAAGCAGAAACCAAAAAATGTCGAATTCAAAAGAAGATGGAGCCTTCATTTACTGTAGCAGTAAGAACCGTTTGAATCATTCCTAAGGTTAATAGCAATATTGTAATGATATTTCCCGTTTGCTCAAAAATAATTTTCTTTATAGCAAGATCAGTCCTCCTCTAAATAAAAGATAGCGTTAATATCTATTTCCAGTACTTCTGCTATTTGCAATGCCAATAATAAAGAAGGTGTATAATTACCTTTTTCCAAAGAAACAATCGTTTTTCTGGATACACCGACCTTATTTGCCAGTACTTTCTGTATCATCTTTTTTTGCTGAAATGTCTCATATCGTTGTTTTGTCAGAGATTCGTATGTTTAGACAAAACGAATATGTTTTGATATTGTCATAAAAGTGACAATCAAATAGATGTACGAATGGAAAAAATGATGTATATTGGTACTGTATTTAAATTTTTGTTACAAACTTACTTTTTGTAATGTCAGGCTGAGTAAAATGACATTTATATGTTATATTTACATAGATAGGAGAGATGTTTATATGAAAAAATCGCCATTAAAAGTGATCGTAACGATAACGTTAATTGTTGTAGCGCTTTTGGTTTTACTGGTTGTATTGGTAAACCGGGACTCAGAATCGTTTGGAAGGGAATTTGATGAGGCACCATCTACAGAAGGACAGCCAACCTATGGAGATTCAGATGCTCCAGTAACTGTGGTAGAGTTTGGAGATTATAAATGTCCTGGCTGTAAAGTATGGGATGAAAGTATTTTTCCGCAATTGGAAGCGGACTATATAGATAATGGAGATGTGCAATTTTCATATGTCAATGTATTGTTCCATGAAAATGAGTCAGTATTAGCTTCATTGGCCGCGGAAGCTGTCTATGCGCAGAATCCAGAGGCGTATTGGGATTTTCACCATGCCCTTTTTGAGGACCAGCCAGAAAATCAGCAGGCAGTATGGGTAACAACCGATAAAATAGAGGAAATTGCTGATGGTATCGAGGAGATTGATACAGAGGCATTAATGGAAGATGTTGAAGAGGCGTTAGCTGACGATATAGAAAGTAATCCGCTTATGAATGAACTTGTAATAGATGATGATTTGAGAAAAGAATTTGAAGTCGACTCCACTCCAACGATTATGATTAATAATGTGATGGTAGAAGATCCATTTGATTACGAGGTTATCCAGGACGCTATTGATGAAGCGTTAGGTGAGTAAAATGAATAAACTGGACATGAGACAGCTTTATATGTATTTTGCCTGGGTTGTTTCTCTGATTGCCACCTTAGGAAGTCTTTATTTTAGTGAAATAAAAGGGTATATACCATGTGAATTATGCTGGTATCAACGAATTGCAATGTATCCGTTGGCCTTTATTCTGGGAGTAGCAACGTTTAAACAGGAATTTACGATTAAAAAATATGTACTGCCTATTGCCATCATCGGCTGGGGTATCTCGCTGTATCATTACCTTCAGCAAAAAGTACCGGGGTTTGCTCCAATAAAGCCGTGTGTGGGTGGTGTGCCTTGTGATGCAGAGTATATTAATTGGTTCGGTTTTATGACGATACCATTTTTAGCTTTGATTGCTTTCACTCTAATTATTATTTTTATGCTGCTTATGAAATCGAATAAAAAGTAAGAAACAGCCGCCGGAAAACTTTTCGGCGGCTGTTTTGTGTAAAAGCGCAATATCATACAAGAAAGTACATGGACTATTTGTTAGTTTAGAAGAAGATAAAGTAATGGAAAGAGGGAGGCGCACGTATGCCAGATGAAACGCGAACCATTTATTTGGATCCGGATTTAGATGTGGAAGCATATCGTTTTAAAGGAATTACGCAAAAGTTTCCGGCGCATTTTCATGATTATTATGTGATTGGTTTTATCGAGGAAGGAGAGCGTGAATTGATCTGCCGGGGAGAAGAATATGTTATTCAGCCCGGAGATGTACTTATTTTCAATCCTTATGATACGCACAGCTGTGAGCAGGTAGATGGAGGAACACTGGATTACCGCTGTATTAATGTAAATGCGAATGTGATGAAAAAAGCGATGTTTGAGATGAAAGGAGAGGAGGTTCTTCCCCGTTTTAAAGAAAATGTTTTGTATCAGAGTGAGGTATCATCTGCTTTAAAAGACATTCACGTGAAAATACTGGAGAAAGAAGAAGCATTCCAAAAAGAAGAACTGTTTCTTTATTTAATAGAAGAGCTTATTGAGATAAATTCAGACCTGACTATACCGGAAGAGGGGCTGGAATCTTCCCAAAAAGTGCAGGAAATCAGCAATTATTTAGAGGAGCATTATACTCAAAAAGTTTCATTACAGGCGTTAAGCGATTTAACAGGATGGAGCAAATACCATTTATTGAGAACCTTCACCAGACAAAAAGGAATTTCTCCTTACAGCTATTTGGAAACGGTTCGGGTTAATCACGCAAAAAAAATGTTAGAACAAGAAATTAAGCCAATTGAAGTTGCTTTTCTAACTGGGTTCAGTGATCAAAGTCATTTGACTAGATTTTTTAAGAGCATGATTGGATTAACACCAAAGCAATACATGAAGATTTTTGAAAAGAAAGGAGAGGTATAATGCATTCGGTAGAAACGAAATGTGTTCTGGTTATTGATGAAAATCTTCCTTTAGGATTAATTGCCAATACGGCAGCTATCCTTGGTGTAACACTAGGAAAGGAAGCACCTGAAATAGTAGGAGAGGATGTAGCTGATTTGTCAGGAGTGGAGCATGCAGGAATTGTAAAAAACCCTATTCCTATCTTAAAAGGTGATACCGGACTGCTTCATCAATTAAGAGATAAGACAATGACAGATAAATTTTCAGATCTGACTGTCGTTGACTTTTCCAACGCGGCACAAAGATGTAAAACGTATGAGGAATACATAGCAAAGCTTCAGGAAAAATCGAAATCAGATTATCAATACTATGGACTGGGGATTTATGGAGAAAAGAAAAAAGTGAATCGATTAACGGGCAGCCTTGCGTTATTACGGTAGCTGGAAGGAGGATGCAGGATGGATAATTTACTGGCATATCTCCTGATGGCATTGATGATGTCCATGTTGCCAGGGACAGATACCGTATTGGTGATGAAAAATACATTTAGCTATGGTACAAGAGCTGGCTATTTTACCATACTCGGGATAGCGGCTGGACTCACTTTCTGGACGATGATTGCTGTTTTTGGTTTATCCATTGTCATTGCTCGATCTGTTTTTCTTTTCAATACGATTAAATATCTTGGAGCTGTTTACCTCATTTATTTAGGTGTCAGGACTTTCATTTCAAGAGATACTTTTTCCATGGACACGGTATCAGAGAAAAATGATCATAGAAAAACAGCAACATTTTATTATAAAGGTTCTTTTTTACAAGGATCTATCAGCAATATATTGAATCCGAAAACTGTTTTAGTGTATATCAGTTTTATGCCGCAATTTGTAGATTTAAGCGGGAATATTCATTTACAGTTAATTACTCTAGGTTTTATTCTTACATTAATTGCTGCTGGATGGTTTTTAATACTCATATATTTTTTAGATGCGATGAAGAGATGGTTGAAAAAACCACTATTACAAAAAATACTTCAAAAATGTACTGGAATTCTATTGATGGGTTTTGGGGTGAAAACAGTTATTTAAAACACGATTTTTATAAAAGATGCTTTGACAATTTATCATATTTCGTTCCTTTAACTTCCAAAAACAGACAGCATTTGTGCATTTAAAACAAAAGATTTAAAATATTTGGGGACAGAAATGAATTTATTATATCGAATATGTTATGATGAGATATAATCCAAATACGGAATTGGATGCTGGACAGAAAAGGTAAAGGAGTCAAAGGATCATGACAGAAAAAGAATTAGAAATTTTGAGAATTATAGAAGAAGATGCGCGAATTGATTTAAATACATTAGCGAAAATGACAAATATAAGTGAAGAAGAAATTAACGAGATTCTAAAAAAATTGGAGAAGATGAAAGTCATTTTAAACTATTCGGCAGTGGTGGATTGGAGTAAAGTGCCACAGGCTGAACAGGTGACAGCGATGATTGATGTGAAGGTAACCCCAAAACGAGGTGTTGGATTTGATGAGGTTGCAGAACGTATTTACCGCTTTTCAGAGGTGCAGGCTTTATATCTTATGTCCGGAGCTTATGATCTTCAGGTAGTGATTGAAGGAAAGACGATGCAGGAGATTGCGCGCTTTGTTTCGGAAAAGCTATCATCAATAGATTCGGTGATTTCAACGACCACGCATTTTCAATTGAAGAAGTATAAGCATGACGGGATTATTTTTGAAGATGGCGAAGAAGATCGCAGAATTGTGGTGACACCATGAGTCAAGTAAGTGTAAAAAACAAAAACCGTTTATCATCACGTATACAGGATATTAAGCCGTCCGGTATCCGGAGGTTTTTTGATTTAGCTTCTTCGATGGATAATATTATTTCCTTAGGTGTTGGAGAGCCTGATTTTACAACACCGTGGAATATTCGTGAAGCCAGCATTTCCTCGATGGAAAGAGGGTTTACTGCCTATTCAGCAAATGCAGGCGTCCTTGAATTAAGGCAGGAAATTACAAAGTATATGGAGCGGCGTTTTGATGTGGAGTATGATCCGGAAACAGAGGTGCTGGTAACTGTTGGAGCAAGTGAAGCGATCGATATTGGCTGCCGCGCTATTTTGGATCCTGGCGATGAAGTTATTATTGTCGAACCCGGATTTGTATCCTATGCGCCGCTTGTATCCATGGCAGGTGGTGTTCCGGTTTCGGTAGGGACAAAAATAGAAGATGATTTTAAAGTATCAGCGGAACAGATTCGGGCAGTGCTCACAGAAAAAACGAAAGCGTTAATGATCAGTTTCCCGAATAATCCTACTGGTGCTGTGATGTTAAAAGAAGATCTGCAGGAAATAGCAACTTTAGCAGAAGAGCATGATTTGATTGTCTTTTCTGATGAGATTTATGCAGAATTAAGCTATGACCATAAACATGTCAGCTTTGCAGCGCTGGATGGGATGAAGGAGAGAACGATTTTAATTTCCGGATTTTCCAAGGCTTTTGCGATGACAGGCTGGCGCTTGGGCTTTGTGATGGCACCGCCCGATTTGTTAGCAGCCATGCTGAAGCTGCATCAGTATAGCTTAATGTGTGCACCGACAATGGCGCAATATGGAGCGTTAGAGGCTTTGAAGAGCGGGATGGATGATGTAGAGAGAATGACGCAATCCTATAAGCAGAGACGCGGATTTTTTGTAGAGTCTTTTGCAGAAATGGGCTTAGCATGCCATATGCCTGGAGGCGCATTTTATGCATTTCCGTCGATTAAAGCTACTGGATTAACTTCTGAAGAATTTGCGGAAAAATTATTATATGAAGAGCATGTCGCTGTCGTGCCGGGGGATATTTTCGGCGCTGGCGGAGAGGGCCATATTCGCTGCTCCTATGCGACTTCCATGGAAAACTTGCAGGAAGCGACGAAGCGGATGAATCGTTTTGTGAGTAAATATCTGTAGACAAAAACCCGCCTATTGTTTTTAAATTGAAACAATAGGCGGGTTTTTCTTTAAACAATTAAGAAAAGATATTGCTAATTTCTTGCATATCATCCTCAGATAATGAAATCTCAGCAGCTCTTTGATTGCTGAGTACTTGTTCTGAGCGTTTTGCGCCAGGGATAATCACATCAACGGAGTCTTGAGAGAAGTACCAAGCTAAAACAATATGTGCAACCTCTTCTCCGTATTTATCAGCAATCTTTTTAACCTGCTCAACTTTCTCCAGGTTATCGAGGAACTGCTGCCCTTGGAAATTTGGTTTTTTTGCCCGTAAATCAGAAAAAGTAGTGTTCTTATCATATTTACCAGCTAATAAACCGGATTCCAATGGGAAATAAGGAATAAATGTGATATTATTTGCCGCTGTATAAGGGAAAAAGTCTTTCTCTGCGTCACGATTTAATAAGTTATATTCTGCTTGGAGAACGTCCACATAACCGTCCTGATTAGCATCCTGTAATTGCTCGGGTGTAAAGTTGGAAACTCCGATGGAGCGAATTTTTCCTGCGTCTTTTAATTCTTTTAAAGCACCAACAGCTTCTGCTTTCGGTGTGTCTTCATCAGGAAAGTGGATATAAAATAAATCAATATAATCTGTTTGCAGACGTTTTAATGCATCATCTACAGATTGTTTTAAAAATGCGGGTGAATTATCCATTACTGTATCGTTTCCGACAAATTTATGCGCTGCTTTCGTTGCCAGTACAACATCTTCACGCTTATATTCCTGGATAACTTCCCCAACCAATTCTTCCGAGCGCTCCGGTCCATAAATAAACGCTGTATCCAGCATATTAATACCATTATCCAGCGCCGTGCGGACAACATCTTTTCCCTGTTCTTCATCCAGCATATCGGGATAAATGTTATGACCCCCTACCGCATTGGTTCCTAAGCCGATAGGGTGTACAGAAATATCTGACTTACCTAAATTTACATGTTTAGCCATTTTAAAACCTCTTTTCCGATTGAATTACTATATTATGAATATACCACAAAATAGGATGATTAAACATGAATTAACAAATGCATTTGTTTTTTACTCTTTCACGACTAATCCAATTAAGGAAGCAAATTGAATGGCTTGATAAGAGGAGACTTTGCAGCCTTTTAAGCTTTCTAAGGAAACAGTTAATGTTTCAAAGCTGGAAGAGCTGATGTCGATTCCTTTTAAAGAAGTCTGTTCAAAATTCGCTTCATTTAGATCACAGCGATTGAATTCGATTTTTTTGAATTTACAATTGTAGAAATCTACATTTGTTAATACGGATTCATGAAATATAACCTTCTCCAGTTTAGCATTTCCGAAAGTAGCCAGATTTAATGTAGAATCATCAAAACGAACATTGCCGATGGATGATTCCGGGAATTCACACCCGACCAGTTTACAATGAATAAATTCTACCCGATGAATAGAGGACTTTGTTAAATTTACATTTGATAAATCACAATTTTCAAAGCGAACATCCGTGAGCTCTATATTTTCAAAGTCGGTCTGATTAAATTGGCAATTTTTAATAACAGCATCATAAATCCGTACACGTTCTACAGATTCATTGGTAAATTCTGCTCCACTTATTTCACATGTTTCCAGTAAAGGGTCCTCTTCGAAAAAAATATCCGTAAATCTTTTTTCTGTTAACGCGGGGGAAATCTTGGGAATATCGATTTTCATGTTATACCTTCTTTCTCTGTATTCTTTTTGTTTCAACGTTTATTTTCCAATGGTATACTTATCATTAATTAAAATAATAGACGAAAAGGGAAAGGAAAGACAAATGGGACGATCGGAAGCAGCAATTTTTACAAATATGTGTATGATTGAAAATGAACAAGGGCAAATTTTAGTGCAGGACAGGCAAAATAAAAACTGGCCGGGAATTACTTTTCCGGGAGGACATATTGAAAAAGGAGAATCTTTTCATGATGCTGTCGTACGGGAAGTAGAGGAGGAGACAGGCTTACATATCAAACAGCCTGTACTTTGCGGAACGAAGCAATTCCAGACAAATCAAGATGAAAGGTATGTTGTTTTGTTTTATAAAACGAATTCTTTTTCTGGAGATTTAAAGAGCTCAGATGAAGGAGAGGTGTTTTGGATTGAAAAAGGTGAATTGCCGAATTATACATTAGCAAATGATTTTTTAGAGATGTACAAGGTATTTGTGGATGAGAAAATTTCAGAGTTTTATTATGATCAGAAGGGAGAAAAGCCAACGGTTGTTCTTTTATAATGCTGCTACTGTCTGTTATTTCAGAAGCACAGTATTATAAAGCACTGAAAACAATTAGAAAAAACAACAAACATAATGAGAATGCAGGAGGAAAGTATCATGGAAATGTGGCAAAATGTATTAGAAAAAATAAGTGCACAGTTATCTAAACCCAGCTTTGATACATGGTTTAAAAAAACATCGGTGGAGCTAGAGGCGAATACATTAACTATTTATGCACCAAATGAATTTACAATTAATTGGCTGGAGGAACAATATAGTGAATTGATTGCAAACACTGTGAAAGAAGTAACAGGAGAAGATTACAGCCTTCGTTTTCAAGTTGCTGAAGAAAATTTGACATCTATTTTTCCCAATGCTTACTTTGAGTCGTCTCCAAACGACACAGATAAGATCAGCAGGCTGGAAAGAAAGATAGACTTATTAGAGCACAAGATTCAGCAACTAATCGATGTGAAACGGCTGGATGAAAAAGCAGAACAACTGGAAGAAAGAATAAGTAAGCTGGAAGAGCAGGTGAAATAAAACGAAACTTCATTCAGTGGGAGTCCTCTCTCCTAATCATGATAGATTAAAAAATCTCAGTAATCCGATTACTGGGATTTTTTATGGGAATGTAAGGAATTCTTTATTTTTATCTTGACCGTCACGTTACGTGATACTGTAAGTTAAAAACCAAAATAGGAAAAGGTGTGATAAAATGAATATTAACATATTACGGTCAGATAAAATTTATCAAAGAGTTATTGCTTGTCCACAAGAGGAAAAAAGAGAATTGTATCGTCAGGAGATGCTAGGGCCATTCATGAGAAAGTGGGAAATACAACAGATTCCATTCTGGTCGAAGGAGGAAAATGGATTTGATGTAATGACGATCAATAATATGGCACATCGATCACCGGAAATGATAACGCCAGAAATTGAACCAGAGCTGAAATTAATTTCTTCTGATACATTATGGCATGAGTTAAAGCAAGCATTGGAATACTGCTTAAACCAATTTACGCAGCATGGAATTCACCTGCCTGTATCTGATTACTTATTTACGGTTTTATTAGGGGATCCAGACAGTGAAATCTTGCAGTTGAGTGAAGGTTACAGTGGAGAAGGAGGGATTCCGGGCTATATTTTTTTAAGTTTGATTCCAAATGAGTATACACTGGAACGCTTAAAACCTGCATTAGCTCATGAATGTAACCATAATGTCCGTTATCAATTTATTGAATGGAATGACAAAATCACCCTTGGGGAATTAATTGTAAGTGAAGGATTGGCAGAAAACTTTGCAACTTCTATATATGGCGAGGATTTAATTGGACCATGGGTCAGCAAAACAGATGCCGACACACTGAATCATGTCATTAAACCGATCTTGGGAGAACATTTAGAAATAACTGGATTACAACAAATTATGGCATATCTTTATGGAGATGAAGTTGCTAAATTACAGGGGTTACCGGTTGCTGGGGGCGTACCGCATAGCGCTGGGTATGTGTGCGGGTACTATTTAGTAAAGTATTACCTGCAAAAGACAGGAAAATCGATTGTGGAAGCAACGACACTCTCAGCTGATAAGATATTAAGTGAGGTGGAAGAATATTGGGATGAAGAAACCATATTACACCGTTAAAGATGTAATTGTAATAACTGGCGTAACGAAAAGAACGCTCCATTATTATGATGAAATCAATTTATTAAAGCCGGAGAGTTATTCAGATAAAGGTTACCGGCTGTATAACCAAGAGGATTTAAAAAAATTGCGGACGATTTTAATGTTAAAAGAATTAGACTTGCCACTGAAGGAAATTGCAACCATTATGCAGATGCCTAAGCAGGAGCAACAAGCTATTTTGGCTGGACATTATCAAGCAGTGCAAATAAAAAAGCAAAACCTTGAGCGGACATTAATGAATTTAGAAGATTTTATTTCAGGAAAAGATATTTCTTATTTAGACGTTTTTCATGAAGGTAATATTTTGCCATTAAAAGAACAGTATCATGCGGAAGCAAAATATGTCTATGGAGACACAGCAAAGTATCAAGAATATGAAAAAAATATAGAACAAATTCCTGAAGAAGAAAGAGCAACCGTATTTGAAGCTTTTGATCAAAACATGGAAGATGTATTTAAGCAATTTGCCAAGCTTTCAAAGGAATCACTTGCTTCTGAAAAAGTACAGCAGATCGTCCGTGAGTGGAAAAGCTATTTAGAACAGTTTATGGTTTGTGATACAGAAATTCTCCAATGCATTGCTTATACGTATAAGGATGATGAAGGATTTAAAGCATATATTAATCAATTTGGTGACGATAAGTTGAATGAATTTATCCATCAAGCTATTATGTGCTATTGTAAAAACGAGCGGCTTTCACATGTAGAAAATAAATGAACACATGATTGAAGCGCCTAAATTCAGGGGATAATTAATTAAGAATATGTATAGTCAGATGGAGGTCATATGATGGCAAACACATTTAAAGCACTTGTCATAGAAAAAGAAAATGAGAATTTGAATCTAAATGTAAAAGAAATCGAACCTTCTGATTTGCCTGAGGGCGACATTCTGGTCAAAGTAAAATATAGTGGAATTAACTATAAAGACGGACTCGCTGCTCATCCAAATGGTAATATTGTAAAGGACTACCCTTTTATCCCGGGAATTGATTTAGCAGGAGAAGTGGTTGAATCCAAGGATAATCGTTATCAAGCAGGTGATGAAGTCATTGTCACCAGCTATGAATTAGGTGTCTCTCATTTTGGCGGCTACAGCGAATATGCGCGTGTTCCAGCAGAGTGGGTTGTCCCACTTCCGGAAGGGTTACATTTAAAAGAAAGCATGATATTGGGAACAGCTGGTTTTACTGCTGCTTTATCCGTGCAACGATTGGAAGAGAATGGATTGAAACCGGAAAATGGACCTGTGCTGGTTACAGGAGCAACAGGCGGCGTCGGGAGTATTGCTATTTCCCTCTTGAAAAAGAAAGGCTATCAGGTAGCAGCAAGTACCGGAAAAAGCGATGAAGCAGCATATCTGCAACAATTAGGTGCAAATGAAGTGATTGATAGAAAAGAAGTTTATAATGGAAAATTGAAAAAGATGGATAAACAAAAATGGGCAGGAGCAGTTGATGCAGCAGGCGGAGAACCGTTAGCTTCCTTACTGGCACAAATCAACTATCGCGGCAGTGTTGCTGTCAGTGGAATGGCAGCTGGTGTAAATGTTCCTTCAACGGTTTTCCCGTTTATTTTACGCGGTGTTTCCCTGCTTGGGATTGATTCCGTCTATTGTCCAATGGAAGAACGGAAGCATATCTGGGAACGGTTAGCTTCCGATCTGAAATTAGATAATCTTGAGGAATTCGTATATAAAGAAGCAGAATTAGAGGACTTGCCGGAGCTGCTGCCATCTGTATTAGAGAGTAAACATTTAGGCAGAGTGCTTGTGAATTTAGAAGCTGAATAATGATAGAGAATGAAAAAGGAGAGCCGGAAAATAATGGCTCTCCTTTTTAAATAGAATCAGGGAATAAAACATTTGCGTCCAGCTGTTGAAAATATGTGCTAAGTACGGTAAAGTGATCAGTATAAGGCAGTTAGCCTGTGTGCTTACTGTTAATTGGATATTAGCGGATTAGCGTTGCACTTGGAATAAATTAAAGGGGCTGATAAGATGCAGGAAAAACCCGCACCCTTAATAAAGATTATTCTGTTTTTTATCGTTTCAGGTATGGCACCGGTAATCGTTGGACCCTGGATGTATTTCCAAACGGACGAACCTTTATATTGGGCGTTCCCTCTTATTGGAGCAGGGGGGATAGTTGTATCTGTTTACCGTCTGAAGCAACGAAAAAAGTATAATGAATATCGTAATCATTTAAACGGAAAAGACAGCTAATTCTATTTTTTTATTTCTTTTCCTGATCATCCAAGTAATTCAGATAACTTAATATCCGTATTATTTATATATCAATCTTTTCCCGGGCAGTTTAGGAAAAGATTTTTTCGGGTGTAATCCAGCCGCTTTGAATACTCATTCACACAACTTAATACAAGGAGGAATAATGTATGAAGAACTATGTATTTTTAATTGCCGGCACTTTTTTCTTTGCCGCTTCTGTAGCTGTTTTTGCTATGCCAAACTCTTTGGCAGAGGGCGGAGTACCGGGACTGTCCCTGCTTATCTATCATGAAACAGATATATCACCTGCAATGACAACGTTTATTCTGAATACAGTTATTCTTCTGATCGGATTTCGGTATTTACCAAAAGATATGATTATCAAATCACTCGTAACCATCCCGCTATTTTCATTTTTTATATACATCCTCGAAGATTTAACTTCAGGAATACCAGACCCCCTTCTGGCAGCAATCTTTGCAGGCGTATTTACCGGTGTCGGCTTTGGACTTATTTTCCGTTCAGGAAGCACGACCGGAGGGACATCGACCATCGCCCGCATGTTAAACTATAAATTCGGCTGGGAATTGACAGGAACCAATTTTGTTTTGGATGCGTCTGTTGTCGTTGCCGGGATTTTTGTGATTGGCCCCGTGTATACGATGTATACGGTGCTTGCACTATTTATTGGAAAAAGGGTAACGGACTATGTATTAGAAGGTTTTGAAGCAAAAAGAGTGGTGCATATTTTTTCCAATAAAACAAAAGAAGTGGAAAATGCACTGCAAACAAGTCTGGGTACGCATACGACTGTATTAAAAGCAGAGAAAAATGCAGATGGCGTCGAGGAAAATCTGATTTACGTCGCCATCCCGAAGCAGCGGTTATTCTATCTGAAAAAACTGGTCAGCAGTATTGACGAAAATGCATTTACAGTGGTGCACACCGTAAAAGACGTGACCGGAGGAAGCTTTGCAGAAGCTCATCATCCTGGTCAGAAGACATTCCGAAGCAAGATACTGGAACGCCGTTATTATAAGAAGCAGGCGGATGAAGAGAGTTTTACACCGACTGCTGATGCCGCTATTGAACGCAAAAAGTAAAATCTTTTTCAGGATATATTCTTTCGTTGTACTCTACCGCTCGTGCTTCGCTTATATTTCATTTGTCTTTCTTCCTGTTTTCGAGTATAATTTTAATATAGAATCGTATAATAATAAAAAACCGTTTGGTGTGTCAGCACCAAACGGTACAATAAACCAATTCTCTATTCGAGGGTTGGCGTTTTAGTTATGAAATAACCCCTAACGCCTGGTAAGCATATGAGGGGTTATTTTTTATTGTTATCAGACATGATAAACGCAATTAATGATCCAAATGAAATCATCAATATTAATACGTTTTCAATATTCATTAGCGTCACCTCCCTTCTCTTGAAAGACAAGAAGGTATAACGGTGCGCGCCCCTCATATGCAATTGGTTTATTGATAAATTTAGTATAGTATACAAATTGGTAATGAAGTTCTATTCTATAAGAGAATTTACGCTCTTTTTTATCGAATCTTAATTCTTCTTTTCTCTAAAAAATTGCCAGTAAACAGAGTAAGGAATAATCACCCCAATCAAAAGAAAAAATTTTTGAACAACAATATCTGCTTCTCCTCGCCAATTAAAATGAATCGGAATCGAATCAGGCAAAAATAAAATAATGCCAAACAAAATAACAAACATGATTAAAAATACCGCGATATCCTTTTTCATCATCATTCTCCTTATATAAATTTTATCGTGCAGGTCCGCTGATAAAAATACATAGCTAGACCGAGCAATAGAATGCAAAGTGCCAGATAAATCACAAACAACGGGAGCATCTGAAATAAAATAAGTCCTAGCGGCACGATCATCAATGTCATCCCGGTAAATGCTGCTATCAAAACAGGCGGGCTTTGTTTAACAATATACATATCGTTTTTCCAGCTGAAATGTGGATAGAAATAATTCAGCATCAATCCAAATGTCGTGATAAAAGCGGAATAGCTTACTGGAATAAGGATGGCCCAGATCAGCTGCTCTATCGTTGGGGATAAACGGATGATATAAGCTAGGATGCTAATAGCAAAACCAATAAAATGCAGGGAAAAGGTACAGGCTAATTTAGCATGGACCACCCTTTTTTGCTCAATCGGCAGTGTTTTTAAAATCCAGACTTTATTCCCTTCCATGGATAGTGCAGCAGCTGCCGGATTACTGATTAACAGCATTGCTGCAACAACCATGGGAAATAGATTGGCAACGGTTTCTATAGAAACAGGAAGCGGAATAATCTTTGTTAATTTTTCAAATCCAAACAGAAGTAATGCCATACTAATAAAAACTAACAGCACGGTGCCTAATATCGAGTTCAGCAAGTAGTTGTAAGAGCTGAATAAAGCAGTTATTTCCTTTTTCCATAAAGCAACGAAGATACGTCGCTGTTTGATCGTTCGCGGTTTCATATGGTTGGTGCTTTTTAAAGCGAGAAGGCGCAGGTTCAATCTGCGATAGTATCTGCTGCCGAAAAAGGTAAGCACTAAAAACAATAAACCGCTGATAAAGAGAAAAGTTAGAATAGAAAAGCTGTCTGCAATGCTGTTAAATTGAAATAAGACAGAAGGCAGATACATAGTTGTCATCTGACTATATACAACGGTTCCGATATCTTGCATGCTATCTGTTTGGTTAGATTGCGTCATGATAAAATAGCTGAAAGCACTTAATAGACACAGAGATAAACAGACAGCAATCAGATTCATTTGCCGAAAATAAGCCGCCATTCGATAAACGAGACTTCCAAAAATGACACCGATACAAATTGGAATCACAGGGGCAACCAGCGCTGTGATGCAAAACAGGATAATTAAAATCAGCGAGACAAGAGCATTTGTGGCCCAGACGAATAAAACAGGCAGGCTGAATAACAGACCAATCAGTAAATTGAAAAAATAGAGGTGAAGCAGCTTGCTGATAAAAATTTCTTTTTCACTGACGGGATAAGCAGCCAGCTGTTCAAAATCGCTGCTGCCAAAGATTGTTCCATTCGCTCGTAACAACGATAAGAAAACCATCATGATGCTGGAAACAGAAAGCATGTATCCCGGAATCATAGCTGTCTGGCCAAGACTGACCAATGTTTTGGCTGTCAGTATATTATAAGTAAGCAGAAGTATTCCCATAAGAAGCAGAACAACAGCCGTTATTTTTCCTCCATTTCCTTGCTTACCGGAACGAAATAAATCATGGAGATGAATGCTGTTGGCAAGGTCATTTTTAAATAATATCCATATTTTTTGATTCATTGCGAACCTCCAGGAAAATGTCTTCTAAGGTTTTTGAGCCGGCAACCTCTTCCATTAAGCCGTTTTTGACAAGCTTTCCTTTATGAATAATGGCTACCTTATTACAAAGCTTCTGGGCAACTTCTAAGACGTGCGTAGAAAAGAACACGGCACCGCCATTATCTGCATGCTTCTGCATCAGTTTTTTTAATTGAAAGGAAGCAGTTGGATCCAGGCCGACAAATGGTTCATCCAAGATAAATAGGGATGGCTGAGGTACCAGAGCAGCAATGACTGCAATCCGCTGTTTCATTCCATGAGAGTAGGAAGCGATGCTGTGATGGAGCTTGCCAGTCATTTCGAACAGGCTGCTGTATTTTTCGATGGATGATTCTCTTTCAGAAAGAGAAACCTCAAAAATATCCGCTATAAAGTTGATATACTGCATGCCGGTTAAATGCTCATAAAGGTCTGGGGTATCTGGGATATAAGCCATTCTTTTCTTACAAAGAACAGGATCGTTTTTCATGGAGTAACCATCAATCGAGATTTCTCCCTCATTAAATGGATGAATACCAACAATTGATTTGATCATCGTGGATTTTCCTGCTCCATTCGCTCCAATAAATCCGTAAATATCGCCGCTTTGAACGTGAAGGTTAATATCTGTAATTGCCTTTGTACCGTCTTCGTATATTTTTGAAACATGATTTGCTTTTAACATAAATTCCCTCCTATTGACAAAATGTCAGTCGTAGTGATAAAAGAAACCAATGAAGTAAGGTACATTGGTTACCAATTTAAAATCGATTCTTCAATCCCCAGCGTTTTTGCTAAAACTCCCTTAAAAGCTTCTAGGTAAATTTCCATTTCTTCTACAGCTAATTTTTTTAGCTTGAGGTCATTTGAAACAAAAACATATCCTGTTACTAAAAAATGAGCAGTTTCATAAGGGTAAGCTACTTGAAAAACATTCTGCTCTTTTCCTTCCACTATCACTTTTGTAAATAAAGGAAGCAGATTTTCAATAAATTTATGATAAAAACGGTCCATCATATATCTGTTTTCTTCCAGCTGAACAGTTTCCTGCAAAGTAACTTTCTCCTCTGTAACCGAATCTTCTTGAATAATCGTTGTTTGTAAAAACTGTTTTAACTTCTCTATTGGGCTCAATGAAGTATCGTTAACGATTATTTCCATCTGCAGGATAAGTGGCTTAACAGATTTTTCAACCAGGATATAAAGAATTTCTTCTTTATTTTTAAAGTGATAATAAAGCAGTCCTCGTGAAATTCCTACTTGGTTGATAATATCCTGTGTAGTTGTCTGCAAGTAGCCTTTTTCTGTAAACAGCTTCATCGAAGCATCAAGGATTTCAGCTTTTCGAACTTCAGGTAATTTCACATCTCTCATGTTATATACCTCCTTTGAGGATAGTATATACAGACGACTGACAAAATGTCAATATAGTGATGTTAAATATTTAATAGCCAACTGCTTTCATGTCATTGATTCAACTGATTTTGATACATTTATTAGGTATACGTAATAACTTGTAGTCTGTAAGTATAGTTTTTAAAAATTATCTTGACAAGATCATCTTTTTAATCAATAATGATAATCGTTATCAATGATAATGATTATCATTATCAAAAATAAAATGTCATAAAAAAGGAGGAGAGCCAATGAAAGCAATCGAAATAAACGAAATTGATGTCGGCTATGCGAATGAGTTAATTATCAAAGACCTTAGCATTTCGATCCCGGCCAATAAAATCACGACGATTATCGGTCCAAACGGCTGTGGGAAATCAACACTCATCAAAACGATTGCCCGCATTTTAAGTTTGAAAAGTGGTGCAGTGTTTTTAGAAGGCGAGGCAATTCATAAGGTTGATACAAAAGAGATTGCAAAACGCATGGCTATCCTGCCTCAAACTGCCGAAGCGCCTGGCGGATTGACCGTATATGAATTAATTTCTTATGGCCGGTTTCCTTATAAAAAAGGGATGGGCTCTCTAAGGAAGGAAGATTACGAATACATTGACTGGGCAATTGAGGTGACAGGATTAGCGGAAGTTCAGGAGCGGGCAATCAGTGCTTTATCCGGCGGTCAGAGACAGCGGGTGTGGATTGCAATGGCTTTAGCGCAGGGGACAGAAATTCTTGTGCTGGATGAACCGACTACTTATTTAGATCTGGCACATCAATTAGACATTTTACTCTTATTGGAGCGCCTTAATAAAGAAGAAGGACGTACCATTATTATGGTTCTGCATGATTTAAACCATGCTTCCCGCTTCTCGCATTATATGATTGCGATGCGTGATGGAGAGGTTCTAACCGATGGAACACCAGAGGATGTGATGACCTGTGGTAATCTGCAGCAGGTTTTTCAAATTGATGCACATCTAGCAAGGTGTCCGCATAGTGCGAATCCGATTTGCTTATCGTATCAGTTATGTCAGGCGGAATCTGCATGCGCTTCATCTAAACCATACCATCAAAAGGTCTCAGGTTAAGCATTTATGATAAATAGTAAAAGTAAACAATGAAAGGTACTAACCAATGAATGAACTAGAAGATTTAAAAAAAGTCAAAGAAACCGTGCGGCCTGTCCGGAATGTGCTTATTTTAGCGGCGGGGAGCTTCCTTTTACTATTATCTTTGCTGCTGGCTGTATCCCTTGGCGCTGCGGATATGCCATTGAAAACAGTCTGGCAGGCCATATTTCAATTTGATCCGGACTTGCAGCAGCATCAAATTATCAGGGAAATTCGTTTTCCGCGTATTCTTGGAGCAGCAATTGTCGGCAGCTGTTTTGCTGTATCTGGGGCATTAATGCAAGGGATGACACGTAACCCGCTTGCTGATTCCGGACTGCTTGGATTAAATGCCGGAGCCGTGTTTATGCTAGCATGCTGTTTTGCATTTTTTCCACATCTGTCATATGTATATATGATTTTATTTTCATTCCTCGGCGCTACACTTGGTGCTGGAATTGTATATGGCATCGGTTCTTTATCAAAAAATGGCCTGACACCAATCCGTTTAGTGTTGGCTGGTGCAGCAGTCAGTGCCCTTTTAGGAGCATTAAGTGAAGGAATCGCTCTTTATTATGAAATTGGGCAGGATTTAGCATTCTGGTATGCAGGCGGTATTTCCGGCACAAGCTGGGGCCATTTGCAAATCATTACACCTTGGCTGCTGCTGGCAGTTATCGCCGCAGTGATAATATCCCGCTCAATTACATTATTAAGTCTGGGAGAAGAAGTTGCGGTTGGGCTGGGTACGAAAACTGGACGCATTAAATTAACTGCTGCCTTGATTATTGTTGTATTAGCTGGTCTGGCTGTTTCTGTCGTCGGCGCGGTGAGTTTTGTGGGATTGATTGTACCGCATATGGTCCGCTGGCTGTTTGGATACGATTACCGCTGGATTATTCCCGGAACGGTCATTTATGGTGCGTTACTGGTTGTGTTAGCGGATTTAGCAGCACGTATCATCAGCCCTCCTCATGAAATGCCGATTGGTGCATTAATTGCCTTATTGGGCGTGCCTTTCTTTTTATACTTGGCAAGAAAGGGTGGGGGAATGGCATGACATCACAGAAAAACAAACAGTATAGCCAAGTCAGAAAAGCGAGAAGAGCAGGGCTGGTCAGTGTTATCTTAGTCTTTCTGATTATTATCATATTTTTTATCAGCTTAAATACAGGGAGCATTTACTTAACACCGACAGAGGTTATTTTTACTTTATTTGGACAAGGCACAGAGCAGCAGGCGCTTATTTTATTTGATTTTCGCTTGCCGCGTATGATTATTGCTTTACTGGTAGGAATGGGCCTTGCAATCTCAGGAACCGTGCTGCAGGGGATTGTTCGTAACCCTTTGGCAGATCCCGGAATTATTGGGATTAATGCTGGAGCAGGTTTATCTATTATGCTTTTTTTATCCTTCTTTGCAGTAACAACAACGATATCTGTCTTTCTGATGCCGTTTTTAGCTTTCTTTGGAGCAGCAGGTGCTGCCCTTATCATCTACTTGCTTTCTTACAAGCGATCTGAGGGAATTTCGCCGATGAGGCTAGTATTGACAGGAATTGCAGTTGCAGCCGGTATCAATGCGTTAATGATTGTATTAACACTGCGATTGAACCCGGAAACCTATCAATTTCTAGCAACCTGGCTTGCGGGAAGCATATGGGGCTCTAATTGGAAGTTTGTTCTAGCATTACTTCCGTGGCTTGTTATCCTGGTACCGTTTGTTTATTCCAAAGCAACGGTTCTGAATATTCTCCAATTAGGGGAAGAAACGTCCATTGGGTTAGGAGCAAATTTAGAAAAAGAGCGGCGTGTGTTACTGGCTTCCGCTGTCGGTCTTGCAGCAGCGAGTGTTTCTGTCAGCGGCGGAATTGGATTTATCGGACTCATTGCTCCGCATCTCAGCAGACAGCTGGTTGGAGACAAGCATGAGTATGTGATTCCAGTTTCAGGCTTGATGGGGGCGTTGTTACTGCTCTTAGCAGATATGATCGGCGGATTCATTAAACAGCCGGAAGTGCCGGCAGGAATTATCGTCGCTGTGATTGGAGCGCCATACTTTTTATATTTATTAGCGAGGCTGAAAGATTAATAGTTTAAAACAATAAAAATAGAATGAGGGAAAACAAATGAAAAAATTACTATTTCTTTTTGGATGTTTACTCTGTCTTGTTATTGCGGGCTGCAGCAATCAGTCAAACGGCAAACAAAATGACGGGAAAGAAGAAGCATCAAATGAAACCGTTACGTATGAATCAGAAACAGGTCCGGTGGAAATGCCTGCTGAACCGCAGCGAATTGTTGCACTGTCAAATGGACCGAATGTCTTCGCTTTAGACGGAAATTTAGTAGGGGTCGATGAATGGACAAAAGCGAGTCCGCTTTTTGAAGAAGAGATGGCAGATATAGAAATAGTTTCGGAAAATGATCCAGAAGGTATTTTGGCGCTGGAACCGGATTTAATTATCGCTGGATCACATATGGAGAATCTGGATGAGTTAGAAAAGATTGCTCCGACTGTTATTTACACATGGGGAAAGCTGGATTATCTGGAACAGCAAATAGAGATTGGCAGACTTCTGAATAAAGAGGAAGAAGCACAGGAATGGGTGGATGACTTCACTAAACGTGCGAAAGCAGTCGGTGACAAGATAAAGGAAAAGCACAGGGAAGATGTTTCCGTATCTGTATTTGAAACAGATTCTAAAAATTTCGCTGTCTTTGGAGATAATTGGGCCCGCGGGACAGAAATATTATACCAGACAATGGAGCTGGAGATGCCTGAAAAAGTACAAGAGGGTGCACTTGCTGACGGTTATTACAACTTATCGCAGGAGACATTGCCAGAATATGCTGGAGATTTTATCGTTTTAAGCAGTATGGGCGAAGAGAATGAATTTACAAAAAGTGAAACATGGCAGTCAATTCCGGCAGTGGAAAATAATCAGGTAATCGAAATTGATACACAAGAGGCAAGCTACAGCGACCCGGCAACACTGGAATATTTACTGGACATTTTTGAAGAAGGATTTCTTCAATAAGAAAGCTTTTCTAACTCATCACAGGAGGTAGTCATTCCATGTATCGCAATGAAAGATTTCAGTTTTCTGGAAAGCATCACCCTTATATTATAAATGTTTTCATTCCAGAGCAGCCAGTTCCAGACAACGGATTTTCTGTGTTGTATATTTTGGATGGAAATGCTTATGGCACGCTTTTCAGTGAAATGATAAAGCTGCAAAGCAGGAGCTCAGAGAAGACAGGGATCGAGCCGATGCTGTTAGTTAGTATCGAATATGAGGGCGGGGAGCCGTTTCATTCTAATCGGGTATATGATTTTACTCCATCTGCTGCAGAGGTAGAGCTGCCGGCAAGGCCAGACGGGTCTTCTTGGCCGGAGCATGGCGGAGCAGAGAAATTCATGGATTTTCTAGAAGCCGAATTAATCCCATTTATCCATAACAAATATAAAACAAATCAGCAGAAGCAAACAATCTTTGGCCATTCTCTCGGCGGTTTATTTGTTTTATATACATTATTTCAGCGCTCTCGTCTTTTCAGTCTTTATTTCGCTTGCAGTCCTTCCATATGGTGGAATAAGCAGGCGATTCTATCCTATGAAACAAATATCAATGATAAACATGTCAAGGGAGTGTTTATTGCTGCAGAGCCTGTGGAAAACAAGCAAATGTATGCAAACGGTCTTGCCATGTATGAAAATCTTTCTGGGTGCAATAAAGATTTAAAAACAGCTTTTTTTGCACCAGAAAGAGAGAACCATATGTCTATTGTACCTGCTGTGTTTAGCAGGGGGATGCGGTTTTTGCATGGATAAAATACAAAAGGAATCTCTTTGAGGGGATTCCTTTTTTAGTGAATAGTCGAGCTTTCCTTAACAATTTATACATAACACGATGTATAGTTCCGAAAGAGCCGATTTAAATCATTCAGTCAAAGATTATTTTGGTAGTGTACTAGAAGTTAATTCTAGTAAAAATAATGTCCAAGGAATTAACTGGAAAATAAATTTTCATAATTCATAAAAAAATACTTGATTCAGATTGACATAATGAATGGATTTTTATAAAGTTAAATTTAACTATCTTTGAAATGTTCTAATTATGAAAAAATAATTTTGTTAAATTAGAAAAATAGGAGAGGAAAAATGACGCAGAAAAAGGAACCAATTAAAAATTGGAAGATTTGGATTATTTTACTTATTTTACTTATTTTTAGTGTGCCGTGGTATTTACCAACAGGATCCTATGAACCATTTATTTTAGGGATACCTTACTGGGCTTGGATTATATTAGGGATTTCTCTCATCATATCTATCGTCTTAACGCTTATTTTAAAATATTGCTGGCATATGACGGATGAGGAAGAAATGCGGGAGGAGGAAGAGGAACAATGAATGATCTCGCATTTTCAGGAAGCTCTGGTATTATTATTATGCTTTTCTATGGTTTTCTCATGCTTTTTATCGGATTTATTACATATTGGAGAAACAGAGGGCTTCACCAGTCAAATAAAGAGTTTTATTTAGGCGGGGGAAACCTTAGCGTTTTCGTTTTATTTTTTACTTTTTTTGCAACACAGTACAGCGGAAATACCGTTGTTGGCTATGCGCCCACTGCTTATCGTATGGGATTTCTTTGGATACAGTCCATTACTTTTTTTATTTTGATTGTAATAGGCTATTTAATGTTTGCTCCTAGACTCTATGCACTGAGTAAAAAATATCAATTTATTACACCGTCAGATTATATTGATAAGCGATTTAAATCAAAAGCAGTTACGCTGCTTGCATCTTTATTAATGCTCTACGGATTAGGAAATTTTTTGCTGGAACAAATTATTGCCATCGGCCATGGTGTTAGTGGATTAACAGGAGGAACCATTCCTTACCAGGCTGCTGTAGTATTTTTTGTTACCGTTATGATTATCTACGGCTGGCTTGGAGGAATGCGTTCTGTTGCGTATACGGATACCATGCAGGGAATTGCGCTGCTTTTTGGCGTAGCAATATTACTGATTGGATCAATGATTTACTTTGGTGGTCTGCCTTCTGCAACAGAATATGCCGCGACGATTTCTCCGGAAAAACTTGGAGTGCCGGATAGCAGTGGTATTCTGAGCTGGTATAGTATGTTGATTCTGGTTATGATTGGAGCAGCCATTTATCCACATGCGATTCAGAGAATTTTCGCTGCCAAGAGTGAAAAATCGTTAAAGAAATCATTATCCTGGATGGCATGGATGCCTTTTGTCACTTCCGGATTTGTATTTATTATCGGAATTATCGGTATTCAAGCTTTTCCCGGCTTGAGTGAAGGAGATTCGGAACAATTAGTGGGAATGATGGCTAATCATATTGCGATGCAAAATCCATTCTTTTATTGGGCGATGGTTCTTTTATTTGGCGGGATTGTTGCTGCGATTATTTCTACTGCGGATTCCGTATTGCTGACATTATCATCTGTTATTTCTAAAGATATTTATGGACGCTATATCAATAAAAATGCCAGTGATAAAAAGCAAATTCTTGTCGGTAAATTAACAGGAGTTGCAATTGTAATTATTTTACTATTGGTTGCCTGGTATCCGCCGGCAACACTGTATCGAATTTTTATTTTGAAATTTGAATTGTTGATTCAAATTGCCCCAGCCTTTCTTTTAGGTCTTTATTGGAAACAGCTCCATCGCCATGCGTTATTTACAGGTATGCTGGCAGGGACGATTATTGCTTCGATCATGGCATTTACTGGTCAACAGCCTTTTGGGATTGCCAGTGGATTATGGGGTTTAGCGGTTAACTTTATTCTATGTATCAGCTTAAGTTTTTTCTTGAAAGTCCCAAAAAATGAAGCAGAGATGCTGCAGAAAGAAATATCTTAAGATGATTTTAAAAGGGAGACTGATGTCTGATGTCAGTCTCTCTTTTATTTTTGTACAGCCTTCTTACAGGGAATGGAGTCATCCTTTATCTCCACACATTCTTGAACTACTCCATCTTGATTTTAAACAAAATCTGAGGATGGAGTCTTCTCGACAAAAATGATAATTAACCGTCTTTCATAAAAAACGGGTACCATTCATCATAATCCAGCTTCCGTTCCATCCTGTTTTCCCTCTCTTCATCCGGCATTTAATGCAGCCACACTACTTCTCTCATATGCTTGAAACAACAAACAAATGAGGAGTGAATTAGTTTATGGAGTTTTTTCAAGACTTACTAGTTAAGCTGATGGAAGCAGAAACATGGGTACAGTATGTAAGTGTGTTTCTTATCTCAATTGTCCCTTTTTTTGAATCCTATGTAGCCATTCCAATTGGGATTGTATTTGGTTTTCCAAGTATGCAGGTTGTCCTGATTGGTGCATTTGGCAATTGGTTGTCTGTCATGGTGTTTATTTGGCTTATTTCCGGTTTGCGTAAGAAAATAGCTGGAAAGAAAAATAAAGGAAGTAAACGGAAAAACCGTGCACAAAATATATTCAATAAATATGGAGTTGCAGGTTTATCCTTTGCTGGTCCGATTATTTGTTATCACGTATGTGCAGCAATATCTATTGCGTCAGGAGCAAAAAAATCATATGTGAGTATTTGGCAGACAATCGGTATAGGAGCATGGTCTGTTGCATTGGGGGCAGCTTTTCATTATGGTGTCAATCTTTTGGAATATCTTCCTAACCTGAATCCATTTTCTTAAATTTAAAGCGGAGGAGACCGTTAAATGTAAGTAAAAACAGAAATATTTAGATATTCCTTCATCTATTTCAAATTTTAAAAAGGAGAAGATACATGATGAAAAAAATAAAACAGACAGGTGTAGCTGTACTGATGATTTTGTTTGCGGTTATTCCATTTCTGGTTATCTATGAGCCTTTGTCACAGGCTATTCCCGCCTTGCCAAAGTATGAAGCTCCTGGGTGGTTTATTCCTGCCGGCTTTATCAGCATTGCTTTGATTGTTGCTCTTTCGTTTTTGTTAGCATCTTTAAGCTCAAATGGAAATTCGAGCAAGTATTAAAAATAATGGTTAAATGAGGATGTTTCCTATAAGTGCGTGTTCAAAAAAAGCCGATAAATAAGACCAAGAAGTTCAAGGCGACATGTTTTTTCTGAACGGAGCGTATGCTTTATAATACGTGAGTATCGGAAAAAACACGTCAACGCACTTCCGCAGGATGGGGTGGCTTCTATGTTGCCCACACGACGTGGGCGTTCTTAGTAGAACGCCGTGTCATTTTTATTGGATTTTTTGAACAACCTCTATAATATTGAAACTAAGATAACGGATCGAATAAAGGAGTCGTTTGGATGGTAATGTCTTTTAACAAGCTAAGAAAAATTGAACAAAATACAGTCCTGCTGCCGGAGTTGAGCTTGACTGTTCAAAAAGGGGACATCATTGCTGTTCAGTGTGAAAATGAATATATTGGACGCCTGTTTGCTCTGTTAAATCATCCGGAACATATCCAAAAAGAAGCGATTACCTTGCCAAAAGGCGGATTTCAAAATGTGTATTTGTTTCAGCAGACGGACGGTTTATATAAACGGTTAAACGTGAAGCAGATGCTTCTATTTTGGTGCAAATTATATCGGCATCAGGCAGATTTAGAATTCGTTTTAAACCTATGTGAATTGCAGCATTGTACAATGAAGAAAACAAAACAGCTGACATTATCCGAACAGCAGCGGTTGCTATTTGCTTCCGCATTGATCCAGCGGGCAGAAGTATATATTTTTGAAGATCCTTCCCTTGGATTGGACCTTCAATCCAAGCATGTACTTCATAATCTGCTGCTTCATTTAGCGGATAAAGGCGCAGCAGTAGTATTGTTTACGCCGACCTTAGAAGAAGCCATTCGACTTGGAGACTCGGTTTATCGATATTCCGAACGGGGCGTCCAGCAGCTGGAACAGGATATAGAAGATGCTGAAAATATGGTGGAAGAAGAACCAGAGGAAGAAATAACAAGTATGCAGGTACAATTGGATAAGATTAGTGCAAAAATCGAGGATAAAATCATTCTTTTTAATCCGCTTGAAATTGATTATATAGAGGCTCGTGATGGGCAGACATATCTTTTTGTGAATAATGAGGAATTTGCCTCGTCCAATACAATAAAAAGTTTAGAGGACCGGCTGCAGCCTTTGGGCTTTTTTCGCTGTCACCGATCCTATCTGGTTAACCTGCAGCGGGTATGGGAAATTATTATTTGGAGCAAAAACAGCTACAGTCTCAGTCTGGATAATCCATCGAAAAGCACCATTCCATTATCAAAAGGAAACTATAGTAAGCTGAAAGAGTTGATCCATTTATGATGAAAAATGAAAAAACGGGACATTTGTATCGCTTAAGAGCATTGCTTTATAAGGACATCTGTGATTTGCGCTGGAATGGGCAGGTGCTCTTTAACCTGATTACAGGTGCTATTTTGATTTCGTTGTTTGCCTTGCTTCCACACGAGGAAATTCCGGTTTCGTTTGTGTTTGCATTTGTTTTTGGTATGCTGACATTGCTGATGCAGGGAAATCTAGTAGTAGAAGAAAAGGAGCAAAGGACCATCCGGCGTTTGAAGCAGGCTGGTTTTTCGCTAAAAGAAATTCTTCTGTCTAAAATGATGGTAACTTTTACGACAACGGTACTTATATTGATTCTTTTCTTTGTACTTTATGGGGATCATCTTCTGTTTCATTTACAGCTATGTATACTTGTTTTGCCTATCATAATGATGATGTTAATTGCAGGTACTTTCTTAGGAATAAAAACAAAGAACACAATTGAAGTCAGTCTTTATGGCTCGCCAATTATGATATTCTATTTTTTCTTGGAAGGTCTTTTGATGAATAGCAGCAGGGAAGCGATGCCCTGGCTGGCAATTTTTCCTAATTATCATATTCATTATGGAATTGAACAAATCTATTTCAATGAATCCTTTTTTTCTTATTTAGCTGTACCTTTGATTTGGATGGCAGCGGTAATGATAGTGTTTATAAGCTGGTACAAAAAGCAGCAATTTAATTAGGAAAATAAATTTATTAAAACAGTAGATGAGTTATCTGCTGTTTTTTTTGGAAGTGTTTACGAAATAAGTAAAATCACGTTCAAAATTATAAGTCTGAATTATTTGTCAATTGAACAAAAAGAGTCAAATATAAGAAATAAGCATTAAATGAATGTTTTTGTACGATAAGGTGTAAATCAATCCATTATTTGCTTTTTTATACGTTTATTTGCCTGCTTACAGCATTTGAAGGAGTTGTTATAGAAAAGATAAAATGTAATCTATCATGCATAAATTCCTTTTAAAAGGGGATATAGGATTATTTTACATATGTAAGAAAGGGGAGCAATGTTAATGATGAAGAAAATAAAAGGAATTGGATTTATACTTTCTATTTTAGCTGTATTCTTACTTGCAGCTTGTGGAGGATCCGATGATGATTCTACGGAAGAGAATGGTGAAACGAATTACAGTGAAGCAGTAGATCATACGATTATCGGTATTGAACCCGGAGCTGGCATTTCTGTAGCTACAGAAAATGCTCTAGAAGAATATGACAATCTAGATGGCTGGGACGTGGAGCTCTCATCTACTGGAGCAATGATGTCTGAATTAGGAACAGCTATTGATAATGAAGAACCAATCGTTATTACAGGATGGAATCCGCATTGGATGTTTGCGCTTTATCCGGATATGAAATATTTAGATGATCCAAAAGAGATTTATGGAGGAGAAGAAACGATCAATTCATTGGCACGACTTGGACTAGAAGAAGACAATCCGGATGCTTATCAATTTATTTCCCAATTTGAATGGGATGTGGAAGATATGGAAGAGATCATGCTTGAAACAGAAGAAACTGGCGGAGATATTGAAGATATCTCAGCACAATGGGTTGAAGACAATCAGGATAAAGTATCTGCTTGGGCAGAAGGAGTCAATGAGGGCAACGGCGCAGAAATAGAGCTTGCATCTACACCATGGGATTCAGAGCGTGCTTCTTCCGGAGTCTTAAAAGCGGCTATGGAACAGCATGGTTTTGAAGTGACAGTAACGGAAGTAGATGTAGCAGTTGTGTTTGAATCGGTTGCTTCAGGAGATGTAGATGCTACTTTAGCAGCATGGTTACCGGTAACACATAGTGAATTCTATGAAGCTAATCAGGATAATTTTGAAGATTTAGGGCCTAATCTAGAAGGTGCTAGAATTGGTATTGTTGTTCCCGAATACATGGATATTGATTCGATTGAAGATTTAGAAGCAGAATAATTAAATGAAGAGAGTAACCCTTAAATGATAAGAAGCGGTAATTAGCAGCTTCTTATCATTTAAGGGTTTTTATTTTATTTATATGTTGTTAAATTATGATATGCAGCAGTAGTAATAATTCAAAAGAAGAAAAAATACTATCTAATCGATATATCCTTTTCAAATCTCCTGCCTTTGATTTAATATAGAGGGAGGATAAAAAAGGAAGCATACATAATAATGAAATATGTATGAACAGGGGGGTGCAGTTTTGCGGACAGGAGAAGCGAAATATAACTTAAGTATAGTATTTATTATCATTGCAGTTCTAGCATATAGTCTTTTAGCAATGCAATCCTATAGTGTACTAGATGATTTGGACTCGAATGGGGATTTCCGGGAATATCTAGAAGAAAATTTACAAGAAACAGGGGATGACATTGCTGGTATAACAATGGAGGAACAGATCGAAATTTTTGGTAACGTTATAACCTTTGTGATTATAGTTTCGATTATTTATATTGTTTTAGGCATTGTGGCAGCTGTGTTTTTAGCTAAGCAAAAAAGAGTTAAACTGATTGGGGTTCTGCTGATTATTTTAGGGGTAATAAGTGCTGTTTTAACATTTGTTTTAGGGCTTATAGGAGTCGTGTCTAGTCTAGGTTATCTTATTGCCGGCGTGCTTACAGTGGTAAAGCATCGGAGAGCGGGAAATTCAATGGTATAAGCGATAGTTTAAGAAGGAAGCACAAATACGAGTGATTGGTATTTGTGCTTTTTTGCACTTTAAGAAAATATAAAACGAAACTTCATTCAGTGGGAGTTTTTCGACGCACAACTCTTTATGATGGGACGAGTAATCGCATCCCCAGTCCCAGGACGTCGCGAACTTAGTCTGCTTTCTTCATTCTCCCACTGAATTAGCCTAAGTGATTCAGGAAGTTAGCGCCCGTTATCTCTCGCCTAAATCAATTTATTTTCGCTCTTTATTTTGAGGCGGGAGTTTTACGGGCGGTTCTCCGTTATAAAATAATTAATTACTCTTCTTTATAATTCCTTTATTTTTATCACTTAACCTAAACATAGGAGGTTGATACGAATGAAGGAAAATATAGTATCTGTACAACATATAACAAAAAAAGTTAAACGGAGATACCTGCTTCAAGGCATTCAATTTCAGATTGAAAAAGGGGAAATTTGTGGTTTGCTCGGGCCGAACGGGGCAGGAAAAACAACCTTGCTGCGAGTGCTTACTGGATTAATTCAGCCTGATGAGGGAGATGTTTTTATTCAAGGCAACAGCGTCATCAAAAACCGGCAGGCAGGACTTTCTGAGATTGGTGCAATCATCGAAAATCCGATTTTCTTTCCTTATATGACAGGAAGAGAGAATTTGTTCAATTTGGCTTTGCTTCATTCACAATTAACAAAGCAAACGCGAAAAGAGAAGGTAGAAGAAGTACTTCAAATTGTTCAGCTTGAAGATAGAGCGGATGATAAGGTTCGGACATATTCATTGGGAATGAAGCAGCGGCTTGGGATTGCGCAAGCTTTATTAGGAGATCCTTCTTTACTGGTTTTGGATGAGCCGGCGAATGGACTGGACCCGATGGGGATTCGCGAGTTAAGGGAGTTGATTTTAAGACTGAACGAGGAATTTGGAATGACGATTCTTATTTCCAGTCATTTATTGGATGAAATTCAGCGGGTTTGTGAGCAGCTGGTTGTTATCAGAGAAGGAGAAGTATTATGGACTGGACCAATGGAAAACCTGGCGAGGGAAGGGCAGCAGTTAGAAGATGCGTTTGTGGAGCTGGTTTCCCGATGAAATATATTTTAAACAGCGAGTGGCATCGGTTATGGAAGCGAAAAACAACTTGGATTGCATTCTTGAGTATTCCAGTTCTTTTGTTTGCAGCAGCGAGCTATTTAAACACACAGAATGCAGCAGTTAATCCTGATCTTGCTCAGTATACGGTAGCCTGGAATTTTCCTGTGCTTGGCTTATCAGAAATGCTTTTTACTGCTTTTCACGGAGTGATTTTATTGCTGGTCAGTCTATCTGTAACCGAAGAATACCGATCTGGACAGTTGCGGATGGTACTAATTCGTTCCTTCTCTTTCAGTCAAGTGATGGCAGCCAAATATATAGTTGTTATTGGAGCCATGTTTCTGTACTTTATTCTTTATTTTATCTGCAGCCATGTTATCGGATTCGTCTTTTTTGAAAAACCGGATGAATATATGCGATTCTATTACTCCGCGCCCGTGAGTGTAGCAGAGGGAATAAGTTATAATGTGGCCTTTTATGGTTTGGCTTTTCTGACGATGATTGTCATGATTACTGTGTTTTTCTTATTGGCTGTTATCAGCCGAACAACGACAACAGCTATTGGTGCTGGGGTAGGATTTTTATTATTATCCTTTACTTATCCGCAAATTTTGAACTTTTTTCAGGAGCTAATAAATGAAGGCACGTATATGCGGATATTTTTTACATCCATCCCCATGATTCAATGGGAAGGATTGACATTAATGCTTTCAGAAAACAAAGAATGGTTATATTGGAATCTTCTCATTTTGTTTATGTATATGGTTCCTTTGATCAGTTTACTTTATTTTATTTGCAGAAGAAAAAATGCTTTTATTTAGGTGGTGATTATCTTGAAAAATATATTACGAAGTGAGACAGAACGGATTTTTAAAAGGAAAAAGACATGGATTGGAATTGGTATTTATTTGCTGCTGATTGGATTTCAATGCTTATTTCTTTCGGCGTTTGGCGGAGTTGCTTTTTACAGTCCGGAAGAAGAGGTTACTTTGAATGCTTTAAATACAGCACCCTTCCTGCTCAGAGAGTTGGGTCTATTCTTCTTATTTATTCTGATTCCCATGCTTGTTGTGGACAGCTTTAATGGAGAATATACATCTGGTGCGTATCGGATGGTGTTATTAAGACCTGTTCCAAGAGGAAAGCTATTCATGGCGAAGATTATAGTATTATCTATTATTGTTTTTCTGCTGTTAATGATTACAATGGCAGCAGGTATAATCTATGGACAACTGGCATTTCCCGGTGTTACAGAAACTACTTTTTTAGATACGGAAATGCTTCAGCCGCTCGCAGCATATGGCTATGTATTTTTATATTATCTGACCGCTTTTGTTATTTTGGTTTCAGCAATAATGGCAGGGAGCTTGATCAGTACTATATTGCCAAATATGATTTTAGCTTATATTGGAATCATCGGCTTTCTGGTCGGAAGCATCTATATTTCGGATTATATGGTAATTTTCCTATCCATGGCAGATACAATTTTTGTACTCTTAGCAGGGCAGAAACGGATGATGTTTTTGGTCATATTGTTTCTTATTTTGGGAAGCTATATACTGAATATAGGAATTTGGAAAAAGCGTGACTGGATAGGATGATAAAAGTGAAAAGCAAAATTATGCTGGTAGATGATGAGAAAGATATTGTTACTTTTATGAAAGACTCCTTGGAGGATGAAGGGTACCAGGTGCTGGTTGCCTATCATGGGGAAGAAGCTTTACGTCAGCTCCCGGAACAGCCGGACTTAATCGTTTTGGATATTATGATGCCAGGAATGGACGGCTATCAACTCTGTGAAGAAATTAGGCAGCATGTCTCCTGTCCGATTCTATTTGTCAGCGCAAAAAATACAGAGCATGATCGGATTAAAGGGCTGATGGTCGGAGGTGATGATTATATTGAAAAGCCGTTCAGTCTAAAAGAATTAAAAACAAGAATTTATGCGCATTTGCGTCGGGAGCAAAGGAATGCTTATAAGGCTTATCATCGCATGCATGCGAAAAATCTTATTATTGATACATCGGCATATGAGGTGTTTTACCAGGATAAAAAGATTCCCTTCACCTATCGGGAATTTGAAATCATCACGTTTTTTGTGATGCACCCTAATCAGGTTTTTACCAAGGAACAAATCTATGAGCAGGTTTGGGGGATAGATTCTTTTGGGGATTCTACAACCATCATCGAGCATATTAAGAAAATACGTGCAAAAATTCAAAAATATGATCCGTCCACTTCATATATAATAACGGTATGGGGTGTCGGATACAAATGGGAAGGCTAGCCTTATGCAACACTTAAGGAAACAATTAAGCCGTCATTTTTACCGAATTATGCTATTTAGTATTTTGGCAACGATCCTTACCTGGGTGATTGGGCTCCTATTATTTCAACTCATCTATCAGAATAAAACGTTGAATCCTGCTAATTATTATGAAAGCCAGATACCTGAGCTTGTTGAATTTGTAAATGAACAGGAAGACGTATTGAATCCCGATAACCAAGCCGTATTAGAAGAGCGGATTCCTTTAGAAGGGATAGACTATCAAATCGTTGATACGGATGGTGTGATGCAATATGGCAGTATGCAAGATCGTTATATTGCATCGAGAGAGGATGTATTAACGGAATTGAATAATAATATTTACGATGGAGATCAAATTGTTATTTATTATCCGATTACAGATAATGAACAACATCTTCAGGGAGCGGTTGGTTTTCGATATGTGTTGTCAGTCATGTCATCCAATGCTGAGTCACAACCAGTACTTCTCAGCTTATTTATTTTCTTCTTACTTGTTCCATTTGTTTATATTTACTTATTTACGTATACCATTGGAAAACGATGGGCAAAAAGAATGGAAGAGCCGTTTAATGAAATTATCACCGGAGCCAGAAAAATAGAAAATCAAGATTTAAACTTTACGATACGCAATAATAGTAATATCAAAGAATTACATCAGTTAATCGCAGCTTTTGATAAGATGAAAACAGCATTAAAAGAAGCACTTGAAAAACAGTGGAGTTTGGAAGAAGATAGAAGAGAAATGGTTGCAGCTGTTGCGCATGACTTGAAAACGCCCTTAACGATTATACAAGGACATGCAGAAGGGATTTTAGAAAGCAATCAGGAGCTTATCAAACGGAATAGACAATATATAGAGACAATTATATTTAATTGCCAGCGCTCGATTCGTTTAATTCAGGAGTTAAATGATGTATCCAGTTATGAAAAGACAGAATTTCATTTAGAAGTGGAGCCGACAGATGTGGAAGCACTGATCCAGTCTAAAATCAAGGAGTATCAGCAGTTATGTGATACACAGGAGATCCGGCTGCAAACATCGATACATTATTCCGATGGACAGCATGATTTATTTTATCTGGATTCATTTCGGATAAATCAAATGCTGGATAATATATTAACAAACTGTTTACGGTATACACCAGAACAGGGGGTTATTACTTGGGATACGTATATAGCGGAGGAAGAACTGAAAATAGTAATTATGGACAGCGGTCCAGGATTTTCAAAACAAAACAAGAAGCAGTTGTTTAAGAAGTTCTTCCGGGAGGATAAAGCGCGGAATAGCGCGGACGGTCATTCCGGTTTGGGATTATTTATCGCTAAAGCCATCGTAGAAAAGCACCAGGGTGAAATCAGTGCAGATAATCATCCTGATAGCGGAGCGGTTTTTACGGTGATTATTCGGAATATGAAAAATAAAATGTAAGAATTTAAATCCATGCATCTATAAAGGAGTATGGATTTTTTTCATATCTGGAAATAATAAAAACCCATTATAACAGGATTTTAAAAATGAAAGTAAGAACATTATAAAAACGCGTTCTTCTAATGTTCACAAATTCTACTAATAAAATCTTCTATACAAACTGATTCATTGGAATTAAAATGGTATATGGTATATATTTTTCATAGTGCTTAAAATTTATTACTCCTATGTTCTGTTTTTTGTAAAGCAAGCATGTGAGTGGAAGATAGATAAAAGGGGATTAGATTAAAATGGCAGAAACAATCAATGGGCAAAATCAAAAAACGCCATTCATAAAGATACTTTCGCAAACAGTGAAGACAGGTATTATACGTTCCAATCTGGTTCCGATGTTTGCAGGATTGACATTATCTTTATACACGTACCAGATTAGTATTACAGACAAGCTCTGGGAAATTTTATTTGCGTTTTTAGGTTCTATTTTCGTGATAGGAGCTGCTGGAGCTTTTAATAATTTATACGATCGGGAAATCGATGCAATTATGAAAAGAACGCAAGGCCGCCCGACGGTTACAGGTGAAATCAGGCCTGGAACAGTATTGTGGCTTGGTATTATCATGGCTGTAGCTGGAATTATCCTGCTTTGTTTAACAACACCACTTGCAGGATTTCTTGGCTTTCTGGGATTGTTCTTTTATATTTTTCCTTATACGATGTGGAGTAAGCGGAGAACAGTATATAATACAGAAATCGGCAGTATTTCTGGAGCGATGCCTCCATTGATCGGCTGGGCTGCGATGTATCCGGATATTACACATCCAGCGATTTTAGGTCTGTTTGTCATTGCAGTTATTTGGCAAATGCCGCATTTCTATTCGATAGCGATTCGCAGACATGAAGAATATCAAGCAGCTGGAGTTCCGATGCTTCCTGTTGTAAAAGGAGTCAGACGGACCTATATCCAGACGAATATTTATTTAATCATTATGTTTGGTATCAGCTTTTTATTAAGCTCATTGAGTGTCGGGCTTATGCTTGTATCATTGATCATGAGTCTTGGCTGGCTTATATTGAGTATTTTCGGTTATCAGCGAATGAACCCAGAAAAATGGGCAAAATCTATGTTTATCTATTCCTTGATTCATATGACCGTTGTTTTTTCAACGGTGATTATTTATTCGTTGATGGGAATTATCTTTAAATTGTAGTGTAATCAGCTTCAAAATTATTTTGAAGCTGATTAGCAGAATATATTTAAGAAAAAACCAATTCTGACGCAGAATTGGTTTTTTTCTATACGTCTCGTCAAGGAGAGTGATCAGAATTTTGGGGAGGGTTTCTTGTTTCTAAAAATAATTGATTTCGATATTCCGTTGGGGAAACACCTGTCAGCTCTTTAAATTTTAGAGAGAAATGCGTGCTGTCGTTATACCCAGTTTCAAAGCCAGTCTCTGTCACCGACAAATCTTCTGAAAGCAGTAATTGCTTTGCCTTTTCAATTCTTATTTGATGTAAATAGTTTAAAGGGGTTGTTCCTTTAATTGCTTTAAAACAGCGTTGAATATAATAAGGATTTTTTTGCAGAATTTCGCTCAATAGGTGTAAAGAAATGGTTTCTTGATAATGTTCTTCAATATATGCTGCTGCATCTTTAGTCACCTCTTCTTTGTAGCCTTTCCAATCAATTTGATCCGCCTTGCATCTGGTACAAGGTCTGAACCCTTCTCTGATAGCAGCGTCTATACTTTTATAAATAATGACATGTTCAGGATTTGGTGTCCGAGCTGTACAAGAAGGACGGCACACTGTTTTGGTCGTCGTCAAGGCATAGTAAAAGGAACCATCATATGTTTTGTCATTGTCCCGGATTGCAATCCATTGCTCTATATTCAAAATAATCACTCCATCTAAATTCGAAGTCAATAATGACAATGCCTGATTTGGATGAGTAGTATACACTAAAAAAAGGTGAGTTGTGCACATCTGCCTCGGATATATAAAGAGGTGAGACGATGAAAATGATTGAAAAGCTTCAATCTATTATGATATTAATCGCTGTTGGGATCGGTCTGCTTTTGGGACAGATCTCCTTCTTTGAACAAAATGCAGATACATTGATTTTACCGTTTCTGCTGCTTATGCTATATGGCTTATTTTTAACTGTTCCTATAAATAATATAAAATCCGCACTTAAAAACATCAAGTTTTTAAGTATCAGTACGATGATTAACTTTGTGTGGACACCACTTTTGGCATGGGGATTAGGTGCAATTTTTTTATCAGATCAACCAGCCCTGTGGCTTGGTTTTATTTTATTTCTTGTCACCCCTTGTACGGATTGGTATTTAATTTTTACATCGATTGCAAAAGGGAATATGCCCTTGTCCACATCTTTACTGCCTGTTAATTTAATTTTACAAGTCTTATTTCTGCCAATATACTTATTCATTTTTGCAGGCGCGATAGAGACAGTTGATTTTACGACAATGATAGAAAGTGTCTTATTCGTTCTGTTTGCTCCATTTTTACTTGCTCATGTAACCCGGTATCTGTTTCGAAAGAATAAGACTTTTTTAAAAGAGAAGCTAGTTCCATTTTTTGCTTCATCACAAATTGTATTTTTATGCTTAGCCATCGTAGCTATGTTCGCATCACAAGGTGATTATTTATTAAATCATCCAGAGGTCATTTTACTTATTCTGATGCCGCTGTTGTTCTTTTTTATCATAAATTTTATAGCTGCTCAGACAGCAGGAAAATTTTTTAAATTCAGCTATGAGGATACAGTTAGTTTAAATATGACCATTGTTGCCAGAAATTCACCGATAGCGTTGGCTATTGTAGTAAGCGCATTTCCGGATCAGCCCCTGATTGCTTTAGCGCTGATTGTTGGTCCTTTAATTGAATTGCCGGTGTTAGCGATGGTTGCTCAAGCTTTACTGCTTATCCGAAAGAGGAGCGTTGTAGCGAAGAAGTGTTAATTAAATTAGAAAAACCAAACACCATCAAACAGTGTTTGGTTTTCCTTAAAAAATAATAAGCGTCAGATACAATCCAAGTAAAGCAGTAAAGAGGATAGGAAAAGTTAGTACAATACCAATCTTAAAATATTCACCCCAAGAAATGCTTATTCCTTTTTGTGACAATACATGGAGCCAGACTAAGGTTGCCAGAGAACCTATCGGAGTAATTTTCGGCCCTAAATCTGATCCGATGACATTCGCATAGATGAGAGATTCTCTAAGAACCCCCGATGTACTTGTTTCAGCAATCGCAAGGGCATCAATCATTACGGTAGGCAAATTATTCATGATGGAAGATAAGAATGCAGCAATAAAGCCCATGGCAAAGGTTGCAACAAATAAACCTTGATCGGCAGTTATCTGAATCACCTTGGTGAGCGCTGAAGTAAGCCCTGCATTTCCCAGACCATAGACAACGACATACATACCGATAGAAAAGATAACAATGTTCCAAGGCGCATTTCTAATCACTTTTCTTGCTCTCATAAAGGAGCTCCGCCTTGCTAAGAGAACAAATATTATTGCTATCGCCCCTGCAATGATGGAGACAGGTACGTGAATAAACTCACTTGTAAAGTAGCCGATAATTAATAAACCAAGGACATACCAGGAGATATGAAATATTTTCATATCCTTGATAGCTTCTTGAGGTTCCTTTAATTCAGATAAATCGTATCTTTTTGGAATGGTTCTGCGAAAATAAATCAGCAGCACGAGAATCGTTGCAAGAAATGAGAAAAGGTTTGGAATAATCATACGTGAAGCATATTCTGCAAAGCCAATTCCGAAAAAGTCAGCAGATACGATATTTACTAAGTTACTTATAATAAAAGGAAGTGAAGTCGTATCAGCTATAAATCCTCCGGCGATAATAAAAGGAAAAATCATATGTGCTTTAAAATGTAAATTTTTTACCATTGCTAGTACAATCGGTGTAAGGATAAGCGCTGCTCCATCATTTGCAAATAATGCAGCAACGATTGCTCCCAATATACTTACGTAAACAAACATCTTTAATCCATTCCCTTTGGCTAATTTAGCCATATGCAATGCAGACCATTCAAACAAGCCCACCTCATCCAAAACTAAGGAAATTAAAATAATTGCTACAAATGCTAGAGTAGCATTCCAAGTAATATCGATAACTTCCAGAACATCTCCAAAATCAACAACTCCGAATAATAATGCAAGAATAGCTCCGCCTGAAGCAGACCAGCCGATATCGAGTCCTTTAGGCTGCCAAATGACGAAAACAAGTGTTATGAAAAAAATAATTAGCGCAAGTAAAAGCGATGATGTCACGATGATTCTCCTTTGTTTTATTAACGGGAATGTACACAAGTATTGCGTAGTATTTTGATAGAATGTATCATTTATTTCTTTAATGATTATTTGATTATAACTTTTTTTATAACAGACTTAAAACATATATGATTTCATTTTATCTGTTTTAAGTAACGGTAGATGGAAGGCTCGGATACTTCAAGTAGTTTAGCAGCTTCTGTTACGCCACCTTTTAATAAAAATACGCCTTTTTCATCTAACTTTTTAACGATACGGATTTTATCGTCCACCGACATGTTTGTTGTATGCTGTAATTCCATTCTTCCTTCTTCAATAAGCGATGAAAGGATTTGTGTTAAATTATTTTCCAGGTTTTCTGTAATTTCTTCTTCAGCTCTATCTTTCTTTTCAGATGAGGAAGGAATAGAAGTACGCGGGAAAAATTGATTCATATAATCCTGTACCTTTAAAAGCTGAGAAACATCAACGTTAATACAAAGTAACCCTATTAAAGCTTCTTCATCGTCTTTTATAAAGTAAACGGAGGATCGGAGGATTTTCTCATTTCGTACGGTGGAATTATAATTAGTAAGATAATCTTTATTTAAATATGTCTTTTCCGAGACGATTCGAAGAGCAAGATCTGTCATGGGATCCCCAATTTTTCTGCCGCTTATATGACCATTAGCCATTGCGATAATAGAATGATTCGGGTCACTCACATCATGTAAAATGACCTCACATTGTTCTCCAATTATATCTGCAATAAAATTCACAAATGGTTTATACTGTTCTAATTTTGCATTCAAGTTTCTCACCCAATCTCTTTATATAAACTTCATTCATTTTACCATATCACCTTTAAAATGATTCGAAATAATATTGCTATTATGACAATCATCATGTAATATATAATACAATATTAATAAAATATTATCAAAATAATAATAATTTATTAATGGGAGGATTAAAAATATAAATTCAGTTTTTAATGAGCGTTAATTAGAATACTAATCTTAGGCGATAAAGTTAAATGGAATCTTTTGTTTGTCAATGAAGGAAGAGGTTTTTGTTATGGAATTACTGATTTTAAAATGAAAGTTGCTCTGTTACCACTATTTACATGAATAGAGGATCAAGTATTAAGCAGTTAGGAGTGTTTTTATGTTAATACTTAATGAAAACGACCAACGTGAATTGTTAGAGATGAATGAAGTTATTGAACGTACGGAAGATGCGTTAGTGCAGTATTCACAAGGGAATACAATAACTCCGATCAGAGCGTCGCTTCCATTTAATGAAGGCGAGAACTCATTTTTAGTCATGCCTTCTGTGGTTAATGCATCAAAAAATGTTGGTTTAAAAATTGTTTCCGTAGCGCCAAATAATCCCGGTTTAGGAAAGAAGACCATTAATGGTGTCGTGATGTTGTCCGATTATCAAACCGGAGAACCCATAGCACTGCTTGAGGGCTCTTATCTGACAAAAATTAGAACAGGAGCATTATCAGGAGTAGCAACGAAATACCTTTCCCGTAAAAAATCCAGAAAATTCTGTATTATTGGAACAGGAGCGCAGGCAGCGGGGCTGTTTGATGCGATCAAAGCTGTTCGTCCAATTGAGGAAGTATTTTTATATAACCGGACAAGAGAAAATGCGGAAACATTTGCTGAATACCTGCAGGAACATAATGATTTACAAGTAAGTCTATTTGATAATCCAAATGATGCTATGGAAAATGCAGATATAATTGTAACCGCAACCAATTCATTGGAACCCGTTTTTTCAGCACCATTAAAAGAAGGGACTCACATAAATGCAGTAGGTTCTTTTAAACCGGCAATGCAGGAGCTACCGTTCGATGCAATAACAAATGCAGATAAGGTTGTTGTCGAATCAAAACCAACGGCATTAGAAGAGACAGGAGATTTAATTCATCCCATCCAAGCAGGTGTTTTTTCAGATGAAGCGATACATGGCGAACTGGGTAATATCGTGAGTGGAAAGCTTCCGGGAAGAGAGCATGAGCATGAAGTAACGTTGTTTAAATCAGTAGGCTTGGCAGTGGTTGATATTGTTATTGCCAATTACTTTTACGAAAAGGCAGTAAATAAAAATAAAGGGAAACGATTTCATTTATAAAATAAAGCGGGGGATTACATGATTTTTGAAAAAATGTATACAACAGTCGATACGCATACAGCAGGGGAACCTTTACGCATTATAACAGATGGAATTCCAGAGATTAAAGGAGAGACACAACTGGAGAAAAGAGCATATTGCATGGAGCATTTAGATGATCTTAGACAGGTTCTTATGTACGAACCCAGGGGCCATGATGGGATGTATGGGTGTATTATTACTGAACCTTCCACACCTGGAGCTGATTTTGGTGTCCTATTTATGCACAATGAAGGATGGAGTACGATGTGTGGGCATGGCGTGATTGGAGTAGTTACGATGGCGATTGAAACAGGAAGGGTAAAAGTAGAAGGAAACCATCATACATTTATTGTTGACTGTCCCTGTGGTCCGGTAACAGCTTATGCAACGACAGAAAATCATGTTGTTAAATCGGTTGCTTTTGAGAACGTCCCTTCCTTTGTGTATATGAAGGATTTTCCGATCGAATTTGACAACTATCAATTCAATGTTGATATTTCTTATGGCGGGGCTTTTTACGCTGTGGTCCATACGAAAGATTTAGGTGTGCATGTAAGCAAAAAAGAATTAGATGATTTGAAGGATCTTGGTGATAAAATAAAACATTATATAGAAGCAAGAGTAGAAGTCAAGCATCCAGAGGAGGATATTGATGGAATCTATGGGGTGATATTTTCAGGCGATCCCCATAGTAATCAAGCAGATTTAAGAAATGTTACTATTTTTGCAGATAAGCAAATTGATCGTTCCCCTTGTGGTTCTGGAACAGCAGCAAGAGTGGCAACATTGTATGAAAGGGAGAAACTTAAAATAGGTGACCAGTTTATACATGAGGCTATTACAGACGAACATTTCATTGGAGAAGTTCAATCCTTAAGCAAAGTCGATAAATATCAAGCTGTGATTCCCAAGGTGACAGGTTCGGCTTATATAACAGGTTTTCATCAGTTTGTTATTAATCCATATGATGCTTTGCATAAAGGGTTTTTATTAAAATAATATGAATCAGAGTGATGGACGTATAAGTTGAAAAGGTTATAGAGTGTTTGTTTTGATTCTATAACCTATTAATAAATGTAGTGCATAAAAGAAATTCAAATACACAATTATTCTTTCGTATTTGAATTTCTTATGCTACTTAATTTTCTATTTTATTCAATTCTGAAATTGATTCCGTCATTTGCAAAAATTTTTCAATGTCAGCAATATCGTGACAATGCATCGGTGATATGCGGATAGCGCCAGGAATTCCTAAAGCAATCAGCATCCTTTCAGAATAAGGGCTTCCCATAATTCTTTCAAATACAATACAGCCTCGTTTTTCGTATTCCCTGGCGGCAGCGGTATAGTCAAGATGATTAAACCCGATTGCCACAATTAAATCTTTATAAAGCAAGCTTTCTGTATCGGTATAAACAGTAACATTTGAATTTTGTCTCAAACCTCGGACGTTTTCAGTTCCATTTAACAGGGCAGAAAGAAGTGCTCTTTCATGTAAGTGAATTTTCTCCATACCTTTCATAAATAATTCTCTCCGGTCTTTTGTATCTGAATAATGTTTTCCAATCCAGCAGACATAATCAACTATTGCAGATATACTCGCGTAATTTGAAGGCGTTGGCGAGCCTAATTCCCATTCGTCGCTTTTTTTCGCTAATAATTTATGATGGCGTAAATTCGCTAAACGGGGGGAAACCCAGCCAACCCCGATTCCACGATTTCCAAAAAATTTATATGGTGCCATCGTGACAGCATCTACTCCAGTATCTTTTACATCAATAACACCATGAGGAGCATGTTGTACAGCATCTGTGATTACATATAAATCGGGCTTGATTTTTCTAGCCTGTGCTGTAATCTCTTTCATATCCATAATAGTACCAGAAATATTGGACGCTGACATAATACTGATAAAACAGGTGTCTTTGTCTACTAAACTTGCTACTTCAGCAGCATCGATACCCCCAGTTTCCGGATTTACTTTTGCTACACGGAGCTCCATATCCATTTTTTGTGCAGCGTATGACGCAGCATCATAAGCAGAAGGATGCTCCATTTCAGAAGTTACGATATTTTTACCAGGGACATTCTCCGCAATCGTTTCTGCAATTTGAAACATTACTTGGGAAGCGGAAAGTTGTGTAATAATAGAACCATTATCAGCACCAAAAATGACTTTTGTCATATCCTCTATACCTTGTTTTTTAATCTGTTGTAAATCTATCGAGCGGGGGTGAACTCTATCAGGGCAATCGGGGAATCTTTCAATAAATTCTTTTATTTCTACAACACTTTTCAATCTGAGTGATCCACCAGAGTTTTCAAAAAATAATCGTTCCCCATAATTTGGATCATTATCTAAAAAATAGAATTTTTCTTTTATTTCTTTCTGAAGCTGAGAAGAAAAGAATTCACCCTCATACTGCAATTCTTTAACTTTTTGGACAGACATGGATAATCGCCTCTTTCTTAAAATGAGATAAAGTTTTATGAAAGCATTTGTATTTCTTATATGTAATAAGTAAGGTGAAACAAGCCTTTTAATCATTTTGAAAACACTATTATTATTGATTTTGGAGAAAGGATGCAAGTCATAGAAACATAACAAGCAATACCAAAAAATACGAAGCGAATAAATGATGCTCCAAGCTTTCATGTTAGTAAGAATTGTAACAAACGATTAAAATATAGTAAAATTAAATTTATAGTTATTAATTATTAATAAAATAGATATTTTAGGAGGATTTATGTGAATTTTAATCAAATCGAAGCCTTTTTAACAACAATCAGATTGGGCAGTCTTTCTAAAGCAGCAGATCATTTATACATTTCCCAATCAACTGTTAGCCAACGTTTGCATTCTATTGAGAAAGAGTATGGAATTATATTGTTAAATCGGGACCGGGGAGTTAAAGGGATCTCGCTGACAGACGAAGGAGAAAGATTTTATCAAATTGCTTTGGAATATGAATTATTGCATATGGAAGCAAAAAGTATGAAATTAAGAAGCGGTAATATGACAATTACTATTGGAGCTGTTGATAGTGTTCATAATTATATATTTCAAAACCTGTATGAAAAAATCACACAGGAAATACCTAATCTCCGTTTAGCAATCAGGACGTATCAGTCAAATGAAATCTATTCGCTCATCGAACAGAGAAAAATTGATATAGGGCTATCATTACAGGAGCGGTTGTTACGTCATATTCATTTAAAAAAATTATTTGGAGAACAGCTTGTCCTGATTCAATGTAAAAAGAATGGACAATCAGAAAAAATAATTGCAAATGATACGCTGCTCCCTGAAAATCAGCTTTATATTTACTGGGGAATTGATTATCAGATTTGGCAGGAAAAGCATTGGGGTTCATCTTCAAATACTTATATTCAAATAGATACAGTAAAAATGCTGCAAGACTTTATCGTTGATTCTAATTTATGGGCAATTGTTCCAGTTTCGGTTGCAAGGAGTATGTATGAGGATGGTCTTGTTAACGTTTATATGCTGGAGGATCCGCCGCCGGATAGAATTTGTTATATTGTAGAACGGGAAGGGGGAAGCCGTTATTCAAAAAGAATTAATGAAATTCTTCTACATTCTATGGATGAAATAGAAAATATCGTAAGACCCTGGGAGGGGGAATGACGAATATGGAAGAGAAAAATAAATAATTGATTTATATCATCCATACAGCATTTGCAAGGGTACCAATTTTGGAGATAATAAAACGAAATTTCATTCAGTGGGAGTTTTACGGGCGGTTCTCCGTGATAAAATTTCTGGCTTTAATAGCTAATTGAAAGTACGAGGTAAGATCTAACTTATCCATAAATATTATATTTATGAATATTTAATATTTATATATTGTATTTTACAATAAAACGATTAGAGTGTTAATATACTTAACAAATAATTATCTTTTAAAATCAACATTTTATGAATAGTTTTTGTAAGCGTATACAGGAGGTTGGAAATAATGAATTATACAATCGATATAAATACAGATATTGGAGAAGGTTTTGGCAGATACACTGTAGCAAATGATGAAAAGTTGCTTGATATTGTGAGCTCAGTGAACGTAGCGTGTGGTTTTCATGCTGGTGATCCGGTGATTATGAATCATACCGTTAAGAAGGCTGCTCAAAATGGGGTTGCTATTGGAGCACACCCGGGTTTAGCTGATTTAATAGGATTTGGAAGAAGAAAAATCAATGTAACAATGGAAGAAGTAACAACAAATGTACTTTATCAGCTTGGAGCTTTAAATGCATTTACTAAGGCACATAATACAACATTGCGCCATATCTCACCACACGGCCAATTAGGGCATTATTGTGTGCAAGATCAAGATTTTGCCAAAGCGTTTATGGAAGCCGTTAAACAATTTGATGCGTCTATCAAAATAGTGGCACTAGATGGAGAATTAGCAGAAGAAGCAAAAAAGCAGGGATATAACGTGGTCAAGCAGATTTTTTCTGATAGAGCTTATAATAATGATGGAACATTGGTAGAGAGGTCTAGAGAAGGTTCGGTCATAACAAACTATGATGAGATGGTTAGCCGAACTATTCAAATGATAAAAGAGAAAACGGTAAGAACGATTGACGGAAAAATAATAAAAATGGAAGGAGAGATTCTTTGTATTCATAGTGATACCGCTAATTCAGATATACTTGCTGAACAGCTTAAGGATGAACTAGTGAAAAATGATATCACTATTTCCCCTTCTACTTAAGGATGGTCTTACGGAATAGGTGGGTGTGAAAATGGCTGACTATAAAATTACCAGTTATGGTGATGCTGCAATATGTATTACTTTTTCAGAGGTATTTACAGAAAAAGATTGGATGAAGGCACATACTTTAGCTGCAAAGCTGAGGGAAGAGAATTACGATTGGATGTTAAGTATTATCCCTACGTATACATCGGTTATTATTCATTACAGTATTATGGTAATGGATAAAGAAAGTGTAATAGAAATTATAAAAGACACCATTAATCAACCTGATTCGGAATTAGCAATTAGACAAAGAGATACACACTTTCTTCCTGTTGTTTATGGGGGAGAATTTGGTCCTGATTTACCGGTGATTGCAAAAAGATTAAAGCTGACGGAAGAAGAAATTATTCAGATGCATCTTCGTAGCACCAGTCAGCTCTTATCTTTTGCAAGCCCAGCAGGACAGCCTTTAATGGGGAAATCTGATATTCCGGATACAATTCCTCGTATGGAAACTCCTTATGTAAAAATTCCTAAAGGTACGATTGCCATAGTCGGCAGTCAAACAACAATATATACAAAAGAGACTCCAGGAGGCTGGCGCTTAATAGGACGTACACCTTTACAAGTTACTTATCCAGAAAAAATACCGCCATCCCCGTTTAAGATAGGAGATTTTATACGTTTTTTCAAAATAGATGAAAAAGAATGGGATTTTTATAAGAATAAAAATGTAGAAGATATGCCAGATTTATTGGAGGAAAAAAATGAATGATCGACTTTTCATCTTAGAATCAACGATTGCATCTATTCAAGACATTGGGAGGTATGGGTTCGAACACTATGGATTTAGTACCAATGGGGCACTTGATCAGTTTGCATATAAAATGAGTAATGCTTTACTTGGAAATTCGCTTGAAACACCAGCAATCGAAGTGACTGCATTTAATTTTTCTTTTAAAAGTAATGTGGACATTAGTATATGTGTTACCGGTGCACTGGCAGTTGTGGAAGTAGATGATGAAGCAAGGCCACAGTGGGAAACTTTTATTTTGAAAAAAGGACAAAAATTACGTATTTCTAAAATACGTTCTGGGATGAGAGTTTATATCAATGTAGCTGGAGGGGTGAATGTCCCCTACATACATGGAAGTGCTTCTTATGATGGTATGGTAGATATCGGTACAAAATTAAGTAAAGGGGATACACTTGCATTAAATGAAGATCCCAAAGGCTATATAAGAAGTAGATTACAAATACCTGACGAAGAAATACCAAAATATAAATCTCCTTGGAAAATCAATGTTTGCCACGGACCAGATGTTGATATTTTCAAACATCATATAAAATTTTTTGAGGAGGTTAAATTTCGAGTTTCTTTAGAGAGCGATAATATTGGTATTCGGCTGGAAAAATGTAGATTAACTAAATTTTCTCTACAGCAGACTTTATCAAGAGGTATTATTCCAGGAGCCATCGAAATCACACCACATGGTCAGCCTATTATTCTGCATAGAGGCAGAGGAGGAACAATAGGATATCCAGTAATAGCTTGTATTTCTTCAACAGACTTAGACTTGGCGGGACAAATGAGACCTCACGATATCGTTCAATTTAAATTTATCTCACCAAATAAAGCAATAGAGATGTACAGAAGGAGAGAGACATATATTCATCAAATACGAGATAAGAGTCTGGAATTAAACGATATATCAACAAAAGGAGTGGTATAGGTGAGAAGATTATTGAGAAGTTTAGGTTTTTTAACAGTACTTGTTATATTTTCTTTGTTAGCAGCTTGTATTGAATTAACCGAGCCCACAATAGCGGATGAAAGCGGACCTTCCAATGAGAGTAATTCAGACAGTGAAGTAACACTTAGGCTAGGTCATGTATTTGCTGAAGACGATCCGATACATAAAAGTACAGTGATGATAGCGGATCTTGCAAAGGAATATAGTGATGGTGAACTTCAAATAGATGTATATTCAAACAGTCAATTAGGTGGGGAAAGAGAGCTAGTTGAAGGAGTACAAATGGGAATGGTTGATATTGGACTGGCGGCTAACGCTCCTGTAACCAACTTTATTCCATCCCTTGTATATTGGGATTTTCCATATCTTGTAGACAGTATTGAACATATGGAAAGAATTGAGAATGATGAGTCGATTATGGGAGCTTTACAAACGGATTTCGAAAATAATAATCTTGTAAACTTGGGAATACAATATGGCGGGTTTCGGCAGATAACAAACTCTGTACGGCCTATTGAAACATTAGATGATTTCAGTGGTATTAATATTAGACTTTTAGAAAGTGAAGTAATGATTGAAACCTTTGAAAATATACCAGGAACAAGAACATCCAATATGGCTTTTTCGGAGTTATATTCAGGTTTGCAACAAGGAGTAGTGAATGCACAGGAAAACCCTTTGAATTCTATTTATAGTATGAAGTTTTTTGAAGTCCAGGATTATTTATCACTAACCAACCATTTTTTTACTACAAGGTATTACTTGATGAATGCAGACAGGTTTGATTTGTTATCGGAAAAGCAGCAGGAAGCGTTAGTAAGAGCTACAGAAGAAGTAATGGAACTTCATAAAGAGGAGCTTTTCGCAGAAGAAGCTCAACTTCTAGAGATTTTGGAAGAAGAGGGTATGGAAATTAATGAAGTATCCGATGAATTCGTGGATGAATTTAGAACACAAATGAAAGAAACAGTATATCCCCGTTTTTATGATGTAGTTGGAAATGGTGACGAAGAAGCAGGACAAAAGTTGATTGAGGAGATTGAAGCATTAAGATAAATCCTATAAACCAATATATATCTTTAGGTTTTAACGCGAAGATATATGCAAGATTTTCAATATTTCGTAAATAAAATAAAGTCTAAGAAATAGGGTGAGGTTATGGAACGGGTTGAAAGTATATTCAAATATATTACAGTCTTTTTAATGGGAGTTATTATAGTAACAGTAACACTGCAAATCGTTGCACGAGAAATAATATATTTTCCCGTAAGCTGGACTCAGGAAGTAGCTAAATATTCATTTATATGGATGAGCTTAATTGGAGCGGCATTGGGAATTAGAAATCTTTCTCATGTAAGCATCGATGTGATTGTAAATAAGTTACCACCTAAGATAGAAAAGTTTATTCAATATTTTATAGAAGTAAGTATTATTTTATTAATGACTGTACTACTGGTTCAAAGTTTTAGATTTAGTTTATCTGCTGCCGGGCAAACCTCTCCAATAATTGGGGTGCCAATGAGTGTTGTATATGTAGCTTTAATTGTATTCTCGATTCTATCGATACTCTTTGCCTTTGAAAAAATTGTGAAGCTGAATAAAGGAATAAGCATTGAAAAAGAAGATGAATAGTTTTTTGAAGCTAATTTCAAGGAGGTAAAAGACATTGATAGCTATACTTCTTATTACATTTCTTATCTTGATTTTATTGAATATTCCGATTGCTTTTGCGTTGGCTATAGCATGTTTGTTAGCACTACTTTCTGATCCTGTACTACCATTAACACTTATTCCACAACGGGTTTTTAACGGATTAGATTCCTTTCCGTTGTTAGCTATCCCGTTCTTCATTTTAGCCGGTGCTATTATGGATAGGGGTGGTGTATCAGCAAAAATTATTAACTTAGCTAATGTATTAGTAGGTCATATCCGTGGGGGATTAGCAATGATTACAATTGTTGCTTCGATGATATTTTCTTCCATGACCGGATCATCAACAGCTGCTACTGCAGCAATCGGAAAAATTGTCGTACCTTCAATGAATGAAAAAGGTTATTCTAAAGGATTTTCTGCAGCATTAGTAGCTGCTTCCGGATCACTGGGCTCTGTTATACCACCGAGTATTACTTTGATTATTTTTGGAGTTGTTGGTGGAGCTTCAATTGGGAAGTTACTAATCGGTGGTATTTTACCTGGTGTTATTTTAGGGCTTATGCTGATGCTGGTTAGTTATATTATCGCTTTGATTATGAAATATCCCTCTGAACAAAAACATTCTATAAAGGATCTTGGCCGGTCTTTCGTTGATGCGATTTTAGCATTATTTATGCCAATACTGATGTTGGGTGGTATTTTATTAGGGGTATTTACAGCAACAGAATCTGCAGTAGTAGCCATTCTATATGGACTGATTTTAGGTATGTTTGTCTATAAGAAGATACACATAAGGGATTTACCCAAAATTTTTTATGAAACGATATTAATTTCTTCAATGGTTGTCATGATTATTGGAATTGCAGATTTATTTGGCTGGCTGGTTACTTCTCAACAGCTGCCTCAATTAATAGCTGGTTTAATCACCTCTATTACGACAAATCCATACCTAATTCTGTTCTTCATTTTATTATTATTGCTATTTGTCGGTTTATTCATGGAAGCAAGTGCAGCAATTATTATTTTGACTCCTGTGCTGTTGCCGATCACGAACTCCATGGGGGTGGATCCAATTCACTTAGGGGTTGTAATGATCTCTGCGTTAGCAATTGGTGTTGTTACACCACCAATGGGAGTTAATCTTTTTGTTGCAAGTGCCATAACAAATTTAAATGTCAGTGTCGTGATAAAACATATTTGGCCATTTGTATTAGCTATGTTTATCGGGTTGATCATCATTGCGTACTTCCCATTTACGGCTACCTGGCTGCCAACATTCCTTGATTAACGGATGATCATTATCTTAACAGCACATGAAGTATTGTAATAAATATCAGTGTGCTGTTTTGAAAAATATCTCGCAGTGTAAAAAAACAAACAATGTGAGAAGCAGCTGATTTCAAAATTTATAAATAAAGAAGGTGTTTGTATGGATTCTATAGAAAAGAAATTTTTAAAGCTTGGAGCTGAAAATGCTCCGGGGCAAGAAGGAAGACAAAATAATGATGAAATAAAATTGTCAGGGAATAAGATACCAGGTAAAAAAGTTGATTTTTCACATGGTGACGTTGATGCATTTGAACCTATTCCAGGCTCATTAGATCATTTTATAGAAGGTGTTCAAATTGGAGGCAAGCAAGCTTATACGGAGTACCGAGGCAGCGAAGAAATTCGTGAGATGACAGCAGAAAAACTTGCTGATTTTACAAGTTCAAAAATTAATCCCGAAAAGAATCTTATTATTACACCAGGTACACAAGGTGCACTCTTTTTAGCAATGGGCTCTACGATTAGCCGCAACGACAAAGTTGCTATTGTAGTTCCTGATTATTTTGCAAATAGAAAATTAGTAGAGTTCTTTGAAGGTGAAGTTGTTTATATATCAATGAACTATTTACACTCGACTTCATGTGCCGGTTTAGACTTGGAGCAGTTAGAAGAAGCCTTTAAAGCGGGTGTTAAGCTTTTTTTATTCTCAAACCCAAATAATCCGGCCGGGGTCATTTATTCACCTGATGAGATTAGAAAAATTGCTGAACTGGCACAGTCATATGGCGTACAAGTTGTTGTGGATCAGCTATATTCGCGCCAGGTTTTTGATGGGATAAATTATACTCATTTAGCAGCACAGAATATATTAGATTCTGAAAATTTAGTTACTATCATGGGCCCATCAAAAACAGAATCTTTAAGTGGATACAGGCTTGGTGTAGCATTTGGTTCATCAAAAATTATTAATCGAATGGAAAAGCTACAGGCAATTGTATCGTTAAGAGCTGGAGGCTATAATCAGGCAGTATTGAAATCTTGGTTTCATGAGCCAGAGGGCTGGATGGCTCAAAGAATAGCACAGCATCAAGCTATTCGCGATGATTTGGTTGCAAAGCTACGATCCATTAAAGGAGTTAAGGTAAGGAGCACAGAGGCAGGTAGCTATTTGTTTCCTAGGGTTCCAGAATTGACAGTGAGTATGGAGGAATTTATTAAAATTCTCCGTATTCAAGCCAATGTTATTGTAACTCCAGGAACAGAGTTTGGTCCTGAATTTACTAGCAGCTTCCGTATGAATTTTTCACAGGATCATTCTGCCGCAGTTGAAGCAATAGATCGTATTAAAAAAGTTGTAGAGGAGTATCGAAAATGAGTCTTTCTAAATCAGATGATAATCCTATTCCGCAAGGGAAGTACGTACCTTCTTCGCGTTTTGGAGATTTAATCTTCACATCTGGCATGACTCCAAGACGTAGAGGGATTCTGATTCAACAGGGAAAAGTAAGTGAGGAAGAGCCTTTAGAAAGTTATAAAGAAGCAGTTGAGCAAGCAGCATCCAATGCACTGAGTGCTGCGAATAGCATGCTTGATAAACAGGAAAAGTTAGAAAAAATTATATCGTTAAATGTCTATATTTATGCAGAAGAAAATTTCCAAGCACATTCCAGTTTGGCTGATTTTGCTTCAGAATATTTTTATCATAAGCTGGGACAGCATGGAATTGGAAGTAGAGCAGCTATCGGGGTTTCATCTTTGCCAGATAGTGCCCCATTTGAAATTCAGCTAATTGCTGCTTGTGCTAAATACTAACTAACGATGAACTATAACCATAAATAAGAACGTAGGATAGATGATAACGATTAATGTTGTTTATCACGGAGAACCGCCCGTAAAACTCCCTCCACAAAATAAAGAGTAAGAATGAATTTATTTAGGCGTGAGATAACGGGCGCTAACTCCTTGAATCACTAAGGCTAATTCAGTGGGAGAATGAAGGAAGCAGACTAAGTTCGCGACGTCCTGGGACTGGGACTGCGATTACTCGTCCCATCGTAAAGAGTTGTGCGTCGAAAAACTCCCACTGAATGAAGTTTCGTTTTATAAGGGAAGGAAGTAGCGAATGTTAAAAGTAGAAGAGATAAATTCACTGATAAAATTAATAGATCAAACTTCTATCAGTGAGTTTACTTATGAAGCAAATGGAACCGTCCTATCAATGAAAAAAAATAATGAAATGATCTCCGCTGACCAACAGGGAACAGGGGGAATAATTTCTGAGCAGCTATCTGAAAAAGAAATAATAGAAAAAAATACTTCAGCTATTTCTGAGAAAATAAGTGCAGTAACAGAAACTGAAGAAACAATAGATGATAATTATGAAATTGTTTCTCCGATTGTAGGAACACTTTATATGTCTCCATCACCAGATAGTGAGCCTTATGTTTCAGAAGGAGCCATGGTAAAAAAAGATACGGTTGTTTGTATTGTAGAGGCAATGAAGTTATTTAATGAGGTGGAAGCAGAGATAGCCGGTGAAATAGTAGAAATTTTAGCCGAAGATGGCGAAATGGTTGAGTATGGTCAGCCATTATTTAGAGTAAGGGAAAAATAAGGACGTGGAATATAAATGATAAAAAAAATATTAATTGCTAACAGAGGAGAAATTGCTGTTCGAATTATACGTGCATGTAAGGAGTTGGGGATTGATACGGTTGCTGTTTATTCAGAAGCTGACAAGGAAGCGTTACATGTTCAGCTGGCGGATGAAGCATACTGTATTGGCCCGGCATTGAGTAAAGATAGTTATCTTAATTTCACAAATATCATAAGTGTTGCAGCTCTTTCCAAGGTACAGGCAATTCACCCGGGCTATGGTTTCTTAGCAGAGAATGCTGATTTTGCGGAAATATGTGAGGAATGTCATATTACATTTATTGGCCCGCCTAAAGAAGCTATTCAAAAAATGGGGATAAAAGATGTTGCCAGAGAGACAATGAAAGAAGCTGGTGTTCCGATAGTACCTGGGTCCGACGGAATTATAGAAAGAGAAGACGAAGCAAAAGACATCGCTGAACGTATTGGTTATCCAGTTATTATAAAGGCAACTGCCGGTGGAGGCGGGAAAGGTATCCGAGTTGCTAGGACGGAAGAAGAACTGATAAAGGGGATCCGTGTTACACAAAAAGAGGCAGAAACAGCATTTGGAAATCCTGGTGTGTATCTTGAAAAATACATTGAGGATTTTAGGCACATCGAAATTCAAGTTTTAGCTGATAACCATGGGAACGTTGTCCATTTAGGTGAAAGGGACTGTACCATACAAAGAAGGCTGCAAAAGTTAATTGAAGAGTCACCTTCTCCAGCAATAACTCCAGAGGTACGTAAGGAGATGGGGGAAGCATCAGTCCAGGCAGCAAAAGCTGTAGATTATACAAGCGCCGGAACGATCGAATTTATTTTTGATCGAAATAGCAAGGCTTTTTATTTTATGGAAATGAATACAAGGATTCAAGTAGAGCATCCAGTTACTGAAATGGTAACCGGTGTAGATTTAATTAAAAAGCAAATTAAAATTGCAAATAATGAAGTAATGTCATTCAAACAGGAAGATATCAAGTTTGAGGGATGGGCAATCGAATGTCGAATTAATGCAGAAAATCCTTTTAATAATTTTATGCCATCAGCGGGTGAAATAGAAATGTACCTGGCTCCGGGCGGGCTAGGTGTAAGAGTCGATTCTGCTGCATATCCTGGTTATCGGATACCTCCCTATTATGATTCTATGATTGCCAAATTAATTACATATGGTAGCAGCCGTAAAGAAGCCGTTTATCGTATGAAGCGGGCGCTGGATGAATTTATAATAGAAGGAATCCATAATACAATTTCATTTCATCATTCCATTATGGAGCATGAGGTTTTTATGGAGGGGGATTTTAATACGAGTTTTTTGGAGGAGCATCCGATTTTGGAAAAAGAGATGGTGAAAGGATGAATTAGCTGAATTCAGGAAAAATTGATAAGAAGATTAATGAACAGTTAATTGACAAGTCGAAAAAATAATAATTTATTGAGCTAAGTAAGCATGAAATTATCATAGTAGTTGATTATTTCATGCTTACTTTTTAAATTTTATATTTATTCATTGGAGTAAAAGCCAATCAATAAAAACTCAATATGTTTGATATCAAAGCATTTAGTGGACTTCGAATAAATTGACTTTTAGTCTGGAAAACCTGGTGTTGAAACTTTTTGATAAAATATAAAAGTTTCCTTGTAAGTCAGTTTGAAATCAAAGTTTTTAATTATTTTGTGTTTGAATTGTTGCAGTAGCCCCGCCATTTTCAGATAGCTTATTTGCTAATTTAATAATTTCTTCTGTTGCTAACTCTCTCTTTTTCTTCCAACTATGCTCAGTCATAGTGAAACTAACTCCATATACAATTTCATTACTAAGGTCGTAAACTGGTGCGGCTACACAATAAAAACCTTCTGCGCCTTCTTGTTCCTCTATCACATAATTGTCTTTTTTTGCTTGTTGAATTTGTTCCCATAATTCATCTACATTTCGTACTGTGAATTCTGTTTTCCTTTTAAACTCATCTTCTGGAAAAATTGTTTTTAATTCATCGTAATTAAATTTTGATAACTGAATTTTTCCTATTGCAGATGCGTATGCAGGGTAGCGGGTTCCTGGATCTGTCACTAACCTCACAGGTGAACTTCCTTCTTCTCTTCCAATATAAAAAACATCACTACCAATTAATTTTCCAAGTTGAATATGTTCATCTACTCGTTCAATTGCTATTCTAGCCTCATTTGAAAATACTTCCAAAATATTGAATTGATTTAAATAAGTTGAGCCAATAAATCCTAATACAGAACCTAATGTATAAGTTTCACTTTTCTGTTTTGTTACCCATCCTAATGTTTCCAATGTATGTAGTATCGAAAACATAGAACTCTTATTTATTTCTAAACGATTTGATAAATCGATTAACCTCAATTGATTTGGGTATTTTGCAATTTGTTCAATAATCGTATTTGCCCTCTCTAAAGCCGGCACCCAATACTTCTTTTTGGTCATTTTCTTAATTCACCTCATATCTTTATGATGTTAAACTAAGTTTTTTATTATAAACTAAATTATATTTTATCATTAAATTCATGCAATTGTAAAATATTTTTTAATTATTCTCCATATTGAATAGCTTTTCTACATTTTTTTATCACGGAGAACCGCCTGTAAAACTCCCGCCACAAAATAAAGAGCGAAAATAAATTGATTTAGGCGGGAGATAACGGGCGCTACCTCCCTGAATCACTAAGGCTAATTCAGTGGGAGAATGAAGGAAGCAGACTAAGTTCGCGACGTCCTGGGACTGCGATTACTCGTCCCATCGTAAAGAGTTGTGCGTCGAAAAACTCCCACTGAATGAAGTTTCGTTTTATTACGTGTTATTGGTTAGAAAATTTATTAAGATAACAGCCACGAACTGAAAAGAACAAAGTATAAACAATAAGAATATTTGAAAATTATTTGACAATTAAATCCTCTTAAATTATAATCGGTTTATCCAAAAAAACTTAGTTTTATATAATAAACTAATGTTGTGGTGCTTAGATTAAGTAGTATTTAAAAAGTGTAAATCACTACTTAATATACTTTTTCTGTAGACTATTATTTTTTCAAATTTAGAAAGGGGTTATGTGTGAAATGAGATTACTTACGTTTCAACAAAATGAGCAAACAAAAGTTGGGATTCAAGAAAAAGAAAGCGTTTACGATTTGAAGGAGCTTATTGAAATTTTTAACCAACACAATGGCGAAAATGTCTCAATCAAAGGTGATTTAGACTTTATTGTTGTTCATAATGAAGAAGTTATGGAGACTATTGAAAAGGTTTGGAATTGGGCACAGGCAAAGAAGGAAGATGTGTCTCAAGTTGCTCATAAATTAGAAAATATAAAAGTGTTACCACCGGTTTCTCGTCCAGGAAAATTAGTTTGTGTAGGAAATAACTATATGGATCATTGTATTGAACAAAATGTAGAACCACCAAAAAAACCAATGATTTTCTCTAAATGGCCATCATGTATTGTAGGACCTAATGATGTTATTAAACTGCCTGAGGATTCAGCACAAGTAGACTATGAAGCTGAACTTGCTGTAGTAATAGGTGAAAAGGGAAAGAACATTTCAGAAGAAGAAGCACTTAATTACGTATTTGGTTATACTATCTTAAATGATGTAAGTGCTAGAGATATACAGTTTGAAGACGGGCAATGGGTACGTGGGAAATCTTACGATACATTCGCGCCAATTGGTCCTGTGATTGTAACTAAAGATGAAATTGAGGATCCTCATAATCTAGAAATTACATTGGAGCTTAATGGTGAAATATTACAAGACTCAAATACCAAGAATTTAATTTTTAATATTCCTTACCTTATCTCTTATTTATCTAAAGGTTTTACATTTGAACCTGGAGATATTATTGCAACGGGTACACCTCATGGAGTTGGAGTATTCCGTGATCCACAAGTATTCTTAGAATCTGGTGATACATGTAAAATTCAAATAGAAAATATAGGGGTGCTAGAAAACCCTGTGCGCTAATAGAGAACTGGGGGGATTTTGATGAAAGTTTTATCATGGAATGGTCCAAAAAAAATGGAAATTGAAGAAAAACAAATACCAGAACTAAAACAGAACGAAGTATTAATTAAGGTTGAGGCAGTAGGGCTTTGTGGATCAGAGATCGAGGGTTTTTTAGGTCATAACAGCTTGCGTGTTCCTCCACTAGTTATGGGACATGAGTTCAGTGGCCATATTGCAGATATAGGGAAATCTGTTACAGGTGTGACAAAAGGAACTAAAGTAGTGGTGAATCCATTACTAATTTGTGGAACTTGTAAGCAATGTCGTCGAGGCAATGAAACACAATGTGAAAATAGACAAATTATTGGGATTCACCGTTCAGGAGCCTTTGCAGAATATGTAGCTGTTCCAGCAAGTGCTATTGTTGAAGTTCCGGAGAAACTTGATTCTTTTGCAGCTTCTTTGGCTGAACCATTAGCATGTACATTTAGAGCAGTCAGACGCGCGATGGCCGCACATACTGTTCCCAATATTCTGGTGTATGGAGCTGGAGCAATCGGATTATTAAGTTCATTTGTGGCGAAAGAACTTGGTGCAAATAAAATTATCGTTGCTGATATCAATGAAGACCGTTTACAGACACTTCAAGAAGTTGGCATTGAGAATACGTTAAATAATAGTAAAGATGATTTTGAAGCAAAACTAGAAGAAATTGTAGGTTATAAGGGAATTGATGTTGTGATTGATGCGGTAGGATTCCAAGCAACTCGTACACAATCTGCAAAAGTTGTTAATCCAGGTGGAATGATTATGAATGTTGGTCTTGGAATTGATGAAACAGTTGTTCCAATTAACCACTATATCCGAAGTGAAATTACAATTCTTGGATCGTTCTGCTACTCAAGACAAGATTTTCAGGATGCTGTTCAGCTTCTAGTAGAAGAGAAAGTAACTCCTAAAGGATGGACAGAAGTCCGTACATTAGAAGATGGACAGCAATCATTTATGGATCTAGTAAATGGCGAAGTTAAGAATAGTAAAATTTTTCTAGATTTAAATAAGTAAAATTGCATTGAACTTAATGAATTGGATTAAAGTACTAGTTACATCGATTAAAAGAAAAAGACCTTAAAGGAGGAAAACATAATGAGTGTAACTGAACAAAAAATTGTTGATATTCGCGCGTATGTTGTTGGTGGTGGCGGTGGCGATTATCACGATCAAGATCAGGAGCATTGGATTGTAAATCAAATTGCCACACCAATGAGTATTTATCCCGAATATAAAAAAACACGTACTAGTTTTGGAATTAATGCATTAAAAACATTAGTAGTTGAAATTGAATCTGATAACGGTGAAATTGGTGTCGGAATCTCTACGGGAGGTTATCCAGCAGCCTGGATTGTGATGAATCACTTAGACCGTTTTATTGTTAAACAGCCTGTTACAGCAATAGAAAAAATGTGGGATCAAATGTATCGGTCTACTATCTATTATGGCCGAAAAGGTATTGTTATGAATGCAATTTCTGCAGTTGATTTAGCATTATGGGATTTACTTGGGAAAGTAAGGCAAGAACCTGTATATGCAATGATTGGCGGAAAGGTTCGTGATGAAATTTCTTGCTATGCAACTGGCCCCCGTCCCGATTTAGCGAAAAAAATGGGTTTTATTGGTGGGAAAATGCCACTTGTATATGGCCCTGCTGATGGCGAAGACGGTTTAAGAAAAAATATCGAACGATTAGCTGATATGCGTGAAAAAGTTGGAGACGAATTCATGCTTATGTGGGATTGTTGGATGGCACTAGATTTACCTTATGCACAAAAACTAATGGAAAAATCCAACGAATATGGACTTAGGTGGATAGAAGAATGTTTTAACCCAGATGATTACTGGGCATATCGTGATCTGAAAAAACGTGCTCCAAATAATATGATGATAACTGGCGGTGAGCATGAAGCAACCCGTTATGGATTTAAAATGTTGTTAGAATTTACGGATATAGATATTGTACAACCAGATGTAGGCTGGTGTGGTGGTTTAACAGAGCTTATAAAGATCGGTAATCTAGCAGAAAGCCACGGTAAATATGTGATCCCACATGGTAGTGGGGTATACAGCTATCACTATGTAATTACAAAAACGAATAGTCCGTTTGCGGAATATTTAGTAATGAGCCCAAATGCGGATGAAGTAGTTCCACAATATTTTCCTTTGCTGGAGGGGGAAATCATTCCAGAAAATGGCAAGGTGAAAATAAATGATAAGCCAGGTTTTGGAGTAACGTTAGCCAAAGATGCTAACTTAGAGCAAATTTTAAAGGATGCATAAAACGAAACTTCATTCAGTGGGAGTTTTAAGGGCGGTTCTCCGTGATAAAGAAGAACATGACTGATTCAACTATATTAGGCGCTTACTCAATAATGTCGATGGATAACCAACACTGTTGACGATATTTAGAGAGGAGAAAAGCGCCTTTTTTAGAAAAGGGAGAAAGTTTATGGGGGCAGATATAATGTTGATAGTATATTTGGTAATAGCTTTAATGATCATGCTTGGACTTGTTGTGTTTTTTAAATTGAATGTTGCCATTTCCTTGGTAATAGCTAGTTTATTCATGGGGATTGCTTCTGGTTTGGGGTTGGTTGGGACTATCGAAGGGATTTCTGATGGATTCGCTGGTATGATGCGTGATCTTGGTATTCCTATCGGGTTAGGTGTTATTTTAGGTAAATTGATTTCTGACTCAGGTGGTGCTTATTCTATTGCTCATGCAATTGTAAAGAAGACATCTGAAAAACTAGCGCTGTACTCTATTGGACTTGCTGCATTCGTATTAGCTATTCCCGTATTTTTTGATGTTGCTTTTTTAATTTTGGTACCGCTTGCAGTACAAATTGGGAAACAGCTTAATAAGTCACTACCTTATCCAGTAGGTGCTATTATAATCGGAGCAGCACTTTCACATACTTTAGTACCGCCAACGCCCAATCCATTAGCAGCTGCAAGTATTCTAGAATTTGACTTAGGTCTTATGATTCTGGTAGGTACGATTGTTGGATTTATCGCAACGCTATTAACGATAAAAATGTATTTTTGGTTTCTTGATAAAGGATTTTGGAAAAAAGAAACAGACGAAGATGCTACTGTGGAAAATCCGTATGGTAATTTAGATATTCCGGAGAATCCACCATCTGCATGGTTGGCACTGATTCCAATCATTTTACCAAGTATCATGATTTTGTTGGGTTCAGTTGGTAATGTTATCTTTGAAGAAAATCCAGAAATTATCACATTTTTAAGTGATCGAATCATAGCTTTATTAATTGGTGCACTTGCAGCATACTTAGTTGCAGCAAAAACCTTAAATAAAGAACAAAGAGATGCATCGTCTTCAGAAGCAATGCAAGCAACAGGTATTGTATTATTAATTACTGGTGCGGGTGGCGCTTTTGGTGCTATCATTCAAGGTACTGGCATTGACCAAGCTATTTTAGATATCTTTGTAAGTGATGCACAATCTACATTAAGTATTATCTTATTATCATTTTTTATGGGTGTGCTATTCCGTACAATAACTGGTTCTGGTACTGTTGCAGGGATTACTACTATGACCATTATGGCTGGTGTTGTTGCGGGGACAGATGTTCAACCTGTTTGGGTGGCGATGGCTTCCTTATCAGGTGGTTTAATGCTTGGGCATGTGAATGATAGTGGATTTTGGATTACTACTAAAATTGCTGGTTTAACTGTTAAAGGTGGTTTGAAAACATATACTACTAGTGAAGCACTTGCTGGTATTATTGTGTTATTAATTACTTTAATTGGCGCTCATATTTTCTAATAGATTGAGTTGAAAATACTTGAAGTATAGAGTAATAATCACTGCTCTATACTTCAAGGTGTGTTTTAATTAATTTATGTGGATGTAGATACTATTTCACAAGAATGATAAAGTGAAAAAATAAGTCTTCTTATTTGAAATTGTTGATATCCATATCTCAAAGAATCAGTTTAATAACTCACATACAAAATTTTATATAAATTTTTGTTTTCACTTTATTTCCTGCTATAAGTTCTTACAATGTTACACAATACCACCTCTAAATTTTCCCTGACTAGATGAGATATTATATAAATTATGCTTCCAATCTCAATATGTAATCCGCTGCCCTCTATCAATCAACGGATAAACCTGATTTATTTTGATAATAACAGCACTGGCAATTAGCGCCTTTAAAACATCCCCGGGTAAGAATACAAGAGCTGAGACGGCGGTCGGCCCCCATGGAAGATTAGACAAGATAGATAGATAGGTAACACCGATGATATTAACAATAATAACCCCGCCGAAAGTAGTAATTAATACAAGCTTCCAATAGGTTAGAGAATGGATATTTTTTTCTGTAAAATATCCGATAATCCAGGCTGCGATTGGCCAGGATAGAATATAACCTCCAGTTGGTCCAACCAGAACCCCTAAACCACCCCGTCCGCCGGTTAGTAAAGGAACTCCAACTGCAATGAGAAAAACAAAAAGGAGTACGCTGAGGCCGGCACGTTTTGCGCCAAGTATTCCGCCAGCCAGCATGATGCCGAGTGTTTGTGCGACAACTGGTACAGGAATAACCGGAACTGGAATAGGAGGGAAAATAGCTAAAACACCGATAATTGCTGCAAATAGTGACATAAACATCATATCTCTTACTCTCAATTTATTTCCTACTTTCTTGTTGTAATAATAATAGAATAAGAGAATATATCCTTATTGTCAACTTATTTTATTTAAGGTTGACAATGTGGGCGGATTTGTTAAATACCAGTGTTGTTGTAAATGCTGTCTTAAATGATGAATTAGCTTGATTTATAGGAGTGTTGTTTCTGTAAGGTAAAAACACTTCGAGTGTAAATCACTAGAAGCGTTATTACCTATTTGACTAGTAAATTACTAATCTTACTTTCCCAATTTGAAATAATATCTCGAATTTATCATTTTGATCGAGAAAACTCCAGCCTCAAGCGAAGCTAGGGTGGAGATAAATCGTTTTTTTGTATACAAACATACGTTCTTGTGATACTATATCAATATACGAAACAGTCTTTGAGAACTGGATATACAGGGTTGTGACAAGAAATGCTTTGTCACGTAAAATATCCAAGCACTACTTGACACGCACACACTGAAATTGCGAAAACCAAGCTAAAACAGGATGTGCGGTGAAACCGTCGTATAAAGTATTAAAGTGTTCACCGTAGAGACTACGGGTAGAGCCTGCTAAAATAACTGATGGTTGCATTGGTGTTCGTAGGAATCTCCATCTTCAGGTTTTGCTTGAAATCAAGATGGAGTAGTTCAATGTATATTACTAGGGCTATATTCCAAATAACCATAATTTTTCAAGGAAACAATATTTATACCAAAAAGAAACATGCTAATGATAAAAGTAAAAATTTCACTTTTTTATGCAATTTAACCCTTCAATATTTTTAGAATACTACCAAAGTTAATTAATAAGGTTGATGTTTAAAATAAGATAATCATTTATCCATTTGTTCTGACCTGCTATTCAATTTCAAGATCGGGTACAATAAAAACGGTATTATACATTTCATCATTGTCGCCTTCTATCAAATTTACATTAAATTGATGATATTCTTCAAATTCGTCTGTTTCAAATCGTAAATGGATTCCATCGTCTGTCTGTTCTTCGTTTACTTCTTCTGCATCCTCAGGCATATGCTTTTTTGCTTCTTCCAGTGCTTCTTCATAAGTCCGTTCAGGTTCATCCGTTTCTGAAAAATTAAGTCCAAAGGAATATACTATATCTTCTTCTTCACTTATTCCTGCAGCGATATAAGAGGTTTCATCATTGTAATTGAAGTAGGGCTGTGAAAGAGACGCATTTTCTGGGGCATTTATCGGTTCATAATCATGTTCGCCATATTCTTCATAAATTTCATCCGGTGTACTTAAATACCCTGGCATACTTCCTGCTTCGCTGCTGCATCCTGCAATGACGAGCAAAGAAAAAAGAAGAAAGATATACCTCTTCATTTTCCGCCTCCTTACTTTATGGAAGTTAATCGATTAGTTATTATGATTGTTATCTTATGCTGTTATCTAGTGAATACCCTTTATTTAACATATTAAACGTATTTTTTATATAGTTATCACTGAAAAACAAAAATCATATTTTACTAAACAGCTAAGACATAAGTCTTGAAAAAGATAAACCCGCTTTGAAATATTCAAGTCTAGTGTGTGTAAAAAATTCAACTGGTTGAATCTAGACGAATTTTCTTATTTGATCATTAAAAATGCTAGACCTACCCCTGCACAGGCAAGCAAATTTCACAAACGTGTTTTCCAGCATGGACTTCGTATACCGCTCTATAATTGGTCTAGCCTCATCTAACTGATAGCAGGCCTCAGTTAATTCAGTGAAAATATCCTGCCAGGCCCTGTTCATTGCTTCCGCTGTATGATCAATAGTAAAAACAGCATAATTGCCTCCTTGTAACATACCCTTTTGAACACATGCATCATCTATTTCTTGCTGCTCAGAAAGTACCAATGCTGTATCATATCGGCATGCTTCAGGAGAAACAAGAGCCGGATCATCATGGATAATTCCTAATATAATTGCGCTATCTGTCAGTAAATTATCCTGTGAAGTATTGTTATAGGTCATCCAATGTTTAAACGCAGCCATCAGCTGTTGATTTTCCTCCCCATATGCCCCTGTTCTCCGCATATAGACAATTGGTAAATCTGAAATTTGTTCTATTTTCATCTGAAACACTCCTAAAAATTATAAGTACGCCGGCGCCTAAAAACATCATAAGTTCCTTTAAAATGAAAAACAACCATTATTTTAAAAATAATCAAATAATTTAAAAAATAATTTGAAATATGTAACTTAGTTTCATCTGTTTGTATAATAGGTATGTAGAAAAGTAACAAGAGGACGGAGGAAAAGTTATGAAATTACTTATTGTAGAGGACGATAAAACAATTGCATCCGGTTTAGAGTACTCCTTAAATCAGGAAGGTTATGAAGTGATTGTCTGTCATCATACGCAGGGAGCGGAAGAAGTTATCGAAAAAGAGCTAAGCGGCATTTCTCTATGCTTATTTGATCTATCCTTGCCTGATGGAAGCGGCTATGATTTATGCCGCCGGGTGAAGGAGAAGACGGATGTTCCTGTTATTTTTCTGACCGTTGCCGATGATGAAGTGAACGTGGTAATGGGTCTGGATATGGGTGCGGATGATTATATTACCAAGCCATTTCGCATCCGTGAACTAAGCTCGCGGATTAAAACCGTCCTCAGACGCTATCAGAAAAGTAAAACCCATGAGAAAGATTCTATCCAGCTTCATTCGGTAGAGGTTTACCCGTTGGAGGGAAAGGTTTATAAACAGCAGGAGGAGCTGGTCTTAACAGCTTTGGAATACCGTTTACTTATGATTTTTATCAATCACCGCGGCCTGATTCTGTCCCGTGAACAGCTGCTGGAGCAAATATGGGACGCAGCCGGTGAATTTGTCAATGATAATACGCTCACGGTATATATCAAACGGCTCCGCAAGAAAATTGAGGATAACCCGCAAAAACCGGCGTTAATAGAAACAGTCAGAGGACTGGGATACAGGATGGCGGCTGAAGATGTTAAGAAATAAGGAAATCCGTGTTTTTGTTATTTCCACTGTACTGATTTTAGGGATTGGAGTATTGCTGGGCTATATCCATTCACCTGTCACCGCTTTATTTATTGCTGTTGTGGGCGGGACCTTGGCTGTTTGCTATATTGTATGGATGGTCTGGCGTTATCAGAAAATGATTCAGCTATCCAGTTATTTACGAAAAATAATGGCAGGTGATACCTCGCTGGATGTCCGGGATAACCGGGAAGGTGATCTTAGTATATTAAAAAATGAAATCTATAAAATGACAAGAATGTTATCGGAACAACAGGAAGGATTGAAGAAGGATAAAGAAAAGTTAACAGATGCGATTTCAGATATTTCCCATCAAATCAAAACACCGCTTACTTCAATGACGGTCATGGCTGATTTATTAAGCGAGCCAGATTTAGAAGTTGAAAAACGACAGGAATTTACATACCATATCCGCAGGCAATTAGAAAGGATGGAGTGGCTTGTTTCTTCGTTATTAAAGCTTTCCAAGATTGATGCAGGAACTACGTTATTCCATAAGGAAAAGATAGAAGCGAAACAGCTTGTTAAAGAAGCAGCAGCACCGATGGAAATTCCTCTTGAACTGAAAGAAATAGATCTGGAAATAGAAGGGGAGCCGTGCACTGCATTTATTGGGGATAAAAATTGGACGAAAGAAGCTTGTATCAATATATTAAAGAATGCGGTCGAGCATACACCGAACGGCGGAAAAATAACGATCTCTTATGAAGAAAATGCGATTTATACAGAAATACGAATCAGGGATAATGGACAAGGAATTGAAAAGACAGAGATCCCGCATATTTTTAAACGTTTTTATAAAGGAAGTCATGCGGCAGATGGAAGTGTTGGTATTGGATTAGCGATGGCTTATTCGATTGTCACCAATCAGCAAGGAGATATTGAGGTCAACAGTGAGCTGGGGAGAGGCACTACTTTTATTCTGAAATTTTACAAGCAGGTTGTTTAAGCCAAAGTGACAATTTTGTCACCGGCGGCATTGTCACTGTTCCGTCATTTTAGACAAGTAGAGTAGAAAGTAAAGGAAAGCAACAAGGAGGAAAACGGAATGGTATTAATGCGGATTGAAAATTTGTCTAAAGTGTATGGAAAAGGAGACACGGCAGTAAAGGCATTAGATAATGTATCTTTTTCTGTGGAGCAGGGGGAGTTTGTAGCGATTATTGGACCTTCTGGTTCCGGAAAATCGACTCTCCTGCATTTGTTGGGAGGTGTGGACAAGCCAACGAATGGAAAAGTGTTTATTGAGAAGACAGATATTTATGGATTAAATGAAACACAGCTGGCGATCTTTCGGAGACGACAAATTGGTTTAATTTATCAATTTTACAATCTATTGCCAATTTTAACAGTGGAAGAGAATATTACCTTGCCGATGTTATTAGATGCACATAAAGTAGATCAAAAGCATTTCAAAGAAATTGTGGAAATTTTGGGGTTGCAAAAACGTCTCGATTATTTGCCGAACCAATTATCCGGCGGTCAGCAGCAGCGTGTTTCAATTGGCAGAGCATTAATCAGTAATCCATCTATTATCCTTGCTGATGAACCAACCGGAAATTTAGATAGTAAGAATAGTAAAGAAATTATTGATTTGTTAAAGCTGTTTAATAAAACTTATAATCAAACATTGGTAGTTATCACGCACGATGATCGTATTGCCCTGCAAGCGGACCGGGTGATTTCGATAGAGGACGGAACGATTGCCAAGGACGAGGTGATCCGTCCATGAATATTGTCAATAAAGTAACGCTGAGGCATCTCAAGGAGAACAAGCGGAGGACGCTCGTTACGATCTTTGGGGTGGTTATTTCTGTCGCAATGATTACAGCTGTCGCCGCATTAGGCGCTTCTATTATAGACATGCAGCAGCGGGATGTTATTTCTTATAGAGGGGACTGGCACTATGCCGTAGAAGACGTAGATAAGGAACAATTAAAAGCCATTCAGGCTGAAGAAAATACGGCATCCATTGGCCTTATGGAAGAATTAGGCTTTGCCCCGCTAAGTGATCAATCAATGAAAAGATACCTTTACGTCCGGTCAATGGATGAAACAGCTATGAAACAGATGCAGGTGGAATTGACAGAGGGAAGACTGCCGAGAAATGATAATGAGGTTGTTATTTCGGAGGCGTTAAAGAAGGAGGATGTTGATTATCAGATAGGGGACACGATTGAGCTGGATATTGGCCAGAGATATGCACTGAATGAAGAAGAGGATCGTCCCCTGGCTCTGGATGAATCGCTTTATGAAGGAGAAAATGGATTAGAGGAAGAATTACGTGATCAGGAAGAACACAGCTTTACGATTGTCGGCGAGATTGCGGAGCCTATTTGGGAACCCGCCTGGGCAGCAGGATATACGGTGCTTTCTTATACAGATGGTTTAGCTTTGACAGAGTTTGATCAGGCGTATGTCAAAGTAAATGAATTAAACAGTACGCTGTTTGATGATTTAGAAAAATTAAGAGAAGATTTGGGAATTGAAGTTACAGAAACGGCAACGAATACCGATTTGCTCGATACGCATTTAATCTCCTTGAACGGCGGTATGGTGGCAGCACTTTCCGGTCTTCTTACGGTTATTATTGTGATTATTATGGTTGGATCAATTGTATTGATTTATAATGCTTTTGCAATATCCGTATCAGAACGATCCAGATATTTAGGCATGCTTTCCAGTGTCGGGGCAACGAAAAGACAAAAGCGAAATTCTGTATTATTTGAAGGGTTTATTATTGGTCTGATTAGTATCCCGGTTGGAATAGGGGCAGGATTACTTGGAATAGGTATTACACTTCATTTTATTAGTGGAATGTTAGCAGGGGCCGGTTTTAATTCGGATATTCATCTGGTTGTAACCCCGTCGATATTTATAATTGCGATCGTGGTATCGTTGCTTACCATTATGATTTCCGCATGGATACCTGCTGTCAGAGCATCTAAAATTACAGCGATCGATGCGATTCGTCAGGCAAAGGATATTAAACTTACCAAAAAGAAAATCAAAACAAACCGGTTTGTTCAGAAATTATTCGGTTATGAAGCAGAAATTGCCTTGAAGAATTTAAAAAGAAATAAGAAACGTTATCATGTGACCGTATTTTCTTTAATGATCAGTATTATATTATTTTTGTCAGTCACCTTTTTTACAGACACGTTGACCAGATCCTTTGAACTGCAGTCTGAGGAGATGAATTATGATATTTCTGTCCAGGACAATTCGGTTGATAAAGAACTGGCTGATTTTTACCCGGAGATAGAAAATATGGATAATATAAAAGAAGTCAACATGTATCAGCAAATAAAAAGTGGTGCTCAACTGCCTGAAAAGATCGCAGGGGAAGAAGGCTCTGATTCAGAAATGGTGGATGAAAATCCGGGGAACTACACCATTCAATTAATCGGCCTCTCACCGGAAGATTGGGGAGATTATCTGCGTGATAATAATATTTCAGCAGCTTCTGATGAAAATCTTTCAGCTGTTTTGGTAAATAACGTCTCCTATAGGAATCATGAGAATAAATATGTGGAAGCGGAAATGCTGGATGTGGAGGAGGGAGATTCCCTGCCGTTTCAATTTGAATATTTTGATGAGGAAAAAGGAGACTTGCAATTAGCAGGGGAGGAAGAGCTTGAACTGATAGGTCTTACGGACAATTTCCCATTAGGAGAATTTTATCCTTCCTCCAATACGTTATTTGTTATTGTTAATGAAAACACATTTGATGACATAATGGAACGTACTCCTGCAAGTCAATATGCAAGTTCAGAATTATATCTTACATCGGATGATGCGAATCAGGTGCAGGAAGAGCTGGAAGCACTTGAAATGAGCAACGGAATAGAAATAAGGAATATCTATGAATTCCAGCAGCAGGACAGACAATTAGTCTTAGCGTTATCGATCTTTATTTACGGATTTATTACGCTAATAACCTTAATTTCCATTGCAAATATATTTAATACGGTTTCAACCAGCGTTGCGTTAAGAAAAAGAGAGTTTGCGACCTTAAAATCGATTGGTATGACACCAAAAGGCTTCAACAAAATGATCCGATTTGAAAGCTTGTTCTACGGGATGAAGTCGTTAATCTACGGATTACCTATTAGTTTTGTTGTGATGTATTGGATTCATTTACAAACCAGAAATGCATTCGAGTATCCGTTTCAATTACCTTGGCTTTATATTGGAATTGTTATTTTAGCTGTCTTTATCATTGTAGGGGCTGCGATGCTTTATTCGACTTCGAAATTGAAGAAGGATAATATTGTAGATACGTTGAGACAGGAAAATATTTAAATAAAACAAATGGGCTATCTTAGATGAGGTTATCTGAGATAGCTTGTTTTTTGAATTAAAAATGAAGGTTTTACTACTACATCTTATATTTGTAAATGCTTGATGCTTAATTTTTACCCCATTGTTCATGAATCCCATACATATTAGTAGATATATTATTACTTGAGATATTTCCTGTAGCGATACCGAAAAAAAGAGATACTGCTTTTTGCACTATCTCTTCATCTTGAATCTATTTTTATCAAAATACTATTTCAGATCCCTTAAATTGGCATATCAGATGATAAAAAAGCAGGTAGCTGTTGTTCATGTTTATCGAGCATAATCTGCTCCGGCTTGACACCTTGTTCCCGCAGTACTTCTATATTTTGTGTAAGGAATTCATCACTGCCAACTACATAGAACAGCCCATCCTTGTCTCCAGCAAGATTTTCCACTTCTTCATAGTAGTCTTTACGATTATCAACGAACTGTGATGTGAATTTCTTGTCAGGGGTGGACTCAAAAATATTCGTGAATAAGTAATCCCTGGATGAATCAATATTTAAAGAATGAATTTGGTTGACGTTATCAGCACGTTCAAAATAATCTAGTACAAGCGGTCTGAAAGTTGCCAGGCCGACGCCGGACGATAGCAGGTAAACATTTTTATTTTCTCTTTTAAGCGGTACATTCGAGTGTGTTTTAAATATGGCAACTTCATGGCCAACTTCCATATTTCTTAAAATCTGTTTAAATTCAGAGCATTCTTCTCTAATGCGTGTTGTGATCCCAATAGAATTTTCATGCGGTAATGTGGTGATGGACATATGGCGAATCAGACTGCGGTTTGGTTTATCACCGGCATTAAACCCTTCAAATGCAAAGTGGGTGTGAGAACCTTCTTCCCAAGTAAAGCCTTCCGGACAATCGAGCATATACGTTTTAACCTCTGGCGTCTCTTCTATAATACTATTTATTTTAGTCCAATATATTTGCATTATTATCAATTCTCCTTATTTCATTATATGTTTGTTACCATCTAATATACACCAAATGATAATAATTCTCAATTAAATGGACCGATTATTTTAAATGATTTATGTGAAATAAGTCCATTGAAAAACAATACCTGAATGAATAGTTTTGTTTTTCACGTTGTCAAACTTCCAATTCTTAATTTAACTGCGACAACGCTTCTTCCGGAACTTCCTCTTCCGTGATTTCTACCCAGCCCTTTCCGTAACTTCCTGATGTGTCAATCCGGAGAAAAGCATCTGTCCGAAGCTCTCTATCTATCACTTTCGTAATTTGCTGCTCATCGCCTTCTTCATTATATCCTGAAAAGACATACTTATAATTTCCGGTCCATAGCTTCTCATAATTATCCTCTGTTGTTTCTACGTAATAGGTTTCTACAGGATGCTGTAATAACCAGTCTGTTATGGGAATAATCCCGGCTGTTGTCTTTTGAATGGCAACAGCTGTAATGGTTAATATAATAAGCACTCCAATGAATATCTTTACTGCTTTTTTCATATGCGGACACTCCTTTTTATGTTCTTTATTCTAATTGTTATTGTAAAGAACAAGGCTGATAGCAAAAATCGTTTTTACTTACAAGAAGCTTACACTTTTGTAAGGTGAAAATGCTTTCTCTATTTTTGTAGTTCCATTCAATCTGTGCCATAATGATTTAAAAATATAGAACGCTTGAAAAGGGGAATATAGATGCAGACCATTATGATCGTAGAAGATGATCCGAAGATTTCAAAGCTCTTGCAGGATTATATTGAAAAATATGGTTATCAGGTATCTTTTATTACAGATTTTGAACGAGTTATGGAAGTGTTCCAAGAAACAAAGCCTGACCTGGTGCTTTTAGATATTAATTTACCAAGTTATGATGGCTTTTATTGGTGCAGGCAAATCCGTACAGCGTCTACTTGCCCAGTGATTTTTATATCGGCACGTACGGGTGAGATGGATCAGGTAATGGCACTGGAAAATGGAGGGGATGATTTCATCACAAAACCGTTCAGTGCGGAAATTGTAATGGCTAAAATACGGAGCCAGCTCCGTCGCGCATACGGAGAATACGCGCAGGACGTGAAGGAGCGCTTTTTGGAAATAGAAGGACTAAAGCTTTTGCCGGAACGTCTGGAATTAACTTTTTCCGGAAAGGACACATTTTTATCCAAAAAAGAAGCAGATATTATGGAAACATTAATGAATCGCTATCCGCGTGTTGCCGGCAGGGAAGATTTGCTGGAAAAACTATGGGATGACCAAACTTATGTCGATGAAAACACATTAAACGTCAATATAACTAGAGTGCGGAAAAAATTGCAGTCTGTCGGAATAGAGGATGGTGTTGAAACTGTCAGGGGCGTCGGTTATCGGTTAAAAAGTCTGTTGAAAGAAGAATAAGTAAACATAGGGGAAGTGTCAGGATGCAATTTAAAATTGTTGAAGAGAATGATTTGATTTCATGCAGTAAATTATTTGTAACTGTTTTTAACAAGGAACCGTGGAATGATGAATGGACGTTAAAAAAAGCTGGTAAATATCTGTCAGATTTTTACCGGACTCCCGGTTTTTTAGGCGTCTCAGCAGTAGAAAATGGGAAGGTTATTGGATTTATATTTGGAGTACGCCGGGCATGGTGGAGCGGAGATGAGTTATTTATTAATGAAATGTGTGTAGACACGACTAAACAGAATAAAGGAATTGGCAAAGCACTGATCAATGATTTAATAAATAAATTGGATTCCAATACGATTACCACTATTTCACTTTTAACGGATAGAGGAATACCCGCAGAAGATTTTTATAAAAGAAATGGCTTTAAAGAAATTGAAAGACTTGTTTTTCTAAGTCGTGATGTTTAAACAAAAAGACATTCATTTTATCACGGAGATAACGGGCGCTACCTCCCTGAATCACTAAGGCTAATTCAGTGGGAGAATGAAGGAAGCAGACTAAGTTCGCGACGTCCTGGGGTTGGGGCTGGGACTGCGATTACTCGTCCCATTGAAAACCATTGTGATTACTCGCCCCATCGTAAAAAGTTGTGCGTCGAAAAACTCCCACTGAATGAAGTTTCGTTTTATATAGAAATACGATTAAAAAGTAATGAAATGTCTCATGATTCAAAGGAGATGTACAATGAAGTTATTTTTGAAAGAACATGCTTTGCTGATTACGCTCAATATATTGCAATTTAGTGCTATTTTACTTATTTATTGGCTGGATGGTTACCGTAATCTGCTGCCGGCATTGTATGCCATTTTTATTGGTTTCTTTTTACTTACCTGCTATCTGTTTTATCAATATCTCAGCCGGCGGGCATTTTATCAACGTTTAAGCAGACCTTTGGAAACATTGGACGAATCATTGCAGAAAACTAGCCAGCACCCTGTTTCAGAGGCTTTGAATGAGCTTTTGCGGAGTCAGTATAAACTGTACCGGCAGCAGATCAATGCCATTGAAAAGGAGAGGGAAGAACATCTGAAGCTGATGGATCAGTGGGTGCATCAGATGAAAACGCCGATTTCTGTTATTGAGCTTACCGCACAGGGCCTGGATGAGCCGGACTCCTCCAGTATCCGGGAGGAAACAGAGCGGATGAAATCAGGCTTAAATACAATTCTTTATATGGCGAGGCTGCGGACGATTGAGCAGGATTTTCATATCAAACCGATCCATTTGGAGTCATTAGTCCATGAAGTAAATGGAGAAAATAAACGCTTCTACATACGCAATAAAGTCTATCCGAAAGTGGAGGAACGAACAGAAGGATTAACGGTACAGACAGATGAAAAGTGGCTTTTTTTTATTCTGACCCAGCTTATTTTAAATGCAGTAAAATATTCTTCCGGAAAAAGTAATACCATTCTTATTTCGATCTATGAAAGGGAAAAGGAGGCTGTCCTGGAGGTGAAGGATTTTGGCGTCGGAATTCCGGAAGCGGATAAGAAGCGTATATTTGATGCTTTTTATACCGGAGAAAACGGCAGGAAATTCAGAGAATCTACCGGGATGGGACTGTATTTAATTAAAGAGTCGGTGGAGCACCTTCACCATCAGATTGAATTTGAGTCAAAGGCAGGAGAGGGAGCAACATTTCGGGTTGTTTTTTCGGAAACGCAAAAGTTATGAGTCATTATAGCTGAAATATAAGTTATGGAAGAAGTACAGCAGAATATTAAATTGAAATTTTATCATGATTATGATGAAATAAAGATAATATCATGAAGGAGTGAGGATATGGTAAACATTCGACCTGTTTCAGATTTAAGAAATAACTTTACAGATATTTCAAGAATCATACATGAAACATCCGAACCGGTGTTTTTAACCAAGAACGGATATGGTGATATGGTTGTCATGAGTATAGAAGCATATGAACGGAAAATATTTGAAAGTGATATTTATTTAAAATTGAAAGAAGCAGAAATAGAGGCTAAATCAACAGATAAAAGATATACACATGAAGAAGTGTTTTCAGAGTTAAGGTCCAGAATAAAAGATAAGGATACAGATAATGTATAAGGTAATTTATTTACCTTTAGCAGTCAGTGATTTAAGGAATATTGTAGATTATATTCAAACACACTAAAAGCATCTGAAGCAGCAATAGATTTAGTTAATCAATTGGATAACTCTATAGCAAGGTTAGAACAGTTTCCTTATTCGTGTAGAGTTTATCAGCCTGCTAAGGAATTAGAAGATGAGTATAGGCTATTACAGGTAAAAAATTATATTGTCTTTTATACAGTAAAGAATGATAAAGTAATGATTTATCGAATAGTTTATTCTAAAATGGATTTAACAAAAGTTTTATCAAGTCATGTTGATTCACAAGAATCCCCTTATAATGAATAAAGTTAAACCGTTTAAGAGAAGGAAATGACACTTCTCTTTTTTATTGATTTAAATTATAATCATCTCCGAACCTGTAAGTTTTCTAAAATACTGTTTCCCTCCTCCTGATCATTTATCACGGAGAAGCGCCCGTAAAACTCCCGCCACAAAATAAAGAGCGAAAATAAATTTATTTAGGCGGGAGATAACGGTCGCTACCTCCCTGAATCACTTAGGCTAATTCAGTGGGAGAATGAAGGAAGCAGACTAAGTTCGCGACGTCCTGGGGTTGGGGCTGCGATTACTCACCCCATCGAAAACCGTTGTCGCAACGTCTGCACTAGCACATCCTGGGACTGGGACTGCGATTACTCATCC
>NZ_CCDM010000007.1 GCF_000750635.1 Oceanobacillus jeddahensis
TCGCTTCCCGCGCTCGACTTGCATGTATTAGGCACGCCGCCAGCGTTCGTCCTGAGCCAAGATCAAACTCTCCATAAAAGTGTTTGAATACTTTAGCTTTCAGAAGTCTACTTCTGACTTAAATGTTTAAGAAAAACGAGGTTGTTTTTCTTCTTTCGTACTGGTTGTTTTGTTCAGTTTTCAAAGAGCAATTTATTATTTCTTCGCCTTAAGCAGCGACTCTATTAATGTAACATAAAAGCAAGTTTGTTGTCAACAACTTTTTTTATGTTATGTCAGCTGAGCGCTTGCTCAAATCAGCAACGGAATTAACTTTACCATGCTAAAAATAGAAAGTCAACGATTATTTTAAAATTTATCTAAAGGAAACTTACAAACAATGATGCACAATCACAAAACTGCAAATTTCTTCATTGCACACACTATAAAAAACATTGATATACCAACGTTTTTTTATATTTCCACATGATACATTCAAAAAAGAAGCACATTTTTTAAAAGCATTTATTAATCTTAATTCGTATCTTCCTCAGCTTTCTTTACAGACACATTCTTTTTTAAAGAAAGATAAATAGGACATAATCTATTTAAAACTTTTCATTCTTAATATAAACAATCTGGATTGTACTTTATACTTCCAAAATAAAAAGGATAAGCAGCTCCTCGATTCTTCCATCATATTTAATAAATACAAATTTGTATGAATGAAGAAAGTATCACTTTATTCCATAGGTTATTATAAGTATAAATTTTTGTTACACTTTTCTCGCCTATCCATTATTCTTCATACTATTACCGAATTAGCCTCTCCCCTATTCAAGCGCTTTTTTAATATCTTCCACTAATTATAAACCTCTATCTTAATAACAAAAAATTTTGGTTAATACAGAATAGAAAGCCAAAATTACTTATACCACAATACCAGGAAAATTGCAGGATAAGTAATTGGTTGCTTCACAATTAACTACCTTCATTATCCCTCCTCTAATACCTTTACCTTGTACATTCTCTGAAACACTTCTGGATTTTTAGTAGCTACCAGTTTCATATCAATAATATCCTTCTCTTCCAAATAAGATATTATCGCATGTAAATCTAAAGTATAATGTTCAATATCTGGTAAAGCTTTAATAGAAGCATATGACCAATAATCATCTTTTTTACTTAATAAATTTAAAAGATGTGCCGAGGCAGTTTCAGCTTTATTCAACATAACAAAATCCATTGCAATCAACATTAATTCAATTCTCTTTTCTAAATCCTCCGTGCTGTCCATTAATTTTTCATATAATTTGTAGACTTCTAAGTCAATACTTTTCACCTGGTTCCAAACCGTTACTTCTGGATAATAACCTTGATCAATAACGGATAATCTAGCTAAATAATGAAGTGCATTTAAAATTTTGCTATAAGAATCCATTACCTCTTTTGCTTCATATAATGCTTTCCCCTCACTAAAGTTTTTTAGAAGTTTTCCAAAATCAATCATTTTTCTTAATGTACGCTTATCCTCTGGAAAAGATTGAAGTTCCTCTTTTAATTCTTTGACAAATTCATTCCTGTCATAAGCCTTTCTTCCATAAATAACCCATTCCGCTGCACGCCGATACCCACTTGTATCAATCCAATCCATCAGAAGGGATTTCGTTACTATATGCATTGCTACTATCTGATCATTTACTTCATAATGTTTCACAAACCAGTCGACTTCTTGGTTTTCTACAATAATCAATAAAATACTATCAAATTCGTCAGTGATCGGGTGATCAAATTGTGTTCTCTCCACAATAAGTATTCCCAATGTATTTGGATTGCTTGCATGTTCTTGATAAATCATTCTTTGAAAATTCTCCATGTTAACAGTTGCCTCCCTGTTTTCTCTCTAATAATCATTATTCGATATGTACTTTTAAAAACCCTTTTTTACTCTAACCAGAAAGTATACATTTTTATAATTTCCAGCCGTGAATCAAGTAATTGTATCCAAATCAGCTATTTCGACATGAGTAAAATTTAAGACTTCCGTATTTAAAGGCAGCCATTAAAAAACGAGCAAGCATTATATTGGGGGACAGAATGTATATATAGCCTCAGGTCTTAACCGTTTTAACGAAATAAGTGTAATCTAAACCGATCCTGCACATTATAGAGCTTACCTTGTCAAAATTTCTTTAATATTCATTCTTATAATATTCTATGATATACTAAATTTGTAACTTAAGGGGGATTTAAATGGCGAACCAAATAACTTATTCAAGTAAAATAAATAAAATACGCACCTTTGCCTTAATCCTTGTGTTTGCTGGTATCTTAATCATGTATGGCGGACTTATGCTTCGTAATATTCAGTGGTTAATGCTTAGTCTGTTTATATTAGGCATACTGATGATTGTACTGAGCTGTGTTGTATACATATGGATCGGCACCTTATCGTTGAGGGCAGTTCCTGTCGTTTGCCCAAACTGTGAGAAGCCTACAAAAATGTTAGGACGTGTAGATGCTTGCATGCATTGTAAAGAACCGCTGACACTGGATAAGAACTTAGAAGGTAAAGATTTTGATGAACGGTATAATCACCGGAAATTCCGTGAAGAAAACAAATAATAAAAAAGCACCATGCTGTTGAGAATTTTGAAAACCTCAAACATGGTGCTTTTTTATAGAAAACTAAAAATCGGACCCGCCTATTTACCAGCAAACCCGATTTCTTAACTCTCTATTGTTCATTTGCTGTCTGTTGCTCTTTGCAAGCATTACAAGTACCATAAACCTCCAGGCGATGATGGCTTACATCAAAACCAGTCACCTGTTCAGCTAGTGATTCTACTTCTTCTAATGAAGGATAGTGAAAATCAACAATCTTTCCACACTGATTGCAAATGATATGATAATGATCTGATGTATTACAATCAAATCTGCTCGAAGAATCTCCATACGTGAGCTCTCTTACTAGTCCAATATCTTTTAATACGCGTAAATTATTATAAACCGTCGCAACACTCATATTTGGAAATTTTCCCTCAAGTGCTTTATATATATCATCCGCAGTTGGATGAACCATTGAATTAAGCAAATACTCCAGCACGGCGTGTCGTTGTGGTGTAATCCGGACGCCTGACTTTTTCAAAGTATCAATTGCTTGCCGTAATTTATCTTCAGACACCCTAAACACCTCTCTTCCCAATTAATAAAATTATTAGATTATAATTCTTATAATTAGTTTATCGCCCTACGTACATAATGTCAATCAATTCAAACAAAGCGAGTGCGGTATTAGAAAAAGATCCTTCAAAAAAGTTAATTAAAAATACTTAGTCACCTAAAATCACAATATTCTCTACTACATCAATATTAACAAGGCTTTATACCGCAATTACTCGCTCTAACAAATCCACAAAGAAAACAGCAGCATACTAACAAGCTTTTTCCGTTACCTGATGATACCAATACGACGAACACTTCCTAAAGTGTCATTTTTATTAGCTTTTTAAATTTATCCTAAATTAAACATCCACATGGAGAGGCTTCTCTTCTCCCCCTAATTGCTGATTTACATACCTGGCAGCAACAAATAAATAATCTGATAACCGGTTTAAATAACCAAAAACATGCTTATTCTCCACTTCATCTTCTAACCCTATCGTTAAACGTTCTGCCCGCCTCGCTACCGTACGGGCATGATGAAGTGCGCTCGCTGCTCTGTGTCCAGATGGCAGGATAAAATTCTTTAACGGTTCAAGCGATTTATCCCATTCGTCAATCTGTTTTTCCATCTCATCAATATGTTTCTGTTCAAGCTTCCAATAAACTTCTTTATCCTTTGGCGTAGATAATTCCGCACCAACATGGAAAAGAATAGTCTGTACACGGTGTAGTTGATCGAGAAAAGCAGCCTTTTCATCCCAGTCTGTTTCTTCAATATAACTTGTTGCTAAGCCAATGCTTGAATTTACTTCATCACACGTTCCATACGCTTCTACCCGTAAATGATTTTTAGGTACACGCTGCCCGTAAACTAATGATGTTTGCCCTTTATCTCCAGACCTTGTATAAATTCGCATGCTGTTCCACCTCCATCCTTCTATTCTTTATTCACTTGATTTTCTTTTAAATAGTTTAAAGCATCTGCCACATGATCTTTTACCCGAACTTTACGATATTCTTGGATTAGCTTTCCTTCTTTATCCAAAATAAAAGTAGAACGCTCAATACCGTAATATTCTTTGCCAAAGTTTTTCTTCAGCTTCCATACTCCAAATTGATCAGCTACTTGATGATCTTCATCGGAAAGTAAAGTAAACGGCAGGTCGTGCTTGTCAATAAACTTTTGATGACGTGTTTCAGGGTCCGGACTTATACCAACTATTACTGCGTCCAGCTCCTTGAAGCTTTCATGGTGATCTCTGAAATCACATGCTTCTGTCGTGCATCCAGGTGTCATATCTTTTGGATAAAAATACAAAACAACATACTTTCCTTGAAAATCAGATAGACTTACTTGTTCTCCGTCCTGATTTGGTAATGTGAAATTATTAATTTTGGTTCCCAATTCAATTGGCATCTAACCCCTCCAGTTAATCCATTCATTATTCTCCCTTAAATATAGCATATCGCAGACGGAGATTCATTTATCATTGTCTCTACTACTAATTTGTACAACTTTTAATACAAACGCAGCTGGTAATATGTAACCAATCAATGCTTCTGAAATAGCAATCAGTCTACCAATACCAACCGGCGCTAAATCACCATAGCCAAGGGTCAGTAAAGTTACTCCGCTAAAATAAATAGAGTGAACAACAGATCCCCATATCGTTACTTCTCTCAGTTCCCCATGTTCCACTATGACGATCCCTTGAAATGATAAAATGAAGTAAATAAGCCCATAGCCCACCATTGTAATGCAATAAACAATCAACATGGCGATAAAAATCTCCAGAGAAAAATGCCCTTCCTTCATTTGTATACGGGAATGAATCGATTTATATTGAACAAAATCATAGATGCTTTTACCGATTAAAATAATAACCATGATAAAGAATATCCAGGGGATACCCATTTTTTTTGCTCCTTTCAAGATGCCTTTTCTTATACATATGCAGAAATCGTAACAGTTTGTACAAGTTTTCTATTCAATTTTTTGTTATATTAGTAACTGGGTAAAATCAAATAGAAAATAAACTTTACGTTTTACCTTTTAAATGAACTTGTAAAAGCATGTCAGATTCTTTACAAGTTGGGAAGAATGAGGAGGAAGCAAAATAATGAAATTCACAAATTCTGAGAAACTGCATCAAGAAGCTTTACAACATATTGTCGGCGGGGGAAATTCTCCTTCCCGCTCTTATAAAGCTGTTGGCGGAGGCTCTCCTGTCTATATGAAAAGAGGACAAGGAGCTTATTTCTGGGATGTAGATGATAATAAGTATATTGATTATTTAGCAGCATATGGCCCGATTATTACAGGTCACGCTCATCCGCATATTGCAAAAGCAATTGCTGAAGCAGCAACTACCGGAGTTCTTTACGGAACACCAACAGAATTGGAAAATACATTTGCGAAAATGTTAAAAGAAGCGATGCCTTCCCTGGAAAAGGTCCGCTTTAATAATTCAGGTACAGAGGCAGTAATGACCACCGTACGGGTAGCGCGCGCCTATACGAATCGCACAAAAGTAATCAAATTCGCGGGCTGCTATCATGGACATTTCGATGCTGTACTGGTCGAAGCAGGATCTGGACCTTCTACACTGGGTACACCGGATTCAGCAGGTGTCCCTGCCTCCAGTGCTGCGGAGGTCATTACTGTTCCATTTAATGATTTAGATGCCTTTAAAAAAGCGTTAGATCATTGGGAAGGTGAAATTGCAGCTGTACTCGTTGAACCGATTGTAGGTAACTTTGGAATTGTCGAGCCGTTCGAAGGATTTTTACAAGAAGTAAATGAACTTACTCACCGTGCCGGAGCACTGGTTATTTATGATGAGGTTATCACTGCATTCCGCTTCACCTACGGAAGTGCACAGCAGCTCTATAACATTGAACCTGATTTAACAGCGATGGGTAAAATTATTGGCGGCGGACTGCCAATCGGTGCTTACGGCGGACGTAAGGATATTATGGAACAGGTTGCTCCGCTTGGGCCGGCATATCAAGCAGGAACCATGTCCGGAAATCCCGCTTCAATGGCAGCCGGTATCGCCTGCTTAGAGGTATTAAAAGAAGACGGGGTTTATGAAGAATTAGAACGCCTTGGAAAACGTTTAGAAGAAGGTATTTTAGAAAAGGCGGAAGAGCATGGTATTCATCTTACCGTGAACCGGCTTCGTGGAGCTTTGACTGTTTACTTTGGTGTCGATAAAGTAACCAATTACAGTGAAGCAGATGCATCAGATGGAGAAGCCTTTGCAACATTCTTCCAGCTTATGCTGAACGAAGGAATTAACTTGGCTCCTTCAAAATATGAAGCTTGGTTCCTAACAACAGAGCACACAGATTCGGATATTGAAAATACCATTGATGCGGTTGGTCATGCATTTGCAAAAATGGCAGAAAATCAATAATTCAGTTGAAGCATACAAAAAGGCTTTTCCCGGGGATAATCCTCTCCGGGAAAAGCCTTTTATTCTGCTGATAAGCACTATTCCTCTAAATTCTGAATTTGATATAAATCATAATAATGGCCACGACGTTTCATTAATTCCTCATGTGAGCCTATCTCTACAATTTCTCCATTTTCCACAACAACGATACGGCTAGCATGAGTAATTGTTGCTAAGCGATGGGCAACAATAAATGTCGTCCGATCAGAAGCCAGTTTCTCCAGCGTTTCTTGAATAAGATGTTCACTTTCTAAATCCAATGCAGATGTTGCTTCATCAAAAATCAGCAATGGCGGATTTTTCAAGAATACACGCGCAATAGCAATCCGTTGCTTTTGACCGCCAGACAATTTCACACCACGTTCTCCAACCATTGTTTCGTAGCCCTCTGGCATTTCATCAATAAAACCGTGGGCGTTTGCTGCTTTTGCCGCTCGGATAACTTCCTCTTTTGTTGCTTCTGGTTTTCCCATGCGGATATTGGTTTCAATCGATTCAGAGAACAATATATTATCCTGAAGCACCATTCCAATGTTATCACGCAACGCCCGGGCCTGCATATCCCGCAAGTCCGTTCCATCAATTTCAATTGATCCTCCTGTAACATCGTAGAAGCGGGGAATTAAACTGATTAGTGTTGATTTTCCTCCTCCGCTCATTCCGACAAAGGCGATGGTTTCCCCTTTTTGAACATGAAGGTCAATATCCTTGAGTACGGGCTCTTCTTCCTCATCATATTGAAAAGAGACGTGGTTAAAGGATACTTTTCCTTTCAGCCTTCCTGGATCAACCGCATCTTTTTTGTCCGTAATATCATAACGCTCATTCATTAATTCAAATACACGGTCAATAGATGCAATTGATTGTACTAACGTCGTTGATGAGTTGATCAGTCTGCGCAATGGACTGTACACCCGCTCCATGTATCCAACGAAAGCTACCATTGTCCCAAGCGATGTATTGCCCATGATAACCTGGTATCCTGCAAAAGCAATAACGAGAAGCGGTGCCAAATCTGTAATTGTGTTTGTTACTGCAAAAGTTCTGGCGTTCCAATCGGTATGCTTCAAAGCCCGGTCCAGGAAATGGCGGTTTCTTTTATCAAACTGTTCATCTTCATAATCTTCCAATGCAAAACTTCTTGTCACCGGTACTCCTTGGATACGCTCATGTAAATGCCCTTGCACTTCTGCCAAAGCTTGCGATCTTTCCCGTGTTAATCGGCGTAATCGTCCAAAAAAGTATTTGACAGAAATACCGAATAACGGGAATAAGATAATCGATACGAAAGTAAGCGGCACATCCATGGTAAACATAATTATAATAGCAATTAGAATCGTTGTTACATCCAGCCAAATATTCATTAACCCTGTAATAACAAAATTTTTCGTTTGCTCTACATCATGAATTACTCGGGAAATAATCTCACCTGTTTTGGTTTGAGAATAAAATTTCAAACTTAACTTTTGCAAATGATCGAACAGCTTCCCTCTGATATCAAACAGAATTTTGTTTCCAACCCATTGTGCTAAGTATTGACGGATATACTCAACCGGCGGGCGGACAATTAAAAATACGACAAAAGAAATACCCATTATCCAAAATAACCGTGTTATTCTCTCAGATTGGGTTAGCTCTTCTACCGTGACAATATCATCGATAACATATTTTAAAATTAATGGCATCATTAATGGGATACCAAATTTAACAACACCGATGAGTAATGTCCATATAATTTTCCAGGTGTATGGTTTTACAAATTTTAGATACTGCCTGATACTGCTCATTTATCAACTTCCTCTACATAAAACGAAACTTCATTCAGTGGGAGTTTTTCGACGCACAACTCTTTACGATGGGACGAGTAACCGCAGTCCCAGGACGTCGTGAACTTAGTCTGCTTCCTTAATTCTCCCACTGAATGATTAGTTGAGTGATTCAGGGAGTTAGCCCTCGTTATCTCCCGCCTAAATAAATTTATTTTCGCTCTTTATTTTGAGGCGGGAGTTTTACGGGCGGTTCTCCGTGATAAAAAAGGTATTTCGTTTTAATATTCTTTTGAATGAAATATTAAAAGGGTATCCTTGTTGTATCATCCGTAACAAGGATACCCTTTTACCCATTCGAATTGCAATCAAATCGCTCAAACACCGTTTAGAAGTATTATTTTATCTTTATGCTTAATGGTATGTTAAATACATTTCGTACCAATCATCGACAAATCCCGGGGAAAACGGACCTTTTCCTTGCCGAATCCAATGAATTAATACCTCTAATTGCTGATAAAGAATACGATGAATTTCTTCTGGATACTTCATCAAAGCTTTATTTTCTTCATATTCGTCCTCATCAAGAAGGTTAAAAGTCATATCCGGAAAAACTTTTACATCTAAATCATAGTCAATGTATTTCAGTGAGTCAACTTCCTCATCATAAACAAATGGGGAACTGAGATTGCAATAATAGTAAATCCCGTCATCCCGAAGCATACCAATAATATTAAACCAATGTTTTGCGTCAAAATAACAAATGGCGGGCTCTCTCGTCATCCAGGAATGACCATCACTTTCAATGACCTTGGTCCGATCATTTGCTCCGATTATGACACTTTCCGTTCCTTTTAATACGACGCTATTTTTCCAGATTCTGTGAAGTTGTCCATTATGTTTATAACTTTGTATCATCATTTTTGAACCAGCGTTTGGAGAAACCATCCAAAATCTCCCTCTCCATTTTCAATACAGTGATTTATGAATTATATTTCATTATAAGCCTTCAGCGATAAAAGTTAAAGGATAAGTCCTTTTTAATTCCATAATGGAGTCTTCAATAATATGTAAAATTATTAAAAGGGTTTCCGTAATTGGAAACCCTTTTTGGGTAAAACAGATGTTATTGCTTGTTTTGTTGTGATTGTTGGTTTTGCTTTTTCACTTCTTGTGCATCTGTTTCTTGAGCAAACTCAGTACCATATTGTCCTTGAGCTGCTTGTTGGTTTTGCTTTCTTACTTCAGCTGCATTTGTTTTTGCAGGATTTTGTTGGTTTTGTTGATTTTGTTTTTTAGCCATCAATATCACCTCCGCAATAATTAATTTGTCCCGAAGCGCATTTCTTTATCCAAACTTTTTAAAGAAATATTTTTTAATAAGCAAGGATCCTCGAAATACAAAGCATTGCAGCGTTTTTTGGACGGCGTTAATTTTTAACAGGATTCATATTTATGTTCGAGATTCCGTACTATTTCATTACTCTTCTAAAAAAGGAATCATTTTTTGATGCGGAACTGGGAATGGATATTTTTTCAGTTCTTCTAAGGAAACAAATTCTAATCGACTATCTTGAACGGTTTCCTCATTCGTCGACGCTTTTCGTACATCTACATTCCAAATAATATGGGAAAAAACGTGTTTGATGGATGTGCAGGATTCATTTATCTCCATATCTAATCCATAGTTTTCCTGCAGCCAAGGCTGCCAATCTTTTTTAACAATATCATCTGCTGGAATCATTGGAAATTGCCATAGTCCTGCTAACAATCCAGAATCAGGTCTTTTCTCAATCACATATTTTCCTTTCTTATTTTGGATAAGCAGGGCGATATATTTTTTCTTTTGCTGCTTTTTGGCTTTCTTTTTCACAGGAAGTCTGTCTTGAATTCCTTCAACATAGGCCTGACAATGCTCCATCACAGGGCAGAACATACACATAGGCTGTTTTGGGGTACAAATGGTCGCTCCTAAATCCATAATAGCCTGGTTAAAGGAAGACGGATCTTCTTTTGAAATCATTTCTCCTACATAATGTTCAAATAGCTTTTTCGTGGAACTCTGGGCAATATCTTCTTCAATATATAATACGCGGGAAAAAACTCGCATTACATTACCGTCTACTGCTGGAATCGGCTGGTTATAAGCTATAGAAAGAATGGCTCCTTTTGTGTAAGGTCCAACTCCTTTTAAATCGCCGAGCTGCTTCGGGTCCTCAGGAATTTTTCCATCATATGTTTCCACAACTTCACGTACTGCTGTTTGTAAATTTCTTGCGCGGGAATAATAACCTAAACCTTCCCATTGTTTTAAAACATCTTGCTGGTCTGCTTCTGCCAATTCATATACAGTTGGATATTTCTCCATAAACCGATTAAAATAAGGGATAACCGTATCTACTTTGGTTTGCTGCAGCATAATTTCTGATACCCATACGCGATAAGCATCATTATTTTCACGCCAAGGAAGATCACGTTTATTTTCTTCGTACCACCTAAGTAAATCTTCTTGAAAAGCGGAAATATTTATATGTTCTAGCCTTTTATCATTCATGTTTTCACGTCCTATGTGTTAAAATAATATTGGAGTGCTTTGATGGAAGCAACTTAAGGAGGATAAGTAACTATGGATACTGGTACACATATAGTTATGGGTGTTGCGCTTGGCGGTTTAGCAACATTAGACCCTACTGTACAAAGTAATCCTACTCTATTTCATGCCGTATTGGTTGGAACAGTCGTTGGATCACACGCTCCTGATTTTGATACGATTTTTAAATTAAAAAGTAATGCAACGTATATAAGACAGCACCGTGGAGCATCTCATTCACTCCCCGCTATTCTTATGTGGAGTCTGCTTGTATCTGGAGCAATTTATTTATTCGTTCCAGAAGTAAGTTATTTGACTCTTTGGTTATGGACATTGTTAGCTGTGTCCATTCATGTATTTGTCGATTTATTTAATGCGTACGGCACGCAGGCTTTCCGGCCGTTCACAAAAAAATGGATTGCAAAAGGCTTTATTAATACGTTTGACCCGTACATTTTTTTCCTGAATGTTGCTGGTATCGTAGCATGGGCATTAGGAGCCCATCCTGGATACACATGGCTGATTATTTATACAGTCATTGTATTATATTACATCAAACGCTATATGGACAAAAGGGAAATCGTTCAAAAAATCAAAGAATATATGCCGGACACCGAAATTGTCGCTACGTCTCCTACCCTCAAACAAAATTACTGGCGTGTTGCTATTTCGACAAGTGACCGTTACTTTGTAGGCAGCGTAGAGAACCGGCATATTGAGATTGTTGATGAATTTTACCGCGTCCCCTTACCTGATACAGATGTAATAAAAGCCGCTAAAAACGATAAAAACATCTCTTCATTTCTTAATTTCTCTCCGATTTACCGCTGGGAAATCAATACAGATAAAGACGATGTTACAGAAGTTCGTTTTATTGACTTACGCTACCGCAGCAAAGGGTATTATCCATTTGTAGCTGTAGTGAAATTAGACAAAAACCTGGAAGTCATCACTTCCTATACAGGCTGGATTTTCTCAGAACAGAAACTTCAAAATAAATTGATTCCAAGTGACTCAGCCCCTTAGAATTTACGCAAAATTGGTTCAGGCTATGTCCACAATAATGTATAAACGTTTGGGACAGTAGTTCCTTAAATCAATGTAAAAAGCAACAACTCAGGTGAAATTGAATTCATCTGAGTTGTTTTCATTCAGCTTACTTTTTTTCCTAATAAGGAGATAGGCAATGCTTCTAAGTTTTCACTTTCTTTATCTAATAAATCAATCCGGTAACCCCATGCAAAAACTCCATTAATATAGGATATTCTGAATTTATACCCTGTTTCCATTTTAAGCTGATAAATCTCCTCTTTTTCAAAATCATCCGGGCTCATTGTATAGGCAAGGGCCACTTGCATTTTTCTTTCACAAATTTGTACTTCTGAAACATTTCCCAGCTGTTCAGCTTTTTGAGCTTGTTCTTTTAATTTCCCAATTTCTTGATGCAGCTGTTCTATGGAATAATCACTATAGCGAAATTTCATTCTTCTCCTCCTTACTGTCGATCCCTATTGTATCAAAATAATGTACAAGTAACTTCGATTTATTCCTGGTTTTCTATATATTCTTCTACAAATTGCTGAATCATATCGAAATGGAAACCTTTTCGGTATAACCCTTCCATCACCTTTTGCTTGAGCTGGAAGTCTTCATATTTTTTCATATGCTTATGGTACAGTTTTTCTCCTTGGAATTTCAAGGCTTCCCATTCCTGATCTGTGTCCTCTTCCTGGTCCATGGTTTGAATAGCTTCAAAAACAAACTGCTGATTAAATCCTTTTTGAAGAATCGTATTTTTTGCTTGGTTTATCTGTTTTTGAAAAGAATCTTTCGAGCTTTGCTTTATTTTTTTCCTCAACAGATTTTGAACTTTTTCCTTCTGCAATGCCGGGGTATATTGCTCTAAAGCATTTGCAACAATTTGTCCGCCAATTCCCTTTTCAAACAGTTCTTGTTCAATGACTTTGGGACCTTTTGAACTGGTATTCATACGCGAGCGTACAAACATTTCAGCAAATTGCTGATCATCCAGCAGTTTTTCTTGTTTGAGCCGCTTCATAATAACCGTAATTTGTTCTTCTTCCACTTCTTTTTTTTGCAAATAGGTGATAACTTCTTTTTCTGAACGTATTCGATAGCTTAAAAAGTGTATAGTAAGGGTATATACCTTATGGAGGGTATCTTGTTCCTTCAGTGTTTTGATGAGTTCATCACTTAATTCCATACCTTTCTCCAAACGGAATTTTATGAGAATCTCTTCATCCACACTAAATCCGTATTCATCACCAGTTGGTGTATTTAAAAATATATTATAGCGATGCTTCTGTTTTTTTTGCGTAGTAATCCTGCTAATTTTTCGCAACATTATTCACCTCTCTTTTCATCATAGCAAAGAACGGAGCAATGAGATAACAATAGAATATATACTTTCATATCATCTAAAGGAGGTTTCTATATTATGAACATATTAATAACTGGAGGCACCGGCTTTTTGGGTACTAAATTAGCCGAACATCTTACCAGCCTCAACCATCAATTATACATCCTGTCCCGTTCTGCGGAGAAAAAATCAAATACATCGCATATGACCTTTATGAATTATGATACGACTGCAAATGAGCTTCCTAAAATAGATGCTGTCATTAATCTTGCCGGTGAATCTTTGTTTGGTTATTGGACGAAAAAGAAGAAAGAAACAATCCTTACCAGCCGCCTCCGTATCACCAAATACCTTGTTCAATTAATGAAAGACATGGAGGAGAAACCGGATGTATTTATTAGCGGCTCCGCAGTAGGATTCTACGGCATGTCTGAAGATTTCATCTACACAGAGGCAACGACGCAGCCTGGTACCGATTTTCTCGCGTCTGTAACAAGGCAATGGGAAGCTGAGGCAAGCGCAGCCGAAGCATTGGGTATTCGAACAATTTATGCTCGGTTTGGCATACTGCTTGGCAAAGATGGCGGTGCATTTCCGCTTATGTCATTGCCGGTAAAATTATATACAAGCGGGCACATTAGTGATGGCGAACAATGGCTCTCCTGGATCCATGTTCAAGATGCCGTAAACATAATCACCTTTGGTATAGAAAATCATACCCTAAAAGGGCCGGTTAATGTTACTGCACCCACTCCTAAACGCAATAAAGATTTCATGAAAAAAGCAGCAAAGGTTTACAAACGGCCGAATTGGCTTCATCTTCCGGCTGCATTCTTTTATCTTACCTTGGGAGAAATGGCGCAGCTCCTGACAAAAGGACAGTATGCGTATCCGGAGAAGGCGCTTGAACACGGATTCGTGTATGATTTCCCTTCCCTTGATCAGGTTTTATTAGATCTGAAAAATAATTAAATAATGTAAATGTTTCTTTTACTTAAAAGGACCAATGAAAAATGCTGGTTTTGTGAAGGAGCATGCTATTATTTTCCAGCATGCTCCTTGTTATTTTTTATTTTATCAGAGCACTTTATATTCTGCTTATCTTGATGTTTCCTGCTGAATAACCTCAAATTGCTGTAGAGTTAAACCCGTCACCTGTAAAATAGCCGTTTGGCTTATCCCCTGCTCTAACATTTTGAGTGCCGTTTGTTTTGTGGATTCCTTTAGCGCGGACTCAGCTTCAAGCTTTTTGCGTTCTGCTTCTTCTTTCTCCATTTTCATTTCTTCTCTCTGTTTTTCAACCTCTTCTTTCTCTATTTTCATTTCTTCTTTCTGCTCTTTCACTTCTTCCATTTCCTGTTCCAACAACTCTCTGTCCCGCTTTTTGGATTGCTCATCTAAAATTTGCTTCAAACGGATTTCATATTCCCGGCGTTCTTCTTCTGTACGGCTTAAATCTTCCCAGACCCGCATCGCAACATTTAACGTTTTATCCACCATCGCAATCTCCTCCAGTTCTTGATAGATGTCTTCATAGAAATGATTTCTTTGTCTATCGACCGTTCCTAACAGCAGCAGCCAGCGCGTTAAGACGTCTTCCCATGGATCCAGCTGATTATTCTTCCAGGCAGTAATCAGTTTAGGAATTTCCACAAAATGAAATTCAATCATATCGGTTAATGGATATTTCTGCTTTATCTCATGCAGGTGAAAAATATTATGAAAGGCGTCCGTTTCATCCAGCAGGTTAAAATGCATGATATTAATACTAATGACGGGGTACAATTCTTTATAGCTCTGCTCTTTTTTCAGCTGTTCTGAAAAAAGTCTCGACCAATAATACAGGGATCTTTTTATCATATTATACTCATTATTGATTTGAATTTCTATGTTGACCCATTCTTTATTCTCCGTCCTGATTAAGAGATCTAATCTGGATTTTTTGTCCTCTTCATATTCGCCGCCGATTTCGATATTTTGAAAGTAAAGCTGCTGAATCGGACTTCTTCCAGATTTGGCTAAAATGGCATTGAGAAAAACGACGGTGATATCCTTATTCTTTTCGTTTCCAAATAGTTGTTTAAATGCATAGTCCACTTTTAAATCCATTAATTGCACATCAGGGATACGATGCAGCGCCTTCTTGGTACGTTCTTTTCTTCTTTGATACTTATTGTATGATTTGATATCTTCCTGTACATGAAGTGAGATTATTTCTGATGAAGCATATACTTTACGAAGACAAATTTGAGGCATAAGAACACATCCTTTTATTATGGTAAGGAGAGTTTCTAAGGTGACTATCTAAATACAACATACAGAACAAATGTTCTTTTATCAAGTGATTTTTTTATTATTTTCTCTTTCTTACTTCTTATAAATCTCCCCTGTTTTTGAATTGACTGAAGCTATGCTGGTACAAAATTAACTTACAAAAATTTCATGCTTTATTTTTAAAAAAACACTTGCATTTTACCAAAAAAATCATACAATAAAATTATCAAAAATAAATTTGAAAAGAGCTGATGAGCAGCCTGTTCGGCTGTACTATAGAGAAGGTCAATTAAATAGGGAAGGCAAATGGTGCGCCACCGGGGTTTCCTGGTTCTAGCGGGTTCGATTCCCGCCCCGAATTTTTGTTTCCAAGCTACTTTAAAAATAAAAATTCGAGGGTGGGTGACTCACTAGCTGTGGCTTTTTTTGCTAATGTATGTACCCGCCTGGAAAAGGAGGGTATTTTTATGCTGAAAATACGTGATTTAATGGAGGTACCAACTTTATATGAATTGATGATAGCCCCTGAGGTGTACCCATTTGTCAGGCAAAAAGCTGCAACCGTGGATGAATTTTACTTTTCAACCAAACAGACGATCGAAGCGGAAGACCGCGGAGAATTAATTTCCAGAACAATTCTCGATGAATATCAGCAGCCGATTGGTACGATTAACCTTTTTGATATAGAAGAAAATTATGGCTTTTTAGCTACTTGGATCGGAAAGCCGTACTTTGGTAAAGGCTATAATCGCCAAGCAAAAGATGCCTTCTTTTATGAACTTTTTACTACTAAAGGCATTGATGGTATCTTTTTGAAAGTGCAAAAAAGTAACAAACGTTCCATAAAAGCCGTTTTAAAGCTTCCTTACGCTACTTTTGCAAATGAATTATACGATTCCATGTATAAACGTGTTAACGCAACTTCCAATGAAGCAATATATGATTTATTTGTGATTACGAAAGAGCATTATATGTCCTATCAACAATTCCATTCAGAAGCTGACATTAGCTCTGATGAGGAAGTATCATAATGTAAATAGCCTTAAGAAATCATTCACTTGATTTCTTAAGGCTATTTGTTCGGGATTGTCAGCAAAATATTCAATCTTCCCCTATTTTTTTATCCTGTTTTTTTGGGAGTCTCCCTGCTCTTTTAGCAGATTCTCTGAGTAAGAATTCAACGTGGCTGTTGACACTGCGGAATTCATCCTTTGACCAGCGCTGCAATACCTCATAAAGCTCTGGGTCGATGCGTAATGGAAAGTTTTTTTTCTTAGCCATAGTAACCCTGCTTATTGATAAAGTGTTCCTGTATTGATTACCGGCTGTGTTCCTTGATCAGAGACAATAGCAACAAGCAAGTTATTAATCATTGCTACTCTGCGTTCATCGTCTAAATCCACAACATTATCCGCTTCTAACCGAGCTATGGCATCCTGCGCCATTCCAACAGCACCTTGAACAATTTGCTCCCGGGCAGAGATAATTGCACTAGCTTGTTGACGCTGCAGCATCGCTTGAGCGATCTCTGTAGAATATGCTAAGTGCGTTAACCTCGCTTCAATCACTTCTACACCAGCAACTTGCAGACGATCCTGAAGCTCTGTTGTTAATTGGTTCGATACTTCATCTGCATTTCCGCGTAAGGTTAATTCCTCATTGGTAAATGAATCATATGGATACGTTGTTGCTACAGCCCGGATAGCTGTTTCGCTTTGAATCTCCACAAAGTCCTCATATTGATCGACATCAAAAACGGCTTTCGCTGCATCTACTACTTTAAAAACAACCACCGCAGCAATTTCAATTGGGTTTCCGTTCACATCATTTACTTTCAGCCGATTACTGTTAAAGTTACGGACTCTCAAAGAGATTGTTCTGCGTACAGAAAATGGTACAGTTACTAAAATTCCTTCACGCCGTACCGTTCCCATATACTTCCCTAAGAAAATAACGACAATGGACTGATTAGGCTGCACGATAGTAATCCCGCTAATTAAAATACCAGCAATTAATACAAGCACAACTCCTGAAACGACATACGATTGAACAAAACTGAATATCCCTAATGCAAGTAAAACAACAATCAGACCAATTCCAAGTGCGCCATTAATACTCCACGCTTTACGTTCCTGCATGCAATCCGCCCCTTCATATCTTTTATATATTATAATGATATCATTTTTGTATTAAATTGTAAAAAGACATGCGGTTAGCCTGCTTGTTCCTCCACAAATTTCTGGATTGGATTCTTTTTTGGATTTACAATTAATGTCTCTCCATCTGTTTCTACTGTAATACTGTCTAAGGCAGCTGTAGAATAAACCAGTGCACCAACTTCGTTTAAATGGTCAATCACACGAGGAACAGGATGACCATAGTTATTATCTTTACTATAGGTTAAAATAGCAATTTCAGGATCTACTGCTTCCAAAAAAGACAAACCAGTGCTCGTATTTGAGCCATGATGCCCTATTTTAATCAGTTCTGAATCGACATCATGCTTTTTTTGTATCTCCTTTTCTTCTTTTTTACCGACATCCGCCATAAAAAGCATATCTGTTTCTTCATAATTAAGCTTTAAAACTAACGAAGATGCATTAGGAGAAGTTAAAGGCTGCGCTGCATTCCAAATATCCAGTGAAATCATTGGATCAATCTCAATCGGCGTATCTTTTTCAGCTATAGTCAGTGGTATTTGTAAATCACGAATCCGATTCATATACGCAGCAAATGTTTTTGTCGGGTGAAGCTTGCCGATATCAACTACACCGCCTACATCTATCTCATCCAACACCCGTACTAAACCGCCGATATGGTCGACATCTGGGTGAGTAGCAATCATTAAATCAATTTCATTAATCCGCAGCTCCTTGATATAATTAACCAAAGCATCACCAGCTTCCGGCGGCCCACCATCAATTAAAATAGTCCGGTCTAAAGGGGTTTCAATTAAAATACTGTCTCCTTGGCCGACATTAATAAAATGCACCTTCATTACAGGCAATTCCTGTTCTGCATAGGTGGTTGAAGGGATATGAAATTGTATTGTCATCAGTATTAGTAAGAGAATGAAAACGCTATTTCGCATACTTCAAATACCTTCCCTTCTTTTTTCATTAGTGTGAGCAAAAAGAAAGCTCGATATGAGGATAGATGATTGGTAATTGTTGAAAAGAATTTCGCCGTTTTTTATCACGGAGAAGCGTCCGTAAAACTCCCGCATCAAAATAAAGCGTGAAAATAAATTTATTTAGGCGGGAGATAACGGACGCTAACTTCCTGAATCACTTAGGCTAACTCAGTGGGAGAAGAACGGCAAACTAAGTTCGCGACGTCCTGGGACTGGGGCTGGGACTGCGATTACCAATGTTGTCAGGTTAGTGAATTTCATTAAGATTATATTTGATACTGGTAGATTGCAATAAGGCTAACTAGCGTAGTGTTTTTCTGGGGTTGCGATTACTCACCCCACCATAACCCGTCGCAGCGGTCGTATTAACCTGACAACATTGAGACCTGCGATTACTCGGTCTATTAAAACCGTTGCTGCGATTACTCGTCCCATCGTAAAGAATTGTGCGTTGAAAACTCCCATTGAGTGAAGTTTCGTTTTATATAGATGATATGTAAGTAAACCTCCATATTTTAATTTTTTCATTTTCAGACAGAAAAAGAGGCTATTACCTTAAATTGGCAATAACCTCTTTTCTTAATCAAATCCGTTCTATTTAGTTAGATGAACGATTACGAAAGCGATTGACAATGATTAAAATTGTACCTGCTGCCAGTAAACCTAAGCTGATAAGCAATAAGTTGAACATTGTTGTTGCTGTTCCTGGTAATGTTTCACCATCACTTTCATCCGTTCCTTCAAAATCACCCGAGTCTTCTCCAGATTCTTTACCAGAAGCTTCCTCTGGTTTACCTGGGGCTACTTCTGAGTCTTTACCTCGACCTTCTCCTGGCTCTTCTCCTGGCTCTTCTCCTGGCTCTTTGCCTGGATCTTCTCCCGGCTCTTTACCTGGATCTTCTCCCGGCTCTTTGCCTGGATCTTCTCCTGGCTCCTCTGACTCTGCTTTCACAAAGCCAAAGTCTAATGTCGGATCATGTTCTCCGCCTTCTGTTAAATGACGAGATACTGCAAACCATGTAGATGAGTCAATGGAATTATCATTACCCACTTCTTCCAAGGTTGGTACATATCCTTCCAAGGCTTCTGCGGATGCTTCACGATCAATTCGTACAATGTACGTTTGATCGATTGTCAGATTTTCAAAGATATAATATCCATTTTCATCTGTTGTAACTGGTCCTACTGGATTTCCGTAGACGTCTGTTACTGGATTGCCGTCTTCATCTTCAATCGTTAAGACGACACCTGGTAGCGGAATATCCGTTTCGTCTTGCAGGCCATCTTTGTTCACATCAATCCATACATAATCTCCTACACTTACTTTTGCCGGACGATTGGTGATGGTGAACCCATCTGCCGCACTTCCTTCTACATTATCCGTTACATATCCGTTAACAGCTGCCTCTTCCACTGTATAGGTAATCTCTGTACCGTCTGCAAATTTAGGTACATCTGTAAATTCAAATGTCCAACCCATCTCCGCAGTGACACCTACAGAATCCACTTTTACCCCATCTGCTAACAAGTTAACAGTGATGGAATCTGGGCGTTGATCCGTATAATTATTATCATCCCAGGTTTTGGTTCCTTTTACATCAATCCGTTCCGGTTCATGCGTATTCGTAATGACATAGCCATTCTTTGCACTTCCGGATGTTTCCGCTTCATAACCATCAACAGCTGATTCTTCCACTGTATAGTCAATCAGCTCTCCATTATTGTATTCGTCTAAATCAGTAAAGTCAGCCTGCCAATTATTATCAGCACTTAATACAACTTCTTTTCCTGTTTCTTCACCGTCAGCGATTAATTTCACTGTAATGGATTCTGGGCGAATACCATCTTGATTGTTTGCATCTTCCCAATGTTTGATAACATTGATGCTTGTTTTTCCTGGGGTATAACTATTGGTAATATCCATACCAGTAATTTCCGTAGAATAATCTTCTACGTCATCTTCTTGAATGGTGTAGTTAATTTCTTCCCCATTCTCGAATTTCGGCAAGTCTGTAAATGCATAGCTCCAATCTGATTCCTCTGTAACTTCTACGTCTTCTACTTCCTCACCATTTGCTAATAAATGAACTGTAATGGACTCTGGACGTTTGCCATCTTGGTTATCAGCGTCATCCCAAGTTTTGGTTCCTTCTAAATCAATCAACTCTGGCTCATGCATATTTGTGATGACATAGCCATCCTCCGCATTTCCAGTTGTTTCATCTTCATAACCGTCAACGGCTGATTCTTCCACCGTATAGTCGATTAGTTCACCGTTTTTAAATTTATCCAGGTCCGCAAAATCTGCTTGCCAATTATTTGATTCATTCAATTCGATAGAATCTATTTCTTCTCCATCGGCAAGTAAATTCACTGTGATGGATGCCGGACGAATACCATCCTGGTTTTCCGCATCATCCCATGCTTTAGAAACATGGACACTGGTTTGTTCCGGTTCATGATAGTTAGTTAACATGATATTTCCATGGTCTGCATCATTGACAGATACTTCATAGCCTTCTGGCACAGATACTTCTTCTACGGTGTAATTAATTTCTTCACCGCCGTTTTGATATGCATCCAGTTCGGACCAGGTATGCATCCAATCATTTTCTGCAGATAAGATAACGGTATCGCCAACTTCATCTTCCCCTGCATATAATTGAACCTCAATTTGCCCAGGGCGAATGCCGTCTTGATTATCGTTGTCGTTCCATCCTTTTGAAACGGTCACCGATGTTTGTTCTGGTGTGTATGCATTTGTAATTGTCACATTACCGTTATCACCGGTCTCCAGTTCGGTTGAATACTCCGCAACGGAATCTTCCGTCACACGATATCCAATTTCTTCACCGTTACGATTTTTCGGCAAACCTTCAAACGTATGCGTCCAATCATTTTCTTCATTCAATTCAATTGTTCCAACAATTTCCGATGCATCATTGATAACATTTACAGTCACGCTGTCTGGGCGGACGCCATCCTGATTCTCTGCATCATCCCATTCTTTGGTAACAGGAATTTCTACTGTATCTGGTGTACGGTTGTTTGTAATCAACACGTTTCCATTAACTTCTTCTACAGTTGGCTCCTCATAACCTTCTGGGACATTTGTTTCTTCTGCCGTATAGTTGATTTCCTGACCGGCGTCTTGATAAACATCTAATTCTGTCCAAGTATGCGTCCAATCATTTTCTGATGATAAACGAACAGATTTGTTAACAGGTTCTCCATCAGCGAATAATTGAACGGTTACATGTTCTGGTCGGACGCCATCTTGGTTATTGCCGTCATCCCATCCTTTCGTAACAGTCAATGATGTTTGTTCTGGCGTATAGCTGTTGGTAATGACAAATCCATCTGCTTGTTTTACAGCAGTTGCCCCGTAGCCTTCGATGGCATCTTCTGTAATACGGTATTGGATTGCTTTCCCATTATCATATTTCGGTAATCCTTCAAATACATGAGACCATTCGCCATTTTCATCTGCAGTTACTTCTGCTGTCTGGACAATTTCAGACTTTCCATTGATGACATGAAGCGTAATACTTTCCGGTCTGTTGCCATCTTGGTTATTGGCATCATCCCATACTTTTGAAACTGGAATATCAATCAATTCCGGCTCATAGCTGTTGGTAATCGAAATTGCTCCGTGATTTGCGTCATTTATATCTGACTCATATCCTGCTGGAACATCGACTTCCTCCACTGTATAATCAATAGGTTCTCCGCCATCGCGATTCGCATCTAATCCAGACCATGTATAGGACCAATTATCTGCTGCTGTAATGCGCACCTCATTTCCTAAGGCTTCTCCGTCTGCAAGCAGTTGAACGCGAATGCTGTCTGGACGCTGACCGTCTTGATCATTTTTATCATTCCAGAATTTATTGACGGTAACAGAAGTCTGCTCTGGTGTATGTTCATTCGTTACAGTAAATGTTCCATTACCATTATTGGAAATAGTAGAGGAATAATCTTCTACAGTATCCTCTGCTACGTTATACGCAATTTCTACACCATCACGATATTTTGGCAAATTCTCAAAAACATGTGACCAATTTCCATCGTTATCAGCTGTTATTTCTTCCGTTGCTACAACGTTTGAACGATCATCATAAAGATGAACCGTAATGCTGTCCGGTCGTGCTCCATCTTGGTTATTGACATCTTGCCATGCTTTTTCTACTGTAATATCCGTCATTTCTGGTGAGTAACTGTTTGTGATGGTATAGCCATTTTCAGTGCTTCCACTAACAGTACTTTCGTATCCAGCCGGTACATTTGATTCTACAACAGTATAGGTGATTCGCTCTCCATTTTGGTATTCATCTAAATCGGTAAACGTAACTTTCCAATTATTAGTTTCATTCAAAATGATGAAGCGTTGTGTTGCTTCGCCATCTGCATACAGACGTACTGTAATGCCGTCTGGGCGGGCACCATCCTGGTTATTTGCATCTTCCCATATTTTTTCTACTGGGATATCTACCGTACCTGGTGTATAGCTGTTCGTGATAACAAATCCGTTTTCTGCATCTCCGGCAACATCACTCTCATACTGCTCCGGTACGTCTACTTCTGCAACGGTATAAGTAATCTTATCTCCGCTATTATCCAGCTCCGGTAAATCTGTAAATGAACCTTGCCATTCAGTTTCATTATTCAAAATAACGTTTTCTACATCTGTTTCCTCGCCGTTTGCAAATAATGCAACTTCAACGGATTCCGGACGATTGCCATCCTGGTTGTTCGCGTCCTCCCAAGTTTTTTTCACTGGAATTTCAGTAGTTGGAGATACGAATTCATTTGTAATCGTTAATCCATCTTCAGAAACAGTTTTTTCATAGTTTTCTGGTACTTGCACTTCATCCACAGTATATTCATACGCATTACCGCCCGAATCTGTTCTATCTAAATCCGTCCAAGTATATTCTGTTTCATCAGCTTCTAAAGTAACAGGATTACCAAGCGCTTCTCCATTTCTGAATAATTGCAGTTCAATGGATTCCGGGCGTCGATTTTCGCCGCCTTGCCATTCTTTCGTGCCTGTTACATCGATTTTTTCTTTGGTGTTTTCGAAATTAACTTCATGAACAATTTCATTTCTTCCATATGGTTCATCTACCGTAATTTCGATTACTTCATTCGATAAAACATATCCATTTGGCGACTCCACTTCTTCCAGATAATAGGTTCTAAGCGGCAGATTCCCGATATTCAGAACACCATTTTCTGTTGTAAATGCTTCACCAAACTGGACTCTTTCCCCATTTAAATCATACGATAATTTAAATACAGCCTCATTGTTGGCAATTGTTTCTTCTTCTTCAGAATCAATTTTCGTAACTCTGATTGCTCCGCGGTTAGGATTGTACTCTCCATCAACCCAGGAGAATTGAGTTGCTTTTAACCTTTCAGATTCAACTGTTTTATTCTTAATATCACTGCCACTAAGCTCAACAGTATTGTTAACCTCTCCATCTGTTTCTGTTACAACAGTGGTATAGTTTAATGTTAAAATTCCTGTTACGGTACCCTCTAAATCAATGGTTAATACCGTTTCACCATTATCATTTTCTGTCACCTCAAGTGTAAAATCTTCCCCTAGCACTAAAGTTGAGCCATCTGCTGCAGTGATTTCCAGACTGTCCTGTACATAAACAAGCCCAGTACTGATTGTGTCTGTAATGACTGCATCTTCAATAATGGAAAGACTTTCGTTCACTTTTACCTGCCAGTTAATCTCTTCTCCCGTAAAGACCGAATCACTCTGCAGTCCGACAGGTCCTTTATTCAAGAAGTGATTATGTCTATTATAATTCACTGTCCCTGAATAAGAATGGTCGTTGTCGCCGACTGTAACGGTGGCTTTATTTGTATAATTTGGCTGTGAGATATCTGGGACAGAGGTTGTAAATTCGATGACATATCTTTCGTTTACTTCAAAACCTTCCGCAAATGTTAACGTGAATGTATCACCATCTACATCAACGTTATAATTTCCGGCATCCAACACGTTATTAGTGATGGACGTATTTCCATTCCCAGCAACTTCATAAGTTTTTACAACAATACTGTCTTCATCTATCGTTCCTTCATACTGTAATGTATCGGAAATGACCACACCAGTTCCAAGGTTCTGCTGCTGATAGTTAGTATACAACTGCCAGGCCACTTTTCTTTCTGAACCGCTTACCCAGCCATTACTCAACTCCCCGTTACTGTTAGTGTGTACGAGCCGGCCCTCTTTTTTGCCGCTGTTCCAGGAGTCGTCTCTTATCGTTCTTGTCTGAGCATCTCTTCCTTCACTAAAATCACCAGAGTTTGTTTTCCCTGTGAATTGAGCATGGTTTTTATACACTTTGGTTTGCCCTTCTCCGCGTACATGCGGATCAAGCTGATTGCCCTCCACTTCAAGTTGCGGATCATACGAAGTTTGATAAGTAACTTCTAATGGAGCATTTAACGGTAATACAGATTCATCAAGTTTAATAATAAAACCTTTATGATAACCTGTTTCTCCATCTTCTGTGCCAGGCTCAAGTGTATAATGTTCTCCTTCTGTAAGCGTCTCTCCTCCTGCACGAGTAACTTTTACTGTATCAGGAAGTAAAATCAGCCCTTTATCTGGAAAAGTATCAACTATCTCCAGCTCTATGATTGCTTCTCTGATTGGAGTAACGTTAAGACGCCAGCCTATTGTCTTCTCGTTGTAATTAATACCTGTAAAACCTTTGTCAAAACTGTTTGGCGGTGGGCTAATATTCTCTGTATCAACTACTACCTCTTCACCAATTCCCTCTCCATTTAGAGAAGCACTATTGGCAAACTTGTTAATGTTGAAATCGGTAATCTCCGTTGTATAAGTGATTTGAATATGTCCCGATCCTATATCTCCCAAGTCTATGATAACTTCTGTTTTCCCTGCATTCTCTCCTTCAGAAACTGGATTGATTGCTATGCTCTTCGGATTAAAAGCTTCTCCATCTTTAGTAATAACAATGTCATCCTTAGAAATATCCAATCCTTCCGGGATATAATCAGTGATAACAGCATTTCCGCCTATTGGATGTTTTGCTTTGTTAACATCGATGGTCCAAGTGAGCGTTTTATTATCATAATTGACATTGGATTTTCCTGTTTTCTCAAGAAGCACCTCTCTCATAAATTCAACAGCTGCTTCATCTTCTCCAACCTTGGTATCTCCATCATATAGTTCTGCTTGATTCGTAAATTGGTTATTCTGCTGATATTCACCGCCATTTACTTTTGACCAGTCAATACCTGTACTGAATGCGATTTGGTAAATTTCGTTGGATTCCACTTTTCCTAAATTAATCGGGAATGCATCAGCAGTTGTTGTCTCTATATGCTGCCAATTCCCATCATATTTATGGATTTCTATAGAACCCTCTGCTATTGTTAATTCTTCTGGAAGGGTATCATGAATAATTGCTTCATCAATTACTCCTCCAGATTCATTTACGATAATCTCCCAATCAATTCTTCCAGTTTCATTATTATAGCTGCCATTTTTCTCAATCGGATTACTTCTTTCTCCTGCAAAAACGGTGGCTTCTGCAGGTAATTCGGTATCACCATAAGAGAATGTTGCACTATTTGTAAAATTTTGAACACTATAATCATCAATTGTCGTTGTATATTGAACGCGATAGCCTTTATAAGGTTCCAAATGGTCAAAAGCAATGGTGAATGCATTCCCATCTACACTTGGGCTTACCTCAACTTCAGCTCCAACACTTTTCGAACCATCAAGTCCTACAGTTAATTCATTTATGATAAATTCAGCTGGCTCTCCTAAACCTTCTGGAATAATATCTTTCAAAATCGCTTCCGTAATTGGTTCCTCACCATTGTTTAATACATCAACTGTCCAAGTGATCTCTCTGGCATTTTGCTCCCGATCAGGATGACCCTCTTTATCTATACCACTGATATCCCCACTTGGTTTGGCAATAACGGTGATTGTTTTATCACTTCTGTCATTAAAGTGAATCACCTGTTCAATATCTTCTTGGAATTTTTCTAAATCAAATTGTAAATTTAGACCAACGATACCATTTTGAACTGCACCGTCTTCAATGGCTTCATTAAAGATAAACTGAAGTACGCCATCTTGAATACTGTAAGTTCCGACTGTTACACCACTAGTAACGATTGGCTGGCCTGATATATTCACCTGCCTAAATACATCGGGCAATTGAATAGAAGCGGTATCGCCAGCTGCTGCAGTATCATCTGTTGCCCAGGCATATTCTATTTTCACACCGGTACCATCGCCTATGTCAATGATAGCTCCATCTTCTATCTCTTCGCCATTAAGCTTAAAACTGTCAAAGGTGAAGATGTTCCCTAATTCAACTTGTGGTCCAACCTCAGAAGCAGCAGAAGGCGCAATGTTTTCTTCTTTAGCTGCTTCTTCCTCTACAGCTTCTTCGGTTCCTTCTTCTTTAGCTGCTTCTTCCTCTACAGCTTCTTCGGTTCCTTCTTCTTCAGCTGCTTCTTCCTCTACAGCTTCTTCGGTTCCTTCTTCTTCAGCTGCTTCTTTCTCTACAGCTTCTTCGGTTCCTTCTTCTTCAGCTGTTTCTTCCTCTACAGCTTCTTCGGTTCCTTCTTCTTCAGCTGCTTCTTTCTCTACAGCTTCTTCGGTTCCTTCTTCTTCAGCTGCTTCTTTCTCTACAGCTTCTTCGGTTCCTTCTTCCGTTGACCCCTCTTCTACAGCTTCTTCAGTGGTTTCTTCTCCTTCAACAACTTCTTCCTCTTCTAAAGGCAATTGCAGCTTCAATGTACCCTCAGCTTCTGCATGCTCCAGTGCCGATTCATTAAACGTGACACGGATTACATCCTCTGTTGTTTCAAAGGAGGCAATTTCCACCTCTTCCCCTTCCGAAGATATTATGCCTTCCTGCTCTATTAGTGCTGCAGGAGAATTAAAATCTACAGGCTGACTTACATCCTCTAAATCATAACCGGCAAGCGACCAGTCTATATGTAGAAACCAGCCATCATCTTCCTCGGAAAAAGAGCTCTCAGAAATGCTTTCGAAATCAAAGAACGTATCATTTTTGTTTTCTTCTGCGTATGCCGTTTGTATAGGTGCAATCCCAGTTACAACGGACTGCATAACAAGAAGAAAAATCATAAATATACTGGCTCTTTTTGCTCTTCTCTTCAATTATTTCAGTCCTCCTTTTCCTGTTTATTTTTAATAACTGCTAGAATAGTGAAACCCCACACCTCCCAAAGTCTTTATATCTTTAAAATGATTTCTGTTCTGCAGCAAAGCATAAAAGAACGTTATCTAATAGATGAATAGACTTTTGCTATTCATGAAAACGCCCTGGTCTAAACCTTATCCAACTGACAGAAACACTTTAAAGTTCCTTTTGACTACATATTTATCCCTATTTCTCACCGTTTTTCTTAACTTTCATGAAATAAAATTACAATTCATCTCGTTTTATTGGAAATGAGAATTTGTAGTCATTTTTATAATAGCTTACGGATAATCCCCAGAGAATAGTATGTATATATACAAATTCTATACATCCAAATAATCTATAAATATACCAGTATTTGTATTTCATAATAAAAAACCTTCATTTTATTAAGCTTCTTAATAAAATGAAGGTTTCATAAATGTACATCCTATTCTGTTCATGACAAATCCACCTCAAAAGCCACTTTTGTCCCCTGACTCGGTGAACTTATAACCTGTAGTCCTTTGCCAAAATGCTGGTGCAATCGTTTATCTACATTAAAAAGGCCGACTCCTGATTTGCTTTCTGATTCTCCTGATAAAATGTTTGGAACCTCTGTTTCTTCTATACCTGCTCCATCATCCTCTACTGTAATCGTTGTTTTGGACCGGGCAGAATCTTTTTCACAGCTAATCGTAATTGTCCCTTTTCCTTGTTTGTTCCGGACACCATGCTGTACTGCATTTTCCACTAGCGGCTGAATGGAAAGGAATGGCACATACACTCCCTGTTCATCCTCCAGATCCCAATTCACCTGCAAAGCTTCTCCAAATCGGACCTGTTCAATATACAAATACGAGCGGACAATATTTAACTCTTCTTCTAAAGGTACCAAATCTTTCATATGCTGAAATTGAAATTTACTTCTTAACAAATTACTGAACTCATTCAACAGCTTCCTCATTTCTTCTACGTTCAATTCGCTTAATGCCATAATGGAGTTCAATGTATTAAATAAGAAGTGCGGCTGTATTTGAGCCTGGAGCCAGGAAGTTTCCATTTGTACCTGCTGTTCGGCGACACGTTTTAGTGTTATCAAAGAATCCATACGCGCTTTCAACTCCACCGGTTCTACAGGTTTCGTAATATAATCATTTGCTCCGGCTAAAAATGCGGCCTGTATATCCGTCATTCCTCCAGTAAGCAGCAGCACAGGTAATTCCGTCAAAGAAAAACGCTCCCGAATCACTCTGGTAAGTTCATATCCTGAAATTTGCGGCATCATGATATCCGAAATAACGATATCCCATTCTCGATTCTTCAGTTCCTCTACAGCCTGTTTAGCATAGGAAACAAATACGGGTTGATACATATCATTTGGAATAATAGCCTTTAACGCCAATAAACTTGCTGGATTATCATCGACGATTAAGACGGATGGCACCTGATTGTTTTTTCTATTTGGCTGCACTGTTTGTTCCCTTTTCTCTTTCAGCACCGGCTTTTCTATCTGACTTTCAGAGTTCAATACAACCGTTTCTTGCGTTGCCAATGCTAACGTAAATGTAAAGGTTGTTTTTTCTTCTTTTTTAGAAGAAACCCGAATCGTTCCGCCATGAAGTTCCACTAACTGCTTGGCAATATTTAATCCTAATCCAAAACCACCTTCAGACATTTCATGTTCCGGGTTCCCCTGTTCATAAGGCTGAAAGATTCTCTTTTGCATCTCCTTGCTGATTCCAATACCTGTATCCGTCACATGGATTGCTGCTTTATGCTCTTTGATAGAAGCAGAGACTGTGATTGATCCCTGATTAGTATACTTAATGGCATTATCTACGAGATTAAAAAAAATCTGTTTCACCCGATTTTCATCTGCATACACAGGTGGAAAATCTTTAGGAATCAGATGAACGATAGACAAGTTCTTCACATCAGATGAAAAACGCAATGCATCGATAATTCCTGTGACAATCGGCTCTAATGCAATCACCTGTCTGTTTAATCTTGGGTTATTGACCTGTAAGTTTCTGGTCTCCAATAAATCTGTCAACAACTGATTCATTTGCTGTCCAACATTCAATACGGTGTTTAATTCTGTCTTACTCTGTTTGGATAAGCTTGTTTTTTCCCTGTCCCGTATCGCCTCGGAAAGCAGCAATATACTATTTAAAGGATTACGGAATTCATGCGATGTATTTGCCAGAAATTGATCTTTTTCTTCGTTCACTTTTTTCAATCTCTCCGCTAAATCTTTTGTCTTCTTATGTTTTTGAAAATATCCCTGAAACCAGACAATTGTATAGCAGGTAACAGCAATTATCATATCGAATGGATAGAAGGTTAGATAAACGCTTTTACCTGACCATAAATAATTCCATATCCCATGGTTGGAAATAGCAATAAAACCGAGCAGCATAAGGTTTCTTGCCTTTGGATTATTTTTATACATCAGGATAATCGAGGCGCTGGTAACAATTGCCGTAAAAAAAGCAAATATATTATACACAGGGCGAAGTGCCAAAATTTGGGGCATAGACAAAAAGATCGTTACCACAGCTAAGGCTGCCATTCCCCATTTAAAAAATGGAAAGATTTTATTCCAATAAGGCAGCTTTTGATGATCGGTACATTGAACCAGTGCATAAAAGATGATTAAATACACCGTATGTATCATCCAAAATTCTAATTCATAATCTATATTAAAAAATTGCTGCAGCAATTTTTCACCGCTATAAAACAGAAAACCTGAAAATAAGCTAAAGGTCAACAACGAGAAGGAAAGAACCTTTTTATCTTTTCCTCCTATAAAATAAATAATCAATGTGTATACCGTATGCATAAATAAAATAGCTGCAATCACAACTTGAGAATAATTCGTAAGCTGTACTTCTTTTGTGATGGCTTCATCTGTCCCAAACCGAAGCGAGAGATAAATACCTCCATCTCTGCTATCTATAAAGTTTGCAACCTGAATGACAAGATCTATATTTCCTTCTTCATCCGCTGTAAAAGTCACTGTTTTAGGAATAATATCCGCAACATACGCAGTTTCTGTTTCCGCCAGTTGACCGGTCTCCGCTACTTTGTGACCATTCACATAAATTTCCGATGATGTACGGATGTTCGGTATGTATAATTTAAAATTCCGATCATCATCCGGCTGTACCTGTAATTGCAGCCTGTATGTTCCATAACCAAAAGGGGAACCCAGATTATTCTCCCAGCCATGTGGTACTTGAATTGCTTCCGGCGCTTCTGCAGGGATGGTATCTTCCTGCATCAAAAACTGCGACGGATAGAAATCCCACTCCCCATCCAGCAACAGCGATTGCCCCTCTTCTATTTCCCACGAGCTTAAATCAAGCTTTCCTTCTTGAATATCGGGAGTTATATTTTCTTGAAATAAACCTGCCCAGACCAGCCGAAAAACAGACAAACTGATCATACAGAGAATCGCAAAAAATCCCGTTCGGATATAATCCCGTTTCATTTATATCAACTCTTTTTTCATGGCTATGCTTAAATCCATGATTTCTCTTTTACAATCTCTACCGCTTCTGCATCAAAATCGGTTAAATCTTTTAACCTCGACATATTATAGGACGACGACTTCTCATAGCGGTGTAAATATGCTGACAATCGAATGATAAGCTCCAGCCATAAATCTCTCAGTATTTTCCTCTCGTTTACAGCCCAAAGGTAATCAAGACCGGCAAAGTACTCGTCTTGATACACATCCAGCACCTTGAAATAATGCTCGACATTTACATTTTCTCTTTTTAATAAATCATATGCTGCAAGCTTAAATTCGCGTGATTGAATTTGTACATCATAATCAATATCAATTTGATAAAATTCTTTTTGGCTGATGATTTTAACGGGATTATCTATTTGCTGCATAACCTTTCTAATTTGATATACCGTTGTATACAGTTGGGCATTTGCTTTTTCCCAAGGAAGATTATTCCATAGCAAATCAATTAATTCACTTTTTCGAATTGTATCTTCATGATTATGGATAAAATAAGCAAATAATTCTTTTGCTTTCGATGTTCTCCATTTCACATCAATCCGCTTATTCCCCTGGTATATTTGCAAAGCGCCCAAATCCTTAATAACCGTCGTCCGGTTTTCAGGCGTGCTTTCCTGTTCTGCTACCTTCCTTTCCGTGATCCGCTTTATAGTTATAGCTAAACGTTCCTGTTTTACAGGCTTTAATATGTAATCTACTGCATTTAGTTCAAAAGCTTTAATGGCATAGTCATCATATGCCGTCACAAAACCAATATGTAAAGAAGAATTGATATTTAACAGCTGTTCCGCTAAATCTGTACCTTTCATAGCAGGCATATGTATATCTATAAATACAGCATCTATGTGTTCTGTCTGCACATGATTAATTAAGTCATCGGGGTCCATATATTTCCCGGTAACATGCACTCCATCTATTTTATGTAACAGTAAATCCAAATATTTTAATGCCAGCGGTTCGTCGTCAATAATAGCAACATCAAGCATAGATTTTCCTCCTGGCTATCTATATTTAGTATATCTAAACATACTTATAACCCAAGGATACATGATATTAAATCATAGCCTTCCGATTTTTTTCTGTACAAATTCTATACAGTCATCTACGTTATAATCCATACTTCCTGTTGCCTTACCCATTTTTTTAAATCCGGGCTTACGAGAGAATAAATGAATAAAACTTCACCCGTCAGAAATACTTTTCTTATCTGACGAATGAAGTTCTATCTTCTATGACCTTCTTTATCAGCTGCATCCGCTTCAAAAGACATCTTCGTTCCACGTCCTGATGTATTTTCAAACGTCAAACCTTCCCCATCATGCTGATGCAATCTTTTTTTCAAAATTAAAATACCTGCACCTGACTCACTATTAAATTTTCCTATTTGCTGATTGCTTATACGACCATACCATTGTTAAAACGCCTACAACGAAGAGGGAGATAAGTCGCTCCTTACGTTTTATTAAAATCAAGAAGGGGCTTATTCATACTATTGGGAAATCCATAAAAAACTAATCAGCAGCTTTATCTTCTATTTTTTGTAAATGTATAAATTACTGCCGCAATAGAAATTAAAACCATAGCAATAATCCCTGTCGTTACAGTGTCTTGAAGAGCAACCGCCGGCTCAGTCAGCCAATGATAGGCGAGAAGTAATATAAACCCTATGACCGCACCGCACAATATTTTGGCAATCGTCCTTAGATAGGCGATACATACCACTCCTTAAGTGAATACTTTTTTATTTCATTCCCGTTATTAACATATGCAAACCCAATCAAAGTCTAAATATCTATTTCAAAAGATACGCTCGTTCCTTTATTCAAAGAACTGACAATGGTTAAACCTTTCCCATAATGCTGATGCAATCTTTTTTCTACATTTAATACACCTACACCTGATTCGCTATCTGATTCTCCTTTTAAAATGTTTGGAATATCTTTTTCTTCTATTCCTGCTCCATCATCCACTACGGTAATCACTGCTTTGGAGCGAACAGGATCTTTTTGAAAACTTACTGTCACCGTTCCTTTTCCCTGTCTATCTCTAATCCCATGCTGGACTGCATTCTCCACTAATGGTTGGATGGATAAGAAAGGGACGTTCACTCCTTCCAGTTCGTCCAGCTCCCATTTCACCTTCAGGGCTTCCCCGAAACGGACTTGCTCAATATATAAATAGGAACGGACGATGTTTAATTCTTCTTCTAAAGGTATCAGATCTTTCATTTGCTGAAACTGAAATTTACTTCTCAAGAAATTGCTGAGCTCATCGAGAAGTTTGCGCATTGCCTTTACATCCCACTCACTCAACGCCATGATCGAATTCAGTGTATTAAACAAGAAATGCGGCTGTATCTGGGCCTGCAGCCAGGCTGTTTCTAATTGTAATTGCTGCTCAGCAACACGCTTCATTGTTATTAAAGAATCCATCCGGGCTTTCAGCTCAATTGGCTCGACAGGTTTGGTAATATAATCATTTGCACCTGCCAAAAAGGCTGCCTGAATATCAGCATTTCCACCGGTTAGCAGCAGGACAGGGAGTTCTGTCAGGGAGTAACGTTCTCTTATCATACCGGTGAGTTTATATCCTGATATTTCCGGCATCATAATATCGGAGATGACTAAATCCCAGTCCCGCTGCTTCAGTTCTTCAAGCGCTTGTTTCGCACTGGTCACCGTCATCGTATCATACGCATCTTCTGATAGAATGGAATTTAAAGCTAATAAACTCGCCGGGTTATCATCAACCAGTAAAACGGCGGGGGTCTGGCTGTCATGTAATTGCGTTAATTCAACTTCTATCCTCTCAGAACGGTATTTATTTACCTGTTTAGATTGATTAGAGATCTGCACAGCGGATTGCGGAGAGGCTAATTCTAAAGTAAACGTAAAGGTTGTTCCCTCGCTTTCTTTCGAGGAGACCGAAATACTGCCTCCATGAAGCTCAACCAGCTGTTTGGTAATACTTAACCCCAGCCCGAAACCGCCTTCCTGCATACCGCTTGTTGCATTATCCTGTTCATAAGGTAAAAACAACCGTTTTTGCATCTTCTCACTGATTCCGATACCTGTATCTGTTACATGAACTTCCACATACTTTTCTTTTTTTACAGCAGAGATAATCACTTCTCCCTGATTTGTATATTTAACAGCGTTTCCTGCTAAATTAAATAGAATCTGCGTCACGCGATTTTCGTCCGCATATACTGCTGGAAATTCTTTTGGTATCTTATTAACCACTTGCAGCTGTTTCATATCTGATGAAAGCTGTAATAAGTCCAGGACTCCGGTTGCAATAGGCTCTAAAGCGACTACCTGCTTGTTCAAACGCGGTTTCGTACGATTTAAATTCCTCGCTTCCAGCAAATCTGTTAATAAAAGATTCATTCTCTTTCCGACATTCAACACTGTATGAAGTTCACTTACACTCCGCTTGGATAATATCGCTTCTTCCCTATTCATTACAGCTTTAGAAAGTAACATGATACTATTTAAAGGATTGCGAAATTCATGGGAAGTATTTGCTAGAAATTGGTCCTTCTCTTGATTCATCCGTTGTAAACTCGCCGCCAATTCTTTCGTTTCTTCATGCATTTGAAAATATCCTTTAAACCAGACAATGATATAGCATATTACCGCAACAATCAGATCAAATGGATAAAACGTTAAATAAACACTTTGTTCCCTCCATGTTAAATCCCATATATAATGATGAACAACCGCAAAAAAACTAAGTACAAGAAACATATTCGTTGTAGGGTTCTGTCTATACAGCCGGACTACTGAGCAAAATGTAACGATAATAGCTATAAAAGCAAATAGGTAATAAACAGGAAATAAAAATAGAATCTGAGGTATAGTTAAAAATAAGGTTATTCCCATCATTCCAAATATACTCCATTTATAAAAAGGAAATATCCTTTTCCAATATGGGAGCTCCAGATGATTGGTACATTGCAGCAAAGCGTAACATCCCAGCAGAAGCAGGGTATTCGCTATGCGAAAATCTAAATCATAAGGTATATTAAAAAACTGATGAATCAATTTATCTCCATTACTTAAAAGAGATGTCATAATCATGCAGAACATCAACATAGAAAAGTACAATAGATATTTATCCCGATTTCCTATCAGATATAAAATGAAAGTATATACTGCATGAATTAAAAAGATAACAATGATACTGATTTGAAAATAACTGGACAGCTGTGTTCCATTTGAGATAGCCTTCTCTGTTCCAAATTTCACAGAACGGATAATTCCGCTGCTCCTGATATCTTTATAGTTGGCAGCTTGAATAACGATATCAATAATGCCTTCTTCATCTGCTGTAAAAACTACTCTCTGCGGTAAATTTTTTGCAGTATATTGTTCCTCTGCTGCAGCTATCTCACCAGATGATGCCAGCTTTCTGCCGTTGACATAGACCTCTGAGGAACTGCGAATACTTGGTATGTATAATCCATAATTTTGTTCCGTATCACGATCCACTTTTATTTGCAGCCGGTAGCTTCCATATCCAAAAGCAGAACCTAATACACCGTTCCATCCTCTAGGAACTTTTATCAATTCTGATTCATTCTGCACCGTGCTTTCCTCCATAATAAAAAGGGAAGGATAGAACTCCCACTCTCCATCTAAAATTAACGTTTCTTTCTCCCCCAAATCCCATGATTGAATATCAAGGATTCCATTTTGAATATCGGGTTGTACTTCATCTTGAAAAAGACCTGTCCAAATCACACGGAAAGTAGATAAGCAAATCATAAAAAGAAATAAAATAACTGCCAGTTGAAATATATTATTTTTTATTCTTTTCAACTCTTCCAGACCCCATTTTTTAAGACTTCATTTTTTCACTTAATAATAACCGAGCTTCCTTATCAAAACTTACCAGTGCACTTAATTGGGAAATATTTCGAGATGAAGGCGGCTTATTTTGAAAGGTATCATTTATCATATTATCTATTATCTGCAGCCAAATTTCCCTTATTTCCTTTCTTTCTTCCAAAATCCAATCAGCTTCTATCCCTTGCAGATAATCTCCTTGATAGGCTTCTAATAATTTTATACAGGCTGATTCGGATACATGATTCTCCTCCAAGGTCTTCCATGCTTCCTGTTTCCATCCAATAGATTGAATATCCACTTCTTCTCCTAATGTTATTTCGTAAGTTTCTTCGCGACTGACTATCTTCATTGGTATTCCCATTTGCTGAATTACCTTTCTTATTTGATAAACAGTGGAATACAATTGAGAATTTGCCTTTTCCCAGGAGAGATGTGCCCACATGAAATCTATCAGGTCTTCTTTCCGAATAATATTTCTATGGTTTTGAAGAAAATAAAAAAATAGTTCCTTTGCTTTCGATGTTCTCCATTTTACTTCTAACGGACTTTCTTCCTTATAGAATCGAACTGCACCCAGGTTTTTAATGTGATACGCTGCCTTTAACGGGGCTTTATGTAATTTTTCATCTACCTTTTTGATACGCTCAATGGTCAACTCTAACCTTGCTAACTGTACCGGCTTCAAAATATAATCTAATGCATTCAGTTCAAATGCTCTTACTGCATACTCATTATAGGCTGTCACAAAAGCAATATTTAGAACAGGCTTGATATTTAACAACTGTTCAGCTAAATCGATTCCATGTATATCAGGCATGTGGATATCCATCAATACGGCATCTACATCCTCTGTTTGAACATGATTTATTAACTGTTTTGCATTATTAAATTTACCCGTAATCTGTACTCCTTCTATTTTATTTAAGAGAAAATCCAAATACTCCAACGCTAATTGTTCATCATCAATGATACAAATATTCACGTTTTCATCTCCATCCCTTTTATTGTATACATAATATTTGAAAAACTCTTGTTACAGTTAAAACGAGTTTAAAACATATCTTGTTTTTTAACAGATGAGATATGGTGATAGTCGATTTTTTGCTTCTTTTTTCAAAACAAAACGGATCCTTATTATTTTTATACCATATATCGAACAAAAAAACCTTACTTTCTCACATATTTCAATTCGTTTATACAGCGAAATCATCAGCTTTAAAATGAGAGGATAACTTTACAGTTTGGTTTTCCACACAAAAAAAGACCAGCTAAACCAATCTTTGGTCAGCTGATCTATTTTATGCTTTATTTTATTGGATATACCTGGTACTATTTCACCTTAAATTAAGATACATTAGAAACAATAATTTGTTCTTCATCTACATCCACATGAACAGCTGTTACGTCTTCTCCTTCAAGAATCAAGTCTGTTAATTGATCCTCTACTTTATCCTGGATAACACGGCGTAACGGACGTGCACCAAAGCGTGGATCATATCCCAGTTTCACAAGACATTCCTTCGCTTCATCTGAAATAGTAATGGTAATTTGATTTTCCTTCATGGTTGCTTCTAAATCATGCAGCATAAGATCTACAATTTGCAATAAATCTTTTTCTTTTAACTCGTTAAAGTTAACAATTGCATCAAAACGGTTCAAGAATTCAGGTTTGAAATAGTTGCTTAAATTTTCTAATGTCGCAACGGATTCATGTGTTTCCGCATTAAAGCCAACACTTACTTTCTTCTCACCCGTTCCAGCATTACTTGTCATAATGATAACCGTATCTTTAAAGCTTACTTGTCTACCATGCGAATCGGTTAAAAGACCGTCTTCCATAATTTGCAAGAACGTATTTTGCACATCTGGATGTGCTTTTTCAATTTCATCCAGCAGCAGAATAGAGTATGGGTTCCTGCGAATACGTTCGGTTAACTGTCCAGCTTCTTCATGTCCAACATATCCTGGTGGTGAACCAATGATTTTAGACACCGCGTGTTTTTCCATATACTCACTCATGTCCAGACGAACCAATGCATCTCTTGTGCCGAATAATTCTTCAGCCAATACTTTGGTTAATTCTGTTTTACCGACACCAGTTGGTCCGACAAACAGGAAAGAACCAATTGGACGCTCTTTTGCTTTTAATCCGGCACGGCTGCGGCGGATTGATTTAGCAACTTTACCTACTGCTTCTTCTTGTCCAATTACTTTGGCACGAAGATCATCAGCCAGGTTTTTCATTTTTTCTTTTTCATCTTTTTGCATTTTAGTAACTGGTATTCCAGTTTTTTCTTCTACAATCAATTGAATGTCAGAAACATCTACATCCAATGTTTTTTCGCCATCTTCTACTTTATCCATTTGTTTTTGTAATTGAATTTCTTGATAACGAAGATTTGCAGCACGTTCGTAATCTTCTTTTTCGGCTGCTTCCTGTTTTTGTTTCACTACTTCATCCAAGTGTTGTTGCAAGGTTTCAGAATCTTTCCCGGCATTTGCAAGGTTCAATCTGGAACCAACCTCATCCATTAAATCAATTGCTTTATCTGGTAAGAAGCGGTCTTGGATATAGCGGTTAGAAAGCCCAACAAACGCTTCGACGACTTCATCCGAATAACGTACTTCATGGAATTTTTCATAACGATCTTTAATTCCTTTTAGAATTTTTACAGCATCTTCTAAGGATGGTTCTTTTACGATAATTGGCTGCAGACGTCTTTCTAATGCTGCGTCTTTTTCAATTTGACGATATTCTTTTAATGTTGTTGCACCAATTACTTGCAAATCACCGCGGGCAAGCGCTGGTTTCAAGATATTGCCTGCATCCATTTGGGAGCTTTCTGCAGTACCTGCTCCAACAAGTAAATGGATTTCATCAATAAATACTATCACATCATTACGTTCTTGTAATTCTGCAATCAATTTATTCATACGCTCTTCAAACTGACCACGGATACCAGTATTGGCAACTAAAGAAGCTACATCCAGCAAGTAGATTTCTTTGTTCATTAATTTAGTAGGAACATTTCCTTCTACAATATTTACAGCCAGTCCTTCTGCAATTGCTGTTTTACCAACACCTGGTTCACCGATTAACACCGGGTTGTTTTTATTTCTTCTATTTAATGTTTCAATAACGCGTTTAATTTCTTTATCTCTACCAATGACAGGATCAATCTTTCCTGCTCGCGCTTGATCAGTAATATTTTTTGCTAACTGATCAATCAAGCCATTTCCATTGTTTGATTTTTGTTGTGTTCTAGTGCGTGCATTTGCACCACTTTGCTGATTTCCTTGGGAAAAGTTGTTGGCAAATGATTGATCCATATTGCCAAATGGAGAATTAGAGAAAAAGTCACTATTCATCATATTTCCTTGTATTTCTTGTAAACATTCATGGCAAAGATGCACTTCCATACGTTGTCCATTCATTTGCATTTGTGCATTTATCGTTGCATCATTTTGTCCACAGTTTTGACATTTCATTTCTCATTCCTCCTTCTAAGTTAGTCAGATAGCTTATTTATTCGTCGTTTTGACTTTGACTATCTTTGACTATAATTACATTATACTCTGACCTTTTTTGACTTTCAAGTGTTTTAGTCAAATTTTTTTAGATTTTTTTGACCTTTACACTTTTTTTAGATTTCATTCAGGCCAAAGCCTATTCTGTCAGGGATCCTCCTACTATTTTATCGCAGCGTAACCAGCTGCAAAACGCTCTTTGTAAAAAAGAAAGCTCCCCTTCACTTACTGACTTTTAATTATTCCCCGAAAAAATCAACTCAAAACAACGATTTTTTTGAAGTATAACAAAAAGTACTCTTTAGAAAAAGAAAAAGAGCTAATCGGATTATTTCCCCGATTAGCTCTTTTCATGTTTACTTAATATAGAAACTGCTTTGGCAACTGCTTGCTCATCCATAGATCATCTAAGCTTTTAAATTGATAGCCTTCCTGCTTTAAATCCTGAATGACTTTTTCTAAGGCAGTTGCGTTATCACTGGAAACAGCATGAAGTAAAATAATAGCTCCTGGATGTATCTGCTTCATAATTTCATCGTAAGCATAATCTGCGCCTTTTTGAGAATTGGTTTCCCAATCTATAAAGGCCAACGACCAAAATACATGAACAAGCCCTAACTCTGTTGACCATTTTAATGTATCTGTACTAAACGTTCCCCGCGGCGGTCTGACATAAATTAATTCATCCTGATCGCTTACTTCTGCAACGGCTTGTTCTAAATCAGTCAATTCTTTGTTGATGGCTTCTTTATCCATCACGGTAAAGTCCGGATGGTGATAGGAATGATTCCCAATAATATGTCCTTCATCCACCATTCTTTTGACCAAATCAGGCTCACTTTCTACGTAGTGACCTGTCACAAAAAAAGTTGCAGGAACCTCTTCCTGCTTTAATACGTCTAATATTTCCGAGGTAAATCCTTGTTCGTACCCATTATCAAATGTCAGATATAAATTTTTTTCGCCGGAATCGTCCAGGTAAAAAGCATTGTATTTATCCAATACCTCCTGATAAGCACCAATTTCAGGCGGCGTATGGTTTGAGTTCTTTTGATATCCCCATCCGTATGCGTAACCTGTATTCATTGGAAATACGCATAAGAAAAAGGCAAGTGAAAGCAGCAAAGTGGTTGTTGTTTTCATTTCAAGTTCACCTACTTTTTCTCTTACCTTTTCCTTTATACTTTCATTTTATTCATTTTTTAAAGAACCATTGCAGCAATCCATCCGAAAATAAATAGCGGAATATTATAATGAAGGAAAGTGGGTACACATGTATCCCAAATATGATCATGCTTTCCATCTGCATTTAAACCAGAAGTTGGACCGAGGGTACTGTCTGAAGCCGGTGAACCGGCATCTCCCAACGCTCCGGCTGTACCGACTAAAGCAGCTGTTGCTAAAGGGGAAAAGCCTGTTGCTAAACAGATAGGGACAAATAAGGCTGCAACAATCGGGATTGTTCCGAATGAGGTCCCGATCCCAATCGTAATAACCAGACCTAGCAGTAACAGAACAAATGCAATTAATGGCTTATTGTCTCCTAATGCAGAAACAGATACCTCCACTAATTCCGATACAGCTCCCGTTTCCTGTAAAACATTTGCAAAACCGGCAGCTGCAAAGATGATAAAGGAAATCATCCCCATCATAGAGATTCCTCCTGCCATCACAGAATCCAGTTTTTTAAATGGCAATGCTACCAGAACGAACATAGCGATAATTCCAGTCAACGCTCCTAAAATCAAATCTTGCGTTATAATTTGAACGATAAGCGCCAGGATAATGGCAATAATCGTCATTACATGTTGCTTGCTGAAAGTTACCTCTTCAACTAAATCCTCCGTTTTTATTTTTTCTTCCTTCATTGGATCTTTGGATGTTTTATCTTTTCTATAAGTAAATAATATACCAATTAATAGACCAATAATCATACCAGAACCAGGAATCAGCATAGATAAGGTTACTTCATGTAACGTAATTTCTCCTCCATTAGAGTTTAGACCATCCAAAATCAGTGTTTGGAAAAGCAAACCAAAACCAGCTGGAATCATCACATAAGGTGCTTTCAAGCCAAAGGTCAGGGCAACTGCTACGGCACGACGATCCAGCCGCATTTGATCAAACACTTTTAATAAGGGAGGAATTAAAATTGGGATAAAAGCGATATGAACCGGCACCACATTTTGTGATAAACAAGCAACACCTGCTAATGCAAATAGCATCATTGTTTTCTTCCCGGTTAATACACGAATAATAAAATTCACTAATATTTTTGTAATCCCTGTATAGCTGATGGCAACTGCAAAAGCTCCTAATAAAATATAGCTCAATGCTGTATTTGCAGAGTCTCCCATCCCGGCTACCAGCAATTCAACAGAATCTGTAAATCCTAACCCTGCCATTAATCCGGCAGCAATCGTTGAAATTAAAATAGATAAAATAACATTTACCTTTAATAAACATAAAACAGTCATTAACAGGACTGCTAAAATAACAACCCATTCCATTTTTCTTCCTCCAATTAATCATTCCATTTTCTCTTTAATACTTTATCATAATAAAGCATTAAAGAGAAAATTGCAAGACCTTTTTTATAATAAAAAGGACTGCCTTTTCGACAATCCTTTGTGTTTATTTCACTTTAAAAGAGAAAGATAAATAATCTTGTACCGGTATCCAAGCGCCAATTCCTTGTTTCGTTACATTTTTTATTTGAATGGTTTTATTAGATCCCTTTAATTCGATATAAACTTCTCCAAATGTTACTTGCCCCTTTTCATTTACTGCAGGAGCATAGGCATCCAATATACCTTGTTTTTGGATTGGAACATTATAAGAATTGGCCAATTTTGTATTATGTCCGATAACGGTTTGATACGCAAGAGGAAGTTTTGTATTTTCACTTGCTTTTAATAACATCATGGTTTTTATTTGGTCTGGATTGCTTATTTTACCTGTCAATGCACCTTTTATTTCTTTTTCTTCCTGCTGATAATAGCTCATCTCCTGTACATCTTCCCCACCAACATTATTCATTTCATTTTTATTAATCAGCTGGTATTCCCAATTTATATTTGATTCTGTGGATTGATAATTTATTGGCCACCTTCCTAAATAGACCATACCGCGATAACCAATTGCTATCGGTGATGGTTTAATATTACTTTCATTTAAAACTTTAATCAGTTCCGGGTTTTCAATAGGGATATCTACTCCCTCAATTAATTCCTTTGTTAATTTATTTGGCTCAATAATTTCTTGATCTTCAGTGGAATTGGGAAAGGTATTTTCTTTAGAGATATCTAAGACATGACTAGGTATATTCGACTCTTCTTTTATCTCTTCCGCCAAACTGTAGCTTGGCATCCATAGCCATGTTAAACATAAGAAAAGTGTAAAAAAATAAGCACGATTGCATTTTTTCATTACCGTATCTTCCTTTCTTTTTGTTTTATTTTTTCAGAAAGGAAGAAAACTATGCACTTGAAGCCTTGAAACATTTTGGAAATTATTTGTCGGATTACTTTAACTAGTTGCATCACAATGAATCCTGATCCTATATAAATTATGTTTATATAGGATCAGGACATCTTTTCTTCGTCATTTATTCCTTGAATTCTTTTTAACTTCCTTACAGTATAAAAAAATGAAACGGTGTTAAGTCTCACCGTTTCATTTTTTTCTGTTCCAGCATGGTCGCATTTAAAATACCACCTGTAATAATAATAATTCCGAACAAATAAAACCAAATTAATAAAACAATAATCGTACCTAAACTGCCATAAGTTGCGGAGAAATTTCCTAAGTTATTTACGTAAAAAGAAAATCCCCAAGAAACCAACTGCCATGCAAGCGTTGCGAATGCTGTTCCCCATACTACCTGAGAAAATCGGAGGCGCCCATTAGGTGCGAGCTTATACAAAAAGAGCAAAACAATAAAAAAGATAAAAGATGACGCCACCCATCGCAAGGTCCCCCATACTGCTAAGAAAGAGCTGGTAAAACCAATCCAGGAAAACAGATAAACTCCAATCATCCTCCCGAATACTGGCAATAGTAAAGCCAAAATAATAATTAAAATCATACCTATTGTAAGTACCATCGCTACCAATCTTGCCACGATAAAAGATCGGTCTGTTTTTATCCCATAGGCATGGTTAAACGCTCTTGTAATTGCATTGACACCATTCGAAGCAGCCCATAATGTTCCAATTATACTGATGGAAAGGAGGCCGCTATTTTGAACAGTTAATGATTCCAGATTTGTCGTGATCAGTCCCATCACCTGTTCCGGAGCAAAGTCACCAATTGTCTCTAAAATTAAATCCATATCAATTGGCAAGTAAGGTATTAAATTAAGCAGGAAGATTAAAAAAGGAAATAAAGACAAAATAAAGAAATAAGCAAGCTGGGCCGCTAAGCCAAATACCTCTACTTCTTTATAACGTCCCCAAAAATCTTTGCCTACATTTCGCAGATTTCGAATACTTTTCTACCTCCCCTTCTCTCTTTTAAGACGGCTTGTTCAAAAAAGGAGAAGGCGGTTGCTGCTGTAGATAAACATTCCACTATTTAACTTTTACCCTTCTATTTTGAACACCCTGTACTACTCTATTTCTTTACCTGAAAATTTATTCGTCACTTTATCTAATGTTTGTTCCACTTGCTCTAAAGCATTCATGGCATTAGCAGATCCGCTTTCAAAGACTTGGTTCACCTTGTCCACTGAATTTTGTAAACCTTGAATCGCTTCAGAAGGATTACTGATATAATAAGAGGAAGCAGCCTTCATCTCTTTTGCTTTTCCACAAGCATAACTGCGTGCTTCTTTATCCAATAATGCTACTGCACCTCCTGCTACTGCTCCTGCAACGACACCTAAAATTATTTTACGTTTTCCCATTAGTATCTCTCCTTTAATCTAAATAATGCTTTTCTTTTAAAAATTGAAGTAACCCGTGACAGCCCTCTGAAACTAATCGATATGTCTGATAGAAATCTCCTGTGTAATATGGATCAGGGATATCATCTTCTTCTATGTCTTCCACAAATTCCATTAATTTCACGATTACTGTCCCTTCATGATTGTTGGACCGTGTAAGTGCACTGAAATTATTTTGATCCATCGCAACCATATAATCAAATTGCTTATAATCATCTGACCTCAGCAATCTTGATTGCATTCCATCATAAGAAATCCCCTGCTGATCAAGTATGCTCTTCGTTCCAGAATGGGGAGGTTCTCCAAGATGCCAATCACCTGTCCCGCAAGAATCAACCTGAATCTTCTCTTCCAACTGTTCACTTTTAACAAGATCCCGAAATACTGCTTCTGCCATCGGCGAACGGCAAATATTACCTAAACATACAAATAATACACGCACCAATCACTATACACCTCATTATTTATTTCTTGCCCGCTTACAAAGAAGCTCTTTCCATCCAATATCTTAAACCAACCTATAAAATGTTTAAGATATTCTACATTAACTCCATTATAAGCAACTTATTCTGAGAAGCAAAGACTTAATTGTAGAAAGTTGTTATTCCACTTCCATTTTTGTCGAAAAATATTTAGTTAAAACAAGCTCATATCCCAGCTATTTGCAATATGACGGAGTAATTTAATTCCTGCAACACTATTTCCCTGCTTGTCCAAAGCTGGTCCAAATACACCAATACCACAGCCACTTAAAAATGGCAACTCATTTTCACGCACTCTTGGAGGGACAACTGCCAGAATCCCGCCTGAAACACCACTCTTTGCAGGAATACCGACATAAGAAGCAAATTTTCCTGAAGCATCATACATTCCGCATGTCAACATTAAGGATTTGGCAATACGCACGACATTCCTGGGAATAATTACTTCTTCTGTTTCAGGGTGAATGCCATCATTTGAAAGAACCAAACCTATACGGGCTAAATCATCTGTCGTAACGTTAATCGAGCATTGTTTAAAATATGTTTCCAACGTTACTCCTAAATCGGATTCTAAATATCCTTCTTCTAATAAGTAATAACCAATGGCTCGATTACGCATGGAAGTATCACGTTCCGATACATATACATCAATATCAATTTCCGGACGGCGGCCAATTATTTTTTCCATTAATTGAAATAATGGTTCCAGCTTTTCATCTGATGTGTTCCCGCTTAATAATGATGAGGTAGTAATTGCTCCTGAATTGACCAGAGGATTAAATGGCCTCTGGTGTCCCTTAACTTCTAAGTGCATAATAGAGTTAAACGCTTCCCCTGTCGGTTCCACATCCACTCTTTGCAAGACATAAGCTATTCCTCTGTCCATACATGCCGTAATAAAGCTAAGAACTTTAGAAATACTTTGAATAGAAAACTCATGCTCCACATCACCAGAGCGGATTTCTGTTCCTTTCTTTCCAATAATCGTAATACCTAAAGAATTTGGGTCTGCTTCTTCTAATTTTGGTATATAATCAGCGACTTTTCCAGTGCCTGTCTGTTTTTTAAAAAAATCTACCCAGCCGTCCACATATTCTTGAAGCCATTGCTCCGTTTTTTCTGTATTTAAATTCACATGTCCTTGTACCATTTTGACACCCCTTTATTATAAATTGAAACTATCGTCATTCTTAAACTTCTTATATGAACTATACCCTGTAATGCATAATTTTAGCCGTCAATCTTTTCCATGCTGCATTTATTTTCTTACCTGACAGAAAGTTTGACCGGAGCAATCCATTATATGATAAAAGGAAACTTCACTTAGTGGGAGTTTGTGACGCACAACTCTTTACGATGGGCCGAGTAATCGCAGCAACGGTTTTAATAGACCGAGTAATCGCAGGTCTCAATGTTGTCAGATTAATCGACCGCTACGGAAAAACACTACGCTAGATAGTTTTTTTGCCATCTATCTGTAACCAATATAATATTTAAAAAATTTATTAACCTGACAACATTGGTAATCGCAGTCCCAGCCCCATGACGTCGCGAACTTAGTCTGCTGTTCTTCTCCGACTGAGTTAGCCTAAGTGATTCAAGGAGTTAGCTCACTTGACCTCACGCCTAAATAAATTTATTTTTACGCTTTATTTGGAGGCGGGAGTTTTACGGACGGTTCTCCGTGATAAAAATGCACTTATTTTTTCGGTAGCTAAAAAACCACAAAATTCTGTCATTACAGCATTTTTGTGGTTTTCACTATTTCAGCATGAAGCATCTTATGAAAAAAAACCTCCCGCATGAATGCCTACTTCAATAAAAAGCATTATCATTCACGCGGAAAGGTTTTTCATTTATCTTATTCCATTAAAAGAATCTGTTTATTTTCCAATAAACATTTGTGTCCAATAGTTACCATCTTCAACATGACCAATTCCAATATGTGTGAAATCGCCATTCATGATGTTTTCACGGTGACCTTGGCTGTTCATCCATGCATCTACTACTTCTTCTGGAGATTGTTGCCCTTGGGCAATGTTTTCACCAGCAGTATTGTAATCAATACCGAAGCTTTGCATCATATCAAATGGAGAACCATGGTTTGGGCTATTGTGATCAAAATAATTGTTTTCTTGCATATCTTTTGATTTCTCACGGGCTACTCCACTTAACTCTGTGTCTAATTCAAGTGGTGCAAGACCTTCTTTTTCTCTTTCTTGGTTTGTTAAGTCAACCACTTCTTGTTCAAATTGACTTACCTCACCGTCTGTTTGGTTATCTTCTGAATTTTGCTGAGCTTCTTCCTGATTACCAGACTCTTCTTGATTTGCTTCTTCAGATGCCTGGTTTTCTGTTGGCACCTCAGCCTCAGCTTCAGCTTCTTTATTTGGAGCTGCTTCTCCATTTATAATATCAAAGCAATTGAAATTGCCTGTGTTTAATTGCTCTGTATTCAATTGGTCCCAACCTTGCCCATTTACAGAATAATGGACTTGTGTAGAAGCTTGAGGAGATGCTCCGGAATTTGCAGATGCTTCTGCATTTGAAATAAACGCTCCTCCAAATAATACGGTTGCTGACAATGCAGTAGCAATGCCTACTTTCTTAAACATGCACATACACTCCTTTTTTGTTGTTTTGTTTTGTGCAAAATGATCATAACACGGGTTTGGCTGTAATATTTGAAATAATCAAGGCAAGGTTTACCAAGGGTCTTTTTCTTTCTATTTTTTTTGCTCTCAAACTTGTAAAACCCCATCAAATCTACTATTCTAAATTCAGTATAATTCTCCTGTATTGGAAATTAATCAATCGACAGGAAATCATTTCTATAAAACGGATATTGACAAGTTTCTACAGGAGGTCTAATGTTACATCATAAGCAATATTGTAACGAAAATGTTACTTGATTTCATTCTGCTTATGTTTTATTTTATAGACTAGTTCTTTCTATATAATAAAGGGAATTCATTACCCCCAAAAAAGCAATTATTTGATAGAATAGTATTCTAAGGAACTGAAATAATTATGTTATGATTGTAAAGAACAAAAGAATGTAATTTAACCGTTCAAATGATATACGTTTATGAAAAATAAAAAGTGCATATTTAATAAGGTCATTCAAATGATTGATTTCCTTCATTTTGAATGGTTTTGTCGAATATACTCTAATACGGAAAAGTGTCGTATTTTGTCTTTTCTGTCTACAATCAAAAATAAAAAGTATTTATATGGAGGATTTTATATATGTTTTCAAGCGCTGAAATTGGAATTGATTTAGGAACTGCAAATATTTTAGTATATTCAAAATCAAAAGGGATCGTTTTAAATGAACCATGCGTGGTAGCAATTGATGTAAACACAAAACAAGTGATGGCTGTAGGATCGGAAGCAAAAGAAATGGTTGGGAAGACTCCAAAAAACATCATCCCGATTCGTCCTTTAAAAGATGGTGTTATTGCAGATTATGATGTTACTGCTCAATTATTAAAAGAATTACTTAAAAAGGTAAGCAAAACCTTAGGTATGTCTATGCGCAAACCAAATGTTATTGTATGTACTCCGTCAGGCAGCACAAGTGTTGAAAGAAGAGCTATTCATAACGCAGTATCCAGCTATGGTGCAAAGCAGGTTCATTTAATTGAAGAGCCTGTTGCAGCAGCAATCGGTGCGGACCTTCCTGTGGATGAACCCTATGCAAATGTTATTGTAGATATCGGTGGCGGAACTTCTGAGGTTGGTATTATTTCCTTCGGCGGTATCGTATCCTGCAATTCTGTACGTACGGCTGGAGATAAAATGGATGAAGAAATTATTCAGCATATCCGTAAGCAGTATAATATTTTAATTGGTGAACGTACGGCTGAAAATATTAAAATGGAAATTGGTTATGCACATCCAAACCATAAAGAAGAAACAATGGAAATCCGCGGCCGTGATATGGTTACCGGCCTTCCTAAAACCATTGAAGTTACTTCTACTGAAATTTATGCTTCTCTAAAGGAATCTTTAGAGCAAATTTTAGAAACTATTCGTGCTACATTAGAAGAATGCCCGCCAGAACTAAGCGGGGACATTGTAGATAATGGTGTTGTGCTTACAGGTGGAGGTTCTCAATTAAACGGAATGCAGGAGTGGCTTGCTGAGGAGCTGAGTGTTCCTGTTCATATTGCTCCAAATCCGTTAGAATCTGTAGCAATCGGAACCGGACGTGCATTAAAAATGATCCATAAACTGCAAAAAGCGGCAAAATAAAGTAAAACCTCCTTCATTTTTTTTTAAATGGGAGTCTTACTGCCAGTTACACTGCAATAAACGTTGTTTTTTCCAGAGAATTTAGAAAGAGATCAAGCATTGAGCTCACTTGACCTCTTTCTAAGTCCCATTCTCAAAACAAACGGTCAATAATTAAATTTTAAAAGAACCATCTTCCTATATTTTTAAAAAACCATAAAAAGGAAGCTTATTTGTTGTGCAATTTAATAGTATTGCTTTTTACAATCGTTTCTCAAAAAACAGCGGAATGACTTTCCATCGATATTTTTTCTTTAATGATTACTCCTCTTTTTGCCATTTCTTTGATATAAACTTCTCCAGGGATAATTTTTTCAGGCGGATATACCCCTTTTTTGGTGACCGTTCCTCCTGCAATCATTTGAGCAGCGATAGAGATTGTATTTGCTGTAGCTCTGGCCATCGCTGTAACCCCTGTCTGCTTATCTTTATATGTGACCATTTCATAAGTGAACGCCGTTTCTACCCTCTTGTTATAACCCTTAATGACGGCACGTAATAACACCGCATCTTCTTTATCCTTTAGTTCAACAATAGGATCAAGCACTTTCAATAAAACTTTCCGCGGACTGATTTTTACGCCATCTACAACCACATCATAGTGATTCTTTGTCAGATTCAAATCTACTAATAGCTTGAATTTCTCAGCATGCCCCGGATAGCGTATGGTTTTATACTCTAATGTCTCTAAATATGGAAAGGACTTTGTCAGCGTTGATGTTCCACCTGATGTATGAAATGCTTCTAATTTTCCAAAATCATCAAATTCAATTGATTCAATTTCGGATAAAGATGGTACAGTAATTAATTTATGATCACGTATAATTTCTGATGGATCTGTATAGTGGTCTAATACACCTTCCATTGAAAATACATGATTATATTTTAAAGGGGCTTCTGGATGAACAGGAATACCTCCCACAAGCAATTGAATCGATGTTGCTTTTTCTAATTTACTGACACCATATCCGGATAATATATTAATCATACCAGGTGCTACACCTAAATCAGGAATTACTGTGACACCTGCAGCTCTCGCATCTCCTTCTAAATCCAACACTTTATCTGTAATATGATCTATATGGCCACCCAAATCAACGACAGAAGTACCTACTTTGATACCTGTTTTCGCAACTGTTTCATTAAAAGTATAAAATAGTGCATTTACAACAACATCAAAACGGCTCATAAATGCAGCAAGCTCATCTTCATTCTGCGCATTTACTTCGTATGCTGTCATCAATGGAGACTGTAATTGATAACAAATATCCTGTGCACGTTGTAAATCAATATCTGCAAGACCAACCTCTTTGATGCCCTCACTATTTGCTAAGTCTCTTGCCACTTCTTTTCCCATGAGACCAGTTCCCAGTACACCTATTTTCATGATAATTCCCCCTTGTCGCTTACTACTTTTTAAAGACACTTACAAAGATAGTTTATGCATCTGTATCAATTTGGGCACGCTGCAACCTACCGCTGTAGTCTACATAAACTGCTTTCCATTCTGTGAAAACATCCAGCGCCTGTACGCCAGAATCGCGATGTCCATTTCCTGTACCCTTTGTTCCTCCAAAAGGTAAATGAATTTCTGCACCTGTTGTTCCAGCATTAACATAAACAATACCTGTATCCAAATCGCGTTGTGCTTGAAAAACACGATTCACATCCTGTGTAAAAATCGAGCTGGATAAACCATATTTTACTTTATTATTTGCCGCAATCGCTTCTTCAAAATCCTTTACCTCAATTAACGAAACGACTGGACCAAAAATCTCTTCTTGAGCAATTCGCATATCGATGGTAACATCGGTAAACAAAGTTGGCGCAAAATAAAAACCTTTCTCATAATTATCTATTGTGACCTGTTTGCCACCAGCAACTAACTTCGCTCCTTCATTTTTTCCGATTTCCATATATTTTAAAATTTTATCTAATCCTGCTTGATTAATAATCGGGCCGACTTTATTCTTTGAATCAAGCCCATCTCCTATTGTTAAATCCTTCATCGCCTCTAATAAACGCTGTTCCAATACATCCCGGACGTCCTTATGGACAATGACGCGGCTGCAGGCTGTACAGCGTTGTCCGCTTGTTCCGAACGCACTCCAAAGAATCCCTTCTACTGCTAAATCAATATCAGCGTCCTCCATCACAATTACAGCATTCTTTCCACCCATTTCAAGGGAAACCTTTTTTAATTGTTTCCCACATTCCATCGCTACTTTCCTGCCAGTTTCATTGGAGCCGGTAAAAGAGATCACACGAATTGCTTCATGATCAATCATTGCCTGCCCGATGGTGGCGCCTGAGCCATAGACAACCTGGAGAACTCCTTTTGGTAAACCTGCTTCCTTAAAAATCTTTGCTAATTCATTAGCCATAAGCGGTGTTTCTGATGAAGGCTTCCAAATAACGGCATTCCCGGCAACAATAGCAGGAAATGACTTCCATGTAGCAATAGCAATGGGAAAATTCCATGGAGTAATTATTCCAACAACGCCAACAGGACACCTTTGACTCATCGCAAATTTATCTTTTAATTCAGATGGTGTCGTCTGTCCAAATAATCTCCTCCCCTCCCCCGCCATATAAAAAGCCATATCAATTCCTTCTTGAACTTCTCCCCGTGCTTCTTCGATGACTTTGCCATTTTCTAATGTTAATAACTGAGATAATCTTTCTTTACGTTCTTTCATGATATTCCCGACTTTATACAATAATTCCGCACGTTGAGGTGCGGGTACAGACGCCCACTCTTTCTGAGCGAGAAAAGCAGATTCTGCAGCTTGGTGAATCGCTGTAGTATCGGAATTAGGAACATTTACAAGCACTTCCCCATTGGCCGGGTTATAAACCTTTTCCTTATTTGTTACCTCTATCCATTCCCCATTAATAAAGTTTTTTAGGTTTTCTTCTTCATTTGTAAGCGTTATCATTTTAATTCCTCCTTATACTTGAAATAAAACGAAACTTCATTCAGTGGGAGTTTTTCGACGCACAGGATGTGCTAGTGCAGACGTTGCGACAGGACGTCGCGAACTTAGTCTGCTTCCTTAATTCTCCCACTGAATTAGCCTGAGTGATTCAGGGAGTTAGCGCCCGTTATCTCCCGCCTAAATAAATTTATTTTCAGACGGGAGTTTTACGGGCGGTTCTCCGTGATAAAGTGAAACTTCCTTAAACATTTCATTTCAATCCTAATTTTTCAATTATTTCTAATTCTAGTATAATGGAAACATAAATAGGTTTCCAACTATTTTTAAAGAAAATATCTTTCATTCATTTTCAGAAAATGGAAACCTTTATTACTTAAAAAGAATGGGAAGCCACTGAATGTCCTGACATTTTGTGATATACTGGACATTGATTTTTTATTAGGAAGGATTTTACGAATATGGAAAAGAAAACGGAACAATGGGCGACAAAACTAGGGTTTATCTTATCCTCTGCCGGTGCTGCAGTTGGTCTGGGCGCTATTTGGAAATTCCCTTATATGACCGGAATGAATGGCGGCGGGGCATTTTTCTTTATTTTTGTTTTATTTACCCTACTAATTGGACTGCCGCTGCTGATTGCTGAATTTGTTATCGGGCGGGGAGCTCAGAAGGAGGCCGTCACCGCCTATCAAAAACTGGCACCGAAAAAGAGCATTTTTTCTTTCATCGGACATTGGGGTGTTGTTGGAGCTTTTATTTTAATGTCCTTTTATAGTGTTGTCGGCGGCTGGGTATTGATTTACAGCCTCATGTCTATTCCTGGCATGGTAATAAAAAACGGCGCAGATTATGGAGCTTTATTTGATACGATTACCGGCAGTCCACTTCTTACCGTTGCTGGTCTTGCTGCCTTTGTATTATTAAATTCCTTTGTTATCTCAAACGGAATTCAAAATGGGATCGAAAAATATAGTAAAATTTTAATGCCTTTACTATTTATCTTTTTCCTTATCATCGTGGTACGTTCCTTAACCTTTGAAGGTGCTATGGAAGGAGTACGATTCTTCTTGCAGCCGGACTTCTCACAGTTAAATAGGGAAAATATTTTATATGCATTAGGGCAGGCATTTTTCTCGCTTGCTGTCGGTATATCCGTCATGGTTACCTATAGTTCTTATCTCGCTAAGAATGTCAGTTTAACCACCTCAGCGGCTTCTGTTTCTATTATGAATATTTTCGTATCTTTGCTTGCCGGATTAGCGATTTTTCCAATTGTATTCGCATTTGGACTGGAACCGACAGAAGGACCAGGACTATTATTTGTTGTTCTTCCTGAAGCATTTTCACAAATGCCATTTGGTGAATTGTTCCTGAGCCTGTTTCTGTTTTTATTCTTGTTTGCGATTTTAACTTCTTCCTTCAGTATGCTGGAGATTATTACTTCTTCCATAAATGAAAAAGTAAAAGCATCCCGAAAACAAATTGCCTGGGTTGCCGGACTTGCTGTGTTTATCTTCGGGATACCGGCTGCTTTATCATCCAATGTTCTTGCTGACTTTCATATTTTTGGAAAGACTGCATTTGACGCAAGTGATTTCTTAGTCAGCAACATTATGCTTCCTGTCGGCTGTTTGTTTATCGCTTTATTTGTCGGATTTAAAATGAATCGTACATTAGTTGAACAAGAATTTCATGCGGGGAACCACTTTAGTAAAGGTTTATTTCAAGTCTGGTATCAAATATTACGATGGGTTGCTACAGTTACCATCGTGATTGTTTTCCTTTACTCGCTCGGTGTTCTATTATAATATTAATAAAAAATCTCTCTGCTTTTGGTGGAGAGATTTTTTGTAGTGCATGGTAAAAATGTTCAGCAATGATTTCTTTTTGTACATGAAAGTTATTCCTGATGTTAACTATCCATGCTGTTTTGATTCAAACTGCTAAACCAACCATTTGTAATAACAGAATAATCGTATCATCAAGCGATGGAGATACTATTTTGTCCACCCCAACAGGATGTTATTTCTTTCATTCGCTGTAGAATCCCAGCACAGCGGAGGCCAACCACGCAGACAAGTGGTTTGCAGGCTAAACCGTGACTCCTGGGACTGCGATTACTCGCCCCATCGAAAACATTTGTACGTCGGAAAGCGGAGTGGTTGGCCGGAGCGGGAGCTATGCACAATCACCAATTCCCAAACGGCCGGATATCTAACTAAATAGCAAGATATATATGTTTATTCTTAGATGCGAAAATTGACTTAATAGTATTTCAAATTTAAACCCTGGAGTTGCCAGTTTTTAAATAGGGCAATAACGGGAACTATTATATTAATGAACCTGTTTTATTTCAATCAGTCATTTGGAAAGGAGCCATTCTATTATGGTAAATAAAATTGTTATTGTCGGAGGTGTCGGCGGTGGAGCTACCGTTGCTGCACAAATACGGAGGAATGATCCTGATTCAGAAATTCATATTATTGAACGCTATGGTTATATTTCCTTTGCCAATTGCGGAATGCCCTATTATTTAGGCGGAGAGATTACAGATCGAAAGCGGGTGATTTATTCCGAAAATGACTTTGCAGAAAAATACAATATTTCTATTGAAACGTATGCAGAAGTTACTCATATTGAACGGGAAAAGAAAACCGTTTTCTTTGAAAAAAATAATAAACCTTATGAAATAGACTATGATACATTAATTCTTTCCCCAGGGGCACGCGCTATTAAGCCAGACTTAATTGGTATATCTTCCAATACGTTTACGCTGCGGACCATCGAGGATATGGATCAGATCGAAACATTTATTTCAGATGAACATCCAAAAACAGCTGCCATTATCGGTGGCGGATTTATTGGGTTGGAAATGCTTGAGAATCTGCATAAAAGAGGCATTCATTGCTCGCTAGTTGACCATTCAGCGCATGTGATGAAACGATTAGATCCAGATATGGCGAGCCATGTAGACGCACATATAAAAGAAAAAGGGGTAGATCTTTATTTAAACGATAAATTAGAAACCTATTCTAATAATGGTACTACCCTGCACCTTCAAAGCGGTAAAACGATTCAGGCAGATATGACACTTATGGCTATTGGTATTACTCCAAATATTGAGCTGGCAGAAAATGCCGGTCTGGAATTAGGGGAAACTGGAGCCATTAAAGTGAATGAAGTGATGCAGACAAACGATCCTGCTATATATGCGTTGGGAGATGCTGTGGAGGAAGTTGATTTTATCACCAAAAAAACCGCGCACGTAGCATTAGCCTGGCCAGCACATCGACAGGCATTTGTAATTGCCTCCCATTTAAATGGAGAGAAAATTCAGCGTGACGGTATTTTAGGTTCTTCTATTTTCCGACTATTTGATTTAACCGTTGCAATTACAGGGCAAAATAGCAGCGCTTTAGATGAACTAAATATTCCATTTGAAGCAGTAATGTCGAGCGGTTACTCTCATGCTGGATACTATCCTGGATCAGAAAAGCTTTGGATGAAAATTGTATTTGATCCGAATTCCGGACGATTATTAGGTGGAAGTGTTATTGGTGCAAAAGGCGCAGATAAGCGAATGGCAGTGTTAGCAACAGCAATTAAAGGAAAACTGACGGTTGATGACTTAACAGACTTAGAACTTGGCTATAATCCTATTTATTCAGGATCGAAGGATGCTGTCAATATTCTGGGGTATAAAGCAAGGGAACAATGGAAAAAAATAAATGAATGAGAAAAGAGCCGGCTTTAAATTAACATAAGCCGGCTCTTTTTTCATAAAACGAAACTTCATTCAGTGGGAGTTTTTCGACGCACAACTCTTTACGATGGGACGAGTAACCGCAAAAGCTCTTCGGTGGGGCGAGTAATCGCAGTCCCAGTCCCAGGACGTCGCAAACTTAGTCTGCTTCCTTCATTCTCCCACTGAATTAGCCTTAGTGATTCAGGGAGGTAGCGCCCGTTATCTCCCGCCTAAATAAATTTATTTTCGCTCTTTATTTTGAGGCCGGAGTTTTACAAGCGGTTCTCCGTGATAAAAATATAATTTTCACCTTTATAAACCTTTTTAAAAGATAGCTGCGTTAAGATTTAACCGCCAAAAACGAAGGACTGACACGTAAATATCCTAAGATAAAAAGGAAGCTCCACCTGCTCTGTTTGAGGCAGGAGTCAATTACAACGTTTTTCGACGCAAAAAATTTTCAGCAGAGCAAGTAAGTACCCCCAGGATGGAGCATTCTTAATCTGTAAGGGTACTTCTTACTTAGGCTTTAATGATCTTCAAATTGATACACTAACTCATATCTTGTTTCGTCTAATAATTCAGCTACATGCACTCGGACTCCATGGCCAAATACAATCTCATCATCCGTCATAGCCACAATCATCGCACGGGTATTGTTATGAATATCCAAATAAATATCACCAACAGCTGGTTGCAATGCATCATCATTTTCTGCTAAATAAGAAATCGATTCATCTTGAAGTTGTTTCTCTTCAGGTACAAGAGACTTGTCAAAATAAGCAATTTCTTGGCTTGCTTCTGATTTCCCTGGTACCATTACCACATATTCACTATGTTTTACACCATTATCGCGTGTTGTAATTACATTTCCATCTTCTACTCGTTCTACCTTCTCAATTTCATTCAATGAATAATGATCTAAGAAATCTGGAGTAGGTTTCACAATTAAAATATAATCACCAGCTTTTGGTTTTGCATATTGGTCGATCGTATATCGTTTACCGTAAAAAATAAATGTATCATTATGTTTCGGGCGATAAAAATTAATTTCTCTTGCTGTTGTTAATACTTGCTTCATATCTTTTAATCGATACATATGAACAGATTTTTTAAACATTGGCTTCACAGAATATACCTTATGCAATTCATTTTCGTAAAATACAAACTGTCCTTTTCTTACTTGAAAAAGCTTCATTTAATAACCTCCTTGATTCATCAATCCCAAAATAAGGTACGCTCTTCTTCTCTATATTCCCTTATACTCGTAAAAATGAAACATATAAAAGCTTTCTTTCCCATTTTGAAGAGATAAGACTTTTTTAATTGAGGAGCAGGGACTAATACTGTTATGCGCCTGGCGCAAAAAGAAGCTTTATCTAGTCACAAGTGCAGTGAGCGCCTTCACACTAGACTTTCTTGAACCTATCTGGTGATTTTCCAACGTAAGTATAACACGCCAAACCTTCGAACGCTACCCAGTTTTTTTGTATAACTTCAAAATTATATTGCAGCAGTTTATTTTCCAGATTCAAAGCTTTCTTTTAACAATGATAATTCTTCCCAGCGCTCCATCTTTTCTTCTAATTTATCTTCTACTTCTTGCTGTTCTGTAAATAAAGGCTGAACCTTACCAATATCACTTCCTGCTTCTGCAATTTCCTGTTCAATCTCTACTAGCCTTGTTTCAAGCTGTGTAATTTCATCCTCTATTGTTTCCCATTCACGCTGTTCCATGTAAGATAATTTCTTTTTCGTTTTAACGGAAGCCTCCCGTTTCGACTCTTTTGCAGTTGCTGTTTTTGCTTGTTTTGGAATCGTATTGTTTTCTAGAAATTCGCTATAGTTTCCATAATAAATAGAAACCTCCCCTTCTCCTTTAAATACAAAAAGTTTATCAACAATTCGATCTAAGAAATAACGATCATGCGAAACTGTAACAAAGACGCCAGGAAATGAATCCAGATATTCTTCTAAAACAGATAACGTCTGTGTATCTAAATCGTTCGTCGGTTCATCTAAAAACAAAACATTCGGCTCGTGCATCAATACTTTGAGTAAATAAAGGCGACGTTTCTCACCGCCGGATAAGGTTCGGATATAAGACCATTGCTGCGATCTCGGAAATAAAAACTGCTCCAGCAGCTGCTCTGCCGTTATCACTTGTCCATCTGCAGTATGCATGATTTCTGCTACTTCTTTGATATACTCAATAATACGTAAATTTCCATCCAGATCCTCATCATCCTGTGTATAATAGCCTACTTGAACAGTTTCTCCTAATTTCACATTTCCTTTATCAGGAAAAATACGTTCAGCCATTATATTAAGCAGCGTTGTTTTCCCTGTACCATTAGGTCCAATAATCCCGATTCGATCACCTGGAATAATTTGATAAGAGAAATCATGAATAAGGGTTTGCTGATCAAAGGATTTTGAGATTTCTTCCAGCTCAATAACATCATTTCCTAACCGTTTTGATCCAGCTTGAATAGCAAGATTTTCTTTTTTCGTATCAAATTTCTTTTCCTTCATTTCTTCTACGCGTTCCACCCGGGCTCTCTGCTTCGTCGACCTCGCTTTTGCTCCACGTTTCAGCCAGGCAAGCTCACGTTTTAATGCATTACGATGCTTTTGTTCATCACTTATTTCCTGTGCTTCCCGTTCTGCTTTTTTCTCTAAAAACAGTTCATAATTTCCTTCATAAACATAGAGGTTTCCTTTCTCCAGTTCAAAAATACGGTTGGTTACCCGATTCAGGAAATATCTATCATGGGTTACTAAAAGAATCGAACCGCGATAGTTTTGCAAATATTTTTCCAGCCATTCTATCGTTTCATGATCCAGATGGTTGGTAGGCTCATCTAAAATAAGCAGATCAGCAGGCTGTATCAGCGCTTTAGCAATAGCGACCCTTTTCCGTTGACCTCCAGATAATTCATGAACCTTTTTATCAAATGCAGTTATCCCAAGCTTTGTTAAGATTGTTTTTGCATTGGCGTTCGCTTCCCAAGCCTCTGCCTGATCCATCCTTTGCTGCAGTTGGAATAACTGCTGCTGAAAAGACTCTTTTTCCGGATCTTTTTCCAGATTGAGTAATGCTTGTTCATAGGCACGCATTAATTTCATTTGCTCTGACTCACCATAGTAAATCTGCTCAATCACTGTTAAATCTTCATAAAGATCCATTTCCTGAGCAATGAACTCAATCTGATAGTCCTTTGCGTGTTTTAATTCTCCTTGATCCGGCTCATCTATTCCTGCAATGACTTTTAAAAAGCTCGATTTCCCGGTTCCATTTACGCCAATTAAGCCAATTCGTTCAAAATCACCAATGGCAACATTTATATTTGTAAATAGATTTTTATCTCCATAAGATTTGCTGAGATTTTCAATACGTAACATAACGCATCACTTCCTTATAAAAATATGGATTATGATTTATTTGTACCTTTCTTTTCCTTAATCCATGTCTTAATCATTAAAACGATAAGTAATAATAGCCATGAAGTAACTAAGTAGAAGATAAGCTGACTTGCTTGATTCATATCTTGAAAAAAAGTAAGTAAACCCAGCCACACAATTAAAATAACCACAAACTGACCAAGCAGTAATTTCATTATAACGCCTCCTCCAGTTTAATTTATCTATGTATTTTGATTTAATGCTATAAAACAAAACTTCATCCAGCGGGATTTTTATGACCGATTCTCCATGATAAAAAAACACCTAACGTATATTTTATCGCATACGCAGGCATTTTTCTATCTAAATTCATTATATTTACTTAAAGAAGCCGTTCATTTAGTCACGTCCGTATAAAAAACAAGCATGCCCCCTTATCGGCAAAGGTTTTCATGCTTGTTTTTTTAGATTCTTTATAAATTATTCATCCTCCATCTGCTCAAATTGCTTCACCATCTGCTTATAGCTTAATGCGCCAAATGATTTAAATTGAATAATTCCTTCTGCATCAACCATATACGTCATTGGAATGGGCTGAATGCGATATAAATTACTGACTTCACCTTCCTTATCTAATAACACAGGGAAAGTCAGGTCAAGTTCCTGAATAAATTGCTCCACATCCGCTGTATTTATCTCTCCATCCGTTAAATTTACAGACAGAATTACCGGATCATGCTCCTGATAAAATCGTTCCATATCCGGCATCTCTTGCTTGCAAGGCGGACACCAGGTCGCCCAGAAATTTATCATGACACGCTCCCCTTTAAAGTCGGACAACTGCACCGTTTCCCCATCGAGTGTCTCCAACATAAAATCCGGGGCCTTATCACCAATCTCTACACCTTCTTGCACATCTTCTGCATAAACAGAATGTATCGTCAGAAAAAATAGAAGCAAACTACTTATAAAAATGTTGATTTTATTTCTCCCCATATAATCACCTCTGTATTAATTTCTCCGATACCGCCAATCCCATACAATGGATATACAATTTGTTATAATTTAAATAAAATTGAAAGGTTTTGAAGTGTATGACATTACCAAAAGGAATAAAAAATTGTATTACCGATGTCCCTGACGTTCATGTAGGTCATGTGACGTTATATAAGCATGTCAATGAAAAAGATACAATTTGTACTGGAGTTACAGCTATTTTGCCTCATTCCGAAAATCTATTCAGAAAGAAGGTCGTCGCAGGAAACGCCGTCATTAATGGCTTTGGGAAAACAACAGGATTAATGCAAATAGATGAGCTGGGTGTTTTAGAATCTCCCATTATGCTGACAAATACACTAAGTGTGGGAGCTGTTATGCAGGGAACCTTAGCGTATATGCTTAATGAAACAGCGGAAATCGGTGATACAGCGGGAACGATTAATTTAGTCGTCGGAGAATGCAATGATGGTTATTTAAATAGTATACGTCTGCAAGCAGTAAAGCCGGAGCACGCTATAACCGCCATTCAAAATGCAGCCACCGAAAGCAGCCTTGAGGGAGCGGTTGGCGCTGGTACCGGGATGCAATGTCTTGGCTACAAAGGCGGCGTCGGGACTTCTTCCAGACTCATCTCTGCTGAAAACAAAAAATATACGCTTGGGGCACTCGTTGTAAGTAACTTTGGCACACGGGAGCAGGCACTATTTACTGCCAATACGATAGAAAATCCGGATACACCTGACGGGTCGATTATGATGGTCCTAGCTACAGATGCTCCTTTTTCGGATCGTCAGCTTAAAAGGCTTGCAAAACGCTGTGCGGTTGGGCTTGGGAGAACAGGCAGCACAATAGATAATGGTAGCGGCGATATTGCTATCGCTTTCTCTACAGCTGCAAAAATCAATCATCATTCCAATCAAGTAATCGAATCAATGACAATGATCCGGGACGATCATCCGATAATGAATCAATTTTTCCAAGCTGTTGCTGAAGTGATTGAAGAAGCCATTTACCGTTCTTTGCAGCAGGCAGAAACAACCGTGGGGCGTGGAGGGAGAAAATTGGAGAAAGCTCCGATTTAACGATATTTCTATCAGCTTTTTGCTTTCCAATATAGTAAAAGCCATTAACCTCAAATGGATAATGGCTTTTACATTATTTCGATTTATGATAAAAAGACTTGGGAACATCTGAACGGAAAAACATCAGTTTATTAGTGCTTGGATGATAAAGTGCCAATGCTTTTGCATGTAAGCCTAATCGGCCAATCATCCGCCGATGACCACCGCCGTATTTTTTATCACCTACAACTGGATGGCCCAGTTCTTGCATATGGACACGAATCTGATTCTTTCTTCCGGTCTCCAGCTCCAGTTCTACTAGTGAAAATTGTTGATTTGATTGAATAACCCGGTAACGCGTCGCTGCACGCTGCCCATCATTTTTAACACGGCTGGAATACATTTTATGTGTAGGGCTTTCTTTTAACCACGAAACAATATACCCCTTTTCTTTTTGAACCCTACCTTCTACTAAAGCAACATAGGTTCTTTCTTTCACAATGTTTTTCCAATTGTTCTGAAGTTTACGTTTCACTTCTTCGCTTTTTGCAAAAACCATCACACCAGAGGTTTCTTTATCCAAGCGGTGAACAACAAAGATCCGGCCCATAGGATTATCTTGTTTCACATAATCCATTAACTGATGAAATACTGTTTGCCGTCTTTCTTCTTTTGTTGCAATAGAAAGGAGTCCTGCTTCCTTATCAATAACAATAATATCTTCATCCTCATAAACAATGGACATGCCAATAAAGACTTCTTGTTTGACAGCCTCTTTATTTTTTAATATTTTAACAATTTGTCCCTTTTCCAGCATGTAATTATGCTGTGTTTGGATACGATCGTTTACAGAGACCTGTCCTCTAGTCAAAATTGATTTCACAGAATTACGGCTGCGATTCGCTAAAACTTCTCTTAAAAAAGAAATTAGCTCCTGAGCTTCCGTAACCTCATAAGTCAGAAAGGGAGCAGTTTTTTTCGATCGGGGACGTTTTTTGTTTTTCATTTAAAATCTCCTTTATTCTTTACACGTATGGAATTTCATTTTCTTCAAACAATTATCAGCAGATTTAACCTTATGGATCGAATTCAATCTTCATCCTTCACATCGATATCTTCCGGGATCGGCTCGTCTAAGTATGCTTGAATGACCTTCCTATACTTCTCAACCTGTTCAAAATATGTTGTAAATTGTTCTTTATTAATTAAATATTTTTCCCCATCATAAACGGCACGAATCTTACCTTGTAATACATAAGCTCGTACAACCGTTTCGTCTATAGATAAATATGCCGCTGTTTCTTCTATTGTTAGATACATTTATATATATTGTTTTTGAAGGACGTCATGATACGCTTCTGTTTTCTGCATTTGTTTTTTCGCAAACGGACATAAAGGGATAATATACTTGTCATTTTCTCTAGCATATTGAACAGCCTGCTCCAGCAACTGTTGAGCAATCCCCTGGCCTCGGAGTTCTTTTGCCACATACGTATGATCTATAACTAAACGATTCGATCCTGATTGTACAAAAGTAATTTCTGCTTCTGGATCTCGGATATCCTCCCCAACATAAAATTTTGTTTCTCCTTTATGAATTGTAGCCATTTTAGCCCTCCTAAAATCTCAACATTTCTTTCATTATACTCTTTCAAGTTTCACGTCTCAAGGTATTATTTTTGTAAGCGTTTTAAATATTGTGTGTTTTCTTAAAAGGAATTACTAGACGAAACGAAATGCTTCTTTTTATAATGGACCCTGAGGTGATTTTATGAATCCAATTATCCGACAATTATTACCATCAGATAAAAATTTAATGGAGAACATGTATACAGGTATAGAAGATGATTATATTATACGCATTTTTGATAAATTATGTACTGGAAATCATGTACTTTTTGGGCTTTTTATAGATAATCAATTGGTCAGTACAGCTGGCTATTCTCTTTTTTCATCGCACTATGCGATGCTCGGCAGATTGAGAAGCGACCTCCGTTACCAAGGAAATGGCTATTCCAAGCAGCTCACAGAATATATTCGTGACCAGGCTTTTCAAGCAGAAGATTTAGACTGGGTAGGCGCAAATACACAAAAACATAACATTCCGGCTCAAAATGTATTGAGCAGCATCCGCTTAGAAAAACAGGCCATACTTTATGGGTGCGCAGCGAAAATGCTTGATGGATTATCCGACATAGAGAATGTTTGGCCGGAAATTACCCACCTGGAAGAAAAACAGGAATTATTGGATACATACCACGTGAAAGTAAATACGATCTTTCCAATCGAATGCTACTATCCTTTCCCGAGCTCACCGAGGCTTTTTCAAGAAGAACAGATAAATAGCTGGCGTTTTTTCCAAGAAGATGGTCTGCCTCCTTTAATTACAAAGAAGGATATAAAAAAAGAGACCTATCTTCACGCCATTTATCCACATAAGGACTTATTCCAGCGTCCAGGTCTATGGAAGACCATTGCCAAAGCTCAAAACGAATTGCAAATAGCATGCCCGGATGAAGAAGTCCACGTATGGATTGATATCCCTGCTTCTTTAATCGATCAGCTGCCTGCCGATCATCCATTTGAATTAGATTCACCGTGGTTCTTGTATGGAATGGATAGAGCAGAATGGGAAAAGCTATCATAAATCTACCCCTTTAAAAAACGCGGCAGTGTTTGACATACATTGCCGCGTTTTCCTTGTTCAAGCTTTAATATTCATTAAACCTGCTCTCTACATATCCGGGAATAGACCAAATATTGTCCTCTTTTTCCCTCGCCTCTTCCTGCGCTTCCTCCAGCTCTTCTAAATACTTTGTATTAGGCTCATACACAAAAGCAACTCTTGCATAGCCCTCTTCTACTAATAGCTGATTAACATTTTCATCGTCTACCCAGATATAAGCAAGCATTCGATCATAATCATCTCTTTCCGGACTGCCTCTTTCTAATTCGACCGTCTCTCCTTCAGGCATCAGCTCTTTAGCAAAATCACTTGCTTCTTCTCCAAATGGCTGCACTTCTGAATCAGGCTTCACACTTTCTGGTGTATCAATTAAAAGTAAGCGAACGCGCTCTCTTGATCCATCTTCTAAATGAACAATAACCGTATCGCCGTCCACCACCCGTTCAACGGTAACCAATTCTCTATCTTCTGCAGGCTCTCCACCTTCTAAAAATTCAAGCAGCCCGCATCCTGTTAAAAGAAACAGAAATGCAAGCAAAATAAATATCTTTTTCATCACTTACATCCTTACCCTTATCGATATTCTTTCACTAGCTATTAATACCCGCGTTCATGTTGATAGAGATTGATCGATGGCGTTTCTCCATTCACATAACTTTTTAAATTTGGTATAAATATATCTTCAATAACACGCTGATTATAAAACTCTGTTGCTCCCGCAGTATGTGGTGTTAAAATAACATTTTCCATTTCCCAAAGCGGACTGGAATTTTCTAATGGTTCATTTTCAAATACATCCAGACCAGCACCAGCAATTTCATTATTCTGAAGCGCCTCGATTAACGCTTTCTCGTCAACAATCGCACCGCGGCCTATGTTAACAAAGAAAGCATCTTCTTTCATCTGCTTAAATTGTTCCTCACCTATCAGATGATGCGTATCCTCTGTTAATGGTAAAGTAACAACAACATAATCACTTTTCGGAAGCACTTGGTCTAACTGGTCAGGCTGGTACATTTCATCAACGTTATCGACAGCTTTTCCGGAATGGCGGACTCCAAGCACCTTCATCCCAAAAGCTTTTGCGATTTTAGCTGTTTCTTGTCCTATTTTTCCAACTCCAAGAACTGCTATTGTCTTGTTATGAATTTCGCCCCGAAGGCCAGCATGATGCCACACCTTTTCTTGCTGCTGTCTAACATACGTATGAATTAAGCGTGTAAATCCCAAAATATACGCAAAAATTGTTTCGGAAATAGGATAGCTATGTACTCCATTAGCACTTGTCAGTTTAATGTCCTTTTCCACAATTTTATCCAAATTTAAGGAGTCAACGCCTGCACTCCAGGATTGTACCCACTTTAGATTGCTGCTTTCCAAGTACGTACGCTCTTGATCTTTTTGCCAATTAACAAGAATTTCTGCTTTTTTTAGAATGTCATCAGAAAGCTCTTTTCCGACATATACCTCCCAATCTGGAGCAATTTCCTTAATTTCTTTGACATACTTATCCTTTAAATTTAAATGAATTGCCATTGTCCGTTTCGCCATATATCCTCCTGCCCGACACCATTTTTCCTTTATAACCGATGGTATCCTTCTTTTTGTAATAGTTATATTTATCTTAGCAATTGCTTATCAATATCGCAACGACTGCGCATTCTTTGTATTTTTGCAGCACTAGTAATACAATTATGATCGGAGCTTATATGTTCAGAAACACTACTAAAAACGGAATCATTGTCGTTGATTTCGAAAGGAGAAACAATCATGACCGCAATTCAATTACCAAAGGCAGTTCAGGAGCTGCTGGAAAATAATAAAAAACAAACAACAGATCGTGAGGAGCTCATTCGTTCCGGCGGATACCTCCCTCCTAGTGAAGAATTATTAATTGATGCGATTGTTGCCTTAAGCATGGGCAAAAACATTTTATTAAAAGGACCGACCGGAGCAGGAAAAACAAAATTTGCAGAAACACTTTCCTCTCTTTTTGAGCGTCCTATGTACAGTGTAAACTGTTCTGTAGACTTGGATGCTGAAAGTTTAATGGGGTTCAAAACACTTGCTTATGAAGAAGAGAAGCAAACGATCCAATTTGTCCCTGGGCCAGTTACTAATGCAATGAAACAAGGAACTTTTCTTTATATCGATGAAATTAATATGGCTAAGCCGGAAACATTACCATTGATTAATGGTGTTTTAGATTACCGCCGGACAATTACCAATCCTTTCACTAACGAAATCGTTACAGCGGTAGAAGGCTTTGGCGTAATTGCAGCAATTAACGAAGGTTATATTGGAACAGTTCCTTTAAACGAAGCACTTAAAAACCGCTTTATCGTTATTGATGTGCCTTATATTCAAGGAGAACAATTGGAACAATTAATAGCTGATACCACCAACCTGGCAGATAAGCAGCTAATCGAGCGTTTTGTTACGTTATCTAACGATCTCATTACAGCAGTTAGCCAAGGAAAGTTAGCAGAAGACGCTGCTTCCATCCGCGCCTTGCTGGATGCTTGTGATCTCTCGACGTACCTGCCGCCTAAACGGGCTATTTTACGGAGCATTGTTGATAAACTGGATGAAGATCGTGAGAAAGCATTTGTAGAGAATTTAGCAGACACATTATTTTAATTAAAGAGGAAGTTCCAAAAGGAGTAACTTTGATATGTATCGATTTCACCAAACAAAAGTTGACACCCATTTATTTATGCAATTGCAGGATCTGACGACTGTTTTAGCTAAAAATGAACAGCTGCAATTCGAGTCCAGCTTTGGTTCCTTTATTGATGTAGTAGAAAACAAAGTAACAGCCAGCCGTTTTTGGGACCGGCTCCCCTCAGAAACACAGGAAGCCGGAGCTAAATCAGATGTTATCCTGCGAACATTAGGTACGATGCATCAGACAGATGTAAAAAACCTGCAGCAATTTAAAGAGGATATACAAGATTCCCTGCTTCCCAGATTCGCTATACAACTATTGACTTTATTAGAAGATATTCGTTTAGAGGATGCCATTCGCAAAAAACGACCTGGTACAAAGCAACATTTCGCTTATCGGCAACAATATTTCCACCATTATTTCACCACACAGCTGCAGTCTAATGTTACACGCAGTTATGCGACAGATGAAATATTTTGTATGGTTTATTTACAACTATTTGCCAACCAGCCAGATCCAAGCTTTCCCCGCGTGAAAGAAAAACAATTGGATATGCTGGACCGTTTAAAACCGTATTTATACAGCGTCTTTGAAACAAGACATACACGTGATAATATTTCCTTAACAAAAAAAATTGTACAGAAAATGCAACAAGCAGGCTACACGGATTCGATTCATGAATACTTTATTCTGCCAGTCGGACACGTGGAGGCGTATGAAAAAAATACACTATTTGATGAATTAACACGCACCGATCCACTGGTAAATGATGATCAACAAGAAGAAACAAACGAAGAAAATGAATACTTTGATGAGACTTTCTCTACCTGGCATCGGGAAAATAAAAATGATGACCGCAAGCAAAATTTTCTGCAATTCGAATTAGAACAAGGAACCAAAACCTCCATGCTTGGCAGTGGAGCTCGTGAAACAGAGGATGGCGATCAGGCTATGGCTGCGATTCAGGGAGCTTCAGGTCAAAGTAAGCAAAATGATTATTCAGATAAAGAAACGTTAACGAAAGAAGAAAGTTCTTCTGAAAACAGCAGCGGATCAAGCTTTGGTAAAGAAAATGAACATGCACAAATGTTTACCGAATATGCAGAAGTCCCTACAACAGATGAGGAGCTGCAGTACCGGGAGTTTGTGGAGGAAATTGATCCTTATAAAAGAAAACTGGCTAAAACCATTCAATTAACGTTGGAGCATAAACAAGATGCACCTCGGACAAATTTATTGTTTGGCCGGCTCTCTAAAAAACTGCTCCCTGTCTTTTTAGAAGATTCTCCACGTGTATTTTATAAAAAAGAACAAGAATCCAAGGAATTTGATGCTGTTTTTACCTTATTAATTGATTGTTCCGCTTCAATGGAGAATAAGATGGAAGAAACGAAACGCGGAGTAACCTTGTTTCATGAAGTATTGAAAGAATTGCGCATCCCGCATGAAATTATCGGTTTTTGGGAAGATGCAAATAAAGTTAGTGAAAACTATCAGCCAAACTATCTCCAATATATCCAAACATTAGAAGATTCCCTGTATAAAGAACAAGGAGCTAAAATTATACAGCTGGAAGCACAAGAGGATAATCGAGATGGTTTTAGCATCCGTCATGTTACCAAAAAATTAATTAATCGAAATGAGAAAAATAAATTTCTGCTGGTCTTTTCCGATGGACAGCCGGCAGCTTCCGACTATGATCAGAATGGTATTGTGGATACGTATCAAGCTGTAGCCAACGCTCGAAAGCATCAAATTGATGTAGTTGGAATGTTTCTCGCAAACGGACAGATTGAAGAGAATGATGACACGATGATGCAAAATATCTACGGGAAAGAACGGATTATGGTTCCAGATGTGAGTGCTCTGCCAGAGCATTTCACCCCTCTGCTCAAACGCTTATTATTGAAGGCACTTTAATCACGTAAAGGACAGCATTTCATGCAAATGCTGTCCTTTTTAATAAATACAAATATATATTATTTTTCTGAATTTAACTCAACTTTCGCACCTTAAAAAGAAACTTCCTTTCTATAGAAACAAGAGTTGATTGTTCCTTCGATAACTAAGAATAGCAAGATATATATGCTTATTCTTAGGCGCGAAAGTTGAGAATCAAATATTCATACTAACATTTTTTATATAGTTATTATTGCACTTCCATATGCAAGTCGCCTGTTTTTGCCCAGCCTTTCATGCGTAACGCTTGATATGTCATAACGGAAATAATTGCCGGTGTGATGACACCAACTACAATATACATTATTAAAACGCTGATACCTTGATTGGCTAAAATATTTAAAGGTGCAATAAAGGAGTTTAACCCTAAACCGGCAAGTTCATAAGGTACTTCAAAATCAAATATTAAAATAGCTATTGGTGCACATATAATCGATGATGCGAACGGTCCGATAACTAAGCGCGGATTCTTAACAATGTTCGGAACCTGCACTTTTGGTGTTAAGAAGAACTGGGCAATGTTCGCACCTAAATTGTTTTGTCTTATCGACATGGCTGTAAACCCTACAAATTGAGCAGTACAACCAATTAAAGCAGCAGCACTTGATACGGGATCAAGCTGCAACGCAATGGCTATTGCTGCAGAGGATGCAGGTGACATTAAAAAGATGCTCCAAATTAATGAAATAACGATAGCTGAAACAAATGGTGAGCCTGTAGTTGAGTTAGCAATTATCTGACTAATCCGCTCAAGTAAAGGTGTTGTTACAGCAGCTAAACCTACTCCAGCAACGCCACCGACAAAAATAGAACAAAATGGAATTGCCATCATATCGAGTGATGTCTTCCCTGTTACACGCTTCCCAACCCATGTAGCAATAACCGCAGCCAGAACTGCACTAATCGGTTGTCCTGTAATTAACGTCCACTCTCCATTCGTCATGGATAATGCATTCGCACCAACTGTACTGGAAGCCATCGCTCCAAAAATAACCAATGTATTTCCCCCAAGCTGATAAGCTATTCCAGCACCAATCGCTGGAGCCAGCATCAGTTGAGCAGCGTTACCAATTAATAGAAAACCTTCCCACCCTGTAAACGTTCCGATTGTTTCAATTAACAATCCAATACCAAGTGTCACTAATACGGCATTTGCCAACCCTTGTGACGCTTTGTACATTCGATCAATTATGTATTTCTTTGTTGATTCTTTCACTTTCTTTACCTCCTAAAATTTTTCTTTCATTCCTTTTCTTTGAATTAGTGGGAAATGTTATTCAATTCTAAATAGAAAGTGCTACTCATAATAAACCTATTTTTTATCCAAGTCAATCATAATTTTTACTGCATGTTTAGTCATCAAATAATCCGTGAACGATTTTGGTTGTTTCCGAATGAATTTAATGGTATTATAAAATCAAGAGGTGAAGATCATGCTAACAGATGAACGCCATCAATTTATTTTACGTCGCCTAAATGAAAGCGGTGTAGTTAAGTCTGTTGATTTAATCGAGAGCCTTGACTGCTCCGAATCCACTATACGTAGGGATCTCGCGTATTTGGAAGAAAAAGGCCTCCTCTTACGAATACATGGAGGAGCAAAATTAAACGCTACATTTGGAGCAGAATTAACGTATCAGGAAAAAACAGTCAAAAACAGTCAACAAAAAAAGAACATAGGGAGGTATGCCGTCTCACTTTTAGAAGAGAATGATGTCATTTATTTAGATGCAGGTACGACTACACTGGAAATGATTCCATTTCTTACAGATTCGTCGATTACCGTTGTTACAAACGGTATTGCCCATGCTTCAATGCTTGCAGACAGGCAAATTGAAGCTTACCTCGTAGGCGGTAAATTAAAGCATTCTACAAAAGCGATGGTAGGCGCACCTAGTCAACGTTCTTTAATGAATTATCAATTCACCAAAGCCTTTCTCGGTGTAGATAGTATTGATATGACCTATGGCTGTACAACACCAGATCCTGAGGAAGCATCGATGAAACAATTAGCCATTGAACGGGCTTCAGACACTTATTTTCTTGCAGATGATAGTAAATGGAATAAAGTCAGCTTTGCAAAGATATGTGATTTTTCCGATGTAACGTTTATTACAAATAAAATATCCACCATACATCAACCGTATTTAAATCACACAACAATTTTGGAGGTAGATTAGATGATTTATACCATCACATTAAATCCATCGATCGATTACATTGTTCCTGTCGATAAAATAGAGTTAGGCGGGCTAAGTTATATGGATAATGACTATAAGCTCCCCGGCGGAAAAGGGATTAATGTGTCGAGAATATTAAAAGCACTCTCAACAGATTCTGTAGCGCTTGGATTTGTAGGTGGCTTCACAGGTAAATTTATTGAAGATGTTTTAAACGAATTAGACGTTCGTACAAATTTTGTAAATATCAAAGAAGATACACGCATCAATATCAAACTTAAATCGGATCAGGAAACAGAAATAAATGGACGCGGCCCTGCTTTATCAGATGAAGAAGTTACCAGGTTCCTGAAACAGTTAGAAGAGGTGAAAGAAGGAGATACAGTCATTTTATCCGGAAGCAAGCCTCCATCTCTGCCTGATAATTTCTATGAACAGCTCATTCAAAAAGCAACAAGCCAAGGTGCCGAGTTTGCAATTGATACAACCGGAGCTGCGCTTGAAGCATCTTTAAGCTATAAGCCGTTATTAGTGAAGCCAAATATTCACGAACTTGAAGCATTATTTCATGTGAAATTGAAAACAAATGAAGAAGTGATAACTTACGGAAAAAAACTCTTAGAAAAAGGAGCTAAGCACGTTATTATTTCCATGGGTGGAGATGGCGCATTGCTTATCACGGATCGGGGAAACTACAGAGCAGAAGCACCTGAAGGAAAGCTGATTAATTCTGTCGGCGCAGGAGACTCTATGGTTGCAGGATTTATCAGTTCCTTCTTAAAGTCAAATGACCCGGTCGAATCGTTTAAAACAGCTGTCGCCTCTGGCAGCGCAACGGCTTTTTCTGAGGATTTAGCTACCACAGAGGCCATTGAAAATCTACGCTCACAAATTCAAATAGAAACTATTTAATCTCACGATAGAAAGGATGAGAAACATGCAGGTTACTGATTTATTAAAAAAAGATGTCATGCTCTTAGACCTTCAAGCTTCTTCTAAAGAAGATGTTATTGATGAAATGATTGCAAGTCTTTATAAACACAATGTATTAACCGATCAAGCATCGTTTAAAGAAGCTATTTTAGCCCGGGAAGAGCAGTCCTCCACCGGTCTTGGTGATGGTATTGCAATGCCACATGCCAAAACAGCAGCAGTGAAAGAACCTACTGTCCTATTCGCTAAAAGTAAAACAGGAATTGATTATGATTCCTTAGATGGACAACCTGCCCACCTCTTCTTTATGATCGCTGTTCCTGAAGGTGGAAATGATACACACTTGCAAACCATCGCAGCGTTATCCCGCCTTTTAATGGAACCAGATTTTACTGGTAAATTAAAGGAAGCAGGTACTCCAGATGAAGTACAAGCTCTTTTTGCTGAAGCAACGAAAGAAGAAGCTCCGGAAGAGGAGAAAAACGAAGAAACAAATGAAGAGATGAAAGTAACCGACTTATTGAAAAAAGATGTGATGCTTTTAGATCTTCAAGCATCATCAAAAGAAGATGTTATTGATGAAATGATTGCAAGCCTTTATAAACACAATGTATTAACGGAGCAAGCATCCTTTAAACAAGCTATATTAGCCCGGGAAGAACAATCCTCTACCGGATTAGGCGATGGCATTGCGATGCCACACGCTAAAACAAAAGCAGTGACAGAACCTACTGTATTATTTGCAAAAAGTAGAAATGGAGTAGATTATGATTCCTTAGATGGTCAGCCTGCTCATCTTTTCTTTATGATTGCTGTTCCTGAAGGTGGAAATGATACACATTTACAAACGTTAGCAGCCCTTTCTAAGTTATTAATGGAACCAAGTTTTGTGGCAAAATTAAAAGAAGCGGCTACTCCTGATGAAGTACAGCAGCTCTTTCTTGAGGCAACGGCGGAAGATTCTGAAGAAACGGATGAAACAAATGCATCTGAAGCAGATCCGTCAACAAGCAGTGATGAAAAACCATTTGTAGTTGCTGTTACAGCATGTCCTACCGGTATCGCACATACTTACATGGCAGAGGATGCCCTGAAGAAAAAAGCAAAAGAAATGGATGTAGATATTAAGGTAGAGACAAATGGCTCAGATGGCACGAAAAATCATTTAACAGATGAAGATATCAATCGTGCTTCCGGCGTTATCATTGCTGCCAGCAAAAAAGTTGAAATGGCACGATTTGATGGTAAGCATGTTGTCGAGCGCCCGGTTGTAGACGGTATTAAAAAAGCAGAAGAGCTCATTACAAAAGCATCTAATCAAGATGCACCCATATATCATGCCTCAGGAGAACAATCCGGGGACGATGAAGAATATGAGAAACAATCTGCTTGGGGTAAGATTTATAAAGATTTAATGAACGGGATTTCCCATATGCTACCATTTGTTATTGGCGGCGGAATACTATTGGCTATCTCCTTCCTGTTTGAAAGGGCACTGGGAGAAGAATCAGAAGTCTTCCTTTTCTTTAACAGCGTGGGAGACACAGCATTTAGCTTCTTAATTCCGATTCTTGCTGGTTATATCGCCATGAGTATTGGTGACAGGCCGGGACTAATGCCTGGTATTGTAGCAGGTATGATGGCAGATAACAGTGACGCCGGTTTTATCGGCGGTCTTATCGGCGGTTTTGTAGCAGGTTACTTGATTGTATTAATCAAACACTTATTAAAAAATCTACCGCAATCTTTAGCAAGTCTTAAACCGATTTTATTATACCCTGTGTTGGGACTGCTCGCTACCGGGGTAGCAATGTACTTTGCGATCGGACCGATTTTCTCAACCCTTAATAGTTTTATCCTCAACTTCCTTGAAGGCCTTGGGACAGGAAATATCGTCCTGCTTGGTATCCTTCTCGGCGGCATGATGGCTATCGATATGGGCGGACCATTTAATAAAGCAGCTTACACTTTCTCGATCGGTATCTTTAATGATACAGGAGAGGGCGCATTTATGGCAGCAGCAATGATTGGCGGGATGGTACCTCCATTAGCCATCGCTCTGGCAACAACGATCTTTAAAAATAAATTCACTGCAGATGAGCGCAAATCCGGAACAGCCAATTATATTATGGGACTCTCCTTTGTTACAGAAGGTGCTATTCCATTTGCGGCGGCAGATCCATTGCGTGTAATTACCTCGTCTGTTATCGGTGCAGCAATTGCTGGAGGATTGACTCAATTCTTCCATAGTACCATTCCAGCACCACATGGCGGTATTTTCGTTGTTTTCTTAGGCAATGCATGGTGGTTCTTCTTACTATCATTACTTATTGGTACAGTTATCTCAGCGTTAATACTTGGTATATGGAAAAAACCAGTTTCCAAATAAGAAAGAATCAATACCTGGATTTTCAAGGGGAGAGTTCGACAAATGTTGAACTCTCCTCTTTTTTAATAAATAAAAAGCTCTGGCACAATTGCTATACCAGAGCTATTCATTATATCGAAACTATTTTCTCTTGTAATTTTTATGGTTAACTACTGTTTTAATCGGTTCTCCAGTAGATGGATGATTTCCGATACGGACAATAACAGAATTCTCACGGATAATAAGCACTTCTGCTTTCTTTCCTTTATATTCTCCACGAACAATACTGATCGTTTCACCGACTTCTGCAATATCTTCCGGCTTCACCGGTTCTTGTTCTAAATTTTCTTCTTCCATGTTTTAACCTCCCTTAATTCGTAACGGACTAGTAATTTACCTCATTCATCGTACCATAAGTGTATAAGGAATCATATTTTTTTTCAAAAGAAACGCTAAAAATTTATTTCCGAGCTCGAATCTTATATAATCAAGGTACTATAAGGAGGATTTGTTATGAACCTTGTTTTTGAGCCAAAATGGGATAAAGCCCTTCCCGATACGGACCGACAAAAAATCGAGAAGAAATTTCAAAATATAGTGCCATCCGATTTAGATGATAAATCAATTACATTCACCCCTTTATGGCAAGCAAGAAATCATCGGTCAGATGTATTGGTTACTGTTTTGATTAATAACTTTAGCGGACAAGCATATTCATTTGATAATTCTATATTAGAATATGTAGAAGATGATACTGTTAAAGCAATACAAAAGTTCACTTTAGAAAGAGTGTTGGTCCCTCCGGACTCTAGTATGCCTTGGACTTTTATCTTTCCAAAATCCAGTCTTACTAGTAACTCCATTAATCTAGACGGCAGTTTAAAGCTGCACAAGCGTCTGTAATTTCTCCTTATTAAATGTAGATAAAAATCAAATGATGACGAGGGGAAAACGAAAAAACGTCACCATATTTCAAATTAAATGAAGGATGTGTCTCACCAGGTTAACAAACGAATCCTTTGAACTAGGTTTCGTTTTATAAATAGTATATTACTTGGATATTCATGCATATGTAGGTACTTTTTCTTTTTTAAACCAGGATATAATTATCATTTTTCATTAAGAAATGGTTACAACATTTAAATTCCTACAATCGTATGCTATATTTGAAGATGGGATTTCATCATCAACAAGTTTAAAAATTCATATCCTTATATAAAAAACAATTTCGAATCATTTTGTCGAAACCCGTAAGTTATAATCAAGACTCAAGATCGTATAATTATTCATTTTTATTGACATCACGAAAATACTCACTCAAACGACAGGAGATGATAATATTGAGTATAACACCAACTTCGAACTCAACTTTGAATTTTATTGACGCATTTACGCTATCAGAAAAAACGAATTTGAATATTTCTATCCTATCTTTACGAGATTTAGATGATTTTCAGCTTGGTTCATCCAATATACCAGATCTAATTATGATTCCAATTTATCAATACAACGATATCACACGTATTCTTGAACAGGAGCAGTTAAAAGACGTTAAAACTGCAATTATCCTGCCTAATTTGAATATGAAAGATATTATCCGCTTATATGAATTTGATATAGATGGATACTTTGTTAAAAATATGAGTTTAAATGAAATCATATCAGGAATCCGTTTCATTAATGAAGGATGCATTTATGTTTACCCCGAGCTAGCTAAGGAATTGCACGACGAGTTTTTAACTCTATCTTCTACATTACAGTCCCGTCCAGAGGGCCTTCTTACCAAACGGGAATGGGATGTTTTACTTGAAATATCCAGAGGAAACAATAATGAAATTATCGCCAAAAACTTAGAAATCTCCGATAAAACGGTGAAAAATCATGTAACAACCGTTTTACGAAAGCTCAACGTAAATGACCGGACAAATGCGATGCTTTTAGCATATCGAAAAGGCTGGATATAAAACGAAAGCTTCACTCAGTGGGAGTTTTCAACGCACAACTGTTTACGATGGGACGAGTAACCGCAAAAGCTCTTCGGTGGGACGAGTAACCGCAGTCCCAGTCCCAGGACGTCGCGAACTTAGTCTGCTGTTCTTTTCCAACTGAGTTAGCCTAATTGATTCAGGGAGTTAGCTCACCTGATCTCCCGCCTAAATAAATTTATTTTACGCTCTATTTGGAGGCGGGAATTTTACGGTCGGTTCTCCGTGATAAAAAAATAATGAAGCAAAACGAGAAGCCTATGAAATAAATAGACTTCTCGTTTTTATATCAAAATACAGCTCGCAATTTCGCCAGCATTTTGATATTAACCTCTTATGTGATTAGCTACCTTGGGATAATTCAGTTTGTACTTGTTGAATTTCTTGAGGACTTGCTGTCTGCCCAGGCTGGTAATAACCATGCTGCAATGCATATTGATACACTTTTAATTGACGCGCTTCATCCTTGTTTCTTAGTTCCACAAATTTTTGGCGCAATGCAGGATTATTTGATTCAGAAATATAACCAGCATAACCTTTCAGACTTGCATTCAGACCGTTTAAATAATCATTTACCATCTCTTTATCCTGAAACATTTTTTATCACCCTCCTATTGTAAAAATGACATTAATTGTTGCTGTGCATTGCGAGCATCTTGCGCATCAAATTGCAGAATAGATTTAAACTCCGGATCTTGTGCCTGTTCAGCATAAGCCTCCAGCTTATTCACAATCATCCCATGCTCTCCAATAACTTTACGCAATGTCTCTAATTCCGTTTGCGTTAATTGGCTCATCAGACAAACCCCTTTCCAAAATTAATCAAAGTTATTATGCCCAATGAATTTATTTATATGCCTTTAGGTGGGTGTGATAAAGAAATTTTTTACTGCTTTTCTTTAATTAAAACGAATTAAATCTGAATCCAATCTTTATATTCTTCCATATCAAGCACATCTATCGATCCTGACCAATGCAAAACAGTTCCAATAAAATCTGGAATATCTAATTCTGACACCTCATATACTTCTCCATTATTTACGGTAGCGGTAGCATCCTCTATAAATACAACTTTGAAACCTCTATCATATGCAGCAATTGCTGTAAATAAACAACAAAATTCTGTGTTAAGGCCAATAATAATAAGCTCGTCCACTTTATATGCCTGACACTTTTCCAATAAATCTGTTTGGTAAAAGGCACTGGGAGTTTCTTTTTGAATTATTTCTGTAGCATATTTTTTTAAAGGCGGATAAACCTCTGCACCCTTTCCCTCAATATAGAACGGATCTTCTCTATTTTCGCTAGTATGTTGCATAAAGAAAACAGGATAATTCTGATTTGAAAAATCCTCTAGCACCGTTTCCATATTTTTTACACGTTGCCCCAGGTCATACTGTTCATTAATCAGTGCTTTCTGCATATCAATTGCTAATACTGCCTTCAACGTAACTCCCCCAATGATATTTAAATTTTTTAATTTGTGGAAGCTGGATATACCATTGGAATCAACTCCTTTTGTTTTTAAATTCCACTTTATTTTTCTAATTCCTGCTTTTTACCAAAAAAAAGAGTTTCCTTATATCGGAGAACTCTTTTCATCAACTTATTCTTTCATATTTTTATATTTTACGGATAATAAGTCATATGCTTTTTTTCGTTTTGATAATACTCCATCCGGTCTTGAAGCATTCCAGTATGTAATTCAAACTTATGCCCGTCAAAATCTGAAAAATAAAAGATGATTTACTCCTTGAACCTGCATCAAAATCCTCCTGTTTTCAAATTTCTTTTATTAAACTTTTAACTTCACTACATCACTTGCAGGTTTTGGATCATATCCGTAGATTTCTTTCTGCTTGTAAGAATGAATTTCTTCATAAATGGTTATCATATAATCTAATAATTGCTCGTCTGTTTTCTCTTGTTCATCCCAGTACATGATATCCAGATCTATTTCTGAATGAGATACCAATGCCTGAAACTGGTAAGAGATGTTTCCTGACACCTTGAATCCTTCCCGAAAATAAAAACGCAAACGTTTCTCCGTATCTACATTATTCTCATCAACAGGCTCTACTTCCAAAATAATCGTCTTCCGTTTATCTTTCAGCTGCTGAATCAGCTTTTTACCTATCCCTTTTCCGCGGGCTTTCTCAGAAACCCATAAGAAATCAATAAAAATAAATTCGGCATACTCCGCATACATCATAATATGCAAATCACTTTCATCTTTATAATAATGGTCCGATTTGTCTTTCAACAAAGCTTCTATTTGTTCTTTTGCTTTCATTTCTTCCACTGGGAAATATTCATTTAATCGTTGAAACCAGTCCACTATAAAACCTCCTGAAATAAATTACTTTCTTTATTTTATAACAGGAAAGCAAGAAAATCATCTCAAGTATGTTATTGCCTCTTCTACCAACATTATATAAATCAATGTTATAACTAAGATAATACTTGTGATTTCGTAATTTGTTATAAAGAATGTTACTATCTCTTGTAAATTATTTTGATGAATCATTACACTTTTACAAAACCTCCAAATAAGGAAACAAAAATAAGACTTACAGCGCCAACTGCCAACGCTGCAATAAACCCGATATAAAACGGCTTCAGTCCCATCCCTTTAAAATTTTTAAAGTTAGTTGATAAACCAACACCTGCCATAGCAATACCAAGCAGATATGTCGTTCCAAATGAACTTAGACTAGTGTAGATAGATTTCCATGTGTTTTCAGTAAATATACCAAAAGAAACTCCCGAACTTTCTAAAGTTGCATCCCCAATGGTACGGATAACAGAAAGAATCAAAAATCCAATTACAAATAACGGAATAAATGTATACCATTTCGGTACTTTATCCTTTTCGATGTTATCTTGACCCGATTCTTTCCTTTTTTGATAAAAAAATAAATAAGATACAAGCGGAATAATAGCAATAATAAACAAATTTCTTGTCAATTTTGTTACTGTTGCCGTTTCAATGACTGCCGGATTATGAAAGAGCTGGTCATAAAACGAAACTTCATTCAGTGGGAGTTTTTCGACGCACAACTCTTTACGATGGGGCGAGTAATCGCAAAAGCTCTTCGGTGGGGCGAGTAATCGCAGTCCCAGTCCCAGTCCCAGGACGTCGCGAACTTAGTCTGCTTCCTTCATTCTCCTACTGAATTAACCTAAGTGATTCAGGGAGTTAGCGCCCGTTATCTCCCGCCTAAATTAATTTATTTTCGCTCTTTATTTTGTGGCGGGAGTTTTACGGGCGGTTCTCCGTGATAAAAAAAACTATCTGACCTAACATATCCATAACAGGTTCTAATGCAACTTTATTAATATATCTAAAATTTACGTATCGGATATCCGATACGTAAATTTTAGATGCTAGTTTATTCCTTTCCCCACACCTCATAATCCAAATGTTTATATTTATCAAGGTAGCGGGTTGGCATTTGCAGTGCATCTCTCCGGAATGGAGGTGCTAATTGTGTTCCGTCAACATAAATATTGACAACTGCTGGTTTTTTCGAGTCTAATGCTTCCTTTATAACCGGGCCAATTTCCTCTGCTTTTTCAACTGTATATCCTGATGCTCCCATTGACTTAGCTACTTCTGCAAATTCCGGCGCTTCAATATCAGATCCAACGTAGCGATCATCATAATAATCCACTTGATTTTTCTTCTCTGCTGCCCATGATTTATTATTAAAAACGCAAGCTACTACAGGGATATTTTGCTCTACCGCTGTACTAACTTCATGTAAGCTCATCCCCCAAGCACCATCACCAATAATTGCAACAACTGGTGCATTAGGATCTGCCAGCTGTGCCCCAAGCGCTGCCGGGTATGCAAAGCCCGTATTTCCAAATGTTAAAGCAGCAATGTGACGTCTCGTTTGATTAAACTTTAAATAAGCATTTGCTGTAGAGGAAACATTTCCAATATCTGTTGAAATAATCGTATTCTCTGGTAGTACTTCGGTCAACTCCAATAAAGCACGGCGTGGATTAATAGGGTTTCCATCCTTCATTGCCAAATCTACCAATTCTTTCTCCCATTCTTCTTTCACCTCTTCAACTTCTTTTAATCTAGCTTGATTTTCTACGGTATTTGGTACCTCTTCCACTAATTTTTCATATAATGCTTTTGTTGCTGCATTTGCATCACCAATAATTCCAACTTCCACTGGATGTGTTCTTGCAATATTTCTTGGATTAATATCAACCTGAATAATTTTAGCATTTTTAGGGAAATAATCAATATCATAACAAGGCAATGTCCCAAATACAGACAAGCGTGTTCCTATGGCCAGTACCACATCCGCTTTTTGAAGCGTATGCATCGCTGCTTTAGATCCCATATATCCAATTGGACCTACAGCCAATGGATGTTCTGCTGGGAAAGCATCATTATGCATATATGATACAGCAGCAGGGATCGTTAAATGTTCAGCAATTTGTTTAACTCTTTCTATCCCATTGGAATCAACTGTACCTCGTCCAGAAATAATCACTGGATATTTCGCATTCTTTAATAAGTCTACTGCTTTATCTAATAGTACAGGATCTCCACTTCCCCGGGAATCCACACGGTATTGATAAGGCTGTAAAATTTGGTCTTCAAGTTCGCCATAGAATAAATCACGCGGAATATCATAAAGGACTGGACCACGTTCTGCATAAGCTATCCGGAAAGCTGTACGTAAACAATCTGCAACTCTGCTTTTATGCGTAACTCTTACTGTTTCTTTTGTAATTGCTTGGAAAATAGATACTTGATCAGCTTCCTGAAATCCATCCAAGCCAATTGTTGGTGTACCTGCTGATGGTGAAATAATCACCATTGGTGTATGTGCCTGATTTGCAGCCGCTACTGAGGTCACCATATTGGTAATCCCTGGTCCATTTTGACCGATAATAACTCCGGCAGTACCAGAAACACGTGTATAGGCATCGGCCATATGAGCTGCGCTTTGTTCATGTCTTACTGGTAGGAATCTAATTCCTGCTGTTGGAAATAAGTCGAGCATATCCATAAAGGCTGATCCAACAATACCATAAACTTCTTTTATCCCTTCTGCTACCAGTGTTTCAACAATTGCTTCACTCGGTGTCATCTTCATTTTTTGATTTGTCACCTGATTTAAATCTAAAGATTGCTTTGCCATCGTAATTCCTCCTTGTATCATTATATTTAAAAATTAAACGAACTTAATAACGCTTTATATTAAAACGAATGAATAAACCTCTTTGGATACCATAATTTTGCAAACACCCCCTTTTTGAATCTCTTTTAAGAATTTATTTAGACACTTTTTAGATTAGCAAAGTGTTATTACAATCGAAGCTCCCCCTTTTTCTTGGTCATCCTATATAACTCTTCTATAAACAATTCTGCAGTAGATTTTAAAACCTGGTTTTTTCCGTAAACTGTATAAAAAAATCGATAGAAGGATACCTCCTTTATTTTATAAGCTGTTAGTAAATGAAGCTTCTGTTCTTTCTTTATTGCACTTTTGGAAGTGATAGAGACACCTAATTTTGCTTCAACCGCTGCTTTAATTGCCTCTGTACTTCCTAACTCCATTACAATATTCAATTCTTCTTCCTTTACATTTAACTGATTTAAATATTGATTTACTACAGCTCTTGTCCCTGACCCCTTTTCTCTCACAATTAACGGCAACGCTTTCAATTCATTCATTGATATACTAAGTTTTTCAGATGGAAGAGACAGCGGGGAAGCAATGAGAATTAATTCATCCTCTAAAAACGATTCAATAACGATTTCACTGTCATCTATCGGCGTTTCTATCAAACCAACATCCACACGTTGATCCTTAATATTAGAAATAATATTATTAGAATTGGTAATATCTACTTTAATCTGGATAAGAGGGTACATGTCTTTGAATTTTTTTAGAAACTCAGGCATGATATACTCTCCAATTGTAAAACTACACCCAATACTTAATTCTCCATGAACGATATTATCTATTTCTGTAATCTCTTTACGAGCAGTATCATTTAACCGGACGATTTCTTTGGCATGATTCATCAAAATGAAGCCGGATTGAGTTAAACTTACTTTCTGGGTAGTTCTTTCAAATAATTTCGTATTCAGTTCTTCTTCCAAAGCTTTAATCTGTGCTGTAATAGTAGGCTGGGTGACAAATAATCGTTTTGCAGCTTCTGAAAAACTCTTTTTTTCAGCAACAACTATAAAGGTTTTTAGTTTTTCATAGTTCATATTCTCCCACCCCATTCATTATTATAGACATACTGACATCACGACCAGTTCAAATAAATATTTTATTAAAAATAAGTTTCCTCCTCACCAAAAATTAATTTTTTGCTAAAATTTTCTTTGATTATACTTGTTTAATTACTTTTTTCTTTTTTAATTTTTCAATTAAATCTAAAAATAACTTTCTTATATCTGATTTTGTGGGGACAATGCGATTCGTTAAAATACCATTACCCTCCAAAGCATCTTGCGCTAATAAATCTATGTTGTTTTCTAGTTCCTTAAGATGAATATATTTTAATGCGTCTTTCCAAATTTGAAATTCATCACAATAGTTCTCAATTATTCCTATTGATTGTTCAGCCAGTTCATATACATCTTTACTTGCATCCGCTCCTAATGCAACCGCAATTTGCGCATATCTTTCCGGTGATGCCTGCAAACCAAAACGCATTACTAATGGCAATAAAATTGCTACACTTAGCCCATGAGGGATATGGAATCTTGCTCCTAAGGCTCTTCCGGCAGCATGTGCTAAATTGGTTGAAGCATTAGAAAATGCAATACCCGCATAAGAACTGGCTAAAAGCATTTCCTCCCTGGCTTTCATGTTCATGCCATCTTGATATACAACTGGTAAAGATCTACCTGCAATTTGAATTGCTGTTAAAGCATATTGATCCGTTGCTATGTTGGCTTTTGTGGATACAAATGCTTCAATTGCATGCGTTAAAGCATCTATTCCGGTATATGCCGTAAAATTCTTTGGCAGGCTGCTTGTTAAAGCTGAATCAAGTATTGCTGTATCTGGGATTAAATCAGAATGTCCCGGATTCATTTTAATCCCTTTTTCGGTATCTGTTATAACCATAACCTTTGTTGCTTCTGATCCTGTTCCAGCAGTGGTTGGAACTGCAATTAAAGGCAGCCTGTCTAAGCTTTCCTGTTTTGGGATTGCATCCCAATCCATTTGAGGATTCTTATAAAAGAGAGCTGCTGCTTTCGCAATATCGATAGCACTCCCTCCCCCAACCGCAGCAATTCCAGTAATCGTTTCTTTATTTGCTATTGTTAAAGCAGCCCGCAAATGCTGTAAAGATGGCTCACCTCGATAATCAGAAAAGAATGTCACATCGATATGTTCTTGTTTTAATCTCTCTTTAATCTTATCATCATAATCTAATGGAGAGAGTGTTAAAAAATGATCTATTACAACCAACAAATTTGTTATATTTCTTTTTTTAGCACTTTCACCCAGCTTCTCCAAACTATTTTCACCAATTATAATTTGCTTTGGCTGAAACACCGTATACATAAAAATGCACTCCTTTATGTTTAGTTCCTGATTAACTCCGGAAGCCACATCGTAATTTCAGGAACGTACGAAATAATTAATAGTAAGGCCAACATGGTTAACAATAAATATTTATTTCCTTTAATAATTTCTTCAATTTTTATTTTTGCAGTACTTGCTGCCACAAATAAATTCACACCTACAGGCGGGGTAATAAAGCCGACAGCTAAATTAAATATCATAATCAAACCAAAATGAACAGGGTCAAGACCAATTGCTGTGGCCATAGGTAACAGAATAGGTGTTAAAATAACAATTGCTGCTAACGCTTCTAAAAATAACCCGATAATTAATAAAAATAAATTTAAAAGTAAAAGAATTACAAATCTATTTTCACTTAAAGCAAGGACAGATTCGGCAACAATTTCTGCTACTCTTTCTAATGTGATTAACCGTCCAAATATACTTGCCATAACCATTAACATGATAATAATTGACGAAGTAACCCCTGCTTTAACAAGACTGTTATAAACACCTTTTAAACCCAAGTCTTTATAGACAAACATACCAATAATGATTCCGTAAGCAGCTGCCACAGCTGCAGCTTCAGTAGGGGTCATCAATCCACCATAAATCCCACCTAAAATAATGACAGGAACCAATAGGGCAAGTTTGGCATCCCAAGCTGCTTTTGCTGAGCGGTTTAAATTAAATGTTTTGCGTTCCCCCTGCCAGCCATTCTTTTTAGAAATAATATAAACTACCAGCAAGAGTAATAGTCCAGTAATAATACCGGGGAAGATACCAGCGAGAAATAACTGAGAAATAGATTCTTGTGATACTACTCCGTAAATAACAAGCGGGTTACTAGGAGGGATAATGACCCCGATTGTTCCTGCAGTTGCCACAACGCCTGTAGCAAATCCGGCATGATAGCCTTGTTTAATCATGGCAGGAATTAATAATGTCCCGATAGCAGCAACCGTTGCGGGTCCCGAACCGCTTATCGCCGAAAAAAACATGGAAGTAATAATTGCTACTAATGCTAACCCACCAGGCAGAAAACCTAGAAGCTCATCTGATAAATTCAACAACCGTTTAATAATAGCTCCTCCACCCATAATAATACCGGCAGCAATAAAAAATGGAACAGCCATAATCGGGAAATTATCAATACTTGTAAATGCTGTTTGCGGAAAAAAATCAACCGGTATAGCATCTGTAGCAAGAACTGTTGCTAATGTACTTGCCCCTAACGCAAATGCAATTTGCATACCAATAATAATAAAAAGTATAAAGTAACCGAATAATACCACTGCAATTCCGGCATTATCCAGGAAAGCAATCGGCAGAATCATAACAATAGCAAAAGTAAGTCCAAGCAGTCCTTCTTGAATTGTCATATGTTTCATATCTTTGATAAACATTTGAATCAAGCGAATCATAATTAACGCAAATCCTATTGGTATTGCACTATACGGAAAAGCCATTGGAATTGATAAAGCTGGTGTTGTTTGCTGTGTTTCCATTTGAAAAGATATCAACTGAAACCCGTTCATTACCATCATGTAACTAAAATAAAACATAAATAGCATATTAGCTAAATGAAGTGCTTTTTGAACTGATTTCGGAAACCTGTTAATAATTACGCTAACCTGAATAGATTCTCTTTTGCGTATGGCTAGGCTAGCACCGAGAAAAGAAACGAATATAAATAAATATCTAGATAGTTCTTCTGTCCATGTAGTAATGTTTCCAATATCTAAAAACGGGAGTAAATAACGGTTAATTACTTGTAAATTTATTAGTATAATAAAAATTAGAAACCCTGATACAATAAGTATTTCTTCAAATCGTCGATCAATAAAAGAAAGAAATTTCTTCCAAAAACTTGACGGCTGTTCCGGACTATTATTTGCTTTACCGCTTACTACTGCTTCCACAGCCCCTCCTCCTACTCTTCAAAAATACTTTCTCTAGTTTTATCAATCGTGTCCAGTATAATATCAACGTATTCAGGATCTGCATAACCTTCTCTTACATATTGGTCCCAAACTATTTCCGTTGCTTGTTTCCATTCTAAATATTCTTCTTCCGTCGGTTCGTATATTTCAATACCATAATCGATAAACTGTTGTTTTGCTTCCTCATCTCTTTCTGTTGCAACAACTCTTTGCCACTCCATCGCTTCCTCACCAGCCTCCATAATAATTTCCTGCTGGTATGGTTCCAGTTCTTCATATAAGTCCTTGTTCATAACCAGAATATCTGAACTATAGTTATAATTTACCTCCGCTGCATGAGAAAGTACTTCTTGATGCTTCGAATCCCAAAGAAGCGAATACGTATTTCCCTCTCCATCTACGGTACCTTGCTGCAATGCTGTAAAAACTTCAGACCATGCTACTGGAGTTGGATTGGCACCAAATGCGGTAAAATCAGCTTGTTCAATTCTTGAATTTGTTGTTCTTATCTTCATTCCATTAAGATCGGATGGCTCCTCTATAGGCATCGTATTATTGACAATTTGCCGAAAACCATAGTCTGGAAAGAAAATAACTTTAAACCCTGATTTCTCCATCTCTTCACGAACAATATCTCCCGGCTTTCCATCAATTGCTTTATACACCTCTTCTTTGTTTTCAAAAATGTAAGGTAAGTCCCAGGCTGTAAAATAATTTGTAAAGCTTGTCATATTTGGCGTAGACGAGCTGGCAAAAGCAATACTTCCTCTTTGGGCACTTTCTATTACCTCCCTATCATCTCCAATCAACCCATCATGGTATGTTTCAATGATTATTTCTCCATCTGATTTTTCCTCTACTAATTCTGCAAACTTATCAATTCCTAGTGAAACGGGATGATTCCATGCCTTTGACTGAGCAGCTCTAAGTGTAATTACATCTAATTCTGTTGATCCGGAAAGTCTGGCTAATCTTGCATCACCTAACAAAACCATCGAAACAAATACGAGAGTGACAAGAATCGGGAGAAATAATTTTTTCATAGCATCCTCTCCTTTGATAACGCTTACATAATTGGTAAAAAAGAAACCTTCACTTTATCCTTTATTTTTTTGTAATATTTCTTTTTGTTTTCACTCGAAATGTATACATATCTGGGCGGTATTTTCCGATATAATATTCGATAACATTTCCTTTACTATCTATTATTGTTCTCTCTACTAATAAAACATTAGATCCTTTTGGTATTTCTAAAAACTTTGCTAAATGCTCTTCAATAACGGTTGTTGTTATAAACTGTTCTGCCTCATCAAGCATAATGCCAAGCTCATTTTCAAGTAAGTCATATATTGTTTCTTGATCCAAGTTAAATTCAGCTAGACGCTTTCCAATTGAAATTGGGTAGTAATGCTGTTCAATGGCAACGGGTTTTCCATCAGCATAACGAAGCCTTTCTATCATATAAACCTCATTTTTTAATACACTGATGTGTTGTTCATCAGCAACAAGTTTCTTAGAAGTCAGTAATTTACTTGACGGTATCATCCCCATCCTTCTTACTGTTTCTGTAAAACTGTTTAAAGAAGATAACCACTCTTGAATCGGGGGTCTCTGATTTACATAAGTTCCTTTACCATGCACTTTAATTAACCACCCGCCATTTACCAGCTTTGTTACTGCCTCTCTAACTGTAGTTCGGCTGACATTGTACATATCCATTAATTCCCGTTCACTAGGTATTCTCTCAACATATTCGTGTGTCTTTATTTTCTCTTCCAAACTTTTGCTGAGCTGGATATGTAAAGGTATATATAATGTTTCATCAATCATCTACACGGCTCCTCTATGGTTGTGACATCACTACCAGTTCTCACTATAAAAAATTAAAACATGAATAAATAATCAAATCAATATTTTTTGAAAAATTACATTATTGTAAATTTTAATAAGGCTTATTAGTAAATTTTATTAATCTTTTGAAAGAATTCATAACTGATATTATATGAGGTATTATTACTTTCAACATTATTCTTGGATAACAGTCTTCTTCTCATTTAAAAAGGGATGATGATTTTAATAAATCAACATCCCTTAGATATCCTTCTACCCCTCCAACAACAACACCGCTTCTCCTTCAACAAACTCTCCTGTCCTATTAAAACCGCAATGTTCATACAATGTGATTGCTACATGATTATCCTTCACAGCAGACGTTCGTAATGCTTCTTTCGGATAATCTTGTTGAAAGTCTTCTATAAATTTCTTTAAAGAGGCTTTGCCATATCCTTTACCTTGAAAATCCTTCGCAATCATAAACCGTTCCATCCACCAGGAATCTTTATCATACTCCTCATCTGCCGGATAATAAGAATACATTAAAAACCCAACCATTTCTTCATCATGATAAATAGCATATGGATGTTTTTCGTTCTCTTCGTACACTGCCTCTAAAACAGAATACCAATTTGGAGCTACAAAATCATTTTGATTATCATTCACCTTTAATAGCGAGCATTTCTTATAGTTCGAACTGTCAATTTTCTTAAATGTAATTGTCATCCTCACTCATCCCCTTTAGCTATAGATGATACTTCCATTTTATACTAAAGGTTGGAGTATGGACAGTAATTGCTCAAAGATATCAGATGAATACTATCCGTTCTTTTCTTTTATTTCTTTTTTAAGGTGCTTTAATATCTCCTCAACAGATACACTCTGACTCTGTTTCTCTCCATACTTTCGGACATTGATGGTTTGCTGTTCTTCTTCGTTATCACCAACAACAAAAAGATAAGGTATTTTCTTCATCTGTGCTTCTCTTAATTTCAATCCCAGCTTCTCTCCCCGATAGTCTGTTTCAATACGTATACCAGCTTCCTGGAAAGTTTCCTTTAGCTGGTCTGCATAGGCCTGATGGACAGATGAAACCGGCAAAATAACCGCTTGAACAGGAGCCAGCCATACAGGGAAAGCACCTGCAAAATGTTCGATCAGAATCCCCAGGAAGCGGTCGATCGAACCATAAATAGCCCGGTGAATCACAACTGGACGGACCTTTTCATTATTTGCATTGATATACGTTAAATCAAATTTCTCCGGCATCTGAAAATCAAGCTGCAATGTCGCACATTGATGACTGCGCCCTAAGGCATCTTTGATATGAAAATCAATTTTAGGGCCGTAAAATGCACCGTCTCCTTCATTAACTTGGTAAGGAAGCTCCATCCGATCTAAAACATTTCCTAGAGCTTGCTCTGATAATTCCCAAGCAGCATCATCTCCCATTGATTTCTCCGGCCGTGTAGACAGTTCAACAGCATAGCTGAAACCAAATACGCCATATATTTCATCAATTAAGTGAATCGCCTTTTCCATTTCCGCTTCAATTTGATCTTCACGAACAAAAATATGGGCATCATCCTGACAAAAAGTACGGACACGAAGCAGCCCATTTAATGCTCCGCTGTATTCATGACGATGTACCTGCCCAAATTCAGCCAGTCTGATTGGTAAATCACGATACGAATGGAGTTTCTGTTTATAAATTAACATATGCCCCGGGCAATTCATCGGTTTCAATGCAAAATTGGTATGATCTACTTCAGAAAAATACATGTTTTCATGGTAGTGATCCCAATGTCCGGATTCTTCCCAAAGCTGCTGGTTCATCAAAAGCGGTGTACGCACTTCCTGATAGCCTGCTTTTAGCTGCGCTTCTCTGGAAAAATCCTCAAGCTTCTGACGGACCATTTGACCATTGGGCAAATAAAATGGCATGCCCGGCGCTTCTTCCGAAAACATAAACAACTCCAGCTGCTTTCCTAATTTACGATGATCTCTTTTTTCAGCTTCTTCTAAGAAATGCAAATGCGCCTCTAATTCTTTTTTCTTTGCAAATGCAATGCCATAAATACGTTGAAGCATCTCATTATCGCTATCTCCTCTCCAATATGCACCTGCCAAATTTGTAAGGTGAAATGCTTTTACATAACCAGTAGATGGCAGATGCGGCCCCCGGCATAAATCAGAAAAATCTCCCTGCTCATAAATAGTAATCCGCTCATCATTGGGAATGCTTTTTAACAATTCGAGTTTATAAGGCTGGTTCTGTTGTTTAAAATACGCTTCTGCTTGTTCTAAAGTGAATTCATACGAACGAATCGGAATATTCTCCTGAATAATCTTTTGCATTTCTTTCTCGATTTTCACCAAATCAGCTTGTGTGATCGATTCTCTGCATTTCATATCATAATAGAATCCATGGTCAATCACCGGACCAATTCCAAACTGAACATTGCCTTTTCCGTAAAGATGCTCCACAGCCTGTGCTAACACGTGTGCAGCAGTATGCCGCATAACCTCCAGTCCTTCTTCTGACTCCAGTGTCACTAATTCAATCGCACTCTCTTCAGAAATCGAATAACCAACATCTACCAGTTCGCCATTCACCTTTCCTGCTACAGCCTTCTTCGCTAAACCGATGGATATGTTTTCTGCGATTTCTTTTAATGAAATTCCTTTTTCTACATAGCTCTCTTTTCCATCTGGAAATATAATTTTCACTTCATTTGTCATTTTCTTGATACTCCTTCTCATTTTGTCGTTAGAAAAACTTGGTTGTCACCAAGCCTTTAGGTGACAATCTTAGTTATACTTATGCAGTAAGAAAGTTTACACTTTCTTAACTGCCAAATAAAAAAGCATACACTTCCCTCTATCACAAAGGGACGAATATGCTTCTCCGTGGTTCCACCCAAATTCCCGTCAACCTGATTGACGGCTTCATTTTGCAGTAACGTTGCATGTTTACGGTGTTAGTTGTTACCCTAACACACTCCGAGGTGGTAAATAATCCTTCCTGGTTAGAGAGCTCTCAGCTTTTGCTCTCTTCTCTTTAAACCTTCCAGATAATTCGTGTCCTCTTCATCGTTTTGATGATTCTTATGTTTTATCGTATTAAAAAAACACATCCTCCCCTTCCTAAGAAGGGACGAATGTGTTATCTCCGCGGTTCCACCCAAATTCCCGTCAACCTGATTGACGGCTTCATTTTGCAATAACGCTGCATCGTACGGTGTCAGTTGTTACTCTAACACGGCTCCGAGGTGGTAAATGACTCTTCTTTGTTGGAGAACTCTCACCTTCTGCTCTCCTCTCTTTAAACCTTCCAAGTTATTCATGTCCTCTTCATCGCTTTTCGTTAATAAATTATAGAATATCATACTAAATATTTTTATTTTATGCAAGCTGACTTTTATTTTTATTTTCGAAAGTCCATGAAACGGTCCAGAATTTATCCATTATTAAAAACATCTACTGCCGCCTGGGCTACTTGCATGTCATGCTCCACAGAACTTCCGCTTACCCCAACGGCACCTACGACTTGATCATTCTCTACTAATGGAATACCTCCCCCGAAAACTACAATCCGTCCATTATTTGTGGTATTTAATCCATACAGTTCCGCGTGTGGAACTGTTGCCTCAGCTAAGTTCGAAGTTGGCATCTTCAACGCAACGGAAGTCCAAGCCTTATTTTGTGCGATGTCAATACTGGCCAGCCATGCGTCATCCATACGATGTACAGCCACGAGATTTCCTCCCTCGTTAACAACGGATATAACCATGGAAACACCAATATTTTGAGCTTCTTTTTCAGCACCTTCAATAAGTTTTTTTGCTAGTTCAAGATTCACTTCACGCATCAAGCAATTCCTCCTTATAAAACAAAACTTCATTTAGTGATTCAGGGAGTTAGCTCCCCTTAGCTCCCGCCTAATTAAATTTATTTTGCGGCGGGAGTTTTACGAGCGCTTTTTCAAGATAAAAATAGGGAGATATCTTCCCAAAAATTACTTTAATGAACCGTGTGGATCAATGACGAATTTCTTTGCAACACCACCATCAAATTCTTTATACCCGGCTGGGGCTTCCTCTAATGAAATAACTGTTGCATTTACAGCTTTGGCAATCTGCGCCTTGCCGTTTAAAATAGCTTGCATTAAATCTCTGTGATATTTCATGACAGGTGTTTGCCCGGTGACAAATGTATGCGCCTTGGCGAAGCCTAAACCGAATCGGATTTTTAATGCTCCTTCCTGTGCATCCTTATCCTTGGCACCCGGGTCACCTGTTACATAGAGCCCAGGAATTCCTAAACGGCCGCCGGCGCGGGTAATATCCATAATGGAATTTAATACAGTAGCCGGAGCCTCCTCCGCATTTTGTCCATGACCGCTCGCTTCAAAGCCAACCGCATCAATCGCACAATCTACTTCCGGCACACCTAAAATTTGTTCGATCTGTTCTTCCAAATTAGCATGCTCCCGTAAGTTTACTGTTTCACAGCCAAAACTCCTCGCCTGCTCAAGCCGTTCTTCAATTAAATCTCCAACAATGACAACTGACGCACCAAGTAGCTGAGCGGAGTGAGCTGCTGCTAACCCGACAGGACCGGCTCCCGCTACATACACCGTTGATCCGGTTTTCACACCTGCACTTACCGCACCATGGTATCCAGTAGGAAAGATGTCAGATAACATGGTTAAATCCAGAATTTTGTCCATTGCTTGATCTTTATCCGGAAACTTCAACAGCTGAAAATCTGCATAAGGAACCATCACATATTCGGATTGGCCGCCGACCCAGCCGCCCATATCTACATATCCATAAGCAGAACCGGGACGATCCGGATTCACATTTTCGCAAATATGCGTATCCTGCTGTTTACAATTTCTACAGCGCCCGCAAGCAATATTAAATGGTACAGAAACAAGATCACCTTTTTTAATAAATTCTACATCGCGGCCGGTTTCAATGACTTCTCCTGTGATTTCATGACCAAGAACCAGCCCAGATGGAGCGGTTGTTCTTCCGCGAACCATATGCTGATCACTTCCACATATGTTTGTTGTAACTACTTTTACAATAACACCATGTTCACATTTCCTGCCAACATTCAAAGGGTTGACACCAGGACCATCTCTTAAAACAAGATCCGGGTATCCGATTTCTTCAACTCCAACCACTCCTGGTTCCTTATACACTACTCCTTTATTTGCCATCATCATACCTCCTCGGTTTTTGTTATAACCATAATGCGTAAACGATTTCATTTCATATAAATATGAACTTCATCCCTCCTTTGAATTACTAAACAAGTTAGCACCATTTCCCAAAAAATTTATATTTATCCATATCATAAATTCTTTTTATCTAGAGGTAAAATATCTAAAATTGATATGATCTATCTGTAAAACTGATGGCATAAAAGTATTCTAAAGGAACTGTATCAACCATTCTTTGATAACCTTTTACGCTATCATCAAACATGTACATCTATCATTATTTCTGATATATTTTTCGTTTCAGGTACTGTTCCCTTTTTAATATCAGGTAAACTTGAAATAACCAATTTTGTATCATTTTCTTCCACTTGAGTTTCCATTGTTCTGTTAACTATTGATTTAATTGACCGTTTTATGGAGACCCGGTCGATTCCATTTAAAAATGGATATATCATGCTCTGTTTCACCGGTCAGAGTAAGTTGAGATAAGATTTCCCCTACTGCACTGGCAAATTTAAATCCATGTCCTGAAAATCCTGCAGCAATAGAGATATGCGAATGGACCGGATGCTTATCAATGATAAAGTGGCCATCAGGCGTTCTGGTATATAAACAAATCATCCCTTTCTTTAAAGATCCGGAAGCTTGTGGCATGAATTGATCCAGAAATTCCCTTAAATGGCCCTGATCTTCTTCTTCTGATCCAAATTCCCGATTCATTGTATCCGGATCTATCGCATTAATATAATCATGTCTCCCTACCTTTACTCCGCAACCATTAAAGGTAGGAAACCCATAATAAATGGCTCTTGTATCACCTGATGGAACTTCCACCATAAACACAGGGAATACGTTTGAATTAAACAAATCTTCATTTGCTTCAAACCAGGCTACAGGCTGTCTTGTCGGGACAAGAGGAAGTCGCAGCCCCACTTTTTCAGTTAATTTCCCACACCAGGACCCGGCACTGATAATTAACTTATCTGAAGTAAATATTCCTTTTTCTGAGATCACTTTAACGGAATCTTCATATGCCTCAATGTCGGTAATCGGATTATAAAACGAAACCTCTGCTCCATGGTGTATTGCCAGCTCTTTGTATGCCTGATTACAATTTTCACTGAATAGAATCCCTGAATCAGGCTCAAAAAAACCACTATAATCATCCGGGACATGCAGCCCCTGGTATCGTTCTCTTAACTGTTCTCCTGTTAAATGCTCAACATTTAAGCCATACGCTTTTCCACTTGCAATCGCTTCATCAATAAATGGAGCATTATTTTTTGGCCCAAATCCAATAGCTCCAACCTGTGTGAATATTTTATGGTGCGATTTCTTTTCAAGTTCGTTCCAAAGTTCCTGCGACCGGAGAGCAAGCGGTACATATTCTCTTCCTTCTCCATAAGCATGACGAATGATCCGGGTCTCCCCGTAATGGCTCCCTTGATCATGTGGAGGATGATAAGAATCAACGAGCAACACCTTCACTCCCTGCCTTGCCAAATAATATCCCGCAGCCATCCCCATAGAACCCGCACCAGCAACAATTACATCATAATGCTTCGTCATATAAAAACCCTCCTTGATTTTATTAGTATTTGATTCGTATTTCATGCTTTTTTTCACAGGTTCTTTTATTTTTAAATCAGTGAACAACGACATGTAATTAGCATTTACAATACCGTATGGCACTCTGTTACAAGCCGGCCGTCATTTTTTGAAGACATTTCAGAAATGATTATTCACTTTCTCCTCAAATAAAAGAACCGTTTTAACGGATGATCCAATATTATTTTCGGATAATTTCAACTTGTTAAATATTAGTATATATTATAAAATGAAAGCGTAATCACGTATAATGATTTAAAAAGATAGCTGCTATCACTATGAATGAATGGAAAATAAGGAGGCTGTAAATGGAGATCAAAGACTTGTTGATTTTTCAAAGCGTTGCCCACAATGGGAGTATTAGCAAAGCTGCAGAGGAACTTAATTATGTTCAATCACATATCACAGCGAGAATAAAATCTTTGGAATCAAAATTACAAACCCAGTTATTTGATCGCCACAGCAGGGGGACGACGGTGAATTCAGAAGGAGAAAAACTTCTGGTCTATACGGAAAAAATACTATTTATGATAGAGGAAATGAATAAGGATTTCCGGGACTCTGAAAATCCATCGGGTTCGCTCGAGATTGGTACAATAGAGACCATTATGAAACTTCCGATGGTCTTATCCATCTTTCATAAAAACTTCCCGAATGTGGATTTAACACTGAAAACCGGCGTATCAAAAGATCTTATTAACCAGGTATTGAAAAATGATCTGGATGGCGCTTTTGTTACCGGGTTTGGTAAACATCCGGAGATTGAACAAATTGACATTTTTCAAGAAGAATTAGTTATCATATCTGATCGTAAAACCGTTTACTATGAACATTTCAAAACTAGACCTTTACTCGTTTTCAATTCGGGATGCAGTTACCGGACACGTTTGGAAAACTGGCTGCATGAAGAGGGTATAATGAATCCAAAAATTATGGAATTCGGTGCATTGGAAACCATTTTGGGAGGCGTTGTATCCGGACTTGGCATTAGCCTGGTTTCCCGATCTGCAGTTAGTCATCTGGAAGCAGCAGGAATAATTCAGTGCTATCCAATTCCTAAAGAGTATAGTGCTATATCAACTGTCTTTATTAGAAGAGCAGACACCTATTTAACAAATACAATGGAAAAATTTATCGATACCATTAATGAATTTAAAAAAGAGTCTCGTCCTCCATTAATAACACCGATTTTTAATGTTTCAGATTATAATAAGTATCCTGTATAAAAGTTAATTATTTCAAAAGTCGTTAAGATTTCATTCACTTCCAAAAATATATTTTTGTCGCAGATTATTTCCATATCATCCCTTAGATGCCTTATTTTAGAATAGAACTCTCCAAACAAATATATTAGAAAACCACCACATAAAAATACAATGGGGGATTCAAGTGCTAAAAACATTGATTCCCCTTTTTCTTATTATGTTTTATCTCATTCCACTTCTATCAGCGAGAAAACATCCCCGCTTCTATAACTGAATTTATTATCCTGTCTTATCTATTTTCTTTTATCCTCATATTTATCTGCAATAGACCATACGCTAAAAGGGAAGCTTCATTCCGTTGAGGCTGCTATTTACTCTCCCCATCAAAACCGTTATTTGCTCTGCACGGGTATAATCTACAAACTCTTGAACGAATTAAGCTTACTCTGCGATAAAAGGAGGCTTATTCTTTGAGTGAAAACTTAGCAAAAATAAATAACAAATGGGTACGCCTAGCTGTTTTAATTATTGTCTTTTTAAATACAGCTGCCATGCTTTTAGGCTACAGGCTTATTCCTTTATCAAATGAAGAACTTGTTTCCGTATTATCTCTTATTGCCTTATTCGTATCAGAAATTTGGAATCATTGGAAAAACAACAGCTATACATCTCAGGCAAAAGAAGCTGATAAATTCATGGAAAAGCTCAAACGATAATAGTAAATAAAAGCTGATGGACAAGTCTTTGCCTTATTCAGAATCGGCATGCTCTTATTCATCAGCTCTTTTTTTATTCTGTCTCTCCATAAATCATTTCCAAGTGTTTAGGGATTACTTCAACAGTTGCTGGCGTTTGATTTAAAAATTCTCCATCACAATCAATATTTTGTTCCGGAGAAGCAGATACTTCCAAGCGATTTGTTCGGAAATAAATGATATCGTCATCTTTTTCATTTTCCGGATAATCATCTTGTATTTTCGCTTCAAGCCATTTTTTTAAATACTTTAGTTTTGCTTCTTTGACAATCAGGACATCGAATTTTCCATCCTGTACGTCTGCATTGGGAAAGAAGGATTGAATTCCGCCAAGAAAAGAACCATTGCCGACAACCAGCAATTCAGCTTTTTTGTCAAAATCAAATTCCTTACTGGATAATTTCAATGAAAAGGCCTCATTCTTAAAAACAAGTTTTGATGTATTCAAATAATAAGAAATTCTTCCGAGAACCTGCTTATTAGCCTCGTCCATTTCCTCAGCAACTTTGGAAATAATACCGATCCCCCAAAAATTTAAAAAGTAATTCTCCCCGTATTTACCCACATCAACCGACATTCGTTTCTGTTTAATAATCTGTTCCAATGCTTCTAATGGCTTTTGGCTGATTCCAAGTGTCCGGGAAAAATCATTGCAGGTGCCACCCGGTAAGATAGCAAACACTGGCCTGTTTTTTAATGGAGCAAGCGCATTTATAATTTCAAAAACGGTCCCATCTCCTCCACCAGCAATCAGTAAATCAACTTCTTCTGCGTGTTTTTCAACAAAACGTTTTCCATCGCCTTCCTGTTTGGTCTGATAGATGGTTACTTCCTTAAATACTTTTCTTAATCTAGCTTCCACTTTTTCTAATTCTTGTGCTAATTTTTGTTTTCCTGCCTGTATATTTATAATTAAAGCGACTTTTTTCATTTTTTTCGCTCCTCGCAAATTAAAATTTTTACTGTGTGAAAATTATTCCTATGAATAGGAAGTTGTCTTCATGCACAAAATCATTTGTTTATATTATATATCAGTACCGCTTCCCCTCCTAAAAAGAAAGTATCGAAGGCGTATTGCTTTTTGATACAAGTAGGAAAGTGCGACGGGCACAATTCCCTAGAATCGACATTGGTCACACGACATGACCAATATGGATCGATGATAGAAAAACTGGTGAAACGTTCCTTTCATAAAGAACATCCCACCAGTCAAGCTCTTACTCACTATCTTTCGTTATTTGTATTTTTTCTTTTTGTATTTCAATTAATTGCTTCAACGATCGAGAAATATTTACCAATGCTATTAAGATGAATCCAAGCATAATAAACGTAACAATTTCTCCAGTAAATATCGAGAGTACTGCTAAAAGTACTGCATATAATCCTAACAAAACATTATTCACATATATTCACCCTTTATCACAGCATGAGTGCCCGTAATTCCCCTGCCGGAAATACTTTTTACTTGGTTGGGGGAAACGGGCTCTTCATCTCCTGATTGGTTCAACTAGCATTTATCGGAATTTATCCCATTGGTTCTACTTCACCAGTATCTTTATTCACGATAAACCAGCCATACGTAGAAGTCTGTGAAGATTCTCCCTGTCCAACAATAGAATATACCTGAACAACAAAGTTTCCATTTTCATCTTGATGATCGGTTACGTAATGCAAATCTTCATTATCCATGTCCAAGTATGCTTTCACAATCGATTCAGCAGCTGATTCATCTATTTCTCCAGCTGGTTGTTCGCCGTTCTCTTCTTCATTCTCTACAGAATCTGAATTCTGGTTGTCTTCGGAGTTGTCTGAATCAGTATCATCTGATGTATCTGCCTCTGTACTGCCAGAATCCGCTTCATTCTGGTCAGTATTATCATTTACCTCACTATCCGGACTGGTTTGATCTCCCTCTATATCTTCCCTGCCACTCGTATCGTTTTCAGGTAACGTCTCTCCATTTGTTTCATCCGCTGTTTCTTCATTTGTTAATTCATTTGTTCCTTCGTCTGCCGATTGATTATCAGTACTATCTTCTTGCCCGGATTGATCCGTATCACTATCCGCTTCTGCTTCATTATCAAAAGCATTATCTTCCTCTACCGGAATTTCTTCTGTAGCGGCGTCAGAGACAATCCACTTCTCCTCATCCCAAAGAATAGAATACGTAGCCAAAAGCATATGATCCATCTGCTCTTGTTCTACTTCATATAAACCATCTTCTACTTTTTCCAATTCATATGTTTCTTCTTCATCAAACCAGGCAGGCTCTTCTGAAGTGTTTATGTAGATGGAACCTTCTTCATTCTCTTCAAAATAAGTATCTGTGATATCTTCTGCTAATTCCTCGGACACAATCGTTAAGAATTCCTGTTGAAGCTCTTCCAAGGAATCAAATCCGGTTACTTCTCCGTCTTCCTCTGCATTTTCCGTGACATTTTGATATGTTTCTTCATAAGTTTGTAATACTTCTTCTGCTTCTTCTTCCTCTAATTCAGGAATTTCTTCTGTCTGTTCATCCGGCTCTGGTGCTGGCTCTTCAACTTCTTCATCATCATTACTGCAGGCTGCCAGTAATAATACGATAGTTATAGCCATAACCATAAACCTAAAAAATCTGCTTTTCATCTTATTTCCTCCATTTCTAATTTCTTCTTTATCATACACCTTTTCCATAAAATTAGAAATATCTATTAAGGGAGGAATGCATTTATTTTGGACCACGTCTATCGAACTATTATTTTTTTTCAATTGTTAACCAGGGTCTGCCGCCTTCCCAATGTATCTGGACAGGAATTTTAAACGTTTCACTTAACAGAGCGTCTGTTAAAACATCACGCTTTTGCCCTGTAGCGACTAATTCCCCATCGCGCACTAATGCAACATGAGAAATAGCTTCTGTAATTTCTTCAATATGATGGGTGACATAAAGCAGATGCGTATTCTCTTTTAAATCATCCATTAACTCCAGTACTTCTTCACGTGATAAAATATCTAAACCAGAGCATGGTTCATCCAAAATCAGAATTTCCGGTCTGCTCATAAGTGCTCGGCCAATCAGAATTCTTCTTCTTTCACCTTGGGAGAGCATATTAAATTTTTTTCCTTTTAAATATGTTAAACGAAGGTCGGAAAGAATCTGATCAGCCTGCTGCCAATCCTCTTCTGATACTTCTTCATATATACCAAAGGAAGCAAATTTCCCGCTGACAATTACATTTTCAACCGGTTCCAGCTGAATCGTCTCTTGAAAACGGTCTAACGCACTGCTTACATAACCAATTGATTTTCTTAATTCAGATAAATCCGTTCTTCCAAAAAGCTGATCTAGCACGGTCATTTTTCCGGATGTTGGATAGTTATAGCCCGTTATAATATTTAAAAGGGATGTTTTTCCGGACCCATTTAAACCTAAAATGGCCCAATGCTCTCCTTCTTTAATTTGCCAATTGATATCCTGTAAAATTTCTTGATTGTTTCTGCGCCATGTTATCTGATCAAAATAAACAATATTCTCCATTTTTATCCCCTTCATCTAATTGAATAGTCTGTTAATTATTCCGCTAGAATACTATATTATGACTTGTTTTTCTAGTAAAATGTACTTTTTTGATTTAGTATTGGCTTTTTTGGTCAGCTATTAGACTGACAACAGCAAACTATTCGCCAGCTCATGTTAATATTATATAACTAACCCATGTAAAAATCTCTCTCTTTTAACAAGAGCATTCCAGAGGCTAATCCTTCTGAAGAGTCCTATGTTTATAGGACTGGACTGTACATTGAAACTTCATAAAACGAAACTTCATTCAGTGGGAGTTTTCGCCCTTCTCCTACTGAATTAGCCTAAGTGATTCAGGGAGGTAGCGCCCGTTATCTCCCGCCTAAATAAATTCATTCTTACTCTTTATTTTGTGGCGGGAGTTTTACGGGCGGTTCTCCGTGATAAATAATCATATTAAAATTCATTACTTGGATAACTTCCTGCTCCAAAGACCAATTGAAGTACCTGTCAACCATATATATACGGAAGCATAAAGTATGCGCTGAAGCAATCCACCTGGGAGACTGGTAAATACAGGCTGTAAGAAAAGACTTAAAAGTGCTGCTGAAGTGATTGTCGTACAAATAATCGTCCACCAAAATATACGGGGCAACTTTTTATAAGTAGCAATACTGATTAAAATCATTGCTGGAATCTGCACCACCATTCCTGGAAGTGCACTTAACGTATGCCAATTAAAATCAATATCTGCAGGGATAATTCCCGAAATCCCATAGCTCACTCCAAAAATCCCAATGAAAACACTCGCTACTTTCGTTGAGCGGACCTTTGGCCATAGAGGATAGATCAACACAGCCCCAATTAGAATAGCCAATCCTGTTAAGAAAAACGTCCAGTTCATCAGCCAATGATAAGGTGAACAAATAGCGTAACTTGCAAGTACATAAGTATCCGTCCCACAGGTAGTCACTCCTAAATCACTCATCGGCTGATTCAGGAAACTGTAAGAAGCTGTGGTTGCCCGGATAATGATCGTTTCGATAAAGAAGTAGGCACTTAATGCAATCCAGCTAATCAGGCCAATTCGAATAGATAGTCTGTTATTAGATCTACGCAATAAAAATATTGCCAATGCAGCTATAAATATAACAATCAGCATCGCTATCACATGAAATTCATAGCTCACATTATCTACCTCCTTTGTTAATTGATTGTGTAATCCTTTGGCAAAGTTGTCTTCAGTTGTATAGGTATCTCTTTCTTTTATTTACGTTGTTTCACCTAATAAAGATTCCTCCCATTTTTGTTTGAGAAGGTTTACCTCCTATTCCTATTTAAATATTTAAAAGGTCACCCTTATCTGGATGACCTTTTAAAGCAATACTATCATAATTCAGTCTACAAATACTGCCCTGTAAATGAATCCTTATTTGCCTTTATCATTTCCGGTGTTCCCTCTGCAATCACCACTCCTCCATTCGCGCCACCTTCAGGACCTAAATCAACTACCCAGTCTGCCGCTTCAATAACCTGACTATTATGCTCCACCATGATTACCGTATTTCCCGCATCCACTAAACGATTTAACAGCTTAAGCAGCTGAATCGTATCATTCGGATGTAATCCAGTGGTCGGCTCATCTAATAAATAAAGAGAAGTCTTCTTGCCCTGCTTCATTAACTCTTTTGCAAGCTTTAATCTTTGTCCTTCTCCTCCTGATAAAGTAGTTAAAGATTGTCCCATTTTTAAATAGCCCAGACCGATTTCTGTCAGGAGTTTTAAAATCGTTTGTATCTTCTTTTCCCCTTCAAAGATTGAAAGACATTCATGCACAGAGCTTTCAAGAATATCATTGATAGAGTAACCTTGATACTTCACTTCTAACACTTCTTTTTTAAATCTTCTCCCCTGACACTCTGGACATATCACCTCTAAATCAGGGAAAAAGAGCATATTGGTCGTTACATAACCAAGCCCTTGACAGTTTTCACAACGTCCTCCAGCGGTATTAAAAGAAAAATGCTTTGATGAAAAGTTCTTTTCTTTTGCTTCAGGCAATTTAGCAAACAACGAACGAACGGCTGTAAATAAATCAATATAAGTCGCGGTGTTTGACCGTTTCATTCTGCTGAGCGGAGACTGGCCGACAATAATCATCTGATCATAAGCTTCCAGACCGGTTACTTTTTCAAATCCTTCATAAATTGTCTCATTTGCTTTTGCCAGTACATCAAATAGTAGGGAAGATTTTCCTGAACCGGAAACGCCGGTTACTGCTGTTAAACAGCCTTTAGGAAAGGTTACAGTCACATCCTGAAGATTATTTGCAATAGCATGATATATCGATATTCCTTCCTCTTTCCCAGTTCGATAATTCATTTTCTTCGGTTTTTCAGCACGCAAATATTGACCTGTAACAGATGTTTCTTCATCGATTAATTCTTGCAAGCTTCCTTGACCAACAACTGTCCCTCCAAGCTTTCCAGCTCCCGGACCAATATCAATAATGTGATCTGCTTCCTTCATCACATCAACATCATGCTCAATTAATAAAACTGTATTCCCTAAATCACGCAAATGCTTTAAGATACTAATCAGGCCGGCTGTGTCCTTAGGATGCAGACCAACTGTCGGCTCGTCCATAATATATAATACGCCGGTAAGTGCGGAATCGAGCAGTGCAGATAACCGTATCCGCTGTGCCTCCCCACCGGATAACGTAATGACTTGTCTATCCAACGTCAGATAACCCAGTCCTATTTTGATAATACGGGAAAGCTTTGTTTTTATATCTTGAATAAATGTTTCGACAAGCTGATAACTTGTCTGCTCCAGTGATGTTTCCAAATTGTGTATCCAAGCTTCCATTTCTTCTAAGGAATGGACAACCAATTGCGGAATCGTCCAGCCGCCAACAGTAACTGCTCTACTCACTTCATTTAAACGGTCTCCATGACAATCGGGACAAATCTGCGAATAGAAATAAGCATCTGCTTCAGCTGAAGAACCATCATGCTCTGCATAACGGCGCCACATAGAGGTTAATACGCCGGGGAATTTTCCTTTCTCTACTGTTTTGGGAGGCTTTACGTTTGGAAATAGCTGCTTTACCTCATTACTTTCTACTCCATGGTGAAGAATAGCCTTTTGTCCTTCATTAAAATGCTTGACAGGTACATTATCTGCATCCGGCAGCTGATAATATTGAAAGGCAGCTTTTAAAACAGCAATTTGATATTCTCCATAACGTCCAGCAAAAATATCCACAGCACCATCCTCTAGAGAAAGCTCTTCATGAAAAACCGATGGCAAATGAATAGCTACCGTTTCTCCCAATCCTTTACAGGTCGGACAAGCTCCTTCTGTTGTATTATAAGAAAAATGGGTTCGCGTCAGTTTTTCCATTCGCTCATTGCAATTCGTACAAAAGATATATTCTGTAAAACTGTCCGCTTCTCTCTCTACTTCTCCTTCATAAGCTATGGGATCAATTCTATGCTGACACTTGGGACAAGCTCTTTCTCCAAGCTTTTCAAATACCATTCGTAAGCTGGTATACATATCCGTCATTGTCCCGACTGTCGAACGCGGATTCCGATTGGTAATATGCTGATTAATACTAATGGCAGGTGATAACCCGCTGATAGAGTCAACTTTCGGTTTGTTGATTCCCTGCATCCCCATTGATTCTAAATATTGACGCTGGCATTCATTGAATAAGGTATCCAGAGCTAGCGTGCTTTTTCCAGATCCTGAGGGACCTGTAACAACAATCAGTTTATTTTTAGGGATAGACACAGAAAGATTCTTTAGATTATTCTCCCGGGCTCCTTTTACGGTCATTAGATTATGCATGTTGATATTCCTCCTCCGTGATTTCTGTTTTCTTCCTGTTTTCTGTTTGCAAGTGCAATGTTTTTTTCATGGTGACTTGATGCATGATCATTTTAATAAGCCATTGCATCTTGATATCCCTCCTTTCAAACATCTATTACTATCATATAACATTTGTGCAAGTGCAAAGTTTGACTTAAAATGATAAGCTATAATAACGTTGATTAACCAAAACCCGTCATGGGTCTATAAGGTTTTAATCTAATCTTTGGAGGTAATCATGGAACTGCGGCCAATTGATATTGCGAAGAAACTGGATGTAGGAACAAGTGCATTAAGACACTATGAAGAATGGGGCATTGTGCCAAAAGCTATTCGGAAAGCAAATGGATATCGTGTGTATACAGAGGTTCACGAAGCTTATTTTCAGTGCATCCGGGCCATGTACCCTGGTTTTGGTATGGGAACCGTCCGCAGAGTGATGCCTCTGCTGCAGGAAAATAAATATATCGAAGCTTTATGGGAAGTCAACCAAGTACAGGCTGAGCTATTTGAAAGAAAGCAGCAGGCGTTAGATGCCGTTACTATCTTAAGCCCGAATAACATGCAAGATTTTATGAAAAAACAACAGAAGAAGTATTACACGATAGGAGAAGTAGAAGACGAATTGCACGTCGCTGCGACTACCCTCAGACATTGGGAAAAGGAAGGGCTGATCACACCCGAAAGGAACCCAGAAAATGGCTACCGATTATATACACGGGAAGATATGAGGAGAATATTAATCATCAAAACGGTACAATCTTCTGTTTATTTATTAGACACCGTACGCGATATATTGGACAAGATACAGCACCACAGTTTAACAGATGCGAGAAAAATTGTTATTGATGCACTGGATTATATGGATTATCAAATTGAACAGCAATTAAGAGGAGCTTATTATCTATATAATTTGATTGATTTGTTAAAGGAACAGGATAAGCAGTAAAAAAGGTTATCCCGAAATTTCTATACACAATAGCAGAAAGCGGGATAACCTCAAGATAAAAGGACTTATTATACATTTATTTCATTATTGAAAAGATCAATAGCCGGTGGATAGCCGCCTTCTCCAATAAAATAAATAAAAATTACAAATAAGCAAAGCAATAAAAGAATCAGAGCATTAGCAACAATAATGAACGGATACCTTTTTCTGACCGCAAACAAACTGAACAGCATATTGAAAAAGAAACCTGCTATGATTAAGATATAAATTGTATACTGTATCAACAGAAACGGATATACAAATAAGAAATTAAGCAGCGCTATAACAAATAAAATAACCATTATTGTTATATACAGGGTAGGCTTGTTCATGTGTTTTCGCCTTCTTTATCATCCGGAACATATTCTAAAATATCACCAGGCTGACATTCCAAAGCCTCACAAATCTTTTCCAACGTTGAAAAACGGATGGCCTTCGCTTTTCCATTCTTTAAAATAGAGAGATTCGCCATTGTTATACCGACCTTCTCTGTCAGCTCTGTCACGCTCATTTTGCGTTTTGCCAACATGACATCAATATGAATCATAATTGCCATTATCTCACCTCACACCGTTAAATCATTTTCTGTTTTAATATCGAGAGCATTCTTTAATATTTTTTGCAATACGGATGCAAATACAGCAATCACAAAGGATGCGAACATTGGAACAAAGCCAATAATGATAGCCCCTGGAGCATCATCTTTCTCTGCGAAAATATAGATAAATGGCATCATAATAATATAAATTCCCGTAATGATCAAGGCACATTGCTTTATCTTTTTTAATGTAAAAACGGCGGATTCTGAAAAGGCATCATTCTTGTCAATTAACTTTAATAGTTTTAAAGCCTGATAAAGTGCCATATAATAAGGAATCGTGGTTAACAGAAATCCGATGATTATTGGGTAGATTACCCATTTCACCATAGACGGTCCGTCCGAAATATTGATTATGATTTGCGGGATTAAGAAGATACTCAATGCAAATATAAGTAACCCCATTAAATAAACGACTGTTTTTAAAAATACTGTTGAGCTTTTTGGCATAACTGTCACCTCATTGATAAATTCAATATTTCATATTTCATTAACTTTTACTTTTGGCAATATCTTGATTATTTCTATCCAGTAATCCTTCAATTTTCCCTTGGGATTGTTTTAACATTGCCACAATTAAAAAACTGACAATGACTAATAACAGCCAGGAGCTTACTTTTCCCAGATGGACCATACTCCACATTTCCGCCTGGTTAGGATATTCCCAGGCCTGGAAGAAAGTTGCTATATTTTCAGCGATCCAAATAAAGAAACCAATCAAGAAAAAAGAAAGGATAATTGGCATACGATAACGTTTATTGCCAACTTTATAATCCACCCATGCTCTAAGGAAAACGATAACGACCAATGCAGATAGCCACCACCGGATATCCAGCCAATAATGATGGGTAAAGAAGTTCAGGTAAATCGCTGCTGCGAGCGGACCCGCTAAAAGAATAGATGGCCATTTTACCAGCCGTACATCTAGTCTTCTCCATGCCTGGCACAAGTAGCTGGCTACACTGGCATACATAAATCCACTGTATAACGGAACGCCAAAAATTTTCGTATACGCTTCTTCCGGGTACACCCAGGATCCCATATTCACCTTAAAGATTTCTAGGTTCAACCCGATGATATGAAATAATGTGATAACTACCAGCTCTTTTTTTGTTTCCAATCCGGATGCGATCATAAAAACCTGTGTCAATAGACAGATGACTAATAACCAATCATATCTTGATAAGAAAGGAAGTTCAATAAATTTTGTAATTGCTAAAGACGCAAAAATAATTACCGGAAAAATACAGGATAGCGCTTGTTGATAGCCAAATCGTATAAGTTGTTTGATTGCTCTCATTTTTTCAATCTCCATTTTTATTTTATGATACTAACATTGATTATAAATATATATTTATCGAAAATCAATAAATAGTTATTAAAAATAGATAAATTTTTTCGGAAATAAAAAAAGACTAAACCGTTTTGATTTAGCCTTCATCTTTCATCGTTTTATTTTTCTAATGAACCTATTTCTTACTCTCTAACGCTAATAATGCTTCCTTCATCGGAATGCCTCCACGAAATCCCGTCAGCTTACCATCCTTCGCAAGCACACGATGGCATGGAACAAGAATCATTACTGGATTAGCACCAATTGCAGCTCCTACCGCTCTTACAGCTTTTGGCTTCCCTATTTTCTCAGCTATGTCCATATAAGAGACCGTCTCTCCATAAGGTATATTTTGTAATTCTTTCCAAACAGATTCTTGAAATGCAGTTCCGTTTAAATCGATTGGTAAATCGAGTGCTGTTCTTTCGCTATCCAGATAGGAAATCAGCTGCTCTTTATAAAGACTGATTTTCTCTTCATCCTGAACCAGCATCGCATCTTTTCTTTTTTTAGATGTCCAATTTTCGATTTCATCGAATGCATTATTTTGAGAACCGACATAACACAATCCTTTATCTGTTGCCGCAAGATAGAACGACCAACCGTTATGTTCTAATTTTCCATAATAAATAGTCTCCGTCTGTTTATTCTTCATTGTAGACACCTTCTCTCCATAGTTCATTCTAAATTGACGGGGCGTTAGGTGGTTCTTCTCTTTAAATACGGTGGTAAAGCGGGCTGGATTCGAAATTCCCACAAGAGACGCTATCTCTTTTACTGATAAAGGCGTTTCTATTAAATAGTCTTTTGCTTTCTGCATACGAATTTGCTGTAAATAAGCCAAGGGGGTTATTCCTTTTAATCTTCTAAACACACGATGCAGGTGATACGGGCTGCCATGAACTGCTTCTGCAAGCTCACTTAATGTTAAAGATCTGGCATAATTTTCTTTCATATATGCTTCCGCCTGCAGAACCCATTCTTCATCTGGCAAATTAGCTCCTCCAGACTTACATCTTTTACAAGGTCTATATCCAGCTTGTAAAGCATCTTCCATCTTTCTAAAAATCGTAACATTATCAAAGTTAGGTACTCTTGATTTACAAGAAGGACGACAAAAGATTTTCGTTGTTTTCACTCCATAAAAGAATTGCCCGTCATATGCTTTATCATTTTCTATAATTGCCTTTCGCTGCTCTGCAGTTATTTTTGAAGGCATTGGCTACCACCTCTATTTTCATTGTACACCTGAACAATAAGAAATAAAGAGAGAATGAATTAAAAAGCAAGATATGAAAGTTTTTATTTTCTTCTTACAACTTGTTTTTGCCTGATTTTCTGTGGAAATAAAAAGGGAATAACTAAATATAAGGCATAAGCAAAAGACATCCAGGATGAAAAAGCAATGACTTGCGTCTCATCTAAATTGGGAAATATCATTTGATAATTTGAAAAAACAAAGCTGTCTAATACTAAACCAATCATGGTTCCTACAATTCCAAATCGTATCGCTGCATAATCCTTTTTATCAAATAATGTATAAAGATAGATAACCAGTGTTAATAAAATGGCTGTTCCAACTAGGAGCATTGCGATACTAAACATAAATGCTTCTGTACCAGGCGTGAAAAGAACTTCTTCTCCAAAAATTCGGAAAAATAATGTGGCAGCTGCCCAGACGAATACGCCCCATGCGGCTGTGAACAAATAGGTTTTCATTCCGTTACCTCCTTCAACCTAAATTTTAAGTGCTTCTAGAAGCTTTTTCGGCTCTTAAAATACATAAGCCATCTTTATTACTACTCTGTCAGCGATTGCGTTGCATATGATTCTTCACGTTTCCAAAGAGAAAAGATTAACAGAAGATGCCGGCTATATATTTTAAGTTCGTGATGAATAAACTACAAAGGGGATGATATAATGCCTTTATAAAGGCATTATATCATCCCCTCCCTGAATCAAGAAAACAAGTCCATATTATTTTTTTCCTGCACATCCATTTTCCAGGAAATTATCGCTTCATAACATTCTGAGGTTTTCCTTCTAAAAACGCTATCGTATTATCAAAAGCAATTTCAGCTCGTGATTCCATTGCTTCATCTGTTAAAAAGCCGACATGAGGAGTTAAAATGGCGTTTTTCGCATGCAGCAATTTATAATCTCCTGGAATTGGCGGTTCCATATCAAATACATCGATTCCTGCTCCAGCGATTGTTCCATTATTCAGTGCATCAGCCAATGCATCATTATCCACAATCGGTCCGCGTGCACAATTAATTAAAACAGCTGATTTTTTCATCAAGTCCAGTTTCTCTTTAGAGATCAGCCCTTTTGTGTTTGGCATCAGCGGCACATGTAATGATACAATATCCGATTGAACCAATACATCATCTAAATCCATATACTCTACACCGAGTTCTACTGCTTCCGGATTGATACTCGCCTGATTGGAGGCAACCAATTTGGCGCCAAATGCTTTGAATAAACGGGCAGTCTCAATACCAATTTTCCCTGTACCGATGATACCGACTGTTTTCCCCTTGATTTCCTTCCCTTGAAAAGCGCCAGGATAATCAGACGCCCGGATATCACTATTCCCCTGCGTGATACGGCGATACAAATCCATTACCAGGCCAATGGCTAGTTCGGCAACCGCCTGATTTGCATATCCGGCTGCATTACATACGATAATATCTTGATTTTTTGCATCCGCAATTCCTACATGATCGACACCTGTAAAAGCAACATTAATTAATTTTAAATGCTCACTTTGATCGATTACTTTGGTGGGATACGGATTATTTGCAATCATGACAACGTCTGCGTCTTTACTGCGTTTTGCCAGTTCATTGGTATCCGTTGTTTTTTCATTATAGTAAGTAAATTCATGCCCTTTCTGTTTAATCGGTTCTGCTAATTTCTCAATAAGTGAATCTGTAACATTTAATGGTTCCAATAATTTTACTAACATATCTTTCGTTTCCTCCTGTTAACTTCAACTTTTACTCATTCCATTTATTTGCTTGTGCTGCGAAGTTATTCAAAATACCTTTCTTATTCTATTCCCCATTATAATCGTTAATATTACTTTTTCTCAAGAAATGGCATCATCCGAACCAATTACAGATTCTCTTTATGAACCAGTTAAACAGTTTGATTTCAGTGAGAAATTTCTTCATATCCTTTTATTTTTTCAGCAAAAATTTTACAAATGCTCATGATATGGTAAATTAAATATGCGATTCTTTTTTAGAAAGAAGGAAATATATGTCAACCTACTTGATACCAATACAAACAGCTTTTTTTATTTTTATTGGATTATTATTTCTGCTTACCGTCCCATGGTTAATCTATGTTTACAGGAAATATGGTTATTTAAGCATTTGGGCTTCTATTGTAACCTTTTCTTTTATTTTTTATATGTTATCCGCACTATTTTTAGTGCTATTACCGTTGCCTGATACTCGTAATACTTGTGCTCTGCAGCCAGCTGACAGTGTATACTATTCCCTTACTCCATTTAGTTTTATATCAGATACACTGAGAGGCAGTAATATTGTCTGGACACAACCGTCTACTTATATACACATTTTTAATCAAAGTGCTTTCTGGCAAGCAGCTTTTAATGTACTCTTATTACTGCCGTTAGGCGTCTATCTAAGATACTTTTTTCAAAAGAAAAAGTATTGGATACGTGCATTCGTTTTAGGATTTGGTTTATCTCTTTTCTTTGAGATAACTCAATTAACAGGAATTTATGGGATTTATCATTGTCCATATCGTATATTTGATGTGGATGATCTCTTGTTGAATACCTCAGGTGCATTACTTGGATTCTTCATTGCTCCAATGATATTGGCTTTATTCCCATCTAAAAAAAGCCTTGAATTGAAGAAGAAGAGACTCAGGAAAAGCCAGATTGTTCGTCCATTAGCACAATTGTTAGCCGTTCTTATCGATTACATGATTATTCATATTAGCTGGAATCTGACAATTGGTCTTTTTACTGCAAATAATGGACTGACAGAATTTATTTATAAAACAATTGGATTTGCTATTCTTTATTTTGTTATACCTCTTTTATGGGAGGGAAAAACAATAGGAACAAACATATTGCGATTTAAACTTACGAATGAAAGTGGAAATATACCTAAATGGCAATCACTGATCCGACGATTGCTCGCACTCTATTTACCTTGGGTTGTATCTGCGTTCTTCAATATATTAACCAGTATGGAATTGGATATGGGTTCCACCTTCTACACGTATCATGCATTGATAACAACAGGCATACTTGGGTTTCTTTTCATTATGTGGATTGTGTTATTTATTCATGCTATATTCATTATCATTAAAAAAGGAAATCGAACCTTTTATTTCGATGAAGTAGCAAGTATCATCCCAAGAAAAGATGACTAAAAAACAAAGGCTCCTTCCTCCATTTGATGTGGAGGAAGGAGCCTTTGTTTTATATACATTTAAAACTTTTTGGTTTCATCATTTCACAATTTCTTTTTTACTTGTTAAAGAATCCTCCAGTCTGTTCACCGCTACCACTAAAGCATAAACCGATGCTGCAGTAATATCCTCATGAATTCCTGCTCCCCAGTAAATCTCTCCCTCATGGGAAATACCAATCTGTGCACAAGCTTCTGCAGAAGAATCCTTTCCTAAAGATTGCTGTTCATAGACCTCCAGCGCATAGTCCATATGAAAATGTACTTTTAATGCATTGCTGATGGCGTCTAAACTTCCGGCACCTTTTCCTTGTAATTCGATTCGTTCATTATCCTTTTGAATAGTTAACGTCACTTCTTGCCCGGTCCCTTTATTAAAATAGTAATCCACAAGTTCAAAATGAGGATGATACGCCACATAATTTTCTCTAAAGACGTGATAGATTTCTTCCGCAGAAAGCTCTCTGCTTGTTTGATCAGATACTTTTTTCGTTGCATATCCCATTGCTTCGTTCATTTTATATGGCAGCTTCACGCCAAAGTTCGTTTCAAGGATATAACCGATCCCGCCTTTTCCAGATTGGCTGTTGACTCGAATAACATCTGCTTGATAATTTCTGCCGATATCCACAGGATCTACGGGAATATATGGAACATCCCACTTCTCTGTATTCGTTTCTTGACGATATTTCATTCCTTTAGAGATCGCATCCTGATGGGAACCGGAAAAAGCTGTAAAAACAAGGTCCCCGGAATAAGGGTGTCTTTCATGTACTTCTGTTCTCGTCAGCTTCTCATATTTCTCACGGATCGCATTCATCTGACTGAAATCCAATTCAGGGTCAAAACCTTGAGAATACATATTCATTGCTAAAGTAATCAAATCAACATTTCCTGTACGCTCGCCAATACCAAATAAAGTGCCCTCCACCCGTTCTGCACCAGCTAAAACGCCAAATTCAGCATCACTCACGCCGCTTCCACGGTCATTATGCGGATGAATGGATAAAGTTACCCCATCCCGATAATACAAATTTTTGTGAATATACTCAATTTGACTGGCAAAAATATGCGGCATCGCAACTTCAACGGTTGCTGGAATATTAATAATCGCTTTATGATCAGGTGTTGGCTTCCAAATATCTAAAACACTATTACAAATATCTAAAGCATACTCTACCTCTGTTCCCGAAAAACTTTCCGGACTATATTGGTAGTAAATATCTCCTTCCGCTTCTTCCGCAAGCTCTTTCACTAAAACAGCCCCATTTAGAGCAATTTGTTTAATTTCTTCTTTGGATTTCTTAAATACTTGCCTGCGCTGAGCTTCTGAAGTTGAATTATATAAATGCACAATAGCTTTGGGAGCGCCTTGGATCGCTTCAAAGGTTCTGCGAATAATATGCTCTCTTGCCTGTGTAATCACCATAATCGTTACATCATCCGGAATCATATGATTATCAATCAATTTCCGTATCAGATTAAACTCTGTATCAGAGGCAGCTGGAAAACCAATCTCAATTTCTTTAAATCCGATATCGACTAATAGCTGAAACATTGCCAGCTTCTCTTCTAAATTCATTGGGATCGGCAGTGCCTGATTCCCATCCCGTAAATCAACACTACACCACGCCGGAGCTTTCTCTATCGTTTCTTTTTTCACCCAGTCATAAGACAGTGCAGGTGGCATAAAATATTGCTTGCCGTATTTTTGATGATTAAACATAACCTATTCCTCCTCAAATTAAATTGAAATAAAAAAAGCCTTTCCTCTCCAGCAATTTACTTTGCTTGGAGACGAAAGACTTATTCTTACGCGGTACCACCCCGATTTCATGATAAACCGATGTTATCATGCACTTATCCAGATACAGACAAATTTGTCTTATATCCTTCCCATGTAACGGTGGGGTTCCGTCCTTAATTACTTCTAAATTATTTTTGTTTCACTAAGGCTGCTCTAAGGTGAGTTCCCTGCTTTCCTGTTGTTGCTTTCCATCAACCAGCAACTTTCTGTAAACAAGTCAGACAAGTACTATTCCTTATCCTTGCATTCCAATTTTGATATTTTCACTATCTTATCAGATTTATCAGAGAATGGAAAGGGAAATTTTAAAATTATTTTATCATGGAGAAACGCCCGTAAAACTTCCGCCTCTAAATAAAGCGTAAAATTAATTTATTTAGGCGGGTTTTGATGGATTTTTGTATTGAAACCGATAAATCATTGTGGTTTAATTAGTTTAATTTAATTTCGGAAAGGATTGGTAGATATGGTTAAATTAGTGACACCTAGTGAAGAATATGCAGAGCAAATCGCAGCATATAAAGCTGCTTTCCTGGAAAAAGAAGAAGTTTTACACGGTACCAGTTTTCTATCAGAAGCTGATTCTATTAAACAATGGATAGTGGATGTGGATAAATATCGAAAAAAAGAAACTGTTCCAGCTGGATACGCTCCTGCAGGTACATGGCTCTTAATTAGAGAATCTGACAATCGTCTGCTGGGGATAACAAATTTAAGATTTGAATTAACGAATGAATTTCTAAAACAATATGGAGGGCATATTGGCTACTCTATTCACCCTGATGAAAGAGGAAAAGGATATGGGGCGAAAATACTCGAATTAACATTAAAAAAAGCAAAAGAAAATCATTTAGATCGTGTTCTTGTTAATTGCGATGATTCTAACCTTGCTTCTGCCAGTGTGATTGAAGCAAATAATGGAAAACTAGAAAATAAAATAATTGATAGCAATAATATACTTATCCGGAGATATTGGATTACCCTTTAATTTTTGTTAATTATAAAACTCAACTTTCGTACATTAAAAAGTAACTTCATTTCCATAGAAACAAGAGTTGATCGTTCTTTTGAAAACTCTCTTGACAAAGAAAGAAGAGAAGGTGTAGTGTAAAGCACCGCTGATATGCTACCGCTGCGGCGGACCGTTTTGCTTTCCTAGGGGCACGCTCTTCAGCTAACTTTTGCCAAGAAGAGCGCTTGGCAAAAGTGGATCTTCAGATGGTGCTGATCCCACAGGAGTCAAAACGGTCCGCCTCCGCTGGTTAGATCTTCTATACGTGAAATAGCTGAACAAAAAAAGGTAGTTCAGACAGAAGAGATTTTTGTGGAGCATGGAAAAAATGTTCAGCAATGATTTCTTTTTTTGTTTGAAAGCTATTCCTAATGTTAATTATCTATGCTGTCCTGATTCGAACTGCTAAATCAATCATTTGAAATACTGGAATGATTGTGTGTTATCAAACGAAAGAGCTACTATTTCATGCAATCCAACAGGATGTTATTTCTTTCATTCGCTGTAGATTCCTAACTCAGCGGAGGCCAACCACGCAGACTCCTATGGGAACAGGGCGAGCTGAAGATCCACTTGAAAAGCGGTCTTCTTTTCAAGTTAGCTGAAGCCGTCCCCATGGAAAGCGGAGTGGTTGGACGGAGCGGAAGCTATACACTAATCATTCGTTCAAAAAAAGCTGATTTAACTAAAAAGCAAGCACAATAATGAAGATCACGACAATCCTGAATTAGCAAGATTTATATGCTTATTCTTAGGTGCGTAAGTTGAGTTATAAAATAAAAAGGTTAGTTACTCTTTTTCAAAAAAGATATAACTAACCTTTTATATAACTAAACCAGTAACCAGTTATTTAACTTACTTTTTCCTATCTCGAATCTCTTTCTCCACTTTCCGCAGCGCTTTTTTAGATCCCCGCTCCAAATCATGCTGCATTTTCAGAGAATGATAGTCCTCGAATAAAGTGTCCAGATCATAACCTGCCGGATATAAATCCTTCCCTTTGATCTCTAAAGAAAGCCGCTTGACATTCACCGTAAGCAGTTCATTTTTATAAAAAACGGCTACATTATATTGTGAATCAACACTCTCATAGATAATCCCAAAATCATCATATTCCAACAGCTTTACCCGATCTCCTTTTTCATACCCGGTAAATACAGTTGATTCCTGTTTCACTGTCTTCGGCTTACGAATCTTATTTTTGTTGACAGGCTCGAAATGATATTCTTTATTATTCATATAATCCTTCGCTTTTTGAAGAACTTGTTCTTTCATCTTCATTTTTCTGGAGATCCACAGCGCATTGCTTTCCCCCGATCTTCCCATAATCAATTTATACAGCGGCTCCAGTGTTTCACTATTAAATTGCATCGCAGCATTCATGAAGTCCGGATGCATTTCTGAAAAACGCTTGATTTCACCGTAATGGGTGGTAGCTACCGTAATACAGCCCATCTGATAAAATTCTTCTAAAATAGATATAGCAAGAGCTGCTCCCTCATTAGGCTCTGTTCCACTGCCAATCTCATCAAAGAGTACGATAGAACGATGATTTGCCTGCTGCATAATCTCAGCTATATTTTGCATATGGGAGGAGAATGTACTTAGTGCATTTTCCATACTTTGATTATCGCCAATATCTACAAAAATGTTTTCAAATAAACTGATTTCCGTTTCCTTATTGGCCGTTATATGAAACCCTGACATCACAGATAATGTAAGTAGGCCAATCGTTTTTAACACAACGGTTTTCCCGCCGGCATTGGGACCGGTGATAATCAAACTCCTGAAGTCTTCACCTATCTCAAAATTCAATGGCACTGCTTCGCCTGTTAACAGCGGATGTTTACAATCAATCAGCTTCAAATACCCATGATCATTCAACTTCGGCTCCAGGCCATCCGTCTGCTTACTAAATTTTGCTTTAGCAAACACCATATCATATTGACCAATCAATTCCATATTTATTTTCAACTCGCTGATATTCTCTAAAATCATTCCTGATAAGGTTGCTAAAATTTGATATTCTTCCATCTGCTCCTCTGCTTTTAGTACAGCAAGTTCATTATTTAATTTACTGACTGCAGCAGGTTCAATAAAAACTGTAGAACCTTTGGAAGATGTATCTACAATTATGCCATCGACATGATGCTTATAAGCAGCTTTGATTGGAATCGTGTAACGCTCATCTTTTTTACTGATAAAAGCTTCCTGGATATATTTTTTATTCGCGCTGCTTTTCAAAAATCGGTTTAAACGTTCTTCCATCTTTGCTTCAACAGCTTGGATGTTGTTTCGAATTCGTTTTAATTCTTTACTGGCTGCAGAATCAATTCGATTCCCTTTGACCGAAAAGTCAAGCTCTTCTTCTATACTTTGAAATACAGCCATTGAATTTGCATAAGAAGCTAAAACAGGTGCAAAAAATGCTTTATCGAGCATATATTTTTTGATTTTCCGGCAGCCCCGGAGGAAATCAGATACATTTACTAAATCATCCGGCTGTAAGACGATTCCCTTCTCCAGATTTTGCATAATGTTTTCAATGTTGGAAACGCCCAGGAAAGGAACACGGCTGTTCGTATTCAATACAGCCACCGCTTCTGTCGTTTCATTCAATCGACTTTTTACAATATTGATATTGGAACTGGGTTTTAATGTATCCATTAATTGCTTTCCCAGCCCGCTGACACAATAGGATCTGATAATTTGTTTTAATTCGTTATATTGCAGTTTCTCAAAGGTTATCTCATTCATTTTTTGTTCTCCTTTACGTTATGCGTTGAAGTAATCAAATTCCTCTCCTGTTTAAAAGAGAGCATATGAATGAAGATACCTGCCCATTAGATTTCAATGTGTATCTTCTCATCCATTTTGAGAATGAATTTTATATCAATAAAAAAAGCCGCAGGGATACCGCAGCATTTTGACCATAATCATCCCCCTGTTATATTCATCTGTTTCAAAAAAGCAGGCAATACAACAGGACAAGACTATTATGATGAGGTGCTTATAAGTTCAGCAGGTATCTTCATAGGTTGAAATAAATACATTACAAATAAAGGGTCTATCCACCCTAATTATTTCCATATTTATTTCGTTTTAAATTATCCTATTTAGAACCTACTACAATACTCACACAGCACACTCCTTATTTATTTAAATAGCATTGAAATCTATCTTATGTACAGATAGTATACATAAGTTTGCCAGATCTGTAAATAGACTGACTAATCTCTAAATTAAACAATGCTTCGAAACTGATTATCATTATTAAAACCGTTGACACGCATAAAACTAGGATTTTTCAGAAGCTGAATATTCATAAAAAAAGTGAGCTTGTAGAATTCACTTTAAAAAATAATTTATTTGATCTTTCGTCTTAGCAAAAGAAGGTTATTATTATATATCGTTATATTGAATGATTTTTAATAGTGTCAGTTTGTTTGAATTTATAGGGGGTTATTTCCACCCCTGCCACCCTATCCACTATGTCTGAATAACGAAATAAATTTATTCCATTCACCTCATAATAATGGATAGGGAATCCAACTTTTACATGCAAAAAGCCAGGATCAAAAAATCACCTGACTTTGCAGTACCTATTTTCTTATATTTAAAAAATGCGTTGCTGAAGGTACAAATCGAAAATTGGTACTTTTTAATTCCATTTCAACATTATTGCTGCTTAATGTTTTTATTAATTCATCCAAATATGGATAGGGCTCATTTTTAAAACCTGTCAGCGGATAAATTCGAATAACTCCATCTTTTTTAGCAATTCGAATCAGTTCGTTAATTGCTTTTAAATGGAAGTCATAATCAAACTGTTCCAAATATAAAACGAAACTTCATTCAGTGGGAGTTTTTCGACGCACAGGATGTGCTAGTGCAGACGTTGCGACAGGACGTCGCGAACTTAGTCTGCTTCCTTAATTCTCCCACTGAATTAGCCTAAGTGATTCAGGGAGGTAGCGCCCGTTATCTCCCGCCTATATAAATTTATTTTCGCTCTTTATTTTGTGGCGGGAGTTTTATGGGCGGTTCTCCGTGATAAAAATAAAAAGTGGTTACATACAATTAAAGAAAATGTTTCATCTTCAAATGGCAGTGATGGCAATGCTGCTGAAAAATACTTCTCTTCTTCAGCATAGCTTTCTAAAAACTGTTCGAAAGAATTTATTCTAATCTGATTATGAGATTCAATGCTTTCATAGGAATCCCATACAAAGAAATCCTTGATTTTATCTATCTTTTCAGTTGCTATTTGGATTTCTCTACTACCAAAATCATTCATTCCCTCCAACGATAGGCTATAAAGCGGATCAACAGCTACTGCATCATAACCTCGTTTACTTAATTCAGCCACAAATGAAGAAGCACCTGAAGCAACATCAAGAATTTTCCCTTTGTTTAATAATAGGTCATCGAGCATAAACATTTCCTTATACTCATTGAATGAACGGCATGTCATTGCAACACCTGTTTGTTCATAATATTTCGTTTCACTCATCTCTCAGCTCTCCTTTTCTAAACTCTACTATCTCAACTCTGCTAAAATTTTGCAGGTTCATTATAATTTACATTAGGAATTTTTACAATTATTAATGAATTATTTACTAAAATAGGATAGCTATTTCCTTACGATAACTTTTCGCATACATATTTCATGAACTTATTTTTTCTCTTTCATTACTCTTTTCAATCATTTTCGTTTTCCCACTATATCACTTTTCTCACTTACTAGCATCCAATCAAATAGACAAAAATGGTACATTTCATGTTTCTTAAATACCTTGCAGGGGTATAATATTTGTAGAGAGAAGAAAGGAGTTGGTTAAAATGCATGAACAACATCATCACAACCATCATGATGAACACAGTTCACATTCTCATCAACATCACCATGAACATATGATTGCAGATTTTAAAAAGCGGTTCTACATTTCACTGGTACTAGCCCTGCCAATTATTCTGCTTTCAGATATGATCCAGTCTTTCTTTAATTATTCATTATCCTTTTCAGGGGACCATTGGATCGAACTGATTCTGGCGTCCATTATTTTCTTTTATGGCGGCTGGCCTTTCTTAACAGGCGCTATTGATGAATTAAAACAAAAGTCTCCTGGAATGATGACCTTAATCGGTTTTGCGATTACCGTAGCTTATGTTTATAGCGCCGCAACCGTACTCGGACTGGAAGGTCACGATTTATTCTGGGAATTAGCAACATTAATTGTCATTATGCTGCTGGGACATTGGGTGGAAATGAAATCGGTCAGCAAAGCCTCTGATTCTATGGAATCTTTAGTGGAGCTGATGCCACAAGAAGCAACAAAAATTGATAAAGAAGGAAATACCGAAACTGTCCAAGTTTCAGAGCTTCAAAAAGGCGACCATGTGCTTATTAAACCCGGTGAAAAGATACCGGTTGATGGTATTATCTTGGATGGAAAATCCTCTGTCGATGAATCCATGCTTACAGGTGAATCCGTCCCTGTAGAGAAGGAAATCAAAGATGAAGCCATTGGGGGTTCTATTAATACATCGGGATCATTTACAATTGAAGTATCGAAAACAAGTGAAGAGGGTTATCTTTCCCAAGTTATCCAGCTTGTCAAAGAAGCTCAGGAAAGTAAGTCAAAAACACAGCAACTATCCGATCGTGCAGCAAAACTATTGTTTTATGTTGCTGTAGCTGCAGGAATCATCACATTTATTGTTTGGCTTTCTCTTGGCTATGGTTTAGAGGAAGCAATGACACGAATGGTTACCGTCCTGGTTATTTCTTGTCCGCACGCACTGGGATTAGCTATTCCATTGGTAGTTGCCCGTTCTACTTATTTATCCGCACAAAACGGATTGTTTATCCGAAATCGTGCCAGCTTTGAAGATGCAAGAAAAATTGACACGGTTGTATTTGATAAAACGGGAACGTTAACCAAAGGGGAATTTGCTGTAACAGATATTATTCCAAATGAGGGGATAACAGAAAAAGAGCTCTTGCAAAAAGCAGCTTCTATTGAATCACAGTCTGAACATCCGATAGCCGCCGGAATTGTTGCTTCAGCTAAACAAGAGAATTTACGTTTAACGGCCCCTAAGACCTTTGATTCGATAACAGGCGCTGGCGTAAAAGCAAAATTAGAGGATAGCTGGCTTTTAGCAGTAAGTCCTGGATATATGAATAAAAACAATATTTCTTATGATACAGATACGTTTAAAAAGTTATCGGATGCCGGTAAAACTGTTATTTTCGTTTTAGAGGAAGAACAATTTATTGGTATGATTGCACTTGCCGACCAAATCAAAGATTCTTCTAAAGAAGCTGTCAGCCGTTTGCATGAGCTTGGTATTGAAGCACAAATGCTGACTGGGGATAACCAAACCGTGGCTGATGGGGTTGCTAAAGAAATCGGTATTGATCATGTGATTGCAGAGGTGCTCCCAGATCAAAAAGCAGATCAAATTAAACAACTGCGAACAAATAAGAAAAGAACAGCCATGACTGGGGATGGAATTAATGACTCTCCTGCTTTAGCTACTGCGGACTTAGGTGTGGCAGTTGGCGCCGGAACAGATGTAGCAATGGAAACAGCAGATATTGTATTAGTTAATAGTAACCCGGTAGATGTTGTTTCCATTATAGAGCTATCTCGCCTAACCTATCGGAAAATGATTCAAAATCTTTGGTGGGCAGCTGGCTACAATATTATTGCTATTCCATTAGCTGCAGGAATTTTAGCTCCTTGGGGTATTGTTTTAGACCCTGCTGTTGGTGCCATATTAATGTCACTCAGTACCATTATTGTAGCTTTCAATGCCAGATTATTGAAAACGAAAGATGCTTAAGCTTAAGAAAAATTTTGATAGAAAGCAGGAAACGCAAATCAAAAACAATATTTGATTTGCGTTTTCCTTTTACATCATGTGAAATTATATTTCTTCAGATTTTCCAATCTTTAAGCGGGCGGAATAAACTTTTAGATCCCTCATTCTATTAAAAATACGCTTCATGGAACGAGTCGTGCTTATATGTTCAGGTCAACTGCAAAAACAAATTTATCCCTTATCCGGATCAGCTTTATAACGAACTCCTTTTTGATACGTTGCTTCCTTAATCTCATCTGGAACCATGCTTCCACCAGTAGCCCAAATTAAATGTGTATCTTCTTCCGTTATTTTCGGATCATTTTGGACCACATAGGAAGGCCCCATTAACCCTGTTACGGCAGAAGGTTCAAGGTGAATACCCTCTGCGTCAACCATCTCTGCAACGAAGCGAAACATTTGCTCATCACTTACTGTATAGATTCCTTCCAGCAGCGGTTCCATCACTTTTCCAACAAAACCAGAGGCTCTACCTACAGCTAAGCCGTCTGCTGCTGTTTGATTATCTAATCCAAAATCATGGACCGAAACTTCATTATGCAGCCTTGTCATCATCCCTATTAGCATACATGGAGAATGGGTTGGTTCAGCAAAGTAACATTTTACTGCATCGCCAAAGATTACTTTTAAGCCAAAGGCAACACCGCCTGGTCCTCCACCAACACCACATGGTAAATAAACATGGAGCGGCTTTTCCGGGCTTACTTGAATTGCCTGTTCTTCTAATTGTTTTTTCAAACGAATCGCTGCCACCGTATATCCCAAAAATAGATCTGTGGAATTTTCATCATCTACAAAATAGCTCTTCGGATCATTTTCCGCTTCTTTTCTCCCCTGTTCCACAGCCTTACTATAGTCGGATGGATGCTCCACCACCTGCACGCCGCGCTCTCTTAGTAAATCCTTTTTCCACTGTTTTGCATCTGCAGACATATGGACAATCACATGAAAACCGAGCTTAGCGCTGATGACACCGATACTTAATCCTAAATTACCTGTAGAACCTACCAGAATGGTATATTGCGAAAAAAACTTCCGATACGTTTCTTCTGTAAGTTTGCTGTAGTCATCTTTTTCTGACAACAGATGATGCTCCTGCAATAACGTTTCTGCATGTTTAAGTACTTCATATATACCGCCTCTTGCTTTAATGGACCCGGAAATAGGTAAATGACTGTCCAGCTTTATATAAAACGCACCTGGGATCTTTTGACCTGTAATGGTTTCTAATCGGGCTTTGATGTGATCCCCTTTTTTTAATGGTGATTCAATAATTCCTCCTGCATTCGCTGTTTCAGGATAGGCTTTTGATATAAAAGGCGCAAATCGCTTTAAGCGTGCTTCTGCATCTTGTATATCCTCCAGCTGAAGCGGCTGTCCTTGTAATGCTTTTTTGCTTTCCACTGCATAAGGATTGCTCCAATAAAATGGTGCGCAATGGATGATAGGGCCGAGGTCTGGAAATTCGCTAATCCATTCCTCAATCGGTCTCCCTTTTACCGTTGTCATTAGCTTGTCACCTCTTCTTTGAAATGGTTATATTACGTATGATTATAACATGATTTAATGAAAACAAATAACTTCATGACAGGTATCCAATCACGTGTTGTCTCTATTCAGCCAATTTTCTCGTGTTAATTTCATATTAATAGAATCAATCCATTCCCCTTCAAACTCTAATTCATTTTTATCGACACTTTCTTCCATAAAGCCCACTTTTTCATAAACATGCCTTGCTCTTGGATTAAATTCCAGAACACTTAAAGTCAACTGGTTAAGTGTCGTGTTTTTAAATATATAATCAATTATAAGCTGTGTTGCTTCTGTTCCCAAACCACGATCCCTTCCCTTTGGACCAATAAGTACTCTAAAATTCATACTATGCTTGGCTTCATCATATAAATTAATGACTACTTCACCTACTAATATGCCTTGAGAAAGATCGACGATGGCGAGATCCAAACGATCGGTCTGTAACTCTCTTGTACGATACCAATCAACAATGGTTTCCTCTTCCTCAGCAAAATCAAAATCCATATCGCTGCCGGTTAATTTTAAAACTTCATAATCTGTTAAACATTCTTTGATAAAAGGAAAATCTTCTTCTTTAAAAGACCTGAGCATTACCTTTTCACCTTTCAATAGAGGTTTATCACCTAAATCTATCATTTTATCCCTCCCCCCTTTTTTATTAACATACACGCCAATGATCGCAATGCCACAATAAAGTCATTTCTTTTCATTCTACCATTTATATTTTACAAAATTTCGATATTTATTAAATTATAATATATACACAAATATTGTACGTTATAATAAAGATGATAAATCTATTATTAGAGGATGTTCAAAAAGTCCAATAAAAATGACACGGCGAATTTCTGCGTTGACGTGTTATTTCCGATACTCACGTATTATAAAGCATACGCTCCGTTCGGAAATAACACGTCGCCTTAAACTTCCGACGAACAGGACGTGCTAGTGTCGGTGCTGCGACAGGACGTCGCGTTCTTAACCGACTTGATCCTATTTATCGAACTTTTTGAACACGTACTATTACTAAATTGGAGGCGATTTCATGAAAAAGTTAGAGGGAAAAACTGCATTTATTACTGGTGCAGCAATGGGACTTGGAGAAGGAATTGCACATGTTTATGCCAAGCATGGTGCGCAGTTAATGATTGTCGATATTAATCCTAAAGTAGAAGAGGTAGCAAAAGAAATTTCAAAAACATATGATGTAAAGGTTGAAACACAAATTGTAGATGTTACCGATGTAGATTCCTGTAAAGCAGCTGCAAAGGAAGCCGTGAGCCGATTTGGTCAAATTGATGTATTGGCAGCAATTGCAGGTGTATGTAAATTAGGAGATTTCCTGGAAATGAGTGACGATGACCTTAATTTCCATATTGATGTAAATATTAAAGGCGTATGGAATACGACCAAAGCAGTCTTACCATACATGCTTGAAAATGGCGGCGGCAATATTGTTGTGATGTCTTCGGTAACTGGAGATATTGTTGCTGACCCGGGTGAAGTAGCTTATGCACTTTCCAAAGCAGCATTAATCGGTTTTACTAAATCACTAGCTGTAGAGTACGCCGCTAAAAATATCCGTGTCAACGCCATGCAGCTGGGGTATGCTCGAACACCGATGGCTGAAAGCATTGCGAGAACATCCAACCCGGATGATCCCGAATCTGTACTTACAGAGATGGCAACCGCTATTCCAATGCGACGTCTTGGCTTACCTAAAGAGGTTGGAGAGCTTGCAGCATTTTTAGGAAGTGATGAATCTAGCTACATGACAGGCGGTCAATATGTCATTGACGGAGGCAGCACCCTGCCGGAATCTGTTTCAGTAGGAATTGAATAAGTGAAAGCATAGTAAAGGCACCTTGTTATTTATCTAATTTAACAAGGTGCCTAATTTATTTTTTCATTGCTTTATAGATAAAGTAACCAATAATACCGATCACAGCATAAACAGCAAAGAAGACAATAAATCCCCATAAGCCCATGACTGCATCTGCGAATTCCATGTTCCCGCGCTGCGTATATGCCTGCTGAATTTCCACGGCAAATACAAGGACAATCATCATAGTAAATGTATAAATAAATGCTAAAATAGCAATACTCCACTTTAATTTAGATAGAAGCTTAAATAAAATATAGACAAAGAAGAATGTAACAATACCCAGAATACCGAAAATCCAGAAATGCAATTCTTTATCTGTCATATTCGAACCAAATGTACTGGCGATAATATCATGAATATCATTGATTAAATCTACAATTAGCATAATTGCTTCTCTCATAACGGGCTCCTTTCTCTATATTAATTATTGGAAAATTTATAGCGTTTTGTTCCCCGTCGTTTCTACACACGATAAATTCTGATTAAAAACATACTTATGCAGCATCATAACCTGCTTAATTCATCCATCATTGCCCGCCGGTTTTTATAAAGAGACTGCCATTCCCTCACAATTTCTTTTACCTTCTGTTCTCCTTCTGGATATTTTTTCATGTTTCTTAATAGAGCAACAATCTCCTGATATCGTCTGCGGTCTGTTGTAGGTCTTGCCATATTTTGTACAATCATTTCATATTTATTTAAAAGTTGATGAGGATATAACTTCATTAAACTTTTTTCATATGCTTGCAACGTATGGAGTGATGGGGAATCTAACACCACTTGCAGCAGACGGTCATATAACTTTTCAGATTCATACAAATCAGCAATTTCTCTACCGGGAGAAACCGCATTAAAAATGACCTCTCTTTGTACCTTCCATTCTTCCTCCGGGTAAAGCAGCTTCAATTCATTAAAAATATCTAAATTGCCCTTCTGATATTCCAGCACTAAAGACCATAATTCCTGCTCATAAGCCCGATTGTTCCCCATCTGTTTATAGATATTTTTCAATTGCAGGCTGTAATCTCTTACAAGTCCCGAAAGACCTTTATCTGCATTTTTCCCGTCTTCAAGTAAATGAATTGCTTTATCATACGCTTTTCTGTTGATGCAGTGTTCAATATAGTATTTCCTGACTCGATTAAATTCCAGATGTTTTTCACAATAGGCATCCATTTCAGATTCAGCTGCATTTTGTTCTTCCAGCATTTCTATATGTCTAATAGCCCATTTCCCAGCAGCATACCCTCTCGACCAGGAATCCTCTTCTTTTTTGAATTTTTGCACCTGCTGATCTGAAAATACAAGTTTCTCTGCAATAAATACATCCTCTTGAAAATTTTCAAACAGCATTTCTTCTAAATAATCTTCCATATAATCAATAACTGACCCATCTAAACTCTCCATAAACCAGCGAAACATCTTTTTCTTTAATGGTGCATCACTATATTCCAATATTTCCTGCCAAATTTCCATACACATTTGGGAAAGTATCCCGGTTTCTCCACCTGAATCGTCTATATCCTGGTTTCCCAGCTTGATGAATAGATCATTCGTTAACACAAACGCTTCCTGATAGAAGCCGTTTTCTATCATACCTCGTATATCATTATCAAGAAACTCTTCTAATTCAGCTGCAAAATTACTTGCACTATAGTAATCAATAAAGTCATGTCCTCCTGCATGTCTATATAATATGTTATTTATTTGATTCTTATATCTTTTCATATCTTCCGGCGAAAGCGAATACTTCATAATACTTTTAAAACGATTCAGCAGTTTTTCATCATCTTCCAGAATACTTGTTAGAAAATCACGGATAAGTTTCTCATCTGCTTCTTTTACGAATTCGGAAATATTTTCCTTACTTTTGTCTGGATACTCTTTTTTAATAGAATCGACATTATCGACATAAAACAAGACTGCTGCCATATGCTTGCAATGATTCCCATCTAAAGCAAATGGGCAATCACAACTTAGCAGAGTCACTTCTCCGTCTGCCAGTTCCACTTCTACATCATATATTTCTGTTCCATACACTGTTGCTTCAATAACATCTTCTTGAATTGATATATCTTGTACTAGATCACGATGATAATAATCGAATCCCCTGTCCAGAATGTGTTCCATAAATTGTTGCTGCCAGGTCATGCGCTTCGCCTCCCTTTCACCTTTATTTTATAGTTTTAAATATGCTTGGAAAAGGAAGAACTCTTTTAAATATTTATCTTTAATAAGCGTGTTTAACTCTTATTATAATGAATAGGACCAATCTGATCTATTTATAAAACGAAATTTTACTCAACGGGAGTTTTCGACGCACAGCTTTTTACGATGGGGCGAGTTATCGCAATGGTTTTCGATGGGACGAGTTATCGCAGTCCCATCCCCAGCCAGTTACACTACGATAAAACAAATGAAGCAGCTCATATCAAATTAAAAATTGATATGAGCTGCTTCAAATTATTTTAATAATGTGCTGTATTTGACAAAGAAATAGTATTAATTGAAAAAATCTTATTATTTGCTTGAACGTACAAACAATACAGCTAACACCGCTCCAACGAAAGCAAACATACCTGCCCAAAAGAAGCCTTGTTGGAAACCTTCATTTAAAGCAACAACTGAATCAGTAGCGTCACTCGCACTTGTTGCCGCACCGGCAATTGCAACCATAACGGATAGACCAATGGCAGAGCCGATTTGAAAATTCGTGTTGTATAAACCAGATGCAAGCCCTGTTTTTTTCGGTTCTACTTCTGACACTGATGCTGTTGTAGCCGCCAAATAAGCAAGTGCATTACCTAACGCTGCTACGAATGAAGGGAATAATACGCTGATAAAATAAGTGCCATCTACTGTTGCAAATTGTGAAAAGAGAATATTACCCAAGCCGAGAATCACAAAGCCTGCAACCATCGTCATTTTTATACCCAATTTTGCTAATACCTTTTCAGCTACGACGATCATGAAGAATGCCATAAATAAAGGCACAGGCAATACTGCCATTGCGCCGGCTGTCGGAGAGTACTGTAACACTTGCTGCAAATAAAGGATCAACATATAAATTAATGGGAACCATGCGGCCTGTGTTAAAAAGACACCGATATTACCAATACCTAAATTAGGTGTTTTAAAAATATGAAGTGGTAATAGCGCTTCTTTCATCTTGGATTCTACAAGAAGGAAAATCAGAAACAGAACAACACCTGCAATCAGTGAAATCATAACATTACTTGATGTCCAGCCGCTGTGTTCCGCTGATACAATACCATAAACAAGTAACATCAGAGATGCTGTGACTAAAACAGCACCAACATAATCAATACGTCCTTTCATTCTTTGTCCGGATTTTTGTAATAGCTTAGGGCTGAAAATCAAAACTATAATACTTAACGGTACATAGATGAACAATGTCCAACGCCAGCCGAGTGATCCAGTTAAAAGTCCGCCAAATACAATTCCAAATGCGCCTCCTGCTGCACCAGACAAGCCCCAAAAAGCAAGTGCCTTTGCTTTTTCAGACGAGCTGAAATTAAACAGCCGCATGACCATAGATAGAGCTGAAGGAGCAATTAAAGCAGAACCCAATCCTTGCATTCCACGGAATATATTTAAACTTATTTCACTCCAGGATAAACCTGCAAATAAAGATGAAACTGCCAAAATAAAAACACCAATATTAAAAATCCGGCGGTTGCCATATAAATCAGCTAATTTCCCTCCTAATAACAGGAAGCCCCCAAATATGAGCAGAAATGCGCTCATCACCCATTGCAAACTTTCTTGCGTATAACCGAGTGACTTCTGAATGGACGGCAGGGCAATTTGAATAATAGATGCATCCATTATGACAAGGAAGTTCGCAAAACATAATAAAAACAGTGCCTTCCACCGTTTAGGGTCTGGTTGTGCGATTGTATTTGTATGTGTAGACATCGTTGTATTACCTCCAATAGTACATGTATCTGATCATCATAAAGATGTTATTTATTACGTAATAGCATCCGTAAAATTACTATTTAAGTGAAATTTCGTTTTATACATTTATCAATTGATCTTTCCCAATTCTTCTCCAGAATTTAAAGAAAGTCTCTCTTTTCTTGCCAAGTTTTGCATAGCTGTCAATAATCTCCGCTATTAAATCGTATAACTCTTCCGGCTCCAGATTCTCTTTGAGAAGCATTCCCACTTCTGCATCGAAACCCTTGCCCTTTCCCCCTACGTATAAATTATACTGATCCTTAAATTTCATAACGCCTATATCGCTGACCATTGGTTCTCCACAGCCAATCGGACAGCCTGTATAAGCCATCTTTAAGGTAAAAGGAACTTGTTTGCCGGCAAATCGTTTATTTAACTCTTTAGCAACAGGCATCCCTTCCCGCTCTTCCCCTTTACAGAAATTACAGGTTCTTAAGCTCTTCACATAATTTCCTACTGGATAACAAGCCAATCCAACATTTTCAAACTCCTGTATTATTTCTTCTTTTTTGTTTTCGGGTATTTCGATATAAAGCTGTTGAAAAGTGGTTAATTCTAGCTCCTCGTCTTCATTCATATATTTGGAGATGAGCAGTAGTTGTTTGGCATTTAGTTTTGATCCAAATCCGATACCTCCATTGACAGCGATTTTAATCTTTTTTTCATCGCTCTCCATATAGATTCTCCCCTCTTTTTTATTTTTTACCACTTTATACAATACGTCAGTAAGGTATTTAAAATGATAAAAACAATTCGTTACTACAAAATAGATTCCATAAAGAAATAAAACCTCTTTATCACGGAGAACCGTCCGTAAAACTCCCACCTTAAAATTAAGCATAAAAATAAATTTATTTAGGTGGGAGCTAACGGACGCTAGCTCCCTGAATCACTCAACTAACACTTAGTGGAAAAAAACAAAAACTCCCACGGAGTGAAGTTTCGTTTTATGGAATCCATTTCTTTCTCTTAGCTGACTTCTAACAGCTTTTTGATTTCTTCTTTATTTTGCTCAAATCCAGTCATACTTTTCGCTTTTTTTCTTAAACCCAGCATAGAAGATTGAGAAAAAATGATGCCGGGAACGATTCTATTTCCTGTAATCTTTTTCAACGCTTCCTCTTTTTCTGGCTGTTTTGCTAAGTCATATTGTTGATGCGGGATTTGATGTTTTTCCAAGAAGTTTTTCAAGTCCTGGCAATCTGAACAAGTTGGTCTTGTATAGATTTCCAATTGATATGCAGCCATTTGTTAACTTACCTCCTCCAGGTATCATGACATTCTTTATTTACTTACTTCAATATTGAATGAATAAGTGTATACCTTATTATCAAATTCAAATTCTGCCCAAATTTTATACATTCCTTGCTTTGGAAATTGAGCATGGAATGTCGTTGTGTCGTCAGAATCTGGATGAACATGGATATATTGTTCTGCTGCTTCATCTACAATGACTACATGCCCTAAAGCACCTAAATGCGGTTCAGGAGTTTCTCCATGCATTTTAAAGTCTAAAGGTACTGCTTTTCCGGTCTCTGCTTTGACGTCCTCCAACGTAACAGTTTTACCATCTACTTTTTTGGTCCAATCATCGTCAGGCTTTAAGACAGCTTCACCTGTTTCCTTCGTTCCGACCTGAACAGGATTGGGAGTTGCCTGATATGCTTTTTCCTTTGGTGTAATATCAACAAAGGCTTTGTAGGTACCATCCTTTAAAGGCTGGTTAATCGTATAAAGTCCTTCCTGCTCTTTTTCCGGATGCAAATGATAATACTGCTCCAAATCATTCGATACCATTATAAAATGCATTTCTTTTTCATGTGCTAAAGCCAGTTCCGGCGCTTTTCCGGTATTATCCTCTAAGGCGATAGATATTTTTCCGTCCTTATACGTTACATTTACTTTTACCTCTGATTCACCTGAATGATGATGGTGGTGATGGTGATGACTATGATCCATTTTTACTTCCTCCTTTGATTTCTTCATATGATAATTCACTGCATTCCCGTTTACTTCGACAGATTCTATGAGAAGAACTTTTTTACAAGAGGATAACTCTTAATCTGCCGGTGCTAACTCTCCCTCTGTTACCCATTTATGGTATTGAACTTCTTCTCCAGTATCTGTGGTTTCAAAATCAACCATGTAGACAGTGGTTTTGTCTGCCGAATCGATTTCCGCATGAGCACCGTCCATTCCTTCCATATGGTCCGCATTCAATACAACCTCCGTACCAGGCTCTAGTGGGGCAGCATCAGGATTTTCCAATTCTTCATGGATGACCCACTTATGATTTTCAATTTCCTGTCCATCATCTGTCGTATAAGATACGGTATAAACAGTCGTATCAAATGCACCGGAGATTTCCGCAACAGCACCATCCATTCCTGGCATATGATCAGCACGGATTATTGCCTCACTGCCGATTTCAAATGTCGGGGCCGTTGCTTCTTGAAGACCTGCAGGGATGTCTCCAGAACTAGACATTTCTTCAGCTGAATGATCCATCCCTTCATGCTCATGTTCATCTGCGTGTTCAGCATGTTCCATTTCTCCGCTAGCCATTGGATTTTGCCCGGTAATAATGGCAAACGCTGCGAAAACAGCTACTACATAGATAATCCCTAAGGAAACCCACTTCTTAATGGACATATTATTGGCCTCCTTTTAACTTCAAGCGTTGTAATCGTAAAGCATTTAGTACAACGGATACTGAACTGAACGCCATCGCTGCTCCAGCAACCCATGGAGCGAGCAGTCCAATTGCTGCGACTGGAATGGAAGCTGAGTTATAGAAAAATGCAAAGAACAGGTTCTGTTTGATATTACGCATTGTTTTTGCACTAATTTGTACACTGTCTGCCACGCTATTTAAATCGCCGCGCATCAGTGTAATATCTGCTGCTTCAATCGCTACATCTGTACCAGTACCAATTGCCATGCCAATATCTGCTACGGCTAACGCTGGTGCGTCATTGACACCGTCACCAACCATGGCTACTTTTTTGCCTTCCTGCTGAAGTTTTCTAACTTCATCTGCTTTTTGCTCGGGAATGACTTCTGCGATCACACGGTCAATTCCTACCTGTTTTCCGATTGCATCAGCAGTCCGCTGATTATCTCCAGTCAGCATGATGACTTCTAATCCTTGCTCGTGCATTCTTTGGATAGCCGTTTTAGAAGTCTCTTTTACGGTATCTGCCACCGCAATAACACCCGCTAATTGATTTTTCAGACCAATTAACATCGCTGTTTTTCCATCTGATTCAAGGTTCGCCATATTATCTTCTACAGAAGAGACATCAATATTCTCTCGTTTCATTAGCTTTCTTGTACCTACAAAAATCATTTTCCCATCTACAGAAGCTTGAATACCATAGCCCGGTATTGCTTCAAAAGAATCGGTTTCTTGAATCTGAACGCCTTCTGCTTTTGCACCTTTTACAATTGCTTCTGCAAGTGGGTGTTCAGAATTATTTTCAGCGGAAGCCACAAAAGCGAGCACTTCTTCTTCTGTAAATCCTTGCTCAGGCAGAACATCTGTTAATTCAGGTTCTCCTTTGGTTACTGTTCCTGTTTTATCTAAAACAATCGTGTTTAGATTACGTGTGTTCTCTAAATATTCTCCGCCCTTAAATAATACGCCTAACTCTGCTGCTCTTCCTGATCCAGCCATCACAGATGTTGGAGTAGCCAAACCAAGTGCACAAGGGCAGGCAATGACCAATACTGTAATTGCAGGAACTAAAGCAGAACGTAAATCTCCAGGTGCGACAAAGAAATACCATACAAGTCCTGTTACAAGCGCTATCCCTACAACAATGGGAACAAATACGCCAGACACTTTGTCAGCAACACGCTGAATGTCGGCTTTGCTTCCTTGTGCTTCTTCCACAACCTTAACAATTTGAGATAGAGCTGTATCCTTACCAACCTTGGTAGCTTCCATCGTTAACAACCCATTTTTATTAATGGTTGAACCAATAGCTACATCTCCTGTCTTCTTATCAACAGGAATACTTTCTCCAGTAATCATCGATTCATCAACTGCTGATTCACCTTTTACGATTTGACCATCCACTGGGATTTTTTCACCAGGACGTACCATAACCATATCACCAACGATTACTTCTTCAATTGCAATTTCTTGTTCTTCTCCATTTCTGATAACGCGGGCAGTTTTCGCCTGCATGCCAAGCAATTTTTGTATCGCTTGACCAGTTCTCCCCTTGGCACGAACTTCGAATAGTTTACCAAGCAGGATTAATGTAATAATAACTGCTGCGGCTTCAAAATAAAGCTCTGGCATACCCACCTGACCTTGTACTTGCCATTCGTAGCCGAGGAAAATACTATAAACGAAAGCAACCGTTGTTCCCAATGCAACAAGAACATCCATATTCGCACTGCCATTTTTCAATGCGTTATACGCAGATTTATAAAATTGTGCACCAACAATAAATTGTACGGGTGCCGCTAATGCTAGCTGTACCCACGGATTCATTAACATATCCGGTGAATAGATAAACGACGTAAATTCAAAGTGTGTTACCATCGTCCATAATAACGGAAGGGTAAGAATGGCTGAGAAAATAAATTTCCCTGTCTGATGCCGAATTTCTTCATCTTTATTATTTGCTGCTTCTTCTTTGGATGCTTGGACTTGCAACGTGTACCCTAACTTCTTCACTTTTTCTATCATATCGTTAACCGTTACCTGACCTTGGTCATATTCTACCGTCGCATTTTCCATAGCAAAATTAACGGTTGCTTGGGACACGCCATCCATTTTTTGAAGTCCTTTTTCAACTCTATTGGCACATGCCGCACAGGTCATACCAGATATATCAAAGGTTTGTTTATCATGTACGACTTGGTAACCAAGTTTTTCGACTTTCTCTTCAAAATCCTGTATACCTGTCTTTTCCGGGTCATAAACAACCTTAGTCTTTTCAATTGCAAAGTTGACATTTGCCTCTTCCACACCGTCTATCTTATTAAGTCCTTTTTCAATTTTATTGGCACATGCTGCACAAGTCATACCTTGAATTTGTAAACTGACTTCTTTTTGTGCTCCCATCTTTTCCACCTCTCACATACCCTGTATGGGTATTAAAATTTCAAAAAGGAAATCGTGCTGCTGAAAGCACGATTATCCATCTTAAGCAACATCGTAGCCCTGTTCCTCAATCACTTCTGTAATTTCTTTTAAATCTACCTTTTCCTCATCAAAAGCAATATCTACCTTAGCTTCTTGCAAATGAACCTTTACGGATTTTACACCGTTTAGCTCTCCAACACTTCTCTCGATAGAATTTACACAGTGATTGCAAGACATACCCTGTACATTTAATGTTTTATTTGTCATTTTCATTACCTCCTAATTTTGATTACACTTTTATATTACCATACCCTGGATAGGTATTGTCAAGTAAAAAATTATTTCATTATTTTTGATATCGTCGTCATAAATTCTGAAATGATTTCTGGATCTTTTTTCTCCAATTTATCTATCACACACGTATTAATATGACTTTCTAAGAGCAAGCGCGACACCGAATGTAATGCAGATTGAACAGCAGACATTTGAGTTAATATATCATCACAATATTCATTTTTTCCAATCATTCGCTTGACGCCTTTCACTTGACCTTCAATGCGGTTCATTCGGTTCATTAGCTGCTTTTGAAGATCATCTGTCATATGTGTACTGACTTCTTCTTCCACACAACACATTTTCTTCTGCTCAATAGGTTGCTCATCTATTTTTTGCATATATATTCCTCCCCCGTATTAAGGATTAAGGCTAATTTGTTCTTACCCACATCATACTATACCCCATTAAGGTATGTCAAATTACGGAATTTAAAACACTTTATTACTTTCATACAAGAGAGCTCTTGCAAAATCTATAAGTTGTTTTGCTTCTTCGGTTCGAAGAAAGCTTTCATCTAAAGTGTCAGGTCCCAAACGGAAGCGATCCAAAGCTCGGCTTCCTTAAAATCTAATACAGGAATGAAGAATTATTTTGAAGCGACTAGTCAGAGGAACTAAAGAATGTTTATTCTGTTCCATGTTGGCCCTCGTGGTTTAATTATCTTTTCTCTGATATAAAAAAGCGCACTGTATTTTTACATTCCATTGGATCATTTATCTTTCGAAAGAGAAAATACAGACACTGTCATTCAAGTTTATTTAGTTAACACAGCAGTCTCCATGATTTATATTAGCATATACAGGATGTTTCGTTGTTATTTTACACTTCTTTTCTTAATAGTTAATTCAAGTAAAACTGCTTCTGTACGGATGATAATCGAGTATGGAAGCAGTTTACAAATGGCATATACAGATTTCCTGTTTCTTCGTATTTCAGTTTTTTCATTCTTCCTCTATCAAGCCGGCAAAATAATCAAGAAAGATGTCCTCTACTTCCTTAAAAGAAGCTATTTCGCTGTTATCATTCTGGAGAACATTACTTGCAGGATCAATTTCTTCCTCCTCTTGTTTATCCCAAAGATATTTACAGGACTCCACAAATTTAATCGTATCCTCACACCATTTGATGTATTGTTTTTCTTGTTCCAACCCACGTCTTAAAACTGCAAAAGCCATTAATATTCTTGATTTCATTACATTTCTTTCCTGAATACTTTTTAATCTTTCAAGAACGTTTTTTTTCATTCTGCTTAATCTTTGTTCGCGTTCTTTTTTATAGATACGAAGCTGCAGAAGTACCTCATCTGCAGGAATATTATCCATAAAAAAAGTCTGCATCAGAAATGTATCCTTTATTTTTGGAGGTTCCGGTGGTGTAAGCAGCCAGTTCTGCAAAGCTTCTACTCCATTGTCCGTGATCGCATAGACTTTTTTATCCGGCTTTCCTGCTTGCGGAATAACTTTGCTTTTTATCATGCCTTCTTTCTCAAGCTTGTTTAACTCTGGATAAATTTGTGATAAGTGAGAATGCCAGACAACACTCAACACATCATCAAATTCCTTTTTTATATCATAACCACTCGCTTCCCATTTACTGAGTAACCCCAATATTCCAAATCGTAAAGACATATCTCCTCACCCTTTTCTCTTATCTCGTTTCGCATCAAACAGCATTTGTACGCTTTTTATTATTATCCTCATGCCTTCCCAGCTTTGGAATAATGAATATTCCTAAAATCCCGATGCAGAATAAAATCCCTCCTTGAACAAGAACCGTGTATAAAACACCAATCACCTCTAAAAATAACCCAGTCACTATAATCCCCGGCAATGCCATCGAACTCATGATCATATTATATAGGCTAAATGTTCTCGTATAGTTTTCACTGGAAATGACATTCTGTAAATACGTGACAAAAGTAATATTAAAACAGCCTAACGCAATTCCCTGCAGAAAGAAAACAGGCAAAATCAGCAGCCAATTAGTAACAAAAAAGAGCGTCCCGATACTGATACTTAAAGCAAATAAGGGAGATACAATCAATCCCTTCCTCTCCATACGGTGATATACGTACGGAGCAATGGCTGCGCCCACTGCGATCCCGCAAAGAGAAGCCGTTCCAATAAAACTTAAGTTTTCAACACCTGCATTCAGTATATCATTTAAAAAAGAAATTAATATAAGCTCAACGGATGATACAAAAAACATTGCTAAAGCCAAGAATAAAAATAAAGTTTTTAACACAGCATTAGTGATAATATAACTTATTCCATCCTTCATCATTTTCCATTGATTTTGTTTCACAATTTGCTCATTTTTAATAACAGGTTTAATTTTTCTTATAAAAAGAATGGATAGCAACAGGAGAATCGCTGACACAGCTAATAATGCAAGCGGGGCAAAGGATAATTTAATCATAAATGCAGTAAAAATTTGTCCTGATACTTTCACGCCAGTATAACCTAATTGCAGCAGACTGTTTGCTTTTGGACGTGCCTCTACTTCAACAATATGGGGGAGCAATGATTGATTGGCAGGGACAAAGAATAGCCCTAAGACACTGATAATGACTAATAGAGGATATATCCACTGATATGCCAAATAAGGACTGAAGCACAAGAAAACCAGCAGCATGACGACTTGCAATAAATTTGCATATGTCATCACTTTTTGTAATGTTTTATCATTAATCCACGTACCTATTGGCAACGCAAACAAGGTGACCGGCAGATAAAAAGCAACATAAAAAAAGGTAAAGACATCACTGGATCCTGTTTGTATTTCCAACCATTTTAATAAAGAAAAAAACATAACGGAATTAGCAAAAATACTAAGGATCCTGACGATAAATAAATGACGGAAAGCATGATTTTTTCTCAGCAGCATTTACTCCGACCTTTCTAACTTTTATTTGTTAGATAAAGTCTAATACGAAAATATTTATATGTAAAGTATTATATATAAATATTTATATATAATAAAACTAAACTAAAAAAGAACCCTATATTTTTTAAGGGTTCTCAGAATTTTTATCAGTTCATGTTCAATATATTTGAGAGACAGAAATAAGGCAGTGAAGAGCACTATATCTTGTCCTTTGATTCCATTTTTTGATTTTTTATATACATGCAAAAAACCATTCATTCAAAGTATTTTTTCCTTTGATAAATCATTTTTGATCTAGTTAGAAATGCTTTCTTTTATATTCTTATCGTTCTATTCCTTAATGGACGTATCCAGATTTTTCAACAAGGCAACTGTTTCCTGATCATATGCAACAAGATAGACCATCATCTCATTTCGTAACAAAAAATCACGAATTACCGAAACTGCAATTTTAAACGCCTGTTCTTTTGGATACCCATAAACACCCGTAGAGATAAGCGGAAAAGCAATACTCTCCAATTGATATTCCTTCGCTAAATAAAGCGAATTTTTATAGCAATCTGCTAACAATTTCTCTTCATTCTCTTTTCCGCCATGCCAAACTGGTCCAACGGTGTGAATAACATATTTAGCTGGTAATTGATAACCTTTTGTTATTTTCGCCTGCCCTGTTTCACAACCGTCGAGAGTACGGCATTCTTCATATAATTTAGGTCCTGCTGCACGGTGAATGGCTCCATCGGCCCCGCCTCCTCCAAGCAATGTGGAGTTGGCAGGGTTCACAATAGCATCTGTATGGACTTTTGTTATATCATTATGAGTGATTTGAAATGGCATAAGAGCACCTCTATTCAAAGTCTTTACTCAAAATATCTACACGCTCTTCAAAAGATACCTCGCGGTGTACTTCATGTAACATCCACACATATCCAAAACTATCTAAAAACATCGCATTGGAAATGCCCATCTCTTCTATTTTTGTGACAGGCTGAATCTCTGTTGCATTAGCAGCCATTGCTTTATCATATGTTTCTTGGATATCTGGAACCGTTACATTAAACCAAAAGGATTGCGGTTGGCCTTCTTTCGGTGCAAATAATTGATATTCCGGATTCTCATCAAGCATGTGAAAACGTGTATCATAAATAGTGAATACCGCTTCGTTATTCCCGGTTTTAAAATTTGTTGCTTCTACTACTTCTACATCAAAAATAGACTTGTACTGCTCCAGCGCTGCTTTACTGTCTTTTACTACAAAATCAAATTCTACTCCTTGTAACATTCAATAAACTCCCTTTCCATATATTTATCATTCCCTATATTATGTCACTTAGTTGAAACCAATCAATCTTAGGGTTTACTATATCCCTTTATTCATTTGAGGGCATTTATTCCAATTATAATTTATCCAAAAAATCAAAGATTATCACATTTTGGAGAGCTGCCGACATTATTGATTTTCTATCCACCAAGTGATGATATACGCTATCATTATCATAAATAATAATATTAATAGTCCTGCTGGATTCCCCATTAAATTCCTTATAAGTATCATCTCCATAATCATGATGCTATTATAATAAAAATGCACCTAAAACAAAATAAAGTAAAATAGAAATGCGACAACTACCAAAAATACCAATTTGCGAGATGCATTTTATGAAATTAGAATTTGAACGCATTTTCGTTCATTTCTATAACTCCCTCGACTTCGATGTAAAACAGACAGATTACATTTTTCTCTCAAGCACTGTAACCACTTCACAATGTCCAGTATTTGGAAATAAATCCACCGGCTGTACTTCCTTCGCCTCATAACCGCCATCTTCCAAAATACGCAAATCCCGTGCCAGCGTCGAAGGATTACAAGAAACATAAACAATCCGCTTCGGTTTCATGGCCATCATTGCATCCAGGAATTCCTGGTCACAGCCTTTTCTTGGAGGATCGACAACTATGACATCTGGATCTAAGCCTTCTTTTTTCCATGTCGGCATCACTTTCTCAGCCTGTCCTACTGTAAACGTCACATTATTTATTCCATTACGCTCTGCGTTTTTCTTCGCATCTTCAATGGCTTCTGGAACGACTTCGATCCCATACACTTTTTTCGCTTTTTGAGCAAGGAACAGAGAAATTGTACCGATACCACAGTATGCATCAACTACTACATCATTTTCATCAATAGCAGCATACTCCAAAGCTTTATCATAAAGCACTTTTGTCTGAACAGGATTTACTTGATAAAATGACTTTGGTGAAATCGCAAAGGTAAGGTCGCCGATGGTATCGTGGATATAAGATGCTCCCCATAAAACTTTTGTCTTCTTCCCTAAGATCACATTTGTACGCTGATCATTGATATTCTGCACAATGGACTTGATAAATGGAAACTTCTCCCTCAGCTCCTCTATCATTCGTTCTTTGCCCGGAAGCTTAGCTGTACGGGTTACCAATACAACCATCATCTCTCCTGTAAAATGACCAGTTCGAATCATAATATGACGCAGCTCACCTCGATGTGTTTTTTCATCATAAGCTTGAACGCCATGTTTGTTCATTAAATGACGAATAAATGGAAGCACTTCATTCATAGCATGATTGTGGACGTAACACGTATCTTGATTCTGTAAAATACGGTGACTTCTTTTTTGGTAGTAGCCTGTTATTAATTCGCCATTTTTTTCATCAACCGGAATTTGAATCTTATTTCGATAATGAGATGGGTCTTCCATACCGATGATTGGATGTACAGGAACATGCTCCAGATGAGCTATTTTTTTCATCACATTATGGACTTGGTTTTGTTTCATCTGTAATTGAAGAGCATAGCTCATATGCTGCAGCTGACATCCTCCGCAATAGACATGACAGGTTGGATCTACACGTTCAGGACTGGTTTTCGTTAATTCTAACAGCTTTCCGAAGCCATAGTTTTTATTTACTTTGACTACTTTTATAACCGCTTCTTCTCCTGGTAATGTCTTAGAGATAAATAAGGGATAGCCATCTACTTTCCCTACACCACTTCCTTCATGAGTGATATCTTCAATCATGATGGTTAATTGTTCATTTTTCTGAACAGGGGTACTACCTGTTGATTTTGCCATTGTCATCTTCCTCTATTTTCATAATCGCTTTTATTTCCCTTATTTTATCATAGGGGTTTGAAAAACAACAACTGTTCTTGGTTGGTGGATATTTTCACGCCTATTCGGTCAAGGTTTATATCGTTTATTCCGGAACAGCGGGATCTTTTATAAGACAGTCAAGGATATTTTATCCCCATCATAAAAGCCTCCAAACCATATAATGTTTGGAGGCTTTTATAATTATTCTAAGTCTTCTTGGTGATCGATAAAATCAGCTGGAACCATAAATTCAATATGTTCCTGAAGATTGAGAAATTCACCCGGCAACATCCCGCCATATTCCCCATCAATATTCAGCTGCATTTTATCTTCATTAGTCACTTTAATACGTTTTGCCTGTGTATAGATAATATTTTTACTTTTTAAATGCTCCCCTCGAAGGGCAAGGGACGCAATTTGAATAAATTCTGCAAGATTTGTTTTCTTTAAAATGAGAACATCAAAGTACCCATCATTTAAACGTGCATCGGGAGCAAGTTTTTCAAAACCGCCGACGGAATTCGTATTAGAGATTAGAAAAAGCATAATATCTTCTTCCAGAACATGTTCATCATACTCGATTTTAACATGAGCCGGTTTTAAAGATGGAAGCATTTCAATGCCTTTCATATAGTATGCTAACTGACCTAACATTGTTTTTAATTTGCTTGGGACATCATATGTTAATTCTGTCAGTTTTCCTCCGCCAGCAATATTAATAAAGTAATGCTCATTAGCTTTTCCAATATCTAATTTCATTGAGTTACCTTCTAAGATAACATCTACAGCTTTACTAATATCTCGTGGAATTTGAAGTGCTCTGGCAAAATCATTTGTTGTTCCAGCAGGTAATATAGCTAATTTGGGCCGATATTCCTTTTCGGCCACGCCATGAACGACTTCATTAATCGTACCATCGCCGCCAGCCGCAACAATTAAGTCATAGCCTCTTTCTACAGCAGTTCTTGTTGCTTCGATCGCATCACCTTCACATGTGGTCGCATGTGCTGATGTTTCATAACCGGCTGTTTCCAGCTTTTCTAAAATATTTGGTAATTCCTTTTTGACTGCTTCACGTCCCGAAGTTGGGTTATAAATAATTCGGGCCTTTTTCATGTTCTTTCCTCCCCATACGGTCCAGTCCATATTGCAAACTATTCTTTATAAGACACGTATAAATTAAAATGAACCTCGATTATTGAGAGGTTTTTGCTTTACCGCATACATTGAAACTCAAATAAAATACATTTTATAAAAACATTTATATCGGAAATCCTCACTTATAAATATCAAGTGAAACTTTTCCTACGAAATAAACTCGTCTAATCCATATCATAGACTTTTTTGATATGTTTGAAAAGCAAAATGAACAAAAAATAACAGGCTTCCATTAAATGTTACCTTTTTCGACAAGGATCATCAAAATTTTTTTGAGCTATTTTACATTGGATAGGCTGCCACAATTGTTTCTGCGACAGCCTTTCTATTAAACTCTACCTATTCTTTTGTTCTTTATTTTTTGCGCTTATCTCTTTTCAAGCTCTGCTGCAAGAATTTCATTCACAAGCGGCGGATTAGCCTGACCTTTTGTTGCTTTCATAATTTGCCCGACAAGGAAACCTTTTGCCTTTTTCTTGCCATCTTTGAAGTCAATAATAGATTGTTCATTTTGATCAAGAATTTCATTCACAATCGACTTCAATTGCTCCGGATCAGAAATTTGAACTAAACCTTTTTCTTCTACAATTTTTTCTGGGTTACCACCATTTTCAACCAGCTCCGCAAATACCTTTTTCGCAATTTTAGATGAAATCGTTCCATCTTCAATCAATTTAACCATCTTCGCCAGTGCATCTGGTGTGATTGCCAGCTCTTCAATTTCTTTATAATGCTTATTCATGTAGGCAGAGACTTCTCCCATTAACCAGTTAGATACTTGTTTAATATCTGCTCCATGGCCTACTGCTTCTTCAAAGAAATCAGACATCTGCTTGGATGCTGTTAAAACATTCGCGTCATATTCAGATAAACCTAATTCGCTCACGTAACGTGCTCTTCTTGCATCTGGAAGCTCAGGAATTTCACTACGGATACGTTCCTTCCAAGCCTCGTCAATATATAGCGGTACAAGATCAGGTTCTGGGAAATAACGATAGTCATCCGAACCTTCTTTAACACGCATTAGAATCGTTTCTTTTGTTTTTTCATCATAGCGGCGTGTTTCCTGTAGAATCTCTCCACCGGTTAATAATACTTTTTCTTGTCGTTTTTCCTCAAATTCTAATCCTTTTTGCACAAAGGAGAAAGAGTTTAAATTTTTCAATTCCGCTTTTGTTCCAAATTCTTCTTGACCGATTGGACGAAGCGAAATATTAGCATCACAACGCAGGGACCCTTCCTGCATTTTCACATCCGATACACCTGTATATTGAATAATATTTTTCAACTTCTCTAAGTATGCATAAGCTTCTTCAGGAGAGCGCATATCTGGTTCAGACACAATTTCAATTAATGGTGTTCCTTGACGATTGTAATCGACATAGGAATAGCCATCTTCCCCATGTGTCAGTTTTCCAGCATCTTCTTCCAGATGCAAACGGGTAATACCGATTTTTTTCTTCTTGCCGTTCACTTCAATTTCAATCCAGCCATGCTCCCCGATCGGCTGATCAAATTGTGAGATTTGGTAAGCTTTCGGATTATCTGGATAGAAATAGTTTTTACGGTCAAATTTAGTATCTGTTGCAATTTCGCAATTCAATGCCATTGCCGCTTTCATTGCAAAGTTTACTGCGTCTTCGTTTAAGACAGGTAATGTTCCCGGATAGCCCAGATCAATAGGATTGACATTGGAATTTGGCGCAGAACCAAATTCATTTGTACTCGGGCTAAAGATTTTTGATTGTGTTTTTAACTCTACGTGTACCTCAAGTCCAATAATTGTTTCAAAATTCATTACTTGGCACCTCCCAGTTGAGGTCGTTTTGTATGATGTTCTGTTGCTTGTTCAAATGCATGAGCTGCACGATAAACTGTGCTCTCATCAAAGTAATTTCCGATAACCTGCAAACCGATTGGCAGCCCTTCTTCCGAGAAGCCGCAAGGAATAGAAATGCCAGGGACGCCTGCTAAGTTAACTGGAATGGTTAAAATATCATTCACATACATTGTTAAAGGATCACTTGTTTTTTCTCCAATTTTAAATGCAGGTGTTGGCGTTGTCGGTCCAACAATCACGTCATATTCTTTTAGAATTTTATCAAAATCATTTTTAATAAGTGTACGCACTTTTTGTGCTTTCTTATAATAAGCATCATAGTAGCCAGAACTTAATGCAAAAGTTCCAAGCATAATACGACGTTTTACTTCATCACCGAAACCTTCACTACGAGATTTCACGAACATATCCAACATATTTTCTGCATTCTCTGAACGGACACCATAGCGAACTCCGTCAAAACGTGCTAAGTTCGCTGAAGCTTCAGAGGATGATAATAAGTAATAGGTTGAAAGAGCATATTTAGAATGTGGCAAGGATACTTCTTCCCACGTTGCACCAAGCGTTTCATAGACTTTTAGTGCTTCTAAAACAGCGTTTTTTACTTCTTCCGAAACGCCTTCTGCCAAGTATTCTTTAGGAACAGCGATTTTTAAACCTTTCACATCGCCTGTTAATGCCTCGGTATATGCAGGAACTTCTACGTCAGCACTTGTAGAATCCATTTTATCATGCCCGGCAATTACTTCCAGTACCCGTGCATTATCCTCTACTGTACGCGTTATTGGACCAATTTGGTCTAAGGAAGATGCGAAGGCAACCAGACCAAAACGAGATACACGGCCATAAGTTGGCTTCATACCAACAACGCCACAAAACGCTGCAGGCTGACGAATCGACCCGCCTGTATCCGAACCAAGTGAGAATAATACTTCACCGGCTGCTACTGCTGCTGCAGAGCCGCCGCTGGAACCACCGGGAACGTGCGTTGTATTCCAAGGATTACGCGTAGGCTCATAGCCGGAATTTTCATTGGAAGAGCCCATTGCAAATTCATCCATATTTAATTTACCAACAGCTACCGGTTTTTCAGCGTTCAACTTTTCAACAACCGTTGCATCATATAAAGGATCATTAAAGTTATCCAGAAGCTGACTTGCACATGTTGTACGAAGTCCTTTTGTGACGATATTATCTTTAATGCCTGCAGGAATACCAAACAAGATCCCGGATTTATCTTCCTGCTTATCCAGTTCTCTTGCTTTTTCTAATGCTTTTTCTTCATCGAGTGTTAAGAATGCATGTACATCCCCATCCACTTTTTTAATTTGCTCATAAGATTCTTTTACTAAATCTTCTACAGTAATCTCTTGATTATGTAATTTTGCTTCTAATTCTTTTATTGTATAGTCAAATAAAGACATGAATCTTATTCCCTCCTTTATTCTAAAATGGATGGCACGCGAATTTGTCCATCTTTTTGATCTGGAGCATTCTTTAATGCTTCCTCTTGCGTAATCCATTTTTTAGGCTCATCTTTACGCATCACATTTTTTAAGTCTAACACATGTGTTGTTGGCTTTACGTTCTCTGTATCTAATTCATTCAGCTGCTCAGCATATTCAATGATTGCACTCAGCTCCGTTGCCATTTGTTCAACAGATTCATCATCAAATTCTAAGCGTGCAAGATTAGCTACATGTTTTACTTGCTCTTTTGAAATCTCTGCCATTCGTTTAACCTCCAAAATTTCAGCATTTATATTTTATAATATGCTACCGCGATAGCACATATATTCCAGCATAAGTTTATCTTTCATTTTTTACATTCATCAAAATAATATTATACCATTTTTGAGATATGTTTGATATTATTATTGCTAGCATTTTTGCTAGCAATTGGAGATTGGTCTGGGCTGTGGCTCCGATTACTCGACCTATTAATATCGCTGCACTTATGATAATAGCAAAATAAACTTACACAAGGCAAGTTTATAACTCCATTTTCGCACTTAATAATAAGCATATATATCTTGTCATTCCAGGATGAGCATGTTCTTCATTACCATCCTTGCTTTTAATTAAATCAGCTTTTTTGAACGAATGACAGCGTATAGCTCCCACTCCAGCCAACCACTCCGCTCTGATAGGATTCTCAAGCAAATGAAAGAAATAACATCCTGTTGATTTGGATGAAATAGTATCTCTACCGCTTGATAACACGATCATTCCTTTATTTCAAATGATTAGTTTAGCAGTTCGAATCAAAACAGCATGGATAGTTAACATCAGGAATAACTTTCATGCACAAAATGAAATCATTGCTGAACATTTTTACCATCCACTACAAAATTCTCTTCTGTCTGATTTACCTTTTATTTGTTCAGCTATTTCACGTATAGAATACCTTAACTAGCGGAGGCGGAACGTTTTGACTCCTGTGGGATCAGCACCATCTGAAGATCCACTTTTGCCAAGTGCTCTTCTTGGCAAAAGTTAGCTGAAGAGCGTGCCCCTAGGAAAGCAAAACGGGCCGCCGCAGCGGTGCCTTACACTTCTCCTTCTCTTCTTTTTTAAAGGAACTACCAACTCTTATTTCTATAGAAATAAAGTTTCTTTTTAATACGCGTAAGTTGAATTTATAACATTTTACATACAAAAAAACCAAGTTATTCTATAATTTTCAATTAACATTATAGAATAACTTGGTTTTAGACACGAAAAAATTTTAAAGCTGAGCGATATGTTTATACATCTGACTTGCTTCTCTATAATATTGAGTAGCATCTTTGTAATTGCTATTGCTTTCATAATGCTTTGCCAATAATTCCGAATAGAGAATATAATTTCCGTAATCTTTTTGTTGTTTTAATAGTGGTAACAAATCATTAATTAATAGTTGTTCAAAATAATTGAACCGTTCCTCTAACAAATAACTATAGCTTCGTAAAATATATTTATATACAATATAGGGCTGCTTATCTTTCAAATCATAAAATTTACTTAACCCATAATCAATATACTCTTCTGCCTCATCATAATAATTCGAATGGTAATATTCGCGTACAAGTAATGCCGCTACTTCTACCTTAATATGAGCAGTCACGTCTGAATTGTTTAAAACCTTTTTATAGTATTCAATAGCTTTTGTTGAATCTCCTTTGGAGGCATACAGATAACCAAGGTTTTGATGAATTGTTTGAATCACAATCTTATTATTGATTGTTTCTGCAAGCTGCAAGCCCAGTTTGAAATTCTTAATTGCTTTGTCATAAAGTTTAATATGGCAATAACAAATTCCTAAAACATTATGAGCACGTGCACAGCGTAAGAAACTGTACTGTTTCATATACATCTCCAGAGCTTCACTTGCATATTCGATTGCCTCCAGGGAATTTCTTAATTTAGAATACGTCATAGAAATAAAGTATTTTAAATCTGCCTCTATTTTTTCATTTAAGCGGTAGCTTTCTGTAATTTTTTCTGCCCTCTTATATAGATACATGGAATGATAATAATTCTTTACCAAAAAGCTATATCGCCCATTATATAGATACCAGTAATACTGCTCTTCTATGCTGAATGTATTCACTGCTTCTTTTAACTGCTTAATTTTATTGGAGGCTAAATCTTTTCTATCAATTAATAAAAAATATTTAATCTTATGAATTTCAAACATAATAAGATGATTCGAATAGTTTTTATCCATCATTACCTGGATGTCTCTATATGCGGCTTCCATTTCTTGCTCATTACTGCTCTCATCTAATATTTCATACCAGTTCCTGCACAGCTCACCAATTTTTTCATCCTGGCTCTGGTCCGTCGTAATACAGAGTCTGTCACACAACTTTTTAATAATATCTTCATTCGGCTCTGTTTTTTGGTTCTCAATCTTAGATAGATAGGATAAAGAAACAATACCCTCCGATAGCTCCCCTAGAGTCATTTTTTGCTTCGTTCGTTGAATTTTAATATATGTCCCAATCGCTATCATATTATCTTTCACCCCGCACTTTTTTAAACTTTTATCATGGAATACCTTTCCACAAACCTTCTATCCAAAAATAAAGAATTTTCTTTTTAGCTTGTCTTACTTATAAACTTTTCATATAGAAAGAAAATTGGTTCGAAAGTTCTTGAAAAGTATTTCCAAATTACTTGTTTTTTTACTTCCCCTGCTAGTATAAATTCTATATCCTCATTGTACCATACTCTACTTTACTCCAATTTGGGAAAATAATTAGAAAAAATGCTGATGATCGCTCTTACTTCCGAAAAATTTTCTCAAAAAAAGAAAACCCACTGCCAATAACTGATAATACAGCTAGTAACAGTAAATTTTCTAATTTTTTAATCATAGATATGAACTTGAATTTCATCTTCCCCTGCATTTCGGTAAAGCAGGCTTTCATTTTTTTGACTAGAAGTAATATTAACCTCTATATCGTAATAGTTAGGAAACATATCCTCAATTAGCCCGTAAACGTACTGGGTAAAACCGATAACTTCTCCTTTGCCGTAAAATTCTATCGGAATATCAATACGTAATTTTTGAAGTTCCTCATCAATATAGAAGCCTTCTCCTACCATCCCAACATAGTTAGGGAAAAAGTCACTTATTTCGTTTGCGAAGTTTGTTACAAGCTCTTGATCATCATAATATTTTTCCTGTCCTTCATCAGAAGGGAAAAGGATATTTTCTTCCTCTACATCTTCCCAGCCATCAATAGAACTGCTTCCGCCAGCTACATTCGTTTGGGCCACAAAATTCCCTGGTACTGGTGAAGATTGCTCTTCTTCCCGATAAATACCAATCATAATAGGAACATCACTTAATTCTTCATCATTTTCACGAATATCACTGACAATATCCTCCGCAATCTCTGTTGCTTGTTCCATCATATCGCTTTCTGAAATTTCTTCATATAGATAAGGCTCCCCAACATCCGTTTGGAATTGATATACAGATTTCATTGCCAAACCTATAGATATACCTTCTAAATGAACATTTCCATCTTCCGTCTGTGTTAAATAATTTTGTTCCAGTACATGTGTTAAATAGCGTGGATTCTCACGGAATGTTTCTTCATCTGCGCCCATATCTACTTCTGGATTTAATTCACTAATCCAATTATAGATACGATCACTATCGAAATATTGTCCTTCTTGGAAATAATAATCTTCCGGGTCGTATACATCCTTTGACAAGCGACGTAGTCCTTCTTCCATTTCGTCAATATCAACACGGTTAGCTACCTGATTTGTAATAACGCCTCTTGCTTCACTTGGCTGATACGGTAAAATCATCCGATAATTTTCCTCAGAAAGTTTATTGCTTGGCACAATGGATGTCTCCGCCTGACCGGTTTCATCCTGAACAACTTCGTCTTCATTAGATGACTGTTGTACACATCCACTTAAAAACAGTGCTATTACAGTAATGGATACTATCCATTTTTTCAAAGCGAATCACTCCTCTCTCTCGGTCGCTTCTTTCAACTCTGTTTCGCTCCATACTTCTATATCCAGTTTTTCTGCTTTTTCCAGCTTTGAACCAGCATCTGCCCCGGCAATAACGATATCAGTTTTTTTACTTACACTGCCAGTCACTGTTCCACCTAACGATTCAATTAGTTCTTTCGCTTCTTTTCTCGTATACTGCTCCATTTTACCAGTCAGTACAATTGTTTTTCCAGAGAATAAGCTATCTGTTGTCATTTCTGATTTCTTCTGACCAGTGTAGCTCATATTGACACCTAACGCTTTTAATTCCTTTAATAGCTGTGTCACTTTCTCTTCTTCAAAGTATCGGACAATGGAATCTGCCATTTTCTCCCCAATTTCTTCAATAGCGACGATTTCATCGAAGTTGGCATTTTGAAGCTGTTCCATTGTTTCAAATTCCATTGCTAACGTTTGTGCTGCTTTTGATCCAATAAAACGGATGCCAAGTCCAAATAACAATCGTTCCAATGAATTTTCTTTAGAAGTTTCTATTGCATTTAAAAGGTTAGTAACAGACTTCTCACCCATCCGTTCTAAATTCAAGAGGTCTTCTTTTTGTAATCGATATAAATCAGCAATCGTATGAACCAAGTCTTCACGGAAAAGCTGAATAATGACTTTTTCTCCTAAACCGTCAATATTCATCGCATTCCTGGACACAAAATGAATTAAACCCTCCATCAATTGGGCTGGACAACTTGGGTTAATACAGCGTAAAGCTACCTCTCCCTCTAAACGGACTAATTCATTGCCACAGTCCGGACACTCCTTAGGCATATGGAATTCTTTCTCTTCTCCAGTCCGCTGTTCAATCAGTGAGCGAACAACCTTTGGAATAATATCTCCAGCTTTCTTAATAACTACCTGATCACCAATCCGTATATCCTGCTCCCGAATTAAATCTTCATTATGCAGAGAGGCCCGCTTCACGGTAGATCCAGCTATTCGAACGGGTTCAAGCATGGCTGTAGGTGTTACTACCCCTGTTCTACCAATGCTTAATTCAATGTCCGTTAATGTCGTTACCACTTCTTCTGCCGGAAATTTATAAGCAATTGCCCAACGTGGACTTTTCGCCGTAAAACCTAGCTCATCCTGGTGATCAAGGCTATCTACTTTGACTACAATACCATCTATTTCATAATTTAAATCCTTGCGATGTTCGGTCCAGTAGGCAACAAAGTCCAGCACTTCTTCAATGCTTTGACACTTTTTCCATTCTTTATTTGTTTTAAAACCCAGATGATGCAAAGCTTCTAAACGCTCACTATGGCTGGTTATCTCACGATTATCCCATTCCCCGACGCCATATAGAAAAATATCTAAATTACGTTTTGCTGCTATTCTTGGATCAAGCTGTCGTAATGAACCAGCGGCTGCATTTCTTGGATTGGCAAAAGGTTCTTCTTCTTTTTCTTCCCGCTCTTCATTTAGGGCTAAAAAGGACTTATGCGGCATAAAGGCTTCCCCACGCACTTCTAAAGTACCGGCTTCTTTGATGCTTAACGGGATACTGCGTATGGTGCGTAAATTAGATGTAATATCTTCACCAATTCTTCCGTCACCACGCGTTGAGCCCAGAACAAATTTACCGTCCTGATATTTTAGGGAAATTGCTAACCCATCTATTTTCAGTTCACATACAAACGTAACTTCGCCGGAAACACCCTCTGATGCCCGTCTGGCAAAGTCTCTTAAATCTTGTTCATTAAACGCATTCCCAAGACTCATCATTGGCGTTTCATGAGCAACCTTGCGGAAAGCATCAAGTGGTTCACCGCCAATACGCTGTGTAGGAGAATCCTCTCTGGCGAATTCAGGATTTTCCTCTTCTAAATTTTCCAGCTCCCGTAACTTCTGATCATATTCGGAATCAGGCACAACCGGGTTGTCCAATACATAATAGGAATAACCATATTGATTCAGGACTTCTACTAAAGAGTCCATACGTTCTTTGATTTCTTGTTTGTTCATGCCACTTTACTCCTTTGTTATTGGGGCAAATTTTGCAAGAAGACGTTTGATACCGGTTGGAGCAGGAAATGCAACATCTAATTCCAGCTTATCTCCTTCTCCCTGCACTCTTACAACCGTACCCGTTCCCCATTTTTTATGGGCTGCTTTATCACCGACGGACCATCCTTCTGATTCTGCACCACTAGATGCAGGTCCTTGCATCTTTTCAGCACGTCTTTTCGGAGGTGTTTCCTGCTTCTGACGTGCCCCAAAACTATTTCGCATATTATCAGCTTTGCCAAATGGAATTTTTTGAGTCGTTTCCATGCCATCCATTAATTCTTCAGGAATTTCATTGATAAAGCGGCTGATTGGATTCATATTGGTACGCCCATATAATGTACGCATTTGTGCATGAGTCAAATAAAGTTCCTGCTCTGCTCTTGTGATGCCTACATAGGCAAGACGCCGTTCTTCTTCCATCTCTTCCTCGTCAAACATGGAACGGCTGTGCGGAAAGACATTCTCTTCCATTCCAATCAGGAAAACAACAGGAAACTCCAATCCTTTTGCTGCATGCAGTGTCATTAAAGTGATTTTTTGGGTTTGGTCAGGATCTTCTTCATCAACACGGTCAATACCCGCAATCAGTGCCAAATCCGTTAAAAAGGCAATTAATGTTTTATCTTCATTTGCTTTTTCAAATTCCTGGGTAACTGTTTTAAACTCTTCTAAGTTCTCCAATCGCGACTGTGCTTCAATCGAGCGTTCATTATTCAGCATTTCTTCATAACCTGTCCGTTCCAATACAGCTTCCACCATATCTGTCGCAGTTAAAAATTCCTGCTGCTGCGTAAGTGTACGAATAAGATTTTGGAACCCAGCCAGTGCATTTGCGGCTTTTTTGGAAACACCTGTGAAATCAACTTCCTTCACAGCTTCATAGAGGGAAATATCATGCTCTGCAGCGTATGCCTGTAAACGTTCAATCGATGTTTTTCCTATTCCTCTTTTCGGTTCATTCACTACACGCTGAAAGCTGATATCATCATCCGGGTTCGTGATTAATCGTAAATAAGCAATCATATCTTTGATTTCTTTGCGGTCGTAGAAACGGGTACCGCCAATCATTTGATAGCTGATAGCGGACTTCACAAATGTATCCTCAATGGCACGCGATTGCGCATTGGTACGATATAAAATCGCAATGTCACCAGGCTGATATTTGCCGCCCCGGGTTAATTGCTGAATGGTATCAGCAATATACAATGCCTCTTCTTGCTCTGTTGCTCCTTTATAATAGGATATCTTTTTACCATCATCATTATCCGTCCAAAGATTTTTCGGCTTCCGTCCTGAGTTATTTCCAATCACTTTGTTCGCTGCCTGTAGAATAGACTTGGAAGAACGATAATTTTGTTCTAATAACACCGTCTTTGTCGAAGGATAATCTTTTTCAAAAGACAAGATATTCGTAATATCAGCCCCTCGCCAACGGTAAATAGACTGGTCTGAATCGCCGACTACACATAAGTTTTGGTATCTTTTGGCAAGCTGCTTCACCAAAAAGTATTGTGCATGGTTCGTATCCTGGTACTCATCGACGTGAATATATTGAAATCGTCTTTGATAATATTCCAATACTTCCGGTACACGATCAAATAAATGGATAGTTTGCATAATCAAATCATCGAAATCTAAGGATTGATTTTTTCGCAGGACCTTCTGATATCCTTCATAAACCTGTGCTACTTGACGGTCATAAAAGTTACCAGCATTTTTCGCAAATTCTTCCTCGGTAATCAATTCATTTTTTGCCGCACTGATTTGTCCCAGCATCGCACGGGGATCAAATTTCTTTGGATCAATATTTAAATTTTTAAGTACTTGCTTTACAACCGATAACTGATCACCACTGTCTAAAATGGAAAAGTTCGAGGAATATCCAATCCGGTCAATATCTCGACGTAAAATCCGGACACACATGGAGTGGAATGTAGAAACCCACATATACTGACCTTGAGGGCCAACTAATTTTGCTACACGCTCTTTCATTTCTCTTGCTGCTTTATTCGTAAAGGTAATCGCTAAAATATTACGTGGAGATACTTCCTTCTCTCCCATCAGATAAGCAATCCGATGTGTTAATACACGCGTTTTCCCGCTGCCTGCCCCTGCCATAATTAAAAGCGGGCCTTCTGTATGTCGTACAGCTTTTTGCTGCTCCGGGTTTAATGTATTTATCATTGCTTCAAGCGTTTGCTCCATCTTACATCTTCCTTCCTAAATGAGCTTATTCTCCTTTAACAGCTGCTACTGTGTTGAGCGCTTGTTTTAAATTCGTATAGATGCTGTTTCCAACAATAATTGCATCCGCATGCTTTTTCATCTCTTTGGCCTGCTCCGATGTCTCAATGCCACCGCCGTAGAAAAGCTTTGTCTCATGAAGCTCTTCCTTTATCTCACGAACAACCTCCGGATCACCATAAGTGCCGCTGTATTCCACATAAAAAATGGGCAGATGAAAAACGTGCTCTGCCATATAAGCATATGCTTTCACATCTTCTGTTTCTGGAAGCTTACAATTTGTATACTGGAAAGCTTTTGCTTCTGGATTTAAAATGCAATAACCTTCAAAGTATACCTCACTATACTCCATCATGTCGATATATTCCTTAATCGCTTTTTGCTGAATATCCATGACATACTTTTTCTCTTTGGAATTCAACACCATCGGAACGAAATAAGTATCAAACCCCGGAGTTAATGCTTCCTCATTAGAAATTTCCAAAACAACTGGTACCATATGTGCTCTGCGAATTCGTGATAATAAATCTAAAACATTGTCTAATGTAATATTGTCTGTACCACCTACAATGATTGCGTCGGTTCCTGACTCACAAACTTTATCTAAATCCTCATCCGAAATTTCCTTTGCCGGATCTAACTTAAACATATGTTTCCATTCATTTATATTCATAATTAGTACTGATCCTCCATTATTACATTCATTCCTTTATTATAACAAAAATCGGCATAAGTTTAGAACGAATAAGGCAAAGATTTTTATGCTCCTTTTTAAATTCTATAGACCACAAAAGGTAACTTTATACTTCCTAAAATGCATAAAAATAAGCATTCACTGTTATATTATGTGAATACTTATTCTTTAAGCGGTTACTCAACTTTCGCATCTTAAAAAGTAACTTCATTTCCATAGAAACAGGAGTGGGTTGCTCCTTCAATAAAAAGAATAGGAGGTGTAGTGTAAAATACCGCTGCGGCGGACCGTTTTGCTTTCCAACGTACAACGGTTTTTGATGGGGCGAGTAACCGCAGTCCTAGGACGCACAAGTGGAGTGGTTGGACGGAGCGGGATTTATACACTATCATTCGTTCAAAAAAAGCTGATTTAACCAAAAGAAAGCACAATAATAAAGATCATGTTCATCCTGAAATTGAAATAACAAGATTTATATGCTTATTCTTAGATGCGAAAGTTGAGGTGGTTATATATCCATTTTACAAATTTCTATTTTACATTCAGTCTTTCTAATACAAGGTTATACCCATCACTTCCATAGTTAATACAGCGTCTTACACGGGAGATAGTGGCGGTAGATGCTTTGGTTTCCTGTTCGATCGCGCTGTATGTTTTTCCTTCTGTCAGCATTTTTGCAACTTGTAACCGTTGTGATAAGGATTGAATCTCCGACATCGTTGCAATATCATCAAAAAATTGATAACACTCTTCACGAGTCTCTAATGATAATATGGCATCAAATAACTGATCAAGCTGCTCTCCTCGTAATTTATCAATTTGCACTTCATTTCCCCCTTATTCTTCCTATCCTCTTTCAACCAGCGTCTAAAAGGAATAGGGTTTGTATTTGATCATAATAAAGCTATGCCAAGATATTACCGCATCGTTGCCGGAATAACAATTTCCCGCTGTTTTACATCAATTAAACCTTGTTGGGTAATGCGGAAGAAAGGCAGATGGATAGCAGATAGAAATAATAAGCTGTAGATGGGATCCTCATAAGCATATCCATGCTCTTTTAATACCTGCTTTATTTCTTTATTCATTCGAATCTGTTCTTTCATTGGGTTCTTTGGCATAACTCCCCCAAGCGGAAGAGGCATTTCAGCTAAAATCTCCCCTTGATTTACTAATACAATAGCTCCTCCAAGCTCTTTCATACGCTCAAAGGCAATACGTAAATCTTTTTTAGAGTTACCGATATGAATAATATCTCCCGTAGCCGAAAAACTGCTGACGATCGCACCTAGCTCTGGGGCAAAACCTCGAATAATTGTATTCACTCGCCATCCTCCATGCTTGTCAATTAATGCGATAAATTGTTCTTTTTTACTCGATGGAATTTTATCCGCACTAACATCTGACACAATTGTATAAGGCTGAATAATAACATCGTTTACTACGTCCATCCCTATTGGGCTGGAAAACTGTAAATCTTCACTTGTTAAGTCCCAGTCAAGCTCTAACGGAGAAATATCATATTCTTCCCAATTAATATAGGCAGGATAAGCAATATCTTTGCTATTTTTCTTAATCCATTCTCCTTTACTTATCACGCTCTCAGGGTGGGGATTTTGTTTATCACTAAGGATGTTTAGATTCGCCACTCGTCCTGGGGCAATACTGCCATACTCCTCTTCCATATTAAAATGTCTGGCAGGGTGATAGCTTGCCATGCGATAAGCAGTTTCTAAAGGCAGTCCATTTTCAATTGCTTTTTCGATACAAATATTAATGATGCCATCTTCCATAAAAGCAGGCGTAGGGCCGTCCATAGTAAAACTCATATTATCAAATTGTGAGACCCCTTTATCAAGAAGCCCTTTGATAATTTCCGGTAAATCTGGACGGATTGGTGAATAACGAAGGCTGACACGATAACCTAGCTCCAGCCTTTTTAAGACATCTTCTGCAGACATCGATTCGTGGTCACTCGAAATACCGAAAAGCTTCATTTTCGTTAATGTCCGGGAGGAAGCTCCAGGCAGGTGGCCTTCAATCGGTTTGCCCAGCTTTTTCATCTCCTGAATCCAGTATAACAGACGATCTCCTCCGGTTAACAAACTTGGCCAGCTCGTAAGTTCCCCGCCTTGAATGACCATGGGATGCTCCGCCCAATCTAATATATCTCTTGTATTAAAAATACGATTATCCTTCAACATGGTTTGACTATCAAACCGATTCCACCAAAATATATTTACAGGTAATTTAGAAAAAGCGTTTATCATAGAGAACGTTTTCTTTTTATTTAACAACAAATGCCAAGTTAAATTATCATTTACAAAGGTCGTTGTTCCTGTTTTTGCAGCATACATCATTGTTTCTTCCGGATTAGCAGCTTGAAAAGGATGAGAATGTGGTTCAATATATCCCGGCACAACAAATTTCCCCTGACAATCATAAAAATTTGTTCCTGTTGTCTCGTCAGGCAAATTTTCACCAACATATACAATTCGGTTCTCATAAATCCAAATGTTTGCTTCCAGCCATTGATTTGTATATACATTTAAATAGGTTGCATTGGTTAAGACAATACTAGGGGCAACCGTCCCATCAATTACATTAATATGTTGTCGTAATTCCCGATTTCTCCATAATGTCATTAAGCAACTCTCCACTATTTGTCATTTATTTTTATTTTATCACAATGTAATACTTTAAAATAGTAAAGTTGATTATTTTAATGGGAATGCAAGTAGAAAAATTGCATCAGCTTGCTCTTTACTTGTATAAAAATCTGCTGTGGTTAAAGTTCCTATGGGGAAGTGGGGAGTCTGACCGAAGTTTCTTTAGCTTTATCTTTTTTCTTATGCTTTCCTATCATGGAAATTGCAAGGGGATACTCCTTTAATCTGACATCAATGATAATCCGATTCCCCACTAAGGTATTTTTAAAAAGGTTACATTTGAGAGTATAAAGGGATTCTAAAAAAGCAAAACATGCTTTCTTAGAATCCCTTTAACGAATGCCGATTTATTTATTTTTACTTAACTGATCCACTGCTAGAATTGCGTTAGCAACATCATCTGCTGTAATTTCACTGGAAAGGTTGTCCATTGTTTCCCCTTCTTGGGTGGCTGCTTCTCCTACTTTTCGTAAATCTTCATAGGATACTTCATCTAAATGCATTTCTTTTAAGGTTGTTGGTAAGCCAAGAGAACGATAGAATGAAATATATTTTTGAATTTCTTCTTCTGGATGCAATTCCAGCACAAGTTGTGTTAATGTTCCATATGCCACCTTTTCCCCGTGAGTCAAATGATGAATATCTCCATCAAGTACTGTAAATCCATTATGAATAGCATGAGCAGCGGCCAGCCCGCCACTCTCGAAACCAAGTCCGGATAAAAGCGTATTTGCTTCCACTACTGCTTCTACCTGCTTAGTCACCAGACCTTTTTCTACTGCTTGATAAGCTGGTTTCGCATAAGCAAATAAGGTTTCTTCACACACTTTTGCAATAGCCTGTGCAGCAATACTTGTTTTTCCCCCAGCCATTGCATCTCCATTACTTTTAATTGTTGCTCTTGCCTCCACCCATGTAGCCATCGCATCAGCAATTCCTGAAGCAAATAAACGAGGCGGCGCACCGGCAATTATTTTAGTATCTACGAGAACTAATTCTGGATTTTTATTATAGAATTTATAAGATTCAAACACACCTTCATCACTATAAATAACAGATAAAGCACTTGTCGGCGCATCTGTTGATGCAGTAGAAGGAACAATCACAATACTTCTTTCTAATTCGTCTGCAACAGCTTTGGCGGTATCGAGTGTTTTTCCTCCTCCGACACCTATGACAAAGTCAACCTCTTCTTGTTTTCCTTCATCCGCAATACGCTTCACTTCATTTAATGAAGCCTCACCATTAAAAGGAACATAATGGAAAAGCAATTCCTCGGAGCTTAGACTATTTTCAATGATTTCTCCAGTGATGTCCCACACAACATCATCAGATAGAACTAACGATTTCTTGCCAATACTCTTAATGTGTTTACCAAGGTCATTTAAAGCATTTTTTCCTTGGATATATTTTCCCGGTGAAGTAAAAATAATAGTTGACATCTAATCACTCCATTTCTAAGATTTGTCTTTATTATAACATAAAATTTAGGTATTGTGAAATATTTCACAAATAAACACTTTCATCTTAAAACGTTCTCACTTGCTGGATTATGCTATAATTTTATCCATTTTTCCATGCTATTTTGCTCAGATGTAAAATCAATATAGATGATATTATCTTCTCCATGAAGTGCTTTATACATACTAAAAAATAACGGGTTTTTATACGTTCTTCTTTGTAATAATAAATCATACCTGCTAAAAAGAGATTTAAAATGTCATATATATTTGACACTGCATGAAAATGTCATTTATAATATACTTATCATATTTTAAAGGGAGCATTGTCTTGAACAAAATTAAAGCATACAGGTTAAAAATGAATTTAACACAGATGGATTTAGCCAGAAAAGTCGGTGTAGCAAGACAAACTATCAACTTAATTGAAAACAATAAATATAATCCATCTCTATCCTTATGTATCTCTTTAGCAAAGGAACTCGGAACAGATCTGAATAGTTTATTTTGGGAGGAATCCATTAATGAAAAATAAATTACTGACGTCATTTATTGGTGCAATAGATGATCGGGATGAATACCAGCAGCAAGAAATCTATAAAGAATTAGCTTTTTCCGGAATACTTTTATGGTATTTGTCGATGCTCATAATGCTCGTAAGTCTTATCATTGATACAATACATAATACATTTTCCTTTTCTACATCTGCACTTCTTATACTTAATATGATTTATGCAGTTATGCTAACTTCCAGGCTTAGAAAAAAACAGCTGGATAGCACAGATTGCGCTTCGTTGGAAGAATATCAAAAAAAGAAGCAACAGTTGAAAAAATCATCGGCATTTGCTGGCGTTTTCTGGGGATTTTTTATGCTGATTTTGATGCAATATGTATTTCCTTATCTATCCACCGGCGAAATAGATGCTGGCTGGCAACATCTATTGATATGGGGAGCTGCAGGAATATTATTTGGTACGATTGTATACCGTTTTTCCAAATCAAAGCTACAGATTCATTCTTAAAAGATGTAATAAAAATGCAAAGGGTCCATTTTATATCACCCTTTGCATTTTTAAATCTTTATTTAGCTATATCACTCCGGTAAAAGAAATTGCCATTCAGTTCTGCTTTATCCAGCTGCTGATACACTTTTTCAGCAGCCTGAGGCAGCGTTTCGGCACGTGCGCCGACCAGAAGTACTCTGCCCCCGTCATTGACAAGTTTTCCATCTGTCTTTTTTGTTCCGGCATGGATAATATAGGTGTCTTCTGTATCTTCAAATCGTGGAAGCTCATTTCCCTTCTTATACGCTCCTGGATATCCTTCCGATGCAAGCACGACACCGACGCAAGCTTCCTTATGCCATTCTAAATGCGGATCCTTTATCGCCAATACATCCTGCAGGACCTGGACTAAATCATTCTTTAGTAAAGGAAGTACAACCTGCGTTTCCGGATCACCAAAGCGGGTATTAAACTCAATGACTTTGGGTCCATTCTTTGTCATCATTAATCCTGCATAAAGAATTCCGGTAAAGGCTCTGCCTTCTTCCATCATGCCCGCTGCTGTTTTCTCCAAAATTTGTTCTACAGAGAACTGATAATCTGCTGCTGTTAAATCCGGAATCGGCGCAAATGCTCCCATGCCTCCTGTATTGGGACCTTCATCATTATCAAAAGCCCGTTTATGATCCCTTGCTGCCATCATTGGATAGACTTTATCCTCATGGACAAACGCCATTAAAGAGAATTCTGGCCCCTCTAAATACTCTTCAATAACAACGGTGGAGCCGGCCTGATCAAATGTTTTATCCACAAGCATATCATCAATTGCCTGAATAGCTTCCTTCTCTGTCATCGCAACAATAACACCTTTTCCGGCTGCTAAACCATCTGCTTTAATGACAATAGGAGCTCCTGTTTCAGCAATTCTTTTTTTAGCTTCCTCTGCATCCTGAAAAACACCGTAAGAAGCAGTAGGAATCTCATATTTTTTCATAAAATCCTTTGCAAAACTTTTACTTCCTTCAAGCCATGCCGCTTCTTGTGTGGGTGCAAAAACAGCGAGATTTTCCTGTTGAAACCGATTGGTGATTCCGGCATTTAACGGATTCTCAGGGCCAACAACCGTTAAATCAATTGCTGTTTCTTTCGCAAAAGCTGCCAGTTCTTCTATGTTCATTTCATCAATGGGAACACACTCTGCTTCTTCTTCCATGCCGGCATTTCCCGGGGCGACATAAATCTTGTCTAACTGCGGGTTTTCCTTTAACTTTTTGATGATACTATGCTCTCTGCCGCCGCGTCCTACAACTAATATTTTCATAGCTTCCCCTCCGTTTTCAGGTTTTTCAGACAAAATGATTTTTTATCACGAAGAATGTCCGTAAAACTCCTGCCTCCAAATAAAGCGTAAAAATAAATTTATTTAGGCGGGAGATAACGGACGCTAACTCCCTGAATCAACTCAACTAAGTGCTTTAATCAAGAAGCTCCTGTATAAACAAATGAAAAAATACAGGAGCTTCCACAAATAATTAATGTTTAAAATGACGAACAGCTGTAGTCACCATCGCAATCCCGTAGTGATTACATACATCAATCGAATCTTGATCGCGTTTGGAACCGCCCGGCTGAATAATCGCTGTAACACCGGCTTTAGCTGCTGCTTCTACAGTATCCGGCATTGGGAAGAAGGCATCTGATGCAAGCACAGCTCCTTTTGCTTTGTCTCCTGCCTGCTTGATGGCAATTTCTGCTGCTCCGATCCGGTTCATCTGCCCAGCACCTACTCCAATGGTCTGCGCATCCTTTGCAAGTACGATTGCATTTGATTTCACATGTTTTACAGCTTTCCAAGCGAATAGTAAATCAGCTATTTCTGCTTCGGTCGGCTGTTTTTCTGTTACCACTTCTAAGTCCTCTGCTGTTACTTCTTTAACATCTAAATCTTGAATAAGCACTCCACCATCAACGGTAGTCATTCGTTTTTGGTCTCCCTGCTGAGTCGAAACATCTAATTCCAAGAGACGGATATTTTTCTTCTCCGTTAATAAAGCAAGTGCATCTGCCTCAAAAGAAGGCGCAACGACGATTTCTAGGAAGATAGAAGAAAGCTGTTCCGCTGTCTGTCTATCCACCGGACGGTTACAGGCTACAATACCCCCAAAAATAGAAACAGGATCCGCTTCATACGTACGTCCAAACGCTTCTGCCAATGTTTCCCCAATTCCGATGCCGCATGGATTCATATGCTTGACCGCAACTGCAGCAGGTTCACTATAGTCCCGCAAAATTTCTAATGCTGCATTGGTATCCTGGATATTATTATAAGAAAGCTCCTTGCCATGCAGTTGGTTGGCAGTTGCCAAGGTTGCTGTATGTTGAACAGGTGCTTTGTAAAAAGCTGCCTGCTGATGCGGATTCTCTCCATAACGTAAATCCTGCACTTTTTCATAAGTCACGGTATATGTTTCTGGAAATACTTCTTCTGTCTGTGTTTGGAAATAAGCAGCAATCATCGCGTCATAATGTGCTGTATGACGGAATACTTTCGCTGCTAATTGCTGCCGAAAAGCATAGCTGTCCTCTTCCGTTTCCAGAGCTGCCAGAACAGATGGATAATCAGACGGGTCGGCTACAACAAATACATCTGCAAAGTTTTTCGCTGCCGAACGAAGCATAGAAGGTCCGCCAATATCAATGTTCTCTATAATTTCCTCATGGCTTACTCCTGATTTTTGGACTGTTTCTTTAAACGGATAAAGATTAACTGCAACAAGATCGATTGGAGCAATATGATGCTCCTCCATTTGCGCACGATGATCTTCATTGGTACGTTTTCCTAAAAGACCGCCATGAATCATTGGATGCAATGTTTTCACACGTCCATCAAGCATTTCCGGAAAATTTGTTACTTCTTCTACAGGAATAGCCTGTACACCAGACTCTTTTAGTAAACGGATCGTTCCTCCTGTTGATAAGATTTCAAATCCTTTTTCTTCGAGCCCTTTTGCAAATTCTACGACTCCTGTTTTATCAGATACACTAATAAGCGCACGTTTTTTCATGATAATTCCTCCGTTACATTCTGCATAAGTTGATTGATTATATTCGGATATAAGCGATGCTCCACCGCTTGGATTCTCGTTTTGAGCTGCTCTTCCGTTTCCTCAGGCAGCCTTTCTATTTCTTCTTGTGCAATGATTGGACCGGTATCCATCCCTTCATCTACATAGTGAATCGTTACTCCTGTCTTGGAAACGCCGGCTCTATAGGCTTGGCCAATCGCGTCTTTCCCAGGGAAGTCCGGTAAAAGAGAGGGATGTATATTAACAATCCTGCCCTCATATTGCGAAAGTAAGGTCTCCCCGATAAGCCGCATATAACCGGCTAAGAAAATCCATTCGACTTCTAAAGCTTGCAATTTTTCAGCAATCACTTTTTCATATTCCTGCTTGGAAGCGTACTTTTTTGGTTCTAATACAAGCGTCTCGACACCAATATCTTGAGCCTTTTTGATAACCACTGCTCCCGGCTTATCACAGACAAGCAGCACGATGGAACTTGCAATTTTTTCATCCTGCATCATGGCATCAAAATTACTTCCTGTGCCTGATGCAAACACACTAGCCCGCTGTTTCATGAAGAAATCTGCACCCCTTCACCTGCAATGACCTCTCCAATAACTGCTGCTTCGACCTTGTTCTCCTGCAAAATATCACAGACTTTCTGCGCTTCTTCATTGGATACAGCGACGACCATGCCGATGCCCATATTGAAAACACAGTACATCTCACGTGCATCGATTTCTCCTCGTTTTTGCAAGAATGAAAAAATCTCAGGAACATTCCATGCCCCCTCTTGTACTACTGCTCCAAGACTTTCTGGCAGCATACGCGGGATGTTTTCATCAAACCCACCGCCGGTAATATGTGCAATTCCTTTAATATGTACCTCTTCTTTTATAGCTTGAACCGCTTTTGCATAAATCTTCGTCGGTTCCATCACGGCTTCACTTAGAGGTTTTGATAATCCATCAGGAGTTTCTTCAAAATCCAGGCCTTCAATCAGCTTGCGGACAAGCGAGTAGCCATTGGAATGAATTCCGCTCGAAGCTAAGCCAATCAGCGTATCTCCCTCTGCAATTGTATTTCCTGTAATAATCTCTGCTTTCTCGACGATACCTACCACAAAACCAGCTAAATCATATTCATCTGCATCATACATCCCCGGCATCTCTGCTGTCTCACCGCCGATTAATGCAGCACCAGCTTCCTGACACCCTGCAGCAACACCGGATACAATTGCTTCGATTCGCGCCGGGTCATTTTCTCCGCATGCAATATAATCTAAAAAGAAAAGCGGGTCTCCCCCTTGGGCAACAATATCATTCACACACATCGCTACTAAATCAATTCCTACTGTATCATGCTTGTCCAATTCGATTGCAAGCTTTAATTTGGTACCGACGCCATCTGTCCCAGAAAGCAGAACAGGTTCTTGATAAGAAAAGGAGGATAAATCAAATGCTCCTGCAAAGGAACCTAAAGAGCCCAGCACCTCTTTACGATGTGTTTTTTGAATATGTTTTTTCATTCGTTCTACAGCTTCGTAGCCCTTTTCAACATCTACACCAGCTTTTTTATAAACATCTGACATCTTTTCGCCCTCCAACATGGTTTTGATTCTAGTGTGTATTCAAATAGAACATCCTCTTCTAGCAGTTTGATATGTCCATTTCCTTCTCATCAGCAGGAGCAACTGGATACAACCCTGTCATGCAAGCCATGCAGACACCTTGATTGATCGTTTTATCTTTGACGATGGCATTTTCCAAGCCTTGTTCAGATAGGTAAGCAATACTGTCTGCCCCAATGATTTCCCCAATTTCCTCAATACTATTGTTTGCCCCGATCAGCTCTTCCTTCGTAGACATATCGATTCCATAATAACAAGGATCTGTGATCGGCGGGGAAGCTATGCGTACATGGACCTCACTTGCACCAGCTTCTTTTAACATCTTTACAATTCTTCTGCTGGTTGTTCCGCGAACAATCGAATCGTCGATCATAATAACACGTTTTCCTTCTACGATTCCGCGGACTGGAGATAGCTTCATCTTAACACCAAGCTCTCTCAGCTCCTGGGAGGGCTGGATAAATGTTCTTCCAACGTAACGATTTTTGATAATTCCCATTTCATAAGGCAGCTTACTTTCCTCTGCATAGCCAATGGCAGCTGAAATACTGGAATCGGGCACACCTATCACTAAATCTGCATCAACCGGGGCTTCCTTAGCCAGTTCTTTTCCCATCCGCTTTCGTGATGCATGGACATTGACATAATTTAAATCACTATCCGGTCTGGAAAGATAGACATATTCCATCGCACACATTTGTCTCTTGCCACGCGGAGCAAAGCGGAAGGAAGTAAGACCATCTTGATTGATTTTAATTAACTCCCCCGGCAATATTTCTCTTTCAAAGGTTGCACCGATTTGATCAAAAGCACATGTTTCCGATGCAACGACATACGCTTCTCCTATTCTGCCAATAGAAAGTGGTCTGATTCCGGTTGGGTCCAGTGCAGCATATAGGGTGTCATCCTCTAAAATAAGATAGGCATAAGCACCCTTAACACGGTTGAGCGCTTCTGAGATGGTTGTTTCATTTATCTCTCCGCTCCGTTTCATCAAATGAGCCAGCACTTCTGTATCTGAAGTCGTCTGAAAAATACTTCCCTCTTTTTCAAGCTCTTCCCGTAATGCGGTAGCGTTCATTAAATTCCCATTATGTGCTAACGCCATGCCGCTCGTAAGCGACTGAAAAAGAAGGGGCTGTACATTTTCCAGCCCTTTTCCGCCCTGTGTGGCATACCTTACATGCCCTAAAGCAATTTTCCCGCTTAAATCATCAAATTTCACTTGTTTAAAAACGTCATTAACCAGTCCAAGCTGTTTATAGCCGGTTAACTCCTTATCTTTGCTGACAACAACCCCGGCACCTTCCTGCCCGCGGTGCTGCATCGAATGTAATCCATAATAGGTTAATTCTGCTGCTTTCTCATGTCCCCAAATTCCGAATACGCCGCATTCCTCGTTTATGCCTTTGATTTCAGCAAGCATGGAATAGCTCCTTTCCAAAGTGCTTTTAACGCTGCTGCATCTTCCTGTACCATCTTCTCGTTATTTGCCATGATAGTTAGCTGATTATCTGCTGTTACCTCACCGAGTTTAACTGCATCCGCAAATACATCTTCCAAAGCGGCCTGATGCTCCGGCTTCACAGTAATAAGAAAACGTGATTGGGTTTCACTGAATAACGCAATCGTTGCATCTCCTGCAAGTGTTACTTCTGCACCCAGCGCTTCACTGGAGAATAACGATTCCGCTAAAGCAACTCCTAATCCGCCCTCTGCAAGGTCATGCGCAGATTGGATTTTACCCTGTCTGATTAAAGAGAGCAGTTTTTCTTGACGTTCCGCTTCGACAGTTAAATCCAGATGCGGTGCTTTTCCTTCATATTTTCCATCCTGGATAAATTGCAATTCACTGCCGCCAAATTCATTTTTCGTTTCCCCGATAAGATAAATACTGTCGCCGGCTTTTTGGAAAAAGCTTGGCGTAATATGTGCCGTAGATTCATGCAGTCCAACCATTCCGACAACCGGTGTCGGATAAATCGATTTCCCTTTAGACTGATTATATAAGGAAACATTTCCGCTGATAACCGGCGTTTGCAATGCTTTACAGGCAGCACTCATCCCTTCCACGCTTTTTTCCATTTGCCAGAAAATTTCCGGGTTTGTCGGATTACCGAAATTCAATCCATCTGTAAGACCTAATGGCTTTGCTCCGGAGCAGACAATATTGCGGGCTGCTTCTGCAACAGCAATCTTTCCGCCTTCTTCCGGGTCTAAATAAATGTAGCGGGAATTACAGTCGGTTGTAATTGCCAATGCTTTATCCGTACCCTTGATACGAACGACTGCTGCGTCAGAACCAGGTGTCACAACCGTATTGGTCTGCACCATAGAATCATATTGGTCATAGACCCACTCTTTACTGGCAATCGTCGGGCGCTGCAGTAATTGCTTTAACGTTTCTCCATGATGATCTACCGCTGGTGTTTGAACATCGATTTTCTGAAAAGCTTGATAGTAAGCTGCTTCCTTCGATGGCATATGATATACCGGAGCGTCATCCGCTAAAGAATCGACCGGAATATCTGCCACGACCTCATCGTGATGCTTGATACGGAAGACTTTTTCCTCGATAACCTTTCCGACTGGAACAGATTTCAAACCGTACTTTTCAAAAATAGCGATGATTTCTTGTTCACGGCCAGCTTTCACGCAAAGCAGCATTCGTTCCTGTGATTCAGACAGCATCATTTCATAAGCAGTCATATTTTGCTCACGCTGCGGCACAAGATCTAAGTTCATTTCCAGCCCGGTACCTGCTTTACTCGCCATTTCGCTGGCAGAAGAGGTTAAGCCGGCAGCTCCCATATCCTGCATGCCGACAAGGGCGTCAGAATGAATGACCTCCATACAGGCTTCAATCAGCAATTTTTCCATAAACGGATCTCCAACTTGTACAGCAGGGCGGTCTTTGTTGGAATCTTCTGCTAAATCATCCGAGGCAAAGGTCGCGCCATGAATGCCGTCTCTCCCTGTTGGCGGTCCTGCATACAAAATCGTATTGCCGATTCCCGCAGCAATTCCTTTTTGTACGTCATCATGATTGATCAGTCCCACACACATAGCATTGACAAGCGGATTATCCTCATAGCTGTCATCAAATTGCACCTCTCCGCCGACAGTTGGAACACCGACACAGTTGCCATAACCGGCAATCCCGGCAACAACCTCGGAAAATAGATACTTGGTACGGTTCGTGGTTAACGGACCAAAGCGCAAAGAGTTCATTAACGCAATCGGACGTGCTCCCATGGAGAACACATCACGGATAATACCGCCGACGCCTGTTGCTGCTCCCTGATACGGCTCAACAGCGGAGGGATGATTATGACTTTCCACCTTGAAAACAACTGCCTGCTCGTCGCCAATATCAATGACTCCTGCACCTTCTCCAGGTCCCTGCAAAACATTTGGGCCTTCTGTCGGGAACTTTTTCAGAAGAGGCTTGGATGTTTTATAGCTGCAATGCTCTGACCACATAACAGAAAAGATGCCTGTCTCCGTAAAATTCGGACGACGGCCAAGAATTGTTTTGATTTTCTCAAACTCCTCATCATTTAAACCCATATCCTGATACATTCGATCTTGTTCAATTTTCTCTGGATCCATATTATGCGTTAACTGCATTGCTGCTCCTCCAATTCGCGATCATAGATTGAAATAGCCTTAAGCCGTCTTCACTTCCTAATAAAGCTTCCACTGCCCGTTCCGGATGCGGCATCATCCCCAACACATTACCGGCTTTATTACGGATACCGGCAATATCCTCTACGGAACCATTTGGATTGTTTTTATAGGTGAATACGATTTGATTATTGTCCTTTAATTCCCGTAACGTTTCCTCATCACAGAAATAGTTGCCTTCCCCATGGGCGATTGGAAAACGGACAACCTCGTCTTTATCATACAACGTTGTAAAAACCGTCTCATTATCCTTGGTAACCAATTCCTCCTGATGACACATAAACGAAAGGTTTTTATTGCGCATTAATGCTCCTGGCAGGAGTCCTGCTTCCGTCAATATCTGAAATCCATTGCAAATCCCCAGTACAGGCTTGCCTTTTTCCGCATGCTCTCGAATCTTGTTCATAATATCCGATGTAGATGCCATCGAACCAGACCGTAAATAATCTCCATAAGAAAAACCGCCTGGAATAAGAATGCCATCCACTTCATCTAACAAATGCGTATCTGTATACCAGACAAGGCTTGCTTCAGCACCTGCAACCTCTCCAGCTGCATGGTACATGTCCCTGTCACAATTAGAACCTGGAAAAACAATCACAGCTACCTTCACAATTATCGTGCCTCCTCTAGCTCGATCCGATAATCTTCAATAACCGGATTCGCCAATAATTGCTCACACATCTGAGTTACTCTTTTCTCTAATTCAGGCCCTTCCTCTACTTGAAGTTCAATATATTTTCCGACACGAACATCTTCCACCTCTGGATAATCCAAAGAATGAAGCGACGTTTGAATTGCCTTTCCCTGTGGATCTAATACACCTTGTTTTAATGTAATGTATACCTGCACTTTTTTCATAGCTGCGCCTCCAAGCGATTTAGTATTTCTTCATATACGGTAATTAAATCTCCTGTGCCTTGACGAAAAACATCTTTATCTAATCTTTCATTCGTTTCGATATCCCATAATCTGCACGTATCGGGAGACACCTCATCAGAGAGCAGAATCTCACCATCTTTGTTTCTACCAAATTCCAATTTAAAATCGACCAAACGGACACCAATAGCTGCAAAAATTTCTGTTAATGCCTTGTTCACTTTTCTTGCCTTCTCTTTAATATCTGCTAGTTCTTCTGCTGTGACATCCGTCAGAAAAAGCGCATGCTCATCATTAATCAACGGGTCTCCTAAACTATCATCCTTATAAAATAGTTCTGCCAGCGCAGGCTCAAAAGGCGTTTTCTCCTCGATCCCGAGACGCTTGGTAATGCTGCCTGTCGCAATATTCCGAATTACCACTTCTAACGGAATAATATCTGTTTTCTGAACTATTTGGGTAGTAGGATCCAGCCGCTCGATAAAATGCGACGGGATTCCTTTATTTTCTAATGCTTGGAACAGGAGGGAAGAGATCTCATTATTGAGTCTCCCCTTCCCGGTAAATTGAGCTTTCTTCTCTCCATTAAAAGCTGTTGCATCATTCTTATACGAGAGAATCAAGTGATTTTCATTCGTGTCTGATTGATAAACTTTCTTTGCTTTTCCTTCATACAAAAGCTCAAGTTCCATATAGGAATACCTCCTAGGCAAGTCCAATTTTTGTAAAGATTTGATCAACATTCTTCAAATGATAGGTATAATCAAAGCAGTCATCGATTTCTTCCTGTGTTAATTTACTGGTAATCCGCTCATCCTGCTCTACCAATTCCTTAAAGGAAGTTGCTGTTTCCCAGGCTTCCATGGCTTTAGGTTGCACAATATCATAAGCTTCCTCCCGCGCCATTCCGTTATCGATCAGCGTTAACAATACACGTTGTGAGAAAATAACCCCGTGGGTACGATCAATGTTACGTTTCATATTTTCAGGAAATACTGTTAAGTTCTCTACAATATTGCCGAAGCGGTGCAGCATATAGTCGAGTGCAATCGTCGCATCCGGTAAAATGACACGCTCTGCAGAGGAATGCGAGATATCACGTTCATGCCACAAAGCAACATTTTCATAAGCCGTTACCATATAACCACGGATCACCCGTGCCATCCCTGTCATATTTTCGGAGCCAATCGGGTTACGTTTATGCGGCATCGCAGAAGATCCTTTTTGACCTTTTGCAAAACGCTCTTCTACTTCTCTTGTTTCAGTTTTTTGCAGGCCGCGTATCTCCGTTGCAAACTTTTCAATCGATGTAGCAATCAATGCTAACGTTGATAAATAAGCTGCATGACGGTCACGCTGTAAGGTTTGTGTGGATACCGGTGCCGGCGATGTTCCCAGCTTTTCGCAGACATATTGTTCTACAAACGGGTCGATATTGGCATAGGTTCCAACCGCTCCAGACATCTTTCCAAACTCTACATTCTTTGCAGCAAGCTCAAAACGCTCTACATTACGCTTCATTTCTTCATACCATAAGGCCATTTTCAAGCCAAAAGTCGTCGGCTCTGCATGCACGCCATGGGTGCGTCCCATCATGACAGTATGCTTATGTTCTTTCGCTTTTTCTTCTAAAATACGAACAAAGCGATTCAATCCATTTCTTAAAATGTCATTTGCTTGTTTCAATATATAAGAAAGAGCTGTATCCACCACATCGGTAGAAGTCAAACCATAATGGACCCATTTTTTTTCCTCGCCTAATGTTTCCGATACAGCGCGGGTGAATGCAACTACATCATGACGCGTTTCCTGCTCGATTTCATAGATACGGTTGATATCAAAGGAAGCATTCTTACGCAGTTTTTTAACGTCTTCTTCCGGAATAAATCCAAGCTCGCTCCATGCTTCACAAGCTAAAATTTCCACTTCCAGCCAAGCTTTGAATTTATTTTCCTCCGTCCAGATATTGCCCATTTCTTCTCTTGTATAACGTTCAATCATTGGTTTGTTGCCTCCTCAAAAGTATGCAATTGTTTCCGTAAAGCCTCTGACGTTTCTGCTGTAAATGTAATATGACCCATTTTACGTTTTTCTTTCGGTTCTTCTTTTCCATACAGATGAAGAAAACCGAAATCATGCTTCGCAGTAAATTCGATTGCTTCCAGAAGGGATTCTCCTAAGATATTGATCATCGCGGTTGGCTGATGCAAATCGATAGGAATTAGCGGCAGTCCGCAAATTGCCCGGATATGCTGCGTGAATTGCGATACAGTACACCCTTCTATCGTATAATGCCCGGAATTATGCGGTCTCGGCGCCATTTCATTCATATAAATCGTACCCTCGCCAACAAACATTTCGATCGCAAAAGTACCAACAATCTCCATACGTTCCGCGATTTTCGCCGTCATCGCATACGCTTTTTCTTCAAGCACCGCGTCTATATCTGCTGGAGACGTTGTTTTGTAAAGAATATGGTCACGGTGTTCATTCTCCGCGATGGGAAAGAAGGTAATATCTCCTTGCTGCGATCTTGTAAAGACAACCGAAATTTCTTTATCAAAAGGAACCCATCGCTCTATTATACAATAGCCATGCTCTCGGAAAAATGCTAAAGCTTCCTTTTTATCTTCTTCTGTTGTGAGTTTTAGCTGTCCTTTTCCATCATACCCTCCCCGACAGGTTTTAATGACTGCCGGCAGCGGAATAACGGATAATGCTTCTTGACAGGCTTCCTTTGTTTTTACGATGCGAAATGCTGGTACGGAAAGCTCCAACTCATCCATCAGCAGCTTTTCTTTTTCACGGTTCTGGGTAACCTCTAAAGCCAATGCACCTTGTGGAAGCTTTCCTGCATTCTGGATAAGCTCTGCAGCATCCAGATCCACATTTTCAAATTCATATGTAATGACATCGGCTTTTTCAATTAATTCTTTTACAGCCGTCATTTCTTTATAGTCTGCAACAATCTGTTCATCAGCAACCTGTGCAGTCGGGCAATTCGGTGTTGGATCTAAAACAACAATGCGGTATCCCATGTATCTGGCAGCAATCGCCATCATTCTGCCAAGCTGACCGCCGCCAATAATTCCAATCGTCTGAGGAGGCAAGATTTGTTTAATAGGTTGCAAGCTGATCCCTCATTTCCTGAACAGCGTCTTTCATTGCTGTACGGTATTCATTTAACGCCTTTTCTGCCTTTTCATCAAATGTGCTGATGATCTGTGTTGCTAAAATAGCAGCATTCTTTGCGCCCGCTTTACCAATAGCAACTGTTGCAGTCGGTACACCGCCAGGCATTTGAACAATCGATAAGAGTGAATCGACTCCTTGAAGTGCTTTGCTTTCAACAGGCACGCCAATAACCGGCAACGTTGTCTGTGAAGCAACCATTCCAGGCAGATGTGCTGCTCCACCAGCTCCAGCAATAATAACTTTCAGTCCTTTTTCCCGTGCTTCCTGAGCATAAGTAAACATATCATCTGGCGTACGGTGAGCGGAAATAACTTCTTTTTCATAGCTGATATCTAGCGTTTCAAGTTCTTTACAGGTATGCTGCATGGTTTCCCAATCGGAGATACTTCCCATAATGACACCAACTTGAGCCATCGAATCCCTCTTTCTTTTTTTGTTGTTTTTTTTACGAATTTTAAAAGATAGTTTTTAAGATAATGTTCGGTTTTTGATTGAATAAATGAAATATCGGGTTACAGCTGACAACATTGCACGATTATTCGTTCCACCAGAAACCGTCGACAGCTATGCCTTTACATCCCCAAACTCTTACTACATCAAAAAATAAAATTGAAAACATTAAAAAAGTCCATTCACCTTCCATAAGGGAAGATGAATAGACTTGGTAAAAGTTGTTCAAAGCGTAGTGATCGGGACTTTTGAACATCCTTAATATAAGCATCATTCAACATCCGCTGTTCTTCAAACAACGGCTCATCCTCCCTCATAGTCCGGTCATTTACGGTGCCGGGTAGAAACTTCCTGAGCCTTATTCTCAAGTATATATGAGGCATTTTTCAATTGTTGAGTTTAGCATACCAAATAAAATAGAAAAATGCAAGATAATGTCGAACAATTTTAGCTTTACATGAAATTAATGTTCGGTTTTTTAGGATTGTTCTTTTTCCTGACTTTCATTTTGTTTCTGTTCTTTATTATTATTGTTCTCTTTACGCATTAATTTTCCTTTACGAACCTGTTTTACCCAGAACCCGCCGTGAATTCGTTTTGGTTCATAGGAGATAATAAATGCTTTGGGGTCAATTTCGTGAATAGTTTCGTATAATCTCAATTCATATTTTCTTGGTGTTAAAATTTGAACAGAAAGTCTGTCTCCATCCATTCCATAGGAAGACCAGCTTGTTACACCATATCCCTTTTCACGAAGACGTTGTGTAAAATTTAAATCCGGATTAGCAGATACGACATTTACGGTAATGTAACCGAGGGCAAGCTTTTCTTCAATTTTGGAACCAATGATCAAACCTGTTGCGAAACCTACCGCATAAGCAATCACATTTTGAAATTGGTTGAGGTTATCTAGTACGAGCATCAGCCCAACAACATACATCACCATTTCAAATACACTTACAAATGCGGCAATATAGGTTCTGCCCTTTAGTGTTAAAATCATACGAACCGTCATAATGGATACGTATAACACATTCACTATAAATATAATGGCTACCATAATGAGTGCATTCTCTAACATATTGATTCCCCCTTTACCTCTATTAAGTGAAAATTTATTCAGTGAAAGTCGTGTATATCCCTTGCTAAATAAGGAAAAATGATTATGTCCTCGGCTTCCTTCTCGTAATCTCTTTGTGACCTATAGCAAGTTACATTGTGGTAAAATATCATCACAAACAGAAGAAAACGCATCAAAACAAATAACAGACCATGTGAATATTTCCCTTTATTTCCTAAAATAAAACACGTTGATTTTAAGTGAAACAAGGTTCCTTTAATTTACCATATTTATAATAAACAACGCTATATAATTTTTTGTAGAAGCTTCTACTCATATTATGATTTTTCATAAGTACGTAGACCAGGTTCATTCTTTATTTCAAAAGTTTCTTTCTGTATATTTAGATATAGTTCATTCCGCAATCTCCAAGCAAGGGAAGTGAGGAAATTTGTTAAAAAATATAGCATATCTGAAATCTGGAAATGAAAAACAGCGAAAAGTATATAACATGATTGATCAATTACATATAATGAAAGATTTACAATCATACTCTCCAACATTATGTGGAACTATACCACTTGGCATAGATACAGCAAGCTCTGATTTAGATATTATTATGGAAGTGCATCACCTGCAAGACTTTGTGGAGACGGTATATGATTACTATGGCTATTACTCGGATTTTCGGATCAAGAAAAAGACGATTCGGGGCAAACCGGTTGTAAAAGCAAATTTCACTTATGGAGAGTTTGAATTTGAATTATTTGGTCAAGCTCAAGCTGTCACAGACCAGTATGCCTATTTACATATGGTTATTGAGAAATATCTGCTTGATGAAAATCCGTTGTGGAAAAATAAAATTATTGCATTAAAAGAAAAAGGACTTAAAACGGAGCAGGCATTTTGCGATATGCTTGGGTTAACTGGAGATCCTTATAAAGCTTTAATTGATTATGGACGGGGGAGACAAATCATTTAAGGCTTATCAGAAGCGGATTTCATTTCCTGATGAATCATGCGGATATCCTTTATCAATATAAAAAGAAGGATACTTTTCTCCTTCTTTTTATACGATACAGCTATTCTTTTACGCAATAACCTTTGAATATCCTACAATTTAGCGGAACTAAAAGTTTTAAACCTGCATTAGAAATCTAGTTTCCTAGAATCCTCTCAATCTCTTTCGCAATGCCTTCCTCCAAATAATCCCCAAATCGGTACAATGAAACAATTCATCTGCACTCCATAAATTATCACGGTCTAAATACATAATTTCGTTACACGACGCAATAGACCATTGTGGGTTTGGGCGCTCAATCAATTGCAAATCTTTCTCCGGCTGAATTTTACCTTCCTCCAGCACACGAAAATACCAGCCTGTTTTTAATCCATTTTCCATTTCCCGCTGTGATACCTTTCCTGGCTGGGATACCTGAATGGTTGCTTGTCCTATCTGGTAAATATCACCAATAAAAACGGAATACTCATCCATTTCCAGCACTGAGAAATTTTCTTTTTTTTCGCCTGCACGTTCTGTAAATAACTTATCTGTATCTGCTTCATTATAATGTTTGATAGGAAAAGCAAAAATACTTTTATCAAAGATAGCTTTCTTTTTTTCCGGATTCTCTTTAGCAAACCCTAATCTCGATAAAAACATCGCCTTCTTTATCTCATTCTGTTTTTGATTAAAAATCCTATGTACAAATGGTTCTTCCATAATGTCACCTTATTTCTTATACTTTTTACGCTAGCATTTTATACAACATCAACATACTTCTCCGGAAAATAACCTTTTCTAATATGTAAAAACACGGAAGTATGTTATATTAATTTCATTCTACAAATTATCGTGATATTTGAAAAGCCCCAAGGAGGAAGTAACATGACAATACAAAAAGCAACATTTGCCGGCGGCTGTTTCTGGTGTATGGTAAAGCCTTTTGATCAATGGAACGGCGTACATCAAGTAATATCCGGTTATACCGGTGGACATATAGAGAATCCTGCTTATGAACAGGTCAAGCAAGGGAATACGGGACATTATGAAGCTGTGGAAATTACGTATGATGATTCCGTGATTAATTATCAAACCATTCTCGATCTGTACTGGCCGCAAATCGATCCGACAGATCCAGACGGTCAATTTCAAGACAGAGGCGAACAATATCGGACAGCCATCTTTTATCATAATGAAGAACAAAAAGAGCTTGCTGAAAAATCAAAGCAGATACTTGCCGAGAGCGGACGGTTCGCTAAACCGATTGTAACAGAAATTAAAGCAGCCGCTGTTTTTTACCCTGCAGAAGATTATCATCAAGATTTTTATAAAAAAAGCAAGACAGAATATGAAGAAGATCGTGCGAAATCAGGCAGAGATGAATTTATCGCAGAAAATTGGCAAGCATAATCTTTACACCTATCTCAGGAGGTATTCCATTGACCAGACAACTTATCGTTACAGAAGAAATCGCCATCAACGCAAGTTCAGAAAAAGTATGGGAAGTATTAACGCTTCCTAAATATGTAGCACAATGGGACGAACTGCCCGAGGATTATCCTAAAGAGCCGATGACTGCAGGCAGCAAGGTAGTTTGGGATTTACCAAACGGGGAGCAATCTATTACAACGATTATAAAGGCAGAAGCAGAAAAAGAGCTAATCATTGATTTACATGGGACAGGTTGGAAAATCAAACCGGAACAGGGAGAAGTCGCTTATCGTTATTTATTAGAAAAGCTGGAGAACGGCACAAAACTATTTATCGAAATTGGCAACTTTGCACTTTTAGACCAGGGAGAAGCCTATTATGAAGCTTCCGTGGAATTTGCTGAAGCGTCTTCCAAAATAATAAAAGCTTTAGCTGAAAACAAAATACAATAAAATGAAACTTCACTCAGTGGGAGTTTTCGTTCTTCTCCCACTGAGTTAGCCTAAGTGATTCAGGGAGTTAGCGTCCGTTATCTCCCGCCTAAATAAATTTATTTTTACGCTTTATTTTGAGACGGGAGTTTTACGGACGGTTCTCCGTGATAAATCGATGAAGAGACCTAATAACGGACATGTTGGAAGGTCTCTTTTTTTAAAAATAGGGAAGGAGTAAACAATGAAAATAAGAACATATACACCAGCTGATGAAAAAGGGTGGCTTCAATGCCGAATTCTCGCATTTTTAGAAACCGCTTATTTTGATAATGTCTTGCGGGAAAAAGAAACATATAAATACCCTGCTATTGAACTTGTGGCAGAAGTTGATGGAAAAATTGCCGGCCTGATCGACATCGAATATGAAGTGGAGGAAGGTACCGTTTGCTCAGATGGCAGCGGATTAGGAGGTATGATTTGGCATATTGCCGTACATCCTGATTATTCCCGGCAAGGTATTGGCAGCGCGCTTTTAATAGAAGCTGAAAAACATGCGAGAATGAAAAACCTTAATCGGCTTGAAGCGTGGACCCGTGATGATAAATGGGTTCAAAGCTGGTATGAAAAGATGGGTTTCACACCTGTTGATTCGTATTATCATATCTATTTCGAAGGAGAAGAAATAAAAAATCACTTTCACTCTACAACAGACCGGCTCTCCCTTCTATCTGCTTTTGCACATTACACCAGGGAAAATCTTGACCCATTCGCTGACGTTAAAAGAAAACATCAATGTGTCTGTTATGTCAAAACATTAGCTAATGCCTATTAAAAGGGAGCACACTCCCTTTTAATAGGCTATTTTCCCTTACATGCTTGAATGAAACCTTGATAAATATTTCGTGAAGGATCATCGGAAAGATTAATCAGCCCTTCAGGATGCCATTGCACTCCTAATACAAATCGATGTATTTTACTTTCAAAAGCTTCCATCACGCCATCTTCCGCCGTAGCAGAAACCATAAAATTTTCCGCAAGAGAACGATTTGCCTGATGATGATAACTGTTCACCATCATTTTTTCTGTCTGCACTAATTTTCCCAATAGAGTCGAAGGTGTTATTTTAATAGAATGCGAACGATGATGAAAAGCTGCTTTTTGGGTATGCTGAATCAACTGATCAGGATATTGCGAATCTAAATCCTGATACATGGTTCCGCCAGTAACAACATTTAAAATTTGGCATCCTCTGCAAACACCCAGTATTGGCTTATCCTTTTCTAAAAAATAAGAGATAACTTCCTTCTCCAAACGATCTCTTTCTGGAATGATTTTACCTAGATGAGGGTGCGGTTCTTCCTGAAATAAAGATGGGTCAATATCATAACCTCCAGGAAGGTAGAGACCATCTAATTTATCAAGCAATGCAGCAATCTCCTGATAATCATCATAATACGGCAGAATGACTGGAATACCACCAGCTTGTTCAATAGCTCTTACATTTCGAAGATTCATCTTATATTCCATTCCTGCCACTTCCATCGATGCTGTTAGACCAATAACCGGTTTCATCTCATTGCCTCCTTGTATATTTTTTATGAAGAAACCAAGAACAATCATGATTCCGTCATGCATTGAAATTAATTGAAGAAAACTTTTTGCTTCCGTCCGCATTAACAGGTTAAAAACATTGAGGAGATATAGCGAATGGAGGTAAACGAAAGCTTCAGAACAAGACCTGGTAAAAATCAAGCTGACTTATATTTTTGATAATGAAAAGTTGCAGGATCTCAAGATTTTAACCATCATTCAACTTTCGCACTTTAAAAAGAAACTTCATTTCTATAGAAATAGGAGTTGATCGTTCCTTTGAAAACTTCCTTGCTAAAGAATAGCAGGTGAGGTGTATAGCACCGCTGTGGCGGACCGTTTTGCTTTCCGACGTACAGGACGTACTAGTGCAGACGTTGCAACAGGACGTTGCGACTTTAGTCTGCCTAGGGGCACGCTCTTCAGCTAACTTTTGCCAAGAAGAACGCTTGGCAAAAGTGGATCTTCAGATGGTGCTGATCCCACAGGAGTCAAAACGGTCCGCCTCCGCTAGTTAGGTGTTCTATATGTGAAAAAGCTGAACAAATAAAAGGTAGTTCAGACAGAAAAGATTTTTCGTAGTGCATGGTAAAAATGTTCAGCAATGATTACTTTTTATGCATGAAAGTTATTCTTGATGTTAATTATCTATGCTGTCCTGATTCGAACTGCTAAACCAGCTATTTGAAATAACGGAATGATCGTGTCATCAAGCGATAGATATACTATTTCGTCCAACCCAACAAGATGTTATTTCATTCTTTCGCTGTAGAATCCTAATTAAGCGGAGTGGTTGGACGGAGCGGAAGCTATACACTATCATTCGTTCAAAAAAAGCTGATTTAACTAAAAAGCAAGCATAATAAAGAAGAACTTGATAATTCTGAAACAGCAAGATATATATGCTTATTCTTAGGTGCAATAGTTGAGATCATAATAAATTCAAAATCTTGAGGTTAAATGAAAAATCAAGGTCCTCTGTCAACATAATATGAAAGGACCTTGATCTCTATCTTCATTATTTATATTTCTTTATTTGTTCATGATACCTTCTACTCAACAATTTCATAGCCTTGAGTTTGTAATAACTGGACTGATTGCTGCAGACTCACGCCTTGGCTTAAGTCTCCTCCATCAAATTCAGCTCCTGTTAATTGACTTACTTCTTCTGCGTCAGCTTCTTCATAATTTACCGTTAAACTTTCAACAACTTTATCATCCAAGTATTCAAATTCATGGGTTACCCCTTCAATTCCTTCATATTCTTCTGTATAGCCACCCATGATTTCTTCTGCTTCTTCTTGATTAGTCGCTCCTATTGTTTCATAAGGTATCTCATTGTCTGCAGTCTGTTCATAAACCATGTCACCATCTGCTTTATAAGTAAGTTTTACAATAACACCAGATTCCTCTAATTGAAGTGTTATCGTATTTTCACCATTTGGATCAAAGTCAAAATCTTGAGATTCTGCAGATGCATCATTTTCAGCGTCTGCATCCTCCTCTGAACCTGTAATTGACCCTTCTTCATCGGCGTCATTTTCTTCTGTTGCAGCAGCATCTTCCTCAGCATCTGCACTTTCGTCAGCCTCATTTTCATCTTCGGCATCATCATCTGTTGTTTCTTCTGCAGTATCATTATCATTCGTGTCTTCATCGTCATTCGAATCATCCGATCCACAAGCAACCAATACAACACTAAGGAGTAATGCAAAACATAGCATTAGCCATTTTTTCATATCTGCTCTTCCTTTCTCTTCAGTAGTTAATAATAGCATTTTTCACTATTCCACAATCATAAGAAAATTCAAACTGGTTTACAATAGGTCCAAAGCTATAAATTCATCTGTTCTGATTCATATCATTTTTTAAAATTAAACCATTTTTCCTATCCAGCAAATTTTCTAACCTCAAGCTACTTTTATACAGTACCATAGTCAATTCATCAATCAGAAAAATCAGGAAATAATTCTTTTTTCCTAGTAATATTAAAAATTTGATTTTACAAAGTCTTCAGGTAATATCTTTACTTAAGCCGCAGGGAGCTTAGTTCATGTTTCTTAAAACGCAAAAAGCATAGAAATCCTCCTCCATGCTTTAACTGATATTATCCTTAACAAAAATAGTGACTCCTGCCGAAGTCACTATTTTTGTTTCCATATCAATATATCCCGATTTATTTAAGTCAAAAAGATAAAATACAGCGCAAAGATAACAAATAAGACATACATAATCGGATGAATTTCTTTCGCACGTCCTTTTACAAGCATAGTAATCGGATAGAATATAAATCCAATCGCAATACCAGAAGCTATGCTCGCTGTCACCGGCATCATTAGCACGGTAAAAAAGGCTGGTACAGCAATTTCAAATTTATCCCAAGGAATATCCTTTAAGCTGCTTGCCATTAAAACACCAACAATAATCAATGCTGGAGCAGTAACCTCATTCGTTACCACACTTAGTAAAGGAGAGAAAAATAATGCTAATAAGAAGAACAGACCTGTAACAACAGCTGTAAACCCTGAACGTCCACCTACACTTACACCTGAGGTAGACTCTACAAATGAAGTTGTTGTAGATGTACCGACAGCTGCCCCTACGACACTTGCTGATGCATCTGCGAAGAGTGCTTTACCTGCTCTTGGTAATTTATTATTTTTCATTAATCCTGCTTTTGTCGCAACCGCAACAAGAGTTCCTGCCGTATCAAAGAAATTCACAAATAAGAATGTCAAAATAACAATCAGCATTTGCATCGTAAAAATCTGATCAAAATGAATAAAAGCTTGTCCAAATGTCGGAGCTAAGCTTGGTGCACTACTGACAATTCCGCTAAGTCCAGATGGTACTGGAATTAATCCAAAAATCATTCCAACAATGGAACTAATAATCATTCCATAAAAAATACCTGCTTTCACACCTATCGTAATCAAAATCACAGAAACAGCAATTCCAAAAATAGCTAATAACACGGGTGGGGATGATAAATCACCAAGTGCAATAATTGTTGATGGATCAGACTGAACAATTTCTGCATTTTTTAAGCCGATAAAAGCGATAAATAAACCAATCCCGGCTCCAACCGCCTGTTTTAGACTTGGCGGGATGGCATTGATAATAAGTTCACGAATTCCCGTTAAGGTTAAACCAATAAATATAATTCCTGAAGCTAAAACACCTGCAAGTGCCGTTTCCCACGGAACACCAAAACCAATTACTACGGTATACGTAAAAAATGCATTCAGTCCCATCCCAGGAGCAAGCGCTACCGGGTATTTGGCAAGAACCCCCATGATAATCGAACCAAAAGCAGCTGCAATTGCCGTTGCAGCAAATACTGCTTCCTGATCCATACCTGCTTCCCCTAAAATACTCGGGTTAACAAATAAAATATAAGCCATTGCTAAAAAGGTCGTTAAACCGGCGATAAACTCAGTTCGAAAATTTGTACCCAGTTTTTCAAACTCAAAAAATTTACTCATGAACTTTTTCCTCCATTTTCACAGGAATTTTGTATACTCACTTCGATAGAAAAGCTCCACAATTTTATGTATTCAGCCCTATTATGTACTTTTAAATAGCGCTTATTCCATAAAAAAACTCTTAATATAAATTAAGAGTTTCTATAGGAACAGCAGATGATAATCTAAAATCAAAATTATTCCCGCTGCGTAGTTAGACCATTTACGGTAGTCTAGTAGAAACTCTGGGCCTTATCCCCGAAATTATACGCATTTCTATTAATTTCACATTATCATATTACTAATATGCCTATTATTTGTCAATAAAACACGAACAAAAAACATTGTTGTCACCTTCAATATCCGTTGATAGACATTTTTCGTATTAAAATGCTAAGATATCCATTTGAAAATTGAATATTCCAACATTTAATAGTATGATTAAAAATAGAATACTATTGAAGGGAGTCATTAAAATGCGTAGAATCGCTTTGTCTTATCCATTGGGAGTGGATACACCACGTTTCGCTGAAAATCCACCTGTCAGTATGTGGCCGCAATTTTCTACAGATCGTGGGGATGTATTTAATCAATCCTTCTATTTAGCTATCAATCACTGTGGAACACATATGGATGGTGCAAATCATTTTAACCCCGAAGGAAAACAATTATGGGAAAATCCAATTGATACATTTGTTTATGAAAGCGTATTTGTAGCGGATATTCCGAAATCAGACGATGCGTTAATTACGAAAGAAGATTTAGAAGTTTTTTCTGAACAATTAGCTTCCTGTGATTTAATTATTGTTCGCACTGGTTTTTATAAATATCGAGATGATGCTGAACGCTATGGCCAGCATAATCCTGGTTTTACCAAAGATGCCGGAGATTTTCTGATGCAATTTCCAAATATAAAAGCTATTGGCATGGATCTCCCATCTGCCGCAGGTGCACAGAATGTTAATCCGCACGGTGTCGAATTCCATCAGTCTGTACTAGGCTTAGGAAGAGACGATGATCGTGCTATTTTAATTATTGAAGATATGAAATTAGATGAAGATTTAACTGGGGTTGAACGCGTATATGCCCTCCCGCTTCTTTTAAAAGGGTTAGATAGCGGACCTTGTACCATTTTAGCCGAGCTTGCAGACTAGACGAAAAAGCACCTGTCTAAACTTACAGATAGGTGCTTTTGACTTAACCTGCTCACCAAATTTTCCTAACTTGATACCTCTGTTGTATATTGCCGTATTTCAGGAGGCGTATAGCTGAAAATAAATGCTTCCATTTCTTCCAGAGAGTCAGAAAACAAAATGCGCTCTCTATCCTGCTTTGATAAAAATCCGTTATCTACCATTTCATCATACAACCTCGCCAAACTGTCATAATATCCATTCTGATTAAAAAGAATACAAGGATTATTATTTTGACCGACTCTTGCCCAGGATATTACTTCTGCGATTTCTTCTAATGTTCCTGGACCACCAGGTAAAGCTATGTAACAATCACCCAAGGCAATCATTTTATTTTTCCGTATGGTCATCGAATCAACAATTTCTAATGTGGTTAAACCCGGATGACTCAGCTCTCTTTCCACTAAGAAATCCGGAATAACCCCAATAGCTTCTCCCTGATTTGCTAATACTTCATCCGCTACAACGCCCATTAATCCAGCTTTTCCACCGCCATACACTAATGTATGCTTTTTTTCAGCAATCCACTTTCCAACTTTTTTGGCAGCTTCCTGATAAGCCGGGTCTGTACCAAGGCTTGCGCCGCAATAAACAGCGATATGCATACAAATTCCCCCATTTCATTCATCTCATATTTTATAGAAAAATAACTCATTTTACAATGTAACCCTATAAGATTTCAACATTGTGTATACTAACCTAAAGTATATAGAATGGCTATGACAGCCCCAAAATGAAACTCTATTAAAGTGCGTGTTCAAAAAGTCCGATAAATAGGACCAAGTCGGCTAAGTTCGCGACGTCCTGGGGTTGGGGCTGCGATTACTCGTCCCATCGTAAAGAGTTGTGCGTCGAAAGTTCAAGGCGGCGCAGCTTTGAGGAACGGACTTTCACAGGATGTGATGACTTCTGTGTTGTCCACAGGACGTGGACGGTCTTAACAGAAGTTCCTCTATGTTTTTAGATACGTGAGTAGCGGAAAAGCAAGCCAACGCAGAAATTCGCCGTGTCATTTTTATTGGACTTTTTGAACTTCCTCTTAAAGAAAGCTCCATACAATAGAAGCTGTGTATGGAGCTTTCTCCGCTGTATATTCCATTATCGCAAAGCTTGTTTCACCTGCCGGATATAATAAAATCGGACAATAAAGAAATAGACGATTTGAATAACTAAGAACAGACCAAGCACCATTGCAGATTCCTTTACTAGATTGTAAAAAAACATATTCGACAATGCAGTCAATGCTACAGCTCCATGAACGAGTGCTACCGCAATTGGTGCAAAGAAAAGAAGCGCAGTTTGTCTATTTAATACCTTCTTCAATTCTTTCTCTGTCAGCCCCATTTTCGTGATTGCCTGGAATTTTTTCTTATCCTCATCTAAATCAGAATAGAGTCGGAAATAAAGAAAGCTTCCGGCTGATACGAAAAAGACGATTCCTATAAATAAACCGACAAATAGAATTGGTCCATAAGCTTTATTTACTACATATTCTTCATACTGACCTATGCTGATTCCTTCTGTAGATAATTCCTTATCTAATTTTTCTGCAATCTGTAAAGGAATCTCATTATCCCCCTCTTCTTGCCAGGCATAGTAATTCTCCTCTGCCGCAGATTGGGGCAAGCTTTCAAAATCATGATCAGAAACAACATAGTACTCTGCAGTAGAAGGTAATACATTGGATAATACTAAGTGTGCCGGTTTTAAAATAGTATCTCCATCTAATTCAAGCACCGCATCCTTTAGTATATCCGCTTCCTCTAAATCCGAAATGTCCCCACCGATACCAAGCAAAATCATTTCAGGACTTACCAAAACAGTAGCTCCATCTTCTATCTGGAGTGTTTCATTATCACTTAAATCGGCAATTCGATTATAATCGGATTCCTTAGTAATAAAAATTCGTGATTCATCAGGCAATTCATAGTAATGAAGCGTTATTTGCTCCTTATCCATGTCCATATTTGCTTCCTGCAGCGTTTCGTCAATATAGGAAACGTTTGCTTCTTCATTTCCAGTTTCATAGTCCTGATAGGAAATAGTAGTTTGATGCACCTGTTTTATTCCAGCAGTAAGATAAGACTGAAACCCATACAACGAACCGATGGCACTAAACGCGACAGTGGAAATAATTGCTACTAAGAAAAATGATCTTGCATTATCCTTCATTCTAAAAGAGAGATCGGATAATAAAATCATATTTGTCTTATACCAGAAAACATTCTCATTTTTCTTTAATCGCCGGATGAGAAATACACTTAATTGTGTAAACAGAAGATACGTCCCAATAATGACAACAATAACAACCGGAACTAAAGCAGCAAACACTTCTAGTCCCTCGACTGTTAAAGCAACAACATACCCTGTTCCAAGCAGGAGAACTGCTAAGATGGTTAAAAAGACATTTGCTTTTGGCTCGCCTTTTGACTTTTTATCACCTTTGATTAAATCAATTAATTTACGGCTCCGTAAAATATACGACACAAATAAAGAGATCAAGAAAAATAACACGATAAAGCAGCCAAACGTAAGCAGGATAGGCTGGGTTGGAAAGTAAAAAGGCAGTTCATTATCAATAATGAGTACATTTTCAGCAATCAATAAAATACCTTTGGAAAAAACCAGACCTAATCCGATGCCGCCAATGGTAGCCAGCAGGCCGATAAACATATTTTCCAGGAAAACCATGGAGCGGATTTGTTTCATGCTCATTCCCTGGATCATCAATAAGCCGAATTCTCTTTTCCGCGACTGTAAGAATGAACTCATCGAATAAAGCACAAAGAACAAAGAAAACACATAGATAATCCCTGCGG
>NZ_CCDM010000008.1 GCF_000750635.1 Oceanobacillus jeddahensis
AGAGAATTACTCTCTCAAAACTGAACCAAACAAACCAGTACAAATTCCGTTAATTATCCTTAGAAAGGAGGTGATCCAGCCGCACCTTCCGATACGGCTACCTTGTTACGACTTCACCCCAATCATTCGTCCCACCTTCGGCGGCTGGCTCCAAAAGGTTACCTCACCGACTTCGGGTGTTACGAACTCTCGTGGTGTGACGGGCGGTGTGTACAAGACCCGGGAACGTATTCACCGCGGCATGCTGATCCGCGATTACTAGCGATTCCGGCTTCATGTAGGCGAGTTGCAGCCTACAATCCGAACTGAGAACGGTTTTATGGGATTTGCTTCACCTCGCGGATTCGCTTCCCTTTGTTCCGTCCATTGTAGCACGTGTGTAGCCCAGGTCATAAGGGGCATGATGATTTGACGTCATCCCCACCTTCCTCCGGTTTGTCACCGGCAGTCACCTTAGAGTGCCCAACTAAATGCTGGCAACTAAGATTAAGGGTTGCGCTCGTTGCGGGACTTAACCCAACATCTCACGACACGAGCTGACGACAACCATGCACCACCTGTCACTTTGTCCCCGAAGGGAAAACTCTATCTCTAGAGCGGTCAAAGGATGTCAAGACCTGGTAAGGTTCTTCGCGTTGCTTCGAATTAAACCACATGCTCCACCGCTTGTGCGGGTCCCCGTCAATTCTTTTGAGTTTCAGCCTTGCGGCCGTACTCCCCAGGCGGAGTGCTTAATGCGTTAACTTCAGCACTAAGGGGCGGAAACCCCCTAACACCTAGCACTCATCGTTTACGGCGTGGACTACCAGGGTATCTAATCCTGTTCGCTCCCCACGCTTTCGCTCCTCAGCGTCAGTTACAGACCAGAGAGTCGCCTTCGCCACTGGTGTTCCTCCACATCTCTACGCATTTCACCGCTACACGTGGAATTCCACTCTCCTCTTCTGCACTCAAGTCCTCCAGTTTCCAATGCACGTTTGCAGTTGAGCTGCAAGATTTCACATCAGACTTAAAGAACCGCCTGCGAGCGCTTTACGCCCAATAATTCCGGACAACGCTTGCCACCTACGTATTACCGCGGCTGCTGGCACGTAGTTAGCCGTGGCTTTCTGGTCGGGTACCGTCAAGGTACGATCAGTTACTATCGTACTTGTTCTTCCCCGACAACAGAGTTTTACGATCCGAAAACCTTCATCACTCACGCGGCGTTGCTCCGTCAGACTTTCGTCCATTGCGGAAGATTCCCTACTGCTGCCTCCCGTAGGAGTCTGGGCCGTGTCTCAGTCCCAGTGTGGCCGATCACCCTCTCAGGTCGGCTACGCATCGTCGCCTTGGTGAGCCCTTACCCCACCAACTAGCTAATGCGCCGCAGGCCCATCTGTAAGTGACAGCAAAAGCCGCCTTTTAACTTATCATCAGGTGATGCTAAGTATTATCAGGTATTAGCTCGCGTTTCCGCGAGTTATCCCAGTCTTACAGGCAGGTTGCCTACGTGTTACTCACCCGTCCGCCGCTCGTTCCACGAACGTCCCTCCGAAGAGTTCTGTTCGCTTCCCGCGCTCGACTTGCATGTATTAGGCACGCCGCCAGCGTTCGTCCTGAGCCAAGATCAAACTCTCCATAAAAGTGTTTGAATACTTTAGCTTTCAGAAGTCTACTTCTGACTTAATTCTTTAAGAAAAACGAGGTTGTTTTTCTTCTTTCGTACTGGTTGTTTTGTTCAGTTTTCAAAGAGCAATTTGTTAATCTGTCGTTTTTAGCGACAAGATATAATTTATCATGTTTCAATTTTGTTGTCAACACTTTTTTGAAAGTGTTTTGTCGAAGTAATTTCGCTTTATTTCGTTTTCTTCCGACAACAAAAATTAATATACCATACAAAACTGAGAAGGGCAATACTTTTTCATAAAAAAAGTTACTAAATTAAATCACTTTTTTGTCTTTCACTCAAAAAAATATAATAACTTCTCCATATGACAACTTTTACAATCTCTATCTTCTAGCTATTACCGGTATCCATATTCTATTAGTTTTAACATTTCATCTATAAAATATGCTCTATACATTAAATTGTCTTTCTCTGATTATCAATTTTTTCATAGAATAATACAAGCTTGTACATATCTCCAAAATCACAACATATATATATACTAGAACGAATTATTTCGCACTGCCAAAAATGATTGCCATGTATTTCACTACATCAAAAAGGAGGAACAAAATTGAATCACTTCTACACAATTCGTTTGAACCAAAAGAAAATTATATTAACAGCAGCTATCATCTTAACAGCCGTAATTTTAATTTGGACGCAGACTCCTTCTATTATAACTATGTTCACGAAGGATGAACCTGCTGCTCTCTCCAAAGGAAATGAAGATTTAGAAGATGTTGCCGTCACCTTCAATATTAGTTGGGGAGAGGAAAAAGTAGAAAGTATTCTTGATGTATTAGAAAAAGAAGATGTCCAAGCTACATTTTTTGTCAGCGGGGAGTGGGCTGAACGTCACCCGGATTTATTGGAAGCAATTTCTGAAGGAACGCACGAGATCGGACTACTCGGCTACCGTTATAAAAGTTATTTAGATCAAGAGCCCGAACAGATAAGACAAGATTTACTAAAAGCACAAGAGGTTATGGACAAACTTGGATATGAAGATATTCAGCTTCTTCGTACACCACACGGTCATTTAAACGAAGAAATTATTGAGCTGGCAGAAAACATGCAATTTCAAGTTGTTCATTGGAATGTCAACCCCGATGATTGGGAAAACCCTGGAGTAGAATCTATCGTTGATGATGTCATGGAGCAAACAGAAAATGGTGATATTATTCTGCTGCACGCTTCTGATAGTGCCAAGCAGACTGCCGAAGCTTTAGAGACGATCCTGCCCGGCTTAAAAAATAAAGGATACGGTTTGATTACGATATCAGAAATGGTAAATCAGGCAAAAGCAGAGACTGAACTGATTGATTGATTTTTTTCATTTCCTGAAATCCCCTTTTAAGTATACTTTTTTAACAAGTATAGACTTAGATCTTGAGTCTGTCTTTTGAATATAGATTAGCGTGTGAACAGAAACAGGCAGCACTTCCTTAATATAAAAGGGTGCTGCCTGTTTCTGTTTATCCTTATAAATAACCAAAATGCCGTGTCTTACATTTAGCAGAACGTAAGTATTCGGTTCTCCTTTACCAGCATCAGGATGTATGAATACTCCCGCCACTTCATTTCTAAAGAAATTGGAAGTGTGGGTTTCTGGGATGTCGACTTTCAAGATGACGAATAACCGCCAGTGGAGCTGACACATCGGTGTGCAAAAAACAACCAACTCCGCTATTCTGTTGGTCCTACCTCCCAAGACTACTTTTTCAGCCTATATGAGGTTCACACATTTGTCGCAGTGTAACTGGCTGGGACTGGGGATGCGGTTACCCGCCCCAGCCCCAACCCCAGGACGTTGCAACGTTAGCCTGTCTTGAGGTTGAGAGTCCTCTCGCCTAATCAAGTTAGATTCGGACGTTTCCGTTCCCACAGGGACACAGAAAGCTAAGTCAACGTTCCTTTAAATCCATTGTTTTTCTTATATTCCAAACATTAAAATAAAATGGTGCTCAAATCCGACCGCAGAGCACTTCCATGTAAGGAAGGGGTCGGAGAGGCACCTATTATAATTGATTTATGCTTTCTTCGTTTGTGCTTTTTTTGATTTCTGTGCAGTTTTCTGTTCTCTATCTGGTTTTTTTTCCACAAAAGGCAATTTATGAAGTGTTAGAATTTGATATGTGTTACATACCAATAGTGGTATAACCATTAACCAAGCATAATCTGTTCCATCTACCATTAATCCTGGAACCCATTCGACAGTTGTAAAAACGACCATAAAAAAAAGTGCTGGAATAAAGGCTGTCGATTTTGTTCCTTTTGTTTTTATCTTTGCTACAGTCCAACCAATTAAAAGCATTATAGCAGCAATCAATATAAACCAGTATATCGCTACATCTCCCCCTGTCGCACGATATGGGAAATAGATAAGATCAAATAAAACAAAGACAATCAAACCAACCTGCACTGTTGGCCAATATCCTTTAAATACGTTTAAGCCCATTCGGTTCACAAATAAATATGCAAAGAATCCGGTCATACTTACTGCTGCAAATGTCAGTCCAAGACCTAAAAAGAAAACAAATACCCCGAATAACTCCATTACATCAAACGGAGACATATATGTAAGATATTCCTCCGGCCGTATAAAAAAGCTCGCAATCAATCCAGCAAGCCCTCCTAGCCAGAATGTTTTCCAAAAGAAATTAACCAATATTCTTGTGTTCAATTCTTCACCCCCTAAAGAAGTAACCACTCGTATTTTATCATGAAGTTTCTTATTTTTCTTCATTGCTTGTGTATATTTTGTTAAATTATCAAACATATTAAGGATATCGTTATCTTCTTATCACAGAAAAATATTAGAAATCCTGATATTCATTAAAGGAAACTGGAAAAACGGCTGATGGTTTCTGAGAACCCTTATATTCGGAAGTGCAAACCTTTAGCTAAATAACGCCTTTATTGCGTTTATTGAAAATAAAAATATCATACCATTTTGCTGAAAAACAAAGAAAAACCTGAACCTCCCTTTTATTTAGGAAGGGAGGTATGCAGAAATTGTGTTTTTTGACCTATAAAGCGAAATCTCTATACGAAGAATAAACGTATGACAAAATTTTACTTTCTGATTCCATTAAGAAAGGAGCGTATGTATGAAACGTCACCTGTCCATTTTATTTTTAGTTCTATTCCTATCCCTTGCCGCTGCTTGCGGAAACAATGAAGAATCCCGTGAAACAGAGTATGAAACCACGAAAAAGATGGTTGTTGATATCTTGCAGACAGAGGAAGGTAAAGCGGCATTAAAGGATATACTAAACGATGACGAACTACAGGAAAGCATCGTTATCGAGTCTGATGAAGTAAAAGGAGCAGTCACCAAAGCTTTATCCTCCGATGATAGCAAAGAGAATTGGAAGAAAATGTTCCAAGATCCTGAATTCGTACAAACCTATGCAAAATCGATTTCTGCAGAGCAAAAGAATTTGATGAAAGATCTTATGCATGATAGCCAATTTCAAGAGCAAATGATTGAAATATTAAGGAACCCTGAGGTAGATGAACAGATGCTTTCTGTTATGACAAGCCAAGCATTTCGTGCCCATCTAGAAAAAACAATCCAAGAGACCCTTCAATCTCCGTTATTCCAGGAAAAAATAGAGCAAGCACTTAAAGAAGCAGCCAATCAGAATTCATCCGGAAATAGTGGTGAAAATAATGAAAATTCCCAGAGTAATAATGAAAATGAAAATGGCGAAGATCCTTCATCCGAATAGGTAATCCTTGCATATGTATTTTTTCTAAAAACAAATAGGGTGCTGTTCCACTAAACAGACACCCCATTTTTCTACCAAACCTATCCTTCTAATTTTGCAACTATTTTTGCAGCTACCTTGTGGTACTCTTTTCCATTTGGATGGTCCTCCTGATAAACAGATGGAGCAAATTCGTCCTCTTCTTCATACGGCTGTTGGAGTGACAATTGACCAAGAACTTTTGTTTTTAAAACATCCGCCAGCTTCTTACCGCCGCCTTTTCCAAAAACATATTCCTTCTCCCCGGTCTTCTTACTCTCAAAATAAGCCATGTTCTCCACCACACCAAGAATCTCATGATCTGTTTTTAGAGCCATTTGTCCAGCACGCGCTGCTACAAAAGCAGCTGTTGGATGAGGTGTGGTAACAATCAGCTCCTTACAAGACGGTAAGAGTTCATGGACATCCATTGCAATGTCTCCTGTTCCAGGCGGTAAATCAAGCAATAGATAATCTAATTCTCCCCACTCTACTTCTGTGAAAAAGCTGTTTAACATTTTACCAAGCATTGGTCCGCGCCAGATAATCGGTGAATTATCTTCCACAAAGAATCCCATGGAAACAACTTTAACACCAAAACGTTCAACAGGAATGATCTTCTCTCCCCGTACAACTGGTCTTTCTTCAATACCCATCATATCCGGCACACTAAATCCATAAATATCCGCATCGATAATTCCAACTTTTTTCCCTAAACGCATCAAGGAAACCGCTAAGTTAACGGTTACAGTTGACTTACCAACACCGCCTTTTCCGCTGGCTACGGCAATAAATTCTGTATTGGTGGCTCCGCTTATTAACGTTTCTTCTTTTGCTTTTTCTGCTTCAGACTGATACTTCTGCACCGTTTCCTCTGGTAGCTGTTCAAATCGCAACCCTACTGTATTCGCACCATTACGTTTTAAAATACCAACAATCTCTTGCTGCATTTGCATCTGTTCGCCAGTGTTCATTTTGGAAATTCCAACCTTCACACTAACATGCTTTTTCTCTTCCTTAATGGTAACGGAAGTAATCGCATCTAATTCCTTCAAGCTTCTATGTAAAAAAGGATCCTTTACAGAGCTGAGTAACTCTATAACCTCTTCTTGTGTTAACATATTTTCACCATCCTTTTATGAATCTGTCTAAATGTTAGTATAACATAAAACAAAACTTCATTCAGTTGGTTTGCTTTGTAACCAATTGAGTGACGTCTTAAGTTAATCAGATGGTATCGTGTCCGCTGTGCTTTTATGTCATGTAAAAAAGGCTTAGCCTCTGCCAAACCTTTTTCTTATAAGTTACTGCTCATTCCCCTTCCTCACCCTGAGGATCTTCTGTAACATAACGCAAAATTCCTTCATAAATGCTAGCTGCCATTTGCCTTTGATACGCATCATCCTTCAGTAGCTCCCGCTCCGTCTCATTCGATAAAAAGCCGATTTCTACTAATGCCCCAGGGACTTCTGCATGCTTTAACAAATACATTTGATCAATCGCAAGAGGTTGTCTATTCGTGTTTTCTAAATTACGAATAATTTCTTCCTGAATCATCGTTGCCAGATGCTCTCCTTCCTCAAACCTTGGATAATAGAAGGTCTGAGCTCCATGCCACTGCGAATCAGGTAATGCATTTAAATGGATAGAAATAAAGAAATCCGGCTCTTTCTCATGAATAAACGCTAATCGATTTCGTATATCCTCTGATTTGCGATTTGCCAGACCGCTTGTCCCTTCTGACGCTAAATCAACATCCTCGTCACGTGTTAAATGAACAATCGCCCCGTGCTGCATCAAATATGATTGAATCACCTTTGATACGGACAGCGCAATGTCTTTTTCTACTGTGCCATCTGCCCCCACTGCTCCACCATCCGGTCCGCCATGGCCCGGGTCAATCACAATCACTTTTCCATTTAATGGAAGAGACCAAGTTGAATTAGAAGAATTAATTGCTTCCTTCGTGGGATACTGTAATAAGAAAATAAGTATGAATAAACCGAGAAACCAAAAGGCCAGCTTCTTCTTTTTTGACATATTACTTCGTTCCTTTCATCCCCATCTTTAGAGGTGTATTTTTGCATTATAGAAAGATATATAACGAAATTTTATTCAGTGGAGGGCGGCGTATCCCGCCCCATTAATAATTCCATGTTTTTTCTATTCTTAAAGTGAGAGTCTTACAGTAAGTTGTACTGACTACGATAAAATTTAGTGAACCTTTTCAGTAAGGTGAATAACTGCCGTTCAAAGGAAGAAGCTATACGAAAACGCAACATCTCCTTTTTATAATGGTTATTACAATTCAAACTGGTCCTCAAAGCGTACTGTTTATTGCAAAGCTGTTTCTTACAGCATGTACAAACTCAAAAAAATATAAACAGCAAAAGCCTTTACTAAAAATTTATGGGCCAGCCCCTCGGTTTATGACTTATCTTTTGTAGTATGCTAAAATAAAAATAAATGTTTGAAACCATTCTTCATGTGATATTGTATATTTAGGAATATTAATTCGGAGGTATGATTATGGCTGATTGGATATTAATTGTATTAGGTATTGGAGCTGTTCTGATTGGAGTCGGTTTATTAGGAGTGGCTGCATTTCTCTTTCTAAAACTAGGGGGAGCCGGAAAGCTCATTGCAAGTGCTCAAAAAACCACAGATCAACTGCCTGAGCAAGTAGAAGGAATTACTTCACAAATAACGGATATTCTTAAAACAGGTAATGAAACGTTACAGCAAGTAAACCAGCAAATCAAAGAATTATCTCCATTGTTCTATTTAATTGGAGATGCAGGACGAGCTACGCATAACATGTCATCATCTGTACTTAAAACAGCAAATCAATTACAAGAGACAACCGAAGAGGCAAATATGACGATAGCAAATAAAAATTTGCAGGGCATTTATGGCTTAGCAACCATAGGTTATTTTCTAGTGAAACAGAATAAAAAATAATCGCAATCTAAAAAATCGCTTGGAACCTTCATTCCAAGCGATTTTTTATTTCTCTTCTGCAATTTTATTTTCAACTTCCTGTCGTATTTCATGAAGCTCTGTCGATTTTTGAAAGCCATCGTGATAAAGACGTTGTTCAAAATCACGTAGACGAGTTAATAGAGATGGATTCTCTTCTAAATTTCGTTTTTTATCCACATAAGAGCTTGCCACCCATCCTAATGCAGCACCTACAACCGAACTAACAACGATCCCTGCTTTATATCCTTTATTGTTCATGTGTATATGCCCGTTTCTCACGTTTTAAATCCCGTTTTTTCTTTAACCAATAATAACCAAGGGCAACTCCACCGTATACGCCGCCTAAGTTATTTTTACCTGAAACCTCTTGTCCCACTTCTGTTTTTGTTTTCACAGAATCCGTAACGTCCACTAAAGAAGAAGAAAGCTTCCTTGTTGCATTTCCTACATCACCAACAATATAAAACAACGGGCTTAATTGCTCCATTTTGTTGTTTATATCTGCTAATGCTTGATTACTTTCATGCATAATACTTGTTGTTTCTTTTAAAATACCATCCAATTGTTCTGGTAATTGCTGCACCGTCTTATCAACGCCGCTTAATACACTTGCTAAGTTATTTAATAAATGACCGATAAAAATAGCTAAAATAACACTTGCGACTCCAATGATAATGACGCCAACTCCAATTAATGTCATTTTACTTCCTCCCTCTTCTGGTTGACTTTATTTGTTTTACTTGCCTGATAACTTTTATAAATTTGTATCGCTGCTTCACTCCAAGTGATACCTTTCATTGCAAGATTTAATTTTTCTTCCAATTTTACATCATCCAGCGCCTGACGCTTCACTTTATAAGCTTCGTTTAAACTCTGGACAGATGCACCCACATCTTCTAAAGAACCAAAGGCACTGTCTGTTGCCTGCAGTTTCTCATGCGTATCATCAATTAAATGGTTCACCTCTTTTAAGGATGTCGAAATTTCAGGTGTGATATGGCTCATTTCTTCTTCCATTTTTACGACGGAACTGCCGAGCGAACGAATATTATAGGTAAGCCGATTTAACATAAAGGCTATATAACAACATACGACCGCAAACGCGATAGCAACAAGTAGAATCCCTACGGAAATAATAGGCATATGTAAAAAACTCCTCCTTCTTCAAAATATAAACGCGTATACATGTGGGCTTTAATTGTTCTCATCTAAGAATAACTGCATCCAGCTCCTGCCTTGTTCAAAAGAATAAAATGGACTTGTGATTCCTTCAGATAGCTGCCCGTATTTTCCCATTTTTTCAATCAGACTTTTAAATAGTCTCTATAAACAATATTATACCACCTGCAAAAATAAATAAAACGTTTCTTCTTTATAATATCAGAAAACCTGATATTCGTTAAAGGGAGGCATAAAAGCATATGGTGTTTTCTTAAAATCTTCTATACAATGCTGACATACAACCCTTTCTCGGAATAAAAGCCTTTCCAGATAGTTTTACTGCGCTATTAATAATGATGGAAGACGCTAATATTTAAATATATCGTCCATCATACATAGGATAGAAAAGTTATCTTATTTCCTACTTACCAAGATTATATCTCTTCATTTTTGGGTATAGAGTTCATATACCTTAATCTTTCCCTAAACATTATGGATATATTTATTCCATTTTTCAGGGTCTCCCTCTAAAATGGAAAGGTATGTAAAAATTTTTATTGGAGGCGACTATGGATATTAAACAATTCGGCAAAGATTTTATGAAACGTTTTACCGAAAATAATACGACATTACTTGCAGCTGCGCTTGCTTATTATTTTCTTTTAGCCGTCTTCCCACTTCTTATCGTTGGTTTTGCAATTATCCCTTATTTTAACATAAGTCCTGATGATGCTGTCGGGTTTATCGGCTCCATCTTACCGCAAGAACTTGCAGCAACTTTTGAAGAAAATATCATCAGCTTGGTAGAAACACCCCGCGGCGGACTATTGACTGTCGGGATTTTGGGTACCATTTGGTCTGCATCCAACGGGATCAATGCTTTCATTAAGGTATCAAATCAAGCGTTTGAAGTGGAAGAAACCAGATCATTTATCAAAGCTCGCGGAATAGCCATTCTGTTGACTATCGGAATACTGTTAGCGGCTATTTCATCTATTATTCTTTTGGTGTTTGGAGACGCTATTATCAATTTCTTGATTTCCTTTATTGGTATCAGTGAAGGTACAGAACTTATCCTACAAATATCACGTTTAGTGATGGTCATTGTTATTGTTACCGTTATTTTACTTGGTCTGTATCGTTTTGCACCAAATAAACGGCTTCCTTTCCGCCATATTCTACCTGGAACCTTGACAGCAAGTATTTTATGGCTGGTAAGCTCTTTTGCTTTTTCTATTTATGTATCTAACTTTGGCAATTACTCTGCGACGTATGGAAGCCTTGGGGGGATTATCATCCTGATGATCTGGTTTTTCTTAACAGGAATTATCCTCTTGGTAGGAGCGCTGCTAAACAGTATGTACCACCAGAAAAAAGTAGATGACTCCACAGCAGCCAAAAAAGAAACGGCGAGCAGCAAGGAAGTCTAATATTAGAAATCAAAGCCTGTCTTCTTAACATAGAGACAGGCTTTGATTTTTATTATTATTTAGAAAAAATCTGCAAGATATGGATGTTTTTTCTTAGGAAGATACGCATCCAGCTTTACCATATTTTCTAATTCACCAGAGATAAACGCCTGCTGGTAAAGCTGCTCCAAGGTTTGTTTTCCTAACAAAATCATCGTTAATTGTTGAATTGTCACCGATGCTGTCACATTCTCTCCTGCCGTGTCCTCTGTTTTTTCTGCATAATGTGATCCATTTTGAAAATAAATATGATAAATGCCGCTGTTTTCTTCCAAAACGTCATCTTCCACTTTCAATCGATAGCTTTCTTCCTTTTCTGCCGGCGTCAAGAATGGATATACCTTTAGAAAGGCTTCTACATCAACAATTCTTGTCATAAAATATGGCTTTTGTTCTTGCTTTGCCCTCGGTTCTTCCAGAAAAAGCGGAAGTAAACCATCATCCGGCAGTGTCAAATGTACTTCCTTTGCCATCGAATCATGATTGGCAATAAACTGCAGCAGCCGCTTTTTACTATCCGGGGTAACAGCAACCCATTCATCGATGTCCAGCTTACTATTCTTTACCTGATAACGTATATATCCATCTGCCTTTCCTGCATCATCATAACTTATCGCTGTGATTAATTCTTCTTTGCTGAAAATCCTGTGTTCCCACCAATGATCATCACGGATAAGCATCCCTGTATACAGTTCGGTATAAGCCTGATAGACCTTTTTTAAAATGATTTCTTCATGCTTTTTCATCCGACGCACATAACCTGTTATACCCTTAAATTTAGGAACGTGCTCCATCGGAATCGTAAACTGCATTTCATTGATCGTCATTTCCCAACCGAATTTCCGGTAAAATGGAACACTGAATGGCGCCAGATAAGAAACAAGGTAACCTGCTTTCTTCATTTCACTTAAAGTGTGGATAAGCAACTGCCGAACAGCTCCTTTCCTCCGATACTCCGGCCAAGTTGCAACCGAGGCAATTCCCCCTGTTTTCATAACCTTGCCATGAATGCTTGTTTCCAGCGGAATCAAATGCACCTTTGCAGCAAGATTTTCTCCTTCCATCCAGCCCCAAACCGTTTCATTCTTTTTTGCTTTCTTTTTCTTTTCTATCTCTTCTGGTACAAGCGTAACTTGAAAGGCAAAGGCAGACAACTCATAAATTTCATCATTTGTTACTGGAATTTGTTTAATCATAACAGCCCTCCTCTTTGACAAATAAAGCCGATTTATTTCTTCTGCTGCCGGTACAAATCAATCGATTTATACCCTTGGGACAAAATATCAAGCATTTGCTGTTTGCGCTTATCACGTGTCTTTTCTTGTTTCGCAGAAAAAAGATAACGTGCCCAGTCTTTTTGATAGCCTGGTGTCAAACTCCGGTAAAACGAAAGCACCTCCGGAAATTCTACTAATAACGCTTCTACATCTTTCACCTTCTCAGCATAATCTGCTACGCGCTGGCTCGATGAGGTAGGTTTCTTCTCTTTTCGTTCTTCGCGTTTTAAGCCAATTACAGTAAACACATCATCCATTCGCACCATTCGAGCAAATTTCAAATCACTTTCCGGCACATAACCTTCTTCGTCCACCTTCATAGCAGGGAAAATCTCATCCCTATGGATAGAGGTGTTATAGCGTTTATTTCCCTTTTTAGGGTAAGCAAAAAATAAATACCCTTTTGGCAGTAATAATTTTTTCTCTAAAATTTGATTTGTATATGTAATCATTTCATCCAACGTTTCTACAAAAATAAAAATAGCATCATGCTCTTGTTGCAATGCTTGGTTCTGCTCTGTGAACATATGATAATCAGCTGGTTTGTTGATTATAGCCAAGCTTTTGTATTTATCTAGCTTTAATTTATCTATAATTGACATAATATTCACTCCCTACGTTATGTAAATATATCATTGCACTTCACTTTTTACCAAGATGAAACGATGAGGTGCAAACAATACATCTTTTCAGTGGATGTAGATTGGTATCTTCATTATACCAAATCTTCTTTAAAAAATTCTCAAAGTGCTACAGTTGTAACGATTTTATTTTTAAATTTATCCGTTTCTTAAGATTAAAAATCATCGACGAAGCCTTGTGCTTCATCGATGATTTCCTGTTTTATCCTCCGATAAGGTGCAATAGTATAGACACAGCTGAAACACCAACTCCTGCAATCAATGTGTAGATAAGCGTAATTTTATATACTTCCGACTCTCTTCCTTGTGCATTCGTTGTACTTGTTCCTAATATAATATTGGCTGGTGAAATGACATTACCAATCGCTCCACCTGTTGACTGTGCAGCAATTACAAGAGGTAGTGATAAACCTTCCATCGAATCGACGACAGAACCATGTAACGGTGAGAACAGAACATTGGATGACGTATTTGATGAGGTCATAAATGCCCCGATAATCCCGATTATATTTGCTAAACCAGCATAAATACCCGGCGTAGAAACTTCTGCAATGCCTAGCGCAAGTACGTTTGTTTGTCCTGAGTTTTCCATAATCATTGTCATTGTTAAAAATCCTGTGATTGCCAGTGATGCTCCTAATGCATTATTCTTCAAGCCAGAAAATACATTTTTAGTAGTGTTTTTATGGTGTAATCCTAAACGCTTGTACCAGAAGTAAGCAAAGATAACCGATACAAGTAAATAGAATCCTGGATGTGTCAATGGAGCTATAGGGGAATATGCTTCTTCAGCTTCCATTTCAAAGCCGTATCCTGTTTCAACTGCCGGGAAGGAAAATCCGAATTCAAACTGTTCCAGAAAGCTTTGAATCGGCCCGATTCCAAGAAATATAATACTGATTACCGACAAAACGTAATACGGCATAAAAGCCTGATGCAATGATATATCCGGCTTCTCTCCAGTTTCTGAATCAGTCTCTTCCAGAATGTTCGTTAATTCGTCTAACTCTGATTTTTCACTATACTTCTTCCTTTTGGAAAGCATAAATAAAGCGCCAAAAGCTAAAATCGTCGGGATAAACGTACTTAGCTCTGCGTTAAAGCTTACCATAGCAAGCTGTCCTCCGCCGTGAATCAGCGAAATAATGATAACAGCCAGAAAACCTTCTTTTATTCCTTTCCATTTAGCATAAATCCAGCAAATCATCATACCAGCTATTATATTGGGGAGCCATAATAGAATTCCGGTATAGAGGAGTGTTAATGTTGTATCTTCAATTTGCACTGCATTTATAGTAGCAATCCAGCCAACACCGAGCGTTCCAAACATGTTCGCCCATGAATGCCCTATTAACGGAATAACAATTGCAGCTACAGGTTTCACACCTAATCCAACTAGTAACGGTGCGACAACAGCAATTGGTACCCCAAATCCAGCTACACCCTGAAGAAAAGAGGCAAATACCCAACCAAATCCAAGGACAAGAAACAAGTAATTTCCACTATGGTTTTGTATCTTTTCCCGGATAACTTTAAACGAACCAGATTCATCTGTAACATGGTATAGCATTAAAGCAAACCATACAACCAACAAGATAAAGAATGCTTCCCAAACGCCTTTTCCAAATCCAACAGCCAGCGTTTCGAAAGGGGCTTCAAACATAAAGTAACCTAGTAATGTCGCCAAGCCCATTGCAATCCATCCCGAAGTTCCGCCAGACCATTTAAAAACAACTAACATTAGAAGCAGCAGAACTAATGGTGCAATAGCTAATAACCAATGCAATAAATCAACCGGTAAATTATTTTCCATTATCCATTCCTCCAAAGTAATTGTTCTTAAAGCCTACCAGCATAAGGCAATTCCATCCCCGCGCGGATCTGCTCCAGCACTATATACCCCTCTTTCATGATCAATCACGATCCCTTGTGCATGGCCCATTGTCTCAGAATAGTCCTCTACGATTTCAACTTCATGGCCGCGCCTTCTTAAATCTTTAAAGATTTCATCAGATACTCTTCCTTCTAACTTAAGTGTAGAACTGTCTTCACCCCATTTTTTCCCATACAGCCAGCGTGGTGCTTCAATCGTTTGCTGCATGTTATAGCCAAAATCAATCACTTTCGTAAGCATGGCACACTGGGTTTGCGGCTGCCCTTCACCGCCCATTGCTCCAAAAAGCATAAATGGCTTGCCATTCTTTAATGCCATTCCGGGAATAATCGTATGGAATGTGCGCTTATTTGGTTCTAACGTATTTGGGTGATTTTCATCCAGACTAAAATGGGATCCCCGATTCTGAAGGAAGAAACCGCAGCTCTCCGGCATAAATCCAGAACCAAATTCATGAAAGATACTTTGTATAAGGGAAATACTATTCCCTTCTTTATCCACGACACTAAGATAGGCTGTGTCTCTGCCATGATCAACCTCAGGAAGTTCTTCCAGATTTTCCAGCCGGTTTACTTCTTCCCAGGAGAAATGACCATAAACCTCTTCCGATAAAGATTTAGATAAGAGTTTGTCATAAGGGAGATCAATCGATTCCAGATCGGTAACCCACTCATCTCTGAAACGAAATTTAAGTTTGGCTGTTTCTGCCATCAGGTGATAATAGTCCGGCGTACCATCCCCAATGGAGACCAAATCATTTTTCTCTAACATATTCAGCATCATTAGCACAGCAATTCCTTGTGTGTTCGGTTTCACCTGATAGATGTCATAACCTCTGTAAGAGCTGGATAAGGGACGATCCCATTCAACAGTGTGGTTTCTAAAATCTTCTTTTACTAAAAGACCTCCATGCTTCTCCATCGCAGCAATAATTTTGTCTGTAATTTCCCCATCATAAAAAGCATCTCTTCCCGATTTAGACAGTTGTTTGAAAGCCCATGCCAAATCAGTCTGCACGAGTAACTCTCCTGTTAAAATGGGACGATCATTTTTAAAGAATATCTTTTTAGTTGTCGAATATTCACTTAATAAATCAGCTTTTTCTTGAATATAACTGCTTACCCTGTCTGTTATCGGAAAACCATTTTCCGCATAATGAATTGCATCTTCAAACAAAGCTCCCCATTTCAACTTTCCATATTGCTGGTGCAGTTCCCACCAGCCATCTACTGTTCCCGGAATGGTATTGGCGGCTAATGGTCCACGTTCCGGAATCTCCTTCAATTCCTGCTGTTTATAAACTTCCCGGGTTACTTGATTTCCAGATTTACCGCTTCCATTTAGAGATTTAACTTCTTTTTCCTTCTCATCCCAAACTAAAGCGAATAAATCTCCTCCCAGCCCTGCCATATGCGGGATTACGACACAGAGTACAGCATTTACTGCAATTGCCGCTTCTACTGCATGTCCTCCTTGGTCCAAGATTCTTTTTCCTGTTTGTGTAGCTAAATAGTGCGGCGACGTAACAGCTCCATTTCTTCCTTCAGCTACTGGTCTTCCAGTCTCCAAATAAGAATAATTTTTGCCGTTTCCAAGTTTCAAAATAATACCTCCTCTTTCATTAATAACCATTCCCTGTCCCTTTTCCCTTAATCTATTATCATAAAAACATTGATTTTTGAGGAAATTTTGACTTTATTCATGTAAAGCATTCCTTTATTTCTCATCTCGATATGTACACCATACTGTTTCAAGAAAATTCTGGAAAATATCAGGAGGAGCTGGCTGCGTAAGAGTATATTTTTCGAAATATGAACAGCTTTTGTCAGCTATGTTGAAAGAATTATAAAGCGATCTCCAAACAAAAATCCCCGGAATCAAAACAAGTTGACTCCGGGGATTTTTGTTATTATTCATTTCTTACCAAGCCATTAAAACCATTGAGAATGGAAGACACCATCTTTATCTTTACGCTCATACGTATGCGCACCAAAATAATCACGCTGCGCCTGGATTAAGTTAGCTGGCAAATCCTCTGAACGATAGCTGTCATAATAAGCAATTGCACTAGCGAATGTTGGCACCGCAACACCATGTTGTACTGCTAAAGAAACAACCTTACGAAGCGATGCTTGATAACCTTCTACAATTTCTTTGAAATAAGGGTCCAGCATAAGGTTTGGTAAATCCGCATCACGATCATACGCTTCTTTAATTTTTTGCAAGAAATTCGCACGGATAATGCATCCACCACGCCAAATCATGGCAATATCCCCATATTTCAAGTCCCAATTATTTTCTTGAGATGCTGCACGCATTTGGGCAAATCCTTGTGCATAAGAAACAATTTTACTCATATAAAGAGCTTGACGAATTGCTTCAATGAGATCTTCTTTGCTTTCTGATATGTCTGTTTTGGCAGGTCCAGTTAATACTTTGCTTGCTTTTACGCGCTCGTCTTTCAAAGAAGAAATAAAGCGTGCAAAGACAGACTCTGTAATTAACGGAAGCGGTACACCCAAATCTAATGCATTTTTACTTGTCCATTTTCCAGTACCCTTTTGACCGGCTTTATCAAGAATCACTTCAACTAACGGCTTCCCGGTGTCGTCATCTGTTTTTGTGAAAATATCTGCTGTAATTTCAATTAAGAAGCTATCAAGCTCTCCTTTATTCCATTCTTTAAATACTTCATGGAGTTCTTCAGCATCTAAACCGGCTACGTTTTTCATTAGATCATATGCTTCTGCAATTAACTGCATATCTCCATATTCAATTCCATTATGAACCATTTTCACAAAATGGCCTGCACCGTTTGGCCCAATGTAAGTAACACATGGATCGCCATCAACTTTAGCAGAAATAGCTTCAAAAATTGGAGCAACAAGATCATAAGCTTCTTTTTGTCCACCAGGCATCATAGAAGGCCCTTTTAATGCTCCTTCTTCTCCACCAGATACACCCGTTCCGATGAAATGAATACCTGTCTTATCTAATTCTTCATTACGACGCATCGTATCTTCATAGAGTGTGTTTCCTCCATCGATTAAAACATCGCCGTCCTCTAAGTATGGATGTAAAGATGCAATCGTTGCATCTGTTGCAGGTCCTGCTTGAACCATAAGCATAATTCTACGTGGTTTCTCCAGGGATTGTACAAATTCCTCAATCGTTTTTGCACCGTAGAAGTTTTTTCCTTTTGCTTCGTTTGCCATAAAGTTTTCTGTTTTCTCATACGTACGGTTGAAAACAGATACCGCAAAGCCTCGGCTTTCTATATTTAACGCGATATTTTTTCCCATAACGGCTAAACCAATAACACCAATTTCTTGCTTCATATATACTCGATCCTCTCTGCCTAAAAAATTTAAAATGAATCTTTTTTTATTATAACGGATTTCTTTCCAATAAACCAAGTCCCACGCTATTTTTTCTAAATACTATGATAAGTCAGACGAATGCAGCGGTTCTTTTATTATCATTAGGGTATGCCAAACATGTAAAAAAACATCAATCCGCAGCATCACATAACTGCAAATTGATGTTTTTTATTTACATACAATCCTTTAGCATCCACAAGGGCCTTGTGGTGGGCAAGGATGATGCGGCTTCCCGCACATAACATGCTGTTCTTTAATATCATTTACAACGGATTCTGTATGAGGGAAATAGTGTTTGTGTGTTGTCATATGCTTATTAACATTTGTTGTGTGACTAGGATGGATATGCTTTACTTCTGTATTTGAAACGTTTGTTTTTACGTATTGCTTTGTTGGAGAGACTTGTGTCGGGCCTTGTTGTGTAGGTGATACTTGTGGCGCACAGAATTCTGGCTGCATTTGTTGTTGTGGCTTTTGCTGCATCGGCATCTGTTGTGGCATTCCATTGCCATTGCAATTTCCATTCATAGAAGCTCCTTGTACCTGTTGGTTCCCCCAGCCTTGATTAAATTGTCCTTGATGATGTTTATTACTACCTCTCACCGTAAAGGACCTCCTTTCCATTTCTTTAATCTTTCTCTATAGACTATGTGCACCCCACGTACTCGGTTTGATATAAAAACCTATTTTTCAGGAATTTCTCTTGGATAAAGACCTAAAAGTAATTTCTGCTGCAGGTAGACAAGTTCATTATAGAAGATGTTTAAAAGCCATAACTAATAGAAGGGGAATTTCTGTGTAAACGTACTTCTCCTCATCATTTTTTAAAATGAGGGGGAATGAGGAATTAAAACAAAAGTGGCAGATTAATTACGCCCACACTTGGGAAACTATATACAAGGAAGTTTAAAATTTAATCAGTTAGTGGAGTGGTAAAATGAATTTCTTAACAGGATACTTACCAATAATGCTTGGTATTGGTGTGATTCTATTTCTAATAAGTATATTTTTAAAAGAAAAAAGAGTTGTTCCCCCGATGGTTGTCAGCTCACTCAGCCTTATTAGTATATTTATCAGTTATTTCTTCGAGGGAAGAGAGGAGTCTCTTATTGGATATATAAGTCTGGCTGCTTTTATCAGCTCCGTAGTTGTTCTAATAATAATGGTTGCTATTTCCTGGTTTCGTACACATCCAAATAATAAATAAAATGTATTTACGATAAGAGGCTGTCTCCGCATTATACAATTGGAGACAGCCTCTTATTGTGAAAATCTATTAGAATTAAAATGCTCCAAAGTCTACACCGACTAAGAAATACGATGCTATAATAAGCACCAGCTGATACACGGTTAATGTCCAGAAGACATCATAACGGGATTTTTCCATCAGTGCTAAGAATAAATAAATATGGATAAATCCAAAAAGCAGTAATGAAAATACGTAGGTCACAATAAATAAATCAATAAGTACAAAACCAAAAAATAAGGTTACCAAGCAAAATACAAGTACAAATGGAATATTAACGATCACATACTTCGTCAATAAATCCTTATGTTCCATTGTTTTGTTTCCAAACTGTTTGAGTAAAATATAAAGTGAAAAATAGCCGATAGCAAATGTAATAAGCCAGGAAACAAACGTCTTTAAAACAAAGGTAAAATTAATATCCCCCAAAAAGTAGAACAGCCCATCAAATCCATATCGATAAAATAAATAATGGCAAACACTGACAAGCACGGCTAGCAAAGCGAAAATAATAAGACTGGTTTCCACTTTAACCGCCCGGCTGGAATGAATGAGCGTATTTGGTCTTAATACGGCATCCAGCGCAATCCCTTTGATTTCATTAAAGCTTTCTCGAAAATCAAATTGCGAATTTTTCGTTTTTTCCTCCTGATTTGTTTCATTTAATCCCTCTGTTTGTTGCTGTGGAGGCGTATTTACTTCATTTGTTTCTGACCCTGGCTGCTGCGTTCCCTCCTCTGCGCCCGGTTCTACCGTTTCTCCTCCTTCCGATGCTGATTTAGAGTATTCCTCCTCGACATTCTCTTCTTGCTGTTTATCATCTTTCTCCATCCTGTCACCCCTTATTTTATTTTAAGTGATACTACTTCAAACAAGGTGTTTCTAATCTCAAAACCCTTGTTATTACAGTATATAAAATAACATTAGCATAAATGATTCAAGTGCAAACTCGAAAATCGAAAAAAGAAGCTATATGACAAAAAACAGGAAGGAAGTTTTGGATTTTGAAACAAAAGGTCTTAATTCCCAAAACAAATAAACAGACACTAAACTAATTACCTAAATAAACTTCGTATTCCTTATACTCTTGCGTGCAAACCTTTCATGAATGTCTTCGTTGGGGCTGCAATCAGGGTGGAACTTACTTACCTCCTCAGAAACATTTACAGGAAAGCCAAAGTCAGCACATCCTTGCGCAAGTAAAGGAAGAGAGAATGCTTGCGTTTTCGTATATCAATAGGTATTGATTACCAGGCTAATGTATTATTGTAAAATCTGCCGTTTTTAATATATACTGTTAAAAAAGAAAAAAAGGAGGGAATGTTATGAATAAATTTTTTAGTTTTGAAGAAATGATTACACCTGTCATTATTAAAGTGTTATTTTGGATAGGGCTTGTTGCAGCGGTTATATTCGGTCTTATTACTATTTTTACTGGAATTATTGAACAAGAGTTTTTACTTATGTTCTCAGGACTTATTACTATTGTTATTGGAAGCCTCTTAGTACGAGTTTATTGTGAATTACTAATCATCATGTTCAAAATTTATGAAACATTAAAACAAATTAGAGATAAATAATGGATCAAACCGTGAAAAATTCAAAGGGTGTTCTGTATGGAAAAACGATACAGAACACCCTTTGAAACGTACAGACAGGAATTTCTTCCTTCCATTATTTTAACTGTATTCCTTTAATAATTACTCCGCTCTCTGGAATTGGCGGAATATCGTTCATCTCATAACCCAAATCCTGTTCTGCGAATTCAAAAGAAAGATGGTTTACAAAAAAGTTCAGCGTTGTTTTTAAGACATCCATTGTCATCCATTCACCGGCACAACGGTGACCAATATCGAATTCTCCTCCGCCTTGCGGAATGAAATTAAATGGAGATTCCTTCCACCCTTGAAATCGTCCCGGCTGAAACAGATCCGGCTGCTTCCAAATAGCCGGGTCATGGTTTGTACCATATAAATCCAATAAAGTTAATGTACCTTCTTTAAAGGTATAATCGCCCCAGGTAAAATCCTCTATGACCCGTGCAGGAGCAACCGGGAAGAATGGATAGAAGCGTCTTACTTCCTGAATAAAGTGATGCAAGTCCTCCTCTGACTCCAATTTCCCTGCTTCTTCCGGGTAATCGTGAACAGCCAGCAAAACAAAATCTATATAAACCGCAATGGCGACAATGGGACGCAGCAGATTCAATATTTCAACAGCAACAATGGAAGCATCCAGTAATTCCTCGTTTAAATCACGATGCATCGCAAAATGGTATACGGCGCTATCCTTACTAACCTCTTCTGCCTTGTTGCTGCGTACTCTCTCCACCAATCCTGTTATTCGTTCTTCCGCCTTAGATCTGGATTGCCTTGCCTGCCAATGACTGAACCCAACTGCACCGGCATCTTCAAACATGTCGCTTAGCTGGTCTGCCCATTCGGGGATATCCTCTTGTTCATAAGGGACTCCTGTCCATCGTAAGGCAGATTTCGTTAACACATATTTTGCTGCTTGATAAACTTGTATTTCTTCCTTAGAACGGTTCTCCATTTCTTGCTCCCATTCTTCTCGAATGATAGCGGACATCTCTTTTAACTTTTCTTCTGTCATCAGAGACATAAACATTGCTTTCCGGTGATGATGGTCTGCTCCATCCAGTCCCTGAACGCCTCCCTCACCAAACAGCGTCTTCTGAATCCTTCCGGGAGAAGCATCTTTTCGGGAGAATTTTGCATTATCATAAAAAAGTTCTGCTTCTTTCTCACCTACCATACAAATGGTTTTCTCACCTAACAGTCTTGTTTCAAATACACGTGATTCAAACTTATCCGAACGATTGGTTACAAAACGGTATCCTTCATCTAAAAGCTTCAGCGTGTGATCCAAACCTTTGTCTTTTGGCATGTTTGTCTCTGTCATTTTGGTTCACCCTCCATAAATAATGTACTTTATTTTATGGTTCCTTTTTTATTTCTAATTTAAACAAAAAATAGTGATTCCCACCCAATGGTGAAAAATCACTATCCTTACCTGTACACTTGCTTCCTTCACATATTCTATAACAAAGTTAATCGCCAGTTGTTTTTCATTCATAATAGAAAATCGGTTGATGCCCTTTTGGACAATTTAGCTTAAGTCATGAAGTTATTAAAATAATCGATTCGCATTTATCACAGTACTTATTCCTTCATCTGAAACTGGAAGTGACATTGTCCTTCCCGCAATACATACTGGTCATGCACAACTTCAAAATTCTTATTATAACCCTTCGCAACAGAAGGATCGATCACTTGGCAATACAGAATACCGTATTTGCCCATATCATCATCCGCCCATTGTTGGCCAAATGGACAATACGTAAAGGTTTGTTCCACCTCATTTTCTTTATGCACGGTTTCCACTTCAAATAATTCACTGCGGGCCATATCATAGTTTTTTAAATAATTATCAGCGTTATTTTCTAATCCATTGGCACGTGCACGCTGAGCAATCCCTTCCCCGCGCTTTCTTCCATATCTTTCTACAGCACGTCTAATGACATCCTCGCCTTCTTCCTCATATTTATCTACTACCTGCTTCGCAATTTGAGCAAACATTTTGGAAAAACGCGCAAAAGTTGTTAATGCTGCGTATTTTTCTTCTTCCTTTACAGCTTGTGGTAAATATTCATAAAAAGCATGGTTTTGTCCTTCTGCTGTTGCCTTTTGTGCCATTGTTTCTGCATCTTTTAGACCGAATGCTTCCAAACCTTTCTGGACAAGTTTCTGGCCTTCTTCTTCACCATATGCTTCTGTAATGGAGAGATGGAGTTCCGTAAACATTTTCGCTGTAATAATGTCCATAGACAAGGCTTTCATCATTAGCTTTTCTTCACTCATCTTATCTATCTCCTTAAATCCTTATTATTTTACTTGGGTTTGAATCTATTATAAAATAAAATCAAATATAAATCGAATGAATATTTTTATATCTAACTATGAGAAAAATTCATAGTCAGATATAAAAAACACGTTAAAAAGGAGTTTATTATATGCCTACATTAGCTCAATATATTGCTCTGCACACGTTAATTGAAACGGGAAACTTTACAGAAACCGGTCTAAAGCTCAATCTAACCCAATCTTCCATTACACATGCGATGAATAATTTAGAAAAAGAGCTGGATCTTTCTCTCATCATCCGTAATAGGAATAATGTTATTTTAACAAGCAATGGAAAAATGGTATATGATCATGTTTCGAAAATCCTGCAAGAACAGCAAAAACTCGATAATACCGTTGCCAATTTAAAAAAATTGATTAGCGGAACCATTACCGTCGGTGTGCTTCCAAGTGTTTCACTCGTATTGCTGCCAAAGGTTTTATCCTATTTCGAACAGCATTATCCGGATGTCACTATCCAACTGAAGGAAGGAGATTATGACCAAATTGAAAATTGGCTGCAGCACGGTGTCGTCGATATTGGATTTCTTGCTAAGCCTGTATCTGAAAATCTCATATTTGACTTTATTTTTGAGGATCAACTTCTATGCATCATGGCAAAAGATCATCCCCTTGCTTCCGAAGAACATCTGACACTGAATCAGTTACAGGATGAACGCTGGATTATGCCAAAACAAAACATCGATCGTGATGTATTACGTATCTTATCTAAGCATAAAATCATCCCAAATATCGTATACGAATTATCGGTTGATCAGGCTATTTTAACGATGGTAACGGAGAATTTAGGTGTTTCGATTGTTCCAAAATCTATTTTGCATCATGCACCTGCAGACCTTATTCAAAAGAACTTTACTGAACACTATGCGCGAACGGTTGGTATTGCACATAAACGAAATACGTACCCATCTCCAGCAGCAATGAAATTCGTTGAAACATGTGAAAAGTTAGCAGAGAATTTTCCAATTAATAATTAATCAATCTTTCAAAACAACTTCCTATTTGATCAGGAAATCAGTCTAACAAAAAAGACTTACCACATAACAATTATTTTCTCGAAGGCAATACAGTTCCCGGCTGGGTACTTGCTTTTTCTTTATTCTAGAAGAACCCGTATCCGCCCGTTCTTGAACGAATCAATCATTTTTTCTGTCTTATCGTGTGGAGCAAAAACCACGGTTTAAAAGAACAAAAGCGCAGAGCGCCTGTTTAAAAACGTAGAGATTGGAGCGGCGCAACTGAGATAAAGGAAACACGGTGAGGTGACGAACCGATGTTGACTTATCGTAGGGCGCGACGTGAAATCTCCTAGTTTTTGGCGCTCGGAGCTGGACGTGCCTGTTTTACTATAAATAGTTATCCACAAGGCAATAATTCTATAATTTCCTATGCAATGAAAAACATAAAGAAACAGCTCATTCTAAGCGGCGAATGAGCTGTTTCTTTATTCTTATGTTGCTATCTCAAAACCAAAGTAGTTATAGAGCTCTGCACGTTTATTCCTGTATAGGCAACTCCATATCCACTCCATAATGCAGACCCTCATTCATATCTACAAACCTTCCAGAGATACCGCTAAAGTTTTTGTCTTCAAGATAATACCCTAGCTCTAGTATAGGGTTATCTTCATTTAAAAAGATGACCCTGTAATCCGGGTGAGGGAGATCAATATTAGCTATCGATGTCGTATTGGCGTTTTCTAATTCCATTGTAAGGTCATTGATAAAAGCTTCATCCCCGATCCTTTCTATGGTTTCTCCAGTCTCCTCATCTTGCACTTCAATGGTTGAGATAGTATCATCAAATAACCCGTTTTGACTACACGCTGGCAACGTGAAGATAACGAAAGAAAATAAAAGAACAAGCAATACATAGCGCATTGGATAACCTCCTAAATCTATCATTTAGAAGTAGCTTTTTCATTAACTATCTATTCCCTTTTGTTCCAGCTAAATAACCTATCAAAACAAACATCACTATGATATCTTGGCTGTTACGAATTAAAAATCTTTCTTCTATCCGTTCCTCCGCTATTCCTCTATTCTTTCGTCTATTCAATATTATCCGGAAAAACAGATTCATCTAAATCATACACGTCTACTGCTTCTTGAACACTAATTTCATTCTCTATGAGCCCTGCTTCATAGAAGGTATCTGCTAATTGCTGTTGATTCGCAATTACTTCTTCTGTCATTCTTTGAACGCCAAATTGACGTCGCTCATTTGCAACTTCCAGCGGTTCTGGTTCTAATCCTAATTCCTCCGCCAGTATTTCAGCAGCTTCTCTTTTTTCCTCATTTGCCCACTGATCCATATTTTCCAATTCCTCTAAAATGATGGTGAGTGCTTCCGGTTGCTCATCTGCAAAACCATCTCTTGCTAAATAGAACGTACGATTTTCGATGAGATCTGTTCCATCGAGAATCATGTGTGTATCATTTTGATCTTCCACAATCGCATAAAATGGGTCCCACGTTCCGAACACGTCAAATTCATCATTAGAAAAAGCCATTAATCCTTCTGACGCATCCTTATAAAACTTCATCTCTACTTCATCCCAGTCGATACCAGCCTGCTTTAAAGATTCCAATAAAAGATAGTGCTGATTTCCGCCATTGGTTACACCCACTACTTTTCCTTTTAAATCTTCTAATGTTTCAATACCCGAACCTTCTCTTGCCAGTAATGCAACGCCTTCTGGATATGGGGACTCCGAAGCTACATAATTAACATTATGCCCTCCAGACTGCATCAAAACACTATGTACATCCGATGAATGACCAAAATCAATATTATCTGTATTTAACGCTTCAATTAATGGTGCACCCATAGCAAACTCTTTCCATTCTACATTATAGCCGGCTTCATTTAATGCTTCATCTAACGTACCATGCGCTTTTAATAGGTTCATGGTGTTGCCTTTTTGATAGCCCAAGCGAATTGTCTCACCATCTTCAGAAGCATTTGAAGTTGAATCAGCTCCGCAAGCTGCCAGTATTGCTACAAAACTAAATGTCATCAGTGCATAGAGTAATTTTCTCATCTTTTATCCTCCTACGATTTTATCTATTATTCTTTCATAAACTTGTCTTCTTTTTTCGTTCACGCGGCCAATGCAAATCAGTTACTTGATCCCGTTGAGTCCCGTCATCGTACATATCATTCTGTTTCAATTACACTTATCAAAAAATGTAAACAGATCATTTAAATTCATCCACATTTAAATGAACTAACTCATATCTCCTCCATAAGTAAATCGCTCTAAGACTATTAATTCCTTATGTATATTGAATAACGCATCAATTATAACCTTTCTAATCAGGATTGTAAACTTCAATCAGCAATATTATTCCAGTCTATATAACTGTATCATATTTTTGATGATAAAACGCTAAAAAAATATATAACAGTCTTTTTTCAAAGAATCAAAAAGACTAGTTATATATTTAATCGCAGGGAATACATAGGAAATCAAATTTAAAAAATCAATATACGTTAAAGGGAGCTTTAAGTGCGTTTTGTTTTCTTAATGTAAAAAAAGAAGCCCCTCAAAGAGCTTCTATACATAAGTCAATTCTTTTTCAACTTCCTCTTTCAGCTGATCGGCATTTAATTCAATAGGAAATTGAAATTCTTTTTCATTAATATAAACTGTAGGGACCATCTTTACCTGCCTTTTTATTGCTTCATCCGTAATTTTCAAGCTTAAATCAATAGTAGCAGGTTCTTCTTTCAAACCATATTTTTCTATGAGCAGCTGTTTAATGGAATCACTGTCTGACTCACTCCACTCGGATTGCTTTGCAAATAATTCCTTCATGATTTCATAGATACGATCTGGTTCATTATAATCTAAATGTAGATTTACCAATGTTCCATACAAGAGCATCTCCCGAGGTTTGTCATAATGCTTGATAACATAACGAACCTTTCCTTCCTCAATATATGGCGTCAGTTGTTGATCTGCTATTTCGAACCATGTTGCACAGTATGGGCAAGCTAAGTTTAGAAAAACCTCCACCTGCACTGCCGCATCTTTTTCACCATAACTTAAAAATGCATTTTCAATTGTTTTCGCCATTCTTTGATCCTCCAATTTTACCTTTTTGAACATTCTCTTTTACTCAAAAATATGCAAGCTATTATTATGAAAAATGTCAGTCTACATTTTCAGGAAGATCGATATCCTCTACATTTACAGCATCTTCTACCTGAATATCATTCTCTAATAAACCTGATTCATAAAAAACGTCTGCTAACCGTTGTTGGCTGTCAATAATCTCTTCCTTCATACTTTCCACACCAAAAGTACGGCGGTTATTAGCTAATTCCAGCGGTTCTCCGTCTAAGCCCAGCTGTTCCGCTAATATTTCCGCTACTTCTTCTTTATTTTCATTAGACCATTGATCTACATTTTGCAGCTCTTCTAAAATAATCGAAACAACTTCCGGGTTATCATTCACCAATTCGTCAGTTGCAAAATAGAATGTGCGATTTTCACTAAAATCTGTACCATTTACAATCGTACGTGTATCAATTTGGCTTTCAACAATGGCTAAATAAGGATCCCACGATCCATATACATCGAACTCATCCTGTGTAAATGCAATCAAACCTTCCGAAGCATCTTTATAATACCTGATTTCTACATCATCCAGAGAGACTCCCGCTTCCTCCAGTGCTTCTAATAACAGGTAATGCTGATTGCCGCCTTTCGTAACACCGATAGTTTTTCCTTCTAAATCTTCTACACTTTCAATATCGGATTCAGCCTTCGCGACAAGTGCCACTCCTTCTGGATATGGAGCTTCCGAAGCAACATAGTTGATATCATGGCCACCTGACTGCATAAAGACACCATTCCCATCAGACGCATGGCCAAAGTCAATATTGTTTGTATTTAGAGCTTCTAGTAATACCGATCCAGTTGGAAATTCCCTCCAATCAATCGAATAGCCGGCCTCTTCCAAAGCTTCATCTAAATTGCCACGTTCTTTCAAAATATTAATCGTATTCCCTTTTTGATAACCAACCGTAATTACTTCATTGTTATTATCGTTGCCGCCATCTGCTGATTCTGCATTGGAATCATTATTACCGCAAGCTGCCAGCAATATTACTAAAAGAAATGCAGCTAGAGTCAATAGTCTTCTTTTCATTTTCATCCTCCCAATATCTCATCTAATATTTTCTTTTCATAGTTCGTAAATTGCTCATCCCGTTCACGAGGTCTTGGCAAGTCAATCTCTTGATCCAGTTGAACACCACCACCATCCAGAACGATGACACGATCCGCTAAATGCACAGCTTCCGTTACATCATGCGTTACTAAAAGAGCAGTAAATTTCTGTTTTTTCCATAGTCCTTCAATTAAATCTTGCATTTCCATCCGTGTAAGCGCATCTAAAGCTCCCAAAGGTTCATCAAATAATAAAATATCTGGACTTGTCGCTAAAGCACGAGCAAGCGCAATCCTTTGTTTTTGTCCACCAGATAAAGCATCCGGCCAATCTCCTTTTTTATCGATTAAACCAACATTTCCCAGTGCTTCTAAGGCAGCGTCTTTCTTGTTTGTTCCAATTGCTATATTTTTTATAATGTTTTTCCAGGGAATCAGTCGATCATCCTGGAACATCATACGGATCTTAGGATCGCTTCCTTCTTCTCCAGAAAAAGATAAGGATCCACTCGTCACCCCTTCTAACCCTGCAATAACGCGTAAAAGTGTACTTTTGCCACAGCCGCTTTTCCCTACAATTGCTGTAAAACTTCCTTGCTCAATCGATAAATCAATATGTCGTAATACTTCATTATCGCCAAAGCTTTTCCCTACATTTTCCAAACGAATATCAAACATCTAATTCCCCCTTGCTATCTCTGCCATTTACTCCTTGTTGTTGTATGCTGGATTCCACTTTAATAATCGTTGTTCAAATACTTTTGCAATAAAATCGGATAATTTACCTAAAATTGCATAGAGAACAATGGTTAGAACAACGACATCCATCTGCATAAATTCACGGGCTGTTGTCGCCATATAGCCTATCCCTGCATCTGCTCCAATGGTTTCTGCAACAATTAAGGAAATCCATGTTACTCCAAGCGCATATCGAATCCCTACCAGGATAGAAGGCATCGCTCCCGGAAGAATGATGTTTGTGAAAAGCTTCCATTTTGATAAACCATAAATTTTGCCCATTTCGATTAATTTCCTATCTACATTTTTAATACCATTAAAGGTATTAATATAGATTGGGAACATTACTCCAACCGCCACAAGAAATATTTTGGCGCTTTCTCCTATACCAAACCATAAAATTACCAGAGGAATAAGCGCCAAGTGCGGAATAGTACGCACCATCTGAATCGTTGTATCGACGAGTCTTTCCAAAAATAAAATAGTTCCATTAAATAGTCCTAATGCAAAGCCAATGACTCCGCCAATTACAAATCCAATTAATGCACGTTCCGTACTAATGAAAACATGCTCTTGTAATTCACCTGTTTCGAATAAACGCCAACCTGCTTGAATAACTTCCCAAGGTGTAGGCAGCATTGTCGACGTAATCAGGTTTAGTCTCCCAAATAGCTCCCATAAAACAATAATCAGCACTGGAAGTACCCAAGGAAATAGTTGATTATTGTACCATTTTTTCTTTTTCAATTTGTCATCCTACTTTCTAAACCATAAAGCTCCGTTTTGTATTCATATAACTAACCTTTACCTGATTTGTAGCATTGTTTTGACGTTGAACAGCTAAGCCATTCTTTAAACAAATCGGTAAATAGCATTTTTTACTTCAAATTGTTCTTTTTGATTTCCTCCCGAAAAATCAACAATAAAAGGTTTTTCTCCACGTTTTGCTAACGTTTCCGAAACAATTCCTTCTCCATTTGGACTGTAAAATACAAGGTCTCCTCCTGCCAGCTTTAACTCATAACCTGTAGCATTTAGAGACTCATCGGTAAAGCTTTCTCCCTTTTCTAAATCTAAATAAGCAGCCCACTTTTCAACAGTTTTTTCTGCATTTTCTACAGCAAACCCTACAGCTGCCAAGGTAAGATACCCGCGCTGATGTTCTGCAATCGTCTGCTGGGCTTTTAAGTCTTTCCGACGCTCTTCATCCGATTCATCCCATTGGATAAAGAACGGGAGCTCCAACTCATCATCTGCATTGCCTGCAAATAATAATTTCCAACTCACGACACTTCCATCCGGCCGCTTTCTGCTTAATGGAGTTGGTCCATAAACTTCTAAACCAAGAGATTTAAAGCGCTTTGCTTCTTCTTCTAAATTTTGGGATCTTAATGCAATGCGTGATAAACCATTTGCAAAATGATCTTTTTGGAACGTATCTCTTAAACTATATTTTTCAGCCGGTGTCTCCGCTAAACTTCTGTCGAATAATCCAATAAGCTCAATATAGCTTAAATCAAAATAACTAAGTGTATTATATGTACCACCATTTTCATGCTTTCCCCCGTCAACCACATGAAGGCCCAGCTCGCTTAATGCATCCTTGGCTTCCTCTGGACTGCCTGTAAAATGGACAAGATGATCAAAATTAAAACGCATATGTATCCTCCCTTTCCTATTTTTGATAGACTGATTTTTTATTAGAAATTTCCGAGATTCATAACGTTATGTCACAGCATATTTCATCTCTTACCCTTCAAATGTCCACTGCCCCAAAACAATGTATCCTCATCATTTAACTTGGTTTTAAAAATAAAAATTTTTAAAAGAAAAGCACATCTGTCTTATTCCTATGCTTCCCAAGTTTATTTGGTTCCATTTCTAAACCATAAAAAATAGACGCCCTGCTTACTTCACTAAAATAAGAGGCCGTTTCGTTTTCTTCCTACGATTCCCCCTTATAGCCCAGACTATAAATACATCTGCTGGATTTGGCACCGTTTGAAATCAATCCAATGGTTGCCGAAGCTTCATAAGGCCAGTACCCTCCACTTCTCATTATAAGAGTTTTCTATTTTCAGTAATTAAGAGTAATATTAATTCATCAATTCCTATTTGTCAACTAAGTTTTTAGATTTCATATGGTTATTTTTTGTACTTCTTTCAAGGTATAATACAAATGTAGAACATCTCATAATGCATTAATTTGATGAATGGTATTCTTTACGTTTTAAAAAACGATTGATCCGCTTTTCCTTTAGCAAATCAATCGTTTTCTTACATTTAAACAGGCTCTCCCTGCGTTATATTCTACATTTCCCGGCTATACTTCAGCATGATTCCCCATCGCAATAGACAGTCGGTTCCATGTGTTTATTTGATTAATCACCATTACTAATTCAACATACTCTTTTTCACCGAAATATTTTCTAACCTGTTCATACAATACATCACTAACACCTTTTTCCGAAATAAGGGTCATATCCTCTGCCAACGCAAACGCTGCCCGCTCTTCCTCTGAAAATATATCGCCTTCTTCCCATTTCTTTAATCCATCTATTTTTTCGTCAGACACCTTTAATTTCTTCGCCGCCTTCGTATGCATATCCAAGCAATAAGAACATCCATTAATTTGTGATACTCTAATTTTAATAAGCTCCTTTAACCTCTTATCAATCGAAGTTTTCCGGACATATTTCTCCGCTTCCATAATGATCTCCAATGCATCTGGGGCTACTTTAAAATAGTTTATTCGATTATCCATCTTCATCATTCCCGCTGCTTTTACAATTCCTTTATTGACCAGTTTCGCCATATCCATTCTCCTCTTCATAGATTTAGCCTGCTCACTACTTGTAAAATCCTGCTGCTTCCATGAAAACTTTTGGTATTACACCGATATAAATGCAACAATTGTTGCATTTATAAAACTATCGTATACTAGCAATAATGAATTAGCAATACAATATGAATAAGTCCTACAAAACCCTGTTGGATGTAGCATTTATACGATACTCTTAATCATTTTACCTGTTTCAAAATAATGCATTTGTTAAAATCAAGTAATTTAATAACTTGCTAAAAGGAGTGAAAAGATGACGCGTAAAAGAAACAACCCTTCTGCCGTCAGATCCCAAGAATGGATGATGGAGGCATTATTATCGCTCTTGAAAGAAAAGCCTTACGCTAATATAACCATCACAGAAATTGCAGAAAAAGCTGATTTGGACCGCAGTACCTTTTACCGGCATTTCCACTCAAAAGAAGCTGTGCTGGAACGATATCTCGATCAGCTGTCACAGGAATATTTGAGGAGGCTTGATGCTGGAGAAAATATGGATATGGGGAAAGTAGCCAAAATCTTCATCGCATTTTCGATAGAGCATATGGACTTTATCCGCATGATCCGAAAAAATGATTTAGACAGCTTGCTATTAAAAACATTTAACAAGCATTTACCTTCCATCCATCGCTTGACCAAAGATAAGTTTACCTACTCTATCAGTGAAGATAATATGGAATTTGCTTTAGCTTTTAATGCGGGTGGAATGTGGAACATCCTGATGAAATGGGTAGATAGTGACTTTACATATTCTTATGAGGATTTACTTAAAGCTTTTGAAGAAATCAGCCGTTTTAATTATTTCAGGTAGGTTTATCTAAAATGGAGGATACCGAAATCCTCAGACAAAATAAAAAGTGGTGACGTTCTGTATAAGAGCTGTTCACTTCCCACCGCCAAACTTTCTTAAATGCCACTGCCAGTTGCTTTTATTTATCTGTAGAGAGCGTATACTTAAATAAAAGGAGGCGCTGACTATGAAAATGAACAAAATGCTAAAGGATTTACGAGTTTCTCAAAATTTGACCCAGGAAGATATGGCTCAAAAATTAATGATCACGAGGCAAGCAGTCAGCAGGTGGGAAAATGGAGAAACAGAACCGAATATTGAAACGCTGAAACTGATTTCAAAGACGTTTAATGTATCCATTAATACGCTTTTAGGTTCACCTAGAGCACTCATCTGCCAAGTCTGCGGGATCCCTCTGAAGGAAGATGCGGACATTGGTAAAGATGAGAACGGTCATTTCAATGAAGATTTTTGTAAATGGTGTTTTACGGAAGGAACGCATCAATACGATGAAGCTAATTTTGATGAGCTTATGGATGAATGTGTGAAAAATATGCTTCAAATGAATCCTGAATATCAGGAAAAACAAGTACGAATGATGCTGCAGGAAAACCTCCCTAAACTTAACTATTGGCAACAAAAGCGTGTCCCATAGAGTCATTCTCTGTGGGTATTTTCTTTGTAGAAAGTATTCAAATTTCCAGTAACTTCATCCATCATTCTCCCCCTCCTTCCGTTTCCTTTCAATAATGTTTTAAAAAGCTCTTCTTTTAACGTGTCTATTTTTCATTGACTTTCAAAATTATTTCTTGTATCTTATTATTATTGACTTTATCTATTTATATGTAAGATGAGTAAGTTAAAAGATGGTAAATCTTCTTTACTCATTTTGGATATATTCTATATGTATATTATTTCTTATCTAGAGAGGCGGAGGGACTGGCCCTTTGAAGCCTCGGCAGCGGACTATATTAGTACTGTGCCAATTCCAGTAGCATGAAAGCTTAGAGATAAGAAGAGAAAAAATAATGTATTTCATTTTAACCTCTTCTTTTTATTTAAGGAGAGGTTTTTTGCATTTCTTTAATTTTTGGACTACAGAAAGGAAGTTTAGCGATGTATACAATTGATTTAACAGGCAAGGTTGCTATTGTAACCGGTGGAGCTAACGGGATTGGTAAAGCAATTGTTAAAGCGCTCCTGGATTGCGGGGCAAAAGTTGCTATAGCTGACAAAACAGACATTCCAATAAATTCACAAGATAAGGTTTTATATATTTCCACAGATGTATCGAAAAAAGAACAAGTAGATAAAATGGTCAAACAGGTAACAGATCATTTTGGCAGATTAGATATCTTAGTAAATAACGCTGGCATTTCTACTATGGACTACTTTATCGATATAAAGGAAAATGACTGGGATAAAACCATGGATGTGAATGCAAAAGGTGTTTATCTTTGTACACAGGCTGTAGCTAATGTTCTTAAACAGCAAGGAGAAGGTGGGAAAATTATTAATATTTCTTCTCAAGCTGGTAAAAATGGTTATCAACTCATGGGAAGCTATGTTGCTTCGAAACATGCTGTTCTTGGAATGACAAAGGTTGCAGCGCTGGAATTAGCAAAAGATAAAATCAATGTGAATGCCGTCTGTCCAGGTATCATTGAAACAGATATGAAACGAACAGAAAGAACAATTGGTGGTGAGCTTCGAAAAGTTAATGCAGAAGCAATTGAACTCGAAGATAACGCCCAAGTTCCTTTAGGTAGAACCGGCGTACCACAAGACGTTGCAAATGCGGTTGTCTTTCTAGCTTCTACCTATTCAGATTATATGACAGGACAAGGGATGAATGTTACCGGCGGCATGACAATGAACTAATGGTTTTTCCAATATTTCGTTATCACAAACAAAGAAAAAGATCAGGAGGATTCTAATGGCGAATCAAGAAAATAAAGGAAGCTTATTGGCGCTTTTACCATTACTTATTTTTGTACTTTTATTTATTGGCACAGGATTAATTACAGGAGACTTTTCCAATATGCCAATTAATGTTGCCATCATTATTGCATCAGCTGTAGCTCTAGCAATGAACCGAAAAGAAAAACTTAATGCAAAGTTAGAGATTTTCACCAAGGGCGCAGGTCATCCAAACATTATGTTAATGGTGGTTATCTTTATTTTGGCAGGAGCATTTTCTCAGACTGCTTCAGAAATGGGAGCAGTTGAGTCGACAGTTAATATGGGGCTGTCATTTATTCCAAGTAATTATTTGATGGTCGGATTGTTTATTGTTGGTTGTTTTATCTCTCTTTCCATGGGAACATCTATGGGGACGGTAGCCGCGCTGGCTCCTATCGGAATAGGTATTGCTGACCAAACAGGAATTCCTTTGGCATTAGCGATGGGAACAGTAATCAGTGGGGCAATGTTCGGGGACAATTTATCTATCATTTCAGATACAACGATAGCCGCAGTTCGAACACAACATACAAAAATGAGCGATAAATTTAAGACAAACTTTTTTATTGTTTTACCAGGTGCACTTGTAACATCGATTATTCTCTGGTTTATCACCCGTGGAAATTCTATTGAATTGACTGGTGAATATTCTTATGAATTCATTCAAGTACTGCCTTATATCGTCGTTTTAGTTTGTGCTCTTGCCGGGGTCAATGTGCTTATTGTTCTTCTCGGAGGCACCCTTATGGCAGGTGTTATCGGCTTGTTCAACGGTTCTTTCACCGGAACAACACTTATCCAAGCTGCCTCCCAAGGTATTTTAAACATGCAGGATATTGCATTAGTCGCTATTTTCATTGGCGGAATGATTGGTATTATCCAATATAATGGTGGAATTCAGTGGTTACTCAATGCCATCACCAGCAAGATAAGAACGAAAAAAGGAGCAGAATTTGGTATTGCCGGGTTAGTAAGTGCCGCTGACATCTCAACAGCAAACAATACGATTTCGATTATTATGACTGGTCCGTTGGCAAAAAATATTGCCGATGAGTATAACGTTGATCCACGAAAATCCGCCAGTCTGCTGGACATTTTTTCCGGCTGCTGGCAAGGACTTGTTCCTTATGGCGGTCAAATGCTTGCAGCTGCCAGTCTTGCAGCTATTTCACCAGTCAGTATTATGCCATATTCTTTTTACCCAATAATGCTTGGAATTTGTGGTATCATCGCTATTTTAATTGGCTTTCCCAAATTTAAAAAAGGCAGAAACCAATAAAATAAGCTAGAACATGTTAAACTAAAGAAAAAAGAAGGAGCGTATCAATTATGGTAAAAGCAATGAATGTAGAAAGTTTTAATCTTGATCATACAAAGGTAGAAGCACCCTATATCCGCCTGGCGGGGACAACCAAAGGTGCTAATGGAGATGTTATCTATAAGTACGACTTGCGTTTGAAGCAACCGAATCAAGGACATATGGATATGCCGGCACTTCATTCCCTGGAGCATTTAATGGCGGAATTAATTCGGAACCATCACGATACAGTAGTTGATTTGAGTCCAATGGGCTGCCAAACAGGATTCTATTTAACCATTTTAAATGATGAAAGCTATGATAAGATCCTGGACACAGTAGAAAAAACATTAGAGGATGTACTGAAAGCAGAAGAAGTTCCTGCATGTAATGAAGTTCAGTGTGGTTGGGCTGCAAGCCACAGCTTAGAAGGGGCTCAAGAATTAGCAAAAGAATTACTGGAGCATAAAGCAGAATGGCATAAGGTTTTTGCAGAATAAATGAATACAGTAGTTAAAAAGAAATCTGGGCAACTGCTCAGGTTTCTTTTTAATTTAAATTGATCCCCCTATTTCCCAAATAAAAGGATGCATTTCTTCCACGTGTAACCACAGTTATCTTTTTACAGTATTTATTGCCCATTTATTTAAAATAAAATGATTTCCTAACTATCTTTTTATATAAGATAGTTGACAATTACCTTTTAATCAACTATAGTATATTACAAGATAGTTAAGGAGGATACGACATGTCGGTATCTGATCAAATGATGAAGGGTTTATTAGACGGTGCTATATTAGGATTGATTTCACAAGGGGAAACATATGGATATGAAATTCTTGAAAAATTAAAGGAACAAGATTTTCCGGAGATTAGCGATGGAAGTATCTATCCGGTTCTTCTGCGTTTAAGTAAAAAAGGATATGTTCAAACCGAACTTAAAAAATCCGATACTGGCGGGCCAAAACGAAAATACTACACGATCACTGATAAAGGCTTAGAAGAATTAGCTGTGTTTCGTAATAAATGGGCCTATTTGAACAAAGGAATGAACAATTTGATGAGGAGTGTGGAGGATGCTGAGTAAAGAAGCCGAGAAATTTTTATTGAATTTGCGTCTGGAATTAATGAGCCGCGGAAAAAAAGATAAAGATATTCAAGAAATAGAAGAAGAACTGAGGGATCATTTAAGGGAAGCTGAAGCAAATGGACAAAGCGTCGAAAGTATTACTGGAGGCTCTGTTAAAGCGTATATCCGTTCTATTTCCGCTGAACTGCCGCGCGATAAAAAATTTGTGAAATACAGCATTTTATTACTTATCTACTTGTTAGGAGTATTTATGATTCCTGATTTAATTAGCGGGGATTTTGAATTAAACACCAGTGTCATCCTTTATAACCTTATCGTACTGGTTATAGGGACAGCAGGTACAATCATTCTTTTAAAAAAAATCGTTCGTAAATATGGAGACAGTAAAAAAACCTATATTAGCGTAACACTTTTTTATTTTCCTTACATGGCTGCCTTGGTAGGGGCACAATTTGTTATCCGAAATCATCCGGGAATCGTTCTTGCTGAGAGCAATTTTTTGGTGAATCTTATTATCGGAACGATTCTTTTAGCTATTTTCATCATGGTCACCCTTATGATGAAGCAATGGTTTTTAGCGATATTTATATTCTTAATGTGTCTGCCCAGTGTCCCTGATATTATTACTGAATTTTCTACGGACAGCAGCAGCGGCGCAAATAATGAAATCTATTTAATTATCTCTGGCATTATTCTTATCGCTGTTAATATTACGGTTATTGGAATGTTAACATACACATCAAAGAAAGAGGATAAAGAGGCCTCTCATTAAGAAACGAATTGGACCATAAAGCAGCATATCATCTTAACTATATTACAGAGAATATGCTGCTTTTTCCTACAAATATCTTATTCCTCCACCTTCTTCTGATTGAACATCATCTATATTCACTTTCATATATCCAGTCAGGTGAGAAAGCGGAGTGATCATGTTTCATTTCCTTGGAGTTTATCCAATGTAAACGCACTGCTTAGATAAGCTTCCATATTTTCAGGCGTGTTTTGATCTTTAAATGCACCGGTAAATGTTTCGATACTGATTTCTTGAAGTGCTTTCAAATCCTCGTGGCTGCAAGCTTTTATTTTTATGGCTATCTGTTTATCGTCCTTCCATTTAATACGGGCGCTTATTCCCTTTCTTTACAAACTCCCAATCTACTTCAATATTTTTGCGGACCTTTTCAAGCAGATAAACAAGTGTCTCAGCTTCTTTTTCGGATAGCCCTTCTAAAGCAACCTGATTCGAATAATTATTTTCCTTTTTAATCATCGGATAAATACTTTCCCCTTTTTCCGTTGGCATGAGCTTTTTTATCTTTTTGTTATCTGCATCAGCAGTCTTTTGAATAAAAGCCTTTGCCTCCAGCTTTTTGATGGCACGAGCTGCTGTAGTCCGGTCTACTTTAATCATTTCAGCCAGTTTTTCTTGAATAATACCTGGATTTTCACAAATACGGACTAGATATAAATATTGGCCCTTTGTAAGATCATATTCTTTAAACTCGATATTGCTGATTGAGTCAAGTGCTCTCGCAATCATTCCAATTTCCCGCAGTATGTCAGTCATTCCGTCACCCCAGCATGTTTTGATATATATCCATTTTAATTTATTTTTGTTGTATATACAACAAAAAGACTTAGCAGATTTTTCCCGCTAAGTCCATTACTTTCTTTTTTTATTCGATTTCATTTTCCGTAAATGTCCATCTGACATCGTTTAATACGCCGCCAGCTGCGATCAATCCGCCAATAATACGCATATAATATTCGTCACTCTCCATAATTTGCACAACAAATTGGCCCTCTGCAGACTCACCTGGTGCCAATTCCCCTTCGACTCCTTCAATCCCTTCATATCCATGTTCAGAAAGGTCAGAAAATCCGGATCCATCCAGCATACCTGTCATTTCTAATGTTCCTTTCGCAGAATCAGCATCAATCACGTCATCACTAATATTCGTCAATGTAATATCCGCAATAAGGAAAAAATCGAGTTCAGCCGGTTCTCCATCAAGCTCTGTTTCTTTTCTTACCGATTCAAGTGTTACCTCAAATGCATCCAAATTCGTCTGTACCTGTCCTGTATCTCCAATTTGCAAGTCTAATTGATCTCCAAACTCAGACTCCGTAATTAAATCAGAATCACTTTCCGTTTCTTCTGCATTGTCTCCAGTTTCTTCTGCTTCGGTTTCATTTTCCTCTGATTCCTGACTTTGGGCTTCCTCTGCCGGTTCATCATTATCCGTATCTTCATCTGCATTACATGCTGCTAATGCAAACATACATAGCAGCCCCATCATGACTGTAAGGTAATATTTTTTCATAGCCACCCACCCTCCGCTGCATAAATCTAAATTTTTTGTCATTTCTATTTTAGCGTAATGGAATTCGTTACAATTTTCAAACATTTTCAGGTGGAATATTGTATAACTTTAAAAAATAAGCTATGGGCCGTCAACATCCCAAAGTCACAACCTGTTTAATAAAATAACGAACTGCTCAATAACCCTAACAAACAGAGACTTTACTTCATCAGATTATTTTCCTTATTTCACTAAATATTGAATAAAATTGTTTCAAAATGAAGTAATAAAGGGTACTATGTGGTAAAGGAGGGGGTTTTTATTTCCGTATATAGAGGCTTATCCAGCTTATTTATCATAGCAGGAGGCTTAATTGCTTCTTTTTATTATATAACGATATTTACAGAATTGGAGAACGGTATGGATCATTGGAGTTTCTTTGTCCGCCTGATCTCTACAATTGCGATGGGAGTTTCCGCAGTTTTTTTCATACCAATTATTGCTGGTTTTATTACGGCTATTTTCGGACTTCTCATCATTTGGAAACCGCATCCCATTTTTTCCGTTATCGCATTTATCTTATGTGGCTTCTTATTACATATCGTTGGTTCTCCGCTAGTATTTATTGGAGCAATTTTAGGAATTATTGCATCTGTTAAAGAAGATAAAGAAGATTCACATGAAGAGAAAGAAGATACTAAGGAAGTAAAGGCAGAGGATTTCTAAATGCATAAACAAAATCTCACTTAGTATTTTTTCAATGATTACACTTTAATTACTTTATTTAGAGGGGGATTTTTATGTTTAAAATCGGGAGTATCTTTATTCCAGTAACCAATATTGAAAAGTCGGGAGATTGGTATGAGGCCTATCTTGGAGCAAAGAGAATTGACAGCTGGGAGGGCGGATCCGGGTTTTATTTACCAAATGGTTCAACACAACTAACCCTGATCAAAGTCGAAACGGCACAGCCAACAGAATTTAACAAAAGGGGAAATCAAAAGAATTCTTATTATAATTTTGTTGTCGATGACATCGAAGCAGCTCATCAACACTTTAAAAACAATGATGTAGCAACAACCGAAATAGATCATTTTAGCGGTATGAAATGCTTTGATTTTTTTGATTTAGATGGTAATCCCTTTAGTGTGGTAAATGAGGTGGAAAGTTCTCCTTTTCACTCAGATCATGTCCGTCATGCACAGAAAAAAGAGAGATAAGAATAGATTTGGAATTCGGTTTCCTCCTTTTTCTCAGCATAGGGAATAACGGATTCTACAGCTGCTGCCACCTCTTGATAAGAAGGCTCGAAAAGTGCATCTTTTTCTTCCACATCTGTTTCCACCCAATTGTCGTTTTCATCTTGAGCATAAGCTTTTTCACCAGTCTGATAGAATTCCTTTGTCATCTCTTCATCATTTTGGCCGGTAGGGTTAGTTGGTAGGCAGCGCGGTCTTCATTTGATACGATTGCTTCCCCTTCCAGTATGGAACGATCCGATTCTACTTCGGTTTCCACATCCGCATGCATCTTGAAATCAACTGCATATTGATTAATATCCGGCAAATCTACAGCGTTGCCGGCAGGTTCTTCTATCGCCTCTTCCGGGAATTCAATCGGATCAATATCATTGATGTCTTCGTAGGTTATCTGAAAATTCATTTCTAAGTTGCCCATGTTGTTATCAGCGTAAATATTGTATTCCATGTTTTCAATATAATGCTCCGTTTCATTGACATGCATTGTAAAATCAAGAGAAACATCTTCATCAATATCAAAGCCAGTCAATTCTACATTGAACGGTGTTTCAAAAGCATCATAAACTTCCCGGTCAAATCCGCTATAAGTATATGTATAAGCACTGTCACTCGAATCAAACACAGCATAATCCTCTACCGCCTCCAAAATGGATACAATTTCTGGATAAGAGGGTTCAAACATCGGTTCTTCTTCCATTACATCTACTTTTCTCCAGGATCCACCATCATCCTGAACATAAGCTTCATTATCTATACGATAAGCTGTGGTTGTCTTCTCTGCACCGTCTTCCTCCTGAGTCAGGTGTTGATACGAAGCAACAGGATCTTCGGATAGTATAATTTCTGCTTGAGCGGAATTATTAGAGGTCTGTGATTGATCGGATGTTTCTACATATATTCTCATATCAAAATCAGCAGCATATTGATATACATCCTGAGAAGACTGTAGCGTATTTTCCAGAATTTCTTCCTCATTGTCTCCTTGTGAGCAAGCTGCCACTAACAACAGAAGCAGAAAAATAACAAGCAGCGTAACTATTTTCTTCATCGTTTCATAACCTCCCTCCAATAATTATGATGTATTACTTGTTTATTTTAACACATCAGCAGAACGATTATAGGTATTTTGGTATAACAAAGAATGATTTCCTGAAAATAATTATTCATTTCAAGAAAATAATGAATATAGGATTTTAACAATATAAAACACAGAGATACATTGGCTAAAAGTATCTCTGTGCTTTTAGATCAAAACTTGTGTATTTTTTTATAATTATCCCTCTCATTTTAAAAATTCTCTTGATTCTCATTACGTTAATGTCCTAAAAATGAAAACCAAGAAAATAATGGCTTTCTTTAGTTACTCCCAAACTCCTTCACGACAGCTCCCAATGAATTTTCAAAATGCCCTAACGCCCAATCATGTCCAGGCTGGTTAAAAGAAGCTACGGCATCTTTATATACAACAATACGAAACCCTTTATTATAGGCATCAACTGCCGTATGCAGCACACAAATATCTGTACATACCCCTACCAGATGCACTTCTTCAATATTTCTTTCCCGCAATTTTATTTCTAAATCCGTGCCTGCAAAAGCAGAGTATCTCGTTTTATCCATATAATATACATTTTCTTTATTCTGATTCACTTCATATGTTTCCTGCAGCCGTCCATATAAGTCCCTTCCGCCAGTTCCACGAATATTATGCGGTGGAAACAGCTCCTGTTCTGGATGATAAACATCTTCTTTATCATGAACATCTACAGCAAAGACCGTATAATTGCCATCCTTGATAAATTGCTCTGTTAGTGAAACAATGGTATTTTCCAAGTCCTGTCCAGGTTTGCCGCATGTTAAAGCGCCATCATCTGCCACAAAGTCTACTGTATAATCAATATTTAACAATGCTTTTTTCATGAATAATTCCCCCAGTTCTTATTCTTTTCTACGGTGTTAAAAATGATAAAGCTAGTAATAATGACTAGATGCTATATTGTACCTTCCGCCGGTTACTTTTCCCAATCTTCTAATTCGGCCCAAGTAATAGCCGGCGCTCCATTTAACGATTTCATAGAACCTGTATATACTTTATCGGTTGACTTACCAATTTCAGTATAGTGTTTCATTATTTCTTTCGTTGTAGCTGTCACAGCCTGATGAACAATATCCTGCCCGGCTACCCAGCATAGCTTTCCCTCATCACTTTCAAGTAGACCGGTATGATCCGACACACTTCCAAAATAGACATATTGCGTTCTAATTTCACTGTTATTTCTAATTCTATGAACAATATAGCGGAGTCTCAAATGGTTTAATTGCTCTTCTGCTAAACCTGTTTCTTCTTTAATTTCTCTTATACATGCATGATATGGATAATTTATTTCCGCTTCTTCCATATGCCCGCCAATCGGAACCTTCCTTCCGGCAAGAAAGCTGCTGTCTGTTTTTTTCTGAAGAAATAAGACCTCCTGCTTATCATTGAATAAAAAAGCGACTGCCATTTGCCGAAGCTTCATGATAAACCTCTCCCTGTTTTAAGCCGTTTACGATTGCCATAGCCTTTCAACTGCTTTCAAACTCTCATCTTCAAACTCTAATTTATAAACGTCTGGCTTTGATGTATTTTTCCAAAAATCATATCCATAAGCCTTGTCGAAATAATTCATGATGATTGTCATAATATTCCCATGTGTTCCAATAACGATATGCTTTCCCTTATAATCTAGTAATATTTTTTGAATGGTTGGAACAGACCGATGTTGTGCTTGAGAGGTGGATTCTCCTCCTGGCAGACAGTAATTTTTATCTTCAAAAGATCTTTTAATCGCTTTCAAAAGTTCTTGTTCAGGTAACTTATAGTCTAATCCCTTAATAGCTCGTTCCTTTAATTCTTCATATTGTTTTATCATCAAGCCTTTGTGTTCCGCCAGCGGCTGCACGGTTTGAACAGCTCTTGTATAAGGGCTGGATACGATCATATCAACCTTCTTGTCCATTAAAATATCACAAGCTCTTTTTGCCTCGATTTCTCCTTCTTCAGATAATCTCCTTGTTCTCTCTTCTCCAAATTTAAAAGGAGATCTTGCATGACGAATCATATATACTACGGTATTCATCATTTCTTCCTCCTTTCCCCTTATATAAATGCTGCAAGAGTAATAGCCCTTGCTGATATAATTTTAGTATATAAAATAACACGGGGCTTAGCCGTTAGCTTCTGATAAAGTTTCCATACAAATCATAACAGCCCGCTTTAAATCATCATGGCTCCAGCTTGGTATTTTCCCGTGTTCAATCGCAAGTTCATGCGATGCAGGGATATGAATAAAACCAGCTGGAAAAGGCTTATTGTTCGTCTTCGTGTAATGCAGAGCTTGATACATCACATGATTACACAGGTAGGTTCCTGCCGTGTTGGAGATTTCAGCGGGAAGTCCCCGGGCTTTTAGCTGCTTGACCATCTTGCTGATTGGCAATGTAGAAAACAGACCGTCTGCTCCATCTTCCCAAATCACTTCATTTTCCGGCTTATGACCTTGATTATCTTTTGGTCCATCATTTACGTTAATGGCGATCCGCTCTGGATTAATCTTAAATCTGCCGCCAGCAAGTCCAAGTGAAATAACCGCATCCGGTTTTGTATCGTCTATCAATTGCAGGAGCTGTTTTCCAGCCTTGTGGAAATCGACAGATAAAATATGTGAATAAACTGTATAATCTCCAATGGTTGTTCCATCTAATTCTTCTGCAATTTTCATCGTTGGATTAATTGTGAAATCAAGAAAAGGTTCAAACCCTGTTAGCAATAACTTTTTTGTCATATGTTGCTGCACCTGCCTTTTTATAAATATGTATTTCGTTTAAGTATAGCATACGACGATGATGTCAACCTGGATGTTATAACTTGGACACCTATATTTATCACGAAAAAGAGCAAAATACTTTGTGAGACTCATTCGCCAGCTGTATTTGCTCAGGAAATGGCTACAGCTATCACCCCAATTACCATAATCGCCGCAGCAATTATTCTCCGTCTTCCAAAATTCTCTTTAAAGAAAACGACTCCAAGTATTGCTCCGATTAAAATGCTCAGCTCTCTCACCGGGGACACATAACTCACTGGTGTAGTCACCATCGCAATTAAAATTAATATGTAAGCCAATGGATTTAAAATACCCACACCAATCGTCTCCAGCTTCAGCTGCTTCCAATCGTGCCGGACTTCCTGCCAGTGTTTTTTAGCAAATGGAGTAAGTAAAATCACTTGTCCGACAATACTGTCATAACTGAGTAATACTGGATGGATTATCGTCACGCTGACAATATATTTATCTAAAAGAGAATAACCCGCTATCATACATCCAATCAAGAGACCATACAAAATCGCAGGAAGGACATTTTTTTCCCGTATAATACGTAAACCGCCGGTAAATATAAATACACTGAACACAATGAATAAAATACCAATCCAACCAAGCCGGCTCAGCTCTTCCCCCAAAAGGAAAAAAGCTGTTACTGCAATCAGCATCGGACCGATTCCACGGGCAACCGGATAAATTAATGAAAAATCACCGATCTGATAACCCTTTTGTAAAGTGACTGCATAAAGGATATGTAAAACAGCACTTGCAAAAATAAGACCAAGCTCTAACCATCCAAGCCGTACATCCGTCCATAGGATAACGATTACAATAAGCGGACTGTAAATCACCGCGCTCACCAGCATATACAGCCATACGAAAGCAGTTCCTCCTGATGATTTTTTCGCTAAAAAGTTCCATGTTGCATGAATAAAAGCAGAAATCACGACGAGGCTGAGGGCCCATGCCGTCATCTGATCGCCTCCTTCAAGCTAAACTTCCCTGTTTATATTTTATTGAACAAATTCGTCTGCCGTACCATTAATCAGATAGGTCACTTGATTGGAAAAATATCGAAAGATCCAACTCTGAAAATTTTATAAAGACGACTTGGTTACATCTCTCTGCCTAATCATTTCCTTACTTATCTCCTACATTGTATATATTATTTTCTAACATTGTCCTTGAACAACTCATTTCCGTCAACCTGAGGGATGTTCGATTATTTTCTCTTCCCTTGTCCGCTTCGTTGCTCTTTTATTTTTGAAAACGATAGCCGACTCCCCAGATCGTTTCTATAAACTGCGGAAGGGAAGCATCCTCTTCTATCTTCTCACGGATTTTTCGGATATGAACCGTCACAGTGGTGTTATCCCCAATCGCATCATAGCCCCAGATTTTTTCAAATAAATGTTCTTTCGTAAATACAATGTTTGGATTGGACGCCAAAAAATATAATAAATCATACTCTTTTGCGGTAAATGTTTTCTCTTCATCATCAATAAAAACCCGGCGTGAACTATGGTCAATTGTCAGGCTCTTAATATGAATTTCATTCGATTTCTTATCCCGCTTTGTTAAGCGATCATACCTGGTTATATGTGCTTTCACTCTTGCTACCAGCTCATTCGGGTTAAACGGCTTCACAATATAGTCATCCGCTCCTCTGCCAAAGCCGCGAATTTTATCAATATCTTCTTTTCTGGCTGTCACCATTAGAATAGGCACATCCAAGGTCTCCCGGAGCTGTTCACATAAATCAAAACCGTCTATGCCCGGCAGCATTAAATCTAATAAAATCAGGCTATAGGAATTCGCTGCTGCCAAGCTTAGACCTTCTTCTCCTGTAGCAGCAATATCACTTTGAAATCCATTTATCTCAAGATAGTCTCTTTCCAACTCAGCGATATCCTTTTCATCTTCAATAATTAATATGTTTTGCATTTACATCACCTTCTTCAACGTGAAATAGATACTCGTTCCCTGACCCGGCTCGCTCTCTGCCCAAATTTCTCCGCCATGTTCTTGAATAATTTTCCTCACAATGGATAAACCAAGACCACTTCCTCCAGTTGCAGAGTTTCTCGAAGTATCTGTCCGGTAAAAGCTTTCGAAAATATATGGAATATCTTCTTTACTTATTCCGCTTCCATTATCCTTCATTTCCACAACGATTTTATTAGCTTCAGCTGTTAAATTAACCTGAATTTCCTTTGGACGTTTATCGATATATTTTAAACTGTTTTGTATGATATTCATAACTACTCTTCTTAATTTTTCCCGGTCTGCTTCCACGATATAGGCTTCTTCTGGATCAGCTAAAAATACAGCTTTTCCCTGTTCCTTTTCCAAATTAAATGCCAGCTCATCAATAAAGTCGGCAAAAAAGGCATATACATCTACTTTCTCAAACTGGAACGTTTCCCTGTTTAAGTCGAGCTTGGAGTATAGAAACAATTCATCAATTAATCCGTCCATATCATTTGCCGTTCTATAAATTGTATCCATATACCGATCTAATTTCTCAGTGGTGTTTGCCACACCATCCTGAATTCCTTTTACATATCCTTTGATAGAGGTTAGCGGCGTTTTTAAATCATGAGAAATACTGGCAATCAATTCTTGACGATTCTGCTCATACCTTTTCTGCTCTTTATCTGCTTCCTTTAATTTAAGACGCATCGTTTCAAATGTATTCGCAAGCTCGCCTAACTCGTCTTTTTTATCTGACTGGACACTGTATTCCAGGTTTCCCTCACTAATTTCCTTCGCCCCCATAGATAATTTGGAAATGGGATTGATAATACTTTTTGACATAAAATAGGTCAGTAATCCATTGGTTACTATTAAAATAAGGGCAATCGCAATAAACCGGAATTGGGCAAATACTCTCAAATCATCGCCTTGCGGATTACCATTAAAAACAACAAATAATACATACCCTAAAACAATCTCCGCCACCAATAGTAAAGCGCCTGGAATAAGAATCATTGCTATATTGGATAAAATTAACCGTTTTCTGATAGACACTTGCAACACCTTCTTTCCCTTTCATTATAATAGAATCGATGTAGCTATGCTTGTAACAATAAGTAGCTGCACAGAAAAATGTGAGCGTTTCACAGCCACAATTACACAGCGATACATTTCACCAATTTAGAAAAGCGTCTTTTCAAGCAGCCATCAGCCTATCTTTTTTGATAAGGTATTGCTAAGGTAATAATTCCCAACACGAGTCCCCATAGAATATTCGTGATAAAAACACTAATGAATCCAATCGGGTTTGTTAATGGCCCCTGCAACCCTCCATCAAGAATAGGTGATAGGATACCACTTAGAATAATGGCAAAAGCTGCATAGCTCACACCTGCTAAAGTAAGAACTTGTATGGGGTTCTGTACTCCTTTCTTTACGACAATAAGTATCCAGGCTATGGAAATCAATATAGTCATCGCAATACTTCCCACGGCTTCATTGCCAAAGATATGAATGAATCCAGTTATTTTCATCAATGGCCGGACAAGTGCTAAGGCACCTAATCCTAAAATAAGTGTTTTATTTTGTTGCTTTGTTTGATTATTTGTCATTTTAAATCATTTCCCTTCCAAAATTTAATAAAATACTGTTTTTCTATTAAGTCGAGAATTTTGATGAAATTTATCGAATAGCATTTTATCTGTATTTACTTGCCTATTTTCTTCTTTATTGTTTAACCTTGCTACGATTTGATATTACATACCATCTATTATCCATTTCTAAAGCATTTATTAAATTTTTCTTAAATTGTTAGGGAGTTAAGGAAAGAAGCTAGCCATAAAAAAACCCCGGCTTTCTCGAAAGAAAGCCGGGGTTTTTACAAATATAGTTGCTGTATAATCATTTTCAAATGGAAGACAAAATTCGTTCAAGTAATTTAAAAGAAACTATGCTGGTTGGTGCTGTACAAACACTTCGAATGTAGACAATTCGGATCCAAGAATCGGACTATCTTCTTTTTCTTGTTTCCCCTGTGATTCATGAGCTTTTCTTGTTTCTCTGCTCTCTCTCCAAACCTCAAAAGAAGCGTAATCTTCCCATGTTGTGCAAACCTGCAGTTCGTCGTATTCTTCCGTATTCTCTTTTATCAATACCTCCATGAATACAAATCCATTAAATGTATGCACTGATTTAGCTTGTTTGAATAACGCTGCGACTTCATTTACTTTTCCTTTTTTGACACGTAATGTGTTAACGACTTTAATCATCATTCACAGCCTCCTTTGATTTGGATAATAATCCTTGAATATATTCTAATACCGCTTCTGCTTGTTTTCCACCTATTTCTGCATGTCGAATGAGCGGAATGCCATGTGGACCCCTTTCATGAAGCGCACTTGGCTGACTTTCAACAATACTTTGAACAATTGCTCGTTCACCAAGCATAGCAGCCGTAAATATATCCATTCTTGCACCTTTCTCAAGCAGAAACGCTGCAATTTCACGGTTACCGGTATGTGCAGCTGCGCCTAGACCACTTTCCCAATCATCTTTATTCCAATTAATCACAGCATGTAACAATGCTGGCTCTTCTGTAAGAAATCTTTTTACTTCTTCCAAATTACCATGAGCGGCAATAACATACGCTTTAACAAGTTCCGGATTCAAAGGCTCTTTACTCATACAACCTCTCCTTACCTAAGTTTTAACGGTGTATAATACGCAGCATCATCTGCTTTATGAATTTTCGCATCAATATGGAACACAGATTGAAACATATCTCGGGTCAACACCTGTCTGGGAGTACCGTCATAACAAATACCTCCATCTTTCATCACGATAAGGCGATTACTATATCGAGCTGCTTGATTTATATCATGGAGCACCATCAACACGGTCATATTCAATTCCTTATTCAATTCTTGAACGAGTTCCATGACATCAAGCTGATGTGCAATATCTAAGAAAGTCGTCGGTTCATCTAAAAGCAATATTTTAGGACGTTGTGCAAGGGCTAAGGCAATCCAGGCACGTTGCCTTTCTCCACCAGACAGGGAATGAAGCATTCGGTTTCGATACGCATGTAAATGGGTTACATCCATCGCCCACTGAATAATATCTTCATCTTCTTTCGTAAACTTTCTTTGTGATCTTTGATGCGGATATCTTCCAAATTCAATAAGTTCATAAACGGTTAAATCCGATTGCTTTTCCTGAACTTGCGGTAGCATAGCCAATTTTTTGGCAATATCCTTGCTTTTCATTGCAGAAATCATTTGTCCATCTAAGACAATTTCTCCCTTACCTGGTTTTATCAATCGAGAGATCAGACGAAGCAGCGTAGATTTGCCAGAGCCATTTGGCCCAACTAAACTGACAATCTCTCCTTTAGGAATATCTAAAGAAATATCATCTATTCGGAAAGACTCCGACTGTTCAAAATATATATCCTTAGTGAGAAGCAAACGTATCCCTCCTCCGTTGAATTAAATATAAGAAGAATGGGCCGCCTAAAAAGGCTAGCAAAATGCCCACAGGTAATTCAATTGGATTAAAGGCGGTTCGAGCAACCGTATCCGCAAGAATAACTAACAAGCCACCGCCTAAAGCGGAAGCAGGAAGCAGGTATCTGTAATCGCCACCAATCATAATACGCAAAATATGCGGGACAACAAGTCCGACAAATCCGATTAAACCAGCGACACTTACCGAAATACCTGCAAGCAATGTACTCAATACAATTAGAAAAAATCGACTTCGTTCCACGTTATGGCCAAGTAATTTCGCCATTTCGTCACCCAACCGAAGAATTCTGATATGTCGGATACCAAACATAGCCATAACCAGCGCAGCAATAGCATAATAAATAATCATTTCAAATTGAACCCAGCCAACCCCCTGGATGCCTCCAGCAAGCCAGGGAAGCACAGACTGAACACGATCACTGTAGAGTAACATTAACGCACTCATGCATGCTCCAATAACAGCGTTAATCGCAACTCCTACTAAAATAATTCTTACAGGCGACGTACCGCCTTTCCAAGATAAGAGGTAAATGGTCAACGCAGCAATAAGCGCTCCAAGAAAAGCAGCTAAAGGAACTAATCCAATCAGTGTAGGAAAAATAATCATGATAATGGTTGCTGTTAATCCAGCACCAGAAGTTACGCCAATAATACCAGGGTCTGCAAGCGAATTACGCATCACCCCTTGCAATATCGCTCCGGCAGTTGCAAGGCACATTCCGACAATCACACCAATCAGCGCCCGAGGTAGACGCAGGTCCCAGACAATACGCCTTTCCATCGTATCTGCCGAATTAAAAATACCATTCCAAATCTCTTGTGTACTGAAAGATACTTGTCCAATCATCATACTACCAAATGTAGAAATAATTAAAGCTGCAGCAAGCATTGTGATGGTAAGTGTCCGTTTTCTCATTAATGGATGGACTTTGCTTTCCACCTTCTCTTCCTTTTCGGATATTCCAACCGTCTTCATACTACTCTTCCTCGGCTAAGTTCTCTTGCATCACTTCAAGTGCTTCCGTTACTCTCGTTCCAGGGTTAGCGCCAAATAAGTCGGATGGAAGTACAACTACCTGATCGTTTTGGACTGCATCTAAATTTTTCCAAGTTGCATTTTGGCCCATCTCTTCTTCAAACGCATCTTTTACGCCCTCAGGATCTCCATGTGTAATTAACATAATACGTTCTGGGTTCTCTTCAATTATTTTTTCAGAACTCAAACTCGCATATTGTGGATAATCTTCTTCTGCCGGGAAATCAGAAGCAATATTTTCACCACCAGCTTTCTCCAGTAAGTCTCCAGATAAAGAATTAGGGAGTGCCGCAAGATAAGTTCCCGGGGCTCCGTATACTAATAGGGTTTTCGTTGCAGGAGCATCATTACTTTCAAATTCTTCGATGATGTCTGTGATATTTTGATTAATTTCCTCTGACTCATCTTCTTTATGGAACAAACTACCAAATGTATGTATAGATTCTTGGATGTCTTCAACGGAGTTTGCTTCTGTATAAATAAGTTCCGTTCCTTGGTCATTTATGTTTCCTTCATATCGCTTAAAACTCATCGGCACAACTAAAACGTCCGGATTTGCCTGAGCAATCATTTCAAAGTTGGGTTCATGCGGATTCCCAATTTCTGTAGCATCCTCTAAAGCAGGATCTACTTCCTCACTTGTAGAAGGGCGACCAACAATCGTCGCATCCAGCTCATGTAAAATATCAAGCGTACCGGAATCCAATGTAGCAATTGTTTCTGGTGCTTCATCAAACGTTAACGTGTTTCCAGAAGCATCCGTAATTTCAATTGGACCTTTCGCTTCATCGCCTTTTTCCTCTTCCACACTTTCTTCTGCATTTCCCTCGGCTTCCCCATCCGTTGCATTCGGATCGCTACTGTCACCACATGCAGCTAACACAAGCAGCAATAGCAAAAATAAAATAGGTATATATAAATTCTTCATTCTTTTATCCTCCTTGTATTTCGATATGTTAACATCATAATTGATAATGATTATCATTGTCAATTATATTTTAAAAGTATACCTTCATATTTTTAGCCTCAACACTGAGAAACTGTAGATCTTGTGCAAATAGAAAAACTTTATAATTTTGTATTTGCTTAGAAAAACACAGACATTCGTCATCCGTTACGAGCATAAGGTTATGCTGATCTCGATGTTTCCTCAAATATTTTGGATGTTTTAGTCGAAGTTCCTTTAAATCCATTTTTTATATGAAAACAAGCATATTTAAACTTGCCTAACCTTTCTATTCTAGATAACACTTTGAGAATGTAAACAAAATATTTATGTTAAATGGTGGTTTATGCTCTAGACGATCCAAAAAGGAAGTTCCTATCGTGTGAAAAAAGGGCTATTTCCTGGATGGTTCAGGAAATAGCCCTTTTTTCTATACTTCTACAAAATGCAACAGATTACAGAACAGTATTCTACACTATAAAAATAACTGCACAGATAAGAAAAGTATCAAGAAATACACGATGGAAAATACAGAAATTATCACAATATTTTTGGGACGATTGTAATTATATTCTGCATCTTGATTTTGTCCACGACTCTCTACATAATTAAGAATCTGCTCATATGTTTTTAAGTTGTTGTTTTTTATAATCCTTTTTTTATGAATTTCTGTTCGGTACCCAGCATAAAGACCAATCGCTGCAAATGGCAGCAGAATAAGAAAACCATACATATTAAAATAATGGAAGCTTGGGATAACTAACAACGTCAGTATACCAAAAGAAATAAGCATTACAGAGCTCCATTGATTAAATCGTGTTAAATAAATCTCTTCTTTCATTTCTTTTAAATCTCCTTTCACCAAATGATCAATTGTGACATCGAAAAGGATACTCATCCGCGATATAATTTCAATATCCGGATAATTCTTCCCCCTTTCCCAATTCGACACAGAATTACGACTTACAAATATTTTTTCTGCTAGATCTTCTTGCGTTAGCCCCTCTCTTTTTCTGTAATATTGAATATGCTTGCCAATTTCCATGAAACGGTACCTCCTATATGTAAACTAACAAGACGCCTATACGTTGACCACCAAAACTATTGTGCATTTGATATAAATAGCCTGATTTTTCATAACAAAACTATTATACACAGCTTTTTTTATGTTATTTGTTTTAAAAAATATATCACTAAAGAATATTTCCAGGGAAATAATGACGAGAATTGTAGAATTGATAAACGTTCTAAAAACCATAAATATATTTGTAACCGTTATGATTTCTATAAGAACGTAAATCTGGAATAGTTTTTACTTCATAATCAGTTGGGGAATGAAAGGGAGATGGAGAAACTTTAAAATAATTGCTAATATAAAAATTATTAATCATTCTCTTATGTAAAAATATCACCAAAAAATAAGCTACCAAAGGGTAAAACATAATATTACGAATATTCTTTGATATAGGTGATAATTTACAAATTCATTTAAATAGATAAAACCCCCTACTAATTAACTTATTCTAATCATTATATGATTTATTCTCTAGTAGGAGAATTTTACTTCAGGATGTTTATTAGTATTGATAGAAGCAACCAACATACTTAGTAAAAAGCAATTTGACCAATGATCAAACAAGAGATCATCAAGGGGGTATTAAAATATCTTCCACACTAAATAGAACAATAGCTTTTGCATCCAATTCTAGTATAAGCAGGAAAAAAACTGAATATATTGTTGAATATTCTAATGAAATTATATCAATGTATTTTCGTTTATTAACTACATTAGTTAACATACATCCAATGTTAACTATCTATTGACCAAGATGTGTTTGTGCTCCCAATGCAACTTCACCGCCTAATCATTATCTGCCTTCAACAGTTTCTTTCAAAGATACCTAGCTATAACTTTTTAATCGTGTTGATTTTGTTATGAATATTTTTTCACTTTAATTAAATGAAGCAATTGGTCTTCTAACTGTTTTACCATTTGTTTGCTGACTTTACTATCAGTAATAATATGATCAATCACTTGCAAGTTATTAATAGGGGAAAAAGCTTGTACTCCAAATTTACTATGATCAACCATTAAATAAGTAGTATCTGCTCGTTCAATCATCTTTTTCTTTACTCTAGCCTGCTGTTCATTGGATTCGCTGATTCCATTTTCCAGGTGAAATCCTTTGCATGAAATAAATGCTTTCGTAACATGATAAGAATCTAAAGATGCTTCTGCTAAAGGGCCAACATAAGATAAAGATTTTGATAATAAGGTTCCGCCTGTTGAGATAACTGTAATTTGTTTTTTTGTACTTAATTCAATTGCAACCTTAATGGAATTTGTTAAAACGGTTAATGGGATATCTGGTAAATTTTTAGCCATGTACCATGCTGTTGAACTTGCATCCAAAATAAGCTTATCGCCTTCTACTACCTGGTTAGCCGCTTCATCAGCAATTTCTTTCTTTTCATTTACATTCGTAACTTCTCGTTCAAAATAAGGAATTTCAAGTCCATCAGAAGATGTAATACTTATAGCCCCGCCGTGACTTCTTAATAATTTCTTCTCCTTTTCAAGCTTTTCTAAATCTCTCCGTATGGTCTCTTCCGTCACAGAAAAAATGGTACTTAATTCTGTTACACGAATACTTTTTCGTTCATTCACTAACGTCACTATCTTTTGTTGTCTTTCTTCCACAAGCATTGGCTTTCCCTTCCTTCTCTATAACATTATTTTACTTGATTATACAATAGATTCTATGTAATATTACATAGAATCTATTGTATAACACTTATCTTGTAAATGCTGCCGCTACACCACCATCCACAGTTACCATGCATCCTGTGGTTTTAGCTGCTTTTGACGAAGCTAAAAATGTGATGGATTCCGCGATATCACTAGGCAAAATATTCACATTTAAAATCGTACGCTTTTTGTAGTGTTCCTCTAACTCGTCTTTTGCGATTCCATAGGAAGATGCCCGTTCTTCTTTCCAATCAGAATCCCATATTTTAGATCCTCGTATAACTGCATCTGGCAAAACGGTGTTTACACGAATTCCATATTGTCCGCCATCAGCAGCAATCGTTCTTGCAAGATGTACTTCAGCCGCCTTCGCAGTGCTATATGCCGATGCATTTTTACCCGCATAAATTGAATTTTTTGATCCTACAAAAACCATGCTACCACCGATTTTCTGATTTTTCATTAGTTTAAATGCTTCTCTGGCTACAAGGAAATATCCTGTCACTAATACTTTTATATTCAAATCCCATTTATCGAGCGTCGTTTCTTCAAATGGACTCGAACTTGCCAATCCAGCATTATTAACAATAATATCAAGTCCACCATACTTCAAAATGGCTGACTGAATCGCTGATTTTACTTCTTCTTCCTTCGTTACATCCATCTTAACTGCTAAAACTCGATCTTCACCGTACTTTTCATTAATTTCTTGAGCAAGTTCTTGAGCCCCATCCAAATTAATGTCTGCTAGAACTATATGTGCACCTTCTGATAATAATCGTTTACATGTTGCACTTCCAATACCACCTGCACCACCAGTGATAAACGCTACCTGCCGTGAAAATTCAGCTTCTTTTGGGGCAAGACTCAATTTATAAAGCTCTAACGGCCAGTACTCAATAGCAAAAGATTCTGCTTCATTAAGTGAGATAAAATTCCCTAGAATTGTTGATCCTCTCATAACAGAAACAGCTCGATGATAAAGTGATTTACTTACATTAGCAGCAGCCCAGCTCTTACCTGTATTCACCATACCAATTCCAGGTATCAGCAAAACACGCGGGACAGCCTCAACGATTTCATCATCTTTTGATTTGTTTCTTTCAAAATAAGCAATATATTTTTCCTTGAACCTAGAAATGCCAGAATGAATACTTTCTATTAAACCGCTAACATCTTTAGTTGCTGGATCCCAATCTACGTATAATGGAACACGCTTCGTGTGAACAAGATGATCTGGACAGGCAGCACCAATTTGAGATAATGCTTTTGCATCTTCACTATTAACAAATTCTAAAATAGAGTCATTGGAATCATTCGTGATAATCATTTTATTATCTTCGCTTACTTCTCCTCTAATCACTGGTAGCACTTGTGCAAGTATTTTTTCTCTTTCCTCTGTATTAAGTGATTCATACTTCTGACCACTGAATAACGTTTTTCCTTTTGCTTTTGTTTCAATATAATCTTCAGCCTCTTGAATAACAGAAATCGTTTTGTCATAACTCTCTTTAGATGTAGATCCCCATGTAACTAATCCATGCTTTTCCATAATGACTAGTTCCGCGTTTGGATTATTTTCCACTCCCTCTGCAATCATTTTAGAAAGCTTGAATCCTGGTCGAATATAGGGTACCCAAACAAATCGTTCACCATAAATTTCTTTAGCAATGTCTTCTCCATTATCTGCACAAGCAATACTAATAATAGCGTCAGGATGTGTATGATCGACGTTCTTAAATGGTAAAAAAGCATGCAATAATGTTTCTATGGAAGAACGAGGATGCTTCGTATCAATCATGCAATGCTGTAAATACGCTACCATTTCCTCATCAGACATATTCTCTCTCTCTATAAGTGGCTTAATATCATCCAGCTTTAATCCTGTAAAATTTCTATCCTTCATTGTCGCAAGATCAGAGCCACTTCCCTTTACCCACATTACTTCTATTTGGTTACCTTTAAAATCGATCTCTGTTGTTTTTGTAGAGGTATTTCCTCCTCCCCAATTTGCCACTGATCGATCCTGTCCTAATAAATTTGAACGGTACACTAATTCATCCAAATCTGATATAAATGTCTCTTTTCTCTTATCCCAGCGATGTTGTACCAATTTAATTCCTCCTGTATGTCCACCTTAAATTAAGTGTATCATCTTTTTGTTTGTTTTTGAATATGTTGTTTTTGTTTGTTTACATTTTGTTAACACTTGATAAATGTTGAATAATTGCGGAAAAGCACCTGCACCCTAGCTCTATATTGAAAATTCAATTAGATATTATAGCAAGGGTACAAGTGCAAAATTCTCTGTTATAAATACCTTCATAATTTACTTCATTTAATAGCTTAGTAAATTATTACCGTTTTTAACTAACCTTCCAGACCCTATAAATCATTAACATCGTTTATTTTATATTCTCTTTACACTCTATCTACTTGTCCATATGTTTTAAATTTTTCTAACATAAAACACATTTCCTCGTCACTAAGCAAAACAGGTTCTCCAATAGATTTTGCTCTATAATACGATTCCGCACATCGTTCAATTTCCTCGGCAACAGAAAATGCATTGGCTACATCCTTTGATCCAGCTATCAAACCATGATTAGCCAAAAAGCAAGCATATCTTTCTTTCATAGCTTCAAATGCATTTTCTGCTAGTTCTACAGTTCCAAAAGATGCATATTTAGCACACCTAACATTATGACCTCCAGCAATTGCAACGTAATAGTTTGATGCTGGCAGATCCCATCTAAGTGTAGCCAATGTAGTACTGTAAATAGAATGTGTGTGAACTAAAGCATTCATATCGTCTCTTTTCTCATAAAAAATTCGATGCATCTCTAATTCACTAGATGGTTTTCTTTTACCACTAACTATCTTCCCATTTAATTCGGTAATAACTACATCAGCAGGTGTAGTTTCAAAATAATCTATACCACTTGGGCTAATTGCCATCAATTCTTTTTCTCTATTATAAATACTTATGTTTCCACCAGTACCTTTTGTTAAGCCACTTGTTATTAATTTCTTACCATATTCAACTACCAATTCCCTTTCTTCTTGTAATAACATATTAAATACTCCTTTTAAGCATGGATAATATAAGATTTGTTGTTGGATATCCATATTTTAAAACGTTCATCATTCTTATCTGGTATAGTTACCTCACTTTAAATTTACGAGCATGTCACTAGTATTATTTTCTAAATAATCATTTATCACATCGCGTAGTAAATAGGGTGATCTAGGAATTGCATCAATTGTATCACCAGCTATATGAGGTGTAAGGGTGATATTTTCCAATTCTAATAATTCATCTCCCGCAGCAATTGGCTCTTCCCATACAACATCTAATGCCGCTCCCCCAATTTTTTTATTTTTAAGCACATCAATTAAATCTTTCTTATCAACTAACCCTGCCCGAGCTGTATTAATTAAATAAGAGCTTGGCTTCATCAATTCAAATAATTTCTTATTTACAATATTTGTTGTTTCAGGTGTTACCCTTGCGTGCAAAGATATAATATCCGATATTGAAAATAATTCTTCAAGTTCAACAAATTCAATATCTATTCCTTCTTGTTTTAGTTTTTCACGGTCCACATAAGGGTCATACGCAATAATTTCTACTCCTAATGCTTTTAAACGTTTCACTACTAATTTCCCTATATATCCTAATCCCAGCAATCCGACTTTCAAGTTTCTTAAGGTTGTTTTATAGGGGTCATTTGCAAATGACTTGACCCATTTTCCTTCTTTAATATAATGATGGGCTCGCGCTATATTTCTAGTTTCTGTAAGCATTAAACCTAAAGCGAAGTCTGCTACAGGTTCTGCATTGCGTATTACATGAATGACAGGAATTTTTTTATTAGTGCATTCTTCCATATTTAAATGCTCTAGTCCGCCACGGCAAGTACCTATCAGTTTTAAGTTCTTTGCCTTATCTATCATTTCTTTGGAAACGGGAGCAATATGAACAAATAAATAATCAGCCGTTTCTATTTCTTCCAAGATACCTTCTGGAATTTCCATAGACTCAGGTCCATGTTTTTCAATTTTAAGAATTACTTCCTGAAACGCATCTTTTTCTAAATTAGAATTCCATTCAAATTTCTTAACTTCTAACGGCTCTTCAATATTTAATTGTCGAGCTGCATCTTCCAATGTATCACTGCTTACCAGACTATCTCCTACTACAACAACTTTTAACAATGTCAGTCCTCCCCATCATATCAAGGATAGATTTGAATCTTAAATTATCTATATAGAGCAGCCGTAACTATTAAATATCTTGGTTCACTCTATTTTTCAAGTTTATTTACAGCTTCTAAGAGTTCTTCAATAAATTCCTCTTCTTCAAAGCCTGTCAAAAGACCAACAGCGTTTATGGTCGGAATATCATATTCTCTTTTCAAAGGGCTCGTATGAACAATTACATCCCAACTCCCGCTTTCTAATTCTCCATCAACGCCTCCTGGATTCACTTCTACTGTTTTTGCCTGATAACCATTTTCCTCTAATATATCTTTTACTTTCCCAGCAATCATAGAACTTGTAACCGTACCTGATCCACATACAGACAATACATTAATTTTTTTCATTTTCTTTTCCTCCATAAATATAATTATATTTTTTGACTTTTCTCATTTTAATTATTAACTATTTTATTGTTTCACATTATTTTTTAAAGTAATTTACTAATTCGCTAAAAATTTCCTCTTCCTTATTTAAGCTCATATACCTATTCATAACTTCCTGGTCATTAAACATCGCCATTAATCTCTTCAATATTTCCAACTGATCTTCACCTTTTTTAAACCCGATCACAAATATTAATCGTGCAGCTATTTCATTATTCAGATTACCCATTTCTTTAAACGCAATAGGCTTATCAGGACGTACTACAGCTATAAATGGATCTATAATATATTGTGGATCTGTATGCGGAATTGCTACATCAAAACTTGCTGTATGGAGCCCAGTTGGAAATTCAATTTCACGATTATATATAGCTTCGCCGAATGATTCAGTTACATATCCTTGTTTATTTAACCAAACACTAACCTCTTTAAAAAAATCACTTTTTGAATCAGAGTTTTGATTAATTTTAACTAAATTTTCTTTAAATAAACTATCTGTTTTAATTACACTCATACAAACACCTCCCATAAATTGATATTTTATTTAAATAAAACTTTTTCCTGTATATCATAACCATTCATATTCTAATACTTCCCAGATTCTTTTAACTTTACTGCATATGCGTCTGCATACTTTTTCGCAAGTTTTAGAGTCTTTTCATAGCTGCTATATCCAAATGCTCTTTCACAATCATTGTAATGAAAATAGATTGCATATTCTCCGTATTCCTTCTGTTCACCTTGGCTAGGTCTTACAGATATTTCTTTTAGACCGGCTGTTGGCCATACAAAGAAGCGCTGGTCTTTCATTTCCATTAACATAAAATCATCAGTGGCTGCAATTTGGCCTTTGTGGGTAACAAACTTCTTTTTGGTTCGCAATTGCTTTGCTAATCTTTTATCTAATTGTTTAATCTCTTCATAACTATTTACATCATAATTTTTATTTAACTCTTTAAATAATGTTTTTCCTTCTAAACGATTAGATTTTCTATTTTTCACATACGCAAAAACAAATACCAATTGTAGTATGAAGTAAATAGCAGTTACCCGTATAACTTCAGATGTATTAACCATTTCCATCATGAAAATATTATTAATGATAAATAACAAATACAATACGGTAGTCCCTTTTATTAGAAGTATCAGGTGACGAAACGCATTATTACCATTAATTCTTCTAACAATAATTCCAGTCCCCATACTTTTCACCCCTCTTTCAATAGAGATAGAGATTTAACTTGTATGAAAAATTAGTTAATTTTCAAATCATGGAACTACAGACTGGTTTGATTCATATTGATCTCCAAGTGCTTGTTTCTCCAAATAATCATGGATTGCATCACGCTTAATACGGACAAACAAGTATAAAATAATATAAACTACAACACTTAAGCCAATCCATAATGGATTTTGAGTCATAAATATTAGAAATAACCCGCCCATAATATGGTTTGTCATTACAGCAAAACTAGCAATTAATAGTGCTTCTGCAGGTATCGATACCCCTACATCTATAGCAACTTCAGTAAATATTTCGGACACTGCCGTAATCATGTATAGTCCACCTGCAATCCAAATAGAGCCAGAAATTAATGTTTTAAATATATTTCCATTAGATACTGCAATGATTACTTCGATCATATACGGTATGGCAATTAGATCGACCATTGGTAATGTTTCGTTTCCTGGTAAAACAAATGCTAAAACAAGTGTTATTGGAATCAGTAATATCCCAGTTAGTAAAGTTGCGGACTCTCCATAACCAGCTGCATCATTAATAGCTAGGTACCATTCCCCTCTGTCTTTGCCACCAGATTTTGCAGTTTTTTTACTAGAGTCAGTAATTGCTGTAAATGCTGATGCGAAAATCCCTGCGATTTTTGGAAAAATGGCCATTACAGCTGCTGTAGAAATACCAACTATTGCTATTTCTCCCCATCCTGCAAGCGTATCTAATCTCATAAAATTACCGACCATTCCTAAGCCGATACCTACTATAAGTCCTAGCGTAGTAGGCTCACCTAAAAACCCTAATCTATTTTGCAGCGTCTCTGGATTCCATTTAACTTTATTCGCGCCTAACTTATTAAGTATCCAATCCATGCCAACAGCTAAAGGTACTGAACATATGTGATGTGGCGCTGTTATAGTTGCTCGTGGATAACCATAATATGTTGACCATCGCTTTGCAGCAACTTCAGAGAAAACTAATGAATATAAATTGGATAGCACCATTAATCCAATTGCTAAGAACACATTCCCTGTTGCTATATATAGCATAGAACCCCATAACATAAAGGAATAATTATTCCATAAATCAGACGGCATAAATATGTTTGTAAATTTTGTTAAAAACAAAATAATTTGTAGTAATAAACCTAAGCCTAAAAAAATCATTCCGACTTGTGTTGAATATGCAACCACACTAGTTGCCTGCCACCCTATATCAAGAATCCTTAAATTCAGTCCGGTCGACTCCACCATTCTTTCTACTACTGGTGTAACTATTGGTGTATACGCTCCAATTAGTAAATTAAAACCAGTTAAGCCGATACCGGCATTTAAAGCTGATTGAAATGCTCTTTTGGTGGATACTCTCATTATTATACAAATGATAAAGAGTACAACCGGCACAACAATTGAAGCTCCAAATGCATCCATAATATTTGCTAAAGAATCTAGAAAAGATTGCAAGTTATACACCCTCTCCCCTTGTTTGATTTCATTCTCTAAATGTTTTTCGATAAATCAAAAATGTTTATTACCGGAATATCATTTTTTAAGTTTTACATAGAAAATGATATGTTTTTCCTTATTTTCGAGTTCTCAATCTATAAACCTACATAATTTTCTCACATAACTTTAACCGCTTACATTTCTAAAAGTACACCTCCTTTTTTGTTTTATTTTTGTTAATGTGGTTTTATGATTGATTTTTTTTGCTTGTGTTTATAATAACACTATTTTCAAAAAAGTAAATAGTATATTTCGAGAATTATGAACAGCAAAATTCATAGAAAGTAAAAAAATCACTATTTAATTAGTGATTAAAAGTATTGTTATATGAACTCAAAACTACGCCTAATTTGAAATTAAAATGAAGGTAACTTATTACCTAAGACAAGGAAAGAATTTAGAGAGGAGATAGTTTAACGTATTAGTACTTCCAAAAAGCTATTAACTACTATATAAATTTATGTATGTTATAACATACATAAATATGTTATATTATATGAATATAAATTTCATTAGAAAATGGTAGCGATTCATAAAGGGAGGGAAACTAGTGAAAGAAATCACAGATTTCATTGGTGAAAATCTGCAATCGATTCGTAAAGAACGTGGTTTAAGTTTAGATAAAACTGCGAAAATCACGGAAGTAAGTAAAGCCATGCTTGCACAAATAGAAAGAGGTGACTCTGTCCCGACTGTAACAACACTCTGGAAAATCGCTAACGGTCTTAAAGTGTCCTTCTCGTCTCTGATCAGTCAGCAAACAAGCCCGATCAGAGTAATAAAAAAGCAAAACAAACATTTGGTTACAGAAGAAGAAAATCATTATCGCGTACATATTATGGTACCTTTTTCGCCTGAAAAACAATTTGAGGTGTTTACAGTCGAACTGGACCCCAAAAATGAGCAAAAATCGTCTCCACACAACCCTGGTGTAGAAGAACATGTATTTGTAAAAGAAGGTCAATTAGAGATGGATATTGACGGCACTGTTGAAACAGTAGCTAAAGATGAAGCAATTATATTTGATGGAAATCAAACGCATATTTATAGAAATATCGGTGACGAAGTACTTCATCTTCTTGTACTAATCTATTATGCTACATGAATTATTTTCTGTTGTTTGAAAGCGAGTGAACAAAAATGTCTTTAGATGATCATATTTCAACATTAAAACATGCCTTTCCGAAAACACTACCAATACTGGCTGGTTTCACTTTTTTAGGTATTGCTTACGGCGTGTACATGCATTCCCTAGGGTTTCAACCAATCTATGCCATCTTAATGAGTATACTTATCTTTGCGGGCTCGATGGAGTTTGTAGCTGGGAGCTTATTATTAGGTGCATTTAACCCGTTAAGCGCATTTTTATTAACATTAATGATCAATGCAAGGCACCTTTTCTATGGTATCTCCATGCTGGATAAATTCAAAGGTACCGGGAAGAAAAAAGCTTATCTGATCTACGGAATGTGTGACGAGTCATTTGTCATTAACAGTACAGCCCGCACCCCTGCCAGTATAAATAATGGCTGGTTTATGTTTTATGTAACCTTATTAAATCAAATCTATTGGGTCAGCGGTGCAACGATTGGAAGTCTTTTTGGTTCGATGATTACGTTTAATACAGATGGCCTAGAATTTGTTATGACAGCTCTGTTTGTCGTTATCTTTTTGGACCAATGGATGAAGGAGCGTAATCATATCAGCTCTCTTATAGGAATAGCCGCTTCTGTTTTGTGCCTCATTGTATTTGGTACAGAACACTTTATTATTCCTGCTATGCTTATTATCTTAATCTTTCTGACTCTAATTAAAAAATTCATCACAAAAAATGAGGTGATTTCCTAATGATGACCATCACGCAGCAAATCATTATAATTGCCTCTGTAGTTATTGGCACCCTATTGACCAGATTCTTGCCCTTTATGATATTTAAACCAGATAAACCTACGCCAAAATATATTAAATACTTAGGATATGTCTTGCCGCCGGCTGTATTTGGCCTATTGGTTGTTTATTCGTTAAAAGGAGTCAGTCTTACGTCCTTAGAAGGTTTCCTGCCAGAACTTCTTGCAGTTGGATTGATTATCGCTCTGCATTACTGGAAACGAAGCATGCTGCTATCGATCGCAGGCGGGACGGTGTTTTATATGTTTTTAGTGCAGGGTGTGTTTTGATGTATACAAGTCAGGGCTCTTCTATTTTCTAAAGTATAAAAAGGATTTTGGTATGACATTCTCATAGCCAAAATCCTTTTACTCATTTTTATTTTAAATATCATGTCATCACATTGGAATACAGCAACAAAGTATTTTATTACTATCTTATTAACAATATCATTGCACTACGCTTTTAAATTATAACTTTTTATTTTTCGATAAAGGGTTGATCTACTTATTCCAAGGGTTTTAGCAACATTACTCATGGTTTCTTTCCCTGCTCCTACCTCGTTTATTAAATTGTTTAATATATTTTTTTCATATTGTTTAATACTTGCTACATTTTTTTCATCCTCATTATTTATAAATGATTGGTTTGTTACCAAATCCTCCATAAGATAACTAGGGAGATTTTCCGTTTTGATTTCTTTCCTATTATCTTTAAGATCATGAACTGCAAATTCCATTACATTTTTAAGTTCTCTTATATTTCCTTCCCATACATGATTAAGTAATAAGTTTTTCGTATGCTTTGAAATAAATACATTTTCCTTTTTTAGCTCTAAGCAAAACTTATGAAGAAAATAATCAGCAAGTATTAATATATCGTGTCCTCTTTCTCGCAAAGGAGGAATTCGTAGAGAAAGCACATTCAACCTATAATATAAATCTTTACGAAACTTCCCCTCTTTAACTAATTCTTTAAGATCTTCATTGGTAGCTGTTACAATTCGAACATCTAATTTTCTTGGTTTAGTACTTCCAATTCGAAAAACTTCCTTATTTTCTAGAAACCTCAATAATTTTCTTTGAAGATAAAATGGTATTGTTGCAATTTCATCTATAAAGATTGTCCCACCATTAGCAGCCTCAAAAATCCCTATCTTTCCATCTCTATCCGCACCTGTAAAAGTATTTTTCTCATAGCCAAATAACTCACTCTCTACTAAACTTTCTGGTATAGCTGAAGCATTTATGGGGATAAAAGGTTTCGTTGAGCGATTACTGTTATAATGTATAGCTTCTGCAAATAATTCTTTTCCTGTTCCACTTTCTCCTTCGAGAATGATTGTCGAACTGCTTTTAGCAAAACGCGCTGTTTTTTGCTTCATCTCCTTAATGGCAGAGCTTTCTCCAATAATTCGCTCTAAAAAACGCGTTTCATTTCCAACTTCTATTTTTTCTTCTTTATTATTTTTCTTCTTATTGATCGTAATTAGAAATCCCAATAAATTGTTTTTTTGATTGACGGCCTCTACATGAATATCAACGTTATCATTCTTATTCCATCTATCTTTAGAATTAGTTATTTTGATTTCTATTGACTGCTCCATGTTTTCAAATAAGTTGATATCTCTCCCTAACACTTCATTTATATGCTTCCCTAAAAGGTTCTTTCCCCTAGCAAGGAGATAATTTGCTTCGTTATTCGTACTTTGAACAATCCCATTATGATTTATCATAATGAGACCATAAGGCAAATCGTCTTGTACTTTTTGACAAATCAGTTTTGTTTCTATTTCCTTTATTTTTAAAGAAATCATGTTTGTTATCTTTTCTATAAAATTAAAAAGCCGATGTTGATTATTAATTAACTTTTCCATGTCTTCTTTGTAATACCCTAAAATATTTATTACTCCAATCGCTTCATTATTATAAAGCACTGGAGCAACTATTCCTCCATAGTACGGACACTTTTTCCGTCCAGGACATATGGAGCAAAAATGATTGCTTTTACTTTCTACCACGATAATCTTAGGGTCATCCAGGACTTCTCGAGTAGTCGTCCCAAAACTAACTGCCTGATTTATTTTTTTCCCAACGACTCCTGCAGCACCTATCCTAACAAAGTTACTATCCACAATTTCTACATCCATAGAAAAAGTTTCACTAATTATCTCAGCCATATGTTGCACGTGTTCTGCTATATCCTTGAGAATATCCACTTAATCCCTTCCTTTTTGAATAATTTGATTTATCTGTTTTTAAGGAATTAACTTATATATATAATTCTCAGAAACAAGCATTCTTGTCAAGTAAAATAAAAGGCTTACATCATTATTGAAAAAATTTTCGTGAGAGGAAAAAAACCGAATTCTCATTTGACTTTCCTTTATCAGCGTTTCAATGAGCTCGGTTTATCCTATGAACGTAATTATTCTTTTTCTTACTTTCGTTATTATTCAACCTTAACTAATTATTACTAGCATTAGATCGATTGTATTAACTATCTATTCTTTTTGTTAATTTCTACTAAAGATACATTTTGCGATGGATCAGCTAGTTTTATTGGATTTAATAAATCTTTTGCTTGTTTTTCATTAAGCAGTCCTTTTTCTACAACTATATCTTGAATCGTCATATCTCTTTTATAAGCTTCCTTAGATACCTCCGTTGCAGATTCGTATCCAAACTTAGCAGAAATTATTGTCGAGTTAGCCAAGGATTCCTCCGCATATTGCTGACAAATTTCGTTATTTGCTTCAATCTTGCTTACGCATTTTTCACTGAACAACTCAATTCCATTAATTAATAAATCAAATGATTCCGTCAAATTTTTCAACATATAGGTAACCCATACATTTATATCTAATTCTCCTTTATCGGCTGCTATTGTAATCCCATAATCATTTCCATAAACTTGATAACAGATTTGAATCATCATTTCAGGCATGACAGGGTTTACTTTTCCTGGCATGATAGAAGAACCGGGTTGAACAGCAGGAATTTTTATTTCACCAAATCCAGCTCGAGGTCCAGAAGACATGATACGAAAATCATTTGCCATTTTAGAAAGACCAGTGGCTAGAGATTTTAATGTAGATGAAAATTGTACATACGTGTCTGTATTTTGGAAACCATCAAAAAAATTCTCCTTTTTTACTACCGGAATATCGGATATTTCTCTTAAATTTTTATAGACATTCTCCAAATACCCTTTGTACGTTCCAAGTTCAGTGCCAATAGCTGTTCCCCCTAAAATAAGAGGAAGACATTTTTCTTGGGTTATTTCTATTTCTTCTATTTGTCTCTGGATAAAAGACCGATACCCACTAAATTCTTGTCCTAACGTGATTGGTACCGCATCTTGTAAACAAGTACGTCCCAGCTTTACAACATGTTGAAACTCTTCAGATTTTTCCTTTAATACATTTTCCAATTTTCTAAGTACATCACTTAATTCTTGGAAGTAATGATAAAAGGCCATATTCATTGCACTTGGTAAGACATCATTCGTTGATTGTCCAAGGTTTACATGATTATTAGGATGCACTTTTTCATAACCTTTATTTCCAGTAAGAATTTCATTCGCTCTATTGGCAATGACTTCATTAATATTCATATTAAATGAAGTACCGCCTGCTCCTTGAAATAGATCAACTGGAAATTGATCATATATTTCTTCGTTGATTATTTCGTCACATGCCATACATATAGCATCACAAATTTCTTTTGACAGTACTCCAATTTGATTATTTGCAATAGATGCAGATTTTTTTATCATCACCATCTGCTGAATAAATAAGGGTAATTTATTCAATTTTTCATCTGATACAGGGCAATTTAATGTTGCCCTTTTGGTTTGTATTCCATAATAAACACTATCTTCTATTTGAAGCGTACCTAAAGAATCTTTTTCTGTTCTCATCATTTTCACCTTTTTCCTTTTTAAAAGTTAAACAACCTTTTTCTTAACAAGCCAACCTCGTTTTACTGCAATCATGATCAATGAAACATTTATTACCAAAGCAAGTAAAATATAGGTCCAGCCAAACCCTGCCATAAGAATCATTGGGGCAAAAGTTAACGTAAATATTTCAAAAGGAATTAATCCTAAATAAGCTATACCGTAATCTTCAAGAGCCGTACTTTTTAATTCAGGATCGACTATTCTCAATAAAGCAATCCCCATTGCTAAAGTGCCCGTGGTCCATCCCCAACCAAAAATACCATTCTCAAACCAATGTTGATGAAACATTTTAGGCGCCAAAATACGAAAAGTAATATAGGCAATAACAACACCGATAATAAATAGTATAATTAACGGAACCGCATAATCTAGTACGACAGATATATTAATAGAAGCTATACCAAAAACCACGATTAAATCTGCCCCTGTCCCGCTAATTCTATCAATGATATTTTTATCCACATATTGGTCTCCTTTTGTGATTCTTAATACAGCTTGTAATGCAATAGCGATTAGTATAGCGAAACTGAATAAAGGAAGATTAATGTTTGGCATTAAACTTTCTAAACCTTGTTGTAGAAAATAAGCTAGCATCACTATAAGCCCCATAAATGCTAAATGTACAAATAACGGGTCTACAGAATTCGGAGAGAAGGTGATGTTTCCCATTGATTTACGAGCATTCGTTGGTACTAAACCTGTTCGCAATTCTTTAGGCAACTCGTCAAAACGTGAAATGAAGGATGTTTCTTTCTTTTGTGAACCCTTTTTAATAATCAGCATCCCACCTACAATAGCTACTAACATTCCAACAGTTGCCGAAGTATATCCAAGGGTTGTTGCTTCATGCCATCCTAATGCTTCAAATGATTGTCCTATCGCTGCAGCCGATCCATGTCCACCTATAAAACCAGCTCCTAATATTAATCCAAAACCTACTGGTATATTAAAAAATGGTGTGAAAACCATTTCAGAAATCAGCACACCTACACCATATAAAAGCAAAAAGAAGAATACGGAATATATCCACATATTTCTTATACGTTTTGATGCTTTTTTGAAATTAAATTTAGCTGCTCCCAAAGGAATTGCACCAAAGACAACTGCAAGCAGAACACCTGGATAACTTTCAAAAAGTGCAGAAAATGGAATAACATCTATCCCATTTGGGCCCAAAGCAAGACCAAGAATTCCCGCAATGAAACTAGCCGGCATAAATATCCTTTGTAAAAAACTAATCTTTGCTCTTAAAATGATTCCAATAAGTAACAATAATGATACTAGTCCTATGTCCATGACCAAATCCCAGACTGTAATCTCCATACTAAACCTCCTTGTTATTCAATATAATACCTACTGCCTGCATAATATTTTCGCTAATTATACTACTCCCCTCCTCTTATGCATTCACTTGCAAATTTAATGCCAAAAAAGGAAAAGCATGATTTAAAGCATTAACTATTCTTTATTTGTTTCAGTATCAATATGAAACACCAAAAATGTCCCACAATGAGACAAAGATATTTATTTTAATTCGATAACCTCATTTTGATTAATTGCTTTTGAGATTTGAATCAACATAGGGAATCAGTTATAGAATAATTAAAACGCAATACAAAATAGCTCAAGGTGCATAGATACGTTTTTTTAGAGTAATTTCTACATCTTTTCTCCTACAAGGGTAATAATGAAAATAGGTTTAGAATAAAACACTCAATCACTATATGAATAATAAACAACCTTTATTTCTAGATTTATCTTACATACTGGGTCTATTTCTGTAAGTTGAATACTAACACGTTTAAACTTGATTCCTAATCGACGACGATATTAACTTTTTATTTTCTCTTTCTGCCGGTCCTGCCTTTGGAGCGTAATCTTTTTTCGGAAGTGATTACACACATCTCCCTCATTCTTTTCCGCTATTTCTGTTAAGCGTATATAAAGTGCACTCTTTCACAGAAAAGTTACTTTTTATGTATTCAGTCATTACAGCTCATTTTGCATTAAACACAAAAAAGGACTAAAATAATCAGATAAACACTTAAGCAACCAGATGTTATATAAGTTACTTCATCTTTTTGTGACGAGTTGTTCTTTGCAATAAATATATGATTTTAATTTACATACCTAAGGTGATGAACACAATGAAAGAAAACATACGCAAGCCATGGCTGCTTGTTATAACCATAGGGCTTGGCACATTACTCAACCCATTAAATTCATCCATGATTTCCGTGGCATTAACGAGGCTGCAAAATGAATTTGCATTAACCTTTGCAGATGCTTCCTGGCTCATTTCGATCTTTTACCTTGCAAGCGCTGCCGGACAGCCTGTAATGGGAAAATTAAGTGATATGTTTGGCCCGAAAAAATTGTTTATAGCAGGGCTTATTATCGTCGCAGCTGCATCGATATTAGCTCCCTTTTCACCAAACTATCCATTTCTTCTAGGATGTCGTGCATTGCAGGCGATTGGCAGCTCAACTTTATTTCCCAGCGGCATGAGTATGGTGCGGACACATATTACGGAAGGTCAGGGGAAAGCGTTGGCTGTATTATCCGTCTTCGCTTCCACCTCTGCTGCTTTCGGACCATCTATTGGCGGATTTTTAGTGGCGTCTTGGGATTGGCATTCCATTTTTCTTGTTAATTTTCCGTTTATTATTGTATCGTTTTTGCTGGCTATTTTTATTTTACCAAATACAGAACAAGGAAAATTTGAGGCGAAACGGATTGATTTCAGTGGGATTGCCCTTTTTATTATTGCCATTGTAGGTTTAATACTGTTCCTGCTATCGCTTGATCAGAATATACGCTGGTGGGCGTTACTGCTCTTTGTAGCAGCTGCTGTTGGCTTTTACTTTTTCGAGCGTAGGCAGGAGGAGCCTTTCATCGATGTGAAAGGACTAACGAAAAACCGGTATGTTTCTTTTATCTATTTACAATTCATGAGTATTAACTTGATTCATTATTGTTTCTTTTTTGGATTCCCGACGTATTTGCAGCAAGTTCGTGATTACAATGAACAGCATACCGGACTTATCATGCTGTCGTTGGCTGGATTTGGAGTGATTGTTGCGCCGTTAGCAGGCCGTCTGATTGACAAATATGGTTCAAAACTGCCGATGGTCATCGGTGCATCTTTACTTTTAGTTGGTACTGGTCTGCTATTGACGTACAATGAAGCCTCCCCTTTAATTTGGTTTATCATTATTATGGCTGTGCTTGGCATGAGTAATGGATTTAATAATATTTCTTCACAGACTGCACTTTATGAACATGTAGACGCTGAGGATACCGGTTCAGCCTCAGGTTTATTTCAAACCAGCCGCTATCTCGGTTCCATATTATCGTCCAGCTTGCTTGGTTTAACGTTTAATCGTCATTTAGATACCGAGCATTTGCATCTTGTTGCGATTATCTGTTTTGTCTTCTGTATATTTGTTGTTGCCCTGGCGTTTAAACTTCCAGGGAGATTGAAGGAAAAAAATGCGTAGACGGGACAACTAAGAAAAGCAATCCGCTATTTTAGTGATAGTGGATTGCTTTTTAATTTCTTCCAAAGGTCTTTATGATTTAATTGTAATGTACAATAATCCTCCGTTACGGCACACAAACCAACCTTAACTTCGAAGCTCTTTTCGAAATGCGTAGGAAAAGACCAACGCGATAAAGATAGCTCCGCCAATTATATTGCCGATACTTGCGGGAATCAGGTTAAGGAAAAAATATTCATACCATGCATAGTTATCAGAAGTAAACAAACCCAGGCTGAAATAGCCCATATTGGCAGCGCTGTGCTGAAAGTTACCTGCAACAAAGAGAATGACAGGCAGTGCGGTTCCCAAAATTTTTCCGGTTACATCCCTGGCAGCTGTTGTTAGAAAGGCAGCCATGCCGATGAGCCAATTGGCGATAATACCCGACAATACGACTTGAAACCATCCGACCCAGCCTCGTTCAGCAAATTGCATTTTTTGTCCCAGAAGACTTTCAAGCTCTGTCGTGAACTCAGGTAACATGGAACTTGAACCTATTATTAATAAAGCAACAAATAATGCACCTGCAATATTACCGATATAGGTGGCTGCCCAGAATTTGAGGAATTTATTTTTCATCCAATACGATTTTTGCAAATAATATGTCGGAAGCAGCACATTCACTTCGGTAAATAGAACTGATCCTGACATAAATACCATCAGGTAACCCGCAGTAAATCCAAATCCCTCCAGTAGGTATGTCAGTGCTTGAGGATCAATACCGATAGCAAGTAATACGGAAAAAACAGCCCCAAAAGTCATGAATGATCCGGCTGTTAAAGAAAGAATCAATTGCGAGGGAATATTTTTATCAAGGTGCTCTCCTCCTTTTTCAGCGAACGATCGCATAACTTGTGAAGGTAGGAGAAACTGCCTCTCAGCTTCCTTTTGCGTGTTGTTCAATTGATGTGATTGTTCAGTGTTATTATTATTTCCCATAGTATCCCTCCTAGACTTTCGAATTAACAAGGACAGTTGTTTTATCATAAAGGCATTTTTTTCTGCATTGTTTTCGTATAATCTGCCTTGTTTGTATTTACCCAAACGATGCTTTAAAAATGCTCTCTCTTCATTTTTTCTTAAAACAAGTACATATACCATCCTTAAACGGAATGAGTTATACAGAAATTCCTGTTTTTCCTCACCAAAAATCCTAGCACCATCAGTGGACTAGGATTCTAGTATGTTTCAATATTTATACTATCTGGAGCACCTTTTACAAAAACGATAACAGCCTCTGTATCTAATTTGCTTTATAGATCAATGGATGCCTTTTCTGAGAATTCAAGCTTTTGAAATGTTGCGCTTTTAAATCCTCTTTCTTTTAACGAAAAAGGTTTTTAGAGTACCGGCACACTTTCTGCCTCTGTTTTATTCCCACAGGGACATTCTTCATGTAATAGGCAACAAAACATCAACCAATGACGCAATAAGTATGTGCATGTGTATAAAACCTTTAAAATGAAGATATCATGTTGTTTGATAATAATTCGTAAAAGCTTGAAAGTCAAGAACAACTATTTGAGACAGCGTGCAGTATGCATATATGTAATCTACTTTCGGATCCCGGCTCCATAAAGAAGATAACCAAAAAGCCCGACACACTTTGATTCAGAGTCATATTACTGGACAGAAAAGCGGAATTGATTCAGGATTATTCTTAACGTAATAAAATAGGCAAGAGCAGAAGGAGCGTTGATACTTGTGTGCAATACATTACGGGAAGAAATACAAGAGAAATTGCAGAACGGGGATTATCATTGTGAAAAGGAAATGACACTTTCTATTTTTAGCGGTAAATGGAAGGTCGTTATTTTATGGCATTTAGGCGTAGAAGGCCCTCACCGTTTTAACGATATGCAACGACTTTTTAAAAATATTTCTCATAAGACGCTCTCCAATCAGTTAAAAGAATTAATAGAGGACGGCGTGATTAGCCGCAAAGTGTATCCAGAGAGCCCGCCTAAGGTAGAGTATTCCATGACAGAGTTGGGATACACCTTATTACCCATCATTGAGATGATGTATGAGTGGGGGAAAAATCGTATAGAGCAATTAAAAAAGGAGGGGGTTATCAGTTGAATTTATATTGAAAAATAATAAAACGGCCAGATTCTCAATCTGACCGTCATTTTTTAAATTAATTATTTAATAGCTTTAATGCCTCTCTGTTAAAGGCTGGCAGATCATCAGGAGTACGGCTGGTAACGAGATTCTGGTCAACGACAACTTCTTCATCTTTTACAGTTGCTCCTGCATTCTCTAAGTCTTTTCTAACAGAAACAAAGCTTGTTAATTCTCTGCCTTTTAATAGATCTGTTTCCACTAAAAACTGGGGACCGTGACAAATTGCAAATACGGGCTTATCCGCTTCGATAAATGCTTTTGCGAAGTCACCATTTTTGGGATTAATACGGAGTAAGTCTGGAGAAAATCCACCAGGAACCAATAATGCATCATAGTCGCTTGCATTCACTTCTTCAATTCCTTTATCAGCTTTTATTTCTTCTCCATTCTTTCCTTTAATTACTTTCCCAGCTTCATCGCTAATGATTTCTACTGAATGGCCAGCATCCTTATAAGCTTTTGCAGGGTCTGTTAGTTCTATTTCTTCCACCATATCTGTAACAATTACTGCAACTCGTTTTGTCATTTTCTAGTCCTCCTTCATTAATCTACATTTATGATATCAAACATTCCCAAAACTGGGAAGTACGCACTTTTAGTTGCGCAGGTTACTTACAGGTAACTATTGTATCCATGCAGTTATTTTTTAATACAATGTTTCAGTTGAATCACCTTATCTCTCAAAAGAGCATATCGAACCATTAACAAATATGCATTTACTAAAAATAGTCATTTTTGTTACAATTTAGTAAATCATTTTTTAGGAGGTGTTTTTGTGAAAAAGATTAGAAATTTTGTAATGATAGGTGCTTTTGTTGTTGCATTCAGTAGTGTTGGAGTTCTCACCGGGGCAAATGATGTGCAAGCTCAACATCTGCCTAATGACACACCTGCATCATGGTCTGGTATGATGGTAGACAAGCTTGGTCTATTTGACAACTACACAGGGCCTTTATAAGTAAAGCTGAATCATAAAATCAATCAACGTGGCACAAAAGCAATATTATAATGCGTGCCACGTTGATTTTTTGTAATTATCCTTTCATTCTGCATAGATTAGATTCCTAAGCATAACCGCATATAATATTTACATGCTATTATAACCAGCTGTTCTGCAAGAGACAACACATGCCGATTAAAGCGTTTTTACCTTTCATAAAGTGAAACTTCATTTAATGAAAGGTTTTGGATACTTATATATTTCCTCCAGGAGAGTTATTGCCTTAATTTTTCGTGGGCCAAGTAATTACAAGCTCCCGATATCGCAAGGGTTACTCTCCCCTCCCACAATCGTGATTCAGGGGGACAGCACACCTCGCCATAACCCCCATGTGAATTGTTTTATTCTCTTTTCTGCCACTGAAGGACGCAAAATGTTCCTATAAGAAAAAATTTGTAATTTTATAACCTTTAATGAAATCGCTTACAATTAATGTTACAATAAAAAAGGTATGAAAGGTCAGAAATTTTACAATACATGTTACCTGTGGGGAGGGTAGAAATGTTCAGGTTAATGAAAGTCCTTTTTTTAGTGGAACGAAAGAATATAAAATTCAGGTCCATTATGGTCATTTTAATTCTTTTCATCATTGGTTCTTTTGTTTACTTGGAAAACAGCCAGTTTAGAGAGCTTGAACCAGGTACTGCTGCTGAAGTTGTGGCATTAAATTCTGCTTTAGATCAGTTCAGGAATGTAGATGCTACGGATTCAGAGGTAGCATCACCGCTGTATCGAAATTTAATAAGTCAATCAAGTAACTTAGCCAACAGAACTTTAGGCCTTGTGATGGAGGACAAGGAAACATATATACAGGATGCCATTGACCTTACAGAAGTAAGGAATGAAGCGTATCTTATGGACGGGTTCAAGGATGTAGCCCAATTCATCCCTACATATCGGCAAAACCAGTTAGATTATGCACTTTTTACGGGAAATCCAGGCTCAAGATGAAAGATTGCTGGTTCAAAACTCTAATTTTCCAACTTATATCATCCTCTTTTTATTCGCTTTAGGATACGGCTGGTACTTATTAGTCGGGATGTTTTCTTCAGATATCCTGTTGGATGAAATCAATCATAAGTCACTTGTGAATGGTTATCCTCTTTCCATCGCTTCTAAGTTATTCCACTAGCGTTGCATAAAATTTTCAACCAAAAGTCAAGAAAAATATTTATGTCAATATTATGAATAATGGAAATTATTACTAAGAAATCCATAAAAAACCTTATAATAAGGGAATGGTAGTCCTGTCCAAATCCTAAATTATAAGGAGTAATCATGGACAATCGTACCATAAAAACGGTACAAGGAATATCTACATCCATTAGATTCAAAAGTTATTCAAAAAATGATTGATAACACGGAAATTGATAAATATGTCAAAAAGTTTGATGCACTTACATTTGTGAACGCATTTATTTATGCACAGTTGAAACAGTTGGGGAATCTCCAGCGGATAAGTGATACGATTACACGTAAGAAAACTGTTCAAAGGTTAAAAGGCTTAGAAAGTATTAGTAAATCGCAACTCTCCCGAAAGAACCGAGAAATGCCGCCTGCCATTTTCCAGGATATTCTGCATCATTTGATTCAACAAATACACCAGCTGCTCGGGCCTCAAAAGGCTGATAAAGCACTTGGAGAACTGCATTTGATCGATTCATCCACCATTTCCATTTGCTTGAGCCAATACGAATGGGCGGATTTTCGGGAGACCAAATCCGAGGTAAAGCTGCACACCTCTATTGTCTTTTGCGATGGGATTTCCTATCCAAATGAAGTCATTGTTACCCCTGCAAGACCGGCAGATGAAACACAGCTGGACGCATTGATTGTACCGTATAAAAAGGTGCTTCATGTATTTGACCGAGGATATTTTAACTTTACTACGTTTGATGTCTATTGTGCAGAAGGGCATTCGGTTTGTGACACGCATAAAAACAAATACCGTTGTTAAAGTGATCGAGGAATTACCCGTTGCTTCCTCTTTCTCCGATTACCCGTCATGCCGTTGTTAAGATTGGAAAGATAAAGCATCCCGTCCAATTGGTAGAAACGGTAGACAATAAAGGGAATGAGATTCGAATTATTTGTAATAATGCCAAAGTAAATGCACAGGAAATCAGTGATCTATACCGTAACAGGTGGCAGATTGAATTATTTTTCAAGTGGGTCAAGCAGCATTTAGTCATTAAAAAAATGTATGAAACAAGTTAAAATGCCGTATATAATCAACTTTTTCTAGCGATGATTACCTTCTGCCTGACCCTGTTAATGAAAATCAACTTAGGCTACCGGGGAACCCTTTTGGAAATGTTGAACTGGATTCGTGTTTATTGGACGAAATCCATGGAACAGTTTATTTCCAACGTATTCAAGGAACCAGAACGTACATCTAAAGGACGACGAAGGCTGAAACACGAGCGAATATTTGAAGAAACCTTAGAACAATACGAAACAGGAGAAGCTGGGCATTTAGATAATTTAACAAACAACCCAATTATTTAAAAGTATATAAAATTCCGAAAATAGATGAAGGGCTACTTTTCGCACCTACTGCCTTTTTTTCTTAAATAAAACAGGATTAATATCTGAAAATTATAATAATAAATTGAAATTTTAGAATCATATTACTTGCTTTTATATTTATTTTTTTATGCAACGCTAGTGGGATTACATACATAATATATCAATTGAAAGATTAAAAAGGTAATTCAAGGTGAACGGTATCTCTAAAAAAGTAGAATGGCAAGGTGGAGGAAGCTTTGTTTATGCGGAGTTAGATGAATGATTTCACAACGTACAAAAAGAGCAGTAGATTCGCTGCTCTTTCTCTCTTACCTGTAACTTTAGGACTTATTTTGCACTGATTTAGGCGATAACTTGCACTATAGTTAAATAGCTTAGCTTAGCTTATCTTTTCATAAAGGCAGCTGGGTTTTAAAGTTGGTTATGCAGAATAATACTTAAAATATATGCAATTTATCGTTAAAAATGACAAATAGGATTAATTTCAATCCTGCAAAAGGTATAATAAATGGTAGTTTATTGGAATATATCATCATATATTGAAAAGCACTTCCCAAAGATTGGGAAGTGCTTTTTTTATTTTAATCCCGGCAGAATTAAGTCAATTGCATGTTTGTACAGATTTTTCTGTTCCTGCCTCTGACGATAGCCGAATAGTTCCAAGTTTTCGAGAGAAGAAATGAAATTATATAACAGTACGGATATCTCATAAATATTCAGTCCTTTTTTAAATTCTCCCTGCGTCACACCTTTTTCTAAAATTTCCTGCACAATTTCAAATTCCGGTTCATACAGTTCAGTTACAATCTCATAACTGTCTTGATCAGTTGATACAAAATATTCATAAATTGTATTCATAATCGGTTTTTCCTGCATGACGTGATTCAATTCTGACCATATATATAATTGTTCTTCAGCTGATTGGCCGATGCTTGATTTAGTGTTCCAACTGTTTATAAATTCGTCTGATACCTGTTTAATGCAGTACAAGTATAATTCTTCCTTGTTCTTAAAGTGATAATAAATTGTACCTTTGCTGTAACGGGTTTCGTTCTTAATGTCCCCCATGGAAGTAGCACTGTATCCTTTGCGTTCAAATAATTTCGTAGCGACCTCCACAATGAATTGTTTTGTATCTGCACTGTTTACGCCTGTTGGTCTGCTCATAGGTCCTCCTGATTTCTAATTTATTTTAATGATTTAATTTTTATTATACGTGTTTATATAGAACAATTCAGCGTTTTTAAATATGTTATACAAATTAATTGACCGAACGTCCGAATAATGATATCTTTTTATTCGAAAGGAGAAATTAATATGAAAAATAAAGTGATAATTAATGGAGGCGGCGTTGCAGGGCTGGCAATGTCCCTATTTTTAAAGAAAGCAAATATTGAAAGTGTACTGTACGAACAGGCGAAAGCATATAGAAAAAGTGGTGGACATTTTGTCGTACATCCCAGTGGACTCAATATGCTTGAAATGCTTGGCCTTGGATCAGAAGTGGAAAAAAACACTCATTTCATAACCGATATGGCAATTCTGGATAAAAATAATAATTCATTGATAGATGAAGATGAAATGGCAGAAATGGGTCTGGATGAGATTGACCTGGATGATACGCCACCCTTCATCAATGCTGCCCGGTACCGTTTGATTGATGTACTGTATCAGGAAGCTTTAAGACAGGGTATCGATATTCGTTTTAACAAACGTCTGAATGGTTTTACACAGGATAAAGATGGAGTAACGGTTACTTTTGAGGACGGCAGTACAGACTTTGGTTCTATTTTAATCGGGGCAGATGGTGTCAAATCGAAAACAAGGGAGTTGTTATTCCCGTTCCCTGCCAATCCTTTAAAATATTCCGGGAAAACGGCTGTATTCGGTATGGTTGATAATGATGATCTTGGAAAACTCAAAGACTACTTCACGATGGATACAACACTGATGTATGTAGATGAAAATTCAATCTTCTTTGTCTCGAAACACCACCCTTCAGCAGAAGAGATTTCATGGTCTCTGATTTCAGAAAGACCGGGAAAACTGCCTAAAAAAGATTTTGAAGAAAAACCGGTTAAAGAATTGAAAAAAGATATAGCTTCAAAGTTTGAAGACTGGGAGATGCCAATCAAGGAGCTGGTAATGACGACCGATCATATTATAGCGAAGCAGCTGTATATGATTGATTTAATGAGGCATTACTATCATGGGCGGGTCGTTCTTATTGGTGATGCATTGCACACAGCAGATCCGTTTGCTGGTATGGGAACGACGTTGGCACTTGAAGACGCAATGTATCTTGCAAAAATGCTGCGTGACAATGATTATGAAGATGCATTTTACTATTACGAGCATGACCGTAAACCACGTGCCGAAAAAGTATATAAAAGTGCAGAACTGATTAACGATCCAGATGCAAAATTTGAAGATTTTGCGATCTTCGATGAAGGAATAGATGCTGTATGGTAAAGGAAACTCCAGTCCCAATAGAGAGCATCCAAAAAGTATTTAACTTATTTATAAGTTAAGTTAAGGGAGAAAAAATTATGGAAAAGAGCATTTCTTTATTTAGAAACCGCACGTTCATTTTGCTGTTGATAGCCGGCATATTTGCGGTACTGGGATTTAGTGTATTTCTGACGACGACTACATGGTATGCAGTAACTGTAATGGGATCAGCAGGGTCGCTTGGTTTAATATTAATAGCTGCTACTGTACCGAGACTGATTATGATGACGTTTGGCGGGGTGCTGGCTGATAAATACAAAAAAACCACAATCATGTTTGTATCCAACCTGGTTCAGGGTTTTATACTGCTCCTGCTGTTCATTCTGCTGCTTACAGATAATCTCAATTTAATATGGCTGTTAATATTATCCGGGTTGTTCGGTTCACTTGATGCATTTTTCGGTCCGGCAAGTTCATCAATGATTCCAAAAGTAGTTGAGAGGTACCAACTGCAAAAAGCCAATGCATATTTTCAGGGTGTGGATCAGCTGGCGTTCATTGGAGGCCCGATTATAGCAGGACTTGTTATGGAAGCCGGGAGTATAGAAATGAGTTATTTAGCATCAACCATATTAGTCCTCCTGTCAGCTGTATTTGTTTTTCCGCCGCTTATTAAAGAAGAACAAGATCCGGATACCGGTAAGGCGACACCGGTTCAAAACTTCAAAGAAGGGTTCTCATATTTAAGAAAAAGCCGTTTCCTAATAGTTGGAATATTGGTTCTTATAACGATGAATTTCTTTGTATTCGGAGCATTATATATTGCAATCCCTATCATTGTTGAGCTGCTCGATGGCACTCCGATTAACCTCAGTATAATGGAATCAGCTCAAATGATAGGTATGCTGGCCAGCACTATGATACTGAGTTTTGTCAAGATAAACAGAAAAGGATTAGTTTCGGTAATGGGGCTGTTTGGCACTCTGATTACTGCTTTACTATTCAGTCAGGTTTCAGATCTGATGGTTCTTACAGTGATTGTATTCTTTATCGGATTCGCAATGTCATTTGTTTATATCCCATTTTTCACTGCGGCACAGGAGCAGACTGATAGCCGTTTAATGGGCAGGGTGATGAGTATAATATTTCTTGCAATGAACGGTTTCGATCCGCTTGCTTACGCTATGGTGAGTCTTCTTAATACGATGGGGATCAGTATCCAGGCAGTGATGTTCGCATTTTCGATTGTTGGATTAATTATCACTTTATTTATTACAGTTAAAGCAAAAGACTATGTAAGAAATTAGGATTATGAAGAAGCACTCCCCAATAATTATGGGGGTGTTTTTATGTTACAGAAGAAGATGCTAAGGGTGTAAAAATCAATAGTCCATTAATTGAAAAATAAAATTATGCATATGATTCAAGTGTTAATAAAATAACAGAAAAACAGCACATAAGTTGATTGATAATATTTTATTCTTAATTTTGCCATGTACTAAAAACTGTCCAAAAATATGAATTACTTATCAAAGCTACCATATTTCAAAATGTTTGTTATTGGTATAGTTAAACAGCTTAGCTTAGCTTATCTTTTCATAAAGGCAACTGGGCAGTGAAAAGTTTTAGTAGGAAAAATAACCATTTCTGGCGAAATGATTTCCTAGGGTGGAATGGCATGTGGCCGGCACTTAATTTAGAGAAGGATATACCTCATAATGAAATAAGTCAGTCATACACTCATATTGCTTTCTCATGCTGTTATTCTTTATGGTGCTTGCGGTGTCATTTTTAACGATAAATTGCATACTGGACAGTAAAAAGTTCTGAACACTAAGAAGCCCAAGAATCGTCTTCAACATCAGGTATTTCCTGCTTGGATTGAATTATTTGCGTTATGGATACATGCGGATTTTTCGCAAACATGAAAAAATAGCCGCTGTAAATAAGCCTTCACTGTAGCTTCGGAAACCACTGCTTTGGATGGTGTCCGCAAGTAGCGAAAGAATAGTGCTGGAACACGATGGGAATAACGAACAGAAATCAATGGTAATAGACCCATGGCAATACAGCTGCGAATCATGTACCCTTCGATGGCTTTGATGGTTAATCGGATGTTTTCCTGATCTTTGGTGTCCGTAACCTGTTCTAACGGATGGGCTCCTGCCTTTTTCAAATAACGATTTCGTTTTGGCATCGACTTACTCCAGAAATGATAACCAAAGCTATCGATGACCTGTTTCATTTCCCGGAAAGTAGATTCGATTTTGAAACGATGTCCATACAGCTCGATGATATCTGTTGGTACAAGCGTCTGATCGGTGCTTACCAGAATAGCTGACCGATTACCATACCGGACTAAAACAAAACGGAGTTCCTGATATAATCCCTGGCCCCACAAAAAATCAAGACAGAGGTATTGGACGTTTTCTTCCTTGCCATAGAGCATCACTTTTGCGGATTGAAACTGATCCGCACGAGATTGGAACAGCGTCATTAACTTGAGCGTTTTCCCTTTTTTGGGTGGTCATTCACGCCCTTTCTTTTTCACAGGAGGATGCTCATATGCGACAGCATTCTTCTTGGCTTTGGTAACCAGGTGCATCTGCGGGTTTTCAGATTTTTGGAGCTGATTCAACCGCTTCAATGCAGGAACAGATAAGAAATAACGATCCAGGAGCAACAAGGCGTTGCCAAATACGCGTGCCGTATTAAATCCCTGTTCAATCATCTGAACGACATAGGATTCCAGCCGGGAAGGATTCTTCTGCTTATTCCAACCGAAAATGGTTTTGATGCCATCCTGCAAGTTGATGAATAGAGGCAAACAAAAGCCTTTCTGTGGGGTTCCCATCAAAATACCGACAGCACCAAACAAATCCCCAAAAATATATAACGCTTTGGAGTTATTTTCAGATTCCTGATGAAGCTTTTTGACAGCAGGCATCCGCCTGGCTTCTTTAGCTTGTTTGACACCATCGCCGACAAGCACCACCTTCCCGTTGTAACGAATGAGAGGAGCTTTATTTTTAACAATTCGAAGCCATGTCTGTCGCAGAGACTTCAAGGACCATGCTTCGAAACGGAAAAATTGATGACATTTTTTATAGCATCGGACTGGCAGTGAAAGGGCACGCATCACCGAAGTAGTGACACCTAAGCGATCCGGGCGCGGTATCAAACCTAAAATGATGATAACAAACCAACGAAAAGTAGCTTCTCGGGAAAAACAGGGACGAAATGTACGTAAGATAGAATCGATATATTTTAACATAGGTATGGTCAATCGTCTGAAAATAGGGTAAACTATTCTTATATAGCCCTTTCAGCGATCTGATCTCCTTTCTGGCGGCAAACCTTAGGTTATCAGTATTATTCGATTGAAAGGGCTATTCTTCCTGCAAAAATAGAGAACTTTTCACTGTCCAGTATTATAAAGAATCAAAAAAACAGCCTTCAAGTCGTAAAGACTCAAAGGCTATAAATTTATTTGTATTAACGTTCCTACAATTGAAAGAAATGTTTCCGCAGCATCAACTTAGGTTCTAAAATTAATGGCGAATTTATCGACTCACCGGATGTTCCATTTCCATCAGCTTTGGGCATAATTAGACTTTAATTACAAATGACGTCCTACATGCATTATTCAAACATTTTTAATGTGATAGTTCCTGCTTTATTAATCAGCTTAATCACAGTATTTAACAAAAATAATAAAAGTTAATCGACAGTGAGCTATTCCTGGCTCCTTTCAATTACCTGTCCTGTTCATCATTATAGTTTTTCTTATTTTTGTCCTTTTTATTACCGTGATCTGTTGTGCTTTTGTAAAGCTTCCCGGGTACTTCTGACGTTTTCCCGATAATATCATTGGCCTTGCCGGCGGTACCCTTTAAAATTTTCCCTGAGGCATCAGTTGCTTTGCCAACAAGTCCTCCTTCACCTGAAATTGATTTGATAATTTTTCCGGACGTATCTACAGTGTGCCCAAATAAGTCATTAACTTCCTTAGAAGTCTTTTTAATCAAATTATCATCTTTTTTGTTTCTTTCGTTTTTGTCATTGCTCATTGACATTCCTCCCTCCAAGCCTGATTAGGCTTCTTTAGAGATGGTATGACATATAAGCTGAAAATATGACTTTTTAGGGAGATGAAAGCTTGGGTTCTTTCACATTGATTATTAAGTCGCTATCGTATATACACATCTTAACGATTATCGGCTTTCCATCCCCTAAATTTGGTTAGAAACCTTTACAATTACAATTTACTAATCTTAAAAAATATAACTTAAACTCTAACCCCTTGCCACAATATCTTCCAAATAGAATCGGAAACTAACTGCTTTTAGGGCAGACTGTCCTTTAATCGATATTAGATGCAAAATGATCGTCTCGGTTTGGGCTTACTTTATACACACTTATTTTTTACAATGGCAATGATTCCACTCGTAACCTCTTTAATTGCCTGTATTCCGACCTTTTCCTCATCCGTATGTGCATAAATCGAATTTCCTGGACCGAAATACAATGTATCGGTAGCATATTTTGCAAGCGTACCGCCTTCTCCCCAGCCTCCAAATACGTCAACTTTTAGTTTTCTATCCAGCTCTTTCTCAAGTATCGCCTTAAGTTGAATAAATTTCTCTGAACTGCTGTCTATTTCCATCGGTGTGCAATCCACTAAGATGTCAGTTTGATAGCTGAATGCTGGACATGTCTCCTTTAGCCTTTTTGCTACAATATCAATTTCTTCTTGAAAATCATTTATGGTTTCATTGGGCAAGTATCTTTTATCAATCACAATCCTGCAATTAGCTGGTACACTATTCGCCTGTATACCAGCCTCTATTACCCCAACATTCATTTTCGCTTCCCCTAACAGCGGATGGGCATTTCCTTTGAATTTTTCCTCTGTATACTTCTTAAATGCCTGTATAAATGCAGATGCCATGTAAATTGCATTTTCACCGAGCTCAGGCATGCTGGAATGAGCTCTTTTACCAATAAACTCTACTTCTATCCAGGCATTACCCTTTTGCGCCACCATAAGATTTTGATTGGTTGGTTCCGAGATAATGCCTATATCACAGCTTGGCAATAAGCCTCTTTCAAAAGCGGATACGGTTTGCTGTGCGTATGTCTCTTCATCTGTAGAGTACATTAAGTAGACATCGCCTTTAACCTGATGGTCACAGGCATACTTAAATGCAGCATAATTGCTTGCACTTCCCGCCTTCATATCACATGACCCGCGCCCATATATTTCACCGTCTTTTTCAATTGGGTATAAGGGATCTTGGACCCCTTCTAACGATACGGTATCCAGATGCCCTTGCAATAATAAATGATACCCTTCTCCATTTTTATGATGTGCGACCAGATATGGGTTTTCCGTACGGCCATCTATCATGTGAACCTCTGCATTCGTTTCCTGCCTGATTTTATCGTACATAAACGCTATTATTTTTTGCTTTCCTTCTATGGAAAAGGATTCTATGCGAATGAATTCCTTTGTCAATTCAACAGCTAAGTCCTCGTACATCCTTATCTCCTCCTGCCATTTTAGATTACAGGTAACTGCATCTTATAATTTCAGCTTATTATTTTTGTAATCAGATTTAATAGCTTTTACCGCTGACCAAATCAGAATAATATTAACAAAAAATAACGGTACTCCAAATAAGGAGGTCATCGATTGCATGATGCCTAATATATTAAGCTCGGCCACGGCATTTTCTAAATATAGTATAGTCACAGGCAATACCATAAAAATACATCCTCATAGCACTTTGAACCATTTATTTGGTCCCTCATTTACTTGCAGATTTTTAGACGTAATCGTTGCAACAGGCATTGTTTTTAGTACAGCAAGTGTAGCTGCATTATTGCCCTCTGTTACTGCAATCTCTGAGAAATTCGCTATATTATTTACTTCTAACAACCCCATACCGTAATTCCCTAATATAGCAAAAGATATCCAGCAGGCTAACGGTAAACAGACAGTAACCCCTATCGCTATCCTTCCATAGGATATTCTTGCTACCCATAGGCCGACCGAAATGGATAAGCTCAAATACCACGCCCAATAAAAGATTGTCCAGTTTTGAATAAATCCTGTTTGGGCAACTGCATCCGTGTAAAAACTCATCTTAACAAAGTTTGTAATATTAGTACCAACAGCCATTACAAAATTATTTAATATAAATGATTTCGGCCCTGCCAGAAAAACAAATAAGAAAAACGCAAGCGCTAAATAGATATAAAATTTCTGATTTTCGCCATACCTTTAGCAATTGATTTTGACGTAGCTGCAATAAAAAATGCACAGAACGCAAAAATAATGGTAACTCTTAATGTAAGTGTATTTGCAAGGTTAAATACATCTGCAATAAGCTCTCCTATAACAGAAGTTCCCAACCCTACAGTTATTAACAAACCACCTACAAAACAAAATGCTACGACTCCATCAATGGTTAGCTTGAAAAAGGAATTTTTCGTCTTTTCTTTCCCCAGTACTTCCGAGCATGCTTCTGAAATTTTCATGGATTTACCCTTACGATTCCAAAGCATATATCCAATTGCTAACGATGCCGGCAAGTAAAATGCGGATGCTGAAAATCCCCAGTGGAACATCCCATATGCTTCCACAGATCTGGGTTCTATCCCAAATGGAGTGGATTCTACATAAAACATCCACTCTACAAAAAATAAGTATTCCTGCGGCTAATGCGGACGTAATAATCATTGATATCCAAGTAAAACCTTTATAATGAGGGTTAGCATCTTCTCCGCCTAATCGGATATTTCCGTATTTTAAAATTATTATAAATATAACAAATATCGTACATGCAAATCCTATTAACAAAAATGCCCATGCAAAATCTGTTGTCATCATATTAAAAAAACCATTAATCATATTAGATGCTTTATCAGGCCAGAATGCAATTGGCACAACAACACTCATTAACAAGATAATGGTTAAAGCTATTAATTTAGTATCTACCTTTTTACTCAAAAGTTAATTCCCCATGTTTTTCTCATGTTGTAAAAACGACTAATCCTATAAGATGCACGTTTCCCGTAAACGTTTACTAATCAAAACTTCAAAACAAAGGACCGATAGAAGCCACTATTAAAGGAGTGGGACGATTCGATTGATGTACCGTGTTTTGTAGATACCCTTCCCGAGCATCTATCGCAACTTGAACAGATTTTTGTATTAGTTCAATTGCTTTTTGTTCGGTCATGCCACACTCAATGAATCCTTTTCGCTTGATAACTTACAGTTATTGCACAATCAGCTCCCGCCTCAAAATATGCCATATGTACATTCTTGATAAGATCCGGATTTTCCAATAATACTTTGGCTAACCATAAATTATCATTTCAGTTACAACATATTCTTCTAACTCTGTGGTCATTGCTCCATCAGGCGCCATGACTGGAAATTCAGATAATACTGGATTCATTTACTTATTTTCTCCACTCAATAAAGTCTTGCTTTAAAAATTTACTTAGCACATCAATGAATAAAAGCAAGAAAGTTAATCTCCCTCTTTACTAAAATCATTACAAGATATTAAAATTTTTTAAAGCATTGCCTCCATATGTATCAAGCAGCCCAACAACGACTTACGTTTTTCAGCTGATTTTATATAAAAACGCCCATTTGGAGGAATTATCCAAATGGGCGTAACCCTTGATATAAATGGTATTAACGCTTCGAGAACTGAGGAGCACGACGAGCTTTCTTAAGACCGTATTTATAACGCTCTTTCGCTCTAGAATCACGTGTAAGAAATCCTTCAGTTTTTAATGAAGCACGATACTCTGGATCTGCTTGTAATAGTGCACGTGCGATTCCATGACGGATTGCACCTGCTTGACCAGTGAATCCTCCGCCATGTACATTAACAAGAACATCATAAGTTCCTTGAGTTTCTGTAGTAGCAAGCGGCTGGTTCAAGATTAATAGTTGGGTTTCATATGGAAAATAGTCTCTAGCATCGCGACCATTGATTGTAACATTTCCTGTACCTGGTACTAGACGTACGCGGGCAGTTGACTTTTTACGGCGACCTGTGCCGTAGTATTGTACTTGTGCCAAATTCATTTACCTCCCTTTAATTATCCGCGAAGTTCGTAAACTTCTGGTTTTTGAGCTTGATGGCTATGCTCAGCGCCTCTATATACATACAATTTCTTTTTCATTTTACGACCTAAAGGTCCTTTTGGAAGCATCCCTTTAATTGCAACTTCAAGCATTTCTTCAGGATACTTTGTACGCATTTCGTATGCGTTACGAGATCTTAATCCACCTGGATAATTGGAATGATTATAGTACATTTTGTCATTGATCTTGTTTCCAGATAGTTCAATTTTGTCTGCATTGATGATAATTACATAATCACCAGTGTCTGCATGTGGTGTGTACGTAGGTTTATGTTTACCACGTAAGATAGAAGCTACTTCGCTTGCTAAACGTCCTAAACGTTGCCCTTCCGCATCCACAACTAGCCATTTGCGTTCAATATTTGCTTCATTTGCCATGAAAGTTGTGCGCATGATTTTTTCCCTCCATATATCAATCATTCTTTATTATTCGTAATCATATTTTTATTCTCAACACAATTAGTTTCCGGGGCTAATCATGGTTTAGAAATAAAATGCCATATATCATCTTATACCTTTTACAAACAAAAGTCAAGCCCAGTATGAAAGTAATTGAAAAATTATTTTTGTTTTACATAGACCATTAAAAATAAAATTAAATTATTAAGCTGTCTCATCTTGAATCAATTTTCTGTGTGATTTCTTTCTCCTTCTTCCTCATAACTTACTTCCCATAAATACAGCCCTTTTGGGGAAATCGTCTTTCCAAGCTGCCCTCTTTCTCTTGCTTCCAGAAGCGCTGGTATATCTTCAGGTTTCCGCTTGCCAATTCCCACGTCCAAAAGCGAACTGACCATTATCCGCACCATATTGTACAGAAAGCCGCTACCACGGAAAACAAATTCTATATCATCATCTTTCTTCCTGCAGGATGCGTGGAATAATGTACGCACTTTAGAGCCTTTCACAGACGATTTTGCGGAAGAAAAGGTAGTAAAGTCATGTGTCCCCTCTAAATGCTTACAGGCAGCTTGTATAGCCTCTATATCAAGACTTTTAGGAAAGTGTAATACATAATCCCGGCGAAATACATCAGGATCTTCCCGATTCAAAACAAGATAATGATACTCCTTTTGCTTCACACTGTAGCGCGCATGAAAAGCATCAGCCACTTTCTCCACGTTGACTACCCGAACATCATCTGACAGTAGTGTATTGATCGCCTGTTTCCAATTTCGTTCAGGTATCGTTAAAGGCGTATCGAAATGAATAACCTGTCCAACCGCATGGACACCTGTATCCGTCCGTCCTGATGCCTGAATACGGATCGTTTCACCTTTATGAATTTTAGTTAAGGCTTTTTCCAGTGAGCCCTGGACGGTCCGGTGGTCAGGCTGCACCTGAAAACCCGCAAAGTCTGAACCATCATAAGCAATTGTACATTTTATTCTTTCCATTTATATAGTCCCTTTCCTTCCATTACTGTCTTAATACAAACAATGCCACTAACATCAATACAAAGGCGGTCAATACAAGAATATCCTTTGCACCTACATGTAATTCACGCAGCTTGCTTCTTCCTTCCCCGCCTTGGTAACCACGTGCTTCCATTGCCATTGCCAAATCCTCTGCCCGCTTAAAGGCACTGACAAATAAAGGAACTAATAATGGGATAACTGCCATCACCCGATCCTTGATAGGTCCCGTACGAAAATCAACACCACGTGCTGCCTGTGCACGAGATATTTTATCCGTTTCCTGCATCAAGGTTGGAATAAAACGCAAGGAAATAGACATCATCAAAGCTAACTCATGGACAGGAAACTTAATTTTTTTCAAGGGGTGAAGCATTTCTTCCATCGCATCAGTAATTTCAATCGGCGTTGTTGTCAACGTTAATAAAGAAGTCGTCAGGATAAGCAGGAAAAAACGCAAGGAAATTGCAAAACCTTGGATAACCCCGCCGCTATAGATTTTGAAAAATCCCCAATCTACCAAAATATCTCCTTCGTTTGTAATAATTAAATGCAGAATAAAAGTAAAAATAATTAAAAACCAGACAGGTAATAGTCCTTTTAATATAAACTGTAACGGTACTTTTGAATTCCAAACACAAAGCAATGAAAAAGCTGTTAATAAGCTGTATGACGGTACGTTGTTTGCAAAAAAGACAACAATCACAAAGAAAAAGACAACCGTTATTTTCGTTCTAGGATCTAAACGATGAATAAAGGAGTTCCCAGGAACATACTGACCAATGATTAAGGCATTATTCATCAGAACCCACCTCCAGCTGCCCTTTTATCTCATTTGCTAACTCTTGCAAGGATTGATACTGATAGTTTAATGCAGCACCAAAGCGCTTATTATATTGATTTAGGAAATGAATAACCTCTGGAACATCTAATTGGACGTCCTGCAGCTTGTCTGCCTGCTTAAACACTTCGAGCGGTGGTCCTTCCATATATTTTTGGCCGCCATTTAAAATAATCACTTTATCCGCATAGGCCAATGCATCTTCCATGCTATGTGTTACTAACACCGTTGTCAGATTACGCTCCTGATGCAGCTGATAAAACATATCCATGATTTCACGCTGTCCACGCGGATCCAGTCCAGCAGTCGGCTCGTCCAATACAAGCACTTCTGGAGCCATTGCTAATACACCTGCAATAGCTACACGTCGTTTTTGCCCACCACTTAGATCAAATGGAGAACGCTCTAATATTTCTTCAGGCAGGCCGACAGCAGGGAGGATTCTTTCTATTCTGTGATTAATTTCCTCCTGCTCGACATCAAAATTCTTTGGACCAAAAGCAATATCTTTCGCAACTGTCTCTTCAAACAATTGATGCTCCGGATACTGAAACACAACACCGACTTTTTTTCTTAAATTACGGATGTCCTTAGGCTTGCCTTCTGAAGTCAGCTGGAAATCACCAATTGTTATTTCTCCCCTGCTCGGCAAACTTAAACCGTTTAAATGCTGAATAAGCGTTGATTTTCCAGATCCTGTATGACCGATTACTGTAACAAATGAACCAGAATCAACCGTAAAGGAAATGTCTTTAAGTGCTTTATGGGCAAAAGGGCTATTCTCTTGATAAATATAACTTACGTTTTTGAATTGAATGTCCATAATTCCTCCAACAACTCTTCGTGGTTTAATGCTGCTTCTTTTAATTCGACTCCCTGCTTCATCAGCTCATCGGTTAATTGTGCAACAAAAGGTACATCTAAGCCAATTTCCCGTAATTCTTCCCGTTGTAAGAATAACTCCCTTGGTGTTGTTTCCTTCCAAATTTGCCCCTTATTCATCACAATCACACGATCTGCTTGAACAATTTCCTGTAAATCATGTGTGATGGTTATCAGGGATAGACCCTCTGATTCCTGAATATCATTCACGGTATGCATAATTTCTTTTCTACCTGTCGGGTCAAGCATAGCAGTTGCTTCATCTAAAATTAATACCTTAGGAGCAATCGCTAAAACACTGGCAATCGCCACCCGCTGCTTTTGCCCTCCGGATAAACGATGTGGTTCTGTTATTAAATAATCTTGCATACGAACAGCAGATAAGGTGCGCTGGATTCGCTCTCTCATCTCTTCTCTGGGAACCCCTCTGTTTTCCATTCCAAATGCAACATCATCTTGAACGGTTGCGCCAACAAATTGATTATCTGGATTTTGAAAGACCATTCCTACATCTTTCCGTATATCCCATACTGTATCGTCATCTACTTTTTTCCCGTCGACAGTGATTTCCCCGTCGTTTGGCATTAATAATCCATTTAACAGCTTGGCAATGGTCGATTTCCCGGAGCCGTTATGTCCGATAATCGCTACCCATTCGCATTCATAAATATCAAAGGAAACCTGATTTAACACAAGCGCTCCCTCTTCCTCATATTGAAAGGAAACATTCTTAAACTCTACCAGCTTTTTTCTGTCCATCCAGACACCTCCCTCTCTTATTGTTTATTATGTAATTTGTTTTATCTATTATGGTTATTATTTTACTCATAGCGGCTGATGAACGAAAGTATTTACTTAAACAAAAGCTGATAATGTTTAATAGTAATTCTGGCCAACGCTACGGAAATACACTACGCTGGGTATTGAGTGAAAAAATTCATTTTTCTCTATACACAAAAAGACTAGGGGCAATATTAATCAAGATTTTATATCAAAACTAGTGAATAATCATTTTCAATACAAAAAAAGGGCTTGGATAACCTCTGAGAGAGATTGAGTCCTGCCCCTTGCCGTTTGTAGTAATTAAACCAACTCAATGATTGCCATTTTAGCGCCATCGCCTTGGCGTTCACCAAGTTTAAGAACGCGTGTATATCCACCTTGTCTATCTTCATAGCGCGCAGCAACATCATCAAATAGTTTTTGAATTACGTTATTATCTTCATCCGCTTCTTTGTTGTATAAAAATGCTGCAGCTTGACGGCGTGCATGTAAATCGCCACGCTTCCCAAGAGTAATCATTTTATCTACAATCGATCTTAACTCTTTCGCTTTTGCTTCTGTTGTTTCAATGCGTTCATGAATGATTACATCAGCTGCAAGGTTGCGAAGAAGAGCCATACGACTATCTGTTGTACGTCCTAATTTTCTAGCCACGGACTATCCCTCCCTTTTTTGAAACTAGTCAGGTGACTGTTATATCAGTCATCATCTCGAAGACCTAGTCCTAGATCCTCTAATTTCACTTTTACTTCTTCTAATGATTTACGTCCTAAATTACGAACCTTCATCATATCTTCTTCAGATTTATTTGCAAGCTCTTGAACAGTATTGATGCCAGCACGCTTCAAGCAGTTGTAAGAACGAACAGAAAGATCAAGTTCTTCGATAGTCATTTCCATCACTTTTTCTTTTTGATCTTCTTCTTTTTCAACCATAATTTCCACATTCTGTGCTTCATCTGTTAAGCTCACAAAAATATTTAAATGCTCCGTAATAATTTTCGCACCCAGGGAAACAGCTTCTTCCGGGCGAATACTACCGTCCGTCGAAACATCTAATGTTAGTTTATCATAATTAGCGATTTGACCTACACGTGTGTTTTCTACTTGATACGTCACACGTGATACTGGTGTGAAAATGGAATCAATTGGAATAACACCAATTGGTTGATCATCAAACTTGTTTTCATCTGCCGGACGATATCCGCGACCTCTTTCAGCAGTTAACTTCATATGAAGGCTAGCTTTACTATTTAATGTAGCAATATGAAGATCTGGATTCATCACTTCTACATCACTATCATAGGTTAAGTCTGCAGCTGTCACCGCTCCTTCGCCTTGCACATCAATTTCTAATGTTTTCGGCTCATCTGAGTAGATTTTAAGAGCAAGTTTTTTCAAGTTAAGAATGATAGTAGTTACATCCTCCACAACCCCGTCAATCGTTGAAAATTCGTGCAGTGCTCCATCAATATGAACAGATGTTACAGCAGCACCTGGTAGTGAGGATAGTAAGATACGACGCAAGGAGTTTCCAAGTGTGGCACCATATCCACGTTCTAGCGGTTCAACTACAAATTTCCCAAACGTAGCGTCCTCGCTAACTTCAATCGTTTCAATTTTTGGCTTTTCTATCTCGATCATTTAACAAACCCTCCTTTAAAACGTCGAAACCCCGGCTAGACAAACAAAGTCTAACCGAAATTCCTCAAATAGGCAGTTGGCGTTTCTGCGCTACCTAAAAATCTTTCGTACGAATTGTCTTTGGAATCTGTTTATCTACACAGTAGATAACCGTATGTTTTATCAACCATTATTGACAGATTGATAAATTATATACGGTTAAATTAAACACGACGACGTTTTGGTGGGCGGCAACCATTATGAGGAACTGGAGTTACATCAACAATTGCAGTAACTTCTAATCCAGCAGCCTGTAAAGAGCGGATTGCAGCTTCACGTCCAGCGCCAGGTCCTTTAACAGTAACTTCTAATGTTTTCATGCCATTTTCGATTGCAGACTTAGCAGCTGTTTCAGCAGCCATTTGTGCAGCAAACGGAGTTGATTTTTTAGATCCTTTAAAGCCTAGAGCACCAGCAGAGCTCCATCCAATCGCATTACCTTGCGTATCCGTAATTGTAACAATTGTATTGTTAAAAGTGGAACGGATATGAGCAATGCCAGATTCTATATTCTTTTTCACACGGCGTTTACGCGTATTAGTTTTACGTGCCATTTGTAAGCTTACCTCCTTACATTACTTTTTCTTGTTAGCCATTGTTTTACGTGGGCCTTTACGTGTACGAGAGTTATTCTTTGTTTTTTGTCCACGAACTGGTAATCCGCGACGATGACGGATACCTCTATAAGCACCAATTTCAATCAAACGTTTAATGTTTAAAGATACTTCACGACGAAGGTCACCTTCTGTAGTGTAGCTATTATCAATCGCTTGACGGATTCTCGCTAATTCATCTTCTGTTAAATCACGAACACGAGTATCTTCAGAAACGCCTGCTTCTTTAAGGACTTCCTGTGCTGTAGTTTTTCCAATACCATAGATATAAGTTAAGGAAATTACTACACGTTTATCACGTGGAATATCAATACCTGCAATACGTGCCATAGAATGCTAGCACCTCCTATTTTTTAGCCTTGTTTTTGTTTGTGTTTTGGATTTTCACAAATTACCATTACTTTACCTTTGCGTTTGATGACTTTGCATTTCTCGCAAATTGGTTTTACAGATGCTCTTACCTTCATCATCATTACCTCCTTTTAGATCGGAGCTCGTTTATTTATAACGGTACGTAATTCGTCCTTTGGTTAAATCATACGGAGAAAGTTCAACCGTTACTTTATCGCCTGGTAAAATGCGGATAAAGTGCATACGGATTTTACCAGATACATGCGCCAATACTGTATGGCCATTCTCAAGCTCTACTTTAAACATCGCATTCGGCAATGTATCTGTCACTGTACCTTCTACTTCAATAACATCATCTTTCGCCATTGTGTGTGATCTCCCTTCTTCAAATCAGTTACAACCTTATCTTAATCTAGGATAAAGCTTCATTTCCCTTTTGTAACGAGCCGTTCTTGATGTGCTGCTCGCTCATTTTCAGGAAAACATTAAACGTACATCTAGCGCACTATCATCATCTAAAGACGATTTATAAGAGCACTGCTTCCTCCATGGGCCAGCGTAGGACAACCGGCCGTTCACAACCGAGACATCAATTGTACTGACCTGAATCACTATCCTGCATCATACGTACAAATGGACCCTGGTTAAAAAATCAATTTGTTAACGTATATCTGCTCTCACCATCACCTAGGCAATTGTTCGTTTATATCAAAAGGTTGATGAACCAATTTTTTATCGTGTTTGATAAAAGCATTACACATTATCTCACCTATTATAACTCTCCAGCTTAGGTTTTGCACCTATTCTGTTCATTCCATAGATGACTTATTTACCCAAAATGGACTCAATGTCAGAGAAGACGTCGTTAATATCACGATCACCGTCTACCTTCACAAGATATCCTTTATCTTGATAAAAATCAAGTAATGGTTGTGTTTGCTCTACGTTAACGGCTAATCGTTTCTTTACCGTTTCAGGTTGATCATCATCTCGCTGAATTAACTGGGAGCCATCCTTATCGCAAATACCTTCCTCTTTGGGAGGATTATAAATGACATGATAAGTTGTTCCGCAAGTCGGACAAATTCTCCGTCCAGTTAAACGCTCTACCAATTTTTCTTCTGGTACATCCACATGTATCACATGATCGATGGTTCTATTCAAATCAGCTGTCAATTCTTGCAGTGCTTCAGCCTGAGCGATTGTACGCGGGAATCCATCTAATAGAAATCCTTCTGCACAATCATCCTTTCCTAAGCGCTCCTTGACAATACCGATCGTTACTTCGTCTGGAACAAGGTTCCCTTGATCCATATATTCCTTCGCTTTTTTCCCAAGGTCAGTGCCTTCTTTAATAGCTAGTCGGAACATATCCCCGGTTGAAATATGAGGGATGTTATACTTTTCTTCGATTTTTTCGGCCTGGGTACCTTTACCGGCACCAGGTAGCCCCATTAAGATTAAATTCATTGTTTCCCCTCGCTTTTGTAGACAGGAAATTTACTTAATAAACCCTTTATAATGTCGCTTCACAAGCTGACCTTCCAGTTGTTTCATTGTTGTTAATGCAACACCAACAACAATAATCAAGCTAGTACCGCCAATTTGAACGGACTGCGGTAGATTCGCAAGACCCCCCAAGATAATTGGGAATATAGAAACAGTTGCTAAGAATAAGGCACCAACAAAAGTCAATCTGCGAATAACCCTTGTTAAATATTCCTCAGTATTGTGCCCTGGACGAATACCAGGGATGTAGCCACCTTGTCTTTGCAAGTTCTCTGACATTTGTTCCGGATTAACCTGAACAAATGTATAAAAATATGAGAAAGCAATAATTAGTGCAACATAGATTACCATACCTACAGGCTGTGTGTAATCAAAAATGTACGTCACTATACTTGCTACTTGGTTTCCTTCAAAAAATCCAGCAATAGTTGTAGGTGCAATCATAAAGGCAATCGCAAAAATAACTGGAATTACCCCCGCTGCGTTTACCTTAATCGGTAAATGCGTTGATTGTCCGCCTACTGGTGTGCGATTTACTAACTTTTTCGCATACTGCACTGGAATTTTACGCAATGCTTCGTTTACGAAAATAATTCCAACCGTAACAGCGATAACTACCAATACAATTAACGTTACAATAACGATATTGATAAACAATTCACTTCCTGGATTAGAGAAAAATTGATTGTATATTTGGGCAGCACCATTCGGAATAGCAGCAACGATACCAGCAAAGATAATGATCGAAATACCATTACCTACACCGTGAGCAGTAATCTGTTCACCTAACCACATGAGAAAAGCTGTTCCGCCTGTTAATACAATAGCAATGGTTAAGAATTTAATTACGTTAGGGTCATGGATAAGTAATCCGCCTGCCATGGCATTAAAACCGATAGACATAGCAATTGCTTGCACAAATGCTATCCCAACTGCAGCATAACGTGTTACTTGAGCGATTTTCTTACGCCCCATTTCTCCTTGCTTCTTCCATTCTGCAAACTTCGGAACAACATCCATTTGCAACAACTGCATGATAATTGATGCGGTGATGTAAGGCATGATTCCCATCGCAAAGATAGAGAAGTTTTCAAGTGCCCCACCACCAAATGTATTGATAAAACCAAACATATTTTGTTGGTTCATCATAAAATCAATTGCTGATTTATCTGTAAAAGGTACAGTTATAAACGTACCAATACGGAATATAATAAGCATAAGCAGTGTAAAAATAATTTTATTTCTTATATCTTTTACACGTAAAAAATTGGAGAGTGTCTGAAACAAATTAGATCACCTCAGATTGACCGCCCGCTGCCTCAATTGCTTCTTTCGCAGATGCAGAGAACTTATGGGCTTTAACAGTCAGTTTCTTTTCTAATTGACCTTTTCCAAGAACCTTAATTCCAGCATTTAATTTGCTTACGACACCAGTTTCTAGTAATAGCTCTGGAGTAACTTCAGTTCCTTCTTCAAAGCGATTAAGCGTGTCAAGATTAACAATTGCATATTCTTTACGGTTGATGTTGGTAAACCCACGTTTCGGTAAACGTTGGAATAAAGGCATTTGACCACCTTCAAAACCAAGTCTTACCCCACCGCCAGAACGTGCTTTTTGTCCTTTATGTCCACGGCCAGAAGTTTTTCCGTTACCTGAAGAAGTTCCGCGACCTACACGGTTTCTTGATTTACGAGATCCTTCTGCTGCTTTTAATTCATGAAGTTTCATGCGAGCACCTCCTCTTTACAATAGATTTATTATACCTCTTTAACTGTCAATAAGTGGGACACTCTGTTAACCATACCGCGAACGGCTGGAGTATCTTCACGTACAACCGATTGACGAATTTTCTTTAACCCTAACGCTTCAACAGTTTTACGTTGAACGTCAGTGCCACCGATAACACTGCGATTGAGGGTTATCTCTAATTTTTTAGACATCGTGTTTCCCTCCTTATCCTAACAGTTCTTCAACAGACTTTCCACGTAATTTTGCTACGTCCTCAGCCGTTTTTAAATTAGTTAAACCGTTCAATGTAGCACGGATAACATTGATTGGTGTGTTAGATCCTAATGATTTTGTCAGGATATCACCTACACCAGCAAGCTCTAAAATCGCACGTACTGGGCCACCAGAGATAACTCCAGTACCTTCAGAAGCTGGCTTCATCAATACATTACCAGAACCAAATTGTCCATGAATTTGATGTGGAATGGTTGTGCCTACGATTGGTACAGTAATTAAGTTTTTCTTCGCGTCATCTACTGCTTTTTTAATAGCTTCAGGTACTTCTTGTGCTTTACCAGTACCGAAACCTACATGACCGTTTTTGTCACCTACAACTACTAATGCTGCAAAGCGGAAACGACGTCCACCTTTTACAACCTTTGCAACACGGTTGACCGTAACAACACGTTCTTCTAGATCTAATTTGCTCGGATCAATATTGTTAATCATTATAGATGGTTACCTCCTTTTACTTTTAAAATTCAAGGCCTTCCTCACGAGCTGCCTCTGCTAAAACTTTGATACGTCCATGATATAAATAACCACCACGATCAAATACTACGGATTTATATCCTTTGTCAATTGCACGTTTTGCAACAGCTGCCCCAACTGCTTTCGCAGCATCAGTATTTCCACCGTTGATTTCAAGCTCTTTATCAATTGTAGAAGCACTTGCTAGGGTTACACCGTTGACATCATCGATCAATTGAGCATAAATATTTTTGTTTGAACGATACACATTTAAACGTGGACGTTCTGCAGTTCCTGATAATGTTCTACGCACACGATTGTGACGCTTTTTACGAACAACATTTTTGTCAGGCTTTGTGATCATCTGGGTCACTCCTTTCTCGGGCTAAAAAACTTACTTAGCAGTTTTACCTTCTTTACGACGTACATATTCATCCGCATATTTAATTCCTTTACCTTTGTAAGGCTCTGGCGGGCGAATTGCTCGGATATTAGCAGCAATTGCTCCTACTAATTCTTTATCGATACCTTTAACAACGATTTCTGTGTTTTTAGGTACTTCGATTTCAATACCGTCAATTGGGTCAAGTTCAACAGGATGTGAATAACCAGCGTTAATAACAGTTTTGTTTCCCTGCTTTTGAGCACGGTAACCAACACCGTTAATTTCCAATGATTTTTCAAAACCTTTGCTTACTCCAACTACCATATTATTGATTAGGCTACGGGTAGTACCATGTAGTGCACGGTGATCTTTATGATCGCTCGGGCGCTCTACAGTAAGAATATTACCCTCAACGTTGATTTTAATATCTGGATGAAAATCTCTAGTTAATTCACCCTTTGGTCCTTTAACAGTAAGTGTAGTTTCGTTGAATTTCAACTCTACACCTTCTGGAATTTCTACAGGCTTTAGTCCGACACGAGACATTCCTTGCACCTCCTCTATAAAAAATAGTGATTACCAAACGTACGCTAATACTTCGCCGCCAACTGCTTGAGAACGTGCCTCTTTATCAGAAAGCACTCCGTTAGAAGTGGATACGATAGCAATGCCAAGACCGTTCAATACACGCGGTACTTCGTCTGCTTTAGCATATACGCGTAAACCTGGTTTACTAATACGTTTAATTCCAGTAATAACTCTATCTTCGCTTGCACTGTATTTTAAGAAGATACGTAGTATACCTTGTTTGTTATCTTCAACTAGCTCATAATCCTTTACAAAGCCTTCGCGTTTCAGGATATCAGCGATCTCTTTTTTTATTTTAGAAGCAGGAAGCTCTAATTGTTCATGTTTAACCATGTTCGCATTACGAATGCGAGTAAGCATATCTGCAATTGGATCTGTCATAACCATTACTAATTACCTCCTTCCCGAATCGGGGATTACCAACTTGCTTTTTTGACACCAGGAATTTGACCTTTATAGGCAAGTTCACGGAAACAAATACGGCAAAGTTTAAATTTACGAATTACTGAATGCGGGCGACCACAGCGTTCGCAACGAGTGTACTCTTGTACTTTATATTTTTGCGGGCGCTTTTGTTTCGCTATCATAGATTTTTTAGCCAACGTTTTCCCTCCTTGTATTAGCCTTTAGCTTACTTTTGGAAAGGCATGCCTAGACCAGCTAAAAGTTCACGAGCTTCTTCGTCTGTGTTGGAAGTTGTTACGATAACAATATCCATACCACGGACTTTATTTACTTTATCGTAATTAATTTCTGGGAAAATCAACTGTTCTTTTACACCTAAAGTGTAGTTTCCACGGCCATCAAATGCTTTTTTTGAAATACCGCGAAAGTCACGTACACGTGGAAGAGATACAGCAATCAGTTTTTGAAGAAACTCATACATGCGTTCTCCACGTAGAGTAACTTTAGCACCAATTGGCATTCCTTCACGAAGACGGAAACCTGCGATTGATTTCTTAGCACGAGTAACTAATGGTTTTTGACCAGAAATTAAAGCTAATTCTTCAACTGCACTGTCTAATGCCTTTGAATTCTGTACAGCGTCACCAACACCCATGTTGATCACGATTTTCTCTATTTTAGGTACTTCCATTACGGAATCATAATTAAATTTATTCATTAAAGATGAAGTGATTTCATCATTATATTTTTGTTTTAATTCGTTCATGCGTTAGCCCTCCTTTCACAGAAAAACTTAATTATCTAATGCTTCACCGGATTTTTTTGCAATACGGATTTTTTTACCATCTTTTATTTCATAGCCAACACGAGTTGGTTCTCCGGATTTCGGATCAATTGGCAGTACATTAGAAACATGAATTGGAGCTTCGATATTCAAGATTCCGCCTTGCGGGTTATCTTGAGAAGGTTTCGCATGTTTTTGGATCATGTTCACGCCTTCTACTAATACACGCTCTTTCTTCGGTAACGCTTCTAATACAGTGCCTTCTTTACCGCGGTCTTTACCGGACAACACTTTGACTTTATCACCTTTTTTTACATGCATGCTTTACGCACCTCCTTGATGAGGAAATTTCTTCTTATAAAACTTCTGGAGCTAGAGATACGATTTTCATGAATTGAGCCTCACGTAATTCACGTGCAACAGGTCCGAAGATACGAGTTCCTCTTGGACTTTTATCATCACGGATAATTACGGCAGCATTTTCATCAAAACGGATGTAAGAACCATCTTTACGACGAGCACCAGATTTAGAGCGTACAATTACTGCTTTTACAACGTCACCTTTTTTGACAACGCCCCCTGGTGTTGCTTGTTTGACCGTACAAACAATTACATCACCAATGTTGGCAGTTTTACGACCGGAACCGCCTAATACTTTAATGGTTAATACTTCACGAGCACCAGAGTTATCTGCAACCTTCAAACGAGTTTCTTGTTGAATCATAACACTGTGACCTCCCTTCGGATACCTTCCGAGCGAACTTTATTAAATAATTACCGCTTCTTCTACTACTTCTACTAAACGGAAACGTTTGGTAGCTGATAGCGGGCGAGTTTCCATGATACGTACAACATCACCTGTTTTTGCAACATTGTTTTCATCATGTGTTTTGAATTTCTTAGAATACTTAACACGTTTTCCATAAAGCTTATGGAACTTGTAAGTTTCAACTAAAACTGTAATAGTTTTATCCATTTTGTCGGATACAACACGACCAGTATAAACTTTACGATCATTACGTTCAGACATTGAGGTTAACCTCCCCTCTGGAATCTTTAGTTATTTGCACTTAGTTCGCGCTGGCGAACAACAGTTTTAAGACGAGCGATGGATTTACGTACTTCACGGATACGTGCAGTGTTTTCCAATTGACCTGTAGCTAATTGGAAACGTAAATTAAATAACTCTTCTTTTAATGTTTTTACATTTTGTTCAATTTCGGCAGTGGTTAAATCTCTAATTTCTTTAGCCTTCATTGCTTTCACCACCAATTTCTTCACGTTTTACGAATTTCGTTTTAATAGGTAATTTATGAGCTGCAAGGCGCAGTGCTTCACGAGCTACCTCTTCAGATACACCTGCAATTTCAAACATAATTTTACCAGGTTTTACGACTGCTACCCATCCTTCTGGAGCACCTTTACCGGAACCCATTCGAACTTCTAAAGGCTTTGCAGTGTAAGGTTTATCTGGAAAGATTTTGATCCAAACTTTACCGCCACGCTTCATGTAACGAGTCATTGCAATACGCGCTGCCTCGATCTGACGGCTTGTAATCCAAGAAGCCTCAACAGCCTGTAAACCATATTCTCCGAAAGAAACGGATGTACCGCCTTTTGCTTGGCCTCTCATTTTACCACGATGTTGTCTACGATATTTAACACGTTTAGGCATTAACATAGTAATGAGCCCCCTCCCTTATTTGTCGGTTTTCGTTGGAAGGACTTCTCCACGATAAATCCATACTTTAACACCTAATTTACCATAAGTAGTATCAGCTTCTGCTGTACCATAGTCAATGTCAGCACGTAAAGTATGAAGTGGCACTGTTCCTTCACTATAATGTTCTGCACGAGCGATGTCCGCACCGCCTAAGCGTCCAGATACTTGTGTTTTAATTCCTTTTGCTCCAGCACGCATCGCACGTTGGATAGCTTGCTTTTGAGCACGACGGAATGAAATACGGTTTTCTAATTGACGAGCAATATTGTCAGCAACAAGTGTAGCATCAAGATCTACTTTTTTGATTTCAACGATATTGATGTGAACACGTTTGCCAGTTAAGTTGTTTAAAGATTTACGTAAAGCTTCAACTTCAGATCCGCCTTTACCAATTACCATTCCTGGCTTACCAGTGTGAATCGTAATGTTTACACGGTTTGCTGCACGTTCAATTTCAATAGAAGAAACAGCAGCCGTTTTAAGACGTCCTTCAAGATATTCTCTAATTTTAATATCTTCATGTAGTAAGTCTGCATAGTCTTTCCCAGCGTACCATTTAGACTCCCAGTCTTTAATGACTCCTACGCGAAGACCTGTTGGATTTACTTTTTGACCCACTGACTATCCCTCCTTCTTTTCAGTTACCACAACTGTAATGTGGCTAGTACGTTTATTGATTCTGCTTGCACGTCCTTGTGCACGCGCACGGAAACGTTTCAAAGTAGCACCTTCATTAACGAAAGCTTCAGATACTACTAAATTATCTGCGTCCATTTCATAGTTATGCTCTGCGTTAGCAACAGCAGAATTTAATACTTTTTCTACGACTGGAGAAGCTCCGCGCTGTGTATGTTTTAATATAGCGATTGCTTCGCCAACCTCTTTTCCTCGAATTAGATCTACAACTAAACGAACCTTACGAGGAGCAATACGAACTGTTTTCGCAACGGCTTTAGCTTGCATGCCTAGTACCTCCTCTCATTAGCGTCTTGTTTTTTTATCGTCACCAGCGTGTCCTCTGTACGTACGAGTTGGTGCGAATTCACCTAATTTATGACCGACCATATCTTCAGTGATATATACTGGTACATGCTTACGTCCATCATATACTGCAACTGTATGACCAACGAATTGCGGGAAAATTGTAGAGCGACGAGACCAAGTTTTTACTACTTGCTTCTTATCTTCTGTGTTTAACACTTCAATTTTCTTCATTAGATGGTCATCGGCAAAAGGTCCTTTTTTCAAGCTACGACCCATGGATAAGCCTCCTTCCAGGGATTAGAGACGGGTGGTTTAGCCCGCCCATTCTTCCGTTTATTTTTTACGTTTACGAACAATATACTTATCAGATGGTTTATTGCGTTTACGCGTTTTGTAACCAAGTGTTGGTTTGCCCCAAGGTGACATTGGTGATTTACGGCCAATTGGTGCACGTCCTTCACCACCACCATGTGGGTGATCATTAGGGTTCATTACAGAACCACGAACAGTTGGGCGTTTACCTTGCCAACGAGAACGACCAGCTTTACCTACACGGATAAGTTCATGTTCAATATTACCTACCTGACCAATTGTAGCACGGCAAGTTGTTAAGATTAAACGAACTTCTCCAGAAGCAAGACGTACAAGTGTATATTTTTCTTCACGTCCAAGGATTTGAGCCTCTGCTCCAGCAGAACGGGCTAATTGTCCTCCACGTCCTGGTTTTAACTCAATATTATGGATAATGGTACCTACTGGAATGCTTCCTAGTGGTAATGCATTACCTACTTTAATATCTGCATTTTCACCAGATTCAATGACTTGCCCTACTTTTACGTTTTTCGGAGCAAGGATATAACGTTTCTCCCCGTCAGCATAATGAATTAGTGCAATGTTTGCTGAACGGTTAGGATCGTATTCGATTGTAGCAACGCGTCCTGGCACACCATCTTTATCGCGCTTGAAGTCGATAATACGATATTGGCGCTTATGACCGCCGCCATGATGACGAACCGTTAATTTCCCTTGGTTATTACGTCCACCACGTTTAGATAATGGAGCTAAAAGGGATTTCTCAGGGGTATTCGTAGTGATTTCTGCAAAATCTGAACCAGACATATTACGTCTACCATTTGAGGTTGGTTTATACTTTTTAATCGCCATCGTTGTCCCTCCTTCTAGTTTGGATTATATTTATTCCTCTAATTAAGCCTCAAAGAAATCTAGTTCTTTGCTATCCTCTGTTAGTTGAACGATAGCTTTTTTGCGGTCTGGGCGATATCCACCGTAACGGCCCATTCGCTTAAATTTACCTTTAAGGTTCATTGTGTTTACTTTTTCTACTTTGACACCAAAGATGGTTTCTACAGCATCTTTGATTTCTGTTCTATTAGCTTTTGTAGCTACTTCAAATGTGTATTTCTTCTCTGCCATTAAGTCAGCAGAACTCTCTGTAATGACAGGGCGTTTAATTACATCGCGTAGATCTTTCATTATGCGAGCACCTCCCCTGCTTTTTCAGCTGCATCTTTTGTGATGATCAGCTTGTCATGCGTAAGCAAGTCAAGTACATTCAATTCTTCTACAGTTAATACCTTTACGTTTTGTAAGTTGTTAGCAGAACGGGCAATTGTTTCGTTTTTCTCAGAAAGAACGATTAGTGCTTTCTCTTCAACTTTAAGTCCGTTAAGGATGTTTACAACTTCTTTTGTTTTTGGAGCATCGATTGTGATTGCTTCTAAAACAAACAAGCCTTCTTCATTCACTTTAGAAGATAATGCAGACTTCAACGCTAAGCGACGAACTTTCTTTGGTAGTTTGTAGCTATAGCTACGTGGAGTCGGCCCGAAAACAGTTCCGCCGCCAACCCATTGTGGTGAACGGATAGACCCTTGACGTGCGCGGCCAGTTCCTTTTTGGCGCCATGGTTTGCGTCCTCCACCACGAACTTCAGAACGATTTTTCACATCATGTGTACCTTGACGTAAAGATGCACGTTGCATAACAACCGCTTGATGAAGCACATGTGTGTTTGGCTCAATACCAAAAACAGCGTCGTTTAATTCGATTTCTCCAACATTACTTCCATCCTGTTTTAAAAGTGCTACTTTAGGCATGACATATCCTCCCTTCGTTTATGTGATTAGTTACCTTTTACTGCACTAGTAATTTTTACATAAGATTTTTTCGCGCCAGGAATATTCCCTTTAATTAGTAATAAATTCTTTTCAGCATCTACACTAACTACTTCCAGGTTTTGAATGGTTACTTGCTCCGAACCCATGTGACCTGGCAAATTATGACCTTTGAAAACACGCATGGAATTAATTTCTCCCATCGCACCTGGAGCTCTATGGAAATGAGATCCGTGTGTTTTTGGTCCGCGTTGTTGATTGTGACGCTTGATAGCGCCTTGGAATCCTTTACCTTTAGATGTTCCTGTCACATCAATTTTTTCTCCAGCTTCAAAGATATCAACTTTGATTTCTTGGCCAACTTCGTAATCGCCAGCCTCTGCGCCACGGATTTCACGAACGTAGCGCTTAGGGGCAGTGCCTGCTTTCTCAGCATGACCTTTTTCCGCTTTATTTGTACGTGATTCCTTTTTATCAGCAAAACCGATTTGCAACGCTTCGTAACCATCATTTTCTAATGTTTTCTTTTGCAACACAACATTTGCCTCAGCTTGAACGACTGTTACTGGTACAAGTTCTCCATTTTCAGAGAAAAGCTGAGTCATGCCGATTTTACGACCTAAGATTCCTTTCGTCATCCGTTACACCTCCTGTATTTAAAACAAATTATAATTTAATTTCAATGTCTACACCGGATGGTAGATCTAAACGCATAAGCGCATCAACCGTTTTTGGTGTAGGCTCAAGAATATCGATCAAACGCTTGTGTGTACGCATTTCGAATTGTTCACGAGCATCTTTGTACTTATGAACCGCACGAAGAACTGTATAAACAGATCTCTCAGTCGGTAGTGGAATTGGACCGGACACTTTCGCTCCAGAACGTTTTGCAGTATCCACAATCTTTTCAGCAGACTGATCTAAAATACGGTGATCGTATGCTTTTAAACGAATTCTGATTTTCTCTTTTGCCATCATTTTCCCTCCTTCTCGCCTATATTGTTATAGACATTCTCAGCGAAAATTTCTTAGCACGCCGCCATGGCAAAGGGGCCGGGTGTGCCAACAACCTTCCGCATCATCGCGTTAAGTGACCAACTTCTTTATTCTATCAGAAAAGTTGTGCCATAGCAAGCTTATACATAACCATCTATAAGTTTGCACATTTTTATATTATACATAGCATCCGGCATGATTGCAAGCTTATTTTAAAAGTTTTTTTATTTCCTTATATAATAGATGAAATTCCATCTTTCTCATTTTAGTGGATTACGAATATCCGCCAAAAAATTAGCGGCATCAGCCGATCCGCCTTTTCTTTCTATAGCAGTATACAGAATATCTATTATAATAGTAAAAAGCCGATAGCAATTGGAATAAAACTAAACAACAGAATCATGACACAGAATCCTATAATGCCACGAACATTTCTTTAATAGTAAACCGTGTTAAAACAACATTATTATGCTGCATTCCATCCAGTCCTTCCAATGATAAGGATGTAATTCGATGAAATGATTCCGGATCAATGTCTGGATCGGGTGAAGGACTGTAATTCCTCTCCCCTTTTAATAGTCCGGGACATCATACTTATTCCCATTAGACTTCTACTGCTGCAAAACCAATCCTGCGCCATCATTGACAGCACTATCATCCCCTTCTGAAAAAACTCTATCCTGTTTAAATAAAATGCTTAATCCGGTCAGCTTCACCTTAGTTGTATTTTCACGAAAATGTTCATCAATCTTATAGTTGTTTTTCCTTTCCTGGATTTTAATTCAATTGACGCGACTTCTCTTTCCCGTTTTCTTCCTCAGGTAAAATCGATTGAACTGCAGAGTCCACAGACTGCGACCCGACCATATAAACGTTTCATAGCCATTAAAGCAGTGGAATAACAGTCTTTCCACAAGTTTCTTATCTTATACCCTTTTTACTCGTTCACAACCCCTGACAGTTATCATTAAATTTTCTAAGCTTGCGCCTGCCTGGTCCTGTCTCCTTTATTCGCAAATAAAAATTAAAAATAATAAATAAAAATAAATAAAAAATATTGATATAAAACGAAAATTATATTACTATAAATGTAGATATTCATTTAGTTCATATTTAAGAAAGAATAAATTTCTTAGGGAGATGGTAGATATGAATCAGTTCATTCAAGAGTTTCTACACGTTACGGAAGCAGCAGCAATTGCAACATACCCATGGATTGGTACAGGAAATAAAATAGAAGCTGATCAGGCAGCCACAAATTCAATGCGTACGCTACTAAATAAAATACCTATGGATGGTGAAGTAGTTATTGGCGAGGGTGAAATGGATGAGGCTCCAATGTTATTTATCGGCGAAAAAGTAGGAACTGGAAACGGTGTAGGTGTTGATTTAGCTGTCGATCCAATTGATGGAACTACTTCTACCTCTAAAGGAAAAAATAATGCGATTGCGGTTATTGCTGTTGCAAATAAAGGAACATTACTTCATGCCCCGGATATGTATATGGAAAAGATTGTAACAGGACCAGAAGCAGCTGGTAAAATTAATATTGATTTTTCACTTGAGAAGAATTTACGTATTATTGCAGAAGCAAAAGGTAAAAAGATGCAAGAATTAAAAATGATTGTACAAGACCGGGAAAGACATAACGATTGGGTAGAGGAAGCGCATGCTTTAGGTGTTAGAACGGAACTGTTTGAAGAAGGGGATATCATCCCTGCAATAGCAACTTGTATCCATCGTGTTAATGTAGACTTATTTATTGGCGTAGGTGGAGCTCCAGAGGGAGTTCTTGCTGCTGTTGGTGTAAAAAGCTTAGGTGGAGAAATGCAGGCAAGATTACTTCCAAAAACGGATGAACAGCGCAGCCGTTGCATATCAATGGGAATATCTAATCCACAAGAGCCACTTTCCCATGATCAATTAGTTAGTACAGATGAATGCGCTTTTATCGCCACTAGTATTACAAACAACATGCTATCTAAAGGAATAGAAAATAATCAAAATGTCTTTACAACGCATTCTATTGTTTTAAATGGTTTGGATAAATGTTTTCGTCATATAGCAACAGAACACCCGAAACACTCTATATAATTGGTAAAAAAAAGCTTCGATAACTAGCTGATGGTTTATCGAAGCTTTTTGGTTTCTTGTATACTGATCATCGTAACGCAAAAAAAAGCAGCGTCGTCACGCTGCTTTTTTATTTTAAAACAATTATTATTTTTGGATAGAAGATACAACGCCAGATCCAACTGTACGTCCACCTTCACGGATTGAGAAACGAGTTCCGTCTTCAATCGCGATTGGTGCAATAAGTTCTACAGTCATTTCGATGTTATCTCCAGGCATTACCATTTCAGTTCCTTCAGGAAGTTGGATTACTCCAGTTACATCCGTAGTACGGAAGTAGAACTGTGGACGGTAGTTAGAGAAGAATGGTGTATGACGTCCACCTTCATCTTTTGATAATACATAAACTTCAGCTTTGAAGTTTGTATGTGGAGTGATTGAACCAGGCTTTGCTAGTACTTGCCCACGGTTGATATCTTCACGGGAAACACCACGTAATAGTGCACCAATGTTATCACCAGCTTCAGCATAGTCAAGAAGCTTACGGAACATTTCTACTCCAGTTACAGTTGTTTTAGAAGACTCTTCGTTAATACCGATGATTTCTACTTCGTCTCCAACGCGAACTTGTCCACGCTCAACACGACCTGTAGCAACCGTACCACGACCAGTGATAGAGAATACATCCTCAACTGGCATCATGAATGGTTTGTCAGTGTCACGGTCTGGAGTTGGAACATATTCATCAACTGCAGCCATCAATTCAACAATTTTCTCTTCATACTCTGCATCGCCTTCAAGTGCTTTAAGCGCAGAACCTGCAATAACTGGTACATCATCACCAGGGAAATCGTATTCTGTTAATAGATCACGAACTTCCATTTCAACTAATTCAAGTAGCTCTTCATCGTCTACCATATCTGTTTTGTTAAGGAATACAACGATAGAAGGTACCCCAACGTTACGAGATAATAGAATGTGCTCACGAGTTTGTGGCATTGGACCATCTGCAGCAGATACTACAAGGATAGCTCCGTCCATTTGTGCAGCACCAGTGATCATGTTTTTAACATAGTCAGCGTGACCTGGGCAGTCAACATGTGCATAGTGACGAGTTTCTGTTTCGTACTCTACGTGAGAAGTTGCGATTGTAATTCCGCGTTCTTTCTCTTCTGGAGCACCATCAATTTGGTCATAAGCCATTGCAGTGCCATCACCATTTCTTTTTGCCATTACTGTAGTGATTGCAGCAGTTAAAGTTGTTTTACCGTGGTCAACGTGACCAATTGTTCCAATGTTTACGTGACTTTTCGAGCGGTCGAATTTTTCTTTAGCCATTTATAGTTCCTCCTTAAATATATAGCAATTTTTTTGTGCTAGGAAAGTCCGTAAGAATTTCCTAGCCTTTACTAAATGTTATACGTTAGATTGTAGAAAAAATCAATTATTGACCTGCATTTTTCTTGATAATTTCTTCTGTAATGCTTTTAGGTGTTTCTTCATAGTGGTCAAAGTGCATGGTATACACGCCACGACCTTGTGTGTTTGAACGTAGAGCAGTTGCATAACCAAACATTTCTGCAAGTGGTACGAATGCTTTAACTACCTGAGCAGTTCCGCGGGCTTCCATACCTTCTACGCGTCCACGACGAGATGTTACATCACCCATAATGTCTCCCATGTATTCTTCTGGAACAACAACTTCTACTCTCATCATTGGTTCAAGTAAAACTGGGTTACATTTATTTTTAGCGGCTTTCAGCGCCATAGATGCAGCAACTTTAAACGCCATTTCATTGGAATCGACATCGTGATAGCTTCCATCAAATAGTGTAGCTTTCACATCGATTAATGGGTATCCAGCAAGAACACCGTTTTCCATGGACTCTTCAATACCTTGTTGAACAGCTGGAATGTATTCACGTGGAACAACACCACCAACGATTTTGTTTTCAAATTCAAATCCGGCACCTTCTTCGTTTGGTTCAAATTTAACCCAAACGTGACCGAATTGTCCGCGTCCACCAGACTGACGTACGAATTTACCTTCTACTTCAGCAGAAGTACGGAATGTTTCTCTATAAGAAACTTGTGGAGCACCAACCTGTGCACCAACTTTAAATTCACGTTTCAGACGGTCAACAATGATATCTAAGTGAAGCTCACCCATACCAGAGATGATCGTTTGTCCAGTTTCGACGTTTGTTTCTGTACGGAAAGTTGGATCCTCTTCCGCAAGTTTAGCAAGAGCAATTGCCATTTTATCTTGGTCAGCTTTTGTTTCCGGTTCAATAGCTACCGAGATAACCGGCTCAGGGAATTCCATAGACTCAAGAATAACAAGATCTTTTTCATCACATAGAGTATCCCCTGTTGAAGTATCCTTTAGGCCAACCGCTGCAGCGATTTCGCCAGCATATGCAATTGAAATCTCTTCACGAGAGTTTGCATGCATTTGCAGAATACGTCCAATACGCTCACGTTTACCTTTTACAGAGTTTCTTACGTAAGACCCTGAGTGAAGTGTACCAGAGTACACACGGAAGAACGTTAACTTACCAACATAAGGGTCCGTCATAACTTTAAATGCTAACGCAGAGAACGGTGCGTCATCTGTAGATGGGCGTGTTACCTTCTCTTCTGTTTCAGGGATGATACCTTCAATTGGAGGTACATCTGTTGGAGCAGGAAGATAGTCAATAACCGCATCCAGCATTAACTGAACACCTTTGTTTTTGAAAGCAGAACCGCAAAGTACTGGGTAGAAATCAACATTTAAAGTAGCTTGACGAATAGCAGTCGTTAATTCGTCGTTAGAAATTTCTTCTCCTTCAAGATATTTCATCATAAGCTCTTCATCTGTTTCAGATACTGCTTCAATTAAGTTAGCACGTAACTCTTCCGCTTCGTCTTTTAACTCAGCAGGAATTTCAGTTGTTTCCGATTTTTGCCCTAAATCATCTAAATAGATATGGGCTTCCATCTTAATCAAATCAATAATTCCATTAAATTCATCTTCAGCACCGATTGGCATCTGAATAGGATGTGCGTTTGCACCAAGGCGCTCTTTTAATGTATTTGTTGAATACAAGAAGTCAGCACCTGTTTTATCCATTTTGTTAATGAAAACAATACGTGGAACACCGTATGTTGTCGCTTGACGCCATACTGTCTCCGTTTGTGGTTCTACACCTGATTGTGCATCAAGTACAGTTACCGCACCATCAAGTACACGAAGGGAACGTTCAACTTCAACTGTGAAGTCTACGTGTCCAGGTGTATCAATGATGTTTATACGATGGTTATCCCAAGAAGCAGTTGTTGCCGCAGAAGTAATTGTAATTCCACGCTCTTGCTCTTGTTCCATCCAGTCCATTTGTGAAGCACCCTCATGGGTTTCACCAATTTTATGAATACGTCCTGTATAGAAAAGAATACGCTCAGTAGTAGTAGTTTTACCCGCATCAATGTGGGCCATAATACCGATATTACGTGTCTTTTCCAAGGAGAACTCTCTAGCCATGTATTCTTCTCCTTCCTATAGAAAGCGTTTGTTAGATTTAAATTACCAACGGTAGTGAGCGAATGCTTTGTTCGCTTCTGCCATTTTATGCATATCTTCTCTTCTCTTAACAGCAGCTCCTGTGTTATTAGAAGCATCAAGAATTTCATTAGCAAGACGTTCTTCCATTGTTTTTTCTCCGCGTAGGCGAGAGTAGTTAACAATGTAACGTAATCCTAAAGCTTGACGACGTTCTGGACGAACCTCCACTGGTACTTGATAGTTTGAACCACCGACACGGCGAGCACGTACTTCAAGTACTGGCATAACATTTTTCATTGCTTGCTCAAAAACTTCCATTGCGTTTTGGCCGCTTCTTTCAGCAACTAATTCGAACGCATTATAAAGGATTTTTTGTGCTTTACCACGCTTTCCATCAATCATAATTTGATTAATAAGGCGTGTAACTAATTTTGAATTATAAAGCGGATCTGGTAAAACATCACGCTTTGGTACTGGACCTTTACGAGGCATTGTACATCCTCCTTTCCTTTATATAATTATTTATTTATTTTTTTTGTTTCGGTTTTTTCGTTCCGTATTTAGAACGTCCTTGCATACGGCCTTCTACTCCAGCAGTATCAAGTGCTCCACGTACGATGTGGTAACGTACCCCTGGTAAGTCTTTTACACGACCGCCACGGATAAGAACAACACTGTGCTCTTGCAAGTTGTGACCAATTCCAGGAATGTATGCCGTTACCTCCATGTTGTTAGACAAACGTACACGCGCATATTTACGAAGTGCAGAGTTTGGTTTCTTAGGAGTTAACGTACCTACACGAGTGCATACACCACGTTTTTGGGGAGCATTCTCGTTAGTCACTTTCTTTTTAAAGCTGTTATATCCTCTATTAAGTGCAGGTGAGTCAGACTTTTTTGACTTTGACACACGGCCTTTACGCACTAACTGATTAATTGTTGGCATGATATTTCCTCCTCTCCATTAGGATTTTAGTAATCAAAGAACAATCTTTTGTAATACCACACATCCAGGTGGTTCATTTTTAGTGATAAAAAAATCTCTCACAAATCTTTGCGAAAAACAATTCACCTTATAATCAGATTGCTTTTGTTATTATCGTTTAAATTAAACCGAAGTTCCGATTAGGAATTACTCCAAAAAATATGCTTATAAGCATAATCAGAAGCACCTTGAATATATTACCACCCTCTATATTGTTTGTCAATATATTCATGGTATTTTTTTATAGACTTCCAAAATAACTTATTACATTATTATCAGAAGGGGGGACCCCCCCCCCTTCTGAATAACATATTATTTATACTCTCTGTGTGCTCTCTTCATCTGTAACTTCTTCATCAGTTTCAGGCACATCAAGCTCAGCTTCTAAAGTACGATATTGTGGCATTCCAGTTCCTGCTGGAACAAGCTTACCAATAATAACATTTTCTTTTAAGCCAAGTAATTCATCACGTTTTCCTTTAATAGCGGCATCTGTCAAGACACGTGTCGTTTCTTGGAAGGATGCAGCTGATAAGAAGGAATCTGTTTCAAGAGATGCTTTGGTAATTCCAAGTAATACTGGACGTCCTGTTGCAGGCTCAGCGTTCTCTTTAAATACTTTGTGATTGGCTTCTTTGAATTGGTGTAATTCAAGCAGGGATCCTGGTAATACTTCTGTATCTCCAGAAGATACAACACGGATTTTACGAAGCATTTGACGAACCATTACTTCGACGTGTTTGTCTCCAATTTCTACCCCTTGCATACGATATACACGTTGTACCTCTTTAAGCAAGTAGTCTTGAACCCCTTCTACACCTTTCACACGAAGAAGTTCTTTCGGATCAACGGAACCTTCTGTAAGCTCTTGACCAGCTTCCACTTGATCTCCTTCTTGAACTTTCAAACGAGCGTTGTAAGGAACAGCATAGCTGCGTTGTTCTACATTGCCCTGGATAACAATTTCTTGTTTATCCTTCACTTCTTTCATTTCAAGAACGGTACCGGCAATTTCTGTAATGACCGCTTGCCCTTTCGGATTACGAGCTTCGAACAGCTCTTGGATACGCGGTAAACCTTGGGTAATATCGTCTCCAGCTACCCCACCTGTATGGAAGGTACGCATTGTTAGCTGTGTACCTGGCTCACCGATAGATTGAGCTGCGATAATACCTACCGCTTCCCCAACCTCAACATCTGATCCAGTAGCTAAATTGCGGCCATAACATTTCTGACATACACCATGTTTTGTGTTACAAGTGAAGGCTGTACGGATGATTACTTCTTCAATACCAGCTTCAACAATAGCTTTTGCTTGGTCTTCATGAATAAGTTCATTTTTCTCCACGATGACCTCGCCAGTTTCAGGATGCTTCACGTTCTCGAACGATGTTCTACCAATTAAACGATCTAATAGCGGTTCGATCACTTCTGAACCATCAACAAGCGCAGCAACTTTCAAGCCACGGTCTGTTCCACAATCATCTTCACGAATGATAACATCCTGTGCAACGTCTACAAGACGGCGTGTCAAGTAACCTGAGTCAGCTGTTTTCAGTGCTGTATCAGCAAGACCTTTACGGGCTCCGTGCGTAGAAATAAAGTATTCCATTACAGTCAGGCCTTCACGGAAACTTGATTTAATTGGAATTTCAATGATCTTACCGGATGGATCGGCCATCAATCCACGCATACCAGCAAGCTGGGTGAAGTTTGATGCGTTACCACGGGCTCCGGAATCACTCATCATATAGATTGGGTTCCGGTTGCTCAATGATCCCATCAAGCGATCTTGAATAACGTCTTTTGATTCTGACCAGATAGCAATTACACGATCGTAACGCTCTTCCTCTGTAATCAAACCACGACGGAACTGTTTTAATACTTTATCTACTTTAGCTTGCGCATCGTCTAAGATACCTTGCTTTTCAGCAAGTACAACGATATCAGAGATACCAACTGTCATACCGGCTTTTGTAGAATAACTGAAACCTAAGTCTTTCATCCGGTCAAGCATTTTAGAGGTTTCTGTGATCTTGAATCGCTTAAATACTTCAGCGATAATATCACCTAAGAAGCCTTTCTTAAATGGCTTAACCTCTTCACGGTTTTTAATTTCTTCTTTAATGTCTGTACCAGGCTCAACAAAATAGTGTTCTGGTGTTTTGTCTTCTAAATTCCCTTTTGAAGGTTCGTTCATATAAGGGAAAGAATCTGGAAGAATTTCATTAAATATTAGTTTTCCAACAGTGGTTAACAATAGTTGGCTATTTTGTTTTTCGGTAAATGTTTTATTATTTAAGCTGGATGCTTGAACTGCAATACGTGTATGCAGATGAGCGTATCCAGTTTGATAAGCAATTAATGCTTCGCTCGCATCTTTGAAGTAAGAACCTTCCCCAATTGCACCTTCACGCTCTAATGTAAGGTAGTAGTTTCCTAGTACCATATCTTGCGATGGTGTAACAACCGGTTTTCCATCCTTAGGATTAAGAATGTTTTGTGCTGCTAACATTAAGATTCTTGCTTCTGCCTGTGCTTCTGCTCCAAGCGGAACGTGTACAGCCATTTGGTCCCCGTCAAAGTCAGCGTTATATGCTGTACATACAAGCGGGTGTAGACGGATTGCACGACCATCAACCAGCGTAGGTTCAAATGCTTGAATACCCAATCTGTGAAGGGTCGGTGCACGGTTAAGAAGTACCGGATGTTCTTTAATAACATCTTCAAGGACATCCCATACGTCAGGGTGCACTCTTTCAATTTTTCGTTTCGCTGATTTAATGTTGTGCGCCAGACCTCTAGATACTAATTCTTTCATGATAAACGGTTTGAATAATTCTAGCGCCATTTCTCTTGGCAAACCACATTGATACATTTTCAAATGTGGTCCAACGACGATAACAGAACGACCAGAATAGTCAACACGTTTACCTAGTAAGTTTTGACGGAAACGACCTTGCTTCCCTTTCAGCATATGAGAAAGAGATTTCAACGGACGGTTACCTGGTCCTGTAACTGGACGGCCACGACGACCATTGTCAATTAAAGCATCTACTGCTTCCTGAAGCATACGTTTTTCGTTTTGAACGATAATGCTTGGGGCACCTAAATCAAGTAGACGTTTTAAACGATTGTTACGGTTGATCACACGACGATAAAGGTCATTTAAATCAGAAGTAGCAAAACGTCCACCGTCTAATTGAACCATTGGACGGATTTCTGGAGGGATCACTGGAAGAACATCTAAAATCATCCAGCTTGATTCGTTTCCAGAGTTACGGAATGCTTCCATTACTTCTAAACGCTTGATTGCACGAGTACGTCGTTGACCATGTGCTGTTTTCAGCTCTTCACGTAACGTATCAACTTCTTTTTCTAAATCAAGATCTTGCAATAATTTGCGAATAGCTTCTGCTCCCATTTGAGCTTTGAAGTTATTGCCATATTTATCATAATAAGAGCGGAATTCTTTCTCAGAAAGCAATTGTTTCTTCTCAAGAGGTGTGCTTCCTGGATCCGTTACGATATATGCTGCAAAATAGATAACTTCCTCTAAGGCACGAGGAGACATATCTAATACTAATCCCATACGGCTGGGAATACCTTTAAAGTACCAAATGTGTGATACAGGAGCTGCAAGTTCAATATGCCCCATACGTTCACGACGTACTTTAGCTTTTGTCACTTCTACGCCACAACGGTCACAGACAACACCTTTGTAACGAACACGTTTATATTTACCACAGTGACATTCCCAATCCTTCTGTGGCCCAAAGATACGCTCACAGAATAAACCATCTTTTTCCGGCTTTAACGTACGATAGTTAATTGTTTCTGGTTTTTTTACTTCACCGTAAGACCAAGAACGAATCTTTTCTGGTGAAGCAAGCCCTATTTTCATGTACTCAAAATTATTTACATCCAACAAGGGGCAATCCTCCCTTTTACAAGTTAAGAAAGTTTGAGAAAACCTGGCTTATCGTCATGTCTTGGCGAAAGTCTGGGATTTCTTAAAACGAATTTTTATAGGAAGCGCAGAATGAATGATTCTGTAGAGAGATATTTCTACGTCAGCCACATCATGTAGCCAACGTAGAAATTAATCTAACACGCTAAGAAGCTCCAATCATTACTGCACAAATTTTATTGATTTAGTGGTTCTTCCACTTCGATATTAAGCTTCGTTGACGTTTGACCTTCCTCATCCTCTAGTTCACGCATATCAATCTCATCTTCTGTACTAGAAAGCATCTTCACGTCCATACCAAGACTTTGAAGCTCTTTAATGAGTACTTTAAACGACTCAGGAACGCCTGGTTCTGGTGCATTATCACCTTTTACAATAGCTTCATACGTCTTCACACGTCCAACGGTATCATCTGATTTAACCGTTAAGATTTCCTGAAGGGTGTATGCCGCACCGTAAGCTTCTAATGCCCAAACCTCCATCTCACCAAAACGCTGTCCTCCAAATTGTGCTTTACCACCAAGTGGTTGTTGCGTTACAAGAGAATATGGCCCAGTTGAACGGGCGTGCAGCTTATCATCAACCATGTGTGCAAGTTTAATCATATACATGACACCTACAGATATACGGTTGTCAAAAGCTTCTCCGGTACGTCCATCATAAAGGACGGTTTTCGCATCCCTTGGCATACCCGCTTCCTCAAGTGTTTCCCAAACATCTTCTTCTGTTGCTCCATCAAATACCGGGCTTGCTACATGCAGTCCAAGCTGTCTGGCAGCCATTCCTAAATGCAGCTCAAACACCTGTCCGATATTCATACGTGATGGTACCCCTAACGGGTTCAACATAATGTCGATTGGTGTACCGTCCGGCAGGAATGGCATATCCTCTTCCGGTAAAATTTTGGAGATAACCCCTTTGTTACCGTGACGACCTGCCATTTTATCTCCTTCGTGAATTTTACGTTTTTGAACGATATAAACACGAACAAGCTGATTCACACCTGGTGGTAACTCATCGCCATCTTCACGATTAAAGATTTTCACATCTAAGACGATTCCGTCTCCGCCGTGAGGAACACGTAAGGAAGTATCTCTTACTTCACGTGCTTTTTCGCCAAAGATTGCATGTAATAAGCGTTCTTCCGCTGAAAGCTCCGTCATTCCTTTTGGTGTTACTTTCCCGACAAGAATATCACTGTCCGTTACTTCTGCACCAATACGGATAATTCCTTGTTCATCAAGGTTTTTAAGCGCGTCTTCCCCGACGTTAGGAATGTCTCTCGTGATTTCTTCCGGTCCAAGCTTGGTATCACGCGATTCTGATTCAAATTCTTCAATATGAATAGAAGTATATACATCATCTTTTACAAGACGTTCACTCATAATGATGGCATCCTCGTAGTTATAACCTTCCCAGGTCATAAATCCTACAAGTACGTTTTGGCCTAATGCCAATTCGCCATCTTCCATTGAAGGACCGTCCGCAAGAACTTCTCCTTTTGTTACACGCTCTCCTTCTGCAACAATCGGACGCTGATTATAGCAAGTTCCTTGGTTCGAACGTTTATATTTTTGTAAACCGTAACGATCCAAGTCACCTTCTACTTCTTTGCCATCTACTTCTGAAATACGGCGTATCCAAACGGTTTTTGCTTCCACGCGCTCGACGATTCCATCGTGATGGCAGATAACAGCGGCTCCGGAGTCTTTTCCATTAACATATTCCATACCTGTTCCAACGATTGGTGATTTTGGATTCATCAAAGGAACAGCCTGACGTTGCATGTTCGCTCCCATCAGTGCACGGTTGGAGTCATCATTTTCCAAGAATGGAATACATGCAGTCGCAGCGGATACAACCTGTTTTGGTGATACGTCCATGTAATCAATACGATCACGGGAAACAATAATGTTATCTTCACGGAAACGGGCAGTTACTTCCTTGTTTACGAAGAAATTATCATCATCTAACGGCGAGTTTGCCTGTGCAACGATGTAATTATCTTGTTCATCTGCAGTCAGGTAATCAATGGTACCCGTTACTTTACCAGTCTCAGGATCAACACGGCGATATGGCGATTCAATAAATCCAAATTTATTCACTCGCGCATAACTGGATAGTGAGTTAATTAAACCGATGTTCGGTCCCTCTGGTGTCTCGATTGGACACATACGGCCATAGTGGGAGTAGTGAACATCACGTACTTCAAATCCAGCGCGTTCACGCGTTAAACCACCCGGTCCCAGTGCGGACAAACGACGTTTATGCGTTAATTCGCCCAAAGGATTAGTTTGGTCCATAAACTGTGATAACTGCGAGCTACCAAAGAACTCTTTAATGGATGCAATAACTGGACGAATATTAATTAATTGTTGAGGTGTTACGCTGGAAGTGTCTTGAATAGACATTCTCTCACGCACAACACGTTCCATACGGGATAATCCGATACGGAATTGGTTTTGTAATAACTCCCCTACTGAACGCAGACGGCGATTACCCAAATGATCAATATCATCTGTATCCCCTACCTGATGTAGCAGGTTAAAGAAATAACTGATAGAAGCTAAGATATCAGCTGGTGTGATATTTTTAATTTCTTTAGTTACTTCTCCATTTCCGATAACCGTTAATTCCCGCTCTCCATTTGGATCTGTTGGATCAAGAATTTTCACAGATTGTATTGTAATTTCTTCTTCTAAAACTCCATCATGTGGCGTAATAGTTTTATCACCGAAGCGATCTTCTTCACGCACAAGATATGGAAGAATCTTATCTAATAATTTTCTTTCCAAACGATCGCCTTTATTAGCAATGACTTCTCCGGTTTCAGAATCTACAACAGGCTCTGCAAGCACTTGATTGAATAAACGATTCTTGATATGGAGCTTTTTATTCATTTTATAGCGGCCCACATGCGCTAAATCATAGCGCTTTGGATCAAAGAAACGAGATACTAATAGACTCTTTGCGTTATCTACTGTTGGTGGTTCACCAGGACGTAGACGTTCATAGATTTCTAAAAGAGCTTTTTCAGCGTTCTCTGTATTGTCTTTTTCTAATGTGTTTCGCAGATATTCATTCTCACCTAATAAATCAACAATCTCTTGATCTGTTCCAAACCCTAAAGCTCTTAACAGAACTGTGATTGGTAATTTACGAGTGCGGTCAATACGAACATAAGCAACATCTTTGGCGTCCGTTTCAAATTCTAACCATGCACCACGGTTTGGAATAACCGTTGTTGCGATACCACGTTTCCCATTTTTATCAATTTTTTCGTTATAATAAACGCTTGGCGAACGGACAAGTTGTGATACAATAACACGCTCTGCCCCATTGATAATAAATGTTCCTGTTTCTGTCATTAATGGGAAGTCCCCCATAAATACTTCTTGTTCCTTTACTTCTCCGGTTTCATTATTAATTAAACGAACCTTCACGCGAAGGGGAGCATTGTATGTCACGTCTCTTTCCTTTGCTTCATCTACAGGATATTTCGGATCACCCAAACTATAATCCACAAATTCAAGTGATAGATTTCCTGTAAAGTCTTCAATTGGAGAAATGTCCTGGAACATCTCTCTTAAACCTTCTTCTAAGAACCAGTCATAAGAAGCGGTTTGGATTTCGATTAGGTTAGGTAATTCTAACACTTCATTAATACGTGCATAGCTCCTGCGTTGGCGGTGCCGTCCATACTGAACTAGTTGACCTGTCAACTGCTTCACCCCTTAAATCATCCATTTTAGTAGTTGTTCTACAAAATGTAACTCATATTTAAAAGAACGTCTGAATAAATCATCTGTTCTTTAAAAAATAAAACTATAAACTCATTATCCTATCATTCACAAACTCCATCACTTTTTCCTTCTGTAAAGCTAATTCTGATGAGAGTATAGGTTCTCTTTTATTTATTAAAAAATTAGCTGTTCCAAGGACTTTGTGATTTTAGATTGTGCAGATGAAAGAATTTTGATAAACTATAGAAAAGCAATTTGTCGAACCTTTGTTTTTCTCGATTCTATAAGCTTTTCCCATTTATAAAGATTTTATACATTTAGCCAAAGAAAAACGCTAGGCAAACGTACCCTAATCTTAGCATCTTCCAATCTTAGCATATACCCAATTGTTAGTCAAACTTTTTTGCTCGCAATATAAAATAGCCTTTTTTCTTTGTCACTACTTCTACATTACCAAAAATCGCTTCTAATTTATCTTTCGCAGATGGCGCTCCTTGTTTCTTCTGAATGACCACCCATAACTCTCCATGATCGGATAAATACTTACAGGCTTCCTCAAAAATAGCATGCACCACTTTTTTGCCGGCGCGTATCGGCGGGTTTGTCACAATGGAAGCAAATGTTTTTCCATTTAATTGCTTATACAAATCACTTTGAAGAATGGTTGTATTGGAGATTTTATTGATTTCTGCATTTTTCCGGGCCAATTCCACAGCACGCTCATTCACATCAACCATAAAAATCTGTCTATCTGGAAAGTCGGAAGCTAAGGATAAGCCAATCGGGCCATATCCACATCCTACATCTAATATTGGTCCATCGACCTCGGGCTTCTGGAAAGATTCAATAAGCACTCTCGATCCAAAATCTACTTCATTTTTTGAAAAAACACCAACATCACTAGTAAATTGAAACGTCTTGCCCCGCAAGTCAAATGACCAACTTTGAGGCAGTGATTTAGCTTGAGGCTGTTTGGAGTAATAATGCTCCGTCATATGGATTAGCACCCACTTTATATAAATTAAGAAAAATACCTGGGCTGCGATCGTACACTTCCTAATCATAGGGTGATGCCCGTTACAGCTCAAGCCCGCGGAAAGCGTAATGTATTTCTGGGGACTGCGATTACTCACTCCATCAAAACCCGCTGCAGCGATAGTCAGAAACACTAACTTACATCTAATACAAACAACCCAAATATTTTCTTGGTTAAAAAAAGGCCACTTGTTCAGCTAAAAAACATTCTCGTATATAAACTTGAACTTTTTCTAGTGACAAAAGTGACCTTTTTGGTTTCGTGATAAAAGAGCCCGCCTAAAATACGACGAGCTCTTTCTCTTATATTCGTTAAATTATTTAACTTCTACAGAAGCACCAGCTTCTTCAAGTTTTTCTTTAACTTCATCTGCATCTTCTTTAGATACAGCTTCTTTAATTGGTTTAGGAGCGTTATCTACTAAGTCTTTCGCATCTTTCAAGCCAAGACCAGTGATTTCGCGAACTGCTTTAACAACTTTGATCTTAGATGCACCAGCATCGTTAAGAACAACGTCAAATTCAGTTTTTTCTTCTTCAGCAGCACCGCCTGCAGCAGCACCTGCAGCAGCAACTGGAGCAGCAGCTGTTACGCCGAACTCTTCTTCGATTGCTTTTACTAAATCGTTTAATTCAAGTACAGTCATTTCTTTAATTGCACTAATCATTTCTTCGTTTGTCATGATTAAATTCCTCCTGATATAAGTTTGTTTTTTATAAATAAACCGTTTGGTGTATTACGCACCTTGTTCTTCTTTTTGTTCTGCAACAGCTTTTGTAGCGTAAGCAAAGTTACGAACTGGAGCTTGAAGTACGCTAAGCAGCATAGATACCATACCTTCGTAGTTTGGCAGATCTGCAAGCTCTTTAATTTGTTCAAGTGAAGCCACGCTTCCTTCAATGATTCCGCCTTTAATTTCTAAAGCGTCATGATCTTTACTGAAGTTGTTCAAGATTCTCGCTGGAGCTACAACATCTTCACTGAATGCAATCGCGTTTGGTCCGGTTAATACTTCGCTAAGTTCATTTAGCTCAACAGCTTCAACAGCGCGGCGAACCATTGTATTTTTGTATACTTTGAATTCAACACCTGCTTCGCGAAGCTCTCTGCGAAGTGCAGTTACCTCCGAAACGTCAAGACCACGATAGTCGACTACTACTGCACTCTGGCTATTACGAAACTTATCTGCGATTTCCTCTACTAATTGTTTCTTTTGTTCAATAATCTCTGACATCTTTCCACCTCCTAATAACAGTCACTATTATTACACCGTTCGAACGTGCTTTTCTATAAAAAAAGCTCTCATGTAGACATGAGAGCTTACCTTAGACCGGCAAAACGGTTTGCCATTCTATAAATAAACACCTCGGCAGGATGATTAAGCTTTAAGGAGCCCCTGCTGTCTACGGTATAACATTCGATTTTATGAAACCGAAAATTAGTATATCGAACGTTGGCTTAAAAGTCAACTACTAATTAACGGAAGTTAGAAACGTCAACTTTGATTCCTGGTCCCATTGTAGATGCAATGGAAGCATTTTTAAGGTAAGTACCTTTAGAAGACTGAGGTTTAACCTTTACAAGTTGATCAGTAAGTGCAGCAAAGTTTTCTGCTAATTTTGTTTCATCGAAAGAAATTTTTCCGATTGGAACATGAATGTTAGCAGACTTATCAACACGATATTCTACTTTACCTGCTTTAATTTCCTGAACAGCTTTTTCTACTTCAAAAGTTACTGTTCCTGTTTTAGGGTTTGGCATTAAGCCTTTTGGCCCTAAAACACGACCTAATTTACCTACTTCAGCCATCATGTCAGGAGTAGCAACAATTACGTCAAACTCAAACCAGCCTTGGTTAATTTTGTTGATGTAATCTCCTTCTCCAACATAATCTGCACCAGCAGCTTCTGCTTCTTTTGCTTTATCACCTTTAGCAAATACTAAAACGCGTTGTGTCTTACCAGTACCATGCGGTAAAACCATTGCTCCGCGAATTTGTTGATCTGCTTTCTTAGGGTCTACACCAAGACGAAAAGCAGCTTCAACTGTTTCATCAAAGTTTGCTTTTGCAGTCTTCTTTGCAAGCTCTACAGCTTCTTTTATTTCATATGCTTTTGCACGATCAATCTGCTTCAAAGCTTCTTGATGTTTTTTACCATATTTAGCCATATTAATTATATCCTCCTCTTTTGTGGTTATAGCGGTTGTACCTCCCACGAGACAAGAGATATACTCTTGTCCAGCACGTGAATCATCTATCCATCACTTTCATGGAAAAGTTCGCATTCACTCACCTTAAGTGAACCGATAGTTTTTACTTTACTATCGTGCGAATAAGGCTGCGGGTGAAAATAACCGCAACCTTTACCCTTTAGAAAGCGTGTCTACGGAATATCGAATCAGTCTTCGATTGTGATTCCCATACTGCGCGCAGTACCTTCAACCATGCGCACTGCCGCATCAACATCAGCTGCATTTAAATCCGGCATTTTTGTTTCAGCGATTTCTTTTACCTGGTCGCGTTTTACAGTAGCGACTTTTGATTTGTTAGGTTCACCTGAACCAGACTCGATTCCAGCTGCTTTTTTAAGCAATACTGCTGCTGGTGGAGTCTTTGTAACAAATGTAAATGAACGATCCTCGAATACCGTGATTTCAACAGGGATAATTAAACCTGCTTGTTCTTGTGTTCGAGCGTTAAATTCTTTACAGAATCCCATAATGTTAACACCTGCTTGACCTAGAGCCGGCCCAACCGGTGGTGCTGGATTAGCTTTTCCCGCAGGAATTTGCAATTTTACTAATTTGATTACTTTTTTAGCCACGAGACACACCTCCTTAAAGTCCGTGATGTGGTAATAGGGTCTCTAATTTTATTTACCCTCCCACTCATTTCTTGTACCCCTTTTAGTTGAGAACAAGAATAACAAAAGAATCTTAGCATGAATTCAAAAAAAAAGCAAGCCTCAATTCGTGAAAACACTTTATAGTAGAAGATCATTGTCAGTTTACTATACCATTCTCATTCACCAAAACAATCCTCTTTTTTTATTGCGCAGAGAAAATCTATGAAAGCTTATCTACTTGCGAAAAGTCCAACTCAACTGGTGTTTCTCTTCCAAACATATTCACGTGTACTTTCAATTTTTGTTTATCTGTATCAATTTGTTCAATTGTTCCTGTGAAATCAGCAAACGGACCATCTGTTACACGAACACTTTCTTTGATCTCAAAATCGACTTGAACAGCCGGTTCACTAACACCCATTCTTTTTAATACGACATCTACTTCATCCGGCAATATCGGCGTCGGCTTTGCGCCATGTCCGCTGGAACCAACAAACCCTGTAACGCCAGGTGTGTTCCGGACAACATACCACGAATCATCTGTCATAACCATTTCAGTTAAAACATAGCCTGGAAAAGACTTTTTCTTGACCATTTTCTTCTTGCCATTTTTGATTTCCGCCTCTTCGTCTTCTGGTACAATCACGCGGAAAATTTTATCTTCCATACCCATGGACTCTACTCTTTTTTCAAGATTCATTTTCACTTTGTTCTCATAACCAGAATAAGTGTGAACCACATACCAATTCTTTTCCATTTGTATCGGACAATAAAATGCCCTGTCCCCTCCTCTTCATGAATAAACTATCGTTTTTTATCCAATTTAAAAAACCCGCATAAACCGGGTTTTCGCTGACTTTTTCTTCTTTTCATTATACCTGCATTATAACGGAATTATTCAAAAAATGCATCTAAAAATTCAGATATGCCTAAATCAACGACAAAAAAGAATACCGCCATAAAGATTACAGTAGAAATTACCACAAAGGTATAATTTCTTAGTTCTTTCCCCTTTGGCCAACTTACTTTCTTCATTTCATTCGAAACATTCTTTAAGAACTTAAACATCTTATCTGTTTCCCTCCGAACTTACGCGAATCTATCCATCAACCTATATCTACTTGGTCTCACGATGCAGGGTATGTGTTTTGCAATGCTTACAGAACTTTTTCACTTCTAATCTTTGCGATTGATTGGCTGCGTTTTTGTTCGTTGAATAGTTCCTGCTAGAACATACTGCACACGATAAGACTATCTTTTTATTCATCATTTCCACCCCAATACACAGGGATATAGACTATATTAACATAGCACTTCAGTATGATAATGTCAATGTTAGCTGCTCTTTTTCTTTATCAACTAAAAACAGTCGCTTCATGTAGCTGGCATAAAAAACGACACACTTTCTACTTTATTAAATTGTAACGCCATTCTCTTCAAGCAATATTTCTAGTTTCCGTTTCACACGTACTAAAGCGTTATCAATTGATTTTACATGGCGATTTAATTGCTCTGCAATTTCCTGATAAGTGCAGCCATCCAAATATAGCTGCAATACCTGCTTTTCCAAACCGCTCAATAATTCTGATAATTTAAATTCCATCGCTCCAAATTCTTCGCGATTAATAAGCATTTCCTCGGGATCACTGTCTTCCGGACTCGAGATGATATCCAGCAACGTCCGGTCAGATTCTTCTTCATAGATTGGCTTATCAAGAGATACATAAGAATTTAAGGGGAGGTGTTTTTGTCTTGTTGCTGTTTTTATTGCTGTAATAATTTGCCGTGTTACACACAGCTCCGCAAATGCTTTAAAAGGAGTTGGCTGCTCCATATCAAAGTCACGAATCGCCTTATATAATCCAATCATTCCCTCTTGGATGATATCTTCCTTATCCGCTCCCACTAAAAAGTAAGTTCTTGCTTTTAACCGCACAAAATTTAAATACCGATGTATAAGGAGGTCCAATGCATAGCTGTCGCCTTGATCGATTAATTCCAGCAAATTAATATCTTCTAGCTTGTCCAGTTTCTTGCTGCGTGTATTGATTTGCCCACCATTCACCAACAATCCCCCCTAATCGATATCTCCAAATATCTCCACGATAGGAACTATTATACTAGACGAGCTGAAATACCGTCAACGGCCCTTTTATGACAGAAGCAGTCGTAATTTGTCGTTTTCGTGAAAATAACCAAGACTATATGCCTATGATTTTCAGGCGGCCAAAAGGGCAAAACAGCTTACCCTAAGCTCCCTTTGAGGCCACCATTATTTATTTGAAGTATCTAAAAAATATTTTTCTTTCCGTGAATTTATGAAATTAAAAACCGTTTGCAGGAATGATTTCTCATGAACGATATGAGAAGCATTGCCTGTCTATTGTATATTGTTCTATTTCCCCCGGCGCATCTCTTCAAAACGTTTTAATAAATCTTGATTTATTGGAATTTTAGCAGACGGCTTTTCTTTTTGATGCACCTCAAGTTTTACACGGATCTCTTGATTCATATCCTCCATTTCAATTTGCAGCTCTCTAGCTGATTTACGTAAAGCGCCCTGGCCAAAAATAGTACGTTGTTCTGCATAATCCGACGTCGCAACATACACTTGCGTTTGTATATTCTTTACCGTCTTTACAAGTTTCTCAATACACTCATCTGCTGTTTCTTTTTCCTTTGTATAAATCACTTCTACTTTATACTGTTTTTCTTTTGACTCAATTCCTCGAACATAGTAAGCATCAAAAACGACAATAACGCGGTCGCCGGTAAATGCTTGATATTCTGCAAGAAGTTCAATTAATCGATCCCTTGCTTGTCCAATATCTTTTTCTTTCAATTGTTCAAGCTCTGGCCAGGCACCGATAATATTATAGCCATCTACAATTAATACAACCATTTAAAAACTCCCCAGCGGCTGACGCTTTCGGAGTACTTCATAAAGTAGTAAGCTGCATGCAACGGAGGCATTTAATGAGGATACTTGTCCCACCATCGGCAAACTAACCGTCCAGTCACATTTTTTTCTCACGAGGCGGCTCATTCCTTTCCCCTCGTTCCCAATCACTACTCCGATTGGCAACGTTCCATCCAACTGCCGATAATCTTCATCAGCATTCGCTTCCGTTCCAATAATCCATATATTTCTTTCCTTCAGCTCATCAATGGTATTTGCAATATTTGTCACTCTGGCCACAGGAATATGTTCTAAAGCTCCTGCTGCTGTTTTTGCCACCGTAGCTGTCAAACCAACAGAACGGTGCTTAGGAATAATCACCCCGTGTGCGCCCGTTGCATCCGCTGTACGTAAAATAGATCCTAAGTTATGCGGGTCCTCTAATTCATCTAACAGGATAAAGAAAGGAGCTTCTTCTCTTTCGTCTGCTCTAGCGAAGAGATCTTCAATAGATGCGTAGGGATATGAAGCAACCGAAGCGACCACCCCTTGATGATTCCCCTCTTGCATTTTATCCAATTTTGACCTTGGAACTTTCTGAACAACTGCTCCTGCTTCCCGGGCAAGCTGTTGTATTTTGTGTGCAGCCGCTCCCTGCAGTTGTTCCGATATCCAGACTTTATTAACAGAACGGCCCGACTTTAATGCTTCGATTACGGGGTTTTTTCCCATAATCCATTCTTTTTCTTGTGTCACTTCAAGCACTCCCTTCTTTTAGAAAGTTTCGCATTCGTTTATTTTTTTGCTAGCATGTAGATATACTAACTTCGGCATTTTCTCAGCCCGTAAGTTTCTTTAAATCCATCATTTGTCTTATCCCTTCTATTGTGCTAGAAAATCAATTGCTTTCGACATCAATTCTTGCAGTCTTTGTTCATTTTTTAATAAATAGTGATAGCCAATCAATGCCTCAAATGCCGTACTATACCGATATGTTTGTACGTTAATATTTTTTGGAATACTGCCTGATTTTGCATTTCTTCCCCGGATAACTACTCGGCTCTCTTCTTCTGTTAAAAAAGCATCCTGCTCCAGCCAATGAAGAATAACCTTAGCTTGTGACTTACCAGATACATATCTAATCGCCGCCTGGTGTAATTGATTCGGTTTAATTGTTCCCCGCTCTAGCAACAGCTCGCGCACATATACTTCATAAATCGCGTCACCAATATAAGCTAGAGCAAGGCTTTTCATTTGCTTGACATCGCTGGCTTTCATTATTTACCTCTTTTCCACCTTACACCCTGGGGCGTATCTTCTAAGATGATTTGCTCTTTCTTTAATTGGTCACGTATTTCATCAGCACGAGCAAAGTCACGATTTTTACGTGCCTCATTTCGTTCAGCAATTAATGCTTCAATGGTTTCATCCAATAATTCTTCCTGTTCATTTTCAATATCAATCCCTAACACTTCAAGCATAGAGGCAATTTTTTCACGAAAAGCATCAATGATTTCTGTGGCTGTTTGCTCTTCTTGCACATAAACATTTGCCACTTTCGACAAATCAAAAAGAATTGAAATGGCATTTGCTGTATTAAAGTCATCATCCATCTCTGCTTCAAAGCGGTTTGTGAGCTCCTGAATACGATCTAACCATTCTTTATTGTCTTCTCTTAAATTCATGCTTGCCTGACGGCGATGCCCTAAATTATGATATGCTGTTTCAATGCGTTCTAAACTTGTCTTCGCACTTTGTAATAGCTCTTCCGTAAAATTAATTGGATTGCGGTAATGAACAGAAAGCATAAAGAAACGTAATACTTTCGGGTCATGCATATTTATTAAATCACGGGCCAGCACAAAATTACCGAGTGATTTCGACATTTTCTCATTATCGATATTAATATAGCCATTATGCATCCAATAGTTTGCAAAGGTGGTATCATTATGTGCTTCGGATTGTGCAATTTCATTTTCATGATGCGGAAAAGTTAAGTCTTGTCCCCCGGCATGAATATCAATGGTATCTCCTAAATGTTTCTTAGCCATTGCCGAGCACTCAATATGCCAGCCTGGGCGACCTTTACCCCAAGGTGCCTCCCAAGCAATTTCTTCTTCTTTTGCTTGTTTCCATAAAGCAAAGTCCAACGGATCTTGTTTCTTTTCACCGACTTGAATACGTGCTCCCGAACGTAATTCATCGATAGACTGATGAGAGAGTTTTCCATACCCTTCAAAAGAACGAGGTTTGAAGTAAACATCCCCTTCTGCTTCATAAGCATAGCCTTTGTCTATCAACTCTTTGATAAACGATATAATTTCCTGCATCGAATCCATCACGCGCGGATTTTGGGTCGCTTCTTTAACACCTAATGCCCCCACATCCTCTAAATAAGCATCAATAAAACGATCAGCTAGCGCACCGACTTCCTCTTCAGCCTCCTTGGCTGCCTTGATAATTTTATCGTCTACATCTGTAAAATTAAGGACATAATTGACGTCATATCCCCGATATTCAAAATATCTGCGAACAGTATCAAATACAATCGCCGGCCGTGCATTTCCGATATGGATATAGTTATATACCGTAGGACCGCACACATACATGGAAACTTTCCCAGGCTCAATTGGCTTGAAATCTTCCTTCTCTCTCGTTAATGTATTATATATTTGAATCGTCATGATTGTTGATACTTCCTTTCTTTAAAAGCTCTACTTCCGCTTTTAGCTCCTTTATTTGTTCTTGTAAGTCTTTGCACTTTTCCGCTACGGGATCTGGAATATTTTGATGATCCAGGTCCCTGTTTAGACGTTTTCCATCTTGGACGACGACTTGACCAGGAACTCCAACAACGGTGGCATTAGCTGGAACGTCTTTTAATACAACGGAGCCTCCTCCTATTTTCGAGTTTTCCCCAATCGTAATTGCGCCAAGCACTTTTGCTCCTGTCGAAACCATGGCATTATCTTCAAGCGTGGGATGTCGTTTACCTTGTTCCTTTCCCGTTCCGCCAAGTGTTACTCCTTGGAAAATAGTGACATTATCTCCTATTTCACAGGTTTCTCCTATCACTACGCCCATTCCATGGTCAATAAATAACCGTCTTCCTATTTTGGCTCCAGGATGTATTTCAATACCGGTAATAAAACGAGAGAATTGCGAAATAAAGCGAGCCAAAAATTTCAAATTTTTATTATACAGCCAATGTGCGATGCGATGCGCCCAAATCGCGTGTACGCCAGAATAAGTTAACATAACTTCAAAATACGTCCGGGCGGCTGGATCCTGTTCAAAAACAACTTCCATATCCTCCTTCATCCTTCGAAAGATCACCATGTTCAGCCCCTTTAGTCTAAAATAATTCGTAGTATTTATGACAGCAATTTTTATCAAGAAGGAAACACTGCTCCGGTCTTTCCTTTATTTTCATCAGTTATTAAAAAAAGCGTCTCTGTGTTATTGAAAACACAGAGACGCTTTTTTTAGCGCGGTTCCACTCTGTTTAGAGAAAAAAGTCTTTCTCCCCTTTGCTCTGTTAACGGCAGAGAACCGCTATCATGTACTCTATGTTCCATGATAGACTCTGAGGCGCACTTCAAAAAGAAACCTTAAAGTCACTTGCAGCAAGTGTGACTCTCTCTGTGTAAGAAATTCATTTTTACTTTACCCCATCTACGCTTTCGTTCTATTTCATTTTCCTTAATAATCTTTTTAAATACATATTCAAAAACCGATAAAAAACGGATTACCATTTTACTTGGGTTATTTTGAACATCTTTTATAAAGCTAATATATTATATAACATCGGAAATGTGAACTCTTAAGCTCCCATTTCCTTTAATAATTTATCCAGACGTTTTACAATAACATCTTTTCCTAATAATTCAATAGCAAACGGAAGCTCTGGACCATGGGTTTGTCCTGTGGTCGCCACACGGATTGGCATAAAGAGTTTTTTACCACGATGTCCTGTTTCTTTTTGCGTTGCTTTAAATTGTGCTTTAATTGAATCTTTATCAAACGACTCTAAATGAATCAATTTATCTGTGAACACTTGTAATACTTCAGGGACTTGTTCTTCTTCTAATACTTTCCGTTCTGCTTCACCATAACTAATATCCTCTTGGAAAAACAGCTCTGTCAATTCAACGATTTCTGCCCCGTAGCGCAATTGTTCTCGATACAGACTGATCACATTTTTTGCCCATTCGCGCGTCTTCTCATCCATGTTTTCAGGAAGCTTTCCTGCTTTGATTAAATGAGGTAGTGCTAAATCGATCACACGGTTTAAATCTGCTTTTTTAATATACTCATTGTTCATCCATTTCAATTTATGCTGGTCAAAGATTGCTGCAGAGGTGGATAAACGCTCTGGATCAAATATGTTAATCAGTTCATCCTGTGTAAACATTTCTTCTTCGCCCACTGGTGACCATCCAAGCAAGCTGATGAAATTAAACATTGCTTCCGGCAAATAGCCTAAATTACGATATTGCTCGATAAATTGCAGGATGTGCTCATCGCGTTTACTCAGCTTTTTACGTTCTTCATTTAAAATTAATGTCATATGCCCGTAGCGCGGTGCTGTCCATCCAAACGCATCATAAACCATCATTTGCTTTGGTGTATTCGAAATATGCTCTTCTCCGCGCAATACGTCTGTAATTTCCATCAAATGATCATCGATTGCCACAGCGAAATTATACGTAGGAATTCCATTTTTCTTAACAATAACCCAATCACCAAAATCACTAGATTCAAAAGTGATTTCTCCACGTACAATATCTTGGAATGTATATGTTTTATTTTTAGGAACGCGGATGCGGATACTTGGCGTTCTGCCTTCTGCTTCAAAGCTTTGAATCTCTTCCTCTGTTAAGTTACTATGTTTCCCGGCATACTTAGGAACTTGTCCATTGGCACGCTGTTCTTCCCGTTCTGCTTCTAACTCATCCTCTGTCATATAGCATTTATAAGCTAAATCACGCGCCAGCAGTTCATCTACAAATTTTTGATAAATATCTAAGCGCTCTGTTTGACGATAAGGACCGTAATCCCCACCGATATCTGCTCCTTCATCCCATTCTAGGCCAAGCCATTCTAAATATTTTAATTGACTCTCTTCGCCGCCCTCTACATTTCTTTTATCATCCGTATCCTCTGTACGGATAATGAATTTTCCATCAAAATGTTTTGCATATAAATAATTAAATAAAGCGGTACGAGCATTACCAATGTGTAAATGACCTGTTGGACTAGGCGCATAACGTACGCGAACTTCCTTACTCATTTAAAATGCCTCCCTCAAAGTTTTTTATATAATTGCTGCCTGCTTTTTCTTAAAGAAAATATTCAAAAGGACCGACATGAGACCATTTAAACATATTTCAGAAGAGGATCTCTTCTATCTTTATCTTAAGCATAAGTTAAACTACGTATTTAAGGAACTTCAACTAAGTTCCTTAAATACGAGTTTTTCTAACAAACAAGCTCTATGCGAAAAGTGATAACATATAAATGTTATCACTTTTTTTATCCTTTATCAGTTATACCTTTTTTACAAAGCTTTTTCAAGTAATTTTGGTTTTGCAAAGATCATCCGTCCAGCAGAAGTTTGCAGAACACTCGTAATAACAACCTCAATGTTTTTACCAATGTAGTCTCTGCCTTCTTCCACAACAATCATTGTTCCGTCATCTAAATAGGCAACACCCTGATTATGTTCCTTCCCGTCTTTGATGACTTGAACATGCAGTTCTTCCCCCGGGAGAACAACCGGCTTCACAGCGTTGGCCAGGTCATTAATATTTAAGACCGACACTCCCTGGAAGTCACATACTTTATTTAAATTAAAATCGTTGGTGACAACAATACCATCAATGACTTTTGCCAATTTAATCAGTTTGCTGTCCACTTCCGGAATATCTTCAAAGTCCCCTTCATAAATTTCCACTGGTACAGCAAGTTCTTTCTGAATTCTGTTTAAAATATCCAGTCCGCGTCTGCCGCGGTTTCGTTTCAACGCGTCCGATGAATCTGCAATATGCTGTAATTCACCAAGAACAAATTGAGGGATAACAATGGTTCCTTCTAAAAAGTTTGTCTGACAAATATCAGCGATCCGCCCATCAATAATCACGCTTGTATCCAGGATCTTGGGGCTTGGATACTGCGCATTCGAATCCGTATCCTCTTCTTCAGCGCTACGACGCTTGTCCTTTTTCGTAGGTTTGAGTATATTCATAAATTCCTCCCGCCGGCGAAAACCAACCTGGAATCCTAAATAACCAAGTATAATCATGATAAAAAGCGGTAAGACCTGCGAAAAAACACGAATACTCATATCTTGAAATGGCATATTAACAAAGTAAGCTATAACAAGACCGACAATTAAACCAATACTGCCAAAAAATAAATCCATGGCTGGTAATTTTACCAGTGCATCTTCCACCCAACGAAAGAAATTCACAATATAGTTTACTAGTAAATAAGACAAGATAAAAAATATAATAGCTCCAACAATCATTCCCAAAATAGATGAAGTTAACCAACTTGATTCAGCAACATTTAATAACTGGACGATTCCTGGAAGATAGAGATACCCCATGGTCCCCCCTAATATAATAAAGAATAAGTGTACTACTTTTTTCATCAATTCCTTTCACCTCCTGACTATTATAATAGTATTACCCAATGACATGTAATATATGCTTATCTGCTTGGAATTCTTGTAAAAATTTGTGTTTAAAAAGTTGCCAATGATTTTCAATAGAACGAGTAAACGTAATCCCAGATCCAATACATGAGAAGCTTAGTCGAGATTCCTTTAAACCCATCGTTTTTCTTATACCTTTATATCATGTAAAAATCTACTGTTGTAACCCGACTTCTAAAGCTTCCTGTACATTGGAAACACCAATCACTTCGATACCAGCTGGATAATTCCAGCCGTCTAAATTATTTTTCGGGCAAATCACCCGTTTAAACCCTAATTTTGCAGCTTCCTGTACACGTTGTTCAATACGGGATACTCTGCGTATCTCTCCCGTCAAACCAACCTCACCTACAAAAATATCCTCTGGCTTTGTGGGATGGTCCCGAAAACTTGATGCAATACTGACTGCAAGAGCTAAATCAATCGCCGGCTCATCCAGCTTCACACCACCAGCTACTTTAATATAAGCATCCTGATTTTGGAGCATGAGTCCAACACGTTTCTCCAACACAGCCATTAAAAGTGGGACACGATTATGGTCTACCCCCGTAGCTGTTCTGCGCGGATTACCAAAACTTGTTGGTGAAATCAATGCCTGTATTTCTACTAAAACGGTGCGAGTTCCTTCCATTGAAGCAACAACAGTCGATCCCGCCGCTCCTTGAGACCGTTCTTCCAGGAAGATTTCTGAAGGGTTCATCACTTCACGTAACCCTTCCTCCTTCATCTCAAAAATCCCCATTTCATGTGTACTCCCGAAGCGATTCTTCACGCCTCTTAAAATGCGATAAGTATGATGCCTTTCTCCTTCAAAATACAATACCGCATCTACCATATGTTCCAATAAGCGCGGACCTGCAATCGAACCTTCTTTTGTTACGTGGCCGACAATAAAAATAGGAATGCCTTTGGTCTTCGCGATTTTCATAAGCTCCATCGTACATTCTCTTACCTGTGACACACTGCCAGGTGCACTTGTTATTTCTTCTTTAAAAATGGTTTGAATGGAATCAATGACTACAAAGGAAGGGTTGATTTCTTCGATCTGTCTGCTGATATCCATTAAATTTGTTTCGGATAAAACATATAATTCATCTGTTTTTATATCTAATCGATCAGCACGTAATTTCGTTTGTCTTGTAGATTCTTCACCAGACACGTAGAGAACCGGTAAAGCCTTCTCTGCCAACTGCGCAGATATTTGTAATAAGAGAGTTGATTTTCCAATACCCGGATCTCCGCCAATTAAAACTAACGATCCTAATACAACGCCTCCACCCAATACACGGTTAAATTCCCGCATTTTCGTCGTAATACGAGGTTCCTTCTTTGATTCTATCGTGGTTATCTTTTCAGGTTTTTGTGAGGAGGCTGTACCAGACATATATCCTGCTCTGCCTTTTACAGCAGCAGCTTCAATTTCTTCTACCATTGTATTCCATTGCTGGCAAGCTGGACATTTACCCATAAATTTAACGGATTCATATCCACATTCTTGACAGACAAATTTTGTTTTTCTTTTTGCCAACGTTTCAAGCCTCCTTCAAGTGTTGTTCAACTAGCGAATTTCTCACCTGTTGCACTGACTTCTACGCCGACCACTACTAGACGCGGACGACCTTATTAGAAGTTCCTTCCTTATTTACTATTATAGACTATTTCTCGATTTCATAGGTTACAGAAAAGCATCAAATTCAAAAATAATCTTCCATATTTATGCCACAAGTATTTTTTATGAAACAGAGAAAGCTAGAAGAATCGTGTTCTTCTAGCTTTTCATGCATGACAGCTTTTTTTAAGGCAGGACAATAAACTCCCCTTTGCTATTTAACCCTATTTTTACTTTTTGTTCTTTTTGAATGCTTCCTTTTAAAAGCTCTTCCGATAATAAATTCTCAATATTACTTTGGATAGAGCGTCGAAGTGGACGGGCACCATACTCTGGGTCAAAACCTTCGTTAGCAATTTTTTCAATCGCCTTATCTGTAAGGGAAAGGGTTAACTCTTGTTCTTCCAAACGTTTTTGCAGCTGTTTCAGCATTAATGATGCAATATCTTTCATGTGTTTTTTCTCTAAGGAATGGAACACAATTGTCTCATCAATACGGTTTAGAAACTCTGGACGGAATGCCTTTTTCAATTCATCCAACACTTTCGATTTCATATCTTCATGCTCTCTCTTTTCATCATTATCTAATGTGAAACCGACATATTTATTACGCCTTAATTCGCTTGCTCCGACATTAGAGGTCATAATAATAACCGTATTACGGAAATCAACGACTCTTCCTTTTGAATCTGTTAATCGTCCATCCTCAAGAACCTGCAGAAGAATATTAAAGACTTCTGGATGTGCTTTTTCCACTTCATCTAAGAGTACAACGGAATATGGTTTTTGGCGAACTCTTTCTGTTAATTGGCCTCCCTCTTCATAACCTACATAGCCCGGAGGAGAACCCACTAAACGGGACGTTGCATGTCTTTCCATATACTCTGACATATCAATCCGAATCATCGCATCTTCATCCGCAAACATAACTTCTGCAAGTGCACGAGCAAGCTCTGTTTTACCAATTCCAGTTGGCCCAAGGAATATGAAAGAGCCAATCGGGCGTTTGGGATCTTTTAATCCCGCACGAGCACGACGAATTGCTTTTGCTACTGCATTTACTGCTTCTGTTTGGCCAATAACACGGTCATGGAGAATTTCTTCCATGTTCAACAGACGATCACTCTCGTCTTTTGTCAGTTTAGAAACAGGGACCCCAGTCCAGATAGATACCACTGCTGCAATATCTTCCATCGTTACTTCAGAATCTGTCTGTCCTTGTTTTTCTTTCCATTCATTCTTTGTTTTTTCAAGTTTTTCACGATAACGCTGCTCAGAATCTCTCAAGGACGCTGCTTTTTCAAATTCCTGACTTTGCACTGCAGCATCTTTTTCTTTTCTTACTTCTTCCAGTTTTTGTTCCAGCTCTTTTAAATTTGGTGGAATAGTGTATGAATTCAAGCGTACTTTGGATCCAGCCTCATCGATTAAATCAATTGCCTTATCTGGTAAGAAACGATCTGTGATATATCGGTCAGACAACGTTGCTGCTGCTTCAATCGCTTCATCTGTAATGGTTACACGATGATGTGCTTCATAACGATCTCTTAAACCTTTCAAGATTTGAATGGTTTCATCAAGCGTCGGCTCATCTACTTGAATTGGTTGGAAACGGCGCTCTAATGCAGCATCCTTTTCAATATATTTCCGATATTCATCTAATGTCGTTGCACCAATACATTGCAGTTCACCACGAGCAAGAGACGGCTTCAGAATATTCGATGCATCAATCGCGCCCTCAGCTCCACCGGCACCAATGAGAGTATGAAGTTCATCGATAAACAAAATAACATTGCCGGATTGACGAATTTCTTCCATTACTTTTTTCAAACGATCTTCAAATTCACCACGATATTTTGTACCTGCAACGACCGTACCCATATCCAATGTCATGACACGTTTGTCCCGGAGCGTTTCCGGCACTTCATTATCAATAATTTGCTGTGCTAAACCCTCTGCAACTGCGGTCTTCCCGACACCAGGTTCCCCAATCAATACAGGATTATTTTTGGTACGTCGGCTCAACACTTGAATCACACGTTCGATTTCTTTCGAGCGCCCAATTACAGGATCAATTTTTCCTTCTTTAGCACTGACCGTCAAATCACGGGCTAGGGAATCTAATGTAGGCGTGCTGGCGTTTGTTTGTTGCCCTGTACGCCCTTGACGGCCTGTCTGAGACTCATTACTACCCAACAACTGAAGAACTTGCTGACGGGCTTTATTTAAGCTTACACCAAGGTTATTTAATACACGAGCTGCAACACCTTCTCCTTCACGGATTAAACCTAATAGAATATGCTCTGTACCTACATAGGAGTGTCCCAGTTTTCTTGCTTCATCCTGAGATAGTTCCACAACCTTCTTTGCTCTAGGCGTGTAATGGATCGATTGAGATGGCTGCTTGCCAACACCAATAAGCTTTTCTACTTCTTCTTGAATTTTAGCTACTTCTAACCCGAGAGATTGCAGTGCTTTGGCAGCAATACCTTCCCCTTCACGTACTAATCCAAGAAGAATATGTTCTGTTCCAATATTATTATGGCCTAATCGTACAGCCTCATCTTGAGATAGTGCTAATACCTTTTGTGCTCTCTCTGTAAAGCGACCAAACATCATATGTTTTTTCCTCCTACTTTTTCAAATTTAATCGTTCGCGAATAATGGAAGCCCTGCGAATATCCCGCTCATCTGATCGAAGCTCCTTATTCGCATAATGTTGCAAGAATCCAGGCTGTGTTAAAACCATTAGTTCATTCAATATATTCTCAGAAACGTTTTCAATTATGCCTAAATCGATTCCTAAACGTAAATTAGAAATACAGATAGCAGCTTCTTTTGAATCAATAATTCTACTATTTTTTAATGTGCCATATGAACGGAAAACACGATCCTCCAAGCTGATCTCAGATTGTTCGTAAATATACTGACGTGCCATACGCTCATGCTCAACAAGCTGATTGACAATACTCTCTAAATCCTCCACAATATCTTCCTCTGATTTACCTAGTGTAATCTGATTTGATATTTGAAAGATATTTCCTCTTGCCTCGCTTCCTTCCCCATATATACCTCTTACAACAAGTCCTAATTGATTAATTGCTGGGATTAACCGGTTAATTTGCTTTGTCAGAACAAGAGCAGGTAAATGCATCATAATCGAAGCTCTCATGCCTGTTCCAATATTGGTAGGACAGCTGGTCAGATAGCCTTTTGTTTCATCAAATGCATAATCGGCTTCTTCCTCCAGCCAATCATCTAAGTAGTATGCTTCTTCTAAAGCTTTCCTTAGCTGAAGTCCTGGGTAGTACACCTGAATACGCAAATGATCCTCTTCGTTTACCATAATGGAAGTCTGTTCATTTTCGGATAATAAAACTGCCGCATAATCACTATGTTTAATTAAATGTGGACTTATTAAGTGTTTTTCCACCAAAACGAGTTTTTCAATCATATTTAATTGCTTCATTGGTATAAAAGAAAGAGAATCTTGCTCCGAATCACCTTCCTGGGTATAATTTTTCTTTATAAATTGCAATACTTGTTCTAATGCTTCTTTATTACCAGATGTCGGATATAATTTATCTGCAAAGTTACGGGCCAGACGAACACGACTGCTCATGACAATATCTTTATCCGGACCATCCTCCAACATCCATGGGCTGATAGCTTCGTTGATAAATGATTCTAATGTCACGTCTCATCACCCGTTTCTTTATTAGGATGATTCGCTTTTTCTAACTCTCTGATTTTATCGCGTAAAATAGCTGCTTTTTCAAACTCTTCTTCTTCAATCAGCTGTTTTAACTCCTCCTTATGGGAAGATATTAATTGTTTTTGTTGAATATATTTCCCGGCGCGTTTTGGCATCCTGCCAATATGCTTGGTATTCCCTGCATGTACGCGCCGTAAAATAGGCTCTACCTTAGAACCAAAGGAAGCATAACAATCTGCACAACCAAATTTTCCGGCTTCTTTAAATTCACTAAACGTTCTGCCGCAAGACGAACATTTTAGCTCCTGAGGCTGTTTGGGCTGGTTAGAGTTCGCTGTTGCTGCAGCGTTTAAATTTAATCCATCCTTTTGAAAAAGCCCTGCCAAAAGATCATTTAATGAATAACCTTCTTCCGGATAGGTTAAATATCCTTTCTTTTTGGCGCACACTTCACAAAGGCTGACTTTAGTTTCTTTCCCATTTATAATATGTTTAAAATGCAGCGTCGCCTTTCTTTCATGGCATTCTTGGCATTCCATACGATTCCTCCCCTTTAGGTAATTAATCGTTCAAATACTTGAGTGTCGTTAATGCAGATTTGAGAATACGTGCTCGCAGCTCATCTCTAAGTGGTAATTGAAAAGCTAATGTTGTTCGATCAATACTTGCTAGTATTAACTTTGCCTCACGCGCTGTGATCAACTCCTCCTCTAAAAGACGATCTAAAATATCAATTGCAGCACGCTGTGGAATAGAATCACCAATTAAATAAATAATCTCATCAATTAATTCGGATTTATCCTGATGACGTATACGCATAATACGAATATATCCGCCACCGCCACGCTTACTTTCTACGATATACCCTTTTTCAATAGTAAATCGCGTATTAATAACATAATTTATTTGAGACGGAACACATTGAAATTGGTCTGCAATTTCACTTCTTTTAATCTCAATAGCTTGTTGTTCCTCTGCCTGTAATACTTTTTTCAAATATTGTTCAATGATATCTGAAATGTTACTCATCCTTCGCACCTCAAATCAAATAATTTAATTGATAAATTATTTCTTTTGACTTTGACTAACTTTGACTATGGTTTTATTATAATATAAATTCTTTAAGTTGCAAATGGATGTTATTTCTATTTTTGACAAACAGACCAAAAATCAAAACATCATTATAGAAAATCTATGAAAATATTTTGATTTAATTTCTTTTTGTTATATTTACCACTCCTGGAAGTTTCGATATATCATCAAATAAATAAACTAACCTATTATCGCTTTTCATATTGGTCCATATATGAATTCTGCGCTGATTACCTTCTAACAGCTTTATTTCGACCTGCTTAATGTTAAAGTCATTCTTTTCAATCGATTTTACAGCTTCATGTATTTCAAATTCGTCTGAAGCAACAATTTCAATAAAATTACTGGTTCTAAACCGGGGAAAGAAATGTTCCATTCGGTTTAAAAAAATTAAGCTGATAAGAATAATAAGTGTCGTTACAATAGCAACACTATACATCCCAGCTCCGACAACCAATCCTATCCCTGCTACAGCCCATATAGAAGCAGCGGTTGTTAATCCTTTGATAGTTCCTCCATAAACTATAATTGTTCCTGCCCCCAGAAAACCGATACCGCTAATGACATAGGAAGGGATACGAGCAGGGTCAAATCGGATTTCATCATATTGCTCCATAAATGTAATAAAGCCAAAAATGGATAAAATCATCATTAAACAAGAACCTACTCCTACTAGTATATGCGTACGAAACCCAGCTGAATGATTATTAATTTCTCGCTCAAAACCAATTAAACCAGATAATATTAGTGCAATAAACAAACGTGATACAATAACTAGAAAATCTTCTCCAATGAATTGTTCCAATTTGCTTTCCTCCTTTTTCCCCCTTATTTTTGTATATATTTTACAATTTATTTCAATGAAATAATATTATTCTTAATTTTTATTGTACAGGCAAACCATTTGATTTAATAAGTCAATGATTCCTATAGAAAATCAGATACCTTAAAATGGATCCGTATAACACCAGGCATAGATAGAAATGAAAAGATTCTTTTATTAATTTTTAATAATCCTATCGGAGGTAAACTTTTTGAAAGTTATTGTACTTACTTCCCTTTGAAATTTTTGGAAAGGGGTTCAATGTAAGTTCAAAGGTTAAAAAGTTTTCTGGAAGGCAAAAAAAGAAGGTGCTCTATCCTAGATTGTATGCCTGAATAGCATAATACATTTACAAAAGAGACCTTTTCACGGAAGTCATTATACCAAAGCTATATAAAATATTAAAGAAAATGCATAATTTGATAGAGGGGGAGGATAGGCACAAAAAACATAATGTATGCTTATTACCCATCTTTTTAGAAGTATGTTTAGTAAAAATAATGTCTTATTTCACAAATATTTTCAAAAAAGTGGAGAGATGTCGGAAGTATATAATATATCACGCGTTGATTATCCAAAAATATCCTAACATCAATTTTAGTAATCTCTTCCTCAATAAAAAAAAGAACTAAGCATTGTGCTTAGCTCTTTTTGTGTGCCTGGCGGCGTCCTACTCTCGCAGGGGGAAGCCCCCAACTACCATCGGCGCTGAAGAACTTAACTTCTGTGTTCGGCATGGGAACAGGTGTGACCTCTTCGCTATCGCTACCAGACTTACAAGATTTTGCACCCTGAAAACTAAATAAGAGTAACGTGACATAAAAAAACTTAGATAAGTCCTCAATCGATTAGTATCCGTCAGCTGCACGTGTCGCCACGCTTCCACCTCGGACCTATCAACCTCATCGTCTCTGAGGGATTTTACTCACTTCAAGTGATGGGAAGTTTCATCTTGAGGGGGGCTTCATGCTTAGATGCTTTCAGCACTTATCCTTACCACACGTAGCTACCCAGCTATGCTCCTGGCGGAACAACTGGTACACCAGCGGTGTGTCCATCCCGGTCCTCTCGTACTAAGGACAGCTCCTCTCAAACTTCCAACGCCCACGACGGATAGGGACCGAACTGTCTCACGACGTTCTGAACCCAGCTCGCGTACCGCTTTAATGGGCGAACAGCCCAACCCTTGGGACCGACTACAGCCCCAGGATGCGATGAGCCGACATCGAGGTGCCAAACCTCCCCGTCGATGTGAACTCTTGGGGGAGATAAGCCTGTTATCCCCGGGGTAGCTTTTATCCGTTGAGCGATGGCCCTTCCATGCGGAACCACCGGATCACTAAGCCCGACTTTCGTCCCTGCTCGACTTGTAGGTCTCGCAGTCAAGCTCCCTTCTGCCTTTACACTCTGCGAATGATTTCCAACCATTCTGAGGGAACCTTTGGGCGCCTCCGTTACCTTTTAGGAGGCGACCGCCCCAGTCAAACTGCCCGCCTGACACTGTCTCCGAACCGGATAACGGTCCTGGGTTAGAATGGTCATACAGTTAGGGTGGTATCCCACGGATGCCTCCACGTAAGCTGGCGCTCACGTTTCAAAGGCTCCCACCTATCCTGTACAAACTGCACAAACATTCCATATCAGGCTACAGTAAAGCTCCACGGGGTCTTTCCGTCCTGTCGCGGGTAATGCGCATCTTCACGCATAGTATAATTTCACCGGGTCTCTCGTTGAGACAGTGCCCAAGTCGTTGCACCTTTCGTGCGGGTCGGAACTTACCCGACAAGGAATTTCGCTACCTTAGGACCGTTATAGTTACGGCCGCCGTTTACTGGGGCTTCGGTTCAAAGCTTCGCTCCGAAGAGCTAACTCTTCCCCTTAACCTTCCAGCACCGGGCAGGTGTCAGCCCCTATACTTCGCCTTTCGGCTTCGCAGAGACCTGTGTTTTTGCTAAACAGTCGCTTGGGCCTATTCACTGCGGCTCACTCACAAGTGAGCACCCCTTCTCCCGAAGTTACGGGGTCATTTTGCCGAGTTCCTTAACGAGAGTTCTCCCGCTCACCTTAGGATTCTCTCCTCGCCTACCTGTGTCGGTTTGCGGTACGGGCACCTATGATCTAACTAGAGGCTTTTCTTGGCAGTGTGAAATCAGGAACTTCGGTACTCTATTTCCCTCCCCGTCACAGCTCAGAAACATGTCAGACGGATTTGCCTATCTGACTTCCTCGCATGCTTGGACGCACATCCATCGGTGCGCACTCCTTATCCTCCTGCGTCCCCCCATTGCTCAAACAATCATGAGGTGGTACAGGAATATCAACCTGTTGTCCATCGCCTACGCCTATCGGCCTCGGCTTAGGTCCCGACTAACCCTGAGAGGACGAGCCTTCCTCAGGAAACCTTAGGCATTCGGTGAAAGAGATTCTCACTCTTTTTTCGCTACTCATACCGGCATTCTCACTTCAAAGCGCTCCACCAGTCCTCACGGTCTGACTTCACAGCACTTTGAACGCTCTCCTACCATTGTTCGTAAGAACAATCCGCAGCTTCGGTGATACGTTTAGCCCCGGTACATTTTCGGCGCAGCGTCACTCGACCAGTGAGCTATTACGCACTCTTTCAATGATGGCTGCTTCTAAGCCAACATCCTGGTTGTCTGTGCAACGCCACATCCTTTTCCACTTAACGTATACTTTGGGACCTTAGCTGGCGGTCTGGGCTGTTTCCCTTTCGACTATGAACCTTATCACCCATAGTCTGACTCCCAAGTTAAAGTAACTGGCATTCGGAGTTTGACTGAATTCGGTAACCCGGTAGGGGCCCCTAGTCCAATCAGTGCTCTACCTCCAGTACTCATGATCTTGAGGCTAGCCCTAAAGCTATTTCGGAGAGAACCAGCTATCTCTGTGTTCGATTGGAATTTCACCGCTACCCACACCTCATCCCCGCATTTTTCAACATACGTGGGTTCGGGCCTCCAGTCAGTGTTACCTGACCTTCACCCTGGACATGGGTAGATCACACAGTTTCGGGTCTACGACCGCATACTCCTTCGCCCTATTCAGACTCGCTTTCGCTACGGCTCCGTGTCTTCCACTTAACCTTGCATACAATCGTAACTCGCCGGTCCATTCTACAAAAGGTACGCCGTCACCCATTAACGGGCTTCGACTACTTGTAGGCACACGGTTTCAGGTTCTATTTCACTCCCCTCCCGGGGTGCTTTTCACCTTTCCCTCACGGTACTGGTTCACTATCGGTCACTAGGGAGTATTTAGCCTTGGGAGATGGTCCTCCCGGATTCCGACGGAATTTCACGTGTTCCGCCGTACTCAGGATACACTCCGGAGAAAACGCTTTTTCGATTACAGGGCTGTTACCTTCTATGGCTGACCTTTCCAAGTCGATTCATCTAAAGCATTTTTTTGTAACTCCAATGGAATGTCCTACAACCCCAAGAAGCAAGCTTCTTGGTTTGGGCTCTTTCCGTTTCGCTCGCCGCTACTTGGGAAATCGATGTTTCTTTCTCTTCCTCCAGGTACTGAGATGTTTCAGTTCCCCGGGTATGCCTCATCTACCCTATGTATTCAGATAGATGTCCTGTTCCATTACGAACAGTGGGTTCCCCCATTCGGAAATCCTCGGATAATAATGTTTACTTACAACTCCCCGAGGCATATCGGTGTTAGTCCCGTCCTTCATCGGCTCCTAGTGCCAAGGCATCCACCGTGCGCCCTTATTCACTTAACTAAAGTTTTTGAATAAGCTCGTTGATTACAACATGTAATCATTTGTGTCGCTATATTATAGCTTCTTTGCCTTATTTCTAAAGTTTGATGTCGTTGTTACTCTTATTTAGTTTTCAAGGTACAAATAGAGAGAATTACTCTCTCAAAACTGAACCAAACAAACCAGTACAAATTCCGTTAATTATCCTTAGAAAGGAGGTGATCCAGCCGCACCTTCCGATACGGCTACCTTGTTACGACTTCACCCCAATCATTCGTCCCACCTTCGGCGGCTGGCTCCAAAAGGTTACCTCACCGACTTCGGGTGTTACGAACTCTCGTGGTGTGACGGGCGGTGTGTACAAGACCCGGGAACGTATTCACCGCGGCATGCTGATCCGCGATTACTAGCGATTCCGGCTTCATGTAGGCGAGTTGCAGCCTACAATCCGAACTGAGAACGGTTTTATGGGATTTGCTTCACCTCGCGGATTCGCTTCCCTTTGTTCCGTCCATTGTAGCACGTGTGTAGCCCAGGTCATAAGGGGCATGATGATTTGACGTCATCCCCACCTTCCTCCGGTTTGTCACCGGCAGTCACCTTAGAGTGCCCAACTAAATGCTGGCAACTAAGATTAAGGGTTGCGCTCGTTGCGGGACTTAACCCAACATCTCACGACACGAGCTGACGACAACCATGCACCACCTGTCACTTTGTCCCCGAAGGGAAAACTCTATCTCTAGAGCGGTCAAAGGATGTCAAGACCTGGTAAGGTTCTTCGCGTTGCTTCGAATTAAACCACATGCTCCACCGCTTGTGCGGGTCCCCGTCAATTCTTTTGAGTTTCAGCCTTGCGGCCGTACTCCCCAGGCGGAGTGCTTAATGCGTTAACTTCAGCACTAAGGGGCGGAAACCCCCTAACACCTAGCACTCATCGTTTACGGCGTGGACTACCAGGGTATCTAATCCTGTTCGCTCCCCACGCTTTCGCTCCTCAGCGTCAGTTACAGACCAGAGAGTCGCCTTCGCCACTGGTGTTCCTCCACATCTCTACGCATTTCACCGCTACACGTGGAATTCCACTCTCCTCTTCTGCACTCAAGTCCTCCAGTTTCCAATGCACGTTTGCAGTTGAGCTGCAAGATTTCACATCAGACTTAAAGAACCGCCTGCGAGCGCTTTACGCCCAATAATTCCGGACAACGCTTGCCACCTACGTATTACCGCGGCTGCTGGCACGTAGTTAGCCGTGGCTTTCTGGTCGGGTACCGTCAAGGTACGATCAGTTACTATCGTACTTGTTCTTCC
>NZ_CCDM010000009.1 GCF_000750635.1 Oceanobacillus jeddahensis
TTTTCTCTTATCTAATACTTGCCGTACGATTTGAATTCGATCATCTAACTCATGTTTCGTCAGTCTTCTAGACATACAAAATACTCCCTTCATAGTAGGAGAGATTTTTTATTATTTCTCTGTCTACTATAAAGGTAGCATATCACCGGTCGCCTTACACTTTACCTTCTATTCTTTGTCAAAAGGAACGATCAACTTCTGTTTCCATGGGAATGAAGTTACTTTTTAATGTGTGAAAGTTGTGTTATTTACATAAATATATCAATCCTGTTTTATTGTTGCAAATAGTTAAATAATAATAAGATTGCTGACTATTTAAATAGAATGATTTGTGTAGACTTAACAATTATTTGATTAACCATAAAATTATTATGTAAACTAAAAATAATAATCCCTAGAAATCAGTACCAATATTACGTATAATAAAGGTGTTATGCAAAAGTCAGGAATAAACACCAAAGTTTGATATATACAGATAGGAATAAGTTGAAAAAGGGGTAAAGGCTTGTGATCACGTATATGGAAAAAAGGGTAACAGAACAACAAATTGCATCCCTCTACAAAGAAATGAAAGATCATGGGGATAAGGTAAATGCAGATAAGATGCTTGATATCTTGGAAAAATACGTTAACCAGGAATTTGTCATCACATTAACAGGTCATTTTTCTGCAGGGAAGTCTTCGTTAATTAATCATCTATTAGGAGAGGAAATTCTGGCGAACAGTCCGATTCCTACCAGCGCGAATATTGTAAAAATCTCATCTGGAGAGGGCACTGTTCATGTGTTTTTTCATAACGGGGATGTGGTTGAATATCATGAACCGTATAATTTAGAGCAAATTAAACAGTTTACTAAAAATAAAAACGATATTAAAAAAATGCATATCAGCACGGGAGAGGAAATTTTACCGCCGTATACCGCTATTTTAGATACGCCGGGAATTGATGCTGCAGATGATGTTGACAGAATGCTGACAGAAGCTTCTCTTCATTTATCGGATTGTCTTATTTATGTAACGGATTATAATCATGTTCAATCTGAAGTGAATTTATTATTTTTACAGGCTATGCAGGAAAATGGTCTGCCATTTATTATCGTGATCAATCAAATAGATAAGCATAATGAAGCAGAATTACCGTTTGTCGAATTTGATAAAAAAATTAAACAAACGTTTGATCAATGGAATCTGCATCCTTCTTCTATTTTCTACACATCTCTTAAAAATCCCGAAGCACCGCATAATGAATGGGAAGCGCTGAAGGACACTGTCTTTCATATGCTTCGGTCGAAAGATGAATACATGACGATGGAGGCAAGCATTCGACAAATCGTGAGTGATCATAAAGAAAAAGTCCATCGAGAAATGTCGAATCAAAAAGTCTCATTAGGCGAAGTGGATAAAGTGTCACTGGATGAGAAAATAGAAACATTAACGATGGAAATTGAAAATCTGGAGGAGCGTCCCGAACAAATAGCAGCTGATTTTTTGAACGAGGTGGATCAGACTGCGAAAAATGCATATCTGATGCCGGCAGATTTAAGAGAGCTTGCGAAGGATTACCTGGAAGCAATGCAGCCAGATTTTAAAGTTGGCGGCCTATTTACTAGTGGTAAAAAAACGAAGGAAGCGAAAACAGAACGGAAACAGGCTTTTATGGAAGCTTTAGAAAAAAATGTGGAAACTACATTAAAGTGGAAGCTTCGTGATAAGTGGTATGAGCAAATTGAAATAAATCAACTAGATTCTTCATTTCAGGAAAAAGGAGTTTCATATCTGGAATGGTCTTTACGTGAGGATCTGCTGGAGAGCAATTTGCGTAAAGGCGCAAGCATAAATGGAGATTATGTATTAAATTATACGAATGAAATAGCAGCCGATTTAAAAACATATTTCAAAAAACAGATGAGGCAGCTGGCTAATGAAGTAAAAAAAGAGCTTGAATTAAAAAACAAAGATAAATGGAATGATCTAAAAGCGCAATTGGAGCAGCTGGAGGAAAAAAAAGCAGACCAGCAAGCCAATCATGCGCTTGACAATGAAGAAACTGCTTATTTCAAGCGTTTAGATGAACAGGAAGCAAACCCGGAAGTGCAGCCGGAAACGATTGCAGCGATGAAGGAAGAACTAAAAGCCCGCAAAGTCATCCCTAAGCAAGGAATATCGGCTTTAGAACTGGTTGAAGAAGAGATACAGAAGGAAGAACGGGAGGACGAACAGGAAGAAACTGTGAATACGCTGCATGATAGTACAGAGCGGGATGTTGTCCATGATATTGATCAAGTATTACAGTTGGTCCAATTACCTGGATTTGAAAGCTATCAACAGGATTTAAAGAAGCGAAAAATATCTTTAACGGAACGATCCTATACGATTGCTTTATTTGGTGCCTTCAGTGCAGGGAAGTCATCCTTTGCTAATGCAATTCTTGGAGAGCATGTTTTACCGGTATCTCCTAATCCGACAACTGCAGCAGTCAATCGCATTCGTCCGGTTACAAGTGAAAATCAGCATCGGGACGTTATTATAACCTTTAAATCAGAAGAAATGCTTATCGATGATATAAAAACGTTGGCAAAAGAATGTGATCCGCCCAACACTTCATTCAGTAAGCTGATTACTTGGCTGCAAACAGAGAACGTATTGGAGGGTGTGCGTCTGCCAAAAATGTACCAGGCTTATTTAAGTGCGGTGCTGGAAGGCTATGAAGCAGCAGAATCTGTGATTGGATCGTCTAAGAAAATTACGTTTGATGACTTTGAGTCTTATGTGACAGATGAAGAAAAAGCATGTTATATTGCATCGATGGATCTTTTTTACGATTGCGAAGTAACAAAGCAGGGGATTACGCTTGTTGATACGCCGGGAGCTGATTCGATCAATGCGAGACATACTAATGTATCCTTTGAATATATCAAACATGCAGATGCTATTTTATATGTTACCTATTATAATCATGCACTCTCCCGTGCAGATAAAGATTTTCTGATGCAGCTGGGGCGTGTGAAAGATGTATTTGAGTTAGATAAAATGTTTTTTATTGTCAATGCAGCTGACCTTGCCAGCAATCAGGAAGAATTAGATCTGGTAACCGGGTATGTCAAAGAACAATTAGTACAATTAGGAATTCGCTTTCCACGTCTTTACCCTGTTTCGAGCAAGCTTTCTTTGAGAGAAAAAATAGAACAAAAGATATTGAATGAGCAAATGCAGGCTTTTGAGACCCGTTTTTATGACTTCATTCATCGTGACCTAACCGTCCTTGCGAAAAGAGCTGCAATGAATGATATAGAGCGCTCCGGTGAGGCGTTAGAAGAATTTATTCAATCATTAAAGCTGGATCAGTCTGCAAAAGCAAAACGGAAAGAAGCATTACAAAATGCTTACCAGCAAATTGTTCATTATGTAGAAAATCTGGACACAGCTTCCACGGAGAAGCGCTGGCATCAAAAATTAGAAAAACAAACCTATTTTCTAAATGGGCGTTTTACGATCCGTTTCCATGATTTGTTTAAAGAAATTTATAACCCGACCACCATTACAGAGTCTGGCAGAGCAGGGAGGGAGCAGTTATCAAAGCAATTTGAACAACTTACCCTTTATATGGAAACTGAATTGCATCAGGAATTATTAGCTGTTTCGTTACGGATTGAACAGCTGTTAAAAAGTTTATTTAAAAACAATCAACATGAAATGATTGAAACAGCGAAAAAACTGGATCCGGTTTTTTCCATATCCGAATGGGATATAACAGCTTTTGACACACCTGATATCACAATGAAATTATCCATTGAAAAGCATCAAGAGCTTCAAAAATTATTTGCCAAATTTAAAGATACGAAAACATTCTTTGTTCAAAATCAGAAAGAAGAAATCAAAGAGCAGTTATATACAATCATTGAACCAGATATTCAAGCATTTGTAGAAGACGGCAGAAGGTTAATTATGGCTTCTTATCAGGAACAGTGGGATAAAGAGCTGGAACAGGAAAAAACAACGCTTGTACATGAAGCAGATGTGCTTTATCAGCAATTTATAGACCGTTTATTTGTAGAAGCGGATATGGATGATTTAATAACAAGAAGAAAACAATTGAATGCTGTATTGCACTATAGTTTTTCCAACATGGATACAGAGAGGAAGGAAATAAAGCATGACGACAAATAAAGTTTTATTAGTAGATGGGATGGCGCTCCTGTTCAGAGGATTTTTCGCTACATCTTTCCGGGGGAATTTTATGTATAATTCCCAAGGAGTTCCAACAAATGGTATTTATCAATTTTTACGTTATTTAACGGATGCGATTCACACTTTTGAACCGTCCCACGTTGTTTGTTGCTGGGATATGGGAAGTAAAACATTCCGTACAGAAATGTATGATGGTTATAAAGCTAATCGTGATGAACCACCGGTGGAGTTGATTCCACAATTTGATTTAGTGAAACAAGTCGTAGAATCTTTTGATATTCCCAATATTGGTTTAGAAAATTTTGAAGCAGATGATTGCATGGGAACTCTTGCAAATATGTATAGCCCGGAAAATGATGTGTTTATTCTTTCAGGTGATCAGGATTTGCTGCAATTAGTAAAAGAAAATATACGTGTAATTATTATGCGGAAGGGACAGGGAAATTATGAAGTTTTTGATAAAGAAAACTTCTATGAGAAAAAAGCACTCACACCTGAACAAATTATTGATTTAAAAGGACTGATGGGGGATTCATCGGATAATTATCCAGGTGTAAAAGGAATTGGAGAAAAAACAGCTTTAAAATTATTACAGGAATTTGGAACCGTCGATGGTTTAATTGATAATATGGAAAAGCTTCCTAAAGGGGTACAGAATAAGTTGCAAGCGGATATGGACATGCTCTATTTATCACGGAATCTTGCGGAGATCAAATGTGATGTTCCAATAGCTTGTGATTTAGAAGCTTCCAAATGGAATTTTAAAGAAGAAAAGGTAATAACGGAATTGGATAGACTGGAATGGAAACATGTAGATCGTTTGTTAGATCCATTAAAAAATAAACCATCCATATCATTTTAATTCATTATTTAAATGGAGGGGTACCCTTTATACCTGTTAGGGGTATAAAGGGTACCCCTCTTTATTTCTTGTATCTATAAGATATTAAAGGTAATGTACTGTGCGTTCGTTCTTTTTAACGAACATCCATGTATAAGTTTTTCTTATTGTATAAAATTAGAAGTGAACGTAAAGATTAGGTTTGGTAAAAAGACTTTCAATAGCTATAATGGAAGAAGAGATATTGTTCGAAAGAAAGGGGGAATAGAATGTATTTTAAATCGAAAAAAGACAGATGGATGGCTATTATTCTTTGGGTTATTGTGCTTAGCGGTGTGCTTATTCCGTTATTCAGAGGTCAGGTAGTTAATGCACTAATTATCATGCTTTTATGTGGCCTCCTGCTTTGGTTTTGGTTCCGTACAGGATATAAAATTGATAAAGATCGTTTAATTGTTTATTACGGGCCTATCCGTCAAACCATTTATATAGAAAATATAGAATTAATCCTCCTTGCTAAAATGCCAATTATCGCGCCGGCATTATCGTTAGACCGTATACAAATTCGAAGTGGGAAATATGATTTAATCGCTATCTCACCGAAAGATAAGTTTACTTTTGTGGAAGAACTGGCAAAATTAAATCCGGATATTTCAGTAGATAAACGTTTATTAAAGGAAGAGAAAGGAGAATAAGGCATGAGAGTAGTGGATAATGTTACAGAGTTAGTCGGAAATACACCGATGGTAACTCTAAATCAGCTACAGCCTGAAAATGCAGCAAAAATTTATGTGAAGCTTGAAATGTTTAATCCAAGCGGAAGTGTAAAGGACCGGGCTGCAATGCATATGATTCATATTGCCGAGCAAGAAGGGCTTATACAGCCTGGGGATACAATTATTGAGCCGACTAGTGGTAATACAGGAATAGGACTGGCAATGGCTGCTTCAGCAAAAGGATATAAAGCGATTCTTGTAATGCCGGATAATAGTACCCTTGAGAGAAGAAATCTTTTGAAAGCATATGGCGCTAAAGTTGTTTTAACGCCTAGCAGTGAAAAAATGCCTGGAGCTATTCAAAAAGCATTAGAATTGCAAGCAGAGATTCCAAACAGCTTTATTCCTCAGCAATTTAAAAACATGTCGAACCCGGATGCCCACCGTAAAACAACAGCTTTGGAAATTTTAAACGATATGAACGATCAATTGGACGCGTTTGTTTGTACTGCAGGTACCGGTGGAACAGTAACAGGTACTGGAGAATCATTAAGAGCGTTCATACCGGATTTACATATTGCTGTAGTGGAGCCCAAAGGTTCCCCGGTACTATCAGGAGGGGAGCCTGGTTCCCATAAATTAGTGGGGACCAGTCCTGGCTTTGTACCTGAAATTTTAAATACATCTATTTATGACGAGATTATTCAAATCAATGATGAACAGGCGATAAATTTATTAAAAGAGCTTGCACAGAAAGAAGGATTATTTATCGGTCCCTCTGGAGCAGCTGCTATTTATGCAGCAAGAGAAATCGCCAAGCGTTTAGATAATACGAAAAAAGTGGTTTGTATTGCTCCGGATACGGGAGAAAGATACTTGTCCATGGATTTTCTGCAAGATACGGATTAACGAAGCAGGCAAATCACCTATTTTTTTATTTTGCATAGTTTACCAGTAAAGAAGTTGAACCATGATGGTTTTTTGTATCTTGAAGCCAACGCATGAAAACTTTTCTTCATCATATTAAAAAAACTCTATTTTTCATTTGTTTTTCTGTATTATTCCTGCTATAATACAGACAAATTCATTATTCATAGGTGAACGATAGAGGTGCAAAGACCATCAGTAAATATGCAGAGTCAGATTAGGCTGGCGAGGAAGCATATAGAAAGGGGAATTTGCCGAAGTACAATAAGCCTTATTCTTATTGCACTGGTACCAGGATTGAATAAACCCGGTGCTGTCATATAGGAAACTATGTGGAGGGCTATCAGCTGAGAGGACATTAAAATGTTTATGCAGCAGCGGTCTCCGTTGGTGCTTTTTATTTTGTGGAAAAATTGAAGTAATGGATAATGATAAGAAAAAATAAATTCAGAAGCAGTGAAATTAACTTTACTGTTCCTGCTTATCTTTATTACTTTCCACCCTCTAGGTTTTTTAAGCACTTTCCTTAGGTGCTATCGTCTATTTTTCATCAAGTAATGTTGATATTATACAAAGGGTGTGTTGTTATGAATTTTGGAAAAGTGGTTACGGCGATGGTAACGCCATTTAATGAACAGCAAGAAATTGATTATGAGGCATTAGATATTTTAATTGAATATCTTATTGAAAATGGTTCAGATGGGTTGGTAGTAGCGGGAACCACAGGAGAATCTCCAACTTTATCAGATGAAGAAAAATTAGCGCTATTTTCTCATACGGTACAGCAAGTAAATGGAAGAATTTCAGTGATTGCAGGTACTGGCTCGAATCAGACAAAAGGATCGATTGCATTATCACAAGCAGCTGAAAAAACAGGCGTGGATGCCATTATGCTTGTAACACCTTATTATAATAAACCTTCTCAAGATGGTTTGTATGCGCATTTTAAAACAGTGGCCGACTCGGTTCAATTGCCAGTGATGCTTTATAATGTGCCTGGCAGAACTTCTGTCGATTTGGCAGCAGAAACGGTTATTCGATTATCAGCTGTTGATAATATCGTGGCAATTAAAGATGCAAGCGGCGATATGGATAAGGTAACAGAAATGGTCGCGCAAACGGACGCCAGCTTTTCTGTATACAGTGGAGAAGATGCGCTGACCTTACCGTCCCTTGCAGTTGGGGCAATAGGAATTGTTTCTGTTTCCGGACACGTTATCGGCAATGAGATGCAGGAGATGATTGCTGCCTATGAACAGGGAGCTGTGAAAAAAGCTGCTTCTATTCATCAACGTATCCTGCCCGTAATGCAGGAAATGTTTGCTGCACCAAGCCCTTCTCCAGTAAAAGCAGCATTAAATCGAAATGGGGTACATGTTGGCGGTGTTCGTTTGCCGTTACTTCCATTAAATGATGAACAGCTGCAATCGTTGAACCATAAATTAGAGTTGCTGGAACAAGTAAAATAATCAAGATGAAAACCTCTCTAACATTGTTTAGAGGGGTTTTGCATTTTCACTGAAGCTTCCTGTGTTATTATTATCCCCCTAAAAAAATCGCTATAATACTTACCCAAATTTTAAAATTAAATGGTAAAATATGATACAAGCTAATCAAAAAAAGAAGGGATGGGGAGCGGATGAATGAAACATGGATTCAAGCAGATGATAGCATTACGCTTTGGGGGATTATCATTATTTGGGCCTCTGTGAGTATATTTTTAGAACAGCGCTACAGCTGGGCTTCCAAGGTTACAGGGGCAATTATTGCATTAGTAGGTGCAATGGCTTTATCCAATTTCGGAATTATTCCAACAGAGTCCCCCGTATATGATGCAGTCTGGTCTGTTATTGTACCATTAGCCATACCGCTTTTGTTATTTCACGTTAATCTTAAAAAAATATGGAAGGAAAGCAGCAGGTTATTGCTTATATTCCTGTTAAGTTCCATCGGTACGGTTGCCGGAACGATTATTGCATTTTTTACTTTACGAAATCACATACCTTTTTTAGATCAATTAAGCGGTATTTTCGGTGCTTCCTATATTGGAGGAGGCGTGAACTTTGCGGCGATGGCAGCTAAATTTGACACGCCAGGGGAAATTGTTTCTGCAGCAGTGGTTGCGGACAACTTAATGATGGCATTACTGTTTATTATTCTAATGATGATCCCTGCACTTCATTTTATCCGTAAACGTTATCCGACACCACATGTGGAAGAAGTAGAAAAGAATCACTCGGCGAATGATAAAACATTGGCAGAAAGTTTCTGGAAAAGGAAAGAAGTTTCTTTGAAGGACATGGCGCTTTCGATTGGAACAGCTTTTCTTTTAGTGATTGTGTCTTTAAAAATTGCCGAATTTTTTGCCGGGATTATTCCTAGTGGAGAAGATGTTTCGTTCTTCAATAACTTGTTAAATGGAATTATTGGGGATCAGTATTTAGTATTAACAACTCTTACCTTTGTCGCTTTGGCAGTATTTCCAAACTACTTTTCAGGGTTAAATGGAAGCCAGGAAATTGGAACGTATTTAATTCATATCTTTTTTGTCGTAATTGGAATACCTGCTTCTATCACGTTAATTATTCAAACGGCGCCATTATTGCTTCTATTTGCATTTATTATTGTGGCAATTAATTTAATGCTATCTCTTGTTTTCGGAAAATTATTCCGAATGAGTTTAGAAGAAATCCTGCTGGCGAGTAATGCAAATATCGGGGGACCAACTACTGCAGCTGCGTTTGCGATTGCAAAAGGCTGGAGGCAACTAGTCGGTCCGATATTAATCGTTGGAACCTTAGGTTATATTGTAGGAAATTATATCGGCACCTTCCTTGCTGTGTGGTTCGGCACCTTGATGTAGATAAACAAAAAAATCCACTTCTGTATGTATGACAGAAGTGGATTTTTTGTTTATCATGAGAAAAATTGTACATAAATCTTCCAATGAGTGAAGTGTTGTTTTATATTAAAATATTTCTAAGGAAAAAATGTTTAGATTTGTTGAAAGCAATTTAGAGATAGTATAATTTATATAAGTCAGCGAGCTAACTTATATTTTTAAGGATTAGTAAAGGCTGATTTCGTGAATAATAGAATATCAGCAGTAATCCTTATGCTGCATCAAAGAGATTAAGAAGGTTGGGATAGCTATTTTCAAGCGATTATTATTATTGCTGTTTATAATACTGTTAGCCATTTGGACAAAACCTTTATGGGAAGATCCGGTCCGCGATATCATCCCTGATGCCGTAAGTGATGCGTTTTCCTCTGCAAGCGATTTTGTTACAGAAGCGATAGATAATGACTTTTACTTTCGTCAAGTAGCAGATGAAGCAACTTCTCTTTTTGATTCCATTACAGGTTCAGAAACGAATAGGGAGTATGAACAAGTAGAAACACCGGAACTTACTACACCCGAAGAGCAATCTTTCTCAGTTGGTAATGTAGAAATTGGTGATTCAAAAGCTCAAGTTGAAGAGATGTATGGAGAAGCCGAACGAGAAAGCGAAAATGAGTATGGAGTAGAATGGTCCACATATCATGAAAACTATCAAAATTTTATGATGGTTGCCTATGATGAACAGGAGATGGTACGTGGTCTCTTTACAAACCAGGATTTATTATCATCCCAGCACGATATTGCTTTAGGTGATTCCAAATCATTTGTAAACGAGACATTAGGGGAGCCAGAAGAAATGATACGTAATGGCTGGTTTAATTATAAGATTGAAAGTGAAGGGGAATATGATGTTTATCATATAGATGGCACCTATGCAACAATTTTCTATGATCTGCATGAGTCAGAAGAAATAACAGCAATTCAGTTGATAGACGAAGACTTAGAATCTGCCAAAAGTACCCTCTATACTCCAGGAAGTGAAGAGCTCAAAGAAGGTTTAGAATATCAATTATTCGATTTAACCAATGCAACCCGTGTGAAGAATGACTTGTCTATTTTAGACTGGGACGAAGAGGTAAGAGAAACGGCAAGAAAACATAGTACGGATATGGCTGCCAATCAATTTTTCAGTCATACCAATTTAGAAGGACAGTCTCCCTTTGATCGATTGCGGGAAGATGATATTTCTTTCTTAAGTGCGGGTGAAAACCTTGCATATGGGCAATTTAGCAGTGTTTTCGCACATCAAGGATTATTGAATTCTCAAGGTCATCGGGAAAATATTCTACATGGAGATTTTAGTCATTTAGGTATTGGTGTGGACTTTAACGAAAGTGACCAGCCGTTTTATACGGAGAATTTTTTCAGTAATTAATGGTAATGGAACTTCGTGATACGTGTTTAGAAACGAAATATGTGAAAGTAAAAGATAAATGTGGAGGTATTTGGGATTTGAGTGTTACGAAATCCTAGGCAAATCAATACTTTTATTTAAGAGGATGAATGGATACAATGTTCATCCTTTTTTATATGGAAAGAAAACAATGTATTTTAATTTTCGACTGTTTGTTTAGATTTTTAATATGTATTCCTTTTTCGATTTAGATAATAATAAAGGTTGATTATCCATAGCAAGAAAGTTATTTAAAACGGAAAGAAGTAGTTTTAGAAAAAATCAGACCTTCCATAAATCACATGGTCCGGAAAGGGGATAAACAGTTTGATTTATATATATAATGATTATGGCGGTACGCATACCACTTCACTTGCAGCGGCTTATCATTTGAATAAACTTCCTTTAAATCGAAAGCTGACAAAGGAAGAAATACTTCATGCACCATACTTTAATCAATTAACAAAGCATGATCTCGGCAAGCTTATTTACCATGGAATAGATGAAGAGGGCAATCCTGTATACACCATAGGAAGAAGAAATAATAAATTTGTTGTACCAGCAATCCAGGAGTTCGCGACAATACTACAGGAAAAAGACCAGCTAGATGAAAAGATTGTTATTTCCAATACTTCACCTACTGTGCCTTTCATCATGTCTGTTGGAGGATTTTTAGCGAGAGGATTGCATATCAACTTTTTAGGAGAACCTTTATTAATTGCCGGCGCAAAGCAATGTTGTGGAAAGATTAACCGATTAGTGGAGGAAACAAAAAAAGCGGGGCATGCTATGACTACGCAAGTTATTGTGTTGGAAAACAAAAAGTTTCATTGATTTATACAGAAAGGAAATAACGGTTCAAGTTTCTCGATAGTGTTAAAAAATAAAATAGAAAAAAGGAAGATATTCTAAGGATACACCAAGCTATTAGCAATAAAAAAACTAATAGCTTGGTGTGTTTTTATAAAAGGTGAGGGTTACCCGCGCAAGCTCTAATTAGTAGAAACTGTTGCAACAAAAACAGAATTCCCTTCTATTCCTATTTCGTTTCCTGTTATCACAATGGTTGGATTCATGACAACGGTGATGATGCTCATTTCTTCGGTGATCTCGTTTACAACAATAATTTTCATGTTTGTTTCCACATCTGTGATGATTTTGTTTCCTGTTATCACAATGATTCGACTCATGGCATCTATTATGATTTCGACAATGACAATAATCTTCGTGTCTGTTTCCGCATCTGTGGTGATTTCGCTGTTTATTGTCACAATGATTGGATTTATGATCTTTGTGACGATAGTCGCCTCCCGGGCGGCTAGTGTTGCGACAAGGATCTTTACATTTTCCTTTTGATGAGTGATGACCGCACATAGCTTATCCCTCCTTTCTCAATCAATATACGCAAGGAAGAAAAAAGCGATTAGACAAACTTAATAGGAGCTAACACATTTTTAAATAGAGAACAAAAGCTCCAAAAACGAAATTTCACTCAGTGGAGTTTTATGGATGGTTATGCGTGATAAACGAATCGGTAAAAAAATACAATTGAATATGAAACTTTTATGCAAACAATTCGTATAACTTGACTAAGAAGAAAAAGTTGGATGGAGGGCTAGAATTGACTGAAATCGCATTGGAATTAAAAAATGTCAGTAAACGCATCAAGAATAAAGAAATCATTAAAGATGTCAGTTTTCAGATAAAAAAAGGAGAAGTCTTTGGATTCGTTGGACCGAATGGGGCTGGTAAAACGACGACAATTCGGATGATGGTTGGTTTGATGAAGATAACGGAAGGTGATATCCATGTTGTCGGAAAAAGCATTCAAACGGATTATAGTGAAGCAATCAGGGAAGTTGGTGCGATTGTTGAAAACCCGGAGATGTACCCTTTCTTAACAGGAAGAAAAAATTTAGAACAATTTGCCCGGATGATTCCAGGTACATCAAAAGAACGAATAGAAGAAGTTGTTCGATTAGTTGGCTTGGAGAAGGTAATCAACGACAGAGTTGGCGGATATTCTCTTGGAATGCGGCAGCGGTTAGGAATTGCACAGGCTTTATTACATAAACCGTCGATTCTTATTTTAGATGAACCTACGAATGGACTTGATCCATCTGGAATGAAGGAAATCCGCCAATATATCCGTACATTGGCAGAGAAGGAAAAAGTCAGCGTAATTGTTTCCAGTCATTTACTGTCTGAGATTGAATTAATGTGTGACCGCATCGGTGTTATTAAAAACGGTGCTTTAATCGCTGTAGAGGATGTAGAGAAGAACAGAAAGGCAGAGAACAGTGATATTTCAGAGTATGCCATTTCTGTAAGTAATGCGCAGACTGCAAAAGCACATTTAGATCGTTTGCAAGACGAGGCATTATTTGTAGAAGCAGTGGATGAAACAACCTTAAAAACGGCGGTCAAACGGGAACAAATACCAGTGATTCTAAAGGAACTATTAAACCATGATATTAATGTATACGAGGTTCAGGCCGCCAAAGGTACATTAGAAGATAAATTTTTCGATTTGATTGGAGAGAATGTCATTGAGTAATCTAAGCCAGCTAATAAAAAATGAATTTATCAAATTGCATCATTATAAATCTACCTGGGCAATGTATATTATCCTGGCGGTTCTCCTTATAGGCAGTGCGCTTATTACAAATTTTGTAGTTGACCAAAGCATGATGATCGATCAGACTTTCCAAGGAGCACTTATGGAGGCGTATCAGTCGATGGGAGTAGAAGTTCCTGCATACGATATGTGGGCTTTCTTGTCGGAAAATATCTCCTATATCAATTTTATTACGATTTTTATCATTGTGGTTGCTGCTAAAATCATTTCAAATGAATACAAGTGGGGGACGATAAAATTATTACTTATTCGTCCGGCAGGCAGAGGCACGGTATTAACATCTAAATATATTACTGTTTTACTTTTCTCGCTTGTATTAATCTTATATACAATCGTTTTATCGTTACTAATTGGGCTTATCTTTTTTGGTGTAGATACTTGGAATCCAACCATTGTAGATAATATGGGATCAGGCTATACGGAAGTTTCTATCATTACTTCTATTGGTAAAGATATCCTCTTTCAATTCGTGCCATTAATTATAGTGGCTACCTTATCCTTTATGATTGCGATTTTATTCAAAGGAAGTGCCATGGCGATTGCAGCGAGTATTGTGGTTTATATCGCAGCACCAATTATTACGATGCTGGTAAGTCAATATGAAATTGCGAAATATCTGTTGACCGCACATCTTAATCTTCAAAATACCTTTGAAGGGTCGCCTATCATTGAAGGAACATCCCTGGGCTTTTCCATTGCTGTTCTTATCGTTTATTATATCGTATTTATGATAGTAGGTTGGCTTACTTTTAAAAAACGGGATGTAGCAGGAAATTAATTAGAAAGGGCGGGATTTCATGAAGAAATTTTATACTTTATTGTTTGCATGTCTTCTTGTTTTACTGGGAGCTTGTTCTAATGATGATGAGGATGAACAGGAAACGAGTCAAAATGATACGGAACAAGATGAGGCATTGGAAGAAAATAATGATAAGGAAGATCTGGATCCCGCAACAGGACTTTTTATGGAATTTATCAAAGAAAATAAAGACTCGGATCGTGTGGCTTTTTTAGCTACATGGAATAATGAGCCGATAGCAGAAATCAATACCGATTTAGCCTTGCCGCTTGCCAGTATTGTCAAAATAATCATTGCGATTGAATTCGCTAGCCAAGCAGAAGAAGGGAACATCGATCCTTCTGAAATGATAGCAATGGAGGAAGTAGACAAGTATTATTTCCCGAACACAGACGGCGGAGCACATGACGCCTGGAAAAGTACATTAGAAGATGAGGAAGGCGATGTTTCTCTGGAACAAATTGCACAGGGAATGATGGATTTCAGCTCCAATGCCAATACCGATTATTTAATAGAAAGACTGGGATTAGAAGAAGTAAATAATCGGATAGAAGAACTGGATTTGAACCATCATGAGCCTATTTATCCGTTAACAGCAAGTATTGCGATTCCTAAAAAAGTGATGGAAGACAATAATATAGAAGAAAACGAATTAGAGGATGCATTACGCGATTTAGATGATGATGCTTACCGGCAAATAGCCGTCGATCTTTTTGAAGAATGGCAAGAAGAACCATGGACGGATGAGGAAAAAGAAGAAGCAAGTGCTTTACTGGATATGTCGATTCAAAAGGTCTGGTCGGATCGCCTGACACATGCTACAGCGGAAGATTACCATCAAATCATGGCTATGCTGAATAACAAAGAACACTATTCTGAAGCATTTTATGAAGAATTGGATGCTATTTTCAGTTTAGACTTAGAAGATGAATCGATTGTACGTACAGCACAAAAAGGCGGAAGTACTGCATTTGTTTTGAATCAAGCTGTATACGCAGAGGATGCTGATGGGAACCGGTTTGAGATGATTTTATTTACAAATGATCTCAACCTTTCAGAACTGGAGGTTGCAGCAATGCAGGTGCAGGCGTTAACGGATAAATTAGTAAATGAGGAAGATTTTCGTGAGGAAGTCAAAGAAACGTTAGCTGAATAACAAGAATGGTATTTTCCCCTAGTGCTGGTGTTTTGCATTGTATTAGGGGAATTTTGATTTGTAAGTTTCCTTTTTTTAAAATCTTCATGTATTCTATAATTAATAGAATACACGGAGAAAGAGCGGTGCAAATCAATGTCTACCTATATAAAAGAAGTGAATAAAGAAAATTGGAGAGAGATCGCAGCATTAGAAACAGCTGAAAACCAAAAAGATTTTATGGAGAGCATCCCTTTTTGTCTGGCGGAAAGTTTTATTGAAGCGTTGACTACTTCACTTGGACTTTACGCAGGTGATAAGCCAATCGGCTATGCCATGGTCGGTTTTTATTTTGATGAAAAAAAGAGTATCTGGTTTGATCGGTTTATGATTGATTATCGCTTTCAAGGAAAAGGCTATGCCAATCAGTTCATCCCATTAATTGAAGCATACATCAACGAACATTATGATGTACAAATCATACGATTAAGCTTTGTTCCGGGTAACGATCAAGCGGAACAATTATATAAAAAACATGGTTTCGTCCGGACAGGAGAATATGATCCGGAGGGAGAAATAATTATGGAGAAACATCTTTAGATAACTATAATTATATTATGTAAACTAATTAAGTTCGAGGTTTATTCTTTAAAATACGGAATGAAGAAATGAGGAAATCTGATGACCAGCCAAAAACAAAGAAAAGTATGTAAGAATGGACATGTTTTCTTTAAAAGTTCAGATTGTAATAGCTGCCCGACTTGCGACAAAGAAAATAAACCAGAGAGCGGTTTTCTGGCGACACTTTCTGCTCCTGCAAGAAGAGCACTTATTCATGAAGGTATCACAACAGAAGAAAAGCTGGCAGACCGTACCAAGAAAGAAATATTAGCTTTGCATGGTATTGGTCCAGCATCTATGCCGGCTTTAATGAAGGCGTTAGAGGATAAGGGACTTATATTTAAAGCGGAATAGACAAAATCGAAGTGGAATGGTATCTCAACTAGAGGTATTATTCCACTTTTTGTATGTAACATCTGTTATTTGATGATTTGTCAAAACATCGCTTAGAAGGTTTAGAAGTGTATAGACCCTAAGTCTTAGACAAAGATATAGCTCAGGCTCATTACGAGAAAACAAAATACCCGGTAAGATAAAGATACAATAACAGAAGGAGGAAAACACAATGAAAAAATTCATGTTGTTTATCGGCGGGCTTGTTGCATTACTGATTCTACTCGCAAATCTTGGCCCAATGGTATTACTTGCTTTAAGTGTATGGCTGCTTTATATATGCTTTAAAAAATTTATCAGCACAGATTCCACCGCTGCTAAAGTAGGGTGGGTGATCCTGGGATTAGTCGTTCTAAGTATCACATTCTCTAACATTTATGCTGTATTAGGAGTTGCAGCAGCCTATGCGCTTTACCTTATCTATAAGAATTGGAACACACCGGAAAGCTCTATTGTCCACGAAGTGAAGGAAGATGATGATCCATTTACAAATTTTGAAAAACAGTGGGCAGAGTTAAATAAATAAAATGAATAAAATTAAAAGGAGAGATTGATTATGTCAACCAATATTTTTACACGAATGAAGGATTCTATTTCCGCAGATTTACACACGATGATGGATAAGAAGGAACAAAAAAATCCGATTGCAGCACTTAATCATTACCTGCGTCAAAGTGAACAGGAAAAAGAAAAAGTAAGGAAGCTCATTGACCGTCAATATAAATTAAAAGAAGAGTTTGCACGAGAATATATGAAAGCCCAGGACCTTGCTGATAAGCGTTTAAAACAAGCGCAAATTGCCGATCGCGCCCAGGAAGAAGAAATGCATGAATTTGCTTTAAAAGAACATGAAGAGTATCAAAGTCGTGCCGATCGCATGAAAGCATCCAGGGAAGAAGCAATCACACAGCTTGAAAATTTGGAGCAAAAATACGAAGAAATGAAGCATCGCTTAAAGGATATGCACCTGCGCCGTATGGAGTTAATGGGGCGTGAAAACATTGCTAAAGCAAATCACCAAATCAATCGTGTCGTAGATGAATCGCCCGAAAAACCATTTTCTAAATTTGAAGAGATGGAACAATATATTGAAAATCTAGAGTATAGAGTCAACAGCTCTTACTACCAAAGTACATTTGATAATAAAATTGCAGCCATTGAAAAGAAATTAGATGAAAAGGAAATAAACTAGAATCAATAGCTAGGAATTGAAAAATCATGGTATACTTATACAGGCGAAGGAGATCCCTCGCCTGTATATTTTACATAAGAGATAAACGAAAGGAGAATGGCAAGATGTTTAAACAGCTCAGCACGAGAAATTTAAATTGGATATGGATCACCGTCGCCATTCTTCTCGTTTTTGAAATTGTCTTTTTCCATGGCGGATCACTCATATCAGCATTCATTTCGGGTTTTTTTGTTTACTTCAGTTGGAAAAGATTACATTCATTGGGCTGGAAGATCGTGTTTGCGATTGCTGTAATATCCTTCATTCTCAACGTTTTTAATTTACTTGCAGTAAGATTTTTAATCGTTGCTGCCATTGTTGTTTTTATTTTAAACTATGTCAAATCAACGAAAGAACCTAGTAAAGAAGAACCGGAATTGCCAAATAAAACGGGTTTAAAAGAAGAAGATCCGCTTATTCAAGTGGATAATTTATTTGATGAACGCTTTTTCGATGATTTTCGTACAGAGGAAACGGCTTATCAATGGAAGGACGTCAATATGCATGGGATTTATGGCGACCGTATCATTGATTTAAGTAATACGGTGCTGCCATATGATACAGCAGTTATCTCTATCCGGCATATCGTAGGCAACATTGAGATTTATGTCCCTTATGAAGTGGAAGTGAGTATTCATCACAGTTCTATCTTCGGCAGAGCATCTATTTTTGGAGAATACCACGGGAGGCTAATGAATAAATCCCTTCACTATGAAACAAAAAATTATAGTACTGCGCAGCAAAGAGTGAAGATTGTTACTTCTTTATTTTCTGGAGACATTGAGGTGAAACGCATATGAATACCATTATTCGTTTTGTCCTTTTGTCAATTGCTTGCAGTTTTGTTCTGGCTGTTGCTGCAGTTGTTACGACCTTTGTTACCTTCTCTATAAATGAAACAGCAGGTTGGAGCGCGCTATGGGAAGGCCAGCTGGGAGATGTATCTTTTCTTCTTACTGTATTGGCATTTGTAATAACGTTCGGTTCCATTATCGGAGCGATCATCGGCTGGTATTGGAAGGGGAATTTAAAAAAAGTAGAAAAAATGCTGGCAGGGATTGTAAAAGGGGAAAAACCTACTGAAACGGATGACATTCCGAAAGAACTGGAAGCTATCTCCGCCCAAATGAATCAGGTTCAGGAAAAGCTGCGGATCCAAACAGAGCATGTTCAAAAGATTGCGACAGAAAGAGCAACGGAAAGAGAACAAAGCCTGCAGGAAGTAGTAGAACAGGAAAGAAACCGCTTAGCCAGGGAATTGCATGATTCTGTCAGTCAACAGCTGTTTGCGGCTTCCATGCTGATGTCGGCGATTAATGAGTCAGGGCTGCCAGAGGACCAGACTTTAACGAAACAGCTGAATATGGTGGAAAACATGATTCACCAATCACAGATGGAGATGCGTGCCCTTCTTTTACATTTACGCCCTGTAGCATTAAAAGGCAAGTCCTTGCAGGAAGGCGTAGAAGGACTTTTAAAAGAGTTAACGCAAAAAGTACCATTGGAAATTGATGCTAAAATTGAAGCATTTCAAGTAGATAAAGGAGTGGAAGATCAGCTATTCCGGATTTTTCAGGAATCTATTTCGAATACATTGCGTCATGCGAAAGCTGAAAATCTGCATATTTTATTACTGGAACGAGATGAAAACATTATTATGCGTGTAGTGGATGACGGAGTTGGTTTTCAGACAGATGCTGTCAAAACAAGTTCTTATGGCATGCAGAATATGCGTGAACGCGCCTATGAGGTCGGCGGCACATTGAAAATTATCAGTCTGCCAAATGAAGGCACGCGTTTAGAAGTAAAAGTACCCATTGTAAGAAAGGAGGATCCGTCTAATGATTAACGTTTTATTTGTCGATGATCACGAGATGGTACGAATCGGTGTATCCGCCTATCTTTCTTCGCAGCCGGATATTGAGGTGGTTGCAGAGGCAGATGATGGCACACAAGCTATTGACTTGGCGTTAGAGCTCCGCCCGGATATTATCTTAATGGATCTTGTGATGAAAGAAATGGATGGAATTGAAGCAACAAAGAAAATTATTGAATCCTGGCCGGAAGCGAAGATTATTATTGTTACCAGCTTTTTAGATGATGAGAAAGTGTATCCTGCATTAGAAGCGGGAGCTACGAGCTATATGCTGAAAACATCCAAAGCCAGTGAAATCGCCAAAGCAATTCGTGCCACCTACGAAGGACAGTCCATTCTGGAACCTGAAGTAACCGGGAAAATTATGAATCGTATGCGAACGAAGGAGGAAACTGCTTTACATGAGCAGTTAACAGAACGGGAAAAGGAAATATTATTATTAATGGCGAAAGGGAAAGCAAATCAGGAAATTGCGGATGAATTATTTATTGCGTTAAAAACAGTGAAGGTGCATGTCAGCAATATTTTAGGGAAATTAGAAGTGCAAGACCGGACGCAGGCTGTGATTTATGCTTTTCAGAATAAGCTGGTGGAATAGGCTTTTTGATATATTTCGCGATTTAACCATGACGATGAGAGGATATATGCTTATTATAAAAGTTATGTATCCTTTTTAGTTACTTTATTGATTTGTTATCTGAATATTGGAACATACATAATATATCTAATACATGAATCTCTGATAAGAGGAATTACGTTTCGAATAAAAAGTTTAATAGTAAATAATTTGGTTAAAAGAGGGAAGAAAATATGAAAGTAATTATTTATGTGTATGATGGAATAACAATGCTTGATGCTATTGGGCCTTATGAGGTTTTAAGAAATATGAATGATGCAGAAGTATACTTTGTTGCAGAAAAGAAGGGAGAAATAAAAGCGGATTCAGGCTTTATTGATATTAATGTGAAGTATGGTATCGATGAAATAAAAAGTGCGGATATTTTAGTCATATCAGGTTCAACAATAGGATTCATGAAAGAGATGAAAAAGGACCGTGTGTTGAAATGGATAAAGGAAATAGACAAAACCACAAGCTGGACGACATCTGTTTGTACAGGCTCTATGTTACTGGCAGCAGCCGGATTGCTTGCTGGATTAAAAGCAACATCCCATTGGAAGCCAATCAATCTATTAAGTGATTATGGAGCAATTCCTGTCAGAGAGCGAATCGTGGAGCAAGAAAAATATATTACTGCTGCGGGCGTATCAGCCGGTATAGATATGGCCTTGTATTTATCGGATAAAATAGTTGGAGAAGAGGAAACCAAAGCGATTCAACTAGCCATTGAATATGATCCGCAACCGATATTTGATGCTGGTAATTATTCTAATGCGGAAGAAAATATTAAAAAAATAGCTGGGGCGAAATTAACGAAAGATGCAAAAAAAGGGATTGGATTATTAGGCATGATACAACATTCAAAAAGTATTCTTAAAATCATGAAATAAATACAACTAACATAATGTTAGCTCTAGCATGATGCTGTTAAAATTATCAGATTAGGAGAGAAGAGTTTGGAGTTAAAAAACATGGACTTGGAAGAACGGATGAGGTCTTATCATGTTACTGGTTTAAGTATTACATTGCTTGAAAATAGCCAGATTAGCGGAACAAGAAATGAAGGTTTGCTAGAAGCTAAAAGTAATAGAAAAGTAAATAAAAATTCTATTTTTAATGCGTGCTCTATTAGCAAGTTCTTAACAGGTATGCTTGCTATAAAGCTGGTAGAGGAAGGGATTCTTCATTTGGATAGGGACGTAAATAAAAGTCTTGTGTCCTGGAAAGTGCAGGAAAATGACTTTACTAAAAATAAGAAAGTTACACTGAGAAACTTATTAAGTCATCAATCTGGAATAACGGACCCTGAAGATAGTTTTTTTGAACTGGAACCACAAACAGGAATACCTTCTATGGTTTCGTTATTAAAAGGAGAAACGCCTTATTGTAAAGCTCCTATTAGGGTAACGTGTGAACCTGAAAGTGAATTCCACTATTCGGATGCAGGCTACTGTATTATTCAGCAACTGATAGAAGATGCTATGGCAAAACCGTTTCACCAGATTATGAATGAGCAAGTATTTGAACCGCTTGAAATGAAAAACAGCTATTTAGATACAGCAAAGATGAAACTGGATAGCGAAAATTTCTCTTGCGGGCATAATAAAAACGGTGAATTAACAGATAGAAAATATCCGATATATCCTTATCCAGCAGCCTCTGGTTTATGGACGAGTTCTTTTGATTTAGCTAAATTAGTTATTGAATTAATGCATGCTTTAAAAGGAGAAAGCAAAATAGGCATTTCGGAAAATATAGCAAAAGAAATAATAACTCCACAGAACGGGAAAAGCTGGGCTGGATTAGGCGTGTTTCTTGAAATGTCTGGAAAAGAACTGGAAATCACATCGCTTGGATGGGGCGTAGGATTTCAATGTATGATGGTAGCATACCCCTATTCAGGAAAAGGTGTAGTGATGATGACAAATGCAGAATTAGGTGTTCACCAAATGGAAGGAATCATCGGAGAAATTTATAAATCGCTTTTTTCCTAAAAGGGGTTGTATTATAAAAGGAGAATAGCCGGATAACGTTAGTAAACCTAACCCGTCTGCTTAAATCAGATTAAAAAATAGCAACTGCATCATTCCGTTGCTATTTTTTTAATCTTTTTAAACGGTTGTTAATTATCTGCTTTTGTCAAAAATGCTTCGTATAAAATCGCTATAGCAGAAAATATCCCCATCCCAACAGCAATATACTTGGAAGTCTGATTGCCAGTATTTTCAGTAAACAGCATAGGGATTGTTGCAGCAATAGCAGCTGCTGCCATTGCAAGCTGAGCGGGGAATTTTGATTTTGATCCACTATTTGCAAACTTTTTATTTACAAAAAGAATAAGTAAAATGATCATGACGAAAACAACAATCATTCCGGTTTCCTCCATACATAGCTGATGCTTTATTAATATATGTTCTTTATGCTAAGCCTCTTCCCATCGTTTTCCAGTCTTAAACATCATATATATTCATTCATCAGGAAGAAGGGGAAACAATAAGAAAGATTGCTGCTGTTCCGACAAAAGCATATAGGCAATTAACCATCAGACAAATTTTCATCAACGCCCCTCTGTCTATTTTCAGATAGGCAAATATCGTAAAAATTCCGCTGAAAATCATAAATGCTGCATAAGATAAAATTATTATCTCAGCTGCCGGTGATTCAAGCGCCCAATCGTATGTCCGTAGAATCAGAATCGTCCAGGGAATAAACAGCATTATCGTACAAATGCTTATAAAAATATTCTTCATCCGTAAGCTTACCTCCTTTCTGCTTTTCCGAAGAAGATACAGGAAACAGCTAAGCAAATGATTGTAATTGCGGCTGCAACAGGTATCCATGGAAAAAGGCTAACCTGGGAATTGGAAAGGTATTTCATCGTTATGATGTAAAACGGGTAGCACATCGGATAAATAAACCAAACTTTTGTATTGATCATTAATACAGAAGGAACAACAGAAGCAAGTCCAAGACCTGCTGAAAAAATAGGCGACTGGATGCAGACAGACAACATCCAGAATACAGAAAGCATTGGAATAGCCGACAAGAAAAAGAAAGCCGCTACCTTTATGACGAACAAGGGAGATAGTATAAAGTTATAATCATGCACAATGGTTCCAAAGGCAGCAGCAAGGTAATAGATGCCAACAGCTATCAGGATAAACAATGCTGCCAGGAAAACCAGTATAATAAACTTAGCTAAGCTGAGCATGGCTGGATGAACAGGCAAGGATAACATTTTGGATATCCCGTTGTTTCCTTGCTCCAGCTGCTGAAGCATTACAGTTGCAACCACCATGCCGGCAGGGAATAAAAACCAGGCAAACAATAGAAAAGCTTGAATAAAGAAATTATTCTCTGGAGAAGGATCACCGTTTTGCAATTCCAAATTCATTTCCATGTTAAACGTAGATGGAACCCATAAGACGATAGCCGCCAGAAATAAAATCAATAAAATTTTAGAACGATGGATTTTTTTCCTTTCCACTAGTATTGCATCGAAAAAATTCATACAAAAATCCTCCTTATGTTTACAGCTGCCCTTTGAATAAGCAGAAGCAATACGGTTTCGATGAACGCAATCCAAATAAATGTATCCGCTCCAGCAACAGCTGGCTGATGAAGTAATTGAAAAGGTAATTTAAACGGAAAGGATGCTACAATAATACTTTGATCCGACAGTGGTGTAATTGCCAAAAAGATGCCGATCACATTTATTCCAAGTGCAATCCATATATTACGAAAGAAGGAGGTAATCATTAAAGCCAGTGCAATCGCCGGTAAGCTCAAAATAAAAAAATAGCTGATATTTTCCAGCCATTCCACGGTAAATACGGAATCACTTGGAAACCAATATATAGAACTAAATGCGAATGCTATAGCCTCTATCACAATAACTCCTAAACAGGCCATGCTTATAATGAGAAATTTGGCAAGAAATAAATTCCCTTCTTTTATAGGAAGTGATTGCATTTTTTGTATTGCTTGATGGACATATTCTGTATTATAGAGAATGCTTGCACCTATAACGATCAGAGAAACATTGAGCAGACCAACCATTTGCCAGTTTCCCTCTAATAGAATTTGAAGCGGGGAACCATCCAGCCCTGTATATAACTCTGAGCGAAAAGCCATATTTAAAACCGGTACACAGGCTGCTAAAACGGCTCCGAATAAAAATGTCAGTATAAATCCAGTGCGTTTCCTCTTTTTCCATTCCATGATAAGCATCATTGTATATTCCCTCGCTCTTTATTATCAGCGTCTATCATTGCTAGAAAAGTATCTTCCAAATGGTCAACTGGATATCCCAGTTTGATTGCTTTATCTTTTAATTCTTCCAGTGGCCCTTCAAATAGTAATTTTCCCTGGTTGAGAATACCAATATCATCGGCCATTAATTCAATTTCTGAAAGTAAATGGGAAGAAACCAGTACCGTGCAATCAAATTTTTCTGGCAACGATCGGATCAAACTGCGAATCTCATGAATACCGACAGGATCCAGACCGTTTGTCGGTTCATCGAGAATCAGAATGGGAGGTTTGCCGATTAATGCACTGGCCAGTCCCAATCGCTGCTTCATTCCGAGCGAATATTTCTTTGCTAATTTTTTCTTCGCCTTTGTAAGCCCCACGATTTCTAGAGCTTCTGAAACAGCAGAACGGGGAAGCCCCAAGATTCTTTGGATAATTTCTAAGTTTTCTTCTCCGGTAAGATTACCGTAGAAGGCAGGGCCTTCAATAAAGGAACCAATATTTTTTAAAATAGCGATTCGATTTTCAGGATAGGTCTTCCCGTTGATCGTAAAACTTCCGCTTGTTGGTTTCGTTAATCCAAGCAGCATTTTCATTGCCGTTGATTTGCCAGCGCCATTTGGACCAAGAAAACCGTAGACACTTCCTTTCTCAATATGAAGGTTTACTCCTGAAACTGCATGAAAATCGCCATAGCGTTTCGTTAAATTTTTTGACTCGATAATATTCATTTGCATCTTCTCCTTTCTATTGATAATCTCAGCATAACGTTTGCAGCTGACATTACCCTTCTCGTTACCTTAAAATTCCCTTATATTTTCAAAAAAGGATCCAGAACGTTGCAGTAATGTACTATAATACATCATACAGGTTAAAAAAGGGTGAATAAATATGGAGTATATTAAACAAAAACGAATTTTACTGGTGGATGATGAAGTCGCATTATTAGAAATGGTGACTTCTATTTTAAAGAACAATGGTTTTCAACAAATACGTACAGCGAAGACAATGAAAGAAGCAATTGCAGTAGCAAATGAGTATAAACCGGAATTCGCTATCCTCGACGTCATGCTGCCGGATGGAGATGGGTTTGCTTTATTAAAACAATTGAGAGAGATCGCTGATTATCCTGTGCTTTTTCTGACTGCGCGCGGGGAAGATGAGGATAAATTTACTGGATTTGACTCAGGGGCAGATGATTATCTTGTAAAGCCTTTTTTACCTAAGGAATTAATTTTTCGAATAACGGCGATCCTCAGGCGGAGTTACAAAGGAGAAAATCCTCATGTTCTTTTAAAACAGTGTGAAATTGATTTTGAACGTGCAGTTGTTGTGAAAAAAGGAGAAGATATTCCGCTCACAGCTAAAGAATTCGAACTGCTGTCAGCATTATACCGTCAGGCAGGAAGGATTGTAACGATTGATGCACTATGTGAAGCGGCCTGGGGAGAAAATCCATTTGGCTACGAAAACTCTTTGATGGCACATATTCGGCGGATTCGTGAAAAGATAGAAGCAAACCCGTCTAAGCCGGTATCGCTTTTAACGGTGAAAGGGCTGGGATATAAACTGATCGTGGAGGAACGCTGACATGAAAGGCGAACTAAAAAGTATTTCTAAATTATCGATGCGGTTTCTCGGGTTGCTCATGATAAGTACCGCCGTTTTAGTGTTATTAAATTTAATTGTTATCTCTGTTTTTGCAATTAATGAGAATAGGGGAACCTCTCCTTGGCAGGTGGCGGAGGATTCTGCGGAAGCTATGCACCAGGAAAACGGGAATTATACATTATCAGAGGAAATGAAAGTAACGCTGGAAGAAGAACAAGCATGGGCTATTTTTATTGATGATACCTCCGGGGAAGTGATTTGGAATTCGGAAGATGTGCCGGAGAATATTCCAAAAGAATATAGGTTATCAGACATTGCTTCCTTAACCAGAGGATATTTGGATGACTATCCAACTTTTACGGGGGAGGCTGAAGATGGGTTGATGGTGGTCGGATTTCCGAAAGACAGCTATTGGAAATACATGCAATCCGGCTGGGATTATCAATTTATCAAAAATGTGCCCATAACTCTATTTATCCTTGGGATATGTAATATTGCGTTTATTTTTATTATTTATATGGCGACAAATTATAAATTCTTAAAATCTGTCGGCCCCATTGTAGAAGGGATCCAATATCTGCCGAAAAAAGAGACGGTTAATGTTAAAGAGAAAGGCGCTTTATCGGAGCTTGCTGCAAATATTAACCAGACCTCTGCAATTTTACAATCACAGCAGCGGATGCTGAAAAGAAAAGAAGAAGCGCGATCGAATTGGATTGCTGGTGTTTCGCATGACATACGAACTCCTTTATCTATGGTAATGGGTTATGTGGGACAATTGGAAGAGGAGGATAACCTGGATCAAGAATCCAGACAAAAAATAACGGTCATTAGAAAACAAAGTGAAAAAATGAAGCGGCTTATCGATGATTTGAATTTAGCATCGAAGCTGGAATATAATATGCAGCCTATTCATTTAAAGGACGAGAACGTAATTGCTGTTGTACGAGAAGTAGCAGTGGAATTTATGAATATCGATTTGGATGGCAAATATCCGGTAGAATGGAATGTTAATGAGCAGGCATCTGTTTGCATCATCCCTATAGACAGGCCCTTATTGAAAAGAGCGATAAACAATCTGATTCAAAACAGTATAAATCATAATGAGGATGGATGTACCATTTATCTGTCCATTGCTATAAGGGAAAGTAAATGTATTATTTCGGTTGAGGATAATGGTAAGGGTACAACAGAGGAACAAATTCAACATTTAAACAATACGCCGCACTATATGCTTGAGAGCAATCGTTCTGGTGAGCTTAGGTATGGGTTAGGGCTCTTGATTGTGAAACAGATTATTTCTTCACATGGGGGAGAGACGGTGATTGAACAGAGCAGGTATGGCGGTTTGGCGGTACGGATAATATTGCCGACAGCTGAATGTTAAAAATAGACTGTTTATCGTTGCAAGCTTTTGTTATAATCAATTTGTAAAATTATATTTGGAGGTAATTGCCATGGGAATTACATCTATTGCAGTTGTAGATAAAGTGTCTATTCTTCTAAAAAATTGATAGAGGAGGGCAGGCATGGGGATTTGCAGCATTGCTGTTGTTAAAAACGTTCATTATAAACCAAGAAAAATACAAAATGGTTATAATGAACATGAAGTAAAGTTCGTTATAACCAATGGGATAGAGGGTTATAATGAACAGTATAAATCCAAAAGACAGTCAAAACTTTATTACGTCGAAAAAGCATATTCATGAGATACTATCTCGAACAAATATTAATAAACAGGATATCGTTATTGAAATTGGTTCAGGGAAAGGTCATTTCACAAGAGAGCTTGTGAAGATATGTGATTTTATTACTGCTGTTGAAATAGATTCTAAATTTGTATCTATGACGCAAAAGTCTATCAATCGTTCTGAAAACGTTCAGGTTGTCCATGCAGATATATTAAATTATAGGTTTCCAAAAGGAAAACAGCCGTATAAAATTTACGGAAATATTCCTTACAATATAAGTACAAAAATAATAAAAAAGATTGTATTTGAAAGTGCTGCCGAGTTCTGCTTTCTGATTGTGGAAGAAGGGTTTGCGAAGCGGCTGACAGATTATCAAAGAGCTTTAGGATTATTCATATTCCCAGAGGTTGATATAAACGTGATCAAATTTATTCCTCGAGAATATTTTCATCCTAAGCCGAAAGTTGATTCTGTTTTAATTAGATTAAGAAGGAAAGAATCCGGAATTCAATCCAGGGACAAAGATTTATATCAACATTTTGTTTATAAATTGGTAAATAAGGAATATCAAAAGCTATTTACAAAAAATCAGTTTAAGCAGGCATTGAAGCATGCCGGGGTAACAAATATAAATCGTTTGACTGGTGATCAGGTATTATCGATGTTTTATAGCTACAAGTTATTCCTGAATAAAAGGTAATAAAGAAGGAAAAGCATTCAGAAGAAAATCTTTTGAATGCTTTTCTCTATATCACAAAAGGAAAATTCTTAATCAAATTAAACTCTTCCAATCGGAAAAGCTATGTCAAAATGGATTTGATCTCCTTCCAACGCTGCCGTTATCTCCCCATCCATTGCTTGAATCAGCGTAGCCGTTATATAAAGCCCTAATCCTAAGTGACCATCTGCGTTATGCTTTTCTTGCGTATAAAACCGTTCAAAAATTCGATTGATATGCGTTTTGTTTAGATTAGCTCCATCATTTACGATTTGTATTTTAAAATAGACAGTGTCAACACTAATTTTAATCGATAGAAAATCTCTCATATGTCGATAGGCATTATTTAGAATATTTTGCAGCCCTCGGTCCAATTGATAGACATCGATGCTGATACTGGAAGCATCCTTACTGTCAATATGATTTTCTAATTGAGGATGTATATCCATTGTCTGGCATTCTACAAGAATATTATCCAGCCAGTCCACGGCCCATTCATAGCAGTTAATCGATTGTGTTTCCAAATGAACAGTTTCTGGCGTTTCGTAGCTTAAGCTTAATTGATTCGATAGGTCATTTAATACATGTACTTTTTTTTGAATGACCTGTAGGTATCGCTGTTCTTCCTCTGGACTCTCCGCTATCCCGTCCTGTAATGCTTCAATATAAGCGGAAATCGAAGCGATTGGTGTTTTTAAATCATGAGAAATACTGTCTATAAAATGTTTACGCTCCTTTTCAAAGGTTTGCTGCTGCTGCTCTTGCAGATATAATGTATTTCTCATCTGATCAAAAGCAGTGATAAAGCGTCCAAATTCATCGTCTTTTTTGTAGGAGATTCGATGTGATAAATTCCCTTGAGATATTTTTTGAGCTTCCGCAGCTAAAATGGACAGGGGAGTAATCATTCGTTTTCTCACATAAGTAATCATCCAAAAAGAAAACAGAAAAAAAGGCAAGGTTGTTATTAGGACAATAATAAAGATAATATTTGACTGCACCATCATAAAAGCAATCAACAATGGAATGCAAGCTATTATGATACACATCCAAATAAGTTCTTTTACAATACTCTGCTTCATAGCATTTCACCGTCAAAACGGTAACCTACTCCGCGTAAAGTAGTAATATAGCTGCTATTCCCCAGCTTTTCTCTGATTTTTTGTACATGGATGGTAACTGTGTTGATATCTCCATATTCATGTATTCCCCAAACATTGTCATATAGCTGTTCTTTGCGGAAAGCCTGATTGGGAGATTGTGCTAAAAATACCAGCAAATCAAATTCTTTCATGGTCAGGTTAACAATCGTTCCACCTTTTGTTATATTTCTTGAAGACAGGTCGATCATGACATCATCAAATGCGATGATGTCACTGGAAGCGGAGGGAAAGGCGGCGTAATCATAGCGCCTGAATAAAGCCTCTACCCGCGCCACGAGTTCTTTAATCGAAAATGGTTTTGTAATATAATCATCTGCACCGATTTTTAAACCAAGCACCCGGTCTAGCTCTGTTTCCTTTGCACTGATAATAATAACAGGTAATACAGAGAAGGCTCTTATTTGCTTTAATATCTCCAGGCCATCCATTTTAGGAAGCATTAAATCTAATAGAATCATATCCGGTCGATACTGTTTTACAAAGCTTATAGCCTTATCTCCTTGCCCACAAATTACTGCATCATAATTTTCCCGGGATAAATAATTCGCTATCATTTTTGCTAAATCTGTATCATCTTCAACAATAAGTATTTTTTTCTGATTCATCAGTACCTCCTAAATGAAAAGGTCTTGTTTATGGAATATCTTTATTGTACCAATAAATAATAAAAGGGTGCATATGATATAACTGCCGATCGAAATAAGAGCTGTTAACATACTCTCTGAAACAAGATTGTCTAAGCTGACTACATACATGGTTGGAAAATGTGCTGAAATAGCTGGATCAAAACCTTCTACCAATATTTGTAATAGTACAAGTCCAAGTGCTGTGCCAATAGTAACTGTTTCCTTTCCAAAAAGGGTTATGACAAAAGACAATAATGCTGAAAATAGGAAAAGAGAAAGAACGGCTCCCAATAAAAAATAGGGGAAGTTAAAATAATTTAATTCAATCCCTGCTGCAACGGAACCAATTACTATCCAACTAGTTATAGCGTGTGTTACTAAAATAAATACACCTAATATAGTTGCAACCATTATTTTTGATAAATAGTAATTGTTGCGATTGAATGATTTAGGAATAATATTTTTAAATGTTTGAGAATGATAATCTGTTGATAGCAAATCAGCTATCAAATAAGCACAGAGTAACCAAAAAAATTGTCTAAAATTCTCAAATGAATGGAGTAGAATATCTTCTTCTACTGTTACATTGACAGCAGTGTAAATAGTTAATCCTGCTGTCAATAAAATGGTAAGTAATATTAATAACCGATACTTTCGATTATAGATGATATACAATACATCATGTTTTAGTTGTTGAATCATATAGATCCCCCTTATACATACAAATCCTGTTTTTTAAATAGATAATATCCCGTTGTTCCAATCACCAATAGATAAGTGACAAGCACACTAAAGCTAGTGATACTATGGGAAACAGACTTTTCAAATAGATTGATGTGGAAAAATAATAAGTGTTCATAAATCACATATTGTTTTACTTGATCATAAATAATGATATATTGTCCGGCGAGTGTAGATACTCCCATCAGCATTGCTAACGTAGAAATACGCTGAATAAACTGTGAAAGCAATAACGTGATTAAACCAAAAATGAAATAAGCAAAAGCAAAAGCTGATCCGGCCAAAAGAGTAACTCCTATACCATGCCATCCACTTGTCACGACAGAGTAAAAAACAAACGTGTCCCCCCATCCAAAGAAAGAAATACCAACTACATAACCAATGAAAAGCATGATGGATGTTAAAAGAAGCGAAAATAAAAGGATGGACAAAATTCTTGAAAGATAATATTGGAATCTGGAAACAGATCGTAATAAAACAAACTTGATGGTACCATTATTTCGTTCTTGTATGAGAACTTCTCCTACATAAATCGCTATAAAAACGGCTGTAAATGTTAAACTGGCTTGAAGCATTTCCACAGGGAATGATTGGCCATACCCGGCAACTACTGTAGAATCCGCGCCATAAACATGAAAAAGGATGCCTGTTAAAACATACATTACCGTAAAAATAAGTGTATAAACAAGCAGCATTTTGGAAGTCAACGTACGCTTGAACTCAAAGGTGATCAGTGTCCATATATTTTTCATGAAGTTAAATTCTCCTTTATACATGCAAAAAATAAATCTTCTAAATTGGTGACCTGATAGACTTCTAATAGTTCGGAGATATCTCCTTCTTCAACAATCTTTCCACTCTGAATAAATGCTGCTTTATGACATAAATCCTCCATTTCCCGGAGCATATGACTGGAGATAAGAAACGTAATCTTTTCTTTTTCTGCCAGTCGTTTAATTAATGTTTTCATTTCCCGAAGGCCCATCGGGTCAACGCCATTCGTTGGCTCATCCAATATAATCAAGCTGGGGTAGCACAATAAGGCATTAGCAATTCCCAGACGCTGCTTCATTCCTAACGAAAATGTTTTCACCTTATTATTCATAGCTTCTTTCAGATCAACAATGGATAAAACTTCATTGATTCTTGCTTTTGGCACTTTGATGGCAGCTAATTTAGCACTCAGGTTTAAATTCTGCTTGGCTGTGAGGTGAAGATAAAATGCAGGATTTTCTATAATACTTCCTACTCTGGAAAGGGCTAAAACGGAATCAGTTTTTATGGAATGTCCGTCGATTAATATGTCGCCAGAATTAGGGAAAATCAAACGGGTGATCATTCTTAATGTTGTAGTTTTACCAGCTCCATTTGGTCCGAGAAATCCGAAGATATCTCCTTTCTCAATCGAAAAATGAATATGATCGATTACAGTTTGACCATTGATTTTTTTGTTTAGGTTCTTGATTTCTAAGATAGAAGTTTCTTTATTAACTTGCATTATTTACTCAGCTCCTTATTTTGATAAACTAAATTCTAGCAAAGCAAAATAAGCTGAGCATATAGTTAACATAAAGTTTTGATAAAGTATGATATTACTAGATAGCAGGATCAGGATGAGGGAAGGGAAGAAGAAAAAATAATGCGATTTCTATCGGTAAGTATTTTAAAGGTAAACGGATAGAAATCGCACTTTATGGAGAATTTAGTATAAAGAAACATCTATAAAACTCCGACAGAAGAAGGGTTCCTTTATCATCCATTGCGGAGATGGAACGTATTGATCTAATAAGACCTTATTTCTTTTTTTGAATTTGCCAAACTAATATAAATAGCCAGGATAATACATATGAAAAGTGTAGTATGGAAAAGAATGTGCAATGTATTTGGAACAATTCCATTTATTTCGGGCAGAAAAGAATGCGTATTTCCAAACATATACTGGTAACGATCAGCTCTTTCCTCTGCACCATATCCAAACAAGTAAGGAATCCACCAGCTAAATAACGCCCCAATAAAAATACATAATGGATGAATAATTAGCCAAAGTTTTACCCAGAGAGGATAGCGCTTACCTATAAAAGTGAGGAGTTAACCAGTTAGCAGCAGAAATTGAACAGTACCAAACAATGTAACCATAAACCGTTCATTAAAGGATCGATCTTCAGAGAGCGCCTGAACGTCATTTAATGAACCTAAGGGTATCCAATCATGTCCAATCATAAATAATAGAATGAAAATAAATCCTGTTAATAATAATTTTTCTGATAAGCGAACATTTCTTTTCATGAAATCACCTCCAGTTATTTCGTTTAAAAGGGGTATCCGAACGGGAAAAATCTAATCTATTTTATTGTACTAGTCATTCCATATTTTTATGATGCACCAGAGTAATATTATTGGTTAAGCCTTAAGATGTATTTATGTCCAATTCTTTGTAACCTGCTATTTGTTTTTTCTTCTTAAAAGTAGGAAGGGGATGTTATGAGATTTCTTTTTACAGTGGTATAATGACAGCACCAAATGATAGTATTTTAGTTAAATAAACAATTATGTCTCATTGATACGTGGAGAAGGGAGGAGACGAATGGAAAGAGTTATTGGTACATATATCGCAGATGGTCAAACTATTGAATATTCCATTACAGGAAAAGAGGGGATACCGATCCTGGTGATGCACGGTGGACATTCCAACTGTTACGAAGAATTTGGGTACGGCCCTCTAGTTAACAATGGTTTCAGGATTATTACTCTGTCAAGGGCAGGGTATGGAAAAACGTCAAAAGAAATTGGAGAGAATCTGTCTAAAGTATGTGATTACTATGCAGAACTATTAAATTATTTAAAAATTGATAAAGTACATCTGCTCGCTATCTCCGCTGGCGGTCCAAGCGGCATTTATTTTGCATCTCACTATCCTGATCGAGTTAAAACATTAACTTTACAAAGCGCTGTTACGAAAGAGTGGCTGACACCTAAAGATAAAATATATAAGGCAGCACAGGTTTTATTCCATCCTGCTGTGGAAAAAATGACATGGAAACTCGCTTCAGGCATGAGCAATATTTTTCCAAAATTTACGTTTAAGCAGATGACTCCTGCCTTTAGCACTCTTTCATATAAAGAAATAAAAGACAACCTGTTGGACAAAGATATTGATGAAATCCAAAGAATGAACAGACGCCAACGATCAGGCTATGGATTTTTAATAGATTTATCCCAAACAAAGGAAATTACCTCTAAAAATCTGCAGTCTATTTCTTGTCCAACGCTCATTATGCATAGCAAATATGATGGTTCTGTTCCATTGGAGCATGCTTATTATGCTGATCAACAAATTCGAGATTCGGAATTATGTTTACTTGATACGTGGGGGCACTTAATTTGGCTCGGGCGTGGGTCTGATCATGTAAATGAAAGACTAGTGAAATTTCTTAATAACTTCTCTTTATAGAAAATCAGACAGGGTGGATAAAGAAAATGCAAAGTAGAAAGGAGGGGGGGCTAAAAGCAAGAAAAGCTCAAACATCAAACAGTAATTTGAGCTTTTCTTATGATGACAGATACAACAAGTTTATTTTTAAGGGAGCTTGAGAGATTTCACTTAGCGGGCACCGCCGCCTCCACCTCCGCCAGCTCCAGCGCCTCCACCGACGCCGGTAGCGCCCCCGCTGCCGCCTGCTGCGGTAGCAGCTGAAGTGCTGGAATGAAATCCGCCGCTAGCTAGCCCGGTGGACCAGCTTGCACGGGTGTAGTAAGTTCCATACCAGAATTGCAGGTATACCAAGTCCTCTTTGTACCTCTCTTCAGGGACTAAGTCCTCTAATTTTTTAGATACTTTATCGCTTTTACCTAGTAACGCACTCCACAGCATCATATCTTTCAAGGAAAGCGGCTTGGAAGCATTTGAAAATTGATTGATATCTGATTCCTTCAAATAATTATCAAACTGAATTAAACGATCCGCTAGTTTTTCTCCCTCTTTACTTGGTACCGTAATAGATTGTAAAAATCCAAACACCTTTATTTCTTCAAAAGAAAACAATCCTTTCTGCTCCAGATAGGCTTCGGAATAGTCTTTGAGATAATCGGCAAAAGTGCTGACTTCCTTCGCATGCTCTTTACCCCATTTCTGGATGGCATTATCTGTTACGACGCCATTCCTGTCTGCAGCATCCAAGAGCATGGTCCACAACGCCATTTCATACGTTCCCTCATAGGATTCATCTTCTATTTGGTTCGTAAGCTCACTAAAGGTTAACGGGTGTTTATTCCGTTCATTTTCAATATCGTTGATGGTAAGGGTCGTGCGATATTTTTTTCCAAACACCTTGCTCTCTTCTTCTGCTTCCATTGAGATGTTCTCATTCACAGACCATTTCAGCAGATAAGCTTGGAAGATATCTTCAAAATATCCAAGGTTCATCTGCGTTAAAAGGGCACTTAAACCTGCATAGTCTTCTCCATCGAAAGGCACGGCTGCATACGTTTTGCCTTTATTTTCTGCTATCCGTTTATGGATAGGCTTCATCGCGCCGGCTTCTCTTTTTACTTGATTTGTTTTACGGACAATGAAGAAGGTTCCGATACCGATTAATAAAGAAAAACCAGCGACTGCGCTAACAATGATAACAACTAGCGTAGAATTGTCACTTGAATTATAAGTAGACCCATCCATTGCTTCCTCTTGCTGCTCGGATAACGTCATGTCTACTGTTCGTTCAGCTTGGAAGAAATCAGCCGGAAATTGCGTTAAAACAATTACATCTCCATCGGCTTCACCATTTGACTCCCAGACAATACGATCGCCTTCCAGCTGTATATCTCCATCAAAGCCAAATCCCCAGAAATTAACGTTTTCTTGTGTAAATGGTTGAAATCCAGAGATTTCAACTGTTAAATTTTGCGCAGGAATATCGGAAAAGGTATCGAAGTTCCAAAGCATGGCTTGGCCATCCTCTAAATTACGTACAAGATCAGATAATGTATAGGTTACTGTATACGTATTTTCCCCGTATTCACCAATTCCCCAAACTAATTCGGCACCATCACTTGTAGATACTGTTCCATATTTTCCTGCCTTTTCTTCCCGTGAATCATCAGCGTCCCAATCGGGCTCTTCTGTAAATCCATCAACTGAAAAATCCAGTATCTCTGACCCGCCAAGGTTGACCATATTAATGAAAAGCTCGGTACCTTCATCCATATTCATTTGACGGTGTTCTGTTACAACGCCTGAACCATCCTCCTGCAACTCTACTTCAATATGTAAATCGCTCATTTGATTTTCAGCAAATGCTGTGAGTGTAAGTACCATGTTCATTGAGATTGCCATTATCAAGGCAGCAAGTATCTTCATCCACTTATTCATTTGTGTCCATCGCTCCCTTTATTCATTATGATGCAGTCTTTGTGAATAATTATATTATGTTTACCCATTTTAAAGCACTGCTAATCAGAAATTTATATTTACATATATTGTAGCAGATTATTACTTTGGATGGGATATACATGTAGGGAGCGAGCGGGTTGTCTAAATCAGGAAATGACGAATTGAAAAAGAGGTAAAAAATAATTATAATCGTTTTCCCCCTTGTTCAGAAGGGGGGATATATGAGTTAATAAAGGTGTCGGACCGATAGAATATCGGAAAGGAGGCTGATTTAAATTGATCACAAAATATGAGGTGGTTTCCGCATAGCGGAAATCATAAAAGACGGGGCCGCATTTATATTGCGGTCTCCTTTTCTTTCCTAAACTAATGTATACTAAAAGTGAAGAGGCTTACGAAAATAATACTAAAATGAAAGGAGTTTTAATGATGAATGAGAAAATAATGCATGCTCGTCCCATACATCTTGATAGAAAGGATGTTCCAGCTTGTCATACAAAAATGGAAAAGAGGTGCTTCCGCCTCATTTGTTGAAGGAGCTCCAAAAATATATTCAGGGAGAACTTATTTATATTCCAAAGCAAACGAATCAGCGGGCAGGATGGGGAGAAGCGAATGGATCTCGTCTCGCCCTGGCTGAAAGAAATGAAGAGATATACCGATTATATAGAGAAGGATATTCATTCGAGGAATTGGAGCAAACCTATAATTTATCCATGGATAGTATTCGTAAAATCGTCTATAAAACTCGTGAAAACAATAGTGAAATGAAATAATGATAAAAGCGTTAAAATTTGAGAGAGGCTGAAGCAAAGCCCGGCAATAAAAAAGTGACATTTACTAAATATTTGGTGAGTGTCACTTTTTAATATTTTTGTCCAGTCCACTTCCATCAGATAAAAAGGAACGTTTAAGAATGATTTTTATTTTTTAATGTGGAGTCGTTTATAAAAATACAAATTAAAATACAGATCATTACGATCGTTGTGTTTCTAAATTGCTCATAAATTTCCTGAGCTCCCTACCAGAACGAATATGACTAAAACGGAGCCGGCCTTGGTGCTTATCTTTTAATGACTTTATTCGGGAATTGTTTTCTTTCTTATAATTCCATACAAAACGCAGGAAGGAAAAGTCTAATCTATCCGGATTCCCATGCGGGCTTTTCTTTCCTCTATTTTTTATATAGCGTTTGAAGATACGATACAAACAAACACTGCGGGGGAAATCTAGCCAAATAACCCAATCTGCATGGTTCATCCGCAATTCCAGCGTTCTGGCATAATTTCCATCAATGATCCATTTGTCTTTTTTGATTTCTTCATTTAGTTTGGTGTCAAAAGCAGCTTTAGAGGCAGTGGTATCATCGTCGATCCATTGAATGCTGTCTAAATGTACCAAGGGGATGTTTCTTATTTGAGCAATTTGAGCGGATAATGTTGATTTACCTGCGCCGGGACAGCCAATAACGATGATTCGATTGGCAATGGACTTATTTTCTTCCATCCTCTTTCCCTCCAGTCTTTTCAATAAGTTTTATCAACACAAGAACTTCACTAATTTGGAAATGTATACGGATATTTGATGCTATTGAGTGCCCGCGATAGAAAAGAAGTAATCACAACATTCCCTTTATGAAAAAGTATCATAGCTTATTCTATCGTATCACATTTGATTTAAAAGACCGTACCTATTTTTCTGTTGTCCAAAAAACATTAAAAATCCAAAATAAATGGTATTTGATGATTGAAAAACGAAAAATAGCGTATACAAATCCTCTTATCGCAGGCATTTTTTACAGGAGAAATTCTGTTTTACCGTTTTGCCTTCCACATACAAAACCGCTATGATGAAAACAAATTTATTATTACTTGGAGATGTGGTAAATTAATGCTAAATACAGTCAAAGAAAATAAAAATAGTTATCGCGTAAAACAGCCTGATTATGATGGACTTTGGAAGAATTTGATTGAAGAGTTGTTTCAAGAATTTATCACGGAGAACCGCCCGTTATCTCCCGCCTAAATTAATTTATTTTCGCTCTTTATTTTGAGGCGGGAGTTTTACGGGCGATTCTCCGTGGCAAAACCAGTCATTCGATCTACTGATCTACTCCATCGCCTTGTTGACAGATGCCAGTCAGAAAGAGAATGAAGACAGATTCGGCTATTCTTTTTATGGGACCGAATTAACCTATACCTATAACACCTATCGATTTCATGAAAAAGATAAAGAAGAACTGAAAAAATCGGATAATCCATTTGCTTTAGCGGTGCTTGCGGGTATTTATATCAGTGAAAACACTGACAAAACCGACAATGATGACAAAAAAAGATACCGATTGAAACAACAGCTTCTCCGCTTGGAATTTAAAAAATATTCGCACCGCACCAATTATCTCGCCGCATTAGTGTATTTCATTGATTATATGATGCTGATTCCCTCAGATTTGCAAGAACAACTGTATGAAACGTTACCCATCGCACAAAACAAAAAAGAGGAGGAAAAAATCATGGGTTTGGAAAAGTTAAGAGACACCCCAACGTTTGGAAAAGTGTATAGAGAAATCGAGGAGAAAGCAACCAGGAAAGGATTGGAACAAGGCAAAGAAGAAACGGAACGAAAATTTGTTAAAAACCTTCTAGACCGGAGCTATTCAGAGGAAGAAATAGCTGAATTAACTGGTCTGGGGATTGAAGAAGTGAGGAAGCTTCAGAAATCGCTTGAAAATGAATAAATGTGAAAAGAACCTATACCTGTTAATTAATTCACTTTATCAGATATAGGTTTTTTTCTTTTTTTTAAATAGCTGTTGAACATAATTCATTGAAGTACAAATGATGTTGATAAATATCTTCAGTTTTAAAATAGGCAAACAGGAAGCAGGGAAGAGAAATATCGGATAGACGAATAACAGGTTTTGTACATTTGCATCGTATATATTTGACACTTTCACATATTCATCATATAATACTCAAAGTTAAGTAAAGGATGTGACGATGATGACCAGACTGCTTGTACTCTGTATGTTAGATGCAAAACCGATGTCCGGCTATGATATTCAGCAGGCGTTGCGGATGACAGATGCGGAAAGATGGGGCGGCATTTTAATTGGTTCCATTTATCATGCGCTTAAAAAATTAGAGAAGGACGGCTTTATTACCATTGATAAGGTGGAACAAACCGGCCACCGGCAGAAGTTTACCTATCGAATTACCGAAGAAGGAAAAGAACATCTGAAAGAATTGATTCGTGAAGCTTTAACTGCTTCATCCGTTCAATACCCTTCTTCTTTATATGCAGGCATCTCTTTTTTCGAAAAGCTTCCAGCCGAAGAAGCGCGTCAAGCTTTGGAACAACAGCGGGCAGCGTTGGAAAATGAATATAACAGTGTCGAAACAGGCTGGCAGGAAAAGAATGCAGCCATGGAAGGCAACATTCCTCCCATGGTACAGCTGGTTTTTGATAATATGTTTGCCACTATCAGACTTCAACAGGATTTCGTCGAAAAGGCATTAGCATATTTAGAAGATAATAATTAATAATCTCCCTCTCTGTATAGGAGGGAGAAAAAAATACATTTATAGTCAATATTGAGTAATCAATACTAAATAGGTATAAGGTGTGTTTGATACAAGATGAATAATGGCAGTAGAATCAGTGAAGTTGTGAATTGCTGCGGTTATTGGTGGAGGCGGAGCGTAAACGAGGCGGAAAAAGCAATTATTCCTGTTCCTCTTCAGGAGTAACAGAAGAAAGGAGACAATGGATCATTTAAAAAGAGGAAACGTTGTTTTTATACAACACAGAATAAAGGGAAAGAAGGAAAAAAAATGAATCAAGAACAAAATTTAAAAAAAGCTCAAAAGAGCGCCTTGTTTGTCGTAACGTTAGCAATATTCACTGATATGCTGCTATATGGAATGATTGTTCCTATCCTGCCAGATTATGCTGATTCTTTAAGTATATCGCAAACTGCAATCGGCATTTTATTCGGCAGTTATGCAGCGGCTCTATTAATCGCGACTCCTATATTTGGGGTGATCTCAGACAAAGTTGGACGGCGTGGTCCGATGCTTTGGGGAATTTTAGGACTTACGCTTGCAACCCTGTTATTTGCATTTGCGAATACGTTTTGGCTCTTGCTGATTTGCCGTATTTTACAAGGAATTGCAGCAGCAGCCACCTGGACAGCCGGGCTTGCGCTTCTTGCTGATTTCTACCCGGCCAAAGAACGGGGAAAAGTCATGGGGATTGCGCTGTCAGGTCAAGCAATGGGGATCCTGCTGGGTCCGACATTTGGAGGCTGGCTTTATCAGTTGGGCGGTTATATGCTTCCATTCTTTGTAGCTGCAGGGATTGCCCTTATTGATGGTTTGCTGCGTATATTTCTATTGAAGGAAGAACCTCATCGGAAGGAAGAAGACGCTTCAGGAGCATGGCATTTATTAAAAAACCGAACCTTGCTCTTGGTTGTTGGAGCAGTTGTTATCGGAGCTGCCATTCCAAGTGTACTGGAGCCGACATTTCCAATGCATCTGCAACATGTATTTGATGCATCTCCAGGAATCATCGGCTTATTATTTGGGGTACCCTCACTTGCTTATGCATTTGCCGCACCAATTGTCGGAAGTGTTTCAACAAAGATTGGCCATCCTAAAACAATTACGATTGGATTAGCAATTACTGCAGTATCACTGGCACTTGTTGTTATGCCGACAACGATGTGGCTGCAAGTTGCGGCATTAGCGTTGATTGGCATCAGTATGGGAACGGTTCTTGCACCGACGCTTCCTGAGCTTGCTGATATTGCCGAGGAAAGCCAGACTCAGGCATATGGAGTTACCTTTGCTATTTATAATACAGCTTATTCGATAGGAATGATGGTTGGACCAATGATTAGTGGTGCAGCATCTGATTTATTCGGGTTACAGCTAAGCTATTTTGCAATTGGGATTATTGTTTTGGTCTATATGTTATTTTTTGCAGTGATAACACCTTTGAAAAAGAAAGACTCTACGTATTAAAAGAGATTTCATATGAAAAGTGTAATAGAACTGGAAAAGAGAAACGATTGAAATCAAAGAGGGAGACACATGGTCTTATATAGCTTGGATACAATTTATATTACCAGATTCGACCATCCTGTTGATGAAGATTGATTTTTTTCAAAAGGATATACTGACCATCGATGATGCATTGGAAGAATTGATGACTGAAGCGGATAGATATGGATATCGGCAGGTATTTTATCACGGAGAACCGTCCGTAAAACTCCTGCCTCAAAATAAAGCGTAAAAATAAATTTATTTAGGCGGGAGATAACGGACGCTAACTCCCTGAATCACTCAACTAACACGCAGTGAGAGAAAAGCAGCAGATTAAGTTCGCGACGTCCTGGGACTGGTAAAGCAATAAATTTTTATAGCAGATAGGATTGGTAAAATGAATGAAGATAAAAAAACGGAATTAGGTCAGGAAATGGCATCTAAATGGTTCTCAAGCGTACCTAAATGGCTTCGAATTTTCATCATATTTGGGGCTCTGATAGTGTTGGTGTATTTAGTAAATAAAGGGATAGGTTAATAATTTAATAGATACGTTATTCATGAACTTCTCACTCTATCAGCTTGCCAGTGGTTTTAGTTCTGACGCTACCTCTCTACTGTGATTTGCCGCTGCAAGTGCTGGTCTATATTTTGGGAGGACTGTCTCTCTATACTGACAGGATTACCTTACATTCGGATTATTACAGACTTATTTGGGGGAGCGTATGCCGGCTTAGGCAGTTATTTTGCTTGGCGCTGTTCTGCATTGGTCATGCACTGATTATTCCTCAACGATTTGCACCAATTTATATTCTACTTTCATGAAGTGTCTTTATCATGGGAATGGTGATGGCATCTCTGCGGGCAAAATTAGGAACACTTAATATAATATTGATTCTGCACCTGTCGTTTTACTTTATTTTTGCTTTTTAACTCGTTTTATGTAAAGAAAAGCAGTAAAAGCAACGCTATAGCGGCTGCTTTTTGTTGGTAGCGCTTTTGTTGTAAACTGACATGGAAAAGCTTTGAGGAGCAGGAAGCCTAATACGTTAGTTAGGAAACAGATGCATCAACTGTTTATTATAATATCTACTATTTCTTTGGTCGCTTCTCTTGCCTCTGGAATGGGGTAAAGCACAAAGATATGGTTCATTTCCGGATATTCAAAATAATTAATGTGAATGCCTTGCGATGCAGCCAGTTCTTTGAATTTTCTCGCATCTGGTAAAAGAACTTCATGCGTCCCAATAAACAAAGTAATTTCCCCTAACCCGTTCACCTTTCCATTTATCGGACTAAGTAAATAATTATCTCTGTCCGTATCTCCTGCATATGCTTTTCCCATTTGAATCAACCCATAGATACCTAACATCGGATCTTTATGTTCGAGTGCATGAGCTTCTGGATTTTTCATTGTAATATCAAGCCAAGGTGAAATTAATAGGATATGCCGCGGTTGTGGTAATTCCTTTTCTAAGAGTAATTGTGCTAACGCTAATGCAAATCCTCCGCCGGCAGAGTCACCCATCAAAATAATATTATCACTATCTGTTGTTTCTAACATCCATTTATATATTGGAAGCACTTTATCAAAAGACTCTTTATAATGATGATTGGGCGCTTTCGGATAAATAGGAACGTATATTGTAGCTTTGGTTTCTTTTGCTACTTTCCCAAGAAAATGCCAGTGGTATAACGACGGCTGCTTGATATATCCGCCTCCATGCAAATAGAGGATGGATTTCCCTGAATGATTCTCTTCTTGATTAAAGATATACCATTCCATTCCATCAAACATCTGTTTTTCAATGTTAAACCTTGTCTGTACATATTTTGGCAGCACGTAGGGTTGTTCATTTTCCTTTTGTTTTTCTTTTAGAAAATCATTGTATCGTTCGGGATCGGTAAAGCTGTCTTTATTACTCAGCCGTGTGAGTATACGTTCTGCAATCCGGCTTTGAATACTTCTCATACTCGTTGTCCTCCTGTAGGTCGCTTAACCACCATTAACGTTTAATAAAATCGGATAATATTCATTTTCATTTATTAACTTTTTACATGAATATAAAACTGTCTATCCCTATTATAATATATAAGTTACAATTTCTACATACCATACAAATATATTCTCTATTCCATTACTTATTGCTTTAAAAATATTACATCCATTTACAGAATTGAAAACGTCAGGATAAGACTCATTTTCATAGTGAAGAGTCTGTTCATTTGGAAGAAATATTGCAGATTTGGATAAAGTGAAGGAATTTTATCAGGAGCGTGAAAGTCCATAACCCCCTCGGATGAATTTTGTTTTGTCTGAGGGGGTTAATTGTTTGTCATTTATTTGTTTTTAATTTTCCGTCTGTTTACTTTCCCTTTTTATCACGGAGAACCGCCCGTAAAACTCCCGCCACAAAATAAAGAGCGAAAATAAATTAATTTAGGCGGGAGATAACGGGCGCTAACTCCCTGAATCACTTAGGCTAATTCAGTGGGAGAATGAAGGAAGCAGACTAAGTTCGCGACGTCCTGGGACTGGGGATGGGACTGCGATTACCAATGTTGTCAGGTTAGTGAATTTCATTAAGATTATGTTTGATACTGGTAGATAGCAATAAGGCTAACTAGCGTAGTGTTTTTCTGGGGTTGCGATTACTCACCCCACCATAACCCGTCGCAGCGGTCGTATTAACCTGACAACATTGAGACCTGCGATTACTCGTCCCATCGTAAAGAGTTGTGCGTCGAAAAACTCCTACTGAATGAAGTTTCGTTTTATATATTAAAAATAAAGCAACTGTTTTTTTGCAGTTGCTTTATTTTTAATTTTCATTTTGGAATTGAGGGAAATAGTAAACCTCATACACATCAATATCATTGGAGGAGGTAGTCGGGTTTAATGATTCAAAAGCTTTTAAGATAACTTCAACGGATACAGAATATGCAGGTGTTGTTTGAATTTCCTCCGTAATACTAAGAACCGTATCTCCTGGATTTACTTTTACTGGAACAGCTTCAAACGGCGGTAATTCTAAATTCTCATTATTTGAAAAGGAGGTCGTCCCATCGTCGGAATGAGCTAAATCTTGAAAAATACTGACTGCAACTAATATAATAAAGATGATCAGGGAAATTCTACGTAAAAATTCCATAAAAAATCTCCTTTAATGAAACTATTTATTTACCTCATACGTACATATAAGTATAAGTAAGATAACGAGAGGGTGTGAAGGGTATGGACATAGTTGAATTACAATGGATCGGGTTCCTCGCCTTATTTTTTGGAACATTATTTATATTAGGTGAAGTATTTGTAAATATGCGCGGTATTTTTGGTGTATTAGGTTTAGGATTTATAACAGTTTATTTTACAGTATATACAGAAACCAATTCGGTCTTACTCATGTTTATTATATACTTCCTGGGAATATTACTGATTATCATTGATGGAAAAGTGTTGAATGACGGTACATTAGCTACCATTGGACTGGTCTTAATGATCGTTGCTGTTGCATTACCCCAACCAGACTTTGCGAACGGTCTCTACGCGGTAATAAGTATCATTGTCGGAGCATTCTCATCTCTGGTGTTCTTAAAAGTATTTAAACGAAGACAGATGTGGTCGAAAATTGCCTTAGTAGATCAACTTACAAAAGAACAGGGCTACAGTTCACTCAGCAAAGAGTATGAGGATTTATTAGGGGAAGAAGGAGTGGCTCTTACAGATTTTAGACCTTCGGGTACCATTGAAGTCAATAAGAAGCATTACAGTGCTGTATCCGGCGGACGCTGGATAAAAAAGGGTACACCAATTAAAGTGGTTGCGGTTGACGGCACCAGTGTCCGGGTTGAAGAACTGCAAAAAGATTAGTTAAATTAAGAAATCCCTGAAACAGGATTCATTTCCTTCTCTAGGAAATGAATCCTGTATTTGTATGCAATATATTCTAAGTGTATACATATTTTCTAAAAAAAGGCATACACTAATCACCCCTTTCTTTATCGAATGTAAACAAATATTAAATCTATGTAAATTTTTCTTCATACATGTTTACATTCTCTTTAGAATCATCAATAATGAATAAGGCGCAAAATTCTACAAAAGTTTACATAAGAGGTAGAAGGGATGAAGTTTTCGTGGATATCGATGTTCAAAGTTTAATTATTGAATTTCTCGGAGGAATCGGCATATTCCTGATGGGGATAAAAATGATGGGGGACGGGCTCCAAAAATCAGCAGGGGATCACTTGCGGGATATTCTGGATCGGTTTACAACCAATCCTTTCCTGGGTGTGCTTGCTGGTATTATTGTAACTGTACTTATTCAGAGCAGTTCAGGAACTACTGTTTTAACTGTAGGACTTGTTAACGCCGGTTTTATGACATTAAGGCAGGCAATTGGTGTTATCATGGGTGCGAATATCGGTACAACCATAACAGCTTTTATTATTGGAATTGATGTTGGGGAATATTCGTTATTATTTTTAGCCTTAGGTGCATTTACAATCTTTTTCTTTAAGAAGCAAAAGATTGTGGCTGTCGGACAGGCATTATTTGGATTTGGAGGCTTATTCTATGGGCTTGAATTAATGAGCAGCGGGATGACACCTCTCCGCTCTTTACAGGCGTTTCAAGATCTGACGGTTTCTATGAGTGAAACACCAATTCTTGGAGTAGTTATTGGTACTGTATTTACTGTAATTGTACAAAGTTCATCAGCAACCATCGGTATTTTGCAAGGATTATTTGGGCAGGGCGCGATTGATTTACAAGCTGCGATTCCAGTGCTGTTTGGGGATAATATTGGTACAACCATAACAGCAGTTCTTGCAAGTATAGGCACGTCAGTTGCTGCCAAACGAGCTGCTTATACGCATGTAACCTTTAATTTAATAGGTGCGATTATTTTTATTATCTTGCTTTATCCATTCACGCAATTTATTTCTTATTTGCAAGCGACCTTAAATTTGAATCCGGAGATGACAATTGCTTTTGCGCATGGCAGTTATAATATCTCAAATACAATTATTCAATTTCCGTTTATCGGTGCTTTGGCATGGCTCATTACAAAGTTGGTGCCTGGAGATGATGTCATCATTGAATACAAACCGAAGCATCTGGATTCTATTTTCCTTCAACAATCGTCTTCGCTGGCATTGGGACAGGCTAAGATGGAAGTTGCTCGTATGGGGAAATATGCATATCAAGGGTTAGAAGAAACGCATAATTATGTCACCACCCAAAATCCGAAAAACTCAGAGATGGCGTTGCAAATTGAAGGTGCGTTGAACAATTTGGATCGCAAAATTACAGAGTATTTAGTGGACATTGCTTCTACCAACTTAACGGAACCTGAAAGTATAGAGCATACTGGTTTGATGAATACAATTCGTGATATCGAACGAATTGGCGATCATTTTGAGAATGTGATTGAACTGGTTGACTATAAAATGTCCAATAAAGTTACGCTGACAGACCAGGCTATTGAGGATTTGAATAAAATGTTTGATTTAACATATATGACGGTTAAACAGGCTGTTGAATCATTAGAAGTAAATGATCGGGAAGCGGCTTTAGAAGTTATTCAAAAAGAAGACCAAATCGATAAAATGGAGCGTAAATTCCGTAAAAACCATATCATTCGTATGAATGAGGGTACTTGCAGCGGATCAGCAGGAATCGTTTTTGTCGATATCCTAAGTAATTTAGAACGAATTGGCGACCACGCTGTAAATATCGCTCAGAACGTCTTAGGTGAACATTAATGCAAATATGGCTCTGTCTGTTAAAATAAGCGGACAGAGCCTTTATTTCACGTGAGAACAGCTTCAAATTAGTGCAAAAAGCTTTCGAAGTAGTAAAAAGAATTAAGTATAGACATGAAGAAATTAATTAGCCAAGTAACCGCAGCTGTTATTCAGGTTAATACGGTCACCCATGGAATAAATCGTTTAAATGGACATCCATGATCCGCATTAGAAAAAGGTATAAATACATAAAACAGCTTTTTTATTATGGAGAATCGTTCATAAAACTTCTATATGAATGAAGTTTCATTCTATAAATTACCAGAATTTCATTAAGTTTTTTTAAGTTTTTGTTGAAATATGTTATATTACGTGCTATTATAATTCTTGCAGTCAACTTCTGATAAAAACTTTTGCAAGACCGCAAAAAAAGTTGTTGACATAATCAATAGAACATGATAAATTATATTTTGTTGCTAATTAAAATAAACTATATTCCACAGTAGCTCAGTGGTAGAGCAATCGGCTGTTAACCGATCGGTCGTAGGTTCGAATCCTACCTGTGGAGCCATGGCGGTGTAGCTCAGCTGGCGAGAGCGTACGGTTCATACCCGTGAGGTCGGGGGTTCGATCCCCTCCGCCGCTACCAAAAATATACATATATCAATTGCTATTCCATGGCGGTCGTGGCGAAGTGGTTAACGCACCGGATTGTGGCTCCGGCACGCGTGGGTTCGATCCCCACCGGTCGCCCCATTAAATAGTAAAAGGACCCTTAGCTCAGTTGGTTAGAGCTATCGGCTCATAACCGATCGGTCGCAGGTTCGAGTCCTGCAGGGTCCACCATTAGTTCTTGTCGGAGGTATACCCAAGTCTGGCTGAAGGGGTCGGTCTTGAAAACCGAGAGGCGGGTCAAACCGCGCGGGGGTTCGAATCCCTCTACCTCCTCCATACATACTTTTCAACAGAATAATGCAAAGCTTTTATATAAAAGCTTCATGTACGGCTCGGTAGCTCAGTCGGTAGAGCAGAGGACTGAAAATCCTTGTGTCGGCGGTTCGATTCCGTCCCGAGCCATCTCTAAAACAAGCGTAAAAGCTTGTTTTTTTATTGGCTTTTTTCGGAGTAACCTACGTATAAAGCGTATAAAGTTTGCTATCTTAATTTTCCAAATGTATTTTTTATGGGAGTACTAAAAAGAATTAAATAGTATATTTTAAAAGGTTCATTAATGCAAAAATGTTTCCTTAATTCAATTGTGATAAGTATGATTTTCTTAACTGCAATTTCTACAAGGAATTAATAACGTATGTCAGTGCAAAATATTTGCAAGAAATTCTTACCTTTGATAACGTAAGAATTGTAGATATTAAAACATCATTTATTTAGAGGAGGAGTTACACATGGCAAAATTTGAATTACCAGAATTACCTTATGCATACGATGCATTGGAACCAACTATCGATAAAGAGACAATGAATATTCACCATACGAAGCATCACAACACCTACGTTACAAAATTAAATGATGCACTAGAAGGACATGAAGATCTACAAAACAAATCAGTTGATGAACTTGTAAGGGACTTAAATGAGGTTCCAGAAAGCATCCGTACAGCAGTACGCAATAATGGTGGCGGACATGCTAACCACAGCTTTTTCTGGAAAACATTATCACCAAATGGCGGTGGAGAACCATCTGGTGAGCTAGCTGATAAAATTAACAGCAAATTCGGTTCTTTCGACAAATTTAAAGATGAATTTGCTACAGCTGCAGCAGGACGTTTTGGTTCAGGCTGGGCATGGCTCGTATTGAATAATGGCGAGCTTGAAATAACAAGCACTCCAAACCAGGATTCTCCATTAACAGAAGGCAAAACACCATTATTAGGATTAGATGTATGGGAGCATGCATACTACCTTAAATATCAAAATAGACGTCCGGAATATATTTCCGCATTCTGGAATGTAGTAAATTGGGATCAAGTAGCTAGCAATTACGAAGCTGCTAAATAATGAATAACCAAAAAGGTTGCAGATAACTTTATGTTTCTGCAACCTTTTTGTATAGATACGATTCCTTCGCTAAAAATATAAGGAGAAGGAGTCGTTTTTTTATGCAATTACATCAGCAGTACAGAAGATATAGACAACAAAAAGATGAATTTCGCGACCTTTGGATTCTCTTGCTTATTGGCGCTTTGTACGCCGCGGGAATTTTCTTATCAAATACATTTGTCAATGTGTATTTATGGAAGCAATCGGAGGACTTTTTTGTGATTGCTAATTATCATTTAGCAAGCTATGTATTCCAAGCGTTGTCATTTATTTATGCGGGAAAATTATCTAAAAAAATCGACCGTATTATTATATTGCGGATTGGTATCCTTTTTTTATGCTTCTTTTTCCTATTCGTTCTGTGGATGGGGGAATTGGCTGCATATTATAATTTTATTCTTGGCTGCTTATTAGGGATTGGGTATGGTTTTTTCTGGTTAGCTTATTATGTGCTGACATTTGAAATCACTGAGCCGGATACAAGAGATTGGTTTAACGGTATTTCAGGTACACTCACATCTTTTGCCGGAATGGTTGGGCCGTTATTAGCGGGATGGATGATTTCAAAAATGGCTGGTGATGTTGGTTATACAGCTATTTTTATTATCTCGTTAAGCTTATTTGTTGCTGCGATCATTGTCAGCTTTTTCATTATACGAAAAGGGAGCAAAGGAAGCTTTGAATTACCTGCAGTCATCAATGAAAGAAAGAAAAATAAAAATTGGAAGCGCATTTTACATGCTCATTTTTTTCAAGGGCTAAGAGAAGGGATCTATGGGTTTTATATTACCATCTGGATTTTTCTTGTTATAAATAGTGAGCTTGTTTTAGGGGTTTTTAATTTATTTCTCTCCGGTTTATCCATTATTTTTTATTTTGTTGCTTTAAAATGGATTAAACCGGCTTTGCGGAAAAAAGCCATTTTATTTGGTGGTATTTTGCTGTTTGCTTCTATTTTTATTATTATTTTTGAAATGAGTCTGTTCTGGTTAATTGTGTATGCTGTGATTATTGGTATCGCATTTCCGATTCTGACCGTTCCGTATCAATCCTTGACCTACGATGTGATCGGCAAAGCGCGGATGGTCAGCGAGAGAAGGGTGGAATACATTGTTGTCCGGGAGATTTATTTAAATCTGGGGAGAATTGCTTCGATTGCGGTATTTATATTTGGTATGTTTTTATTTCCGCATGATGTGATCATTCCAGCATTACTTATTATATTTGGAGCAGGGCACGCGATTATCTATTTTTGTATCCGTAATATTTTTATTGGACCAACAAAAAATCAAAAAATCGCTTTGAAAGAAGATTTTACAGACGAAAAAAGTCGTTAAATGTGGTAAAATTAAACAGGGACCTTTATCGCATTTAACTACCAATAGTTTTTGGCAGGACGAGTAATCGTAGTCCCAGTCCTAGCTCTATTCAGCTTAATCCAAATCCTAACAGCGGTTTTGATGTGGAGAGTAATCATGGTACACTCAGTTTTCGACTGAATAAAGTTACGCATTATAAATTAAGGGACTAAAAAGATGCACATATATGATTAATTGCTTATACTTTTAAAAGAGCCGTATCATGTGATGTGATGGAAGTTCAAAATAGATACGAAGGAGGAGAAAAGTGGTAGACAAGAAGAAAAAGAAAAAACGATCCCAGCTTCCTATTCGTATGAATATTCTTTTCTTTGCTATCTTTTTATTATTTTCTGCACTCATACTTCAGTTAGGTGTTGTTCAAATTTTAAACGGAGAAACATACCAGGATGAAATTGAGCGAACGAATTTAGACACGACAAGTATTCCCGTACCCCGCGGGAAGATTTATGATACAAATGGAAAATTAATTGTAGATAATGAAGCGATGTATTCCATTACGTATACGCCGCCCAAAGGGGTTCAGGCAAAGGATCGTCTCAAAGTAGCGAATACGTTAGCTCAATATATTGATATGAGTGATGACCAATATATTGATCGTATAACTGACAGAGATAAAAGAGAATATTATTTATTGTTACATGAAGAAGACATAGAAAAGCGATTAGAAGAAATTGATACAGAAGAAATGGACAATTCGGAGGTATATACTGCAACGCTTGAGTTGATTACAGATGAAGAAATTGCAGATTTCTCCGATGAAGAAATGGAAGTAATTGCAATTAAAAAAGAACTCGATAAAGCATATGCACTAACGCCTCAGGTTGTAAAAAATGAAGAGGTAACGGCTGAAGAGTATGCTGCTGTAGCAGAAAATTTAGATGAACTGCCTGGAGTTAACGCTACAACCGATTGGAATCGCGTTTATCCAAATGGAGACACTTTAACAAGTATTTTGGGCAGTATCTCCAGTCAGGAGCAGGGAATTCCTGCAGAGGATATGAGTGCTTACCTGACGAAAGGTTACAGCCGGAACGACCGTGTTGGCAGAAGCGGCTTAGAAGAAGAGTATGAAGATTTTCTGCGCGGACGTAAAGAACAAATTCAATATACAACACGCCAGAATGGATCAATTGTTGGTTCAGAAACGATTGTTGAAGGAGAACGGGGCAAAGATCTGGTATTAACAACAGATTTAGATTTTCAGCAGGAAGTCGATGAGATTTTATTAGATGAATTCCAGTCGATGAAGGCCAAAAGCCCTTATGAAAATCGGTTTGCAACGAATGCGTATGCTGTTGTTATGAATCCGAAAACCGGAGAGCTGCTGGCTATTTCCGGTCTGAACTATGATTCTGACAAGGACGAATATAGCGATGCAGCATTTATGGCCTTGGCTAATGCACATGAACCTGGTTCCAGTATCAAAGGTGCAACCATTCTCACTGGTTATGATTCGGGGGTTATTTCGCCGGGAGATACTTTCAATGATGCTCCGATGCAGCTGGCACAGACGCCAGTAAAAAAATCTGTTCAACCTATGGGAATGGTAAATGATTTATCGGCTTTGGAGAGATCCTCCAACGTTTATATGTTCTACGTTGCCTTGCGATTGGGAGGCGACTATCGTTACCCAATGCCACAGAATGCCACCTTGAATATTAATATAGCAGAAACGTTGCAAACCCTGCAAAATTACTTTAACCAGTTTGGCTTAGGTGCGACGACAGGAATTGATTACCCTTATGAAAGTACAGGAGTAAGAGGGGAAGCTCCGGATAACCCTGGTAATATCCTTGACTTTGCTATTGGTCAGTATGACACATATACAACCTTGCAACTTGCACAGTATGCTTCAACGATTGCCAACAATGGCTATCGTGTCCAGCCTCATTTCTTAAAACAGGCTCATGACCCAATTGCTTCTTTGGATGAGCTCGGACCGTTGTATTACACAAAAAACACAGGCGTCATGAATAGAATTGAAATGACAGATGATCAAATCAGCCGTGTGCAGGAAGGATTCCGTCTTTCCTATCAAGGATCACAGGGAACTGGAAGAAGGTATTTTCAAAATAAGTCCTATAATCCAGCGGGAAAAACAGGAACAGCGCAGTCATTTGAGTATGTAGATGGTCAGGAATTTTCCCTCAATAATTTGACATTAGTTGGCTATGCGCCATTTGATGATCCAGAGGTTGCTTTTGCAGTTGTTGTACCACATGTTGGAATTGGTGAAGGAAATGAAATCAACTTAAAAGTCGGTGAACGTATTTTAGACACTTATTTTGAAATTAAAGAAGATCATGATGAGGAATCAGAAAATGCTGGAGATGAAAGTGATGAATAGTAATTAAAATAATTACCCATTAATAAAAAACTTCTAATTTTCAATAGAAAATTAGAAGTTTTTTATAGTTGTTTTTAAAATATTCATACAAATTTGACAAAAGAATGTAAATATGGTAATTTTATAATTAAATACAAATAAGGAGGATTATTATGAAGAAAAAATTTTTTATCTTAATATTTTCATTCTTAACAATTTTCTTTTTTGGATTTAATGTGGACAAGGCTGAGGCGGCAACCCATTCTTGGCAATCTATTCCTGGCGCAGGTAGTACTTGTGAGGTTAGAGCATGGACTGATTATTTAAGTTATACTTCAAGCGCTAACACTGTAGACTTTTATTTAGAGTCAAGAGGAAATTGTGGAACACTAGAATACTCTGGAGCTCCATATGTAATATTAGGCGGGAATTATATTGTAGGAACTTTAGAAACAGGTAGTTTTTCATTTAGAACACCAGTGAAACAATCGACATTATCAACTATTAATGTGAGACCAATCTCAGGAGCGTTAATAGTTTCACTTAGTAAAAACGGAACAGTAATAGGTACTTATCAGAGTGATAGAATAGAATTTCCATAAATTTTAGTTGGTTATTTAATTAGTTAAGAGATGTATAAAGACAAAACATACTAACATTAGTAGTACAGACCAAGGCTATGGTTTGTGCTACTATTTTTTATAGTAGAAGTGAAGGAAAGTCGAACAGCTCCTTAGATCACAGAATCCGAATAAAAAATTGACTAACTCCGCACTTTTATTTGAATCAGTTTAGTATGTTGGGTCCTGGAGATCGTGTATAAGAAAATGGAATCAATAAGGCAGTGTGAGGACTTCTATAATTGGCTAAAAGGGAATAGAAAAGATGAAACATGTTGTAGCTTTTGATTTGAGTATGGAAAAAAGTATGATGACGGTATATAACCGTTATAAATGTTACGAGTATGAAGGAAAGCTTGAACGTACACGTGCTAGCTTCCAATTGCTTTATGAACGATTACATCAATTAACGCTTCTTGATGGTAAAGAACCTGAATTTGTATTTGAATCGACAGGAGTTTATTCAAAAGGTTTGGAAAAGTTTTATGCGATTATGGGTATCGGTACACGCGGATGAATCCATTAGAGGCGAACCTTCAAATGACTTTCATGCGCCGTTATAAAACGGATAAAAATGATGCACATGAACTGGTGAAAACTCATTTTAAAATGGAAAGGAGTTATACATACCAATAGGATGAATATTACAAGCAGACGCATGCATCAACAAGATATTATGATGAGATAGATACAGAAATCACTCATTTATGGAGTCGGATACATGCTGTTCTGCAACTAAGCTTTCTAGAGTTGAAGAAGCTTATTACATCACGTTCTGCATTGTTTCTAAACATCGTACAGCTTTACCCTCAACCTGAGATTCTGACGGCACATTCTAAAACAGTGATACGTAATCGGCTAAAAGATAATACACGAAAAAAATCTTTCATTAAAGCGTAAGCAATTGTTTTATTAGAAGCCGCAAAAGAATTCTAACCGGCAATTTCCACAAAGGATATCAGGTGTGAACAAATAAAGGATTATGCAAAGCGTATTGCAGATTTAAAGGAGAAAAAGGAAAGTCTTGTTAAACAAATGATTGCCATTTCAGAAGGTCGCCCTGAATTTCAAGTGCTAATGTCTTTCCCTGGGAATGGAGATTTGACAGCAGTACGTATTATTGAGGAGATATTAGTTTTTTTAAAACCATAAACAATTTAATGCATATGCATGAATTGATATTATGCGTTATCAATCAGGCAATACGTATTATCAGGATCGCATTAACAAGCGAGGAAATAAAAAGCTACGGAAAATTTTATTTTTTTATGATCAAAACAATGATTACATTGCGTAAAAAAACAAATAATCACCTAGTTGAATTTTATGGCAGGTTAAAAACGCAACCTCAGAGAAAGTCTCATAAGGTTGCAATTATCGCGTGTATGAATAAGATTCTGAAATTAGTCTTTCACCTTATCCAACACAATGTACCATATGATTACAACACAGATAGCACCTGTGCGTAAATGATTGACTTAACTATACCATTGATGATCTTTAGAAAAAAATAAAGCTTCGTTAGGTCTATTTGTCGTTTTCATTTTTTTAGTTTAGGATGACCTCTCCTCCCAAATTAAAAAATCATCCTTTTGAATATAGAACTTTTAAAAACTGCTTGACTGGAGGTAAGTAAAGAGCTGTCGCAAAATGCATAGTTTGCATTTGATGACAGCTTCTTTTTTCTATGTCGGATTGTTTATTTTAAGGTTGGTTATTCTTGTTCCTGATAATAATAGGAAAAACAATCGATTTATGACGTACTTAAATTATGCCTCTCTCTTTTTTAATTTTTTTAGACCGTCTTTAATGGGTGATAGTAGAGATTCAGGCGATCTACTTGGATTTTCGTATGTATTTTATTGAGATTATAACCAAATGCCAAAATCAATAGCTCATTTGGTACATTACTTGTTCCTCGAGTATGAAACTTTTTCAAATGGTAATCTTCTTTTAGTACACCAAAGATGCCTTCAACTAGAATGGAATGGTTCATCCGATATAGCGTTCCTGTCTCCGTTAAAATATTCTCCTGTACGGTTTCCTGGTGTGCTAGAAACGTTTTGGCTATATGTAGCTGGCTATTCTCTTTCACCTTGGTACATTTTTCTTTCAGCGGGCACCCTATACAGTCTTGACTTTCGTAGGTAGTTACTTGAGATTGATAGTCTGTCTGTGAGGTTCGCGTATAGCTTCGAATGGCATGTAACTACTGACCATTGGCACAGGTATACGTATCTGTGCTTTTATCGTAAGCCATGTTTTCCTGATATTTAATATCCTTTTTGAAAGAGGCTATTCTCTTGCGTTCATAATTTTGCGGTTTGATATAGGCTGTCTTTTTTTGCTTCTTTAAATAAACATAATTTTCCTCGCTTTCATATCCCGAATAAGCTGGTATGTTAAATATATGGTGACCAATATCTTAAATCAAATCTTTTTTGATGAACGTGCACATTGGGAAGACTTTAAAAAGAAACAAGAATAGCGAATCCGTCCTATTATCGTTAAGGAGGTAGAAAAGTTTCAGGACTGTGGAAATCCAAAAACGGGATTCAAACTCTTTGCTTGTGAAAGATGCCATGATGTTCGTCATGTGCCGTATTGATGTAAGGGACATTTTTGTACAACCAGTTCTGTTGGGGGAGAGTGAAGAATGGAGCTATTTGATTCACCATACACCAGATGAACAATTCAAAATGATCCGGCATTATGGGATGTATTCGAGAAAAAGTAAGAAATTAAGCAGAAAGCTGTTAAGTACATGGCAAAAAGAGACAAGACGATGGATAGTGAAGATCAAGAAAACATTGCGCCGTCAAACATGGAGAGAGCGTATTACTTCCAGTGGAGAAAAAAGACCCAATGATATATCGGACATGTGATAACTATTATGTGTACATAGGGGATGCCTGTCTGGAGAATGGGGGATTGGAAATAAAAATAGCTTTTACCAAAGAAGCGAGAAATTATATGGAAAGGGTGATTCGTTATCTTGAACAAAGCAAAGCACCAAAAAAGAGAAAAAAGAAACAGAAAGGAAGAGACTACCTACAACCATCGAAGAAGAATCAAGCTGTCAACTACCATTGTTTGACGTGTCATGAGGAAGAAAAAATTCCTTATGATGTCGTACAAGATTTTGACAGGATGGATGCAGTGGACCCGACTGTTCCACCTCAGTTTCAATGTGAAAACTGCGGAGGAGAAATGATCCAGCGTACTATAAAGGAATCCATGGACAGGAATATAAACTATCAGATGTACTCTAATTTGGATATATAGAAAAGGACCGGGCGGGGTTTGCTCGATTTTTCTTTATATTTATATAAAAAAAGCTGTTACACGATCAGTTACCTGATTGTGCAACAGTCCCTTTTGTCTTTATACATGTGAAATAATTAAGCTAAGTTATATTTTTAATTGAAATTAGGAATTATAGCGAATGAAATTTAAAAGGTTGAAGCAAAACAAACGTCTTTGAACTAATAATAAATTTCCACATTCAAAGAACTATTCTGAATACGTCGTAATAATATCGCCAATTTCACTGAAAGACATCTCACTATCGATTTCATACGTTCCAGGTATCACACTGCCGCTCAGATCGTTATCATCTAAGTATTCATTAAAATCCCAAGCATCATCAATAATGCCGGCATCTTCTAAAGCATTACTGATTGTTGAAGGTGGTGCTCCATCTTCTAATGTGATTTCAACTTCAGTAACATCTGATTCTTCGGATGCTTCGTCATCTTCATTACCTTCCGAGTTGTTATCATCACTTTCATCGTTTCCATTACTATCGTCATCATTATTGCTATCGTCATTATTATTTCCATTGTCTTCGTTGCTGTCTTCATCTTCGTCTGTGCTTTCATTTTCATCAGTATCATTATTTGAATCTGATTCCTCTGCTTCTTCACCTGCTTCAGCATCAGCCTCTTCCCGGTTGACGCTATATGCAATATATTCGTCTTGAGTCAATATAGCATATCCTTGATCTTCTAAAACCGAAATCAACTCTTCTGGTTCCGTATCTTCCAGATTACCGGATGAGGTATTACCAAATAGATAGATAGCGAGAAGCAAGGCACCACTGGTTAACAAACCGACAGCAAACGCTCTTACATGTTGTTTCATGTTAATACTCCTCTAATTATTATTTTTAGGATGAGGCGGTACGGCGTCATCAGATATTTTTTGAGGTAATAATTCTTCTTCTAAAACAGATACTTTCTTTTTCAATTGATATGTATCCTGCATCGTTGTAATGGACAATTGTTCAAGCTGACTTTCCACTTCTTCAAGCCGGTCGTTGATAAAGAATGATAGAATAAATAGAACTATCCCAATTACTACAACTGCCAAAATGGCGAATAACATTTTCATTCCCTCCCTTTATGTATCATTTATAGTTATACCATAAATTAAAAGAAGTGACTACGCTAAAAGTAAGAGAAATCATTATAAGAACTGGTTTTATTCCTTATAAAACAGTCGCAGGAAAAGTTTTATAGTTCTTTTAAGAAACATTCTTGATAAATTGGAGAAACTTTGATAGTATAATAAAAGTCTGTACAGTTATGTAAAAAGGCAAGTTGAAAAGTTTGGAGGGATAGATATGCGCGTAAATATAACGTTAGCTTGCACGGAAACAGGAGATCGTAACTATATTTCTACAAAAAACAAACGTAATAACCCTGAGCGTATTGAGCTTATGAAGTACTCACCACGTCTTAAAAAACATACCCTACACCGTGAAACAAAATAAGCAATCATAAAAAAACTCTTATCTGATCGTATTGGATAAGAGTTTTTTACAAATGGGGGTGAATGTACGATGTCAGAAAAAAAGATACTACGTCAAAAAATGTTGAAGTATTTAAGCGGGCTGCCTGAGCATGAGAAAAAAGAAATGGCAGAAAAATTACAGAAGAAATTATATACAAGTCCTCTATTTCAGAAAGCAGAAACGATAGGAATTACTATTTCTACTGACATAGAATGGAATACATATGAAATTATTGAAAAAGCTCGCGAAGAAGGAAAGAAGATAGCTTCTCCTAAATGTATAGTGAAAACAAAAGAAATGCAATATTACGTCTGGGATCAACAAGATCAAATTCAAGTTGGTTACGCAGGCATAAAAGAACCAATACCAGAAAAAGCAACACCGATTGCGGCAAATGATATCGATTTACTTCTCGTACCAGGAATTATTTTTGATAAGAGCGGCTATCGGATTGGTTACGGCGGCGGTTATTATGACAGGATGCTGGCTGATTATACAGGAACAACACTTTCACTTTGTATTGAAAAGCAAATAGTTGACCAAATACCAAGAGAACATTATGATTTGCCTGTAGAACAGCTTATTACAGAAAAACGTATGATAAAAATACCCAAGTAAAATATCTCATGCATAAGATTTCTCCTTCCGTCGACAATAAATGATGTAAAAGAAATATCGGATAACATCATTTATCAGAGGAGGTTGGAAAAATGATGCGTATGATTTTCGTAATGGCCATGATTCTCTCCATTTTCATTATCTTTATAAAATGGAGGTATCGAATTCTAAATAGCTTATTAAATTGGAAGCCAGGAAGAAAGTTCTTGGTTCCGCTTATCGGGAATGTTATTTTGTCGAAAAAGAAAAAGGAAACGGTTTAACCGTTGTATAATTGCTGCCATCCTCTTTATTTAAAAAGATTCCCTCTTTGCTGCTTATTATCATCGAAAGATATTCATCCATTTCTTAAACAGGGCAGAAATACGTTTTTCACAATATTAAACACTTAAACACGGGTACCTATACCAATGTTGCGCTTGATTATAAACATTTGGTATGCTTCAAAGAGGGGAGGATGACTTATGGACACACATATGTATAGAGCGTATGAGCAAGTGGAAAAATTGACAGAACAAGGGTTTCGAATCATTGCCGGTGATTATAAAAAAGACGAGGTTTGGCTGGAGCGGAAAGCGGATAGAAAATCAGCTATTGTTCGTGTGAAGGCACAAACTTTTGATTGGTCTAATCACCTTCGACTAGATGCGCAGGTTGCTTATCAACAAATGCAGCGAATCAGGCAGGCTATTGCAGCCCCGAATGCTGAATTTTACTCCATTTACATAGCGAATGAATATCCAGTTGATGACTGGGAACATGTTAAACATCCGCAGGGAGAAGGAACGAAGAAATCGCCGCGGATGCATATATATTATCTTGTTGAAGAAAATGAAGAGGAAGAGATTAATCAGTTAAATCGTGATTTACATCTATCGATGTCTTTCAATCATGAAAAGCATTTAACGGATGAGGAAAAAGAAGAAGCAGGCAATCATTTGAAAAATAATTTATTTCAAGAAATACAGGAAGAACAAGATGAACGGAAGAAAATATTTTCATTTTCAACCCCGTTATTTACATACATATTAATTGCTTTAAATATACTTGTCTTTATTTTTCAAATAACTAATGGAGATTCGGAAAATACACAGGATTTAATTGATATGGGGGCAAACTTTAACCTGCTTGTTATGGAAGGGGAATGGTGGAGATTTGTCACTTCCATGTTTTTACATCTTCATTTTCTCCATTTGATTATGAACATGCTTGCCTTATTTTACCTGGGTACAGCGATTGAACGGATATTTGGAAGAATACGATTTCTATTTATCTACTTCCTTGGCGGTATTGCGGGGTCTATTGCAAGCTTTGCATTTTCTATCAATGTATCAGCAGGGGCATCCGGCGCAATATTCGCGTTATTTGGAGCACTTCTCCTGTTTGGGCTTATTTATAAGCAAATATTTTTCCAGACAATGGGCGTCAACATACTTCTTATTTTAGGGGTAAACCTTCTGCTTGGATTCAGTGTTCCGGAAATAGATATGGGAGCACATCTTGGCGGGTTAACAGGAGGATTTTTAATCGCTGCCGCTGTCTATGTTCCGCGCAAAAAAAATCAAAAGAACCAATTGCTTGCGTTTATTGGTTTTATTATTCTCAGTCTTGGATTATTTATTTATGGTTGGACTGTTAATTCATCATCTCTAGAGATGAAATTAGTTGAAGCAGAAACACAAATTGAAGAAGAGAATTTTAGTGAGGTTATTGTCATTACAACAGAAGCTCTGGATGAAACGGACGACCAGGCGCTAATTCCATACTTTCTATTTCATCGTTCCTATGCTTATATTCAAGAATTTGAATATGCCAAAGCTACAGAGGATCTGGAAGAAGCTATTCAATATGATGACAGGCTGCCCGAAATGTACAATAACCTGGCAGTATTGTATTCAGAGCAAGGAGCAGATACGACAGAAATCGAAGCTATTATTGACGAAGGCTTAGAATATTTTCCTGATAATGAAGATTTAACCGATTTAAAAAATGAATTACAATCTTATTAAATGAAAACCAGGCTGAGAGATAAAATACAGCCTGGTTTTTTATCGTAGTTAAAGATTCATTTCCACCCCATGATTTTTTGTTCGACCGGATAATCTAAAGTTTTGTTGCGGATAAGAAGTCAGGAAAGCTTTGGACCGGTTTTATTTCACTTTAAGAAAGCATAAAGAATTCAAGGAATAAAGTATAAGTGCAACGGTTTTGATGGGACGAGTAATCGCAGTTCCAGTCCCAACTAAGGCATTCGCAAAAGGCTTGCACTCGAGAGTATAAGGGATATTAGCAATCTTGGTTGTCACCAAGCCTTTAGGTGACAACCTTAGTTACACTTATGTAGTAAGAAAATTTAAACTTTCTTAACTGCCTAAGAAAGCAAAATACGCTTTTAAGTCTCCCTTTAACGAATGCCAAGTTTTCTTTAATATCTTTTAGTTTGTGCATATGTATAGTTTTTATCTGGTGATACAAACTATCTACATCCTAATGATGTTAAGGTGATAAAGGTGACCAATCAGATGAAAAAAGTAGCAACAAGTCTTGAAAAAAATGTTTCTTATCTTAAGTCTTATTTAGCAGTTGATAAAAGCTTTGATCTAATTTATTTAGATTTGAACTATGCTGGTAAGGATATGGCTATGTTTATGGTTGACGGCTTTGTAAAAGACGATGTAATGGTATATATTATGCAGTCTCTCCAAAGACTTCAACCGAATGCGCTCGATACAGATACCTTACGAAAACTAATGAAAAGAGATATTCCTTATATTGAAGTAGAAGAAATGAAAGAGATGGATAAATTAGTTGATTTTATCCTTTCTGGAGCAACTGTTTTATTCGTAGATGAATTGGATAAAGCAATTATTATTGATGCAAGGGAATATCCAGCACGGTCTCCGGAAGAACCTGATTTAGAGAGAGTTGTCAGAGGGCCGCGTGATGGATTTGTGGAAACACTTGTTTTTAATACAGCATTAACAAGGCGCCGGGTTAGGGACCGCTCCCTGAGAATGGAATTTACTCAGGTGGGTAGGCGTTCTAAAACAGATGTTGTCATTAGTTACATAGAAGATATAGCTGATCCCGAACAAGTAGAGAAATTAAAAAAAATGCTTGACGGGATAGATACAGATGGACTTCCGATGGCAGAAAAGACGATTGAAGAGTTTTTTAGTGACCGTTATTGGAATCCATATCCGGCAGTACGCTATACAGAGCGCCCGGATACAGCAGCTTCTCATCTTTTGGAGGGACATATTGTTCTTATCATTGATGGAACACCAAGTGTGATGATTACGCAGACAACGTTTTGGCAACACCTGCAGCATGCCGAAGAATATCGTCAAAAACCAACTGTTGGAGCTTATTTACGAATTGTTCGATTTATTGCCATATTTCTCTCCCTTGTCCTTCTTCCGTTATATTATTTATTTTCGGTACAGCCAGAACTGTTGCCGCCAGCTTATTCTTTCATAGGGCCTGAGGATGAAGGTGTTATCCCGTTGCTGGTTCAATTTTTAATTGCTGAATTAGGGCTGGATGTTTTAAGGATGGCTTCGATTCATACTCCATCAGCACTCGCTACAGCGCTTGGACTAGTAGCAGCCATTATGATTGGAGAGGTTTCTGTAGAAGTTGGTTGGTTTTCACATGAAGTAGTGTTATATATTGCCACTGCTGCTATTGGTTCTTATGCAACACCAAGTTATGAATTAGGAATGGCAAACCGTTTGGTTCGTTTATTTTTACTATTTTCCACGGCTTTATTTGGGGTCAGTGGATATGTTGTCGGGGTTACCATTTGGCTGTTATTTTTAATCAGAATGAGAACACTGGACACTCCCTATTTTTGGCCTTTAGTTCCGTTTTCAGCAAAGAATATGCGTGATACCTTTATTCGATTTCCGTTACCAGTCAGGCATCTTCGCCCGTCTATATTACGACCAAAAGATCCAGATCGTTAATTCGATTTGGGTCTTATTCTCATTTCCCATTTTCATGCCGTTTTGATATAATATTTTTGGTGATAGCATGAAAAATATACATGATGTTCGGAAATTGCTGATGAAGTTCGGCACATTGATTTATACAAAAGACCGTTTAGGTGATTTAGAATTAATGATGATGGAAATAAATGAACTATATGAGTGGAAATTAATTGATGTACAACAATTCCAGCAAGCAGTATTGCTTCTAAAAAAAGAGATAAGGGAATATAAGAAGGGGACAGGGATAAATGAATGAACTATTAGTAGGCGTAGATATTGGAGGAACGACAGTAAAAATTGGTTTTATTACAGAGGATGGGAATATCAAAGAAAAATGGGAGATCCCAACTGATTTAACGAATGAAGGTACCAATATTATTTCAGATGTTTGGGCAAGCATTGAATCAAAATTACGGGAACCATTATTTAACAACTCTTTCATAAAAGGAATCGGTGTTGGAGCACCAGGCTTTGTAGATGCGCATGCTGGCGTTATTGCAGAAGCCGTTAATATTGGATGGAAAGATATTAATTTGGCTGAAGAGCTTGAAAAATTAGCAAATGTTCCTGTTTATGTTGAAAACGATGCTAATATTGCGGTATTAGGAGAAAATTGGGTTGGTGCAGGGAACCAATCAAGGAATTTAATCGCGATTACATTAGGTACAGGCGTCGGTGGAGGAATTATCGCGAATGGCTCCATATTAAATGGCGCTAACGGAATGGCAGGTGAGATCGGCCATATTGAAGTATTGGAAGATGGCCACTTATGTAATTGTGGGAAAAGAGGGTGTCTGGAAACCATTGCATCTGCCACTGGCATTGTCAGGCAAGGAATGGAAATGATACAAAAACATCCAGAATCACGATTGGCTAAATTATTTCAATCAGAGGGAAGTATTACCACGCAGCATATTTTTGAATTGGCAAAACAAGGAGATAAAGCTTCTAAGAAAATTATAGACTATACGACAGATGTTTTAGGGAAAGCATTGTCAAATATGTCAATGGTTATCAATCCTTCCAATATTTTAATAGGCGGTGGCGTCTCAAATGCTGGGGACTATTTGACCAGCGCAGTGACAAAAGCATTTAGAAAGCATGCTTTGCCAAGAGTAAGCGAGGTATGTACCATTAAGATTTGTCAGCTTGGGAATGATGCAGGTATTATTGGAGGAGCATATTTAGTGTATGAAAAAAATAGTTAATTGATTTTCAGACTTGATTTTTTTAGATTATCTACTAAAATAGTAATTTATGAACGGGTATTAAAATAAAATGATTAAATGTGAAACCTTTCTCTTGCCAAATCGTATGAAAGAGATGTAAAATTCTTTAATTGTAGGTTTACATTAGTTTATAAAATGGGAAGTAATAAGTTAAAGAACAAATTCGTATTCCTGTTTTTATTATTTAGGAGAGGATATAAATGAAACGATTTAAAAAGCCAAAGATACCGCTCTATGTTATTGCGGCATTATTACTTGGTCTGAAAACGTATATTGTCTACCGGTTTGTATTTAATATTGAACTTGATAACTCCATGCAGGAATTAATTTTGTTTATTAATCCATTTGTGTCAGCATTCTTAATTCTGGCGTTAGGAGTCTGGTTTAAAAAGTCTTCAAGACAAATGAAATACATTCGATATGCGATGTTGGCGATGTCCTTGCTTGTTTGGGCAAATCTGGTATTCTATCGCCAATTTACAGATTTTATTACTATCCCGCAATTATTTATGGGAAGTAACATGACAGATTTAGGATCCAGTATCTTAACTTTAATCAAACCATGGGATCTGTTCATATTTGCTGATGTTGCGATTGTCTGGTATTTAAGTAAAAAATACGAAGGGAATTTATCTGTACTGTATCCCAGAAGTGGGAAAGTTGGCGTTTTAGCTTTTTCATTAGTTTTACTTGCAGGTAACTTTTTCCTGGCAGAAATGGAAAGACCACAACTATTCACCCGTGGTTTTGACCGCGAATATTTAGTGAAAAATATTGGGCTATTTAACTATCACGTCTATGATGTTGTTGTTCATTCTAAAAATGAATCACAACGTGTTTTTGCAGACGGAAATGAAATTCCTGAAATACAAGAATATATAAAAGAGAATATAGATCATGAGCGCAGTGAAGAAATGAATGGCGTTGCAAAAGATAAAAATATTATTTTCCTTAACGCAGAGTCATTACAGCATTTTGTAATGGATAGTGAAGTAAATGGAGAAGAGGTTACACCATTCCTTAATGATTTAGCTCAAGATGAAGATACGTATTACTTTGACAACTTTTATGAGCAAACTGGTCAGGGGAATACATCCGATTCAGAGTTCTTAGTAGAAAATTCATTATACCCATTATCCCGTGGTGCTGTATTCTTTACACACGGCGGCAATGATTATCATTCGTTCCCGGAAATGATTAAAGAAGCCGGCTATACTTCTTCTGTATTGCATGCCAATAACAAAAGCTTCTGGAACCGGGATGCTATGTATGACAGCTTAAATATTGATGAATTCCTTGGTGAGGAATCTTATGATGTAACACCGGAAGATTCTGTAGGCTGGGGACTGAAGGATAAGCCGTTCTTTGAACAGTCTATCCCGCTTCTTGAAGATTTGGAAGAGCCGTTCTATTCAAAAATGATTTTACTGACAAACCACTTCCCGTTTGAATTAGATGAGGAAGATGCAACGATTGATAAATTCGATTCTAACTCCAATACGTTAAACAGCTATGTTCCAACTGTGCGCTATATGGATGAAGCGATCGAAGAATTCTTTGATGAACTGAAAGAATCTGGACTGTATGAGGATTCTATTATCGTGATTATGGGTGACCACATTGGAATCAGTGCGAACCATAATAAAGCGATGGCTCAGTATTTAGATCAGGATGAGATTACACCTTATGATCAAGTACAATTACAACGTGTACCATTATTTATCCATATTCCTGGAGATGGAAATGGGGAAGTAATTGATGAGGTTACTGGTCAAATTGACTTGAAACCAACGATGTTAAACATGCTTGATGTTGATCCTGGTGAAGATATCTATTTCGGTAATGACTTATTCAGTGATGACAGAAAAGGTTATGTAGCGTTGCGTAATGGAGATTTCGTCAGCGATGATTTTGTAAGTACAGCTGGTGTTTGCTACGATCGCGAAACTGGTGAACCAATGGATCAAGCGATTGAAGAAGAGGCCGATTCAGAGGAAGAGGCAAGTGAAGAATTAGAAGAAGTAGAAAGTGCTTGTGATTCCATTCAGGAACAAGTAGACACAGAACTTTCTTACTCGGACTCCATCATTTACGGAGACTTATTCCGATTTGTTGACTTTGGAGATGAGGAAGAATAATAAAAAACGATGCAGGCGAAAATTGCCTGTGTCGTTTTTTTTATATTAAGATAGGGAAAAGCTAATGGAATAAAGTTTCTCTTTATGACACGTGATGAAGACTAGTTGGATTCATTCCGGCTATTTTTTCTTTTACGGTACCAGGACTGAATCGAAAAAGGAATAACTCCTAGCCATTTGTTGCTGTACAATTGGCTAGATGAGTTTTTCTTTTTTTGCTTACGTTCTTCTTTTTCTTCCGAAGATAAATTCATGTATTTTACCATTTCTTCTGTTAAAAAACGGATATAATCATTGCTTTTCATAATCTCTTCAACGCTCCTTTTAAAAGCAGTTTTATCACAGTTCTATGCCACTTGAAGTAAGGGGAAAGCAAAAGGTATGAAGTTTCACTTTATGTATAGTGTAAACAATTGAAAAATATTTTATTCTTTTTTATAAAAAAGAAGGATAATCGGAAAAGGTGTCGAACTATAAATTATGTCAGAAATATTTGTGAAGGAGGTGAGTAAATGAATCATGTCACAAAATTATCTGACGACCTCTTTCAGTCAGCGACGAAGCAGGGGGCTTCTGACATTCACTTCTATCCTTACGACCAGGAAACAGAAATCTATTTTCGTATTCACGGTAAGCGTACCTTTATCCGAACTATCCTAACAAAGCAATACGAGCTGCTAAGAACTTTTTTTAAATTCAGTGCGAATATGGATATTGGGGAAAGCAGAAAGCCCCAGACAGGGATAATAATATGGAATTTTGGGTCGAAAGATTATGCGCTACGTATTTCTACACTTCCTCATCATCAACAAGAAACAATTGCTATCCGAATACTTCCTCAAAACGATGCTTTACCGCTAGATTATTTATTTCTTTTTCAAAATCAAACGGAGCAAATGCGAAGATGGATGAGTCATGAATCGGGGCTTATCTTGATAACCGGGGCAACTGGAAGTGGGAAATCATCCACTCTATATGCTTTGTTAGAAATGGCAATGAAGGAAAGACCTTGCCAAATTATCTCCTTAGAAGATCCCATCGAGAGAAAAATAAAGAAAATTTTACAAGTACAAATTAATGAACGTGCAGGGATTTCTTATCAAGCAGGCTTAAAAGCAGCTTTACGTCATGACCCGGATATTCTGATGGTTGGGGAAATTCGAGATAAAGAGACTGCACAATTTGCTGTGGAGGCTGCCTTGACTGGTCATCTTGTTCTAAGTACGCTGCATGCAAAAAACGCTGTCGGTACTATTTTTCGTTTGAAAGAGATGGGGATCAAACCAGCTGATCTTCATCAAATTTTAATCGGGGTTGGAGCTCTACGATTAATTCCGATTATAAGAAAAAATAAACAACAACGGAGTGCTATCGGGGAACTAATTGAAGGGGGGCATTTGACAGAAGCGATTGAAGGCACACTGCAAACCCTGCCGGAAAAGCAGCAATTTAAAAATTTACAAAGAAAGGCATTTGCTTATGGCTTTAGTGAAACCATTTTTCCGTAATAAACAAAAGATATCAATTGCTGTACAACTGCAATTTCTACATGTTCTGCAGCGTATGCTTTCAAGAGGTCTTACACTCACCCATTCTTTAGATACAATGAAATACTATGGGGAATTGGAACATATTTCTGGGCAAATTTTGAGCAGCTTAGAAGCAGGAGAGCATTTGGATGAAGCATTAGATAAGGCAGGTTTTCATCATTCGGTGGTTTCTTATCTTTTTGTTGTACGAGAAAAATCGGATATCCACGAACGGATTGAACATTGCTATCAATTATTCCAGCAACGTGTTCAATACATCCGTAAATTCCAGCAAACGGTACGTTATCCGGTTATATTATTGTTGATTTTTAGCGCACTGTTGTTTTTTATTTACTCCTATGTCATCCCTTCCTTTCAGCAGCTTTTATTCGGAGAGCTACCTATACTGCTTCAGATCGTAATTTTTCTTTCCTCATGGCTCGGATACGTGATCCTTGTACTACTTCTTTTCCTCATCACAGGTACACTTATTTGGATTTTTATAAGAAAAAATATTTCTTTAGAAACAAAAATGAATTGGTATAAAAGGGCTCCTCTATACCGTTCGTACCTCAGGAAACAAACATCCTTTCATTTTGCCACTTTATACAGTTCTCTCTTACAAACAGGTATGCCAATGAAAGAAATTTTGAATTATATGTCCAAGCAGAGAAAGCTTCCGATTATCTCTTATTACGCAAAACAAATGCAATTAGAATACTTTAAAGGGCGGTCAATTCACGGTTTGTTAACCACGATGGGATTTTTAGAAAGTCACCTGACTGATATTTTATCTTCTAATATGGACGCTAAAAGTTTATCGAAAGATTTAGCTATTTATGCCGATGTTTCTATCGATACGATGTATCAGAGACTTCAAAAAAGAATTGTTTATATCCAGCCTATTTTTTTCTCGATCATTGGTGCCTTTATCATATTTATCTATATTAGTTTGATGTCGCCGATGTTTGAATTAATGAATACGATGTAAAGGAGAGTACAATATGTTAAAAAATGAGAAAGCGTTTACATTGATAGAAATGTTAATTGTGCTGATGGTTATCTCAGTAATCATGATTTTAATTATACCGAATTTAGGCAAGAAAACAGGGGATGTTCATTCAAAAGGCTGTGATGCTTTAATAAGTGTAGTACAAGCTCAAGCAGATGCGTATCACATTGATACAGGTAATTTACCATCCAGCCTGAATCAGCTTGTAAGTGCCGATTATATTACAGACGACCAGACAACATGCTCCAATGGGAATGCGCTATCTATTTCTAATGGTGTGGTAAATGCCTCAGGCTGAACGGGGTTTCACTTTGATTGAAACATTATTTGCTTTATCTATTTTAGCGATCATTCTCGTGCTCGTTCCGAAACTACAAGTGGAACAAACAGATAAATTAGAACTGGAACATTTTCTTGATACGTTAGAAATGGATGTACTTTATTTACAGAATACGGCAAGTACTCAGGAGATTGATATACCTTATGTTTTAAAATTTCATCCGGATAGTTACAGTATTGTGCTTAACCGATCTACTCAAATAAAGAGAGAATATCCATCTCAATTTACTTTGGAGAGTTCTTATCCAAGAGATGTGGCTTTTTATGTAAGAGGTGTTATAAGAAATCCGCAAACCATATTGGTAACCTTAGCAGGGGAGCCATACCAGATTGTATTTCCATTAGGGAAAGGCAGATTTTATGTGGAAAAAAGATAAAGGATTTACCTTATTTGAAACTGTCATTGCATCATTACTTTTATTCTCTATGCTTACCATGCTTTTACCACTTCTCTCCTTAATTGCTAAAGAACAGTACAACTCGATCGAAAAAGTCCGAATAACAAGTAAATTACATGATGATTTGCAAGGAGTCTTGATTGGAACGACGCCTTATCCAAGCAATTATACAATAACTCCTTACAGGGCTGCAGCAGAATTTTCGTTTATTTTGGAGGGGGACTATTTGAAAGGATGTGCAGAATGGACTAATGCCAAACAAAAAACAGAAACGAAATGTCTTTATGCCATTTTGGAATGATCAAAAAGGGTTTACTTTCATCTCTATGCTTGTTTCACTAACAATTCTGGCATTAACATTACCTTTTGTGCATTACGCGCTGTCTACATTACAATTAAAACAAACGTATACAGAAGCCTTATCCGTACAACAATTTTTAATTCATTTACACGACGATTTAATTTCATCTTCCTCTGTTCATGTTGCTAATAATCAATTGCATATTCGTTTTCTCGATCGAAATGATAATATAGAAAAAACGGCAACACTTAGTCAATATAATAACTCCATACGAAGGCAAGTAGATCGGAAAGGTCATGAAATATATCTTCACCAAGTTTCTGATGTTATTTTTGAAGAACAGACAGATGCTATTTTTTTAACGATTACCAAAGAGTCAGGTGAGGTATATGAAAAAACAATTTACAATGCTCCATAATCAACAAGGTTTTTTATTATTGCATGTTGTCTGGATCATTCTTATTATCTTTCTTTCCATTCATTTTTTGCTCTCTCAGTATCAGACCGCTAAAGAAATTGTTCATAATCAATTATACCACATTGAAGTAGAAACACTGTCGCAAATGGCATATCAAAAAGCGCGTAAAGAAATAGATGAAGATGAGATTTCCTCGTCATTTCAAGCTATATATGATTTTCCACAAGGAGAAGTTACGATATCGTTTCGAAAAGAGTTAGACGAAAATATCTATATTCTTTTGTTTATTAAACAAAAGGACAGCAAACATGTTTATCAGTTAAACAAACCATTTTTCTAACGAATATTCTTTTTTAGATTTTCTCATCGTGCAACTGGCTGTAGGACTTTCACTACAAGAATAAAGGAGATTTAAAAATTGGAAGGAAGAGATCAAGCAGTCAGTAACAACCCCATTCGGTTAATGGTCCTTAGGAAATGCATTTTTGTGGTATTAACTTTCTTTCAGAGGGGAGGAAGCAGACTAAGTTAGTGATATTTTGGTGCCGGATCTTGCTTGTTCGTATGCCGAAAACTCCCGCGAGTTGATCCTCCCATTTAAAAAATTCATTTTATCATTGTTTTAAATAAAATAAATATCATTGGGGGATGATATTTATAAGAATCGTTTACAATCCTTTCATGCTCGTATATAATAACTATGAGAACGTTACCTATAAAGGAGGGGGAAGACATGGACCGCATGTTTCGTGTTCTTGCCTTTTGGACAGGTATTTTTACAGTTATGTTTTATGTAGGTGACATGCTGAATACTGCACTATTATTCCTTGTTCAAACGGCGTTTTTCCTTACATTGAGTTACTTAAAGCTGTCTGAACGTATGTACATGTACTTATTTGGTGCATATTGTACGGTATTTATTGTTGGATATACTTGGTATTCAGAGTTTATCCTAGTACCTGGATTTGGACATTAAAAAAACAATGAAAAAAAGACCTCTGTGTATAAACAGGCGGTCTTTTTTTCTTTATTAAGCAAGTTACCTTCTATGCAGGGAAAAAAGGGTTATTTTTCTTTTCATACTCGATAGTTGTTGCCGGTCCATGGCCGGGAAGCACTGTTAAATCTGCTGGCAAACGATATAATTTCTCTTTTATAGAATGTTCCAGGATATTTATATCCCCTTCGATTAAATCTGTTCTGCCAATGCCCTGTTGAAATAACACATCCCCGCAAACAGCAAAGTTTTCGTCTCGGAAAACAAAGCTGATACTTCCTGGAGAATGTCCTGGAGTATGGATCGTTTCTATTGAAAATCCTCCAATATCCAATGATCCTTCTGTTAGTTCTTTGTCTGCCTCTTGGGCAGTCACTGTCTGTCCCATTAGTTTCGCTGATCCATTTAATGCAGGCTCATCTAACCAAGTCCACTCAGCTTTATGAAGATAAACGGGTGCATTGGTGAGTTCCCGGACACGGTCCAATCCTCCGATATGATCAAAATGGGCATGTGTCAGCAAAATGGCTTTCACATTTAGCTGATTGCTTTCAATGGCCTCCATTATTTTCTCTGGCTCGCCACCAGGGTCAATGACTAAAGCGTCTTTTTCCTCTTTTTTGTAAACGATATAACAATTTGCTTGGACAAAACCTACTGGCATTGCGATAATTTCCATAAACCTCTCTCCATTCTTTTATAATAACTCGACAAACGCTTGGAAATACTATAAAATATAAATAGTTTAGCGATAATTACATAGTAGTAAATACTGACATTTTACACAAGATTCTTTACCTTGAAAAGGAGGAGTTTTTCGGATGGGCCATATTGTATTAGGTATCTTATTTTTACTAGTTGCATTATTAGCGGTTGTATCCGTAGTTCGCCAGTTGAAATATAAAAATATACTGGCACTGTTATTCTCTGGTCTGACTGCTGTTGTTTTTGGATTCTTTTCCATTGCAACGATTATTTCAGAAATTATAGGCTAAAAACAAGACTGAACAATAAATATTTCAGCTAAAGAAAATCCGAACAATTATTTTGAATTCTTTAATATAAATTCAGATAAGTTCGGATTTTCTTTATTTCACAATACAAATGCATAAGAAAACGATCAGTATAAAGGAACTTCGACTACGTTCCTTGAAACGTAGTCGAAGTCAGTACAGCTTTGGACCAATAAAAGATGAACGTTTTAACACACGATGTTATCATTTACTGATCCATTTGACGGTGAGTTAAATAAAAAATACCCCCATTAATAACTTGAAAAGAAATCGTTGGTTTAAAACGCTTTTCCAGTGCATCTAATTCTTCTAAATATCGTGGATGGTCCATTTCACCCTCATAAAAGTGCTTTAATGTAACTTTTTCTGTTTCCAGTTGTTTTATAGATGCAGCAGCCCAAGCATTATCTTGTTTTTGTACATGCTGTAACAAGACATTTTGAGTGCGAAGAAATCCGCTTTTAGGATGAATCATCGGTGTCAGCGTATAACAATAATCTGAGATAGATCTTTCAAGAGGCATATCCTCTAAAAAATCCATCATGTTTAAAGTCATATGACCATGGAGCAACTGCAGACCAATGGAAAATACTTCATCTTTATGCTGCACACCACGATAACTGATTTTTACATTGACCACTAGCCAAGGATATAGCGGTGTATTTTCTAATGTACGAATTTGCTCAAATAACCTCGTATATCGCTCTTTTTCTCTTAGTTTATTGATAATTTGATGAAGTCTGGGACTACCAAAATGAATCCATTCACCAGGTTCACTTGCTTTTTCTTGGTCTGTAATCAGGCGAAGTACTTGAGGTTCGCCTTCCCGTCCTATTTTTTTAATATAATGCCAATAGAAAGGGCGATTCATTAATTCTTTATCCATTTCTTCGGTAAGCTGAATATGAATTTGTCCCTCGTCTTTAGAAAGTATTGTACATTGCTTTGCTTCAAAATAGTTGGTGAGAAAATCGGATAAATCAATTTGCTGTTCCATCTCTATACTGCCCTCCCTCGCGTATTTCCAGATTTGCTTGCTCAATAACGGATGTCAGGTTATCTAGTTTAATACGAACTTCTCCAGCTGAAGTGGATTCCTGATAGATAGACTCGATTTCTTTTTCCATACTATCTACTTTTAACTCTGCTAAAATGGCATCTAAATTACCAATCACATTTTCAAATAAATTAATTTTTTCATAAAGCATAGACAACACATGCTCTTCAATCGTCTGTTTTGTAACAATATTATAAATGTGTACATCTGATTCTTGGCCAAAACGGTGAATACGGCCAATTCGCTGTTCCAACCGCATTGGGTTCCAAGGCAAATCATAGTTAATCAGATGATGACAAAATTGTAGATTAATTCCTTCCCCGCCAGCTTCTGTAGCGATAAGAACCTGTGCATGGTCTCTAAATAATTGTTTCATCCAATCCTTTTTTCCTTTTTTAAAACCACCGCGAAAAGGAACCGAAGAGATACCATGTTGCTGTAAGTACCATTGCAGGTAATACTGCGTCGCACGATATTCTGTAAAAACAATTACTTTTTCCCCATTCAGCGACTCAATCTGATTGGTTAATGCTTCTGCTTTCGGATGCTGCTCCAGCTGTTCAATATTTCCGATTACTTCTTGAATAGCTTCATGATTTTCATCAGCACCTAATTTTATAAGAGAAGTAAAACAAGCTTCCCTTGAAGAACAGAATTCGCGTAAATAGGTAATTTTAGCAAATGATGCCATACCAAAGGATAACTCCATTAGTTGCTGATATACCTTCTGATAGTTATCCGGAAGAGTTGTCCAGATGGTTTCTATCTTTCTTTTGGAATTATTTAAGGTTGTATCTTTTCTTGTATTACGAACCATCACCTGCTGAACAAGTTTTTTCAGGTAAGGATCCTGCTCCATTTTTTTACGATCCTTCCCATACTTTTCTGTAAAACTTTTATAATTGCCTAAATGTCCAGGTTTTAAAAGACTGACAAGGTTAAATAATTCCAATAGCTTATTCTGAACAGGCGTAGCAGTTAATAAGAGACAATATTTTTTCTTTAGTTCTTGAACAAACTGATAGTTTTTAGTTTGTTCATTTTTTAATTTATGTGCTTCATCTACTAAAATAAAATCATAATCTAAATCTAAGATTGCCTCCCGATGTGGAGAACGTTTTGCTGAATCAATAGAAGATATAATAATTGGATTGTCATCCCAGCTGTAATTTTTTCTATGGGCAATAGCAGGAATTAAAAATTTTTCATTTAATTCTTTTTCCCATTGATTGACGAGAGAAGCTGGAACGAGAATTAATGCTTTTTTAACGAGCCCTCTGACCATATATTCTTTTAAAACGAGACCTGCTTCAATGGTTTTTCCCAGACCTACCTCATCTGCCAAAATAGCACGGCCATGCATCGATTCAATTACTTGTTCAGCTGCTTGCAACTGATGATCTAAAATATCTAAATGTGGCAAATAGGCTAGTGCTTGCAGTCCTCTGAAAGAAGGACGTTTTGTTACATTTACAGCCTGATAAGCCATACGGAAAAGCTCCCAATTTGTTAAATCATTTTCGTCACGAAAAGCGGACTCCAGGTCATTTATAAATTGATTATCTTGTTGAATTTGAATAGAATCCATATATTCAATGCACATCCTTTCGAGTAAAATATGGGTTTTTATCAATTACTTTTTTAAAGAGATATGATATACTTTTGACAAATAGATTTTCCTGCTAACATATATAGAAATAAATGTTTCATCGTACGGTAACAAAGCTAATAATTTGCTGCACCATTTTTTACTGTACATGTTGTACATTCTTTAGTATAACCAACATGAATATATTCAATCAGCGGATGAATACAAGGGGAGAGCTTACAGTTTATGTAACGCCGAAGGAGCAAGTTAAGAGCGAATCTCTCAGGCAAAAAGACTCTTGTAGGACGCTACTCTGGAGAGTGTTTAAAAGTTTTAAAACTTTTAAACCACCCACGAAGCAAGTATTCACATTTATTTGATCATTATTGTTACATGTGGATACGCAACTTTCTGGTTTGAGGACAGAGACTTCTTTTAGGAGGAGTCTCTATTTTTGTGCCAAAAATTAATTTCTTTGTTTTACCAGCAGATTGTAAAAGGAGAGAATCAGATGAGTGAATTAAAACGTACACCAATCTTCCCAGCTTATGAAAAGGTTGCCAAAACGATTGATTTTGGTGGATGGGATTTGCCAGTTCAGTTTTCGGGTATTAAAGAGGAGCATGAAGCGGTCCGAACAAAAGCTGGTCTGTTCGATGTGTCTCATATGGGAGAGATCTTGGTAACTGGTCCAGAAAGTGCGGACTTTTTACAGACTACATTAACAAATGATATTACTAAACTTGCCCCAAACAAAGCGCAATATACGTTTATGTGCTATGAAAATGGGGGAACGGTCGATGATTTAATTGTTTATATGCTTGATAAAAATGAATACTTGCTCGTTGTAAATGCTGCTAATACAGAAAAAGACTTTGCATGGCTGCAGGAACAAAATAACTTTAATCCCAATGTAACGGTAGAAAATATTTCGGAAAATTACGCACAATTAGCTTTACAAGGACCGAATGCTGAACAAATTTTACAAAAGGTTGTAGATGAGTCGCTCAGTGAAATCTCTTTCTTTCGTTTTAAAAAGGATGTTGTTATGAAAGGGATAGACGGAACAGCTCTCATTTCAAGAACAGGCTATACAGGAGAAGATGGTTTTGAAATTTATTTAAATTCGGAAAATGGAAAAGATTTGTGGAATATTTTGCTTGATAAAGGGATAGAAGAAGGAATTCAGCCTATTGGCTTAGGAGCACGTGATACATTGCGGTTTGAAGCGAATCTTGCTTTATATGGCCAAGAGCTGGCTGCGGATATTTCACCGTTAGAGGCTGGTTTAGGCTTTGCTGTGAAATTAAATAAAGAGGCAGATTTTATTGGGAAAGAAGCACTTAAACAACAAGCAGACAACGGAGTAAAGAGACAGTTAATCGGGATTGAAATGATAGATAAAGGTATTCCAAGACATGGCTATTCTGTATACCAGGGGGATACCGAAATTGGATTTGTTACTTCCGGTACACAATCACCGACATTAAACAAAAATATTGGTTTGGCACTGGTTCAATCAACTTCTACAGAGGTTGGCACAGAGGTCGAAGTGCAGGTACGTAAGCGCCGTTTAAAAGCAAAAGTGGTTAAGACGCCATTTTATCGTAGGTGACTGAGAAGCGTTTCCTGATTTCATTCTATGAAAACAGAGCTTATGAAAAAATGTTTCACTTTATCAGTGTAAGAAATAAGGGGGAGAAAAGATGGAGTTTCGTTATTTACCGATGACAAAGGAAGATAAACAAGAAATGCTGGACGCAATAGGCATTAAAGATACAGATGAGTTATTCGCTGATATTCCAAACAGCGTCCGCTTACAGCAGGAGCTGGATTTAAAAGCGCCTGTAAACGAGTATGCTTTAACGAAAGAATTAACCATGATGGCAAATAAAAATGTTTCAACGAAAGACGTTGTGTCCTTTCTTGGAGCAGGGGTATATGATCACTATATTCCTTCCATTGTTGACCATGTTATTTCAAAATCTGAATTTTATACGGCTTATACGCCTTATCAACCGGAAATATCTCAAGGGGAATTACAAGCTATTTTTGAATTCCAAACGATGATTTCTGAGCTGGCTGGTTTACCAGTTGCGAATTCTTCGATGTATGACGGGGGAACAGCTCTAGCGGAAGCAGTTAATTTAAGTGCAGCACAGACAAAGCGAAAGAAAGTATTGGTTTCAGAGGCTGTGCATCCGGAATATATGCAGGTCATCCATACGTATGCGAAGGGGCAGAATGTAGAAATTGTACCGGTTAAATTAGATCAAGGAAAAACAGACCTTCATCATTTAGAAGCATTGCTGGACGATGAGATTGCAGGCGTTGTTGTACAATACCCAAACTTTTTAGGACAAATTGAACCTATGGAATCAATCCAAAAGCTGTTAGAAGATCAAAAGAAAACAATGTTTATTGTATCCAGTAATCCGCTTGCTCTAGGCTACTTAACGCCGCCGGGAGAATTTGGTGCAGATATTGTCACGGGTGATACACAGGTATTTGGTATCCCAGCCCAATTTGGCGGACCGCATTGTGGGTACTTTGCAACTAGCAAAAAATTAATGCGGAAAGTTCCAGGACGTCTAGTCGGGCAGACCAAAGATGAAAATGGTGTCAGAGGTTATGTATTAACTTTACAAGCCCGTGAGCAGCATATCCGTCGCGATAAGGCAACATCCAACATCTGTTCTAATCAGGCGCTCAATGCTTTAGCCAGCTCTGTTGCAATGAGTTCTATTGGTAAGCATGGGATACGGAAAATGTCTGAGATGAATATGCAAAAAGCCCGCTATGCGAAAAAGAAATTTGAAGAAAACGGGATTTCTGTTGTCTATGATGGTTCTTTCTTCAATGAATTTGTTATCCATCTAAATCAGGATATTTCACAGGTGAATGCTGCATTACTTGAAAAAGGATTCCTTGGCGGATTTGATCTGGGTAAGGTTGATGAAGCCTACCAAGGGCAAATGCTTGTCGCAGTGACAGAAATTCGTACAAAACAAGAAATTGATCAACTTGCTGAAGAATTGGGGGATATGCATGTCTGATAAAAACTTTCCATTATTATTTGAACGAAGTAAAGAAGGCAGAACGAGCTACAGCTTGCCGGAATTAGAAATAGAAGCCTTTGATTTAGAAGAAGAATTAGAGGATATTTATATTCGAAAAGAGCCGCCGAAGCTTCCAGAAGTAAGTGAATTGGACATTATTCGTCATTATACGGGGCTTGCATCCCGCAATTATGGTGTTGATTCCGGGTTCTATCCGCTGGGCTCCTGTACGATGAAGTATAATCCAAAAATCAATGAAGATGTTGCTCGCTTGCAAGGGTTTAGTCACATTCATCCATATCAGGACCCAAGTACAGTACAAGGTGCTTTAGAGATGCTCTATGATTTACAGGAATCTTTAAAAGAAATTACAGGCATGCATGAAGTTTCTCTACAATCAGCTGCTGGTGCGCAGGGTGAATGGACCGCATTAATGATGATTCGGGCTTTTCATGAAGCAAATGGCGACCACCATCGAACAAAAGTCATTGTACCGGATTCCGCGCATGGAACTAATCCAGCATCTGCTGCAGTAGCTGGTTTTGAAGCAGTTACTGTAAAATCAAATGAAGAAGGGCTTGTAGATCTGGATGATTTACGTCGTGTTGTCGGGGAGGACACAGCTGCATTAATGCTTACCAATCCGAATACATTAGGGTTATTTGAAAAAGATATTTTAGAAATGGCAGAAATTGTGCATGGTGTCGGTGGAAAGCTTTATTATGATGGTGCCAATTTAAATGCAATTATGGGCTATGTAAGACCCGGAGATATGGGATTCGATGCAGTGCATTTAAATCTTCATAAAACGTTCACAGGTCCTCATGGTGGCGGCGGACCTGGCTCAGGGCCGGTTGGAGTAAGCGAGGAGCTGGCAGCTTATTTACCAAAGCCATTAATCATAAAGGAAAATAACACCTTTCGTTTTGATTACGACAGGCCACAGTCTATCGGCCGGATAAAGCCGTTTTATGGAAACTTTGGTATTAACTTACGTGCGTATACGTATATTCGGACGATGGGAGCAGAAGGGCTGAAAAAGGTTAGTGAATTTGCCGTGTTAAACGCAAACTACATGATGCGTAAATTAGAAAAAGCATTTCAAATGCCCTATCCGCAGCATTGTAAACATGAATTTGTATTATCCGGAAGTATCCAGAAAAAACTGGGTGCCCGCACATTGGATATGGCGAAAAGGCTGTTAGACTTTAATTTTCATCCGCCTACGATTTACTTTCCATTAAATGTGGAAGAGGGGATGATGATTGAACCGACGGAAACAGAGTCAAAAGAAACGCTTGACTTATTTATTGATACGATGATTCATATTGCAAAAGAAGTGGAAGAAGATCCGGAAACCGTCCAAGAGGCTCCGCATCATACAATCGTAAAGCGGATGGACGAAGCAACAGCAGCACGTAAACCAATCCTAAGGTACGAAGAGGAGTAAGGTATAATAACGAAACATTAATAAAAAAGCTGATTCAGAACAATACTGAATCAGCTTTTCATATTATAAAATGATTTAACAGCTCTCATATGAAGGGGAAAATTATTTATTTTTTCATTTTAATCTTTCCAGTCCACTTTTTAAATCCGCCTTTAAGCTGATAAATATCCTCAAACCCTTTTTTATGCAACAGCTGAGCAGCTCTTGCGGAACGGCTGCTATTTTGACAATACAGGTATACTGGCTTGTCCTTTCTTAATTCGACAAGTCTTTGCTTCATTTGTGTTACCGGTATATTACGTGCTCCCAGAATATGACCTTTATCAAATTCCTGCGGCTCACGTACATCAATTAACTGCGCTTTACGATATCCTTCTACAAATTGGTCTTCTGTCAGTACATTTAAATAAGTCCGTTGTCTATAAAAGCGAAAAATAGTTATCGCAAGCAGAACAACTAAAGCAATGAGTAAAAATGTCATTTTGTTTCCCCCGTCTATCTTTATATTCTACATCTTTATTATATGGGCAGTGATTTTATTTTTCAAAGTTTTTATTTGGCAAACGGATATTTATCCAAAAATAAATCATTTTTTAAGTCAAAGATATCGTTTTTTATAAATGAGGCGTTTTTTCTCTGGCTGGAAGGGAATAAAATAAGTAAACAGCTATAAAACGAAACTTCATTCAGTGGGAGTTTTTCGACGCACAACTCTTTACGATGGGACGAGTAATCGCAGTCCCAGTGGGAAGACCCCGCAGAAAAAAGTGGTCTTCTTTTTTCGAGGAGGCTGAGCTCAAGCCCATGGAAAGTGTAGTGTTTTCTGGGGTTGCGATTACTCACCCCACCATAACCCGTCGCAGCGGTCGGTTAACCTGACAACAATGGTAATCGTAGTCCCAGCCCCAGCTCCAGGACGTCGCGAACTTAGTCTGCTTCCTTAATTCTCCGTGATAAAATAAAAAGTTACTTGCTATTCTGATAATTTACTATATATTGTGTCGGATTGATGAAATAAGTACTATATATTGTTTTTTGGAAAGAGGATATGATAAACTAATAAGTAATCAATCGTAAGACAAGGAGCGATAACATTGACGATCCATTTAGAATCATTAAGACAGGTTAATATTGGTGCGCTTAATGAAGATATAAAAAAATTCGAAGCTGTCCATCCAATTACAGAAGAAATGCATATTACACACCAAGGTGTGTCCAGATTAGTTATGCTGGACCGGTATGCGTTTAAAGATACGGAGAAAAAGACGTTAAAACAAGGCGATTTTGTCGTTCTGACTGTGAAAGCAGATCCGAAATTTCCAGCACGCGGTCTAGGATTTATTATAGATATAAATTGGGAAGATAACAAGGCTAAAGTAGCTGTTGAATCAGATTATGTAGGAGTGTTAGATAAAGAAGAAGAACGAGAGAGCGGTATAATTACGCGATCTCTTGATGTGATTGAAAAACCATTAGAAATTTATTATGAACAAATTGCAAAAAGAAATGCGACGGGACTTTCAGAAGTAGAAGAAACAGAAGAAAGAAAATCCAGATCATTTGATGCATTCTATAATCAACTGGCGTCTATGAACTTTATTCCGGCAGGGCGTGTGCTCTATGGAGCAGGTGCTGAAACGGATGTAACCTACTTTAATTGTTATGTGATGCCGTTTGTACAGGATTCAAGAGAAGGGATATCGGATCACCGTAAACAGGTGATGGAGATTATGTCACGAGGCGGTGGTGTCGGTACGAATGGTTCTACATTAAGACCGCGTAATGCATTAGCCAGAGGAGTGAACGGAAAATCTTCAGGCAGTGTTTCGTGGCTGGATGATATCGCTAAGCTGACAAATTTGGTTGAACAGGGCGGTTCCAGACGCGGCGCACAAATGATTATGCTTGTTGATTCGCATCCGGATATTGTTGAATTTATTATTTCTAAAATGCAAAATCCGCGTATTTTACGTTATTTAATGGAAAACACCGAGGATGAACAAATTAAGCAGCTGGCAAATGAGAAACTGAAATTTACTCCATTGAGTGAAACAGAATTTGACTTATATCAAGGAATTGTGAATTACAAAGCTATACCTGGTCAAGGCGGGTTTACAGATGCTTCCATGAAGCAGGCAACGGATAAATTGCGTGATGGAGGGACTTATTCCGTCCATAACCCAGAATTTCTGGCAGGTGCTAATATCTCCGTTTGTATTACAAAAGAATTTATGGAAGCAGTAGAAAAAGACGATTATTATGAGCTGCGTTTTCCAGATGTAGAAAATTATACAGCAGAAGAAATGAAAGCTTATAATGCACAGTGGCATGAAATAGGAGATGTCCGTCAGTGGGAAGAAATGGGCTATGGCGTTCGTGTTTACCGAAAAGTCAAAGCAAAAGAGCTGTGGAACTTAATCAATATTTGTGCTACGTATTCTGCAGAACCGGGTATTTTCTTTATTGATAATGCGAATGACATGACAAATGCAAAAGCGTATGGTCAACAGGTTGTCGCGACAAATCCTTGTGGAGAACAGCCGCTTGCACCATTTTCTGTTTGTAATTTAGCTGCTGTCAACCTTGCGGAAATGGCAGATAAAAAGACCAAAACGGTAAATGTAGAAAAATTAAAAGATACGGTGGAGACCGGTGTACGGATGCAAGATAATGTGATTGATGCAACGCCATATTTCCTGGCTGAAAATAGAAAGCAGGCTTTAGGTGAGAGACGTGTCGGTTTAGGCGTGATGGGGCTGCATGATTTATTAATTTATTGCGAAACAGCTTACGGTTCAGAAGAAGGAAATAATCTGGTGGATCAAGTGTTTGAAATCATTGCAACAACTGCCTATCGCACATCCATTGAGTTAGCGAAAGAAAAAGGAAGTTTCCCGTTTTTAGTTGGTGAAACAGAAGAGGAAACCAAAACATTGCGTGAACGTTTTATCCAAACAGGTTATATGCAAAAAATGCCTGCAGATATCCGTGAAGACGTGTTAGAATACGGTATCCGCAACTCACACTTGTTGACTGTCGCTCCGACCGGAAGCACAGGTACAATGGTTGGCGTAAGTACAGGCCTTGAACCGTACTTCTCCTTTTCTTATTATAGAAGTGGACGATTAGGCAAATTTATTGAAGTAAAAGCAGATATTGTTGAGGAATATTTAAAAGAACATCCGGAAGCAGCAGACAAAGACTTACCAGATTGGTTTGTTACTGCAATGGATCTGAGCCCTGAAGCGCATGCTGATACACAATGTGTGATTCAGCGCTGGGTAGACAGTTCCATTTCCAAAACAGTAAATGCACCGAAAGGGTATACGGTCGATCAAGTAGAAAGCGTATATCGTCGTCTTTACAATGGCGGTGCAAAAGGCGGTACAGTCTATGTGGATGGAAGCAGAGATTCTCAAGTATTAACCTTAAAAGCAGAAGATAACCAAGCAGGGGAGCAGACAGAATTATTCCCGGATGAGGAAGAAGATAAAAAGGTTGTCCTTATGGACACCATTCAGGAATTGGATAAAACGAATGTAACGATTGGTTCCGAGGTAGGAGATACGTGTCCAGTTTGCCGAGAGGGAAGCGTGGAAGATATCGGCGGTTGTAATACTTGCACCAGCTGTGGAGCGCAATTGAAATGTGGATTGTAAATAAGAAAGAGAGCGGTTCTGTACCGTTCTCTTTTTGTCATATATTAATATTGTCCTAACAATCCTTTTTTCATTGCTATGCGTTCACAGTATTTAAAAAATAGAAGACCGACAATAAAATAAACAGAAGCATTTATCAATAAAAGTACTAACGGAAGCCAACCAATATCCATCAATGTTTGCCCATCAATCATAATATCTCTGACTAAATCAACGCCGATCACAAAAGGCAGAAAATACATGAACGGAGATGCTGCAAGCGGAATAAAGGTCAGCCCTGCCAATAGAAATTGTAGGATCTGTAAAAAAGCTTGAATTTGTTTGTAAACAATGGCCAGTCCTCCAACCATCAATCCAACACCATACATCCCGAAAACGGTTAAAACAAACACTGGAAAAATAGATAACACATCAATATTAAGCCATTGTCCTGCTGTTAGCATGGTAATAACTAACAAAGCAAAAATAATAATTCCGTAAATAATCGTAGTGGCAATTAATCGTGTGCTTAAAATTCGCCAGATACCCATTGGGGACATCGATAATTGTTCAAGCGTACCGCGAATTGCTTCATTTACAATTTCAAAACCAAACATTTGAATGACACTAAGTGCTAAAAACCAGAAGATATAGTTAACAATCACGAATTGAATATTTGCATCCTGTGTCGACGGATCACCAAAAAAATGAATGACTCCAAATAATCCTAAAAAAATAAAGTAAAAAGTTAAAACAAGAGCGATGGTATTAGGTAGATAACGTTTCAGCTCCAGGTATTCTTTCCGCAGATTAGCACGAAACAGGTTAATCCATTGCATGTTGGCAGTCTCCCTCTATAATTTTTAAAAATACTTCATCAAATCGAATTGCTTTCCGGTCAATCGAATCAATTGGCGTACGATTCAATTGCAATACTTGAAAAATCTGATAAATATCTTCACTTTTCTCCAGCTGTACAGTAAGATAACTGTATGCTTGATCCTCCACATATTCATTCGTCGGAAAGCGTGCTGTAATTGCTTCCTGCTGTTCAAGGGACAAAGGTTCATTTAAAGTGAGTTTGTAAGAGCGCACTTCAAATAATTTTATTAATTCGTCCACTCTCTGATCGATAACGACGGTTCCTTGGTTAATAATGACGGTGCGATCGCAAATATCCTGGATAACTTCCATATCGTGGGAGCTGATGATAATGGTACGCTGATAATTTTTAACGATTGATTTTAATATCTCTCTAACCTCTAATCCTGTCTGTACATCCAGCCCCAGAGTCGGTTCATCTAAGAGCATTACTTCTGTATTAGCAAGCATTGCCACGGCTATCGCTAATTTTTGCTGCATGCCGCGGGAAAGCCGATTTACCAATTCATTTTCTTTATCTTTCAGTCGGAACATCTCCAGTAATTCGTCAATTTCCTCTTTGACTTCCTTTCTTGACTTGCCCCTGTTTCCAGCAAAATACTCCAGGTTTTCTTTGACGGTAAGCCGCCAATATAAATTACGATTTCCTTCTAGTACAGCGCTGATATGATGTAACGATTCTAAGCGTTTCTCCGTGTTAGGTACTTCTTTTATCTTTATTTCACCACTATCCGGATATAACAAACCACAGATTAATTTTATTGTAGTCGTTTTTCCCGCTCCATTGGGTCCAAGTAGGCCAAGTATTTCTCCTTTATATACATTAAAATGAACATCCTTGACCGCTTGAATCACTTTTTTTGATTTTCTTTTCCGGTAGGTTTTATTTAAATAGTTAATTTCGATTATTTTCTCCACCTTATCCCTCCTCTTTCTGAAATAATTGTAGCAATTGTCAAAAATCCGAACAACAATCCAACGAAGGAAATAAGCTCCGTCTTAAGACGTATAGTAAAGAATTAAATTCTGTTCTTTTTAATTTGCTTAGATAACAAAAGAGTTGTAATAATGGATGCATGAAAAAGACAATAACTTGAGTTTTATAGAAAAATCAGCTATTATTGAAATAGAAAAAAAGTTTCCTTTGATAAAAAAAATTAATATTCTTATTAAAGGTGTTCATGTTTCCTGATGAAAAAACATAGAAAGGAGCTTTTTTATGCCTACACCAAGCATGGAAGACTACATTGAAATCATTTATAATTTAATAGAAGCTAAAGGATACGCCAGAGTATCATCCATTGCAGAAGCATTAGAAGTGCATCCTTCCTCTGTGACAAAAATGGTACAGAAATTGGACAAGGATAATTATTTAGATTATGAAAAGTATCGTGGATTTGTATTAACATCGAAGGGTAAGAAGATCGGTGAACGACTTGTTTTCAGACACGAGCTGTTAGAAGATTTTCTGGAGCTGATTGGAGTAGATGAAGAACATATATATAATGATGTGGAGGGGATCGAGCATCATCTTAGCTGGAATTCCATTGACAGAATAGCAGATGTGGTTGCTTATTTTAAGGAAGATGAAGAACGGAGAAATGAGTTACAAAAAATAAGCGAAGCAAATAAAGCATAGCCGGTTGTTCAAAGAACGACTGGTTTTTTGATTTCTTTTTTTACATATGGTATAGATTTAATTTGCTTAAGTGACTTAATAAGTAGAGCCATTACAATAGCCTTTTCCCTATCCTCAGATTAAACCAGTACGCATAATGAACAAGCTAAGAAACGTATAAATCAATAAGCACCTAAATGGGATGGAGCGATGTGATGAAAATTGATGCTGTGTTTTCAGGCGGGGGAGTGAAGGGGTTTGCTTATGTTGGCGTATTAGAATCTTGGGAAGAGAAAAATTTACAAGTAGAGCGTGCTGCTGGAACTTCTGCTGGTGCTATTATAGCAGGACTCCTTGCTGCGGGTTATCACAGTAAAGATATTAAAGAATTAATGAAATCTTTGGATGTCCAAAATTTAGCTGATCAGCCACTATTATCAAAGCTATTACCGGTGACAAAGTGGCTATTTCTCTATTTTCAATTAGGATTATATAAAGGAGAGACACTGGAAACGTGGTTGAGAGAAGTACTGGCCAAGCAAAATATATACCAATTTGGTGATTTAAAACCAGGCGCGTTAAAGGTTGTAGTCAGTGATCTATCTTTAGGGAAATTGGTTGTTATTCCAGATGATTTGGAACGTGTTTATGGGTTACATCCGGATACGTTCTCTGTAGCAGCAGCTATTCGTATGAGTGCAGGGTTTCCGTATTTTTTTATGCCAAAAAGAATACAAGGAAAAAATAAAGAAAAAAGTGTTATCGTGGACGGAGGCTTACTCAGCAATTTTCCCTTATGGATTTTTTCAGAAGATGAGGAGAAGAAAACACGTCCAATCATTGGGGTAAGATTAACAGACCCTTCTTCATCTCTGGAACCACGTGAAATTCGAAATGCTCTCCATATGTTTCCTTCCCTTTTTGCAACGATGAAACAGGCACATGATAATCGGTATATTTCCAAACATCAAGCAGACCATATTATTTTTGTTCCCACTCCTGAACAGAACTCCATGAATTTTAATATTACGGAGGAAAGCAGAGAAAAGCTTCGGCAAATAGGGAAAGAGTCCAGTGAGAAATTTTTACGTACATGGAGTGGTTAGGCTTAGTTCTATAAGAAAAGATAATGTGACAGATAAATTAGAAGAAAAAGTGCATTCAAATAAAAGATCTATTTGAATGCACTTTTTCTTAGTGAAAATGAAATTTTAGGAGAAATGAAAAAGGAGCTCAATGTCCAAGCTCCTGCATCTATCGTATTAAAATCTCTTTTAAGATGAAACACGGTTCTTTTTCTTCGCTTTGTTTCCTTCAATGACACGTAAATGACTTGCTTTTTTAGGATTTCTTTTCTTTTGGCTTACTTTTTGAGAACTGGACCCAGTTCGCTTTACAGCCTGCTGGTGACCATATTTAGATTTAGATTGCTTTACAGCCTGCTTATATTTTTTCATATTATCTCGCTGCCGCCCGGATGGTTGCTGCCTGCGTATGAGAAAGAAATAAACCAATCCAAAAATAGCTGCCCCTATTCCAATCGAAATCAATAATCTTGATAGAAATGCGGCTGTATTACCAAATAACTGTGTAAATAACCCGAAAGCCGCAAAAGCAATAATTACATAAACAAAAATAGATACTGCTTTATTTCTCAATTGAAATCCTCCTTTCTCACACATTATTTATGCTTTTATTTTACCATATTATGCTAGAGTACGTCTGTTAAGAGACTTCTACTGAAGCGACATTTATTCGTTCTGTCTAAAAGCGCTGTATCTACTTTGTTCTGTTGAAAACATTTGGGGACGTAGAAGTCATCATCTCCAGCAATAACTGCTCTCTTGTTACTTATTTATTCCCTCTTTCATGAAAAATATTCCCACAGATTTTCAGAAAGATTATTTCATCATACTAGTTTCCCTATTTGGTCATACTAGAGGTGGAGGTGTGTGATAATGAGACGTATGTCAAAAAAACAACAACTAAATGATAATGAAGAATCTGTGTTAAAAAAATCAATGTATACGGGCTTTATCGGAGGAGTTCTATTTAGCTTACTTGCAAGCGCGATGTACTACTTTAATTTTTTGGAGGTTAATCCAAAGTCATATCTGCTAACTTCCTGGGTGTCGAACGCATGGACAGATACATGGTTGGGGGTGCTTTTTACAACGATTCTGGCTGGAGTAGTTTCTTTGCTTGTTGCTTTTCTATATTATTTGGTTTTCAGAAAAATAAAGTATATGTGGGTAGGGATAGTATATGGTTTTATTTTATGGACAATTCTATTTCTTTTATTCCGTCCGATATTTAGTGATATCCCTGCTGTCATGGAGTGGTCACTAAATACCTGGATAACCACGATATGTTTATTCATATTATATGGAACATTTATAGGCTATTCCATCTCCTATGATTATATGGATTCGAAGCAGACCGAAGATATCATCAATAAAAGCTAGCATCTTCCTAGGGTTATTCAAATGAAACGATATATGATAAAATGACTAATGACACTTGAGATTTTGGAGAGGATGAAGCCTTTTGACGAAAATTGATCGCTTACGTGAAACATTAGACGAAAACAAAGTGGATGCCATGATTATTGATAGCCCATATAACAGACGTTATATTACTAATTTTACCGGGTCAGCTGGAACGGCGTTAATTACAGCGGATAAAGCTTTATTTATTACAGATTTTCGTTATACGGAACAAGCTGCTGAGCAGGCAGCGGCATTTGAAATTATTGAACATAAACATGGGATGAATCAAGAAATTGCAAATCAACTCGACAAGCTTGGAGTGAAAAGGTTAGCTTTTGAGAAAAACTATACGACTTATAGTCAATTTGAAGCGTTTCAAAGTCAATTTTCTCAAGAATTAGTTCCTGTGGAAGGAATCATTGAAACATTGCGTATGATTAAAAAGCCTGATGAGTTGGAGATTATGAAAAAAGCTGCGAAAATTGCTGATGATGCATTTGCACATATTCAATCATTTATCGAGCCTGGGGTACCAGAAATTGAGATATCGAATGAATTAGAGTTCTTTATGCGTCGACAGGGTGCGACTTCATCAAGCTTTGATACGATTGTAGCTTCCGGGTTACGCTCTGCTTTGCCACATGGCGTAGCATCCGCTAAAAAAATTGGGGAAGGCGAGCTTGTGACACTGGATTATGGTGCATTATATAATGGTTATTGCTCTGATATCACAAGAACGGTAGCTGTTGGAGAAATTTCTGTAGAGTTACGCGAAATTTATGATATAGTATTAGAGGCGAACCTTCGTGGAGTAAAAGGAACGAAATCCGGTATGACTGGGAAAGAGGCAGATGCTTTAACCAGAGATTATATTACGGAAAAAGGATTTGGTGATCGTTTCGGGCATTCGACAGGTCACGCATTAGGAATGGAAGTACATGAAAGTCCTGGATTGTCGACCCGCTCTGAAGCAGTATTAGAGCCTGGGATGGTAGTTACGGTAGAGCCTGGAATATACGTTCCAGGGTTAGGCGGTTGCCGTATTGAAGACGATATTGTTATTACAGAAGAGGGTAATGAACGGCTGACATTTGCTCCCAAAGAATTAATCCAATTATAATAGGAAGTACATTAACCAAGGGTACAGGAGGAAAAATGATGATTTCAGTAAATGAATTTAAAACAGGTTTAACCATTGAAGTGGACAATGATATTTGGCAAGTTGTTGAATTTCAGCACGTAAAACCAGGAAAAGGAGCAGCATTTGTACGTTCGAAGCTACGTAATTTACGTAATGGAAACATTCAGGAAAAAACGTTTCGTGCTGGTGAAAAAGTAGGGAAAGCACACATTGAAAATAACAAAATGCAGTATTTATATGCTTCTGGCGATGCGCATGCATTTATGGATACATCGACGTATGAACAAATTGAAATTCCTGCAAACCAAATCAAAGAACAGTTAAAGTTTATTAAAGAAAATATGGAAGTTTCCGTGGTCAGCTATCAAGGAGAGATCATTGGTGTTGACCTTCCAAATAATGTTGAGCTTACCGTAACAGAAACAGAGCCTGGAATAAAAGGTGACACAGCAAGCGGTGGTTCAAAACCGGCAACATTAGAAACTGGACATATTGTACAAGTTCCTTTCTTTATTAACGAAGGTGACGTTCTTGTAATTAACACAGCTGACGGAAAATATGTTTCCAGAGCATAATGAATTTTAATAAAGAAAACTAGGCATTCGCCAGGCCTTTTGCGAATGCCTTAGTTGGGGCTGAGGCTGGGGCTGCGATTACTCGCCCCATCAAAAGCATTGCACTTATGCTTTCTTAAAGTGTAAAAAAAGCAGTTTGCTAATCTTAGCAGGCTGCTTTTTTATGAGAAAAATTAAATTGCAGCGTTTCCATCCCTTACTTTATCTCCTTTTTATCAACTTTTAAATTATATCACGGAGAACCGCCGGTAAAACTCCCACTGAATGAAGTTTCAATTTATATCCCTCCCATAAAGAAACAGTCCTCAGGGCATAATTTCATTTTAAAATCATATATCTCTAAGTAAAACAAGCTAATTGTATTTTTTAAAAGCGGGGTTTTACGATGAATGAAATTTTGCGGCTTTTCCCACCATCTTTTCAAGGACGAATAGAAGATTTAGTAGGTTATCGTTGGCCACAGCTCCAAGAAATTCGAGTACGTATTCATCAAAAAATAGAATTTATTTTTGATTCCTCTATATGCTGGCTGGACGAGCCATTACCGGATAAAAAGGAAGTTATTTATATCCTGAATCAGCTGAGTGAATATTCATTATATCGAATGGAAGAAGAATTGCGTAATGGATTTATAACGATTGAAGGCGGCCACCGTGTCGGAATTGCAGGAGGAATTATCACTGCGGATAAAAAAGTAAAAGCGATTCAACCTGTATCCTTTTTCAATATTCGGATTGCCAAGCAAAAAAAAGGTTGTGCAGATATACTAATGCCTTATATCTATGATGGAGCGTATCATCATACTATGATTCTTGGAGCTCCGCAATCTGGAAAAACAACGATGATACGAGATATTTGCAGGCAAATAGCTAGCGAGACTAATACGAGCCGTTCTAAAAAGGTAACGATTGTGGATGAGCGTTCAGAAATAGCGGCATCTATTCGAGGCGTTCCACAACATGATATAGGGGTAAGAACAGATGTTTTAGATGCTTGTCCAAAAGCAGAAGGGATGATGATGGCGATTCGTACGTTATCTCCTGATATTTTAATCGTTGATGAAATCGGAACGGAGAAGGATGTAGAAGCGATTATAGAGGCATCGCAGGCAGGAGTAAAAGTTATTTGCACGTTGCATGCAGGAAGTATAGCTGATTTATACCGCCGTCTATCCATCCAAAAAATATTGCAGGAATCTATTTTTGAGCGATTTTTACTCCTTGGGCAAGGAAGAAAAATAGGTAAACTGATCGATGCTTTTGATAGTGAAGGGAAAAAAATGAGTCTTAAGCAAAGAGGTGGTGAAGTTGAAGTGGATTGGCGTGCTGCTTTTAATTAGTATGTCTACCATACTTGGATGGGAATGGGGAAGAGCATTAAAACAACGTCCAAAGCATATTCAATTACTATTACAATCGCTTCAGATTTTAGAGGCGGAAATGGTTTATAGCCAGGTTCCATTACAAGAAGCCTTTCAAATAATTAGTAAAAAATTAAGAGGTCCCATCGCGATATTTTATCAAGAGCTTGCAGAGGAGCTAAAGAATAAAGAAAAAGTTTTTGATGATATATGGGAAGTGTGTACACAAAGATTAATTGGACAATCTTCGCTGCAAAAAAGTGAGCAGGAAATATTGATTCAATTTGGAAGAACGCTTGGCCAGCATGATATTGAGCAACAACAAAAACACTTAAAATTAACGAATCTTTATCTAGAAGAGCAATGGAAAAATGCCACAGAACGCTTTCAAACGTACGGAAAGTTGTCAAATGTGTTGGGATTACTGTGTGGTATTTTTTTGGCACTTTTGTTTATGTAAAGATAATGGCGGCATGAGGGAAGGGGCAAGGACATGTTTGTGGATGCATTAATTCTATTTCAGATTGCTGGTATAGGCATTATTGTTGCGCTTATCCATACAATTTTAAAACAAATGGGCAAGGAAGAAATCGCCCAATTTGCCACGTTAATTGGTTTTATAATTGTTTTACTTATTGTGGTTAATGGGCTCTCTGATTTATTTCAACAAATTAGATCTGTATTTCTATTTTAAGGGGATTAGATATGGATATTCTCCAGATTACGGTTTTAGGTGTATTAGCAAGCATATTATATATCCTTCTAAAAGAAGTCCATGCTTCTATTGCTTTTTTTATCATTCTTATTACGGGAATTGTTATCTTTTTCTCGATTATTCAGCAAGTCCAATTAATATTTGAAACGATTCAGAGGCTAGGAGATCAAGCAAATGTACAGGGACTTTATTTGACGACCATTTTAAAAATTATTGGTATTTCCTATATTGCAGAAATTGGTGCACATCTGACCAAGGATGCTGGTCTTAACTCTGTGTCCAAATATATTGAATTAGCAGGAAAAATATTTATTTTACTACTTGCTGTTCCTATTATTACAGCGGTAATTGAAGCGATTATTGGTTTTATCCCTAATGTTTAACCGGTGAGAAAGAAAAGACAGAAATGAAACGTGTAGCGCACTTGCTTAAGGATTACGATTACTCATTCCTTGGAGCTCAGTTTAAGTAGAGTCTGAAGTAGTACCCGAAGTCGTTTATATAAAGTGAAACTTCCTTCAGTGGGGGTTTTTCGACACACTACTCTTTACAATGGGACGAGTAATCGCAATGGTTTTCGGTGGGGCGAGTAATCGCAAAAGTTCTTCGATGGGGCGAGTAATCGCAGCCCCAGTCCCAGCCAGTTACACTGCGATAAAATATTCATGTCAAATTTAATACTTTCTAATACCACCACCAGGAAAGGGAGTATCCAGATTGTCTAGAAGACCTGCCAAGTTACTCCGGATGATATACATGTTGTTGATTGCCTTTGTTGTTATCCAAGGAGATTCAATTGTTGTTCAAGCTGAGGATGAGGATGCTCCGATTACAGTTGAGGAGGAGGAAAAGCTTCAAAATACATTGTTAGATGAAATTTCGTTAGATGAAATTCAATCTTATTGGGATCAGCTAATCATGGAATATGGTGATAACCTACCTGATTTACAAAAAATCAGTATATATGAATGGATAAAAAATGGAGATAGTTTCTCGATTCAAGATATTTTAATGCACTTTTTACGCTATCTTTTACATGAGCTGATTATCAATGGAAAGCTTTTAGGAACGCTTTTGATGCTGACACTATTTGCGGTTGTTCTCCAGTCGATTCAATCTGCATTTGAACAGACAACGGTTAGTAAGGTTGCTTATTTTGTTGTATTTTTAGTCTTATTATTTATTGTATTGAATAGTTTTTATCTGGCGACCTCCTATACAAAAGAGGCGATTGATACGATGCAAAGTTTTATGATTGCACTTCTGCCTCTCGTACTGGGGATGATGGCGAGCTTTGGAAATGTAATCTCTGTCTCTTTTTTTCATCCGATTATTATATTTTTTATTCATTTTAGTGGTGTGTTTATCTCAGCATTTGTCTTACCTTTATTGTTCCTCTCAGCTATGTTGATTATTATCAGCAGTTTAAATAGTCATTTTAAAGTAACACATTTAGCTAATCTTTTTAGAAATGTTGCTGTTGGCAGTCTTGGTGTTTTCTTAACTATTTTCTTAGGAGTTATTTCTGTTCAAGGTACGGCGACAGCGGTTCAAGACGGAGTAGCGATGAAGACAGCTAAATTTGTAACAGGAAATTTTATACCGGTATTAGGGAGAACCTTTACTGATGCTGCGGATACCATTCTTAGTGCGTCTCTTATTTTAAAAAATGCTGTAGGGATGATTGGTCTCTTTATCATATTATTTATTGTCGCCTTTCCAGCTTTAAAAGTAGGCGTGATTGCGATTATTTATAAACTGGCAGCGGCGATATTACAACCGCTTGGCGGGGGACCAATTGTACAATGCTTAAATACAGTAAGTACGTATATCCTATTTATTTTAGCCTGTCTATTGGCTGTATCTCTTATGTTCTTTTTAGGGATTGTCATTATCATTGCAGCAAGTAATTTAACCGTTTTACTAAGATAGGGGGTTGATGAGAATCGAAATATTTACAGATTGGGTTACACAGATCATTTTATTTATTATTCTGGCTTCCGTGATTGATTTGCTCATTCCAGCAAATCATCTGCAAAAATATGTGCGGTTAGCGACTAGTTTAATCTTAATTTTGATTCTACTTCAGCCTGTTTTTTATTTATTTAATACGGACATAAATACAGCCATATCAAGCTCGATGAATAAAATTGAGAGTCAGTTTCAAGGACAACCGTCGATAGAAAATCAAATAGATTTAGAAAAAAAAGAAATAGAAAGTGGACAAGATGCATATATTTTAGAACAAATGGCTATTGAATTGGAAAATATAGCGGCAGATTCATTGAAAGAAGAATTTGACGCGGAGATTGTCTCCATTGATTTCCAATTCTCTGTAGTGGACTCCGTATCCTACGAGGAGTTAACAGAGGTCATTGTTTATATAACAGAATCAGAACCAGGGGAAGGAGCGATGAACACGGTTGAAGATGTTGTTATTGAATGGGGCAATGAGGAGGAAGAGCATTCAGAAGAGTTGTTACAAGAGATGGAGGCCAGTTTAAGAGAACTTTGGGAAATTGAGGATAAAGAAATAACGGTCTATTGGGAAGGAGAGGGATTTTGAAAAATAAACTGACTCACTTTTTAAAACAGACCACGGATAGCGAACATGCTTCAGGTAAAGAACAAAAACAGCCGTCTAAAAAAATAGGATTTATCGTCATTTTAGGTCTGGTGGGAATCCTATTTATGATTATTAGTAATGTTTTAAAACCAGAAGAGGAGGTCCAGCCTGTTCCTTATGATGATTCTCAGATGGAAATTACAGAAGAAACAGCATCAGAACCTACAGGGGACGAGATAAAAGAATTGGAGGATGAGCTGGGGGAGCACCTAGCCAGCATGCTAAACCAGATGGATGGTGTTTCAGACACAGAAGTAATGATTAATTTAGAAGCAACCAGTGAGCATGTCTATGAAAAAAATAGAACAACGGGACAACAGACGACGGATGAAACAGATCGAAATGGGGGATCCAGAACAGTCGAAGATCAGACGGATGATCATCAGGTTGTACTTTACCGTCAAGGAGATCAGGAAACACCTTTACTTGTACAAACAAAACAGCCAGAAGTACGGGGCGTATTCATTGTTGCAGGGGGGATGGAAAGTCAGTCGATGAAAAGTCAAGTGATTGAAGCGGTATCCAGGGTACTAGATGTCCCTTCACATAAAATTTCAGTGATGCCTAAAAATTAAGGAGGTAGAATGTATGTTAAAAAAACAAACAGTATGGTTACTCACAATGTTAAGCTTAATGGTTGTTTTAAGTGTTTATTACATCTTTTCCGCAGGTGGGAATGATTTAGCATTTGTAGATGATGGACAAGAAGCAACTACAGAAGAAGCGGTACCTGCAACACAATCGGAAGAAGGAATTGAAGTCGAGAATATCGAAAACGTAGATAGTGATGAATTATTTACAACCATTCGTATGGAAATTCAAGATGAACGCAGCCGGAAAAAAAGCCAGTTAACGGATGTAGTTGCTTCAGCAAATGCATCAGCAACTGAAAAGGATGAAGCATTGCAGGAAATTGATAGTTTAGAGGAATTAGCGAGCAAAGAAACCATTCTACAGGAACAACTCTTGGCAGCTACAGAATACGAAGACGTGCTAGTCCGTTCCAACGATGGAAAAGTCCATATCCATGTAAAAACGGAGGAATTACCTGTAACAGAAGCAGCGAATATTATGCAGATGGCCCGTGATGAATTTGGAGAAGATGTCAAAGCAGAAGTTAATTTTCAACCAACTACAGAAACCTCAGAACCAACAGAAACAGAAGGAATAGAAGGAACAGAAGAACCAACAGAAACAGAAGAGGCAGAAGAACCAGCAGAAACAGAGGGAACGGAAGAGTAAATAACAAGCCAGCAGCCCATTTTCGAGCTGCTGGCTTTACGAATGTAAAAAATAGTTTATCACGGAGAACCGCCCGTAAAACTCCCGCCTCCAAATAAAATGGGAGAATACATTTATTCAGGAGGGAGATCAGGTGAGCTAACCTCCTGAATCACTCAGGCTAATTCAGTGGGAGAAAAGCAGCAGACTAAGTTCGCGACGTCCTGGAGCCTAAGATTACTCGTCCCACCGTAAAGAGTTGTGCGTCGAAAACTCCCACTGAATAAAGTAGCGTTTTATACCAACATCCACAGGCATTAACTGTTATAATAAAGATGAAAGGCTAATGAATCTTACCATCTTAAAATACGTTTTACGGTAGACTTGAAGTTTTTGTTCATTTTATCGTAATATATTAGAAGGTAATAAAATAGCCAACATGAAACAGAAAAAGATTTTAATTGAAATGAGGAGTGCCAACATGTTACAAGTAGATGAAATTAGAGAAATTATTCAAATGGTCGATAAATCATCATTAACGGAATTTTCTTATGAGGCAAACGGTGCAATGATAGCTATGAAAAAAAATACAGGCTCTACTACCGTTCAAACACAGCCTCAAGTATCAGCAGAACGTCAAGCTCCGGTAATGCAAGAGTCACAGTCTGAAACAAGTGCTCAAACAGAAGTGAAGCCGGAAGAAACATCACAAGCTTCAGCGGACTATGATTATGAAATTGTTTCCCCAATGGTTGGAACGTTTTATGCTTCTTCTTCTCCGGACAGCGATCCTTTTGTGACAAAAGGAAGCACAGTGGATAGCAGTACAGTGGTATGTATTGTAGAAGCAATGAAACTATTTAATGAAATTGAAGCTGAAACTAATGGAGAGATTGTGGAAGTTTTAGTTGAAAATGGTGAGCTTGTAGAATATGGTCAGCCATTATTTAGAGTAAAGAAGAAGTAAGGGGATGGAATAATTGATTAAAAAGCTATTAGTTGCCAATCGTGGAGAAATAGCTGTCCGAATTATCCGGGCCTGTAAAGAGATGGGCATAGAGACAGTCGCAATATATTCTGAAGCAGACCAGGAGTCATTACATGTGGAGTTAGCGGATGAAGCATATTGTGTCGGTCCCAAATTAAGTAAAGATAGCTATTTAAATATAACTAATATTATGAGTGTTGCGTTGTCGACAGAGGTTGATGCGATACACCCAGGATATGGATTCTTGGCAGAAAATGCTGACTTTGCGGAGATCTGCAGAGCATGCAATGTGACGTTCGTCGGTCCAACGCCAGAAGCTATTCAAAAAATGGGAATTAAGGATGTTGCCAAAGAAACAATGAAATCTGCGGATGTTCCTGTTGTTCCAGGTTCAGAAGGGATTGTGGAAGGTGCAGAACATGCAAAAGAAATCGCTGCTGAAATAGGGTATCCTGTAATTATTAAAGCGACTGCTGGCGGCGGTGGTAAAGGAATTCGCGTAGCCCGATCTGAAGAGGAATTGATGAAAGGAATGGAGTTAACGCAAAAAGAAGCGGAAACGGCTTTTGGTAATCCGGGCGTCTATATCGAAAAATATATTGAAGATTTTAGACATGTGGAAATTCAAGTCCTGGCTGATACACATGGAAATGTCGTGCATCTTGGCGAAAGGGACTGCTCGATTCAACGCCGTTTGCAAAAGCTGGTGGAGGAATCTCCATCACCTGCAATTAATGAAACACTCAGAGAACGGATGGGAGAAGCTTCTGTAAAAGCAGCTCAGGCAGTAGATTATGTTGGTGCAGGAACAATTGAATACATTTTTGACAGACAATCGAATGAATTTTACTTTATGGAAATGAACACCCGTATTCAAGTAGAGCACCCCGTAACAGAAATGGTTACTGGAGTAGATTTAATTAAAGAACAAATTCGTATTGCTGACGGCAGAGAGCTTGCATTTACGCAAGCAGATATTACATTTGAAGGGCATGCCATTGAGTGTCGTATCAATGCAGAAGATCCATATAAGGATTTCATGCCTTCTGCAGGAGAAATTGAAATGTACTTGCCACCTGGTGGATTAGGAGTCCGGGTGGACTCTGGTGCCTATAGCGGATATAGAATTCCGCCATACTATGATTCCATGATCGCTAAGCTTATCGTCTATGCTTCAACAAGAAATGAGGCAGTAGAGCGTATGAGGCGTGCATTAGAAGAGTTTGTTGTTGAAGGGGTGCACACAACTATCCCATTTCAATATCAAATTATGAGTCACCCTGTGTTTAAAGAGGGAGACTTCAATACAAATTTCTTAACTGAATATCCAATCATCGAGGAAAAGGAAGATGAGGATAGCGAATAAGGAGTGAGGGCAATGAGTGATCAACAATTATTAGATATTCTTGAGGATGACAGCTTAGGCAGTGTACAGATTGTACCGGAAGTCCTTGAGGTTATTGCAGGATTCGCTGCAACAGAAGTAGATGGAGTAAAATCGATGCATGGCAGTTTTGCAACAGGTGTTGCTGAAAAATTTGGCAGGAAGTCACATGGCAAAGGCGTACGTGTTGAACTGACGGATAATGGTGCTATTATTGATATTTATGTCATACTTACGTTTGGAAAATCAATTCCAGAAGTTGCGGCAAAACTGCAAACAAACATTAAGCAAAATGTCCATACGATGACATCTATTCAGGTTGAAGAAGTAAATGTTCATGTAGCAGGTATCCAAATGGAAAATCAGGAAATTGTATAAATGCTTTAAACAAAAACTCATGCCTTAAAAATTTCAAATTGGAGATAAAGCCACATGTATGAATATACATCTTGATATGCAATGAAAAACACAGGCCATAGCCTGTGTTTTTCTATGTACGTAATAGAAAAGATAAAGAAAACGATTGATTTAAAGGAATATCAGAATTAGCATATTCTTATACCAGCAAAAGATAAGTGAATGCTAAGTTTTCTTCACAAAAAAGCGGGCATACTGTATCCTAGCCAAAAATAAGGAAAACGTGTTATGATTTTAACAGTAAATGAAAGAATGTAGAAGGAGCTGCGTGATGAACCGACATAAAGCCAGAGAAAAAGCATTTCAAACACTTTTTCAGTTAGATATGAATGAAGAGGAAGTAAGCTTAGCGATGGAATCTCTGAAAGAAGAAGAGCGGAAAGATGTATTCTTATCCATGCTGATTGAAGGAGTAATTACTTATAAAGAAACCATTGACTTAAAAATAGCAGAGAACCTTGAGAATTGGTCACTCGACCGCATTGCAGCAGTAGAACGTACCATTTTAAGACTTGCTGTTTATGAATTATTATACATGGAGGACATTCCACCAAATGTATCAATTAATGAAGCAGTAGAGCTGGCACATACATTTGGAGACGAACAGTCCGGTAAATTTATTAACGGTGTATTATCAAAGGTTATTTCTTAAGGGGGAGAACGAACATGACCGCAGAATTGTTAAACGGAAGAGAATTATCTGATCAATTGAAAGAAGAAATGAAACAAGAAGTAGAGCTGTTAAAGCAGAAGGACATCCATCCTCATTTAACGGTAATTTTAGTAGGAGACAACCCTGCCTCAAAATCTTATGTAAAAGGGAAAGAAAAAGCTTGTGCTGTAACTGGTATTTCGTCTGATTTGATTGAACTTCCCGGATCAGTATCTGAGGAAGAATTATTACAGGTTATTGAAAACCAAAATAATGATAAACATGTACATGGCATTCTTGTACAATTACCATTACCTGATCATATTGATGAACAGAAGGTTATCCATGCGATTACACCTTTAAAAGATGTAGATGGTTTTCATCCCATTAATATTGGAAAGCTTGTAAATGGAGAAGAAACCTTTTTACCATGTACTCCATTTGGGATTCTCACGATGCTTGAATCTAAAAATATTGACATTGAAGGAAAGCATGCAGTAATTATTGGGCGTAGTAATATTGTCGGGAAGCCAATGGGATTATTACTATTAGAAAGAAATGCAACAGTTACATATTGCCATTCCCGTACCAAAAATCTCCGTGAAATGGCTTCTGAGGCAGATATTCTAGTGGTTGCAATGGGCAGGCAGCATGCTGTTGATGGAAGTTATGTGAAAGAAGGAGCAGTTGTTATTGATGTTGGGATCAACCGCATGGATAATGGAAAGCTGACAGGCGACGTGGACTTTGAAAGCGCGAAGGAAAAAGCGTCTTATATTACACCTGTTCCCCGTGGTGTTGGCCCGATGACGATTACAATGCTTTTAAAAAATACAATTAAAGCTGCAAAAGGATTGTCTGAAAAGTGAAAGACAATTATCTAACAGTTACTGCACTGACCAGGTATGTGAAACGTAAGATAGACACAGACCCTCATTTACGGCAGGTTTGGCTGCGCGGGGAAATATCTAATTTTAAACACCATAGCCGCGGACATATGTATATGACTATAAAAGATGATAATGCCCGTATTCAAGCAGTGATGTTTTCTTCTAATAACAGCAAGCTTTTATTTCGCCCGGAAAATGGAATGAGTGTACTTATTCGCGGAGAAGTAAGTGTGTACGAGGCAAATGGGCAATATCAGCTCTATATTCGTGAAATGGAACCAGATGGCATCGGCGCATTGTATCAAGCTTTTGAGCAATTGAAAGAAAAATTGCAAACAGAAGGCTTGTTTCTTGATGAACAAAAAAAGGAAATCCCTGCATATCCGAATCATGTCGGCGTCATCACCTCACCAACAGGGGCGGCTGTTCGTGATATTGTAACAACGATTGAAAGAAGGTCACCTGCCGTAAAAATTACGGTTCTGCCTGTCTCTGTACAAGGACCACAGGCTGTCGATTCCATTGTCAAAAAAATTCAATATGCAAATGCATTTCCAGATACGTATGATGTTTTAATTGTTGGTCGCGGTGGAGGTTCTATTGAGGAATTATGGAGCTTTAATGAGGAAGCTGTAGCAAGAGCAATTTATGCGTCGGATATTCCTATTATTTCTGCAGTAGGACATGAGACAGATACAACCATTGCTGATTTTGTATCTGACTTACGTGCTCCTACACCAACAGGTGCTGCTGAATTAGCTGTTCCTTCTCAGGCAGAGCAGCTTGATAAAGTTTCCTATTTAAAGCAGCGGTTGACACAATTCATGCGTACAGACATACAAATGCATATGAAACGTTTAGAATCTTTAAGCCAAACGTATGCATTTAAATATCCAAAACAATTGATTGCTCAAAAAGAGCAAGAGCTGGATAATATGTTGGATACATTAAATAAGTCCTTAAAATCAAGAATAGAACAGAAGCAAATTCGTTATACACATTTAAAACAGAGATTGGATACACAGCATCCAGAGCAGGAAATAAAAATGGCAGCTGAAAAAAATAATAAATTATTGTCAGAGTTAAACAGGTCTATGAAACAGATGTTTACAAAATCAGAAAATGAGTTACAAGCTTCTATCAATAAATTAACATTGGTTAACCCGCTTGCTATTATGGCTCGCGGTTACGGAATCAGCTACAACTCGAATGGTGATGTTGTTAAATCCATCAAGGATGTACGTGAGGGAGAAACCATGGACGTACGATTGAAAGATGGATACATCCAAACAAATGTACAAAAACTAAAGGAGGTAGAGCAGCATGACGGAAGAGAAGAATTATGATGAATTAAGTTTTGAGCAAGCAATGGAGAAGCTGGAAGTTATTGTAAACAAGCTTGAAGAGGGCGATGTTCCACTGGAACAAGCGATTGAATATTATCATGATGGCATGAAGCTTTCTAAATTATGTAATGAAAAACTAACAAATGTACAGGAAAAAATGGTGCATATTTTAAATGAACAGGGTGAATTAGAGCCGTTTGATGTAGAGGAGGACAAATAAAATTATGCATAAACGATTGCAAGCTTATCTGGAGTATTATCGGGAAGAACTGCAAAAAGCATATAAGAGCTACTTTAATAAGCTTGAGATACCGGGCAATCTCAAAGAGTCTATGCTGTACTCTTTAGACGCAGGAGGAAAAAGGTTACGTCCTATTTTATTATTTGCAAGCTATGAAGTATACAGTGAAGATGTTCAAAAAGCAATGTCATCAGCTGTTGCTCTTGAGATGATACATACCTATTCTCTCATTCATGATGATTTGCCGGCAATGGATAATGATGACTACCGCCGGGGTATGTTAACGAATCATAAAAAATTTGATGAAGCAACAGCGATTCTTGCAGGTGACGCACTATTAACATACAGCTTTGAATTGATTTTGAATGATCCTTCGCTTACTCCAGATGAAAAGGTGACACTTACGAAAGAGTTGACGGCATGCAGCGGCCCTAAAGGGATGGTTGGTGGACAAATTCTTGATATGGAAGCGGAAAAACAATCTGTTTCTTTAGAAGAAATGGAAGAAATTCATACGTTAAAAACAGGAGAGCTTATCCGATTTGCCATATTTGCAGGGGCTTATTTAGCAAATGCTACAGATAAACAATTACATTATTTAGAGAAGTACGCGTATTATTTAGGACTTATTTTTCAAGTTCAGGATGATATTCTCGATGTTTCCGGTGAGGAAGAAAAACTGGGCAAGCGAGTAGGCAGTGATGAACTAAATGAAAAAAGCACATATCCGAAATTATTAGGATTGGATGGAGCCATTGCTCAAAAAGAAAAATATGTTCAAAAAGCGTATGAGAACTTAAAATTAGCTGATGCAGAAGACTCTCTTTTGAAGGCATTGACGGATTATTTTAGTGAAAGAGACCACTAAATAGGATCTTCATGAATTAAATAAGTAAAGGAAAAAGTTTATGAAAAAAAAGAAAAGAATTGCTGAGCTATTAGTGGAACGAGAACTAGTGGAAGATATAGAGAAAGCAAAACGAGCTGTGATGGCGGGACTGGTTTATTCAGGGGAAGAACGTATTGACAAGCCTGGAAGTCTTATTCCTGTTGAGAAGCCGCTTCGAATCAAAGACAAACAATTAAAATATGTAGGTCGTGGCGGATATAAGCTTGAAAAAGCACTTCAATTATTTTCAATTCATGTTTCAGGTAAAATCTTTATGGATATCGGCTCATCCACAGGTGGTTTTACAGATTGTGCTTTAAAAAATGGTGCTGAAAAATGCTATGCGATTGATGTCGGTTATAATCAATTAGATTGGAAACTCCGTAACGATCCAAGAGTAATTGAGATGGAGCGGACAAACTTCAGACATGTTACACCAGATATGCTCGGGTACGGTCTGCCTGAAGTGGCTTCTATTGATGTATCTTTCATTTCTTTAAAGCATATTTTCCCTGTCCTTGCTACCTTGCTGCATGAAAAAAATGATGTGATTGCATTAATAAAGCCTCAATTTGAAGCGTTTAGAGATCAGGTTGGTGAAAAAGGAATCGTAAGAGATTCAGCAATTCATCTGGAGGTTTTGGAGAAAGTCGTTAATTATGCTGCAGATGCATTCTTTACTTTAGTGGACATAACTTATTCACCTATTAAAGGAACAGAAGGAAACATTGAATTTTTGGCGCATTTTAGGTGCGAAAATCAAGAAACGCCGAAGAACATGGACTTAGAAGAAGTTGTTAGGGAAGCGCAACAGGCATTGACCCCATAATTTTTGACAGCATTACGATAAAGGAGGGCTTGTACATGAGTAAAATACAACGTCATATTAAAATTCGTGAACTGATTACAGAAAATATCATTGAAACACAGGATGAGCTTGTTGATTCATTGAAAAATCTTGGCTATAACGTTACACAGGCAACTGTATCACGAGATATTAAGGAATTACAATTGGTAAAGGTTCCAACAAATACAGGTCAGTATAAATATAGCCTGCCAGCTGATCAACGGTTTAATCCACTGCAAAAACTGCAGCGGTTAATTGTGGATACATTTGTCAAAATTGAAAATGCAAGCCATTTTATTATTTTGAAAACACTCCCTGGTAATGCCCATGCTGTTGGCGTCTTGATTGATAACTTGGATTGGGAAGAGATAATGGGAACGATCTGCGGTGATGATACTTGCTTAATTATATGCAGGACACCTGAACATGCGGAAGATATTAAAAATCGATTAATTGGAATGCTTTAAAATATTTAATCGGGGTGAGTAAGCATGTTAACAGAATTATCGATAAAAAACTTTGCGATTATTGAGGAATTGTCCTTAAGCTTTCAAGAAGGACTTACAGTGCTGACTGGGGAAACAGGTGCAGGAAAATCCATTATTATTGATGCGATCCAATTGTTAGCTGGAGCAAGAGGATCTGTTGACTTTGTTCGACATGGATCGAATAAAGCAGAGATTGAGGGACTGTTTTTCATCGATCACGAAAAACATCCAATTTACCGAGTAGGCAAAGCATATGGGATTGAAATTAGTGATGAGCAAATTGTACTCCAAAGAACAATAACTTCTTCTGGAAAAAGCATTTGTCGTGTAAATAGTAAATTGGTGACATTGGCTATTCTCAGGGAATTCGGAAAGACATTGATTGATATTCATAGTCAGCATGAAACACAATCGTTGATGGATAATGAGCAGCATATTGACTTTTTAGATCTTTATCTCGGAGACGTGATGAAAGAAGCTAAAAAGGATTATCAGGAAATTTATTATCGTCTGGAAAATTTGAAAAAGAAATACCGCAGTCTAAATGACAATGAACAGGAAATGGCACAGCGTCTTGATTTACTCCAATTCCAACAGCAGGAGTTAACTGAGGCACAGCTTATCCCTAATGAAGATAGGGATCTGGAAGAAGAACGTAATCAACTGTCTAACTACGAAAAACTGCATCAATCCCTTTCGGATGCGTATTTTGCTTTATATGGGGAGCAGCATGGGTTAGATTTAATTAGTCAAGCACAGCAGTCATTACAGGATGGGGCAGATTTAGATCCCTTTATCGCTGAAAAATTAGATAGTATATCTAATCATTATTATATGCTGGAGGAAATTACTTATGATATGCGTAATTATCTTGATCAGCTACAATACAATCCAGAACGGTTAAATGAAATTGAACAGCGAATCGATGAATTAAATCGATTAAAACGTAAATATGGTCCAACTGTTGAAGAAATGTTAGACTACTTAGGCCGTGTCGAAGAAGAAATGGAACAGATTACCAATAGGGAATCCCATTTAAATACACTGGTAACTGAAATCGATGAGCTGGAAAAGGATGCTTTGTTGGAAGCAGATCAGCTTCATCATTTAAGAAAACAGGCAGCTGAACATCTAACAAAGGATATTTACCGGGAATTAAAAGACCTTTATTTGGAAAAAACCACTTTTTCCATCGATTTTGAGGATTCTGCACAACGAAAACTAAAATTAAATGGCTATGATAAAATACTATTCCGCATTTCAACCAATGTAGGTGAACCGTTAAAAGACCTTACAAAGATTGCGTCAGGTGGGGAGTTATCACGAATTATGCTTGCTTTAAAGAAGATTTTCTCCAAACATCAAGGCATCACAAGTGTTATTTTTGATGAAGTGGATACAGGTGTTAGCGGAAGAGTTGCGCAGGCAATTGCTGAAAAAATTCAGGAGATTTCGATTGAATCACAAGTATTATGTATTACACATCTTCCGCAAGTTGCTGCAATGGCGGATACACATAAATTCATCCAGAAAAAAGAAAAGGAAAACCGCACTTTTACGTCTGTTATTGAATTAAATGATAAAGAACTTATTGAAGAATTAAGCAGGATGATTACCGGAACAAAATTAACGGCTACTGCAAAAGATCATGCGAAGGAAATGTTAGCCTTAGCAGACCGTTTTAAAAAATCAAATTAAAGGGATAAAAACGTAAAAAAATCGGACAATAAATGTACCGGTTTTTTTCTTTTTCCTATACTTACAATTTCCGTCAATCACATGTCCTTTTGCATCTGAAGAACAACACACTATACATACGTTTATCCAAATTTTTAGAGGAAAAGATACACATATCACATAGGTTGTTCCAGTTTAAACTGCCCTCCAACTGCAAAAAGTATATGTACAGAAAGAAAATATTTTTTGTAAGAGGAGGAGACGATTTATGAGCAGACCAAGTAAGAGCCAGTGGATATATAGAATTAGTTCGCTCTTATCGCTAATTTTTATGTTGTTTTTTATTTCCCCTTCCTTTATCCACGCAGAAACTTCCATGCAAGGGTATAAAGAGGTATTTCATGACCATCCAATCATTCCTTTTTTTAATAATGAAGAAAGTACAAATAATGAGGATGAAAAAGATAAAGAACAATATCAACGTTTAGAAGATGTAAGAGTAGTGCCAGGTGGACAATCCATCGGAGTGCAGTTAGAGACAAAAGGAGTTCTGGTTGTTGGCCACCATCAGGTAAAAGCATCAGAAGGAGCAAAATCTCCGGGGGAAGCTGCTAAAATAAATGTTGGCGATACAATTGTTGAAATAAACGGACAAAAAATCAATCATATGACAGATATTAAACCAATTGTGGATCATAGTGGCAAAGAAAACAAAAAACTGCAAGTTAAACTGAAACGCGGAAATGAATTTATTGAAACGAACTTACAGCCAATTTTTGATAAGAAAGAAAATGCGTATAAAATTGGCTTATATATCAGAGATACAGCTGCTGGAATTGGAACCATGACATTTTATGATCCAGAAACAGGCAGATACGGTGCTTTAGGGCATGTTATTTCGGATATGGATACAAAAAAACCGATTGATATCAAACAAGGTTCCATTATTCATTCATCTGTAACATCCATTGAAAAGGGAGATAATGGTTTGCCAGGAGAAAAGCAAGCTTCCTTTCAAACACAAGAAAAAAGAATTGGTAACATCACAAGAAATACGGATTTTGGGATTTTTGGAAAATTGGAGAAAGAGGTTAATCATGAAAAATATGAAGAGACCTTTCCTGTCGCATTATCCCATGAGGTGAAAGAAGGTCCTGCGAAAATTCTGAACGTTGTTGATGAGGAAAAAATTGAAGAATTTGACATTGAAATTATTAGCAGTGTTCCTCAAAAATCAGCATCGACAAAAGGAATGGTTATTCAAATCACAGATCCGAAGTTGTTGGAATTAACGGGGGGGATCGTACAGGGAATGAGCGGCAGCCCAATTATTCAAAATGACAAGATTATTGGTGCCGTAACGCACGTGTTTGTAAATGATCCTACTTCTGGCTATGGTGTTCATATTGAATGGATGCTTGAAGATGCCGGTATAATCCAACCAGAAGATAATGAATCTGCGGCATAAAGTTAAACTTCATTTGATCGGGATCTTTTTATCCCTCTAATAAATGTTTGTGAAGCTGAGATAAAAAATACTTGGAATGATGTGTATATCATTCCAAGTATTTTTTATTTTTGTGAAAAAAAACAAGCATATATCTGTTATAATGAAAACGGATACAATAAAGTTATAAAGAATTTGTCGAAGGTTGTTGAAAAATAAAGGAAAAAGGAGAATACTTAAGAAAATCGAAATAAATCAAAAGTTTTTTTAATTTAAAGAGGATATTCTTATTTTTTGTAGAATAAGTAATAGGTGCATTAAAAAGCAAAAGGGAGGATTTTTTAGTGAATAAAATATCAGTATGTTTTGTAGATGATAATCGTGAGCTAATTCAATTAATGGAGGACTTTTTTGGACAGCAAGAGGAAATTGAAGTGGTTGGGACTGCGTTAAACGGCAAGGATTGCATCTCTTTAATTGAGGAAAAGACACCAGACGTTCTGGTATTGGATATTATCATGCCACATATGGATGGCATTGCTGTATTAAATGAAATTAAAAAAATGGAATTAACTAAAAAACCGCATGTAATCATGCTGACAGCTTTTGGCCAAGAAGAGGTAATGAAGAAAGCCGTTGATTTAGGAGCTTCTTATTTTATTTTAAAGCCATTTGATATTCAGAATTTGGCTGATCAAATATTACAGGTACGGGGAACCAGTGCTCCAAGAGCGACGAATGTAACGAAAACGAATATAGATGATAAAAGGAAACAGGATTTGGAAGCAAATATAACAAATATTATTCATGAAATAGGTGTACCTGCACATATTAAAGGATACATGTATTTAAGAGAAGCGATTACAATGGTTTATAATGATATTGATCTTTTGGGATCCATTACGAAAGTGCTGTATCCTGATATTGCTAAAAAATTCAACACAACTGCTTCACGTGTAGAAAGAGCGATTCGTCATGCAATAGAAGTTGCCTGGAGCAGAGGAAATATTGACTCTATCTCCGCTTTATTTGGTTACACCATCAATATTTCCAAAGCAAAACCGACAAATAGCGAGTTTATTGCAATGGTGGCTGATCGGTTGAGATTGGAGCATAAGGTGTCCTAATTGGTTAATTAAAGTATGGTGGGTTATATTTACTGGTCTGGTCTATCTCTTACTTTTTACTGATACAAAAATAATTTATGTTAAATCAGTGAAAAATCTGAATAAATAAATTACATTAGAAGCAGGAGATTAAAACTTGTAACTGGATTAATTCGCTTTAGAACGCATATATTTCAAGGTATTATTTGATGAAAGGATTTATTATAATTTTGAATGAAGGCAAAATAATACTTAATAAAGTTGCTGATAATGGTTTGACATGAAGTTATCATTCGTTTAGTTTAAAGAAAACCTGTGATCACCTGTAAGATATTAGTAAGAAGTTAAATGCTATTTATCCGAGGATAAAAACAGCAATTTGATACCATAGGGCAAGAGCAATAACTAAAATAGCAGAGATCATTTTAATTAAATTGCCTTTAGAAAAATAGTTTTTACTTGGATAAACTTCCAGAAAAGTAAGAATCAATAAAAGTAAGGATAAAAATGGAAGTGTTAAATAGTCGGCAACTTTTGTTAAATAAAAAAGTCCTAATATAAAGCTGATAATTATGATTGGAAGATAGAGCCATCTTTTCTTTTTTAATATATCGGTCATTGTAATACACCCCTCTTGTCCTTTATACAAACGTATGAAGAACAAGCAAGTATTATGTTAAAAAGGTTAACAGACACATTTTAGATGTGATATCTGTTAACCTTTTTTATAAACAGCTATTTGCACATTTGAATAAGACATTATGCTCTGGCAAAGATATATTGATGATTATTGTTTAATGAATATTGCGGTATAGTCCGATAACCTTACCGAGGATGGATACATTTTCGTAATATAAAGGTTCCATTGTTGCATTTTCAGGCTGTAGGCGGAAACGGTTTTTCTCTTTGAAAAATCGTTTAACAGTAGCTTCATCATCTTCTGTCATTGCCACAACAATATCTCCATTATCTGCAGAACTCTGTTGTTTAACAATAACCATATCATTGTCTAAAATACCTGCCTCAATCATACTTTCTCCATCAATAACAAGTACAAAAAGATTTTCATCTGGCCCAGCCGTAGAGCTGGGAACTGGAATGAATTCTTCAATGTTTTCAATTGCAGTGATAGGAATTCCAGCTGTAACTTTTCCGATTACAGGAACATAGACGGCCTTATCTTTAGGTGCACTGTTTTCATTGCCGTATATAATCTCAATTGCACGGGGTTTAGTCGGGTCTCTCCGAATATACCCTTTGTTTTCTAATCGCTCCAAATGTCCGTGAACAGTAGAACTTGAAGCTAATCCGACAGCCACTGCGATTTCACGTACGGAAGGCGGGTACCCTTTTTGTTCCACTTGATCTTTAATAAAGTCAAAAATCATCTGCTGTCTTTTTGATAGTTTTGTCATGACTTACTCCCCTCTAGCATAGATATTTGTTATTCATAGTATAGCATTTAACAAATTATTTTACAAACAAATGTTCTAAAAGTATTGACAGGAACAGTTGTTCTAAATATACTATAATAAGAACAACTGTTCCGGAACTTTATAAATTACTAAAGGGGAGTTTTAATATGTTTGAAAAACTAATGAAGTCTGATGCATTTTATATTGTAGCTTTTATTATTGCGTTAATATTTTTATATACAATGATGGTTACGACGGTGTAAGTTTTAAACTGAATAACATATTTTCCTGCTTATTTTATTAAACAGGTAAGCATACTCTTGACTTTGGCCGTCCGAGTAAATACGATTTGTGATGGAATCTATTTTCAAATAAGAATTTTTTAAGATGAATATAAATATTGATATAGAAGCCGCCGCAGCAAATTTAGTGAGAAATGAAGCGGCGGGAGCGTTCATCATGCTTAACGATTTATGAATAACTCAACTATCTCACCTAAAAATAAGCATATATATCTTGCTGTTTCAGGATTATCAAGTTCTTCTTTATTATGCTTGCTTTTTAGTTAAATCAGCTTTTTTTGAACGAATGATAGTGCATAGCTTCCGCTCCGGCCAACCACTCCGCTCTGATAGGATTCTACAGCGAATATAAGAAATAACATCCTGTTGGGTTGGACGAAATAGTTTCTCTATCGTTTGATGACACGATCATTCCGGTATTTCAAATGGATGGTTTAGCAGTTCGAATCAAAATAGCATGGATAATTAACAACAGGAATAGCTTTCATGCACAGAAAGTAATCTGTTGGAACTTTTACCATGCAGCATAAAAAATATGTTCTGCCTAATCTACTTTTATTTGTTCAGCTATTCCACGTATAGAACATTTAACTAGCGGAGGCGGACCGTTTTGACTCCTGTGGGATCAGCACGCTCTTCAGCTAACTTTTGCCAAGAAGAGCGCTTGGCAAAAGTTAGCTGAAGAGCGTGCCCCTAGGCAGACTAAAACCGCAACGTCCTGGGGGTGGGGCTGCGATTACTCGCCCCATCGAAAACATTTGTACGTCGGAAAGCAAAACGGTCCGCCGCAGCGGTGCCTTACACTTTACCTTCTCACTTTTGTCATGATTTAGGGGAGAAACGATCAACTCCTGCTTCTATGGAAATGAAGTTTCTTATTAGGTGCGAAAGTTGAGTGAATAAGAACAAAAGATCTTGACAGGATAATCGCGACAGATTAGATTATTTAAAAAATACGATTTAAAATGTAGACAAGAACCGTTTATAATTGGAGGACAAGACATTGAGAACGATAATTTATTGTCGGGTAAGTACAGAAAAAGAAACACAAGAAACATCACTTCAAAGACAATATGAGGAATTAACAAGGCTAGCTGAAAACTTACATTTTACTGTAGTGGACTGTATTCAGGAAAAGGCCAGTGGCTATGACATAGATAGAGATGGTATATTTAAGCTTCTTGACTATTTTTCCCATCAAGAAGCTGATTGCCTTTGTATTCAAGATGAAACAAGGCTGGGGCGAGGAAATACAAAAATTGCTTTATTTCATCAGTTACGAAAAATGAATGTTCCAATTTATACGATTACCCATGAAGGTGAACTTGAGCTGAATGAAGCGGATTCTATGGTATTAAATATTGTCGGTATAGTAGAAGAATATCAGCGTAAACTACATAATATGAAAATAAAACGAGGAATGCGCCGTGCTGTATTAAATGGATATAATCCACAAGAAAATTTAAATCATATCAATCAGTCTCCGGGAAGAGAACGCACTGAAATCCCAATTGAAGAGATTGTTCGATTACGACAAAATAAGTTAACGTTTCAAGAAATTACTACTGTTTTAAAAGGACTCGGATTTAATGCATCAAAGGCAACCATCCATCGCCGCTATCAGGAATATATTAATTCCTTGAATGAAAATTAATCGTGACGTAATATAGAGAAACAGGAAGGTTATTTTAATTCCTGTTTTTTTTACGGAGAACCGCCTGTAAAACCCCCATTTCCAAATAAAGAGGGAGAATACATTTATTTAGGTGGGAGATAACGGGCGCTAATTCCTTGAATCACTCAACTAATATGATTTTTTTCTAATAGAAGGAGGAACAAGCTATGTTGTCTAAAGACAAATTAGATAGAATAAATGTGCTGGCTAATAAAGCAAAAAGTGAAGGGTTAACAGAAGAAGAAAAAAAAGAACAGCAAGAACTTCGTAAAGAATATCTGGCAAATGTACGGGGATCTTTCAAAAATCATTTAAAAGGGATGACAGTAATTGATCCAGAAGGTAATGATGTAACCCCACAAAAACTTCGTGATTACCAGGAGCGTAATAAGAAACATTAATTCGTCACATTAACTTAGCTTGTATAGTATGGGATTTCATTATAAAATAGAATAAGGAATTGAATATGTTTTTGAAGTGGAAGGAGAAAAATAATGACACAACAAATTGAAGAACTATCTATTAATACGATTCGCACCTTATCCATTGATGCGATTGAAAAAGCAAATTCAGGACACCCTGGCTTACCGATGGGCGCAGCCCCAATGGCTTATACACTTTGGACAGATTTCATGGACCATAATCCAAAGAATTCAAAATGGTTTAATCGTGACCGATTTGTATTATCAGCGGGTCATGGATCTATGTTGCTTTATAGTTTGTTACACTTATCTGGCTATAAAGTATCTATTGATGATTTAAAAGAATTCCGTCAATGGGACTCTAAAACTCCAGGACATCCAGAAGTACATCATACTGACGGGGTTGAAGCTACAACTGGTCCATTAGGACAAGGTATCGCTATGTCAGTTGGAATGGCAATGGCTGAAGCGCATCTTGGCGCTACTTATAATAAAGAAGAATATAATGTGGTTGATCATTATACTTACGCTATTGTCAGCGATGGAGATCTGATGGAAGGGATTTCTCATGAGGCTGCATCTTTAGCTGGTCACATGGGATTAGGTAAGCTTATTGCACTATATGATTCTAACGATATTTCATTAGATGGAGATTTAGATCGTTCCTTCTCTGAAAATACAGAACAACGCTTTAAAGCATATGGCTGGCAAGTATTGCGGGTGGATGACGGAAATGATATCGATGCGATTCGCCAGGCGATTAAAGACGCGCAGCAAAATAAAGATCAGCCTACATTAATTGAAGTAAAAACAGTTATTGGTTACGGCTCTCCCAATAAATCCGCTTCTAGTGCTTCCCATGGAGCTCCACTTGGAACAGATGAAGTGAAACTAACCAAGGAAACTTATAAATGGACTCATGATGATTTCCATGTACCTGATGAAGTATATGCAGATTTCAAAGAAAAAATTGTTGATGATGGATCAGCTAAAGAAGAAGCATGGAATAAACTTGTTTCCGCTTATAAAGAAGCTTATCCAGAGTTAGGTCAACAGTTTGATCTTGCATTAAATGGAGAACTTCCTGAAAATTGGCATGAAAGTCTACCAGTTTTTGAAGAAGGTTCCAAACTAGCTACACGTGCATCTTCTGGACAAGTACTAAATGCAGTAGCAAAAACTATTCCAAACTTCTTTGGAGGCAGTGCGGACCTTGCTGGTTCTAACAAAACAACCATTAATGATGAAGAAGACTTTACAAAAGAAGGTTATGCCGGACGTAATGTTTGGTTTGGTGTACGTGAACATGCAATGGGAGCAGCATTAAATGGTATGGCGCTTCACGGAGGACTTAATGTCTTCGGTGGAACATTCTTCGTATTTAGTGACTATTTACGTCCATCTATTCGCCTTGCATCAATTATGAATGCGCCAGTAACTTATGTGTTTACACATGATTCTATTGCTGTTGGTGAAGACGGTCCAACACATGAACCAATTGAACATTTAGCTGCTTTACGTGCAATGCCACATTTATCTTTAATCCGTCCAGCAGATGCCAATGAGGTACAAGCAGCATGGAGACTGGCTCTAGAATCAACAAATCAGCCTACAGCTTTAGTATTGACTCGTCAAAACCTTCCAACATTAGCTAATACTGCAGAATTAGCATATGAAGGGGTTAAGAAAGGTGCTTATATTGTAAGTAAATCTGAAAAAGAAACACCAGATGCACTTCTTTTAGCTACTGGTTCTGAAGTTCAATTAGCTGTTGCAGCTCAAGAAGCACTTAAAGCAAAAAATATTGATGCTCAGGTAGTAAGTATGCCTTCATGGGATCGTTTTGAAGCACAAGACGAAGCTTATAAAAATGAAGTTCTTCCTAAAGAGGTAACTGCCAGAGTTGGACTTGAAATGGCCGCATCATTTGGTTGGGATCGCTATGTTGGCCTAGAAGGTAAGACACTTACAATTGACCGTTTTGGAGCTTCTGCTAATGGTGATCTATTAATTGAGAAATATGGATTTACTGTTGATAACGTTGTTCAATTAGTAGAAGAAGTAACAAAATAAAAAAGGTATATTATATCTGGAAAGAGAGAGGTGTCTATCATCTCTCTTTATTCTTGATTCGACAAAAGAAGTTGTTCTTTGCACTCTATTATGACAACTTTCGGAAATAGATTCCTCTATACTGTTAGGTAAAGGGGGAATACGTGATGAATGAATACGCAATTTATTGGATTGAAGAAAATGTGGCAAAAAACTATTTTCATAAGAGTGATTTATTACATCGTTTCTTTTTAGAATGTGCTGAAAAAAAGGATGAAATTATCATTAGAAAGCAATTTCGATATATAACGCGAAAAATTCACTTTTATAAGTTTGCGATGCATTTAAAGACGTTTTCTTCGCCTGATATTAATGTAAAAAGAATTGGAAATAGAGTTCTCGTTAAAAAAGGGGAAGAAGCACTTTGCCTGTACATTGAGAACGGAGAGTTAATTTTAAAATGTAATCATTTAGTTACGGCGATGTCACTGCTTTTTCCTGTATTAGAAGATATTCATCCTTATTTCTTCGTACAAGGAAAAGACACTTCACAATATGGATGGATTTCTCCAAAGCCGATAAAAGCTCAGAAGGATGAAAGTCAAGTGTTGTATAATTTCCTCTAATCTAATATACTGTATTAGAGACAACACGAAGGAGGAAATTTTGTAACATGAGTACGATATGGGTAGTATTAATTGCAATTGCAGCTTTAATTGCTGGTGTTGCTCTTGGATTTTTCATTGCCAGAAAATATATGATGAGCTATTTGAAAAAGAATCCGCCGATCAATGAGCAAATGCTTCGTACATTGATGATGCAAATGGGCCAAAAGCCGTCACAGAAGAAAATTAATCAAATGATGCGAGCGATGAATAACCAGAATCAGTCTGGAAAATAATTGTGATTATTTTATGGACAAGTACTAAAACCACTTTTTTGAAGGTGGTTTTTCTTATTGGTGTGAAAATGTATTTGGAACAGAAAATATAATCAGTAGAAGGATTAATTTAATACATGAAGGCAAGACGCTTCAAATATATTTACGATAGTAAAAGACAAAGTGATTTTTCTGAAATCTGTATCATAAAATGTATATAGATTGTCATAATTTTAACTTTTATTTTTTTATATCTCTGTTAAAATAGAAATGATTGATTAAGGGGGGGTTATATGGAGGAAATTAATATTTTTCTGGCCTTTGCAGCTGGGTTTCTTTCATTCATTTCGCCTTGTGTTCTTCCTCTATATCCAGTATTTCTTTCTTATATTACAGGAATGAGCATGGATGAAGTAAATCAAGACGATAAACGACTTGACCGAAAAGCAATATTACATACAGTATGTTTTCTAATCGGTTTTTCAAGTATTTTTGTGATGATCGGTTTTACGACAACATATATATCGGAATTTTTAATGACCTATCAAGATATTATCAGACAAGTTGGCGCTATTTTAATTATCTTTTTTGGGTTGGTCATTGTAGGTGTATTAAATTTCGAATTTCTTATGAAGGATCGTAAAATTCATTTTAAAAATCGTCCAGCTGGTTTTTTTGGATCGATTCTTATTGGAATGGCTTTTTCTTTAGGCTGGACACCATGTACCGGGCCGATTTTAATGGTTGTATTCTCATTAGCTGCAACGAACCCTAACCTCGGACTTGTTATGATGATTAGCTACATTTTAGGTTTTGCTATTCCATTCTTACTGCTCGCTTTCTTCATTGGCAAATTGAAGTGGTTTAGAAAACATAGTAAAAAAATGGTGAAAATTGGCGGATGGATTATGGTTTTAATGGGAATCGCATTATTCTTTGATTGGATGACAAAGGTTACAGCATTTTTAGCAAATTTGTTTGGGTTTTCTGGATTCTAGATGTCAATAACACGATGCCAACTCATATTTAAGAAATGCTTTTACCACGGAGAATCGCCCGTAAAACTCCCGCCTCCAAATAAACAGGGAAAATAAATTTATTTAGGCGGGAGATCAGGTGAGCTAACTCCCTGAATCACTCAGGCTAATTTAGTTGGGGAAAAGCAACAGACATAGTTCTCGACGCTCTGGGGCTGGGGGGGCTTACCAATGTTGTCAGGTTAATGAATTTTTAAAATATTATATTGGTTACAGATAGATAACAACAACTATCTAGTGTTTTTCCGTAGCGGTCGTATTAACCTGACAACATTGAGACCTGCGATTACTCGGTCTATTAAAACCGTTGCTGCGATTACTCGCCCCGTCGTAAAGACTGTGCGTCGAAAACTCCCATTGAATGAATTTTGGTTTTATAGAGCAATGGGGAAATATTAGTCATTATAATAGTGGCTGTTATTTTTCATAGTATAAAGAAAAGAGTTGTTATATATGTACTTAGCAATTGCGACAACAGCTGTCTTTGCATTTATGGCAATTGTGATGATATTTGTGCGAATGCGTGCATCAAAAAAGCCTGCATCTGTAAAAAGCATTATACTGCCGCCATTTTTCATGAGTACAGGAGCCCTTATGTTCTTGTTTCCTATGTTTCAGATAAGCTGGCTACAGGTTGCAGAAGCATTAGCTGTAGGAATGATATTTTCTATCTTTCTGATTAAAACATCAAAACTAGAGTATTCAGATGATCATATTTATGTCAAACCTTCAAAGATGTTTCCGGTTATTTTAGTTGGCTTATTGGTAATTCGGATTATTATTAAACTCATTATTGGTACAAGCATATCGGTAGGTGAGACCTCTGGAATGTTCTTCTTACTTGCCTTAGGGATGATAGGTACTTGGAGAGTAGCTATGCTTTATCAGTATTTACAATTAACAAAAAAGCAAAGTGCGTAAAGTGTTGCACTTTGCTTTTTTTGTGCATTATAAAAGTATAAAAACTACGTACTTAATGGAATTCGACTAAGGCTCCTATGCCTAGAAACTAGAGTTGACGCTTACTCATTCCGCAAAAAATTTGTGAGAACCTTTAGTCAGCATTTTGCTAGTAATTGGAGCGCTTTACCACATTTTTTCTAATTATGACTAATGAAATATTATAGATGATTCCTATCTCAACTATACTATTTCATTCATAATCTGGAAAACTATGACTTTTTCTGCTTGTATTTTGCTTCCCAATTTTCTTCATAATCATCTTTAGACTGTTGGAAAAAAGGTTCATATGGCGTAATGTCAATATTTTTTTCTTTTAGCTTTTTACGGAGAAATTTATGATCTCTTTTTGGTGTTGCTAAAATATACCCTTCAATCAATGTTGAGCGAGTAATTTTTTCATCGTTTTTTTGAATAGATAATTCTCCAATTTTACTAGCAATTCTTTGTCTAGCAACATCTCTAAATAATTCCGGCACAGGAGAAATCAGTTCTTCTAAGAAATCCTTTTCGGCCTGAGACCATTTATGTATGGTTTTTTCTAAATAATATTCTTCCCAATCCATAATAGAGCGACCGTCCTCCTTAGGCAGCCGTTTTAAAAACTTTCGAAACATAAAATATCCACCGATTGCCATCAAACCAATTAATAAACAGCCCCACATTATAATAATCAGTGATATCATCGTACACCTCACCTTAATTTTACATGAAAAAATTACGAATATTGCTAATTTATTATCAACTAATCAATTTATTTTTTTAGAAAATTGTAGTAACATTAATTTAACCATTGCTAAGATTCCTTACTTTTACATTATAAAGTTATTAAGAAATATACACAAGTATTCATAATTGTTTCGTCATAATCATACATATTATTTATAATAACTTCTGAAAGGAGCATGGGTATGGATAAAAATCACAGAAATGAGAACCCGAGTGACTTACAAAGTTCTGAAAGTCGTCATAATTTACACCCCGATGCAGTGCTTTCAGCAGCCATTATATCGTGGCTGAGCAAGAAAATAGAAGGAATTGTGGTTGTAATTAATACAAATAATGAAATAGAATATATTAGTGATTCGGTATATGGGATACTAGGCTATGAGCCAAAAGAAATAATCGGAAAAACATGGGTCGATTCTCCGATTGAAATTGATTCGGAGATTATTTCTCAAGCTGTAGTGGATGACCAAATGAAACATAAAAAACTATTAATCGATATTCCGACCAAAGAAGGGGAGGAGCTTTCTTTTTCTTGTGAATTAAATTATATTTTTCAAGATATCGATGTCGAAAAAAGGTTTCTGATTTATTTGGAAAAAAAAGCAGAAGATACTCGATTAGATGACTTAATGATTCGCTCAGAGAAGATGAATGTAGCGGGGCAGTTGGCAGCTAGTTTAGCTCACGAAATACGCAATCCACTTACTTCATTAAAGGGTTTCCTTCAACTACTTCAAGCTGGTGCACAGCATAAGGAAGAATATTTTAATGTGATGATTGAAGAAGTAGAAAAAATTGAATCAATTACATCCGAATTATTATTTATTTCAAAGCCCTTAACTGATAATCGTTCTAAAGAAAAAATAACAAAAATGATGAAGGATGTAGAGTTATTATTACAATCACAAGCAAATCAAAAAAATATTCAAATTCAGCTGCAAAGCAGTACAGATGCATCGATTCTTTGTGATCGTTCTCAAATTAAACAAGTTCTAATTAACCTTGTGAAAAATGCTATTGAAGCAATGGATCAGTCTGGGAAAATAATTGTAGAAGCGAAAGAAGTAGAGCATAAAGTAAGACTGTCTGTTATTGATGAAGGCTGCGGATTGCCAGAAGATATATTGCACCGTCTTGGCGAGCCATTTTTTACAACAAAAACATCGGGAACAGGGCTTGGTTTATTAATTACAAAGAAAATCCTTCACAATCATGATGCAGACTTTCATATGTACAATAATGAACATAAAGGGAGTACATTTGAAATTATTTTTCCTAAAGCTGATAATGAAATGGAAATAGACGAATAATTGTATATTAACGAAATTTATAGTTCTTTTTACATGAGAGGAAAGTATAAAAACAATGAATTTAAGGAACTTCGGCTATGTCCTCCACGTACCTGGGACCGGGACGGGGATTACTCGTCGCACCGAAAACCATTGCGCTTTACTTGCCCTGCCGAAAATAGTTGTGAGCATGCCGATGTCAGCATACTCATATGCCGGTAAAGGACGAAGCGAATGTGTGTTTTTTCTATTTAATAGATACTTTTCTTAATCAATCATTCAGCAATTATATAAGTTATATTTATCTCTTGGCATAACTTTTTACTATCTACTATTTAACAATAATTATTTGTTTTATTTGCTAGTTTCCTATATTATATATTATGAACGGTCTATTTATTTGAATAGCAGAATTGATTAAAAAAAGTAATACCTTCTTGTTTAATCGGAAGAAGGAGAGGAAATGAAAGGGGTAACACAATATGTCGAACACAAATGCGTACAATGCAAAAAAGCAGTTCGAATTAAACGGTAAAACGTATAATTATTACCGTTTGAAAACGCTGGAAGAATCCGGGTTTGGTAAAGTAGATCGCTTGCCATTTTCAATCCGTGTTCTTTTAGAATCATTATTAAGACAACAAGATGATCATCAAATTAAAAATGAACATGTTGAATCATTAGCACACTGGGGAACAGATAAGGAAACAGGGGCGGATGTACCATTTAAACCTTCCCGTGTCATTCTTCAGGATTTTACAGGAGTACCAGCAGTGGTTGATCTTGCATCTCTACGTAAAGCAATGGTTGATCTTGGTGGGGAGCCAGATAAAATTAATCCGGAAGTTCCAGTAGATTTGGTTATTGACCACTCTGTACAGGTTGACCAATATGGAACACCAGATGCTTTGCGTGCCAATATGGAATTAGAATTTGAACGTAATGCAGAACGTTACCAATTCTTGAACTGGGCTCAGAAAGCATTTAATAACTACCGTGCAGTACCGCCAGCAACTGGTATTGTTCACCAGGTTAACTTAGAGTATTTAGCGGACGTTGTACATGCGCGTGAAAATGAAGACGGGTCTTATGAGACTTTCCCAGATACGCTTGTAGGAACTGATTCCCATACAACCATGATTAATGGGCTTGGTATCCTCGGCTGGGGCGTTGGTGGAATTGAAGCAGAAGCAGGTATGCTAGGACAGCCTTCTTACTTCCCTGCACCAGAAGTAATTGGTGTAAAATTCACTGGTTCTTTTCCAAATGGTACAACAGCGACTGACCTTGCATTAAAAGTAACGCAAGTGTTGCGTGAACAAAATGTAGTTGGAAAATTTGTAGAGTACTTTGGTCCGGGTCTAAAAGATATGCCATTAGCTGACCGCGCTACGATTTCTAATATGGCTCCAGAGTACGGTGCTACTTGTGGGTTCTTCCCGGTTGATCAAGAAACACTTGATTACTTAAAATTAACGGGACGTAGTGATGAATTAATTAATGTTGTTGAAAAATACTGTAAAGAAAATGATTTATGGTACGATGCAGACAGCGTTGATCCTGAATATACGAAAGTCATTGAAATTAACTTATCTGAATTAGAGCCGAATCTTTCTGGGCCAAAACGTCCGCAAGATTTAATTGCGCTTTCTGATATGAAGAAAGAATTCAATAAAGCCATCACTGCAAAAGAGGGCAACCAAGGATTCGGATTAGATAAATCTGAGTTTGATAAAGAGGTTGAAATCAATCATCCAAATGGAAAAACTTCTGTTATGAAAACAGGAAGCCTTGCGATTGCTGCAATTACATCTTGTACAAATACATCTAACCCATATGTAATGTTAGGTGCAGGACTGGTTGCGAAAAAAGCAGTTGAAAGAGGCTTAGAAGTTCCTGAATACGTAAAAACTTCTTTAGCACCAGGTTCAAAAGTTGTTACACGTTACTTAGAAGATGCCGGTTTACAAACGTATTTAGATAAATTAGGCTTCAATCTAGTAGGTTATGGATGTACAACATGTATTGGTAACTCTGGTCCTTTACGTGAAGAGATTGAAGAAGCTATTGCAGCGAATGATTTAATCGCATCTTCTGTACTATCTGGTAACCGTAACTTTGAAGGTCGTATCCATCCGCTGGTGAAAGCAAACTACCTTGCTTCTCCACCGCTTGTTGTTGCTTATGCGCTTGCTGGAACAACAGATATTGATCTTGTTAAAGAAGCTATCGGTAAAGACAAAGATGGTAACGATGTTTACATGAATGATATTTGGCCAACTCTTACAGAAATTAAAGAGGAAGTCCAAAGAGTAGTTACACCTGAAATTTTCCGTAAAGAATATGAAGATGTGTTCAGTTCTAACGAAAAGTGGAATGAAATTGATACAACGGATGAACCGTTATTTGAGTGGGATGAGGATTCTACTTACATCCAAAATCCTCCATTCTTTGAAGGGTTAACACCGGAAGCTGGAACAGTTGAACCGCTTAGCGGATTACGTGCTATCGGCCTGTTTGGAGATTCTGTAACAACAGACCATATCTCCCCAGCAGGTGCTATCGCTAAAGATATGCCAGCAGGTAAGTTCTTACAGGAGAAAGGTGTTTCTCCAAGAAACTTTAACTCTTATGGATCCCGCCGTGGTAACCATGAAATTATGATGCGTGGTACGTTTGCAAATATCCGTATCCGTAACTTGTTAGCTCCAGGTACAGAAGGCGGTTATACGACTTACTGGCCAACTGGTGATGTTATGCCTATCTATGATGCTGCGATGAAATATCAGCAAGATGGAACAGGTCTTGTTGTTATCGGCGGAAAAGATTATGGAATGGGCTCATCCCGTGACTGGGCTGCAAAAGGTACGAATCTATTAGGAATTAAAACAGTCATTGCAGAAAGTTTTGAACGTATTCACCGTTCTAACCTTGTGATGATGGGTGTACTACCACTTCAATTTGAAAAAGGTGACAGTGCTGAGAGCTTAGGTTTAACTGGTAAAGAAACATTTGCTGTAGAAGTAGATGAGACTGTAAAACCTGGTGATTTAGTCAATGTAACTGCAACAGCTGAAGATGGAAAAGTAACTACCTTTAAAGCAGTTGCCCGTTTTGATAGTGATGTTGAAATTGATTACTATCGTCATGGCGGTATCTTACGTATGGTATTACGTGACAAAGTAAAAGCATAAGCAGTTTGTTGCTTTGTTAAATAAGTGGAAAAGAGCCTTTGCTTCATTGATAAGCAAAGGCTCTTTTCCTATGTCTATTCATTCAGATCTATATCCTTTACAAAACGTGAGTGCCTCTTTACGATAGAAGAAGGAAAACAATATGGATGGTGGGAGATACAATTGTATAAACGGATATTTGCACTTGTTTTGTTATTAGTACTTGTAGGAATTGTTATTGCAAATGTAGTACAAGATAGGATTGCAGACAATACGACCGAAGAAGAGGAAGAAGCGGTTCTTGTAGACGATGGCTCTTCCAGCCAAGGTGCTGCGATTGCACCTGCGGAAAGTGCTGGAGTAGAACCCGGGGAACCAGCTCCCGACTTTGAACTGGAGACGTTAGAAGGGGATAACTTTCGGCTTTCCGATTTGCAAGGGCAGAAAGTAATTTTAAATTTCTGGTATTCCTGGTGTCCTCCTTGCATAGAAGAAATGCCTGAAATACAGGAATTCTATGAGGACTATCAAGATGAGGTCGAAGTCGTTGCGGTTAATATGACAACACATGAAAATCAATTTTCGGATGTTGGGGATTTTATTGAGGAGCACGGACATACTTTTACTGTACCATTGGATAAAGAGGATACTTTATCTGATCCTTATGTTGTCTATGCTGCACCAACGACCTATTTTATAGGGACAGATGGTACCATACAGCAGCCCAGAAAAATTGGACCGATGGACTACGAGTTTATGGAAGAAATGGTTCAGGGAATGGATTAATTGAAGGAGAAGGAAGAGGAGGAAGAAAGCTTGCTAGTTACAGAAACACCTATAGAAGTAAGGTATCAGGAAACCGACCAGATGGGAGTCGTTTATCATGCAAACTACTTAGTATGGTTTGAAATCGGACGTACAAAGTTTGTAGAGGCTTTAGGGCTTAATTATCATCAAGGTATGGAGCAGCATAATGTTGTTTCTCCAGTAATTGATGCACAGATCTCATATAAAAACGCTGTACGTTATGGGGAAAAACCAGTAGTAAAAACGTGGCTGGATGCTTATGATGGTTTACGTACCGTTTACCGTTATGAAATTTTAACGGAAACAGGAGATGTGGCTGTTACAGGAACAACCACCCATACAATTGTAGACAAGGACACCTTTCGGCCACTATCAATTCGCAGGAAATTTCCTGATTGGCACGCTGTATATCAAAATCAGCTTAGGAAAGAGGATTAGGAATGGCTTTTGGATTAAAAAGAGAAGAATTAAATCAGTGGAAGCGAAATGTCCAGGCTGGTAAAATTGATTTTATCACGCACTATTGGCTGGATGACCGTTTTCCTGGCTGTACTACAGTGACAAAAGTAGGCTGCAGTGACATAGAGAAATTGAAGGAGTGGGGGAGAAAGTATCATTTAGATGAATCCTGGATTGATTTAAAACCTGAATACCCACATTTTGATTTATTTGGTGATTATCAATGGAAAATTTTAAAATCAGAAAATCGTCTGGAGCAATTAGAACGATTTAAATAAAGAAAAGCGCAGATAAATATTTTGTCTTATCTGCGCTTTTTGTTTGTACCCAATACTAATCACTTTTCTCTGGATATTCAATTTTTGGTTCTTGTTTCGTATCATCATAAGAAACAGATAAGTTTGCTCCTTCAAAATACCAGTCGTCTGATTCTTCAATAAAGAAACGGATGCCTTCTACAGATGTGGAAGCTATTTCATTCTCGGGTGCTTCCGCTTTAATACCGAGTGAAAAACCAGCAATTCTGCCGCCAACTCCGCCATATCGAGGAAAGAATCGTACATTCTTTTCGTTTTGTAAATCTAGCTCTTCTTTATACCATTTTGCTGCTTGTTCTGATACTGTAATATCCATTGTATCTCTCCCTTTTACTGATGCTTTTTCTTTTCCGGTTTTTCTGGAACGTAATCTACTCCACCTGGATGGAATGGATGACATTTACTAATTCTTTTTATAGTCAATATTCCACCTTTAAAAAATCCAAAACGTTGGAATGCTTCTAATCCATAAGCTGAACAGGTTGGATAGAAGCGGCAAGTTGCTGGTGTATATGGACTGATAGCAAGCTGGTAAAAGCGAATCAACCCAATAAATATATATTTCATTTGATCGTCATCCTTGTCCGTTACGCTTATCGTAGGTAACAGAAGCAACCGCATCATGCATATGAATCGATTCTTCGTTACGACATGCTACATGGAACTTCATCACTGCTGGTAGCTCATAAAGGTCGGCAGCAATTAAACGGACCATATCTTCTACAAATCGAGGGTTTTCATAAGCTGATTCTGTCACCATTTTTTCATCCGGTCTTTTCAAGATAGGATGAAGCCTTGCACTCGCATTACTTTCAGCTGCTTCTAATAAAAGAACCTTCCAATCCCCGTCTGTATTTGAAAAACCTGGCTCCAGTTCCGTTTCAATTGTTACATTACCGCGCTGGTTGTGGGCACTGTATTCACTGATTTCTTTGGAGCAAGGGCATAATGTTGTTATTTGTATGTTCAAAGAAACATTGATTTGATAATCCCCGTGTTGTGAATAACGTACAGAAATAGATACTTCTGCATGATTTAGTCCAGCAGCAGAGGTCTGCGGTGCTTTCCGCTCATAGAACCAGGGGAAGGTCACGGAAATCGTTGCATCTGGCTGCTCCAACTTTATTGCCAGGTCCTTTGTAAACTGTTTTAATTCATCAATGGAAACGGAAAAACCATTTTGATGATATTGCTCTAATAACTCCATGAAACGACTCATATTTGTCCCTTTACTATTTGCAGGGATGCTGGATGAAAATGTGAATGTGCCAACAGTTGTTTGTTCAAACGGTGCTTGTCCACTTAAAACACGGACAGGGTATTTTACATTTGCGACACCAACTACATCCAAATCAAACAGAAAATCACGTTTTACATTTTGTAAATCAGCCATTTGATTTTTTTCAGTTGGTTTTTTCTTTTCACCCGGAGGCACAGAACCGAATAATTTATGTCTTTCTTCCTTGGAAGGAAGTTTTTTGAATGGAATTGTGTTTAATTGTTGCATAAAAACGTCCTTTCTTGATAAACATCTGAAAGCTTTGAGATGTTTAAACAGTCATTAATTATAGCCACTAGTATACTGAATTTGATTTAAATATTCAATTTATCGGACTTCTACATCCAAGTTATTTTAGGCTCTGTTCCATTTTTTATTCGTTTAATGTTCGTCCAGTGTCGATATGTTACAAAAGTGGTTAATATAAAGATAACAATTGTCAATCCGGTATTCTGGAAAAATAATGACGCAAAAAAGGCAACAACCCCCGTTATCATGGAAGAAAGGGAAACATATTTAGATATATATAATGACAGTAAAAATGTTGCAACCATGATAATAAATAGGATAGGATTAATTCCTAGAATCATCCCGCCTGATGTTGCAACAGCTTTGCCACCTTTAAATTTAGCAAAAACCGGATAAGTATGACCTAAAACAGCTATAATACCAATAATTAAAGGATACGCATTGGCATCGAATAATTGAGGCAATAAAGCAGCTAGAGTTCCCTTTAAAATGTCACCGAGGACAACGATGCTTCCTGCTTTTATCCCAAGTACACGAAAGGCATTGGTTGCGCCGAGATTACCACTTCCATGTTCACGAATATCTATTTTGTAACCAATTTTGCCGATGATTAAGGCAAATGGAATGGATCCTAAGAGATATGCAATTATCCCGAAAATAATATAATCCATACGTTCCCAACTCTCTTTTTCAAATTCTTATTCTATGTTCCTATGGCTATTTTAGCATGAACCAACCTGTTTAAGTACAAAATTTTTATAAGAAAAGCTCATATAAGTTTATCTTTTAATAAATTTATCGATTTTTAATACTTAATCACTCAACTTTCGGACCTTAAAAAGAAACTCCATTTCCGTAGACACAGGAGTTGATCATTCCTTTGTTAACTCCCTTGATAAAGAATAGAGGATGTATTGTAAGGCACCGCTGCGGCGGACCGTTTTGCTTTCCTAGGGGCACGCTCTTCAGCTAACTCTTGCCAAGAAGAGCACTTGGCAAAAGTGGATCTTCAGATGGTGCTGATCCCACAGGAGTCAAAACGGTCCGCCTCCGCTAGTGAGATATTCTCTACGTGGAATAGCTGAACAAAAAAAGGTAGATCAGACAGAAGAGATTTTATGTAGTGCATGGTAAAAATGTTCGGCAATGATTTCTTTTTGAGCATGAAAGCTATTCCTGATGTTAACTATCCACGCTTTTATGATTCGAACTGCTAAGCCAACCATTTGAAATAGAGGAATGATCATGTCATCAAGCGAAAGAGATACTATTTCGTCCAACCCAACAGAATGTTATTTCTTTCATTCGCTGTAGAAACCAAAAGCAAGCATGGTAATGAAGAACATGTTCATTGTGAAATAGCAAGATATATATGCTTATTCTCAGGTGCGAAAGTTGACTTATCAAATATAAAAATAAAGAAATGATGAGGTTTTAAACGCGTACAATCGGGAATCTTTTTTTAAGGAGGTTTTATTTATGATTACATTTAGCGATATTACAAAAACATACCCTGATGGAACAACTGCTGTCGAGCAATTTAATTTGACAGTTGAGAAGGGCGAATTTATGACTTTAATTGGCCCCAGCGGCTGTGGGAAAACAACGACAATGAAGATGATTAACCGCCTGATTGATCCATCTGAAGGGACAATATACATAGACGGGAAACCAGTAAGTGACTATTCCATTCATGAATTACGATGGAATATTGGATACGTTCTACAGCAGATTGCTTTATTTCCACATATGACTGTTCAGGAAAATATTCAAGTCGTTCCAGAGCTCTTGAAATGGAAGAAAGGGAAAACAGAAAAACGGGCCGATGAATTATTGGATATGGTTGGGATGGATCCATCTATTTTTAAAAAACGTTATCCTAGCGAACTTTCAGGAGGGCAGCAGCAACGTATTGGCGTTATCCGGGCATTAGCTGCAGACCCTGATATCGTATTAATGGATGAACCATTTAGTGCGCTCGATCCAATTAGCCGGGAACAGTTACAAATAGATATTGATAAATTACAAAAAGAAATTAAGAAAACAGTTGTTTTCGTTACTCACGATATGGATGAGGCTTTAAAAATGAGTGACCGGATTTGTTTGATGAAAGAAGGAAGTGTGGTTCAATGCGGCTCACCTGAACAATTAATGAAACATCCTCAAAATGATTTTGTGGAAGAATTTATTGGAAACCGGCAGTCACCGTGGCTAAAATCCGTTCAGGAAGTTATGAAAAAAGATGTACAACCTGTTCCTTTACAGGAGCAAGAGAATCAGGTAACAATTCCTGCAAAAAGTACAATCGAAGACGCATATGCATTAATCCAGTCATCAAACCAGACGGATTTTCCAGTAGTAAATGACAATCAAAAAATCGTTGGTATTGTGACAAGAGATGAATTGCTTCATTACTTCTATCAGCAGGAGAAGGAGGGAGCGAGTATATTATGAAGGAATTTATAAACGTGTTCCAGAACCGGCAGGATATGCTCCTTCAGGCTATTTGGGAACATTTGCAGATTTCTCTGATTTCACTCGGTATTGCCATTTTAATTGCTGTGCCAATCGGAATTATACTGACAAGGTATCCTCGTGTCGCTGAGCCTATTATTGGCACATCTGCTGTTCTGCAGACCATACCAAGTCTTGCAGTGTTAGCCTTTTTAATCCCGTTTTTAGGGATTGGCATTCAGCCGGCTATTGTTGCGCTTGTCCTCTATGGATTGTTACCGATTCTTAGAAATACATACACCGGAATAGATGGAGTAAATCCAGCATTACGGGAAGCTGCCAGAGGTATGGGGATGAATACTAAAAAGCAATTAATGAAGGTAGAGCTGCCGATTGCGATGCCGGTTATTATGGCAGGTATTCGTACCTCTATGGTTCTTATTGTAGGAACCACCACTATTGCAGCTTTAATCGGTGCAGGTGGACTCGGAGATATCATTTTACTTGGTTTAGACCGTGGCGGAGATATTCCACTTGTGTTATTAGGTGCGATACCAGCTGCTTTATTAGCTATTATTCTTGATTTTATTCTGCGTTTATTTGAAAAGCTCTCTAAAAATTACGGCATCAAAGCATTTACAGCAATGTTGATTATTGTTGTTCTTGTTGCGACCATTCCGTTTATGATTCCAAGCAATCAAAAAGGGGATATTGTTATTGCGGGAAAATTAGGAGCAGAGCCGGAAATCATTATGAATCTTTATAAAATATTAATAGAAGAAGAAAGTGATATTTCCGTTGATATAGAACCGAATCTTGGAAAAACAGATATGGTATTTAATGCGCTGCAGCAAGGAAGCATTGATATTTACCCGGAATTCACAGGTACGGTTATCGTTTCACTGCTTGATGAACAGGCGGAATCCAAGGAAGCAGAAGAAGTATATGTACAAGCCAGAGATGGCATTAAAGAAGCATATAATTTGGAACTGTTAGAGCCAATGTTGTTTAATAATGCATATACGGTAGCTGTTACAGAAGCATTTGCAGAAGAAAATAACCTGGATGATATCTCTGATTTGAAGCCGATTGAAGATCAGATGACAGCCGGATTCACATTAGAATTTAATGACCGCTATGATGGCTATGTCGGAATGCAGGATGTCTATAATCTGGACTTTAATGAGGTAAACACAATGGATCCCGGTCTTCGTCAAGAAGCGATTGCCAGTGGAGAGGTGGATGTGATTGACGCTTATGGAACAGACAGTTATATGGTAGAATTAGGGTTAGTATCCTTGGGAGATTCTGAAAACTTATTTCCGTCCTATCAGGGTGCACCGTTAATGCGGGAAGACACGTTAGAACAGTATCCGGAACTGGAAGACATTCTGAATCAATTAAGCGGACAAATTACAGATGAGGAAATGCAAGAGATGAATTACCAAGTGGACTATGAAGATGCAGCTGCAGAGGATGTTGCCAGAGACTACTTGGAAGAAAACGGGTTTATCGAGTAATTGCAGGAAAAAATTCCATACATTTATTTTAAAGGAGGAATTATCATGGCTATTGAAAATCCCAGCAATGAAAAGTTAAAAGAAATTCTGGAGAACGCGAAGACAATTGCTGTTGTAGGTTTATCTGCAAATCCAGACAGAACATCCTATCAAATTGCAAAAAGAATGCAGGAGGAAGGGTATAAGATTATTCCTGTCAATCCAACCGTCGATGAGGTTCTTGGAGAAAAGGCTTATAACACCCTGGCAGAAGTCAAAGAGCATATTGATATTATTAATGTTTTCCGCCGGCCGGAGCATTTGCCGGATGTAGCGAAGGATGCTGTACAAACAGATTGTAAAATGTTTTGGGCGCAGCAGGGAATAGTAAATGAAGAAGCTTATAATTATTTAAAAGAACATGATTTTGAAGTAGTGATGGACCTTTGCATTAAAGTGATACATGCGGTTCTATTAAAATAAAGGAAAATTACCGTTGAACTAGCAGTAAAATGCACATTAAATGATGTCGTACTTTTTCTAAGCTACACGGCTGAGTCGGGCGCTACAAGCCAGACTCGGCTTTTTGCTTTAGATCTCAACTTTCACACATTAAAAAGTAACTTCATTTCCATAGAGACAGGAGTTGATCGTTCCTTTGATAACTTCCTTGACCAAGAATAGAAGGTGTAGTGTAAAGCACCGCTGCGGCGGACCGTTTTGCTTTCCTAGGGGCACGCTCTTCAGCTAACTTTTGCCAAGAAGAGCGCTTGGCAAAAGTGGATCTTCAGATGGTGCTAATCCCTCAGGAGTCAAAACGGTCCGCCTCCGCTAGTAAGGTGTTCTATATGTGGAAAAAAGCTCACCAAATAGATGTTTGATCAGATAGAACATATTTTTCATACTGCATGGTAAAATGTCCCGCCAAGACTACTTTCTGTGCATGAAAGCTATTCCTGATGTTAACTATCCACGCTGTCATGATTAGTTGATCAGTCGAAAGTTGAGCTTAGATAGCAATAACTATCTAACTAAAGAAAACACGGAAAGCGTAGAGTTTTTCCTCAGCAGTTGTATTAACATGAAATAATAGGAAGCGAGGCTTACTTTCAGAACGTAGTGACCTTAGTTGATTATTTCTTTTAGCAACTTTTTGAACACGCTCTAATACTATTAAATAAATGATTACCTTGCTTTTCTATGATTTTTCCAATAAGATATTAATGATGTAAACATTGATATCGTGGGTATACCCTTTATTTGATAAAGCCCATTTAAAAATAATTTTTAATAGAAATTATTTGATTTATCAGGTGGGAGCATGTTTAGACTAGACGACAAAACAAACTTTGCTCTATAGTGGATAAACAAGGTTTCATTTATCACAGGGTAACATTTATAAAGCTCATGTCTTAAAATAGAGAGTGAAAATCAATTTATTTAAACGGAAGATGGCAGACGCTAACTCTGAATCATTCAACTAATAATGGGCTCATTGAGATGAGGGATTGCTTTCCAATTCGACGGGTGAAGAACAAAACACCTATTGCATGGAGAACTGTTTTAAATAAATGGGACAGGAATAGAGAAAACGTTATATAAGCATGACTGTTTGAATTATAAAGTACCCGGTTACGTATAGACTTTTATCGCAGTTTAGCTTTAGAATCAAAGTTTGTAATCAATTTGTTATCCGCTGGATGGCTGTTATATGCTTTGTTCTTTGATTAGAAAGCTTCGTGTTTACTATGTCTTTGATTGAATAACGTTTATGTTGAGCTGATACAAATAGCGAAGTTTTATTTTTTTATTTGTCAAATAAGAACGAATGTTCTATGATGTGTGTAGAGGATTTTTTGAAGGGAGAAGATGATTCGTGGAGAATGAATATCAATACTCTGATAGTTCTATCCAGGTGCTGGAAGGACTGGATGCAGTACGTAAACGACCAGGAATGTATATTGGAAGTACAGACATTCGTGGATTACATCATCTTGTTTATGAAATTGTTGATAATGCTGTAGACGAGGCGCTGGCTGGTCACGGCAATCAAATAACGGTAACCATACATAAAGATGACAGTATTTCTGTAGAGGATAGCGGCCGTGGAATGCCGATTGGAATGCATGCGACCGGAAAACCGACCACAGAGGTTATTTTTACTGTCCTGCATGCGGGCGGAAAGTTTGGTCAAGGAAGCTATAAAACAAGTGGAGGTTTGCATGGCGTAGGTGCTTCTGTTGTAAATGCTTTGTCTGAATGGCTGACAGTAACCACTTATCGTGATGGACGTAAATATGAACAGCGTTTCGAGAATGGCGGACACCCAGCAACTACTTTAGAGGATAAAGGACCTTCGAGAAAAAAAGGCTCCTGTATTCACTTTAAGCCGGACCCTGCTATCTTCTCGACAATTGTATTTAATTTTGAAACGATTTCAGAGCGTTTAAGAGAATCTGCCTTTTTACTGAAAGGATTAAAAATTGAACTGAAAGATGAACATAATGGAGAGCATCAGATTTATGAATACCCTGAAGGTCTACAATCTTTTGTAGAATGGCTAAATGAAGAAAAGGACGTGCTTCATCCAGTTGTATCGTTTGAAGGAGAACAATTAGAAATTGAAGTTGAATTTGCTTTTCAATTCAATGATGGTTTTGCTGAAAATATGCTTTCCTTTGTAAACCATGTGCGGACAAGAGATGGTGGTACACATGAATTTGGTGCTAGAACGGCAATTACTCGTACGATCAATGATTATGCAAGAAGAGTCGGGCTCTTAAAAGAAAAAGATAAAAATTTAGAAGGTACCGATATCCGCGAAGGATTAACGGCAATAGTGTCTGTCCGTGTACCGGAGAATAAGCTGCAATTTGAAGGACAGACAAAGGGTAAACTTGGGACAACAGAAGCCCGTTCAGCAGTTGATGCAGTTGTATCTGAAAACCTAACTTACTTTTTAGAGGAAAACGCAGAAACCTCTTCTTTGTTGATTAAAAAGTCTATCCGTGCAAAAGAAGCACGAGAAGCAGCGAGAAAAGCACGGGAAGAAGCTCGTACTGGAAAAAAACGAAAAAGAAAAGATACTTTGCTAAGTGGGAAGCTAACTCCTGCACAATCAAAGAATCCACAGAAGAATGAGCTATATCTTGTAGAGGGAGACTCTGCTGGCGGATCAGCAAAGCAAGGCCGTGACCGTAAATTCCAAGCTGTGCTGCCGCTTAGAGGAAAGGTTATTAATACGGAAAAAGCAAAGCTTGAGGATGTTTTTAAAAATGAAGAAATCTCAACGATTATTCATACGATAGGTGCCGGTGTTGGCGGAGATTTTAATATGGAAGATGTTCAATATGACAAAATTATTATTATGACGGATGCAGATACGGACGGAGCACATATTCAAGTTCTGTTGTTAACGTTTTTCTATCGATATATGCGACCTTTAGTAGAGTCGGGGAAAGTATTTATTGCACTTCCGCCGTTGTTTAAGGTCTCTAAAGGGAAAGGGAAACAAGAAAAAACACGTTATGCATGGGATGAAAATGAGCTCAAAAAAGCAGTGCAAGAGTTAAAAAATGGCTATGACATCCAGCGCTATAAGGGTCTTGGCGAGATGAATGCGGATCAATTGTGGGAGACGACCATGAATCCCGAGTCCCGTACACTTATCCGGGTATCTATTGATGATATTGCCCGTGCGGAACGAAGGGTAACAACATTAATGGGAGATAAGGTAGAACCCCGCCGTAAATGGATTGAAGGTCATGTTAAATTTGGTTTGGCAGAAGACGGAACCATTTTAGAAAATGAAAATATTCATAAAGAAGAATAGTTCGGAATTGTAAGGAGTGATTCCATTTGGATCAAACAGAGAAATATTTAGATCTTCCTTTAGAAGAAGTCATAGGAGACCGTTTTGGAAGGTATAGTAAATATATCATTCAAGATCGTGCGCTTCCGGATGCCAGAGATGGTTTGAAGCCTGTCCAACGACGTATACTGTATGCTATGCATGTAGAAAGAAATACGCATGAGAAGAATTTCAGAAAGGCTGCGAAAACAGTAGGAACCGTAATTGGTAACTATCACCCGCATGGTGATTCTTCTGTTTATGAAGCAATGGTCCGCTTAAGCCAGGATTGGAAAGTGCGTAACAGATTGATTGAAATGCACGGGAATAATGGCAGTATTGACGGAGACCCTCCAGCAGCAATGCGTTATACAGAAGCAAGATTATCTCCAATTGCATCAGAGCTTCTTCGGGATATTGATAAAGAGACCGTTGAATACATTCCTAACTTTGATGAAACAACCGATGAGCCTGTTGTATTACCTGCAAAATTTCCTAATTTGCTCGTAAATGGTTCTACAGGTATCTCCGCTGGTTATGCGACAGATATTCCTCCTCATAATTTAGGTGAAGTAATCGATGCAGTGATCATGCGGATCGATAAACCGGAATCCAGTGTAGATGATTTAATGCGTGTGCTGAAAGGACCTGATTTCCCTACTGGTGGTATCATCCAAGGCATTGAAGGAATTAAAAAAGCTTATGAAACTGGAAAAGGAAAAGTTGTCGTTCGTGGAAAGGCAGCAATCGAAACATTAAAAGGAAACCGTGAACAAATCGTTGTTACAGAAGTTCCCTATGAAGTCAACAAAGCAGCAATGGTAAAAAAAATGGACGAACTTCGTATTGACAGGAAGGTTGAGGGAATCGCGGAAGTACGTGATGAAACAGACCGGACTGGCTTACGTATTGTTGTTGAATTGAAAAAGGATGCGAATAGTGAAGGTATTTTAAATTTCTTATATAAAAATACAGACTTACAGATTACGTATCATTTCAATATGGTTGCTATCAAAGATAAGACACCGACCCTTTTATCTTTGCCGCAGCTTCTTGATGCGTATGTCAGTCATCAGCGTGAAGTTGTAACAAACCAGACACGATTTGACTTAAATAAGGCTAAAAAGCGAGCGCATATTGTGGAAGGTTTAATCAAAGCAATTTCCATTTTAGATGAGTTAATTGCGACCATCCGTGCATCAAAAGATAAGGCTGATGCCAAAAATCAGATCATGGAAAAGTACGGTTTTACAGAGCCTCAAGCAGAAGCGATTGTTACGTTACAGCTTTATCGATTAACTAATACAGATATTGTTCAATTAGAGGAAGAAGCAAGTGAGTTACGAAAACAAATGGAAAAGCTTGCAGCTATTTTAGATAGCGAAAAGAAATTGCTGCAAACTATTAAGAATGACTTAAAGCAAATTAAGAAAAAATTTACGGATGCCCGTCGCACGCATATTGAGGATAAAGTAGAAGAGCTGAAAATTAATATTGAAGTAACCGTAGCAAGTGAAGATGTATTGGTTTCAGTTACTAGAGACGGCTATGTAAAACGGACCAGCCTAAGGTCTTATGCAGCTTCTAACAGTGAAGATTTGCCGCTGAAGGACGATGATCATCCAATAAGTCTGCTCGAAGTTAATACAACGGATAACATTATGTTGTTTACGAACAAAGGAAGGTATATTTTGTGTGCTGTTCATGAACTCCCTGATATTCGTTGGAAGGATATGGGGCAGCATATTTCGCATATAGTTCCATTGGAAAAAGAAGAATATTTGATTAAAGTGATTCCTGTCCGTGACTTTAAGGAAGAGGAAGGTTTCTTAATGTTCTTTACACGAAACGGCATGGTTAAACGGAGTGAGTTCCAGCTTTATGAAGCACAGCGTCGTGGAAAAGCATTAATTGCTCTTAATCTGAAAAATGATGATGAACTGGTCCAAATCAGTCGTACTGATGGTCAGAAGGATATATTTATTACAACAAATAAAGGCTATGGGTTATGGTATGAAGAAGCAGAAGTATCGATTGTCGGCCAAAGAGCAGCCGGGGTGAAGTCGATCGCCTTGAAAGATGATGATTTCGTTGTAAATGGACAAGTGTTTGATCCAGAAACACCAAAAGATTTATTTGTTATGACGCAACGCGGGGCATGTAAACGCATGAAGTTAAAATCCTTTGAAAAAGCAAGCCGGGCAAAACGGGGATTAATTATGCTGAAGGAATTAAAGAAAAAACCGCATCGGATTCAAGGATTCTTTATGGTAAATAATCAGGAAATGATTAGCTATAAAACGAAAAATGGAGAGGTGCAACGCATAAATCCTATAGAGCTTCCTGTCTCTGACCGGTATAGTAATGGTTCATTTATGATAGATGCTGATCAGGAAGTAATTGAGGTATATCAAGAAACAACCTATGAAAAACCGTTTGAAACGAATGATGAGGAATCGTAGAAGTTAATATTATCTCCTTAACGTGCCAAAAGCATTGTTAGGGAGATTTTTTGTATATAAATCAACTTTCGTACATTAAAAAGTAACTTCATTAGACAAAGAATAGAAGGTGAAGTGTAAGGCACCGCTGCGGCGGACAGTTTTGCTTTCCGACGTACAAATGTTTTCGATGGGGCGAGTAATCGCAGCCCCAACCCCAGGACGTTGCGACTTTAGTTTGCCTAGGGGCACGCTCTTCAGCTAACTTTTGCCAAGAAGAGCACTTGGCAAAAGTGGATCTTCAGATGGTGCTGATCCCTCAGGAGTCAAAACGGTCCGCCTCCGCTAGTCAGATAGTCTATACGAAAAAAAACAACTTACCCAATAGATGTTTGATCAGATAGAACTTATTTTTCATGCTGCATGCTAAAACCTTCCGCCAAGATTACGTTCTGTGCACAAAAGCTATTCCCTGTACTTCATATCCATACTGTCATGATTGGCTGTTTAGGCGAAAGCTGCTATTTCGTCAAACTCATCAAAATGTTAGCTCTTTCATTCGCTGTAGAGTCCTATCAGAGCGCAGGCCAATCACGGAGAATCCTAAAGTGATTTGCAGACTAAACCCGTGATTCCTGGGGCTGCGGTTACTTGCCCTATCGAAAACCGTCGCTAAAATTTTATGTTTTCTTAAAGTGTAAATGTAGCCATTCAAAAAAGATTTTTTATCTTTTTCTTTGCCTAATCCCCAGCTTTTGATAAAATATAAATGGAAACGCATTCATTAAGAGCAAAAAGGGGGCACGAGAATGGATTTTGATTTAACCAAAGAACAAAAAATGATTCAGCGGATGGTTTCTGATTTTGCAGAACAAAGCATTCGTCCAAGAGCAATGGATATCGATGTTAATGCAGCTTTCCCAGAAGATATTTTTCAAGATATGGGAGGGCTTGGTTTATTAGGGATCCCATTTCCTGAAGAATACGGAGGCTCTGACGGTGATACGCTTTCGTATGCAATCGCTGTAGAGGAAATTGGCAAACGCTGCGGAAGTACAGGACTAAGTTATGCAGCAGCAGTATCTTTAGGAGCCAGTCCCATTTATTATTTTGGAACAGAAGAGCAAAAACAAACTTTTTTAAAACCAATTGCCGAAGGACGTTCTTTAGGAGCTTTCGGTTTAACAGAGCCTAACGCCGGATCCGATTCTGGGGGAACAAAAACAACTGCCAAACGAGATGGAGATGAATATATTATTCAAGGGGAAAAATGCTTTATCACGAATGCCAGTTTTGCAGATTTTATTATTGTAACAGCGGTTACCAAAAAAGATGCGAATAATAAGAATAAAATTTCTGCGATTATTGTGCCAACAGATGCCGAAGGGTTAACCGTCCGCAGTGATTATGACAAAATGGGCGTTCGCGGATCAGATACCGCGGAAGTTATTTTAGATAATGTCCGTGTTCCTAAAGAAAACTTACTTGGTATAGAACATCAAGGACATCAACAATTTTTGAAAACATTAGATGGCGGGAGGATCTCTATTGCGGCATTAGCTGTCGGGATTGGGCAGGCTGCTTTAGATCGTTCCTTACAGTATGCAAAAGACCGTAAACAATTCGGCAAGTCCATCTCCAGTTTTCAAGCGATTCAATTTAAATTAGCGGATATGGCAATGGAAATTGAATTGGCACGAAATATGGTATATAAAGCAGCCTGGTTAAAGGATCAACATAGAGATTTTTCCAAAGAAGCTGCATATGCCAAGTTGTATGCAACAGAAATGGCATTTCGAGCGGCAAATCAGGCGATTCAAATTCATGGCGGCTATGGATATATGCGTGAATATGAAGTGGAGAGGCTGCTTAGGGACGCTAAATTATTAGAAATTGGAGAAGGAACATCTGAAATTCAACGCTTGGTTATTGCTAGAAAGCTAGGATGCTAGAGAAGGAGAGAAGCCGATGATACAAAAAATATTAATTGCTAATCGCGGCGAGATTGCCAGAAGAATTATCCGCAGCTGCAAACAATTAGACATAAAGACAGTCGCAATCTATTCCGACGCTGACGAAAATGCTTTGTTTAAACAAGAAGCTGATGAAGCATATCATATTGGACCTTCTCAAGTGCAGCAAAGCTATCTGCAGTTAGATAAAATGATTGAAGTTGCAAAAAAGACAAACACGGATGCGATTCATCCTGGCTATGGTTTCTTGAGTGAAAGCCCGGCATTAGCTGAACGATGCAAAGAAGCGGGGATAATTTTTATTGGTCCTGAAGCAGATATTTTAAGGTTGATGGGGAGTAAAATTGAAGCCAGAAAAGCAATGATAGAAGCTGGTGTACCCGTAATTCCCGGTACAGATCGTGCGGTGGAATCGGCAGAAGAAGCTGTCACGCTTGCAGAACGAATCGGCTATCCGGTTATGTTAAAAGCATCCGCAGGCGGCGGAGGTATCGGCATGGAGATCGTGGACTCTTCCGAGAAGCTGAAAAAAGCTTTTGAAAACAATTCGAAGCGTGCTGCATCTTTCTTTGGAGACGGGGCAATGTTTTTAGAAAAGCACATAACAAACAGTAGACATATAGAAGTACAGGTGTTAGCTGACCACCATCAACATACTGTTCATTTATTTGAAAGAGAATGCTCGATTCAGCGCAGGAATCAAAAGGTGTTAGAAGAAGCGCCCTCTCCGTCTATCTCGGAAGCACTTCGTAAGGAATTAGGAAAAACAGCTGTTATTGCTGCTGAGGCGATTCATTATACCAACGCCGGAACAATTGAATTTCTCGTCGATGAATCAGAACAATTTTACTTTTTGGAAATGAATACTCGTATTCAAGTAGAACATCCAATTACGGAAGAAATAACAGGCATTGACATTGTTAAAGAACAAATAAGCATAGCGAATCACCAAAAGCTCCCCTTTACGCAAGAAGACATAACAAGAAAAGGGCATGCGATTGAAGTAAGAATTTACGCAGAAGACCCGGTTCGTTTTTTCCCATCACCTGGTAAAATTACAACATTGGAATTACCGCATGGAAAGAACGTCCGTAATGAGTGCGCTGTTGCTTCCGGAGATACGGTAACGCCATTTTACGATCCGATGATTGCGAAACTCATCGTTTATGGAGAAAACCGGTCCGAATCAGTGGAAAAATTAGAAAAAGCACTGCTACAGTTTAAAATAGAAGGCATTAAAACCAATATACCAATGCTTCAGGAAATTATAACGTACGAAGCATTTAAAAAAGGTGATACACAAACAGACTTTTTAAGTAAACATTATCATCCAGATAGAGGAGGAAATAAAGATGGAAATTAAAGCATCAATGGCAGGAAACGTATGGAAAATTACAGTACAGCAGGGGGAAGCGGTAGAAGAAGGACAGGATGTCGTTATTTTGGAATCTATGAAAATGGAAATTCCGATTGCTTCTGAGGAGAAAGGCACTTTAAAAGAATGGAAGGTCCAGGAAGGCGATTTTGTAAATGAAGGAGATACGATAGCAATCGTTGAATAAATCAGTTTGGGGTGGATACCTATGCAACTTGTAAACTACGAAACGGTTGATAAAAATATAGTCATAATCACATTAAATCGGCCAGAAGCTGCAAACGCTTTGTCTTCGGATTTATTAACGGATTTAGAGAAGTGTATTCAAAAAATCAATACTGATGAAGAAATTCGCTGTGTGATTATAACCGCAAGTGGAGAAAAGGCTTTTTGTGCCGGTGCAGATTTAAAAGAGCGGAAGACAATGAATGATGAAGAAGTTATTGCTGCTGTACAGAAAATAAGCAACATGTGCGATTCTATCGAAAAAATAGAGGTACCTGTTATCGCTGCGATTAATGGTGTCGCTTTTGGTGGCGGCTTAGAACTTGCTTTGGCTTGTGATCTGCGTATTGCTGCGAATCATGTGAAGCTGGGGTTAACAGAAACATCCTTGGCGATTATACCAGGTGCAGGGGGCACACAGAGATTGCCGAGGTTAATCGGATTAGGGCAAGCAAAATTACTTATTTATACTGCCAAATCAATTTCAGCGGAGGATGCATTAGCAATTGGACTGATTGAGCGGTCAGTCGCTCCTTCTTTTTTACAAGATGAAGCAATTAGTATTGCCCGTAAAATAAGCCAAAATGGTCCAATCGCTATGAAACAGGCTAAAAAAGCTATTAATCAGGGAATTGATCTTTCAATAGATAAAGCCATTCAACTCGAACATGAATCCTATTTAAAGGTTATCCCGACAAACGACAGGAAAGAGGGCTTGCTCGCATTTCAAGAAAAAAGAAAGCCTGACTATCACGGAAGCTAATGCTGGAAAGGAGTATGCTTATATGCGTATGGAAGAAGAGCTGGAGCAGCGTATGGAAAAGATAAAAAAAGGAGGGAAACAAAAATACCATGATAGCAATGCCGAAAAAGGCAAGCTTTTTGCAAGGGAAAGAATCCATCTCCTTTTTGATTCTCATGACGTTATTGAGGATGGTTTATTTGCCAATGCGATGGATGAGGATTTACCTGCAGATGGCGTGATTACGGTGACAGGAAAAATAAATGGTCAGACGGTTTGTGCGATGGCAAATGATTCTACTGTTAAAGCAGGAAGTTGGGGACAGCGGACAGTGGAGAAAATTTTGCGGATCCAAGAAACGGCAGAACGGCTGGAAGTACCCATGATTTATCTGGTTGACTCTGCTGGAGCCCGGATCACAGATCAAATTGATATGTTCCCGGGAAGAAGAGGAGCAGGACGTATTTTTTACAATCAAATTAAGTTGTCAGGAAGAGTACCGCAAGTCTGCTTACTATTTGGGCCTTCTGCTGCTGGCGGTGCATATATCCCCGCTTTCTGTGATATTGTTGTCATGGTTGATGGGAATGCTTCGATGTATCTAGGTTCTCCACGAATGGCTGAAAAGGTTATTGGCGAGAAAGTTTCTTTAGAAGAAATGGGCGGTGCAAAAATGCATTGCACAACTTCCGGAGTAGGGGATGTTTTAGTAGATACGGAAGAGCAAGCCATTCAGTTTGCGCAGAAGTATTTAACGTACTTTCCTGCTAATTTTCGTGAAAAACCAAAACATGTGGACTCCGTAGCACCTAAAGCTTTTGATAAACCAATCAGTGAAATTATTCCGGAAAATCAAAATGCGGCTTTTGATATGTATGAACTGATTGATCGTATCATTGATGCAGACAGCTTTTGCGAGATAAAAAAGCGTTTTGCTCCGGAATTAATCACAGGACTTGCCCGTATGGATGGGCGGAGTGTAGGAATTATTGCAAATCAACCGCGTGTAAAAGGAGGCGTTCTTTTTACAGATTCTGCAGATAAAGCAACAAAATTTATCCAATTATGTGATGCGTTTGAGATACCGTTACTGTTTTTAACAGATGTACCCGGATTTATGATTGGAACAAGAGTAGAGAAGGAAGGGATTATTCGCCATGGTGCAAAAATGCTGTTTGCGATGAGCGAGGTAACGGTTCCTAAAATTTCGGTTATTGTCCGTAAAGCATATGGAGCCGGTTTATATGCGATGTCAGGACCTGCTTTTGACCCGGATTGCTGTTTAGCTTTTCCAAATGCCCAGATCGCTGTGATGGGGCCGGAAGCAGCAATAAATGCAGTAGAAGCAAATAAAATTGCCCAGCTTCCTGAAGAAGAGAGAGCAGCTTATATTCAGGAAAAGCAGGCGGCTTATAAAGAGAATATTGATATTTACCGATTAGCTTCTGAAATGATTATCGATGATATTATTAACCCGGATCATCTCAGAAGTGAGCTGACAAGACGCTTTTCCGTTTATCAGAATAAGAAAAAGCAATTTACGGAACGAAAACATGGGGTGTATCCTGTTTAGTTTAATTAATCCTGCTTTTTATCGCAGTGTAACGGGCTATAAGACTCCCTCAGAAGGAAGTTTCACTTTATAGCAAATGAAAACGCTTAGGAGTAGCTTTCCTAAGCGTTTTCATACTTCTTAGACAAACAAGTAAAGACCAAAACCAACAAAAGCAGTTCCTATTAAAATGACACTGCTCTTAATTGCTGCTACCGGCAATTTTCGTAAAAAGATTGTGATAAACTCCAATTCAAAAAAAACATTTGTAAAGAATCGACTTTTCGCTTTAAAATCATTTTCATTCATTTTGAAAATCCCATTGACGATTATAATAATGCCCCAGATACAAAAAATACCGCCTAATAGATATCCCAACCTATCCCTCCATCCTTGCCGGTATATTATTTACTCAACTTTCACACCTAAGAAAAAGCATATATACCTTGCTATTTCAAGATGAACATATTCTCTATTATCATGCCATTACCATGCTTGCTTTTGGTTAGATATCCGGCCATTTGGGAATTGATGATTGTGCATAGCTCCCGCTCCGGCCAACCACTCCGCTTTCCATGGGGACGGCTTCAGCTAACTTGAAAAGAAAAACCGCTTTTCAAGTGGATCTTCAGCTCGCCCTGTTCCCATAGGAGTCTGCGTGGTTGGCCTCCGCTCTGATAGGATTCTACAGCGAATGAAAGAGATAACATTTTGCTGAGTTGGACGAAATAGCAGCTTTCGCCTGAACAACCAATCATGACAGCATGGATAGTTATTATCAAGAATAGCTTTCATGCACAAAAAGTAATCATTGCTGAACATTTTTACCATGCACCACAAAAAATATATTCTGTTGGATCTAACTTCTATTTAGTCAACTGTTTCATACCATATAGAATATCCTGCGCCTACTAGCGGAGGCGGACTGTTTTGACTCCTGAGGGATCAGCACCATCTGAAGATCCACTTTTGCCAAGCGCTCTTCCTGGCAAAAGTTAGCTGAAGAGCGTGTCCCTAGGAAAGCAAAACGGTCCGCCGCAGCGGTGAACTGCTCCCTGTCAAGTAGACAGTAAAAAAACAAAAATTCTATGCAACAGCCTGGTACCGACATTCCAACGGTGTCAGGCTATTTAAGTTCT
>NZ_CCDM010000010.1 GCF_000750635.1 Oceanobacillus jeddahensis
CAGGTGGTATAAATTTTTAGAATTTAACCACCTCGTCAAACCGTTGATCTTAAAAGGCTAAGCAACCAGAAGTAACTGAAAAATATCAAAAACAAGCGTCGTAATATACACTAAATATACGTTTAATATACAAGCTAAATAACTAATTTATCAATCGTATCAATTAGTTGTTTGATGTTTTTGTGGGTATATGTCTTTTCAGTGATATCGCCAGTAGCATGTCCGAGAATCCTTTTGACTGATGTTCTGTTCACATCTAATTCATCCATCAAACTGGCAAATGTGTGTCTTGTATCGTGTGGCAGATGTTCCATATTTAAAACCTCCATCAATCCATCCCATCTATGTCTATAAGTTTGATACGATACCTTTTTGGAGTTTTCCATAATTAAATATTTCTTACTCTGATCAAACCTGTCTTCTATTAGTGGAAGTATTTTTTTGTGTATAGGTATTAGTCTGTCTTTTCCTGATTCCGTTTTGCTGCCACCAATAAAATAACGTTTGTCTAAATGCACGTTCTCGTTTTTAACATTTAACAATTCACTGATGCGCAGCCCGGTATAAATTAAAATGAGGATTGTATCCACGTAATCATGATCGTCAACATTCTTCCATAGTGTGGATATTTCTTCATCTGAGAATGGCACCCTATTTTTCTGGTTTCCTTCTTTACGTATTTTGACAAATTGAGCATAGTTTTTGTTGACTATATCATTTTCCATAGCGAACTTAAACATTTGATTATACAATTTCAGCATATTAGCTTTAGTACTATCGCCTTTTTTACAATTATCTATCGTAGACTGCAACTTAGGCTTTTTTAGATTGATAAACTTTTCGTTATGAATAGGTTCTGAATGGTTAAATCCTTGTTGATAACAATATTTATTAGCTTTAGATTCATTTTCAGCCGTTTTACCGAATTTATCCTTGTAAAACATATAGTATAATTGTTCGAACGTAACCTTTTGCATATCTATGTCATATGGAGTCTCATTATAATCAGCTAATGCCTTATATGCTTCAGGACTAGTTTTGTAATAACCCAAATAAGCATATTTCTGAGTCCCGTTCTGATGATATCCGGTAGTTATTCTTGCAGCATAAGGTTTGCGCCTGTTTTTCCCTAAATTTACAACTCCACCGTATCCATTAGGATTTCTCATTACAAATCACCTTCATCTTCTAAAAAATATTTAGGAACTTCCTTATAAGCAACAATTTCCCCAACTAATTCCCCTTCATCATTAAAATAGATCGAATCATAAACAGGAAGCACAGCTACATCTTCCATATCTTTCTGTTTTCTTTTCTCTTCTAAAGATGTGATTTTCATAATGACCCCCCTTTTAAGAATGTATGTTCTATTTGAAAGTATAATAGAAGACGTACCTAAATACGCCCTCAGTTGATTATTTAATTTTTATAAATCTAGTAACTGCTTTTTCTTTTGATTGTATTCTTCTACAATAGTTGTTCTAATAGATACAATTTATTCATCATCTGACAAAGTCGCATTCATGAACATGATAGTTATGCCCATTTCAGGCAACTGTTCATCTGTGTGAAATGATATTGTATAATCATCGGCAAAATACATACCTGCATGATTAGGTAAAGCTTTTTCAAATTCGTCGCCTAATTCTTCCAAGTCAAGATCCAAAGCAGTAGCAACATGAAACATTGCATATAAACCATTACCTTTTAGTTCTCGGTAAGGCTGATCATCAGGAATGACAACTATATAAGAATTTATTTCTCCATCTTCTTGATAATTAGCTATAATGATATATTCATCAGAACTGTATAATGTTTGTGAGTAACCATTTTCAGATTCTTCAGCTGGTTGGATTTCTTCAATCAAATCAATATCATCTTCCAAAGAAGCAAGTTGATTGAAACTCTCAACGAATTCCTTCACTTCATCGCTATAAATTTCAATTTCTTCATTTTCAGATTGTTCCCCCCCATCATCTTTCACTTCTGTATCCTCTGCTTCGGTTCCTGTATACATAAAACCAACTATGACAGTTGCTTCTTCATCCATTTCTTCAATGTTGTGCATGACTGAGATGTCGTAAGCATTTTCTCTATAAGAATGCGATGAACTTTCGGTTCCTATTTGTATTTCATTTTCTAAAGCCTCGCGATCAAGACCTAATACTTCAGCAACTGTATATGTCGCTGAATATCTGTTCTCTCCATGTACATTATGTGATGTCACGGCATACCCGGTTGGTCCATTGCTATCATCATACACTGCTGTTATCGTATACCTAGCCGATGAATAAATTATTCGGGAATACCCTCTCTGTTGTTCTTCTAAATCACCAACATCACTTACCTCAATCTTTTCAAGAGCGCTTACACTAGAAGCTATACTATTAAAATCACTTATAAATTCAAGTAAATCATTATCCAAATCACTTTCTTCTTCAATTTCTCCGGCGGATACCTCTTCGGTGTCATTCGATGATTCAAGTTCTGTATTTTCGTTACCAGAGGCATTATCATTACAAGCCACCAAAAATAACATCATCCCAATTAAAAAAAATAACCATTTCTTCAAAAAAAATCGACCCCTCAATTAATTAATATCTATATTAAAACAGCACAACTGTTATTATGTCTATATATACTCAAGAACTTTTGTTCTTTATTAAAGAAATATACCTAATTTAAAATTAAAATTTTTTGAGGTGTATCACCTCATCTGGCACTCCATAAATGCCGCCGATTTCTTTAATGGTTAAATTTGTATCCTCATACTGACAAATAGATTCGTCTGACAATAGTAATTCTACAGCAAATCGATTAGCTTCCTGTTCAATCTTATCAACAGAAAGAAGTGTATTACTTCGTAAGAAAGGTGTATTAGTATCAGGATGTAATTCAACGTGTGCTAATTCATGTGCACAGGTAAACTTTTTAATAGGCTCATTCAATTTAGAATTGAGAAAAATAAACTTATTCCTTCTTATATACTTATAAAAACCATAAATTTCTTCATCCATATCCCTTTCAACAAGAATTATGTCTTTTGCAGCAATTATCTCGAACGGATCGTTAGTTTTATATTTTTTTGTTATGCCCTCTACAGTGTCCTTAATCCACATTTATAGACCCCCTGGTAAGTTACTGTTTCTTTTTGTGTTTATTCGGGGCGTATTTTTTGTTTATTCTGGTAGCTTGTCTTTCAGCGTATTCTAAAGCCTCTAATAAAGATTCTTTTGCATCTTCACTCATCGGTTCGCCCATAAAATTTAATCCATCTTCCCCAGTTCCTTCTTCTAAATCTTTTCTAATTTTCTCCATACGTTTAGCAATATCTAGCTCGTCTTTATCTGTTAAACGTTCGTAAGCTTGTTTGTATTCGTTAATTTTGTCGTCTTGCGAATACCCAGCAGCGTCCATGAATATACCGAATGGGACATCTAAAGCATCCGATAATTTTCGTAGATTTTCAACTTTAGGAGCCTTCCTTTTTCCATTTTCAATCCTAGATAATTGTGCCGCGCTAATCCCGGTATAAAGAGAAAGTTGATTAATTGTATAGCCTTTTGAATTTCTTTTGTCTTTTAAAAATTCACCAAAATTGGTAGTCATAACTTTATCTCCTAGTAATAACAAATTATATTACCTCCAATTCTAAAAGAGTTATTGCCAAAAGGGAATAATTTTCAAAGAAATTATAAAAAAAGTGTTGCCAAAAGGTAAAATAGGTGCTATATTATTACCATAAGGTAATTACCAAAAGGTAAAGGAGGCGACAACATGACCCAATCTAACGTGATTAAAGTAAAAACAGATTTTCTCCGCCAGCACTTGGATGATAACAATTTATCAGAAAAAGAATTTGCTGAAATAATCGGTGTATCGCATAGCACTGTTAACCGAATACTGAACGGCAAAAGACATCCAGGGGGAAAATTTGTTACAGGCGTTTTATCGAACTTTAACAGCTTATCATTTGATGAAGTATTTTCTTATGATATTTCATTACCAAAAGGTAATGATAAACAAATCGTATAGGAGGAACTAGAATGAAACGTGCTCTTAATGCAGCTCATAAATTAAATGAAAAATACCGCATGATTTCCATGGATCTTGATCAAGTGAACACTCACGAAGATGTATTATTTCAAGCTAAATCAGAAATCGATATGATCAGTTTTGATTGCGACGACTATCTTATCAATCAGTTAGAAGATGAAGGCAAGTCAGAAAAGCAAATAGAAAATATGAAGAAAACTGCAATCAAGCATTTAAATAACTTTTTACAAAAGTATAAGGAGGTGCCTAAATGAATCAACTAAAAGTAATTTCTCATAATGGACAACTTGTAACTGAAAGTCGTGAAGTAGCAAAAATGACTGATAAAACTCACGCTCATTTAATGAGAGATATTCAAGGATACAAACAGATTTTAGACCAAAATCCAAATTTGGATTCTGCTGATTTCTTTATGAACAGCACTTATCAATCAGGAACAGGTCAAAATTACAAATGTTTCCTTCTCACCCGAAAAGGTTGCGATATGGTAGCTAATAAAATGACTGGTGAAAAAGGTGTACTCTTCACAGCTGAATATGTCACTCGATTTGAAGAAATGGAACAAAAGCTTCAACAACCGAATGATTTAGTCACTGGTTATCTATCCATGAGTGAAGAAGATAGAGCGATCGCTTTCTTCAACTCACAAAAAGAGAAAAAGCAAATCGAACAACAACGCCAGGAAGAACTACCTTATACAAACTTTGGTAAAGCAGTATCGAATTCAAGTGCAGCAATCAACATCGGCGCTTTCTCCAAATTAATGTATGACGAGTACGGCATCAAGTTAGGTCGAAATAAAATGTTCCAGTGGCTGCGTGACAACGGGTATTTAATTAAATCCGGCAGAGAACGCAACCAGCCGAAACAGCAGTTTATCGAACAAGGATTGTTTACCACTACTGTAACAATGGTTTCTCGCACTGAGGGTGATGTCGAGAGTGTTACCACGTTAATTACAGGTAAAGGTCAAATCAAACTTTCGAACAAACTGATCTCTGAATTTTCAGTTTCAAAACAGAGAAAAATAATTTAACAAGCAAACTAATTTCAATCCACACGTCCAAAAAGGCGTGAACAAACAAACTAGAAATCAACTGAGTTTTCACCAACTGAGGGGGTTGGTAAATCCATTATAGCAATATACAAAACTATTAAAAGGCACTTTGTAGAGCAGGCAACGATGTTGCAGATTATGCAACGAAAGGGAGGATATAATGCAAACATTTTTGAACAAAGAACTCCTAACTTACTTGTATACGACTTTAAATAAGACTGACAAAGAGATTTCTAACTTCTTCGCAATTGACAGAACTCATGTAACTCATACTAGGAAAAAATTTGATATCAATTCAAATACAACAACAGGTAGAGAAGGAGAGTTGGCAGCGATTAATGAATTGGGTTCGCGAGGAATTAAAGCTATCGATATGAATGAGAAAGACAAATTGAATGACTTCGATATATCTGCAAATGGATATCGATTAGAAGTTAAAAGTTCAAAAATGTATGATGATAACTCTTTTACATTCACTCTCTCAGAAGGTCCGCATACAAGAGCAAAAATCAGTGGTAAAAGGATTAAATTATCTAACGGAAGGACTAGAAAACTCTTTAGATTAACCTGTGACTTTATTTTGTTCGTTGGGCTATCTAATAGGAAAAATTACATTTGGGTGATTCCATCTAGTTTTATCCCGGATAATACTCAAACCATTAGAATATCTTTGAATTCAAAAAGAAGTAAATATATCCCCTTTAAAGAAAGATTCGACTATTTAAGGAGGTGATCTTATGCAGGTATCGGAGGGGGAGTTGCTGCGGAGAATGCGGGCAATAGCAGGGTTTACCCAAACCAAAATGGCTAAGCTCATGAATTGCGATAAATCCCTTATATCAAGACTTGAAAGCGGTGCTGTCTCAGTAACGCTAAAAAGAGCTATGGTGTGGGCTGATAAAACAGGTAATCAAGACATGTTAATTGCTTTCGTTGCCGGTAGCCAAGTCGTCGCAGAAACACTTGTACACACTTCAGGAATATTAGGATTTGCATCAATGTTATTTATAAATCTATTTTAGGAGGTTATCAAGATGGAACGTAACGTATCAGTCGTTGAAACAGCTGAAATCTTAGGAAAATCACCACAATTTGTGCGCATTGGGTTGCAAAGGGGTTTATTACCTTTCGGTATCGCAATACAAATGTCGGGCGGAAAATACACCTACCATATCTCTCGCAAACAGTTAGAGGAGTATATCGGAAAGGTGGAGACAGCATGATAAACATTTTCGAAAGATTTCAAAAAGAAAAGGATTGCTATCTGTATAACAGAGAACTTGAAGGCGTTGCATTAAAAGCCGGAGATAACAAAAAAGCAATCGCGTATGCAGAGAACGCAACTAGATCACTAAGAGAAATCAACAAGATTGAATCATACATCAAAGAGTTGGAACAAATCAAATTTATAGTCGTTCAAATCGACAATGACCATGAAGATTTCGTGAGGTCCAGGATATGAGCGAGAAAAAGTACAAGATATTTCATTATTCAGCTTTTGTAGGAGCATTAGTATTTCTTTATTACGCAATGATTAATATTTAGGAGGTTAGCCAGTGAAACAATCAATAGAAGCACTTAAATCAGATATGTATTCAACTTTGGAATTGAAGCAAGGGATTATCCCGCAACAAGACTTACGGCAAGAAATAGCCGTTTATGTGGATGCTATAAACATCTTGGAACTATATATGTACCGCAGAAAGGAAACTCATATAAAAGATGTTCTCGACTGAATAAAGGAGGGTTAATCATGGATCATCCAGCAATTGAAAGAACAATGCGTACAGGCTATCCATATAGTGAACGTAGGCAAATGTTTGTAACTGACGGACTTGGAAACGATGTTCATTCAGGGGATGAAATCTTGGAATTCGATGGCGAATTTTATCTTGTTGAAGAACTGTCAATTGATGCTAGAGAAATATTAGAACAACATGGAGCAACTTATGAGACGGCAAAATAAAAAACGCCTTGGCAGAGGCGCTTTAAAAATTCTTAACAAATATATTTATGTGCCTATTATACGGCATTTAGGAGGTAAAAGCAAATGGGCTTTAGATTAGGTAATTTAACGATTGCAGCGGTCGAGGAAAAACATAAATTTATACTTTCGGATGCAGAAAGAGAAACGTTGGAAAGCATGAGACAAAATGACGCTCAAGAAATAGAAAATGGTAAATTTCATGTGTTCGATGAACCGATGACTATGTTTGTCTGCGATTCTTATGATACCAGAGCAGAAGTTATAAAAATATTATCAAAATACAATTCTGACATTAAAGGACAATTAGGTGTCGGATTTCAGGAGGGCTAAACAATGGATTACAACACATCCGAAATAAATCCCTTTGTCCAGATATACAAAACCTATCAAGATAAAGGTAAATCAATGGATGAAGCTTTTATATTAACTGTCCCTAAAATCGCCTGGAAGGGCGGAACGATCGATGATTTACAGGAATTAGAGTTAGCTCATACCCATGATATCAGAACGGATTTCGACCGAATAATGAAAGAGTTAGGAGAGGATATTTATGAACGAACTACAGTCTAGCTTAAACCAGTATTTAGAGGAACAAGAGCAAACAGAACGTGAATCTTTTGTTGTAGATACAGATGAAAAAGCCAATTGGGCGTTAAGGAAAATAAAGCAAGCGCAGCAGAAACAAATCGAAGCTAACGCTTTAGCAACGGAGGAACAAGACAAGATTGAGGCTTGGTATCAATCAGAAAGAGAAAAAGCGCAGAGAGACATTGATTATTTCCAAGGAATGCTTGCGCATTACGCAGTCAAAAAAAGAGAGAAAGACCCCAAATTTAAGTCTCAGAAACTACCAAACGGCCGGATTAAGTTCGTTAAGAAACAACCTGCATTTAACTATAAAGATGAAACAGTAGTTAAATATCTTGAAGAATCAGAACGCGAAGACTTATTAAAAGTTACCAAAGAACCTAAGAAAGCAGAAATTAAAAAAGCGTTTGTTATTAATGAGGATAAGCTAATTGATCCGGAGACAGGAGAAGTAGTGGACGGCATCACCGTAGAGCACCTTGAAGATGAATTTAAGGTGGAGGTGGATAAGGAATGAGCGATGAAAACCTTGTCCAAAAACTAATTCATGTTCAAAAAGAATTGAAAGCTCCGAAAGGTCAATTTAATAAATTCGGAAACTACAATTACAGGTCAGCAGAGGACATTTTGGAAGCTGTGAAGCCATTTAATGCTGAAAAAGGGTTACTACTCACATTGACAGATGAACCCTTATTGGTTGGCGAATGGCACTACATTAAAGCTACTGCAACTATCACAGATGGAAAAGATGCACACATCGTTACAGCTTATGCCAGAGAATCAGAAAACAAAAAAGGTATGGATCATTCTCAAATAACAGGCACAGCATCTTCGTACGCAAGAAAGTATGCACTTAATGGGTTATACCTTATCGATGATACGAAAGACGCTGACACTGATGAATATCAGAATCAAAACAATCAGCAACAGACAGGTAATCAAAGCAGCAATCAAACTAGTGGAAACCTTTCTGATAAACAAATAAAGCGTATGTATGCAATCGGGAGTCAATCAGGTATTAAAGCAGATCAGATAAAACAAGTAGTTAAAGATCAATATGGTAAACAGGAATTATCACAATTAACCAAGCAAGAATATGACGAAATCTGCAAGCGACTAGAAAGCGCGAAGGGAGCTTAGCCTCCCTTGAAAGGAGAATTAGATGCCGGCAGTTCCGAAGCCGAAACACAGAAGACGAGTACCTAAGCATAAAGACATCACAAGGATTACAAATAAAGCACGTGACGAGGTTTTGAGAAGGTCAGAAGGTAAATGTGAGCGATGCGGTAGAACAAGAGCATACGCCTTTGAAATATCACATTTAAAGCAAGCGTCGCATGGCGGATCTGGGAGTGATCCTAGCAATCTAGTTTTGTTATGTGGACCATCTGTAAACACTGGAACATGTCATAATTTCGCTGATTATACAGCAGCAGGCAGAGAGTGGCGCGCGGAAAAGAAATTAGAGTTGGAAGCTTATTATGCACAATAAATCAAACGTACTGCTGCCTGCTTGGATTTTCGAGCAGGCGCAGGACACTAACGAACGAAACCAGTTAATAGATCAATACATGGCCAGATATCCCGGCTACACCATTTTAGAGGTTAAAGGCAGATTTGCTATATGTGAGATACCAAGATAGGAGTGATTGGATGGAAAAGATACAACTGACTCAAGAACAGGCTGATGCAATTGAATTTGCTTTATCCGAAAGTGAAGACTTTAAAGACAATCCAGATCGGTTATTTAGGGAGTGCATAGCAAGTCATGTTAATTTTCATAACGAACTGTATGCACTAAATAAGTTAGATGTTGTGAAGTTGGCGAAAGTTTTATACGCACCAAACAGCTACGAGGTTATACCTCAATTAAAAGTTGGAGATTGGGCAACTTACGATAACGGACCATATTCATATCCTAGATATGTTACCCGTCAGGTTAATGAGATTGATGATGATTTGGTTTATTTCGATGAAGATAGATGCATGCCTATTGGACAAGTTAGGCTTGCATCCCAAGAAGAAGCAGCAGGAGCAAAGAAAATTCAGTTTTGGGACCGGGTTGGAAGAAAAGAAGATGAATATAAACATGATGACTTGGTGATAACCGATGCTGGCGATTATGGATTTATAGACATGAGCGAAGAGGATATATGTGCGATGAATCGTTACCCTGTCATATTGCTTAAAAACGGCAGTATAGCATGTGTGCCTGCTGATGAATTGCGATTGGTTGTGAAGCCAGAAGATAGATTAGATAAGTAATTTTAACAAGGATGCAAGGAGTGGTTATTTGGAGAAAATTAAGGAACAATTCGCTGCGTTTGTGGACTTAGTCAAAGAAAGAGTTGGAGAAGTCGAGGAAAACGTGGAGGAGAGATTGGCGCTTCATATCGAGGATTTCCTTACAGCGACCATTCAAAATATAGAAGAATGTGAATCGCCAATTGAAAAGATGATCGCGCTCGAATTTAACAGAATTATTAATAGGTCTTTTCTCGATGCAGGATATAACGTTTTTGATTGGGAACCTCAAAGAGAAATTATCCTGAACGAAGACACGCAATCAGAAAAGAAATATAGAGTGGACTTTTTCTTTCATTTTGCACAAATGAAAGAGAGAGGAGCGATTGAATACTCTTTTGCAATCGAATGTGACGGACATGAATTTCACGAAAAAACTAAAGAACAGGCTGCTAAAGATAAACAAAAAGACAGGGATTTGATGAAGAACGGAATAATCGTTATCAGATTTACAGGTTCTGAAATTCATAAAAATCCTTACAAATGCGCTCGTGAAGCGATAGAAATAATGGAAAACTATATTAGCAAAATGTACCGATTAGATTAACAACTGAGGAGGGTTCGGATTGATTATTAATAACAATTGTGGTGATGGAGATGGCTAAATACAGACAAATTCATATCGAATTTTGGCAAGATGGTTTCGTTTTAGATTTAACACCGGAAGAGAAATATTTCTATTTGTACTTAATGACAAATAGTAAAACAACGCAGTGCGGCATATACGAGTTGCCTAAGAGAATTATCGAAACAGAAACTGGTTACAACCGTGAAACTGTCGATAAGTTACTTCAAAGATTCGCCGATTACGGAAAAATAATCTATCACGAACCCACCAAAGAAATCATGATTTTGAATTGGATAAAGTTCAATTGGATAAATTCGCCGAAGGTTATTTCTCTTATAAAAAAAGAGTTAGCAAACGTTAAGAATCCTGATTATATCAAGGTTTTCAAAGAAAAATGTATAGAGTACGGATACGGTATCGATACGGTATCCATAGACCTAGGGGAAGAAAGAGAACTAAGAAAGAGAACTAAGAAAGAGAAAGAGAATAAAGAACAAGATTCTACCCGTGCTCTTTTCGAGCACTATCTTTCAAAAAATATTATTCAACATAAAAAAATTACTGGACCAATGAAAACCGCAGTAAATGCTAGATTAAAAGATTACACCTATGAACAGCTGGTACAAGCCATTGATAACTACGCCACAGTTCTTAAAAGTGATGTCCATTTTTTCTCGCACAAATATACTTTTGCGGATCTCATGCGAGATAAAGATGTGAGGAGATTTATTGATGACGCGGAACCGTTAAACAACTTTGCAAAGAGAGGAGCCAATTATAATGCAGCACCTTGGAACAGCAATACAGGAAGTAATGGCACGGGCGAAAGCTATGAGCAAGCAAAGCGAGAACTCGAACTCGCAAACAGAGCATTCGGAAGACACTAAATGCACGGCTTGTAACGATACTGGATTAATTATTGAAAAGAAAGAGCAGAAACAACCTAATGGGAAAGTTGTTCTGAAGGATTTAGGAAGACCTTGCCATTGCGTGCAGAAAAGAGCCTTAAAAAAAGCTTTTAAAAACTCATTGATACCGGATGAATTTAAAAATGCCCGGTTCGATAACTATGAGACTAATTCAGATGCTCAAGAAACTCTGTTTAATGCAATAAAAGAATATCTAAAGGACTTCCCGGAGATTATCAAAGGTGAATCAGAGCAAAACAGCTTAGGTTTCATTGCTGCATTTGGTGAAACTCGAATCAGATCATTACAAGGTGAAGCGAAATATCAAGCAAAAGCGGACCATAACAATTTTGGGTTAGGGAAGACACACCTTCAAATGGCAGCTGCAAAATGGATTCTTAATCGCATCAGAGTACGTGATGATATTGAAATGAATGTGAAATCAAATGCTGATTTCTTAGATACTAAATCGAAGTTCGATAGAGGCTGCCAGGTGCTGTGTGTATCGGATATCACGTTTATGGATGACCTAACCAGTGCAAAAATGGCGGGTGATGGTGGCGGAACGTTTAAAAACCTTCTGCATAACGCAATAAACGTGGACGTTCTAGTCTGGGATGACTTAGGAAAAGCGAAGTATTCCGAATCTAAAGAAGGTCTGTACTACCAGATTATCAATGAACGGTATTTGCATAAGCGACCTATCATTTTCAGTTCCAACGAGGATAAAGGCACATTATCCGAAAAGATTGGTTATGCAGCATCTAGTAGATTGCTAGGGATGTGCGGAGATAGATTATATGCGGTCGAAGGTGAAGATTATAGAATGCGAGGGGGAGTTCAACTATGAAAAAGCGACTGAAAAAGAAAGTTATGAAGCAATTGGCTGTCAAAACTGAAAGGATGCAGGAAACCAACGTAAAAGAAAAGCCGACTAAATTAGAGATTATGCGTGGTCCGCAAAAGGGGCAAAACATCATAGCTAACTACGGTTGCAAGTGTGAGAATATAAAACTTAATCAAGCCAAAGAGCGAAGCAAACAACTGCGTAAAGCTAAAATGATGCAGGTTTTCGATTACTATTCGCTGATTAATGACAATCTGCAGACAGCAACCATTGAGAACTATGAACCTACCAATGAGGCCTTGAAGCAAGCCAAACAACAAGTAATTGATTATATAGCTGAATATGACGGTAAAAAGAACCTATTGCTTACTGGCAGCTACGGGACCGGAAAGAGCCATATATCCGTTGCAGTTACTAAAAAAATGATGGAGCAAGGGAAAGAGTGCTTATTCCTCTCATTGCCTAAGTTACTTACCAAAATCAAAGAAACCTTCAGCGGTAATGGAGTCACGGAAGATGAATTGCTGCAGATGATTAAACGAGTGGACTTATTAGTACTGGATGATATCAGCGCCGAACATCATACCGAATGGGCGAATACAAAGCTGTTTGAGGTGTTGGATGATCGTTCTGGTAAATCGACGATATACACGACTAATTTAAACAGCAAGGAACTGAGAGCGCAGATTAATGAGCGTAACTTCTCCCGGATGATGGAGAATACGGATGTTATCAAGATGGACGGCAGAGATTACAGAAGAAAAGACTTTTAGGAGGAATGAGCATGTTTATTGAATTGTTAATTAATAATGATGACATACAGGAAGTCAGAACACTGAATGTAAGCCACATTGAAGAAATTCAAGATGGCGGCAAAATAACTTTTGTAACAATGGCGAGTGGAAAAATATATCATGTTGCGGATTCATACCAAGAAATCAAAGAAATGATTGCAAGGAATGGGAAATTCTTATGAACATGAAATCAGTAATGATATTTGACCCAAATGACAGTGAAGAGCAGACAGTAACGAAATTCATGGACTGGATGCGTGACAATCATAGTGCTGTTGGGGATAAGGCAGTGCCAGGAGTTAAGGAGACGCAAGAATATCTTAGGAGGTATGCGTGATGCTGAAAATGTTTGTATTCGGTGAAAATGACGATGTTATTACATGGGTTGCTGCCGAAACCCAAGGACAGGCAATTGATTTATATGAAAATATAACAGGAGACGAGATTGCTCATTGGTTTAATGATCTTAATGAATATGCAAGAGAAATGGATTCGGATGAAATGATGACCTATTATCATGACGGCAAAACTCCAGAAAAAGATACAATTCAGAACTTAATCAATAAATATTGTGATACTCCAGATATATTTGCAACTAGTGAATTTTAGGAGGTGCAACTAATGGGAGTAGTTAAGTTTAAAACGGCCGGTAAGCATGTGCCACTTATTCCATTGAACGGAGATAATGAATTTATTTTTGAGGACTTGGAACTTGTTTATCTTCCGGGTCAGTTAAAGAGAATAGCTCTAGCTTGGAATAATTGGCAAACCATTGAACAGATAGCCGAAAGAGAAGAACGGAGAGAAATTGAAATTTTGTTAGCATTAATTCATTTAGCAGACAAAGAAAAAATTGAAAGACCACTTGCCTTTATTCCTAAGCGCATTTAACGAATATGAAGCGCTGGTGAAGAGATTAATAGATTTGAGACTAAATATATACAAAGATGTTAAAACGTCTCAGAGATGGCTTATTTTGATTGGAGGGATAGTGTGAAACAAAAGATATTAGATGCTGGGTTGGCCATTTTATTGGTTGGTGCTGTTATAGCAATGATTTTCATGGTTTATCAAGTCAAAGAAGTACACGCCGAAAATGAACAGTTGCAGCAGGAAAATGCTGAATTGCTGTTAGAAAATATCGGCCTAGAAATTGATTTAGAAAATATCACCGATGCTTATTGGCAATTGAGTAATCGGTTGGAGAGATTGGAGTCTGAGGGAAAATGATAACAATTGAAGGAGATAAAAAATCAATAATTGTAACTGTATTAGAAGAAACTGAAAACGGAAATTTTGCTGGGTTAAGTTCTACCATATCTACCCAAGAATTGATCAATAGATTGATTGAAGAAGGTGCTTTGGAAGAGGGAGAAATGGTTTGTATTAAGGAGGGAGACTGATGGATAAACGGTTGGAAGAGATAAAGTTTTACGAGTCTATGAAAGTAATAATCTTGAAAAAAGAACCTGACGAGGATAAACACTGGTTGATAAATCGTGTGGATGAGTTACGAGAAGAAAATAAAGAATTGAAACAAGCAGGAAAATTCTTTGAATCCGGATATCACCAATTCGAAAAAGATAACCAGCGTTACAAACAGGCTTTGGAGGAAATAGCGAAGGAAATATATCTTGAAGGTGATTCTGATCTAGTCACACAGAACAAACTTATTAGAGTAATTTTAAAAGCACGTCAAGCACTTGGTGGCGATGGGAATGCGTAATAAGTATTCTGTATTTGGTGATGTGACTGTAATTTATCTAGAAGCGCACGGAGAAACTTTAACAACAGTTATAAATACTGAACACCTAGAAAAAATTAAAAGGTTTAAAAATAAATGGTTTGCGATTGATTATGGGAACGGATTGAAATATGTTACAGGCTATCTTTATAACAAAGGGAAACAGAAGACAATATATTTACACAGGTTCATAACCGACGCCCCGAATTCAAAAATAGTCGATCATATAAATCACAACGGTTTAGATAATAGAACTAAAAATTTAAGGTTAGTTGACCGTAGTGTGAACGCTTTAAATTCAAGAATTTATAAAACTAATAAAACCGGAGTAAAAAATGTGCGTTGGAACGATAGGTATGGGTATTACGAAGTGCGCATTAGAGTCAAAGGGAAAGAATATTCGAAGTATGGAATAAAAACGCTTGAGGAAGCAACGGTAATTGCTGATGAGTATAAAAATAAAGCATTGAAGGAGAATCCTAATGGAAATCTATAAAAAGCTAAGAGAATGGCTGTTAAACGCAAATTATCCGGTACACATGGTAGCAATGATGACAGATGAGGATGTAGTTGCTGAATACGAGGCTGTGACTGGAGATAATTCAGTGCCGCAGCCGGTTAACTAAGGAGGGGTTCAAAATGATACCACTAAAAGAATACGGTCAGTTAGAGGTGGGAATGACAATCATCGATTCAAACGGGATTGAAGCTATCGTTGAATCGATTGGTGAGGGTGGATTAGTTAAAGTTAACGGTCAAACATTTGTCTGGGATTGGGATAGATTGCATCCTGATGTGATGGTTAAAGAGACGGCGGCTGAACGGGATGAGAGATTGAGAAGCAAGGTTGTTGAACAACCGCAGGCGAGTTGGTTCTGATGGCAAGAACGCACGGTTCTAAATCTAAGAAAATAACAGAGTATGCCATATATATCGGTGATGAATTCCAATTCACGGGAAAAGCAGAGGAGTGTGCAATAAAGCTTAATGTTAAACCGGAAACAGTGCAATGGTATGCAACTGAAAGTTATATAAAGCGTATGGAAAAAGCAAAATTCGGTGATCCGATTATTTCTGTGAATGTCGGAAGGTGGGAACAGGATGCCTAAAAAGAAGCCTTATACATTTTACTGGTGTAGAGATTGCGATGTGGATTTTATCACATCTAAACAAGTTAAAAAGGCATGCTGCCCATCTTGTGCAGACAGCATTTATGTACAGTCAGTAAGAGATATTTGGTTAGAACGCCCATTTAATTATAAAAGACCATGGACAAGTGAAGAAGATGAAATTCTGCTGATATGTGTTGGGAGAGGAATGACACACGTTGAAATAGGCGAGACGATAGATCGGACAGGAAAGGCTGTTACCAGGAGATTAAGTCAATTGAGGAGGTCAGTCAATGAATCAAAAACGATCGATACTAAACATTGCTAAAAATCAGCTAGAAAAAGAATTAGAGCGAAAGCAACAAGCCGTAGCTAAACATTCTCAAAAACTAGCAAATGTAGATATGGACAAAACCACTTTAAAGAGTAGGGCGAAATTAAGGATAAATTTAGATACAGCTTGCGAATCGAGGGATTTTACGCAGAGCAGACTGGATTATTTAGAAGAATGGATGCAGGAGGTTAAACGATGAATATACAAAAATTATTTGAAATACAAGCGAAATTAGATAAACATATCGTTGAGAAAAAAGGTCTGGAAGGTCGGAACTTACTAGATGAAAAGATTCTTGCTCTACAGGTTGAATTAGGAGAATTAGCCAATGAATGGCGTGGGTTTAAGTTTTGGAGTGAGAATCAGGAGCCGAAACCACCGGTGCATAATTGGGATGTTTCAGAAGATGGATTAACTCAAGAGTGGTTACCGGAATGGGGCTATGAATCATATCCACTCCTAGAAGAATACGTTGATTGCCTTCACTTTATTTTGAGTATTGGGTTAGATTATAACGTTAATCCAGAAAACTCAACAAAGCATATAAACGAAACTATGAATTGGATTTTAGAAGACAGAAACGTTAGAAGCACATCAATTACTGAACAATTTAATATTGTTTTTGCAAACATTAGCTATTTTCATCAAATGGGAGAGCTTGAACATTACTATGATGTTACCACAGAGTTCTTTATTCTGGGCGAAAAGCTAGGTTTTACAGATAAACAGATAGAACAAGCCTATCTTGATAAAAATAAAATCAATCATGAGCGGCAACAAAATGGCTATTGAGGAGGTATAGCATGAGCGAATTACTAACTACGGGACAGATGATTGACAGATTAAAGCATGGTGAGATTGCTGTTGGCGAAGTATCTGAATTAGGAACAGTAATACAAGTGATTAAGCGTGAATCAGGAGGTATAAAACTACTTGAAGATGGATTTGGCGAAAGAACTTTGATGCTAGATGGTGGGGTAGTAGATTCAGTTAAATGGCGTATAGAACCTAATTATGTGTCGTTTGAAGAAGCAGTGAAAGCTTGGAAGCAAGGAAAAAGAATAAAATGGATTTCTCCAGATAGGACACATGAAAAATATATTCATACAAAAAATCACGATAATCCATTAACGCTATACAATCTAACTTTCAGAGATTTGATCGAGGGTAGCTGGGAAATAAAGGAGTGATTACATGAGCGAAACCGATGTACAGCAACGCAAATCAGAGCTTATCAGAGGACTTCGGCGCATCGGAATCTTTTACACTAGCGATGGTAGAAAACTAGAAGATTGCAGTTTTTATACTGTCCTGTGGAATTATATAGACGTTAAGTGCAAGGAAGGCAAATTACTCAGTGAGGAGTGATTGATATTGAGAGCCATCAGCATTGTTAAACACGTCGACAAAGTCAAATGTCTGGAAATGTGCAGGAATAAAGAAGACGAGGGTTTTATCTGTGTTAAGCCTATGCAGCACAATTTTAGCTGGTATGAGGCTGTTTATGTAAAAGAGGTGGTTAAGTGATTAAATTCGTGATTCCTTTAAAGCCAGTGCCAGCAGTTAGAATGACACAAAAAAGCATGTATGCCAATAAATATGCCAAGCGTTACCTCCAGTATAAAAAGCAAGTTGCTTGGATTGCTAAAGCGAGTATGAAAACACAGCCCATTGATGGGGATGTAGGCGTTAAATTAACGCATTATGCACATGGAAACAGGGCTGATATAGATAACCTATTTAAAGGAGTAACAGACGCTCTTAACAAGGTTGTATATAACGATGACAGGCAAGTTAAGCATATGGAATCTAGCATTATTAAATGCAACAAAGAAGAAGAACGCACAGAGGTTGAGGTTTATCGATTGGAGGCGGTGAAGTGAAGGATAAGGCTGAAAAAACATTAGAACAGTTAATCAAATGTTATGAAAATGACTTGCAAATCATTGATGGTCTTAATGAAGAACAAAAAGAAGAAATAAAACGCGACAGAGAAGATATGTTGCAAATGATTATTAAACTCACTTCATGGATTCATGATATTAGATATTGCAGTAATAAAGAATGCAAATGTTCACCTGAATCAAACATCAGAATCATTTTGGAGAGGAATGGAGAGCTTTTTAAAAACCCATATTATTTATTTCCGGTGCAGTGGAAGACTTTATTTGAAATTGCTGGTTTGGAGGCGGTGAAGTGACTATATTATTCCAGTTAGTATTAATTTTCATCATATTTATATCATTCGTGGTTATGTTTTCGCCACAGGTAAACAGAAATGATAATCAGCAGAATATGGCGTTTGTCTGCATGTTATCAATAGCAGCATTTACAGTGACAGTTATTTTGTAGGAGGGGTTATATGAGTAAGTATTTCATTCAAGTTAGGACTAATCCAGCAATGAAAAACATTAGCGGAACAACAGTGCAGTTTTTTGATAGCCACAGTTGGGTTTCTAGAGGAGTTGAATACGATAACTACAACGAGGCGGAACAAAGGTGCCGAGAGCTGATAGATGAAACTTCTGTTAGAGCTGATAATATCCGTATCTGTGAAGTAGTGGGCGAGTTCGAATCAACTGTGTCAGTCAAAACTAAGGAACAAGGGTGATAGCGTGACAACAAGCAAAGTAGAAATCAATCTGAGGGAAGATGCAGTATATAAAGTTTCTGAGGGGAAACTGGAGAAATTAGATACGCCAGGTAATGGCTATGGAAAGCAGGTCATTACTTGGCAAGGCGGGAAGCCTACGCATTATGAGGTTAGTTATACGGTGAAATAGGAGGAATGAAAATAAAACGTTTAAAGAAACTATTTTATGAGGATATGTATGAATTTAAATTAAACGGCGTGGCACTTGTCGGATGGTTATCAGCAAGCATTTATGGAGTAATAGCTTTAATCAAAAATGTTATAGATATCTTTAATTAAATAACAAGCAGTCTATCAGAAAAACTGAGGACAGATTTGGATTTGAGGGAATCCAGTCTGTCCTTTTTTAATTTATTGAGGGGGCATTCATATGAACAGCAAGCAAATAGAAGAAACACTGAGGGATTACAGCTGGATGTTGAATGAGATTAAAAGGCAAAGGCAGCTGATGGATTATGAGGGTGGTAATCTGGTTGCGCAATCTGGTATTGAATCCACTATGCCAAAAGCTAAAGGCGGCACAAGCGATCCGATTGCTATGGAAGTGATTAGACGTGATAAAAATAGCAAGTGGCTAGATAAGTTAGAAACCAAGGTATTGTTTATCCAAAAGAGAATACATCTTATTACCGATGAACGCGAGAAAGCTGTGCTAGAATGCATGTTAGATGGGTTGAGCATGAGTGCGATTACTGCCCATATGGGATTATCAAGAACCCATATTTACAGAATAAAAGATAGTATCGTGTTACAGATGTTACACTTTGAACACTTTGGACAGTATGAACAAAAGATGCGTACCAAAAAGCATTGCGTGTAAACTGGATGGCAGGAGGAGCAGGTAAGGGATCCCAGGTTGTTCATCCTATCTATCAAACATCAAATATTTATTAATATGTAGGTGTTTGGCTATATCTTATGGAGCAGGTGCAGATTCCTTATGAGGGCTGCACCAACTTTTTTATAAAAATACATAAGGACGTCTCCGATATGAGGCGTCTTTTTAAGCACTATAAATATTATGTAGTAGGCAGGAAAAACCTTTCTTTTTGTTGTAAAATGTAAATAAAAGGAGGGATGAAATGGGAAATTTTAATCGAGAACTAAGCGAAGAAAGACGTCGTGAAATAAGAAATAAAATGGAGAATGAGGTTCATATTGATGATAGTTTGGAAATGGCTTTTAGAGCTAGAGTTGAAGCCGTCATCGATATACTAAAAGACAAAGGATTAGTTGATGAAGAGGACATCCAAAAAAGGTCTGAAGTGGTTATAAGTGACATGCTTAAAGAATTTAATCAGTAATAATTAAGGCATCCTTTCGAGGGTGCTTTTTCTTATGGCTAAAAACAAGGAGGGAGTGCATATGTGATGGCTAACTTAAGTGATAAGCAGCAGATGTTTGTAGATGAATACATTATTGATTTAAACGCCACGCAAGCTGCCATAAGGGCAGGATATAGTAAAAAGACAGCGAGGTCCCAAGGACAACGAATGTTGACTAAAGTTGACATTCAAGAGGCAATTCAAAAAAGATTGGATGAAAAGCAAGAAAAGCTGATCATGAAGCAAGATGAAATTCTTATACGTTTAACAGAGCAAGCAAGGCGTGAATCGATCGACTATCAAGTAGTACTCACAGAAAAACCTTCCTTTGACGAACATAAAAATTTCTTAGGAATTGAAAAGAAACCAGAAATTGTTCAAGTTCCGACACAAAATAAAGATGCTATCAAAGCGTTAGAGTTATTAGGGAAACGGTATACCATGTGGACTGAAAAACAACAAGTAGAGAATATCACCCCTGTATTTGTTGAGGATGTGCCGGAAGATGAAGACTAAGGAACAGCCAAAAGTTTCACCTGCGAAAGCAATAGGCAAAGGATATAACCGATTTTGGCACAACAAGCAGTTTTATAGAGTTGTTAAAGGATCCCGTGGTAGTAAGAAATCCAAGAACACAGCGATCAATTTCATCTATCGAATTATGAAACATGAATGGGCGAATCTCCTTGTCATAAGGCGATATTCCAATACCAATAAGCAGTCCACATATACTGATTTGAAATGGGCGGCCAATAAATTAAAGGTTGCACATCTTTTTAAGTTTAATGAATCTATGCCGGAGATAACCTATATCCCAACTGGCCAAAAGATATTGTTCAGAGGTCTTGATGATGAATTGAAAATAACATCTATCACAGTGGATGTTGGCATACTCTGCTGGGCTTGGTTCGAGGAAGCATATCAGATTGAAACAGAAGATAAGTTTCGTACTGTAGTTGAATCAATACGTGGAACATATGACGATGAAGACTTTTTTAAGCAAATAACAGTGACGTTCAACCCTTGGAGCGAACGACATTGGCTTAAGAAAGTCTTTTTTGATGTGGAAACAAAAGAAAACGACACGTTTGCGGATACAACCACTTTTAGAGTGAATGAATGGCTTGATGATGTTGATAGGAAGAGATATTTAGACTTATACCGTACGAATCCAAGACGCGCACGAATAGTTGCTGATGGAGAGTGGGGCGTTGCTGAAGGTCTTGTGTTTGAAAATTTTGAGGTTAGAGACTTTGATCCAATTGAAAAGATTAAACAGGTACAAGAAACAACTGACGGAATGGACTACGGATTTACAAACGATCCGACCACTCTTGTTAGCTCCATTGTTGACTTAAAACAAAAAGAGATATGGATTTATGATGAACACTATGAAAAAGGTATGACCACGAAAGACATATACAACATGCTGCAGAAGAAAGAGAAGTTGAAAGCATCAATCACTGGAGATAGTGCGGAGCCTAGATTGATTCGTGAATTGGTTTCTAAAGGTGTTAGAAGGCTCCATGCATCTGTTAAGGGAAAAGATAGCGTGATGCATGGAATTAACTTCTTGCAGGGATTCAAAATATACATTCATCCTTCTTGCGAATATACCATCGAGGAATTCAACACTTATGTATTTGATCAGGACAAAGAAGGTAAATGGCTTAATAAACCAGTGGATGCAAACAATCACATCATAGATGCTCTTAGATATTCAATGGAGCGATACCACTTAGGTAAAGGCAAAGATAAAAAGAAAACTTACAAAGCTATCCAATCACTTGGATTGTAAAGGAGGGATGACATGGCAAAAGTAAACGAATTTGAAACAGCAGAGTATAAATACTCCAAATCAAGCAAACAGCGATTCACAGATAGCGCAAACGATCATTACACGTATACTAGCGCAGAGGACATCTTGGACAATCTTCCGGACCTATCAAAGATGATTCAGCATCATCAGGAGAACCAAGCGCCGAGGCTCAGAGAGCTAGAGAAATATTATAAAGGTGAGAATACTACTATTTTAAGAGAAAACCGCAGGAGAGAAGAACATCTCGCTGATAACAGAGCGATTCATAACTTTGCTAAGTATGTGAGTCAATTTATTCAAGGGTATATGGTCGGGATTCCTCTGAAAACCACTTATCCGAATGAGGGGACGAACGAACAACTAAGAGACATCAACCGAGTAAATGACGCTGATGAACATAACAGTGAATTGATTCTTGCATTATCAATCTATGGCAGAGCGTATGAGCTTTTGTATCGTAACCAATATGACGAATTCCGTTTTACTGATGTAAGTGTACTGAATACATTTGTTGTCTATGATACCAGTGTAGAGAGGTTGCCGTTATGCGCTGTTAGATATATTTATGATGCGATCACAGAGAAAACAACAGTTTACGTCTATACGGTGGATAGCATCGTTCAATATGACTTAGGAAATGACTTCAAATTGACTGAAACTAAATCAGAATCACATGCATTTGGCGGTGTGCCAATCATTGAATATGAGAACAACAAGTTTAGGCAGGGTGATTTTGAAGACGTGCTGTCACTTATCGATATGTATGATAGTGCGCAGTCAGACCTTGCGAATTACAGTCAAGATTTAAACGACGCCATGTTAGTTATTAAAGGAAGGTTAGAATTAGGTAATGATGATGCAGATAGTGATCCGATTGAAGCAGCGCAAAGGATGAAAAAAGCCAACACGCTATATCTTGAACCTCCAATGGATGTGAATGGCGGAGAAGGAAATGTAGATGCTGGATACATCTATAAGGAATATGACGTGGCGGGTTCGGAAGCATATAAAACACGCATAGCCAATGATATTCATTTGTTCACGGCTACACCGAACCTAAGTGATGAAAACTTTGCCGGTAATATGTCTGGTGAGGTTATGAAGTACAAGCTGTTCTTGATGGAACAAAAGCGTGCAGCCAAGGAACGTCGTTTCAAGCGATCTCTGCGTGATAGATACAGATTAATCCAAAACGTAATGAGCATTGCAAAAGAAGGTACGTTTGATGTATCTCTGTTGCAAATAACATTCACTGAGAACTTACCGAAAGATATCGCTAACGAAATGAAATGGTTTACCGATGCAGGTGGTCAGTTATCTCAAAAGACAATGATCAGTAATCTTCCTTTTATCGAAAATGCCGATGAAGAAATTACTCAGATTAAGGAAGAAGAAAACAAAAAGCCCACTAATCAACAAGCGGAACGTTTGTTTAATGAAAATCTACCAGAAGAAGTGAATGATGATGAGTAATAGCTTAAAAGACTTTATCATTAAGCATAGAGAGAAGAATATTGAAGATAGAAAACAGAGGGAAACAAAGCACAATAAAAAGGTCGCTTCTTTGCAGGATAGATATTTTAACAATATCTTAGATAGGATCGATGCATTTTATGGTAAATATACAGGAAAAGAAGGAATCAATAGTGGTTTAGCAAGGAAAACAGTTAGCAAAAGTGAATATGAGAGGTATTTTAATAGGTTAAGAGGATTGAAAGATGCCCATCAATTCACTGAAATAGCAAAAGAAGAAATGAACAGGAACATTGTTTCTCCTGATGTCAGAAGAATAGACATTTTATCTGCCGAAGTAACTAATGAATTAATCGTGATGACAAACGAGGAAGAACTTTTGCATCAAGAGTATATGGTTGACGAGGTGGAGAATGATTACCTATTAGAAATATTCTTCATTGCTGGTGTTGCTAGTTTCTTAGGTAGAGATAAAAATAAAATCGATAAATACGTCCAAAGAGAGAAAAAGAACATTCCTGGTAAAGAAAAAATACTAAGAGATACCGTAAACAGGGATTTCTTGAGCGCTGGTTGGAGCGAACGATTATGGGATAACCAGGATGCTCTTAGGTCTGAGTTAGATAGGATTATACGCAGTGGTATCAGTAGAGGGAGGAACCCCAAAGAGTTAGCTAGAGAGATCAGAAAAGCCTTCAACAGTAGTAAATTTAACTCTGAAAGACTTCTTATAACTGAAATGTCAAGAGCACAAGCTATGGCTCAAGAGGATTCGTATAAAAAGAATAACTTTGATGAATATGAATTTCATGCAGAACCAACAGCATGTGATGTTTGTGCTGCATTAGATGGCGAAATATTTAAGGTTAAAGACATGGAAATTGGAACTAATATGTACCCAATTCATCCACACTGTCGATGCTCTACATCACCTCATATGAATCGTGAAGCATTTGAGAAGGATCTTGAAAGTAGGGGGTTGTAATGGATTTAACTTTCATAACCAAAACAATTTATACCTTAGCACCGTTTTTAATTGGTTATTATTTGATATATGCAGGTCACATGCGGCGTCTTGAAATGCTATTAAAGAAAATACTTGCAAAAACACTTACTAAAAGAATAGGTAAGGAGTGATTACGGTGAGCGATTATAACCAAGTCAAATTAGACAACGGACTGGTTGTTAATGGTCAAAGGATAAATGATATTACTGATGTGAAAATAGAATCAAACGTTGATAATCTATCAAAAGTTACAGTTACTTTCATCGCTAAAGTTGATGGACTGGACAATATAAAACCAACTGAACGATATATGTTTACTGACGAAACGGAGCCGGAAGATAGTTTGACAGATAGAGAAACCTCTATGCAGTTTAGGGATATAAAAAATATGGTTTCTTCTCGTGGGATCTTGCAAATGGGTGATTTAATCCGATTAGAGAGGATAGGTATTGATTTGTATCAATATTTCGATATTAGCGAAATATACAGAGGAAAAGTTGATTATGAAAAGTTTAAAGATGTTTTAGATTATTTAAAGATTACTGCAGAAAGGTAGATATATCATGAAGTTATTAAAACTATGGTATTCAGAGTATAAATGGCAAAGGAAATGTTATTTAAACGGTACAAGATACTATCTTTTGCATAAATTAGGTTTTTTTGTTTCTCCTACATTAGGGTTGGGAGGCGTTAAAACTTTTAAAGCTGATATAGCGGAAAGGAAAGGTGATCCATCTATCTCCTAGCTACAGGTAGTAGCCTTTGATTATTTGAGAGGGTGATGCTATGGATTTAGAAAATATATCAAACTCAACTAAAAGCAAGTTGGAGCATGCGGTCAGAGAAGCGTGGGTATCCGATGATAATTCAACACAAAGCGGCATGCTTCATATTTTAGGTATTTTAGGAATTGAATTAGATTGGGATAATGTATTTGTAGAAAAAGAAGATGAATATTAACCGCACCTAGCAGACAAGCGTTAGGTGCTTTTATTATGCCAAAAATTAAGACTGTGTGGGCTTTAAATATCAATTGAATAGTTTCATAGGGGTAAGCACTGGACGGGCTATAAATGGACTGTACGGGGCTTATTTTTATGTCATGAAAGGTTGATAGGCAATGACTGCATGGGATTAGGAGGAAATGAAGATGAATTTAAAAGATGACTTATTGAAATTGAATTTACAGTTCTTTGCTGAAGAGGATACAACCGATAACGAAAATGACGAAACTACTGAAAACGATAAAGATGATCAAGAGCAGGATAATGCGACATTTTCACAATCAGATGTAGATAGAGAAGTCAGCAAGGCAGTTGATAAAGCTTTAAAGAAGCGTGAAGAAAAGCATCAAGAGGAATTACAAAAAGCTATTGATGATGCTATTGCTGAGAAAGAGCGTCTATCAAAACTATCCGAGAAGGAACGCCAAGAGGAAGAGTTGACTCAACGTGAACAAGAACTCTTAAAGCGTGAGGAAGAAATAAAACGTACTCAATTGCGATCCGATGCAGTAGCTGACTTACAAGAGAAGAAGCTACCATCAGATTTTGCTGATTTCTTACTTGGTGATGACGCAGAAAGCACTTTGGAGAATATCAACTCATTTAAAAAGGCATTTGATGAAGCTGTAAATGCTCAAGTCAAAGTTGCATTGCGCCAAGAAACTCCACCTAGTGGTAGCGGTACGGTTGCTAAAAGTAGAGCACAATCAGTTAGTCAAATAGCTCAGGAACACAGATTAATTAAATAGGAGGAATAAAAAGATGCCAGAATTTAATCCAGATCATGTCTTATTACAAGACGCAAAAACAGGGGAAATCCCGAAAGAACAAGGAACGCTCGTGCTGAAAGAAATTATTTCAAACTCTGTGATGATGCAATTAGCACAGCATGAAGAAATGACGAAACAGGAGAAGGAATTCCAATACCTAGCCGAAGGGGTAGGCGCTTACTGGGTAGGTGAAGGTGAAGTCATCCGTACTTCAAGACCACAATGGCTTACGGCTAAGATGGTTGCTAAAAAGTTGGGTGTCATCGTACCAGTATCACGTGAATTTTTGCAGTACACTCTATCAGACTTCTTTGCGCAAGTACGCCCACTAATTGCTGAGGCATTTTACAAAAAGTTTGACGAAGCAACTATTTTAGATGTTGATAATCCATTCCCGCAGTCACTGCAAGAGTCTATTACAGATGCCGGGCATATTGTGACTGGTGATATCACAAATGATAGCTTCTTCGATTTATCAGATTTAGTGAATGAAGCAGGATTTGATATTAATGCTTATGTATCTAAAAAACAAAACCGTTCAGCGCTTCGTCGTATCGTTGATGGATATGAACAAGCTGATGGTACTATCACTGATCCAGTCCGTTTATATAACCGCAGCGGTAATACACTAGATGGTTCACCAGTAGTTGATTTGGAATCATCCGAGATGGAAAAAGGTGAATTATTTGGAGGTAATTTCAATTACGTTCGTTATGGTATTCCGTACAACTTGAACTACTCTATTTCAGAGGAAGCGCAATTGTCCTCTATCGTGGACGAGAACGGCGAGCCTATTAACCTATTCGAGCGTGAATTGATTGCTATTCGTGCAACGATGGATGTTGGTTTCATGGTACTTAAAGATGAAGCATTTGCTAAAATCGAGCCAGCAAGCGACAACGGGGAAGAAACTCCCTAAAGACCCGTCTCCAATTGGGGAGGCGGAAATCGGAAAAGACTTTATTATTAATTAGGAGATGAACTAAATGGCTACAAAAGAAGAATTAAAAGAAATGTTTAGCACTGGAAAAGTGCCGACTGGTGATGACTTTTCTCTGTTAATTGACGGAGTGGAAGGACCTCAAGGTGAACAAGGGCCACAGGGTGCAACCGGACCAAAAGGCGCTAAGGGAGACAAAGGAGACCCGGGAGCTGATGGAAAAGACGGAACAAACGGCAAAGATGGAGCGGACGGTTTTCCAACAGAAGAACAGTGGAATGCGTTAGTCGCTCGTGTTGAAGCACTAGAAAATCCCTCAGAAGGTGAATAACCATGTCTGAAATCAGAGATAACGTAAAAACTGTGTTAGGCATCCAGGACACGCTTCAAGACGCTGTCTTGGATGTTTTAATAAAGAATGTTCGAAGTCTTTTACTAGGGAAATTGCGCAAAGTTAATAAGACTATCAAAAAGATTCCGGAAGAACTGGAATATATCATCGAGGATGTTACAGTGAGGCGCTTCAATCGTGTGGGATCAGAGGGATACAAGTCTGAATCAGTAGAAGGTCACCGCATGGATTTCTATGATTTGGATAAGGAGCTAGATCCTTATATGGACATCATTGAGGATTATGCTGATGATGATAACGACACTGGCACTAAGCGTGGAAAGGTGCTATTTATATGAGGATGAATAAGCGAGTCACCTTTGTTAGCGAAACCGATGGATATTACGACCCAGAAAAAGGCGAATGGATACCTGGTGAACTTGATGAGAAAACATTACCTTGCAATGCAAATAAACTAGGTATAGAGAGCACTAATCAGATATTCGGACAGATAGATAAGAAAATGTCTGTTATACGCCTGCAACGCCCTTATTATAAAGATTTCGAGTATCTATATTTAGGTGACAAAAAAGAGCAGAAGTATCAAGTGAAACGCCAATCCGATCACAGGAAAGGCGTTTTTTACGTTGAGGGTGAAGTGTAATGGCAGGATCTATACGATTTACAGGCATTGCTGATTTGTCCAGAGGTTTAAAAGAGCGGGCAAAATTAGATGATGTTAAGCGCGCTGTGAAAGTAAACGGTGCTGAACTACAAAGGAAAATGGTGAGAGAGGCAGTCTTTGTAAAAGGGTATTCAACAGGAGCAACTAGACAATCTATTACATTGGAAATACTTGACAATGGCTTTACAGCGAAAGTAGCTCCTTCAACCTTTTATTCCATATTCCTAGAATTTGGTACCAGATTTATGTCACCTCAACCATTCGTGGGACCTGCTTTTTTCTTTCAGAGGGCACAGTTTATTAAAGATATAGACAGATTATTGAAATGAGGTGATTAATTGAGGAAATCACCAGACCAAGCACTACACGACAGAATAATGATTTTATGCCAAAACCTAGGATACGAAGTGTACAACTATCTACCAGATAGTAAAGCACCGTATCCTTTTTGTTTTGTCGGAGAAATCTTCGAAACCGATAGACGCACCAAATTTAATAGATTCGGAGACTACCAAGTCAATGTTCACATTTATACAGATGATCCAATGCGGAATAGACGTGTTGTTGTGGATATGCGTAGCGCCATCAAAAATGAATTCTATAAATTAAAACGAACAGACGGGTACCAAGTATTGAATCATCATACGACCGGGAGAGTGCTACCCGATAATTCAACAGGCACACCATTGCTTCACGGGATTTTAACCTGTGAAGCTACTTTAAATTAGGAGGGAAATAGCATGCCAGAAATGTTACAAGGTAAGGATAAAATATTGTTATTCAGAAAGTATTCAGATAGAAATAAAGCGGCGGCTAAACTAGTCTTTCAAACGGAGCATACGTTTAGTTATAGCCGTGAACTAGAATCTATCGTTACAAAGGACGGAACAGTTGTTCAAGTTGGGGAACTAGAATCATCTGTTAGTATTTCAGCTATCCAGGCGAAAGATGACCCAGTTCGAGAAATGTTAGAAGATGCCGTTAAATCCGGATCTAGACTGGAAGTTTGGGAAGTTACAGTGGATGAAGATTTAAGGGATGATGACGGCAAATACCCAGCAGTATATTGCCAAGGATATCTTGATTCATGGGAGAATCCAGCGAATGTGGAGGAGCAGTCCAACATTGAATCCAACCTTGTCGTAGAGTTAGAACCACAAACAGGTATGGCTACACTGACAGAAGAACAAGAGCAAGCAGTACAGTATGCATTTACTGACACTGTTCCAGAAGATGAAGAAGACAATGGAAATGACGATGGTGACGAGACTCCCTAACGAACCCCAAGCGATTGGGGATGCAGAAATCGGTAGTACGTTAATCGTTGATTAGGAGCGCTGAAATAGCGCTCTTTTTTGTACTTATTTTTATATATCTTAGGAGGAATTCAACTATGGAAATTCAAATCGGTGAAAAGAAATATGAACTTGTTTTTGGAATGAAATTTATCCGAAAGCTAGATGAAATGCACACATTTAAACAATATGGTCAAGAATTTGGTGCAGGGGTTGAAACAGCGATGACTTATATAGGATTGATGAATCCAACTATTTTGGTTGACATTATTAAAGCAGCAACTTCACACCTCAATCAAAAACCATCAAATAATGACATTGAAAATTATATCGAGGCTCAAGCAAGTGAAGGCAAGATGAATGATCTATTTAAAAATATCACTGAAGCAATGGAAGAATCGGTTTTTTTGAAAGAAAAGCTTCAAAACTTCAAAAAACTAGCAAAAGTCAAGTAAGTGAAATCCCATCTGCTGAAATGTACGAGCAGATTATTATTAATTGCTTTCGTTATTTAGGCTTCACAAGTTTATATGACATTAATGTGCTCTCATTGCGTGAATATTCACTCAAAATGAGGGCTTTTAATTTGTCTCAAATCGATAAGCAATATGACATGCATATGCAAGCATGGCTTAACCACCAAGTTACCTTAACCAAAAATGTCGGAACCGAAAAGAAACCAAAGCACGAGCCTGTTTTTAAAGACTTTAAGTCGTTCTTTGACTACGAAAAAGAAATTCAGTCTTTAGAAGGTCCGAGCAAACCGAACAAAAGCAATTTAACTAATAGACAAAAACGGATGGTCGAGGCAGCGAAAATCCTGAATAAGAAGGGAGGTTAATCAATGGAAAGTTATTCCGTAGAGGCATATCTCAAAGCCACTGGGGTAGACCAATTCGGGGCTGCATTTAATAACGCGGCATCAAGTGTAGATCAAATAGATGATTCTAGCAAAAATGCGGATTTATCAATTAGTAGTTTGTTGAAAACCATTGGCGGCATCGCTGCAACTGTTGGCGTGTTTAGAGTACTTCGTAATGCTGTAGACCTAGCGTTTCAACGTATCGACACTATGGAGCAATTCGAACGAGTCATGACAGAAATGACAGGCAGTACAGACGAGGCAAACGCTGTTTTAAACAAAACAAATGATATTGTCGTTGGCACTGCATACGGATTAGATATTGCAGCTGCAAGTGTGCAGGATTTTGTTACACGTGGTGCAAGCATAGAAGATGCCACAAGATATATCGAGGCATGGGGTGATGCAGTAGCCTTCTATGGTAATGGGTCCAACGAACAATTTGCCAATGTAACGAATGCGCTCCAAAACATGCTCACAAAAGGCACTGTTGGTATGGACCAACTAAACCGACTATTTGAAGCTGGTATTCCTGCTGTGGACATATACGCCCAGGCAACTGGTAGAAGTATTGAAGATGTATCAAACGCTTTAACCAATGGAGAAATCAGTGCCGAGGATTTTGTGAATACAGTAACCACAGCCATGATGGAAGGAACGAATGGCGTTACTAATATATCAGGAGCGGCAAAAGAAGCTGGTGAATCATGGTCCGGTGCATTTGCCAATATGGGAGCAGCTGCAGCACGTGGTGTGACCGCAATCATTGAAGCAATTGACAGAATGTTATCCAATAATGGATTACCAACGATGCGTGAAATGGTTGGTAATTTTGGTTCTTTTATGGAGTCTACAATGTCAACTGCGGCCGCGGTTATAGAACCTGTGGGTAATGCTTTATTTTGGTTGCTAGAACCACTTAAACCCCTATTAGGATTGATGAAACCTTTGATTCCTGTTATCGGAGCTACTGTGGCGGCATTTGCAGGGATGATGATAGTAAAATCGCTTGGAACAGCTATGGTTGCTTTTGGAGCAACATTGATGGGTATTCCTGTAATTCAGGCTGCTGTCACAGCGGCTACCGCAGCAACTTCACTAGCCATGGCAACATTCGGAGGAACTGCAGCAGCAACCGGAACAGCATTAATAGGATTTAGGAGCGCTGTCCTAGGTTTGAGAGCGGCAATGCTTGCGTTAATGGGACCTGTTGGTTGGATTATCACTTTAGGGGCAGGTGTAGTTGCTGGAGCAATTGCTATTTGGAATGTTTTTGATACAACCTCGGAAGAAACCGAGCGCTTAAAAGACGAAACTGAAGCATTGGGAGAATCTACTGATTCACTAGTAGACTCTATGAACGAAAGTGCGGGCGCGTATAAAGATAGAGTTAATGATATCAAAGCAACTCATTCAGCGAATAATGAACTTTTGGGGACCGTTGAAGAACTATCAGATAAGGAAAATAAATCGGCAGAAGACAAACGCAATATTAGCATGGCAGTAGAACAGTTGAATGAAAATGTAGATGGGTTGAATGCTTCTTACAACGAGGAAGCTGATATGTTAAGCGAATCTACTGAAAAAATGCAGGCTCGTATCGACCTGATGGCGGAGCAAGACAAAGGCAACGCTGCACAAGAGCGTCTAACAGAAATTTTGAAAGAACAACAAGATGTAGAATTGCAATTAGAAGAAACTGCGGCGTTGCGTAAGGAATGGAATAAACAGCTAGACCAAGGCGGAAAAGATGCTAGAGAAGCCAGAAAAGGAATAGAAGAATTAGACGAACAAGAACAAAACTTAATGGCTACTCTTGATACACTTGAAATCCAGTATGAGACTACTCATAAACAATACGTTGAATCCAGTCAAAATGCTAGAGACATCATCACAGATAATAATCAAGACATTATTATATCTTATGAGGATTTAGAAGGAAAAGCACAAGAAGCATTTGATTCACTAGCTGATAAATATGGCGAATTAAAAGATGCTGCAACTGATGCATTTACTCAAATCGAAGACGAAACCGAACACACCATGGACAGTATGATTGAAACCATGCAGCACAACCAAGATATGGTGGAGCAATGGGGAGAAAATCAAGGTCGTTTAATGGAGTGGGCTGGTCAAAACGGATACGAAAGTTTTATCCCTTTTATTGAGGATATGGGAATCGACCAAGCGGCAGTATTACAGGAAATGGTCAATGACCTTGACGAAACCAACGGTACTAGTGGAGAAAAATTAGAAACATTAGCTGAAACCTATCAAGAAGGTGGAGAACTTTCTTCTAATGCTCTTAAAGATGCTTTAGGAGAAGGGTTTGATGAAGTAATCGACTTAATGACAACTCTTGTCGAACGCATGGAAACGATCCTCCGTACTCAAATCAATGAAGCTGACTGGGAGCAATATGGAATTGTGCCTCCGACTGAATTTGCTGAAGGATTTGATGCTGGTATCCCTTATTTGGAAAGCCAAGCAGAGATGGTTGCTGACACTGGTTATACAGGTTTAAGTTTAGCTTTAGGTAACTATGATTTTGAAACATTAGGAGAAAAACCTCCAATCGATATATCAACCGGCATGGGCACAGGATCGCCGTATGTCGAAATGGCATCAAGAGGATTAGGGAGAACTCCTGGTGAAGAAATATCAACAGAAATAGAAGGAACTCCTTTCGAAGAATACGGAAGAAGCACAGGAACCAGAACAAGCACAGGTATTGTAGAAAGCTCAGGGTCAGCGCGAGGTGCCGCAGGTAATTTAACAAGTGGCGTAGAATCCGAGTTTGAAACTAACCTCACATCATCAAGATATATTCAATACGGTAGCAATGTAGGCCAAGGGACTGGAACCGGAATCGACGGAAGTAAAGAAACAGCAACATCCGCAGCGAGTAGCTTGACTAGCAATGTAGATAGCGAAGTATCCAGCGGTATGGATCAATCACGGTATGAAGGATATGGAAGAAATGTCGGGCAAGGTCTTGCAGGCGGGATTCTATCAATGATGGACACAGTATCAAGCGCGGTGCGAAGCGTAACATCTGGTGCATCCTTAGCAGCCACAGGGTCCCTTGGTATACAAAGCCCATCAACTGTGTTTTTTGGGTACGGTCAATTTGTCTCACAAGGTTTAGGTAACGGGATTTTAGATGGACAATTAGGGGTAGTTAGCGCTATAACAGCTATGACCGCAGCTATGATTAACCGAACTAGCACTGGCATGCAAAACCTTAACAACATCACCCGAAGTGGTGTGTCAAATATGGGCGTAAATATGAATCGTTTGCCTGGTTTAGCACAAACGGCTATGAGTGGTTTTCAAGGCAGATTAAGCGCTGGTGCTTCGATTAGCCAAGGAATCATGTCAAGGTTATCTAGTGGTATGGTGTCACCGTTTAGAGGACTACGCGGGTCCTTGGCTGGTGTTGGTTCTAGTGCTATGTCCGGTCTTCAAGGCGGGTTGAATGGTGGAGTTGGACGAGTAATGTCCACTGCACGCAGTATCGCAAGTCGCGTTGCCTCAACTATGCGTAGCGCGTTGAAAATCAACTCTCCATCACATGTTATGAGAGATGATGTTGGGCGTTGGATCCCAGAGGGTATTGCCGTTGGAATCGAACAATATGCTGGTAAGGTGTATAGCATTATGGACGCGATGGCTGATTATGTGTCGTCTCCGTTTGATGTAGCAACCCCGCAATTTGATATTGCTGGACAAGTTGCTAATACCAATGCGCAAATTAATTCAAGAATCAATCATGAAATGAGCCAGCAGGGAGATTACCACAGACAGCCAATAGAAATAAATATTTACGATAACAAAGAGGCGGTAAGAGCCTATGTGAACGAAGAAAATGCTGTAGATGCAGTGATAAGGAGGTTTTAGACGGTGGATGCGCAAATTATAAGGAAAAATGGAGATGCTTTTAACTTCGAGGATTTCGGTGTAATAGTTAAAGACTTTATCGTGTCATCCATCGAAATTAATCCGCAGTATGAAAATCCAGAAGGCTCTGACAAACAGATTGATTACGGTTCTGCTTACGGAAAGCGAACTATTCGTATACCTTTTGTAGCAAGAGGAAAAGATTATCACGACTATCCATTGCTACGAGACTTGCTTTTTGAAAAAGTTTTAGATAAAGAATCATATTACATTCGAGAGCGTAGGCGAGCGAAAAAACTTGCTTACGCTTTTGTTGATCCAAACGAACCTGCAAAGATGGATGAGTCAACGAATAATCAATTTGTGGGTGGAAAAAGGTATCTGGTTAGATTACAGAACACTTTTGAATTGGAACAGATGATTTATGATGGTGAAGGTGAATTGGTTTATGAAACAACTGAGCTCCCCTTTGCCGAATCAATAGGAACTACTGCTGACATCAATCGTGATGGAATAAATTATAATTCAGAGATATGGGGTTATGGAATGGGTCTGACTTTAGAATATATGCAGCCAGATCAATTCGATCAATCTATAACCTATAATATAGAAGCTAAAGTTGATAATCCGTTTTGGATTTATAATGCGGGTAACGTAGGGGTTCATCCGTTTGAACAAGACTTAAAAATTACTTTTAGAGACATTATTAACAGTGATGGGAGAGTACAACTCAGAAATCAAACTAACCAAGATTACATCAGAATAAATGATGATAATTTATCTAGATCGGATGTATATATTTTTGACGGTCCTAACGTAACCAAAAATGGTTTAAATGCTTTTCATGATACAGGAAGGACATTTATTAGTATGAATCCTGGGTGGAATAGGTTTCAACTTTATTATTGTGATAGTGCAACAATTGAATATGATTTTAGATATTACTATAAATGAGGTGACATAGTGGAGTTAAACAGGACGCAGGTTGGTTTAGATAGAAATGCTAGGAACAACGAAAATAAAAATTGGGAACTGCTTGAAAGAGGGACCACTAATTTACAAACACAGTTAAACGATATGGTTCTTGATGCAGGAGAGAGTGATCAAGAAGTAGCTCAAGCTAGAGGCGGGCATAGAGTTTTAAATGAGAGACTTAACGCAGCAGATGCAATATCAGCAACAAAAGCTAATCGTGATTATGTCGACGAACGATTATCAAGAATGGCAAGTGGATCACCTAAAGAAGTAATGTCAACAATAGAAGATCTACAAAGTAAATACCCTAACGGTGAAGATGGAATATTTTTAGTAGAGGAAACCGGACATTGGTACTACTGGAATAATGGGACAAATCAGTGGACGGATGGAGGGTTGTACCAAAGTACTGGTATATCTGATAGGTCAGTAAATCTCAATAAGTTAGGGGGTGATGTATTGACATCAATTTTTAACGAAACTGTAAACGGGATGGATTTAACGTGGAGATTAGGTCATTTAAATCGTGAGGATGGAACGCCGATCTTATCAAATAAGACCAGAATCAGAAGTGTGGAATATGTTTATCTAGATAGAGGGGTTATAAGGTTAGTTGATTATTCAAATTTAAAATTTATGGTTTTTTGGTTTAGTCAATCAAGAGAAGATTCGTTTATCAGTGCAACTGATTGGTTGCATGAAGATTTTATCGTTGAAGAATCTGGATGGTACAGGTTGAATATAGCGTATAATGACGATGAAGAAATTAATGAAAATGAAATCGATGTTATGGGTAGCATGTCAAGAATGCATAAAACAAGAGGCAGTGAATCTCATGTCAAAAAGTCAACCATAATGGAGTATAAATACTATGACGGAGTTGCACCAGGAGAAAGAACTGAAATGACCATTTTTAATGGTTATACAGAAATAGATAGTTTGGAGTGGCAATCTGATACTCCTAACGCATTATGGTTATTCGTTGAAGTTATGAAAAACGGAAGTTGGGAGGTATACAACAGAACAATTAATAGAAGTACAAGTTTAGGTTCTGTTGAGCATCCTAAAAATGTTGTGGACTTAGGATCAAGTATGTGGGATATATTGCATTACGATATGGAATCAAATGAAAGGTTTTTTAAACTTGCATTGCGCAAGCCGATAGTTGCTCCAGAAGGATTAAGGATATTTTTTGAAAACAGGTCAATAGAAAATCGAACCTACAAAGGCGGATTTGTGATAAGAGGTTCTCAATCATGATTCTATTTAACGAGATAAAAGGGTGGTACTGCGAAAATCAAGGGTATCAGCACTACCTTGATAACCATCTACAAATTGATGGGTGGGAAATTGAGGACTTAGGAGAAAGTTCTACATCCTCAATGCATGTTTATGGATTGCACAGGGATTTAGATACAAAAAAACCGATTATTTATTTGCAATCAGGAATACACGGGAATGAATTTCCTCCTGTGTTCTTCTCTAGAAGATTTGCTGAGTGGATAAGTAGACCTGAAAAAGCACCTGGTGATACTAAACACTTATTTGAATATCTCAAAAATAAATATGCATTCTATTGGATACCAATAGCTAACCCATATGGATACGAACATCAGACAAGGGATAATGAGTTTATGAATATAAATGTTGATTTTCAAGACGAAACTCAAAAGGAAACATTGATTATAAAAAAATTGAATGAAAGAATCAAACCAGTAATCAGTATTGATTGCCACAACTGGGAGCGAGATAATTCCACCCCTTGTCATAAAATGGCGATTTATCAAGATGGATATCGAAATAAATTTTTTCACAGGGAAATATCGAATAATGCGTTAAAGTCATTATCACTCATTAGCAATGAAAATGTTATGGAGTATCCTTTTAATGATCATGGAGGCAGACATTTTCACGTTTGGTCAGGGGCGCAAAAAGGTATAAATGGCCAGTATGTTGTATCGTGGCTAATAGAAACATCTAGGATGAGAACACCAGAAGTGCAAACAAGAGAAGGAATCAATGCAATGCTTGTATTTTGCTTGCAATCCGACGTATGGCTGTTTAAAAGTATCCAAAACCCTACTTTAATCGATATTATGTGATAAAAATTAAATACCTAGTGATTATTTGATTAATATAGGATATAATTCCCTTATTAGGAGGGAATTACGGTGATTTTGAAAAAAATAACGATTAAAGGATTATCTAAAGCAACAGGAATTAAGCCATATATGACAAGGAAAGCCGTAAAAGTATTTTGGGCTGATTTCAGAAAAGAAAAAAGGTTAAGTTTTAAGAAAAAAATCTGGGCGTACAAAAGAGGGTTTACATCAGCAAAAGTTTCCGATTACGGACTAAATGATGAAAATTATAGAAATTATTTATCGGACCTAGATTATTATAGGTTGTTCCCATTAAATAACGAATATGTGAAGTGGATTAATGATAAATTGACTACTAAGTATATTTTAAGTAGGTATAATGAGTATCAACCACAGTATTACTATAATTTAAATAAAAATAAGATAATCCCAATGATGGATTCTATCGACAAAGAAACGAGTTCGGTAGAATCAATTGTTAATTTGCTAAAGAAAAAAGGTATCCTTGCTCTAAAACAAGAAGCAGGATCTTTAGGTGCGGGTTTTTACAAGTTGGAATGTATTGATAACCATTTTTTTGCTAATGGAAAACAGATCGAAGAGAATGATTTGATCAATTTAATAAAATCTTTGGATGGATATCTAGTGACTGAATTTTTGAAAGCGCACAAAGATATCGATTTAATTCATCCGGGTACAGCAAACTCTATAAGAGTTATGGTAATAAAAGACGGAAACAAACCAGCGAAAACAGCGAATGCCTTTATAAGATTTGGAACAAGTGAAACTAAAGGGGTTGACAATGCATCGGCGGGAGGTTTGTTCTCGCTTGTGGATATTAATAACGGTTATTTTGAAAAAGGATACCGAAAAATAAATGGGGAGCTTTCCGAATATAAACTTCACCCAGACACAGAAGCTCTTATAAAAGGACAGTTGCCTGATTGGTCTTCAATAATCCAAAAACTAGAAGAAATAACTGATTATATTGGACAATTATCGTGGTTAGGGTTCGATGTAGTAATTACAGATGATGGTTTTAAGATATTAGAGATTAACTCACACCAAGATATTAGCTGGTATCAGTATTCTTACCCTTTGTTAAAGGACAATCCGGCATCAGATTTTTTGAATTTGAAATTGAAAGAAAAATAGTGGTTGGAGATGAAAAAATAAAATGGAACCTAAAAAACGCCGTTTAGTAGATAACGATTTATTTTTTGCTGGAGCTATAATTTTGTCATTGTCAATGTTAACGTTATTTATTGTTATAGTGTTTAAAACGAATTCTTAAAGAGGAAAAGAATTTATATAGACTAAAGTTCATACAAAAAGACATCTCAATTGAGATGTCTTTTTGTATGAGAAAAGAGGTGATATTTTTGTACCTAATAGACCTAGAAGGCGAAGAATATCCAGCTCAGATAACCTACACTTGGGAAGCTGAGATAAACAGTAAACCAATAGTGACAGCTGAAATCGAAGCAACCAAAGTCAATTTGTTGTATCTGCATGATCTAACTGAAATGTGGACCTTAGTCCTTGAGGACATTGAATATAAGATTAAATTCCTTAAGAAACAAGGGAAAGGTAATAAATTAAGAGCAACTGTAAAAGCAATACCGTTGTTTTTTGATGACTTTGACTCTTTGCGCATCTATGAACGGTATGACCGCCATATGACTGCGCATTTTTATTTCTCTTTGCTGTTTGAAGATACCAAGTACGATTTTGTTCTAAACGGTACCTTTGAAGCTCAGCAGTGGGAGGGTGCGGGTGAAGGAAAAACGTATTTGAAAATGTTTGAAGAAGGGTTAAACCGATATAGAGGTGAGTTTCGAATAGTAGGCAATACTGTATTCATTGAAAACTTTATCGGAATTGATTCACAAGCTAGATACGAGCATCGTCTTAATGCATCTAATATAGTAGAAGAAATTGATGCTAATGAGTTATACACCTTCGCTAGGGGATATGGAGATTATGGGGATGGCGAAGGCGGAGAAGATTGGCAAGATGCTAATTTAATTCGCGAATACACATCTCCATTATCTAGAATTCCGGGAATCGGCATTCGTCACGCTCCTCCTATAAAAAACGGTAACATTCGTACAACGGAATTTATGGATGAACAATTGAAGATACGAGTTGACGAATCTCTAAAAATAAGCGTGACAGCAACTATACACGACTTACGGGAACAAGGATACCCGATTGCCCAATCAGGTTTGGGCGACCGGGTATTTTTAATTGATAGACGCATCGGATTTGATGAAGAGATACGTGTTGCTTCTAAAATGATAAAAAAGCGATGGGATGGAAAAGTTATTGATGCATCCTATACCTTCGGCACACCAGGATTGGTTAAGAGGCATCAAGCTAATCTGAATGCTGCTGCGCAGAATATCTCTGACCTACTGAATGGAGATATCAAATTACAGTACAGCGTGCTTCCTAACGCTGTTCAAGAGGTAACGGATATCATCAAAGGTAATACGGATAGTGTCTTTAGATATATGCAGAATGGCGTTATCGGCTGGAATGGAGACAACCCAAATTACATGACTAGATATGTTGGTGATGCGATTGGTTTCTCCAGAGATGGCGGAGGAACATTTGAAGTTGCTATGACAGCAGAGGGCGGGATAGTCGCTGATGTAATTCGTTCCGGCGCTATGCTTGCCGACAGAATAGCCGGTGGTATTCTCACAAGTTTAAACAGAAACACTACATTTAATATGAACACCGGTGAGTTGGAAATGGAAAGGGCGTATTTCACTCTTGGTAGTGGTGCGAGAATTAATTTTACTTCTGTGGGTAACAGAATCCAATACCGCGACACAAAGGACGGCGTCGTTCGTTCTGCGGGCTTCGGTGTCGGTAAATCTCTATTGGATTATCCGTTTGCCTACTCCGGCACGACAGGTGCTGCTGATTTAGACACTCTGTCAGAATATTATAGTGGCGCAATTTGGAATACAACCAGAGCAATCGCGGAAGGTGCAGCAAATAGTATTAGTGGCGGAAGGTTTCGATATCAAAATAAAGCTACGAATTGGGATAAATCGCTTACCATTGATTTCACAGAAAGTATTTCCACAATTTTTCCTTTATCACATGGAGACTATGATTTTGGTAAACCTAACCTAAGATTTAGAAGAATGTATGTAGATAATATCTTGGGATGGAGAACTGTATACATTACAAATCCTACAGCTAATAGAGGGTTTGCAATTGATACCGATTATGTTGATGGTCACAATCCTTCAATTTACGGACAATACCCATCGGAGAACAATTATAATGTGGGCCGTAGCGACAGATATCTATCTTACGTATATACGAATACTATTTACGCTAACCATATTTACGGAACAGTAGAAGGTCCTTCTGCACGAAGGCTTAAAAAGAATGAAGGAATAATTTCTTTGGAGGACAGCCTTGAATTTATCCGCAATGCCAAGATAGTAACTTTTGACTGGCGCCGGGATGAGAGTATGAAATTCAATAAAGACAAACCTCAGACCGTTTATGACAGGCAAGTCGGATTTATCATTGATGATCTTAAAATGAAAAATGATTACTTGATTAAAAAAGATGATGAAACAATTAAGAAAGACAATATTATGTTTATTCAGCAACATGTTCTACAGAATTTATTACAGAGGGTAGAGGTGCTAGAAAATGGAACAGAAACAGCCTAATAAAGATTACATTAACCATTCCTTAGTAAATCAATTAGCAGAAGCATCAATGAAAATAGCTGAAAGGGATGCAACTATAACAGAGTTGTATCAAGAAAATACAGATTTAAACAAGGAACTGGAAGAATTAAGACAGCAGCAGATTGATGAAATGGATAAAGCTGCTGAGCAACCAAAGAAAAAATAGGAGGGTCAACATGCCAAAATTAGAGAGTTTAAATGGCAATACAGTGTTTATCTTAGATACTGGAGAAATGAAAATATGTAATTGTGAATTTAAAAACGCTGAATAAGCGTTATTTTTTATGGGGTTAGCACATCGCTAGCCTCTTTTTAACATCTGAATGTCAGGGGGTCGAGAATGGACACAACACAGAAGGAAGTGGAGGACATGGAAAAGTTTATGAATGTCCTGATGGAAGTCAAGGTGTCGCTAGCCAAACAGGATGGGAAACTAGACAGCTTGTTAGATATGAAAGAGCGAATAAACGAAACTTACGACATCGCTAAAGGCGCAAGAAACAAAGGAGCTGAGTTAGAAAAAGACATCCGTGAGATTAAAGAAGAAATGAAGGATAAAGCTAACATCGATGATGTCGAAAAAGAAGTTAAACGTAGAGAAAATGTATTGAATAACTTACCGTCATGGCTTGCCTTAGGGATTAGCCTGGCGGTATTTTTCTTGACTTATGTAATCAATAGCTAAAAGGAGAGGATAATATGCAACAAGCAATTACAAGGTTAGCGGTATTAGCAGTTTTACTATTAAACCAGGTACTGGTGACATTCGGATGGAATCCACTTCCGTTCAGTGAAGAACAAATTTATGAAGGTGTGTCTGCGGTTGTTTTAGCAGTGGTGGCTGTCTATACGTGGTGGAAAAACAACAGTGTTACTAAGGAAGCCCAGGAGGCAGACCGAATCTTAAAAGCATCAAAAGATGATAAAGCAAGATGGAAATAAAGAGTAGCTGCGGCTGCTCTTTTTTAATTTATAAGGAGGTTTTATGATGACACATTTATTTATTGCAGGTCATGGAACGTTAGCTAACGGGAAATTTGATCCAGGCGCAACTGGGATTATCTCCAAAGGCGAGCATCGGTACATGAAGGAAGATTTATTCCCTGCTATTAAGCGTCATTTGCCTAAGGGGCATGACATTGTATTTTTCGATAGTTATAGTGTCGTGAGCCGAGGGAATCTAGCTGCACTTGTGAAGCAGTATGGAGCTGACCAGGTAACAGAGTTCCATTATGACGCAGCGACTGCATCTGCAAGAGGCGGCCATGTCATTATCCATAGCGCGTACAGCCCGGATAAAACGGATTTAGCTTTGCGGGACGCTATTAAATCTATGGTAGGTGTGAGGTATAGCCATAAAGGGTATTCAGGCATCAGTGGACGATCCAATTTAGGGAATGTAAACAGAGCAAGAAATAATAACATCACGTACCGATTAATTGAGCTTGGCTTTGGAACGAACAAGACAGATGCAGATATTATGGTTAATCAAGTGGACGAATACGCCAAGGCGATTATTAAAGCCGTTGGAGTCAGTCCGACATCATCTAGTGGTTCATCTGGCTCTAGTAGTTCTGGCAGTTCAAGTGGTTCTGGTTCATCCAGCAGCACATCTTCCAGTGGTGTTCAATGGGTCGGTACAGATGACAAAGGTAAGTGTATCGAAGCTATCGCCCCAAGCGTTAACTACTATGATACGCAGCGCTGGACGAATCCATCTGGAAGCTTTAAAAAAGGCGAGGGCTGGATTGTAGATAATCTTTACCGTGTCAACGGCAGTCTGCAGTATCGTGTTCAAAATTCTAATGGCGACCTGTACTACATTACAGCCCGTAAAGACCTGGTGCGAATTGTTGACGGTACTTCCAAGGGCAGCACTTCAAGTAGTTCCGGCAGAAGCGTATCAAAAGGTAGCCGAGTAACTGCAAAGCGCTTATATACTACATCTGCAAGCACTAAAAATGTGCGTAGCACTCCAATCAGTGGAATAGTAGATACTGTCAATAATTCCTGGCGAAATGAGATCCGTTTAAAGAATAGCAGGGGTAATTATATCGGTTTTACACGCAGGCAAGATTTACAGTAATTAAAAAGCCCTCACGTTTGTGGGGGCTTTCCTTTAATCTTTAGGCGCACTTGGATTTTCCTGGCGCTTATCAATTACCCAGCTTTTGCCGATTTTAACGGCATCAATTTTTCCCTCTGCACAGAGGTTTTTAATATACCCCTCTGAAATCCCCCAGTATTCGCTGGCGTGTTTAGAGCTCATCAGGTTACTTAATAATCCCCGTTGGCGGTGAGACTGTAAGATAAACTGCTCTTTATCTTCAATACCTTCGTTGGTAAAATCTTCTTCATCCATATCTGCTATGATGTCACCGAGTATATCCATCAACACCCAATCATTATCCGTAAAACTATTTTGGTACTGCATTAAATTTTCATGGATAAGTTGGACAGCCTTAGCAGGGTTCTTTTTTAATTTTTCTTGATACAATGCTGACACTGAACGTCTTTCTTCTTCGAAGACCCTTTCTCCTAGTATATTAGCGATGCCTAGGAACCTACCGAAATCCTTGTCGCGTTTAGCCATGGAATAGCACCTCCGCAAAGTTATAGTCAGCTTCAATTTGTAGCTTATCATATCCTTGCTCAAACATATCTTTCTTCATTTCAGCTAATTCTCTAATAGTGCTTGCAGCATACGTTTCATTCGGCTCAAAAAGATCATCTTTGCTTACTACATATACGACATGATCATCATGATACGTTGGGATGTCAAACACGTCGCACCATACTGATCCGTCCTTTAGATCTGCAAAAATTACTGCACCGTCCTGTGTCATATCAAAATCCTTTTTAGCCTGTTCGATTCCTTTAAACATAATATCCATCTCCTTTTTTATATGCGTTATCGCATGTCTTGTTTATAATATACTATATGCGTTATCGCATGTCAACACATTTATTAAAACTTTTTTTGAAAAATAAATAAACGCCCGCAAAGCAGGCGCTCACTTGAGTTTATCGTACCATTCCAGCACGTCCATAAACTCTATATTACGTATCTGATCTATTGTGCAGCTGGTCTTACGGCCGTCTATAACTTTTAAAAATATCTTCCCGCTGTTATACCCTGCAACCTTGCATTGTACGTCTTTGTAATATTGTCCGTTACGTATAGTGTTTGCTTGGATTGCTACGGGCAGATCCTTAACATAAGCTTTATGCAGCACTTGAGATATTTCCTCTATCGTCATTTCTTCTTTAGGTTGCACTTCCTGGAATTCTTTTTTCATCATTTCTTTAGTGGCTTCGGTTTGATCAGTCAGGATCATTCCTTGCCACTTTTTAATTCCACGGTCTTTATATCCGTACATTTCTGGAGTGACACGGGTAATAGAATAACATTCCACTTCAATTCATCCTCCTTGCTAAAAAATAATAGTACACTTGTTCTTGTTTTGTATATGTTATATGGTATAATGAGAACAAACATTCGTCAAACGCCAATTTTTGGAGGGATAATTATGATTGGATTTTTAACAAATGCCAAGGTTGGGAAAGAGAAAATCATGATATATTATATTGATTCCAAGGGTGAAGTTAGTCAAAGGATTATTAGAGTTGTGGAAATGGATGAGAAAAGGGTGCTGGCATATTGTTATTATCGTAAACAGGTGCGAAGCTTTAAGTTAGAAAATATCCTGTCATGTGGTCAAGTAAAAAGGAGTGTTGGAGCTTAATGCAAAAACCAGTATTGGATTTAGATCAATTAGAACTTAACGGGATTAGAATATATGATGCGTATAAAGAGGGAAAAGCAGTATGGATAAAGTATTTTAATGAGGGGACTTTTAAAGAAATTGTTTGCCATATTGATGAACCAATCGATATATGGGATATGGTTATAAAATGCTCGAATGATGGCGGTGTAGTAGATATCCCTTTTAATTGGATAGTGCAAGTAGATACTTTATAAAAAAGCAAACAAAATCATATACCTATGTTATAATCAAGAGGTATGAGGTTTATCTCGTATTTTTTATAATTCCTTATTGGCGCTCTTTGTGGGCGTCCTTTTTAATTACGAAACAAAAGAGAGGGGATACCTCTCTTTTAATAGATGTAAACCGTTGTCATCATTATTGATTTCGCTCTTGACATCATATAGAATAACATCAAAAGATGTTTCAAATATTTGGATTATGGGAATTTCCATTGTATCTTGTTTTATTTTCATCTTAATTAGTATAGAATAAAAAGTGGCTAATGGTTAATTGATTTTTTGCAACAATTCTAGCAACATAAACAGAACATGAAGTCTGTTGAAAAAACTGTGGATAAGTTAACGCAAATTACAAACAATATACAAAAAACCTGTCCAAGTCAATAAAATCAACGATAACAACTTACAGGTGGTATAAATTTTTAGAATTTAACCACCTCGTCAAACCGTTGATCTTAAAAGGCTAAGCAACCAGAAGTAACTGAAAAATATCAAAAACAAGCGTCGTAATATACACTAAATATACGTTTAATATACAAGCTAAATAACTAATTTATCAATCGTATCAATTAGTTGTTTGATGTTTTTGTGGGTATATGTCTTTTCAGTGATATCGCCAGTAGCATGTCCGAGAATCCTTTT
>NZ_CCDM010000011.1 GCF_000750635.1 Oceanobacillus jeddahensis
GGTGCAAAATCTTGTAAGTCTGGTAGCGACAGCGAAGAGGTCACACCTGTTCCCATGCCGAACACAGAAGTTAAGTTCTTCAGCGCCGATGGTAGTTGGGGGCTTCCCCCTGCGAGAGTAGGACGCCGCCAGGCACATTAAAAAGAGTTAAGCATTATGCTTAGCTCTTTTTTTATACTTAATTTTAAAATATGGAAGGAGGGATTATATCCAAGTAAGAGTAGAAGGTTCTTTAAAAGAAAGAACTGATCAGTTATTTAAAACATTAGGGACCAGTACAAATGAAGCAATAAAAATTTTTCTGTAAATGTCTATAGCATAGAGATTTTCCTTTTACTCTACAAATTAAAGGTTCCACTTACGTTAGAAGAACAGGTGGATGAAGAAATGTTAACGGTCAGTGAGGAAATTTTAATGGAAGCAAAATGTTTTATAGAAGGGCCTTTTGAAATTGTAGAAATTATACTTTGTTATTAGCAACTTAACATGATAACAACAAAGTTCCTTTTTAAATCACAAGGGAAATTTTCAACATTAACTTTATTGCTTTGTGTTACGAGTACTTTAATACATTTATTAATAAACGTTATTTGTTCTAATAAAAATCCCTTTTTGATAGAATAAATTACTATGCTCGTATTCCACCTATCAAAAAGGGATTTTCTCATTTCTATTTAATTATTTAGATATGTTCCACCGATTATTAATAGAATCAGTAATACTTGTAATCGCTCCATCTCCCGTAACATTACATGCAGTACCTAAGCTGTCTTGAGCAAGGTAAAGTGCAATCATTAGTGAAACCATTGTTGGACCAAAACCTAACATGGATTCAAGCAGGCCGATAGATGCCATCACTGCTCCGCCAGGAACCCCGGGTGCTGCGATCATCGTAACCCCTAACACAAGTAAGAAAGGAAAAACAGATCCAAATGTTATCGAATCTCCTTGCAAAAATAAAACGGCAGTTGCACAACTGAGCAGAGTAATCGTGCTTCCTGATAAATGAATATTTGCAAGTAAAGGAATCGTGAAATCAGCAATATTCCCTTTTACTTTTAATTTTTTTGTCTGTGCTAATGTAACAGGTATCGTTGCAGCAGAAGATTGGGTTCCAAGAGCTGTAAAATAAGCAGGCAGCATGGTTTTTAACATACGGAAAGGGTTCTGTTTATTTAATGCTCCAGCAACAGAATACTGAAAAATCAAGTATAAAATATGTAATAGAATAATCATTACAAAGACAACGGCAAATACTTGTAAAATAGAAGCAACCTGGCCAGCGTGTGTCATATTGGCAAAAATCCCAAATATATGGATAGGCAGTAATGGGATGATCGCTTTACTGATTACTAATTCTACAATAGAACGGAAATCAGTAAACACGTTTAATAATGTATCGTTTTTTAATGCTGCCATTCCAATTCCTAATATAAATGAAAGTATAAGTGCAGTAATTACTTCAAAAGGCGGATGCAGCTCAAAATCCAAAAAACCTTCCAGTAATGCACCACTAGGGTCATTAAACATCGTTAATGACTGTCCACTTAAAATAGAGGGATAAAGGTTGCTTGCAGCAGTATATGCTACAACGCCGGCAAAGATAGTGGATACATAAGCGACTAAAGCTGTAATCGATAGTAACTTTCCTGCTCCTTTTCCCATATAACCGATTCCGGGTGCGATAAATCCTAAGATGATAAGCGGAATGATAAAACTAAGGAAACTTCCGAATATATCATTAAACGTGGCGAACAATCGAATAAGCCAATCATTTGCAATTATTCCGACAATAATACCAAGAGCAATTGCTATAATAATTCGTAATAATAAACCAAAGCGTTGCATAAAAAACTCTCCAATCTGGTTTGTAAATAAAATGTAACGGACATAGTATAACTCAAATTTGAGACGATAGCTAGACTTTAATTAAAAAGGACAGAAAAAACAAAGTGAATTAGCAATGTACCTTATACTTATTTTTTACCCAACTATAGAAAACGGGAAGCATCACTAAGGATACTTCCCAGTCTGAGATATTAACTCATTCCAAATGGTCCTAATGTTTCCGTCTCCTTGTTTCCCGAGCCTGTTTTTTGTTTAGAGCTGAAAAAAGGAGCTGCTTGCTGCAGGGCCTGTCCTACATTTTGCTGCTGATTGGTCATAGAGTAGAACGTGGCTGCTCCAATACCAACAGAGGCAATTAATGGAAGCCAAATAGCGTTTTTTTCCATGCTAATCCTTCCCTTCAAGTAAGTGTGAAAAAGGCAGTTATTAGCTGTTGACCAATGGATAAATGGTCAATTCAGACAAGTTTATCATTTCCATTAGAAAATAAAATATGAAAGACATTAATTGTCAGCATTCCCTATGGTGTCTAAAGCTGCATTCATACCGGCAATTCTCCCGGTAACAAGTGCAGAGGTAATATTATATCCACCGGTATAGCCATGTATATCTAAAATTTCTCCACAAAAATATAAGCCATGCATGATTTTGGATTTCATCGTGTTAGGAATAATTTCTTTAATGGAAATACCTCCGCCAGTAACAAACGCTTTTTCCAGGGGAAGGCTGCCATGAACTTGGAAGGAAAAGTTTTTAATATCTTTCACAAATTGAAGTATCGTGTTATTTGAGATATTGGCGCATTTTTGTTCGGAGCCGATCTCATGCTTTTCCATTAAATAGTCCAGAAGACGTTCTGGAATCATTCCTTTGACTGCATTTTTAAATGCTTTTTTAGGATTAACTGCTAGGATATCCTTTATTTGTTTAAATAAATCGTCTTCTGTTATTTCCGGTAAAATATCTAGATGCATTTCGACGGCATCTCTGCCACGCATCAACTCTTTGACAACAAACTGGGAACAGCGTAGAACGGCAGGTCCAGAAATACCAAAATGCGTGAAGATCATATCCATCTGATGAGTAATGATTGGTTTTCCACGTTTGTTTAATACGGTTAAACGAATATCTCTTAAAGATAACCCCTGAAGTTTCTTCTGCTTTATAAAAGATTCTTTTGAGGTGAGAGCTACTTCTGTCGGATAAAGTGTTGTTACCGTATGACCGGCAGCTTTAGCCCATGGATAAGCATCACCTGTAGAACCAGTGTGAGGTACTGCTTTTCCACCGGCAGCCAGAACAATAGCGCCCGTTTCTATAGAAGGTTCCTCATCAAAGTGTACCTTATGCTGATACTCCCCATATTCTATTGCGGCAGCTTTTGTATTCATTTTTACGGTGACACCTTGTTCTTTTAATTGATCAATAAGTGCATTGACAACATCCATCGCTTTATTTGACTCTGGAAACATTCTGCCGTGATCTTCTTCCTTTAAAGCAATTCCAAGTCCTTCAAAATAATCAATAATGTCATAATTATTAAATACCGAAAAAGCACTATATAAAAATTTACCATTACCGGGAATATGTTTTATTACTTCTTCTTGTGGTAAACGATTGGTTACATTACAGCGCCCACCACCAGAAATTGCTAATTTCTTGCCGAGCTTTTTACCTTTTTCAATAAGCAGCGTTTTAGCGCCATGCTCAGCTGTGGATATAGCTGCCATTAATCCGGATGGGCCTCCGCCGATGACGATAACATCATAATTCAAGGTTTCTCAGTCCTTTCTATTCCTTCCGTATCGTAGCATTTTCTAAAAAAATGTACAATCTTGATAAAAAATTCTTCTATACTTAAGAAGAGAAAATGACAGACACTCTCAAATGTAATAGAATAAATAAAATTATTTGTCGGTTTTTAGCAAATTAAATCAAGCAAAGTAAACAAAAAGTATGCTAAAATTAATAGGAAGTGCTAAAATAAAGCAATCTATTTTATTAATCTAATTGTAGGTGAAAAAGTTACAATGTCAAATATGCTACGAGGAACGATGCTGTTATCCGGAGCATCGTTCCTGTCCAGGTTTTTAGGAATGATTTTTGTTATACCGTTTTTTGCAATTGTTGGTACGACAGGTAATGCGCTATTTGTATATGCGTATACACCTTACAGCATTTTTATTAGCTTATCCACTGTTGGTATCCCCGCAGCAGTATCGAAATTTGTATCTAAATATAATGCTTTAGGAGATTATCAAATTGGGATGCGGATGTTTCGGACAGGCGGAGTATTAATGCTTGCTACTGGAATAGTTGCTTTCCTTGTTATGTTTTTATCCGCGGATTTGATAGGGGCACAGCAAATTAAAGGGGAAGATGGACCGATTACTTCGGAAGATATCGCCTTTGTTATTCGGATGGTCAGCTTTGCGTTGATTGTTATTCCGGCCATGAGTATTGTCAGGGGATTTTTCCAAGGAAACCAATCGATGGGTCCAACAGCTATTTCGCAAACAATAGAACAGATTGTGCGCGTTATCGCTATTTTAGCTGGTTCCTATATTATTGTAAATTATTTTAATGGATCGATTACATTAGCAGTCGGCTTTGCTGCATTTGCTGCATTAATCGGTGCGCTTGCAGCTTGTCTTGTTTTATTTTGGTATTGGAGAAAGCGAAAACCATTTATAGATAAACAAATTGCAAAACAAACAACAACACATGATTTTCGCACAATAGATTTATTTAAGGAATTATTCCGTTATGCAGGTCCGTTTGTATTAGTCGGCTTAGCTATTCCGTTATATCAACTTGTCGATCAGTTTACATTTGAGCCTGCAATGGTTGCCAGCGGGAGAGAAGCTTTATGGACTACGGAAATTGCTGTTATTAATAATTTAGGGCATAAAATAATTATCATACCAATGACAATCGCTACAGGGCTATCTATGGCGATGTTGCCTGCATTAACGAATGCTTTTACACAGAATGATCAAACTACTTATACAAGGCTTATTAATCAAGCTTTACAGGTTATCATGGTTTTTGTCATTCCAGCAGCTGCAGGAATTGCTATTTTATCTGATGAAATTTTTGGTTCTTTATTTACATTAGAAGATATTGATATTACAGGGTCGTTAATGGCCTGGTATGCTCCAGTGGCATTGCTGTTTGGTCTGATAACCGTTACTGCGGGGATGCTGCAGGGAGTTGACCAACAAAATTATGCTGTTATCAGCCTATTGGGCGGATTGTTAGTGAAAATACTTTTTAACAGTCAGTTTATTCATTTATTTGGCGGCAAGGGTGCTATTTTAGGTACAGCACTTGCAGCAGGAATTGCTGTTTGCCTCAATTTGGCACGATTAAAAAGAAGCCTTGATTTCTCATTTAAACAAACAATGAAACGGACGATGTTAATATTGATTTTTACAGGAATGATGTGCTTTGTGATTGCTGTATTAAAATTTGCTTTTGGTTTCTTTTTGCCATTTGAAGAAGAACGCTGGGCAACGATTATTATGCTCTTGATTGGCGTATCCGGCGGAGGACTGTTCTATCTCTTTTTAGCGTATAAATCCACTTTGTTAAACCATATTTTTAATGGGAATATACCAGGTTTAAATCGGTTAAAACATAAGAAATGAAACGAATAAGGAGTTTCTATGCGATTAGATAAATTATTAGCAAATATGGGTATCGGAAGTCGAAAAGAAGTAAAACAATTGTTAAAGGCTAAAAAAGTGACTTTAAATGATAAAGTAATTAAAGATGGTTCTGTAAAAGTAAACCCGGATTCGGATAAGGTTTGTGTTGACGGAGATCCGGTTGTTTATCAGGAATTCATCTATTTAATGCTTCATAAACCAACTGGTGTTGTATCCGCAACAACAGATGCAAAAGATAAAACCGTAATTGATTTATTGTCAGAACAAGAGAAACATTTCCAGCCTTTTCCGGTAGGAAGGCTGGATAAAGATACAGAAGGATTATTATTGATTACAAATGATGGAGACTTAGCGCATCGGTTGACTTCTCCCCATAAAAATGTCTCCAAAATGTATGAGGCAAAGGTGAAAGGGGAGCTGCCTGCAGATGTTATTCAACAATTTGCAGAAGGTGTAACGCTGGATGACGGTTACGTAACAAAAGCGGCTAAGCTGAAGATAATATCTGCAGACGAGGAGACGAGAATATCCGTAGTACAAATAGAAATAACGGAAGGAAAATTTCATCAAGTTAAACGGATGTTTGAAGCATTTCATTGTAAGGTTACCTATTTAAAACGATATCGAATGGGTGACTTAATCTTAGACAGTCAATTGCCGCCAGGAGCTTACCGGTCGTTGACAGAAGAAGAATTAGCATATTGTTTTCGTTTAAAAAATAAGGAGTTTTGACCATGTCTCATTATTTTATAGGTATACAAGTAAAACCAGAGCTGGCGGAGCAATTATCAGAATGGCAGATAAATTTAGCACAGCATCTTCCTTATAAACAATGGACGGACAAATCAGATTTTCATATTACACTTGTTTTTTTAGGAGATGTGGATGAGAAATCAATAAAAATACTCCAAAGTGAGCTTCAGTCAATAGCAGCTTATGAAGCATTTGATTTAAAGAGATCAGCTCTAGGAACCTTTGGAAATAAACATCAGCCCAGGGTTTTATGGCTGGGTGTGGAGAGTCATTCGGTATTAACAGATATACAGAAACAAGTTGTTCAAATCTGTAAAACCATTGGTTATCATGAAGAGAAAAGAATGTATAAACCTCATATTACGATTGCTAAGAAATGGGCAGATCAAAAGAAACTAGTAACAGAAGATGCTTGGAATGAATTATTGTCTGACAGGCCTTCTTTTGTTGATGCATTCAACGTAGATGCGATTCATTTATATAAGATACATCCTGCTTCTCAACCTAAATATGAAATCATTCAAAGTATTCCATTGTGTAAAGATACTGGCAGCTAAATGTTGTTTTCATGTATGGTAAGAAGCTGATAACAGACACTTACGATGGCAAGCAGGCATTTAGTCGAAGTCAGCACAGCCATGTACTGATGAAGGGGGAGCGAATGCCTGCGTTTTCTATGGGCAAGTAAGCCCGATTGCCGTTAATGCATTCATTCAAATGCTTATGCTTCAAGATATATGGGCTTTTAAAGGACGTCTTCTAACGAATGCTAAGTTTTCTAACGAGAAAGAGGAGAGAATAGGGCAGATGGCACAATTAATCAAACTACAGGATTATATTTCCAGATATGAGTGGGACACGTATCGTTATCCTACGCAATATATTAGACAAAAGAAAGATCAGTGGGAACGTTTTTATTCAGAGTGGAGAAATCCTTCTTTACAAGAAGAGTCAGAAGAAAAAGAGCAAGCAGAAGCCGGGGAAGAGAAGGAAAAAAATTCTCTTTTTCAAAAATGGAGACAACGGTTCATAAAATCGCCGGTTATTGTTGAAGAGCTGACACCTGATGAGGAAGTAGTAAAACGGCAAAAACCATTATTAAAGCTTCCTGCTACAGAAGAAGAATTAAAACAAGTATTTCTGGACCGTTTATTGGAAATTCAGATGAAATGGGCGTCATCCACTGTTTCACAGGTTTCTGTAGTTGATTCCAGTTATTTTAAAGATCCATTATTACGGTTTTTATTGCAACGGCTTCCTGATACATATCTTGTCATGTACCGGCCTATATTTGAAGTAAAACAGGCAGCAGTTGAAACAGATATTATACTTATTACGCCAATAGGGGTAGAAATACTGTCATTTGTTGAATTAGAAACGGATGAAGTCATCATGGCGGGTGATGAACGCACATGGACAATTACTGCTCAAAAAAATGAAGTGCCGAATCGTATTATTAATCCGTTACTCTCCTTAAAAAGATCGGAAAAATGGATTAAGCGTTTTTTGAAGGAAGAAAGAATCGATATTCCGATTAAAAAAACCGTTATTTCCAGAACGAATCGTATTCTATATGCAACATCCCCATACCAGACGGAAATTATTGATCACCTCACTTTTCCGGAATGGTTTAAAGAAAAAAGGTCTGTGCATTTGCCGCTGAAAAAAAGACAGCTTAATGTAGCTGAATCACTATTAAGAAACAGCTTATCCTATTCTTTTCCAAGACCAGAATGGGAAGAAGAGTAAGAGGCGATGTACTTATTAATAGTTAATTCTAATGCTGGAGATGGGAATGCCGGAAAAGTGTTTGAACGTATTCAGAAAACAAATAGTTTTCATAATGTAAAACGAATAACCGTATTTACAAACAAATCGACTGACGCTGAAAAAATTGCTGAGAATTATTCAAAAAACACGAGTATAAAACACGTTATCGTTATTGGCGGGGACGGTACGCTGCATGAAGTGATGAATGGCTGGTCGAATGAAGCGGTTCCTGTTTCTTTTATTCCAGGGGGCTCTGGAAATGATTTTGCTAAAGGAATTGATCAACATCTGAAAGCAGAAAAGCAATGGGAGAAAATTATATCGAATCCAACGAAAGTGAACTATTGGAATGGAATATATCAGTTGGAAGAAAAGAACCGGGAAAAAAAATTTATCAATAGTATCGGAATGGGGATTGACGCCAAGACAACAGAAGTAGCTAACCAATCTCGTTTTAAAGCTTTATTTAACTATTTAGGATTAGGAAAACTGATCTATTTAACAGCATTTATCCAAGCTGTTTGGAGTTTTCAACCAATGACTATCCGTTTGCAATATGATGGAAAAAGAAGAACGATCCAAAACGCCTGGATGATTACAGCGGCTAATCATCCTTACAGTGGAGGAGGGTTAAAGTTAGTTCCCCATGCAACGATCAGTTCAGAGCAATTGTCCATATTAATTATTCATCAGATTTCCCGGAAAAAAGTTCTCATGCTGTTCCTCCTAGTTATTTTTGGCCAGCACCGCTTTTTGAAAGAAGTTGAATTATTGAAGGTAAAAGAGATAACTATTCAAGCTGATGCCTTGGTCAGCTATCAGGCAGACGGCGAAATCGGGCAGCTTAAAACATGCCGTATAAAAAAGGAAAAACAAGCAGTACATATATATAAATAGTAATAAACAGATTAATTGAAGTTTCCATTTATTTTAATATAATTGATAACTCACGTAGATATTGTAATTTTGATCATTTCTCGATACAATAAAGACTTAACACGTTAAAAAGAATCATATTATTTATCGCAGTTTAACTGGCAGGGAAACTCCTGCTTCAAGAATGAAGACATAAAATAACAATGATGAGTTGACATCAACTGTCAGTATAAGCCCGACCGGTGCAGCTATCAATGGTTTTAATGGAGGGAATAGTTCCACTGGATTGGAAATAGAGAAGGATTGCTTGTCTATCTGACAACAATGCGATTGGTAAGTAGATAAAAGCAAGAATGGTCTATTGATAAATAAAGGTTTTTCGGACGATCCTTGAACACGCACTTGAACGCTAATTTTGAAAGATGGGAAGACATTATGATTAACTGGCTCGAACATGCTTTAGGTACAGGTTGGCTTGTCAGGCCGGCCGGCGGTTTAACTGGCGAGGCATTTATAGCTGAAAAAAACGGGAAGCGGTTGTTTTTGAAACGAAACACATCGCCTTTCTTAGCTGTACTCTCAGCTGAAGGAATTGTGCCAAAGCTTATTTGGACAAAGCGAATAGAAAATGGTGATGTTATTACCGCTCAAGAATGGCTGGAAGGGCGTTCTTTGAATGAAGAAGAAATGAAACAGCAATCTGTGGCTGATTTATTATATAAAATACATCACTCCTCGGAATTAATGCATATGCTTCTGAAAATGGGGAAAAAACCGGCAACCTCCGATGAAAGTTTTACGCAGCTTTGTCTGCAATTAGAGGGTAATGGTCTAATGCATGAGATAGAAGAGGTGGAGGAAGCAGTCAGTTTGCTGGAAATGATGCTTCCTTATACGAGGAATCAAAAGCTCGCTGTATGTCATTGTGATATGAATCATAACAATTTAATTTTAACAAAAGAAAATACGATCTATTTAATTGATTGGGATAATGCAACCATTGCTGATCCTGCAACGGATATTGGTATGCTCTTAAAATGGTATATTCCAAAGGAAGATTGGAAAGAGTGGCTTATCAATTACGGAATAGAGCCGGGCAAACAATGGTTTATTCGCATGTATTTTTATCTTTTACAGGATAACTTGCAATTCTTATGCTGGCACTTTGACCGCAATGAGAATAGCAAAGTCCAGCAAAGATTAAAGGAATTACAGGAAATTAACCGGTCCATTAAAGATTTTATCGTATCTTGAAATGAATGGATAACCTTCTTTTAAAGCACGGGAAGGTTTGCTTATAGATTTTGCTGGACAGTGTCAATCCAATTACGAAATTGATCCTGATGATTATCGATATGCTTTGCCAAATCGGATGAGGCAGCTCCTTCTTTGCCATATAGATGGATACTTGTCAGGACGTTTTGGATATCCTGATCAGATAGCTCTTTTTGAGCTAAAATGGAGGCAGCCAGCCGTTCCAGCTGTGCATGTTCATTAGGTGATACGGAGGAATCGGTTTGATGTTCATCCAAAATATCACATAATAATTGCAGTTTGTTTTGTATAGATAGTTGCATCTAAATTCACCTCGTTCCTGAGAATAGTTTAAACGGATAATAAATTATTATTCACATCATAAATAAAGCAGTAAAAGTGAGGAAAGCATACATGAGACAAAGACATAAACCTTGGGCAGATGATTATTTAAAGGAAAAAAATCATATTGTATTAGAAAATGCCAGTGTACATAAAGGGGAATGGAGTAAAGTTTTTAACAATGAAAACCCGATTCATGTGGAGATCGGTTCAGGTAAGGGACAATTTATTACGGGCATGGCAAAACAGTATCCAGACGTTAATTTTATTGGCATCGAGGTTGCTAAAAGTATCATTGTCTCCACGGTTCAGAAAGTAGATGAAGAAGCTTTAGATAACGTTCGCCTTCTAAATGAAGATGCGAATAATTTACTTGCAATATTTGCAGAAAATGAAATCGAACAAATCTATTTGAATTTCTCTGATCCTTGGCCTAAAAATCGTCATGAGAAGCGTCGTTTAACCTATAAAAGCTTTTTAGAGCAATACCAGAATATTTTGCCAGACCAAGGTCAAATCGTTCTAAAGACGGACAATCGTGGTTTATTTGAATATTCGCTAGTCAGTTTTTCCGAATATGGGATGAAACTGGTTGAAGTGAACTTAGATCTACATGGAATAGAAGACGAAACAAATGTGAAGACAGAGTATGAAGAAAAATTCTCTTCGAAGGGACACGTCATCTATCGTTGTAAAGTAAAATTCTAATTTTTATTAAAACAAATTGACAAGCTATCGTGGAAGCAGTCTGCGCTTATTTATTAATCAGGCTCTTCAAAATCATTATGAATGAAAATTAATGATTGACAGTTCATGTATTTATTTGTCATAATATAAGACAATGTTATTGTATGTAATGAACCTTTAATTCAGTCCTGTGAGACTGGTAAGGTCAATCGGATAAAGCAAAATAAATATGTCCTATAAAGTGAACGTTTCAAAAGTTTAATAAAAATGATGCATTGATTTTTATGGTCCTTTTATCAATCTTTTTGAACATATAACTTAAAGGACAATGTTCCTTTGTAAATTCTGACACCTTACCTTCTGGACTGGTAAGGTGTTTTTATTTCATGATGAATAAGAAGAATTTACGCAGAAGGGACAGTTTCTATGAAATCAAGAGAAATACAAGTACACGAACGGCTACCGTTACTACAGAGTTTGCCTTTAAGCCTGCAGCATTTATTTGCGATGTTCGGCTCAACGGTTTTAGTACCGCTTCTATTTAATGTAGACCCGGCAACCATTTTAATGATGAATGGTTTTGGGACACTGCTTTATATTTTTATTACAAAGGGAAAAATTCCTGCCTACTTAGGTTCTAGTTTTGCTTTTATCGCTCCTGTTACAATGGTTCTGACAGAAGGAGGAGGCTACGGTGCTGCTTTAGGAGGCTTTTTCATAGTAGGTCTTGTTTTAACCTTGATCGGAGTTATTGTAAAATATGCAGGTACAAGCTGGATTGATGTTATTTTTCCACCTGCAGCGATGGGGGCAATTGTTGCTGTTATTGGGCTGGAGCTGGTTCCTACAGCAGCAGAGATGGCCGGTTTACTGCCGGCAGCAGATGCGCCAAGAGATATGACAGCAATAACTGTATCTTTGTTGACGTTAAGTGCTACGATTGTTTACTGGGTAACCCTCAGAGGATTTTTGAAAATTATCCCCATTCTGCTGGGAATTGTGACTGGTTATGTGATTGCTACTATGTTTGGAATTGTGGATTATACAGCAGTTCGTGAGGCTGCCTGGATTCAAATGCCAACATATTATCAAATTGAATTTAATTGGTCTGACATTCTTATTATTCTCCCTGCCGCACTTGTGCTTGTACCAGAACACATAGGGCATTTAGTGGTGACAGAGAATATTGTAAAGAAAAATATGATGAAAGATCCCGGCTTAGACCGTTCTTTGTTTGGTAATGGTATTTCTACGATGATTTCCAGCTTCTTCGGATCAACACCAAATACAACGTACGGTGAAAATATTGGTGTTCTAGCTATTACTAAAGTATATTCCACCTGGATTATCGGCGGTGCTGCGGTACTAGCAATTCTTTTATCCTTCTGTGGTAAGCTGGCTGCCTTAATTTCATCGATTCCAACTCCAGTTATGGGCGGTATTTCTTTATTATTATTTGGAATTATCGCAGTAAGTGGCTTACGTATGCTTGTAGAACAACAGATTGATTATAATAAATCGCAAAATCTGATTCTAACCTGTGTTGTATTGGCAATTGGTGTCAGCGGCGCCAGCATTGGGCTGGGTTCCGTAGAACTGACTGGAATGGGACTCGCGACTATTGTAGCTATTATTATCAGCTTATTTTTCAAGCTATTGGATACGTTAAATTTATCGAATGAGGAAAAATAAATAAGCCCAGAATAAAATATTTATAAATAAAAAGAACTGCGCTCAAATGAGATTCTTGGAAGAGAATTTTCGATAAAGAGCAGCAGTTCTTTTGTTTCTATAAATATTTCCAAAATATGAAAAAGTTACGAATGAAAATAGAAAGCGATACCATATTGGTGTAATAGCGGTTTTATTGAATAAAACAGGTTAAAAGTGCATCATACCAGGCTACGGGCCTGTTAAATTAGTATTGACGAGCTGTCTATTTGGTGATAATATTTCGATTATCTCCAAAATAATGCATTAGCGAAGGGCACGAGTTAGAAATAATTATTTATTGAATAGTTTAAAGGAGAAGCAGTGCTATATTTGAATGAACTGTTTTTACACTTTAAATTATTAATTTTTTTCAAAAATATATGTGAAATATGAAAAAAATGATTTTTGAGGGAAGTTAAGAGATGGAGAAATGGTATTAAATAATCAGAAAAATATGTGAATAAAATCTATTCTATTCACAAATGTTTAGAACATTTAATCTGATTTTGATGGTCTTTGGTAATAAAATGTTCATTACCTTTTAAGCGTACAGACATCAGGAAATAACACAACAATTTTTGAAAGGGTGGATGAACATGGCGCAGATGCTTGCATTGGTTCTTATTGTATTGATTTTATATATTGGAGATGTGGTTGCTGCTAGGACAAAAGCCTGGATACCGTCCATTTTTGTCTGTGCAGTGCTGTTTTTGGCGGGATATTGGACCTTTTTCCCGCAAGATATTGTTGAAATTGCAGGAATTCCTCCCGTAGTTGCTACAGCACTTATGTATTTACTAATTGTAAATATGGGGACGCTCTTATCATTGCAAGAATTAAAACAGCAGTGGCGCACAATTTTAATTGCGATTGGCGGAATTTTAGGTGTGGTAGTCTTTTTACTTAGTTTTGGTACATTGCTTTTTGGATTTCAATCGATGGTTGTAGCTGTTCCGCCATTAGTAGGCGGATTGGTATCTTCCCTGATTATGTCAGAAGGTGCTGCAAATGCTGGACTTGAAAGCTTATCTGTATTCGCAATTGTTATTTACGTGATGCAAGGTTTTGCTGGGTATCCATTGACTTCTATCATGCTGAAAAAAGAAGGAAAACAACTATTGGGTAAAATGCGCAGCGGCGAATTAAAAGTTGCGGAAACGCAAGTTCAAACAGAAGCTAAAGAATATGAGGGTGCGAAATTATTTAGAAATCTTCCGGAACAATATAACACCAGTTATTTCATCTTTTTCAGGTTGGCAGTAGCAGGTTTCCTTGCTTATCAGATTTCTGCTTGGCTCGAACCAATCGTATCTGTCAGTCCAATGGTACTTTGTCTTGTGTTTGGAGTAATCGGTAGAAGTGCTGGTTTTTTGGAAAAGCAGGCACTGCAAAAAGCGAATGGTTTTGGTTTTGCGATGTTAGGGTTAATGCTATATATTCTTGATGGACTGCGAAATGCAACACCAACGATGATGCTGGATATTGTATACTTGTTAATAGGGAGTATTCTGTTAGCTGTTGTCGGTATGTATATTTTCTCGTTTATTGTCGGAAAGCTGTTCAAAGTCAGCAAGACAATGGCATATGCAATATCATTAACTGCTTTTTACGGTTTCCCTGCAGACTATGTGATTACCAATGAGGTGATTAACTCCTTAACAAAGGATCAGGAGGAAAGAGAGGTATTAACGAGTCATATGCTTCCCCCGATGCTAGTCGGAGGGTTTGTCACGGTCACGATTGTATCGGTCGTACTGGCAGGCATATTCGTTAACTTACTATAAAAAAAAGGAGGTATGACAGGATGAAATCAAATCAGGAAAGAATTGAAAAACATATAAAAGCATTAAGTCAATATACAGCAACACCAAATGAAGGAACAACCCGATTAACTTACAGCGAACAAGATTTACAAGCCCGTGATTATATTAAATCCCAGATGAAAGCTTACGGATTAGAAGTACGGGAGGACGGTCTCGGTAATATTTTTGGAAAGTTGGAGGGCGAGAAAAAAGGTGCGCCAAGTGTGATTGTAGGCTCACATTTTGACAGTGTTCCGCACGGAGGAGATTATGATGGACCTGCCGGAGTAATAGCCGGTTTAGAAATTGCTGCCTTATTTCAGGAAAATCAGGTAAAACCGGCTTATCCATTAGAAATCATTGCGATGGTTGAGGAGGAAGGCTCCAGGTTTGGCGGCGGTTTGATGGGTTCCAGAGGAATTGCCGGCTACCTTCAGAAGGAGGATCTTGAGCAGCTGAAAGATAAGGACGGTATTTCTGTTCCAGAAGCGATGAAACAGATTGGTTTAGATCCTTCTCTAGAGGTGAAACGAGATCCGGAAACCATTAGAGCCTTTTTAGAAATGCATATTGAGCAGGGTCCTATTTTAGAAGAAAAGCAGCTATCTGTCGGCGTTGTGGAATCGATTGTCGGGCTGACACAGCTGGAAGTAACGATTAGCGGGAAAGCAGGACATGCTGGAACAACTCCAATGGACCGGCGCTCTGATGCTTTAGTAGCAGCGGCAAATATCATTGGAAAACTTCCGCAGATTGCCATAGAAGAAGGCGAAGGAACGGTGACGACAGTAGGTAGACATCAGGTATTTCCGAATGGAGCAAATGTTATCCCGGATAAAGTTGTTTTCTCCGTTGATATTCGTTCCAGTAAAGAAACACATATCAAAAATGTCGTACAAAAAGTAAAAGATGTCATCCGCACTTATGAATCGGAAGGGATTCAGGCTACAGTAGAGCAATCCTTGTACATGCAGCCTAAAGAGCTGAATCAAGACATTCGATCGCAGTTAAAAACGTCTGCTGAACAGCTTGGAATTTCTTATACAAATATGCATAGTGGAGCAGGTCATGATGCGATGGTTCTTTCTGACATCACGGATGTCGGTTTGATTTTTGTTCCCAGTAAAGATGGTCTCAGTCATTGTCCGGAAGAATGGACAGCTATTCATGAGCTCGCTGCCGGTATCGACGTATTATATGAGACGGCATTAAAATTAACCAGAAAATCCTAGTGCTATTTTAGCACTGGGATTTTTTTAATGAATTTAATAGGACAAGTATACGTGAACGCAGCAGGGGTCCCGAAAAGACTATTATGATGTGATTACTTCTTCACCATAACCTGTCATTCATTCCAATTCCATTACAGCTAGTATTTATTATTCACTACATGATAAAATAAATATAGTATAATAGCTAAAATCACATGGTGGCTGTATATCAATGATGAAATGGAGAGTGAAAAATGGCTTGTACTGTTAAAGAAATAGTGAATCTCCAAATTTTTAATATCGCTAAAGTAAAAGCGGGTACGGCGTTTTTGGACAAAAGACAAGTTGACTGGATGGCTGTCATAGAAAGTCCTGTAGAAAACTTTGTCCGTAAACAGGAGTTTGTCCTGACAACTGGTATGGGCTGTGCAGGTGATCCTCAACTACTTTTCCAATTTGTTAAAGATGTATATGAATCTGGAGCATCAGCATTAGCAATAGCTGTTGGTCGATACATTTTTGATATACCAGCAGAAATCATCCGGTATGCAGAGGAAAATGAATTTATTTTAATTGAACTGCCCTGGGAATTAAGGTTTGCTGATATTCAAAGGGAAACGATGAAAGAAATTAATTTGAGGCAGGAGCAGTTTTCTCAAAATGCAATACACATTCAAAAGATGTTGATTGATTTTGTGATTCAAGGCAAAGATTTAAAGGATATTCTCCTGTATGTAGAACGGGAACTGCATTGTGTCATTATTTTTGCAGATAGTAAAGGACGCCTGAAAGCTTCTAATGAAAAACCAGAGGAAATCATCCAATTATGGAACGATTTAGAGGTAAACGAAGAAATGAATATAGATGAATCCGTCTATCGTCAAGTTCAAATGATTCCTTATAAAAACGGTTATTTACTGAAGAAAGATATCGCTGCCCAATCGGATGATTTAGTGGAAGGTTATTTTATTATCCTGGTAGAGAATAATACGTTTTTGAATCATAACATGTTACAAGTGTTGGAAAGTCTTTCGGCAGCTGTTGCTTTATGGATTTCCCGAGAAGACGCAATTGTCAGGACAGAGATTCGATTGCGTAATGAATTTATTTGGGGATTAGCTAAAACCCCGGATAGAAGTTTGGATAAAAATATTCAATCTCGTGCGAAAGTGTTCGGATATAATTTAAATATTCCTTATATATGTATGGCTGGTTATTCGGAAAATTTGGACGATTTAACTAAAGAGCAATTTAGTGGAACAGACTTTGGTTTTAAAAGTATTATTTATTATATTGAAGAGGAAGTTCGGTATGCTGCATCAAAGGTAAATAAACAAGTTGCATTTACATTTGATAATAATCGGCTAATTATTTTTTTAGAAGCTCAAAGTGACACACAGAGTACCGTTCATCATTTTTTAAATCTAGTAGATAAACGGTTAAATATGTTAATACCCGGGATACTTTTTACTTGGGGGATTGGGATGCACAAGGATGGGATGATGCAATTTTATCAAAGTTATAAGAAGGCTCATTCTGCATTAGATATAGGTTTAAAACTAAACAGTCCAGGAGAAAGGATTAACTTTGAAGATACACAGCTGAACCGTTTATTATTGCATCTTGCCAACAATGCTGAAGTAAAGGACATTACGTTGTCAACAATAGCACCGTTGTTAGAATATCAAGAAAAACGAGAGATGAATTTAATCGATACGTTTATAGCGTATGATAATCAAAATGGAAATGTGAGCCAAGCTTCGCGAGTCTTGAATTTACACCGGCAGTCTTTATTATATCGATTACGAAAAATTGAAAGCCTGACCAATTTGTCTCTTGATAATCCGGATGATGTATTTTTGTTAAAAATTAGCATTAAAATATGGCTGACGGGTACATTAAAAAAAGATAGAGAAAAGAATTATTTACAAAACCTCAGTGAATAGCTGGGGTTTTTTGTATAAGCTAAAAGATTCAACGCTGTATGCAGTTAAAGAAAAAAAGAAATCTCCACACAAATTTGCGTGTTAATATCCTGATGATCTTTAAAAATGTTTTATCACGGAGAACCGCCCGTAAAACTCCCGCCACAAAATAAAGAGCGAAAATAAATTTATTTAGGTGGGAGATAACGGGCGCTAACTCCCTGAATCACTAAGGCTAATACAGTGGGAGAAGGGCGAAAAATCCCACTGAATGAAGTTTCTTTTTATATGTCATCCATTTTAGAGGAGTAAGATAGGGATTCATACAATTTGTATAGAAAGTTTACTGAAAAGTTCATACAATATTACAATTGTTTCCTTTGCAAAGGAAATCGTATAATGAGCTCAGAACCAAGTTAGAAGTTCTTATCATTGTTTATGGGAAAAATAAAAATAACTGTAACTATGAATTGAAATGTTTGCGCTTTCAAAATGAGTAAATATTTTACGAAAATCAATTGAATGGATACTTGTGCAAAATGTTAAAGCTTCACTTCATACAAATAAAGCGTTTGTGGAGGGGGATGTATCATGAAAATAGAAGCTGCATCTTTATTTGAAAAGTTAATTTTATGGCGTAGACACTTACACGAACATCCGGAATTGAGCTTCGAGGAAACGGAGACAGCAAAGTTTGTCGTTGATGAGCTATTGAAGATAGAAAATGTTTTGGTAGAAAGAAATATTGGAGGTAACGGTGTTGTAGCAACATTAACGACAGGCGAGGGACCGACGATTGCACTAAGAGCAGATATGGATGCATTGCCAATTCAAGAGCAGAATCATCATTCCTTTGTATCTAAGAAAGCTGGCATCATGCACGCATGTGGACACGATGCTCATACAGCGATGCTTTTAGGTGCTGTGCATGTATTAGCTGAACAATTTCGGGAAGGGGAATTAACCGGCACAGTGAAGTTTATCTTTCAGCCTGCAGAAGAGAGTACAGATATACATGGACTTTCAGGTGCACCTTATATGATTCAAGCCGGAGTAATCCAAGATGTGGATGCAGAGTAATCCAAGATGTGGATGCAATTATCGCGCTTCATGTTTGCCCATGGCATCCTGTTGGAACTGTTCAAATGAATAATGGCTTTAGTATGGCAAATGTAGATGTATTTGAAGCAACAATTCGAGGAACAGGAGGGCATGGCGGTTATCCGCATTTGGCTAGAGACCCATTATGGATGCTTAGTTTGGTTTTACAATCATTTTATGGAACGGTAGGAAGAAGGATGTCTCCTCTAGATATTGTTGCCGCAAGTATTGGAAAAATTGAGGCTGGTAGCGTAAGCAATGTCATTCCTTCTGAAGTTAATATAGAAGGGACGTTGCGATCTTACTCACCAGAAACAAGAGAAAAACTGGCGGCAGAAGTAAAAAATATTTTCAGGTTAGTGGAAACACTCGGTGGTTCTTTTGAAGTTGAATTAAAAAAGGGAGAGCCGGCTTTAAATAATCATATAGAAATAAATACAACGATTGAAGAATCAATACGTGAATTATATCCAAATATGCAAATTCATTGGGGACCATTTGGAATGGGTGGAGAAGACTTTGGCTATATGACGGAGCAAATACCAGGAGCAATGATTTTCCTCGGGTGTTCCTTAGAGGATGGCCTGCATCGAGATTTGCATACACCTATTTTTGATATTGATGAAAAGTGCTTACCGCTTGGAACAGAAATTTTTGTGGCAGCGGTTAATAAGTTCTTAAATCATGAAGCGTTACATCAACCTTTAAAAAGACATTCTATTGAGAAAGGTGCGTGAGAACATGATGGTGACGGAGAAAAGGAAAAAGATGTTTATCGGGGGGAAGTGGGTAGAAAAAGATGAAGTAATCCATGTGTATGATCCACAGGATAATTCAGTCATTACTACCGTACCAAAAGCATCTGAAGCGGATATGCTTGCAGCAATCGAAGCAGCGGAAGAAGGTGCGAAAATTGCTGGAAATATGCCTGTTCATGAACGCATAACAATTATTAATAAAGCAGCAGACTATATTGAAGACCATCGAGATATTTTTGCCGAAACAATTGCTAGCGAAGGAAGTAAAACAATCACAGAAGCAAGAGGAGAAGTAGTTCGATGTATCAATACCCTCAGACTGTCAGCGGAAGAAGCTAGAAGAATTATTGGAGAAACGATTCCATTTGACCAAATGCCGGGCCATGAGAATCGTGTCGGTTATTATTATCATTTTCCAATTGGCATTGTTGCCGCTATTACACCATTTAATGATCCACTTAATTTAGTGGCACATAAGGTGGGACCAGCGATTGCTTCTGGTAATGCAATCATTGTAAAACCTGCATCAATGACACCGTTAAGCGGACTTTTATTAGCTGAAGCATTTGAAGCTGCTGGTTTACCGGAGAAAGTACTTTCTGTCGTAACTGGCAGCGGTAGAGAGATCGGCGATATCCTCGTTACCCATCCTTCCATTCGCATGGTGTCTTTTACCGGCGGAGTAGAAACAGGAGAGAAAATTGCTAAAAAAGCTGGACTGAAAAAATTGAGTATGGAATTAGGATCTAATTCCCCCGCAATTGTTCTGCAAGATGCAAATATAGATGATGCAGTAAGCAGTTGTGTGGCAGGAGCTTTTGGAGCAGTTGGCCAAAATTGTATAGGGGTTCAAAGAATATTTGTTGAAACTTCAAAATTTGATGAATTTGTTCGCAAATTTGTGAAGGAGACCAAGAAATATAAAACAGGTAATAAAAAAGATGAAACGACAGATATGGGACCTTTGATTTCAGAGAAAGAAGCTATTCGGGTCGAAGAGTGGGTCAATGAGGCGCTGGAAGAAAACGCGATTTTACTTACTGGCGGAAAAAGGGACGGTGCATTTTATACCCCAACTGTATTAATGAATGTAGCAACGGATGCAAAAATAGCAACAGAAGAGATTTTTGGTCCGGTAGTGCTTCTTTTTGAAGTAGAAAATTTGACGGAAGCAATTGAAAAAGCAAATCAAGTAAATTATGGATTACAAGCAGGTATTTTTACAAACGATATTAATCTCGCTTTTCAAGCTATTCAACAATTGGAAGTGGGAGGGATCATGGTTAATGATAGCAGTGACTATCGAATAGATGGAATGCCTTTTGGCGGAGTAAAAGGATCTGGTTTGGGGCGTGAGGGGGTTAAATACACGATTCAAGAAATGACAGAACCTAAAGTAGTTCATTTTAAATTAGGATGAATATGTGTATTACACGAAAACATACTTTGTACAAGAAAAAACGATAAATTGGAATAAAGTTATTTCTAATTAATGATTTTAGCCGACACCCAAATCAATGGTTGAATTATGTATATCAATTTGGTTATAACAGCTTGCCGGCAAAATGTCTTTCTGTAGCGGCTGGTTAGTAAGAATAAGATTATCCAAGGAGGAATTTAAAATGAAACAAATGATAAAAGGTACTAAATTAAAAGAAGAATTGACGGAACTGGATAAAAAGCATTTTATCCATCCTACATCTAATATGAAACAGTTGCAGGAGGAAGGACCGGCCTTTATTTTTACGGAAGGGGACGGTATTTATTTAAAAGATATAGAAGGCCGAACACTAATGGACAGTTTATCATCCCTGTGGAATGTGAACATTGGACATGGCAGAAAAGAGCTTGGCGAGGCCGCGAAAGCACAGATGGAAAAATTGGCATTTACATCGACTTTCAGCAACTGGAGTCATGAGCCGGCAATACGGCTAGCAGCCGAGATTGCCAAATGGACGCCAGGTGACTTAAACGCAACGTTTTTTACATCCGGCGGGTCGGAAGCAAATGATACGGCCTTTAAAACAGTACGTCATTATTGGAAAATAAAAGGGCATCCTGATAAGAAAAAAATTATCTCTAGAAAGAAATCCTATCATGGAGTTGCAATGGGGTCTACGAGTGCTACTGGAATCCCAGAGTTTCATACATTTACAGAATCGATTGCTCCTGATTTTTACTATGTAGACAGTACAATCGAATCATTAAAAGACGTAATTGAAAAAGAAGGAGCAGATTCCATTGCTGCGTTTATTTCTGAACCAGTTCAAGGATCTGGAGGCGTAAATTTACCAAGCGATAGGTATTTTGAAGAAGTTCGTAAAATCTGTGATGAAAATAATATTTTGATTATTTCAGATGAAGTAATTTGTGGATTTGGCCGAACGGGAACACATTTCGGAATGGAAAATTTCGGTATAATCCCTGATATTATAACAATGGCTAAAGGAGTGACAAGCGGATATGCTCCACTTGGCGGAATGATTATTTCCGAGAAACTGCATCAAGAAATTTATGAAAAGGTAGAGGGTAACTTCTGGCATGGATACACTTACAGTGGTCATCCAACAGCTGCTGCGGTAGCTTTAAAAAACTTAGAGATTATTAAAAATGAAAACTTAATTGACAATGTAAATAGAATGGGAGAAGAAATGTTAAAAGGGTTCAAATGGATCCAGGAACAAAATGATAAGGTGAATGATGTTAGAGGAATTGGTTTACTAGGTGCTATTAGTATTGACAGAAAATCAGCGGATGTCGCTCCGGTTGGACCTAAAATCGTTGCAGAGGCATTAAAAAGAGGTTTAATTTGCCGTTCGGTCGTATATGATGGTCAAGATACGTTGGCGTTTGCTCCGCCATTTGTTATTAATAAAAAGCAGATGGATGAAATGATTACAATTGTTGATGAGTCTATCCGGGCTGTTATTTAGAATGAAAAAACAGGCGGGGAGTTACTTTATACTCCCCTGTTTTACTCATATAGAATAAGTTTCTAAACAAATTGTCTAATGATAATTTATTAAATTCATACATATTGCATATTGATTTTAAAGATGTCTATTTTTATAATGTAAGGTATAATTTTCCTTAATCATATTCTTTTAACACGCTATATCAAGTGTAGCATATCCAAAATAAAAGATGGGAGAGATCATATAATTGAAAGCTGCCCCTTATGGCTGGAGAGCCAAGATAGGATTAATTTACATTGCTTCAGCTTATGCTATGGAAGTAGAGTTTAATCAGATGGCACCGCCAGGAGTAACAACTCATACGACGAGAATAGCTCTATGCGAGCAACCGGACCAATTTACCGTAAGTGACTTGTCAACACTTGGAAAAGACGCTTTAGCTGCAACGAAATTGCTTGCACAAGCACCGCTAACCTCTATTGCATTTGGATGTACAAGTGGAAGTTTTGTAAACGGATTTGAGTATGATAAAGCATTTATTAAACGGATGGAAGCAGTTGCTAATATACCTTGTACAACTACAGCAAATGCAGCTGTAGAAGCGCTTCAATCGCTTAAAATAAAAAAAGTAGCCATTGCCACACCCTATGAAAAAGATGTAAATGAGCTGGCATATCAATATTTTACGGACGGAAATTTACAGATCACCAACATGACCGGCTTAGGTATAGCGAATGATTACCAAATCTCAAAATTAGATACCAATTCAATTTATCAGATGGCTATGAACGTAAATACGGAGGATGCAGAAGCAGTATTTCTTTCCTGTACCGGTCTTTCGGCAGCAAATATCATTCATGTGTTAGAAGAAGATCTTCAAAAACCTGTAATTACTTCAAATCAAGCGACCTTTTGGTATGCATTAAAACTAAGTAACGTAAATGCAAAGATAAAGAATTATGGGGAGCTGTTTGAAAGATAAATGATGAACACTTTCTTGTAAGCGTATTCAAAAGGAGGGGCATGTCGATGCGAACTTTACGAAAGATGGATGAAATTTGGGAGAAGGTAGAAGCTGGAATTTTAAGTATTACAATTATTTCCATTAGTTTGATGCTAGTAGGTAATACAATAAGCCGTTATTTTTTTAGTAAAAGTTGGCCGTTCACGGAAGAATTGGGGAAGGTCGGGATTATTATTCTTACATTTATGGGACTTGGGTATGCTGCACGAAAAGGGATGCATATAGAGATGTCTGGGTTTTATGATTTGATGTCTAAAAAAGCACAAAGAATTTTGGGAATATTCATTAACTTGATATCTGCGCTCGTACTGGTTTTTTGCACGTATTTAGCTATGAAATACATTCAACATTTATATACACTGGGTCAAGTGTCTACTATTTTAAGAATACCCCTGTATCTCACGATGATGTTTGTTCCGATAGGGTTCTTTTTAGCAAGTATCCGTTATTTTATAAATCTTGGTAAGCGAATAACAGAAAACGTTCCAGATCATTCATAAGGAAGAACAGCGCTGAAAAAATTGTGAAAGGAAAAAAACGGAGAACGGGAGGGATAGAAAACCATGTGGCTTATTCTCATAGTATTATTTATTATGTTATTTTTAAATTTCCCCATTATGATTGTACTGCTTGTGCCGGCTTTATTAATGATCCTGTTTTTTACACCGAATATAGATATGGCAATGTTTGGACAGGTAATGACAAGCAGTATTGAATCATATGTGTTATTAGCTATACCAATGTTTATATTTGCAGCAGATATTCTTGTTGAAGGCAAAACAGCAAATCGATTATTAGATTTTGTTAAAGATATGTTTGGGCATATCCGTGGGGGAACGGGCATTGTTGCAGCAGCAACAAGCACGATGTTCGGTTCCGTATCTGGATCTTCACAGGCAACGATTGCTGCAATTGGAAAGCCGATGAGAAAAAGAGCTTTAGAATATGGATATAAAGACTCGCATATTACAGGATTAATTATTAACTCTGCAGGAATTGCAATTTTAATACCTCCGAGTATCGTAATGATTTATTATGGAATGCTTACGGGAACCTCAGTAGGTGATTTATTTATCGCGGGGATTATTCCAGGCCTTATCATATTTTTAAGTTTTTCTCTATGGGAGTTCTTTATTGCTATTAAAAAAGATATTCCAGTTGAGCCTAAAGCTTCTTGGAGACAACGATGGTATTCCTTCAAAAATGCTATTTTAACGTTCGGGTTCCCAATCTTAATTTTGGGTGGAATCTATACTGGAATGTTTAGCCCGACAGAAGCGGCTGCGTTTTCCGTACTTTATGCAGCTCTTTTAGAACTAATCATTTTCCGGTCTATTAAAATAAAAGATATTTACCGAATTGCTATATCAACGGGAACAGTAACGAGTATTGTATTTATTTTATTAGCAGTTGGCGGTGTTTTTTCTTGGATTATTTCTTATTTAAGAGTCCCACAAATTTTAACAGAAACTGTATTAAGCTCCAATCCCTCACAACTGGAAATACTTTTCATTATGTCGTTATTTTTCTTAGTGTCTTGTATGTTTGTCGATTCATTGGTGGCGATTGCAATACTGACACCTATCTTTTTTCCGATCGCTGTGACAGCAGGGATTCATCCAGTAGCAATCGGAATCCTTATTACGATGCAAGCAACACTTGGCACCGTTACACCTCCATTTGGGGTTAATATATTTACCGCTTGTGCTATCTTTAAAAAACCTTATTTAGAAGTGGTAAAAGGCGTTATTCCATACATCATTATTTTTGTAGTGATAAATATATTACTGATTTGTTTTCCGGAAATTATTATGATTTATCAAAATATTTTAGGCTTATCTGAAGGAGGCTCATGATTACTTCTTTTACATATTGTGATGATTACTACTAGTAATCATTTAAAATTAATAAGCTAAAGGGAGGGGAAGTAATTTGTTTAGGAAAAAAAGATTCTATTTGTTTGTTTTCACAGTTGTTATCTCCGTTGTTTTGGCAGCATGCAGCAATGACAGAATCCGTAGTGAAGCTAGTACGGATGGAGAAGAAATTACCTTAAAGTTTGCTCATGAAGAAGGCCAAGGAGATGTTCAGGACTTATATGCAAATAAATTTAAAGAAGTCATCGAGGAAAAAACAAATGGAAGAATTAAAGTAGATGTTTATACAGGGGGAACACTCGGTACAAGTATAGATATATTACATTCCTTACAAACTGGGGCAATAGAGTTGGCAATTACGTCCCCGGGATTCTCTGGAGATGTGATACCTGAATCTCAAATTATGTCTATCCCGTTTTTATTTTCCGATAACCTAGAGGTTAATAAAAAAGTATTGCAAGAGAGCGAAGCATTGAACGGTTTATTAGCTGATAAATACGAAGAGATTGGTGTTATACCATTTCATTTTTGGCTGGAAGGATTTATGTATTGGACTGCTAATCAGGAAATTACTGCTCCTGAAGATATGAATGGAATTAAGATGAGAACCATGCCGACGAACTTAATAATAAGGTCATATGAACATTTAGGAGCGACACCGACGACGACGGATTCCGGTGAAATTTATACAATGCTGCAAACGAATGGTATCGATGGACAGGAGAATCCGCTGTTCTATATTGTAAACGGTAATTTTTTGGAAGTTCAAGATTATTTAATGGATACGAAACACCATATTTACACCACGGTAACCGTTACGAATCAAGAATTTTTTGAAGGATTAGCTAAAGAAGATCAACAGATTATCGAGGAGGCTATCGATGAAGTAAACGATTGGTCTTTTGATATGCAGGAAGAAGAAGCAGAAAAAGCCCTTAAAAAAGCGAAAGAAGATGATATAGAAATTATTGAGCTGACATCTGAACAAAGAGAAGCATTCGAAGAGCTTTCATTGCCGATTCGTGAGGTATACGGAGAAGAAAGTAATGATGCTAAAGCAATTATAGAAATGTTGGAAAAAGAGATTAAAGAAGCTGAGGCAGATTTGACAGAATAAAGTTATATCGGAGAACAGTACGCGAAATTGTATATTCTATTTAACACTTTGATAAGGAGTCTAATCTCATCTATTTAACCATTTGAATTGGGCTTCTTTTTTATGATTTAATTTTGCTTTTAGTAATGCTATAAATAGAAAATCATAAAAACTTTCATTTTGAGTATTAGAAGGGAATGATGATATGTTGAACTTTGCAAAAGCAGAATATCAGACAAGATTGAAAAAAACAAAACAAAGTATGGAGAAGCAAGGAATAAATGTTTTGTTAATTACAGATCCGGCAAATATAAGTTATTTGACGGGGTTTAATGCATGGTCATTCTATGTACATCAACTGTTAATTGTTATAGATCAGGAAGAAGAACCTATTTGGGCAGGGAGGAGAATTGACGCCAGTGCAGCTCAAATTACTACATGGTTAAGTAATGAAAATATTCTTCCTTATTCAGACGATCATGTTCAATCAACACGAAAACATCCAATGGATTTTGTAGCCGGTATTTTAAAAGAAAAGGGTCAATCCAATAAGACGATTGCAGCTGAATTTGATGCGTACTATTTTACTGCCAGAAATTATATTCAACTCACGCAACAACTTCCTGATGCGACCTTTGTTGATGGAACAACGCTTGTAAATTGGATCCGGATTATTAAGTCTGAACAGGAAATAGAGTATATTAAGCGGGCTGCGACCATTGTGACAGAAACAATGTACAAAGGAATTGATAGAATTCAAGCCGGAGTCAGAGAATGTGATGTAGTAGCAGATATTTTCCATAAGCAAATTTCGGGAACAGAAGAATTCGGCGGTGATTATACATCGATTGTTCCTTTATTACCGTCTGGTGAAAAAACATCTGCATGCCACTTAACTTGGACAGATGAAGTTTATAAAGAAGGGGATCCTGTTATTTTAGAACTTGCTGGATGTCATAAACGTTATCATTCACCACTTGCAAGAACTTTAGTAATAGGGAAACCAACTTCTGAAATGGAAGAATTAGCAGATGTAACGATAGAAGGTATTGAAGCAGCACTTGAAATTATTAAACCTGGAGTTACGTGTGAAGAAGTTGAACTGGCATGGAAAAGGTCGATTGAAAAAAGAGGATTTGAAAAAGAATCACGACTAGGATATTCAACTGGCTTAAATTATCCGCCTGATTGGGGAGAACATACAGCAAGCTTGAGATCTGGAGATCAAACTGTTTTACAACCAAACATGGTCTTTCATATGATCCCTGGAATTTGGATGGATACTTACGGGATAGAGATCAGTGAAACATTCCGCGTTACTGAAAGTGGAGTAGAAATTCTGGCTAATGTGGATCGTAAGTTATTTATTAAATAAACGGGAAGGTACTTTTTAGCACTTTAAGAAAGTTTAAAGAGATCAAGGAAAAGAGTATGAGTGCAGCGGTTTTGATGGGTCGATTAACCTGACAACATTGGTAACCGCAGTCCCAGCCCCAGTCCCAACTATAGCAATCCTTCGCTTTTTTACAGGTTTGGCCTGCCAAGTTTTCTTTTCATTTTTATATTTTCCTATAGGCGCAAAACTGTTAACTCACCAAAAAAAGCCTGCTAAAGATCTTTAGCAGGCTTTTACATATGTATTGATTAATTTATTCAACAATGATAAAATATAAAAGTTAAAGATATATTAACAAAAATATTTATATACATTATAATTCTACACTATAATAATAATATTGTCAACAGTTTTTTTGGAAATAAAGGAGGAAGTTGATGGATAAGCAAAATAATAACCATGAATTTGAATATCAGCGACTAGAGAAGGTATTAGATATTATTGATAAGAAACAACATGCTTTGAAGGAACAATCCTCCAAGGTGAAGGAAGATGTCGTTGAATTACGTAAAACATTCTGGGATGATATTACCGTTAATATGGATGAAATGGATGACATTATTGAAACACAGGAAAGTATAAAACAGCAATCCAATATTCTTGCACAAAAAGAGCGTCATTATGGAAAGAACTATCAGCGAATGAAGCAATTAGAACGGTTAAAAAACCAGCCTTATTTTGGAAGAGTTGATTTTCAGGAAGAAGGCAGTGAAGAGGTCGAGAAAATTTATATTGGTACTTCATCATTAATGGATGAAGAAGAAAAAGATTTTCTAATCTATGATTGGCGGGCCCCTATTTCTAGTATTTATTATGATTATGCTCCTGGACCGGTAGAATATCGAACGGAGGAAGAAACCGTTTATGGTGATATGAGCTTAAAACGTCAATATATGATCCGTAATGGGAAAATGAAGGGAATTTTTGATACCTCGGTAACCATTATAGATGAGATGCTTCAAGAAAGCTTAAGCCAAGCGGCGGATACACAAATGAAATCAATTGTATCCACGATTCAGCAAGAACAAAATGCTGTTATCCGTCATCGGGGCAGTAAAGTCCTTGTGGTGCAGGGGGCGGCCGGTAGTGGGAAAACATCTGCTGCATTACAGCGTATCGCCTATTTACTTTATCATCATCGGACTAATTTAACAGCGAATCAGGTATTACTATTATCTCCGAATGATTTATTTACAAGCTATGTGGCGAATGTATTGCCTGAATTAGGAGAAGAGCCTGTCAATCAGCAGACTTTCCATCAATTTGTTCTCAAGGGGACGGATAAAGCTTTACGAGTAGATACACCTTTTAACCAAATGGAAAAACTAATGAGTTTAAAAGAAGAGGAGCAGCAGCCACAGATAGAAGCAATCCAACATTTTTCCAGTGTTGCTTTTATGGAGGATATTAATCACTATTTAGAAAAATTAAACCAAACAAATCTTACTTTCAGATCCATCCGTTTTCGAAATGAGTTACTCATTGATAAGACAGAGATTGAAAATTATTTTGCATCGTTAGAGAAAGATATGCGTCTTCCAAATAAAATCGAACAGCTCAGGAATTGGTTATTGCAGCGTATTCGTGAAATTCAGAAAGAAGAAATCAAAAAAGATTGGGTACTGGATCAGATTCAGTTGTTAACCAAGGATGATTATATGAAAGCTTACCATGAAGTGGAAAGTGAACACGAAGATAGCAATATTCAGGACGAGGAAAAGGTTTTAAGAGAGAAAATTATTCGTAAGACATTTGCACCTCTAAAAAAGATGATACGTCAAAATCGTTTTATCAATACATTTAAAATGTATATGGATTTGATAGCGGAATTGAATGGAAATAACGCTATTCAGGAATATAAGGCAGAAGCAATTAGACTGCTCCGAAAAAAACAGCTTCCTTGGGAACTTGCTACAGCCTATAACTACTTTAAAGGGGAAATAATTGGTCATGAAGTTACCAGGCCAGTGCATTTAATTGTGATCGATGAAGCGCAGGACTATACGCCTTTTCAATTTGCGTATTTAAAACACCTTTATCCGTATGCTAGCTTTACGTTACTTGGTGATGTGAATCAAGCGATCTATTCTTATGCATCAGAGGAAAATCCAATTCAAGAAAATGCCTCGTTTAAGGAGAGCACAGAACGGATTGTATTAACAAAAAGCTACCGCTCAACGAAGCCGATTGTTGATTTTACATCTTATTTTTCCCCGAGCAATCAGCCGGTAGAGCCATTTGAGCGTAATGGTGCACTACCGGAAATCATACGTCTGACAAAGTCAATCTCTGAAAAAGATGCGTTGCTTCATAAAATAGAGGAGAAGCAAAAAGATGGACATGAGACAATTGCAATTATAGCGAAGACGGCTGATGCTTGTGAAAAAATATATCAGAAGCTGCATAAAGAGATACGGATAAAGCAAATTAATGAGGATACAAAAACGTATCAAAAAGGTGTTGTTGTTGTCCCTGTTTATTTAGCAAAGGGGATAGAGTTTGATTCAGTTATTCTCGCAGATGCTTCAAGTGAGGTGTATTCGCATGCAGCAGATAAATTTTTGCTTTATACAGCTTGTACCCGTGCGATGCATGATTTAACAGTGCTTTATACAGAGGAGATGTCGCCATTCTTAAGTGAAGTCCCTAAAGAAAAATATAGATATGCGACGATTGTGGAGAGGTAGGAAAATCAAAGTTTTTTTCTCCAGTCTGGATAATAACTAATATATTTAAAAGATAAAAAGCCTGAAAACCAATGAAAAGGAGCGTATACAGCTCCGAAATGGTTGTCAGGCTTTTTAACATGATAAGGAAAGAAAAACTGCGAATTTAAAGGAATTCAGGATAAGATCCTTACGAACTTATGAAATGTCAGTCAAAAGAACAGTTTTGTGTTTAATTTAAGTGATTGTATTATTACGTTACAAACGATAATATTTAAATTATTTTGAATCAGATTATATTTTCTTAATCCCTGGAAATAGAACACTCAACAGATTTGATCTTATTTTTACATAATGAAGAATGATTAAAATTTTTATTATTTGAGTGCGATGGCAAAGCTAAATTTACTAAATAAGAAATCATATTCATCTAAAATGGTTTCTTATTCTAAAGGAGAGACTTTTCATGTATAATGAGTACGACGACATGATGTTATGATACCGAAAGGAGTTCATAAAAATGAATAATTTTAAAGTAAACAAGGACATTCCAATGCCTTTGTATTATCAATTGCAGCAAACCATTATTGAAAAAATTAACTCAGGAATATTTGAGGAGAATGAGATTTTTCCAACGGAACAAGTGATTATAAAAGAGTCTGGATTAAGTAGAACAACGGTAAGACAAGCAATAGATAATTTAGTAAATGAAGGTTATTTAGAAAAAAGAAGAGGCGTAGGGACTTTTGTTACCTCTAGAAAAAGAAATTATTGGGAACTTGAAAAGTTAAGAAGCTTTAGAGAAGAAGTAGAAATGAGAGGGAGCGTCAGCTCAACTAAACTACTTTTTATAGAAAAAATAGATAGTAACGAAAAGCTGGGAAAAATATTTGGAGAGGACATAAAGAAATTTTATAAATTAGAAAGGTTACGTTATAGAGATGAGACACCGGTTATTTTAGTAACGACATATGTACCAATGAATTATGCTGATGGATTAGAAAAATACGATTTATCAAACAATTCACTTTTTGATATCTTAAAAAAAGATTATGGTGTAAAAATAGGCTACGCTGAAAAAGAATTCCGATCCAACATAGTTGATAAGAATGATGCAAACTATTTAGATATTGGTGAGGGCGCGCCAATTCAAAAGGTTGATACAATAACTTATGATGAAAAAGGAATACCAATTGAATACTCTATTTCGCGGGACCGCGGAGATATCAGTGTTTATAAAGTTAGGTTAAATTATAAAAGTGAGTGATACTCACTTTTTTATTGACATTTTTAAAAGTAATGATAGAATTATGTTACGACGTGGAGACGTCATGACCTATTTTGAGAAGGAGTTTTTTTGATGGATATGAAAGGAAAGATTGCAGTAGTTACTGGTGGGGGAAGCGGTATTGGAGCAGGTATTTGTGAAGAGCTTGCCAAGAATGGAGCACAAGTTGTTGTAACCGATATCAATAAGCAAAATGCTGAAAACGTTGTAGAATCTATTAAAGAAATTGGAGGGAAAGCAGAAGCGATAAAATTAAATGTTACAGATTTTGATGAGCTTCAAAATCTTGGTGAATATATTAAAAAAGAATACGGTTTAATAGATTTTTGGGTAAACAGTGCAGGTATATCAAAAATCACCCCATTTTTTGAACATAGTGAAGATATTTGGGATGACACATTAGATATTAACTTAAAAGGGCAATTTTTATGTTGTAAAATCGCTGTTGAACATATGGTTGAGAAAGGATCAGGAAGTATTATTAATCTTTCTTCACAATCTGGAAAAGTTGGTACAAGTAATTATCAAGCATATTGTTCAAGTAAATTTGGAGTCATCGGGCTGACTCAATCTTTAGCAGCAGAATTTGGACCTGGTGGAGTTCGCGTAAACAGCATTGCTCCAGGAGTTATTTATACATCGATGTGGGAGCAGCAGAAAAAAGATTATGCCAAAAAAAGAAACTTAGACCCGGATAACGTAATGGATTATTTTAAAGAAAAAAATCCATTAAGAAAACTTGGAACAGTAAAAGATGTAGCAAAATTAGCATGCTTTTTACTAAGTGATGATGCCGGTTACATTAGTGGACAAACGATTAACTTAAACGGCGGAGACATTATGTTTTAAATATTACAAATACAGGAGGAAAAAAATGAATTTAAAAATAAAAATTCAAAAATTTGGTGGATTCTTAGCTGGAATGGTAATTCCTAACATTGGTGCTTTTATTGCTTGGGGATTAATTACTGCACTTTTTTTAGATTCAGGTTGGTTACCAAATGAAGATTTAGCTACGATGATTTCACCAATGCTTCAATATCTGTTACCATTTTTGATTGCTTATACTGGCGGTAGAATGGTATATGATCAGCGTGGTGCTGTGGCAGGTGTTGTCGCAGCTTCAGGAGCTATATTTGGTTCTGAAATACCGATGTTTCTAGCTGCAATGATACTCGGTCCACTTGGTGGATGGGTAATGAAAAAAGTAGACAAGGTATTAGATGGGAAAATAAAATCAGGTTTTGAAATGTTGGTTAACAATTTTTCCATTGGTATTATTGGACTTATCTTAGCAGTCTTTTCATTTTATGTTATTGGACCTGTTATAACTGGTTTAACGAATGTAGCTACCGCGGGAATTAATTCTTTAATTGATGTAGGACTATATCCTTTATTAGCTGTAATTATTGAACCAGCAAAAGTTCTATTTTTAAATAACGCAATTGACCAAGGAATCTTTGTGCCACTTGGTTCCGCAGAAATTCTTGAACATGGCGGTAAAACATTATTCTATATGCTTGTATCAAGTCCTGCGCCAGGAGCAGGTATATTACTTGCATATTCTCTTTTTGGAAGAGGTACTAGTAAAAAATCAGCTCCATCCGCATTGATTATTCAATTCTTTGGTGGAATTCATGAAGTTTACTTTCCATACGTATTGATGAAACCTCTTATGTTTTTTGCAATAATTGGAGGAGGAATAGCTCAAATTGTTGTTTGGGTAATATTAAATGCTGGACTAGCGGGGTACCCTCATCCTGGAAGTATTATTTCATTTTTAATTATGTTGCCAAGAGGAGGAGCTATTCCTGTTTTGCTTGGAATATTAGCTGGTGTGGCTGTTACCATGCTAATAGCGGCTGCTATCATTAAATTAGATAGGTCCGTTGAAGAAGATGAGGATACCTCATTAAGTGATGATATTGGAGAAATGCTTGGAGTGAAGAATGATGTTAATGATGAGACAGCTGCTTCTGATGATAATAGGAATGATACAATGCGCTCATGGAAAACATCTGAAATCAATAAAATAATTTTTGCCTGTGATGCTGGTATTGGCTCAAGTGCAATGGGTAGCGGTATTTTAAAGAAAAAAGTTCAAGAAGCAGGATTAGATATTCAAGTTGAAAATTCAGCTATTGATAGTGTTAATAAAGATGTAAGAGTTGTTGTTACCCATACAAAATTATATAATCGCGCAAAACAAGCGGCTCCAAAGGCAGTAATTAGAACAGTTGATTCATTTTTGAATGATCCACAATATGACATTCTTGTAGAAGATTTAAAAGAAGGGGAAGTTAAAGATGAAAATAAATAAGGAACAGGTAGAATTTCAACAAGATAGCGAATTAAAAATGGAAGCTATCAAAAAAGTAGGCAGGAAGCTACTCGACAATGGATTTATTGAAGATCCTTACATTCCATCGATGCTTGAAAAAGAAAAAACAGATACAACATATATTGGTAATGGAATAGCTATTCCTCATGGATTAAATGAAGATAAGAAATATGTTAAAAAATCTGGTATTTCTGTAATTCATTATCCAGAAGGAATTCAATATGATGATGAAGTTGTTTATTTGTTAATTGGTATTGCCGGCACTGATAATGAACACTTAGAAATTCTTCAAAATTTAGCTATTAAACTTTCTGATGAAAATTATGTTAACAGTTTAGTGAAAGCAAAGAATATAGATGATTTTGTAAATATTTTTAACCAATAATAAAGTATGGAATGGATTGATTATCTCTATGATGATTAATCCATTTTATTTTTGCTAAGTAGACTTTTTGAGACCAATGGAATCAATAAGAATTATTATACAGATTACTCTTCAAAAGTTCAAAAAGTTTTTAATGTGATGTGTGGAGTGTATTAAAAATAGTCATTAAAACAGGAGGCTGGATCCACATGCAATCCAGCCTCCTGTCTTTTATTGATAATTATTCGTTTCAAAAAGGTCAATCAGCTCAACATCCGGATTCTTGTCTTTAAACCAGTTTAACGCAAATTCATTACGGAAGAGCACAAGCGGCTGATCGTAACGGTCGCGGGCCAGCAGGTTACCGGAATCAAACAAGGAGGGGTCTGCCTGTTCCGGTTTCAGCCATCTTGGTATACGTTCTCCGATAGGCTCCATGGTCACCTGAGCATTGTACTCATTCTCCATGCGGTACGTGAAAACCTGATATTGTAATTCGCCTACTGCACCTAAAATAAAGGAGTCTGTTAATTTATCCCGGAACAGCTGAATAGCTCCTTCCTGGACAAGCTGTTCAATCCCTTTACGAAATTGCTTTGACTTCAAGGCGTTTTTCGCCATCACTTTTTTGAAGATTTCCGGCGGGAACTGCGGCAGTTCATCAAAGTCATATTTTTCTTTGCCAGTAAGCAGCGTATCTCCAATTTGATACGCATTTGGATCATAAATTCCGATAATATCGCCTGCGTATGCTTCCTCAAGTGTTTCTCTGGAAGAGGCAATCATTTGTTGTGATTGAGCCAGCTTTAATTCTTTTCCGGTCCTGGCCAGCGTGACACTCATACCGCGGGTGAATTTACCGGAGCAAACACGTAAAAAGGCAATCCGGTCACGATGGGCAGGATTCATATTAGCTTGAATTTTAAAGATAAAACCGGAAAAAACCTCCTCCTCAGGCTTCACTGCACCTTTGGTTGACTTGCGCGGTGTTGGGCTTGGTGCTAAGCGGATAAAGGAATCAAAAAATGTTTGAACGCCAAATGGAGAGAGCGCACTTCCAAAGAAAACAGGAGTTAATTCTCCATTTAAAATAGCTTCTTCGGAATACGTATTTCCAGCTTCCGTAACTAAATCAAGTTCATTTACCGCATCCTGATAAGTTGCATTTTCAGTTAATTCCGGGTGATTCTCTAAATCCGTATAAGGAATATAACTTTCTTCTTCACCTGGGTGATGCTGCACAAACTGCTCGTTTTCCCGATCGAAAATGCCAAGAAAGCCTTTGCCCATGCCAGCTGGCCAGTTCATTGGATAGGTATCAATTTCTAATACTTCTTCCAGCTCTTCCAGTAAAGCGAGCGGCTCTTTCCCTTCTCGGTCCAATTTATTCATAAACGTAAAGATGGGGATGCCACGCATACGACAAACTTTAAACAGCTTTATTGTTTGTGCTTCAATCCCTTTTGTGGAATCAATAATCATCACGACACTGTCGACAGCAGTTAGTGTCCGATACGTATCCTCACTGAAATCTTCGTGTCCCGGTGTATCTAAAATATTGATATGAAAACCTTCATATGCAAAGTTCATAACGCTGGATGTAACCGAAATACCACGTTGTTTCTCGATTTCCATCCAGTCGGAGGTAGCGAATTTGCCAGATTTTTTTCCTTTAACGGTTCCAGCTGAACGAATAAGATTGCCATATAGCAGTAATTTTTCTGTCATCGTTGTTTTTCCGGCATCGGGATGTGAGATAATCGCAAATGTTTTTCTTTTCTGTACTTCATCTTGAATTGACATAGTGAAATCCTTTCTATCATAGACTGATCCTTTTTACAGCTTTACACGCAATTGTTTATAGAGCAGCAGCTGTGTTTAAAAAGCATCATTTGTTTATTAGATGTTTGCGTATTGTTGCTTTATAATATGCAATAGATATATCATACTACAATTTAACCTCTTTCGTGAAATAGAAATCAGGTAATATATATATTGAAGTAAGAATTTACACTTTTGTTTTCTTATTAAAACGAAACTTCATTTCAGTGGGAGTTTTTCGACGCACAACTCTTTACGATGGGACGAGTAATCGCAGTCCCAGTCCCAGGACGTCGCGAACTTAGTCTGTTTCCTTCATTCTCCCACTGAATTAGCCTGAGTGATTCAGGGAGTTAGCGCCCATTATCTCCCGCCTAAATTAATTTATTTTCGCTCTTTATTTTGAGGCGGGAGTTTTACGGGCGGTTCTCCGTGATAAAAATGGCGAAATGAAAAAAAAATCAATCAGATATTTATTCTGACAGTATGAAATTAAAGTATGAGAAATGAATGAAAAGGTCGTGCAGGAAATGGTATGGATATCCAAACAGGAAATAAAAGAACGATGCGGAGAGTTGTCTTATAAATATGGAGAACGTCTGTGGAAGAAGGGAAACGTGCAATTAACCTTTTTGGAGCAGCAGATGATCGGAAGCGTCAGAACCACGGATGATTTTCATATTACAATCACGTATCGAAATAATAAAATAGAAAATACGGAGTGCAGCTGTCCGAAACTCGGTTCTTATACATTGGATTGCCAGCATATTGCGGCGGTCTTAATTGGCATCCATGAAACTGGAGAGCCGGAAGCAGCCAGCCCGTCACTGACAGGAAAGCCGGAAAAGGAATTTCGTCAGCGCGGCTATTTTGAAACAAGACAGGTTATTCCAGTTCATTTTTATGTGCAGATACCAATAGAATCAGAACGGGCCGCATTGCAAATGGCCGTTCAAATTGACGGGAAAATTGTTCAAGATATTATTACATTTTTAGAAGCGTTGAAAAGTGGAATGCATTTTTCAATTGCTGGTAATCAATCATTTGATGCAGCGAAATTTTATTTTGAGGATGACAGTAATCAAATTTTAGAACAGCTTATTCATGTTTATGAGGATCAGCAGATGATTGGAAAGACCTTTGAAGAGAAAACAAGCTGGATTTCCATTCCGGCTACAGCTTGGGAACACATCGAAAAATTACTTTCTGCAAGTTCGCTCGTATCACTTTATATGGAAGCGAATGAATATCATAAACAGCCATTACATTTTTATGATGCCCTGCCGCCGCTTTCATTTCGAGTCTCTGAGAAAGGCTCAAATTATTCCATCGAATTTCTGGAAAGAAAAAATACAATTTTTTTGCTTGCTTATCAACTTATTTATCAGGATGGTTCGCTTTATTTATTAACGGAAGAAGAGAAGCAGCTGATTATTTTATGTGAACAGCTATGGAAGAAGCAGGCACAAACAATTGCAGTCAGCAGAGAGCAAATTGTTTCGATTTCAGCGCTTTTAGAACGGATTGGTGAAGTAGAAGACAGGACAGGAACATTAAAAAATCTCTTTTCGCCGTTGAAAGCAAGTATATACATTGACCGCGTCCATCATCGCCTGTTGGCGGGTGTGGAATTTCAATATGGTGATAAAAAAATAACGCCTTTTGAAAAAACAACTATGGTGCGGCGGGATAAAGACAAAGAAGCAGAAATCATTGCTTTTCTGGAAAGAAGCGGTTTTGCGAATTCAGATGGAAGCTTTATTCTCCAGAATGAGCAGCTGGAATACGCTTTTTTGTATCATTACCTGCCAGAACTTTATAAACTTGCCGATGTTTTTGTAACAAATGCTGTACGTAACCAAATTAGCAAAAAGCGATTCCAGCCAATTGTGCGTGTGAAACATAAACGTGACAGAACCAACTGGCTATCCTTCTCTTTTCAAGTACAGGGGTTTTGGGAGCAGGAGGTCCGTCAGATATTGGAAGCGATAGAAGAAAAACGTCCCTATTACCGTTTAAAGGACGGTTCCTTTCTGACATTAGAGACAGAGGAAATAAAGGAATTGGAAAAATATATGCTCTCTGTTTCGATGACGCCATCAGAAATTTTAGAGGAAATTGAACTCTCACTGAAGGATGGGTTGTCGTTTGCACATCGAATGGAGGATAACGGTTATTTAGCTGATGGAGCAGCTGTAAAGGAAATGATTCAAGCTATTCAAATGCCTGCAAACGAGAAATATCCACTCGCAAACGAAATGGAGCCCATTTTAAAGCCTTACCAGCAGGACGGGGTCCGTTGGATGCTCGCAGTAGCTGAAGCAGGGCTTGGCGGTGTCCTGGCGGATGAAATGGGCTTAGGAAAAACGGTTCAGGCTATTGCTTTTTGTGTCACGAAATTTCAGCAGCAGATGAAGGATAAAGCGCCGATTCTGATTGTCTGTCCAACGTCGTTATGCTATCAATGGAAGCAAGAATGGGAGTTATTTGCCCCCTCTTTTTCTGTTGATATGCTGGAAGGAACAATCAGGGAAAGAAACGAAAAAAAGAAATCATTTAAAGAACGTGATGTATGGATTGTTTCCTATGGTGTTTTGAAAAATGAAATCGATTGGCTGAAGAAAAATGTTGTTTTTCAAACGCTTATTTTTGACGAGGCGCAAACATTTAAAAATCCTGCTACACAAGTATTTCGTACGGTAAAAAAATTAAAAGCAGATTACCGATTTGCGTTAACAGGAACGCCGTTAGAAAATAAAATTGAGGATTTATGGTCTATTTTCCATATTATATTTCCCGAGTTACTCGGCGGCTTAAAAAACTTTTCCCAGCTAACCAATGACCAGGTGCTAAGAAGAGTTCACCCGTTTATGCTGCGGAGAGAAAAACAAGATGTGCTGCAGGATTTGCCGACAAAGACGGAGTATATTGAACGTATTCCATTGACAGAAGAACAAAAACAAATCTATATTTCCTATTTATCTAAATTAAGACATCCGAAATTGAAACATTTGGACCGTGAGACGATTCGTAAAAACCGGATTCGTATTTTGGCAGGACTGACCCGATTAAGACAAATTTGCTGCGACCCGGCATTATTTGTACGCGATTATCAGGGAGCGTCAGCCAAGCTTAAGCGATTAATGGAAATTGTGAAAGATGCAAAACGTTCCGGAAAGCGTCTGTTGATTTTTTCTCAATTCACACAAATGTTGCAGCGGATTGGTGATTTATTACGAGCAGAGGAAATTTCCTACTTTTATTTAGATGGACAAACACCCGCAGAAGAGCGGCTGCAAATCTGCCGCTCATTTAATCAGGGCAAAAATGATATTTGTCTGATTTCCCTAAAAGCGGGTGGAACAGGATTAAATTTAGTAGGTGCAGATACGGTTATTTTATACGATACATGGTGGAATCCGGCAGTGGAAGATCAAGCAATCGACCGTGCGCACCGAATCGGGCAAACAGATGATGTCACCGTGATTCGTATGCTGACCGAGGGGACTATTGAAGATAAAATGTTTGAGCTCCAACAGAAAAAAAGAAAACTGATTGAGCAGATGATAAAGACCAAGGACTTGTGGAACAATCAACTGACGGATGAAGACGTAGAGAACTTACTTCAAGGAACGCTGGAATAAAAAATGGATTCAGGAGGGGGAGGATGTAAAATTCTCTTCCTTTCTATATCCGTGAAAAGAGTTTAAATACATGTTCAAAAAGTCCGATAAATAGGACCAAGTCGACTAAGTTCGCGACGTCCTGGGGTTGCGATTACTCACCCCACCGAAAAGCGTTGTCGCAACGCCGACACTAGCACGTCCTGGGACTGCGATTACTCGCCCCACCAAAAACATTTGTGCGTCGAAAGTTCAAGGTGGCGTAGCTTTGAGGAACGGACTTTCACAGGATGTGATGACTTCTGTGTTGTCCACAGGACGTGGACGGTCTTAACAGAAGTTCCTTTAACTTATTAGATACGTGAGTACCGGAAAAGCAAGCCAACGCAGAAATTCGAAGTGTCATTTTTATTGGTCTTTTTGAACTTCCTCTATAAATATTTACTTGACGTTTTGTTAAAAAAATGATTATGCTTAAGAAGAAGGATTACATTTCGAATGAAATTAAGGGAGGCTCTTATTATGGTGACATCAAAAGAAATTATGGAACTTACTTCTACCTATGGTGCAAATAACTATCATCCATTGCCGGTAGTTATTGCAGAAGCGGAAGGAGTTTGGGTGAAAGATCCTGAAGGAAATAAATATATGGATATGCTGAGTGCATACTCAGCTGTTAATCAGGGACATCGTCATCCAAAAATAATTCAAGCGTTAAAAGATCAAGCGGATAAAGTCACACTTACCTCAAGAGCTTTTCATAATGAACTATTAGGCCCCTGGACAGAGCGTGTTGCCCAATTAACAAATAAAGATAAAGTATTGCCAATGAATACGGGAGTAGAAGCAGTAGAAACGGCTATAAAAGCGGCTCGCAGATGGGCGTATGAAAAAAAGGATGTGGATGATAACCAAGCAGAGATTATTGCTGCTAAAGGTAATTTTCATGGTCGAACAATGAATGCGATTTCATTATCAGATGATCCGAGTGCAACAACAAATTACGGTCCATTTGTTCCCTGTATCTATAAAATAAATTATGGAGATATTCAAGCATTAAAAGAAACCATTACGCCGAATACAGCAGGAATTATTATAGAACCAATTCAAGGAGAAGCAGGTATTCTTCTTCCACCGGAAGGCTATTTGCAGGAAGTTCGAAAAATTTGTGATGAAGAAAATATATTGTTCATTGCAGATGAAGTGCAGACAGGTTTTGCCCGTACAGGTAAGATGTTTGCTTGTGAATGGGAGAATGTAGAACCTGATATCTATGTGATGGGAAAAGCATTAGGCGGAGGTGTCATGCCTATTTCTGCGATCGCTGCGAATAAAGACATTATGGATGTATTTACACCAGGTTCACATGGTTCGACATTTGGAGGGAATCCATTAGCTTGTGCTGTTTCCATGGCTGCATTAGACGTAATTGAAGAAGAAGGGCTTATAGACAAATCGCTGGAACTGGGAGAGTACTTTGCGATTGAATTATCCGCCATTAACCACCCGGATTTGAAAGAAGTCCGTTCTAAAGGTTTATTTATCGGAGTAGAATTTAACAAACCTGTTCGCCCCATTTGTGAAGCATTGAAGAAAAGTGGCATTTTATGTAAGGAAACACATGAAACCACTATTCGTTTTGCCCCGCCATTAGTTATTACAAAGGAAGAACTTGATTGGGCATTGGATAGAATAAGGCAAGTGTTACAAGTTAACGAATAAAGATATCGATTTAGGGGCTCCAATGAAATTTCGTTGGAGCTTTTTTTCTTGGTGTCGATTAACCTGACAATATTGGTAACTGCAGTCCTGAATTTTTTTTCGGCAGTAGAGTAGTCATAGCCTGTAAAAAGCGGCATTAGCTTAACTCCATTTTTAAATCCTATGGTATACCTATAATTTTGCCTTCTTGTATTTTTTAATCCTTACCAGGTTTTCTCTACATGTTGCAAACCTTCTCTAACACGGTATACATTGAATTCCCAAACAGTGCCAGTATGGAATTACATAATTACGCAAAAGATAACCTGTGAGGAGGTGAGAAGCAATGAAAACACTACATGCAATTGCAGTCACTTTATTGATTATTGGTGCTATCAACTGGGGACTAATTGGGTTTTTTCAATTTGATCTAGTGTCAGCTATTTTTGGCGGACAGACAGCAATTCTTTCTCGAATTATTTATGGACTTGTCGGGATCAGTGCTATTTATTATCTTACAACTTTATTCTCTGGAGTTGGAGAATCCGTTCAAGATTCGGATAACCTGCAAACAAGCTTCCGCACTGAATTTAGTGAGGATTATGGCATTGAAGAAGAACTGGAAGATAAATAATTAAACAAAAACCTTCGAATAAATAAAATAGGGTTTCACCTTATCGAATTACTGTCAGTTAAGCTTTATTTTGCTTTTGCAGTAATTGGTAAGAAGAATTATCATTTCTAAGGGGAGGGGAAGCCTCTTAGAAATGATATTTTTATTTCACTTTATGAAGTATAAAGAATTCAAGGAATAGAGTATAAGTACAACGGTATTGATGGAGCGAGTAATCGCAAAAGCTCTTCGATGGGGCGAGTAACCGCAGCAACGGTTTTAATAGACCGAGTAATCGCAGGTCTCAATGTTGTCAGGTTAATACGACCGCTGCGACGGGTTATGGTGGGGTGAGTAATCGCAACCCCAGAAAAA
>NZ_CCDM010000012.1 GCF_000750635.1 Oceanobacillus jeddahensis
ACCATGGAGCGGATTTGTTTCATGCTCATTCCCTGGATCATCAATAAGCCGAATTCTCTTTTCCGCGACTGTAAGAATGAACTCATCGAATAAAGCACAAAGAAAAAAGAAAACACATAGATAATCCCTGCGGCAACATTCATTCCGAAGCTGACATAAGAGTCCATATTATTTCCTGTCAGCTGCGGATGAGAAGCGAAAATAGAGAAAGTAAAAAATACCATTACAGTAAACAGGCTGGTCAAAAAATACGCAGCATATAATCGTTTATTCCGAATAACATTATTAAACGCGAACTGACGAAAAGTCATTGGAATCCCCTCCCATTAATGAGAGTGTGTCGATAATCTTTTGGAAAAAAGCCTGCCGATTATTGCCCCGATGAATTTCCGAATAAAACTTCCCGTCCCGGATAAATACGACACGATTACAATAACTTGCAGCCTGTGGATCATGCGTCACCAAAAGCATGGTTGTTTTTTCCTTTTCATTAATGGATTCCAGCATTTCCATTACATCTTTGGATGACTTTGAATCCAGATTTCCTGTTGGTTCATCCGCCAGGAGCAGCTTCGGCGTATGAATCATTGCCCGGGCAACTGCCGCTCTCTGAGCCTGACCGCCGGAAATTTCATACGTTCGTTTATCCATAATATCCGTTATTCCTAACTTTTCCGCAATTCCCTTTGCCTTTTTCTTCATTTCACTTACTTTTTTCCCGTCAAGCGTCAGAGGCAGCACCATATTTTCTTCTACCGTCAATGTATGGAGCAGGTTAAAATCCTGAAAAACAAATCCTAATTCCCGTCTGCGGAATTGAGCTAGCTTTTCCTTTTTGAGACGATGCGGATCCTTTCCATTAATTAAGATTTCTCCTGTCGTCGGTTCATCAATCGTAGCAATCATATTTAATAATGTTGTTTTACCGCTTCCTGAAGGTCCCATAATTCCTACAAATTCATTATCTTCTACAGTTAAATCAATGTCCGACAATGCACGATAGGAAATTTTCCCTTCGTATACTTTACTGACTTGTCTTACTTTCAACATGAAAATACTTCCTTCCTTATCATTTGATTTGACCTTAGTATATCGTTGTTCTTAAGGAAGAAACTATCGAAATTCCTTTCAATTATCTTACATCGTTGTAAGGTAAGTCCACACATAATAAAACGAAACTTCATTCAGTGGGAGTTTTACGGGCGCACAACTCTTTACGATGGGATGAGTAATCGCAGTCCCAGTCCCAGGATGTGCTAGTGCAGACGTTGCGACAACGGTTTTCGATGGGGTGAGTAATCGCAGCCCCAACCCCAGGACGTCGCGAACTTAGTCTGCTTCCTTCATTCTCCCACTGAATTAGCCT